>NZ_JADMLG010000021.1:20967-112307 GCF_015674855.1 Nocardia bovistercoris | reverse complement strand
TGTTACGGCGGCTATAGCGGTAGGGAAACGCCCGGTCCCATTCCGAACCCGGAAGCTAAGCCTGCCAGCGCCGATGGTACTGCACTCGACAGGGTGTGGGAGAGTAGGACACCGCCGGAACATCATTGACCGTAGGGGACCCAGATATCTGGGTCCCCTATCGGCGTTTGGGCACTTCTCGGCCCGCATCACGCTGCCGCGTCCGTACCCGTCGTTCGCGCGTGATTGAATTCATGGAGTCTGTTCACGCCGGGCGCGCCCGGCTACGAAAAATACAAGAAAGGGATCACGGTGTCGGAGCACAACGACGGTCGGAAGTCTTTCCGGCGCGGCGAGGGGTCCGATCGTCCGTCGCGCGGCAGCGGAGCCGACGAGGGACGGGATCGCTCGGGCGGTCGTTCCGGCTCACGTGGTTCCGAGGATCGTGGCGGCTTCCGTCGAGGCGGTGAGACCGGCCGCAGCGGCTACGGAGCAAACTCGGGCGGCTCGAACTCCGGTTCCCGCGGCGGCTTCCGACGCGGCGACGATTCCGGTGATCGCCGTGGTGGAGACTCCGGCGAGCGTGGCGGCTACAACCGCGGCGGTTCCGGTGAGCGCGGCGGCCACAACCGCGACTCCGGTCAGGGCGGGTTCCGTCGAGGTGATTCCGGCTCCCGCGGTTCCGAACGCGGAGACGACGAGCGCAAGGGCTTCCGACGCGGCGACGGTGAGCGCGGCGGTTATCAGCGCCGCGACGACGACCGGCCGGGCGGCGGCCGCTACTCCGAGCGCGGTGACAGCGACCGTGGCGGCCGTGGCGAGGGCGGTGGCTTCAAGCGCGGCGGTGACCGCGACAGCCGAGGACAGTCGAGTGATCGCGGTGGTTTCCGCCGTGATTCGGGTGAAACCGGCGGCTACAAGCGCGGCGGCTTCGACCGGGATTCCGAGCGCGGCGGTCGCGGCGGCTCGGGTGAGCGCGGCGGCTTCAAGCGTGATTTCGACCGTGGAAGCCGTGGCGATTCCAGCGCGCGCGGTGGCCACAACCGTGACTCCGAGCGCGGCGGCCGTGGCGATTCCGGTGAACGTGGTCAGTACAACCGTGACTCCGACCGTGGTGGCCGTGGTGATTCCGGTGCGCGCGGTGGGTACAGCCGTGACTCCGACCGTGGTGGCCGTGGGGACTCCGGCGGTCGCGGTGGGTACAACCGCGATTCTGGTCAGGGCGGCGGCTTCCGTCGAGGTGATTCCGGTGAAGGCGGTTTCAAGCGCGGTGGTTTCGACCGCGATGCGGAACGCGGCGGCCGTGGCGGCTCGGGTGAGCGCGGCGGCTTCAGACGTGATTCCGACAGCGGCGGCCGTGGCGATTCCGGTGAGCGTCGCGGTTTCAGACGTGATTCCGACAGCGGTAGCCGTGAAGATTCCGGTGAGCGTCGGGGTTTCAAGCGCGGCTCCGACCGGAGCGATTCGAGCGACCGCGGTGGCTTCACCGGTGGTTCCGCCCGCGGCGATTCGGAGCGCGGCGGTTTCCGTCGTAATTCCAACGAGTCCGGCGGATTCAAGCGTGGCGGTTCCGACAGTGCGGGCCGTGGCGATTCCGGCGGGCGCGGTGGGGACAGCCGTGATTCCGGGCAAGGCGGTGGCTTTCGTCGAGGTGGTTCCGGCGAAGGCGGTTTCAAGCGTGGTGGTTTCGACCGTGATGCGGAACGCGGCGGTCGCGGAGACTCCGGTGACCGCGCTGGATACGACCGTGACTCCGACACCGCCGACCGTGGAGACTCCGGCGCAGCGGCGGAGGTGACCCGCGATTCTGTGCGCGATGGCTACGGTGACTCGACCGAGCGCGGCGGCGCCGAACATAGTGGCTCCGGTGAGCGCGGCGATTCCGAGCCCGGTAGTCGCGGGGATTCCACTGGGCGCGGTGGTCGTGGAGATTCCGCTGAGCGCGGGGACTCTGGGGATTCCGCTGGGCGCGGTGGTCGTGGGGACTCCGGTGAGCGCGACGCTCTGGGACGTGATGCTGAGCGTGAGAATCTTCACGGCTCGGGTGAGCGCGGGGATTTCGGGCGCGACGATTCCGGTGAGCGTCAGGACTTCGGACGTGGCGCCGCGCGCGCAGGCGGTGCCGACTCGGGCGACCAGGGCGGTTCGCGCTTGGACGTCCGCGGTGGACAGTCGGGAGTGCACGACGACACCGGGCGCGACGTCGAATCCGTTGGTCTCGGAAACGATTTCGAGCGCACCGGACGTGACGCTCCGAGGGAGCGGGATGTGCGCGGTAGTTCGGAGGATCGCGACGATTCCGGACGTGATGCCCCGCGCGATGGCCGTGACGATTCGAGGGAACCGGCCGGTTCGCGGCGGGATGTGAGCGGCGGCGGCTCGGCTGGGGGCGATGATTCCGGGAGTGACTCCGGTCAGGGCGGCGGCTTCCGTCGAAGTGATTCCGGCGAAGGCGGTTTCAAGCGCGGCGGATTCGACCGTGATGCGGAACGCGGCGGCTCGGGTGAGCGCGGTGGGTCCGGCGAGCGCGTCGGCCGCGATGTCGAACGCGTCGGCTCCGGACAGGATTCCGAGCGCGGTGGTCGTGGCGACTCGAGCGAGAGCGAGCGGGACGTGAGCGGTGGGCACTCGGGCGGTCGTGCGGACTCAGGACGTGACGCCGAGCGTGGCGGTCATGAGGAGTCCGAGCGTGGCGAGGCAGGCGGACATCGCGGTGTCGGGCGTGATGCCGAGCGTGGCGGTAGTGATGATTCGGGTCAGCCGGGTGGTTCGCAGCGGGACGCCGAGGGCGGACGGTCGGGTGATCGTGCCAGGTTCGAGCGTGCTTCCGGTCGGGACGTGTCTGATGAGCGAGGCGATTCCCGGCGTGAGTCCGGTGCGGCCGACTTCCGGCGTGACGGCGCCGATCGTGATGCCGAGAACGTCGATCGCCGTGGCTCGGGTGAGCGCGGCGGTACTGAGAGCGCGGGTCGCGGCAGTTCGGGTGAACGAGGTCGCGGTGATCGCGATGCCGAGGATCGTGGCTCGGGTGCGGGAGGCGGTGCCAACCGCGGTGAAGTGGGGGAGCGCGGCGGGGCTCGGGGTGATCTCGAGCGCGGTGAGCGCGGTGGGTTCGAGCGGGGATCCGATCGTGGCGACTCGAGTTTCCGTCGTGCTTCTGGTGGGTTCGCGCGTGGTCGTGACGAGCGGGATTCCGGGCGCGGTGGTCGTGGTGGTGCCGCGGCGGATCGGGGTGGGTTCAGGCGTGAGTCCGGTCGCGGTGATTCGGAGCGTGGCGGGTTCCGTCGTGATTCCGGTCAGCGCGGCGATTCCGGTGAGCGAGGTGGCTCGGCGGAGGGCTGGGAGGACCGGCGGCGGGGCGGTGAGGGGGCTAAGGGCGGCCGCTCACTCGACCGGCGTCCGGCGCGGCCCGAGGAGCCGGATCTGCCCGATGAGGTGCAGGCGTCCGATCTCGACTCCACGGTCCGGCGCGATCTGCTGAGCCTCGACAAGGGCAATGCCGAGACCGTAGCGCGTCATATGGTGATGGCCGTGCAGCTGCTCGAGGACGATCCCGAGCTCGCGCTGGCGCATGCTCGTGCGGCTCGACAGCGCGCCGGGCGGATCGCGGTGGTCCGCGAGACCGCCGGTGTCACCGCGTATCACGCCGGGGAGTGGGCCGAGGCCTTGTCGGAGTTGCGTACGGCGCGCCGGATGTCGGGCGGTTCGGGACTGCTCGCGGTCA
Organism: Nocardia bovistercoris; assembly: GCF_015674855.1. GTDB lineage: Bacteria > Actinomycetota > Actinomycetes > Mycobacteriales > Mycobacteriaceae > Nocardia > Nocardia bovistercoris. The sequence continues at coordinate 108,604 of NZ_JADMLG010000021.1, read as the reverse complement.
TGGCGGATTGTGAGCGTGGGCTGGGTCGTCCGGAGCGGGCGATCGAACTCGGGCGCAGTGACGAGGCCCGTGCGCTGAGCGGTGACGAGGCGACCGAATTGCGCATCGTCGTGGCCGGCGCGCGGATGGACCTCGGTCAGTACGACCAGGCGGTCGTGACTCTGCAGACCACGGATCTCGACCCGTCGCGCACCGGTTCGGCCGCCGCGCGACTGTTCTACGCCTATGCGGACGCGCTGGTCGCTGCGGGCCGCACCGCCGAGGGGCTGGAGTGGTTCCTCAATTCGGCGTCGGCCGACCTGGACGGCGAGACCGACGCCGAGGAGCGGGCCGCCGAACTCACCGGCGAGTAGTAGCGGAGCGAGTACCCGAACGTGGCGGACCTCCGTGGTCCGTTCGTGATGCTGGTGGGGTGCGGAGTGAGGATTGTGCCGTCGAACTCACCGGCGAGTAGTAGCGGAGCAAGTGCGCGAAGGTGGCGGACCTCCGTGGTCCGTTCGCGATGCTGGTGGGACCGGAGTGAGGACCGTGCCGTCGAACTCACCGGCAAGTACTGGTGGAGTGGGGTGTGCGAGGGTGGCGGACCTCCTTGGTCCGTTCGTGATGCCAGTGGGACCGTTGGAGTGAAGAGCGGGCCGCCGAGCTCACCGGCGAGTAGTGGTGGAGTGGGGTGTGCGAGGGTGGCGGAATTCACCGTCGCCCGCTCGTGACGCTGGTGGGGCCGCGGAGTGAGGACCGTGCCGTCGAACTCACTGGCAGGTACTGGTGGAGCGGGGTGTGCGAGGGGGCAGACCTCACCGTGGTCAGTTCGTGATGCTGGTGGGACCGGACTGAGGAGCGTGCCGCTGAACTTACCGGCGAGTGGTGGTGGGGTGTGGTGTGCGAGGTGGCGGACCCCACCGTGGTCAGTTCGTGATGCTGGTGGGACCGGAGTGAGAAGTGCGCCGCCGAACTTACCGGCAGGTACTGGTGGAGCGGAGTGTGCGAGGGTGGCGGAATTCACCGTCGCCCGCTCGTGGTGCTGGTGGGGCCGTCGGGGTGGGGTGGTTCGGGCGTCGGTGCGCGGATCTCGTTTGGTCGGTGGTCGGGGCGCTGACGTAGGGTTCTGGAGTCCTCGGCGCACCGTCGGGGATGCTCGGATGACGGGCGGGGGCGGCCGGCCTTCTCGCGGGTGTCCGTAAGGACGTGGCGCGGGGGTGGTCGATCATGAGTGAGAGTGGTGTGCGACTGTGACGCGACTGCGGGATCGCTACGCGGCCTTGCTGCTGGATCTGGACGGAACGCTGTACCGGGGGCCCGCGGTGATCGAGGGCGCACCGGAGGCGTTGATCGTCGGTGATTCGAAAGAACGCCTCGTTTATGTCACCAACAACGCGAGTCGCGGGCCGGACAAGGTCGCCGGGCATCTGCGTGAGCTGGGTTTTCCGGCCGATACCGATGATGTGGTGACGAGCGCGCAGGCTGCGGCCCGCCTGCTGGCGGAGCGGCTTTCTCCGGGGGCCTCGGTGCTGGTCGTCGGCACCGAGGATCTGGTGCGGGAGGTCGACGCGGTCGGCTTGAAGCCGTTGCGCCGCTTCGACGACGCCGTGCCCGACGCCGTTGTGCAGGGGCATTCGCCCGAGACGGCGTGGCCGGATCTGGCCGAGGCCGCTTACGCGCTGCGCGCGGGCGCGCTGTGGGTGGCGGCGAATACCGATCGGACACTGCCGAACGAGCGCGGACTCGCGCCGGGCAACGGGTCGATGGTCGCGGCCTTGGTCGCCGCGACCGACCGCGAACCCGTGGTGGCGGGTAAGCCGTTCGCGCCATTGCTCGAGGACGCACTCGAGCGCGCCGGTACGCGGGCCGCGCTGGTGGTGGGTGATCGGCTCGACACCGATATCGAGGGCGCGTACCGCGTCGGGCTCGATTCGCTGTTGGTTTTGACGGGGGTGAGCACTGCGGCGGAGCTGCGCGAGGCTCCCGCCGAACGGATCCCGACCTTCGTCGCCGATTCCCTGGAAGCGCTCAACCATCCCCCGGTCGTGTCGGAGGATCCGGCGCTGGGGCCGGTGGATCTGCTGCTCCGCAATCCCGGTCGCGCGGTGACGGTGCGCGCGTCCGGTTCGGAAATCCGATAGCGTTGTTCGCACGATGAGTACTCCGACCCCACGTCCGCACGGCCATTCGGCGCCCGTCCCCGGCCCGCACGGGTCTCGCCACGGCGTCCCGCTGCCCGGTCGGCATCTGCCCGGCGCGCAGAGCGGTCAGGAACCCGCCGATCCGGCACGGGTGCGCGCCGAGATCGACGCGCTGCTCGCCGAACTCGAGGCCCGTCCTCGGGTCGCGGCGGATGCCGACGAATCCGGTGTCGACATCACGCGTCGCGCCCGCATACTGGATCAGGCGCACGAAGTGCTGGTCCAGGCCCTGGCCACGGTGGACAAGATCTGAGGTGGCCAGGCGCGCACGCGTGGACGCCGAACTCGTTCGTCGCGGGTTGGCCCGCTCGCGGGAGCACGCGGTCGAACTGATCGGCGCCGGGCGGGTACTGATCGCGGGAACGGTGGCGGTGAAACCCGCGACCGCGGTGGAGACGGGCACGCCGCTGGTGGTGCGTGAGCAGCCCGACGAGGTGTCGTGGGCTTCGCGCGGCGCGCACAAACTGCTCGGCGCGCTCGCGGCGTTCGAACCGCTCGGCCTGCGGGTGACGCGGCGGCGCTGCCTGGACGCCGGCGCTTCGACCGGCGGATTCACCGATGTGCTGCTGTCCGAGGGCGCGGCCGAGGTGGTCGCGGTCGATGTCGGGTACGGGCAGTTGGTGTGGCGGCTGCGCAACGACGAGCGGGTCACGGTGCTCGATCGCACCAATGTGCGCGGTTTGACACCCGAAACCGTCGGTGGCGTGGTCGATCTCGTCGTCGGTGACCTGTCCTTCATCTCGCTCGGCCTGGTGCTGCCCGCCCTCGCGGCGTGCTCGGCGCCGGGCGCCGACCTGTTGCCGATGGTCAAGCCGCAGTTCGAGGTCGGCAAGGAGCGGGTGGGATCCGGTGGGGTGGTGCGGGATCGGAATCTGCGCGCCGAAGCGGTTCGGGAGGTGGCGCGGGCGGCCGCCGGGCACGGATTGCGTACGCTTGGCGCGGTGGCGAGCCCATTGCCCGGACCGTCGGGTAATGTCGAATACTTTTTGTGGTTGCGTCACGACGGGCCGTTCGACTACGACGGCGAGCAGGTCGCGGCACTGGTCGAACGTGCGGTTGAGGAGGGTCCACAGTGAACGCGCCCACCCACGGCGGCGACACCGGAGGCGGCCGGGAGATCCTGCTGGTCTCGCATCCGGGCCGGGCCGAGATCATCGAGACCGCGCACCGGGTGGCGAAGATCTTCGCCGACGCGGGCATCGGCCTGCGAGTACTGGCCGACGAGGCCGACAGCACCCGATTCGAATTCGAGGACCCGAGCGCGAGCGTACTCGCGGTGGCCGAACCCGGTGGGTATCCGGTCCGGGTCGTGCCACACGATCCGGGCGCCGCGCTCGGCTGCGAGATGGTGCTCGTGCTCGGCGGCGACGGCACCTTCCTGCGCGCCGCCGAACTGGCCAGGCCAGCCGAGGTGCCAGTGCTCGGAATCAATCTGGGCCGCATCGGATTCCTCACCGAGGCCGAGGCCGAACATCTGGACGAGGCGTTGGCGCAGGTGGTGCGCGGCGACTACCGGGTCGAGGACCGGATGACGATCGATGTCGCGGTGCGGGTCGATGACGAGGTCGTCGACACCGGGTGGGCGCTCAACGAGGCCAGTATCGAGAACGCCTCGCGGATGGGCGTGCTCGAGGTGGCATTGGAGGTGGACGGGCGGCCGGTGTCCTCGTTCGGCTGCGACGGCATCCTGGTGGCCACCCCGACCGGTTCCACCGCGTACGCGTTCTCCGCGGGCGGTCCCGTGGTGTGGCCGGAACTCGAGGCCATGTTGGTGATCCCGAGCAACGCGCACGCGCTGTTCGCGCGTCCACTGGTGACGAGTCCCGCGTCCCGCATCGCCGTGGAGGCGGTTGCGACCGGCCACGATGCGATAGTTTTCCTGGACGGCAGGCGCACCCTCGCCCTTCCGCGCGGCGGTCGGGTCGAGGCGGTTCGCGGCACCCGGCCCGTGCGGTGGGTGCGGTTGGATTCCGCACCGTTCGCGGATCGGATGGTGCGCAAGTTCCAACTGCCCGTGACCGGCTGGCGTGGCCGACGGCGAACGGAGAGCACACGTGCTGACAGAGATCAGGATTGACGCGCTCGGCGTCATATCCACGGCCACCGCGCAGTTCCACGCAGGTTTGACCGTGCTGACCGGCGAGACCGGCGCGGGCAAGACCATGGTGGTCACCAGTCTGCATCTGCTCAGCGGTGCGCGCGCCGACGCGGGCCGGGTCCGGTTGGGGGCCGCGCGCGCGGTCGTCGAGGGCAGGTTCACCGTCGAGGACGTGAACGCGGCGGCGCGCGCCGAGGTGGCGGGCGTGCTGGAATCCTCGGCGGCGACGGCCGACGACGACGGCAGCATCATCGCGGTGCGCACCGTCGGCAGCGACGGGCGGTCCCGCGCGCATCTGGGCGGGCGCGGGGTGCCCGCTTCGGTGCTCGCCGAATTCACCGCGCCGTTGCTCACCGTGCACGGCCAGAACGATCAGCTGCGATTACAGCGCCCCGAGCAGCAATTGAACGCGCTCGACCAGTTCGCCGCCGACACCGTCGCGCCGTTGCTGCGCAAGTACCGTGCGGCTCGGCGGTCCTGGCTGGACGCGCGCACCGAACTGCTCGAACGCACCGCGCGCGGTAGGGAACTCGCGTTGGAGGCCGATCGTCTCACCCATTCCCTCGACGAAATCGATGCCGTAGCACCGGAACCCGGCGAGGACGCGCGCATCGTGGACGAGGTGCGCAGGCTCAGCGACCTGGATTCGCTGCGGGAGGCGGCGTCGGCGGCGCACGACGCGCTGGCCGGGCCGACCGACACCCCCGAGGACGGTTCGGGCGCGCTGGAATTGCTCGGCGCCGCGCGTGCTCGCGTGGAATCGGCCGACGACCCGGCGCTGTCCGCGCTGGCGCCGCGACTCGGCGACGCGATCGCGGTGGTGGTCGATCTGAGCACGGAGTTGAGCGGATATCTCTCGGATCTGCCGTCCGATCCGGGTGCGTTGGATTCCCTGCTCACCCGTCAGGCCGAACTGAAGACGCTGACCCGCAAGTACGCGCCGGATATCGACGGTGTGCTCGCGTGGGCCGAGGAGTCCCGCGCCCGGCTCGACTCGCTCGACGTGTCGGAGGAGACGTTGACCAAGCTGGCCGCCGAGGTGGACGCGGCGGCGGGCAAGGTCGCCGAGACCGCGCGGAAGTTGACGGCGGCGCGCGGCAAGGCGGCGGGCAAGCTCGCCGCGGCGGTCAGTGCCGAGCTGGGTGGGCTCGCGATGGGCAAGGCCAGGCTCGAGGTCGAGGTGCGGCCGGTGCCCGCGGGAGCGCAGGATTCGGCGCCGATCGAGGTCGGCGGCACGCGGTTGCACGCGGGGTCTTCGGGGGTGGACGAGGTGGAGTTCCGGCTCGCGGCGCATTCGGGTGCGCCGTCGCTGCCGTTGAGCAAGAGCGCGTCCGGCGGTGAGCTGTCGCGGGTGATGCTCGCGCTCGAGGTGGTGCTCGCGGGCGGCGACCACGGGGCGACCATGGTGTTCGACGAGGTCGACGCCGGAGTCGGCGGTCGCGCGGCCGTGGAGATCGGCCGCCGCCTTGCTCGTTTGGCCCGCACCCATCAGGTGATCGTGGTCACCCACCTGCCCCAGGTTGCGGCCTTCGCCGACACCCACCTGGTGGTGCACAAGTCCGACGACGGCGAGGGCGTGGTGAACAGCGGGGTCAGGGCGCTGACCGAGGACGAGCGGGTCGTCGAACTGGCGCGCATGCTCGCGGGCCTCGACGACACCGAGACCGGCCGCGCCCACGCGGAGGAACTTCTGGAGACCGCCCGCGCGGAGCGGACGCCCGCGTAGCGGACCGGGTACGTCCTGATCGGACCGTGCTATCCGATCCCGCATCACCTATCGCGACTCGGCGGTGGAGCCAGGCACCGGCGTGATCGGCCGATCGGACCGGTGCTGGTCGACCGGCGGTACGTGCATCCCCCAGGTGGGCGACGAGAGGGAGCGTGAGCCCACACGCTATCGAGTCGAAGGCCGGACACGGAACGCGCGGACTGTCGCGCCCGGCTCGCTGGATGTGGGCGACCGGAACCTTCGCTCCCCGGAACTCGTGGTGGGCGACCGGGTTCGTCCGGCCGAGCGGCAGGGTTTCCGGTGCGGGTGTGCGTGGTTTCGGGAGTGCGTCGTGTGGCCTGCGGCTCCGGGTGAGAACGCGCGAACCTTCGCACCGCTCGGTGGTGCGGAGGTTCGACGGAAGTCCTCGATCAGGCCAGGGCTTTCTGTGCGCCCTTGATGAACTGGTTGATCAGGCCCTTGAGGCCTAGTTCCAGGACTTTGGCGGGGACGGGGAGGGTGGGTTCGGATTCCATGGTGTAGGAGACCAGGGTGCCGTCGGCGGTGTCGGAGAAGGTGATGATGCCGACGTGGCGTTTGACCGGTGCGCCCTTGACGATCTTGTATTCCATGCGCTCGCCGGGCACCAGGTTGGTGGTTTCCTCGAGCAGGCCGACGCCGCGCTTGCCGATGCGGTATTGCGCGCCGACGCCGCTCGGGGTCGGGGCGCCCGGCCGCTCGAGGGTGAAGTCGACCGGCACGTACGGATTGATGCCGTCGCGTTCGGTGAAGAACTTGTACACGGCCTCGCGCGGGGCCTTGATGACGACGTCAACGGTGGTGCTGGCCATAGGTTCTCCTCTTCGAGCTGTCTGTGACAGGAAGTGTATAGGTAGTCGCGCCGCGTCCACGGTCGCGACGTGAGCCGGATCACTGCCCTGCGGATTTCGTGCGTCGACGGCTTCGTTTGGAATCAGCCTGATCGAGTCCGTTGTCTGCGCGGGCGCGGTGCCAGAGCGTGAGAAGCAGCCCGCCGCGTGGGCGGGGCCGTGGCAGACGAGGAGTGCAGACCATGTCGAATGTTTCGGAGCCCGCGACCGTGACCCCGGCGCAGGCCGCCGCCGCGATCGCCGATGGCGCGGTGCTGGTCGATGTGCGCAGTGCGGGCGGTCGGGCCGCGAACGGCGCCATTCCCGGCGCGATCGTCGCCGACCGCGACGCGCTCGACACCGAATTCGCACTCGGTTCCGGTGTCGGGCATCCGCAGATCGTCTCGTTGGATCAGCCGATCGTGGTGGTGTGCGGCTCGGTGAACGGGTCGGGGCCGGTCGCGCGGGGGCTGCTCGAGCGCGGTTTCGTCGACGTCGTGCACATCGAAGGTGGATTTCCGGCGTGGCGCGAGGCGGGATTGCCGACCGAGGCGCCCACCGCGGACGGGAACTGATCGAGGCGAGGGAGTTCGCTGATGGGCGCACGGCGTCGGCCGCTCAAGACGGTGACCGGTGTGGGCGGGGCGGTGAGTGTCTATGGCGCCGCGATCGACCCGACGGTGTCCACGGTCGCGTCCTCGATCGAGGTCGCGAAGATCGCCGAGGACAACGGATTCGACGCGCTGTTCGCCGCCGACCTGCTCAGTTTCGGCGCGCAGGGCGCGATCGGCGCGCAGGAGCCGTTGATCTTCCTGGCCGCGCTGAGTGCGGTGACCTCGCGGATCGGGCTGATCGCCACGGTCACCACCACCTTCCATCACCCGTACAACCTGGCCCGGCTGTTCGGCACGCTCGACCATGTCAGCAATGGCAGGGCCGCATGGAACGCGGTCACGTCCTCGCTGGGTGAGGAGAATTACGGGGCCGAGGAACTGCCGAGTCCCGAGCAGCGGTACGCGCGGGCGGCGGAGTCGCTCGAGATCGTGCACGCGCTGTTCGACAGCTGGGGTCAGGGCGCGCTCACACCGGACGGTCGCGGCGGCGCACGGCTCGATCCCGAGCTGGTGCGGCCGATCGACTACGTGGGCGAGTACTTCACGGTGCGCGGCCCGCTCAATATCCCGCCGTTGCCGCAGCGCAGACCGGTGCAGTTCCAGGCGGGACAATCGGCGGCGGGGATCGAACTCGGCGCGCGTTTCGCCGAGGTGGTGTTCACCTCGCTCGCGACGCTCGAGGACGCGCACGCCTACACCGCGCGGGTGCGCGAGCGCGCGGCGCGGCTCGGCCGACCCGAGGGGCTTCCGCTGATCATGAGTTCCCTGCACGCCACCTTCGGCGCGACCGAGGCGGAGGCGCTCGAGTCGGTGCGCGCTCGGGCCGAGGCGATCGACTTGGACGCGGGCCGGGCCGGATTGGCTGACATGCTCGGCGGCGGGGTCGACTTGTCGGGATTGCCGCTGGACCGCCCGATTCCGGAAGCGTTGCTGCCTGAGCTCGCTTCGGTCAATCGCAGGCGCGGTCGGGTGGAGATCTTCGGCCGCCTGGCGCGTTCGGGTAAGACGTTGCGCGAGTTGATAGTCGCGGCTCAGGACACCGGTCACTGGGCCGCGGCGGGTACGCCGGAACAGCTCGCGGACGCGATCCAGGAGCGCTACGACGCGGGAGTGCTCGACGTGCTGTCGATCAGTGGCCTCGCGGACCCGCGCACGCGCGATTTCCTGGTGAACGGTCTACTGCCGGAACTGCGCCGCCGCGGTGTCCTCGGCGTGGAGCAGGTCGGCGACACGCTGCGGGCGAATCTGGAACTGCCGGAGCTCGCCGCGCCCGCCGAAGCGGTGGCGTAGCGGATTCGGTCGTGGCGGCGCGGCCTTCGCGGTCCGCGCCGCCGCGGTGGCCGAAACCTAGTGCAGCGCGGCCCGTTTGATCTGGTCGAACTCGTCCGAGGTGATCGTGCCCTCGTCGAGCAGTTTCTTGCCGGAGGCGATCTGCGCGGCCGGGTCGGCGCCCGCGACCTTCCTGATGTAGTCGTCCTGGGCGGCCTTGTATTGCAGCGCGTCCGCGGCCCGGCGCTCGGCCATGCCCTTGCCGCGCACGATGAGATACACCAGCGCTGTCAGGAACGGGAATATCAGCAGCAGAACCACCCAGGCGGCTTTCGCCCAGCCCGAGGTCCCGTGATCGCGGAACAGGTCCATGAGGATGGAGAACATCACCATCAGATAGGCGATGAAGAGGAAGCTCACCACGATGAACCAGATAATGTCCCAGAAGTCCATGTCGTCTGCCCTTTCCGAGGCCGCGGCGCGGTAGCGCTGTCAGCACGATGCCGTCGCGGTGCGGTGCGACGTGGACCAACACTGCCGCCCCGCGACCCGGATTCCCTCACACGATGCGGGTGATTTCGCGCTTCGCGAAAACGCGTGCCCGTTCCTTGCCGTTGTCGCCTTCGCGCGGCACGCTCGGCGGAGGGGTTCGTTGAAAGGGGTTCACCGTGTCCGATGATGTGTTCGAGGATGGTTCGCTCGTGTTGGAGCGTCGCGGCGACGAATATGTGCTGCGGTTCGCGGGCGGGTCGGCGTTGCCCACCCGCATTCCGGTGCTCGGTCCCGACGGCGAACTGCTGACGGTGTATTCGACTCCGCATGTGACGCTCAGTTCCGAACCGGCGTCCGATTCGCGGACGGCGGTATAGCGCGAGGCTGTCGCCGGGGCAGTGCGGAGGTTTCGTTCCAGTACCGCCCCGGTTCGGCTACGAATACGACATAGCGAACCGAACTGTTGACGCTGGTTGTTAGCGGACGGGAAGTTCCTGATGCGGAACCGTCGGAACCATTCGGTCGGCATGGGTTTTGCGAAGCTATCACAGTGACGAATGCGGTAGCCGATTCGGCGCGCCTCCGTCGGAGGTGGCGAGATCAGGGCCATCATCGGGTCTATGAAGATGCCCGCGCTGCTGTCGAGACATGTCGAAACGCTGCCGGGGCGCACCGGGGTCGCTCGGGTCGATCGCAATACCCGGCGTTTGCTGAGGCGGGTCGCCGTCGGTGACATCGTCGTCGTCGACGAGATGGATCTCGATCGGATGACCGCCGATCGGCTCGTCGAAGCCGGTGTCGTCGCTGTGATCAACACCTCGCCGTCCATCTCGGGGCGCTATCCCAACCTCGGACCCGAGGTGCTGGTGGCCAACGGCATCGTGCTGCTGGACACGGTCAGCTCCGACGCGTTCTCCCGGATCAAGGACGGCACGCGGGTTCGCATCGACGGTGGCGTCGTCTACGCCGACAAACTCGTCAAGAAGGAACCCGAGGTACTGGTCGATGGCATCGAACTGTCCGCGGCGGCCATCGCGGAACGGATGATCGAGGCCCGCGACGGACTCGCCGACCACCTCGAGGCGTTCGCGGGTAACACCATCGAGTTCATCCGCACCGAGAGCGCCCTGCTGATCGACGGCATCGGCGTGCCGGAACTCGACCTGGCCATGCGCGGACGCCACGTGGTCGTGGTTGCCGACGGCGGCGACCACCTCGACGACCTCAAACGGCTCAAACCGTTCATCAAGGAGTACGCGCCGATCATGGTCGGCGTCGGGCGCGGCGCCGACACGCTCGTCAAGCAGGGGTACCGGCCGGATCTGATCGTCGGCGACCCCGAGGAGATCACCACCGCCACGCTGAAATCCGGGGCCGAGGTGATCCTGCCCGCCGACACCGACGGCCACGCCAAGGGCCTGGAACGCATCCAGGATCTCGGCATCGGCGCGACCACCTTCCCGTCCTCCGGCGCGCCCGCCGACCTGGCGCTGCTGCTGGCCCACCACCACGGCGCGGCGCTCATCGTCACCGCGGGTGCGCCCGCCTCGCTGGACGACTTCTTCGACCGAGGCCGCCGCGACAGCAATCCGGCCACCTTCCTGACCCGGCTCAAGGTCGGCCCGACGCTCATGGACGCCAAGGCCGTTGCCACCCTCTATCGCAACCGCATGTCCGGCGTCGCCGTGGCCATGGTGGTGCTCGCCGCGCTGGTCGCGGTGATCGTCGTGCTGTTGGCCTCCGACAGCGGCGGTGAGGTCCTGAACTGGTCGATCGATACCTGGAACCGCTTCGTCCTGTGGGCGCGAGGCCTGGTGGGGTAGCCCGCGCGCTCGAGGCGGTCGCGAACTCACGAGGCCGTTGGTTCCAGGAGAGCCGCGGAAAGTCGCGAACCCGGGTGGATCGGAAACCTGACAGAGCTGGGAACCGGGGAGGGCCGCCGGCTCCGGTGGCCGCGAACCCTGGAGGGCGGCGAGTTCTGGAGGACCGCGAGTTCCGGAGCGGCGAACTCTCGGGAGCCGCGAATTCAGAAAACGATGAATTCAGGAAAGCCGCGAACTCGGGACTGTCACGAGCTTAGGGAGTGCACCATGATCTCGTTTCGCCAGTACACCATCTCGATCGTCGCGATCTTCTTGGCGCTCGCGGTCGGGGTGGTGCTCGGTTCGCAGACCTTGGCGGCGGATCTGATCTCCGGCCTGCGCTCGGACCGGTCCGACCTGCGCGTGCGGGTCGGCGAACTGTCGGCGCGCAGTACCCGACTCGACGCCGAGATGGCCGCCGCCGACCGATTCATCGCCGGGTCGGCGGGACGCATACTGGCCGGGCGGCTCGCCGAGCGCGGCGTGCTGGTGTTCACCGCGCCCGACGCCGACCCCGCCGACGTGGACGCGGTGACGCGCGCCGTGGAGACCGCGGGCGCGGGGGTGACGGGACGCGTCGCGCTCACCGACGCCTTCCTCGACGCGAGCGAAGGCGACCGGATGCGCAGCGCCTTGACCAATGTCATCCCGGCGGGCGCTCAGCTGCGGACCGGCGCGGTCGACCAGGGCAGCATGGCGGGCGACCTGCTCGGCCTCACCCTGCTGCTCGACCCGGTCACGTCGCAACCGCGCAGCACCCCCCAGGAACTCGGTCTTGTGCTCGAGACCCTGCGCGGCGGCGGATTCCTCGCCTACGGCGAGGCTCCCGTGCTTCCGGCCCAGCTGGCGGTGGTGGTCACCGGTGACAGCGCCGACGCCGGACAGAACGCGCAGGGGGCGAACCTGGCCCGGTTCACGGGCGCGCTGCGGGCGCGCGGCGCGGGCGCGGTGCTGGCGGGGCGGTCGGGCGCGGCGACGCATCCCGGTCCGATCGCGATCGTGCGTTCCGACGCGCCGCTGGCGGGCACGGTGAGCACCGTGGACAACGTGGATCGCGAGATCGGCCGAGTGACCGCGGTGCTCGCTCTGACCGAGCAGCTCGGCGGCGGTGCGGGCGGTTATGGAACGGGGGAGAAGGCCACGGCGTTGACGGTGGCGGCGGTGCCGGGCTGACGACCGGGGCCGTGCGGTACCGACCTGTCGGGTTGTGCCGTGTCGGCCTGCCGGTTCGCGCGGTGCCGACCAGCCGTGCCGTGCCGGACCGATCGTCGCGGCCGCGCCGGGCCGACCGCCTGCGCAGCGACACCGGGGCAAACCCGCGTCGGGTGCCGAGCGGGTGGCCGGGGCGTGTTACCGTGAAGACCCGTGGGTCAAACACGGATTCAGGCGCGAACTGCCACGAAACACATCTTCGTCAGCGGTGGTGTCGCCTCCTCATTGGGTAAGGGCCTGACCGCTTCCAGCCTCGGCCAGCTGCTGACGGCCCGCGGTCTGCGCGTCACGATGCAGAAACTCGATCCCTATCTGAACGTCGATCCCGGCACCATGAATCCGTTCCAGCACGGCGAGGTGTTCGTGACCGAGGACGGGGCCGAGACCGATCTCGACGTCGGTCACTACGAGCGGTTCCTCGACCGCGATCTGACCCGCGACGCGAATGTCACCACGGGTCAGATCTACTCGTCGGTCATCGCCAAGGAGCGGCGCGGCGAGTATCTCGGCGACACGGTGCAGGTGATTCCGCACATCACCGACGAGATCAAGGACCGCATCCTGGCGATGCGGGGCCCCGATCTGCAGGGCCAGGAGCCCGATGTGGTGATCACCGAGATCGGCGGCACGGTCGGCGACATCGAATCGCAGCCGTTCCTGGAGGCGGCGCGCCAGATCCGCCACGACGTCGGCCGGGACAACGTGTTCTTCCTGCACGTGTCGCTGGTGCCGTATCTGGCGCCTTCCGGCGAGTTGAAGACCAAGCCGACCCAGCACTCGGTGGCGGCTTTACGCAGTATCGGCATCCAGCCCGACGCGCTCATCCTGCGGTGCGACCGCGAGGTGCCGCAGGGGCTCAAGAGCAAGATCGCGCTGATGTGCGACGTCGAGGTCGACGCGTGCATCTCCACCCCCGACGCGCCGTCGATCTACGACATTCCCAAGGTGCTGCACCGCGAAGGGCTCGACGCGTACGTGGTGCGCAGGCTCGGGCTGCCGTTCCGCGATGTGGACTGGACGGTGTGGGGCGATCTGCTCGACCGGGTGCATTCGCCGCGCGAGACCGTCGAGGTGGCGCTGGTCGGCAAATACGTCGACCTGCCCGACGCGTACCTTTCGGTGACCGAGGCGCTGCGCGCGGGCGGATTCGCCTCGCGGGCCAAGGTGCTGATCCGCTGGGTGGCCTCCGACGAGTGCGAGACCGAGGCGGGCGCGGTGGCCGCGCTGCGCGATGTGGACGCGGTGCTGATTCCCGGCGGGTTCGGGATTCGCGGCATCGAGGGCAAGGTCGGCGCGATCCGCTTCGCGCGCACCCGGGGGATTCCGCTGCTCGGGCTGTGTCTCGGATTGCAGTGCGTGGTGATCGAGGCGGCGCGCGCGGTGGGGTTGGCCGAGGCCAATTCGGCGGAGTTCGAACCGGATACCCCGCATCCGGTGATCTCGACCATGGCCGATCAGGAGGAGATCGTCGCGGGCGCGGCCGATCTCGGCGGCACCATGCGGCTCGGCGCGTATCCTGCCGCGCTGGTGAAGGGTTCGGTGGTCGCGCAGGCGTACGGCACCGACACCGTTTCCGAGCGGCACCGGCACCGCTACGAGGTCAACAACGCCTACCGCGACAAGATCGCGGCGAGCGGGCTGCGTTTCAGCGGCACCTCGCCGGACGGGTCGCTGGTCGAATTCGTGGAGTATCCGGCCGATACGCATCCGTTCCTGGTCGCGACCCAGGCTCATCCCGAACTCAAGAGCCGCCCGACGCGTCCGCATCCGCTGTTCGCCGCGCTGATCTCGGCGGCGCTGAAATACAAACTGGCCGAACGTCTTCCCGTTGACATCCCGGACGCGGAACTGGCCGCGGCCGACCGGAATTCCTGACCGGTCTGGAATTACGCGCGGGCGGGCCGACCGGTCCGCCCGCGCGTCGTGTGTCCGGCCATGTCGTGTCGCCGATCCGCGTGGCGCGGCGCGGGCGGTGGGTATAGCGTGCTCGGGTGCGTATGCGCCGAGCGGGAGGGAGTTGCGGTCGTGACGAAGGAGGAATCGGTGCCGGGGCGCCATGATTTCGACACCGTGTCCAGTAGCACCGTCTACAGCGGAGCCATTCTCGCGTTGCGCCTTGATCAGGTGGTGATGCCGGGTGGCGCCGTGGTCGAGCGCGAGGTGATCGAACACCACGCTGCGGTCGCGGTCGCGGCGATCGACGAGAACGACGAACTGGTGCTCATCGACCAGTATCGGCACCCGATCGGGCGGCGGCTGCTCGAACTGCCCGCCGGACTGCTCGACATCGACGGCGAGGACCCGTGGGAGGCCGCGAAACGCGAACTCGCTGAGGAGACCGGACTCGGTGCGCGGGAGTGGTCGGTGCTGGTGGATGTCGCGCTGTCGCCTGGCTTCACCGACGAGGCGCTGCGCGTGTATCTCGCGCGGGACCTGCACGAGGTGCGGCGGCCGGAACCGGAGAACGAGGAAGCCGATATCCGTGTCGTGCGCCTTCCGGTGTCCGCGGCGGTGCGCGCCGCGCTGGCCGGGGAGATCGTGAACGCCACCGCGGTGGCGGGCGTGCTCGCGCTGGCCGCGGCCCGCGCCGACTCGATCACCCCGCGTTCGGCCGACGCGCCGTGGCCGGGACAGCCCACCGCGTTCCTACACCGCAAGTCGCGGCGGTCGGAAGACTGACGGGAGAGCCGGGTGCTCGCGCGCGAAATCGACGTCTATCTCGACCATCTCGCGGTCGAGCGCGGCGCGGCGCGCAACACGCTCGGCGCCTACCGCCGTGACCTCGACCGGTACCGGGATTTCCTGGCGACCCGCGAGGTGCGCGAACTCGACCGGGTCACCGAGTCCGATGTCGCCGAATTCACGGTGGCGCTGCGCGCGGGCGGGTCGGGCCATCCGCCGCTCGCCGCGAGTTCGGTGGCCCGCGCGTTGATCGCGGTGCGCGGGCTGCATCGGTTCGCGGCGGCCGAGGGCATCACCTGCGCCGATGTGGCGCACGGGGTGAAACCGCCCGCGCCGGGCAGGCGATTGCCCAAGGCGCTGCCCTACGACCAGGTGCTGCGTCTGCTCGAGGCGGCGGGCGGCGGTCCCGCCGACGCGGCGGACGCGGCGGGCGCGACCGATGGCGGACCGCGCGGACTGCGTGATCGCGCGCTGCTGGAACTGCTGTATTCGACCGGCGCGCGGATCTCGGAGATGGTCGGGCTGGACGTGGACGACATCGATACCGGCGACCGCGTGGTCGTGCTGCGCGGCAAGGGCGGCAAGCAGCGCATGGTGCCCATCGGCCGTCCCGCCCTCGCCGCGCTGGACGCGTACCTGGTGCGCGGCCGTCCGACGCTGGCGGCGGGCGGCAGATCCGGTGCGGGGGACAGCGGCGGCGCCGGAAAGGGCCGAGGCACGGGAAGAATCGGCGCGGGGCGAAGCAATGGCGGAGCGCTGTTCCTGAACGCGCGCGGCGGGCGATTATCGCGCCAGAGCGCGTGGCAGGTGCTCCAAACCGCCGCCGAGCGTGCGGGAATCGGCGCGACTGTGTCACCGCACACTTTGCGACATTCCTTCGCTACACATTTGCTGGACGGCGGCGCCGACGTCAGGGTCGTGCAGGAGCTGCTCGGGCACGCCTCGGTGACCACAACGCAGATCTACACCCTGGTCACCGTCAGTACGCTGCGGGAAGTATGGGCCACAGCACATCCGAGGGCGCGGTGACGACGGGCACCGGCCTCGGATATCACGAGCGCCGACGGCCCGGCGCGGTTCCTCACCTCGCCGGTAAGGGGTATCGTCCGGAGCGAGACTCCCCGAAGCCCTCGCGGGTACGCGGCGAGTGGGCACGGGACAGCGTGGAGGGGGTGCCCGCGGTGCAGTCCACCGGCGGTGCGTACCGCCCGAACCGCGGTGTCGCGTGTCCGAACGTGGATCTCGCGCTCTCGGGCGGTAGCGTCTATCGAGAGCTGGACCGTACGAAAGCGAGGTCGGGCCTGATCGGTCTCGCTACGCTCGGCGAGGCGACGGGCAGAGGCATAAGGAGCAGCGGATCGTGACGACAGCCGGTGCGGCGCAGGAGCCGCCGAGGAGTGCCGGGGCGCAGCCGCTTTCGGGTCCCCGCTCGCAACCGTATTCGGAGGCCGCGGCGGAGACGCTGTGGGGCACGGGGATCGAGCCCGTGCCGGAGAGCGCGGAATTGGGGCCGACGGGCCGTCCGCTGCGCCTGGTGCCCGATCCGCCGCCGGTGTCCCATCAGGGCGACGCCCTCATCGTCGCCATGTGCAATCAGAAGGGCGGGGTCGGCAAGACCACCTCCACCATCAATCTCGGCGCGGCACTGGCCGAATACGGGCGCCGGGTGCTGCTGGTGGATCTCGATCCGCAGGGCGCGCTGTCGGCGGGGCTCGGCGTCGCCCACCACGATCTCGACCAGACCGTGCACAACCTGCTGATCGGTTCCCGCACCTCGGTCGACGACGTGCTGATGTCGACGCGGGTGGAGAACCTGGATCTGCTGCCGAGCAATATCGATCTGTCGGCGGCGGAGATCCAGCTGGTGAACGAGGTCGGGCGCGAGCAGACGCTCGGGCGCGCACTGGAACCGGTGCGCGGGAACTACGACTACATCCTCATCGACTGCCAGCCGTCGCTCGGCCTGCTCACCGTGAACGCGCTGGCCTGCTCCAACGGCGTCATCATTCCGATGGAGTGCGAATACTTCTCGCTGCGCGGCCTCGCCCTGCTCAACGACACCGTCGAGAAGGTGCGCGACCGGCTGAATCCGCGGCTGAGCCTGTACGGCATCGTGGTGACGATGTTCGATTCCCGGCTCCTGCATTCGCGTCAGGTGATGGCGCGCGTGGTCGAGGTGTTCGGCGATCTGGTCTACGACACCGCGATCGCGCGCACCGTCCGTTTCCCCGACGCCAGCGTCGCGGGCGAGCCCATCACCACGTGGGCGCCGAAATCCAGTGGGGCCGAGGCGTATCGGGCGATGGCGCGGGAAGTCATCCACCGGTCCGGCCGGTGAGCCGGGAGAGTTCCCCGGCGCCACCGACGACGATCGTTGCTCCGCTCGGCCCCGGCGCGCAGCCGCAGGTCGCGGCGACCGAATCCGTCGAGGAATCGACCTCGGGATTCCATCTGAAGCTCAGCAACTTCCAAGGCCCGTTCGATCTGCTGCTGACGCTGATCAGCTCGCGCAAACTCGATGTGACCGAAGTCGCACTGCATCAGGTCACCGATGAATTCATCGCCTACACCAAGGCCATGACCGCTGCCGGTGCGGGCGCGGCCGGACTGCGCGCGGACAAGATCCTCGACCAGACCACCGAATTCCTGGTCGTCGCCGCCACCCTGCTCGACCTGAAAGCCGCCCGGTTGCTGCCCTCGGGCGAGATGACCGACACCGAGGATCTGGAACTGCTGGAAGCGCGCGACCTGCTGTTCGCGCGACTGCTGCAGTATCGGGCGTTCAAGCAGGTCGCCGAACTGCTCGCCGAGCTGGAGGCCGTCGCGCTGCGCCGCTACCCGCGCGCGGTCGGACTCGAGGAGCGATTCGCGGGGCTGATGCCCGAGGTCACCCTCGGGGTGGACGCGGCCGGATTCGCGCAGATCGCCGCGGTGGCCTTCCGCCCGCGCCCGGCGCCGCGCGTCGGCCTCGACCACCTGCATTCGCACGCCATCTCGGTCGCCGAGGAGGCCGCGCGGGTACTCGAACAACTCAAACTGCGCGGGCCGGGCGGGTGGACGACCTTCGCCGAACTGGTCGCCGACTGCGAGGTCGCGGTGCAGATCGTCGCCCGCTTCCTGGCGTTGCTCGAGTTGTATCGGGGTAAGACCATCGAATTCGACCAGCCGGACCCGCTCGGGCCGCTCGGGGTGAGCTGGCTCGGCGACATCGACCCCGAGGCCGGAACACAAGCGGCCGTGACCATCGAGGAGGACTACGGGTGAGCGAGCGCGACGACGCCGACGCGGGGTCGCGGGAGACCAGCGCGGGGTCGCGGGAGGTCGCTGTGGAGTCGGCGCGGGAGACCGCTGTGGAGTCGGAGCGGGAAACCACTGTGCAGTCGGCGCGGGAAACCGCGGCGGGCTCGCGGGAGATTTCCGACACAGTCGGCGGCGATGCGGTCGGCGCGGGAGTCGAGCCGGACAACGGCGCGCCCGCGCCGCTGGAGGAGACCGAATTCCGGTCGGCGCTCGAGGCGATGCTGCTGGTCGTGGACGTCCCGGCACCCGCCGAGCAACTGGCCGCGGCGCTCGATGACACCACCGAGCGAGTGGAGGCCGCGCTGCGGGAGATGTCGGCGGCGCTGTCCGCCCGTGGCAGCGGTATCGACCTGCGTTTCGTCGGCGACGGGTGGCGCTTCTATACTCGCAGCGAGTACGCACCTTATGTGGAACGGGTGCTGCTCGACGGCGCGCGGACCAAATTGACCCGTGCGGCGTTGGAGACCCTGGCGGTGGTGGCCTACCGGCAACCGGTGACGCGCACCAGGGTCGGCGCGGTGCGCGGCGTTAACGTCGACGGCGTGATGCGTACGCTGCTCGCGCGCGGTTTGATCGCCGAGGCCGGTGTCGACCCGGAGACGAACGGCACGCTCTACCGCACGACCGAGTTGTTCCTGGAGCGGATCGGGCTCGCGTCACTGACCGATCTGCCGCCGCTGGCGCCCTTGCTTCCGGGCGTCGACCTGATCGATGAGATCAACGAGAGCCTGGATACCGACCCCCGGTACACCAGGCTGAGAAAACCCGCCGAATCCGACCTGGATCTCGGCGCCGAGGATTGACGGGACAGATGAATACCTCCGCTCGCCGAGATGGCACACCGGATCGTAGAAGACGCGGCGACCAGCCCGCCCGAGGCGGGGCGACCCGCGCGACGGGTTCCCGCGGCGCTCGCGCGGACCGACGCGGGTCGGGTGAGACCGAACAGCGCACGGGCCGCCCCGAGCGGTCCGATCAGCGCACCGGCCGGGCCGCGCCGCCGCCCGCGAACCGCAAGTCCAAGAACCCGAAACCGCAGCGCCAGGTCAGCGCGCCGCCGGTGCTCAACAACGCCAAGCCGGCGCGCCGTCAGTACGTCGAGGTCGACGACTCGGCCGAGACCCACACGAAACTGCCGTGGGGCGAGGGCGAGCGGCTGCAGAAGGTGCTCGCCAAGGCCGGTGTCGCTTCGCGGCGCGCCGCCGAGGAGTTGATCGCGCGCGGACGCGTCGAGGTCGACGGTCTGATCGTGCGCGAGCAGGGCCTGCGGATCGACCCGAAGACCGCCGTGGTTCGGGTCGACGGGACCAGGGTCGTGGTGCGCGAGGAACTGGTGCACCTGGCGCTGAACAAGCCGAAGGGCTGGCAGTCCACCATGGCCGACGATCTCGGTCGCCCGTGCGTCGGCGATATCGTCGCCGAACGTGTCGCGGCCGGTCAGCGCCTGTTCCACGTGGGGCGCCTCGACGCCGACACCGAGGGGCTGCTGCTGCTCACCAACGACGGCGATCTCGCGCACCGGTTGATGCACCCGTCCTTCGAGGTGTCCAAGACCTATCTGGCGACGGTGCACGGCGAGGTCGACAACCGGATGGTGAGCAAGCGGCTGCGCGACGGCGTCGAACTCGAGGACGGTCCGGCCAAGGTGGACCGCTTCCAGGTACTCGAACTCGGGGAGGGGCGCTCCCTGGTGAAACTGGTGTTGCACGAGGGACGTAAACACATCGTCCGTCGACTGCTCGACGCGGTCGGCCATCCGGTGAACCGGCTGGTGCGCACCAATATCGGTCCGGTGGCTCTCGGCGATCAGCGTCCCGGCACGCTGCGGGTGCTCGGACGTGACGAAGTCGGCAAACTCTACGAGGCGGTGTCGTTGTGAGCGCTCTTCGAGGCGGTGTCATTGTGAACGGTGCGGAGGTTCCGGTGCGGAATGACGCGGCAGGCAAACTGTCCGGCTCGGAATCCCTTGTCGTCGCGATGGACGGCCCGTCGGGAACCGGCAAGTCGAGTGTCTCGCGCCTGCTCGCGAACCGGCTCGACGCCCGCTATCTCGACACCGGCGCCATGTACCGGGTCGCCACCCTGCGGGTGCTGCGCGCAGGCATCGATCTCGCCGACTCCGCGTCCATCGGCGCGGCCGTCAAGGAACTGCCGCTGACCATCGGCACCGATCCGGGCGGCGAACTCGTCGAACTCGACGGTGAGGACGTGCGCGCCGAGATCCGCGGCGACCTGGTGACCAAGGCGGTGTCGGCGGTGTCGGCGGTGGCCGAAGTCCGCGAACTGCTGGTCGCGCTGCAGCGCGAGATCGCCTTCAGCGCACAGCGGATCGTGGTCGAGGGTCGCGATATCGGCACCGTCGTGCTGCCCGACGCCGACGCCAAGATCTACCTGACCGCCTCGGCCGAGGCCAGGGCGCACCGGCGCAACCAGCAGAACATCACCGAGGGCCGCGGCGACGACTACGCCGCCGTGCTGGCCGACGTGCAGCGCCGCGACACCCTCGATTCCACGCGCAAGGTCTCCCCGCTGCGTCCCGCCGAGGACGCCGCGCTGGTCGACACGAGTGAATTGACCAAGGACGAGGTCATCGACGAGCTGTACCGGGTCGTGGCGCGCCAGGTCGCGGCGGGATCGCCGGGAGGGGCGCGATGAGCGAGGACGTACTCGCGGGCGACGGCGTCTGGAGCGACGAATCCGACTGGGATATCGATGAATTCGCCGACGAGCAGGAGGACGGCGCGGAACTCGCGATGCCGACCCTCGCCGTGGTCGGGCGTCCGAACGTCGGCAAGTCGACGCTGGTCAACCGCATCATCGGCCGTCGCGAGGCGGTGGTCGAGGACATCCCGGGCGTGACCCGCGACCGGGTCTCCTACGAGGCCAACTGGACCGGACGCCGGTTCTGGGTGCAGGACACCGGCGGCTGGGAACCCGACGCCAAAGGGCTGCAACAGCATGTCGCGCGGCAGGCCGAACTCGCGATGGACACCGCGGACGCCATTCTGCTCGTGGTCGACGCGACCGTCGGCGCCACCGCCACCGACGAGGCGGCGGTCCGGAAACTGCGCCGGTCCAGGATTCCGGTGATCCTGGTGGCGAACAAGGTCGACGACCAACGGATCGAGTCGGAGGCGGCGGCGCTGTGGTCGCTCGGTCTCGGCGAGCCGCGCATGATCAGCGCCACGCACGGCCGAGGCACCGGCGACCTGCTCGACGACGTGCTCGCCGCGCTGCCGGAGACCCCGCGCGAGGGCGGCGTCGGCGGCGGTCCGCGCCGGGTCACGCTGGTCGGCAAGCCGAATGTCGGTAAGTCGAGCCTGTTGAACAAGCTGGCGGGCGACGAGCGTTCGGTGGTGCACGATGTCGCGGGCACCACCGTCGACCCGGTGGACTCGCTGGTCGAGTTGGGCGGCAAGGTCTGGAAGTTCGTCGACACCGCGGGCTTGCGCCGCAAGGTGTCCCAGGCGGGCGGCACCGAGTTCTACGCGTCGCTGCGCACGAAGTCCGCGTTGGAGGCGTCCGAGGTCGCGGTCATGCTGATCGATGCCGCGCAGCCGATCACCGAACAGGATCTGCGGATCATCGGCTTCGTCGCCGATTCCGGTCGGGCGCTGGTGCTCGCGTTCAACAAGTGGGATCTGGTGGACGAGGACCGACGGCTGATGCTGGAGAAGGAGGTGGACCGGGAACTGGTCCGCGTCCCGTGGGCGCAGCGGGTCAACATCTCCGCCCACACCGGTCGCGCGGTGCAGAAGCTGGTGCCCGCCATGGACACCGCGCTGGAATCGTGGGACAAGCGTATCTCGACGGGCAGGCTGAACACCTGGCTGAAGGAGGTCGTCGCGGCCACCCCGCCGCCGATGCGCGGCGGCAGGCTGCCGCGTGTGTTGTTCGCCACTCAGGCTTCGACGCGCCCGCCGACCTTCGTGCTGTTCACCACGGGATTTCTGGAAGCCGGATATCGGCGATTCCTGGAACGGCGATTGCGCGAGGAATTCGGATTCGACGGTTCGCCGGTCCGAATTTCGGTGCGGGTCCGGGAAAAGCGCGAACGCAAGAAGTAGCAGGCCGATGGCCCTGTGGCGGTACTCGTCACAGGGCCGACGCGGCGCCGAAGTCGTCGCCCCAATTCTCGCGGGCCCGGCGGGCGCTTCTGGTGCGCGCCGCCAGCGTGGCGGGCGCGAGATCGGCGCCGTGCAGCGCGGCGAGGTAGACCTCGGCGAGCGTCGGGTCGTCGGGGAATTCGTGGAACAACCGCTCCAATCGTGGTAGCAACTCCTGGGATCTGCCCCGGCCCACTTCGATGCCCGCGAATCTGATTTCCACGGTCCGCAATTCGCGGGCGAGTTCGCGCCGGTATTCCTCGACCCGCCGCCCGTCCAGATCGGCCAGCGGAACCCCGCGCACCGCCTGCAGTGCGGCGGCCAGGAATTCGCGGGCCTCGGCGTCGTCGAGTTGGGCGGCGCGTTCGGTCAATATGCGGAACTGATGCAGGTCGATCCACTCCGGGGGCACCGCGAGCCGGTACATGCCGTCGGTGACGAGCAGCGCGTCGTCCAGGCCGATCGGACGCAGCTGCTCCGCGCGCAAGTTCTCGGCGATTTCTCGCAGCGCGGATTCGGCGCGCGGCGGCGGGTTATCCCATACCCAGTCCACGAGTTCGTCCCGCCAGACCGATTGCCCCATCGCGGCCAGCAATGCCGCGAGCAGGCGTCGGGTCGCGGGGTCGCCGAGTCCGGCCGGATACCCGTGTACTTCGGCCTCGACAACGCCGAGCAAACGGAATTTCACGACAGCTCGGATAGGTGCGCGTTCACCGGTCGACATGGATTCGGTCCTCACTGTGGGAAATCCGTCCCGCGGTCCGCCGGATCCAATTCGATTGCACACCTGTCGATGTCATGACGGCCACCCTGTCCGAGCGCTTTCCTGATATCGGAGCGTAATCGTCCCCGCGATCGAGGAGAAGTAATGAGCGACAAAATATTCGGCGAGGAGGACTTCATACCGAAGTTCGCAAAGAGTACCTTCAGTGACGGCGGTGGAGAATGCGTCGAGGTCGCGTTCACCGGCGGCGGGGTCGCGGTACGCGATTCGAAGAACCGGTCGGGTCCGGTCCTGTGGTTCTCGCCGTCGGAATGGCGTGCGTTCCTCGTCGGGATGCGCGCGGGCGTATTCGATGTCGGCGCGTGAGGCCGCCGGGGTGGTGCCGCAGCGGGGTTGCCGCGGCACCACCTCCCCCGATCGGCCGTCTCGCCGCGGCCGGTCACCTCATCGGTCTTCGAGTGCACGGATCTCGCTCGCGATCGAGGTCAGGAAGTTCGCCGCGTCCGCGCCGTACAGCGCCATGCCGCGCAGCAGCGCCCAACGCTCGCGGTACATGTCGATGCCGTCGGGTGCGCGCACGAGCCGATTGGCGTCGACCATCTCGACCGAGACCACCGGATCCTCGCCCTCATAGATGACGAAGCTGTGCGGGATGGTCGCCTTCGCCTCGATATCGGCGGGGATGATCCCGATGGACACGGTGTCGAGGGTGTCGACCGAGGCGATGCGGTCCAGTTGGGCCAGCAGGATGTGGCGCGGCCCCGGCCGCAGCCGCAGCGCGGTTTCGCCGATGAGGAATTCGAAGCGCCGGTTCGGGTCGTAGAGCGCGGGCTGGCGGTCCAGTCGGGCGGCGACCGCGGCCGCGAGTCCGGCGGCGGTGTACGGCACCTGGAAGATCCCGAAGATGTGCCGCGCGTATTCCGCCGTCTGCAACAGCCCGGGCACCAGTGTGGGCTGGAAGTTCAGCACGGTCGTCGCGGCGGATTCGTGCGCCTGGAAGTCGTCCTGGATGTGGGTGCGGCTCGCGAGTGCCGAACGCCACGTGGTGAGTTCGGAGTGGGCGGCCTCGGTGAGCCCGCGCAGGTTCCGGTCGGCCTCGGCGGTCGCGCCGACGGCCCGGCTCCACGCCGACACCTGGGGCAGCGATGGCATCGCGCGCCCGGTCTCGATGCGCGAGAGGGTGGATTGGCTGATGCCGACGCGGTCGGCGAGGTCGCGTCCCGAGATGCCCGCGAGGTCGCGGAGACGACGGAGTTCGGCGGCGAGGCGATCGCGCGGTCCGTGTTCGGCGGACGCCGGGTGCGAGCCGGTTTCGCCGCCGGCTGCGTCGTTCTCGGCTCGATTCTTTTGACCCATGGCGAGCCGAATTGAACCATTGTGATTCACGGTGGTCAAGCATGGATTCGCTGCGAGTTGGCTGCGTGTCGCGGCGTATTCGGAACGCGTGCGCGGAGGGGGCGCGGCGGTGCGGGCGGGCTGGTGTTCGGGTGGACGCGACGGGCGTACGTGGGCGGTCGGGGCGATTCCTCGTCGAATTTGTCGCGGCGGGCGGTCGACGCGTTTCACCGGAGTGTGCGGACGTCCGGTTTCCGGAATATGGGCGCGGTTCGGAGCATTACCGGATCGCGGGTGCGACCATCTCGGAGGAGAAATTCTCGGTGTGACGTGGTGGATGTGCGGGTAGGGCGCGTATGTCGAGAGCAGTGAGTTTGCTGAAAAGTAGCTTGATGCGGTTAGATTGGCGGAGGTGCGTGGCTGCTTCAAGGGATTTTGGCAGATTTTACCTGCATTTTCTCGGTCGATATGGGCGATTCCAGACGGTAGCCAGAATGGGTTGTCGGAGTGGCTGTTCGGTAGGTCGTGTGCTGTGGTCGCGCGTGTCGGTGGTCGAAATCCTTGCGGGTGAAAATATTTCGCAAATGTCCGTCTGTGGCGCTGCGGCGGGTTAGGGTGCGAATGGTCGCGTTCGAATCGAATAACTGTCGGGTTCGGTGTCGCCGGACTCTCGGCGCAATCGGAGGGGATGGCCAATGGTCGGGACAACGAGCGGGCGAATGGCCGAAGTGCTGTTGCTACCGCCCACCTTCGGTGAACTGTTGCGACGTCTGCGACAGGGCAGGGGCGTCTCCCGCGAGAAACTCGCGGTCGGCGCCGGGATGAGTGTCAGCTATCTCACACATCTGGAACGCGGTGAGCGCGGGCGGCCGACGCGCGCGGTGGTGGAAAATCTGGTCCGCTGCCTGGACGGGATCCGGGAGCTGCCGTGTCCGGATCGTCGCCACTTGTTCGACCTCGCGGGCATTCGCGAAGCCGACGCGCCGAGCGTCGAACGACTACGCACCGAGACCACGGCGGATATGCGTCACGGCTTGGCGCTGCGCCTGCCGCATGCCGCCGGATACTTCGACGCGCGCTGGTACCTGCTCGCGGGCAATGCCGCGGTCGGCGCGCTCTTCCCCGGGCTGCGCGAGGGCGACAACATCCTGCACTGGCTGTTCGGCGACGAGCGGGCCCGGCGGGCGCTGCTCGACTGGGACCGGGCCGCCGCGCTGTCGGTCGCGGGTCTGCGCGGCCGGATCGGGCGGTTGCGCGCCGGTGAGCATTTCGCCGGACTGCTCGCCGAGCTCGGACGCTACCCGGAATTCCGCGTGCTGTGGGGACGCGGCGAGGTCACCTACTTCCACGAACCGCCGCGCCTGCGGTTCCGCGATGCGGACGGCGGGTCGGTGCGCGCGCTCGACTTCCACATCTACGACGTGGACAGCGGGAGCTATCCGGGGTGGGTGCACTTCTTCGGCGCCGGTCCCGCACCGGAGTAGAACTCGTTCTAGACAGATTAGGTATTTTGTCTTACCTTCGAATCATGCAGGTCGAGTTGTCTCGCGAGAATGTCGAATCGCCACGTTTCGAACTGCGCAGCGGTGACAGCTGGGACGATCCATGGCCCATGTACCGCGCGCTGCGCGATCGCGATCCCGTGCACCGCGTGATACCGCCCGAAGCGCCGGGCGACGACTACTACGTACTGTCGCGCTACGCCGACGTGCACGCGGCCGCCCGCGACGTCACGACCTTCTCCTCCGGGCAGGGACTGACGGTCGACTACACCGACCTCGACGAGATCGGGCTCCCGCGCCCGCGCCCCTTCGTGTTCACCGATCCGCCCGATCACACCGGCTTCCGCAAACAGGTCATGAAAGGGTTCACGCCGCGCCAGGTGCGATCGGTGGAACCGCAGGTACGGGCCTTCGTGGTGGAACGGCTGGAACGCCTGCGCGCGGCGGGCGGCGGCGATATCGCCGTGGAACTGTTCAAGCCGCTGCCGAGTATGGTGGTCGCCCACTATCTCGGTGTGCCGGAACAGGATCGGGCGCGGTTCGACGAATGGACCGACCTGATCATGGCCGCCTCCGCGGGCGGCAGCCCGATGCACGCGCACGAAGCCGTCGGCGAGCTGATGCAGTACTTCACCCGCCTGATCGAGCTGCGCCGCGCCGAACCGGGAGACGACACCATCTCGCATCTGGTGGCTTCGGGACTCGGCGCCGACGGCGACTACGACGGCATCATCTCCATCCTCGGCTTCGCCTTCACCATGATCACCGGCGGAAACGACACGACCACCGGCAATCTCGGCGGCGCCGCGCAACTGCTCACCCGCTATCCCGAACAGCGGCGGGCGCTGCTCGAGGATCCCGCGCTCATCCCCGACGCGGTGGAGGAATTCCTGCGGCTCACCTCACCGGTGCAGGGCCTCGCCCGCACCGCCGCCCGCGACGTCGAGGTGGCGGGCACGGTGATACCCGAGGGACGCCGGGTGCTGCTGCTGTACGCGTCGGCGAATCACGACGAACGCGAATTCGGCCCCACCGCGGGCGAACTCGACGTCGCCCGCGCGCCGAAGGGCATTCTCACCTTCAGCCACGGCAACCACCACTGCCTCGGCGCGGCGGCGGCGCGCATGGTCGCCCGCGTCGCGCTGGAGGAATTGCTCGCGCGCTGCCCGGATTTCACCGTCGACCTCGACGGCCTGCGCTACGCACCGGGCAGCTACGTGCGCTGGCCGGACCGCGTGCCGTTCCAGGTGTCCGCGTGACCGACTGGCTGCGGCCCGCACGCGCCGACATCGCCGCCGAACAGATCCTCGACGCCGCGGCCGGGCTGTTCGTCGAACGCGGCGTCGGCGCCACCGGCATGGGTGAGGTGGCGCGCGCGGCGGGCTGCTCGCGCGCCACGCTGTACCGCTACTTCCCGAACCGGCAGTCGCTGCGGATCGCCTTCGTACACCGCGAGGCGCGCCGGGTCGCGGCGGCGGTGGCCGAGGAGATCGCGGGCATCGAGGACCCGACCGAACGGATCGTGGTCGCCATGCTCACCTCGCTGCGGGTCGTGCGCGCCGACCCGACGCTGATCGCCTGGTTCACCGCGGGCGACGCGGGCCTGGCCAACGCGATCGGTCAGGGCTCCGACGTGATCGAGGCCATCGCCGCGGGCCTGCTGCCCGACACCGGTTCCGACGACGCGGAACGCTCGCGCTCGGCGCGCTGGGCGGCGCGAATCATCCTGTCGCTGCTCACCGCGCCCGGTCGTGACGCGCACGACGAACGCGCCATGCTCGAACAGTTCGTCGCCCCCGCGCTCGTCGGCGCGCTCGGGCGGTCGCGGCGCTGACTCTTGCGGCCGGACACCCGTCGGCGATGGCGAGGTTGCACACGCGGGCGCAAATCGGTTGCGGAGGTTCACCATACAACCGGACTGGCGGCGGGTGGCCGATCGAGGCGCTGCGGGCGCGGTGCTAGATTTCGGGTCTACTGTTCCTCGATGGGAGTTTCCGGCCATGCGGTATGACCAGGTCGCCGATGACGTGTTTCGCATCCAGGGAACCGAGGTCGCGATGGTGCTGGCCCGTGACGGCGACGCGCTGACCCTGATCGACGCCGGATGGCTCGGCGACGCGGCGGTCATCGAGGAGTCCGTGCGCGCGCTCGGGCACCGACCCGAGGACATCACCGCGGTACTGCTCAGCCACGCCCACCTCGACCACATCGGGGCGCTCGCCTACCTGCACACCCGGTACGGGACGCCCGCCTACACCGCCCCCGCCGAAGTCGGGCACGCGCGCGGCGAATACCACGAAACGGCCACCGCGCTCGACGTGATCTCGCGTGCGTGGAAGCCGAGGACGGCGGCGTGGGCGGTGCGGATCGCGCGGGCGGGCGGGCTGCGTGAGAACATCGCGCCGCACATCCAGCCGTTTCCGGTCGAGGGGGCGCTCGACCTGCCGGGGTCACCGATACCGATCGCCACCCCCGGCCACACCTCCGGGCACAGCGGATTCCATCTGCCCGTCGCGGGCGTCCTGGCCACCGGTGACGCGCTGGTCACCGCGCATCCCACCGCGCCGACTTCCGGTCCGCAGCTCCTGCCCGATTTCTTCAACCACTCCACCTCGCGCGCGGTCGACGGTCTGGCGGCTTTCGAGTCGGTCGATGCCGATGTGGTGGTGCCTGGGCACGGTGCGGTGTGGACCGGCGGCGTCCGGCGCGCGGTCGAACTCGCCCGCGAACACGCCGCCGCGCACTGACAACTCGGCGTGTCCGCAGCGCTCACCTGCTGTTTCCTGCTGTGACCGCACAGGCGGGGCGTAGAATCTCGGGTGAATCCCGAGGGGGCTCCGTGCGGTGGTGGGACATGATGAGGCTGTGGGACAAGCTCATTCGATGGTCGGCCTGGTCGTCGGGGCCCACCGAGTCGGATATCGCTCGCTCGCTGCTGCGCTGTGAACCCTGCCGGCTGTGTGTGCGCCACGAATATCGGGATACTGAAATTCGTTATCCGCCTCTGGATTTCGGTCGTCTCTGACGGTGGTCACGGCTCGGTGGCGAACAGTGGCGGCAGGTAGTGGATCATGAGGGTGGACCAGGTCAGGTGGGTCAGGATCGGCGCGCGGATGCCCCCGGTGAGACGGCGCTGCATGCCGAAGAGCGGTCCCATGACGACGGCGGCCAGGATGAGCGCGGGGTTGCGGGTGGCCGAAGTGGTCAGCACGTAGATCAGGCTCGACACCGGGACCGGATGGCGACCCGCCGCCGCGTAGACGGCGCCGCGGAAGAACACTTCCTCGGCGGCGCCGTTGGCGAGGGCGGTGAGCAGCACCGGCGGGGTGGGTGCGCGTTCGGTGTAGCGGAACACTCCGGCGATCGCTCTGCGCAGGAACGGGATTCGGCGCACCACGAGGGCACAGCCGTAGAAGACGCCGAAAGCGGCGAATCCGGTGAGAACCGGCGTGAGGATCGGCTCCCGGCGTGCGGGGAGCCCGCGTGGTGTCGCGGCGAGGCCGCCGACGGTCCAGGTGGCGGCGGTGGCGGCGGTGAGTCCGTAGAACGCGGTGCTGCCGGGCGGGGTGGACAGCGACGCGCCGAGTAATCCGGTGCCGACCGCGGCCACACCGGCGACCCGATACGGGTGGCCGTGCATCGGTGTCGGTTCGGGGCGGGTGATCTTGTCGCGCAAGCGTTTCGGCATACGGATCATGAGGCGTGCCGGATCCCGACCCGCTCGCCGAGCGCGCGCAGCACGGCCTCGTCGTAGCCGATGGGCTCGAACGGCAGGAATTCCCGGATGCCGTCGTCGCGCACCACCACCTCGTTGACCATGGAATCGACCAGTGACCGGCCGGTGCGTGAATCGACATCGGTGACCAGCGCCAGCCACAGCGAGGACAGTCGCGGTGAGAGCATCGGCACGGGGACCACCGCGAGCCTGCGCCCCTCGATGCGCGCCACCCGGCGCAACATATCGATGTATTCGAGCACGTCGGCCCCGCCGATCTCGAAGGTCTTCCCGGCCGTCTCGGGGATGTCGAGGATGCCGACCAGGTAGCGGATCACATCGTCCACCGCGATCGGCTGGGTACGCGTGCGCACCCAGCGCGGAGTGACCATCGCGGGCAGGTGCTCGACCAGTTGGCGGGTGATCTCCCAGGAGATGCCGCCGTCGCCGACGATGATCCCGGCGCGCAACGTGGTGACCGGCACGCCCGCCGCGCCGAGCAGTCCCTCGACTTCGCGGCGGCTGCGCAGGTGCGCCGAAAGGTCGTCGCGGTCGTCGCCGAGACCGCCGAGGTAGACGATGCGGGTGAGGCCCGCCGCCGCGGCGGCCGCGCCGAATTCGCGGGCCGCGTCGGCGTCGCGGCGGCGGAAGTCGGAGGAGGCGAGGGAATGCACGAGGTAGTAGGCGCTCTCGCGGCCGTCCAGCGCCGCGCGCAGCGACGCCGGGTCGGACACGTCCGCGCCGACGGCGGTTCCCGCGCCCTTATAGCGCTCGGGGTGCCGGGTCATGGCGTGCACTTCGTGGCCCGCCTTCTCCAACGCCGGGCACAGGCGCCTGCCGATGAAACCGGTGGAGCCCGCGACGAGTACTCGCATCTCGCATCCTCTCCGGAGCGGACCGGTTCGCGGTCCTGGTGTCGACCGCCGCGCGAGTCGGGACCGCGCGATGTGGTCGGTGATCTCGGTGGTACCCGCGTAGATCATCTGTACGCGGGTATCGGCCCACATTCGGGAAATCGGGTGTTCCGTCACGTAGCCGTAGCGCGATTGCGGGCACCGCGAGGTCGCGAGGTGACACGAGGCTGTGGGCGATGCCGGGCCGCCGACGCATGGCTGACGGTAGGTCGCCGTGAGTTCTGGCCTCGGTGTCGTCTCGCCTGTCTTCGGCATCGTCGGTCGTGTTCATCGCGATGCGGCCCGCGCTCGTGCCGTCGCAGGTGGCAGGATCGGCTATCGTGTGTAATATAAGCTCAAACTTATATAAGGAGGTTCGACATGGCTTTGCTCACCGATCCGACCGCGATCGCGGGCCTGGTCACGCGGGAGGTGCGCTCGGGAACACGCGATGGCGCGCCGACCAGGATCGCGGTCGCGCGGCGCACCTATCCCACCGATCGGGGTGATCTGTGGGACGCGCTCACCGACGCCGAGCGCTTGCCGCGCTGGTTCCTTCCGGTCAGCGGCGACCTGCGGGTCGGCGGGCGGTATCAGCTCGAAGGCAATGCGGGCGGCGTGGTCGAGCGGTGCGACGAGCCGGAGAGCTTCGCCGTCACCTGGGAGATGGGGCCGCAGATGTCGTGGCTCGAGATCACCCTCAGTGTCGACGGGGCGGGCACCCGGCTGGAACTGGTCCACGAAGCGCAGGTCGACCCGGAGTTCTGGACCCAGTACGGTCCTGGCGCGGTCGGCGTCGGCTGGGACCTCGCGCTCATGGGGCTCGGCCTGCACCTGGCGAGCGGAGAGCCCGTCGACCCGGCGGCCGGACTGGAATTCCCGACCACCCCCGAAGGCATCGCGTTCGTACGCACCGCCGCGACCGGATGGGCCGAAGCCGCCGCCGCCGACGGCGACGAACCGATCGCCGCCCACACCGCCGCCGAACAGACCATCGTGTTCTACACGACCGTGCCCGAGGAGGGCTCCGACTCCTGATGGACGCTTCGGCCGCGAAGATCTTCGAAGCGCTGGGCGATCCGGTGCGCCGAGGCATCCTCGAGATCGTGGCCTCGGGCGAACTGTCGGCGGGCGCGGTGGTCGACGCCGTACGCGCGATCACCCCGATCTCGCAGCCCGCGGTCTCCCAACACCTGAAGGTCCTACGCGACGCGGGCCTGCTCCAGGTCAGAGCCGAAGGCACCCGCCGGATCCACGCCATCGATCCGGCGGGCGTCGATCTCGCGGCCTCCTGGCTCGCCCGCCTGTCCCATCCGATAGAACAGTTCGCCCAGCCCCTGGACGCCCTCGCCACCGAGATCGCGCGCGGACAGCGAGCGCGACGCGCGGAGCAGTCGCCTGCGGGGGTCGACGACGATGAGTACGGTCGCCGGTCGGGATAGCGGGTACCGCCGCGTGACGATCACGGGCACCGGAACATCGGGTGAC
This sequence comes from Nocardia bovistercoris, assembly GCF_015674855.1. Lineage (GTDB taxonomy): Bacteria > Actinomycetota > Actinomycetes > Mycobacteriales > Mycobacteriaceae > Nocardia > Nocardia bovistercoris. The sequence continues at coordinate 76,555 of NZ_JADMLG010000021.1, read as the reverse complement.
GTCTGGTCGATCCCGGCGAGGATCCAGTTCGTGGACGCCTCGATCACCGACCGCGACCTCATGGAATCGGGTCGGGGGGGCGCGGGCGGGTCGGAAAGGGATTCGGTGAGGGGTTGAACCGGGTTGGGTTCGCGTCCGTTGTATCCGAGACACAGCGACCGAACGAACTCGGAGACCGACGATGAGTACCGCACGCCCGATCGCACCCTGGCCCGCGGGGCAGCTGCTGCTGACCGACGGTGGGTTGGAGACCACGCTCGTATTCCACGAAGATATCGAGTTGCCCGACTTCGCGGCCTTCCCGTTGTTGGAGGACGAGGGTGGGCGTGATGTGTTGCGCGGTTACTACCGCGACTACGCCGATATCGCGCATACGCACGGGCTCGGGATCGTGCTCGACACCCCGACGTGGCGGGCGCCGTCGGATTGGGGTGCGCGCCTCGGGTACGACGCGGACGCGCTCGTCGCTCTCAATGCCGCCGCGGTGGATCTGCTCGCCGGGATTCGCGCCGAGTATGCGCCGCGGACGCACGTGGTGATCTCCGGGAATGTCGGGCCGCGCGGCGACGGATACGACGTCGGTGCGCGGATGAGTGTCGATGCGGCCGAGGAGTATCACCGGGCGCAGATCGCGGCGCTGGCTCGTGCGGGTGCGGATCTGATCACCGTGCTGACCATGACTCATGTCGAGGAAGCCGTGGGGGTGGTGCGTGCGGCGCGTGCGGAGTCGATGCCGGTGGTGGTCGGGTTCACGGTGGAGACCGACGGGACGCTGCCGTCCGGGCAGGCGCTGTCGGCGGCGATCATCGAGGTGGACGCGGCGACCGAGGGGTATCCGGTGCACTACGGCATCAACTGCGCGCATCCCGACCATTTCGAACCGGTGCTGCGGTCCGAGCCGTGGGCGGCGCGGATCGGGCTGCTGCGGGCCAATGCCTCGCGGTCGAGTCACGCCGAACTCGATGAGGCCACCGAGCTCGACAGTGGTGATCCGGCCGAACTCGGCGCGCGGTACGCCGAGTTGCGCGGGCGGTTTCCGAACCTCGTTGTGCTCGGTGGCTGCTGCGGCACCGACGACCGCCACATCGCCGCCGTGGCAGAAGCGTGCGCACCCGAGGCCCGCGAACTGTCACCCGCGAACAGCGCTTCCAGCGTGTGAAGTTCGGCGGGGCGATCGACGTGGTGCGGTTGGTGGCCGGGTCCATGTCGAGGCTCGGGTGCGGCCGCCTCGGTTGCGCGCCGGGCGACGGTCTCGGGTGCCGCTGCGAACGCCGTCGTCCTACCGGATGCGGGACGACGGCGCCGGTGTCAGCGGACGAAACCCGCCAGGGGGCTGGTGTCGCAGGCGCGGTCGGGCGTGGCGACGGGCGGGGTCAGGGTCGGCAGGCCGAGGGCAACGGAAGTGCGGCGCGCGCCGGTGCGGGAGTGGTCCTTGTCGGGCAGTGGACGGTTCGCGCCCGCGCCGACCAGGGCCAGTTCCGCGTTGCCGCGCACGCATTCGGGGTCGGGGCCGTCCAGGGGCAGGCCGGTGAAGAATTTCGCGGCCATGCAGCCGCCGCGGCAGGAATCGAAGGCGGAGCAGGAAGTGCACGCGCCGCCGGTCTGCGGTTCGCGCAGGCGGGTGAACAGTTCCGAGGAGCGCCACACCGATTCGAAGCCGCCGCGGTCGCGGACATTGCCCGCGAGGAACTCGTCGTGGATGGCGAACGGGCAGGCGTAGACGTCGCCGACGGGGTCGATCAGGCACACCACGCGTCCCGCGCCGCACAGGTTCAGGCCGGGCAGCGGGGTCGAACCGAGTGCGTTGAGGTGGAAGAACGAGTCGCCGGTGAGCACGTTCTCGCCGTTGGCGATGAGCCAGTCGTAGATCTCGCGCTGCTGGTCGAGGGTGGGGTGCAGGTCGTGCCACACGTCGGCGCCGCGGCCCGAGGGCCGCAGGCGGGTGATGCGAAGCTGGGCGTCGAAGCGGTCGGCGATGGCCTTGAACTCGTCGAGTTGACCGACATTGTGGCGGGTGGTGACCACCGAGATCTTGAAGCCCTTGAAGCCCGCGTCGGCGAGGTTCTGCATGGCGCGCATGGCGGTGTCGAAGGAGCCCGCGCCGCGCACCGCGTCGTTGACCTCGGCGGTGGCGCCGTCGATGGAGATCTGCACGTCGACGTAGTCGGTGGCGGCGAGGCGGCGCGCCTTGTCGGGCGTCAGGCGCACGCCGTTGGTGGAGAATTTCACCCCGACGCCGTGGTCGACGGCGTAGTCGAGCAGTTCCCAGAAGTCCGAGCGCACGGTGGGCTCACCGCCGCCGATGTTGACGTAGAAGACCTGCATGCGCTGCAACTCGTCGATGACGGCTTTGCATTCGGCCGTGCTGAGTTCGCGCGGGTCGCGGCGGCCGGAGGCGGACAGGCAGTGGGTGCACTGGAGGTTGCAGGCGTAGGTGAGCTCCCAGGTCAGGCAGATGGGGGCGTCCAGGCCGTATTCGAAGTGCTCGACAAGTTTCATGGTTGATCCCGTTCGATTCAGGACGCGCGGCGCCGATGGATGGTGCCCGATTCGCACAATCCGGTGAGGGCGCGCAGATACCGATCGTGGTCGGCTGCGGGGACTTCGGCCGCGGTGAGCGCGGTGATGGCGTCCGGGTGGTGTTCGAGTTCGCGGACGACGGTGACCAGCAGCGGCGTCTTCAGGAACGACAGCCTGCGGGTCGTGTAGTCGTACACCAGCGCGCCGAAGGGTTCCGGCCGCAGCGACACCGACCCCGCCAAGGTGTAGGGCAGGGTCGGGTCGAAGGGCGCGGACTCAGTAGACACCGCACATGCCGTCGATCGAGACCTCTTCGACGAGCACATCCTCGACCAGATCGTCGTCGGCGACAGTCTTGTTGGCGGTCACATCACTCATGGCCATTCCTCGCTATGCCGTGGGGAAAATGTGACTGTCAGCATAATGGCATCGAATGACAAAATGGAAGTGCGGAGAGATTCCCGGAGTGCAAGCCGGTGCCAAGTGGCTCGCAAGTGGCGCGGCGCACCGTGGTGTCCGAGCGGGCGCGACGCCCGGACACCACCGGCCGAACGCGGCCGCGACGGGAGGAATCGACCATGACCGGAACATCCGCCACCGACACCCGAGTGCGACCCGACGTCACGGGCATGCGGATCGCGCACCGCGGGATGCTCGCCGACACGCGGCGGTTCGCCGAGATCACCGCGCGGATCGCGGCGGGGGAGTCGTGCCCGCCGGCTCGGGCGGCGGCCGTCGCGCAGTACCTGACGCTGCTCTGCGACTCCGTGCACCATCACCACACGATCGAGGACACGGTGGTGTGGCCGGTGCTGGTGGCCGCGGCCGGTCCCGCCGTCGCGGTCGACGAACTCGAGGACGACCACGTCCAGCTCGACGCCGTGCTCGGGACGCTGCGGCAGCGGGCGAGCGCGTTCGGAGCCGCCGACGCCGACCGTGCGCGCGCCGCGGCCGCGTTGACCGAGACGCTCGACGCCGCGCACGCGCTGTTGTCCGAGCACATCGCCGAAGAGGAGCGGGTCGTGTTCCCGATCGTGGATCGCTATGTGCGCGTCGATGATTGGGAACGCGTGGAGAAGGCGGCGAAGAAGGGCAGCAAGATGTCGTTCGAGGTGCCGAGATTCGTCAGGTACGCCACCGAGGAGGAATTGGTGGAACTGCGCGCGGGCGCCGGGCCGCTGATCCGAATCCTGTTGGGGCTCTTGGTGCGTTCCTTCGACAAGCGCGAGGCCGTGATCGCCGGGTGAGTCATCGGTGCGCGTCCAGGGCGGCCAGGCTCGCGGCGATCTCGGCGTCCACCCGCCGCGCGCCCGCGCGGTGCGCGGCGGCGGCCTCGGGATCGCCGAGCAGGTCGGCGAGTTCGGCCAGCACGGTGTCCATCGGGCCCATGGCCACCGACGCGGAATCGAGTCCGGCCACCGTTCCCGCGCAATGTCGCAGCTCCCGGTACAACTCGGCGGCGCGGTCGCGCATGCCGAGTCGGACCAGGGCGCGTGCGTGGAACGCCGACATGGCGGTCCAATAGAAGTCTCGGCTCACCTCGTGGTCGCGTTCGGCGATCACGCGCGCCTCCGCTTCCCGGCCCGCGTCCACCAGCGCGAGTACGTACACCCACGAAATCGTTTGCGGCGCATGTTTGTACTGTTCGGCCAGCGGTTCGGCGAGGTGGGCGAGCGAGCCGCGGAACCAGGCCACCACCATTTCGCCGACCAGGCCGATCTCGGCCGCGTTCGCCAGGCCCGCCGCGCTCAGCCTGGCCGCGAGCGCGGCGTAGCGGGCCGCCGCGCCGTCGAGGTCGCCGCGCAGTACGTCGAGTACCGCGTCGAAAGCCGAGAGCACCACGATCAATTCGCCGACCCTGCCGCTCGAGGCCGTCTCGAGTGCGCGGGTGACCTCGGTCGAGGCCGCGAGCAGGTCACCTCGGGACAGGTAGGCGAGGAACCGGTAGTAGTGCGCCGCCGCGAGATAGGCGACATTGCCGGATTCGCCTGCCGCGTCCAGGAATGCGCGGGTGATATCGGGAAGTCGGTCCTTCAGGTCCGGGCCGAGGGCCATGAAGGCCAGCGCGTTGAGGGCGGCGCAGGTCGCCTCGGGATCATCGATGCCGCGGACCAGTTCCACCGCTTCGGTGGCACAGGCCAGCGCGAACGGGCCGTCGTTGCCTTCGAATTCGAAGACGGCGGTGACCAGCAGCAGCACTCGGTCCACGCCGGTGGCGGCGGGCAGTGCGCGCGACAGGGCCGCGGTCATCTGGGTGTCGGGCAGTCGCTGTTGGCGGGTGGTCCAGATTCGCGGTGTGCGCCAACAGGTCAGCGCGAGTCGCACCAGTCGCTCGTCGCCCTCGGCCAACGCGAGAGCGCGACCGCGACGCCCGCGCGCCTCGGCCACCTCGCCGCGATGGGCCAGCGCGGTGACCAGTGCGCACAGGGCCGCGACCAGGCAGGCGCGATCGGCGGGTGTGGCGTCGTGTCCAGCGCCGTCCCGCAAGGCGACGGCATCGCGCCACAGCGGTGCGGAATCGGCGCGGAAACCCGATTCGAAGCGCGCCCGCGCGGCCGCCTCGACGTGGGCGATGGCCTGCTCGGTGGTGGCGGGGCTCGCGCCGTGCGCGGCGTGGAAGGCGAGTTCGTCGAGATCCGGACGCGGCAGCGACTCCAGATACGACAGTGTGCGCCAATGCATTCGGCGTCTGCGCAGTGCGGGGACACTGTCGTGGACGGCGTCGCGCACCAGCACGTGTTGGAAGTCGACGCGATCGGCGTCGGCGCGCAGCAGGCCCGCGACCACGGCGGTGTCGACGGCGTCGAGCAGTTGGTCCTCGTCGGCGGCGCCCGCGTCCGACCACAGGGCCAGCAGGGTGTCGATGGCGACGCCGCGACCGCACACCGAGATCAGCCGCAGCATTCGGCCCACGTCGGCGGGCAGCCGGTCCACGCGGCGCAACAGCACGTCGCGGATGCCGCTCGGCACCGAGGTGTGCGCGTCGCGGGGGCCGTTCGAGGCGATCCACTTCGCCAATTCCCTGACGAACAAAGGGTTTCCGCCGGTGCGTTCGCGCAGCAGTTCGACGGTCGCTGGATCGGGTTCCGCCAGGCCCGCCGATCCGGCCACCTCGACGATGCCGTCGTCGGACAGGCCCGCCAATTCGAGCCGGTCGGCGGTGACCGAGATCAGGGCGGCGGCCGTCGCGGGCAGTTCGGCGCCCGCCTCGGACGGCCGGAAGGTCGCGACCACGAGCACCGGCAGCTCCCGCATCCAGGCGATGGTCTGGCGCAGCACCTGAAGGGTCGCGCTGTCGGCGCGGTGCGCGTCGTCCACCACGAGCAGGACGCCGTCGCGGTGACCGCGGCAAGCGGCGACCACCTCCCGCGCGATACCGAACGGATCGTCCACATCGGCGCCATGACCGAGCCCGCCCAACAACTCCCGCCACGCCCACGCGGCAGGCGCGCCGTCCACCTCGGGACAGTGCGCCACCGCCACCGTCCACCGCTGCGCGATCAACCGCGCGGCCAGGGTCTGCGCCAACGTCGACTTGCCGCCGCCCGCCTCCGCCGCGATCCAGACCAGCCGAAGCCCTTCCGTCGCAACAGTATCGGCGATCCGCGTCAGCGTGGCCAATTCCGTTTCCCGCCCGGCGAATTCACGACGCTCGGCGAAACGGGCGGCCCCGGCCTGGTCGCCCGCTGTCGAGCGCGAATCGAAACCGTTCGTGCCCAACGGAATCGTTCCACCTGCGTCCGGCGAGACACCGCTTCCCGCATACGAAGGGGTGTGGCCCCCCTTCGTCGAACCAGCTACATCTGCTGTCGGTTCGGCGATCCCCGAGTTCGACGGGGCGGCTCCGGTCGTGTGCGAGGCCGCGGTGTCACCCGCGTTCGGCGAGGTGAATCCGGCCGAGTCCGGTGGGGTGCTGCGGCCGAAGTCGGCGGTGTTCGGTGTGGCGGTGTTTCCACTGCTACGGGGCGAGCCCTCTCGGGTGTCGACGGTGGCGGAGTCTCGCGCGGTGGGCGGAGTGAAGCCTTCGGAGGCGTCGCCACTGGTGTCTCGGGTGGGCGTGGCGCCATTTCCGCGCGGTGCGGCATCGCGGACGCCGGTTGTCCCGGCGGCGGACTGTGTGAGGTCCGGGGTGAGTTCGGGGGCGTGGGCGAGGATGTCGGATTCGAGTTTGCGGAGGGCGGGGGTCGGGTCGACGCCCAGTTCGTCGGACAGGTAGGTGCGGACGGTGCGCAGGGTGGTGAGGGCGTCGGCTTGGCGGCCGAGGCGGTATTGGGCGAGTGCGAGGAGGCGGAAGAGTTCCTCGCGGTCGGGGTGGGTGGCGCATTCGGCGGGCAGGGTGTCGGCGACTTCGTCGGGGTGGCCGGTTTCGAGGGCGGCGGCGGCTCGTCGCTCGACCGCGGACAGGCGCAGCGCGTGCAGGCGGGTGACCTCGGTGACGGCCCATGGCTCGCCCGCGTACGCGCCGAACGGTTCGCCTCGCCACATGGCGAGCGCGGCGGTGAGGCGGCGGTGGCGGGTAGTGGGGTCGGCGGCGGTGTCGACGGCGAGCAGCGCGTCGAATTCCCACGCGTCGACCGCTTCGCGCGGCACGCGGACGGCGTAGCCGGGCTGTTCGCTGACCAGGATGCGGGCGGGTGCGCGCGGCGGCCGGTCGGGTTCGAGGATCCGCCGCAGATTCGAGACGTGCACCTGGAGCGCGGCCAGCGCCTTCGGCGGCGGTTCGCCGTGCCAGAGATCGTCGATGAGCCGGTCGGTGGACACCACCCGACCGTTCGCCGCGACGAGCCGGATCAGCAACGCCTGCTGCCTGCCCGCGCCCACCTCGCCCGCGGGCCCGAGTTCGAGCCGGATGGGCCCGAGTACCGAGATCCTCACGGTCGGCTCCCATCCGTCACGTCGGCTCACCTCTGTCGTCGCTGCGCCGATGCTCGCACACATGTGGCTATCGGCCTGCCCGCGCCGAGAAGGGATCGACACGATGCCATGACATGATCGCTCGAGGAATCCCGCGCCGTCGCCTCGCGGTCGACTCCGTGGTCCAACTCCGTGCGCACGTCCTGAACACCCCGTCTGATTCTGCGCGCGCGATCGACGCTGCGCGGTGGTCGGTGCGGCGGCAGGGGAACGCGACGCCGCGAGACCTCGACCTACCACCAGTTGGTGATCTCGCCGATCTGCCTGCCGAGTTCGGGGGCGAGGGAGCGGGCGTAGCTGGCGGTGAGGTGGTGTTCGTCGCGGTAGATGAGGACGTTGCCTTCGGCTACCCAGCAGCGGTCGGGGCGGCACAGGGAGTCGGACAGGTCGAGGGGGTAGACGTTCGGGTAGGCGGAGGTGGCGTCGATGGCCGGGTTGACGGGGTCGAGGACGAGGGCGCGGTCGAGGCCGCAGCTCTGCGGGGTGCCGTGGCCGCCGAGGCAGTCGATGGCGCGGTAGAGCACGCCGTCGCGGCGCAGGCGCGGGGTGTCGCGCATGGCGAGCACATTGAGGCCGCGGTTGGACAGAGCGGTCCACACGTCGCGGAATTCGGCGGGGACCTCGTCGCCTCGGCCGTCGACCCGGTAGTAGGTGCCGAGGGTGAACACCCAGTCCGGCTTGGTCCTGGCGAGCCGGTCGATGACGTCGACGGACCATTCGCGGCATTCCGGGAACGGCGAGTGATAGTAGGCGGGGTCGTCGACCAGTGTGAGCGGGCACGCCTCCTTCAAGTAGGTGACGATCCTGATGCCGTGGTCCGCCGCGAGCACCTCCAAGGCGGGCAGCCAGTGTTCGGAGTGCGATCCGCCGACGACGGCGATGGTTCGCGTTGCGGTGAGGTCGCCGTATACGCAGCTGCGTACCTCGCGATCGGGGGTGATGCATCCGTCGCGGGTGGGTGCGGGCGAGTCGTTCCAGCCTTCGAACAGGTTCGGGCGCATCGGCGCGGCGGCGTAGACGACACCGGGGACCAGCGCGGCCGCGCCGGGATATTGCGCGACCTGTAGCGCGACGGGCGGTGTCGCCGGATGGACGCGCAGGCTGGCCTGCCAGCCGACGGTCGCGCCGAGCAGCGCCGCCCCGAGCGCGCACACCGCGGGTATCAGCATCCGACGCCGCAGCGCTTCGGCCAGTCGACTCGACGCGAACGCGCCGTGGCGCAGCGGTGATTCGACGAATCGGTGGGTGAGCACGGCGAGCGCGAGTGCGAGGCCGACCACGACGAGGCCGTCGGTGAGGCCAGCGGCGGGCGCGCCGTATTCGGCGAGGTAGAAGATGAGGATCGGCCAATGCCACAGGTAGAAGGCGTAGGCGACGGTGCCGAGTCCGGTGCAGACGCCGGTGGCGAGCACCCGGTTCACCCACGGCTGCCGCTCGGCGCCGGCGTTCGTGCCCGCCAGGATCAGCGCCGCGGTGGCCAGCACCGGGTAGAGGGCGGGCGCGCCGGGGAACTGGTTGGCGCCGTCGAAGAGGACGCCGCAGGTCAGCACGCCGAGAATGCCGAGGATCGCGAGCAGCGTGCGCACCGGATTCGGCAGCCGCACGGCGGGCGCCGCGATCGCGAGCAGCGCGCCCGCCAGCAGTTCCCACGCGCGTGCGCCGCTGTCGTAGTAGGTCCACGGCTGGTGGCGGCTCGCGCCGTCGACGGCGTACCAGAACGACAGCGCCGCCGCCGCGCCGAGCAGGATCGAGAGCCCGATGCGGCCCGTGCGCCGGGAGACACGGCGCGCTAGCCACGCCCACGCGGCGACGACCAGCAGCATCAGCAGGTAGAACTGCCCTTGCACCGACATCGACCACAGGTGTTGCAGCGGGCTGACGGAGGGATTCGGTGCGAGATAGTCCAGTTCGGCGTTGGCCAGGAACCAGTTCTGCAAGTACAGCGCCGAGGCCAGTGTCTGCCCGGAGATGTCGCCCCACTGGGTGAACGGGCGCACCGCGATCGTCGTGACCACCACCGCCGCGAGCACGACGACCAGCGCGGGGGTGAGCCGCCGCGCGGTCCTGCGCAGTGTCGCCGCGATCCCGACGCCATCGGCGCTCGCGGAACGCCGCAGCAGCATGGCGGTGAAGAAGAATCCGGACAGCACGAGGAACACGTCGACGCCGCCGGACACCCGGCCCATCCACACGTGGAATCCGACGACGAGCGCGATCGCGATGCCGCGTAATCCGTCCAGGTCGTGGCGGTATTCGGGGGGCGCTTCGGTGGTCACGGGCGATGCGGTGATCCAGCGCGGGACGGGCGCGTCCGGTGCCATCAGCACGGGCTGCTCCTTTCGCGGTCCGACACGACGCGCTCCGACGCCGACGTGGGACCGCGACCGGCGTTCCCCGGCAAGCGGATTCGTCCGTTCGCCGATCCGTCGGCGCGGGTGACGCCGCGCTCGTCACCGGCGGACCGAACACGATCGCCGGGTGGTCGAAACAGTAAAGATGCCGCATACCGGGCGCGAGGGCAAAACGGCTGGTTTCGGTCGCGATCCCGGAGCCGGGCGGGGGCGGGGCGGTAGGACTCACGGCCGAATCGTCGGGGCAACCTGGTGGCAATGTGTGCGACATAGCGTGGACAGCGCCGATCGCGCAGCCGGTTCGGAGGCGGCGCAGCGCGAGCGCCCGAGGGCGGCGCCGGGTCACCGGCGTGGCACAAGGCCGGGACAGTGCGACTCGGCGCGAACGCCGGTGTTCGGGGTTGTGCGCGGTCGCGCTGTTCCGGCGACGCCACGTGCTCCCTCGATTCCCGTCCACTCAGGGAGGAGACAGTCGATGGCCGACACAAGTACGCCCCGATTCCTACAGGGCGCCTTCACCTTCGAGGGCAAGGGACTGGACAATCCGCTACCGCTGGACGGTGCGCTACGCTACGTCGTCCCGGTGGGCGCGGTCACCCAGCCGGTCTATTTCCGCGGCGGCAACAGCACCGGGGAACTGGTGGTCGCGGTGCTGATGCGCGACGGCAACCCCATGCGTTGGTTCCCGATAGCCGCCAAGGGCGCGACCCACGTGTCGCTGCGGGTGGTCGAGGATCTGCTCGCCGACACCGTGCTCGAACTGTTCGTGGCGGCGCCGGTCGGTGTCGGCGGCACCCTCGTCGTCGATCTCGGACTCGTCGAGATCTGAAGGGGCGCATCATGACGACGACCATGACCGCCCCGCGCCCCGATTCCGCCGCGCCGCGCACCCGCTCCCGGCTGGTGGTGGTCGGCAACGGGATGGCCGGTGTGCGCGCGGTGGAGGAGATCCTGTCGCGCGGCGGCGGCGACCTTTTCGATATCACGGTGTTCGGCGACGAGCCGTACGGCAACTACAACCGCATTCTGTTGTCGCATATGCTGGCGGGCTCGGAAGGGGCGGAGGAGATCTTCCTGAATCCGCCGGACTGGTACGCCGACAACGGGATCGAGTTGCGCACGGGCGCGCGCGTGGTCCGCGTCGACCGCTACGCGCGCGTCGTGCAGACCGACGACGGGGCCACATTGCGCTACGACCGCCTGATCCTCGCCACCGGAAGCCGTTCCTTCTTCCCTCCGATGGAGGGACTGTGGGCCGACGACCGCGCGCTGACCACCGGGGTCTTCGGCTTCCGCAGCCTCGACGACTGCACCGCCATGATCGATTACGCGGCCGGGCGGCGCAGCGCGGTGGTCATCGGCGGCGGGCTGCTCGGGCTGGAAGCGGCGCGCGGTCTGCAGAGTCGCGGGCTCGAGGTGCGGGTCCTGCATTCCGCCGCGACCCTGATGAACGCCCAACTCGACACCGCCGCCGGGGAGATCGTGCGTCGGTCGGTCGAGCGGCTCGGCATCGCCGTGCACACCGGCGCTCGCGCGACGAAGGTGCTGACCAGCGACGGCGCGGTATCCGGGGTGGCCTTCGCCGACGGTTCCGAACTGGACTGCGACATGCTGGTCGTGTCCGCGGGCATCAGGCCCAATGTGGGACTCGCGGTGCGCGCCGGACTCACCGTGGAACGCGCGATAGTGGTGGACGACCAGATGCGTTCGGTGGACGACGACCGCGTGTACGTCGTCGGCGAGTGCGCTCAGCATCGCGGGCAGGTGTACGGTCTGGTCGCGCCGCTGTGGGAGCAGGCCAAGGTGCTCGCCGACCATCTCACCGGCGTCGATCGCGCTGCGGCATACCATGGTTCGCGCACGGCGACGAAGTTGAAGGTCGCCGGCATCGATGTCGCCGCCATGGGACTCAAGGGCCCGGAAGCGCCCGACGACGAATTCGTCCAGTTCTCCGAACCCGCGCACGGCGTCTACAAGACGGTCGTGGTGCGCGACGGGCGACTCGTCGGCGCCACCCTCGTCGGTGACGTGCGCAAGATGGCCTTCCTCACCCAGGCCTTCGATCGCGGACTGCCGCTGCCCGAACAGCGCATCTCGCTGATGTTCGACCTCGGGACGCCCGACGCCGAGGTCGGGGTGGCCGAACTCGACGCCGATGCCCAGGTCTGCAACTGCAACGGGGTCAGCAAGGGACAGCTGACGGCCTGCGTCGCGGGCGGCACCAGGACGCTGTCGGGGGTCATGGCCGCGACCCGCGCGGGCAAGGGCTGCGGCTCGTGCACCTCCCTGGTGACCCAGATCGTGGAGTGGGCCGCAGGCGGCGAGATCGCCGAAGACCCATCGGCGCGCTGGTATGTTCCCGGCGTCCCGTACGAGAAGCCGGAGTTGATGCGGTTGATCCGCGAACTCCGATTGCATTCGGTCTCTTCGGTTTTCGCCGCGCTGGCTCCGGACGGACGCGAGGACGCCGGCTCGAAGATGGCGTTGGCCTCGTTGCTGCAGACGATGTGGCCGAGCGACTTCGTCGACGAGCGTGACGCTCGTTTCGTCAACGACCGCGTGCACGCCAATATCCAACGCGACGGCACCTTTTCGGTGGTGCCGCAGATGAAGGGCGGCGTCACCGATTCCGCCCAGCTGCGCAAGATCGCCGAAGTCGCCGACAAATACGAGATTCCGATGATCAAGGTCACCGGCGGGCAGCGCATCGACCTGCTCGGCGTGCGCAAGGAGGACCTGCCCGCGGTGTGGGCGGATCTGGACATGCCGTCGGGCTTCGCCTACGGCAAGAGCTTCCGGACGGTGAAAACCTGTGTGGGATCGGACTTCTGCCGCTACGGGCTCGGCGACTCCACCGCGCTCGGCATCGCGATCGAGCAGCGGTTCCAGGGCATCGCGAGTCCGGCGAAGATGAAACTCGCGGTCACCGGGTGTCCGCGCAACTGCGCCGAGGCATTGTGCAAGGACCTCGGGGTGGTCGCCGTCGACGGCGGGCGCTGGGAGATCTATGTCGGCGGCGCGGCGGGCGCGCACATCCGCAAGGGCGACCTGCTCGCCGTCGCCGACGGTCCCGCCCGAGTCATCGAGTTGACCGGGCGCTTCCTGCAGTACTACCGGGAATCCGCGAACTGGCTCGAACGCACTTACGCGTGGGTGCCCCGGGTCGGCATCGAGGAGATCAGGGCGGTGGTGGTCGAGGATCGCGACGGCGACGCCGCGCGTCTGGACGCCGAGATGCAGAAGACCGTCGACGCCTACCGCGACCCGTGGCGCGACCGCGACGAGCCGCGGACCCCAGGCCAGTTCCGCACCGCGCTGCCGCTCACCGTCCTGCCGCAGGTGCCGGTCCGATGAGCGCGGCCATCGGAAGGGGCGGCGCATATCGCGACCGTGGCAGGCCGCGCACCGCGAGCCGGTTCCGCACCCCACCGCAGGCGTCGATCCGATGAGCGGCGCGAACATCGGCAGGGTCGATGACATCCCGGTCGGCGAGGGCCGCGCCTTCGCGGTGGACGGCGAACAGGTCGCGGTGTATAGGCTGCGCGACGGCACCCTGCGCGCGTTGGGCGCGGTGTGTCCGCATCGAGGCGGTCCGCTGGCCGACGGGCTCACCGACGAGCGCGTGGTGGTGTGCCCGCTGCACGGCCGCGCCTACGACCTGGAATCCGGGGTCGCGGCGGACGGGGCGGACGCGGTGTGCGCATATCGGGCGACGGTGGACTCGGACGGAGCGGTCACCGTGACGACGCGCTGAGTACTCGATCAGGTCTTCACGTGGGCGGTCACGAATTCGGCGACCGCGTCCTCCAACTGCCGCAGCCCCGGCTCCTCGAGCGGATAGTGGCCCGCGTTCTCCAGGCCGATCGTGCGCACCGGCACGCGGGTGACCCGCGCGAGGAACCGTTCGCTCAGCGGCAGCGGTGACCAGCGGTCGCGTTCGGGCTGGGTGAGCAGGATCGGGCAGTGGTCGAACTGTTCGGGTTCGACGGCCGGGACGTAGGAGGTGTAGGAGGCGAGGAACCGCGCCGAGACCCAGTTGCCGCCCGAGGTCCGGTCCCGGGTCATGACCCGCAGTGCGGCCGGATTCTCGACCAGCGCCGACATCTTCGCCGCGAGCGTCATCGGATACCGGAATCCGCCCAGCGGCGTATGCGCGACCAGGTGCATGAGCGGGATGCCGAGGCGGGAGTGCAGGAGGTCGTGGGAGGTGGCGTCGCGGACCCGCTGGTCGCGCTGATCGAGGAAGGTCGTGCCGACGATGCCGGACAGGGTGTCCTTCGGCGCCTCGGCGGCCACGTGGTAGGCGAGCATCCCGCCCGCGCTGAGCCCGAACAGCACGATCGGCCGGTCGTCGCGGCCGCGTTCGAAGTGCAGGAAGTCCAGGACCAGCGCCACCCAGTCGGCATAGGTTGGCGTGGTCCCGGGGGCGACGCGGGTGAGTCCGTAGCCGAGGTTGTCCAGTGCGACGGTCTCGAAGCCGCGCCGGGCCAGCGGCGCCCCGAGGATCAGGCTCATCTGCCTTCCGTTGGTGCCGACGCCGTGGTGCAGCACCACTTTCGCCTGCGCGTCGGGAGCGCGGTAGCGGTCGAGGTGGACGGTATTGCCGCGCCACTCCCAGAAATCCTCCACCGGCGCGTTCGACTCGTCCATGCGCAGCCTGCCGGGCAGGAAGCGCTGCAGTGCGCGCCAGTCCGGTTGATCCCGGTAGTACAGCGGCGTTGCCACGGCGGCGCTCCTCTCCACATCCCGCGTTCACCCGGTCGAGACGACATTAAGGGTTCGCCCATCGGCTGCGGGAGGTTTGCGGTCGCCGAAGGGTGGTGTATTCGACAACGATTCCTGCCGCCGCCGAGTTCGATCGGAAAGATCTCGATCAGGTTGCTTCGATCACCCTGTGCGATCGAGCCGGAATGTCGCACGTGCGCGGCGGGTCCGCATCGCCGGATCCGACCGGAACGGGCGTAGTCGTGGTCACCGCGTGCGGTCAAGACGCGCGATCGTCGCGTACCGCTATCGCGGCGGCGAACATCCCGGCGATCTCGATGATCGCGGGTCCGAACGCGAGGGCGTTGTTCACGAAACCGTGCATGTAGCCGTCGTAGCGGCGCGTGATCACCGGTATGCCCTCGGCGCGCAGTCGGTCCGCGTACGCCTCGCTTTCGTCGCGCAGCGGATCGAAGCCCGCCGTGACCACAACGGCGGGTGGTAGTCCGGCGACGGAGGCGGTGCGTAGCGGGGATACCTCGGGGCGAGTGCGGTCGAGGCCGGGTGGGAGGAAGCAGCGGTCGAAGTAGTCGATCTCGGCGGCGGTCAGCGCGAATCCGTCGGCGAACAGTGTGCGCGAGCGCGAACCGCCGGTCAGGTCGGTCGGCGGGTAGATCAGCAGTTGCGCGAGCGGGGCGGGGGCGCCCTCGTCGCGTAATCGTTGACAGACCAGCGCGGCCAGGTATCCGCCCGCGCTGTCGCCGCCAACCGCGAGGCGCGCGGCGGTGGCGCCGAACTCGTGCGCGCGGGCGGCGATATCGCGGAAGGCGGCGTGCGCGTCGTCGACCGCGGCGGGGTACGGGTGTTCGGGCGCCAGCCGGTAGTCCACCGCGATCACGGTGACCCGCGCGGCCCGCGCCAGCGTCCGGCACAGTCCGTCGTGGGTGTCGAGATCGCCGATGACCCAGCCGCCGCCGTGGAAGTACACCATCGCCGCGTCGGCCGTCTCGGGCGAATACACCCGACCGCGCAGCCTGCCCGCCGCGCCCGCGACCTCGATATCGGTGACGGCCACCGCCGCGGTGCGTCCGGCGCCGATGGCCGCGAGGCGCCGCGCGTCGGCCCGCATCCGCACCGGGTCGGGCCGACGGCGCGGCAGTGTGCGCGAGATGCGGAGCAGCAGCTGGGCGTCGAGGTCGAGTTCGAGGCCGTCGCGGTGCGCGGCGGGACCGGCGAGGCGTCGTTTCACGGACCTGGGCAGGGTGAGCAGACGGCGGACCGCCGCGATGGCGGCCCGCGTCCCCCGGTCGCTCACGCGGCCAGCGCCGCGCCGAGAGCGAACTCGTGGGCGAGGATGCCGCGCCGGAAGGCGTCGATCTCGCCGTGGTCGAAGAGCAGTTCCACGTCGGGAACGAGTTGCACGGTGGTGGCGCGCATGGCGTACATGCCGTCCGCGCGCCGAAGCAGGGACAGGTGGTCGGTGACGGTGCGGCCGGCACGCACCGCGTGCTGGAAATGGTCGAACTGGTCGTCGGTGAGGATGATGAGCTGCTCGTGCGGGACGCGCCCGGCGGGATCGGGCAGCTTGTCGTCGCGTATGGCGGTGTAACCGTCGACGCGGGCGACTGTGACGCAGTTCTGGCTGGGCGAGCTGGCCGAAGCTTTCTTGAATTCACCGAGGGCGAATTCCGGCAGCTGCTGCATGGTATTTCCTTTCCGGCGGGGTGGAGCCTGCGGACGGGCTAACTGCCCTGATCCGCCGTGGTCGGCTTGCGGCCGATAGCTGCGAAGTTACAACGACGCGCGGGATCCTGCGGATCCACGGCGCCCTTCTCGTCGGGACGCCAGTCGGGAGCGAAGACGACGCCGGGTTCGACGAGTTCGAATCCATCGAGGAGACGGGTGAATTCCTCCCGGTTTCGCGAGGTGATGGGGTCGGAGGTCTGTTGGTAGAGGGTGTTCGCCTCCTGCAACTTGTCCAGGATCTCCGCGGGGGCCTCGGCCATGGAGGCGTGACTCAGCGCCACGTAGCTGCCCGAGGGCAGTTGGTCGCGCAGGTGTGCGATGAGTTCGCCGGGGCGGTCCTCGTCGGGCACGAAGGGCAGCACGCTCACGATGAGCAAGCCGATCGGCTCGGAGAAGTCGAGCAGACGTCGGGTGTCGGGGTGGTCGAGCAGGTGCTGCGGGGTGCGCAGGTCGCCCTCGATGACGGCGGTGGTGTCGAGCACGTCCTGGGCGGCGAGCAGATCGTGGGCGCGGTCGACGGCCTCGAGGTCGAGGTCGACGTAGACCACCCGTGACTTCGGGTCGATCGCGCGCGCGATGTCGTGGGTGTTGCCGCCGGTCGGCAGGCCGGAGCCGATGTCGAGGAACTGCCTGATGCCCTGTTCGGCCATGAAGCTCACGGCGCGGCGCAGGAAGTTGCGGTTGTGGTGGGCCCATTCGTCGGCCCACGGGACGATCTCGAACATGCGCTCGGCGAAGACGGCGTCGGAATCGAAGACCGGTTCGCTGGTGAGGTAGTAGTGGTAGATGCGCGCGCTGCTCGGTACGCGGGGGTCCGTTTCTCTGGGGACGAATTCCTCGGTCATCGAAAACTCCTGGGTGAGAAGGTGATACGGGTGGCGGTCATGGACGGGTCTTGCGACGGAAGCTGCGCGCGACGTTGGCGCAGAACTCCCTGGAGTCGGCGGGACTCAACGCGGCGGCGGTGAGGCGCGCCCAGACCCGTTCGCGCGCGGCGATATCGGCTTTGTCGTCGCTGTAGCGCAGCGCGCCTTGCGATTCGGTGACCACGATGTCGAGATCGCCCGCCGCGCCGGGGGAGGGCACGCGGAACATGGCGAACCGGTCCTCCATCCCCGCGCCGTGTACGCGGACCGAGAACGGCAGCACCTGGAGTTGGATGTTGGGCTGTTGGGACAGTTCCTGGAGGTGTTCGAGCTGATCGAGCATGACCGGGCGCGGCGCGTGTTCGCGGCGCAGGCAGGATTCGGACAGGATGGCGTGGTAGACGAGCTGGTCGGCAGGCTTGTTCAGTACCTGCTGGCGGGCGAGCCGGGCCGCGACCTCGTCGGCCACGGTGACGCCCGCGCGTTCGCCCGCCGCTTCGTGTAGCGCGTGAATGTAGGACTCGCACTGCGCCAGTCCGGGGATGATCTCGGCCTCGGTCACCCGGATGAGGCCCGCGTGGTCCTCCAGATCCACCAGCAGTCGCAGATTTTCCGCGTAGGCCCGGCGGACGCCGGTGTCCCAGTAGCCGCGCTTGTGGTTGTCGCGGCGTAGTTCGCGTAGCTGGTCCAGATAGCTCGAATCGTCGAATCCCAGCCGGGCGGCCAAGAGTTCGAGATCGCCGACGGTGATGGCGCCAACGCCGTTGACCAGACCGGCGATTCGGCTCTGGGTGGTCTCGATGAGTTTCGCCGCATCGGCCTGACTCACCCCCGCCGTGGCGATCATGTGGGCTATCTCGCGTCCTAGCAGCAGTTTTCGTGCCGTGCGCAACGGTGCTCCCATGCGCTCAGCCTATCCCGGCGCCCTGATCGACAGGCTTCACTACGGCTATCCCTCTATACGAATAATGATTATCAAGCTATGATCCGCGATGTCGACGATATCACCACACGATGCGTGGAGTACACGGATCAGAGTGATTTTCCCTACTGGTCCAAGAGGTCTCGGGTGACTGTCAGTGTGCGAATAGATCAACCGACCGGTTGGGTCATGCAGGCCGACGCGCCGCGCCGCTGTCGGACCTCGGGCGAGGGCGTATCGGTCCCTCCGGTCGGTGAGACCTTCGAGCAGCGCTGCCGCCGCTACGCCCGCCTCGACCTGCCCGTCGAATACGACCGGGCGCGCGCACGGATCCTGCTCGACCCCGCCGACGCCCGCATCTGCACCGTGGTCGTGCCGTCCCGGCTCGGCGTCGACGCGGCGGCCCGCGACGGTTCGCCGCGCGGTCCGGTGATCCACGACACCCGCGAGCGCGTCTGTGTCTTCCTCGCGGGCGCGCCCCGATGGTCGGATCATCTGAGTTCGGCGGCCGTGCGATCCGGCGTGGAAATGGGTGGCGTCTGCGTGCTGCCCTCACCCCTGGACGAAGCCACCGGGGTGCGCCGGTGGCTCGTCCCACCCATGGACGGGTATGTTCCCTCCATGCATCTGGTGTTGGCCGCGATCCGCGAGGCCCGTCGATGAGCGGATCCCGACTCGGTAGCGCGCCCACGTCCACCGAGGCAGCAGGCGGCGACAGCGCGGAAATCCTGCTCTCGCCCCGCGAACTGATCGCCGCGATCGCCGGGAAGATCCAGGGCGTATCGCCCATGGTCGCGTGGGCCCGTGAGCTGGGCGATCTACACGCCAGCCTGCTGCCGTGCGCCCCCGACCGGCGGCCGGAGGGATTCGACCCCGCCGCCGTGCGCGCCGAGATCGCGCGCATCATCGACATCATCGATTCGAGCGCCGTCGGGCGACTGCCGTGCATCCCGCAGGCCCGCACCCACACCCACACCCTCGGTCAGGTGGTCAGCACCGTCGCCGAGACCTTCGCCACCGCGTGGTGGACCGTGCGCCACAGCGACGACGAGGAAGTCCGCCACCACGCCTGGACCCGGCTCGGCGAGATTCGCGAGGGTTACGCCGCGCTGCTCGCCGATATCGAAACCAAGCGGGTTCAGTTGCCGACCGAGGTGATCGCCGACCCATCGGTTCCCGCGAGCGTGCCCGCGTCGCGCTGAACCGTTCCCGTCCCGTGCCGAGGTGCGGTGGCGATCGGAGCGCGACGCGGGGTGGGTTGCCGCCGCGTAGCCGGTTCGATGCCGGCTGTACCCTTGTCGAATCGAGCTCGTCCCGTTCTTTGCGTTTGATCATCCGTCCGCATCGGCCGTCGACGGCCGGTATTCGAAGGGGGCACGAACGTATGTCGACGAATTCTCCGCAACCCCAACAACTCAGGCTCGACGACGGTAGAACCGTGGCCTGCACCAGTCCCGCCGAGGCGCGCATGCTGTGGAACGAGATGTCGACCGACGGGTATTACCGTCGCGCGGCCCAGCAGTTGCGTTCCGGCGACGTCGCACTCGACATCGGCGCCAATATCGGCTTGAGCGCCATGATGTTCGCCGACACCTGTCCCGGCGTCACCGTCATCGCCGCCGAACCCGCGCCGGTGACCTACGACTGCCTGGCCCGCAATGCCGCCGCGCACGTCGTCGACTGCGTGCCGCTGCGCACCGCCGTCGGTGCGGCGCGCGGCACGAGGCGGTTCACCTTCTATCCGCGCGCCACGGCGAATTCCGGCTTCTACGCCGACCGCGGCGCCGACGACGAGGCGACGCGGATCTTCCTGCGCAACAGCGGCCTCGCCGACGACGCGATCGACCTGATCACCGAAGGGCTGCACGACGGCGAGACCATGGACGTCGAGGTGCGGACCGTCTCCGACATCCTCACCGAACACGCGGCGGGCAGCGCGGTCGGCGTGCTCAAGGTCGACGTGGAACGCGCCGAACTCGAGGTGCTGCACGGCATCACCGAAAACGACTGGCCGCGTATCCGTTCGGTGGTCGCCGAGGTGCACGACACCGACGGCCGCCTCGCCGAGTTCTGCGGCATGCTGCGCGCGCACGGGCTCGAGCCGGTGACCCGTCAGGATCCGAGCCTGTCGGGCACCGAACTGCACGAGGTGATCGCCACCCGCGTGATCTGAGCGTCACGGCCGCGGCATCCCGCGCGCGCCTCGTCGCGCGCGGGATGTGCTGGACGGCAACAGGTTTCGGATCACACCGGGGGCGCGGCGCCGTGCTCGAGTTTATCGAGCCGCTTCATGATCTCCGCGAGCGCGTCGACCACCGTGCGTCCCCCCAGCTGCGGCCACCCGTCGTACTCGCCCGTGTCGCGCTGGGCGAGGCCGCATAGTTGTTCGCGAATGTCCTTGACATCACTGCCGATCGGACCGCAGAACCCCGCCACGAAGTCCTGGATCTGCTTGACCTCCGCTGCGCTCATCGGCGTATCCCTTCCCTCGATCAAAGCCTGGACTTCGCGGCGGAACCGGTCCATGTCGATACCCGCCGGGTCGATCTTTCCCTCGGTGCTGTACTCGCGATGCGCGACGCAATCGCCCGCGCCGCGGCCTATTCGGCGCAGGATCGCCGCGCATCCGCGCTTGTAGGCGTCGAGTTGCACGGCGGTCCAGTCCGAACCGTCTCCGCGCGACACCGCTTCGATGCCGATGACGTGGTAGTTGGCGTTGTTCGTCGGCCAGCCGGGCCAACGCCCGCGTCCGGCGTGCCAGCACACGCCCGCCGCGATCACGCGATACGCGCCGTCGCGTTCGAGAACCAGTTGGGCGAGCGGTCCTTCCAGATCCGGTCTGCCGTTCTGCACGATCCGCCAGTCGTCGGGCCCGCCGCCACCGGTGTGGTGACACAGCACGCCGCGGATATCGGCGAAATCACCGTGGCCGCGATCTCGCCAGCCCAGATGTTCGATGACCGAGAGCCCCTCCGCGCGTAGCACATCGGCCAACCACACGGGATCCCCTGTCCACGACACGACTCCCTCCTCCCCTTGCCTCGCCGTTCCGCGCAGATACGCGACTCCCATCGGCGACAGCAAGATCGAGATTAGTACAGACGGGCTGACATTCACGATGGTGTGATGCATCCCCCGTGTGACCAGGGTGACGCACTGTGCGCCGCGATGGGGGGTTCCGAGGGAATTGCCATGGCGCATTGCCGAAGGCGCGTCGTGGTCTCTACCATGTGCGACGCTCTCAGCCACGGGATTGCGCGGCCCGTGCCTGCGTGCTCGGGGTCGCCCGTGCGGTGTGCCCGAGGCAGATCATCCGCGCGGCAGGCATGGCGGCTGAGATTCGCGCAAATATGTTGTGTACGAATAAGATTCGTGCGAATCTATGGCGTCGGGCAGGTGCGGTCCCATCGGCTCGGTAACCGATCGGCGCACTCCCGATTCCGCGCCGCCGGAGCGGGCGGTCCACATCCGAGGTCGACGTATTTCACCTGGTCGCGTGACCGAATATGACAATGATCACGGGCGCACGTCAACCGTCATGGACGCAATGGATTTCGCCGAATCGTAATCAGCCGCAGTCGACCAGCAAATGGCGCGGACCGCGCAGTACGGGATTGGGTCGATACGGCGGCGGATCCTGCGCGAGACGCGGATTCGGCAGGCGCCGAATGATTTCGGTCAACGCCATCTGGCCCTCCAGCCGCGCCAGCGGTGCGCCGAAACAACTGTGCACGCCGCTGCCGAGGCCGAGATGGCGAATATCGGGACGGTCGGGGACGAACCGGTCGGGATCGTCGAACCGGCGCGGATCGCGATTGCCCGAGGCCAGCCCCAGAATCAACTGCGACCCGGCGGGAATCGTGACACCGTCGATCTCGATATCGGCCAACGGCGTGCGATTCGGAATCATCTGCACCGGCGGTTCGAAACGCAACAGTTCCTCCACCGCCATCGGCATCAGTTCCGGCGACCGCCGCAGACGCTCGAGCAGCTCCGGGTCGCGGAACAGGGTGAGCATGCCGTTGGTGATGAGGTTCACCGTGGTCTCGTGACCCGCGATGAACAACAGGATCGCGTTCACGATCAACTCCGGCAGGGTGAGCGTGCCGTCGGGCCCCTCGTCGGCCACGAGTCCGGTCAGCATGTCGTCGCGGGGCGACTCGCGCCGTTCGGCGATCAGCCCGGCCATGTACCGCGCCATCTCCAGCTGCGCCTGCTCGGCGGTGGTCTGCCCGGTCGGGTCGATGGCGGCGACCAGCGCGTCGGCCCACACGTGGAAGCGCGGCTCGTCCTGCTTCGGCACCCCGAGCAGACGGCAGATCACCGTGACCGGGAACGGGTAGGCGAAGTCATCGACCAGGTCCACGCGATCGCGGTCCACGAGTTCGTCGACCAGCGACACCACGATGGCGTGCAGTTCCGCGCGCATGGAGTCGACGCGGTCGGGGGAGTGCGGCGGCCCGAACGGCCGGGTGAGCATGCGGCGCAACCGGTCGTGTTCGGGTGGATCCAACCGGATGAACGGCGGATTCGCCGCGCCGGGAAACTGCGCTTCGCCATCGGAGACGGCGTCCGCGGCTCCGGTGCGGTGCCGCCGATCCGAACTGACCCGAGGATCGTGCAGCAGCGCGAGCACGTCGTGATAGCCGCCGACCATGTAGGCGCCGGTGTCCTGGCGGGCCACGCGCGTGCGGCGCAACTCGGCCCACAGGGGGTAGGGATCGGCGCGATTGGCCGGATCCATGATCTCCCGCAGCAGTTCCTCGGTCGCCATGGGTAGGTCCTTCCTGCTCCGCCGGGGCGTCGGGTGTCAGCTCGGCCAGTGGTGGCCTGCCGAAGCGCGCGGGCCTTCGATGACCGACATCGTGCGTTCGTCGGGGAAATAGCCGGTGACGCAGACGGTCGGGCCGTGGCTCAGCGTCGCCGGGTCACGCCACCGGACGGGATGGATCTCGGTGGATTCGGGCGGGTCGAGCACGCTGAACTCGGGCGGGAAAGCCGCCGCCGACTCGATCAGGCCGCGATAGAAGTCCATCCACTTGCCCTGGTCGAAGGACACCGCCGCGGTCACCCGGCCGCGATGGCCGTAGGTGGCGACGAACCGGTTCTGGTTCAGTGAGCCCTGCGTGACGGCGACCTGGTCGGCGAAGGTCGGTATGCCGACGGATTTGATGTTCACCCCGAACTGGCTCGACCAGAACGCGGGCACCTCGAGGTGGGCGCGGCGCACCCGACCCGCGTGCAGCATGTTGTGCGCGGCGACCTCGGCCTGGCCGACCGCGTTGCCCCAGTGCTCCAGCGCGATCATCTGGTAGTCGTAGAGCGGATTCGGCGCGCGCGCCACATCGCCCGCGGTGAAGATGTGGTCGGTGATCAGGCCGTTGATGTCGAAGACACGGCAGCCGGTGTCGCAGGCGATGCCGCGCGGTCCGGCCGCGATGCCCGAATCGGCCAGCCATTCGGTATTGCGGACCGCGCCGAGCGCGACGACGACGAGATCCACCTCGAGCGGATCGCCCCGCGTGAAATGCGCGCGCACCACCCGGCCGTCCCCGTCGCCATCGAGGCGGGTCACCGAGGTCTCGGTGCGCAGGTCGACGCCGTGGTCGCGCTGCAGGCGCGCGGCGATCCCGCCGAGCATCCCGCCGAGTGCGCCGACCAGCGGCGCGGGCCCGCGTTCGGTCACCGTGACCGGCAGGTCGAGTTCGCGGCACACCGAGGCGATCTCGGAGCCGGTGAAGCCGCCGCCGATCACCAGCACCCGGTTCGGGCGCGCCGCCAGACTCCTGGCCAACCGCGCGGCGTGGTCGCGGGTGCGCAGGACGAAGACGCCGTCGAGCGCGGCCTCCTCGGGGTTGGGCCACGGTCGCGCGCGCACGCCGGTGGCGAGCAGGGCCTGGTCGAATTCGATCTCGCCGCCGCCGTCGAGGCGGATGCGGTTCGCGTCCAGGTCGAGTCCGGTGGCGCGGGTGCCGAGAATCCAGCGGGCGTCCACCTCGGAATCGCCGGGCAGTTCGGTGTGTTCGGGCGCGGACAGCCCGAGCAGCACCGCCTTGGACAGCGGCGGGCGATCGTAGGGCGGGTGCGGCTCCTCCCCGATGATCGTCAGCGAACCCGAGAAGCCGCCCGCCCGAAGGCTTTCCGCGGCGCGCAACCCCGCGAGCGAGGCGCCGACGATGACTATCCGACTGGCGCGGCGGGCCTGCGCGACGGTGGCGTAGAACCCGGTCTCGACCTTCACCGCGGCCCCGTCGGCGCGGTCGACTCGATGAACGGGCCCTCGTCGGTGACGATCGCACGCACCGGGCAGGCCGCGGTGGCCTGCCACACCCGCGCGTGCTCGGATTCGGCGGGCGCCGCGTCGTAGAGCAGCGCTTCCTCGCCGTGCAGGGTGAAGACGTTCGGGGCGAGGAACGCGCACTGGGCGTAGCCCTGGCAACGGTTGAGATCGACGACGAGTCTCACGGCGGCAACTCGATTCTCGCGACTGTGACGACACCGGGACACGCGGCCGCACCGCTGTCCACCCACGTGGTGCGCGACTGCCCGCACCCGCCACGGAGCTCCCGAACCACATCCTGAACCGCCTCCGACGATACCGCCGCGGGGCGGAGGTCGTCGGCGGATTCAGAAGACCGTCCAGTCTTGTAATGGCTACCGAGAAGCGACCGCCTCCGACGGCAGCGGTCGCAGGCCGAGATTGTCGCGCAGGGTGACGCCGGTGTAGTCGGCGCGCAGGACGCCGCGGTCCTGGAGCAGCGGAACCACCCGGTCCACGAATTCGTCCAGGCCCCACGGCACCAGGTGAGAGCCGAGGATGAAGCCGTCGGAGCCGTCGCCGTCGACGAAGTCGTCGATGTGCGCGGCGACCTGGGCCGGGGTGCCGACCAGGGGGCCGCGCTCGAACTGGTCGATCACCACCCCGCGCAGCGACAGCTTCTTCGCCTCGGCGACCTCGCGCAGTCGGGCGGCGGTGGCGAAACGGTCCTGGTGCAGGAAAGCGCGGCCCTGGATGAATGCGGGCGCCTCCGGATCGGGGTCGATGTCGGGGACCGGGCCATCGGGATCGTAGGCGGACAGGTCGCGGTTCCAGATCTGCTCCAGCAGGATCAGCGCGGTCTGCCCGGTGACCTGTTCGTCGCGGATCGTGTGGTACTTCTCGCGCGCCTCGGCCTCGGTGTCGCCGAGGACGAAACTCGCCGAGGGCAGGATCTTGATGTCGTCGGCCGCGCGACCCGCCGCCACCGCCCTCGCCTTGATGTCGCGGTAGAACTCCGCGGCCTCCGGCAGTTTCCCGTAGGGGGAGAAGATCGCGTCGGCGTTGGCGGCCGCGAAATCGCGACCCTGCGGCGACACGCCCGCCTGGAGGATCACCGGTCGCCCCTGCGGGCTGCGCGGCACCGTGAACCGGCCGGAGATGTCGAATTGACTGCCGGAGAAAGCGAACGAGCCCGCCTCGGGTCGGGCGAGGAAGCGGCCGGTGTCGCGGTCGGCGACCACATCTCCGGCGTCCCACGAATCCCACAGGGCGCGAACGGCGTTCAACGTCTGCTCGGCGCGCACGTAGCGGTCGGCCGGATCGAGGAAGCCGCCGCGCCGGAAGTTCTGGCCGGTGAAGGCGTCGAAGGAGGTCACCACATTCCAGGCCGCGCGCCCGCCGGAGAGGTGATCCAGGCTCGCGAAGCGCCGCGCCAGTTCGTAGGGCTCGTTGAAGGTGGCGTTGATGGTGCCCGCCAGACCCAGATGTTCGGTGACCGCCGCGAGGGAGGCCAGCACGGTGAAGGTGTCCGGGCGCCCGATGATGTCCTGGTCGAAGATCTTCCCGGCGCGTTCGCGCAGGATGAGCCCCTCCGCGAGGAAGAAGAAGTCGAACTTTCCGCGTTCGGCGGTGCGCGCGGTGTGTTCGAAACTGCTGAAATCGATCTGGCTGCCCGCCTCGGGATGCCACCAGGCGGTGTGGTGGTTGACCCCGCCCAGGTAGGCGCCGAGAATGACCTGCTTGCGTCGATTGCTCACGGTGACCTCGCTCAGACAGTCGCGTAACGATTGGGGACGGTGGTCGGCAGGCCGAGCAGGGCGCGCAGCGAACCGTTGGGGTAAGTGGTGCGGAATGCATTGCGGCCGTGCAGGATCGGGACGAGCTGATCCGCGACGGCGTTCAGGTCGTCCACCGCGACGCCGGGGCGCAGCCGGAAACCGTCGACGCCGCGCCCGGACCAGTCCAGCAGCAGATCCGCGAGTTCGTCGGCGCTGCCGGTGAAAATCGCCGCGTCGGAACCGAATTCGCGGCCCGCGAGTTCGTCGAGCCGGGTCAGTCGGCGCGCGCCGGATTCGGCGGCGGTGTCGAGGAATACGACCAGATCGGCGTAGACGCGCAGCGCTTCGCCCGTGCGTCCGACGCGGGTCGCGGCGTCGCGGACCTGGGTGAGCACCGCGTCGGGACCTGCGTCCAGCGCCGGGGTGACGAAGACCAGATCGGCTGCGCGAGCGGCGAATTCGTAGATCAGCGGCGCGTGCGCCAGCGCCGCGACCACCGGCTGCCCCTGCGGCGGGCGCGGCGTGATCGAAGGCCCTCTGACACTGAAATGGCTGCTCCGGAAATCGACGTAATGCAGTTTGTCGCGATCGATGAACCGCCGGTCGGCGACATCGCGAATCTCGGCGCCGTCCTCCCAGCTGTCCCACAGCCGCCGCACCACTTCCACGACATCGGCGGTCTCGTCGAACAACTCGACCACCGGCGGCGGGAACACACCCGAGGACACGGCCTCGGCGAGTTCGGCATCGGTGAGCTCGGGCACCGCACGCCGCCCGAAATGCGCCGCCTCCTCCGGCGTTCCCGACACCCTGACCTGCCACCCGGCCCGCCCGCGCGAGGTGTAGTCGAGCGTGGCGACAGCGGTGGACACGTGGAACGGCTCGGTATGGGTGGTGGTGATCGTCGGAATCAGCCCGATGTGCCGAGTCACGGGCGCGACCCGCGCCGCGATCAGATGCGCGTCCAGCCGCGCCCGCACCCGGTCGATGGCGCCGTCGGCGTCGACCCGCCGCTCATACGGAACGGTGAGACTGTCCTCGATGCTCACGAAGTCGAGCAATCCGCGCTCGGCAACGCCGACCAGATCCACCCAGTAAGCGGGCCCGAACAACTCCGCGGGCCGAGAGTTCGGCTCCCGCCAAGCAGCGGGATGCGCCCCCGCCCCGTCGAGCGCAACCCCGAGATGCAATTCTTTCGCCGCCATCGTCTCCCGTTCCTCTGCGTCGCGCGGATACCGCCGAGACACAACGCGGAGCACCCCGCACCCACCGCGCGGGCGCGATGTGCGAGCGGGGACGCGGCCCGGTGTCGGGCGGTACATCCGGGGAAACGGGTGGTCACGGACGCGAGAGCCGACCGTCGTGCCCGACGGCCGCGGTGTCAACGATTGGGATCACCTCGAGCGGTGCGGAATGCGGTCGCCGATCCGGAACCCGGCGGCGATCGTGAGAACGCGGACTCGCGGGCCGCGTCGGGCAGGCGGCGGGCGCGGGGGCCGCGGGGGCCCGGGGGCGGGGGGTGGGGGGGGGGGGGCCCCCCCCCGCCGCCGGGTGTCCTCCGGTGGGGAGTCCGGAGGACGGGTCAGCGGTTGCGGGTAGGGATTTCGATGCTGATGGTGAAGCGGAGTTCGTTGAGGTAGAGCAGGGCGAAGCGGCGGAGGAACTCGTCGAAGAGCCAGTAGGTCTCTTTGGCGAGGGGGACCACGGGGAGTAGACCTTCGCGTACGGCTACGAAAGGGCCCCAGCTGAATTCGAGCAGCGGGCTCCAGACGGGTTCGCGGCCGATGTACAGCGAGTCGGCGATGCGTTCGCCGAGTAGGAAGCGGGTGAAGGCGCTCAGCACGCCTCTGCTGAGGACGGTGAGGTCGAGTTGGGCGCCGAGGTCGAGGAGGATGTCGGCGAGTTTGATGCCTTCGGGGGTGGCGTTGAGGATGGGGTCGAGGGTTTGGCGGGCTTGGGATTCGGCTTCGGGCCAGGAGTTGGGGATGTATTCGTCGCGGATGCCGAGCATGTGCGCGGCGAGTTGCCACGAGTGCAGGAAGGCGGCGGATTCGCCCGAGGGGATGGGGACTTTCCACGCGGTGAGGTGGCGCATGACGGTGGTCGGCAGGCTGTGCCAGGTGACCATCATGTCGTTCTGGCTGATCGGGATGCCTTCCTCGGCGACGGCAGACCAGCCGGGGGAGCGCGGCAGCAGGTGGCGTACGCCCGCGTGCGCGAGCCGGGTCTTGACGCAGGTGACGATCATCTCGCCGTCGGGCGCGTAGGCGTTGGCGGTGCCGATGTCGTAGCCGAGTTTGGCGGTCTTGGTGATGCGGTCCTTCATGTCGCCGCCGCCCTTGGAGTAGTAGACCGCGCGGGCTTCCTTGGGGATGACGGTGCTCATCATGCCGCTCGCGAGGCCGTACAGGACGCCGAGGTAGAGGCCGCGCTTGGAGTTGAATTCGATGGCGGTGGCCAACTGGCCCTGGTCGGCCCACGGCGGTAGCTGCCGCGCGTACTCCATGAAGTCGCGCAGCCCGTTCGGGAGACCGTCGGGCAGCGGTTGGCCGTTGCGGGTCCAGGTGCGCAGTAGGTCGTTGACCGCCGTGACGTCGTGGTTGTCGAGCAGGTCGGCGACCACGGGGTCGGCTTCGTCGTCCCAGACTCCCATCGGGTCCGCGCCGTCGCCGCCGCCCGCCACCGAGCCTTCCGGCGACCAGGTCCACGGTTGCGCGCGGGCGGGTGCGACCACCGCCAACGCGCCGATGGCTCCCAACGCACTGCCCACTTTCAATGCGTCGCGCCTGTTGAGATCGTCCATGGCTTCGCTACTCCTCATTGAGTTCATCGCGATCGGGTTCATCGCGTCGACTTCTAGCGCGATGCGTCGGACCGTTCCGGCTTCGACACCGATCGGAATAGTCATTAACTTAGCAAGCGTCCAGCCGGTACGTACTTGCTTTGGGGCAACTCTGCTGGAGGGTGGCCAGGATTACGGAACTTTGTCCTCTACTGTCAATTGAACGTTCTGAGCTGCGCTGTTACCGTGCACAACGGTTGTGTCGCCAGCTCTGGTCGCCGGGTCGATCGTGGAGTTCGAGTCGACTGCGATATCACGATCATGGGTTAACGGTCGGTCACATCTACGAAGATCGATGATCCGGAGAATGCTCAGGCACGCAGCGGACTCAGTCGCGCTCGAGCCCCTCGAACATCAGCGACAGCAGGCGGCGGCGCTCGTGCGGCGAGGCGTCGGGCATCTGCTCACCCGACCAGGCCACCCCGGCGACCAGGGTGAGGAATTCCTCGGTGGACACATCGGCGCGCATCCGACCGGCCTCGCGTGCGCGCGCGAGCAGATCGGCGCCCACGCCGCGCATGCGCTCGCACGCGGCGTGCAGCGCCGAGCCCGGGTCGTGCAACGTCGCGGTGAGCGCGCCGACGAGCCCGCGGTAGACGGTGGTCGCCTCGACGAAGCGCAGCGTCCATTCCCGCAGCGCCGCACCGGGTTCCGACTCCCGTGCGAGTTCGTTCGCGAGTTCGGTGAGCGCGTCGAACCGCTCGCGCAGCAGGTACTCGAGCAGCGCCTCTCTGGTCGGGAAGTGGCGGTAGAGGGTGCCGACGCCGACGCCCGCGCGCGCGGCGATCTCCTCGAGCGGCGCGTCTATGCCGCGTTCGAGGAACAGCTCGCGGGCCCGTTCGAGCAGGCGGTCGCGGTTGCGCTTGGCGTCGGCGCGCAGCGGGCGCGCGCTCGGCGTGCGTTCCATGCCGCGATTCTCCTCTCGTTCGCGGGTTCGCGAGATATCGCCGGCTCTTCGCGCGGTCGGCCGTGGTGCTCGCCGCGCTGGGGCCCGGGGGCGCCTGCGTTGGCGGCGCGCCGCGGCGACGGCGCGCACCCGTTCAGCCAGCCGGTGGCCCAGACGGCGGTGACCAGGGCGGCGCTCGGCCCGGAGGCGCTGGTTATCCCGCATCAGTTCCTGCTCACCGGCGTCGCCCCGGAACATGCGCGCGAGTTGCTGCGCGCTGTGGTCGCGCTGGATACCCGCGGCGAGTCGAGTCCGTACACCGCGAACTTCCGCAGGCTCGGCTACACCGATGCCGATGTGGTCGGTCGGCGCAGCGACCGGCTGATGGACGCGGTGCTCGCGGCGGGCGATCCCGAGGCGGTCGCCGCGAGGTTGCGGGCGCATCGCGCGGCGGGCGCCGACCATGTGCTGCTGCATCCGCTCGCGCCGGACCTGGCCTCGGCGGTCGACCAGTTGGAGGTGCTCGCGCCGCTGCTCGGGCTCGCTGAACGGGTGTGAACGCCCGCGTCCTCGGCCCCGCGGTACTGGTGTGTAGCTGCGATTATGGTATTCTCCTCTATGGAGAACAGCGCTATCGCGGCCGGTCGTGGCTTCAGAAATCGCTGCGACCTGGCTGAAGCGTGCGCATGAGCGTCACGAGCGTCGTGCCGCCGGTGCGGTAGCGGGCGCCGTGGCGGCACTTCGTGACGAGTTTTCTGAGGAGGCGGCATCGCGCCGACGGACGAATGAATTCGGATAACCGTTCCTCGTGAATTGTCGCGCGAGCGGTCGGGAACAATTCGACGGAGCTGTCGCACTCGACCTCTGTCCGTGTGTGTACGAATTGCCTGGTACGTCGGATCGGTCGGCTATCGATGTTCGCAAGCTATGTTGGCGGCGTGTTGAGTCTCCGTTGGATTCCAGCCGTTCCATATCGCTGTCGAGTGGTTGATTATGACGTCGATCACTCCCGCGTTGCCGAGGGGATAGTAGCTGTTCAGAGGCAGTTTTCCTGCTGACGACAACGCGACTAATAAAGAGAATAAAAGCGCTCCAAATAAAGTGTGACGCCCGGGGTCAACTCCTGTTCGGTTGCCTTGTCACCGTCTTTCCCGACCGCTCTCCGGGGCTCGGATTCGGTAGCTTCCATGCATTTCTGCTACTAGCTCTTCGCATTCGCGGGCGCAAGGGGAAAAGGTTACCGAGAGGTATTGAGTTCTCGGTCACAAGCTGTAGCCTTGTCGCGAAGAGAATGTGATTTCCACTAGGGGCGAACGATGCAATCAGAGGTCAGGGAAGCAGACGCGTCCGGCGACGGACAGACGGCAGGCACCGCGGACGGGTTCGACCGCCGCATGCTGATCGACGGTCGGCTGGTCGGCGCCGCGACCACCTTCCCGACGCTGAACCCGGCCACCGGGGAAGTGCTCGGCCACGCACCCGACGCGGGCGTCGAGGACGCCGAGGCCGCCATCGCGGCCGCCCGCCGCGCCTTCGACACCACCACCTGGGCCACCGACACCGAATTCCGACTGCACTGTCTGGACCAGCTGCACCGCGCGCTCCTCGACAACATCGAGGAACTGCGCGAACTCACCATCGCCGAATGCGGCGCCGCCCGGCTGCTGACCAACGGCCCGCACGTCGACGACGCCGTCGCGATCGTGCGCTACTACGCCGACCTGCTGCGCGACTATCCGATGTCGGAGGAACTCGGCGAGATGGAGATCCGCGGCGCCAAACACCGCAGGTGGGTGGAGAAGGAAGCCGCGGGCGTGGTCGCCGCGATCATCGCCTACAACTACCCGAACCAGCTGGCGCTGGCCAAGCTCTCGCCCGCCCTCGCGGCGGGCTGCACCGTCGTGCTCAAGGGCGCGCCCGACACCCCGCTGGTGACCCTGGCGATCGGCGAGCTCATCGCGAACCACACCGACATCCCGCCGGGCGTGGTGAATGTGCTCAGTTCCTCCTCGGCGGAGGTCGGGCCGGTGCTCACCACCCATTCCGACGTCGACATGATCACCTTCACCGGTTCGACCGCCACCGGACGGCGCATCATGGCCGCCGCCAGCGCGACGGTGAAGAAGGTCTTCCTCGAACTCGGCGGCAAATCGGCCATGGTCGTCCTCGACGACGCCGACCTCGCGCTGCCCGCGATGTTCTCCGCGTTCAGCATGACCTCGCACGCCGGTCAGGGCTGCGCGCTCACCTCGCGCCTGCTCGTGCCGAGCGCGCGCCACGACGAGATGATCGAACTGCTCGCCCAGGGCTTCGGCAACATCTCGCACGGCGACCCCGCGCACCCGCACACCTACATGGGTCCGCTGATCAGCGAACAGCAGCGCGAGAAGGTGCACGGCATGGTGCAGCGCGCGGTCGAGGCGGGCGCGAAACTGGTCACCGGCGGCCACAAGATCGATCCCGGCTTCTTCTACGCCCCGACCGTGCTCACCGATGTCGACCCGGACAGCGAGATCGCCCAGGAGGAGATCTTCGGACCGGTGCTCGTGGTGCTGCGCCACGAGGGCGACGACGACGCGGTGCGCATCGCCAACAACTCCATCTACGGACTGGCGGGCGCGGTGTACAGCAAGGACGAGGACCGCGCCGTCGCGGTGGCGCGGCGCATCAGGGCGGGCGCGTTCAGTGTGAACGGCGGCCGCTTCTTCGGCATGGACACGCCCTTCGGCGGGTTCAAGCAGTCCGGCATCGGCCGGGAGATGGGCATCGCTGGTCTCGAGGAGTTCCTGGAACGCAAGACCTTCGCGACGGTCGTGCCGTGAGTGACGTGCGGTCGCGGCGGCCCGCGATCCTGCGCCGTGCCGCCACGCCGCTGCAGGCGGTCGGCGGGTTGTTCGCGATGTCGGCGGACGCGGTCAAGTTCGCGTTCCGGCGCCCGTTCCAGACCCGCGAGTTCTTGGAGCAGTCCTGGTTCATCGTGCGGGTGTCGATGGTGCCGACCCTGCTCGTGGCGATTCCGTTCACCGTGCTGGTGAGCTTCACCATCAACATCTTGTTGCGCGAGCTCGGCGCCGCCGACCTGAGCGGCGCGGGCGCGGCGTTCGGCGCGGTGACCCAGGTCGGCCCGATGGTGACGGTGCTGATCGTGGCGGGCGCGGGAGCCACCGCGATGTGCGCGGACCTGGGCTCACGCACCATCCGCGAGGAGATCGATGCCATGCAGGTGCTCGGCATCGATCCGGTGCAGCGCCTGGTGACCCCGCGCATGCTCGCCTCGGGACTGGTGGCGTTCCTGCTGAACAACCTGGTCTGCCTGATCGGGATCATGGGCGGCTACGCGTTCTCCGTCTTCGTGCAGGACGTCAACCCCGGCGCGTTCGCCGCGGGCATCACGCTGCTCACCGGGATCAACGAGCTGATCATCTCCTCGGTGAAGGCGCTGCTGTTCGGCCTGGTGGCCGGGCTGGTGGCCTGCTGGCGCGGCCTGATCGTGACCGGCGGCGCGAAGGCGGTCGGCAACGCGGTGAACGAGACGGTGGTCTACGCGTTCATGTCGCTGTTCGTGATCAATGTCGCGGTCACCGCGATCGGCATCCAGATGACGGTTCGATGAGGGGGAATCGGTGACACTGACGGCACGCTATCCCAAGACGATCCGCCGTATCCGCAAGCCGGTGGCGAGTCTCGGCAGTATCGGCGACCACGCGCTGTTCTACCTGAGGGCCATCGGGTACGCGCCGTCGGCCGCGTGGCATTACCGTCGCGAGACGCTGCGGCTGATCGCCGAGACCAGCATGGGCGCGGGCGCGCTCGCGGTCTTCGGCGGCACGGTGGTGATCGTCGGATTCCTCACCCTGGCAACGGGCGGCATCCTGGCCGTGCAGGGCTACAGTTCGCTCGGCAATATCGGCATCGAGGCGCTGACCGGATTCCTCGCGGCGTTCATCAACGTGCGGATCTCCGCGCCGGTGGTCGCGGGCATCGGGTTGGCGGCCACCTTCGGCGCGGGCGCGACGGCACAGCTGGGCGCGATGCGGATCAACGAGGAGATCGACGCGCTGGAATCGCTGGCGATCGAACCGATCTCGTATCTGGTCGGCACCAGGATCGTGGCAGGCATGATCGTGATCACCCCGCTCTACGCGCTCGCGGTGGTCGGGTCGTTCCTGGCGAGCCGGTTCACCACGGTGTTCCTGCTCGGGCAGTCATCGGGTCTCTACGACCACTACTTCTCGACGTTCCTGAACCCGATCGACCTCATGTGGTCGTTCGTGCAGGCGATGGCGATGGCGTTGACGATCCTGCTCATTCACACCTACTACGGATTCTTCGCCAGCGGCGGACCCTCCGGTGTCGGCATCGCCGTCGGCAACGCGGTGCGCACGTCGCTGGTGGCGGTTGTTTCGGTGACCTTGTTGGTCTCGTTGGCGGTGTACGGCGCCAACGGCAATTTCGATCTCTCCGGATAAAGGGGCGCGGGGTTGGTACACAATGTGGTGCGCCCGCTGGCCGGGCTGGTCTCGCTCCTGCTCGGGGTAGCGATCGTGGTGGTGGCGATGATCATGTTCCGCGGCGGCTTCACCGACACCGTGCGGGTGACGGTGCTGTCGCAGCGCGCGGGTCTCGTGATGAATCCCGACGCGGACGTGAAGATGCGCGGGGTCACGGTCGGAAAGGTGGAGTCCATCGACGAGCGCTCCGACGGGCTCGCCGAGATCACGCTCGCGATCAACAGCGGTGAGCTGCGCATGATTCCGTCGAACATCTCCGTCGACATCGCCTCCACGACTGTCTTCGGCGCCAAGTACGTCCAGTTCATCCCGCCGGACCGGCCGGAAACCAAGACGCTGGCGGCCGGTCAGGTGCTCGACGCGCAGCGGGTGACGGTGGAGATCAACACCGTCTTCGAACAGTTGACCACGGTGCTCGGGCAGATCGAGCCGGAGAAGCTGAACGAGACGCTCGGCGCGATCGCCGCGGCCACCAACGGGCGCGGCGCGCAACTGGGCCAGACGCTCGGCAATCTCGAGCACTTCCTGGCCACTTTGGAGCCGACGCTGCCCGCGCTGCGCAACGATCTCGCGCTCGCGCCGCCGGTGGCCGAGGCATACGCGAACGCCGCGCCCGATCTGGTGGTCACCGCGGGCAATGCCGCCGGGATCAGCCGGACCATCGTGGACGAACAGAAGAACCTCGACGCCATGCTGGTCGGGTTGATCGGGCTGGCCGATACCGGTAATCGGGTGCTCGACGCCAACGGTCCGGCGCTGGTGCGGACCATGGACCTGCTGGTGCCGACGACCTCGCTGACCGCCGAGTACCACGAGGCGCTGCACTGCTCGCTCGCCGGATTCGGCTGGCTGTCGACCTCACCCGGCGTCGATGTGCCCGGACTCGGCCTCTCGGCCGGATTCCTCTGGGGCACCGAGTCCTACACCTATCCGAACAGTCTGCCCAAGGTGGCCGCGAGCGGCGGGTCGCAGTGCTCGATGCTGCCGGTGGGCTACGAGCAGAAACCGCCGTTCGTGGTCGCCGACACCGGCGCCAATCCTTTCGAGAAGAGCACCCCCGGCTTGAAGTTGAACGTCGACACCCTGCCGCAGGCCCTGTTCGGGCCCGCGAGCGCACCGGCGCCCGCCACGGGAGGAACGCGATGAAGTCACGCGACACCCCGCTGCTCAAATTCGGCGCCTTCGCGGTGGTCATGGTCGTGCTGTCCGGATTCCTGATCCTGGTGTTCGGGCAGTACCGCACCGGCGACACCGTCGGCTACTCCGCGGTGTTCGCGGACTCGTCCGGCCTGCGCAAGGGTGACACCGTGCGCATCGCGGGCGTGCAGGTCGGCAAGGTGCGCGGGATCGAACTGCGCGACGACCACCGGGTGCTGGTGGATTTCGACGCCGATCGCTCGGTCGCGATGACCACAGGAACCAAGGTGTCGGTGCGCTATCTCAACCTCGTCGGCGACCGCTACCTGGAGCTCACCGACGAGGCGGGCGACGGCGGCATCCTGCCCGAGGGCGCGCGAATCCCGTTGGAGCGCACCGCGAGCGCCCTCGACCTGGATCTGCTGCTCGGCGGCCTCAAACCGGTGATCCAGGGGCTCAACGCCCGCGAGGTGAACTCGCTGACCTGGTCGTTGCTCGAGATCGTGCAGGGCAAGCAGGGCACCATCAACTCGCTGTTCGCCCGCACCGCTTCGTTCACCTCGGCGCTGGCGAACAACAACGAGGTCGTGCAGAACCTGATCGACCACCTGAACACGGTGATGCGCACGCTGTCCGAGGACGGCGCGCAGTTCTCCGAAACCATCGGCCGCCTGGAACAACTGGTGACCGAACTCGCGGGCGAACGCGACCCGATCGGCGCCGCCGTCGACTCGCTCGACGTCGGCACCGCGACCATCGCCGATCTGCTCACCACCGCGCGCCCGCCGCTGGCGGGCACCATCGAGCAGCTGTCCAGGCTCGCTCCGCTCATCGACGACGACAAGGCCACCCTGGACGCGGCCCTGCAACGCGCGCCGGAGAACTTCCGCAAGTTGGTGCGCACCGGCGCGTACGGCAACTTCGTCCAGTACTACATCTGCGCGCTCTCGGTGCGCCTCAACGACCCGAGCGGCGAGGTGATCGAGTTGCCCGCCATCGAGCAGAAGACAGGAAGGTGCAGCCCGTAACATGCTCCAGTACCGCGGAACGCACCTGGCCCGCCACGGCGTGATCGGCATCGTCCTGATCGTCAGCGTCATCCTCATCGGGCTGCAATCACAGAAGTTCATCACCTGGCTGAGCACCGTGCGCTACGAGGCGGTCTTCACCGAGGCGGGCGGACTCGCCGTCGGCGACGACGTCGTGCTGTCCGGTGTGAAGATCGGCCGCGTCGCGAAGGTGTCGCTGGAAGACGGCGACGCGCGGGTGGTGTTCGCCGTCGACGACTCGATCGTGCTCGGCGGCGGCACCAGCGCCCACATCAAGACCGGATCGCTGCTCGGCAAGCGGATGCTGACCCTGGTCTCCGACGGGCCCGACAAGCTGCGCCCGTTCGACGTGATCCCGGTCGAGCGCACGTCCTCGCCGTATTCGCTGACCGACGCGGTGGGCGAGCTGACCACCAATGTCACCGAGATGGACACCCAGGCGCTCAACAGCTCGTTGACCTTGTTGTCCTCGACCCTTGATCAGATCGCCCCGCAACTCGGCCCGGCCTTCGACGGGCTGACTGCGCTCTCGCGCACCATCAACAGCCGCGACGAATCGCTGCGCGGACTGCTCGGGGCGACCTCGGATGTCACCCGGATACTCGCCGAACGCGGCACGCAGCTCAATTCCCTGATACTGAACGGGAATTCGCTGCTGCAGGTGCTCGCGGAACGGCGTCAGGCGATCGTCGACCTGCTCGCCAACACCGCGGCCGTCGCCCAGCAACTCTCGGGGCTGGTCGCCGACAACGAGGCCGAACTCGGGCCGACGCTCGACCGCTTGAATTCGGTGGCCGCGATGCTGGAGAAGAACCGCGACAATATCGCCGCCGCGCTGCCCGGTCTGGCCAAGGTCGCGCTCACCCAGGGCGAGGCGGTGTCCAACGGCCCCTTCTACAACGCCTTCGTCGCCAACCTGCTGCCCGGTGACCTCGTACAGCCGATCATCGACCTGGCCTTCCCCCCTGCGCCAACGGTCGCGACCCCGGAGCCGCCGCGATGACCCGTCAATCGATCCTGCGCGCCGCGGGCGTGCTCACCGTCGCCGCCGTGCTGCTCGTCGGCGCCTTCGCGGGCTGGCGGCTGGTCTTCGGACCCGACACCATCCGTGCCGTATTCGCGACCGCCACAGCCATTTACAAGGGCGACGAGGTGCGCGTCGCCGGCGTGAAGGTCGGCACCATCGCCGATATCGAACCCAAGGGCGCCACCGTCGAGATGGTCATGCACGTGGACCGCTCGGTGTCGATCCCGGCCGACGCGAAGGCCGTGATCATCGCGCAGAGCCTGGTCGACTCCCGCTATGTGCAGTTGACCCCGTCCTATCGCGGCAGCGGTCCGACCATGGCCGACGGCGCGGTGATTCCGTTGGAGCGCACCGCGGTTCCGGTGGAGTGGGACGAGATCAAGACCCAGCTGACCAGGCTGTCCACCGATCTCGGACCCGACGGCCTCGGCGCGGACAGTTCGGGTGCGGTGAGTTCCATGGGCCGCTTCATCGACAGCGCCGCGAACGCGTTGGCGGGCAACGGCGACAAGCTGCGCCAGACCGTGAGCCAATTGTCCTCGATGGCAAGGATTCTCGCCGATGGCAGCGGTGACATCGCCGCCACGATCCGTAACCTCCAGCAGTTCGTCACGGTGCTGCGCGACAGCAATGTGCAAATCGTGCAGTTCCAGAATCGCCTGGCCTCGCTGACCGGCGTGCTGAACGACAGCAGGTCGGATCTGGATGCCGCGCTCAGCAATCTGTCGGTGGCCGTGCAGGATGTGCAGCGCTTCGTGGTGGCGAACCGGGACCGCGCGAGCGAGCAGGTGCAGCGGTTGGTGAACGTGACCCAGAACCTGGTGGACAACCGCAAGGATCTCGAGCAACTGCTGCACATCTTCCCGACGAGCATGGCGAACTTCTACAACATCTACACCCCGCAAACGGGTACCGAGGCCGGTGTTTTCGTGGTGAACAACTTCTCCAATCCCGTGCAGTTCGTCTGCTCGGCCATCGCCAGCCTCGGCACCGGGACGGCGGCCGAGTCGGCGGAGCGCTGCCGCCGCTACCTCGGTCCGGTGCTGCCGCTGCTCAGCTTCAACTATCTGCCGGTGCCGCTCACCCCGATCATCGGGCCGGGACCGACGCCGGACGAACTCATCTACACCGAACCGGATCTGATCCCGCAGGAGGTCGAAACCCAGGGGCCGCCGCCTGCGCCGCTGCCGAACCTGACCGACATCCTGTTCCCCGGCGGGAGGCGATGACCTTGCGCGACAGAATAATTCGACTTGTCAAGAGCTGCGGCGCCGCACTGATCGGCGTCGGCCTGCTCGTCACCTCGGGCTGCGCATGGAGCGGGGTGGAATCGCTGCCGCTGCCCGGTGCGCAGGGGCGGGGTTCGGATGCCACGGTGATCACCGTCGAGATGGCCAATGTCGGTACGCTGGTGACGAATTCACCGGTCCTGGTGGACGACGTCGTGGTCGGCAGCGTGAGCGCGATCAAGCGATCGGGGTGGCATGCCGCCGTCGAGGTTTCGCTGCGCCACGACGCCGAGGTACCCGCGAACGTGGTAGCCACCATCGGCCAGACCAGCCTGCTCGGTTCCAGCCACCTGGCGCTGAACACCCCCGACGGCACGCCGCCCGCGGGCAAACTCGCCTC
This sequence comes from Nocardia bovistercoris, assembly GCF_015674855.1. Classification (GTDB taxonomy): domain Bacteria; phylum Actinomycetota; class Actinomycetes; order Mycobacteriales; family Mycobacteriaceae; genus Nocardia; species Nocardia bovistercoris. Next base: position 37,414 of record NZ_JADMLG010000021.1, on the reverse strand, counting down.
GGGGTCGACGATTCCGCTGAACAAGTCCTCCACCTTCCCGTCCACCGGGCAGACCCTGGCCTCCCTGTCGGTCGTGGTCAACGGCGGCGGACTCGGCCAGATCGGCGACATCATCGCCGACCTCGGCGACGCCTTCGACGGTCGCCAGGAACAAGTTTCGGCGCTCATCACCCGCCTGGACACCTTCATGGGGACCCTGGACGACCAGCGCGACCAGATCGTCGCGACCATGCGCAATCTCGAACGTCTCGCGGCCACCTTCGCCGTGCAGCGCGACGTACTCACCGACGCGCTGAACGAACTGCCGAAATCGCTGGAAGTGCTGGTGTCGCAACGCCAGAACCTCACCACGGCCCTCGACCGGTTGCGAATCTTCAGCGACACCGCCACCGGCGTGGTGCGCGAAGTGCGCACCGATCTGGTGACCAACCTGAGCAATCTGGAACCGACCCTGAAAGCGATCGCCGACGTGGGGCCGAAACTGAACGCGGCGCTGGCGTACGCGACCGTCTACCCGTACGGCCAGAAGACGATCGACCGCGCGGTGCGCGGCGACTACATCAACCTGCACGCGACCGTCGACCTGACCGTGCCGCGCCTGCGCAAGGAACTGTTGCTCGGTACGCCGTGGGGTGACCCGACCGCCGTCGTGCAGGCCGCGATCGGCGACCCCGGTTACGCCACGCAGACCAGGAATCCGCTCGGCGTCGGCATCGAGCCCGCCCCGGCGCCGCAGGGAGGACGCTGATGTTGCTCTCACGGTTCGTGAAATTCCAGCTCGTCACCTTCTCGATCCTGTCGGTGATCGGCATGATCGTGATGGCGACGGTCTACATGCGGCTGCCGACCCTGGTCGGCGTTGGCACCATGACCGTCTACGTCGACCTGCCCGCCAGCGGCGGACTGTACCGGTTCGGCAACGTCACCTATCGCGGCGTCGAGATCGGCAAGGTCACCGCGGTGGGGCTGACCCGCGACGGCGTGCGGGCGACCCTGGCGATCGACGGCTCCCACGACATCCCCGTCGACCTCGAGGCGCAGGTGCGCAGCGTGTCCGCGGTCGGTGAACAGTACGTCGACCTGCGTCCGCGCGTCGACGGCGGACCGTACCTGCACGACGGGTCGGTGATCGACATGACCGACACCAAGATCCCGCAGGCCGTCGGCCCCATGCTGGATCGGCTCAGCGCGCTGGTCGGCACCATTCCCACGGAGAAACTGCACGCCCTGCTCGACGAACTGTTCAAGAGCGTGAACGGCGCGGGCTACGAGATGAATTCGCTGCTCACCTCCGCCGAAACGCTGTCCGCGCGGCTCGACGAGGTCTCCGGCGAAACCGCGGGCCTGGTGCGCGACGCCGAACCGCTGCTCGGCTCGCAGGCCGAGTCGCTGGACGCGATCCAGATCTGGACGCGCAGCCTCGCCGGCGTCACCGGCCAACTCGTCACCGACGACCCGCAGGTCAGGACATTGCTACAGACCGGTCCCGGTTTCGCGGGGGAGGCCAGGAAGCTGTTCGAGTCCGTCGAACTGACCCTGCCGGTGCTGCTGGCGAACCTGTCGAGCATCGGGCAGCTCGCGGTGACCTACAACGCGGGCCTGGAACAGACCCTCGTGCTTCTGCCGCCCTCGATCTCGATGATCCAGGCGGTCCAGCCCAACCGCAACGCCTCCGGTCTCGGCCTCGGCACCTTCCGCTTCGGCGGCATCTCCGACCCGCCCGCCTGCACCGTCGGCTTCCTCCCGCCCACCGCCTGGCGTTCCCCCGAGGACACCACAACCATCGACACCCCCGACGGCCTCTACTGCAAACTCCCGCAGGACTCCGGAATCGCGGTCCGCGGCGCCCGCAACATCCCCTGCGCGGCGGTGCCGGGCAAGCGCGCCGCCACCGCCGAGGAATGCAACAGCGACAAGCAGTTCGAACCGGTAGCCACCGACCAGCCACTGATCGGCCCATACCCGCGCGATCCCGGCCTGGAAAGCCAAGGCGTACCCCCCGACGCGCGCCCCGTTCCCAGTGCGAGCACCGGCGGCTCGTCACCGGGCACCGCGACCCCCGCCTCCTTCGGCGCCGCGAACTACGATCCCCGCACCGGAAACTACCTGGGTTCGGACGGAAAGCTATACCAGCAAGGCGATCTCGTGACACCCTCGTCCAATCGCCCGTGGACCTCGATGATGCCGCACTGAGATCCGGCCGCCGCCACTGCGAAGTGGCGGCGACACAGTCGCGGTGTGCGCACTCGGCGAATGTCCTCGGTGGGACGGGCTTTCGGTAGCGGCGTGCGAAGACGCCAGTCGAGTCCGGGGGTCGGACCGATGGGAATGTCGCTCGACGGTGGACTTGCCGCGGGCGGCCCGCAGGACCCGGTCGCTCGCGGTTCAGTCCGGGGAGCGGTCGGGTAGGCGGCGTTGGCCGCGGACTACTTCGGCGGCGAGATCCTTGTAGGCGACGACGAGTTCGGCTACGCAGTGCCAGGCGCCGTGGACGCGGGGGTCGCCGGGGGCGTGCTGGGTGATGGCGGTTTGGAAGCGGGTGTAGGCTCTGGCGATCTTGTCGATCACCGCGCCGATGGATTCGGTGTGCAGGCGGGAGCCGTTGAGGTGTTGGGGGACATGGTGATTGGTCCACATGTCGATGTCGTGGATGATTTCGGAGCGGCGGCGGGCGGCGATTTCGCAGGCGCCATCGCGGTGTAGGTCGACCAGGTCCACGCACCAGCGGACGATGGGGTGGGTGGGGGCGGCGTGGCCGCTGATGGCGGCGAGCAGTTCGGCGGAGGGGAAGTAGGTCTCCGGTTCGGCGAACGGGTCGGGGGTGTGCGGGTCGGGTGTGAATCTGCTTTCCACCGAGGTCACCGCCCGCCCCCTCGCAGGCGTGCGCCCGCTAGCGCCGTGATCGGGCCAGGGAGGTTCCGCGGTGGCGCGGCGCGAGGAATCGGGGGCGGTGTCGTATGACCGCCGCCCCTGATCGATGTGGTGGAAAGCTGCGCCATCGGTTCACTCCGGTGTGTTCCCCGACCCGGCTCAGGGTCGTGGATATGATCCTACCACCAGCGGAAATCAAGTTCTCGGATTGTAATAATGACGTTCTGTAAGAACGTCACCGGCGAGCCGTCGCCACCATCTCCTCGACCGAGACGAACTTCACGCGCGGGCGTGACGCCGCGGTGCCGCGTTGTTTCTCCATGGCATCGATGGCCCGCCAGCCCTTCCAGTCGACCGCGTCCGAACCGCGCGCGGCCATCTGCTCCTCGAACGCCGCCCGATCCGGGATCGCCCGATCCAGCGTGCCCGCGCGGAAGTCCTCGAGCAGCGAGGCCACCGTCTCGGCGGCGCAGGCCCGGTTGGTGCCGATCACACCGCGCGGCCCGCGCTTGATCCAGCCGGTCACGTACACCCCTGGCAGCGGCGCGCCGGAGCCGTCGACCACGCGTCCGTGCGCGTGCGGCACGGTGCCGGAGGCCGCGTCGTAGGGCAGTCCGTCCACCGACCGGCCCTTGTACCCGATGGAACGCAGCACCAGCGAGGTCTCGATGACCTCGGACTCGCCGTCGGGGGAGTTGCGGACCACCCGCAGCCCCTCGGTGCGCTCCGTGCCGACGATCTCGGTCGGCGAGCTGAGGAAGCGGAACACGATGCGCTTGTTGCCCGGCGTGTGCGGACGCTCCGCGAATTCGCGCGCCAGCTCCAGCTTGAGCGTGGTCTCGACATCGTCGTCGGCGTTCGGTTCCAGGTCGCCGCCGTCGATGATCACATCGATGCCGGGCAGGTGACCGAGGGCGTGGAATTCGCCGAGTGAGCACGCGGCCTCGCGCGGCCCCCGCCTGCCGAGGACGACGACCTCCTCGATCCTGCTCTGCGCCAACGCCTCCAGCGCGTGGTCGGCGATATCGGTGGCCAGCAGCGCGTCGCGATCCATGAGCAGCACCCTGGCCACGTCGAGGGCGACATTGCCGTTGCCGACGATCACCGCGCGCTCGCCGGACAGGTCGAAGACGTGGCCGACGTGGTCGGGGTGCCCGTTGTACCAGCCGACGAAATCGGCGGCGGCGTGATGGCCGGGCAGTTGCTCGCCGGGGATGTCGAGGTCGCGGCTCGCGGACGCGCCAACGGCGTAGATCACCGCGTGGTGGTGGGCGAACAGGTCGGCGTGGGTCAGGTCGCGGCCGATCTCCACGTTCAGGTGGCAGCCGAAGCGGCTGTCGGCGAAGGCCTGGTCGAAGATCCGCACCACCGACTTGGTGCGCTGGTGATCGGGGGCGACGCCCGCGCGGATCAGACCGTAGGGGGTCGGCAGCCGTTCGAACACATCGACTTCGACGCCGCCGATCTCGAGCAGTCCGGCGGCCGCGTAGCAGGCCGCGGGCCCCGCGCCGACCACGGCGACCCGCAGCGCGCCGCGCGGCAGCGACGCGGGCGCCGACAGCGGCGCGAGCAGGCCGGGCTCGAGCGGGTGGTGCCGGAAGTAGGCGGCGTTGATCTCGGCGAAGCGAGCCATCTCGGGAGGCAGGTCGTACTCGGAGTAGATCGCGTCGACGGGGCATTCCTCGGCGCAGGCGCCGCAGTCGATGCAGGTCTCCGGGTCGATGAACAGCATCTGCGTGCCCGCCGTCGTGCCGTCGTCCTCGGCCGGGCGGATGCAGTCGACGGGGCAGGCGGCTATGCAACTGGCGTCTTTGCAGCAGTTCTGGGTGATGACGTACGCCATCGTCGCTCTCCTGGGGTGGTATTCGGGTGACGCGCGAGCCTCAGTGCTCGTCGCGGGAGTGCTCGGCGCCCGCCGCGGCGGGGCGGTCGATCGCGATGCCGCGCGCGCAGAACTCCCAGACCTCTTCGGCGGTGGTCGGCAGCGCCTCGACGCTCGGAGCCTGGGACAGGAACATCACGGTGTGGATGATCATGGCGGCGAGCCTGCGCGGCGCGATGGAGCCGTGCAGCATGCCGGCGGCCGCGGCGTCGGCGACCAGATCGTCGAACAGCGCGAACAGGGAGGCGTGCGCCATCCGCACTTCCACCGGATGCGAACTCAGCAGTTGCGGCGCGAATTCGGTGAACAGCGGCCTGCGCGCCTGCGGGTCGGGTCGGCACAGCTGGAACAGCAGCTGCACCGAGGTCCGCAGCCGTTCGACCGGGTCCGCGCCGTTGCCCGATGCCGCGCGGATCTGCTCGACGGTCTTGCCGAGCGCGTCCTCGTAGAGCGTCATCAGCAGTGCGTGTTTGCCGTCGAATTGCAGGTAGAAGCTGCGCAGCGACTGCCGTGAGCGGTCGACGACCTCTTGCACGGTGAAGTCGGTGCTGCCCTTCTCGGTGATGATCGCCTGCGCCGCGTCGAGGAAGCGTTGCACGCGTACACCCGCGCGCACCTTGGCGGTGCGCAGCGATCGCTCGACCGCGCGCTGGCGCCACATCGCGTCGTCGCCGGTGCGGTCCTCGTGTGCGCCGTTGCGCACGCCGTCGGCCCGGGTCACGAGCGACCCGAACCCGGGTTCCGCCCGGCGCGGAACCGGAACGGCATGGCACGCGACCGAGATGGAATTAGCATTCTGCCTCTCCTGTCCAGGAGTATCCCATTTTCTGAAATCAATACTATCCTAATATAAGAATCACATTCTCATGGCACGACGGCAGCCGGGATCCGGCGGCCGTCGGGGAGGACGATCGGATGTTGCTCGAATTCGACTCCGATCAGCGACTGTGGCAGAAGACCGTGCGCGACGTGGTCGCCAAGCACTGCCCGCCGACGCTGATCCGGGATGTCGTGGACCGCGGGGCCGACCCGAGGCCGCTGTGGAAGTCCTACCTCCAGCAGGGCTGGACCGCGCTCACCGAGCGCGCCGAAGCCGTCGAGCTGACCATCGTCCTGGAAGAGCTCGGCCGGGCCACCGATCCCACCCCCTTCCTCGCCACCACCACGCAGTTCGCGCCACTGGCTGGCGGCGACGCGCCGGAGGCCGCGGGCGCGGCGATCTACGAGGGGATCTCGGCGCGGCGCGTCGGCGCGGGCTGGACCCTGGAGGGCAGCGCACTGGTCCTCGACGGCGACCGTGCCGAGAACCTCGCCGTGGTGACCGGCGCGGGCGTCTTCGTGATCGCCGCCGATCGGGTTCGAGCGCATCGCATCTCGGCGCTCGACCCGGTACTGCACATCGCCAGGGTGACCCTGGAGGACGTGCGCGTCGAAGCCGGTGACCGGGTCGACAGCAATGTGCGCGACGCCCGCGCGGTCGCCCTGACCGGACTCGCCGCCACCGTGGTCGGCGCGAGCCAGCGGGTGCTCGACCTGGTCGTCGAGCACGTCAGCGGACGGCAGCAGTTCGGCGTGCCGATCGGCTCCTTCCAGGCGGTCGCGCACAAGGCCGCCGATATGCACGTGGCCGTCGAACGCGCCCGCGCCCTCACCTACTGGGCCGCGCTGACCATCTCCGCCGCCGACCCGCGCGGGCATCTGGCCGCGGTCATGGCCAAGGCGGCCGCGAGCGAATGCCAGGCCATGGTCTTCCGCCACGGCCTGCAACTGTTCGGCGCGATGGGCTACACCTGGGAGAACGACCTGCAGTTCGCCCTCAAGCGCGCCAAGGCCGCCGACCTGCTGCTCGGCGGTGGCGACGAACACCGCGCGACGATCGCGAAGGAGTACCGTGCAGCTCGAATTTGACCGCGACGTGGAGGATTTCCGCGCCGAGTTCGTCGCCTTCCTCGATGAGCACCTGCCGCCGGAGAGCGCGGCGGGCGAACGGCCGACCTCGACCTCGCACGTCCCCGACTGGGCGCGGCGCTGGCAGCAGGTGCAGTTCGACCACGGCTGGCTGGTACCGGGTAACCCGCCCGAGTTCGGCGGGCGCAACGCCGGAATCCTGCAGCAGTACGTGCACCGCGAGGAACTGGCGCGCCGCGGCGTCTACGAGAACTTCAACCCGCAGGGCGTCGGCATCATCGCGGCCTCGCTGATCACCTTCGGCACCCCCGAACAGCAGCGCCGCTGGGCGGTGCCGATCCTGCGCGGCGAGCTCACCGCCGCGCTCGGCATGAGCGAGCCGAGCGCCGGATCGGATCTGGCCGGGCTGCGCACCAAGGCGGTGCGCGACGGCGACCATTTCGTGGTCACCGGCCAGAAGGTGTGGACGTCGGGCGCGCACGACGCCGACGTGCTGCTCGCCTTCGTGCGCACCGATCCCGACGCGCCCAAGCACAAGGGCATCTCGGCGCTGCTGATCCCCACCGACCTGCCCGGTGTGGAACGCCGCCCGTTCGCCGCCATCACCGATCCGGACGAGCTGGACTTCAACGAGGTCTTCCTGTCCGAGGTGCGGGTGCCCGCCGAGAACCTGGTCGGCGAACTCCACAAGGGCTGGCGGGTCGCCAACGGGTCGCTCGGGCACGAGCGCAACCTGCTGTGGATGAGTTTCGCCCAGCGCCTGGACGGACTGCTCGAGGATTTCGAGCCCGCGACGCCGCTCGAGGACGATCGCTACGCGACGCTGGCCATCGATGCGCAGGCACTGCATCTGCTCGGCTCGCGCGCGCTGGCGAAGGCGGCGCGCGGCGAGGACGACGGGGCTGGCCTCTCGGTGCTGAAACTGCTGGGTTCCGAAGCGGTGCAACGGGCTTCGGAGCACGCCTTGGCGGCGGCGGGCATCGCGGGACTCTCGCATCCCGACACCACGGCCCGCCACAGCGCGTTCAGCCTGGAGAACTCGGCGGCAGGCTGGTTCGAACGCTATCTCCGCAGTTTCGCGGGCACGATCGCGGGCGGCACCTCGGAGATCCAGCGCAATATCGTCGCCGAGCGCGTGCTCGGACTGCCGCGCGGCTGAGCGGCGCGCGGACGAAACGCGAGGGGGCGGGCGGGATTATCCGCCCGCCCCCTCGTCTGTCATTCGGTGATCGTCAGCGCGGCGCGCGGGCACTGCGCGACCGCGTCGCGCACGGCTGACTCGTTGTCGGCGGTCACATCCGGGTTCAGGATGTGCAGCCGATCGTCGTCGTCCAGATCGAAGACCTCGGGCAGGATGCCCATGCAGATCGCGTTGGCCTCACAGATCTTGAGATCGACCTCGACCTTCATATCGTCCCCTTCGTGACGGTGTGCGGCGGGCGGGCGCCCGGTCGCGGCGGGTTGGTCGCGGTGCGGGTCATCGGGTCGGCTGTTCCGCCCGCGCCCGCACCGTCGCGGCGGAGGGCTGCGCCGCCGCGTCGGCAGCCGGATGCCCGGCCGTGGCGGACTCGGGCGTCGCGGTGTCCGCCTCCGATTGTGCAATAGGCTCCGATTGTGCAGTGGGCTCCGATTGTGCAGTGGACACTGCCGCCGGTTCCGTCGGGGTCGCGTTCTCGGGTTCGCGCATGGCGATGATCGCGTGCACCGGGCAGTCCAGCAGTGCGCGCAGCACCCCGTCGCGGTCCTCGGGCGCGATCACGCCGTCGCCTTCGAGCGAGGCGTAACCCCAGTCGTCGAGCGGGAAGTGCGCGGGCGCGTGCTTGGCGCAGATGCCGAATCCGTCGCACATCGTGCGATCGAGCCGAATCTTCATGAGAGCACTCCGTTTTCCACGGCGAACGGACGGATCGGGAGCGGGGCCGCCTGCGCGCACGCCGCGCAGGACCGGCTCAGGTGCGCGTCCACCTCGGGGGCGAAACGGGCGAGCAGACTCGCGGCGGCATTGGTCGCGGCGTCGAGGGTTCCGCAGGCGCCGCGCCCGCGCAGCACCACCGACCAGCGCCGCAGTCGCGCCAGATCCTCGGCGTCGGCGACCTGGTGGTAGAGCGCGCCCGCGGCGGCGGCCATGGCGGCGGTGCCGTTGAAGCACGAACCGCACTGGCCCGCGTTCTCCCGGTCGAAGTAGGCGAGCACGGACGCGGCCGTGGCCACCGGGCATTCGTCGGTGAGCAACGCCAGCGCGCCGCAGCCGAGCGCGCCGCCGATGCCGCGCAGCGATTCGTGATCCAGCGTCGCGCCGAGTATCGCGGTGTCGACCAGACCCGAGAAATAGCCGCCGACCAGCGCGCCGCGCACCCGAGCCGGGTCGACGCCGTGCACGGCGAGCAGGTCGGTGACCTTCGTTCCGTGCGGCAGTTCGTACAGCGCGGGCGGGCGACCCGCGCCGGTCACGGTGGCCAGGAAGGTGCCGGGGGAGCCTGCGGTGCCCGCCGAGCGGAAGGCCGCGCCGCCGTGGCGCGCGATGAAAGGCAGATGGGCCAGCGTCTCGACATTGCTGACCACCGTCGGGACGCCGTCCACGCCCTCCTCGAACGGGCGCGGCGGCTTGTCGGAGGGTTTGGCGGGTCCGCCGTTGATCGCCCGGATCGCGGCGGTCTCCTCACCTGCCACGTAACCCGGTGTCACCGTGACCCGTTCGATCACCACGTCGGTGTGCCCGGCCGCGTCGAGCTCGGTCAGCGCCCGGTCGACAGCGCGCTCGGATTCGGCGTCGGACAGGTAGACGAAGGCCCGGCGCGCGCCGACCGCGGCGGCCGCCAGGCGCAGTCCGTCCAGGATCAGGTGCGGGCGGCGGCGCATCAGCCACTTGTCCTTGACCGAGGCCGGTTCGCCCTCTTCGCCGTTGGCGACCACCACGGTCTCGCGCCCGCGCAGGTGCGTCGCCCGCACCCCGGACAGTTTCACCGAGATCGGGAAGCCCGCGCCGCCGCGTCCGAGCAGGCCGCTCGCGCTGACCTCGGCGAGGAGATCCGGCACCGATCCGAGCGCGCCGTAGCCGCCGCCCGCGGTGTAGGCGGCGATGTCCTCGACCCCTGTGCTGTCGTGCAGCAAACGCGGCGTGCAGCCGGGGACCGGGGTCGCGACCACGGTCCCGACCGGTTCGAAGGTTCCTTGCATGACAACCCCTTTCGGGTGGAATTCGACTCCGCCGCATCGTGATCGGCGACTGCGGTTAGGCTTGCCGCCATGAGGACCGCGGTAGTACGCATCGATGTCGACCCGGCGCGCGGGCTGTCCGCCGCACGGCTGGCCGACGGACTGGCCGCGCTGCGCGAAGCCGCGGCTACCGAAGCGGCCGAGGTGCACGACGCCGGTCTGGCCGAACGCGTCGCGCAGGCGGGCGCCGCCGCGGGCAAGCGGGAGATCCAACTGCTCGTCGGCACCGACGATCCAGAGACCGCGCTCCGCGTGTTGACCGAGTTGTGCGCGCTGGCCTTCGGCACGGAACCGGCGGCGGGCGCGGTGACCTTCATCAGCCGCGGCACCGATGACGACGCCCACGGTGTGCTCGCCGGTTTCGGCCTCGCGGGTGACATCACCCGCTCGGTCGACGCCGACGGCTTCGACGTGGTGGTCGTGACGGTGCGCGAGGCCGATCTCGAGCGGGTGCCGGAGAGCCGCATACACACCGCGCTCGAGGCCTCGCTCAACTGTGAGGTGCAGATCCTGACCCGGTGAACGCCCGGTCATCACCCGTCCAGGAACTTCAGGATCGTCGGAGCCGCGAGCACCCAGGTGTCGAACAGGTTGTAGCGGTCGATCTTTCCGGTCGCGCGGTCCTCCATGGCCTGTTCCCACGCGTCCTCGGGCCACGGCGGATCCACCACCTGCGAGCCCTCGATCAGGCAGCCGACCTCGAGCGAAACCCGTTTGGGGTGATCGAGATCCTTCGCGCCGCCGCGAATGATCAAGGTCGGCACCTGGATCCGCTCGAACATCTCGTCCTCGACGCCGGGAATGGTCTGACCGGGCCGAGGCACGTAGGCGTTGAGCCAGCGCAGCGACAGTTTCACGAACTGTTCGCGGTCGAGCCCGAGCAGGCGCGCCTCGTTGTCCGGATTGGCCGCGATGCGCTCGCGCCATTCGCGCAGCCGTGGCAGCATCGCGGGCCCGCCCGCGCGCACGGCCTGCAAACTGGGCAGCACGTAGTAGGAGCCGAGGTTGAACATGCCGTAGACGCCGCCGACGATATTCCACAGCACCAGTTTGGTGACCAGTTCCGGGTACAGCATCGCGGTGAGCATGGAGTCGCGCGCGCCGCCGGAACCGCCCGCGAGCACACAGGGTCCGAGGTCGAGCGCGGTCAGCAGGCCGTGCAGCGTCTCGGCGCGCATATGGGATTCGGTCTGTCCGTAGAACTGCACGTCGCTGGCGCCGCAATTGGGCCTGTCCCACAACAGGACCCGGTAGCCGCCCGCGGCGACGGCATCGGCCAGCGGCCGCAGCCCCGGCACGTCCATGCCGAAGCGCCCGCCCGGCGTCATCACCACGAGATCGCCGGAGTCACCGAGGATCTCGTAGACGACATTGCCGCCGTTGACCTCCACCGAGGGCATGAACCGACTCCTCTCAAGCCATGACGACGACATCGTCGCCGACGACGCGCACCGGGTAGGTGCGGATACTCCACTCCGGTTTCACCGCGGTCGTGCCCGTCGCGAGCTCGAAACCCCACTGGTGCCACGGGCAGTAGATGAATTCCTTGTCCCGCACCATGACCGCGTCGCCCGGCACGGATTCGTCCACGACGGTGCGCCCGCGCGCCCGGCCCGCACACAGCGGACCGCCCTCGTGCGGACAGTAGTTCGCGATGGCGTAGAAGGTGCCGTTCACGTTGTAGACGCCGACGCCGTGCCTGCCGATCGGCACCACTTTCGAGGAGCCCGGCGGAATCTCGTCCACGGTCGCCACGACGTGCTCGCGGCCTTGGGCCAGGCGCGGACGCTCGGCGGGCGATGGTTCGGGGTTCGCTGATTCCGAGGTCGTCATCAGAGAACCCGCCTCTGCCCCTCGATGGCGGGGACGAATTCGGGCAGGTGGTATGTCTCGATGCCGTTCTTGTACATGACCCGGTCGCGCGCGGCGGGCGGCAGATGCTTGACCAGCCAGCGCGGATCGTCGAAGGTCCAGTGCGGGTAGTCCGAGGAGTACAGCAGGATCTTGTCCGCCTCCATCCATTCGAACGCCCGGGTGAGTTCGGTCTTGTCCTCCGGGTAGTCCAGCGGCTGGGTGGTGAAGCGGATGTGCTCCTTCACGTACTCCGATGGCTTGCGGCCGATGCTCACATGGGATTTGCGCGCGGCATAGATCGCGTCCATGCGCCACATCAGCGGCAGAATCCAGCTGAAGGCGTGCTCCACGAACACGATCCGCAGCGACGGGAACCGGTCGAACACGCCGTCGAAGATCAGGCTCATGATCTGGTTCGCCGCCAGCAGCGAGTAGGTGACCATGAAATCGTGGTTGTAGCTGGGGAATCCGACCGGCGGCATGGGCATGGTCTCGTAGGCGCCGCGTCCGAGGTGGCAGCTCACCACCAGGTCGTGTTTGACGGCGGTGGCCCAGATCGGATCGTATCTCGGGTCGCCCCAGGCGGGTCGGGGTTCGGCCTTGATGAGGATCTGGGACATGTACGGGTGCCCGGCCCAGTGCTCGATCTCGCGTACCGCGTTCGCCGGGTCGTCGATGGCCGCGCAGATCGAGCCGCGCCAGCGCTGATGCCAGTTGTTCTTCGAGTCCAGCCAGTGGTTGGCCAGCCAGTGGTTGATGCCGGTGGCCAGCGCCTGGGTCGCCTCGGGCAGGCGGGTCGCCTTGACCGTCGGCTCCAGGATCGCGATGTCGGAGCCCGCTTCCACGATCAACTGGCGGAATGCCAGATCCGGGTCGCTGCCGGGGAATTCGCCGTCGGCGGGGAAGGTGTCGACCCGCATCGCATAGGAGTGCGCGTAGTCGGGCGCGTCGTAGATGATGGTCTCGCCGACGCGGTGCGAAAGGAAGTGCTTGCTGCGATACGGCTCGGGGATGTATTCCACCAGCTCGCGCCGCCGCGGCACCGGGTGCACGTCGGAGTCGACGACACGGACCGCGATGGTCTCGGGCGCGGGGGTGCGGTGCTGCTCGTGTGCCAGCGTCATGATCGTCTCCTTGTTCGCGACTACTCGGTGACCAGCTCGGCCGGGATGTCGATCCCGTAGAGTTCGGAAGCGTTGCGCCAGCAGAGCTTTTCGCGCTGTGCGGCGGTGAGCGTGGTTGGCAGCGCGTCGATATCGCCCGCATGCCAGTGCGGATAGCTCGACCCGAACATCACCATGTCGTCCTTGCCGGTGAAATCGAGCCACTCGGAGGCGAATTCGGAGTCGCCGGGGCCGTCCAGGCTGCCTTGGACGAAGTACACGTGGCCGGGCAGGTAGTCACTCGGCATCCGCGGCGCCCACGGGGTCTGTTCGAGGTGCGGGCGCCCGAAGGTATCCATGCGCCAGGTGAACGGGGTGAGCAGGTCGGCGCCGCCGTCGGCCCAGACGAACTTCAGCTCGGGCAGCCGCTCGAACACGCCTTCGGCGATCATGTTCATCAGGTGGTAGATGTAGTTGAGCGACATGAAGCCCAGGTACTGCTCGTAGGTCCTGGTGTGCCCGGACGGCGTCGGCGGGAACGCGATGCTCTCACCGGTCTCGATATGGGCGGCTACCGGAAGTCCGGCTTCGACGGCGGCTTCCCACAGCGGCCAGAACTGCGGCTTGCCGTACAGTTCGCGCGATTGCAGCGGGATGCCGAGCTGCACGACGCCGGGATGGTCGCCCCACTTCTGGATCTCGCGGATCGCGCCGGGGATGTCCTCGGGATTGACCCGGATGGTGCCGCGGAAACGCGAGGAGTATTCGCCGGATTCGAGCCACCGGGTGACCATCATCTCGTTGTGCGCGGCGAGCACGGCGGTGGTGAGGTGCCGGTCGGGCAGGATGCCTCGGGTCATGGGATGCAGGATCGCCACGTCGACGCCGCGTGCGCCGAACAGTTGCTCGCCGACGAAACTCGGGTCGGAGCCCGGATATCCGCGTTCGGCGCCGCGCGTTCCCTTCGCGTACTCACCGCCGGGCGCGCCGTACCAGTCCATCTCGGCATCGGGGACGCCTCGGCTCTTGAACGGTTCGCGCAGGAACCCGCGCATATCGCGGTTCGAGGTGAAGAAGATGTGCACACTGGCGTCGATGATCGGTGTGCTCGTGCCGTCGGGAAGCAGTCTCATTCGTTATCTCCGGTGAGCGCGCGAACGCGTGGTCATGCCTGCGGCGCCGGTGGGAGGCCGACGCACCGTGGTCGGGGGCGCGCGGGGGCTGTTCCACTCACCCCGCGAGGGTCAGGACAGCGAGATGGCGCGCTCCGGGCACGAGCGCACCGCTTCGCGCACCTGCTCCTGCTGGTCGGCGGGCACACTGTCGAACGCGGGCGTGGCGTGTCCGTCGATATCGCTGAGTTCGAACGCGTGTGGCGCGTTGATCGCGCAGAGGGTGTGTCCCTGACACCGTTCGGAGTCGACCTTGACCTTCACTGTCGGCATCCCTTCGAGTAGGTGGTGATCGGGGCGTCCGGCCCGACACCCCTCGGAAGTCATGCCGTCCGGGCTGGGCACTCCCGGTGCTCGGTACTCCCGGTGCTCATGGTCACCGCGACCTTCACACGCCGCAAGAATCCTCCTTGCGTCTAGTGAGAACGTTACTCTACCTCCGCGTCGACCTGCAAGGTTTGCTTGACCAGCGGCGATCGAGAGGTGACTTATGGCCTTCGCTCGAAGGGACCCTCGGTCCGCGAGGTGCCGCTACTCAATTTTGAAGATTGACGTTCGCAACTGATGAGAATGCTATTTTCAACACGTCGTGATTCCCGACCGCCGAGTGCGGACGACGAGCCGCGCGGCGCCGGGGCGATCGCGATATCCCAGGCGCGCGACCGGTGCGCGCCGGTACCGGAGCGGCGGTCGAATGCGAGTGATCCCCGAAGACCTGAGAGTCCGATACGAGGCCGAGGGCTGGTGGCGCCGGGAGTCGCTCGGTGAGCTGCTCACCGAGCACCTCGCGCGCGCCCGCGCCGTCGAATTCCACGTGCACTCCGAGATCCGGCCGTGGCACGGCACCTTCGGCGAGGTCGAGGACGCGGCGCGCAGGCTCGCCGCGGGGCTGCGGGCGCGCGGCGTCGGCCCCGGCGACGTGATCGCCTTCCAACTCCCCAACTGGATGGAAGCGGCGGCGACCTTCTATGCCTCGGCGCTGCTCGGCGCGGTGACGGTGCCGATCGTGCACTTCTACGGGCGCCGCGAACTCGACCACATCATCGAGTCGGCGCGGCCGAAGGTCTTCGTCACCGCCGCGGCGTTCCCGAGGATGAGTTTCGATCCCGGCGTGCGGGCGAAGGTGCCGATCGTCGGCGTGGTCGGCGATGATTTCGACGACCTCTCGGCGGCCGAACCGCTCGCGGGCGTGCTCCCGGTCGATCCGGGCGCCCCGGCGCTGATCGCCTTCACCTCGGGCACCACCAGCGCGGCCAAGGGCGTCGTGCACAGCCATCAGACCCTCGGCTGCGAGACCAGGCAGCTCGCCGAGCAGAACGAACTCGACGACAGCGCGCACCTGACCGCGACCCCGGTCGGCCATTTCATCGGCATGGTCGGGGCGTTCCTCATCCCGCTGCTGCACGGGAAACCGGTGCACCTGACCGACGTCTGGGAGCCGGGCCGGGCGCTGGCGTTGATGCGCGAGTACGGCCTTTCCGTCGGCGGCGGCCCGCCCTACTTCGTGACCAGCCTGCTCGACCATCCGGAATTCACGCCCGAACACATGTCGCGGGTGAAGTACGTCGGCCTCGGCGGTTCGACGGTGCCGGTCTCGGTGACCCGCAGGCTGGCGGGAATGGGCCTGCACCCGTTCCGTGCCTACGGCAGCACCGAACATCCGTCGATCACCGCCTCCCGGTATTCGGCGCCGGAGTTCGAACGCCTGGAGACCGACGGCAGGCCGATGCCCGGCGTCGAGATCCGCATCGCCGAGGACGGTGAGATCCTCAGCCGAGGCCCGGATCTGTGCCTGGGCTACCTCGACCCGGAATTGACCGAGCGTGCCTTCGACGCGACCGGTTGGTATCGCACCGGGGATATCGGAGTGCTGCACGCCGACGGCCATCTGACGATCACCGACCGCAAATCCGACGTGATCATCCGCGGCGGCGAGAACATCAGCGCACTCGAGGTCGAGGAGGTGTTGGCCCAGTTGCCCGCGATCGCGGAGGCCGTGGTCGTCGCCGTTCCCGACGCGCGTTTCGGCGAGGTCGTCGGTGCGGTGGTACGGGTGCGGCCGGGCGCTGCGCTCCCGTCGGTGACCGATATCCGCGAACATTTCGCCGCCGCAGGCGTGGCGCGCCAGAAGTGGCCGGAGCGGTTGTCCGAGGTCGACGACTATCCGCGCACGCCGAGCGGCAAGGTTCAGAAACATCTGATCCGACAGGGGATTGCGACATCCTCCATGCGAGAATAGGATTCTTCATAGAAGCGAATGACTGTTTCAAGTGGTTGCCGGAATTGCGCTGTCATCGCAGCTCCGGACCGAGAACCAGAGTTCGCTTCGTCGAGTCGATCCGGTGCGTGACAGTCCGGGCCCGGGCGGCCCCCCCCCCCCCCCCCCCCGGGGCGGCCCCCCCGCGCCCCCCCCCCCCCCCCCCCCCCCCCCGACCGACAAA
>NZ_JADMLG010000021.1:0-20957 GCF_015674855.1 Nocardia bovistercoris | reverse complement strand
CCCTGAGGTCGCTTCTTCGCGCCGATCCGGGGCGTGCCCGTCCGGGCCCGCGCACTCGCCCCGCCACGGAGCGAGTGCGCGACCGCCTGTCGCCACCCCGCCACGACCCGTGCCGCCGAAAGGAATCGCTGTGCCTTCTCCGCAGGATCTGCCCACCGGGACCTGGAATGCCGAAGTCGACGTCGCGGTGCTCGGCAGCGGCGCGGCCGGACTCACCGCCGCGCTGACCGCCGCGCTCGCGGGCGCTCAGGTCGCGGTCTTCGAGAAGGCTGCCACCGTCGGCGGCACCAGCGCGGTCTCCGGCGGCATCGCCTGGATCCCGGCGCACGACCGGTCCCCGGTCGGCCCGCTCAGCGTCACCGACGCCATGGACTACCTGCGCGCCCAGTCCTTCGGCTCGATGGACGAGGCCCTGGTCGACACCTTCGTGCGCACCGGTGCGAGCATGGTCGACTTCGTCGAGAAGAACAGCGGCGTGCGCTTCGACATCGCCGAGGGCTTCCCCGACTACAAACCCGAACTCCCCGGCGGCCAGCCGCAGGGCGGCCGCTCGCTGAGCCCGGCCCCGTTCGACCTGAGCCGCATCGGCGCGTGGGGGCAGCGCATCACCGCCTTTCCCGCCGACTGGAGCAATGTCGGCTTCGACGCCGAGACCAGGGCGCGGCTGCACGCCGAGATCGGCGACGACTCCGCCGACCTGTGCGTCGCGGGCACCGCGCTCATCGCGGGCCTGCTCGAAGGCGTCCTTAAGGCGGGCGTCGTGCCGACCACGGGCGCGCGGGCCGTCGAGCTGATCGCCGAGGACGGCGCCGTCGTCGGCGTCAGGATCGTCACCGCGGCGGGCGAATCGCGCATCCGCGCCCGGCGCGGCGTCGTGCTGGCCACCGGCGGCTTCGAATGGGACGCCGACCTGGTCCGCGCCTACCTGCGCGGCCCGATGCACGGCCCGGTCTCCCCGCCCAACAACACCGGTGACGGCCTGCGCATGGCGATGGCGCACGGCGCGGCGCTCGGCACCATGAGCGAGGCGTGGTGGGTGCCGATCGTGCGCATCCCCGGCGACACCATCGACGGCCACCCGCGCAGCCGCAGCGTCCGGCTCGAGCGCACCCGCCCGCGCAGCATCATGGTCAACCGCGCCGGGCGCCGCTTCGCGAACGAGGCGGGCGAATACAACTCGATGGCGGGCGCCTTCCACTACCTCGACCCCAAGAGCGGCTACGTCAACGATCCGGGCTGGATCGTCTTCGACGCCGAACATCTGCGCCGCTACGGTTTCCTCGGCATCGCGCCCGGCGAGGCGGTACCCGAATGGTTCTGCGAATCCGCCGATCTCGCCGAACTCGGCGCCAAGACCGGCATCGACCCCGACGGGCTCGCCGCCACCGTGGCCGCCTGGAACCGCGACGTGGCCGCCGAGGTCGACCCGGCGTTCGGCCGCGGCGCCAGCGCCTACGACGGCTACTGGGGCGACCAGTCGGCCGCCACCGTCGCCGGTCGCACCCTCGGCCCGCTGGACACCGCCCCCTACTACGCGGTTCCGGTGACCGTCGGCGCGATGGGCACCAAGGGCGGCCCGCGCACCGACCGCGACGCGCGGGTGCTGCACGTGGACGGTTCGGTCATCCCCGGACTGTTCGCGGTCGGCAACGCGATGGCGGGCGTGACGGGCCGGGCTTACGGCGGCGCGGGCGGAACCATCGGCCCCGGAATGGTTTTCGGTTACCGCGCGGGACACGCGGCGGCGACCGGCGCGTCGGCGGAATCCTGACGGGCGAGTGCGGAACAGGCGATCGGGTAGGGAAGACGGAGGGTTGAGAGTGGCGGATTACGAGAGCATCTGGAGTGACCTCCAAGGTGTCGCGTTCTCGCAGGGATACATCGACGTCGGGGGCGTGCGCACCCGGTATCTACACGCGGGAGACACCGAAAGACCCGCGCTGGTCCTGCTGCACGGGTCGGGCGGGCACGCGGAGGCCTACATCCGCAATCTGGCCTCGCACGCCGAGCATTTCTCCACCTGGTCGATCGACATGCTCGGGCACGGGTACACCGACAAGCCCGGCCATCCGCTCGAAATCCCGCACTACGTCGATCATCTCGTCCGCTTCTTCGACACCGTCGGGGCACAGCGGGTCGCGCTGAGCGGCGAGTCGCTGGGCGGCTGGGTTGCCGCGCGCGCCGCGATCGACCACCCCGATCGCATCGAACGCCTGGTGCTGAACACCGCGGGCGGCTCGCAGGCCGACCCGGAGGTCATGAAGCGCATCATCACGCTGTCGATGGCCGCGGTCTCCGACCCCACCTGGGAAACGGTGCAGGCCAGGATCAAATGGCTGATGGCGGACAAGAGCAAGGACTACGACGACATCGTCGCCAGCCGCCAGCGCATCTACCGGCAGCCCGGCTTCGTCGACGCCATGCGCGACATCATGGCGCTGCAGGATCCGGTCATCCGGGCGCGAAACCTGTTGGGGCCGGAAGACTACGGGCGCATCACCGCGCCCACGCTGGTGCTGTGGACCAGTGACGACCCGACCGCCGACGTCACCGAGGGCAGGCGCATCGCCTCGATGATTCCCGGCGCGCGCTTCGAGGTCATGCCCGACTGCGGGCACTGGCCGCAGTACGAGGACGCCAAGAACTTCGACGCGCTGCACCTCGACTTCCTGCTCGGCGGGTGAGGCGTGTCCGAGAACCTCACCGCCGTATCGGAATCCGCGGTCGACGTCGATGTGCTGCTGGTCGGCGCAGGCCCGGTCGGGCTGACGCTGGCCAATACCCTCGGCATGTACGGGGTGCGCACCCGGGTGGTCGAGGAGCGGGCGACGCTCATCGACTATCCGCGCGGCGTCGGCCTCGACGACGAATCGCTGCGCACCTTCCAGTCCATCGGACTGGTCGAGCAGATCCTGCCGCACACGACGCCGAACCAGATCATGCGGTTCGTCGACGCGCGGCGCAGGCTGCTCGCCGAGATCGCGCCAACCGACACCCAATTCGGCTGGCCCAAGCGCAATGGCTTCGTGCAGCCGCTGGTCGACGCCGAACTGCTCGCGGGCCTCGACCGCTTCCCGAGCGTCGAGGTGCGCTGGTCATCGGCGATGAGCTCCTGCGTCGACGAGGGTGACCGGGTGCGCGTCGAACTCGAGACCGCGGCGGGGACCGAAACGGTGACCGCGCGCTATGTCGTCGGCTGCGACGGCGGCCGCAGCGCCACCCGCCGCCAGATGGACGTGAGTTTCGAGGGCACCACATCGGCGACCCGCTGGCTCGTGGTCGACATCGCCTCGGATCCGTTGGGGCACCCCAATATCGAGGTCGCCGCCGATCCGAACCGACCGAATGTCTCGGTCTCCATCGCGCACGGCATCCGCCGGTTCGAATTCATGATCCACGACGACGAACCCGACGAACTCGCCGAGGATCCGGCCTTCGTCGAACGCCTCGTCGCGCCGTTCGTCCCCTATCCCGACAAGCTCGACATCATCCGGCGCCGGGTCTACACCCACCACTCGCGCATCGCGGGAACTTTCCGGAAGGGCCGCATGCTGCTCGCGGGCGACGCGGCCCACCTGATGCCGGTGTGGCAGGGCCAGGGCTACAACAGCGGCATCCGCGACGCCGCCAACCTCGGCTGGAAGCTGGCCGCGGTGGCCAAGGGCATCGCGGGCGACGCGCTGCTCGACAGCTACGACCAGGAGCGCCGCAAGCACGCGCGCGCCATGATCGACCTGTCGACCATGGTCGGCAAGGTGATCTCGCCGACCAACCGCAGGGTCGTGGCCGTGCGCGACGTGTTGGTCCGCGCGGCGGCGGCGATTCCGCCGGTCAAGCGCTACGTGCTCGGCATGCGCTTCAAGCCGATGCCGCGCTACGACCGCGGCGCGGTGGTGCACGAATGGTCGCGGTCGCCGAAATCCGCGGTCGGCACGCTGTTCGTGCAGCCGAGGGTCGACACCCGCGATCGCGCCGACATCCCCCTCGACGAGGCGCTCGGCTCCTGGTTCGCCGTGCTGTGCTGGAACAACCGCCCGCGCGAGGTGCTCGGCGACAAGGAATTCCAGCGCTGGAAGGATCTGGGCGCCACCTTCGTCGCCGCGCGTCCCTCCACCCAGCTGCGCTGGACCGGCCACGACGATCCCGACGTGCTCGTGGTCGGCGACCGCACCGGCGGGCTCAAGCGCTTCTTCGACGGCCAACTGGATTCGGTGCTGTTCCTGCGCCCCGACCGCTGCATCGCGGGCTCGTCCATCGCCCAGCACGCCCCCGAACTCAGCGCCGCGCTGATCGACGCACTCGCACTGACCACTGGAGGACCCGATGCCGCTGGCCCTGTGCTGCGTCTCGCACAGCCCTCTGCTTGACCTGCCCGGTCCCGAGCGCGAACTGCTCGACGACATCGACGCCGCGCTGTCGCGGGCGCGGCGGTTCGTGGCCGACTTCGACCCTGAACTCGTCGTCACCTTCGCCCCCGACCACTACAACGGCTTCTTCTACCGGACGATGCCCGCGTTCTGCGTCGGCACCGCGGCAACCGGCGTCGGCGACTACGGCACCCACGCCGGTCCGCTCGACGTGCCCGCCGACCTCGCGAGCGACCTCGCGGAATTCCTGCTCGATGCGGGCGTCGACACCGCGGTGTCGGTGACGATGGACGTCGACCACGGCACCGTGCAGCCGCTGCAACGGCTGTTCGGCAGCGCGACCGCGCGTCCGGTGGTGCCGATCTTCGTCAACTCGGTGGCGGTGCCGCTCGGTCCGCTGTCGCGGGCGCAGGCCCTCGGCCACGCGGTCGGCCGGTACCTGGCGACCCTCGACAAGCGCGTGCTCGTTATCGGGTCCGGCGGACTCTCCCATGATCCGCCGGTCCCGGCGCTGGCCACGGCCATCGGCCCGGTCCGCGACCGAATCGTGCTCGGCGGGCCCATGTCACCGGAGGCACGGCAGGCAAGACAGGAACGGGTCATCGAGGCCGCGCGGGAATTCGCCGACGGACGTGGGCCGCTGCAAGCCCTCAACCCCGAATGGGACCGCGCCTTCCTGTCCGTGCTCGACGAGGGCACCCTCGACGAGTTCGGGAAGTGGACCAACTCCTGGATCACCAAGGAGGCGGGCAATTCCGCGCACGAGGTGCGCACCTGGGTGGCGGCGTTCGCCGCGCTCGCCGCGCAGGGCCCGTACCGGACCACCGAGCGCTACTACCGCTGCGCACCCGCGCTCATCGCCGGATTCGCGCTCCGCACAGCGGTTTCGGATATCGCGGCATCGATGAACGACACGACCACGACAGGGAGGCGCCCGTGACCGCGGAACCGATCGAGACCGACTCCTTCGACCACACCGTCGACGTGCTGATCGTCGGCTCCGGCGGCGGCGGACTCACCGCCGCGCTCACCGCCGAGGCCGCAGGCGTGTCCGCGCTCGTGGTCGAGAAGGCCGCCCACTACGGCGGTTCGACCGCGCTGTCCGGCGGCGGCATCTGGGTGCCCAACGCGCCGTCCCAGAAACGCGACGGCTTCGAACTCGATCCGGACGAGGTGGTCGAATACCTGCGCCTGATCACCGAGGGCCTGGTCACCGACGCGCGACTGCGCGCCTACGTGGACAAGTCGCCGGAGATGATGGATTTCCTCGAAAAGCGCAGCCGCTGGATGGAATTCGTCTGGAAGCCGGGCTACGCCGACTACTACCCGGAACTGCGCGGTGGCTCGGAACAGGGCAGCACGATCAACGTGCCGCCGATCGACCTGCGCGAACTCGGCGCGGAAGAGGACCGCCTGCTGCGCCCGCTGGCGCTGGCGCCCAAGGGAATCTGGCTCGGCCCCAAGGATCTTCGGCTGTTCTACCAGGTGCGCCAGAACTGGCGCGGCAAACTCGTGTTGGTCAAACTGCTCTGGCGCATGGTCCGCGCGCGGGTGTTCGGCGACCGGATCGCCGCGATCGGGCAGTCCCTGGTGGCGCGGCTGCGCCTGGCGCTGGCCGAACGGGACATCCCGCTGTGGTTGAACTCGCCCATGACCTCGCTCATCACCGGACCCGACGGCGCGGTCCTGGGCGCGGTGGTGGAGAAGGACGGCGTCGAGCTCAGGGTGCGTGCCACCCGAGGCGTCGTGCTGGCCAGCGGCGGCTTCGACCACGACATGGTCTGGCGCAAGGAATTCGAGCCGGTCATCGACCAGGACTGGAGTTTCGGCAACCCGGAGTCCATGGGTGACGGCATCCGCGCGGGCGAAGAAGTCGGCGCGGGCACCGAACTCATGGAGGAGGCGTGGTGGTTCCCCTCCATCCAATGGCCGGACGGCCGACTGCAATTCATGCTCAACGAGCGGATGATGCCGTCCCAGTTCATCGTCAACGGAGCCGGTGAGCGCTATATCAACGAGGCCGCGCCGTACATGGATTTCGGTCACGCCATGATCGAGGGCCAGAAGTCCGGGGTGACCCACATACCGAGCTGGCTCATCACCGACAAGCGCTCCTTCAACCGCTACGTCGTCGCGGGACACCTTCCGCTGCCCAAGATTCCGTTCGCGCCGGTGCCGACGGGATGGTCGGTGCCGAAGGCGTGGCTGGAGTCCGGCGTCGTCAAGACCGCCGACACCTGGGAGGAGCTCGCCGAGAAGATCGACGTGCCCGCCGACCGGCTGCGCGCCACCGCGCAACGTTTCGACGAACTGGCGCGCAAGGGTCACGACGACGACTTCCAGCGCGGCGACAGCGTCTACGACAACTACTACGGCGACCCGACCCTGCCCAACCCCAATCTCGCGCCGCTGCGCAAACCGCCCTACTACGCGTTCCGGCTGATACCGGGCGATCTCGGCACCTCGGGCGGCCTCAGCGCGGACGAGCACGCCCGCGTGCTGCGGACCGACGGTTCGCCGATCACCGGACTGTACGCGGTGGGCAATGTCTCGGCGCCGGTGATGGGCCGCAGCTACGCGGGTGCGGGCGCAACGATCGGGCCCGCGATGACCTTCGGCTACATCGCGGTGCAGCACTTGACCGGACAACTCCCCGACGGGGCGACCGGGCGAGCGGCGCAAGCCGGAACAGCCGAATCAAGTTCGGACAAACCCACGTTCGATTCCATCGGAGGAAGTCAATGAAAATATCCCTGTTCTACGAATTCGCCCTGCCGCGTCCGTGGGTTCCCGACGACGAGCGTCAGCTGTTCCAGGAGGGCCTCAAAGAGGTCGAGGCCGCCGACAAGGCCGGTTTCTCCACGGTGTGGCTGACCGAGCACCACTTCCTCGAGGAGTACTGCCACTCGACCGCGCCGGAGATCTTCCTCGCCGCGGCCAGCCAGCGCACCGAGAACATCCGCCTCGGCTTCGGCGTCATGCACCTGCCGCCTGCCATCAACCACCCGGCTCGCGTCGCCGAGCGCGTCGCGACTCTCGACCTGATCTCCAACGGCCGTGTGGAGTTCGGCACCGGCGAGTCGTCCTCGGTCGGTGAGCTCGGCGGCTTCAACATCGATCCCGCCGACAAGCGCACCCAGTGGGAGGAGGCGCTCGAGGTCTCCATCCGCTGCATGACCGAGGACCCCTTCACCGGGTTCAAGGGCGAGCACATCCAGATGCCCGCCCGCAACGTGATCCCCAAGCCGCACCAGAAGTCGCACCCGCCGGTGTGGGTGGCCTGTACTCGCCCCTCCTCGGTGCAGATGTCGGCGCGCCTGGGCGCGGGCGCGCTGAGCTTCGCCTACACCGGCCCCGGCCCGCTGGCCGACCGCGTGCGCGGCTACTACGACGAGTTCGAGAATGCTTGTGAGCCTTGGCTTCCCGAGCTGAACCCGAACATCCTCGCGATCGGCGGCGACCTGTCGATGATGGTGGCCAAGACCGACGAGGAGGCCGTCAAGCGCCTCGGCCTCGGCGGCGGCTTCTTCTCCTTCGGCATCATGCACTACTACATGACCGGCCAGCACACCCCCGGCCGCACCGGCGTGTGGGACACCTACCTCGACGCCGTCAAGGAAGACGACACGCTGGCCTACGGCCCCGGCCGCGGCGCCATCGGCTCGCCTGCGACCGTGCGTGAGTTCCTGCGCGGCTACGAGGAGAGCGGCGTCGACGAGATCATCCTGCTGCTCAACCCGCGCAGCCACGAGGGCACCATGGAGTCCATCGAACTGATGGGCAAGGAAGTGCTTCCCGAGTTCATCGAGCGTGACGAGGCGGCCCGCGCGGCCAAGGCCAAGCGCCTCGAGCCCATCCTCGAGAAGGTCGAGGCCCGGCGTAAGAACCTGGTCACCCCCGCCTTCGACGAGGACTACGCCTTCGGCGGACTGCCCACCGGTCGCGGCGGCAGCTTCACCGCGAGCGAGATCCCCGAGGCCATGGCCGAGATCAACGAGGGTCGCGTGCAGGCGGCCCAGCGCCTCAAGGACGAGGCCGAGGCGGCGCAGCAGCAGTGACCCGAATTCCGCCCCGTGGCCGCGTCTTTCGCGGCCGCGGGGCGGATTCGCCGCACGACCCGGACAAGACCATCCCGACCCGAAGGCGGTACCCGACGTGGGACGTATCGATGACCTGTGGCGCTACGACGGCCGACGCGTCGTCGTGACCGGTTGCTCCTCGGGGATCGGAGCAAGCGTGGTCAGGCAGGTGCGCGAACTCGGCGCGACGGTGGTCGGGCTCGACATCGCCGAGCCCACCGAGGATCTCGACGAATTCCACCGGGTCGACATGTCCGACGCCGAGTCCATCGACCGCGCGGTCGCCGCGGTCGGCGCGGGCGCGGACGGACTGTTCAACGTCGCGGGAGTCTCCTCCGGAATCGGCGATCCGATCCGCGTGGTGACCATCAACTTCCTCGGCCTGCGGCGCTTCACCGAAGCGGTCCTCGCGGGCATGCCCGCGGGATCGACCGTCGCGAGCGTGTCGTCGCTGGCGGCGGCCTCCTACCTGGAGCACCGCGATCAGGTCGACGGGCTGCTCGACACCGACGGCATGGACTCCGGAATCGATTGGTGTCGGGCCAATCCCGACGCTGTCGCGGACGGCGGCTACCGCCTGTCCAAGGAAGCGATCATCTACTACACGATGCGCAACGCCGTCGCCCTCGGCGCGCGCGGCATCCGCATCAACTGCACGGGACCGGGCGTGACGGAGACCCCGATCCTGGACCAACTGCGGTCGGCATACGGCCGCGACTATCTCGACACCATCCCCAAGCCGTTGGGTCGGGTCTCCGAACCGGACGAGCAGGCCGCGGTCCTGGTCTTCCTCAACAGCCGGGCCGCGAGTTACGTGACCGGCCAGGTGATCTGGGTCGACGGCGGCAATGTGGGAGCTCGCATCGCGGGTGTCACAGCCGGGACGTGACCCCGGAATACGAGTGAAAAGTGTGGAAGGAGAAGCATCGTGGCTAGTTTGACCGACTTCCGTCGGCTCGCCGACGAGGTGCGCAACTGGGGCCGATGGGGCGCCGCCGACGAACTCGGCACGCTCAATTTCATCACCCCGGACAAGGTGACCCAGGCCGCGGGCCTGGTGCGGCACGGGCGGGTGTTCCCGCTCGGCGTCGATTTCGGCTCATCGGGACCGCAGGGCGCGTTCAAGTTCCGGCAGAATCCGGTGCACGTCATGACGGTGGACGGCGGCGACGCCGCGACGCTGGCCGAGTACGGCCCGAAGTGGTTGCGCAACAGCGTCGGTCACGAACTGAGTGGCTTCTTCGCCGACAACCCGTTCCGCTTCAACGACGACATGATCATCATGCCGCTGCAGGCCGCGACCCAGTGGGACGCGCTCTCGCACGTCTACTACGAGGACAAGCTCTACAACGGTTTCCCGGCCGATTCGGTGACCAGCCTCGGCGCATACCACCTCGGCATCGAGAAGGTCGACAGCAAGGGCATCACCTCGCGCGGCGTCCTGCTCGACCTGGTTCGCCACCGCGGCGCGGACACCTTCCTCGAGGCGGGCAACCCCATCACCCCCGACGAACTCGACGAGGTGATCAAGCGCCAGGGCGTCGAGGTCGGCCGCGGCGACGTGCTGCTCATCCACACCGGTTGGTGGGCGCGCTTCGAGGAGGCGGGCGACGGCTCCGAGCCCTATTCGGGCCTCGACTGGACCTGCGCGAAGTGGCTGCACGAGCGCGAGATCGCCGCGGTGGCCGCGGACAACCTGATGGTCGAGGACCCGGCCTCCGGCGTCGAGGGCACCTTCCTGCCCATGCACATGCTGTGCCTGCGCGACATGGGCCTCATGCTCGGCGAGTACTGGAACCTCACCGCGCTCGCGGCCGACTGCGCCGCCGACCACGTCTACGAATTCCAGTTGGTCGCACCGCCGTTGAGCGTCGTCGGCGCCGTCGGCTCACCGCTGAACCCCATCGCCATCAAGTAGGCGCGCGGTCCCGCCCGCACCCGCGGGCGGGACCCTCTCGCACCCGAGAAAGTACGAGGTTATCTGCCATGACCGCATCAACGACCACCGCGAGCGGCGACGCCGAGACGATCGCGGACCGCAGCCTGTTCGTCGTCGGGATCGGTGGGACGCTGCGCGCGGGCTCGTCGACCGAGCGGGCGCTGCGGCACTGCCTGTCCTCGGTCGAGCGGCAGGGCGGGCGCACCGCGCTGTTCAGCGGCGACGACATCAACCTGCCGATGTACAACCCGCACGACACCGACCGCACCCCGAAGGCGCTGGCCATGGTCGAGGCGCTGCGCGCCGCCGACGCCGTGGTGATCGGCTCGCCCGGATACCACGGCGGCGTCTCCGGTCTGGTGAAGAACGCCCTGGACTACATCGAGGACATGCGCGGCGACACCACCGTCTACCTGGACAACAAGCCGTGGGGGGTGATCAGCTGCGCCTACGGCTGGCAGGCCGCGGTCGGCACCCTCGGCCAGCTGCGGGCCATCGGGCACGCGCTGCGGGCCTGGCCGACTCCGCTCGGCGTCGCGATCAACTCCGCCGACCCGATCTGGGACGCCGACGGCGCCCTCACCGACGCCACCGTCAGCGGACAGCTCGACATGCTCGCCACCCAGCTGCTGACCGTTGTGCCCTCCGGCGGTGTCCGGGTATGACCGCACCCCGGTACACCGGACCGACCGCCGTGGCCGATGCCTCGGCGGCGCTCCGGGCCGGGCGGATGGTCCTGGTCGTCGGCGAGGCCGACGGCGCGTTCCGCGGTGACCTCGTCCTCGCGGCCGAACACGTCACGGCCGCGTCGGTGAACGCGGTGACCACCCTCGCGCGCGGACTGCCGCACGTCGCCATGCGTTCGGCCGCGTTGGACGCCTTGGGAATTCCGCCCGCCGACCCCACCGCGACCGGCCCCGGCCGCGACATGTTCCGCGTCTCGGTCGCGCTCGCGGGCCCTAACGCGAACCGCGTGAGCGCCTCGGGGCGCGCGAAGACCATTCGCGCGCTGGCCGATCCGACGCGCGTCGCGGCGGAGTTCCAGTGGCCTGGCCACATCTTCCCGCTCGGCTGCGCCGCCGACGGAGTGTTGTCGGTGGCGGCGACGCCGGAGGCCGCGGTCGATCTGGTCGAACAGGCCGGGATGGCGCCCGCCGCGCTGCTGTGCGAGGTCTGCGACGCCGACGGCGAGGCGCCCGACCTGTCGGCGCTGCGCCGCCTCGCCGTCGAACACGATCTGCCCGTGGTCTTCGTCAAGGATCTGCTCGCCTACCGCAGGCGCGCGCTGAGCCGCGTCACCCGTCGCGGCGAGGCGCGTATCCCGTTGGCGGCGGGGGAGTTCCGCGCGATCGGCTTCACCGACGGTCTGGACCGCGAGCACATCGCGTTCGTGCACGGCGATCTCGCGCCGGGGGTGACCCCGCTGGTCCGACTGCATTTCGAATGCATACTCGGCGACGTACTCGGCTCGGGACACTGCCGCTGCCGCGCCCGGCTCGAGCAGGCGCTGCACAGCGTGGCCGAATCCGGTTGCGGCGCACTCATCTACGTCCGGGCCCGCACCACGGCGGTGCGCGACACCCTGTGCGTGAGCGCGCAGGCCGACCCCGGTGCGGGCGCGGCGCATCCGGTCGGGCACAGCGACCTGCAATCGGCCTTCGACATCCTCGACGAACTCGGCATGCGCGAGATCCGGCTGCTGGCCGACACCGGCGAGGCGCATCTCGCGCCCGAACACGTGCACGTCGTGGAATCGGTGCCGCTGAGCGACGCCGCCATTCCCCATCGCCTCGACCCGATTGGAAGTATTCCGTGATCGCGCAGCGCAGAACCATCGTCGTCGACGGGTTGACGACCAACTACCTCGAGGCGGGCGCGGGCGAGCCGGTCGTGCTGCTGCACGGCGGCGAATTCGGCGTCGACGCCGAATTGGCTTGGGAGCGAACCATCGACGCGCTCGCCCTGCACCATCGTGTCATCGCGCCGGACATGCTCGGCTTCGGCGGGTCGGCCAAGGTGCTCGACTTCACCGACGGTCGCGGCATGCGCATCCGGCACATCGCACGCCTGCTCGAGCTTCTCGGCGTCGCCGCCGCGCATTTCGTCGGCAATTCGATGGGCGCGATCAACCTGCTGGTCGACGCGACCTCCGAGCGGCCGCGGCTGCCGATGCGGTCGCTGGTCGCGATCTGCGGCGGCGGCGAGATCCAGCAGAACGAACACATGCGCGCCCTCTACGACTACGACGCCACCCTGGCGGCCATGCGGCTCATCGTGACGGCGCTGTTCCACGACCCGAGCTATCCGGCCGACGAGGAGTACGTGCGCCGCCGCTACGAGTCCAGCATCGCGCCGGGCGCGTGGGAAGCGTTGGCGGCGGCCCGATTCCGTCGACCCGGGGCCGACGCCCCGCCGCCGCCGTCGAGCAGCCGCCGCTACGACCGCATCGCGGTGCCCACGCTCGTGGTCGAGGGCGGCGGCGACAAACTGCTGCCCGCAGGCTGGGCCGCCGCGATCGCCGAGCAGATACCAGGCGGACGCGCCACGGTGGTGCCCGGCGCGGGCCACTGCCCGCAGATCGAGCAGTCGGAGACGGTCAACGCGCTGCTGCTCGCCTTTCTCGGTGAACACGCCGAGGTGCACGCCGACGGAAAGGAAGTAAGGGTATGACCGAGGATCTGGCTGGTCTGGTCGCCGTCGTGACCGGCGGCGCCTCCGGCATCGGCGGCGCCATCGTCGAGCGTTTCGCCGCCGAGGGCGCGAAGGTGGTCATCGCCGACCTCGACAAGGAACGCGGTACCGAACTCGCGGCGCGGCTCGGTTCCTCGGCGCTGTTCGAGGAGGTCGACGTCTCCGATCCGGACCGCATCGAGCGGTTGGTGGCGCGCGCGGTCGAGGCGTTCGGCGGGCTGCACGTCATGTGCAACAACGCGGGCATCTCCGGCAGCATGCACAAGGATTTCCTGCACGACGACCTCGCCGATTTCCACCGCGTGCTCGGGGTCAATCTGCTCGGCACGATGGCGGGCACCCGGCACGCCGCGCGGCACATGTCCGAGCACGGCGGCGGGTCGATCATCAACCTGTCCTCGGTCGGCGGCATCCAGGCGGGCGGCGGCGTGCAGAGCTACCGCGCCTCGAAGGCTGCGGTCATCCACTTCACCAAATCGGCGGCGATCGAGTTGGCGCAGTTCGGTATTCGGGTGAACTGTATCGCCCCCGGCAATATCCCGACGCCGTTGCTGAGTTCGGCGGCCGCCACCATGTCACCGGAGTTGGCCGAGCGGTTCACCAGGACGATGCGCGAGAGCATGGAGGCCGATCGCCCGCTGCGCGTGGAGGGCAAGCCCGAGGACGTGGCCGAGGCCGCGGTGTATCTGGCCTGCGAACGCGCGCGCTACGTGACCGGGACCGTGCTCGCCATCGACGGCGGCACGGTGGCGGGCAAGCCGCTGCGCCCGCGCAGGAAGAAGCCCGTCGAGGGCTGAAACATTTGTTTAAGTCAATCAGTTGACTTAATTGCGGCACAAGAGTTGACTGGAGGCACGAGGTGATCGTTCGGAAGGGGACCACCATGCCCGCTGTCGGCAGATCCGCGCGCGCCGAACAGGCCAACTCCACCCGCGAGGCCATCATCACCGCCGCCGAGCGCCTGTTCGCCGAGCGCGGCATCGCGGCCGTGTCCAACCGTCAGGTCAGCGAGGCCGCGGGCCAGGGCAACAACACCGCCGTCGGCTACCACTTCGGCGCCAAGGCCGACCTGGTGCGCGCCATCGTGCGCCGCCACCACGCCCACACCGAGCAGCTGTGCCGCGAGCTGGCCGCGGCCGCCGAAGGCTCGACCGACCTGCGCGACTGGGTCTCCTGCCTGGTCCGCCCGGTGACCGAACACCTCGCCTGTCTCGGCGAACCCACCTGGTACGCCCGCTTCAGCGCCCAGCTCATGCCCGACCCCGGCTTCCGCGACCTGCTCGCCGACGAGTCGCTCGCCTCGAAGGCGTTGCAGCGCATCATCGACGGCCTGCACCGCTGCCTGCCCGAGCTCACCCCGGAGCTGCGGCGCGAGCGAAACGCCATGGCGCGCTTGCTGATCGTGCACACCTGCGCCGAACACGAACGCGCGCTGGCCGACGGCTCTGCCCTGCGCCCCGGCTGGGAATCCACCGCGAACGGCCTGGTCGACGCGATCACCGGCCTCTACACCGCGCCGGTCGTCGGCCGCGGGTGAGGCCACCGAACATGCCTGGAGAGGAAATCGTGACCGCAACCACACGCCGCGCCGGAGTGCTCGTCGTCGGAGCCTCCGCCGCGGGACTGGCCACGGTGGAAGCGCTGCGCAGGCAGGGATACGGCGACCGCGTCACCCTGCTCGGCGCGGAACCGCACCTGCCCTACGACCGCCCGCCGCTGTCCAAACAGGTGCTTTCCTCGGCGTGGCCCGCCGAACGCACCCTGCTGCGCGCCCCGCGCATGCTCGCCGACCTCGATGTCGAGATCGTCCTCGGCAAGCCCGCGCTCGCCCTCGACGCCGCCGAGCGCGCGGTGCGCACCGCCACCGCGACGCACGCCGCCGACCACGTCGTCATCGCCACCGGCGCCACCCCGCGCACCCTGCCCGCCCCCGACGGCCTGCGCGGCGTGCACGTCCTGCGCACCCTCGACGACGCCCTCGCGCTGCGCGCCGACCTGACCCGCGCCACCCGCGCCGTGGTGGTCGGCGAAGGCGTCCTCGGCGCCGAGATCGCCGCCACCATTCGGCAATCCGGGCTCGAGGTGACCATGACCGGTCCGCAGCCCGCCCCGATGGCGAGTCAACTCGGCGAACTGGTCTCCGGCATGCTCGCCCGCCTGCACGCCGACAACGGCGTGCGCCTGCGCCTCGGCGTCGGGGTGTCGGGACTGACCGACCGCGACGGCGCCGTCACCGGCGTGCGACTGGAGACCGACGAGACGATCCCCGCCGACCTGGTCGTGGTCGCCATCGGCGCGCGCCCGAACACCGACTGGCTCGTCGGCAGCGGACTCACCCTGGACAACGGCGTCGTCTGCGACTCCGGATGCCGTGCGGCCCATGGCATCTACGCCGTCGGCGATGTCGCGCGCTGGCACCACCCCGGCGTCGGCGCGGCGATCCGGCTGGAGAACCGCACCAACGCGATCGAGCAGGCGGGCGTGGTCGCGGCCAATATCGTCGGCGGCGAACAGGCATACCGGCCCATTCCCTACTTCTGGACCGATCAGTTCACGACGAAGATCCAGGTGTACGGCACCGTCACCGCCGACGCCGTCGCCACCGTCGTGGACGGCGACCCGGCCGACGGCCGTTTCGTGGTCCGCTACGACCGCGGCGGCTCGGTGGCCGCGGTCCTCGGCTGGAACATGCCGAAACAGGCCAGGATGCAGCGCCAGAAACTGGTCGACGCGCTCACGGCCGAGCCCGCGGCGCCCGGTGGCGCCGGTCCGGTCGCGAACGCGTCGTGACCGCGGTGAACTCCCTGCGGCGGCGCACCCCGAAGCACACATCCCAGGAAAGAAGGTTCCGATGAAGGTGACAGTCGATCAGGTCAAATGCGTGGCGGCGGGCCACTGCGTCATGCACGCCGCCGACGTCTTCGACCAGCGCGACGAGGACGGCATCGTCGTGCTGCTCGACGAGAACCCTCCGGAAGAACTCGCCGAGGACGTTCGCCAGGCCGCGGCCGTATGCCCCGCCATGGCGATCCAGATCGAGGAATGAACCGTTGGCCCCGCGGCGTCACCGCGGGGCCATACCACCTTGCGGCGCCGCCGCGACCGATGCTCAGGAGTGACCAGTGACCGAAGCGCCGACCCACACCACAACCGATACCGCGGCGATACCCGAATTCCCGCTGCTCCGGTCGTCGGCATGCCCGTTCGCGCCCCCCGCCGAACTGCTCGCCGCGGGCAAGTCCAAGCCGCTGAGCCGCGTCAGGATCTGGGACGGCAGCACGCCGTGGCTGGTCGCGGGCTACGCGGAGTACAAGACGCTGATGTCGGACCCGCGCGTCAGCGTGAACGACCACGTCGAGGGCTTCCCGCACTGGAACGAAGGCATGAAGGCGATCAAGGACCAGCGCCCGAAGTCGTTGTTCACCACCGACGGCGAGGAGCACAGCCGCTACCGCCGCATGCTCACCAAGCCGTTCACCTTCAAGCGGGTCGAAGCGCTGCGCCCGGTGATCCAGCAGGTCACCGACGAGCACATCGATCGCCTGCTCGCCGGCCCGAATCCCGGTGATCTGGTTGCGGCCCTCTCGCTGCCGGTGCCGACGCTGATGATCAGCGAGATGCTCGGCGTGCCCTACGGCGATCACGAGTTCTTCCAGAGTTACGCGAGCGTCAACGTCGATCGCTTCGCCACCAAGGAGCAGGCCGCCGAGGGCCGCGCCGAACTGGCCCGCTACCTCGTCGACCTCATCAAACTCAAGCTCGAGCAGCCCGGCGAGGACGCGCTCACCGATATCGCCGAGCGGGTGCGCGCCGGTGAGATCGATATGCGGGAGGCCGCGCAGCTCGGCACCGGCCTGCTCATCGCGGGCCACGAGACCAGCGCGAACATGATCTCCCTCGGCACGCTCGCGCTGCTGGAGAACCCGGAGCAGTTCGCCCTGCTGCGCGACAACGACGATCCCAAGATCGTGGCCAACGCGGTGGAGGAGTTGCTGCGCTACCTGAGCATCATCCACAACGGTCAGCGACGCGTGGCGATCGACGACATCGAGATCGGCGGCGAGACGATCCGCGCGGGCGACGGGCTGATCTTCGATCTGTCGCTCGGCAACTGGGACGAGGCGGCCTGGGAGCATCCCGAGGCCCTCGACCTGAAGCGGCCCGCGCTCCAGCACCTCAGCTTCGGATTCGGTCCGCACCAGTGCGTCGGCCAGCAGTTGGCGCGCGCGGAGCTCCAGATCGTGTTCCGCACGCTGGCGCAGCGGATTCCGACGCTGAGGTTGGCCGTGCCGCTCGACAAGATCGAGTTCAAGCACGACCGCCTGGCCTACGGCACCTACGAGCTGCCGGTCACCTGGTAGGGCACAACACCCGCCGATAATCGCATTCTCCCCGCGCGGCCGCCGCTACCCGATGTCATCGACACCGCGGTGCGGCGGTCGCACGGTGCGAGTTTCCGGCATCCTCGCGCGGGCGGCGTCCGGTCGAGCGGCGCGCCGACTCGGAATCCTTCCGGTTGCGTGAGAATGATCCTCTCTTCATGAGAGAGGGTTAGTTGCAAATGCGGATTGGCATATTTACACTCGATAGGCACCGTAAGAATCTCGGTCGCGGCTGGTCCGCGAAGCCGAAGCATCACCCCAGTTCTGCGAGAGGCGACCCTCTGTGACCACCAGCGCGGCCAGTGACGTCTATTACGATCCGTACGACGTCGAGCTCAACGCCGATCCCTTCCCGATGTTCAAGCGTCTGCGTGACGAGCTGCCTCTCTACTACAACGAGAAGCACGATTTCTACGCGCTGAGCCGCCACGTCGACGTGAACGCCGCGCTGATCGACAAGGACACCTACAGCTCCGCGCGCGGCGCCATCATCGAATTGATCAAGGCCAACATCCCGATCCCGCCGGGAGTGCTGATCTTCGAGGACCCGCCGATCCACGACATCCACCGCAGCCTGCTCTCGCGCATGTTCACCCCGCGCAAGATCCAGGCGCTCGAGGCCAAGATCCGCCAGTACTGCGCGGACAGCCTCGACCCGCGCGTCGGCACCGGAAGCTTCGACTTCGTCGCCGACCTCGGCGCCCAGATGCCGATGCGCACCATCGGCTCCCTGCTCGGCATCCCCGAGGAAGACCAGGAAGCCATCCGCGACTTCGCCAACGCCCAGATGCGCACCGAGGAAGGCAAGCCGATGAAGGCCGCCGCCGAGGGCATGTCCACCGGCGACATCTTCGCCCAGTACATCGACTGGCGCGTGGAGAACCCCTCCGACGACATCATGACCGAACTGCTCAACGTCGAGTTCGAGGACCACGAGGGCACTTTCCGGAAACTGAGCCGCGAAGAACTGCTCACCTACGTCAACGTGGTCGCGGGCGCGGGCAACGAGACCACCACCCGCCTCATCGGCTGGGCGGGCAAGGTGCTCGCCGAACATCCCGACCAGCGCGCGCAATTGGTGGAGAACCCGAAACTGATCCCCAAGGCCGTCGAAGAGCTGCTGCGCTTCGAACCGCCCGCGCCGCACGTCGCCCGCTACGTCACCCGCGACGTCGAAATCCATGGGCAGACCGTGCCCGAAGGCAGCTGCATGATGATGCTCATCGGCGCCGCCAACCGCGACGAACGCCAATTCGCCCCCGACGGCGACGTTTTCGACATCCACCGCGACACCCGCCAGCACCTGTCCTTCAGCGTCGGCACGCACTACTGCCTCGGGTCCGCGCTGGCGCGCCTGGAAGGCCGCATCGCCCTCGAGGAGATCCTCAAGCGCTTCCCGACCTGGGAAGTCGACCTCGGCAAGGCCCACCTGTCGCCCACCTCCACGGTGCGCGGCTGGGAAACACTGCCCGCCACCATCCCCTGATCGGCTCCCGACGCCGCCCCTCGGCCGCGGCGTCACTCGCGAGGGAACCGACGAGGCCCGTCCGACGCCGTGCGGGCCTCGTCACCAGCCGAGATTCGTGCCGCCGCCGGTGTCGCGGCGGATGGCTACCAGGTAGGGGGCAGCATGCTGACCGCCGGAATCAGACAGACGCTGGCCGATGAACTCGCCCTCGCCGAACAGGATCGGGTGGCCGTCGACAAATTGGTCGACCGGTATCCCGATATCGATGTGGTCGACGCCTACGAGATCCAGCTGCTGAATATTCGGCGCCGGCTGGCCGACGGCGCGACGGTGATCGGCCACAAGGTGGGCCTTTCGTCGAAGGCGATGCAGCAGATGATGGGCGTGGACGAGCCCGACTACGGCCATCTGCTGGCCGATATGCAAGTGTTCGAGGAAGTCCCGGTCGACACGAGCCGATATCTGTTGCCGCGTGTCGAGGTCGAGGTCGGTTTCGTGTTGGGCGCGGACCTGCCCGGCGAAGAGTGCACCGAAGCCGATGTGCTCGCCGCGACGGTGGCTTACGCGCCCGCGATCGAGCTGATCGATTCCAGGATCAAGGACTGGCAAATCGGTTTGTGCGACACGATCTCCGACAACGCGTCCTCGGCCGGGTGGGTATTGGGTCGGGAGCGGGTCGCGCCGAAGGATATCGACATCAAGGGCATCGACGCCGTGCTTACCCGCAACGGTGAGGTCGTGGCCGAAGGCCGTAGTGACGCGGTGTTGGGTGATCCGGTGATCGCGGTGGCGTGGTTGGCGCGCAAGGTGGCGTCGTTCGGGGTGCGGTTGAAGGCGGGCGACATCGTGTTGCCGGGTTCCTGCACCCGTGCGATCGACGCGCGTCCCGGTGATGCCTTCCACGCCGAATTCGCCGGCCTCGGTTCGGTCCACCTGCGCTTCGACTAGAGAAGGATTGCCATGCCGACGAAATCGTCTGCCGCCATTGTCGGATCCGGAAACATCGGCACCGACCTGCTCTACAAACTGCGCCGCTCCGACTGGATCGAGCCGCGCTGGATGGTCGGAATCGACCCCGGCAGCGAAGGATTGGCCCGCGCCGCCGACCTCGGCCTGGAAACCACCGCCGAAGGCGTGGATTGGCTGCTCGCACAAGCGGACAAGCCCGATATCGTCTTCGAAGCCACCTCCGCCTACGTCCACCGCGCCGCGGCGCCCCGCTACGCCGAGGCAGGCATCCGAGTCGTCGACCTGACTCCCGCCGCCGTCGGCCCCGCCGTGATCCCGCCCGCGAACCTGCGCCAGCATGTCGAGGCGCCGAACGTCAACATGATCACCTGCGGCGGTCAGGCCACCATCCCGATCGTCTACGCCGTCTCCCGCGTGGTCGACGTGCCCTACGCCGAGATCGTCGCATCGGTCTCGTCGGTGTCCGCAGGCCCCGGCACCCGCGCCAATATCGATGAATTCACCAAGACCACCTCCCGCGGCGTCGAGACCATCGGCGGCGCGACCCGAGGCAAGGCGATCATCATCCTGAACCCCGCCGACCCGCCGATGATCATGCGCGACACCATCTTCTGCGCGATCCCCGAAGACGCCGACCACGCCGCCATCGCGGCCTCCATCCACGAGGTCGTCGCCCAGGTCCAAACCTACGTCCCCGGCTACCGCCTGCTCAACGAACCGCAGTTCGACGAGCCGTCGGTGGTCTCCGGTGGCATGGCGAAGGTTTCGGTATTCGTCGAGGTCGAAGGCGCGGGCGACTACCTGCCGCCGTACGCCGGTAACCTCGACATCATGACCGCCGCCGCCACCAAGGTCGGCGAGGAAATCGCCAAAAGCCTGCTCGGCATCGCCTCCGAGACAACTGGAGCACACCGATGAGCGACATCTGGGACATTCGTATCACCGACACGTCGCTGCGTGATGGTTCCCATCACAAGCGTCATCAGTTCACCGCCGATGAGGTGGTGTCGATCGTGCGTGCGTTGGACGCGGCGGGTGTGCCGGTGATCGAGGTGACCCATG
>NZ_JADMLG010000020.1 GCF_015674855.1 Nocardia bovistercoris | reverse complement strand
CCGGGTCGGTGCCGACAGCCTCGAGCAACGGACCCGCCACACCATCGGTCTGGTCCAGTAACGCGACCAGCAGATGCGCCGGACGCACCTCGGGATTACCCGCGACGGAAGCCGCCTGCACGGCGGACATCAGAGCGGCCTGGGTCTTGGTGGTGGGATTGAATGAGTCCACGTGAGTATTTCTATTTCTCCGGCGAGCCGACGAAAAGAGTATTCGGTCGAAGGATCCGACGACCAACGCCACCGACAACCGCCGCGACGCCGACGGCGAACCTGTTGTCCCATTCGGTCGGTTGGACGCCGATCACCGGCGGAGAACACGTCGGGCCGAGTACGAGCTACGACTCCTGGCAACGATGACTTCGGACAGTCGGCTCGCGGCCGAACGGCTCTCCCACAGTGGCGGGATACGTCCGATATCTCAGAGACCCTCGGGATGCACGATCATGACCGGGCACTGCGCGTGCTGCATGATCCACGTGCTCGTCGAGCCGAGTAGCAGGCCGCGGAATCCGCCACGCCCTCGACTGCCGACGACGAGGAGCGCGGCCCCGGCGGAGGCGTCGGCGAGGTGCAGGCGCGGTCCATTCGTGTGGACTTCACGGGTCACGCGGACGTCGGGATATTTCTCTTGGTAGCCCGCGAGGCGTTCGGCTGTCAAGGCACGCTCGACGACTTCGCGCTCGGCTGCGGGCAGCTCGAAATAGGTTGTGCCCGCGAATGTTCCGGAATCCATATCGCTCCACGCGTGTATCGCTACGAGTTCGACACCTCGCTCGGAGGCTTCGGCGAAGCTAGTGGCGACGGCGGCGTCCCCGACGGGGCTGCCGTCGACGCCGATGACGACAGGACCGGTCTCGCGCACGTCGGTGTCGTGCACCACGACGATGGCGCCGTGACCGTGCGCCGCGACCGTCAGTACGGTGGAGCCGAGATGACGCAGGGTCCCGACACCGGAACGCGCCCCGAGGACGACCATGTGCGCGCGCTCGGATATCGCGACGAGCAGTTCGGCCGGATCGGCCTCGGACAGCTCGGTGACGACGGTGAGATCGGGTGCGGCGTCGCGGGCCACGCGTGTGGCCTCGGCGAGGACGCGGTCGCCGCGTTCGCGCATACCTTCGGTGACGGCGGGGATCATCACGTCGTAGCTGCCCAGGACCGCGCGGGTCGAGGAGAAGCCGAGAGCGTGCACGATGTGCAGCCGACGTCGCCTGCGGGCGGCGGTGCGGGCGGCCCAGCGGATCGCGGATTCGCAGGTGTGATTCCCGTCGACGCCGACGACGACGGGAGCTGTGGCGAGTCGATGCGCGTCGCCCGGATTCATGGTCATGACCGAGGACCCTTCGGGATCGGTGAGCGGTGTCGATTCGACCGTAGGCCGGTCGAATCCGGAGAGCTGCGGTCCTTCGTCCCACGGATGAGAGTCGTTGGGCTCGGTCTGCGTTCAGGGCAACGGAACCTCCCAGGTCTGTCCGGAACCGAGGGTTCGCTCGATGTTCTCGATGTGGACGCGGATGGGGGCGGCCGCGCTGGGATGCAGTCGGACGAGCACGCGCGTGTGGCTCACTTCCACGGTCAGCGGCTGCCCGCGATAGCTGAGAGTGAATTCCACTTCCGGTAGGTCGTCGGGTAGTACGGGATGCAGTCGCAGTGTGTCGTGCCGGGTCTCGACGCCGCCGTAGCATCGCAGCACCATGTCCGCCGTCCCCGCCATGGCGCCGATGTGGACGCCCTCGCGCGTGGTGCCGCCCTGGGTGTCACCGAGGTCGGCCTCGAGTGCCTGGGCGAACAGTCCCCACGACATGGCGCGATCGGTGCGCGCCAGCACCCAAGCGTGTGCGAGACGGCTCAACGTCGAGCCGTGACTGGTACGTGCCAGGTAGTAGCCCACGGTCCGCGGAATGGTCTCCGGTTCGAGCGAGTAGCCGAGGCGGTCGAGGATGTGGCGCAGTTCCTCGGCCGAGAAGAGGTAGAACAGCATCAGTACGTCGGCCTGTTTCGACAGCTTGTAGCGGTTGGTGCTGTCACCTTCGGCATTGAGGATGAGATCGAGACGACCGATATTGCCGTATCTCGATCGGTAAGTGTCCCAGTCGAACTCCTCGAGCGCCTCGTAGCCGTCGAACTGACCGATGACGCCGTCGGCGTGGAACGGGACGCGTAGCCGTCTGCTGATGCGGTCCCAGTGTTCGGGTTCTTCGGGGTGCAGGGCGAGTCGTTCGCGCAACGGATCGCAGTCGCGTCCCGCGAGTATCTCGACCACATCGCAGGTGCGGGCGAGCACCCAGGCGGTGAGGACGTTGGTGTAGGCGTTGTTGCGCAATCCCGTACCCGGCGAGTCGGGATAGCCGTCGTGGTACTCGTCGGGACCCATGACCCCGACGATGTCGTAGCGGTCGGAGACGGGGTCGTGGGTCGCCGAGCCCGCGAACAGGCGGGCGATCTCGATCAGCATCTCGGCGCCGGACTCGAGCAGGAAGCCGATGTCGGCGGTGGCCTGGTAGTACTGCCAGACGCTGTAGGCGATCGCGAGTCCGACGTGGCGTTGCCGATGCGAATTGTCCGGCATCCACCGGCCGTTGCGGGTGTTGAGCAGTTCGGTGGGTGTCTCTTCGCGGCCGTCGCTGCCGCTGCGCCACGGGAACAGCGCGCCGGGCAGGCCGAGCTTTCGCGCGGCGGCTCTGGCGCCGGGCAGCCGCCGATGCCGATAGTTCAGGAAAGCGCGGGTGAGTTCGGGTCTGCGTAAGGTCAGCATGGGATAGACGAACAGTTCGTCCCAGAAGATGTGGCCGCGATAGGACTCCCCGTGCAATCCGCGTGCGGGCACCCCGATATCGCAATCCGGCCCGGCCGCGGCGGTGCTCTGGAGCACGTGGAAGACGTGCAGATTCAACGCCATTCGGTGCTGCGGTCCATCACCGAGGCGGATTCCGAAACGGCGCCACAGCCGTGCCCAGCAGCGAATATGGGCGGCGTGCGAGGCGTCGAAGCCGGGGGCGGCGGCGAGCCGGTCGGCGGCGGCGATGGCCGCGGTCGAGATACCCCGGTCGCGGCTGGTCGCGACGGCGGCGACCTTCTCGATGCCCGCACCGACTCCGGCGCGGACGGA
Organism: Nocardia bovistercoris; assembly: GCF_015674855.1. Taxonomy (GTDB): domain Bacteria; phylum Actinomycetota; class Actinomycetes; order Mycobacteriales; family Mycobacteriaceae; genus Nocardia; species Nocardia bovistercoris. Next base: position 119,429 of record NZ_JADMLG010000020.1, on the reverse strand, counting down.
GAAAGTGAATTCGATTCCCGGACAGTCGATTCTGCTGATCCGTCGTCGCTTCGCGGCTGAATCCGTCGATGTCGTGCGCGTGGCGACCGCGATATCGAGACGGGACTGGTCGGTCGTCGAGACATGCAGCACGGTCGCCGAATCGAGGAACTCGTGACGCCCGCGCAGCAGATGGCGATAGGCGATGGCGCGATCGGCCGTGGCATTGCGATTGGCGACGTCGGCGTTGGTCGCCGAGAAGACCGTCAGTGCGCCGTTCCAGTCCTCGGCCAGGATATCGAGTTCGATTGCGGCGAGATGGATCTCGGCCATCGAATGGAATTGGCGCGTGGTGACCCTGGTCGTGCGGCCCGCTCGGTCTCGGTAGCGGTCGACGCGAGTCAGTGTCCCGGTGCGAAGGTCGAGATTCTGGTGGTGCTCGAGCATCTCGGGGATGCCGGGGCGCAACTCCGTGCCGTCGTCGAGGCGTATGCGCAGCATTGTCCAGTCCGGCACGTTGACGAGGTGTTCGGTCTCGGTGGGACGTCCTTCGACATCGAGGACGCAGCGATTGTAGATTCCCGCGATGTAGGTGCCCGGGTAGTGGACCGAATCGGCGACGACGCCGGGAACGGACGCGCGGGTCGCCCAATACCCGTTTCCCATCGTGCACAAGGCTTCCCGGGTGCCTTCGCGCTCGGGATCCCAGTCGTCGTAGGTGAGATGCCAACCGCCGGGTCCCGCCGCCGCACCGCCGCACCATCTGTCGGCGGGCCGGTCGCCGTCCGCGTGGATGGAAATGTCGGAGTTGCCACAGGCCGGGGCGGACTCGACGGAACGTCCGGCGCGAACCGGTGCGTCCTCGATCTCGATCTCGATCTGATCCGAGCGTTCCGTGGTCCGAGGCGCCCCTGACCCGGATAGGGGTGTCGGCACCTTTCCGATCATCGGCGTCCCGCACCCGGGGAACAAGAGCCGTTGTGCTCGGCTGGAGGACTCTACGGCCCGCGACCAATGGCCCTGCCGCCTACGACGGGGCCGCGCGAGGCTGGAACGAACAGCACCCCGACGTTAGGCGACCCGATGTCCGCACCCACCGATGTCCCCCCGAGGACCGCGAACGGCGCCGAGGTCAGGAAATCGAACGCCGAGGCGCTCGCGGACTATCTGAGCGCGCAGCGCGACGCCATCGTCGATGCCGAGGTCGCCGCGCGCGGCGGCGACGCGGCGGCCATACCGGCGATCATCATCGCGGCGCGTCGAGCCCGCAGCGCCTTGGCCGCCCATCGCGTAGCCCGTGATCGTCACCGACATCTTCGTCGGCTGATCGAAGAGTTGCGGTGGTTCGGTCTCGCGCTCGGCGCGGCGCACGATCTGGATGTCCAGGCCACTCGCCTGCGCGCGTCTCTGGGGGCGCTGCGTGCCCGCTACGTCCGAGGCGAGGTGGCCGAACACATCGATCGCTACTTCGACCACCGCATCGATCAGGCTCGGATCGAGGGACGCGCGTTGCTCGGTTCACGTCGCCGTCTCGCGGTGGTGACCGACCTCGATTCCGAGATCGCGGCGCTTCGCGGCGGTGAGGCGAACTGGCCGGTGACCGACCGTCCCGGTGTGCTGCTCGATGAACTCGTCGAACGCGTCGAGGACCGGATGCGTGCGGTGGCGGTGGCGCGCGGCGAGGATGCCCGCGACGCCGCGGTGCACTCGGTGCGCAAGGCCGTTCGGCGCACGCGGTACTACATCGAATCTCTCGGCGGCGCCGAGTCCGAACGTGGCGCCGCCCTGGTAGCGCTGGAATCACTGCAGAACATGCTGGGCGAGCACCACGATGCGGTGGTCGCCAAACAGCACCTGCTGCAATTGGTGGACGAAGCCGATAAGGCGGGGGCGGAGAGTTTCACCTACGGGCTGCTCTACCAGCGTGAGCTCGACATCGCCGACCGCCGTGCCGAATCGCTGCCGCGCGTCTGCCGAGAAGCGATGGACGCGGTGCGCACGCTCGCCGCCCTCGATCGCGACCGCGCGTCTTCCGGGACACGTCCATAGCCCGCGCGGTGCCTTCAGGGCAGTGGCGCGGACCATCGCAATATGGTGCCGCCGCCGGGATTCGGCGCGATCTCGAAGCTGCCGCCGTCGTTCTCGGCGCGGGTCGCGAGGTTGGCCAGCCCGCTGCGGCGGGTGTCGGCATCGCCGATGCCGCGGCCGTTGTCGACGATCTCGATGGTGACGTCGTCGCGAATGCGCAGTTCCACCGACAAGGTGGTGGCGTGCGCGTGGCGAACCACGTTGCTCACCGATTCGCGCAGCACCGCTTCGACGTCGTCGGACAGCGGCGGGGACAGCGCGGTGACCGGACCCGCCAGCCGTACGGTGGTGTGCAGATCCGAGTCGGCGGTGGTGTCGACGATGATGTCGTGCAGGTACTTGCGGTAGTTCGACGAGTCGGCGGCGTTGTTGCTGTGCAGGTCGAAGATGGAATGCCGGATGTCCTGGACGATGGTCTGCACGTCTTCGATCGTCGCGGTGAGTCGGGACTTGATATCCGGTGACTTGGCCCGCTGCGCGGTGCTCTGCAAGGCCAGGCCGACGGTGAACAACCGCTGGATGACGTGATCGTGAAGATCGCGCGCGATTCGATCACGATCGGACAGGACATCGAGTTCACGCATCCGCGCCTGGGTGTCGGCCAGCTGCATGGCCAGGGCTGCTTGGTCGGCGATCACGCCCATCATCTGTTGTGCGGAAGCGTCGAGCGCGGTGCAGCCCGCGGGCCGCAGCGCTGTCAGGACGCCGATCACAGAACCTCCCGCCCGCAGGGGAAGGATCAGGGCGGGGCCGAGTTCCTCGGTGATGTCACCGAAGGGGTTGTACGCCAGTTTCTCGACCGATATCGAGCGCCCGGACCGGAAGACTTCCCCGGAGTGCGATCGGTCCACCGGGATGCGCGCGCCGACGAGCGTGTCCGACCGCGCGCCCGCCACGGCCACCACGACGAGTTCGGCGATGTCCTCGGCCGGAATGTCCGGGTCGTCGGGGCGGGCGACGAAGGTGACGGCGGATTCGGTCAGCGCCAGGGTGCGTTCGACGATGACTTCGAGGACCTCGCTGGATTCGCTGTTGCCGAGGAGTTCGGTGGCCACGTCCCTGGTCGCTTCCAACCAGCGTTGCCGCACCCGGCTCTGTTCGTAGAGTCGGGCATTCTCGATGGCGATACCCGCGGCGGCGGCCAGTGCCTGGACGACGATCTCGTCGTCGTCGGTGAATTCCTTGCCGCTGGCTTTCTCGGTGAGATAGAGGTTGCCGAACACCTCCTCGCGGACCTGGACCGGAACGCCGAGGAAGGTGTGCATGGGCGGATGGTGGGCGGGAAAGCCGACGGAGGCGGGGTGATCGGAGAGGTTCGTCAGGCGGATCGGTTCGGGGTGTTCGATGAGCACGCCGAGGACGCCGTGGCCGCGCGGCAGGTCGCCGATCATGACCCGGGTGCGGTCGTCGATGCCTTCGTAGACGAACTCGACGAGTTGCTTGCCGCCTGCTTCGGTGTCGCGGACGCCGAGCGCGCCGTAGCGGGCGTCCACGAGTTCGATGGCGGCGTGCACGATCGTGCGCAAGGTGTTGTCGAGATCCAGGCCCGCGGTGACGACGAGCATGGCTTCGATCAGACGATCCATCCTGTCGCGGACGCCGACGATCTGTGCGATGCGGTCCTGGACCTCCAACAGCAGTTCGTGCAGCCGCAGTTGTGACAAGGTCTCGCTGACGGCGATCCGACCGTTGGCTCCGGAATCAGACCGCTGGGCCTCTGTGTCCGGCATACGGTAACTATACGAGTTCACCGGATCAGCGGGATGTCCCGATCACCGTGGGCGCTCGGGCCTGTCCAGTTTCGACGCGAGGACGGCCGCCTGAGTTCGACGCTCGACGCCGAGTTTGGTCAGCAGCCGCGAGACGTAGTTCTTGACCGTCTTCTCCGCCAGGAACATTCGGCTCGCGATCTGCCTGTTGGTCAGACCTTCGCCCAGCAGCGCCAGCAACGTCCGCTCCTGTTGGGTCAAGGTGGCCAGTGGGCCCTTCTCGGCCTCGGCCTCCGATCGCAGTTTCGCCATGAGCGCGGCCGCGGCGCGGCTGTCGAGCAGGGATCTGCCCGCGCCGACCTCGCGGATGGCGCCGATCAGGTCGAGGCTGGTGATGTCCTTGACCACGTATCCGCAGGCGCCCGCGAGGATCGCGTTGAGCATGGCCTGCTCGTCGGTGAACGAGGTGAGCATCAGACAGCGCAGGTCCGGATTCGCCGACATCAGTTCTCGACACAGTTCGATCCCGTTGCCATCGGGCAGTCGCACGTCGAGCACCACCACATCGGGCCGCAACGCGGGAATCCGGGCCAAGGCGTGGGAGTAGCCATCCGCTTCGCCGACGACTTCGAGGTCGGGCTCGGCGGCGATCAGGTCACCGACGCCGCGCCGCACAATTTCGTGGTCATCGACCAGGAAGACCTTGATCATCGCGCTACTTCCTTCCGGATTCCGCTCAGGGGACGAGGCATGACCGCACCGGAAGTGGTGCGGCGACCGACGGTACGGTCGTCTTGTATTGTCCACCGTTCCGCCAGATTCGGACAGCATCGCCGACCGTGTGTGGGAGGGCGCGATCGGTATCGAGCCGAACGGCGTCGCGCCACGTCTTCTCCGCTCGACCCATGTCGGCCGCGATGGCAGCCGTCGCGTCGGAATCCGTGCGGTGACGAGCCGCGATCCGCTCGGCGGCGACTCCGGGCGGACAGACGCATTGCAACTCGATCAGATCCGCGCCGACTCGGACGGCGAGATCCCGTGCGTGCGTCCGCTCGTCGGCTTCGATCCAGCTGGCGTCGAGCACGACCGATACACCGGACTCGAGTCGCTGCTCGGCTCGGATCAGCAGTTCCCGGTACACGCGGGCCTTGTTGTCCGGCGAGTACAGACCCGCCCCGAAAGATCCCGGCGTGCCGTCGAGCTCACCGGTGGCGAGTAGTTCGCGCCGGACGTGGTCACTGGACAATGCCGTTGCGCCGGTGGCCGCGGCGAGTTCGGCGGCGACGGTGGATTTGCCGGTACCGGGCAGCCCGCCGACGAGCACGAGACGAACCGCCGCCTCGGCGAGATGGCGTTCGGTGATCACGAGATGACGCTCGGCGCGCTCCGCGGCGCTTTCCGCACCTTGGTCGGCGCGGATGAGATCGACCTTGGCTCGCACCAGCGCGCGGTAGGCGATGTAGTGGTGGACCAAGGCGTCGGGAGCCGAGTCGCCGGTCCGCCGCCGGTACGCCGCGAGCAGCGCCGTGCCGAGGTCGCCGCGGCCGAGGAATTCCAGATCCATGGCGAGGAAGGCGATGTCGTCGAGGCGGTCGAGGTAGCGCAGCCGGTCGTCGAAGTCGAGACAGTCCAGCACCCGGAATCCGTCGGGCAGGTCGAAGATGTCCTGGGCGAGCAGATCGCCGTGACCGTCGACGATCATGCCTTCGGCGACGCGCTGGGCGAACAGGTGTCCTCGCCCCCGGATGAAGCGCAACGCCAGGTGTTCGACGCGCGCCAGCCGGTCGGTGTCGACCGAAGGCCGCGCTCGCAGCGGGCGAATCAACGACAGCCACCGACTCTCCAGCCGGTCGGGGCTACCTTCGGCGTCGATCTCGGGTCCGCGGCGCGCCTCGTCGTGGAAATCGGCGATCATGGTCGCGAGCGCGGACAGTCGGGTGCTGTCCCACGTCGGGTCGGCGACGAGGGTGGAAAGTCGCCGCTGCCGCGGCATGCGGCGCATGACGAGGACCGGCTCGGCGGATCGTGCGGTCGGGTCGACGAAGTGGGCGATGCCGAGATAGACGTCCGGCGCCATGCGGCGATTGAGTTCCAGTTCCCGTGCGCAGGCTTGTTCGCGCGACTCCGGCGTGCTGAAGTCGAGGAAGTCGGTGGCGATCGGCTTCTTCACCTTGAATGCTCGATCCCCGTACAGGGTGACCACTCCACTGTGCGTCTCGTACAGGCACGTCGGGGCCGACACCGTCACGCACCTTCCCCGGCGGGTTCGGCCAGGACCAGGCCCGCGGTGGAGCCGCCGTCGAGCACGAATTCCGACCCGGTCGAATACGTCGCCCCCTCGACGATGAAACGCACCATGGCGGCGACCTCATCGGGTTCGCCGAATCGGGCCAGCGGCTGTGTGACCGCCATGTGTGGGTCCAGGCCCGCCGTCATCGGCGTGCGGATCGGACCGGGGTGAACCGAACAGACACGGACCCCGGCGTCGCCCAGTTCGAGCGCGGCGGCCTTCGTCAACCCGCGCAGACCCCATTTGCTCGCCACGTAGCCCGCGAGACCGGAGTATCCGGTCAGGCCCGCGGTCGAGGAGATGTTGACGATGACACCGTCGCCCGCGGCGCGTAGCCGAGGTGCCGCGTGATGCATTCCGAGCCACGGCCCGACGAGGTCGATGTCCAGTACGTGGCGGAACATCGCCGGAGCTTCCGATTCGATACCGCCGAAATCGACGATGCCCGCGTTGTTGACCAGGACCGCCAGCGGTCCGTAGTTCGCCTCGGCCTCGTCGAGAACCTGCCGCCATTGATCTTCGTCCGACACATCGAGGTGGCAGAACACGGCCCTGCTACCGAGCGCGTCGGCCGTTGCCTTGCCCTCGCGGTCGAGTAGGTCGGCGACTACGACACCGAGTCCGGCCTCGACGAGTGTGCGGGCGACGGCCGCGCCGATGCCGCGCGCGCCGCCCGTCACGACGGCGCTTCGGCCGTGGAGATCGAACACCGTGACCAACCCCTCTCTTCGGAAGTGGATGCCCCAACGATGGCCGAGAGTCCGTCGCGGCGGGCACGGTCGAAAGTCCTCGATCTCGAGGGCCGTCCGGTTCGTCTTGTGGTACCGCCGGGCACACGGCGGTACTCGGCGCGGTGGTGGTGCCATGTGGCCGGATGTCGGATGACTTTCTTCCCTCCCGTTGCCTGCGCGCTACGACGAAACTTGCAGCGGTCGCGTCCGTTCGGGGGGCCGCGAATGACACCGTGGAGGTCCCACTACCAAGTGTCATCCTGCTCTTACCGGGTAGGACGATCGATGACAGCGTGGGATGTCGGGCTATTCGAGACGGAAGGAAGGCCGGATGCGTTACGGAACGCTCGATGACGATCTCGTCGAAGCCGCGCTCACCCTCGCGGTACGGGCGCCGTCGGTGCACAACACCCAGCCGTGGCGGTTCCGCATCACCGACCGCGGCCTGCATCTGTATCTCGACCCGACGCGCGCACTGCCCGCCACCGACCCCGACCAGCGCGATCTGCTCCTCAGTTGCGGCGCCGTGCTGCACCATTTGCGCGTCGCGCTGGCTGCGCAGGGTTGGTCGGCGATCGTGGACCGACTACCGGACCCGAGCGATCCTGATCACCTGGCCACCCTCGAACTGGTCCGTCACCGACCGACCATGACCGATCTCGCGCTGTGTGCGGCGATCGCGCGCCGCCGCACCGATCGCCGCCACTACACCTCGCAACCGATCCCGCCCGGCTACCTGAGTCTGGTCACCGAACGGGCGGCGGCCAACGGCGCGGTGGTGCGCCAAGCCACGTACGAGCCGCGCCGGGCATTGGTCGAGACCCTCTACGAAGCCGCGCGCCGCCGCACCGGTGATCCCGGCTATCAACTCGAACTCGCCGAATGGAGCGGTCGCCACGACGGCACCGACGGAGTTCCCGCCGCGAACACCCCGCGACCGCGCCCCGGGCAGGGAATCCCGAGCCGTGCCTTCGCCGCTCCCCGCATGGTGGACACCTCGCGTGAGCCCGACTACGCCGAATTGTTGGTGATCGGCACCGCGGGTGACGACCGCGAGACCCGCCTGCGGGCGGGTGAGGCCGTGAGCGCGGTCCTGCTGACCGCCACCAATATCGGATTGTCGACCTGCCTGCTCACCGAACCGCTCGGACTTCCCGACCTGCGCAGGCGCATCAGGACCGCGGTGCTCGGTGACGCCTTCGACCCGCAAGCGGTGATCCGCATCGGATGGCCCGACGACATCGGTACCGTGCCCGTTGTGCCGCGCCGCGCGATCTCGGAGGTACTCGACGCGCCGACCCCGCCGATGTGCGGGACGACGTCGCGCTGACCGCGCCCCATCGCGCGCACACCATCACCGAGTCGTCGCACGGGATCGGCGGCGACAGCGTCGAACCGACTTTTCGGGTAGCGGCCCTACGCACGAGGCGGCGAGCTGATGTCGGATGCCCGTCGGAGCCGGGACTTTCGTCCCTGCCCCCGAGTCGCTTCGCGGAGGGATGCTCGGGTGGACGGAGAAGAGAACGAAAGGCGGGACGATGGCCGACTACTCTGCCCAAGCTCCCGGTTCGCCGGTGGTGGTGGCTGTCGACGGATCGGCGAGTGCTTATCAGGCGGCGGCGTGGGCCGCCGCCACGGCGGTCGCGCATCGATGGCCGCTGCACATCCTTGTTTCGATGGGGTTGCCCGAGGGCTACGGCCCCGGACTCACGTTGTCGGAGAACGACATCGAGTACATGAACCGTGACGGTGCACGCATCGTGACCGAAGCCGCGCGGATCGCCCGAGTCGCGGTGCCCGGCGAGGAGCTGCGGATCAGCACCGAGGTCGCCTTCGAGGAGGTTCGGCCGATGCTTGTCGAGCGATCGAGATCCGCGGCCATGATGGTCGTCGGCAGGCGCGGCATCGGCGCGTTCCGCCGCGGTCTGCTCGGATCGGTCAGTACGGCGGTCACCCGGCATGCGCACTGTCCGGTCGCGGTCGTCCACGACATCGCGGGCCTGACCGAGGACTGGAAGACGCGGCCGGTGCTGGTCGGTGTCGACGGCAGCGAGAACAGCAGGCCCGCGATCGAGCTGGCCTTCGCGGAAGCGTCGCTGCGCAAGGTCGGTCTGATCGCGCTGCACACCTGGAGCGATTCGACGGGGCTCGCCGTCCCGCTCCCCGGCTGGGATGCCGTGCGCGAGTCCGAGCACGTGCTGCTGGCCGAACAATTGGCGGGTTACCGGGAGCGCTACCCCGATGTGACGGTGCGGCGGATCGTGGTCTGCGACCGGCCTGCCCGTGCGCTGCTCGAGGAGTCGGCGGACGCGCAATTGCTCGTGGTCGGCAGTCGCGGTCGCGGTGGATTCGCGACCATGACCCTCGGGTCGACCAGTAACTCACTTCTGCACTCGGTGAAGTGCCCCATGATCGTCGTCCGAAGCGAGGTGGCCCCGTGACCAGACATCCCGATGCCGAGACCGTCAAGGCAGCGTTGGCCTTGGCCGTGCGCGCGCCTTCGGTGCACAACACCCAACCGTGGCGCTGGCGCGTCGGCGACACGACCGTCCACCTGTACGCCGACGACGAACGCGGGCTCAACCACGCCGATCCGGACCGGCGGGACCTGCTCATCAGCTGCGGCGCCGCGCTGCACCACTTCCGGGTGGCCGCGCGGTCCTTCGGCTGGAACACGGTGGTCCATCGGTTTCCCAATCGGGAGGACCACCGGCATCTCGCGGCGGTGGAATTCCTTCCGACGACTCCGACCGCGGACGTGGTCGCGTCGGCGCGCGCGATCGAGAACCGGCGTACGGACAGGCGCAGGCCCACTTCTTGGGAAGTGCCCGATGGCTTCGTCGCCGCCATGTGCGCCGCTGGTGTCGAGGAAGGCGCGATGGTGACCGAGATACCGGGCGGCGCCACCAGGATCCGGCTCGTCGAAGCGTTCCGCACGGCGGCCGCGGTGCATCGGGCCGACCCTGGCTACCAGGACGAACTCGCGCGATGGACCGGCCGTCACGCCGACGCCGAGGGCGTTCCCGCGCGCAACGCTGTCCTCGCCGCCGATCCGCTGACCAGGGAATTCCATGCGCACACGCTGACCGAGGCGGTGCTGCGCGACCTCGACGACGACGGCACGCTGCTCTTGGTGCACACCGGTTCCGACGACGAGCTGTCCCGGTTGCGGGCGGGCGAGGCGACCAGCGCGGTGCTGCTGTCGGCGACGGTGTTCGGACTGGCCACGTGTCCGTTGACCGAGCCGCTGGAATTGCCGGGTACTCGGGAGCTGGTGCGCTCGGATGTGCTGTCCGACAGTGGGTTTCCGCAACTGATCGTTCGAGTGGGGTGGGCGTCCACGACCGCCGACGAGATTGTGGCCACCCCGCGTCGCGCGCTGGCGGATGTGGTGCGCCCGCTGGAGTGAATGCCGTGCGACAGGCCGCGGCGGTTCGGATCGTGTCCTCGGAGGCTGAGCTTCCAGGACACGATCCGTTTTCCGTTCCCGGTGCAGGTGTAGTGGTCCGGTGATAGATCGGTCAGGATTGCGGAGCCTTCTCCGAGTCGGTGCTCGGCAGACCGAGTTCGTCGGCGAGGTTGTCGGTCCAGTCGCGGATCTGGTCCCAGTCGCGAAGATCGCCGTAGCGCGCGCCGCCGATCAACCGGTACACCACGCGCGAGGGCACCGGTAGGTCGGCACGCGAGCAGTAGCCCGCGAACGCCCGGTAGGCGCGTGGGGAGATCATCTCGCGGATCTCGGCGACGTCGGGCGGCACGATCCGAGCCAGCCTGCGCCCGATCGGTCCGCGCAGCGAGGGGCCGATACCGACGCTGAACAGCCATACCGGTCGAGACGTCAGCGCGTCGCGGTGGGTGCGCAGGTAGGCGTCGGCTTCGGGGAGCAGCGCCCGGTCGTGAACGGCGCTGCCGAAGACCACGGCGTCGAAGAGCTCGAGTTCGGGCGCGTGTTCGACCTCGGCCAACTCGACCCTCGCGCCACGGGCGATCAGGTGGGCGGCGATGAATTCGGCGATGTCCCGACACGAACCCTGGGCGGTGGCGTACAGGACTGCGATGCGAGTGTTGTTCGATTCCATGCGATCCAGCCTCGCGCCTGACGCTGTGGCAGGTCAGAGCCTTCGTGCCCGGACAGCCGGGACGAACGGCCCGTCCTCGGTGGTCACCGGATCCGATCGGGCGTTTCGTCGAGGGTGAGGAATTCCTCGACGGCGCGTCGCGGCGTGCGCGGGCTCGAGGCGCTGTCGTCGGCTCCGATGCGAATGACCACTTGCGGAATGATCTGATGGTCGATCAGTTCGGCGATGAGCCTGCGCGCGGCGGGCAACTCGGTCAGGTGGGTCAGCGCGCAACTGGCCGCGCCCGACACCGTGCATTCCAGCAGCACGGCCGAGAGCGCCTCGCCGACGGCGAGCCACTGGGCGGTCGAATCGCCGTGGGTGCTGAGCACCACCAGTTCGGCTCGATCGGGGTGGTCCGCGCGTTCGGGTGGGTGTCGCACCGTGGGGAAGGTGCGTCGGATCGGGGTGTTGGCGGCGTCGCGCCCGGCGGCGAGGGCTTCGCGCGGGATTCCCTCCGAAGGCTTGGAATGTGCTGTCCACCAGTGTAATTCGCTCTGGTACTGCATATCGTAGCGCTGCACGGCGGCCGATTGCTCGGAGGCGACGGCCAGCCGGGGGCGGGCGGAGTCGTCGAGGACGTCGAAGACGACGTCGGGATAGCGCGCCAACGCGCGTAGCCGGTGCTCCAGTTCCTCCCACCGCTCGGGTTCGCGCATCGGCAGGCGTTCGGTGCGGCGGCGCATGATCGCTTCGGCGCGGGCGACGATCTGCGCGGGCGGCGTGCTCCAGCGGCGGAACTCGATGGTGGCCAGCCATTCCGGGCGTCCGGGATCGGGGATGCGGACGGTATCGGTGTGCCAGCCCGCGGCGGCGAAGGCGGTGCGCGCGTGATGCAGCATCGCGCCACAGCTGATGACGAGTTGTCTGCCCGCCGGGTCGGCCACGTCGAGCAATCGGCGGTCGTCGCGATACAACCGTAATCCGGCGCCGTCGAGGACCCAGCGCCAGGGCTGGGTGTTGTGCACCGACGGAGCGCGGCCCGCTGCTTGCATAGCCGCCAGCATCGTGGGTCGATCGGGCACGAGGGAAAGGTCGCTGTCGGTCATGGGTCGAGTCTTCGCGCGCAGTGCCGATCCGGACACGGGAACAACTCCCGATCGCCGGTGACTTTGGTCCTCGTGGACGTTTCGGCACGCGCCGGTGGGCGTTTCGGGACGTCCGCACACCGTTTCGAGGACTTCCGTAGGCAGCGATCACCCCGGTGGGTGGCCGACTCTCGAAGGGTGAGTCGCGAACACGCCGCCGTCGAATCCGAGCAGCGCCGGGTCGACCCGAGGGAACCCGCCACGGCGCTCATGCGAGACCTGCGCACCGCCCCGGAGGGACTGTCCGGGCGTGAGGCGGCACGGCGGCTGCAACTGTACGGCCGCAACGAGCTACCGCAGCGCTCCGAACACCACTGGTGGATCGCGTTGGGCAGGCAATTCGTCCACCCGCTCGCCTTGCTGCTGTGGTTGGCCGCCGGGCTGGCATTCGTCTCCGGGGCCGCGCCGTTGGGCGTCGCGGTGATCGTGGTCGTGATCCTCAACGCGGTGCTGGCCTTCTGGCAGGAGAGCCAGGCCGAGCACGCGGTGGCGGCGTTGGGCCGGTTCCTGCCGCAGCGGGTGACGGTGGTCAGGGACGGTCGGCGGATGCCGATCGCCGTGCCCGAGGTCGTCCGCGGGGATGTGCTGGTCATCGAGGAGGGGGAGCGGATACCGGCGGACGCGCGCTTGCTCGACGGGACGGTGCAGGTGGACATGTCCGCGCTGACCGGGGAATCGAATCCGGTGACCCGCGGTGCGGCGACCACCGACAGCGCCGACCGTGCCGTCGACTCGCCGGTGTTGGTGTTCAGCGGCACGCTGTGTACCGCCGGGGCGGGCCGCGCCGTCGTGCACGGTACCGGCGTGCACACCGAACTCGGCCGCATCGCGGCGCTGTCGCAACGGGTCCGCCAGGAGCCGAGCCCGCTGGAACGCCAGATCCGGCGAGTGGCGTGGTTGATCGCGGCGGTGGCGGTCGCGGTCGGCGCCGCCTTCCTGCCGCTGGGACTCGTCGCGGGCTTGTCGTTGTCGGCGGCGTTCCTCTTCGCCATCGGCCTTTTGGTGGCCAATGTGCCCGAGGGACTGCTGCCGACGATCACCCTCGCGCTGGCCGCCGGGGTGCGGTCGATGGCGCGACGCGGCGCGGTCGTTCGGCGATTGTCGGCGGTCGAGACCCTCGGTTCGACCACCGTGATCTGCACCGACAAGACCGGCACGCTGACAGCCGACGACATGCGGGTGGTCACGGCGACCTCGACCGATCCGGCGGTGGCGCGCGCCTTGGCCCTGTGTTCGAGCGCGGACCTCGGGGAGCAGGCGTCCGGCGATCCGATGGAGATCGCTCTGCTTCGATACGCGGACTCGCTCGGTGTCACGGTCACCACCGCGCAGCGCGACGAGGGCCGCCGCGCGCTGTACCCGTTCGATCCGCAGGTGCGGATGATGTCGACGATGGACGACGGCGACCACGGCCTGGCCGTGCACGTCAAAGGGGCGCCGGAGGCGGTGCTGCCGCTGTGCGTCACGGCACCGGCCGATACCGCGGCGCTGGAGCGGGCCCGCGGTCAGGTCGAAGCGTTGGCCGACAGGGGGTTGCGGGTACTGGCCGTCGCGCGCCGCGACTGGGTGGGAGCCGCGCCCGACGATCGGCGCGCGGTCGAGACCGACCTCACCTTCCTCGGTCTGGTCGCGTTGCTCGATCCGCCCCGCGCCGAGGTCGCCGATGCGGTGGCGGCTGTGCACCGCGCGGGGATCCGGGTTCACGTCATCAGCGGAGACAACGGCCGGACCACCGCCGAAATCGCCCGGCAGGTCGGAATCGGCGCGGATCGCGTGCTCGACGGCGCGGCGATCGAGGCGCTCTCCGACGAGGGGCTCGACGAATTGCTCGCCCAGCCGGGCGAGATCGTGTTCGCCCGCGCGACACCGGAGGTCAAGCTGCGGATCGCCGACGCGTTGCGCGTCAACGGCGAGGTCGTCGCGATGACCGGTGACGGCGTGAACGACGCCCCGGCGCTGCGGCGCGCCGATATCGGCGTCGCGATGGGACGCGGCGGCACCGATGTGGCGCGCGAAGCCGCGACGCTCGTGCTGACCGACGACAACTTCGCCACCATCGCCGCCGGCATCGAGGAAGGCCGCCGGGTATTCGACAACGTCCGCAAGTTCGTGCTCTACATCTTCGCCCACGCGGTGCCCGAAGTCGTGCCGTTCCTGCTGTTCGCGCTGTCCGGCGGCGCGATTCCGCTGCCGCTGACGGTTTTGCAGATCCTCGCCATCGACCTGGGCACGGAGACCCTGCCCGCGCTCGCTCTCGGGCGCGAGACCGCCGAACCGGGAGTGATGGACAAACCGCCTCGGCCACGCTCCGAGGGCGTCATCACGCGCCGGATGCTGTTGCGAGCGTGGGGGATTCTGGGCGTCGTGTCGGCCGTCCTGGTCACGGGCGCGTACTTCGTCGTCCTGTTGTCGGCGGGCTGGCGTCCCGGCGCCGACGTCGACGCCGGTTCCGCTCTGCATCACACCTACCTCCAGGCCACCACGGTCACCTTTCTTGGCATCGTGTCCTGCCAGCTCGGTACGGCCTTCGCCGCCCGCACCGAATACGCGTCGCTGCGCTCGATCGGATTCTGGTCCAACCGCCTGCTGCTCGGCGGCTGCCTCTTCGAGATCGTCTTCGCGTCGGCGCTGGTCTACGCGCCCCCGTTGCAGACCGTATTCGGCACCGCCGCGCTGCCCGCGTGGATGGTGGCGTCGGTGCTCCCGTTTCCGGTGATCGTGTGGGGCGTCGACGAGTGGTCGCGTGCGAGGCGACGGCGACGTCGGGTCCGTACGTCCGCGGGCACGGAGGTGCTCGCGGACGAGGTCTCCGGACCCGTCATCGTAGGACGATCGGCCCTGACCGACTCGCCGTCGTGAATCGACACTGGACTCGGCCGGGTTCTCACTCGGCCGAGTGACGAAGGGAATCCGATATGGATGCCGCATCCGCCATCGATGAGACCTGCGCCATCTCGATCGTGGGATTGACGAAGTCCTTCGGCCGTGTGCGAGCCCTGGACGGGATGGATCTGTCGGTGCGCACCGGGGAAGTCCACGGGTTTCTCGGGCCGAACGGCTCCGGGAAGACCACCACGATCCGTGTGCTGCTCGGCTTGTTGCGTGCGGACTCCGGAACCGTGCGGTTGCTGGGCGGCGACCCGTGGCGCGATGCCGTGGCCATGCACGGCCGCCTCGCCTACGTGCCCGGCGAGGTCACCCTCTGGCCGGGTGTCACCGGCGGCGAGGTCATCGATCTGATGGGCAGACTGCACGGCGGTGTCGATCGGCGTAGGCGCGCCGAACTTCTCGAGCGTTTCGATCTGGACCCGCACAAGCGAGCGCGCGCGTATTCGAAGGGAAACCGCCAGAAGGTGGCGCTGGTGGCCGCGTTGGCCTCCGATGCCGAACTGTTGCTGCTCGACGAACCGACGGTGGGGCTCGATCCATTGATGGAGGCCGAATTCCAGAAGTGCGTCCGGGAGGCGACCGCGCGCGGCGCGACGGTGCTGTTGTCGAGCCATATCCTGGCCGAGGTCGAGGCGCTGTGCGATCGGGTCAGCATCATTCGGCACGGCCGCACCGTGGAGAGCGGGACATTGACGCAATTGCGGCACCTCACCCGCACCGTGGTGACCGTCGAGACCGAACGTCCACCGGTCGGACTGGAAAGCCTTGCCGGAGTGCATGATCCGATATTCGAGGGCAATCGGGCCAGGTTCGCCGTCGACAACGACCGTCTGGACGCGGTGCTGCGGGTGCTGCTCGACTCCGGTGTGCGTGGCCTGACCAGCACACCTCCGACGCTGGAGGACATCTTCCTGCGCCACTACGGAGCCGAGCCGGTGGAGGCGTCGCGATGACCACGTCGGCGCGCGCGGTGGGCAGTGCGAGCGGTGCGGGCGCGTTGGTGGTGTTCGCGCTGCGCCGAGAACGGTTCGCGTTGCCGTGTTGGCTGGTGGGCGCGGGCGCGTTGTTCGCGATGCAATCGGTGAGCAGCCAACGTCTCTACGACAGTCCGGCCGCGCTGGCCGGGTTGCGCGAGATGATGGGCGCCAGCGCCGCCGCGGTCGCGCTGGGCGGGCCGATCCGATCGCTGGACACGATCGGCGGCGAGGTGCTGTTCGAGGTCTTCGCCTACATGGGGATCGTGGTCGCGCTGATGAACATGTTTCTGATCGGCCGCCACACCCGCTCCGACGAGGAAGCCGGACGCGACGAGCTGATCCGCTCGGCGCGGGTCGGGCGCCGCGCACCCGCGGTCGCGGCACTCGGGGTCGCGCTG
Source organism: Nocardia bovistercoris (assembly GCF_015674855.1). Lineage (GTDB taxonomy): Bacteria > Actinomycetota > Actinomycetes > Mycobacteriales > Mycobacteriaceae > Nocardia > Nocardia bovistercoris. Next base: position 103,162 of record NZ_JADMLG010000020.1, on the reverse strand, counting down.
ATCGCCGACGCCTGCGTCGCCGCGGTGGTGGCCTGCGTCGGGATCGCGACCGGCCTTCCGATCGCGGGTTCGATACTCACCGGTGTCGCGGTCGCGGGCATCGGATCCAGTTTCGCCGCGCTGACCACGGTGGCCGCGCAGGTGTTCGAGAATCCGCGCGGCGTCTACGCGGCGGTGAGTTCGGCGCTGGTGGCCGCGTATGTACTGCGCGCGATCGGTGACGTCGGCGACGGTACGGCGTCGTGGCTGTCGCCGTTCGGATGGGGCCAGCGCACCTATCCTTACGTCGCGGACCGATGGTGGCCGGTGCTGCTGTTCGTCGCCGCGAGTGTCGCGCTCACGGCGGTGGCCTTCGTCCTGCTCGAGCGACGGGACTTCGGCGCGGGACTGCTGCCCTACCGCGCCGGACCCGCCACGGCGTCGTGGACTTTCTCCGGGCCGACGGGGCTGGCGTGGCGACTGCAGCGCGGGTCCTGGCTCGCCTGGTGTGTCGGGGTCTTCGGCCTCGGCGCGGCCTATGGCTCCTTCGCCGACAGTATCGCCGACTATCTGGCGGACAATCCCGACGTCGCCGCGTTCCTGCCGGGCGGCGCGGCCGACGCGGTCGATTCCTACCTGGCGCTGACGGTGTCGATGACCAGCCTGCTCGCGACGGCGTTCGGGATCATCGCGGTCCTGCGTGCGCGCGCCGAAGAGTCGGCCGGGCACGCCGAGTTCGTCCTGGCCTCCCGATTGAGCCGCACCCGGTGGTTGCTCGCGCACGCGAGCGTGGCGGCGGCCGGTGCGGCGGCGGTCGCCGTCGCGGGCGGTTTCGGCATCGGACTGGCTTACGCGCTGACCGTGCGGACGGCGAGCGAGGCCGTCCGCGTGACGTTCGCCGCCGTCGCCTACTGGCCCGCGATCTGGGTGGTGGTCGCGATCGCGCTGCTCGCCTTCGGCTCGCGCCCGCGGTGGTCGGCGGTGGCGGCTTGGCTCGGATTCGCCTACTGCGCCGTCGCGTTGCTCTTCGCCGAGTCCTTCGACCTGCCGGGCTGGTTCCCCGACGCCTCGCCGTTCGAGCACACACCGCGGGTGCCGCTCGAGCCCGCCGCGCTCGCGCCGTTGCTGTGGCTCTCGGCCCTCGCCGCAGCCCTGGCCGTGGCGGGTCTCGCGGCGTTTCGCCGCCGTGACATCGAGCCGTGAGCGGGTCGCGTGTCGTGAAGGAAGGAACGAGATGGTGAGCGAACAACGATCCAGTACCCCGGATCGCGGTCTGAGGCCGATGATCGCCCTGACAGCGGCACTCGCTGTTCTCGTGCTGACCGGTGCGGCGGTCCGTCCGGTCGCCGCGCAGGCTTGCGGCGCGCTGTGGGCGACGGCGACGGTGGTGATGATCGTTCCGGCGGTGTGGTGGGTGCTGCGCGATCTGCGCGCGGGCCGCTACGGGGCTGACCTGCTGGCGGTGATCGCCATGGTCGGCGCGCTGGCGGTCGGCGAATTCCTCGCGGGCGCGCTGGTCGCCCTGATGGTGGCGACCGGACGGACGCTGGAAGCGTACGCGGACAGGCGCGCCGGACGCGACCTGACCGGACTGCTGCGTCGCGCCCCCGCCAGCGCGCATCGGCGCGGCGCCGCCGGGCTGGAGACCGTGGCCGTGGACTCGATCGCGCCGGGCGAGGTCGTGGTGGTGATGTCCGGGGAGACCGTCCCGGTGGACGGTGTGCTCGAGACTGCGGGAGTCTTCGACGAGTCCGCGTTGACGGGCGAGTCGGTGCCGGTCACCCGCCGAGTGGGTGGCGAGGTGCGCAGCGGCGTCGTGAACGTCGGTGCGGCCGCCGATATCCGCGCCCGTGCCACGGTGGCCGACAGTACCTACGCGGGCATCGTGACCCTGGCACGCCAAGCCGCCGCGGTCAGCGCCCCGGTGGCTCGGCTGGCCGACCGGGTCGCGGCCTGGTTCCTGCCCCTCGCCGTCGTGGTGGCGGTGCTCGCCTGGATCGCCTCCGGCGATCCGGTGCGGGCGGTCGCCGTGATCGTCACCGCGACACCGTGCCCGCTGCTGCTGGCCGTTCCGGTGGCGATCACCGCCGGAATGTCGCGCAGCGCCCGCTGCGGCGTGGTCGTCAAGGGCGGCGCCGCGCTGGAGACCCTCGGGCGCGCACGGTGTCTGGCGATGGACAAGACCGGCACCGTCACCCTCGGCAGGCCCGAGGTGGTCGAGGTGATCACCGCTCCCGGCGTCGATGCCGATCGGGTATTGCGGCAGGCGGCGGCGATCGAACAGTATTCCCCGCACGTCCTGGCGCGCGCCGTCACCGTCGCCGCCGACCGCCGCGGGCTCGACCGCCCGGTCGCGGACGCGGTGTCGGAGGAGCCGGGACAGGGTGCGACGGGAGACGTCGACGGCCGTCGCGTCCGGGTGGGGCGGCTGCCCGAGGATGTGGCCGCACGGGAGTGGGTGGACTGGGTGATGCGCCGGGCCCGCTTGGATCTGGCGGGCGTCATCTGGGTCTCGATCGACGATGTCCCGCAAGCCGCTCTGCTGGTGCGTGATCCGCTGCGCGCGGACGCGGCCCGCACCATGCGGCGCCTGCGGGCCGCGGGGCTGCGCCGGTTGATCCTGCTGACCGGTGACCGCATCGACAATGCCGTCGCGGTCGCGAACATGCTCGGTCTCACCGAGGTGATCGCCGACGCGGATCCGAGTGACAAGATCGCCGCCATCCGCGCCGAGCGCCGCGACGGGGTGACCGTGATGGTCGGTGACGGGGTGAACGACGCACCCGCTCTGGCCGCCGCCGACGTGGGCGTCGCACTGGGTTCGCGCGGTTCGACCGCGGCGGTCCAGGCCGCGGACGCGGTGATCGTGGACGATCGCATCGATCGGCTCGCCGACGCCGTGGAGATCGCGCAGCGCGCTCGCGCGATCGCCGTGCAGAGCGCGGTGGCGGGTATGGCCCTGTCACTGCTCGCGATGATCGCCGCCGCCTTCGGATTGCTGCCACCTGCGCCGGGTGCGCTGGTCCAGGAGGGGATCGATGTCGTCGTGATCCTGAACGCGCTGCGCGCCATGAGAATCGGGGCGAGTCGGCGCGGCGCCTCGATCGATCCGCTGATCGCGCGTTTCGCGCGGGAACACGAACGGCTGCACGCCGCTCGTGCGTCGGTCAAGACGGCGGCGGAGTCGCTGGCCCACGGACCGGGACCCGAGGTCGACACGGCGGTGCGTCGCGCGCTCGAACTGCTGACCGCGGACGTCCTGCCGCACGAACACGCCGAGGAGACCGAGTTGTACCCGGCGCTGACCGACTATCTGCGCGATCCGGAGGCGATGGTCACGATGAGTCGTGAGCACACCGAGATCCAGCGCCTCGTCGATCGGATCCGCCGCCACCTCGACAGCGCGCCCACCGGTGTTCGCGCCGATCAGATCGAGGATCTGCGAGCGACGCTCTACGGCCTGGACGCGATCCTCACCTTGCATTTCGCCCAGGAGGACGAGGCGTTGTTCACGCTCGCGCGCGACCGGACGGGCAGTCGAGCGAGCTCAGCGCACTGACGCGCAGAATACCCCTAGGGGTATCATGGTACGAGAGATCCGGAAGGGAGAGCAATCATGGACTTGGCACTGTCGACCACCTTGCGCACCGGCTTCGACGAGGCCGTCGAGCGCACCAGAGCGGCACTGGCCGATCAGGGCTTCGGCGTCCTCACCGATATCGACATGCGCGCGACGATGAAGGAGAAGCTCGGCGAGGACATGGAGGAGTACCGCATCCTGGGCGCCTGCAATCCGCCGCTGGCCCATCGCGCCGTCGATGTCGATCGCCGCATCGGGCTGCTGCTGCCCTGCAATGTCGTCGTCCGGCGTGACATCACCGCACCCGACACGGTGGTGGTCGAGGCGATGAACCCGCGCATCATGGTGCAGGTCACCGACGAACCCGCGCTGGTTCCGGTGGCCGAGGACGCCACCGTCCGGTTGAACGCGGCGATACGCGCGCTGGCCGACTCCGACCACTGAGTCGGCCACTTCGCCGGTGTCGACCGCGGCGGTCAGCGACGTTCCGGCCGGTGATCGAGGGCGCGGTCGAGCAGGATGCGGCGTTCGGCCGCGGCGACGGCCCTGCGCGCGGACGGCACAGCGTCGGGAGTGACCGAGATCGAGGTGATGCCGAGCCGAACCAGGAGTTCGGCGAAGTCCGGGCGATTGGAGGGCGCCTGGCCGCACAGTGAGGACGTGATGCCCAGCCTGCGGGCGGTTCCGATGATGCGCGAGATGGCCTCGAGCACGGCCGGATCGGACTCGTCGAACAACTCGGCGCATACTTCGGAGTCGCGATCGACACCAAGGACGAGCTGGGTGAGATCGTTGCTCCCGATGGACACGCCGTCGATGCCGAGACCGACGTATTCGGGCAGCCAATGCACCACCGACGGCACCTCGGCCATCACCCACCGGTGCATACCGCGTTGGCGCCCCAGCGGACTCGCGTCCACGAGTTCCAGGCACGCCTCCAACTCCCAGCGGGTCCGCACGAACGGAATCATCAAGTGCGCGTTCGGGGTTCGTTCCCGAACCCGCGCCAGCGCAGCCAATTCGAGGGCGAAGACCTCCGGTTCGCGCACGTAGCGATAGCAGCCACGGAAGCCGATCATCGGATTTTGTTCCACCGGTTCGTATTCGGCGCCGCCGGTGAGCGCGCGGAACTCGTTGCCGCGCAGATCGGTGGCTCGGTAGATCACCGGGCGCGGAGCGAACGCGGAGGTGATCCGCGACAGGCCCTCGGCCATCCTGTCGATGAATTGCTCCTGTTCACCGCGTGCGATCAGGTCGCGGGGATGGCGTCCCCCGAGCGCCTGGACCAGCAGCGTCTCCGCGCGGAGCAGGCCGACACCGTCGACATCGCCGCCTGCCACCCGCTCGGCCGCTTCGGGCACGGCGAGGTTGACATAGACGCGGGTCGCGGTCGATTCGGCCACGGCCACGGGCGCGGCGATGGTCGTGACCTCGGTGCGCGCGGCGGGTGTCGCGCCCGCGCGGATCTCACCCTTGCCGCCGTCGACGGTGACCACGGCGCCGTCGGTGAGCGCGGTGGTCGCGGTGCGCGCGCCTACCACGCACGGCACGCCGAGTTCACGGGCCACGATGGCCGCGTGACAGGTCATGCCTCCGCTGTCGGTCACCACCGCCGCGGCGCGATTGAGGGTGGGCAACCAGTCCGGGTTGGTCATCGGCGCGACGAGGATCTCACCGTCGCGCAGCGACAAGCCTTCGGTGGGGGAGGCGAGCACGCGCACCGGCCCCGTCGCGCGACCCGGTGCGGCGGCCAGTCCGCGCGCCAGCACCTGGCCCGCGGCGGCGGGTGTGGGCGACGGCTCGTGCAAAGTGGTGATCGGCCGCGCCTGGACCAGCCACACGCCGCCCTGCGCGTCGATGGCCCACTCGACATCCTGCGGGATGCCGCCGTGGTGGCGCTGGACGTCGAGGGCCAGGCGGGCCACCGCGGTGGCCTCCTTCTCGTCGAGCACCGCCGTCGCGGTCTGTTCGGCGCTCAACTCGACCGTGCGATCGCCCTCCGGTCCGTCGGTGATCGCGAAACGCTGACGCCCGAGTCGGGTGTCCAGCAGCGTCGGTCCGGTCGCGTCGAGCAGGTAGGTGTCGGGCTCGGCCGCGCCGGACACCACCACTTCGCCCTGTCCGCGCGCGGCATCGATCACCACGCGGTCGCGGCGGCCCGTCGCGGGATCGGCGGTGAACGCGACACCCGCGGCGCGCGGGGCGACCATGCGCTGGACCACCACCGCCATCACAGGACGTCCGCGCAGGCCCCGGCGCGCGCGATAGGTCACCACTCGGGGACTGAACAACGACGCCCAGCACTCGGCGACAGCGGCGAGCAGCGGCTCGTCACCGCGCACGTTGGTGCGCGAGACGTTCATGCCCGCGAAGGAGGAGGTCGTGCTGTCCTCACCGATGGCCGAGGAGCGCACCGCCACCGCCACCTGGTCGCCCAGCGCGTGGTAAGCGGTGCGCACGGCCGCGCGCACCGTGTCGTCGAGCGCGGTGGCGTGCACGAGTTCGCGCATTCGCGTACACAATTCGGCCACCCGCGCGGTGTCGGCGACGACCTCGAGCGCCTCGGCGTGCAGCCGGTCCAGTTCCGCTCCGTTCGGACCCCGCGACATCACCTGCTCGTAGCAGGCGCGCAGGATCACGAACCCCGGCGGCACCGGCAGCGCCGCGGCCACCAGCTCACCCAGGTTCGCGCCTTTGCCGCCCGCGCGATCCGCGTCGGTGAGCCGCAAGTGTTCGAAGTCGGCCACGTAGTCGCCCATCTCGACTCCCATCGTCGGCGCAGCGTGTGCTGTTCGTCCCTGTCAGGGTCTCGCCGACGCGGCGATGGCACTACGGCCGAAGGACCCGCCCCGGGAGCCGATGGTCCCGAGGGCGGTTCATGCCAGGGCGAGGAACAGTTTCTCCAGCTCGTCCACGGTCATCCGGTCGGCCCCTTCGGCGCTGTCGCCGGTCAGGCATTCGCGCAAGCCGGTGGCCACGATCTTGAATCCGGCGCGGTCCAGCGCACGCGACACCGCGGCCAGTTGGGTGACCACGTCCTTGCAGTCGCGCTGCTGCTCGATCATCGAGATGACCCCCGCCAGCTGGCCGTGCGCGCGGCGCAGCCGATTGAGCACTTCGGTGATCGCGGTGTCGTCGCCGACCATGGTGTCTCTCCTCGCATTCGCGTTCCCGTCGATCAGGATACCCGCCGGGGTATATGCGCGGCGGACGACTCCGAATGCACGACCACCCGCCGAGCCTGGCCTGCGGCCCGCCCCGTGCTGCGGTCGTCGTCGAGATCATCTCGTAGCTCCTCTTATACCCAGGGGGGTATATCATCGTTATCAGAATACCCCCAGGGGTATCTGTCCAACAGGCGAGGTTCTCCGCCCCGCTACAGAGGAGGTTCCGATGACCGAGATCGATCTATACGTGGATCCCGTGTGCCCGTTCGCCTGGGTGACCGCGCGGTGGCTGCTCGACACCGCCGCAACCGACCACGATGTCACGCTGAAGCAGATGAGCCTGGCGGTTCTCAACGACGGACAGTCCGTCGATGCCGGTCACGCGTCGATGCTCGAACGCTCACGCCGGGTCGGACGTGTGTTCGCCGCCGCCGTGGGACGCCACGGCGGCGCGGCATTCATGCCGTTGTATCTCGCACTCGGGACGCGCCTGCATCCGCGCGGCCCACACACCGACGACAACGCGGTGGTCGAGGCCGCGCTCGCCGCCGCGGGGCTCGAACCCGGTCTTGTGGCCGCGTTCGATGACCATGCGCTCGACCCCGCCGTCAGCGCGGCGCACCGGGCGAGTCAAGACGCGGTCGGCGGGCGCGCGGGCAGTCCCGTGATCGTCGTCGACGGCCACGGCTTCTTCGGTCCGGTGCTCACCGCACCGCCGCCTCACGACCGGGCCGACGATCTACTCACTGCCCTGGTCACCGCGGCGACAACACCCGGATTCGCCGCACTGACCCGGCCCTATCAGGGACCGCCCGACTTCACGGCGTGCGGAAGCGCCGATGCGCGGTGAAGCGCGGTGAGCGAATGTGATCGTCCGCCGACCGATCGGCGCCGATCCCCGAAAGCCTCACAGTCCGGAGGGATAGGTCTCGGGTATCGTGCCCGCCACCCATTCGCCGCTCGGCTCCAACGGTTCCAGCGCGGTGGTGCGATCGATGTGGATGAGCGCGTCGAACTGCTCGGCCACCCGCGTATGGAAGTAATGACTCTGTCGTTCGGTACCCGGCCGGTAGATCACTCCGATGGCGCGTTGCAACCGCGGGTGGCGCAGCCGCTCCACCGCGTCGCCGGGACGGTCCATACGCAGCGCGAATTCACCGATCCCGGTGTCGTGCAGCAGTTCCTCCACGCTCGATGGCAACGCCTCGCGCACCGAGCGCCGCAGCGCGGGGCCGCCCCACTCGTCGGCCGCGGTGACGGTGCCCGCGCAGGTGCTGAAACCGATCGACACGCACCGTTCGCCGTATCGTTCACGAACGAGTTGCCCGAGGGTGAGTTGGCCTTGCGCGCGCATTTCGGTCGCCCGCGCGTCACCGACGTGAGAATTGTGCGCCCACACCACGATTCGAGCGCGCTGCTCGCCGTCGCGCTGCCTGCCCGCGTCCAGGTGCTCGCGCAGTGCGTCGAGGGTATCGGCCATGTGACGATCTCGGAGGTTCCAGGAGTCGACCCGGTCGCCGAACATCGTCCGGTAGTACGCCTCGGCGTCACGAACCGAGCACGCGTTGCGCACGGCGTCGAAGTGTCGATCGACCGCGGGGTCGAGCTCGGTGCCGTCGACGGTGGTGCGCTGCAGTTCGACCAGCTGTCGGATCGCTTGCGCCTCACAGGATCTGCCCGCGCCGAAGGCGGCGGCGAACCCGTATGCCTGGCCGTCGTCGCCGGAGGTGTGGTCGAAGCAGCCGTAGCGGATTCTGGCCCGCTGCGCCGCGACGGTGTCGACGGTGTCGAGATAGCCGATCACCTCGGCCATCGAGCGGTGCAGGCTGTAGAGGTCTAGTCCGTAGAAGCCGGTTCGTCGCGATCCGTGCTCGTGCTGTCGGACATTGTGCTCGTGCAACCAGGTCAGGAAATCGCGGACCTCGGTATTGCGCCACATCCACGCGGGAAACCGCTCGAAGCCGCGCAGCGCCTGCTCGGCGGTGGCGTCGCGACCCTGTCCGTGCAGGTACAGGTTCACCCGGTGCGCGTCGGGCCAGTCGGCCTCGGCCGCGACGGCGGTGAATCCCTTCTGCTCGATCAGGAACCGGGTGATCTTCGCGCGGGCGGCGTAGAAATCCGCTGTGCCGTGCGAACTCTCCCCGATCAGCACGACGTCGGCCGCGCCGACGATGTCGGACAGGACGTCGTCGGCGGGCACACCGGCCGGTGCGGGGATGGCCGCGGCGCGGACGATCGCCGCGGCGTCGGTCGGCGGCACCGCGATGCCGGTCGTCGTTGTCGTCATCAGCGTGCGTACCGCGGCGTCGGTGACCTGGGCGAAATCCCAGAACGACTCGCCGACCGCGCGGAAGGGGGACGGTACGGTCGCGCACACCACCTCATCCACCGCCGCGCCCAACTCACGGCAGGTCGATTCCGGTGCGGCGGGAACGGCGACCACGATACGTTCCGGTTCTCCGGCCCGGACGGCATCGACGGCGGCGCGCATACTCGCGCCCGTGGCCGATCCGTCGTCGACGAGAATCACCGTGCGCCCTGCCACCTCGACCGGTCCGCGGCCCGCGCGGTAGGCGCCCTCGCGCCGCCGCAATTCCTCGGCCTCCGCGGTCGCGACGGCGCGTACCTGCTCGGCGGTCAGACGCAGCGCGCGCACCAGGTCGTCGTTGAGCACGATTCGTCCCCCGGACGACAGCGCGCCGATGGCGAACTCCGGATTGCCTGGTGCGCCGAGCTTGCGCACGACGAGGGCGTCCATCGGGGCGTCGAGCGCGGCGGCGACCTCCCACGCCACCGGAATTCCGCCACGCGGCAATCCGAGGATCAGCAGATTCGGTGCGCCTCGGTAGTGTTCGAGCAGTTCGGCGAGCACGCGACCCGCCTCGTGCCGGTCTCGGAAAACGCGATGCGGCGCATCGCCTTTCAGCTCGGTCATCGGAACCTCCGGGATCCGGTCGGATGGTGCGGGCCTCACGCCCGCGCGGCGACACCGATATCGGGAACCAGCCCTTCGCCCAGCAGGATGCGGTGAGCTTGTTGCGCCGCCGCGGCGGCACGAGCGTTGTCGACCCCTTCGGTCGGCAGTTGCTCGAGACCTTGGGCGAGTATCGCGATCGCGTCGCCCAATGCGCGCACACGTTCGTGTAGCGCGGACAGTGTGTCGCCACCCGGGTCCGAGCCGTCGACGCCTGCGGTCGACATCTCGTCCGCGTCGAGTCGCGCGCCGCACAGAACTCCGTACACGCGCATCGGCAGGACGGCGAAGACGCGGTTCATCTGTCCCGGCGAGAACAGGTCGGACAGGACAGCGGTGATCGAGCCCGCGACGAGACCGACTTCCTCGGGGTCGATGCCCGCGGTCCGGGCGAACTGATCGACGAAGCCTGCCAGGCCGTGCCGAACCGGTACGTGGGCCGGTACCCACCCCTCGTAGTAGACCCCGCGCAGGATTTCGGGGAGCTGCGCGCTCAGATGCGCTGAGGCCGCCACGCCGATCCGGTCGCGGACGGTGTGCAACCATGCCCGTAACGCGCGGTTGGCGAAGGCGAGGTCGTCGGTGTCGAGCCCGTCGGCGACGGCTTTCAACCATCGGTGCGCGACCTGTACGGCGGGTGCGTACGGTTCAGTGGAATGCGACATGGTGTCCTCCTCTGTGTCCACCGGGTGCCTGCGACGTCGGTATCCATCAGCCTCCGCCGTCGGGTACGTGCTGCCCAAGGGACGAAAGTTGCGTCGCGCCGGGGCGATGGTCCCGACATCGGAACCTCGGCCGAGGCGTCCTACCCGCTGCGGGCGGGCAGGTCGGCGGCGCACACCGCCCCGACGAATTCACCGACCGTGTTCTCCGACAGATTCCGGGCGATGTCGGCTTCGGTGATGATCCCGACCAGCACGCCGTCCTCGGTCACCGGTAGCCGCCTGATCCGGCGCTGTTCCATGAGAACAAGCGCGTCGTCGATGTCTGTGGCCGCGTCGACGGTATGCAGGTCCTCGCCCCCCTGGGCCAGCTCACCCGCCGTCGTCGTGCTCGGGTCGGCGCCGCGTCCGACCACCCGGACGACGATGTCGCGATCGGTGACGATCCCGACGGGGCGGCCTTCGCCGTCGCAGATCGGCAAGGCGCCGACATCGAATCGGCGCATCTGCTCGGCCGCCACCTTCATGGTGTCCCTGACATTGATGCATTGGACGTCGGATCGCATGATGGTCCGCACAGTGGTCATCTCGAGAGTCCTTTCCGATGGAGAAGTCACTGGGCTCATCATCGGCCCGCTTCGACGCGATCGGCAGGGCAGAAGGTCACAGTGCGCGTCGACCAGTGACCGGGCCCGGCGAGCGCTCACAACAGGTGTCGACGTTCGAGCGACCTGAAGGCGAAGTATCCGATCGCGGCGGGCAACCAGAAGGTGACCAGTCGATACGCCAGGACGCCTGCCACCGCGGGACCGTCCGGCACGCCGCCGACCAGCAGGCCCGCGACGAGGGACGCCTCGACGACGCCGAGCCCCGCCGGTGTCGGACTCGCCGCGCCCAGGGCGGAACCACCCAGGTACACCACGGCCAGCAGGGCCGCGGACGGCGCACCGCCGAAGGCGTGGATCGAGAATCCCAGCGCCGCGATGTAGGCGACGTTCGCCCCGACTTGACCGGTGATCAGCAGTGCCGCGGACCGCGGGGAGCGCAGCACCCGCGTCATGGACCCCGCGGCGCTGCGGACCTCGGCCAACCAGTCGGGGCGGTGGACGAGCAGGGCGACCGCGATGCCGATCACCGTCATCGCCACCACGAATCCGATGAGCAGCACCCAGCCCGAGGGCAGCGCGGAGTCCAGGAATTCGCGCGATCGCCCGAGCCAGATACCGGCTCCGAGCAACTGGAGCAGATGTAGCGTCACGCCGGACGCCGCGATGACCGCCACCGCCGCGACCGAAGTGGCGCGGGGAACGCCCGAACGTTCCAAGTAGCGTTCGTTCACGGCGGTGCCGCCCAGCCCGTAAGGCGCCAGCCGATTGGCGAACGACGTCGCCAACTGCACCGCGACCGTGCGGCCGAGGGCGAGCGGGCGCGGGCTGACCCCGAGCACCGCCACGCCCGCCGCGATATAGGTCAGCGCCGACATCGCGGCCGCGCCGAGCAGCCACTGCCATCGCGCGTCGTCCAAGGCGGCGATCGTGCGTCCCAGCTGACCCACCTGGGGCAGCAGGACATAGGTCGCGAAAACGGTCGCCACGATCCAGGCGAGCGTGCGCCACCGGAATCGCATCATCTCCTCAGGTGGTGACAGCCGGGTGTCGGTCGCCTCGGCCACCGCCCGGCGCACCTCGTCGATCAGGCCGTGGCGGTGCCGAGCGGCGCTGCGGGTGGCCGAGGCGAGCGCCGCGGGCTGTAGCTGCGGTCCCGCGCCGAGCAACGCGTCACGGCCGAGTACTCGCAGCGCCGAGTCCACGCTGCGCCGGGCTCCGACCCGCAGGCTCGTCGATACCAGGAGTTCGGCGACATCGGCGTCGAGACGGTGTTGGGAGGCGCCGGTCTCGGCGAACCCGAAGTCGATGATCCAGGGGTCACCTCGATCATCGAGCAGGACATTGGCCAAGCGCAGATCACGGTGCGCTATCCGGGCCGCGCGCAGCAGCGCGACCTGACACCACACGGCATCGAGCGTGTCGTCGGAAATCGGTTCGGCGACCGATCGGGCCAAGTCGTGGCCGGGTACTCGGGCCTCGGCCAGCCACGCGTCGCCGTTCTCGGCGATGCCCACCGAGATGATCGGTGGTGTGCGCACCCCGACCCGATGGGCCAGCAGGGCGATGAAAGCTTCGTGTTCGGCTTGTTGCTTGGGCGTCGCGAACGGTGACTCGTCCTCCACCTCGCGGAACACCAGGTGCCGGAACAGTTTGAACAGCAGATCCGCATTGCGCTCGTGGTACCCGATCACCTTGACGAAAAGCGAGGCATGCGAACCATTTTCGGTAGTCACGGTGAACGGGCGCGAACCGCGCGCGTCCAAGCGGACCGGAGTGACCTCGACCGGGTGCAGTCCTGCGGCACGTAGCGCCGCGGCCAGAGCAGGCGCTTCACACCGCCGCACCGGGGCTCCCCAGAGCAGGTGCAGCGCGGCCGCGATGGTCCAACCGAGCGCGGCGCCGCCGAAGATGTCGAGGACAAGGTGGGCGCCGACGAAGACGCGGGCGAGGCCGACCGCCGCCGCTGCCGCCCAGGCGACTCGCCGCCACGGCCGCGGCAGCCACGGCGCGGCGGCCGCGGCCAGCGCCGCCGCCACGGCGGCGTGACCGGAGACGAATCCGAGGCCGCCCTGGTGGGTCCGCAGGTTGAGGTCGGTCAACAGCATGTCGGGACGGGCCCTGCCGACGAACGACTTCACCGCCAAGGCCGACAGATAGGCGAGCGTGCCCGCCGCGACGAGATCGCGCGCCATTCGGAACCTGCGCGCGGCCACGGCCGCCAGCGAGAGGGCGACGATCGCGCCGAACGAACCCAGCTGCATGATCACGAACAGCACGGGCATGACCCACGCGGGCAGGTCGTTGATGAGGTGGAACAGGTCCACCTCCAATCGCGGCACTCTCGTATGGCGCGCGATCGCGGTCGACACCGCCAACGCCCCGAGGCCGAGCCCCACGCGCACGATGTCACCGGGATGGCGCTGCATGATGACTCCGCCCGACTTCGATGACGGTGTCTCGGCTACGGCCGCGTTCGGCTCGACATCGACGCTCATGAGCCCGCGCCTCGTGATCCGAACGCGGGAATGCGGTCGAGGACGAGGGTGATCCCCGCGCCGAGCAGGACACCGGCCGCGGCGCCCCCGAGTACGTCCAGCGGCGTGTGCGCACCGAGGTAGATCCGCGCCGAGGCCGCCAGGGTCGCGACGACGAAGGCGACGACACATCCTCGGGTGGGTAGATAGGCGGCCAGCACGGTAGCGATACCGAACAGGATCACGGCGTGTCCGGAGGGAAAGGCATCCCCGGTCGTCGCGACATCGCGCAGCACAGGGTCCGGCATGGAGACAGCGGGGCGCGGACGGTGCACCAACTCCTTGAGCACCTCGCGTTCGAGGATCAGCTTCGCCGGAATCAGCAGCATCGAGGCCGCCGTGAGGCGATATCGGCGAAACAGCAGCGCCACCACGGCCACGACGGCGGGCGCCGCGAGCACGCCGGTTGTCTGGAGCAGCCACATCGGTCCGAAAAGACTGTCGGGCAACGTGTTCATCGCCCGGAAGCCGATGCGGTCGGCAGCGTCGATCGCGCCGGTCGCGGCGGCCCAAGTGGTGGTGACGGTGGCCACCGCCCCCGCGACGAGCAGTGCCGGGGTGATGGTCGACCGTGGGGCGATACGGCCTCGCGGATCCGGGATGGTATCGCCGCGGCGATTCGGGAACACGGCACTTCACTCCTACCGGCGCGCCTCACTCGCCCGCAGATGAGGTTCTGCCGGGTCTTCGCCTCACGTTAAGGACTCCGAGCGTATGCCCGCGGCCGGCTTTGGTCCTCGAACCGGGGGCCGATCGACCCCAGGTCGCCACGGCACGTCACCCCGCGCACCCGACGGTGTCGACACTCGGGACAGCGGTCCTTCGATCCGGTGACTTACGCCCCCTGCTGTCCCTGCCGCTGGAGTGCGACCGTCGTGATACCGCAGAGAAGAGGAGCAGTGCCCCGTGAACACGAGATCCGATGCGCCCTATCCGGTCCGCTTGACGGGTGAACTGGACGAACCGCTGTCGCGCTGGCTGTGGCTGGTGAAATGGGTGCTGATCATTCCGCACATCGTCGTTTTGGTGTTCCTCTGGATCGGCTTCGCCGTGTCGACGGTGGTCGCGGGCTTCGCGATCCTGTTCACCGGCAGGTATCCGCGGGCCCTGTTCGACTTCACCGTGGGGGTCATCCGCTGGAATTGGCGCGTCCAATTCTATTCCTACGCCGCACTCGGCACCGATCGCTACCCGCCGTTCACGCTGCGCCGAACCGACTATCCCGCCGATTTCGACGTCGACTACCCGCAACGTCTGTCGCGCGGGCTCGTGCTGGTCAAGTGGTGGTTGCTGGCGATTCCGCACTACCTGGTGGTGATGGCCATGCTCGGCGGCGGCGTGAGTGTCGCCTCCAGCGGCGAAGGCGACGACATCATCCCGTTGCTCGGCATACTCGTCCTCATCGCCGCCGTTGTGGTGCTGTTCACCGCTTCCTATCCGCGCGGGGTGTTCGATTTCCTGCTCGGGATCAATCGCTGGTTCTATCGCGTGCTCGCCTACGCCGCACTGATGCGTGACGAGTACCCGCCGTTGCGGCTCGACCAAGGCCCGAAGGAGCCGGTGGTCGGCGATGACTGAACTGCGGCTGCTCGATTCGGGATTCATCGAATTGGAGGACGCCGACCAGCACGTCAGCGCGGGTATCGGAGTCGTCGCGATCATCGCGGGCGCGCCGCCGACTCGGGCGGAGTTCACCGTCGAACTGTCGCGGCGGGTGGCGGCGGACGCCCGGTTGCGCAGGCGAGTGCGCAGGACGCCGTGGGATCTGGCCGCCCCACGGTGGGAGGACGATCCCGACTTCGACGTGGCCCGTCACCTGCGATGGACCGCGGTGCCGCGGCCCTGTGACGACCGGGCGCTGTTCGAGCTGGTCGCGACCGCGATGGAGGAACGACTGGATCGAGATCACCCGCTGTGGCAGTGCGTGGTCGTGGAGCGGCTGGACGCGGACCGCTGGGCGATACTCGTCAAAGCCCATCACAGCATGGTCGACGGAATCTCGGGCATCGCGCTGTTCCAGCGCTTGTGCGACGACCCGGACGGAACTGCCGTCCGCAGGTCGCGGCATTCGACGCGCCCGGGGTGGAACGTGCGGGATGTGGTCGTCAAGGGGATGCGCCTGCCTGTCGATGTGCCGCGCTTGCTGTTGGGCACTGTCCGTGCGGCGGCGCCTCTGGTGGTCGATGTCGTCCGGCCCGCGCCGACGACCTCGTTGAACGGGTCGATAGGACGACGACGTCGATACGCGCCGGCGCGCGCCTCGTTGACCGAGGTCAAGGAGATAGGCGCGGCCTTCGGCGCCACGGTCAACGATGTGGCCCTCGCCGCCCTCGCGGCGGCTTTCCGCGCGCTGCTGGTACACCGGGGCGAGGATCCGACCGCCGAGGAGGTGCGCGTTCTCGCACCCGTGTCGACTCGTTCGCCCGGCGCCGATTCCCGTCTGGGCAACAAGGTTTCGATCATGCTCCCGGTGCTGCCGGTCGCTACGGCCGATCCCGTCGAGCAGTTGGCCGCGGTACACGCGGAGACGGCATCGCACAAGAAGAGCGGCGAAGCGGGCGCCGCCGATTTGATCATCACCGCGGCCGGACTGCTGCCGTTCGTCTCGGTGGCCTGGGCCTTGCGTCTCGCGTCGCACTTTCCGCAACACGGCGTGGCGTGCCTGGCGACCAATGTGCCCGGTCCCGACAAACGTTTGTTCTTCGGCGGACGGGAGGTGCTCGAGATTTCGCCGTATGTCCCCATCGCCCTGCGGCTGCGTACCGGGATCGGAATCCTGAGCTATCACGATCAGCTGCGTTTCGGCATCACCGGCGACTACGACTCCACACCCGACATCGAGCTGTTCGCCACGGAAATCGAACGGGCCGTCGCACGTCTGCTGAAGTGTGCGCGAGACCTGTCCGACGATCAGCCGCGCGGTCGTTCGGACGAATTCGATCGCCATCGCCGTGGTCCACGCCAGTCCTGAGGTATCGGTGCCAGTCCTGAGGTATCGGTTGCGGCGCCGACCGGAACCAACCGCGAAGTCCTGTCCCTTGGCGCGGGACAGGACTTCGTCTGCGTGGTCGCGTTCTCCACACCGGGCAGTGTCTGTCCCCGGCGATGTCTATCTCGAAGATGCCGTCGGCGCTCGGACAGCGCTGGTCATCTGCCCCGGGCGATGACAACGGGACATTCGGCGGCATGGAGCACCGCGTTGCCGACCGATCCGAGCGTCATTCCGGGGAATCCTCCGCGGCCGTGGCTCCCCACGACGATCAGCTGCGCGTGTTCGGCGGCGGCGAGGATGCGTTCGGCGGGACTGTCCTCGACCACCACTCGGCGGACCTCGACCTCGGGGTATTTCTCGGCGTATCCCGCAGTGGTCCGGGCGAGTAGCTCCTCGGCCTCGTTCTGCATCTCCGCGCGGGGGATGTACCGATAGAACTCCGACCAGGTGAGCACCGCGACGAGTTCGGCATCCCGGCGTGCGGCTTCGTCGAAGGCGACGTCCAGCGCGAGTTCGCTGCCGCGGGAGCCATCGACGCCGACTACGACCGGACCGTGGCTCCGATCCGGTTCCAACTCACGCGCGGGCGGGATCACCGCCACCGGACAGTGCGCCTGCCGGGTCAGGGAGGTGCTCACCGATCCGAGCAACCACCGACGCAGGGCGCCGCGGCCGTGCGTGCCGACCACGAGTAGACGGGCGTGTTCGGACAGGTCACGCAGTAGGGGAATCGGGTGCTCCTGCACGACGGTGGTCTCGATGTCGATCGAACGGATCGGCGCGGCGGCGGCAGCCGCCGATTCGCGTGCGGCCGCCACGTTCGCCGCGGCGGTCTGCCGGTAACTCTCGTAGTCGATCTGACCGAGCGCGACACCGGGGCCGTATTCGACGGGGATGTCGATCGCGCACACGATACGCAGCGGCGCGCCGTGACGGGCGGCGGCGACGGCGGCCCATCGCACCGCGTCGCTCGCGGAGTCCGAGCCGTCGGTGCCGACGAGCACCGCGGGATTGACACTGGACGATGACATGAGACTTCGCTTTCGGAGTCGGGTTCAGCCGGAATGGACGACGCCGTGCGCCGCTTCGAATGGTTCGAATCGCCGCGTCATTGTCGGGGGGACAGGCGCGCGGACTCCTGCTGGGCCAGGCGTCGCCCCCAAGCGCGCGCTCGTTCCACTTCGCCCGCGACGAGCGGACCCTCGAGGCCGCCGACGAAGAAGTCGACCGGTGCGTCGGCCAGCTCGTACCCGGAACGGCGCAGTCGCCGTCCCACGCCGCGCGCGGCCGAGCCCGGTAACCAACGGGGGGTCGCGGCCTTGGTGCCGAATGCCGCGGCGCGCGTGCCTCGCGGCGGCATCGATACTCCGTCCAACCATTCGCGCATGCCGAAGTCCACGCTGACCGGACTGTCGGTCTTGGTGGCGGCATCACCGCGCGTGCGCGGACGACTGAGGCCGAAAGCATGGGTGGGACCGCCGACCACGAGCAGATCCACGGGTGCGTCGGGCACTTCCGCGGCGGTCACCACATCGAGGACATCGACTTCGCCGCGGTCGCGCAAGCCGTCCGCGATGGCCTCGGCGATGGCTCGGGTATTGCCGAACATCGATTCGTAGACGATACGTGCCCGCATGGCGACCTCCGGTCGGCGCGATAATCAAGCGGAATTGATGATCTCGACAGTAGGTTCGCCGGAGGGCGGGACATAGTGCCGAACCGGCCTACGCCGAGGGACTTCTGTCCCATGATCGGACCGGGTCGGCGGAATCCTCGGGTGTTCGCGGGGCGGTGCCGTCCGTAGCGTGGTCTGCGCCTCAGTTCGGGACGGTGAGAGGGTCGGTGCAGCTCGTCGGGATGTCTACGAGGGAGCACGGGGTGGGGGGTCGAGTGGGGCGGTAGTTCGACGGGACGCCGCCCGCGTGCACGATGTCGGTGTAGGTGGCGACGGCGTCGGTGGGGCGGCGGGTGAGGCTGGGGTCGTTCAAGATGTCGACGGTGTACAGGCCGAATCGGGCCGAGTAGGTGCCCCATTCGTAGTTGTCGGTGATGCTCCAATAGTCGTAGCCCATGACGTTCATGCCGTCGGCTTTCGCGCGCTGGATCCAGTAGATGCTGTCGCGCAGGTTGTCCGAGCGGGTATAGCCGTCGAAGCGCGGCAGGCCGTTGTCGGTGGGCATGCCGTTCTCCATGATGTAGAGCGGCTTGTCGGGGAAGGCGCGCGAATAGTGTTGGAGGGCATAGTAGATGCCTTCGGGCTGGAGGGAGTTCTTCCAGGGCTCGGCGAAATCGGTGGAGGTGGTCAGTGTGTCGGGAGCCAGGCCGTAGTAGTAGTCGATGCCGATGAAGTCGAGTTTGTCGGCGATGCGGTCGACGACCGGCCAATCGTTGACGACGTCGACGACAGCGGAGAGATAGGCGATATTGCTGGTGACCATCGCGGTGGGATGGACCCGATGGATGTAGTCGTAGATGCTGCGGTGTGCCCGGACGATTCCGTCGAGCATCATCGGCACGTCGGTGGGGGAGAGGCCACCGTGACTCACCTCGAGGTAGGCGTTGAGCGCGGGTTCGTTGAAGGTGGTCCACAGCGGGTCCGCGCCCGCGTACCGGTCGACTACCCGCTGCGCGTTCGCGAGCCAGTCCGGTACGAAGGTCGGGGAGGCCCATCCGCCCCTGTCGGCCTCCCAGCCGGGATAGACCCAGTGATCGAGGGAGATCATCGGGCGCATGCCCGCGGCTCTGATCGCGCCGATCACTTCGTCGTAGAACCGGAATCCGTTCTCGTCCCACACTCCGGGGGCAGGCTGCAGCCGGGCCCATTCGATGCCGGTGCCGTATACCTTGATTCCCAACTGCGCGGCCAGCGCGATGTCCGAGCGGAAGCGGTTGAGGAAGTCGACCGAGTCGAGCAGCGGATCGGGGGTCTTGCCCGCCGCGATGTATCGGGACCAATTGCTGTCGGGCGCATGCCCTTCGGACTGGTAGCCCGATGACGCGATACCCCAGAGAAAGTCGGGGCCGAGCGGGGCGAGTTGGTCCGGGGGTGTGGGGCGGGCGGATGCGGACGTGGCGGTGCATGTGAGCAGCGCTGCCGCCACGGTCGCGAGGACGACCAGGAGATGGGATCGGCGATCGGCGGGTTGCATCGAGAAAGTCCCCCTTCCGTATGGTGCCGGGTCGCGGACCGACCACGGGCACCCGTCACTGATGGATGCGGTGTCGCGTGTTCTCCTCGACACCTTCGGTGCGGCACTGATGGTACTTATAGAGTTCTGAAAGTACCAGGGCGTGTTGGTGTCGGGCCGGTGGCGCCCCTCGGGGAAGTCGACGGCTGTAGCCCGCCACGCCGCAGTCGAGGCGTTCCACACCCGACCCTTGGATGGCGGAATGGGCGGTGGCACGCGGCCAGGCCCGGTTCCGGCGGGGGATCTACCTGAGGTGCAGCGCCTGAAGTCCTGCGGCCATGAACTCCGGTGTGGCATGGGAGGCTTGGAGGTTTTCCGTGGTATCCGCG
Organism: Nocardia bovistercoris; assembly: GCF_015674855.1. Lineage (GTDB taxonomy): Bacteria > Actinomycetota > Actinomycetes > Mycobacteriales > Mycobacteriaceae > Nocardia > Nocardia bovistercoris. The sequence goes on along the minus strand of NZ_JADMLG010000020.1, from coordinate 83,149 downwards.
CTTTTTCCAGCGCGGTAGGCGATGCCCTCGGAGATGACTCCGAGTTTGAAGTTGGCGAGGGCAAGGTATCGGTTCCAGTGGGGGAGGTCGCGCCCCGAGGCCAGGCAGTACTGTTGCGCCAGCTCGTCCGGCGAAGGCAGTCGTGGACTCGTCCACGCCGCGCTCGTGCCGAGTACGAGGTCGAATGTCGGTGAGCGGTAGGCGCACATGAGTGCGATATCGGTGAGCGGGTCGCCGATGGTCGAGAGTTCCCAGTCGACTACGGCGCGCACGACCGCCGGGTCGTCGTCGTCGAGAATGGTGTTGTCGATGCGGAAATCGCCGTGGACTATGGCCTCGCTCGGCGGCGGGTCGAAATCCGACAGTGCCGCGGCGAGTCTCGCCGCGTCGGGGAGCTCGCGAGTGTGCACCTCGTCCCACTGGCGTGCCCAGCGGCGCACCTGACGGGAGACGTAGCCCTGCGGGCGGCCGAAGTCGGTCAGGCCGAGCGCGCGATAGTCGAGGGCGTGCAACCGGGCGAGAAGTTGGACGAGTGATCGCGCGCAGCGCTGAACCTGGTCGTCGCCGAGTGCGGCCAGCTCGTTCTGGTCGCGGAGCACCTGTCCGGTGACGAATTCGGTAACGGTGCACGGTGCGCCGAGCACTGTTCCTTCCTTGTCGATCGCGATTGTTCTCGGGACCGGGATCGTGGTGTCGTACAGAGCTTTGGTGACCGTGTACTCGCGGACCATGTCGTGGGCGGACGGAGTGCGGCCTGCCAGTGGTGGCCTGCGGACGATCCATGTGGTGTGTCCGTCGGTGACCGCACAGGTCAGATTGGATCGGCCGCCGCTGATCGGCTCGGCGTGCAGTTCGCCGCCGAGTGCGATGCTGCGGTCTGCCATGAATCGCGTGAGCGCGCGGATGTCCATTCCCGGCACAGCCACCGTGACCTCGTCCCATGTAGAGCCTTACCGAGCGATCGCTCGGTAGTGGCTCGACGGTCACACGGATCATGTCGCGAGTCAAGCCCATGTTGCGCAGAGTTCGAGGTGCGTTGGTGATGTCTCTGTTCAGGAATGCTGAACAGCGTCGCCGCGTTCGGTTCCTACGGGTCGCGACGGCCTCGGCGCGGAGCATCTTCGACTTGCCCGACCCGCGGCCCGCGCGCATCGAATACTCGACTCGGAGAAGACGATGGGCGGCAACCGGCTCGCGCGGACACTCGAGCGACAGCGGACTCGGCGTGCGGTCGGAACGCCGAAATCACTTGGCGCGCATGTATATTGCGGAGAGGTGAGCGAGGGTGCCTGGTCGATGCTTCAGTTGGCGGGCGGTACGAAGGCGGGCAGGACGAAGGTTTCGAGCATCTGCCGGTGGGACGGATCATCGGGGTTCTCGAAGTCCAAGCGGCCGACGAGAATCAGCTGGACGAGTCCGAGCCATTCGCAGGCTTGCTCGTTGTCGATGTCGTCACGCATTTCTCCGCGTGCGCGTGCCTTGTCGAATATCGGCCCCCACATTTCCAGTGTCAGGCTGCTGGCCAGGTGTGAGGTTCCGACCACGGCGGTGGCGAGGTCCATGTGCTCGGGGGTGACGATGAGGCGAATCAGCGGATCCTTGCGACCGTGATCGACGAGGTAGATGAGCCCCTCGATGAGCTGGTCGCGGAAGGTCTCCTGTTCGAGGACGAACTCGGTGCCCTTGACGAAGAGTTTTCGTGAGCGCATTCGGATCAACTCCGCCACCAACGTGTCGCGGTCGCGGAAGTAGCGATAGATGGTGGGGCGCGAAACTCCGGATGCCTTGGCGATGTCGTCCATGGTGGTCTTGGCGACACCGAAATGCAGGAAGGTCGACTGCGCGGCTTCGAGGATCTGCGCGCGCGCTTCGTCGGCATCCCCGCTGAGCGCGTTGGTGTTGCGTCGAGCCATTCGGAGTCCTACCTTCCGGGCGCCGTGCAGTGGACAGCACGACACTACTCGTAGAACGTTTGCCTGCGGCGATGCGTGTTCGGGCGCCCGTTCGAATGGGATCGGCGGATCGTGTCGACGTCGCCGCGATGGGGATCAGGGGCGGATGGCTCCCGCTGTCCTGTTCGTCCCGCTGTGCTGTTCGTCGCCGAGCTCGTCGGCGACCGCCGTGCCATGGGGATCGCGGGCCGCGACAAGATGGGGAATCGCGGAAGACCTCGATTCGGAGATCGCCGCGCTTCGCGGCGGTGATCGTCGCCGTTTCTCGCCTGGCCAATTGGGAGCGGCATAGTCCTGACATCTCAAATGTATTGGAGAGATCCATCTTTCGGCTTCATGGTGGGTCTAATTCGAAATGGGGGTTGCGTCATGAATCTACAGGCATTAGATTTCTGGCCAGGTGGCCTGCGATGACGAGGAGTGCGAATTGAACCTCGGAGACCTACACGGTCCGGTGCCGAGCGGCGCCGGACCGGTCGCGCGCACCGGGCACAGGATCTGCCCGCTGTGCGAGTCGACCTGCGGGTTGATTTTCGAACTCGAGGGTCGTGCGGTGACCCGCGTCGCGCCCAACCCCGAGGACCTGATGAGCGCCGGGCACAGTTGCGCGAAGGGACTCGGACTCGCCCGTCTCGAGGGCGACCCGGACCGGATTCGGGTTCCGCTGCTCCGCGCCGGGGACGGAAGCTTTCGCGAGGCGACGTGGACGGAGGCGTTCGAGGAGATCGGGAAGCGGCTTCCGGAATTCGTCGCCGATCCGGGCAGTTGCGCGCTCTACCACGGCAATCCGGCCGCTCACCACTTGGATTCGACATTCTACCTGGGTGAACTGATCGGGGCGCTCGGCACGAGGAACGTGTTCTCGCCCGCCAGTGTCGACACCTGGCCGAAGAACGTGGCCCACCTGCTGCTGTACGGTTCCGGGCTGGGGATGAGTCTGCCCGATATCGACCGCACCGACTACCTGTTGGTGCTCGGTTCGAATCCGCTGGTCTCCAACGGCAGCACGATCACCGCGCCGGGTATGGACCGTAGGCTGCGTGCGTTGCGTGAGCGCGGCGGCACGCTCGTGGTGGTCGACCCGGTACGGACCCGGACCGCGGAGGTCGCCGACACGCACGTGGCGATCCGGCCCGGCACCGACGCGCTGTTCCTGCTCGGGCTACTCGCCGTCGTCGCGACCGAGGACTTGGCTCGCCCGGAGCGGGTGCCGAGGGTGGTGGATGGATTCGACGAGGTGCTGGCGCTCGCGGCCGAGTATTCCCCCGAGATCGTCGCGCCGGTGTGCGGTGTCGACCCTGACCTGATTCGGGCGGTGGCGCGCGGGTTCGCGACCGCGCCCTCGGCGGTGGCGCATTCGCGCATGGGCACCTGCATGCAGGAATTCGGCACGCTCGCGAATTGGCTGGTCGAGGTGTTGACGATCGTCACGGGCAATGTGGACCGCCCCGGCGGCGCGATGTTCACGTTGCCGCCCGCGGGCGGGCCGAACACCTGGCCGGTCAGCAAGCCGCCACGGCTCACTTTCGATCGGTGGCGGTCGCGGGTGCGTGGACTGCCGGAGGCACTGGGGGAACTGCCCGCGGTGTGCTTGGCGGAGGAGATTCTCACCCCCGGTCCCGGACGCGTCCGTGCCCTGATCACGCTGGCGGGCAACCCGGCGCGTTCGCTGCCCAACAGCGCCGCGGTCGAACAGGCGCTGCGCGAAGTCGAGTTCATGGTGTCGGTGGATTGCTATCTCAACGAGACCACGCGCTACGCCGATGTCATCCTGCCGCCGCCACCGCTGGCGACCCGCGGTCACCACGACGTGACGCTGGCGCACTTCCAGGTGCGCAACGTGGCGCGCTACACCCCGCCGCTGCTCGAACTCGGCGCGGGCGAACTCGCCGAGTGGGAGATCCTGCTGCGACTGGCGGCCATCGCCCGCGGCGTTCCCGATCTGTCGACGGAGCGACTGGACGACGAGGTGGCCGCCGTCGCGGTCCGCCGCGCCGCGAAATTGGCCGGTTGTGAACCGGAGCGGGTCGAACGCGCGACGCGCGATCGTCGCGGTCCCGCGCGGCTGCTCGATCTTCGACTGCGCAGTGGGCCGTACGGCGACCGATTCGGCGAAGTGGAGGGCGGGCTGACGCTCGCGCTGCTCGAAGCGAATCCGAACGGCATCGACTACGGCCCGATGCGGCCGCGGCTGCCCGAAGTGCTGCGCACTCCGAACGGGCGGATCGACCTGATGCCGGAGTTGATCGTGGCGGACCTCCCACGATTGCGCGCGAGCATGTCGCGCGGCCACGACGGATTGTTGCTGATCAATCGACGTCAGCGCCGCGGGATGAACTCCTGGCTGCACAACGCGCTGCCGCAACCCGACGAAGGTCAGTGCGCGCTGCTGATGAGCCCGGCGGACGCCGCCGAGTCGAACCTGGTCGACGGTGACCGCGTGACGATCACCTCCCGAATCGCGGCTGTCCGAACGGAACTGCGGATCGACCGCACACTGCGGCCGGGCGTGGTGAGCATGCCGCACGGCTGGGGGCACGACGGGCCGGGCCTCGGCACCGGGCGGTCGGCCGCGGTTCCCGGCGCCAACTACAACGTGCTGATCGATGACGAGCAAGACCTCGAGGCGGTCACCGCGTCCCCGATCTTCTACGGCGTGCCGGTCACCGTGACACGCGCGAGCGAAGGGCGAGACTGATGGCGTACGTGGTCACCCAGAACTGTTGCAACGACGCGACCTGCGTCGCGGTGTGCCCCGTCGACTGTATCCACCCGACACCGGAGGAACGGGAGTACGCGAGCGCCGAGATGCTCTACATCGATCCCGGCGCCTGCATCGACTGTGGCGCCTGCGCCGAGGTGTGCCCGGTCGACGCGATCGTCCCCGACGACATGTTGAGCGCCGAACAGCGGCGATACCCCGAGATCAATCTCGAGTACTTCGCACACGGTTCCCGTCCTCCCGCCGAGGACCCGCGGATGCCGTCGCTCCCGATCCTGTCCGGGGGCGCACGCGAAGCGCGGACGCTGCGGGTGGCGATCGTCGGTTCGGGACCGGCGGCGTGCTACGCCGCCGAAGAGTTGCTGACCCGAAGTGACATCGCCGCGCGGGTCACCATGCTCGAACGGCTGCCTGTCGCGGGTGGGTTGGTCAGGTTCGGGGTCGCCCCGGATCACTGGCGTACCAGGGATGTGGGCCGGGTGTTCGACCGGACCGCCCGCCGCGATGGTTTCGCCCTCTACCTGGGTGTCGACGTCGGCGTCGATATCACCGTCTCGGAATTGCTGGCCCACCACCACGCGGTCGTCTACGCCTCGGGCGCGAGCGGAGACCGGCGCCTCGGCATCGAAGGCGAGCGACTGCCCGGCAGCCACGCCGCGCGGGAGTTCGTGGCCTGGTACAACGGCCACCCCGACCACGCCTCGCGCGTCTTCGACCTGTCCGGACCCCGCGCGGTGGTGGTCGGCAACGGCAACGTCGCGCTCGATGTCGCCCGGATGCTCGTGTCGGGCCCGGAAACCTTGAGCCGCACCGATATCGCCGACCACGCGCTCACGACGCTGACCGACAGCGCGGTCGAGGAAGTGATCGTCCTCGGCAGACGCGGGGCCGAGCATGCGGCCTGGACCACTCCGGAACTCCTGGCGCTGGGATCGCTGCCCGGGATCGACGTCTGTGTGGACGGCGCTGTAGCGGCCGGTGACAGCGCGAAACTGCGGATTCTGTCCGAATACGCGGCGCGGCGGATCACCCCGGGCAACAAAAGGATCGTCCTGCGATTCGGTTGCACACCACTCGAGATAGTCGGGGCGGATCGGGTCGAGGGAATACGGGTCACCGATGCCACGGCGGACGCCGAAGAACTCATCGACTGCGGCTTGGTCCTGCGGGCGATCGGGTATCGAGGTGAGCCGGTCGCGGATCTGCCCTACGACGAGGCGAGCGGGACGGTCACCAATCTCGCGGGCCGGGTCGTCGGCGGTCACGGGCCGATACCGGGTGTGTATGTGGCGGGGTGGATCAAACGCGGCGCCACCGGAGTCATCGGTACCAATCGGTACTGTGCCGCCGAATCTGTCGCGCGTTTGGTCGATGATTTCCACGACGGTCTGCTCGCCGAGCCGGAACCAGCGCCCGATCTGTTCCGAGGGCTGCTCCGGTCTCGTAGGCCGGAAATGCTCGACGCGTCCGACTGGCGTGCGATCGATCGGTACGAACGAGCGGCGGGGTGGGCGGCGGGTAGGCCGCGCGTGAAAGTCGTCGACCCGGCGGTGGCACGGGAAATCGCCAGGGCGGCTCGGGCATGAGCCGCGTCGGGGCGCGGGTGCCATCGGTGCCTGCGGCGGGCCGTCGGCGGAACCTCGGGAAAGGCGTTTCATGAGATCTGTCATCGACGCGCTGACCTATTGGGCGCGCGCGGTCGCCGATCAGCCCGCCATCGACTTCGCCGGAGACGTTGTCACCTACCGTGACCTCGACAACTGGGCCGACGGTGTCGCCGCGGACCTCACCGCGCGCGGTGTGCGCGCGGGCGACCGGGTCGCCTGTGTGGGCGTCAACTCGCTCGGATGGTGCGCGGCGGCGCTCGGCGCGCTGAAGGTCGGCGCGATCTGCGCGCCGTTCAATCATCGGCTGCTCGCGGCCGAGTTGGCCGTGCTCGTCGCGGACTGCGAGCCCACCGTCGTCTACTGCGATCGTGAGCTGCGCCCACGGCTCGAACAAGTGCGGGCGAGCGGCGGGGAGTTCGAGATCGCCGAATTCGACCGCGATGTCGATCCGCTGCGCGGCATCTCGAACCCGCGGTTCTGCCCGCCGATCGTCGAGGAGTCGACGCCGACCGCGATCGTCTACACCAGCGGCACCACCGGACGACCCAAAGGCGTGGTGTTCACGCACGCGACGATCGCCGGAGTGACGCACGAGTGGTCGCTGATCGAGCCGAGAGAGCCGAACCGTCTGCGGCCGCTGCTTGTGCTGCCACTGTTCAGCGCGGCAGGAATCATCTGGGGAATCGCACGGACGCTGATACAGGGCGGCACCCTGCTGCTGCAACCGGGCTTCGATCCCGCCGCCGCGCTCCGCGTGCTGATCGAGAGCCGCCCCTGCACACTGACCGGCCCACCGATCCTGTGGGAGCAACTCGCACGCGTCCCCGGATTCGCCGACGCGGACCTGAGCCATCTGAGTACCGCCCATGTCGGCGGCGCGCGGGTGCCGCCCGACCTCGCCGGAGTCTGGTCCGCCAGGGGCGTTCGGCTGCGACAACTGTACGGGCAGACCGAGATCGGTGGTTCGGCCACGGTCATGCCCCGCGCCGAGGCCGCCGAGCATCCCGACAAGTGTGGACACGGCGGCATCTTCACCAAGATCAGAGTTGTCGGTGCGCACGGAACCGATTGCGAGCCGAACGAAGTCGGCGAAATCCTGCTGCGCGGCCCTGGCATGATGCCGGGTTACTGGCGCGACGAGGAGGCGAGTCGCGCCGTCCTGGTCGACGGCTGGCTTCGCACCGGCGATCTCGGGACGCTGGACGAGAACGGCTGTCTGACCTTCGTCGACCGACTCAAGGACATGATCATCTCCGGCGGCCTCAACATCTCGCCCGCCGAGATCGAACAGGTCCTCGACCGGATGGAGGGCATCGAGGAGGTGGCGGTGATCAGCGTCGCGGACGCGAAGTTCGGCGAGACGCCCGCCGCGATCGTGAGAGCCGAGACCGGGCTCACCGTCGCGGATGTCGTCGAGCACTGCGACCGCAACCTCGCCGACTACAAGGTGCCGCGCTACGTGGTGTTCGCCGAAGTTCCGTTGCCGCGGCTGCCGAGCGGGAAGATCGCCAAACGCAGCTTGCGCGAGACCTACGCGGATCTACCCCTGCGCTACCCGAAAGTGCGATGACGGAGACGATCAGCGGGGGTATCGGGGCGCGAGACCAGCTCGGCCGATCGGACACAAAGAATTGCGAGGATGTCGTGAAACGCTGGAAACCGAGATGTTCGACCACGACCGTCGGCGGCTGTCCGAAACCGCGGAGTCGGCGGCGATTTCGGGGCGCGGTGCGGCCATGAGCCTCGATCCGAGAACCCCGGTGCTCGTCGGTGGCGGCCAGGTCGACGGTCGTGCCGGTGCGCGCGAACCCGTCGACCTGATCGTGGCGGCGGCCCGTGCCGCCGCCGATGAGGCCGGTAGCGAGAAGGCGCTCGAACTCGTCGATTCCGTGCGGCTGGTCGGCATGCTGTCGTGGCGATACCGCGATCCCGGTGCGCTGGTCGGTGCGCGGATCGGCGCGACGCCGCGCCACACCGGCTACACCGGTAGCGGCGGCAGTACCCCGCAGGTCCTGGTGAACGGTGCGTGCGAGGACATCGCGGCGGGTCGCGCGGATGTCGTGCTCGTCGGCGGGGCGGAGTCGTGGCGGACCCGTATGCGGGAGCGGGCACGCGGAGTTCGCCCGGACTGGACCGTGCAGGACGAGTCGGTCGCGAAGGCCGAGTCGCTGGTCGACGAAGTGCCAATGCGGTCGGTCACCGAGCAGCGTGCGCGGCTCGACCGGCCCGCCTACGTCTACCCGCTGTTCGAACAGGCGCTGCGGGTCGGCGCGGGCCGCTCCACCGAGGCGCATCGGGCGCTGATCGGTGCGCTGTGGTCGGGCTTCAGCGAGGTCGCGGTGTCCAATCCGCACGCGTGGACGCGCCGCGGATACACCGCCGCCGAGATCATCACGCCGTCGGCGGACAATCGCTGGATCAGCCTGCCCTATACGAAGTTGCTGAATTCCAACAATATGGTCGACCAGGGCGCCGCGTTGTTGCTGTGTTCGGTCGAGGCCGCCGCCCGACTCGGCATCTCCCGTGACAAGTGGGTGTTTCCCCACGCGGGCGTCGAGGCGCACGACACCTTCGATATCGCGGAACGCGCGGCGCTCGACCGCTCGCCCGCCATCCGCGTCGCGGGCGCCCGCGTCCTCGAACTGTCCGGTATCGGCGTCGATGACCTCGCGCACGTGGACGTGTATTCGTGCTTCCCGTCCGCGGTGCAGGTGGCCGCCGCCGAACTCGGTCTGCCGCTGCGTGATTCGCGACGACCGCTCACCGTGACGGGTGGGCTGAGCTTCGCGGGCGGGCCGTGGAACAACTACAGCACGCACGCCATCGCGACATTGGCCACCCGGCTGCGCGAATCGCCCGCGGACTACGGGTTGATCACCGCCAACGGCGGCTACCTGACCAAGCACGCCTTCGGGGTCTACCGAACGGAGCCGCCGAAGGCGGGCTTCCGGCGCGAGAACGTGCAGGCGCTGGTCGATCGAGAACCGACGACAACGGCGCATCCCGACTTCGTCGGCGTCGCCTCGGTGGAGTCGTGGACGGTGGCATACGACCGCGCGGGCGCACCCGAACGCGGGTTCGTCGCCGCGCGAACACCGGACGGTGGTCGAACGCTCGCGAGCGCCGTCCACCCCGACACGCTGGCCCGGTTGATCGAGGTCGACGTCGCCGGTGCGTCGATCGGGGTTCGCGCGGACGGCGAGTTCGAATTCGCCCGCGAGTAGCCGAACGGCCCGCGCCGACTCGCTCGCCGGGCGACATTGCCTACATTAATCTAATGGCTTAAGGTTAATTTCATTCGATCGAGATCGATTCGCCCCGGCTCGACGCATCCCGAAGAAGGAGTTTCGACATGTCAACGGAGGATTTCGCCGAACTGTACGAACGACACGTCGGAAAGGTCGTATCCGGCGACATCGGAGCCGCGTTGGCCGACATCGCCGAAGAGAACCTCGCGACCGCGTTCGACGGTGTCGTCGTCCCCCGCGCGGCGGTGGACGCGTTCGAGATCAAGAATGTCCGCGTCGAGGGCGGCGCCGGTATCGGCGAGACGGTGTACCAGACCGCCGACGGTCCGATCGGGCTCCGTTCCATCTGGGAAACGCGCGACGGCCGGTGGAAGGCAGTCGCACTCGAGAACTTCCCGGTCGCCGGGACGCTCTCGTGAGCGAGCGTCGGCCCCCCGCGCTCGATCTGCCCTGGGGCCCGGAGCCCGACGGGCTCGACCAGCCGTACTGGGACGGCTTGCGCGCCGGTGAACTGCGACTGCAACGGTGCGGGCGGTGCCGCGAGTGGATCTGGGGCCCGCAATGGATCTGCGGCAACTGCTACACCTTCGACCCCGGCTGGGAACCGGTCGAACCGAGCGGCGTCGTCTACAGCTGGTCGCGCAGCCACTACCCGTTCATCACCGAACTCGCCCATCGGGTGCCATACACGACCGTCCTCGTCGCATTGCCCGACGCCGGTGACCGCAGAGTACTCGGCATCCTCCTCGGAGACGGCACGGATCAGGTGCGCATCGGCGACCACGTGATCGGGGAATTCGAACTCGAGGAAGGCGCCACATGGCCGCTGCTGCGCTGGCGCCGCTCGGCACGGTCGGGAGATCGGGCATGAGCGGCGTTCGCCTGCGTGGCGTCGCCGCCGTTGTCGGCGTCGCCGAATCGCATTACCGGCGTGGTGAATCGCCGCACGGCGAGCTGCGCATGACGTTGGAGGCGATCGTGGCGGCGTGCGCCGACGCGGGAATCTCGCCGAGCGAACTAGACGGCTTCGTCTCCTACGCGGGCGGCGGCCACGACGGCGCGACCCTCGGCGGCGCACTCCGCGTCGAGGACGTTCGGTGGTCGACCATGATGTGGGGCGGTGGCGGCGGGTCGGTAGCCGCCGCGATCAACAACGCCGCGGTGGCCATCGCCACCGGACAGGCCGAGGCGGTCGTCGTCTACCGCGCGATGGCGCAGCAGGACACCGGTCGCCTCGGCTATGCCAAATACTTCTACGGGCCGCACTACCTCGCGCACGGCGTCGGTTCGCCCGCCCAGGTATGCGCGTTGCGGACCCAACGCCTGCTCGAACACGACGGCGTGCCACGGGAGGCGATGCGTTCCCTGGTACTGGCCGCCTACCGGCACGCCCAGAACAACCCGACCGCCGCCGGATACGGCAAGCCGCTGGACGAGGCCGCCTATGCGGGTTCGCGGCTGATCACCGAACCCTTCCACCTCTTCGACTGCTCGCGCGAGAGCGACGGCGCGGCCGCCCTGGTACTGGTCGGCGCCGAGCGCGCGCGACAGATCCGTCCGGACGCGGCCTACTGGCTGGCAGGGGCGCAGGGCGCGCCGGGAGGCTACTCCTCGATCGTCGACAACGACGACATGTACACCAGCGCGGGCTTCGCCGGTCGTCCCGGTCGCGCGGGCGTCGCCGATCGGCTCTGGGCGGGCGCGGCGCTCGGGCCCGAGGACGTGGACGTCGTGCAGGTGTACGAGAACTTCAGCGGTCCGGCGGTCGCCGCGTTGATCGATCATCGGCTCGTCCCGCCGGGACCGGCCGCGGGCGACGTGCTCACCGTCGACAATCTGACGGCCGGTATCGGGAAACTTCCGGTCAATACCAGCGGCGGGAACATCGCCGACTCGTTCGTCAACGGCATGGGGCTCGCCGTCGAAGCCGTACGCCAGATCCGCGGCAGTTCCACCAACCCGGTTCCCGGCGCGCGGACCTCGTTGTTCATCGGCGGCCCGATGGCGCCGCTGGTCAGCTCGACGCTGTTCGGCCACGAAGACACCCTCTGACAGCCAAGGATCGACATGGACACCAACACTCTGGACCGCCCCGCCTTGTTCGTCGATGGCGAGTGGACACTGCCGGAACACGGCGACGGTTTGGAGGTGCTCGAGGCCGCCACCGGAACGACACTCGGCTGGTCGGCGACGGCGAGCGAAACCGATATCGACGCAGCGGTCGGGTCGGCGGGACGTGCGCTGATCGGGTGGCGTGCCCTCGCGCCCGCGCGGCGCGCCGAGCACCTGGATCGTTTCGCCGCGGCGTTGCACGCACGCGCCAAGCAGACCGCGGCACTGACCAGCCGCGAGAACGGAATGCCGATAAGACTGTCGGTCGGCGTCAACGGCTACGCGCCGGGCCTCATGATGAAGTACTACGCCGACCTGATTCGATCGGTCGATCGCGACGATGTACGCCCGAGCGCGCTCGGCGGCCGCACCGTGGTGCGGCGCGAACCGGTCGGCGTGGTCGCGGCGATCACGCCGTGGAACTATCCGCAATCCATCGCCGCGATGAAGATCGCGCCCGCCTTGGCCGCGGGCTGCACGGTCGTTCTCAAACCCGCACCCGAAACATCCCTGGACGCTTTCGTTTTCGCGGACGCGGCAGTCGAAGCGGGCCTGCCCGCGGGTGTCGTGAATGTGGTACCGGGCGGCCGAGAGGTCGGTGCGCACCTGGTCCGGCATCCCGGCGTCGACAAGGTGGCTTTCACCGGCTCGACCCCCGCGGGCCGCGCCATCGGCGAAGTGTGTGGGCGGCTCCTGCGCCCCGTGACCCTCGAACTGGGCGGCAAGTCGGCGTCGATCGTGACCGTCGACGCCGATCTGGAACTCTTCGCCGCGAAACTGCTCGAAGTATCGCTGGTGAACAACGGCCAGACCTGCCACGCGGGCACCAGGATCCTCGCGCCCCGAGCGCTGTACTCCCAGGTGGTCGAGCTGGTGACCGAAACCGTGCGCGGCCTGGTGATCGGTGACCCGCTCGACCGCTCGACGCAGATCGGGCCGCTCGTCAGCGCCGCGCAGCGCGATCGAGTGCTCGGGTACATCGATATGGGACGAGCCGCGGGATACCGCGTCACCACGGGCGGCGGCGCGGTGGCGCAGCGGGGGGCGGGATGGTTCGTCGAACCCACGGTGTTCGAGGGCGTCGACAACGCGGCACGCATCGCGCGGGAGGAAATCTTCGGTCCGGTGCTGACGATCACCGAGTACGAAGACGAAGACGAGGCGGTCGCGATCGCCAACGACTCCGACTACGGCCTCGGCGGCACCGTGTGGACCTCCGACGAGGAGCGCGGCCTCGCCCTGGCCGATCGAATCCACAGCGGAACGGTCGGCGTCAACCACTACGCGCTCGACCTGGCGGCGCCTTTCGGCGGTGTCAAGGCATCGGGTCTCGGGCGTGAGCTCGGCCCGGAAGGGCTCACGCCCTACTACAGCGCGAAATCCATTTACTTCGGGGCGCTCTGAGCAGGAGCGCTACCTCGCACGGATCACACGGAGCAGACGATGGCACTTCCCTTGCACGGGATTCGCGTACTCGACCTCACCGACGGGCTCGGTGAGTCCTGCGGCCGATACCTCGCCGACCTCGGGGCGGAAGTGATCCGGGTGGAGCCCCCGACCGGATCACGCTCCCGGCATGCGACACCTGTCGTCGACGGGATCAGCATCCCGTTCGCGCTCCACAACGCGAACAAGCTGGGAATCACCGTCGACCTCGACGACGAGGGGGGCCGCGATCGGTTCCGCGCGCTCGCCGCGACCGCGGACATCGTCGTCGAATCCCTCGGGCCCGGCGTGCTCGAGGACCGCGGTGTCGGGGCGAACGACATCCGCGGCGCCACACCCGAATTGGTCTGGGTCTCGATCACCGGTTTCGGACGGACCGGGCCGTACCGGCGCTGGGTCGCGAGTGAGCCGGTGTTGTACGCGATGTCAGGAGTCCTGTCACGATCGGGAGCTCCCGGCGCCGAGCCGTTGCTGCCACCGCCCGGCCTGGTGGAGGGGACCGTCGGTGTGCACGCCGCGTGGGCGGCACTGCTCGCCTACTACCGGCGTCTCGAGACCGGCAGTGGGGAATCGGTGGATCTGTCCGCGTACGAGGCCATGGTCCACGGTTTCGACCCCGGCTTCGGCACCCAGGGTTCGGCGGCGGCGGGTCGGTCGGAGGATTTTCCTCGCGACCGGCCGAACGCGGCGGAATTCTATCCGGTGTTCCCGTGCAAGGACGGTCAGGTGCGTATCTGTCTGCTGGCGCGGCGCCAGTGGCGCGCGATGTTCGAATGGCTCGGAGCGCCCGCCGAATTCGCCGATCCGAGATACGACACCATTCCCGCCAGGTTCGCGGCCGCGGCCCGACTGCGTCCGCTGATCGAAGCGCTGTTCGCGGAGCGCACCCAGGGGGAACTCGTCGCCGAGGGGGCGCGGCGGGGTGTACCCGTCGGTGGCGTGCACTCGCTGACCGAGGTGCTCGAGACCGAGCATTTCGCGGTGTCCGGCGCGATCGTCGACGCGGAGATCGCCGCCGGACGCCGGGCGCGGGTGCCGTCCGGATACCTTCGAATCGGCGGCGAGCGCGCCGGGATCCGTGGTCGGGCGCCCGAACTCGGGGAGCACGACGATTCCGTGTCGATGCGCTCCGTGCCCGCGAGCGCGGTCCGCGGCGCCGGTCGCCGAAGTCCGGATACCGCGCCGCTGGACGGGTTGCGTGTCCTCGACCTCGGTGTCATCGTGTTCGGCGCCGAACTGAGCCGCCAGTTCGCCGACTACGGCGCCGATGTCGTCAAGATCGAGAACACGAACTTCCCGGACGGCTTGCGCCAGTCCAAACGCGGCGCGGCTCTGGCCGCGTCCGTGGCGTGGGGGCATCGCAACAAGCGCAGCCTCGGCCTCGATCTGCGCAGTCCACGGGGAGCCGAGATATTCCGTCGATTGGTCGCGGACGCCGACGTCGTGCTCGCGAACTTCAAACCGGGAACCCTGGCATCGATGGGGTTTTCCTACGCGGCGCTGGCCGAGATCAATCCCGGCATAGTGGTATCCGAATCCAGCGCGTTCGGTGACGCGGGTCCCTGGCGAACGCGGCTCGGGTACGGCCCGTTGGTGCGCGCGTCGTGCGGTGTCTCGGCGCTGTGGCGCTATCCCGACAACGACGAACTGCTGTGCGACGGCGCCACCGTCTACCCCGACCACATCGCGGCACACGTCACGGCGGTCGGGGTGCTCGCGTCGCTGATCGAGCGCACCCGAACCGCACGTGGCGCACATCTGGAAGTGGCGCAAGCTGATACGGCGCTCGTGCAACTCGGTACCCAACTCGTCGTCGACGGGCTGCGGCCGGGGACCGTCCGCGCGACCGGCAACTCCGACCCCGATGCCGCGCCGAGCGGGGTGTACGCGTGTCGCGGCGAGGACGAGTGGTGTGTGGTCACGGTTCGCGAGGATCGCGAGTGGTTCGCGCTGTGCGAGGCGTTGGACCGTCCCGACCTGGCGGCCGACGCGCGATTCGCCACGGCGGCAGGCCGTGTCGCCGATCGAGGCGAGATCGAGTCCGTGCTCGCCGCTTGGCTGCGTGAGCGCGAGCCCGGCGTCGCCGCGGCGAGTCTGCAAGAGGCGGGCGTGCCAGCGGGCGCGATGGCGCGGTTGCCGCAACTGCTCGACGACCCACAGTTGAGCGAGCGGATCTCGTTCACGACGATCGAGCACCCGCTGCTGCTCGCCGGGCTGCCCGGCGTCGCGCGCGCCGCGGCGTTCACCGAGATCGCCGACCCGCCGGTGCGGCCAGCGCCGGTCGCGGGCGAGCAGACACGGTCGATCTGCGGCGAACTGCTCGGCATGGGAGCCGAGGAGATCGATGAATTGGTGCGCGCGGGCGTGCTGCAACCGCCGCCGAGCGACGCATCGACGCAGCTCGCGGTGGTCGCGGAAGTTCGCACCGGAACCGTTGTCGACGCGACCGGTGTCGGCCGATGACAATTACAGCGAAACAATTGACATCTGACGATGTTTGTATTTTGATGTGAGATGTAGGTCACTACTCGAACGGTGAGTGACACGCCGCACGCGGCGCTTCGTCGCCGCGAACCCCGACCGCGCCTACCCGAACGCCGTGCCCCTCGGACTCCCGCGCGGCAGTCGAGGTCACCGACCGCCGCGCCTTCCTCGCCTCCGGCGAGGCACACCACGTCACCGGCATCACCACGACCGCCGATGCCTGCCGCGACAACCGCTGAGAAGGATCAATACATGAGCACCACCGACATCACGTCCGCCACATCACTGGTCGCCGACCGCGAGCAGGTCTTCATCGGTGGCCGTTGGGCCGATTCGAGCGGCGAGGACTGGATCGATGTCATCGACCCGTGGACCGAACAGCGAGCGGCGCGAGTGCGCGCGGCCACGGCCGAAGACGTGGCGAAGGCGGTCGCGGCCGCCCGCGCGTCCTTCGACGCGGGCGTGTGGGCGGCCAAGACGATGGCCGAGCGAGCCGATGTGCTCGATGAGATCGCCGACCGGCTCGAGCTGCGCGTCGCGGAACTGACCGCGATCGGCGTGCTCGAGGTCGGCATTCCGGTGGCGGTCAGCGGCCCGACCCAACAGATGACGGCCGGCTTGTTCCGCGCGGTCGCCGCGCAGGCCCGCGAGTTCGAGGTCCGCGAGGACCGCCCGAGGGCCGACGGCGGAGTATCCCGGATTCTCCGAGAGCCCAATGGCGTTGTCGCCGCGATCATTCCGTGGAACGGTCCGATCGGAACCATCTCCTTCAAGGTGGCTCCGGCGCTGGCGGCGGGCTGCTCGGTGGTGCTGAAAGGCGCCCCGGACGCGCCGCTGTCGCCCGCGGTGTTCGCCGACGTCATCGCCGAACTCGTGGCCGAGGGCCGCATCCCCGAAGGGGTGGTCAGTGTGCTGATCGCCGATCGCGAGGTGTCGGAGACGCTGGTGACCGATCCGGATGTCGACCACGTCACCTTCACCGGCTCCACATCGGCGGGACGTCGGATCGCCGCCTTGGCCGCCGACCGGATCGCGCGAGTCTCCCTGGAGCTGGGCGGCAAATCCGCCGCCATCATCCTCGACGACGCCGACCTCGGGCATGTCATGCAGTCACTGCCGATGGGCGGTTGTCTGCAGTCGGGGCAGGCGTGTATCGCCTTGACCCGCGTTCTCGTCTCGCGTGCTCGCCACGACGAGGTGGTCGCGGCGCTGGCGGCGGCGTACTCGGCGCTGCCGATCGGGAATCCGTGGGAACCGACGAACTTCCTCGGCCCGCTCGCCGGGCAGCGCCATCTCGATCGCGTGCTCGGCTACATCGCCGCGGCCGAGGCGGAAGGCGCGACCGTCGTGGTCGGAGGCGGTCGCCCGGACGGGCTCGACCACGGTTATTTCGTCGCGCCGACCTTGATCGACGGTGTGCGCAACGACATGCGGGTCGCACAGGAGGAGGTCTTCGGGCCGGTCGTCTCGGTCATCACCTACGAGGACGAAGACGATGCCGTCGCGATCGCGAACGATTCCGTCTACGGCCTGTCCGGTGCGGTGTATACCGAGGATCTGGACCGCGGTTACGCGCTCGCCCAGCGCATCCGGACCGGAACCATCAGCGTCAACGGATCGGTCATCGACTTCACGCTGCCGTTCGGTGGATACAAGCAGTCCGGGCTCGGCCGCGAGGGCGGCGCGGAGGGTCTCGCGGAGTTCTTCGAGGTCAAGACCGTTCACATGCCCGCACCGGTCCGGTAGTCGTCGCGTCGAGCGTTCGGCGATGTTCCCGGGAATTCTCCCCGTCTCCGGGGGACATCGCCTCGCTGCCTCCGATGGCGGGTTCGGTCAGGCGCTGACTTCGCTCGTTTCGACAGAAGCTGTTTCGCGTGCCTCGCGCATCACGCCATAGAGGAAACAGCGGATCATTTCCTCGAATAGTTGTTTCGAGGTCAGTTCGTTCGCATCGATCGCTTCGGCGAGCGTCGGCTGCATTTCGCGATCGATGTTGGGGAAGATCGCACGGGTGCCGGTCGGGCGCATGGCCTCAGTGAGTGCGGCGCCGATCGTGATCCGCTCCATACCGTCGAGGATCCGCACATGCAGGTGTAAGGGCACCCCGGACGCCCGCAGGAACTGCGCTGTCTCCTCGTAGGTGCCGATCAGCAGGTCACGGGGCAGATATTGGATGAGAATCGGTGCGGCGTTGCGGTGGCGCAGAATCGACTTGCGCAGGTTCAGTCCCAAGGTGACGAAGAATTCGGGCCAGTCGGGGCCCGGGCGCCTGCGCGGCATCGGACCGGCGCCCGCGATGGAGCGCGCCACCGCGGCGAGTATCTCGGATTTGTCGGCGAAATGGTGGTAGAGGGAAGGTGCTTGTACGCCCAGGTGTTTGGCGAGCCTCGGCATGCTGAAGGCATCGAGTCCTTCGGAGTCGATGATCTCGATGGACGCCGCCACGGTGGCGGCGCGGCTGATCAAAGGCTTCGAAGGACGAGGCATGGCACGCTTTCGCTCGGTGGTCGCGCGCTCGGTCGGCTTACCTGGCGCGGTGCGGTATTCGATCGTAGTCCGCGCCGTGCGGTGTTCGCTGCCGCACCGCACGGCCTTCCCGAACGCTATTGCCTATCTTATCTACAGGATTTAGATTATCCGTGTACGAACGACGGTAGCAGGAAGGTCTGTAGCATCCGGCGGTGCGCCGGATCGGCGGGATCGTCGTAGTCGAAACGACCGACGAGAATGAGTTGCACGAGTCCGAGCCATTCACAAGCTTTTCGATTGTCGATATCGGAGCGCATTTCACCACGTTCGCGCGCCTTGTCGAGTATCGGTCCCCACATCTCGAGGGTCAGATCGCTGGCCAGTTTCGAGGTGCCGATGACCGCGGCCGCGAGGTCCATGTGCTCCGGGCTCACGATCAGACGGATGAGCGGGTCCTTCCGGCCGTGATCGACGAGGTAGATGAGCCCGTCGATGAGTTGATCGCGGAAGTGTTCGCGGTCGAGCACATATTTTCGGCCGCGGACGAAGAGCTTGCGTGCGCGTAGTCGGATCAGCTCGGCGATGAGGGTGTCCCGGTCGCGGAAGTATCGGTAGATCGTCGGCCGCGATACTCCGGCGGCTTTCGCGATATCGTCCATCGTCGTCTTCGCGACACCGAAATGGAGGAAGGTCGATTGCGCTGCCTCCAGTATTTGCCCGCGTGCCACCTCGACGTCCTGACTGAGCACGTTGCTGTTACGTCGAGCCATTCGTCCTGTCCTCCGCGGTATTGATTTGCCCAACGGGCGTAGAACTGACGATACCTGTCATATGTCGGACGTTGTGTGTCCGACGCAGCGCCGGGTTGTTGTAGCGCGAGGCCGGAATGGACGCGCGGGCGCGTGTCGCGGTGCCGATACCTGTGGTCGTGGCGATTTCGCAGGTACCCCGACGATGCGAGTGCGCCGGGGCGCGGTGATCATTGTCACCTCGGTGCGCGGCCGACCTGGGGTCGGGCGCATCTCGTCGAGGAGGCGCGACGATGCCTCGTCGCGCCTCCGTACAGCCGTGCTCGGTCAGTGTTGCGGAGTGAACGTGATCGGCAGTCGGGTGCAGCCTCGAACCTGACTGAAATGCATGACCGGCGGGTCGGATTCGACCAAGCTGTAGTCCGGTATGCGTCGGTGCAGTTCCTCGAGCGCGATTTTGAGTTCGATGCGCGCGAGGTGTGACCCGATGCAGCGGTGTGCGCCCGCGCCGAAGGAGAGGTGGCGGTTCGGCATCCGGTAGAGATCGAGTTCGCTCGGGTTCTCGAATTCCGCGGAGTCACGGTTGGCCGAACACAGCATGAGGATCAGCTGATCGCCCTCCGCGATCCGCACGCCACCGAGTTCCGTTGCCCGCGTTGCCCTTCGGCCGGGCACGACGGCGGCCTCGATGCGCAGGATCTCCTCGACGGCGGTGGGGATCACGCTGTCGTCGTCGATGATCTCCTGGCGCCGATCGGGGTTGTTCGCCAGATGGACGACACTCCATGCCAGTGAGCCCTGCACCGTGTGCAGACCCGCGATGAGCAACAGGAAGAACATCCGGTTGAGCTCTTCGTCGGTCAATTGGCGCGCTCCGCCGTCGAGTTGGTACTCGGCGTGGATGAGCTGCGAGGTGATGTCGGTGCCGGGGTTCTGCCGACGCTCGTTGATCATCTTCTGGAAGTAGCCGAGCATCTGGAACGCGGCCTCGCCACGGGCCCGGTCGGATTCCTCCGCACTGGCTCCGGGAATACCGGTGAGCACGATATCGGTCGCGTCGGTGAACAGCGGCGCGTCCTCGATCGGCCAGTCCATCAGGGCCAGGAATACACGGGTGGGAAGTTCGTGCGCGAATTCGGCGATGAACTCCGCCTCGCCCTTTCCCGAGAATCCGTCGATGAGTTCGGTGACGACCTTTCGGATATCGGTCTCGAGCGCCTTCATACGGGTCGGGTTGAACAGCGGTTGCAGTGCGAGCCGGTAACCGGTGTGTTCCGGGGGGTCGAGTTCGATCGGAATGAATTTTCCGAAACCCGCTGTGGTGGTGACCAGGTTGTTCGGATAGCTGGAGAAGGTCTCGTGGTCGCGCAGGACCTCGTGGACTTCCTGGTATCCGGTCACGATCCAATGGCCGCCGTATGCGGTGGAGTAGACCACCGGGCCTTTGGCGGCGAGTTCGGCTACGTGCTGCTGGACATTGTCGATCGGGAACGCCATCGAGCTGTCGTAGACATCGAAGTCGACGACGAGATCGGGCGGAACTTCGGCGGCAGTGGTCATCGCGATGATCCCTCGGGGTCGAAAGGTGGTGAGGCGGATACGAGCGACAGTGCGCGCTCGGGGCAGACGGAGACCGCGGTTTCGGCGTCTGCCGACTGTGCCGGGGAAATCGGGTCGACGAGCACGACCGGGTCACCCTGCTCGTCGGGTTCGACGAGCGACGGGGCGATCCCATAACACATTCCGTGACCGGCACACGCGTCGCGGTCGACGACGAGACGAGCAGGGGCGTCGGCCATGTCAGAGATCCCCGGGCGAGCCTTTGTCCTCGGCGAACCACATGCCGACGCGGGACAGCGTGCCGCCGTCGGTGGAGGGCAGGACCAGTCCCGAGATATAGGCGGAATCGTCGGATGCGAGGAACAGCGCGACTTTGGCGTTGTCGACCAGCGACGGGGGCCGTTCGAGCTTGAGCGGAATCGGGGACACCGAGGCGTCCCACGGGCCCGCGACCTGCTCGTAGGACTGGCCGACCACCGGTGAACCCGCAGGCATCAGGAAGTTGGGGGACATGCCGTGGGTCGGGGCGATCGCGTTGACCCGGATGCCGTACTTGCCGAGGTCGAGGCTGAGGCCGCGCACGAGCCCGTTGACCCCCGCCTTGGTGGCGGAGTACAGCGCGATGTTGTGGTAGGCGACGAACGACGCGGCGGACGAGGTCGCGAGGATCGTGCCGCCGCCGTTGGCGCGCAGCGCGGGCACTGCGGCCTTGGCGGAATAGAACACGCCGCTGAGGTTGACGCCGAGCACATGCTGCCAGTCGGCGTCGGTGAGGTCCTGGAAGTCGACCTGCTCGCCGCCCGCGACGGAGGGGACACCGCCGCGGGAGACGATCCCCGCGTTGGCGAACATGATGTCGAGCTTGCCGAATTCCTCGAGTGTCGCGGCGACGGCGGTCTGGACCTGGCTTTCGACGGCGACATCGGCGGTCAGCGCGATAGCGGTTCCGCCTTGTTCCTCGACCAGCTTCACCGTTTGAGCCGCGCGATCGGGATCGATGTCGACGACCGCGATCTTGGCGCCCTCGGATGCGAAGAGTTGGGAACACTGACGGCCGAAGCCGGATCCGGCTCCGGTGATGACGGCGACTTTGCCTTCGAGCTTCATGAATTGTTCCTCCGCTGTGGGGGATTGGGCTGTATGGATCGGCACGACCGGTCCGACCGAGCGATCGCCGAGTGGAAGGCGAGGCGGCGGCCGATGGCGTGCCACGGGCCGAGGCGCGGCTCCGACGCGCCCGCGCAGCGAATGTGCTGTGCCTCACATGAGAAACTACTTTACGATACGGATGACGTCAATCGTAATTTGTCAGCCAAGCTCTGTGGAACATATGACGTGATCTGTATGATGTCACTATGCTGGTTCGGTCCAGCGGAGTTGCCCGAATCCGTCGTTGTCACGTATCGACGGGGAAGCACGCCATGGAGGCGATTCACGTGAACGCAGCAGCGTGTTCCGAGCGGCCGACGTCGTTGACCGCGCAATCGGCGCATCGCATCATGCAGCGGCACGCCCATTGGAAAGGCGCTGCGTGCGTCCAGCGCGCCGCCGCGCTGGAACTTCTCGTCGCGCTCGGTCGCTACGTGCTGGACTCGCGACGATGCCATGTGCGGGTTCTGTTCAAGTCCACCGGCTTGCTGCTCGATTTCCAGTGTCACCGATCGGCGGCGGAGGGTTTCGCGCGCAGCATGAGCCTGCGCGCGGATTCGGAGATCTGCATCGACCGTGACGTCCATCCCGATATGCCACCGTTGCCGTGTTCGCGGCTCTGGCCGTAGGTGATCCGCTGTTCGCGCGCCGGGGCGGCCCGCGGCGCCCGCTCTGGTGTTTAATCTAATGACTGTAGATATATGCTGAGTTGACGGCCGGTATCCGGTCGATGTTCGCATAGTCCGGCGTCAGCCACCTGCGGCGCATTTCGCACGCGTACCGCGTTCCGAGGAGGAAGTATGACCGACACAGTTCTGACGGAATTCGGCGACGGGATCGCGGTGATCACGATCAACCGCCCCGAGGTGCGCAACGCCATAGACCGCGTGACAGCGCGGGGAATCGCCGCCGCCGTGGACGAGTTCGAGGGCCGTTCCGATCTCGTGGTCGGCATCCTCACCGGCGCCGGGGGCACGTTCTGCTCCGGTATGGATCTCGAGGCGTTCCTGCGCGGCGAGGCCCCGCTCGTCCGTGGCCGTGGTTTCGGTGGCCTCGTCGAACGGCCGCCGACCAAACCCCTGATCGCCGCGGTCGAAGGTTGGGCGCTCGCGGGTGGTTTCGAACTCGCCCTCAGCGCCGATCTGATCGTGGCATCGCGCACCGCGCGATTCGGGATTCCGGAGGTCAAACGCGGGCTCGTCGCGGCGGCGGGCGGTCTGTTGCGGCTTCCGAAAACGCTGCCCTACCAGTTGGCGATGCAGATCGCACTGACCGGTGAGCCGCTCTCCGCCGTGGACGGACATCGGTACGGGCTGGTGAATGTCTTGTCCGAACCGGGCGCCGCTGTGGCGGACGCCAGGGAACTCGCGATGCGGATCGCGTGCAACGCGCCGCTGGCGGTCGAGGCCACCAAACAGATCGTCGCCGGTGCGGCGCGTTGGGTCGACGCCGAGGGGTTCGCCGCGCAGGAACAAGCGGTCGCGAAGGTGCTGGCATCACAGGACGCGCGGGAAGGTGCGCGCGCGTTCGCCGAGAAACGGGCTCCGCGCTGGCAGGGGCGGTGACGGGTGCTGGTGGCTCATGACACGGTCGCAGCCAACGCAGGCCCGGAGCTGTATTACAAATATCGCTAGACGTTTGACAAAAGTTGTCTTATGTATAGAGTGGTATGTGTGACGCGGGATACCGCCGACGTGGCGCCCGATGTCGCGATGGGAGCTTCCCGATCACCTGGAGCGCCGAGGATGTCGCTCGATCGTCCGGCCGTTCGGCCGCGCGGTCGGCAGGTGCCAGCCGGTTCGACGACGAGTCCGGATCTGCCGTGGTGATCGGGATACCCGAGACGCGCCGCCGACGGGCGAGGCTCATCGACCGAGCAGGTCTCGATGGATGATCTGCTTCATGATCTCGTTGGTGCCGCCGTATATCCGCTGGATCCGCGCGTCCACGTAGGCTTTCGCGACGGGGTACTCCATCATGTAGCCGTACCCGCCGTGCATCTGGACGCCCGCGTCGATCACCTTGCCCTGCAACTCGGTTGCCCACAGTTTCGCTTTCGCGGCATCGACGGCGGTGAGCTCGCCCGCGTTGTATTCGCGAACGCACCGGTCCATATAGGCGCGCGAGACCTCGACCGCGGTCTGCAATTCCGCGAGGGTGAATCCGAGCCCTTGGAATTCGCCGATGGACTTGCCGAAGGCCTGCCGCTCGCGCACGTAGTCGAGGGTCCAGGCGAGTACGGCTTCGGCGGACATCTGCGCGGCGATCCCGATGCCGAGTCGCTCGAGCGGCAGGCTCCGCATCAGGTAGGCGAAGCCCTGGCCGAGTTCGCCGAGCAGGTTCGCGCCGGGAATCCGGACATTGTCGAAGAACAACTCGGCGGTGTCCTGGGCGTGCAGGCCG
Organism: Nocardia bovistercoris; assembly: GCF_015674855.1. GTDB lineage: Bacteria > Actinomycetota > Actinomycetes > Mycobacteriales > Mycobacteriaceae > Nocardia > Nocardia bovistercoris. Next base: position 59,248 of record NZ_JADMLG010000020.1, on the reverse strand, counting down.
ACTTTGTCGAGTTTGCGTCCCCGGCTGAATCCGGGTGTCCCGTCCTCGACGACGAACAGACTGAAGCCGCGGGAGCCCGCCGCGCGATCGGTGATCGCGAACACGATGACGAGATCGGCAAGGATGCCACTGGTGATGAAGGTCTTGGATCCGTTGAGCACCCAGGTGTCGCCGTCGGCGACGGCTGTGGTCCGGATGGCCCGCAGGTCGCTGCCCGCCGCGGGCTCGGTCATCGCGATCGCGCCGATGGTCGCGCCGGTGACGAAGCCCGGCAGCCAGCGCGCACGCTGCTCGGAGTTCGCGTGGCGCAGCAAGTAGTTCAGCACGATGTCGTCATTGGTCGAGAATCCCGACTGGAGCGCGGCGGCGCCGACGCGGGCGATCTCGGACTGGACGATCACCCGGAAGCGATAGTCGGTCTCGCCGGGGCCGCCGTACTCCTCGGGAACCGAGAGGCCGAGCAGTCCCTGTTCGCCCGCGGCGAGCCAGGTGTCGCGATCGATGAGACGCTCGGAGTCCCATTTCTCCATCTTCGGCACGACATGGCGTTCGACGAACCCGCGGACGGTTTCGGCGAAGAGCAGGTGGTCGCCGTCGAAAAGGTCTGTCTTCAAAGTGATCCTTCCCGTGTCGGGGCGATGTGCCCCGCACGTCGGTCAGTGCGGGGCCAACAGTTTCCGGGTTTCACGCCGGAACACCTGGTTGGCCATTTCGTTGCGGCCGAGCACCATGCGGCCCGCGCTGGCGCTGGTCATCGCGCGCTGCGAGTCGCGCAGCAGCGGGAAGTCCTCCGCGTGCAGGACGTCCAGCAGGATCTGCCAGTTCTTGTCCCACAGTCGGGTCCATCGCTCTTCGGTCATGTCGGTCTGTTCGACCGGTGGAACGATCAGTCGCATCTCCATGCGGCACCGCTGCGGATCGGTGGGGTGCGGGCGGAAGGTGAGCAGCTGGAAGTGGTCGGGCTGGCGCAGCAAGGTGCTGTTGGGCAGCAGGAAGTGGGTTTCGGTGACGTCGCAGGCGAGGCTGCGGTCGCCCGGGTCTTCTTCGATCCAGCGGTCGATGGATTTGCGGGGGGCGATGAACCGGCAGTGACGTCCGAAGTCGTCGAAGGCCATGACATTGGTGTGGATGTGTTTGGCGGCGGTGTTGGGGTGCGCGTATTGGATGTGGTAGCCGTCGAGGAAGGCGTCCTGCATGATCTTCCAGTTGACCGGCTCGTCGAAGCCTTCGGCCTGGACGCAGATCTTCGCCGCCAACTCGTAGGATTCGAGGATGGCGTCCATCTCGGGGCCGAGCCACGCCGCGACGTCGATGGTGGCGTCGGCGTCGTCGACCACCCAGACGAAGCCGTGGCGTTCCTCGGTCGGCAGTTCGATCAGCCCCAGATTCTCGCGCTCGGCCGGACCGAAGGTGTTGTCCCTGGTGATGGTGCGCAGGCTGCCGTCGGTGTCGTAGGACCACCGGTGATACGGGCAGGAGAACAGTCGGCAGCGGCCCTTCTCCTGCTTCTCCACCAGGGCGCCGCGATGGCGGCAGAGGTTGACCAGCGCTTTCACGCCGCCGTCGCGCTGGCGCACGACGATGATGTTGTTCCTCGGCATTCGCAGGGTGAAGAAATCTCCGGGGCGGGGGATCTCGGAGCCGTGCGCGACGATGGACGGTGATCCGCCGAAGATCAGGTCGCGTTCGCGAGCGGCGATCGCGGGATCGGTGAACTCCACCGGCTCGAACCAGGTGATGTGCTCGTACTCGTCGGTCGTGTCGTTGCGCAGATGAGTCAGCGCGCGTCGGATGCGTTCTTCGCGTGGGGCCCCGACCTCGGTCATGGCATTCCTCCATTGTCTGGCTGAGCTGTCGCGATTCCCTTATAAATCTAACTCATGTAGGTTTATGTGTAAACGGGAGGCTCTGGGAGGAGTGCGGCGAGATGATCACTTACGCCTGGTGTCGCAGGCTCGACGACAGTGCCGGAGCCGAAGTGTCGGCGCTGGTCACCGCCGCGGGCCGTTACGACATGGAAGCGGGCTTCACCACGATCGACCCGTGGGAGGCGGCCTCGGGGGAAGGTGGCGAGCATGCGGTGTGGCATCTGCCGATCAAGGTGCGTCGCGACCTGAGCGTCCGCGCCGACACGCCCATGGTGATGGCGGCCTACCTGCGACTGTCGATCGAGCGCGGCGGTCACGGGAGTGTCGCGCTCGTGGTCGATCCCCGCTATCGGTCCCGCGGTATCGCGACGACTCTGGTCGAGGAGTTGGGATTGGCGGTGTCGGCGCCGGGCGGCTGGTGCGGGACCGGGGCAACGGCGTTGCGCGCGTGGGCATATGGCGATCACCCCGCGGCGGCACGGTTGACTCGGCGGTTCGGCGTGCGGCCGGTGGCGCGACTGTGGACCGTGCTGCGCCACCTGGACGGACCGTTCGCGGCGCCGCTCGACGCGGCGGTGGTTCCGGGCGGGGTGACGATCGATGAGCCGCCCGATCGATCGACGGCGGACGCGTGTGTGCGCGACGTTCTGGAGCACGCGGATCTGAACGACTCGCAGGTCGATCGGCTGCGCGCCGAATACGCCGAGCACGCGGGCGCGGTGCTCACAGCCTCCGATGCGACCGGTGGGGACCTGGGTTTCGTGTGGTTCGATACCCGACTGCACGAGCACTCGGAACTGCGAGCCGCCTCGGTGCGTGCGCTGGTCCTGCGCGCCGATGCCAGAGGGGTGGGGCTCGGCGCCGCTCTGCTGACTCGCGCGCTCGAGCGGCTTCGCGACAGCGGCGCGCAATTGGCCCGGATGCGCGTGGACCCGTCCGACGAGGGCGCGGTGCGAATGTCGCGCCTGCTGTCGTTCGAGCAGGAGCAGGCGCACGCCTGCTATCAGGTGGGGGAGTGGGCCGAGCCGCCTGCCGATCGGCGTGGATGACCGGTCCGGCATTCGGTGCGCAGGTTGGGAATGTGGATTCTGTTGGGAGTGAACACCGATGAGTGAGGTCATGATCGGCCTGCCGCCGCGGCGGATGCGGCTGGTCGACAAGAAGACAGTCGCCGACGGCGTCGTAACGGTGCGACTCGCCGATATCGACGGCGGCGATGTGCCGTCGTGGGAGCCGGGTGCGCATATCGATCTGGTACTCGGCCCCGGCCTGGTTCGCCAGTACTCGCTGTGCGGTGACCCGGCCGACGCCGATGCGGTGACGATCGCGGTACTTCGTGAGGATTCCGGGCGAGGCGGCTCGGTCTTCGTCCACGACGAGCTCCGAGAAGGTGCCATTCTCGAAATCGGCGGGCCGCGTAATCATTTCGCGCTCGTTGAGGCGCCGTCGTATCTGTTCATCGCCGGTGGAATCGGAATCACGCCACTGCTGCCCATGGTGCGCGGTGTCGAGCGACTCGGCGCCCCGTGGCGATTGGTGTACGGCGGTCGCAGGCGTTCGGGTATGGCGTTCGCCGAAGAACTGGTTCGCGCCTTTCCCGACAGCGTCGAGATCCACCCGCAGGACGAGGCCGGGTTGCTCGATATCGCGGGCGCGTTCGACGCCACCGACGCGGGCGTCGCCGTCTACTGCTGTGGCCCCGAACCGTTGCTCTCGGCGGTGGAGGAACTGGGTCGTGAGCGCGGCATCGATGTCCACGTCGAGCGGTTCGCGCCGAAGGCGACAGGCGAGCGTGTGGTCGATCGGGCGTTCGAGGTCGAATTGGGTCGCACCGGTACTACGCTCTCCGTCGGGGCGTCCGAGAGCATTGTCGACGCGCTGCGACGCACCGGGGTCTCGGTCGAGTTCTCGTGTCTGGAAGGCACCTGTGGGACTTGTGAGGTCGCGGTGCTCGCAGGTGCGCCCGATCATCGCGATTCGGTGCTGACCGAGCAGGAGCGAGCGGCGGGCGACGCGATGATGATCTGCGTGTCACGCTGCCGCGGCAGGCGGCTGGTGCTCGACCTCTGACTCGTTTAAACTACCGCCATTAGATAAATAGTGACGCGCGTCACGTTCGATCGGGTGGCCCGCCTCGCGTCGGGTACCACGACTAGGAGTTGAGAAAATCATGGCAGCGACAATCGGATCCGCCCTGAGCTGGTGGGCTCGCGCCAAGGGGGATACGACCGCGATCGTCGTCGGCGACGACGCGCTGACCTACCGGGAGTTGCAGAACTGGTCGAGTCGGATCGCGCGATCGCTCGTGGACCGAGGATTCGGGAACGGAGTTCGCGTCGGCGTGCTCGGGCCGAATTCCTCGGCCTGGTCCGCCATCGCCATCGGCGCGATGAAGGCGGGCGCCGTCCTGGTGCCGCTCAACCCGCGGTTGAAACCGGCCGAACTGCGCAAGGTGGTCGACGACGCGGGCATCACCGCGGTCGTTCTGCCCGGCGAATTCGTCGACTCGGTCGACGAGACGAGGAGTCTGGGCGGGGCGTTCGCCTCCATCGAATTCGAGGAGTTCGTCGCGCTGCGCGCGGGCGAGGCCGACGACTTCCGTGTCGACCCGGAGCCGGACGAACCCGCGGCGCTGCTGTTCACCAGCGGCTCGACGGGGCTGTCCAAGGGGGTGATCTGCACCAATCGCACCCTCTTGAGCATCGTCTTCGAAGCGTCCCTCGTCGAGGAAGGGCTGCGCCCGGGAAGCACGACTCTGCTGGTCCTGCCGCTGGTGTTCACACCGGGGCTGGTGTGGGGCCTGCTCATGACCATCGTGCTCGGGGGCAAGATCGTCATCGAGGAGGAATTCGTGCCGGGCAGAGCGGCCCGACTGCTCGCCGAGCACGACGTGCAGGCCCTGTTCGGCGTCCCGCTGATCTTCGAGGCGATCTCGCGGTCGGGCGAATTCGAGGACGCGGATCTGAGTTCGCTGCGGACCGCCATCGTCGGTGGCGCCGCGGTGCCGGTCGCACTGCTCGAGCGGTGGGCGAAGAAGGGGGTCGCGCTGCGGCAGATCTACGGTATGACCGAGGCCGGTGGCGTCGCCACCGCGACGCTGGTCCGAGAGGCAGGCGAGCACCCGGATTCCTGCGGCACGGGTTCCATCTTCACCGAGGTGAAGGTCGTCACCGAGGACGGCGGCACCGCCGGGCCGGGGGTCGAGGGCGAGATCCTGCTGCGTGGCCCCGGGGTGACGCCGGGATACTGGAACGACGCGGAATCGACCGCGACGGCGCTGCGCGAAGGCTGGCTGCACAGTGGTGATCTCGGTAGCCGAGACGAAGAAGGTCGACTGCGGTTCGTCGACCGCTTGAAAGACCTCATCATCACCGGAGGCATCAACATCTCCCCGGTCGAATTGGAACGGGTCATCGGAGGTATCGACGGTGTCGAGGAGGTCGCGGTGATCGCGGCCGCCGACCCCCGATTCGGTGAGACCCCGGCCGCGATCGTGAAGGTCAGCGGCGATGTCGACGAAGCCGCGATCATCGAGCACTGTGATCGTCTCGTGGCCGATTACAAGGTGCCGCGATATGTGATCATCAGGGACGAGCCGCTGCCGAGACTGCCGAGCGGCAAGCTGTCGAAGACCGCCATCCGCGCCGAATATCGGGACGTCGCAGACCGGTTCGAGAAACTGCGATGACGTCGGCGGCTGGGATCGCGCGGGTCGTACGACTCGACCGCGACGGCGAGATCGCCGTGATTCGCCTGCATCGCCCGGATCGGCTGAACGCGTTCAATCGGCAGATGCGTGACGAGCTGCTCGCCGCGTTCGACGAATGCGACCGCGACGACGGGGTACGCGCGATCGTCATGACCGGATCGGGCCGCGCCTACTGCGCGGGCGCCGACCTCGTCGACGGCGCGGACACCTTCGTCGCCGAATCCGATGACGCCGGTGCCATCCCACCCGACGTCGGTGGTGAGGTATCGCTGCGTATCCATCGTTCGTACAAACCCGTGGTCGTCGCCGTCAACGGTCCCGCGGTCGGCGTCGGCGTGACGAGCACCTTGCCCGCCGATATTCGGATAGCCTCCGACACCGCGCGTTTCGGCTTCGTGTTCACGCGCCGCGGGCTGGTTCCCGAGGCGTGTTCCTCGTGGTTCCTGCCGAGAATCGTCGGCATTTCCACCGCGTTGACGTGGACGCTGAGTGGCCGAATGGTCTCGGCCTCGGAGGCATTGGACCACGGACTGGTCAGCGAGGTGCTCCCGCCCGAGCGGCTGCTGCCGCGTGCGCTCGAGATCGCGCGATCGTTGGTGGCCGGGACGTCGCCGGTGTCGGTGGCTATGACGCGAGAACTGCTGTGGCGCATGCTCGGCGCCGAGAGTCCCGAAGTCGCGCATCACGCGGAATCGCGCGGTATCCACGCGCGCGCGAGATCGGGCGATCTGCGCGAAGGAGTCGACGCCTTTCTGGCCAAGCGCGAGCCGGTTTTCGCCGATTCGGTCGCGGACGGGCTGCCCGTGCTGTTCGACCGATAGTGCGACCGGCGCGAGCCGACAGTAGTTCGCGACGGCGAGGGTGGTACCGAGCGGCGGCCTCGATTGAATGAAAAATATTTCATACCAATCGAATTGATCCCGCACCGGCCCTCGAGCGTCGGGCGTGTGAGCTTTACAAATTACGATTGACGTAACACGTAACATGAAGTAGCCTCCTCTGTGAGGCGCGACACTATTACTCCGTGCGGGAGGCGTGCATCGCGGCCCGCGTTTCGGATGCGATCGCACAGGCGGTCACGGCCTTCTTCGCGCTCCACCGTCCGAGGAGCGGGGGCACGGTCATCGTGGAAAACGGAGTATCGAAACAATGAAACTCGAAGGTGATCCCGCCGAAGTGGCCGACCGATCATCGCGCCCTACGGTGAGCACCGGCCGAATATTCAGCGCGGGACCCGTCGCGCACGGCGAATCGCCCGTATCGTCGCTGGAAAATGGTCGCGAACCGGAGCCGCGCCGGTCGTCCGCGCAGCGTGTCGCCGAATATATTTCGAAGGCTCCCGCGCAAAGCCTGTCGACGCTGGGCAGATCGGTGCAGTTGACCGCATCCGTCGTCCGGTATTCGATCGTCGATATCGTCGGTATGAGAATGCCGGTCAAGGAATTGGTCGACCAGATGTGGTCGCTGCTGAAAGTCACCGCGCTGCCCGCGTTGCTGATGGCCATTCCGATCGGTGCGGAAGTGTCGGTCCAAGTCGGCGGGATCATGAATCAGGTCGGGGCGAATTCGCTGGCGGGCGCGGCGAGCGGGCTCGGTGTGGTCGGCCAAGGCGCGCCGATGGCCGCCGGATTGCTCATGAGCGGCGCCGCGGCATCCGCCATCGCCTCCGATCTCGGCGCGAGGGCGATCCGCGAGGAGATCGACGCGATGCGTGTGATGGGCGTCGATCCGGTGGAGCGCCTGGTCATGCCACGCTTCCTCGCGATGATCGCCATCGCCCCCATGCTGTGCATCATCATCGTCTTCGCGGGTGTCTTCGCCGGGCTGTTGATCTCGGCGAATGTCAACAACGTTGTGCCGGGTAGTTTCTGGCAGTCCTTCGGCGCGTTCGCGACACCGACCGATCTGGCCTTCTCGGTTGTGAAGACGCTGTTGTTCGCGGCCATCGTGGTACTTATCGCGAGCGTGCGCGGCCTCGAGGCCAAAGGCGGGCCCAAAGGCGTGGCCAACGCGGTGAACGCCTCGGTGGTGCTGAGCGTGTTCTGCATATTCTTGACCAACCTCCTCGTCAGCCAGTTGCAGATGATGTTCTTCCCGGCTCGGCTGGCGTGATGACCATGGGCCCCTCACTACGGCGTGCCGCCACGACCTTCGTCGGCGAGATCGGCCAGATCGCGGTATTCACCGCCAAGTCGATCGGCCTGCTTCCGAAAACGGTTCGCCACTACCGGAAGCAGACGTTCGAGGTCATGAACAACATGGCTTGGGGCAGCGGCTCGTTGATAGTCGACGGCGGTGTGGTCAGCCTGATGTTCTTTCTCGGCGTCGCGGTCGGGGCCGTGGTGGCGATCGAGGCGTTCATGGCATTGAACCTGCTCGGTTTCGGCGCGTTGACGGGAATCATAGGTTCCTTCGGCAATATTCGAGTGATCGCGCCGATCATCACCGGAATCGGATTCGCGGCGCAGGCGGGCTGTCGTATGACGGCCGAAATAGGCGCCATGCGAATATCCGAAGAGATCGACGCGACGGAATCCATGGGTTTACAGGCGATTCCCTTCGTCGTCGGCACCAGACTCATCGGTGGGATGATCGTGGTGGTGCCCGCCTATCTCATGGGCCTGGTCGTGAGTTTCTGCACCGGTGGGATCATCACGAAGGTGTTCCATCGACAACCGGCGGGCACCTACGACCACTATTTCGCACAGTTCCTCAGCGTCGCCGACCTCGCGGCGTCGGTATCGAAAGCCGTCACCTTCTGCGCGGTCGTGACGATCATCCACTGCTACTACGGATACTTCGCCTCCGGCGGACCCGCCGGTGTCGGCGCGGCGTCCGGTCGTGCGATTCGAGCGAGCCTCGTTGTCATCGTGGTACTCAATTTCGCTATGACGGTGGCTCTTTGGGGACTGAGCCCGCTTTTGCTCTTCAAAGGATAGGTCGATGAGCAGCACAAGGAACCAGGACTTCATCCGCGGCACCGATGGTCGGCAGGCGCGAGTCGTCAACGGTGCGGCGACCGCCGTGCTCGCGGTCGCGGTGGCTGCCCTGATCGGGGTGGTGTGGGTCCACCCGCATGTCGATGAGCCCGAAGGGCTGGTGATGAACATCGAGATGCCCTACGTCGGTCCCGGCGTCGGCACGGGGACGAAAGTCGTTCTGCACGGGGCGGAGGTCGGTGAGGTCACCGCGTTGGGGAGGACCGGGCTCGATTCCGTCAGGATGACCGTGACTTTGGCGCCGGCGAAGATCGACGGCCTGACGGACTCGTTCGAGGTGGACTTTCGACCGCAGAACTACTTCGGGATCACCGCGGTCGATCTGGTCGACCGCCCCGGCGGCGACGCCTTGGTGGCGGGGCGCACGCTCAGCAGAACCCCCCGAGGCGATTTCACCATGTCGACCATGCTGGAGAAGGGGTCGGTGGCCATCGACGGGTCACTGACCACGTCGATGGTCAGGTCCCTCGACAAGGTCGTTCGCTACACCGACGGGCTGACCCCTCTGATCCGATCGGGCATCGTGTTCGCCGACCGCGTCGCCGCCACTCAACAGGCGTTGCCGACGGAATTACTGCGCTACGCCAATGACATCTTGGCGGTGCTGCCCGCGTTCAGCGCCGAGGCGATCGACAGCCTCGGCTTCGCCTACGACAGCGTGTACAACCGCAAGGCCGATGGCTCGAGGGGCGTCGACGACGCGTTCATGGATTACAGCGCCGCGGGTCTCGGGCTGGCGGCGAACAGCTTGTTCGGCAAGGCGGGGACTCTGCTGGCCTCCCACGGTGCCGAGCTGACCCCGTCCACCCTGCTCGTCAAGGCATTGATCGACGCGCTGCCGCACATGCTCGACGGCGGCGCGGCCCCCGCGAAACTGAGGGAACTGATCGACCGGTACACCGCCGTGCTGAGCGCATCGGGGCCGGGGAAGACACTCGGCCTCCGGATCGTCCTGGACGAACTCCCGATGGTCGCCGCGCCGCTCGCGGTCACCGGCGTCGTACCGGACGGCCCGCGATGAGCGCGCGGGTCGGGATGTTGCTCACCCTGGGCAAACTAGCCGTCGCGGCGGCGCTGTCGGTAGCGCTGTTCGCCATCGTGCTGAGCGCGATCACGAATCCGGTCGACGGGGAGACGTCCCTCTACACAGCGGAATTCACCGATGTGTCGGGCCTGCACGTCAACGGCGACGTCCGTACGAAGGGTGTTCGTATCGGGAAGGTCCGCTCGATCGAACTGATCCGCGACGGGAGCCGGAGCAAGGCCGAGGTCGAGTTCTCGTTGGCGGACTCCTACCGCCTGTTCGACAATACGGTCTTGGCCGTGAAGTACCAGAACCTCACCGGCGTTCGTTTCATCGATCTGGAAACTCCGGAACACGCCGGGCGTGCGGTGCGCCGACTACCCGCGACCGCCACGCGGCCATCCTTCGACATCACGGAATTGTTCAACGGCTTGCAGCCGGTACTCGACACCATGAGCACCGAGCAGATCAACACCTTCATGGCCAACGCGATCACCCTGCTCCAGGGCGACGGTTCGGGCTTGGCGCCCATGCTCGACAGCGTCGAGCGCCTCGCCGACCTCGCTCGCGATCGTGAGCAGGTGATCTCGACCCTCGTCGCCAACATCTCGCGCATCGCCGACAGCATGGGCGGCAGGTCGCCTCAGGTGGTCGGATTTCTGCACTCGCTGAGTTTCCCGATAGCCAAGGCGATGACGGTGCTCCAGGAATTCCCCAAGACCGCCGCCTACGGACCGGAATTCCTCACCCCGGTGCACCGACTGCTCGACGAACTCGGTCTCGATCCGAACATGAACGTCGATGAACTGGTCGGTCGGGCATTCGCGTCGACGTCGTCGGCGGCGGAAGCGCTGCGCCTGCTGCCGGTGGCATTCGCCGGTCTGCAACTGCCGCAGTTGACCACCCCGGCGGCCGGTGCGCTGAAGTGCGGCAATGGTGTCGTGCAACTACCGACGGAGGTTCGGGTGCTGCTCAACGGAAGTGAGGTGGTCGTATGCAACGGGCCTCGATGATCCGCTCAGCCGGTCTGTCGAGACTACGTCGGCTCGCCCACAATGAGATGTTGCTCGGAGCCGCCGTCGTGCTGATCGCCGTCATCACCCTGGCGACGGTGACCGTCCTGTATCTCCGGCCACTCGGGCAGCGCACGATCACCTTCGAAACCACCGACGCCGCAGCGCTCGCACCAGGACTGGAAGTGCGGGTCGCGGGCATCACGGTGGGAAAGATCACCTCGGTCGCACTGCGCGCCGAGGTGGTTCGGGTGCAGGCGCGGATCTCGGCGGAGACCTTCGTCGGCGCCGAATCGCGCGTCGAGGTGCGGATGTTGACGCCGGTGGGCGGCTACGCGGTCACCCTCGTTCCACTCGGTGACGCCGCTCTCGGTGACGCCGTGATACCGCCCGAGCACGTCACGGTGCCGTATTCCATCGGCGATGTCCTGCAGGCCGCCCCCCACGTCACCGACAATGTCGACGCCGCCACGGTGGACGCCGATATCGATCAGGTCGCCACCGCGCTGCGACACAACCCGGCATCGGTTGGCGCGTTGATCGGGGGGATGAACAGTATCGCCACGGTGATGGACCACCAACGTGATCAAGTGGCCAGGATCGCCGATCTGGCCTCCGAATACCTGGAATCGTTCAACGCCGACCGCGAATTCGTCTTCGATCTGGTCCGCCGGGTCGACATCGTCGTCTCGACCTACAACAACACCCATGTCGGCTTCAACGAGGCCTACCGGTTACTGGGTGACGTACTCGCGCGATTACAGCCCCTCGAACGGTACTACCTCGATCACAAGGACGAGGTGCGATCGGCGGTCGACCGCGTCCGGGGTTCCATCGAGGACTTCCAGGCGAATATGGGCCCCGCCATCGACCAACTGGAGAATCTGCGCGCGCGTTTGGCCCGGTGGCTGACACCCGAGGGGCTCGCGACGCTCGGGGGCGGCACGGTCTCGGCGTCGCAGATCTGTATTCCGCTGCCCGGAAGGACGTGCTGAAGTGCGAAGGAAGACGGCTCGCCGGATCGGGCTCCTGGCCATCGTCGGTGTCGTGGCGTTCGGTGGTGCCGGTGTCGCCGCCGTCGACGCAGGCGGACGCGGTACCGGCGGATTCTGTGCCAGAATGCCGGATTCCATCGGTGTGTACGCAGGGAATCCGGTGACACAGATGGGATTGCGGGTCGGCACGATCGAGCGTGTCGAACTCTCGGGTGACCACGTCGAGGTCGAGTTCACCCTCGACGGTACGCGTCGGTTCCCCGCCGATGTCAAGGCGGTCACTCGGTCCAAATCCATCCTGGCCGACCGCAGTGTCGAACTCGTCGGGAACTACGAGAGCGGGCCCGAACTGGTACCGGGGCAGTGCATCCCGCTGGAGCGCAGCTTCACACCGAAGAGCATTTCCGAAATCACCGGTTCGGCCGCGGATTTCATCGCCGAACTGAGTCCCGGCGACGGGAAGCAGAGTGTGCGCGACGCCGTCGCGGGCTTGGAGGAGGCGTTGCGCGGACAAGGCCAGAACGCGCGCGCGATGATGCTGCGCGCTTCCGCCGCCGCGAACAACCCCGACCGGCTCGTCGCCGATATCGGCGCGATCATCCGCGATATGGCCCCGCTGACCGACGATGCCCTGCGTCGATGGTCCGACATCCAGTCGATTCTCGACCAGCTGCCCGCGGTCGTCGCCGCGGGGATCGACCTGTGGCCGGGGACGATCGACGTGTGTGTCGGTGTCGGGTGGTTGGTGAACGTCCTGCACGACATCCACACCGACTACGGTGATGTGCTCTGGCCGACCTTGCGGGGGCCGGTCGCCGAAGCCGTCCATTCGGCGGCGGGCCGATCCGGCGATATCCGCGAGATGGTCGAGTCGCTTCCCGCCGTCGCGGCGATGCTGAGGCAACAGAGCGCCGGGGATGCCGCGATGACTGTCACCTACCAGCCGCCGACGGTCCGTCTCGACGCGGGCGCCTCCGCCGACGTGTGCGCGGCGTTCAACCGCGCGGCGCCGGGGAGTTGCACGTCCTCGCCCAACGGGCAGGCGCAGATCCCCGCCACCGCGCTGCTCGATCTCGTACTCGCGAAAGGTCGCTGATGTCGGCGAGATTCGTGCTCGTGCGCGGGGTCGCGGTGCTGGTGGCCGGATGCTGTGCGCTGTTCGCGCTCGGCGGCTGCTCGTTGGGACCGGACGACCTGCCGTCGGTGCGCGGCGGTACGGGGGCGGGATTCACCGTCGGCTTCGAATTCCTCAGCGTGATGAATCTGCCGAACGGCGCCGACGTCATGATGGACGGTTTGCGGGTGGGTGAAGTCCGGGACGTGGCCGTGCTCGACGACACCGTGCGGGTCACCGTCGGAGTGCACAACGGCAGCAGGATTCCGGCCGACGTGCGCGCGGTGATCCGCCAGAACACTCTGCTCGGCGACACCTACATCGCCCTCGATCACGGAACGATCGATCCGGACGGGCGGTTCCTCGGCCCGGGTGGGGTGGTCGCGGTCGATCGCACCAGTTCGCCTCCGCAATTGGAGGACACGATGGCGGTGTTGGCGTACTTCGTCAACGGCGGCAGCATCCGACGTATCCAGGACGCGATGGGTCGAATCAACACGGCGATGCCCGCGAGTCAGGACGTGCGAAGGTTGGCTTCCGTCGTCGCCGTCGATCTGCGTGATCTCGCGCACGATACCGGCGAGATCGACCGTCTGCTCGATGGATTCGACGCCACGGCCGTCGCGTTGAATGCGAAGGCGGCGACGCTGGCCACCTTGTTCGCGCCGGAGACCGCGCACTATTGGCGGCGGGTAGCGGTCGATACCATCTCCTACATCAGCCAGATCCTGCCCTCGGTCGGCAGTGTCTACCAAGGCGGGTTGTGGCTGGTTCCGATGTTGAACTCGCTCGCCGACAGCGGTGCGGTCATGCGCGACATATGGACCACCGCGCCCGCGGACGCCGCGAAGCTTTCGGACTTCCTTCGCACGACGGTGTTGCCTTTCGCGCAGCACCCTTCCGTCGACATCCGTTCGATCGAATCCCCGCGGGGCGAGCAGATGGTCGCCGACGTCGAGAATCTGCTGCGCATATTGGGAGCCGTGAAATGAAGGCCAAGACACCGCTGTCGATTCTCGGCATGGCGGCCCTCGCGGCGGCGTCGCTGGTGTATCTCGACCGGCTCGGTCTCGAACACGACGCGTTCGCGGACAAGAAGACGGCGAGCCTGTCCATTCCGGACACCAACGGCCTCGTCGTCGGATCCCGGGTACTGGTGCGCGGAATACCGGTCGGTCATGTCACCGAAGTCCATTCGTCCGCAGGCGGGATACGGATCGATTGGAACTACGACCGGAAATACCGCATCCCGGTCGACAGTCGTTTCCGGGTGGACAATCTGTCCGCGCTCGGCGAGACGTATCTGGCGGTTGTCCCGGCCGCCGCGGGGCCGTATCTGACGGACGACGCGGTCATCCCAGCCGATCATGTCGTCGTCCCGACGACATTCAAGGAGTTGTCCGAGCGGCTGACCGTCCTGCTGGAACAGGTCGAGCCCGACCGGGTTCGTCGGATATTCGAGACCGTCGACACCGCGTTGCCCGACGACCCCTGGGTGCTCGGCGATCTGTCCCGCGCGGGAGAGTTGTTGGCGGGTATGCTGATTCAGCAGTCGACGAACCTCACCACCGTGTTGTCGGGAATGCAACCGATCCTGCGCGGCACCGGAACCGTCCCGGGCGACCTGGCGAGCGCGACGCCGATCCTCGGGGACTTCGGATCGGGCTTCCGCGACCTGTTGGCCGGAATCTCCTTCGCGGCGTCCTTCGGTCCGCTGAAGGACGGAATCGAGTTCGGTGCGGGCCCACTGCTCGACCAATTGCAGGCTTTCCTGGACGATACCGCGGCCGACCTGCACACCCTCGGCGTCGAATTGCTGCCGGGTGTGCGTGCCGCGGGCGCCGCGATGGCAACGGTGAATATCGGGCAGCTTCTCGACAACGCCACCGCCGCGGTGGCATCCGGTGATGCGGTCACCGTGCGCGTGCGACCACCGGGGAGGTGATCGCCGCCTTCCACGCGCGTCCCAGCTCAGCAAGCACTCCCAGAGGAAAGACATCATGTCCCACCCGACCGACACCGACAACTCACAGAACCGGGTACCGACTCCCGGCGAAGAATCCACTGCCCCCGGCGAAGAATCCACCGCCTCGGATGCTTCGGCCGACTCGCCGTCCCCTTCGCGTTGGCGCACGGTCATGCGGAGCGGACGGAACGTGGGCGAGTTCTCCATTTCGTTCAAGGCGCTGATCTCGGGCGTGGTGGTACTGGCGATGGCGAGCGCTATCGGAGTGCTGGGCTGGCGACTGCACAGCGAGTCGGCCCGTCTGGACTCGGTGCACACCGAGGCCGAGAATTCGGCCCGCGCCGAACAGGTCGCGCTCGACTACTCGACCGCGGCCGCTCAGATGAACTTCCAGGATCTGTCGGCCTGGCGAATCCGGCTGACGAAAGGTACCAGCCAGGAACTTTCGGGCCGTCTCACGCAGGCCGCCACATCCATGGAACAGATCATCGTCCCGTTGCAGTGGGTCTCGACCGCGACGCCTATCGCCGCCAAGGTACGTTCGGAGAACAACGGCGCGTATTCGGTCGACTGTTTCGTGAGCATTCTGACCAAGAACAGCCAAGCGCCCGAGGGAATTCAATCCACGGCGACCTACCAACTGAACATCGACAGCCGTGACAACTGGACGATCACCGATATCGGCGGGATCGGTTCGGCGATGGGCGCGGGTACCGCGCCGCGGTGAGTCGACACTCGACGCTGTGTCGTCGCTGACGGTGCGTAGTCGCACTGTCCGGCCGTCGTCGCTCGCGGCCTCGTCCTATCGGATGTCTCCCACGCCGCCTGCTCGCTGAGAGAGTTCGCCTGTGCTCGGTAATAGCTGATGGCAATCAAATATGGTTCGTGCCGTCCTGCCGTTGTAGTCTTCTTCGGCTTCGCCGTCATAGATATTTATCTGTGTTCATATCTTAGGATCGATATCTGACCAGCAAGACACCGGTATCTGTAGGGATTTTACCTAAAGCCTTGCGGTTTATGGCCTATCGGCTTTAGTCTGTCCGCATTCAGATAGAAGTGGTTCAGGTCACGGTAGTGACCTTCCGATCCGTGTGACAGGAGTTGGGCGCAGATGTCCTCGACCATCGTGAAGCTGCGATACGCAGCCATCGGAACGACCCTCGTACTCGCCCTGGCGGGTTGCGGCGACAACTCCGATGAAGGGAGTGCGGGGGGTGCGAACACTTTCACCGGCGCGCCTGTCACGGTCATGACGCTCGCACCGGTGAAGTCCGCGGCCATGAATACACCCGAAATCATCACCGCCGCCGAGGCGGCGGTGAAAACCATCAACGCCGCGGGCGGGCTCGGTGGCCACGAGGTGAAACTCCTGGCTTGCAATGACGGGAACAACGCCAACCAAGCGGGTGATTGCGCGCGTCAAGCGGTCAGTGCCAACGCAGTCGCCGTGCTCGGCGGATTCACCACCAACGGCGGTACGGTCGTGCCGATCCTCGAGAAGGCGGGAATTCCGTGGATCGGCAGTCCCGCCCTCTCCGCCGAGGAACTCTCCAGCAAGGTGGCCTATCCACTGGTGTCGGGAGCGGCCGCCTTCGCCGGAATCGGGGCCCGAGCCGCCGCGGACGGCTGTGCTTCCACCTCGATGGTGCTGTACGACGTACCGCCGTCGGAGAAGGCCGCGCAGTTGATCAACCTCGGTCTCGCCAGAGGCAACGGCAAGCCCGCCGACCACATCAAAGTCCCCACCACGACTACCGACTTCAGCAGCATCGCGAAGACGGCGGGCAAATCCGATTGCGCCATCGTCGGTCTGCCCAACGACCAGGTGGTCGCGCTCGCGACCGCGGCGCGGACACTCGGTGAGAAGACGCGGTACTACGCATTGCAAGGCGCCCTCAACGATCAGGTGCTCAGCGGCGCGCGCGACGCGCTCGAGGGGGCGACCTCCGCGGTGAACTTCGTGGCCGCGACGGACCCGGCTTGGCAGGGGGCCAAGACGGCTTCGACGAAGGTGGACTGGACCTACCCCTACAACCAGAACACCTGGGCCGCTTACCAGGTGCTGATCGAGGCGGTCGGCGGGGCGAGCGACATCTCGGCCGCGTCGGTCACCGCCGCGCTCGACAAGATGACCGCCGCCAAGGCCGGTGGCCTGACGGCGCCGATCGACTTCTCCAAGGAATTCCCCGTCCCCGGCATCAACCGGGTCTTCAACCCGAACATCACCTTCGTGAAGGCCAAGGGCGGCGCCGTCGTCCAGGACGGCGGATTCGAGAACCTCACCCCACTGTTCGCGGGCTGACAGGCACTGTGCCACACCGATATCCGGTGTGGCATGGGCGTGCTCACCCGCTTCGACAAGGAATGACCGCACATGAACGCCATCTCGCCACCGGCGGGCGACACCGGTGCATCGGTGGTCCGCGCGATGGGCCTGAGCTCCGGGTACGCCGGAACGCCCGCCGTCCAAGATATCGACCTGGCCGTGCACGCGGGCGAGGTCGTCGTACTGCTCGGCGCCAACGGCGCGGGGAAATCCACCACCCTGCTCACCCTCGCCGGTGAGCTGACCCCGATGGCCGGGTCGGTCGAGGTACTCGGCCTCGGGGCGCGGCGTGGGCTGGACTACCGGGCGCGCCGCGGCCTCGGATATCTGACCGAGGGGCGATGCGTGTTCATGGAACTGACCGGCTGGGAGAATCTGCGGCTCGGTCGCGGGCCCGCCGAGCGCGCGCTCGAGTTCTTCCCCGAGCTCGAGCCGCACCTCGCCAAGCGCGCCGGGCTGCTGTCCGGCGGACAGCAGCAGATGCTCGCCCTCGGCCGGATCCTGGCCGCGCGACCGCGATTGGTCCTGGCCGACGAACTGTCGCTGGGGTTGGCGCCCATCATCGTGCGCAGGCTGCTTGCGGTGCTGCGTGCCGCCGCCGACGGCGGTACCGCCGTGGTGCTGGTCGAGCAGCACGTCCATCAGGCGCTCGGCATCGCCGACCGCGGCTACGTCCTGCACCGCGGTCGGGTCGTCATGTCGGGATCCGGCGCCGAACTCCGGGCGCGCGCGAGCGAGATCGCCGCCCACTACATCTCCGGGGAGGCATGAGATGGAAGCGGTGACCTTCGCCCTGATCGGGCTCGGCACGGGGTCGATCAACGTGCTGTTGGCCGTCGGGCTCGTGCTGATCTACCGGGGTTCCGGCGTCATCAACTTCGCGCACGGCGGGTTCGCGCTACTCGGCGCGTTCATCGTGATGGACCTGCGAACCCGGCACGACATGTCGTGGCCGGTCGCGCTCGGCGCGGCGGTGCTCGGCGCCGCCGCGGTCGGACTGCTGGTGCAGGTGCTCGTCATGCGGCCGTTGCGGACCGCGAGTCCGTTGGCCCGCGTCATCGCGACACTCGGCGTGCACACCGTCCTGATCCAGGGCGTCCTGCTCGAGTACGGCGCCGAACAGCGAACCGTGCCGGTGCCGGTGCCTTCCGGGCCCGTGCACCTCGGTTCCGAGGTCGTCGTCGGGAAGCAGAATTTCTACCTCGTCGCCATCGTCGTCGTGGTCGCGGTGACACTGTCGATCGCCACCCTGCGAACCCGGATGGGCAACGCGCTCACCGCCTCCGCGGAGAACGCCCGCGCCGCCGCGGCACTCGGGTGGTCGCCGAATCTGCTCGCCGCGCTGACCTGGGGACTCGGCGGTGCGCTCGCCGGGCTGGCCGGTGCGTTGTTCCCGGCGACATCCACCGGGTTCATCTCGATCGGCCAGATGAGCGTGCTGATCATCGGCGGCTTGGCGACCGCGCTGCTCGCGCAGTTCCGCTCCTACAACCTCGCTCTGGCGGGCGGCCTGGCGATCGGCATCGTGCAGGCGCTCACGACACGGTATGTGGACCAGACCGGTGTAGCCGACGCCGTGCCGTTCCTGGTCATCGTCGTCGTTCTGGTCATGCGGGGCAAGGGTTTACCGGTTCGCGGCAGTGCGGCCGACTCCCTTCCTCGGATCGGAACCGGTCGCGCGCACCCCGCTCTGGTCGTCCCGATAGCGGTGGCAGGCTTGGCATTGCTGCGATACGCGACGCCGAGCGGGTGGTACCCGGCCCTGATCGTGTCGATCTGCTTCGCCATCGTCGGGCTGTCGACGGTTGTGCTGACCGGTTACGCGGGACAACTGTCGCTGGCGCAATTCGCGCTCGGCGGGACGGGCGCCTACGTGGCCGGGCGCTTGGCCGCCGCCCACGGTTGGCCGTTCGAACTCGCCCTGCTCGCGGGCGTGGTCGGCGCGATGCTGCTCGGTTTGCTGTTCGGGTTGCCCGCGTTGCGCACCCGCGGGGTGAATCTCGCGGTGGTGACGTTCGGGTTGGGTTTCGCGTTGCACCAGATCCTGTTCAGCAACAGCGACTACACCGGCGGAGAGTTCCAGACGAAGCTCGAGTCGCTGCGCTTCCTCGGCCTCGATGTCGACCCGATCGTGCACGCGGACAACTACGGTCTGCTCTGCGCCGTATGGTTCCTCGTCCTCGCGGCCGTGGTCGCGACGGTGCGGCGCGGGCGAGTCGGCCGTCGCCTGCTCGCGGTCCGCACCAATGAGCGCGCCGCCGCGGCGATGGGGGTGAGCGTGTTCCAGAACAAGCTGTACGCCTTCGTGTTGTCGGCGGGCATCGCGGGCGTCGGCGGCGTCCTGTTCGGTTTCAGCTATCCCACCGTGCTCTATCAGCAACTGTTCGTTCCCGACCTGTCGATCACGGTGCTCGTGGTCACGGTGATCGGCGGCGTCGGGTACGTCTGCGGGCCGGTGGTCGGCGCGCTGCTGGCGCCGGGTGGCGTCGCGGTCCTGCTGTTCGACACCTCGTCGGCGATGTCGTCCTCGGACGAGAGCTTCGTTCGGTTCGTGCCGCTGATCACCGGCATCGTGCTGGTGCTGACGCTGGTCCTGAATCAGAACGGGGTGGTCGACCAGTTGGCGGCGCCGGTGCGGCGGCTGTGGCCGCGCCGTGCTCGTGACGACGAAGCGGTGACCGCCTCGGCGCCGCGCACACCGGTGGCGCCCAAGTCGCTCGAGGTGCGCGGGGTGACCCAGACCTTCGGCGCCTTCACCGCGCTGGCGGAGGTCGGCCTCACCATCGCGCCGGGCCAGGTGGTCGGGGTACTCGGCCCCAACGGCGCGGGCAAGACGACGCTCATCGATGTCGTCACCGGCTACAACCGGCCGTCTTCGGGCATGGTCGTACTGGACGGCGTGGACGTCACGGCATGGCCGCCGCATCGAAGGGCGCGCGCGGGCCTCGTCCGCTCGTTCCAGTCCCTCGAACTGTTCGACGACCTCACGGTGCGCGAGAACCTGCTGGCGTCATCGGAGGAACAGGATCTCGCGGCGTACTTCACCGGGTTGGTTCGGGCGGGCACGCCGCGGATGACCGATACGGTCTGCGCCGCCGTCGAGGAACTCGAACTCACCGACGTGCTGCACCGGCGACCGCAGGAGTTGTCCTATGCGCGAAGGAGATTGGTCGCGATCGCGCGGGCGATCGCCGCGCGGCCCTCGGTGCTGCTGCTCGACGAACCCGCCGCGGGACTCGACGAGCACGAGAGCGCCGAACTGGGCAGGCTCATCCGTCGCCTCGCCGACGACTGGGGCATCGGTGTGCTGTTGATCGAGCACGACGTCGAACTCGTGCTCGACAACAGTGACCGCGTCATGGTTCTGGATTTCGGACGGGTGATCGCCGAAGGCACGCCCGCCGAGATCAGGCGCAGCGATGCCGTGCGTCGCGCGTACCTTGGCGAGAGTCTCGTGGAGGCGACACCGTGACGGAGTTCGTGGAACCACGCGGGTGTCGGGCCATGTTCAGGGGGGATTCGGATCCGTGCGGCGACTCTGCGTCAACAGGGTGCGCGCTACCCACTCCACCTGGTCCAGGGATTTGTTCGAATCCATACCGCCGGTCAACACCGCGGCGAGCGCACTGCTCAGTGCGGCATTGATGCCGAATACCAGATTCGACACGACCTCCGGCGCCATTCCTTCGAGGAGGCGGTCGAACAGCTCCGCGTTCGTCTGATTCATCCGGTCGATCGCGGCTTTGGCCTCCGGATCGACCGAGGTCATTGTTTGCAGCATCAGTGCGGTCATGCCGGGATTGCGATGGAACGCGCGTTGAGCGCGACGTAGATAGTCCAGCACCCCCGACACCGGGTCCGCGCCCGCGCGACCGCTCGCCACGAGGAATCGCCGGGTCAATCGCTTCTGCCAGTCCTCGAGCGCCGCCGCCAACAGGTGTTCTTTGGATCTGAAGTAGCGATAGAGGGTCGCCAGCGCGACGTGTGAGCGTTTGGCCACATCGCGCATCTGGACCGCGTCGGCGCCCACGTCGGCGATCAGGTCGATGGCCGTTTCGATGATCTTGGCTCGTCTGGCCAGCTGCGAGCTGGTCATGTCCGTCGGCGGGACCACGTCGGCTTGCGTGTCGCGGATGATCTTGCTGTTGACCGTACGACCTCCGTTCGAGCTGGATGGGCAGAGAACCTTGTTCTGGATTCTCGTCCTCAACGATATCTCAGATCCGCATCTGACATCGATATTCGGTGTCCGAAGGACCTCCGATGCCTTGACATAGGTAGAACGGTGTTTCAATAATGGCGGGCAGCGACCGCATCTGTCGCATCCATGCTTGGTAGGAGGACGCCATGTCCGGACCTGTCGGTCTACCGGTAATCGACACCATGATCGGCTTCCCGCACGATGGCTCGGCGCAGTACGACTTCATCCGCAGGCAGACCAAGGATCGCGAGTCGAGGGAAAGCTTCGAGTTCCCGGTCGAGTACATGTTCAAGGACGTACCCGACGCGCCGCGGACCGACGATCCGGTGTCGCTGCTCCTGCGGCAGATGGACCGTTTCGGCATCGAGAAGGCCATGATCGGGGTCACCGAGGAAGCCGCCGCGTCGGCGCTCGCGAATTTCCCCGACCGATTCATCGCTTCCGGCGCGGTCGCCGACCCCAATGACGTGATGGGTTCGGTGAACGCGATTCGCCGCGACTACGAGCGGTACGGCATCCGAGCGACGTCGGTATTCCCCGCGGGCACCTTCCCACAGGTCGCGATCGATGATCCGAAGATGTATCCGATCTATGCCACCTGCGTCGAACTCGGGATCCCGATCTTCGTCTGCGCGGGTGTACCCGGTCCGCGCGTTCCTTTCGCGCCGCAAGAGGTTTCCCGCATCGACGTCGTGATGTTCGATTTCCCGGACCTGGTCTTCGTCACCCGACACGGATGCGAGCCGTGGGAGGATCTCGCCGTCAAGCTGATGCTCAAATGGCCCAATCTCTACTACTCGACTTCGGCGTTCGCGCCCAAGTACTACCCCGAGGCCATCATCGACTATGCCAACTCCCGTGGCGCGGACAAAGTCCTCTACGGCGGCTACTTCCCGATGGGTCTGTCGCTCGAGCGCATTTTCGGTGAGCTGCCGAACGTGGCGTTGAAGGACGAGGTGTGGCCGAAGTTCCTGTACGGCAATGCCGCGCGCATTCTGGGGCTCGAGGGCTGAGGTCGGACGGCCTGCCACGCGCACACCGTTATCGACCGAAAATCCGCTAGGAAAGGACACCGTCGCGATGACGACCGAACTGGGGTTCACCTACTTCGACTGCGACAACCACTATTACGAGGCCATCGATGCCTTCACTCGCCACATCGACCCGCGATACCGGAAACGGGCGATCCAATGGGCGCAGGTCGACGGCAAACAGCGGCTGATGGTCGGCGGCAGGATCAACAGGTTCATCCCGAATCCGACCTTCGACCCGGTCGGCAAGCCGGGCGCCCTCGACGAATACTTCCGCGGCCGCAATCCCCATGGCGCGGACTTGAACTCGATGTTCGGGGAGCTCGAGCCCATCCGGCCCGAATACCGCGACCGCGACGCGCGACTGGCGTTGATGGACGAACAAGGCATGCAGGGCTGCATCCTGCTGCCGACACTCGGCGTCGGGATGGAACAGGCGCTGCTGCCCGACCTCGACGCCGTCGTGGCCACGTTCCGCGCCTTCAACCGCTGGATGGACGAGGACTGGGGATTCGCCTACCGCGAACGTATTTTCGGCGCACCCTACATCACGCTGTGCAGGCCCGACGCCGCTGTACGCGAGCTGGAATGGGCCTTGGAGCGCGACGCGCGCTTCGTCGTCATGATCCCCGGACCCGTCTCGACCGAGGTCGGCATGCGCGCACCCGGCGACCCGATGTTCGACGATTTCTGGCGATTGGCCGATGAATCCGGAATCACGGTGTGCTATCACTCCGGCGAGACGTACTACTCCAAGTTCATGCCCGCCTGGGGTGAGCCGGACTACATGATGTCCTTTCAGGCGCTGCTCGGTTTCCGATCGTTGTTCTCCGGCGACGCGTTGCAGGACACCTTCGCCAACCATCTGCACAGCGGCCTGTTCCTACGCTTCCCCAATTTGCGGATGGCATCCATCGAAAGCGGCTCCGCCTGGGTATTCCATCTGTTCGAGAAGCTCACGAAGTCCTACGGGCAGATTCCCTTCATCTACAAGGAAGACCCGCGCGAGACCTTCAAACGCCATGTCTGGGTCTCGCCCTTCTACGAGGACGAATTGGACAGTCTGCGCAAGTTGATCGGCGAGCGGCGCATCATCATGGGTTCGGACTATCCCCATGTCGAAGGTCTGGCGGATCCGGCCACCTACATCCAGGATCTGCGGAACTTCGACTACACACCGGAGCAATGTCGAACCATCATGCGCGACAACGGAATCGAACTATCGATACGCAGGCCGGTCGGCGAGCGCTCGTGAGGGTCGAGAAGGCGGGATTGGTCGCGATGCTGTCGGAGGTCGGTGAGGAGAACGCGGCGGTGCTACTCGCTCGCTCCCCGCTGCCCGACCGGATCGACACCACCCACGACCTCGAAGCGCTGCTCGCCCTCGGTCTGGAGCCGGATCAGGTCGAGCAGGTCGCGCGCCTGGCCATCGGCGCGGTCGACACCGACGATGCCGACACCCGGCGCAGGCGGGGCGAACTCGAGAAGACCATCTCGCGGCGGTGGGCCGACCTGGTCGACCGCTGGACTTCGTGAACGACCGAGTCGCAGACCGATGGTTCCGGGCGTTGAGGTGATTGCCGAACGTTCGGTGTTACACGAGACCTCTTCGTGTCACGCGTGATTCGGTTCACCATGCGATCTTCTCCCATTCGGGCGCCACCCGGACGGGACAGCGACCGAGGAGCTCCGATTCGAAGAAGGTGGGCATGGGACGCGGAGTTACTCGGCTCGCCTCGAGGTCGCCGTCGATGGCGATCGAGTGGGCGAGTTCGAGCTCGAACTCGGCATCACTGTTCTTTTCCGGCCGCTCACGGCCGCCGTCCGAGATGGCATGCTCGCCGCTCTCGGACCTGGTGACTGCACCGTGACGGTCTCCGTCGAGTCCCCGGAAATCGCGCCGATCATCGAGCGCGAGCACACGTTTCCGGCAGCGATCATGATCGATCTGCGCAGGCCGATCCCACCGGTGGGAAATCTGCCGACACCGCCTCCCGCACCGCCGAACCGCGGCATGTCGAGGCCGTGGCCGCCACAGCGCCGCTAGATCCGCGCGCGGGCCTGCATCTCGGCTTCCATCGCGGCGACGAGGTCGCTGACCGTCGAGCCGCAGCTGTCCCGGCTGTTCACGCCGCTGAGCAATGCCGAACCATCATGCGCGACAACGGAATCCAACTGGTGATTCGCCGATGGGTCGGTGAGCGCTCGATCCGGGAGCACTGCGCACCTTCGGTTTCGAGCGGGATCGGGTCGAGCAGGTGGCGCGCCCGGCCGCCGGCACGATCCATACTGGCGACGCCGACATCCGACGCGGGCGGGGCGAACTCGAAAAGTCATGTCGCGGCGGTGGGTAGCCCCGGCCGACCGGTGGACTTCCCGGCCGACCGAGTCGCGGACGACACGTCTACCGAAGTATTTGACGATCACGGCTCCTGCTGCTACTTTTTCGGAGGCCGTGCGAGATGACAAGGAGGTGGTACCCGTGGACGCAGTATTGACATTGGTGCTCCTCTCTGAGGTCACGGTCGGGCGGTAGGTCGTCCGGGAGCGCCGTTCATGAGCACTCCCGAAAGGCACTACTTTGCAGATCACTTCTGAGCTTCAGTTCACTTCCGAACAGCGTCTCGACGGCGACGTCCTTGAGCGCGAGTTCACTCTCGGCGAGATCCGCGGCATCGTATGGACACCCGCGTCCGCTCCGGCGCCGCTGATCCTGCTCGGCCACCCGGGCGCACTGCGGAGGATGTACCCCCGAGTGGTGGCCAGGGCCCTGCACTCCGCGGCCGACGGCTTCGCCACCGTCAGCATCGAGCTTCCCCAGCCCGTCGGCGAGGAGAAGACCCGCGCCGAACAGGCCCGCGCCGATCTGATGAAGGCGCTGGAGTCCGGCGGTCCGGTCGATGAGGAGATCATCGAGCGGCTCATCAACCGCCAGATGCTCGACCGGGCGGTCACGCACTGGCGGGGCGCCATGGACGCCGCCCTCGCCCTGCCCGAGATCGCGGGCCCGGTCGGGCTTTCGGGCGGGGCGATCGCCCTCGGCATCCGGCTGGTGACGGCCGAGCCGCGCATCGTGGCCGCCCGTCTGTTCGCCGGAACGTACGTGCCCCGCGCGATGTTCGCGGAGGCCGGTCAGGTCAACATTCCGTTGCAGGTCATGTTGCAGTGGGACGACGAGGGCAACGACCGGCAGTCGTCCTTGGAGCTGTTCGACGCTTTCGGCTCCAAGGAGAAGGCGCTGCACGCCAATATGGGTGGGCACACCGGCATCCCGGCGTCGGAGGCGGAAGAGGGCTCCCGGTTCTTCGCTCGGCACCTGAAGTGAGCTAGACCCGGCCGCGCGTCGAGGACGGGTCGAGGCCCGCCTCGACGGCGGTGACCGGGAGCCGCACCACCGCCCCGATCGCGGCGGTACCCGCTGTTCGGCGGGTACCGCCCGGTCGGGGCGGCACCGGGTCACCCCGGGGTCGAGGACGAATTCGAACCGCGTTCGCGCAGCGCGCGACCCACCGATTCCCCGATCGATCGGACCACCTGCGCCGCATGCTGTTCCAGATAGAAATGGCCGCCGGGAAACACCCGGAGATCGAATCCGCCCGTGGTGTGTCGCTCCCACGCCTCGGCCTGCGTCGGCGTGACCTGCGAATCGGAGTCACCGAGGTAGGCGTGGATCGGGGTCGGCAGCGGCGGGCCGGGAAGACAGCGGTAGGCGCTGATCGCGCGATAGTCGGCTCGTGCTGCCGCGAGGATCGCCGTGACCATCTCCGGGTCGGCCAGGATACGGTCGTCGGTGCCGCCGAGTCGACGGATGTGGTCGGTGAGAGCCGCGTCGTCGAGCAGGTGCGTCCGCTCGTCGCGGTGCGTCGACGCGGCGACGCGTCCCGACACGAACAGCGCGACGGGGCGGATGTCGTCGGCGATCAGGCGTCGGGTGGTCTCGAAGGCCACGATCGCTCCCATACTGTGCCCGAACAGCGCCATCGGCTTGTCCGCCCAGTCGCGCAGCCGTGCCGCGACGGCCTCGGCGAGATCGGGAATCGTCTCCGCGCACGGCTCGTGGCGGCGGTCCTGCCGCCCCGGAGGCTGCACGGCGAGTACCTCGATCTCGGGCGCCAATGCCCGCGCGACCGGCACGAAATAACTTGCGGCGCCACCCGCGTGCGGTAGGCAGATCAGCCGGACCGCCGCATCCGGCGCCTCGCTGAACCTGCGGAACCACAGGCGATCGTCGTCGGTTCTGACCATGCGGGAAATATCCGATCTCGTCGTCGTATCGGGTGGGTGGACCGTGAAATCCCCGGTGCGGGACCGATGCGCCGCCGCCTGCCTCGTTTCCGCGGTGACAGCGTGTCGGTGTCGTCGATGGGATGGCAATTCCGGGCTGCCGGAACAAGGATCGGAATTCGGGACTCAGCGGCCGTCATTCAGGTGGCCGTCATTCGGGACTCGGTGGCCGTCGAGACATTCGACAGCAGCGTGAGAGGCCGACTCGGGAATCGCGAAATATCGAACTGCGGTAAATATTCCACTCGACATCCGATACCCCCGGCGGATCGTCGACACCGTTGACGGAAGGTCCACCCGATTCGGAGCGGCATCGATTCGAGCATGCCGCACTCCACGCGCGATGGCAACCGTATCGCGGAATCCGTCTGTCGAATCGGCGACCGATACGGCGAAAGGAACTGCGGCGCCGCCGATCTGTCAGATCGAGGGATGTGCGGCACCGGACGAAATTTCTACTCTCGGTCACCAGGTGCCGCCGGCAGAAGAGAGATTCGCGATATGAGTTCCCGATTCATCCCGGTGTACCCGAATCGGCGGCGGCGCTACGCCACCGAGCCAGAGGCCGCGGCATGACCATACGCACAGCGCTGATCGGCTTCGGTTGGTCGAGTCAACATATCTGGTTGCCGCGGCTGCAGGCCGCCGCGGACTACGAGGTCGTGGCGGCCGTCGATCCCCACCCGGGTCGTCGCAGCCGGTTCACCGCGACCACCGGCAGACCCGCCATCCCGAGCCTCGAAGAGTTCGACCCCGACCGCGTCGACTTCGCGATCGTCGCCCTCCCGAACTATCTGCACGCCCGGGTCGGATGCGGATTGCTCGAGCGCGGTGTCGCGACATTCATCGAGAAGCCGGTGTGCCTGTCCACCACGGAGGCGGATTTTCTGGCCGCGGCCGAGAATTGCGGCGGAGTGTCGTTGCTCGCGGGTAGCGCCGCTCGACACCGCGCCGATATCGCTGAATTTCGGGCACTGCTGCCCCAACTCGGCGAACTGCGCACGGTCGACCTGAGTTGGCTGCGCGCGAGTGGGGTGCCGGGAGGCGGGGGTTGGTTCACCAATCGTGGGCTGGCGGGCGGCGGAGTGCTGATCGACCTGGGTTGGCACCTGCTCGATGTCTTCGAGGACATCGCCGGTCCGGCGACCTTCCGTCAGGTCACGGCGATGACGTCGCACGATCACGTGAATACGCCGTCCAAGGGCACCACATGGCGCGGGGGTCAGGAGTCGCTCGGCGCCGTCGCCGTCGCCGATGTCGAGGACACCGTTCGCGCGTTCATGGTGACCGACAGCGGTGTCGGGGTCGGACTTGTCGCGAGTTGGGCTTCGGCCGCGGTCACCCACGACTCGACCTCGATCCGGGTCACGGGCAGCGCCGGAACGGCCACCCTGCGTTGCACATTCGGATTCAGCCCGAATCGCGAGCGGCGCCCGGGCATCACGGTCGTCTCCGACCGGCGCATCCAGGAGATCGTGGTGCCGACGGAGCCGCCGGGCACGGAGTACGACCGACTGCTCGACGAGATCCGGGACCGACTCGCCGACCCCCGGGCTCGCGGCACGGCGATCCGCGGAGCGCGCCGGATCATCGACACGATCGAGGCCATCTACGCCGCAGCGGGCGAGCCGACCGCACTGACCGAGTCGGCGGCGATGGAGGATGTCGGATGAGCAAACGTCGCGAGGATCGGCCTGCCCCGCCGCGGCGGCGACACACCTGGCTCGGAGTCGACATCGGCGGCACGAAGACAGCCTTGCGCGCCCACACCGACGGCGGCGCGGTGCGGGATCGGGTGTTCCACTGGACCGTGGGCGGGGTCGACACCGACCTCGCGCAACTGTCGAGGGAAGTGGATCTGCTGCGCGGGGAGATCTCGGCCGAATTCGACGCGGTGGGTGTGGGATTGCCCGCAACGATCGACTCGATCGGAGTCGTTTCGGCGTGGCCGAACCGCCCGGAGTGGGTGGGGCTGGACGTGCACCGCGCCTTCGGTGCGTTGTTCGGCGGCGCCCCGATCCGGTTCGCCGACGACGGGGATCTGGCGGCGATGGCCGAAGCCGAGGCATGCGGTGGTGCGCGTCTGCTCTACGTCGGGGTCGGCACCGGGGTGGGCGGGGGCATGGTCGTCGGTGGCGAATACGTCGGCTCGACGGATACGGGGTCGTTCGAGATCGGCCATCTGATCACCGATGCGGACGGCCCCGACTGCCGATGCGGCAGGCGGGGTTGCCTACAGGCCTGCGCGAGTGGACCGGCGATCCTGGCGCGCGCCGGGCGGCTGCGCGGTGCCCCGGTGACCTTCGCGGAACTGAGATCCGGCCTGCTCGGCGATGAGCCGTGGGCCGTGCGAGCGATGGATCGAGCCTGCCACCGGCTCGCGGTGGCGATCACCGGAGTGAACGAGCTGCTGCATCCCGACGTGGTCGTCGTCGGGGGTGGCGTAGCGGCCGGGCTGCCGCGATTCGTCGCCACGATCGACGCGCACGCGCGCGCACTGGCCCGCCCCGGCGTATCGAGTACCCCGCCGATACGAGGATCTCGGTTCGGCGAGCTGTCCACGCTGTACGGGGCTGTCGCGTTGGCTCGGCTGCTCATCCGTAGCTGAGATCGCGGCGATCGACGGCAAGGCCACTATTCCGGTTCGACGGATTCCGACGGGCGCGCCGGTCAGCACACCGGCCCACCGGCGACATGGATGATCTGGCCGGACACGAACGACGCGTGGTCGCTCGCCAGGAAGGCGACCACGTCCGCGATGTCCTGCGGCTGACCGACCCGGCGCAGCGGAATGGTCGCCGCGGCCTGCGCCTGGTGCTCCTCGACCGTGCGGCCTGTTTGCGCCGCCAGTGCCGCGGTCATCTCGGTGGCCACATAGCCGGGCGCCACGGCGTTCACCGTGACGTTGAGCGGACCGAGTTCCAGGGCCAGCGTCTTGGTCAGGCCCTCGATTCCGGCCTTCGCCGCGGAATAGTTGGCTTGGCCGACATTGCCGACCGCGGCGATGCTCGACACGTTCACCACGCGGCCCCAGCCGATCTTGGCCATGTGCTCGGCGACCGCGCGCGTCATCAGGAACGTGCCGCGCAGGTTGACATCGATGACCAGGTCCCAGTCGGCGGGTGACAGGTAGAAGAGCAGGTTGTCCCGGGTGGCGCCCGCGTTGTTGACCAGGATGCCGGGCGTACCGAACCGGTCGACGACTTCGTCGACCGCCGCGCGGACCGAGTCGGCGTCGCTCACGTCGACGCCGACGGCCGTGGCGCGGCCGCCCGCTTGCTCCAGCGCCGCGGCGGTGCGTCGCGCGGCCTCGGCGTCGAGATCGAGGACGGCGACATCGATATCGTCGCGGATCAGCCGATCGGCCACCGCGGCGCCGATGCCACGGGCCGATCCGGTGACCACGGCGACGCGGTTCACGCGGATTCCGGGTTCAGCACGACCGGAAGGGAACTCATGCCGTGCAGGATGCTGGAGTAGATCCACCGCTCGGGACCGGTCTGTTCCGCCGACGACACGAGCGTGCGCAGCGAGTCGAGCACCTCCTCGACCTCGATGCGGGCCAGCGTGTGTCCCAGGCAGATATGTGAGCCGAAGGCGAAGGTCAGGTGCTTGTTCGGCGTGCGATCGAGTTGGAAGCGGTCCGGATCGGTGAAGACCTCGGGATCCCGGTTGGCCGAGGAGATCCAGACGCTGACGATGTCACCCTTCTTGACCGGCTGCCCGTTGACCGTGGTGTCCCCGGTCGCCAGGCGTCCACCGTGCAAGGAAGGAACGGTCCAGCGCAACACCTCGTTGGCGGCGGTGTCGAGGCCGACGGCGCCCTCCTTGAGCGCGCGCCACTGGTCCGGCCATTCGATCAGCGCCTGGACGCCGCCGGATATGGCATGACGTCCGGTCTCGTCTCCGCCGATCATGAGTCCGTAGCAGTTGGACATCAGGTCGGCGTCGCTGAGCGGTTGGCCGCCCAGGTGACAGTTGGCCAGCAGACTGACGACGTCGTCGGAGTCACTACCGCGTCGGGTGTGGGCCAGGTCGGCGAAGTAGAGCAGTATCTCGCTCTTGGCCTGCCAGCTGTCCTGCGGCGGGGCGTCCGCGTCGTCGGAGCTCCACGCGTGTGAGGTCAATCCGAGCAGATAGCGGCGGTCCGCCTCGGGCACGTCCATCAGACCGCAGATGGCGCCGAGCGGCACGCTCGCGGACACGTCGTGGACGAAATCGCACTCGCCCTTCTCTATCGCGGCCCTGATCAGGTCATCGATCGTGCGCCGGATCGCCTCGCGGATGTTCTTGAGCCGACCGGGGGAGAAGGCCGCGTTCAACACGTTGCGCAGTTGGGTGTGCTTGTCACCGTCGGTCACCGCGAGCATCGAGCCGGACGCGGAGTCGCCACCGGAGAGCAGCGTCGCCAACGCGTTGCCACCCTCGGTGGTGAAGTGTTCCTTGTCGCGGTAGACCGCCATCGCGTCGGAGTGGCGGGGGAAGACCCAGAAGCCGGGACGATCCCCTTTCGGCGGGTGCCAGTAGTGCGGCCGGTCCTCGCGGAGCCTGCGCCACACCTCGGAGAGTTCGTGCTCGGCGTGCAGCACCGGATCGGCGAGGTCGAGTGAGTCGAGGAGTTCCGGGCTGACAACAGGGCGGGTCATCGGTGGCCTTCCACGTGCGGATTTCGAGCTGGTGCGGACGAAAGCGATGTCGCCACCGCGGCGAGGGCCCCGACCGTCGGGTTCGCCAGGATCTCCTTCGGGGAGAGGGCGAGACCTGCCTGGCGGGCGCGCCGGATCAGCGAGATGGCCAGCATGCTGTCACCGCCGAGCGCGAAGAAGTTGCTGTCGACGCCGACGTCGGTGGCCTCGAGCAACTCCTCGAAGAGGGCGGCCAGTGTGCGTTCGGCCGGGGTTCGCAGGGTGGGCTGTGCGGTCGCGAGCGCGGGACTCTCCGACTCGGCGAACGCGGGCAGTGCGGCCAGGTCGAGTTTGCCGTTGGGCGTGACGGGAAGGGTACGCACGACCACGTAGCCGGTGGGCACCATGTGCTGGGGCAATCGGCGTGCGGCGTGGTCGCGCAGTTGTGCGTCGTCGGGGGCCTCGCCGACGGGCACGACCCAGGCGACCAGTCGGGCGCGGCCCGCGCGATCCGCGCGGACGCCGACGACCGCGCGGGTGACCGCGGGCAGTTCCTCGAGCACCGCCGCCACTTCGCGCGGCTCGATCCGGAAGCCTCGCAGTTTGATCTGGTCGTCGGCCCGGCCGTGGAAGTCCAGGTCGCCGTCTTCGCGCCACGACCCGATATCGCCGGTGCGGTACATCCGGCTGCCGGGCGGGCCGAACGGGTCGGCCACGAATCGTTCGGCCGTCGCCGCGGGCCGGTTGAGATAGCCACGCGCGACGCCGGGACCCGCGACGTAGAGTTCCCCGCGGAATGCGGTCGCCACCGGCTGAAGAGCGGGTCCGAGCACGTGGACGCGGGCGCCCGCGATCGGACGCCCGATCGTCGGCCGCCCGCCGTTGACGAGCGGTCCGCTCTGGGTCGCGCAGACGGTGACCTCGGTGGGGCCGTAGGCGTTGACCATCCGGCGGCCCCGCGACCACCGCGCGGCCAGTTCCGCCGGGCATTCCTCGCCCGCGCTGATCAGGCCGCGCAGTCCGGGCACGGCGGTGGGATCCATGCTCGACAGCGCGACCGGCGGGAGGATGGCGTGCGTGATCCCGTGCTCGACCAGGACCGCTGTCAGCGCGTCCGCGGCGAGGGGGCCCGGCGGCGGCACGACCACCGTGGCGCCCGAGGTGAACGCCCCCGTCAGTTCGGCGACGAACGCGTCGAAGCTCGGTGAGGCGAACTGGAGCAATCGGGCGGTGTCGTCCAGTCCAAGGCCCTCGCGTTTGGTCGCTGCCAGGTTCGCCAGTCCGGCGTTGGTGACCGCGACACCCTTCGGCCGCCCGGTCGTGCCGGAGGTGAAGATGACGTACGCCGGATCGGTCTGCCGCGACTCGACCAGGGGGAACACGTCCGCTCCAGCCAGGGTCTCCCGGTCGTCCACGTGGATGACCGGGAGGGGACGGATCGACGGGAACTCGGCGGATGCCGTCGTGCAGACGGCCGTCGGGTCACAGTCGGCCAGCATCGCCGCGATCCGCTCCCGCGGGTACCCGGGGTCGACGGGGACGAAGGCCGCGCCGGTTCGGGCGGTCGCGAGTACCGCGGTGATCAGATCCACCGAACGGGGCAGCACGAGCGCCACCAGCCGCCCCGGCGCCGCACCCGCCGCGGCGAGCGCCGTCGCGAGGCGGCCCGCCCGGCGATCGAGTTCGGCATAGGAGGTCGGGACGCCCGCCGCTTCCACGGCGGGTCGGTCGGCGTGTTCCTCCGCCGCGCGTTGCCACAGTCGGCCCAGCGTCGCGGGGCGCCGTGGTTGCGGGGTGGTGTCCCGATCCCGGGGCGCCCGGTGGCGGGTGTGCGCGTCGAGAAGGTCGAGGCGCGCGAGTGGTCGGTCGGGCGACTCGCGAAAGGTTTCGAGCAGTCGCACGACCAGGTCGAGAAGCCATGCCGCGGGGGCGGGGCCGATTCGCCGCGGATCGGTGACCAGGGTCAGCACGAGTTCGCTCGCCTCACGGTCGACCCTGAGTTCGGCGGTGAGCGGTCGGGCGAGGTCGGGCAGGGTCTTCCCGGGACGGCCGAAACCGACCGCGGTGTCGAACAGAGTGTCGGCGGCGGCGTCGAGCACCGCCAGCCCCTGCGGTCCGAGCGCGGCGTGTTCGGCCGCCGTGGCCGCGGCCTGCCCGGCCCGCTCCGCGACGACACCGAGCGAGTCCGGGGGCGCGACGGTCACCACGAGCGGCCCGAGGTCGGGGTCGGCACCGGCCTCCCGTTGCCCGAAGACCACCGGCGCGCCCGCCCCCAGCAAACGCAGCAGCGCCGCCCACACCGCGCGCACCGCGCTCTGGGCGGCGGGCTCCTCGCGGGTGCATCCGGCCGTGGCGGCATCGATCCGGCGCACCAGGAACGCGGCATCGGGAATGTCTCCGGCGGGCGGCGTGATCAGGTCCCGCAGCAGGGAGGTTCCGGTGACTTCGTGCAACGTCGAACGCCAGTGCCGCGCGCCGAGCGCCTGCTTCCGGAGCAGGTTGCGATCCGGCTTGGCCGATCCCCGCAGCGGCAGTACGGGTCTGACCTCGATCTCCACCGGCGTGTGGTGGTCGCCGAGCGCCTCCGCCACGTGCCCGCGCAACTCGTCGGGTCGCGGCGTGGAACCGGACGTCGGTGTCACCACCGCGTCGACCCGTGCCAGGCGGTCCGCGTCTTCGATCCCGAAGACCGCCGCTTGGGCCACGTCCGCGTGTTCGAGGAGCACGCGCTCCACCGCTTCCGGGTAGATCAGGACGCCGTAGCCCTTCAGGACGCCGTCCAGCCTGCCGTCGAGGGTCAGGTATCCCGACTCGTCGAGGCGCCCGATGTCGCCGGTGCGCACCCATCCGTCGTGGACCACGCGAGCGGTCTGCTCCGGATCGTTCCAGTAGTGGCTCATCGCCCAAGGGCCGGAGGCACAGATCTCGCCGGAGACGCCCGGCGCGAGGACCCGGTCACCATCCCGCGGATCGCGGATGGTGATCCTGACGTTCGCGGGCGGACGGCCGACGGTGCGGCGCAGGTCAGGGTCCAGGTGGTCCTGCGGGGTGAGCTGGCTGATCATGCCGGTCTCGCTCGTGCCGTAGACCTGGAACAGCACCGGGCCGAGGGATTTCGCGGCGGCCGCCATTCGCTCGGGAGCGGCCGGACTCCCGGTGTAGTACACCTCGCGCAGGCTGCTCAGGTCGTAGTCGTCGAATGCGGGATGATCGGTGAGGGCGTACACCTGCGGCGAGGCGAGGACCAAGCGGGTGACGCCGTGTCGTGCCACGGCACGCAGTACCGCCTCGGCCTCGAACCCGTTGTGCAGCACCACCGCGCCCCCGGCGATGATCACGTCATCGGCGGAGAAGCCGCTGGAATGGGTGAGGGATCCGGTGACCAGGCATACGGCCGGTTCGGCGTCGACCATGACGGCGGCCATGTCGTTCTTGACGGCGAAGGGCCAGCTGACGCCCTTCGGCCTGCCCGACGAGCCGCTGGTGAACGTCACCGCCGCGATCTCCGGAGCTGCGGCCGTCGAGTCGTCGAACTCCGAGGCCGGAGCCAGGGTCATGTCGAGCACGCCGGGTCCGGACGGACCGGGTGCGACGATGCCGAATTCCGATCCGGCCGAGGCGCGCAAGCCACGGGCCCGTTCGAGGTTGTCCTGGTCCACCGCGAGCACGGTCGGCCGCAGACCGGCCAGGATCTCGGCCTGGACTCGAGGACTCATCTCGTCGTGCGGGTCGGCGGCGTTGATTCCCCGAATGTGGACCGCCGTCGCGCCGAGGAGATTCGCCCCGTAGCGGTAGATCAGCGTCGCCGGTGTGTTCGGACTGGTCAGCACGGCGACCGAGGCGCCGGGGCCGACGCCTGCCGATCGCATCCACGCCGCTGTCGTGCGGATCGCCCTGGCGACCCGCTCCGCCGAGAACGGCTCGTCCCCGAGCGTCACGGTGATGGCGCCGGGGTCGGCGTCGAGCCGACCGAGAATCCGGCGGACGTAGTGGTCGTTCCTCCGCAATGTTGATCTCCGATGCAGCTCGACGATCTCGCGACCGGCGGATCGGCCGCGCGGCCGGGCGCCAGTGCTGACCAGCTCGTTGTAAAGGTGTGCACGGCAACGCTATGGGCGGCGGGCGCCGTCGCGGATCCCTCGTATTGACAGTGCCGACCAGCGCCGCGCCCGTGGCCGTGCGCGGGCACTGTCAGGGCGAGCGATGGCAGCGCGCCGCGTCGGCTGCGTATGGTCGCGCAGTCGCCACAAGGTCCAGCGGAAGGCGTGACATGGTTACTTCGCCCTCACCGGCCGACGTCGTGGTCGTCGGCTGCGGTCCGAGCGGTGCGGTCCTCGCGAGTCTGCTGGCCCGCCGCGGCCGCCGGGTGACCGTGTTGGAGCGGCATCGCGAGGTCTTCGGATTGCCCCGCGCCACCAGCTTCGACGGGGAGACCGCCCGACTGCTGGCGGCCGCGGGCGTCGGGGCGGGTCTGTCCGAGATCTCGGTACCCGCGACCGGCTACCAGTGGCGCGGCGCGGACCGCAAGGTCCTGCTCGATATCACCTTCGCCGAGGACGGCCGGTACGGGTGGCCGGACGCCAATACGATGCACCAACCGGCGCTGGAGCGATTGCTCGGCGCCGCGCTGGCCGCCGAAGCCGGGGTCGAGGTCCGGCGTGGCCTGTCGGTCATCGATATTCGCCAGACCGAGGACGATGTCACCGCGATCGCCGAGGACGACACCGGCGCCACCCATGCCTTCCCGGCCGACTGGCTGGTCGGCTGCGACGGGGCCAACAGCGTCGTGCGCGAACTGAGCGCCGTGCCGATGACCGACCTCGGGTTCTCCTTCGAGTGGCTGCTGTGCGACGTCGAATTGCACGAGGCCCGCGAATTCGTGCCGACCAATGTGCAACTGTGCGATCCGGCCCGGCCAACCACCCTGGTCGGCAGCGGGCGTGATCGGCGGCGCTGGGAATTCATGTGCCTGCCGGGGGAGTCCGCCGCCGAACTGGACAACGTCGACACGGCGTGGCGGCTGCTGGCGCCGCACGGCATCACACCGGAGACGGCGAAACTGCTCAGGAGCGGGGTGTATCGATCTCATGCCCGGTGGGCGCAGCAGTGGCGGCGGGGCCGGGTGTTCCTCGCGGGCGACGCCGCCCATCTGATGCCGCCGTTCGCAGGTCAGGGCATGTGCTCGGGTATCCGCGACGTCAGCAATCTGGCGTGGAAACTGGACATGGCGCTCGGCGGCCGGGCCGACGAACGGCTGCTCGACACCTACACCGTCGAGCGGCGCGCCCACACCAAGGCGGCCGTACTCGCCTCGGTCAGACTCGGCCGGGTCATCTGCGTCACCGATCCGGCCGCCGCCGCCGACCGCGACGCGTCGATCCTGGCCAACGGCGGCGGCCGACCGACGCCACCGCCGGAGGCGACACCGCTGACCGCCGGACTGCTCCGGCCCGGCGGCGGTGACGTGATCCCCGGCGGGCGACACGACGCCCTGATCGCCGCGGGCTTCCTGTTGATCACGACCGAACCGCCGGAGGCGCTCGGCGACATCGAGCGCGCCCTGTTGTCCGGGCTCGGCGCCGCCGTCGTCCACCTCGACCCCGAAGACCGGACCGATTCCGGATATCTGGACTACCTGCGGGACCGGAGCGCGGCGTCGGTTCTGGTCCGGCCGGACTACCACGTCTACGGCACCGCCGTCGCGGGCGCGACGGCCGCGTTGGCGGGCGGTCTGCTCGACCGGATCGGGGCGCATCGTCCGTCAGGCTGAGGGATTCCGGCCGCCGTTTCCCGCCCCTAGCGTTGACCGATGTGAGTACCTCAGATCACGATCTCGTCCGGGCATTGCGCGAGTCGGTCAAGGAGACGACCCGACTGAAACGGCGGAACAGCCAATTGCTCGCCGCGGCCTCGGAGCCGATCGCGGTGGTCTCGATGGGGTGCCGCTTCGCGGGGGGCATCGCCGGGCCGGAGGACTTCTGGCGGGTGGTTACCGAGGGCATCGACGTCTACACCCCGTTCCCCGACGACCGGGGGTGGGATCTGGCCAACCTGTACGACCCGGACCCGGACACGCCCGGAACGACGTACGTCGAACAGGGCGCATTCCTACACGACGCCGCCGAATTCGACGCGCGGTTCTTCGGGATCTCGCCGCGCGAGGCGACGGCGATGGATCCGCAGCAGCGGCAACTGCTCGAAGTGTGCTGGGAGACGATCGAGCGCGCCGGGATCGACCCCGACAGCCTCCGCGGCACCACGACCAGCGTCTACGCAGGCATCGTGCACCAGGACTACGCGCCCGACATCGCGGGCGCGCTGGATTTCCTCAGCCTCGAACGCGCGCTCGGCAGCGCGGGCGGCATCGCCTCGGGCCGGGTGGCGTACTGCCTCGGGCTCGAGGGAGCGGCGGTCACCGTCGACACGATGTGCTCGTCCTCGCTGGTCGCGATCCACTTGGCGACCCAGGCGCTGCGCCGGGGCGAGTGCGCGATGGCGCTGGCGGGCGGATCCACCGTGATGTCGACGCCGGGCGGCTTCGTCGGGTTCGCCCGGCAGCGTGGACTCGCGCGCGACGGCCGATGCAAATCCTTCGCCGCGGCGGCGGACGGCAGCAGTTGGGCCGAGGGAGTAGGCGTGGTGCTGCTCGAGCGGCTGTCCGACGCCCAGCGCAACGGGCACCCGGTGCTCGCGGTGATCCGTGGCTCCGCGGTCAACCAGGACGGCGCGTCGAACGGCCTGACCGCCCCGAACGGGCCTGCGCAGCAGCGTGTCATCCGCGCCGCGCTCGACGCCGCCGGGTTGTCGGCGGACGAGATCGACGCCGTGGAGGCGCACGGAACCGGTACGACGCTCGGCGACCCGATCGAGGCGCAGGCACTGCTTGCCACCTACGGTCGGGGACGCGACCCGCGGCGGCCCCTGCACCTGGGTTCGGTCAAATCGGTGCTCGGCCACACCCAGGGCGCTTCGGGCGTCGCGGCGGTGATCAAGACCGTTCTGTCGTTGCGCCACCGCTACCTGCCCGCCACCCGCCACGTCGACGCGCCGACTCCGCAGGTCGACTGGTCCTCGGGCGCCGTCGAGCTGTTGACCGAGGGCCGCGCGTGGCCCGACACCGGTCGTCCGGCCCGTTCCGGCGTCTCCGCGTTCGGCGCCAGTGGAACCAATGTCCACATGATCCTGGAAGAGGCGCCGACCGCACCCGATCCGCGCGTGCGCGATGTGGCCGAACCGAGCGAGCGCGACGCTCCCGAGCAGGCCGAGCGTGACATCGCCGAGCCTGGTGAGCCCGAGATCGGCGGGACGGGTACGCGGGCCGTCGACGGTGGGGCGCTCCCGTTCGTC
The DNA here is from genome assembly GCF_015674855.1 of Nocardia bovistercoris. Classification (GTDB taxonomy): domain Bacteria; phylum Actinomycetota; class Actinomycetes; order Mycobacteriales; family Mycobacteriaceae; genus Nocardia; species Nocardia bovistercoris. Next base: position 20,746 of record NZ_JADMLG010000020.1, on the reverse strand, counting down.
GTCACGGCCAAGACGGCGACCGCTCTGGCCAATCTGGGCGAGCGGCTCACCGGCATCGTGGACGAGGACGTGGAGCTCGGTGATCTGGCGCACGCGCTGGCGACCGGACGCGCGGTACACGATCATCGCGCGGTGGTGGTCGCGCGGACCAGGGCGGAACTGCGCGCGGGGCTCGCGGCGGTGGCCGAGGGCCGGACCGGGGCCGGGGTGATCGCGGGCTCGGTCGGCACGGGCGGGCCCGGCAAGGTCGTCTTCGTCTTCCCGGGACAGGGCACCCAGTGGGTCGGCATGGGCGCTCAGCTCCTGGACACCTCGCCGGTCTTCGCCGACCGGATCGCCGAGTGCCAGAAGGCGCTCGAACCGTGGATCGACTGGTCGCTGGTCGATGTCCTGCGCGGCGAGAACGCCGAAGACCTCGACCGTGTCGATGTCGTGCAGCCCGCGTGCTTCGCGGTGATGCTCGGCATGGCGGCGGTCTGGGAATCGCTCGGCGTGGTCCCGGACGCGGTCATCGGTCATTCGCAGGGTGAGATCGCGGCCGCCTGCGTCTCGGGAGCGCTCTCGCTGGCCGATGCCGCCCGAGTGGTGACATTGCGCAGCCAGGCCATCGCCGAACTGCTGCCCGCGGGGGGCGGGATGGCATCGATCGGGCTCGCCGAGGAAGCGGTGCGCGCCCTGATCGCACCGTGGGGCGAACGCCTGCAGGTGGCGGCGCTCAACGGGCCCGCCTCGGTGGTGGTCGCCGGTGCGGGCGCCGCGCTGGACGAGCTCGCCGCGCGGCTGGCGGACAGCGCCACCAGGTTCCGCCGGATACCGGTGGACTACGCGTCGCACAGCCACTACGTGGAAGAGGTGCGTTCCGCGCTGCTGAGCGATCTCGCCGCGGTCACCTCCGCCGCGCCGCGCATCCCGTTCCACTCGACGGTCGAGCTCGGCCGCGGGCAGGACGAGGCGCTCGACGCCGAATACTGGTATCGCAACCTGCGTCGGCCGGTGCTGTTCGAACCCGCCGCGCGCGATCTGATCGCCCGGGACCACCGGGTCTTCATCGAGCTCGGCGCCCATCCGGTGCTGCTGCCGTCGATCACCGGGATCGCGGCGGAGCTGGACGCGGATGTACTCGCGGTCGGGTCGATCCGGCGCGAGGAGGACGGTCCGGCCCGGCTGGCCACCTCGGCCGCCGAGGTCTTCGTGCGCGGCGTACCGGTGGCGTGGCCGACCCTGCTGCCCGAGAGCGCCGGAGCCGGGCGGGTCGAGCTGCCCACCTACCCGTTCGACCACCAGCGGTACTGGATCACCATGCCGACCGCCGCCGCGGGGGCCGAAGCGCTCGGGCAGGTGACCAGCGGCCACCCACTGCTCGGTGCGGTGCTGCGACTCCCGCAGACCGATGGTGTGGTGTGCACCTCCCGCCTGTCACTGGCGACCCATCCGTGGCTGGCCGGGCACCGCATTCGGGACAACGTCCTTGTGCCCGGCACCGCCTACGTCGACCTGGCGATCCAGGTCGGCGACGAGCTCGGCTGCGGCGTAATCGACGAGCTGGTGATCGAGGCGCCGCTGATGCTCGCGGCGGACTCCTCCGTCAGCCTGCAGGTCTCCGTCGGCGCACCGGACGCCGCGGGTCGCCGTGCGGTGCAGGTGCACAGCTCCGATACCGGGGGCGAGTGGACCCGGCATGCCGCCGGACTGCTCTCCGACGCCTATGACCGGTCGCCGAGCAGCGGTTTCGACTTCGGCGCATGGCCGCCGCCCGGCGCCGTCGCGGAACCGGTCGACGACTTCTACGACCGCCTCGCCGACCGCGGATACCGGTACGGGTCGGCCTTCGCCGGGTTGACCGCCGTCTGGCGGCGCGGTGCGGAGATCTTCGCCGAGGCGGCGCTGCCCGCCGACCACCGGGACGACGTCGACCGGTTCGGCATCCATCCCGCGCTGTTCGACGCCGCCCTGCACGCGAACGCCTTCCATCGGCGCGCGGACGACAGCGCCGTGCTGCCGTTCGCCTGGAACGGCGTCCGGCTGCATGCCCATGGCGCCGTCGCGTTGCGGGTCCGGGTCGCGCCGTGCGGACCGGACGCGTTGTCCTTCGACGCCGCGGACGGTACCGGCGCGCCCGTGCTGTCCATGGAATCGCTGGTGTCGCTACCGATCACGGATACGGCGGGCCGGGCACCGGACTCGCTTTGGCAGGTCGACTGGACGCCGCTGCCCGTGGCACTGTCGACCACCGCGCCGAGGAGTCAGGTCACGGTGGGGAGCTCGGGCGATGTGGTGCGGCTCGCCATGGATGGCGAGCTCGGCGAATCCAGCCCCGACATCGCCGTGCTCGACGCGCGATCGGACGCGGATGCCGAACCGCTGCCGCTGCTGAACCGGGTGCTCGAGGTGATCCAGACCTGGTTGGAGGAGCCGGACCTCGCGTCGCTGCCCCTGGTGGTGGCGACCAGCGGCGCGGTCGCGGCGTCGGGTCCGGTCACCGATCCCGCGGGCGCCGCGGTCTGGGGGTTGGTGCGCTCCGCGCAGGCCGAGCACCCGGACCGGATCGTCCTGATCGACGTCGAGTCGGGCACAGACGGCGCGGCGTCCATCGCCGCGGGATTGGCCGCGGGCGAAGCGCAGGTCGCGGTGCGCGGGGACACCGTGTCGGCCCCACGGTTGGCCCGTGCGGTGCGCACCGTGTCGGCGGCCGGGTTCGCCGACGGCGGCACCGTGTTGATCACCGGCGGGACCGGCGTGCTCGGCACGCTGCTGGCCCGGCATCTGGTCGCCGAGCACGGCGTACGGCATCTGGTGCTGGCGGGCCGTCGCGGCGCCGCGGCCGAGGGAATGACCGAACTTGTGGCCGAACTGGGCAGCCTCGGCGCGTCGGTCCGGGTGGCCGCGTGCGACATCACGGACCGCGAAGCGCTCACCACGCTGCTCGCCGCCGTCCCGGCCGAGCACAGGCTCACCGGCGTCATCCACGCGGCCGGGGTGCTGGACGACGTCGTCCTCACCGGCCTCGACCCGCACCGCCTGGCCCGGGTGTTCGCGCCGAAGGCGGCATTGCGCACCCTCGACGAACTGACCCGGGACGACCCCCCCGAGGTCTTCGCCGTATTCTCCTCGGCGGCCAGTGTTTTCGGCTCCGCGGGCCAGGCCAACTACGCGGCCGCGAACGCGTATGCCGAAGCCGTGACGGCCGCGCGCGCCGCCGCCGGACTGCCCGCGGTGGCGCTGGCCTGGGGACTGTGGAGCTCGGTCACCGGGATGACCGGCCATCTCGCCGAGACCGACAGAACCCGGATGAGCCGGGGCGGTGTACGACCGATGCCGACCGCCGAGGCGCTGGCCGATTTCGACGCGGGCATCCGCGCCGGGGCTCCGTTGCTGGTGCCGATCGGACTCGACCTCGGTGCGGTCCGTGACGAGGCGGGCGCCGACGGTGTCGTGCCTGCACTGTTCCGGTCGCTGGTGCGTTCGCCGCGGCGGACGGCGCGCGCCGTCGCCGTCCGGCCGGGCAGCGCGCTCGGCCGGAGTCTGGCCGGGCTCACCGATCAGGAGCAGATCGACCTGGTGCTCGCCCTCGTGCGCACCGAACTCGCGACCGTGCTCGGTATCGCCGATGTCGACCCTTCCGCCGATGACACCCGTTTCGGCGAGATCGGATTCGACTCGCTCACCGCGGTCGAACTGCGCAACCGGCTCACGACGGCGGCCGCGGTCAAACTTCCGGCCACGCTGATCTTCGACTACCCGACCCCACGGCAGCTGGCCCTTCACCTCGTCGAGAAGGTCCGAGGGTCGGCCGATGCGGGCGCCGCGCGTGATATCCCCGAGCGGCCGGCGCTGGCCACCGACGATGTCATCGTGATCGTCGGCATGGCGTGCCGCCTGCCCGGCGGGGTCACCACACCCGCCGAGCTCTGGGATCTCGTGGCCGAAGGCCGCGACGGCATGTCCCCGCTGCCGGTCGATCGCGGTTGGGAGTTCGACCGACTGCTGGCCGCGGACCCGGACCGGCCGGGCGCCACCTACACCAGGCAGGGCGGCTTCCTGCACGACGCGGGCTATTTCGACGCCGCGCTGTTCGGGATCTCGCCCCGTGAGGCGACCGCGATGGACCCCCAGCAACGGCTACTGCTGGAAACCACGTGGGAGGCACTGGAGACGGCGGGCATCGATCCCTCGTCGCTGCGCGGCGAATCCGTCGGCGTCTACACCGGTATGTCCATCCACGACTACCTGGGCGACCTGGCGCGCGTGCCTGCGGAGTTCGAGGGCTTCACGACCACCGCGACGGCGGGCAGCGTGGCATCCGGCCGGGTGGCGTACCTGTTCGGTCTCGAGGGTCCCGCGATGACGATCGACACCGCGTGCTCGTCCTCGCTGGTGGCGATCCACCTGGCCGCCCAGGCGCTGCGTCAGGGCGAATGCGAGGCGGCGCTCGCGGGCGGGGTCGCCGTCATGGGGTCACCGGTCGGTCTGACCGGGTTCTCGCGGGCGAGGGGCCTGGCCGCGGACGGTCGGGTCAAGGCGTTCGCCGCGGCGGCCGACGGCACCGTGCTGTCCGAAGGGGTCGGCGTGGTCGTGCTGGAACGACTGTCCACCGCGCTGCGCAAGGGACATCGCCCGCTCGCGGTCGTCCGCGGTTCCGCGATCAACCAGGATGGCGCGTCCAACGGCCTCACCGCCCCGAACAGCCTGGCCCAGCAGCGGGTCATCCGTGCCGCGCTCGCCGCGTCCGGCATCGGCCCGGACGACGTCGACGCCGTGGAGGCACACGGCACCGGCACCACGCTCGGTGATCCGAGCGAGGCGCAGGCCATCATCGAGACCTACGGCCGCGACCGTTCCGACGGGCGACCGTTGTGGCTCGGCACGGTGAAGTCCAACCTCGGCCACACACAGGCGGCGGCCGGTGTGGTCGCGGTGATCAAGATGGTCGAGGCGATCCGGCACGGGCAATTGCCGCCCACACTCTTCGTCGACGAACCCACCCCCCATGTCGACTGGTCGGACGGTGACGTGCGGCTGCTGACCGAGGCCGTCGACTGGCCCGAAGTCGACCGGCCGCGCCGCGTCGGAATCTCGTCGTTCGGCATCAGCGGCACCAATGCTCACCTGATCCTGGAACAGATCCCCGAGCAGGCCGCGCAGGCGCGGGGCGACGACGTCGCGCCGGTCGCGCTGCCGTTCGTCCTGTCCGCGCAGAGCGCGGCGGCGCTCACCGGACAGGTGCGGCGGCTGCGCACCGCCGTGGCGCAGGGGTTGTCGCTGCCTGGGGCGGCCCGGGCGCTCGTCGCGGACCGCGCGCTGCTCCCGCACCGAGCGGTGGTCACCGCCGACGACCCGGTCGCGCTGCTCGCGGGTCTGGACACGCTCGCGGCGGGTGCGGCGGGCCGAGGCACGGCGCTCGGCGCCGTGGCCGCGGGCGCCGCGGCGTCGGTGGTCTTCGTATTCCCCGGTCAGGGCGCGCAGCGGCCGGGCATGGGCCGCGCCGTCTACGACCGATTCCCGGTCTACGCCGCCGCGTTCGACGACGCGTGCGCGCGGCTGGACGAGCGGCTGGCCGACGTCGTCGACCGATCCGTCCGCGATGTGGTCTTCGCCGAGCCGGGCAGTGCGGCGGCAGCTCTGCTCGACCAGACCGTCTACACCCAGGTGGCGCTGTTCGCGGTCGAGACCGCGCTGTTCCGGCTCGTCGAATCCTGGGGCGTGCGCCCCGCTCTGCTGCTCGGGCATTCGGTCGGCGAGATCGCCGCGGCGCACGCGGCGGGCATGCTGTCGCTCGATGACGCGGCGACCGTGGTGGCCGCCCGCGGCCGCCTCATGCAGGCGCTGCCCACCGGTGGCGCGATGGCCGCGGTGGCCGCGACGGAGGAGGAGGTCGGACCGTTCCTCGGCGCGGGCGTCGGCTTGGCCGCGGTGAACGACCCGGCCTCGGTCGTGCTCTCCGGAGACGAGGACGCAGTCGATGCCGCGCTGCGGACACTGCGGGAACAAGGCCGCAAGGTGCACCGACTGCCGGTGTCGCACGCGTTCCACTCGGCGCGCATGGAACCGATGCTCGCCGAATTGCGCTCCGCGATCGCGGACGTGGTCTGGCAGCAGGCCCGGATTCCGGTGGTCGCCCACGACGGAGCCGACCTGACCGACCCCGGCTATTGGGTCGACCACGTCCGGCGCACGGTGCGCTTCGCCGACGGCGTCCGCGCCGCCCTGGACCGCGGTGGGCGACTGTTCGTCGAACTCGGTCCGGGGGCGGGTCTGTCCGCGCCGATCCTGGAGACGGCGGCAGAGTCAGGCTACGAACCGGTGTGCGTGTCCGCGCTGCGCGACGGGCAGGGCGAACCGGACACCGTGATCGACGCGCTGGCCGCGTTGTTCGTGCGGGGAGTGCCGGTGGACTGGCATCCGCTGGTGCCTGCGGACGCTCCGCGGGTGGCGGTGCCGACATACGCGTTCGATCGCAAGCATTACTGGCTGACCCCGGCACCCGGCGCGGTGAACGTGGCCGATCTGGGGCAGGTCGAGGTCGAGCATCCGCTGCTGTCGGCGATCGTGCCGGTCCCGGACACCGGTGGTCTCATCGGCACCGCCCGGCTGGCGTCGACGACTCATCCCTGGCTCGCCGGGCACCGACTGCACGACGTGGCGATCCTGCCCCCCGCCGCCTTCATCGACCTCGCCGTGCGGGTGGGTGACGAGCTCGGCTGCGGCGTACTGGGCGACCTGACGGTCGAGGCGCCGCTGACCCTCTCCGAGGAGACGGTCGTGCGGCTCGAGATCGTGGTCGGAGCCGATGCGGGCGGCACTCGCCCGTTCACCGTCCACGGTGCGCGCGAAGGCGCGACGAGCTGGATCCGGTATGCCGTCGGCACTCTGGAAGCCGGGTCCGTCGTCGAACCCGGACCCGTACCCGTGTGGCCGCCGTCCGACGCCGAACCGGTCGCGACCGACACGGCGGCCACCGGGCCTTCGGAGTTGCTCGGGCTGTGGCATCGCGGCGCGGACACCTTCGTGGAGGTCGCGCTCGCCGACGACGCGGAGTCCGAGGGGTTCGGCCTCGACCCGGCCCTGCTCGACACGGTGACCCGAATGGTGATCGACCCCGGTTCGATCGCGACGCGATGGGAGTCGGTGGTGCTGCGGGCAGCCGGGACGCGCAGGTTACGCGCTCATCTGCACCGGCTGGACGACGATCGCTGGAGTCTCGACGCGACCGATGAGGCCGGCCGCTCGGTGTTGTCCGTGCGCTCGATCGGCTCGACGCCGATCCGTCCCGAGGACCTCGGCGCTCGCCCAGTGATGGACGCGATGTACCGGGTGGCGTGGCACCCCGTGGCCGTCCGCGCGGTACCGCACGACCGGTCTGCGCCCGTCGAAATCCACAGCGCCGAGGATGTCGCCGCACCAGGTCGGCCGCCGGTACTCGTATACGACCCACCGACCGGCCCGCCCGCGGAGGTACTCGCGGGCGTCCTGGCCGTGCTCCAGGCATGGCAGCGCGCGGCCATCGCGGACCGCAGGCTCGTCGTGCGGACCCGCGGCGGCGTCGACGGCGGGACCGGCGGCGTCACCGACGCGACCGGTGCCGCCGTGTGGGGCCTGGTCCGCGCGGCCCAGGCCGAGATGCCCGGCGTGCTGCTGCTCGACACGGAGTCCGGCCTCGACGCCGGATCGGTCCTGCGAACCGCGCTGACCCTCGACGAGCCACAGCTCGCGGCCCGCGCCGATGGTTTCCGGGTCCCCCGCCTCGCCGAAGCCGGGCCGCGGGTCGAGGAGCCGACCTCGTGGAATCCGGAGGGGACGGTGCTGATCACCGGCGGTACCGGGTCGCTGGGCGCGCTCGTCGCGCGGCACCTGGTGCGGACCCGGGGCGTTCGGCGGCTGCTCCTGGTCAGCAGGCGTGGCAGCGCGGCGGACGGCGCCGACGCACTGGTGGCCGAGCTGTCCGAGCTGGGCGCCGAAACGTCGGTGATCAGCTGTGACGTCGCGGACCGGGCCGCGGTGGCGGCGATGATCGCCGCGATCCCGCCGGAGCGCCCGCTCACCGCGATCGTGCACACCGCGGGTGTGTTGGACGACGGGCTGATCGCCGAGATGACGCCGGACCGGCTCGACGCCGTCTTCGGTCCGAAGGCGGACGCCGCCCGCCACCTGGAGGAGTCGACCCGCGACCACGACCTCGCCGCGTTCGTCACATTCTCCTCCGCCGCAGGCCTGCTCGGCTCGGCCGGACAGGCCAACTACGCCGCCGCCAACGCCTATCTGGACGGTCTCATGGCGATCCGGCGCGCGAACGGGCGGCACGGCGTTTCGCTGGCCTGGGGTCTGTGGGCGCAGGAGGGCGGCATCACCGCCGACCTCGGTGACGCGGACCGGGCGCGGATGCGCCGCGCGGGCGTGTCGCCGCTGCGCCAAGAGGACGGGCTCGCCCTGTTCGACGCGGCCGTCGACAGCGGTGCGGCCCAGCTCGTGCCGATCCGACTCGACCTCGCCGCCGCGCGGGCCGACGCGGCCGACGGTGCACCGGTGCAGCCGCTGCTGCGCGACCTGGTCCGAGTGCGTCGCCGGGCGGGCCGGACGGCATCCGCCGGTGATCTGGCGGACTCGCTGGCGGGCAGGTCGGCGGCCGAGCAGGAGCGCACCCTGCTGTCCCTGGTCCGCACCTCAACGGCGCTGATACTCGGGTATCCGTCGGCCGAGGACATCGCGCCCGACGCGCCGTTCCAGGCCGCCGGTATGGACTCGCTCGGCGCGCTCGAGCTGCGTAACCGGTTCAGCGCCCTGGCCGGGTTCGCCATGCCCGCGACCTTGGTCTTCGACTATCCGACGCCGGTGGAACTGGCCCGATTCCTCCGTGAGCGGCTAACAGGCCGTGACGCGCAGGCCGAGGTCGAGACCGCTGTGGCGGCGCACCCGGCCGATCCGATCGCGGTGGTCGGGCTCGGCTGCCGACTGCCGGGCGGTGTGCGCGGCCCGAACGGGTTCTGGGAACTGCTCGCCGCGGGCGGCGAGGGTCGGTCGGCGGTGCCGACCGATCGGGACTGGGATCTGTCCGCTGTCCCGGTGGCGGCGGGCGGCTTCCTGACCGACGTGGCCGACTTCGACGCCGGATTCTTCGGCATCTCGCCGCGCGAGGCGATGGCCATGGACCCGCAGCAGCGGCTGCTGCTCGAGGTCGTGTGGGACGCATTCGAGGACGCGGGGCTCGACCCGGCCGCCTATCGAGGTTCCGATGTCGGGGTGTTCATCGGCGTGATGGGCGAGGGATACGGGATGCAGGGCGGTGACCCGCAGACCGACGGTCTGCGGGTCACCGGTGGTGCGCTCTCGGTGGCGTCGGGCCGCGTGTCCTACGTGTACGGCTTCACGGGGCCCGCGATGTCGGTCGACACGGCGTGCTCCTCGTCGCTGGTCACGATGCATCTGGCGATGCAGGCCCTGCGCAACGGCGAGTGTTCGCTCGCCGTCGTCGGTGGCGTCACGGTCATGGCGACGCCCAACGCGTTCGTCGAATTCGCCAAAGCGGGAGGACTCGCGGTCGACGGGCGGTGCAAGGCCTTCGCGGCGTCCGCGGACGGGACCAGTTGGTCGGAGGGTGTCGGTGTGGTGCTGCTGCAGCGACTTCCGGACGCCACGGCGCAGGGGAGCACGGTGGGCGCCGTGATCCGAGGCTCCGCAGTCAACCAGGACGGCGCCTCCAACGGCCTGACCGCTCCGAACGGGCTCGCGCAGCAGCGGGTCATCCGCAGGGCGCTCGCGGTCGCCGGACTGGCGCCGTCCGAGGTGGATGTCGTCGAGGCGCACGGTACGGGCACCCGGCTCGGCGACCCGATCGAGGTGCAGGCGCTCCAGGCGACCTACGGCAGGCGCGAGACCGGAGAGCCGCTGTGGCTGGGATCGGTGAAGAGCAATATCGGCCACACCCAGGCGGCGGCGGGGGTGACGGGTGTGATCAAGATGGTGCTGGCCATGCGGCACCGGATGCTGCCCGCGACCTTGCACGTGGACGCGTCGACCCCCGAGGTCGACTGGTCCGCCGACACGATCCGGCTGCTCACCGAGGCGCGGCCGTGGCCGACCCGCCAGGATCGGCCGCGCCGCGCGGGTATCTCCGCGTTCGGGGCGAGCGGCACCAATGCGCACGTCATCCTCGAGGAGCCGCCTCGACGCGCACCGGTCACCGCGACCGAACCGGCCGAGTCCGGCGCGGGCGGCCTGTTGCCGTTCGTCGTATCGGCGGGCGACCCGAGCCGTCTCGCCGTGGTCGCGACCCGGCTGGCGGACGCCGTGGACCTCGGGCGGCCTTCGTTGCCGCTGCTCGCCGCCGCGCTGGCGTTCGGCCGGACCAGGCATCGGGCTCGCGCCACCGTGCTCGCGGCCGATCACGTCGACCTGGCGCGGCGGCTGCGCGGACTCGCCGCCGACGATGTCGACCCGGAGGTGGTCGCAGGACGGTCCGGTCCCGGCAACGGCGCGGTCTTCGTCTTCCCCGGCCAGGGCGGCGGCTGGGCGGGCATGGGCCGAGCGCTGATGGCCGACTTCGCGGAATTCCGGTCGTGGGTGGCCCGGTGCCAGGCGCTGCTCGACGAGTACGACTGTGACTGGACACTCGAACAGGCGCTCGGCGACGACGATCTGTCCCGGACCGACGTCGTCCAGCCCGCCGCGTTCGTGCTGATGACCGGGCTGGCGCAGCTCTGGGCCCGAGCCGGAATCACCCCCGAGGTGGTGATCGGATCGTCACAGGGGGAGCTCGCCGCGGCGTATCTGGCGGGGCTGCTGTCGCTGGACGACGCGCTGAAGGTCTGTGTGGTGCGTTCCCGGCTGGCCGCGGCGCTGCCTCCCTCGGGCGGAATGCTCGTCCTCGGCGTCGGCCGCGCGCGGGCGACGGAGTTGCTCGCCCCGTACGAGGGCAGGCTCGAGCTGGCCGCGGTCAACGGCCCCGCGATGGTCGGCGTCTCCGGCGAGGTCGCCGCCATCGAGCGACTCGCGACCTTCGCCGCCGAGCAGCGGATCTGGTTCCGCAGGCTGCGGGCGGACTACGCGTCGCACTCCTTCCTCGTCGACGAATTGGAACGCCCGATGCTGGACCGGCTCGACGGCGTCGGTGCGCGCCGGGTGCGCGAGGTCGACGGCGCGCCGCGGTTCTACTCCACGGTCGAGAGCCGGTGGATCGGCCCGGACGAGGTTCTCGACGCGGGCTACTGGTTCCGGAACCTGCGCAGGCCGGTCGAACTGGAAAACGCCGTCCGCGCGGTGACCGCCGACATGCGAGCGGTCATCGAGGTGTCCCCGCATCCCGGCCTGGTTTCCTCGATTCTCGATGTCGTCGCCGACGCCGGTCGGCCGGTCGGGGTGATCGGCACCTTGCGGCGCGACCGCGGTGGCGCACATCAGGTGCTCACCGCGATGGCCGAGGCATTCGCGATCGGGCTGCCGGTCGACTGGTCGGCCGCCGTCCCGGGCGACGGACTCGCTTGGCGGGAGCTGTGCCGCGACCTGCCGACCCATCCGTTCGAGCATCGCCGCTACTGGTTGCGCGGCGGTTCGGGAGTCGTCGCGGCGGCGGAGGAATCGGGTCACCCGCTGCTGACCGTGGTGGCGGGCCTGCCGGATTCCGATGGTGTGCTCGCCGTCGGGCGGCTGTCCGCGCACCGGCAGCCCTGGCTCGCCCGTGCCACAGGGGACGGCCCGGTCGAGGTACCCGCCTCGGTCTGGGTCGAGTTGGCGATCCGGGCTGGCGACGAGCTGGATTGCGGAACGATCGCCGAGCTCGACGTGATCGAGCCCGCGTGGCTGGACCGGGCAGCGGCGCTGGCGGTGCAGGTCTGCGTCGGCGGGACCGACCCGGCCGGTCGGCGAACGGTGACCGTGCGGTCGACCCCTGCCTCGGCCGTCGGCGACCGGTCGGGCTGGACGCTGCACGCGACGGGTGTGCTCGTCGGCTCGACCGGCGCCGATACGGGAGAGTCCGAACTCGCGGTCTGGCCGCCGGACGGCGCTGATCCGGTGACCGCGGCCTGCCCGCTGGACGGCGCCGATCCGGTGACCGCGGTCTGGCCGCCGGACAGCGCGGGCGGCCGAGCCGTACACCGCGTCTGGCGGCGCGCCGAGGAGACCTTCCTGGAGCTGGTCCTGCCCGACGAGTTCCGCGAGGAGGCCGCCGCTTTCGGCATCCACCCGCTGCTGCTGCACGCCGCGAGCCGTGCGGCGGACGGCGACCGCGCGGCGGTATGGCGTGATGTCGAGTTGTACGCGACCGGTGCCGCCTCGTTGCGCGTCAGGCTGCGCCCGGCCGAGGACGGCCTCACCCTGACCGCGGCCGACGACACCGGTCGTACGGTGTTGACCGCGGGTCGGATCGCGACGCGGCCCGCGCGTGAGCCCCGCCGCGGCCTGCGGGGCGGCGCGCTGCGGATGGAGTGGGCGGAACTCGATCGGGAAACCGCCACGACCCCGCCGCGAATCATCCCGGTGCACAGCGACGACGATGTACTCGAACTCGGTGACGATCCGTCCGTCCTGGCCGATGCTGTCGCGGTCCTCGACGTCGCGTTCGGTACGGAACCCGTCGCGGCATGCGTGCGTGCGCTCGCCGTCGCGCAGGCATGGCTGGACGAGCCCGGCCTGGCGGGCTCCCGGCTGGTGGTCAGGACGCGCGACGGGGTCCCGGTCGATCCCGATGCCGCACTCGATCCGGCCGCGGCGGCCGTCCGGGGCATGATCGCCGCCGTTCAGGCCGAATACCCCGATCGGTTCGCGCTCGTCGACGTCGATCCGGATGCCGATCCCGACGTCGGTCTGGACTCGGTGCGGGCGGTCGGCCTCGCGCAGGCGGCGGTGCGGGCCGGACGCGTCCACATCCCCCGACTGTCGGCCGTCGCCGAAGCCGGACCGGCGGTCCGGCCGCTCGACCCGGCGGGCACGGTCCTGATCGTCGGCGGCACCGGCCGGGCCGGATCCCGCGTGGCCCGGCATCTGGTCGCCCACCACGGCGTGCGCCGTCTGGTCCTCGCGAGCCGCCGTGGTCCGGCCGCTCCCGCGGCGGCGGATCTGGTCGCCGAACTCGCCGCGCTCGGCGCGGTCGTGACCGTCGTGGCCTGTGACGCGGCCGACCGGGACGCGCTGCGTCGACTGCCGGCCGAGATCCCGGCGCGGCACCCGCTGACCGGTGTGGTGCACGCCGCCGGAATGGCCGACCGCACGCCGCTGGCGGAGCTGGACTCCGAACGGCTCGGTACGGTCCTCGGCGCCCGGAGCGAGTCGCTGCGATATCTCGCCGAACTCACTGCCGACCACGACCTCGCGTTGTTCGCCGTCGTCACCACGACGGCGGAACTGAGCGGTCCGGCGGATCGGGCGGCGACGGCGGCCGCCGACGGGCTCGCCCGGGCCGCCGCCGCGCACTGCGGAGCCCGCGCGCCGATGTCGGTCGACGGCGAAGACTGGGCGCTGAGTTCGGCTGTCGAGACCGGCCAACCGTTCCCGATTCCCGGCGAGCCGCAGCGGTGGGCGGCGCCGGAGCCAGGCCTGCCGGTACCTCCGTTGCTGCGCGGTCTGGTACGCCCGACACGGCGCTCGGCGTACCGAGCGCAGGCCGACGCGGAGCAGCCGGGTCGGTGGGTCGAGCTGCTGACCACACAGGTCGGCGCGGAGCGGGAGAAGACGATGTCGGACCTGGTGCAGGCACAGCTGGTTCGCGTCCTGCGTCTGGACGAACCGGTCGAGCCGGAACGCGGATTCTTCGAAGTCGGTCTGGACTCCCTGATGGCCCTCGACCTGACCCGGCGCCTGAGCGGCCATACCGGCATCGCCGTCACCCCGGCCGCGGTGTTCGACAACCCGACCCCGGCGGCGCTGACCAGGTACCTCGTCGGGCGGCTCGAGACAGTGCGCGGGTGAGCCCGCGAGCAGGGCCGACCTCGGACGAACTCGACGACTCCCGACGCGACATTGGTTCGCACTGATGGCGAACACGATGTACGACCTCGCCGAAGGCGATGGCGGGTGTTCGTGAAGTTCGCGCGGCATGCAGCCGGACCTGATCGTGTACGAATCGATCACCTTCGCCGGTCTCGTCGCCGCTGCGGCGCTCGGCATTCCGGCCCTCGCGCATTTCGGTGGGCGGGCCGCTCGCACCGGGGATGACGAAGAACAGCCCGGCGCCGTTGCCCGTGTATGTCGACATCTATCGGCAGTTCGGCGCTGCGGTGAGGACCGCACCGTCGGCGTGGATCGATCCCTGCCCGACCGGCATCCGGCGGCGACGGACCGCTGACCCGGGCGATCGAGGCGGTGTCGAATCTCGGAGTCGAGGTCGTACTCGCCGTCCACGGCGACTCTCGCGGCTCTCGGCCCGGTGCCGGACGGCGTGTGGGGTGGCGGAGTCGTTGCCCCTGCGCCTGTCGCTACCGAGTTGTCGGGCGGTCGTGCACCAGGGTGGGGTGGGCGCCGCGCTCACCGCAGGCGTCTACGGCATGCCCCAACTGGCCATCGGTCAGATCTCCGAGCAGATGACCACCGGGGACATCTTCTCGGCCTGCGGTGCGGGGCCACCATCTGCTCCACAGCGAGATCACCGTGGCGCGCATCGAATCCCGGGTCGGCGAGTTGCTCGGCGACCGGGCCTATCGCGATGTCGCCGAGCGTTCGCGCCGGGAGATCCGGTTCCAGTCCGTGCCTGCGGAGTTGGTGTCGACATTGGCGGAAATCGCGGGAGAGGACATCTCGGTGCGGTTATGAAAGCACGGAAGAAGCTCGGCGGCAATGTTTTATCGGCGATGCGGCCCCCCGTCGCCGCCGGCCCGCAACGGACACCGGCGGCGCGGTCATGAAAGCACGGAAATAGCTTGGCAGCAACGCTTTATCGGGGGCGCGGCCGGCCCGTCACCGCCGATCCGGAACGGACACCGGCGGGCATATCGGCAGAAGCTCATGGGGTGAGTGCACGACCAGATCCGGACCGGCCGCCATCAGGTCGTCTTCGTCGACGGTCGCCCAGGTCGCCGCGACGGCGGTCACCCCGGCGCTGCGGGCGCTGCGGATATCGGCGGGAGCATCGCCCACCATGACGGCCGTGTCCGGCGCCGCGTCGAGCAGGTCGAGCGCGCGCAACACGATATCCGGTGCGGGTTTGGCGTTGACGACCTCATCCGAGCCGACCACGTGGTCGAAGTATCGGATCAAGTCGAGCGTGGTCAGCAGTGCGCGCGCTCGCGCACCCGCCTTCCCGGTGGCCACCGCGAGCCGGAACCCGCGGGTGCGCAGCGTCCCGAGTAGGTCGGCAACCCCGTCCACCACGGGCACCTGGTCCGCGAGCCGGTAGCTTTCCCGGACGAACGGTTCCTCCATCTCCAGCGGTAGGCGCATCCGTCGCATGATCTCCGGGAAGTACAGGCCCTGGTAACGCTGGTACTCGGCGAATGGAGCCGTACCCGGGCCGACCACTTCCGCGTACGCGACGGCGAATGCCCGGCCCATCACCTCGTGACTGTCCACCAGCACGCCGTCGAGGTCGAAGATCACCACACTGCGCATCGGTCCGCCCACCACCGGATGGTCACGGTCGGGATCGTCACGGTCGGGTTCGGTGCGGATCCTCATCCGGCGGCCACCGCGTCGGCCACGATCTCGGCGGTCTCGGTGAGCACCTGCTCCGACGCGAGCAGGGTGCGGTGGTGCAGCCAGACGCAGTCCCGGCCGATCGCGTCGGCATTGGGGCATCGCCGCGCGATCGCGTCGACGGACTCCTCGGGTGCGCCGGTCTCCCAGAATGCCGCGGTGCGATAGATGGCGCGGAACCCGGCGTAGGCGGGGATCCCCCTCTCGACCAAACGATCGACCAGGAGATTTCGCCGCTCCTCCGACCAACCGGGAAGCCGGAACATCGCCATGTAGTGCGGATTCCGGTCGGCTCGAGTGTCACCACCCTGCGGCCGGACGCCCGGTATCCGGGAAAGCAGCGCCGACAGGAACGGCCACCGCTGCTCCCGCAACTCGATCTGACGGTCGAGGCGACCCAGCTGAGCGCGCAGGACGGCGGCGGAGAACTCGTTCATCCGCATGTTCGTGCCCGCCACCCGGTGGTGATAGCCGCGGTCGGTGCGTGGACGGCCACAGGAATGGTGCAGGAATGCCTTCTCGTACTCGTCCGCGTCCGGGAACAGCAGCGCGCCGCCCTCGCCCGCGGTCATCAGTTTGCCGTTCTGGAAGCTGAACGCCGCGATCGAGTCCAGCTCGCCCACCCGCTTGCCCCTCCACCGCGCGCCGTGCGCGTGGGCCGCGTCCTGCACTATCCGGACACCGGCGTCGGCGGCGAGCTTGTCGAGTGCGTCCATGTCGGCCACGAGACCCGCCATGTGCACCGGCATGATCACGCGGGTACGTGGTGTGATGACCTCGGCGGTGGCGGTCACGTCGATGTTGTAGGTGTCGGGATCGACGTCGACGGGCACGGCGACGGCCCCGATCCGCTGCGCGGCCTGGGACGAGGAGATGAAGGTGAACGCGGGCACGATCACCTCGGCGCCCGCTCCCACGCCCATGGCCTGGAGAGCGAGTTCCAGAGCGTGCGTGCCGTTGGTGACAGCGAGGGCGTGGCGGGTTCCGTGATACTCCGCGAACTCCCGCTCGAAGCTGTCCACCTCGTTGCCGCCCATGCGCCACCACTGGCCCTGGGTCAGTGCGCGATCGAGAGCTCGGCGTTCGGTGTCATCGAATTGTGGCCAATCCGGAAAGGTCGGCCCGGGTCGCGGACTCATTTCTACCTGGCTCCTTCTGGTCGATGCGCCTTACGGTACGACGTCGAACGAGAGCGTCACTATCCCTCAACCTGACAGCGCGACAGCCGCTTTCACGCAGGCCATTCCGGCGCGCGTCCCGCGGCGACGACAACTAGCAATGTGAAGGATGTCCGGCCGGTTCGGCCCGGACCTACCGTGGCTGGGGGAAATCGCGGAATCCGGCGGAACAAGAGATGTGAGCCTTCATGAGCGTGAAACAGTCCGAACGGACACTGTCCAATTTTCTTGCATACATGGATGGGCTGCGCGAGCGCGGCGCCGTGCATTTCGACGAAAAGATCAAGGCGTGGCACGTGCTCGGCTACGACGACACCTATCAAGTGCTGACCGACCCGGTGACCTTCTCTTCCGACGTCGCCCCACTGGCCCCGAAACAGGAAGATTTCGACCTGTTCAAGAAGGGCAACTTCGTCCGGGCCGACAACCCGGTGCACCAACGGCTGCGCAGTCTGGTCAGTCGGGCGTTCACCCCGAAGATGATCGCCGAACTCGAGTCGCGGATCACGGAGGTGACCGTGCAGTTGCTCGACGAGGCGGACGCCGGTGGCCCTCAGTGGGATCTGATCGAGCAGCTGGGTTATCCGTTGCCGTTCATCGTCATCGCCGAGATGCTCGGCATTCCGGTCACCGACCGTCAGTTCGTCCGCAGGCTCTCCGACACCTTCTTCGAGGTGCACAATGTCGATCCCGAGGAGTCGCTGGACTCCCTGGGGGAAAGCGCGGTCAACAATGTCGCGCCGCTGTTGCGCGAATTGAACACCCACCTGCTGGAGTTCGTCCGCGACCGCCGCAAGAATCCGGGCGACGACCTGACCAGCAAGCTGCTGGCGGTCGAGGACGACGGCGTACGGCTCGACGACGAGGAGACCGTCGGCTTCCTCGGCCTTCTGTTGCTCGCCGGGCACGTCACCGCGACCTCGACGCTGGGCAATACCGTTCTCGCACTGCACGAGAACCCGGAGGTCTGGGCGGATCTGCGGGCGAAACCCGCGCTGATTCCGGCCGCGATCGAGGAGTCACTGCGTTTCCGGCCGCCGTTCCCGCGCCTGGGGCGGCAGGTGACCGAGGACACCGAGATCGGCGGGCAGCGGATTCCGGCCGGTGCGTTCGTGCTCGCGTGGTTGACCACCGCGAACCGTGATGAGCGTGTGTTCGCCGATCCGGATCGGTTCGACATCCATCGGGAGTCCAACTCCCACTTGACTTTCGGTAAGGGTATTCACTTCTGCTTGGGTGCGCCTCTTGCGCGGCTCGAGGTGCGGATCGCGATGGAGATTCTGATCGAGCGCTACAGCGATATCCGCGTCCGCGACGACGTACCGGTCAACCTGCGCAATCCCTGGGCGATGATCGGCGTCAACCGGCTGCCCATCGAGGTGCGCCGAGCCTGACGCACGGGTGCTGTCGAATCGAGGGATGAGGTCTCCGTCATGCATTTTTCGATGCCATGAAGATAATTTTCTCCAGTCTTTCCGGCTACGGTCACATCTACCCGCTGCTGCCGCTGGCCATCGCCGCCCGTGCGGCGGGCCACGACGTCGTCTACGCCACCGGCGAGAAATTCCACCCGCTGCTGCTCGGCCTCGGATTCCGCACTGTTTCCGTCGGAATTCCGATTCACGATGCCTTCGGCATCGTTTTCGGGGAGCCGGAAGGCAAGACCGGGAAGCGGCTGCGCCAGGACTGGCTCGAGCCAGCGGCCCGCGCGTTCAACGAGGTACTGCCCCGCAGGTTCGCCACCGATCTGATGCCCGTGCTGCGGGCCGAACGACCCGACCTGGTGGTGTACGAAGCGGGCAACCCGGGAGCCGGGCTCGCGGCGCGCCGCTGCGATATTCCCGCACTGTGTCATTCCAACGCCCAAGCGGATGCGATCGACCGAGAAGACGCCGACGGCGAATCCGGGCGCCACGGCGACGACCGCACCGCAGCAGGCGTATCGGGGGCCGCGGCATCGGCCGTGCGCACGCTCCCGTGGGTGCTCGCGGCCAGACAGTGGCGGCAGCGCGGTATGACGCTGCTGCACGAGGTCGCCGCCGAGGTCGGCGTGGAGCTGTCCGAGGGGCACTACCTGCTCGGTGACCGATACCTCGACATCTATCCGTCCTCGCTCCAGGAATCGTCGTTCCTGGATCGTCCGGAACGGGTGCCGTTGCGTCCGATGGCATTCGGCGAATCCAGCGCGCTGCCGCGGATCGTGGCGGCCGAGCGGAAACGACCGCTGGTCTACCTGACGTTGGGCACCACGGTTGGCACCGCCCGCGCGCTGCGTACCACCGTCGAAGGAGTATCCGCCCTCGACGTCGATGTGGTGGTCGCGGCCGGGCCGAACATCTCCTTGGACGATCTGGGCGCGTTTCCCGGCAATGTGCACCTCGAGGGCTGGGTGCCGCAGGCGGATCTGCTGCCGCTGGTCGATCTCGTTGTCCATCACGGCGGCTCGGGGACCACCCTCGCCGCCGCCGCTGTCGCTCTGCCACAGCTGTTTCTGCCCATCCGGTTCGACGGCTTCCTCAACGCGAGCGCGGTGGCGGCCACCGGCGCGGGCAAGCGGTTACTGCCCGACGAAGTCGACCGGGACGAGCAGCGGCGCGCCCATGTCGTATCCGCGGCGGTCGTCGCCGAGGCGGCCGCCGAACTGCTGACCGATCCTGACGCCCGACGGGCGGCCGAGAACCTCGCCGCCGAGATCGCCGCCATGCCCGGCCCCGCGGAGCTCGTGACCCGCCTGACCGAGTTCCTTTGACGCGGTCCGAGCTTCGGCTCGAACGGCCTCCCGTCCTCGCGGGCCGCCGCTGTCCTTCCTACGTGGACCGGACGGCACGAGAGAAGTGAGTTCTATGAGTGTGAAACAGTCCGAACAGTCCGAACGGACACTGTCCAGATTTCTCGCCCATCTGGATGTGCTGCGCAAGCGCGGGGCCGTGCATTTCGACGAAAAGATCAAAGCGTGGCACGTGTTCGGCTATCACGACACCGTCCGGGTGTTGACCGACCCGGTGACCTTCTCCTCCGTCGCCCCGCTCGCGCCCAAGCAGGAAGACTACGACCTGTTCAAGAAGGGCAACTTCGTCCGGGCCGACGATCCGGTGCACCATCGCATGCGCGGTCTGATCAGCTGGGCGTTCACCCCGAGAAGGGTGGCCGAACTCGAGTCGCGGATCACGGAGGTGACAGTGCGGCTGCTCGACGAAGCGGACGCCGGTGGTGATCGGTGGGATCTGATCGAGCGGTTGGGCCATCCGATGCCGTTCATCGTCATCGCCGAGCTGCTCGGCATTCCGGTCACCGACCGTCGGTTCGTCAAGCGGCTGTCCGATATCTTCTTCGAGGTGCACAACGCCGATCCGGTGCCGTTGACGCGCGAGTTGCACACTCACCTACTGGAATTCGTCCGCGACCGCCGCGAGAATCCGGGCGACGACCTGACCAGCAAACTGCTGGCGGTGCAGGACGACGGCGTGCGGCTGGACGACGAGGAAGCCGTCGGCTACCTCGGTAATCTGTTGCTCGCCGGGCACGTCACCGCGACCTCCGCCCTGGGTAATATCGTTCTCGCACTGCACGAGAACCCGGAGGTCTGGGCGGATCTGCGGGCGAAACCCGCGCTGATTCCGGCCGCGATCGAGGAATCGCTGCGTTTGCGGCCGTCCTTCTCCCGGGTGTCGGGGCGACGGGTGACCGAGGACACCGAGATCGGCGGGCAGCGGATTCCGGCCGGTGCGTTCGTGCTCGCGTGGTTGACCACCGCGAACCGTGATGAGCGTGTGTTCGCCGATCCGGATCGGTTCGACATCCATCGGGAGTCCAACTCCCACTTGACTTTCGGTAAGGGTATTCACTTCTGCTTGGGTGCGCCTCTTGCGCGGCTCGAGGTGCGGATCGCGATGGAGATTCTGATCGAGCGCTACAGCGATATCCGCGTCCGCGACGACGTACCGGTCAACCTG
>NZ_JADMLG010000002.1:693279-882949 GCF_015674855.1 Nocardia bovistercoris | reverse complement strand
ACGATTGTGGATCAGCATGTGTCGACGGTGCATTTCGTGCCGTCGATGATGTCGGTGTTCGTGGCGGAGTCGGGTGCTGGTGGGTGCTCGAGTCTGCGGAATGTTTTTGCTTCGGGTGAGGCGCTTCCGGCGGCGACGGCGCAGCGTTTGCGTGAGTTGACCGGTGCTCGACTGCACAATTTGTACGGTCCGACCGAGGCTGCGGTCGATGTGACGTTCCACGAGGTGACCGACGCGGATACGGTTTCCGTGCCGATCGGCGCACCCGTGTTCAATACCAAAGTCCTGGTACTGGATTCGCGTCTGCATCCGGTACCTGTCGGTGTCGCGGGTGAGCTGTATCTGACGGGCGCGCAGTTGGCGCACGGATACGTCGGCCGCCCCGACCTGACCTGCGACCGGTTCGTCGCAAACCCCTTCGCCACCGACGGCGAACGCGCCTACCGCACCGGCGATCTCGTGGTCTGGACGCCGGACGGTGAGCTGGAGTACCTGGGCCGCACCGACTTCCAGGTGAAGTTGCGCGGTCTGCGCATCGAACTCGGCGAGATCGAAACCGCGCTCACCGCACAGGAAGCCGTCGCACAGGCGGTCGTGCTGGTGCGTGGCGACGAGCGCACCGGCGATCACCTGGTCGCCTACCTGGTAGCCGATCCCGATCGGGTACTCGACCTCGAATCGGTGCGCACGGTGCTGTCGGGGCAGTTGCCCGCCTACATGGTGCCGACCGCCTACCTCGTCCTGGACGAATTCCCGCTCAATCCCTCGGGCAAACTGGACCGAAAGGCCCTGCCCGACCCGGTCTTCGAGGCGCGCGAATACCGCGCGCCCGCCACGCCGGTACAGCAGATCGTCGCGAGCACCTTCGCCGAGGTGCTCGACGTCGAACGGATCGGCCTCGACGACGACTTCTTCGAACTCGGCGGCAACTCGCTGGTGGCGACCCGCGTCGCGGCCCGGCTCGGTGAGGCGCTCGACACGCAGGTGCCGGTGCGCCTGCTGTTCGAGGCGTCCACGGTGCAGGCGCTCGCCGTGCGCGTGGAATCGGCCGCCGGACAGGGCGGTCGGGTGCCGCTCACCGCGCGGTCGCGGCCCGCGCCGGTCGCGCTGCCGGACGGCACGTCGGCGCAGCTGATCCCGCTGTCGGCGGCGCAGCAGCGCATGTGGTTCCTCAACCGCTTCGACAACAACACCGCGGTCAACAACATCCCGGTGGCCATCCGGCTCACCGGCCCGCTCGACACCGCGGCGCTCGCCGCCGCCATCGGCGACGTCCAAGCCCGCCACGAAGCGCTGCGCACCGTGTACCCCGAGCTGGACGGCGTCGGCTACCAGCGGATTCTGCACACCGACGAGGCGCACCTCGAACTGGTCGCCGAACCGGTGACGTTGCCGGGACTCTCCGCGCGCATCATCGAACTCGCGAGCGCGCACTTCGACGTGACGGCCGAGATCCCGTTCCGCGCCAACCTGCTCACCCTCGACGCGCGCAGCCACATCGTCGTACTGGTCGCGCACCACATCAGCGCCGACGGTTTCTCGCTGCGCCCGCTGCTGCGCGACATGGTCGCGGCCTACGGTGAGCGCGTGCGCGGCGAGGCGCCCGCGTTGGCGCCGCTCGAGGTGCAGTACGCCGACTACACGCTGTGGCAGAACGAGGTGCTCGGCGCCGAGGACGACCCGGAATCGGTGTCGGCGGCCCAGCTCGCGTTCTGGGGCGAGCGGCTGCGCGACCTGCCGGATCAGATCGAACTGCCCGCCGACCGGCCGCGGCCCGAGATCGCCTCGAATATCGGTGGCATGCACAACTTCTCGGTCGACGCCGAGCTGCATCGCGCGCTCGGCGACGTGGCCCGCGCGCACGGGGTCACCCTGTTCATGGTGGTGCACGCCGCCCTGGCGACCTGGGCGGCGCGACTGTCCAACAGCACCGATATCGCCATCGGCACGCCGGTCGCGGGCCGCGGTGAGCGCGCTCTGGACGACCTGGTCGGCATGTTCGTGAACACGCTGGTGCTGCGCACCGAGATCGACCTCGGCGCGCACTTCACCGACCTGCTCGAGCAGGTTCGCGGCGCCGACCTCGCCGCCTTCGCGCACGCGGACGTGCCGTTCGAGCGGCTGGTCGAGGTACTGAGCCCGACCCGGTCGCAGGCGCACCACCCGCTGTTCCAGGTTGCGCTGACCTTCGAGGCGGCCTCGGCCGCCGAGGTCCCCACCGTCGCGCTGCCGGGCGGACTGAATCTGGATGTCGTCGAATTCGACGCGGGCACAGCCAAGTTCGACGTGCAACTGACCGTCGGCGAGTCCGGCGACGGCGGCCTCGCGCTGTCCTGGAACTACGCGACCGAACTGTTCGACCCGGAGACCGTCGCCGCGTTCGCCGAGCGGCTGGTGCGCGTGCTGCGCGCGGTGGCCGAGGATCCCGCGGTGATCGTCGGCGACATCGATCTGCTCGGCGAGGCCGAACAACTCGACGTGTCGCGACGCTGGGTGTCCTCCGGCGCCGACACCGTCGCGGGCGCGCTCGGCGCGAATGCCGCCGATCTCACGGTGGTTTCGCTGTTCGACCGTTCGGTGGCCGCCCATCCGCATCGGGTCGCCGCGAAGTTCGGCGCCGATTCGCTGAGCTATCTCGAACTGGATCGCCGCGCGAATGTGTTGGCGCGCAGGCTGATCGAGGACGGCGCTGGCCCGGAATCGCTGGTCGCGGTGATCCTGCCGCGTTCGCTCGACCTGGTGGTGGCGCTACTCGCGGTGGTCAAGACCGGCGCGGGATACGTCCCGGTCGACCCGGCCTATCCGGCCGACCGCATCGCCTACGTGCTGTCCGACGCCCGCCCGACCAGCGTGGTGCTCGACTCGACGGTCGACCCCGCGGTCGCGGGCCGCCTGCCCAAGGTGGTGCTGGACGGATTCGCCGTCGAGACCGGCAATGTGGTCGACGCCGACGACGCGCCGATCACCGACGCGGACCGCCACGCACCGCTGCGGCCCGAGCACGTCGCGTATGTCATCTACACCTCCGGGTCGACCGGGCGTCCGAAGGGCGTCGCGGTGGCGCACCGGAATGTGGTGCGGCTGTTCGCGAACACCGATCGCGACTTCGGCTTCGGCCCCGACGACGTGTGGACGCTGTTCCACTCCTACGCCTTCGACTTCTCGGTGTGGGAGCTGTGGGGTCCGCTGCTGTTCGGCGGCACCGTGGTCGTGGTCGACTACTACACCTCGCGCTCGCCCGAACAGTTCCTGGAACTGCTGCGCGCCGAACGCGTCACGGTGCTCAACCAGACGCCGTCGGCGTTCTACCAGCTGGCCGAGGCCGACCGCAACGCGGGCACGGCCGTCGCGCCGCTGTCGCTGCGGTACGTGGTGTTCGGCGGTGAGGCGCTGGAACTGCGCAGGCTCTCGGACTGGGTCGCCAGGCACGGCGACGGCGTCACGGGTTCGGGTCCGGTGCTGGTGAACATGTACGGCATCACCGAGACCACCGTGCACGTGTCCTACCGCGCGCTCGACGCCGCGACCATCGCCGCCGCCTCGGGCAGTGTGGTCGGTCGGGCGATCGCGGGGCTGCGGGTGTTCGTGCTCGACGCGCGACTGCGCCCGGTGCCGGTCGGCGTGGCGGGCGAGATGTACGTGGCCGGACCGCAACTGGCGCGCGGCTACCTCGGCAGGCCGGATCTCACCGCGACCCGTTTCGTGGCGAATCCGCTGGCGGAGGCCGGGGATTCGGGTTCGCGACTGTACCGCTCCGGCGACCTGGCGCGCTGGAATCGCTTCGGCGAACTGGAATACCTCGGCCGCGCCGACGATCAGGTGAAGGTGCGCGGCTTCCGCATCGAACTCGGCGAGATCGAGTCGGCGGTGCTCGCGCAGGCCGGTATCGCGCAGGCGGCGGTCGTCGTGCGCGAGGACCAGCCGGGCGATCAGCGCATCGTCGCCTACGTGGTGTCCGAAGCGGACACCGTGCCCGATCTGGATCTGGTTCGCCGCGGCGCGGCCGAGCGGCTGCCGTCGTACATGGTGCCGTCGGCCCTGGTGCGGCTGGAGTGGATTCCGTTGACCGTCAACGGAAAACTGGACCGCAAGGCGCTGCCCGCGCCCGCCGCGCAGGCCCGCGCCTTCCGCGCGCCGGTCACGCCCGTGCAGGAGACGGTGGCCGCGGTCTTCGCCGATGTGCTCGACGTGGCCCGCGTCGGCGTCGACGACGACTTCTTCGACCTCGGCGGCAACTCGCTCATCGCGACCCGGGTCGTGGCCCGCATCGGCGCCGCGCTGGGCGCGTCCATTCCGGTGCGCGCGCTGTTCGAGGCGTCCACCGTGGAAGCGCTCGCCGCACGCGTGGAATCGCATACCGACGGCGCCGCGCGCGCCCGCCTGGTCGCGCGCCCGCGCCGCGCGGGCGAACTCGTGCCGCTGTCCTACGCGCAGCAGCGCATGTGGTTCCTGAACAAGTACGACACCGCGTCGGCGGCCTACAACCTGCCGCTGGCGATCCGCCTCACCGGCGCACTCGACATCGAGGCGCTGCGGCTCGCCGTCGCCGACGTGGTGCGCAGGCACGAGTCGCTGCGCACCCGCTATCCCGAACACGGCGGGACGCCGGTACAGGCGATCGTGCCCGCCGAGAACATCGTGCTCGACCTGCGTCCCATCGTGGTCGACCCGGCCGAGGTGAGCGTCGCGGTCGCCGAATTCGCCTCGCTCGGATTCGATGTGGCCGAACAGGTTCCGCTGCGCGCCCGGCTCTACGTGCTCGGCGCGCAGGAGCATGTGCTCGTGGTGGTCGTGCACCACATCGCGGGCGACGGCTTCTCCATGGCCCCGCTGGCACGCGACGTGATGACCGCCTACACCGCGCGCAGCCAGGGCAGCGATCCCGGCTGGGCGCCACTGCCGGTGCAGTACGCCGATTTCGCCATCTGGCAGCGCGACGTGCTCGGCGCCGAGGACGATCCGCAGTCGCTGCTGGCCCGCCAGGTCGAATACTGGCAGCGGATGCTCGACGGCGTCCCCGACGAGCTGACCCTGCCCGCCGACCGGCCGCGCCCGCCGGTGGCCTCGCTGCGTGGCGCGACGCTGTCGGAGCGGCTGCCCGCCGAACTCGTCGCCGAACTCGACGCCATCGCGCGTCGGCGCGGCGCTTCGCTGTTCATGGTCATGCATGGTGCGCTCGCGGTGCTGCTTGCCCGGCTGTCCGGCACCGACGACATCGCGATCGGCTCCCCGATCGCGGGCCGCGGCGAACAGGCGCTCGACGATCTGGTCGGCATGTTCGTCAACACCCTGGTACTGCGGACAGGCGTGCGCGCGGGCGAACCCTTCGCCGAACTGCTCGACCGCGTCCGCACCACCGACCTCGACGCCTACGGCAATGCCGACGTGCCGTTCGAGCGGCTGGTCGAACTGCTCGCCCCGGAACGGTCGCAGTCGCGCAACCCGCTGTTCCAGGTGGCGCTGGCCTTCCAGAACCACGACAACACCAGTCTGGAACTGCCGGGCCTTCGGGTCGCCGCGCTGGATCTCGAGGAATCCGTCGCACGCTTCGACCTCCAGTTCACCCTGACCGAACTGCCCGATGGCGCGGGCATGTCGGTGGCGTTGACCTATGCCACCGACCTGTTCGACGCCGACACCGCCGCCGCGATCGTGACGCGCTGGCGTCGCGTGCTCGAGGCCGTCGCGGCGGACGACGCGGTGCGGGTCGGCGCGATCGAACTGCTCGACGCCGAGGAACGGGCCGACCTGATCGCCCGCACCGGCGCGCCCGCGATCGCCCCGCGCACCCTGCCCGACCTGCTCGCCGCCGCTGTCGCCCGCGATCCGCAGGCCCCCGCGGTGATCTTCCGGGGTCGCACGCTGACCTACGGCGAGCTGGACGAACGCTCGAACCGCCTGGCCCGCTTGCTGATCGCCGAGGGCATCGGCGTCGAGGACCTGGTCGCGGTCGGCGTGCCGAGGTCGGCGGATTCGGTGTTCGTCGCGCTGTCGGTCGCCAAGACCGGCGCGGCGTTCGTCTCCGTCGATCCGAGCTATCCGGCCGACCGCATCGCGCACATGGTGACCGATTCCGGTTCGCCGGTGGGCATCACGGTCGCCGAGACCCGCCCCGACCTGCCGGATTCGGTGCGCTGGCTGGTGCTCGACGAGCTGGATCTGGACGCCTACGACGCGTCCCCGATCACCGACGCCGACCGGCTGCGCCCGCTGCGCCCGGAGCACCCGGCCTACGTCATCTACACCTCGGGTTCCACCGGTGTGCCCAAGGGCGTCGTGGTCCCGCACACCGTGCTCGCCAACTTCGCGACCGTGCAGTGTGAAGTGTACGGACTCGAATCCGACACGCGCGCTATGCATTTCGCCTCGCCGAGCTTCGACGCGTCGATCCTGGAACTGCTGCTCGCGCTCGGACCCGGCGGTGCGCTGGTCGTGGTCCCGACCGGCGTGTACGGCGGCGAGGAACTGGCGGAGATCATGCGCGCCGAACGGGTTTCGCATATCTTCATCACCCCGGCCGCACTGGCGACCGTCGACCCCTCCGATGTGGACTCGCTGCGCGTGCTCACCGTCGGCGGCGAGGTGTTCCCGGCCGACCTGATGGCGAAATGGGGTGTGCCGCTGGCCGACGGCTCGATGCGCCGCGTCCACAATGTGTACGGCCCCACCGAGACCGCCATGGTGGTCAACATCAGCCCGGCGCTCGCGGCGGGCGACACGGTGACCATCGGCGCGCCGATTCGCGGTATCCGGTCGCTGATCCTGGACGCGCGGCTGCGGCCGGTGCCGGTCGGCGTGGCCGGCGAGCTCTACATCTCCGGAATCCAGCTGGCTCGCGGCTATCACGCCCGGCCCGGCCTGACCTCCGATCGGTTCGTCGCCAACCCGTACGCGGACGGCGAACGCATGTACCGCACCGGCGACGTCGTGCGCTGGACCCGTGACGGCGTCGTCGAATACGTCGGCCGCTCCGACTTCCAGGTCAAGGTGCGCGGTTTCCGCATCGAACTCGGCGAGATCGACAGCGCGCTGTTCGCGCACGACGGCGTCGACTTCGCGGTGACGCTCGGTCACAAGAGCGCCGCGGGCGCGGTCTCGCTGGTGTCGTATGTCGTTGCCGCGCCTGGACGTTCGGTGGATATCGCGGAACTGACCGCGTCGCTCGAGCAGCGCCTGCCCGCCTACATGGTGCCCTCGGCGATCATGGTGCTCGACCACGTGCCGCTCACCCCGGTCGGCAAGCTCGACCGCAGGGCGCTGCCCGAACCGGTCTTCGCGACCGAGGTCGTGTTCCGCGCCGCGCGCACGCCGGTCGAGCAGACCATCGCCGAGGTGTTCGCCGAGGTGCTCGGCGTCGAGCGGGTCGGCGTTGACGACTCGTTCTTCGCGCTCGGCGGCGACAGCATCGTCTCCATTCAGCTGGTCTCCCGCGCGAAGGCGCGCGGCGTGGTGTTCACCCCGCGCCACGTCTTCGAACAGCGCACCGTCGCCGGACTGGCCGCGGTGGCCGAGACCGCCGACGCCGCCGACACGGTCGTGCCGGTACTGGCCGAACTGCCCGGCGGCGGTGTCGGCGCGATGCCGCCGACGCCGGTGGTCCGGTTCATGGCCGAGCGTCCCGGCTCCTTCGGGCGGTTCAACCAGACGCTCGCGCTGGAACTTCCGCTCGGCATCGATCGCGCGGGCATCGCCGCCACCGTCGGCGCCGTGATCGACCGGCACGACATGTTGCGCGCGGCGCTGCGCCGCGACGGTGAGGACTGGGTGGTGCAGACCGCCGAACCCGGTTCGGTCGATGTGGACGCGCGCATCGAGCGGGTCGAGTTCCCGGTCGCCGCGAGCGATCACGAGCTGTTCGAAATCGCCACCGCGGCGGTGAATTCCGCACTCGACCGGCTCGATCCGGCGGTCGGAACGGTTGTTCGCTTCGTCTGGCTCGACCCTTCGGCGTCCGGTCGCGCGGGTCGCCTGATCGTGATCGCGCACCATCTCGTGGTCGACGGCGTCTCCTGGCGCATCCTCGTACCCGATTTCGTGGCCGCGTGGGGCATGCTCACCGCCGGTCAGCGTCCCGAACTGGTGGCGCCCGCGACCAGCATGCGGGCCTGGGCGCACGCGCTGCGGCGCGAGGCCGACAGCCCGGCGCGCGTCGCCGAACTCGACTACTGGCGCGAAGTGGCGGGCGCGGCCGATCCGCTGCTCACCGATCGCCCGATGGACCCGCTCGTCGACACCTCGGGCGGGATCGAGAAGGTGCGGGTCGAGGTGTCCGCCGAGGTCACCAAGGCCATGCTGACCACCGTGCCCGCGCTGTTCCACGGCGGCGTCAACGACGGTCTGCTCACCGCGCTCGCGCTGGCCACCGCGCTCTGGCGGTCCAGGCGCACCGCGGCGCGCACCGACGACCCGCTGCTGATCCGGCTCGAGGGGCACGGCCGCGAAGAGGAGATCGTGCCCGGCGCCGACCTCTCGCGCACGGTCGGCTGGTTCACCGCCATCTTCCCGGTGCGCCTCGACCTGACCGGCATCGACGTCGATGCCGCCCTGACCGGCGGACCGGTGCTCGGGCGCGCGCTCAAGGCGGTCAAGGAGCAGCTGCTCGCGGTGCCGGACAAGGGCATCGGCTACGGCCTGCTGCGTTACCTGAATCCCGCGACGGCGCCGGAGCTGCCCGCGTCGCTGCCGGGACAGGTGAGCTTCAACTACCTCGGCCGCGTCTCCGACAGCGACGTGCCCGAGGCGCTGCGCGGCTTCGGCTGGATTCCCGCGCCCGAACTCGGCGCGCTCGCGGGCGCCTACGACGCGGATATGCCCGCCATGGCGCCGCTGGACGTCAACGCCATCGTGGTCGGCGACAAGCTGACCGCCAATATCGGCTACCCGTCCACGCTGCTCGACGCCGACGCGGTCCGCGAATTCGGCGAACTGTGGGTCGCGGCGCTGGAAGCCGTTGCCAGGCACGCCAATTCCGCCGACGCGGGCGGCCACACCCCGGCCGACTTCCCACTGGTCCGACTCGCGCGCCAGGACTCGAGGCGTGCGCTCACCCAACGCGATATCGACGGATGGGAGCGGCGCTTCCCGACGCTCACCGACGTCTGGCCGCTCTCGGCACTGCAATCCGGTCTGCTGTTCCACGCCCGACTCGCCGCCGGATCGGTCGACGTGTACACCGCGCAGGCGGTGCTCACCCTCACCGGCCGGGTCGACGCGGCCCGACTGCGTTCGGCCGCACAGGCTCTGGTCGACCGCTACGAGAACCTGCGCACCGCGTTCGTCACCGACAACGACGGCAACCCGGTGCAGATCGTGCTCGACAGCGTGCGGGTCGACTGGACCGAATACGACCGCGTCGACTCCGGCGACGCCGCCGACCTCATCGACGTCGACCGCATGCGCCGCTTCGACCTCACCGAGCCGCCGCTGATCCGCTTCACCCTGATCCAGACCGAAACGCACAGTTGGCGTTTCGTGGTGACCAACCACCACATCCTGCTCGACGGCTGGTCCATGCCGCTGCTCATGCGCGACCTGCTCGCGCTCTACGCGCTGCGCGGCGACATCGCGGCGCTGCCCGCGGTGCGCTCCTACCGCCACTTCCTGGAATGGACCGCGCGCCAGGATCACGCGGCCTCGGTGGCCGCGTGGTCGACGGCGCTGCGCGGGGTCGGCGAACCGACCCTGCTCGCACGGCCCGACGCGGGTCGCGAGATCACCGCGCTGTCCGGCGAGTACTTCTTCGACCTGGACGAATCGGCGACCGCGCGGCTCACCGAACTCGCGAGTTCGATCGGCGTCACGCCGAATACGGTGCTGCAGGTCGCGTGGGGCGTGCTGGTCGGTCGCATGACCGGCCGCGAGGACGTGCTGTTCGGCACAACGGTGTCGGGCCGCCCGGCGCAGCTGGCGGGCGTGGAGTCCATGGTCGGCCTGTTCATCAACACCGTGCCGGTGCGGGTGCGCTTCGACCCGTCCGAATCCGCGCGCGCGGTGCTGACCAGGACCCAGGGCGAGCAGGCCGATCTGCTCGACCACCACTACATCGGCCTGGCCGACATCCAGTCCGCGGCCGGTGTCACAGGACTGTTCGACACCCTCGTGGTGTTCGAGTCCTACCCGGTGGACGCCGAAGGCATCCGCGCGCAGGCCGCCGATATCGACGGCATGGCGGTCACCGGCCTCGACGCCGCCGACGCCACCCACTACCCGCTGACCCTGATCGCCCAGCTCGACACCCGCCTGCGCATTCGCGCCGGTTACCTGCGCGACCTGTTCGACGAGGACGCCGTGCGCCGCATCGCGGACCGGCTGGTTCGGGTGCTCACCACGATCACGGTCGATCCCGACGGCAGCGTCGGCGATATCGAACTCGTCGACGCCGCCGAACGCGCGCTGGTCACCACCGGCTGGAACGCCACCGCGCGCGACATCGACACCGCGGCCACCCTTGCCTCGATGTTCCACGCCCAGCTCGCCGCGACCCCCGAGGCGACCGCGCTCACCTTCGACGGCGCGAGCCTGTCCTACGACGAGTTCGCCGCGCGGGTGCACCGCCTGGCGCGCTGGCTCATCGACCGCGGCGTCGGGCCGGAATCGTTCGTGGCACTCGGCATGCGGCGCTCGGTCGACCTCGTGGTCGGCATGTACGCGGTGACCGTGGCGGGCGGAGCCTACGTGCCGCTCGACCCGGATCATCCGGCCGAACGCACGGAATACATTCTGGCCACCGCCGATCCGGTCTGCGTGCTGACCTCCGGCGCCGATCTCGACATCGACACCGCGCAGGTCCGTATCGACCTGCTCGACCTGTCGGGTGTGTCGGAAGCGCCGATCAGCGCCGCGGATCGGCGCGCGCCGCTGCGTCCGTCGAACACCGCCTACGTGATCTTCACCTCCGGATCCACCGGGCGGCCCAAGGGCGTCGCGGTCTCGCACGCCGCGATCGTCAACCGCCTGGTGTGGATGCAGTCCGAATACGGTCTCACCGAGGCCGACGCCGTACTGCAGAAGACACCGGCGACCTTCGACGTGTCGGTGTGGGAGTTCTTCTGGCCCTTGCAGATCGGCGCGCGACTGGTCGTCGCCAAGCCGGATGGGCACCGCGATCCGGCGTATCTGGCCGAGATCATCGCCACCGAGCGCGTCACGGTCACCCACTTCGTGCCGTCCATGCTCGCGGTCTTCGTCGCCGACGCCGCCGCCTCGCGCTGCGCGAGCCTGCGCATGGTGTTCGCCTCCGGCGAGGCGCTGCCGCCCAAGCCCGCGCACCGGTTGCGCGAGCTGACCGGCGCGGCCTTGCACAACCTGTACGGCCCCACCGAGGCCGCCGTCGACGTGACCTACCACCGGGTCGAGGAGGCCGACACCGATATCGTGCCGATCGGCGCGCCGGTGTTCAATACCCAGGTCTACGTGCTGGATTCGCGACTGCGTCCCGCACCCGTCGGCGTCGCGGGCGAGCTGTATCTCGCGGGAGCGCAGTTGGCGCGCGGTTACGTGTCGCGTCCCGACCTGACCGGTGACCGCTTCGTGGCGAATCCGTTCGCCGCCAACGGTTCGCGCATGTACCGCACCGGCGACCTGGTGTCCTGGAACGCGGCGGGCGAGCTGGAATACCTCGGCCGCACCGACTTCCAGGTGAAGGTCCGCGGTCTGCGCATCGAACTCGGCGAAATCGAGTCCGCGCTCACCGGTTTGGACGAGATCGCCCAGGCCGTCGTCGTGGTGCGCGGCGATCAGCGCACCGGCGACCAGTTGGTGGCCTACGTGGTCGCCGCGCCGAATCAGCCGGTCGACACCGATCTGGTCCGCGAGGACCTCGGCAGGCAACTGCCCGCGTACATGGTGCCCGCGCTGGTCATCGTGCTCGCGGAGTTCCCGCTCAACGCCTCGGGCAAGCTGGATCGCAAGGCGCTGCCCGCGCCGGTGTTCGAGGCCGCGGTGTTCCGCGCGCCGACCACGCCGGTCGAGGAGATCGTCGCCGACATCTTCGCCGATGTGCTCGGCGCGGAACGGGTCGGTCTCGACGACGACTTCTTCGCTCTCGGCGGCAACTCGCTGAGCGCCACCCAGGTCGCGGCGCGGCTGTCCGCGGCGCTCGACACCGACCTCGGCGTCCGTGAACTGTTCGAGGCGTCCACCGTGGTCGCGCTCGCAGCGCGGGTGGAGTCGCGGGCGGGCGCGGGCGCGCGGGTGAGCCTCGCGCCGCAGCAGCGGCCCGAACAGGTGCCGCTGTCGCTGGCTCAGCAGCGCATGTGGTTCCTGAACCGGTTCGATCCCGAGTCGACGGTGGACAACATCCCTGCGGCCGTTCGCCTGTCCGGTCTGCTCGACCGCCAGGCGTTGCAGATCGCGGTGGCCGACGTGCTGGCCAGGCACGAATCGCTGCGCACCTACTATCCCGAGGTCGGCGGCGCGGCACGGCAGCAGAGCGTGCCCACCGGGCAGGTCATTCCCGATCTCGCCCCGGTCGATGTCACCGACGCCGAATTGCCCGCGCGGCTCGCGGAATTCGTGCGCACCGCCTTCGACGTCACCGTCGAGGTGCCGTTCCGGGCCAGGCTGTTCGAGGTGAGCCCGACCGAGCACGTGCTCGCGCTGGTCGTGCACCACATCTCGGCCGACGGCTTCTCCATGGGCCCGCTGACTCGCGATGTGATGATCGCCTACGGCGCGCGCGTCGAGGGCGGCGAACCCGCGTGGCGTCCGCTCGAGGTGCAGTACGCCGACTTCGCGCTCTGGCAGCGCGCGGTCCTCGGCGCCGAGGACGATCCGGATTCGGTGATCTCCGAACAGATCTCGTACTGGACCGACGCGCTGCGCGGCCTGCCCGAGCAACTCGACCTGCCAGCCGACCGGCCGCGTCCCGCGGTCGCGAGCGGTCGCGGCGCGACCCACGGCTTCGCCATCGACGCGCGCACCCACGCCGGTCTGGTCGAATTGGCCCGCACCAGGGGCACCACGTTGTTCATGGTCGCCCACACCGCGCTCGCGGTCATGCTGTCGCGGCTGTCCGGTTCCGACGACATCGCGATCGGAACGCCGGTCGCCGGCCGCGGCGAACGCGCGCTCGACGACCTGATCGGCATGTTCGTCAACACGCTCGTGTTGCGGACCCCGATCCACGCCGACGCGAGCTTCACCGATCTGCTGCGCACCGTGCGCGCCACCGACATCGCCGCCTTCGGACACGCCGACCTGCCGTTCGAGCGGCTGGTCGAGATCCTGAACCCGGCGCGGTCGCAGGCGCGGCACCCGCTGTTCCAGGTGATGCTGTCGTTCCAGAACACCGGCCAGACCGCACTGGAACTGCCCGGCCTCACCGTCAGCGCGGTCGACCTGCCGATCGAGGTCGCGAAATTCGACCTGCAACTGGTGATGTCGGAGAATGCCGAAACCGAAGGCATCGCCGCCGAACTCATCTACGCGACCGACCTTTTCGACTCGACCACCATGTCGGAGTTCGGCCGCCGCTTCGTGCGCCTGCTGCGCGCGGTGGCCGCCGACCCGGATCGTGCCATCGGCGACATCCCGCTGCTCGACGAGCGGGAAACCTACCGCGCGCTGCGCGGGTGGAACAGCACCGACCGCGAACTGGACACCACCGGCACGCTCGTTGGCGATTTCGCGCGCCAGGCGGAGGCTTCGCCGGACGCGGTCGCCGTGGTCGATCCCGCCTCGGGCGAATCGCTGACCTACGCGGAGTTCGCGGGTCGGGTGCATCGTCTCGCCCGTCGTCTGATCGCTTCGGGTGTCGGTCCGGAATCGCTGGTGGCGCTGGGTCTGCGGCGTTCGGTGGACCTGGTCGTCGCCGCCTACGCGGTGCAGGAGGCGGGCGGCGGTTACGTGCCGCTCGATCTCGATCAGCCCGCCGAGCGCGTCGGGTACGTGCTCGAGTCCGCGGCACCGGTCTGTGTATTGACCACCGCGCGAGACGGTTTCGTCGCCTCCGGCATCGAGACGCTGGTCGTCGACGAACTCGACCTTTCGAGCTATTCGGACGCGCCGGTCACCGACGAGGACCGGTTCGGCCCGCTGCGCCCGCAGCATCCCGCCTACGTGATCTTCACCTCCGGTTCGACCGGTCGTCCGAAGGGCGTCGCGGTTCCGCATTCGGCCGTGGTCAACCAGATTCGTTGGATCACCGGTGAATACGGGATCGGCGCCGAGGACATCGTGCTGTTCAAGACGCCCGCGACCTTCGACGTTTCGGTGTGGGAGCTGTTCGGCCCGCTCTCGACCGGCGGCCGGATCGTCGTGGCGAGTCCCGACGGCCACCGTGATCCGCAGTACCTGGCCGAGGTGATCGCGGCGCAAGGGGTGACCATGACCTCGTTCGTGCCGTCCATGCTTACCGTCTTCGCGGGCAGCGCGGACAGTGCGGCGCTCGGTTCGCTGCGCGCGCTGTTCGTCGCGGGTGAGGCGTTCACCTCCGACAATGTCGCCGCCATCCGGCGGGTGAGTTCCGCGGACCTGTTCAACCTGTACGGCCCCACCGAATTCGCGGTGCACGCGACGCACGCGCCGGTCGCCGACGAGGTGTCGGGTGCGGTGCCGATCGGTCTGCCGGTGTGGAACGCGCAGGCGTTCGTGCTGGATTCGCGACTGCATCCGGTGCCGGTCGGCGTCGCGGGTGAGCTGTATCTCGCGGGCGGACAGTTGGCGCGCGGCTACTACGGCAGGCCCGACCTCACCGCGGACCGTTTCGTCGCGAATCCGTTCGGCGGCGCCGGTGCACGCATGTACCGCACCGGCGACCTGGTGACGCGGACCGGCGACGGCTCGATCGTGTACCTGGGCCGCACCGACTTCCAGGTTAAGCTGCGCGGTCTGCGCATCGAGCTCGGCGAGATCGAAACCGCTCTGACAGCGCACCATTCGGTGTCGCAGGCAGTCGCTCTGGTGCGCTCCGACGCGCTGACCGGGGACCGGCTCGTCGCTTACGTTGTCGCAGCCGCGAGCGGCTCAGGGGGTGCAGCTGCGAGCGGCTCAGGGGGTGCAGCCGCGAGGGGCTCCGCTGGTACCGCTGCGGGCTTCGCTGGTGCGGCTGCCGCAGTCGGCTCGGGCGCTGCCGCAGGCGGCTTCGGTGGTGCAGCTGTGGGCGGCCCCGCAGGCACCGCCGCAGGTGGCTTCGTCGCCGATGGCACGGTCGATGTCGAGGCTCTGCGCGCACACCTTGGCGCACTGTTGCCGTCCTACATGGTCCCGGCGGCGATCGTGGCGCTCGACGAGATGCCGCTCAACCCGAACGGCAAACTCGACCGAAGGGCACTGCCCGAACCCGTCTTCGAAGCCAGGGAATTCCGTGCGCCATCGACCCCGATCGAGGAGATCGTGGCCAACACCTTCGCGGAGGTGCTCGGTGTGTCGGGTGAGCGTCCGGTGGGTCTGGACGACGACTTCTTCGATCTGGGCGGCAACTCGCTGATCGCCACCCAGGTCGCGGCGCGCCTCGGCGCGGCGCTGGACACCAGGGTCCCGGTGCGCGCGCTGTTCGAGGCGCCCACCGTCGGCGCGCTCGCCGCGCGCATGGAAACGCACGCGGGCGCGGGCCGCCGCCGCGAACTCGCCGCACGCCCGCGTCCGGCGACCATCCCGCTGTCGCTCGCCCAGCAGCGCATGTGGTTCCTCAACCGCTTCGACAGCCGGACCGCGGTGAACAACATCCCGCTGGCCGTGCGGCTCACCGGCGCGCTCGACGTGGAGGCGCTGCGCCGGGCCGTCACCGACGTGGTCGACCGGCACGAGGTGCTGCGCACCGTTTACCCGCAGACCGCGCAGGGCACGGGCGTGCAGGTGGTGCTGCCCGCGGGCGGCGAAGGTCTCGACCTGACCCCGGTCGCGGTGTCGGAGGACGAACTGCCCGAGCGCATCAGCGATCTCGTGCTCACCGGCTTCGACGTGACCAGCGAGGTCCCGGTGCGGGCCACCCTGTTCCGCATCGCGGCCTCCATGGACGGCTCCCGCCCGGAGACCCACGTGCTGGTCTTCGTGGTGCACCACATCTCCGGGGACGGCTGGTCGGTGCGTCCGCTGGCCCGCGACGTCATGGTCGCCTACGCGGCGCGTTCGCGCGGTGAGGCGCCGGGCTGGGCCCCGCTGCCGGTCCAGTACGCGGATTACGCACTGTGGCAACGTGAAACGCTGGGCTCCGAGGACGATCCCGCCTCGCTGATCGGCGAGCAGATCGCCTTCTGGTCGCGCAACCTCGCCGGGCTGCCGGATCAGCTCGACCTGCCCTCGGACCGCAGCAGGCCCGCCGTCGCGTCCAATCGCGGTGACGTCCACGAATTCTCGCTGGACGCCGATCTGGTGCGCGACCTCGACGCGCTGGCCCGCGAACACGGGGCGAGCCTGTTCATGGTCGTGCACGCCGCACTCGCGGCACTGCTGGCGCGGCTGTCCGGCGGCGAGGACATCGCCATCGGCACCGCGGTCGCCGGTCGCGGCGAGGCTGTACTCGACGACGCCATCGGCATGTTCGTCAACACCCTCGTGCTGCGCACCTGGGTGGATGCCGCGCGCGGGGTCACCGAACTGCTCGCGCACACCAGGGAAACCGATCTCGCCGCCTTCGGCCACGCCGACCTGCCGTTCGAGCGGCTGGTGGAGATCCTGAACCCGGCGCGTTCGCAGGCGCGGCACCCGCTGTTCCAGGTGATGCTTTCGTTCCAGAACACCGGCGAGGCATCCTTCGAACTGCCGGGCCTCGAGGTCGCGGGCGTGCCGCTCGATGTCGTCACGGCCAAATTCGACCTGCACCTCAACATTTCCGACCACGCCGACGGCGGTGCCGATCGCGGCATGCGCGCCGAATTCGCCTACGCCACAGATATCTTCGACGCCGCGACGGTCGAAGGCTTCGCGCACAGGCTGATGAAGCTGCTCGGCGCCATGGCCGCGCGCACCGAAGCTGCGCTCGGCGACATCGAACTGCTCGATCCGGCCGAACGTCGGCGCATCCTGACCGACTGGAACAGCACCCAATTCGACGTCGAGCCCGGTGCGACCCTCGTGTCGAAGTTCCAGAGCCGCGCCACTCGCCACCCCGGCGCGACGGCGCTCACCTTCGAGGGCGCCGACCTGTCCTACGGCGAGTTCAACGCCCGCGTGAACCGCCTCGCCAGGCATCTGATCGACCTCGGCGTCGGACCCGACACCACGGTCGCGCTCGGCATGCGGCGCTCACTGGAACTCGTGATCGGCATGTACGCGGTGACCGTGGCCGGTGGCGCGTACGTGCCGCTCGACCCGGATCATCCGGCCGACCGCACCGCCTACGTCCTCGACACGGCCGCGCCGGTCTGCGTACTCACCACCGCCCGTGACGGATTCGACGCCGGTTCGGTGCGTGCGCTCGACCTCGCGGCGCTCGACCTGTCCGGATACGCGGACACCCCGGTCACGGATGCGGAACGCCGTGCGCCGCTGCGTCCATCGGATATCGCGTACGTGATCTTCACCTCCGGTTCGACGGGTCGCCCGAAGGGTGTGGCGGTCTCGCACGAGGCGATCGTGAACCGCCTGGAGTGGATGCAGTCGACCTACCCGCTCGACAGCGACGACGCGGTGTTGCAGAAGACGCCCGCGACGTTCGATGTGTCGGTGTGGGAGTTCTTCTGGCCGTTGCAGGTGGGTGCGCGTTTGGTGATCGCGCGTCCTGATGGTCATCGTGATCCGTCGTATCTGGTGCGCACGATTGTGGATCAGCATGTGTCGACGGTGCATTTCGTGCCGTCGATGATGTCGGTGTTCGTGGCGGAGTCGGGTGCTGGTGGGTGCTCGAGTCTGCGGAATGTTTTTGCTTCGGGTGAGGCGCTTCCGGCGGCGACGGCGCAGCGTTTGCGTGAGTTGACCGGTGCTCGACTGCACAATTTGTACGGTCCGACCGAGGCTGCGGTCGATGTGACGTTCCACGAGGTGACCGACGCGGATACGGTTTCCGTGCCGATCGGCGCACCCGTGTTCAACACCAAGGTCTACGTACTGGATTCGCGTCTGCATCCGGTCCCGGCCGGTGTCGCGGGTGAGCTCTACCTCACGGGCGTGCAGTTGGCGCGCGGATACGTGGCGCGCCCCGACCTCACGGCTGACCGTTTCGTGGCGAATCCGTTCGACCCCGCCGGTGGGCGCATGTACCGCACCGGCGACCTGGTCACCTGGACCGCCGACGGCGAACTGGAGTACCTGGGCCGCACCGACTTCCAGGTGAAGTTGCGCGGTCTGCGTATCGAACTCGGCGAGATCGAAGCCGCGCTGACCGCCCTCGACTCGGTGGCACAGGCGACCGTGCTGGTGCGCTCCGACGAACGCCTCGGCGACCAACTGGTCGCCTACGTGATCACCGCCGCCGACCACGACATCGACGTGGAGGCCGTGCGCGCCGAACTCGCGGGCGACCTGCCCGCGTACATGGTCCCCAACGCCTTCGTGACCTTGGAAGCGTTTCCGCTCAACGCATCCGGCAAGCTGGACCGCAAGGCGCTGCCCGCGCCGGTGTTCGAGGCCAAGGTGTTCCGCGCACCGACCACCCCGATCGAGGAGATCGTGGCGGGCATCTACGCCGATGTGCTCGGCGTCGCGCGGGTCGGACTCGACGACGACTTCTTCGAACTCGGCGGCAACTCGCTGCTGGCCACCCAGGTCACCGCGCGACTCGGCGCGGCCCTCGACACCCAGCTCGCGGTGCGCGACCTGTTCGAATCCTCGTCGGTGGCCGCGCTGGCCACCAGCGTCGAGCGGCTCGCGGGCTCCGGGCGAACCAGGCCAGCGCTCACCACCATGCGGCGGCCGGAGGAGATCCCGCTCTCGCCCGCCCAGCAGCGGTACTGGTTCCTCAACCAGTTCGACACCACCGCATCGGCCGTCGACAACATCCCGCTCGCGGTGCGGCTGTCCGGCGCGCTCGACGTGGACGCGCTCGCCCGCGCCATCGGCGACGTGTTCGCCCGCCACGAGGTGCTGCGCACCACCTACCCGAGCGCCGAGGAAGGCCCGCGCCAGGTGATCCTGCCGGTCGCGGCGACGCCGCCGGAGCTGGTCGCGGTCGAGGTGTCCGAGGACGAGGTGGTCGAGACCGTCATCCGGTTCGCGCTCACCACCTTCGACGTCACCCGCGAGGTCCCGCTGAAGGTCGCGCTGTTCCGCCTCACCGGAACCGGCGCGGCCGACGAGCACGTGATCGCCTTCGTGGTGCATCACGTCGCCGCCGACGGCGCGTCCATGGGCCCGCTGGCCCGTGACCTCATGGCCGCCTACGCAGCGCGCGTGGAAGGTGAAGCGCCGCAGTGGGTTCCGCTGGCGGTGCAGTACGCCGACTACGCGCTGTGGCAGCGCGAGGTGCTCGGTTCCGAGGACGATCCCGAATCGTTGGCCGCGCGCCAGGTCGCCTACTGGCGCAACGCGCTTGCCGGACTGCCGGATCAGCTGGAACTGCCCGCGGATCGGCCGCGCCCACCGGCGCAGTCCTTCCACGGCAAGGCCATTCGCTTCGAGATCTCCCCGCGGCGCCACGCCGGACTGCACGAACTCGCGCGCGCCAACCAGGCGTCGCTGTTCATGGTCGTGCACGCGGCGCTCGCCGTGCTGCTGGCGCGGCTCTCGGGCACCGAGGACATCGCGGTCGGCACGCCCATCGCGGGCCGCGGCGAACGCGAACTCGACGACCTGATCGGCATGTTCGTCAACACCCTGGTGTTCCGCACCTGCGTGAACTCCGGCGATCGGTTCGTGGATCTGCTCGCCGACGTGCGCGAACGCGACCTCGAAGCCTTCGCCCACGCCGATGTGCCGTTCGAACGGCTCGTCGAGGTGCTCAACCCGGAGCGGTCCACCGCGCGCAACCCGCTGTTCCAGATCGGTCTGTCCTTCCAGAACCTGGCCGAGACCGCGCTGACCCTGCCCGGCCTGACCGTGAGCGCGGTCAACTTCAACTCGCAGCTGGCCAAGACCGACCTGCAGGTCACCGTCTACGACCGTTACAACGAGGACGGCACGCCCGCCGAGATCATGACCGAATTCGGTTATGCCACCGACCTGTTCGACGAGTCGACGGTCCAGGGCTTCGCCGACCGGTTCGTGCGGGTGCTGGATGCGGTGGTCGCCGACGTCACGGTGCCGGTGGGCGAGATCGACCTGCTCACCGCCGACGAGCAGCACCGCATCCTCGCCGAGTGGAACGACACCGCGCACGAGACGGACACCGAGGCCACCCTGGTCTCGCTGTTCGAGGCGGCGGTGGCGAACGCCGCGCCGGGTACCGTGGCCATCGTCGCCGACCAGGCCTTCGGCGCACGGTCCACCCTCACCTACGCCGAACTCGACGCGCGCGTGAACCGGTTGGCCCGCTACCTGATCCAGCGCGGCGTCGGCCCCGAGGACCGGGTGGCGCTGGCCATCCGCCGCTCCACCGACCTGGTCGTCGCCATGTACGCGGTGGCCAAGGCGGGCGCGGCCTACGTGCCGGTCGATCCCGACCAGCCCGCCGACCGCGTCGACTACATCCTCGGCACGGCGGCGCCGGTCTGCGTGCTCACCACGAGCCGGGAGTCGTTCGCCACCCCGGCGGCCGAATCCGTCGTGGTCGACGCCATCGACCTGTCGGCATTCCCGGTCGGTCCGATCACCGCGACCGAGCGGCGCGGCGCGTTGACCGCGCGGCACACCGCCTACGTCATCTTCACCTCCGGCTCCACCGGCAAGCCGAAGGGCGTCGCGGTGCCGCACGGCGCCATCGTCAACCAGTTGCTGTGGAAGACCGCCGAATTCGGTCTCGGCAGCGAGGACGCGGTGCTGCTCAAGACCGCCGCCACCTTCGACCTCTCGGTCTGGGAGTTCTGGTCGGCGGCCGTGAGCGGCGGGCGACTCGTCATCGCCACCGCCGACGGCCACCGCGACCCGGTCTACCTCAACGAACTGATGCGGGCCACCGGCGTCACCACCCTGCACGTCGTGCCGTCCATGCTCGACGCGCTGCTCACCGAATCCGACGGGCGACTGCCGGATTCGCTGCGCCGGGTGCTCGCCATCGGCGAGGCGCTGCCCGCGGACACCGCGCAGCGGATGCGCCGCACCACTGCCGCGTCGCTGTTCAACCTCTACGGTCCGACCGAGGCCGCGGTGTCCATCACCAACCACCGGGTCACCGACGCCGACCGGGTGTCGGTCTCGATCGGCGCCCCGGAATGGAACAGTCGGGTCTACGTCCTCGATGCCCGGCTGCGGCCGGTGCCGGTCGGCGTCTCCGGTGAGTTGTACCTGGCCGGAACACAATTGGCGCGCGGCTACTTCGCGCGACCCGACCTCACCGCCGAACGCTTCGTCGCCGACCCGTTCGGTGGCGCGGGCGAACGCATGTACCGCACCGGCGACCTGGTGGCCTGGAACGCCGACGGCGAACTGGAATACCGTGGCCGCACCGACTTCCAGGTCAAGATCCGCGGCTTCCGCATCGAACTCGGCGATATCGAGGCGGCGCTGCTGCGCCAGTCGACCATCGCCGCCGCGGCCGTACTCGCCAGGACCGATCCCGGTCTCGGCGACCGGCTGGTCGCCTACGTGGTGCCCTCGGCCACCGGACTCGACCCCGAGACCGGTGAACTCGACCGCCGCGCACTGCATTCCGCGCTCGCCGCCGAACTGCCCTCGTATATGGTGCCGAACGCGTTCGTCGCGCTGGAAGCGTTGCCGCTCAACGCCAACGGCAAACTCGACCGCAACGCCCTGCCCGAGCCGACCTTCGAGAAGGCCGAGTTCCGCGCGCCCGCCACCAAGGCGGAGAAGCTGATCGCGGGCGTCTTCGCCGACGTGCTCGAGGCCGAGCACATCGGCGCCGACGACGACTTCTTCGCACTCGGCGGCAACAGCATCCTGTCCATCCAACTGGTGTCGCGGGCCAAGGCGCTCGGCGCGGTGTTCAGCGTCCGCGACGTCTTCGACCAGCGCAGCGTCGCCGCGTTGGCCGCGGTCGCCGAGACCGCGCCCGACCCGTCGCTGATGGGGATTCGGGAACTGCCGGGTCGCGGCGTCGGCGAACTGCCGCTGACCCCGGCGATGAGCACCCTGCTTTCGGCGTTGCCCGCGGACACCCCGACCCAGCACTTCGCGCAGGCGGCGCTGCTGCCCCTGCCCGCCGCGCTGGACTGGGACACCCTGCTCGAGGCCATCGCGCTCATCCTGAACCGGCACGACGCGCTGCGCACCCGCCTGCGCGACGGCGTCTTCGAAGCGCTCGTACCGGACGACTTCGACGTCGAAGCCATGGTGCAGGAGGCGCGAGTCGAGAAGAAGACCGATCTCGCGCAACTCGTCGAGTCCGAACGCCGGGCCGCCGCCGAACGGCTCGACCCCGCCGCGGGCGTGATGACACAGTTCGTGCTGTTCACCTTCGCCGACAATCGGGACGACGAATTGCTGGTCGTCGCACACGGATTCGTGGTCGATGACCGTTCATGGCAGATCCTGCTCGCCGAGCTGACCCTCGCGGCGGACCGCCTCGGTGTGGACGCGACGCTCGAATTGCCCGAAACCGGAACCACATTCCGGCG
This sequence comes from Nocardia bovistercoris, assembly GCF_015674855.1. Taxonomy (GTDB): domain Bacteria; phylum Actinomycetota; class Actinomycetes; order Mycobacteriales; family Mycobacteriaceae; genus Nocardia; species Nocardia bovistercoris. The sequence goes on along the minus strand of NZ_JADMLG010000002.1, from coordinate 860,405 downwards.
CTGGGCGCACAGCGTGGTCGACGCCGAGGTCGGCGAAACGCTCGCCGAACAGTTCTCGGCGACACCGGATCCGTTGATCGGCGCTCGCGCCATCGACCCGGCGATCGACACGGCCGACACCGTGCTGCGAGTGCGCGTGGACGTACCGCCCGAGGTCGGCGCCGCCGTCATCGACACCCTGCCCGCGCTGTATCGCGGCACCGTCGCCGACACGCTGCTCGGCGCACTGGTCATGGCGCTGACCCGTTGGCGCTCCGCGCCGGCGGGCCCGATCCGCCTCGACGTCGACGGACGCGCGGCCGACGCCGTCGCGGGCGCCGACCTCGACCGCACCGTCGGCGGATTCACCGGCAGCCTGCCGGTGCGAATCGACCTCGCGGGCATCGACCTCGACGACGCCGCCACCGGAGGCGCCGCGGCGGGCCGGGTCCTCAAGGCCGTCAAGGAACAGGTGCTCGCCGCGCTCGAACCCGGCGTCGGACACCTGCTGCCCGAGATCGGCCAGGTCGCGTTCCACCATCGCGGCGCGGTCCCCGCGCAGATCGTCACCGTCCGAGACCCGCGGATGCCCGCTGCCGCGACGCTCGACATCGACACCGCGGTGGTCGACGGCCGCGTGCTCGCGTCGTTCGCCTTCCCGACCGGCCTCCTCGACGAGGACCGGGTGCGCGAACTCGCCGACCACTGGATCGCCGCGCTCACCGCGCTCGCCGCGCACGCCGCACGGCCCGACGCGGGCGGCTACACGCCGTCGGACATGCCGCTGCTGCGTGTCGGCCAGAGCGATATCGAACAGTGGGAACGCGAATACCAGGGCCTCACCGAGATCTGGCCGCTCACCCCGCTGCAGTCGGGTCTGCTGTTCCACGCGCTCATGACCACCGCCGCCGTCGACGTCTACACCATGCAGGCCGTCATCGAACTCAGCGGCGAGGTCGACGCCGAACGCCTGCACACCGCCGCGCAAGGTCTGCTCGACCGGTACCCGAACCTGCGGACCGCGTTCGTCACCGACTCCTCCGGGCAGCCGGTGCAGATCGTCCTCGACCGGCTCGAGGTGCCGTGGCGGGAAGTCGACCTCACCGCGACACCGGCCGCCGAACGCGACGCGGCGCTGCGCGAGCGACTGGCCGCAGACGTGGCGAACCGTTTCGACATGTCGGCCGCGCCGCTGGTGCGGTTCACGCTGTTCCGCACCGACGAGCAGCGTTGGCATCTGGCCATCACCACCCACCACGTGCTGATGGACGGCTGGTCCATGCCGCTGCTCATGCAGGACCTGCTCGTGCTGTACGCGGTGCGCGGCGAACTGTCGCTGCTGCCCGAGGTCGCCTCCTACCGCACTTTCCTCGAATGGCTGCGCGGACGCGACCTGCAGGATTCGCTGCGCACCTGGGCGCACGCCTTCGACGGCGTCACCGAACCCACCGAACTCGCCCCGCAGGCGCGCGCGGCCGAGCAGTACGAGACCGGTCGCGTGGTCACCGAACTCGACGTGGAACGCACCAGGCGGCTCACCAAGCACTGCGCCGAACTCGGCATCACCGTCAACACCCTGGTGCAGGCGGCGTGGGGCATCCTGCTCGGCAGGCTCACCGGACGTTCCGACGTGGTGTTCGGCGCGACCGTATCGGGTCGCCCGGCGGAACTGTCCGGCGTCGAATCGATGGTCGGCCTGTTCATCAACACCCTGCCGGTGCGGGTCCGCGTCGACGACGGCGCCACCATCGGCGCGCAGTTGCAGCGTTTGCAGCGCGACCAGGCCGACCTGCTCGACCACCACTACGTCGGGCTCGCCGACATCCAGCGGGCCGCAGGCGTCGGTTCCCAGTTCGACACGCTGTTCGTATTCGAGTCGTACCCGATCGACCGCGAGGCGATCGAGGCCGCGAGCTCCATCGATGGCATGTCGGTCACCGGGGTCGACGTCGGCAACTCCACGCACTACCCGCTGACCCTGAAAGTCGCCGCCGAATCCACCCTCGGCATCGATATCGAATACCTGACCAGCCGGTTCACCGCCGAAGACGTGCAGACCCTCGCGACCCGCCTGGTGCGCGTCCTCGATGCCCTGCTCGGCGACCCGGCGGGCCTGGTCCGCGACATCGACATCCTCGATGAGGCCGAACGCGCCCGCCTGCTCGCCGATTCCGGAATCGCGGCCGCCACGACGCCGGAACCGACCATGGTCGGAGCGCGCACCGTCGCCAAGGTGCTCGCCGAGGTCGTCGAAGCCGATCCCGAAGCGCCCGCGCTGCTCGCCGACGGCGACGAGATCGCCTACCACGTGCTCGACCGCCGCTCCTCCCAGCTGGCGCGCGTACTCATCGCGCACGGCGCGGGCCCCGGCGATGTCGTCGCACTGACCCTGCCGCGTTCGGTGGACGCGGTGGTGGCCGCATGGGCCGTGCAGAAAGCGGGCGCGGCCTGCCTGTTCGCCCACGGACTCACCGAGGACGACATGCTCGCCGCGGGCGCGGCCTTCGGCATCGGCGAATCCCCGGTTCCCGGCGAAATGCGCTGGCTGGTACCGGCCGATCCGGCGACCGCCGCCGAATTGTCCGCCGCCGCGGCACATCCGGTCTCCTACGCGGACCGCCTGCGCCCACTCGGCGAGGACCACACCGCCTTCGTCCAACTGGTCGATGGCGCCCGAGCCGACCTCACCCAATCCGAGGCGCTCGACCTGGCCATCGAGGTCCGCGACGCCAACGACATCGACTACGAATCCACCACCTACACCGTCGCCCCCACCGGCCGCCCCGCGCTCCTGGAATTCCTCGCCACCGCCACCGCGGGCGCCCTCTCGGTGATCCCCACCGGCGACATCGGCGAAGATTTGGCTGAAGGAGAGGTAACCCACTGGTTCGTAGCCCCCGACGAACCCACCACCCCCGCCGACCCGACTACCCGCATCATCGTCGTCGAATAGCCCACCGTCCGGCCCGGCTCCAATCGGGCCGGATGGTGATACTCCTGCTGCGATAGACTTTCCGAGATCCCACCCGGAGGTTGGAGGTGTCCCGATGGCAATGCCGATTCGTCGTGCCGATCGGTGGACCGCAGCGGATCTCGATCACATGCCCGAGGATGGACTACGGTACGAGGTTCTGAATGGTCAGCTCGTTGTGAACGCCGCTCCAAAGCCGCGCCACCAGCGGCTGGTCAATTGGCTGGACCGAACGTTGTACACGTTGGTCCCCGCCGACCACGAAGTCATGACCGGTGTCGGCGTCCTCATCGGCCAAGACGAGCCCATCCCGGATTTGATCGTCCTGACAGGCGAGGTGCCCCCCGACGCGCGCGGAATACCCGTAGCCCAGGTGGTCCTGGCCGTCGAGGTGGTCTCCGCCTCCACAACCCTGCAGGACCGCATGGTCAAGCCGACCCTTTACGCGGACGCGGGAATCCCCCACTACTGGCGTTTTGAAATCAACCCTTTCAACGGCCAACTCCCAGGCGAACCCCTCCCGGTCCTGTTCGCCCACACCCTCGGCCCCAGCGGCGCCTACGAACTGACCCACCGAGTCCCCGCCGGTCAAGCGGCCACCCTCCACGCCCCTTTCCCTCTCACTCTCGACCCCGCCACCCTCCTGCCGTGAACCAGCTCTAGCCTGGCGATCGAAGGCCCGCCCTTCTTCTCACGCCCGATCCTGCCGCTGTCCCGCCGGCGAACCCGGACTTCGGTCCGTGAACGTGCCGCGTCGATCGCTAGTCCTCCATCACGATGAAATCGCTTATCCAGCGTCGGATTACGGCGAGGGTCTGCTTGCTCACCGTGCCTGCGACGCGGCTGATTCTGTCGGTGCTCACCGTGCGCGGTTGTTCTGTCATCGCGAAGGAGATTTCGGACAGCCCGACGGTGTCGCCACGCAACCGGACGTGATGGGGCCAACCGCGATCCGTCGTCGTCACCGGGACGACTACGACCAGACCTCGGACGTTGCGGAGGTAGTCCGCGGTGGAGATCACGACCGCGGGGCGTCGGCCGTCCTGTTCGCGCCCTCTCGTGGGCGAAAGTTGTATCCAGACAACGTCACCCGGCTGGTACGAGGCGCTCACCGCTCGTCGTCCAGGCCGTCCTCGAGCGTGTCGTCCCAGGCGGCGGCCTCGGTGACGTAGTCGTCGTCCATTTCGGCGTACGCTGCCGCGACGGCGGCGAAGCGCATTCGGCGGTCGTGCTCGTCCAGTAGGTGCGCGATGGTTTGGGAGACGGTGCGGCCCTCCGACTGCGCCAGCGCACTCACCCGCTCGCGCACCGATTGCTCGACCTTCATCGAGGACATTGTGGCGGCCATGCTTCTCACCTTCCCGGTTGCGGAGCATATCCCGATCATAGATACGAGCAGGATACCTACCAAGGATACCATCGTGGATACCCGTGCGTGGAGGTCATCGACTCTTGCCGTCCAGCGTTCGGTCTCGCACGCTCATGAAAAGAAAGTGCGGAAAACTTCGGGTGGGGATGTCGAGAATGCGGGTGTGATTCCGTTTCCTGGGTGAAGCGCCGCTGGGGCGCTGGAGACAAGGAGGACGAGATGGCGAAGTATCTGCTGCTCAAGCATTACCGTGGTGCGCCCGCGTCGGTGAACGATGTGCCGATGGATCGGTGGACGCCCGAGGAGATCGAGGCGCATGTTCAGTACATGAACGATTTCGCGGCGCGGTTGGAGGGGAGTGGGGAGTACGTGAGCAGTCAGGCGCTCGCGCCGGGTGGGACGTGGGTGCGGTCCGATGGTGCGGGTAAGCCGCCGGTCACGGATGGCCCGTTCGCGGAGACGAAGGATCTGATCGCGGGCTGGATGATCATCGACGTCGACTCCTACGAGCGCGCGCTCGAACTGGCGGGGGAGTTGTCGGCGGCGCCGGGAGCCGGGGGCGACCCGATCCACGAATGGCTCGAACTGCGACCGTTCCTGACCCACGCCCCGACCGTCACCGAATGACGGACGCCGACGCGGTGGACGAGACGCGGCTGCGGGAAATGATTCCCGGCGTGCTTGCCGCCCTCGTCCACCGCGGGGCGGATTTCGCGACCGCCGAGGACGCCGTGCAGGACGCGTTGCTGCGTGCCGTCGAGACGTGGCAGGACCGTCGCCCCGATGACCCCAAAGGCTGGTTGATCACCACGGCGTGGCGGCGATTCCTCGACCTCACGCGCTCCGATGTCGCGCGCCGCCGCCGCGAACTCCGCGTGTCCGACGAGCCGGAACCCGGCCCGGCCGCGTCCGTCGACGAGACGCTTCAGCTGTATTTCCTGTGCGCGCACCCGGATCTCACCCCCGCCTCCGCGGTCGCACTCACCCTGCGCGCCGTCGGCGGCCTCACCACCCGCCAGATCGCGCGCGCCTACCTGGTACCCGAATCGACTATGGCGCAACGGATCAGCCGAGCCAAACGCACCGTCGGCGAGGTGCGGCTCGACCGTCCAGGTGATCCGCGCACCGTGCTGCGCGTGCTGTATCTGGTCTTCAACGAAGGCTACAGCGGTGACGTCGACCTGGCCGCCGAGGCGATCCGGCTGACCAGGCAACTCGCGGCGAGCACCGATGACCCCGAGGTCGCGGGACTGCTCGCGCTGTTCCTGCTCCACCACGCCAGACGCGCCGCCCGCACCCGCGCCGACGGCAGCCTCGTGCCGCTGGCCGAACAGGATCGCGCCCTGTGGCGCCACGACCTGATCGCCGAGGGTATCGACATCCTGCAAGCCGCGCTGGCCCGCGACCGCCTCGGCGAATACCAGGCCCAAGCGGCCGTCGCGGCCCTGCACGCCGACGCTCGCACGGCGGAGGAAACCGACTGGGTGCAGATCGTCGAGTGGTACGACGAACTCGTCGGTCTCACCGACAGCCCGATCGCGCGCCTCAACCGCGCGGTCGCCGTCGGCGAGGCGGACGGCCCCCGCGCCGGACTCGCCGCCCTCGCCGAACTCCCTCCTGACCTCCCGCGCTACACCGCGTCAGCCGCCTACCTGCACGAACGCGCGGGCGATCACGCCGAGGCCGCGCGCCTCTACGTCGAGGCCGCCGCACAGGCCGACAACATCCCCGAACGCAACCACCTCACCCGCAAGGCCGCAACCTCGCGTCAGCTGTCGGATGGCCGCGATCGAAATCGGGACAGTGACCCACCTCTTCTTCCATAGGGCAGAGAAGGTGCTAACATGATGGAGCAGACCCCCCCACACCTGTGGATAAGGGGGTCTAGCTGTTTCCGGGGATGCCTACATTTCCTGAGGCTCGCGCAGGGGATCACGTTCAGACATGTATTTGCTGTACCACTGAGCGGCGAACTCGTTCTTCGGATGCCGATCGATCGCGGCGGCGGCCGACCATGCGACGAGATCAGCCATCTGTATCAGCTGTGAGCCGGATGAATCGATGTGGATGGCGTCTTCGATCATCCGCCGCTGGGCCAACGCGAGCCCGCGATGAGTCGTTCGGAACGAGCTGTCGCTGCCGTCACCATCCATGAAGATCAGGCCGAGTGAGTCGCCTGCCTCCAGTTCCCGTTCGAAGCGCGTGACGAGATCGGCGTAGAGCTCCCTTTTGGTCGACGCGAAGTCCTGCGGTTGCCCCCTGCGGTACACCGAACCGACGATCAGCCCCTCAACGCATCGGAGCGTCTCCAGGCAATCGTGCGCCACCTCTCGACCGAAGTCCTTCCAGTATTCGTGGCCATCGTGGATATGTCGCTCCGGGATGCTCTTGGAGATCCTGCCGCGACCGTTCACGTATTCGGTGGTATGCAGTTCTTTGGTGACCGGTACCTTGAACTCTCGCCAGAGCGCTTTGCGAGTGTCGAGCCATGTTCGCAGCACCGATCGCCATTGGTCAGGGCGGAACTCGATCCATCCGTAGACAGCCAGCCCGGATTGGGGATGACCGGAGTCGTCGACGTAGATCATGCGATCGAGAGACGGCGGCATTGCTCGATCATGAACTACCGCAGTCTGGTTCGTCACTGCGGGTCCATCTCCTCCCGTCCCGATCCGCGGCAACTGACCAGCTCGATGTTGCGTTCGTGGGTCTGCAAAGTCGTCGGCGCGAGGTCTGGTCGGCCAACATAGACCCTCGGTGTGAGTTCCCCTGCCGTGCAATAAATCCCCGACACGGCACGAGGAAATTACCAGGGGCAGTGTCGGATACCGCGATCAGGTGGTTTCACTCAGCCGCGGCCGACCTGTGGCGGAGTGCCGGTGACCTGCGCGGACCTCAGGAGTTCGTCGACCGACCACTGGTCGTCCGCGTGCCGACCGTGTTTCGAGGCGAGTACGCGCCCATCGGGAGCTATCAGGAAGTCCGCGGGCAGCCCGAGGCGGCCGCCTTCGGCGCTACGAGGGGGAGCGTGGTAACCGGGCCGTCGACTCGCCCGCAACTCCGCCCATACGGATCGGATGATGGCAGGCCACGCGCGTGGATCGAGGAGCGCGCGTGGTCCGTATTCGACCCCGAATTCCCGGTAGAGCGCTCGTGTGGGGTCGGCGACGAAGTCGAGCGGGAATTCGGCGCTGTACTTCCGTAATTCCGCGGCGTGGGAATGGAATACGACGACTTCGCGGATTCCGGTGGCGACGATCTCGTCGTGCCTGTGTACGAACGAGCGCAGATGCAGCGCGCACACGGGGCACCCGGCGAATCGGCGGAATTGCAGGTGCACGAGGCGGTCGGGATCGGGGATGGGTATTTCGACTTCGGCGATCGTGGTCAGGGTCCGGGGTGGCAGATGGCTCGGCAGTGGCATGGCGCTTCCTCTCGTAGGTGTACGACGTACTCCTACGTCAAGTATGCGTGTACCTTGTACGCTGTCAACCCGTGCCCCGCCCTCGCTCGCTGACCACCGCCGACCTCGCCGCGGCCGCCATCGCGGTGATAGACCGGGACGGCCTACCCGCCCTGACCATGCGCGCGGTCGCCAAGGAACTGCGGGTCGCGACCATGGCCCTCTACCGCTACGTCACCGACCGCGACCACCTGGAAATCCTCGTGGTCGACCGAGTCCTGGAAGGTGTCGACCTCACCCTGCCGCCGGACACCGACTGGCGCGCCCGCATCGACTTGCTCATGCACCGCATGCGCGACGCGGTGTCCGCCCACCCCGAGACCGTGCCGCTGTTCCTGCGCCACCGCCAGTCCGCAACGGCGACCCTGCGCTACATCGAGGCCACCCTCGCGGTCCTCACCGATGCGGGCTTCGACGGCCGCGACCGAGTCATCGCCCAGCGCGCCATCATCGGATTCCTACTCGGATTCCTCCAGAACGAACACCATGCCTCGCTGCGCGGACCCGGTACCGAAGCCATGGCGCGGCTTTCACCGCATGAGTATCCGCTGCTGGTCCAGACCGCGAGCCAGGCGCGGGAGGTCTCGCCCGCCGAGGAGTTCAGCGGCGGGGTGCGGATTCTGCTGCGCGGGCTCGACCCGCGATTCGAACGGACTCGGGTCGCGCAGCAGGACGAGTGAACGATCCGCGTCGCGACTTCTTCAGTCCACGGCCGCGCGGAGCATGTCGGCGATTTCCCCGATGCGCGCGACGAGTTCGGGCGGCTCGTGCACGCGGAACGGAAATCCGTACGCGCCGAGGTAGAACGCGAGTTCGTCGACCGAATTCGCGCCGGTGGTCAGCAGACAGCTCCGCTCGTCGATGGGCTCGACCACACCGACCGTCGGCGCGATGCGATCGGCCGCGACCTCGGCGGGCACCAGCAGCGTGACGCGCGCCGCGTACCGGTAGGGGGAGGTCGTCACCCCGCGCCCGACGTAATCGGCGATATCGGACGGCGCCTCGCGCGGTGTGAACCGCGGACCGGTCGGTACGCGTGGGTGCATCCGATCGACACGGTAGGTCCGCCAGTCCGCGCGGTCCACATCCCATCCGAGTAGGTACCAGCGCCGTCCGGTGTGTACGAGGCGATGCGGTTCGGTGGTGCGCACGGCGTCGACGCCGGTGTGCGTGCGGTAGTCGAAGCGCAAGCGGTGGTTATCGCGGATGGCGCCCGCGATGGCGGTGAGGGTGTCGGGATCGACGGTGGCGGGTGCGGCGGGTACCGCGACGGTCACCGAATGCAGTAGGTTCACGCGGTGCCGCAGCCGGGATGGCAGCACCTGTTCGAGTTTGGTGAGCGCGCGCAGCGAACTGTCCTCGATACCGGCGATGGTGCCGCCCGCCGCGGTGCGCAATCCGACCGCCACCGCGACCGCTTCCTCGTCCTCGAGCAGCAGCGGCGGCAGTTCGGCGCCCGCGCCGAGCCGGTATCCGGCGACCCCGGAACTGGCCTCGACCGGATAGCCGAGGGTGCGCAGTTTGTCGACGTCGCGGCGCACGGTGCGGACGTCGACCTCGAGCCGTTCGGCCAATTCGGCCCCGGTCCATGACCGCGGCGTCTGTAGCAGCGACAGCAGCCGCAGCAACCGCGCTGAGGTTTCCAACATGAATCCATTCTGCCCGCGAGTTAGGGCAGGACCTGTCCTAACTGCTTCCTACGCTGATCCCATGAGCAACGACATCCAGCGATTCCGCATCGAAATCCCGCAGCGCGACCTCGACGACCTGCGCGAACGGCTCGACAAGACCCGCTGGCCCGCCCCGCTGCCCGGCGACGACTGGGATACCGGCGTGCCCACCGCATGGCTGCGCGACATGGTCGAGTACTGGCGAACCGAATACAACTGGCGCGCAGCGGAAACCGAACTCAACGCGCACAACCAGTTCACCACCGAGATCGACGGCCAGCGCATCCATTTCCTGCACGTCCGCTCACCCGAACCCGGCGCGATGCCGCTGCTGCTCACCCACGGCTGGCCGGGTTCGGTGGTGGAATTCCTCGACATCATCGGCCCGCTGACCGACCCACGCGCGCACGGCGGCGACCCGCGTGACGCCTTCCACCTGGTCATCCCGTCCCTGCCCGGATTCGGTTTCTCCGGTCCCGTCGCCGAGGCGGGCTGGACGACTTCGCGGATCGCGGCGGCCTGGGTGGAGCTGATGACCCGGCTCGGCTACGAACGCTTCGGCGCGCAGGGCGGCGACATCGGCGCGGCGGTGAGTCCCGAGGTCGGCCGCGCCGCACCGGATCGGGTGATCGGCGTACATGTCAACGGCGGCACCACTTTTCCGCAGGTCCCGGTGCCGGAGGCCGAACTCGCGACCATGACCGATCGCGAGAAGGACAGTGTCCGCCGGATCGAAGCGTTCATGAACGAGGAGTTCGGCTATATCGCCATCCAGTCCACCCGCCCGCAGACCTTGGCCTACGGTCTGACGGATTCACCGGTCGGGCAACTGGCTTGGATCATGGACAAATTCCGCGAATGGACCCATCCGCGTCCCGTCACTCCGGACAAGATCATCGACCGCGACCGGCTGCTCACCAACGCGATGCTGTACTGGCTCGACGCCACCCCCGGCACCGCGGCCTACGTCGGCTACGCGCAGCCGGGCGATTGGGGCGCCGTGCCACAGGATTCGGGGGTGCCGACCGGGGTGCTCGCGCTGGCCCACGATGTCGCCATCCGACGCTACGACGAGCGGTCCAACACCATCGTCCGCTGGACCGACGCCGATCGCGGCGGACATTTCGCCGCACTCGAAGAGCCGGAACTGCTCACCACCGACATCCGCGCGTTCTTCCGCGACCTGCGCTGATCAGTCGCTCAATTCGCCCGCCATCCGCCACGATTCGCGCTCGGCGGCGAACGCCCGGGCCTGCACGGTGCGGAATTCCTCGATGGCGGAATGGTTCTCGTCGAGGAAGCGACGGTAGTCGGCGAGCCGGAACTCGCCGTCCTCGGCCCGCACCTCCACCGCGCCCGCGGCGAAATCGGCACGCATGTCGAGCAGTTCGTCGGCCTCGACGGGATACCAGCGTATCCGATCGAAATAGCGCAACAGCCATGGACTTTCGGTCGCACGGTGATTCCACACCTGCGTGGTCCGCCCGACGAACTGGTATCCGCCCGGCCCTTCCATTCCGTACACGCACAGATACGCGCCGCCGATGCCGACCGCGTTCTCCGGCGTCCACGTCCTCGCCGGGTTGTACTTGGTGGTGACCAGGCGGTGGCGCGGATCGATCGGAGTGGCCACCGGCGCGCCGAGGTACACGTCACCGAGGCCGAGTACCAGGTACTCCGCCCCGAACACGGTGTCGTAGACGTCATCGACGGAGCCGAGCCCATTCATGCGGCGGATGAACTCGATATTCCACGGGCACCACGGAGCATCGGCCCGCACCCCGTGCATATAGCGGGTGATGGCCTCGCGGGTGGACGGATCGTCCCAGGACAGCGGCAGATGCACGGTGCGGCTCGGCACCACCAGATCCGCGGCGGCGGGCAACACCGCCTCGGCTTCGGCGAGCAGATCGAGCAGGCGCGGCACCGGCAGGATGTGCCGGTCCACTCGGATCTGGAGGGATCGCACACCGGGGGTCAGCTCCGTCACGCCCGGCACGGCTTCGGTGAGCAGGCGCCGGTGCAGGGCGTGCACACGCGCGCGCAGACCGAGGTCGAGGGTCATGGCGCCGTATTCGACGAGGACGCCGTCATCGCCCTGGCGACGATAGGTGACGCCGATCTCGTCGTCCACGTCGGCGCGCCGCAGCACGCCGTCGTCGCCGTCGCCGCCGGTGGAAAGCACCGAAGGCCATGCCGCACGCCGCGCCTGCCCGAGTTCCCGCGGCGAGGCGGCGCGGTCGGCGCGAATGGGCACGAACCGCACGGTGTCGCCGGGCGCGAGCTGACCGAGTTTCCAGCGCTCGGCGGCCACCACCGTCACCGGGCACACGAAGCCGCCGAGACTCGGCCCGTCCGGACCGAGCAGGATCGGCGTATCGCCCGTGAAATCCAGCGCGCCGACGGAATAGGGCGTGTCGTGGATATTCGACGGGTGCAGTCCGGCCTCGCCGCCGTCGGATCTGGCCCATTCGGGTTTGGGGCCGACGAGGCGCACACCGGTGCGGTCGGAGTTGAAATGCACGGTGTAGTCGGTGCCGAGCACGGTGTCGATATCGGCGCGGGTGAAGAATTCCGGTGCGCCGTGCGGTCCTTCGGTGACGGCCAGTTCCCAGCGGTGGGTGAGCACCGGCTGATCCTCCATCGGCACCCCGCTGACGCCGTTCCCGCCGGGTGCGCCCAACGGGAGCCGTTCGCCCGCCCGCAGGACGGCGCCCGCACCGCCGCCGAACTTGCCGAGAGTGAAAGTCGCCGTGCTGCCCAGATATTCGGGGAGACAGATGCCGCCCTCGACCAGGATGTAGGTGCGCATACCCGGACCTGTCACCGCTCCGACCTCGAGTACGCCGCCCGCGGGCACCAGTACCGTCCGCCACATGCGCACAGGTTTCCCCTCCACGCTGACCCGCGCGGGCGCGCCGGTGACACAGACGCGGGTCGACTCGGAGAAGGTGAGCGCGGGCCCGCCGAGCGTGCATTCCAGCCCGGCCGCGCCCTCGTCGTTGCCGAGCGACCGATTGCCGAGCCGGAACGACAGGTCGTCCATAGGTCCCGACGGTGGCACCCCGACATGCCAGTAGCCGACGCGTCCAGGCCAATCCTGCACGGTGGTCAGCATTCCCGGCCGCACGACCTCGACGTAGCCCGCGTGCCGCGACGCCTCACCTGTCGCGGCGGAATCCCGCTCGGCAGGGATGCATTCGACCGACGCGGGCGCAGCCGTGACAACTCCGGAGGCACAGTCGACCTCGGCAGGGTGGACCGTCGTCGGAACGCTCCCGGTCTCTGCGGACTCGACGCGCACGGATTGCGCAGCGGTATAGCGGGATTCGCCGGCCACACCTTCGGAGGATGTCGACAGTTCGGCGACGGTCATCGCGACACCACCATTCGCACCGGCGTCGGATCGAATCCGTTGCAGGGGTTGTTGATCTGCGGGCAGTTCGACACCAGGACCAGCGTGTCGATCTCCGCTCGCAAGGTGACCTTCTTCCCGGGCGCGGACAACCCGTCCACGATGCCGAGGGTGCCGTCCGCCTCCACCGGAACGTTCATGAACCAGTTGATATTCGACACCAGATCCCGTTTGCCCAACCCCCATTTCATGGCTTCGGCGAGGAAGTTCTCCACGCACGCGTGCTGATGGCGGGTGTGGTGGCCGTAGCGCAGGGTGTTGGATTCCTGCGAGCACGCGCCCGCGATGGTGTCGTGGTTGCCGACCTCGTCGGCGACCACCGTCATGAGCGCGCCGCCGCTGTCGGTGCGCAGCACACTGCCGGTGGTGAGGAAGATATTGCGCTGCGCGGTCACGGTCGCCTGAGCGCTGTAGCGTTCGGTGTGGTCGGCGGCCGAGTACAGCAGACAGTCCACCGCCTGATTGCCGTGCAGGTCGATGATTTCGAGTTGATCACCGGCGCGCACCACGGTCGACCATGGGGCGCGGGCGGGAACGGTCTCGTCGAGTACGACGGTGCGGATCGCGGGCGCGGTCATGCCGATACCTCCTGGTTGCGCGCGGCGAGCCACGCCGCTTCGGTGTTCTCCACGGCCCGTTGGTATTCCGGGTCCGCGTCGGTGCGGACGGCGAGATCGTCGGGGGCGGACCAGGCGACGACGTCGAGATCGGTGGTGACCCGCGCGTCCAGCGGATGCGAAGCATTGGCGACGAGCACCACCACGGGCAGATGCACCACCAGATCGACCGCCGCCCCCGCGCCGCTGCCCCCGGTGGGCGTGAGCGCACCGTCGGATTCGACACGAACACCGCGGAACAACGACACCGATGGCCCGATATCCCGCGGCTCGAGCCCCTGTTTCGCACCCGCCATCCGCAACAGCGCACGCGCCGCGTCGGACGGCCCGCACAGGGTGTCGTGCTGCCCCGAACTGTCGGCCAGTACGGTGGCCAGCACCCGCCCCTGATCGGACAGCAGCGGATGTCCGGCCGAAAGATACGCCTGCCAAGGCACTTTCACGGTGTCGGCGACATTCAACCGCTCCCAGGGCGCTTCGGCCCGCAGCAACAGCAGATGGGCGCAGGCCGCACCGTCCGGATCACCGAACCGCACCCTTGTCCCACGTCCGAGTACGAAGCAGGCATATCCTCCCGACGGGATGCGCTGCGCCAGGGTGATTTCCGAGGCAGCGACATCGTCGGGCATGATCGGCCGCGCGATGGTCGCGTCGGCGGCCTGCGCTCTGGCGTGGGCGCGAGCGCCATCGGTGGACGCGGTGTTCTGGCGGGTCATCGAAAGCTCCTTTGCGTACGTCCCGCGTGGTTCGGGCTGAATTCGGCTGTGCGGTCGAGGCTGTGCGCGAGTCGTGGGGTGCGGCGCCGCGTGCGTGGCGAGTGTGTCGCCGCGCTGTCGGCGTATGCAGTGTCCTGGCAGGTCATCGGCCTCTCCTTTGCGCGGCGGTGCGTGCGCTGAAGGCGTGGGCGCCCGCGTCGGACCTGGCGCCCGAGTAGGTTCCACGTGGGGGCGAGCGGGTCCCGTGCCCGCCCCCACGGGCGCCGGATCACGCGGGGGCGACCGCGGGTTCCGGAGTCTCGGCGGCACGCGGCGCGACCACCGTTCGGTGCACCACCAGCCCGACGGCGATCACCACGAGCACGAACAGCGGTGCGGCCCACTGCATCCACCAGCCGCCGCCGTTGGGGATGTAGACCTCGGCGCGCGGCCAGGCCAGGTTGACCACCATCGCGACACCCCACAGCACGGCCACCGCGTTGATCGGAATTCCGAGGCGGCCCAACGAGAACAGCGACGGGTCGCGCTCCTCGTCCCAGCCCTTGACCCGTCGGATCAGCAGCGGCACTGTGACCAGCAGGTACGCCAGATACAGCGTGACGATGCAGACACTGGCCAGTGTCGCGAAGATCGCGGCATTGCCGAGGTTGAGCACGAGCAGCCCGATGCCGAGGACGCCGATCACGATGGCGGGCAGCGCGGGAGTGCCGTAGCGCGGGTGCACGGCGGCGAGCCGGGCGGCGAAGGGCAGTTTGCCGTCGCGCGCCATCGAGAACATCAGTCGCGAGCCCGCGGTCTGGATCGCGAGCGTGCACACCACGATGGCGACCGCGACGCAGCCGAGCAGCACCTTTCCCGGCGCGCTGTCGAGTTTGGCGGTCAGCACGTAGGCCAGTCCCTCGGTGGCCAGCGATCCGTCGTCCAGGCTCGGCGCCGCCATGAGCGCACCGAGCAGCATGAGCCCGCCGCCGAGCGCCGACACCGACAGCGCGGTGAGGATGGTGCGCGGCGCGACCCGGCGCGGATTCTTGGTCTCCTCGGAAAGCTCACCGGCGGAGTCGAATCCGACCATCACGTAGGCGGCCATGAGCCCGGAGATGAGGAAGGCCGACCAGTAGGGACCTGGCGCGGCGTGTTCGGTCTGGAACACCACGCCGGGTCCGCGTTCGGTGTTGACGAAGAACAGCGCGACGATCGCCGCGACGCCGATGATCTCGACGGTGACGCCGATCGAGTTGATCCGCGCCATCAGGTCGATGCCGATCACGTTGATGGCGGTGGTGATCACGAGCAGGATGCTGCCGAGCAGTACCGCGTTGCTGGCGCCGGAGGAGGAGGTGAGCGCGCTGTCCTCGCCGATGATCTGGAAGCCGCTCCAGATCGATGGCAGCACCACCTGCAGTGCGATGGCGGCGGCCGCGGCGGTCACGATCTGCGCGATCACCATCATCCAGCCCGCGAACCAGCCGACCAGTTCGCCGCCGAGTCGCCGCGACCACTGGTAGATACAACCCGAGATGGGGTAGCGGGCGGCCAGTTCGGCGAAGTTCAGCGCGACCAGCAACTGGCCCGCGAACACGATCGGCCAGGTCCAGAAGAACGCGGCGCCGCCGAAGGAGTAGCCGAGTCCGAAGAACTGGAAGATCGTGGTGAGGATGGAGACGAACGAGAAACCCGCCGCGAACGAGGCGTAGCGGCCGAGTTTGCGGTGTAGGACCGGCTGGTAGCCGAAGCTTTCCAGGTCGGCGCTGTCGCGGCTGAGTTCGGGTTGTGCGGTCGGGGAAACTGTCGTGGCCATGGGCGGGTCCTTCGGCGAGCGGCCAATACCTATCGAATGACAGTTTTGCGTTGTCGATCGCGGATTCGGTGACCTGCGTGTATCGCTTGTGGCAACGCCGGTAACTTCTGCGTTGCCTCGATTTCTATCAAGTGACAGAAACCTCTCCGACGGAGTCCGCTGGCGCGATGGAACAATGGGGGACGTGGCAAATCCGGGCCCGGGCCGTCCCCGTCTTGAACAGCGAACCCGGCGCGGGCGCACACCCCGCGCGGAGATCCTCGACGCTGCGGGCGAACTGTTCACCACCAACGGCTACGCCAACACCTCGACCCGCGCGGTGGCCGACGCCGTCGGCATCAGACAGGCGTCGCTGTACCACCACTTCGGCGCCAAGGACGACATCCTCGACGCGCTGCTGTCCGAAACCATCGCCGCGCCACTGGAACTCGCCGAGCGACTGCGCGAAATCGAAGAGCCCGCGCACATCAGGCTCTACGCCCTCGCCCGGTTCGACGTACGTCAATTATGCGCCGCGCGTTGGAATCTCGGCGCTCTCTACCTGCTGCCCGAGGTGCGCACCGAACGCTTCGCGCCCTTCCGGCTGCGCCGCGACGAACTGCGCGAACACTACGAGCGCCTGGCCGCCGACACGGTGGCGGCCGCGGGGGAGGACGGCGTGCCCGGCGCTCAGATGCTGCCGTTCCGCCTGGTGGAGACGGTGATCAGCATCCGATCCGACGCGGGCGGCGGCGCCCCCGAATACGCCGAGCGGACCATCCCCGACAGCACCCTGCGCATGCTCGGCTGGACCGGCGACCTCGACGAGGTCCGCGGCGCGGCGGGCGATCTGCTCGATCGACTCGCCGCACCGCTCCCGCTCGGTTGAGCGCCCGTCAGCCCTTGCCGCGACCGGCCTTGAAACCGAAGTCCCAGTTGTAGCGCTGCGCGATCTCCATGACACCGGCGCCGGGGCGTCCTGCGGGCGGGCGGATGAAGGTGCCGTCGCGGCGGACGACGAGTTCACCGTTGATGTTCTCGATATGGGCGAGCACCGCGTCGCGGGAATCGTCCATGCAGCCGTCGAGGGTCATCTCGATCGGCGGCGAGTTCAGCGGATACAGCGTGACGGTGGCGTGCACGCCCCGGAAGTCGTTGGCGCCCTCGTAGATCGAGGTGAACACCAGGATGCGGCGGAAGTGGGCGGTGAAATCCAGGTTGATGTCCAGGTTCTCGCCGGTGGCGCTGGCGCCGGTGCGGTCGTCCTGGTCGAGCCGGATGAACGGCGGCTGATGCAGATCGCCGAAGGAGCGGTCGAGCGCGCGCACCGAACCGATGCGCCCGTCGGCCAGTTCGAAGAAGCAGCTCAGGTCGAGATCGAGGCCGCCGCCACCGCCGCGCCGCCTGCCGAACAACCCGCCGCCACGATTGGACTGCGGTGTGGTCCAGTTCAGGTTCACCCGCATGGTGCCGCCGGTCGCACCTTGCTTGGTGAGCGACACCGCCGGAGCTTCCTTGGTGAGCGAGATCTTGCTCAGGTTCACCGGCGCGCCGCCCGCTTGCGGCTGCCCGTAAGGCTGCTGTTGCGGCGGGGGCGGTGGCGCGTACTGCTGCTGGGGCGGCGGCGGAGGCGCGTACTGCTGCGGCTGCTGCGCGTACGGATCCTGCTGCGGCGGCGCGTACTGCTGGGGCGGCAGTGGCGCGTACTGCTGCTGAGGTGGCGGAGGCGCGTACTGCTGTTGCGGCGGGGGCGGCGCGTACTGCTGTTGCGGTGGCGGCGGCGCGTACTGCTGCTGGGCAGGTGGCGGCGTGAACTGCTGCTGCTGAGGCGCCGCGGCGGGGGCGTCGTCGACGGAGATGCCGAAATCGGTGGCCAATCCACCCAGACCCGAGGCATAACCCTGACCGACCGCGCGGAACTTCCACGCGCCCTGACGGCGGTACAACTCGCCGAGGACGAAGGCTGTCTCACTGCCGCCCGTGGTGTCGAACCGCGCCACCTCGGCGCCGTTGCCCGCGTCGAGTACGCGCACGTATAGGCCGTGGAACTGGCCGAAGGTGCCGCCATCCGACGAGGCCGCGATGACCACCGTCTCGATCTGCGGCTCAACGGCGGCGAGATTCACCGAAAGGGTATCCAGGACCGTCGGGCCCTGCTGCTTGCCCTCGTGGCGCACCGCACCGGACGGATGTTGCGGCTGGTTGTAGAAAACGAAGTCGGCGTCGGATCTGACCTTGCCGCCGACGAGCAACAGGGCAGAGGCATCCGCATCGGGGACTCCCGGCCCGGATTGCCACCCCAGTTCGATGCGGACCGCGGACATCGGCACCGGCACATTGGCGCCCTTCATCATCGACACAGATGCCAACGTATATGAACACCGCGCCGCGCGTCATCCGTCCCCCGCGATCGGCGGGCAGTCGCGGCGCGGCGTCAGCGGGTCGGCGGCGCGATCCGCCAGTGCGCGCTCAGCGCGCCCGCGATCTCCGGCAACACCGTGATCGGAACTCGCTTGCGCCGCAGGATCTCCCGTATTTCATGCACCTGCTCGCGTTTGCGCAGGTCATAGGCGCCCGTAACAGGTCCGAGCACCGGCGGGATGGACAGCAGCACCAACTCGCCGTGCCGCTCGTCACCGCCGGACAGGTCGAGCGCCAGCGACCAGCGCGCGCGATCGTCGAGCGCGAACCGCCCCGCGACCACGCGCTCCCAGTCGATGCTGGCCTCCGACCACGGGGTACGCCGGTAGATCGCGCCGTCGGTGAGCACGACGGCGTCGCGCCCGAACAGCGCGACCAGCACCGCGACCCCCGCGACCGCACCGGCGAGCAGCCCGGTGACGATCCGGTTCATCCCGAAGCCCACCGTGACCGCGGCGCACACCGCGGCCGTGACCGCGACCCCGATCCCGCCGTACAGCGCCGCCCGCCCGACGGGCACCACACCCGCGCGCACCATGGTCATTACGCCTCCCGTGTATCGCGGACTCACCGTACCGCGTACCCGCGCGGACTCGATCAGGCCCGCAGCGCGACCGCGGCCTCCGCCGTGTAGACCAGGAATTGCAGGCTCTGCTGGAAGTACAGGTCGACGGTATCGGCATTGTGCGCGAGGTACCCGATGGACACGTCCTGCCCGATCTGCAGGTCGAAGTCGCCGCCACGGGTGGTGAGCACGAACGCGCCGTCGATGGCGGGCGCCCAGATGATCTCGCCGTCCGGGATCAACCGCTCGATATGGGTGCGGATCGGGTGTCCGTGATCGGAGGTCTCGCTGACCGCGGTGTAGAGATCGGCGCTGAGCAGCACCGAATACGGCCCGTCCACACCCGCGAGCCGCAGCGCCGACAGCGCCTGGGTGACGGCCTCCGGCACCAGCTTCGGATCGGAGGGCACCGTGATCGGCGCGTTCGACGAACTCGCCCGCACCCCGGTGATGCCCGCCGCCGCGTAGCCCTCGAAGATCGCCCGGTCCTCGGCGAAGGCGATCTTGCGCGCGGCGTCCTTGACCGCGTCCAGATCGGTGTCCTTCGCCCCGCGCTCCACATTGTCGAGTTCCTCGCGCGACAGCGAGAACGGCACCCGCAGTTCCACCAGCGGCGCGACCGCGCGCTGCCTGGCCTGCACGCCCTGGTCGGGCGCGGCGATGGGCTCGGTGCGGCCGAGGCCGACGGCGGAGTAATCGGTGCCGTGCGGCCCCGAGAGATCGACCACACGACGGCCCGCGATATGCCGCTTGAAGGTGCGGGTCGCCTCCTCCTCGATCGCCGCCCAGGCTTCCTCGGTGATCGGAGCTAGCTCGCGATAGAGGTTGTTCATTGCCTACTCCTTTTCAGGGTGCCGATGCCGAGTGACCCGCTGCCGACCGGGTCGGGATCAACGCTGCCGACCGGGTCGGAGGAAACGCCACCGACCGGGTCCGCGGACGCGGCGTCCGTGACCGCCGCCGCGCTCGGCGCCTCGGGAAGGTCGTCGAAGAAGTCGACGGGCGGTGTGAAGAACAGGGTGCCGGTGACCGCGATGGAGAAGTCGAGGATGCGGTCGTAGGCGGCGTCCTCGGTCCCCTCGAACATGCGCGAGAGCATGGTCTCGGTCACGCTCGGTGTGGCCGCGTACGCGATGTAGTAGGTGCCGTACTCGCTGTCGCGCACACTGCCGAACGGCATGTTGGCGCGCACGATCCGGCGTTCGTCGCCGTCCGCGTCCACGACGGTGTTCACCGCGACGTGGGAGTCGGCGGGCTTGTCTTCGTCGGAGAGTTCGTAATCGTCGAGTTTGGTGCGGCCGATGACCTTTTCCTGCTCCTCGACCGACAGCGCCCGCCACCGTGCCATCGTGTGCAGGTACTTCTGCACGATGACATAACTCCCGCCCGCGAATTCCGGGTCCTCGTCGCCGATGAGCGCCGCCGACGCCGCCGCCGCGCCCTCCGGATTCTCGGTGCCGTCGACGAAGCCGAGCAGGTCGCGCTGCTCGAAGTACCGGAAGCCGACGGTCTGGTCGACGATCGTCACCGCGCCCGCGAGCCGGTCGCCGATGGTCATCGCCAATTCGAAACAGATGTCCTGGAATTCGGACTTGATGTGGAACAGCAGATCACCGGGCGTCGACGGTGCCCGATGGTGCGCGCCGACGAATTCGGGCAGCACGTGCAGTTCGGCCGGGCGAGGTCCGCCGAACAGCCGATCCCAGGCCGCGCTGCCGATCGAGGTGTTGCACACGAGTCCGGCGCCTGGCATCCGGAATCCGACCGAACGCCGCAGGCCGGGAAGATCGGCGAGCAGGTCGCGCACCGTCTGCTCCCCACCCTCGTCGATGGTGGCGACGAGGAAGATCGCGGCGGGCGTGAGCGGTTCGAGGATCGGCTGCGGCTCACCCATGATCGACAGCCTAGAGGTTGTCCGGCGCGCCGAGCGCACGCCGCCGCGTGTCGATGTCGGGGCGGCGGGCCCGGCGCGATTCGGGCTATTTCGCGACGGTCAGCAGAAATGCCACGTCATCGATGGCTTTCACGCTGTGGCGCGCCTTGGGGACGACGAGTAGGTCACCCGCCGAACCCTTCCATTCGTTGGTGCCGCTGATCAGGGTCAGTGTGCCGCTGATCACCAGCAGCGTCGCATCGCCTGCGTTGTCGTGTTCGGCCAGACTCTGCCCGGCCGACAGGCCGACGACGGTCTGTCGGAGCGCGTGCGCGTGTCCGCCGAACAAAGTTTGGGAACTGCGTCCGCTCGTGGCGGTCGCGGCCAATTTCAGCTGTTGCCGAGCGACCGCGGTCAGCGATTTCTTGTCCATTGATCGCCTTTCGGATCACATCCGCCGGTGCGGGGCTGGGTCACCGGCCGATATGCGTCGAGTATGCCCGACCGGCGTTGGTCGCGGACCCGTTTGCGCGGGCCTGCCCCGTCGGGGGCGTGTCAGCGGGTGTAACGCAGGATGCGGAATTTCGGCCCGGTGCGCGAGGCGGTCCAGTCCTGTTCGGTCTCGGCCCGCCAGCGCGCGTCGATGGCCGGTGCGTACGAGTCGCCGTCGACCGCGACATCGATCTCGGTGACCCGCAACTCGGTTGCTGATTCCATAGCGGCACTGTAGATTTCGCCGCCGCCGGTGATCCACACCGGATCCGTGCCGGTGCGCTCCAGCGCCTCGGCGAGCGACCCGGCGCGTTCGGCGCCCTCGGCCGCCCACGTCCGGTCCCGGGTCACCACGATATTGCGCCGACCCGCCAGCGGACGGAATCGCGGATGCAGCGAATCCCAGGTCCGCCTGCCCATGATCACCGGATGGCCCATCGTCACCGATTTGAAATAGGCCATATCCTCGGGCACCCGCCACGGAATGGTATTCCGGTGTCCGATCACGCCCCCGTGCGCCTGCGCCCAGATGATTCCGACGAATTTCACACGGCCACCGGCGCTTTGATCGCGGGGTGATGCCGGTAATCGACCACCTCGATATCGTCGTAGCCGTACTCGAAAAGACTCGGGGCCCGGCGCAGATTCAGCTTCGGGAACGGGTACGGTGCGCGGCCGAGTTGTTCGGCCACCTGATCGACGTGATTGTCGTAGATATGGCAGTCGCCGCCGGTCCACACGAAATCGCCGGGCTCGAGATCGACCTGCTGGGCGACCATGGCGGTGAGCAGCGCGTAACTCGCGATATTGAACGGCACGCCGAGGAACAGGTCGGCGCTGCGTTGATACAGCTGGCAGGACAGCTTTCCGTCGGCCACGTAGAACTGGAAGAACGCGTGACAAGGCGCGAGCGCCATCTTGTCCAGGTCGGCCACATTCCACGCCGAGACCAGCATCCGCCGCGAATCCGGATCGGTGCGCAGGGTGTGCATGACCTGGGCGATCTGGTCGATGTGCGCGCCGTCGGGCGTCGGCCACGACCGCCACTGGACTCCGTACACCGGACCGAGTTCGCCGTCGGCGTCGGCCCATTCGTCCCAGATGGTGACGCCGTGGTCGCGCAGCCACTTCACGTTGGAATCGCCGCGCAGGAACCACAGCAGTTCGTAGGCGACCGATTTCAGGTGCACCCGTTTGGTGGTGACCAGCGGGAAACCCGAGGACAGGTCGTAGCGCAGCTGATGGCCGAATACGCTGCGCGTCCCGGTGCCCGTGCGGTCCGCTTTCGCGGTACCGGACTCCGTGACGAGTCGAAGCAGATCCTCGTACTGCGTATCGGTCGCGATATCGGTGGTCGTCACGTTTGCAGCTTACGATGCCGTCGGATGTGTCTGCCAGGGGGACTGTTTCCGCAGTTCAGAAGGTTCACGCGAGGTGCGGGGCCTGCGGGTGGACCGCCGGTTCGAGCGTGGCAAGCTGGGGCGATGCGCAAGCTCTACATCGTCGGCATCGGCGCGGGCGACCCCGATCACGTGACGATGCAGGCGGTCAAGGCCATACGGCAGGTCGATGTCTTTTTCGTCATCGGCAAAGGCGCGGAGAAGCGGGAACTGCTCGACGTGCGCACCGCCGTTCTCGACGAACACATGAACCACCCCTTCGAGGTGGTCGAGATCGCCGATCCGCCGCGTGACCGCGCGCCCGCCGACTACACCGGCACCATCCTGGACTGGCACGACCGCCGTTCGGCGCTGCTGGAATCCGCGTTCGCGCGAGTCGACGGTGTCGGCGGCATCCTGGTCTGGGGCGACCCTTCGCTCTACGACAGCACCCTGCGCATGATCGAGCGGGTGCTCGAACGCCGCATCGTCACCTTCGAATACGAGGTCATCCCCGGCATCACCAGCGCGCAGGCCCTCGCCGCGCGGCACCGCATGGTGTTGCACCGCATCGGCGAACCCGTGCACATAACCACCGGACGCAAGCTGCGCGAGTCGGGGCTCGGCGAATCGGCGCTGGTCATGCTGGACGGGGAATGCTCGTTCACGGAGGTGGGCGGCGATGACATCCACATCTGGTGGGGCGCCTACCTCGGGATGCCCGACGAGGTCCTGATCGAGGGGCCGCTGCGCGCGGTCGAGCGCCGGATCCTGTCCACTCGCGCCGAACTGCGCGCGGCGAAGGGCTGGATCATGGATATCTACCTGCTCCGACGCGGGTGAGGTGCGCGTTCGCCGAGCCGGTTGTCGGTGGTCGCGGGTAGCCTGACTCACGTGCCCGAGCTACCGGAAGTGGAGGCGTTGGCGCAGTTCCTCCGGGAACATGCGGTCGGCGCGGTGGTCGGGCGCGTCGATGTTGGGGCGTTGAGCGCGGTCAAGACCTTCGATCCGCCGGTCACGGCGCTGTCGGGGCGCGATGTCACCGGCGCGGGCCGCTGGGGCAAATTCCTGGGGATGGATTGCGGTGGGCTGTGGCTGATCACGCATCTGTCGCGCGGCGGCTGGCTGCGCTGGATCGACGAGCCGAGTCCGACGCCGCCGCGTCCGGGCGGTAAGAGCCCGCTGGCGCTGCGCGTGCACTTCTTCACACCGGAAGGCGCCACACCGGCCTTCGACCTCACCGAGGCGGGCACCAAGAAACGCCTCGCCGTCTATATCGTGGCAGATCCGCGGGCCGTGCCCGGTATCGCCAGGCTCGGCCCGGACGCGCTCGAGGTCACCGAGGAGCAGTTCGCCGAACTCCTGCGCGGCGTCTCCCAGCGCGTCAAGACCGCCATCGTCGACCAGAGTCTGCTCGCCGGCGTCGGCAACGCGTACTCCGACGAGATCCTGCACGCGGCGAAGATCTCGCCGTTCGCCAATACCGCCACCATGCCCGCGGCGAAGGTGGCCGAACTGTACGAGGCCATGCGCATGATCCTCACCGACGCGGTCACCAGGTCGGTCGGCCAGGACGCGGCGCGGCTCAAGGGCGAGAAGCGTTCCGGGATGCGCGTGCACGCGCGCACCGGTCTGCCGTGCCCGGTCTGCGGCGACACGGTCCGCGAGGTCTCCTACGCCGAGCGGTCCTTCCAGTACTGCGCCGCGTGCCAGACCGGCGGCAAGGTGTTGGCCGACCGCCGGATGTCACGACTGCTGAAATAGCCGGTCAGGCCGCGCTCGGCACCCCGATGGGTTGCCAGGCCAGTCGCGCGGCCTGGTCCGGGTCGTTCTCCAGCCGGGTCGGGCTGTCGATGACGAGGGTGGTCCTCCGCGCCTCGGTGTAGGCGGGCCAGGACGGCAAAGGTGTTCCGGTGCGGGCGAATTCGATCCAGTTGTCCTGGAACTGCCTGGTCACCGCAGCCAGTCCGCGTCGCCCGCCCGCCGCGGTCATGGCACGGCCGAGCGGTGTGTCGCCCGCGCCGAAGACCGGGATGAGGTCGGTGGCGTGCGTGGCGCCGACGCCGGCGAGATGCAGTGCGCGCGGGGCGAAATCGTAGCGGTAGGCGTAGGTGGGAGCGTGCTTGCTGTGGCCCTCCATGGCGGTGATCGACGGCCGCCAGAACACGAAGTCGCCGCCCGCGCGGATCGCCGTGCGCGGTTCAGGGAAGCCGGGGTAGGCGTCGATGACGCGGCCAGTGGCCTCCTCGCCGAATTCGGCCAGCGCGGCCCGTAGTCGTTCGGGACGGGTGGGCAGCTGGTCGAGGAATCGCGCGAACAGCGCGCCTTCGTTGCGACAGGTGCCGATGATCAGCGGAACCCGTTGCGCGGTCCCCGAGGTGAGTGCCTCGAGCGGGGACACGGGCAGATAGTCGCCGTCGATCACGGGGGCCGCGGGGAACACGCCGGGGCGTTCGCGGAGCACGCGATTGAGCACGCGGCTCACCGCGCGGCCGATGTCGTTGGCCGAGGCGTCCGACAGTGCCCGTACGGCGTCGTCGGTGTCCGCGTCGAGCGCTTCGACACAGCGGCGGGCGAAGGCGCGGGCGTCGTCGGCGGGCATACCCCAGTCGGCGGGCGGACTCTGCGCGATCGCCCGGTGGAACAGGCCGCGCGCGGCGGGCGCGGTCATCAGCGACAGCACCGCGTGCGCGCCCGCGGACTCGCCGAAGACGGTCACATTGCCCGGGTCGCCGCCGAAGGCCGCGATGTTCTCGCGCACCCAACGCAGCGCGGCCACCTGATCGCGCAGGCCCAGATTGGAGTCGATCGGGCGGTCGGGGGTGCCGAATTCGCTGAAGTCCACGTAACCGAAGGCGCCGAGACGGTAGTTCAGCGACACCACGACGACATCACCGCGGATCGCGAGGCGGGCGCCGGAATACAGCCCGAGCGCCGAGGTGCCCATCACATAGCCGCCGCCGTGCACGAACACCAGCACCGGGCGCGGTGTCGAGGAGGGTTGCGCGGACGCGGTGACATTGAGTGTCAGGCAGTCCTCGCTCATCGGCTGGAACTGTGTCGGCCCGATCCGCGCGCCGCCGCGATGTTGCACCGAAGCGAATCGGAAGGCCGTGGCCTCCCTGACCCCGGTCCAGGGACGCACCGGCTGGGGAGCGCGAAAGCGCAGGTCGCCGACGGGTGCGGCGGCATAGGGGAGGGATCGCCAGCGCAGCACGCGGCGGCCTCGGCGACCGCGGACAACTCCGTCGGCGGTCGGAACATCGATCGTTGCCACCATCAATCAATGGTACTTATCCGCGCCGCGCCTCCAACAGACGTAACCAGAATTCACTGACAGTCGGATAGGCGGGCACCGCGTGCCACAGCGTCTCCAGCGACAGCCCGGCCACGACGGCGACGGTCGCGGCATGCAGTTGTTCGCCGACATCGGGACCGACGAAGGTCGCGCCGAGCAGGATGTCGGAGGCGGTGTCGATCACCAGCGCCGCGCGCCCCGCGTAGTCGTCGCGGGCCAGTGCCGAACCGGCCACCGCGATATCGAGTTCGACTGTGTCGACCGGGTATCCGGCCTTGCGCGCCGCCGCCGCGGTGAGCCCGACCGAGGCGACTTCGGGATCGGTGAAGATCACCTGCGGCACCTTCGCGTGATCGGCGGAGGCGGCGAATCGCGGACCGTCCAGCGGCCGGTCCTCCGCGCGCGCCGCGATCACGTCGCCGCAGACCCGCGCCTGGTACTTGCCCATGTGGGTGAGCGCGACACGGTGATTCACATCACCCACCGCGTAGAGCCAATCACCCTCGACGCCACGCACCGTGAGCTGGTCGTCGACCTCGACATAGCCGGGCGGCAGACCCACCGAATCCAGGCCGAGTTCCTCGGTGGCGGGCGCACGTCCGGCGGCGACCACGATCTCGTCGGCTTCGAGCGTGCCAGGCTTGGCGCCCCGCACCTCGATCGTCACCGGACCGCCGTGGACGCGTCCCTCACCGGTGTCGGCGACCTCCGGCCTGTGCACCGCAGCGGGCTCACATCCGAACAGGATCGGCACACCCGCCGCGGTCAGTCCCTCGGCGACCCGATCGCGCGCGAAGGGTTCCGAGGCGGCCAACAGCGCCGGTCCGCGCACCAGCATGGTGACCTCGGCGCCGAGCGAGCGCAGCCAGGTCGCGGCCTCGCAGGCCACAACACCGCCGCCGACGATCACCACCCGCGCCGGCACCTCGTGCAGATTCGTCGCGTCGCGCGAGATCCACGGCCGCGCCGCGCGCAAACCCGGCACGTCGGGGATCGCGGCGCGGGTGCCGGTGGCGAGCACGACGGCGTGGCGGGCGCGCAGCGTGCGGCCGCCGACCTCGACCAGGCGTTCACCCGCGAGACGGCCGCGCCCTCGGATCACCTCGATGCGATTGTCGCGTGCCCACTCGACCTGCGAACTGTCGTCGTGATCGTGGACGAACCCATCGCGGCGACGCAGCACCGCTTCGACATCGAGGCCGTGCGCGGTGACCCCCGGCATATTCTTCGCCGCGGCGAGCACGTGCCCTGGCCGCAGCAGCGCCTTGCTCGGCATACAGGCCCAATACGAGCATTCGCCGCCGACGAGTTCCTGTTCGATGATGGCCGCGGTGCGCGTGCTGTTCGCGATGGCGTAGTCGGCGGCGTTCTCGCCCGCCGGACCACCGCCGATCACGATCACGTCGTATTCGGCGGCGGGTGTCGTCACTGGAGATAGCCCTCGACCTGGCGCGGCGAACTGACCTGCGCGTCGTCGGGGGATTCGCCCGCGCCGATGCGGGCCCGCCGCCTGCGCAGCAGATCCCAGCACTGATCGAGCATGACCTCCAACTCGGCCAGTCGTTGGCGTTCGGTGACGGGATCCACCTCACCGGAGGTCGCCTTGGACCGTAGGGCGTGCTCGTCGTCGACCAATTGCTTGATGCGTGCCAGGATGTCCTGTTCGGTCATGCGGACCATGCTACGACCGCGCGGTCCCGGAGTCGGCGTGATCCTGCTCGGCCAGGCATCGGGCCGCCAACGGCATCGCGACCGCCAGATCGGACCGATCCAATGCGGTGTAGCCGAGGGTGATGCCGAAGGTGTGCGGGCGGTGGCCGGGGACGTCGAGGTGGTGGCGGGCCAGTCCGTCCAGCGCGACACCGGCGACGCGGCCCGCCGCTATCGCGCGCGCTTCGGTCTCGGCGTTCGGCAGCGGGACCACCACGTGGGAGCCCGCGTCGTCACCGAGTACCGCGAGTCCGCTCGCGCGCAGCGTGCGCACGGCCAGTTCCCGGCGTGGCGGCAGGATGCGGCGGAGCCTGCGCAGGTGCCGCGACAGGTCGCCGGTGCGCGCGAGTTCGGTCACCACCCGCTGCCCGGCGGGCCCAGGGCCGGTTCCGGTGCGATCTCGGTGCGCGAGAACGGCTTCGGCGATCCACGGCGCGGCGACCAGCCAGCCGACGCCGAGTGCGGGCGTGAGGATCTTGCTCGTGGTGCCGAGATGGACCACCACATCGGGCGCCATGGCGGCCAACAACGGCAACGGCGCGGTGTCGTAACGCAATTCGCCGTCATAGTCGTCTTCGAAGATCGGAATGCCCGCTTCCCTGGCGAATTCGATCAGCCGCACCCGGCGTTCGGCCTGCATTCGCGAACCGATCGGATACTGGTGCGCCGGAGTGCAATACACCGCGGCGATATCGCGCGGCAGCAGATCGACCCGCAGCCCGTCGGCGTCCACCGGGATGGGCCGCACCGCGATGCCCGCCGCGCGAAAAGCGCCCGCGGCCCGCTGATAGCCCGGATCCTCGATCGCGACCGCGTCACCGGGCCGCATCAGCGCGGCCGCGAGTTCGCCTACCGCGGAACTGGTTCCGGCGGTCGCGAGGACCGTGGTTGTGCTGCTCGCGGCCAGTCCGCGGTGGCGCAGCAGATGTTCGGCGACGGCGGCGCGGAACTCCCGGTCGCCCGCGCGATCCTTGCGCACCAGCGGCGCGGAATCGGCGGCCGCCCGCCAAGCGCGTCGCCACGCGGGGCGGTCGATGGCCTCGACGCACGGCGCGCCCGGCAGCAGGTCGTAAAGCCCAGAGTATTCGTCGACGCCGTGCCGAGCCGGCAGCGGCGCGGGGACGGTGGCGGGCGCGGTGGTGAGGTAGGTGCCGGAGCCGCGGCGGCCCGCGATCCAGCCCTCGGCGTGCAGTTGATCGTAAGCGGCGGTGATCACCGTGCGGCTCACGCCGAGCCGCAGCGCGAGGGCCCGGGTGGCGGGCAGGCGGTCGCGGGCGCGCAGCATCCCCGTGGCCGCGGCCGCGCGCAGGCCGTCGGCGACTTGCACCGACAGCGGGACGGCGAGGTCGCGATCGAGGGCGAGCGGAAGATCGTCGAGCACGGCACCCGCTCCTCACCTGGCGAAAGTGGACTGTACGAATTCACTCGAATTGGCTCTTCGATAATGCCACTTCATGGCCGAAGCTGAGAATATGACCACGAGCCACCGCCCGCCACTGTCGCCGACCCCCAGGTCGACGCTGAACCGCAGCAAGGAACGCGGCCGCGCCGACCGCGCCGAACTCGACGCGGTCCTCGACGCGGGCCTGATCTGCCATCTCGGCGTGCTGCTCGGCGGCACCCCGGTCGTCATCCCCACCGTGTACGGCCGCGACGGCGACACCCTCTACCTGCACGGATCCACCGGCGCGGGCAACCTGCGCGCCGCAGTCACCAGCGACATCTCGGTCGCGGTCACCCACGTCGACGGCCTCGTCTACGCCCGCTCCGCCATGCATTTCTCGATGAACTTCCGCTCCGCGGTGATACGCGGCCGCGCCATCGAGATCACCGACCCCGACCACCGCCTACACGGCCTCCGGGTCGTCGTCGAACACTCCGCCCCCGGCGCATGGACCAGGGTCCGCGCACCGGACAAGAAGGAAATGGCCGCGACCATGGTCCTCGCCCTCGACCTCACCGAAGCCTCCGTGAAAATCCGCACGGGCGGCCCGAAAGACGACCCCGCCGACATCGAAACCGGCGGCACATGGGCGGGCGTCCTCCCCCTACGCCAGGTATGGGACACCCCCATCCCCTCCGAGGACCTCGAACCCGGAATCGAAACCCCCACCGACGTACTCACCCGCGCCGCAACGGTGATCGCCACCCATTAACCGACAACGTGCCAAAAGGCCGACAACCATTGGGCACGAGTCGATTACGCGGAGTGCCGATCCAGGTACTCCGAGACCGCCCGGCGGATCAGCTCACTGGGAGGTGCTGCTTCTCGCTCGGCCTGAGCGACCAAGCGTTCCCGCAATGCATCGGGAAGCCGTACCGAGTGTCCCGGCGTATTCCCCTTTCGCACCCCGGCGGGACGCCCTTTTCGCAGGACGGTCGTACCTATCTCTATCGGGCCGACAATCTCGGTATCTCGCACAGGATTGGCCGCGTAGTCTTCGGCCAAGCGCTCGTAGTCGGCGACGCTCGGCCGCTTACGGTCAGAGCCTTCGGGAGTCCCGCGTCTGTTTGTACTCATGACCAGCTCTCCTTTCCGGGCCGCTGGTAGGCAAGATCTCCGAACTCGAACAATTCTTCGAGCTGAAGCTGTCTGATCATCTGAGGTCGTAGCATCATCGCATGGAAGACCACCCATTCGGCTGGGTCGACCAAGTCTGCGATCACCTCTATCGGCGGTTCGTCCTGGTCGAAGTTGCCGATGAAGGGGTACGGCAAGGTCTCTGGTAGGCGTTGGGTCAATCGCGTGCGCAGCATCGGGTATGACACCACGGCCCGAATCTCGTCGTCGGATATACCGTGCTTTCTCGCGGATTCGACGATGGTGATTCGCGCCAAGAAAGTGTATTACATTTTTTGGACGTAGTCGATCTCCCGTTGAGCCGGGACTCCGGGTCACCAGAAGTGGGTCGGGAGGCTCAGGAGCGCCGTTGCCGATTTCAGGTGTTTGTGCAGTTCATAGGGCGTGGGGAAGTGGGTGTGGTCCAGGGCGGTTAGGGCGAGGGTGTGCAGGGATCCGGTGGTGCAGAGGTAGGCGGACAGGCGGGTGCGGGGGAGGGTTGTCAGGCCGGGGTGGATGGCTCGGGCGGCTACGCCGGTGCAGTGGTGTGGGCCGAGGTTGTTCAGGGTGAGTGGGAGCTGGCCGATATTGGAACACAGGATGTCTCGTTCGCCCGCGCCCGCCGAGAGGGTCGCGGCCAAGCGGTCCGGGATGACCTGGAGGATTTCCTCGGGGAGTCCCGCCGGGCTTGTCATGCGGTATTCGTATGCGGCGCGCGACTTTTCGCGGATCGTGGCAGGGGTATCGGTGCGGGTGAGGGTCACCGAGGTCACGGCGAGGTCATTGTTCACGCGGGGTTCGGCGCGGGTGTCGACCGGGAGGCTGGCTTCGATCCTAGGCTCGGGAAAGCCTGCGTCCCACAGTATTCGTGCGATCGTCCAGATGAACAGGCTGTTCGGGGTGCTGCCGTGTTCCTGCGCGGTCAGGTTCCATGCGTCGACTGGAATTTGCACTACCGCAGCATGATTAGTGATCTTACGTGCCGATGAATGCTCCCGGGTTGATGGTCCGGAGCGCTGCGATGAAGGCTTCGAAGCGGATTGGTTCATAGGTCGGGGTGCAGTCGCACGCGGAGACGTGTCGGAAAGCTTGCGCAAGATCTTGTCGGGAAGGCCGTGCGGAATCCCGTCGAGCGCCGCGCGTGCGGTACCGCCGAGGACGGTGGTCCATTGTCGACGTGCGTCGGCCCAGTCGGAGGTGGGCCGCAGGTGGTCGGCGCGGACGCGACTCCGGTCACCGTTCGCGGCGACGCGGAGGGCGTCGTCGACCGCGATCGCCAGAGCCCGCCCGTCCGCGAGTACGTGCGAACAGGTAAGGGACACAACCGAACCGCCGTCATCGAGCGGGACCGCCGCGAGTCGCCAGCCCGGCCCGAACTCGGGGTCGAGGTCGTCGCCGGTGGTCTCGGCCCAGTCGAGCAACCCGGACACCGGGATCACCTGATCGCCGTATTCCAGCGGATGCGCGCGAGTGCTGGACTGCCAGCGTCGGCGCGCGCCGGGCACCGAGGGACGAACCACCCTGCGCCCGAGCGGCCCTGCCCGCAGCGCCGCGTGCACGGCTTCGAGCAGATCCCGGTCCACTCGATCGGCGGTACGCCACAGCCCTTGCAGCGCGATCGGAATGCCGTAACCACGATGGGTGCGCAGGAAGATCTCATCGACGACCGTGAGTCGATCGGACGTGTTCGGTCGGGGCTCGGTCTCGTTCGTGCCGTTCGGTTGGTGCGCGGATTCGTTCGTGGTGCTCGGTTTCCGCCGAGACTCACTTACCCGACTCGGGTGCCGTTCGTACCCGTGCACGGCGCTCAACTCCCGTGGCGGCCCGCACCCGCCGCGAAACGGGCCGCGCCGTCGGCGAGCGCCGCCATCCCGTGCCGCAGTTCGTTTGCCAGAGCGGCGGATTCGTCCATGTCGTGCTGTTGGAGCACCGACATGCGGTCGCTGCGCAGACAGGTCTGCGGCAGGGTCGCGAGTTGCGCGGCGAGTTCCTCGGCGGCACGACGCGCGTCTCCGGTCGGCACCACGCGGTCGACCAGCCCGATCCGCGATGCCTCCGGCGCGCCGACCGCGCGACCGGTGAGTATCAGATCCATGGCCCGACCGTGCCCGATGATCCTCGGCAACCGAACGGTGCCGCCGTCGATGAGCGGCACACCCCAGCGCCGACAGAAGACCCCGAATGTGCTGTCCTGTTCGGCAACTCGCAAATCACACCACAGCGCCAGTTCGAGCCCGCCCGCCACCGCGTAACCCGCGACAGCGGCGATCACCGGTTTGCTCAATGTCATCCTGGTCGGCCCCATCGGACCGTCGCCGTCCTCGGTCACCCGGTTCGACCGCTCGGTCCCGAGCGCTTTGAGATCGGCCCCCGCGCAGAAAGTGCCGCCTTCGCCCCAGAGCACCGCCACCGACGCATCCGGATCGGCGTCGAAGGCGCGGAAGGCATCGGCGAGCGCCGCGGCGGTCGGACCGTCGACGGCGTTGCGCGCTTCGGGTCGGTGCAGGATCACGGTGGTGACCGCACCGGATCGCTCGACTCGCACGGACATGCTCACTCCTAGTCTCCGCTCGGCGTTCACCCCGCCGACCTGTGATCATCCACTGCCGCACTGCCGCACTGCCGCACTGCCGCACTGCCGCACTGCCGCACTGCCGCACTGCCGCACTGCCGCACTGCCGCACTGGACCGCGCCGCCGCATCGTCGCACCTCAGCCGTGCCGTACCTCGCAGCGTTCGACCCGACCTTACGCCGTAACGCCCCTTGCGTGAAGAAATGAATCGTGATTCACTTCTTGCATGGTCTACCGGAGGACACCGGCCGTACAAGCCCGCCTCGACGCCCAAGCCGCGCAACTGGTGCACGCGGCCACCGCGGTGCTGTCGCGCCACGGCTTCGCCGGTCTGTCCATGGCGGCCGTCGCGCAGGAGGCCGGCGTCGCCACCGGCACCGTCTACAAGCACTACGTCGGCAAGGCGGACCTGGTCACCGCGGTCTTCCGCACGGTGGTGGCGCGCGAGGTCGCCGCGGTGTCGGCGGCCGTGGCGACGGGCGGCGCGGTCGAGCGGGTCGTCGCCGCCGTGGAGACCTTCGCGGGCCGTGCGCTGAAGAATCCGAAACTCGCCTACGTCCTGCTCGCCGAACCCGTCGACGCCGCGGTCGACGCGGAACGCCTGCGCTTCCGGGTCGCCTTCGCCGAATCCTTCGAAGCGGCCGTGTCGCACGGCGTCGCAGGCGGCGAACTGCCCGCCCAGGATCCGCGCACCACCGCGGCGGCGCTGGTCGGCGCCATCGGCGAGGTGCTCGTCGGCCCGCTCGTCACCGCGCCGCACGGCGAATCCGTTATCCCCGAACTCATCTCGTTCGCCCTGCGCGCCCTCGGCGGGCGCGAGGACGCACGGAATCCAGGAGCTCCCGATGTCGACGCATGACGTGTTCAACCAGGTCCCCGATATCGTCCCGTTCGACTTCTCCCGCAACCCGGCCATGATCGAGGGCCTGCACCGGGAAGGCGCAGGCTGGGCCGAGCCCGAAGTGCGTGCCCTCGGCGCGCTGGCGGGTGCGGCGCGCGCGCAGGACTGGGGCCGTCTCGCCAACGAGTACCCACCGGTCTTGCGCACCCATGACCGCTACGGCAGCCGCGTGGACGAGGTCGAATTCCACCCGTACTGGCATGAACTGATGCGCGTCGCGGTCGCGAACGGTCTGCACGGCGCGCCGTGGACGGACGAGCGCCCCGGCGCGCACACCGCACGCGCCGCAAAATTCGCCACATGGGGCTTCGCCGACGCGGGCCACATGTGCCCGATCTCCATGACCTACGCGGTGATTCCCGCTCTGCGCCACAATCCGGATCTCGCGGCCGCCTACGAACCCCTGCTGGCGAGCCGGTCCTACGATTTCGGCCTGCGCGAACCGTCCACCAAATCCGGTCTCATCGCGGGCATGTCGATGACGGAGAAGCAGGGCGGCTCCGACGTGCGGGCCAACACCACCCGCGCCACCCCGCGGTCCGACGGCAGCTACCGCGTCGTCGGGCACAAATGGTTCACCTCCGCACCCATGTCGGACCTGTTTCTGACCCTCGCGCAGGCGCCGGGCGGCCTGTCCTGTTTCCTGCTGCCCCGCGTACTGCCCGACGGCGCCCGCAACCCGATCCGCATCCAACGTCTCAAGGACAAACTCGGCAACAAGTCGAACGCCTCCTCGGAGATCGAATACGAGGACGCCACCGGTTGGTTGGTCGGCGCGGAAGGCGCGGGCGTCAAGACCATCATCGAAATGGTCAACATGACCCGCCTCGACTGCGTCATCGGCTCCACCACCGGCATGCGCGCGGGCGCGGTGCTCGCCACCCATCACGCGCGCCATCGAGAAGCCTTCGGCGCCAAGCTGATCGACCAGCCCGCCATGCGTAATGTGCTGGCCGACTTGATCATCGAATCCGACGCCGCGACCACGGTGATGATGCGTCTCGCGGGCGCCACCGACCGCGCGGGCGCCGACCCGGCCGAGGCCGCCCTGCGTCGAATCGCGTTGGCGGTCACCAAATACTGGGTGTGCAAACGCGCACCCGCCCACGCCGCCGAAGCGCTGGAATGCTTCGGCGGCAACGGCTACGCCGAAGAATCCGGCATGCCGCGCCTGTACCGCGAGGCCCCGCTCATGTCCATCTGGGAAGGCTCGGGCAACGTCGCCGCACTCGACGCACTGCGCGCCATGGGCCGCCAACCCGAAACGGTGGAAGCCTATTTCGATGAGGTCGGCCGCGCGAAAGGCGGGAACCCGCGCCTGGACGACGCCATCGCGAAACTAGGTAAGGAACTAGCCGACCTCGCAGACATCGAATACCGCGCCCGACGCGTAGTCGAACTGATGGCCCTCGTCCTACAAGGCGCACAACTGGTCCGCCACGGACACCCCGCGATAGCGGACGCCTTCTGCGCCACCAGACTCGGCGACGACTGGGGCATAGCCTTCGGCACCCTACCCACCGGCGTGCACACCGCCCCCATCCTGCAACGCGCTTTCGTAGCCTGATCGCGGATCGCGAGGATATGTCATCGTGTCGCCGTCGAGCAGGGGTTTCTGAGGCCCGAGATGCTGGCGAGGTCGCAGATTCCGCTGGTGAGGATTCCGAAGGGGGTGCTTGCGAGGAGGACGAGCAGGCCGATGATGTCGCCGTGTTGGGCGTACCAGACCGCTGTGCCTGCGGCTGTTGATCCGGAGTCCAGGGCTGACGAGCCGGTTCCGTCGGCGATCGGGGATGGGGTCGCGGGTTCGGCTGTCGCGGCTGCGGCGGCGCCGATGAGGGTGGCGGCTGCGATCGTGGCGGCGGTCAGGCGGAGGGGTGTACGCATCGTTGCGCTCCTCTAGTTGTGAATCAGTATTAACATAATAGGCGCGATCGTCTCGTTGTGTTGGATATGTGAACGTCTCTCTATGCCATATAGGCGGATTCGGCCTTGCGGGCTGAGGGTCGCATCTGTTCGGGCCGGTCCATCTGGTGCCGACTGCTGGAACAGCCATCAACATATGCGGTCATCGCGCGGTGTGCGGAAGGGAATTCCGCGACCGCTTCGGCGCGTGCGACACGAGCGCGGCGCCTGCGCGGGGTGATCATGGACGGATGAGAGAGCCTCGGCGAACCACCGGTCGCGTCCACGCTCAGCACAACCTGCTCAGCGTGGGATGCGCGCTGCTCATCTTCTACGGCATACCGCTGAACTGGAATGCCGACGATTCGACGGCGAGCAGGGTCGTCGGACTGATCCTGTTCCTGGTCGGCGTCGGCGGTCTGATCTGGCTGACCTGGCGACGGCTCGGCCGCCTGATGGCGAATCCGGCGGCGACCGGCGGGCGGGTGGACGGCGTCCTACTGCTGCTCTGCGTGGTCGCGATGTTCTTCGCGATCTACTACTACCGTCTCGCGGTCAGCTATCCGGATCAGTTCGACGGGCTGGTCACCCGCACCGACGCCCTCTACTACACCGTGGTCACCCTCGGCACCGTGGGTTACGGCGACATCCACGCGACCGGTCAGGCCGCGCGGATCGCCACCATGGTCCAGATCGTGTTCGACCTGATCGTCATCGGCACCTTGCTCGCCATCGTCAGCAGTGGCGTCACCCGCAGGCTGGAGGCCGCCGCGGGCGAGGGTCGCGCTGTCAACGGTGCGCGCGATACCAGCGAATGAGCGCGTCGGTGGACGAATCGTCTTGCGGCGCGGGCTCCTCGGCCGAGGTCAGCAGCGGTTCCAAGGCCAGCGCCTGCTGTTTGCCGAGTTCGACGCCCCACTGGTCGAAACAGTCGATACCCCAGATCGCGCCCTCCACGAACACCTGGTGTTCGTAGAGCGCGATGAGCTGGCCGACCACCGAGGGGGTGAGCAGCGGCGCCAGGATCGTGGTGCTGGGGCGGTTGCCAGGCATCACCTTGTGCGGCACCACCGCCGGGTGGGTGCCCTCGGCCGCGATCTCCTCGGCGGTCTTGCCGAACGCGAGCACCTTGGTCTGGGCGAACAGGTTGCTCATCAGGATGTCGTGCATGCTGCCGCTGCCGTCGATGGTCGCGAGATCGTCGGTGGGGCGGGCGAATCCGAGGAAGTCGGCGGGGATCAACCGGGTGCCCTGGTGCAGCAGCTGGTAGAAGGCGTGCTGGCCGTTGGTGCCTGGCTCGCCCCAGAAGATCTCGCCGGTCGAGGTGGTGACGGGAGTGCCGTCGGCGCGCACCGATTTGCCGTTGGACTCCATGGTGAGCTGCTGCAGATACGCCGGGAAGCGCGCCAGATCATTCGAATACGGCAGTACCGCACGGGATTCCGCGCCGAAGAAGTTCGAGTACCAGACGCCGAGCAGAGCGAGCAGCACCGGCGCGTTCGATTCCAACGGCGCCGTGGCGAAATGGGTGTCGACGGCGTGCATTCCGGCGAGGAATTCCGCGAAGCGTTCCCGGCCGATGGTGACCATCACCGAAAGGCCGATCGCGGAATCCACCGAGTAGCGTCCGCCGACCCAGTCCCAGAAGCCGAACATGTTCGCGGTGTCGATGCCGAAGCCCGCCACCCGTTCGGCGTTGGTGGAGACCGCGACGAAATGCTTTGCCACCGCGTCCTCGCCGAGCGCGGCCACCAGCCAGCGCCGGGCGGCGGTGGCGTTGGTGAGCGTCTCCAGGGTCGAGAAGGTCTTGGAGGCGATGATGAACAGCGTGGTCGCCGGGTCGAGGCCGTCGAGTTTCGCGACCAGGTCGGCCGGGTCGACATTGGAGACGAAACGCGCGGCGATTCCGGCGTCGGCGTAGTGGCGCAGTGCCTGATGCACCATCACCGGACCGAGATCCGATCCGCCGATCCCGATATTGACCACCGTCGTGATGCGCTCACCGGTGGCCCCGCGCCACGCGCCCGAGCGCACGGCGTCGCTGAATTCGCCCATCCGGCGCAGCACCTCGTGCACCTCGACACTCGCTTCGGCGCCGTCGATCACCATGGACTCGCTCTCGGGCAGCCGCAGCGCGACATGGCCGACCGCGCGGTCCTCGGAGGTGTTGATGTGCGCGCCCGCGAACATCGCGTCCCGGTGTTCGGCGACACCGGCGGTGCGCGCCAATTCGACCAGCAGGCCGAGGGTTTCCCGCGTGACGCGGTGCTTGCTGTAGTCGATGTGCAGATCGCCGACGGAAAGCGTCAACTCACCGCCGCGCGACGGGTCGGCGGCGAAGATCTCCCTGAGGTGCAGGCGGGAGACATCGCCGAAGTGCTCGTGCAGTTTTCGCCATGCCGCCGTCGCGGTGATGTCGCTGCTCACGTCCGCCGAGATTACAAGGGCATCGCCGCGCCCGCACGGGCGACACCACCCCGAAGCGCGGGCAGATCGGTTTAGTTTCCCCATTCTCATAGCGCCGACCTGCGCGAACCGCGACAGATGCGGTCTCGAGCACACGGAAACGTGGTTCTCCCCCCGGCAGCGTCGGATTAGGCTGACCGCATGGCGTCCGAAAGCGAAATCCTGCAATCCGTACCAACCGCGCTGTGGATCGGCGGCCCGGTCGAGGCGACCGGAGGCGCCACCTTCCCGGTGCACGATCCGGCGACCGGGGAGGTGTTGACGCGGGTCGCCGACGCTTCGCCGGAGGACGCGATGCGCGCGCTGGACGCGGCCGTCGCGGCCCAGGAGAGTTGGGCCGCGACGCCCGCACGCGAGCGCGGCGAGATCCTGCGCGCCGTCTTCGAAAGCATCACCGCGCGCGCCGAGGAGTTCGCGCTGTTGATGACCCTGGAAATGGGCAAGGCACTGCCCGAGAGCCGCAACGAGGTGCGCTACGGCGCCGAATTCTTCCGCTGGTTCAGCGAGGAGGCGGTGCGCGTGCACGGCCGCTACCTGCACGCGCCGTCCGGCACCGGCCGCATCGTCGTGCACAAACAGCCCGTCGGACCGTGTCTGGCCATCACACCGTGGAATTTCCCGCTGGCGATGGGCACCCGCAAGATCGGTCCCGCGCTCGCCGCGGGGTGCACGATGATCGTGAAACCGGCGTCCGAGACCCCGCTGACCATGCTGTTGCTCGCCGAACTGTGCAGTCGGGCGGGCCTACCCGACGGGGTGCTCTCGGTGATCACGACCTCGCGTTCCGGCGCCGTCACCGGCCCGCTGATCGACGATCCTCGACTGCGCAAGCTCACCTTCACCGGATCCACGGAGGTCGGCAAGCGACTCGTCGCGTCCTCGGCGAACCGCCTGCTTCGCACGTCCATGGAACTCGGCGGCAACGCGCCGTTCGTGGTCTTCGACGACGCCGACGTCGATGCGGCGGTGCAGGGCGCGATGCTGGCGAAACTGCGCAACGGCGGCGAGGCGTGCACCGCGGCCAACCGCTTCCACGTGCAGCGCGGGGTGCTCGAGGAGTTCACTGCGAAACTGGTGACGGCGATGAGCGATTCGGTCACCCTCGGCCCCGGCACCGATCCGT
Organism: Nocardia bovistercoris; assembly: GCF_015674855.1. GTDB lineage: Bacteria > Actinomycetota > Actinomycetes > Mycobacteriales > Mycobacteriaceae > Nocardia > Nocardia bovistercoris. The sequence continues at coordinate 821,162 of NZ_JADMLG010000002.1, read as the reverse complement.
CGACCACGCTCGGCCCGCTCATCAACGAGGACCAGCTGAACACCGTGTCGGAACTGGTGGAGGATGCCGTCTCCGCGGGCGCGACGGTGCGGCTCGGCGGCAAGGCGCCCGGCGGCCCCGGCTGGTTCTATCCGGCGACGATCCTTTCCGATGTGCCGCCGAACGCGCGCATCCGCACCGAGGAGGTGTTCGGCCCGGTGGCGCCGGTGATCGGCTTCGACACCGAGGAGGAGGGCCTCGCCGCCGCCAACGACACCCGCTACGGCCTGGTCAGCTACGTCTACACCCGCGATCTGGACCGGGCGCTGCGCGTCGCCGAAGGACTCGAATCCGGCATGGTCGGCGTCAACCGCGGGGTGATATCCGATCCGGCCGCGCCGTTCGGCGGCGTCAAGGAGTCGGGTTTCGGGCGTGAGGGCGGCAGCGAGGGGATCGAGGAGTACCTCTCGACCAAATACATCGCCCTGACCTGAGCGGGACACCGAAGACGACGGCCGCCCCGCGGGGTGTGAACACCACGGGGCGGCCGGTGGAAAGCGGTGGTCGCGAGATCACCGCGAAGACTGTCGGCGGGGCGTCGCCGGAAGTTCAGTGACCGAGGCGCCCGCGACCGAGGCGCAGCAGCAGCATGGCGAGGGTGTGACCTTCCTGACCGAGCTCGCTGAAACGCTCGAGTACCTTCATTTCCCGGCTGTGCACCAGACGCGGGCCGCCGGAGGCCATGCGGGTCCGGCCGATCATGCGCGAGATCTCGGTACGACGCTTGATCGCGGCGAGGATCTCGGCATCGAGCTGGTCGATCTCCTTGCGAAGGGTGTCGATCTCCGCCTCGGTCTGCGGCAGAGCCGCATCGGAACCGGTGGTCGTCGCAGGGGTGCTCATCATTCATCTCCTCGTGTCAGAACTTGGATCGGGAAGCGAGGCACGCTCGTTACCGTCCGTTCTTTCACCGTGAAACAGACCTGGTGGGGCTCTTCCATGGTCCCCCAGAGAAGTGCGCTCAGCTGCGGGATCGCGATCTACGGTATCCGGCGGATAGCCGAATCCGACATATCGCGGCAGCGCTGATCATGACGTCAGTCTGCCACGGGCCCGAAGGTCTGCAAAACGATTGATTTTATGAATTACCTGAGAAGCGCGCCGTGATATGCGCCCGACCTCGCTGCACGCGCAGTTCACCGGGTGTTTGCCGCCGGGCTCGGCGGGTGGTGACCGTCATCGCCTGCTTCAACTCTGTCGGTGGGCGCCGGTAGCGTGGACGGACAATGGACATCACGGTGGCTCCCCAGACGCAGGCCGGTCGGGACCGGCGCACGGACGCATCCACGAAACCGCAGGTCGATCCGGGTGGTAGCGGGTCGGGCGAGGTTCCTGGCGCGTCCGCGTCGCCGTCGTTGCTCGAACAGGCCCAGCGTCGGGCCGACGATCAGCAGCGCCGCCGTCTCGAACACGAACAGCGGCGCGCCGAGGAGTCCGAACGTCTGCTGGAAGGGCTCAACCCCCAGCAGCGCGCGGCCGTCACGCACGCGGGCGCCCCGCTGCTGATCGTCGCGGGCGCGGGCTCCGGCAAGACAGCCGTGCTCACGCGGCGCATCGCGTATCTGCTCGCCGCGCGCGGCGTCACACCGGGGCAGATCCTGGCCATCACCTTCACCAACAAGGCCGCCGCCGAGATGCGGGAACGGGTCACCGGGCTCGTCGGTCCGCGCGCGAACAGCATGTGGGTGTCCACGTTCCACTCCAGCTGCGTGCGCATCCTGCGAATGCAGGCCGCGCTGCTGCCCGGAATGAATTCGAATTTCTCGATCTACGACGCCGACGATTCGCGGCGTTTGCTCACCATGATCAGCCGCGACCTGGACATCGACACCAAGAAATATCCCGCGCGCCTGCTCGCCACCGCGATATCCAATCTGAAGAACGAACTCGTCGGTCCCGAGCAGGCCGCCGCCGACGCCGAAACCGACGACACCGAACTGCCCGTGCTGGTCGCCCGCGTCTACACCGAGTACCAGCGCAGGTTGCGCGGGGCGAACGCCTTCGACTTCGACGACCTGATCGGCGAGACGGTGGCGCTGCTGCAACGGCATCCCCAGGTCGCCGAGTACTACCGCCGCCGGTTCCGCCACGTGCTCGTCGACGAATACCAGGACACCAATCACGCCCAGTACATCCTGGTCAGGGAACTGGTCGGGCATCACGCGGCGCCGCGGGAGGCCGACGACGCCGCCGAGGGCGCGGCCGCGGCCGATCCCGAATTCGCCGAGGCCGAGCGGGCCGACGCGGTGGCGCCGAGCGAACTGTGCGTGGTCGGCGACGCGGACCAATCGATCTACGCCTTCCGCGGCGCCACCATCCGCAATATCGAGGAATTCGAGCGCGACTTCCCCGACGCCGAGACCATCCTGCTCGAACAGAACTACCGCTCCACCCAGCACATCCTGTCCGCGGCCAATGCCGTCATCTCCCGCAACGAAGGCAGGCGCGACAAACGGCTGTGGACGGATTCGGGGGAGGGTGAACTGATCGTCGGTTACGTCGCCGACAACGAACACGACGAGGCGTCCTTCGTGGCGAAGGAGATCGACAAGCTGGTCGATCACGGCGAGGCGAACTACGCCGATGTCGCGGTCTTCTACCGCACCAACAACAATTCCCGCGCGCTGGAAGAGATCTTCATCCGCATGGGACTGCCGTACAAGGTGGTCGGCGGCGTGCGGTTCTACGAGCGCAAGGAGGTCCGCGATATCGTCGCCTACCTGCGCGTGCTGGAGAATCCCGACGACGCGGTCAGCCTGCGCCGCATCCTGAACACCCCGCGCCGCGGCATCGGCGACCGCGCCGAGGCCTGCGTCGCGGTGCACGCCGAACAGCGCGATATCGGTTTCGCCGCCGCGTTGCGCGACGCGGCCGACGGCAAGGTGGCCCTGCTCAACACCAGGGCGCAGCGGGCCATCGCCGGATTCCTCGACCTGCTCGAACAGATCAGGGCCGCGGGCGAGCGCGCCGACACCGCCTATCCCGACGTCGGCAATGTGGTCGAGGCGGTACTGGATCGCACCGGCTATCGCGCCGAACTCGAATCCTCCGACGACCCGCAAGACGGCGCGCGGCTGGACAACCTCAACGAATTGGTCAGCGTGGCGCGGGAATTCAGCTCAGAGGCGCACAACAACGCGGAGGCGGCCCGGGAGGAGGGCCTGGTGCCCGAGGCGGGCGAAGGCGAACCCGAACCGGGTTCGCTCGCGGCGTTCCTGGAACGGGTGTCACTGGTCGCCGACACCGATCAACTTCCCGACGAGGGTTCGGGCGTGGTCACCATGATGACTTTGCACACGGCGAAAGGGCTCGAGTTCCCGGTGGTCTTCGTGACCGGTTGGGAAGACGGCCAATTCCCGCATATGCGCGCCCTCGGCGATCCCACCGAACTGGCCGAGGAACGGCGCCTCGCCTACGTTGGCATCACCCGCGCTCGGCAGCGGCTGTATCTCACGCGCGCGGTGGTCAGGTCGGGGTGGGGGCAACCGGTCTCCAATCCGGAATCCCGTTTCCTCCAGGAGATTCCCGGACATCTCATGGACTGGCGCAGGCTGGAGCCCGCGAATTCGTCGGCGCCGCGCGGGATGCGGCGGCGCGGCGAGGACGAGGGACTCGAACGCGACTGGACCCGCGGCGACGGCTGGGCGCAACCGCAGCGACCCGGCGTCCAGGGTCGAGGGCCGCGCCGTCCCGCGCCCGGTGGCGCCACCCGCAACAACACCGATCTGGTGTTGGCGGTCGGCGACAGGGTCAGCGACGACAAGTACGGCCTCGGCCGGGTGATCGCCGCCGAAGGTTTCGGCCCGCTGGCCACGGTCACCATCGATTTCGGCACCGCGGGCAAGATCCGGCTCATCCCGCAATACAGCAGGACACTGGTGAAACTCTGAACTTTTCGGGTCAAACGGCCCTGCTGTACGGACCCATCGGTCTGTATGGTCCCGAGGTATGGAGAATCTCGCACAACATGTGGTGTGGTTCCTCCCGATGCTCTGGCTCGGGATGGTGCTGGCCATCTCCTTCCTCGAGGCGCCCCTCAAATTCCGCGCCCCCGGCATCACCGTCCCCCTCGGCCTCGGCATCGGCCGCCTGGTATTCCGCGCCCTCAACACCGTCGAGTCCGTCCTCGCGCTCCTCCTGCTCGCAGCCTTCCTCGTACTCACCCCATCGGGAGCGAACTGGGCATGGCTCGGCGCCACCATCGCCGTCCTCGCCATCCAAATCCTCGCGATACGCCCCCCGCTGACCCGCCGCTCCAACCGCGTCCTGGCAGGCGAGGACCTCCCCCGCTCCCACGCCCACCTCTGGTACGTCGGCTTGGAGATCACCAAGGTGGCAACCCTAATCGGCCTGGCCATCGCCGCCGCCCCATAAGCCTTTCCTGTCTGTTTGCGGTACGAGCAGGGCAGTACGTCAGAATCCGGGAGTGACGGATGACGGCGACCGGTTCGGCTTCGATGAGATTCCGCTTGCGGAAACAGCATTGGCGGGACAGCGGCCCGACCGGCTCACCGCGAGCGAAGCCGATGTTATTCGTGCCTATACGTACAACGCGCACGAGATGATCAACAAGTCGTTGTGGGGCCATATCGAGATGACACCCGCGAACGAGCGTCGTGTACGCCTGATCAGATCGGGGCTCGCCAAATACCCCCTCGAAACTGCGGTGCGGGTTACCCGTGAGGCCGAGGCTGCGGACTTGGGCATCGTCGATGATGATTCGTTGTACGAGTTGATCGATGAAGACATCATCCACCACGGGTTTCTGTCGACCTCCGGCGCGGCGAACCCACCGCACTCCTACACGCGCGTCAATCCGGTGATCTTGGATCTGATCGTTCAGGCGGGAGTCCCGGCCCTGCGATTGGGAGACCTCGCCGAGGAGCCCGCCGAAAAGGAAGTCCTGGTGATCGACGCTCGTACCCTGTTCGTCGTTGGCGTCGAGTGGGACGCAGCGCGTAGCATATGGCGAATCAAGGCGATCGTACGAGGAGGCGAGTGATGAGTGCGTTGACACGGGGAACCATGCGCGTTACCCGGGTGAAACTCACCCCCGAGCAGATCGCCGAGCGTCGCCGGGAGGCTGAGAAGATCCTCGGGCGCCGCCTCCCACCACGCCCCACGCAATCCAACGTGCCCAAGTAGTAGCCGTATGCCGTGGGGGCGCGATACCGGCGAGAGACGTGCCCGCTCGAGTGCGAAGAGCCAGCGTATCTGTGTCTTCGATCTACAACTGGCCCGCTCGATGTCTTCGCCGGTCACCGATCATCCAAAGGCACCCGGCGCTCGAGCCATGCTGGGAGTTTCGGTCATCGGGGGATGAGGTCGGTGAGGGCTTCGGGCAGGGTTGGGTAGCGGAAGGTGAAGCCTGCGTCGCGGAGGGCGGGGGAGGTTGTGTGTCTGCCGGTGAGGGCAAGGGCTGGGTCGGTGCGGAGGAGGATCGCACCGAGGGTGAGGGCGAGGGTTGGGGTCGGTGGTGCGGGGGGACGGTGGAGGTGGTGGCGCAGGGTGGACATGAGTTCGTGATTGCGGACGGGGGAGTCGGTGGCGGCTACCAGGATTCCGTTCGGGAGGGTGATGTCGGGGTCGAGGCCGAGGGCGGCGCGGACTATGGCCAGCCAGTCTTCGATGTGGATCCAGCTGAACCATTGGGCGCCGCTGCCGACTCGGCCGCCGAGTCCGGCCTTGGTCAGTTGGACGAGCCGTCGCAAGGCGGGGGCGTGCCTGTCCAGCACTATCGAGGTGCGCAGGATGGTCGAGTGGTCGGCCTTCGCGCCGTCGAAAGCTTCCTCCCACGGTCGCGCGACGCCCGTCATCTGCGGAAGTCCTTCCGGCAGCGGGGTTGTCTCGGTGCAGCGGAGTTCGCCCGCGTCCGACCAGATGGCCGTGGTGCTCGCCTGTATCCAGCGGGCCACGGGCTCCGGTTGGGCGGCTACGGCGGTGACCAGCGCACGGGTGGATTCGACTCGGCTGTCGCGCAATCGGGCGATATTGCGCGGGGTTGGGCGGCAGTCGACGATTCTGCCCGCGAGGTTCACGATCGCGGTCTCGGTCGGATCGTCGAGCGCGCGGGCCCAGTCGCCGACGGTCCTTCCGTCCCATTCCACCTGCGCGAAGGGCAGTTTCGGATCGTGGCGGCGGGTGAGGACGGTGACACCGAGGCCGCGGCAGACCAGGTCGGCGGCGAGGTTGCGGCCGAGTGCGCCGCTGCCGCCCGCGATCACGACGGCGAGCGCGTCGGCGTCGGGGGTGATGCCCGCGGCGAGGGCGAGGCGGGCGAACATGACGCGGCCGTCGGCCTCGAGTCGCGCCCCGGCCACCGCTCGCGCCGCGGGACCCGCGACGCCGGTGAAGGTGAGCGCCTGGGTGACCAGGGTGCCCGTGCCGTGCGGTTCCAGCATCCACGTCACACGCATCACGCCGGACGGCGGTTCGGGCTGTTCGAGAGTGAGGCTGCGGCCGGGCGTCACCTCGGTGATTCGGAATGGCGTGCTCGTCCACCGGTGCACCCGTTCCGCCACCGGCCCGCGCGGCATGTACCGCCCGCCGGCGCCCACCGCGACCGGCCCGTCGAGCACCGCCGAGGTGACCGCCGGATTCCACCGTGACCAATGCCCCGGATTGCCGACCACCTGCCACAGCGTTTCCGGCGGCAGTGCGATGAACTGGGTGTACGTCGATGTACGGGCCATGCCCTCACGCTAATCGGGTGCGGTGACACGGCACAGCGTGCGCTTGCTCACCTCGCCGGTCAGTCGCGTTCCGGGCCGAGGCTGATGCCTCGGGTGGCGAGCCACGGGATCGGATCGATGCGGTCGGTGCCGTTGAGCCAGACCTCGAAATGGCAGTGCGGACCGGTGGATTCGCCCCGATTGCCGACGGTGGCGATCTCGTCGCCCGCGGTCACGTGGTCGCCGACCGCCACGAGTGCGGTGTTGATGTGCCCGTACACGGTGACGGTGCCGTCGTCGCCGCGCAGCCGCACCCACATGCCGAAACCGCTGGCCGGACCCGCGTCGATGACCGTACCGTCCTCGACGGCGTAGATGGGCGTGCCGATGGGGGCCGCCACGTCGACGCCGGGATGCAGGGTGCCCCACCGCGCGCCGTATCCGGAGGTGAAGGTTCCCGAGGTGAACTTCATGAAGAGCGGACGCAGTTTCGCGGCCTGTTCGGCGGCGAGTTCTTCCGCGTAGCGGGCGCCGCTGTCGATCAGGTCGGCGTACCGGTCGGGATCGGTCGGCCGCACGGTGTCCAGGAGTTCCGGGCTGTCGGGCGGCAGCGGCGCGGGGGCGTCCGCCTGTCCGAGCGCTTCGTATTCCACTGTCGGAGCGGGCTCTTCGGCGGAGGGCCACAGCTGTTGTCCGGCCGCGGTGAACGCACCCGCCGCGAGTGCGAAAGCGACGATCCGGCCGCGTAGAGAGTGCGGGGGCGGGGGTGTGCGATGCGCGCCGCGGCGGCGGGGTCGGCGCGGCTCCTCTGGGTAACTGAAATATTGCTGATCCCAGGGCTCCTCGTGCGCCCACGCGTCTGCTTCCCAGTCTGCGAACCCTGTCATAGCGCCGACCGCACTGTTCGCGCGTTATGTCCGGAATGTCGGTAACCTGCATATCGTCCGATACGTGCTGGTCTTCGTTCGAGTATCGCGATCAGTGCGGTATTCGCCACGCGCATCGAGCTTTTCGTCCTCCGAGTGTGACCGTTCATCGACCTGTCGAGAAATCGACGGTAACGATCGAATTGCTCGATATCAATGCGCGCCGGCTGTGAATCTCCTTGGAATGCACGGAGAATCGGATTCGGTGCAAGCGAGTTGAGACATGGCGCCCACGAGGACACGTGGCGGCTTGCGGATCATCTACGTCTCGACGGGTGCGACGGCACGAAAGTGCGCGATGGGCACGTTCGATAGCGGCGTGTCGCCGGCGCTGATCGGTGGTGAGTCGAGCTGTGCGCCAGGCGAATCGACGGTCGCATGGCCGGGAGTCACCTGTGAGCGCGGCTCACGCCGGAAGGGCGCTGTACGGTCGGAACGCGGATCGCAGCCTGCTCGACCGGACGGCTCTCGGTATCCCGTGAGCCGTATCCCCGGTGTCCGCCCGGATTCCTAGTCTCCGCGCGGACCGAGGCTGATACCGCGACTGGCGAGCCACGGAAGCGGATCGACTTTGTCGGTGCCGTTCTGCCACACCTCGAAGTGGCAGTGCGGGCCGGTGGAGAAGCCGCGGTTGCCGATGGTGGCGATCTGGTCGCCCGCTGTGACGCGCTGGCCCTGGGAGACCGTCGAGGTGTCGATGTGGCCGTAGATGGTGATCGTGCCGTCGTCGTGCAGCAGGCGCACCCACATGCCGAATCCGGCAGCCGGACCCGCTTCGATGACGGTGCCGTCGGCGACCGCGTAGATCGGGGTGCCGATGGGGCCCGCGATGTCGACGCCGAGATGCTGCACGCCCCACCGGGCGCCGTAGCCGGAGGTGAAGGTGCCCGCCGCGAATTTGGTGAACAGCGGCCGCAGTTTGGCGGCTTCCTGGGCGGCCAGGTCGTTGGCGTACTTCTGGCCCTTCTGCAACATGTCGTTGAACTGGCCGAGATTCGCCGGTGACGAGACGTTGAGCACCTGCGGCGATCCCGGCTCGATCGAGGGGTCGGCGACGCTCATGGACTGCGCGGCGATCTCGTGGACCTGCCCGGCGGCCTCGTAGTCGATGGTGTTGGAGGAGGTCGGCAGCTCCGGCGAGGCGAAGGCGGCCTGCCCGGCGGCGACGACCGCGCCCGCGGCCACCGCGACGACCGCGGCGCGGCCCTTGAACGAGGCGGGCGGTGCCGGCATCCGGTGCGCGCCGCCGCGGCGGTGCGGGTCGCGCGCCGGGATGATGGTCGGGGTGACCTTGTCGGAATCGGCGGCGCTCTCGGTCCAGGAGCCGTCGGCGTCGGGGGCCCACGGAACTTCGGCTTCGGAGGTCCACGAGCCGTCGGCGTCGGAGGTCCACGACTGCTGGGGAGGGGCCCAGCAGCCCTGCGCGTTGGGGGTCAACGGGTTGTTGTCGCCCGGTGTCCACGAGCCGTCGGTCTCGGGCGCCCATGACGCGTTCGATTCCGGAGTCCAGGAATCGTCGGTGTCGGCGCTCCAGGTGGGGTTCGCGTCGTTCCAGGAGCCGTCGGCGTCGGGGGTCCACGCTTCGGCGGAGTTGTTCCAGGCCGGTCCGTCGGACCACGCGGCGCCATCGGACCAGGCTGCCTGCTGTGACCAATCGGTGTTCACGGCCCACGAACCGGTGTTCTCGACCGCATCGGCGTGGTGACCGCCCTGCGGCGTGGCATCGAAGCCCGGTGCGGCCTCGAATCCGGCTACGGCACCGGCGGCGCCGACAGCGCCTTGGGCGTAGTGATGACCTGACGAATTCGACCGCGTTCCGGTGTGATCGGCGTGGGCGAAGGGTTCGTCGTCATCGCGATAGCGATGTCCCCGCTTGGCGCGACTACCGGCGGCGAGGGTGGAGCGATTGTTCATCGGCTGTGCCACATCGTGAAGCTGAGGGACCGGGCGGTCGGGGCGCCGGAGATCCGGCACGAGGGGATCCGGCATGAGAGCGATGTCGGCTGATCCACAGAGAAACGGCTCACCACCTGCGGAGCTTTGCGGTGCTGCATCAAGGCTTGCCGTCCTCCTTCTGGGAACAACGGAGTCTTTGGGACAACGGAGCGTGATCTAGTTGTGACATCGACCGCAATGACGGTAACGAAACGATTGAGCCGCCCGCAAGCGCTGCACTCGCTGTATTCAAACATGTGACATTGATCACGATAGGGGAACGGAATTTCTCACCGTGATTCGGGTGTTCGGGTGAGGTTCGGCGACGACGTCTCGTAGTAGAGGTGTGGGCCGTGCGGCGTTATCCGGTCCGACCTGCCGCACGCGCACAAGCTACTCGCCGGTAGTGATGACCGGGGGTTTTTCCGCGCTCGAGTATCGGCCCGTGACCTGCGCCACTTAGGATGAACGTGGCCGATTGGCCCTCCATGTGACTGGTTAGAGTCCGACCCGACCCGCTTCCGACGTCGGGCCGCCAACAAAGACGTTGTCATGACAACGCAGACGAGACGGTGAGTACATGGATCTCTTCGAATATCAGGCGAAGGAGCTCTTCGTAAAGCACGGAGTGCCTTCGTCCGAGGGCCGCGTCACGGACACGGCCGAGGACGCCCGCGCCATCGCGGCGGAAATCGGCAAGCCGGTGATGATCAAGTCCCAGGTGAAGGTCGGTGGCCGCGGCAAGGCCGGTGGCGTCAAGTACGCCGCCACCCCGGACGACGCGTTCACCCACGCGCAGAACATCATCGGCCTCGACATCAAGGGCCACATCACCAAGAAGATCCTTGTCGCCGAAGCCAAGGACATCGCGGAGGAGTACTACATCTCCTTCCTGCTCGACCGCTCCAACCGCACCTACTTGGCCATGTGTTCGGTCGAAGGCGGCATGGAGATCGAAGAGGTCGCCGCGACCAAGCCCGAGCGCCTCGCCAAGGTCCCCGTCGACGCCGTCACCGGAGTCGACCTCGCGTTCGCGCGCTCCATCGCCGAACAGGGCCACCTGCCCGCCGACGTGCTCGACGCCGCGGCCGTGACCATCCAGAAGCTGTGGGAGGTCTTCATCGCCGAGGACGCCACCCTGGTCGAGGTCAACCCGCTGGTGCGCACCCCGCAGGACGAGATCCTCGCGCTCGACGGCAAGGTCACCCTGGACGAGAACGCCGAATTCCGGCACGCCGACCACGCCGCCTTCGCCGACGTCGACGCCACCGACCCGCTCGAGCTCAAGGCCAAGGAGAACGACCTCAACTACGTCAAGCTCGACGGCGAGGTCGGCATCATCGGCAACGGCGCGGGCCTTGTCATGTCCACCCTCGACGTGGTCGCCTACGCCGGTGAGAACCACGGCGGCGTCAAGCCCGCCAACTTCCTCGACATCGGTGGCGGCGCCTCGGCCGAGGTGATGGCCAACGGTCTCGACGTCATCCTGAACGACGCGCAGGTCAAGAGCGTGTTCGTGAACGTCTTCGGCGGCATCACCGCCTGCGACGCGGTCGCCAACGGCATCGTCAAGGCCCTGGAGATCCTCGGTGACGAAGCCAACAAGCCGCTCGTCGTTCGCCTCGACGGCAATAAAGTGGACGAGGGTCGCCAGATCCTCGTAGACGCCGCGCACCCGCTGATCACCCTCGCGCAGACAATGGACGAAGGCGCCGACAAGGCCGCCGAACTCGCCGCGGCCAAGTAAAGGAAACCCTGAAATGTCAATCTTCCTCAACAAGGATTCCAAGGTCATCGTCCAGGGCATCACCGGCGGCGAGGGCACCAAGCACACCGCGCTGATGCTGAAGGCGGGCACGCAGGTCGTCGGCGGCGTGAACGCGCGCAAGGCGGGCACCACCGTGGCGCACACCGACAAGGACGGCAACGCGGTCGAGCTGCCGGTCTTCGGCACCGTCGCCGAGGCCATCAAGGCCACCGGCGCCGATGTCTCCATCGCCTTCGTGCCGCCGAAGTTCTCCAAGGACGCGATCATCGAGGCGATCGACGCCGAGATCCCGCTGCTCGTGGTCATCACCGAGGGCATCCCGGTGCAGGACACCGCCTACGCGTGGGCCTACAACGTCGAGAAGGGCAACAAGACCCGGATCATCGGCCCTAACTGCCCCGGCATCATCACCCCCGGCGAGTCGCTGGTCGGCATCACCCCGGCCAACATCACCGGCAAGGGCCCGGTCGGCCTGGTGTCCAAGTCCGGCACCCTGACCTACCAGATGATGTACGAGCTGCGTGATTTCGGCTTCTCCACCGCCATCGGCATCGGCGGCGACCCGGTCATCGGCACCACCCACATCGACGCCATCGAGGCGTTCGAGAAGGATCCCGAGACCAAGCTGATCGTGATGATCGGCGAGATCGGCGGCGACGCCGAGGAGCGGGCCGCGGCCTACATCAAGGCCAACGTCACCAAGCCGGTCGTCGGCTACGTCGCGGGCTTCACCGCCCCCGAGGGCAAGACCATGGGCCACGCGGGCGCCATCGTGTCCGGTTCCGCCGGCACCGCGCAGGCCAAGAAGGACGCGCTGGAGGCGGCGGGCGTCAAGGTCGGCAAGACCCCGTCCGAGACCGCCGCGCTCGCGCGCGAGATCCTGGAGAAGGCGAGCATCAGCGCCTGATCCCAGCGGTCGGATACCGGAGGCCGTCGCGGCTGCGTCCGCGGCGGTCTCTTGCGTTCGAGGCCCGTGGTCGTACGGCCAGTTCGTCGAGGGTGACCCGAACGGTGACGTGCAGTAGCGTCAGAAGTGATCCAGCCGAACACGACGTACGACTCGACCTAGTAGGAGACGACGACATGTCCTACCCGACCGGGGGATCCGGGTACAACACGCCCGCGACGCCCCCCGCAGCATCGAACCCCGGCCAGACGCCGGGTGGTGCCACCTCCGGGGCGAGTGCTTCGGGTTCCGACGCTGGTTCCACCGCCGATTCGACCCCGAAGGGCGGACTGCCCTTCATCCTGGTGGTCGCGGTCGCGGCGCTCGGTGCGATCAACTTCCTGATCGGATTCCTGCCCTACGCGGCGCGTGAATTCGTCAATCCCGTCAACGGGGAGACCATCTCGGGCGATAACGCCTCCGGCTTCGAGGTGATCACCGGACTGCTGACGGTCCTGCTGTTCGCGGGCGTGCTCGCGGGTCTCTCACTGCTGCCCAAGCAGAACTGGAAGGGCGTCGCGGCCGCCGCCGCGCTCGCCGGATTCCTCGGCGTGCTGTTCACCTCCTTCTACCTGCCCGAGGGCTTCGAGCTGAAGTGGGGCGCCTACCTGCTGATCCTGCTCTCCCTCGTGCAGGCCGGGCTCGCCGTCGCGGCGGTGCTGTTCGAGGCGGGCATCCTCAAACCGCCCGCGCCGAAACCTGCCACCCCGCAAGCGCCGCCGACGGGCGGATACAACCAGGGCGGATTCGGCGGTCAACAGCCCTACGGCCAGAGCCAGCCCGGCGGCTCCTACGGCCAGCCGCAAGGGCAGTACGGCCAGCCCTCCTACGGCGGTCAGCAGTCCGCGCCGCAGTACCCGGTGCAGCAGCAGCCCTACGGTCAACAGCCGTACGGTCAGGGTCAGCCGAGCCAGTCCGGCTACGGTCAGCCGCCGCAGTCGCAGTCGCCGTTCGGCCAGCAGCCGTCCTACGGTCAGCAGCCCGGGTACGGCGCGCCGCAGCAGGGCTCGCCGTACGCGAGCGGCCCCTCCGCCCAGCCGCGTCCCGACGAGAGCGCCACCCAGCACTTCGGCACCGGCGGCCAAGGACAGCAGTACGGCGCGCCCCAGCAGGGCTACGGTCAGAGTCCCGCCCAGCAGGGCGGTCAGCAGGCCCAGCCCTTCGGCGGTGAGCAGGGTCAAGACCCGTCCGCCGACGCCACACGCGCGTTCCGTCCCTCCGAGGACAACAAGTAGTCGTAACTCGACAACGACCCACGAGCGCCCGGAATCCGCAGCGATTCCGGGCGCTCGTGGGTCGAGTTGCCGCTCGTGGGTCGAGTTGCCGCTCGTGGGTCGAGTTGCCGCTCGTGGGTCGAGTTGCCGCTCGTGGGTCGAGTTGCCGCTCGTGGGTCGAGTTGCCGCTCGTGGGTCGAGTTGCCGCTGAGTAAGGGGGCGGCGGTCTACTGAACCGGGATCGGCTTCGTGGGCTGTGTGTCGGTGTTGCGTGGCCGGAGTCGTTCTGTGTCGCGGGCGGGCTGCGCGAAGGAGCGGGCAGTCGCGGCTGGTGAGGCGTGATTTGCGGCGTGTCCCGGTCATCCCCGGCCGGTCACGGCGCGCCTTCACCACCGGCGGGGGCCGAGCTGACACGCTCGAATGTCATGAGCTCCACGAGGAATTCCCTTGTCCGCCGGGCCGCGGGAGGACGTCGCGCCGCGGCGGACGGGGTGCGGGGACGTACCGCGCGGGAATCGCGCCGGGGGACGCGGCGGAGCGGACGCGATACCGACGGCGACGACGCCGGTTTCCTGTGGCTGACCCCCGAACGCGCGCGGGCGCTGCTGTTCGTCGCGGCGCGCACTCCGACCATCGCGCTCGCGCTCGGCACGGCGACGGTACTGGTCGTGCTGTTGAGCGCGAACAGCGGACTCGACGGCTTCTCCGGCGCCATCGCCGCGAGTTGGCTTGCCGTGCACCAGGTTCCGCTGGTCATCGGGAAGACCTCGCTCGGGCTGCTACCCCTGCTGCCGACCGCGTTGCTGCTGTGGCTGACCGCCCGCGACTGCGCCCGCGCGGTCGAACCCGACAGCACCCGCGCCGACCTGGGCCGGATCGCCGCCGCCGCGCTCTCGGGTCCGCTGTTGGTGACCGCGGTCTGCCTCGCGGTCGCCGAGGACGCTTCGGCGGTGATCGCCCTGCAGCCGCCGAACACCTTCGCGGCCTTCGCGTGGGTGAGCGGCCTGTACCTGGTCGCGGCCGTCGCCGGTATCGCGAGCCGTGACCCACGCGCGGTAGCCGTCGCGCTGCGCGCACCCGAGTGGGCGGTGGCGGGCGCCTACACCGCGGGCCGCACGGTGGCGCGGCTGCTCGGCTGCGCGGCGGCGGTGACGCTGATCTCGTTCCTCGCGCACTGGTCGCGGCTCGGCGACACCTACGCGACCTCGGGCAACGCCGTCGGCGCCCTCGGCCTGACCCTGCTGTCGGTGGCGTACCTGCCGAACGCGGTGCTCGGCACGGTCGGCGTGCTTGTCGGGTCCGGCGTCGAATTCGGCGACGCCTCCGTCAACATCTTCGCGGTAACGGGCGGACCGATCCCCGCGGTGCCGCTGTCGGCGGTGATCCCGGCAGGCCCCGCCGCCGCATGGTGGGCGGCGCTGCTGCTGATTCCCGCCACCGTCGGCGTACTCGGCGGACTCGACGCCGCCCGCACCGCACCCGACCAACCCCGCACCCCGTGGGCCACACTCACCTCCGCCGCACTCGCCACCCTCGCCCTCCTACTGCTCGCCGGCGTCGCGGGCGGCGACCTCGGCTCGTTCGGCCACGTCGGTATCGATCTGCCGATCTTCGCGGTGGTGACCTTCGCCTGGCTGGCGATCGCAGGCTACGCGGGCCTGCTGTTCGGCCGCTGGTTCGTCGTCCCCGTCGGCGGACTGCCCACCCGCGACATCGACGCCGCGCCCGACGAGTACGAAGACCAGGCAGACCACGAGGACTACGGGTACGCGGACCGACGCGACGACTACGAGGAACTCGAAGGCTACGACGACCACGACTACGACGACCACGACTACGACGACCACGACTACGACGACCACAGCTATGAGGACGACGACTACGAGGACGACGAAGGCTACGAAACATACGACGACCACGACGGCTACGCCGACAACTACGAATACGACGACGATTTCGGCGACCACGACGACGCCTACGCGGACAGCGACCACACAGACCGCGAAGCGAACCCCGAAACCCAGAGCCACTTCTCCGACAGCCGCCCACACCCGGACCGACCCCACTCTCGGGACGACACACGCACCCACGCCACCGAGGCGAACCCCTACCTCGACGACCACGACAGCGTCCCCTTCGACGCCGAACTCCTGGACGAGCAAACCACCCTCCCGGTCCGCCCCCCAAGATCCGCCCCCCTCCCCGAAATCCTGGACGCCGAGATAGTCGAGACCTACTCCGAAGAACCCACCCCAAGACGCAACCGCTGACCCACACGGTCCGCGCGGCCTCGCAACACCCCACTCACCAGCCCCGCCCGCTAAACCCCACCTGCAACACCCCACTCACCCCGCCCAGTCGGGGGTGAGCCCGATGAGCGACAGCCCGCGCCGTCTCGCAAAACATCCCCACCACTGACCCCGACCGGTACACCCCAACCGCTCCATCCCCACTTACCCAGCGCCGCCGGGAGCGAGCCCAACCAGTGACAGTCCACGTCGCCTGGCATCATCCCCACTCGCCCGGTACACCCAAACCCGCAACATCCCTACCCACCCAGCCCCGTCGGGAGCGAGCCCGACGAGCGACGGTTCGCGGCCGTCTCGCGTCCCAGCGGTCGAGACGATGCGACGCAGGAGCAAGTATCGACCGCTGGGACGCGAGACTCCCAGGGCCGCGAACCCGCGGCGACGGAGTCGCCGCCAATAAACACAGCCCTCCTACCGGTCGAAAGTGACCCAACCGACACCACTACGCTTACCTGTGCGCCCGTTCGGTCGCCGTTCCGACCTAGTCCCAGGAGTGGAGCTCTGAGTTCCTCCAACGCCAAATGGAGCCCCGCCGCACATCCGGCGGGTGTGGTGGTACTCGCCTCGGGTACCGGTTCGCTGTTACGCGCCCTGCTCGACGCCGCCTCCTCCCCGGAGTACCCCGCCCAGATCCGCGCCGTCGGCGTCGACCGGGACTGCCCCGCGACGGCGCACGCGGACGCGGCAAGCATCCCGCATTTCAAGATCGCCCTCGGTGATTTCGCCGACCGGTCCGCCTGGGATGCCGCGCTCACCGAGGCGGTCGCCGCATACGACCCGGATTTCGTGGTCTGCGCCGGCTTCATGAAACTGCTCGGACCGGTGTTCCTCGAGCGTTTCGGCGGCCGCATCGTCAACACTCATCCCGCGCTGCTGCCGTCCTTCCCCGGCGCGTACGGTGTCCGCGACGCGCTGGCCTACGGTGTCAGGGTCACCGGTTCGACGGTGCATCTGGTTGACGCGGGCGTCGATACCGGCCCGATTCTGGCGCAGGAGGCCGTTTCGGTGCGGCCGGACGACGACGAGGCCACCCTGCACGAGCGCATCAAGGTTGTCGAGCGACGGTTGTTGGCGGAGATCGTCGCCGCCGTCGCGACGCGAGGCATTGTCTCCGATGGACGAAAGGCGGTTATACCGATGAGCGAGTATGCCGGTGACTGAGGGCAACGAGCGTTCGAACGCGACGGGTGAGCGCAAGCCGATCGGCCGTGCGCTGGTGAGCGTGTACGACAAGTCGGGACTCGTCGAGTTCGCGACCGGTCTGCATGCCGCCGGGATCGAGCTGGTCTCGACCGGTTCCACCGCGGCCAGGATCGCCGATGCCGGTATCCCGGTCACCAAGGTCGAGGATCTGACCGGTTTCCCCGAGACCTTGGACGGCCGCGTCAAGACCTTGCATCCGCGGGTGCACGCGGGCATCTTGGCCGATACCCGCAAGGCCGAGCATGTGGATCAGCTGGTCGAGTTGGGTGTCGCGGCGTTCGAGCTGGTCGTGGTGAACCTGTATCCGTTCACCGAGACGGTCGCGAGCGGCGCGAGCTCCGACGAATGCGTGGAGCAGATCGATATCGGCGGCCCGTCCATGGTCAGGGCGGCGGCGAAGAATCACCCGTCGGTCGCCGTTGTGGTCGACACCGGCGACTACGACGAGGTGCTCTCCGCCGTGAAGTCCGGCGGTTTCACGCTCGCGGAACGTACTGCGTTGGCGGCCAAGGCTTTTCAGCACACCGCTGCCTACGATGTCGCGGTGGCGAGCTGGATGACGAGTGTGCTCGCGCCCGCCGCGGCGCAGACCCCGCCCGCGACGCGGTTCCCGGATTGGGTCGGCGCGACGTGGCGGCGCGCGGATGTGCTGCGCTACGGCGAGAATCCGCATCAGGCGGCGGCGCTGTACACCGCGGGCGACAGTGTCGGCCTCGCGCAGGCACAGCGGCTGCACGGCAAGGAGATGTCCTACAACAACTACACCGACGCCGATGCCGCGTGGCGCGCCGCTTTCGATCACGAGGCGCCCGCGGTGGCCGTCATCAAGCACGCCAATCCGTGCGGCATCGCGATCGGCGCGGATATCGCGCAGGCGCATCGCAAGGCGCACGCTTGTGATCCGGTGAGCGCGTTCGGCGGTGTCATCGCGGCCAATCGCGAGGTCACGGTGGAGATGGCGCAGCAGGTCGCGGAGATCTTCACCGAGGTCATCGTCGCGCCGTCCTATGCCGACGGCGCGGTCGAGGTGTTGCAGCGCAAGAAGAACGTGCGCATCCTGGTGGCCGAGCCGCCGCGCCGCGCCGGTGTCGAGTTGCGTCCGATCAGCGGCGGTGTGCTGTTGCAGCAGCGCGATGTGCTCGACGCCGACGGTGACGATCCGGCGAACTGGACGCTGGCGGCAGGTGCGGCGGCCGACGCCGACACCCTCGCCGATCTCGAATTCGCTTGGCGCGCATGTCGTGCCGTGAAGTCCAATGCGATCCTGCTCGCCGCCGACGGCGCTTCGGTCGGTGTCGGCATGGGGCAGGTGAACCGGGTGGACGCGGTGCGGCTCGCGGTGCAGCGCGCCGGTGATCGCGTACAGGGGTCGGTCGCGGCTTCGGATGCCTTTTTCCCGTTCCCGGACGGTCCGCAGCAGCTCGTGCAGGCGGGTGTGCGCGCGATCGTGCAGCCCGGCGGTTCGGTGCGTGACCAGGAGACCATCGATCTCGCACGCGAGGCGGGGGTCACGCTGTATCTGACGGGTTCGCGGCACTTCGCGCACTGAGCGCGTCGAATCGCGGACGGTGTCGGAAGGGTTCACGCCGCCCTGCGGGAGAACGCCACGCCCCATCCGGTGCGTGGCGTTTCCGCATCGCTATCCGAATGTGATTGCCCGACAATCATTTCAGAGCTTCAGATGCCGAAATCGGCTGGTGCGTGGCTCAAGTCGCGCTGAGCAGCATTCGATCGCCGAGCGGCGCCTTCAGCGGCACTTCGAGCGTGCCGAACACCGCGACCATGGTGCACATCCGCCCTACGGCGTTCGCTTTTGTGCCGGAACGGATTTCGATCGTCACCGCCTTGTCGCTCTCGGTGACCCGCGCGTCCACGCCGTAGCATTCCGGCGACCCGGTCTGGAATCCGACGGCGACCCGGTCGGGCGCCGCGAGTGTCCACGTCGTGAACGGGATCGGTCGCGCGCCGACGATCGTGGTATCGGCGGTGAACATGCGCCCGGCCGCCGCCTCCGGATCCCGCGACGGGGTGCTCGCGGGTGTGGTCGTGGCGGCCGAACTCGTCGGGCCGCTCTCCTCTCCGGACCCGCAGCCGCCTGCGGCCGCCGCAAGGGCGAACGCGGTGACGACGGCCGCGATCCGTGCGCTCGGTGCCCGATCCATGGCCCCACCCTAGTGCAGACACGACGGACCGGCACGCCTCCCCGCAGCTAACCCCGCCATCGCGCGTGCGGGTTTGCACAGCAATAGAACACGTTCCGGGCGATTCGGACAGTGAACTTTCCGCGAACCATGAACATAATCCTTTCGCGCCGGCCCGGCGGCCAGTATGGTCGGCTCCGGTGCACGCCAAGATCTTTCGGTGCGCACCTGTTGTCGGAATGTTCTGCACATCTCTTCGAAAGGAACGACGTGGGCGACACGCTGCGCGTAGGCGAAGAACTGGGACTCGGCCAGTCCCTCACCGGCGGTGCTTACACCCTCACCCTCCAGCACGACGGCAATCTGGTGCTGTCGGAGCCCGACGGAAATGTGGTGTGGTCCACCCTGACTCACGATCAGGGCGTCGAACGCGCGACCCTGCAGACGGACGGCAATTTCGTGCTCTACAAGGCCGACGGCGCCGCGTGGTCGACCGAGACCGACGGCCAGGCCGTCGACCGCCTCGTCGTACAGGCCGACCGCAACGTGGTCCTGTACGCGCCCGACGGCGGCGCCGCGTGGGCGTCGGGCACCGACACCGAAAACCCGCTGTCCGCACCGCAACCGGTGGCCGAGCCGGTGGCCGAACCGGTGATCGAGGCCATCGAGGAAGAGCCCGTCGCCGAGCACATCGCCGAGGAGCAGCCCGCACCGGCCGAGGAGGTGCCGCCCCCGCCGCCCGCCGCGCAGACGCACGTCGTCGAGCCCGGCGACACCCTGTGGGCCATCGCCGAACGCTTCTACGGTGACGGGAACCGCTACCACGAGATCGCGAACGCCAGCGGCATCGAGAACCCGGATGTCATCGATGTCGGTCAGGTGCTGACCATTCCGTAACCCCGGAACGCGACGTGGGACCCCGGAAGTTTCGGGGTCCCACGTCGTTCGGCGGTCCGCTCAGTAGCGCAGCGCGTAGCTCAGCCTGCGCTTGAGAGACTTCTTGCGTTGTGCTTCTTTGTATCTCGCGTCCTGTTCGATCGCGGTGATGGTCTTGCCGACGCGACGGTGCGCTTCCTCGATCGCCTCGTCGATCGGCATGACGGTGTCGAGATCGAAGATGTGAATGATCTTCGCGAGCCGTTCGTGCACGGTGCCGCCGACCACCTCGTAGTGCACGCCGAGCCCGCGGATCACCGCGAGCAGGGTTTCGTCGGACACCTTCCGGAATGGTTCGGATACCGGGCGGTGCCCGTCGGCGGGCAGCGGGAACTCCACCGGCAGATGGATGTACGCGTCGTAGAGGTGCGCGGCGCGCGCCTTCACGATGTCGCCGAACAGGTCGATGTATTCGCTCACCGGCGCTTTGCCCGCCAGACCCGCGATCGATTTGACGGCCTTGGTCAGGCGACCTGCGCCCGGATTGATGCCGATCTTCAAACGCGCTGTGCCGTAGACCCATTCGTGCACCACCGAGCCGTCCGAGACGAACGACTCGGTGCCTGACTCGTTGTTGAGCCGCTCCTCGAAGCGGCGCAGGCCGAGTTGCAACAGTTCGACCGAGTTCAACTCGTTGAGCGTCTTGCCCGGTGCGATGTCCATCAGCAGCTGCCGCGCCGTCATGGCGTGGGTGCGCGGGATACCGGTCGCCAGCGACAGCGCCTCGGTGGTCGTCGACTTGCCGGTGCCGTAGGTGCCCGAGATCGCGAGCCTGATGTGATCGCGGTGCTGTCCGCCGACCAGGTACATGTATCCGCCCTCCGCCGATGGGATTTCGTTGGACGCGTCCGCTACCGGTACGCCCCGGTCCGTTCGTCTTCGAGTTCGACCGCTTCGGTCGGCACGCCCGGGTTCTCCAGCGCGGCCGGGTCGAGGTCGTCGCGGCGCAGCGTCAGCAGGGCGACCACGCCGGAGATCGCGGCGATCACCGCCGCGAGCAGCATGGCGTTGTGCAGGCCGCTGACGAACGCGCTCTCCGCGGCCTCGCGCACGGCGCCCGCCGCGGCGTCGGGAACCCCGGTGAGCACCACCGACGGCCCGCCCGCGGCCACCGCGTCACCCGCTTCGCCCGCCTTGTCGCCGAAAACCGTGCGCGCGGCCTCGGATTCGGCGAAAGAGCCGCCGACGCGGTTCTGGAAGAAGGCGCCGACTGCGGCGATGCCGATGGCGAGGCCCGCCTGCTGGAAGGTCTCGTTGATGCCGGAGGCCATACCGGCCTTCTCGGGTGTGGTCACCGCGATGGAGAAGGCGGCGCGCGGCGGGTTGAAGATGCCCATGCCGAGCCCGATGATGACCATGCCAGGGATCAGTGCCGTCCAACTCGATCCGACGTCGACCAGCAGGATCGCGGCCAGGCCCGCGGCGATCAGCAGCTGCGACGCGCCGACCAGCCCGGCGGGCGGCAGCTTGACGACCAGACTGCCCGCGACGGCGGCGGCCACGAACAGCAGCAGCGTCAGCGGCAGGAACCGCAGGCCGCTGGCGAAGGCGGAGTAGCCGAGCAGGTTCTGCACGTAGGAGATCAGCAGGAAGATGCCTGGCATCACCGAGAGCGCGCACAGCGCCGTGACCACCGAGAGGCCGTTGAAGGTGCGGCTGCGGAACAGGGTCAGGTCGAACATGGCGCGGCCGGGCCTGGTGACCTGCAGTGCCGCGAACACCGCGAGCAGGATAAGCGCGAGGGCGAAGCAGCCGATGATCCGTGCGCTGCCCCAGCCGTCCTGCTGTCCGCGCATGAAACCGAGCACGAGCAGGAACAGGCCCGCGGAGAAGGTGGCCATGCCCGGCCAGTCCAGCGGCGGCGGGGTGTCGCTGCGGGATTCGCGCATCTTCAGGTAGCCGACGATCAGCGCGACGACGGTAACCGGCACGTTGACGAGGAAGATCCACCGCCAGCCGAGGCTCTGGGTGAGGCCGCCGCCGATCAGCGGGCCGAACGCGATCGCGAGGCCCGCGACGCCGCCGAAGACGCCGAAGGCCATGCCGCGTTCCTTGCCGCGGAACTCGTGGCCGAGCAGCGCGGGGCCGACCGCGAACAGGATCGCGCCGCCCAAGCCCTGCACGAATCGCGCCAGGATGAGCGTGAGGTCGTTCTGCGCGAGTCCGCAGGCCAGCGAGGACAGGACGAAGACCACGAGGCCGACGTCGAAGACCTTCTTGCGGCCGATGCGGTCGGCCAGCGATCCGGCGGCCAGCAGCACCGCGGCGAGGCCGAGCGCGTAGGCGTCCAGAATCCATTGCAGCGAGGAGAAACTGGAATCGAATGCCGACCTGATGTCGGGCAGCGCGACATTGACGACCGTCAGGTCGAGCATGAGCATGAATGTGGCGAGCGCCACGACCACGAGCGTCCATATCGGATTCTCGGATCGCTGCGGTGGAGTGTGATAGCGGTGGGTTGCCATAGGGGATGGGGTCCTTCGGATTTCGCTGTGGCAGATTTGCTACGCGGCATGCAGCGCTGCGTTGACCGCGTCGTCGACCGGCATCAGCAGGGGCAGCTGGAACATTCCGGCGACACCGGTGACTATTTCCTCGACGGTGCCCGCGGTGACCACGTACGGAACCGACGTGGCGTGGATTGCCTCGCGTATCACCTGATCGGTGGTGGTGCGGAAGGTGTCGACATCGTCGTCGACCGAGGCCGGATCCAAACGGAGATGGACGAATCCGTGATAGGTGGTGCGGGCGCGACGGTGGACGATTTCCCCCAGTGCGCCGAGAAAACGTTTCTCGAATGTGCGGTACGGCAGGTCGCGCGGATTGCGGATCCAGTGCGACATCCTGCGTGTACGGCGCAATGCCTCCGCGGCCGCCCATTCGTGCAGAACGGACCCGTCGGATATGAACGCGCTGAGCCTGGCCTCGGTGTCCATGCGGTGTTCGAACGCGCGGACGGGCGCTTCGACGGTGTAGGCGAGTCGGCGTTCACCGGTCGGTGCGGCCAGGTGATCGGAGATGGTGGCGTAATCCATTCCGGTGACGAGCGACAGCGCCGTGCACACGGCGGTTTTCCCGGTTCGCGGTGCACCGGTGACCGCCAGTCGTAGCGTTGGTGTGTCCTTCATCGGGATCCTTGCGTCGAGGGTGCGCCTTCGCACCGATCCGGCTTGGAGCCAACTGAATACATGCTTCGCTACCAGCCGTACACTGATGGTGAACCTAGTAATCGGGTGATAACTTGTCAATATGGTCAGACTGAGCGCAGTGCAGCGCCGCGAGATGATTCTCGTGGCAGCGGCGCGGGCGTTTTCGCGGGGCGGCTATGCGGGCACCAGTACCGACCTGGTCGCATTGGAGGCCGGGGTATCCCAGCCGTATGTGGTCAGGATGTTCGGCAGCAAAGCCGATCTCTTCCAGGAGGTTTTCGACAGGGCGGCGCGCACGCTGTTGAACGCGTTCGACGAAGTGCTCGCCGATCCGGGACAGAGCGCGTCGCCGCGCGTGTGGTCGCGCCTGAGCGCCGTCTACGACACGATGGTCGGGGACCGTGAGGTGCTCGTTGTACTGCTGCAAGGCTTCAGCGCCGCCGCTGGGCACCATCAGATCGCCGCCGCCGCAAGGCGATTCGTCGCGTCGCTGTACGCGTTGCTGGTCGAGCGCACCGGCTGTGAGCCGGAGCGGGCCCGCGAGTTCATCGCACGGGGCATGCTGCTCAACGCGTTGCTCGCGATGAACGCACCGGGCCACGTCGCCGACGACCCGGCGCTGGCCGCGTTGGCGGACTGCGCGCTGGGTAGCTGCGATTTCGAGGATTCGGATGACACTAGTCCGGAATCTGGTGGGCCAGCAGGCAGGAACCGGTCAGACCTCGGAATTCCTTGATGAGCAGATCCGCGCTGCGCCAGCGTTGACCGCCGCGGTCGATCACCGGGGCCCGTCGAATTTCTACGGTGCCGTCGAATTCGTCGTCCGCGAGGCGATGCGGTCCGTCCGTGACGAATTCGAGTTTGCGCATCCACAGCGTATTGCTCTTCGCGCGGTTCAGGCCGTCCATCCGATACAACAGGATCTGCGAGAGCTGCGCGGCGCCGACGATGAGGTCGATCGGCGATACCGAATTCCAGTGCGCGGATTCCGCGCCGCTGTAACCGCCCTCCACCCCGGCATTGACCCGATGACGGCCGGTGATCCGGGTCGCCTGATCGTCGACGACGATATGGGTGGCACTCAGCGTGTGGTCCTTCACCCCGTCGAGGTAGTAATGCGGTCGGGGCCCATGAATTTCGTGGAGTGTTTCTATCCGGTCGTATCCGGGAACGGTCAGCGGTCCGATGCCGATCGGGTGCACGATCGTCATCGAGCCGGATAGGTTGCCGACCCGGAAAGCGAACGTGGTCTCGGATTCGTCGTCCTCGGATTCGGCGGTCGCGGTGACCGCCGCGGTGACCGGAATATTGTCGAGGTCGATATGCGGACTCGCCCCGGAGCGGACCGACGCGTGCCGCACCCACATTCGGCCCGCTTCTTCGGAATTCAGGTCGCGGGTGTGGGTTATCGCCGCGTCGCAGAGGGCGGCCGCGAGCATGATGGTATCGACGCTGCTCACATGCGGCACGAGCTCGCCGTGCTGCTTGCGAGACCACGCCGCGGGATAACTGAGCCGAGCGACTCCCCGGTGCTCGGCGCCGGGACCGGTGGAGCGGGCGATACGCAGGGTCGTCAGGTCCGGACTGACTTTCTTGTACCCATCGCCGAAATATCGATCGGACCGCGGTCCGAGAGGTTCGTCGTAACTGGAGAACACAGTGGCCATCGCGTGCAACTTTCGAGAAACGGAATGTAACCGATCAAGCGACCTTGGGCAGGTCGAAAACCTGACCCGCGTAGGAGAGTCCGGCGCCGAAGGAAACCTGCAAGGCGAGTTGCCCCGGTTTCGCGCGACCCGATTTCACCAGATCGTCGATGGCCAGAGGGAGCGCTGCGGCCGATGTGTTGCCGGTATGCCGGATATCATCGGCGACGACCACGGATTCGTTGTTCCAGCCCAATTTCCGAGCGACTCCGTCGATAATTCGCAAATTGGCTTGGTGCGGTATGAAGACCTCGACGTCGGACAGCGGAATATCCGCGGCCGCGGCGATCTCCGTCACGATCCTCGGCACCGTCGTTGTGGCCCAGCGGAACACCTCGGTGCCTTCCATCCTCAGGTTCGGGAGACCCGCGCCGGGCGGAGCGAGCAGATCCTCCCAGTGCGGCTCCTGGCGGATGAGCCGGGAACGCGAACCGTCACTGCCCCATACGGTCTTGCGGATGTGGCCGGTCTCGGTGCGGGTGACCAGTGCCGCGCCCGCGCCGTCGCCGAAGATCGGCGCGACGCCGCGTTCGGTGCGATCGAGGTAGGGGCTGAGCTTCTCCGAACCGATGACCAGTACGTTGTCGGCCTGTCCCGCGTTGATCAGCGCGGCGGCCTGCCCGATGCCGTGTGCGTATCCCGAGCATCCGGCGGTGAGGTCGAAGGCCGCGGGGTGGTCGCAGCCGAGCTGGGCGGCGACGGCGGGGGCGGCTGCGGGAGTCTGGTCGGTGTAGGTCGAGGTGGCGAGGATGACGACGTCGACCTGATCGGGCGGGATATCGGCGGCGACCAATGCGGCGCGGGCCGATTCCACCGCCATGGAAATAACTGTTTCATCGGGGTTCGCGAACCGTCTTTCGGAAATTCCGGTTCGCGTTAATATCCACTCTTCGTCCACTCCCAGTTCGGGAATGAGTTCGGAATTGGAAACTATTCGATCGGGCCGGTAGGTGCCGATCGTCAAAATTCCGGCGGATGTCGCCGTCATATTTTCACCCCCGAGAGGTGCTATGTGCGAATTATGTATGAATCAATGTATCACTGCAATTCATTTCCTGAATCAGATCACATGGCTATAAAGCCTGTATAACGGTCAAGTGTGACGAAGGTCACGTTTTTTGATGCGCTATTGACATTGCTGCACTTCAGCGCTGGTAGCAAACGGTTGCTACGCGATAGCAAAACGGCCGTACGGCTCGAAATGTCCGCGCTCGATGTGGCGTGATTATCACGACTGGATGCGCTATTTCTTCGTCTGATTCCGCGAGTGTCAGAGACTCATCTGAGTTCGCCACAGGATTGCTACCGCCGGGTAGGGGTTCTCGCAGCTATCGGGATGGCCGGACATGACAACGGCGGGAGCGCGGGTGTCGAACACCCGTGCTCCCGCCGTAGTGAATTCGTCGGTTGCGCGCGCTCCGGTTACCGGCTGGTAAAGGGCAGCAGGGCCATCTCGCGGGCGTTCTTCACGGCGACGGCGACCTGGCGCTGCTGCTGCGGTGTGAGCCCCGTCACACGTCGGCTGCGGATCTTGCCGCGATCGGAGATGAAGGTGCGCAGCAGATTCACGTCCTTGTAGTCGACCGTCTCGATTCCCGCGGCGATCAACGGGTTCTTCTTCGGGCGACGGGCCTGTTCGGCGCGGACCTTCTTCGACGGTGCTCGCTTGACTGCCATATCAGCAATTCCTTCTGCGGGATCGGTAGGTCTTACCAGCTCGACTTGCGCACACCGGGCAACTCGCCACGGTGGGCCATCTCGCGCACACGCACACGGGACAGTCCGAACTTTCGGAGGTGGCCGCGCGGACGTCCGTCCGCGGCGTCCCGGTTGCGCAATCGTACCGGACTTGCGTCGCGCGGCTGTCGGCGCAGGGCGCGCTGCGCCGCCTCCCGGTCGGCCGCCGTGGTGCTCGGATCGCGGATGATCTCCTTCAGTTCGGCACGTCGTTCGGCGTAGCGCGCGACGACCCGCGCCCGCTGCTCGTTGCGTGTGATCTTCGACTTCTTCGCCATCAGCGGGTCTCCCTGAAGTCGACGTGCCTGCGCACGATCGGATCGTATTTGCGCAGCACCATCCGGTCCGGGTCGTTGCGGCGATTCTTGCGGGTCACGTAGGTGTACCCGGTGCCCGCGGTGGACTCCAGCTTGACGATGGGCCTGATCTCGGTCGATTTCGACGCCACGGTGGCCTCCTAGATCTTGTCGCCGCGAGCGCGGATGCGGGCCACGACGGCCTCGATCCCGTCCCGGTCGATGGTCTTGATGCCCTTGGCGGAGACCCGAAGCGTGATGCGCCGGTCCTCGCTCGGCAGGTAGTAGGTCTTGCGCTGGATGTTGGGGTTCCAGCGGCGGTTGGTCCGCTTGTGTGAATGCGAGACGGACTTGCCGAAGCCGGGCCTGCGCCCGGTGACCTGGCAGTGCGCCGACATGCGACTCCTTCGGTAGTTGACAATCATTTTCGACAACGCAGGTTCGAGACTGTACCCTCAGCTGGCAGCAAATGAAAATCATTATCGAAAGGAGTTCCGGTGGTTGTGCTCGGTCCCGGCCCGCTCCCGCCCGACCGCCGCACGCCGGTCGTGCTGGTCACGGGCTTCTCCGAGGTCGCGAGGGCGCAGGCCGACCGCGTCGCGCGCGCGGCGCTCGCCGCGAAAGGCACCGTCGTGGTCCACCACGACCTGGCCGAACTGGCCGAAGGCGTGGTCCGCAGAACCGTGCGCACCCACACCGGCAGCACCGCGACAATGCTCGAACTCGCGCACGGCTGCGTCTCCTGTACCCTGCGCGCGGACCTACTGCCGCTGCTCGTCACGCTCGCGGCCCGCGACTCGGTGCGCCGGATCGTGCTCCCGCTCGACCCCGCCTTCGAGGCCGAAGCGGTGTGCCGGGCCATTCACGACACGGTGATCACCGGCGTGATCGGGCGCGTCGACGGACCCGCGGGCCGTGACGTGCGCATCGAGGCCGTGCTGGCCTGCGTCGACGGCGCGCGCTGGCTCGGCGACGCCACCGGCGATGACACCCTCGCCGAACGCGGGCTCGCCACCGCCGACGACGACAGGACGGTCGCGCAGGTCGCGGTCGGGCAGGTCGACTTCGCCGACGCCGTCCTCGTCACCGGCACATCCGACCCGCTGGAGCGGGAACGGCTCGGCGCGGTCCTGGCGCGATTGGCCGCGCAGGCGCCGGTCGCCTGGATCGATGACGCGGTGGCGACGTGCGAGTCGAAGGATGCGGCGACTTCGGACGCGTTCGTTGACGCGGTGGCTCCGGGCGCGTTCGAGGCCGCGGTTGCTTGCGGTCCGTCCGAGGACGTGGTGGCCTTCGGCGCGGCCGAGGTCGAGGCGCTGCTCGCGCGGATCCCCGCCGACGCGCGCCGTGGTCGGATCTTCGACGCGCACGCACCACTGCTGCGCGGTCAGCCCCCGCTCGGCCCGGAATGCGGCGTCACGCTCATCGAATTCGCCGCGGCGCGGCCGTTCCATCCGGCGCGCCTGCACGGGGCGCTCGACGTGCTGTTCGACGGCGTGGTCACCGCGCGCGGCAGGTTGTGGCTGGCTACCCAGCCCGACGAGGTGGTGTGGCTGGAGTCCGCGGGCGGCGGTCTGCGGGTCGGCGGCGCCGGACGCTGGCTGGCCGCGATGGACGAATCCGAACTCGCCGAGGTGGATCCGCAGCGGCGCGCGCTCGCGGCGCTGCGCTGGGACGAGCGCTTCGGCGATCGCGACATCTCCCTGGTGATCCTCGCCTACGACGCGGATCCGGTGGAGATCCGCGAGGCGCTGCACTGGGCGCTGGTCGAGGACGACGAACTGCGACTGGTCGATCGCGCGCCCGAACGGGTCGCGCGGTGGGACGACCCGTTCGGCGACTGGCACGCCGATCCCTGCGGGGACGGCGAGCCGACGGAGGCGGCGCGGCCGCGACACACGAGAGGAGAAGGGCAGTGAAAGCAGGGATACACCCGGAGTACCACCCGGTGGTATTCGAGGACGCGAGCACCGGAAAGCGGTTCCTGACCAGGTCGACGGCGGTGAGCACGCGCACCGTCGAATGGTCGGACGGCAGCACCTACCCGTTGCTCACCGTCGATGTGACCGCCGACTCGCACCCGTTCTGGACCGGTGCGCATCGCGTGCTCGACACCCAGGGCCGGGTAGAGAAGTTCGAGCGTAAATACGGCAGGCGCCCGCGCCGAGAGGAGGGCTGACATGGCGGTGCCGAAGCGGCGGATGTCACGGTCGAATACCCGCAGCCGTCGATCGCAGTGGAAGGCGAAGGCGCCGGATCTCGTCACGGTGACGGTCGCGGGCGTGGCACACCGGGTGCCGCGCAGGCTGGTGAAGGCTGTGCGGCTCGGCCTGTACGACCCCGATCGGCGCTGATAGGACGAAGGTTGCGGAGATGAAAGCAACCTGTTGGCAAACAGTGTGATACGAGTCACTTGCTGTTATTCTGGAATAAAGCTTGCGCTCGAGTAACTGTCATCTGAAATACATACTAAGAGTTTGATTCAGGGCTCTATAAAAGTCTTTCGGAAACGGTGAAATTGCCTTCGCGGGCCGGTACTCTCGTGCGGGAGGGCGGGCTCTCCCGGTTTCCGAGAGAGCCCGCTCATCGCCAAGGTCAAGGCCGCTCGGCCGATGAATCCAGGAAGATGAATCCCGGAATTCGGTGCGTGCCAACGCATCGGACGTGTCATCGAGCCGCACGCCGCGCCTACCATGGCGAAAGGCGGTCCCGTCCTTCGGGGCTCTATCACCCCTTCGGCCACACCGTCGAAGGCTTCTCCCGCGCCGCGCTGTCGCGTCCCGGTACGCCGGGCAGTTCCGGCAGCAGCCCCTCCAGCCGATTCAGTTGCGTGCCGAGGAATTCCACCGGCCCCTCCAGCAGCGACAGCGGCCACGGCAGCCTGCGTTCCTCGAGCCTGCGCACCTCCTCGGCCAGATCGGCCGCCGTCACCTCCAATTCGCTGATCTCCGTTCGCAACTCCACCACCTGCCCGCGCAGCGCCGCCGCTTGGCCCTCGAGCTCCTCGATGCGCCGCAGCGCCGCCGCGACACCGTCGACCAGGCTGCGGTCGTGGCCGTCGGCATCCGCGCCGAGCTGCGGCCACCCCGTGAGATCCGGCCCGCGCAGCTGCGCCTGGATGTCACGCAGCACTGCCTCTTGCTCCGGCGTCACGCCCGACTCCTCTTCCACGACAACTTCGTCCGATCCGGCCACGTCGAACCGGCTGCCCCCCACAATAATTCGGGCCGCGGCGAAAATGCCGCGGCCCGAACGAATCAGCGTAGCGATCCCGGTTCCACCGGGCGTGTCACCGTGACTGTGGCGACCGCGCGCCGGTCGGGTGCGACGAGCACCGCGGTGATCGGAACCGCGAGCGACAGCGTGCCGACCACGAACATCGGGACGAGGAAGGTGAACAGATCCTCGCCGTCGGGAACCGAGATCCGGGAATCCACACGGATATCCAGGCCGGCCAGCCACAGATAGTGCGCACCGATCACGGCGAGCCCGAACACCACCGCACCGCCCGCGAGCGCGGGCATCGGCCAACTGTGCAGCACGAACCAGAGTGCGATGACCGCGGTGAGGCCGAGCAGCGCGATCGATCCGACGATCGGCGCCCAATTCAATTCGACAGTGCCCCTGACCTGTACGGCGTCCATGCCGACATACATCGCCAGCGCCAACCCCACCGTCATGGCCAGCGAACTGCCTGCCAGCCGCGTCCACTGGAGTCGCTGCCCGAGGAAGATCAAGCCCGCGAACACCGCGAGACCCGCGAGCACGGCCGCGCCGAGCATGCGAGGCACGTCGTAGCGGAACGTCGCGCCACCTGGCCCCCTGACCCCGAGCATCGACACGAAAACAGCGAGCCAGACCCCGATCGCACCGATCGAGATCGCCGCCGCGATCAGCCAGACCGTACGGAACCGTGAGGTCACCGACTTCTTGGACTGCCTGACGCACGTGAACCCGACCAGCGCGCCCGCGGCCGCGACCAGCACCGAAAGACCGAGCACCCAATAGCCCATAGCGAAATAGCTCACGCCAGGTTTCCTCTGCTACCCCTGGCCGACGGGCTGTTCGCGTTGCAGTTCCGCGAGGCGCTGAATCGCGTATTCGGTGACGGCCGCGAGTGATTGGCGCACCTCCATCGCGTTGCGCGCGTCGATGTCGACGATCGGCACCCCGGAGCGGACCGAAAGCGCCTCGCGCAGTTCGGCGACCGGGAAGCGCGGCGTGTCCGGAAAACGGTTGACCGCCACCAGGAACGGCAGCCCGCGCGCCTCGAAGAAGTCGACCGCGGCGAAGCTGTCCTCGATCCTGCGGGTGTCGACCAGCACCACGGCGCCGATCGCGCCGCGGATCAGGTCGTCCCACATGAACCAGAACCGGCGCTGTCCCGGCGTGCCGAACAGGTAGAGCACCAGGTTGCCCGGCAGCACGATACGTCCGAAATCCATAGCGACCGTTGTGGTCTGCTTGCCCGGCGTCGCCGCGAGGTCGTCGATGCCGTCGGAGAAACCGGTCACCATGGCCTCGGTGCGCAGCGGGACGATCTCCGAGACCGCACCGACGAAAGTCGTCTTGCCCGCGCCGAAACCGCCTGCGACAACGATTTTCGTCGAGGCGGTGCGGTTGTCCATCGGGGCCGAGCCGTACGGCTGGGCGTTATAGGGCGCGGAGTCCACGCAATGTCCTCTCCATCAATATGCGGCGCTCGTCATAACTCGCCTGGTCGCTGAGCGTCGAATGCACCCGAAGCGTGCCTGCGACGACCAGATCACCGATCACGACCCGGACCAGGCCGAGGGGTCGCTGCAACTTGGCGGAGATCTCGGCGACCGAGAGTCGCGCGGTGCCGAGCCGCACGATGTCGGTGCGCAGATCGCCGACCGGCCATTCGAAATGGGCAGTGTAGGAGATGGTCTCGATGACCGCCTCCAACGGGAGGTCGACCGCCGGTTCGGTACGTCCCGAGGTCAGCGCGTACGGGCGGACGCGAGTCGGGGGTGTTCCCGGCCCCCCGCCGGAAGGATTGGACATCGCACGCTCAGACAGCCGTACGGGCGGTGGCCGAGACCACCGACCCCACCCGGTCGACGAGCAGTGCCATCTCGTATCCGATGCGGCCGATGTCGTGCGTCTTGTTCGCGAGCACGGCCAGATGCGAACCGTTGCCGACCGTCATCACCAGTAGGTAGCCGCGCTGCATGTCCACGATCGACTGCATGACCTTGCCGCCGTTGAACAGTTGCGCCGCACCGCTGGCCAGGCTGGCGAGGCCTGCCGTCACGGCGGCCAACTGTTCGGCGCGGTCACTGGGCAGGTGCGGACTGGTCGCCTGGAGCAGGCCGTCGGCCGAGACGAGGACCGCGTGGGTCACACCGGGGACATCCCGTGTGAAGCGGGTGACAAGCCAGTTCAGGTTCTCGTCCGTCGTCGTGCTCGTTTTCTCGCTCATGCAAGCCCTCCATCGTTGTACTGGGCGTCGGCCCGACCACTGCGAACCCCGGTGAGATGCCTGGTCAGGCTGTTACGAATTTCTTCCGGATTCCGGGTGTTGGCCTCTTCGACGGGGGAGAGCCCGCCGGGTACCAACTGGGCGCCGGGCTGGCGGATCGGCAGCCCGCCGGAGGTGCGATTCGAAGTCGTCGGGTGGCTCGCCTCGGCGGCCGCGGCCCAGCCCGCGTCGGCCGGTGAAGTCCACGGGGTGACCTCGTCGCTGCCCTCGGCGGTCGAGGCGGGCTCGACCAGCCATTCGGAGACCATGCGCTGATAGATCGGGGTCGGCGTTTCGGCGGTGACCGGTCGCAGGCCGGTCGCGGTGGTCGTCGGGGACACCACACCCGAGAGTGTCTCGGGCTCGGGGGCCTTCGGGGTGGTTATCGGTTCGTAGGTCGTGGTCTCGGCCCACACGTCGACCGGCGCCGGTTCGGTGTTGCGCGCCTCGGCGCCCGGCTTGCGCTGCGGCAGCCCCGACTCGTTCGCCGACGGCAGAGCCAGCGGTTCGGCTGGTCGCCGTCCGTCGTCGCGGCGGTCGCCGAAGGGGCGGGAACGGCGACCGGGATCGGTAGCTTCGACATCGACCACCGGCGTCGGCCCGGAGTCGCGGTCGGCCGGTCCCGCGACCCGGATCGCGGGCCTGCGCTGCGGCAGCGAGGAGGTGCCGCTCACCTCGTAGCCCGAGGTGTGTTCGGGCAGCGACGGACTCGGCACCGGGACCAACATGCGCGGCTGCGGCGCGGTGTTCGGCGGCGAGGCCAGTTGCAGCGGCGGCTGCGGGCCCGCCTCGGGGGAGATGGGCACCGGCGAGACCAGGGTGCCTGGCAGGTGCACGCTCGAGGTGATGCCGGGCTGCTGGGCCATCGCCGAGGTGCGGCGCAGGTTGACCGTGATGTTGTGGCGTTTGGCGAGTCGGCCGACGACGAACAGACCCATGCGGCGGGCGGTTTCGACGGTGACCTCACCACCGGAGGCGAGGTGTTCGTTGGTGGTCTGGAGGTCGTCGGCGGACATACCGAGGCCGCGGTCGACGATCTCGATGAGGTAGCCGCCGTCCACCGCGCGCGCCACCGACACCGCGACCGGCGTGGTCGGCGGCGAGTACCGCAGCGCGTTGTCGATCAGTTCGGCGAGCAGGTGTTCGATGTCGACGGCGGGTTCACCGGGCACGATGCCGTCGGGCGCGGTGCCGATCTCGACGCGCTGGTAATCCTCGACCTGCGAGACCGCGCTCCAGAGCATGTCGGACAGCGGAACCGGGGGCAGGTGGCCGCGGCGCAGCGCGGTGCCCGCGAGGACGAGCAGGTTGTCGCCGTTGCGGCGCATGCGGGTGGCGAGGTGGTCGAGGCGGAACAAGCTCTGCAACCGCTCCGAGTCGTCCTCGTCGTGCTCGAGTTCCTCGATGAGGGTCAACTGCTGTTCGACGAGGGACTGGCTGCGCCGCGACAGGGTTTCGAACATGCTGCCGATCTGCAGGCGCAGGCGGGCCTGTTCACCGGCGAGATAGAGCGCGGCGTGGTGGATGTCGTCGACGGCGCGGGCCAGCTGACCGATTTCCTCGGTGGTGTCGATGTCGATCTGACTGCCTTCGGGGGTGCTGCCACCGGAGCGCACGACCTCGATCTCGTTGGGCAGGTCGACGTGGGCGACCTGGAGCGCGCCGTGGCGCAGGCGCCGAATCGGCACGACGAGCGAGCGGGCGACCGCGAGGGCGAGCACGAGGCCCGCGAGCAGGGTCGCGATCACGATCGCGATATCGCGCAGCACCACGCTGCGCAGATCGGAGGTCTTCTCGGCGAGTTTGACGTCGATCAGGTCGAGCAACGCCGATTTGGCGTCGCCGTAGCCGGTCTGGCTGGCGGCGAGCGCGTTCTGGATGGCCGGGTTGTCCGAGGCGGCGTTCTGGCCCATCGCGCCGATGCGGGTCTGCACCGCCTCGATGAGGGCGGTGGCGTTGGCCGCGGAATCGGGGCTCAGCTGCGCGTAGATGTTGACGACGACGATCTCGGCGCCGAGGGTGGTCAGCAGATTCAGCCGCGCGGTCTGGTTGCCCGCCGCGTCCATGGTCGCGACCATGAGGTGTTCCTGGGTGAGCATGCGACTCGCGTTCGCCAGCAGACCCAGCTGCAGAAAGTACCTCTGGATGGCGACCTCCTCGATCGAGGACGACACCGATGTCGCGGTGATGATTCGGGTGCCCACTTCGCCGACCTGCTCGGCGATGGTCAGTGGGGAACTGGTGCGAAGTCCGTTGCGCAGGTTGCGGCCCGCGGCTAGGGATGCGCCGAGTTCCTTGGTGACGTTACTAGGTTCGACCGCGCGCAGGGCGGTTTCCAGGTCCGCCGCGGACTGATCGAACTTCGCGCCCGCGCTGTCGATGTCGGGGCCCGCTCCGCCGGTCGTGACCGCCGTGACGGCCAACTGTTCGGCGGCGATGCCGTAGCCGAGCATCGGGCGCAGCAGCCGTGCCTGTTCGGCGGCACGGTCGAGCTGCGAGATCATGCCGAGCTCGTCGTTGATGCGCAACACCGCGAACGTCGAGGCCAGTATCACCGGTAGCAGCAGTACAACGCCGACCTTGCGGGTGACGGACCAGTTGGACAGCCTGAATTGCCTGGAACGCGGTGCTGATTCCATCCGCTTCCGTCGCCTCCACTCCGCGCGGGGTCCCCGGTGGCTTGTGGCTGTTCAACATAAGTGTGGGATGAACCTGCTGAGAACCAACTCGAGGTCTTCTTTTTACCGCTGGGAACATACCGTGCTAGCTGGGCAACGGCAATCTGGGGCACCCTCGTGCATTACCCTCGAATATGGCCGAGCAGAACATGTTTCGTACACAATGTGGTTAGCTGCATGGCGTGAATCGGACGATTCATAAGAAAGGCGCTGGTCACCGCCGTTCCAGCGCGGTTCGACGGTGCGCGGATCTTGTCGCGGCGTGTCGCAAGTGCGCCTCTCAGTAGGCTCTCAGTCGGTGCGGTCAAACTGTTGGCATGCGCATTCTGGTAGTCGACGACGATCGGGCCGTCCGGGAATCGCTGCGCCGGTCGCTGACCTTCAACGGCTACTCCGTCGACCTCGCGGTGGACGGGGTCGACGCACTGGAGAAGGCCACCGTGCAGCGCCCCGATGCTCTCGTCCTGGATGTCATGATGCCGCGCCTCGACGGGCTGGAAGTTTGCCGAAGACTGCGTAGCACCGGTGACGATCTTCCGATTCTGGTTTTGACCGCGCGGGATTCGGTTTCGGAAAGAGTTGCCGGGCTCGATGCCGGCGCCGACGACTACCTACCGAAACCCTTCGCGCTGGAAGAGTTGCTCGCCCGACTGCGCGCCCTGCTCCGCCGTCGCGCCGCCGATCCCGGCGACACCTCGGAAGCCATGCAGTTCGCCGACCTTTCCCTCGATCCGGTCACGAGGGAGGTCTCGCGCGGCGAACGATCCATCAGCCTCACACGAACCGAGTTCTCGCTGTTGGAAATGTTAATGGCGAATCCGCGCAGGGTGCTCACCCGCAGCCGCATTCTCGAAGAGGTCTGGGGATACGATTTCCCCACCTCGGGTAACGCGCTCGAGGTCTATATCGGCTACCTGCGCCGCAAAACCGAGGCAGAAGGCGAACCGCGATTGATACACACCGTGCGCGGCGTGGGATACGTCCTACGCGAAACACCTCCGTGATCATGGCGCGCACCGTCCCCCGACGATCCACCATCGCCACCCTCAGCCTCGCGCCCGAACCGGCCGAGATGCGTCCGCCCATGCCGCTGACCCGCTCGGTCTCGCTGCGCTGGCGCGTCACCCTGCTGGCCGCATCCCTCGTCGCGGTCGCGGTCGCCGTCACCTCCATCGCCGCCTACGCACTCGTGGCGCGTGCGCTCTACGCCGACGTCGACCAGCAACTGCACGACCGCGCCAACGCGGTCATCGCGAGCAACGCCTACGGCTTCAACACGCTGAACGTGATGGTCGCGGCCGCCTTCTACACCGACAGCGGCATCGCGCTCATCTACGGGCCGGAATACCCGCCCTACGTGCCGCCGCAGCGCACCACGCCGCCGGTGGGCGAACCCGAACTCGCGGTCGCGCGCGGCGAGCGCACCTCGTCGCTGCGCACCGCCGACAACCAGCGCGTGCTCGCCGTGAGCACCAATACCGGCCCGACGCTGGTCATCTCCCAGCGCCTCGAACCAACCCGCGAAGTCCTCGACCGGCTGTCCTGGCTGCTGTTCGTGGTCGGCGGCTGCGGTGTCATCGCCGCCGCCGCCATGGGCACCGCGGTCGGCCGCACCAGCCTGCGCCCGGTCGCCCGGCTCACCGCCGCCACCGAACGCATCGCCCGCACCGACGACCTCACCCCCATCCCCGTCAGCGGTGACGACGAACTGGCCAGACTCACCGAGAGTTTCAACACCATGCTGCGCGCACTGGCCGAAT
Organism: Nocardia bovistercoris; assembly: GCF_015674855.1. Lineage (GTDB taxonomy): Bacteria > Actinomycetota > Actinomycetes > Mycobacteriales > Mycobacteriaceae > Nocardia > Nocardia bovistercoris. The sequence continues at coordinate 784,263 of NZ_JADMLG010000002.1, read as the reverse complement.
CCAGGGACCGGCAGAGCAGGCTCATCGCCGACGCGGGCCACGAACTGCGCACCCCGCTGACCTCGCTGCGCACCAACATGGAACTGCTCATCGCCTCCAGCAGGCCCGGCGCGCCGCATGTGCCCGACGAGGACATGGCCGAACTGCGTTCCGACGTCATGGCCCAGATCGAGGAATTGTCGACGCTGGTCGGCGATCTGGTCGACCTCGCCCGCGAGGACGCGCCGGAAGCCATCTACGAGCGCGTCGACCTCGGCGAGGTCACCGAACGCGCACTCGAGCGAGTGCGCAGGCGGCGAGCCGGAATCGACTTCGTCGCGGAATTGCGCCCGTGGTTCGTCTACGGCCACGACGCCGGACTCGAACGCGCGGTCCTGAATATCCTCGACAACGCGGCGAAATGGAGTCCATCCGGGGCACAGGTATTCGTCACCATGCGCGAAACCGGACGCGGACTACTGGAATTATCGGTCGACGACGCGGGACCCGGTATTCCGATAGCCGAACGCGAACTCGTCTTCGAACGCTTCTATCGCACCACCGTCTCGCGTTCCATGCCGGGTTCGGGACTCGGGCTCGCCATCGTCAAACAGGTTGTCACCAAACACGGCGGCACCATCACCCTCGACACCTCGGCCCGCGGCGGCACCCTGATGCGCATGGTGCTGCCCGGCGAGGCCGCCGCGGTCCCCATCGACGTCCCCGTCGATGATCCCGCCTGACATCTCGGAAAACTGCAAGCACGGTCTCAGTCCGCTCTAAGCCGTCGTCGCCAAGCTTGGAACAGACGTTGAGGAGAATCGAGAGAAGCGATGACCGAGGATTTCCAGAACCGCCAGGGGGAACCGGCGACAGCGGGCCACGATCCCACGTCGCGACTCCCGACCGGGGGCGCACCCGAGCATTCGGTGTGGGGCAGACCGGGTAGCGCACCCGGCGACCACTTCGGCGGGCCGAGTGTCACCGGTGCGAACCCCGCCGTCCCATCCGGCGGCGATCAGCAGTCCTCGGGCGCCGAGCCTTCCCGGGCAGAGCAGGCCAAGGGTGCGTTCGGTGCGGCACAGGCTCACGGCGGCCCCGGCGCCGCTCAGGCACACGGTGCGTCCGGTTCGGCGCATTCATCGAGCGGGCACGGTGCGGGGCAGACCTACGGTGCGTCCGGTGGGGCTTCGGGAGCGTTAGACGTTGGGCAGGCCAACGACGGACCCGGTGCGGGTGGGGCTTCGGGTGGACCCGGTGTCGGTCAGACGCACGGCGCGCCCGGTTCGGGGCAGGCTTACGGTGCGCCCGGGTCCCCGAGTGGACTCGGGGTGGGCCGGACGCCTGGCGTGTCCGGTGCCGGGCAGGCTTACGGTGCGGCCGGGGCTTCGGGTGAGCCGGGTGTGGGGCAGGCTTACGGTGCCCCCGGTGCGGTGCATGCCTACGGTCCGCACGAGGCGCGGAATGCCTATGGCGGGCCTGCGTATCCGCCCGTGCCGCCGACCGGAACCGGTACGGCCGTGGCCGCGCCGCCTGCGCCGCGGCGTCCGATTCGCACCGGGCTGATCGCGGGTGCGGTGGCGCTGGCGTTGGTCAGCGGTGGTGTCGGTGGCGCGGTCGGCGCTCTCGTTGCGGGCGGTGACGATGGGCGGGTGCCGGTCGTCAACGCTCTCGACGCGCCGAAGCCCAATGTCAACAATGTCTCCAACGCGCCCGCGGGCTCGACGCAGGCGGTGGCGCAGAAGGTGCTGCCGAGTGTGGTGATGATCAAGGTCGCCAGTTCGCGTGCCGAAGGTGAGGGGTCGGGGGTGATCCTGTCGTCGGACGGGTTGATCCTCACCAACAACCATGTCGCGGCGGGCGGCGGTGCGGGCACGAAGATGGAGGTGGTCTTCTCCGACGGCACCACGGCTCCAGCGACGCTGGTCGGCGCCGATCCGGTTTCCGATCTCGCGGTGGTCAGAGTGCAGGGCAAGACCAACCTCACGCCCATCGAACTCGGCGCGTCCCAAGGTCTTCAGGTCGGCCAGCCGGTCATCGCCATCGGCTCGCCGCTCGGGCTGGCGGGCACCGTCACCACCGGCATCGTCTCCGCGCTGAACCGGCCGGTCTCCACCCAGGGCGAATCCGCCTCCAGCCAGGTCAATCCGGTCATCGACGCCATCCAGACCGACGCGGCCATCAATCCGGGCAACTCCGGCGGCGCGTTGGTCGACGGCGCGGGCAAGCTCATCGGCATCAACACCGCCATCGCCAGCCTCGGCGCGGGCGACGGCGCGAACGCGCAGAGCGGGTCCATCGGTCTCGGCTTCGCGATCCCGGTCGACCAGGCTCGCCGCGTCGCCGACGAACTCGTCAAGACCGGTCGGGCCACCTACGCCCAGGTCGGCATCAAGCTGCGCCCGCAGGACACCGCGGCGCGGGTGCTGGAATCCACGCCGGACGGCCCGGCCGCCAAGGCGGGCATTCCGGAGGGCGCCGTGATCACCCGGCTCGACGACCGGCCCATCGACTCCGGTAACGCGCTCATCGCGGCGGTCCGCTCGCATCAGCCCGGCGACAAGGTGAAGATCACCTACACCGACGCGCAGGGCAACAACCCCAAGACCGTCGAAGTCACCCTGTCCGGCGCGCCCGCGGACGGTGGCCGGTGATGCGGGCCGGAGGGCGCGACGGCGTCCCGGTGCTCGTCGACGGCGTCGATTCGCTGTGGTCCGGAACGGGGTTGACCAGCGCTGCGGTCGAACTCCTCGGCGCAGGCGCTACGGTGAGCACCATGGAAATCGATGCTCCGGTCGCGGGGCGTGCACTGGTTGTGGTCGTCGATGATCGAACGGCGCATGGAGGTGAGGATTCGCTGGGTCCGCTGGTGACCGAGCTGCTCACCGAGGCGGGTTTCCTTGTCGACGCCTCGGTGTCGGTGCAGGCCGACGAGGTCGAGATTCGCAACGCCCTCAACACGGCCGTGATCGGCGGCGTCGACCTGGTGATCTCGGTCGGCGGCACCGGCATGTCCCCGCGCGATGTCACACCCGAGGCCACCTCGCAGGTACTCGACCGCGAATTGCAGGGCATCAGCGAGGCGTTGCGCGCGTCGGGCCGGGTCGCCGGATCGCTCGACGCGGGCCTGTCGCGCGGCCTGGCGGGCGTGTCCGGCAGCACCCTCGTGGTGAATCTGCCGGGTACCCGCGCGGCGATCCGCGACGGTATGGCAACCCTCGGGCCGCTCGCCAGCAAGGTGATCGGCGAACTCTCGGGATTGGTCGAGTAGATCTCCGCCTCCGCTTCTTCCGACGACCCCCGCCCGGCCGCGCGCCGGGCGGGGGATGCCGCGCGACTGGACCGAATCTTCGGCACGGCGCTGCCCGACACCACCTCCGACGAGCGCGAGACCGACGTTCGGGCCGATTCCGACCCTGACGAGTGGTTTCGCTCGCAGGTTCCACCCCATCACGGCTGACCCCCATCTACGTATCTACTTGGTAGCTCAGTACTTACCGGGTACGTACTCAACCTCACATCTTTCGCGATTCATCGGTGATTCGGGTGTCACATATCCGGGCTCGCGCAGTAATACCGGATGGATATTTTGCGAACAGAATGTTTCGGACGGTCGAATCTTCCACTTCCAGCGCATTGTTTCCGCACTTCAAGTGACGTCCACCCCTGTGCCTAGTGATTCTCGTCACAACACCTATCTGTGAATGCTCGCGTTGCCAGGCTGTTACCGAAGGTTTAATCTTCGCCTGAGCCAACCAACGCTGGACCGCGGGCCCGACGATGTCACGTACGTGACGGACTCGGCGGAACACAGGGCTCGGTTCCGATTGCCGGCTCGTGCCGTTGCGCCGAAATAACAGCCGGTTACATATCGGCAACAAAGGGGCGACAAACTGAGCTGGGCCTGAGAGGACCAATGTCCACCTCGATGGTCGAGGTTGACTGTTTGAACCTGATGAGGGGAAGTATGAGCGAGAACCGCACCAACGGTCTGCGCCGCGGTGTCCGCGTCGCGGGCGTCGGGGCCGCCGCGGCCGTTGCCATGGGCCTGCTTTCGACCGGTGCTGCCAATGCCGACACCTTCGTACCGTTGCCGGACGGTCAGAAGGTTGGACCCGGCGTTACCATCACTCGCACCGGGGAACGCGCCCTGGTTTCGCCGTCGCTCGCCGCCAACGGCGCGGGCCGCGTCGTGTGGGTTTCGGGTAACGCCACCGCCGACGTGACTGTCACCCCCGAAGGCGAGGTCGGTCCGAACAACGGCCCCGCGGGTGGTTCGGGCAGCAACAACTCGTCCACTCACGGTGCGTCGCAGCTGAATACCGGCTACATCGTCGGTTGCCAGGTGAGCATCGCGGATGACGCGGTCTCCGCGGGCATTTCCGGTGGCATCACCCTCGACGGCGGCAGCCTCGGTGGTTCCATCGGCCTGCAGCTCGGCCCCGGTGAAGTGAAGTTCGTGCAGATCAACTACAAGGACATCACCAAGCCGGGCGTCTACTCGGTCGAGTACCAGGACGCCGAGATCGAGATCCAGGGTTGCGCGGGCTACGCCCAGGCGCGGTCGTACACCGTTGTCGAGATCATCGGTGACCACTACTCGAAGACCACCCTCTACGGGATGCCGTTCAGCATCGGCTGATATCCGTCGGGCCTTCACACCGCGTGTGTGATGCGTTCGAACGCGGTCGCCACGCGCGACCGCGCGGATGACGACGCCGCACACCTGAACACGAACATTCTTCTCGCTGAAGCGAATACAACCCTCGAGGGGTACAAACCAATGATCAACCGCAAGAACCTGGCACGGCTGGCCGGCGTGGGCGCCGCCGCCACCGTCGCCCTCGGCCTGTTCTCCACCGGCGCTGCCAACGCCGACACCTTCGTTCCGCTGCCGGGCGGCGAAATCGTCAAGACCCTCTCCGACGGCACCGTGGTGACCGTCCGCCTCGTCGGCGAGTCCGCCAACATCAACCCGTCGCTCGGTTCCACCCCGGTGCACCGCAACGCGTGGGTGTCCGGTAGCGCGCAGGTCGAGCTGTCCGGCACCGGCGGCGACGTAGGCGGCAAGATCTACCCCGGCTACACCGTCGGCTGCCAGGTGAACATCGCGGGCGGCGGCGCCAGCGGTGGCGTCGAAGGCTCGCTTGACTGGAGCGACGGGCAGAACGTGAAGCCCGGCGTCGGCGCCAGCTCCGGCGGCGACCTGTCGCTCGGCCCCGGCCAGGCGACCTCCTTCTACATCCTCGACATCGAAGAGGCCGACGACTTCGGTAGCGAAAGCCACAAGAAGCGCAACAAGTTCAGTGGCTCGAGCGGCTCGGTCACCTGGGCCGATTCGACCATCGGCCTCACCGGCTGCGCGGGCTACGCCCAGGCGCGTTCGTTCGTGAGCGTCGAGGTCGAGACCGACAGCGTGATCACCTGGGTCACCCTGTGGGGCCAGCCCTTCAGCCTCGGCTGATAGTCGATCTCCCGAACAGCGGGCCCGTCGCTTCGGTGACGGGCCCGTTCTCGTTCCGCCGTCGCGTCGCGAGTCTCCGATGGGCAAGCGCGCCATCAGAACTCGTGCTTCCCGCCGCTGTCGTGCTGCGCCGCGGCGAGCAGGTCGCGGATCTCGATGAGCAGGTCGTTGTCGCTCAGCTTCTCCTCCTCGGGCTTGCCGAAACGTTTCTTCGCGTGTGTCGCGGGCAGGACCAGGACGAAATACAGGACCGCCGCGATGAGGATGAAATTGATCGCCGCGGTGATGATCGGACCCACCTGGACAAATGTCGCGGGCTTATCGGCAACCAACTGGAAACCGAGCCCCAATTCGTCTGTTCCGCCGAATACGGCGAGGATCGGATTGATGAGTCCGGTGGTGAACGCTGTCACAATCGAGACGAACGCGGTGCCGATGACGACGGCAACCGCCAGGTCTACGACATTTCCGCGAAGCATGAAATCCTTGAAACCTTTGAGCATGGCTGCTGTCTCCTTCGGGTGGGAGCTGACTCGCTGCGCTCTGCGGTGGGGATATGTGCCGTGGTCGAAATGCTAGTTGACCGCGATGGCAAATGTTCAGTGAACTTATTCGGCGTCGCTCGTGGTGCGCCATCCACGGAGTAGGTCAGTGGAATACCACGGTCAGCGCGGTGCGCAGCGAGGCCGCCGCGACGGCGGTGGCGTGGTCGGAATCCATCGCGACCAGCACCACCCGGTCGGCCGCGCGCCGCTCGCCCGGTTCCGACACCAACACCACCGCGGCGTCGGTGGCCAGGGTGCGCGCCGGGCGGACCGCCGGACCCGTCGTCTCCTCGGCCGAGATCACATCGACCCGGTCGCCCGCGCGCAGGATGTCGGCGACGGCCGTGTCGGCGAGCCGCAGCGGGACGATGCGCGCGTCTCGTGCGCCACCCGCGACCGCGGCCAATCGCGGGCCGACGATACGCAGATCCGTGAAGACCTCACCGGTGCGCATGGCGCCGGTCAGCGTCGCGCCGAGTAGGGGAGCCTGTTCTCGAAGCACGCCTTCGGGCAATCCACCGGATTCGTGTGCGGCCAGCCGCAGATCCTCGGCCGACAGGGATGTGCCCGGTGCGAGATCGCGCCCGGCGACCACGACTTGCGCGCGGCGCGCACCAGGATCGCCGCGCAGCGACAGGACGATCGCCGCGACGATGAGCGCGGCGGCGAGCAGGCGGCGTGCGAGGAGTTGATCGGCCCAGGGCGGCCTGTTCCAGAAGGCCGCCCGCAGGGTATTGCCTCGGCCGAGGTCGGTGCGGGATCGGATCATGGCCGCAGCCTATGGGCGACGAAGCCATCGAGTCACCGGCCGATCGGGCGTCTGTGCACAACACGCGGCCTGTGGATGAATCGGTGGGTGCGCCGCTCGGGCGCACCGGATCAGCTCGCGACCGCGGTACTGGTCGAGCTGCTCGACGTCGAGCTGTTGCCCGTGGAGCTCGACGAACTCGAATCCGAGCTCGTGGTGGTCGAGGCGCTGGAACTCTCCGACTTCGCGGGCTCGCTCGCGGTGGAGCCGGAGCCGCCGCTGCGGCTGTCGGTGCGGTAGAAGCCGCTGCCCTTGAAGACGATGCCGACGGAGTTGAACAGCTTGCGCAACTTGCCCGAGCACTGGTCGCAAACGGTCAGCGCTTCGTCGGAGAAGGACTGAACGATATCGAAGCGGTTGTCACACTGGGTGCACGCATACGAGTAAGTTGGCACAGCATCCTCCGCAAGGTTCGTCAAACTGGCACTCTACCGCCGACAGTGCCAACATTGCCAATCGGCTGTTCATTCCGTGCGCGAATCGTGCTCCAGCCGCAGCGGACCCGTGCCCGGCGTGAGCGCCCACCCCATGCGGATATCGTGCGGTTCCTCGGGAAGCCGATCGAGCACTTCGTCGTCGCGAACCACCGCGACCAGCGCGGCCTTCTCCCGCGCCGCGCCGAGCGTGCGGTCGTAGTACCCGGCTCCGCGCCCGAGCCGCACGCCACGGCGATCCACCGCGAGCGCGGGCACCAGGATCAGCCCGGCCCGCACGACCGTCTCGGGCGGCAGCGCGGGGCCGCTCGGCTCCCGCAGACCCCAGCGCGCGTCCCGCAGGCCGTCCGCGCCGGTGTATTCGGCCCACCGCAGCGGCCCCGCCGGGCCCGTCACCGGAAGCAGCACCCGCGTGCCCATCGCGCGCAGGGCGTCCAGCATCGCGAGCGAACCGGGTTCCCCGCGCACCGGAACATAGGCGCAGACCCAGTCGACGATGTCGAGCCCGCGCACCGCCTCGGCCAGCGCGGCGGCCTCGCTCGCGCGTGTGTCGTCGGTCACCGCGGCACGGCGCGCGAGAATTTCCGTCCGCCATGCATTTTTACGGCCCTCACCGGGCATCTCCATGCTTATCACCATAAGCTCACCGGGATGCCCGGTTGTCGCGTCGGCGATGGGCCGAGTACTGGATGGATAGGGTAGACGTATGACAGCAAAGGCCGGAAAGTCCGCGGCTGACGCACCGGTTTCGTGTTTCCGCACCGCCGTCGTCCCCGCGGCCGGACTCGGGACGCGGTTCCTGCCCGCGACCAAGACGGTGCCCAAGGAATTGCTGCCGGTGGTCGACACACCCGGTATCGAGCTGGTCGCGGCCGAGGCCGCCGATTCCGGCGCCGACCGGCTGGTGATCGTCACCTCGCCGGGCAAGGACGGTGTCGTCGCGCATTTCGTCGAGGATCTCGTGCTGGAGAGCACGCTCGCCGAACGCGGCAAATTCCAGCTGCTCGAGAAGGTGCGCAAGGCGCCCGCGCTGCTCGCGGTGACCTCGGTGGTGCAGGAGGAACCGCTCGGTCTCGGGCACGCGGTCGCCCAGGCCGAGAGCGTGCTCGACGACGACGAGGACGCCATCGCGGTGCTGCTGCCCGACGATCTGGTGCTGCCGGTCGGCGTGCTCGACGTCATGAGCCGGGTGCGCCGCAAACGCGGCGGAACCGTGCTGTGCGCCATCGACGTTCCGAAGGATCAGGTCAGCGCCTACGGCGTGTTCGACGTGGCGACCGTGCCCGACGCCGTCAACCCGAATGTGATGCGGGTCAACGGCATGGTGGAGAAGCCCGCCCTGCAGGACGCGCCGTCCAGCTACGCGGCCGCGGGCCGATACCTGTTGGACCGAGCCATCTTCGACGCGCTGCGCCGCATCGAGCCCGGCGCGGGCGGTGAACTCCAACTCACCGACGCGATCGCGCTGCTCATCGAGGAAGGGCATCCGGTGCACGTGGTCGTGCACCGTGGGTCGCGCCACGATTTGGGCAACCCCGGAGGTTATCTTCGTGCTGCGGTCGATTTCGCCTTGGAGCGGGAGGAATACGGCCCGGCCCTGCGGGAGTGGTTGCAGCATCGACTCGGTCCCGATTGGGATCCGCAGCTGACGACCTACGACTGAGCGGTCGCGGTCGGGTTTCGCTCGCGGTGAATCGTCGGGTACGAATTACTGGTTCACCGCCAACGGGCGTGCGAATCACCCGGCGGCGGCGTGCGTCGCGCAACGCGCGAGGGGCCGCGTCGGTGGCTGTGAACCGTCGAGGTGTGGAGAGGATCGAGGAAGGGCTGGATGCGCTCGGTTGAGGATCAGCAGATCAAGGTGACCGCGGCGGCGGTCGCGCCGCGGCCGGTCCGGGTCGCGATCTCCGAGGCCCAGGGCCTGCTGTGCGCCGAGGATGTGGTGACCGAGCGGCCGCTGCCCGGATTCGACCAGGCCGCCATCGACGGCTACGCGGTGCGCAGCGTCGATGTCGCGGCGGCCGGTTCGGACATCCGCAACGAGGAAGGCGATCTGGTCGACCTCACCCTCCCGGTGGTCGGCGAGGTGGTGGCCGGTTCGCGCCAGCCCATCCGGTTGCAGCCGCGCCAGACGGTGCGCGTCGACACCGGCGCGCCACTGCCGACCCTCGCCGACGCGGTGCTGCCGCTGGATTTCACCGACGGCGGCCGCGCCAGGATCAAGGTCTACGAGCCGGTGCGCTCGGGTGACTACGTGCGCCGCATCGGCGACGACGTGCAGCCCGGCGATGTCGCGGTGCGCGCGGGCACCATCATCGGGCCCGCCCAGGTCGGCCTGCTCGCCGCGGTCGGCCAGGACAAGGTGCTCGTGCATCCGCGCCCTCGGCTCTCGGTCATCTCCCTCGGCGGCGAACTCATCGATATCGATCGGACGCCCGGCCCCGGCCAGGTCTACGACGTGAACTCCTACGCGTTGGCCGCCGCCGCGCGCGACGCGGGCGCCGATGTGAACCGCGTCGGGATCGTCAGCGACGATCCGCGTCGGCTGCGCGATGTGGTCGAGGGGCAACTGGTGCGTTCGGAGGTCGTGGTGATCGCGGGCGCGGTCGGCGGCTGGGCCTCCGAACAGGTGAAGGAGGCCCTGGAAGGGCTGGGGGAGTTGGAGATCGCCCGTGTCGCCATGCATCCGGGTTCGGTCCAGGGTTTCGGCAGGCTGGGACGCGACGAGGTGCCGACCTTCCTGCTGCCTTCCAATCCCGTTGGCGCCCTTGTAGTTTTCGAGGTGATGGTGCGACCGTTGATCCGCATAGCGCTCGGGCGCAGACATCCCATGCGCCGGGTCATCCGTGCGAGGACGATCACGCCGATCACCTCCATGGCCGGTCGCAAGGGTTTTCTGCGCGCTCAGCTGATGCGCGACGAGGCCACCGGCGACTATCTCGTGCAACCGCTCGGCGGCGCCGCGGGTTCGTCGTCGCATCTGCTCGCCACCCTGGCCGAGGCGAACAGCCTGATCGTGATCGATCCCGACGACACCGAGATCCGCACCGGCGACGAGGTCAGAGTCGCCTTTCTCGCGCAGCGTGGCTGAGGCGTGGACACTATGAACGTTTTCCGGGTGACCCAACATCCCGGATGGCCCGCGCACCTCGGACCGTTGACCGTCGCCGCGGGGCGGGTCACCCTGCGGCCCGTGCGCCTGCGCGACGCCTCGGCGTGGAGCCGGATTCGCTTGCACGACAGGGAACATCTGGAACCGTGGGAGCCCACCGGCCGCGGTGCCTGGGAGGCCCGCAATCACGCGAGCAACTGGCCTTCGCTGTGGTCGAGTCTGAAAGCCGAAGCCAGGCGCGGTTCGATGATTCCGTTGGTGATCGAGGTGGACGGGCATTTCAGCGGCCAATTGACCATCGGCAATATCGTGCGCGGCGCGCTGCGATCGGCCTGGATCGGATATTGGGTGGCCAAGGAACTCGGCGGCCAGGGCGTCGCGACCGCCGCGCTCGCGCTCGGCCTCGACCATTGTTTCGGGCCGGTCGGTCTGCATCGAGTCGAGGCCACCGTGCGCCCGGAGAATCTCCCGAGCCAAGCCGTACTGCGCAATGTCGGATTCCGCGAAGAGGGGCTGTTGCAGCGATATCTGGATGTCGACGGCGCGTGGCGAGATCACGTGCTGGTCGGGCTGACCGTGGAAGAGCTGAGTGGCACCGTGGTGGACCGTCTGGTCCGCGACGGCCGGGCCGTACTCCCGTAGGCGCCGCACCGCGATGAGGGCGATATCCCGTGTCCACACGTGTCGCGAACATGGGAACTCTGTTACCAGTGTGACTTGTGTGCACGGCGCGCCTGCCGGAAAGTCCCACGGCCCGGAATTAATCTACGGACGTCGGAGGTGCGTTCCGCACCCCCGGCAAGGCGCCCGCTGGGTGACCGGCGACCGGACTCGCGTCCGTCCGTTTTGCACTGAGCGAACGCACGGCAGAGGGGGCACGGGGTCGGAAATTCGCGGGCCGAACGGAGAATTCACACGGGGACGGAGGTGCTGACACGGTATGCCGAATTCGCTGCTGTGGATCGGCCTCGTGATGCTCTGGGTCTTCGTGCTGTTCCCGATACTCGCCGACCGGCACCCCCGGATCCGGCAGACCACCGATGTGGCACTGGCAACACGCGTCCTGCACCGCGGCGGTTCCAAGCGGCGCACGAAGAAAGGACCGGCCGCCGGACATGACAGCGATCCGGACTATCGGCCGACCCGAGCGCAGAGAAAGCTCTCACACAGCGATGATGCGGAGGACCGGATGAGAACACCGGCCGACGAGGAAGTCACCGAGGCCGACCAGGAGTTGGAGCGTCTGCCCGCGCTCGAGGCGGGAAAAAACCTGCCCGACACCGTCGAAACCGCCGACGATATCGCCGACGCCGAACTCGCCGAAGCGCCCGAATCAGATCCGTCCGACGAGAATTACGATTCCGGGCATACCGATTCGGACGACACCGACGCGGTAACCGACGGATCCGCTGCGGATTCCGCCGATCCGGCCGATGATGACGACGTGGCCGACGAGTATCGCGATCCGACCGCGGCCCGCATTCCGCCCGCTCGGTCGATGGCGCCCGCCCGCGTCGCCGACGACGCCGAACCCGGCGATTTCCCCGAAGACGACGAATACCCCGGCGAATTCCCCGAATCCGGTGAATACCGCGACGACCCCGAATTCGTGCCGACCCGACGCGGCCGCGGCGGCTACGACCCCGAAGCCGACGCCATGGCCCGTGCCGCCCGCTACACCTTCCGGCAACGCGCCGTCCTCACCCTCGTCCTCGCCGCCATCCTCGCGGGCGGCCTCGGCATCGCCGTCACCCCCGCCTTCTGGTGGTCCTGCGGCCTTGCCCTCCTCATCCTCGGCACCTACCTCGCGTATCTGCGCAAACAGGTCCGCATGGAAGAGGAGATCCGCCGCCGCCGCGCCGCCCGCCTACACCGCGGCCACCGCGACGAAGCCGAAGCCGAACACACCCGCTACACCGAACAACAAGCCCGCCGCGACATGGACCGCGACACCGCCCGCGCCCTACGCCGCCGCTCCACCCTCCTGGAACCCGACGACGAAGACCCGTCCTTCCACCACCTGGACCCCTTCGACCCCGCCACCGCCCGCGCCCTGCGCCGAGCCGCCGCCAACGATCTCCGTCGCGCCGCAGGCGCCTGACAAAACTGCCTCCGACCAGCCGATTCGGACTCCGGACGCAACCTTTGCTACAGTTACCCAGCGCGGTTCCCCCGGGAGCCCCGCGGGGCTATAGCGCAGTTGGTAGCGCGTCTCGTTCGCATCGAGAAGGTCAGGGGTTCGATTCCCCTTAGCTCCACTTCACAGCGAAGCCGCAGGTCATGGATCTGCGGCTTCGCTGTTGTGTGGCGTTGCGCGAACACCGCGCTCGTGGTCGGTCGTTCACGAGGGTCGGTCATGGGTCAAGTGATCACGGAGTCTCCGGTGGTGGAAGCTCAGCTTGATGGTGGCCTGTCCTCCTGCTGGTGGTCGACTCGATATCGAAGAGTCGAGGTGTGTCTATCCGTGGTGTGTGCCTGTGGACGGGTCGAGCAGCTTCACGCCCTTGCCTGCGAAGTCCTTCACGTTCTGGGTTGCCACGGTCGCGTCGTGGGCCAGGGCGATAGCCGCGATCTGTGCGTCGAGGACTTCCCCGGCCGTGGGTTTGGGGCGCTTCACCATCAAGGTCGCGTAGTAGAAGGCGGCGGTGTAGTCGAACGTCAGTACCCGCCCGGCTGCCTGGAGAGGGGCGAACACGGCATCGGCCGCGATGTCGAGCGCGGCGCGCTTCTTGCCTGTGTCGAGCGCGTAGATGCCGTTGAGGGTCTCCATGACTGTGACGGAAGTCGTGTAGACGGTCGGTTGGGTGAGCAACCAGGCGGCGACGATCGGATACTTCTCAGGTGTCATCGCAGCGGCGATGACATTGGTGTCGAGAATGATCACTGTTTCGAATTTTCATGGCGTACATCGATTTCCGGCACGTCGCCATCGAGGGCTTGTCGAAGCTCGGCCAGCCGGGTGAACAGGGCAGCCCCGGACAGAGGGTTGGTTGTCGGGGTGTCGTCCTCGGTGGCGGCGCGAGTGAGGATGTCTCGTACCTCGGCTTCCATGGATCTGCCATGACGAGTGGCCCGGCGTTGGATGGTCGCCTTGATGACGGGATCGAGGTTGCGAACGTTCAGGTTGGTCGGTGTCGCTTTGCGGGCCGCGGCATCTTTGGTGGTCGTCCTACGCGCCTTCTGGGTCTTCGGTGTCTTGATGGTCGCCATGAAGTCAATGATATCGGAATGCACTCAGACTGCACTCAGTCTCGACGGGGATCGACCGTGTGGGCGCAGAGATCTTGAACAGTAGGTGTATCGATACGTCGGTTCGTCCAGAATCCGTGGTTCTGGTTGGCGAGTCTGAACCATCCACGATCCGTGCTCCAGCCGGTTCGGTGTTCGATCCAGCGGGAGACGGCCAAGGCGGCGAACACGATGGCGAGGTGGGCGTCGATCGATTCGCGATTGTGGTGGTAGATGGGCCGGGCGGCGAGGTCGCTCTTGGACATGCGGAAACTTTTCTCGATGTGCCAGAGCTGGTGGTAGACGCTGATCACGAACTCCGGACCGGCGGTGACGAGGTCGGTGTAGGCGTCGCCCGTGACGGTGGCTCGCGAAGAATCGCGCCACGACCGCGCTTCAAGGGAGTGGCTGATCAGTCCGAAGGTGTGCTCCAGGTGAGGAGTAGGACCGAGAATCCCGCGCCGACTAATAGGCATCCCGTGATGAGGGCGATCCAGGCGATCGCGAATCTTGGTAGTGCGTAGCGCAGGTAGGCGCCCAGGGCCAGGATCGGGAAGACGGGAAAGAACCAGACATCGATGCCGAAGGGGAGATCGGCGTCGAAGACGCTGGTCTCGGCCCACAAGACGATCAGTAGAGCAGCCCAGTACAGGAGTCCGCCCGCGGCGAAACCCAGCACGATCTGGACTGCGCTCTCGACGGTGCGGGCGATCGGGGTTCGGCTGTCGCGCGGTGGCACGGTGGAATTGTCCTCCATTCAGTCGGGGCCGCTGAAGTAGATAAGGGTGTTTTACCGGAATTCTGTGACGCGTCGGGGACCGCGCCCTGGGGGTGTCCTGGTCGTTGGGCGCGATGGAAACACATTCGCTGACAATGCTTTCGGTATCGTCGTCGTGGCGGAGTCCGACCGCGATGCCGGTCTCGTTGTTGTACAGGTCCATTCGCTTCGACGCCGCGCTGTATTGCGGATCGTTGGGCGCGGCGGGCGAATCTGTCTCATGTGTATCGGCAATGTCGCGGGCGAATTCCCGCGGTGCCCCACGCGGTCATCATCCCCATCCAGATGCAATGCCTGCACGCGTCGCGGCGGTCGTCGGTGCCGTTGTATCCCTCACTGCTCTGAAAGTACTTCTCGGATTCGCGGACCCTGGGCTCGTGGTTGCGTCGAGTGGCTCTGATTCGGGTAGTAGGTTCTCGCGAGGTCCACAGCGGAAGGGGCGCGGGGCGAGTAATGATCTGCGGCCCTTTTCTCCCCTGTGCCTTTGTGGTTGTGGTCAATCGTCGTAGTGGTGGCGACAGGCAACGATCGTCACGTGGTCGTCGTCGGCCACGTAGATCAGCCGGTGTTCGTCGGTTATCCGCCGTGACCACAGTCCGGCCAGGTTGTGCCGCAACGGTTCCGGCTTGCCGATGCCCTCGGCGTTGCCGTTGCGTCGGATGTCCTCGATCAGGCGGTTGACTTTGCCGAGCAATCTACGGTCGCGGGCAAGCCATCCGCTGTAGTCCTCCCACCCGTTGGAGTCGAACACCGCCTTGCGGCTCACTCGTCGTTGTCCGCGGGTTCGATCAGCTCGTGGGCTTCCACCCTGCCTGATTCCAGGTTGGCGATCGACTCGACCAAGCGGCGGGTGTTGGCCCTGGTGGACAGGACATAGGCGGTTTCTTTCAAGGAGTTGTATTCGGCCAGCGAGATCACCACGGCGGGCTCCTTGCCGCCGGACCGAGTGATCACGACTTGGTCGTTGTCCTCGGTGGCTGCGTCCAGTACTTCGGACCAGTTCTGACGTGCCTCGGTGCTGTGCATAGCCCGCATGCAGCCCCCTTCCCTTACTGCCACCCTGTCTAGTACAGAATAGTGTACGTGATCAGGAATCCATAAGGTCGCGGTGACACCCGGCGAGGCGTTCGGTTGTTCACGCTGCTCGATGACACTCTCGGCGAGCGCCATCGCAGGGAAGATCGACGTGGTCGGCGTCGGTTATGCCGTCGCGGTGGTTGCGAGTGCGGCGAGGCCGACTTCGGCGCACGCGTCGTCCTGTTCGGGTATGCCTCCGCTGACCGCGATCGCGCCGATGACGGCGTCCTCGCGTCGGATCAGCCGAGAACCCGCGCCTGCGATAACGGGAGCGCCCGCAACCTGATCCATCTGCGCGAATAGTGCGGGCCATGCCTGCTGTAGGCGTACCAGTTCGTTGCCGTCGCGATGGAACAGCGCCACGCCGGACGCTTTCGCCGGGGCGATTCGAGCCGACAGCGGCGGTGCGCCGTCCATGCGATCGACGAGTAGCACGTGTCCGCCCGCGTCGACGATCGCGACCGTGACTCGCGCGCCGAGTCCGGTGGCATGTGCGCGTATCCGGGCGCTGACGGCTCGCGCCTGTTCCGAAGTGAGTGACATCGTTCCACCTTCAAATCTCTTGGATCAACCAAGCTTGGATGTGCCAAGGATATCTGATTCCGTGGGACGGACCAAGAGTTTGGCTAGACTTTCGCGCATGGAGCTGGAGGAGACGCCAACGCGCCTACGCAACAAGCCGACCTGGCTGATCAGTAAGGCGGCCGTGCGGGCGCACCGGCTCATCGGCGAGGCAATGGCCGCGGTCGACGGTCGCGCCTACCACTTCGCGATCCTCGCCGCACTCGACGAGTTCGGCCCGGACAGTCAGGTGCGGATCGGTCGACGGTGCGGAATCGACCAGAGCGATATGCACGCGATGCTCGGGGAGCTGACCGCGCAGGGCCACGTCGCACGGACCTCGGATCCCAGCGATCGACGCCGCAATCTGATCACCGTGACCCCCTCGGGCCGACAGCGTCTCGAAGAACTGGACTCGACACTCTCGACTGTCCAGAACGACCTGCTCGTCGCTTTGTCGGCCACCGATCGCAAGCAACTGGCTACCCTGCTCGCCCGCGTGCTCGAGTAGATCATCGACGCAGATGTCGATGCGCGCTTCCGCTACTGAGTGACTGATCGGCAGGACGGCCGGTGCGGCACCTCCGGGCGCGGCCGCTCACCCCCGCCGGGTACCTGCCGGCACGGACCCGAATCGCAGGCCCGTCGACGGGCTCGGGCCGCGGAACGATAGGCCCACGTCCCCCTCGGAGGATTCCGGCGCCGGACCTCCTGGCTTGGGTGGGCCGGCCCGAATGAGGCGAGCGTACCGAGCCGCTGCCGCTATTGTCAGCGCGTGAGCGACTTGCCTTCTGGGCTAACACCTTTAGAACTTGCTGCCTACGTCCACGCTCAGATCGATGCCGGTCACGCGTACGCCAGGCGTCGCAAGCGCGGATTCCGATGGCGAGCAGTCGTGCTGCGCGTAGTGCTGGTCGGCTGCTCGGCTGCGTCGACGATCATCCTCGGGCTGCAAAACCTCGATCCGTGGACCGGCACGGCTTTCGCGCTGGTAGCCGTGGTCACTACGTTCAGTGCGCTCGAGTCGTTCTTCGCGTGGCGGCCCCTGTGGGTTGCCATGGAGGAAGCTTCATATCGATTCAATCGGCTCAGGGACGAGTTGGGGTTCTATGTCGCCACAACTGCCTCCGATCAGCTCGATCCTCAGCGAGTCCGCGAAACCTTCGATGCGTACCAACGAATTTGGGAGCAGTTGGGTACCAGCTGGATCGGACTGCGTGAACACTCTGAGCGTTGACGCACAACGCTCCGCTGTTCCGACGCCACGCTCGTCGCCGAGCTCCAGGCTATGTGGTGGCGTCGGGTGTCATCGAGAGTGATGCGGTGCGGCGCAGGCCCTCGTTTCCGTCTCCTCGGCGCTGCAACTGGCGCACGGTGGCCACTCGGTGCGGCAAGTCGGCCACCAATGACCGTGCTGACACAACCTATTCCGACATGGCATCGACGGCTTTCCCGACTCGATCCAGACTTGTCGCGTAGCTCTGGTCGACCCGAACCCGCACCGTGATCGTCTCGATGATCTTCTGACCGATACTGTCCAACTCATCGAGGCAGGACAGGATGTCCCTTTTCCGAATGTAGGCGAAGTCGACGAGTGCGGGCCCGGTTTTCCAGCCCTCGTTCGCTTGCGCGGCAGGCGCTGCTTCATCGAACTGCGTCTCCACCCGCGCTCTCGAATCGGCGGTATTCGCAGAAATGGCAGCACCGGCCTGTCGAGCACCATCAGGATCCACACAAATGTCGCCCATTACAGACCTGTCCTTTCAGAAACCGGAGCCGCAGGGGTGATAATGGCGGGCACTCGGCTCGTCTGAACTCGGCGAAACCGTTCCCGCCGCGACCAAGGCGGCATACAGACCCACGACGACGAAGACGAATGCCGTTGCGACGATCGACAGCGCCCTGAAGCGAGCAGTACCCCTGGCTACCGTCACTACCACGATCACGAGCGATACCAGCGCGACAACCAGTAGTGTCACACCGAGATAATTGAGCAGGGTCGCGGCACTTGGAACATCCACCACCTTTTTGCATCCGGTGGCGAGCAGTTCTTTCTTCCGGTCGTCGAGTAGCCTGTCGGCCACGACGAGCGCGATGAGCGCGCCCGCGATGGCGGCGACCGCTACGCCAACGGCGGAGCGGGTTGAGAGCTTCACCTACCATGTCTCCTTCGGGCGAATGATCCGGACATTCTGTGTGCCGCCGTCTTGATTCGCGAAGCCGACCCGGTCGGTGAGGCTCAGATCCTTGCCGTTCGTCGTGTGCTGGGAATACAGGACATCGCCGTTCGGGAGCACAGCGGTGACCACGGCCGTGTGGTGCGCTTGTCCCGCCGTGTAGTCGCCCACGTTCTGTGTGTGCTCCCAATAGACGAGATCTCCGGGTTTCGCACCGGTGGTACCGACTTCCTGGGCGCCGTTATCGAGAAAAAATTTCTTCTGTTTTTCGGCGTTTATCCAGGTATCGGTATGGCTCAAACCTTGCAGTGATCCTGGGCCGGGTGGATCGAAATTGATCCCGGCTGCTCTGCTTCGGCCCCACCCGTCCGAATCCAACGTCGAACCGCCCTTGTATTCCAGCCCGGCGGAGGCCAAGGTGGTGGAAACGAAGTTGGCGCAGTTGTTGTCGAAGATATCGATCGAGGTGTCGTTGGCGTGTTCTCGCGCGAACTGGACTGCCTTGACCGCGTTGTAGCCGTTGGATCCTTCCAGTTCTTTCTTGACACTGTCGGGCACTCCGTCGAGATCGTGCAACTCCACCGGGACCGCAAGCATAAGATCTTGCTGTCGATCGACTGGCAGCGAGTTCCACCACTGTTTCACGGCCTCGGGTGACTGTCCCTTCGGTAGTGTCTCTCGGATCGCGTCGAGCGCGTCCTCGACTGCCGCTGCCTGCTGCTTGCGTGCCTCATCCAGCAAACTGCTGTCGACACTGATAGCGAGTTTGCGGAGAGCGCCCGCCACTTCCTCGTCGGCCTTGGTGGCGGCGTCGACGGCATCCTTGATCAGGGCGGCACATCGATCCCTGTCATCGACCACCGAATCCGGATCGTGATGATCGGCGGGTATCGAGACCAAATCTCCTGTCACCTGGAGGCCCACCACCACTGCGGCCGAAATAGCCGCGCCTGCTTGTGACTGAGCGATCCGCGCGGCATCTTCCAACGTGTCGAGCGCGGTTACCGCTCCGCGCAGCAGAACACCGATCTCTTCCAGTTTGCCTGTCACCTCGGTGATCCGGCTGCGAACGATATCGCCGAGGTAATCCGGCCATGATTCCTCCAGCCGTTTCGTGCCATTGGCGTGAATCTCGGCCACCGCCTCTTCGCAGTCCTTCGCAGCGGCGAGCAGATCATCCGCAGCTGCTTGCCACTTTCCCGGATCGGCGTGACGGAGTTGCTCGAGATTCACCGAAAACCCGTCCCCAACGCGGGCTTGGACACCCCTCGATCACACCACTGCGACGGCATGCGGCCCCCTCCCCCAGTTACTGATGACAACAGCGAACAGTTTTCGGAGTCTAGCATCCGGTTTCCTTCTCACCTCCGGCACTGACTGTGTCCTGGCGTCGAACCCGGGGCGTTGCTAGCGTTTCGAGTCGATCTGGCGACCGGATTCGTCGAGATAGCATCCACGGTTCTGGTCGTAGTAGACCGGTCGACCTTCCTTGTCGTACCACTGGTTCGTGCCGGGGTCTCGGGTCCAGCCTTCGTATTCGGTGCCTGCGAGATCGTCGGAGAATCGGCCGCCGAAACCGGCGGGAATCGTGCCCTCCGGCGCCGGGCCTGCGGCGCGTTTACGTTCCTCCCATTCCGCGAACATCTGCTCGGTGCGGGCGATTTCCTCCGCGGAGGGTCGCAGGCCCAATTGCTCGGTCTCCTCGGCGGTGTAGAAGATTTTGCCTCCGATTTTCTTCGGCATCGTTCCCTCTCACATCTCGGACATTCGGATGACAACCTTGCCGGTCGCCGGATCGATGGTTTTGCTGTTGACGAAGAAGTTCGTGCCCGATGGGAAAAGGATCTCGTCGGGGGTTCCGTATGCGGTGTAGTCGCGGCCGGTCTTGGATGCGATCTGGAACTCGACGTTGGAGCCGTTCACCAGCAGTTCGTTCGAGCCTTGGGGTCTGGTGCTGGTCGAGGTGAAACCGACCTCGGAATGCGCCTGTCCCGGAACGTATTGGTCGAGTTGCTGCTGGGTGAGGTTGGTGTGTCGGGTTACCGGGCCCTCGTGTGCGGGTAGCTTACTCAGCGCCTCGTTGAACGCGTCGACCTGACGCTGCTGGTCGGGAGTGAGGGTTTCGCCGCGGCGCAGCATTTCGGTCAAAGATCTGCCGCTGCGGTCGCTCGGCCCTTGCAGTAGCGCCCACCGATCCTCGTCGGTCAGTGCCCGTGTGTTGGACGGCACGATTTTCGGTTGTCGGCCGCCGGTGGGTGTGCCGAGCCGATCGCGGAGGTCCTGGGTGGTTTTCCGGCTTTTGGCGATCGCGGCCAGCGAGTTCTCGTCCACGCCTTTGAGCTGCAACGCCTTGCGTATTCGCCATCCCTTCACGGCTTCCTGGATCTTCACCGCCCAGCGGCGGGCGGATTCGACGGCCTTGGCTCCGGCGATCACACCGCCGACACCGGTCAGGCACGACGCGACGACGGTGATCGCCACATTGATCGCGGCCTCGGTGATGATGGCCTCGATGAAGCCTTTGATCT
Organism: Nocardia bovistercoris; assembly: GCF_015674855.1. Lineage (GTDB taxonomy): Bacteria > Actinomycetota > Actinomycetes > Mycobacteriales > Mycobacteriaceae > Nocardia > Nocardia bovistercoris. Next base: position 763,572 of record NZ_JADMLG010000002.1, on the reverse strand, counting down.
GGTTACGCAGTTCCTGGATCGAATCCCGGTAATCGGTGGAGGATTTGCTGATCGTCACGCAGGAGGTGAGCAGTTCACCGATCGAGTTCTCCAACGTTTTCAGGTCTTCGCGGACCTGGATCACGTCGTCGGACAGCACGTCGGTGAACAGCGTGCCCGCGATGGTGATCTTGTCCTTGGCGTTGGTGTTCTGATAGATCGTGCCGAGTCGATCCCACGCTTCGGCTGCTTTGGCGAGTTTGTCGGTGTTGCCGTCCGGCAGTGGGCAGTTGATGGCGTCGAGGACTTCGACGGCGGTCTCGGCCAGACCGATCCCGGCCCCGCCCGCCGCGGCGGGGACGGCGTAGGGCCCGAACGCTTTGCCTGCCGGATCTTTCGGCCGTTCGGGCTGCGCGGTGCCCTTCAGCGTGGCGTCGGATCGGGCATGGGTGAAACCGAGATCGTTGAGCGCGACGCCATAGGAATACAGCGCGGTGTAGGTGGATTCGAAGAACGTCACGGCCTCGGCGGCGGACTGGTTGTAGGAGGCCGCCCACTTTCGGCCGTCCTCATCGATACCCGCCATCGCCCCGCAACCGGACAGTTCGCTGAATACGTATCGGAAGCTGTCCCACAGCGCGTCCGCCGAATCGAAGCAGAGGGTGGCGGCCTTGTAATAGGAGGTGGGATCAACCGCGACCGTCATATGCCGAGGATCCTTCGGCCCTCGGTGACAGCGTCGGTGTAGCCCGTGTGCGCGGTTTTCACGGCAGCTTCCAACGCCGCGAGACCTTCCCGCATATCGGTCACTCCGGCGACCCATTCGGTGTGTGCCTGGCGATATGCGACCGCCGCTGACCCGGCCCACACGGCTTCGGCTTCCTTGGCTTTCTGCTCGAGTTCGCTCAGCCGCTCGGCGACCGCGTCGGCATAGCCGCGCATTCGGGCGGCGAGATCGTCGAGTTGGTCGAGATCGACCGAGAACGCGGGTGTTTCGGATGTCATGAAGACCGGATTCCGTTCAGGGCAGGTCGAGAGAACTGAGTCCCGTCGCGCGGGTCTGATCGGTGGTAGCCAGGGTTTCAGCTGTGACGCCCAGCTTTTCCGCCAACTCGAACAACGCATCCCATACCTGATCGGCGCCCTCGTGGAACTCCGACCAGCCTGCCGCGAAGGTATCGGAGTTGTTCCCGGACCAACTGTCGATCGTGAACCGGGTATCGGCGACCAGCGTCGAATACCCCGACTTGCATTCCGTCGCGATGGTGTAGGCCAAGCGCCCCAACGCCTGGACTTCCGCTAGCTCGATCGACAACGACGCTTCTGCCACTTGCAGCCCCCTTCGACTTCGGCCCGAGCGCTCAGGCTATCCGACAGACCGTACTCGCGATGATGGCCGGCTCGCCTTGCGCGGCTACCGTGCGCGCCGACCTGTGTCAGCGCTCGGCGAAGGGCGGTGTTTCGGCGCGGCTACTGTCGGGAGGGTGCACGTCGACTTGATGTTCGATTCCTTGGATGGGTTGTCGGTGGGGGATGCGTTGGGGCAGCATTTTCCGATCATGGGTCGGTCGGTTTCCGATCTGCGGACGGTGGATTCGACGGCGGGGCCGTTGGGGTGGACCGATGACACCGAGATGGCTTGCTCGGTGGTCGCCGAACTGTGTGGGCACGGCGGGATCGATCAGGATCGGCTGGCTGTCGCGTTCGCTCGGCGGTTTCAGCCGCATCGTGACTACGGTTTCGCGACGGTCGACACCTTGCGTCGGGTGCGCGACGGTATGCACTGGCGGAAGGCCGCCGCGGCCGCGTTCGGTGACCAGGGATCGTGTGGTAACGGCGCGGCCATGCGGGTCGCGCCGTTAGGCGCCTTCTTCGCCGGTGATCCGGAAAAGATTGTCGTCGAGGCGATCCGGTCGGCGCAGGTGACGCATCTGCATCCGGAAGGGGTGAGCGGGGCGGTCGCGGTGGCTTTGGCGGCTGGTCTCGCCGCGCACGCGCGGGTCACCGGGATTCGGCCTACGCCAGGCGAGTTCATCACCGCGGTCCTGGATCGCCTCGGCGACGGTGAGACCGCCCGACTGATACGCCGCGCTCGCGGAATGCTCAGCGCCTCCGCCGAAGAAGCCGCGGCGGAACTCGGCAACGGGTCGTTGGTCACCGCGCAGAATACGGTGCCGTTCACCATGTGGGTCGCGGCAACGCATCTGGGCGATTTCCCGACCGCGATCCTCACGTGTGTCGCCGCGGACGGAGATATCGACACCACCGGCGCCATTGTCGGCGGTATCGTCGCGGCTCACACCGGTGTCGGTGACCGGTCCGCGCTCGCCGGAATACCTGGCATATGGCTCGCCGCTCGAGAACCGCTGCCTGGCTGGCTCGACCCGACCGGGCGTAATAGACGGCGAAAAAAGCTCAGGTCCGGCCTCCTCCGAAGATGGTTCTAGTACCCGTATTCGAATTTCTTGAGGCTGCATGATGCGTTCGGTGTGTCGATTCAATTCGTTGCAGTGAATGACGTATGAAAATCCGCCGGCAACTCCCGATAGGCTAAACGGCGAGTACGGGATTGGTATATGTGTCTCGTCGGTTGCTCGGCTTGTCCGGAACGATAATCGCCTTCGTAGGATGTGGTGGTCGCCGCCGGATCCGATCCCGGGCGCAGATCGAGTCGATGCCGCGGAAGGTCGATGCCCGATAGTTGGTGTCCGATCGGCTCGCGGCGAGTCCCCGAAGTGGGTAGTAGGAGACCATGCTCGGCGGTGACCGAGGTCCGCCTGCGGGGACTCGGCGCGCAACTCCAGCTCGCGTATATCCATGCGATGACCTGCTCTTTGCATGACTCGTATCGAGTGTGTCGAGATCGCGTGACTCGGAACCGGTGATTTCTTCTCGGGTGACTCGAATTACCAGCCTAGAGGCTTCCGAGTCCGGTGCCTGCCGCAGCGGGTCGGCAAGTCGATAATTACCGGTACGTATCTTGGATATCCGCATTTAGGAACCCTGTTCACGCCGGTAGCGGCAGCCGATCGCCAATTAATTGCCGGTACTAAAAGCGATGCGCTATCGCAGATTTACCGGTGAATTTGCGAGTTCCGGTGATGCGAAGCTAGCATTCCCACGGTTACACAGGCCGAGCACGACCACGACGGCCCGCGCGGCTGAAGTCGGCTGCGGGGAATCGCCCGGTGTCTTCGGCGCATCTGTCGAAATTTCTTGGGGGCAGTTCATGACGGCGGTCGTTGCGGCGCGCACCGAGCCGATGGCCATTTCGGACGGGCATCCGGAGTTCGCGGTTCGCGGTGTCGCGCTGATGGCCCTGATTTCCACGATCGCGCTCACGGCCACGGCCGGGCGCTACGACTTCTTCGGCGACGAACTCTACTTCCTCTCAGCCGGACGGCGGCTCGACTACACCTACGCGGACCAGGGCGTCATCGTGCCGCTCTTCGCCCGGATCGCGGACCTGCTCGCACCGGGATCGGTGACGGCGCTGCGGTTTCCGGCCGTCATCATGGGCGTCGGCGCGATCGTGGTCGCGGCGTTGATCGCCTACGAACTCCGGGGCAGTCGTCGCGTGCAGCTGCTCGCGGCGGGCACCTACGCCACGTCCTACCTGCTGGCCACCCAGGTCGCGTTGAGCACTTTCTCCTTCGACGCCACGCTCACGGCGGTGATCACATGGCTGTTCATCCGTTGGGTTCGTACTCGCCAGGATCGGCTCATCGTGATCGCCGGACTGGTCGCCGCCCTGGATATGCAGGTGAAATGGATGATCCCGCTGGTCTGGGCCTGCCTCGGTCTCGGCGTGATCCTCTGCGGTCCGAGGGAAATGCTGCGCCGCCCGGCGCTGTGGGTGTCGACGGGAATCCTCGCCTCGTCCTTGATCCCGATTCTGTATTGGCAGTCACAACACAATTGGCCGCAGTTGGCCATGGGCGCGATCATCGGCGCGGAGCAGGACGCGACGGGCTACGGTCCGATCGGGTTCCTGCCGCAGTGGCTCGGCTTGGCGGGCTTTCTCGGATCGTTGCTGATCGCGGTCGGGTTCTGGGGTGTGTGCAGGCAGGAGGCGCTGCGCCCGTATCGCTTCATCGCGGTCGCGCTGGTGATCATGACCACGTTCGTCATCATCACCCACGGTCGGCCGTACTATCCGACGGGCTTCTTCCCGGCCATGTTCGCTCTCGGCGCCGTCGCCCTGTGGCGCTACGACCGGAAGCGGTGGATGAACCTGGCGATGATCCCGACCGTCGTGCTCACGGTGCTGACGTTCATCGCCTCGCTCACCGTCCTGCCGCTGCCGCCCGGTTGGCGCACCGTGCCCGAGAACGCCATCGATCTCGGCTTCCGGTCGGCGTTCTGGGGCACCACCAATTGGACGCGGATGGTCGCCGCCGTCGATGCGGGATATGACACCTTGACGCCCGCCGAGAAGGCGCACGCCGTCATCATCGCTCAAGGTTATTGGCAGGCGGGCGCTGTCGAGCAGTTCGGCGGGCAATACGACCTGCCCGCCACCTACAGTCCGAGCCGTGGTTTCGGATTCTTCGGCCCGCCACCGGATTCGGCGACATCGGTGATCTACGTCGGGTTGGACACCGCGGAGCCCGAACTGCGAAACCGTTTCGAGCGGGTGGAGCGGGTGGCGCAGGTCGACGATCCCATGGGGATACCCGGTATCGACCGCATGGTCGCCGTCTGGAAATGTCGAGGGCCGAAGCAGCGCTGGTCCGTCGCGTGGGACTCGATGACCACGCTGTACTTCGACCTCGGCCTCTGGCGCGACCCCAAGGCCACGACTCGACCTACTCGCTGAGCGGAACGAAACGGGGCCAATGGTGTTCGCGCGCTGGGGTGATCTGGTGCATCGGCTGCGGTTCGCCGTGCTCGGCGCCGTGGTCGCCGGACTGCTCGCGTTGGGCGCGTACGGCCTCGGTCTCGGAGAACATCTCAGTGCCGGGGGGCTCGACGATCCGGGGTCGGACTCAACGCGCGCCGCGCAACTGATCGGCGCGGCATTCGCGCAGGGCCACGATGTCGACGTGGTCGTGCTCTACACCGCGCCGCACGGGTCGACCGTCGACGATCCAGAGTTCGGTCGGACGGTCGTCGAGCATCTCGACAGCCTGCCGCGCCGACACCCCGGACAGATCACCGGGATCAACGGCGCCTATTGGCGCACCGAAACCGGCAGGGCGAGCGGATCGCCGTTCGCGACGCCCGACAAGAAGTACGCCGTGGCGACGATCGCCATTCGCGGCGACAACGACAACGAGATGCTCCGCAACTATCGAGAGGTCGAGGGCGCCTTCGACATTCCCGGCGTTGTGGTCCAGGTCGGTGGTCTGCGGCCGGTGGCGGGCACGCTCAACGACACCATGGCCGACGACATCCGGCGCATGGAACTTCTCGCGTTCCCCCTGGTGGCGGTGCTGCTGATCGTCGTCTTCGGTGGCTTGGTCGCCGCCGCGCTGCCGCTCGTCGTCGGCGGGTTGACGATGATCGGGGCGAACGGGATCATCCGATTCGCAGCCGAATACACCGAGATCAATTCCTTTGTGGCACCGGTTATCTCCATGATCGGCCTTGGTTTGGCCATCGACTACGGCCTGTTCGTCGTGAGTCGCTTCCGGGAAGAACTCGCCGAGGGATACGACACCCCGGCGGCGGTGCGGCGCACGGTGCTGACCGCGGGGCGCACGGTGGTGTTCTCGGCGACGATGATCATCGCGAGTGCGGGTGGCATGCTGATCTTCCCGCAGGGGTTCCTGAAATCGATTGCCTACGGTGCTATTTCCGCCGTGTCGTTGGCGGCGTTCACCGCGGTCACGGTCTTGCCCGCGCTGCTGGCCATCCTCGGTCCGCGCGTGGATATGTTGGGCTCGAGGCGATTGCGGAAAACCAGGACGGCGGCGGAGGTCGAGAACAGCTTCTGGGGCAGGACCGCGCGCTGGGTGATGCGGTATCCGCTGCGAGTCGGCGGCACTCTGTGTGTTCTGCTGCTGTTGTTGATCCTGCCCGTGCGGAATCTGGCCTTCGGCGGATACAGCGAGCGATACCTGCCACCGGACAACGAGACTCGCCTCGCGCAGGAGCGGATCGACGAGTTGTTCCCCGTTCGCAGGTCCGACCCGATCGAACTGGTCTTCGTCGCCGCCGACAGCTTCGCGGTCGGGGCCGCGTGGAAGCAGGCGAACGACGCGCCGGGACTGGCGGGGAAATTCGATGTTCCACAGCGATCGACCGCACGACCGGAGATCTACCGGACCAGAGCGCTGCTGACGGACTCCCGCCGGGCGGGCGCCACCATCGAGTACCTGCGCTCGATCCGCAGTCCCGACGGGGTGCGGATGTTCGTCGGCGGGGTGCCCGCTGTTCAGAAGGACAGTCTCGACGGGCTGAAGAAACGCATACCGCTGATGATCGGACTCGTCCTGCTCGTCACGACCCTGCTGATGTTCCTGACCTTCGGCTCGCTGATCCTGCCGATCAAGGCGGCGATAACGAGCGCGCTCGGACTCGGCTCCACCCTCGGCATCCTCACCTGGATCTTCATCGACGGCCACGGCGCCGGGCTGCTGAACTTCACCCCCCAACCCATCCAGGCGAACGTGCTGGTCCTGATCGTCGCCCTCATCTACGGCCTGTCCACCGACTACGAGGTCTTCCTGCTCTCCCGCATGGTCGAAGCACGCGCGAAAGGGGCGTCGACCACCGACGCGATCCGCGTCGGCACCGCGCACACCGGCCGCATCATCACCGCCGCCGCACTGATCCTGCTCGTCGTCACCGGCGCCTTCGCCTTCTCCGATCTGGTGTTGATGCAGTACATCGCCTACGGCATGATCGCCGCGCTGCTCATCGACGCCACCGTGCTGCGCATGCTCGTCGTGCCCGCGACGATGAAACTGCTCGGTGACCGCTGCTGGTGGGCGCCGAACTGGATGAAGAAGATCCAACAGAAGATCGGCTTGGGCGAACTCGTCCTCGACGACGAACGCCCCGGAGTCGTCGAGGTATCGGGACGCTATGTTGTAGGGGCACAACGGTAAGGCGCTGGGGGCGGTGGTCGAAACCACGTCAGCGGACTGGCTTGGCCGCACCCTCGACGAGCGTCAGCGACAAGCCGTCGAACAAGCGCTGGGCAGTGAGATGACGGCCATCAGGGGCCGCCGAGCACGGGGAAGTCAGGCGCGATTCGCAAGCGCGACCGTGAGTTGTTCTCAGATTCCTACGATCTACCGCCGCACGAGCTCTGACTGTGTCGTGCGAATGGATCCGTCGTGGCGGAACTTCTGTCGGCCGTGGGTGTCCGACAGGATGTGTGCAAGGAGTGGGGTTACTGGGCGCGGAGGACGACTATTCCGGGGATGGTTCGGAGGTAGTCGAGGAAAGGGGAGTCGACTACCTTGTTGTTTTCGGTGAGGGAGGAGGCGTTGCGGAGGGCGGGGCCCGTGGGGGTGGTGGTGTAGATGCCCACGTGGGTTACGTCGAGGCCGGGTTGGGGGGTGTAGGCGCCGATGTAGTCGCCGTTGTGGAGTTGGGCGAGGACGTCGGCGTCCACGGATTCGCTGGGGATGTAGGTGATCGCGCGGCGGACTACGGGGAGGCCGGGGAGGTAGGTGCTGCCGTCGGCTTTGGCGTTGAGGTCCTTGGTGATCGTCGACGCTCGGGGGGTGAGGGTCGCGGTGATGTCGGTGGCGTTGGGTTTGGGGGTTCGCGACCAGTCGGTGAAGAAGTGGCGGCGTTGGGTGAATTCGACGCGGCCGTCGGTGTAGCGGGTGCGGATGAGGTTGGCGACGAAATCGTCGCGGGTGGTGGAGTCCGCCAGTGCGGCCGCGTAGTCGAGGTAGGTGAAACAGTCGACGCGGCGGAAGTCGATGACGAGTTGTTCGGGGCGGGAGGCGGAGCCGATGAGCATGTTCGCGCCGTAGGGGGTGCCGAGGAATTTGCGGGAGAGCAGTTCTACGAGGTCGGCTTTGCCGAGGCCGGGGGTGGCGGCGCGCTGGGCGAGGATGTCGTCGATTTCCCGGGCGGTGGTCTCGTCGATGGTGACCGGGTCCGCGGTGGCGGCGGGGCCGGTGAGGGCGAAACAGCCGGTGAGCGCGAGGACGAGGATCAGGAATCGACCGAGGGTGCGCAATATTCCTCCACGGGTTCGGCGGGTTCGGGGTCAAGGCTAGCTGGCGTATGCGAGGTCGGTGGCAGGTCATCGAGGATGGGACGTATCGGACAGCCAGTCGTGAGCGCTCGCGGCGTGCCGAGGGTGACACTCGGTATCGCGCGACGCCGACAGCGTGCAGCTTCGCTGCCGTTTGACGATCATTCACCTGCGCGTAACCATGAATGGCAGTGATGCGGTGCGCCGGGCACGGGGTGCCGACCGGATGCTGCGTGACGGTGAGGGACTTGTGCGGGATCTATCCGATGTGGAACAGGCGCGGGTGTTCTACGACCTGCTGCGCACCGAAGCCGAGACCCTCGATTCCGCGATCCGGGCCATGGGGGTGACCAGTCGCGGCACCCCGCGCGCGACTACGGAGTCGCAGTTGCTGCGTCGTGAACTTCGCGAGGTCCATCGATGTCTGGACAATCTGCGTGTCAGTTTTCCCGAGTTGGGCGCGCCGGAGCGGTGACACGTCCTCGGCTCGGACGTTAGCCAGGTCGGGGGCGCAAACGTGATGTGAGCTATGTCCGGGGGGATGTTCGTCACAGGTTTGAGATCCGGTCGCTGGGTAAGTTCAGTGTTCGTGCGTAATTCGCGGCCACTGGACTTTCCCGGAACCAGGCCAACGTTTTTCGTGCTGTTATCGGGCGCAATCCTCGCGTTGACGCTGTTGTTCACCACCGTGGATCCGTGGCTGGACAAGTCGGGCATCCTCGTCGGCGGGTTGGACGTGCACGTCTATCGCGACGGGGCGTGGCGGATACTGCACGACCGCCCGCTGTACACCGAGCCGACGTTCTACGGCCTGCTCTACACGTATACGCCGTTCTCGGCGCTGGCGTTCCTGCCGATCGAGCGGGTGCCGTGGTCGGCGGTCACCGACACCTGGCTCGCGGTGAATGTGGCGGTGCTGTTCGGGTGTGTGCTGATGAGTTGGCGCATCCTCGGCTATCGCCGCACTCGCTCGCTCGTCGGCGTCAGTGTGCTGCTCACGCTGACCTGCCTGTTTCTGGAGCCGGTGCGGACGACCCTCTACTACGGGCAGATCAATCTCGTCTTGATGTTGTTGGTGCTGTGGGATTCCGCGCGCGGGGAGCGTGCCGTCGGTCGCGGTGTCGGGGTGGGGATCGCGGCGGGCATCAAGTTGGTGCCCGGCTACTTCGTTGTCCAGTTCCTCGCGCTGCGGCAGTGGCGTTCGGCGGCGACGGCGGTCGCGGTGTTCGCCGCGACGGTGGTGGTGAGCTGGGTGGTGTTGCCCGCGGATTCGCGAAAGTATTGGACCTCCACGTTCTTCCAGTCGAGTCGGATCGCCGACGACACCCATCCGGCGAATCAGTCCTTGCGCGGTACGATCGCCCATCTGGTCGGCGGGCCCGCGCCGATGTGGTTGTGGCTGCTGCTGGCGGGCGCGGTGGTGGCGGCGAGTCTGCGCCTGGTGCTCGCGTTGTCGCGCTGTGGTGAGCGGCTGCTCGCGGTGATCCTGACCGGGCTCACCGCGTGTGTGGTTTCGCCGTATTCGTGGGGACATCATTGGGTTTGGTTCGTGCCGCTGCTGGTGTACCTGGTGCATCGCGCGCAGTATCGGCGGCTGTGGTGGGCGGCTGCGGGCGCGCTGTATCTGGCGGCGTGTGCGTGGGCGTATCACTGGAGTGCCACGTGGGTTTCCATCGGCGTGTTCCTGTTGCCGCCGTCGTGGCCGGTGTCGCCGATTCTGACGAACATCTATGTGATCGTCTACTTCGCGCTGATGATCGGGTGCACGGTGCTGGTGCGGCGGATCGAGCGTGGCGTCGACGAATCCGCTGTCGATGTGGGATGCGCGGAAATGGGACTTTCGGTCGAGTCGCCGGACGATGCCGGTGCGAGTCGAGCGCGGAGCACGGTCTCGGTCGACTGAATACGTGGTGCTTACGTAATCAACCGCGATCGTGACCTGTTCTTCGTAGTGGTAATGCGTTCCTGAGAAAACGCACGTGATGGTCTCAGGTTGTTCATCTACTGTTCAGATCAGTAGATGGTCATCGAGGGGTTCGGTGACCGGAGCACCCGAGAGCGAGGCAACGAGGCCATGGCTGACCGTGTTCTTCCTACCGGATCACGACGTTCGCGAAGACGCGCGACCGTACTGACCCTCGGCGCGCTGACCACGGCGCTGCTGGCGGGCGTCGGTACGGCCGAGGCGAATCCCGGTGCACGCAACGGTCATTCGAAGGCAGGTCAGGGCGGTGACTCGACCGGCGCGCATCACACCGACCCGTTCGGCTACCGGCACCGCGATCCGAATCCGTTGCGGCAGCGCGAACATCAGAACGCGCTGCGCGAATACCGCGGCGGACCGAACCAGCCGAAACCGCCGAACAACCACGGGGACAACGGCGGCGCCTCGACATGGACCGGGGTGCCGCGCGCCGACGACTCCGGTTGGACGGTCTGCCGACCGCAGGCGAGCTGGTGCCGGGAGGGACGATGACCGGCCGCGCGATCTTCGCCCGATCGGCGACCGCGGCCGTCCTGGCGGCGGGCGCGGTGATGGTCGGCGCGGCCGAATCCGTCGCCGAACCGCGTCACGGGACCGCTGCCCTTCCGGTGACCTGCCTTTGGGCGGGCGCGCCGTATCCGCGGGGTACGACGGTCGCCGCGGGCGGATCGAATTTCACCTGCGGCGTCGATCACGCCGGGCCGTACTGGTTGCGCGGCCCGGCGGCGGCCGATGCCGTCGCCGCGAATCCCGGCGCCGACGCCGCACCCGAGGGCCGGTTCAGCCCCGGCGCGCGACAGCCGGGGACCAGCTACACCGACTACTGCGTCGGCGCCCAACTGATCCCAGGATCGGACGACATCTACCAGGTCGTCGCACTGTCCGACGGCACGCGACTGTGGAAGGCGGCCGCCCCGATCTCGCAGTGGCGGTTCGCGTCCGAGGACCCGCGTCCCGCGCCGACCTGGCGGACGGACGCACTGTGCGTGGACGGCATGCTGACCTGAGCCGACCTCAACTGGCGCCGACCAGCGGACGTTCGGAGGCGTCGTCGTCGCGAGGTAGGCCCGCGGCGGGCCGGGCGATCTCCAGGTCGCGATGGCGCCTGCGCTGATATGTCCAGTGCAGCAAGCCGATTCCGGCCAGTCCCGCCGACGCGCCCGCGATGCTCAGCTCCCAGCCGGGCGGTCGCCAGCTCAGCACGAGTTCGGCGTCGGAGGTGCCCGCCGGGATGTCGACCGCGAGGAAGGTCTTCGCGACGGTCTTCAGCGGTAATTCCCTGCCGTTCAGTGTGATTCGGTGACCTGGCCAGTTCAGCCTCGACAGCACGACCCACCCGCCCTCGGGTGAGGTGACCCGCGCGGCGGAACCGAAGGTGTTGTTCGCGGTGGAGGTCGCGAGCACGCCGTCGGCGTCGGCGATCATGCCGTCGCGGGTGGAGCGGAGTCCGTCGACGCGCTCGAGCACCCGGATGTAGCGTTCGTGGCCCGGGTAGTCGACCCACTTCCAGCCCGAGGGGGCGGGCTGGTCGCGCACTCCCGGATATTGGGCCGTGTGCAGGACCACCCGGTCGACTTTCATGAGGTCGACGATGGTCCGTCCGGTGATCGCCTCGGTCTCGAAGGCGCGCCGGTAGGCGTCGGGGCAGGTGCTGCCGTCCCACGCCATGCACAGCAGGCCCGCGAACGCGGCGTGCCCGATGGGGGTGTAGCCGTGCACGTATTCGAGTCCGAGGTGCTTGGCGTAGTTGCCGATCGCCAGCGAACCCCACGCGCCGGAGAGTTTCCTGTCCTCGGGCAGCAGCAGTGCGCGGTCGGCGAGTTGCAGTGTGCGGCCGTCGAAGTCGGGGAAGGCGGCCGCCATCGCCGACCGGTTCGTCGGATAGTTGTAGGACAACGGGGTGGTCGGCGCGCTCTGCACCTGCGCGAAGGCGATGGGGAACGTGGCGGCGACGCCGAGTGCGCAGGCCGCCGCGGCGCCCCTGTTGCGCGCCAGCCACACCGCGGCGGCGCCGATCGCGACGACCGCGGCGACGGCGAGCAGATGGCGCAGCACCAATTGCGGTGCGGCCGAGAAGGATCGGATGAACAGCAGGCCGACGAGGGTGGCCGCGGCCAGTGTCCGCCGCCGCGACGAAGCGAAGCTGCCGTGGCGGCTGAGCAGCACGCAGACCAGCACCAGCAGGGCGACGGCGAGCATCGGCAGCACGCGTGCGGGCCAGCGCAGCGGTCCGATCGCGCCGGGCCCGGCCGTCCACATCAGCACGGCGACGGCGAAGAAGGCGATGCCGCTGTATTCGCGGATCGAGTCGGCGGCGGCCCGCCAGGCGATGAAGGCCAGCGCGGGAATCAGGAACCAGGCGATGTAGACCATAGGCAGCGGCTGCACGTGACCCCACCAGGCCGTGAACGCGGGTGTGGTGCTCGGCAGGCTGGCGTTGAGCGATTCCGACCACGGCACGGTCAGGAAGGGGTCGTTGTGGATCTTCGCGTTGCCGCGCCAGGTGACCTGCGAGGACAGGATGCCGGGCAGATTGGCGGCGAGCGCGGCGAGTGCGGCGCAGCTCGCGGCGAGCAGCAGTCGCAGCGACGGATTGGCGCTGCGCTGGTGGAGGTATTCGCCCACGGCGACCGAGAGGATCACCAGTGCGGCCAGTACGGCCGGGAACGCGTACTGCACGGTCAGGGTGAGATAGAGGAAGACGAACAGCGGGATGGGCCCGCCGCGTCCGCGCGCGTAGAGCACCGCAGAGGCCCAGGCGTTGACCAGCCAGGCGGTCGCGGTGTGCGAGGTCATCCAGCTGGCCTGGTCGAAGAACAGGAACCAGCCGCTGAGCGGGAAGGCGACACCGGCCAGCGCCGACCATGGCGCCTTGGCGCCGTAGGCGAGGCAGATCCGGTACACCCCGATGCCCGCGATGATCGAGAAGACCAGTTTCACCAGGGTCGCGTACAGCGCGATGTTGTCCATCGACGGCGCGAGGAAGTGCACCAGTAGTTGCGGCGGGTTGTAGAGGCCCGCCTCCTCGAGGGAGTAGTTGCCCGCCATCCATTCCCACGGGACCAGGGCCGGGAATCGTCCTTCGCGCAGTTCGGTGCCGAGCATCACCCACATGGGCGCGTATTGCGCCTCGGTGTCGTCGGTGTAGAAGTGGCGCGGGTCGGCCAGCAGTACCGCGGCGTAGCCCGCGATCACGCCGAGCGCGGTCACCGCCCCCCAGATCGATCTCGTTCGACGCGATTCCAGCGTCGCGCTTGTGCTCACGAGGGCGGGATCGTATGCGAACCGGGTAAACAGGACAAGACAGGCACTCACCCCGATTCCAGACCTGCCGATCCGGGTTTCGGGGCAATGGTGCGGCTACCGAGAAGTGCCGGTTGCACCAGCGGTTATTGTGTGCAATTGAATTGCCCGCTACCGTTTGAGGAGGAGGTGTGACGATGACAGCCGAGGAAATGCCGTCAGCCGAGGAATTGCGACTCGACAACCAGGTGTGTTTCGCGCTGTACGCGGCCTCGCGCGCCGTCACCCGACTCTATCGCCCCTTACTCGACGAACTCGGCCTCACCTACCCGCAGTACCTGGTGATGCTGGTGCTCTGGGAACACGGCCCGGTGTCGGTGAAGGATCTCGGCGCCGCGCTCGAACTCGACTCGGGCACGCTGTCCCCGCTGCTCAAACGGCTGGAAGCCAACGGTCTGCTGACCCGAGGCCGCGCCGCCGAGGACGAACGTTCGGTGCGGGTCGGACTCACCGCGGCCGGGGCCGCGCTGCGTGATCGCGCGCGGGGCATCCCCCGGCAGTTGGCCTGCGCGATCGGCTGGGATACCGAGGAGCTGACCGAGTTCCGTGCGCGTCTGCGCGCGTTCGCGGCGGTCGTCGATCAGCAGGAGCTCACCCCCGACGGGCCGGTCACCCGTCGCTGAGCGCAGGCGGCAGCCGAATCGCTATGGTGTGGATCGGATTTCGTCGGCCAGTCGGGTTCGTCGCGTCCGAAACCCTGGGGACCGCGCCGAATTCGCCGGTCCGGCGGCCGATGGGCGCGAATGTCGCACGAGCGGGGTTCGCGCGCGGAATCCGGTCGGCCGTGACGGCATTCGTCGATGGCCGTAGAGTCGGACGCGGCGTGCGCGGGGATCGAGGCGCACGCGCGGGACTGTCCAGGGGCATGGCAGCAGTCGCCGGAGGCGCAATCCGCCAGGGGCAGTAGCAGACCGAGGCAAGGGGCGGGACGTATGTGGTATCTGATCGACGCGGCGGAACCGGATCGAGCCATTCGGCAGGTGCCGGAGGAGGGGATGGCGCGCGAGCGGTCCCTGCACCGGCTGGTGCGGCCGAGTTCGCTGTCCGGCGTGGTGAGTTCGGTGGTGAGCCAGGCCATCGACGCGAACGACCGTTGTGTCCGTGAGGTTCTCGTGCGCGGCGACCCGCACACGGTCCTCGCCGAGCCGGTGCCGGGGCCGGAGGGCAAGCCGCTCGCGGTCCGGCTGTGGGTCGGACAGCATCGGCGCGAGGATCCGCCCGCCATCGACGTGTTCGTCTGGGACGGTGCGCGGTGGACGGTGCTGAGTCACGGTGCGGGCGGCGCGGTGCTGCCCGCGGGGCATCCGAAGCTGCACGGCGCGTGGTTGCTGTCCAGGATCCTCGAGTGCGAGGAGCGTGACCGGCTGATGGCCGCGGTCCTCGATGTGCGGCCGGGCGTCGAATGGCAGGGCACCATGCGGGTGCTCACCGCCGACGATCGCAGCGCGCGGGTCTTCGGGTTCCTCCGCTATCACGCTCCCGACACGATGCGCGGTCTGCTGTTGCAGGTCGGGCCGACGCTCGAGCCCGGCCTGATCGCGCCGACCTATCATCGCGACGCCGCCGCCGCGCTGCTCAGCAGCACCACGGCGCTGATCGATATCCAGACGATGCGGATCATCGAGTGGCTGACGCCGCCGCTGCCCGATATCGCCTGGCGCCACCACCCGGCTACGCGCGACGTCGACCCGCCGGGTGCGGAGGACTGCACGGTGGCCACCGCGGATCTGGTGCATCCCGACGATCAGGCGGATTACCTGCACGCCCTGTCCGAACTCGCGCGGTACCGGGTGGAGACGGCGCGTCTGGTGGTGCGGCTGCGGACGCTGGAACGCGGCTGGCGTCCGGTCGAGTTGTCCTGCATCCGGCTGCCGAGGGGCGGGCCGCGATTCCTGACCTGTCTCATTCGTCCGGTCGCCGCCGCACCGAATACGTAAGCCTCCTTGACGGGCATCCGTCCAGTTCAGCTCGCCCGGCACAGCGCGCCGCGCGACGGATGTGTGATCGTTGACAACGGGCCGTGTTGATAGCATGGCCTTTCTAGCCGACCGGATGCGGGCGCCGCCCCCGGATGCACCTCGAAAGAGCCAATTCATGCAGTTTGAAATCATCGAGCGGAACGAGACATGGGTTGCCGGGCTCCCGGTGCGCAGCCCGAAACGTGCGCTCGGTGAACTGCGTGACCACGACCTCGAGGCCGCGTGGGCCGCGGTGCTGCACCAGGAGCTCGGTGGGCCGCTGGCCAGCGCGTACACCGACTACAGCGGTGAACTCGGCACCTATCACACGCAGATCGTCGGCTATCAGTGCGCGGGT
The DNA here is from genome assembly GCF_015674855.1 of Nocardia bovistercoris. Classification (GTDB taxonomy): domain Bacteria; phylum Actinomycetota; class Actinomycetes; order Mycobacteriales; family Mycobacteriaceae; genus Nocardia; species Nocardia bovistercoris. Next base: position 747,826 of record NZ_JADMLG010000002.1, on the reverse strand, counting down.
TTCGACGAGGTCACGCGCGGTCATCTGGTGGCGCGTTTACGGCCCGGCGCTTATGCGCGATTCTCCTCGGTGGGTAACTTTCCGCAGGTGATGACCGACCTGTGGACACAGATCGCCTATGCCGAGGAACACAAGCAGATCAAACGAACCTATACCGGTGATTTCGAGTGCTATCCGCACGCGTACAAGATCGATCTCTACCTGGCGGTGGAAGCGTGATGACCGACCCGATACGGGTGGGCGACGCGACGACGTCGGATGCGGGTGAGGCACGGACATGAGTTATGCGATCGTCGTTCGCAACGAAGCGATCTACGGCGGATTGGTCGTCCCGAGGGTGCGGCCGAGTTTCAAGGTGAGCAACAGCGATCTGATCGAGTTCCTCAAGGACCGGCTGCGTGATCGGCCGGGTTCGGAGGACCCGCTGTACACCGTCTATGTCCCCGATCCGGCGGGCAATTACAACGCGATGGTGTGTTACGAGTACGCGACGCCGCCGGAGGTGCCGGTGGGCGATCTGCTCGTGCGGGTGCCGAAGGGGGTATATGCCCGGTTCGCGCCGAACGGTGACTACCACGATCCGGTCGAGGACGTGTGGGCACAGGTGGACGACGCGACCGCATCGGCCGAGATAACCCGCGCGTACCGCGAGGAGATCGAGATCTGGCGCGGTGTGGATTCGGTGGAACTCTTCATCTCGATCCTCGTTTGATTGCCACTCGATAGCCGTTTAGGTACCAACTGGTCTCGATGCTGTCTCGCTACGATGAAATAAAGGTCTTGAACTGTGATGATTCGGACCTTACCGTAATGTTTTCGGGGAATTAGCGGGACGCCTGGAGAATTCCGGTTGTATGGCGGATACTGCGTTTGGCGACGGCGTCGGACGGTTCGGCCGTTCGACGCGGAATCGCCGATCGAAGCAGGACAACCGTGCGCGCGTGCGGAGCTACGGAGTGGGAAACCGATGACTGTCGAAGCGATTGCGGTCGTTCCGGGAGATTTTCACGGCGGGGGAATTCCGCGGTCGCGGGTCGAACGATGCCACTCCGGTGGTGAACGGCCTGAAGTCGAGTGCGCGCAGCGCGTCGACGGCCCTGTCTGGGACGCCGGCTTCGAGCGGGTCGATCCGGCCGATCCGGCCGATGTCGTGTCGACGGCAGTGCGGCGCGCGCGAACGGGCGGCGAGGTGCGGGCGCGGCGGTCGCGTGCCGAATCCGATTCGATCACTGCGGAACTCGCGCCCGAGCGGGCCGCGGCGATGGATGTGAGTCGACGCGGCGGTGCGGTCGCGCTCGCGGCCGCGGTTCGCGACGCCGGGGCTGCGACGGCTGCTCATGGTTTGCCGGCGGCGGTCCGAATCCGGGAATCCGACGGGGCGATTTCGCTCTTCGCGGCGCCGCGTCTCGTCGCGGGCGCGACGGCGGCAGGGTCGGCGCCGGTGGACCGCGTGGGGCTCGGGATCGTGCGACGCGCCGAGGTGATCGCTCGGTTGCGATCGCGGGACAGTGGCGTTGGCCTCGACTCATTCAAAAGAGACCTAATGGTCTTCTCTGTCGCTCGCATTGCCGTCGCCTTCGGGTCCGAGCTGGCACGCGCCTGCTGCGCTCGGGTGGTAGCGCCGGTGCGGCGGGTGCGGATCGGTGCGCGGCGACCCGGACCGGCGGTGCGGTCCAGCCCGTCGATACACCTCCGCGCGCAAAGTTCTGGCGAACTGGCTGAGATTTCCCCCGGCCACGCGGATACACTAGCGTCACTTCAGAGCCGTTTCCCGGACCTCCTGGAAGTGCCAAGGCATGAGACCATGGCATTGGTTCTGCGCCTGAGCTACGCGGCCGCTGCCACGGTGCGGAGCAGGCGGCGTCCGGTGCCGGGCGTTGACACCCGTAGCTAGCGCGATCGGAGAAAAGGTGCCTCGGCGGACACTCGACTCACTGGTGACCCAGGTCGCCTCCGAGCTGATGGGTGTCGATGCCACGACCATGGTGGCGGCGACCGAACGCGTACTCGCGCAACTGGTCGAATACTTCGACGTCGACTTCAGCTATGTCCGGCACACCGATCGCGATCGCCGGGCCACCGTGCTGATCGCGGAATGGCCGCGCCGCAGCCACGTGCCCGATCCCGATCCGCTCGGCGTCATCTACTTCGAGAACGCCGACACCGTGTTCCAGCAGATCGAATATTCGCTCGAGCCGCTGGTGGCGCGCCCGACTCCGGAATTCGCCGACTACCAGGAGACGGTGGAACGCGGGTCGGGCGTCGGGCAGGTGACCTCGGCGGCGGTGCCGTTGCTCTCGCGCGGCGAGTCCACCGGTGTGCTCGGCTTCGTCAAGGAGGGCGACCGCGAGTGGAGCACTCGCGAGCTCAACGTCCTCAAGGCCATCGCGGCGCTGTTCTCGCAGCTGCAGGCCCGCGTGGTCGCCGAGGAGCGGCTGCGCTACATCGCACTGCACGACGACCTGACCGGCCTTGCCAACCGCCGCGCGCTGCTCGAGCACATGGAGGAACGTCTGCAGGCGGGCGCCCCCGGCCCGGTGGCGGCCTTCTTCCTCGACCTCGACCGGCTCAAGGCGCTCAACGACTTCCTCGGACACACCGCGGGCGACAACTTCATCAGGACGCTGTCGTCGCGGCTGCGCGAACACCTCGACCCCAACGACATGATCGCCCGCCTCGGCGGCGACGAATTCGTGATCGTGCCCGCCAAGCCGATGGACGCGGTCGCCGCCGAATACGAGGCCACCCGCATCCAGCAGTTGATCGGCAGGCGGGTGACCGTCGGCGGTGAATCGGTGAGCCGAGGGGCGAGCGTCGGGGTCGCGGTGGGCATACCGGGCGAGACCACCGTCGCCGACGTGCTGCGCCGCGCCGATCACGCGCTGCTCTCGGCCAAATCCGGCGGCGGCAACGGGGTGGCCGTGTTCACCGACGCCATGCGCGCGCAATTCGAGTTGCAGGACGATGTCGAACTGAACCTGCGCGGCGCGGTGTCCGACGGTTCGCTGCTGCTGCACTACCAGCCCGAGGTCGACCTGCGCACGGGCCGGATCGTGGCGTTGGAGGCGCTGGTCCGCTGGATGCATCCCACCCGAGGGCTGCTGCCGCCCGCGGCCTTCGTCAGCGTCGCCGAAGCCACCAACCTGGCGGGTGAACTCGGGCGCTGGGTGATCCGCTCGGCGTGCGCCCAGTTCGCCGAGTGGCGGCGGCGCGGCCTCGCGGGCAATGTGGTGATGCGCATCAACGTCTCGCCGGTACAGCTGGTCAGCCTGGATTTCGTGGAACGCATCGAGGACATCCTGCGACTGTTCGGCATCGACGGCAGTTCGGTGTGCCTGGAGATCACCGAACACGTCGTGGTCCAGGATCTGGCGCGCACCCAGGTCACGTTGCGTGGGCTCAAGCGCATGGGCGTGCAGATCGCCATCGACGATTTCGGCACCGGCTACAGCTCGCTGTCGCACCTGAAGGCGCTGCCGGTCGACGCGGTGAAGATCGACCGCGGTTTCGTGCAGCGGCTCGGGGCGAGCACCGACGATCTGGCGATCGTGAAATCCATCATCAGCCTGGCCGGATCCTTCGGTCTCGGAGTGGTCGGCGAAGGCGTCGAGACCGCCGTGGCCGCGCGCACGCTGGTCGGGCTCGGCTGCTACCGCGCGCAGGGCTTCCTCATCGCGCGGCCGATGCCCGCCGACAACGTGGAAGAGCATCTCGCGCTCGGAAGAATTCCGCTCGACCTGGATCTGCCGAGGGTCGGGCGGGCCCAGTCCGCGCGCTGACCGGGATTTCTTCGCCGTTCATCCCGTTCTTTCACTGCTGTTCACGTCCCGTTGAGGGCTAGGGACCCGGCGGTAACCTGATCCGCTGCACGATCGGCGGGGTGCGCATCGTGCAGCTTGCGAACTTCTACGGTCCGCGGTCCGGTGGTCTACGCACCGCTCTGCATCACCTCGGCGAGGGCTACGCGGCGGCGGGGCACGAGGTGGTGCTGATCGTGCCGGGGCCGCGCCGCGACGAGCAGGTGCTGCCGACCGGTGCGGTGCGAATCACACTGCCCGCCCTCGCGATCCCGTGGACCGGCGGTTACCGCGCGGCCGATCCGCGCCGGGTCGCCGATGTTCTCGCCGGTCTGCGACCGGATGTCCTCGAAGTCTCCGACCGGCTCACGCTGCGCGGATTCGGACGCTGGGCGCGCCGCCGCGACGTGGCCTCGCTGATGATCTCGCACGAGCGGCTCGATCGGCTGCTCGGGCAGGTCATGCCGAGGTCGGCGGCCAGGCGCTGCGCCGACGTGGCCAATCGCCGGACCGCGGCCGACTACGACATCGTCGTCTGCACCACCGAATTCGCGCGGGCGGAGTTCTCGCGCATCGGGGCGCCGAATGTGGAGCTGGTCCCGCTCGGCGTCGACCTCGACCTGTTCAGCCCGCGCCGTCGCGACGACCGGCTGCGCGCCGATCTCGGGTCGCCCGGTGATCCGCTGCTCGTGCACTGCGGGCGGCTTTCGGTGGAGAAGCGGGTCGACCGCAGCATCGAGGCGATCGGGGAGCTGCGCAAGGCGGGCGTGCGTGCGCGGCTGGTGGTCGCGGGCGACGGTCCGCGCCGCGACGCGCTGGAACGCCGGGCGCGTTCGCTGCCGAATCTGCCGGACGGCAGCGCGGCGGTGCATTTCACCGGATTCATCACCGATCGCACCATGGTCGCGAAACTGCTTGCCACGGCCGATGTCTCGCTGGCGCCCGGACCGCACGAGACCTTCGGGCTCGCCGCGCTGGAGGCGCTGGCCGCGGGCACGCCGGTGGTGGCGAGCCGGTCCTCGGCGCTGGTCGACATCGTGACCGAGGAATGCGGCGCGGTCGCCGCCGACCACCCGTCGGCCTTCGCGCACGCCGTCACCGACGTACTGGCCAGGCCCGCCGCGCACCGCCGCCGGGCCGCGCGCACCCGCGCCGAACAGTTCACCTGGACCCGCGCGGTCGCTGGCATGCTCGACGTGATGGGCCGGTAGCGCGTCGCACGGTCGCGCGCGGCGAGTACGCTGCGGTGACGATTCGGCCGAGCGGAGATGGGGATCGCGGTGGGCGTTGGACGCAGGACGGTGCGCGGGGCGAAAACCCTGGTGACCGGTGCGGCGAGCGGTATCGGACGGGCGACGGCGCTGGCCGCGGCCGAATCCGGCGCGCTGCTCGTGCTCACCGATATCGACGCCGACGGACTCGAGAAGACGGCCTCCGATATCCGTGCCGCGGGAGGTTCGGTTCTCTGCGCGCGCGCCTTCGACATCACCGATCACGAGGCGGTCGCCGGGTTCGCCGCCGAGGTGCACGCCGAGCACGAGGCGCTGGATATCGTGATGAATGTCGCGGGCACCTCGACCTGGGGCACCGTCGAGAATCTCGAGCACCGCCACTGGCGGAAGATGGTCGAGGTCAATCTGATGGGGCCGATCCATGTGATCGAGAGTTTCGTGCCGCCCATGGTGCGTGCCGGACGCGGCGGCGCGCTGGTCAACGTGTCCTCGGCGGCCGGATTGCTGGCACTGCCGTGGCACGCGGCCTACAGCGCGGCAAAGTTCGGGATCAGGGGCGTCTCCGAGGTGCTGCGGTTCGATCTGCGCCCGCACGGCATTTCGGTGCACCTGGTCGCGCCGGGCGCGGTGGACACGCCGCTGGTGCACAGTTTCGATCTCGTCGGCGTGGACAAGCAGGATCCGAGGGTGCGCCGGATCACCACCGCGTTCACCCGGCACGCGGTCGCGCCGGAACGGGTGGCTTCGGCCATTCTGCGCGGCGTCGAACGGAATCGGTTCATCGTCTACAGTTCGTTCGATATTCGATTCGGCTATTGGTGGGCCCGGAAATTCGCCTTCCCCTACGAATTCCTCATGCGACGGTTGAGCGAAAGGTTCAGCAGGCTGCTGGTTTCGAAGGGCAGTTGAGGTGGGTGTCCAGGACGCGCGCGCCGGGGCCTTCGGTGCCGAGGCGGTCGTATTCGTTGACGAGTTTGCAGCTGCCGAGTGACAGGCAGCCGCAGCCGATACAGCCGGTGAGGTTGTCGCGCAGGCGAATCAGCTGGTTGATGCGGTCGTCGAGGTCGCCGCGCCATGTGGTGGACAGCGTTTCCCAGTCGCGTCTGGTCGGTGTTCGCCCTTCGGGGAGTTTGTCCAATGCCGCGCGAATCTCGCTGAGCGGTATGCCGACCCGCTGCGAGATTCTGATGAAGGCGACCCGGCGCAAGGTCTCGCGCGTATAGCGGCGTTGATTTCCGCTGGTGCGGCGGCTGGTGATGAGGCCTTCGCGTTCGTAGAAGTGCAACGCGGAAACGGCCACTCCGCTACGCTCGGAAAGTTGACCGGGGGTCAGTTCCTTCGCTCGCCAATCGGCATTCGACATGCACGCTCCTCCATTCACCTCAACAATACTTCAGGTTGTCCGGCACGCGGGTGGGAATCGGACACCAGCATTGGGGGCGTGGATTTCCGTACTCGAGGGCCCTCGGCGAACTACGGTCGGGGTCATGGGAGCAGACACTGGTTCCGGGGGGAACGGCGCGCATCCGACCGACGACCGGTCCGGTGGCGTGGACACACGCCTCGGAGTCACCTCGGAGGTAGCGACCTTACGCGCGGTCCTGCTACACCGCCCCGGCGCCGAACTGCGCCGACTGACCCCGCGCAACAACGATCAGCTGCTCTTCGACGGCATCCCGTGGGTGGAACGCGCCCAGCAGGAACACGACATCTTCGCGGGCGTGCTGCGCGAACGCGGCGTCGAGGTCATGCTGCTCGCCGACCTGCTCACCGAGACGCTCGCGGTCAGCGGCGCCGCGCGCGTCCAGGGCATCTCCGGCGCCGTCGACGCGCGCAGGCTCGGCCACCACCTCGCCGACGAACTCGCCGCCTACCTGCGCGGCACGCCCGCGCCCGAACTCGCCGACATCCTGATGGCAGGCATGACCTTCGACGAACTGCCGTTCGCCCCCGACGCGGCGTCGCTGGTGCGGCGCATGCACCAGGGCGGCGACTTCGTCGTGGACCCGCTGCCGAATCTGCTGTTCACCAGGGATTCCTCGTTCTGGATCGGGCCGCGAGTGGCGATCACCTCACTCGCGTTGCCCGCCCGCATGCGTGAGACCTCGCTCACCGACCTGATCTACGCCTTCCATCCGCGCTTCCTCGGGGTGCGCCGCGCCTACGAATCCCATACCGCGCCCATCGAGGGCGGTGACGTGCTGCTGCTCGCGCCCGGCGTGGTCGCGGTCGGCGTCGGTGAGCGCACCTCGCCCGCGGGCGCGGAAGCGCTCGCGCGCAGCCTGTTCGACGACGAACTCGCCCACACCGTCCTGGTCGTGCCGATCGCGCAGAGTCGCGCCACCATGCACCTGGACACCGTGTGCACCATGGTCGACACCGATGCTGTTGTCATGTACTCCGCGATGCGTGACACGTTGAGCGCGTTCACCATTCGCCGCGAGGACGACTACAGTGGGCGGCACGGCTCCGGTGGGGTGAGCATGCGCGGGCCCGAACCGTTCCTGCCCGCCGCCGCCGAGGCCATGGGCATCGGGAAACTGCGGGTCATCGACACCGGCCTGGACGGGGTCACCGCCGAACGCGAACAGTGGGACGACGGCAACAACACCCTGGCATTGGCGCCCGGTGTGGTCGTTGCCTACGAACGCAACGAGATGACCAACGCGCGACTGCGCGACGCGGGTATCGAAGTGCTGCCCATCCCCGGATCCGAATTGGGTTCGGGCCGAGGCGGACCGCGCTGCCTGTCCTGCCCACTCGCCCGCGACGACACGTGAGCGCCATGTTCCCGGTGACGATCGACCACGATTCCCCGGTGCCGCCGTACGAGCAGTTGCGGCAGGCCATCATCGCCATGGTGCGCGCGGGTCGGTTGACCGCGGGCACCAAGATCCCCACGGTGCGCGCGCTGGCCGCCGACCTCGGCCTCGCCCCGAACACGGTGGCGCGCGCCTACCGCGAACTGGAAGCCGACGGTGTACTGGAGACCAGGGGCAGGCAGGGTTCGTTCATCGCCTCCTCCGGTGACCCGACCACGGACGCGGCCGGTCGCGCGGCCACGGAGTACGTCGCCGCGATCCGGCGGCTCGGACTCGACGACGCGACCGCGCTGCGCTTCGTGCGCTCGGCGCTGGAGGCGCGCTGAGTTCCGGTGGTGGTGTCCGTGTCGTTTCGAGCGGGCAGCGCTGAAGTGGGCAGCGTCCGGGTCAGCGGTGCTGTGGTTGGCGGCGTCCGCATGGCCGCCGAGGACGTGGCCGTGATGCTGCGGTTCGGGCTCGATGACGCGACCGCGCTGCGCTTCGTGCGCTCGGCGCTGGAGGCGCGCTGAGTTTCGGTGGGCAGCGTGCGGGTCGGCGGCGCTCCGGTGAGCGGTGCTCTGGCGGGCGGCGTTCGAGGTTCAGCGCCAACTGGGCAGCCACAGGTGGTTCTGCCAGGTCGAGACGCTGATGGGCAATGCGGTGAGAATCGGCCACAGCCAGGCGAAGTTGACCACGACGACGCCCAGGTAGAGGCAGACGACCAGCAGGTTGAGGCTTCGGCGCTCGCTGGGCGGCCCATCCAGGAAGGCGTCGTCCTCGTGCCGTCTTCGGAAATCGGTGCCTTGGCCGAGTATGTCGCCGAGTACCAGCGCGACGCCCATCACCAGGAACGGGGCGAGCGGGACCGCGTAGAAGTAGTACATCTGCCGGTCAAGGGTGAGGAACCAGGGCAGCAGGCCCGCCGCGTAACCGGTGAGCACCGCGGCATAACGCCAGTCGCGCCTGGTCACGACGCGCCACAGCATCCACGCGAGCACCGGAAGCGCGATCCACCAGATCGCTGGCGTGCCGACCAGCAGCACCGCCTTCACGCACTGGGACTCCCCGCAGCCGCGCACGCCGCCGTCGGCGTAGTAGTAGAGCATCGGCCGCAGCCCCATCGGCCACGTCCACGGCTTGGACTCCCACGGGTGGTGATTGCCCGCGGAATTGGTGAGCTCGGTGTGGAATTCCATCGAACGCGCGCTGTAGTACCAGAGTGAGCGCAGCGCGTCGGGGACGAGATGCGACCAGAATCCGCCGGTGCCGATCGGGTCCTCGGGGGCCGACGGATTGCCCGCCATGTACCGATACACGCCGGTCTCACTGGCGAACCAGGCCCAGTAGCTCGCGAGATAGACCACGACCGGGATCACGATCAACGCGTACAGCGCGGGACCCACATCGCGCACGATCGTGCCGGTCCACGGCCGTCGCACCCCGTACGCGCGGCGCGTCGACACGTCGAAGAACACGCTGAGCAGGCCGAACGCGACCACGAAATAGATGCCGGACCATTTGGTGCCGCAGGTGAGACCGAGTAGGACGCCCGCGCCGAAACGCCACCAGCGCACCCCGAACCGCGGCCCCCACGCGGTGACCCCCGTGCGGCCCTCGAGATCGACGCGCGCCATACGCTCCCGCATCTCGTCGCGGTCGACGATCAGGCAGCCGAACGCGGCGGTGACGAACAACGCCATGAAGATGTCGAGCATGCCGATGCGCGAGGAGACGAAGGTGAGCCCGTCCGCGATGAGCAGGATGCCCGCGATCGCGCCGATCAGGGTGGACCGCGCCATCCGCCGCACGATGCGGATCACCAGCAGCACGAGCACCGTGCCCGCGAGCGCCGCCGTGAAACGCCAACCCCAGCCGTTGTAGCCGAACAGTGCCTCGCCGATCGCGATCATCTGCTTGCCGACCGGCGGATGCACCACCAGCCCGAACCCCGGGTTGTCCTCGACACCGCCGCCGGTCACCATCTGCCACGCCTGCGGCGCGTAGTGCTTCTCGTCGAAAACGGGCGTGCGCGCTTCGGTGGGGTAGTTGAGTCGCATGAACCGCGTCACCGCGGCGATCAGGGTCAGAAATCCGGTGACCAGCCAACCGCGCATGGTGTCGAGGGGGCCGAAATCGGCGGACGGGCGCGTAGGCGCCGGACTCGACCACGCGGGTTTCGACCAGGATGGCACGGACCCGAACGGTGCGGTCGCGCGTGGGGTCACCTGGGTCACGCTCCGATCGTATGCGTTCGCGCGCCGTCGGTCGCACAGCGGTGAGCCGCCTGTGAGTGCGGCGGTGAGCCGCCCGCGGGGGAAGCGATGGGCTGCTCGCGAGGGTAGCGATGGGTTGGGTGTGTACACAGTGGTCGGCCGTACGTCATTGCGGCGATGGACCGCTCGTAGGTGTAGTGGTTGGCTGCTCGTGAGTACAACGGGGGCCTGCTCATATACACCGTGGAGGGTTGCTTGTGGGTGCGGTGGCTGCTCGTCGGCACGGTGGTTGGCTGCTCGTGAGTGCGATGGTCGGCTGCTCGCGAGGGTAGAGCGAAGCGATGGGTTGGGTGTGTGCGCAGTGGTCGGCCGCTCGTCATTGCGGCGACGGGCTGCTTGGTAGGTACGGCACGAGGCGCTCATGGCGCAGCGGCTGCGCGTCGGGTGTAGCAGTGGACCGTCGACGAGCACGGCGGTGGGCCGCGCGACTGCTTGCGGCGCGCAACTAGGCTGCACAGCGGGTTCGGTGAGCGGCCGGGCCGAATCCACTACGGATGGGAGTGCGGTGGCGCGGGAGGCGGATCGGGAGGTGCGTGGGCGGCTGGTGCTCGCGGCGACTCCGATGGGGGATGTCGGTGACGCCTCTCAGCGGTTGCGCGACGCGTTGGGGCGCGCTGAGGTCGTCGCCGCTGAGGACACCCGCCGCACGCGGGCGCTCGCCAAGGCGCTCGGGGTGGAGATCTCCGGTCGGGTGGTGAGCTTCTACGACCATGTCGAGGCCGCGCGCATTCCGGTGCTGCTCGAGGAGATCGAGGCCGGGCATACCGTGCTGTTGGTCACCGACGCGGGCATGCCGTCGGTGAGTGATCCCGGTTACCGGATGGTGGCGGCCTGTGTCGAACGCGAGCTGCCGGTCACCTGTTTGCCCGGCCCGTCCGCGGTGACCACGGCGCTGGCGCTGTCGGCGCTACCTGTGGAACGGTTCTGCTTCGACGGGTTCGCGCCGCGTAAATCGGGGCAGCGTCGCACCTGGCTCGCCGGGTTGGCGAACGAACAGCGCGCGTGTGTGTTCTTCGAGGCGCCGCACCGGCTGGCGGACTGCCTGGCCGACGCGGTCGCGGTGCTCGGTCCCGATCGGCGGGCCGCGGTGTGCCGCGAACTGACCAAGACCTACGAGGAGGTCGTGCGCGGCAGCCTGGGCGAACTCGCGGCGTGGGCGGTGGACGGCGCGCGCGGCGAGATCACCGTGGTGCTCGCGGGGGCCGAACCTGCTTCGGCGGATCCGGCGGATCTGGTCGACGCGGTGGAGCTGCGCACCGCCGAGGGCATGCGGCTCAAGGACGCGTGCGGTGAGGTCGCGGCCGAGGCGGGCGTGTCCCGGCGCGAACTGTACGACGCCGTGCTCGCCGCACGCGCGGTGGAGTAGATCGGTGAGCACCGATGGCGGGGTGCGTGTACTCGCTGCCGGTGCGGTCGAGGTAGGTCGATGAACATCGGCGCCGCGGTGTATGTACTCGCCGCCCGCGCGGATGCGTAGGCGACCGCCGGGTAGGGAATGATCGGGATATGACCTCTTTGGAGCACAAGGCCAAGGCACTTCTCGAACTCCACCGTCCGGGCGATCCGGCCGTCCTGCCAACGGTCTGGGACGCGTGGTCGGCGAATCTCGCGGTGTCGGCGGGCTTTTCGGGCCTGACGATGGGCAGTCACCCGGTCGCGGACTCGGTGGGGCGCGCCGACGGCGAAGGCATGACCTTCCTGGAACTGCTGACCAGGGTGAAGCAGGTCACCGAGGCGGTGCAGGCGCCGGTGTCCGTCGACATCGAATCCGGATACGGCCTGGAACCGGCGCAGCTCATCGAGGGGCTGCTCGATGCGGGCGCGGTCGGCCTGAATATCGAGGACACCGTGCACAGCGAGGGCAAGCGTCTGCGCACACCGGAGGAGCACGCCGATTTCGTGCGCGGGCTGCGCGAATTCGCCGATGCCGCCGGGGTGCACGTGGTCGTCAATGCCCGCACCGACCTGTTCCTGCGTCAGGACGGCGACGAATCCGACCGCGTCGACCGCGCCATCGCCCGGCTGAAGCTGGCCGCGGCCGCGGGCGCCGACGTGCTGTACCCGGTCGGCAGGCACGAGGACGCGGATATGCGTCGCTTGACCTCCGAACTGCCGCTGCCGGTCAACGCGATCGGCCTGCCCGGTCTCTCGGACAAGGCGACGCTGGCCGCGCAGGGTGTGGCGCGGGTCAGCTTCGGGCCCTACCTCCAGTTCGCGCTGGCCGAGGAGGCCAACCGCCTGCTCGATCGCTGGAAGTAACAAGGGCGGCATCGGTTTCCGGCGGCATCCCGCCGGAAACCGTTACGCCTCTTTGGGTTCAACGTACCTCGGGTAGACCGGCTCCGGCGCGGGCAGCGGCGTGCCCGCCACCAGTGGCGTGCCGATGTCGGCGAAGGTGCGGCCGGGCTGGGCGAGCAGGTCGAGGATCTTGGCGGCGGAGTCGGGCATTACCGGCTGCACCAGGATCGCGACGATGCGCACCACCTCGAGCGTGACGTAGAGCACCGTCGCCATGCGCGTCAGATCCGTCTCGGTACCCGACTTGCGCAGGGCCCACGGCTGCTGCGCGGAGAAGTACCGGTTGGTCTCGCCGAGGGTGAGCCAGAGCGCTTCCAACGCCAGATGGATCTGCTGGCCGTCGAATTCGGTTCGGCAGCGGTCGAGCAGCGCGGCCGCGCGATCGAGCAGTTCCCGGTCCTCGGGGGTGAATTCGCCGGGGGTCGGCACGGCGGCGTCGCAATTCTTGTTCACCATCGTGAGACTGCGCTGCACCAGGTTGCCGAATTCGTTGGCCAGGTCGGCATTGATGCGGCCGACGATGGCCTCGTGGCTGTAGCTGCCGTCCTGGCCGTAGGAGATCTCGCGCAGGAGGAAGAAACGCAGCGCGTCCAATCCGTACGTCTCGACCAGCGCGAGCGGGTCGACGACATTGCCGACCGACTTCGACATCTTCTCGCCCTTGTTGTACAGGAAGCCGTGCACGAAAACGCGTTTCGGCAATTCCACGCCCGCCGACAGCAGGAACGCGGGCCAGTAGACGGTGTGGAAACGGGTGATGTCCTTACCGATGATGTGCACATCGGCGGGCCAGTATTTCCGGAAGGCGGCCGATTCCGTGTCGGGGAAACCGACGCCGGTGAGGTAGTTGGTGAGCGCGTCCACCCACACGTACATGACGTGATCGGGGTGGTCAGGCACCGGCACACCCCAGTCGAAGGTGGTGCGGGAGATCGACAGATCCTTCAGTCCCGCTTTGACGTAACTGACGATTTCGTTGCGCCGCGTTGCGGGCGCGATGAATTCCGGATGCTCCTCGTAGAGCGCGAGCAGCTTGTCCTGGTAGGCGGATAGGCGGAAGAAGTAGTTGGACTCCTCGGTCCACACCACCGGCGTCTTCGATTCGGTCGAGATCCGGGAACCGTCGTCGAGGAGGGTAGTCTCCTCGTCGGTGTAGAACGCCTCGTCGCGCACCGAATACCAGCCCGAGTAGTTCCCGAGGTAGATGTCGCCGTTGGCGAGCATCCGCTCCCAGATCGCGAAACTCGCGCGCTGGTGGTCCTCGTCGGTGGTGCGGATGAAGCGGTCGAAGGAGATGTCGAGGCTCTTGTCCATCGCCTCGAACACGTCGGAGTTGCGCGTCGCCAGTTCCTCGACCGGAATGCCCTCGGCCGCCGCGGTCTGCTGCATCTTCTGACCGTGCTCGTCGGTGCCGGTCATGAAGAACACGTCGTACCCGTCGAGCCGCTTGAACCGGGCGATGGCATCCGAAGAGATGTACTCGTAGGCATGCCCGATGTGCGGCGCACCGTTGGGGTACGCGATGGCCGTGGTGATGTAGAAGGCTGGTGCCTCGGCACCGGTGGGTGCTGTGCGGTCGGCTGCGCTCATGGTGTGTCTACTGTAGTGCGCGTGCTTCGAGTCGTTCGAACGAATATCCCTGTGGCAACCGCCGTGGTCGCCGAGGCGGGCCGGTGAGCGCGAAGCGGGAGGCCCCCGCGCCGCCCGAACCGCTCACGCCGCTGGTGGACGCGCACACCCATCTCGACTCCTGCGGCGCGAGCGACGCCGATTCGGTCGCGGTGGTCGTCGACCGCGCGGCCGCGGTCGGCGTCGGCACGATCGTGACGGTCGCCGACGATCTGGCCGCCGCGCGGTGGGCGGTGCGCGCGGCGCACTGGGACCACCGGGTCTACGCGGCCGTCGCCCTGCACCCGACCCGCGCGAACGCCCTCGACGACGCGGCGAAGGCGGAGCTGGAGGAGTTGGCGGGCGACCCACGCGTGGTGGCGGTCGGCGAGACCGGACTCGACTACTACTGGCCGGGCAAGCTGGATGGCTGCGCGGATATCGAGACCCAGATCGAGGGGTTCCGCTGGCATATCGACCTGGCCAAGCGGGTGCGCAAGCCGCTGATGATCCACAACCGCGAGGCCGACCACGACCTGCTGACGGTGCTGCTCGACGAGGGCGCGCCGTCGAAGGTGATCTTCCACTGCTTCTCCTCCGACACCAATATGGCGTTGTCGTGCGTCGACGAGGGCTATGTGCTGAGTTTCTCGGGCACGGTGAGCTTCAAGAACGCGCACGATCTGCGCGAGGCGGCTCAGGTGGTGCCCGACGACCAGATCCTGGTGGAGACCGACGCGCCGTATCTGACCCCGCATCCGTTCCGCGGCGCGCCGAACGAGCCGTATTGCCTGCCGTACACCGTGCGCGCGCTGGCGGAATTGCGGAATCAGGATCCGGTGGAACTCGCGCGGATCACGACGGCGAACGCGAGGCGGGTCTACGGAATCTGACCGCGCACGCGCGTAACCCCGATGATCTTCCGATACACAAATTGTGGGATAGGTCACTCGACGCTGCTATTCCGTGATTTACCTGCGGCATCGAGATCTGTTCGTGATATGAAATGACGCCGTTCCCGCCCGTACGGCTTGTCGAGCCCGTACCGCTTCGTTATCGTGCTGTGACCATGTCCCACTTCGTGCGTATCAACCAGTCCCGATCGCCGCTGCTCTACGCGGCGGTCGCGATGTTGTTGATCACGTTGATCGTGGGCGCGGCGATGGCGATCGTGAACCGCAAGACGGTCACGGTCGTGGTCGACGGCGAGCAATCCACCCAGACCACCATGTCGCGCAATGTCGCGGGCGTGCTGCGCGCCGCTGGGCTCTACGTCACCGATCGCGACCTCGTGCGGCCGACGCCCGCCACGGCGCTGGTCGACGGCGCGACCATCGTCTTCAACCGGGCGCGCGAGATCACCCTCACGATCGACGGCGCCCAGCGCAAGGTGTGGACCACCGGCATCACCGCGGGCGAAGCGCTCGAACAGCTGAAGATCCCCGCCGACACCTTCGTCTCGCCCGGCCGCGACCAGCGGATCCCGCTGATCGGTGCGGCCCTGCAGGTCTCCACCGCCCGCACGGTGTCCCTGCTCGACGGTATCGGCGCCTTCGTCGACGTCCGATTGGCCGCGCCGACGGTCGGCGAGTTCCTGAAGACGGCGGGCATCCCGCTGATCGAGCAGGACAGCGTCGAACCGGCCGCCGAAACGCCGCTCACCGACGGCATCAAGGTGGTCGTCACCCGCAAGCGGGTGGAGAAGCGCGTCGAGACCATGCCGCTCGACCCGCCGGAGAACGTCATCGAGGACGTCACCATGAACATGAGCCGCAGCGTGGTGGAGAGCACGGGCGCGCCGGGTGTGCAGGACGTCACCTTCGCCGTCACCGTGCTCAACGGTCAGGAGATCGCCCGCGAGCCGGTCGCGAGCACGGTCACCACGCCCGCCCAGCCCAAGACGGTCCGCAAGGGCGCGAAGCCGGGCACCGAGGTGCCGCCGGTGCGCGACGGCGCGATCTGGGACGCGCTTGCCCGCTGCGAATCCACCGGCAACTGGGCCATCAACACCGGCAACGGGTATTACGGCGGCATCCAATTCGACCAGAGCACCTGGGAGCGGCAGGGCGGTACGCGGTACGCGCCGCGCGCCGATCTGGCCACCCGCGAGGAGCAGATCGCGATCGCCGAGGTCACTCGAGCCAGGCAGGGCTGGGGCGCGTGGCCCGCCTGCACGAGTCGACTCGGGCTCGGTTGAGCATCGAACCGGTGCGTCGCGTCGGTTCGGGGTACGAGTCGGTGCCGTGCCGTATTCGAGGCTTGATAGGTTCGTCCGGTGTCCGAACCCGATAACTCCGTGCGCGGTCCCGGCGCTACCAGGGGCGGTGCGGCGCTGCTCGGCCCCGCCGAGGTGCGGACGCTGGCCGAGCGGTTCGGCATCCGACCCACCAAACAGCTCGGGCAGAACTTCGTCCACGACGCCAACACCGTGCGGCGCATCGTCGCCGCGGCAGGCGTCGGTGGCGCGGATACGGTGCTCGAGGTCGGTCCCGGCCTCGGCTCGCTGACCCTCGCGCTGCTGGACGTGGTGGATTCGGTGGTCGCGGTGGAGATCGACCCGCTGCTCGCGCGTTTCCTGCCCGCGACGGTCTCCGACCGCGCGCCGGAACTGGTCGGCAGGCTCCAAGTGGTCGAGGCGGACGCGCTGCGGATCGCGGCGACGGATCTGCCCGCAACCCCGACGGCGCTGGTCGCGAATCTCCCCTACAACGTGGCGGTTCCGGTGCTCCTGCATCTGCTCGCCGAGATCCCCACGTTGGCAACGTCTTTGGTCATGGTGCAGGCCGAGGTGGCGGATCGGCTCGCGGCCGAGCCGGGCAATCGGGTGTACGGCGTGCCCAGTGTCAAGGCGGGCTTCTTCGGCACGGTGCGCCGGGCGGGCGCGGTGGGCACCCAGGTCTTCTGGCCGGTGCCTCGGGTGGATTCGGGTCTGGTCAGGATCGAGCGGTACGCCCGCGCGCCGTGGCCGACCGACGACCCGTTCCGCCGCCGGGTGTTCGAGGTGATCGATGCGGCGTTCGCCCAGCGGCGCAAGACCTTGCGCGCGGCCTTGGCGGGCTGGGCCGGGTCGGCGGTGGCGGCCGAACGTCGACTGATCGCGGCGGGCATCGATCCGACGGCGCGCGGGGAGACCTTGGACACCGCGGCGTTCGTCCGGCTGGCGCAGACGGATTGAGCCGCGCGCACCCGTGCGGTACCGAAAGTCGGCACCGGATTTGCGGGTTCGCGGGAATCGGCGCTAGTATCGGCGGCCACGCCTGATCACGTTCGGGCGGTGTTCGGCGGCAACCCGAGTGGTGCCGACCGGTTGCCGGTGGCGAAACACGGTGGCGGGGGCTTCCTGTGGCTCGACCCGCCGGTTCCCGTTGTGCTGCACGGTCTCCGACCTGTGGAGAAGTCCGGTGGATAACGAGCGCGAGTGTGAATAGTCAACTTTTTCATTTGTGCTGGTAATGCTCGCGCGAGAGCTGCCGTCATTCAGCGTCTTCGGCTGTGATGCCGCCATCGCGCTCAGGGAAAGCGCAGTTCAGCGTGCATATTTCGACGTGCGTCCGAACGGGCCGATTCGGTTCGCTCATGGGTGTCCACCGCCTGTGTGAACTCCGTCACCGCCTGTGGATGAATCTGTGAGTACTCGGGCATCGACGGTGAACTCCGCCGTGTGCACCGAACCCCCATGGGCGAAGTCCAGATACAGGCGGTAGCGCCCGGCGCCGAGCGCCTTCGCGTGAAAAGTCACATCGGGACCGCGGCTGCCATCGGTTTGCGGATGGACGTGCAGGTAGGCGAGGTCCTCGGCGCGCAGCGCGACCAGGTGGCCGTTCGCGCCGAGATACGGTTCCAGATCCGACACCGGGAAGCCGCCGCGGGAGACGGTGAATCGCAGTTCGCCACCGCGGGTGTCGAGTTCGCCGTGGCGGGTCACCTGGTAGCCGTCCACGCTCGCGGTCTCGGAGATCGGGGCGAGCGGTCGCGGCGTCGCATCCCCGGTGACCGTGACCGTCTCGCTGAGCACCAGATCGCCGGGGGAGTCGGGTGTTTCGGGCACGAAGTCGGCGAAGACGCGATATGTGCCGGGAGCCGCCCAGGTCCAGTCGACCGACCAGAGTCCGTCGGCGTCCATCCTCGGATGGGCGTGCCGGTACTCGGTGGTGTCCGAGCGGACCACGATCAGGTGTAGTTTCTTCTCGTGCTGGGTGGCGAAGCGGGTCAGCGGTGCGCCGTCGGGTCCGAGGACGCGCAGGCGCAGTGTGCCTGCCTCATTCGGCGCGGCGGGTGCGGTCAGATCGGTGAGGCGGTAGCCGGACGCGGCGGCGGATAGTCCGCTCGCCGCCGGTGTTCCGGTGTCGCCCGGCGCACGCTCGTCCGGATCGCCAACCAGGGCTCCGATGCCGAGTGCGACGCCGAACAGCGCGACCAGTACCCCCGCCGCGACGAATCTCGGCCGGAGCGACATCAGACGGCGACCTCGTAGCCCGCCTCGTCGACGGCGGCGGCGATCTCGGCGTCGGAGACCGGTGCGGTGCTCTCCACGCGGACCGCGCCGGTGTCGAGATCGACCTCGACGCCGGTCACCCCCGCGATCCTGCCGATCTCCTCGCGCACCGAACCGGCGCAGTGGCCGCAGGTCATACCCTTGACGGTGTAGGTGGACGTGGCCAT
This sequence comes from Nocardia bovistercoris, assembly GCF_015674855.1. GTDB lineage: Bacteria > Actinomycetota > Actinomycetes > Mycobacteriales > Mycobacteriaceae > Nocardia > Nocardia bovistercoris. Next base: position 729,155 of record NZ_JADMLG010000002.1, on the reverse strand, counting down.
GGTCGACTCCTTCGTAGTCCTTATGCCTTCAACATACCCCTGAGGGGTATAGCTGGCAAGCGGCCGATCGCCGCTCCATAACGAATCGCGCCCAACAGGTGAATGGCATCCGTCGGGGGCGCGGGTGTCGTACCCACCGGTTAGGCTTGAGCATCGTGTTGTCAGTAGTCCCAAGCCCCGTCACCGTGCGCGCGCCGTCGAAGGTGAACCTCCACCTCGGAGTCGGCGACCTGCGCGCGGACGGCTACCACGATCTGACAACCGTATTCCAGGCACTCTCGCTCAGCGACGACGTCCGCATCGCGCCGTCGAGCGCGTTGACGGTGCGGGTCAGCGGCGAAGGCGCGGCCGAGGTGCCCACCGATCGCGGCAATCTGGTGTGGAAGGCGGCCGTGCGCCTTGCCCATCTCGCGGGCCGCGCCCCGCTGGTTGAGATCGCCATCACCAAGGGCATTCCGGTGGCGGGAGGCATGGCAGGCGGCAGCGCCGACGCCGCCGCCGCGCTGGTCGGCCTCAACGAACTGTGGGATCTGAGTCTGAGCCGCGACGAGTTGTCCACGATCGCCGCCGAATTGGGCAGCGACGTCCCCTTCGCCCTGCACGGCGGCACCGCGCTCGGCACCGGTCGCGGTGAACGCCTGCTTCCGGTATTGTCGCGCAACACCTTTCACTGGGTGCTCGCCCTCGCCAAGGGCGGACTTTCCACCCCTTCGGTCTTCGCGGAACTGGATCATCTGCGCGAGCACGGTGCGCCGCCGCGCCTCGGCGAACCGCAGCGGCTCATGCAGGCGCTGGCCGCCGGTGACCCGAAACAGCTTGCGCCGCTGCTCGGCAACGACATGCAGGCTGCGGCGCTGTCGCTGAAACCCGAGCTGCGCCGCACCCTGCGCGCGGGCGTCGGCGCGGGCGCGCTCACCGGACTGGTCTCCGGTTCCGGACCCACCTGCGCCTTCCTCTGCGAGAGCGAGGAATCCGCCATCGCCGTCGCCGCCGAACTCGCGGGGGCGGGCGTGGCGCGCAGTGTCCGCACCGCGAGCGGTCCGGTGCCCGGTGCGCGCGTGGTCGGCGGGGAGCCGCAGGCCAAACGCTGAACCCGGCCTGCCCTGAGCTCGGCCTGCCCTGAGCTCGGGTGGCGCTGAGCTCGGGGGCGCAGGGTCCGGGTGGCGCTGAGCTCGGGTGGCGCAGGGTCCGGGTGGCGCTGAGCTCGGGTGGCGGTGAACGCGAGTAGCGGTGAACCCGGGGGAAATATCGGGTTCCACCCGCGAGCTAGGCTTGCTCGGCAGGTATCGCACCGCCTGCGTGACCTTCGGAAGGATCCATGTCCAACCTGATCAACCTCGAACAGGTATCCAAGAGCTTCGGTGTCAAACCCCTGCTCGACGGCGTATCGCTCGGCGTGCACGCCGGTGAGCGCATCGGCGTCGTCGGTCTCAACGGCGGCGGCAAGACCACCCTGCTCGAGGTGCTGACCGGACTCGAGCCGCCCGATTCGGGGCGGGTCAGCCGGGTCAACGGGCTGCGCATGGCGGTGGTGACCCAGCGCGGGGTGCTGCCGAAGGGTGCGACGGTCGGCTCGGTGGTGCTCGCGGGCCTGGCCGACGATCGACGCGGTTTCGGCGACGACCACGATCTGGCCGAACACGAGTGGGCGTCGAATCCGCGTATCCGCTCGGTGCTGGAGGGCATCGGCATCGACGGCCTCGGCATGGACGCGGGCGTCGACAATCTGTCCGGTGGTGAGCGCCGCCGCGTCGCGCTGGCCGCGGCGCTGGTGCGCGAGCTCGACCTGCTCGTCCTGGACGAACCGACCAACCACCTCGACGTCGAGGGCGTGCAGTGGCTGGCCGGGCACCTGCTGGAGCGGCGCAGCGCGTTGGTTGTCGTCACCCACGACCGCTGGTTCCTCGACACCGTTGCCACGAATACCTGGGAGGTCGTCGGCGGCAAGGTCGAGAGCTACGAGGGCGGTTACGGCGACTGGATCTTCGCCAGGGCCGAACGCGCCAGGCAGGCCGACGCGAGCGAGTCGCGGCGGGCGAATCTGGCCAGGAAGGAATTGGCCTGGCTGCGCCGCGGCGCGCGGGCACGCACCTCGAAGCCGCGTTATCGGGTCGAGGCGGCCGAGGCGCTCATCGCCGATGTGCCGCCGCCGCGCGACAGCGTGTCGCTGGCCGCGTTCGCCCGCAAACGGCTCGGGCGGGTGGTGGTCGAACTCGAGAACGTGACACTGGCCACGCCCGACGGCCGCACCCTCGTCGACGACCTGACCTGGCGACTCGCGCCGGGCGAGCGGGTCGGCCTGGTCGGGGTGAACGGTTCGGGCAAGACCACACTGCTGCGCGCGCTCGCGGGCGACGCGGAACCGGCCGCGGGCAAGCGGATACAGGGCCAGACCGTACAGATCGGTTGGCTGCGCCAGGAATTGGACGACCTGCCGACCGATATGCGCGTGCTGGAGGCCGTGCAGCAGGTCGCGCAGCGAATCATGTTGGGAGACAAGGAGATTTCCGCAGGTCAGTTGGCCGAGCGGCTCGGTTTCGCGCCCGCGCGCCAACGCACCCCGGTCGGGGACCTGTCCGGCGGCGAACGGCGCCGCCTGCAGCTGACCCGCATCCTCATGGCGGAACCGAACGTGCTGCTGCTGGACGAGCCGACCAACGACCTCGACATCGATACCCTCCAGCAGTTGGAGGACCTGCTCGACAACTGGGCGGGCACGCTGGTCGTCATCAGCCACGACCGCTACCTGATCGAGCGCATCGCCGATTCCACCTGGGCGCTGTTCGGCGACGGCAAACTGACCAACCTGCCCGGCGGCATCGACGAGTACCTGGCGAAACGCGCGGCGACGGTCACCGCGCCCGCCAAGGACACCGCGGCGGCTCCGGCCACCGATGCCGCCGCCTACCGGGCCGCGCGCAAGGAACTCGCGAAACTCGAGCGCTCCATCGACAAACTCACCGAGCGCGAACAGAAGCTGCACGCGGCACTTGCCGACGCGGCCACCGATCCGGACAAACTCGTGACCCTCGGCGCCGAACTCAAACAGGTCCGCGCCGAGAAGGAGACCGCCGAGGAGCGCTGGCTGGAATTGGCCGAGGGCGCCTGACGGGTCAGCTGGTTCTGCGGGCGCGGCTGTCGGGCGCGATCGTCGGCAGGCTGGTCCGCGCGAAATCCGCGCTGAGAAGAGGAGTGCCTGCTGGAACTGGCCGGGGCGTTCGACGGGTCAGCTGGTTCCCGAGGCTCGGCCGTCGGGCACGACCACCGGCAGGCAGGTCTGCACGAAATCCGCGCCGAATTCGGTGAGCGTGATGCTGCGGTAGTACACCTTGGTGCCGAATCCGGAGCGCTTGAGCACTTCTCGCACCGGCGGCTGGGCCTCGAGGATCTGGTAGCGGTTCGGGTTCCCGACCGGTTCGCCCGCGTTGTCGATCAGGCCGAGCCTGCGTAGGTTGGGCAGGTATTGCGAAATCCGGTTGGGGAAGCGCAATCCGGCGTGTTCGCCGATGAGGTTGATGCCGGAGACGACCCGCTCGGCGCCGATGCCGCGCGGGCGGCCGGTGCGGATGTCGATCGCGGGCTGCGCGCCGTCCATGTGCAGGAAACGCAGGATGCGCGCCTCGTCGGGGGTGAGGTCGGCCAGCATGCGCGCGAAGGCCGGGTGGATCTCGTGCGCTTCGGCGTGCGGGCTCGACGAGAGCCGCAGCAGCGCCGCGCCCTGTTCGCGCAGTGTCGGCACCCCGTCGGCTTCGGGACGCGCGGCCGGTGACGGCAATCCGAGCGCGCGGCGCAGCGCGCCCCTGAACTCCGATTCCGCCTCGGCGAGCACTTCGCGCGTCGGTGTGCCCGCCAGGCTGCCGCGCACCACGGTGGCGCCGACGCCGATCGCGGTGTCGACGCTCCACGCGGTGACCGCGCCCGCCGCCGTGACGGCGACCTTGGCGACGCCGGTCGCGGCGCGAACGGTGTCGAGCGCGCTGGGGCGGCTTCGCTTGTTCGGGGCCGCGACCACGGCCTCGGCCGGCCTGCGGCTGAGTTCGGTGGACGGCCCTTCGGTGTCGGGACGGGTCACCGGATCGGAGGATTCGGCGGTGTCGTTGTCGTCGCCGCCCGCATCCGTCACAGCCATGTCGTCGCCACTCCCGTTCCGAAGATCAGGATATGAGCGTATCCGGCGAACAGTCCGAGTACGCCGCCATGCAGAAAAAGAAGCCATTCGTCCTGTTTGATGGCGGCACGGAGCATGTCGACGAAGTCGTTGGGCGACAGCGCCGCCATCTGTTTGGCGATGTAGTCGTTGATCTGCTTGCCCTGGCGGACGTTGAACTCGGGATCGGCGAAGGCGATGGGCGCGATGGACATGGCCTCGGTGGTGAGGGTGGATTGCAGGCTGTCGTACTCGCGGCTGCCGAGCACGAATTTGACGGCGGAGCGCGCGGGGCCGAGCGCACGGTCGGCGGCCGGGCGCAGGGTGTCCTCGAGCATCTGCATGGTGCGGTCCGAGCGCGGGCCGTTGAGCAGTTCGTCGCCGATATTGGCAACGGTGATGACCTGGCTGGAGACCAGTTCGGCGTAGCCCGCGGTGATCTCGTCCTGGCGTTTGATGAGCAGTCCCTGCCGCCACGGGCACCACCACTTGGGGTAGGCGGGGGCGAAGATCATGTTCAGCCCGACCCAGTTCACCACCCACCCGATGATCACGCCGCCGACCGGAAGCACCACCAGCGTCGACAAGCCGGTCAGGTGCAGCAGAGCGACCAGCACCACACCCATGGGCGCGCCGAAGTAGAAGCCGAAGTTCTGCATGAACCGCAGTTCCTTGGCGCCGAGCACCTGGAACAGGGTGTTCAACAGATGCGGGCGGGCCTGAAAGTAGCGGATCACCATTTGTTTGACGTCGATCAGTTGATCGATATTCGCGCCGAGTTCAACGGTCAGTTCCCGAAGAATGTCGGGGAGTTGCTGCCGGACGCGCGCGTGCACCATCTCGCGCACCTGGGTCGGCAGGTTGTACCAGAGTTGTGGATGCTCGCGCCGCAGGATTTCCTCGACGATGTCCTTGATCTGCGCGTCGGCGATAACGGTCAGATGTTCGGCGAGTTTGTCCGGCTCGAGTTCGCGATAGAAGTCGGCGACGCTGCCGAGCTTGGCCAGACCTTTGTCGACGGCGATGCTCGCCATTTTGTCGGCGCGCGAGGGAACGATGCCCTGCCAGCCGATACGTCCGTCGTAGCTGAGCAGCGGCAGTATCTGAATTCGTTTGGGCAGGAACGGGAAAAGGGCTCGCAGACCGGGCAGGCGGACACCGTGGAAGGCGATCGGCTTGAACAGCATGAGGATGCCGGTCCAGTTGGTGATGTAGCCGATCACGCCGGTGAACAGAGGAATTGTCAGGAGTTCGAGGAGGATCGTCGGATGGATTCCGAAAAAGCTCTCTAACACGACATCCTCCTGCCGATACACCGGTGGTCGCCGCCGCACCGGCACCCCAAACTAGCACCCCGTCGCGGCGCGGACCCCATTGTGAGCCGTCCGGTCGTGTCGCTCCGTGATGCCGTGGATCACGCGTCGAATACCGCGTGCGCGCGGTGGCCTGGATCACCATGGGCGGCGGCCGGACGCGCGCGGCGGCCCTGGGGAAGGTGTGGTTCGGCGCACCTGGAAGGCTGGCGGACAATAATCTGTGGGGGCAGACGCTCGTTCACTTGTTCACTTTGGCAATACATCGGAGTAGACGTGACAGACGACAGGACCGGACAGGACATCACCCGAGCCGGTTCCCGTTCCGTGGAGCGCGGCTCGGATGTGGAGCAGCGCCAGATCAGCAATGAGGCCAGGTTGATCCGCGGCGTGTTCCGCGCGGCCGGGCTCGCGGCGGGCACCGCGGTGCGCGGCAGTCAGTGGGCGGTCAACACTTCCTACGAGGTCACCAGGGAGATCACCAAGGCCGCCCTGGACGGCGAGTCCTCCGCCGATATCGCCGAACGCACCGGGAACGCGCTGCGGTCGATCGCGCGCAGCGCCCTCGGCGTCACCGAGGGTTCGGTGCGCGAAATCGTCAGTTACGTACCGACTCCGGCGGGCAACGGGTCGGGTCAGCAGCAACCGGTCGCCATCGGCCCGCACCTGCGCTCGGCGACCACGCAGGAGTTGCGCCGTCGCGGCGACGCGCTGCTCGCCCGCTCCGCCGATGTCTACTTCACCGAGGACGTGCATCCGGCCTACGACCGCATCCTCGACGAACTCGCCCCCGACGAAGCCCGCATTCTGCGCTTCATGGCGCTCAACGGTCCGCAGCCCGCGGTGGACGTGCGCACGAACCGTCCGCTCGGTATCGGTTCCGAATTGGTACAGGGCGACCTGACCTCGGTGCCCGAGCAGGCCGGCGTGCGCTACCCGGACCGCGCCCGCCCCTACCTCATCAACCTCAAGCGGCTCGGCCTCGCCCTGACCTCCGACGATCCGGTGGTGCTGAGCCGCTACATGGTGCTCGAGGTGCAGCCGGTGGTCGAGGCGGCGCTGAAGAAGGCCGGTCGCGCGCCCAAGATCGTCCGCAAGAGTCTGCGCCTTACCGAGTTCGGCGAGGATTTCTGCCGCACCTGCTTCACCATCGGGAACTGAATTCCCCCCGGCGAGGGTTATAGCGATCTGATACAAATCTTCCGCATTCGCGAAGCGCGGTCCGCGCGGATGGGATTGTTGGAACCATGGACCAGGACAACGGTGGTCGGGAGCGTGGCGACCCCGGCGTGCACACCGCCGAACAGGAGCTGGACGACGGGGTCGAGGTCGGTCCGACCGTGCCCGACGACGCTCGCGACGCCGCCGAGGACGATCCGCGCGTACATTCGGCCCCGCCGCGGCGTGACGACCGCGACGTCGACGACATGACCGCGATCAGCAGGCTCAAATTTCGTTACCTGCGCACCCTCGACACGAAATCATGGGACGAGTTCGCCGACACGATGATTCCCGAGGCGACCGCGACCTACAGCGAATATCTGCAATTCGAATCGCGCGACGCCTTCCTCGCCTTCATGCGCAACACCCTCGGGCCGCACGTCATCACCGAACACCGCTGCGACCACCCCGAGGTCGACATCGACGGCGACACCGCGAGCGGCACCTGGTACCTCGCCGACACCGTGCTCATCCCCGCGCACAACATGCTGCTGCGCGGCGCGGCCTTCTACCACGACCGCTACGTGCGCTGCGAGGACGGCAACTGGCGGATCTCGCACACCGGCTACGAACGCACCTACGAGGTGGTGCTCTCCCTCAGCGACCTGCCGAGCCTGCGGCTGACCTCGAGCCGCTGGGGTCTGATCGCCCGCGAGGACGGCATCGCGCCCGTGGAGATGGATCCGGGCACGACCCCGGTGCGCCGCGAACCCGAATGAGCGTCAGTCCGCGGTCGCGACCAGCGGTTCCAAGGTCAGGGCCGGATGTTCCTTCTCGATGTACTGCAACCGCCACTTGTCGCTGAACAGCGCGAGCAGCACCCCGTCGCTGCGGGTGAACACTTCGACCCCGCGCTGCCGGTCGAGTTCGGCCGCCGATTCCGCGTCGGTGCGCCGCGCCAGCGAATAGGCCAGGAAATCCATCGTCGTCTCGACATTGAATTCCGCCAGCATCCTGGCCGTGACCACCTCGAACTGCATGGGTCCGACGGCGGCCAGCACCGGGGATGCGTCACCGCGCGCGTCGTTGCGCAGCACCTGTACCACGCCCTCGGAGTCGAGCTGGTCGATGGCCTTGCGGAACTGCTTGTACTTGCCCGCGCTCTGCGCACGCAGCGCGGCGAAATGCTCCGGCGCGAACGACGGGATGGGCGGGTACTCCACCTTCTTGTCCACGAACAGGGTGTGACCGGGGGCGAGCGCGGTGGCGTTCACCAGGCCGACCACATCGCCCGGATAGGCGGTGTCCACGGTGGAACGCTCCCGGCCGAAGACCGTCAGCGCGTATTTGGTGGCGAAGGGGCGCCCGGTCTGCGCGTGCGTGACCACCATGCCGCGTTCGAATTCCCCCGACACGATCCGCATGAACGCCAGTCGGTCGCGGTGCGCGGTGTCCATGCCTGCCTGCACCTTGAACACCACCGCGCTGAACGGGGCCGTTGTCTCGCGCGACCGGCCTTCCACGTCAAGGCGCGCGGCGGGCGGCGGCGCCAGTGCGACCAAGGTCTCGAGCAGTTGCCGGACGCCGAAGTTCAGCATGGCGGAGGCGTAGATGACAGGTGAGGTCTGCCCCGCGAGGAACAGTTCCTGATCGTGGTCCTGACCGGTCGCCGACAGCAGTTCGCTCTCCTCGGCGGCGGTGGCCCACGCCTCGCCCTCGCGCGCCTCGGCCTGCTCGGGACGCAGCGATTCCTCCGGCGCGATGGTCGCGCCGCCCGCCGTGCGGGTGAAATGGATGTACTCGGTGGCCGCGCCGTCCTCGCCGCGGCGCAGCAGGCCGCGGAAATCGCCCGCGATGCCGACCGGGAGGAACAGCGGCGTCGGAATCAGGCCGATGCGCTCGTTGATCTCGTCGAGCAGTTCCAGCGGCGCGCGGCCGGGCCGGTCCCACTTGTTGATCACGGTGATCACCGGGATGCCGCGGTGGCGGCACACCTGGAACAGCTTCAACGTCTGCGGTTCGAGGCCCTTGGCCGCGTCGATCAGCATCACCGCCGCGTCGACGGCGGTGAGCACCCGGTAGGTGTCCTCGGAGAAATCCGAGTGGCCGGGGGTGTCGACCAGGTTGATGACGGTGTCGGTGTCGGCGCCCGCCGCGCGGTAGTTGAACTGCAAGGCGGTGGAGCTGACCGAGATGCCCCTCGCCTTCTCCATCTCCATCCAGTCCGAGACCGTCGACTTGCGTCCGGCCTTGCCGTGGATGGCGCCCGCCTCGGAGATCATCCGCGCGTGCAGCGCGAGCGCCTCGGTGAGCGTCGACTTGCCCGCGTCGGGGTGGGAGATGACCGCGAACGTGCGACGCCGTGCGGTCTCGGCGACCAGTCCGCGCGGAGTGGGAGCGACGACATCCTCAGGGGCGGTCACGAGTCAACCTTTCACGACAACCGGGCGGCAACCTGTCCAGGGTACGTGACCGGGTGCGGGCCGCCGCGCGGCTGTGCCGCTGACCACCCGGTTCGAAGCGGGTCGCCGCGCTGGGGTATGGTGTTCGGGTTGTCTCGGCGAGGGTGACCGCAGACCTTGTGCGTTCACCGTGATCGACGCGGCTCGGCTGTCCGGCCGTCCCCGTTCGGTCTTCGCCCGACGAGTAGACCACCGCGCCAGTGTTTCGGCAACAGCTTTCCGCTGCCGAGGATCGCTGGCAGACCACAGCCCGGATGAGCCGTAGGAGTAGATCCAGTCATGTCCGACGTCAACGTACTCGAAGCCGCCGTACGCACCGAGTTCGGTAAAGGCGCCGCCCGTCGCACCCGTCGTGCAGGCAATGTTCCCGCCGTGCTGTACGGCCACCAGTCCGATCCGAGGCACCTGTCGCTGAACGCCCAGGCGTTCGCCGCCATCCTGCGCGAGCACGGCACCAACGCGGTGCTCAATCTCGTCATCGACGGCCAGCAGCAGCTCGCGCTCACCAAATCCGTTGTGGTGCACCCGATCCGCCGCTACATCGAGCACGCCGACCTGCTCGTGGTCAAGCGCGGCGAGAAGGTCACCGCCGACGTGCCCGTCAACGTCACCGGTGAGGCCGCCTCCGGCACCCTGGTCACCCAGGAAACCACCACCATCTCCATCGAGGCCGACGCGCTGAACCTGCCCGAGTCCATCGAGATCTCCATCGAAGGCGCCGAGCCGGGCACCCAGTTCACCGCGGGCCAGGCCACCCTGCCCGCGGGCGTCACCCTGGCCGTCGACGCCGAAACCCTGATCGTCAACGTCATCGTCGCGCCCGCCGCCGAGCCCGAGGCCTCGGCCGAGGGTGCGGGCGAGGCCGCCGAGGCCGCCGAATAACCTTCGTCTCCATGACGGACTCCGTGACCGGCCCCGCGCTCGTGGTCGGACTGGGTAATCCCGGTTCCGAATACGAACGCACCCGGCACAATATCGGTTTCCTGGTCGCCGACGTGCTCGCCGAGCGCGTCGGCGGTCGTTTCACCGTGCACAAGAAATCCGGCGCCGACCTGCTGCAAGCCCGTCTCGACGGGCGTCAGGTGCTGCTCGCCAAACCCCGGTCGTTCATGAATCTGTCCGGTCGCCCCGTCGCGGCGCTGGCGAAGTTCTTCTCGGTGCCCGCCACCGAGGTCATCGTCGTCCACGACGAACTCGACCTGCCCTTCGGGGAGATCAAACTCAAACGCGGCGGCGGCGAAGGCGGTCACAACGGCCTGCGTTCGATTTCCAGCGCGCTGACCACCAAGGACTATCTCCGGGTCCGACTCGGGATCGGTCGGCCGCCCGGTCGCCAGGATCCCGCCGATTACGTCCTGAAACCCTTCTCGACCCCGGAACGCAAAGAGGTTCCGGTGATCGTCGAACAAGCCGCCGACGCCGTGGAACTGCTGCTGAAGGTCGGTCTGGAACCGGCGCAGAACCGCCTGCACTGAGTGACCTCGGCCACCGAGTGCTCTTCAGCGCGCGGTGAGCGCCCCGCCCGCGGCTCGCCACTGGATCAGGCCGCCGCTCATGTTCACGGCTTCGAAACCATTCTCCACCAGCAGATTCGCCGCGCCCGCCGAGCGCAGGCCGCCGGTGCAGAAGGTGATGAGCAGCCGGTCGTCGGGCAGTTCCGCGCAGCGTTCGAGCAGATTCTCCAGCGGCAGGTGCACGGCCACCGGAATATGCACACGATTCCATTCGAATTCGCGCCGCACATCCACGACGAGCGCGCCCTTCGCGACCAACCCGATCGCCTCCGCGGCGCCGACGGCCGGTGGTCTCTTCAAGTAGTGCCGCAGGCTCATGCGATTCGCGCCTCTCTCGCTGTCACCGGCGCGTATCGAGGGAAGAGGCTGGTGGCGACCGCGACCGGGCCGACGAAGAGGATGCCCGCCACGACGTGGACGGACAGCAACAGGGATTCCATAACCTTCAGTTTAACTGAAGGTTAGTCGGATGCCGCCGTCATGAGCCCGGCATCACTCGATCCATGAGCGTGCGCAACGCCTCGCGCAACTCGGGATGCTGCGCCGCGAACTCGGCGTCGAGGCGAACCACGGCCTCGGCTGCCCGGTCCAGCAGCGCGTTGCCCGCCGCTGTCACCCGCAGCGTCGAAGCGGCCCCGGCGTGTGCGGTGCCGTCATCGACCAGTCCCGCCGCCGCGAGGGCCGCGACCGCGGTGTGCGCGCTCTGCGCGGTGATGCGCGAACGCCGACCGAGCTCACTGAACGAGATGCCCGGATTCCCCCTGATGTGTCCCAGCAACCCGTACTTCCGGGTGGTCAGGCCGAGCGGCTTCAAAGCGTCGGTCAACGCGGCGTCCCACACTCGGCTCACCGTCAGCAGCATGATCGTCGGGCTGAAGGGCGGCGGTTCGGACATGAGGGCAGGTTACCCGCCGAATGTGGGCCTCCCCGCTGTCTGGATTCGCGGGTACGCGGGACATCGATTGCCCGGTTGGCGGGTGTATCGAACGTCATGGTTCGGTCGAAATGGGACAGTCACAGTGGGTTCGTTGGTGTACTCGATGTAGAGGTTCGTTCGGGGACTTGGTGCATCGGTCGAGGAGGGTGGCGTGGCGGGACGGGTCATGTCGGCGGAAGAGGCCGACAAACTCTGGGCAGCTTGGACTCCCGGTGAGTTCGCGGAACGGATGGCCGGGGTCGGGGTGAGTTGGTATGTGGCGGCGGGGTGGGCGTTGGATCTGTTCACCGGAGGCGGGGCGCGGGCGCATTCGGATCTCGAGATCGGGGTTGCGCGAGAGGACTTCCGGGAGATCGAGTCGGTATTCGCCGGATGGGAGTGGGAAGTCGTCGGGGATGGGCGGGTCTGGGCCTGGCCGGAGGAAGCGGGGGAGCATCATCAGACGTGGTTGCGGGAACCGGAGTCGGGGCTCTATCGCGTCGATGTGTTCCGGGAACCGCGGCACGGGGATCGGTGGGTGTGTAGGCGGGATTCCGCTGTCACGCTGCCCTATTCGGAATTGATTTTGCGGACCGAGGACGGCATACCGTATTCGTGCCCCGAGGTCGCGCTGTTGTTCAAGGCGAAAGCATTGCGCGACAAGGATTCGGAGGATTTTCGGCGGGTGCTGCCCGCGCTGAATTCGGACCGGCGTGCGCGATTGGCGGAGTGGTTGACGCGGGTGCATCCGGGACACCCGTGGATCGAGCAGGTCGCTTGATTCGCGGACACCACGGGGGCGACGCCGTGTGCTTCAGGTAGGGCGCGTGGTCGCGCGGGATGTCGGAGGTTCGGCGTAGGTTCGACGCATGAGCGGATTCACCGGGTTCCCGCTGGCGGGACTGGACTTCTACGAGGACTTGGAGGCCGACAACTCGAAGACGTTCTGGACGGCGCGCAAGGATGTCTACGAGGAGGCCGTGAAGGCGCCGATGGTGGCGTTGACGGCGGAACTCGAGGCGGAGTTCGGCGCCGCCAAGATCTTCCGCCCCTATCGTGACGTGCGGTTCTCCAAGGACAAGGCCCCGTACAAGACGGCACAGGGCGCGGTGGTGAGCACGGCGCCTGGCACGGGCTGGTATGTGCAGATCAGCGCGGCGGGATTGTTCGTCGGCGGGGGATTCTATTCGGGTACCCCCGCGCAGGTGGCGCAGTTGCGAGCCGCCATCGATGACGACGTGCGCGGCGCGGAGCTGATGGCGATCCTCGCGAAACTCGGCAAGTCGGGATTCGAGATCGGCGGGGAGAAATTGAAGACGAAACCGAAGGGCTACGAGGCCGACCATCCACGCATCGACTTGCTCCGGCACAAGTCCATCACCGCCCGCAAGGAACTCGGCGCCCCCGACTGGCTGCCGACCGCGCGCACCGCGAAAGAAGTGCGCAAGACGTGGGAAACCATGCGGCCGTTCATCGACTGGCTGACAGCGGTGGTCGCGATCACCGGCTGAACGCGGCGGAAAAAGTGCCTCAGGCCGTGTGGACGGGGGTGAGGTCGGTGCCGGGAGGCGGGCGCAGGCGGCGCAGGGTGCCGTCGAAAACGGTGACGTACAGGGCGAAACCCGCGCCGTCGGGGCCGATGCGGACCGAACTCGGACCGGTCCAGCCGGAGGAGAGTCCCGAGGCGATGCGGCAGGTGGCTCCGGTGACGGGGTCGACCCGGTGGATCGCGCCCTCCACGTGCGCGGCGACGTAGAGCTCTCCGGAGTTCGTGATGGTCAGATCGTCGAGCCCGGGGAACAGGCCGGGAACCGTGGCGACGACGGTCCAACGGTCGGGGGTGGCGAGAGGAATGTTGATGACCTGGCCGGTGAAGAGGTCGTCGGTGTAGACGGACTGTCGGTCGAGGCTGAGCGCCAGCCCTTCCGAACGCGGAATCGGCGACCATTTCGTTTCGACGGCGCCGGTCTCGTGCCGGTACCTGGTCACACCGGTGTGCGGCACGCCGAAGTCGGTGCCGATCCAAGTGGTGAGGAAGTCGCCGTCTGGTAGCCGCAGCAGGCCGTTGGGGACGGTCATCGTCGCGAGGTAGGTCAGTTCACCGGTGCCGGTGTCGTAGCGCGACAGTGCGCCGTCGCTTCCGGTGACCACGTACAGGTCGGTGCCGACCAATTGCAGGCCGCGCGGAAAGCGCAGGTTCTCGAGGACCGTGGTGACCTCCCCGGCGGCGTCGATGTGGTAGACACGCGACCTGCCGGACAGGTAGAAACCGCCCTGGCCGTCGGGTTCGAGGTTCTCCAACTCTTCCAGGTCCGATGCCACGGTATCGACCTGCCAGCCCGAGCAGCCCGGCGCAGGTTCCGCCGTCGCCGTCGGCGCGACCGCGATACCGACGCCGATCGCCGCCGTCAGGAACAGTCCGCGAAATCGCCTGCCAACCTTCATCACCTCATCAACTTACGACAGGGCCGTCGGATGTAGGGCATACGGTCGGGTCGGCGGGCACACCGATCGGCCGCCACGCTGTTCGCGCGGCGCGTCCCGACCGGTGCGGGTGACGAATTCCGCTGCGGCCCTGCCTCAGGTCCGTGCCGCCAGCACCAGCGCGAACCGGTCGTCGGGATCGGTCCACACCCGCTCGGTCTCGAATCCGGCGGCGGCCAGTTCGGCGCGCAGACCATCGACGTGGAATTTGGCGGAGATCTCGGTGAGGATCTGTTCGCCTCGATCGAATCGCACCGTCAGGTCCAGTTCCCGCACCCGGACCGCCATGTCCTCGGTCGCGGCCAGACGCATCTCGATCCACTCGTGTTCGGTGTCCCAGCGCGCGATGTGCTCGAATTTCTCCGGCTCGAAATCGGCGTCGAGGCGAGCGTTCAACACATGCAGCACATTCCGGTTGAACTCGGCGGTGACACCCGCCGCGTCGTCGTAGGCGGGCACCAGTATTTCCGGGGCGATCACCAGGCCCGCACCGATCAGCAACTGTTCGCCGGGTTCGAGCACATCGCGGATGCCCGCCAGGAATTCCGCGCGTTCGGCCGGGACCAGATTGCCGATGGTCCCGCCGAGGAAGGCGATCATGCGGCGTCCGCCACGCGGCAGGTTCTGTAGGGTATCGGTGAAATCGCTGACCACGCCGTGCACGCCGAGCGTGGGGAACTCCGCGGCAACCCGGTCCGCCGCCTCGCGCAGGGCGGTCGCGGAGACATCCTGCGGGACATAGGTTTTCAGCGGTCCGTCGGCGGTCAACGCGGACAGCAGCAGTCGGGTCTTCGCGGCCGAACCCGCGCCGAGTTCCACCAGCACCTCGGCGCGCGCGTCGCGGGCGATCTCGCCGACCACCCGCTCCAGCAGCGCACGCTCGGTGCGGGTCGGGTAGTACTCGGGGAGTTCGGTGATCCGCTCGAACAATTCGCTGCCGCGCGCGTCGTAGAACCACTTCGGCGGCAACCATTTCGGGTCCGCGGTGAGGCCTCGGGTGGCGTCGGAACGCAGCGCGGTGGTCAGGTCGGCGTCGGATAGGTGGATCTCCACGGTCGGTGCGGTCATTGCACAAGCCTTTCGGGATCGGACAGTGTTTTGCCGGGCAGCGGCGGTTTGCCGGGCAGCGGCGGTTTGCCGGGAGGCGGCGGGTCGACGGGAAGCAGTGGTTCGACGAGAAGATGATTCGGGCGCGCGGTCACCAGACTGCGGTCGGGAACGGACTGCCAGCGCGGATCGTCGTCGAAGGGTTCGGAACAGAGGATCGCGAAGGTGTCGGTGACCAAGGCCGACAGCGCGTGGTCCCATGTGGTCGCCCACAGTTGCGCGCCGTCGCCGAGCAGCAGGTTCAGCCGTGCCTTCGGCGCCTGCGCGAGGACGGCGGCCATCAGCAGGCGCAGCGCGGCGGGCGCTGCCGACCAGTCGCCGTCGGGTTGGTCGGTGGCGAGCAGTCCGCGCAGCAGCACCCAGAGCGTCGCCGAGTCGGTCGCGGCCTCGGCTTCGAGCAGCCGGGACGCGTCGAACAGCGCGCCCGCGCCGAGTTCGTTCGCGGTCGAGGAGAATTCGGATGCCACGGTGGTGAGTGCGGTGCGCCAGTCCGGCACGACGCCGTTGTGGCTGAACGCCCACCGGCCGTGGGTGAACGGTGCGCACGCCGAGAGCTGCACCGGCATGCCGACCGTGGCCGAGCGCACCGCGCCGAGCACGGCCCACGACTCCAGTTGCGGCAGTACCTCCTCTACCGCGGGATCGGTCCAGATCGGGGCCGGATTCCGGTAGCGGCTCACGGTGATCGCGCCCTCGTCGTCCTCGCGCCACCACGCCACGCCGAAACCGTCGGCGTTGATGGTGCCGCCGCGTCGCATGTCGCGCGGCGCCCACGCCTGCGTGCGCAGCGAATGCGCGCCGAGGGTGAGCATGTCGCCGACCCGGACCCGAGGACCGACGTACCCCAGATGTCGGCACATCAGCGCATCCGCCCCGACCCGAGTACCGGCCGGTGACCGCGCATCACAGTTCCTCGGGACGCGGATCACGCGCCAGTCGGAATCCGGCGAAGATCTGCCGCCGGATCGGATGATCCCAGTTGCGGAACGTGCCGCGGCAGGCGACCGGGTCGGTGCCGAAACTACCGCCGCGCAGCACCCGGTAGTCGCCGCCGAAGAACACGTCGGAGTATTCGGGGTAGGGGAAGGGGCGGAAACCGGGATACGCCTCGAACCCGGATGACGTCCACTCCCACACGTCGCCGATGAGCTGATGCACGCCCGCGGGCGACGCACCCTTCGGATAGGCGCCGACATCGGCGGGTTCCAGATGGCGTTGCCCCAGATTCGCGGTGTCGGCTTCGGGTTCGGCGTCGCCCCACGGGTAGCGGCGGGAGACGCCGGTGGTCGGGTCGAAACGGGCGGCCTTCTCCCACTCCGCCTCGCTGGGCAGCCGCTTACCCGCCCAGGCGGCGTATGCCTCGGCCTCGAACCAGCACACGTGCACCACCGGCTGATGGGGACGTAAGGGTGTCATCACACCGAAGATGCGCCGCCACCAGTTCCCGGCCGGATCGGACTCCCAGAACTGCGGCGCCGTCAGCTCGGATTCCGTGCGATGCGCCCAGCCGCGCTCGGACCACAGGTCACGGCGGTGGTAGCCGCCGTCGGCGATGAAGGCCGCGTACTGCTCGTTGGTGACCGGGGTCGCGTCGATCACGAACGCGGGCAATCGAACCGGGTGCGCGGGCCGCTCGTTGTCCAGCGCCCACGGGTCGGTCGAGGTGCCCATCGTGAACTCGCCCGCGGGGATGAGTACTTCTCCGCCGACGGGCGTACCGGAGGCGGGCGGTGCGGGCGCGGTCAGTACCGCGGGCCCGGAACGCAGTTGATGGGTGGCGAGCATGGTCTCGTCGTGCTGCTGTTCGTGCTGGGCGATCATGCCGAAGGCGAAACCGCCGTCGAGCAGCGGGCTTCCTCGTAATATGCTGCGGTCGAGCACATCCCACACCTTGTCGCGGACGACGCCGACATAGTCGCGGGCCTGGTTCGGGTCGAGCAGCGGCAGCGCGGGCCGGTTCGCGCGGGCGTGTTTGAATGCGTCGTAGAGTTCATCGATATCGGCGCGCACCGGTTCGCGGCCGCCCACGTCGCGGACCAGCCACAATTCTTCCTGATTGCCGATGTGCGCGAGATCCCAGACGAGCGGGCTCATCAACCGCGAATGCTGAGCCACAAGATCGGCTTCGTCCACCGCGTCGGTCAGGGCGGTGGTGCGGGCGCGTGCCCTGGTGAGCACGGTGGCGATGTGCCCGCGTAGTCGTTCCACTTCGGTGTGGTCGGTGGCTGGACTGATTGTCACGAGAGGTGTCTCCGAGCGTCGTTCGAAATGAATCGTTCCGTGAAGAGCGGTCGGTGTCGGGGGTGCGGATCAGCGGCGGGTCATGTCTGTTCCCGGTGGGGTGCGACCGGCCAGGGACGGTTCGTCGCGGTGCCGAGCGTGGAGCAGGTCGATGACCCGGCGGGATGCGACCAGCTCCGGCGATGGTTCGCGGTGGTGCCGAGTGCGGGTCATCTCGGTTGCCGGGCGGGGTGCGACCAGCCGGGGGGCGGTTTGCGGTCGTGTCGAGCCGCGGGTCATGTCGGTTCTCCGGTGGGGGTCCGACCGGCCAGGCATCGGTTCGCGGCGGCGTCGAGTTCGGTCCGAGCGGAGTCTGTCGGGGCGTTTGCGGCTGCCAGCGCGAGCAGATCCGAGGCGATGGCACGGATCTGCGGGTCGGCGAGTCCGTGTCGCGCGGCTTCCACCCACCGGCCGGTCAGCGGCGCGGCGAGCGCGGTGGCCTCCGCCGCGACTCGCGGGCTCGACAACAGAGCGTCGACGGCGTGGATCGGAACGGCCCACACGTCGGCGGGTTGCGCGTCCAGATAGCGGATCTCCAAGTGGCCGGAGGCGCGGATCGGCGGGAAGAGGGTGGTGAGGTGATAGTCGAGGTCGGCGACGGCGGGACGGCGGCCGACCTCGTCGTCGAGTGCGCCCGCGAGCCAGTCGGCGAAGGTGGCGCACGGCGGCGGCGTCCAGTCGGCGACGGACTCGGCGCGACGCACGCACAGTAGTGGCACGTCCAGCGCCCAGCGGGCATAGGCGGAGACCGGATCGTCCCAGTCCTCGGCGGGTGGTCGGGCGCGGGCGTTGTCCAGGCGCAACCACGTTCGCATCCGCTGCGAAGCCCACTCCCCTGCGGGGGCGCCGAACAGGACGGGCGAGCACGCGAACGCGGCCACCAGCGCAGGACCGAAGACGTGCGCCGCGCGCCAGCGGGCGGCCACCTGCGCGGCATCGGCGCCCGCGTCCACGCTGACCTGCGTCGCGGCGGTATTGCACATCATCAACCTGCCGAAGGGGCCGATACCGTCGAAGGATTTCTCCATCGCGCGGTAGCGGGGCAGTGGCAGCACGCGCTCGGGAGGGCGCGCGGTATCCGCGGACGCGGAGATCATGCGGATGGATCGGGCGCCGAGCAGGTCACGCAGGAGGCGCGTGTCCTCGGCGAGCCGCTCGCAGAGCTCGGCGGCGGAGGGGAACGGTGCACTGGAGAGTTCGATCTGGCCGCCGGGTTCCATGGTGACCCGGCTGCCACCCGGCAGGGACAACTCGGGCGAGTCGACGGCGATGGACCGCGGCGCGTACGGTCCGAGTGCCGCGGCCAGGGCGGCCGATCCTGGGCGTGGATCGCCCGGCGCGGAATGCTCACCGTAGACCGTGAGCCATTCTATTTCCGCGCCGATCAGCGCGGGTGGTCCCAGTTTGAAACAAACACCGCCCACATAGGCTTCGGCCGCGGCGCGCGAGGACAGTTGTTCCGAGGGTGGGGCCGCGCCTGCCGATTCCGGATGTTCGAGTGTGACCGCCATGCCAACCTCCACCGTGGTCCGGTGCCGCCGGACGGGTGGTCCGGAAAACACCGACTCCGAATACTCGTACCGAGTGGGTCGTACCGTCGGGTTCGAACGGCCGGATGTGCTCCGAGCACTCGGTGATCGTCCTTCGCGCTGTCGTTCTGTTGCTGGTTCGCCGTTGTTTGCTGGTGCGTTGTCGTCCGGGTGCACGGTGCGACACACACCGGCCAATCCAGCCTAGCGAGGGGGACCGACAAAAACCGCCGGAGAAGCGAACCAGGGCCGTGACCGCGCCCGCCTCGAGGTGCTCCGCCATGGAACAGGCTAGGGTCGGATCCATGCTTGACGTGACGCGCGTACGGGCCGACACCCCTGGTTACGACGCCGATTCGGGTCTGGTCTTTCTCGACAGCGCCGGCTCGTCGCTGCCGCCCCGCGTGGTCCTCGATACGGTCGTCGGCCACCTGCGCCGGGAAGCAGAGGTCGGCGGTTATCGCGCCGCGAATGAACGGCTCGACGACCTCGCCGCGATCAAGACCGCCATCGGCGCGCTGATCAACGCACCCGCGAGCAGTATCGCGCTCAGCGACAGCGCAAGCCGGTCGTGGAGCGATTTCTTCTACTCGGTTCCGCTGGCCGAGGGCGACCGCGTTCTCATCTCCGAGGCCGACTACGCCAGCAACGCCATCGCCGCGCTGCAGCGGGCTCGCGCGGTCGGCGCCACCGTGGAGAAGATTCCCAGCGACGGCAGCGGGCAACTCGACACCGACGCGCTGGCCGCGATGGTCGACGAACGCGTCAAGTTGGTCTCGGTACTGCACGCGCCGACCAACGGCGGACTGGTCAACCCGGCCGCCGAGGCCACCGTGATCGCGCATTCGGTCGGCGCGCTGGTCCTGCTCGACGCCTGCCAGTCGGCCGGGCAGATACCGCTCGATGTCGCCGAGCTCGACGTGGACGCGCTGTCGGTCACCGGGCGCAAGTGGCTGCGCGGGCCGCGCGGCACCGGATTCCTGTACGTGCGCCCCGAACTCGCCGCCGCGATGGAACCGCAGCGACTTGACCTGCACAGCGGTGTCTGGGACGCGCCGGACCGCTATCGGCTCGCTCCCGACGCCACCCGCTTCGAATTCTGGGAATGCGACGTCGCGGCCCGGCTCGGACTCGGCGCCGCCGTGCGCTACCTGCTCGACCTCGGCCCCGAGAACGTGTACGCGGCCATCGCCGCCCGCGCCGAACACCTGCGTAAAACGCTGCCGCAGATCTCCGGGGTCACGGTGCGTGACCTAGGCATCCGCCACAGCGGGATCGTGTCCTTCACCGTCGACGGCGTCGACTCCGTCGCGGTGCGCGACCGGCTCGCCGAACAGGACATCACCGTCACCGTGAGCCACGCGAGCTCGACCCTGCTCGACATGACCGCGCGCGGACTCACCTCCGTGGTCCGCGCCTCACCGCACTGCTTCGTCGGATACGACGAACTCGACCGGTTCGTCGCCGCCCTCGCGGCGCTGTAGCGGCATGTCACAGCGTGAACTGGTGGTTCTCGGCACCGCGAGCCAGGTGCCGACGAAACTCCGCAACCACAACGGTTACCTGCTGCGGTGGGGCAACGAAGGCATCCTGTTCGATCCGGGCGAAGGCACCCAGCGGCAGATGACCTACGCCGGTGTCTCGGCCACCGACATCACCCGGATCGCGCTCACCCACTTCCACGGCGACCACTGCCTCGGGCTGCCCGGCATCGTGCAGCGCATCAACCTCGACCGCGTGCCGCACCCGGTGGACGTGTACTACCCCGCGTCCGGGGAGATCTACTACCAGCGGCTCTGCAACGCCACCGCCTACCACCGCACGGTCGAGATGCGCGCACACCCCATCGCCGCCCCCGGCCCCCTGCAAGCCCCCGGCGCGCCCTTCGGCCTCACCGCGGTGCGTCTCTCGCACCCGGTGGACGCGTACGGTTACCGCGTCACCGAACCCGATGGCTTCCGCCTGAACCCGGAACGCCTGCGCGCGTTGGGTTTACGCGGCCCCGCCGTCGGTGAATTGCAGCGCTCGGGCCGAATCGAGCACGAAGGCCGCACCGTCACCCTCGGCGAAGTCGGCGAACCCCGCCCGGGCCAGAGCATGGCCTTCGTCATGGACACCCGGCTCTGCGACGGCGTCCACGAACTGGCCGCGGGCGTCGACATGCTCGTCATCGAAGCCACCTTCCTCGACGACGAGTCCGACCTGGCCGCCGAACACGGCCACCTCACCGCCGCCCAAGCCGCCCGAGCAGCCGCCAAGGCCGGAGCCCGAACCCTCGTCCTGACCCACTTCTCCCAGCGCTACCGCACCCTCGACGGCCACCGCACCGAAGCCGCCCGCCACTTCTCGGGCGAGATAGTCATAGCCGAGGACCTGGCCAGAATCCCACTCCCACCCCGCCTGTGACCATCCCTGTCAGTCGAACAGTTCCTCGATGCGTCCGATAGTTCCGGCGCGGATCGCCCAGCTCTCGATCTGCTCGATGTCGGTGCAATCGGTGATTCGTCGCCGGCCGGCGGGAGTGATTTCGATGCCGTTCGCGGCGAGCAGCATGAGCACGATCTCGATTCCTGCTTCGAGCCTGCCTTCGACTCTTCCTTCGAGTCGCCCCTCGGCTTTGCCTTCGGCTTTGCCCTCGGAGTGGTACCTCCGGGCGAATTCGGTCTGGTATTCGTAGCCCTGGAGTCCGGCGGTCATAAGTGCCTCCCAAGTTTGTCGAGTTGCGTGGGGCAGCCTCGAGAAGACGATGTCATGGTACAGCGTCGCCCTTCCGCCACCGATGGCCTTGATGGCGGCGAAGATGAAATATGTTCTGGAACAATATATTTCGATACCCAATTGAAATGGTGGGTGTGAGTTGGAGTGATATCTCCGAACTGGAATGTGTGGTCTCACTCTATGGGAATGGTTGCAACACAGAAGTTTTCGTTGGAAATTGCCGGCGGGGGCGTGGCGGGATTCGCGGAGGGGTCCGTCGTGGTTTCGACTTCAATCGTTTGCGGTGGTTAACACCGGGCCTGATCAGCGGGATTATTGATACAGGTCGGGACGGTGAGCGGGTCCCGGCGCGGGGTTAGCGGTAGAGGAGTGGAACGTGAGTAGGTTCACCGACGAGATGTACGCGACGGCGCGGTCCACCACGCGGGGTCTGGTCACCGGTGAACCCGGTGCGCCCGTGCGCCGGAGCTGGGGTGAGATCCACACGCTGGCCAGGCGCATGGCGGGCGGACTCGTCGAAGCGGGGATCGGGCACGGTGACGCGGTGGGCGTGCTGGCGGGGATGCCCGCCGATATCGCCCCCGCCTGCCAGGCCATCTGGATGCGCGGGGGCTCGATCACCATGCTGCATCAGCCGACGCCGCGCACCGATCTCGTGGTGTGGGCGCGTGACACCGAGACCGTGCTGCGCATGATCGACGCGCGGGCGGTCGTGCTCGGCGCGCCGTTCGAGGCCGCCGAACCGCTGTTGCGCGAGCGCGGGATCACCGTCGTGCGCATCGACCTGCTCGGGGACGGTCCCGAGATCGACCCGGTGCCAACCGTCGAATCCGATATCGCTCTGCAGCAACTCACTTCGGGCTCGACGGGATCGCCGAAGGCGGTGCGGATCACGCACGAGAACTTCTGGGTCAACGCCTACGCCATGTTCGACCGGGTGAAATTCCAGCTGGACCAGGACGTGATGATCAGCTGGCTGCCGCTGTTCCACGATATGGGCATGGTCGGATTCCTGAGTGTCCCTATGCAATTGGGTGCCGAGGTGGTGTGCGTGACCCCGATCGACTTCCTGACCAGGCCGCTGCTGTGGGCCGAGCTGATCGGCAAGTATCGCGGAACCGTCACCGCCGCACCGAATTTTGCCTACTCGCTGCTGGCCCGGCGGCTCGAACAGGCGCCGGACGGCGCATTCGACCTGAGCAGCGTCCGCTACATGTGGAACGGCGCGGAACCGGTGGACCCGGACACCATGGACCGACTCGGCGCGGCGGGTCGGCGGTTCGGACTCGACGCCGCCGCCCTCACCCCGGTCTACGGCATGGCCGAGACCACCTTGGCGGTTTCCATCCCGGATCCCGGCCTCGGTCAGGTGATCGACGCGGTCGACGCCGAACTGCTCGAGGCGATCGGGAAGGCCGTTCCCGTCACCGACGACCACAACCATCACGCCACCGTGCGCAGACTGCCGACCTTGGGTCATCTGGTCGACAACCTGGAGGGTCGGGTGGTCGACGCGGAGCGGCAGCCGTTGCCGATCCGGTCGGTGGGAGTGATCGAATTGCGCGGTCCCGCGGTCACCGCGGGCTATGTCACCGTCGACGGGTTCGATAACGCTCTCGACGCCGACGGCTGGCTCGACACCGGCGATATCGGCTACTTCACCGAAGCGGGTCTCGTCGTGGTCTGCGGCCGCAAGAAGGACGTCATCATCATGGGCGGGCGCAATATCTATCCGACCGATGTCGAGCGGGCCGCCGTGCGCGTGGCGGGTGTGCGGCCGGGCAACGCGGTGGCGGTCCGCCTGGACGCCGGACAGAAGCGGGAGAGTTTCGCGGTCGTGGTCGAATCCAACGAACACCGCGACCCGGACGCGGTCAAGCGCATCGAGCGCGAGATCGTGCACCAGGTGTTCGCCGAGGTCGGCGTGCGTCCGCGCACCGTCGCCGTGCTCGGGCCCGGCGCGCTGCCGAAGACCTCGTCGGGCAAACTCCGGCGCGCGGCCACCGCCGTGCACGTGGCCTGACCGGGGCCGTTTCAGGTCCGGTTGTAGACGGCCAGACTGAGCGCGAGTCCGAGGATCAGGCCGACCGCCGACGCCAGCGCCGCCCATTTGCCGTACTTCTCACCCTTGTTGTTGGCGAGGTAGCCGAAGACGATCCCGGCGGGCCCGAACAGTATCGGGCACAGCAGCAGGGCCAGTGCCGCGCACACGAACGCGACGATGCTCAGGGTCGGCGGGTCGGGCGGTCGGGAGGGCGGGATATCGCCGGGATACGGAGGTGTCGTCATCGCGCCTTCCTGTCGGTTCGGGAACACCGTCCATCTCGAGTCGGGTACACGCTCGTCCGTGGCCTGCCTGCTACTCGAGTCGCGCCGCTACCGGTCGGGATCGTCGGTGATTTCGATGGCGGCCGCCTCCGCGGGTCGGTCGTCCTGCGCGGCGTCCTCATCCCGCTTGGCGCGTGGCGTCCATTCCTGACGGAGTTCCTCTTCGATGCCGAGCCTGCCGTCATCGTCGTTCTCGTGATATCGAATGCGCAGGTCACTGGGCGGATCCTCGATGGTGCTCTCGTATTCGCGGATCTCGTCGGCCTGTTCGTCGTCCCCCATGTCCATATCGAGCGGTTCACGGTCCATGATTCGAGTATTCCCCTCGAGCGGGCCGGTGTCGGGGATCGCCACCGCTCGGCGGCACGGAATCGCCCGATCTAGGACAGGCTGCTGCCGAATCCGGCGATGCCGATCACCAGCACGACCAACAAGATCATGACGAGCAGGACCACACCGTTCGCGATCGCCGCCCATTTCCCGAGCGGTTCGCCCTTGGAATGGCCGACGAAACCGAGGACGATGCCCGCCGGTCCGGTGATGAGGCAGGGCAGGAAGCAGAAGGCCACCGCGCCGACGACCGTCAACCCGATGCAGACGAACGACACGATCGACCAGGTCTGGGTCTGTGTCACCGACTGCGGTCCGTACGGCGCATACGGTGGTGGTCCGTACGGCTGTTGATAGGCCGGTTGCGGATAGGGATTCGCTTGGGGATAAGGGCCGGGCTGGGGATAGTTGCCCGCCTGTGGATAAGGGCCCGCCTGTGGATAAGGGCCCGCCTGTGGATAAGGGCTCGGCTGGGGATACGCCGTCGGTTGCGGATACGGCTGTGGATATCCCGGCGCGGGCTGTGGAGGAATCGGCCCCGACTGCGGCCCGTATCCCGGCATCGGCTGCCCGTACGCCGGTGATTGTGGATATCCCCCCGCCTGTGGATAGGCGGGATGACTCGTCGGCCCCGCGGCCGGATACCCACCGGGCGGTGTGTAGTGCGGCGAGTCGGATCCCGACGGACGGAAGGCCGTGGTCTCCGCCACCACGTCCTGCGGTTCCGGCTGACTTCCCCACGTGTTCGGGACCGCGTCCCACCCCGACTCACCGGGCTGATGAACCCGCGTCGCCTCGACACGCGCCGGATCGACGGCGTCCGCCTTCTCCAGACTCGGACGCCAGTCGTCCTTCGGTGTGCTCATATCGTGCTCCCCTCCCAGAAATCCCCGATACGGCTACGTCGGCCGTGCGGAAGACCGCGAAAACGACCGTCGACCGGGGCGGACACGCCGACGGCCCGGACCTGCGTCCGAGCCGACTGCGCGCTGTGCCGAAATATCAGGCGTTGCCGTTGAACAGACCCGTCACGGACCCGTTCTCGAAGACCTCGCGAATCGTGCGAGCCAGCAGCGGCGCGATCGAAAGCACCGTGAGCTGCGGGAACTTCTTCTCCTCGGTCAGCGGCAGGGTGTTGGTGACCACGACCTCCTTGGCGCCGCTTGCCGTGAGGCGTTCGGCGGCCGGATCGCTGAGCACGCCGTGCGTCGCGGCGATGACCACGTCACCGGCGCCCGCGGCCTTCAGCACGTTGACCGCGCCCGCGATGGTGCCGCCGGTGTCGATCATGTCGTCGATCAGGATGCAGGTGCGGCCCTCGACCTCGCCGACCACGCGGTTGGCCTTGATCTGATTCGGGACCAGCGGGTCGCGCGTCTTGTGGATGAACGCCAGCGGCGAGCCGCCGAGCGAATCCGCCCACTTCTCCGCGACGCGCACGCGACCGGCGTCGGGGGACACCACGGTGATGTTGTCGAGGCTGTAATTGGTGCGGATGTACTCGGCGAGCTGCAACTGCGCGTGCATGTGGTCGACCGGTCCGTCGAAGAAGCCCTGGATCTGATCGGTGTGCAGGTCGACGGTGATGATGCGGTCGGCGCCCGCGGTCTTGAGCAGGTCGGCGACCAGGCGGGCCGAGATGGGCTCGCGCCCGCGGTGCTTCTTGTCCTGGCGCGCGTAGGGGTAGAACGGTAGGACCGCGGTGATCCGCTTGGCCGAACCGCGCTTGAGCGCGTCGATCATGATCAGCTGTTCCATGAGCCACTGGTTCAGCGGCGCGGGGAAACTCTGCAGGACGAAGGCGTCGGAGCCGCGCACCGACTCCTCGAAGCGAACGAAGATCTCCCCGTTGGCGAATTCGCGCGCGACCTGCGGAGTGACGTGGACGTCGAGTTCCTTGGCGACCTGTTCGGCCAGCTCAGGATGAGCGCGTCCCGAGAAGAGCATCAGGTTCTTCTGGTTGTCGATCCATGACGCGGTCACTACTGTTTGCCATCCTTTTGCTCTGTTACCCGAACCGAATTGTCGTCGACCGCGGGCGTCACTGCCGTCGCGGCCGCAGCGGCACGCGCCGCGTCCGTGTCGGGACGATTGCGCTGTACCCAGCCTTCGATGTTCTTCTGCGGTCCGCCGGACACCGCCAGTGCTCCAGGTGGAACGCTTCTCCGCAGTACAGTACCCGCTGCCGTGTACGCTCCGTCACCCACGGTCACCGGCGCGACGAACATGGTGTCGCTTCCGGTGCGCACATGTGAACCGACCACCGTGTGATGTTTGCGTACCCCGTCGTAGTTGACGAAAACGCTGGACGCGCCGATGTTGCTGTGCTCCCCGATGGTGGCGTCGCCGACATACGTGAGATGCGGCACCTTCGAGTGCGCGCCGATGGAGGCGTTCTTGGTCTCGACGAAGGCGCCGAGCTTGCCGGATTCGCCGACCACGGTCCCCGGCCGCAGGTAGGAGTAGGGGCCGATGGTCGCGCCGGGGCCGATCGACGCGCCCTCGCCGTGCGTGCGCACCACCTTCGCGCCGTCGCCGACCATCACGTCGGTGAGTGTGCAATCCGGACCGACCTCGGCGTCCTCGCCGACGACCGTGGTGCCGAGCAGTTGCACACCGGGACGAAGCACCGCGTCGCGGCCGATCTGCACGCCCGCGTCCACCCAGGTGCTCGCCGGATCGATCACCGTCACTCCCGCGCGCATGTGCCGCTCGAGAATGTAGCGATTGAGGGTGCGGGTCGCCTGGGACAGCTGTACCCGGTCGTTGACGCCGGTGACCTTCGCCGCGTCGACCAGGCGCGCGCCGTGCACGGGATGCCCCGCCTCCCGCGCCAGCCGCAGCACATCGGTCAGATACAGCTCGTGCTGGGCGTTCGCGGTCGACAACCGGCCGATCATGGCGCGCAGCACCCGTGCGTCGAACGCGTACACACCGGAATTCACCTCGGTGATCGCGGCCTGCTCCGGGGTGGCGTCGGCATGTTCGACGATCGCGGCGACACCGCCGTCGGCATCGCGCACGATGCGCCCGTACCCGTTCGCGTCGTCGGGGACGAAGGTCAGCACGGTCACCGCGGACCGCTCGGAATAGCTGCGGTGCTCATCGAGCAACGCGCTCAGGGTGTGGCCGTCGAGCAACGGCACGTCGGCGGAGGTGACCAGCAGATCGCCGGTGAAATCCTCCGGCAGCGAACGCAGGGCGCACTGCACGGCGTGGCCGGTGCCGAGCTGTTTCTCCTGCAACGCGGGGACGATCTCACGCCCCAGATCGGCGGCCACCGCGCTCACCGCGGCGCCGACTTGTGCGCGGTCGTGCCCGACGACGGTGATGAGATACGAAGGGTCGATCTCGTTCGCCGCGTGCAGTGCGTGCGCGAGCATGCTCCGTCCGGCCAGCGAATGCAGCACCTTCGGGGTCTTCGACCGCATTCGCGTCCCGGCTCCGGCGGCGAGAACGACGACGGCGGTCTGCTGTGGCATGGATCTCCCTCGGCTGCCTGACATCGTGGTTGGCGGCTTCGTGTTCGTTCGGCGACTTCGTACTGAGTCACAGCTTCGTACTGGGTCACGCTTGTACTGGATCACAGCGCGCCGAGTCCACGGCGCCGTGCTGTGGATCAGCGATGTGCGCGGCCAACGATAGGCCATCGTGCCGCTGTGCTCCGCCGCCAGGACTCGAACCTGAACTATCTGAACCAAAATCAGAGGTGCTGCCATTACACTACGGCGGATCGTCACACCGGCGAATCGCATGATCCACCGCTGTGCCCACGGCACGGGATGAATCCTCGCACGAGACCGGGCTCCACGTCGAGCTAGCACGCCCACCGGCGGAATTCCGCCGTCGCACACACGCCGCGCGGCCGACCCGCGACAGGCGCGCCGCCGCCGAGATCGATTGGCGCATTCGGTGAGTCGACGGGCCGGCGCGGCGCGGCCGGAAGCTGTCTGGAACAGTTGTCGCGAACGTACCGTCCGGGCAGGGAGGCACAGTATGCGCGCACCACACTTCCTCGAAGCACAGTCGACCCCGAAGGCACATGCGTAACTCGCCGGGAGCGGCACGCAACCGATCCGACGCCGACCCGTCGCCGACCGGCGACAAGACACTGCCGACCGGCGACAAACCGCGTCGCGGCGCAGGCCCGGCGCGGCCGAGGATGACCGGCACCCAGCGCCGCCAGCAACTCATCGAGATCGGTCGCGCACTGTTCGCCGAACGCGGCTACGAAGCCACATCCATCGAAGAGATCGCCCAACGCGCCCAAGTCTCCAAACCCGTGGTGTACGAACACTTCGGGGGCAAGGAAGGGCTCTACGCGGTGGTGGTCGACCGCGAGATGTCGATGCTGCTGGATATGATCACCTCCTCGCTGACGCAGAACCGGTCAAGAGTGCGCCTCGAACGAGTCGCGCTCGCGTTGCTGACCTACATCGAGGAACGCACCGACGGATTCCGAATCCTGGTGCGCGACCAGCCCGCCGCAACCGACGACGGGCGCTACTCGAGCCTGCTCAACGAGGCCGTCAACCAGGTCGCGCACATCCTGGCGGGCGACTTCGAACGCCGCGACTTCGACACCAGCCTCGCCACGCTTTACGCACAAGGCCTGGTCGGCATGGTGTCCACCGCGGCTACCTGGTGGTTGGATGTGCGCACGCCGCCCAAAGAGGTTGTGGCAGCCCATTTGGTGAACCTGTGCTGGAACGGGTTGAGCAACCTCGAAGCGGACCCGCAGCTGAGCTCGGAGTGGCCGACGGCCGCGAGCGAATGACTCGAGTTTGTTAACCAGCGAATTGCGATGGAGGCCCGGCCGAATGCTCGAATTGGTTAACGCACGACCACCGGATGGTACCGTTCACGCATCCTCTGGGTGCTGTTCGGGCGGTATGTCGGTCTTACTTCGGGATGTCGGTCTACTTCAGGATGGCTGGGTTCAAGAAATGACAGGCGGATCTGATGGCTAGGCAAGCGCGCGCGGAGATCACGCGCGATTCCGTCCTCGCGGGCGCTGCCGATGTCTTTCTGCGTTTGGGATATGCGAATGCGAGCCTGAGCGAGATCATCGCGCAGTCGAACGTGACCAAGGGCGCCTTGTACTTTCACTTCGGGTCGAAAGAAGAACTCGCCCGCGCCGTGGTCGACCAAGGCAACGAACGCCTCGTCGGCTCGTGCCAAGGGTTCTTCGACCCGCGAGTGCCCGCGCTCGAGGCGTGCATCGGGATCACGTACGTGGTCGCGGACCTATCCATGAACGATCCGATGGTCGGGGCGATGCTCAAGCTCACGCATCAGATCGGCGACTACCGTGGGGCCCAGGGCGACAATATCGCCAAGAACTGGGGGGGACACCTATCGGTTGCTCGCCGAGCGGGCCATCGCGCAGGGGGATCTCGACGCGGAGCTCGAGCCCGAGACGATCGGGACTTTGCTGCAGGAGATCACCGCCGGAGTGCACATCGTGGCGGTGGGGACCGAGTCGATCGATCAGATGGCTACTCGGATGGAGCGGGCTTGGTACTTTTTGTTGCCGTCGATTGTGCCTGGTGAGAAGCTTTCGTACTTTCGGGAATTCGCGGCGAGGCGGCTGCGGAGGTATGTGCCGTAGGGATGGCGGTGTGGTCTGGCCGGGGCTCGTGAGGTGACCCTCGGTGGTGTGGCGGTGGTGGCTCCAGGTGGGGTGAGGGCGGTGTTTAGACTCGATTTGCTGTCAACCATCGCCTGAGTGCAGGAGTCTTCGATGTCATCGCACCGTCCACCTCTCGCCGGGCTGGCCGCGGTGGCCTGCGCCGACGTCGGCTTGCGGACTGTCGCCGAGTTGGTGGGGAAGTCGTCGGTCGAGTTGGTGGCGCCTTCGGCCGCGCGGGCGTTCGTCGCCGCGACGGTGGCGGGGCGGCAGCCGTTGGTTGTGGTCACCGCCACGGGGCGAGAGGCCGACGATCTTGTGGTCGAGCTCACCGAGATGGTGGGTGGGGGGGTTGCTCAGTTCCCGTCGTGGGAGACGTTGCCGCATGAGCGGTTGTCACCGGGTGCGGATACGGTGGGGCGCAGGCTCGAGGTTTTGCGGCGGTTGGCCCATCCTGAGGACCCCGTCTTCGCCGAGCCGTTGCGGGTGGTGGTGACCACCGTTCGGTCGTTGATGCAGCCCATGGCGGCGGGCCTCGGGGACATCGCGCCGATCGTGTTGCGGGTGGGGGCGGAGTTCGACTTCGACGAATTGCTCACGCGGCTGGTGGAATTCGCGTATACGCGGGTCGACATGGTCGGTAAGCGCGGGGAGTTCGCGGTGCGGGGCGGGATCCTCGATCTCTTTCCGCCGACGGCCGACCATCCGGTGCGGGTGGAGTTCTGGGGGGACGAGATCAGCGAGGTGCGGCCGTTCGGGGTCGCGGATCAGCGGTCGCTCACCGATGTCGCGGTGGATGTGGTGGTCGCGCCGCCGTGTCGGGAGTTGCTGCTCACGGCGGCGGTGCGGGATCGGGCCGCCGCGGTGGCCGCCGACAACGCCGCCGACGCGGCGTTGGTGGAGATGTTGGAGAAACTCGCCGAGGGGATTCCGGTGGACGGGATGGAGGCTTTGCTGCCCGTCCTGCAACCGGGTGAGCTGTGCCTGTTGACCGAGGTGCTGCCGCACGGGGCGCATCTGCTGCTGTGTGATCCGGAGAAGATCCGTACTCGGGCCGCCGACCTGGTGCGCACGGGTGAGGAGTTCCTCGAGGCGTCGTGGACGGCCGCGTCCTTCGGTGGCGCCGCACCGCTCGGCGGGCACGGGCTCGACCTGGCCGCTTCCGGATATCGCGGGCTGTCCGAGATCCACGAGAGCGCCGACCGGCTCGGGTTGCCGTGGTGGACGTTGAGTCCGCTGACCTCGGGTGATCCCGCCGAAGTCGTATTGCCGGTGCAGGCGGGTCCGACGGCGCGCGGGTCCGACGAGCTGGTGGCGACGATCTTCGCCTCGCTGCGCGCGCATGTCGCCACCGGCGGCCGCGCTGTGGTCGTCGTGGCCGGTCACGGCACCGCGCAGCGCATTCTCGAACGGCTCGCCGACGCCGAAGTGCCCGCGGGCACGCTGGCGGCGGGTGCGGAACCGGAGTCGGGTGTGGTCGGGGTCCTGTGCGGGTCGCTGCACGACGGACTCGTCTTCGACGACGCCGGACTCGTGGTGGTCGCGGAATCCGATCTCACCGGAAACCGGGTCACCGCGCCCGCCGAGGGCAAGCGGCTGCCCGCCAAACGCCGCAATCAGGTCGACCCGCTGGCATTGCACGCGGGCGACATGGTCGTGCACGATCAGCACGGCATCGGCAAGTTCGTCGAGATGATCGAACGCACCGTCGGCGGCGCGCGCCGGGAGTACCTGGTCATCGAATACGCGCCGGGTAAACGCGGGCAGCCGGGGGACAGGCTGTTCGTGCCGATGGAGTCGCTGGATCAGCTCTCCCGCTACGTCGGCGGCGAGATGCCGAGTTTGTCGAAGCTCGGCGGCTCGGACTGGGCGAATACGAAACGTAAGGCGCGCAAGGCGGTTCGTGAGATCGCCGGTGAACTGGTGCAGCTGTACGCGGCGCGCCAGGCGGCGCCGGGGCACGCCTTCGGAGCGGACACGCCGTGGCAGCAGGAGATGGAGGACGCGTTCGCGTTCACCGAGACCGTCGACCAGATGACGGCCATCGCCGAGGTCAAATCCGATATGGAGAAGGCGGTGCCGATGGACCGTGTGGTCTGCGGTGACGTCGGTTACGGCAAGACCGAGATCGCGGTGCGCGCGGCGTTCAAGGCGGTGCAGGACGGCAAACAGGTGGTTGTCCTTGTGCCGACCACCCTGCTGGCCCAGCAACATCTGCAGACCTTCACCGAGCGGGTCGCCGGGTTCCCGGTCACCGTGAAGGGACTGTCGCGGTTCACCGATCCGGGCGACTCCCGCCAGGTGCTCGAAGGCATGGCCGAGGGCGGGGTCGACATCGTGGTCGGCACGCACCGGCTGTTGCAGACCGGGGTGCGCTGGAAGGACCTCGGGCTGGTGATCGTGGACGAGGAACAGCGCTTCGGCGTCGAGCACAAGGAACACATCAAGGCGCTGCGCACCCACGTGGACGTGCTGACCATGTCGGCGACCCCGATTCCGCGCACCCTGGAGATGAGTTTGGCAGGCATCCGCGAGATGTCGACCATCCTGACGCCGCCCGAGGAGCGCCACCCGGTGCTCACCTATGTCGGCGGGTACAACGACAAACAGGTCACCGCGGCCATCCGGCGCGAACTGCTGCGTGACGGCCAGGTGTTCTACGTGCACAACCGGGTGTCCTCGATCGACAAGGCCGCCAAGCGGATTCGCGATCTGGTGCCGGAGGCCCGGGTGGTGGTCGCGCACGGGCAGATGAACGAGGACCTGCTGGAGCAGACCGTGCAGGGCTTCTGGCAACGCGAATTCGACGTGCTGGTGTGCACGACGATCATCGAGACCGGACTCGACATCTCCAACGCCAACACCCTGATCGTGGAACGCGCGGACGCGCTCGGTCTTTCGCAGTTGCATCAGCTGCGCGGCCGGGTCGGGCGCAGTCGGGAACGCGGATACGCCTACTTCCTTTACCCGCCGGAGAAGCCGCTCACCGAGACCGCCTACGACCGGCTGGCGACCATCGCCCAGAACTCCGATCTCGGCGCCGGCATGGCCGTGGCGATGAAGGACCTGGAGATCCGCGGCGCGGGCAACGTGCTCGGCGCCGAACAGTCCGGGCACGTCGCCGGTGTCGGGTTCGACTTGTATGTGCGGCTGGTCGGCGAGGCGGTGGAGGCGTATCGCGCTGCCGCCGACGGAAAACCGATCACCACCGAGGAGGTCAAGGAGGTCCGCATCGATCTCCCGGTGGACGCGCACATCCCGCCCGACTACATCGCCAGCGACCGGCTGCGGCTCGAGGCGTATCGCAAACTCGCGGCGGCACAGCATGATTCGGCGCTCGCGGCGGTGGTCGATGAACTCGTTGACCGCTACGGCCCGCTGCCCGTCGAGGTCGGGCGCCTGGTGTCGGTGGCGAAACTCCGGTTGCTCGCCCGCGAATACGATGTCACCGAGATCGCCGTCACCGGAACGACATTGAAGATCTCGCCGCTGCTGAACCTGCCCGACTCCAAACAGCTGCGGCTCAAGCGCATCTACCCGAGCGCCGGCTACAAGGCGGCCAGCGGCGTGGTGCAGCTGCCGTTGCCGCGTGTGCAGGACAGCGTCGGCGCCGATCGCGTACGCGACGTGCGATTGCTGCAGTACGTCGCCGATCTGCTGCTCGCCCTCGACGGTAAGGCGCAAGGCGCGGTGGATTTGACCGTCGCGACCGAGGTGTCCGCGAGCTGATGGGCGCACCGGGTGAGTCGGGACGCACACCGGACGTGCGCGGCGCGGACCGTGGTGAGGTCGGCGGTCGGGATACCGCTGTGCTCGCGGCGAGTCTGACCGATGCCGTCGATGTGATGGACCGGTTGTGGAATTTCGGCGGCTGGGAGGTCACCCAGACTCATGATTCGCTGCGGCCGTATCTGCTCGAGGAGACCTACGAGCTGCTCGACGCCATCCAGCACGAGGACGCGGCGACGATCAAGGAGGAACTCGGCGACCTGTTGCTCCAGGTGCTGTTCCACTCCAGGATCGCCGAGGCGGCAGGTGAATTCACCGTCGACGACGTGGCCGCCGCCCTCGTCGCCAAGCTCGTGCACCGCAGTCCGCATCTGTCGGACTCCGGCGCGGATGTGAGCGCGTCGGTCGCCGACAAGATCGCCGCCCAGGAGGCGGCGTGGGAGCAGCGCAAGTCCGCGGAGAAGGCGCGCCGTTCCTGCCTGGACGGCATCGCCGTGGCGCAGCCCGCGCTGGCATTGGCCGAGAAGGTCGTCGCCCGCGCCACCAAGGCGGGCTTGCCCGACGACCTTGTGCCCGACGATCTGCGGGTGGTCCGGTTGGGCGGCGCGGACAGCGCCGAGGAACGCCTACGCAAGGCCACGCTGACCTTCGCCGCTCGCATTCGAGAAGCCGAGGACGCGGCCGAATCCGCGCGCGGTGCTCGACTGCCCCTCGCCGCGACGGACTGGCGCACGCACTGGCGGTGACCGCGCCTCTCCGGTATGGGGACCGCGGAATCGGCCGCCGAGTGCATCGCGGACGAATTGTCCGGTTTTTCGGATGTGTCGGTGTGCGACAAGTCCGATTTCGATGTCGATGATCTCGACGCGCGCGCTCCGCGCATCATCGCGCTGCACCTACGGCGACGGCGAATTCCCGACCGGCGCCGAACCGTTCTTCGATGCGCTCGATCGCCGGATGCCCGATCTGACCGGATTGCCTTTTGCCGTATTCGGTCTCGGCGATTCGGGTCACCTGCTAATCGCGGTGGCGAGATAGCGGCAGGAAAGCTGATCGCGCGCGGGGCGAACCAGTTCGGCGTGCGCGCCCGCCGCGACGCGTCCACCGAGGTCCGGGTGCGGGATGTGGCGCGCGAAGTGAGCGCGTTCGCCACCGCCGAGCGCGGGTCCGCGCCTGATAACCACCTGAGGATCGACCCCGGCGTGTGGGCGGTGCGGCGCCTCAGCGCCTTAGACTGGCGGTAGCGCTCGGCACGGTCGTCGCGCGCGGCGATCCACGAGGTGAACGAGATGGCAGGCGAGGCGAACCCGGCGCGACAGGACCGGCGGGCGGATCGCCCGTTTGCCGTACCGGATGCGAGCGAACCGCGTGCGTCGCGGCGCGGGGTGGCGACTTCGCGGGAATGGGCCGAGAATTAACTATGAGCCGGTTTCTCGAACAGTGCTCCACCAATTGAAAGCCGGCGCAACAATAATCGGGACCACTACGATATTTATCGTGCGGAAAGGCGGCGCGAACGCGCCGAACGGAAGGGGATCATGAGCGTCACACTGGCCAAGGGCGGAAATGTTTCGCTGTCGAAGCAGGCCCCGAACCTGACCAAGGTTTCGGTGGGGCTCGGCTGGGACACGCGCACCACTACCGGGGCCGACTACGACCTCGATGCGAGCGCGCTCGCCACCGGAGCGAATCAGAAGGTGCTGTCCGACCAGCACTTCATCTTCTACAACAACCTGCGCTCGCCGGAGGGCACCATCGAGCACACCGGTGACAACCTGACCGGTGAGGGCGACGGCGACGACGAGACGATCAACGTCGACCTGGCCGCGACCCCGCCGTCGATCACCAATATCTTCTTCCCGGTCTCGATCCACGACGCGGATGCCCGAGGGCAGTCGTTCGGGCAGATCCGCAACGCCTACATCCGTGTCATAGATGCCGTCACGGGCGCGGAGCTGGCTCGCTACGACCTCACCGAGGACGCGTCGACCGAGACCGCGATGGTGTTCGGCGAGCTGTACCGGCACGGCCCGGAATGGAAGTTCCGCGCCATCGGCCAGGGCTACGCGTCCGGTCTCGCGGGTATCGCCCGCGACTATGGCGTGCACATCTGAGACGAGTACAGGAACCCGGCGCGGGGGGGGGGGGGGCCCCCCCCCCGGCCGGGGGGGGGGGGGGGGGGGGGGTGACCCCGGGGGGGGGGGCGGGGGGGCCCGGGGGGGGTGGGGG
>NZ_JADMLG010000002.1:0-693269 GCF_015674855.1 Nocardia bovistercoris | reverse complement strand
CGCCCTCCCCCCCCCCGCCGCCGCCCCGCCCCCCCCCCACCGCGCGCCCCCCCCGGCGCGGTGTTCGCGTTTCACCCGTGGGTGGTGACGGGCTTGCCCGGTGTGAGTTCGGGCAGTTGCCGTCGCGCGGTGTCGAGCAGCGCGAAGTAGCGGCGCAGCATCAGGACCGCGGTGGCCGCGAGTCCCGCGGTCAGCCCCCACCACACGCCCGCGGCGCCGAGGTCGAGCGGGAAGGCGAGCAGCAGCGCCGAAGGCAGTCCGACGATCCAGTAGCCGACCAGCGACAGCCGGAACCCGGCCTTGGTCTCCTTGAGTCCGCGCAGCAGTCCGGTGCCGATGTTCTGGGCCGCGTCGAACAGTTGCAGCACGATCCCGATGAGCAGCAGGTTCCGGGCGATCTCGATGGTCGCGGTGTCGGCGGGATCGAGGAACGGGCGCAGGACCACATTCGGCGCGACCACGTACACCGCTCCGGTGACCGCGGCGACGATCGCGGCGTGGCGCAGCGCGAGCCAGGCCAGCGCACGCGCGTGGTCGAATTCGTCGCGGGCCGCGGCGTGGCTGACCAGGATCGACGCACCGTGCGAGATGCCGATGGCGACCTGGAAGACGATGTAGATGATCTGGTAGACGACATTGTGCGCGGCCAGCGCCGCGGCGCCGAAACTGCCCATCACCAGGGCCAGTACCGAGAACATGCCCGCTTCGGACCCGTAGGTCAGCGCGATCGGGGTGCCGAGTCGCAGTTCGGCCACCACCGTCGAGCGGTCGGACGGCCACGGGCGCAGCGACAGGGTGCGGCCGAGTTCGGCGTCGCGGCGCACCATGGCGTAGAAGGCGGCGAAGCTGATCAGGAAGACCAGCGCGGTCGCCACGCCGATGCCGGTGAGTCCGAGCGCGGGCAGGATCGTCCAGCCGTGCATGAACGCGAGGGCGAGCACGAGGTTGAGCGCGACCGTGCCGAGGGTGACCATGAGCAGTGCCTGCGGGCGCTGCATGCCGACCGTGTACTGGCGCAGCACCTGGAACCACAGGCACGGCAGCAGTCCGGGTGCGAGGGCGAGCATGAGCGGGCGCGCGTCGGCGAGCACCCCGGCGTCCTGGCCGAGGTATTGCAGCGACCAGCCGAGGCCGATCAGGACGAGTCCGCCGAGTAGCCCGGCGATGGTGGCGATGAGGAAACTCGCGCGCACTGTGTCGCGGATCTCGTCGTCGGCGCTGTCGCCGCGTTTGCCCGCAGCGCTGACGGCGCCCGCGATCTGGTTTCCGGTGCCGGTGATGAGGCCGACGCACATGGTACGGATCTGGTTGAACAGCACGATGGCCAAGCCGCCCGCGGCGACCTGGCGTACGCCGAGGGTGCCCATGAGGGCGATATTGGTGGTGGATACGGCGATCTGAGCCAGTTGGGTCAGCGCGATCGGCGCGGCGAGGGCGGTGAGCCGCCGCCCGTCGGCGCGGAACTCGGACAGCATCACCGGTCCCGCTCCTTCGCGCGGCGGGCTTCGCGGTGCGTCGCGTCGCGGATCGTCAGGGGCTTCATCGCGCCTCTCCACTCGGAGTTTTCGGGTAAGGCAGACCTAAGTACTCGATGTTCTCAATCACCGTGCGTGCGACGCAACGGTGATATGCGGCACAGCCTTTCGTGACAGCACAGCCTTTCGTGACGGCGCGGCTTTTCATGACGGCTCGGTCTTTCGCGTCATGAGCGGCCGCGCCGGGGAAATCATCGTGCGTCGACCAATCCCGGTCGGCGGGTCACGGGGGCGTAGCGCGCCAGCAGTTCGGCGACCCGCGCTTCGACCTCGGGGGCGAGCAGGTCGCGCTCCGCCATCCAGGTGTCGTCGAAGACGGTGTCCAGATATTTCTCGCCGCCGTCGCACACGATGGTGACCACCGTCGAACCGGGCGGGAACTCCTCGAGGCGCGCGAGTCCGACGAATACCGAACCGCCCGCGGAGCCACCAAGCATGAGCCCGTTGCGGGCGGCGACCGTGCGGGCCGCCGCGAAGGCGTCGATATCGGAAACCTTGACCCCTTCGTCGAGTAGTGAGTAGTCGACCGCGGTGCCGATGGTCGCGCCCGGCGGGGTGCCGGTCCCGGACTGCCAGTACGGGCCGCCGGGTCCGCCGAAGGCGATGGATCCGACCGGTTCCACGCCGATCACCCGCGGTATGCACCCCAGTTGGCGCAGCCTGGTCGCCGTGCCGAACAACGAGCCGCCGGTTCCGACCGACGAGAGCAGGATATCGACCCGCTCCACATCTTCCAGCAACTCATCGGCTACCGAATAATAGCCCACCGCGTTCGCGTCGTTGTTGTGCTGTTCGGTGAAATACGCGTCGGGGCGCTCGGCGGCCATCGCCTCGGCCAGGTCCTCCCGTGCCGAGGTGGCCAGCTCGTCGTCACCGTCGTCGGCGACGAAGACGAGTTCGGCTCCCATCGCTCGCATCGCCCGTAACTTGTCCTTACTCGCGTGATGATCGACCACCGCGGTGAAGCGATACCCACGTTCGGCGGCAACTACCGCCAACCCGAGACCGGTATTGCCGGATGTGGATTCGATGATATGTCCGCCATCGCGCAGCAATCCGCGCCGTTCCGCGTCGAGCACCATCTCCCTTGCCATGCGGATCTTGGCCGCGCCCGTCGGATTGAACTGCTCGAGTTTGAGCAGCAGCCGGGTACCGGTGGCGGTGGTCGCCAATTCGAACAGGGGCGTGCGGCCGATCAGGTCCGTGACGCGCGTGACGAGTGGCATGGGTATCTCCTCGATCGTGAACGGTCCGACCGCGTGCGAGGGCTGGTCGCGGATGCGGTCGGTTGCGGCGCCCGTGGTCAGGCGTCGAGTCTCCAGCGCAGCCGGTCGCCCTCGGCGTCATCGATGACGACCTTCGGCGGTATCGGCAGCTCGTGAAACGCGGACTCGTTGGAATCCATTTGATAGCCTGCGGTATTCGGGTAAACCAGCAGGTCGCCGGTCGTCGCAGCGCGCGGCAGCGGGATGCGGCGCCAGCTCAGCATGTCCGATTCCAGGCAGGTCGCCGCGCCGACACAGGTCGGGGTCGGATCACCGGAGCGTCGCGGCCACAACACCGGATCGGGCAGATACTCGCTGTCGAACCACTGTTCGGACAGGCTCAGGCTGGTGCCGTCGACGGTGAGCAGCCGATAGGGCTCGCCGTGCGCGGATCTGGTCTTGACCCCCTGCACCCGGAACACCGTCGAGCCCGCCCGGTCGAGCAGGGCGCGCCCGGGCTCGATGGCGAGCCGGATGCCGTTGCCGCGCAGCCGCGCCGCCAGGTCGCCGTGTTCGAGAATGGTCGACAGCATCGCCGGGCCCGGCGCGGGATGGTGATACGGGTAGAACGAGTCGAAACGCTTCCCGCTGTGGAACCACTCGCCGTCGACGCCGTCGGTGAATTCGCGCCATGCCCGCTCGGGCAGGTAGTCGACCGCGAAGCCGCCGCCGATGGAGATCGTCGAGGCGTCGTGGCCGAGCGCTCTCGCCTCGATACAGCGGTCGATCAACTCGCATGCCTGCTCGGCGCGCGCCACCGGATCGTAGCCGGACAGGTGAAAACTGAAGCCGGCCAGACCGACCGGCCCGCCCTCGCGGTCGATCAGCGCGACCGCCACCGCGAGTTCGTCGGCGGTCATGCCGAATCGGCTGGTCGAACCGGTGGGCAGCACCCGTAGCAGCGCCCGAGCGGGACCGGTTGCGGCCGCGAGCGCGGTGACTCGATCCAGTTCCTGCACACTGTCCATCGCGATCAGCGCGCCGTGCCGCAGTGCGAGCCAGAGCAATTCGTCGGACTTGGCCGGGCCGGTCACCATCAGGTCGGCGCCTCGGATGCCGTGCGCGAGCGCGGCCGTCAATTCCCCGGTGCTCGACACGTCGACGCCGGCACCCGCGTTCGCGCACGCCCGCGTCACGCACGGCGACTTGTTCGCCTTCTTGCCGTAGTAGACGACACCGGCGATCCCCGCCTCACGCATGACCGCGCGGAAGGCATGGATATTGCGTTCGACGCGCGCGGGGTACATGAGGTGGAAAGGGCCGCCGATGGCGAACGCGATATCGCCCAACAGATCCGGATGGTCTAGCAGTCGACGTTCCCACGAATCCCGATGGGCGGGCAAAGGTGTCGCGCTGATCCGCCCTCGGCCGACGGCGCCCTCCGGTGCGGTCCTCGCACCGTACTGGGATTCGGTGTTCGCGGCGCGCTCAGCTGCCGCGCGTGTGGATGCCGGGTCGGAGAGCGGACCCGGCGCCTCGGCGATCCCGCGGTCGGTCGAAGAGTCCGGGGCGCGGGCCGGTGTGGCGTCGGGGCCGCGCACGGGATGGGCTTCGGAGATGTGTTCGGGCGCCGCGGAACCCGGTGCGCCCGAAACATCCGACCGGGTCCGAACGGGGTCGGGACCCGTCAGTCCCACAGCGGGACCTCCGTGCCGCGCCCTTCGGCGATGGCCCGTTCGGCCAACGCGTGCGCGACCGCGACATCGGTGAGTACCAATCCGCTGTTGTAGACGAAGATCCGTTCCTCCTCCGACCGGCGACCGGTCGCGCGGCGGCTCAGGATCTGCGGCAGTTCGGCGTCGACCTCGCGCAGCTTGCCGTCCGGCCCCGCCATGTCGGTGCCGGTCAGCTGCATCTGCTCGGCGCTGGTCGCGATGACCCGGTCGGCGTCGACAAGGGCGGACGGCGCGAGCCCGTAGCCGACCAGCACCGCGACCGATCCCGGTGCGAGATCCTCGGATTCGAGCGCGACCTCGGTGCCTGGCCCCGCGGTCGCGAGCACCACGTCGGCGGTCGCGGCCGCCGCGCGCGGATCGGGCACGGTTTCGAGGATGGCGTGCGGGTAGTGCTCGGCGAAGATGCGGTGCACCGCGTCCAGGCCCTCGGGGTGGGTGCCGTACACCATCAGTTTGCGCAGTTGCGGATTCGCGGCGAGCAGATGCGGCAGCGCGTTCCTGCCCTGGGTGCCGGTGCCGATCAGCAGGACGCTCTCCGCGCCGCGGCGTATGGTCTCGCGCACCAGCAGCGCCGAGACCGCCGGTGTGCGCAGCGCGCCGACGCGGGCGCAGTCCATCATCGCGATGGGTGCGCCCGTGGTGTCGTCGTAGAGGGTGATGGTGGTGTAGTAGCGCTTGGTGATGCGGTCGTGACCCGGATCGAATTTGTAGGAGGTCTTCATGGCGACCACGCGCCTGCGGCCGTCGCGGCCGAGCATCGCGTAGGCCACCGACCAGCCGTCCGGGTTGGCGACGCTGAGTTTTCGCGGATTGTCGGATTCCCCCGCCGCGAAGGCGAGGTAGGCGTCCTCCACCGCGCGCACCACATCCGCGGGGGAGATGGGCACGTCGGCCAGGTCGCTTCGGCTCAGCACGCGCAGCGGCGTGGCTCGGTCACGGGCGTTCAACGGATCCTCGTTCATATGTCGTGCCGTCCCGCCCTGCTCCCGCCGCCGGGGTCGCGTGCACCCCGGTCGCCTGCCGATCCGTTCCGACTCGGAACGGAGCAACGATTTGTTGCCCGTATCCATTCTCGTCGGCTTCGGCCGCTCGGCGGCGGCGTTCGGGCAGTCGGATATTGACTCGTTTCAACCAGCGGTCGGTGCCGTCGTAGCGAGCGGTGAAGGGAACGCGGCCGTGCACGGCCACATCGTTGTCGACCAGCAGGATCTCACCGGGATCCAGCGCCGCTGTGACGCAAACACGTTCCAATTCGGCGCCGAGTCGGGCGTAGGCGAACCGGAATTCGGGATCGGCGTCGTCGAGCGGGGTGTAGGCCGGATCGTACCGAATGGTCAGATCCGCTGTGCCGTAGCTGCTCTCGCTCCACACGGTCGGAACGGGCGGCGCGTCGTGGCGCTGGTAGCCGCTGCCGTAGGACACGTCGGGCAGGATCGGCAGCGTCGGAACGCCGAGCACCCGCAGTTGCGCGCCGGTGAGTTCGACGCGGCGCACCGAGGAGACGGTGGTGCCGACGCGGTCCGGATTGCGCAGGCAGGCCAGCATGAGCAGATGGGAACGGGCCGGATGGAACGCGTCCTCGCTGTGCGGGGCGAGCAGGGTCTTGCTGCTCGCGCCGGATTGTTCGTCCTCGTGTCCGTGGGAGGGCAGGATGTTGTTGACCAGCCTGCCGCCCTGTTGACCTTGCCAGCCGAAAGGCTCACCGGCGCAGCGTCCGAGCAGCATCATGACGATGTCGAATTCGAAGGACGCGGCGCGCAGTTCCCGGTCGCCCGCCCATGCCGCGGCCTCGCCCCAGGTTGCCGGTGTCGGCCCGAATTCCGTGTCGGTCACCGGAAGTCGGCTGAGGATGGCCGCGCCCGCCGAACCCGATGGCGCGCGCAGCAGATGGGATAACTCGGCCGGGAGTTCGTCGACGCGCGCGTCGAGGTGCGCGACGAGCGCGGGATCTGTCAGGGTGCGCGCGCGCCGCGCCGGGTCCGCGGCTGCGGCATCCAGGTCGCGGCAGATTTCGCGCGCGAGCGCACGCACCGCTTGCCCGAGTCGGGGCGGCAGTTCGCGTCGCTCGATATCCATCGGGTGAAGCGTTTTACGTTCGGAGAGAACGCTTTTCACCAGGAATCCCTTCTTCGCATCGGTCGAGAAGTGGGTGACGATCCGATCTGCGAAGTTAGCGTTTCCTGTCATCTTAAGCAAGGCTTACCTAAGCGAGTCGTCAAACCCTCGAGAGTGCGTCCAGGTGGTTCCCGTGTCGCGTTCTCCGGCGATAGCTAACCAATGGCATACCGTATCGCGGCCCGAATTCCGAGCGGCGCGCCACGCAGGCGCGTTCCGCCCTCGGACCTGCGCGTCGGGGTCGATTCCGTCGGTTTGCCGTGGCGGATAAGGAATCAGGCTAGCCTGTCCTCACCTTGTCGGGCGGGTTCGTCGAGGTGGTACGGGTGTTTCGAGGAGGGCGGCACCATGACATATGACCGGCGTCAGTTCTTGCGCGGCGGACTCGGAATTGGTGCGCTAGCGCTGGTAGCGGCGTGTTCGGACTCCGCGGACACCGGTGGGTCACCGCGCGCGGGCGGTACATTGCGGGTCGGTGCGCTCGGCAGTGCGGCACGCACCCAGCGGGACCCGCACGCGAACCTGAGCAACGACAGCGACTTCCTCATCACCGCACTCGTCTACGATGCGCTCACGGTGCCGGGCGCCGATCCGAACGTCGTACCGCGACTCGCCGGCAAATGGGAGTCCGACAGTACCCGCCGACGCTGGAGTTTCACCATCGCCGAAGGCGCCGCGTTCCACACCGGAGCGCCTGTGACCTCGGAGGATGTCGTCTGGTCGCTGCGCAGGTTGCGCTCGGTCGGCGGTGTGTCCAAAATGCCTGTCGCTGAGTCGGATATCACGTCCGACGGTCCCGACCGCGTGGTGCTCACGACGTCCGCGCCCAATACCCAGCTGCCGCTGTCGGTCCGGCTGATGAGCTTCACGGTCCCGAAGGACACCACCGACTTCACC
This sequence comes from Nocardia bovistercoris, assembly GCF_015674855.1. Classification (GTDB taxonomy): domain Bacteria; phylum Actinomycetota; class Actinomycetes; order Mycobacteriales; family Mycobacteriaceae; genus Nocardia; species Nocardia bovistercoris. The sequence goes on along the minus strand of NZ_JADMLG010000002.1, from coordinate 685,781 downwards.
GCGGGCATCGGCACCGGCCCCTTCCGCCTGGAGTCCTATCGTGGCGGCAACGCCACCCTGGTGCGCAACGACCGCTGGCACGGCGGCGCACCGCATCTGGACGCCATCGAGGTCAGCCTGTTCGAAAGCGTTACCGCACTGGGGAACGCGATCCTCGGCGGCCAGATCGACCTGGCCTCCAATGTCGGCGCGATCGGCGGGCGCACCGCCGAGGGCCGCCCCGACCTGCGAGTCGTGCGGCGCGGCGACGACACCATGCTCGGCGTCGCCATGCGCACCGCCGACGGCCCTTTCGCCGATCCGAGGGTGCGCACCGCGGTTCGGCTCGGCGTCGACCGGAACGCGCTGGTGAATCAGGTGCACTCGGGCTACGGCACGGTCGCCAACGACATCCTCGGCACCGCCGACCCCGGCTACGACACCGCGCTCGCCCAGCGCACCCGCGACCCCGATCGCGCGCGAACCCTGCTGCGCGAAGCCGGATTCGACACCGCGCGCGGCTACCAGCTGCACACCAAGGCCGAGGCGCCGGGCGAGGTGGAGTCGGCGAAGGTCATCGCGACCCAGCTCGCCGACATCGGGCTGAAGGTGGAAGTCGCGGCGCAGGACGCCAACGCCTTCTACGACCAGACCTGGTTGCGCGCACCGTTCTACACGGTGTCATGGGGCACCAACGATTCCACGTTGTTCTTCGCCGAGAAACTCATGTCCTCGGGCTCCAACCGCAACGAAACAGCGTTCGCCGACCCGGAATTCGACGCGGCGACGGCACGGGCACTCGCGGCGGGAGACGACGCCGCCTACCGCGCCGCCACCGCGGACGTGCAGCGCATCCAGTACGAACGTGGCGGCTACCTGGTGTGGGGGATGGCCGACGGGGTCGATGTCGCCTCATCCCGGGTGAACGGCCTGCCGACGCTCGGCGGCTTCGCGCGGGTCCAGTTGGAACGGGCCTGGTTGTCGTAGTGCTCGCCTTCCTTCGCCTGTTCGCACGCCGAGTGCTGCTGCTGGTCGCACTCCTGGCGACGGTGTTCGTCGCCGTCGACCTGCTGCCGGGCAGCACCGCCGAAGCCGTGCTCGGACGCGATGCGACCCCGGAGCGCATCGCGGCCGAGGAGCACCGGCTCGGCCTGGATCGGCCACTGGCGCAGCGCTTCCTCGACTGGATCGGCGGCGTGGTCACCGGTGATTTCGGCAGCACCGCGCGCGGTCGCTCGATCAACGAACTGCTGGCCGAGACCTTCCCGCCGACCCTGCTGCTCGGCGGTATCGCGCTGGCCCTCACCGTGTTCGCCTCGCTGATCCTCGGCGCATGGTGGGCGGCTTCCGCTGCTTCGGTCGGCGCGCGGCGGCCTCGCGGGCGCGGCGTGCTCACCCGGATCCTGGAACCCGCGACCACGACCGCCGCTGCCGTCCCGGAATTCGTGGTCGCGACCCTGCTCGTCGCGATCTTCGCGCTCGCGCTCGGACTGCTGCCCGCCGTGACCGTGACCGGCCGCTCCGGATTTCCCGTCCGCCCCGACATGTTCGTGCTGCCGGTGCTCGCCCTTGCCCTCCCGCACATCGGGTGGAACACCAGGGTGGTGCGCGCCGCCCTCGCCGACGCCGCAAGGGCGCCGCACGTGGAGAACGCGGTGCTGGAGGGGATCGCGACCCGTTCGGTGCTCGTGCGCCACGTGCTGCCCTCCGCGCTGCCGACCATCGTGGCCAGCTTCGCCACCACCGTCGGCATGGTGCTCGGCGGTTCCGTTGTGGTCGAAACCCTGTTCAATTTCCGGGGACTCGGCGCGTTGCTCGCTGGATCGGTCGCCGATCGCGACACCTCCGTGGTCGCCGCGGTGGTCGCGCTGAGCGGCATCGTGGTCATGCTGGTGCTCGCGGTATCCGATGCCGCTCGCGCGTATTCCTTGCGGGGACAGGGATGAAGACGCGGCGCGCGCTCGGATCGACCGTGACCGCACTGCCCGCGGCGGCGGTGATCCTCTTCGCCGTCATCGGTCCGTGGGTCGCGCCGTATTCCGTGGAGCGTCCGGTGGGTATGCCTTTCGCGCGGCCGCATGCGGACAGTTGGCTCGGCACCGACCGCCTCGGTCGCGATGTGCTCAGCGGATTGCTCTGCGGCGGTGGGGGACTGCTGCTTCTGGCGGCGGTGGTCGCCGTCCTCGTCACCACTGTGTCCGCGGTGCTCGGCGCGACGGCGGCGCTGCGGCCCCGTGTCGGCGCGATCATCGAGACCGCAGGCGATTTCGTGATTCTCGTGCCCGTCGTGCTCGGTGTGCTGCTGATACTCACCGGGTGGCCGAGCGGCGGGGTGTACGGGCTGATCCTCGTGGCTCTGGTCTTCGGGACACCCTATTGCGCAAAAGTTTTCGCTGCCTCTGCCGCTGGTGTCGCGGCCAGTGGCTATGTCGAATGCGCCCGTGCGAGCGGTGAAGGGCTGCCGTATCTGGTTCTGCGGGAGGTGCTGCCGAATCTGCGCGAGATCATCGCCGCGCAACTCGGACTGCGGTTCGTGGTCGGGATCTATCTGGCCGCGACCGCGTCCTTCCTGGCGCTGCCCGCCGGGATCGGCGACACGAACTGGGCGGTCATGGTGCGGGAGAACTCCTCCGGGATCCTGCTGAACCCGTGTTCGGTGGTGGCGCCGGGGCTCGCTATCGCCGTGGTCGCCGTCAGCGTGAATCTGGCGGCGACGCGGCTGGGTCGGGTGCGCGCCGACCTTCCCGCGTCGGTGGATACCGGGCGAGCCGATTCCGTCGGTCTCGATGATGTCGTCGTTCCGGTCGGGAACAGCGTCGGGCGCCTGCCGGATTCGCGTCACACGGCTGATCCGACGCGACGCGACGAGTCCGCTGCCGTGGTGGTCTCGGGACTCGTGGTGCGGGGACCCGGGGCGCGAAAACTGCTGGGACCGGTCACTTTCACCATGCGGACCGGCACCGTGACCGCGCTGACCGGTCCGTCCGGATCCGGGAAGACGACCCTCATGCGCGCGCTACTCGGGCATCTGCCCGAAGGAGCGATCCGGTCCGACGGATGCGTTCAGGTCGCCGGTGACAACGTCTTCGCCCTGGACCAACGAACCCTGCGGCGGTTGCGCCGCGACCGGATCGCCTATCTCCCGCAAGATCCGGGTTCGACCTTGCCGCCAACGATGCGAGTCCGCACCGTACTCGCCGAACTCGCGCGCGACCGATCCGCCTCCGCGCTGCGCGAAACACTCGACCTGGTTGGACTTTCCGATGAAATACTCGACCGCCGCCCCGCGCAACTGTCGGGCGGACAGCAGCGCCGAGTCGCCCTGGCACGCGCCCTGCTGCGACACACCGAGGTCCTGGTACTCGACGAGCCGCTGGCGGGCCTGCACGGCGCGCTACGCACCGAGATCGCCCAACTACTCCGCGATATCGCCATGCGGCGCGATATCGCGGTACTCCTGTCCGGTCACGACACCGGCGCCATCCACGCCATCGCGGACCGGGTGATCGACCTCAAGCCCGAATCCGCACGGCACGAGGCGAATACGATATCGGCGGTCGAGTTGTGTGGGGGGCACGCGCGGCTCCCGGTCCGGTGTTCGGAAGCAAGGTCGGCGGTGGGTAGCGGTGCGAGCGCGCCGTCGTCGGTGGCCGAATTCGCGTCCGCCAGGCCGGACTCGGCGCGTGTCACGGGCGGTACGGCCTCGGTGGGTGCCCGTGAATCGGCGGTGACGGCCCGCACGTCCGCTCCCGAGTCGGCCGGGGCGTCGCATTGCGGTGCGCGTGGGGCGGGGGTGGAGACCGCGGGCGCCGAGGCGGTGCCGGTGATCGGCGGCGGTGCCATCGCGGGTGTCGGGGCGAAATTCGCGCTGGTCTCGACTCGGGGGCGGTCGGAGGCGGTGACGGCGGACATGGCGCTCGTGGCGCGTGGGATTCGCGCGTCGGTCGGTGGGAGCGCCGTGCTCGATGGTGTCGACCTCGATGTGCGTGCGGGGTCGGCGTTGGCGGTGGTCGGGGTGTCGGGGGCCGGTAAGACCACGTTGGCGCGGGTGGTCGCCGGGCTGCACCGCGCGGCTTCGGGCAGTCTGCGTTTGCGCGGCGTGGCGTTGCCGGTCGGGGCGGTGCACCGGAACGGTCACGGCGGTGGCGGTATTCGGCTCGTCACACAGAATCCGCTGTCCGCTCTGAATCCTCGGCGCACCGTGGCGCAGACCTTGGCGCGGCCGTTGCGGCGGGTCGGCGGCATTTCGCGTGGGCAGGTGGCGCGGCGGGTCGGCGAACTGCTCGACGCGGTCGAGTTGAGTTCGGTGCTGGCCGAACGTTATCCGCAGCAACTTTCCGGCGGGCAGCGGCAGCGGGTGGCGCTGGCAAGGGCGTTGGCGGCCGATCCCGCCGTGCTCGTCTGCGATGAGATCACCTCCGCGCTCGATCGCGCGACCGCCGCGTCGATCATGGCTCTGCTCGACGGGCTGCGAGCCGAGCGCGGTCTCGCGCTGTTGGTGATCTCGCACGACATGGGTGTGGTCGCCGAGCACTGTGCGGAGGTGCTCGTGCTGGACGGCGGCCGGGTGGTCGAATCTGGCGCGACCGCCGCCATCCTCGCCGATCCTGGTCACGCGGCGACCCGCAAGATGCTCCGTTAGCTCTGTGGACAACTTCTCGGCCTGTGGACAACTCACGGCGACCCCTTCGACACCATCTAGAGTCGGTGTCACGGCCGACGGAGCCGCCGACCAGGGGGGAACACCATGGCATCACGCGTGTTGTCACGTCGTGCTCGCGTGCGCGGGCCGCGGGCGGGCCACCCGGTGTCGGCGCGCGCTCGCCCGGCGGGTACCGCGCCGAATCCGGATGATGGAGTTGTGTTGTGGATGAAGCGCGTCGCCCTTGCCGCCGCCCTGGTGAGCGCGGTGCTCGTGGCGGCGTGCGGTAGCGGTCCGCCGCTGCCGCCGATCCCGGAGGGCATCCCGCCCGGGCCCGGCGCGGCCTTGCCCGCCATCGATCTCGACGGTCCCGGGCGCACTTCGGTGCAGTTGCGCGGCTGGGCGGGCGAGCAGTCGAGTACCGGCATCTCCTCGGTGGCGCTGGAGGCCTACGGCTACGCGGCGGCGATCATGGGGCGATCCGTGCCGGGGTGCGGAATCGCCTGGACCACCATCGCCGGGATCGCCAGCGTCGAGAGCAGGCACGGTACCCACGGCGATTCCGATCTGGGCGACGACGGATTCGTCCGCCCGCCGATCATCGGCATCCCGCTCGACGGCGCACCGGGTGTCGCGCTGATCCGCGACACCGATCGCGGCGTACTCGACGGCGACCCCGTATACGACCGCGCCGTCGGCCCGCTGCAATTCATCCCCGAGACCTGGAAACGCTGGGGCGTCGACGCCAACGGTGACGGCGTGGCCGACCCGCAGAACATCGACGACGCGGCGCTGACGGCGGCCAGATACCTGTGCGCGAGCGGCGGCGACCTCACCTCAGAACGCGGATGGCAGAAGGCGCTGCTGACCTACAACCAGTCGACGGTCTATCTGCTGACCGTCCGCGACCGCGCGGCCGCCTACAGCGTCGGCCGCCGAGTGTGATCGGCGTGCGTACCGCGCTCGGGCCGAGCCCACCGTGCCGGACCCTGAGAGCCGCGCTGTCCTGCGATAGGCTCGGCAGCGCACGGCCCATGCCCGTGAGACCCACCGTGCCAGCAGCGAAGGAGTGTCGTTTTCGTGGCCATCATCGAGCAGGTCGGAGCTCGCGAGATCCTGGATTCTCGCGGCAACCCCACTGTCGAGGTCGAGATCGCCCTCGACGACGGCACCTTGACCAGGGCGGCCGTGCCCTCCGGTGCCTCCACCGGTGAGCACGAGGCCGTGGAACTCCGCGACGGCGGCGACCGCTACCTGGGTAAAGGTGTGCAGAAGGCCGTCGAGGGCGTCCTCGACGAGATCGCGCCCGCCGTCATCGGACTCGACGCCGTCGAGCAGCGCACCGTCGACCAGGTCCTGCTGGATCTGGACGGCACCCCCGACAAGTCCCGCCTCGGCGCGAACGCCCTGCTCGGCGTCTCGCTCGCGGTGGCGCGGGCGGCGGCCGAGTCCTCGGGACTCGAACTGTTCCGCTACCTCGGCGGTCCGAACGCCCATGTGCTCCCGGTGCCGATGATGAACATCCTCAACGGCGGCGCGCACGCCGACACCGGCGTCGACGTGCAGGAATTCATGGTCGCGCCGATCGGCGCCCCGACGTTCAAGGAGTCGCTGCGCTGGGGCGCGGAGGTCTACCACTCCCTGAAGTCGGTGCTGAAGTCCAAGGGCCTCGCCACCGGCCTCGGCGACGAGGGCGGTTTCGCCCCCGACGTGGCGGGCACCAAGGAGGCGCTGGATCTGATCAGCGTCGCCATCGACAAGACCGGTCTGAAACTCGGCACCGACGTCGCACTGGCGCTGGATGTCGCGGCCACCGAATTCTATTCGGCGGGAAGCGGTTACAAATTCGAGGGCAGCGACCGCACGGCCGCCGAGATGGCCCAGTTCTACGCCGACTTGATCGCCGCGTACCCGCTGGTGTCCATCGAGGATCCGCTGTCGGAGGACGATTGGGACGGCTGGGTCGCGCTCACCGACCAGATCGGCGACAAGGTCCAGCTCGTCGGCGACGACCTGTTCGTCACCAACCCCGAGCGTCTCGAGGAGGGCATCGCCAAGGGCGCGGCCAATGCGTTGCTGGTGAAGGTGAACCAGATCGGCACGCTCACCGAGACCTTGGACGCGGTCGAACTCGCGCATCGCAACGGCTACAAGACGATGATGTCGCACCGCTCCGGCGAGACCGAGGACACCACCATCGCCGATCTCGCCGTCGCGGTCGGCAGCGGTCAGATCAAGACGGGTGCGCCCGCACGCAGCGAGCGCGTCGCCAAGTACAACCAGCTGCTGCGCATCGAGGACGCGCTGGGCGATTCCGCCCGGTATGCCGGGGACGTCGCGTTCCCGCGTTTCGCGTTCGAGGGGTGAGACAGACGGTGCGCGCGGACAACCGGATTCGCGGCGGCCTCAGCCGCCGTGCCTGCTCCGCGCGCACCGAGTTCCGGGGGGCGCCATGACGGAGCGTCGCGCGCGTGGCGCCGGCCCGACCGGACGCGGCGAGCGGCGCACCACGCGCTTCGCGGGGTCGCGTCCGCGAGCGGGCGCCGATACCGAGACCGCTGCCAGACCGGCGGCGGCCAAGCGGGCCGCGCGCCGCCGCGGCGAGGGCGACCGGGTTGCCGCGCCACGCAAGATCCCGGCGCGCCGATCCGGTGACCGCTACGACAAGACGATCCTCGGGCTGTCCACCGGCAAGGCGGTCATTCTCGCGGTTGTGGTGTGCGCGTTGGCGTTGACCCTCGCGGTTCCGATGCGCACCTATTTCGCCCAGCGCGCCGAGGCCGCGGAACTGGCCCAGCAGCGCCGCGAGTTGGAATCCGATGTCGCGCGGTTGCGCGATCGGCGTGCGCAGCAGCAGGATCCGGCGTTCATCCGCGCGGAGGCCCGCGATCGACTGCGGCTCGTGATGCCGGGCGAGACGCCGTATATCGTGCAGGTTCCCGGAATCGAGGCGCCGCCGCGCCCGGCCGCGCCGACCCAGTCCAAGCCGCCCGATCCCTGGTACACCGAATTGTGGGAGACGATCTCCCAACCCCAGCCAACCGCGCAGGCCGAACCGACGCCCGCGCCCGCCCGGGAAGGACCCAGGTGACCGCACCGAACGACCGCGACCTCGAGATCATCGCCGAGCAGCTCGGCCGCGCCCCGCGCGGTGTGCTCGCGGTGGCCTACCGGACTCCGGACGGGCTGCCCGCGGTGGTGAAGACGGCGCCGCGGTTACCGGACGGCACCCCCTTCCCGACCCTGTACTACCTGACCGACCCGCGACTGACCGCGGAGGCGAGCCGTCAGGAGTCGGCGGGTGTCATGCGCGAGATGACCGAACGCCTTTCCGCCGATGCCGAGCTGGCGGCGTCCTATCGCGCCGCGCACGAGAGCTATCTCGCCGAACGCGACGAGATCGAGTCCCTCGGTACCGAATTCACCGGCGGCGGCATGCCGGAGCGGGTGAAGTGCCTGCACGTGTTGATCGCGCACGCCCTCGCGAAGGGCCCCGGCGTCAACCCGTTCGGTGACGAGTCGGTGGCGCTCGCCGCCGAGCACGGACTGCGCGGCACCGCGATTCCGGCGGACTGGCCGACCTACGAACGGACGAAGGAACACTCATGAGCGAATCGGCGGACACCGGGCACCGGGTCGCGGCGGTCGACTGCGGTACCAATTCGATTCGACTGCTGATCGCGGATGTCAAGCCCGACGGCACCCTCGTCGATGTGCACCGCGAGATGCGGATCGTCCGTCTCGGCCAGGGCGTCGACGCCACCGGGTCGCTCGCGCCGGAGGCGATCGAACGCACCCGCGTCGCGCTCGCCGATTACGCGGTGCTGATGCGCGAGGCGGGGGTCGACAAGGTGCGCATGGTCGCCACCTCCGCCACCCGCGATGCCGCCAACCGCGCGGATTTCTTCGGAATGGCCCGCGCGGAGCTCGGCGCCGTCGTGCCGGGCGCGGAGGCGGAAGTGATCACCGGCGACGAGGAGGCCCGCCTGTCGTTCACCGGCGCCATCGGTGAATTGGACAGTGCGGCGGGTCCTTTCGTCGTGGTCGACCTCGGCGGCGGCTCCACCGAATTGGTCTTCGGCGATGCCGACGGCGTCCGCGCCGCCTATTCCGCCGACATCGGCTGCGTGCGCATCACCGAGCGCTGTATGCCGGGCAACCCGCCGACCGCCGAACAGATCGCGGCCGCACGGGAATTCGCCACCGAACGACTGACGGAGGCGTTCGCGAAGGTTCCCGTGGAGGGCGCGCACACCTGGGTCGGCGTCGCGGGCACCATGACGACGCTCGCGGCGGTCGCCCTTGATCTGCCCGAATACGATTCCGAGCGTGTGCATCTGACGAGCCTGACCCTCGACCAGGTGCGCGAGGTCGGCGACAAGCTGCTCGCGATGGACCACGATCAGCGCGCGGCGCTCGGCCCGGTGCATCCGGGGCGGGTCGACGTGATCGGCGGCGGCGCCGTCATCGCCGAGGTGCTCGCCTACGAATTGTCCCAGCGCGCGGGGATTTCGGCGCTGATCGTGAGCGAGCACGACATCCTCGACGGCATCGCCCTATCGATAGCCTGAGTCGACGCACCGGCGGCCGAGCGCCGGCACTGGTCAGTGCGCGCGTTCGATCAGCGCGGTGACGGCGGCGCGCAGGTCGGCGCGCGGTCCTTCGCCGTACAGTTCGGTGAGCGCGATCTCGGCGACCATCGCGACCAGCAGATGCGCGACAGCCTGCGGATCGCTCCACCCCATCGCGGCCAGGTCGGGTTCGATGACGCTCGCGGTCTGTCGATTGCGAGCGTGCACTTCGTCGAGCAGGTCGGTGTCGGTGCGTGATTGCGCGAGAAAGGCTTTGGTGCCTCGGGTGGCGAGGCAGGCGTCGAGGTAGGCGGTGACGCCGACTTCCACGCGCCCCGCGCCGGGCGGGAGGTCGGCGATCCGCGCGCCGATGGTGTCGGCGAGGGTGTCGTGGTAGCGGCGGTGCAGCGCGATCACGTAGCTGCGCCGGTCCGGGAAATGGTGGTAGAAGGTGCCCTTTGCCATGCCCGCGGCCTCGACCACCGCGTTGATCGACAGGCCGCGTAAGCCCCGGTCCTCGGCGACGCGGGCGCCTGCGGTCATGAGGGCGTTTCGGCCGGGTTCGGCGGGTTTGGGCATGGTTCATCTTCCCCGATCACTTGGCGTAGCGGCACACCGAGGCTACGCTGTGACCGGCCGGTCGGTCATAGCTTTCGTCGAGAGCGCCGGCCCACGGACATCCGATGAGGAGAATCATGCCGCGCTGGTCGAAGCGTCTGGTCGGACTCTGTGCCGCCCTCGCCCTTTCGGTCGGGCTCCCGACCGGGGTCGCCGTCGCCGATCCCCCCGCCCCGCCGCCGTCCTACAGCTACTTCGGCGGCGTCGCCGCCCAGTTGACGGCGCCGAGCACCCCGCCGCCCGGCGCCAACGACTGGTCATGCCGCCCGAGCGCCGCGCATCCGGAACCGGTGGTGCTGCTGCACGGACTGAGCAACGACACCATCACCTGGAACACTCTCGCGCCGGTGCTGAACGCGGCCGGATTCTGCGTCTTCACCGCCACGTACGGCACCGGCCCGCTCGGCCCCATCGGCGCGATCACCCCCGTCGAGGAAAGCGCGGCCCAGATCGGCGCGTTCATCGACCGGGTGCTCGCCGCCACCGGTGCGGCCAAGGTGGACATCGTCGGCCACTCCATGGGCGGCGCGGTGCCGTTCTACTACCTGAACCATCTCGGCGGCATCCCGAAGATCGACGACTACGTCGCGATGGCCGCCCCGCTGCACGGCACCACACTCAGCGGCCTGCAATCCATGTTCGCCGGACTGGTGGCGGGCTCGGACCTCGAAGCCCTGCTCAACAGCACCTGCGGCCCCTGCCAGATGTCCTGGGGCTCGCCGTTCCTGCGCACCCTGAACCCCGATCCGGCCATCGCCCCCGCCATCCGCTTCACCACCGTCGTCAGCCGCTACGACGAAATCGCCACCCCGTACACCACCGGCATGCTCGAGGGTCCGAATGTGCGCAATATCGTCCTGCAGGACCTGTGCTCGACCGACTACACCGAGCACTACGAACTGACCGCGGACCCGGTCGCCGTGCGCGCGGTGCTCGACACCCTCGATCCCGCGCGCGCGGGCGCGCCGACCTGCGCCGTGGTGCTGCCGTTCATCGGGCCGATCGGTCGCTGACTCCCGGCGGGTTGTTCGCCGACAGATTGCTCTCTGTGTCACTGTCGGGGGATGTCCAACGAGGCGGTCACCGACGGTCCGATAGCCGGGCGGGCACTGTTCGGTCATTCGATCGGGTCGGCGAATCTGTCCGAGGTGGAGTTCCGCCGAGCGGCCCTTCTTCGACGTCCTGTATCAGGACGATTACCGATGGTGGACTTCGGCCTCGAGCGGGAGTACGCCGGTCGCATTGATTGGCAGGCTGAATCGCGTCGGCGACAGGAGCGGGGCCGGGTGGACAACCGGTCGGCTGCTCGAGATCGGGACACGCGCGGTCGCGAGATGCCGGGAATTCCCGTCGCGCCGAGCGGTCGGCCCCGTATGTCGGTGTCGTGGCGGGCGCCGTCGTTTCGTGGCGCCTGCCCGGCGCGCCGAGGGCTCGCGGTGATCGGTGCCGATGCGATTGTTCCGGGACCCGCGCTGTGGGTAAGTCGGTTCACGGCGGGAATCCACCGAGTGGTCCCGGTGGCGGAATCCGGAGAGCGAAGGAGTGGAACGTGGCGATCTCGAACTCGTTCGGCCGACGCGGATTGTTCCGCACGAAATCGGTGGAACAGTCCATTCGCGATACCGACGATCCGGATTCCAAACTCCGCAAGGATTTGACCGCCTGGGATCTGACGATCTTCGGCGTCGCCGTCGTCGTCGGCGCGGGCATCTTCACTCTCACTGCGCGCACCGCGGGCAATGTCGCCGGTCCTTCGGTGTCGCTGGCCTTCGTCTTCGCCGCCATCGCCTGCGGCCTGACCGCGCTGTGCTACGCGGAGTTCGCCTCGACCGTCCCCGTCGCGGGTAGCGCCTACACCTACTCCTACGCGACCTTCGGCGAGCTCGCGGCCTGGATCATCGGCTGGGACCTGATCCTGGAATTCGCGCTCGCGGCCTCGGTCGTGGCGAAGGGCTGGTCGCAGTATCTGGGCGATGTGATGGGACGCGGCGCGGCCGTGGTCGACATCGGCGGCGTCACCTTCGACTGGGGCGCGGTCCTGCTGTTGACCGTGCTCGGTGTGCTGCTCGCCATCGGCACCAAGATCTCCTCGCGGGTCTCGGCCATCGCGGTCGCCATCAAACTCGCCGTGATCGCGGTCGTCCTCGTGGTCGGGCTGAAGTATTTCGACAGCGCGAATCTGAGCCCGTATGTGCCGCCGTCGCAGGAGGGCGCCGCCGACGAGGGCATCCACCAGTCCCTGTTCTCCTTCCTGACCGGCGCCGGGCACAGCACCTTCGGCTGGTACGGCCTGCTCGCCGCAGCCAGCCTGGTGTTCTTCGCGTTCATCGGATTCGACGTGGTCGCGACCACCGCGGAGGAGACGAAGGATCCGCAGCGCAATGTGCCGCGCGGCATCATCGGATCACTGCTCATTGTGACGGTCCTCTACGTGGCGGTCTCGCTGGTGCTCACCGGCATGGTGCCCTACACCGAACTCGCGGGCGAGGACGCGACCCTGGCGACCGCCTTCGCCCTGAACGGCGCGGACTGGGCGAAGAACATCATCTCCATCGGCGCGCTGGCCGGCCTGACCACGGTGGTGATGGTGCTCTACCTAGGCCAGACCCGCGTCCTGTTCGCGATGGCGCGCGACGGGCTGCTGCCGCGCGGCCTCGCCCGCACCGGCGCCAAGGGCACGCCGGTCCGTCTCACGGTGTTCGTAGGCGTGTGCTGCGCGCTACTGGCCGGATTCGTGGACTTCGGCACCCTCGAGGAAATGGTCAACATCGGCACGCTGTTCGCCTTCGTACTGGTTTCCATCGGCGTGATCATTCTGCGCCGTACCCGCCCCGACCTGCCCCGCGGTTTCCGCGTTCCGCTCGTCCCGCTGATCCCGATCCTCGGCGTCCTCGCCTGCCTGTGGTTGATGCTCAATCTCTCGGTGGAGACGTGGCTGCGTTTCCTGGTGTGGATGGTGCTCGGCTTCGCGGTGTATTTCACCTACAGCCGCAGGCATTCCGTGCTCGGCAAGTCCCAGGACGCGCGGTCCGGGTCACGGCAGTCCCCTCCGCTGCCGTGACCCGCACCGGATCCAACCACCGATCACAATGGTTGCTAGATAGTAGCCGAAACTATCCACTTCTCGGGTAGCGGAAGTGTCCTTTCCGGCTTCGGCCGCCCCCGGGCGTGGCGCGGTCCTGCCCGCCTCCGTGTGAATCGCCACGAACATCCGCCCCGCCCGCTCCGAGCCCTCCCGCATGCGGCCCTCCCTGTCACCTCCCCTGGCGGCCCCTCCCGACCGGCCGCCCACCCGGCCCCGCTCCGGCGCCCCGTTCGAACCCTTTGTCCGCGTTGACCTCCGAAGATCCACCGGAACCGACGATTGACCCGAGCCGCCGTTTCGACCCGCCGGTGCCTATCGGGATTCCGGTACAGCCGTACGAGTCGGTAGGCTGACCGGCACGCCCCTATAGCCCAATTGGCAGAGGCAGCGGACTTAAAATCCGCCAAGTGTCGGTTCGAATCCGACTGGGGGCACCACAAAACCGCAGGTAAATCGGTATTTCAAGGGCAAATCAGGGGTGTCGACGCCCACCCGCCCCGGCATCGCCGCGGCCCCTGTGCGCAGCTAGAGCGCGGACAAGGGTCATCCTCGACCTCGATTCGCTGCCGTATCGCCTCGACCCCGCGCTCGGGTGGAATGCGTTCGGGCCAGAAGATTGCCGGCGCCACGACCGGCGCAGGCAGCGGTCGGTCCTCAGGGGAGGACTTGCGATGACTCCGACGTCATCCATGCTGTTCGGTGTAGTTCGTACTCGACCTCGCCGTGTTCCGTGCCGGGCAGCGGGTTGTCGAAGCGCGGGTGAAAGGTCTTCCGTGAACCATGATCAGCGACCATCTTGTCCGGAACAGACCGAGGCATCCCAACGCGGCCGATCATGCGGTTCGGCATGATCGGGGTATGGAGCGCGACAGCGGTGTGGTGGGAAAACTTGTCAGGGATGGGATTCCGGGGATTATTCGGGCGAGTGGTGGGACTCCCGGGGTGCGGGTTCTGGATGCGGACGAATACGAGGTGGCCTTGCACGAGAAGATGGTGGAGGAGGTAGAGGAGTTGCGGGCGGCCTGCACTCGGGAGGAGCGGCTCGAGGAAGCGGCGGATGTGCTCGAGGTGTTGACGGCGGTTGCTTCGTATTATGGGTTCACGCTCGAGGACGTTCGGGATGCGGCCGCGGTGAAGGCGGCGGAGCGCGGTGCGTTCGCGGGGCGGTTGTGGTTGGAGATGCACTGAGCGGCAATGCGTGTGGCTTGCGCTTTCGGATGGCGGGCTCGGTGGTTCGGGGGATGCGTTCGAGGACGCCGCCCGCGAAGACATCGTAGAGGGGGAGAGATTCGAGGTGGACGTAGCCTATGTGGCAGTCGCAGGTGGTGAGGGGGCAGGGGCGGGAGGTCAGGGCGCGGCGGTAGGAGTTGTCGTAGAGGTTGCCGAGGGGGGTCGGTACGAAATGGCAGCGGCGGACGGTGCCTTCGCCGTCCACCGAGATCACCGAGGAACCGGTGCGGCAGGGGAGTCCTGCCGAGGGGTGGGGGTGGCGGCTGTACGGGAACAGGGGGTCGATGGCGGTCCAGTCGGCTGCGGAGGCGTCGGTGTAGGTGTGGCCTTCGGCGGCGTTGACCCACAGGTAGACATGGGCGGGGAGATCAGCGCGCAGGCGGCGGGCGTGGTCGAGATGATTTGGTAGGCCCACTATTCCGACGCTGAAGCGGACGCCTTTCGCGGCGAGGTCGGCGGTTTTGGTGAGGAAACGGTCATAGGGGGTCTGGTCGGGGTGGTAGGTGCACCAGAGGGCGACGGTGTCGAGGTCGGCGGTGGTGAGCCAGTCGGTGCGGCAGCTCAGGTTGGTTTGGATGGCGACGCGGTCGACGTGCGGATGGTGCGACAACTCGACGAGGGCGCGGCGATACCAGGAGCGCACCAGGCCTTCGCCCCACGGGGTGAACAGGATCGATAGGCGGTCGTCGGTCTGCGCGGCAGCCCACGCGGTGAATCGTTCGAGGGCGGCGCGGTCGGTACGCAATTGGGCGGTGGAGTCGCGGCGTTTCGCGAACGGGCAGTACGGGCAGTCGTAGTCGCAGGAGGCGAGGGGGCCGCGGTAGAGAATGGTGAGATCCACGGCGGCTCAGCGATGTTCGTAGGCGGCCATGGCGGCGCGGACGTCGGGGGAGAAGAATTCGGGGCCGATGGCATCCGAATACGCCAAACCTTCGGGGCTCAAACGCAATTGGTGTGAATCCGGGTCGGTGAGCCAGCCGCGTTCGGCGAGTGCGTCGAGTTCGGCGGGGAACGCGTCGCGCGGTTGGCGGCCGAAACGCAGCTGGTAGTCGGCGATCGCGAAACCCTCGGCTTGCAGCAGGGATTGCAGGAGGTAGCGGCGTTCGGCCTCGTCGCCGTCGATCACTCGTCCGCAGACAGCGCGGGTGAAATCTGTTGTAGCCGTGTAAGTGTCGATGATCGTGCGGACTTCGCGCGGGGCGACGGCGTAGTCGAAGGAGTAGTGCGCGCCCGAGGTGTAGGAACGGGCGCCGCAGCCGAGGCCGATCATGCCGTCGGTTTGGCAGGCGTAGTCGTCGGGACCCTGCGGCGGCGCGTCGAGGCGGCGGAACATGCGCATGGATACCTGCTCGTAGCCCGCCGCGAGCAGGTGATCGCGGCCCTCGGCGTAGCGGCGCAGCCGTTGTCCGTCCCATTCGCGTTCGGCCGCGATGGGGTCGGTGTTGCGGTCGAGTCCGGTCAGTGGTCGAACGTAGAGCGGGTAGAGGTAGATCTCCTCGGGTTTCCAGGCCAGCGCGGCGTCCAGGGATTGCCGCCAGGTCGCGGCGGTCTGGTCGTTGATGCCGTAGATGAGGTCGATGTTCAGGACCGGAATGCCCGCGTCGCGAACACGGCCGAGCGCGGCTTCGACGTCGGCGCGGCGTTGCGGGCGCACGGCTGCGCGCGCCTCTCGGTCCAGGAAGCTCTGCACGCCGAGGCTCAGCCTGGTTGCGCCGCGCTCGGCCAGGACGCGGAGACGGTCGGCGGTGGCGGTGCTCGGCGATGCCTCCACCGACAGGGGGATGGCGCGCAGGTCGGCGCCCATCACGCGTTCGGCGATATCGCAGAGCCGGGACAGTTCACCGGCTTCGAGGAAGGTCGGGGTGCCGCCGCCGAACGCGGCGGTGGCGAAATGCGGCGGTCGCGCGTCGCCGAGGGCGGCGCGCACCGCCTCGGCCTGGCGGGTCAGCGCGTCCAGGTAGCGGCCGGTGAGCCCGTCCGGTGCGCCGACGCGCGTGAACAGATTACAGAAACCGCATCTGACCTCGCAGAACGGAATGTGCAGGTACAGCGAGAGCGCACGGCGCGATTCGCCCGCCCACAGGTCGGCGAGCAGCGGGCGCGGCGTGAACGGGCGGTACGCCGTCTTGTGCGGGTAGGCGTAGACGTAGTTCTGATACGGGCGCGGCGCGGTGATCGTGTGGGTCATGCGGGCGGCTCCAGGAAGAAATGGCCGTAGGGAACCGTCCACACGGATTCGTGGCCGAGTCGGTGGCCGGTGTAGCCGTCGTCGCCGTACGCGGTGCCGTGATCGGAACAGACTACGGCGAAACAGCGCCGCCGTGAACGCATCACGTCGAACAGGCGACCGACGTGCCGATCGATGTAGGCCAGCGCGGCGGCGTGGGTGGTTCGGGTGTCGCCCGCTTCGCGGGTCGCGCCGGGCAGGTGGAACCAGTTGGGTTGATGCAGCGCGGAGGCGTTGACGAACAGGAACAACGGACGGTCGGCGTCGAGGGCGGCCACGACTCGTTCCGCGCACGCGACCTGCGCTTCGAACGAGGTCGGCGATGCCACGGAGAATTCAGGCTCCCAATGACTTTCGGCGAAAAGGCCGGGCAGCACATTCCCCAGCGCGCCCCGCTTGTTGAAGAAGCCGACGCCGCCGATGCATGCGGTGTGGTAGCCGCGTGCGGCCAGCGCCGTCACCAGATCGGGCTCGTCGAAGACGAAGGTGCGTTCGGCGGTGCTCTCACTGCCCGCGAAACGCGCCGCGAACAGGCGCGGATGCGGACCGGGCGCGGCGGGCGTCGGCAGGAAGCCCGCGAACATCGCGTGGTGGGAGGCGTAGGTGAAATTGCCGGGGGCGTGGCGTTTCTCCCAGACGCCGCCGGGTAGGCGGGCCGTCAGATGCGGCAGCAGACCCGCCGCCGCCGACTCCCGCGCCACGTCGTAGCGCAGCGTGTCGAGGGTGAGCAGCAGCAGGTCGTCGCGCCCGACGACCGCGTTCATATCCGGTTCCGATAGCGCGGGCTCCGCGGCCGTCACAGCGGCGCTCCGCGCAGCGCGCCGACGAGATCTCGCGAGAACGATTGCCGCGCGTTGTGATAACGGCTGGTCGCGGCGATCACCTGGGCGGTGTAGGTGTCGAGTCCGGCGGCGGGGCCTTCGGGCAGGCCGGTGAGCCGGGGCAGCAGATCCCCGAACGCGTTGACCTCGCCGACGAAGAAATGCCGCCACCCGACCGCGGGCAGTAGGTCGACCCCGACGCACAATGTCGACGGGAAGCACGCTGCGGCCTCCTCGCAGATCGACAGCGCCCGCGACCAGCGCTCGCCGACGGCCGCGCGGAAGACCTCCAGATCACCGCGCGCGCCGCCGAGATGCAGATTCGTCAAGGGGGCGCGACTGGTCCTGACCACCACGTGGGTGGCGCGTCCGCCGATCACCACCACGCGCAGATCGGCGGAGCGGCCCGCCTGCGAGACCTTCGGAATCCACTGTTCGAGGTGCAGTCCGTCGGGAGCGAGGCGGTCGATCACGGCCGCGATCTCGCGTTCGCCGGTGTAGCGGCGCACGCGCAGGGAGTTGTGCAGCGCGCCGTCGGGGGCGATCTCCACCGAAGTGGTGGCCCGCAACCGGCCGCCCCTGGTGGATTCGAGCGCGAGCACACCCGACGCGGAAGACCCGTGCGCCGGTTTCACGAAGACGCGCGGCATCTCGCGCAGCCGCTCGCGGACATCGACCCAGCCGCGCACCGGCGGCTGCCCCTCCGAAGTCGGCGAATGTGGCACCGGCACACCGGCCTTCGCCAGCCGCGCGTGACTGCGCCGCTTGTCGAACAGCGCGGCGAGATCCTCGGTATCGTCGAGGCGGAACCCGCCGCGCAGGGTACGCACCGCCGCGAGGAACCGCCGGTACCAGCGACCCGAACCCTCCACGCGGGTGGGTTCGGGCGCGTCGCGGAGCAGGCGGTCGACCTCGTTGTTCTCACCGGGGGAATCCAGGCGGACGATCTCGTCGTCATCGAATTCGCACCCGCGGCCGTGCAGCACGTCACGCCATTCGAGCAGGCGGATGTGCGTGACGCCCGCGGCACGGGCCGCCTCGGTGAACATGGCGACCCTGCGGTTGTCCCCGTTGCCGACGATCACCCAGCGCGGCGGGTGCGGCGGCGGCTCCGATGAGAACACCGGTCACTCTCCGACGGAGACGAAACGCCAGACGGTGCCGTCCTCGTCGTCGCTGTCCTCTTCCGCGTCGTCGGAGTCGAGATCCAGCCGCACGCCCGCGGGTTCGAGCACCTCGCGGAACTTCGCGCGCATCGCGTCGGACAGGTAGTTGTAGTGCAGGTCGAGCGAGTCGAGATGGCCGAGCGGCTGACCCGAGAGCAGCGCCGCCGCGCCCTCGTCGGTGAGTACGCCCATGGACACGTCGAGACTCTTCAGCCGGGCCACCACCGGCGCCGAGGCCAGGGCCGCGCACACCGCGTCCTGATTCTCGCTGTTGCGCAAGGCGAGATGTTCGAGGGCGGGCAGCCGGGCGCCCGAAAGGATGCCCGCCAGATCCTCGACCTCGCTGTCACCGCCGTATTCCGAAGTGCCCAACCACAAGTCGAGATGGGTGAGCGCCGGGAAATCGCTCGCCGCGATGCCGCGCACGACCTCGGCGGGCAGGCCGCCGGTCTCCACGGTGAGTGTGCGCAGTTTCTCGTGCCGGACGGCGTCGAATTCCAGGCCCTGGCCGCCGCGCACCCCGAGGACCTCCAGGTCGGGGAAGATCTCGAGGATGGGGGTGACCAAACCCTGGTTGATCCAGGAGATCTCGCATTCCTCCATGACGATGTCGCCGAGGAACAGCGCGCGCAGCGCGGGCAACCGGTCCGCGGCCGCGCGTAGGCCCTCGATCACCTCGGTCGGCCCGTTGTCGTAGACGTCCTGCCAGGTGCCGACGATGATCGCCGTCACCTTCGCGGTGT
Organism: Nocardia bovistercoris; assembly: GCF_015674855.1. Taxonomy (GTDB): domain Bacteria; phylum Actinomycetota; class Actinomycetes; order Mycobacteriales; family Mycobacteriaceae; genus Nocardia; species Nocardia bovistercoris. The sequence goes on along the minus strand of NZ_JADMLG010000002.1, from coordinate 666,699 downwards.
CGACGGCGTAGAGGAACCGGGTGAAGCATTCGCCCCAGGTCTCCTTGGCGTCGTAGCTCTCCGCGCTCAGGCGCCACGCGACCGATTCCGCCGAGGGGAGAACCACCTCCTTCGACTCGTCGGTGGTGGCGTCGGGGAAGGTGTACGCGGGCAGCCCGCCGAACTCCTCGAGATGGTCGCCGATGGTCATGTGATGTGCCCGCCCCTTCCGGCAGTGCCCGTGATCGTCACGACTTTCTACCAAGCCCCACCGACATCCGGCGACTCGGGCGGTTCTGTCGGTGCCCGGCGCTACGGTCTCGGGCAACAGCGGCGGATCCGCGCCGCGACGGGAGGAAATGTCATGTATCGGCAAGGCGATGTCCTTATCGTGCCGGTGGCCGCGGCCGCCGTGCCGAAAGCGCTGGTAGACGCGCCGTCGGTGGCGCGCGATCCGCGCGGGCGGCTGGTGCTCGCGCTCGGCGAGGTCACCGGTCACGCGCACGCGGTGCAGGGTCCGGGCAGGCTGATCCGCGAGTCCGGTGCCACCGGTCCGATGTTGCTGCACCTGCCGGAGGGCGGGCGGGTGGTGCACGAGGAGCACGCGGCGATCGGTCTGCCGAAGGGGTGGTATCGGGTGGTGCGGCAGCGCGAGTACGTCCCCGGTTCGGTCCGTATCGTCGCGGACTGAGTCTGCTACGAAAGAGTCTGGGTGAGTGAGGAATTGAGCGACAGTATGACGAAACAGCAGCGATGGCGGTCGATCTCGACGGCGACCGGTCCCGGTGACAGGGTGATCGCCGAGGCCGCCGTGCGCGCTTCCTATCGCCGGGCCGGTCTTGCCGAGCCCGAATCCGTGGTCTGGGCGCGCTCGCCGCTCGAGGCGGTGCGCCTGCTGCGCGCGGAATCCGCGCCCGCGACCGGCGCCTGCGTGCGGGAAGCGCTGCGCAACGCGCCGCTGGCGGCCGAACGCGCGCGCGTGCACGGTGGACTCGGACCGGCCGGATTCAGCGAACACTGGCGCGCCACCGGCGCCGACCTGTGGGAACTCACCGAGTCGGTGGTCGACCGGATCAGGGCGGGTGTGATCGAGGCGGCAGGCGGAAATCGCAAGGAGCAGAACGCGATCCGGCTGCTGCTGCTCGACGCGATACTCGGCCAGCACGATGCCGCGTGGCTGTCGGCCTTCGGCACCGACCCCGGCGAGCCGTTGCATGAAGCGGCCGTGATCGCGGGCGAGACGGGCTGGTGGTGGCCCTACGAGAAGGTCGCGGTCCTCAGCGAGCGTCCCACCGAACTGCACCGCGACGAAGCCGGTCGCCTCGACAGCGGCGCGGGTCCCGCGCTCGCCTACGCCGACGGTTTCGCCCTGCACGCCTGGCGCGGTATGCCCGTGCCCGCCGAATTCCTCGAAGACCTGCGCACCCTCACCGCCGAGCGCATCCGCACCGAGGAGAACGCCGAACTGCGCCGCGTCATGCTCGAGTTCTACGGCTACGACCGCTACCTGGACGAATCCGGCGCACGACCGATCCACCGCGACGAGACCGGGGTGCTGTGGCGCATCGAACTCGACGGCGACGAGGACGTGGTGATGGTCGAGGTGGTGAATTCGACGCCCGAACCCGACGGCACCAGCCGCACCTACTGGCTCCGGGTCCCACCGGACACGAGCACGGCCCGCGCGGGCGTCGCGTGGACATTCGGCCTCGGCGCCGACGAATACGAACCGCTCCGCCAGACCTGACGCTTCATGCTTTGCCGCGCAGGAAGTTTCGGGGTGATTCGCCGAATTCGGTCGTGAAGGCGGTGACGAACGCCGAGGCGGTGGAATAGCCGGATTCGACGCCGACCCGCGCCACGGGCACGCCCGCGGCCAGGGGTTCGAGTGCGCCGAGCAGTCTGGCTCGGCGACGCCACGCGCCGAGGGCGATACCGGTCTCCGCGGCGAACCGGCGTTCGAGGGTGCGCCTGCTCATGCCGATGCCGCGCGCGATCTCGCCCAGTTCGGCGTCGGGGTCGGTGCGCAGGATCTCGGCCGCGCGGCGAGTGGCGGGATCGTGCGGGACGGGTAGGGCGAGGCGCGCGGCGGGTAGGTCGCGTAGCTGATCGAGCAGGACGGTCAGCAGAGCGCGTTGGCTGTCGTCGGTGTCGGTGAGCGGGCAGACCCGCACGACGTACAGCAGCAGTTCGCGCGGGAAGCCCGACAGGGTGACGACCGTGGCTGTTGCGGGCGCGGCGCGCAGATGCGCGGCGAAATAGAGGGTGCGCACTGCGGCGCGATAGTGGTTGCGCGTCTCGGCCGCGGCGCCGTCGGGCAGCCAGAGCGCGCGGTGCGGCGGCACGGTCCACACGTGGTCGCCCGCATGCACCGTCAGCGTGCCGGTGGCGGTGTAGATCAGGTGATCCCAGCCCGCTTGGTCCGCGAGGGCCGCGCGGCCGGGTGGATGGGTCACCGCGTAGCCGCGGACCAGCGGCTCGGTGCGGTGTCGTGTTTTCGACATTTCTCGGCAAAGATTACGTGGAACGCGGTCCGCCTGCGATGCGACGATGGCCGCATGCCAACGAATCTCTCGCATTTCGCCATCAACGCCGACGACGTCTACGCCAGCAAGACCTTCTACGAGCAGGTCCTCGGCTGGCGTTTCAGCCCGTGGGGGCCGCCCGGATTCTTCGAGATCGAGACCGGCACCGAAGCCGAACCCGGTATCGGCGGCGCGCTACAGCAGCGTCGCGCCCTGATCGATGGACAGCCGACCCTCGGACTGGAATGCACCTTCGCCGTCGACGACGTGGACGCGACCGCCCGCGCGGTCATCGCGGCGGGCGGCACCCTGCTCATGGAGCGCTTCACCATCGCGGGCGTCGGTCACCTGATCTTCTTCGCCGACCCGTCGGGCAACCCGATCGGCGCGATGCAGTACGACCCGGGCGCGGCCTGATATCCGGCCGCCGTAGCCCCCGCCGCCCGCGCCCCGTTGCGAGTCCGGGGCGGCGCGGACTTCCGGGTCGGCGCCTGGACTCCGACGCGACGGACGACCCGGCGTGCACTTCGCCTTCGTCCGATCTGGGCGTCGGCCTGAACCCCGACGCGGGTGAACCGTGCGGTGCGTTCAGCCGAGGATGCCGCCGAATACGCCGCCACCGCTCTGTCCGGCTTGCTGGCCTCCGCCGGTGCCCGCGATCAGACCGCCGGACGGCAGCTCCGAGGGCTGCACGATGACGAATCCGCGCCCGGAGAAGGCCAGCGTCACACCTTCTCCGGTGCTGCGGCCCATCAGCCGTCCGAGTCCGAAGGAGTCGTTGCGCTTGATCCCGGTTTGCAGGCTGGACGACCAGGCGACCGCGGCCTGCGGATCGGCGTAGGTGGGCTGGTCGACCTGGAGGACGACCGGGGTGCCGTGCGTGGTGATCGCGATGCGGCCGTGTCCGGTGAACACGCAGTTGAACAGTCCGGCGTTGCTCGCGTAGCCTGCCGCGCCCTGCACCCGGCGGATGTCGTAGCGCAGCGTCGGGTCGAAGGCGAGCACGTTCGAGCCGTTGATGGTGAGTCCGTCGCTGCCGTCGAGGTCGATGGTGTGCACGTCCGAGGCATTGTTGGCGAGGAAAAGGTCGCCGCGGCCCGACACCTTCATCAGCGGCACGCCCTCGCCGGTGAGGCGCTGCTGGATGGCGCGGCCGATACCGCCCGACCCGAGTGCCTGGAAATGCAGGTCGCCCTGGTAGGCGACCATGGCGCCGGCCCGAGCCATGGTCTCGCCGTTGACGGCGACCTTGATCATCTTGCCGCCCTGCTTCTGGATGCCGACTCCGTTGGTTTCGGCGAAGTTCGGGTTGAACAGATCGCTCTGCATCGGCGGTGCTCCTTGCTGCGGTGCTGATGACGGCGGGTACGAAGGCGGATAAGCCGGTGGAGGCGGCGAATAGGCCGGTGGGTTCGGATAGGCGGGCGGTGCGCTCTGGTGGGCGGGCGGCGGTGCGAATCCGGTCGGGGCGGGCGGCGGCGGTGGCGGCTCGGCGTCGATGTCGACACCGAAGGCGGTCGCGATGCCCGCGAGTCCGTTGTCGTAGCCCTGCCCGACCGCGCGCACCTTCCACGCACCCGACCGACGGTAGATCTCGACGCAGACCACCGCCGTCTCGGTGCTCAACCCGGTCACCGGGAAAGTCAGTGTGCCCGAGGGCGATCCGATCGTCGCGAGCAGCGATCCGACGCCCGCGAAGTTGCGCGGCCCGTTGCCGTCCAGGCTCGCGGTGACCACGACCCGCTCCACATCGGGCGGCAGCGCCCCGGTGAGCACCTCGACCGCGTCACCCGCGCCCTGCCCGTGCCGGTAGGTGACGCCGGGACCCGCAGGCTGGTTGAAGAACACGAAATCGGCGTCCGAACGGACCTTCCCGCTCGCCCCGAGCAGCAGCGCTGACACGTCGACGGGCGCGGAACACCGCACGGTGACCGTCATCCGGTCGCCGGGTGCGGGCCGGTTCTCACCGCGCGACAACTCGGTCATCGCACACCTCCCCGAGAGATCCGAACGGCAGACGGCTCATGGCGTCGAGTGTGTCGCGATTTCGGTCCGCGCGCCACTGTCCGCGGTCACCCCGATCGCGACACACCCGTTGCGCGGCGCGGCGCGCGGCAGTCGGGACTTCCGCCGACCGAGACGAGCGACAGTCGACTGTCCGTACCGGAGAGGGCCGTATCCACGACGCCCGTCACACCGGCGTGATGGGCAAGCGCAGCGCGGCGGGAGCGGCCTCGGGAACCGCCGGATTCTTGGGAGCGACGGCCGCGACGCGACGGTACGGCGAGCCGAGCGCGGGCCGAGGATCGGCCTCGCCCTTGTTCGGCCACAGCGACATCGCGCGCTCGGCCTGCGCGGTGATGGTGAGCGACGGGTTGACGCCGAGGTTCGCCGAGATCGTCGAACCGTCGACCACGTGCAGTCCCGCGTAGCCGTACAGCCGTTGGTACGGGTCGACGACACCGGTCTCGGGGGAGTCGCCGATGGGGCAGCCGCCGATGAAATGCCCGGTGATCGGGATGTTCACCATCTCGGTCCAACTGCCCTGCGGGATTCCGTCGATCTTGGCGGCGACGCGCCGCGTGACGTCGTTGCCCGCCGGAATCCAGGCGGGCGGCGCGACGCCCGCGCCGTGGCGGGTGGTCATGCGGCGACCGAATGGTCCGCGCTTGTTGTAGGTGACGATCGAGTTGTCGACGTTCTGCATCACCAGCAGCCCGATCATCCGCTCCGACCAGCGCCGCGGATCGTGGATGGTCACCAGATCACGGCGCTGCCGCCACAGCTCGCGCAGGCCGAGCACCCACCGTCGCTTGCCGTCCGCGCCGTCGACCAGCACCGTGGTGAGCAGGCTCAGCGCGTTGCTGCCCTTGCCGTAGCGCACCGGTTCGACGTGGGTGCTGGGATCCGGGTGGATGGAGGAGGTGATGGCGACGCCTCGGGTGAAATCGGTGTCCCTGCCGCGCGCCTTGGCGGCGAGCACGGCCTCGGAATTGGTGCGCGACAACTCTCCCAGCCGGTCGGAGATATTCGGCAGCACGCCGTCGTCCTTGAGGTTGTGCAGCAGTTTCTGGGTGCCGAGCGCGGCGGCCGAGAACACCACCTGACCGGCGGTGAAGGTGCTGCGCCCCTTGCGAATCCAGCGTCCGGTGCGCACGGTGTCGACCGCGTAGCCGCCGCCGGGCCGCGGTCGTACGGCGACCGCGGTGGTCAGCGGATGCACGGTCGCTCCCGCGCGTTCGGCCAGGTAGAGATAGTTCTTGACCAGGGTGTTCTTCGCGCCGTGGCGGCATCCGGTCATGCATTCGCCGCAGTGGGTGCAGGTGGCGCGTTCGGGGCCCGCGCCGCCGAAATACGGGTCGGCGACGGCGCCGCCCGGCCTTGCGTCCTTGTCGGCGAACAGCACGCCCACCGGGGTGCGGCGATAGGTGTGGCCGATGCCGAGTTCTTCGGCGACTTCGAGCAGCACGCGGTCCGAGGGAGTGGTGGCCGGATTGGTTGTCACCCCGAGCATGCGGGTGGCCTGGTCGTAGTGCGGCGCCAGTTCCGCGCGCCAGTCGGTGATGTGGGCCCACTGCTTGTCACGGTAGAAGGTCTCCGGGGGTTCGTAGAGGGTGTTGGCGTAGACGAGGGAGCCGCCGCCGACACCGGAGCCGCTCATGATGAAGGTGTCCTTCAGCAGGGTCATGCGCTGGATGCCGAAGCAGCCGAGTTTCGGGGCCCACAGATATTCGCGCAGGTGCCAGGAGTTCTTCGCGAACTCGTGGTCGGCGAACCGCCTGCCCGTTTCCAATACCCCCACCCGGTAGCCCTTCTCGGTCAGGCGCAGCGCGGTGACGCTGCCGCCGAATCCGGAGCCGATCACCAGTACGTCGTAGTGCTGGGACTTCCCGCTCATATCCGTCCTTCGCCGAAGTGGTCCGTATCCCAGCTTCGCGGAGTCCGCGGCGGGCCGGGGAGAGATGCGCGGACATCGGATCGAGATTTTCGGCCAATCCGATCGAGAATGCCGCACTGATCGAGAATGCCGTGCTGGCCGGTGGTGCCGTATTGGCCGGGGATGTCGTGCTGGCCGGTGGTGCCGTGCTGGCCGGGGGGTGCGGTGCTGGCTGGGGATGTCGTGCTGGCCGGGGATGTCGTGCTGGCCGGTGGTGCCGTGCTGATCGGCGGTGCCGTGCAGGGCGGGGGTGCCGTGCTGATCGGCGGTGCCGTGCAGGGCGGGGGTGCCGTGCTGATCGGCGGTGCCGTGCAGGGCGGGGTTGCCGTGCTGGCTGGGGTTGCCGTGCTGGCTGGGGATGTCGTGTTGGCCGGGGGTGCGGTGCTGGCCGGGGGTGCCGTGCTGATCTGCGGTGCCGTGCAGGGCGGGGATGTCGTGCTGGCCGAGGGTGCCGCGCAGGGCGGGAACGTCGCGCAGGGCGGGAATTACGCGCGTGGACCGGGTAGAAATGCGGATGCCGAACGCGCCGACCGCTGCCAGCATGGAGAAATGGGGAGCGTACTGATGACGGGTGATCTGCACGGAAATACCGGCCACGCGCTGGCGTCGGTGCGGGCAGCGGTGCGCGAGGATTGTGATCGGTTGTTCGTGCTCGGGGATTTCGGCGCGTGGGAGCACACCGCCGACGGACGGCACTACTTCGACGTCGTCGACCGTTCGGCGCGCCGCAATCGCGTCGTGGTGTATTTCCTCGACGGCAATCACGACAAATCCTCGCTGGTGCACCGCATGTACGGAGCCGAACCGGACGACGAGGGTTTCCTGGTGTGCCGCGAGCGCGTCAGGTACGCGCCGCGCGGACTGCGCTGGACCTGGGAGGGCACCAGGTTCGCGGCCTTCGGCGGCGCCTATTCGGTGGACAAGCAGTGGCGCCTCGCGCAGGAGGCGTTGAAGCGGCGCAAGGCCGTGCGACGCGGACAGTTCGGCGCGTCCCGCATCCCGGTCACCACGGAGACGCTGTGGTTCCCGGAGGAGCAGATGACCGACGCCGAATGTGACGAACTGCTGCTCGACGACACGCCGGTGGACGTCCTGCTGACCCACGACAAGCCGCGCGACTCCGCGCCCGCGTGGAACCGCAAGGATCTGCCGGAGTGCCTGCCGAATCAGGATCGCGTACAGCGGATCGTGACAACGCTGCGGCCGAGCCTGCTCCTACACGGACACCTGCACTACCGCTACACCGACACCCTCGCGCACACCGACGGCCACCGCACGACGGTCGAAGGGCTCGGCGCCGATCCCGAGGCATCCCAACTGCCCGACTATCGCGGCGCCGATTCCTGGTACGCACTGCGCTTGCCGTACACGAGCGCGACGCCTGTTACCGAGGTTGCCTGCTGATCGAGCTCCAACCCGCGCATCTCCGAGCCTGCCCGCAGACCGAACCCCGCGTGAACCGGCGCGGGATCAGTAGGCGCGGCAGGAGTCGCGTGCGGCGTTCTTGGTGTTGTTGAACTTGTCGATCGCGGCGTTCAGCGTGTCGGTGTCGGCGCGCCGCTCGAGGGTGCCCGCGAGCGCGTTGGTGTCGTCGCGGTAGGCGCGCAGTTTCTGCGCGACATCGGACTCGACCTGCGTGGTCAGCGCGCGATCGACCGACTGGGCGCCCGCGCGCAGGGTGGTCACCGCCGCGTCGGCCTTGGGGTTGGTGTCGGGCGCGTTGTTGTTGCTCGCCTCGATGTAGGCGTTGAAGGTGCCCACCGAACTCTCGTTGGCCGCGAAGAACGCGTCGCATGCGCTCTCGGTGGCGGCCTGCGCGGCCGCGGCGCGCGAGGAGGACGCCGCGATCGAGGACGCGGTGACATCGGATTGGTAGGCGGCCAGATCCGTCCGGTTGACCTCGGCGGTGCCCTCGACCTGCGTGGAGCACGCGCCGACGAAGAGGACTCCGATGGCGGTGGCGGCGGTGGCGGCGGTCAGGCCCACCCGTTCCAGTCGTCGCATATGGTTCGCCTTTCTCCCCGCGATCGCGTCCGGTTCGTGACACCGGTGAAAACCGGACCTATCGACCGTACTTCGTCTACCCGGTCGAGGTCAGCCCAGCGTGCCCAGATCGATACCAATCCGGTGGCGAGTCCGGGTGCGGGTGTCGGGCGTGTCCGGGTCAGGGGCGGGCGATGTCGATCACCAAGCGCGTCGGATCGCTCGTGGCGCTCACCGAGAAGGCGGGGCGATCGGCCGCGACGCCGATGAAGGATTGGGTCGTGCCTTCGAAGACCAGTGTGCGATACACCCCGGCGACGGCGGGGACGGACGGATCGGTGACGGGATCGGGGCCCGCGTACGGCGTCACGCCGCTGTCGAACGGGTAGGCCGATCCGGTGATCTGGACCTCGAGGATCGATTGCCCCGCGACTTCCACGACCTTGCCGCTGCCGTCCTGGATCGCGCGATCGGCGTACTGCACGATCCAGCCCGGTGTGCCGGTGCCGCCGAGGTCGTAGACGATCCGGTCGAATCCGGGCTGTGCACCGAGCCGGATATCCGTCACCGTGACGGCCGCGCCGTTCGAGGGCGCACCGCGTTTGGGGAGCGCGTCGGTCGGCACGCGGGCGGGCGGCGATTCGGTGAAGGTGCCCGTGACCTCCGTGGTGGCGGGGGCGGGCGTGGCTTCGGTGTGGTCGCCGTGGTCGGCGTTGTCGCAGCCTGCGATCAACGCCGCGCAGGCGGCGAGCGTCAGCACGGTCCTGTTACGCATGTGGCCGATGTTACTGATGTCACGCTGTGGAACCGGTGATTCGGCGGTCATGCGGTGATTCGGCCGTACGCGCTCGGCGGATGCGCGGCGCTCATAGTCGGATGCGCATATTTGCTGAAAGTGTGCCTGTGCGGGGTATCCGGGGCCGATCCATACCGATGCCCCGGTGCGATAGGGCATCTCGGAGCCGTTGTTCGGTCGGATGTCGGGGTGGGGTCGATGACGGACCATGTCGTCGCGAGCGGCGTGGATGTGCCTTCGCTCACCGTGTCGGGCTATCCGGCTCTCGGCCAGAAGGATTCGACCAGCGTCATCTGGAAAGAGGCCCCTTCGAGGGGGCGACCGGTGATAGCCCTGCGGCATCGACTCGACGGTCCTCGCATCCGCGAATATCCGATCTCACCAGTCGGTATGGACGGGCCGCTCGGCTGTGCGGGCGGCCCGGATGCTCAACGTGTCGGTGGCGCAGATCAAGTCGTGGCGACGGAGTGGGGCGACACCCGCGGGTGTCCGCGCGTGCGCCGTGGCGGTTCGATGCCACGGCGCCGTGCGAGGCGTTTCGGGACGATCGTGAAAGCCGCTGCGCCCGTGCGCTTCACGAGGGCGGGTCGAAGGTTGTCCGCGCGAAACGCGGGTCGGTCGCGACCAATGGGCAACGATCTAGCACACTTGACCTTGTGGGACATGTCGAGGACGTATTAGCCCGGTTGCGGCGGTATCCGGATGTGGAGGCGCTGAACCTCTATGCCGTCGATGCCGCCGATCGGCTGATCCTCGACGTCGCGGGTGATGCGGTCGCCGCGTCTGGTAGCGGAAAGATTGCTGTTATCGGGGATGCGTACGGCGCGCTGACCCTCGGGCTCGTCGTCGCGCACGATCTGCGCGATATTCGCGTCCACCAGGACCTTCTGACCGGCGAACTAGCCCTGGCGAACAACGCGCGGGCCCTCGGACTCTCCGATCGCTACACTCCGCACGGCCTCACCGAAGAATTGCTGGACGGTGTCGAAGTGGTCCTGCTCCGGCTGCCGCGCGCACTGGCCTGCCTCGCCGAGATCGCCGAGGCGATCGCGCGCCACGCCGACCCGAATGTCACGGTCATCGCGGGCGGGCGCGACAAGTACCTGACCAAGTCGATGAACGACACCCTGGCCCAGTCCTTTTCGGAGGTGCGTGCCAGCCGGGGCAGACAGAAGTCGCGCACCCTGCTCGTGGCGGGCCCGAAACCGGTGGGCGACCCGCGCTTCCCGATGCGGGACCGGCTGGACGACCTCGATCTCGACGTCGTCGCACACGGCGCCGCCTTCTCCGGACCACGCCTCGACATCGGCACCAGATTCCTGCTCCAACATCTGAAGTGGATGAAACCGGACGCCCGCGACGCCATCGACCTCGGCTGCGGCACCGGAATCCTCGGCGTCGCCCTCGCCAAGGCCAGACCTGCCATCCGGGTGGTCGGCACCGACCAGTCCGCCGCCGCCGTGGCCTCGGCACGGGCCACGGCCGAGGTGAACGCGGTCGGTGACCGGGTGCGCGTGGTCCGCGACGACGCCATGTCCTCGGCCGCGGACAACAGCGCCGACCTTGTGCTGTGCAATCCGCCCTTCCACGTGGGCGCCGCCGTGCACACCGGCTCGGCGATCAAGATGTTCTCCGAGACCGGTCGGGTGTTGCGGCCCGGCGGCGAACTGTGGACGGTCTACAACTCCCACCTGAACTACCACGGTGTGGTGGAGCGGATGGTCGGCCAGACCGATGTCGTAGGCCGCAATCGGAAGTTCACGGTGACCCGCTCGGTGCGCGGCCTACACGACCCCCAACCGAGGTGACGTAACTCGCGGCCCGCGCACGGAAGCTGTAACTCACGGTCCGCGCGCGGAACCAACGGTCGACCTCCGTACGTTGAACAGTGCATAACGGTCAGCGCCGAGACTGACCAGGACGAACTTTGCCGGTAGCATCCCTTGCATCGGCACTCGAACAGGAGGCGTGCTTTGCGGAGCTCCAGCAATCCGGTCTTCAGAAACTTGCCACGGCAAGAGGGCGTAGGCGGCTACGCCAACTTCGGGTCCGGGGTGACTGGCGCCGGTCAGTTCGGCAACCAGTATGGGCAGCAGCCTCAGCAGCAGCCGTACCAGCCCGCCCCGGCCACTCGCGCCATGACCATCGATGACGTGGTGACCAAGACCGGCATCACCCTCGGTGTGCTCACCCTGTCGGCGATCATCTCCTACGGCCTCACCAACGCCAACACCTCGCTCGCGCCGCTGTTCGTGATCGTCGGCGGTCTCGTCGGCCTGGTGCTCGTGCTCATCGCCACCTTCGCCAACAAGATGGACAACCCGGCCATCGTGCTGTCCTACGCGGTCGCCGAAGGTCTGTTCCTCGGTGCGCTGTCGTTCATGTTCACCGATGTCGAATTCGGCGGCGTCGGCGGCAGCGCGCTGATCGCGCAGGCGGTCCTCGGCACCTTCGGTGTATTCGCGGGCATGCTCGTGGTCTACAAGACGGGCGCGGTGCGGGTAACCCCGCGTTTCACCCGCATGATCCTCGGCGCGCTGATCGGCGTCGCGGTGCTCGCGCTCGGCAACCTGATCGCGAGTTTCTTCATCTCCGGCGGCCTCGGCCTGCGTGACGGCGGCGCCCTGGCGATCGTCTTCAGCCTGGTCTGCATCGCGATCGCGGCCTTCAGCTTCCTGCTCGACTTCGACGCCGCCGATCAGCTGATCCGCGCGCAGGCGCCGGAGAAGGCGGCCTGGGGCGTCGCGCTCGGCCTCACGGTCACCCTGGTGTGGCTCTACGTCGAGATCCTGCGTCTGTTGAGCTACTTCAACAACGACTGATCACCGAAACGAACGAAGGGCGGTCGCTACGGCGGCCGCCCTTCGTCGTGCTCGAATCGATCAGCTCAGGCGCTCGATGACCATCGCCATGCCCTGACCGCCGCCGACGCACATGGACTCGACGCCGAACTGCTTGTCATGGGTCTGGAGGTTGTTGATGAGCGTGGTGGCGATGCGCGCACCGGTCATGCCGAACGGGTGACCCAGCGCGATGGCGCCGCCGGAGACGTTCAGCTTGTCCTCGTCGATCTTCAGCTCGCGGGCCGAGCCGAGCACCTGCACCGCGAACGCCTCGTTGATCTCGAACAGGTCGATGTCGTCGACCGTCTTGCCCGCCAGCGCGAGCGCGCGCTTGATCGCCTCGATCGGGCCGAGGCCCATGATCTCCGGCGACAGACCCGACACGCCGGTGGAGACGATGCGGGCAAGTGGGGTCAGGCCGAGTTCCTTCGCCTTGGTGTCGCTCATGATCACCAGCGCCGCCGCGCCGTCGTTGAGCGGGCAGCAGTTGCCCGCGGTGACCGTGCCGTCGGGGCGGAACACCGGCTTGAGCTGGCTGATCTTCTCGTAGGTGACGCCCGCGCGCGGGCCGTCGTCCTTGCTGATCACGGTGCCGTCGGGCAGGGTGACCGGGGTGATCTCGCGTTCGAAGAAGCCCGCGTTGATGGCGGCCTCCGCGCGGTTCTGCGAGCGCACGCCCCAGTGGTCCTGGTCCTCGCGGCTGATGCCCGCAGAGGTGGCCACGTTCTCGGCGGTCTGACCCATCGCGATGTAGATGTCGGGGATCAGGCCGTCCTCGCGCGGGTCGTGCCAGATGCCCTTGCCGCCTTCCGCGGTGGCTTTGGTCCTCGCCTCGGCTTCGCCGAACACCGCGGCGTTCTTGGTGTCGGGCCAGCTGTCGGCCGAGCCGTTCTTGTATCGCGAGACCGTCTCCACGCCTACCGATAGGAAGACATCGCCTTCACCGGCCTTGATGGCGTGGAAGGCCATGCGGGTGGACTGTAGGGAGGACGCGCAGTAGCGGTGCACGGTGGTGCCGGGCACGAGGTCGTAGCCGAGTTCGACCGCGACGACGCGGGCCAGGTTGAAACCCTGTTCGCCCGCGGGCGAACCGCAGCCGAGGATCAGGTCGTTGATCTGAGTGGGGTCGAGCGCCGGAACCTTGTCGAGCGCCGCACGGACGATCTGGACGGCCAGATCATCGGGCCGGAGGTCGACCAGCGAACCCTTGGCGGCCCGGCCTATCGGGGAGCGAGCGGTGGAAACGATAACTGCCTCGGGCATGAAGGCTCCTTGTGTACTCCGTGCTCAGTTTTGTACTGGCACCTCTATGTGTACCGAATCCCCCGATCGGCGCAGCCGCCACCCCGGCGATTCCACGAGTCCGCGCAGGCGGGCGGTGACGCCGCGACGCTGGGCGGAACGGGCCTGCGCCGACTCGGCCCCGCGCTGCGCCAACCCCGCCGCCAGCACCGGGAGCACGTGCGCGGCGGCCAGTGCGTACCCGTCGGCGGAGGGGTGGAATCCGTCCTCGGCGAACAGCCGGTCTGGTGCGGTGAGGAATTCCGGTCCGAGATCGCGCATGGACACCGGACGGCCGCCCGCCGCCAGCGTGACGCTGAACTGAGCCTTGGCCAATCGGGCGCTCCAGTTGTGCACGATCGTGCGTAACGGCTGCGGTATCGCGGTGACGGTGCCCAGATCCGGGCAGGTGCCGACGACGACGACGCTGCCCGCGCCGCGCAGCCGTGCCACCGCGGCGCCGAGCCGGTGCGCGGAGGCCGAGATCGAATGCTTCTTCGTGATGTCGTTGGCGCCGATGAAGATGACCGCCGCGTCCGGCGGCGGACCTGCCACGAACATGGCGTCGACCTGCCCGGCCAGTCCCTTCGACGTGGCGCCGGAGATGGCCTTGGTGCTCAGTCGGATGCGCAGGCCCGTCGCCTCGGCCAGACCTCGGGCGATGCGCACGCCCGGCACTTCCTCGCACGAGGTACAGCCGAGTCCGGCCGCGGTCGAATCACCGAACACCATCAGGTGTATGTCGACCGGGTGATTCGGTCGCCACGGCTGCGGACGGTCGCAGCCCGGGGTGTAGATGCCGTCGGCTTCGGGCGGTTTGGAGGTGTCGCGCCCGATCGCGCCGCGCGCCACGCCTGCCTGCGCCATCAGGATCCGGTACGCGGCCCACGACGCCGTGCCCGCGCCGGAACCCGCCAGCACGGTGGCCAGCCCTGTCGCCGCCGCGGTTCGCCTGCTCATGCGAGGTGCCACGGCTGTCAATAGTACGGGCTCGGATGCGATGTGCGGAGAGCTCAGGCCGGGACGTCGAAGCTGCCGCGCGCGGGCACGTTGGCTGTATCAGTGCTGACGACGACCTCGATGCGTCCGGGCCCGGTGTCCTGGAACAGGGAATACTGGATGCTCCCGTAGATGCCGGTGACCACATTGTTCTCGTAGGTCCCGACGGCGCCGGTGTTCATGTTCCGCCAGGCGATCACCGTGCGCACCTCGCACAGCGGCGCGAACGGGTAGTCGCCGGGGCCGACGCCCTGTACGGAGGTGGCGCGCACGTTGAGGATGGCGCGTCCGGGCCATTCCTGACTCGTATCCGCCCAGGTCTGGATGTTGGTCCAGCAGGCGCCGCCGTGCGCCAGCGTCGGTACCTGCGGGAAGTAGACGGTGGCCGCGTCGGCCTGCGCGCCCGCGGCGAACGCGGCGGCGGCCGCCGCGCCCGCGAGCACGGTCGCCACGCGGGCGATGTTGGGCTGCTTCATGATTGCCGATACTAGGCGGGCGCGCCCGGGTTCGGGGTGTGTCCGGCCCGGCCGGTCGGCGCGACCGCCGCGCGGGCTTCTGCAACGATGGGGCCATGCGTATCGCGGATCATGTCGTGGACCTCATCGGCAACACACCCCTGGTCCGATTGAATTCGGTGGTCGGCTCGAACGCCGGATTGGTCGCGGCCAAGATCGAGTACCTCAACCCGGGCGGCAGTTCCAAGGACCGGATCGCCGTGAAGATGATCGACGCCGCCGAGAAGTCGGGGCAGCTGCGGGCGGGCGGCACGATCGTCGAACCGACCTCGGGCAATACCGGCGTCGGGCTCGCGCTTGTGGCCCAGCAGCGCGGCTACAAATGCGTGTTCGTCTGCCCGGACAAGGTCTCCGAGGACAAGCGCAACGTGCTGCGGGCCTACGGCGCGGAGGTCGTGGTCTGCCCGACCGCGGTGCCGCCGGAACATCCCGACAGTTACTACAGCGTCTCCGACCGGCTGGTCAGGGAGATCGACGGTGCGTGGAAGCCCGACCAGTACTCCAATCCCGGCGGACCCGACAGCCACTACGAGACCACCGGCCCCGAGATCTGGCGTGACACCGAGGGCAAGATCACCCATTTCGTCGCCGGAGTCGGCACCGGCGGCACCATCACCGGCGCGGGCCGCTACCTCAAGGAGGTCTCCGGGGGCGCGGTGCGGGTCATCGGCGCCGACCCCGAGGGCTCGGTGTACTCGGGCGGCACCGGAAGGCCGTACCTGGTCGAGGGCGTCGGCGAGGACTTCTGGCCGACCGCCTACGACCCGAGCGTCCCCGACGAGATCATCGCGGTCTCCGACGCCGACTCCTTCGACATGACAAGGCGCCTTGCCCGCGAGGAGGGCCTGCTGGTCGGCGGTTCCTGCGGCATGGCCGTGGTCGCCGCGATCGAGGTGGCGCGCCGCGACCCGGACGCCGTCGTCGTGGTCCTGCTGCCCGACGGCGGCCGCGGCTACCTGTCGAAGATCTTCAACGACCAGTGGATGAGCTCTTACGGCTTCCTGCGCACCCGGCTCGACGGCACCATCCACGAACCGCTGGTCGGCGACGTGTTGCGCGGCAAGTCGGGCGCGCTCCCGGATCTGGTGCACACCCACCCGTCGGAGACGCTGCGCGACGCCATCGAGATCCTGCGCGAATACGGCGTGTCGCAGATGCCGGTCGTCGGCGCCGAGCCGCCGGTCATGGCGGGCGAGGTCGCGGGCAGCGTCACCGAGCGCGATCTGCTGTCGGCGGTCTTCGAGGGGCGCGCCCAGCTCACCGATTCGGTGGGCACCCACATGAGCCCGTCGTTCCCGCTCATCGGCGCGGGCGAACCGATCTCGGCGGCCACCAAGGCGCTCTCGGACACCGACGCGCTGATGGTCGTCGACGACGGCAAGCCGGTCGGCGTGATCACCCGCCACGACCTGCTCGGATTCCTCAGCACCGGATCGATCGGCCGCTGAGCCGCTGATCGCGGCGAGCATCGGGATCGAGGGCGCGTCGTCGTCGCCCGGTGCTCGCTTCGTGCGCCTGGATGTGCCGACGGAACGCGGTGCGGTATCGGCCGAAGTCGACGTGCGATCCGAGCGCGTCGAAGGACGACGCCGCGCGGTTCGGCCATCGCGGATACCCACTCGTCCGGGGGTTGCGGCGGCAGGCGGAACCGCAGCAGTCGACGTGCTCGGAGCTCCGGTCACGCGATCGGAGTCTTCGTGCGTCCGGGGTACGGCCGGGTTGTACGCGATCGCGCTCACGTCCTGCGATCCTGGAGCGCGGCCGCCCGGTCAGCGGAAGGCGTTCGCGTCGGTGAGCGCGCGGCCGAGGACCAGTTGGTGCACCTCGGCGGTGCCTTCGTAGGTGAGCACCGATTCCAGGTTGTTGGCGTGGCGCAGCACCGGATAGTCCAGGGTGATCCCGTTGGCCCCGAGGATCGTGCGGCATTCGCGCGCGATGGCGATGGCCTCGCGGGTGCTGTTCAGCTTGCCCGCGCTGATCTGCTCGGGCCGCACCTCGTGCCGGTCCTTCAGCCGGGCGACGCGCAACGCGAGCAGCTGCCCTTTGCCCAGCTCGAGCGCCATATCGGCGAGTTTGGCCTGGGTGAGTTGATAGGACGCTAGCGATTTGTCGAAGACCTCGCGGGTGCGCGCGTACTCGATGGTGGCGCGCAGGCAGTCGCGCGCCGCGCCGAGCGCGCCGAAGACGATGCCGAAACGCGCTTCGCTCAGGCAGGCCAGCGGTGCGCTCAGACCGGCTGACTCCGGCAGGAGCGCGTCAGCGGGCAGGCGCACGTCGTCGAGGTCCAGTTCGGCGGTGATCGAGGCGCGCAACGAGAGTTTGCGGCCCATTTCCCGCGCGCGGAAGCCGGGGGTGTCGGCGGGCACGAGGAAGCCGCGGATCCGGTCGTCGGCGCGCGCCCAGATCACCGCGACATCGGCGACCGATCCGTTGGTGATCCACATCTTCGACCCGTTGAGCACCCAGTCGCCGCCGTCGCGCTCGGCACGGGTGCGCATACCGCCGGGGTTGGAACCGAAGTCGGGTTCGGTCAACCCGAAACAGCCGATCACCCGGCCCGCCGCCATCTCGGGTAGCCAGTGCTGTTTCTGCTCCTCGGAGCCGAACAGGTGGATCGCGGTCATGGCCAGCGAACCCTGCACCGAGACCATGCTGCGCACCCCGGAGTCGACGGCCTCCAATTCCTGGCAGGCCAGTCCGTAGCTGGTCGCGGACATGCCCGCGCAGCCGTAGCCGTCGAGGTGCATGCCGAGCAGGCCGAGCGCGCCGAGTTCGGGCGCCAACTCCCTGGCCGGGAAGGTTCCCGCCTCGAACCACTCCGCGATGTGCGGGCGCAGCCGTCGCGCCCCGAACGCGGCGACGGTGTCCCTGATCTCGCGTTCCTCGGTGGAGAGCAGGTCATCGATCCCGAACAGTTCCTCTACGGTCAGCATGCCCTCAGCCTAGAGGCGTGACCCAGCGGTGATCTTCGTCTCATAGCCGCCGAAGACCGGCGCGTTCGGCACGGGTGCGCGATCATCGCGGATCGGCGGCATCTAGTCTGGGGCAATGACCGAGCTGGGATTCTCCACACGGGCCGTGCACGCGGGATTCGAACCGGATCCGCGCACCGGCGCGGTGAACGTGCCCATCTACGCGAGTTCCACCTTCGCCCAGGACGGCGTCGGCGGATTACGGGACGGCTACGAATACGGCCGCACCGGCAATCCGACCCGTTCGGTGCTCGAAGCGAATCTCGCGGCGCTCGAATCGGGTCGTCACTGTCGCGCCTTCGCCTCCGGCATGGCCGCCACCGACTGCGCGCTGCGCGCGATCCTGCGCCCCGGCGACCACGTCGTCATCCCCGACGATGCCTACGGCGGCACCTTCCGGCTGATCGACAAGGTCTTCAGCCAGTGGGGCGTCGAACACTCCCCGGCCCACGTCTTCGATGTCGACGCGATGCGCGCCGCCATCCGCCCGAACACCAAACTGCTCTGGATCGAGACGCCGACCAACCCGCTGCTGAGCATCGGCGACATCCCCGCGCTCGCCGACATCGCGCACGCCGCGGGCGCGAAACTCGTGGTGGACAACACCTTCGCCACCCCGTACCTGCAGCAACCGCTGCTGCTCGGCGCGGATATCGTCACCCATTCGACCACCAAGTACCTCGGCGGGCATTCCGATGTCGTCGGCGGCGCCCTCATCACCGACGACGCCGACCTGGACGCGGCGTTCGGCTTCCTCCAGAACGGCGCGGGCGCGGTGCCAGGCCCCTTCGACGCCTACCTCACCGTGCGCGGCACCAAGACGCTCGCACTGCGCATGGAACGCCACTGCGACAATGCCGAGACCATCGCCGACTACCTCACCAGGCATCCGGCCGTCTCGCAGGTCATCTACCCCGGCCTACCCGAACATCCCGGGCATGTGGTCGCCGACAAGCAGATGCGGCGCTTCGGCGGCATGATCTCGGTCCGCCTGCACGGCGGTCGCGAGGCGGCGCACGAATTCTGCTCGCGCACAAAGATCTTCACCCTCGCCGAATCGCTCGGCGGGGTGGAGTCGCTGATCGAGCATCCCGGCGCCATGACGCACGCCTCCACCGAGGGGTCGGTGCTCGAGGTGCCGGCGGACCTGGTGCGGCTCTCGGTCGGCATCGAGGACGTCAGCGATCTGCTGGCCGATGTCGAGAAGGCTTTGGGAAGCTGAACACGAGCGAGCGGCCGCCCAGCTGGGCGGCCGCTCGATTCGGGTTTCGTGGCGCAGGGATCAGCTGTGATAGGGCTCCGCGCTGATCAGCGTGACCTTCATGGTGTTGCCGTTCGGCAGCGTGTACTCGCGGGTCTCACCGACCTTGGCGTCGATCAGCGCACCGCCGAGCGGGGAGTTCGGCGAGTAGGTTTCCAGCTTGGAGTCGCTGAGACCTTCCTCACGGGTCGCGATCAGGAAGGTCTCGGTGTCGGACTCGTCGCCGTCGTAATAGACCTTCACAACCGAACCCGGAAGCGCGACACCGGACTTGGTGGGAGCGACGCCGACCTTCGCGTTGTTCAGCAGCTCCTGGAGTTGGCGGATGCGCGCCTCCTGCTGGCCCTGCTCCTCGCGCGCGGCGTGGTAGCCACCGTTCTCCTTGAGGTCGCCCTCTTCCCGGCGTTCGTTGATCTCGGCGGCGATGACGGGACGGTTGGCAATGAGCGCGTCGAGTTCGCCCTTGAGCCTGTCGTGCGACTCCGGGGTCAGCCAGGTCACTTGCGTCTCGGTCATCTCGATCACTCCCTAGTAGTTGTTCCCGGCGGACCGGGATTCCCTGATACCGGTGCGCGCCACCCGGAGGCGGGCGCGCACCAGCCGACGGCTAGAGCGATCCTGGGAAGTTCGTCGAACCCCGACAGGTGGTTACGGGCAAACCCGAAAACCCATAACTCACAGCGCTGGCCGCCAATGCAGCAAACACGGCTCCGAGCCCCGGAACCGTGTATCACGCCATTTTAGCATGATTCACAAACATGCAGGTCGGAGTTAATTTTGCCGGCGGACTCGCGTCGATTCGTAACTTTGAGTTCTTTCGCCCGCGCTGGTGTCCGACCGTGACCGCGCAGGCTAACCGGCCCGCAGATATTCGGGTACCCGATCGCTGCATCCGTAGACATTGCCCGCTGAGGGCCGGGTGGAGGATCGGACGACGGTGGTGAGTTCGACGGTCCCGCTCTCGGACGCGGTGAGCAGGATCTCGCGGCGACCGACCTCGGCGCCGTCGCGGTCCATCGCGCGAACGAAACACACCGCCGGGCGCGTCGGGTCCGCGCGAGTGACCTTGAGGTGGACCGACAGCGTCGAATCGTCGACCACGGTGTAGCCGAGCTGTTCGGCCTCGATATCGCGCGGACCGTACTTCTGGAATCCCAGGTACGCGACGCCAAGGCCCGCGACCAGCACGAACACGCCGATCGCCACCGGAATCCACCGCCGCCGCACCCGCCCCGACCCGCCGCTGTCGAAGCCGTAGCGATCGGCGCGCCGCGCCTGCGCCTCGGCGGCGGAAAGTGCGGTGTGCTCGGGGGCAGGCTGGTTCATCGACGCGGCGTTTTCATGGACGCGGCACACTCCGGGGGGTAAGTCGGAACAAAAGCGGGTCGAATGGAACTATAGGGAACGACCCCGAGACACCCGCGACCGAGAGCGATGGTGAACGAGACGTGAGTGGCCTTCGCCTCATGGCGGTGCACGCCCACCCCGACGACGAATCGAGCAAGGGGGCGGCCACCACCGCCCGGTACGCCGACGAAGGCCACCAGGTCCTCGTCGTGACGCTGACCGGCGGCGAACGCGGCAGCATCCTCAATCCCGCCATGGACACCCCCGGCATCCTCGACCGCATCGTCGAGGTGCGCCGCGAGGAGATGGCCGCCGCCGCCCGTGCTCTCGGCGTGCGCCAGACCTGGCTCGGATTCGTGGATTCCGGGCTGCCCGAGGGGGATCCGCCCCCGCCGCTGCCGGAGGACTGCTTCGCGCTGGTGCCGCTCGAGGTGTCCACCGAAGCGCTGGTTCGGGTGGTGCGCGAATTCCGGCCGCACGTGATCACCACCTACGACGAGAACGGCGGATATCCGCATCCCGACCACATCCGCTGCCACGAGGTGTCGATGGCCGCGTTCGAGGCGGCGGGCGATCCGCAGCGGTTCCCCGACGCGGGCGAGCCGTGGACCCCGCTCAAGCTCTACTACGACCACGGGTTCAGCATGAAGCGGCTCGAGGCGTTCTCCGCCGAGTACGAGCGCCTCGGCGAGCCGTTCCCGCTCCAGGAGTGGCTGGACCGGATGCGCGAGTACTCCGACAACCGCGCCGACAAGATGGTCAGGGTCACCACCCAGATCGAATGCGGCAAGTACTTCCCGCAGCGCGACGACGCCCTGCGCGCGCACGCCACCCAGATCGACCCGAACGGCGCGTTCTTCGCGATTCCGATCGAAGTCCAGCAGCGGCTGTGGCCGACCGAGGAGTTCGAATTGGCCAAGACCCGCGTCACCACCGCGCTGCCGGAGAACGACCTGTTCGCCGGGATCGAGGACGAGCACCGGTGATCGGCGCACTCCTTGCGCAAGCCCCCGCACTCCTCGCGCAAACCCCCGGCACCCCGACGGGGCCCGAGTTCGGCAAGGCCTCGCCGCTCGGCCTGGCCATCATCCTGCTCCTGCTGGTCGGCACCATCCTGCTGGTCCGTTCGATGAACCGGCACCTGAAGAATCTGCCGCCCACCTTCGAACCCGAACATCCCGAGCCGGACCAGGAGGCCGACGAGGGCACCGAACACGGAATCACCCGGCGCACCGATGCGGGGCCGGGCGATTCCGCGAACGGAGGCTGAACTCGCCGGTCGGGTTCAGAACGGCCAGCGGGCGTCGCGACCGGATTCCAGCAGCGGGATCATCTGGAAGCCCGCGTCGGTCAGCCCGCCGAAGGCGTGCCGGTACGGCGTGCCGCTTCGGGCGTGTCCGTAGCGGTAGCCCGCGAGGTTCCACGTGTACAGCGGAACCGTGGCGGGCAGCGCCTTGCCGACGTCGCCGTCGCTCGCCTGCTCGTCGGTGAGGATCACCACCCGGTCGTGGCGCGCGTAGTGCGTGCGCACCGCGCCTGCGGTGTCGGTTCCCCAGCCGATGAAGTAGCCGTCGTCCTGCCAGCGCCGCACCGCGCGCAGCACCGGCTCGTGCGCGCGCGGCTCGAACGCCACGCTCGCCGGATAGGTCCGGCCGTGGTACTCGCCGCCGCTGGAGTAGGAGATCACGTCGGCGTGCGCGCACCGGGTCGCCAGCGCGAGTCCGAAGACCACCGCGGCGTCCCAGCGCTTCAGCGTGCCGTCGCGCGAGAAGGTCGCGGCCATGGAGCTCGACGTGTCGACCAGTACCAGCGTGCGGCCCGCGAGGGCGGGCACGTTCGCCAGCGAATGGTTCAGCGCCCGCTCCAGCGCGTGACCCCAGCGCAGCGACGGCGCGGCGCGATAGGCCGACAGGAAACGCATCGGCAGCTGCCGCGACCGCGCCACCAGCCGCGGGTCGGCCAGCTCCGCCGCGACCTCGGCCGCGACCGCGTCGCCGACCCCGGCCTCGTCGAAGTTGCGCAGGTTGCGCAACTTCGCCATGTAGCCCATGGACGGGATCAGCGCCTCCCACACCGCCGCGTCCAGCGGACCCTGCAGCCAGCCCGCGACCGACTCCCACGTCATCCCGGCCTCCCGTAGCACGGTGCGGGCGCGCTCGACGTCGGTGCAGAGGGCCCGACGCTGTTCGACCGGCATCGCGGCCAGCTCCGCGCGGGCGCGCAGCACCGTCAGCTCGGCGGGCAGGTCGACCGTCCGGTTGCCGTGCCTGCGGTCCAGCGCGTGCTCGAACACCGCACCCTGCCAAGGCTTGTCGGCCGCGGCGGTCGGATGAGTGAGTTCGATGACGTCGGCGAAGCGGAAGCCGCGCGCGGCGCCGTCCCACTTCAACAGTGACCGCTCGTCGTAGAGGCGGCGCACCGCGTCGGCGATACCGCGCTTGACCGGCTTCGGCACGGCGCGGCCGTAGGTCGCGGTCCAGTAGGCGAGCAGTTCACCCGGCTCGTCGGCGCGCTGCAGCACCGCGTCGATCACCTGCCGCGACATGCCTGGCTCGCCCGCGTCCAGCCGCGCCTTGGCGAACTCGGCCGCGCCGACGAGTGCGGCGCTGCGCATGTTCGCGGTGGAGCGCAGCCAGCGCAGCAGCCGTGCCGTCCAGTCCGGGTCGGCCAGCGTCGCCGCGCGGACCAGGGTCGCGTACCGGTTGTCGCGGGTGTTCGCGGACTCGTAGAAGGTGTCCTCGCCCACCATGTTCGACACGGCGAGCAGGAACAGCTCGGCGCGGACCGAGCGCGCGTAGCCGGGGCCGCCCTCGTGCGTGCGCCCGGACGGCGTGGCCTCCGTGGTGACGGGTGAGGTCGCGGCGCGACGAACGCGCGCGAGATTGAACTTGCTCATGTGAATTCCCCCGAGGAATTGCGGGATGATTTCGTGTGCACGGCCCGAGATCGAAATCGACGACGGGGTAATGCCCGCTGTGTCTGCCATTTTCACCATCACCCACTGGCTGGGTGATCCGGATTCGAACCGGAACGATCCGAGGATCGGCGGGTTGGAAGTAGCCGTCGCCTGCGCACCGGGCTGTGTCTATTTGCGGCGACTTCGTCGCTGCGGGTTCGCGGCCCTTTGGGTCTCGCGTCCCAGCGGTCGATACTTGCTCCTTTGTCGCATCGTATCGACCGCTGGGACGCGAGACGGCCGCGAACCGTTTTGCTTTACCCGCGTTCGGGATGCTTTGGTGATTTGTCTTTGAGTGTCACTGTCGCATCCTGTTTCTCGGTGGGGCGTGGAAACGTTTCACTGCCCGGGGCGGCGCACCCGAGGTCGAAGGCGGTGACGGTCGTAAGCGCTCTGGCCAGTTGAGCTACCGGACCTCGTGGTCCGGACGGGACTCGAACCCGCAACCTCTCCGTCTGAAGCGGAAGTAACCGTCTCCTGCGCACCGGGTGCTGACTGAGAATGTAGCGGCCCGCGTGCGCGCGCGCATCGTATTTTTCGGCGGGTGCGTCCGAGTTCTCGTGGCGACGGGTCTGCTCGCCGAAATCCGAGCAATCGGACGAATCCGACAGGAGTTGAACCCGAAGTATCCGTCGCCGTCGCACCGGACGCGGGGTCGGACGATATCCGCACAAGTGACCTTCGCGCAAGCGTTTTCGGCGATGGTGACAAAGGGTACTCGTGGGTAGCGTAGGCATG
Organism: Nocardia bovistercoris; assembly: GCF_015674855.1. GTDB lineage: Bacteria > Actinomycetota > Actinomycetes > Mycobacteriales > Mycobacteriaceae > Nocardia > Nocardia bovistercoris. The sequence goes on along the minus strand of NZ_JADMLG010000002.1, from coordinate 642,567 downwards.
AGGATGTCGGTCTCGCGTGCTACGAATGCAGTACCCCCTCCAGTGAAGGACTCCCATGCAGACTGTGATCGGCCGGATCGACCGCGCCCTCGATATGACAGGCAAGATCGTCGACGCGGTCGAGACGGAACGATTGTCGGCGGCGACGCCGTGTGCCGAGTGGGACGTCCGCACGGTGCTCAACCACATGGTCGGCGGCATGCGTCTCTACGCCGCCGAACTCGCGGGCACCGAACCCGTCGGCGCGCACGACGCCGACTGGCTCGGCTCCGACCCACAGGCCGCCTACGCCGCGGCCGCCGAAATCGACCGCGCCGCATGGCATCGCCTCGACGTGCCCGACGCCACGGTGCGCCTGCGCTTCGGCGCGGTCGCCGCGCCGGAGGCCGCCAAGGTGCACCTCACCGAGGTGGTCGTGCACGGCATCGACATCGCACTCGCCCTCGGCCGCCCCGACCTCGCCGACGACGAACTCAGCGCCGAACTGCTCGAGGACATGCTCGAAACCCGCGGCGTCGAACCGTTCCGCCGCCCCGGCCTGTTCGAGCCCGAACTCCCCATAGCCGCCGACGAACCCGCCCACCGCAGACTCCTGGCCTACCTCGGCCGCACCTGGCACTGAACCGACGCCCCGCTCGGGTACCACCGGTTCGCGGCACCGATCTTCTTCGCGACCACGCCCTCCGCTGACCGGATCCCGACAACCGGGCGAACGAGCGCCTACCAGCAGGCGGTTTCCAGACAACACCCGGTGGTGCGGAGCCGTGCCCACCGGCCGGGCCGGACGTCGTGCCACCGGTCGAAGACGCCATCGGTAAGTGCCTCAGCGGTGGGATAGTGTGACACGAAGACAGATTGGGGGGGGGATATGTTCTCGTATGTCGACATTCCGGGATCGCCTCGGACAGCGGGCAGGCAATGACGACTTGCGCCGAGGTGCCGGTTGGCCAGGCTCGAGGCTGCCGTGGCTGATCTCGATGTGGATGTGGGCCGCCTCGAGGGCTTCAAACTGGATCTCCAGGATCTGGCGACGAATTCGACGTCGAACGCCGCTCGCCAAGATTCCGGAATTGCCCTCCCCGCCGGTGCTTCGGGCCTGATCGGGAGCCTCGCGGCGCCCCTCGAGCAGTTTCGGTCCGCGCACTCCGCCGTCCTCCGGTCCGATATCGCCGCGATGGGTGATCTGGCGACGAATCTGTCCACCGCGGCGAATGCGTACCGGACGACAGATCAAGCGAACGCGAACGCGATCGCCACGGGCACCGGTGTCGCGGCGAACAATTGGAGCGGGGCGGGTGTCAGTCGCTTCGGCGGGTTGCAGCTACCCAGCCTTCCCGCTGTCGCGGACGACGCATACGCCATACGGCAGATGGTTTCCTCGGCCGTCGCGCGACTCTCGCCCTACGACGAGCCGATGAGTATCGCGTTGGGCGTCGAGCCGACCGCTGAATACCTCACGCCGCTGCTGGGGGATTGGGAATCGATCGAGGTCGTCGGTAGGCGTATCGGCCTGCTCGGTATCAACGACTATGTCGGATCCCAGAACATTGTGAACGGCGCCGCGTGGGTGAATTCGGGATGGTCCGGCGCCGCGGCGCAGTCGTTCGCGGCGAGTGCCGGGAATCTGGGACGGACCATGGGTGCGCGCAGTGCCGATCTGGAGAACGTATCGAAGATCGTGGAGCAGGGTGGGATCTACCTCGAGCGGTTGGTCGCCGATCAGGTATCGGATCTCGGCCGGAGAATACTCGCAACTGTGGAGTACAACGGAATGTCCTTCCCGCTCGGGGCTTGGGCAGACCTGGCGAACGATCCTGTTCCGGGGCAATTGAAATCGAGTATCGCTACCGGGGTCGATGGGTTGAAGCGAGCGGCCGAGGCGCGCAACGACGCGATCGTCGCGGCTCTCGCAAAGATATCGGGGGCGCTGAATTACGTTCCCGGACAGAATGTTGCGTCCTATAACGCCGCCGATTTCGAACTGCCGGAGAGGGTGGTCTCGGATCCGGGCGTCAAGCGTTACGGAATCGGCGGTACCGTATGGTGGCAGGAGGGGCAGGGTGCGGAAGACCGGGTCTGAACGCGCGACGGGTGGTGGCTCGATTCGTCGGGTGCAAAACTTCGCGACCGCGCCGGGAGCGCTCTGATGTCGCCACAAATTCCCGGCATGCCGACGCCGCCGAAGCCCGACGCGGGCGCGGGTGGGCACGGTTCGCAGCCGATCTACAGCCGTGCCGACGACCTCGCGTTCTTCTATGCCGCGTCCAAGGCGCAGGCATTGGCCGATGCCGCGGGTCTCACGCACGCGGCAGCCGGTATGCGCCATTATCTGGACAACTCGGGCAGTGACTTCACGATCGAGCCCGACGCGGCGATGACCGACGTGGCGAACTTGAAATCGCATGCCGACCTGGTCATCTCCGAGAGAATCGGAGACTTGGCCCGTGATCCGTCCAACCACAACAAGACTGTCGCGTTCACGACGCCGTGGCACGGTACTTCCGTCGGCCAGTCGGAGAACCAGGATTGGTTCCTGGCCATGGGTTCGGTAGAGGTCTGTGCCACCGGAGTGGTCACTATCTCGCCCGCGGCGGGTGGGGGACAGTCCCACATTGCGATGGATTATCAAGTCCATTTCTTCGACCGATACAACTGGGACGGCAAGAAGTTCGTTGTCATTCTGGGGGTGAAAATTACCGACCAGAGGATGGGTGGATTGCATACCGCGGGATTGGCGAAGGAATTCAATCAGTTCGGCACGTCGTCGACGAAACACTTCGAGGGGATGCTGCCCGCGTACGGGAGTATCGATCTGCCGTCGCCGGACGGTGGTCGAGGCGGTTCGCGTACGGATCCGACGCGGTGAGGGGATCCGCGTACCGCCTGCCCGGGCTGGTTCATCGTCTCCTGCTGCCCGCCGTGATCGGGTTCACCCTGGCGGCGCTACCCGGATGTTCGAGTCCTGTCGAACGCGGCGCCGAGCCGACAGCGCAGTCGGACAGTGCCGAGCTCGTGCAGGAAGCGGTCGATTTCGGTGACTGGGTGCTTCCCGCCGATGGCAAGGTGCTGATGGTCAAACGGGAGAATCCCGACGATGTCGAATACAACCTGGTGGTCGAAACCTCGCCCGCGGGGTTGACGTCGATGCTGGAGGGTTCCGGCTACCGCGCCGAATTCTCCGAAACGCGGCCGATGGTGTTCCAACCGATCGCCGGACCTCCGCTCGACACCTCACCGCGTGTGCTGCGCGCCCAGGATCTTCACGTGTCCCGCGTGGGGAAATCCATGATCCGCGATGTCTACGTGGACGAGCGCACCGTAGATCTGCGGATAGTGCACATCGAGTTCCGCGGACAGTAGATCGCGATCCTCCGCTGCGGATCACGGGCCTGTCTCGGTCGCACCTGCACCGAGCCGATGCCCGCGGCTGATTCGAGTACGGCCACACGGCACGGCTCTTCCCGCGATGAATTCCCGGATGCGTTCAGTGTCCGTATTGCGGAACCGCGGCCATCTCCTCGCCGAGGAACCCGCCCGATTGGTGCCGCCACAGCTGAGCATAGGTCGCGTTCGCGGCGAGCAGCTGCTCGTGCGTTCCCTGCTCGATCACTCGTCCTCGGTCGAGCACGACCAACTGGTCCATGCCTGCCACGGTGCTCAGCCGGTGCGCGACCACCAGTGCCGTGCGCCCGCGCATCGACTCCCAGAGTGCCTGCTGCACAAGCACTTCGCTCTCCGAGTCGAGGGCGCTGGTGGCCTCGTCCAGCAGCAGGATGGGCGCGTCGCGCAGGATGGCGCGGGCCAGCGCGACCCGCTGCCGCTGCCCGCCGGACAGTTTCACGCCGCGCTCGCCGATGAGGGTGTCCATGCCGTGCGGCAGCGCGTCCGCGAATTCGGTGACGTGCGCGGCTTCCGCTGCCCGTCGGATCTCCGCGTCCGTTGCGTCGGGGCGCGCGAACCGGATGTTCTCGCGCAGCGAGCGGTGGAACATGGCCGGATCCTGTGGCACATAGGCGATCATGCCGCGCAGGTCCGCCTGCCGCAGCGTCGTGATGTCCTGACCGCCGATCCGGATGGCGCCGGACTGGATATCCATCATCCGTAGCACCAGCTGGGTGATGGTGGTCTTGCCGCCGCCGGAGCGCCCGACCAACCCCACCTTGGCGCCGCTCGGCACATGCAGATCCAACCCGCGGAACAGCTGCCGCGCGCCTTCGTGCGTGAAGTGCACCGTCTCGAACCGCACGTCGTAGCCGCGCGGGCGCAGCGGTTCCGTGATTTCGGCGTCGCGTACCTTCGGCTCGTCGAGCAGCAGTTCGGTGAACTGCGCCGCCTCGGTGAGCACGGTCTCCAACCGCCGATAGATCTGGTTGAACCGGAACATGATCCCGGTGGCGTTGAAGTAGTAGGTGAACGCCACCACGATGGCTTCCACCCCGACGTCACGGCCCGCGAGGCCGAGCGCGATCGCCAGACCGGCCACATTGGTGATCACCAGCAGCGGCGTCACCAACGTGTCGATCTGAAGGTTCGCGTAATCCCAGGAGCGCAACGATTTTCGCTGCGCCGAGGCGACCCGCCGCCGATGTTCGGCCGCCTCCTGCGGTTCGGCGGCGAAGGCGCGCACCACCTGCATATTGGCCAAGCTGTCCGCCACATGCCCGGAGACCTCCGCGATCGCCGCCTCCCGCTCGTCGACGAGTATCTGGCGGCGCCGGATCAAGGGCAGGATGACCAGCGCCGTCACCGCGATCATCCCCATCAGCACCACCACCAGCCACGGGTTGTAGCGCCACAGCACCACCGACGCGAACGCCAGCGGCACCAGCGCCGCCATGATCTCGAAGGCGAGGGTGTCCACGAACTGTTCGAACCGGGTCGCGAAACTGAGCGAACGCTTCGTCAGCGATCCGGCGAAGTTGTTGTGGAAGAACGCCGCGTCCTTGGCGAGCAACTCGTCCATCGCCACCACATACAGGTGTTCGATACCGTACGCGTCGATCCGATTCAAACAGTGAACACCGATGCGCCACAACAGTTCCGCCACCAACAGTGCCCCGCCGAAGGCGACGATGAACCAAGTCAGCGCCCCGAAACCCGTATCCCCGGTCACCGCGACCCGGCCGACCATCATCGCCACGATCAACGGCGCGACATACAGGTTGAAGATATTGCCGAGCGCGGGCCCGAGCAACGCCGGAATCGCCAACCCTTTCCGCGCGGTCACCTCCCGACCGTAGAGCCGCAGAACCAATTTGATCGCCGACACCCGTGAACCCATGAATCCCCCTTCTCGTCTCGAACCAGCGAGCGATGCAGGTGAGCCATGATCCCGCGTCGAGCCACCCACCGCCACCGATTTTCCGGCCACGATGTGTTCGGGGTCGTTCGGGCGGAGTGGTTCGATGGCCACGCCGAGCCGCTCCGTTGTCACCGGACAACGGACGCGGCTTTTCGGCGCACGGCTGTGGGTTACCAGCTGTTCCAGTGGGTGAGTTGCTCGGCGGGCAGGCGTTTCGCCGGGCGGAAGTCGGTGCCCTGGGTGTAGGCGATAGGGAACAGACCGCCCTGGCTGTACTTGTCGAACGGGATGCCGAGCAGGTCGGCGGCGCGCTTCTCGCCGTCGCCGACGAGGTGCAGTGTCGTCCACGCCGAGCCGAGTCCGCGCGAGCGCAGAGCCAGCATGAAACTCCATACCGCGGGCAGCAGCGAGCCCCAGAAACCGGCGCTCGACACGCCGGGGGTGTCCTCGGCGCGGCCCTCGAGGCACGGGATCAGCAGGACCGGGACTTCGTGGAGGTGCTCGTTGAGGTACTTGGCCGAGTCGAATATGCGGGGCCTGCGCAGATCGCGGTCGTCGCCGAACTCGGGTTTCGGTGCGTCCAGGTACGGGGTGGCGTAGGTTCGGTAGATGTCGGCCAGCCCTTGCTTCCGCTCGGCATCCTCGACGAACACCCACTGCCAACCTTGGGAATTCGAACCGGTCGGCGCCTGCAGCGCCAGTTCCAGGCACTCGAGCAGCACCTCGCGCGGCACCGGACGCTCGAGGTCGAGCCGCTTGCGCACCGACCGCGTGGTGGACAGGACGTCATCGGCGGACAGGTTCAGTACATTCCCGACTGTCATTACGTATCCTCTCTCGGGCGCTGCCGTCCGGCCGACGCCCTGGATTCCGAGTACCGCGAACCAATCTGCCCAACACCGAACCCGCGCGTGATATTTCGAGAACCGGCTCAGCGCGGGGTTCGACGGCGACGAGGATAGTCCGCGAAGGTTTGCCGGACGAACTACCGTGGTCGAGTCCCGATAGCCGCAGTACACCATAAAGTCGAAATATCGTTTCGCGAATCCCGTTGCTTCGCATTTGCCGTCGTCGATATTCCGCGAGGACCGCGGACGCCCACCGCCTCCGGTGTCGTGAGGCAGCGCCTTGCTAGGGTTGGCACCTCACCGGGACAACTCGATTCTGCGAAGGAAACCTTCGATGCATGATGCTCGGACCTTGGTCGAACTCGGCCCCGAGAGCGTTCGCCGGTTGGCGCGGCGGGGCTATCCATTCGCCCCGGATGCCGTCGAGAAGTCGTTGTCCCAGCGCAATGCCGCGATCAAGGCGACCGACGACCTGCGGGCGGAATCGAAGAAGGTGGCCGCCGAGGTCGGCAGGCTCGGCAGAGCGGGCGCCGACACCGCCGAACTGAAGGAACGCGCCCGCGCCCTCAAGGAGGCCATCCGCACGCTCGAGGCGGAGCAGGAGCAAAGCGCGAGCCAACTCCGCGATCTGCTGTTGACAATTCCGAATTTTCCCTCGGACGACGCCCCCGACGGTGACAGTGCGGAATTCGATGTCGAGCTCAGAAAGCATGGGAGCCCGCAGGCCTTCTCGTTCACGCCGAAGGACCACGTCACGCTGGGCGAGGCGATGGGGATATTCGACTTCCCGCGGGCGGCGAAGTTGTCCGGCTCGCGCTTCTCGATTTCCCGTGGACCGGGAGCGGTACTCGAACGCGCCCTCGCCACCTTCTTCTTGAATACACACACCGCTCGCCACGGATATCAGGAAGTCTCGGTGCCGTATCTGGTGAACCGGGCCACGATGACGGGAACCGGCCAACTCCCGAAATTCGAGGACGATCTGTTCGCCACCGCACTCGCCGACCGGGAACTGTTCCTGGTGCCCACCGCGGAGGTGCCGCTGACGAACCTGCACGCCGAGGAGATCCTCGCCACCGAGGACCTGCCCTACGCCTACACGCCGTGGACCCCGTGCTTCCGCTCCGAAGCCGGATCCTACGGCCGCGACACCCGAGGCATCCTGCGCCTGCACCAGTTCTCGAAGGTCGAACTGGTCCGCATCGTCGCCCCCGAGAACTCGCGCGCCGAACTGGATCTCATGGTCGGCCACGCCGAGACCTGTCTGAAGGAACTCGGCCTCGCCTACCGCGTCGTCGCCCTCGCGGCAGGCGATCTCGGTTTCTCCGCCGCATTCACCTACGACATCGAAGTGTGGTTGCCGAGCCAGAACACCTACCGGGAAATCAGCTCCTGCTCGGACACCGGCACCTTCCAGGCCCGCCGCGCGGGCATCAGAACGAAGTCCGCGGACGGCGCTCGCGGCTACGCGGCCACCCTCAACGGCTCGGCCCTCCCGATCGGCCGCACCATGGCCGCCGTCCTCGAACAGTTCCAACAACAGGACGGCTCCGTGGTGATCCCCGAGGCACTCCGCCCGTACACCGGCTTCGGCAAGATCGCCCCCGACGGCGCCACCACACCGTAGTTTCAGAGTTACTCGCGGTACGCCGAGATCAGATTTTCATGATGGTCGCGTGATCGCCGCAGAGTGTGATCAGGTCGTCGGGATCCGAGGTGAGCACGGTGACCGGGCCGGTGGCGGAGAGCGCGGTGGCGGCGAGCATGGCGTCGATGGCGTATTTGTGACCGTGCAGGTTCGCCTCGGTCAGCAGGGTGGCGGCGTGGCGCGCGATGAGCTCGGTGACGGGTTCGATCACGAGGCGGGAAAGTGTCCATTCCAATGCTGGGCGTTTGATCCTGGGATGGATGACCTCGACCAATATGGCGGCGGAAGTGACAACGCGCATGTCGTCGGCGCGGGCCAGCGCGAGCCATCCGGTGACCGCCCGGTCGCGTAGCACGGCCTTGGCGAGTCCTTCGCTGTCGAGAACCAGGGTGCCGCCGGGGGAAGCGTGTCCGCTCACGCAGCGGTATCTTTCCCACGTCGGGCGTTGAGTAGCTGATCGCGCAGGGCCTGGATCTCTTCGTCACCGATTGGGCCGTGCTCCGCTTCGGCCACCTTGATGAGTTCGTCGAGGTTGTCTCGTTCGATCTGACGCGCCACGGCAGCGGTGACGTACGCGGACAGGCCGGAGGGGCCGCCACGCTCGCGGGCTGCCTCGGCGAGGTCACGCGGCATTGTGATCGAATACTTCGCGGTACGCTCACTCATGCCACCTATCCTACCGCTTATGCTCCCATGGTGTCGGCTCCATCGATGAGGACGCTTTGGAGGTCTCGTCATCCCGCAGGGCGGTCTAAGGTGCGTTGGCAAAATTGCTACTTCGAGTAGTAAAATAGCCTCATGGCTGCACCGCATGGAGAATTTCCGCCGGGGCACGGCCCGGCGGCGAAGGTCAGTGTGTCGCTGAGGACGGGCAATATCCGGGCCGTCAAGGAAAGGGTGGGCTCGCGAGGCTTCTCCGCCTACGTCGATGCCGCCGTTGAGCGTCAGATAGAGCGAGACCTCTTGGAAGAGGCGTTGCTTGCGAACGAGAAGCAAGCAGGCGTGATTCCGCGCGAGATCAAAGACGAGGCGGCTGCGCTCTTCCGAGAGGTGAGGTCCGCGCCCGAGTTGCAGGGGGATAGTGAGTGGCACGTACGCGAAGCCGATTGACTGCCGGGACGTTTGTGCTCGACAGCGAGGGACTGTCGAAGTGGTGCGCGGCGGATCTGCAGGTCACCGCATACGTTCGTGAAGCTCAGGACAATGATTTTCGTGTGATCGCCAGTGCCCTGACCCCGATCGAGGCATACGACATGCGTATCAAGAACGACCGTTTTCGCTGGCACCTTTCCCGTCTGCGGATCGAGCCTGTGACCGACGAGATCGCATTCGACGCGATCGATCTCCTCCGTGCAGCCGGCCTGCACGGTCATGAATATGCGGTGGATGCGGTGGTGGCCGCGACCGCGTTGCGTGCGGTGCGACCTGTCGTTATCGCGACTTCCGACGTGGACGATATGACCAAACTGTGTGGCAAAGAAGTTCGTGTCGTGAAGATATAGGTCGAGAGATCCGTCCACCCCGAATCTTCACGCAGATGTGTCGCATTGATGGGGCTCGCTCGCATGGCTCGTCATGAGGTCGGATCTCGACGTCGTAGAGCCCGGCGGCGGGTTCGGTGTGCAGGCGGGGCACGTACTCGCCTACTGACGGCACCGGGTGCCGGTTTCGCTGTCGAGTCAGAATCCTCGGAATACTCCGTCGTTGTCGGCGGCATCGATGAATTCGCCGAAGAACATGTTGACTATCGAGATGTTGTTCTCGATCGAATGCAACTCCGCGGCGATCACCCGGAGTACGCGCCCAAAGGTGTCGGTTTCCAGATCGATACACAGCAGAGGAAATTCGGCGGAGTTCATCGTGATTCCGTCGGCCACGATGAGCATTCGATGTCGGAAGCCTTCCGGAATCAGGTCGAGGACCTGTTCGAGTGTCAGATCCCGGTAAGCGCGGTCTTCGAGGAATTCGACGTAGGCGGCGCACTCTTCCTCGTTCGGTGTCGTGGCCACACGGCACATCTCGTCCCATCGCGCTGGATTCGAATAGTCGGTGCGGATGACAGGAGTGTCCTCGTAGGTTGTACTGAGCATGGTCCAGTTCCCTCGATGCATCGGACGAGCAGGAACACGTCGGGCGAACCCGTCTGTGGCACAGCGTATCTCTTCCTCGCTCGCGCAACGGGCCGGTGTGGGGTCGATCCTGTGCCGACGGAATCAGCTGTTCATCTGTTCCGAAAGGTCCCACAGGCGGCGTGCGTCGTCGGGGTCGAGGGCGTACGCGGCGACACCCGCGGCATCGATGCCCGCCGCGCCGGGGTTGTCGGGGTCGGCTTCGCGACAGTTCTCGAAGTAGCGGCCGACGATCCCGTCGAGTTCGGGTGAGGTCGCGACATAGACGCTGGTGGCCGCCCCCTGGGCGACGGTCTTGTAGGTGTATCGGTCCGAGTTTCGCAGCTGGTCCACTGTGGTCCGGTCGTAGTGGCGGACGAGATTCGAGTCGAGGATGGCGCCGGGGTGTACGGCGTTGGCTTCGATGCCGTACACCGCCCAGCGACGCGCTGCTTCGACAGCGAACAGCACATTCGCCGTCTTGGACTGGGCGTAGGCCAGTGCGGGCTCGTAGTCCCGCACGCGGAAATCGATATCGTCGAAGTCCACGGTCGAGTTGAGGTGTGCCCTGGAGCTGAGCGAGACCACGCGGGCTCCGTTCGCCGCGCGCAGTGCGGGCAGCAGCGCGGTGGTGAGACGGAAATGTCCCAGGTGGTTGGTGGCGAACTGCGCCTCGTGGCCTTCGGGGCTGCGTCGCAACTCGGGGATGGCCATGACGCCCGCGTTGTTGACGAGGATGTGCAGCGGTTCGCGCACAGCGGCGGCCGCGAGCGCGTCGATCGAGGCGCGGTCGAGGTGGGCGACGTGGACGTTCTCGTTGCCGGTGCCTGCGCGTATGTCGTCCGCGACGGCGGCGGCTGTGGCGAGGTCGCGGGCGGCGAGGATGATCTCGGCGTTGGCGGAGGCCAGCGCGCGGGCGGTTTCGACGCCGATGCCGCTCGCGGCGCCGGTGATCAGTGCTCGCCGACCGGTGAGATCGATGCCGCCGATGGCGTCGGCCGCGGTTGTGTGCCAGTCGAATCGGGACGTTGCCGGTGTGGTGTTCACGTGGTTTCCTTCGGGTTGACGCGGTCGATCAGCGGTCGGATCAGATCGGCGATCCTGGATGCTTGTTCGAGATCGCCGTGCTCGCGGGCGGCCCAGTAGCGGACTTTGAGTTCGAGGTAGCGTCGGCGCGCCTCCAGTGTGTGAATCTCCTCGGCCAAGCGTTGCGCGTGGGCCTGGAACAGCGCTTTCTGTTCTCCTGCTGCGTGGTCGCCGCGGCGTCTGTCGGCGAGGTAGCGGCGCATATCGGCGACCGACATGCCGACCGCGCGGAGGTTGCCGAGTGTGTCCAGAGTCTCGATGTCGTCCTCGCCGTAACGGCGATGACCGCTGGCAGGGTCGCGTTCGACGGAACGGACAAGTCCTATCCGTTCCCAGTACCTCAGCGTGCTCTCCGGGAGGCCGGTCAGCGCCGATGCCTGCGCGATCGTCCACTGTTGCTCGCTCACGGTCCGAGTATCGAGGACCTGAACCGCTTCAAGTCAAGCCTCGATCAGCGGGAACGTTCTTCGGACGCAAGCGTGCGCCGATCACGGCGGTCCGGTCCTCGTGGGGGAACGGCGGTTGGCCGGTGAATCGCCGGTGTCGGCCAAAAGCCCTGCCGCGCTGGATATTTCGGTTCCATGTGGTAGTAGGGTCGTGACTGGCGCAGCTGTTTGCCGAACGCATGTTCGAGACTGCACACTGTAGTCATGCGTGATGAGCAGGGTGGCTGGGCCGGCCTCGGCTGGGCCGCATGGACCGATCCAGGGCAGATACGCGCACGTCTGGACGCGGGTGCCGACCCCGATGTCCTACTGCGTGGCCGGCGGAGACCGTTGGACATGGCCGCCGAGCACGGGTCTGCGGAGGTGGTGGCGGAGCTGGCGTCGCGGGTGGGTGATGTCGACGCGATGGCGTGGGGCCGTACCGCGTTGTGGCGTGCGGTGTATGCCGACCGTCACGACAACGCCCGCGCGTTGCTGGCCGCGGGCGCTGATCCGGCGCGACCGATGATGGCGGGCTGGTCCCCGGCAAGGCTGAGCCTGGCTGGGCGGCATCCGCTGGTCACCGGCGCGTTGTCGGCCTCCGAACAGGCCTCGGTCGAGGAAAGACGCAGGCTGGCCACGGCACTGGGCACACCATGGGTCGACGGGATGAGCCTGGTCTGTGTCGCGGGTATCGACGCGGCCGAGGCAGTCCGCCGGTTGGACGCCGAGGTGGTGCCTGCGGGATCGGTGACTCCGGACGACATGGCGAGCTGGCCCATGTCCGCTGACACCGAGTTGACGATGTGGGCGACCGACGTGCCCGGCGGCTGTGCGATCGTCCAACCCTGGTCCTACATCGCCTCGGTGCCCGCCATCTCCACCCGTCTGTCTCCCGGCACGAAATGCTATGGGATGTACTTCAACCCGAAGAGCGGCTGCCAGGGCAGCACCAGTCTCGACGGCGCGCTCACCAGCTCGGATATCAGTCCCGCCCTCGACCCGTCCGACGATGATTCCGCCGAGGACATCCTCACCTCGTACCTGTATCAGCACGACGTCCTCGCCTACTGCTGCGCGTGGGCCGGGTTGCGCCCGCGCGACGCGCGCGCCTTCGTCGGCCCACCGGACATGTGGCTACGTGTGCCCGACGGCGACTATCGGTACCGACCCTGACCGCTCGGATGACCGAACCGGTGGCCGCGGGGTGTTCCCAGCCGTCGCAACCGATGAAGGAACCGATTCGGTCGGCCTCGCCGGGTCAGCGGCCGCTGCGTGGTTGGCTCAACAGCGCGCGCCCGCGTTCCGGGGTGAGGCTGTACGCCGGCACCGGGTCGGCGAGCAATGCGACCGGGGCGATGTGATCTGGCGTACGGGGCTGCCAATGCGCCATCGCGGCCTCGAGCGCATGCCACAGCGCCGCCGGGTCGGAGTGGTATTGCGCGAGCGCCTTTCGTACCGCGGCGTCGAATGCTCGGTTGCCGTAGGAGAGCTGGTAGCCGGGCCGCTCTACCCGGGCTCGGTGCCCGTCGATGGCACGTTTGATCTCGCCCCCGGGGTCGTCGACCATCTGGGCACGGTCGAGCGCGGAGGCATACCAGGGTTCTTTGTGCGCGTGCTGCAGGAACATGCATGGCACGAACTCGTCGGTGAACAGTGGACCGGTGAAGAACCCCTCCGGAACGGGTGCCAGCGGTAGCACGCGCGAAAGGATCCGGGAGGCATCGTAGGGGGAAGAGGTGCTCAGGAACATCTGGAGTTGGGTTTGTAGGACCGTGGCGCGTGGCCGGCCGAAATGCTGGGCTTTCTCCAGGGCCGCCATGGCTGTGTCGACGTCCCCGGAAAGGGCGTCGCATCGTGCCTGTTCTGCCACCAGATCCCAGTTGTCGCGGGTTTTGCCCGCAGGCTGACGTATTCGATGAAGGCTTTGGTACTCCGATTCCATGAGGGCGGTGAACGAGGGATACCGCCGCGGGAACGACCCCCAGGAAAACACGCTGTAGGCGGCCCATTCGCCGTTCTCGTCGCGGTCGGCCGGGTCGAGGAACAGGACTCCGACGTCGGCGTGCAGCGAGATCAGTAGTCCGCGACCGAACGGGTTACCCGGCGCGTCGACTGGTGGCTCGGTGATCAGGTCGGCCCAGGACTCCCAGGCTGGTTCGAGGTCACGTAGCCATCCCAGATTGGTGGTGTCGCGCATCTTCTGCACGAATTCCCCGGCATGGCGCCATCCATCGGTGGTCAGCAGGAAGCTGCGATAGGAGGGTGGCAATCGCAGGCCGAGGCGCTGCTCGACCGCGGCGATGTCGGCCTCGGTGGCCGGGGCGTATCCGAGCCAGCGCTGCCGCACCACTTCGGGATCCGACTCATCGGGATCTCGGCCGGCGATCCATTCCTCGCTCCACAGCTCCAACCACGGTCTCCAGTTCATTCCATGAACGCTACGACCAGCCGCCGACAAGTTCGGCTGGGTGCAGGCCGAGATCGTGGTGAGATACTGGCCCTTCTTCGACATATCCGCGAATGCCGCATATCGGATGAGGGTTCGGTGAGTGGTCGAGGTGCGTCGTGTCTGGTCGGAACCGATCGGGCCCCCAGGTGGTGGGCATCCGGCCGGGTGTTCGAGGTGATGGCGCACTACTGTTCATCTGATGGCGCACTGGTCGGCAGGGCGGTGGCGAGCCAGGGTTTGCTGTTCTGGCAAATCTGGATTTGCCCGTCGTTGATGACGTGGTGCGGTGCGTTGTGGACCCCGCTCGAAACGGAAGGTTGGCCGGCGTGAACCAATTGGCAAGTGCGACTTCTCCTTACCTGCGTCAGCATGCGGATAATCCGGTCGACTGGCGGCAGTGGGACGCTCAGGCGTTGGCGGAAGCGGCGGCGAGGGATGTGCCGATTTTGCTGTCGGTGGGGTACGCGTCCTGCCACTGGTGTCATGTGATGGCGCACGAGTCGTTCGAGGACGCGGGGACGGCCGCGTTGATGAACGAGAACTACGTGTGTGTGAAGGTGGATCGGGAGGAGCGGCCCGATCTGGATTCGGTGTACATGAGTGCCACCGTGGCCATGACGGGGCAGGGTGGCTGGCCGATGACGTGTTTTCTCACGCCCGAGGGTGAGCCGTTCTATTGCGGGACCTACTACCCGAAGGTGCCGCGCGGGGGGATGCCGTCGTTCACGCAGGTGTTGACGGCGGTGGCGGAGACGTGGCGGTCGCGGCGTGACGAGGTGAACGAGGCGTCGGCGCAGGTGGCGGGGGCGTTGCGGGCGCAGGCCGCGGGGTTGCCGGATGGGGATTTCACGGTGGACGCGGAACTGCTCGATCGGGCGATCGCGGCGGTGGTCGGTGACGAGGACCGGGAACGCGGCGGGTTCGGAGGAGCGCCGAAGTTTCCGCCGTCGGCGCTGCTGGAGGGGTTGTTGCGAGGGTGGGAGCGCACCGGTGATCCCGAGGTGGCGGCCGTGGTGCGGCGGGCCGCGGAGGCGATGGCGCGCGGCGGGATCTACGACCAGTTGCGCGGTGGGTTCGCGCGCTATTCGGTAGACGCTGCCTGGGTGGTGCCGCATTTCGAGAAGATGCTGTACGACAACGCTCAACTGTTGCGCTGCTACGCCCATATGGCTCGGCGCGAGGTGTCGCCGCTCGCGCGTCGGGTGACGGTGGAGACCGTGGAGTTCCTGCTCGCGGATCTGAGCACCGCCGAGGGCGGATTCGCGTCCGCGTTGGATGCCGACACACACCTCGAACCGGACGGTCCCGGGGTGGAAGGAGCGACCTACGTGTGGACGCCCGCCGAACTCGTCGGCGAACTCGGTCCGATCGACGGCGCTTGGGCCGCTGAGGTTTTCGGTGTCGGCACGGCGGGCAATTTCGAACAGGGCGCCTCGGTGCTCACCCGCTACACCGATCCCGACGACGAGGCGCGTACGGAGCGCATACGTGCGGCATTGCGCGCTGCGCGCGACACAAGACCGCAGCCCGCCCGCGACGACAAAGTGGTGACCGCCTGGAACGGAATGGCCATCACCGCCCTGGCCGAAGCGGGATCAGCTCTGCGGCAACCGGATTGGGTCGACGCCGCGGTCCGCTGCGCGAGGTTCCTGCTCGACGAGCACGTAGTGGACGGCAGGGTGCGGCGCACTTCCCTCGACGGCACGGTCGGTGCGGCGCTGGGGATTCTGGAGGACTACGCGTGGCTCGCGGTCGGCCTGCTCGCCCTGCACCAAGCCGTCGGCGAACTCGAGTGGCTGGAACACGCTCAGCGCGTGCTTGATACGGCGATCGCACGATTCGCCGATCCCGATGTGCCCGGTAGCTGGTACGACACGGCCGACGACGCCGAGACCCTGGTCGCCCGCCCCCGCGACCCCATCGACGGCGCGACCCCGGCGGGCGCCTCGGTCCTCGCGGAGGCCATGATCACGGCGGCGGCGGCCAGCGCTCCGGCCGAATCGGAACGCTACCGCCTGTTGGCCGAACAGACCTTGCGTCGCGGCGCGATCGTGCTGGCCCGCGCCCCACGCTCGGCAGGCCAGTGGCTCACCGTCGCCGAAGCCGCGCTACGCGGCCCACTCCAGGTCGCCATCGCCCTACCCGCCGATTGGCAATCATCCTCAGCGACAAGCGACCTGGTGAACACCGCCCGCACACACGCCCCCGGCGGATCCTTGGTGATAGCGGCCCCTTCCGACACCGTCCCACTACTGTCCCAACGCCCACCCCTGGGGAATACGGCCGCCGCCTACGTCTGCCGCGGCACAGTCTGCGACCTCCCGGTAAGCTCCCCAGCCGACCTGGACGCGGCCTTGACAAGATGAACTTCGACCGCGCATCAATCCCCGCCCCCCACGGAATCCGTTGTAGCCGAATGAACCTCGGTGATCGGACTGGTCTCTTTATCGCCGCCCGACGCACTGCCCCCGTGCGCCGACGGTGAAAGCCCCAGCGCCACATCAGTGGCGTCGATATCAGTCCAACACGCGGTAGGTTCCGGCCGACCGCGCAACTGAATGCGCTCATAGAGCCCCCACCCCGCCCGCTCCCCGGGCGTAGCGGCATCGATAACGTCCCCGCTCACCAGAATTCGACGAGGAACCCCCTTGGCTTCGGTAGTGAGCCGAGCGGCCTCGTTCACAGCGTCACCGATAACGGTGAACTCCAGCCGAGTATCGGTACCGACATCCCCCGCGAAGACCCGCCCACGAGCAACCCCGATCCCGATATCGAGCTCACCCCCCGCGACAACTTCGTCACGAATACGCCGCGCGGCTCGCAACGCGGGAGTCGCATTGTCCCCGAGTGCGATCGGCGCGCCGAAGATACAAAGCGCAGCGTCCCCTTCGAACTTGTTGACCAGCCCGTTGTTGTCCTCGGTAGCGGCGACCACGATCGCGAGCAGCCGATTCAATTTGGCGACGAACTCCTGCGGCGCCAGCCCGGTGGACAACGCCACCGACCCGGTGACATCGACGAACAGCGCGGACACCATCCTGACGTCCCCGGTGAGATCCATCCCTCGGGTCAACGCGCGTTCGGCGACGTCGATGCCGACGTGTCGACCGAAAAGGTCACGCATCCGTTCGCGCTCACGCAAGGTCACCGACAACTCGTTGACCGAATGTTCCAGCAGCCCGATCTCACTGGTGCTACCTACCGCGACCCGCACCTCGGCGTCCCCATCGGTGATCTGATTCACCGCCACCCGCAACGTACGCAGCGGTATGGCGACCGATCGAGCGAGGAAGGTGGTCGCCAGCGCACCGACCCCGATGCCGACCGCGGACAGGTACACCGCGGTGCGAATGCGGTCGGGTTCCGCCGAGGCCGGGTCGGCGAGCACCACGATCAGCATGGCCAGCGGAAGAGCGCCGGATACACCCCAGGTGACTATCACGCGCACCAGCACCGACGAACTCCAGTGCGTGGTCGCGCCGAGTATGCCGGACACCTCGGGGATGGTTGGCCAGATCATGCGGTCGACGATGAGGAAGGTGACCGCCGCCGACTGGAACGCGCCGAGGGTGAAGATGGAAGCGGTGACGGCTTTGTCGTTGTGTTCGGTCATGTGTGAGAACAACCACGCCGCCACGATCACGCCGGGTATCCACAGGGCGAGCACGCGCAGGGTGATGGCGACGGGCAGGCGAAGGACGCGTCGCGCCTCGTCGGGTGTCGGTCGGCGGCGCTGGTCGAGCCAGTCGAAGTAGGCGCTGCGGTCGCGAAGGGCGAGCGCGATGCCGATCAGGAATCCGACGGTCGGGTAGATGCCGACCTGGAACAGGGTGTGCCCCCAGCCGTCGCCGAGTCTGCCGAAGAAGCCGCTGAGCAGCAGTTCGGTGACGATCACGCCGAGGCCGCTGAGATTGGCCGTGATCACGATGACGGCCAGACCCCAGCGGGCTCGCAGCGCCCAGAGCGTGAGTGTGCCGATCACGGTCCGCCTACATCCCCTCCAACGTGGCCGCCGCGATCCGGTGCGCGGAACCGGGGCGTCTGATGCTCGAAGCAGCAGCATAGAACCCGTGCGCGTAGAAAGGGGAATTACGGTCGATGAGGTGACCTTCGTCGTTCGGCGCGGTCGTTCGGCGGTGTCGTTCGCCTCTGGCCGCCGCGCGCGTGCGGTTCATCGCAGCACGACGAGCCAGATCGCGATGTAGTGGCTGAGCGCCGCGAGTACGGTCGCCGCGTGGAAGAACTCGTGGTGGCCGAAGGTGTCGGGCCACGGGTTTGGCCATTTGGTGGCGTAGAGGATGGCGCCACCGCTGTAGACGAGTCCGCCGACGGCGAGCAGGATCAGCGGGGTGAGGCCGACTTGGGCGTGTAGTTGTCCGGCGACCGGCACCACGGCCCAGCCGAGCAGTAGGTACAGCGGCACTCCGACCCAGCGCGGCGCGGTGGGCCACAGCAGTTTGAGCGCGACGCCGCCCAGCGCGCCCGCCCACACCACCGCGAGGAGGGTGCGTCCGGTGCTTCCGGGGAGTCCGAGCAGGGCGAACGGGGTGTAGCTGCCCGCGATGAAGACGAAGATCATCGAGTGGTCGGCGCGTTTCATCCTGATGCGGGTGCGCGGTGAGCTCCAGGTCACCCGGTGGTAGACGGCGCTGATGCCGAAGAGTCCGCAGACGGTGAGTCCGTAGAGCAGGGTCGACCAGCCCGCGGTCGCGGAGACGGTGGAGGCGACGGCGACGAGCGCGATGACGGCGACGGCCGCGATGCCGACGGCCCAGGTGTGGATCCAGCCGCGCATGCTCGGTTTGACGAGTGCGGCGACGGTGTCGCCGGGTGGGAGCCGAACCGGCGCCGCCGCGGCGTCGCCGACTGTTTCGGACACGAAGTACCTCCTGATTGACTCGTGAGTAACCTACGGTACCGTAACTTATTGCGCGATGCGCCGCGCGCCGCGATTCGTGGTCGATGCCGTGATCTCGGTCTCGGGGCGTACTGTTGGACGCCGTGGAGGTTCCGAGTCCGGTCCGTGGTCTGCCTTACCGCATCTACGAGGCGCGGCTGTCCAAGCAGCTGGCCGGTAAACAACATCCCCGGCACGTCGCGGTCATGTGCGACGGCAATCGCCGCTGGGCCAGGGAGAACGGGTTCACCGACGTGAGCCACGGGCACCGGGTCGGCGCGCTGAAGATCGCCGAACTCGTCGGCTGGTGCGCCGACGAGGGCATCGAGATGGTCACCGTCTACCTGCTCTCCACCGAGAACCTGCGCCGCGACCCCGAAGAACTGGAAACCCTGTTCGAGGTCATCACCGACGTCGTCGAGGAACTGTCCGCGCCGGAACAGAACTGGAGTGTGCGCATCGTCGGCACCCTCGACGGATTCCCGGAGCTGATCGCCAAACGCCTGCGCACCGCGGCCGAGCGCACCGACGGCCGCGACGGCGTGCACGTGAACGTCGCGGTCGGCTACGGCGGCCGCCAGGAGATCGCGGACGCGGTGCGCAGTCTGGTGCGCCAGGAGATCGCGGCGGGCGAGACCGGCGAGGATCTGGTCCAGTCCATCACCGTCAACGCCATCGGCCAGCACCTCTACACCTCGGGACAGCCCGATCCCGATCTGGTGATCCGCACTTCCGGCGAGCAGCGGCTGTCCGGATTCCTGTTGTGGCAGAGCGCCTATTCCGAGATCTGGTTCACCGAGGCGTACTGGCCGGAGTTCCGGCGCGTGGATTTCCTGCGCGCGCTGCGCGATTACGCCGCGCGGCACCGCCGGTTCGGCGTCTGAGTCCGCGCCGACGTCGGATCCGCCCGGCCCCGAACGGTTTACAGTTTGCGCAGCCGCAGCCTGTTGATGCTGTGATCGGCGTCCTTGCGCAGCACGAGGGTGGCGCGCGGGCGGGTCGGCAGGATGTTCTCCACCAGGTTGGGGCGGTTGGTCGAATTCCAGATGTCCTGCGCCGCAACGGTGGCCTGCTCGTCGGCGAGCGCGGCGTAGTGGTGGAAGTGCGCGCCCGGCTCGGCGAACGCGGTGGCGCGCAGGGCGAGAAATCTTTGCACGTACCACTTCTCGATGTCCTCGATGCGCGCGTCGACGTAGATGGAGAAGTCGAACAGGTCCGAGACCATCAGGCGTGGACCGGTTTGCAGGACGTTGAGCCCCTCGACGATGAGGATGTCGGGCTGGCGGACGCAGTGCAGCCGGTCCGGCACGATGTCATAGGAGATATGCGAATACACCGGCGCGCACACCTCGGCCGCACCGGATTTCACCTCGGTGACGAAACGCAGCAGTTTCCGGCGGTCGTAGCTTTCCGGGAATCCCTTGCGGTGCATAATCCCGCGGCGGGTGAGTTCGGCCGTGGGATAAAGGAATCCGTCGGTTGTGACCAAATCCACACGCGGATGATGATCCCAGCGCGCCAGCAAAGCCTGGAGCACGCGCGCTGTGGTCGATTTCCCGACCGCGACACTGCCCGCGACACCGATTACGAACGGCACCTGCTTATCGGGATGCTTTTCACCGAGGAAGGTCGCGGTGGCCGCGAAAAGCCGCTGACGGGCCGCCACCTGGAGGTGGATGAGCCGAGCGAGCGGCAGGTAGACCTCGGCGACCTCCTCGAGATCTATCTGTTCGCCCAAACCGCGCAGCCCGAGCAGTTCTTCCTCGGTGAGCACCAGCGGAGTCGATTTGCGTAGTGTTCGCCACTGCTTTCGATCGAATTCCACGTAGGGGCTCGGCTCGCTCATTCGTCCCACTTATCCGACGCTCCATTTCGGCAAACACCTACACAACCCGCGTTGGCGCTGTGCGATCCGGTCCAGCTCTCGCCGCATGTGGCGAATTGTCCTCCGCGCCCATGTAGTGGAACACACGGGGTATCGCTACCCGCTGGTAACCGGGTCGATACCGGCCGTTGTCCGCACTAACGTGAGGGATATGGAATCGCATCCGCTGGTGACCGAGTACCTGCGACTCGGCTTGGCCTTCGACAGGCTGGAAG
This sequence comes from Nocardia bovistercoris, assembly GCF_015674855.1. GTDB lineage: Bacteria > Actinomycetota > Actinomycetes > Mycobacteriales > Mycobacteriaceae > Nocardia > Nocardia bovistercoris. The sequence goes on along the minus strand of NZ_JADMLG010000002.1, from coordinate 621,701 downwards.
AGGGTTTCGTCGACGCGTACACCGGTGACCCGGCGCTACGCCGCGAGGTGCTCGACGCGCCCGCCCCGCAGCCCCGCGACCTGGCCCGACGCGCCGCCCACCTGCGCGCGGAACTCCCGCAGGCGGGCTTGGCCCCGGAACGCGCCGAATTCCTCGACGTCCACCTGCGCGCGCTGGAATGCTCGGGCCGCAAGTTCGCCGGGGACGACATCGGTTTCGTCGACGAGGTGCACGCCTACTTCGACGTCGAGATCGCGCCCGGTGACGAGGCGGACTACCGGGAAGCACACCGGCGGATGGACGAGGTGCTCGCGGGCGACGGGCCGCTCGCCGAACGGATGGCGGCGCACCGCAAGGCCGACGAGATCCCGCCCGAGCGGCTGCGGGTGTGTGTCGAGGCGTTCTCCGGCGCGCTGCGCGAACTGGTGCGGGAGCGGTATCCGCTGCCCGACCACGAACACGTCACCTACGAGGTGGTCGGCGACAAGCCGTGGTCGGGGTTCAACTACTACCTCGGCGACTACCACTCCAAGGTCGCCATCAACTCCGACCTCAAACAGCACATGGCCAATCTGCCGCACCTGATCGCGCACGAGGCCTATCCCGGACACCACACCGAGCACTGCCGCAAGGAAGCGGGTCTGGTCGCGGCCGGTCAGGCCGAGCAGACGCTGTTCCTGGTGAACACACCGCAGTGCCTGATGGCCGAAGGGCTCGCGGATCTGGCCCTGCATTCGATCGTCGGGCCCGATTGGGGCCGGTGGGCGCAGGAGATCTACGCCGATCTCGGGTTGCGCTTCGACGGCGAGCGCGCGCAACGGCTGTCGGCCGCGTCGAGCGACCTGCTCGGTGTGCGCCAGGACGCGGCGCTGCTGCTGCACGACAACCGTCGCGACGAGACCGAGGTCGCCGAATTCCTGCAGCGCTGGAATCTGACCACTCCGGAGCGCGCGCGGCAGTCGCTGCGATTCCTGTCCTCACCGCTGTGGCGCGCCTACATCAGCACCTACGTCGAGGGGTACCGCCTGCTCGGCGCGTATCTGGACCGCGCCGCCGACGCGGGCGAGCGCGCGGAGCGGTTCGGGCGTCTGCTCGATGAACCGCTCACTCCGGGTGCGGTGCGCGCGATGTGAAACCGCAGGAGTTCCGGATGTGATGCGGCGTGCCGGAGGGCACGTCGAAACGAAACCGGCCCCGTCGATCGCGACGGGGCCGGTTCGAAGTTCGGATGAACTCACCAGTTGGAGCAGGCCGCCCCACCGGAGGACAGCGAGCACGAGGATTGCAGCAGAGCCTTGAGCAGCGCGTCGAAAGAATTACCTGCGATGAAGTTGAGCAACAGCATAACGATTCCCTTGTGTCGAACGTGGACCTGTGCCGTCCATCTGCCGGCCATACTGTCACACGCTGTCGATACCCCGGTCGCGGAGTCTTGAAATTCGCTGCCGCACAGTCCGGGAAGGTCGCTGATGTGATGCGCTACAGGACGACGGCGCATCCTCCGCCCGAGGAAAGGGTGCACAGCAGCAGCGACAGGCTGCGCAGCAGCGCTTCCACGGGATTGCTGGGTACGGAGACGGGGCTGATCATGAGGACTCCTCGCGGGCTCGCGCCGGACGGTGACATCGACCTGACCGGTTTCGGCCGCCGCGCCGTTACCCCTCGTCGTGCCCCATTTTTCGGGGCCTCAGGCGGGTGCGAAGGTGATGCGCACCGAAATCGGCGCGGTTTCCAGCGCTTTGACCGCCCATGCCGTCGCGGCGCGGGCGATGCGGCCCTCGGCGAAGGTGCGGGCGCGGGCCGCCACGTCGTCGTCGGCGACGAAAGCCGCCGTGCCCGTGTACCAGCGGGCGCCGTGGCGCACCCGGACCGCCGGATCGGCGGCGATATTGCGGGCCCAGCCCGCGCGCATCCCGTGCTGGCAGATCAGCCAGGCGCCCTCGCCGTCGATCGAGGCGGTGACCGGGACGCGGCGCGGCAGTCCCGATTTCGCGCCGGTGGTCTCCAACTCCACGATCAGCGCGGAGCGGATGCCGAGGCGGTCGAACAGGCGAACGGCCGGATTGGCCAGGTAGCGGCCGACGAAGCGTTCGCGGCGGAATTTGCGCCTGCTCGCGGCGGTTGCGGTGTCGTTCATCGTCACTCCTCAGCGGAACAGGACACAGGTGGTTGTGCCGTGCGCGACGAGGCGGTCCTGTTCGTCTACGACGCGGCCTTCGGCGGTGGCGGTGGTGCGACCGACGTGGATGGTGCTTCCGGTGGCGGTGAGCCTGCGTCCGTCGGTGGGGGCGGAGCGGATGTAGTTGATCTTCAGTTCCAGGGTGGTGTAGCCGACGCCGGGGTCGAGGGTGGTGTGCACGGCGCAGCCCATCACCGAGTCGAGCAGGGTCGCGCAGATGCCGCCGTGCGTGGTGCCGAGCGGATTGGCGAAGTCGGGGCGGGTGCGCAGTGCGAATACCGCGCGGCCGTATTCGAGTTCGTCCACCTCCATGCCGAGCAGGTCGCCGATGAACGGCGGGCGGTCCTGCCTCGTCATGGCGGCCCGCAGCAGTTCGAGTCCGGACATCGCGCCGAAGTCGGCTTCGGTGGTGGTCATGAATCCGTCCTTTCGATGAACCGATCGGTCCACATCTGTCATGATTGGAGCATGGACCGATCGGTTCATGCAAGATGTCCGTCCCGATCCCGACGACGTGCGCCGGAGTGGAGGAGATATGACCGCTGGGCCGCGCGAACGCCTGATCGACGGCGCGATCGACCTGGTACGCGAACACGGTGTGCACGGCGCGGGCCTCGCGGCCCTGCTCGACCGCAGCCGGGCCTCGCGCAACTCGCTCTACCAGCACTTCCCCTTCGGCAAGGGCGAACTGGTCGAAGCCGCGACCGTGGTCGCGGGTGAACGCATGTCCGCGGTGATCGCCAAGGTCACCGCGACCGGCGAACCCGCGCAGTGGCTGTCGGCGCTGACCGGATGGTGGCGCATCGGCCTCGAAGCCAGCGGCTACCGCGCGGGCTGCCCGATCGTCGGCGCCGCGCTCGCCGAATCCGAACCCGCCGTGCAGGCCGCCGCGGCCGCCGCCTTCGCCGACTGGACACGACGACTCGCGCATGCGCTGGCCGGTACCGGGATGCCTGTCGAGCGGGCCGAATCGCTGGCCGGATTCGTGGTCAGCGCCCTCGAAGGCGCGATCATCCAATCCCGCGCGCTGAAATCCACCCGGCCGCTCGACGACCTCGAGACCACGCTCGCGCCGCTGCTGCGCGAGTCGAACCGACGCGAACATCCTGCGGGATCGAGAAGCGACGGTTAGTCTGTGCGGCTGACGTGGCGCCCAACCCGCTGCCGATCGGCGCGCCTGCTGCCAATACACTGAGCCCGTGACGCAGACGACCGCCTCTGTCAATACCCAATCCCTCGGTGAGCTCGATCCCGAGCTGGCCGCCGCGATGGCGGGTGAGCTCGCCCGCGAGCGGGACACGCTCGAGATGATCGCCTCGGAGAACTTCGTACCGCGGGCGGTCTTGCAGGCCCAGGGCAGCGTGCTCACCAACAAGTACGCCGAGGGGTATCCCGGTCGTCGATACTACGGTGGCTGCGAGGACGTCGACGTCGTCGAGACGTTGGCGCGGGATCGGGCCAAGGCGCTGTTCGGCGCCGACTTCGCCAACGTGCAGCCGCATTCGGGCGCGCAGGCCAACGCCGCGGTGCTGATGGCGCTGATGGATCCGGGCGACAAACTGCTCGGTCTGGATCTGGCGCACGGCGGTCACCTGACCCACGGCATGCGGCTGAACTTCTCCGGCAAGTTGTACGAGGTGCATTCGTACGGGGTCAGCAAGGAAGACCACCGCATCGACATGGACGAGGTCGCCGACATCGCGCGCGCCTCGCGCCCCAAGGTGATCGTTGCGGGCTGGTCGGCCTATCCCCGGCACCAGGATTTCGCGGCGTTCCGTGAGATCGCCGACGAGGTCGGGGCCTACCTGTGGGTCGACATGGCGCACTTCGCCGGGCTCGTCGCGGCGGGTCTGCATCCCTCGCCGGTGCCGTACGCCGATGTGGTGTCCTCCACGGTGCACAAGACCCTCGGCGGTCCTCGCTCGGGTCTGATCCTGGCCAAGCAGGATTTCGCCAAGAAGCTCAACAGCGCGGTGTTCCCCGGTCAGCAGGGCGGTCCGCTCATGCACGCGATCGCGGCCAAGGCCGTGGCGTTCAAGATCGCGGCGGGCGCGGAGTTCGCCGACCGGCAGGCGCGCACGCTCTCGGGCGCGCGCCTGCTCGCCGAGCGGCTCACCGCCGCCGACGTGGCGGACAAGGGCGTCAGCGTGCTGACCGGCGGCACCGACGTGCACCTGGTGCTGGTCGATCTGCGCAACTCCCAGCTCGACGGTCAGCAGGGCGAGGATCTGCTGCACGAGATCGGGATCACCGTGAACCGCAACGCGGTGCCCTTCGACCCGCGCCCCCCGATGGTCACCTCCGGCTTGCGGATCGGTACCGCCGCGCTGGCCACCCGCGGTTTCGGCGACACCGAGTTCACCGAGGTCGCCGACATCATCGGCACCGCGCTGGCGGGCGGTTCGGATGTGGAGACCCTGCGCGGTCGGGTCTCGGCCCTGGCCAAGTCGGTTCCCCTCTACGACGGCCTCGAGGACTGGCGTCTGCTCGGCTGAGCGCTGAACGGTTCGCGACGCCCGCGTGCGAGTTCTCGCGCGGGCATCTTCTCGCGCGGGCACTGTCGCGCCGAGGCCGCGGCGGTTCAGTTCATTCGCGCCTTGGCTCTGATGATCGCCTCGTCGAGGTAGCGGGTGATGTCGACGCTGGTGGCGGGGCGGATCATGAGGGCGCGGTTGGCGGGGATCTCGCAGTAGCGGCCGTCTTCGGCGTCGATCCAACGTAGTCGCCCGGTGCGCAGTGCGTCGCTGTTGCGCGGGCCGAGGAAGACGCTGACCGCGCCGCGGGTGGTGCACGGGCGATTCCAGAAGCGGCGGTAGCGATCCTGGATCGCGCGGGCTGGATCGTTCTCGAAAGGGTCGGGGCGGTCGGTGGCCAGATCGGCGAGCAGGTAGGTCTTCTCCGAACCGTCGCCCGGTGGCGGATCGGGCAGCAGGCGAATCAGTTCGGTGGCCAATTGTTCACCGCGACAGCGCCGCAACCGGACCCGGCCGCCGTCGACATCCGGATTCTGAAGTGCGACAACACCCGCGCCGCCCCGGATCGCGCAGCCGATGGCACGCATCTCGGCGCCGCCGCGTCGATGGTCGATGCCGAGCAGTTCGATCCGCCATTCGGGCCTGCTCAGCACCGCGAGCGCGCGGCGCAAGGGATCGTTGTCGGGGTTGTCCAGTTCGGCGCGGAATTGCCGCTGGTAGGCATGATATTCGTGCATGCCGGGGAAGCGGCTGGTGAACCGGAACGGGAATGGCATCCGGTCGAGTCCGGTGCCGAACCACGCCGCGGCGAACTGTTCGGCGGTCAGTGTCCACTGCGCCATCAGTCGGCTCCGAGGACCGGCGGCACCGTGCGTTCCGGTTCGCCGAGCAGTTCCGCCGCGTGTTCCTCGGTGCGCAGGTAGCGCGGCGAACGGTGTTCGCCGTCACCCTCGCCCCTGCCGCGCGCGCCTGCGGGGCCCATGCCCGCGTAGCCGGACGAGCCCGCGACGGCGGGCCGCGCCGGGGCGGCCGCGGGTTGGGCCGGTGCCGACTGTGCCGCGGGCTGGGCGGGCACCGAGGCGCCCGGCCTCGGAGCCTGACCCGAATTCTGCGCAGGCGCCTGGCTGCTCGCCGGAACATCCGAGCGCACCGGACCGGTGCCGCCCTGGCTCGGCGCGGGGGCCGCGGCGGCGGGGCTTGTGCCCTGCTGGATCGGCTGTGGAGTCGACGCACGGGATGTCGAGGCGCCGAGCAGCGAAGCGAGGGTGGATGCCGAAGCCGGGACCGTGGATGCCGAGGCGGGGATCGTGGAAGCTGAGGCAGGGATTGTGGAAGCCGTGCTGCCCGCGGTTTGCGGCACGCCGTTCGGTGACGCGGTGGTCTGCGGATTCGTCGCGGCCGGGTCGGTGGACTGCGGCGGGGTTCCCGCCGCGCCGGTCCCGGGTTGCGGCGTCGTGGCCTCCGGTGTGGTGGCGGGCGTGGCGCCTGCGGGAACGGGGGAAACCGGTTGGGTCGCTTGCCCCGTGGCGGACGCGCCGGATTCGACCGGGGGCTGGGTGATGGGACTCGTTGCGGCCGCGCCGGAAGCGCCGGGAGTCGAGATCAGCGGTGACGTTCCCGTGCCGCCGGGCGCCGTCACGGCCGGGTGCGCCGGTGCGGGCAACGTCGGGATCTCGGGCGCGGTCGTTGCGTAGGGCCGGATGTAGTACGTGACCATATCGTCGCGCGCCTGCTCCTCCACCGAATTGCGCACCTCGGGGGTGGCCGACGAACTCGAGCTGTCGGGCACCGCCGGAATCGCCGCCTGGAACTGGGACGCGGCGTTGCCCGCCGCGGCGATCGGCGCCGACTGTCTGCCCAGTGCCTCGCCGAGTTCACCTACCTTCGCGGCGAACTCGCGGATGCCGCGCACCGCGGCATCGGCCGCCACACCTTCCCAGTGTTCGGTGATCGCGCTCTGGATCGCCGATTCGAACCGCTTGCCCGCGTCGGTGACTGCGGTGGCGATGGCGGCCCACGCGTCGACCGCGCCGGACAGCGCGTTCGGATTCATCTGGTCGGCGGCCTGTTTGATCTCCGCGTGCGAAAAACTCTGTGCGTTCTCGGGATTCGTGATGACCCGGCCATCGGTCGGTCTCATGACAGTCGCCGCTCCATGGCAGTGGCCCCTTCCGTCAGTGCCGTCTGACCATATAGACGCATTCCCGCCCGAACCGGTTCCATCGAAACACAGCCGATCCGCCGCCGCCCCCGAATCCACTCACCCGACCGGCGTCGAACGGTCGCCGCCGGCGGGTGCCGGATTCTTGTGCTCGGCCTGCACTGGATACTCCTGGCCCGCGGCGGATACTCGCGCTGGGTCTGCGCCGCCTAGTCGCGCCCGGTCCGCGCCGGGTACTCGCACCCCGCCTGCATCGGATAGTCGCGCAGTGCGATGTCCTCGCTCGCAGTGTCGGAGTACTTCAGCATCAGTGACCACAGCCGCGATCCGAGCAGTCGGTTGCGCAACGCGATGCCCCGCGCGGTCTTCGGAGCGAGGAAACGACCCGCGTTGCCGCGCCCGGCCATCCTGCTGTACCGACGCATGATCCGCTCGTACTCGGCGAAGGCGGCGCCGTATTCCCCGTCGTGACGGGCGAGTTCACCGGCGAGCACGTACGCACCGACCACCGCGAGTCCGGTGCCGAACCCGCCGAGGGTGTTCCCGTACGCGGAATCGCCGACGAGGGCGACTCTGCCCCTGGTGAATCCCGTCTTCGACATGTCGACCCTGCTGATCGAGTCGAGGTGGAATTCGTCGACTTCGCGCATCTCGTCGAGCATGCGCGGCACTTCCCAGCCGAGTCCGGCGAAGGTGCGGGCGAGCAGCGCCCGCTGTGCGGCGACGTCGTCGCGGGCGTAGCCGCCCGCGGGCGCGGCGAACAGGTAGAACTGCTGTGCTTTGGGACCGCCGCTCATCGCGAGCCTGCCCGGCGCGTTGTAGGCGGTGGCGCTCGCGCGCCGCGCGGGCGCGCCGTCGCGGTCGCGCCACGGACTCGCGCCTGCGATGCAGTAGTGGTAGCCGAGGTGGGTGACGAACCTGTCCTCGGGTCCGAAGGTCAGTTCCCGGACGCGCGAGTGGATGCCGTCGGCGCCGAGGACGAGGTCGAAGGTGCGCGGCGCGCCGTGTTCGAATTCGACGTGCACGCCCACGTTGTTCTCGGTGAGGGCGCACACCGTGTCGCCGAAGACGTATTCGCAGCGCGCGGCGGTGCGTTCGTACATGATTCCGGCCAGGTCGCCGCGCAGGATCTCCACGTCGCCGCCGGTGAATTCGCCGGACATGAAGGCCAGCCGCCCGCCGGTCTCGTCCACGAAGACCGTGTCCGTGGCGCCGGTGCGCATGGCGTGCACCTGTTCGGCGATGTCCATTCGCTCGAGCACGGTGCGCTGCGTCACTCCTTTGAAGTCGACGGCCTGACCGCCGGTCCGCAGGCACGGCGCCTTTTCGACGACGGTGACGTCGTATCCGTAGTGATCGAGCCAGTAGGCGAGGGCGGGGCCCGCGATGCTCGCGCCGCTGATCAGGACTTTCTTGCTGCTCATCGACTCTCCGATTCTGCGTCCGGCGTAATCTGTATCCATTGGACGCAGATTAGAGTATGGTGGACACAGTTTCGAAGTCAAGACGCCGGGTAAGGTTTCTCCGATGCCGCCTCCGACCACCGTCGAACTGCTGTGGGGTACCAGGCAACGTCCGAAACGCGGCCCGAAACCGGCGCTCACGCTGGAGAGCATCGTCGCCGCGGCCATCGCGCTCGCGGACGCGGAAGGGCTGGCCAACCTGTCCATGCAGCGCCTGGCCGAACGCCTCGGCTTCACCAAGATGTCGCTGTACCGGTACGTGCCGGGCAAAGCCGAACTGACCGCGCTGATGCTCGACGCCGGACTCGGCGCGCCACCCGATCTGCCCCCCGTCGACCCCGCGGCCGCCGAACCGTGGCGCGAGGCGCTGCGCGTCTGGTGCGAAACGATCCACGAGCGGTTCCGTGCGCACCCGTGGAGCCTGGAACTGGTGATCGGGGTGCGGCCGATCGGGCCGAACGAGATGGCCTGGATGGAAGCGGCACTGCGCGCGCTCGCCGACACCGGCCTCACCACCGCCGAGCGACTCGACACCATCGTCCTGCTGACCGGTCACGCGCGCGGCCTCGTACATCCGGTGTCCGCGGGCGACGCCGACGCGCTCCAGGAGCAAGTGGCGGCCCAGTTCGCCGAACTGACCGACGCCGCGGCGCTGCGCTTCCCCGCCGCGATCGCGGCATTCGCCGAGGCGGGCGCGGCGGCCGGGGGTGACGGGGCGCTGCGCTTCGGCATCGATCGGATCCTGGACGGACTCGGCGCCCATATCGCGCGCCGCCGCGCCGCGGCACCGCCTATCGTCGGATCATGACCGAAGAACTCACGCAGACCTCGATAACCACGGTCCGGGAATTCCTGTCCGCCATGGAATTGGGCGCGCTGGACGAAGCCGTGGAATTGCTCGATCCCGAGATCGTCTGGAAGAACACCTCGTTGCCCGATGTGCGCGGGGTGCGGCGGGTCGCGGGCCTGCTGCGCGGACTGTCCCGCGACAGCGTCGGCTTCGCGGTGGACATCCACCACATCGCCGCCGAGGACGGCGGCGAGATCGTGCTCACCGACCGCACCGACTACCTGCGGTTCGGACCGGTGCGCATCGCGTTCTGGGTGACCGGGACCTTCCGGCTGCGGGAAGGGCGGATCGTGCTCTGGCACGATCACTTCTCGTTCGAGAACTTCTTCCGAGGCACACTGGTCGGTCTGTTCCGAGCGGTGTTCGACCGCTCGGGCGCACAGCGACTCTGATCAGGAGTGCTCGGTCAGATACTCCAGGTAGATCGGGCGCAGCACCTCGGCGACCGCGCCGTCGCCCGCGTGCACGTAGTCGTCGAGCATGGGCAGCACCCATTTGATGTCGGCTTCGCTCTCGCCCACATTGCCCGCCGCCGCTTCGGCGGCGGGAATCGAGGTGAGCAGCCGCCACAGGAATCGCACGTCGCCGTGGCGCACCGCGAACTTCACCGCCCGGTCGTGCAGCTCCTTGGACGACAGCTTCTCCAGATCCTCGTTTCCGGCCATGAACCGACTCTAACCGGCGGGGGTGACCTGCGGCGACGACCGGCGAACCCGTGGTCGTTAACGGGAACTTCACCGACACGCCTCGCCGTCCCCGAGCGCGGACCGGGCAATCGAAGGTAGCGTCGATGCTGCGGACCGCGTCGTTGTGGTTCGCACGGGAGGTCCTGACCGTGACTGAGCTACTCAGTGCGAGGGGGCCGGCACCCGGCCCTCGTGGCATCTGACCAAGTCGGATCCATCAGGACGGACCGGTCCAGCGAGATCGTCCGCGCGGGTGCCGCACGGACACAAAGGAGCCCACCGTGACTGCTGCACGCTCCGTTTCCGCTCCCTCGGTGAGTACCCGCGATTCCGGGAATTCCACAGCCTGTTCCCATGGCGCCAAGACCTACGTCATCGACACCTCGGTCCTACTCTCCGATCCCTGGGCTTTCACCCGGTTCGGCGAACACGACGTGGTGCTGCCGCTGGTGGTCATCAGCGAACTCGAGGCCAAGAGGCACCATCACGAATTGGGTTGGTTCGCGCGGGAGGCCCTGCGCAACCTCGATGATCTGCGCCTGACCTACGGCAGGCTCGATCAGCAGGTGCCGATCGGCGCCGAGGGCGGCACGATGCAGGTGGAACTCAACCACACCGATCCCGCGGTACTCCCGGTCGGTTTCCGCACCGACACCAACGACTCTCGCATCCTGGCCTGTGCGCTCAATCTCGCGGCGGAGGGCCGCGAAGTCGTACTGGTGTCGAAAGATATTCCGCTGCGCGTCAAGGCGGGCGCCGTCGGTCTGCGCGCCGACGAGTACCACGCCCAGGACGTGGTCATCTCCGGCTGGTCCGGCATGGTCGAACTCGATGTCGCGACCGCGCGGGTCGACCAGATCTACGCCGAGTCCGTCATCGAACTCGACGAGGCGCGGGAACTGCCCTGCCACACCGGCGTCCGGCTGCTCGGCCCGAGTTCCAGCGCGCTGGGCCGGGTCACGGCCGACAAACGGGTGCAGTTGGTGCGCGAACGCGAGGCGTTCGGCCTGCACGGCCGTTCCGCCGAACAGCGCATCGCCCTCGATCTGCTGCTCGACGAGAGCATCGGCATCGTTTCGCTCGGCGGCAAGGCGGGTACCGGCAAATCCGCGCTGGCGCTGACCGCTGGACTCGAAGCGGTGCTCGAGCGTCGCACCCAGCGCAAGGTCGTGGTGTTCCGCCCGCTGTACGCGGTCGGCGGCCAGGATCTCGGCTACCTGCCCGGCAGTGAGAGCGAGAAGATGGGCCCGTGGGCTCAGGCCGTCTTCGACACTCTCGACGGGCTCGCCTCGGCGGAGGTCATGGAGGAGGTCCTCAGCCGCGACATGCTCGAAGTGCTGCCGCTGACCCATATTCGCGGCCGGTCGCTGCACGACTCCTTCGTGATCGTGGACGAGGCGCAGTCGCTGGAGCGCAATGTGCTGCTCACGGTGCTCAGCAGGCTGGGCAGCGGGTCGCGGGTGGTGCTCACCCACGATGTCGCGCAGCGCGACAACCTGCGCGTCGGCAGGCACGACGGCGTCGCGGCGGTGATCGAGAAGTTGAAGGGCCATCCGCTGTTCGCACACATCACCCTGACCCGCAGCGAACGGTCGCCGATCGCCGCGTTGGTCACCGAGATGCTGGAGGAATACGGCCCCAACGCCTGAGTGGCAACTTCTCGGCATGTGTTCGACACATCTGACCGAGTGTCGCCCGCGCGATAGCGGGTAGAGGCGATGGCCTGGCGAATCCCGGTGATCCGCCAGGCCATCGCGGAACAGGCGCGTGGCTGTCGGGACGGTGTGAGATCATGGCCCGGTCCCGGACACCGTCCGGCGAACTTCCATCCCCGCGTCGCGGGCCGAGCAGCTAGGTTGTGGTGGTGCAGAACTTGTTGACCGATCGTGAGCTGCTCGAATCACTCGCGGACGAAGTGGAACTGAACCTCCGTCGGCACACACAGATCGCCGACGGGTGGCAGCCCCACGACTACGTGCCGTGGGACAACGGTCGCAACTTCGGGTTCCTCGGCGGAACCGATTGGGCGCCGGAACAATCCGAACTCGGCGAGGTCGCCAAACTGGCGTTGACGGTCAGCGTGCTCGTGGCCGACAACCTGCCCTCCTACCACCGCGAGGTCGGCAAGTACCTGCGCACCGGCGCGTGGTGGCGCTGGGTCGGCCGGTGGACGGCCGAGGAGAACCGGCACGAGATCATGATCCGCAACTACCTCATGGTCACCCGCTCGGTCGATCCGGTGGAGCTGGAACGGTTGCGGATGGACCACATGACCAAGGGCTTCCGCCGCCCGCCCCAGCACCTGCTCTCGGTACTGGTCACCTGTGCCTTCGAGGAGACCGCCGCCGCGATCCGGCACCGCAACACCGCTGCTCTGCAAGAGAATCCGTTGGTCACCGCCATGGCCGAGCGAATCGCCGCCGACGACGAACTCCAGGCGGAATTCTTCGCCGACCTGGTCGCCGCCGGATTCCAGATCGCCCCCGACCAGACCGTGCGCGCGATCGCCGACAGCGTCGCCGCCTTCCGTGTCCCCGAGATCACCCTGCCCGACGGCCGCAGCAGCGACCAGGTGCTGGCCGAAGCCGGAATCTACGATCCGGCGCGCGAGCACGAACTGGTCTTCGCGCCGCTGCTCGAGCGGTGGAATGTCTTCGCCCGCACCGATCTCGGCGAGGACGGAGAACGCGCCCGCGCCGAACTCGCGCACCTGCGCGCCTGACCGTCTCCGGTCGGCTCTTCGGAGCCGACCGGATGTCGCGGCCTACTCGCCCTTGTCGACCTTCGCCATGGACAGCACATCCAGGCGCCGGTCGAGTTCCTCGAGGCTGAGCGCGTCGCCGATGAGACCGCGATCGATCACCGTCTGCCGGATCGTCTTCTTCTCCTTCAACGCCTCCTTCGCCACCGCCGCGGCCTCCTCGTAGCCGATCGCGGAATTGAGCGGCGTCACGATCGAAGGCGAGGATTCGGCGAGGGTGCGCAGATGCTTCTCGTTGGCCGCGAGCCCGTGCACGCACTTGTCGGCGAACAGGCGAGATACGTTGGTCAGCAACCGAATCGACTCCAGCAGGTTGCGCGCCATGACCGGAATGTAGACGTTCAACTCGAACGCGCCGTTCGCGCCGCCGAAGGCGACGGTCGCGTCGTTGCCGATGACCTGCGCGGCGACCTGCGTAACCGCCTCCGGCAGTACCGGATTCACCTTGCCCGGCATGATCGAGCTGCCGGGCTGCAGGTCGGGGAGTTGGAGTTCACCGAGACCGGTCAGCGGACCCGAGCCCATCCAGCGGATGTCGTTGGCGATCTTGGTCAGACTCACCGCGATGACGCGCAGCGCGCCCGACGCCTCGACCAGGCCGTCACGCGCGGCCTGCGCCTCGAAATGGTCCTCGGCCTCGGTGAGCGCGTCGATACCGGTGGAACGGCGCAATTCCGCCACCACCGCGGCGCCGAAACCGTCGGGCGCGTTGAGTCCGGTGCCGACCGCGGTGCCGCCGATGGGCAGTTCACCGAGCCGGGGCAGGGTCGCCATCGCGCGCTCGATACCGGCGGCGACCTGCCGGGTATAGCCGCCGAACTCCTGCCCGAGGGTGACCGGAACGGCGTCCATGAGATGGGTGCGGCCGGACTTCACGACCGTGCGCCACGCGCTCGCCTTGTCCAGTAACGCCAATCGCAGATGTTCCAGCGCGGGCACCAGATCCTTGATGACGGCCTCGGTGGCGGCCAGATGCGTCGCGGTCGGGAACGTGTCGTTGGAGGACTGCGACATGTTCACGTGGTCGTTGGGATGCACGTCGACGCCGTTGGCCTTCGCGATCGACGCGATCACCTCGTTGGCGTTCATATTCGAGCTGGTGCCCGAACCGGTCTGGAAGACGTCGATGGGGAACTGGTCGTCGTGGCGGCCGTCGGCGATCTCGTTCGCCGCGGCGATCACGGCGTCGGCCTTGTCGGCGGCCAGCAACCCCAGATCCCGGTTCACCTTCGCGCACGCGGCCTTCAACAGTCCGAGCGCGCGGATCTGCGCGCGTTCCAGACCGCGTCCGCTGATCGGGAAGTTCTCCACGGCCCGCTGGGTCTGCGCGCGCCACAGGGCGTGCACCGGTACCCGAACTTCGCCCATGGTGTCACGCTCGACTCGGTATTGCGTCTCGTCGGTCATGGTTCCGACCCTATGTCGCGCTCGTTCCCGGTGGGGCTGCCATGCATGAGCGACGTGCCGTATCCGTCGTGCTCGAGGTCGAGTCGTCTCGACAGCGCCGGCGATGCGCGCTCGTCGTCCGGCGCGATTGATTCGCGTTCGCGCGCCGCGCAAGAAGACGATATCGAGTCGCGGATAACTGAGCGCCGGGGCCTGACATCGGTGGGTGTTCGTGCGTGAATCTCGACGGGAGCCTCCATCGAATTCGGCGACGGACGCTCCGGTGCGCGGCAGTCGATGCGGGTGCGGCGACGAAAAAGACGCGCAGCCTGCGGCGTACGCGTCTTCGGATTCGGAGGGCAGCCCCGGTCAGGGCAGCGGGGGTACGGCGTCCTCGTCGCCGATGAAGTCGACCGAGGAGTACTCGCGCAACTTGGTGAGGCGGTGGTACGCGTCGATCATGCGGACGGTGCCCGACTTGGAACGCATCACGATCGATTGCGTGGACGCGCCGCCGCCGTAGTAGCGCACCCCGCGTAGTAGATCACCGCCGGTGACGCCGGTGGCGCAGAAGAAGATATTGTCGCCCGACACCAGATCCTCGGTGATCAGCACCCGGTCCAGGTCGTGACCCGCGTCGATCGCCTTCTGGCGCTCGTCGTCGTCCTTCGGGGCGAGCATGCCCTGCAACGCGCCGCCCATACAGCGTATCGCGGCGGCGGCGATGATGCCCTCGGGCGTGCCGCCGATGCCGACCAGGATGTCGGTGCCGGAATCGGGGCGGGCTGCGGCGATCGCGCCCGCCACGTCTCCGTCGGAGATCAGCCGGATGCGGGCGCCCGCATCGCGCACCTGCTGGATCAGCTCGGCGTGCCGCGGCCGGTCGAGGATGCAGACGGTGAGGTCCGACTTCGACAGGTTCTTCGCCTTGGCGACCCGCGCGATGTTCTCCGCGATCGGGGCGGAGATATCGATCACATCGGCGGCTTCGGGGCCGACGGCGATCTTGTGCATGTAGAACACTGCGGACGGGTCGAACATCGCGTCGCGCTCGGCGACGGCGAGCACCGAGATCGCGCCGGGTGAACCCTTGGACATGAGCGTGGTGCCGTCGATCGGGTCGACCGCGAAGTCCACCTCGGGACCGGTGCCGTCGCCCACCGCCTCGCCGTTGTAGAGCATGGGCGCCTCGTCCTTCTCGCCCTCGCCGATCACGACGGTGCCGCGCATGGAGACCGAGTTGACCAGTTCGCGCATGGCATCGACGGCGGCGCCGTCGCCACCCTCCTTGTCGCCGCGGCCGACCCAGCGGCCCGCCGCCATGGCGCCCGCCTCGGTCACCCTGACCAGTTCGAGCGCAAGGTTGCGGTCCGGGGCCTCGCGGCGGCTGGGTGCTGGCGAAGTTGCCGTCATGGCGGGTGCCTCCCTCGGTTGGTTCGTTCCGTACGATTGTCTCATTTCCGGATTTCGCGCCCGCGCACCAGATGGCGCTGTCGGTCGGGTCCTGCGGTGAGCGCGTCGCACGGTGAGTGGATACTGAAGGCGTGTCCTACCAAAAGCCACGCATCCTGCACGACTACCGGGATCTGTTCTTCTCGCTGATCCCATTGGTGCTGATCGCGGTGGTATTCGCCGGTCTGGCGAGCCAGTGCAGCTTCTCCGGCACCGGCCCGACCGAGGGCAAGATCCCGACATTCGACGTGCACACGGCGTTGACATCCGACGCCCGCACCCTGTCGTTCGCGATCCGCGACCCCGCCGTCCCCGCGACCTGGACACCCAACTCGGGACGCCGCGACACCGCCACCGGCCCCGGCGGCGGCCAGATCAGCACGGTCGGCTACATCACCGACTCCGGCGCGTACATGCAACTCACCCAGAGCAACGCCACCGACGAAACCCTGGCTCGCCACATCCTCGGCTCCCGCTATGCCAGCGGAATCGAACAGGTCGGCGACCGCAAATGGACCGTCTTCGCCGAGCCGACCGAGGAAACAGCGTGGATCGCCGACCTCGGCCAAACCAGGGTGCTCATCAAGGGCGCGGGCGACAAGGACGACTTCACGATCCTCGCCCGCGCGGTCGGGGACGCGCCGCCGCTCGCGCGCTGAACGCCGTCGGTTCGGACGGCGGTGCATCCGGTTCGGTGTCTCGCGTGGTTCGGGTCGGTGCGCGAAGTCGATCGGCGCGCCGGTGCTCCCGAGGCGACAGGTTTGCCCGGTCGGTCGCGGCTCACGTTCGGCGGTGGCCGACGATATTGACGATCGTTCCCGACGGGTCGCGGACGAAGAAGCGTCGTACGCCCCACGGTTCGTCGCGCAGTGCGTAGACGATCTCGGCGCCCGCGGCGACCAGTCCGGCGTGCACGTCGTCCACGTCGTCGACCTCGACGCTCATGTCCGGTTGGAGTCGTTCGGCGCCGGGGCCGAGCAGCAGTACCTGGGCGGTGGGGTTGGTGGGGGAGGCCATGGTGACCACCCAGCCCAGGTCCATGGCTTCCTCGAAGCCGAGCAGCCGGTAGAACTCGCGGCTGCGTTCCATGTCGTCGGTGCGGATATCGGGGGTGGCGCGGCGAATGCCCATGCCTTTGCTCCTAGACCTGCTCCTCGGCGTCGGATCGGGATATCGCGTCCTCGACGCGTCGGCGCGCGCCCGCCAGATGCTGTTCGCAGCGGGCCGCCAATGCCTCGCCGCGCTCCCACAGGGCCAGCGACTCGTCCAGGTCCATACCGCCCTGCTCGAGCATCTTCACGACGTTGACCAGTTCGTCGCGGGCGCGTTCGTAGCCGAATCCGCGGATCTCCACCAGTTCGGCGGTATCTGCCGACTCGGCGTCGGCCAGGTCGGTGTCGCTCGCGGCGGCTCTGCCTGCATCGGTCACCGTCGGTTCCTTCCGGTCTGCTTCTGGTTGTCGGGAAGCGCCTGTGCCACAACACTTTTCCCGAGTGATTCGGCGCCGAGTGCGGCCGCGGTGACCGCGCCGTCGGCGACCCTGACCCGCAATTGGCTGCCCGCGGGCGCGTCCCCGACGGTGCGCACCACATGCCGTTCCTTGCCCGCGACGCGCTGCACCACAGCGTAGCCACGGGCGAGGGTGGCGGCGGGGCCGACGGCGACGAGCTTCTCGCGCAGATGTCGCGTCGCGGTGGCCTCGCCGTCGACCAGGCGTTCGGCGCAACGTCTCGCGGTGGTGCGCAATCGTTCGACGTCCTCGGCGCGCCGCTCGATATCGCGCAGCGGGTCGGCCAGCGCCGGTCGCGAGCGCAACTGGGCCAGCGCCCTCGTCTCCCGCTCGACCCAACCGCGCAGCGCCGCCGCGGCCCGCACTCGCATGTCGTGTACCCCGGCGAGTTCGGCGGCGGCGTCGGGCACGATGCGCTTGGCGGCGTCGGTGGGAGTGGCCGCGCGCAGGTCGGCGACCAGATCGCTGATCGGGGTGTCGGGTTCGTGGCCGATGGCGCTGACGATCGGCGTGCCCGCGGCCGAGATCGCCCGGCACAGGGCCTCGTCGGAGAAGGGCAGTAGATCTTCCACGCTGCCGCCGCCGCGCGCGAGCACGATCACCTCGACGGCGCCGTCACCGTCGAGTTCGGCGAGGGCGCGCACGATCTGCGGCACCGCGGTCGGCCCCTGGACCGCGGTGTTGCGGATCTCGAAACGCACGGCGGGCCAACGGTTTCGGGCCACCGTCACGACATCGTGTTCGGCCGCGCTGCCGCGCCCGGTGATCAACCCGACGGTGGCGGGCAGGAACGGGATCGGCCGTTTGCGGCGCGGATCGAACAGGCCCTCGGCATCGAGCAGCGCCTTGAGGCGTTCGATCCTGGCCAACAGCTCACCGACGCCGACCGGACGAATCTCGATGGCCCGCAACGAGATCGTGCCGCGCCCGACGAAGAACGACAGCTTGCCGTACACGACGACACGGCTGCCCTCCTGAAGGGGCACGGGGGAGCGGCGCAGCAGCTCGGGATCGCAGGTCACCGACAGCGACATGTCGGCCGAAGGGTCGCGCAGCACGAGGAACGCGGTGCGCGCGCCCGGTCGTGGACTCATCTGGGTGATCTGCCCCTCGACCCACACGCTGCCGAGCCTGTCGATCCATTGCGCGACCTTGACGGCGACGGTGCGCACCGGCCACGGATGGTCGGCGGAGTTGGCGGGGGCCGTACCGTCCTGAGTCATACCGCCAGATATACGCGCACGGTCCGACAAGTGCGCGGCGGGTCGGTCCGTGTCCGCACCGGCCGCTTATTCGCGTTCGGCGGTCACTGCGCGCGGACGGTGGCGATCCGGTTGGTGAGCATCGTGACGAACGGCGCGCGGTCGCGGGTGCGCTGTTCGTAGTCGAGCAGCGCGCCGAGATCCTCGACCGTCAGCATCCGCAGGCGGGCGCGCAACTGGGCAAGGGTCATGTTCGCGTAGTCGTATCGCGTGGCGACCTCCGGTTCCGCGGCCGGAGCGTCGTTTTCCGGCGTTTCGGCGGCCGGTGTGATCGGGCTCGCCGCTGTGAGGTCGATCTCCGAGCCGTCTAGCACGGTGACGGAATGGCCGTTCGTATCGGTTGCCGCGTCGGGTTCCTCGCCTTCGAACAGGTCGAAGCGACTGGACCTACCGGCCGTGTTCGGGGGCGCGCCGAAGGTTTGCTCGGAATCGAGATCCTCGTCGAAGGTGGCCCAATCGGGCTGCTCTTCGCGGGTGCTGCCGAGACGGTCGAAAACCGCGTCGCCCTTCAGTGCGAGGCTGGTCACGAACTGCTGGACGTGCATGGAGGTCTGGAGAAGCTGACTGATCGCCGTGATCGGGAAGTTCATCGCCGCCGTCGGTAGCCGGCGTGTCTCCTCGAGGGCGTAGACGGCCGCGCCTGCTGCGACACGGGCCAGGTACGGGGGTCGGAACATGGTCCTAGCCTGCCCGATGCGTCGGGTTATGCAAAGGCAATGTGTCACGGACGGATTCTCCCCGCACCTCCGCCCGGTTAGCGGGCGCGGTACGCAAGTAAGCTGGGGCGCATGTCTTCGGCCATCCCCTTGAACGTCGGAATCACCCGCTCGGCGGGCTCAGGAACCGCCGGTGCCGATGCCAAACGCGTCCTGCTAGCCGAGCCGCGCGGCTACTGCGCCGGCGTCGACCGCGCGGTGGAAACCGTGGAGAAGGCGCTGGAGAAACACGGCGCCCCCATCTACGTCCGCAAGGAGATCGTGCACAACCGCCACGTCGTCGAGACGCTGCGCGAACGCGGCGTGATCTTCGTCGACGAGACCGACGAGGTACCGGAAGGCCAGGTCGTGGTCTTCTCGGCGCACGGCGTGTCGCCCGCGGTGCACGCCACGGCCGCCACCAGGAACCTGCACACCATCGACGCGACATGTCCGCTGGTCACCAAGGTGCACCAGGAGGCCAAGCGCTTCGCCCGCGACGACTTCGACATCCTGCTCATCGGCCACGAAGGCCACGAGGAGGTCGAGGGCACCGCCGGTGAGGCGCCCGAGCACGTGCAACTGGTCGACGGGCCCGGCGCGGTCGACAAGGTCACCGTGCGCGACGAGAACAAGGTGATCTGGCTCTCCCAGACCACCCTCAGCGTGGACGAGACCATGGAGACGGTGCAGCGGCTGCGCGAGCGGTTCCCGCTGTTGCAGGATCCGCCGAGCGACGACATCTGCTACGCCACGCAGAACCGCCAGGTCGCGGTGAAGGCGATGGCGCCCGAATGCGATCTGGTGATCGTGGTCGGCTCGCGCAACTCCTCCAACTCGGTGCGTTTGGTCGAGGTCGCCCTCGGCGCGGGCGCGAACGCCGCCTACCTGGTCGACTACGCCCGCGAGGTCGATCCGGCCTGGCTCGACGGCGTGCGCACCGTCGGCATCACCTCCGGCGCCTCGGTGCCGGAGATCCTGGTGCGCGGCGTGCTCGACATGCTCGAGGAATACGGATTCGCGGATGTGCAGCCGGTGACCACGGCCAACGAGACCCTGGTCTTCGCCCTGCCTCGCGAGTTGCGCGCCGCGCGCGGCTAACGCTTCTCCGGCTTGCGACGCTCGGCGCGCTGCGGGTCGCGATAGCGCACATTGGGTCGCGGATGCGGCGGTGCCTCGCCGCGTCCGCGCCCACCACGCTGCGGCTCGTTCTCCGCGCGCGGCACGGGTTTGTTCTGGGCACGAGCGGTGGCGTTGTTCTGGCCGCGCGGCGCGGTGTTGTTCTGCGCGCTCGGCGCGGCTTTGCTCTGGCCGCGTGGCGCCGCGGCGTTCTGGCCGCGTGGTGCGGCGTCGTTCTGCGCGCTCGGCGCCGCATTGTTCTGGCCGCGTGCCGCGGCGGCGGGCGGTCGGCCGTTGCGTGCGGCCGGACGTCCTTCCCGCGGTCTGCCCTTGGCCGCCACCCTCGGCGGTTTGTCGGCCACCTCGTCGCTCGGACGCCTGCCGCCGGGACGCGGCGGTTCGTACTTGTCGGTCTTCTGATCGCTGATGTCGACGACCGGTTCCGGTGTCGGCTTCGGCTGCCGAGGCCGGCGCTTGAGCGGCGCGTCCGGGGAGCGCGTGGCTTTGGCGGGCTTGCCTTTGCTCTTGCTCTTGACCGAGCCCTTGCGCGGCCGGTCGGCCGAGGAGTCGCGGCCCCAACTCGTTCCCCGCTTGGCTTCGTCGCCGCGCTCCTGCGCCTCCGCACGGCGATGCAGGTGAATGCGCAGTCCGCCGATCACGAGAACCAGCGCGGTGGCGAGCATCATCGTCGGGAAGCGGTCGACCAGCGGGATCGCCAGATTCAGCAGGATGTCCTTGCCGCTGGTCGACGCCCGGCCGGTGAGCTGCTGATACGCCAGCGGGACCGCGATGAACAACAGCAGCGGCGGCAGCACCATGGTGGTGAAAAGGCCGCGATATCGCACGGCGGAGACCGCCGCCACACACCCCGCCACGTACAGCGCGGCGAAGGTACCGGTCAGGTCTCCGCCCTCGCTCTTGGCGTCGATGAGAAACCCGAGAAACGTGCTGGCAACCGCAATGAGGACCGCAGCCCCGGCCGGTATTCCCGGCACCGAAGGCAGGATCGAACGTTGCGGCGCGGGCGTACGGGAACGCACACGTTGGGAAGCAGCCACGCATTGAACACTAACCGCCGCCGCGACGGCAGGCGTTACGGCACGGCCACAGGCCGGTTCCGCGCGGTGCACCGGATGGTTGCGCGCGAGGTCACCGGGGATATGCGGGGGCCGTTCCGGTCATCGGTCCATGTCGGTGCTCCGGTTCAGTCCTCGGAGTCGGCGAAACCGACCGCCCTCGGCCACGAGTCGACCCGCCGCACCGCCGGTACGTCCTGTTCGGCGATCTCGAGATCGTGCAGTTTGCGCGCGGTGACCAGGACCCGCGACTCCACCGAGGCGACGGTCTGGTTGAAGGCGTCGACGGTCTTGCCGAGTTGTGCGCCGAGCCGGTCGAGGTGCTTGCCGGTCAGACCGAGGCGTGCGTAGAGCTCCCTTCCCAATTGCTGGATCGTTGCCATATCGCGGGAGACGGCCTCCTGGCGCCAGCCGAAGGCGACCGTGCGCAGCAGCGCGATCAGCGTCGTCGGGGTGGCCAGGATCACATTGCGGCCGAATGCGTACTCCAACAGCCCGGAATCGGTGGTGAGGGCGGCGTCCAGGAACGGATCGCCGGGCACGAAGAGGACCACGAACTCCGGGCTGGGATCGAAGGCCGCCCAGTACGCCTTGTCGGCGAGCTGATCGATATGGGTCCGCAGGTGTTTGGCGTGGCGGCGCAACAGGTCGGCGCGGACGTCGGGATCATCGGCGGCGGCCGCGTCGAGATAGGCGGTGAACGGCACCTTCGCGTCGACCACGACCTGTCGGCCGCCCGCGAGCCGGACCACGAGATCGGGGCGGACGAGCCCGATCCGCTCGCCGTCGCCGCGCCCGGCCCGGCTCACCTGGGTGTCGAAGTCGCAGTGCCGCGTCATGCCCGCGAGTTCCACAACGCGCTCGAGCTGTATCTCGCCCCAGCGCCCGCGCACCTGCGGCGCCCGCAACGCGGACACGAGTTGGCCCGTCTGGCTCGACAGTTGATGGGAGGTGCGCTGCATGCCCGCGACCTGTTCGCGCAGCCCGGAATAGGCGTCGACGCGCTGATGCTCCACGCGCTGGATGTGCTGGTTGAGCGCGCCGAGCGCCTCGCGCAGCGGTTCGACCAGCGCGCCGACCGCGAGTGCATGCCTGCGCGCCGCATCCTCGTTCGCCGCGCCGAGGGATTGGCGCAGCAGCCGTTCGTTGTCGGCGGACACCGAAAGCCGCGCCTCCGCCGCGGCCGTCCGCTGACCGGCCCGCGCGGTGTGCCCGAGCCAGCCGATTCCCATTCCCGCGATGAACACCAGCATCAGTGCGACGAGCATCGGTGCGGTCATGACGCCGATAGTGCACCACGGCACCGACAAGTTCCGACCCGACCGGCTATCGGAGGGCATCGAGTCGTCGCCACGGCCTTGAAGTGCTCGAATGGCCGAGCATTCGGCCTGCGCCGTCGATTCCGGCAAACAGGACTGCGGTCGCGTGCCGCACGGACCGGGCGCGCACACCGTCGACGTGCGGATTCCGGTCGGTCGCACGGTGATCGGAGCGCGACGAAACACCGACGAACACGCCGGGACAAACGTGGCGAATCCGACACGGGCGGTCGGACGATTGAATTCTGTCGGTGGGTGCGCCTACGGTTTCGGCCCATGCGGATGCTGCACACCTCGGATTGGCACATCGGGCGTACTTTTCACGGCGTCGACCTGCTGGCCGACCAGGACAGCGCACTGCGCGCCATCGCCGAACTGGTGCGCGCGGAGTCGGTCGACGTCGTCGTCATTCCGGGCGACATCTACGACCGGTCCATTCCCAGCGCCGACGCTATCGCGGTGTGCAACCGGGGATTCGAGGCGATCAGGGCCGCCGGCGCGGTGATCGTGGCCACCTCGGGCAATCACGACTCGCCGACCAGGCTCGGCGCGGGCGCCCGGTTCGCCGCGGCGGGCGGCCTGCATCTGCGCACCACCGTCGCGGGCGCCGAGGATCCGGTGCTGTTGCGCGACGAGCACGGCGAGGTCGCCTTCTACGGCATCCCCTACCTGGAACCCGAGATCACCCGCGCCGAACTCGGTGTGCCGCAGGCGCGTTCGCACGCCGAGATCCTCGACGCGGCGATGGGACGGATCCGGGTCGACATCGAACGCCGCGCCGGGACCCGCACGGTGGTGCTCGCCCACGCCTTCGTGGTCGGCGGGGAGTCGACGGGTTCGGAGCGGTCCATCTCGGTCGGCGGAGTGGAGACGGTGCCGCGTTCGGCCTTCGACGGCATCGACTATGTGGCGCTCGGGCATCTGCACTCCCCGCAGACCCTCTCGGAGTCGGTTCGGTATTCGGGATCGCCGCTGGCCTACTCGTTCGCGGAGAACTCGCACCGCAAGGCGGTATGGATCGTCGATCTGGACGAGTCCGGTCTGCGCGCGGTGCACCGACGGGATCTACCTGCGGTGCGCGGGCTCAGCAGGCTCACGGGCACGGTGGAGGAATTGCTCGGTGACCCGGCGCATTCCGCCGCCGAGGAGCACTACGTATCCGCGACCCTCACCGACAAGGCCCGTCCCGTCGACGCGCTGCGCACCCTGCGCGACCGGTTCCCGCATATCGTGCACGTGGAATGGTCACGCCCGGAAGGGAATCCGGAATTGCGCTACCGTGAACGCGTGCACGGTAGACGTGATATCGAGGTGGCGCGGAGCTTCATCGCCGATGTGCGGGGAACGCCGAGCACGGGCGAAATCGCCTGGCTGGACAAAGCGCTCGCGGCGGCGGTCGCGGTCACCGAGCGCGCGGGCGATACCGGTCCCGCACTCGCCGAGGACGTCAGCGCATGAAGCGCGAGCACAGCGGTGCCGCGCGCCCGGTCCTCGGTGTCGCCGCATGAGGCTGCACCGGCTCGAGATGACGGCCTTCGGTCCGTTCGCCGAAACCACCGTGATCGATTTCGACCAACTCGGCGCCGACGGCTTGTTCCTGCTGCACGGACAGACCGGTGCGGGCAAGACGACGGTCCTCGACGCCATCGCCTTCGCGCTGTACGGCAGCGTGCCCGGCGCGCGCGGCGAGAGCAAGCGGTTGCACTCCGACCACGCCGACGCGCGCACGCCACCGCGGGTCTCATTGGAGGCGACCCTCGGTAGCAGACACCTGCGCCTGATCCGCACACCGGAATTCCAGCGGCCGAGCAAGCGGGCCAAAAGCGGTTGGGTCAAGGAGAATCCGGCCGCGACACTGGAGTGGCTGGACGGGCGCGGGGTGAACCTGTCACGGCTCACCGATATCGGCGACGAGGTGATCCGGCTGCTCGGCATGAGCGCCGACCAGTTCTTCCAAGTGGTGTTGCTGCCGCAGGGCGATTTCGCGCGATTCCTGCGCGCGGACAACGAGGAGCGCGAGAAGCTGCTCGAAAAGCTCTTCGACACACAGCGTTTCGGATCGGCCGAACAGTGGCTCGCGGACAAGCGCCGCGCCTCCGAGGCCGATATGAAGGTGCGAACCGAGTCCATTCAGCGACTCATCGACAATGTGGCGATGGCGGCGGGGCGCCACGTCACCGATGCCGTCGAACCCGACGACGCGGTGGCGTGGTCGCAGAATCTGCTGGCCACCGCGAAATCCGAACTGCGCACGGCCACCGCGGAATCAGAAGTACGCCAGCAGGAATCCACCGACGTCCACACCCATGCCGAGCAGCAACGCCGCGCGCACGAGGCGCGCGCACGAGTGGCGCAGGCTCGCGCCGCACTCGATGCGTATGCCACGGGGGCCGACCATCGCGCCGCGCTGCACGCCGAACTCGAGTCGGCGCGCCGGGCCGAACCGGTCTCCGAGGCGATCGACGAAGCCAGGGCCGCGGTCATGGCGAGTCGCGCACGTGATTCCGAAAAGCAGCAGGCCGCAATGCGATTGACGCATGCCTTGCGCGCTCCTGAAGCGGCGGATCTCGATGTCGCCGAGCTGATGATCTCCGCCGCCGAACGGCGGGCGGATGCTGATGCCGAACCGTCCCCGGTCGCCGATGCCGAGTCGCGCCCGCACTCCGGTGCCGATCTGGACGCGGGCTCCGTACGAGGCGCCGATGCTGATGCCGAGTCGCGTCCGGTCGCCGGTGCCGATCCGGATGCCGTACAACGCTCGGATGTCGATGCGGTACTGCGTCCGTACGCCGGTGCCGATCTGGGCGCGGGCTCCGTACGAGGCGCCGATGCCGAGTCGCGTCCGGTCGACGATACCGATCCGGATGCCGTACGACGCTCGGATGTCGATGCCGGACTGCGCCCGTACGCCGGTGCCGATCTGGACGCGGGCGCTGTACGGCGCTCGTTCGCCGATGCCGAGTTGCGTCCTGACGCCGATATCGACGCCGCGATCGTGCGGTGGGGCCGCCGTATCGGCGCCTTGGACGAAGTACGGGGTACCGCCGCGGCGGCCGATGAACTGACCGAGCAGACCACTCGGCTCGGCGCCGAAGCACAGCGGCTCGAGATCCGGGTAGCGGAGCTGATCCGACGCCGCGATCAGCTGCCCGCGACCATTGCCGCCGCCGAGACGCGATTGCGCGAAGCCACCGCAGCCGCGGCCATCCTGCCCGCGCTCACCACCGAACTCGAGCGGCTTGAGAAGGCCACGAGCGCGGCCGCCGCACTCGCGCGGCATCGCCGAACGCTCGACCGGGCGCACGTGGAATTCGAATCCGCGCGCGCCACGCACAACGACGCCAGGGCACTGGTGCTCGACCTGCGCGAACGGCGGCTCACCGGAATGGCGGCCGAACTAGCCGCGGGACTCGAGGACGGCGCCCCGTGCGCGGTATGCGGTTCCGCCGACCATCCCTCGCCCGCGCAACCAACCGCACACGCGGTCTCCGAAAAGGCCGAGAGCAAGGCCGTCGCGGCGGAACGGACCGCCGAACAGGCGCGCGACCGGATCCGCGACGGGATAGTCACCCTCGAACGCGAGATCGAGACCTTCCGCGCCGCAGGCGGCGACGCCGACCCGGTCGAACTCGCCGCCACTCGCCGCGCCGCCGCCGACCGGCACGCCGACACACTCGAAATCGCCGAACTGGTAGGTGAATTCACCGACGAGACAGCACGGCTGCGCACCGAGCAAACCCGCGTGCAAGACGACCTCCGCGAAGCGGAAACACAGCGCGGCACCGTCACCACGCGCATCGCCGCCGCCAGAACCAGGCTGGGCGAACTCACCGAGCGATTGCGCGCGGCCGCGGGCGCCGACACCGATATCGAGGCTCGCCGCCGCCGCATCGACGCACTCATCACCCACGCCACCGCATACCGCGATGCCTGCGCCGAGGCGGCGGCGGCAGCGGAGCAGGTCGAGGTGGTGGCAACGCGCGTCGAGAGCTCGGCCCGCGCGGCCGGATTGATTCCCGCCGAATTCGACCACGCGCACCCCGGCTCCGCGCGTGTCGACTCTGCCACCGCCGGTGCGCGTCCCGAGCCCGCACGTGACGCGGTGGCGCTGCTGACCGCCTACGCGCGTGTCGTGGCCGCGGCCGCGCGCACCGCGAGTCGTCGGGAGGAGATCGAGACCGAGCTGCGCGAGGCCGATCACGCCAGGGTGCGCGCGGAAGCCGTACTCGCCGAACCGGAGACCCGCGCGGCCGCCGCCGTCGCGGCCGAGGACCTCACGGAGGTGGAACGCCGGGTGCAGGAGGCGCGGGCCGCGCTCAATGCCGCCGTCGCCGCCCACGCCGAGGCCACCCGACGCGTGAACCTGCTCGAGCAGCTGGGCGGACAGCTGTGGGCCGCACTCGACCACATCGCCCCACTGCACAAAGCGCACGCCGAGCTCGCCGCACTGGCGGAGGTCGTCGCGGGACGCGGCGAGAACAACCGCCGCATGTCGCTGCGCTCCTACGTGCTGGCGGCCCGCCTCGAGGAGGTGGCGATCGCGGGTTCGGTACGGTTGCGCCGGATGTCCGGCGGCCGCTACGAATTCGTGCACACCGACCGCGCGGGCACCCACGGTCGCCGCGGCGGCCTCGGCCTCGACATCCGCGACGACTACACCGGCGCCATCCGCCCCGCGAAGACCCTCTCCGGCGGCGAAACCTTCATGGCCTCGCTGTCATTGGCGCTCGGCCTGGCCGACACCGTCGCCGCCGAATCCGGCGGCATGGTCCTGGACACCCTGTTCATCGACGAGGGTTTCGGCGGTCTCGACGCCGACACCCTCGACGCCGTCATGGGCGTCCTCGACGAACTCCGCGCGGGCGGCCGCGTGGTAGGCATCGTCAGCCACGTCGACGAGATGCGCCAACGCATCCCGAGCCGCCTACACGTGATCCGCGGCCGATCCGGCTCCCACGTCCGAACCACGGTCGCCTGACGCGGGGTAGTATATGTTGACGACGTGATTGATATATACGCGGAGGTGGCTCATGACGAAGCGTCTGGTCGATCTGGATGACGAACTGCTCGACGCAGCGAAACAGGAGTTGGGGACCACCGGCGTCTCGGACACGGTGCGCACCGCCTTGCGCGCGGCGGTGGCAGCGGCGGCGCGAGCTCGGCACGCGGAATGGCTCATCGAAGGGGGAATGAAGGATATGGCCGATCCCGAACAGCGGTCCCGCGTATGGCGCTGACCGCGCGCTTTCTCATCGATACCAGCGCGGTCGCCCGCATGCACCATCCCTCGGTCGGCGAGCGGCTCGCTCCGTTGATCGAAAGTGGACTCGCGGCCACCTGCGCGACGTTGGACGCCGAAGCGCTCTACAGCGCGCGCGATCCCGTCGAATACGAGAACGTCCGCTCCCAGCGCAGGCTCGGCTTCGAATACCTGGCGACCGACGACGAGCACTGGCAGCGAGCTTTCACGATCCAACGCGAACTCGCCCGCCGTGCACGGCACCGAGAAGTAGGCATCGCCGACCTCCTCACGTCCGTCCTGGCCGCCGAGCACCGCCTGGTACTCGTCCATTACGACGCCGACTTCGAGACGGTTGCCTCGATCATCGACCTCAACCACCGCTGGGTGGTCCCGCGCGGCACCCTTTAGGCACTGTCCGCTGACAGTCCGGCGAACGCCGCGATGACCTCTTCCAGCCCAACCGCGCTCCTTCGTCCGACACGGTGATGCGGGATCGGATCGGCGACCGGTGTGCTGTCCACCGTGACGGTGAAGACTGACCGGCTCCGACTTCCCGCAGTACGCGGTCGACGTGTCGCGGAGTTCGTGTTGTGAGATCTCGGGCAGCCCGGCGGATCCGGTCAGGAGCGGGCTTCGTGGTCGAGGAGCCAGCGTTTGACCGGCAGCCCCCAGCGGAAACCGCCGAGCGCGCCGCCGATGCGCAGGACGCGGTGGCAGGGGACGAAGAGGGCGGCGGCGTTGCGGGCGCAGGCGTTGGCGGCGGCGCGAGTGGCGGCGGGGCGGCCCGCGATGGCCGCGAATTCGGTGTAGGTGACGGGATCGCCCGCAGGGACTTTGCGCAGGATATTCCAGGCGTGCAGGAGGAACTCGCCGGAGTGCTGACTGACCGGGATCGGGTCGATGGCGGTGAGGTCGCCGCGGTGGTAGTCGGTGACGGCGATGCTGATCGCGCCGAGGTCGGGTCGTTCACGCAGGTCGGTGGGGCGCAGTCGGGGATGGATCAGGCCGCGCAGGTTCTCGGCGTCGGCCGTCCAGCCCGCGGCGAGGACCGCGCCGTCGGAATCGGCGATGGTGGTGAACGGTCCGGCGGGGGTGTCGAGGATGGTGAAGTCCGCCGTGCGTGTCGCGGTGCTCACGGATGTGCTCGCTTTCGTAGCGCAGGATGGGGTCATTGTGCGGCGCGCCCGGCCAGCGCGGCCTTCCACAGGTGCATGGACAGGTAGGACCGCCACGGCGCCCAGCGCGCGGTGTCGCCGAGGTCGACGCCGAGGTGCGCGGCGCCCTGCCGGACCACGAGGTCGGTGCCGAGCAGGATGTCGGGGTCGGCGAGCAGGCGCATGGTCACGTAGTCGGCGGTCCACGGCCCGACGCCGTCCAGGGCGAGCAGGTCGCGCCGCAGGTCGACCGCGGTGCGTCCTTGATGCAACTGCAGCTCGCCCGAGGCCAGCGCCGCGGCCACGCCGACGATGGAGCGCACGCGCCTGCTCGGCCCGGTGAGTACTTCCATGCCGCGTTCGGCGATGACCGCGGCCGTCGGGAACAGGCGCGGCACCGGCCCTTCGACCGGTTCGCCGAGCGCTTCGACGAGTCGCGCGGTGTGCGTCGCCGCCGCCGAGACCGAGATCTGCTGTCCGATCATGGTGCGCAGCAACAGTTCTTGACCGTCCAGACAGCCGGGCACCCGAATGCCCGGGCTGAACAGCGGGCGTCGCGCGCCGGGGGTGCGCGGCGGGTCGTCGGTGGCGGGCGCGGTGCCCGCGTCGGGGAGTTGTTCGCCGTCGAGGGGTTCGGTGTCGGTGTGTCTGGGCAGTACGCCGAGTACTTCGTCGATCCCGATCGGGTCGGCGTCGAGGTCGAGCAGGTGCCGCAGGCGCGCCACGGTGGGTGCGAGGTCGCGCATGTCGTGCAGGGCGAGTTCGGCGCGCACGTGGTCGCGTTGGAAGCTCAGCCGGGTGGTGGCGTGCCCGTGCGGGGTGCGCAGGGTGCGGGTGTAGGTGTGGTCTTCCCACAGTTCGACGCCGTGGGCGACGTGCGCCGAGAGGAACCATTCGAGCCAGCCGCGGTCGAGTGGTTCCCGGTAGGGCAGGCGCAGCGTCAGCGAACCGTTCGTGGTGGGAAGGATGGCGGCGTCCTTGCGCGCGCGTTGCGCTTCGGTGCGCATGGTGGTCGGGCTGACCGCGAACACTTCGCGCACGGTGTCGTTGAACTGCCGGATGCTGGCGAATCCGGCGGCGAACGCGATGTCGGACATGGGCATGGCCGTGGTCTGGATGAGCAGCCGCGCGGTGTGGGCGCGGTGCGCGCGGGCCAGTGCCAGCGGCCCGGCGCCGAGTTCGGTGGTGAGTACGCGGGTGAGTTGTCGCTGCGAGTAGCCGAGGGTGGCGGCGAGCGCGGGCACCCCGCCGCGTTCGACGACGCCGTCGCCGATGAGTCGCATGGCCCGCGCGGCCAGGTCGGCTCTGGTGTTCCAGTGCGGCGATCCGGGCGCCGCGTCGGGCAGGCAGCGACGGCAGGCGCGGTATCCCGCGTGTTGGGCGGCCGCCGCGGTGGGTAAGAAGGTGACGTTGGTGCGTTTGGGGGTGATGGCCGGGCATGAAGGGCGGCAATAGATCCCGGTGGTTCGCACCGCCGTGAAGAACTGTCCGTCGAACCGCGAGTCTCGCGTCGACACTGCCCGATAGCACCGCTCGAAATCCAACGCCGTGATCGTCACGCATTCCACAATGTCAGCTACCGCCGTCGCATGCTAGCGGGAATCGGACATGCAGCGTGCTGATGTCGCCGCCCCGAGGAATTCGGGGCGGTGCAACCGGGGTCTGTGGCCCGACGTCCTCCGCTCCGTACAGTCGCCCCAACACGCACCGCCGGTGCGAAACAGCAACAGCCGGAGAGTATTTGCCATGAAACGTGTTCTCGCCATCGCCGTCTGCGCGGTCGCCGTCCCACTCGCCGCCGCCCAGGGCGCCAACGCCGCGAACTCCGAAGATCCGCGCGCGGTCGCGGGCGGCGACTGTTGGCCGGCCCAGGGCAGCGCGGCCATGTGCGTGCCGTTCGATCAGTTCCTGCGCTGGTTCCTGCCGAGCCTGTCCGCGAACAGCGGTTCGGGACAGCCCTGACGCTCAGCAGCAGCGTTGCCGGGGATTCCGGTCGGCGTCGGCGTAGCGGTCGCGCCAGTATTCGCGTTCGGTCGGAATCGCCCGGTCGGGATGCGTGCGCCGCAGGTGTTCGACATAGCGCGGATAGTCCTGGGCGCCGACTATCGCGCCGAACCACCAAGCGACCGTACGCGTCCCGTCGCGCAGCCGCCGCGCGGTGCTCGACACCAGCGGATTCACGACGACCGCTCCGCGCCGACCCGCGCCGCGCCTGGCGCCCGCACCGTGCCCGCCGCGATCAGTTCGTCCCACTGTTTCTGGACCTCCCGCTCGGCCGCGGTGGCGACGAATCCGCTGGGCGCGAAGATCTTCGACGGCTCCTCCGGCGATTCGGTGGTCTCCGATCCGCCCACCCGCAGCGCGCGCACCCAGACGACCGCGCCGACCACCGCCACGATCAGCACCAGCACCGCGAACACGATCGACAACGTGCCCTGGATGAAGGTGTTGCGGATGGCGGTCTCCACCTGATCGGGTTTCGCTGTCAGACAGCCCTTTCCGGCGTCTGCGGCGGCCTGGCACAGGCTGTGCTGTTTCCAGTAGCCGAGTTTGGGGTCGGCGGAGAAGATCTTCTGCCACGAGGCCGTCATGGTGACCACGAGATCCCAGACCAGCGGAATCCCCGGTATCCAAGCGTATTTCGTCAATCCCTTCTTCACCAGGATGACCAGGATCACGGTGAGCGCGACGGCGGCGAGCAGCTGATTTGCGATGCCGAACAGCGGGTAGAGCGCGTTGATTCCGCCGAACGGGTCGCCGACGCCCATCAGCAGGATCGAACCCCACGCCGCGACCACGAGCAGCGAACACAGCCACGCGCCGACCCGCCACGACGGATCCTTGAATTTCCGCATCGGGCCGCCGAAGTTGCCGAGTGCGTCGGAGACCAGGAACCGCGCGACCCTGGTACCCGCGTCGATGGTGGTGAGGATGAACAGCGCCTCGAACATGATCGCGAAGTGGTACCAGAACGATTTCATCGACGCGCCACCGAGGAATTCCGAGAACACCTGCGAAATTCCGACCGCGAGGGTCGGCGCGCCGCCGGTGCGCGAGACGATCGATTTCTCCCCGACGTCGGAGGCCACCTGCGCGAAGTCGGCCGCGGTGGCGGGCGGACCGGATATTCCGAGCGAATTCGTATAGGCGGCAGCGGTTTCCGCCGAATTACCGGTGAGGCTGCCCGGCGCGTTCATGCCGAAGTAGAGGTGCTGGTCGATGATGGAGGCGGTGATGATCGCCATGACGGCGACGAAGGACTCCATCAACATCCCGCCGTAGCCGATCATGCGGGCGTGAGATTCCTTCTCCAGCAGTTTCGGCGTGGTCCCGGAGGAGACCAGCGAATGGAAACCCGACAGCGCGCCGCAGGCGATGGTGATGAACAGGAAAGGGAAAAGGCTGCCCGCGAAGGCCGGTCCGTTTCCCGCGGTCGCGAACGAGGAGACGGCGGGCGCTTCCAGCACCGGCATGGTGACGAGGATGCCGATGGCGAGCAAGCCGATGGTGCCGATCTTCATGAAGGTCGACAGGTAGTCGCGCGGCGCGAGCAGCAGCCAGACCGGCAGCACCGAGGCCACGAATCCGTAGGCGATGAGCAGCCAGGCGATGGTGGTCGTGGACAGTGTGAACCAGCTCTCACCCCAGCCGGTCTCCGAGACCCACCCGCCGCCGACGATGGCGAGCAGCAGCAGCGCGTTCCCGATCACCGACACCTCGCCGACCTTGCCGGGTCGCAGATACCGCAGGTAGACACCCATGAACAGGGCGATCGGAATGGTCATGCCGATGGAGAACACACCCCACGGGCTCGCACCGAGCGCGTTGACCACCACCAGCGCGAGCACCGCGAGCAGGATCATCATGATCACCAGGATCGCGATGATGGCGGCCACGCCGCCGACCACGCCGAGTTCGTCGCGCGCCATCTGCCCGAGGCTGCGGCCGCGCCGCTTGGTCGATGCCCACAGCACCAGGTAGTCCTGCACGGCGCCCGCGAACACGACGCCGACCACGATCCAGATGGTGCCGGGCAGGTATCCCATCTGCGCCGCGAGCACCGGGCCGACCAGCGGTCCGGCGCCCGCGATGGCGGCGAAATGGTGGCCGTAGAGGACCCTGCGGTCCATCGGCATGTAATCCTTGCCGTTCTCCAGGATTTCGGCGGGCGTCGCCAGGTCGTCGCGCGGCTTGGTGATCTTCCATTCGATGTATCTGGCGTAGAACCGATAGGCGATGACGTAGGTGCACACCGCCGCGATCACGATCCACACGGCGTTGACGTTCTCGCCGCGCGCCAGGGCGAGTATCGCCCAGGCGATGGCGCCGAGGACGCCGATGCCCGCGAATATCGCCTTCTTGGCGGGCGTTATCGGACTTCGGTCGACGACGCCGACGGGTGGCAGATCGGGATCGGTCCGTAGATATTCGATAGCCGCCATCCGACAACTCTCCTGTAAGCCGCTGCGCTCCCGCAACCACTGCGTGACTTCGCCGAAACACTGGACAACGTATCCGATGGGCGGACGGTGAACGGTCGAAATCCTCGTGATCCGCGGTGGATGCGTGCGCTCACTCGCCCGCGTAGGTTCCGAAACTCCAGATGTTGCCTTCCGGGTCGCGAGCCGAGAAGCCGCGCGAACCGTAATCCTCGTCGCGGATGCCGCGCACCAATTCCGCGCCCGCGGCGGTGGCGCGTTCGAGCAGCGCGTCGGGCTCCTCGCACACGACGTAGATCGATTCACCGCCGGGTTCGCGGCGGCCGAACGGCGTCTCGTCCTTGCCCGCCGTGCCGAACATGACGCCGCCGCCGAGCGGCCACCGCAGTTCGCCGTGCTCGACGATCGACGGGTCGTCTTCGCGGGCGTAGACCGCCGTCAGTTCGAATCCGAATGCCTTCACCAGGAAATCCGCGGTCCCGAGGGCGTCGCGCAAGGCCAGGCAGGGCCAGACGGCGGCGGCGGGTGCTGTGTTGTTCGTCATGAGTAAGAGCATCAGTCCGCGGACCCCGGCGCGTCTTGGACGGATGTAACCTCCTGCGCCAGCCACAGCGTCGGACTGCATCCGGCCAGATCCGCGAAATCGCGGTTCAAGTGCGCCTGGTCGTAGTAACCGCAGGCGGCCGCGACCTGCGCGAGCGTGATGTGCGATGGCGTGCGCTCGATCATCCGCCGCGCCCGCTCGAAACGGGTGATCCGCCCGGCCAGTTTCGGACTCACCCCGAATTCGGCGTTGAAGCGCCGCGTCAGATGCTGGCGGCTCCAGCCGATCCGTTCGGCCAGCGGACCGATCGACGCCGCGCCGCCGCTGTCGACGAGACTGCGCCACGCCAACGACAACTCCGGCGTCACCAGCCGATCCGGGTTCGCCAGACGGCCGAGGATCTCGTCGCACACCGCGAAACGGCGCGACCACGGCGCGGGCCCCTGCAGCCGCTCCCACAGCTCGTCACCGGCCGGGCCCGCGACATTCGCGCACTCCAGCGAGGTATTCCACAGCTCGCCCGCAGGCAGACCGAACAGTGTTCGACAGCCCATGGGCGTCAACGCGATCGTCACGCCTTCCTGATCGCCGCTGTGCGCGATCGACGCCGAACTCGCCTGCAACCCGCTCAAAACACACCGGTAGGCGTCGGGTCGCTGGTTCGGATCGGTCTGTTCGATCACGTCGATGGCGGGCCCGATCGCCACGATGAATGTGAGATGGTGCGACGGGAGCCCGCGATGCAGTCCCGGCGGATACCCCGTCATTCGATACCCGAGGTAGTGGTCGATGAACGTGGCCAGCGCGGGCGCGGGCCGTGCCGTCACCACCTCGCTGGTCGGCGCCATGAGGCCACGGTACGCCCACCGCGGCGACCGGGCCGATCAGCTCACATCCGGAAGCACCTCGATGACGAACGGCGGCCCCGCGCTGCCGTTACCGACCCTGATCCGGGTCTCCGGCGCCGGGCTGTGCTCGATGATCCACCGGTTGAGCGGATGGCGAAGCCACTGCTCGAGCAGCGGATTCTTGATCTGCCTCGCCCCGAGGCCGGTCCCGTCGCGGGTGAGCTCGGCTGTCACGGCCTCGGTGATCGACTTCTGATCGAAGGTCACCCGATAACCGCGGCGGGCGGCGGACGCGGCGAGCTGGCTCAGGAATTTCGCGACGATCGAACCGATCACCTCGACGCGCAGAATGTCGAAGACCACGATTCCGCCGCCGAGCCTGCCGAGCAATTCGGGGCGGCCGAGTTGAGTGGACATGTAATCGGCGACGGCGCGCTCGAAATGTCGGCGGACCTCGTCGTAGGACAGCCGCGACACCGAACCCGCGGATTCGCGGGTCGGACTCTCCACGGTCACCTGCTCGTCGGTGGACCGGGCGGGCGGGCGGCCCGCGAGGGCGCCACGCACCAGCGAACCCTGCCCGGGCAGGCTCCGTGCGACCGGCGGCGCGGTCACCACCGGGACCGGGCGATGCAGCGTATCGGCGCCGAGATTGGACGTGAAGATCACCACCGACTGCGAGAAATGCGCCGTGCGGCCCTGGCCGTCGGTGAGCCTCCCGTCATCGATGATCTGTAGGAACTTGTCGAAGATCCGCGGGTTCGCCTTCTCGATCTCATCGAAAAGTACCACGCTGAACGGTCTTTCGATGATCCAGTTGGTCAGTGCGCCGCCGTTCTCGTGCCCGATGTAACCGGGCGGCGCGCCGGTGAGGCGCTCACTGGAATGATCCTGGCTGAATTCGCTCATATCGAATCGCCGCATTGCCGTCTCGTCGTCGAAGACCAACTGCGCGATAGCTTTCGCCAACTCGGTCTTGCCGACGCCGGTCGGGCCGACGAAGAAGAAGACACCCTTCGGGCGTGAGCCGGGGCCGTCGGGATCGGAGACGAAATCGATGCCGACGCGGGCGTCGACCAACATGTCCGCCACCGCGCGCACGGCGGCGTCCTGGCCCATGACCCGTTCTCGTAGTATGGTTTCGGCGTTCAGGATCTTGTTCCGGTCGAGCTGTTCCCACGGATCCTCGCGCACGCCGAGGCGGTGGCGCATCACCAGACGGCGCGCGGCGGTAGGCGTGATCCTCGCCAAATGCGATGTCGCGCCGAGCGCCGCGATATCGCGCACCGTCATTCCGTCGGTCAAACTGGTCAGGGATTCAACCGCGGCCCGGTGTCGACTCGGGTCGAGCGGACCTTCGTGATAGTAGCCATCGATCGCCCCGCGCAGAAAGATCCTGCGTTCAGCCGGGTTCGGCAATGGAATCTCGAACGCCGCGACGTGCGGGTGGCCGAGATGCACCCAGTCCGGCAGCGTACCGACGCGCTTGCTCAGCAGAATCAGGATATTGCGCATGAGCGTATTCCTGGTGCCGGGCGCGTAATGCTCCTCGGCGAGCACCTTGCGCAACCACGCCAGATTCAGTTGGTAACCCTCTTCCGTCGCGGCTTCGCGTCCGAAGATGAGGTCCGCCTGGTCGATGATCACCGCACAGGCTCGATCACCCTGCACCAGTAGCGATCTGGTGACGGCGAGCAGGTCGGCGGGAGTTCGCACGGCGGGCGGCGTGGTGGAATTCGCCCGTTCCCGCAAGCGTTGTTCGGCCGCGCTGAGTCGGCGACCGCGCGCGGTATCGGCATTCGCCTCGGCGGCCGTCGGCGCGGGGAGTGACGCGGCGCCGTTGTCCAGCCGCGCATCGACGAAACTCCTGCTGCCGTCATCCGGATAGGTCAGGCCGTCGACCATGTCGTAGCAGGTGGTCACGGCATAACCCGCCCATGCCAGGAACCGGGGGAAGGCCGTGTCGAACCGCGCGAATTCGTCGTCCCACAGCACGAGATCATCGATATTGCCGTGCAGGACCAAGTGGCGGCCCCGGCAGACCTCGTGATTGAGCCGGGCGAACCAGTTCGCGACCGGCTGCCGTATCGGCACGCTCACCGCGATCCGTCCGCCCGCCGCGTGCTCTCGGTGGCCGCCGCCCGCCGCGCGCCGCCGGGTATGCGGGGCGATCCGCCGTCGTCCCAAGAGACCGCGCCGGGGTCGAATCCGTTGGTCCGCAACGACGAATTGAGGGCTTCCGCGAGATCGAGCAGGCTGCCGCAGGCGTGGCCGTCCAGCGCGACCGTCTCGTCGGCGCCCTCCATGATGTAGTCGACACGATGTTCCTGCTCCTCGTCGTCGTGCAGGACGACGAGCAGGGGGGCGCCGCGCCGTGGCACGGCCCGCAATGCGACACTCCCGTCGGGAGCCGATTCCACCGACGACGAATCGACGGCGAATCCGAGTCCGGGCAACGCCTCCAGGATCATTCCGAGCATCTCGCGGCGTTCGGTGAATCGTTCGATCGCGGCGTCGAGGTCACGCTCCACCGACAGCAGCCGTTGCGCCACCCGCTCGGCGAGTTCGGTGGCCATGACCGGTTCTTCGCGCGCCACCAGCGCCTTGACCTCGGCCAACGCTACCTCGGCCATACCGATGTCGGACAGCGAGACGTTGGCGGTGGCGGCGTCACCGGCGAGGGTGCTCACGCGCGCGGCCAGTTGCTCTTGCATGGCGTTTGCGGTTCTGACCTGTTCGGCGTGCTCGGCCGCACGTTCGGTGACCGTCGTGTAGTGGGCGCGCACCGTGGCGGCGGCGGAGTCGACGGCGCCGAGGAACGACCCGAGATCATCGCGTTCCAGATATCCACTCAACTCGGCCAGTACGGCCTCGCATCGTGTCGCACCGTCCGCGTCGAATCGCTGACGCAGGTGGATGTCGTTCTTCGCCAGCATCTCTCGCATCGCGGCCAACTGTTCGGCGCCGGTCCGCCGACCGCGTCGCGCGATCTCGACGGAGGTGGAGGTCCGCAGCACCTCGGCGGCGGTGACCGCACGGTCGGCTTTGCCGACCTGCTTGACCGTGGTGGCCGCCTCCAGACGCGTGCGTGCCGCCGCCAGCGCGGCTCGCACCGGGTCGACGTCGGACGACCGCGCGCCGGGCTGCGTGGCCAGAGCGACACAGGCACTGTCGAGGGCGGTGAGCCGCCGCGCTGTCGCCGCGCGCGCCGCGTCCAACGCTTCCTTCGCCTTTCGCGCCCGCTCGGCTTCGCGCGCGCGTTCACGTTCGGCCCGTTCCCGTTCCAATCGGCGGGCCCGCTCGGCATCTGCCCTGACTGTGCTGTATTTCGGTGACTTGCTCACCGGCATCCTTCTTCCCGCGTGGACACGATATTCAATGCTTGTTCGAATCGGCTGCGGAAGTCCGCGACGGCGGGTACCCCCAACCAGTGGACGGTTCCGTCCGGCAGCACTTCGATCTGGAGCCCCGCACTGTGGTCGGGGCCGTCCAGATCGGCGGCGTGCCGGGTCGTGAGTTGATGGATGCGTTGGTTCGAGGAACCGCGCCAGCGCAGATCGCCGTGTTTGCTCGCCACATACGGCCCGTCGACCAGGAGATCGACTTCACCCAGCAGCGCCGCGACACCCGCATCGTCGAGTCTGCGCAGGCGCGGCAACGTGAATCCCGTGAAACACATGACCGACAAATCCCTTTCACGGCGCACCGTGCGGACGAGGGCGGCCAGGCCTGCGGCCTGGGCGAACGGCTCTCCGCCCGACAGCGTCAATCCGTTCGTGTCTGTGGCGAGGATCTCGGCGGCGAGTTCGGCCACGGTCCTGCGTTCGCCGCCATCGAATGGCAGCCATTGCGGACTGACACACCCCGCGCAGGTCAGCGGACATCCCTGCACCCAGATCGCGAATCGCGTGCCAGGGCCGAGCGTTCGACAGGCGGGATGGGTGTCGGCCACCACGACAGAATCGTCCGCGCTCATCGAAGCGACATGATCAGTAGGACGAGCATGGCGAACGCGATAAATACGAGCGTCACCTTCGCGGCCGTGCCCATCGGTGCCGGACTCGGTGGCGGCGGTTTTCGTGAAATCGGCGGCGGGACGGTAGGTCCTGTCGTACTCGCGCGGGACCCGGCCGCCCGTCTCGGATTCGGATTGGTCACTCGTGTGTTCCACGGCGCGGTCGTGTTCGCCGTCGGCGCGGTGACCTGTGCCGCCGTGGTCACCTTCGGCTCGGTTGGTTCGGTCTCGGTCGGAGGCGTCGGCTCGGTGGTCGACCAAGGTGGCTGCGTGGTGCCGGAGGCCGTCGATGTGGCGTCCGGTTCCACCTCTTTCGGCGCGGGATAGCGTTCGCCGAAGCCCTCCCGGTTCAGCTTGCACCACACGCATTCGGTCGACGAGTAGTGGTACGCGTGTCGCGGATTGACGCGGCACCCCATGACTCCGTAACCCGCGCGATGCAGCGCGTCCGCCCATGCCTGCGCGGTCGGCCGTGCCGACGGAGTCCGGTGTCCGTCACCGAAGCATTGCACCGCCAGGGCGCGCACATCCGGCGGCAGCACGCTCGCGGGCACGGCCCCCGGCAACGTTATGAAGCGTTCGGGGAACAGGATGCGGTTGTTCTGGTGTCGAATGTTGTCTTCCGCGACGAATTCGGGAGAGTCAGGGCCGACGAGCACGCCTTCGAAGGGGTGGTCACCTTCCATCAGCAATTGACAGATCAGCACGGCGAGACCGAAATTGTCGTGACTCGGCTGGAGCTCCGTTCCGTTCGTCGCTTCCGGGGGCGTGTACTCTCTGGTCACGTTGGTGCTGAGGAACAAGGTGCCGCGCCGCGGGTCGATGAACTGTACCGCGTCGCAATCGATCAGGGTCACATGTCCGGCGCTGGACACGAAGATATTGGACGGGCTGATATCGCCGATCACGATCCCCGCCTCGTGGAGCATCGCGAACAGCCGCGCGGTGCGATTGGCCACCGAGATCAATGTTCGCCAGGTGGGTTCGTCGAGCAACTCGATGCGTTCGCCCGGATCGAACAGATTGATCATCGCCGTGCTCTCGACCATCGGCATCAGGACGCCCACGACTTCGCCGGAGTCGTCGAGCAGCACTTCGCGAGGCCATGCGGCGTGCATGTGGTCGGGGGCGTCGCCCTCCGGCCAACTCGCGCGGGTGGCGCGGCGGAGAGCGGCGAGCCTGCTCTTCCGGCGCGGGTCCGTGCGTTCGAGGTAGATCTTGGCGCACAGATGCGGCGTGTCGACGAGCCGATACACCAAACCCTCTGCCCCGCTTCCGAAAGGGTCCTTGTGCAGCGCGACCTTGGCGCCATTCGGTAGGAAGACGCCCATCAGCGCACCTGTGTCTCGTACGGACCGTCCTGGGTGTGCTTCGGCAGTCGAACCGCCAGCGCGATGGTCTTGTCGTCGGACGAGGTCTCGGCGAACGTGGGCGAATCGAGCATGTTCGCCAATTGACTCTCCGGTATCGCCGTGCGTCCGAAATATTCGAAGTAGCGCCGGAATTCGGCGGGCGCCTGGTAATGCAGTTCTCCGTCGGCGGTGGCCCCCACCGTGAGCAACGCATCGATCAGTCCATCGGAACACAGGGCGAGCCCGGTGACCCGACGATCGACGAGGTACCCGCTCTGCAAGTCGGCATCTCGCTCCGGCGAGGTCAGAAACGTTGCCACGCCGTTGTTTTCGCGATCCCGTGCGGTGACGGCCAGGCGTGGGCCGCCGCGATCGCGATCGAGGACGAGGAAGCAGTCGCCGATGCTGAAATACACGAAGAACGGAGGTCGCGCGACCACCGCGAGCAGGGTCGTCGACAGCGACTCCCGAATATCCTGCACCGACTCCGCGGGAAAATGGGCAAGCTGCTGGGTAGCGAAATCCGCGACGCGGTCGTCGAAACGGTGCAAACACGCGTTCGCGAATTCCTTGGTCGCCACGGACCACTCCGAAGGATTTTGCGGCATCCGGTCCTTGAAGACCTGCTCGGCCGCCTGGTATGCCGTCGTGACGGCGAATTTCGAGCCCTCTTCCGCACGGCTGTACGAACCCGCGCCGTCCGCTACCGCGAAGAACGTGCATTGTGCGGTGATCGGACGGACCAGGCAATTATCCTGGTTGCGCAGATTGTCCTGAACGTGACTCGGACCCCGCACACTCGCGGATACGGTTGTCCAGACCGTGTCTTTGCCTGTCATTCCTTCTTCGCGCACGGTCAGCCCTGACTACTGATCCACTGGTCGATCAAGGAACTCTTGGTGACCTGCTCGTTGGCTCGGGTATATGTGGCAGCGGCGGTTTCCGACTGTGTCGCTTGCGCGGCTTTGATGCTCGTCGAGACGAATTTGAGGATGGCTTTGAAGTTGACGTCGGAGACATACCACCATGATTTCGGCGCGAGACCCGCCAGCACTTCGTGGTCCGCGCCCGCCACCCCGAAAGCGAAGAACAGCAGATGTTTGCCGTCTTCTTGCTGCCGGATGGCGGGTGCGAGGTCGCGCCACTGTTGGGAAGGGTTCCCGGCGTCGTCGGTGGGCACACCGTCGGTGATCATGTAGACCAGCGGTCTTGCCTTCAACGGATGGCCGCTGCGTCGAAGCGTCTGTTTACGGTCGGCCATCAGTTGGAACGCGTAGTGCAGCGCCTCCACCATGGGGGTGACGCCACCGGCCTCGAGCCGTTGCGGACTGAATTGGGTGACCGGTACATACGGCTGGTCGACCACGCCCGTGGTACGGCCGCTCGGATCGATGGCGCGGACTCCGCCCGCCCCGAAGGTGACCAGTGCGATCTCCCCTTGTTGCCGGACGGTGTTGTCCTTGAGCAGTTCCGTCCGCCAAGTCGCCAGTGCGTCGTTCAATTCACCGATGCGGTTCTCATGGGCCATCGAAGACGATGTGTCGACGACCAGAGTGATGAGAATTCTGCTTTTCGCGGACTGTACCGGCAACGCGTCGTAGCCGGGGGATTGGGTCATGGCGATGAACCTCGGTTTCGGAAGAAATTCGGTACTAGGGTTGATTCGAGGCGGGGGCGATGATCCGAACCCGGTCACCGGGCAGGCCGACGGTAGAACCCGCGTGCGCGATCTCGACCCATAGGGTCACGTCATCGAAATCGGCGTAGCCGCCGTCGGCGTCGATATGGGTGCGTGCGATCCCCTCGGCGCCCACCCTCGCGAAGAATTCGGGCGCAGCGGGCAGACCCGTCGCGTCGATGCGCACCGGAATCGGGGCACGGGACCGCGCGGGTGGTGGTGCGGGAGGTGGCGGCGCGATGTGCGTTTCGATCTCGGGTTCGGTGCGGAGACGTGGCTGTGCCGGTCGCTGCGGCGGTTCCGGCCGGGGCGGTGCCTGCGGTCGAATCGCTTGTGCCCGGTGCTGGACGCCGGAGTGCGGCGGGTCGTGTTCGATGTCCGCTCCGGACCCGACCGACCGCTGGATCGCCTGCTCCCTGTCTCTCCGTCGTATCCGCAACCTTTCGGCGGCGGCATACAGCAGCGCCAAGCCGAGGGGCAGGCCGACAGCGGT
Source organism: Nocardia bovistercoris (assembly GCF_015674855.1). GTDB lineage: Bacteria > Actinomycetota > Actinomycetes > Mycobacteriales > Mycobacteriaceae > Nocardia > Nocardia bovistercoris. The sequence goes on along the minus strand of NZ_JADMLG010000002.1, from coordinate 579,543 downwards.
GGTCAGCGCGGGTCCGTACCCGAAGTTCTCGCGAGTGACTTGCACCTGGTAGAGGTCGTTGCCGTGGCGTGTGATCGTGACATCGCCATCCGCCGTCCACCGGCCGAGTTCCTCGTACCGAGCGGGCACGCATTGCGGCAGCGGGACGCATATCGGGTTGACCACGACCAGGGTTGGGCCGTCGAAGTCCAGCGATCGATGGACTTCGTCCGTGATCGTCGCCTGCTCGCCTTCGTTGCGTAGGCCCACGACCATGACGGTCGAGGTCTCTTCGGTGGCGGCGAGCCATCCGACGAACAATGGCGCCGATAATACGAAGACCACGATTACGACTATCAGAAGGTCGTTTCGGCCGCGTGTGGTACGGGCGAAACGCGATTCCGGAGTTCGCTGCATCAAGTTCCGTCACCATGTAGCCGCACCCGATACGTGCCGAGTGCAGCCCGAATAAGCCGAGAAAAATCCCGGACGATGTGAAGTAAGATCTCCCCGAAAGACCGCGCTTCCCCCGCCTGTGCGAGCTGCGCGATCCAATCATACATCAGCTGGGCACAATTGCGGCAAATACCGCGATCTGACATCTCGTCGCCGGTCCGTGCCGCTCGGGCCGGATTCTTCCGAGGGAACGCAGGCCTGTCGTAATTATTTTACCAACCGTCCGGTCCGTATGTGATGTGTGCACTGTCGGGCGACATGGTGGCGCATTCGTGCGACGCGATGTCGCCGCACGAATGCTGTAGCGCGCGCGGCTTCGGCTGCTCCGGCGGTTTGCTGTCGACGGTCGCGACCAAGAACGCGCACGCGCCGATCCCCGCCACCAGGACGGCGGCGAGGGTGTGAATGCGTGCCCTGCGCAACAGGTGTCGCACGTGCCAGGTGTGGATCAGAGCCAGGAGTCTGGCCCGCAGCCTGCGGTAGTAGGCGATATTGGCTTCGGCGTCGCGCAGCGCGAGGTCGAGCAGGGCGCGTTCGGGTGCCCTGTCTTCGACGGCCAGAGCGCGCGCGATCGCGCCTGCGGCGCGTTGATGCAGCTCGCCCTGCGCCTGGAGGTCGGCGACGCGGGTTCCGCCGGGGCCGAAGAAGTTCTCCGGCGAACGCGAGGTGAGCCGAATCAGTCCGGCCATGTGCTTCATCGAGGGATCCTCGAGGTCCATCAGCGTGCTGACCGGCGGTGTCAGCGCGTCACTGGTCACCCAGATCGCCCAGCACACCGCGAGCAGCGCCACCGTGAGTCCGGCCACCGCGACAGCGATGTGCCACGCGCCGTGCAGTTTTCCCAGCGCGGCCAGTGGTGCGGTGCCGATGAGTAGCGCACCAGTAGCTGCCGCCGCACCTACCGTCCACCGGGCGACCGCGCGCATATCGGCGATCGCATCGAGTGGCGACGGTGACGATTCCGCGCCCGCACCCTCGCTCGCGCTGGTCATCTGGAAGTTTCGGACGGTCCGCGGCCGTCGTCGATGGACTTCGTCACCTCGACCGGACCGAGGTCGGGAACCTGGCCGTACGGAATCCAGTTCGCGTCCAGCGAACCATCCGCACCTTCGGGCAGGTAAAAGACTTGGCCGCGAATAATTCTCACCGGGGCGGCATTGTCTGCGGGATCTTGGGACATGCGGAGATTGTGACACGGCGACGGCATTCGTGAGCGGCCATGTGCGGACGAAACATTCGTCGCGCGTGGCACGATGGATGGCACGGAATCGGCGTGCGGTCCGATGTATACCGTTCGGTCGCAATTCATTCAGGGAGGGGCGGCGGGATGACGGTCGGGGCGAATTCGAACACGCGGGTCGCGGCTGTGCTGCGGGTCACCGACACTCACGTCGAAATGGATCTCGGTACCACGAGCTACCGGCACAGCGTCGGCGGCCTCACGGTCGAGGCCACATCGCTGGTGGCGGAACTGGCCGAGCTGCGCATCCGACATGCCGCGACCTCCAGCATGATCAACGCGGTCGGCATCGCCCTCGGTGAATCGTTTCTCGACGGACAGGCCGGGGTAGCGCTGGCCGACGCACTCGCCGACGCGGCCGCGCGCGGCCACGACCTCCAACTATCGGTAGAGACCGCGTCGGCTCGGCTGGCGTCGCTGCCGTGGGAGAGCATCATCGTGCCGGTGGGCGGCGCGCGGGAGGTCCCGCGCGAGCCACTCGGGTTGCTGCCCAACGTCTTCGTGTGCCGCGGCGCGGGTGCGGCGCCGTCGTCGCGGCCGCCGGTCGTCCAGGAGCCGCCGACGCGCTTTCGCATCGTGGTGGCGATCGCCTCACCGGAGAACGGGCGCGGATCGCTACTGAACTACGAGGTCGAACTGGACCACGTACTGTCGGCGCTGGCGCCCGCGATCGATTCCGGCGCCATCGACGTCGACATCCTCAACTGGGGCACCGCCGACGCGATCCGTGCGGCCTTGACCGCCCGTCCCACCGACATCCTGCACATCTCCTCGCACGGCATCCCCGGGTACCTGTGCCTGGAAACCGCGACCGGTGACGACGACCTCATCGACGCCGACGGCGTCATGTCGAGGCTGCTCCCGCAGGGGCGGGCGATGCCGTTCCTGGTGCTGTCGGCGTGCCACACCGGTCGCGCCGCGAGCCGTGATGCCGCCGACGGTTCGGAGGCGTCGACCGCGTTGGCTGCGACCTTGCTCGCCCACGGCGCACCGGGCGCGGTGGCGATGACCGACGAGGTGTCCGACCAGTTCGCCACCGTGTTGGCACACCAGTTCTATCGCGGCATCGCGGCCGACCCCTCGGCCGACCCGGTGACCACATTCTGTCGTGCCCGCCGCGACCTGGCGCAACAATTCGCGGCCGACCCCGCGCGGGCCCGGTTGGCCGCCGAATGGGTGATTCCCACCGTCTTCGCGCCATACGACATCCACCGCCCGCGCCGCACCCTGTCCGGGACCGAGGCCGCGACGACCAAGCTCGACGGAGCGGTGGCCCCGCTCGCGTTCGTCGGCCGTCGCGAGGAATTGCGCGGCTTGGTGCGCATCGCGACATCGCCGTCCCCATGGGTGGTGCTGTCCGGGCTGAGCGGCATCGGTAAATCGGCGCTCGCGCGCGAGTTGGTCCGCCTGCTGGGCGCCGACGCGGGGCACCCGGTATGGGTCGCCGATCGCCACACCCCCGGCCGGATTCTCGACTCCGTCTGGAATCAACTGTGTCGCGGGCGACATCGCGAGTCCTTCTTGGCGTGGGCGCGCGGCGATGATCCGACCGACGGTTGGCGCAAGCGGCTGCGACACGTGCAGTCGAAAGTGCTGTCCCGGCAGCGGATCACGCTGGTACTCGACGGGATCGACGCGAACCTGGAGGACGCGGGCACCGGTTTCCAGCTGGATGCCGAGACTTCGGAGTTCCTCGAACAGTGGATGACCTGCGGAAGCAACGCGGGCTTGATCATCACCAGTCGCAAGGCGTTCGCGCAGGCGAGCGAATCGTCGGTCCGGGCGCGGCAAAGATTCCTCGGCCCGCTCTCCGGCGCCGAAACCGCCAAACTGATCCTCGCCCTGCCCTCGGTGACCGACGTGATCGCTCGGAATCCGAGAAATCGCGCATCCATCGACTGGGTGGGCGGACATCCGGGAGCGCTGCGGCGTATCGATGAACTCCTCACGAAATCCGATGTCGCGGTGGACGAAGCGGTGGATCAGGCGTTGCGTCGCGTGGGTGTGGACAGTGAACTCGATCGCATCGCCGCGCAGTGGACGCCCAACGATCCGGTCGGTCGAATGGTGCGCGGTCTCACCGTCTATCGGATGCCGGTGGACACCATCGGCGTGAATTGGCAACTGGCGGAACAGGCTCCGGAAGCCGTCGATGATGTGCTGAATCCCGACCGACCGGACGACTACGCCGTCACGGTGACGCAAGCGAGCTCGGGTCGACTCGCACGGAGGACCCCGCTCGAAATGAATCGCGAGCGCGCCATGCGCATCGCCATGACCTGGGGCCTGGTCTACCACGGCTTCGATCCCGACGCCCACGGCCAGACCTACTCGGTGCCCAACGCGGTCAAGGCGTTCCTCGAGGATTCGAGCGGGCGGGATATGCGGCGTGCGCACCTGCGCGCGGCCAATTACTGGCGGTGGCGCGAAGATCGGCTGGTCGACAGCGGCGACTTCGAATTCACGGACACCACCTGCGTGGACGAAGTGCACTACCACCTGATGGCAGGTGCGGGCACGGACGCGGCCGCGAAGATCACCGACGAACTCGTCCTTTCGTTGTTCAGCATCGGCACGCCTGCGGCCGCGGAGAAAGTGATCCTGCTGACCAGGGACCTGATCCGCAGGCCGGAGACCTCCGATGTGGAGCGCGGCTCAGCGAGACTGGCCGTCGTCAGCGCGTACTGCATGCTCGGCAGGCTCGATGACGCGGTCGCCGAGGGGCGGCGCGCGATTGTCGAGGTGCGCGGCAGCGGTGAGCCGTTGCTCGAATCGATCTGCTCCCTGACCGTCGCCTTCGCCCTGCAACGGGCGGGAGAGTTCGCGGCCGCGGTGGCGCTGCTCGAGGAATCTCTCGCACACGGAGGCGAACTGGACCCGGTTCTACGGGCTCTCGGCAACGCGCTGGCAGGCACGCTCGCCAGCGAAAGCGGCGATTTCGATGAGGCGAGACGACTGGCCGAGGAAGCCTTGGAACTGGTCGCGCTCGGCAACGCCTCGCGGCGTTCGGAATCGGGACTGCGGCGGGTGCAGGAGATCGCCGGTGTGGTGGCCTACGGTCCCCAATCGGTCCAACAGTCCTCGGGCTCGGGTTTCGCCAGTGTGCTCGACCTCATCGGAGCGGAAGCCGAGATCATCGCGACTATCCAGCTCGCCAGTGTGCACCTGGTGCGTGCGGAGATAGCCGAGGCGCGGCGCGCCGCCCAGCGGGCCGCGAAACTCGCGGCCGACTTCCAGACGCCGATGTACGTGGCCGCGGCGACTCATCTGCTCGGCAGCATCGAGTTGACCAGCGGAAACATCGAACTCGCCGATGCGACGCTGCGTCGAGCCCGAACGCAGGCCGCGACCTATGGTGACCGCCTCAACGAGGCTCGCAGCTCGATGGTGCTGGGCGATCTGTCGCAAGTGCGCGGCGATCTCGGCGGTGCGGCCGTGTGGTATCACCGTGCGCTGGGCTCCGCGGAGGCGGCGGGCAACGACAATCTGTGCGCGATCACCTGTTTGATGCTGGGGCTGCTGTCGCTGGGCGATGTCGGGGATGTGCCCGTTCGGGATTGGATCGCGCGCGCAGAAGGCTACGGCGACAGCGTCGATCATCCTGCGGTGCGTGCGGTCAAGTCGTATGTGACGGCGATCGACCTCAACCTGCGCGGCGACACCTTCGAGGCCGCGAGGTATCTACAGGCCGCGCTGGACCTCCTCGCCTCGACGGGCGGGAATCCCACGTTCGAGGGCGACATCCTCCGATTCACGGCGTTGAACGCGCTCGAAGGCAACGATCGCGCCGCGTTCCGGTCCACGCTGGAGGCGCTCGCGGATATTGTCGACCGAACTGGCAACCGCTCCTCTCGCGCGATGCTGCTCTTCCTCACCGCGCTCGAAATGGGCGACGCGGCCGAGACGCCGGACGATCTCGCGCGGGTCAAGGCGCAGTTGGACGAGGCACGCGGGATGTTCGAGAGTCTCCAGTCGCACGGAATGGCCGCCATGGTGGCCGAAGCGACCCTGACGATGTCCGAGGAATTCGAGCTGACCAGTTCGGAGACCACGGAACGCGCACAACACATGCAGAATCTGGCCAGGGTGATCGGTCAGGGTGACTCCGTGGTCGATGCGGTGACCTACGAGATCGTGCGGGCCCTCGACGAGGATCGGATCGCCGACGCGCGCGCCCTGTTCGACGACCTGCGCAGCCGTCGTCCGCGAAAGGTGAGCGCGGCGTGGCGGATCGACATCTTGGCGGGCCGGGTACTGTATGCCGAAGGTGACCTGTCGGAGGCGTGGGACCACTTCGTGCACGCGCACGAGGAGGCTGTCGCCGCCGAGCACTGGGGGGATGCCGTCGAAACCGCGGGTGGCCTGGCGGATCTGGCCGCCGAGGCCGGACAACCCGACCTTGCCGTCGACGCCGGGGTGCGTGCGTTCGTCGTCAACTCCCGACGCGACAACTACACCATGACGCTCCGCTTGGTCGACGGGCTCGCCGAGATGTGCGCCCGCTTCGCCGAGGATGATGAATCCCGTTCGTGGAGCGAAGGGTTGGTGCGCGCGACGGAGGAATGCGAGGTGCCCTTCGAGAAGGCGGTCTGCTACCGGAAACTCGGAGGCGACGCGGTCGAGCGACCGGAGCGCGAGGACGAAGCCGCCGAACGCTGGCTGCGCCGGGCGCTGATACTGAATACCGGCTCGTTGCCGCAACACCTTCACGAACGACGCTTCGTGCGGGGCATCCTGGCCAGGCTGTTGCTACGTCAGGAACGGTATCCCGAAATCGTGGCGATCCAGGCCGAGGGAGTCCAGGGTGATGAGGAAGACGATATGGGCGTACTGAGCGGTGTGCGCGCCATGCTGCCCGACGACGAGTTCCTCGAAATCCTGCGCCGTACTGTCGATGACGCCACTTGCGAACGGATCATGAGCGAGACCGTGACTCCGTGGTGGGAGCGTGGGAACCGCCCGATTTGATCGGGACGCGGTCGGTGAGATCGCGCACAACCGGGCACACGGATAGGTGAGATCACCCCGCCCTCCGGTTACCGTTACGCCTCCTGGCTAGCAATGGAGGTAGTGATGCGTCGGGTCGGTTACGAGCGCAACGGTGGGCCCGAGGTGCTCGAGGTGATGTCGGCCGAGATCCCGACACCGGGCCCCGGCGAACTGCTCATTCGCGTGCACGCGATCGGAGTGACGCTGCCGGTGGTGCGCAAGACGCGTGAGGCGGCCGAACCGAGTCCGCTGGGCGGTGAGGTCGCCGGTGAGGTGATCTCGGTGGGCGACGCGGTGGCCGACTGGATGCCCGGCTATCGGGTCGTCGGCCTGTGCTTCGGGCACGCCTACGGCGAATACGCCTTATTGAAGGCGTCGATGGCCTCGACCATCCCCGACGGCGCGTCCGCCGTCGACGCCGTGGCGTTGGTGCGCGGCGGACTGGTCGCGCTCGGAGCCCTCGACGCCGCGAACCCGAAATCCGGCGAATCGGTCCTCGTCACCGCCGCGGCCAGCGGTGTCGGTCATCTCGCGGTCCAGTTGGCGCGCGTGCGCGGCGCGAAACGCGTCGTCGCCGCTGTCTCCGACCTCGCCAAGGCCGACTTCCTGTTCGAACTCGGCGTAGACGAGGTGATCACCTACGGCGACGCTTCGTGGGGCGAACCGGTCGACTACGCGCTCGAAGCCGTCGGCGGCGACCTCCTCGGTCCGGCCCTCGCCGCCGTCGCCCCCGGTGGCCGCCTGGTCGCGTTCGGCTCCGGCGGCGGACTCGTCGCGGCCCACGACCTGCTGCTCGGCGCGAAAACGGTGACCGGATTCCAGATCGCGCGCATCGCCCACGAAACCCCCGACGTCTACGACCACTGGCGCCAGGACCTGTGGCAGTACTTCGCCGCGGGCCAGCTGCGTGCCGCCGTGCACGAACAGTTCGCGCTGGAGGACGCCGCCCGCGCCCATGAGGTCATCGAAGCCCGCGCCAACCGGGGCAAAGTGGTCCTGATCCCCTGACGCCACCCGGCCGTTCCCGCCGCGTAGACTCTCTACCTCGTGAGTCTCACCCTCGGAATTGTCGGCCTGCCCAACGTCGGAAAGTCGACGCTGTTCAACGCGCTGACCAAGAACGACGTGCTGGCCGCGAACTACCCGTTCGCGACGATCGAGCCGAACGTCGGGGTGGTCCCACTGCCCGACCCCCGCCTCGGCAAGCTCGCCGAGATCTTCGGTTCCGAACGCATCGTGCCCGCCGTCGTGTCCTTCGTCGACATCGCGGGCATCGTGAAAGGCGCCTCCGAAGGCGCGGGACTCGGCAACAAATTCCTCGCCAACATCCGCGAAGCCGACGCCATCTGCCAGGTCGTTCGCGTCTTCGCCGACGACGACGTGGTGCACGTCGACGGCAAGGTCGACCCGACCGCCGACATCGAGGTCATCGAAACCGAACTGATCCTCGCCGACCTGCAAACCCTGGAGAAAGCGGTCCCGCGCTTCGAGAAAGAAGCCAAGATCAAGAAGGACCGTAAACCGATCGCCGACGCCGCCAAAACCGCGCAGGAAATCCTCGACTCGGGCAAAACCCTGTTCTCGGCAGGCGCCAAGGTGGACACCGAACTCCTCAAAGAACTCTCCCTGCTGACCACCAAGCCTTTCCTCTACGTCTTCAACGCCGACGAATCGATCCTCACCGACGAAGCGAAAGTCGCCGAACTCCGCGCCGCCGTAGCCCCCGCCGACGCCGTCTTCCTCGACGCCAAGGTAGAAGCCGAACTCCTCGAACTCGACGACGAATCCGCCCTCGAACTCCTCGAATCCATCGGCCAGACCGAACCGGGCCTGCACGCCCTCGCCCGCGCGGGCTTCCACACCCTCGGCCTCCAGACCTACCTCACCGCGGGCCCCAAAGAAGCCCGAGCCTGGACCATCCACCAGGGCGACACCGCCCCCAAAGCCGCAGGCGTGATCCACACCGACTTCGAACGCGGTTTCATCAAAGCCGAAATCGTCGCCTACACCGACCTCGTGGAAGCCGGTTCCATGGCGGCCGCCAAAGCCGCGGGCAAGGTCCGCATGGAAGGCAAGGACTACATAATGTCCGACGGCGACGTAGTCGAATTCCGCTTCAACGTATAGGTGTTGCGAAGAATTAGATCGGGCTGTAGGGGAAGTGAACGACTTCGGCTAGTAGGGATTCTTGATGGATGTCGGTGCGGCATTCCTGGCGGATAGCGAGGCGGTGTTGGTGGAGCAGAGCCAAGGCCTATTCACGATTTAGCGTCTGGTGGGACCTTGTCTCAGGTGCCGCGCGGCGCGGGATATCGCCGGTGATCCCCGTTGGCGTAGATCGTCGTACACGCGCGGGTAGTCGTAGCCGTTGTCTGCGATCAGGGTGGTGATCTGATGGCGAGGTCGCTCCGGTCGCCCGGGCAAGGGTCGGACGCCGTCAAGTGACTCGGGCATCATCAGGTGATCGTTGACGTTAGCCGCCGACAGTGTGAATTCTCGGTTCAGCCGTGGAAGCAGCGTGCTGGATTCCTCGACGACATCGACGGGACCGAACTTCGCTCGAACGCAGGCGCAGGTTGGGCGAGAGACCTCCTAGTTGGAGTGTGATAACATGATATCATCCGGCCGGAGGTGGTGTTCATGACAAACGTACTAATTCGTGGACTGAGTGACGCGGCGGTCGAAAGGATCGACGCCGAGGCAGACGCGCTCGGATTGTCGCGCAATGAATTCCTGCGTCGGAAGCTCGAACGCGAGGCGGGCGTGAGCTCCGATGTGACGCTTACGGCTGACGATTGGGGCCGTTCGGCCGCGGCGTTCGTGGACTTGGCGGACCCATCGGTGATGGATGACGCGTGGCGGTGACCCACTGGCTGGTCGACAAGTCGGCATACGTCCGGATGCAGGCCGGTCAAGCCGCGCGCATTGAGCATTGGAACGCGCGAATCACCCGCGGGTTGGTACGACTGTCGGCGGTGACGCGGCTCGAACTCGGCTTCTCCGCGCGCTCGGGTAGCGCTGGACGTGAGGCATTCGACCTGCCGCCTTTGTCGCTCATGCCCATCGAGCACCTGACGCCTGCGATGGAGGACCGCGCATTCGAGGTGCAGATGTTACTGGCGGACCGGGGGCAACATCGTGCACCTTCCATTCCGGACCTCCTTATCGCGGCCACCGCGGAGAAGGCCGGGCTTACGGTGCTCGCCATCGACAAAGATTTCGATCTCATCGCTGAGATCACTGGTCAGCCGGTGGAGACGCTGGCTCTGAGATAATCACTTGTCAGAACCGCATTCACTTGGCGCCACCTTCTTCGTCGGAAGTCTGAAACCGACTGTGGTTCAGGGTAGTCGCAGAGCTGTCCATTGCAGACAGGTCCTTGCGCGGGTGGCTGATAGGGCGAAGGCTGTGCCGACATCCGTGCTATCGGTGTGGTCGCTTACTGTGCCGACGTGGCGCTCGAGGACTTGACGCAGGACGCACTGATCGCCGCTATCGAACAGTTCGAGGACGCGTTGAGGCCTATATCGAGGGTCATCGAAACGGGCGCATCGTCGCCGACCTTGATCTGGTTCCCATGCTTGAGGGGGACTCTCGGTATGGCTGGGATAGTCTCCACTAAGCCGCGCGGTATATAATCAGTCATATAACCTGCGAGAGGGGGCCATCATGGCAGTCACCAGTGTCGACCTGGATCCGCGGTTGATCGAGCGTGCCAGGGCGCTCACGGGCGAGCGGTCGAACCGCGCCGTCCTCGATCTCGCGTTGCGCCGACTCATCGCCTCGAAGCAGAAGGGTGCGATGATCGACGGGATCGCGGGCCTGACCGACCTCGAGAACGAGCTCGGCGCGCCGGTGGACTCTCCGGACGAGTCCCGGTCCGCGTGACCGACTACCTTGTCGACAACTCGGTCTGGGCGAGGCTGGCCACTGGAGATCCGGGTATCACCGCGCGGCTGCGTCGTATCGAGCGGGCGCCGTCCGATCTGTTCGTTACCTGTACGCCGCAGGTGCTCGAGTTCTGCCACAGTGCCCGGACGCCCGAGGAGCACACGCACTACCGAGAGCAGATCTCCCTCGGGTTCCCGCTCGAGCATGCACCTGACGAATCGCTAGTGCTCGATATTCAGGCGGCGCTGTGGAACGCGGGGCTCGTCTGTGCGGCCGGATCCCTCGATATCCTCATCGCGGGCTACGCCATCGTGAACGACGCGACGGTGCTCGCCGCAGACCGCGATTACGAGCACATCGCAAAGGTGTCAGACCTGCGGTGTGAGTACATCGCGCCTTCGTCGTGACGTTGTGTCGTGCCACAACGCGGAGGTGTGCCGTAGTCGGACAACTTGACGACGAACCAGGTAGTCGGTGCGCCAAGAGGGTCCGGCAGGGTTCGACCCGTGGTCGAGTTCCGCCTCAACGTGCAGTAGTCCCGTCTCACCGGTCTCATCGCCCGAGCATGAGATCCACTTCTCCCGGCCTCCAAATCGGGGTCCACTCGGCGAGCGATCTCACATGCCCCGTGTACGGCATGGAACGGAAAAGTCGGTGCGAGCATCTTCTTCGTGATCAGTCCGAGCTTGGCAGTGAGGTCGTCGAGCTGCGAGGTGCTCAGCGCAGAGTGCTTGTCCTCGGCGTGCCATCGCAGCCAAGCCTCGAACTTGAGATTCGAGACGAGCAGAAGGATCGATTCGCGCGCGGCAAGCCGGCAGGCAGCTGGCAGCCCCTCGTGCTGGTCGACATCGACCAGGCAGACACAGACGTCGTAGTCCTTACTATCGCTCGCCGCCTTGTCGCGAATCTCGATGCCCTTCAGGACCACCTTAATCGGGTCCTTGCCGACGGGGACTGATTTCACGACAGCGGTCGTACCTCTGCTGCGCAGGTAGCGATTCAAGCCTTCGACATATTGGGGTTCCGTCCGTGTTCCCTCGGTAACCACGAGGATGCGCCGGGCGGGTTGTCTCTTGGGCCTGCCGGTACGCCCGCCCTCCTTGCGTGCCTTCATCCTCAGCGTGCCTGTGAGCCGACGAGCGCTGTCAGTGTGCTCGGCGAGAGCCGCGGGGTCCCGCCGTACCGGCCGGTGAGGTATCGCCGCGCCACATTCGCGTCGGGATGCTTGGGGAAGTCGGCCAGACAGGTCAGCTCGGTGACGCCCTCATAGGTCTTGTCCGTAAGCCAGACCTGCTCGGGCTCCAACTTCACCTCACTCAGCGGTGAGAGGACGTAGGACTCGTGGCTCGTGAAGACGAGCTGCGCCTGCCGATTGTTGACCAGGGGATCCGCGAACGCCCCCAACAAGACCTCGAGGAGATGGGGATGCAGGCTCGCGTCGATCTCGTCGACGAGGAGCAGCCCGCCCTTTCGCAGCGCCTCCAGCGCAGGCACCGCGATGGCGAGCCAGGCGATCGTCCCGTCGCTTTCGTCTTGGATGGAGAACTCTGGGCATTCGTCGTCAGTGCCGCGGTGGGTGAAGGTCAGATGCCGCACCACCTGAGCGAGTTGGTCGTCGTCCAGTTCGCTGAGCTCTTCGTCGTTGTTGTCGACGGCAGCGTCGCCGGGCGTGTCGTCCTCTTCGCGCAGCTCGAGCCAGATTCTGCTGAATACGCGGCGTATGTGATCGGGGATTTTGGTCTCCTCGATGCTGACCTTCACGACGCCGATGTCGGCGACCTGGAGCAGCGCCTCGAGGTCGGCAAAGGTGATGGTCCCCTCTGCCAGCGAGTCCGCGATCTTCGACAGGCGCGCCTCGCGATGGGAGTCCTTCACCAGCACGCAGTCGAAGCCTGAGACCAGATCATCAGCCATGGGGTACAGGGGTGAGTCGTGCAGCAACAATGCCCGGCTGAGCACCAGCTCGCGCCCTGTCACCTCGATCTTCGTGTGCAGGCTCTGGTGGAATGTCAACGTGTCGGCTTCCCGGTCGCGATCCATCAGCGTGCGCCATCGCGAGTTGGGTACGTCGCGCAGCCACTCGCGTTTGATCCCGTCATGGTCCACCTCGAAGCCGTACAGATGACGACGTCCATCGTGGACGAAATCGAGCTCGTAGGTGCTCGATGAGGTCCGAGCCGTCCCGTCGAGCCGGAACGGCGCCCGGCGCATCGACTTCGATGCCTGCCAAGCCGTGGCGGAAAGACTGATCGCTGAGAACGTGTACCGGAGCCCATCCAGCACAGCGGACTTCCCGGTCGCGTTACCGCCGAAGATCCCCGCAATCGGGTATGTCGCAGCACCCCAGTCGCCGTCCCGTGGCTGAAGAGTCCGCAACGACGGGCGTGCGAGATCGACCGTGACCTCATTCCTGATGCTCTTGTGGTTGCGAACCGTGAAGCTGAGCAGGCTCATCTGGCGATTCTAGCAGTCGGAACGCATTGATTCTTACGTTTTTCGAGTATTTTGGGCTTTAACGAGCCAATATTTCGACCTATCTATCTGTGGTAGAACGTTCAGACATCGGTGTTCGAGCTTGCTGATTCGGGCGCGGCGCCGCCACCGCACCATGTCCCCGCTCCTTCCGTGGCGGACTCGAAGGCGTGCCGCAGTCGTTCGGACGCAAGTGGGCGTTCGGGGTGGCTTCGCGGAATGCCGAGGTGAACCTCGCGGAGTTCATCGATGAAGTCGTCGACGAGTTCGGGGGCCTCGGCCAGGATCCGAGCGCGCACACTCAGCGCGTGTGACGTGGGTCGATGACGCATGCCCCAGGTCCCTAGCGCCACCATCACCGGAACGGTCTGAATCCCGGCCTCGGTGAGCGAATATGCCGCCCGCTGTCCCCGCATCACATGGTCACGGGAAAGCAGTCCTTGCTCGACCAGATTTCGGAGGCGGTTGGCGAGGATGTTCGACGCGATGCCTTCTTCGCTGCGCGTCAGGAGCTCACGGAAGTGCCGACGACCGCCGAAAACGATGTCGCGAAGCACGATGAGGCTCCAGGCGTCGCCCAGCACTTCGACCGCCGCATTGATCGCACATCCTGATCGGGGCTGTTCTCTCGCCATCCGACCCTCCAAAGTGATTGCAGATAGAGATCACTCTACGCTACGATGCGAGTGATTTTAATTTGCAACCACTGGTATTGGAGTCATTGTGTCCCGTACGCGAGTCCATAACCTGTTCGTTTCTTCGGACGGGTACGCCGCAGGCGATCATGTGACGTTCGAAGCGCCGATCGGCGGAGCGGGGGCGTTGTTCGGAAAGTTCGACGGACGAGTCATCCACGGCATTCACGGAATCGACGAACCGGTGACCGTCGACCGCGCCCTGTTCAGCATGTGGGGTCAGGGTGTCGGGGCCGAGATCATGGGTCGCCGAAAATTCGGTCCGCAGACGGGCGAATGGCAGGACGACGGCTGGAAAGGATGGTGGGGAGACGCGCCGCCCTTCCACACTCCGGTCTTCATCCTGACTCACTATCCGCGTGAAGCGCTCGAATTCGACAACGGCACCAGTTTCCACTTCGTGGACGCCTCGCCGCAGGAGGCGCTTCGCTTGGCACAAGACGCGGCAGGCGGACTGGACGTCCGGATCGGCGGCGGGCCGTCCACCGTGAGCGAATTCCTCCAGGCCGATCTCATCGATTTCCTGCACATATCGATAGTTCCGATCGTGCTCGGTACCGGTGTTCGGATCTGGGATCACCTCACCGGCCTGGAAGATCGATTCAGCGTCGAGTCCGTCAGTACATCCAGCGGTCTGACACATCAGCTGTGGAACAGGAACCGCGACGAGTGAGAGCGTGGTGATTCAATGCCGATGGCTTTTGGTGTGGTGCTGATACAGGCCGGCACACCGCGCACATCTAGGATTGAGACGCTGGCTCTGAGATAACCCCACGTAGCGGATGCCGAGGTTGCCTTGTGCGGAATGCCGTCGAATTCGCTTCAACGTCTGTTCCGAGGAAATCGCTATCATCGACCCAGACCTGCCGCAGCTCGGACGTGCCGGCCCGGACACGGCGGAGCGATCGAACCGAGCGGTTCTCGACCCGGCATTGCGCAGGCTCATCGCCTCGAGAAAGAAGGGCGCGCTGATCGACGGCATCGCACGGCTGACCGACCTCGAGTACGGGCTCGGTGCACCGGTGATTTCCAGCGAATCCCAGTCCTGATAAGCGACAACTTCTCTTGTCGATCGGGTGCCGAACGGACCATCAGTGACAAGCGTCTGCTCAGTGGAGAAGGTTTCTCGGGGCTCGGACAGCCGGTCCCGCGTTGTCGGTGATCTCCGAGTCTGGATCTTGTGCATCGGAACCAGATTGGAGGTGGCGGGTTCTCGAGTGGGGTTCCCCGGGCGGATGTGAGGTATTGCTAGGGCGAATGCACACGACTTCGTGACAAGGCTTTCTGATGTTCCCGCAAGGCCGGGTAGCTAGTATTCTCGCAGGTGGCGCAAGAACTTTGAGGATCAGCGCAACGGAGCTCGTGTTCGCTGACCTGATCGACGGACCCCTCGCCCACCTTTCCCTCAGGACGTTTCGGCGCGAACTTCGCTTGGCCCTGTGCGCCGCTATCGCCCACGGCCTACTCCGCGCTGCGCCGTGCTCTTGCTGGCACCAATCACCGCTGAGCCCGCGTCGCCGCCGTTCGCCGCAAGATTGTGAACGTACCCGCCGCTCGCCAAACCTTACCTGCCTCGCCGCTGGCCCCGCACTTGTGCATGGATCCTTTTGTGGCACAGCGCTATCTGACACCGCAATACCCGACACCGCCTGACCGCCTCGGCCCGGCCTCGAACCGGCATCGAAATGGGAATGTTGGGCAGACCAGCGGCTACCTCACGTCCTGAAATCCGGTGATCCACGCGCCACGGGCGCGGATCACCCACGACCTTCGTCAGTGGACGGAGGCTAAACTTCGTAGCGAAATGTTTCCGCAGAGCTGCTTCGGTGGGTGCGAACGTGAGGGTGGGCCCCGACATGCACTGGTGGCTGTGCGAACTTCGGTCGAGCGAGGGGAATGCAAGTGGTCGAATGGACTCAGGAAGTGCCTACGGAGCGCAGCGTCATGCTGCCTCCCGATCCGCGGGTGCTGGATTCCATCGGTCGCAACCACTCGTTGGAGACCGCACTCGCGGATCTCGTCGATAATGCTGTCGACGCACAGGCAAATCGGGTCGTGATCCGCTTCATCCGCACTCAACGGGGGCTCGTCGCCCTGTATGTCCTCGACAACGGATGTGGGATGGCGGAGGAGACCATCGATACGGCGATGACGATCGGGGGCAGGCGCGAGTACGGCGGCAGCGATCTCGGTCATTTCGGTCTTGGACTGAAGGCTGCCTCCTTCAGCCAGGCGAGGAGCTTGATCGTGATGTCACGCCTTGCTGGTCAGCAGCCGGTCGGGCGACGGTGGCGGCCGGGTGTCGTGTCCCGCAGTGACTTTCGTTGCGATGTGGTTACGTCGTCGTTCGTCGCCGCAGAGTTCGACAGGAACTGGCCGTTCGACTCAGCGAGCAGCGGCACGCTGATCCGCTGGGACGATGTCTCTGCGTTCCCCGCGACTACCGACACTATGCAGATCGAGGCGTATCTGGACCACACGATAACCCTGACCTGCCAACACCTGGGGTTGACCTTCCACAGGTTCCTCGCTGACGGCCGCCTCCGGATCGATATCGAGGTGTTGGACGTCGAGAATGCTCTCCCAGGCGCGAAGGTCCCGGTCGACGCACTGGATCCCTTCGGTTATCCGCAGTCGGGATTGGACGACTATCCGAAAACATTGATCGCCGAGATGGATGGGCATCGAGTCGAATTCCGTTGCCACCTCTGGCCCAAACCTTCCAACCTTCCCCAATTTCGCCTCCTCGATCGCTCGGGTGACCATCAGGGCCTCTACTTCTACCGCCGCGATCGTCTGCTGCAGTCGGGGGGATGGTACGGAGTCCACGCTGCGGATCGGCGGCTGAAGTTGGCTCGCGTCGAAGTCGATATCGACGGTGACATGGGCGGCTTGTTCCAGATGAACCCGGAGAAGTCTCGGGTGCAAACCGGCCACGAGTTCGCACGCTTGGCTGCGACCGCCCGCGCGCACGACGGGACCAAGCTGAGCGGATATTTCGAGGTCGCGGAAAGGCTTTTTCGGAGGTCGCAGGCGCGGGTGTCGAGGCGGACCGCAATGATCCATCCCGGGCAAGGACTGCCGCCCCGCGTGCGCGCCACCATCCAGAACGAGATTCCGGCGGTCCGTAGTGTGGATCCCATCGCGATACGCTGGGATAACTTCATCGATGACGCGTTCTTCCGAATCGACCGGGACGCACAGACCCTTTGGTTGAACAAGCGTTACCGCAAGATGCTGCTCGGCGGTAAACACGGCGGCCTCAACGATGTCCCACTAGTCAAGTCCCTGCTGTACCTCTTGGTCGCGAACGTCTTCGAGGGCGAGTACCTCGGCAAGAAGGACAAGGACAACATAGAGATGTGGCAGTCCATCCTCACCACGGCGGCGCAAGCGGAGCGACAGTGACCGAGAGTAGTTCAGTCGACGGACGCCACCTGTCCGCAGAGGGTTTCGACCAGTACGTCGACAATCGGGTGCCGATGACTCTGCCGGTCCCCGGCGCTCCAGCAGCCAGCGTCTTCATCAATCCGGTCACGCCTGAACTCGGTCTCCGTATCGAGATCCCCTCTGTCAGCGCGGCACCGGAAACGGGTCTAAGCAACGTCACGACGCGGGTTACCACTTTCGATGGTCACTGGTATCTGGAAGTCGTCGTGACCAACGGAGCGCTGTTCCGAGACGCGTATCCGGTCTTGTGCGCGATGATCGATCGCGTTCAGCTCGATGGAATGAAACCGGCGGTCGCATTGCGTGCGACGTTGGCGAAACTTTCGTCGCTGCTCCTGTCCTCAGCGACACTTTCCAGGGAACGTGAAGTCGGACTGTTCGGCGAGCTACTGGTGCTCGGTGGGCTCTTCGGTACTCTCGGCGCGCGAGACGCGCTGCAGGCGTGGCGTGGCGGGGATGCCCAAGAGCACGACTTCGGGTTGCCCGAGCTCGATATCGAGGTCAAGACGACCTCGAGTGAGCGGCGTACGCACTGGATCGAGTCGCTCACCCAATTGGTGCCGACTGGCGTCCGACCCCTGTGGGTTGTCTCGCACCAGATCACTCCAGCAGGGGCTGGAGCGGGTAGGACGCTTCCCGAGCTCGTGGACCTCGTGCGGAGTCAGATGTCCGACGATGCGCTTCGCGACAGGTTCGAGACCGAACTTGTCGGATCCGGCTGGTATGAATCTGCCAGGGACCGGCTCTCGACCGTTTGGACCAGGCGGACCCCGAGCGTCCCGCACGCCGTGACGGGCGACTTCCCACGTCTGACGCCGGACGCCATCCGGACGGACTGGGTGCCGATGGGGCGGATCCCCGATGTGAAGTACCGGATCAACCTGGACGGACTCGAAACCACTCAGCCGGTCCCCGACATCGTTTCCCGGGCCGCCGAATTCGAAGGATGACTATGACCAACGCACTTGCCGAGGCATACAGCACCGCAATTCGTGGCATGGCGAACAACGCGCCCAGGGCTCTGGTCCGTCGGGCATTGGTCGAGGCCGAGGACCTCGATCCGTCCCTCGACGCGTCCGAAGATCGGATGCGGGAGTACGTAGCGGCGGCCGCGACGAATGACCCGCTGCGTAGGGCGCTGCACCTCAATATCGCGAGGTGGGATAACGCGCCGGAAAACGGCAACCCCTGGACCAACCAGACACCAGCCAATTCGGAGGAACGTCGCGCGACGATCATGGCCGCACTGGGTCTTTCCGAACTCACGGCCAAGGAGTTCGCTCAGCACTTCCCGATCAGCCATCAGAGCGGTCCGACAGTCATCGCCTCCCCATGGGATCCGTGGTATAGCGACGAGATCCGGCGTGATCGAGCGTTCTATTGGACGCACTACGAGAACTACCTTCGGGAGGGCCGCGGCTGGCGTGAAGGCTCGATTCATGATCTCGACCGTGCGACGAACCATGTCGTTGAGCGCCTCATCGATCCCGCACGACCGAAGCCGGGCCAGACCAAAGGTTTGGTCGTGGGTTACGTGCAGAGCGGCAAGACAGCGAACTTCACCGGGGTCATCGCCAAGGCTGTCGATGCCGGGTACCGGTTGATCATCGTCATGACCGGAACGACCAACATGCTGCGTGAACAGACGCAACGCAGGCTGGACATGGAGTTGGTCGGCCGGGAGAACGTGCTGCGGGGGGCAGATGAGTCCGATGAGACCGCCCGCCAACGCGTCGACTATCTCGATGATGAGGATTGGGCGAAAGGGAGGTTCGTCAGTCACGGTGTCCGGCCCTCAGAGGTGGGTCGTCCCGATATTCACCGGATGACCACCCGGGACTTCGATTACCGAAAGCTCCAACAAGGCCTGCCCGCACTCGAATTCGAGCGGCGCGATCGAACCAAGCCGCTATGGCATCCGGAGAACCTGCATACCAGTGATGCTCGGCTGATCATCGTCAAGAAGAACAGCGCCGTCCTGAACAACATGGTCAAGGACCTCAAGACGACCGGGGATCGGCTCTCCGACATCCCAACACTGATCATCGATGACGAGTCGGACCAGGCCTCCATCAATACGACCGATCCGAAGACCTGGACAGCGGAGAACAAGAAGCGCACCGCGATCAACAGGCACATATCCAACCTGCTCAGCATGCTTCCGCGAGCGCAGTACGTGGGCTACACGGCGACGCCGTTCGCCAATGTCTTCGTCGATCCGCGTGATGCGGAAGACATCTTTCCGAAGGACTATCTGATCGCACTGGAGCGGCCCTCAGGGTACATGGGAGCCTCGGACTTCCATGACATGGACTCATCCATTCCGGACAACGAGAAGACCTTTGCCAATTCGGCGGAGAAAGCCCATCTGAGGATCCCGGATGAACGGAACGCCGACAAGGATGCTGAGGATGAACGCCAACTCCAGAACGCGCTCGACTCGTTCGTCCTGACGGGAGCCATCAAGCTGTTCCGACAGGAGCTCGACCCCGAGAAGTACAGCCGGTCGTTCCGGCACCACACCATGCTGGTCCACGAGACGATGCGTAAGGCCGGACACCGGAGCCGCGCGGACGCGATCCGCGACAAGTGGCGTACCGGTGGATATCTCACCGGTAGCGCACTCAGCAGACTGCGCACCTTGTACACCGAGGACTTCGCCCCCGTCACCGACGCGTTGAAGTTCGGCGATCCGATGCCGGACTCTTTCGATGAGCTCGCCCCGCACATCAGCCGGGCCGCACGTCGGATCGCACCGAACGGTGCCCCTGTGCTGATTGTCAACAGCGAAAAGGATATCGAGCAGGAGGAACTCGACTTCGACAAGCGGCCGGTATGGCGGATCCTGGTCGGCGGTAACAAACTGGCCCGCGGCTTCACCGTCGAAGGATTGACCGTCACCTACTACTCCCGCAACGCCGGGCACGCCGAGGCTCTCATGCAGATGGGTCGCTGGTTCGGTTTCCGGCCGGGGTACCGAGACCTCGTGCGACTGTTCATCACCGCAACGGTGCGAAACGCCCTCGAAGCCGCGTGCTGGGACGAAGAGGACTTCCGCGCGGAGCTGCGGCAATACGCGGCGATGGTGGATGGCCGTCCGACCGTGACGCCGGAGGATGTCCAGCCCTTGGTGTCACGGCACGGACTTCGGCCTACGGCGCCGAACAAGATGCGAAACGCTGAGCTCGTCGAGCGCAGAACGCTGTCCAAAGAGCCCAGCTCCGGTTACCCCGCGATAAACAATCAGGCGCTCTTGGACGCCAATATCGATGCCTGTATCCCACTCCTCCTTGCGGCCGACAAGAGCGTCCAGTTTCCGACGACTGGTCGGCCATTCGATGCACTGACCGGCCTGGTCACCCACGAACAGATGGTGGAGGTATTGAAGAAGCTGACCTGGAAGGAACCGAAGCACTTCACAGCGGATCTGGCGTGGATCGCCACACTCCCGAATGAGGTAGTACGTGAATGGAAGATCGTGATGCCGCAACAGAAGAACCGTACAAAGGTCGATATTCGCGGGGTCGGAAAATTCTCTATTCATGGCCGAGTGGTCGATCCGAGTGGGCATATCCGAGGCAACGCGGACAGCTCGCACCGCACGGCATGCGATCAACAGGTGGCATCGACCGAAAATACCGGATTTGCGCTTCTCTACCCTGTTATCGACAAGACGACAACAGCGGAAGAGATAGCGGACGACGGCTACCCCCAGGGCGTGGTCATGGCGTTGAGTCTCCGACTGCCGCGCGCGGCCGCACCCAAGGATCGCAACCCCTTGGTGTACCGAGTCAAGAATCACGCGATGCCGAAGTACGCGATCGTCGACACGGACTAGGACGGCGCGGGTCGACATACACGCCATCGACCCACCGCGTTCGCTTGACCGAACCGAGTGTGTCCCGGGATGATCAACATCCACCGCCGACATGTAAGGATCACACCTGTGCCGAGCCCGCCAGCATCGACACCGAAGACCTCGGTCGAATTGTTCGCCGGCGGAGGAGGTCTGGCCTTGGCTGTCCATCGTGCGGGGTTTCGTCCCCTCCTCCTCAACGAGTTCGTCAAACACGCGTGCGACACACTGGAAGCCAACGGTGCTGAGCCGAGAGGCGAGGATGAACGGGTACCCGAGCGCGGCAATGGTCTACTGGTTCGCGGTGACGTCACCGCTCTCGATATGCATTACCTGCACAACAAGGTTGATCTCCTGGCCGGCGGGCCTCCGTGCCAGCCGTTCAGCCTGGGCGGTATAGCCAAAGGTGACGAGGACAAGCGAAATATGTTCCCGGAGATGTTTCGCGCGATTCGGGAGATTCAGCCGAAAGCTGTTATCTGCGAGAATGTCCGTGGCCTCCTTCGGCCATCGTTCAGGCCGTATTTCGAGTACATCCTCCGCGAACTTGAGTTCCCGTTTGTGGAGCGAGAAGATTCCGTTCCCTGGACGGAGCACAATGCTACCCTGCAAGGGCGGCAGAAGATTTCCTCGGGAGATGCAACCGAGCGTTATCAAGTGTACAAATTCGAAGTCAACGCCGCCGACTACGGAGTCCCGCAGATCAGAAATCGTGTCATAATCCTGGCATTTCGCAGCGACCTCAAGATTGATGAGTCGATTCTTCTCGAAAAGGTGAAGAAGACTCACTCGGAAGCCGCATTGTATCAATCCATAGCGAATGGTCAGTATTGGGAAAATCATCCAGGAGTGCCGGAACACGTTCAGGAGCGGGTCATCGCGGAACTTCCCGCGCAGTCATCACTCGATTTCGATGAACTGAAACTTTTGCCGTGGCGTACGCTTCGCGACGCGATCTCCCCGCACGAGGGGCCGTTGCCACGACTGCCCAAGATTCGCTGGAACCGGCTCGACCGCGTGCAATATTCGGACATGCCGACAGATCACGTCGGGTGGCCGGACGCGCGCATATACAACGGCCACACCCCCAACGTCCTCGACCGCCCCGCGAAAACGGTGAAGGCCGGCGTGCATGGGGTTCCCGGAGGCGAATCAGTCCTGCTGACAGATGATCTGGCACCCGGGTCCAGAGGTGCTCGTCGACGCTATCGCCATCGGTACATGACAGTTCGCGAGGCGGCTCGCGTGATGACCTTCCCTGACAACTGGATCCTGAGTGGTCCGCGTGGTGAGAAGATGCGGCAGTTGGGCAACGCGGTTCCGCCGTTGTTGGGGGAGGTCTTCGCCAGGGCCGTCTTCGAGGTCCTGGAGGATGTCGAGAAGCGCGCGTGACAGTGCTGCCCGCTCGGGCCTGGAAGCCGCGACCTGGTCGTTCCAGAACGGCGGTGGACAGCGAGCAGAATCGCAGTGCCGGTGGCGCTCATCGGCGTGCTGTACCGCTCGACAATGGTCGCACGGCGAAGGGGTCCGTCGTGTTGAAGCCGGTCGCTGCGGGCCACAGCGTTCGTGCCTATCTCAGATGGCGGTCCGATGGACGTACCGTTTCCAGATCCTTAGGAACAGTAAGTAACTCGTCGTCTCGGTTCGAGAACTTGATCGAGGGGTGGGAGCTGGCGCGTGCGGCAGGGCGCGTGCGAGATGAGGTGCCTGCTGCGGAATCGTGGGCCTCGTCGCCTTCAGCGCAAGCGGTGATGCGAGCGAATCGAAGCCGCGACACCACCCCAGAGCTCCAACTCCGTGCGCTTCTTTTCGAACACGGTCTTCGGTATCGCGTCTCCATGCAGCCGATCTCGGGGCTCCGGCGCACCGCGGACATCGTCTTTCCGCGCGCTCGTGTGGCTGTATTCGTCGACGGATGCTATTGGCACGGCTGCCCCGAGCACTATCGCCCATCGACAAAGAACTCGGAATTCTGGGCAACGAAGATCTCCTCCAATCGAATCCGTGATGAAGACACCAATCGTGCACTGGCAGAAGCGGGATGGACTGTCATCCGTTGCTGGGAGCACGAAGATGCCGAAGTCTCCGCCGGACGCGTGATCGATGCGCTCGACAAATCTACTTCCTGACGGACTGATGAGAGAGAGGTGCCGTGCCCGAGATCAGCGTTCCATCTGAGGTTCGCGACGCCGTCCTTCGAGAACTGTATCGTCAGGTCGGCATGCTCGACTGGGAAGAATTGCCGTCACGCGACAAGACCAAGTACTACACGCAGTGGGTGGAAGATCCTCTGATCGGTGGCGAGCTGGCCGACTACTACACCGCCGAAGGAATGCGCGTGTGGATCAAGGATGGCCCGCTGAAGGAATACGCCCGCGCATTGGAGAATGTCGGTCCATTCGCGGGGTATGCCACTCGGCGACTATCACCACCCAGTGAGTTCATCCGCGAGGTTCTCGGTGACTCTTGGACCACGGTGCCCGGCAGTCTCGGTGAGAAGCCGATGCATTGCCGGGTGGAATCGAGTGCGACGCGACGGTACATCTGCTGGGGACGTCCTCGAACGTTTCGAGACCTGCTGTGGGCCTCCGTTAATCAGGCGGTCACCGGCGGAAGTCGACCGCTGATCGTCGTGTTCGTCACCGGATCCCAACCGGTCGACGACAAACTCAAGGCGCGGCACGAACGGATCGCCCAACACTGCGGCATCGACCTCGCCTACGTCCGCCGTCAGTTGATGGAATGACCGTGCTCAGCACTGGGGCTGCGTCGACGCCCCTCATGGCTCTATCGACCCGGGATAAGGTCACCTCGAACATCGGACAAGTTGTGTAACACAGCGTTTGCTGCGACTGTTATGAGGCTGGTTCATTCGGACATGAGTCCGTGTTCCATGGCGAAGACGGCGGCGCCGGCTCGGGTGCGGCGGCCGGTTTTGTCGTAGATGTGGGTGAGGTGGTGGCCTATGGTGCGTTCGGAGAGGGTTAGTTGGGCGGCTATCAGGCGGTTGGAGAGGCCTCGGGCGGCCAGGCGGAGGACTTCCACTTCGCGTTCGGTGAGGCCGCAGGGGTATTCGGTGCGGGGTTTGCGCAGGCCCGCGGCTTCGATGACGGCGGCGCAGGCGGTGGTGTCGAGGTGGCCGGTGGTTGCGGCGGACATGAGGGTGGCGGCGGCAGCGTCGGGGGTGAAGGCGGGGCGGTGCGGGCGGGATTCGGTGAGTGCGGCGAAAACGTCTGCGGCGGCGAGGATTCGGGCGGGGCGGGAGAGGTCGTGGCCGCGGACGCCGCGGTGGTAGCCGGTGCCGTCGAGGCGTTCGTGGTGGCCCGCGGCGATGTCGCGGAGGTCGGCCAGGCCGGGGCAGCGTTGGAGGACGCGGTCGGTCCAGTAGGTGTGCAGGCGGACACGTTCCCAGTCGCCCGCGCTGAGGGGGCCCGGGCGGTCCCAGATCGCTGAAGACACTGCGGCGCGGCCGATGTCGTGCAGGAGGGCGGCGGCGCGCAGGGTGTCGATTTCGGTGGGGTCCGCGCCGGAGAGGGTTGCCGCGCCGTGCGCGAGGTCGGCCGTGTGACCTGAATGACCCAGCAGCCAGCGGCCTTTCAGGTCTACGACGGTCGCGAGGGCGTGACACAGGTCGAGTCGTTCGGCGGGGCGCACGTAGAGGGGGACGCCGGGTTCGGCGTCCATGGCCGCCGCGAGGACGTCGGGGACGTCGAGGGAATCCCAGACGTCGGAGTCGGCGAACAGGTCGACCAGTGCGGGATCGAGGTGACCTCCTGCGCGGCGGCGCAATTCGGTCAGTGCCGCACGGCGTCCGAGGCCCGCGGCGGCCAGCACGGCTTGTTCGGCGACGTGCACGATTCGACCGGGCAGTGAAATATCCTCGCCGCGAAGGTGATCGGGGGCGCCGAGGCCGTCCCAGCGTTCCTTGACCTCGGTGAGTGCGAGCACGGCGGCGTCGGGCAGGCCGAGGCGCGGGCCGAGCGCGCGGCTCACCTCGCAGACCGAACGGACCGCGGCCGACGCCTGTTGGGGGGTGGTGCTCGCGAAACGGTCGCGCAGTGTGTCGCGGTGCTCGGGTGTCCACGCGCCGAACTGACGCAACTGCGCCGCGAGCACGGACGGGTCGCCCGGATCGATCACGTGGTAGATCTGCTGGAAAGCGATGTCGTCGGCGAAGGCTGCCGCGTTCTCCGAGGCGCGGCTCGTGCATCCGACCGCGCCGAGCAGTGCGGCGTTGAACACCACGCGCCGGTCGGCTTCGTCGAGACCGGCGCTTTGAGCTAGCGCGGTCGCGACGAGGCAGGTCGAGAGGCCCTTCTCGAAGGGGGCCCCGGTCGCCAGGTCGGTGGTCAGCGACAGGGCGGCGAGAACCTCGGTGACTCGGATCGCGGCCGGTGGGACGCCACCCGGCCGAGCCGAT
Organism: Nocardia bovistercoris; assembly: GCF_015674855.1. Classification (GTDB taxonomy): domain Bacteria; phylum Actinomycetota; class Actinomycetes; order Mycobacteriales; family Mycobacteriaceae; genus Nocardia; species Nocardia bovistercoris. The sequence goes on along the minus strand of NZ_JADMLG010000002.1, from coordinate 554,095 downwards.
CTCCGAGGCTCGTCGCCGGCGTCGATACGCGGTGCGGTGCCGGTCACCCTCCTACCGTATATGGGTGTGATGTCACGTGAATCCCGCTGATCGCCACCGTGGTCGGCGATCAGCGGGATTCGTGCCGGCGGGATTCGTGCCGGCGGGATTCGTGCCGGCGGGATTCGTGCCGGCGGGATTCGTGCCGGCGGGATTCGTGCCGGCGGGATTCGTGCCGGCGGGATTCGTGCCGGCGGGATTCGTGCCGGCTCGAGGCGTGCCTGTGGTGAGTTGTGCTGAGGTGGTCGTAGTCGTGCGCACGGGCGTTGCGCTGGCGGTGTCGGGTTGTCCGGAAGCGCTGGTGGTGATCACGCTCGCGGTGGGCTGTGCAGGCAGTGCGCCGGTCGGGGATGTCTTTGTGGTCGTGATGGTCGCGTTGGGTGGTGATCTGCTGGGTGGTGAGTGTCGGGGTTGTGCTTTGCGGTGGTGGCTATCGGGTGGTGAGTGTGTCCAGGGTGCGGCGGGCTCGGGGGGCGTGCAGGGGGGAGAAATGAGGGTTGATCGTCAGGGCATCGGACAGGGCCGCCGCGGCCTGGTCGGGGCGACCGAGGGCGGTGAGGATCATGCCGCGATGGTAGGCGTGGGTGGCGTTGCGCCAGCCGAGGGTGGCGGCGCGGTCGGCGAATACGATCGCTTCGGTGTCGCGACCTGCCTTGTGCAGGGACCAGGCCAGTGCGTCGGCGGTGAATACGCTTTGCCTGCGGTCGAATTCCAGGCGGGCCAGACGGACAGCCTCGGCGGGGTCGCCGTGTTCGGCGGCGAGTCGGGCGGCGTCCACGGACTCTATGGCGCCTCGAGCTTCGAGTTCGGCGAAACGGGCCGACACCTCACGGTACTTCGCGGCGGCCTCCTCGGGGCGGCCCGCGGCCTCGAGTAGTTCACCCCATTCGATGAGGTACTCGGGCAGTGGTGTGCGTTGGGTCAACTCGGCGAAGCGTGAGCTCGCGCCGTCGAAATCGCCTCGGGCCGCGACTACCTTCGCCATACCTTGGTGCAGTGCCGCATGTTGGGGTGCCGCGAGAAGGCCTGCACTGTAGTGAGTTTCGGCTCCGTCGAGATCCCCTGCGTCGAAGGCGAGTTCGCCGAGGTGGTATCGGCAGAACGCGATCTGGTCGGCGGTGGTCGCTGCCCCCAATGCCATGTCCAGTGCGGCGCGGGCGTCGGCGACGCGGCCGTGCAGTTCCAGGTCGTAGGCGGCGCGGGTGAAGGAGGCGACGCTAGGGCGCAGGTCGAGCATGCGTTGCACGGCGGCGGTCGCGCCTTCGATGTCGCCGAGTTGGGTGCGGGCGTCGACCAGTACGCCGTAGACGTCGGCGCTGTTCGGGCGCAGCGCAAGTGCCTGTTCGGCATAGCGGCGCGCGGCGGTGAAGTCGTGCAACGCGTTCGACAGCAGGCCGTGTCCGAGCAGCGCCTCGGCATTGCCATCGGGACGCAGTTCGAGTGATCGGTCGAGCGCGCGCTGTGCGTGGCCGTAGTTCTCCGGATCGCCGGTGATGCGGGCGAGTTCGACGTAGGCGGCGCCGAGCGCGGCCCATCCGGCGGGGTCGTTCGGGACGCGGTCCAATCGTGCTCTGGAGCGGTCGATTTCGGCGGCGAGGGGTTCAGCCGATGACGTGCTCGCCTGCGGTGTGGCGGGCGGATCCCCCGGCAGTGCCACGGTCACGGTGACGACGGCGGCGATGAGGCATGCGAGGGTCGCGACGAGCGCTGGTTTTGTGCGGAGTATGCGGAAACGATTGGGGGACATCGGAAGTCCTCGATATAGTGCGAAATGTGTGGTAGTCCGGGTGAATCGGATCGAGGCGTGGTGACGGCCCCGGGTCGCTGGACGCGTGGACGCTTCGCGCTCGCCATTCGATACGGGAGACCGGCTGTAGGTGCTCACCGAAGGTGCGGTGATGGCCCGCGACTGTGAGACCGGTGCTCGGAGCACTGCCGTATAAGGCTGACGGCGATCCGGATTCGGAAGGTCGACGCGCTCACCTGGTAGTTATCCGACCCCGGAGCCCGCGCGGACCGCCGCGGGCTCCGGGGGATTCGCCGTGCGGGCTCCGGGGGATTCGCCGTGCGGGCTCCGGGGGATTCGCCGTGCGGGCTCCGGGGGATTCGCCGTGCGGGCTCCGGGGGATTCGCCGTGCGGGCTCCGGGGGATTCGCCGTGCGGGCGGCAGGTCGGGATGCGATCGGGGATCGACAACCTGCCGCCCGCGTGCGGATCAGGCGTCGCGCGACTGCGACCGGCGGCGGATCAGCAACCATCCGCCGCCGACGAGCAGCGCCACCAGCATGCCCACTCCGACACCGACCGCGACCAGCAGCGCCGCGGGGGAGTCGTCGTGGTCGGTGAGCGGTGCGGCGATGGCGGTGTTCGTCGGCGCGTTCGACGCTCCTGCCGCCCCGGCGCCCCGCGAGGGCAGCGCGACGTAGGGGAAGGCGGTCGAGAAGGAGGCGTCGTTGGCGTCGACCTTGTCACCGGCCGCGAGTGCGTCGACCAGTTTGCCGGTCTGGGCCGCGCCGACCATCGCCTGGAGGGCGATATCGACCACGTCGTCACCGAGGCGGCGGCCGTTCGGGAACCCTTGCAGGTCGCCCGCGAGGACGCCGAGGCGGTTCGGTTTCGCCGTTACCGGCACGGACATGTTGAGGCGCAACATCTCCGACGGTTGGAAGGCGGTGGGTTGGGCGTCGGCGTTGAGGATCTGCGAGTTGAGGTTCGCCTTGATGGGTGGCGCGCTGCCGTCCAGAGTCGGCGCCTTCTCGGCGATTCCGGTGAGGAAGATCTCCACCAGGTCGTTGCGCGGGGTGGCCGGTGCGGGCACCTTGTAGATGGACTGGATGAGTTGCGGGAGTTCGGGTTCGGTGACGCGCCGCACCACTTCCGGGATGGTGGCGTCCTTGCTCGGCGCGAGCCCGTTGAACGCGTCCTTGAGCGCGACCGGCACCACCACTTCGTTCACGAGCGGATTGCCCAGTCGCGATACCTGCACGAAGTCGCCCATCGGGGTGGCTGCGCCCGGCGTGAGCTGCAACGAACGGCGTTCGGTGTCGCTCCACACGCCGATCACCGGGTTGCGGCCCGGGTCGTTGCGCAGGGCAAGGTCACGCTGCGGGATCTGCAGGACGACGGTGTTGACGTTGTAGCCCGCGAGCGTGTCGGTGCCGACCTCGGACAGGTTGCCGCCGTAGAGCAGGTCGAATACGCGCAGGTCGAGGAAGAACGGGTCCTCGGCCGCGCCGACGTAGGCCGATCCACCGTTGGGCAGCGCGGTCGTGGCTTGTTGGCGCAGCGCGGCGTAGTCGGGCATGGACGCGGCGCCGGTGTAGGACGGCGCGGCCTGCCCGTGCGCGATGGGGCGCCAGTCGTTCACGCCCTGGCTCACCGACACCGTGTATTTCTGCCGGAACAGCAGATTCTCGTCGTCGAGCGAGGTGACCGGACCGTTGTCGTAGAGGAAGGTGCCGCCCGCGCGACGGTCTTCGTTGCTGAAGGTGACCCGGTAGCTGATGTCGGGTTTCCCGTTGCCGTCGTTGTCGATGTTGATGTCGTAGTTGGCGTCGGTGGCCCACGGGTAGAAGTTCGGGCCGCCGTCGGGCTCCTGGAGTCCGAACCAGTTGGCGACGATCGTCACCGTGTCGGGCTTGTCCGGACTCACGAACGCGTACACGTCGGTGTTGTCGACCGCGGGGTCCGCGGCGATGAGCGGGGCTTCGCGGTGACTGGACGCTTCGGCGAATTGCGGCGTGAGACCGCCGATCGCGCCGAGGGTGAGCGCGCCGACGAGGAGGACGACGCGGGCTCTTGTGCCGCGTCGGTGCTGTGCTGACATGGATATCCTTCGGGAAGAGCGCTGATTCGCGCGTCTGCGGCGTACCGGTCTTCGAGAAGTGTTGGCAGGCAAGGCTGTCGGCGCGTCGGCCGCGTCGTCGAACCTTCGGGTGTGCGTTATGGAGACCGTGCGCTCCATGGTGGTCGTCGCGCGCGGTACGCACATCGGTCGATCGACCTATCCGGGCGATTCCGGCAAGAATTCAGGCACGGACCATCGTCGCGAACCAGGCGGACGCGCCGTCCGGGTGGAATCGGGTCATGACGCGCTCGAGCGCGATCCGGCGGACGGTCCAGCCGGTGTCGAAGGCCGCGATCAGGTCGGCGCGGCTTACCGGATGCGGTCCGAGGTCGTCGCCTTCGTCGCCGAAGCACAGGATGTGCGCGATGCCGCCGCGCGCGGTGACCGCGGCCAGGCTCGTCACGTAGTCACGGCGTTCCGCGCCGTCGAAGGTGTGGAACAGCCCACAGTCCAGGACGGTGTCGAAGGTGCGGCCGAGTTGTTCGAGGTGGAGTGCGTCGACCGCCGCGAATTCGACCGTGAGCCCCAGCGCATCGGCTTTGTCCCTGGCCGCCGCCAACGCCGTCTCGGCGACATCGACGCCGACGACCGACAGCCCGAGCTCCGCCAGACGCAGCGCGTTGTCGCCGGATCCGCAGCCCGCGTCGAGGACCGACCCGGTGAACTCGCCCGCGGCGGCGGCGCGCACGACCGCGGGTTGCGGTCCGTCGATCTCCCACGGGGCGGGGCCGTCACGGTAGGAGTCGTCCCACGGGACACCAGCCAGCCGCTCGTGGCTGGTCGGTCGGCGTCCCCGGAACGGGTCGGGCGTTGATGGTGTCGACATGGTCACCTCGATCCTGCCACCGATACACCGTGACGGCGAGGGTCCTCTCAGCGCAGACCTCGGAAATCTCTCAGTACGACGTGGTTGCGGTCCGCGCAGCTGCCGAGGGCGTGGTCGGGGTGCAGTCCGAGGTATTGGCGGCGGGTGCGGGTGCTCCAGCGGCGGGCGGGTTCGGCGCGGGTCTTGTAGAAGTTCACCATGTAGCCGCCCTCGTAGACGCGCAGCATCATGTAGCCGCCGGGATACTCCTTGGCGGCGGCGATTTCGAGGAATTCGACGTCGATGCCGGAGTCCGGCCTGGTGCGGCGGGTGCGGTGGGTGTGGCCGCTGTGGTGCAGGAAGACGCCGGGTGCGTGCCGGTAGAGGTTGTGCAGCGCTTCGGCGTCGGCGCGGGCGAGTACGAATCCTGGGCCGCCGGGATTGCTCACCGCGGCCTGTCGGGTGACGGGGTGATGTCCGTAGACCAGGGTGGGGCGGTCCGGATCGGCGCGCAGGATCTCGCCGAGTTCGTCGAGTTGCGTTCCGCCGATGGCGCCGCCGGAGCCGCGCGGGGCGGTGGTGTCGAGTCCGACGAGCCGCAGCCCGCCGACCTCGTCGACGACGAGCTGTCGCCAGGGATGGAAGTGCGCGCCCCACGCGTCTTCGGAAGTTCCTTGCGCGACATCGTGATTGCCTCGGCAGACGAAGTAGTCGCGGCCGAGTTCGCCCCACGCGTCGAGGTGTTCGCGCACCGAGCGTGACTGCTCGGCGGTGCCGGAGTCGGTGAGATCCCCCGCGACGACGAGGTTGTCGGCCGCGCGGTCGGGCAGGCGCAGGTCTTCCAGGATCGCGCCGAACATGAACTCCGGGTATTCGCCGGTGTCTTCGCGATGGCGGGTGACGAGTTCGGGAACCAGTGGGCCGCTGCCGCGTTCGCCGTAGTGCAGGTCGTTGGCGAGTGCGACGGTGCGCAGCAGGCGTCCTGGCGGCGGTGTGAGCGTGGTGAATACGCCGGTCGCCTCGGGGGTGCCCGCGCGCCGGGTGACGTGCGTGCGGGACGGGACCGCGCGGCGTCCGGCCGAATACGCCTCGAAGGAGTACGAGCGTCCCGGTTCGAGTCCGGTGATCTCGGCGTAGTGGTAGGCGGTCGGCGCGGTGTCGACGTAGTGCGGGCGCGCCGGGCCGCGACCATCGGAGGGCGCGAGGCGCACTTCGGTGTCGGCGGCCACAGGGCGCAGCCGTCCGGTGTCGTCGCGGGTGCGGGTGGTCCAGGTCAGGATCACGGTGGTGTCGGTGACGGTGACCACTTCCAGATCGGCGGCCAGCACCGGATGCCGCGCGGTCGCGACAGCGGCGACCGGTCGCTGGGCGCGCACGGCGACCGCCGCCGTGCCGACCACCACATTCGCGAGCCACAGTGTGCGAAGCCGGGGGTTGAGCATGGTCTTCCTCCTCCCTCGGCCGACGGTAGGGCCGTCGGTTGAACGTTCCGAATCCCGCTGGTGACGCATGGACTGCCGCTGCGGGAGCGTTCGGTGTCGGCGCACCGGACCTGTTCCGGGGTCGGTTGCCCGCCGTTTGCCGCGAAGCGGGCGTGCGGTCGGGACAGCCCAGAGCGAGGTATGTCGAGGTGCGGGCGTGAATTGCGTGACAGCGACTCGCGGTGCAGGCGAGAACCGGCGCGTGCCGGGCCGTCGGAGATTGTCCCGCGAAGGGCGCTCGAGGGTCGTGATCGATCCGGCGCGTTGTTCGGGTCGCGCGCGCGGGTTATCGCGGCGGGCGGCGAGAATTGTCGCTATGCCCGCACGTTCCGATCTGGCCGAGATGATCATCGGCATGCACTTCGACCTCGCCGACTGGATGGGGTCCGATGCGCCGCCGAAGGTGTTCGACCGGTTCTCCGACCTCTTCCAGCCCGAGTTCACGGCGGTGACTACGGCCGGTCGGGTCGTTGATCGCGACACCTTGCTCGCGGGTGTGTGGGCGGTGCGCAACCAGGTGCCCGGCGTCGAGGTCGAGATCACCGACATCGAGGAACTGGCGCGTGTGGGCAACCTCACGGTGGTGCGGTTCGTCGCCGAGAACCGACTCGGCGAGGTGCGGATACCTCGGCTGGCGACCGCGACGGTGGTGCACACCGAACTCGGGTACCGGCTGCGGGCACTACACGAGACCGCCGTGACGCCGGATGCGCCCGCACCGTCGCTCGACGGTATCCGCGAGGGCCGAGGCGGCTGATCGAATGCGGAAGTTCTGGCCTAGCGTCCGCGCGGGTACATGGTGACGATCGACCCGTCGAGGTTGGCGGCGAGGTAGGCGCCGCCGTAGTCGTCGGTGAGGTAGATCAGCAGGGTCGGGCGTTCGTCGTTGAAGGTCCACGCGGGGTTGACGATCACGTAGCGCATCGTCGGCTTCGCGATGCCGAGTTTCTGGTCGGCGGTGGCGAACAGGCCGGGGATCAGGTCCCAGTTGATCGAGTTCAACCGGATGGTCGCGGTGCCCTGCTCCAGTTCGCCGCCCGCGCCCTTGCGCGTCGCCGTTCCGTTGCGATAGGTGTACTCGTCGTAGACGCTCGGCTGGTTGCGCACCGGCGCTTCGGCGTTGACGAAATTCTGGTAGAACGTCGCCTCGGTGAATTCCGTTCCACCGGAGACCTTTTCGAGGGCAGTGACGGCGGCGCGCATGGCGGCGGGGGTCAGCAGGTCGGTGCCGGACGCGGTGTCGGTGGGGGTGTCGACGATACGGATGCCCGTCGCGGGGACCGTGCCCGAGGCCAGTACCGTGCCGGGATTGCCGCCTGTGCTCGGACCGTCGTCCGAGGAGGACGGGCGAAGTGCCAGCACGGCGGCGGTGACGGCGGCGATCGTCACGATCGCGGCCGCGGCCAGACCCAGTTTCGCGCCGGTCGACAGGCCGTTGTTCGGTGCGCGCCGGGTGTGGTGGTCGGGACCCGCGTGCGCCGCCTGCATACGAGGGCCGGTGGAATACGGCCCGGACTGCCCGCCCCCGGACGGCGTGTACGGGGCGGCCGGGTACGGCGCGGCGGCGTACGGGGTGGCCGGGGTGCCGCCGTACGGTGTCGCCGGGGAACTGGCGTACGGCGTGACCGGGGTGTTGCCGTACGGCGCGGAGGGCGTGTTGGAGAACCCTTGCTGCACGTACGGAATGGACTGGGCGGGCGTATAGGGCGCCGACGCGCCGGTATCGACCTGCGACAGCAGTTGGTCGACCTGATCCATCGACGGCCGGTGATTCGGATCGGCGACCAGGATCGACTGGAGCACGTGCGTCAGCGCGCCCGCACGCTGCGGATTCGGGACGGTGCCTTGGAGCACGGCGGCCAAGGTCGCCACGGTCGTATCGCGGCGCATCGGGTGATAACCCTCGACCGCCACGAACAGCAGCAACCCGAGCGACCACAGATCCGAAGCCGGATTGCCCTCCTGCCCGGACAGCCGCTCCGGCGCCACGTAATCCAGCGAACCGACCAGATTGCCGGTGCCGGTGAGCCCGGTCGCGTCGTTGAGCGCGGCGATGCCGAAATCGGTGACGACCGGCGAACCGTCCTCACGCAACAGCACGTTCGCAGGCTTGATGTCGCGGTGCAACACCCCGACCTGATGTGCGGCGCGCAGCCCGGCCAGAATGCCGCGACCGATGCGCGCGGCCTCCGCGGGCGGGATCGGCCCCTCCGCCAGGCGACCCGACAGCGAACCGCCGCGCACCAACTCCATGACGATCCACGGATGCGCGGGCGGCGGGGAATCCACGATGTGATGGACGGCCACCACGTTCGGATGGCCGATCCTGGCCAGGGCGCGCGCCTCCCGCAGCACCCGCTCGCGCTGCACGCCCGGCGCGCCGCCGGAACTCTCCGGATCGGCGGGCCTGACCTCCTTCAACGCGACCTCGCGATGCAGGGCCAGGTCATAAGCCCGCCACACCGTGCCCATGCCGCCGCTGCCGAGCGGCTCGAGCAACTCGAAACGCCCGTCGACCACCGTCCGCTCGGAATTCACCGCGCCAGCCTATGTGCCTCGACGCACCGGCGCGAGAGCGCGGTCCCCACGCAGCGCGCCCCACGCCACCGATGCGGCGTGGGCGCGCGGGTCCTGCGCTCAGCCGGTGGGGGAGAGCAACTGGTTGAAGAAGGCCCGGTAGCTGCGCAGCGCGTGCCGCAACGCCTCCGTGTCGGAACCCTCGGGCCACCCCTCCACCAGCGCGTCCTTGCGTTCGGCGTAGGCGGCGGTGAGTTGATGGATCAACTCCGCGACCAGGTCGTCGGCACGGGTCACCGCGTCACGCGGACTGTCCACGAACGAACCCTGCAGTTCCCGCCACCGCGTGCGCAGCAGGTCGAGGGTCGGTTCGTCGAACAGCGGCAGTGTGGTGACCTCCTCGACCGGCTGCCGCAGCGCCGGAATCAGCTCGGTATGCGCTGCACCGGTCGCCGGTAGGTCTTTCGCGGCAGACGCGCCCGCGACCGGGGTGCGCACCGCATCTGCCTCCGTCCGGTGGATCGCGTCCGATGGCGCGCTCGGCTCCGATTCGTGCGTCACGCCCTTCTCCGGCCCATGTGCCGTGCCCGTATTCGGCTTGCTCGTGACGCTCGCCTGCGGTGTGCGTGCCGCGCTCTGATCCGTCCGCTGTGCACTGCCCTGATCCGGCCTTGCCACGTCCGCGGGCTCGCTCGCGAGGTCGGCTTTCCGGTCTGTTCCCGAGGTACGCCCCGCATCGGAACCGCCCACTGATTCCCCGCCACCACTGTGCGTCTCGGCGTGGTCGGTCCGCGTGCCTCCCTCCGCTCGCGTGGCAGCGTCCCATGCGGTGTGGGCGCCCGAGGATTCGTCGTCGCGTGCCGCTGTTTCATCCCCGGGTGCGCGCGCGGTGGTCGATCCGACGGGCTGTCCGGCGGATACCGTCGAATTCGTCGCGCCGGGTGCGGATACCGTGCCCGCCCCCGCGGCGAATACTCGATCCGAGTGCGCGGATCTGTGGTTGACCGCTGTCGATTCCTTGTTCTCTTGTCCCGCGGTCGAATTACGTATGTCTGTGACGGCTGCGGTATCTCGGTCGGCGCTCATGCTACGGCGTCCTTCTTCCGCGCGGCGCCCTCGTGTGCCGCGTCATTCTTCGTGGATTCCTGCTGCCCCGCGGTGGCTTTCGCGGGATCACTTTTCGGCGGGTGCGCGTCGACACCGGCGCGGTCGATATCGGAGGTCGACACCTGTTCGTGCGCGATGGCGTCGCGGTCCGTGCCGGTGGCGGGCTTGGCTGTGCCGTCGACGAGTTCGAGGAACAGGGCGCGGTAGTACACGATCGCGGTGCGCAGGTCCTCGGTGGTGGTCTTGCCTTCGCCGTGGGCGACCGCGATGTCGTGGGCCGTGCGGTAGCGTCCGAGGGTTGCGCCGTGTTCGACGGACAGATCGGCCACCTGTTGGTCGAAACCCTCTGTGGGGTAACCGCGTTCGGACATGAGGGCGGTGAGCAGGGCGTCGGCGGCGCCCACGGAGTCGGCGGGCTGATCGACGAAACGTTCCTGCACCGTGGCCCAGGCGCGGGTGAAGTAGTCCCGGCGTTCGGGGCTCAGTTCGCGCAATTCCAGTGCGGCGTGCCTGCGTTCGCGTTCGGTGAGTTCGCGTTCGGCGGCGCGGCGGTTGTCGACTTCGGCCACGATCCGGTCGTATTCGGGTCCGAATCTGGCGCGTAGTCGCCTGCTGCGCACGACGGGCCGCAGCAGGACCACCGCCGCGCCGAGTGCCACGAGTATTACGACGATCACGACTGCCAAGATTCCGGGCGACACGGGATTCTCCTTCGACGAGCCTTTGTCCCGGTGTGCCTCCGATCGCGGTTCTCAAACCCGGTGAATGTCGCGAATCCGACGGTGGAGATCGAATCGAGGGTGTGGCAACCGAACCCGACCGCTACGGCAGGCCCCACAGGTTCGACCAGTGCCGAACCGCCCGCGCGCGCAACCTCGCGCTGCACAGTAAAGCGGGTGCGGCGACGACGAATACGACCAGTGTGCCGAGCAGTAGCAGGATGCCCAAGAGCTCGCCGACCAACTGGACGAGCGCGGGGAGCGCGAAGCCGAGCGCGAGAGCCGCGACGGCGATGGCCGCCGTATGGTGCCCGGACAGCGCGACGGTCGCGGCGACGGTGCCGAGTGCGGCCGCGACACCGAGTCCGGCGACGCCGATCAGGTAGTTGTCCCAGGAGAGCCAGGTCGTGCGCGAGGTGCTTCGATGCTGGTGTCCCACGGGTGCGCAGCCTAGTCCCGATGCCGGTCGGCACGTGGCGATTTCCCGCGAATCCGGCCGATTGCCGAAAGGTGGCGGACTAGCTCTGCTCGTCGCAGTGTGGTGGGCGCGGCCACCGGTTGTCCTCGAGCTGTTCGATGGACTCGTTGAATCGCGCGATCATGGCCCCGAATCGGGCGATATCGTCATCGGACCAGTGCGAAACCACCGCGCCGATGCCTTCCTGGCTGCGCGCGCGGTCTTCGGCGAGCAGTGTCAATCCCTTGGCGCTGGCGCGGATCTTGCGGGCGATGCCGCCGTCCGGGTCGGGGACCCGTTCCACGAGTTCCAGTTTGAGCATCGCGCCGATCTGGCGGTTGATGGTGGAGATGTCGAGTTGGAAGGCGTCGGAGAGTTCGCGCAGGCTCAGCGGCGAGTCCATCTCCAGGCGCGTCAGGATGACGTAGGCGGAGCGGTCGAGCTGGAATCCGGGGCGCCGCAACATCGACGCCGGATAGTGCCGGGACAGCAGGGTCAGTTCGAAGACGAGCCGTCGTAGCGCGGGTGCGTCGACGGTGGGCTGATCCGACATGGCACCCACTATGTCGTTCGCCACATGTTCTGAGCAAATTGTGCACCATACACAAGATGTGTAGCGTACACATACATGTCCCTGACTGCCGATGCGGCCGCGACCGTTCCGAATGCCGGCGCGAAACGGCCTCCCGCACCCGCGATCCTCATCGCGACACTCGGCATGGTCGGCATCGTGGTGTCGCTCATGCAGACGCTGGTCATCCCGATCATTCCGCTGCTGCCCTCGCTGCTGAGCACCTCGGCCTCCAACGCGTCCTGGGTGATCACCGCCGCGCTGCTCGCGGGCGCCGTCGCCACGCCCATCAGCGGACGCCTCGGCGACATGTTCGGCAAGCGGCGGGTGCTGTTCGCGAACCTGCTCTCGATGATCCTCGGATCGGTCATCTGCGCCATGTTCTCCGCCCTGCTGCCCGCGATCATCGGACGCTCGCTGCAGGGCGCCGCCGTCGGCGCGATCCCGCTCGGAATCAGCATCATGCGCGACGAACTCGCACCGGAGCGGGTCGGCTCGGCCATGGCCATCATGAGCGCGACCCTCGGCGTCGGCGGCGCGATCGGACTGCCCGCCGCCGCGCTCATCGCGCAGAACGCGGACTGGCACGTCCTGTTCTGGACCGCGGCGGGCATCGGTGTGCTGTGCGCGATCCTGGTGTTCGTCTTCGTGCCGGAATCGCCGGTGCGCACGCCGTCACGGTTCGACGTCGGCGGCGCGATCGGATTGTCCATAGCTCTGCTCGCCCTGCTGATCTCCATCACCAAGGGCGCCGACTGGGGCTGGGGCAGCCCGACCATCCTGACCCTGTTCGCGGTCTCCGCGGTGGTCTTCCTCGCGTGGGGCTGGTTCGAACTGCGGCAGAAGGCGCCCCTGGTCGACCTCAGGGTCTCGGCGCGCCCGCGCGTGCTGTTCACCAACCTGGCCTCGATCGCGGTCGGATTCGCGCTGTTCGGCATGTCGCTGAGCTTCCCGCAGCTGCTCATGGCCCCGGAGGGCACCGGCTACGGATTCGGGCTCTCCATGGTCAACGCGGGCCTGATCCTCGCGCCGACCGGCCTGGTCATGATGCTGCTCTCCCCGGTCTCGGCCCGGCTGTCCGCGGCCCGCGGACCGAAGGTCACCCTGATCCTCGGCTCGACGGTGATCGCGGTGGGCTACCTGAGCGGAGTGATACTCATGGAGAGCGTGTGGGAGATCATGATCGCCGCGATCGTGGTCGCGGCGGGCGTCGGACTGGCTTACGCGGCGATGCCCGCCCTCATCATGGGCGCGGTGCCGATCACCGAGACCGCGGCCGCCAACGGCCTGAACTCGCTCATGCGCTCGATCGGCACCTCGACCTCCTCGGCCGTGATGAGCGTCGTGCTCGCCCACATGACCATGTCCTACGCCGGTCACGAACTGCCGTCGCGCGAGGGCTTCCACACCACCTTCTTCATCGCGATGGCCGCGGCGGTGGCGGCGATGGTGCTCGCGGCCTGCATTCCGATGAGTAACAAGGCCGTGCCCGCCTCGGCGGCCGTGCCCGGCACCGACGGCTAGTCGGGGCCGGGGGTCGCTCCGCCGCCTGTGAGCGTGGAACCGGGGCGATTCGGGGCACGGAACGCCACGACCTGCCGCGCGGACAGGTGCCGACCGGTCAGCGAAGGCGGGCCGTGGCCGTGCCGTCCGGTGCGTTCGGGGGCCGAATTCGATCGTGAACGAGGTGTCGGCGATCGTCTGTAACCTCCGGTTCACCGCGCCGAGACGAAGTGCGCCGACCGGGTCGAGGGGGTGTGCGTGGGCGATTCGAGTGTTATTGCCGCTCAGCCTAAATGGTCGGACCGTACCGGTTCGGTTAGTTCGGCTCGAAGACTTACCATGGAGTAGACAGCGCCCGGCAGCGCTGTCACCGGGGCCCTGTCCTGCTACCCCCTCATCAGCAGGACAGGGCTCTACCTTTCGGCGTTGCCTGCGGCGCCGCGGGTTCGCGGCCCTGGGAGTCCAGCGGTCGATACTTGCTCCTTCGTCGCTTTGTCTCGACCGCTGGGACGCGAGACGGCCGCGAACCGGTGGTCGTCTGGGGTGCTCGGAACTGGCGTAGCGTGTTCGATGTCCTGTCCGCAGGTGAGGGGTCCGGAAAAATCCGATGGAGCCGACGACACAGGCGATCGACGAGACGAGCGGTGATCCGGTCTGGATCGACTACGCCGAATTCGGCGAACGCTTCGTCACGCACGCGGTGACCGAACGAAGGATCGAGTCCGCGGTCGCGGGCATCGCCGGTCGCGGGGTGCGGATCGGCCCGTTCTCCGTCGGCCCCGCCGGACTCGCGGGCTTCGTAGCCGAGGGCAAGATGGGCCGACCCTCCATCGTCCGGCACGACCCGCACGTGATCTTCCAACTCACCGTGCCGATCTCGCTGACCGTGAAACTCCTGCTCGGCGGTCGCAAAATGCGCCTGTCCACGGTGGTCGACATCGGCCTCACCCTGCACGCTCGCACCGCCGATCCGCTGCTCATCGTCATCGACATACCCCCGGTCCAGGCGAGCGACGTGCGCATCGCGCTGCGGGCCCGCGCTCTGGAAGCCGAGTGGGAGTTCCTGCTCGACCCGATCGCGGGCGTCGTGCAGCGCGAGGTCGCCAACCGGGTCAACGCGCTGCTCGCCGAACCGCAGGCTCGGCGCGGCCGGATCTTCGACATCGAGGCCATCCTCGACGGCGTCGACTCCGCGCATCGCGGCCGCGACGATTTCGACTGGATCGACTACGGCGAGTTCGGGCGCCGGTTCTTCGACCGGGTCGTGACGGCCGAGCGGGTCGGCGGGGTGCTGGAGCGGATGACGGGCCGCCCGATCGAGATCGGCCCGCTGCGCACCGGACCGGGCAGGCGCGCCACGGTGACGGTGCGCGGTGCGATCCGGGTGCCGAGGGTGCGCGCGCGTCCCGAGGCGGCGGATTCGGAGGCGGCGAAGGACGGGCCGGTGTCGTTCGACGTGACGGTGCCGGTCGGCCTCGACATCACCGTCGACGTGTTGAAGGCGAATCGCTATCGCGCCGACGTGGAGATACCGCTGTCGCTGACCGCGCGCGCGGCCGATCCGCTGCTGGTGGTCATCGATGTGCCGCCGCCGGACGCGCGTGATATCCGCCTCGAATTCAAGGCGCACGGGATGCGGGCGGCGACGCTCGGGGTGCTGGCCAAGATCAAGAAGCAGATCGTCGGGCGGGTGGCCGGGGTGGTGCGTGACCAGTTGGAGAGCGGGGCGGAGCGGGTCATCGATGTGGCGGCACGTCTCGATGCTTTGGGCTGAGGGTTGCTGCTGGAGGTTTACCGCTGAGGGGCTGCTGCTGGAGGTTCAACCCTGAGGGTTACCGCTGAGGCAAGAGATGTAAGAGAGCGCTAGTTACTGCTGAGGCAAAAGATGTAAGAGAGCACAATGGGTCTAGCGGTTCGCATGTGATTGTGGTGAAATATGAATACGTTCGAGGCTCCCGGCGCGACTGGGGAAGGCGCGCCGGGTACGCTGTCCGCTCCCACGCTTGCGGATGGTTTCCCTTCTCGGGAAACCCGTCGAGATTTCGGAGACCTTCGTCGTCCGGAACGATGCCGTCTCGGGACTCGCGAAGGAGTCTGCGATGCGTTCGGATCTGTCCCGTCGTGAACTGTTCGCCCTGACCGCCGCTGCCGCCGTCGCCACCGCCGTGACCGCGTCCGAGGCATCCGCGGCAGGCGGACTCGGCACCCTGCTCGACTACGCGGGCGGCGTC
This sequence comes from Nocardia bovistercoris, assembly GCF_015674855.1. Lineage (GTDB taxonomy): Bacteria > Actinomycetota > Actinomycetes > Mycobacteriales > Mycobacteriaceae > Nocardia > Nocardia bovistercoris. Next base: position 538,818 of record NZ_JADMLG010000002.1, on the reverse strand, counting down.
CCCTCCGCCCGCGCCATCCGGGAAGCGGGCCACATCGGCGTCATCCGGTACGTGTCCGACCGCCGCCCCGGCGCCGAATGGATGGCGGGCAAACCGCTGCTCGCGAGCGAGGTGGACGACCTGCGCGCGGCGGGCCTTGCCATCGTCTCCAACTACCAGTACGGCAAGGGCGCCACCGCGGACTGGCGCGGTGGACTCGAGGCGGGCAAGCGCCACGCGCAGCGCGGTCTCGAGCTGCACCGCGCCGCGGGCGGACCCGACGAGGCGCCGATCTACGCCTCGATCGACGACAATCCCGGCCCGGTCGAATTCGCCACCATGATCGCCCCCTACCTCGCGGGCTGGGAGTCGGTGCTCGGCAAGGGCAAGGTCGGCGTCTACGCGAATTCGTCGACCATCGACCTGGCGCGGGTGGCCGGAGTCGGTTCCTGGTACTGGCAGCACAACTGGGGCACCCCCAAGGGCTACGTCCACCCGGCGGCGCATCTGCACCAGTTCGAGATCGACGAACGCGCGGTGGACGGCGTCGGCGTCGACCTCAATGCCGTGCTGCGCCCGCAATACGGCCAGTGGTAGGCGGCTCAGGTTTGGCAGTGGCAGGACGGGTCGGCGCGCAGATCGGGTTCGTCGGGCACCACTCGCAGGTCGGGCCGGGAATCGGGCGCGTCGTGATCGCCCTGCCAGGAGAACAGCGACCAGCGCGAGAGTCCCGAGAAGGCCGAGCCGAGGCTCGCGAAGGATCCCGACGAGAACGCCGACCCGAACGAGCCGACCGATCCGATCGACAGCACCGATCCGACGCTGCCGATGGACAGCACCGAATACGCCGATCCGATCGACAGGATCGAGCCCTCGGATCGGAAGGACAGGATCGACCGGCGTGATCGTCTGCTGCGGATCACGTGGTCGCGAGTGGGGACGGGTCGTGCGGGTGCCTCGACAGTCGCCATGACTTCGGTCTACCACAGCGCGACGACACATGCCGGTGCTGCCGGAAACGTGTCGGGCTCCCTCGCGACGTGTGCGAGGGAGCCCGATGCGTGCGACTCAGACGGTGAAGAAGCCGAGAGTCGGAAGGAAGGAGCAGGTGCGCGGCGCGGAATCGGCGGCCTGCGTGGTGAGCGATCCGCCGACCACGGCGACGATGCGACCGAATCCGGTGGGCACGATGGCCGAGAGGGTGGCCGGGCCGTCGGGGTTGATCTTGGCCTCGTCGGTGAGCGGGACGACGCCGCTCTGGCGGGTGTCCAGATTCAGCCACTGCACGGTGATCGGCGGGTTCTGCACCGCGGTGGGCGCCTTGGTGCCGAGGGCGGTGAAGACGAATCCGGTCTGACCGGCGGCGGGTCCGGGCGGGGGCAGCTGGGCCGGGCCGGGGACCGCGAGCGCGGTGCCGACGGAGTCGGCGCCGTCGCCGATGCAGCCCTTGCCGATGGTCGGGTACAGGAACTGCGCGATGGCCGGGCCGTCCTGCGGTAGCTCGGGACCGCCGCCGCCGCTGCCGTCGAGGAAGGTGATGATCCGTTCCAGCGTCGACTTGATCTGCGGCGGCAGGTTCAGGGTGGCCAGCAGCGCGCGGGCCTGGGCCAGGATGGCCGACTGCGGGCCGTTCGCGATATCGGCCGGTCCCGCGATCGAACCGACGATGGCCGGGGTGAGCGCGGCGAGCGCGTCCACCGGAACACCCTCGGGAACCATGGGGACGCTGCTGGGGGCCGCGGCGGGGGCCGGCGCGGGCGCGGCGACCGCTGTCGGCGCGGCAAGCGAAGCACTCGCCGCCAGGGCGAGAGCGGATAACGCGATCCGCGTTCCTCGGGTGCGAAGCACTGGTCTAGCCGTCCTTACCTTCGGGTACATCTGGAGCGATGCAAAATACCATCGTTTCGGGGGTCACTCTAGGGACAACGCCACGGAGTTGTACAGCCGTTGTGTCCCGGCATGTGCGCGGTGAACCTTCTGTGTGATCAGAAACTAGCGTGCTGCCGTGTTACCTGTGGTGAAGGTGATGCGAATGTTATCAGTGATGAAACAGACGGTGTACACGACTGTCCGCGGCACCTGTCGATCCGGCGCCGATCACGGCTGCGGTTAATGTAGTCCCAGCCTGGCGCTCGCGCTGCCGAAACACACCGAACACATTTCGGCGGGTCGCGAAGACGACCCGCACCGACTCGAAAGTCAGGGATTTGAACCGAGACAGCGCTCGGACATCCACCCGTCCGACCGTCTTCCTACGGGTGGCAGTGCTGGCGCTGGCTCTGTCCGTCCTGGCCCGACTGCTGTGGATGCTGCTGTCGGACAACGGCATCAATCTCGTGGACCTGCGCGTCTACGTCGGCGGGTCGGCGGATCTGCTGACCGACCGGCTCTACGACTACACCTATTCGGAGAAGACCCCCGACTTCCCGCTGCCGTTCACCTATCCGCCCTTCGCCGCGGTCGTCTTCTATCCGCTGCACTTCCTGCCGTTCAACGTGGTCGCCATCGCCTGGCTGCTCGCCACGGTCGCCGCGCTGTATGCGGTGGTGTGGATAACGCTGGAGCTGCTGGTCGGCGCGGATCGGCTGCGCGAGCCGAGCATGCGTGTCGCCACGGTCGCGTGGACCGTGGTCGGGCTGTGGACCGAGCCGGTGCGAACCACGCTGGACTACGGCCAGGTCAATGTGTTCCTGGTGCTCGGGGCCATGATCGCCGTGCGCAGTTCCCGGTGGTGGCTGTCGGGTGGACTCGTCGGCATCATCGCGGGCATCAAACTGACGCCCGCGATCACCGGGCTGTACTTCGCGGCGCGGCGGCGCTGGGCGACGGTGGCGTGGTCGGCGGTGGTGTTCGGGGCGACCGTCGGGGTCAGCTACCTGGTCAACCATCACGAGGCAACGCGGTACTTCGGCACCCTGCTCGGCGACGCCGACCGGATCGGCCCGGTCGGATCGGTGTGGAATCAGTCACTGCGCGGCGCGCTCAGCCGCATCGCCGGGCACGACGTCGAATCGGGGCCGGTGTGGATCGCGGCGGTGCTGGTCGTCGCGGTGCTCGCGGTGCTGGCGTGGCGCGCGCTCGGACCCGACGACCGGATCGGCACCCTGGTCGTCGTGCAGTTGTTCGGGCTGATGGTCTCGCCCATCTCCTGGTCACACCACTGGGTCTGGCTGCTGCCGACGGTGCTGTGGCTGCGCTACGGGCCGTTGCGCACCGCCCCCTTCGCGCGCGCGTTCGCGGGCTACTGGCTGGTGACCACGCTGGTAGGCGTGCCGTGGCTGCTTTCGTTCTTCCAGCCGACCATCTGGGAGATCTCCCGCCCCGGCCCGCTGGCTTGGCTCGGGGCGGTCGACGTGGCGGGCGTCCTGCTGTTCTACGGGTGGGTCATTCGTTCGGGACGTCGGCTCCGGCGTACTTCGGAGCCAGCCGATCGATCTCCCGAGCCAGCGCCAGATCCAGTTCGGTGAGCCCGCCCGCGGAATGCGTGGACAGTGTGAAAAGGATCTTCCGCCAGCGGATATCGATATCGGGATGATGGTCGGTGGCCTCGGCGACCTCGGCCACCGCGCGGACCAGCTCGATTCCGGTGAGGAACGAGTCGGCCTCGATCGATCTGGTCAGCGCCGCGCCGGACCTGGTCCAGGCCGGGAGCGTGGCGAGTGCGTCGACGATCTCGGATTCGGTCAGCAGCGGAGTGCTCATATCCCGGTTCTACCCCGTGCCGGAAGAATTGCACGTCATTTCCCGCTAGTCACCGCCGGGGCGATGCCGTTCGCCGTGTACCGGTAGGGTGGGCAGCTGGCCGCGATGCCCGGTGAGTCTCGCTTCTCCACCTGTTTGCAGGGGTCGGCCGGCACCTATACCCAACAGCAGGAGGATTGAGGCGTGTCGTCTGCACGCGATTTTCGCAATGTCGCCATCGTGGCCCACGTAGACCACGGTAAGACGACATTGGTCGACGCCATGCTCCGCCAATCGGGCGCTTTCGCCGAGCGCGCCGAGCTGGTCGATCGGGTGATGGATTCCGGCGATCTCGAGCGCGAGAAGGGCATCACCATTCTCGCCAAGAACACCGCGGTTCATCGCCACCACGGGGATGGTTCGGTGACTGTGATCAATGTCATCGACACCCCCGGTCACGCCGATTTCGGCGGTGAGGTCGAACGCGGCCTGTCCATGGTCGACGGCGTCGTGCTGCTCGTCGACGCCTCCGAGGGGCCACTGCCGCAGACCAGGTTCGTGCTGCGCAAGGCGCTCGCCGCGTCGCTGCCGGTGATCCTGGTCGTCAACAAGACCGACCGACCCGACGCCCGCATCGAGGAAGTCGTCGAAGAGAGCCACGACCTGCTCCTCGACCTCGCCTCCGACCTGGACGACGCCGCCGCCGAAGCCGCCGAACTCGCCCTCGACCTGCCGGTGCTCTACGCCTCGGGCCGCGAGGGCAAGGCGTCCAAGGAGCGCCCCGAGAACGGCAACGCCCCCGACGCGCCCAACCTCGACGCGCTGTTCGACGTGCTCATGGAGTGCATCCCCGCGCCGAAGGGCGATCCGACCGCGCCGCTGCAAGCCCACGTCACCAACCTCGACGCCTCGGCCTTCCTCGGCCGCCTCGCGCTGGTTCGTGTGCACAACGGCGAACTGCGCAAGGGCCAGAACGTCGCCTGGATGCACGCCGACGGCGTCAAACAGGTCAAGATCACCGAACTGCTGCAGACCGTCGGCGTGGAACGCCAGCCGGGCGAGGTCGCCGTCGCCGGTGACATCGTCGCCATCGCGGGCATCGCCGACATCATGATCGGCGACACCCTCGCCGACATCGAGAACCCGGTCGCGCTGCCCCGCATCACCGTCGACGAGCCCGCGATCTCGGTCACCATCGGCACCAACACCTCGCCGCTGGTCGGTCGGGTGCAGGGCCACAAACTCACCGCGCGCATGGTGAAATCACGCCTCGACCAGGAACTGGTCGGCAACGTCTCGCTGCGGGTGGTCGACATCGGCCGTCCCGACGCTTGGGAGGTGCAGGGCCGAGGCGAACTCGCGCTGGCCATCCTGGTCGAGCAGATGCGCCGCGAAGGCTTCGAACTCACCGTCGGCAAGCCGCAGGTGGTGACCAAGCAGGTCGACGGCAAGGTGCACGAGCCGTTCGAGGAACTGACCATCGACTGCCCCGAGGAATACCTCGGTGCCATCACCCAGTTGCTCGCGGCCCGCAAGGGCAAGATGGTGCAGATGAACAACCACGCCGCCGGCTGGGTGCGGATGGAGTTCATCGTGCCGTCGCGCGGGCTCATCGGGTTCCGCACCGACTTCCTCACCGAGACCAGGGGCACCGGCATCGCCAACGCCGTCGCGCACGGTTACGCGCCGTGGGCGGGAGAGATCCGGGCCAGGCACACCGGGTCGCTGGTGTCCGACCGTGCCGGTTCGGTGACGCCGTTCGCCATGATCCAGCTCTCCGATCGCGGCCAGTTCTTCGTCGAGCCCGGCGCCGACACCTACGAAGGCCACGTGGTCGGGCTCAACCCGCGCGCCGAGGATCTCGACATCAACGTCACACGGGAGAAGAAGCTGACCAATATGCGCAGCTCGACCGCCGACGTCATGGAGACACTCGCCAAGCCGCTGCAACTCGACCTGGAGGGCGCGATGGAGTTCTGCGCCGCCGACGAATGCGTCGAGGTCACACCCGAGGTGGTCAGAGTTCGCAAGGTGATTCTCGGCGCCACCGAGCGCGGCCGGGAACTGTCCCGGCGGAAGGCTCGGGACCGGGCCGCGTTGTAGTGCGAGGCAGTGCAGCCGGCGGCGGCGGGGCACGCGGCCGTCGGGTTCGGGCGACGATTCGTGACCTGCTTCCGCATGGCCCGCGTCGGCCGGGCCCGTATAGAGTGCGCAGCGTGAGCTCGGGGGCAAGACGACGCGCGACGAGGCGCGTACGACCGGCGATATTGGCCGCGGTCGCGGTGGTGGCCGCGGTCCTCGCAGGCTGTGCCGCCAACCCGCCGCCGCCCATCGAGAGCACCGACAGTCCGAAGACCACCCAGGCCAAACCGGGTAAGCACACGGTCGTGGTCGGGATCGACGACATCGGCATCGGATTCAATCCGCATCTGCGCGCCGACCAGTCGCCCGCCACGGCGGCGGTCAGTTCGATGGTGCTGCCGAGCCCGTTCCGGCCGGTGCCGAATCCGGCGGTGCCCGGCGCCACCGACTGGGTGCACGACACCGCGCTGGTCGTGTCGGCCGAGGTGACCTCGCAGGAGCCGTTCACCATCACCTACACGCTGCGCAACCAGGCGAACTGGTCCGACGGCGCGCCGATCGCCGCCGAGGACTTCCGATTCCTGTGGCAGCAGATGATCACCCAGCCCGGCACGGTCGACGCCGCGGGCTACCGGATGATCACCGACGTGAACTCCGCCGACGGCGGCAAACTCGTGCGGGTGGTCATGAACGCGCCGTATCCGGCGTGGCGGTCGCTGTTCGCGAATCTGCTGCCATCGCACCTCATCAAGGATTCGCCCAGCGGATTCCAGGAGGGCTGGGGGTCGCAGATCCGCGTGTCGGGCGGACAGTTCGCGATCAAGAACGTGGATCGCGGCCGCGACGAGATCCAATTGGAGCGCAACGACCGGTACTGGGGCACGCCGGCCGCGCCCGACCAGATCCTGTTGCGGCGCGGTGGAACTCCCGCCCAACTCGCGGATTCGCTGCGCACCGGCGACGCGCAGATGGCCTTGACGCACGGCGGTATCGCCACCCAGGCGCAACTCGCCGCGATTCCGTCGGTGCGCACCGCGATCATGCCGCAGGCGCGGGAACTGCAATTCGTGCTCAACGGGCGCGGTGGTGATCTAGCCGACGTGCGGATTCGCAAAGGCGTGCTCGCGCTGCTCGATCCCGCGCTGCTCGCCACGGTCGGCGCGCAGACAGGCGGCTGGGTGGAACCGGTGCGCGCGCAGATCCTCACCCCCTCCGATCCCGGTTACGCCCCGACACAGCCGCCGCGTCCGTCCGCCGACGAGGCGTTCGCGCTGCTCGCCGAGGCCGGTTATCGGCGCGCGGCCGAGCAGCCGCCGGTCGCCTCGCCGACCTCGCCCGCCCAGCAGCCGCGCCTGATCGCGAAGAACGGGAAGGCGCTGGTGATCAGGATCGGCGCGGTGACCGGCGACGCGACGGCGCTCGCGGTGGCCAATACCGCGGTCGACCAGTTGCGCAGCGCGGGCATCGACGCGAGTGTGCGCAATCTCGCACGTGACGAGCTCTACGGCACCGAGTTGGTCGGTGGTGGCGTGGACGCCGTCGTCGGATGGGAGGTCGCGGGCGCGGACCCGGCGACCGTACTCGCCTCGCGTTTCGGTTGCCCGCCGGTGGCATCGGGTAACGGTGAGGAAGGTTCGTCCAGCGCGGTCGAGATCGCGCGCCGCGCGCCGAGCAACCTGTCGGGGGTGTGCGATCCCGGATTGCAGCCGTCGATCGAGGCAGCGATCCGCGGGCTCGATGTGGGCCGGGTGCTCGCCGACGCCGAACCGGTGCTGTGGGGGTTGTCCACGGTGCTGCCGATCGTGCAGGACAACGTGGTCGCCGCCGCAGGCCCGAGGGTGGACGGAGCGTCCTTGAGCGGTGCGATCCAGGTCAGCATCTTCGGTGACGCGGCTATGTGGCAGCGGCTTCCTTAGCGGTGTTCGTAGCCGAGGTCATGCGGCTTTGTGGCGGCGGGCGTCCCTAGCGGTGTTCGTGGCTTGGGGCGTTGCGGCGTTTGTGGCGGCGGGCGTCCCCAACGGTGTTCGTGGTGGGGGCGCGGCTTTGTGGCAGCGGCTTCCCTGGCGTCGTGTTCTCGGGTGTCGCGGCTTTGTGGCGGCGGGTTTCCGCAGCGGTGTTCGTGGCTTGGGGCGTTGCGGTCTTCGTGCCAACGGGCGTCCCTAGCGGGGTGTCGTGGTTCGTGGCGTCGGCTTCACTGGCCCCGTGCTCTCGGCGGGGTGACGCGGCTTTGTGGCAGCCGCTCCGCTGGCTGTGTTTCGGGGTGGATCGCCAGTGCGTGAGGGTGCGGTAGGGTGCCGGGCGTGGAGCTGTGCGCGCTGAGTTCGGGGCGGTCGCTGGTCGGAGTGGTTCGGGTGGCGGTGATCCGGTGACCGGGGGGATTCTGCTGGTCCACGCTCATCCTGACGACGAGTCGATCACCACGGGTGGCACGATCGCGCTGTACCGACGACGCGGCATTCAGGTGACCGTGGTCACCTGCACGCTCGGTGAGGAGGGCGAGGTCATCGGCGCCGAATGGGCTGGGCTGACCTCGGATCGGGCCGACCAACTCGGCGGCTATCGCGTGCTCGAGCTCACCGGGGCGCTGGCGGCGCTGGACGCGGACCTGCCGCTGTTCCTCGGTGGCGCCGGGCGCTGGCGGGACTCGGGGATGGCCGGTACTCCGGCCGCGCGGCACCCGCGCGCCTTCATCCACTCCGGAGCGGAAGCGGTCGCTGCGCTCACCGCGATCCTGCTCGAGAAACGGCCCGACGTGGTCATCGGGTACGACCCGAAGGGCGGTTACGGACATCCCGATCACATTCGCGCGCACGAGGTCACGACCGCGGCGGTGGCCGAAGCGGCCGAACAGGGCTGGGATACGCCCAAGCTCTACTGGACCGTCACCGACGCCGACATGCTGCGCCTGCACACCGAGGCGCTCGCGCGGCGCACCGTCGACGGGCTGCCCGGCGCGCTACCGAAAGGCTGGCGACTACCCGCGGCGAACGAACTCGCGAGCGTCCCGAGTCATTCGGTGACCACGACGATCGAAGTCTCCGACGTGCTGTCCGCCAAACGCGCGGCACTGCGCGCCCACGCCACCCAGGTCACCGTGGCGCCGTCCGGACGGGAGTTCGCGCTCTCGAACAATGTGGTGCAACCGGTGCTGCCCGAGGAACACTACGTGCTCGTGCGCGGTCGGCGCGGACCTTCCGGTTCGGATGGGCGCGAACACGATCTTCTGGCGGGCCTGTAGCGACTCGTCTCGCCGCTATCGGACGACGGTGTCCGTTCGCCGGTGTGTGGTGTCGGTGGCGACAATATGTCGGGTCTTCAGTTGGTGTGGGTTCGCTGGATCGCTTGCGGGGTGAATGGAGTTGTTCGCATTCTGTAGCGGTCCCTTTTCGAAGGCGAGCGTTCAGGCGGTCCCGTTCCGGGCGCGATTCGCACCTGCTGTGCGAGAAGGTCGGGGTTCGATTGGTTGACGCCTTCGTTTCCCGGCTGCCGTAGACTCTCCGCTATGACCGCGGCGTACGACTACAGCGAGCTCCACAAGCTCGTCGACCGCCTGCGTCCGGAGCAGGCTGACGAGTTGCGCGAGCACGCGCTTCGCCTCATCCGGGGTGGTGGTGGGCGTTTTCGCGTGCTCCGGCCGTTAGATGGCCCAGCCACTGATTTGGGTGCACGCGCGCGTGAGCTGATGCGGGCCGAAATCGGCGAGGGCGATGCTGATAGTTGATACGGGGCCGTTGGTTGCCTATTTGAACGCCAACGATCCCGATCATGTTCGTTGCGCGACACTCTTCGAGCAACGTGATGATCAATTGCTCGTCACGCCGTACGTGGTAACCGAAGCTTGCTACTTGGTCGCCAAGTATGTCGGCCCCGAAGCCGAAGCCATTCTGGTGGAGTCGATACTGGAGGGCGACCTGGTGCAGGTGGATATCAGGGACACGGATCTGAGTCGGATCGTCGAACTCATGCGCCAATACCGGGGATTCCCACTCGGGCTTGCTGATTCATCGGTGGTTGCGGTGGCCGAGCGGCTCGACGCTCACGAGGTCGTCACACTCGACCGACGGCACTTCCACGCGATCGTGCCCAAGCACGTGAATGCGTTCACGCTGCTGCCTTGATCCTTCGCCCGACAAACCTTCGCTCGACTTGAAGTTCGCCTGTGTGGGGTGGCGGTGCTTCGAGGACGTCTGCTCTCGGTCGCGCGGTGTGTGCCGACCGGAACCGTGGTGGGCGGGTCCCGAATAGACTCCGGGTATGTACAACTGGCATCTCCAGGATGCGATCGTGGCGTTCGTGGACAGTTTGAAACCGAGTTGGCCTGCTCAGCACGAGCTGTACATGTCGACGCTGTACGCCTTCGTCGACTTGCAGAGTCACCTGCTCACGCTCCTCGGCTATCCGCCCGTGCCGTGACGGCCACCGTCGGCAAACGCGCCGCGAACTCCGATGTCGTGCCGGAACGCCCCGGTGGTGTCGCCGGTGTCGCGGTGATGGGCCTGCTCGTGTTGAGCGGACTGTTCACCCTGGCCTTCGAGGTCCTGTATCTGCCCGTCTACCTCGGGCGTGGCACTGTGGCGCCCGCACCCGCCGAGGTGCTGGCCGCGCCGCTGGCCGCGAGCCCGTCCGACGGCGCCGTGCCGTTCCCGGTGACCGTACTGGTGGCCGGTGTCGTTAACGTCCTGCTGGTCGCGGGCATGCGCATCTTCACCGACCGCCCCGGCATCGCCTTGCTGCCTGTCCTGGCCTGGACCCTCGGCTTCCTTGCCTGCTCGGTCAGCGGCCCCGGCGGCGACATCATGCTGCTGAGCGACTGGCCGACCCTGCTGCTCCTGATCTTCGGCCTCGCCCCACCCTTGCTCTACACCTACACCCGCACCCTGTCCGCATCCTGAGGATTCCCGGACGATCGCTCAGTCCACGCGGATCGCGAGGGTGGCGACGACCGCTTCGGTTCTCGCGCGCAGGGCGGCGGTGAGGACCGGGCCGCGCGGGTTGTGCAGTGGTCGGTGCCACCAGCGGCGGGGTTCGACGTGGGCGAGCAGGACGGTCACCGCGTAACCTTCGGCGGTCTGTTTGCGGACGTAGCCGACGAGGGTGGCGATCAGGCTGCGGTGCGGGCAGGGGAGCACGACCAGCGGGATGCCAGGGTCCCAGTCCTTCCAGCGGGCGCTGAGGCGTTTGATCGAGGCGGGGTCGATGGCGGCGGCGACCGCGACGATATCCCCGTGCATGCGCAGCGCGGCCGTGAGCGCGCGGTAGGTGACCTCGCTCATGGCGACCACGGGGACCACGACCAGCTCGCGGCCGACCGGCGTCGCCTCGGGCCGCGGCGGCGTGTGACCAAGGCGCAGTTCCGAGGCGATCCGGCCGTAGTAGTCCTCGACGTGCGCGAACATCAGGATCAGCGCGGGCACGATGATGACGAGCAGCCACGCGCCTTCGGTGAACTTCTCGATCAGCAGGACCAGCGCCGCGACGGCGGTGAGCGCCGCGCCGAAACCGTTGAGCGCGGCGCGGGCCACCCAGCGCGGGCCGCGATCGCGCCACCAGTGCCGGACCAGCCCCGTCTGGCAGAGCGTGAATCCGATGAACACCCCGACCGCGTAGACGGGCAGCAGCCGGTGGGTTTCGGCGTCGACCGCGATGAGCACCAACGCGGCGACCACGGCGAGCGCGGTCACGCCGTAGCGGAACACCGGTCGTTCGGAGCGCAGCGCGAACAGCGACGGCACGCGGCGATCCTTCGCCAGCAGTGACAGCAGTACGGGGAGCCCGCCGAAACTGGTGTTCGCGGCCAGCACGAGCACTGCGGTGACCGCCAGATTGGTGAGGTAGAACAGCCAGCCGGTGCCGAAGGCGGCGGCGCTGAGCTGGGCGAGGATGGTGACGTCGGCGCGCGGCAGCACCCCGTGCGCGCGGATGAGCCAGGACAGTCCGAGCAGCAGGGCGCCGAGCAGCAGGCCGAGCGCGACTTCGGTGTGCTGTGCGCGTCGAGCGCGCGGTTCGCGGAAGGCGGGCACCGCGTTGGCGATGGCCTCCACACCGGTCAGCGCCGAACATCCGGCGGCGAACGCCTTGAGCACAAGGATGATTCCGATGGCGACGACCGGGTCGAACGGTGTGTGCTCGCCGCCGATCACGGCGACCGGACGCGGGCGGGTCAGGCCGACGACGATGACGGCGACGACGAGCCCGACGAACAGCGCCGCAGGCCCCATCAGCACTTTCGCCGATTCCGCGACCCCGATCAGGTTGACCGCCGTCAGCACCGCGAGTCCGACGAGGGTCAGCGGCAGCAGGTCGCCCGCGAGCGCGGGGAAGGCGCTGGCCAGGCTCGCCGCGCCCGCCGAGAGGCTGACCGCGACCGTCAGGACGTAGTCGACGACGAGACTGGCCGCCGCGAGCAGCGCCGCACCGCGCCCGAGCTGCCGTTTCGCCACCGCGTACGCGCCGCCGCCGTCCGGGTGCACGGCGATCACCTGCCGGTAGGACAGCACCAGTACCAGCAGCAGCGCGGTGATCGCGGCCGCGATCGGCAGCGTCAGCGAAATCGCCGAAGCCCCGGCCGTGACCAGGACCAGCACGATCGCCTCCGGTCCGTAGGCCACGCTCGACAGCGCGTCCAGTGACAGCGCGGCGAGCCCGCCCACGGCGGTCAATCTGAATTTGTCCCCGCGCGTCAGTCGCCGGACCCGGCGATCGACGATCGGCAGCACCTTCGACGGCTCCGGGGTATCGCCCACGCCGACCATTCAACGTCGCGACACCCGGCAGGCCCGTCCGCCACACCGGTCCTCGCGAAACGAGCCGAGTTCAGGCCTCGTGCGTGCCGGTCAGGCCGGGAGTGACGGCCTCTATGAGGGCGTAGGCGTCCGCGAGGGGCAGGTCTGTCACCAGGTACCGCTTCTTGCCCGCGGCGGTGGCGGCGACCACGCTCGCGATCCCCGCGCGGCGTTGCCAGAACGACTGACTCACCGTCCAGCCGATGATCCCGCGACCCTCGAGGCAGTCGCGGTCCCGGTCCAGCGAGCCCGAGCGGGTGATGAGCCACGCCGGTGTGGTGGCCGTACCTGGGATGACGGCGTGCCCGAGTCCCCGGTACCGATCCTCGGCGAGCGGTAGCGCGAGCAGGGCGGCGACAGCGGATACGAGCAACCACCACGGCGAGATCGGCACGTCGAACGCGAGGAGCGCGAGCAGGACGCAGGCGGCGATCCCCGGCATGGTGAGCGCGCGCGTATAGCGGCGGCGGCGCGCGGCCGGGCCGTGCGGAATCAGCGTGACCGCACCCTGCACGCTGATCGGCGACTTCTCGGCGACCGCCGCTTCCGGGGCCGCGGACGCGGTGCTCGGTCCGCGCTCACCGGCGGTGTCGTCGTCGGTGGCATCGGTCGACGGCGGGAGGAGCGAGGGGTCGTCGGGCGCGGTGCTCGGTGCGCCGACCTGCGCGGCCGACCACGACGCGGTGCCCGCATCGCGAATCGGGCTGTCGGCGAACGGCATCGCCGCGCGGGAGGCGAGTAGTTCGGTGAGGGTGCGTTCCACGGCGGCTCGGGGCGCCTGGGGCAACAGTTTCTGGCGGGCGTTCTCGCCGACCATCACGGCTTCGAGTTCGGCGGCGCCCGCCAAGCGCAGCAGCAGCGGTTCGTTGACGGTCGCGCCGCGGAAGCGGGCGAGGTCGAGGGTGAGTTGGCGGGTGGTGAACAGGCCGTAGCGCAGGTGCAGGGTGCGGCCGTTGTCCAGGACGCGCAGGCCGTAGTAGGTGGCGAGGTAGCGGGTGCATGCGGCGAGGCTGACCAGTGCGACGATGGTGGCGAGCAGCCCGACGGCGGTTACCGCGATGAGGGCCGCGGTGCCTTCCTCGAGGGTGTGCGCGGCGTCGGAGTTGAAGACCACCTCGCCGAGTCCGTATTGCAGGGCCAGGCCCGCGATGGGCGCGATCACCGCGAAACCGGTCAGCGACAGCGGCGCGTACCGGACCCAGCTCGCCCGCCAGTGCCCGATCTCGCGTTCCGGCGGCGTTGCGGCCGGGGCGGTGAACTTCGGTGTGTCAACGGCTTTCGGTGTTTCCGACAGATGAGCGAGCAGTTCGGCGCGCAGTTCGGGGACCAGCAGCAGATCGAGTGAGTCGAGTTTGAACTTCTCCCCGGAGTCGGCCTGCTGACCGGTGCCGATCACAACCACCGCGAGCCCGAGCACCCGGTGCAGCAGATCGGATTCGACGTCGACGGAACGGATTCGGGATCGCGGCACCGACAGTTTCCGGCGTTGGAGCAGGCCGGTCCGCAATTCGACGTGGGTCGGCCCGATCCGGTAGGTGGTGGTGAACCAGCGGGTGAGCGCGAAAGCGACGATCAGCGCCAGCGGGAGCAGGCCCCACACGTGGTTGCCGAAACTGTTGCCGAGGATGAGCATGCCGACCAGCACCGGGATGAACTTGATCACCTCGGTCACCGGATGCACCAACAACATTCGCCGGTCCAGCCGCTGCCACAGGTCCTCGGCGGGCGCGGTGGCGCTCACGTCGCGTCCCCGCGGTGCAGTGCGGCGATCTCGGTCAGCCGGGTCACGGTCTGTTCGGCGACCGCGAGGTCGAGTCCTTCGATGCGCACCGCGCCCGCCGATGACGCCGTGGTGACGGTGACGGTCGCGAGTCGCAGCCAGCGTTCCAGCGGCCCGCGTTCGGTGTCGACGGTCTGTACGCGCGACAGCGGCGCCACCCGCCCCGCCTGCGACAGCCACCCGACCCGCGTGTACACCGCGTCGTCGGTGACCTCCCAGCGGTGCACGGCGTAACGCCACAACGGCACCGCGACGGTGTTGAACAGGCCGAGGGCCACGAGCACCGCGAGGGTGATCGGCTGCCACCGGCCCGAGGTGACGATCGTGAGGACCAGCGCGACCGCGATCGGGATCATCCAGAACAGACCCGCCCGCATGGCCCAGAGAAGTTTCGCCCTCGGGCTCGGCCGCCACGCCGGATCGGCCAGGATGGTGCGCGGTTGCGACATGCCTGTCATCGTGGCACGAACCGGACCGCGCCCACGATTGTGACGGAGCACACGCTCGCGCGACACCGTCGGTAGGGAAGTCTCGCGGCGGCGGAATAACCCCGTGCCGCCGCGAAGTTGTGCGCAGAGGCCGCGCCTTCGCGCGCGGCCGTCCTACGGTGCGCGTCGTCGTGGCCGCCGCCGGATCGCTCGTGCGGCCGTGCGGGTGTACTGGAGGGAGACAGCAGAGGATGGGTAGCGCATGATCGAGAGCGTGACCGAGCTAGCGACACCGACTGTTCCTCCGGCACCGCCAACGCCGTCGGCCATGCGCCGTGCCTTGCGTCGCGCGCGCGACGGTGTCACGTTGAACGCCGACGAGGCCGCCGTGCTGCTGCACGCGCGCGGCGCGGACCTGCTCGACCTGTGCCGCAGCGCCGCCAGGGTGCGCGACGCCGGACTCGAGTCCGCGGGCCGCCCGAGGACCATCAGCTATTCCCGCAATGTCTTCATCCCGTTGACCAGGCTGTGCCGGGACAAATGTCACTACTGCACGTTCGTCACCGTGCCTGGCAAGCTGCGCGCCGAGGGCAAGGGCATGTTCCTCGAACCCGACGAGGTGCTCGAGATCGCGCGCGCGGGCGCGGCCCTCGGCTGCAAGGAAGCGCTGTTCACGCTGGGTGACCGGCCCGAGGACCGCTGGCCGGAGGCGGCGCGCTGGCTCGACGAGCGCGGCTACGACTCCACCCTCGACTACCTGCGCGCGGTCTCGATCCTCGTGCTCGAGGAGACGGGCCTGCTCCCGCACCTGAATCCGGGCGTCATGAGCTGGGAGGAGATCTCGCGGCTCAAGCCGGTCGCGCAGTCGATGGGCATGATGCTCGAGACCACGTCGTCGCGGCTGTTCACCGAGAAGGGCGAATGCCATTTCGGCAGCCCCGACAAGGATCCGGCGGTGCGGCTGCGCGCCATCACCGACGCCGGTCGGCTCTCGGTGCCCTACACCACCGGAATCCTGGTCGGCATCGGTGAGACCGTCGCCGAGCGCGCCGATTCCATCATGGCGATTCGCAAGCAGCACAAGGCGTTCGGACACATCCAGGAAGTCATCATCCAGAATTTCCGGGCCAAGGACGACACCGCCATGCGCGATGTCCCCGACGCCGGACTCGAGGAATTCCGCGCGACCATCGCGGTGACAAGGCTGCTGCTCGGCCCCGACGTGCCGGTGCAGGCGCCGCCGAATCTGGTGTCCGAACAGGAGTGCCGCGCGCTGATCGACGCCGGTATCGACGACTGGGGCGGTGTCTCGCCGGTGACCCCCGATCACGTGAATCCCGAACGGCCGTGGCCGAATCTGGACACCTTGCGCACGATCACCGAAGCCGCGGGCTACGAACTGGTCGAGCGGACCTCGGCGCATCCGAAGTATGTGCGCGCAGGCAGTCCGTGGATCGACCCGAGGATCGGCGCGCACGTCGCGGCGCTCACCGATCCGGCGACCGGGCTGGCGGATCCCGACGCGATCCCGGTCGGCCTGCCCTGGCAGGAGCCCGACGAGTCGTGGGAGTCGGCGGGACGCGTCGACCTGAACACCGACATCGACATCACCGGACGCAATACCGAGAGCCGCAGCGATTCGGGTCTCGGGCAGGAAGTGGTCGGCGCGTTCGGCGACTGGGACACCATTCGCGAGCAGGCCCGCGACCTGGTCAGCGCGGCACCCGAACGGCTGGACGCCGACGTGCTCGCCGCGCTGCGCTCGGCGGAGAAGGATCCGGCCGGGCTGTCCGACGCGGAGTACCTGGCGTTGGCCACCGCCGACGGCACCGATCTGGAGGCCGTGGTCGCGCTGGCCGACCGGTTGCGGCGCGAGGTGTCCGGCGACGAGGTCACCTACGTGGTGAACCGCAATATCAACTTCACCAACATCTGCTACACCGGCTGCCGGTTCTGCGCGTTCGCCCAGCGCAAGGGCGACGCCGACGCGTTCACCCTCAGCACCGAGGAGGTCGCGGACCGGGCGTGGGAGGCGCACGTCGACGGGGCGACCGAGGTCTGTATGCAGGGCGGCATCGACCCGGATCTGCCGGTCACCGGTTACGCCGACCTGGTGCGCGCGGTGAAGCGGCGGGTGCCGTCGATGCACGTGCACGCGTTCAGCCCGATGGAGATCGTGAACGGCGCCTCGCGCGGCGGGCAGAGCGTCCGCGACTGGCTGGTCGCGTTGAAGGAGGCCGGTCTCGACACCATTCCCGGCACCGCCGCCGAGATCCTCGACGACGAGGTGCGCTGGGTGCTCACCAAGGGCAAGTTGCCCGCATCGGCGTGGATCGAGGTCATCACCACCGCGCACCAGGTGGGCCTGCGGTCGAGTTCGACCATGATGTACGGGCATGTGGACAGTCCGAAACACTGGGTCGGCCACCTGCGGGTGATCCGCGGAATCCAGGACCGGACAGGCGGTTTCACCGAATTCGTGCTGCTGCCCTTCGTGCACCAGAGCGCCCCGCTCTACCTGGCGGGCGCGGCGCGCCCCGGCCCGACCATCCGCGACAACCGCGCCGCCCACGCCCTGTCCCGCATCATGCTGCACGGCCGCATCGGCAACATCCAGACCAGCTGGGTCAAACTCGGCACCGCGGGCACCCGAACCATGCTCCAGGGCGGCGCCAACGACCTCGGCGGCACCCTGATGGAGGAGACCATCTCCCGCATGGCGGGCTCCCAGCACGGCTCCGCCAAGACCGTAGCCGACCTCCACGACATCGCCGAAGGCATCGGCCGCCCGGTCCGCGAACGCACCACCGTCTACGGCCGAGTCGACCGCACCAACCACCCCATCCCCCTCGCCGCGGGCTGACCGACCGCCTGCCCGCCCGCGGCTACGATCTGGTCGTGACCGTCAGCTGGCAGGCGCCGCAACCAACGCCGATCGATTGGGCGACCTTCCTCGAGATCGAGCCGGATATCCGGCGCGATCTCGAGATCGTCGACGGGTTCGTTGTGCCGAGGGAGCAGCGCGGTCGCGACCATCAGAAGGTCGGCACCAGGCTGTCGTTGGCGTTGGAGCGGGTCGCGGTGGCCGAAATGCGCGGCAGCGGCGGCGGGTCCTGCTACGAGACCAACACCGAGGTCGACGTGTTGCTCTGGGAGGTGCCGCCGACCGCACGCAAACCCGACGCGGTACTGCACCGGTGTCTGCCCGACACCGAGCAGTTGACGGCCGAGCACTGCGTGATCGTCGTCGAGGTGCTGTCCACGTGGTCCGAGCGCAGGGACCGGGTGCACAAGATGAGCGATTACGCGGACGCGGGCATCCCGCACTATTGGCTGGTGAGTTTCGACAAGGTCGGCGCGCTCACCATCGAGCGGTACGCGCTCTCGGACCGGCGGGGGCCGTACACCCACGTCGGCACCACCCATCGCGACATGGGATCGGTGGCGGTGACGGTCACCGATCCGTTCCCGCTCGAACTGCTGTGGTCGGAGCTGGAGATCGCGCCGCCGGTTTGAGTCGTGGGTGCGAGGGCAGTGCGGTGGGGGTGCGCGAGCACCGGGGAGGGCGGATCGCGTGGGGCGGCACTAGGATCGGGGGTGGTCGCGGCGAAGTCGGCGGACCGGTCCGGCGCTGGATCTACCGGGGGCGGAGCTGGGAAAGTTAGGGCAGGCTGACCGGTAGTGGCGCGGGGTGCCGGGATAGGGTTTCGCAGGCGGACCATTCCCGCAGGTGAGGACAGACTAGGAGAGCGGCAGTGCCGTACATCATCGCTGAACCGTGCGTTGACGTGAAGGACAAGGCATGCATCGAGGAATGCCCCGTGGACTGCATCTACGAGGGTGGCCGCATGCTCTACATCCATCCCGACGAGTGCGTTGACTGTGGTGCATGTGAGCCCGTGTGCCCGGTGGAGGCCATCTTCTACGAAGACGACACCCCGGATCAGTGGGGCGGTTACGTGAACGCCAATGTCGACTTCTTCGACGAACTCGGCTCGCCCGGCGGCGCCACCAAGGTCGGCAAGGTGGATTACGACCCACCGTTCATCAAAGAACTCCCCCCGATGGGTGAGTGAGCGCGTGACAGCACGCGCGCGGGTCAGCAGCCTGCTACCCGATTTCCCGTGGGACACCATCGCGGGAGCCAAAGCCGCGGCCGCGGCGCATCCGGGTGGGATCGTCGACCTGTCCGTCGGCACACCCGTCGACCCGGTGGATCCGCTGATTCGCACGGCGTTGAGCGCGGTCGCGGAAGTGCCCGGCTATCCGACCACGCACGGCACCGTCGAACTGCGCACCGCCGCCGTCGACGCGTTGAAGCGCCGCTACGGCATCACCGGCGTCGATCCGGCCGCGGTGCTGCCCGTGATCGGCACCAAGGAGTTGATCGCGGGCCTGCCGAGGCTGCTCGGTCTCGGCGCCGCCGACCTCGTGGTCATTCCCGAGGTCGCCTACCCGACCTACGAGGTGGGCGCGCTGCTCGCGGGTACGGAATTGCTGCGCGCCGACGGGCTCACCCGGCTCGGCCCGCGCGATCCCGCGCTGATCTACGTGAACTCGCCGTCCAATCCGACGGGCAAGGTGCTCGGCGTCGAACACCTTCGCAAGGTGGTGGCCTTCGCCCGCGAACGCGGCGCGATCGTCGCCTCCGACGAGTGCTATCTCGGCTTGAGCTGGGAGGGCCGCGCGCTGTCGCTGCTCGACCCCGAGGTGTGTGACGGCGACCATACCGGCTTGCTCGCCGTGCATTCGCTGTCGAAGACCTCCAATCTGGCCAGTTACCGCGCCGGCTTCGTCGCGGGCGATCCCGAACTGGTCGCCGAACTGCTCGAGGTGCGCAAACATTCGGGCATGATCGTGCCGTTCCCGGTGCAGTCGGCGATGACGGCCGCGCTCGGCGACGACGCCCACGAGGCGCGGCAGCGCGAACGGTATCGGGCGCGCCGGGAGATCCTGCGCGGCGCGCTGATCGCGGCGGGTTTCCGCATCGACCACTCCGAGGCGGGCCTGTACCTGTGGTCGACGCGCGGCGAGAACTGCCGCGTCACCCTCGACTGGTTCGCCGAACGCGGAATCCTGGTGGCGCCCGGCGATTTCTACGGCCCGACCGGTACCGAACACGTGCGGATCGCGTTGACCGCCACCGACGAGCGGATCGCCGCCGCGGCCGAACGGCTCACCACACCCTGACCCGTCGCAGGCCGTGAATGGCAGACTGTGCGACGAGTGTTCGGCGGGAAGGGTTTTCTGATGCGAGGGGCGGGGCTCGTGGTCGGCGAGGTGTTCGCGGGCTACCGGATCGAGGGCGTACTCGGCAGCGGCGGCATGGGCACGGTGTATCTCGCCGCGCATCCTCGGTTGCCGCGCCGGGTCGCGTTGAAGCTGCTCGCGAAGGACCTGTACGCCGACGAGGAGGTGCGGCGCAGGTTCGAACGCGAGGCCGATGTCGCGGCGCGCCTTGACCATCCGCATATCGTCTCGGTGCTCGACTGCGGCGCCGAGCACGGTCAGCTGTGGATCTCCATGCAGTACGTCGATGGCATCGACGCGTCCTCGTTCGCCGGTGTCACGCTCGATCCGGCGCGTGCGCTCGGCATAGTCACCCAGACCGCCGACGCCCTCGATCACGCGCACGAACGCGGGGTGCTGCACCGGGATGTGAAGCCTGCCAACATCCTCATCACCGCGGGCCGCGAGGGCGACCGAGTCCTGTTGGGCGACTTCGGCATCGCGCGCCTGCGCGACGACCGGCACCAGTTGACCAGAACCGGCGAGTTCCTCGCGACCCTGGCCTACGCGTCCCCGGAACAACTTTCGGGCGAACCGGTCGACCACCGCGCCGACCAGTACGCACTCGGCTGCACCCTGTTCACCCTGCTCACCGGCTCCGCACCGTTCACCGCGACCAATCCAGGCGCGGTGGTGGCCGCCCACCTCACCAACCCGGTGCCCAACGTCACCGCACGGGTGCCGTACCTGCCGCCCGCGATCGACGCGGTGATCGCCCGAGCCATGGGCAAGCAGCCTGAGCAGCGGTTCGAGAGCTGCCTCGAATTCGCGGCTGCCGCGAAGGCGGCCCTGAGCGACAGCACAGGCTTCGGTGCGCACACCGGGCTCGGGGGCACAGTGGGGCTCGATACAGCCAGGGAGCGCAGCGGGAACGGTCGCGTCGGGCCTGGCGGACTTCCGGAGCCGACGGGAAGCGTGGGACTCGGGATTACCGGGCCTGCCGGAAGTACTCGCCTCGGCGCAGATGCGGAGGTCGGCGAGAATGTCGCGCACGGCTGGAATTCGCCGGCTTCCAGCTCCGCATCGGCCCCCGCGCGTGCACCACACACCACCGCTCCTGCCGGTGTCGCACCGCCGCCGCCCACCAGGGTGGAATCGGCATACACGCCGCCATCGCACGCGATGCCGCGCTTTCCCGCACCGCCGCCCGCCCGACCCGTCGGGGCGCCGCACGTCGCCCGTTCGCGGCAGGTCTCCTCGGGGTGGCGGACCTTCTCGGTGCTGTTGCTTGTGCTGGCCGTGCTCGCGGTCGGTCTTGTCGGGGTAGCCGGTGTCTACTGGAAGTTCGTCCGCAAACCGCCGCCGAGGTCAGCGCCGCCGTGGGGCGCGCAGCACTCGATAGCGGTGCGTTTTCCGCAGATCATCCCGTCCGATCCGGCAGGCGCCGGGTGGCGCGGCGCGCGCTGCTCGGCCGCGGGCACGGTGGTCGCGCAGGCGGGTGACCCGATTCCGCTGAAGCAGATCATCTGCACCGATCCCGACGGTGTGACCGTGTGGTTCACCGAGTACAGCCATTTCAACGAAGTCGAGGCGTATCTCGACGCTCATGCTTCGCGGGTCGGGGAACGCGACTTCTCCAAGACCGGCGACCTGCTGCTCTACCGGCCGACGGCTGCCGACGCACCGTTCACCCTGGCCACCCATGCCTGGATCGCACCGGGTCTGAGCGAGGTCCTGGTCGAGGTCTCCTGGCCCGGCCACACCTTCGAACAGACGCGCGACGAGTGGTGGCGGCAGGCCCCGTTCTGACACGCGGTCGCCATCGACACGCTGCCTCATCGCCGAGACGCGGGCGGTGCGCGGAGCTAGCCTGGGGTATGGACGCTGTCACGGTTGTCCCCACCCCGGCGAACGAGCCGGTGCACACGTATGCGCCCGGCAGCCGGGAGCGCGAACTGCTGCTCGCCGAGCTCGACCGCATCTCCGCCGAATCCGTCGATGTCCCGCTGGTCATCGGCGGGAAGCATCGGCCTGGGATCGGTGAGCGGCACGATATCGTCGCTCCGCACCGGCACAGCCATGTTCTGGGGACCTACACCGATACCACTCATTCCGAAGCGCGCGGCGCGATCGAGGCGGCTCAGGCGGCCGCTCCCGGTTGGCGCGCGCTGCCCTTCGACGAACGCGCCGCGATCCTGTTGCGCGCCGCCGACCTGCTGGCCGGTCCGTGGCGGGAGACGCTGGCCGCCGCGACCATGCTCGGGCAGTCCAAGTCGGCGATTCAGGCCGAGGTCGACGCGCCGTGCGAGCTGGTCGATTTCTGGCGGTTCAATGTGGCCTTCGCCCGTGACATCCTGGCGCAGCAGCCGCAGTCGAGTCCTGGCGTGTGGAATCGCATGGACTATCGCCCACTGGAGGGTTTCGTCTACGCGATCACGCCGTTCAACTTCACCGCGATCGCGGGCAATCTGCCGACCGCGCCCGCCCTGATGGGCAATACGGTGGTGTGGAAACCGTCGCCGACCCAGACTCTCGCGGCGTTCTACACCGTGCGGTTGCTGGAGGCGGCGGGTCTGCCGCCCGGTGTGATCAATATGGTGACCGGTGACGGCGTCGCGGTTTCCGAGGTGGCGCTCGCCGACCCGCGGCTGGCGGGCATCCACTTCACCGGCTCCACCGCCACCTTCCAGTACCTGTGGCAGCAGGTCGGCGCGAATATCGGCCGCTACCACGGCTATCCGAGGCTGGTGGGGGAGACCGGCGGCAAGGATTTCATCGTCGCACACCCGTCCGCCGATCCCGACGCTTTGCGCACCGCGCTGATCCGCGGCGCCTACGAGTATCAGGGGCAGAAGTGTTCGGCGGCTTCGCGCGCCTATGTCGCGCGCTCGGTCTGGCGGGTCATCGGTGACGAATTCCTGGACACGACAGCGCATCTGGCATACGGCGATATCGCGGACCTGTCGAATTTCGGCGGCGCGCTCATCGACCGGCGCGCCTACGACAAGAACGTGGCCGCCATCGAACGCGCACGCGACGCGGGCATCACCATTCCGGTGGGCGGCGCCTACGACGATGCCGAAGGCTGGTTCGTGCGACCGACCGTGCTGCTCGTCGACGATCCGCGCGACCAGTCGTTCACCACCGAGTATTTCGGCCCGATCCTGTCGATCCACGTCTACGACGACGCCGAACCCGGTTCCTACGCCGCGATGCTGGCCGAGGTGGAGTCGGCCGCGCCGTACGGGCTCACCGGCGCCGTTTTCGCCCAGGATCGCCACGCCGTCGAACAGGCAAGTGCCGCACTGCGTTTCGCGGCGGGCAACTTCTACGTCAACGACAAGCCGACCGGCGCGGTGGTCGGTCAGCAGCCTTTCGGCGGCGCGCGCGCCTCCGGCACCGACGACAAGGCGGGCTCGCCGCTGAACCTGCTGCGCTGGGTGGCGCCGCGCACCATCAAGGAGACCTTCGTGCCGCCGGTCGACCACCGATACCCCCACATGGACACGTGAGCGAGGCGGACGTGCGCGCATCGAAGCAGGTCAGATGGTGAATCCGCTGCGGCCGGTGATACTCGCCGCCGCCGGGTCGCCGCGCATGAAGCGGGTGCTCACCGGGACGCCGGTCACGGCCGATATCGTGCGCCGGTTCGTGGCGGGGGAGGACCGGTCGCAGCTGTCGCCGGTGGCCGAGGAACTGCTCGGTTCCGGTCGCATGATCAGCGTCGACTTCCTCGGTGAGAACACCACCGACCGGGCGCATGCGGATGCCACGGTGGCCGAATATCTCTCGCTGATAAAGGATCTGGCCGCGTTGCCGCGTCCCGGGCTCGCCGGGACCGAGGCCGCGCCGGTGGAGGTGTCGGTGAAGTTGTCGGCGCTCGGGCAGGCGCTGCCCGTTGCGGGTCCTGCGGTCGCCACCGAGAATCTGCGCGCGCTGTGTGTCGCGGCGGCTGCGGCCGGGGTGTGGGTGACCGTCGACGCGGAGGATCACACCACCACCGACGCCACCTTGGCGACGGTGCGCGCGCTGCGCCCGGAATTCCCGTGGCTCGGCACGGTGCTGCAGGCGTATCTGCGACGCACCGAGGCCGACTGCGCCGAGTTCGCCGGTCCCGGGTCTCGGGTGCGGCTGTGCAAGGGCGCCTACCGGGAGCCGCAGCGGGTCGCGTTCCAGCACGCGCGCGAGGTCACCGACTCGTATCTGCGTTGCCTGGAGACGTTGATGCGCGGACAGGGCTATCCGATGGTGGCCTCCCACGATCCGGTGGCGATCGTGGCGGCCGAGGCCATGGCCGTCGAATCCGGCCGCGCCGCTCACGCTTTCGAATATCAGATGCTGTTCGGCGTGCGTGACGCCGAACAGCGGCGCCTGACCGACGCCGGGTACGGGATGCGGGTCTACATCCCCTACGGCGAGGAGTGGTACGGCTATCTGACCCGCAGGTTGGCCGAGCGGCCGGCCAACCTGACGTTCTTCCTGCGCGCGCTGGTCAATCGCGGGTGATCAGACCAGCGGCTTGCCGAGCAGGTGACGCGCGCGCATATCCCACAGGAAGGCGTTGAAGGGAAAGAGTCTGGCGTGCTTGGGAAGTAGCCGGTACATCGCGCCGGTCGCCCGCAGCATCACGTTCATGACCTGGTCGTTCCACGGTGTCCAGTCCAGCCTCATCTGCTCGCGCAGCGGGCGCGGCAGCAGGCCGGTCACGAAGAAGCGCTGTACCGGGGCGAAGATCCGCAGCGGCTTGGCGACCATCTTCAGGTCGATGAGGTCGTAGAAGAACTCCCTGGTGCGGTCATCGATGTATTTTGTGGCGAGCTCGGCGTTCCAGTACTCCGCGAAGGCGGCGCGGTCGGCGGGCCACATGTCGCGTCGCATCTGCAAGGTGGTGCCGAGGCGGTGGGAGTACTGGTAGAAGACATCCTGGGTGGCCTCGTCCATCGGCCCGTTCAGCCGTTCCTCGAGGTCGATGATGCCCCAGTAGAGGCAGGCGGCCACCCACAGTTGCAGGCGCGGGTCGAAGGCGTTGTATTCGACCGGGCTGTCGGCGGTGGAGCGCACCTGCCGGTGCGAGCCGTTGACGGCGTCGGTGTAGACCTTCTTGTCCCGTTCGGTGCCCATCATCGCGACGGAGAGGTAGGTGAGGGTCGTGCGCAGCCGCTTCCACGGGTGTTCGGTG
Organism: Nocardia bovistercoris; assembly: GCF_015674855.1. Classification (GTDB taxonomy): domain Bacteria; phylum Actinomycetota; class Actinomycetes; order Mycobacteriales; family Mycobacteriaceae; genus Nocardia; species Nocardia bovistercoris. The sequence continues at coordinate 513,678 of NZ_JADMLG010000002.1, read as the reverse complement.
ATGCGGCCGGATTCGACGGGGCTCTCCATCACGCCGTAGGCGACCGGGCGCAGGCTCAGCTGCATGATGACGTTGGCGGTGCCGCCGAGGAAGGCGGCGACTCCGGTCCAGAATTCGTCCACGGCGAAGTCGTCGACGGTTCCGTAGCGGCAGGTTCCGAGCGCCGTTTTCGATGTTGCCGCGCTGGGTGACGCATCCTCGGGCGTCGTCGCGCGAAGTGGCACTGTCATCGGACCTCGTCTTTCGTGCGTCGGTGATGACGAAATTTGAGAAGGTTTACAACAAACACTCTCATCGTGTCGTCGGGTCGTCAAGCGGGCGGATCCCGGCGGACAGTGAAGCTATGCGATGCTTACTGCATCATCGTTTCGCTGCTCGAGTGGACGGGGTCGGAGATATGTCCAGGCTGACGAAGCTGCTGCCGCTGGTACGCAGCGCGAACACCGCCGATCGGCACCAGTCGCGCGTCCTCGACGCCGCGCTGCTCGCCTTTCTCGACTTCGGCATCAAACGCACCAGCATGGTCGAGGTCGCGCGCCGCTGCGGGCTGTCGCTGGCCACCCTCTACCGCCGTTTCGCGAGCAAATCCGATCTCATCCAGGCCGTCGCGCTGCGCCAGACCCGCGATTTCATCGACGAGGTCGACGCCGTACTGCAACGCCAGGTCGATCGCGACGCCACCGCCCAGGATCAGATCGTCGAACTGTTCGCCGCCTTCATCAACGGCTTGCGCGGCAACGAACTCGTGCACCGGCTGCTCGCCACCGAACCCGAACTGGTGCTGCCGTTCCTCACCACCCGCGGCGCGCCCATCATCGAACTGGGCCGCGACTACCTGGCCGAATTCGTGACCCGACTGCAGCGCGAAGGCAAACTACCCGCCTACGATCCCGAACCGCTCGCCGAAATGATCGCCCGCACCGCCGTCTCCCTCGCCCTCACGCCGCAGACCGTCATCCCGCTCGGCGACGACGACGCGATCCGGCGCTTCGCCCGCGACCACATCGTCGTCTCCTTCCGCGTGATCCAGCCGGGGATGATCTAGACCATGCGCAGGCCGAGTCGTCGTCGTAGGCGCATGTCCCAGAGCAGGGCGTAGGAAGGCAGGCTTCGCAGCTGCTTCGGCAGGCGCGCTTCGACGCTGCCGACGGTGGTGAGCAGTCGGGCCAGCATGCGGTCGTCGCGCTCGCTCCAGCTCATGCCCATCTGGGCGCGCAACGGCTCGGGCAGCATACCCGCGGTGATCCAGCGGTGGAACGGGGCGAGGCTCGCCCGCACCGGCCACGGGAACATCTTCAGGTCGACGATGTCGTCGAGCATCGCCCGCACCGGCGGGTCGATTCTGACCTCGGCGATGTGCTCGGTCCAGTAGCGGTCGAAGGCGGCGCGGTCGGCGGGCCACATGGACGGGGGCATCTGGAGGGTGCTGCCGAGGCGTTCGGCGTAGCGGTAGAAGGCGTCGGCGGTGGCGGGGTCCGTCGGTCCGTGCATGCGTTCGTGCAGGTCGCGCGCGCCCCAGTAGAGGCAGGCCGCCACCCACAGTTGCAGTTTCGGATCGAAGGCGTTGTATTTCACCGGACTCGACGGTCCCGAGCGCACCGACCGGTGCGCGGTGTCGACGGCCGCGCGATACGCCGCGCGGTCCGCGTCGTTTCCGAGCATGGCGACGGCGAGGTAGGTGAGGGTGGTTCGGGTCCGCTTGATCGGATGCAGCATCAGATTGCCGCTCTCCACCGGACTCTCCACGACCCCGTGCCCCACCGGCGGCGCGCTGAGCTGCATGATGATGTTCGCGGCGGCGCCGAAGAAGGGCGCCGACCCGTCCATGTGCGCTCCGGCGTCGAACTGCTCGGCGGCCGCGGTTGTACGCGCTGGGCTGGTCATCATCGATCCCCGTTTCTCGTCTCTGAGAAGGATATGCACTAACCGTCTCACTGTCTCTATGAGGTGTCAACCGGCGTTCCCGCCGCGGACCCGGCACTCGTGCGGCGATCTCTGCGCCGGTTCGGTTGAGGGACGCGACTGCGGCCCGGTCGGCGAGCGCGAAACGGATTCGGTTCGCGGCGTGATATCGCCCCTGCCGGCTGGTCGGCAGCGGCGTGTGTTCGGTTGGTGGGGTGTGACTTCGGTTCGACCGGCCAGCGCGACCTCGGTCCGACCGATTAGCGCAAACTCGGTTCGGTGGCGCGGTACGGGTTCGGTCAATGGGCCTGCATCTCGGTTCGATGGATGGGCGACGAGCCGAACGGGCGGTGCGTGGGCGACCCGTGAACGGGGTGCGTGGCGCGGGGAAGTAGCGTGGGCGAATGCCGTACGGTCCGTCGCCGCTGCTGCGATCCCTCAATCCGCTCGCCGTCGCCGCGGGGGACGACCTGCCCGATGCCGTCACCGTCGAGGGGGTCGCGCTTTCGCGCGGTGATCTGCTCGGCGCGGCCACCTCGGTCGCCGAACGCGTCGCGCGCGCGGAGCGGGTCGCGGTGCTCGCCGCGCCGACCGTTTCCACGGTGCTCGCGGTGGTGGGGTGTCTGATCGCGGGGGTGACAGTGGTTCCGGTGCCGCCGGATTCGGGCGCCGCCGAACTCGAGCACATCCTCGCCGACTCCGGTGCGCAAGCCTGGCTCGGGCCCGCGCCCGACGGTGCGGCGCTGCCGGTGGTCCCGGTGCGCAAGCACGCGCGGTCCTGGCACACCTATCCCGAACCGGACGCCGCCGCACCGGCTTTCGTGCTCTACACCTCCGGCACCACCGGCCCGCCCAAAGGGGTCGTGCTGTCGCGCGGCGCCATCGCGGCGGGCTTGGACGCGCTCGCCGACGCGTGGTCATGGACCGCGAAAGATACTCTGGTGCACGGACTTCCGCTGTTCCACGTGCACGGGCTGATCCTCGGCCTGCTCGGTCCGCTGCGGGTGGGCAGCAGGCTCGTGCACACCGGCAAACCCACGCCGCGTGCCTACGCGCAAGCCGAGGGCACGCTGTATTTCGGGGTGCCGACGGTGTGGTCACGCGTGGTGGAGGATCCGGAGTCCGCGCGTGCGCTGTCGAAGGCGCGGCTACTGGTGTCGGGCAGTGCGCCGCTGCCGGTTCCGGTCTTCGAGAAACTGCGCGAACTCACCGGGCAGGCTCCGGTCGAGCGCTACGGCATGAGCGAGACCATGATCACGCTGTCCACCCGCGCCGACGGCGAACGCAGGCCCGGCTGGGTCGGCACGCCGGTGCGGGGCGTGCGCACTCGGTTGCGCGACGAATCCGGCGAACCGGTGCCGCACGACGGTGAGAGCATCGGCGGGCTCCAGGTCACCGGGCCCATGGTGTTCGACGGCTACTTGAATCGGCCCGAGGCGACCGCCGCGAGCTGGACCGAGGACGGCTGGTTCCGCACCGGCGACGTGGCCGCGATCGACGCCGCCGGATTCCACCGGATCGTCGGGCGCGAATCGGTCGACCTGATCAAATCCGGCGGTTACCGCGTCGGCGCGGGCGAGGTCGAGACGGCGCTGCTCGGCCACCCCGGGGTCGCCGAAGTCGCCGTGGTCGGACTGCCCGACGACGACCTCGGTCAGCGCATCGTCGCTTTCGTCGTGGCACGCGGCGAGGTGTCCGAAGGGTTCGGCGCCGAACTCATCGACCACGTGGCGCGGCAACTCTCGGTGCACAAGCGGCCGCGCGAGGTCCGCGTGGTCCCCGCGCTGCCGCGCAACGCCATGGGCAAGGTGCAGAAGAAACTGCTCGGCTGAGCGGAATCGCTTCTTCGGCGGTATCAGTCGTTGGCGTGCAACGCGGCGTTGAGTTCGATGCCGGTGCCCTTGCGCGCGACGACCTCGACCGCACCCGTCGTGGAATTGCGGCGGAACAGCAGGTTGTCCTGGCCCGCGAGTTCGGCCGCCTTGACCACCGTGCCGTCGGGGGTGCGCACCTTGGTGCCCGCGGTGACGTAGAGACCGGCCTCGACCACGCAGTCGTCGCCCAGTGGAATGCCGATGCCTGCGTTCGCGCCGACCAACGAGCGCTCGCCGATGGAGATCACGGTGGTGCCGCCGCCGGACAGCGTGCCCATGGTCGAGGAGCCGCCGCCGATATCGGATCCGTCGCCGACCACGACGCCTGCCGAGATGCGGCCTTCGATCATGGAGTTGCCGAGGGTGCCCGCGTTGAAGTTCACGAATCCCTCGTGCATGACGGTGGTGCCGGAGGCCAGGTGCGCGCCGAGCCGGACCCGGTCGGCGTCGCCGATGCGCACGCCGGTGGGGACCACGTAGTCGACCATGCGGGGGAACTTGTCGATGCTGTAGACGGTGACCGGCCCGCGCGCCCGCAGCTTCGCGCGGGTCTGCTCGAAACCTTCGACCGCGGCCGGGCCGTGATTGGTCCACACCACATTGCTGAGCAGCCCGAACTGTCCGTCGAGGCTGACCTCGTGCGGGCGGACCAGCCGGTGCGAGAGCAGATGCAGGCGCAGGTACACGTCGTGCGCGTCGACCGGGGCCTTCGACAGGTCGGCGATCTCGGTGCGCACCGCGATCACCTCGACGCCGCGCGCCGCGTCGGGGCCGACCAGCGCCGCGAACTCCTCGGGGATCTCGCCGAGTCGCTCGGTGCCGGTGGTGTCGAATTCCCCCAGCACCGGATTCGGGTACCAGGTGTCGAGGACGGTGCCGTCCGCGGTGACGTTGGCGATACCGACTGCTGCTGCTCCCTTGATGCTCACGTCGACAGAGGTTACCGACCCGGCGCCGCGTGTGGTGCGGCCACCTCGCGGCTAACGCGTCACAGTACGGCGCATGCCGCGATGCCGACCGCGCCTCCGTAGGGTGACAGGGTGAGCATCGACCTGCGCGAGGACCCCATCGCCCTGACCGCCGCACTGGTGGACATTCCGAGCGTCTCGCTCGACGAGGCGGCCGTCACCGATGTCGTGGAAGCGGCGCTGCGCACCCAGACCACCGGTTTCGAGGTGGTCAGGGACGGCAATGTGGTGCTGGCGCGCACCGACCGCGGCCTGCCGACCCGCGTGATCCTCGCCGGTCACCTCGACACCGTGCCGATCGCCGACAATGTGCCGAGCCGCATGGCGGTCGCCGCCGACGGCGCCGAGGTGATGTACGGCTGCGGCACGGTCGACATGAAATCCGGCGACGCGGTCTTCCTGCACCTGGCGGCCACCGTCGCCGAGCCCGTGTGCGATCTCACGCTGATCTTCTACGACGGCGAGGAGATCGCCGCGAAGTACAACGGACTCGGCCGGATCGAACGGGAACGCCCGGAATGGCTCGCCGGTGACGTGGCGATCTTGGGTGAGCCGTCGGGCGGCTGGATCGAGGCGGGCTGCCAGGGCACGCTGCGCGTGCGATTGACCACGAAGGGCGTCAGGGCGCATTCGGCCCGGTCGTGGCTGGGCGACAACGCCGTTCACCGCTTGGCGCCGGTGCTGGCGCGGCTGTCGGAGTACCGGGCGCGCGAGGTCGACATCGACGGCTGCGGCTACCGCGAGGGCCTGTCGGCGGTGCGGGTGTCCGGCGGTGTCGCGGGAAACGTGATCCCCGACGCGGCAGAGGTGGATGTGAATTTCCGTTTCGCCCCCGACCGTTCGGTGGATCAGGCCGTCGACCACGTTCGCTCGGTATTCGCCGGACTCGATGTGGACTTCGAGATCACCGATTCCGCGCCGGGCGCGCTGCCCGGCCTGACCGCGCCCGCCGCCGCGGATCTCGTGGCCTCGGTGCGCGCCAACGGCGGCGGCGGTGTGCGGGCGAAATACGGCTGGACCGACGTGTCGCGCTTCGCCGCGCGCGGCATACCGGCGGTGAACCTCGGCCCCGGCGATCCGAATCTCGCCCACAAGCGCGACGAGCACGTACCGACGGCCCAGATCACCGCGGTCACCGCGATGTTGCGGTCGTATCTGACCGGGGGCCGCTGAAACCGTTCCAGCGCCCGCCGTGTTGCCGCGAATACGCCCGGCGTTGGCCCCTCGGACGGTCCCCGGCAATGGAGCTCCCGGTAGCGTGGAGATCATGTCTACCGACGCCGCCGACCCCGAGGTTGCCAGCTCGCGGAAGTCGACTCCCAAATATCGCGGACCGATCATGTTCCGCCGCGACCGCAAGGACGGACTGGGCACCGCCGACCAGAATCTGCTCGACCGGCACGAGCCGAGCGACTGGGTGCACACCGATCCCTGGCGGGTGCTGCGCATCCAGGCCGAGTTCGTCGAGGGCTTCGGCGCGCTGGCCGAGGTGCCGCGCGCGGTGGCGGTCTTCGGTTCCGCGCGCACACCGGTCGAACATCCGGAGTACGAGGCGGGTCGCGCCATCGGCGCGGCGCTGGCGCGATCCGGATTCGCGGTGATCACCGGCGGCGGTCCCGGCGCGATGGAGGCGGTCAACCGCGGGGCGTCCGAGGCGGGCGGCTATTCGATCGGACTCGGCATCGAATTGCCGTTCGAGCAGAGCCTCAACGACTGGGTCGACCTCGGCATCAATTTCAGGTACTTCTTCGCGCGCAAGACCATGTTCGTGAAGTATTCGCAGGCATTCGTCTGTCTCCCCGGCGGATTCGGCACCCTCGACGAACTGTTCGAAGCGCTCACCCTGGTGCAGACCCGCAAGATCACCCGCTTCCCGATCATCCTGTTCGGCACGAGATATTGGGCCGGACTTGTGGATTGGCTGCGCGACTCGCTCGGCGCCTCGGGCAAGATCTCGCCGGGAGACCTGAATCTGCTGCACGTCACCGACAGTGTCGAGGAGATCGTCGAGATCGTCACGGCCGCGGTCGAATCCGGCGGCGCGCGCGACGCGCTCGGCACGGAGGACCAGTGGTGAGGGGATTCGCCCTCTGCGTGTACTGCTCGGCGAGCACCGCCGAGCAGGCGCATATCGCGCTCGCGGCCCGCACCGGCACCGAAATCGCCAGGCGCGGTTGGAGTCTGGTGTCCGGCGGCGGTCACGTGTCGATGATGGGCGCGGTCGCCACCGCGGCGCGGGCGGGCGGCGCGCGCACCGTCGGTGTTATCCCGAAACACCTGGTGCACAGGGAAGAAGCCGACGTGCACTCCGACGAGTTGATCGTCACCGACACGATGCGCCAGCGCAAACAGATCATGGAGGATCGCGCCGACGCCTTCCTGACCCTGCCCGGCGGCATCGGCACGCTCGAGGAGTTCTTCGAGACCTGGACCGGCGGCTATCTCGGTCAACACGACAAACCGGTGGTGCTGCTGGATCAGGACGGTTTCTACACCGGTCTGCTGGAGTGGGTCGACGAATTGTCGCGGCGCGGGTTCGTGTCGCGGCACGCGCGCGAACGCATCACCGTGGTCACCGATCTGGCCTCGGCCTTCACGACTCTGGCCGCCGCCGCGGGCGTGGAGAATCGAGCGCGGTGAGTTCCGAGAAAGCCGACACCGTCGGCCTGTTCGATATCGTGAAGGCGCTGCCAGGTATGGCGCTCGACGCGCCGGTGATGCTGCGCAACGCGCTCGGAATGCTGATCGGCTCCGGTGACCGCGCCTCGATCGGACTCTTCTTCCAGCGCAACGCCCACCGACATCCGCACCGACTGTTCCTGCGTTTCGAAGGCAGCACCTACACCTACGCGCGGGCCAATGCCGAGGTGAACCGGTTCGCGCACGTGCTTGCCGAGCGCGGGGTTCGGCGTGGCGACGTGGTCGGCGTGCTGGCCGCCAACCGTCCCGAAACCCTCTGGGCGACTTTGGCGATCGTGAAACTGGGCGCGACGGTGGGGCTCGTCAACCACAATCAGCGCGATCAGGTGCTCGCGCACAGTTTCGGGTTGTTGGACAGCGTGCTCAACGTGGTCGGCGAGGAATGCGAGGACGCACTGCGGTCGCTGCCGCGACCGCTGTCCGATGTCCTCTACACCGACGAGTTGGTCGCCGCGGCCGCCGACGCCGACGACACCGATCCGCCGGTCTGCGCCGAGATCACAGCGGGCGAACGCGCTTTCCTGATCTTCACCTCGGGCACCACCGGCATGCCGAAGGCCAGCGTCATGACCCACCAGCGCTGGGCCAAGAGCATGTCCGGGCTCGGCGGACTCGGAATTCGCCTGCGCGGCAACGACACCATGTATTGCTGCCTGCCGCTGTACCACAACAACGCGCTCACGGTCGCGCTGTCCGCGGTGCTCGCGAGCGGCGCGACCTACGCCCTCGGACGCAAGTTCTCCGCCTCGGGATTCTGGGACGAGATCGTCCGCGAACGCGCCACCGCCTTCATCTACATCGGCGAACTGTGCCGCTACCTGCTGAACCAGCCGCCGAAGCCGACCGATCGCGCGCATCGGGTCCGGTTGGCGGTCGGCAACGGGCTGCGCCCGGAACTGTGGGACGAGTTCACCGAACGCTTCGGCATCGGCCGGGTCGTCGAGTTCTACGGCGCCAGCGAAGCGCCCGTCGCCTTCGTCAACGCGTTCGGACTCGACCGCACCGCCGGATTCGGCCCGCTGCCCTACGCGATAGTCGAGTACGACGACGAAACCGGCCGCGCCGCACGCGATTCGAACGGCCGGGTGCGGCGCGTCCGGCCCGGTGGCGTCGGACTGCTGCTCGCGAAGGTCACCGGCCGTCAACCCTTCGACGGCTACACCGACGCCGAGGCCACCGAATCCAAACTGGTGCGCGACGCGTTCCGCGCGGGCGACACCTGGTTCGACACCGGCGATCTGGTCCGCGACCAAGGCTGGTGGCATATCGCCTTCGTCGACCGGCTCGGCGACACCTTCCGCTGGAAGGGCGAGAACGTCGCGACCACCGAAGTCGAGGGCGCGCTCACCGGCGACCGGGCCATCGAGCACGCCGTCGTGTTCGGCGTCGAAATCCCCGGCGCCGATGGCAAAGCGGGCATGGCAGCGGTGACCCTGCGTGACGGTGTCGAATTCGACGGCAAGGCGCTCGCGGGCGCCGCCTACGACCGGCTGCCCTCGTATGCCGTACCGCTGTTCGTCCGGGTGGTCGACGCACTCGAACAGACCTCGACCTTCAAGAGCCGCAAGGTCGAACTGCGCAAGCAGGGATACGAAACCGACGACACGAGCACCCTTTACGTGCTGAAAGGTCGCGCCGAAGGCTATGTACCTGCCTACGACGGCTATCCCGCCGACGTGGCGGCCGCACGCCTGCCGAAGGGCTGAGGATCGCGCGGCGTCGCGATGGGCTGATGCTCGATTGCCGGGCCGACGCCTGCTCGAAGCGGGGCCGCCGATGGGCAACCGGTCGTGGTCACGAGCGCTCGAGGTCGACGGACGCGTGCGGCTTCGGGCACGTCGTCGCGTCGACCCGCTCGTGCGTTCAGGCGGCTACGCGGGTCGGGCGCAGGGTGTTCATCGGTGGGCGGTCGGAGAGCGACACTTCGGTGCTGTGCGCGGTGAACGCGTCGCCGATCAGGGGGAACTGGGTCAGTGCCGCGCCCGAGTCATGGACGCCGCTGCGGCCGAGTACCGTGCCGAGGATCTGGCGGCTCATGACGCCCAAGTCGGCCAGCGGGCGGTTGCGGTGGGTGCGCACTCCGAGGTTCACCTGGCCGATGGCGTCGAGGCCGAGACGGTCGTAGGTGTCGAGCAGCAGGCCGATCTCGACGCCGTAGCCGGGGGCGAACGGCACCGACGTCAGCAGTTCTCTCGTGCCCGCGTATTCGCCGCCGAGCGGTTGCAGGACGTGACACAGCTCCGGGCGCAGCGCGGCGAGCAGCGGGCGCGCGACCAGTTCGGTGACCCGGCCGCCGCCGTGCGCGTCCACCGAATCGCCCTGGCGCAGCGGACGCCGGTAGTACGCCTTCACCAGGTGCATGTTCTCGACCGTCAGCAGCGGGCCGAGCAGTTTCGGCACGAAGGCCGGATCGGGATCGATGAGATCGGAATCGACGAAGGCGATCAGGTCGCCGCTGGTCACCGCCAGCGAACGCCACAGCACCTCGCCCTTGCCCGGCGCGGGCTCGAGTTCGGGCACGGCCTGTTCGCGGCTGAAGACCTCGGCGCCCGCCGCGGCGGCGCGTTCGGCGGTGGCGTCGGTGGAACCGGAGTCGAGCACGACCAGTTCGTCCACCAGTGTGCCGAGCAGCGGCCGGATGCTGGCCACCACATCGCCGACGGTGCGTTCCTCGTCGAGCGCGGGCAGCACCACCGAGACGGTGCGCCCGTTCTTGGCGGCGACGAGTTCGTCCACCGTCCAATCGGGATTGTCGAAGGTATTCGTGGTCGCCCACGCGGGTTCGCGGTGGATGCTCATACCAGACCTCGCAGAGTTCGTGCGGGGGGCCGGATGCCCTGGATCGCGGCGATCATGTCCACCACCCGCCGGGTCGCGGCGACTTCGTGAACTCGGAAAACACGGGCTCCCGCCGCGGCCGACCACGCTGTCGCCGCCAACGTGCCCTCCAACCGTTCGGACAGATCGACACCTAAAGTCTCCCCGATGAAATCCTTGTTGCTCAGTGCCATCAGCACCGGCCATCCGGTATTTACAAGAACGTCGACTCCGCGCAACAGGGCGAGTCCGTGGTAGGTGTTCTTGCCGAAGTCGTGCGTCGGGTCGATCAGGATCGAATCGGCGCGCACACCCGCCGCCCGCGCCCGCTCGGCGGCGCGCACCACCGTCTCGGTCACCTCCGCCACCACATCGGCGTAGCGGACCCGATGCGGGCGCGTGCGCGGTATCGCGCCACCGGTGTGACTGCACACGATCCCCGCGCCGAGTTCCGCGGCCACCGGGACCAGCTCGGGATCCGCGCCCGCCCACGTGTCGTTGATCAGGTCGGCGCCCGCCGCGACCGCGGCCCGCGCCACCTCGGACCGCCACGTATCGATGCTGATCAGCAGGTCCGGATACTTCTCCCGAATGGCCGCGACGAACGGCAGCACCCGCCGCGACTCCTCGGCGGCGTCGACGTGATCGCCCGGCCCGGCCTTGACCCCGCCGATGTCGACCAGATCCGTGCCCTCGTCCACCGCCCGCGCCACCGCGTCCATCGCCGCCGAATCGCCGAAGGTCGCGCCGCGGTCGTAGAAGGAGTCGGGCGTGCGGTTCACGATCGCCATCACCAGTGCCCGGTCCGTCGCCACCGGTTTGCCGCACAACGTGGGAAGGGGCACGGCGGTGGAGCTGAACATGTGCACGACTGTACCGACACGCACGCCAACCGGATTCGGGTGCGCATCGAACCGCCCGCCGTCGCCTCTCCGCGACCCGCGATCTCAGCGGTGCGTCGGGCACTCGACCGCGGGTCGGGTCTTCGATGGCGGATCGTCCGCTCCGGCGATAGATCAGGCGCCGTCCGTGGACGGTCAGGCCTCTCAGCGGTGGATCGGGCCTTCGAGGTGTTCGAGCGGACGGCCCGAACCTCCGTCGCGGACCGCGAGGATGTGCGCCGCGATGGATATCGCGGTCTCCTCGGGGGTGCGTGCGTTGAGGTCGAGGCCGAGTGGGCTGCGGAGGCGGCGCAGTGCGTCTTCCCCGACACCGGCGGCGCGTAGGAGCGCGAGGCGTGCGGCGTGGGTGCGGCGGGAGCCGATGGCGCCGACGAAGGTCAGGTCGCGAGGCAGTGCGGCCGCGAGCATCGGCACGTCGAACTTGTCGTCGTGTGACATCACGCACACCACGGTCCGCGAATCCAGCCTGCCTTCGGCCAGCTCGGCTTCGAAATAGCGGTGCGGCCAGTCCACGACCACCTGGTGAGCGGCGGGGAAGCGGGCTCGAGTCGCGAAGGTCGCGCGGGCATCGACCACCGTGACCCGGTAGCCGAGGTCGCCGCCCGTCCGGCTCAGCGCGCGGACGAAGTCGTTGGCGCCGGTGAGGATCATCCTCGGCGGTGTGGCGAAGGAGTGCACGAACGTCAGCGGACGCGGTCGCTCGGCCTGCTCGCCGAAAGGTCCATTGCTGATCAGTCCGCCGCCGAAGAGGCGATCGACCGGTTCATCGGTGCCGGGTTCACCGGCCGGGACCCCGCCGAAGGGCCCGCTGCCGACAGGATCAGCCGCGAGTCCACCTCCGACCAGTCCGCTGCGCCCGGCGCGCAGCAGGGCGCGGGCGTCGCGGTCGACGCCGTGCCACGGCACGTCCTCGCCGGGGCGCAGCAGCGTCCAGTCGGGGCGTTCGGTCAGTGTGGTCGCGAGGGCGATGGGGTGTCCCGATGCGACGGTGTCGCGCAACTCGTGGAGCAGGGGTAGGTGTGCGCGGTCGACGCGTTCTACGAAGACCGTCATCTCGCCGCCGCAGGGGAGGCCGATCGCGAATTCGTCCTCGCCCGTGTCATCGAATCGGTCGAGGGTGGCGCCTGCTTCCGCGAGTGCGGTGCGCGCCGATTCGATGACCGCCGCCTCGACGCATCCGCCCGACAGTGATCCGAGGACGGTCCCGGAGTTCGTCACGATCATGGCGGCGCCGGGCAGGCGCGGTCCGGCGCCGGTCGTTTCGACCACTCGGGCCAGAGCGACCGGTTCGTTCGTGATCAAAGTCATGAGCTGATCGAGCAGCTCGCGCACCACACCGCTCCTCGTTCGACCGCGTCCCCACGCACGGGATCGGCGGCACATCCGGTATCGCCGACACCTCGAGCGTAGCTAGCAGGGCGACATTCGGCGTGGCGTCTGATTCGCGAGTGCCGGACAAGTCACGGCGCCCCGTACGGCCCGAAGTCGCGGTGCCCGCGAAATCGCGGTGCCCTGGCCGCGAGGCCACGGAAGGCTGCGGCTACTCAGCGGACCATGACGACCCACCGGCATCGTGACGACCCGGAATATCGCGATGAGCTCAGGAAATAGCGGGGCGGGATATGCCTGCTCCGGGCCGCGTAACCGGCCGCGGCCCGCGTAGCGAGGCGGACGTACGGCCGACGGCGCGATCGGTGATCGTGTCGAGATCCTCCTCGCTGGCCAGTCTGGCCTGGATATCGGCCACGGTCAGGTGGTGATTCGCCCCGGAGCGGCGCAGGAAGCCCGCGACGACGACCGCGACGCCCGCGATGAAGAGGACAACACCGATGACGACGACGAGGTTCACAACGGCCTCCCGAGAGGGTTGTCGGACAGTGCGGCAGCGGTCCGATCCGCCGCGCGCACACTTGCTCACGCCAATAGTTATCAACTAGCAATCTATACGCAGTCGCAAACAGGCGGCGCGGCGGGAGGTAGTGAACTGCACCACATCGAGGTTTCGGTACATCCGTAGCGGGGTGAACTCGGTGTATCGGGAGAGCTGGCTACCCTCTCGCATAGCGCGGAGCGAGAGGGCTATCGCCTTGGCGCGCGGCGGGATTCGGCACCCGACCGACCGGTTCAGCGTCGGGTGCGCGGCGCCGCCGAGCGCGTATCGCTCGAATCGTGGCGGTATACCGGGGTCAACAGGTCCGCGTCGACGGGCTCGCCGGTGGCGCGGTCGTAGCGGACCGCGATGAGCACCGAGAACAGGTGGTTGGCCGCGCGTTCGTGCAGCGTGGCCAACCGGGTCGCGAGCAGTCGGATGGCCCCGAGCGAACCCGGCGGGTGCAGTCCGTCGATGAGCAGACAGGTGCCGCGCCCGTCGGGGCGCGGCAGCCGGGCCAGGTAGGCGATGTCGTGCGGTTCGGGGCCGCCGGGCCGGTAGACGCGCCGGGCCGCCCTGTCCTCGATCCCGCGCCGCGCGTCGCCCGCCCTGGTCACCGCGCGCCGCAGCCGAGGATCGGCGGCGATGAGCTGGCGCAGGCTCGGCGACAGTTCCGGCCCGCCGACGGCGATGAGGCCGTCGCGGTTCAGGTCGATGGGCCGCCCTGGCAGGAAGGTTTCCACGGTCGCGGTGAAGCCGAGCTCGCGCAGCAGCTCGACCAGCCGGGTGCCCGCGTTCGGGTCGGGTGCGCCGAGTATGCGCCCGGCGCGGATCTCCGGTACCAGCACCGTCAGGGTGCCGTGCCCGAAGAACAGCCCTTCGGGTGCCGGGCCCTGGGTGCTCACCTGATGGATGCGCGCGCGGGAGAGCCCCGCGGCGGCGCCGATTCTGGCGAAGGTCCAGCCCTCGGCGTGTAGTTCCCTGATGACCGCCCTGCGGATCCGGGTTAGTTCATTGATCGTCTGTTGCGCCGCCGCCACCCCGTCGGTGGCCGCTTTGAGTCTTTCGACTTTGTCCTCGATCGCGAAGACTCGCGCCACGTCATCGGCCGACATGTGCGAAGTCTAGACAGCTGGACACCGTCAGGGGTCTAGCCTACTTGACACCGTGAACTTTTCGACAGCCCAGTCTGTTTCGGCTGTCCGCGCTTCTCAGTGGTGTTTTCCGGGCTCGATTCGGCCGTCTCGCACCCGGTCGGAAAGGCCGGGACCGCCTCAGGTTGCGTCGGTATCGATCGGCGGGCGCTCGTTGCGTTCCAGCGGCTTCTCGAGCTTCGGCATCGGATAGTCCGGCATGCCGCTCGCCGTGCCGAACAGGTCCTCCTTGGCCGGCAGCGCCTTGTCGAGCTCGCGGAACACCGAATCGTCACCGTTGAGCAGATGTTTGGTGAGCACCGTGCGCGGCGACATGGTGCGCAGCTCGTTGAGGTCGGCCAGAGGCTTGCGCAGCTCCTCGAATTCGGGGCCGAGATCCTGCTTCAACTGCGCCGTTGCCCCGCTCGCGTAGTCGCGCACCTGACGCAGACTGCGCGTGGTCCAGCGCACGGCTCCCGGCAGCCGCTCCGGGCCGAGAATGACGAGGGCGGCCACGAGCAAGATCATCATCTCGCTCCAACCGACATTGCTGAACACCAGACCAGGCTACCGCAGCCGAGCCGGGACTTCTCGGCCTCCGCTTTCGGTGACAGCCGGTGAGCACGCCGCCGACCACCGGGAAAGCCACGCCGACGCGCGGGTCGAGTTCCGCACCCGCGCGGGCGCTTCCGGTCCGCCGACAATTCGCGGTCGGATCGCTGCTGGATTGCCGATGGGCTCAGTCGGATTCGAAGGTCACCGGGATGTCGACGCGGCGGCCGTCCCGGATCACCTGCACCGTCACCGACTTGCCGATGTCCTGCAACTGCTCGGCGACGGTGAACTCCTCCGAACTGGTCACCGGGCGATCCCCGATCTGGACGATGATGTCGCCTTCGACGATGCCCGCCCGCGCCGCGGGTCCACCGTCGCGCACATCGGCCACCACCGCGCCGCTCATGACCTCGTTCGCGACGGTCTTGGTGCGCACGCTCAGACCTATGGTCGGATGGTGCATCTGGCCGTCGCGGATCAATGTCTGCGCGACCTCGGTCATCACGTCGACCGGGATGGCGAAGCCGAGACCCACCGAACCGCCGGTCTCGCTGCGGATCGCGGTGTTGATGCCGATGACCCGGCCTTCCATATCCACCAGCGCGCCACCGGAATTACCCGGATTGATGGAGGCGTCGGTCTGCACCGCGTCGATCACCGCGTTGGTGTCGCTGCCCTCGCCCTGCAACTTCACCGGGCGGTGCAGCGCGCTGACGATGCCGGAGGTGACGGTCTTGCTCAGTCCGAGCGGTGAGCCGATGGCGAGCACGTCGTCGCCGACCTGGACGTCGGCGGACTTGCCCAACTTCGCGACCGTGAGGTTCTTCACATCGACCTTGAGCACCGCGAGATCGGTCTTCGGGTCGCGGCCCACGATATTGGCGGGCACGCGGGAGCCGTCGGAGAAGGTCACCTGGATCGCGGCCTTGCCGCTCTTGTCCTGCGCGGCCATCGAGACCACGTGATTGTTGGTCACCACGTAGCCCGTGCCGTCGATGACGACGCCGGAACCGGTCGCGCCGCTCTCGCCGACTGTGACCCGGATCGAAACCACCGACGGCAGTACGGCATTGGCGACCTGTGAGATCAGCCCGTGCGGGCGCTCGGTGTCGCCGGACTGCTGCAAGGTGACCTTGCGTGAGGTGAGCGTGGTCGTCGCCTCCGCGGTGAGCCTGCCGACCAGACCGCCGATCAGGCCGATGGCCAACGCCACCGCGGCCAGCACGGCCAGCGCCTTGGGCGCCACCCGCGTACCGAAGAGCACTTCGCGCGCGGTGAGCTTGCGCGACTGCGGCAGCGGTTGCGCGACCGGCGTCGCCACCGCGGGCGCGCCGAGCCGCGCGGCGGAATTCGGATCGCGCCACGGATCGGGCGGACCCGCGATCGCGGCGGCGGCATCCTCGGCGTCGGGATCGCGCTGGAGCAGTTCGGTGGAACCGGCGGGACGGCCGAACGCCTCGGCGAGCACCGCGTCCGGCGGGCGCTGCTGCGACTCCGGGCCGAGCGGTGCGATGCCGGAACCGGCGCGCGAGGCGGGGCGCGCGTCGAAGGAACCGGTCTGGCCCGCGGGACGGCCGAAGGCGGTGGCGGTATGCGGATCGACCTCGGGGCGATAGACCGGGCGCGGCCCGAGTACGGGCGCGTCCGACGGTCTCAGATTTCCCCCGTTGGCCGCCGAATCGGGGGTGTCGCCCGCTGCGGGCATATCGGACACGGCGGGCGCGTCAGACACAGGTCCGGTGTTCGGTGATTCGGTGGTCACGCGCTGAACTCTACTTGCGCCACCACATGGTCCACCGGGTCGCGGTGAACGAATCGGTCAGAAATCCGAGAACGGCCTCGTTGCGTGGGTTCGCGTGCGGGGCGCGCCCGGGCAACTCGGTGCCCGCGCCGGGCAACTCGGCCAGCGGGATGCGGGTGAGGCTGTCGTGCAGGCCGGTGGGAATCGACACCTGACCGGACTGGCGCAACGCGATACGCGCCTGCTGCTGCGCGTCGACCTCCGCCGCGCATTCGGGGCAGAGGGAAAGATGTTGGGCGGCACGAAGGTAGGCGTTCATCCGCAGCTCCCCGTCCACATACGCGGCGACGGCCTCACTGGCCAGATGCTCGGTGGGACGGAACCGCGGCGAACGACCGGACGTGCTGGACTCGCCACTCATGCGGTGCTCACCCTTCCGACGACCGACATCATCCACCCGAACGGGCGCCGCCGACCGCCACGGGGACGGTGGTATCACCCGAAATTCGCGTCAGCGGCGAACCGCTGCTGTGATCCATTATGCGCAAGGTAGTCGCGCAGTGCCTGACGCCCACGATGGATGCGACTGCGCACGGTGCCGAGTTTGACCCCGAGCGTCGCGCCGATCTCCTCGTAGGACAGGCCCTCGATGTCACACAGTACGACGGCGGCGCGGAATTCCGGCGCCAACGAGTCGAGTGCGGATTGCAGGTCGGGATCGAGGCGGGCGTCGTGGTAGGCGTCCTCGGGCGTTGGGCCGTCGGCAGGCACCCGCTCGTAGTCCTCCGGCAGCGCCTCCATCCTGATCCGGTTGCGCCTGCGCACCATGTCGAGGAACAGGTTGGTGGTGATGCGGTGCAGCCAGCCCTCGAAGGTGCCCGGCTGGTAGTTCGACAGCGAGCGGAAGACGCGGATGAAGGTCTCCTGGGTGAGATCCTCGGCGTCCTGCGCGTCACCGGAGAGGCGGTAGGCGAGTCGGTACACGCGGTCGGCGTGCTCGCGCACCAACTCGTCCCAGGACGGCATGGCGGTGCGGTCGCCGGTCGCGTCGAAGGCGGCGGTGCCGGTCAGTTCCTCGGAATCGGTGGGGGCGGAGTCGGTGGGGGTGGACTCGGCGGAGATGAGGTCGCCGTCTTCGAAGGCGGGGACGCGCTCGGGCAGCGTGGCGTATTCGGTGGACTCGGCGGGCCGGGATTCCGGCACGGCACCGGTTTCCCCCTCCGCGGCCTGCCCCGGTAATGTCGCAAAGGAACCTTTGACCATGTGGATGGGGCTACCTCCTACTCGGGACCGTAAACAGCTCGGAACGGTCACGGCGGTCCGGGTCTCGGGCCGCCACGTACGGATACAACCGACAACATGTATGTCGTTGTTCCCCGGTCCCGCGTATCACGGTCGTATGGTCCTGCGTGTCCATACTCTTTCTTGTCCCGATATGCCAGGGGTGTGGAGACCCTGAGGGACACCTGAGAAATTGCGCGAGCCCCCGTTGTGCGACGCCACAGTCCACTGTCTCGGTCGGTAGCGGGTGCGTACGAGGCGCGGACAGCTAGCCTCATACGGTGGCATCGAACCTGGAGCGAAATCTCTCCTACGTGGAAGAATCCGTCGTGGAGGACGAGATCCTCGTCAGCGCGCGCGAACGGGCCACCGAACTGGGCGCGGCGCCGGTGCCGCCGTCGGTCGGGGCACTGCTGAGCATGTACGCCCAGTTGCTGGACGCTCGCGCGGTCGTCGAGGTCGGCACCGGTGCCGGCATCAGCGGACTGTGGCTGCTCGACGGAATGCGTGAGGACGGCACGCTGACCACCATCGATTCCGAGCCCGAACTCCAGCGCGCCGCCAAGGACGCCTTCCGCGCCGCCGATATCCCGCCCGCCCGCACCCGGCTCATCAACGGCAGGGCGCTCGACGTCCTGCCCCGCCTCGCCGACGGCGCCTACGACCTCGTCTTCATCGATGCCGCACCGCTCGAACACCCCCAGTACGTGGCGCAAGCGGTGCGATTACTCCGCGCGGGCGGTGCGATCCTGCTGCACAACGCACTACTCGGCGGGCGCGTGCCCGACCCGTCCCAGCGCGATCCGGCCACCCAGGCCGTGCGCGCGGCCACCAGGGCCATCGCCGAGGACCCCGAATTGACCAGCGTCCTCATCCCCGTCGGCGACGGACTGCTCTGCGCCTCCCGAGGCTGATCCGACCGGTGTGCTCGAGCCCATAGGCGTGTCACCCGCGTCGAGGCGGTCGCGACGGGTATGCGACAGCCACATCGAGACGCAGAGGTATGACAATGTTCTGGCAACGTAGTTCCGAGGTCGCCGAGACCGCACACGTCGGCATCATCGTCAGCGAACGTTCGGCACCGGACTGGATGATGGTGATATCGGTCGTTTTCGGCGCCGTGATCGCGGTGGCGCTGATCGTGCTCCTATTGGTCAGCAATGCCGATTTCGACACCGGTCCGCCGAAGGCGCCGCCGCCGTCGGGTACCTGTGAACCGTTCTGCGGCGCGGCACAACCCGCGCCGTAGGGCTCGCGGCCCTCGGGACACCTACGTCGGCGGTCGCCGCGGCGAGCCGCCGAGAGTTCGTGGCGGCGCACCGCCGACGAGGTCGCGATGGTGAAGGGTGTACGGCGATGTTCCGCAACGACAACGAGAACGACCGCGAGGAGTGGGCGGGCGCCAGTGTCGTGTTCGTGCTCATCGTGCTGGTCGCCGTGGTCGCCATGATCCTGGTCAGCACCGCCGACTTCGGTGACCGGGACCGCCCGACGACGCCGCGCACCCCGGGCCCGTGCGAACCGTTCTGCCCGAGGCCGACGATCCAGTCCCAGCCCTGACCCGACGTCGCCGCCTTCGATCGCGAACTCGGGATCAGACCCAAACACCCTTCCCGACGGTCACCACACCGCCGTTGCTGACCGCGAAACGTTGCCGGTCGCGCTCGAGATCGACGCCGATGATCTCGCCATCGGCGACCACCACGTTCTTGTCGAGGATGGCGCGCCGCACCACTGCGCCGCGCCCGATCCGCACCCCTGGCATCAGCACGCTGCCCTCGACCGTGGCGCCGTCATCGATCACCACGTTCGAACTCAGCACCGAATTGCGCACCGTCGCCGCCGAAAGGATGCTGCCCGCGCCGACGATGGACTCCTGGGCGAGCCCGCCCTGCGCGAATTTGGCGGGCGGCAGGTTCTCGGCGGCGCCGCGGATCGGCCAGCGCCGGTTGTAGAGGTTGAAGACCGGATGCACCGAGACCAGGTCCATATGGGCCTCGTAGAACGCGTCGATGGTGCCCACGTCGCGCCAGTACCCGCGATCGCGTTCGGTGGCGCCGGGCACCTCGTTGTCGGCGAAGTCGTAGACCGCGGCCTGACCGGCGGCCACCAGCGCGGGAATGATGTCGCCGCCCATGTCGTGGTCGGAATCGGAGTTCTCGGCGTCGGCGCGGATCGACTCCACGAGCACCTTCGTGGTGAACACGTAGTTGCCCATCGAAGCGAAGGTGACGTTCGGGTCGTCCGGCGTGCCCGGCGGGTGCGCGGGCTTCTCCAGGAACTGGGTGATCCGGCCGTCGTCGTCGGAATCGATGCAGCCGAAGGCGCTCGCCTCGCTGCGCGGCACCCTGATGCCCGCCACCGTGACGCCCGCGCCGGATTCGATGTGGCGCGAGACCATCTGCTCCGGATCCATGCGGTACACGTGATCGGCGCCGAACACCACGATGTACTCGGGGTCCTCGTCGTAGATCAGGTTCAGCGACTGCATGATCGCGTCGGCGCTGCCGGTGTACCAGCGCGGGCCGAGTCGCTGCTGTGCGGGCACCGGGGTGATGTACTCACCCGCGAAACCCGACAGGCGCCAGGTCTGGGAGATATGTCTGTCCAGGGAATGCGACTTGTACTGGGTGAGCACGCACAGCCGGAGATAGCCCGCGTTCACCAAGTTGCTCAAGACGAAATCGATCAAGCGGTATGCGCCCCCGAAGGGCACCGCTGGCTTCGCACGATCCGCCGTGAGCGGAAACAGGCGCTTGCCCTCGCCACCGGCGAGCACGATCCCGAGTACGTGCGGCTGGCTCCTCACACGTGCCAAACTACCGTGAAGTGCGGGTGTGAGTGGCCCCTGCGGACCCGAGCGTCTACTTTGAAGCCGTGAGTTTCGGCACGGACGGCGGGCGCTCGGCGGCGGGATCCGGTGCGGCCGAGCCAAGTCGCGACGAGATCGCGCACAGCACACCCGGTGGCGCGCACCAGGACGGGGCGCACGAGCGCCTCCGGGTGGCGATGCTGACCCGCGAATATCCCCCCGAGGTGTACGGCGGGGCCGGGGTGCATGTCACGCAGTTGGTGACGCGCCTGCGGCAGCTCGCCGAGGTCACCGTGCACTGCATGGGCGTTCCGCGCACCGACGCGGTGGTGCATCAGCCGGATCCGATGCTCTACGCGGCCAACGCGGCGCTGCAGATGATGTCGGCGCAGCTGCGGATGGCCGATGCAGCGGGACACGTCGACGTGGTGCATTCGCACACCTGGTACACCGGGTTCGCGGGCCATCTCGCGGCCACCCTGTACGGCATTCCGCATGTGCTCACCGCGCATTCGCTGGAACCGCGGCGGCCGTGGAAGGCCGAACAGCTCGGCGGCGGCTACCGGCTGTCGTCCTGGTCCGAGCGCAACGCCGTGGAACACGCCGACGCGGTGATCGCGGTCAGTGAAGGCATGCGCCACGACGTGCTCGACGCCTACCCGGCCCTCGACCCGGACCGGGTGCACGTGGTGCACAACGGGATCGACGCGACCCTGTGGCATCCGGGGGCGGCCGAACCGGAGGCCAGGCCGGTCCTGACCGAACTCGGCGTCCGCCCCGATCTGCCCGTCGCGGCCTTCGTCGGCCGGATCACCCGGCAGAAGGGGGTCGGGCACCTGCTCGCCGCGGCGCGCCGATTCGACCCCGACATCCAGCTGATCCTGTGCGCGGGCGCGCCCGACACCAGGGAACTCGAGGTGGAGACGGCCGCCGCCGTCGAGGAACTGCGGCAGGGCCGAGGCAACGTGTTCTGGGTGCGGGAGATGCTGCCCACCGAGCAGATCCGGCAGATTCTCGCGGCCGCCACGGTTTTCATCTGCCCCTCGGTGTACGAACCGCTCGGCATCGTCAACCTGGAGGCCATGGCCTGCGGCACCGCCGTGGTCGCCTCCGACGTCGGCGGCATCCCCGAGGTCGTCCGCGACGGCGAGACCGGCCGCCTGGTCCACTACGACCCGAGCGCCGCCGAGGACTACGAACGCGACTTGGCCGACGCCGTCAACGAGGTCGCCGCCGACCCCGCCGGGGCCGACCGGTTCGGCGCCGCCGGGCGGGAAAGAGCCATCGCGGAATTCGACTGGGCCGCCATCGCCGCCCGCACGATCGAGGTGTACGACCGGGTCCGCAAGTACTGAGCGGGCTACGTCGCCTGCGGCGTACATCGGTGTGGGTGTGCTCAGGTCGGTAGCACCGGCTCCGCGGTCAGTGCTCCCGGATTTCAGCGCGGCACGGGTCGGAAGGTGGAGGCGATCACGGACGCGGTGACTTCGACGCTCTCCGGAAGCGCGGCTATGGCTTGCCGCATGCGATCACCCGCGTGGAACGCGGAGGGGCCCATGCCGACGACGTGGGCGATATCGGAGTGCGACAACGCCATCGAGTACTCCACCACCGTGCGGTCGAGCTGTTCGAAGTGCCCCGCCACGGCCTCGCCCAGTCTGCGGTCCTTGTCCGGGTCGACGGTGACCATGTCCAGCGGGCCGACCAATTCGGCGAGGTGGCGCGGGGTCGGGCCGGCGACGACGAAGCGGCCGTCCGCGCGCAGCACCCTGGCGACCTCGGCGGGATTGCGCGGGGCGAAGACGGCGAGCACGGCGTCGAGGCGGCCGTCGCCGATCGGCAGCCCGCGCCATGCGTCGGCGAGCACCGACGCGGCGCGCGGGTGGGCGCGTGCGCACCGGCGCGCCGCGGGTTTGGACACATCGAGCGCGATGCCGAGCGCCGAAGGTACAGCGTCGAGCAGGTGGGCCAGGTAGTAGCCGGTGCCCGCCCCGATCTCGAGTACCGCGCTCGTCTCGGCGAACGTGGCGTCGGCGGGCGCAGTCCGACCCTCGACCGCGAGGCCCTCCGCCGTCGCGCCGGTCCCGCCCGACAACCGTGATCCGGTGGCCGTCACCAACGCCAGCGCGATCGGTGTGAAATGCCCAGCGCCCTGGAATGCCGCCCTGGCGTCGAGCATGTCGGCGGTGTCGCCGGTCATTTTGGTCGACGCGCCGGTCAGGAGGCTGACATAGCCTTGTTTGGCGACGTCGAAACTGTGCCCGCGCCCGCAACGCAGTACCCGGTCGGCTGCCGCCAGTGGCAGACCGCATTCCGGGCACGCGAGCAGGGCGGCCACTTCAGCGAGGGCCGGGTGCATGGGCAGCGCCGTTGATCCCCGAAATACCGGGGATATCGCGGCGACCCGTGCGGGCGCGACGCGTGGGACTAGCTGGTGACACTCTTCAATTCGTCGCCGAGCGCCGCTGCCTCGTCCGGTGTGAGTTCGACGACCAGACGCCCGCCACCCTCGAGTGGAACCCGCATGACGATTCCACGCCCTTCTTTGGTTGCCTCGAGGGGACCGTCCCCGGTGCGGGGCTTCATGGCCGCCATCCTCTGCTCCCTCCAGATCTGCGCGGTCTTCTGCGCACTTTCTTGGAACTCCAGTTGTCACCAACCAGTGAGCTCACCGGCATTTGGCAAGCTACACCGGTACCATTCTTCCCTATCGCCGAACTCGACGGATACCTGAGTTCGAAATGTGATCCCTAGGTCGAGACTTCACCCGTCGTGGCGCACCCAGCAATCGATCAGATGGTCATCGACCATTCCGGTTGCCTGCATGAGTGCGTACGCCGTGGTCGGTCCGATGAACCGGAATCCGCGTTTCTTCAATTCTTTTGCCAGAGCGATGGATTCGGGACTGGTCGCGGGCACGTCGCCGATCGCGCGCGGTCGCGGGCGTGCGGGCGGCGCGAAGGACCAGATCAGCTCGTCCAAGCCGGCGTCGAGCGCGCGGGCAACCTTGGCATTGGCGATCGCCGACTCGATTTTCGCCCGGTTTCGCACGATGCCGGTATCGGCGAGCAATCGGTTCACGTCCTCGGCGCCGAACTCGGCCACGTGTTCGATGGAGAATCCCGCAAATGCGGTACGGAACGCGGGCCGCTTACGCAGGATGGTGATCCACGCCAGACCCGACTGGAATGCTTCCAGACACATTCGTTCGAACATCGCGTCGTCGCCGTGCAGCGGGCGGCCCCACTCGGTGTCGTGGTAATCGCGATACAGCTGGGAACCGTCCGACCACGGGCACCGGATACGGCCGTCGGCGGCGAGTTCGGCGGTCACCTCGGAGCCTCGGGCGCGGCATCGGGAGCGTCGGGGGACACCGCGGGCCTCGGGCCCGTAAGTCCGGCCAGCGGCCCGGAAACCTCGTCGGCGGCCTTCTCGGTGACGCCCCACGCCGGACGCGGCGGCAGCGGCTGAGCGGGGAACGGGGAACCGCCGCGTGCGATGGTCGCGCCTCGGGTCTGCGCCAACTCCGACTGCAGTTCGTCGATGCGGGCGGCGAGCCGGGCGAGCACCCAGTCGACCTCGCCCGCCTTGTAGCCGCGCACCGCCTGCTGGAAGCGCAGCGCGCGCACATCGGCGCCGCTTATCCCTTCCGCGGGCAGCACCGTCGCCGTCGTGCCCTCCGGCAGCGGGCCCAATTCCTCCCCCCGCCCGAACACCGCACTCGCGAGCAGGAACAGCACGACGGCCACCAGACCGACGAACAGCACGTAGACAAGCAGCGTGAGCATGTGACGAGCTTATTGGCACCCGCCGACACCCGGCACGCGCCTTCGGTGCGCCGGACTCGGATCCGAGAGATTCAGAGGTGGCGGGTGGTGTCGATCCCCAGCGACATGCCCGCGAGGCCGCGACGGCGCACCGCGAGTTTGTCGGCGATCTCGATCAGCGCCTTGGCCGAGGCGCTTTCCGGATCGCGCAGCACGATCGGGACGCCGTCGTCGCCTGCCTCGCGCAGCTCCTTTTCGATCGGGACCTGTCCGAGTAGCGGGACACTCGCGCCGACCGCCCGGCTGAGGCTATCGGCCACCGTCCGGCCGCCGCCCGAGCCGTAGAGCTCCATCCGGGAGCCGTCGGGCAGATCCATCCAGGACTGGTTCTCCACGACGCCCGCGATGCGCTGGCGGGTCTGCAACGCGATCGAGCCCGCGCGCTCGGCGACCTCGGCCGCGGCCACCTGCGGGGTGGTGACGACGAGGATCTCCGCGTTCGGGATCAGCTGGGCGATGGAGATCGCCACGTCGCCGGTGCCGGGCGGCAGATCGAGCAGCAGGATGTCCAGATCGCCCCAGAACACGTCGGCGAGGAACTGTTGCAGCGCGCGGTGCAGCATCGGGCCGCGCCACACCACCGGCGTGTTCCCCTGGGTGAACTGCGCGATCGAGATGAATTTCACGTCGTGCGCGACGGGCGGCATGATCATGCGCTCGACCTGGGTCGGCCGCGCGTCGGAGCCGAGCATCCTCGGGATGGAGTGACCGTAGATATCCGCGTCGAGCACGCCGACCGACAGCCCACGCGCGGCCATCGCGGCCGCCAGATTGACCGTGACGCTGGACTTTCCGACGCCGCCCTTACCCGAGGCCACCGCGTACACGCGGGTGAGCGAGCCGGGCTGCGCGAAGGGGATCACCGGATCGGCGGAGTCGCCGCGCAGCTGCTTGCGCAGGGCGGTGCGCTGCGCGTCGTCCATGACGTCGAGATCCACCGAGACCGCGCCGACACCGGGCACGTCGGCGACGGCTTTGGTGACCCGCTGGGTGATCTCGGTGCGCAGCGGGCAGCCCGCCGTGGTCAGGTACACCTCGATGTGGACGTCGCCGCCCTGACCGATGATGATGCTCTTGACCATGCCGAGTTCGGTGATCGGCTTGCGGATCTCCGGGTCGTCGACCTTCGCGAGCGCGCCCCGCACATCCGATTCCGTGACCACTGACATGACTCGACTGTAGTGCTGTCAGATCTTGGGCAGCTCCGCGGGCTTCGGAGCGACGCCCGAGTTGTAGGAGTTGGCCCAGGCCATCACGTTGGCGACGTAGGCCATCGAGTTGTTGTAGCGCAGGATGGCGCGGGTCTGCTGGGCGAGGTCGCGCATGTTCAAGCCGCCGCTGCACAGGTACTTGCCCGCGGTGAGCGCCGCGTCGTACAGGTTCTGCGGATCGGCGATGCCGTCGCCGTTGCCGTCGGCGGCGTAGCGCTTCCAGGTTTCGGGCAGGAACTGCATGGGGCCGATGGCACGGTCGTAGCCGCCGAGCCCGTCGAGTTCGCCGCCGTCGGTGTCGCTGATGACGTGGTTGCCGTAGAGCGATCCGTCGAGCACCGGGCCGTAGACCGGGCTGAGCGGATTGCCGTCGACATCGGCCTTGCCGCCGAAGGCGTGGGTGGATTCGACCCGGCCGATGCCCGCGAGCATCGACCACGGCATATTGCACTCCGGGTTCTCGGCCTCGAGGATGTGCTCGGCCTTCTGATAGGCCGCGACGGCGACGCCGGGAATGCCGAGCGCGCCCGCGGGCAGGTCGGCCCGTTCCCGGTTCTCGGCCAGCGCAACGGTTTTGACGACCGGCGGCGGGGCGACATTCTGCTTGGCCATGACGTGGCCCGCTGTTTCGTCCAGCGCGGCGGCGAGCCTGGCGCCGAGCGCGGTCTCCCCGTCGGCGGGGGTCTGTTGGATCGCGTCGGTCAAATCTCCGGGGTCGAGATCGGAGGCGCCCGCGACGGCGACCAGTCCGGCGGGGAGAAGACCTGAAAGCGCGAGAACTGAACTCCGCCCGAGACTTCCGGACGAAGGTTTACGGTGACGCCCCACGGTGTGGTGCCCTCCTCCGCTGACAACCAAATCGAACTTGAGGAGAGGCTACCGCATCCGAGATCTTTTTGTTACTCCTTCGTGATCTGTTGTCACGTTTGAACTTCGCGACACGGACCGAGCAGGCTCAGCCCACCGGTGCGGGCGGCAGCGGGATCACGATATTGAACGGCAGGGTGATCGCGGGCGGCGCGACGGGCGGTGCGGGCTCGGCCGCGGGCGGCTCGGGCGGCTGTGTGGTGGCCACCTCGGGCTGTTCGGCCTGCTGCTGCGGCGGCGCCTCGACCGACCGCGGCGCGGGCACCTGCTGTTCGGTGACCGCGGGCGGCGCGCAGACCGGCGCGGGCTGATTCGCCGCCTCGGGCTTCGGATTGTCGGCGCCGAAGTTCTGGGTGGCCGCCGCGGGCGGAAGGGCGGGATCGCCGGGGCGCGGCATCGGCGCGGGAACCGTCTGCACCGCACAGGGATTCGCGGGCGGGGGCGGCGGCGGGCAGAAGATGCCGCACGGAATCGGGGGCAGGCCGGGGATGTTGATCATGACCTGCGCGGGCGTGGTGGGTGTCGCGGGCGCGACGGTGGTCGAGGTGTTGGGCGGCAGCTGACCGGCGGCGCCCGGCGTGGTCGGGGTGACCGTGTTGACGGCAAGCATGTCGGGTCCGGCTTGGATCGGGGCCTGGCCCGGCGGGATGAGATCGGGGGAGATGCTGACCTGGGCCGGGGTGCCGCCGGTGCGGTAGGCCGCGGACCAGCTCAGCACGTTGGCGGCGTAGGACATCGAGTTGTTGTAGCGCAGTACCGCGCGTAGCTCTTGGGCTGGGTCACGTAGGTTCAGCCCGCCCGAGCACAGGTATTTGCCCGCGGCCACGGTGGCGTCGAAGACGTTGTGCGGGTCGGCGACTCCGTCGCCGTTGCCGTCGGCGGCGTAGTGGCTCCAGGTGCTCGGCAGGAACTGCATCGGCCCGAGCGCGCGCACGTAACCGCCGTCGGTCGCCTTGATGACTTCGTTGCCGGGCAGGGTGCCGTCGAGGGCGGGGCCGAAGATCGGGGTCACCGAGGTGCCCGCGGCGTCGGTGCGGCCGTTGCTCGCGTGCGCGGACTCGATGCGGCCGATGCCCGCGAGCAGATTCCAGGTCAGGCCGCAGTTGGGCGCCTGCGAGGCCATCGCGAGTTCGGCGTTGCGGTAGGCGGCGAGCACGATCTCGGGAATGCCGAGGGCGCCGCCCGTGGCGGGTAACGCGATGTCACGAAGGGGTACCGCGCCCGCGAACGGGGCCGCGCCGTCGGCGGGCGGGGTCAGTGCGGTGAGTTTGCGCGGCGCGTCGGGGGTGACCGCGAGCAGGCCGACTGTCCGAGACAGCTGCGTTTCCGCCGTGTTGTCCGCGATGTTGCTGGAGCCCCCGGACTGACTCGACGCGGCGAGCAACGCCTCGGGTGCCTGTGGCGCTTTCGTTTCGTCTGTGGTATTCGTAGTCGACCCCGTGGCGACAAGTCCCGCGACGACCAGGGCCGATACGGTTATCGGAGCGGATATTCGCATGCGACCACACCAATCTCTACGTCGAGAGAGCGCGCCTGCCCGGGAAGATCACGAACCGGACACGCTCGGGACAACGAGATCCAGGTTACCGATCGGTCAAGTGGTTGTTGAGCATTTCACGTCAATCATCGACAACGGGTAACGATATCGAGTCCGTAGCGGGCTTGTGGCCGGAGGATTTCTTGCGACGGGGCTTTCCCGGCTTGTTCACACCCGACTTGTTCACGTCGTGAACACGCTCGGGTGACACCGCGGCCTCGATCCGGTCCACGGCGTCGCGCATCTCGTCCAGTTCGCGACGCAGATAGTCACGGGTCGCCACCTCACCGACGGCGAGTCGCAGCGCCGCGAGTTCGCGGGCCAGGAATTCGGTGTCGGCCTTGGTCTGCGCCGCACGGGTTCGATCCTCCTCCAGTGCCACCCGATCCCGGTTGTCCTGCCGGTTCTGCGCCAGCAGGATCAGCGGCGCGGCATAGGCGGCCTGGGTGGAGAACGCGAGGTTGAGCAGGATGAACGGGTACGGGTCCCAGCGCAGCGCCACCACGAAGATGTTGAGCACGATCCACACGATGACCACGACGCTCTGGATCGCGAGATAACGTCCGGTGCCGAGGAAGCGCGCCACCTTCTCGCTGCTGCGCGCCAACGCCTCGGCGTCCCAGTCGATCCGGAACCGCGACCCGACCGGCGTCTCCAGCCGCTGCCGCGCCTGACTCTTCTCACTCATGTCCCGGCACTCCCTCGTGCGCCTGTTCGTGTTCGCGCCAGTCCTCGGGCAGCAGGTGATCGAGCACGTCGTCGACGGTCACGGCGCCGAGCAGATGGTCCTGCTCGTCCACCACCGGTCCGCAGACCAGGTTGTATGTCGCGAAATAGCGCGTCACCGCCGCCAGCGGAACTTCGGCGCGCAATGGCGAGAGATCGCTGTCGAGTATGCCGCCCACCAGATGCGCCGGAGGTTCGCGCAGCAGTTGCTGGAGATGTACGCAGCCGAGATATCTTCCGGTCGGAGTCGCCGTTGGCGGGCGGACCACGAAGACCATGGACGACAGTGCGGGCGTCAGGTCGGGATTGCGGACCCGCGCCAGCGCTTCGGCGACCGTGGTCGACGGCGTGAGGATCACCGGTTTCGGCGTCATCAGGCCGCCCGCGGTGTCGTAGGAGTATTCGAGCAGCCTGCGCACCGGTTCGGATTCCTGCGGATCCATCAGCGCCAGCAGCGATTCGCGTTCCCCCGTCGACAGCTCGCCGAGCAGGTCGGCGGCGTCGTCGGGGTCCATCGCCTCCAGCACGTCGGCGGCGCGGCCGACCTCGAGATGGCCGAGCAGATCGATCTGGTCGTTCTCCGGCAATTCCTGCACCACGTCGGCCAGGCGTTCGTCGTCGAGCGCCTCGACCACTTCCAGCCTGCGTTTCTCCGGCAGCTCGCGCAGCAGGTGCGCGACATCGGCGGCCCGCAGGCCCTCGAACTGTTCGAGCAGTGTGGTGACGTCCTGATTCGGCCCGCCGCTCTCGTACGGTGTGAGACCCGACACCCGCGACCAGTCAACCACGTGCACGGTGCGCCTTCGCCCGATGCGCCGGTGCCCGCGCACCGCGACCCGCGAGATCCGCCAGTCCCGCGTCCGGGTGAGTTCGATGCCGAGATCGACCACATAGACCTCGATATCGTCCAGATCGGGCAGGTCGGGATCATCGACCATGACATTGGAGTCCACGATCTGCGCGAGGGCGAGCAGCTCCCCTGGACGTTGCGCGAAACGGCGCAGACTCACGGTACCGGTATTCAACGTGACCACCCCCGGCTCGATCGCGGTGACCCGCAGCATCGGCACGAATATCCGCCTGCGGCTCGGCAATTCGACGACCAGTCCGTGCACCCGCGGCTGCTGGCGGTCGTATCGGACGGCCACGACCACGTCGCGGATCCGGCCGATAGACTCCCCGTCCGGACCCAGCACCGTCAGGCCTGCCAGCCTGGCGACGTACACCCTGGTAGCTGCCATGCTGCCAGGCTAGAGGTTCGTCGGCGGGCGTCCACGCCGCGCCACGGACGACAGGAGTGTTCATGAAGCCGCGCCGATCCGTGCTCGCCTGCCCAGGCAGCAGCGTGAAAATGATCGCGAAAGCCAAGACTCTGCCCGTCGACGAGGTCTTTCTCGATCTCGAGGACGCCGTCGCGCCCGCCGCCAAGGTGCAAGCGCGCGCGAATATCGTCGCCGCGCTCAACGATTCGGGGTGGGGAACGCAACTCCGGGTGGTGCGCGTCAATGACTGGTCGACGGAGTGGACCTACGCCGATGTCATCGCGGTGGTCGAGGGCGCGGGCGCGGCGTTGGACGCGATCCTGCTGCCGAAGGTCACCGACGCCGGACAGGTACGCGCCCTGGATCTGCTGCTGACCCAACTGGAGAAGACCTGCGGACTGGAACTCGGCCGCATCGGCATCGAACCGCAGATCGAGAACGCCGTCGGCCTGCGCAATATCGATGAGATCGCCACCGCGAGCCCCCGCGTGCAGACCCTGGTGTTCGGGCCCGCCGACTTCATGGCCAGCATCAACATGCGCACCCTCGTGGTCGGTGAACAGCCGGAGGGCTACGACTTCGGCGACGCCTACCATCACATCCTCATGACGATCCTGCTCGCCGCGCGCGCCAACGGCCTACAGGCCATCGACGGCCCCTACCTGCAGGTGCGCGATCCGGAAGGCTTCCGCAGGGCCGCCTGCCGCACCGCCGCGCTCGGTTTCGACGGCAAATGGGTGCTGCATCCGAGTCAGGTCGACCTCGCCAACGAGATCTTCAGCCCGCGGCAAGCCGAATACGATCGCGCCGAGGAGATCCTGGACGCCTACGCCTACCACACCTCGGTCGCGGGCGGCGCGCGCGGCGCGGTGATGTTGGGCGAGGAGATGATCGACGAGGCGAGTGCGAAGATGGCTCAGGTCGTCGCCGACAAGGGCAGGGCGGCCGGGATGACGCGCACCACGCGGTTCACCCCGCCGCGAAACGAGTCCGAATAGCAGAATGGGACCATGACGAATCCATTGGGAGGCTCGAATCGCGCCCGGCAGGGTCTGCCAACCCCGCCGTCGGGCTGGCCGGTGGGCTCCTACCCGACCTACGCGGAGGCGCAGAAGGCCGTCGACTACCTGGCCGACAACCAGTTCCCGGTGCAGGACGTGACGATCGTCGGCGTCGACCTGATGCAGGTCGAGCGGGTGCTCTACCGGCTGACCTGGGGCAAGGTCATCGGCGGCGGCGTGGTCAGCGGCGCGTGGCTCGGCCTTTTCCTCGGCTTGCTGCTGAGCCTGTTCACCACCGGCGGCGCCTTCGGACCGCTGCTGGTCGGCCTGGTCGGCGGCATCATCTTCGGTGTCATCACCACCACGATCCCGTACGCGGCCACCAAGGGGCAGCGCGATTTCGCCTCGACCATGCAGTTGGTCGCCGGGCGCTACGACGTGCTCTGCGATCCGAAATCGGCGGAACAGGCGCGCGACCTGCTCGCCAGGCTGGCGATCTGACCGTGGGCGTCCTCGACCGGGTCCGCGCGGGCGTCCTCGGCCATTTCGGGGTCGACGCCGCCGGGGTCGACACGGCCTCGGTGACCTTCCTCGGCGTCGAGCCCATCGAGATCCTGCGCATCCTCGACGGCGAGTTGGTGCACTACGTGACCCTCGGCGGATCGCGCCACCCCATGGGCGATCCGGCCGACGCGCTGGCGGATCCGGTGCGCGGGCCGCGCGCCGAGCTCGTGCTCACCCTGCGCCACGGCGTCGCGGTCACGGCGGGTCTGGTGCGCGGACTCGGCGTGTTGGCCGCGACACCGTCCGTGGAAGGTGTCGTGCTGCGTTCCGACGCGCTGCTCGATCTCGGCGAACCGCTGTTCTCGGGCGCCCCGTTCACGGCGGTGCTGCTCGGCGACAGCGATATCCCCGAGGTCGTGCTGCCCGAGCCCGCCGACCCGGTGCGCTACCTCACGGTGACGCCGGTGACCGCCACCGAGGCGGCTTGGGTGCGGGTGCGCGGCGCGGCGGCGTTGCGCGAGGCGTGGGCCGAGGCCGGAATCGATATCCGTGACCCGGAGCGCGGCGCGGCGACGCTGTAGGGCGGCCGTTCAGAGCCAGTGGTTGCGTCGGAACGTCACGAACAAGGCGACGCAGGCCACCGCGATCACCGAGAGCACCAGCGGATAGCCGTAGGTCCAGCGCAGTTCCGGCATGTGCTCGAAGTTCATGCCGTAGATGCCCGCGCCCATGGTCGGCACGGCCGCGATGGCGACATACGCCGAGATCTTGCGCATGTCGGTGTTCTGCTGCACGCCGATCTTGGCCAGCGCGGCGCTGATGAGCGCGCTCAGTGAGCCGTCGAAGTCGGCGATGCGTTCGGCCACGCCGGTGTGGTGGTCGGCGACATCGCGCAGGTAGCGCCGGATCTCCTTGGGCAGCGGCAGATCCGGTTTGTGCCCGAGCAGTTGCAGCGGTATCGCGAGCGGGGTCACCGCACGGCGCAATTCGACCACCTCGCGTTTGAGCTGGTAGATCGATTCCACGGCGACCTGGCTGCGCGGCGTGAAGACCTCTTCCTCCATCGCGTCGATGTCGAGTTCCACCGAAGCGGCGACCTCGATGTAGGTGTCGACCACGTAGTCGGCGACGGCGTGCAGCACCGCGCCGGGCCCGTACATGAGCATCGCCGGATCGGCTTCGAGCTGTTTGCGCACCGACGCCAGTCCGGAATGTTCGCCGTGGCGCACGGTGACCACGAAATCCGGTGCGCAGAACACCATGATCTCGCCGGACTCCACGATCTCGCTGACGCTGTGCAGTTCGTGCTCGACATAGGAGACGGTGCGCATCACCAGCACCAGGGTGTCGTCGTAGCGTTCGAGTTTGGGGCGCTGCCTGGCCTTGACCGCGTCCTCGACGACGAGCGCGTGCAGGCCGAATGTCTCGGCGATATCGCCCATCTGGCGGTCGTCGGGATCGTGCAGGCCGACCCACACGAAACCCTCGCCGCGATTGCGCACCTCGGCGCACGCGTCGCGGTGGGTGAACCGGCCGGGCAGGCGTCGTCCCTGCACGTAGACGCCGCAATCGACGATGGCGCGCGCGGTGGGCACGGGGACGCGTGGCAGTTCGCGCGCCGAGCGCGAGGCACGGAACGACGGCATCGGCCGGATGGAAGGCACATGCCGATGCTACGGCCGCGGGCGTTCGCGCCCACCGGTATCGGTACCGCGCGGTCTGGACTCGCGGGGTCGCGGGCGGACCGCGAGGACGCGCCGCCGCGCCACGCACGGTAAGACTGGACACGTGCGCATCGATCTCCACACCCACTCGACCGCCTCCGACGGCACCGACACCCCCGCCGAACTCGTGAGCAAGGCCGCGGCCACCGGGCTGGACGTCGTCGCGATCACCGATCACGACAACACCGCGGGCTGGGACGCGGCGGTCGAGGCGCTGCCCGATGGGCTGACGCTGGTGCGCGGGATGGAGATGTCGTGCGTCGGGCTCGGGGAGGACGGGCTGCCGGTCCCGGTCCATCTGCTGGCCTATCTGTTCGATCCCGGCGACGAGGTGTTCGGGCGCGAACGCGAGCGGCTGCGGGCCGAGCGGATCGAGCGGGTGCGAGGCATGGCCGAGCGGATGCGCGCGGACGGCCTTCCGGTCGACCCGGACGCGGTCCTGGCTTCGGCGGGTCCGTCGGCGGGACGCCCGCATCTGGCGAGGGCGCTGGTGGCGGCGGGGGTGGTGCCGAGCGTGGGCGCGGCCTTCGAAGAACTGCTCGCGCCGCACGGTCCGTATTACGTGGAGAAGGCCGACACGCCGCTGCGGAACGCGGTCGAGATGATCGCGACCGCGGGCGGGGTGAGTGTGCTCGCGCACGCGCGCGCCCGCAAGCGTGGTCGCGTGCTCGCGCTGCGGGAGGTCAGGGATCTGGCCGAGATCGGCCTCGGCGGACTGGAGATCGCCCATCCCGATCATTCCGACGCCGACCGGGACGTGCTGTCCGGACTCGCCGCCGAACTCGGTCTGATCACCACCGGTTCGTCGGACTATCACGGGACCAACAAGACCATCCGGCTCGGTGAGTTCACCACCGAGCCGGAGCAATTCGAGCAGATCGTCGGCAAAGCCACGGGAGTACCGGTGATCAACCGGTGAGAGTGGTCCGGTGGGTGAGCGGTGTGGCGGCCGCCGGGGTCGTCGTGCTCACCCTCGTGGTCGTCGTCATGGCCGTGGTCGCGGGTCGACGTGGATTTCCCGGACCGGGCGGGGAATCGGTCGCCCTGCATCTGGCGGCTGCGGTGGCGGTGATCGCGGCCCAGATTTTCGCGGATAGGCATCGCGGTTTCGCCGCATTTTCCGGGTCTCTGGTTGTTTTCGTGTGTGCTGGACTATTGCTCTGGACACAGTGGTGGGGTTGAAACCGCGTATTAGTTGCGAGCGGGTGAATTGTGGTCGAATATTTCTCTTTGTGAGCGATCATGAGACGGATGTTCTGGTTATCGGTGGAGGCCCTGCCGGAACCTGGTCCGCTGTCTCGGCGGCCCAGCTCGGCGCGCGCGTGATCCTCGTCGACAAAGCTCGATGCGGCGCCTCGGGGCCGACCGCCTTCGGCATGACATCACTGTGGAACATCCCCGACGGACCCCTGCGCGACGAAGCGGTCCGACGCGCCTACGCGCACGGCGGCGATCTCGGCGACCCCGACCGCATCCACCGGATGCTCGAGGAAACCTACCGCCGCGTCGAGGAACTCGCCCGCTGGGGATACCGCCTGCGCGCCCGGCCCGCGTCCCTGCGCATCGACCTCGATGGCACGCGCTACCTGCGCGGAATGCGAAGACGGCTCTACGAGGCCGGGGTGCGGGTCCTCGATCACCATCCCGCGCTGCAACTGCTCACCGACTCCGACGGGGTCGTCGCGGGAGCCACCGGCCTGCGCCAGCGCGACCGGTTCCGGCCGTGGACGGTGCGCGCGGGCGCGGTGATCGTCGCGACCGGCGGCTGCGCGTTCCTTTCCGGCGGCGCGGGCACCGATGTCGATACCGGTGACGGGCTGCTGTTCGCCGTCGAAGCGGGCGCGGAATTGTCCGGAATGGAATTCTCCAGCGCCTACGGACTCGCACCGGTACTGAATACACACGCGTCTGTGACGCATTCGAGTTACGCCCCCGGACTCGGCAGGCATTTCACCGCCTTGTACGACGAATCAGGGGCCGAACTGCTCGGAAATCGGGCCGAGGCATTCACCGCCATCGCGGCGGGCAGGCGGGTATTCGCCGCGCTCGAGGATCTGCCCGACACCATGCGGAGTTGGCTGTCGCGACAGGGCGCGGTCGACCCCGCGGGGCGAATTCCGGTGCGGCCGGTGCTCGAAGGCACCGTGCGCGGCACCGGCGGACTGCGGGTCGCCACCGAGGACTGCGCGACCACCGTGCCCGGACTGTTCGGCGCGGGCGATGTGACCACCCGCGAGGCGATCACCGGTGCGGTGAGCGGATTCGGCGGTCAAGGGGGCGCGTGGGCGCTCGCGTCCGGTGTATGGGCGGGCGCGGGGGCGGCACGATTCGCGCGCACCAGCGGAACGCGGCGCGTGAGCGCGGTGCCCGGTGCGGGACTGCACGATCGGGCGCGCATCGATCCGAGGGCCGTCATCGGACTCGTCCAGGAACACACGCTCCCGTTGCGCCGCAGCTACTGGCGCAGCGCGGGCAGCCTGCGCGACAGCATCGCCGAACTGGACGCCATGTGGCCTGGCGCCCTCTTCGAACTGGGCGGGCGCGGCGCGGACCGGTTGCGCGCCAGGCAGGCCGCGGCGCTGCTTGCGGTGGCGCGCTGGACCAAATACAGCGCGCTGGCCCGCACCGAGACCAGGGGGATGCACCGGCGCACCGACCATCCCGGCGCACAGGCCGACTGGCGGGTGCGCGTGCGCTCGGGCGGGCTCGACCAGGTCTGGGTGCGGACCGAGGCCGAGACCGAAGGCGACGAACCCGAACTATCGTCGGCGGGTCGTCGACTCGCCGGACAGGAATCGATACTCGCGCTGCCGCCGCGCGTCCCCGCAGACGTGAGCGTTCCCGAGGCGGGCCGCGTACCGGCCGGACAGGAATCGGCGCTCATCCGTCCGCCCTCGGTGGCAGGCGAAGCCGCCGAGACCGCGCCGCAGATCGGGACCACGTTGCAGGTTGGGGCGACGTTGCCGATCGAGGTTGTGGCGTCGATCGGGGGTGCCGTGCCGATCGAGGGGGCGCCGCAGGTTGGGGCCGTGCCGCAGGTTGGGGCCACGTTGCCGATCGAGGTTGGGGCGCCGATCGGAGGTGCCCTGCCGATCGAGGGGGCGCCGCAGATCGGGGTCGTGCCGCAGATCGGGGCTGTGCCGCAGGTTGGGGCCGTGCCGCAGGTTGGGGCCACGTTGCCGATCGAGGTTGGGGCGCCGATCGGAGGTGCCCTGCCGATCGAGGGAACTGCGCAGGTTGGGGCCGTGCCGCAGGTTGGGGCCGCGCTGTCGACCGAGGTTGTGCCGCAGGTTGGGGCCGTGCCGCAGGGTGGGGCCGTGCTGTCGATCGAGGTTGTGGCGCCGATCGGAGGTGCCCTGCCGATCGAGGGAACTGCGCAGGTTGGGGCCACGCCGCAGGTTGGTGCCACGCTGCCGATCGAGGCTGCGGCGCCGATCGAGACCGTGCCGACGATCGAGGCTGCAGTGCCGATCGAGGCTGTGGTGCCGATGGAGCTCGGGCCGTTGGTGGAGTCAGGGGCATTGACGGGAAGATCCGCGCGGGAGTCCGCTGACCCGGTCGCATTGTGATCGATGGGTCTAGTTACCGGATACCGGTTGCTGACCCTCAGGACCGAGCTGCCGATCGGGGGTTGCGGCGCGGATCGGGAGCGCCTTGCCGATCCGAGGCAGTGGCACCGATCGAGACCGTGCCGCCGAGAGGGCTCGAGCCGCTGGTTGAGCCAGAGGCATCGGTACGGTCAGGGGTATTGATAGAAAGATCCGCGCGGACCCCGTCGCATTGTGATCGATGGGTCTAGTTGGCGGATACCGGTTGCTGACTCTCGGGACCGAGCTGCCGATCGGGGGTTGCGGCGCGGATCGGGAGTGCTTTCCCGATCGGGGCTGTGGCGCTGATCGAGACCGTGTCGCCGAGAGGGCTCGAGCCGCTGGTTGAGCCTGGGGCATCGGCACGGTCAGGGGGTATTGATAGAAAGATCGGCGTGCGGGAGTCCGCGGACCCCGTCGCATTGCGACCGATATACCGTAGTTGTCTGATACCGGCGCTGACCACGGAATATTCGCAGATCTCACGATCCGGGAAGAAGTTCGCTGCGCTGCCTCACACCAGCTGTTCGCCGATGTGCGAGTTTCCGCTTACCTCGGGGTAATTCCGAGGTCCTATCCTCCGAATATGACACGCCAACCGATTTCGACACAGCGGGTTGGCAAGTTTCACAGTGGCCGGCAGAATATTGCGAATTCCCAACCTCCGCCACCGCCGGGTTCGGGAATACCGATCTCCGCCGCGCGACGCACCGTCGCGCCCCGAAGGTCGCCCCGTAGCTTCCGTCCGGACCACCCTCCGGCTTCTCCGCTTCGCGGATCAGCGCCGCGCCACGATTTTCGATGCGGATCGTCGGATACCCGACCCCGATCGGAAGACGATTCGGACTCCTCGGCGCACCCGGCGAGCGGCCCGAATCGAGCACTATCGCAATACCCGGCGGTAACCGTCCCCCGGTTTATCCCGACCCGAGCAGGAGTGAAATCGTGTCACCTGTGACTGACGCACCGAATGCCACCGCGGATCCAGCTTCCCTCGCCTCGATCTCGTCGGAGGAGATCTTCGCGGGTCACCTCGGCGGCAAACTGTCGGTCGAACTGTCGGCGCCGCTGGACACCCAGCGTGATCTGTCCATCGCCTACACCCCCGGTGTCGCGCAGGTCAGCCGGGCCATCGCCGAGGACGAGTCGATGGCCAAGCAGTACACCTGGACCGATCGGCTCGTCGTCGTGGTCAGCGACGGCACCGCGGTGCTCGGCCTCGGCGACATCGGACCGCGCGCCTCGCTGCCGGTCATGGAGGGCAAGTCGGCGCTGTTCAAGAAGTTCGCCGGGCTGAACTCCATTCCGATCGTGCTCGACACCAAGGACGTCGACGAGATCGTCGAAACCCTGATCCGGTTGCGCCCGAGCTTCGGCGCGGTCAACCTCGAGGACATCTCGGCCCCGCGCTGCTTCGAGATCGAGAAGCGCGTCGTCGAGGCGCTGGACTGCCCGGTCATGCACGACGACCAGCACGGCACCGCCATCGTCGTGCTCGCCGCCCTCAACGGCGCGGCCCGCGTTCAGGGCCGCGGCATCGACGGCCTGAAGGTCGTGGTGTCCGGTGCGGGCGCGGCGGGCGTCGCGTGCACCAACATCCTGCTCGCCGCGGGTGTGGCCGATGTCACCGTGCTCGATTCGCGCGGCATCGTCGCCCGCGAGCGCGCCGACCTCAACGAGGTGAAGGCCGAACTGGCCCAGCGCACCAACCCGCGCGGCCTGCAGGGCGGCGCCGCCGAGGCGCTCGCGGGCGCCGACGTGTTCCTCGGCCTGTCCGCCGGTGTCATCGCCGAAGAGCTGATCGCGTCCATGGCCCCCGAGTCGATCGTGTTCGCCATGTCGAATCCCGATCCGGAGATCCACCCCGACGTGGCCCGCAAATACGCCTCGATCGTCGCCACCGGCCGCAGCGACTTCCCGAACCAGATCAACAACGTCCTCGCCTTCCCCGGCATCTTCAAGGGCGCCCTCGACGCGGGCGCCCGCCGCATCACCGAAGGCATGAAGATCGCCGCCGCGAACGCCATCCTCGGCGTCGTCGCCGACGAACTGGGCCCCGACAAGATCGTCCCGAGCCCGCTCGACCCCCGCGTCGCCCCCGCGGTCGCCGAAGCCGTCGCCGCCGCCGCCCGCGCCGAAGGTGTCGCCTGACCCGAACCCCGTCCTCGGGCCGCGCACTCACAAGTGCGCGGCCCGAGCCGTTTCACTCCCCGCGATCGCTCGACACAAGCTCAACCTCGAAACCCCCGTCGCGTAACTGCGATCACGACTGATCTCCAAAGACTCCGAAGCGTCTCTCAGCGGCCTCCGGCATCGACAAGCCGGAACCATATGAAGGTGACACATGGGGATTGCCGCAAGATGCGCACCGAAATCACCGCGACAGAACCATCGCAGCGGCGAGCACGCTGCTCGTGACAAGGATGCGCGCCACACGCAGCGCGAAACGCAGTGCCGAGCGCCGCAAAGTATCGGAGCCGAATGTGGTGTGCACGAAAATCCTTCCGGGTGATGCGAGCGACAGGGGCGCGTCGGCCACCGGTACATTCTGGTGGTCCATACTGCCCGCTACCGAGCCGATCCCTCGGCTCCCTCGACTCGCGAGAGTTGGTGTCGCCCGCATGTTCGTGGCCGCGTCGAAGCGGGCCCTCGCCCGGTTTCTGGTGGTCACGGCCGCCATCGCCGCCGTATCCTGCGGTTCCGATGACGCCGATCCGGCGTTCGTGGTCGGCGCGGGCGATTCGATCGAATCCACTGTGCTCGCCGAGGTCTACGCGGGCGCGCTGGCCCGCACCGGCCTGCGGGTCACGGTACTCACCGGGCTCGGGCAGCGCGCCGACTACCTGACCGCACTGGACCA
Source organism: Nocardia bovistercoris (assembly GCF_015674855.1). Taxonomy (GTDB): domain Bacteria; phylum Actinomycetota; class Actinomycetes; order Mycobacteriales; family Mycobacteriaceae; genus Nocardia; species Nocardia bovistercoris. The sequence goes on along the minus strand of NZ_JADMLG010000002.1, from coordinate 474,017 downwards.
GGGGCGAATCGCACTGGTCGGCGAACACGGCGGCGAACTGCTCACCCACCTCGACGCGACGAGCACCGCACGCACCCCCGCCCAGGTCACCGAATCTTTGAGCCGCGCCCTACCTCCGGGCCTACTCGTAGCCGACCCCGCCGAGTGGACCGACATGCGTCCCCGCGTACTTCTCGCGGCCGACACCTCGACCCGCGAGCGCGTGCACACCGTCACGGACCTGACCCCGCATTGCTCGACCTGGCAAGCCACCGAGGCCCCCGTCCCCGACGTCCTCCCCGGCGCCGCGGCGAAGATCGCAGGTTGCGGTTTCGCGGGCGGCAGGCCGACACCTGACCCCGCGATTCTGCGAAACAGCCTGCTGGCAGGTGAATTCCAGGTCGGCATCTTGTCCGGCCCCCCGACTCTCGCCCCCGGCGCGGACGCCGGTCTAACCGTCCTCGCCGACGACGACTACGCCGTCCCCGCCCAAAACGTCGTCCCCCTGTTCCGCAGGGGCCTCCTCGACGACCAGCGCGTAAAGAAACTGAACTACGTCGCAGGCGAACTCACCACCGACGACCTCGTGGACATGATCCTGCGAGTCCGTTCCGGCGCAACCCCCGCCGAAGCCGCCCGCCTCTGGCTCGACGCCCACGCTCTCTGACCTGGTGCGGCCTGCACGGCTGTCCGTGCGGTGACGATGATCGAATTCGTAGCCGCCGTGAATTCGTAGTCGCTTCAATGACTTCCGTGCTGGATTTCGGCCGGGTCGAGGATGGAGCGTCGTGGCCCGATCGCCTGAAACGGCTCGCCGCGGCCGCGCGGATATCGATCGGGAGTGGTGGGCATCACAGTGGACTCGTCGGGGTCCACTCTTGTTCGCGCATTGCCCCGAGTCGTATATTCCGTGTGGAGTATTTCTGGTGGAATAGGTCGGGGCGGGTGTGGCTCGGTCCGGCGATCGCGCGGGTTCGTGCGTGAGCGTGGAGGTGGAGAGCATGGGGCAGCGTCCGCAGGTGACGGCTTTGGCGGTGGCGGTGCTCGCGCTGCTCGAGGAGCGGCCCATGCATCCATACGAGATGTATCAACTACTGCTCAGTCGGGGGGATGATCTGCTGGTCAAGGTCAGTGCGGGGTCGCTGTATCACACCGTCGCGCGACTGGCCGATCAGGAACTGGTATTCGCGGAAGGGGTGGATCGGGAGGGTAATCGTCCCGAGCGCACCACCTACCGCCTCACCGAGCGCGGACACGAGACGCTGCGGGCCAGGCTCGCGGAAGTGTTGCGTTTCCCGCACGCCGAATATCCGATCTTCCCGTTGGCGCTGGCCGAGGCCCACAACCTGCCGCGCGAGGATGTCGTGGCACTGCTCCGGGAGCGGCTGCGATTCCTGCGCGTAGACATCGAGGACCTCGACCGCATGGCGGAGTGGGCCGCCGCGCACATGGTGCCGCGCCGCTACTGGGTCGTCGTGCCGTATCTGCGTGCCACCCTCGGATCCCAGGTGGCCTGGCTCGAACAATTCGTGATCGACCTGGAGAGCGGTGCGCTCGACTGGGAGGAGTTCGACCCGCTCACCGGCCTGCGGGTATCGGGACCGGAACACCCTTGGGCCGAGTCGGATTCGGCTGTTCCTCCGCCCGTCCGGCGCCGGGCGGCACCGCTGTGAACCGCGCCGCCGAGAACTACGACATTCCGAGTTAGGAACGAAATCCATGCCTACCCAACGTAATCCGTGGCTCGCGCTGGTCGCGCTCGTCGTCGGATTCTTCATGATCCTGTTGGATATGACCATCGTCGCCGTCGCGAATCCGGCGATCATGGAAGATCTGCAGTCCGATATCTCCAAGGTCATCTGGGTCACCAGCGCCTACCTGCTGACCTACGCGGTGCCGCTGCTTGTCACCGGCAGGCTCGGTGATCGCTTCGGCCCCAAGAACATCTACCTCGTCGGCTTGGCCGTCTTCACCGCGGCCTCGCTGTGGTGCGGCCTGTCCGGCAACGTCGAGACACTCATCGCGGCCCGCGCGGTGCAGGGTCTCGGCGCGGCGCTGATGACCCCGCAGACCATGGCGGTCATCACCCGCACCTTCCCGCCGGACAAGCGCGGTGCGGCCATGGGCCTGTGGGGCGGTGTCGCCGGCCTGGCGACGCTGGTCGGCCCGATCCTCGGCGGCGTCCTCGTCGACGGGCTCGGCTGGGAGTGGATCTTCTTCGTCAACATCCCGGTCGGCATCATCGCCTTCGCGCTCGCGATGTGGCTGGTGCCCAGCCTGCCGACTCACGAGCACAAATTCGACATCCCCGGCATCGTGCTCAGCGGAATCGGCCTTTTCCTGGTGGTTTTCGGGATCCAGGAGGGCAACAGCTACGACTGGTCGGCGGGTATCTGGCTGATGATCGCGGCCGGTGTGGTTGTGCTCGGCCTGTTCGTCTGGAATCAGCGCCGCAACACCGGGGAACCGCTGCTGCCGCTCGGACTGTTCGCCGACCGCAACTTCTCGCTGTCGAATATCGCCATCGCCGCGATGGGTGCGGCCATCACTTCGCTGATGGTGCCCATCTACTTCTATCTGCAAGCCGTGCGTGAGATGTCGCCGACCAAGTCCGCGCTGGTCCTCGCGCCGATGGCGATCGTCACCGGAATCTTCGCGCCGTTCGTCGGCAGGTTCGCCGACCGGCTGCATCCCCGCCTGGTGCCGACCGTCGGGTTCACCCTCTTCGCCGCGGTGGTCTTCTGTTTCGCCGGGGTGATGAGCCCGGATTCCTCGATCGTGTGGTTCCTGATCGCGGCCGCCATCGGCGGTTTCGCCAACGCCTGCATCTGGGCGCCGCTGGCGGCCACCGCCACCCACAACCTGCCGGTGCAGCTGGCGGGCGCGGGTGCCGGCATCTACAACACCACCCGCCAGATCGGTTCGGTGCTCGGCAGCGCGGCCATCAGCGCGCTGGTCGCCTCGCGGATGAGCGCGAACGGGCTCGGCGGCGGCAAGATCGCCGAAGGCGGTGCGGGACAGGGGGCGATCCCGGACTTCGTCAAGGACGCGTTCAGCTCCGCACTCGCCGAAGCCACCGTGCTGCCCGCCTCGATCCTGGTGATCGGCGTGATCGCGTCGGCGCTGTTCGTCCGACACTCGGCCTCGGGCGGCCGAGCGGCGAGCGACAAGGCCGAAGCCGACACCGTCGCGGCGTGACTCGGCCTTCGGAACTGCTGCGGCTCGACCCGCGCCGTCGGTACCGTCGCGGCGTGACCCGCCCTTTCGGATCTGCTGCGGCTCGACCCGCGCCGTCGGTGCCGTCGCGGCGTGACCCGGCCTTCGGAACTGCCCCGGCGTGACCCGCACCGTCGATACCGACGCGGCGTGACCCGCCCTTTCGGAACTGCTGCGGCTCGATCTGCGCCATCGGGGAGCGTCGCTCGCTGATCCGCACCATCCAGAACGCACCTCGCGGTACTTCCGCGGGGTGCGTTCGCGTCAGGTGACCCGCACCGAGATCACCGGATACCCGGTCGCGCCGTCGGGCAGCACACCGCTGTAATCGGCGGTCTGCACCGCGCCCGAACCGTCGACGGCGCGGGCACGGACGGTGTGCTGCCCGGAGGTGGCGTTCCAGTCGTAGACCCACTGCCGCCAGGTGTCGACGGACTGGTCGGCCGACAGTCGCGCGCGCTCCCACGGCCCGTTGTCGATCTGCACCTCCACCGCGCTGATCCCGCGGTGCTGCGCCCACGCCACCCCGGCCACCGCGACCTTGCCGCGCTCGACGCGGCCGCGACCGTTCGGCGTGTCGATCCTGGTCCCGGTCTTGATCGGCCCGTAGGCCGACCAGCCGCGCCGCGTCCAGTAGGCGGTGGCGCGATCGAACCTGGTCACCTCGAGTTCGGTCACCCATTTGGTCGCCGACACGTATCCGTAGAGGCCGGGCACCACGAGCCGGGCCGGATATCCGTGCGACACCGGCAGCGGTTCGCCGTTCATGCCGATGGCGAGCAGCGCGTCACGCCCGTCGGTGAGCACGGCCAGCGGCGTCCCGGCGGTCCAGCCGTCCTTGCTGGTTGACAGCACCATATCCGCGTCCGGGCGCGGACCCGCCTCGGCCAGCAGCTGGTCGATGCGGTAGCCGCGCCACAGCGCGTTGCCGATGAGTTCGCCGCCGATGGGATTGGACACGCACGCCAGGGTCACCAGCCGCTCCACCGCTTCCCGATTCGCGAGATCGTCCCAGCGCAAGACGATTTCGCGATCGACCATGCCGTGGATGCGCAGCGACCAGTCCTCGATGGAGACCTGCGGAACGATCAGCGCGGTATCGATCCGATAGAAATCCGCCGACGGCGTGAGATACGGCGTCAGCCCCGGAACCCGCAGATCGGCCTCCGGCGGCAGCGAAATCGGCGGCCCGCTCGGCACCGGCAGTTGCACCGCGGCCCGCTCCGCGGACACGTCGGCCCGCCGCGACCCGATCCACCGCCCGCCCGCACCGGTGAGCACCGCGAGCCCGCCGGTGATCGCCAGCCCGCGCAGCACTTTTCGGCGATCGGGGTCGGGGGTCGCGGTGCGGGTCGGGCTGTCATCGACATCGGATCCCCGACCGGATGTCGCGACCGGACTCCGCGTGCCGCCTTCGTCAGGTGCGTGCACGATGTCGGCGGATCCGGCTCCTCGCGCGGCCGAGTGCGGCCGGGGAACCGACGCCGATGCGGTCGAGTGCACTGGGCGCGATGTCGAAATCGGTAGTCGCGAGTTCGAATCCGGCTGTTCTGCGCCGGTCGAGGGCGTTGTCGAGGCAGGCGGTTCCGTGTCCGGTTTCGACGCCGCTGTCTCCACTCCGGCCACCGGCTCCTCGGCGTCGGGTGCGGAACCTGTCGAAGCGGGCGCGGTCTCGCGCTCGTCTCGACGGCGACGCGCGGCGAGCTCATCGATGCGCCCGGTCAGCACCCGCAGCGCGTAGATGCCGACGCCGACCCCGAGCACCGTCGGCAGCGCGCCCGCGACCCCGTTCCGCTGTGCGGCCAGAATCGCGGTGAGGATTCCGAAGGCCGCGAGCAGGGCCGAGCCCGCGGCGCGCGTCGTGCGTTCGAGCGCGCCGACGAATCCGGCGAAGACCACCGCGACCACGCCCATGCACAGATACAGCACCGTCTTGTCGGCGGTGCCGAAGGTCTGGATGGCCCATTCGCGCACGTCATCGGGGGTGTGGTCGACAACGGTCGACCCGAGCACCTGGATCGGGGCGGTGTCGGCGCCGACGATGACAGCCACCACCTCGGCCGCGCCGAGCGCGAGACCCGCCGAGACGATGCCCGCGCCGACCCGGAACCGCAGTTCAGACATGCATCGAGGGTACTGCCGCGAATGCCGTCGCAGCGGTGACGAATTTCTGACGGTCCCACGGCACGCGAAAGGCGCCGCGTATCCCGCGGCGCCTTCCGGACGAGGTGACTAGCTGTAGATCTTCTCCACCTCGGTGGCGTACTGCTTCATGACGATCGCGCGCTTGAGCGACATCTTCGGGGTCAGCTCGCCGGTCTCCTGGGTCCAGTCGACGGGCAGGATGCGGATTTTCTTGATGGCCTCGGCGTGCGAGACCTTCTTGTTGGTCTCCGCGATCGCGGCGTCGATCTCGGCGACCAGGTCCTTGTTCTCGATGAGCTGCTCGATCGGGGTGTCCTCGGCCACGCCGTTGCGTTCCTTCCAGCCCGGCAGCGCTTCGGGATCGAGGGTGATGAGCGCGCCGATGAACGGCTGCCCGTCACCGACCACCATGACCTGGCTGATCAGCGGATGCGCCCGCAGCGAGTCCTCGAGCAGCGCGGGGGAGACGTTCTTGCCGCCCGCGGTGACGATGATCTCCTTCTTGCGCCCGGTGATGGTGACGAAGCCGTCGGCGTCGATGGCGCCGAGGTCGCCGGTCTTGAACCAGCCGTCGGCGAACGCGTCGTCGGTGGCTTCGGCATTGCCCCAGTAGCCGCCGAAGATCACCGGGCCGCGCAGCAGCAGTTCGCCGTCGTCGGCGATCTTGGCCGCGTGCCCCTCGATGGGCCGCCCGACCGAACCGACCCGAAGGTGGTCGGGGGTGTTCACGGTGACGGCCGCGGTGGATTCGGTGAGTCCGTAGCCTTCGTAGATGGTGACGCCGACGCCGCGGAAGAAGTGGCCGAGGCGCGCGCCGAGCGGCCCGCCGCCGGACACCGCGGCCTCGCACTGTCCGCCGAGCGCCGCGCGCAGCTTGCTGTAGACGAGCTTGTCGAACAGGGCGTGCTTGAGGTTGAGGACCAGCCCCGGTCCGCCCTTGTCCTTCGCCTCGCTCCATTCGATGGCGGTGGCCGCGGCGGCGTCGAAGATCTTGCCCTTGCCGCCGTCGTGCGCTTTCTGCTTTGCGCCGTTGAACACCTTCTCGAACACGCGCGGCACCGCGAGGATGAAGTGCGGTTTGTATCCGCCGAACTGGTCGACCAGGGTGGTCCAGTCCGAGCTGAACGCGAGGATGACCTTGGCGTCGAAGGCGGCGAGTGTCACCGCGCGCGCGAACACGTGCGCCAGCGGCAGGAACATCAGCGTCTTCTTGCCTTCGTCGACGTAGGCGCCGAGGGCGATACGGTCGGACTTCGACTCCGCGTACAGGTTGGCGTGCGAGAGCATGACGCCCTTGGGGCGGCCGGTGGTGCCCGAGGTGTAGATGAGGGTGGCGGGCGAGGAGGCGACGACCTGCTTGCGCCGCTCGTGCACCACGCTGTCGTCGAGGGCGGCGCCGCGCTCGATCAGTGTCTCGACCGCGCCCTTGTCGATCTGCAGGATTTCGGCCAGATCCGGCAGCGCGCCCTGCTCGATCTCGTCGATGGTGGCGCGGTGCTTGTCGTTGTCGAGGACGAGCAGTTTGGTCGCCGAGTCCTGCAGGATCCATTTGGCCTGTTCGGCGGCGGAGCTGTCGTAGATGGCGACGGTGCAGCCGCCCGCCGCCCAGATGGCGAAGTCGAGGACGACCCATTCGTAGCGGGTGGGCGCCATGATGGCCACCCGGTCGCCGAGTTCGATGCCCGCGGCGATCAGACCTTTCGCCACTCCGGTGACGGTCTTCGCGAACTCGGCTGCCGTCACGTCTTTCCAGCCGCTGCCTTCCGCCAGGTTGAACAGCACCGTATTCGGCGTCTGTTCAGCGTGCCGGAAGACGTTGTCGGAATTGTTCGCGTCTTCCGGGATGGTGTAGGAAGCCGGAACTTCGAACTCGCGCATCACTGCCCTTCCACGTGGTGTACTCGCCAGTAATTTACGACACGTCGCGCCGCGTCGTTGTGTGACCACCGGAAAAATGTCCGAATCGCTGGTCCGGGGTACAGTGTGCCGGTGGATGTGGCCTATCTCTCATCCTAGATCTCGGATGGATACCGGCTGCACCGCCTCGCGCAGGAAGTCGGCCATCTCGCGCAGGGCTGCGGCGGCGGGACCGACCAACGACGCCTGCAACTGGGCCACATGCCACAGGCCCTTCGTCTCGCTGAACCGCACGTGCACGCCCGCCGCGCGCAGCGCCGCGACCAGCTCGACACCCTGCTCGTGCAGCAGTTCGTCCGCATCGGCCTGCACGTAGGTCGGCGGCAGCCCGTGCAGTGCGCCGCGCAGGGGTGCGTAGCCGGGATCGTCGCCGTCACCGCCGCCGAGGTAGGCGGCCGCGCAGGAGCGTGACCACGGCCCGCTGATGACCAGATCGCGCGGGCGGGTCGCCGGGATGTTCGGATCGACCCACGGCGCGATGAGACCGAGCGCGGCGGGCGTGTGGCCGTGCTCGGCGACCAGGCGCTGAGCGGCGGCGAGCGCCAGCCCGCCGCCCGCCGAGTCGCCCGCGATCGCGATGCGTTCGGGGCGGTAGCCGAATTCGCCGGTCAGGGCGAGGAACGCGCTCTCGGCGTCGTCGAGCGCGGCCGGGAACGGATGTTCGGGCGCGAGCCGGTAGTCGAGCACGTACACCGCGCAACCGACGTCGCGGGCCAGTCGCGCCGTCAGCGACCGGTGCGAGCGCGGCGAGCCGACCGTGAACCCGCCGCCGTGCAGATACAGCACCGCACCCGCCGCGCCGGTGGTGGACGGCGACCACACCGGCCGACCCTCGACCGCGGCGGTGACGCGCTCGGCCGGACGGCCCGCGAGCCGCAACCGGTGCACGATGGTGCCGCCGGGCGCCAACTGGACGCGCGAGGTCACATCCAAGAGCAGGCGCTGCGCCCGCCAGGACAGCCGATGGTTGAGAACGGTGCGGAAGACGGGTGCGAGCGCCGCTCGCACGACGGGGAGCGGAAGATCGATATCGCGCATGGTCTAGGAGAAGATCCGCCGGTTCGCCACTGTCGCCAGGCGCTGGTACCCGGAGGCGGTGATGCGCACGAACGCGTCGAGAAGCTTTGCCTCCCAACCGATCAGCACCCGGCCGTGCTTCTTGCGCACGCCCTCGGTTATGGTCTGCGCGGCCATCTCGGGGGTGTGGATGGCCAGTTTCTTGTCGAACATCTTCGCGGTCTTGGCGCCGTCGACATCGTCGGCGTAGGTGGCGTTGCGCGCCACGGCCGTCTTGATGCCGCCCGGATGCACGCAGGTGACCTCGACCGGATGCTTGCCGACCAGCATCTCCTGACGCAGCGCCTCGGTGAATCCGCGCACCGCGAACTTCGCCGCGTTGTAGGCGCTCTGGCCCGGCACCGCGATCAGGCCGAACAGGCTCGACACATTGACCACGTGACCCGCGCCGGATTCCATGAGTAGGGGTAGGAACGCCTTGGTGCCGTTGACGACTCCCCAGAAGTCGACATCCATGATGCGTTCGATGTCCTTGAACTCGGACTTCACCACGTCACCGTGGTAGGCGATGCCCGCGTTGTTGTAGATCTGGTGCACCACGCCGAAATGCGCCTTCACGGCGTCGGCGTAGAGCAGCACGGCCTCGCGCTCGGCCACGTTCAGCCGGTCCGACTTCACCTGCGCACCCAGCTGTTCGCAACGGCGCACCGTCTCCGCGAGCCCGTCGGTGTCGATGTCGGACAGCGCCAGTTTCGCGCCGCGCCGGGCGAGGTTCTCCGCCAGCGCCCGACCGATACCGGAGCCCGCGCCCGTGATCACACAGACCTTGCCCTCGAAGTAGGAGTTGTCACTCACCGTGCCGCCATCACTTTCCGCTCGCTTCGCGCCGTGGTCGTGTCGTAGGCCGCGACATCGAATTTCTTTGTCAACCTACGGAATTCGAAGGTGAAATCGGGCCAGAGCGTGGTGATGTCGCCGTGCTTGTCCACGTACCAGCTCGCGCAGCCGCCGGTATTCCACACACTTCTGGCCAGTTTCGCCTTCAGCTCCTTGTTGTAGGCATTCTGTGCATCCTTGCGCACCTCAACGGTACGCAGACCGAGTTCCCGAATCGTGGACAGGGCGTCGGCGATGTAGTTGATCTGTGATTCGATCATGAACACCATCGAGGTGTGCCCCAATCCGACATTCGGGCCGACCAGGAAGAACATATTGGGGAAATTGGCCACCGCCGAACCCTTGTAGCCCTGCTGGCCGTCCTCGTCGAAGACCTCGCTCAGCGTGCGGCCGTCGCGGCCGGTGATGGTTTCGTAGGTCGGTGAATCGGTGACGTGGAATCCGGTGGCGACGATCAGTACGTCGATCTCGCGTTCGGCGCCGTCCTTGGTGACGATCGAATTCGGGCGGATCTCGGCGATACCGTCGGTGATCACATCGACGTTCGGGCGGCTCAGCGCCGGATAGTAGTCGTTGGAGATCAGCATCCGCTTGCAGCCGATGCGGAAGTTCGGGGTGACCTTCTCGCGCAGCTCGGCATCGCGAATCTGATAGCGCAGCTTGGCTTTCGCGAGCAGTTCGAAGCCGCGCATGAGCGCGGGCGCCTTGGCGAGGCCGACCACCTGGGTTTCGCGGGCGGCGTAGATGGCGGCGCGCGCGGCGCGCTGGAAGCCGGGGATGTGACGGAAGGCGAGGCGTTCGGGCAGCGTGTACGGGCGGTCCATGCGCGGCAGCAGCCACGGCGCGGTGCGCTGGTACACGTCGAGGTGGGCGACCTTCGGCGCGATGGCGGGCACGATCTGGATGGCCGAGGCTCCGGTGCCGATCACCGCGACGCGCTTGCCGCTCAGGTCGGCGTCGTGGTTCCAGCGCGCCGAGTGGAAGATCTCGCCCTCGAAGTCGTTGATGCCCTTGATATCCGGCAGGGCGGGCTCGCACAGTCCGCCGACCGCGGAGACCAGCGTGTCGGCGGTGAAATCGCCCTCGCTCGAGGTGATCTCCCACCGCGCGGTCTCCTCGTCCCAGCTGGCCGAGGTGACATCGCAGTCGAACAGGTGCTTGTCGAGGACGCCGTAGCGTTCGGCGACGCCGCGGATGTAGCTCTGGATCTCGCCTTGGCGGGAGAACGAACGCGACCAGTTCGGGTTGAGCGCGAACGAGTACGAGTACAGGTGCGAAGGCACGTCGCAGGCCGCGCCCGGGTAGGTGTTGTCGCGCCAGGTGCCGCCGACATCGCCGCCGCGTTCGAGCACCAGGTAGTCGTCGCGGCCCTGCTGCTGGAGGCGGATGGCCAGACCGAGCCCGGCGAACCCGCTGCCGACGATGATCGTCGGGACGTGCCGGGGGGTTCGGTCTGCGACAGCTTTGTCTGTAACCTTGCGACTCATGTAACCGAGCGTACGGGCCTATTGAGTGTCAGTCAACAGCCTTATTGAGCGGCGGTCAACAGCTATTGAGTAACGTTCAGTAGTATGGCCCGGTGGCCAGAGGAACGGGAGAGACCAAACGCGTGCGGCTCAGTCCGGACGAACGTCGCCTGCAACTGATCACCCTCGGCGTCGAAATGCTCGGCGAGCGCTCCATCGAAGACATCTCCATCACCGAGATCGCCGAACAAGCGGGCATCTCGCGCGGCCTGCTTTTCCACTACTTCCCGACCAAACAGGACTTCCAGCACGCCGTCATCGGCCACGCCAACGCCGAACTGCTCGAACGCGTCATCCCCGACCGCACCCTCGGCCTGCTCGACATGCTGCGCGACTCCATCGGCCGCTACGTCGACTACGTCTGCGAGAACCGCACCTCATACCTGGCCCTGTTGCGCGGACCGACAAGCATCAGCCCCGACCTCGTCCCCCTGGTGGACGGCACCCGCGAAGCGATCATCGGCATCATCCTCGCCGAAGCCCCCGCCACCCTCGCCGCCGAACGCCGCCCCCGCCTGCTCCTCGGCATGCGCGGGTGGATCGCCTTCGTGGAGGAAAGCACCCTCACCTGGTTGCGCGAGGAACCCATATCCCGGGACGAACTCGTCGACCTGCTGGTCGACTCCCTGGTCGCCCTCGCCCGAACCTTCGACCCCGCTCTCGCCGACGCGTTGAGCGGTATCGAAGCGGGGATCGGCTGAGAGGCGATACCCGCCGAGGTGGTGCCGGCCGCGGGCGGTCGCCCGTGGCCGTTGGGCCTCGAGGGGAGGGCGGTGGCAGCTGTGGGCGATGGTCACCGTTGGCCGGTGGTCGTTCGGAGAGCCGCCGAAGGGTCGGGGTGGCCGGAAAGTCCTGGTCGGCCGTGGACGGGTGTTCGCCCGTGGCGGTGGGTGACGCGGTGGTCAGCTTTGGCCCGCATTCACCATTCGTCGCCCGGGTGCAGGCGTTGCCATGCCTTGTCGAACCAGTTCGTGAAGTGTGCGCCGAGGTCGGCGAAGGTCGTGGGGCGCACGGTGATGTGGGTGCCGCGCAGTTCGGTGTAGCGGCCGTCGTCGGTGATGTCGTGCCACTGCATCACCTCGCTCGGGGCGGACTGCGCGTGCGGGAGGCCGGTGAGCAGGACCGCGGTGCCGCCGCCGTCGGCGGGACGTGCCACCAGACGGCGGTACCGCTCGCGCGGGGTGTTGCGGGCGTTGTCCCGCAGGTAGCGGTCGCGGGGCGGATCCAGATCGTCGGGATGGAAGGTCTCGGGGGCCGCCTTCCCCGGTGCGCACGACGGGATCTCCGCCGCCACCCTGGTCGGCAGCTGCTCGGGGCGCAGGAGGCGGAGCCGGATCGGGCCGTGCTCGTGCTCGGTGCCGGACTGCATGAGCGTCACCGCGTGATAATCGGTGCGCGCGCCGATGATCCGGTACTCGCGCAAGTCGTCTCGCCCTGTACTGCGCTTGTGCCTGCACGTGCCGCCGAGAATCTCGACGCGGACCCGCGAGGTGCCCAAAGTGTGCGTAGCGAGCCGGATCTCGTCCAACTCCGCGGCCGAATACCGCGCCCGCACCGCCGTACGATGTGCGCGCGCCTCGTCGCGAGTGGTGAAACGGCTGGTGTAGCGCAACGGACTCGGGAACCGGTCGTGCGCATGGCCGTACCACAGCGCCGCGAAATCATCGGGCTCCCACAACCATTCGGCCACTAGTCCGGCTCGCCCCCGATGACCCCGCCCGCGATCGTCGGCGGGATCTCGCCCAGCAGCTCGTCGGTGTTCTCTTGCGTGATCAGATAATCCGGCACGCCGTGCGTCGAATCCTCGTCCTTCCCGCCGCCGCGCCCCGCAGCTCCCGGCGCTCCCGCCATGCCCGTGCCGCGTGCACCCGAACTCGTGCCCGCCGCTGTAGAGGTCGATGCCCCGGTGCCGCCGCCCGTGCCGATCAATCCCTGCACACTTCGCCCAGCACCCGGTGCGCCTCCGGAACCCGAACCGCCCGCGCCCGAACCACCCGATCCCGATCCCGATCTGCCCGAACCGGGCGTACGCGAACCCGACCCGCCGGAACCGCCCGAGCCCGGAACACCTGCCCCGCTGGGTGAGGTGGATGTGCCCGCGGAACTCGGGACGGTTTTCGTCGGATCCGAAGCGGACGAAGGAGTGGACGTGCTCGAGGTGTTCGAATTCGACGCCGCCGCCTGCGTATTCGACTCGCCCGATGCGCTCGGCGCCGTTTCCGCCTGCTCCGGACTCTGCGCCCCCTGGGCTGCACTCCCGCTCGGCGCATTCGACCCGGACGATCCGGAAGAACCGCCCGCCGCCCCGCCGCCACCGGCCGACGCGCCGGGATTCTCGACCTTCGGAACCGGGATATCCACCGACTGTGTCGGTCCCACCGGCACATGCAGCACCGGAATCTTGGAATCCAGATCCCCGAACGGCTTCACATAATGCTGTGTCATCGCCGTCCGAGCCTCCTCGGTCTTCGCCGACTGATCCCGCTGCATATCCCACCGGTGCGGTGGCCACGCCCAAGAAGTCCACGTCACGACGACCGGGTCCGGCAGCGCGCTCTTGGTATTCACAATGGCCAGCGCGGCATCACGAACACGAAAGGACAATTCCTCGAGCCCCGACGTCAGCGGCCGCGCATCGTTGTCGACATACTTCTGAATAGCGGCCTTCGAAGCTTCCGCCGCCGAACCCGACCAAGCCTGCGCTATCGAATTCTGTATCGACCGAACGAACGTCTCCACACCTTGTTCCCAGATGGTGGACATGTCGAAGTACTTCTCCGACTGGTTCACAGCATCAGCGGTATCGAGCGGCAAGAACGCGTCATTGATCTTCGGGTGCTCCCAGCTCTGCGGATGCTCACCGTTCCCCTGAATCGTCGGCTTCTCGTACCCTGTCATCGCGTCGTCCCTTGTGAAGGAAAGATGGGGCCGCACCGCTGAATATCGACCGGCGGGCGTTCGGGAAGATCAGTGTTCAATCGCGTGAACTCCGCGGCGAACGCGCTGTCGGCTTGCATCATTCGGTCGCGGACCATGCGATGGACTGCCTGGATGTCTTCGATGATGCTGTAGTGCTGCTCCATGATCGCGAAGACGTCGTTACCGTCTGGTGCGTCTCTGGCCTTGACCTTGAAGCGGCCGACCAGCGCGCGTCCGGAGACCATGTCGTCGTTCGCTTCTCCGAGCCCCCAGTGGTCTTGCTGCGAGACCTCTGTCGCGATCTGCTGGATCCTTCTGATAGCGCGTTTGAAGAACTCGCAGTCGCGGTCGAGGTAGACGAAATCCTCGGGCGTAAGCTTGATCGAGAGTTGGCCGTTGTTCGCGGCATCGAGCATATTCGCCATAGGACGTCGCGGTGCTGATTGATCATCGCCCACTTCTGGTCTCCCTCCCTGGTAGCCGCCCCTCGGATGTCAAGCGTTTGCCGGTATCGACGGCACAACCTTCTCGGCGAGTTCACGGACGAGATCACATGAGTCTCGGCTGCCGGTCAGCCGATTGCTCGGCGAGTTGGTCAATAGGAATTCGAGGCTACCGCCCTGCATTTTCACATCCAAGTTGCACGCCAGCTCAGATTGGCGTTCGGATTGGCGTGACGTGACGGCTTGACGCCCCCCGATGATGTACTCGTTGGTTTCGGGGAAGTGTTTGGCCTTCACCATTTCGATCGTGATGTTCGTCGTTCTGATGCTGACCGCGTAGCCGTCGGTCTTTGCCCACAGGCATCCACGCCACTTGATTCCACCCGACGCATTGGAGTCGTCTTTCGTCTTGTCGAGCAACTTCTCCGAGGCCAGCACACTTTGTGGGATGTCAGTACAGGGGTCGAATCCGCTGGGCACATCGGGGGCCACGCTGGGTTTGGCGGGCGTCGAGGTTGCGACGGTGTCGGACGACGTATCGCATCCGGCGAGCACGAGCACCGCGCCGATCACGAGCAGAACCGGACGCCACGAAGACGATGTCATCGCTTCCTCTCGAACACCGGTGTCGGCTACGCGGAGCGGACCGGCATCTCCACCCCCTGGTCGATCCTACGAACGCTACCGGTGGGCAGTACGCGGGTGCAACCCGTTCCTGCCGCCGGTGCCGGTGTCGTACAGCGTGAACGACTGACCGGGCGCACTTCCCGTCCGGCTGGACCTGTGCGTTGCGCGAGGCGGTCAGGCGTAGCTCAGGAGGCAGCGGATAGAAAGGTGCGCATGTCGGTGGCGAGGGTTCGGATCGACTCGCCCGCGGCGTGCAGAGTCGTTGTCTCGAACAGCCATTCCCGAGCTAGCAGAGAGCCGTGCAGGTACCGTCGCGCCAGGCCCCATCGGAGGTGGACATAGCCGTGATGTTCGGCCGAGAGCATGAATTCGCGGTCGATGGAGTGCCAGGTGCGCGCTCCGTGCCAGCCGTGGAAGTCTTCGGCGAGAGCGTCAAGGAAATCGGCGAGTCCATCACCTCCCAGGGTGCGCACCCCGAGTTCGACGTGGGCGAACGGATGGACCGCCCGAACCTCGAAGTCGATGGCGTATGTGTCGAACATCCTCGGTGCGCGCAGTTCGATCCGAACATCCGTTGGTTGTGGGGAATCGGTGTCCGAGCGGATCGTGAGCACGAGTTCGCCGAATTCGTCGGTGTCGATCACACTCGGAGAGGCTATACGGGTCCGATCCGGTGATTCGATCGAATGTGCCCACTGCACTCGGTGTTCAGCGATTCCCCCGTACGATTCCGCTCGACGGCCGCCACGAAATCCGGATGTGCGGAGACGATCAGCTGGTCGGCTGTTCCGTTCATCCAGACATCGGACGCGGTCGGTGGTGGAGGATGGTGGCCTCCCGCCCGGAGCCGATGCTCACGGGCAGGATTGCGCACGTCGGTCATCCTGCCGGCGGGAGACGCGATCGCTGGTCCGCTTCGGATGGTCGCAGACCGTCGGTCACCGGCCGAAGCCGCGGTTACGGTGCGTATTCCGCGGCGATGCGCCGGATGAGTGTTCGGCTGCGGGCCTTGTCGAGGGCGGACCGTTCGATGTCGGTGTACGCACGCCGGTATCGGTGTACCTCGTCGGCCTTCTCGAGGTAGAGGTTGCCGGTGAAACCGCGGACGAAGACCACGGGAGGATCGGTCAGGTGGGGGGTCGGTCGGGGTGGGAACTCGAGGAGGATGAAGGCGCCTACTCGGAGTCCGGTGTGGGCTGCGGCCGTCAGGGGGATTATGCGTATCGAGATGTTCTCTCGTTCGGCGCATTTCGCGAGGTGGGTGAGTTGGCGTGCCATGACGGCGGGGCCGCCGACGGGGCGGCGTAGTGCGGACTCGTCGATTGTGGCGTCGACGGTGAGGGTGCGGCGCGCGTCCAGTAGTGCTCGTTGCTGATCGAAGAGTTCGATGTGTCGTTCGACTTCGGCGCCGGGCATGCGGGGCTGATCGGCCCAGATGAGTGCGCGCCGGTATTCGTCGGTCTGGAAAAGACCTGGTAGTAGCGTCGTTTGGAAGGAGACGACTCGTGTCGCGGTCGATTCGAGCCCGAGGTAGAGGGTGCACTGGTCCGCGGTGCGGGCGTCGAGAGCGTGCCACCACCCGGTGTTGCCGGTTTCGGCGGCCAGCCCGAGCATGTGGGATGTCGTCTGTTCGGAGGCCCCGTATATCGTGCACAGTTTCTCGACGAATGCCGGATTCATGCGGATCGGTTGGCCGGTTTCCATCCGCCACAGGGTCTGTTTCCCGACTCCGATGGTTTCGCGCGCGAAATCCATGGTGATGCCGCAGTTCTCGCGGAGCGCGCGGAGTTGGCGGCCGAGCATGCGGCGGGGGAGGGATGAACCGGTCGGGGACACGTCGAGTCCTTTCGGGAGCGAACTGTGGGTCGGCAAACAGGAACCGCGATGGCGGGGTTCCTCGGATTCCGGCCGTGGCGCCGCCGATTCCGCGTTCGAACCCATTCCCCGCCGCTGAATCCCGGTGCTCGACGTAACGCGCCCCGGTCCATGACATAGAAGTACTGAAACCTTAACCACTCCAAGTGGTTCAGGTGATGTCAATCGGTGGAATCCATGCGCCGTTCTGGAAATCGCGCGGTCCACGCTTCGCGCAGAATCGCATCGATGCCGGAGGAGCTGCTTGCGGTCCAACCGAGTTCGCGGGCGGCGCGGGCGCTGTCTCCGATGAGGCGCTGGGATTCCGCGGCGGCGTCGCGGTGTTCGACCGGGATCGGCAGGCCGGTGACTCGGGAGGTGGCCGCGACGAGGTCGTTGATGCTCACGCCGATTCCGCGAGAGATGTTGTAGCGGAGATAGATTCCGGGGTCGACCCGGAGGGCTGCGGGGAATGCGTCGGCGGCGTCGCGGATGTGGAGGTAGTCGCGGACGGTGGAGCCGTCGCCGTTGATGGGGAGCCGGGGAAGCTCGCCCGCGGCCACGGCGAGCAGACGGGGGAGGATTCCGGTGTCGTCGGTCGGGGCGCCGCCGACGATGTTGAACAGGCGGAGGATCGTGGCGGACAGTTCGCCGGTCGCGGCTTGGGCGGTGATGGCGGCTTCGGCCGCGTGTTTACTCGCGGCGTAGGGGTGCGGCGGCGCGTCGGGGGTTTCCTCGGTGACGGGGCCGTGATCGGGGGTGCCGTAGATGGAGCCGGTTGAGGCGAAGACGAGACGGCGGACCTCGGCCGAGGCCATCGCACGCAACAGGTTCAAGGTGCCAACGGTGTTCGCTTCGAAGTAGCGCAGTGGCTCGGCGTGGGAATCGCGGGCGCGGGTCAGGCCCGCCAGGTGGCAGACGGCGTCGATGTCGGTGAGGGCTTCGGTGAGGGCGACGCGGTCGAGGATGTCGGCGACGCGCAGCGGGAGGTGCGCGGGAATGTTGTTCCGGCCGCGGCGGACCAGGCCGATCACGTCGTGATCGGCCGCGAGCAGAGCCGAACAGACCGCGCTGCCGAGATATCCGTTCGCTCCGGTGACCAGTACCCGCACGCGAAATCCCTTCTGCCGAATCCGATCCTCGGAAAGACACGGTGATCGCCGCCGGTACGCCGTGACCGATGACACCCGAGCGCCGATGATCGCACCTCCGCGCGCGGCGACGGCCCGCTTCGGCGCAGGTTGTCCGATGCGGTATGCCGTGGTGTTGCCGCCCGGTTCAGAGGTAGGGGGCGAGCGCGCCGATCGCCTCGACCGGGTGTTGCGCCTCGATGGGTGTCCCGATCACCTCGTACGCCCAGTTCTGTTGCGCCCTGGTGAGTTTCCCGGCGATGAAACCGGTGCTGCCGTCGTGGGCGAGGGTTTTGCGGGAGAGTTCGCTGCCGGTGGTGCTGTCGACCACGCGGCAGAACGCATTGCCGATCCGGTCGAAGGACTGGCCGGAATAGGAGGTGACCAGGAACAGGATGGTGGTGACGCCGGGCGCCACGCGGGTCAGGTCGACGCTGATGATTTCGTCGTCGCCGTCGCCCTCGCCGGTGAGATTGTCGCCGAGCAGCCGCACCGAACCGTCCTTGGACAGCAACTGCTCGTGGAAGACGACGTCGACGAGTGCGGTCCGGTCGAACAGCAGCGCGGCGGCGTTCAGGTCGATATCGCGTTTGTCGCCGAACAGTTTCCGTTTCACCGGATCCCAGCCGAGGCCGAATGCCACCAGCGCCGGATCCTTTCCCGCCGTGCGATCCTCGGCCACCGAAACCATCTCCTCGAACTGGGCCCGCGCGGCGCAGTCGCCGCGCTTCACCGACCACACTAGGCGACCGTCCCGAGATGCGGCCCGCTCGAACGGAATCGATCACCCGCCGGATCAGAGACGTTCGGGCGCGGCGATGCCGAGGAGGTTCAGTCCGCGCGCGAGGGTGTCGCCGGTCAACCTGCACAGCGCGAGGCGGTTGGCGCGCAACGCCGGATCGGGCGCCTTGAGCACGGGGCAGTTCTCGTAGAACTCGGTGTAGGTGCGGGCCAGGGTGAACAGGTATCCGGCCAGCCGGTGCGGTTCGTAGGTGCGGGCGGTCTCGCCGAGTACGTGCGCGAAATCGTCGAGCAGCAGCACCAGCGCGCGTTCGGTGCGGTACAGGGGCACGGTGGGATCGACCGGGGTGCGCAGGTCGGCGGGTGCGGCATTGCGCAGGATCGAGCGGATGCGGGCGTGCGCGTACTGCAGGTAGACCCCGGTGTCGCCTTTCAGCGCGACCATGCGGTCGACGTCGAAGACGTAATCCTTGACCCGCGCGCCGGACAGGTCGGCGTATTTCACGGCACCGATGCCCGCCGCCTCGGCCACCGCTTCGAGTGTGGCGGCGTCGAGTTCGGAATCCTTGTCGGCGACCACCGAGCGCGCCCGCTCGACAGCGGAGTCGAGCAGGTCCGTGAGCGGCACCGTGGCGCCCGAGCGGGTCTTGAACGGTGTGCCGTCGGGTCCGAGGACGGTGCCGAACGGAATGTGGACGGCCTCGACCGTGTCGTCCAGCCAGCCCGCCCGGCGCGCGGTGGCGAACACCATCTCGAAATGCCTGGCCTGGCGCGCGTCGACCACGTAGAGGATCGCGGTGGCGCGCAGGTTACGTATCCGGTGCCTGATGGTCGCGAGATCGGTTGCGGCGTAACCGTATCCGCCGTCGGCTTTGCGCACTATCAGCGGCGTCGGGGCGCCGTCGGGTCCGGTGACATCCGGGTCGAATACGCACAGCGCGCCCTCGCTGCGCACCAGGATCCCGGCGTCGGTGAGTTCGGCCACCACCGCCTCGAGCTGATCGTTGTAGGTGGACTCGCCCGCGCAGTCGGCGGGGTCGAGGAGTACGCCGAGCCGGTCGTAGAGGCTCTGGAACGCGCGCTGCGACTCCGCGACCAGGTCCGACCAGACCCGCAGCGTGTCCGGGTCGCCCGCTTGCAGCGCCACCACCCGCGCCCGCGCCCGATCGGCGAACGCGGAGTCGGCGTCGAAGGCGGCGCGCGCCCGCCGGTACACCGCGTCCAGCGCGCCGATCGTGGCGTCGGGATCGTCGGCGAATTCGCCGTGATGCCAACGCTGCCGCGGGTGTTCATCGATGTACTGGATGAGCATCCCGAACTGGGTTCCCCAGTCGCCGAGGTGATTCTGGCGGATCACGTCCGCGCCGAGGAAGGACAGCACCCGCGCGAGCGCGTCACCGATGACCGTCGTGCGCAGGTGGCCGACGTGCATCTGCTTGGCGATATTCGGCGAGGAATAGTCGACCACGATGCGCGCGCTCGCCAGCGGCATCCCGATGCCGAGCCGATCGTCGCCGAGCCTGCCCGCGATATGGCGCCAGATCACCTCGTCGGGCACCGTGATGTTCACGAAACCGGGACCCGACACCGAACTCGACGCGATCACCGGCTCGTTCGCCGCCGCCAGCCGATCGGCGATGAGCGCGCCGATCTCACGCGCGGGCCGCCCGATCGTCTTGGCCACCGACAGCGCGACATTCGCCTGGTAATCCGCGTGGTCGGAACGTCGGATCAGCGGATCGCGGTCGCGGACCTGTGGCGGCAGGGCCGTGCTCATGGCCTCGGCGACCACGTCGGCCACCGCGTCGGTCAGCGAACGCACCGTCTTCCGCACTGTCGAAAACCCCTCTCCTAGAACAAAGTGTGCCTTGAAACGGGACGAGCCCGCATCGGTGGATGCGGGCTCGCTTCGGCGTCGGTGTCGCGATCAGGTCGTGGGCCGGAACGCTTCCTCGATGATCTCGGCCTGCTCCACCGCGTGCACCTTCGACGAGCCCGAGGACGGGGCCGACATGGCGCGTCGCGAGATTCGGCGCAGCGGACCGAGTTCCGCGGGCAGGTACTCCGGCAGGTTCAAGCCGAAGAAGGGCCACGCGCCCTGGTTGGCCGGTTCCTCCTGGACCCAGAAGATCTCCGCGGCGTTCGGGTAGCCCGCCAGCGCCTCGTTGAGACGGCGGATCGGCAGCGGGTACAGCTGCTCGACACGCACGATGGCGACATCCTCGCGCTTCTGCTTCGCCTTCTCCGCGGCCAGCTCGTAGTACAGCTTGCCGCTGGTCATCAGGATGCGCTTGACCTTGGTGCGGTCGCCGACACCCTGCTCGTAGGCGGGCTCGTCGAAGACCGAGCGGAACTTGGACTCGGTGAAGTCCTTCAGATCCGACACCACGGCCTTGTTGCGCAGCATCGACTTCGGCGTGAAGACGATCAGCGGGCGGCGGATGCCGTCGAGCGCGTGGCGGCGCAGCAGGTGGAAGTAGTTCGCCGGGGTGGACGGCACCGCGACCGTCATCGAACCCTCCGCGCACAGCTGCAGGAAGCGTTCGATACGACCCGAGGTGTGGTCGGGCCCCTGGCCCTCGTGACCGTGCGGCAGCAGCAGCACCACGTCGGAGAGCTGCCCCCACTTGGCCTCACCGGAGGAGATGAACTCGTCGATGATGGACTGCGCGCCGTTGACGAAGTCGCCGAACTGCGCCTCCCACAGCACCAGCGCGGCCGGATTGCCCAGCGAATAGCCGTATTCGAAGCCGACGGCGGCGTATTCGCTCAGCGCCGAGTCGTGCACGGCGAACCAGCCGGGGTTGGCGCTGCCGATATTGTGCAGCGGCGTGTACTCCTCGGCGGTCTTGCGGTCGATGATGACCGAGTGCCGCTGGGTGAAGGTGCCGCGCCGGGAGTCCTGGCCGGTCAGGCGCACCGCGGTGCCCTCGTCGATCAGGGTGCCGAAGGCGAGCAACTCGGCGAAGGCCCAGTCGACCTTGCCCTCGTAGGCCATTTCACGGCGCTTCTCCAGCACCGGCTTGACGCGCGGGTGCACGTTGAAACCGTCGGGCACGTTGAGGAAGGCGTCGCCGATGCGCTGCAGCAGCGCCTTGTCGACGGCCGTCTGCACGGTGGTCGGGACCTGCTGGTCGTCCTCGACCGATTCCGACGGCTCAGGGGTGTACTTCTCCAGCTCGCGGACCTCGTTGAAGACCCGTTCCAACTGGCCCTGGTAGTCGCGCAGCGCGTCCTCGGCCTCTTTGAGCGAGATGTCGCCGCGGCCGATCAGGCTCTCGGTGTAGGCCTTGCGGACCGAACGCTTGGTGTCGATGACGTCGTACATGTACGGCTGGGTCATCGAGGGGTCGTCGCCCTCGTTGTGACCGCGACGCCGGTAGCAGATCATGTCGATCACGACGTCCTTGCGGAACTTCTGGCGGAAGTCCACCGCCAGACGCGCCACCCAGTCGCAGGCCTCGGGATCGTCGCCGTTCACGTGGAAGATCGGCGCGCCGATGAACTTCGCGATATCGGTGGAGTACTCGGTGGAACGGCTGTTCTCCGGGGCCGTGGTGAAACCGATCTGGTTGTTGACCACGATGTGGATGGTGCCGCCGACCCGGTAGCCGCGCAGACCCGACAGGTTCAGCGTCTCGGCGACCACGCCCTGACCCGCGAACGCGGCGTCGCCGTGCAGCATCAAGGGCATCACCGAGAAGCCCTCGGGGCCGTCGCCCTTGTCGAGCAGGTCCTGCTTGGCGCGTACCAGCCCCTCGAGCACCGGGTCGACCGCCTCCAGGTGCGACGGGTTGGCCGTCAGCGAGACCTCGATCTCGTTGTCGCCGAACATCTGCAGGTAGGTGCCCTGCGCGCCCAGGTGGTACTTCACGTCGCCGGAGCCGTGGGTGGCCGCCGGATTCATATTGCCCTCGAACTCGGTGAAGATCTTCGAGTAGGGCTTGCCGACGATATTGGCCAGCACGTTCAACCGGCCGCGGTGCGGCATGCCGATGACGACCTCGTCGAGGGCGTATTCGGCGCACTGGTCGATGACGGCGTCCATCATCGGGATGACGGCCTCGGCGCCCTCCAACGAGAAACGCTTCTGCCCGACGTACTTGGTCTGCAGGAAGGTCTCGAACGCCTCGGCGGCATTGAGCTTGTTCAGGATGTACTTCTGCTGCGCGACAGTCGGTTTCGCGTGCTTCTGCTCGGTCCGTTCCTGCATCCACTCCAACTGCTCGGTCTCCAGGATGTGGGTGTACTCCACACCGACGTGGCGGCAGTAGGCGTCGCGCAGGATCGACAGCACATCGCGCAGCTTCATGCGCTCCTGGCCGTGGAAACCACCGACATTGAACTCGCGGTCCAGATCCCACAGGGTCAGCCCGTGCTGGGTGACATCGAGATCGGGATGGCTGCGGAACTTGTCCTTGACCAGCCGCAGCGGATCGGTGTCGGCCATCAGGTGACCGCGGTTGCGGTAGGCCGCGATCATCTCGAGCACGCGGGCGCTCTTGTCGACGCCGCGCTCGCGAACGTCCTTGCGCCAGCGGATCGGCTCGTACGGCACGCCGAGACCGTGGAAGATCTCGTCGAAGAACTCGTCGGAGATCAGCAGGTTGTGGATGGTGCGCAGGAAGTCGCCGGATTCCGCGCCCTGGATGATGCGGTGGTCGTAGGTGGAGGTGAGCGTCATCAACTTGCCGACGCCGAGGTCGGCGATGCGCTCGTCGGCCATGCCCTGGAACTCGGCCGGGTACTCCATGGCGCCCGCGCCGATGATCGCGCCCTGGCCGTTCATCAGGCGCGGCACCGAATGCACGGTGCCGATGGTGCCCGGATTGGTGAGCGAGATGGTGACGCCGGTGAAGTCCTCGGCGGTGAGCTTGCCGTCGCGTGCGCGCCGCACGATGTCCTCGTAGGCGGTGTGGAACTGACCGAAGGTCATGTCCTCGGTGCCCTTGATGGCGGCGACGACCAGCGAGCGGTTGCCATCCTTGCCAGGCAGGTCGATCGCGAGGCCGAGGTTGGTGTGCGCGGGGGTGACCGCGTTGGGCTTGCCGTCGACCTCGGCGAAGTGCCGGTTCATGTTCGGGAACTTCTTCACCGCCGACACGATCGCGTAGCCGAGCAGGTGGGTGAAGGAGATCTTGCCGCCGCGGGTGCGGGCCAGATGGTTGTTGATGACCAGGCGGTTGTCGATCATCAGCTTCGCCGGGATGGCGCGCACGCTCGTCGCGGTCGGGATGGCCAGCGAGGCCGACATGTTCTTCGCGACCGCCGCGGCCGCGCCGCGTAGCACCTTCGACTCGTCGGAGGTGTCGGCGGGCTTGGGGCCGCCGGAGGTGGGCGCCGCATTCGAGGTGGGCGCCGGGGTGGTCTGCGGGGTGCGGGCGGTGGCCTTCGCCGGTGCGGCGGGTTTGCTCGGCGCGGAAGTCTGGGCGGCCGCGGGCTTGGGGGTCACGGGCTCGGGCGTTGCCGGCTTGGGTGTCGCGGGCTTGGCGGCGGTGGGCGCGGGCTTCGCGGTCTGAGCCGAGTTGTTCGGCTGCGCGGGCTTGACAGCCGGTGTGGAGTTGGAGTTCGTAGTCGGCGCGGTGGCGGACTCGACGGCGGTGGCGGCCTGCGTGGGCCGACCGTTGTCGCCGGTCGCCTCAGGTGTGTAGTCGGCCAGGAACTCGTGCCAGCTCGCGTCGACCGAAGATGGATCCTGCTTGTACTTCTGATACATCTCGTCGACCAGCCACTGGTTCTGTCCGAACTGGGAAGTTGTGCTGCTCACAGCAGGTGTTCGCCTCATTTCGTTCTTCGCGCTGCGACGTTTGTGACGTGCCCGGCACGGGGATCAGCGGATGCGCGCCGATGCGCCCTAATCGAGGATAGGCCCAGCAGCAAATCGGCGGTGTCTTCACCGCCACACACACCTGAACTCATCTGTCCAGACTCGTACGAAGTCGAGAATATTCCTTTCACGGCGCGCGCTGTCGCCCGCACCACATCCCGGTGCCGAACCCGCGCGCCTCACAGCGCGGCCGGGCCCGCGGCAAGCCACAGTCGCGCGTAGGTTCCGCCCGCCGCGAGCAACTCGTCGTGGGCGCCGAATTCCACGATGCGGCCGTGGTCGACCACCGCGATCCGATCGGCGCGCGCCGCTGTGCCGAGCCGGTGCGCGACGAGGACGGTGGTCCGGCCGCGCGCCAGCGATCGGCTCGCTACCAGCACCGATGCCTCGGTCTCCTGGTCGAGTGTTGCGGTCGCCTCATCGAGCAACAGCAGTTCGGGATCGACGAGTTCGGCCCGCGCCAAGGCGATCAGCTGACGCTGCCCGGCCGAGAGCCCGCGCCCGCGCTCACCGACCGGCTGGCCCATACCCATCGGTAACGAGGCGATCATCGAGGCGGCGCCCACCGCCTCGGCCGCCGCCGCTATGCGTTCCGGGCTCGCGAATGGTTGCCCGAATGCGATGTTGCTCGCCACGTCACCGGTGAACAGGTGAGCTTCCTGCGGCACGATGCCGAGCCGCGATCGGTACTCCACCAACGGGATATCGCGGATGTCGACACCGGCGAGCCGGATAGCGCCGCCACCGCCCGCCGTGCCGTTACCACTCGGCGCGCTGCCGCTCGCGCTGCCGCCGCTCGCGCTGCCGCCGCTCGCGGTGGCGCTGGCTGTCGCGCTGCTGCCTGTCTCGCCATCACCGACCCCGCTGCCGCTGTCTGTGGCGCTGTCGCCGCCCGCCGAACCGCGGTCGTCGCCCGCCGCTTCGGTGCGCGGGATGTCGTAGAGGCGGGCGAGGAGTTTGACGATGGTCGACTTGCCCGCACCGGTCGGGCCGACCAGTGCGAGGGTGGATCCGGCGGGTATGTCGAAACTCACGTCGGTGAGGGCCGGATCGCGGGCGCCCGAGTATCGGAAGCCGACGTTCTCGGCTTTCACCTCGCCGCGCGGCGCGGTCTCGGCGGTGACCGCGTCGACTGGGTCGTCGGCGATCGAGGACGGAGTGCGCAGCAGTTCCGCGATGCGGCGCAGGCCGACCCGCGCCTGCTGGTACCCGTCGAAGACCTGCGACAACTGGAGGATCGGGCTGAACAACAACTGCAGGTAGAGCACGAAGGCGATCAGCGTGCCCGCGGTCGTCGCCCCGGCGGCGACCTCGCGCGCGCCGACGAACACCACCACCGCCAGCGCCAGATCAGCCCACGAGATCACGAAGGCGAAGAACAGCGCGATGGCCCACTGCGCGCGCATTCGCGAATGCCGGTAGCGCACCGAGTATTCGGCGAAGCGGCGGGCCGCGACCGGCTCGTTGCGGTTGGCCTGCACGGCGCGCAATCCGGTCACGTTCTCGGTGAAATGCGCGTTCACCAGGGAGACGCGTTCCCGCGACACCGTGTACGCGATATCGGAGTAGCGCCGGAACACCACCGTGGCGATCACCAGCGGCGGCAGCGTGGCAAGCACGATCACCGCCAGCGAGAGGTCGACGACCAGCAGCGCCACCGCGATCCCCGCCAGGGTGAGCACGCCGATCAAGGTGGCGGCGACGCCGGTTTGCAGGAAGGTCGACAGCGCGTCGACGTCGGTGGTCATCCTGGTCATGATCTTGCCGGACAGTTCGCGCTCGTAGTAGTCGAGTCCGAGCCGCTGCAGGTGTGCGTAACTGCGCACCCGCAGGCCGAGCAGCACCCGTTCCCCGGTGCGCGCGGTGAGCACGATGGTGGCCGCGCCGACCAGCAGCCCCGACAGCACCAGCACGACGCCGATCACGGCGGCCAACCCGAGCACGCTCGCGTCGTGGTCGCCGACGCCGCTGTCGATGGCGAAACGGACCAGCGGCGGGAACGCGATGCCGAGCACCGCGTCGGCGGCGAGCAGCGCGACCACGGTCAGGACCAGCAGCCGGACCGGACGCAGCAGCGAGGCGAGCCGGAAGCCGGGATCGGGGCGGCGCATTTCCGCCGGATCGCCGTCGGGTTGTTCGGTGGCGGCGGGCAGTTTCTCGATAGCCCTGCGCAGTTCCGGGGTTTCGGCCAGCGCGCCGGTGATCGCGGTCCAGTCGCCGGGGCGCGCGGTGTTCGTCGCGACGGAGTCGGTCGTGATCGCGCGGAGGACGGGTCCGGGCGGCGCGGGCAGCCGGATCACCCGGTCGGCCTGCGCGAGGGTGGATTCGCGGTGCGCCAGGATGAGCGTGGTGCGGCGGCCGCGATCGGGTAGGCGCTCGAAGATCCTGGCCTCGGTGACAGCGTCCACCGCCGAGGTCGCGTCGTCGAGCACGAGGATGCGCGGCCGCGCCAACAGCGTGCGCGCCAACGCGACGCGCTGGCGCTGCCCGCCGGACAGGGTGAGCCCGCGTTCGCCGACCACGGTGTCGTAGCCGTCCGGCAGTTCGGCGATGAATTCGTCGGCCGCCGCGAGTTCGGCCGCCGCGCGGATCTCGGCGTCGGTGGCGCCGGGACGGCCGAGCGCGATATTGGCCGCGATGGTGTCGGAGAACAGGAACGGATCATCGAAGACCACCCCGACCGCCGCCCGCAGGTCGTCCGAGGCCACTTCGGCGATATCGACCGAATCCGTGCTCGCCGCGATGGTCGAGGCGCCGGAACCGAGTGGTGTCGCGGCGACCGTCGATCGGTGGTGTGCCGCGGCGCCGTCGCCCTCGGAAAATGCGCCGACCTGCGCCGACACAGCCGGGGCCGCACCGCTCGCTGACTCGGCGAAGAGGTGGACGCTGCCCTTGTCGGGGGCGTAGAAGCGGGGCAGCAGCAGGGCGAGAGTGGACTTGCCGGAGCCCGCGGGGCCGATGATCGCGACGGTTTCGCCGGGGCGCACGGTGAGGTCGAGGTCGCGGAGGACGGGCTGGTCAGGGGCGAAGCCGAAGGTGAGGTCGCGGATGTCGATGCCGAGCGGGCCGTCGGGCAGCGGTGCGGGGGCCTGCGGGTCGGTGATGCCGGGGGCGGCGTCGATGACCTGGTAGACGCGTTCGGCGGCGGCGCGGGTCAGCTGGCTCATGATGATCACCGCGGAGAGGGTGCGCGCCGAGGCCGTCATGGTGGCGACATAGGCGGCGAAGGCGAGGAAGGTGCCGAGGCCGATGGTTCCGTTGACGGCCAGCAGTCCGCCGACCACGATCACCGCGACCATGCCCGCCTGCGGGATCGCGGTGACCACGGGGGCGAAACGCGCGTCGACTCCCGCGGCGCGCATGCGTTCGGCGTAGAGGTCGCGGCTGTGCCGTTCCAGGATGTCGACCATCCTGGCCTCCTGCCCGAACCCTTTCACCACCCTGACTCCGGTGACCGTCTCCTCGACGTGCTGGGCCAGGTCGGCGGCGCGCTGCTGCGCGGACCAAGTCGCCGCGTACAGGCGCGGACGCATGCGGTAGACCACCACCGCGATGGCGGGCACCACGAGCAGCGCGATCGCGGCGAGCGGCGGTGACAGCCAGACCATCACGCCGACGGCCAGCACGAATTGCAGGGCCGCCAGCGCCGACCACGGGACCATGGAGACCAGCGCTTGCACCAGTTGCAGGTCGGTGATGGAACGCGACACCACCTGTCCGGTGCGCATGGTGTCCTGACCGGCGCCGTCCAGCCGTTGCAGCGAGGTGAGCAGGTCGACGCGCATGGTGTGCTGCACGTCGAGCGACAGGCGCCCGGCGAGCACCCGCCGCCCCAGCGACGCGACGAACCGGCCTACCGCGACCACCGCGAGCAGCGCGGCGACCACGCCGATCACCGCCGTGTCGCCGACCCCGGCCGCGTCGACCGCGCGTTTGGTCAGCAGCGGCGCGGCGATCTCCACGCACGCGCCGAGCGCGACCGCCGCGGCGATGGCGGCCATCGTCGCTCGATAGCGCGTCGACGCGGCCCACAGCCTGCGAATCCACCCCGGTGTCCGCGCCGAATCCGGCCCGGACTCTCTACACTCGCCCCCGCTCATAATCACCGACGTTACGACGCGGGGGTGACATGTCGTTATTCCCGCAGCTCAGTGGTCAGAGTTCGCGGGTGCGGAAGGTGAACCAGCCCGCGGCGCCGATGCCCGCTGTCCACAGCAGCAGCACCACGATCGCCGCGGGGGTCGGGGCGAGGATGCCGCTGTCGGGGAACGAGTCGACGGCGACGGTGGCGACCGTGGCCGATTCGGGGAGCAGCGCCGCGATGCCGCCGATGCCGATGGCGTCGGTGACCACCCAGATCAGCGGTTCGACGACCACAAGCCAGCCGATCAGCATGGTCACGGTGCCGCTCGACTGCCGGACCAGCAGCGCCAGCCCCGCCCCGATCAGCGACCAGCACAGCACCGCGAGCAGTCCGCCGCCGAGTACCGCGAACAACCGCAGCCCGATATCGACCTTGCCCCGCCCGAACACGAGCAGGCACACCAGGCCGACGAGTTCGACCACGACGCCGCCCGCCACCGCGAGTACCCCGGTGACCAGGTATTTCGCGGCTACGAGCCGGTCGCGGTCGGCGGTGAACAGCGCGGTGAGCGGTATCGACTCGTACCGGAATTCACTGCCGACGGCGATCGCGCCGAACACCGCGGCCGCGACGACGGTGACCGCGATCGCCAGGTACAACCCGACCGAAGCCGCGCCGGTCGCCGGGTCGGCCTTCGGGTCGACCGGACCCGAGATCAGCGCGGTGACACTGGTCGCGATCAGCGACACGGCCGCCAACGCGACCACCAGGCGCGAATTCGACCGCAGCGATGTGGCCTTGCGCACCTCGGAGTTGACGGCCGGGAGCAGGTCCTGGGGCAGGAGTGTGGTCACCGTTGGATCCCGTAGGGCATCGGCTGCCGCAGCGGCGCGACAGGGTGTTGCGGATAGGCGGGCGGCAGGTAGGCGGGACCTCGCGGGGTCGCCGTTCTCGGGGTGGTGAGGGCGGCGAGGACGCGGTCGGGGTGGATCGGGTCGGGTGTCATCGCGTCGAGTCGGACGCCCGCGGCGCGCGCCGCGTCCTGGATCTGTGTCTCGGTGGCCTCCGCGATGGCGAGCCGCCCGTCGGGGCGGATCACCGTGTCGGTGTAGCCGCGCGCGGCCAGCATGGTGGCCAGCGCGACCGGCACCGAGGCCGACACCACGATCCGGTCGGGATGTCCGCGCCGGAGTTTGGCGGGCGTGCCCGTGTAGACCACCGCGCCTTCGCTGAGCACGACGAGATCGTCTGCGGCGGGCACCACGGCGGCCAGCGACCGGCTCGCCACCAGAACGGTGCCGCCGCGCCGCACGTGGCCGCGCAGGAAATCGTGCAGCCGCGTGCGTTCGGGGGCTTCGAGACCGTCGGTCGGCTCGTCGAGGATCAGCAGTGGCGGATCGGCCAACAGCGCGGTGGCCAGGCCGATCCGGGTCTGCTGGCCCGCGCTCAACTCCTCGGCGCGCTGGTCGGCGTGTTCGGTCATGCCCACCGTGTCGAGCAGTTCCTCGACACGGGTTTCGGGGACGCGCGCCGCGGCCGCGTAGATCGTCAGGTGGTCGCGGGCCGATCGGGCCGGATGCAGCCCGCGCGGGGTGAGCATGCCGCCGACCGGCGCGCCGCCGCCGATCCGCGCCACCGCGCCGGGCGCGCCCACCGACGCGGTGCCCGTGGTCGGCCGCACCAGCCCGAGCAGTATCCGCAGGATGGTCGATTTGCCCGCGCCCGCGGGACCGACCAGCGCCGTGCACGTGCCCGCCGCGACCTCGAATCCGACCTTGTCCACCACCGTGTCGAGCTCGTAGCGTTTGCCGAGCCCGTGCACGGCGATCGCCGGGCGCGCAGCGCTCATCGCGGTCCCGTGCCGCGCCGCTTCGGATCGAATCGCCCGGCGTCGAGCTGTTTCGGATCGGGGCGGTCGATGGCGGTGAGCGGATCGGCCTCGATGACCAGATGCCGCGGCGCGGGCCAGGTCGGTGGCGGTGGGCCGAATGCCTTGTGCGCGTTGGCGATGGTGGTCTGCCCGAGCGCGCGGTTGCCGACGCCGCCGATGACCGCGCCGATGCCCATGGGGATCACCTTGCCCGCCATGAGCGCGACGCGCTTGGTGACGAACCGCACCAGGAACCGTTTCATCAGCGAGTCGTTCATCCCGGCGAGGCCGGGGACGCGGGTGGCGAGCAGCGTGCCCCAGTTCTTGGCCGAATGTCCGACCGAGCGCTCCACGATATCCATGCCCGCGTCGCCGAGGACGACGGCGATCACGAGGGCGCGGCGCTGTTCCTTGGCTTCGGGGGCGATGCCGTGCACGGCGGCGATGGCGAGGGTGTAGAGCGCCGACGCCTCGAGGAAGAACGCGGTCTCGGCGGTGATGGTGGCCACCGAGGCGATGGTGCCGACGCCGGGCATGGCGGCGGTGGCGCCCGCCGCGGTGCCGCTGCCGGTGACCGCGAGCAGGTAGATCCGTTCCAGCCGGGCGATGGTTTGAGCGGGGGTTTCGTCGGGGTGTGAGCGACGGATCATGTCGATGTATTTGGCCACCGCGGGCGCCTGTAGCTTCGAGCCGTTCTCGAGCAAGGCGACCACGGTCTTCTCCAATGTGCCGTTCTTCATCGGCAACTCACCCCTTGATCTCAGCCGTCGCTGGTCTTCGGCCGGCGCCAGCAGAACTCTATGGCACCGGGCGGTGCCCGGCGCAACACGGCAACGACCGCGCCGTGCGATCGGTTCCCGTGCGATGGGGGTATACCCGCGCTACGCCTCGACTAGCGGCGGAACCTGTTCGGCGGGGCGCGGCGGCGGTGGCGGCGTGCCGTCGCCGAAGGGGCGGCCGCCGAGTTCCTCGCGGCCGTGCGGGGTGAGCCAATCGGCCAGATCGGGGCCTTTGGGCACGATCTTGGTCGGGTTGATGTCGGTGTGCACCGCGTAGTAATGGGTCTTGATCTGGCCGAAGTCGATGGTGTCGCCGAAACCGGGGGTCTGGAACAGGTCGCGCGCGTAGGCCCACAGCACCGGCATCTCGCTGAGTTTGGAGCGGTTGCACTTGAAATGTCCGTGGTAGACCGGGTCGAAGCGGACCAGGGTGGTGAACAGCCGCACGTCGGCCTCGGTGATGGTGTCGCCGACGAGGTAGCGCTGCGTGGTGAGCCGCTCGGTCAGCCAGTCGAGGCGGGCGAAGAGCCGGTCGTATGCCGCGTCGTAGGCGTCCTGCGCGCCCGCGAAACCGCAGCGGTATACGCCGTTGTTCACGTCGCGGAAGATCGCGAGCGCGACCTCGTCGATCTCCGCGCGCAGCGGTTCGGGATACAGCTGCGGCGCGCCTTCACGGTGGAACGCGGTCCATTCGGTGGAGAAGTCGAGGGTGATGCGCGCGTAGTCGTTGGTGACTACCTGACCGGTCGGCACGTCGACGATGGCGGGCACGGTGATGCCGCGCGGATAGTCGGGGAAGCGTGCCAGGTAGGCGTCGCGCAGCCGGGGAATGCGCAGCACCGGGTCGAGTCCGTCCGGGTCGAGGTCGAAGGTCCAGCTGAGTTTGTCGTGGGTCGGCCCGCACAGCCCGAGCGAGAGCGCGTCCTCGAGGCCGAGCAGCCTGCGCACGATGAGGGTGCGGTTGGCCCACGGACACGCGCGCGCCGCGACGAGCCGGTACCGGCCCGCCCGCACCGGGTATCCGTCGCGGCCGTCGGCCGTGATGCGCGTGGTGATGTAGTTGGTGTCGCGCTTGAATTCGCCGGGTTCGACGTAGGAACCGGCTTCCGATGCCGCCTTGGTCACGGTGCCAGTCTCGCAGACCGGGGATCTAGGCTGACCGGATGAGTGAAACGAAGGTCACCCGGTTGGAACGTGAAGTCACCGACGGCGGTGCGGAGGTGGCGATCCTCACCTTCGCCAATCCGCCGCTGAATCTGTTCGATCAGGCGATGTTCGATTCGATCGTCGCCGATGTCGCGGAACTGGCCGCCCGGCCGCCGCGCGCGGTGCTGTTGCGCGCCGAGGGCAAGGTGGTCTCCGGCGGGGTCGACGTGCACGTCTTCGACGGCCTTTCGGTGGAGCAGGGCGCCGAGCTGTGGCGCACGTTGTTCGCGCAGATCATCCATCCGTTGGAGGCGCTACCGTGTCCGGTGGTCTTCGCCGCGCACGCGCTGACCCTGACCGCCGCGTTCGAGATCGCGCTGGCCTGCGACATCATCCTGGCCGCCCCGAAGGCGAAGTTCGGCCTGGTGGAGACGGTGGTCGGTCTCACACCGTCGATGGGCGGCCCGCAGCGACTGGCCGAGCGCGCCGGCTCGGGCCGGGCCAGGGAATTCGTGATGACCGCCGATCTCTACGACGCCGCGACCATGGCGGACTGGGGTGTGGTCAACGCCGTGCACGATGATGTCGACACCGAGGCGCTGGCGCTGGTGCGGAGGCTGGCCGACGGCCCGACCCGCGCGCACGCCGCAACCAAGCAGATCGTCGCGGCGTGGCGTTCCGGCGGTGTGGCGCATGCCGATTCGGTGACGCCGCAGGTGTCGGGCCTGCTGTTCGACACCGAAGACCTGCGCGGCGCGGTGCGCAGCTTCCTGGAGGTCGGACCGGGCAAGGCCACCTACTCCGGGCGCTGAGGCCCGCGCCTTACGGACACGTATCGCCACTATGCCGGCGAAGTTGTGATCCGCATCATATAGTCGCAGGTGCCTGCTGGCTCGAGGCACCCGCGGAGGACGAATGTCGCAGCAGTTATTGGTCGAATACCCACTGACCGGTCCGCCCGCGTGCGACAACCCGCTGGCCCGAGGCGCCGACGGCGTCCTGCGCTACGGCAATCTGACGCCCGCCCTCACCGAACTGCTCGACCTGCGCGTGCACACGTTCGCCGCGCGCGAGGCGGTGGTGGAGATCGGCGGGCCTCGCCTCACCTACCGGCAGCTGTGGCATTCGGCCTCGCGCATCGCGGGCGGGCTACAGGAACACGGCATCGGCTACGGCGACCGGGTCGCCGTGCACATGCCGGTCGGCGCCCGCTGGGTGCAGGCGTTCCTCGGGGCGCTGCTCAGCGGCGCGGTGCCGGTGCTCGTGCACGACGGCATGCCAGAGGCCGTCTCCGCGCGCGTGATCGCCGACAGCAGCGCCGATTTCGTGCTCGACGGCGCGGGTGAGCTACCCGACGGCGCCGCCTACATCGACGACGGCGCCGCGCTCGGCGATCTGGCCCTGCTCTGCTACACCAGCGGGTCCGCGTCGGGGACCGGCCCCAAGGGCGTCGAACTCACCAACGAGAACCTGCTGTCGGCCATTCGTTCCATGGTCGGCGCACTCGACCTGCCCGAGGACGGCCTGCGCAATCTGGTGCTGTTGCCGTTGGCGCACGCCAGCGGCTGCGTCGACCAACTGCTGCCGACTTTCGCGGTCGGCGGCACCGTCGTACTCGCGCCCGACACCCGCGCGCTCGCGGCGGGGATCGCCGCCGAGCGGGTCGACATGGTGTCCGCTACGCCGAGGATCTTCGCCGGACTGCTGCCCGAACTCACCTCGCGCCACAGCGGCGCGGTCTCGCGGGTGAGCAGCGCGGGACATCACGCCGAACGCGCCGCCGCACCCGCGGCGGTGACGCGCGCGTGCCCGAGTCTGCGCGAGGCGTTCCCGGCGGCACGGCAGTGGTCGGTCTGGGGCGCCACCGAGACCAGCGGTATCGGACTCGCCGTCGACGACGGCGCGACCACCGACGCGGCGGTGCTCGGATTCCCGTTCGGCGGAACCGAATTGGCACTGTTCGGGCCGAGCGCGCATGCGGGTTCGGGTGAATTGCTGTGCCGTGGCCCGAATGTCACCCGGCGGTACTGGAACGACCCGAAGGCCACCGAGGACCGCTTCACCGGCAGCTGGTTCCACACCGGCGATCAGGTCACCATCGACGCCGACGGGCTGGTGCGCAGGCACGGACACTGCCTCGCCGACGAATAGTCGTACCCGGCAGCGGATTCCGTTACTCCAACAGGCGATCGCGCAGTCGCGCGCGCAATTGCGCGTCGATGCCGACGGCGGCGAGGTATGCCTCGAAATCGCCGTGCTGTTGCTGCGCCGCGGCGATCGCGACGCGCAGGTACTCCTCCCGCACGCCGAGCAGGTCCTCGGACAGGTCGACGCCCTCCGGCAGCTTGCCCGTCATCATCGCGCGCAGTGCGGGCACCGCGTCGTTGCTGCGCATGAAGTCGGTCAGGATCTCGTCCTCGGTCACGTCGACGGCGCGCAGCAGGGTCGCGACGGCCCAACCGGTGCGGTCCTTGCCCGCTGCGCAGTGCACGAGCACCGCGCCGTCGCCGTCGACGATGGAGCGGGCGATCGAGGTGATCGCCGCGTGCGCCTCGGGCAGTGCGGGGAAGTAGCGGTAGACCTCGAGCATGTGCGCCATGGCGAAGGAGGTCTGCGCGTCGTGCGGGGGCGCCTCGCCCATCCGCGAGTCGAACGGCGTGACGTTCAGGCGCACGCCGTCGGGCAGGTTGTCGTGTCCGATGTGCTCGATTTCCCTGGGTCCGCGCAGGTCGTAGACCTCGCGGACGCCGAGTTCGCGCAGGACGGCGTGCCCGTCGGCGGAGAGTCCGCTGAGCTGGGCGGAACGAAGGAGGATTCCGGACGCGACTTTCGCGCCGTCGGCCGTGCGCAGACCGGCCGTATCGCGGAAGTTGAAGGTTCCGGGGATGAAGTACTGATCTACGGGTGGCGGCACAGTCACCGGACCAGGCTATCCGGTTGTGGATAACTCGCGGTATCGTTCCGCCGGCATCGGGTGGACGATCGCGTGACCGTATTGCGAGGGTCGAATGTGGGATGCGCCACAGCGGAACCGGAGGGTTCCGAATTTACCCGTACAGTGGTTCGAGGGCGTGCTTCCGGTGTGAATCGCGGAGACCGCGCCCAGAACGGGGTTCGAGGCGGGGTTCACGGAGGGTTGCGAAGGCGTCCCGTTTGGGTAACAAAACAATCTTCAAGTCGGTATTTACCCAATGAAGCCGTTCTCAAACCTTGATAACGCTCTACCATTGATGAACGTTGGACCGGGCAGCCCGGTGGTCTCGATGAAGAGGTCCCCGGAGTGGTCGCAATGTTCAGCGAGTCGCGTTGCGGTTCGGGCGCGAGTTTTTTCGTTGAGGGAGTCGTCGTTGAGCGCACGTGGAGAGATTGCAGAGGCGCGGTTGCATCCGACGATCTGCGAAGCAGTCGAGAAGGCGGCGGCTTCGCTCGATTTCGCCGGAGTGCGGGCCTTGCGCGTGCTGTTGCACGCCGGGGTCAGCGCGTACTGGCCGGAGGTGAAGGCCGCGCCGACCAAGCAGGTCCGCGCGTACGAAAATACCGTTCGGTCGTTACGCGAACGCTGGGATGGCGCACCCGGCTGCGTCCCGGACTGTGCCGCGTCCGTCACCTTCCGCGAGATGGACGCCGATATCGCGACCTTCCTCGACTTGTGCGCCGCGCGGTCGAACACCCAGTGGCTCGAGCCGGTCGAGGCGATCGCCGTCTACACCGTGTCGGTGCTGCAGGGCACCGTGCTGCGCTGGCTCGCCGACTGTGACGACGAAACCCTGCTCGTGGTGCTGGACGACCTGGTCAGCGGTCTGGCGACGCGCGCGGCCGACGCGAACTGACCGGGTTCTGGACGCGCGACGTTCTGGACGTCTGACCAACTTGGTGGTTGAGTGGGTCCGGTGACCTCGCCGATTCCGGGACTGCACGCGGCCACCGCCGACCTCGACCCGCCGCTGGCCGCGCTCGACCTGCCGACCCTGCGGGCCAACGCCGCCGACCTGGTTCGCCGAGCCGCGGGAACCCCGGTGCGAGTCGCCAGTAAATCGGTGCGCTGCCGCGCGGTACTCGAGGAAGTGCTCGGCGCCGATCTCACCGCGCACGGCGGCTTCGCCGGGATCATGGCGTATTCGTTGCCCGAAGCCATCTGGCTGGCCCGCCGCGGCGCCCGCGACATCCTGATCGGCTACCCGACCGTCGACCGGTCCGCACTCGCCGAACTCGCCGTCGACGAGACGCTGTCGCAATCCATCACTCTCATGATCGATGACGCCGACCAGCTCGCCCTGATCCGCGCCGTCGTCGGCGAACGCGCGCGACCGCAGGTCTGCCTCGACGTGGACGCCTCCCTGCGGATCGGCCCGCTGCACCTCGGCGTCCGCCGGTCCCCGATCCGCACCCCCGACCGAGCCGAAGCGCTGGCCAGCACCGCGCGCGACCGCGGATTCGACGTCGTCGGCGTGATGACCTACGAAGCGCAGATCGCCGGACTGCCCGACACCAATCCGGCGGTCCGGCTGGTCAAGAAGTTGTCCGCCGCCGAAATCGGCAAGCGCCGCATCCTTGTGCTCGACGCGGTGCGCTCGGCGGTCGGCCCGCTGCGGATCGTCAACAGCGGCGGCTCCGGTTCCATCGAGGTCAGCGTCGCGGCGCCCGAGGTGACCGAGGTCACCGCGGGATCCGGACTCTACGTGCCGACCCTCTTCGACGGCTACCGCGCGTTCGAGCCCAACCCGTCGCTGTTCTTCGCCACCTCCGTCCTGCGCAAACCGACCTCCGCCATCGCCACCGTCTTCTCCGGCGGCTACATCGCCTCCGGGCCCGCGGGCGCCTCGCGAGTGCCGAAACCTGTGTGGCCGAGCGGATTACGGCTGATCGGCACCGAAGGCGCCGGTGAGGTGCAGACCCCGCTGTCGGCCGCCGCCGAACTTCGCATCGGCGACCGGGTGTGGTTCCGGCACGCCAAGGCGGGCGAACTGTGCGAGCGCTTCGACCGCATGCACCTCGTCGAAGCCGACGGCACGCGCGTCACCGTGCCCACCTACCGCGGCGAAGGCGTCTGCTTCGGCTGAGCCCCGCGCGGTATCGACCAGGTGAAGTTGTGTCGCCGCGCCCGCCTGTCGCGGTGAGTGTGCGCCTCGGTTCGATCCCACGTGCCGTAGACCTCGGGGAGGTCGATGGCCGCCATGCCACCCACGCCCGCCCGGCGCGGTGCCGGTATACGAGCGCAGTCATCCGCGTCGCCGTGTCCACCTCTCGGGACGAGGGCGTTGCCTCGGCCGACGCCTCGAGTCGATCAGGTTGTCAGGTCGAGGAAGGCCGCCAACTCGGCCACGCCCGCTTCGGTCGCGGGTAGGTATTCGGTGAGCAGCGTGGATCGGATGATGACCGTTTTCCACAGGGCGCGGCATACCGCCGCGCGGAGTAGATCGCCCGCCAGCAGCGCCGACATGCCGTAGGGCGCTTCGGCGGGGGTCGAGGTCGCCGTCGAGACCAGGACCACCGCCGCTTCGCGCCCGCGGAACCTGTCCGGCGTGCCGACCAGAACGTCCTCGATCTTGGCCCGCGCCAACAGGGTACGAATCCGCGCGACCTGCGCACCGTAGGGTGCGACCACGAAGATGTCGTGCGGGTGCAGGCGGCGGCTGTGGGTGCCTACCGTCCACGTCGCCCCGAGCAGGGTGCGGATCCGTCGCACCACCTCGCGCGCCTCCGCCTCGGATTCGGTGGTGTTGCCGTGATGGTCGACCAGTACCGTTTCGATGCCGGGCGCGACCTGGTCGAGTCGGCGGGCCAGGGTCACGGTCTCGTTGGCGTGCAACCGATTTCCGTAGCGCAGCCGCGACAACGGCTCGCAGATACTCGGATGCGTCCGCCAGGTGCGGTCGAGGAAGTAGCCGCGCTCCGTGGACAAAGTGCCGTCGCCGCCGATCAGCATGTCCAGTGCCGACGCGCCGACCGGTTCGGGATGGGTGGCGCGTAGCGCCGTGGTCGCCGGATCGCCGAACAGCAGTAGATTACGCGCACAGGCCGCGACCGCGATCAACTCCGCGAGCGGGAAATAGCCCGCGTCGGCGATCACGAGCAGGTCGAGCGAGCCGCGCGGGATAAGCTCCTCGTTCGCGAAATCGGCCGGGGCGCCGCCGATCACACAGCCGTTGACGGCATTGTCGAGGAATCTGGGATAGCGGTCGGCGTCGATGACGGCCCACTCCGGCGCCACCGCGCCGACATCCTTCTTCGCCACCAGTTCCGGCAGCACCCCGATCTCGACGATCGCGTCGAGAATGTTCTCGATGGTCGGATGCGACAACGCGACCACACCGATCCGCCATTTGTCCCGCGCGACAAGACGTTCGATCACGCGGGCGGCCGTCGCGGTCTTCCCGGTGCCGGGCGGACCCTGCACCGCCACATAGGAATCATCGAGCGCTTCCACGGCCGAGGTGATCGCCGCCGCGTGATCGCCGAACACCCTCGGCAGCGATCGACCGTCGCGCAGCCGGGGCGGGCGACGGGCCAGGATGTCGAAGATCGCCGCGTCCGGGATGCCCGGGAGCGCGACAAGCAGTTGCTGGGCGGCGAATTCGACGGCGCTCTCGGCGTCGGCATCGGATCGCGGCAGTCCCGGCGCGATGGCCGTCGGCAGTTCGTCGAAAGGTTCGCGGCCCTCGGGTAGCAACTCCTCGAGCCGCACCGTGTCGGCGAAATCCGCGTCGACCGCGCACCCGAGCACGGTGGCCGTCGCGGTCGCGCGTCGCCCCACCGAATCGGCGGATTGCTCGTAGAAGGTATACACCGTCGTGCCCGGCGCCAGAGTCGCGCCGCCTGCGCGTCCGCCGCCGATGCGCCCGGTCAGGGTGAGATACCGGCGCATGGTCGGCCGATTCGGGCTGTGATGCCACTTGGTGTCGACACTGCCCCACTCCGCCACCAACACTCCCGGCGCCTCGACCCACTCGTCCACCGGATACGTGAGTCGATCGGCATGCGCCCACCACAACGGTTTCCGCTCCCGCCGGTGATACCCCAGCGCAGCGGCCATCAACGCCGCCGGGTGCGCGCCGACGATCCCACCGCCCGGCCGGAGGACCTCGCTTGTCGCGCCGTATGGGGTAGCTACATCGCTTGCCGCACCGGCGAATTCGGCAAGCGCTGCTTCGACGGAAGAGGGCCGCGAGACCGGCGCCCCGCCGAAATGCTCGCTCGGAAACGGCGCGAGACCGCCCGCCGGAACCACACCGTGCTCGTCTGCGCGATCCAACAGCCAATCGCGTAGACGCAGCACCGCCGCGCAATCACTCGCGCCGGGCCGTGCGCTCATGAGGTGTTGCGCCGGGTACGAGTGACTTCCGGTGTGCTGCGCGTTCTCGGTGTGCCGGCCTTCGCGGCGATCGGTTTCACTATGGCCCGCGTTGTCGGTGTCGTGCTCGGGGTAACTGTGGTGCACGTCGTCGGGGTCACGTCGGCCTTCGACGGCGCGCGTCGAATCGCTGTATTGTTCGCGGTAGCTGTGCTTTTCGGTGGATGAGGTGTGGTCGGAGGCGTGCGCGTCGGGCTGTGGTCGGACTTCGGCCTCGGGGGGCGCCGAGCGAGAAGTGTTCGCGGAGATCAGTATTTCCCGCAGGGCGGGCAGTTCGTAGGAGCGGACGCCGAGGACGAGTGCGCCGCGCAGGATCGGGTACAGGTCGACGAGCACGCCATCGCACAGGGATTCGTCGATGATCTCCTCGCCCGCGCCGTGGCGGCCGGTCCAGGTCAGCAGGTCGTCGCGGACGGCGGAGCCGTAGTAGTAGACGTGCGCGTCGGGGTGGGCGCGGCGGTGTGCGACGAGTCGGTCGAGCAGGTCGGTGAAGGCGCGGCGGGAGGTGGGGGATTCGTTCGCGAGAACGACTGTGCCGAGGGATATCCCGGGTGCGGCGATCGTGAGGCGCTGGTGTCCGTCGGGCGCTCGGCGCAGAGTGAGGGCGAGGTCACCCTGGTGGGGGTGGGGGAGTGCGCCGAGTGCGCCGGGGTCGAGCACGGTGTGCACGGGGGTGGCGGATTCTTCGGCGCGCAACTGGATCTCGGCCTGCCGCCGCAACGCGATGACGGTGCGCGGGGCGAGTCCGGGCACCGCGGATTCGGTGCGGGCCAGTCGGTCGATGGTGGTGATGCCCGCTTCGCGCAGCCGGGTGCGCGCCGGATCGTCGAGCCCGGCAACCAGCAGCGGATCGCGTGCGGCCGTGAGGGCGGCGGTGCAGGTCGGGCAGTGGGCGCAGGCGAGGAAACGCGGATCGCCCCACTGCACCGGCAGCAGTTCACCGAGTTTGTCCTCGATGATGCGGTCCAGGCGTCGCGTGCGCGCGAGGTATACCGACATCAGTGCGGTCAGCGGTCGATCGGAGACCTTGTCGCCCCGATGAACTCGCACGGTATCGGCGATCGGCGCCCCGCACCGTTCGACGGCCGCCGCGCAAGCCGCGAGTTCCAGCGCCGTCGCGACCGCGTCTCGCCGTTCGCCCACGAAACCGTGGGCGGTGTAGCGACCCTCGTCGTCGCGGATCAGGAAATCGCAGGCGCAGGTGAACGATCCGTCGAAGAAAGTGGCGCCTTCGATGACCGGCGCGCCCGACCGTAGCGCCGCGACGGTCTCCGCGTGGGCCGCTTCGAGTCCGGCGATCCGGCTCGCGGAATCCATCTCCGCGGCAACGGATCGCACGGAGACGATGCGATCACCCGCCGGAGCACGCAGCCGCGCCCGCGTATTTTCTATTTCGGCCGGGCTCGTAGTCGGCCCGGCTTCGTAGGCCACCCTCGCGGTCCGGGTCCCGAACACGTCGCCGCCCGTGCGTGATTCACTCGACGACGGCGCCGCCGAGTCCGGGGACAGCGCCGTATCGTTCGGTGACAGCGCCGCCGAGCCCGCGGACAACTCTTTCCCGCCCGGGGGATCGGGTGCGAGGAGTCCGAGTTCGGTGTCGAGGGCGCGCAGCAGTGCGAATTCACACCGCGCCGCGCGCACGAGGTCAGCGGCGGTGCGGACGACCTGATCACCGAACACGAACAAACGCGGCCCCTCCTGCGTCTTGCGGGGACATCAGAGCGCGGACGGCAACACCTTAGCTAGCCCAGCTGACCTCG
Source organism: Nocardia bovistercoris (assembly GCF_015674855.1). Classification (GTDB taxonomy): domain Bacteria; phylum Actinomycetota; class Actinomycetes; order Mycobacteriales; family Mycobacteriaceae; genus Nocardia; species Nocardia bovistercoris. The sequence continues at coordinate 432,789 of NZ_JADMLG010000002.1, read as the reverse complement.
ATGAACCCGCCCGGTCAGGAGCGCGGCTTGCGCCGTTCGCCGCGTTTGGCGAACCCGCGGTCCGGGCGGGGCCCCCGGCTGAACGAGCGATGCTGCGGCGGGCCCTGATCCAACTGCAACTGGATCAGTACACCGCTGATCCTGGTGCGCCGCAACGCCTCCAAGGTCTCGTCGGACAGGTCGGCGGGCAGTTCGACCAGGCTGTGGTCCGGCCGGATGCTGATATGACCGAAATCACTGCGTCGCAGCCCGCCCTCGTTGGCGATGGCGCCGACGATGGCGCCCGGCATCACGCGATGCCGTTTCCCGACGCTGATCCGATACGTCGCGAGTTCCGCGCCGGTATCGCGGCTGAAGGAGGGGCCGCGTTCGTCGTCGCGCGGCGGCCGCTCCCGCTGCGGCCGTTCGCGCTGCGGGCGCTCGACGGGCGGGGGTTCGGGCTCCATGAAGAAGTTGTCGCCGTCGTGCGAACCCACCGCGAGCGCCGCGGCGATGTCGACCAGCGCGATGTTGTGTTCGCGCTCGTAGTCCTCGATGAGCTTGCGGAACAGCGACAGATTCGGATTCGACAGATTCTCGGTGATGGTGTCGCCGAATTTCGCCACGCGCTGGGCGTTGACGTCTTCCACACTCGGCAACTGCATCTCGGCCAGCGGATGCCGGGTGGCACGCTCGATCGCCTTCAGCAGATGCCGTTCGCGCGGCGCGACGAACAGCAACGCCTCACCGCTGCGGCCCGCGCGGCCGGTGCGCCCGATGCGGTGCACGTAGGACTCGGTGTCGTGCGGGATGTCGTAGTTGACCACGTGCGAGATGCGGTCGACGTCGAGTCCGCGCGCGGCGACGTCGGTGGCGACCAGGATGTCGAGCGTGCCGGACTTCAACTGCCCGATGGTGCGTTCGCGCTGGTTCTGCGCGATGTCGCCGTTGATCGCGGCCGCCGAGAAGCCCCGCGCGCGCAATTTCTCGGCCAGTTCCTCTGTGCCCTGTTTGGTGCGCACGAAGATGATCATGGCCTCGAAGGACTCGACTTCGAGTATGCGCGTGAGCGCGTCGAGTTTGCGCTGGTGGGAGACCTGCACCCAGCGCTGGTTGATGTTGGTGTTGGTGGTGGTCTTGGTCTTGACCGTGATCTCCACCGGATCGTGCAGGTACTGCTTGGAGATCTTGCGGATCGCGGGCGGCATGGTGGCCGAGAACAGCGCAACCTGCTTCTCGCCCGGCGTGTCGGCGAGGATGCGTTCGACGTCCTCCTGGAAGCCCATCTTCAGCATCTCGTCGGCCTCGTCGAGGACCAGATACTGCAGCTGCGACAGGTCGAGGGTGCCCTTCTCCAGGTGGTCGATCACGCGGCCGGGCGTGCCGACCACCACGTGCGCGCCGCGGCGCAGCCCGGACAGCTGGACGCCGTAGCTCTGCCCGCCGTAGATCGGAAGGACGTGCAGGCCGGGAATGTGCGCGGCGTAGCGGCCGAACGCCTCGGCCACCTGGATGGCCAGCTCCCTGGTCGGGGCGAGCACCAGCGCGCGCGGCGACTTCCCGGTGACCTCGAGACCCATGAGGATCGGAATGGCGAACGCCGCCGTCTTGCCGGTTCCGGTCTGCGCGAGGCCGACCACGTCGGCGCCGGAGAGCAGCGGCGGAATCGTCGCGGCCTGGATCGGCGACGGCGACTCGTAGCCGACATCGGCGATGGCCGCGAGGATGCGGTCATCGATTCCGAGATCGGCGAAGGTCGGGCCGTCGGCGTGTCTGTCTCCGTCGTCGGTTACGCCGTCGGCAGGAACGCTGTCGACCTCATTGGTACTCATTGACCAGGATTTTACCGCTTGTAGTAGGCGTGCCGACCACCGGGCCACGCGGTGAGATGCACGCCACTTCGACCGCCCGCGTCACACGTGCGACCGGTACGGGTGCGCGTCGCGAGAGGCGTGCGACCGAACGGTCCGCTGTCCGGACGCCCACCGAGCCTCTACGGTGGGTTTCATGCCACCTGAGGTCCCATCCCGGCCCGCGGAACCGAATACCGTGCGCGTCGCGGTGATCCAGTTCGCGCCGGGTGTCGAACCCGCCGAGAATCTGGCGGCGCTGCGCGAGCACGTCGGCGCGGCGGCGCGCGCCGGAGCCCGTGTCGCGGTGGCGCCAGAGTATTCGATGTACGCGGTGACCAGACTCGACGAGCGGGTCGTCGCCGTCGCCGAACCGCTGGACGGCCCGTTCGCGACCGGCCTGGCCCGCATCGCCGCCGATGTCGGTATCCACGTGGTGGCGGGCATGGTCGAAGCGGCGGGTGACGGTTCGGGCCGCATCCGCAACACCCTGCTCGCCTACGACCCGGCCGGGAATCCGGTCGCCCGCTACCGCAAGGTGCACCTCTACGACGCCTTCGGACACAAGGAATCCGACGTGGTCGCGGCGGGTGAGATCGAAGCGCCCGCCCTGTTCACCGTCGACGGCGTGACCTTCGGCATGCAGACCTGCTTCGACCTCAGATTCCCCGAGGGCTTCCGGCGCGCCGCCGCCGCGGGCGCGCAGGTGCTGCTGCTGCCCGCGCAGTGGATACCCGGCCCCGACAAGGTCGACCAGTGGACGATGCTGGTGCGCGCCCGCGCGATCGAGAACACCGTCTACGTCGCCGCCGCCGACCAGGCCGCCCCGCGCGGCGCGGGCGCGTCGATGATCGTCGACCCGGCGGGCCGGGTACTGGCCGAACTCGGCGACGCCACCGGTGTGATCAGCGCGCCGATCGACCCGGCGCTGCTGTCGCGGGTGCGCGCCGCCAACCCCAGCCTGGCATTGCGCCGATTCGCGATCGTGGAGCGCGCGGCGGAGTAGCGTTCGAATCGATGGGCTATCCCGATCGAATCGCCGCCGGTCGCGTGCTGGGGGCGCGGTTGGAGCACCTGCGCGAGCCGCCGCCGCTGGTGCTCGGGCTCCCGCGCGGCGGAGTTCCGGTGGCCGCCGCGGTGCGTGAGGTGATCGGCGGCGATCTGGACATTCTGCTGGTCCGCAAACTCGGCGTGCCGTGGCAGCCGGAGTTGGCGATGGGCGCGATCGGGGAGCGCGGCGCGCGGGTGTTGAACCCGGATGTGGTGTCGCACTGCGAGATATCGGCGGAGCGGCTCGCGGAGATCGAGGCGGACGAACGCGTCGAACTCGAGCGCAGGCGTGTGCTGTGGCGTGGTGCGAGCGCGCCGGTTCCCCTCGAAGGGCGCGTCGTGGTGCTGGTGGACGACGGGATGGCGACCGGTGCGACGGTGGCGGTCGCGTGCCGGGTGGCCCGGCTCGGCGGGCCTGCGCGGATCGTGGTCGCCGTTCCGGTGTCCTCGGCCGAGGCAGTGCGGCGGGTAGCGGGCGCGGCCGAGGAGGTGGTGTGCCCGTGGGTGCCGGAAACCCTCGGCGGGGTCGGCGCGGCCTACGGCGATTTCCACCAGCTCGAGGACGAGGAGGTCACCGCGCTGCTGCGGTGACCTGCCTCACCACCGCGCGGCGTCGACTCCGCAGCGGCCCGCCGCGTTGAGCATCGGACGCAGTTGGGCGGTGAAACCCTCGGCGTCCACCGGGGTGACATCGACATCCGCGCCGGTGCGGACGGCGTAGCGTCCGTCGCCCGCGACATCGATCCAGCACAGCACTCCGAACGGTTTCAGGTCGGCGTCCGGGCGGCGCGTTGACACCACGATCTGGCCGATGCCCGCGCGCGGCCTACCGAAGAGACGGCGGATGCGCGCCGGTGCGGCGGGACCCGCCACCGGCATGGTCACCAGGTCCCTGCTGTCCTCGCGCACCCGAGGCAGGGGTGCGCTCAACCTCGGCAAGCCGCCGGGGCTGTTACCGGGAAGTGCCGAGATCACGCGTGCTGCAAGGCTTTTCGGCCCGCCTATGAGGAGTCGGACGTCACCGCCACGATCCGCGGCCGAACCGGGCTGCTGCGCGGCGACCACCGCGATATGGCCGGCGGCCGCGCCGAGCACGCGGACCGGACTCGCGTCGGTGGTCGGTCGCTCGGCGCGGACCGCGTCGCGCTCGTGGTCGTAGGCGATCGCCGCGAACCGCTGCTGCCTGCTCGGCGTGCGCCCGTCGCGTGCGCGTGCGTCGAGCCCGGGCGGCGCCGGGGTGTTCGCCGCGGGGTTCGCCTGAGCGGTCGCGCCGATCGTCCCGTAGGTCGGTTCGGCGCCGAGAACTTGTGCGGTGGAATGGATTTCGTCGGGCGTCGGGAAGCTCTCCGGTGTGTCCGCGCACTCGCCGTAGACCTCGAGTCGCACCGTGGGCCGGGCCAGCACCCGCAGCGCCGCCTCCAGGTCGGCGTCGAGCACCCGATCGCACCACGCGATCAGCTCGGGCAGCCGGGCGGCGCGCTGCGCGGTGTCGCGAGCCGAGGCGCGGACGGCGAGCGGATACGGGATGCGATCGCCGTCGACGCGCTCCCAGGCCATGGCGAACTGGTCCGGGGTCAGCGTCCAGTTCACTCCAGGTCGGTCCACTCTCCGACCACCGGCGGCGTCGTCGGATCCATGGCGCCGATCAGTTCACCCGGTTCGTCGGCCGGTTCGAGGAAGGTCAGATCGTCGTCGTCGAACCAGTCCAGGTCGTCGTCGTCGTCCTCGTCGGCGCGGGTCGGACGAGTGGCGGGCGGCGCGCCGATACCGGAACCGGGGCGTGCGGTGTCGGCGGCGGCGAGCGCGCCGCCCATGAGTCCGCCGAACGCGCCCGCGCCCGCACCGCTGACCGCGTCGCCGGTGGTGTCGCGGCGTCGGTCCTCGCGTTTGCGGTCGTCGTCGTTGCTCGAGTGGTGTTGGGAGCCGCCGCCCGGCACGGTCGGCGCCGCCATCGACGCGGCGGTGACCGGTGCGCTCGCGGCGAGCGTGCCGGTCACCGGGCGATCCACGGTCGGTGCGGGCGCCGCAGGTGCGGGCTGGGCGGCGGTCGGCACGGTCGGCGCGGCGGCGGGTGCGGTGGTCTCGGTGGTGATCGGCGTGCCGACGTGCGTCGTCGAGAACGCGGCGGCCGGTGCGGTTCGGGTCGATGTCGACTCGGGGCGCGCGGCGGATTCCTCGCGAACGGGTGTCGTGGCAGTCGGCGCGGTAGTCGAAATATGCTGCGGGGAGACTACTTCCGCGACGTGCGTGACCGGCGCCGAAAGAGTGCTCGTCGGTGCGGTGAGCGTGGCCGCGACGGTGGGGGACGCTGCCGCCGCGCCCTGATCGATGTCGGGGAAGGCGGGCACACCCGCACCCGATCCGACGAAGGCGTTGGTGTAGATGCTGTCCATCGCGGCCACCGCGTCCTGACGGGCGTTCTCGGCGGCCTTCTGGGTGTCGGTATTCGCCGTGGCCTGACTCGGATCCAGCAGTGCCGCACCGAGATCCGGCCGATCCTCGGACGGCGCGCCCACCGCGGCGCGCAGCGTCTCCGCGGCATCGCCCGCCTGGCCGAGACGTTGCGCCACCGTGGCCATCACATCGGCGAGGCGCTGACCGTCCTGTTCGAAGGCGCGCACCGCGCCCGCCGCGTGCTCGGCCGCGCCGCCGCGCCAGCCGTCGGCGATGAGGGAACGGATCTCGGTGTGCGCCTGGGCGACCGCGTCGGCGACGCCGGTGGCCGAACCCTGCCACACCTGCTGGCCCGCCGTGATCGCCGCGGGATCCAATTGCTGGACGCCATTGTGGATTTCGCGATGGGTCAGATTGTCGAAGACCTCGACTTCGGGAGCGTAGTCGGGATCGGTGCGGGTGTGCGGCGCGCGTTGGGCCGCCTTGGGGATCTCACGCACGGTCGGCCCCCTCGAGTCGGCTCACCGCGTCGGCGAGCTCGCTGTCGGCGCGGGAGTACGCGGCAGCCGCCGAACGGAAGGTCTGCGCGAGGGCGCGCGCCGAATCGGCGTAGGCGCGCAGCCGCGACACCGCGTCCTCGGCCTTGGCCTCGAATCCGCCGCGTAGCGCCGCGCCCGAGGCGAATCCGCCGAAACCGGGAACCGAACCCGCCGCGCCCAAAGCCTCGACCTGGGCGTCGATCTCCTCGGCGAGCCGCTCGTAGCGGCGGGCGCAGCGCTCGTGGGCGCCGTCGGCGACGAGCACGCCGTCGATCCACAGCTGCCCATCGTCGACCGCCCGGTTCAGCGCCGTCACATCCGATCGCACCGCGGTCCCCCTTCCTCGTCGTGGCCGGACTCGCGGCGTTCCCGCCGATTTCGTGCCTCAGCCGTGTCTCAGCGCTGTCGTGCCAACCCCACGACGACGCCACGCAACCAGTCCGCGATGTCCCCGGCGACCCGTGCGTGCACCGGCTCGTGCAGCAGATCGTGTCCGGCATCGGCGTACTCACGCAAATCTACCGTTTCGTGGCGTGCAGTCCATACCTTCACGGCATCGATCGGCGCCCTTCTGTCCTCGGCGCCGTGCACCGCGAGCACCGGCAGGTCCCGAGGCAGCGGCGTGCCGAGCGCGCCGGGAACCCCGCCGCCCAGAGCACGTTTCGGCACACCCGACAGCACGAGTCCGGTGAGCGCGTCGGCGGGCACGCTCGGCGTCACCGGCCAGTCGGCCTCCACCTTGGCCATATCGGCGGCGCTCGCCGGGTCCGGCGCCGCCGCACCGAGCATGGCGAGCGCGGTCACCGCCCCCAGCGAATGCCCCATCAGCACCAGCGGGCGGTGCGGCAGTTCCGTGCGCACCGACTCGACCAGCATGGTCGCGTCGGCGACCAGCTCGGCCAGCGAACCGGGATGTTCGGGATCGCCCTCGCTGAGCCCGTGGCCCGCCGTGTCGAGCGCCCACATCTCGGTATCGATGCCGCGCAGGGTTCTGGCGAGCCGGTGGTAATGGCCGCTGTGCTGGCCCATGCCCGGCAGCAGCACCGCCACCGCGATCGGGTTGTCGACCGGCCACCGCCGATAATGCATCCGGCCGCGCGCGCCGTCGAAGAAGAGCATTGAACGATAGTGCCAAAGATCGGGCTTGTCATGGGACTTCACCCATTCCGTACGGAACCGGCTACACTGCCCGGACCTCGGGAGGTGTGACCAGCGCCGAACCGCCACCGCAAAGGAGCCGGACATGGGTATCCGTCGACCACGTCACCCGTCGGGGCGCGTCGGTGTGCCCGCCGTTCGCGTCGGGATGGCGGCGCGTGTCGGGCCGGTGCTCACGAAGCGCGTCGGATTGACGCTCACGACGCGCGTCACCTCGGTGCTCGCCGTGCTCGCCGCCTGCGTGTGCGGTGCGTTGCCCGCCGCGAACGCCGAGCCCGCCGCGCGTGCCGACGCGGTGGCCGGTTGCGTCCCCGCTCGTGTCGAGACCGCGCTGCCCGCCGACATCCCGATCGTGGACTGGTCGGAGAACGTCGGCTTCGACGCCGCGGGCGACCTGTGGGTTTCCCGGCTGTACCGCAACGAGGTACGCCGCTACGACCGCACCGGCGCGTCCACCGGCGCCGTGCCGGTCGAATTCCCCGGCGCCGTCCGCCTCGGACCCGACGGCCTGCTGTATGTGGTCTACGGCGACGCCCCCACCAGCGCGCTACGCCCCGGCGGCATCCTCCGCTTCGACCCCGCCGCCGCCCAGCCGCACCCAGAGGTGGTGGTCTCCGGCCTGACAACCATGCCCAACGGCGCCGCCTTCGACACCGACGGCACCCTCTACATCGCCACCAACACCGGCGTGCTCCGAACCACCCGCGACGGCGTCATAGACCGCGACTGGTCCGCCCGCGCCGCGATCCCCGGCGCCAACGGAATCGCGATCCGCGACCACACCGTCTACCTCACCACCAACGCCGCACCGCTGGGCCGGGTGCTGAGCTTCCCGACCGCCGCCCCGGACCAGCGCACCATCCTCGCCGACATCCCCTCCCGCATCCCCGGCGTCCCTGATTTCACCGACGACCTGATCATCGACGACTCGGGAACCCTCTACGTCGCAACCCTCTCCGGAACCCTCACCCGAATAGACCCGACCATCCACACCACCTGCACCATCCTCACCACCGAACCCCTGACCTCGGTCGCAGCCACCCCCGGCCACCCATCGGACCTCCTCGTCGGCACCGAACGCGGCCCCGTACTCCGCGTAATCCTGGCAAGCTGAAGCCACTTCGGGCCTGAGGCCGACAGCGTTCATCGAAGCCACTGCTTCGCGACGATGCGGATGCCATCGGCACGTGTTCGGCCACAGCTCTGTTCGGCGTGCGCCGAGAGCGGCAATTCCTGAACGTCGGAGCCGCGCGAGCCCGATCCTTCACGCGATCCGCTCGATGGGGAGAGAATTCGGACCGACCGCGGGCTCGCCTTTTTGTCCGGTGGCGGACTTCAGTCGGGGACGGTGCGGATCGGGGTCCAGGGTGGGGCGGGGTTGTCGGCTCCCGGACCGGGTCTGACCTCGACGTCGTGGGGTTCGAGGTCCTCGCCGCAGCACTCGCAGACGACCTTGGCGTGGGTGATGTTGCCGCAGGTGCGGTGTAGGAGGTGGGTGGGGGCGCCGTTGACGAGGCCGGTGTGTTTTTCGCCCCAGGCGAGGATGGCCGCTATCACGGGGTACAGGTCGATGCCCGCGGGGGTGAGGCGGTATTCGTGCAGGGTGCGGGTCGGGCCGGAGGCGTATTCGCGGCGTTCCATGATGCCGAAGTCGACCAGGCGGTTGAGGCGGTCGGTGAGGATGTTGCGGGCGATGCCGGTGCGGCGCTGGTAGTCCTCGAAGGTGCGGGCCCGCAGGTAGGCGGCGCGCAGGATGGCGATCACCCAGCGTTCGCCGAGGATCGCGCCGGAACGTTCGATGGCGCAGTTACTCGCCAGCAGATCGTCGTGTCTCATCGCGTCCAGAATAGCCGTTGCAAAACGCAACTGAACCGCCTACGTTCTAGTTGCATGTTGCAACGACACGGGGGTGTGCCCGGGTCGTCGCCGAATTTCGCGGAGGTGGGGTCATGAACGGGGCCGATCAGGGCACGGCGGCGATGGTGCTGCGCGGCGTGCGCGCCGCGGTGGAACTGCTGTGGGCGCTGTCGCCTTCGGGCCGCCGCCGCTTCGTACTCGAATTGCGGGCCGCCGTTGACGGCGCACTGCGCGAGGCCGTGCTGTCACGCCCCGAGGATTTCGGCGTCGCGCACCGGATCACCCACGAATTGGATTGCTACGAGTGGCATTACGTGACCGACGCGAACTTCGGCAGCGCACGCGCGGACACCTGGCGTGACCCACTGTCCAACCGCTGACTCTGTCCGACCGCTGACTCTGGCCGACTACTGACTCGGGCGGTCCGCTGGTCGTGGCCGTCCGCTGGCCGGGCCGACTACTGACTCCGGCGGTTCACTGGCCGTGGCCATCCACTGGTCGAGCCTGCCGCTGAATGGGGCGATCCGCCGGGCCGGGTCGTCCGCCGTTTGAAGTCGTTGCCGGTCCTGAGGCGCCCGGTTCTCAGGATTCCTCGGTGAGTCTGCTCGGCGCGGCCTGGCTCCATGAATCGAACAGGATGTCGCGCAATTCGCCCGCGTCCTCGAGCGCCCCGAGTCGCACCCGCACCCACGCCGAGGACGACTCGTGCGACGGCACCCAGAACTTGTCCGGCTCGGCGGCGATCAGTTCCTCGCGTTCGAAGCGCGGGCAGCGTACGGCGAACGAACTCTGATCGTCGGGGACGGTGACGAACATCTTGCCCGCCACGTCGAAGGTGGGATGGTTCCAGCGTTCCTTCTCCCCGGTCTCGGGAAAGGACAGCGCGATGCGGCGCACATCGTCGGCGTCGAGCACGGTGATGACCTCCGGTCGTGAACTCCGGCAGCCTATCCCGCGCCACCGACATCCGCGCCGGGGCGAATTCTCAGCCTGCGGCGGGCGGCGGGGGGAAGCCGGGAATCGTGGGTGCGGGAACGTCCTGGGCCGCGGGGGGCGGCGGCGCGGGCGCGGGTGGCGCGGCGGGGAGTTCGGGAACCACGAAGGTGCCGACGGTCGGCGTCATCACGCAGTTGGCGAAGGGGTAGTTGATGACGCCCCACATGACCGCGAGCACGGTGCCGGTGCCGGGGTCGACGGTCCTCGACAGGGTGGGCAGCCCGACTTCGGTGCGGTCGTCGAGGGTGTCGAGCCCGCTGCGGCCGTTGTTGATGTTGACCCAGGCCACGACGAGTCCGGAATTCAGCGGCGCGCCGGTGTGCGCGGGTGTCGCGCTGAAACGCAGGCTGCCGGGTACGGGGTTGACGCCCTGGTTGCGGTTGGCGCCCTCGGTGGTGCCCGCGGCGATGATGGTGGTGATCGGACCGTTGCTGCCGCAGCCGAAGGTCGGCGCCGCGTAGGCGAAGGGCACGAAATTGGCTGCGATGTGGCGCAATTCGGCGATGTCGACGAGTCCGGTGTACTCCCGCAGCGCGCCGACGCCCGCCTGCGCGGCGGTGTCTTCGCCCGCCTTGGCGGTGAGCTCGACAAGGGCGGCTTCGACGATGTCCGTGGGTTCGGCGGTGGCGGCGCCGAATGTGAGGACCGCGCCGAGTCCGAATGCGGTGATCGCCGCGGCGGCGCGTGCGAAGGTCCTGCCGTTCACCAGATGACTCCCTATGACTGCGAGCGTGGGTTTCGCGGCCCCACGGCAGCAAGGTACCAGTTCGCCGTGGTGTGCGCCGAGGCAGTCGCCCGGCGATCGCTGCAAGTTTGCTGAGATTCCCGCGTTCTCGTGTGTGATCCCGCCGACAGTGGGAGATTACCGAGGAGTAAGGTTCGACTCGGACGTACGAGACACCATGGGAGTTGTGTATGAAAATATCCCTGTCCCCGGATGAGATCGCCTTTCGTGACGAATTGCGCCATTTCTACCGGTCCGAGATCCCCGCCGAAATCCGTGAGCGCGTCAAATACGGTCACGAGCTGACCCGCGACCAGATCGTCACGGCACACAAGACCCTGAACGAGCGCGGCATCGCCGTCCCGAACTGGCCCGTCGAGTGGGGCGGCAAGGACTGGACGCCCATGCAGCGCCACATCTGGCAGGACGAGATGCAGCTGGCCTCGGTGCCCGAGCCGCTGACCTTCAACGCGCAGATGGTCGGCCCGGTCATCGCCCACTTCGGCTCCGAAGAGCTCAAGAAGCGGTTCCTGCCGCCAACGGCGTCGCTGGACATCTGGTGGTGCCAGGGCTTCTCCGAACCCGACGCGGGCTCCGACCTCGCCTCGCTGCGCACCACCGCGGTCCGCGACGGTGACTCCTACATCGTCAACGGCCAGAAGATCTGGACCACGCTGGCGCAGTACGCGGACTGGATCTTCTGCCTGGTCCGCACCGATCCGAACGCGCCCAAGAAGCAGGCGGGCATCTCCTTCCTGCTGTTCGACGTGAAGAGCCCCGGCGTCACCATCCGTCCGATCAAACTGATCGACGGCGGCTACGAGGTCAACGAGGTCTTCTTCGAGAACGTCCGGGTCCCCGCCGATCAGCTGGTCGGTGTGGAGAACGCGGGCTGGACCTACGCGAAATTCCTGCTCGGCAACGAGCGCACCGGCATCACCGGCGTCGGCCGCACCAAGGTCAGGATCGGCGTCGCCAAGGAGTACGCGCGCACCATCCGCTCCGGATCCGGCACCCTGCTCGAGGACCCGCTGTTCGCGGCGCGCGTCGCCGAACTGGAGAACGAACTGCTCGCCCTCGAGCTGACCCAGCTGCGCGTGGTGTCCAATTCCGTGGAAGGCGAACCGAATCCGGCCTCATCGGTGCTGAAACTGCGCGGCTCGGAACTGCAGCAGGCCGCCACCGAACTGCTGCTCGACATCGCGGGCCAGGACGCCATCCCGGTCGACGCGGAAGGCATCGCCTCGCCCGGCTGGGCGCAGCGCAGCGGCCCGACCTACCTGAACTACCGCAAGACCACCATCTACGGAGGCTCCAGCGAGGTGCAGCGCACCATCATCGCCTCCACGATCCTCGGATTGTGAGGCGCCACCATGGATTTCGAACTCACCGATGAACAGGTCATGCTGCGCGACACCGTCCGCGACCTGCTCGCCCGCACCTACGACCCGGAGACCAGACTCCGGGTGACCGACACCGAACTCGGCTGGAGCCGCGACGTCTGGAAGCAACTCGCCGATCTCGGCATCCTCGGACTGCCCTTCGCCGAATCCGACGGCGGCGTCGGCGCCGGACCGGTCGAAGCCATGGTCGTGCTCGAGGAGGTCGGGCGTCGGCTCGCGCCGGAACCGATCGTGGACGCGGTGTATGTCCCCGGCGCGCTGGTCGCGCTCGCAGGCTCCGAGGAGCAGCGCGGCCGCATCCTGCCCGACGTGGTCGGGGGAGCGAAGCTGCTCGCCTTCGCGCACGCCGAACCCGGGGTGCGCTGGCCCGCCACCGAACTCGCCACCGCCGCCACCGCGACCGCGGGCTCCTACACCCTCACCGGCACCAAGAACCCGGTCGCGCACGGTGACGCCGCCGACGACCTGATCGTCAGCGCCACGCTGCCGGGCGGCGGTATCGGACTGTTCCTGGTGTCGCCGAACGGAACCGGGGTCGGCAGGCGCTCCTACCGCACCGTGGACGGTTCGCGCGCCGCGCAGATCGACCTCGACAACGCCCCCGCCGAACTCCTCGGCGCCGATTCCGACGCATCGGGCGCGGTGGCGGCGGCGCTGGCGAGCGCGCACGCGCTGCTGTGCGCGGAGCAGATCGGCGCGATGGAAGAGGCACTGCGGCTCACCACCGACTATCTGAAGGCGCGCAAGCAGTTCGGTGTGACGTTGTCGAAGTTCCAGACGCTGACCCAACGCGCGGCGAACATGTACGTCTCCCTCGAACTCGCCCGCAGCTCCAGCCTGTACGCGACTGCCGCGTTGGCCGACGGCTCGGTCGACCCGGTGGTGACCTCGCGCGCCCGACTCCAGGTCGGCCGCGCCGCCCGCCACGTCGGTCAGGAGGCCATCCAGATGCACGGCGGCATCGGCGTGACCGCCGAATACCCGGTCGGGCACTACGTGGCGCGACTCACCGCCATCGAACGCACCCTCGGCGGCGGACTCGACCACCTCGCGGTACTCGCCGCCCAGGTCGGAGACTACGAACTGCCCGAACTGTAATTCGACCGACCGCGCAGGTGGTCCCTCGCACATCGATCGGAGGGATCACCCGCACGGGATGCGCGGTGCGGACTCGGCGGCGTCGGATCATGGTGTCGCCGAGGCGGCGTGGAGTGGATGCGGTCGAGTCACGTCGGCGAGGTGATCGCGAACGATTGCCGGAGCGTAATTTCGGGGACGGGTCCGTCGTGCTCGTTCGGCTGCCGCGTGACTCGGCCGGGGACCGTTGAATGGCGCGAGCCCGGTGGTCGGTGTCACGGTGCGGCGCATGTCCGCGATCTTCTGTGCCAGGCAGGCCGGTGCGTGCTCGGAGACTCCGGTGCCACGCGGGACCGCCATCGCGCAGGGACACCTCCACACTCGATACCGCTAGCGCGCAGCGGGCTCCGTCGCGCCGGGGCGGGTTGCCCTCGAAGTGCCGTTGACCGGCGACTCGACTCCACTGGTCGGGGTCACGGCGAGGCTGCTCGGGCGCGGAACGTCCGTGGCATGGGCGTCGAGCTGGGCCGCCGTAGTCGGCCGGGCTGGGGCGCCCAATTCGGCCGTCGAGGTTGCCGCGTCCGGTTGGGTCGTCGTGCCGGGCAGGGCTGGTGTGCCGGATTCGAAGGCGGTGCCACCGGCATCGGTCCCTTCGGGCGCCGCGTGCGCCTCTGTCGTCTGCGCGAGTTCGGCGGTGACCACCGGCTGCGGCGGCTCGACGATCTCCGGCAGCTGTTCGGCCGCTTCGGACGACAGCGCTTCGCCCTCGCGCGGGGCGCGATCGGCCTCGGCGGTGTGCGGGGGCGGGGGTTCCTCGGCCGCGACGGTGGTCGGCTCGATGGACAGGGTGCGGGTGCTCGTGGTCGGTTCCTCGCCGGTGCGCGGGTCGCGTTCGCCGGGACGCGGGTTGGTGGTGCGCGTCGGCCGCGTCGAGGTCTCCGAGGGCTCGGTCTCCGATTCGGGGGAGGTCGAGGAGGGCGGGGTGTAGTTGGCCGGTCGGCGCGGCGGGCCCGCGGGGGCGATCTGCCAGCTCGGGGAGGGCGGGATCACGACCTTGGGCGTGGTGACGCCGGTGCCGTCGCGCACGTTTTCCACGACCGCGGCCGGACCGGCTTCGAGCGGGGGCGGCGGCACGTAGATGTCGTGGTGGCCGATTCCGCAGGCGCCGATGAGCACGAGACCGGCGGATACGGCGCCAACCGCTATCGCGGGCCCCGCGATCTTGGCCTTCTTACTCATCATGCCGGGGACACTCCCTGTGTATTCCCTGTGGATTTCAAGTCGCCTCACCCTAGTGCAGGTCCGGTGAGCTAGCCAGGCGGGCGGGTGGTGCGCACGTCCGGAAAGGCGCGCCCCAACCGTCCTAAACAGGGATGATTCAGATATCGAATTGGTCACATCGGCGTGTCGCGGGCACGTGTCGCGCAGAATGCAAAGTCGGGGTCGTAGCGTGTGTGGTCGGAGTTACGCACGAGACGCCAGTACCACGATGTAGAGATGCCGTGAAAGAGACGCGCTGCCCCGGTCGCGTGACGGCGAGACTCTGATCGGCGTCATCGAGGAGTAGATGATGGGAGCTTACTCGACATCCCCGCCGCGCTCGGATGCCTCGGCAGCCGAGGCGCAGGCCGAGGGGCAGGCCGGAATACCGGCCGCGAGTGGCGAGTCGACACCACCGAGGCGCACTCTGTCCTCGATCCTGTCGAAGGTCGCGGCATGGTTCTTCTTCGTCGGCGGCATCGTCGCGGCGGTCCTCGGCATCGCCGGACTGCACGTGGAAGTCACCGTCGTCGGACTGATCCTGGCCTGTACGGCGGGACTCGTCCTGCTCAAGCTGCGGACCGACACCGAGGCCGCGGCGGTCGACGCAGAGACGGCGGCGGACGAACCGGAGCAAGCGGACCAGGACTGAACCGGAACCGCCTCCCGCGCAGCGCATTCGGCGAGGCGGTCCACCCGGCGAACAGTTCGCCTGACAGGCGGTTCACCCGGGAAAAATGGCTGTCCGCGCGTCGCGCCCACGCATACTCTGGTCGTATGCGGATCACGATCACCGGCGATGTCGCCGACTTCGAACGACGTGCCAAGGCCTTCCTGCGTCGAGATCCGCTGCGGTACACCGTGCTCGCCACGATCATCGCCAATCGCACCGGCGGCCTGGATAATTCACCGGACGCGTACTTCCTCACCGCATACGACGGTGACACGCTGCGCGGTGTGGTCACCCGCGTCGGCGGCCGCGAGATCTACGTGAGCGAATTGCCCACCGACGGTTTCGATCCCGCGGTGCGGGCGCTGGCCGAAGTAGTGCCCGGCGCGGGCGGCGTCGAAGGCGCCGACGGGATCGCGTCCCGGTTCGCGGCGCGCTGGAGCGCGGTGGTCGGAGTCCCGCACCGGGTGTCCTTCGTCAACGTGCTGTATCGGCTCGACGCCCTCGAATCACCCGACGTCGCGGGAACGCCCCGTCGCGCAACGGAATCCGATCGCGACGTGTGCGTGGACTGGACGCGCGCCATGCGGGTCGAAGCAGGCATTCCCGATATCGGATGGGACGCGGTGGCCATGCGCCGCCGCATCGCCGCGGGCCGCTGGTGGCTGTGGGAACGCGACGGCGAGCCGGTCAGCCTTGCCGCACACCAGATTCCGGCCTACGGCGTGGCCCGCGTCGGACCCGTCTACACCCCGCCCGCCGAGCGCGGCAACGGCTACGCCTCGGCGGTCAGCGCCCACGTCTCCCACACCCTGCGCACCCGAGGACTCGCGGTCTGCCTGTTCGCGGACAAAGCGAATCCGACCTCCAACAAGATCTACCGCGACATCGGCTTCCGACCCGTCGGCGAATTCCCGCACTACGTCTTCGACTGATCGGCGACCGCGCGCCGCGCCACCCATTCGAACGCCTCGGCCTCCGAACGCGCGCCCTCGGCGGCGCGTGACCGATTGGGTTCGCCGAGTTCGGCGAGCAACCCCTCGGTGAGCCCGACCATCTCGGCCAGCACCGCCGGGGTGAACCACGCGGGCCTGGTGGCGAACAGGATGTCCTCGCTGGAGGTGTTGCCGCTCGCGCCCGGCGCGAACGGGCAGCCGCCGAGCCCGCCGAGCGAACCGTCGACCACCGACGCGCCCGCCGCGATCGCGGCCAGCGTGTTCGCGACCCCCATACCCCAGGTGTCGTGGCCGTGGAACACGATGCGCCGCCGCGGCGTGTTCGCCGCCACGGCCGAGATCAGCGCGCCGACCTGCGCGGGATGGGCCTGACCGAGCGTGTCGGCGAGCACGATGTCGGCCGCGCCGTCGGTGCGCGGGTCCGCCGCGATCGCCAACACCCGGCCCGGGTCGACCGGTCCGTCGAACGGACAGGTGAAGCTGGTCGCCAGACACAGCTGAATCGCGCCGCCCGCCTGTTCGGCCAGCCGGATCGCGTCCGGCATGGCCGCCACGCTGGTCTCGGCGTCGCGACCGATATTGGCCCGGTTGTGCGCGTCCGACACCGAAAGGCAGTACTGGAAATTGCGCACACCCGCCGCCGCGGCCTTCTCCACGTGCCGCGGCGTGGCCACCCACACCCAGCAGCGTCGCAACTCCTCCGGCGTCAGCGCCTCGATCAGTTCCAGGGTGTTCGCCATCGGCGGCACCAGATCCGGGCGCGCCATCGAACCGATCTCCAGCTCGGGAACGCCGAGCGCGAGCAGCGTGCGGACCACCTCGACCTTGCGTTCCACCGGCAGCGTCTTGCCTGTCAATTGCAGGCCGTCGCGCAGGGTGACATCGCGCAGCACCGTCATTTCTCCTCCCGCGCCTGCTTGGGCACGCACATCACGCCCGCCCACGCCTTGCGATTGGTGCCCGCCGGATTCGGGTGCACGGTCGGTCGACGCGGCGACGGGGAACGCGGATCCCAGCCGCCCCGCCCCTGCGGTCGGCGCAGTTCCGGCCGCCGGGTCACGCGGTGCCCACCGCGTCGATCGCGGTCTCGGACATGCCGAGCAGTTCCGACAGCACCTCGCGGGTGTGTTCGCCGAGATCGGGTCCGACGGAGCGGATCGGCAGCGAAGCCGCGCCGATCACCGGCACGATGCCGGGAAAGCCGACCACCTTGGGTTCCGGTTCGCCCACGTCGACGGAGAAGGGCTGGATCATGTCCCGCGCCCGGTACTGCTCGTCGGCGACGATATCGGCCGCGGTGTAGATCGGGCCGCACGGAATGCCCGCGTCCTCCAGAACCGCCAGCGCCTCGGCCCTGGTGCGGACCTTCGTCCACTCCGCGATCGCCGCGTCCAGCCGTTCGCGATGACGCCAACGACCCGCGTTGTCCCGCAGATCGGGATCGGCCGCCAGGTCGGGCCGCTCGATGACGGTCATGTAGCGCTGGAAGATGGCGTCGCCGTTGCCGCCGATGATGACACTCGACCCGTCCGCGCACGGATAGGCGTTGCTCGGCGCGATGCCCTCCATCCGCCCGCCGACCCGCTCACGGGTGATGCCGTAGGCGAGATAGTCGGGAACCAGCGACTCCATCACCGAGAGGATCGACTCGCTCAACGCCACATCCATGACCCGCTCCGCCAGCGCTACCGGCTCGCCCGCGGCGCGCTCGCGCTGGAACAACGCCATCACCGTGCCGAACGCCGCGTAGATGCCCGCGATGGAATCGCCGATCGACACCCCGACCCGCACCGGCGGACGATCCGGGTCGCCGACCAGCTCACGCAACCCGCCGACCGCCTCCGCGACCGCCGCGAAGCCGGGACGCCGCGCCAGCGGGCCCGTCTGGCCGTAGGCCGAGATCCTGGTGATGACCAGCTTCGGGTTGACCGCGTTCAACGCATCGGGGCCGAGACCCCACTTCTCCAACATGCCCGGCCGGAAATTCTCCAACAGCACATCGCAGTGCCGCACCAGGTCGAGCACGATGTCGCGGCCCTGCTCGGAACGCAGATCGAGGGTGATCGACTTCTTGTTCCGGTTCACCGTGCGGAACAGCATCGATGTGTCACCGCCGTAGAGACGCCAGTTGCGGAGCTCGTCGCCCGCCTTCGGCCGCTCCACCTTGATCACTTCGGCGCCGAAATCCCCGAGAATGCGTCCGGCGGTCGGCGCCGCGATGTAATTGCCGAGCTCGAGGACGCGAACTCCGTCCAACGGGCGAATACTCATGCGGTCCAGTGTGGACTATCCGGTTCCCGGCGGCGGCGCGCGCCTCGTCCGTACGGTATGCCGCGATGCCCGTCGGCTCCGCGGCCCGTATGGACCGCGGCGCCCGCCAGGTCAAGCCGCGGCGCGCACGTCCTCGACGATCGAGAAGTGCGCCGCGTCGCCCTTCAGCACCGTGCTCGGCCTGCCGTCGACACCCACCGGGATATCGCCCGCCAGCGTGATGCGGGTCAGCCGACGGGCCTGACCGTCGTAGTCGTCGATCGCGTAATGCTGGGTGGCGCGGTTGTCCCAGACGGCCACATCGCCCGGCGCCCAGTTCCAGCGCGTGGTGTTCTCCAGTCGAGTCACCCGATCCTGGAACAAGCGGAACAAGGCCTGCGACTCGGAGCTCGACACACCAACGAAATGCTTCACGAAATGCCCGACCAGCAGCGCGCGCTCACCGGTCTCGGGATGCACCCGCACCACCGGATGCTCGGTCTCGTACACGGTGGAACGGAACTCCGCCCGATAAGCCGACGCACCCGCCTCGTCCTGGCCGCTCTCGTGCGCCGCCACATAGTCGTACACATTGGTGTGCACCGCCCGCAGATTCTCCGCGAGCACCTTCAGGGGCTCCGGCAGCGACTCGTAGGCCGCCACCGTCGAAGCCCACGTCGTGGAACCGCCGTACGCCGGTAGCCGCTCCGCGCGCAGGATCGACGCCTTCGGAATCCGGTCCACGAACGTGACATCGGTATGCCAGCTGTTCGCGCGCCCGTTCTCCGAATCGATCGCCAGCGACTTCACACCGTGCGAGGTGACCGTCGGATGCGGGGTCGTCGGCGTCCCGAGCAGCCGAGCGAACTCGTCCTGCCCGTCCTCGGTCAGATGATCCTGACCGCGGAAGAAGATCACCTTGTGTTCGAGCAGCGCCGCGCGAATCGTCGCGACCGTCGCGGGATCCAGATCACCGCCGAGGCGGACGTCATCGATCCTCGCCCCGATACGGGAGCCGAGTTTGGTCACGGTGGTTGCGGGGGCGTGGTCGACCGTCATGGGGATCACCTTCGCTGCTGGAACGGGCTGTCACGCTCGAGCAGACCACCGGAACCGGTACCGTGACCAGGGTTTACGTCCCGCTGATCGCAAACGCGTCGCGCTTTCGCTCAGCCGACATGCTCGCGCAGATACGCCAGATCCTCGGCGAGCCCGTCGGCGGGCGTCTCCAATATCACCGGCGCGCCTGCGGTGCGGCACACCTCGGCCAGCAGTTGCGGATCGATCGTCCCGTCCGCGAAATTGGCGTGCCGGTCCGCACCGGAGTCGAATTCGTCGCGCGAGGAATTCAAGTGCACCAGATCGATCCGCCCCGTGATGGCCTGCACCCGCTCCACGACCCCGACCAGATCCTCGCCGCCCGCCCAGGCGTGACAGGTGTCGAGACAGAACCCCGCGCCGAACTCGCCCACCGCATCCCACAAACGGGCGATCATGTCGAAACGCCTCGCCATGGCGTGATTGCCGCCCGCCGTGTTCTCGATCAGAATCGGCACCGCGAAACCCCCCTTGTCCCGCTGGCGCTCGAACAATTTGCGCCAGTTCACAATGCCGTCCTCGATCTCGGCATCGGACCGGACATGTCCCCCGTGCACCACCAAGCCGAAGGCGCCGAGGTCGGCCGCCGCCTTCGCCTGCTGGGCCACCGCGTTACGGGAGGGCATTCGGAGCCGGTTGTTCAGACTCGCGACGTTGATTTGGTAGGAGGAATGAACCACTACGTCGATGGGACTGGCGAGGATCTCGTCGGTCCGCGGGTGCGGGGCGGGCTTGTCCCAGGACTGGGGGTCGACCACGAACAATTGGACCAGGTCGGCGCCGAGCTTCTCGCCGAAACCGATCGGATCACTGTCGAGCCGAACGTGAGCTCCTATGCGCATGCGAATCAGCGTAGCCGGCCGCTGACACGTCGCAAGCGAGGCGTAAGGACCGGTTGCGTAGTGTCGGTCCGACCATCGGATGGATAATGAAATGTTGCGTACACGTGGGTTCGCGAGATACATCGGTAGGATCCACGCGCTCGACCCTCGAGGGGGGTGAACTCCACCGTGTTGCAGACTGGCGAGACGTTCGCCGGATACCTGATCAAGCGCGTCCTCGGTCAAGGCGGCATGGGCACCGTGTATCTGGCTCAACATCCGCGTCTGCCCAGATTGACCGCCTTGAAGCTGCTCGAGCGTGATCTGTACGGGGATACGGAGATCAGAGCCCGGTTCGAGCGGGAGGCCGACCTCGTCGCGCAACTCGACCACCCGAACATCGTCACGGTGTACGACCGCGGCGCCGAGGACGAACAGCTGTGGATCTCGATGCAGTTCATCGCGGGTTCGGACGCGGCCAGCGTGGATGTGAATGTGCTCGCCCCGTGGCGGGCCGTGCAGATCATCGGCGAGACGGGCGCCGCCCTGGATTTCGCGCACGCCAACGGGGTGCTGCATCGGGACGTGAAGCCCGCGAACATCCTGTTGGCGAAGGCTCCCATCGGCCAGCCGGAACGGGTGCTGCTCACCGATTTCGGCATCGCGGGAATGCGGGATGCCGACACCACGCTCGGGTCGGCGGGCACCATCACCGCGACTCTGGCCTACGCCTCACCGGAACAGTTGAGCGGCAGTTCACTCGACCACCGCTGTGATCAGTACTCCCTGGCCTGCACGCTGTTCTGGATGCTCACGGGGGCGCCGCCGTTCAACGGCGCCAGTCCGGCCTCGGTCATGAACGGACACCTGTACGGGCAGGTGCCTCCGCTGCGTCCGCTGCGCGCGGGCATCCCACCCGCCTTCGACGCGGTGATGGCGAAGGCGTTGTCGAAGCGTCCCGAGGACCGGTTCGACAGTTGCACCGAATTCGCGCTCGCCGCCCGCCGCGCACTGACCCCCACCGGACCGCAGCGTCCGCCCACCGCGCCACGCCCGCAGGTCCAGGCCCCGCGCCCGCAGGGTCCGTACCCGTACGGCCCCGGATACCCGCAGGGCGTACCGCACACCGGCTACCCGAATCACCGCCCACCGGTCGCCCCGGCGAACCCGCGCACCTCCATGCCGCGCGGCCCGGTGCAGCCGCCCGCGCCGAATATGCCGCCCACCGGCGCGGTGCCGCCCGGCTACCCCGAACAACCTCGCAGACAATCCGCACCCCCGCGCGGCCAACGCCCCGCGACCCCGTACCCCGGTCAGGTCCCGCCGACCAACGCCCGCCCACCCCAGCCCGGTCCACCGGCCTCGAACAACCCGTACGCCAGCGGAGCCGCACACGGCGTCGTGCCGCCCCCACCTCCGCAGCCCCGCTACCCGAGCAGAACCCGGCACGGCACCGTTCCTCCGCCCGTGCCCGGCCATGCAGGTCCACCTGGAGCAGGTGACCTGCCCGGACATGGTGGCGCACCTGGGCAGGACGGCATGCCCGGGCAGGGCGGCGCACCCGGGCAGGGCGGCTTGCCTGGGCAGAATGATTCGCCCGGGGGCGGCTCGCCTCGGCAGAGTGGTCAGCATGCACAGGGCGGTTCGCCGGGGCGGAGTGGCCCATCGGGACCGAACGGTCCGTCGGGGCAGGGCGGTTCGCCTGGACGGAACGGTCCGCAGGCGCACAGTGCTTCGCCGGGACATAGAGGAGCACCGGTGCCCTACGGTTCCACGCCGCGACACCCGCAAGCCGCACCGCGCGCGGTGAGCGGAACGTCGCATCCCGTCGTCGCTCCCGACGCGCCCGGTGTCGTCGGTCCGAAAGCCCGCGGCCCCCATGGGTACGGTCCGAGTTCACCTCCCACACACGGTCCAGCGACTCCCGTCGCTCCCGACGCGCACGCATCAGGGGCGGATTCGCGCGGCGCCGTCGGTGGGGCTGCCGCGCATGCGCCCGAGGCGGATTCGCACGGTGCCGCGCCCCATACTCGCGGTCCGCGCGCACCCGGCTCGCGCGGTGCGGTGCCGTCGTCGGCCTTCGGCACGGATTCGCACGACGGCGACGTGCCGCGTTCCGATGCGCGAGCGTCTGGTTCCCGCGACGTAGGTGCGGCTGGTCGACGTGCGTCCGAAGCCGACAAGGGTGACGCCGCGCCCCGCACTCGCGGCGCGGTGTCACCGTCGGCGTTCGGGACAGGTTCGCGCGGTGTCGTCGGGCCGAGTTCCGATGTTCGGGCGCCCGGCTCGCAGCACGCGGGTGCCGCGGATCGGAGTGGGAACGAGGCCGAATCGGGTGACGCGGCCGCGCCGACCATTCGTGGCGGGACCGACGATCGGCGTCCGGCTTCGCACGGCGGTAGCGGCGCGACGAATGCGGGCGGGCGCGGTGACGCGGCGCGGGCAGGTGGCGGCGCGCACGGCGGTGCGGCTTCGCGTCGGGCGCAGGCGGGCTCACATTCCGATACCCCGGCCGCGCGCGAGGGGACGGCGGCGGACGCGGGTGCGGACGGTGAGACCGAAATCGCGTCGGTGGCGGGGCCGACGGTGCCCGCGCGTCCGGATTCCGCGCGGATTCCGCGGCGGGCCGAAGGGAAGCGGTCGGAGGTGAGCCGGGAGGCGGCGGAGGCCGAGGAGACGGTGCGCGGCGGGTCGGCGGAGTCCGATGCGGCCCGCGCGGATTCCGATGTCGAAGCGACGCGCCGGGATTCGAACGCGGCCGAATCGGGGCCGCGGGCCAAGGCGGGGCGGCGACCGGTGGCGATCGCGCTGCCGGATCGCAGGGTTCGTCGGGTTCCGCCGCCGGGTGGTGCGGCGCCGGGTGGGCGGGCCGACGACGATCCGCGTCCGCCGCCGTAGCGTGTCGGGTCTCGACGTCGCGTGACCGCACGAACGGAGCATGCGACTACTGCTATGGTTTCGATGTTTTCCGTGGTCGGGCGTTGCTCGAACGCGTTCTTATGCTGTACGCCTGATCGCCGGTGGGTCCCGGTGACGGCGGGAAGTGGAGCAGACCATGCTGGCCAACGGTGACGTGTTCGCCGGCTATGTCATCGATCGGCAGTTGGGCCGCGGTGGCATGGGTTCGGTGTACCTGGCGAAACATCCGCGCCTGCCGCGGATGACCGCGCTCAAGCTGTTGAACCGGGAGATGTTCTTCGACAAGGAGGTGCGGGCGCGGTTCGAACGGGAGGCGGATCTGGTCGCCCGGCTCGATCACCCGAATATCGTCACCGTCTACGACCGCGGTCTCGACGACGAGCAGCTGTGGATTTCGATGCAGTTCATCGACGGTATCGACGCCGCGTCGGTGGATCCGGAGACGCTGCCGCCCGAGCGCGCGGTCCAGATCGTCAAGGAGACCGCCGACGCGCTCGACTACGCGCACGGCATGGGTGTGTTGCATCGCGATGTGAAGCCGGCCAATATCCTGCTGGCCCGTTCCGGCGGCGGTCGCGGTGAGCGCGTCTACCTCACCGATTTCGGCATCGCCCGGCTGCGCGACGACACCGGCCATCTCACCCAGACCGGCACCTTCACCGCCACGCTGGCCTACGCCTCGCCCGAACAGCTCACGGGCGCGTCGCTCGACCACCGTTCGGACCAGTATTCGCTGGCCTGTTCGCTGTTCTGGCTGTTCACCGGCACCGGCCCGTTCGCGGCCACGAATCCGGCGCAGGTGATCCAGGGCCATCTGCAGTCGCCGCCGCCCGCGTTGAGCAGTGTGCGTCCCGGCCTGTCCTACGCGCTGGACGGGGTGCTGGCCAAGGCGATGGCGAAGCGTCCCGAGGATCGTTTCGGTTCGTGTTCGGAGTTCGCGGCCGCGGCGGCGCAGGCGCTCGCCAGTCCGAGCGCGCCCGCGATGCCGCTGGTCGGCAGGCCGGTGACGGGTCCGCCGGTGCCGGTGACGGGTCAGCAGAATCCGCTGACCGGCGCGCCGTATCCGATGGCGAGCGGCCCGCAGCCGTTGACGGGCGCCACGATGGCCAATACCGCGGCGCCCAATCCGATGGCGCCGCACCAGTCGGGTCCGAGTCCGATGGCCCCGCAGTCCACCGGGCCGACGGCGTATCAGCAGCCGAATCCGACCGCGCCCTACGGTGGGCAGACCTACGGTAATCAGGGCACGTACGGAAACCAGGGCACCTACGGGAATCAGCCGACTTACGGGAATCAGCAGACCTACGGCAATCAACAGACCCACGGTTTCGGCCAGCAGCCTCCCGGTCCGCCGAATGCGGCGGGCGGCCAGTACCGGGGTGCGCCGCAGCCGCCGCGCAAGTCCAATACGGGCCTGATCATCGGGATCGCGGTGGCGGCGGTGGTGTTGATCGTGGTCGTCATCGGCATCATCGGGGCGGTCGCGAGCGACAATTCCGACACTCCGACCACGACGGCGGCGGGCACGAGCAGGCCGTCCTCGGGCGCGACGCCGAGTAATTCCGGCACCGTGACGCCGGACGCGGACGCCATCAGCAAGGAATTCCCGCGCATGGTGCCGGCCAACAAGTCCGGCGACACCGGCTACAACGGCGCGACCTGCGGCGCCTACAGCTCGAGTTCACCGTCGACCCCGACTTCGGGCACGCCCGATTTCAGCAACTGGGTCTACCAGTGGGACTGCTTCGGCGGCGGCGGCAACGACGACCCGTTCTACACCTTCTACGTCTATCGCACGCCCGCCGATGTGCAGTCGGCGCTGAGCAAGCTGCCGAGCAACGCGGTGAAGTCGACCGACAGCAATGGCGGCAAGTCCTACACGAACTACAAGTTCGAGAACAGCGGCCCGAAGATGGTCACCGTCTTCACCGGCGACAACGATCGCAGCCAGTTCCTCATGTACACCGACGGCATCGTCGGCACCATCGACGAGGTGCTGCGCTGGTGGCGTTCGGCTCCGCTCAACTGAGGTAGAACGCCGAGGTGCAACGAATTCGGCCCGATCGGAACGGTGTTCCGGTCGGGCCGAGTCGTGCGCGGTCTCGGTCTATAGCAGTCCCTCGACAGCGGAGCGCAGTTCGGGCGCACCGGGTTCGGTACGCGGACGGAACCGTCCGGCGACTGCACCGGAACGGTCGATCAGGAATTTCTCGAAATTCCACTGGATGTCGCCCGCCGCGCCCTCGGCGTCGGGGGTTTCGACCAGTTCCCGGTACAGCGGGTGCCGGTTGTCGCCGTTGACGTCGGTCTTCTCCAGCAGCGGGAAGTCGACGCCGTAGTTGGTGGCGCAGAATTCCTGGATCTCCTCGGCGGTGCCGGGTTCCTGACCCATGAACTGGTTACACGGCACGCCGACCACACTGAACCCCTTGGGCCCGTAGGTCTGCTGCAATTCGACCAGGCCCGAATACTGAGGTGTCAGACCGCATTTCGAGGCCACGTTGACCAGCAGTACCACCTTGTCGCCGACCAGGTCGGCCAGGGTGGCCGTGTCGCCGGACAGGGTGCGCAGCGGAATATTGCGAATGCTCACTCGTCTCTACCTGCCAATTCCGGATCCCCGTGATCCGGAGCCCAACCTACCGGATGGTCGATCGCGAGCGATTTGCCCGAACAAGCGCTCGATACAGCCCGACCGGCCGGTACGACCAGCGGACTCGGGGGGATCCCCGATGGCGTCGCGCCGCGCGGCCCGTAAGACTGGAAGGCATGACTTCGCACGTAGTGGGTACAGACCTCGCCGAACCGGTGGTTCCGACCGATGTCGCCGCCCGCGCCATCGACGTGAGCAAGATTTACGGATCGGGAGATACGAAGGTCACCGCGCTCGACAAGGTCTCGGCGGAGTTCGCGGCGGGGGAGTTCACCGCGATCATGGGTCCGTCCGGCTCGGGCAAGTCGACCCTCATGCACTGCCTGGCCGGACTGGACAGCGCCACCTCCGGCGCCGTCCGCATCGGTGACACCGATCTGACGAATCTCAGCGACAAACAGATGACGCGGTTGCGGCGGGACCGGATCGGCTTCGTATTCCAGGCGTTCAACCTGGTCCCGACGCTGACCGCCCTGGAGAACATCACCCTGCCCCTGGATATCGCGGGCCGCAAAGCCGACAAGGAATGGCTCGACACGGTGATCACCCGCCTCGGCCTGACCGACCGGCTCGGGCATCGTCCCAGCGAACTGTCCGGCGGCCAGCAGCAGCGTGTGGCCTGTGCGCGGGCGCTCGCGGGCAAACCGGAGATCATCTTCGGCGACGAGCCGACCGGCAACCTGGATTCGCGCGCCTCCGAGGAAGTGCTGTCGATCCTGCGCGCCGCGGTGAACGAGTTCAGGCAGACCGTCGTGATCGTCACCCACGAACCGCACGCGGCCTCCTTCGCCGACCGGGTGGTCTTCCTCGCCGACGGCCGTATCGTCTCCGAACTGCGCGATCCCACCGCCGATTCGGTGCTCGACCGCATGAAGTCGCTGGAGCAGGTGTGATGGCGGGCAGTCCGATGCGCAAGGTCGCCTTGCGCAACCTCGCCGCGCACAAGGTCCGCTTGGCGCTCACCCTGCTGTCGGTGGTGCTCGGCACCGCCTTCATCGCCGGGTCCTTCGTCTTCACCGACACCTTGCAGCGCACCTTCGACGGGATCTTCGAGAACGAGGCCAAGGGCGTCGACGTCCGGGTGAGTCCCGAGGGTCAGCAATCCTTCGGCGTCCCACTCGCCGCCGTCGACCAGATCAGCAGGACCGAGGGTGTGCGCGCCGTCGCGCCTGGCGTCAACGGTCCGCTGGTGCTGCTGAATCAGGAAGG
Source organism: Nocardia bovistercoris (assembly GCF_015674855.1). Taxonomy (GTDB): domain Bacteria; phylum Actinomycetota; class Actinomycetes; order Mycobacteriales; family Mycobacteriaceae; genus Nocardia; species Nocardia bovistercoris. Next base: position 405,926 of record NZ_JADMLG010000002.1, on the reverse strand, counting down.
CAAACCGGTGCAGACCGGCGGCGCGCCGAGCTGGGGCGACTCCTATCTGCCGCCGGAGCGGGCCATCGCCGAGCCGAAGGAGTTCGTCGAGGGCGCGCCGCCCGCACAATCCGGGCAGGTCGCCATCAACGCGGGCGGCGCCGAACGCGCGGGCCTGAAGGTGGGCGACCGGACCAAGGTCCTCATCCCCTCGCGCAGCACCCAGCAGAATCCGACCATCGAGGTGACGGTCACCGGCATCTACAAGGTGCCTTCCGACACCGGCGGTTTCGTCGGTCTGCTCTTCGAGGATGCCCAGGCCAGGCAGTTGTTCACCGACGGCTATCACGTGGCCTACGTGGACATCGCGGCCGCGCCCGGCTTCTCCGCCGACGAACTGCGCGACCGGATCGCCGCCGACCTGAAGGGCTTCAAGGTGCAGAACGGCGAGCAGGTGCGCGCCGATCTGAAATCCCAGGTCTCCGAAGCCCTGAATTTCATCAACTACTTCCTGCTCGCGTTCGGCGCCATCGCCCTGATCGTCGGCACCTTCATCATCTACAACACCTTCTCGATGATCGTGGCCCAGCGGCTGCGCGAACTCGCCCTGCTGCGCGCGGTCGGCGCGAGCAGACGCCAGGTCGGCAACACCGTGGTCGCCGAGGCGCTGGTCATCGGGTTCATCGGCAGCGTCATCGGACTCGTGGCAGGCGTCGGACTCGCCTTCGGTCTGTCCTCGCTGCTGAACGCCTTCGATCTGGGTCTGCCGACCGGTTCGATGACGGTGCTGCCGCGCACGATCCTGGTCGGGCTGGCCGTCGGCCTGCTGGTCACGGTGGTCAGCGCCTACGCGCCGGCGCGCCGGGCGGCGAAGATCCCGCCGGTCGAGGCCATGCGGGAAGAGTTCGCCTCCACGGGCGAGTCGCTGCGGACGCGCACGGTGGTCGGCGTGGTGCTCGGCGTGGCCGGTGCGGTACTCGTGGTGCTCGGCGCCCGGTCCACCGGCGGCAATGCCGCCGCGACGGTCGGCGTCGGCGCGCTCGCGCTCATTTTCGCCGTGCTGTTGGCCTCGCCCGCGCTGTCGCGTCCGGTGGTCGGCACGCTCGGTGTGCTGGTCCGCCCGTTCGGCGCGATCGGGCGGATGGCGCGCAACAACGCGGTGCGCAATCCGCGCCGCACCGCCGCCACGGCCTTCGCGCTGACGCTCGGTCTCATGCTGGTCTCGGCGATCGGCATACTCGGCGCGTCGGCCAAGACCAGTATCGGTGTGCTCGTCGACAAGGGGGTCAACGCCGACTACGTGCTGTCGGGTCCGCAGCAGTCCCAGCTCATCGGACTTCCGCTCGGCGTGCCGGACGCGGTCCGCCAAAGTGTGCCCTCGGTCGCCGAGGCGGTCGGATTCCGCGGCGCGGCGGTGCGGGTCGGCGACGATCAGTTGGCGGGGATCTCCCCGGATCGAACGATGGACGGTGTGCTGAACTACGAGATCGTCAGCGGCACAGGCACTCTCGGTGAACACGACATCCTGGTCGCGGACGGCGAAGCCGCCGACCGCGGCTGGAAGGCCGGGCAGCGGGTCGAGCTCACCACGCTGGACAAGAACCAGAAGGTTCCGGTGACGGTCGCGGGCATCTTCAAGAAGTCGCCGCTGCTCGGGGCCATGGTGCTGTCGCCGCAGGTGTTCCAGGAGGTCACGCCGGTGGCCTTCCAGAACAACTTCTACGTGCTGGTGAAGGCGAGGCCAGGATCCGATCTCACCGCCATGCGCACCGACCTGGAGAAGGCGACCGATCAGTTCGCCGTGGTCCAGGTACAGGACCGCGAGGAGTTCAAAGGCGCGCAAGGTCAGCAGATCAACACCCTGCTCGCCATCCTGTACGGGCTGCTCGCGCTCGCGGTGGTGATCGCCATCCTCGGCATCATCAACACCCTCGCGCTGTCGGTGGTGGAACGGCGCCGCGAGATAGGGATGCTGCGCGCGGTCGGCACCCTGCGACACCAGGTGCGACGCACCATCTACCTGGAATCGATGCTGATCGCGATCTTCGGCGCCATAGTCGGCGTGCTGCTCGGCATCGGACTCGGCATCGGATTCCTGCGCACCCTGCGCGATTTCGGCATCGATCAGATCACCATCCCGTGGACGCAGCTGGTGTCGGTGTTGATCGCCTCGGCGGTGGTCGGCGTGCTGGCCGCGGTGTGGCCCGGTGTGCGAGCGGCAAGGACACCGCCGCTCGCGGCCATCGCGGATTTGTAGGTTCGGCGCGGAAGGCCCGGTGGGCGGTGCATGCCCACCGGGCCTTCGCGCGTCTCGGAGCAGGCGCATCGGCGGGGAAATCTGTTGCCGCTCTGCCTTGTCAGGGAGATCGAGGCATGCGGGAGCCGCGCCGCGCGTGGATGCCGGATCTTCTGTCTCCTAGGTCACACACTGCTGAAGGCGTCCGCCGGGTATTGCTAGGTTAAACGGAGATTGTCGCTCCGGTTAACCCGGGGGTGGTGGCTAGATGGTGAAGGAGACCGCGGCATGGTGGCGGTGGGGTTCGGCGGGACCGAGGCGAGTTCGCGATATCCGACGGGTGGGTTCCTCGCGGTATTGCGGGAGGCGCTGCACGGTCGAGGCGGCGAAGCGGTGCGACAACTCGCCCTCATCACCGTGCTCTATTTCTGCTACCGCGCGGGTCGCCTGCTCACCGCCGACGAGACCGGGCGCGCCTTCGACAACGCCGAAGGAGTCCTCGACCTCGAACACGGTCTCGGACTGCGCTCCGAAACCGCGGTGCAGTCACTGTTCGTCGACCACCAATGGCTCGCCGTCTCGGCCAACTTCTATTACGCCACCGCACATTTCACCGTCGCCGTCGCGGTCCTGCTGTGGCTGTGGACCTTCCGCCCGCACCACTACCGGTGGACGCGCAATGTCATGGTCGCCGCGACCGGTGCCGCCCTGCTGGTCCACGTCCTCGTCCCGCTGGCGCCGCCGCGCATGCTCCCCGAACACGGTTTCATAGATCTCGCCGCCATCCACGGCCAATCCGTCTACGGCCCGGTCGGAGCCGACGGCCTGTCCAACCAGTTCGCGGCCATGCCCTCTCTCCACGTCGGCTGGGCACTCCTGCTAGCCGTAGCGCTGGTCGCCGCGACCGAGGGCGCCTGGCGCTGGATCTTCCTGATCCACCCCACCCTCACCCTGCTCGTGGTCGTCGGCACCGGCAACCACTACTGGCTCGACGCGGTAGTAGCCGTCGGCCTGCTCGGCACCGCCGCCCTCCTGCACCCGACTGTCTCCATTCCGCACACGGAACGGCCCATCGGGTCGAGGAAATGGCGGACCAACGTGGAGTAGTCGGCCGCAGACCGGGCGTGTAGCCATTCTGGTTGTGCTATTACGTCGGGGCGAATGGGTTGCGCCGCCCGGAATGCGTCTGCTGTGCCGTCTCGCGACGCCTACGGCCCTGTGCTCGATGAACTCCCTGGCGGCGATGATGCCTCTCCTATAGGGGGCGGGGGTGTCGAAGCTGCCGGTGACGTTGAGCCCGATTGCGCAGATGACGATCAGGACCCCGCCGAAAAGCCCGGTTGCAGTGGGGACTTGGTCGTAGAGACACCATCCGAACAGAAGTCCCCATACGCATTCGATTGTGAGGTAGTTGCCTGCGCGTACCGGATCGACGCGTTGGAATGCGTAGTTGATCAGGAAGACGTTGGAGATATTGAGCAGGCCTGCCACGACGATTGCAGGCCAGAGAGCGGTAGGCGAGACATTCGGCGACACATGAGGGAGTCCCTCCCCCTGGACGACCGAGGCGATTATTACTCCGATTGCACCGAAAGCAACTGTGAGCAGCGTGATCTCGTGGTTGTTCAACGTGCCGTCGTGCCAGTCTCGACCGATATAGCTCACTGCGATGGCGGTCACGGCAGCCAACGCGATCAGATTGCCGAGGTTCCATGAAGTGAGCAGCCTACCCAGGTCGCTGCCCGTTCCGGACAGGAGAGCGACACCGACGGTTGTGCCCGCGACGCAGAGCACTTTCGTAGCCGTCACCCGGACCTTGCGTAGCAGTATGCCGATGACGGGAACCAGCGGCAGCGCCGCGATGAACGAGACATCGACCACGGAGGACATCGTGGCGGCTTTGGTGAAAAGCGTTGTGCCGATGATGTACAGGAGCACGGCCCGAGCGATGATCACCAACCATTCACGGGCTCTGGTCTTCACGATGACGCGCCAGCGAATCCAATGGCTGAACGCGACGACCGCGATCAGGAAGGCCACGCCGGTCCTCAGGTAGACCTGCTGAGCGACGGTGAATCCGCCGTCCAGATAGCGCGCCAGTACCGTCAGCATCGCGAACGATGCTGTCAGCAGCAGCAGGGCGCCGACGCCTTGCAGGTCGGTGCGCGTGCGGGGTAGTCCCATCGGGGTGTCCATACCTGTGGGGGGTAGTGCCAAATCTACGTGTGATCGATGAGGTGACTCGATAGGTTGATCACGATGAGACATTCCGACGATCGGTCTCGCTCGCCGTTTTGCCTCGCGGGCTGTCGTGGGCGTATGGGGCTGCTGTACGCGTTCGGAGGTCAGCCGGAATAGCGGGCGAGCCATTGGGCGGTGGGTTCGCCGCGGTCGTCGCGTGGGGGGTTCGCGCCGAATTCGACGCAGTAGTCGTTTGCGAGACGGTCTATGACGGGGGCGGCGTCCAGGGCGGAACGCCATGCGGTGGGTATTGCCGCTACGCCGTAGCGGGCGCCGAGGAGGGAACCGCAGATCGCTGCGGTGGCGTCGCTGTCGCCGGAATGGTTGACCGCCGCGAGGATGCCGTTGCGGACTATCTGTTCGGGATCGCCGCCCGCCGCCACTGCTGTCGCCGCGGTGAAGACGCCGATGGCCAATGCTTCGGGGGCGATCCAGCCGCGTCCGAGTCGTTCCACTTGGTCCGGTGACGGTAGTGCGGCGCCGGTTTCGGACGCGAGGCGGAGCGCATCCGCGAGCGCTGTCTCGGTCTCCTCGTGACCCGCGTGCCGAACCAGTTCCGCGCGGGCGGCGGTCACCGCGGCGGCGAGGTCGGCTCCTCGGCACAACCCGTAGACGATGGCGGCCATCGTGCCCGCGGGCAACCAGCCGCTTGGATGGCCGTGGGTGAGTGCTGCCGCGTCGCAACCGAGTTCGAAGATGTGCTCGATGGCGGCGCCCGAGCGGTCGGCGGCGTAGCCGAAACCGCATGGCGCGGAGCGGACCACCGCCGCGCAGCCCTTCGAATCGTTGACCGGCTCGGCGCGCGTTCCCAGCGGCCTGCCCGGTTGCCGCCGTGCCGCCGCGCGCTGCAAGGCCACTACCGCCGCGTGGCTGACACCGCGATAGCTCATCAGTTCGGGATGATCGGCCAGCGTGCTGTGCGGCGGGAATGGCTGATCGGGGATCTCGAAACCCTGGCCGCGTAACCAGACCAGCATGCCCGACTGCATGAGTCCGAGCGTCGCCCCGCCGATACCGCGCGCTCTGGCGCGCACCGAACCCTTGATCAATGCCTCGGTGACGAACAAGGTCAGCTGGGTTTCCTCGGAGATCCGGCCGTCGAAGGTCGCGGGCGCGCCCGTCACTCCCGCGAGTCCGTAGCGCTGCCGGATGTGTTGCAGCGGCATGCTTTCCACGGGCGCGCCGAGTGCGTCGCCGACGGCGCCGCCGAACAGGGCGCCGCGCACGATATCCGTGCGACTCGGGGGCGAAGTAGGCACTCGGCGCGCCGATTCGGTCATCGGGCGCGGCGCGGCGATCAGCGTCGGGTGGGTGCGCAGCGCGCGGACGGCGGCTTCGGCGAATTCGCTGCAACTGGCGTAGCGGACCGTCGCGTCTTTGGCCATCGCCGCGGCGAGCACCGCGTCCAGTTCCGCGGGCAGGTCGGGGCGGAGGCCGCGCACCGAGGGCGGCGGGGTCTGTAGGTGGGCGTACACCACCGCGCCCACATGCGGCGATTCGTACGGGGCCGAGCCGGTGAGCAGCCGGAACAGCGTGCAGGCCAGCGAATACTGATCCGAGCGATGGTCCAGGTCGCCGCCGGAGAGCTGTTCGGGGGAGGCGTAGGCCAGGGTGGCGGTGAGCGTTCCGGTGCGGGTGAGTCCGCCGGTGTCGTCGAGCAGTTTCCCGATGCCGAAATCGGTGAGCAGCACCCGTTCCTCGAAACCGGCGGGCACGCCGTCCGAACGCGACAGCAGGATATTCGCGGGTTTGACGTCGCGATGCAGGACACCTCGGCGGTGCGCGTAATCCAGTGCCGCCGCGATCTGCACGATGATCTGCGTGGCCCGCGTCGGCGACATCGCGTGCGCGGGCACCGACGAGGTGTCGACACCGTCCACGTACTGCATGGATATCCACAGCAGTTCGTCCTCGACGCCGCGGTCGTAGACGGTGACGATATTCGGGTGGTCCAAACGCGCCACCAGATCCGCCTCGCGTTCGAATCGCTGCCGGGTCTCGTCCTCCCCGAATTCCCGGTGCAGCAGCTTCAACGCCGTGAGCTTCGGCAGCCGCGGATGCCGCGCCGCGTACACCGAACCCATTCCGCCGCGACCGAGTTCGCGCTCGATCACATACCCGGCGAATACGTCACCGCGGCGCAACATAGCTTGCCCCCCTTCAGCGAACGACATTTCGCAGCCTAGCGAACGGGGCGACCGCGACCGTCGCTTCGACCGGACGCCTACCGCACGGTGCGCTCCGCCCACGCGCCGACATCACCATGATCCAGCGCCGTCGCCAGCAGGTCAGGGAAGGCGTCGGGAGTGCAGGCGAAGGCCGGGACGTCCAATGCGGCCAGCGCCGCCGCGTTCTCGTGATCGAAGGCGGGCGCACCGTCGTCGGACAGCGCCAACAGCACGACCACCTGGACGCCCGCCTCCTTCATGGCGTGCACGCGACGCAGCATCTCGTGGCGGATGCCGCCCTCGAACAGGTCGGAGACGAGTACGAACAAGGTGTCGGCGGGGCGGGTGATCAAGGACTGGCAGTAGGCGATGGCGCGGTTGATGTCGGTGCCGCCACCGAGTTGGGTGCCGAACAGCACCTCAACCGGATCGTCGAGGTGATCGGTGAGATCGACGACCTCGGTGTCGAAGACCACCAGGGAGGTGCGCAGTGAACGCATGGACGCCAGCACCGCGCCGAACACCGAGGCGTAGACGACACTGGCCGCCATCGATCCCGACTGGTCGATGGCCAGCACGACATCTCGGTGCACCGCACGGGATCTGCGTCCGTGGCCGATCAGCCGCTGCGGCACGATCGTGCGCTGTTCGGGCAGGTAGTGCGCCAGATTGGCGCGGATGGTCCGGTCGAAATCGATATCGCGCGCCCGCGGTCTTCGCGTCCGCGCGGCGCGATTCAGCGCGCCAGACACCGCGGCCTCGGTGCGCGCCGCGATGCGCTCTTCGATATCGCGTACCACCCGGCGCACCACCGAACGCGCGGTGGCCTTGGTGGTTTCGGGCATCACCTTGTTCAACCCGAGCAGTGTGCCGACCAGGTGGACATCGGGTTCGACGGCCTCGAGCAGCTCCGGTTCGAGCAGCAGTTGGGTCAGGTTCAGTCGTTCGACGGCGTCGCGTTGCATCACCTCGACCACCGTCGACGGGAAATAGGTGCGGATATCGCCGAGCCAGCGGGCGACGCGGGGCGCCGAGCCGCCGAGCCCGGCCGAGCGCCGCCCCGTCGGCGCGTCCGGGGTCGAGTCGTAGAGACTGCCCATGGCGCGATCCATGGCGGCTTCCTCGGGTGACCCGAGGCCGCCGAGTTCGGGTTCGGCGGCGGTGCCGAGGACCAGCCGCCACCGTCGGGCCGTGCGGTCGTCATCGATGCGGTCGGCGCTCATGTGCGGACTCCGAGGATGTCGGCGACCGCGCGCAATGCGAGCAGGCCGCGATCGTTGTCGATGGTTCGGGCGCGAGCGGGCGTCGAACCGGTGTCGCGGACCGCGCGGCCGATGGCGCGGCGCTCACCGGATTCGAACGCGCCGAAGGTGCGGCGCAGCAGCGGCAGCGTCTCCACGAAATCCTGCTCGCCCAGACTCGCCAGCCAGCTGTCGATCAAGCGCAGCAGTTCCCGGTCGTGGACGAGCAGCAGCCCGCGGCCGCCGAGGAAACCGTCGATCCAGGCGGCCTTGGCGGCGGGGGTATTGCCCACCGAGAGCGCCGCGGCGAGTCGGCGCGCGGCGTCGTCGTCGTCGTCCAGGATCCCTCCGTCGGCGAGTAGGCGGACCGCGCGGCCGACCAGCGCGCCGTGCACGTCGCCGCGATCGGCGAGCCTGCCGAGCGCTGCCAGCCATGCGCCGGACGCGGTGGCGTCGTCGCGGGTGTTGATGGCGGTGTGCGCCGCGTCGAGCAGGTCGCGCAAGGCGGTGGCGGCGTCGGTGTCGAGACCGGTGACCGCGCCGGGCAGGCCCGCGCAGATCCGTATCAGCAGACCGTCGGCGAGCTTGCCGAGTGCCTTGGTGTCGGTGCCGCGCACGTCGCCGTAGCGCAAGGTGTCGACGAGGCCCGGCAGGGCGGCGAGCAGATGGGTGACATCGTGATCCAGCGCCGCGACCGACTCGAGCCGCGCGACGAGTCCGTCGGTGGCGTCGCCGAGGTCGGCCAGCAGCGCGGCGTCGAGTGCGGCGGTGAGTTCGGTGAGGGTGACGCCGTCGCGGTGCGCGGTGTCGAGGATCTTCGCCGCCGCCGCGGTGCGCAGCGTCGAACCCCACCGCGACGCCTCGATCACCGCGACCGCGAATTCGGGACGCCAGCGCAAAGTCCAGCTCTCCCGAAAGGTTCCGGTGGCGCGGACCTCGCCGGTGGCGGGCACACCCCAGTCGATGCCGAGCAGTCGCAACCGGTGCAGCAGCCGGGAGCGTTCGAGTTCCCGCTCCTTGCGCAGGTCGAGGTCGATTGATTTGGCGCGCGGTTCCTGCTTCATGCGCAGGGTGCGGATGCGGGCGCGCAGATCCGCGTCCAGCGGGACCGTCGGAACCCCCTCCGGCACCGCGCCGAGCGCCTCGCCGACGACGAGTTCCGCGACGACCACCCGCACCATCGCCTCGTCGCCCCCGCACAACACCGCGCGCACCGCCTCGGTGACCTCCGATAGCCCGGCCAACGGCCGGTTCCGCAGTGCGGCAAGGGTTTCGGCCAACCGCACCGCCTCGATCACGTGGGCGCTCGACACCGGAAGATCGTGCGCGCGCAGCACACCCGCCACCTTCGTGAGCCAGCGGGCGACCGGCCGATCGACCTCGGTGAACAGGTGGTGGTACCAGCCCGGCGAGGTGATCCCCGCCCCGTACCCCGACGTGGAAGCCAATCGCGAATGCGTCCACGGCACCCACGTCACCGTGGCCTTGACCTTCGGCATCCCCTTGAGCAGCCGCTGATCCGGCGCGGCGGGTCCCAACGGCCCGGCGAGCGCGGGCGCGTGCCAAGCCCCACAGACCACCGCGAGACGCCGCGCCCCCGCCTTCAACGCGGCCCGCATGGTCTGCCGCATATACGCCTCCCGCCGCAGGGTGTGGGCATCGACGGTGGGCGCCGCCTCGGAATCCGCGGGCTCCCGCAGCGCGGCCATGGCTTCGGTGATCGCCTCGAACGCCGCGACGGCTTCCCCGCCCGGCGCCGAGGAGAGTGCGCCCGTAGCAGACTCGGTGGTACCGGCGGCCGCCGTCTTCGTCCCGCCGGTCGGTTGCGGGATCGCTGTCGCGGTCGCGGAAGTAGTGGTCGCCCGCGCTGCGTCGCCGGTGACAGCCCGGTCGGCGACGGTCGTTGCGGTCTCGCCGGTGGCGGTGGTGGTGGCTGGGATGCCGGTGGCGGTGGTGGTCGCAGCGGCAGTGCTGGTTGGTGCCACGGCGGGTGGTGTTGCCGTGTCGAAGGGAGCTGCTGTCGCCACCTCGGCGGTCGGGGAGTTCGCGGGGTGGACGCGGGATTCGATGACGGCGTCCCACCAGCGTTCGGCGTCGTCGTAGCCGCCCGCTGCCGCCAGGTCGGCCAGCGGGTCGCCGCGTTCGCCGCCTTCGTCGGTGGCGGCGAGTGCGTTCGCGGCGGGCAGGTCGCAGAAGCGGACGGGGACATCGTGTTCGGCGGCGTAGCGCAGGGCCTGCCATTCGGGGGAGAAGGCGGCGAAGGGCCAGAAGGCGGCGCGGGCCGGGGTGGCGGGGACGTAGGCGAGGAGGGCGATCGGCGGGCGCAGGTCGGGGTCGCCGACGAATTCGACCAGCGGGTCGGCGTCGGCGGGACCCTCGATGAGGATGGCGTCGGGTGCGAAGGACTCGAGTGCGGTGCGCAGCGATCGCGCCGAACCCGGTCCGTGGTGGCGGATCCCGAAAATTCTCGTGACCGGCGCGGATTCGCCGTCGGCGGTGTTCATCGGCCGCCGTCCGCGGTGCGGTTTCGGCTCATCCGGTCACCTCGCGGCAAGCCCGGTAGAAGTCGGACCAGTCGGGGCGTTCGCGGACGACGGCCTCGAGGTATTCGGTCCACACGACGGTGTCGGCCACCGGGTCCTTGACGACCGAACCGAGCACCGCGCCCGCGATATCGGAGGCGCGCAGGGTGCCGTCGCCGAAATGCGCCGAGAGCGCGATGCCGTTGGTGATGACCGAGATCGCCTCGGCGGTGGACAGGGTGCCCGACGGCGACTTGAGTTTGGTGCGGCCGTCGGCGGTGATGCCGGAGCGCAGTTCGCGGAACACCCGCACCACCCGGCGCACCTCTTCGGCTGCGGCGGGGACGGCGGGCAGTTCGAGTGCGGCGCCGAGCTGTTCGACGCGGCGCACCACGATCGCGACCTCCTCTTCCTCGTCGGCGGGCAGCGGCAGCACGACGGTGTTGAAGCGGCGGCGCAGCGCCGAGGACAGTTCGTTCACGCCGCGGTCGCGGTCGTTGGCGGTGGCGATGACGTTGAAACCCTTCGCGGCCTGCACCTGCGCGCCGAGTTCCGGTATCGGCAGGGTCTTCTCGGACAGGATTGTGATGAGCGCGTCCTGCACGTCGGACGGGATGCGGGTCAGCTCCTCGATGCGGGCGATGGCGCCGGTGCGCATGGCCGTGAGCACCGGCGATGGCACCAGCGCGCCGTCGCTCGGCCCTTCGGCGAGCAGCCGCGCGTAGTTCCAGCCGTAGCGGATTGCCTCCTCGGCGGTGCCCGACGTGCCCTGCACAAGCAGCGTCGACGCGCCGCTGATGGCGGCCGAGAGATGTTCCGACACCCAGGTCTTGGCGGTGCCGGGTACGCCGAGCAGCAGCAGCGCGCGGTCGGTGGCCAGGGTCGCGACCGCCACCTCGACGAGTCGGCGCGGGCCAACGTATTTGGGGGTGATCACGGTGCCGTCGGCGAGGGTGTCGCCGAGCAGATAGGTGACCACCGCCCACGGCGAGAGCCGCCACGACGGCGGGCGGGGGCGATCGTCGACCGCGGCGAGGGCGGCGAGTTCCCCGGCGTACGCCTGTTCGGCGTGCGGGCGCAGCAGATCGGCGGCGGGATCGGTGGTGGTCACTGCAACTCCTCGAGCATGATCGAGCGGTGGTTGAGGTCACGGGCCAGCCGCTCGAAGGCGTGCTGCCACGCGGGATCCTCGCAGCGGTGCGCCAGCGACTCGACGGCGGGTGCTGCGGTGACCGGCAGATGCACGGCCGCGGCGTTCAGCAGGGATCGGTGCGCGGCGGGACTCGCACCGTGCGCGCTGATCGAGCGCCCCGCGACGACGGCGCGTTCGAACAGCAGCCTGATCAGGTGGTGGGCGAACTGATCCGGCCACGGATGGTCGAGCGCGGGCAGCAGCGCCTCGATCTCCGACAACCACGATCCGTCCAGGCGCAGCAGATGCCGGGTCCGGTCCTGTGCGGGCAGCAGCGCGAAGAGTTCCCGCCGTCGCAACAGCGCGGTGTCGGAAGGCACACCCGCGTCGAAAAGCGCTCGCGCCCAGTGCGGATCACGTTGGGCCAGTGCGGCGTCGACCCATCCGTCGAACAGCGGCTGTCGGAATCGGTCATCGATCCCGACGCCGGTCAGCTCCTGCGGACTGAACCGCGTTGACGCGCCCCACCCGGTCGCCCAGTGGCGCAGCGGGGTCGCGGCGACGAGTTGCCGCAGCAGTCCGGCGGTGCGGTCCGGCGCGCCCGCCCACCGGTAGGTGAATTCGCCCGCCCGATCGATGATTCCGTCGCGCGCCGCCGCCGCGTCCAGCGGATCGGGGACGTCGACCACAAGGTGGACACGAGTGGCACCGCTTTCGGACGGAACGGATGTCGCGGTCGGTCCGTCGGAGCGTAATCGGATCGGCCGTATCCACGTGGCCGCCCGCTCGACCATGCGTCGGGCGAACGCCGAATCGGGCAGCAGCGCCAGCAATCCGGCGGCGGCCCGCCGCACGTCGGACCGCCGATCGTCCAACGCCGCGTCGAGAAATGCCTCGTCGGCCGCCGATATCCCCGCCTCGAACGTGGCGAGCAATTCGGCCCGAGAGGCGCCGGACTCCTTCGCCCACGCCGCGACCACCATATGCCGCGCCGAATCGGGATCCCGTCGCCGCAACTCGGCCAGCCAGTCCGCCCGAGCCCGAGCCCCGCCGAACCGCCACACATCACTATCCGCCCCGCTCCCGCGGCGACTCCCGACCGCGCCTTGCCCGCCACCTGCTGTACCGTCGGTATCGAGTTGCCCCTCAACGGGATTCGTGTCCGCAGGACTCGTGCCGTGGTTCGGATCGCTTGCGCCCGCATCGAACGCGAGGTCTGCGCCATTCTCGGTGTGGCAGGCTGTATCGGCGTCGGCCCCGTGCTTCGGGGGCGCGGTGTCATCGCTTGTGCCTGCCGCGCGAGTGGCAGGCGCCGCGATGTTCCCGGCGGCGTCGGCACCGATGTCGGCCAGGTCCATGGCACGCCACTGTGGGTTTTTCGATGCGAGCCAGTGCGCCCGCGCGCCCGCGAGGCGCAGCAGTTGGGGACGCCATCGGGTGCTCGCCGTCGCGTGTTCGAGCAGGAGGGCGCAGAGGGCGTCCGGGGCGCGGTAGTCGAAGGGGGTGGCGGCCTCGAACCATTCGGGGAGGAAATGGGAGTTGTCGCCGAGCATGGTGGCGAGGCGGCGGGCGGCGGGGGTCGGTAGGCGGCGGCGTTGGTCTTCGCCTGCGGGCGGCGGGGTTTGCGCGGTGCCCGCGGTCGCGCCCGCCCGGGCGAACGCGTCGCGGAGTGCCGCTGATTCGAGGAGAGCCAGCGGGGGATCGGTGTGCAGGTCGCGGACGACGGCGGCCACGGGCGGGGCGAGTCGGCTCGGGTCGGGATTGCGTCGGGCGGTGCCGAGCAGCGCGGCGGAGGTGAGTTCGGCGCCTTCGGTGGCCACGTCGGTGCGGACCGGGGTGCGATCACCGGTGACATCGAGGATTTCGCCCGCGACCAGCGCCGAGATCGGCAGCAGGCCGGCGGCTGTCCATTCGGCGAGCAGGGTGACCGGGTACCCGCCGGATGTCCCGAGCAGCTTCCACGGTTGTTCGTCGGGCGCGACATCCAGCGCGTCGCCGGTGGAATCGACTATGCGCCAATTGTTCTCGGTGACCACCGGAACCACGTCGTGCAGTATCACCGGCCACGAACGTAGCCACGGATCGGCGGCGAGCGCAGTCGCGTTCGCGCGTAGTGCGTCGGCCACCGGCCCGCCCGCGTTCTCGGGTCGTGGCAGGGTGGTGAACGGTTCGACCGGGCCGTGCCGATCGCCCCACAGTGCGCGCAGCGGCGCCGCGGCGGGATAGAAGTGCAGCGCGGCGTCGATCATGGAACCCGGTGCGGGCACATCCCGCGCGAAATCGGGTGCGCCGAAACTGTGTTCGACCACGAGAGCCGGTCGACGGGTGTGGCGACCGTGGAGCCAGGTGCGGCGGGTGTGCAGCCGTTCCTCCTCGGTGGTTCGGCTGCCGAGCGCCATCCAGTGATCGCGCAGCGGTGGTTCGGCGCGCACCGAATCGGCCGAGGTCGAATAGCCGATGTGGGTGCGCACGCTCGCGGCGAGCCCGTCCGGGAGATCGTCGAGGCGTCGATGCGCCGCGATCAACAGATGCAGGCGCGCGTATTCGCCGAGCACCAGGTCGGGCCAGTCGGCGCGGGTGGCGATGGTGGTGGGGATCTGGCGCAGCGCGGTGGCCACGGCGGGCGCCTGCGCGTCGACCATGCGGGCGGCGATGGTTTCGAAGGCCCGATATGACCGGTCGACCTGCGCCAATCCGGTGCGCACTTGATCGCCGAGCCAGATGTCGAGTTCTTCCAGCCCCGCCGTGACCCGGCCGCGCCGTTGCGCGACCGTGGCCGGATCGGGGGTGCGCGCGGTGTTCTCTCGGGGGGTGCGCGCCGCGCGCCGCGACAGCCATCCCGCCGCGAATTCGGGGACCTCCGCCGATTCGTCCACCGCACCGGCCGACCACCGCAGCAGCAGCGACAGCGCGTGTTTGCACGGGACTTTCCGGCTCGGACAACTACAGCGGTAGGCGGGGCTCGTCAGATCCACCACCGTTTCGTACGGCGCACCGCCACCGCTCGCGCACAACCCCCACAGCGCGCCTTCCGCGTGCCCGGCCGCCCGCCATCGCGCGGCGAGTTCCCGCGCGGCGCGCAGGGCGCCCGCGTCCGTGGCCAGTGCGCCGATCCGCGTCTCGGTCCACGGTGGGTTCATTTTCGATGGAGTGGTCATCTCGGCACTCCCGCCTGGTATCCGGTCACGATTTCCCCCTGTCGCTGTGTCGAACGGATTTCTACCCCACCCCACCGACAGCCCGCGCCCGCCACTCGCCGTGCCCGGTCGACAACCGCCGTCCCGCACGGCCACACGCCCGAATCCACGCACGTCGAAGCAGGGGTGGCGGTCGAGAAGGCGACGGTCGTCACGCCCGCCGTCGGCGGCGCGCACACGCGGCCGCGAGCTCCGCGTCGCTCGGAACTCGCTGTGCGCACGGCGGATTCGCGCGGTCCACCCGCCTTGCGGAATTCGATCTTCCCTGGCATTCTGTCCTGTTCGGCCTCGTCCGAGCCACCCTACGGGTGACACACCATCGAGCTACCCGCCGGGGCTGGCGAGGGGTGGACATCGAGCGCGGCCGCATGCGCTCGATGGCCATAAACCATCCCCGCGGGTACGTTCGTTCGCCTGCCGCGTATTCGGCACCGCGTGTGAGTGAGCCCGATGCGTCGGGTACCGTTTCGCTCAGCTTTCGACAGAACACCGGGCGCGTGCGGGGGCGGCCGAGCTCGGTGGTGAAGGGGTTTTGCGAATGCGCGTGAATCCCACGCCCACGGAGTTGCCGCCGCGCCTGTCCGAGGTGGTGGCCCGGCGCCTGGCCGAGGATCCCGCGGTCACCCGCGATGTCGTCGACGCCGTGCTCGGCGCGTTGCGCGACGGCGATTCTCGGCACGGCTCGAGCGAATTCGATGTCAACGGCATCTTCCTCAGCGCGATCAGGGTGCGCGGGTTCCGCGGCATCGGCCCCGAGGCGACGCTGGAACTGGCGCCGGGACCGGGACTCACCTTGGTCGTCGGACGCAACGGCAGCGGCAAGTCGAGTTTCGCCGAGGCCGCCGAAATGGCCTTGACCGGCGGGAATCGTCGGTGGGACGGCCGGTCGGCGGCGTGGCGGGAAGGCTGGCGCAACCTGCACGACGGCGCGACCCCGCGCATCGAACTCGATCTGCTCACCGAGGGCGAGCGACCCGCGTTCACCGTGTCCAAGGAATGGACGCCGGAGGCGGGATTGGGCGAGGCGCACTGGACCGAACGGCACCCGAGTTCCACCGCGGAAAGCCCGGATTCCGAACCGCTTTCGGCGCCATTCGACAGCGACCGCTGGACCTCGGTTCTCGACCTCTACCGTCCGTTCCTGTCCTACAGCGAGCTCGGCGCACTGGTCGACGGCAAGCCGAGCGACCTTTTCGACGCGCTGCACCAGCTGCTCGGGCTCGACGAATTGACCGTAGCCCAGGAGAGTTTGCGCACCCGCCGCCTCGAACTCGATCGCGCCCTGCGCAATTCGCGTCAGGAGCAAGCGAATCTCGTTGCCGCGATGGAACATCTGGCCGACGAACGCGCGGTCGCCGTGACCGAACTGCTGCGCAAGCCGACGCCGGATCTGAAAGCGATCGGCCGCAGGGTGTTCGGCGCGATCGGCGACCCGATCGGTCCGGAAGGGTTGCGCGCCATCGTGCGTCTGGCATTGCCCTCGCCCGCCGAGGTGGCGGAGGTGGCCGACCGTATCGACTCCTCGGGTGCGGCGGTCGCGCGCGGCTCCACCGTGGACGCCGAGACCGACCTGCGTGTCCTCGACGTGTTGCGCAAGGCGCGCGACCATGTCGAGCTCGCGGGCGCCTGCGCCTGTCCGGTGTGCGGGCACGGCATCCTCGACGAGGAATGGGCGCGTGCGACCGACATCACCATCGCCGCGCTGTCGACCCGGGTCGGCGCGCTCACCGACGCCCGCGCCGAATTGGCCGACGCGGTGCGCGCCGCCCGCGCGCTGCCGGAACAGGTGCCGCGCGAGCTGGATTTCCATCCGCGCACCCCGCCGACCGTCGACACCGGTGCGGTGCGTCGGGCCTGGTCGGAGTGGGCGGCGCTGAGCGAGGCCGACTACGAGCCCGGTCTGGGTGAGCGGCTGCGTTGCGCGCACACCAGGCTGGTGGATCAGCTCGAACTGCTGCAGCAGGGCACCCGCAAGGAACTCGATCGGCTCGACGAGGTGTGGGCGCCGCTGGTGCCGCGCATCGTCGGCTGGCTCGAGACCGCGCGCGAGGTCGCGCTGCACGCGGTCGAACTGCGCACCCTGCGCCGCGCCGAGGACTGGTTGAAGTCCGCGACCGCCGGTCTGCGCGGTGAACGCATGACGCCGTTGGAGACGACGGCCCGGTGGGTGTGGCGGACGCTGCGCCAGCAGAGCAATGTCGAACTCGGCGCGATTCGCTTGCAGGGCAACGCCGGTACCGCGCGCCGGGTGCTGCTCGACGTCACCGTGGACGAGGTCGACGGCGCCGCCCTCGGCGTGATGAGCCAGGGCGAACTGCATGCCCTCGGGCTTTCGCTGTTCCTGCCGCGCGCCACGGTGCCGGAGAGCCCGTTCCGTTTCGTCATGATCGACGATCCGGTGCAGGCCATGGATCCGGCCAAGGTCGACGGGCTGGCGATGGTGTTGGCGACGGTCGCGTGGAACCGGCAGGTGGTCGTGTTCACCCACGACGAACGGCTGGCCGAGGCAGTGCGCCGGATGCAGTTGGACGCCACCGTCCTCGAGGTGCAGCGCCGCGAGCGTTCGGTAGTGGAGGTGCGAGTGTCGGGCGACCCGGTGCGCCGCTACCTCGACGACGCGCGGTCGCTGGCGCGCACCCCGCAGCT
Source organism: Nocardia bovistercoris (assembly GCF_015674855.1). Lineage (GTDB taxonomy): Bacteria > Actinomycetota > Actinomycetes > Mycobacteriales > Mycobacteriaceae > Nocardia > Nocardia bovistercoris. The sequence goes on along the minus strand of NZ_JADMLG010000002.1, from coordinate 388,564 downwards.
GCCGCAGGCCATCGCCGACGAACTGGTCGCCACCTGCTGCCGTTCGGCGGTCGAGGCGGCCGCCCAGGCGCGGGTCCGCCGCGACCTGCTCGCCGCGGGCATGGACTACCGCGAGGTGGAACGCTACGTCGAGCGCGCGCACACCACCCGCGCCATGGTCGCCCTGGCGGTCATGGGCGTGAACTACAACGTCGACGACCTGAACGCCTTCCTGGCCCGCGACGCCAGATGGCTGGTCAACGCCCTGCGCGACGTCACCGCCGCCGCCCACGTCCCGATCGGCCGCTCCATGCGCGAATTGATCTCCGACACCGAACGTTTCATCACATGGCTGACCCGGTGACCGTGTCCTCGGCGCGGTGGACCAGCGGCGATGACGGGGTCGCCACCAAGGCCCGCGACGTCGACGACCGGCCAGCGGCGATGACGGGCCAGCGGCGATGACCGGGCAGCGGTGGATCAGTGGCGATGACCGGCTTGCCGCCAAGGCCCGCGACGGCGGCGACTGGGCTGCGGCGATGACGGGACTGCGGCGATGAGGGGAGGCAGCGATGAGGGAGGCGGCGATGACCGGACAGCGGTGGACCAGTGGTGGTGATGAGCTGGCCACCGAGGCCCGCGACGGCGGCGACCGGACCGCGGCGATGACGGGACGGCGGCGATGACCGGGAGGTGGCGATGACCGGGCAACGGCGGGTGCGCGGCGGTGGTCGCGGGGCGGGACAGCGCAAGCGACCACCGCGACCGCGCGCGCCGCGTCCGACCGTCCGCGAGCGTTTCGAGGCCGTGGATCGCCTCCTCGACGGTGAGGTCACCGACGCGGGCGGCGTGTGGTCACGGGCCACCGCTTGGATTCTGCGGCTCGCGCTCGAACAGTCCGTCGACGAGTTGTGGTCCCGGTTGGCGCCGGAGCTGATGCGCTGTCCGATGCGGGCCCAGTTGCTGGCGTTGCGCACGTTCACCGATGTCGACACCGCCGCGCGGGTGTCGACGGTGTGGGTGGCGCTCTCGCGTGCCGCTCATCACCACGATTACGAGCTGGCGCCGAGTGTCACCGAACTGCGACGTTGGCGCGAGCAGGCGGAGGCGATCGACGCGACACTCTCGCGAGTAGCTACCCGCTGAATCGCCGCCGCCGCACGGGGGCCAGAATCGGCGCATGGCCGAATCCTCCGCGTGTCCGTGTCGTCGCGGCGAACCGTTCGACGAGTGCTGCGCGCCACTGCTGCGCGGCGAGCGACCCGCGCCGACGGCCGAGGCGTTGATGCGCTCGCGCTACACCGCCTTCGCCGTCGGCGACCCCGACTACCTGCGCCGATCCTGGCATTCGAGCCGCCGTCCCAGCACTGTCGACCTCGACCCCGACCAGCGCTGGTTCTTCCTTGAGATCGTGCGCACCGAAAGCGGCGGCCCCTTCGACGACACCGGAATCGTCGAATTCGTCGCCCATTACCGATCGGCGGGCAAACGTAGTTCGCTGCACGAGGTCAGCCGGTTCGTTCGCGAGGACGGCGCGTGGGCCTACCTGGACGGTGTGATCCAGCCGTGAACAAGTGAGCGCGCTCGGGTGGTGCGGGGGCGGTACGGTCGGCGCATGCCGCGTATCGCGATCGAATACTGCACCCAGTGCCGCTGGCTGCTGCGGGCGAGCTGGATGGCGCAGGAACTGCTGAGCACCTTCGGCACGGACTTGGGCGAGGTCGCGCTGATTCCGGGCACCGGCGGAGTGTTCCGCGTCACCGTGGACGGCGATCAGGTGTGGGAGCGCAAGGCCGACGGCGGCTTCCCTGACATCACCGTGCTCAAGCAACGTGTACGCGACCGAGTCGCACCCGACCGCGACTTGGGTCACGCGGATCGAAAGGGACATTCTTGAGTCCCGCATGGTGTGCCGAGCGATCGGTGAAGTGAGGGCGCGGGGGCAGCCATCGAGGCGAAAGCCGACCGATCAGCGCGCGCTTGTCCGGATCGTGCCGAAACACTCACGCCGCGGGAGGAGTGCCCCCGCTCACACGGAGCGGATCAGGCGCAGCAACCGCCACCGCAGCAACCGCCACCGGCGGGCTTCGGCGCGGGCGCGGGATTCACCACGGCGGAATTCCCCCGGCTGACCGTGGCGAATGTGGTCAAAAGCTTGACGGTGTCCTCGTGCCCCCTCGGACAGGCGGCGGGATCGGCGGACTGCGCCATCGGGCGGTCGACATCGAATGTGTCACCGCAGGCACGGCACCGGAACGAATAGCTCGGCATCGCGCCAGCGTATCGCGTGCGCTCGGAATATCGCGTCTCGGCTTCCCCGCCCCGATCGGCGTCGTACTCTCGATAGGAAAGATCAGGAAGTGCCGACCCGGGAGTAGCAACTACTCAGCGCACTGCCGGGTCCGGGCAGGAGGTGCGGTTCATGAGCGAGCAGAAGAGCTCCGGCACAGCCACCCATGCGGTCGTCGAGGTCCCCCGACCCGATGCCGACGCGCGGACACCGGTCGCGCGCACGGAGTACGGGGAGGTCGGCGGATTCCTGGAGGGATCGGTCGCCACCTGGCGCGGCATACCGTACGGCGCCCCGGTCACCGGAACGCGGCGCTTCCGCCCGCCGTCCCCGCCCGCGCGCTGGGTGGGTGTCCGGCCGTGCACGACCTACGGTGATGTCGCCCCGCAGACGATGGGCACGATGGTCCCGGTCGATTCCGACCTGAGAATGGGCGAGGACTGTCTGTGGCTGAACGTGTGGGCGCCGCGCGGCGCGCTGCGCGAGGACGGTGAGCCGAGGCCGGTCATGGTGTGGCTGCACGGCGGCGCCTACTGCCTCGGCACCGCGGCGCAGGGCGTCTACGACGGGCGCAGGCTGGCCGAAGCCGGGGATGTCGTGGTCGTCGGGGTCAATTATCGGCTCGGCGCGCTCGGTTTCCTCGATCTGTCGTCGCTGTTCCACGGTTTCAGCCCGAATCTGGGCTTGCACGATCAGATCGCCGCGCTGGAGTGGGTGCGCGACAATATCGCCGCGTTCGGCGGTGATCCCGGCAATGTGACGCTGTTCGGGGAATCCTCCGGCGCGGGCTGTGTGACCGCCTTGCTCACCTCGCCGCGCTCGGCGGGCCTGTTCCACCAGGCGATCGCGCAGAGCCCGCCCGCGACTACGGTGTTCGGCCAGCAGCGGGCGTCGGTGGTGGCTCGCCGGTTCATGGAACTGCTCGAGCTGCCCTCGTCGCGGGCGCTGGAGTTGATCGATATGCCGATCGACCGGATCATCCGCGCCGCGGGCGTGCTGCTGGACGAGGTGCCGCTCAAGGAGCCGGGCCGACTCGCGGCGGCGCCGGTGGTCGACGGCGACCTGCTGCCCGCCTACCCGGTCGACCGGTTCCAGCGCGGTCGTTCGCACCGGGTGCCGCTGATCATCGGCACCAACAAGGACGAGGCGTCGCTGTTCCGGGTTTTCCGTTCCCCGATCATGCCGGTGACCCCGGAGGCGGTGAATCTCATGCTCGAGGACGTGGCCGCGAGCCATCCGCACATGTCGGCCGAGCGGATCGCCGAGATCACCTCCGCCTACCCGGATCTCGCGAAGACCAGGGGCGCGCTCGCGATGTCGACCGACGCGGCCTTCCGCATGCCCGCGCACTGGGTCGCCGACGGCCACGCCCAGCATTCGCCGACCTGGGCCTACCGTTTCGACCACGCGACGCCGATGCTGCGCGCGGCCCGCGTCGGCGCCGGGCATGCTACCGAATTACCTTATGTTTTCGGCAATTTCGGCACCTTGAACCACGATCCCACGTTCTGGCTCGGCGGCCGCAAGGCGGCGGGCGAGGTGTCGGGCCGGATGATGCGGCGCTGGCTCGCTTTCGCCGCCCACGGCGTGCCCGCGGCCCTCGACGGTTCCAAGCATTGGACGCCGTATCGGCCGGGCACCCGCGCGACTCTGCTCATCGACGCCGTCGACCGGGTGGTCGACGACCCCGACGCCGACCTGCACACCGCCTGGGGCGACCAGGCGGTCGGATTCAGCTGATCCGCCGAGTGGGCGAATCAACGTGATCCGCCGAGCGGTCGAAATCAATAGAGCGCCGCCCCGGTGGGCTCGACGGCACGCGCCGCCTGCCCGAGCCGCACCGGCATCCGCTCGTACCCGTGCAGCGTGAACAGCTGCCTGCGGTCCGGTGTGCCGTCCAAGGCCAGGTCGGGGAACCGTTCGAACAGTGCGCGCAGCGCGTGCCCGGCTTCCATCCTGGCCAGACTCGCGCCGAGGCAGACGTGGATGCCATTGCTGAACGACAGGTGCTCCTTGGCGTTGGGCCGCGCGACATCGAAATCGGTCGGATCGGGGAACACCTTCGGGTCCCGGTTGGCCCCGGCCAGCGACAGGATCACGGTGTGCCCCGCGCGCAGCAGTTGACCGTCGAGTTCCACGTCCTCGAGCGCGGTGCGCGCGGTGGTCTGCACGGGCGAGTCGATGCGCAGCACCTCCTCGATGGCGTTCGGCCACAGCTCGGGTTCGGCGCGCAACCGAGCGAGCTGGTCGGGCCGGGCGAGCAACTGCACGACGCCGTTGCCGATGAGGTTGACGGTGGTCTCGAATCCGGCGCCCATCAGCAGGCTGGCATTGGCCTTGAGGGCGTAGTCGTCCAGTTCGCCCGCCGTCACCAGCGTGCTGAGGATGTCGTCGCCGGGATCGCGGCGCAGGCGCGCGAGATGGACGTCGAAGTAGTCGTTCATCACCTCCATCGCCTTCATCGCGTGCCGGTGGGCGCGCCAGGAGATGCCGATGTCGAGCAGCGGGGTCATCGCGTCGCCCCAGCCGAGGAACAGCTCGCGGTCCTCGTCAGGGAAGCCGAGCATTTCGGAGATGATCGCGATCGGGACCTGGGCGGCGAAGGCGGCGATCAGGTCGGCCGAGCCGCCCGAGGGCAGGGCGTCGAGCAGTTCGGCGGTGACCGTCTCGACCCGGTCGCGCAGTTTGGCGATGGCGCGCGGGGTGAACGCGGACGTCACCGGTTTGCGCATGGCGGTGTGCAGCGGCGGGTCGATGACGAGCATCGAGGGCTGTTCCACCGGATTCGGCGGCAGCGGTGACCGCTGGGCGATGGCCCGCAGCGGTTTGGGGATCTCGAAACTCTCCGGCGTGCGCACGCCGAAGCGCTTGTCGCGCAGGATCGTCCGGCACAGCTCGTGATCGAAGGCGGCCCACGACAGCGCGGTGCGAACCAGCGCCCGATCCCCGCGCAACCGCTCGATCAGCGGGTACGGGTCGGCGATGCCGTCCGGTCCGCCGAGCAGGGACGCGAACGGGTCGCCGCGCCGCGCCTGCGTGCGCAACACCAACCGCGGGGTGCCCTGCTGTGACAGCCAGCGCAGCCAATAGTGCGGCTTCATGATCCACCACCTCACCGTCGTGTGACCTCTCCCACGGTACGGACTCGGCAACCGCAGTGGAACGGCCCGTGGTCGGACCGCCACCTATACCGCGGTAGGAGTGCTCACAGACGCTGCGCGGTAACCCGCTCGGAGGCGATGCGCCGCTCGGCCAGCGTCGGATCCGGATGCACCACCTGCACCAGCGACGCGCCGACCGCGAGCACCGCGACGAAACCATCGATCAGGTCGCTCGGCGTCGCCCACGGAGTGCTCGACAGCACCCGGTCGCCCTCGGCGAAACCCTGCCGCGCCGCCGACTTGCGCGCCTGCGTCAACACCTGTGCCACCGGAACACCGTCCAGCGCGACACCCGCGCCGCCGGGATGGAACTGGTCGCCGTGCACCCGTACCGCGGTCGCGAAATCGGTGACGCCGACCGGAAGATCGCGCACCGGCGTGCCCATCGCGTCCAGCGACAGCACCGCCACCTCGCCGACCCCGTCCGTGTCGTCGATACGGTCGGGGGTGACCAGCGCCAGGTCGGCATCGGGATCGGGGCCGAGCACGACCTCGGTGCCCGCCCACCAGCAACCGAGCAGCACCGCGGCGGTCTGCCAGTGCGCCTGCAGCAGCACCGCGACCCGCGCGCCCGGGGTGAGCCCGAACTCGTCGCGAATCAGGTTGCCGGTCTTGGCCGCCCAGTTCGCCAAGGTCAGCCCGGACAGTTCGATCCTGGCTCCGGTGGCGTCGTCGTAGTAGGTGACGCGCGGCCCGGCCGGTTCGCGCGCGAGGATCGGATCGAGCACCGCCTCGGTGAGGGTGAGTGCCTGGTCTTGATCACGCATTCTTGGGTTCACGCTTCGCTTGCTCGGGTGTGGTCAGTTCACGCATGTCGGTCCGCTCCGCCCCGCGTCGATCGGCGGCGCCGGTGGAACGGGGGTCGCCTGCGCCGAGGTTCCGGTGAAATCGAACATCGAACTCGCCGACGAGCCGGGACCAGAATAATCGCTAGCCAGCACGACGCCGACCGAATCGGCGGACACGCTCGAGTCGGCGACCACGGTGAGCCCGCCGAGCGCCTCGGCCACCGCGCGCGCCCTCGGATCGGCGGTGCTCGCGGCGAGCACTCGGCTGCCGGTCACCCCCTGACCCGTGTAGTTGCCGACGGTCCCTTCCCGGAATCCCTTGGCGCGCAATGCCTGCGACACCTGCGCCGCCAGCCCGCCGACGCCGCTCGCGTTGTACACGCTCACGGTCACCGTGCTCGGATCGGCACCGCCGGAATCGTCGTCGTGCGTGCCGACCAGCGCGGCCACCGCCGATTTCACCGATTTCGGCTCGACTTTCACCACCGATTCCCCGTCGCCGGTGGTGGCGTTCAGATCGGCCACCGGGACGGTCTCGAACCGAACCTGCCCGCCGCTCAGGTCTTTCAGCTGTTGCAGGAATCCGACCACGTCCCAGTCCTCGTCGAGGACGACGGTGCGCCCGACCGCTTCGCTGAGCTGGCCGAGTCGCGTCGGGTTCGCGAGGGTGCGCGCGCTGAGCACCTGACCGACCAGGCCCGCCATGAAGACCTGCTGGCGCACGATCCGGTCGAGGTCGCCGCGCGGCAGGTCGTGGCGCTGGCGCACGAAGCTCAAAGCCTGTGGGCCGTCGAGGCGTTGGCGTCCGGCGGGGAAGTCCGCGCCCGACATCCATTCGTCCACAGGGCTGTTCAGGCACACCTCGACGCCGCCGACGGCATTGGTGAGCAGGACGAAGCCGAGCAGGCTCACCTCGGCGTAGTGGTCGACGGTGATTCCGGTGAGATTCGTGACGGTGCCGATGAGCGCCTTGCGCCCGGCTTGGGTCGACTGCTTGTCGGCCTCGGGCGCGGACACGCCGTGCTCCATCAGACGCAACCGCTCGGTCTCCTTGGTCGCGCCGTAGGCCGAATTGATCTTGCCCTTGCCGAATCCGGGGATATCGACGTAGGAATCGCGCGGAATGGAGATCGCGGTGGCCGACCGCCCGTCGTTGGGCACGCGAACCAGCACGATGGTGTCGGTGTTGGTGCCGACCTCGTCGCCCGCGTGCAGCAGGGCGCGTTCGGAATCGGTGAGCGCGTTGCCGTGCGCGTCGGTGCGGCTGTCGACGCCGACCAGCAGGATGTCCACCGCGCCGTCGCGCGCGCCGCCGAGGCCGAGATCGCCGATGCGCTCGATATCGGCGATCAGGGAGTCCACACTGTGCCACGCGAATCCGGTGACGACGAGGACCAGCGTCGCCAGCGTCGCCACCACGACCCGGCCCGCCCCGAACGTTCCCGGACCGCCCCCGGACGGTCGCGCTATCGCCTGCAACTTCCGCATCCTCTCGACGAACCCTGCGTACCCGATATCGGTGTCGGCACTCACGCGCGTTTCCGGATCCCGCGTGCCCGGATCCCGCGCCCGAATCCATGGTCCGGCTCAGGTAGTTCGCGGCGCCACCCGTGCGCGGCGTTGTCGGCGCGACCAGAATTCCCGTCCGAGCGACCCGCTGTCCCCGTGACTCGTCCGCGCGCGGCGGCCGAGAGTCCCCATAGGCTAACCAATGGTTAACCCGATGCCGGGCAACCTCGGCACGCGCGGCGTGCCAGACTTGCGCCCGTGCCTGCCGCGATACCGCCGTCGGAAGCCCGTCTCGTCGTCACCGGAGCGGGCGGGCAGCTCGGCGCGGAACTGCTGCGCCGCGCGCCCGCCGCACTCGGATACACCCGCGCCGAACTCGACATCACCGACGCCGACGCCGTGCGCGCGGTCCTCGCGGCGGGTGACACGGTACTCAACTGCGCCGCCAACACCGCCGTCGACCGCGCCGAATCCGAACCCGACGCCGCATTCGCCGTCAACGCGACCGGCGCCGCCATTCTGGCCGCTGCCTGCGCGGAGGTCGGCGCGAACCTGATCCAGGTATCCACCGACTACGTCTTCCCCGGCACCGGCGACACGCCCTACGAAACCGACGCGCCAACCGGACCCACCGGCGTCTACGGCCGCTCCAAACTCGAAGGCGAACGCGCGGTGCTCGACCTCGCGCCTACCGCCCGCGTGGTGCGCACGGCCTGGGTCTACCGGGGCGTCGGCGCCGATTTCGTCGCGACCATGCGCAGGTTGGAAGCCGAACGCGAGATTGTCGACGTGGTCGACGACCAACGCGGCTCACCCACCTACGTCGTCGACCTGGCCGCCGCGCTCCTCGAACTCGCCGCACGCCCCGACACCCCGCGCGTGCTGCACGCCACCAACACCGGCGCGGCCACGTGGTTCGAGGTCGCCCGCGCGGTCTTCGAGGAGATCGGGGCCGATCCCCGACGCGTGCGCCCCACCAACTCCGCGGCCTTCCCCCGCCCCGCGCGCCGACCCGCGTACTCGGTGCTGTCGGACCGCGCGTGGACAGCGGCAGGCCTGACGCCGCTGCGGCACTGGCGCGCGGCGCTGCACGAGTCGCTCGCGGGTTGCCACGCCACGCGTCCGGTCGACGCGATCCCTTCCGGCCGCACCGATTTCGCGTGACCCGACCGGATTCGCCGCGCGGTTTCGCGTCGATCCGTACGGGTTCTCGACCGTCGGGCGCGCGAGCGTGCCGGTCCCGCTAGGCTGGGCGCTCGTGAGTGAGCGCAGCGAGCGAACCGACAACCAATCCGCAGGTCTTGCCGTCGTCACGGTGACCTACTCACCGGGGGAACACCTGGAACACTTCGTCACCACGCTGGCGCACGCCACCACCGAGAAGCCACAGGTGATCCTGGCCGACAACGGCTCCACCGACGGCGTCCCGGAAATGGTCGCCGAAGCCAACTCGCACGTGCGGCTGCTGCGCACCGGCGGCAATATCGGCTACGGCGGCGCGATCAACCGCGCGGTCGCCGAGATCGACCCGGAAATCGAATTCGTGATCATCGCCAACCCCGACATCCGCTGGGGCACCGACTCCATCGACCAGATGCTCGAGGCCGCCGCCCGCTGGCCGCGCGCGGGCGCCATCGGCCCGATGGTGCTCGAACCCGACGGCAGCGTCTACCCGTCGGCCCGCTCGGTGCCCGGCCTGCTCGACGGCGCCGGTCACGCGATCCTCGGCTCCGTCTGGCCCGCCAACCCGTGGACCAGGCGCTACCGGCAGGAGAACGAGCAGGTCTCGGAGCGGACCGTCGGCTGGCTGTCCGGTTCCTGCCTGCTCGTGCGTCGCGGCGCCTTCGACTCCATCGACGGCTTCGACTCGCGCTACTTCATGTACATGGAGGACGTCGACTTCGGCGACCGCATGGGCAAGGCGGGCTGGCACAACGTGTTCGTGCCGAGCGCCGAGGTGACCCACGCCAAGGGACACGCGGCCAGCAGACATCCGGAAATCATGTTGCCCGCCCATCACGCGAGCGCGTACCGGTTCCAGGCCGACCGGCATCCGCACTGGTGGCAGGCCCCGTTGCGGCTGGCGCTGCGGGCCGGACTTGCGATTCGCTCCCGGATTGCGGTTCGATCTGCGCTGCGACAGCAGGCGCGCGGCTGAACGGCCGCGCGCGGCGGGAACGATCCACTGTGAACAGGGGCAACTCGATGGCAGGACATGCAGGCACCGACGCCGTGATTCTGGTCGGCGGCCAGGGGACACGGCTGCGTCCGTTGACACTGTCGGCCCCCAAGCCGATGTTGCCGACGGCCGGACTGCCGTTCCTCACCCACCTGCTCGCCCGCATCGCCGAAGCCGGCATCACCCACGTCGTGCTCGGCACCTCGTTCAAGGCCGAGGTGTTCGAGGAACACTTCGGCGACGGCTCCGACCTCGGCATCGAACTCGAGTACGTGTTCGAGCCGGAACCGCTCGGCACCGGCGGCGGCATCCGCAACGTGCTGCCCAAGTTGCGGGCCGACACCGTGATGGTCTTCAACGGCGACGTTCTCGGCGGCACCGACCTCGGCGCCATCCTCGACACCCACGAGTCGACCAAGGCCGACGTGACCCTGCACCTGGTGCGGGTCAGCGATCCGAGGGCCTTCGGCTGCGTGCCTACCGACGAAGAGGGCAGGGTCACCGCCTTCCTGGAGAAGACCCAGGACCCGCCGACCGACCAGATCAACGCGGGCTGCTACGTCTTCCGTCGCGAATACATCGAGAAGATCCCTTCGGGTCGCCCGGTTTCGGTGGAACGCGAGGTGTTCCCCGCCCTGCTCGCCGAGGGCGCGCGCGTGCAAGGCCACGTCGACATGTCCTACTGGCGCGACATGGGCACGCCGGAGGATTTCGTGCGCGGTTCGGCGGACCTGGTGCGCGGCATCGCCCCCTCGCCCGCGCTGCCCGGCCAGCGCGGCGAGTCGCTGATTCATCCCGGAGCAGGCGTCGCACCCGGCGCGCTGCTCATCGGCGGCACGGTGATCGGTCGCGGCGCTGAGATCGGCGCGGGCGCGCGGCTGGACGGCGCGGTCATCTTCGACGGCGCCGTGGTCGAGGCGGGCGCCACGGTGGAACGCTCCATCGTCGGTTTCGGCGCCCGCATCGGCCCCCGCGCCCTGGTCCGCGACGGTGTCATCGGCGACGGCGCGCACGTCGGCGCCCGCTGCGAACTCCTGCGCGGCGCCCGCGTGTGGCCCGGAGTGGTCATCCCCGACGGCGGCATCCGCTTCTCCACCGACGTCTGATCCGGCCCGGTCCCGCCACCGCGCCGGACCGGGCATGGGTCGCTATCGGTGGTTCGATCCCGAGCAGGCGCGTCGGATGTTGTCGCCGTGTGCCTCGGGAGGCTCGGCCGTGGCCGACATCCGACTTCGGTCCATGACACGCGGGACAACTCACGGCGCGAGCCGGCGAACTCGGTCGGCTGCGGCGACCAGGTCGTGACGTTCGGTGTCCAGGAGGCCGATGGCGCGCCATTCGTCGTGACCGGCCGCGCTACCCCACCTGGTCGTCGGCCTGCCTGTACGCGGCGGCGCGGCCGCAGTCGAAGTATGCGGCGGTAGCGTGGGGGAATGGCGGATGTCGTTGTCGTCGGGTCCGGACCGAACGGGTTGGCGGCGGCCGTGGTGGCCGCGCGGGCGGGGCTGTCGGTCCAGGTGTACGAGGCCGAGACGACAGTGGGAGGCGGCTGCCGAACCGGTGCGGTGACGCTGCCGGGTTTCCACCACGACATCTGCGCGGGCGCCCACCCCATGGCGCTGGCTTCGCCGTTCTTCCGCGCGTTCGACCTGGCCGCGCACGGGGTCGAACTGCTGACGCCCGAAGTTTCCTACGCGCACCCGCTCGACCGCGGCCGCGCCGGGCTGGCATGGCGTGACCTGGACCGGACGGTCGACGGGCTCGGGGTCGACGGGCGCGCGTGGCGCGGGCTGTTCGGTCCGCTGGTCGAGCACTGGGAGTCGGTGGTCGCGGTCGCCATGTCGGATCTGCGCGCGCTGCCGCCGGACCTGCCGACGGCGGTGCGGTTCGGGCTGCGCGTCTTCGAACAGGGGACACCGCTGTGGAATCTGCGATTCCGTGACGATATCGCGCCCGCCCTGCTCGCCGGGGTCGCGACGCATGCGATCACCCCGCCGCGCGCCATCCCGGCGGCGGGTGCGGGCATGCTGTTGAGCACGCTCGCGCACGCGGGCGGCTGGGTGCTTCCGCGCGGCGGAAGCCAAGCCATCGTGGACGCGCTCGTCGCCGAGATCGTGCGCCTCGGCGGTCGGGTGTTCCCCGGCCATCGAGTGGATTCGATCGACGAGTTCGCAGGCGCGCGCGCCGTTCTGCTGGACTTGGCCCCCGCCGAACTGCTGCGCGTCGGCGGGCATCGGCTACCGCACCGCTACGCCGACCGGCTGCGGAAGTTCCGGTACGGGGGTGCGGCGTGCAAGGTGGATTTCGCACTGTCCGGCCCGGTGCCGTGGAAGGTCGAGGACTGCGCGCGAGCGGGCACCATGCACCTGATCGGCGACCGTGCCGAGGCCATGACCGCCGAACGCGCCGTCGCCGCGGGGCGCCACGTCGACCTGCCCTATGTGCTCGCGATCCAGCCCGGCGTGGTCGACGCCACGCGCGCACCCGAGGGCAAACACACCTTCTACACCTACGCCCATGTCCCGCAGGGCTCTTCGCGAGACGTCAGCGCGACGGTCATCGCCCAGGTGGAACGCTTCGCCCCTGGATTCCGCGACCTGATCCTCGCCCACCACGTCCGCACCGCCGCCGAAATGCCTTTCCACAACGCCAATTACATCGGCGGCGACATCTCCGCAGGCGCGATGACCCTGCGCCAGTTCCTGTTCCGTCCCGCCCCACGCTGGAACCCCTACGCCACCCCACTTCCCGGCGTCTACCTGTGCTCATCGGCGACCCCGCCGGGCCCCGGCGTGCACGGTATGAACGGTGTGCACGCCGTGCGCCACGCCCTGCGCGACCGCTTCGGCATCGACACCGACCCGCTGGACCTGCTCACCACCCGATCGTGAACCCGCCGCCGCACGGGCGCTACCGAACCACACAAATCCTGGACACGTGTATGGCATAGGCTCGAACCCGAGCGAGAGGAGAATCGAATGCGCATCGGCATTACGCTCAACGAAGGTCGTGGACCGCAGGCACTCGACCGACTCACCGACGAGATACGCCAAGCGGCCGACGACGGCTTCGCCTCGGCATGGCTGCCCAATATCTTCGGTTTCGACGCGATGACCGCGCTCGCGGTGGCGGGCAGCCGCGTCCCCGGCATCGAACTCGGCACCGCCGTCGTGCCCACCTACCCGCGTCATCCCGCCGCGCTCGCCCAGCAGGCGCGCACCACCGCGCTCGCCATCGGCGATGGCCGGTTCACCCTCGGAATCGGCCTGTCCCACCAGGTCGTGATCGAGAACATGTTCGGCCTCGACTTCGATCGCCCCGTGCGACACATGCGCGAATACCTCGCGATCCTCGGCCCGCTGCTGGAACGGCAGCCGGTGTCGTTCACCGGTGAGACCATGCGTGCCAACATCGCGTTGAGCACCCCCGGCGAAGGCCCCATCCCGATCCTGCTCGCTGCGCTCGGCCCGCAGATGCTGAAACTCGCCGGGCAGCACACCGCGGGCACCATCCTGTGGATGACCGGCGCGAAGACGATCGCCTCGCACATCGCGCCCGTCATCAACGAGGCCGCCCGAGCGGCGGGCGCCCCCGCCCCCCGCATCATCTGCAACCTCCCCGTCTGCATCACCGACGACCCCGAACCGGCCCGCGCGCAGGCCGCCGAGAACTTCGCCATGTACAACACCCTGCCCTCCTACCGCGCCATGATGGACCGCGAAGGCGCCGAGGGCGCCGCCGACCTCGCGATCATCGGCACCGAAGAAGAAGTCGCGGCCCGCCTCGCCGACGTGGAAGCCGCGGGCGCCACCGAGTTCGGCGCCATCGTCTACATGCGCGGCGACACCCGTACCCGAAAGTTCCTGTCCCAGTTGGCCCAGAGTTGATCCCCCGCCGACACCGAGCGGACGGCTTCGCGCTCGGCGTCGGCGGCACAGTTCCGGATCCGCTCGCGGGCGGTCTCACCGGTCCCGATCCAGTCCACGCCCGACGCCTCGCTCATGCCCCAATCCGTGTGCTTGCGGGGCATCTCGGAGTCGGGCCCGTACTGCTTCCTCGACAGCGTGAGCGTGGCCGAGTGCGACCAGGTGCGCGACCTCGATCGCATTCAGGTCCATCCCGGCCTCGATTCCGCGAGCGTCTTCACCCATGCGCCGCTCTCGATCGTCGTGCGCGACCTGCACCGGGTCGGAGCCTTCGCGATGAAAGGTGTAAGTGCGCGTGTCGGGGTCGTAGCCGAGATTCCGGCCCTCCCGCACGGCACGGAACTTCTCGATATCCAGATTCCGTTCGGTCGCGTCGAGAGGATCGAGACGTAGCTTCTCCGCGCCCGCGCGGGCGTTGTCGATCGCCGATTCGCGTTTACGCGGACCCGCGATGCGTTCGGTGATGTCCTGGACACGTTGCCGAGTGAGTTCGGCGAGGCGGTCGTTGTGTGGACCGAGTTCGTGTGTCCAATCTTGACGGCGGACCTCGGTCCCGATGACCTCGAGCCCGACCACCAGATCGGCGCGGGCCGCCTCACGCGCGGGTTGTTCGTAACCCACCACGAGCGCGGAATCCTCGACGCTGAAACCGAGTGCAAGGTGGTAGTCGTGGGCGATGGCCCGGTCCAGACCGCGCAAGGTTTCGAGCTCTTCGGCTAGTCGGGTGTGCGTATCGCGCAGGTATTCGACTTCGACGACGCTCCCTGCGTCGCGGGCCTCCGTGATCTCCCTGGTTCGCGCGGCAATGGCGTCGCGGAGGGCTTGTTGCCTGCCCTCGAGGTACTCGGCCTCCAGCAGGTTCTCCTCGAGCCGTCGCATGTCGACCGGTTGACGGCCGTTGTCCGCGTTCGCGGGCCGCGATCGGTCGACGGGAACCCCGGTCTCCCGGTATTCCTCTCGAACAATGCCTTCGGTCTGTTCTCTGATCTGCGCTCGTTGCTGGATCTTGTGTTGACGAGCTTTCTCACGCACACCGTCGAGTTCGAGTTGTTGCCCCTTTTCCAGTTGCCTGCCGAGCGCCCATATTTCGCGAGCATCTTCTCGAGAAATCACCTGGTGCGTGAACCCGCCGGGGAAATCCCGCTCTAGATCAACGATCAACTTGCGAGTGCTGTCCGAGATGGTCTCGCCATCGACAGTCCGCAAGGAATGGTGATGGATTTCCCCCTTATCCAGGAGGATACGCGCAACCTTGAGCTGGGTCTCGTCCTTTTCCCCGCCGAGCCTGCCGGATTTCTCTTCGATCGTGAAGACGAGGCCGCCGGACTCCCGCACTTTATCGAATCTTATGCGGTCAGGACCAGCTTTGAAGATCCGGTTGTCCTTGAAGTATCCGTTTTCGGTATCGCGAAAGAACATTCGCGTTCCGTTCTCGAATATCTCTCCGCGCGTGTTGTTGTCAACGTTTTGACGGTCTTTGTCGTAGCCATCCGGCACGTACCCCCCTAGCGCTGTGGAGGGCTATGTCGAGGCATCCTCGCGATGCTTGTCGTGGTAATAGCCCTGGTATTCATGCAGTGCGGCAACAAAATAGGAGAACATTCCGTTATGGTCTCCCGGGTGATATCCGATCATGTTGTCCATGAATCGCCATGCGGTTCTGATATCTTCGTCGTGGTTATCGAACAACAGGGCCGGATTCACGTCATCGTAGAAGGAATATTCGCGGCCGAACCATTCCTCGTCGAACCATCGCGCGCCCGCGTATTTTATGAAGCATTCGCCCATGAAGCAGATGAACATGTCGGCCAGGTCGGTGTTCTCGGGCGCCATGGCGGTGGCCAAGTCGGGGAACAGTGCGGCGACGAGCGGGTCTATCCGTTCGACCTCGGGTGAGCCTTCCGGCCATGGTCGCGCCGGAAGCTTCGGCAGTCCCGCGTATTCCATGAACTTGCCGACCTGTGCGGCGCGGCGTTCGGGATCGACCCATTTACCCCATGCGGTCTGCTCTACGTGGAAGTCCAGGTTCAGTTGTTCGCCGTCGCCCATTGTCGTTACCCCGTTCCGTCTCACGTGCCGGCTGTACCGGTTCGACGTGCTCAGGGTAGGGGCTTGGTCTCCGACGGAGCCGTGACCTGTGTGGATTCGCGTGGCTGTCGTTCCATCGGCGGCCGCTCGATCGCCCGACCGGTGCCTGTGCGCGGCAGGGTGCCTGGGCTCGGCGCGGGATGTGCTCGTACTCACACGCTGACCACGGCCGTTGGCCTGCGGTCGGTGCGGACGGGGGTGCGGCGAATGAGTTCCTCGAACAGCGTTTCCACGCTCGACACCAGCCGTCCTCGCATTTCGTCTTCGATGGCCTCGTGGCGGCGGCGCACGAGGTGCCACAGTTTGCGGGGCATGTGGTCTATGCAGGCGCCGAGGTCGAAACCGTGCAGGGGCACGGTGTATCCGGACGCGTCGGTGACCGAGACCACGCGGACGACGCCTTCGCGGGCGAACCAGCGGGCTTCCGCGCCGTCGAGTCGGGTGGTGTGGTAATCGGGTGGCGGGTCGAGGTAGAGCCGTTCGTTGGGGAGGCGCGGGTGCGTCGCGCCCGCCGCGAGCGGTTCGATCGATGCCGCGTCGACGTGGCTGCGGCGGTTGTGGTCGCGGACGAAGGCGCGGGCGGCGGTGTCGCAGGCGATGAAATCGAAGCGGATGCCGTGCAGGAAGATCGACAGGTGCACGTCGGGTTCCTGCGGGCGGGGCGAGGTGTCTTCGGGTGCTGTGTTCATTTCGGACTCGGGGTTTCGTTGAGGGGGAGGCGGCGGTCGGCGCACACGCCGACGGCTTCCAGGACGGACATTCCGGAGGGACGAAAAGGGCTGTGCGCGGCGCTGATCCACGCTCGGTAGGCCGGATCGGTGTCGACGGGGGACGGTAGGGCGATGACGGCGCCGTCGGCGATCACCCGCACGCCGCTGCGGAACAGCGCCGCGTCCTCGGTGAGGCGGGTGGTCGGGATATCGGAGCGCACCAGGAAACACCATGTCCCGCTGCGCGGATGCGACACGATCGGCCCGCCGCCGCGCCCGGTGCGCTCCAACTCGAGCTTCACCCTGCGGCCCAACTCGGAGGCCATCATCAGGCCCCATACGAGTCCGGCGCGGAAGGTGATGCCGCCGTGGCGCGGATCGACCACGGCGGGCAGCTCACAGACCTTGCGGTAGTACTCGCAGCGCGCGCGAGGCGTGTCCGCGAAACCGAGGCACGGATCGGTCATCGTGCCTGCTGTACGTCGCATGCGTTGCGCGCGTTCGGCATTCCGGCCGCCACGACGGTGCGGCGATGCGTGGAGACGGACGCCTGCGGCGTGGCGGCCGCGCGGCGGCGGCCGATGAGCTCGTCGAGAACCGGTGGTGCGGTCAAGTGGACTCCCTGCATTTGTTGTTGAGGTAAAGTGCGCCGGTACCCGCCGACCCCTTCGCTCCGTGGCGGCGGGTAACGGTTCACGTGTCGAGGCGTCGAACCGTCTGTACCGGGCGCCTATTCAGCAGACCATCGACATGCCGACGGTCGAAAGCGTTCCGGACTACTTGTCCACGAAAATCGAGCCTGGTTCCAATTGGTACTCGCGTCGAGTTCCAATGGGAACCGATCAATAAGAAGGGGTCCAGAAAATGGGGGCTAGTTCCACTCTGCCGCGACGGTTGCTCGGCAGGGAACTGAATGCACTCCGCGAAGCCGCCGGAATTACCATGGACGAGGCGAAGAAAGCCATATCGGTCGGTAAACAAACCATCTGGCGGATGGAGACCGGACAGCCGGTCCGGCTGCGGCTCATCGACGTCGAACGGCTGTGTCAGGTGTACGGGGCGGACGACGCCAAGATCGCCGTGCTCCTCGGCCTGGCCGAGGAGGCGCAGAGTAAAGGCTGGTGGAACGCGTTCGACGACGCGATCCCACAGGACTTCAACCTGTTCGTCGGGTTGGAGCAGTCGGCGCAGCGGCTGACCTCGTACCAGCCGCTGCTGGTGCCGGGGTTGTTGCAGACGGTCGAGTACCGACGTGAGGTGCTGTGGTCGGAGTTTCCGAATATGGATACCTCGGAGGTCGAGCGACGCATCGAGCTCTCGCAACACCGGAAGGTTCGCCTGGCCGATACCGAGAACCCGATCCAGCTCTCGATTATTGCGGACGAGTTGGCGTTGTGCAGACCGATCGGCGGCCCGGAAGTTATGGCAACCCAGATACGCCATCTACTGGAATTCGGTACACTGGAAAACATCTCCATCCGACTGGTCCCGAAATCGGTGGGGATGCACATCGGCATGATCACGAATAACTTCGTCTTGATGGAGTTCCCGCCGCATCCGCGTGCCCATTTGACTGAACCGCCAATCGTCTTCGTGCAGGGGTACACGGGCGGGCTGTATCTGGAGAAGGAGTCCGAAGTCGCCATATACCGGGACGCATGCACGCGACTTCAACGAATCGTGTTGGCCGAGAACGATAGTCGCACCGTGATGACACACATCCTGAAGGAGTTGACCCGATGACGTTCGACCTGTCCACGGCACAGTGGTACAAGAGCACCTACTGCAGCGGTTCCCGCGATTGCGTCGAGGTCGCCCACCTCGACGGCGGTTCCGTCGGCGTACGTGACTCGAAGGCCCCCGCAGCCCCCGCCCTGGTCTTCACCCCGGCGGAATGGGACACCTTCCTCACCCGCACCCGCGAGGCCACCGCCACCGGCAACGCCTGACCCCCAACGACATTCGGTCTCGGTGCGGAGCGCTACGCACCGAGACCGCTGTCAGTCTGCGAAATGAGTGGATGATGTCCCGACTCGGTCGGAATCGAACAACCGGAGTCTCGGTCCGGACGGCGAGTATGGAGGTGGAAAGCGCTATGACCTGCTCGAACGCTCTACGTGTCGCAGGGTTGGGCTACAGTATCGAGATGGCCTCACCCGAGTCGTTCAAGCCATCGACGCATCCCGCGTTGCTGGCGGGCTCGACGCCGCGCGCCATCCATGATGCATTGGTCGGCGAGGAACAGGCCGAGTTCCTGCGCCGGTACAGCGAAGAAATGTCGGCGGCGGCCGAGTCTCTCGATCTCACGGGTGTGCTGGCCGTGCTGGCCGCCTTCCGCAGAATCGCCGAGATCACTCAGCGCCACGGCGCGGAAGCTCACCTGCGGATGCTGCGACAGGTCGCCGACCTGAAGGCGGGTCGTGCCGTGGAGACTATCGGCGCGGCCGAGCACCGTGCGCTTATCAATGCGCGACTTGGTCGATAGTCCGCAGGGGTGTATCAGTACGAAATAGTGTCCGACGCGCTGGCTCAGGTCGGAGGCTTGCCAGTAGAAGTGGCGGTGGACTATGCCGAACTCATCGCGTTTCTGGAACTGACGCCGTGGGAGGGCCCGCCCTACAGCGACGACATTCCGGACGGGGAAATGCGCCGAATGGTCTTCGGCCCGGACGGTGCCGGTCTCGCCGTGTACGTCGTTCTCGAACAGGAACGACGCGTGGTGGTCGTCCATGTGGCCTGGGTGCGCTGACGACCACGCGCCGCCGACGTTTCTACTTCGTCGCGAGGTGTTCGCGGTAGAGGTCGGGTTCGAGGTAGATGCGGCGGGCGGCGGGGACGGCCGCTCGGACTCGGGCTTCGGCGGCGTCGATGGCCGTGGCTATGGTGGCGATATCGAGATCGGGGGTGAAGGAGAGTTTGGCGGCGACCAGGATTTCCTCGGGGCCCAGGTACTGGGACTTGAGGTGGATCACACGGTCGATGTGTTCGCCGTCGACCAGGTTCTCGCGGATCAGGCGGTCCTCATCGGGGGTGGCGCCTTCGCCGATGAGCAGGCTGTGCATCTCGATGATGAGGATGACGGCGATGACACCGAGCAGGCCGCCGATGGCGAGGGTGCCGATACCGTCCCAGATCGGGTCGACGACGATCGAAAGGCCGACGCCGACGAGGGCGAAGACGAGGCCGACGAGAGCGCCCAGATCCTCGAGCAGCACCACGGGCAGTTCGGGACTGCGCGAGGTGTGGATGAAACGCCACCACGTGCTGGAACCCTTGAGCGGGCGCGACTCCTTGATGGCGGTCGTGAAGCTGTAGGTCTCCAAACCGACCGCGATCACCAGGATTACCACCGCGACCAGCGGCGAGGTCAGTTCCTCCGGATGCTGGACCTTGTGGATGCCCTCGTAGATCGCGTAGACCGAACCGAGGGTGAACAGCACCAGCGCGACCACGAACGAGTAGAAGTAGCGGCTGCGCCCGTATCCGAACTGGTGCAGTTCGTCGGCCTCCTGTTCGGCCCGGTTCTGCCCGAACAGCAGCAGGCCCTGGTTGGAGGTGTCGGCGACCGAGTGCACGGCCTCGGCCAGCATCGACGCCGAACCGGTGATCGCCGCACCGACGAACTTCGCCGCCGCGATACCGGCGTTCGCCGTCAACGCCGCGATAATCGCCTTCTTGCCGCCACCAGCAGACATGTCTGGAATGTCCTCTCCTCGTCGCACCGACCCGGTTAACTTAGCGTGTCGCGGCCGCCGGAGCCCACCCCCGAGGGCGCACGCCACATTCGGGCGCGAAGATCAGCGTCCGATCAGTTCGTCCGGCCGACGCACGCGCAGAAGAACTGCGCTGGCCCGTCCACCGCCTGCGCTCGAATAGCGCTGTCGGCGGCGGAGATCCACGCACCGCCGCCGCGTGTGACGAGCAGTTCGGCGCCGTCGCGCAGCAGTCGGACGACGCCCGATGTGCACAGCACGATGCCGGGGCCGTCGTGCAGCGGCACCTGCCCGGAACCGGCGGCCAGGTCGAAGCGGTGCAGCGCGAATTCGGGTGCGGGTGTGCGATAGCGCACCGATCCGTCGCCCGCGGGTTCGGGCAGGATGACGGGCAGGTCGATCGGCTCGAAATCCAGGACCCGCAACAGTTCGGGCACGTCGACGTGTTTCGGGGTGAGCCCGCCGCGCAGCACGTTGTCGGAGTTCGCCATGATCTCCACGCCGAGTCCGCGCAGGTAGGCGTGCAGATTTCCGGCGGCGAGGAACAGCCCCTGACCGGGTTCGAGGGTGAGGCGGTTGAGCAGCAGCGCCGCGAGCACGCCCGCGTCACCCGGATACGCCTCGGCGAGTTCCAGCGCGGTGCGCGCCTCGGCGGCGAATTCTCGTGAACCCTTGCCCGACAGGTATCGCACGCATCCGTCGAGCACCGCGGGCAGCAGGGCGGACAGCACCCCGTGCGGCAGCGTGATCCAGGTCGTGAACAAGGTCCGCAGACCCGCCGAATCCGGTTGCGCCGCCAGTAGATCCGCATACCACCCGAGCTGCGGCACCTGGAGCGCCCGCAACAGTTCGACGGTCCGGCGTGGATCACGGAATCCCGCGAGCGCCTCGAACCGCTCCAGCGCCACCACCAGTTCCGGTTTGTGGTTGTCGTCGCGGTAGTTGCGCATCGGCGAATCCAGGGGCACCTTCGCCCGGTTCTCCTGCTCGAAACCGGAACGCGCCTGCGCGGCGCTCGGATGCGCCTGCAGGGACAGCGGTTCCTCGGCGGCGAGGATCTTCAGCAGGAACGGCAGCTTCCCGTCGAAGGCCGGTGCGGCGGCGCCGAGTTCGCGGTCCGGATCGCCCGCGACCAACTCCAGCAATGAGGTGGTGACGCCGTCGAGTCCGCGCACGTGCGCCGGATCGGCGGGGTGCGCGCCGAACCACAGTTCGGCCTCGGGATGGGCCGACGGCACCGGCCTGCCGCACAGCTGAGCGAGCGCGGTGCGCGAACCCCATGCGTAGGTACGCAGTGCACCAACGAGTTCGTGCACTAGTAGCGTCCCCCGTCGTACCGTTCGTCGGTGGCGGGGGCGCCGCCGCGCCCGATCAGCCTGAGGTAGGCGGCGGCCATTTCGATTCTGAGGGCGAGCACGGCGAGCTGCTCCAGTTCGGTGCTGTGGGTGGCCGATCCTGGCAACGGCACGCCTGCCTCGTCGACCCGCGCCGGGGTCGGGCCCGCCGGATCGCTGAGCGTGTTCTGTAGCAGGTCGACATCGGCGTTGACCAGGTCCGCGTCGACCGGACCCGAGCCGCCGAAGACCGCGAGCCTGCGGCGCGCGGCGGCCTGATCGGGATCGGTGCTGAGCACGAAGATCCGCACCCGGTCCACCGGTGCGGGCCCGTCGAGCTCCTCGTCGTGGAACAGCGGATCGAAATCGGGTGTCGATCCGCCCGCCGCGTCGGCCATGACGCCGTTGGCGGCGACCGCCTCGGGCAGATCCACCGCCGTCGCCACCCGGCCCGCGGCGCGCAACAGCACTTCGGCGCAGTGTTCGGCGAGTTCGGTGGCGGCGGGGGAGTCGCCGGAGAACACCACGGCGCGCTCCTGCATCCGCGCCGCCAGGGTCTTGGCGGGATTGTGGAACACCTCGTTCTGCGGCGCGTCGCGCAGTGCTTCGGCGTCGAGGACGTCGGCGAGCGCCGTGAGGTCGGGCGTGGCCGCGCCGGAACGCGTCGGGTCGACCGCGCGCAGCACCGCGATGACGGCCGCGAGATAGCGCAGCAGCCGATTGTGGTCGAGTACCGGGACACGCGGCTCGAGCAGTGCAGTGCGCCGACCGGCGGCAGTGCGCAACGGACCCTCGAGCGGTGCGGCGACCACCACTTCCGCGCCGCGGCGCTGGGCGCGGTCGACGGCGTCGATCAGGCTCGGATCGCCCGCGTCGTCACCGGCGACCAGCACCACGTCGAGCGGGCCGACCCACGGAGGCAATGAGGCGGCGGGCACGATCGGGAGGCCTGCGCGTCCGCCGAGCGCCGCGATCAGCATGCCCGCGGCGCGCGTGGCGCGACCGGGACCGGTGACCAGGACCAGGCTGCGCGGGCGCAGATCGACGAGCCGACCGAGCGCGTCTTCGGCCACGGCCGCCGCGGTGGCCCGGACCTGGGCACCGCCGGAGGCTGCCGAACGGAGGGCGCCACCGCTGTCGGCGGCCTCGAGCGACGCGGAGTCGTCGAGATCGAGCACCGGAGTTCCAGCGATCATCGGGCGTCCCACCTCCCCTCATCGCGCTGTAGCTGATCCGGCCCTGGTTCCGTCCGGAACGCGCGCATCGAGGCCGCGTGGGGCGAATCCAATGTCTGTGATTCCACTATTCCAGTCAGGCGCGGACGATGCTCAGGATCTCGGTCACGAGTGCGTCTACTTCCTCCTGCGATCGGGCTTCGACGTTCAACCTGAGCAGTGGTTCGGTATTGGACGCGCGCAGATTGAACCACGCGTTGTCGGGGAGTTGCACGGTGACGCCGTCGAGCCGGTCCACCGAGACCGCGCGGCTCTCGAACGCTTCGAGCACGGCCGCGGTGCGCTGCGCGGCGTCGGCGACGGTGGAGTTGATCTCGCCGGAGGCCGCGTATTTCTGATAGGCCGACATCAGCTCCGAGACCGGGCGATCCTTCTCGCCGAGCGCGGCGAGCACGTGCAGCGCGGCGAGCATGCCGGAATCGGCGCCCCAGAAGTCGCGGAAGTAGTAGTGCGCGGAGTGCTCGCCGCCGAATACCGCGCCGGTGGCGGCCATCTCCTGCTTGATGAACGAATGCCCGACGCGGGTACGCACCGGCGTGCCGCCGAGTTCCTCGACGAGTTCGGGCACCGCGCGCGAGGTGATCAGGTTGTGGATGACGACCGCGCCCGGTTCCTTGGCCAGCTCCCGTTCGGCGACGAGTGCGGTGATCGCCGACGGCGAGACCGGCTCGCCGCGCTCGTCAACCACGAAGCAGCGGTCGGCGTCGCCGTCGAAGGCGAGGCCGACATCGGCGCCGGACTCGCGCACCAGCTTCTGGAGATCGACCAGATTCGCCGGATCGAGGGGATTGGCCTCGTGGTTGGGGAAGGTGCCGTCCAACTCGAAGTACAGGGGGACGACCTCGACCTGCGACAGGACGCCGAGCACCTCGGGCACCGTGTGGCCGCCCATGCCGTTGCCCGCGTCCACCGCGATGGTGAGCGGTCTGATGTCGTCGAGCTCGACCAGCTCGCGCAGGAACCGCGCGTAGTCGGCCAGCAGATCCACCTCGTCCGCCGCGCCGCGCGCGCCGTCGTATGCGGGTACGCCCGAGACCAGTTCGTCCTTGATGGTGTTCAGGCCGGTGTCCTGGCCGACCGGAAGCGCGTTGGCCCGGCACAGCTTGATGCCGTTGTAGCGGGCGGGATTGTGGCTCGCGGTGAACATCGCGCCCGGGCAGCCGAGCTTGCCTGAGGCGAAGTAGAGCTGGTCGGTGGAGGCGAGGCCGATATGGGTGACGTCCAGGCCCTGGTCCCGCACGCCCGCGGCGAAGGCGGCGGCGAGTTCCGGTGAGGAATCGCGCATATCGTGTCCGATGACCACGCGGGACGCGCCCTCGGCGCGCATGAGGCGCGCGAACGAGGCGCCGACATCGCCGACGAATCGCGCATCGATCTGTTCACCGACCACTCCGCGGACGTCGTATGCCTTGATCACCGCGTTCACGAATTCGGCAGAGCGCGTGGCTGTCATGGGCACCACCCTAATAGCTCGCCCCGACAGGCTCGACGGCGGTCATGAGCGCGTCAGGCCCGGAGGTGGTAGCGCAGCGTGACCACGTAGGGCCCGCGCTCATGACCCGGAGGACACCGTCATGAGTGCGTCAGGCCCGGAGGTGGTAGCGCAGCGTGACCACGTAGGGCCCGCGCTCATGACCCGGAGGACACCGTCATGAGTGCGTCAGGCCCGGAGGTGGTAGCGCAGCGTGACCACGTAGGGCCCGCGCTCAGCTCGGTGGATCGGGCAGCACCCTGAGGTGGCCGCGGCGACCGGTTCTCGTGGCGCGCTGCGGCGGTGGCGAATAGTCGCGATAGCCGCGCTGTTCGGGTTCGGGCGGACGTCTGCGTAATCCGGCCTCGCGTACGGCCTCCGCCAGCGCCGTCAGGTCATCGTCGTCCGGTGTGCTGGAGGAGAATCCGCCTTCGTGGCGGACCATGTCCCAGCCCTTGGGCGCGGTGATGCGTGAGGCGTGTGTTTCGCAGAGGTCCCATGAGTGCGGTTCGGCGACGGTGGCGAGCGGTCCGACCACGGCCGTCGAGTCCGAGTACACATACGTGAGCGTCGCGACGGCCGGATTCTTGCAGCCTGGTCGGCAGCAACGACGCATGGGGATCACGTCGATGAGAGTAACCCCCCTGGCCTCCGCTCGCGGCCAGACACGCGGTAAAGGGGCGTTCCTCACGTGCTCGGGCCGCGCCTATTCGGGTTCGGGATCGATGATGTCGGGGTCGACGCCGAGATAGGTGGCGATCTGCTGCACGAGGACTTCGCGCAGCAGGTCGACGAGGTCGTCGGGGTCGCCCGCGCGCAGTTCCAGCGGCTTGCGGAACAGGACGACGCGGGCCCGGGTGGCCGCGCCGTGGCGGTCGACGCCCGCGGGGACGAGCCGCGACAGCGGCACCGGGCCGTCGGCGACGACCTCGTCCGGCCAGGTGACCGAATCGGGGTGCAGCGGACGGATTTTGGGGACATCGTCGACGGCGATGTCGAGTTTGGTGAGTCGATCGTGCCAGCGGCTGTCCAGCGGGGCGAAAGCCTCGAGGACCAGCCGGTCGAACTGCTGCCCTCGGGTGCGCCACGCGGGCACGGTCGGGGGCAGCATCGGCCCGCGCACACCGCGGCCGCGGCGGATCACCGACCGCGCGGTCGGTGGCCGTCGATTACGAGAGCGGGACATGAAACGAATCTATGCTATTTGTGAATCGTCTTGTGAATCGTCGTCTTGCTGAATGGTCGTCTTGCTGAATCGTCGTCATCGGCTGGTGGCTGTTCGCGGGTCGTGGGGTGAACTCGCACCGACCTCGCGGTGAGGTCGGTGCGGCGCCCGTCCGTCAGCCGATTCCGCGCTTGAGGCGACGGCGCTCCCGTTCGGAGAGCCCGCCCCAGATACCGAAGCGCTCATCGTGCGCGAGTGCGTATTCGAGGCACTCGTCGCGAACCTCGCAACCCATGCAGATGCGCTTCGCCTCCCGAGTCGAGCCGCCCTTCTCGGGGAAGAACGCCTCGGGGTCGGTCTGCGCGCATAGGGCGCGTTCCTGCCATTGCTCTTCGATGGACTCGAACATCTCGTCGAACCCCGTCACGACCAGGCTGAGCCGCGGCGTCGACATGTCGTCGCTCGCGTCCTCCCGTTCGATTCGGCCGATGTCTGCGCAGACGCCACGAGCTGCGCCTGCTGTGGAATCGGTTGGCGTGACCATATCGTCGGTCATCGCTCCGCCTCCTCACTGTGTGTTAGCGCAGAATGATTTTTTCCGTCGGGCCAACACGGACACCGACGGCCCTACCCCGCGACGTTGTCCCGCGGACATCCCCGAACACGTCACTCCCGTGCGAACATGTGTTCGAAAAACTGTTCGCGCCTTGGGCTCTCGCGCGAACCCGGAATGACATGTCTGTGATTAGACACGCCGGATGTAGGGATGGTCAAGCC
This sequence comes from Nocardia bovistercoris, assembly GCF_015674855.1. Classification (GTDB taxonomy): domain Bacteria; phylum Actinomycetota; class Actinomycetes; order Mycobacteriales; family Mycobacteriaceae; genus Nocardia; species Nocardia bovistercoris. Next base: position 362,239 of record NZ_JADMLG010000002.1, on the reverse strand, counting down.
GCCGTCGCTATTCCGTTACTATCCGCCTTCGATTTCTCCGTTGATCTTGTGTCGGGAATAGCAAATAAACAGCAAATATGGCGTGAGTGAGCCGGGTTCGGCCACGGCATAGGCTGTCTCGATGTGACTGGACAACAAGCGCACATCGCGCCCGCGAACGGGCGCAGGATCGCCGTGCTGGTCGGCGGAGTCGGTGGCGCGCGCTTCCTGCAGGGTGTGCGCGAGCTGCTGCCCGACGCCGAGATCTCCGCGATCGTCAATGTCGGCGACGACGTGTGGATGCACGGCCTGCGAATCTGTCCCGACCTCGATACCTGCATGTACACCCTGGGTGGCGGCATCGACACCGAACGCGGATGGGGCCGGGTCGGCGAGACCTGGCACGCCAAGGAGGAGCTGGCGAAGTATCACGCGCAGCCGGACTGGTTCGGGCTCGGCGATCGCGATATCGCGACGCACTTGATTCGCACCGAAATGTTGCGTGCCGGGTACCCGCTTTCCGCGGTCACCGAAGCGCTGTGCAACCGCTGGCAGCCCGGCGTGAAACTCATCCCGGCAACCGATGATCGCTGTGAAACACATGTCGTCGTGAGTGACGAGGAGAACTCTGGCGAACGTCGCGCGATTCATTTCCAGGAGTGGTGGGTACGGTATCGGGCGAACATCAGGACCCATGGATTCGCGACAATCGGGGCCGAAGACGCCAAACCTGCCCCAAATGTGACCGAGATCATAGAAGCCGCCGATGCCGTATTTCTGGCGCCGTCCAACCCCGTGGTGAGTATCGGCGCCATCCTCGCGGTGCCCGGCATTCGCGGCGCGCTGCGCACCACCGCGGCGCCGGTGATCGGCGTCTCCGGGGTGATCGACGGCAAGCCGCTGCGCGGGATGGCCGACGAATGCCTTTCGGTGATCGGCGTCGAAACCACCGCGGAGGCCATAGGCAGGCATTACGGCGCCAGATCGGGCACCGGAATCCTGGACGGATGGCTGATCCACAGCACCGACACCGCCGATGTGCCCGGTGTCGAGGTGCGCAGCGTGCCGCTGCTGATGACCGATCCGCCGACCACCGCGGAGATCGTGCGCGAGGGCCTCGACCTGGCAGGAGTGAAATGGTGACCCCGAACACCGAGGTGACCCCGAACACCGACCACGCGGCGACCGAACTGAGCATCCTGCCCGTCCTCGGCCTGCCGGAGTTCCGGCCTGGCGACGATCTGGCCGAACACATCGCGGCCGAGGCGGGCTGGTTGGCCGACGGGGACATCCTCGTCGTCACCAGCAAGATCGTCGCCAAGGTCGAAGGGCGGGTGGTGGCCGCGCCGCTCGACCCCGAGGAACGCGACAAGGTGCGCCGCTCGCTGGTCGACCAGGAAGCCGTCCGGGTGCTGGCGCACAAAGGACGGACTCTGATCACCGAGAACAAGCTCGGCATCGTCCAGGCGGCGTCGGGGGTGGACGGCTCGAATGTCGAAAAGGGTGAGTTGCTGCTGCTGCCCAGCGATCCCGACGCCAGCGCGAAGGCGCTGCGGCGCGCACTCGCCGAACGACTCGGCGTGACGGTCGCCGTGGTGATCACCGACACCATGGGGCGCGCGTGGCGAACCGGGCAGACCGATGTCGCGATCGGCTCGGCGGGCCTTCGGGTGCTGCACGACTACGCGGGCGCGGTGGACGGGCAGGGCAACGAACTGCACGTCACCCTGGTCGCCATCGCCGACGAACTCGCGGCCGCCGCCGATCTGGTGAAGGGCAAACTCGGAGGTGTCCCGGTGGCCGTGGTGCGCGGCCTGCCCGTGGTCGACGACGGTTCGTCGGCCGCGGATCTGCTGCGCCGCGGCGAGGACGACCTGTTCTGGCTCGGCACCGACTACGCCATCGCGAAGGGCCGCAGACAGGCGCTGCTGCTGCGGCGCTCGATCCGTCGCTTCGCCGACACCCCGGTCGATCCCGAACTCGTCCGCTCCGCCATCGCGACCGCGCTCACCGCGCCCGCGCCGCACCACACCCGACCCGTGCGCTTCGTGTGGCTGCGCACCCCCGAGGTCCGCGCCCGCCTGCTCGAGGCCATGGCCGAGAAGTGGCGCGCCGACCTGACCGCCGACGGACTCGACGCCGAGCGGGTGCGGCGCCGGGTCGCGCGCGGCCGCATCCTGTTCGACGCGCCGGAGGTGATCATTCCGTTCTGTGTCCCGGACGGTGCGCACGACTATCCGGACGAGCGCCGTCGCGCGGCCGAGCGCACCATGTTCACGGTCGCGGTGGGCGCGGCGGTGCAGGGGCTGCTGGTTGCGCTGGCCGCGGAGGGCGTCGGCAGTTGCTGGATCGGGTCGACCATCTTCGCCCCGGAACTCACCCGCGAGACGCTCGGGCTCGAGGCGGACTGGAATCCGCTCGGCGCGATCGCCGTCGGGCATCCGCTCGAGGAGCTGAGCCCGCGTCCGGTCTTCGGTCCCGGAGCCGGGCTGGTGGAACTGTGAGCGCGCGCTCGTTGCACGCGTCGGCTACCGAGATCTTGGAAACCTGGTCTCCGGCAAAGGGTTCCGACCAGTCGTTGCGCGAGGCGATGCTCGCTTTCCTCGGGTCGGCCCCGCGCGGCTGTCTGCGTGAGCACGCGGCAGGGCACATCACCGCCTCCGCGATCGTGTACTCCCACGACGGCGCCGAGGTGCTGTTGACCCTGCATCCGCGCGTCGGTCGCTGGATCCAGCTCGGCGGTCACTGCGAGGAGGAGGACGCGACGGTCGCCGATGCCGCGCTGCGTGAGGCGACCGAGGAGTCCGGCATCGACGGGCTCGTCCTGGATCCCGGGTTGTTCGGCGCGCAGGCCCATCCCATCACCTGTTCGCTCGGGCAGCCGACCCGGCATCTCGATCTGCTGTTCCGCATCACCGCGCCCGCCGGTGCGGTGCCGGTGCGCAGTGCGGAGTCCACCGACCTGCGCTGGTGGCGGGTGGGCGCGCTGCCCGACAACGCGGATGCGCTGTTGGCGCGGTAGCCGTCGCCGATCCGACCGGGCCGTACCCATGTCGGGTGCGGCCCGGTTCCGTTGTCCGGGTCGGTTCCGTCACAGGACGGCACACGGTCTCGATTTTACAAATCATCCAATTTGTATAGACACATGACACTGATGGTTCTATTGTCAAATGTGGTTGTAGTGCGCGTCACACGCGCTGTGGATTGGAGACGACGATGTCGACCGAAATCGGGACGCCCGAGCGGCAGGCCGCGCCCGCGTGGCGCGATCGCAAGCGATACATGTGGCTGTGGGGGCTGTTCGCGCCGACCGGACTGTTCACCATCGGACTCCCGCTGATCTGGGCGCTCAACGAACTCGGCCTGCATCGGCTCGCGCAGGTCCCGTTCTGGCTCGGCCCGATCCTCATCTACGTGCTCATCCCGCTGGCCGACCTGTTCTTCGGCGCGGACGGGGAGAATCCGCCCGACGAGGTCATGGAGTACTTGGAGAACGACAGGTACTACCGCTACCTCACCTACCTGTACCTACCGTTCCAGTACGCGACGCTGATCATGGCCTGCTACCTGATCACCGCCGACAACGTGAGCTGGCTCGGCATCGACGGCGGACTGCACGTGGTCGACAAGATCGGCCTGGCGCTGACGGTCGGCCTGATCGGCGGCATCGGCATCAACACCGCGCACGAACTCGGTCACAAGAAGGTGCACCTGGAGCGGTGGCTGTCGCGGATCGCACTGGCCCAGTCGTTTTACGGACACTTCTACATCGAGCACAATCGCGGCCACCACGTCCGCGTCGCCACGCCGGAGGATCCCGCGAGTTCGCGGGTGGGGGAGACCTTCTGGGAGTTCTGGCCGCGCACCGTCTGGGGCAGTCTCGTCTCGTCCTGGAAGCTGGAGCGCACCCGGCTCGAGCGCATGGGCAAGAAGCCGTGGAGCAGGCACAACGAAGTACTCACCGCGTGGGGGATGTCGGTGCTGCTGTACGCGGCGCTGCTCGCGATCTTCGGCATCGGGCTGCTGCCGTACCTGATCCTGCAGGCGGTGTTCGGATTCAGCCTGCTCGAGGCCGTCAACTATCTCGAGCACTACGGCCTGGTCCGGCAGCGCACGGACTCGGGACGCTACGAACGGCCCGCTCCCACGCACAGCTGGAACAGCGACCACCTCGTCACGAACATCTTCCTGTACCACCTCCAGCGCCACAGCGACCACCACGCCTATCCCACCCGGCGCTACCAGACCCTGCGCAGCTGGGAGGGCGCACCGAATCTGCCCAGTGGCTACGCCAGCATGATCATGATCGCCTACGTCCCGCCGCTGTGGCGCAAGGTGATGGACAAGCGGGTACTCGCGCACTACGGCGGCGACATCACCAAGGCCAATATCCATCCCCCGGAGCGCGAGAAGGTGCTGGCCCGGTACGGCTCCAGCGCCTCGGATGTCACAGGTGCGGGCGCCTCGGATGTCACAGGTGCGGGCGCCTCGGATGTCACAGGTGCGGGCGCCTCCGACAGTGCGGGCGCCTCGGATGTCACGGAGGCGCGGTCGTGAGCGCGTTCCGCTGTCCGGTCTGCGAATACGTCTACGACGAGGCGAAGGGCGAACCGCACGAGGGCTTCCCGGCGGGCACGGCGTGGTCGGCCGTTCCCGATGACTGGTGCTGCCCCGACTGCGGCGTCCGCGAGAAGGTCGACTTCGAACCGATGGGAGCGAACACATGAGTGAGTACAAGCTGTTCCAGTGCGTGCAGTGCGGCTTCGAATACGACGAGGCGAAAGGCTGGCCCGAGGACGGCATCGAACCGGGAACCCGCTGGGACGACATCCCCGACGACTGGACCTGTCCGGATTGCGGTGCGGCCAAAGCCGACTTCTTCATGGTCGAAGTAGAGCGGTCGTGAGATTTTGACCGCGGCCGGGGCCCGTGACAATGTCGCGGGTATGTCGCGCACCGGACCGAGGGTTCCCTATCAGGAGGCCGCGCGGGTGCTGCTTCGCACCTCGGTGCTCGACGCGATGCGCGAACTGCTCACCGAACGGGACTGGGCCAAGATCACCCTCGGCGATGTGGCGACCAGGGCCGGGGTGAGCAGGCAGACCCTCTACAACGAGTTCGGTTCGCGGGCTGGGTTGGCGCAGGCGTACGCGCTGCGCCTGGCCGACGATCTGGTCGATCACGTGCGCGCGGCGATCGACGGCAATGTGGGTGACGCGCGCGCCGCGTTCCGGGAGGGGCTGGCCGGCTTCTTCCTGGAAGCGAGCGCCGACCCGCTGGTGCTTTCGCTGCTCGCGGGCGAGGTGAAGCCGGATCTGTTGCGGCTGATCACCCTCGATGCCGCGCCGCTGCTCGAGCACGCGACCGACCGACTGGCGACCGCGTTCCAGAACAGCTGGGTGGATGCCACGCGGGCCGAGTCGGAGGTGCTCGCGCACGCGCTGGCCAGGATCGCGCTCAGTTTCATCCCGACGCCGCCCGGTCCGGGGCGCAATGCTCCGGTGGAGCTCAGCGAGTTGCTGGCGCCCTATGTCGAGGCGATTCTCGCGGCGCGGGAACGGCCGTAGCAGCGCAGTGGGCGAGCGCCGGGCAATAGCCGTCGGTGCGCGGTGTGTTCGGTCACATGTGCAGATGCCTAAAAACCGACTACCAGGCTTGTAACTGCCGCCACGTTTATTCTGCTAGGCCCTGTGTAATGAGCGCAAAACCTGTATGTATTGTCTCGCAACGAAGTGAAGTACTGATCTAGCGGGGCAAACGTGCAATCGGTTGGCAAACCGACGGGGTCACTCGATCCCAAACGCCACCTCTGGGTGCTCGGTCTGCTTGCTCCGGCATCGGCTCTGCTCCCGTCGCAACTGGTGACGCACACCGGTCTGGCGTTCTTCTGGTGGATCGGTCCGATCATCGTGCTGATCGTCATCCCCACCCTGGACCGGCTGATCGGCGACGACGGAACCAATCCGCGCGACGAGGACTACGAGCGCCTGTCCAACGACCGGTACTACCGGTGGTGCACCTACCTGTTCCTGCCCATCCAGCTCATCGGACTGATCATCGCGAGCGCCATGTGGGCCGGCGATGACCTGAGTCTCGCCGACAAATTCGGACTCGCGGCCACCCTCGGATTCGTCAGTGGCATCGGCATCAACGCCGCGCACGAACTCGGGCACCGGGTCGAGCACCTGGAGCGGTGGCTGGCGAAGGTGGCGCTCGCGCAGTCCGGTTACGGCCATTTCTTCGTCGAGCACAACCGAGGCCATCACGTGCGCGTCGCCACACCCGAGGATCCGGCCAGCGCCCGGCTCGGCGAGTCGCTGTGGGAGTTCTTGCCGCGCAGCGTGATCGGCGGATTCCGGTCGGCGGTGGCGTTGGAGCGGGAGCGGCTCGGTCGCCTCGGCAAGCGCTGGTTCGACCCGCGCAACCACATCCTGCAGGCGTGGGCGATGACGCTGGCGCTGTTCGCGACCCTGACCCTGCTGTTCGGCCCTCAGGTGCTGCCATGGCTGCTGTTGCAGGCCGTGATCGGCGCGGCGCTGCTGGAGACGGTGAACTACGTCGAGCACTACGGCCTGTTGCGCGAACGCCGCGCCAACGGCCTCTACCGGCGGTGTTCGGCGCGCGACAGCTGGAACAGCGACCGCCTGGTCACCAACGTCTTCCTGTTCCACCTGCAGCGGCACAGCGACCACCACGCCAACCCCGGTCGCCGCTATCAGACGCTGCGCTCCTCGGCGCAGGCGCCGCAACTGCCCGCGGGCTACGCGACGATGATCGTGCTCGCCGCCATCCCCCCGCTGTGGCGTTCGGTGATGGACAAGCGGGTGCTCGCGCACTACGAGGGCGACATCACCAAGGCGAATGTGTTGCCGCGCAAGCGCAGGCGTCTGCTCGCGGTGCGCCGCGCGGTGGCCTGACGCCCGGTTTCCGGCACGGTTGACGCCGCGCCGGAAGGTTAGGTTAGGCTCGGCTAATGCTTCAGAGGTTGCTGGTGCTCGCCACCGCCGCCGCGGCCGTCGTCACCCCGTTCGCCGCGAACCCGTCCGCGCACGCCGCCGACGCACCGCGCGCGGTCGTGATCTTCGTGCCGGGCCAGTCCGTCGGACCGCTGCCCTACGAGCCGATGGCCGCGTCACTGCGCGCCGACGGATACGCCACGCGCGTCCTCGACCTGAATGGCTTCGACATGACCGCCGACGCCGTGGCCATCGCCCGAGCGGTGGACACCGCGCGCGGCGAGCATCCGAAGGCGCCCGTTGCCCTGGTCACGCACAGTGTCGGCGCGGTCAGCGGGCGCCACTACCTGCGTGAACTCGGCGGGGCCGACAAGGTCGCCACCTACGTCGCCATCGGTGCGCCGCAATACGGATCACCGGCAGCCTGCGGACAGCCGGTCGGCGCCGAGGTCTGCCCAGGCACCGAATTCATGACGAACCTCAACCGCGGCGACGACACCCACGGCGCCACCGCCTACTACTCGATCCGCAGCGAACGGGAGTGGACCGACGGGCGCCTCGACGGCGGACAGTGCAGGCTCACCCCGTTCCCCACCCTCGGCAACGGCGGACTCGACCACTCCCTCGAACCGCTGATCCCCGCCGTCGAGACCCAGGTGCGCGCGGCCGTCGACGGCGTCTGCGCCGGCGAGTACGCCGACGAGCCCGACGGCGCGGTCACCGCCGAATCGAGCCTGTGGCCCACCGGCATTCCCTACAGCTGACTCACCGGCCACCACCCGGTCCGTCCGCCGAACGCCGCCGGGACGCGACGGACTAGCCTTGCCATCGAAACCAATTCACCGAGAGGCTGAGCCAGGCGCATGACAACCTCAGAACTTCCCGCACGCACGTCCCTGACCGCCGATGTCCGCAACGGCGTCGATTACAAGGTGGCGGATCTGTCGCTGGCAGATTTCGGCCGTAAAGAGATCCGCCTGGCCGAGCACGAGATGCCCGGTCTGATGGCGCTGCGCCGCGAATACGCCGACGTGCTGCCGCTGCAGGGCGCGCGCATCTCGGGTTCGCTGCACATGACGGTGCAGACCGCCGTGCTGATCGAAACCCTCGTCGCGCTCGGCGCGCAGGTCCGGTGGGCCTCCTGCAACATCTTCTCCACCCAGGACCACGCCGCCGCGGCCGTTGTGGTCGGCCCGCACGGCACCGTCGACGAGCCGAAGGGCACCCCGGTCTTCGCCTGGAAGGGCGAGAGCCTCGAGGAGTACTGGTGGGCCGCCGAGCAGATGCTCACCTGGCCGGGCGAGCCCGCCAACATGATCCTCGACGACGGCGGCGACGCCACCATGCTGGTGCTGCGCGGCGCGCAGTTCGAGAAGGCGGGCACCGTGCCGCCCGAGGACGATGACCACTCCGCCGAGTACAAGGTGTTCCTGAACCTGCTGCGCGAGCGCTTCGAAACCGACAAGGGCAAGTGGGGCGCCATCGCCGAAGCGGTCAAGGGCGTCACCGAGGAGACCACCACCGGCGTGCTGCGGCTGTACCAGTTCGCCGCCGCGGGTGAACTCGTGTTCCCGGCGATCAACGTCAACGACTCGGTCACCAAGTCGAAGTTCGACAACAAGTACGGCACCCGCCACTCGCTCATCGACGGCATCAACCGCGGCACCGATGTGCTCATCGGCGGCAAGAAGATCCTGATCTGCGGCTACGGCGACGTCGGCAAGGGCTGCGCGGAATCGCTTGCCGGACAGGGCGGCCGGGTGCAGGTCACCGAGATCGACCCGATCAACGCGCTGCAGGCGCTGATGGACGGCTACGACGTCGTCACCGTGGAGAAGGCGATCGCCGACGCCGACATCGTCATCACCTCCACCGGCAACAAGGACATCATCACCCTCGACCACATGAAGGCGATGAAGGATCAGGCGATCCTCGGCAATATCGGCCACTTCGACAACGAGATCGACATGGCGGCCCTCGAGCGTTCCGGCGCCACAAAGCTCACCATCAAGCCGCAGGTCGACCTGTGGACCTTCGGCGAGTCGGGCAAATCCATCATCGTGCTGTCGGAGGGCCGCCTGCTCAACCTCGGCAACGCCACCGGACATCCGTCCTTCGTGATGTCGAACAGCTTCTCCAACCAGGTCATCGCGCAGATCGAGCTGTGGACCAAGCCGGAAACCTACGACAACGAGGTGTACCGCCTGCCCAAGCACCTGGACGAGAAGGTCGCGCGCATCCACGTCGAGGCGCTCGGCGGCGAGCTCACCAAACTCACCAAGGACCAGGCCGAATACATCGGCGTCGACGTCGAGGGCCCCTACAAGCCCGACCACTACCGCTACTGAGCGCGAGCGCCTCGCCGGGGACACTCGGCGGGGCGCGCCCTGTCCGGCGGACTCGCCGGACCCGGTCGAGCCGTGCGCGCGGGCGCGGGTACATTGCTCCGCATGGGAGCGCTGGTATCGGTCGAAGGACTCGACGGAGCTGGTAAGCGGACGCTGATCGACGGCGTCGGCGCGGCGTTGCGCGCGCGCGGTCTGCGCGTGGCTACGCTGGCTTTTCCGCGCTACGGCGCCTCGGTGCACGCCGATCTGGCAGCCGAGGCGCTGCGCGGCGGCCACGGCGATCTCGTCGACTCGGTGCACGGCATGGCGTTGATGTTCGCACTGGACAGGGCGGATTCGCGGCAGGAGCTGTCGAACCTGCTGGCCGACAACGACATCGTGATCCTGGATCGCTATGTCGCCTCCAACGCCGCGTATTCGGCCGCGCGGTGCAAGGAAGCGGCCGACGGTGAAACCGTCGGCTGGGTGGGCGAATTGGAATTCGATCGGTTCGCGCTTCCGGTGCCCGCGCTGCAAGTTCTGCTCGAAGTGCCCACCGAGGTCGCGGCGCGGCGGGCGCGCTCGCGCGAGGAATCCGATCCCGCGCGCGCACTCGATGCCTACGAACGCGATGGCGGACTACAGGATCGAACCGCGACGGTATATCGTGACCTGGCCGAATCGAACTGGCGCGGGCCGTGGTGGGTATTCCGCTCCGGTGACGATCCGGCATCGCTGGCCGCGCGATTGGCCGAAATTGTTGCTGGATAAGGTTGGATGTGCGGCGGGTTCGCACCATTAATGGCGTGGCGGCCCGATCCTGGCCTGGGAGATGACAACATAGTAATTATGAAGCCGAAGATTCTGGTCGTCGACGACGATATGGCGCTCGCGGAGATGCTCACGATCGTCTTGCGCGGGGAAGGGTTCGACCCGCATGTGGTCGGCGACGGCACGCAGGCGTTGACCGCGGTGCGCGAGATCCGACCCGATCTCGTCCTGTTGGACCTGATGCTGCCCGGTATGAACGGCATAGACGTGTGCCGGGTGCTGCGGGCCGACTCGGGCGTGCCGATCGTGATGCTCACGGCCAAGACCGACACGGTCGACGTCGTGCTCGGTCTGGAGTCGGGCGCCGACGACTACATCGTCAAGCCGTTCAAACCCAAGGAACTCGTGGCCAGGGTGCGCGCCCGGTTGCGCCGCACCGAGGAGGAGCCCGCCGAACTGCTGTCGATCGCCGACATCGTGATCGACGTGCCCGCGCACAAGGTGAGCCGGGCCGGTACGCAGATCTCGCTCACGCCGCTGGAATTCGACCTGCTGGTCGCGCTCGCGCGCAAGCCGCGTCAGGTCTTCACCAGGGAAGTGCTGCTCGAACAGGTCTGGGGCTACCGGCACGCGGCCGACACCCGCCTGGTGAACGTGCACGTGCAGCGACTGCGGGCCAAGGTCGAGAAGGACCCGGAGAACCCGGAGATCGTGCTGACCGTACGCGGGGTCGGGTACAAGGCCGGACCGCCGTGACCGATGGCGAGGAGCGTCCCACGGACGCGTGGGGGGAGCACGACCGATCTCACGCGCCGCGTGGGTTCGGTCGTCGCATCGAATACGCGCTGACCTCGGTGGCGATGTGGTTCAAGGACGTCGGCACCGCACTCGGCCACCTGTGGCGACGGTCGCTGCAGCTGCGGGTCATCGTGTCGACGCTGACCTTGTCGCTGATCGTCATCACCATTCTCGGCGTCGTGCTCACCAGCCAGATCACCGACCGGCTGCTCGACGCCAAGATCAACGCGGCCGTCGAGGAGATGGACCGCGCGCGCAACACGGTGGAGAGCCAGCTCGCCGGTGTGCACGATATCGGTACCCAGCAGCAGCGCCTCGCCGATGCGCGCAACGCGCTGTCCAATCGCGGTGGCACCGGTCAATCCAGCGGTGTCGCGGGCAGTTTCGATTCCGCGCTGAGTATCGTCGGCGGCACGCCGCAGCAGCAGATCTCGGTGGGACCGATCAGCGAGATCCCCGAGGAACTGCGCCGATTCGTACAGCGCAATCAGGTCAGCTACCAGTTCGCGACGGTGTCGGATCCCGACGGGTACCACGGTCGCGCGCTCATCATCGGCAGTCCGAGCGCCGAGATTCCCACCCTGGAGATCTATCTGATCTTCCCGCTGGCCAACGAGGAACGCAGTCTCGCGCTCATGCGCGGCACCATGATGATCGGCGGATTGGTGCTGCTCGTGCTGTTGGCCGCGATCACCGCGCTGGTCACCCGCCAGGTCGTGCTGCCGATCCGTTCGGCCGCGCGCATCGCGAGCCGATTCGCCGACGGCAGGCTGAAAGAACGCATGCTGGTGCGCGGCGAGGACGATATGGCGCGGCTGGCGCAGGCGTTCAACGAAATGGCCGAGAGCCTGTCGAATCAGATCACCCAATTGGAGGAATTCGGCAATCTGCAACGCCGCTTCACCTCCGATGTGAGTCACGAATTGCGCACGCCGTTGACCACGGTGCGCATGGCGGCCGACCTGATTCACAGCAGTAGCGACGAACTCGATCCGGCATTGGCGCGCAGTGCCGAACTGCTCGTCACCGAATTGGACCGTTTCGAGGGTCTGCTCAACGATCTGCTCGAGATCAGCCGTCACGACGCCGGTGTCGCCGAATTGCAGATCGAATCGTTGGATGTGCGCATGTGCGCGCGGGCCGCCATTTCCACGGTCCGGCATCTGGCCAAGGACGCAGGCATCGAAGTGGTGGTCGATCTGCCCGAGGAACCGTTGGTGGCCGAGGTGGATCCGCGCCGCGTCGAGCGGGTGCTGCGCAATCTGCTCGCCAACGCCATCGACCACAGCGAGGGCAAGCCGGTCCTGATCCGCATGCGCGGCGACGGCGAGGTCAACGCGGTCGCCACGGTGGTGCGTGACCAGGGCATCGGCCTGCGTCCCGGCGAGGAGAAGTTGGTGTTCAACCGCTTCTGGCGCTCCGACCCGTCCCGGATGCGCCGTTCCGGCGGCACCGGACTCGGGCTGTCGATCAGCGTGGAGGACGCGAACCTGCACGAGGGCCGGTTGGAGGCGTGGGGCGAACTCGGCCTAGGCGCGAGCTTCCGGTTGACGCTGCCGCTGGTGCGCGGCAAGAAGATGGGGGCGAGTCCGTTGCCGCTGGAACCGGTCGGCCGTCGTTCGCGACCCGCCGATCCGGATCCGGCCGAGAACGCCGACGAGGCCGCGGTCGCGGACGATTCCACGGTCGCGGGTGATCCTGCGGCTGCGGACGATTTCATGACTGCGGGCGGCGCTGCGGTTGCGGACGATTCTGCGGCTCTGGATGATTCTGCGGCTGCGAGCGAATCCATGGTCGTGGGCGAGCCTGCGGCGCTTGGCCTCGACCATCCAGCGGCTGTGGACGATTCCGCGACCGTGGGTGATTCTGCGACCGTGGGTGATCCTGCGGCTGCGGGTGATCCTGCGGCTGTGGGCGATTCTGCGGCTGCGGGTGATCCTGCGGCTGTGAGAGATCCTGCGACAAAAGACGACTCCACGACTGAAAAGGGTTCTGCGGTTGTGGAGGATGCCGCGGTTGTGGAGGGATCCACGGTCGAAGCGGAGTCCGCACCCACGGCGGAGCCGAGGCCCACCGACGAGTCCGCTCCCGATTCGGCGGGCAACGGCGTTGCCGCCGCATCCAAGCAGCCCGCCGACGACCGAGTCCGTGAATCCGGAGACACGCAGTGAGGACCACCCACCACCGAGGCCGGAGCCGATCATCCCTGCTGATCGGCGTCTTCGCGCTGGTGGTCGCCATGCTGAGCGGATGCGCGAGCCTGCCGGAGTCCTCGGCGCCGCAGGCGTTGGGGACCATCAACCAGCAGCCGACCTCGGAGGGGCCGATGCCGCCCGCCGTCGGCCGCGATCCAGCCCTGCTGCTGCGCGATTTCCTCCAGGCCACCGCCGACCCCACCGACCAGCACGCGGCCGCACGGCAATACCTGACCCCGACTGCGGCGCAACGCTGGGACGACACCACGAGCACCGTGATCGTCGACCGGCCCGACACGCTGTTCGAGTCGCGCGCCGACGACGCCGCCACCTACCGCATCCGCGCGCAGAAGGTCGCCGAGATCGCGCCGGACGGCGCCTACCGGGCGATGGAGGGGCCGCCGCTCGAGTACAAGATCGAGATGAACCGGATCGACGGTGAATGGCGTATCGCCGAATTGCCCGACGGCGTGGTGATGGACGAATCCGCCTTCGCCAAGTCCTACCGCCGCTACGCGCTCTACTTCGCCGACCCGAACGCCACCTCCGTCGTACCCGACCTGCGCTGGGTGTCCGCACCGAAGAATCAGCTGACCCAGCGGCTGCTCGACCTGATCACGCAGGGACCGCAACCGGGTCTCGCGCCGGTCGTCCGCAACAATCTCGCGCCGCCGGTGAGCGTGCGCACGCCGATCACCAAGGTCAACGGCGATCCCGGGGAGGTCGGCGTCGGAATCGGTGGCGTGCGGCTGGATTTCCTCGGCGCCGCCGCGCTCGCGCCACGCGATCGGGAACTGCTCGCCGCCCAGGTGATCCTGACCTTGGCCAGGGCCGACATCCTCGGGCCTTACGTGCTGCTCGCCGACGGCAAGCCGCTGGACGACCGGTACGCCAACGGCTGGACGGTGGCCGACGTGCAGCAGTTCAGTCCCGAGGTCATCGCGCAGAACCGGGTCGGGCTGCACGCGCTGCGCGAAGGCGGTCTCGTCCAGGTCAGTGCGGACGGAATCACCGAGGCGCCAGGCTATTTCGGCGCGGTGCGGAATCTGCAGTCGGCCTCGCTCACCCCGGACGGGCAGTTCGTCGCGGCCGTCGCCGACGCCGGACGCCCACCGCCGGAGCCGCCGCGCACCCTCATGGTCGGCAATTACGGCGGCACCCAGTTCCCGGTCGCCGAGGGCACGACCATCAGCAGGCCGTCATGGACCGCCGACGGCAGCGCGGCGTGGTCGGTCATCGACGGCGAGCGGGTCATCAGGGTCGTCAACGACCGGGGCACCGGCACGGTCTCGCTCCAGGATGTCGACATCTCGGGCCTGACGACCGGGTCGAACGCGCTGCGCCTGCCGATCACCGAGATCAGGATCTCGCGCACCGGGGTGCGGGTGGCGATCATCGCCGACGGCAAGGTCTACGTCGCGGTGGTGGTGCGGCAGCCGGACGGGAAGTTCGCGCTCACCTCGCCGATGCCGGTCGCCGTCGATGTCAGCACCCCCGCGGTCTCGCTGAACTGGCTCGGCGGCGACACCGTCTTCATCGCCTTCCAGGGCAATGTCGACCCGGTGCGCACGGTGCAGATCGACGGGTCGGGCCTGCTGCCGCTGACCAACCGCAACCTGACCGCGCCGGTGCGCTCGGTGAGCGTCTCACCGGAACACCAATACGTGGCGGATTCGCGCGCCGTCCTGGAGTTGACCAGCACACCCGACGGCGGCGAACCCTACTGGCGCGAGGTGCCGGGGTTGGGAGCCAACGCGGTGCCGGTGCTGCCCGGCTAGAAAGCGGCAACTGCCGGGCTTACTTTGGGCTGGTGCTTCGGATGTGGACTCGGGCGATGCGAGCCCAGCTGACCGAGGTGCCGGGGCCGGGGGCGACGCGGTGCGGTGCTGTCGGGCCTGTGTGCGTCGCACGGGGAGATCCCGCCGTGCCGAGCCATGCCGCACCCGAGGAGCGGCGCGACCCGCGTTTGTCGGTGCTCGGGGCGGACTCGGTGATGCGAGCCCTGCCGGCGCGAGGTGCCGGGGCCGGGAGGCGAACGCGGTGCCGGTGGCCGGGCTAGCAAGCGGCAACTACCGGGCTTACTTTGGGCCGGTGCTCGGATGTGGACTCGGGCGATGCAGCCCCAGCTGACGCGACGTGCCGAGGCCGGGACTGACGGGGTGCCGGTGCTGTCGGGCGTGTATGCGTCGCACGGGGAGATCTTGTCGCGCCGAGCGACTGCCCCGAGGGACGGCATGACCCGGGTTTGTCGGTGCTCGGGGGCAGACTCGGGCGATGCGAACCTTGCTGGATCTGATCCTGCCGGTCGAATGCGGCGGTTGTGGCGGTGCGGGCTTCCGGTGGTGCGCCGGGTGCGCGGCGGCGTTGGCGGGTCCGCCGGTGCGGGTGCGGCCGCGGCTGGATCCGGGGGTGCCGTGCTGGGCGCTGGCGCCGTACGCGGGTCCGGCGCGGCGCGCGGTGGTCGCGGCCAAGGAACGAGGCCGTCGGGATCTGGCTGAGCCACTCGGGCGGGCCGCGGCCGCCGCGCTGACCCGCCTGCGGACGCCGGGGCGCACGCTCATTCTGGTGCCCGCACCGAGCCGGGCCCGTTCGGCGCGGCGGCGCGGGGGCGATCCGGTGTTGCGCGCCGCACTTGTCGCGCAACGGTGGCTGCCCGATAGCCAGGTCCTATCGATCCTGCGGATGCACCCCGGCGTGCGCGATTCGGTCGGGCTCACCTCCGGGCAGCGACAACGCAACCTCCAGGGGCGGATCGCGGTGCTCGCGACAGCGGGACATGCCGCGATACACGGCGGAAACATCGAGGTAGTGCTCGTCGACGACGTGCTGACCACCGGCGCGACCGCGCGCGAATCGGTGCGCGCACTGACCCGGACAGTCGGACCGCCGCGTGGCGTCCTGGTGACGTGTGCCGCTTGAATCCGAGAAATTTGCGTGAACAGTGGCGGACTGTCCATCCGCGTACTAGCGTCGCGTTCACACACCCGAACCTGGAGTTGGGAGGTGGCGCCTCGGACAACATCGTGCCGGGCACCGCCGCGCGGCGGACAGTGATACATGCCTCGGCACGGCTCAACCCCGCCGCACGGGTATTCGGTCCGTGCGGCCAGATCCGGGAGGTACGCGTGACGACTTCTTCACGTCCTTCAGTGAAAGACGCAGAACCATCGGTATCGGATTCCGGTGCCGTCGATGTCAAGGAAAAACCCGCGCCGGACCAGGAACGGGCCCCACGTGCCGACATCGTGGTCAAGGGCCGCAATGTCGAGGTGCCCGATCACTTCCGCGTCTATGTCGCGGAGAAACTCTCCCGCCTGGAGCGGTTCGATCCGTCGATCTTCTTGTTCGACGTCGAACTGTTCCACGAACGCAACCGTCGTCAACGCAAGAGTTGCCAGCGCGTCGAAATCACCGCGCGCGGAAAGGGTCCCATCGTCAGGGCCGAAGCCTGCGCCGACAGTTTCTATGCCGCTTTCGAGTCGGTGACGGCGAAACTGGAGAGCCGGTTGCGCCGCACCAAGGACCGGCGGCGTGTGCACTACGGCGAGAAGACCCCGCTCTCGGTCGCGGAGGCGACCGCCGACCTGGTCGACGATCAGCTTTTCGCCCACCTCAACGGCGCCGCTCACGAACATCCGGGCGAGCGCGCCGACGAATCCTCGGAGTCGCTGGATTACGCGGCCGGACCCGGCCATATCGTGCGCACCAAAGTGCACTCCGCGATACCGATGTCGGTCGACGACGCCCTGTACCAGATGGAGCTCGTCGGGCACGATTTCTTCCTGTTCCATGATCGCGAGACCGACCGCGCGTCGGTCGTATACCGCAGGCACGCATTCGATTACGGCCTGATCCGGCTCGCGTGATCGGCTGAGCGGCCCGGCCGGACGCCGATCCGGCCGGGTTCGCGCCGATCCGGTCAGCGCCTGCGGTCGCGGAACAATGTCCTGTGCAGCAAGGACTCTCGGCGCTGCGGGCGCACCGCCTGCAACATCACCAGATCGGCGAAGGTTTCGGCGTCGCGTTCGCGCGCGCTGCCGTAGTCGGTGCGGCCGAGGACGTGGCGAATGGATTCCGGACTGATCGATGGCAGTAGTTCACTGACCACGTCGAGTGCGCTCGCGGCCCTGGTCGGCGCGTCATCGGCGGTCGGGTCGGGTCCGTGGCCGAGCAGCATGTGGCCGAGTTCGTGGGCGACGATGTGCTCGGCATGCCATTCGGTGGCGTCGGCGCCGTAGACGATGACATCGCTGTCCTGTTTGGCGATCCACAGTCCGCTGCCGGTGCCGCAGCCCGCGCCCGCCAGCGCCGAGGTGTCCACCGGCTGCAAAGTGATTGCGCGGCCGCGGAATTCGGCCACGGCATCCAGATAGGCGCGCAGATTCCACGGGTGCGGAACGGGGAGGTCTCGGGACAGCTCCCGGAATCGGGTGTCCAGTCCGGCCATGCGACGCGATCTCCTACAGCAGCTCTGGGATCCCTCCCGTGTAGGTAGCGATGTTACCGACTCGGAGGTCCGAGTCGCTCGGTGCTCTCGATGAGATCCGCGAGCCGCGCCGGGTCGACGTCGGAGCCGCGCAGAGCGATACTCGCGACATTCGCGTCGCGCATGGTGGCGAGCAGTTCGAGTTCGCGGTCGATGGCGACGGCGGCGGCGCCGGTGGTGGTGAGGTAGTCGGGTTTGACGCCGAAGCATCCCGCGATGGCGGCGAGCAGTTCGGTGTCGGCGCCGTGCTCGTCGTATCCGCCCGCCCGCATCCGGTCGATGTGCTGGGCGGGCACCGTGCGCCGCATGGCCGCGCTGACCTGTTCGGCCACCGAGGCGGTGCTGCGTTCCGGCGCCGAGCGCGGATGCATGGTCTCGAACAACCGGTTGATCTTGCGACTGAGTTTCAGCCGGTCGCGCGCGATCGGATCGTCGGACATCTCCACCACCATCTCACTGTCTCCCGTTGCGTGGCGAACCGTTGGCGGCCAGCCATCGGCTCCGGAATCGGGCCTCCGTACTCGCGTCGATATCGGTGACGCGACTTGCCAACCAGCGCCGATAGCGACGCTCTTCGATCTCGGCGGAATCACTCACCTCGGCGGGCACCTCGAGTAGGTGCGCGAAGGCCATCTCGACCAGCGGATGCAGATCCCGCCCAGGGCCGCCGTTGCGTTCCAGCATCGCGGTGGCATATCTGGCGGACAGCCGTGACACCACGCCGTTGAGGTCGGCGACGGCCGCGACCACGTGCGGTTCGGCGGTGTGCCCGCGTTCCACGGCGTCGTTGAGCCGCCCCGAGGCGGCGAGCAGCGCGGTCAGGTCGGAGAGTTCGAAGCGTATCGAATCCGGTCCCGAGACCACCGACGCGTCCTCGACGACGGGTTCCACCCGCTCCTCGGTGGGGCTGCCACCGGCATAGGTGCGCGCCGCACTGCCCGGCCGCCACCGCAGCGGCGCGTCGAGTTTGTTCAGCGTATGGACACTGATCGCGGCTTCCCCGTCTTCGATCTTCCTGATCGTCGGAGCCGACGGTCCCCCGAGGTCGCCGATCTGCATCTGAGTGAGGCCGAGTTCGTCCCGGCGTTCCTTGATGATCCGGCCGAAGCGCTTCTGCCGCGACAGCTCCGAAGTGCTCTGCATAGTGGGCCTCATCGTAGAGCGCAGCCAGATCAATGACAAGTTGATAGAAACAGTTTGAAAAGTTCGTAGAAATATTGCTACTGTTTCGGCGGTGCCCAAGCAAGTGCCCAAGCGGGTTTCCGGGGGTGAGCAGGGGCATTCACCGGGACGGCGCCGACCCGCCACGCAACGGCGCGTGGCGGGCAGGGGAGCTCAGCGGATTCGGAGGGGATCGCTGAGCTCCCCGAATCTCGTTGCTCACCAATTCTTTCAGGATCAGCTGGGAGTCCGCCTGCGCGCTCGTCCGGCGAGATCAGGATTCCTCGTTCATCCGCGGATCACGATCTCGATGGAGTCGACGGAGACGCCGTAGGTCGCCGCGAGCCCGGCCTTCGCCTGCGCGATCGTGAGTCCGGCCGCCGCGGAGGTGGTCTCGCGTTCCAATTTTTGAAACTTCACCCCTTCCAGGTCGATACCCAAGGCATCGAGAGTGGTATAGCGAACTGGGTTGCGGTCGCCGCCCCACACTTCGGGCTGGGCGAGTGGAGCGTACTCGCCGATCTCGACCAGCCAGCGGTCTTCGACTCCGGGGTCGGTGGCGGGGCTGACGCGAGAGATCCGTCCGATGAGGAACGCGCTGCGGTGCGGGGCGACGCCGTCGGCGTAATCCTCGTAGTTGTGGGCGTTCTGGGTGCAGACGAGCCATTCGCACTTCTTGGCGCGCGAGGGGTCGAGCTTCCATGCCTGGGAGCCCCCTTCGCGCAAGATCTTCTCGAAGCTCTTCCCGGTGAAGACTACGACAGCGTTCTCGGCATCGCTCATAAAACTATAATAGCAACTATCCACGAAGTATGTGCAAAGTATAACTTTGTATCAACAATCTAGGTTCTCCGTGTGGTGCGGAATAGGGGTATTATCCGAACATGCCTGGTAAGGAGCTCGAGTCGCCCAGAAACGAACGCGAGGCGATCACCGCTGCCGCGAACGCCATCCGGGAACGGTTGCCACGGACCTGGGATCTGTCGATCGGCGAACCGCCTGCCCGCCCCGGCGCCCGCCTCTACGACGCGGAAATCAGGCTGACCGCGCCGAATGGGCTCGTCCTGGTCATGTTCGTCGAAGCCAAGAACATCGTGCGTCCGCAGGACGTCCACCGGTTGAGCGAACAACTCACCACCGCCACTTCGCGGCATCCTGGGAGCATCGGCCTCTTGGTCGCGCGGCATCTGTCCGTTTCGACGCAGCAACTCCTTCGAAAAACGGGCCTCTCCTACGTGGATGCGACCGGCAACCTGATGGTGCGCGCTGACGAGGCGGCCCTGTTCCTTTCGGCGGTCGGCGCTGAAACCGACCCGTGGCGCGGCCCTGGACGTCCGCGCGACACCCTCAATGGAGAACCGGCCGCGAAAGTCGTCCGTGCGCTGCTCGATTTCCGCGGACCGTGGAAGATCCGCCATCTCGTCGAGGCTGCGGAAGTCTCGACCGGTTCGGCCTATCGAGTGCTGAAGTTTCTCGAACAGGAAGCCCTGATCATCCGTCGGTCGAACGGTGTGGTCGTCCCGGATTGGGTAGCGCTGCTACGTCGTTGGAGCGAGGACTACCAGTTCCTGCACACGAACACCATCACGCGATGGATAGCGCCGCGTGGCCTGCCCGCGTTCTTGGACGACATCCGTCTCGCCGGCGTCACCGACTACGCGGTTACAGGTTCGGTCGCCGCTGCGACGTGGCAGTCCTACGCACCGCCTCGATCAGCGATGGTGTTCGTCACCGACCCCGAAACAGCCTCCGACGCTTGGAGATTGCGCGCTACCGATACCGGGGCCAATGTGTTGCTCGCCGTGCCCGCTTATCCTGTTCTCTTCGCCCGAAGCGGAAAAGGGTTCCAGGACATCAGAATCGCGGCACCGACCCAGGTGGCCGCCGACCTGATGACCGGACCGGGGCGAGGACCTTCGGAAGCACAAGAACTGCTCAACTGGATGGGGACGAATGAACAATCCTGGCGCCGCGATTGACAACCCGTTCGATCTGCTCACCCGTACACGTACGGTGCTACTCGATGCGCTCGAAGCCTTGGTCGACCACCGGGATGTGGTGATCGTGGTCGGTGCCCAAGCCGTCTATCTACACACCGGCGGAGTCGATGTCGCCATCGCCGAGGCCACCAAGGACAGCGACGTCGCCGTGGATACTCGCGACCTCGGGGGCGAGCCGACGATCAACGAAGCCATGGAAAAGGCCAACTTCGTCCTCAATCCGACGACACGCCAGCCCGGCGCGTGGATCAGTCCGGACGGGATCCCAGTGGACATCATGGTCCCCGAAGCCATCGCGGGAGGGGCAGGTAAGCGCAGCGTGCACCAACCACCCCACCACAAGATGGCGATGCGACGCGCTCGCGGCCTGGAAGCGGTTCGTAAATCGGGGTTCTGGTCCCTCGGGCAAGTCGAAATCGGTGCTTGCCGAAACCTTCAGGGGTCAGCCGGAGGTGGTCCCAGGCCGCTGTCGAGTAAGCCGGGTACACAACTCCAGGGACCGCTACGCCGACGGACCATCCATCACGGGCGCCGCCCGGAAGGTTTCGTGGTGGATGGCCTCGGTGAGGGGGCGGCCGGTGCGCCAGCCGAAGCGTTCCAGGTCGGGGACGGGTTGGAGGTTTCGGACCGGGCCTACGCATAGCCAGGCGACCGGGCGGATGCCGTCGGGGAGGTCGATCAGGGTGGAGAGGAAGGGCGGGTCGTAGAAGGAGACCCAGCCGACGCCGATTCCTTCGGCGGTGGCCGCGAGCCACAGGTTCTGGATGGCGAGTACGGCAGAGTAGACGCCGGTTTCGGCTACTGTCGCTCGGCCGAGGATCTGGGGTCCGCCCCGGGTGTCGTCGTAGGTGACGACGACGCCGGTGCCGCTCTCGGTGATGCCTTCGATCTTGATCGGATCGAAGATCTCGGCGCGGTCGGGCGGCAGGGCGTCGCGGAAGGCGACGCGCTGTTCGGCGACGTGGGCGGCGAAGCGGTCGAGCCGCGATCGGTCGCGCACGACCACGAAATCCCACGGTTGGGAATTTCCGACGCTGGGGGCGCGGTGCGCGGCGTCGAGGATTCGCCACAGGGTCGCCTCGTCCACGAGGTCTCCGGTGAATTCCGCGCGCACGTCGCGGCGGATGCGGATCGCCTCGTAGACGCTCATCTGATCGGCACACATGGGTCCCGAGTCAATCACCTCGGGTGCGCGGGACTTCAGCCGATGGGTACCGCGCGGGCGATGCGGCGGCGGCCTTCGGCCAGTGCGGTGCGCAGGCCGCGGCGTTTGCCGGTCACCGGGTCGAAGCTGGGGGCGGTGGCTCCGCCGAATTTGCGCTCCGAGGCGGTCTCGGGGGCGTCGTCGGCGGTGTGGCGCAGGTACTTGTTGGGCAGCGCCAGTTTCATGATGGTGCGCCACGCCTTGAAGTACTGCACCGGCAGCGAACCGGTGGTGTAGGGCAGGTCGTATTTCTCGGCAAGTTCGCGCACCCGCACCGCGATGTCGGCGTACCGGTTGCTCGGCAGGTCGGGGAACAGGTGGTGTTCGATCTGGTGGCTGAGGTTGCCGGTCATGAAGTGCATCACCGGGCCGCCGGAGATGTTGGCGCTGCCGAGCATCTGGCGCAGATACCATTCGGCCTTGGTTTCGCCGTCGATGTCGGCCTTGGTGAATTTCTCGGCGCCGTCGGGGAAGTGGCCGCAGAAGATGACCGCGTTGGTCCACACGTTGCGCACGATGTTCGCGGCCAGGTTGGCGGTGAGCGTGGACAGGAACGCGGGGCCGGTCAGCAGCGGGAAGAGCAGGTAGTCCTTGCCGACCTGTTTGCCGATCTTGGCGAGCACCTCACCGCGCTTGCGGTCGAATTCGGCGCGGGCGGGCGAGCCTTTCGGATACCGGCCCGCGGCGAGTTTGCCCAGTTCCATGTGCTGGATGGCGACGCCGTATTCGAAGAACATCTGCAGCAGCAGGTTGTAGGCGGGATTGCCGAGGTTGAACGGCTTCCAGCGCTGGTCGCGGGTCACCCGCAGCAGGCCGTAGCCGATGTCGTCGTCCATGCCGAGCACATTGGTGTACTTGTGGTGCAGGTAGTTGTGGGTCTGCTTCCAGTGCTTGGCGGGGCCGGTGTTGTCCCATTCCCAGGTGCTGGAGTGGATTTCGGGATCGTTCATCCAATCCCATTGGCCGTGCATGACATTGTGCCCGATCTCCATGTTCTCGATGATCTTGGCGGTGCCGAGCATGGCCACCCCCGCCAGCCACGCTGGCGGCAGGAAACTGGCGAAAAGTACCGCGCGCCCGCTGATTTCGAGGGTGCGCTGCAGTCGGACGACATTGCGGATGTAGCGTGCGTCCTTCGCGCCGCGGGAGGATTCGATCTCCCGCCTTATCGCGTCGAACTCCGCACCGAGCGCCTCCACATCGACCTCGGTGAGGTGCGCGTACTCCTTGACGTCCGAAATAGCCATGGTGGTTACACTACCGTAAGTTACGGAACCGTAGGTTGCGTGGGTGCGGACGGAGATGTGGCGATCACCGCATTGTGCGGTCGCTCGAAGAATGCTAAGCGACCCGGCGGACGCCGTCCACCCGACGGATCAGCGGATTCGCCGGATGCGGCGAAGTGACCTCTTGTGCCGACGGGTCGCCTGCTCGCTGCGCGCGCGTTCCTGGAGGGCGGCGCCCGCCTCGCGCAGCAACTCCTTCTCCTGCTGCGCCTTCTCCTTCAGCGCCGCCTTGGCTTCGCGCAGCACCTGCTTCTCGCGCTCGGCCTTCTCCCGCAACACCACCTTCGCCTCGGCCAGCGCCGAGCGCAGACCGCGCCGCCGACCGGTGGCCGGGTCCAGGATCACGCGGTGATTCTCGGGGCGCCAATGGGTTTCGGCCCAACGCTCGGTGGGCAACGAGGGCAGTGTGATGCCCGCGAACTTGCGCTCGGAGGAGGTCTCGGGGGCGTCGTCGGCGGTGCGCTTGAGGAAGCGGTCCGGCAGTGCGAGCTTGTGGATGGTGCGGAAGGCCAGTAGATACTGTTTGCCCAGCGAACCGGTGGTGTAGGGCAGGTCGTATTTGTCGCACAACTCGCGGACTCGCACCGCGATCTCGGCGTAGCGATTGCTCGGCAGGTCGGGGAAGAGATGGTGCTCGATCTGATAGCAGAGATTGCCGCTCATGAATGCCATCGCGGGCCCCGCCTCGAAATTGGCGCTGCCGAGCATCTGGCGCAGGTACCACTCGCCGGTGGTCTCGTCCTCGAGTTGTTCGACGGTGAACTTCTCCGCGCCGTCGGGGAAGTGGCCGCAGAAGATGACCGCGTAGGCCCACAGATTGCGAACCAGATTCGCGGTGGCGTTCGCTTTCAGCGTCGATTTCCACGCCGGACCGGTGAGCGCCGGATACAGCAGGAAATCCTTGGCGACCTGGCGCGCGATCTTGCGGCCGAATTCGCGGTTGGGCGTCGACATCAGCTCCCAGCGCGGCGTATCGGACAACTCCTTCTCGATACTCCAGTCGTGCAGGGCGATACCCCACTCGAAACTGGCGGCGAGCACCAGATTCGCCACCGGCTGCACCAGGTGCAGCGGACGCCACGGCTCGTCGCGGGTCATCCGCAGGATGCCGAAGCCGAGATCCTCGTCCTTGCCGAGCACGTTGGTGTAGGTGTGGTGCGAGTAGTTGTGCGCGCGCCGCCACTGCGAGGACGGCCCGGTCTGATCCCATTCCCAAGTGCCGGAATGGATTTCGGGATCGTTCATCCAATCCCATTGACCGTGGCTGATGTTGTGCCCGAGTTCCATGTTCTCGATGATCTTGGCCACCGAGAGCATCGCGGTGCCCGCCAGCCAGGCCCACCGGTTGCGGCTGCCGAACAGGATCGCGCGCGCGGCGACTTCCAGGCCGCGCTGCGCGGCGATGGTGCGGCGGATGTACTTCGCGTCCCGCTCGCCTCGCGACAGCTCGACGGACCGCTTGATGGAGTCGAGTTCGTGCCCGAGGGTCTCGATATCGGCGGCCGTGAGGTGGGCGAACGCCTTGATGTCGGTGATGGCCACCGGGGTCCCTTCTCTGGCTGGATACCCACGAGGGTACCCGCGATAGCGGTCGTGCACCGTAGGGGAGCGGACACCGTGTCCGGCTCGGTCGGGTCTCAGATATCGAGGGCGCAGTCGCCCGCCGCGGCCGAGATGCAGGTCTGCACCTTGTCGCCCTCGCGGCGTTCGTCGCCGTTGCGCAGATCGCGCGTGTGCCCGGAAGTGATGGTGACGACACAGGTTTGGCAGATGCCCATGCGGCAGCCGAACGGCATCACCACCCCGGCCGACTCACCCGCCTCGAGCAGGCTCGTCGCGCCGTCCACCGCGACGGACCTGTCGGAGCGCGCGAAGCTCACCGTGCCGCCCTCGCCCACCGCCGACCGCTCGATCTCGAACCGTTCCACGTGCAGCCGATCCGACAGTCCCGCCGCGCGCCAATGGGTTTCGATGTCGTCGAGCAGTCCGGCCGGACCGCAGGCCCAGGTCTCGCGCTCGCGCCAATCCGGAATCCGCGCGTCGAGTTCCGACAGCGCGAACTTGCCCCGCTCGGCCGTGAGATGCAGGTGCGAGGTGAAACTCGGGTGCCGGTCGTGTAGATCGCGCAACTCCCGGCCGAACATCACATCCTCGGGAGTGCGCGCCGAATGCAGGTGCACCACATCGGTGACGTTCTGTCGCCGGTCCATCGTGCGCAGCATCGCCATGACCGGGGTGATACCGCTGCCCGCGGTGAGGAACAACACCTTGGCGGGCGGCGGATCGGGCAGCACGAAACCGCCGCGCGGCGTCTGGAGCCGGACGATGGTGCCCGGCTGCACACCGCCGACCAGGTGGCTGGACAGGAAACCCTCCGGCATCGCCTTCACCGCGATCGAGATGACGCGCTTGCCCCCGTGGCCCGGCTCGGACCAGTTCGGCGGGCTGGTCAGCGAATAGGAACGCCAGTGCCAGCGCCCGTCGACCAGGATGCCGATGCCGATGTACTGACCCGGTTGATAGGTGAAGTCGAAACCCCAGCCCGGTTTGATGACCAGGGTGGCCGAATCGGTGGTCTCCGCGCGCACGTCGACGATGCGTCCGCGCAGCTCCCGCGCCGACCACAGCGGGTTGGCGAGGTGCAGGTAGTCGTCGGGCAGCAGCGGCGTGGTGACCCGCGCGACGGCGCCGCGCAGTACGTTCAACCGGCCGCCGCGCTCGGCGACGCTCGCGGCCGGAGCTTCCAGCCACTCGCGGACATTCTTGAAGACCATTCGGCGCCGTTTCGTCTCTCGTGTCGTGCGGCCGCGGTCGACGGCCGTCCCGAGCAAGGTTACGGCATCGTAGGTTGTGCGGGCGTAGCGAGGTCAGAGCAGGTCGAGCAGGAACGGCAGTTCCTGGGCGGCGTACCAGGCCAGCTGGTGGTCCTCGGCGTCGCCGAGCACGAATTCGGCGTCGGTGTCACCGAGATCGGCCGCGTCGACCACGTCGACGGCCTTGGCGACCTCGGGTTCGGCCTCGGCGAGGTCGACGTGCACCGAGGCGATCCTGCGGTAGGCGATCGGACCCGCGAGCTTGACCACCGCGTCGTCCAGATCGGGCCTCGGCTTCACCCCGGTCACGTCGGCGGCGATCACCGCGCGCCGATACACCGGACTCGTCGCCGCGGGCGCGTCGTCATCGGACGGTTCGCCATCGGCCGGGTCGGCGGGCGCGTTGGCGTACTCCTCGCGATCGGCGGCCAACAGACGCAGCGACGCTCGCGCCGCCTCCGCCATCGCGACCTCGGCCAATTCGTCGTCGTCACCGGAGGCGTACGCCTCGCGCAGCGCGGGCGTGACGGCGAAGGCGGTGCCGCCGAGCGGGAACATCTCCTGTTCGGCGACCAGGCGGCGCAGCATCGGCACCGTCGCCGGGATGTAGACCCGCGTGGTCTCGCGACCGGACGTGCCGGGATCAGGCGCAGGCACCGAGCATCTCCTCCATCGACTCGTGCACCGACGCGGCGAGTACGTCGATATCGGCCATCGCGTCACGATCGGCGTTGAGTCCGTAGAAGACATGTCCGTCGTAGGACGTGACCCCGATACTCGACGCCTGATTGCGCAGCAGCGGCGACACCGGATACATCTCCAGCATCCGCGCGCCGCCGATGTACATCGGCGTCTGCGGACCCGGCGCGTTGGTGATCACCAGATTGAACGTGTGTTCTGCGAACGTACTCGCCGCGCGCACGCTCATCGCGTGCAGGCTGGCGGGAGCGAAGCCTGCCAGATGCACCAGCGTCCTCGCCCGCACGCCCTTGCGCTGTTTGTTGTTGGCCTCGGTGGCGTGCTTGATGTGGGACAGCCGGATCACCGGATTCGGTTCGCCCACCGGCAGATCGATGAGGTACGAGGTCACCTCGCCCGCCGGTTTGAGCTGGTCCGGATCCTCGGTGGAGACCGACATGGGCAGCACAGCGCGTAGCGTGGCCTGTTCGGTGAGCGCCTCGTCGCGCGAGAGCAGCCAGTTGCGCAGCGCGCCGGTGATCACCGCGAGGATGGCGTCGTTGATCGAGCAGTCGAAGCGTTTGCGGATGGTTCGGTAGTTCTCGAGGTCGGTGCGGACCACGTCGAAACGGCGGCTGCGCGAGGTCTTCGCGTTCAGGGGGCTATCGGGTGCGCCCGCGGTGGCCGCGCGCACCGCGGAGATCACCGAATCCACCGCCTTGCCCGCCGCGGCGACCATGGCGAAGGCGTCGGCGCTCGCCCCGCGCGCCACGTCGAGCGCTTCGCGGGGCTGGGCGGCCAGGTGGCCGAGCGCGCCGACCAGCAGTTCCATCTCGTTGGGTTCGCGGGGTGCGACCCACGAGTCGTCGGCGAGGTTGCGCGGCGAGGGGCTCGTATCGAGGATCACGTGGCCGATCTCGAGCGCGCCCTCCTCGTCGACCAGCGCGGAATGGGATTTGGTGAAGATCGCGCTGCGGCCGCCGGAGAGTCCTTCGATCAGGTACATCTCCCACAGCGGGCGACCCTGGTCGAGCGGGCGCGAGGCGAGCCGGGCGACGAGTTCGTGCAGTTGGCTGTCGGCGCCCGGACTGGGCAGCGCGGAGCGGCGGATGTGGTACGTGATGTCGAAACGACTGTCCTCGACCCACACCGGTCTGCCCAGCGCCAGCGGGATCTCGCGCACCTTGCGGCGGTAGCGGGGGACCAGCGAGAGCCTGGATTCGACGAGGTCGACGAGGCGGTCGTAGTCCAGCGGCGGTTCATCCTCGGCGCCGCCGACGATATCGGCGCCGCCGACGATGTCCGGGGAGTCGGCGCCGCCGACGATGGCGAGGGAGCCGATGTGGATCGGATTGCTGCTCGACTCGAGTCGATAGAACGCCGCGTCCTGCGGCGTCAGTCTCGTGATCACGCTGCCCGATGCTCCCTTCCGCCTGCCCCGCCGTCACGCTTCATTGTGCTGCGTTACCACGCACCGTAGGCGCTGTTGTCGGCATCTCGGGCGTAACCCGCCGGGTGGGTGGGTACTCCGATTCGACCACAGGACACCGCCGCACGCACGGTAAGGGTTTCGCATCCGTACTCGTCGGCGCGGGCGACGAGTACGGTGAGGTGGAACGGCCTGCGTTGGTACGGTGGCCCGGGCGGTGCAGGGGTGCGCCATTAACATGGAGCGTGCCGCAGATTCCGCCGGCCCGGAGGAATCCGCGCACCCGAACGCGCGCACCGCCCCCACCGGGGTGGGCCGAACCAGATGACACACCGACCAGAGGACTGACGAGACCCGTGCCTGCGCTGACACTGACGAGGTTGCTACGGATTGGTGAAGGCCGCATCGTCAAGCGGCTGGCCCATCTCGCGGACGAGGTTCTCGCACTCGGGTCCGAGATCGAACTGCTGACCGATGCCGAACTTCGGGCCAAGACCGACGAGTTCAAGGAGCGCTACGCCGAGGGCGAGACGCTCGACGATCTGCTGCTCGAGGCGTTCGCGGTGGCCCGCGAGGCGTCCTGGCGGGTGCTGAACCAGAAGCACTACAAGGTGCAGATCATGGGCGGCGCGGCGCTGCACCTCGGCAACATCTCCGAGATGAAGACCGGTGAGGGCAAGACCCTCACCTGCGTGCTGCCCGCCTACCTCAACGCGCTGTCCGGCGACGGCGTGCACGTGGTCACGGTCAACGACTACCTGGCCAAGCGCGACGCGGAGTGGATGGGCCGCGTGCACCGCTTCCTCGGGCTCGAGGTCGGCGTGATCCTCGGCGGCATGAACCCGGCCCAGCGCCGCCAGTCCTACGCCGCCGACATCACCTACGGCACCAACAACGAGTTCGGCTTCGACTACCTGCGCGACAACATGACCCACTCGCTGGACGATCTGGTGCAGCGCGGGCACAACTTCGCGGTGGTCGACGAGGTCGACTCCATCCTCATCGACGAGGCGCGCACCCCGCTGATCATCTCGGGCCCGGCCGACGCCTCTTCCAAGTGGTACGCCGAATTCGCGCGCATCGCACCGCTGTTGAAGAAGGACCTGCACTACGAGGTCGACATCAAGAAGCGCACCATCGGCGTGCACGAGGCGGGCGTGGAATTCGTCGAGGACCAACTCGGCATCGACAATCTGTACGAGGCCGCGAACTCGCCGCTGGTCAGCTACCTGAACAACGCCATCAAGGCCAAGGAACTCTACAACCGCGACAAGGATTACATCGTCCGCGACGGCGAGGTCATCATCGTCGACGAGTTCACCGGCCGCATCCTGGTCGGCCGCCGCTACAACGAGGGTATGCACCAGGCGATCGAGGCCAAGGAAGGCGTCGAGATCCAGCCGGAGAACCAGACCCTGGCCACGATCACGCTGCAGAACTACTTCCGCCTCTACGACAAGCTGTCCGGTATGACCGGTACCGCCGAGACCGAGGCCGCCGAGCTGCACTCGATCTACAACCTCGGCGTTGTCCCGATCCCGACCAACCGGCCGATGGTCCGCGCCGACCAGTCCGACCTGATCTACAAGACCGAGGAAGCCAAGTTCTCCGCCGTCGTCGACGACGTCACCGAGCGGCACGAGAAGGGGCAGCCGGTCCTGATCGGCACCACCAGCGTCGAGCGTTCGGAATACCTGTCCAAGCAGTTCACCAAGCGCGGCATCCCGCACAACGTGCTGAACGCGAAGTTCCACGAGAAGGAAGCCGAGATCATCGCCGAGGCCGGTCGGCCCGGCGCGGTCACCGTCGCCACCAATATGGCCGGTCGCGGCACCGACATCGTGCTCGGCGGCAACCCCGACATCATCGCCGACCTCCTGCTGCGCAAACAGGGCCTCGACCCCGTCGAGACCCCGGATCAATACGAGTCGGCCTGGCATTCGACCCTCGAACAGGTCAAGGCGCAGACCGAGGAGGACGCCGACGCGGTGCGCGACGCGGGCGGTCTCTACGTGCTCGGCACAGAGCGGCACGAGTCGCGGCGCATCGACAACCAGCTGCGCGGTCGCTCCGGCCGCCAGGGCGATCCCGGTGAGTCGCGGTTCTACCTGTCGCTGGGCGACGAGTTGATGCGGCGGTTCAACGGCGCCGCGCTCGAGGCGATCATGACCAGGCTGAACCTGCCCGACGACGTGCCGATCGAGGCCAAGATGGTCTCCAAGGCCATCAAGAGCGCGCAGACCCAGGTCGAGCAGCAGAACTTCGAGATCCGCAAGAACGTCCTCAAATACGACGAGGTCATGAACCAGCAGCGCACCGTCATCTACGGCGAGCGCAACCGCATCCTGCGCGGCGAGGACATGGAGGGCCAGGTCCAGGAGATGATCACCGACGTGATCACCGCCTACGTGGACGGGGCAACCGCCGAGGGCTACGTCGAGGACTGGGATCTGGACAAGCTGTGGACGGCGCTCAAGACCCTGTACCCGGTGAGCCTGGACGCCAAGGAACTCTCCGGCGAGACCGAGGTCGGCGAGGCGGGCGATCTCACCAAAGAGGAACTCGCCGACGCGCTGCTCGACGACGCGCACTCCGCCTACGACAAGCGCGAACAGGAGATCGACGGGCTCGCGGGCGACGGGTCGATGCGCAACCTGGAACGCCAGGTACTGCTGTCGGTGCTCGACCGCAAATGGCGTGAACACCTCTACGAGATGGACTATCTCAAGGAGGGCATCGGCCTGCGCGCCATGGCCCAGCGCGATCCGCTGGTCGAATACCAGCGCGAGGGTTTCGACATGTTCGCCGCGATGCTTGACGGGTTGAAGGAGGAGTCGGTCGGCTTCCTGTTCAACTTGCAGGTCGAGGTGCAGCATCCGCAGCCGCAGGGTGTTTCGGTCGATCCCGGCCTGCGGTCGCCGGTCGGGGCGAGCGCGCCGCGTCCGCTGCCCACCGAGGAGCCGCCCGCCACCAACGGCGCCGCGCCCGCCGCGCTGCGCGCCAAGGGCATCGAGGAGTCGAGTCCGCGCGGCTACAGCTATTCGGGTCCCGCCGGTCCCGACGAGGGCGGTCGCGCTGCCGTGCACAACGACGCCCAGGAATACGGCGACGAGGGCACCGGCACCACGCGTAGGGAACGCCGCGAAGCGGCTCGGGCGCAGGCGAAGTCGAAGCGTCCGCCCAAGAGCCGCCGCCGCGCCTGACGGTTCGGAACGCCGAAGGCGCCCGCGGATTCCGCGGGCGCCTTCGGCGTGTTCGGGTCAGAGTCGGTGCCAGGGGCAGATGGTCTTGACCGCCGCGTCCAGGAACAGGTATGGGTAGCGCACCGCCTTGCGGGTGGATTCGGCGAGGCGGGTGCGGTTGGCCGGGGTGTTGCCGTGGGTGTCGAGGAATGCGCATTCCGCGCGCGCCAGGTCGAGGACGGCGTCCTGGGTCGCGTAGTCGGCCGCGCCGAAGTCGATCTGCTCGAGGAATTGCAGATCGGCGGGATTGCGTGCGGAACCGGAATTCGCGGAGCCCGCGGTGTTGCCCGCCGGGCCGGAATGCGGTGCGGCGTGCGCGCTCTGGATGCCGCAGGCGATGAGCACGCCCGCGGTGATGGCGGTGGCGAGAATCGTGCGCATTCTTCCTCTGTGGGTCGATGTTCGGAGAACCGTCGGGTTTGCCGTCCCGGCTGTCCGGGCATACCGGACGGGACGGAATCCGGTCCGGCATACGTGGCGGATTCGCGGTGGCGCACTGTCGGGTAATCGCGCTGCACGTTAGCCGAAAGCGCTGTTCGACGCCCGATTTCACGGTGGCGTCCGAAATCGTTGGGGTTGCGGCCGAAAAACGGTACGGACACGCCGTTCCCACATCGATTCGAGTTCGCTGGATACCGAGCGAACCGGGCGGTCCCCACCGTCGTTCACCCAGCAGCTACCTTTCTTACCGTGGGCGCGCAGGAATCTCGGGACGAAACCGTCCCGTACACCGAACTCGGATATTGGCGATGGCGCGACGGTCTCGAATCCGAACTACCACCGGCCACCGCCGACCACGCGCGAACCCGCGCCGCGGCCGCCGACGAATGGCACAGCGCCTTCCTGCGCGCCCAACACCGCGCGATGATCCGCCGCACCGTCGCATACTGCACCAGGGCAACCCTGGTCACGGCGGCGCTGCTGACGCTGTGTGCGCTCGCGGGCGTTCGCTGGCACGAACAGCTCTGGATACCGATCCTGTGCGCGATTCTCGCCGCCGCCACCCTGTACCGCTACGTGAGCACCCTGATCGCCGCCCGAGCCGCCTTCCGCCTCGAACAGCGCACCCTCACACGGCAATTCCCGAACCCGTGCCGTCCCGCCCCCGAGGGTGACCCGGCCTAGGGTTCGGTCGCACCGCCGCGGTTCTCACCACGGGTCGTTGGAGTTCAACGCGGTGAGGAGTAGGCGGATGGCGGCTACTCGGCGTTGTTTGCCGGGGAGGTCGTCGAGTGCGCATTCCGGGTCGGTGGGCGGGCCGAGGTGGGTGCAGCCGCGCGGGCAGTTCTCGATGGCGTCGGCGAGGTCGTCGAAGGCGGCGATGACGTCGTCGGGGGTGATGTGGGCCAGGCCGAAGGAGCGCACGCCCGGGGTGTCGATCACCCAGCCGCCGCCGGGCAGCGCCAGCGCCACCGACTGGGTCGAGGTGTGCTTGCCCTTGCCCACCCCGGATACCGCGCCGACCGCCCGATCCGCTTCCGGGACAAGGCGATTCACCAGGGTCGACTTGCCGACGCCGGAGTGGCCGATGAAGGCGGTGAGCCCGCCCGAGACCAGGTCGGTGACCGGTTCGATCGGGTCCTCGATGCCGGCGTGGACGATGGTGAGGTCGAGATCGTCGAAGGCGGAGGCGAATTCGGAGTCGGCCGCGAGATCGTGTTTGGTGAGGCACAGCACCGGGTGCAGCCCGCCCGCATAGGCCGCGACCATGGCGCGTTCGACGAATCCGGTGCGCGGCGGCGGATCGGCGAGCGCGACCACGATGAACAACCGTTCGGCGTTGGCGACCACGATCCGCTCGAACGGGTCGGTGTCGTCGGCGGTGCGGCGCAGCACCGTGCTCCGATCGGCGACCCGAACGATGCGCGCCAAGGTATCCGGCTTACCGGACAGATCGCCGACCACGTCGACCTGATCGCCGACCACCACCGGCGTCCGGCCGAGCTCACGGGCGCGCATGGCGACGAGGTGACGGTCCGGATCGCCGTCGAGCACACAACCCCACCGCCCGCGATCCACCGAAACCACCATGGCGGGCTCGGCATCGCGATGACTCGGCCTGGTCTTGGTGCGCGGCCGCGACCCGCGCCCCGCCCGCACCCGCACATCCGACTCGTCGTAACTGGCCGCCGCCCGCCCCCGACTCACCGCGACGCCTTCACGCGCGCGCCTGCCGCGCGTTGCCCCGCCGCGCCGATCTCGCGCCTCGGCGCTCCCACAGTGCCGTGTCCAGCCGGTCGTGTCGCGGCGCGTCCCGGCGCTTCCGCGGTGCCGCGTCCGGACACTCCCACCGGACCGTGCCCGCATTCGGCAAGGCGCGACGTCGAGCCGGTCACGCCGGCGGGTCTCAGCGGGCCGCTCCGTGATCGGCGGGCGCGGGGTCGAGCATCCGCTCCCACAGGGTCACGAAGTTCGGCAGGGTCTTGGCGGTGGTGCCGATGTCCTCGATCTCGATATCGGGAACACGCAGGCCGAGGATCGCGCCCGCGGTCGCCATGCGGTGGTCGGCGTAGGAGTGCCAGCGGCCGCCGTGCAGTTCGGCGGGCACGATCTCCAGGCCGTCCTCGGTCTCGGTGACCCGGCCGCCGAGCCGGTTGATCTCGGTGGACAGCGCGGCCAGCCGGTCGGTCTCGTGACCGCGCAGGTGGGCGATGCCGCGCAGCCAGGACGGGGAATCCGCGAGGGCGGCCAGCGCGGCCACCGTCGGCGTCAGCTCGCCCACGTCGTGCAGGTCGATGTCGATGCCCGCGAGCCGTTCCGGGCCGCGCACGGTGAGCACGCCGTCGAAGACGCGGGCTTCGGCGCCCATGCGGACCAGGATCTCGCGGATGACATCGCCGGGTTGGGTGGTCAGCCGCGGCCAGTGCGGGATGCTGAGTTCGCCGCCGGTGACGGCCGCCGCCGCCAGGAACGGCGTCGCGTTGGACAGGTCGGGTTCGATCTCCCAGTCGACCGCGCGAATCGGGCCGGGTTCCACCACCCAGGTCTGGGCCCTGCGGCTGTCGGCGGGCGCCTGCACCTTCACATCGGCCCGTCGCAGCATTTCCACGGTCATCTCGATATGCGGCATGGACGGCAGCGCTTTGCCGTCGTGGTTGACCGTGAGGCCCTCTTCGAAGCGGGCCGCCGACAGCAGCAGCCCGGAGACGAACTGGGAGGAACCGGAGGCGTCGATGGTCACGGCGCCGCCGCGCAGCGCGCCCTTGCCGTGTACGACGAAGGGCAGCGCGTCGCCGTCGATGTCGGCGCCGAGGCCGCGCAGCGCGTCCAGAATGGTGCGCAGCGGGCGGGCCCTGGCCTGCGGGTCGCCGTCGAAGGCCACATCGCCCGCCGCCAGCGTCGCCACCGGCGGCAGGAACCGCATGACCGTGCCCGCCAGCCCGCAGTCCACCGCACCGCCGCCGAGCGCGACCGGTGTCACGGTCAACTCGGCGGCCGCGCCGTCGATCCGCGCCCCGAGCGCCCGTAGCGCCCCGATCATCAGATCGGTGTCGCGACTGCGCAGCGCCCCGGTGATCGTCGACGGCCCGTCGGCCAGCGCGGCCAGGATCAGCGCGCGGTTGGTGATCGATTTGGATCCGGGCAGGGTGACGGTCGCGTGGACGGGGGTATCGACGTGGGGCGCTGGCCAGAAAGTCACGGGTCCATCTTCGCCCATGCCC
Source organism: Nocardia bovistercoris (assembly GCF_015674855.1). Lineage (GTDB taxonomy): Bacteria > Actinomycetota > Actinomycetes > Mycobacteriales > Mycobacteriaceae > Nocardia > Nocardia bovistercoris. The sequence goes on along the minus strand of NZ_JADMLG010000002.1, from coordinate 327,252 downwards.
GGACCGGACACGCGGGCGGTCGCGAACCGATGGGTGATTCGAGACCCGAGGGTGTGGCGTCGTGGCTACTTGTGGCGACCGTAGAGGAACGGGACCATCTTGCGCAGCAGGCCCATGGTCGAGTCGGTGCGCGCATAGCTCAGCAGCGCCATGCCGGGGATGGTGAACTTCTGTTCCGCGATGGAATGCGGGCGGGTGAATTCCCGCAGGCCCGGTTCGCCGTGGATGCGGCCGATGCCGGAGTCGCCGACGCCGCCGAAGGGCAGGCCCGCGATGGCGGCGAAGGCCAGCACGGAGTTGACCGAGGTGGCGCCGACGCGCAGCCTGCGCGCGATGGCGAGGCCGTGGCTCTTGGAGAAGACCGCCGAGGACAGGCCGTAGACGGACTTGTTGGCCAGTTCGACGGCCTCGTCGACGCCGTCGACGGTGCGGATGGTGACGGTGGGCCCGAAGGTCTCCTCGGCGACCGCCTCGGAGTTCTCGTCCACGTCGAGCAGCACGACCGGTTCGATGAAAGGCCCCTTGATCGAGTCCGGTCCGCCGAGTACGGCGGTGCCGCCGTGCGCGAGCGCGTCATCGATGTGGCGGCGCACGATGTCGATCTGGCTCGGCATGGTCATCGGGCCGTAGGAGGCCTTGTCGTCGGAACCCGGCTTGACCTCGCTGAGGATGCGCTTGACCTCGGCGACGAATTCGTCGCGCACCGAGCGGTCGACGTAGACGCGTTCCACTCCGGCGCAGGTCTGGCCGCTGTTGGCGGTGGCGCCCCAGGCGACGGCGTCGGCGGCGGCCTTCACGTCGGCGTCGGCGGCCACGATCACCGCGTCCTTGCCGCCGCATTCCAGCAGCACGGGGGTCAGGGTCGCGGCGGCGTCGGCCATGATGCGCTTGCCGGTCTTGGTGGATCCGGTGAACGCGATCTTGTCCACGCCGGATCCGACCAGCGCGGCGCCGGTCGCGCCGAAGCCGTTGACGGTTTCGAAGACGCCTTCGGGCAGGTCGGGATTGGCCTTCTTGAACGCGTCGGCGAGGAAGTTGCCGATGCCGGTGGAGTATTCGCTCGGCTTGAACACCACGGTGTTCCCGGCCGCGAGCGCGTAGGCGATGGAGCCGTTGGGGGTATAGACGGGGTAGTTCCACGGGCCGATGACGCCGACGACGCCGAGCGGGCGCTGTTCGAGGCGGGCCGAGAAGTTGGCCATCAGCGCGCCGGGGGAGATCTTCTTCGGCGACAGCAGCTTCCCGGCGTTCTTGGCCGCCCACGTGATGTGCTCGAGGGCGAGCATCAGTTCGAGGAACGCGTCGTCGACGGGCTTGCCGTTCTCCTTGTGGATGAGTTCGCAGAATTCCTTCGAGTCCGCGACCAGGCGGCTCGACCAGCGCAGCAGGTATCGGCGGCGGTCGTCGAAGCTCAGCGAACCCCAGGTGTCGGCCGCGGTGCGGGCCTTGGCGACGGCCGCGCGCACCGCGGCCTCGTCGGCGACGGTGTAGGTGGCGATGACCGCGCCCGTGGCCGGATCGACCGACTGTAGCGCCGTGTCGGCTGCGGCGGATGTGGTCTCGGTGGTTGTCACGGTGGGTATCTCCTCTTGCCTGTGGTGCGGCCGGTCGGTGCGCGAACCGGGACGATGGGCGCGCCGATGCGTCTTCGTGAGCAGAGCGTCGTTGAGAGAATGCTAAGTCAAAACTCTCACCTAGTCACCAGTATGCCCCGATTGCTCCCGACCCGGATCGCTCGCCGGTGGCAGCATGGGACCCATGTGCGGACGTTATGCCACGACCACGAATCCGGGCAGGCTGGCGATCGAACTCGACGCCGTCGACGAGACCGAGACCTCGGGCGGCGATTCCGGCGCCTTCGCCAACTACAACGTGGCGCCGACCACGCAGGTGCTGACGGTCGTGGAACGCCACGACCGCGAGCACCCCGACGACGACCCGCGACTGCGCCTGCGGCGCATGCGCTGGGGACTGATACCGGTCTGGACGAAGGTCGCCGAACCGGGCGTCCCGGTGAAGGGCAAACCGCTGTTCAACGCGCGCGCGGACAAGGCCGCGACCACCCCGTCCTTCCGTGACGCGGTCAAATACCGCCGCTGCCTGGTGCCCATGGACGGCTGGTACGAGTGGATCGTGGAACCGGCCGCCGGAAAAGGGAAACCGGTCAAGCACCCCTACTACATGGCCGACGCCGACGGTGGGCGTCTCTACATGGCCGGCCTGTGGTCGATCTGGCGCGACCGCGCGCTGCCGGATTCGGACCCGCTGCTCTCGTGCACGATCCTCACCACCGACGCCGTCGGCGATCTGACGAAGATCCACGACCGGATGCCGCTGCCGATGCCGCGCGAACACTGGGACGCCTGGCTCGACCCCGACCGCCCCGCCCCCGCCGAACTCCTGGAGACGCCGAAACCGGAAACGGTCGCGCACATCGTGGCGCGACCGGTTCCCACCCTGGTGAACAGCGTCAAGAACAACGGCCCTGAACTGTTGAGCGCCGTCGACGGGACGGGCGCGGACCGGGCCGAGCAGATCAGCCTGCTGTAACGGGCTTCAGAGCCTGCACTTCACGCTGTCGGTCGCGATGTTGATACCGCAGGTGACGACGCCGGTGACCAGGTCGATGACCTCGGAGACCACCGTCCCACCCAGGTCTTCCGCCTTCTGGGCCCGCTGGTCGCGCTGCGGGTCCTGCGCCGCGTTCGGTCCGGTGAAAGGACCGTCGAACCACGCGGGAGCCGGTGCGTAGGGCGCGGCGACGGCGGGTGTCGCCGTGATCGTCGCGCCGAGGCCGAATACCGCGGCGCCGATGAGAGCGACGGTGACGGTGCGCGGGCGGAGCGTGGACATTCGCATCACATCCTCGAGTCGGAGCGGTCGAGCCGGACGGTTTGTCGCGGCGCGCGACGGTGCTACCGGTCGGCGCCGTAATGCATTCGTCGCGGCCACCGCCCTCGGATGGTTCACCCATCGAATGGTTCGACCACTCGGATGTCTCGGCGTGGAATGGGCCGGTCCTCGTATCGGCTTTCGCCGCGGAGTTGTCCGATGGCCCGGCCTTGCGATGGCGGGCCGCACCTCGGTGTCTACGCGGTGATCTGCGCGGTGACCGCCGCCGTGGTCGCGATCAGGTCGGCGGGCGCGAGATCGATCTCGAGACCCCGCTTGCCCGCGCTGCACAGGATTCGCTCCCAGTTCAGCGCCGAGGCGTCGACCACCGTCGGCAGCGATTTGCGCTGCCCGAGCGGCGATATGCCGCCGAGCACATACCCGGTGGCGCGTTCGGCTTTGACCTTGTCCGCCATCGCCGCCTTCGGCGCGCCGAGCGCCGCCGCCGCGGCCTTGAGCGACAGCGAGTCGGGCACCGGCAGCACCGCGACCGCCAGTGCGCCGGTGGACAACTCGATGACCAAGGTCTTGAAGATCTGCGCGGCCGCGAGTCCGAGGTCGGCGGCCAGCGCGTCGACGGCTTCGGCGCCGTAGGAGTCGCTGCGCGGATCGTGGGTGTAGGAATGCACCCGGTGGGGGATCTTCGCCGCGGTCAGCGTGCGGATCGCGGGGGTCGAAGCGCCTGCCATGGCGGCCACTCTAGCGACCCGGGTACCCGTGGCCGCCACCGATTCACGCGCCGACGCCGCGCGCACGGCCGGTGCGGGAACACGGCGGGGGCCACTCCTGTTGCATGCGAATAGACGACGCGCGGAAGGCCACAGCTCGGCGGCGACAGCCAATCCGCGCGACCCGGCCCGCACGACGTGAAGGAGAGATGTCGGTGCCAGTACTGCTCGACGAACGCCCGGTGTCGCCCGCGACAGGGCCGTACCACCCGCGCTCATCCGCCGATCCGAACTTGCCGGTAGATTTGGCAGGTACGCCGATCGAAGGGACAGGTGTGACGAGCGACGATGACGCGGTGACCGAGGACACGCTCGGCCGCGCGCTCGACGATGACGCGGCGGCCCCGGCCGACGAGGCCGGACTGGCCCGGCGGTTCGAGCGCGATGCGCTCCCGCTGCTCGACCAGCTCTACGGCGCGGCGCTGCGCATGACGCGCAATCCCGCCGACGCCGAGGATCTGGTCCAGGAAACCTATGTGAAGGCATTCCAGGGCTTCAAATCCTTCAAGGAGGGCACCAACCTGCGTGCCTGGCTCTATCGGATCCTGACCAACACCTACATCAACTCCTATCGCAAGAAGCAGCGCCAGCCCGCGCAGTACCCCACCGACGAGATCACCGACTGGCAGTTGGCCGCCACCGCCGAGCACAGTTCGACGGGCCTGCGTTCGGCCGAGGTGGAAGCACTCGACGCGCTGCCCGACGACGACATCAAGTCCGCGTTGCAGGAATTGCCGGAGGAATTCCGGATGGCGGTGTACTACGCCGATGTCGAAGGGTTCCCGTACAAGGAGATAGCCGACATCATGGGCACTCCTATCGGTACGGTGATGTCTCGGCTGCACCGCGGCCGCAAGCAGTTGAAGGGTTTGCTCGCCGATGTGGCGCGCGAGCGCGGGTTCAACCGGAGTGATCGCCAGGAGGTCAAGCAGTGAGCGAGCGGGACCCCGATACGGAGCTCGATTGCACGGCGGTGCTCGCGGATGTCTGGCTGATGCTCGACGGCGAATGCGACGAGGCGACGCGGGAGCGGCTGCGGCACCACATGGACCACTGCTCGCCCTGTATCGAGGCGTACGGCATCGAGGAGAAGGTCAAGGATCTGTTGAGCCGCAAGTGCGGCGGCGATCGCGCGCCCGACGCGCTGCGCGACCGGCTGACCCTCGAGATCCGTAAGTCGGTCACCATCACCAGGATCGAGACCACCGAGAGTTAGCCCGGCTGTGTCGGCCGGACTGTTTCAGCTCGAACCGCGTCAGCCCGAACACCGAGCGGCCCGCAGCTCCGAGTAGGAGGTGCGGGCCGCTCGATGTTCCCGGCGCGACTCAGGCGTTGGGACGCTTGCCGTGATTGGCCGCATTTCCCTTGCGGCTGCGCTTCTTACGTCCGCGCTTACCCATTCGGTAGACCTCCGGATCCTCCCCGACGGTGCGGGGACCACATCTGAACGAAGAACATTCTTCCACGTGTGGTTGGCTGTACCGTCAGCGGATACTTAAGGCCGAATCGACGACGAACGAATGGGGTGTCATGGCTGAAGAAGTGCGCGCGGAGATGGTGTCCACGGTCCTCACGGTCGAGGTCGCCGTGGGTGACACGGTGCGCCTCGACCAGACTCTGGTGCTGCTGGAATCGATGAAGATGGAGATCCCGGTGCTCACCGAGGTCGAGGGCGAGATCACCTCGATCGCCGTCGAGCCCGGCCAGGTGCTACAGCAGGGCGATCTGATCGCCGTCATCTCCTGAACGAAACGGCGGATCCGACGTGTCGACACTGAGTGAGCTACTCGCCGAACACACCGACCTACCCGGCGTCGCCGTCGACCACTTACAGCGGGTGGTGGGTGATTGGCAGTTGCTCGCGGATCTGTCGTTCGCCGATCTGCTGCTGTGGGTCGGCGCAGGTCCGATCGTGGACGGCGCCGACGTGGTCTGTGTCGCTCAGTGTCGCCCGACCACCGCGTCGACGGCCCACATCGAGGACAAGGTGGGGACAAGCGCTTTGCGCGAGGAGCACCCGCAGGTCTTCGAGGCGTTGACCACCGGCACGGTCGTCCGCTCCGACAGCGATATCGAATCCAAGGGCGTCTACCACCCGTATCCGGTGCACGCCATTCGCGAGGCCATCCCGGTGCGCTGCGGCGACGATGTGATCGCGGTGCTGAGCCGCGACACCGACGTGCAGCGCTCTCGGGTGCGCTCCACCTTGGAGATCGCCTACGTGGCCTGCGCGGACGATCTGTGCCAGATGATCGCCGACGGCTCGTTCCCGACCCCGGAGGATCGGGCCGCCACGCACTCCAGTCCGCGCGCGGGCGACGGTTTCATCCGGCTCGACACCGAGGGCATCGTGGTCTACGCGAGTCCGAACGCGCTGTCGGCGTATCACCGGATGGGCCTGCAGGCCGATCTGGCGGGCCAGGATCTCGCGATCACCACGCGCTCGCTGATCACCGACCCCTTCGACGCGCAGGAGGTGGTCGGCGACATCCAGGCCGCGCTCGCGGGTCGCACCGGCAGGCGCATGGAGGTGGAGGCGCGCGGCGCCACGGTGCTGTTGCGCACGCTGGTGCTGCGCCCGCACGGTGAACTCGCGGGTGCGGCGGTGCTGGTCCGCGACGTCACCGAGGTCAAGCGCCGCGATCGCGCGCTGCTCAGCAAGGACGCCACCATCCGGGAGATCCACCACCGGGTCAAGAACAATCTGCAGACGGTGGCCGCGCTGCTGCGGTTGCAGGCCAGGCGCACCGAGAACGAGGAGGCGCAGGTCGCGCTCACCGAGTCGGTGCGCCGCGTCACCTCGATCGCGTCGGTGCACGAGATGCTGTCGATGTCGGTGGACGAGGAGGTCGATCTCGACGAAGTCGTGGATCGCCTGCTGCCGATCATGGCCGATGTCGCTACCGTGCACACCACGAGAATCAAGGTGCGCCGGGCGGGTTCGCTCGGCGTGTTCTCCGCCGAACGCGCGACGCCATTGGTGATGGTTCTCACAGAGTTGGTGCAGAACGCCATCGAGCACGCCTTCGATTCGGGCGAGAACGGCACCGTCACAATACGTTCCGAGCGGTCGGCGCGCTGGCTCGACGTGATCATCAGTGACGACGGACGCGGATTGCCGCCCGGTTTCAGTCTCGAGGCCTCGGATCGGCTGGGATTGCAGATCGTTCGCACGCTCGTCACCGCGGAATTGGGCGGTTCGATCGGATTACACCCCGGCGCCGACGTCGGTACCGATGCGGTGCTTCGGGTTCCGCTCGGCCGCCGTTCGGCGCGCTGAACGCGAAAAACCGCCCGCGCCATCCGCATCGAAGTCCGCATTGCCGGATTCTGTGCGCTGCCGGATTCTTCGGATTCACGGTTCGCGGATTCGCGCGCGGCGGTAATTCCCGTCCGAAAACAAATTGAGCCCGGCACCTCGCGGGTGCCGGGCCGAAATGCGTTGCCGGGCCGGGCTGAATGGTCCGGCAACGCCGTCGTCGAAATCAGACGACGGTGCGTGTGCGAGTGCGCGCGTTGCGACGCTTGAGCGCACGGCGCTCGTCCTCGCTCATACCGCCCCACACGCCGGCATCCTGCCCGGACTTCAGGGCCCAGGACAGGCAGTCGGCGGTAACGGGGCAGCGAGCGCAGACCAGCTTGGCATCGGCAATCTGCGCGAGCGCAGGACCGCTGTTACCCACCGGGAAGAACAGCTCGGGGTCCTCGTCGCGACAGATGGCCTTGTGGCGCCAGTCCATTATCCTCTGCTCCTTTACTGGGCGCCGCAAAGGGCGCCGACGGTTTGTGGTTCGTTCACTTGTGCGACTTGAATGTTTCCGCACGGTTGCTTGTGAATGCTTTCACGAACACCGTAGATGTCAATAGGTCTACGGCGCACCGTGGGGAAGCTCACGCTCTGAGAGTCCCCACATGGGGGAACCTGCCCGGTCCTTTGTACTCGGTCTACCGGGTTTTCGCAGCACAACTACCGGGTTTTTTGTGAAGTGTCCTCATCGCCGCGGCCGCGGAGCGACGACCTCCAGCACGTCCGGCACCGAGGTGAAATCCACCACGTTTCGCTTGCCGATAAAGTCGCCGTCGATTTGCAGACCGATCGGCTCGGTCGTCTCGACACGCGCCGACGGCACGTCGTCCTCACGAAATAAATTGCGCGCCTTGGGATTTCCGTCGGGCATCAGGAGCTGGCGGGAGAGCGCCAGGGTTGGCAGGACCGCCATCGACCGTACGGCGAACACGCCGAGCCCGGTCTCGAACGTGGTGCCGGGATTGGTGTGCACCGGCGTCGAGTTCAGGTACGTCCACGGGCTCGCGTTCGTTATGAAGGCGTAATGGACCTCGTCGACCGGGTCGAATCCGGGTATTTCGATCCGCACGGTCGGCTCCTTCCGCTTTGCCCGGAAAAATTGTCGCACAGTTGTTCGAATATAGCGGGCGGGTGTGGCCGGGTGCCCATTGGCGCGACCCGCGTCGATCGCCTCGCACACATCCGCGTCGAGCCCGACGCCCGCGCTGAAGGTGAACCAGCGATCGTCGGCCAGCCCGAGCCCGATCCGGCGATCGCCCTCCAAGGTCAACAGGTCGATCAACTGATTCGTCGCCGTGACCGGGTCGGGAGAAATTCCGAGCGCCCGCGCGAACACATTCGCCGAACCGCCGGGAATCACGCCCAGGCGCGGCAGCCAGGCGCCGCCGTCGTCGAGTTCGGGCAGCGGCAGGAAACCGTTGATCGTCTCGTTCACCGTGCCGTCGCCGCCGTGCACCACGATCAGGTCCATCTCGTTGGTCGATGCCCACTGCGCCAACTCCGCCGCATGCCCTCGGTGCTGGGTGTGCGCGACCGTGAGCTGAGTGCGGCTCTCCAGCGCGTGCGCCAGCAGATCCCTGGTCGCAGGCGTCGTCGAGGTGGCATTCGGATTCACGATCAGCAGCGTCCGCACGGTGGCAGCCTAATCGGCTCCACCTCCCCGCCACCGCGCGCGGGCCGCGCGTACTCGTAGGCTGGGGCGCGTGGTCGACAGTGGCGAGAACACAGTGGGCGGGGTGCCCGTGACGGTGCGTGGCGCGGGCGGACTCGTGGCGCTCGAAGGCGCGATCGCGGTGATCGTCGCCGTCGTGCTCGTGGTGCGCGGACTGCTCGGCCACGACCAGAGCCAGGCCAGCGGCTACGGCACCGCCGCGTGGTTCGGCATCCTCGGCGGTGCGGTGCTCGCGGCGGGCATCGGACTGCTGCTCGGGTACCGGTGGGGTCGCGCCATCGCAACCATCGCCCAGATCCTGCTGCTCCCGGTCACCTGGTCGCTGCTCACCGACTCCCACCAGCCGGTCTACGGCGCGCTGCTCGGCGTGGTCGTGATCGCCGCGCTCGTCCTGCTTTTCGCACCGGCCTCCACCCGGTGGATGGCCAGCGAATACGGCGCCGACCTCGACTGACTCAACCGGCGGCGCCGAGCGTGCGCTGCCTGCGCGCGACCGCGTCGCGCAACGCCCTGCGGCACATCTGATCGGCCTGCCTCGTGGTCTCCGGCTGGCGGTAGTGCGGGGTGAGCGCGAGCACCTGCTCGCACGCGGTGTCGAGGTCGACGAGATGTCCCACCGACACGAACAGCGGTCGCACTCCGGTCCTGGTCCGCAACACCCGACCGACCACCTCGCCGTCGATCCGGATATCGCCGCGGGCGCCGCGCTGCGGACCCGGATCGGTGTAGTCGCCCCAAGCGTTCTTCGCCACGCCGATGGTCGGGATGCCCGCCAGAATCCCGAGGTGGCACGCGAGTCCGAACCGTCGCGGATGCGCCAGTCCCTGACCGTCGCAGATCAGCAGATCCGGTGTGGCGTCGAGTTGTTCGAGCGCCGCCAACGCTGTCGGCAGTTCGCGGAAAGCCAACAAACCGGGCACGTACGGGAAGCTCGCCTCGCCGATGGCCACCGATGTGGTGGCGGTCTGCCAGGTCGGCGCCTCTAGCACCACGGCGGCGGCCGCGACCAGCCCCGACTCGTCATAGGCCGAATCGATGCCTGCGATGGTGCGGAAATCCGGCGGCCTCGGATCGGTGGCATCGACCAGCGGGCGCAGCGAGTCCTGCACCGCGATCGCGTCCCCGACGGTGTCCGGCCAGCCGTCCGGGATCGTGACCTGCATCCTCTACCTCGACCTTCGACGGCGGAACATCCTGTCCCACCGTACAACTCACCAAGACCTCAGCGTGACTGCGCGGCCAGCGCGCGCAGTGCGGAACCGGTGAGCCGGTAGCCGATCCACTCGTCCTGACCCACCGCGCCGATGGACCGGTAGAACTCGATCGACGGCGTGTTCCAGGTCAGCACCGACCAGTCGACCCGGCTGTACCCCTCGGCCACCGCCTCCGCCGCCAGCGCCGCGAGCAGCGCCTTCCCATAGCCACGCCCACGCCTTTCCGGCCGGACGTACAAGTCCTCCAGGTAGATTCCGTGCACGCCGTTCCAGGTCGAGTAGTTCAGGAACCAGATCGCGCATCCGGCCACCCCTGACTCGTCGGCGACCACATGCGCGAAAAGCGCGGGCGCGGAACCGAACAGCGCGGCACGCAACTGCTCGACGGTGAGAGTGCACTGCTCGGAAGCCTTTTCGTACGCGGCGAGATCGTGTACGAGTTCCACCAGTGCGGGCACATCGGATTCGACGGCGCGCCGGATCTCGGCGTGCAACGGCATCACGCTCACCCCTGTGTCCGTGCGGTCAGGTTGTGCGCCAGTATCGTTCGGCCGCCGTGCTCGTAGCCGAGCACACTCGCCGCCGCCGTCGACATGGCGAAACGGCGACCCTCGCGCACCGCCAACTCGGCCCACCGCGCGATCAGCACACGAGAGAAATGCCCGTGCCCGACCAGCACCGCGTCGCGTTCCGGCAACACCGCCGCGACCGAGGCGAGCACCCGGTCGGCGCGTGCACCCACCTGCTCGGCCGACTCGCCGCCGGGCACCGCGCCGGTGAAGATCGTCCAATCGGGGGCCTGTTCGCGGATCTGCGGCGTGGTTGCCCCCTCGTAGTCGCCGTAGTCCCACTCCGCCAGATCCTCGTCCACCACCGCGCCTTTCAGACCAGCCAACTCGGCGGTGTGCACCGCGCGGCGGCGCGGACTGGTGCGGACCAGCGGATCACGCAGCCCGAGTTCGGCGAGCAGCGGACCCGCGGCCACCGCCTGCTCCTCCCCGGACTCCGTCAACGGCACATCTGTGCGGCCGGTGTGCCTGCGCAGCTTCGACCAGGCGGTTTCACCGTGGCGCAGCAATACGACCCTCGCATCGTCGATTCCGGACATGCCGTCCATCATGCCCGCGTCACCCCAGCGCGTGGATGGTGCTCCCGCGTTTCTCCAGCACGACGCCGCCGATGACCGCGAGCGCGAGCGGGGAGCCGTCGTGGCCCGCGCGATCGACCGGGATATTCGCCGAAGCCGTCCCCGTCGCCGGATCGATCGCCGCGATGCCGCCGGTCACCGGGACCAGCAGCGAACCGGCCATCATCGCCGGGGTGCCGAGCACCTCGCCCAGATTCCACAGCGGGTCGAAGGTGCTGCCGTTCAAGGCGAGCAGCGTCTCGCCGGTGAACAGGAAGTAGGTAGAACCCAGTTTGGTGACCTCGGCCGTGGCGGTCAGCGGCGCGAGCAAGCGGTGGTTGACCAGCGGATTCCCGTTCGCGTCGTACACCGCCAGCCGTGCGGGCACCGTCTCGCTGCCGCCCTGCGCGCTCGCCTCTGGCAGATACACCAGGATCCTGGTGTCCGAGACCGCGAGCACACGCGCGTCACGGGAGTCCGCGCCGCCGCCGGAGAGCACATGCGAGCCGTACTCCTCGGGCACCGTGTTGTCCTTCGGCACCGGGTTGAGCACGGTCAAACGATCGGCGGGATCATCGGGACACCGCTCCAACACCGCGAGCCGGGACGGATTCGAGGCCGAGGACAGCAGATCGCAGCCCTTGCGCGGCTGGGTCTTCGCATTGACCTGCGCGTCGACGAACCCGTACTCGATCGTGCGCACCAGATCCGACCGCCACATCTCCAGCCGCCGCGGCCCCTGCGCCAGCGCGTAAGTGCCGTCCACCGACAAACGCACCGTGGCATCCATGTAGCTGCTGCGCGCGGTGCGCCGCGCACCCGAGTCACCCGCGAGCAACGTGGTCTGACTGCACCCGCGTTCGTCCCGGTACACCGCGAGCACCATGGAGAACTGCGACTCCACCCCGCACAACGGCATATCCCGCCGGTAATGCCACACCTGCTCGCCGGTGCGCGGATCACGCCCCGAGACCGTGCCGTCCTGCGCGGTGACCACCACCCCGGCCGACACCAATGCCCGCTTGCTCGCCCCATCCTCCGCGTGCCACAACTCCCGCAGACTCGCGGGCACCCCCTCCGCCGTCGGCGGGGCCGTCACCGGCGTCGACGCCGTCACCGACTCGGTCCCCGTCGCGTCGCCGCGCGCCCACACCACCAGCGCGGTCATGGACACGACAACGGCGATCGCGACTGCGAAGATGATATCGGCGCGCGTCCGCCGCTCAGGTGCGAGCACGCCTGCGAGGGTAGTCGATCTCCCGAATCCCCCCGAACCGGTCACCTTTCCGGCGGAATCCCGTGCTGCGTCACCCCCGAGCCGCTGCTGGTCGCCGTCGTCGAGCCGACCACGGTGCGCCGTTCGTGGCCGCACAGCGTGCCGCAGGCCCGGCTCGATCGGTCGGGTTGCTGCGGGCCGACCGCCGTGTGCTGTTCGTGGTCGGACAGCCGGACCGCTCGAGCGAAGGGCACACGGGACGGTCTCGCGAGCCGCTGTGTGGGTGTCGGGACCGTGCCGATACGCCTGTGGACTGTCGACCGGAATGTCGACAGTCCACAGGTGTGCGGGGCGGATTCGTCCGTTCCCGATGGGGCGGACGAAGCCTTGGATCAGGCCGAAGCGGCCGCCGAGAACGTGACGCGGTGCGCTTCGTCGGCGGCGCCGTTCGGGACGTGGTCACCGTTGGTGGTGTCCTCGGTGACGTCGGCCTTGCGGCGCCTGGTTCGCTTGGGCGCGGGTGTCTCCTCGCCGTTCGCTTCGGTGGCCTCCGCCGTCTTGCGGGTGCGCCGTCGGGTCGGCTTCTCCTCGGCCGCGGCCGCCGCGGGCGCGGTGTCCGCGCTCGGCTCCTCGGTGGTCGCGGTCTTGCGGGTCCGTCGCCGGGTCGGCTTCTCGACGGTCTCCTCCGCCGTTGCCCCATCGTCGGTGGAGTTCGCACCGGTTGCGTTCGGCGTGACGGTCGCGGCGGCGCTCTTGCGAGGGGCGCGTTTGCGGACCGGCTTGTCGGCTACGGGCTCGGCCGAGTCGGTGGCAACGGAGCCTTCCGCCCCGTTCGTCGCGGCAGCGTCGACGGTGGTCGCGGAGTCGCCGTTCACCGCCGTCTCCGCGTCCGAGGTGACGACCGCCTTCTTGCGCGTGCGGCGCCGCGGCGGTGCCGCGGCCTCCGATGCAACCGGTGTGGAATCTGTCACAGACGAGGCGTCGGTGGAAGCCACTCCCAAAGCGGTACCCGTGGATGTCTCTCCGTCGGCCGATTCGGACGGCGTCGTACCGGTGGTCATATCGGCAGACGTCGTGCCGGCGGCGGGCTCGGGCGCCCCTGCGGCCGTGGTTGCCCCCGTGGCGGGTGCGGAGGATGTCGTTCGCGTAGCTGGTTCGGCGAACGTCGTACTTGCGGCGGGCTCGACGGATGCTGCGATCTCGGCGGGCGCCGTCATCGCGGAAGTAGCCGTGGACGTTGTCACATCCCCGGATCCCGCCGCCGCGGGTTCGGATGCTTCGACACGGTCCGCCCCCGACGCGGTGGATCGACCGGTCGCGGTGTCCGCTTCGGCTGCCGGTGCATCGGTGTACTGATGCCCGTTCACGGTGGTGTCGGCCTCCGAATTCCTGCGCGTGCGTCGCCTACGTGGCTTCTGCGCCGCCTCGGAATCCGTGGTATCGGACGCGTCACTTTCCGGCGTCGCCGCGCCGCTCGTCGTTGTGTCGCCGTGCGCTGTCGGATCATCGTCGCGGTGCGCTGTCGCATCATCCGCCGCTTCGACAGCCGCGGACTCGTCCTCGCTCCGACCCGACTCGGTGACCGCCGTATCCCGCTCGGCGTTCCCCTTCCGGCGACGACGGCGCCGCCGCGGACGCCCGCCTTCCTCGGACTCCGACTCACCGGACACGACCCGCTCCGACGGCGAAACCTCGCCGCCGTCGGGCTCCACCCCGGTGACCGGCCCGCCCTCGATCGGCTGACCGGCGCGGGTGCGCCTGCGGTTGCGTTTGCGCGGGGCGCGCGCCGGCCGCTCCTCGACGGTGGCGTCCGCGTCGCGTTCCTGTCGCGCCTTGCGCACGGTCCCGGTCGCGCCTTCGGGGATGCCGAGGTCGGAGAACAGGTGCGGGGAGCGCGAATAGGTTTCGACGGGGTCGGGGATGCCGAGGCCGAGCGCGGTGTTGATTCCGGCCCAGCGGTTGAGTTCGTCCCAGTCGATGAGGGTGACCGCGACACCGGTGCGGCCCGCGCGACCGGTGCGGCCGATGCGGTGCACGTAGGTCTTCTCGTCCTCGGGGCACTGGTAGTTCACGACGTGGGTGACGTCGTCGATGTCGATGCCGCGCGCGGCCACGTCGGTGGCGACGAGCACGTCGATGACGCCCTTGCGGAATTTGGTGAGCGCTTTCTCGCGCGCGATCTGACCGAGGTCGCCGTGCACCGCGCCGACGGCGAAACCGCGGTCGGCGAGTTCGTCGGCGACCTTCTGCGCGGTGCGCTTGGTCCTGGTGAAGATCATGGTCGCGCCGCGGCTCTCGGCCTGCAGCACCTTGGCGATGAGTTCGCTCTTGTCCAGCGCGTGCGCGCGGTAGACGAACTGCGCGGTGCGGTCGTGCACGGCCGAATCGGACGGTTCCTCGGCCCTGATGTGGGTGGGGCGGGTGAGGAAGGTGCGCGCCAGGGTGATGATCGGTCCCGGCATGGTGGCCGAGAACAGCATGGTCTGGCGCTTGTCCGGGACCATCGTGAGGATGCGTTCGATATCGGGCAGGAAGCCGAGGTCGAGCATCTCGTCGGCCTCGTCGAGGACGAGCACGCCGATCTTGCCGAGGATCAGGTGGTTCTGGTTGGCGAGGTCGAGTAGTCGCCCCGGCGTGCCGACCACGACGTCGACGCCCGAGCGCAGCGCCGCGATCTGCGACTCGTAGGGTCGCCCGCCGTAGATCGAGGCGACCTGCAGCGGCCCCTGGTGGTTGCTGAGATGTTTGCTCGCGTTCTCCAGGTCCGCGGTGACCTGGATGCACAGTTCGCGGGTCGGCACGATGACCAGTGCCCTCGGTGTGCCGTCCAGCGGCGTGGTGCCGGAGTCGGTGGTGGCGATCCGATGCAACAGCGGAACGCCGAATCCGAATGTCTTACCCATACCGGTGCGCGCCTGACCGATGAGATCTTCGCCTGCGAGCGCGAGCGGCAGGGTCAGTTCTTGAATCGCGAATGTGCGTTCGATTCCGATCTCGCCGAGTGCGCGCGTGATTTCGGCGCGAACCCCCAATTCGGCGAATGTCGGTGCGGTATGCGTGTCATCCAGTTCGGCGGTCAACAGGGTGTCGGTCAGACCTGGTTCCTGTTCGACGGTGATCTTGCTCAGGTTCGTGCCTTCCTCGTCATCGCGTCACGCGCGCACGAGGCGTGGGCGGACCGGCCGGTCCACGAAGGCCACGTATCCGCCTGTGATACTCACCCGGCCAGTCGCCTGACGTCGCCACGGCGCCGTTGCGAGACGGCAGCTACCTGGAACATCGGCGCGGCGCACGGTGATGCGGATCTGGTGCGCGCACATTTTCCTGACATCGGGAAATTTCGTCCCGGAACCTGATCGATGGCCCTTCACCGAAACCATCCGTGACGACGGTCGAGGGCGCGGATCGGGCGACTCCGGTCGAGCGAAATTTTCCGTTGTCCGTGGTGATTGTAGCGTGATATTGTGCACGGCTCGAATTGCCGTCGCCGCAATTCTCGGAACCGACTCCTGTTTCCGCCGTCGTGTTCGCCACGTACGCTGCGCGACATGGCAATTCATGTCGCGCGGCGAATCTGGACGACACTCGAGCCGATCCACGACGTGGTGTATTTCGGCGCCGGGATCAAGGAGGCGGGCGTCGAGATCGGACTGCGCGGTTTCTGGCAGACCTACTTCGCGTTCCGCGCCGCGCCGCTGGGCGCGGTGACGGCGGGCGCGGTGACGGCGACCTTCGCCGGTTTCCATCCGGACATGGTCGGCAGGGCGCTGCCGGATGCCTGGTCGCGGACGTCGCCTTCGCGCTGTCTCGAGGCCAGGTCGGCGGCCGCCACCCGGCTGTTGCGTGCGTCGGGCGCACGGGACGAGGAGTGCGCCCGCGCGGTCGAGTTGCTGTTGCCCGCGCTGCGCGGCGCCGATCCGACCGGCAGGCCGCTGTTCGCCGCGAATGCCGAGCTATCGCTGGGGCAGGACGCGGTGGCGGCGCTGTGGCAGGTCGCGACCGCCCTGCGCGAGCATCGCGGCGACGGGCACGTCGCGGCCTTGGTCGGCGCCGGGGTCTCGGGTGCGCACGCGCTGGTCCTCCAGGTCGCGGCGGGCAAGGTGACCGAGCCGGTGTTGCGGACCGCGCGCGGCTGGTCGGCGCCGGAGTGGGCGGCCTTGGTCGGGGACCTGACCGGGTCGGGGCTGGTGACGGGGGAGCCGTCCGCGCCCGAGTTGACCGCCGACGGCGTGGCGCTGCTGGAGCGGGTGGAGGCCGTCACCGACGAGTCGGCGTGGCGTGGCGCGCTGTCGCGGTTGAGCGAGGAGGCGGTGGCCGAACTCACGGCCGTGCTCGAGCCGTTGGTGCGAGCCGTGCGCACGTCGGTGGTTCCCGCGAACAATCCGGTCGGTATGGGGCAGTGATCGGCTAACTTTGTGTTACCGATGGTATCGGTAAGATTTCCGGTGTGAGTCTCGCGGACACCGTCACCACCGCCGCCCGCAACGCCTGGGCGCTGACCTTCGGATCGGGCGTGCGCGCACCCGATCCCGCGCCGTCCACCCTGCTCTGGGACGAACCGCACCGCGCCCTGCGTCGCTTCGAAGGCGGCGCCCCGAACGCGCCCGCCGTCCTGCTCATCCCGCCGCCCGCGGCTCCCGCCTCCTGCTTCGACCTGCGCCCGGACCGGAGCCTGGCCCGGCACCTGCTCACCACCGGCCGCCACCCCTACCTCATCGACTACGGCGAGATCACCTTCGCCGACCGCCGCATGGGCTTCGAGGACTGGATCGACGACATCCTGCACGAGGCGATCCTTCGCGTGTCCGCCGACCGCGACGGACAACCGGTCGACCTGATCGGCTGGTCACTCGGCGGCACCCTGGCCCTGCTCACCGCCGCCGCGCACGCGCACCTGCCGGTGCGCTCCGTCACGGCGATCGGCTCGCCGCTCGACTACGGCAAGGTGACCGGCGTGCCGCAGTTGCGCGCGGTCGCCCGCCTGACCGGCGGACTCGCGACCTCGACCGCGATCCGCGTCGCGGGCGGTGTGCCCGCCCCGCTCACCCGATTCGCCTACCGGGTCACCGCGTTGGACCGGGAACTGCGCAGGCCGTGGTTCGTCGCCGCCAATATCGCGCGCACCGACACACTGGCCGGAATGGAGTCGGTCGACCGGTTCATGGCCGAGATGCCCGGCTACCCAGGCCGCTTCTACGGCCAGCTGTGGGGCCGGATGATCCTGCACGACGACATCGGCCGCGGCGTGCTCCGCCTCGGTTCGCGCGCCATCGCGCTCGCCGACGTGACCGCCCCGGTGCTGCTCGTCGGCGGCCCGGACGACGTCATCACCCCGGCCGCGGCCGTCGAGGCCGGACTCGCCACGTTGACCGGCGCCGCCTCGGTCCGCTTCGAGACCGCGCCGGGCGGTCATCTGGGCATTCTCACCGGCGACACGGCCAGGGAAACCACATGGACGTATCTGGACAAGTTTCTTTCCCAGTCTGTGAATTCGATGTAGCGATGTCGATAACGCGCGGGTTGGTAAGGCCACGTTCGGAATTGCGGACTAGGCTCGGTTGACATGGGAACACAGTCATCCGCCGCGTTGCGAGTCCCGCTCATCGATTCCGCGATCCTCGCCGCGGACCATCCAGGTGTCGCCGATCTTTTCGCGGTGCTCGCCTACGGTGAGATCTCCGCGTTCTACCGATTGGCCGAGGAAGCCAAACTGTCACCCACGCTGCGCGGCAAAGTCGCGGTCGCGAAGATGGCCGCCGCCGAGATGGCCCATTTCGAGACGCTGGAGGCCGCGCTGGCGAGCACCGGCGCCGACATCTTCGACGCGATGGCGCCGTTCGTGCGCGCCCTCGACGCCTACCACGCCTCCACCGACCCCTCGACCTGGCTCGAGTCGATGGTGAAGTTCTACGTCGGCGACGGCATCGCCGCCGATTTCTACACCGAGATCGCGGGCGCGCTCAGCCCCGAGGTCGCGGCCGTCGTGCAGGACGTGCTGGCCGAGACCAGCCACTCCGAATTCGTGGTCGAGGAGGTCCGCAAGGCCGTCGCCGTCAGCCGTTCCGAGCGCGACCGGCTCACCCTGTGGGGCAGACGGCTGCTCGGCGAGGCCATCACCCAGGCGCAGTACGTGATGGCCCAGCGCGACGAACTCACCGACCTGGTGCTCACCGCCACCGGCGACCTGAACGGCATCGCGGAACTCTTCGAGCGGATGCAGACCAGTCACGCCGAGCGCATGGCGGTACTCGGGCTGTAAGTCCTCACTCGTTGGCGGCGCTCCTGGTCACCAGACGCAGACCGGGCGCCTGCGCGGCGGTCCGGTCGGTGAGCCAGATCACCACGCTCTGGTCGCGATCGGTGTCGAGGATTTCGAAGGGCACGTCGAGCGGTCCGTGTTCCGGGTGCTCGAATTCGAGCACCCCCGAACCCTTGACCTCGATGCGATGCGGTTTCCAGCGCGCGGCGAATTCCGGTTCGCCGCGCAATATTTCGATGAATTTGCGTAGCGCATCGTCGGCGGGCCACCGGATCTTCGCCCGATTCAACACCGCGACGAAATCGTCGGCCGCCCTCGGCCAATCCCGCAAGACCCGGCGCGCGGACGGATTACCGAAGGCGAATCGGGCCAGATTCGGCTCCTCGTCGTCGAACAGGCCGAGCGGGGTCGCGAAATCGGCCCACGCCGGATTCCAGGCGAGAATGTTCAGGTAGCGGCCCATCACGAAGGCGGGCATCGGCTGCAACGCCTTCAACACGGCTCGCATCGAATCGGGCACCTGTTCCTGCGGGGATTCCGAACCGGGACAGTTGTATTCGTTACCGGAAGCGAAGGCGAGCATGGTGAAATGCTGTCGAGGCGCACCGTCGAGCAGGAGCGCGTCGGCGAGCGCGTCGATCACCGACACCGACGGGTTCGTATCGCGCCCCTGTTCCAGCCGAGCCAGATAGTCGACGCTCACCCCGGCCCGCACCGCGACCTCCTCGCGCCGCAGACCGGGAGTCCTGCGCCGTCCGCCCGCGGGCATCCCGATATCGGACGGACGCAGTTCGGCGCGGCGTGCCACCAGGAATTCCGCGAAGCCGTTTCGGTCCATCCATCCATCGTGCCCTGTCCGAGGACAGTCAGCCGCGCCCTGTCAGGTCCAGGATAACGGCGGTCTGGTTAACCGGAGAGCGCGCGTGGATCGTCGTAGCATGACTGAAACAGCCGAAACCACCACCGCGACATCCGCTCTCACCCCCGGCGCCTGGACGCTGGACCCGCTGCACTCCTCGGTCGCCTTCACCATCCGCCACCTCGGCATCTCCAAGGTCCGCGGCACCTTCACCCGCTTCGAGACCGAATTCGTGGTCGACGAATCCGGCGCCGCCACCCTCGGCGCCACCATCCACCTCGACTCCTTCGACACCGGCAACGCCGACCGCGACAACCACGTGCGCACGGCCGACTTCCTCGATGTCGCCAACCGCCCGACCCTGACTTTCCGCGCGCCACG
The DNA here is from genome assembly GCF_015674855.1 of Nocardia bovistercoris. Lineage (GTDB taxonomy): Bacteria > Actinomycetota > Actinomycetes > Mycobacteriales > Mycobacteriaceae > Nocardia > Nocardia bovistercoris. The sequence continues at coordinate 307,598 of NZ_JADMLG010000002.1, read as the reverse complement.
GCCGGTGCTGATCGAGGAATCCTTCACCGTCGAAGGCGAAGCCACCCTCGGCGCGATCACCAAACCGGTCACCCTCGAGGTCGAATGGGGTGGGGTGGGCGAGCACCCCGCCGCCGGTGAGCGCCACGCCGGATTCTCCGCGACCGGCACCATCAAGCGCACCGATTTCGGTGTCGGCGGCCCATTGCCCGGCATGCTCAGCGACGCGGTCAAGATCGAACTCGACATCCAGTTGGTCGAGCCGAAGTAGTCGACGGCCGCCGTTCGCTGACAGCGCAGGCGGCCGTCTGCCGCGCTGCGACCGCCCTGGACTAGCCTTGATCCGACAAGCACTGGACTCGAGTTTCGGAGGTTGGCCGTGGAGGTCAAGATCGGTATTTCGGATAGCCCGCGGGAGCTGGTCATCAACAGCTCGCAGACCCCGGACGAGGTCGAGGCACTGGTCACCGGTGCGCTGACCGGCGATGCGGGCGTCGTCTCGCTGATCGACGAGAAGGGCCGCAAATTCCTGATCCAGGCGTCCAAGGTCGCCTACGTGGAAATCGGCACCCCCGCCGCGGGCCGCGTCGGATTCGCCGCCGTCTGATCCACGCGCCACGGCGACGAACGAAAGCCTGCGACGAACGAAGCCCCTGCCCTCGACCTCTCGGTCGGGTTCAGGGGCTTCGTCGGTTACGAAGACTCAGGATCCGAGCGTGCGCGGCTGACCGTCGAGCGGATGCAGCGGCACATGCGACAGACCGCCCCACGCCAGGGCGACGGTGGTGTCGACGGCCTCGTCCTTCGGGATCGGCCGATCGGCTTCCAGCCAGTAGCGCGCGGTGAACTGACTCGCGCCGACCAGCCCGACCGCGAGAATGCGGGCCCGGTACGGGTCGAGTCCCGAATCGTGGGCGACCAGGTCGAACACCGCGTCGACGCACGCCTCGGTGGCCTGCTCGACCCGGCGCTGCACCTGCGGCTCGCTGGTGAGGTCGGATTCGAAGACCAGGCGGAAGCCCTGCATCTCGTTGTCGACGAAGTCGTAGTAGGCCGCGACCGCGGCGCGCACGCGCTGCCGGTTGTCGGTGGTCGAACGCAGCGCCTGCCGCACACTCGACACCAGCATGTCGACGTAGCTCTGGAGCACCGCGAGATACAGCTCGAGCTTGCTGGCGAAGTGTTGATACAGCACAGGCTTGCTGACACCGGCGCACTGGGAGATCTCGTCCATGCCCGCGGCGTGATACCCGCGTAGCACGAAGACCTCACTGGCAGCATGGAGCAGCTGCTGGCGCCGCTCGTCGCGCGGCAGACGAGTACCGCGTTTCGTCGGTGCCATGGCCTCGGACGACGTTCTACGGGACGTCATCCGGTCCACGAGGTCGGTCATTTCGGCTCTCCCAGTCGATTCCCCGGTAAGAAGGGATGTGCGCACCGGGTATCACAAGAACGATACCCGGTCGTGGCCCGCATGCCGACCGGGGTCGCTCATGTGGATCCACTTCCTGAGGTATATCGCACGACGGTCTCGAATGTGTCACCGATGTCTCCGTCGAATGTGTCCGATGTCCCGTCGAATGTGTCGCCGATGTCTCGTCCCACCGCTCGCCGGTGCTCTCGGCACAGGTGTCGGCGCTGTCGTCGCCGAAGTCGTGCGCGTCGGAGCTCGGTCGTGCGCGATCGTGGGCTCGAGCTGTGAGAACCTGTGTTCGTGACCCTCCGCGTCTGCAGATCCGGATCCGCGGTTCCGGCCTCCCCGTGGTGTCCGGCGGGTGCTCGAGTTCACGTCCCATTCGCTCCTCGGCCCTCGGAACCGTAGTGTCGGACTCCGTGGCAAGGTCCGAGGCGCATTCCGAATCCGCGAAAGGGCGGCCGCGCTCCAGGATCGGAGGACGTAAGCGCGATCGCGTGCAACCCGGCCGTACCGGCGGCGGCACGGCGGGCCGTTACGACGACGCAGCGGCGGGCCGTTACGACGACGCAGCGGCGGGCCGTTACGACGACGCAGCGGCGGGCGACCGAGGCGGTCCCGACCCGACAGCCGAGCACGCGCCGCCGGAGACCGGGACGACGGCCGAACTCGCGGTCAAGGAAGAAACCGACGTCGAGGTCTACGATCCGCTCGGCCTGCACACCCCCGACCGCTCGCATCAGCCGCTGCGCGCCCGCTGGGACCCCACCGCGCCCGGTGACGGCGGCAATCGCGCCCCGCGCCCCGACCGGGACGTGAAGAAGCAGAGCCCACTCGGACGCTTCATCTCCACCTACGGCTGGCGCGCCTACGCGCTGCCCGTGCTGTTCGTGGTGACCGTGCTGGTGATCGTCGACGCCGTCAACGGCGGAGCCGAGACAGCGAGCGCGTCCGGCGCACCCGGCTTCGGACGGCTCAGCCCGCGCGCCGCGTCGGCGGGCATCATCGGCGCACCACCCGGCGACGGCCACTTCCCGACCGACCTACCCACCGGCGCACTACCCGAAGGCGGCCCGTTCACCGAGACCGGTACTGGCCTCTGGCACACCGTCGCGGGCTCGAGCCCGGAATTCGGCGAAGGCGCCGAACTGCACTTCAGCTACACCGTCGAAATCGAGGACGGCGTCGACACCTCGGGTTTCGGCGGTGACACCGCGGTCGCGGCCATGGTCGACAGCACCCTGGCCAACCCGAAGAGCTGGTCGCACGACAAGAAGTTCGCGTTCCGCCGCATCGACCGCGGCGAACCCGACTTCCGCATCTCCCTGACCTCGCGCGACTCCACCCGCAAGGCGTGCGGATTCGACATCCCCATCGACTCTTCCTGCTTCAACGCCGACCTGCGCCGGGTCGTGTTGTCGGAGGTGCGCTGGGTGCGCGGCGCCCTGTCCTTCGAAGGTGACATCGGCTCCTACCGGCAGTACCTGATCAACCACGAGGTCGGCCATGCCATCGGCTACCACCAGCATCAGCCGTGCGAAACCGACGGGGGACTCGCGCCGGTGATGATGCAGCAGACCTTCGGCACCAAGAACAACGACATCGCCGCGCTCGACCCCGACGGCGTCGTTCCCATGGACGGCAAACGCTGCCGGTTCAACCCCTGGCCGTATCCGCGCGGCTGAGGCGAGCGCCGGGGCGGGAAGAACGGTTCGGCGGCCGACGTTGCATCATGGACATATGCCGCGCCGTGCCCGGCCCATTCGATTCGAGGAGTCCTGGACGTGTCATCATCGAAGTCCCTGCCGCCGCTCGTCGAGCCGGCCGCTGAGCTGACTACCGACGAGATCGCCCGCTACAGTCGCCACCTGATCATCCCCGATCTCGGCGTCGACGGGCAGAAGCGGCTCAAGAACGCCAAGGTGCTCGTGATCGGCGCGGGCGGCCTCGGTTCCCCCGCACTCCTGTACTTGGCCGCGGCCGGCGTCGGCACACTCGGCATCGTCGAGTTCGACGAGGTCGACGCCTCGAACCTGCAGCGCCAGATCATCCACGGCGAATCCGACATCGGCCGCCCCAAGGCCGACAGCGCCCGCGACTCGATCCGCGAGATCAACTCGGGCATCACCGTGAACCTGCACAAGATCCGCCTCGAACCCGACAACGCGGTCGAGCTGTTCGCCGACTACGACCTGATCGTCGACGGCACCGACAACTTCGCCACCCGCTACCTCGTCAACGACGCGGCCGTACTGGCGGGCAAACCCTACGTGTGGGGTTCGATCTACCGCTTCGAAGGCCAGGTCTCCGTCTTCTGGGAGGACGCGCCCGACGACCGAGGCATCAACTACCGCGACCTGTACCCCGAGGCCCCGCCGCCCGGCATGGTCCCGTCCTGCGCCGAAGGCGGCGTGCTCGGCGTGCTGTGCGCGTCCATCGGTTCGGTCATGGTCACCGAGGCGATCAAACTGCTCACCGGCATCGGCGACCCGCTGCTCGGCCGACTCATGGTCTACGACGCACTCGACATGAGTTACCGCACCATCAAACTCCGCCGCGACCCGGAACGTCAGCCGATCACCGAACTGATCGACTACGAGGCGTTCTGCGGCGTGGTCTCCGACGAAGGCCAAGCCGCCGCGGCCGACTCCACCATCACCGCCCGCGAACTGAAGGAACTCCTCGACGCGGGCAAGGACATCGAACTCATCGACGTCCGCGAACCCGTCGAATGGGACATCGTCCACATCGAAGGCGCGAAATTGATCCCGAAGGACCGCATCCTCTCCGGCGAGGCCCTCTCCGACCTCCCCCAGAACCGCCCCATCGTCCTGCACTGCAAGACCGGCATCCGCTCCGCCGAAGTGCTCGCCGCCCTCAAGAAAGCGGGCTTCGCCGACGCCACCCACGTACAAGGCGGCATCGTCGCGTGGGCGAACCAGGTGGACAAGTCCCTCCCGGTCTACTGACGGTGCCCCGGCGCTTTCGGTGCTCGACCGAAGGCACCGATTGAGGTAGTGCTGCCGTGCGGCGGAGGTGCTGCCGTGCGGCGGAGGTGCTGCCGTGCGGCGGAGGTGCTGCCGTGCGGCGGAGGTGCTGCCGTGCGGCGGAGGTGCTGCCGTGCGGCGGAGGTGCTGCCGTGCGGCGGAGGTTAGCGTCATCTGGGGCGGTGTGCTCGGGTGGGGTGGGTGCGAGGCACGAGACGGGTGGGTGTACGGACCGTCGGTGTGGCTCCGTAGGGCAGGCCCCGACCGGCGGTACGGTACCGCAGTGACTTCTGTGGAACCTCCCGAGCACGTCCGTGCCACGTTCGGTCTACGCGAAGTGACCCCCGTCTCCCTCGGCGACTGGGACGGCGGCTGGCGCCTCGGCGACGTGGTCCTGAGCCCCGTCGCCGATCACGCACGCGCCGCGTGGTCGGCCAAGGTCCGCGAAAACCTCTCGGTCGACGGCCTGCGCCTGGCCCGCCCCGTCCGCGCCACCGACGGCCGCTACGTCGTATCCGGCTGGCGCGCCGACACATTCCTGCAAGGCACCGCCGAACCCCGCCACGACGAGGTCGTCTCGGTATCCCTGCGTCTGCACCAAGCTACCGCGAATCTGGAACGTCCCCGGTTCCTCGTCCAGCCGCCCGTGGCCCCCTGGGTGGATGTCGACGTCTTCGTAGCCGCCGACCGAGCCGCCTGGGAAGCCGTCCCGCTGCGCACCCTCCGAGGCGGCGGCAGCCCCACCCCTACGAGCCCCGACGGGCAACGCAGCATGGAACTCATCGGCCAACTCGCCACTCTGCGTAAGCCGGTGCAGACCCCGGCTCAACTCGTGCACGGCGATCTGTTCGGCACAGTTCTTTTCGACGGCCCTTATACCCCGGGCCTCTCCGACATCACTCCGTACTGGCGTCCGGCTCCGTGGGCGGCCGGTGTCGCGGTGGTCGATGCCCTGGCGTGGGGTGGCGCCGACGACGGGCTCATGGAACGGTGGTCCGATCTTCCGGAGTGGCCCCAAATGCTGTTGCGCGCGGTGATGTTCCGATTGGCCGTGCACGCGTTGCATCCGCGATCGACACCGCAGGCGTTCCCCGGCTTGTCGCGGACCGCAGACATGGTTCGATTGACATTGTGACCGGAAGGTCGAATCTTCAGCGTTGGGCGGACATTTCGGGCGCTCGAGCACCGATGGCCTACCGTCCTAGATGTACGGGCGTGCTATCTTTTGCAGATCATCGCCGCTGGGTCGAGAATGTCTGACTTGGGACCGAAGCGGCCCGCTACGAGGGGTTTTCGAGGACGGCGGCGAATGCGTATCCAACCGAGGGAGCAGATCCTTGGGATCTGGCGCTCGATGATCAATGCGTGTTGGAAGGATGGTGAGTGGGAGTGGGGCGGAGTCCACGGTTCCAACTCGATCAGTGATTCCGAACAGCTACTGTGTTTACTCTACCCCGCGACCGAGATCGACATCTTCGCTTTGCACGATCCGGATCGAATCGAACAGGATGTGCAGTCGGTATTCGAATCGATCGGTGGTACAACGCGAATCGGTGCTTTCATCGTGTTGCTGCTGAGTTCCTATGTCCGCAAGAACTCCACCGAGGACGGGCTCCCGATCTTCGCGGGGGGAAGCTATGTGCGTTCCGGTGAGGAAGGGCGTGAACCCACCAGGGTCCAGCAACAGTTGGAGATCGTCGACTCCTTTTCGATGTCGTTGACGGTGTGCATGGCGGGTCTGCGATTCCTGCGTGACTATCGACCCAGGGCAAGGCCCGGTCAGCTCACCGAGCAGATAGACGAGCTGTCCGTACAGTTGAGCAGGCGCCTCACCGCAGCGATGACCGGTCTGGTCCGCAGCTTCGTCGTCAATACGATGCGTCCAAAATCGCATGAGGGACAGTCGATTTTGGAGATGTTGAACCCGACTGGCCGAACCGAGCAGACGGTGATCACCGGTATCAGGGCCAGTCTGGAACGGGTGCGCGCTCGGCTGCGCAGTGATGTATCGCTCGGACAGGAGGAGTCTGTCAGGGAGCTGGAGGACGAGTCACTGCTGTTCGAATGCGGTTGGAGTTGGGGGATTCCTATCGGTGCAAGTCCGGTGGACTTCGTCGATTCGCCGATCGGCACGGTTGCCGGTGTCGCAGAATCCAGGCCGTCCCTCTATTTCACCGTCGTCGCGCTCGACGGCATCAACGACCTCGTATCGCCACGGGCCGGAGAGTTGGGGTTGCTCGACGAGACTCAGCACCGATTGGCACAGGCTTTGCGCACGCGCTGGGAATTGACGCAACGCTACTGGTCGATCATCGCGCGATTCGGCGAGGACAGCTGGCCGCTCGAGGATATTCCGTGGCAGACCTCCGATGGCGAGCAGTCCGACTACTACAGCCTCATCGTTTCCGCCGTACTGATCGAGGATCTCGTGCGGCGCAATGCCTCCGACGACGACTTGACCAGGGCCGTAGCGATTTTCGACGAGCTCGCCGGTCGCGGCCGGATCATCCGTCGTCCAATGAAGGACGATCCTTCGGTACTGTTACATCGGCCGGGCGTGTTGCTGAGGTTACGTGGAACCGAGCGGGTCGACAACGGTCCTCTGTTGCATTGGCAGGTATCGGACTTCTCGGCGGTGCTGCTCAAGCGCATGTTGCAAGCGGCGCGTCTGTCCAACAATGTGGCGGCCAGGGACAAGCTGATGGAGCTGTCGAAATCGACTATGGACCATCTACATTCGCGGATATTGCGGAGGGGCGCGATCGGCCTGTGGGACGACCCGGCCGGCGCTTTCTCCGACGGCTCGCATACCGAAGAGCATATGCCTTCGTGGTATATGACCGAGCGTGTGATCGAGTGTCTGGTCGCTGCTGAGCACACCTATCGCGAACCACCACCGAACTGGCCGGAACTACAGACGGTCGCGCGAGTCATGCTCAACACCGCCGAGCATCGATTCGACCAGGAGATGCTCGGCGTCAGCGTCGATGACTATTCCGATAATCGCGCCGCGCTCGACGGTGTGGAGCGCAATATCGATGAGGCCCGGCGATTGATCCGTGAAGACGCCGCGACGACTTTTGTGCATACCCTCGACGCGCTGCGCGAGCTGGACAAGCTCGCCGCCGCGCGCCGTGACGCCACGAGGAATGTGTAATCCGATGATCATGTTCGCGACCTCCGACAAGGGAGGTACGGGTAGGTCGGTGACGAGCTGCAATCTGGGTTACCGACTTTCGTCTCGAGGTAGGCGTGTCGCGTATCTGGACTTCGATTTCGGCTCACCGACGGCGGGGGCATTGTTTGAGCTCGGTGGATACGAGCGCGGCGTCGCACCGGTCCGGCCGCAGGGCGCCGAAGCCGAGCACGGCCAAGGGCTGCACTCGTATCTGCTCGGCACGGCAGGCACCCCGGCGCGAGTCAATGTGCGGGACGCGACCGATCGCGAGGACATGCGACGCATTCGTGGTCGCGGCGGACAGTTGGTGCTGTTCCCCGGAGATCAGGGCGGTGGGGAGTTCGATCGCAAAAAGGACGCGGATGTCATCAGTCGTTGCGTGCGCCTACTGCGCGAGGTCGACGAGCAATTCGACGTATCCATCGTGGATCTCAGCGCCGGTCGCTCCCTCGCCATGGATATCGTCCTGAGTGCGACCGCGGACAAGGCGCTGAAGGACCGCACGGTGCGTTGGCTTGTCTTCCATCGGTGGACACGCCAACACATCTATGCCGCCAACAGCCTGGTGTATGGTCCACACGGACTGCTCGAATGCGGTAGACAGGCCGGGCACGGCAAAGAATTGCTGAAGGATGTTCGGTTCGTGCGAACGGTGGTCCCGCAGGTCGATCGGTTGCGCGGAGGTTCGGCGCCACAGGCCGCTTGGTTGCACCAGCAGGACCGGATACTGAACGAACTCGCCGGTGAGTTACGAGTCGGGGCCAGTGCACTTCTGGGTACGATCCCGGTCGAGCCCATGCTGCAGTGGCGCGAGCAGCTGATCCTCGATGTCGATGTGCAGAGGGAGATCGCCAATCGGGAAACCGTCGAAGCATTCGATCTGCTCGCCGAAGCACTGCTCGACGCGCGAATGTGGGGTCCAGACTGAGGCACTCGCATAAGCAACCGTCGACGCTATCAGGAAGGAAGGTCTCCAACCACATGGAGAATGTGGTGGGCTACAGCGAGGCGACCGAGCATGGACGCATCAGCGCCGTGCCGTTGTCGCATCTGTCGATCGAAGTCGGTCATTTCCTCATGGGGGAGTTGGTCAACGGTACCGACGATATTCGGAGTCAGTTCCGCAGTATCGTCGCACTGCTCGACGGGTTCGTACGGGCGGCCGAGCTCGAGTTCGGCCGCCGCCCTCGGGTGAGTACTTGTTTCTTGATCGATGACTACTTTCGCTCGGATACCGATCCCCGCCTGATTCTCCCGAAGGTGCTGGATGTGGCCAAGGAATGTGGCCTGACCATCGACTACCTCGCTCGCGAAGCGGGATGCGCCGAGGTGCCTGCGGTCATGCGCGAGGGGGCGGTCTTCATGCCGGAGATTCCTCTGGCACAGATCGTGCGCGACCGGATCGTCGCGGAACCCAGAGCGTGGGAGAACGGCAGCGTGCCGCCCACCACGGCCTCAGGATGGCTCTGCAACGGAGTGCGGTCGACCGGTGCGGAACCCGGTCAAGCCATGCATCCCGAGCGGCCTCCCACACCGCCGGAGCAGATGGGCAGGCGCTTCCACTCGATATTCCTCGATGTCGAGATGTCGACGACACCTGCCAGCGATATGAATGGGCGAACGGATACCCTTCGGAAATGGTCCTGCCCGTTTCTCGCGGCGGTTTGGCAGCTGATGCGCCTGGGTGTGCTCCGCGTCGATGGCAGACCCGTAGTGGAGCCTATGTTGTGGGATCCGAAGAAGCTATGGCCGGATCGATGGGCCGACCTACCCGCCGTCGTTAAGCTCAACAAGGGGGCCAAGCCGTTCGCCGCGTATCGGTCGTTGTCGATTCTGCCGCAGCGGTACCTCGAGATCGAGCACGCCGTGCGAGTGATCCTCGACCACGTCCATCTCGATCAGGATGTCGTTCAGCAGGTGGTTCGGCGCGGTAGCGGCGAAAACGTAGAGGTGCCGCGGCGGGTCGCCGAACGTCTCGCGCACTACCTGTTGGCCGGAACCTGAGGTGGACGTATCCCGTTCACCTCATACCCGGAGGGCAAGACAGGCCGGTGCGAGCCGTGATCGTGCCGCACGCTTGATCGCACGCAGTGCGACAGCGCAGCCTCGCCTTCGGGGCGAACCGGCGCCGTCCACGCCGCCTTACGCCGCGCAACCCTCTTTATCGCACGGCATCCTCGCGGTCTTCGGTGAGGTCCGCAGCCTACTGTTGCCGACGGCTGTCGCGTTGCAACGCGGCGAAGTCGAGGACCTGCTCGCACTTGATCCGGATCATCGGGTGCGGTGGCGGACACGGCCCATATCGCTCGGCATATCGTCGGAAGTGTTGAACGGTGTCGACTGCGCGTTGGCCGCGCCTTCCCACCCCGCGGTCCGTGCGATCGGAACGGTGGCCCGCAGGGGTGTGGTGGTCGGTGGTCGAGTGTTGCAGAGTTCGGCGCGCTGCACTGTCGTCCGCTCGGCTCACGACAAGAGACAAGGCTGGGACCATTATCTCGCGCGTGCGGGTGTTCTCGAGGTGATCGCGAAGGTCTCCGACGCCACCAGCGCCCGTTTGACCGAGGGATTTCTGGCGACGCGCGGCGGGCCGACACTCGATCTCGAGTCGATAACCGCGGGCCTGGTCAACGACATCGGCATGCGACGGCTCGGACGTGCGCCGTTGCGCGCGGGGACGACTCGGTTGCGCTGGGCCGCCCGCATCGGTGACGTCGATTCACCCCGAGTCTCCTTCCGGTTACTCGATGATGTGGTGCGCGCGGCGCTGATAGTCGTGCCGTCCGAACCGGAGCTGATGGACGCGCAGCGTTTCTGCGAAGATCTCGCGGTGCACGACTGGTTGCTCACGGTGCTCACCGATGCGATCGAACGCGCTGATCTGGCAGGCCCTGCCTCCCCTGAGGCGACCGAGATCATCGCCCCGGTATTGCAGCATCTCGCCCACCTGTGGTTGCCGGAAGCGCATACTCCGCCCGAGCTGCGAGGCTTGTGGACGCAACTCCAGGCCGACGCGGCTCTCACCGCCGAATGGCGGAACTCTGTCGCACATCTGCGCAATCGCGTGATGATGGCGATGTGGAGCGCGACGCGACCGAACAGAATCGGCTACGAGGTGTGAGTTCAGATGCGAAACCAGCGTCGAACGAGCAGTGCGAAGAACACCGAGGTGGTCACGATGCCCATCCACGCCTCAATATTGAGTACGACTCTGCCGCCCACTCCGATGTTCTTGCTGTCGAGATAGGGGAGCCCGACCGGAGCGAGGTAGTTGGTGACGCACATCTGGAACGATGTGCCGAACGACTGGTCTTCGACGATCAGAAAGATTGTGGTGACCAGCGCCATCTGCACGACAACACAGAACAGTAGCCGGAATGGGAGAAAACCATAGCCGCAGAGCGCGTCCGATACCCAGCCGGGGATGCGCTTCCAGGCGGGTGTGGTCGCGCGACGCTTCGCCCGCGCCCGCTTCAGTCGGCATCTGTCCTGCGCGGAGGGATCCTGGGCCAGACCGTGCAGCCGGGTCGCGCGCTTGAAGGCGAGTGCGGCATGCGACGGCAGGTCGACGGTGCGCAGGGTGTGTCCGAGCTTTTCGTACCACTTGGCAAGATGGTGATTCTGAGTGACGCTCAGTTCTCGGGGGCCTCGGAACTCCGTCTCCAGTGCGAGGAGTTTTGTGATCGCCTTGGTGACGGCGTCCCCTCGATCATCGGTCTCGGTCGGTCCGTTTTCGGACGGTGGTTCGGTGTACTCACCGGGTTGCTTGTACTCGTTGTAGATGTCTCCGAATATCAGCGCGTCGCCGCGAGCCGGGATCTCCTCGTTCTCGTAGTCGAGCACCAGTTTCTCGACTTGATGATGGAATTCAGCCAGAAGCGAGCCCGAGGTGAGGGTGTTTCCGGGTTGGTCGGGCTGCGTGATCAGGTCGCAGTATCCATGGGCGCGATATCTGATGCGTTGGGTCATCCTCCGGACCCCCAGCGGCGTCTCGTCGCGGTGCGCGTTCTCAATCATGGTTCCCCCCGGACAGCAACCGCTGCTGTAAATGTGACGAGTTCCACGATAGCGGCCAAATTCGCTTACGGCTGCGGTCTTCCCGACTGCTTGATCCATTGGTGGTCGCCGGTGTCCGCCCGTGTCCACGGGCGGACACCGTTGCCCAGCGTGTGTTCGAGCACTTCGCGCGGGTTGCCCGCGCCGAAATAGTTCTCCTCGTAGTCGATTCGAATGAAGCCCGCGCTGCGGTACAGCTGCGCGGCGATGGCGTTGTCGGGTCGGACGGTGATGCGCACGCGCTCGGCACCGCAGCGCCTGCATTGGTCCATCGCTCGCCCGAGCAATCCCCGCCCGAGTCCGCGTCCACGACAGAGCAGCGATACGCCCAGCCCCAAGATCCATGCGCAATAGTCGGAGTCGACGCAGACCATGGCGTAGCCCTGGATGCTCGAACTGTCGTATGCGACGATCCAATGGCGGCCGTGTAGGTCGAACAGTTGGCGTAGAACGAATATCGGATACGCCAGTTCCCCGAACGACTCTTGTTCTATTCGTGCCATCATCTGGAGATCGTCCTGTTGTGCCTGTCGGAACATTCGGTCCCCCGGCCGTTGTCGATGCGATTCTCACGGTTAGCCGCGGTCGCTATGGACATGCGCGCGCACCGGCTCCCCTCTCTCCAGGGCCGTGCCCGTGACCGCCTTGCCATTCCGATGTCTCACCCCACGACCGGATCGTGCCGAACGTCGTCGTTTCTAGAGTGTGCATCGGTGGACATCTCCAGTCCAGAAAACCGAACAGTTTGCTCGTCGCCGCAGAATAGCTGCGGTGCAGATGTTTACGGAGCAATCTTCTGGGAAACAGAGTCGAGTACCGCGCTTGCTTTCGCAAGATTGCGTGTGGGATCGAGAGGATGACGGAACCTGGCGATGTGCTGACGATCGTGCGATATGTTGAAGTAGGACGATATTCTTTCGCTTGGTATGAGAGCCTTGGAGATCCTCCGTCCGAAACCGAGTTCGCATTGGCTACGCGGCTTCGGCCGTCCTACATCCGACGAAGGAGGGCAGATGCCGCACGGAACAGACCTTCGGCAGGCATGCCTGAATGATCTTGAGGCGATCGGGGTCCTGGAGCACACGATTTTCGCGGGACAGCAGCCATACGGTTCGGTGGCATTACGTCAACTGTTCGCCCATCACGGGTCTGAATGGGTAGTCGCTGTTGACGGTGGAGTCGTCGGGTACGTGTTGGTCCTCGCGAAGGAGGGCAAGGCCACGTTGTTCACGTTCGCCGTCGCCGAATCGTATCGAGAACGCGGTCTCGGTCGACGCTTGCTCCTGTTCGCTCTGGACAAGTGCGTGGCTGCGAATGTCGAGGTGGTCACGTTGACAGTGCGACCCGCGAACGAGCATGCCAGGAAACTGTTCAAGAAGGTCGGATTCGAAAAGGTCGATTCCGATGAGGAATATTTCGGTTCGAATGGGTCGCGTGACATTATGGAGCGTACGCTGGATCCCGCCGATGTTTTCTACCATTCGGCGGACGGTTCCCGAGACGATGAACCGATCCGCGACGGTGTCGCCCCCGCCGGTGCTACGGATCAGCCGGAACCGATGACGGGGTTCAGACGGAATCAATCTTTGGCGAGGGCTGGTCGATAGCTAGCGAAGGGCGGCCAGTGTCGCGACGGCGATATTGTCGCGCAGGCTCGAAACGAGTGTGGTCCACTGTCTGGTGAACCCGGGCTCGTTCTGTAACTCCTTCCAGAGCGTTCGCGTCGCGGCAGGCGTGTGTCCGCCCGGCATCCACAATCCGGTCAGGTGTTCCAGCGCGGGGGCGAGGATCTCTCGTCGTTCGCGGCTGGCGGAAGGGTAGCGGTCGGCTTCCTCGAGGATGTCGACCAATGTCGTCAGTAACCAGTCGTGCGCGGCTAGGTCTTCGCAGAAGCGTTGTGCCGCATCGAGATCGTCGGCTTCGCGCAGGACCAGGCGGATCGAGCGGACCTCTTCGTCGTCCACGAGCATGGTCGCCGAAGGACCGCTGCTTCCGCCGATTCGGGCGGCCCAGCGCAGTCGGGTGGTACGTGCTTGCAGGGGTGGTTGATGGTCGAGTCGAGCGTCGGCGGTGATGCGGGACAGCAGGCGGGCGGTGATCGTGGCGAGGTCGAGGGAGTCCTCCTCGGCACGGGCGGCCAGGTACCCCTCGGTCAGGTCTTCAGGGGCGGTGTCGCGCTCGGGGAGGGGGCCGATGAGTTCGGTTACGCCCTTTTGGCTGATGTAATGCGACCAGGTCTGCCGCTGGCGCTCGGTGGCGCGTACGACGCGGGTGTGGGACGAGGATTGCAGGATTCGACCTCCTACCAGGGTTGCGTTGGTCGCCACCGTGCCGACGATGCGGGGGGTCCCGGTTCCTGCGGTCAGGTTGCAGTCGACGCCCACCGCCAAGGCCGGGGAGATGGCGAGTCGGCCGGGGCGTTCCTTCCAACGCACCACGCGGCCGGGCATCAATGCCAGCAAGTCGTTCGCCTCGGCTCGGTTGACGGCGGCCATGGCCGGTAGCAGGCACGTGCGGACCTCGCCGAGTACGACCAGCGTGCCCCTCATCTCAGGCTCCGTCGAGGAGCAGGTGGGACAGTCGGTCGCTGATCTTGCGGGAGATGGTCACGGGAGCGGCTTCGGCGGCGGCGCTCGCGATGATTTGGGTGACCACATCCTCGTCGAGGTCGAGGTGGTCGAGGATCAGCCTGACTGCGTGTTCGACGCCGATGTAGAGCTTGGGCAGCATAGACAGCGTCCGGTAGGCGGCGAACGGCTCTGCGTCGGGATTGAGTTGGATCAGCGGTGGGACGTCGTGCCACCGCTGCGGCCATGGTTCGCCGTGCCACGGGTGTGCGACGATCACGGGCGCCCCGTGATAGCGAAGCACTCCGAGTCGGAGCAGATGCCAGACGGCGGCCAGGAAGGCGCACGACCACCGGGTGGTTTCGACACCGTCGGCAGTGCGGATGTTCCACAACTCGACGTCGAGGAAGATGGTGTGTTCGCGGCGGCCGAATTCCTCTGGCGGCAGGTACTGCCTGTTGCGCATGGCCTGCATCGGGTCGTGCTCGGAGGAGCGGCGGCCGTTGCAGAGCCAGCCGGGGCGATCCGTGGGACGGTCACGCGATTTGTCCTGTGGGGCCGGCTCGGCGACGATTTGCGCGGCGACCATCTCCGCGACCGGAATCGGCTCACCGGTTGGCACGCCGTCGTTGAAGTGCGAAATCTGGGCGCAGCCGGATTCGCGGACGAGGTAGTCGATGACTAGTCCGGCGGCGCTGGCGGCATTCAGCAGTTTGTCGAGGATTTCCGCCGCGTTCCGGTCCGGCGAAAAGTAGTCGTCGAGGAGGTAACAGGTGCTGATACGGGCGGTCGGCCCGAACCGGACACGCGCCGACTCGGTGAACGTGGTGACCAACGGGACCATCCGGCGGAATTCCGATTCGACCCTGCCGATGTCATCGATGATGTCGGTGAGATAGAAATGTCCGACCTCGATGGACAAATGGGACAACGGAACAGCAGCGATCCGCAGTAGATCCGTAGCCTCGCTGTAGCTCTGCGTGTGCCGCATCTAGAGCATCTCCCAGGCGGTGTCGTCTACCAGGCGGCGGGCGAGTTCGATATACGCCTGGGTGGTTTCGGCTTTGGCGATGTGGGCGTTGACATCGCTATCGAGGACCAGCTGTTCGCGCCATTGCAGAACCGGCTCGACGGGGGTGGCCCCGAGCACCGAGGTGGTGCCGAGGCGGTTGGCGGTGGCCAGACGGCGCAGCGCCGCGTCCTGTTCCAGCAACCAGGTCGATTGGGCGGGGTGGTCGGCGCTCAGATAGGAAACCGTGGTCGGGACGGCGGTGCGCACGAAGCGCACTGATCCGAGCAATTCTGCGTCGGTGTGGCCGTATTCGACACCGGCTTCCAGGAATCCATTCGGTCCGTGCACGAGTCCGGCGGCTGCCAGGACGTGCTGGCGGGTCCAGCGGTGAAAGATCAGCCAGCGGGCGGTGCGGCGCCGCAGCGCGGGCTGGATCGTCGCTTTCAATGCGATCTCCAGTGCGACGGATCGTCCCGCGCTGAGATCGACTACGACGACGCGGAACTCTTGGTCCAGCGCGGCCAGCAATTCGACACAGCGTTCCACCATCTCCTCGTCACAGGTGAGGAACTCCGCGCCGCCTTCGTCACCGGGGAGCAGGACGAGTCGACCGGCGCGTTGGGTCGTGCGCTTGAGTTCGGTCCGGTCGGTATTGCTCGCGACATCGACACGTGCGGGCGAGCCGTTGCGGCCGAGCAGGTAATTGTGCACCCCGCTCACGTGTGTACCCGGCTCGGTGGAGATACCGCGTTCTATCGACCCGATCTCGAAAAGGGCTCCCGCGGTGGGGGACCCGAAGTCGAAGTCGACGTAGGCCACGTTGCGCCCGGACAGGCTTAGTCGGTATGCGATATTGCAACTGGTGACCGAGCGTCCGGTGCCACCCTTGTCGGAGGTGGCGAAGACCAGCACGATCCCCTCCTCTACCGGTTGGCGTCCTGGCGCGCGTACGCCAGTTCGTCCAGGTCTGTCAGGGCACGGGTGGCCAGAGCGTACGCGGTTCCCGGCCGCTCGTGCAGGATTCGGCGGGCGCGATCGAGTGCTTGTCTGATCTGGTTGACGCGGTTCTGCCGTGGTGACAGGTCGTCGCCTTCGACCTCTAGTTCCTCCTGGTTGAGCAGGTGTTCGGCTTCGCTGAGCAGATCGACCGCGCGGGAGACCATGGATTTGGGCGCCAATGATGGCCGGCTGAAGGTGTCGAACGCGGTGACGAGGCATTCCATCACTCGTTCGGTGACGAACCACGAGGGTTCGTCGGGGCGGGGGACGGTCGAGTCGATCAATCGGCTCGGGTCGTCCCAGAGCCCTCGTGCCTGCCCGTCGCGCAGCATGAAATTGTCGAGGTGGCCCATCGCGGATTCGGCGAGCGCTGTGAGCTGGTCGCGGATGTTGACATCGGTCCGCAGGCTGGCGGCCTGTACGCAGCGCTTCAGCATCATCGTCGCGAAGTCTGGTGCGTACCAGTGCAATTCCGGACCGCCGCCGATGCCTTTGCTGCCGGTGAGCCGCAGCTGAACTCCGGGGTGGTGGAGGGTGGCCGCTTGGTCACCGGAGGTGAGGCGGCTGGTGATGCGTCCGCGGCGGGCGAGTTGGTCGAAGATCGCGACCGTGCGCGCGAGATCCTCGGTGCTGTCACGAAAGACCAGATCCTGGATGAGCATGGCCGAGACCGCGAGGCTGTAGTAGTCGGATTCGTCCTCGTCGGAGGTGCGCCAAGGAATGTCTTCCAGGGGCCAGTGACCGCTGTCGAATCGTGCGATGGTCGACCAGTAGGTGCGGGTCAGTTCGAAACGCAGGGCGAGCGCGTCGGCGAGGACACGCTGGTCGCGGTTGAGTAGATCCAATTCTCGAATGCGCTGGGAGGCAAGGTCGCTGATGCCGTCCAGGGCGACCGTGGAGAAGTACAGGTAGGGGCGGGGATCGGCGTTGCCCGGCGCGGTGCCCGCATGACTCGGCACGAAATCGATGCCTGCGGCGGTGGTGACCACGCCCCAGCTCCACCCGCACTCGAACAGGCGTCTGTCGTCGGCGATATCGATGCGTGTTCCTTCGGCCACCTCGCTCTGGTCGTATTGGGCGAGCCGGATTTCGCTGGCGGCCTGTACTCGCAGCCGTTCCAGTCGGGACGACAGTTGCGCGAGGAGTTCGTCGGCCGGTGTTTCGCTCTGTTTGATCATGGTCAGGATCGCCTGACCCGTAACTGATTTGGGTTCGGGAGTGTGGATCACGAAGCTGCGGACGAGCCCCGCCATCGCCGCGGTGAGGCGATCGGACACCTTCTCCGTCACCCTTGGGATGCGGTCGCGTAACTGTCTGGCCTCCATCCGAACTTCCGTGCGCACGAATCGCTCGAATCCGCGCAGGAAGCGCATGGACGCGATGCACAGGCTCACCGACATCGAATAGGAGTCGACGACTTCCAGCCCCCGTTGGGCGTCGCTGGGCGGAATTCCGTTGATCGAATGCAGATAGCTGCCTGCGCCGAAATGTGGATGTCCGTCGTCGCCGGTGTAGCGGTCGAGGTAGTCCTCGAGTACGTTCACCAGGATGCCGCCGATGCGGCTCTCCTCGCCGAAGAGTTCGAGCGCCTCTCTCGCGTCGGGCTCGATTTCGTCGGGCTGGTCGAGTCGGAACGCGTCGACCTCGGTGGCCGGATACAGCAGGCACAGCAGTTGCTCGGCGTCGCTGATGGAGTTGGATCCGTCGCGTCCGCCCCAGTGCCACTCCCCGTCGCGATACGAGTAGGCGAGTACCGCTCGCCACAGGTCCAGAAGTTGTTGCCGCGGTCGAATTCTCAAGATGACCACCTCCCCCGGTCGACTATCGGCGTGCACAGGGTCGCCATGGAAAGTGTGCCCGCACTTCGTCGGCAACGCCACGGGAATCACGAGATCATGTGCCCCGAACTCACATGATGTGCCAACTTTCGTCGTCTCGCTGACACGGCGAATGCCGCCCCTCGGACGGGAGGGGCGGCATTCGGGTTCGGAGGCGGGCGGTATCAGACCTTCGCGTAGGCCAGCGAACCGATCCTTCCGACGGCGAAACTGGAGCGCAGGTAGAAGAACCAGGTGACGCTCGCCATGACGAGGAAGGCGACGGCGTAGGCCCAGAAGGCGGGGGTCATGCTGCCGAAGTTGATGTTGGACAGGCGAAGTGCTTGTTGGAGCAGGTATCCGCCGGAGGCGCCGATCGCGCCGATGACGCCGATGGCCGCGCCCGCTTGGCGGCGGGCCGACGCGGCGGCTTCGGTGAGGTCCATGCCGTGTTCGGAGGCGTACTTCTTGGCTTCGGCGCTGAAGATCGAGGGGATCATGCGGTAGGTGGAGCCGTTGCCGATGCCGGTGAGGACGAACAGGAGCAGGAAGGCGATCAGGTAGACCGGGAAGCTCTTCATCTCGAGGCCGACCATGATGAGCCCCACCGCCACCGACATGCCGCCGAAGACGAAGACGGTGATCTTCGCGCCGCCGACCCGGTCGGAGACCCAGCCGCCGAAGGGGCGGCTGAAGGAGCCGACGAGGGCGCCGAGGAAGGCGAGGTTACCGACGGTGGTGATCCAGCCGATCTTCGCCAGGTCGGGGAAGTTGGCCTTGATGAGGGTGGGGAAGGCGAAGGAGAAGCCGATGAAGGAGCCGAAGGTGCCGATGTAGAGGAAGGACATGATCCAGGTGTGCCGGTTGGTCAGCGCCCGCTTGTAGGACTTGCCATCGGATTTGGCGGTGCCGATGCTGTCCATGTAGCGCAGCGCGCCGAAGGTGGCGAAGAGGATGAACGGGATCCAGACCAGCACCGACAGGGTGATGCCGAAGCGGTAGCCCGCGGGGTCCTTGGCCATGATGTGGGTGCCGAGGGTGATGAGCAGCGGCAGGATCAGCTGGGTTTGCGCGACGCCGAGGTTACCGCCCGCGGCGTTGATGCCGAGTGCGGCGCCTTTCTTGCCTTCGGGGAAGAAGAAGGAGATGTTGGCCATCGACGAGGAGAAGTTGCCGCCGCCGACGCCCGCGAGCGCGGCCAGCACCATGAACACCCACATGGGGGTGCCGGGCTGGTTCACGAAGTAGGCCAGGCCGAGGGTGGGGATGAGCAGCATGGCCGCGCTGAACGCGGTGAATGCTCGGCCGCCGAATTTGGGGATGGCGAAGGTGTAGGGAATGCGCAGTGCGGCGCCGACGAGGGTCGGGGTCGAGGTGAGCAGCAGCGCGTTGCTGACCGCGGTGGGGTTGCCTTTGCCGAGTCCGGCGAGGAAGTCGAAGCCCGCCAGGCCCATGCTGGTGACCACGGTGCCCCAGATGACCCACACGCTGAAGCCGAGGTTCTCAGCGAACACCGAGAAAAGCAGGTTCTTGCGTGCGGTGAGTTTGCCGCCGGATTCCCAGAATTCGGTGTTGTCGGGTTCCCATTTCTCGAGCCAGCGTCCTCGGCTCTGGTGGGTGAATGTCGGGGTCGCCGAGTCGGCGGGGGCTACTGTGGCAGTCATCGGGGCTTCCTCTCGATTGCCTCGCTGCGGTTCGAGACAAAGGTAGAAGCCGGTTGTTGCGCCCCGATGGCGCTCCGTTGCGTGGCCGGCAAATCCGACTCACATCGCGTTACGGCGCTCGGTGACCCCTTGGTTACGTGGATTTCGCCTGGCGAATTCCGTTAGCGGGGTTCAGGATATTCGGCGATGAGCGAGCCGAGGAAGCAGCGGGTGGCTTGCGCGGCTCGTTCGGCGTCGCCGTCGATGACGGCTTGCACGAGGGTGCGGTGTTCGGCGTCGTAGGAGTCGTCGGATCTCGCGGTGCGTGAATGGATGACGTGTTCGATGGTCGGCAGCAGTGAATCGTAGAACTCGAGGTAGACCGCGTTGTGACTGGCGACCACGATGGCGCGGTGTAGTTGCACATCGGCGGTGATGGCCGCGATGTCGCCCGCGCCGACGGCGTTCTCGCCGCGTTCGGTGAGCAGGCGCCGCAGGGTGGCGATGTCGGTGTCATCGCGGCGGCGGGCGGCGAGTGCGGCGGCGGTGGTGTCGAGGGCTTGGCGAAGTTCGAGCACATCGCGTTCTTCGGCGTCGGCGAAGTATTTGGCGAGGGTGCCGCCCACTTCGGAGGCCGCGATCACGTAGGTGCCCGATCCTTGGCGGCGTTCGAGCATGCCCGCGTGCACGAGCGCCTGGACGGCTTCGCGCACGGTGTTGCGGCCGGTCCCGGTGAGTTCGGTCAGCTCGGGTTCGGTGGGGATGCGGGAGCCGATGGACCAACGGCCCGAACGGATTTCGGCACGCAGCTGCTCGGTGACCTGAGCGATGAGGCTGGTGCGCCGGACTGGTTGCACCGCATCAGAGTACCGCCGATCACAAAGTATTGCAGCCTATCATCCGGTCATCCTATGATTTCTCGGTGACAGCTACTCTCCCCGACATCGCGACCGGCCCTTCCGGCGTCGCCGCCGAGCCGCGTGCGCGCACCCTGTTCGAAGGGCGCGCGCTGGTGCTCGCGGCGATCGTGATGTCGGCGCTCACCCTCCGGGTCGCTGTCACGGCCTTCAGTCCGCTGGCCGAGCGCATCGGGGCGGAGATCGGCTATTCCACCGCGATCGTCGGTGTCTTCGGCATGATCCCCACCGCGATGTTCGCGCTGTCGGGTCTGCTGACCCCGGCTCTGGTCCGGCGCGCGGGCCTCGAACGCACCGCGTTGATCGCCATGCTGATGGCGGGCGCGGGCATGCTCGCGCGTGCCATGGTCGGTGCGACGGCGGGTCTGCTCACGCTGTCGGCGCTGGCCCTCGCGGGCATGGGAATCGGCAACGTGGTGATTCCGCCGCTGGTCAAGCGCTATTTTCCGGATCGTGTCGCGGTGCTGAGTTCGCTTTACATCACCATGGTCCAACTCGGCACCGTTGTGCCCGCGCTGATCGCGGTCCCGGTCGCGCAGGCGCACGGCTGGCGGGTCTCGGTGGGGCTGTGGGCGCTGCTCGGCTTCGCCGCGGCGCTGCCGTGGTTCGGTGTGCTGCGGGGGCGCGGCAGGCTCGATGTCACCGAAACGCCCGTGCCCGCGGGCGGACGGATCAGCCGCTCGCCGGTGGCGTGGGGTATGGCGGCCATGTTCGGCATGACCTCCCTCATCACGTACGCGATGTTCGCCTGGCTGCCGAAGATCCTCGCCGAGGCGGGCGCGAGCGATGCCTTCGGCGGCACGATGGTCGGCCTGTTCGCCCTGGTCGGACTGGTGTCCGCGCTGAGCGCGCCGACCATGGTCGCGCGGGTGCGCAATCCGTTCCCGCTGGTGGCGCTGTTCGGCGTCTGCTTCTTCGTCGCCTTCGCCGGACTGCTGTTCGCGCCGATGAGCGCGCCGGTGCTGTGGGTGGTGATCCTCGGGCTCGGGCCGAGCACCTTCCCCATGGCGCTCACGCTGATCAATCTGCGCACGCGCAGCTCGGCGGGTTCGGCGGCGCTGTCCGGATTCACCCAGGGCGTCGGCTACGCGGTGGCCTGCGCGGGGCCGCTGCTGTTCGGCGTGCTGCACACCGCTACGGGCGGCTGGCTCGCGCCGTTCGCGCTGCTCGGCGCGGCCGAGGTGGTGCTGTTGATCGGCGCGTGGCAGGCGTGCAAGCCGCGTGTGCTCGAGGATGGCTGGAATGCGCGAACCGATACCCCGCGACGGGCGTATACGGCGTAATACGACAATTCGGCGACAGCTCCTCACACTTCGAGTTGCGGCGTCGTGCGGATCGCGCCATTGTGTTCGCAACGGTTGTGCACGTCACATCTCACCGCGGGAATCTGCCTGGAAGTGGGCCTTTGTCACTCGTGGAAACCGTTGCGTCACATCGGCGAAACATTCGCCCGGAACTCACCTCGGTGTCGCGGGAATCGTGAGCAACCGTTGATTCGGGCGACATTTCGCGCAGCATTTCGGCAATACCTGTTTCCTACCGTTGGGCCTAACCGATTTTGGGAGGCCCTTCTTGAGCACGCTGACGCGGAACCGCGACATAGAGCACTGGGACGCCGAGGATGTCGAAGCCTGGGAGGCGGGCGGTAAGGATGTCGCCAGGCGAAATCTGATCTGGTCGGTCTTCGCCGAGCACGTCGGATTCTCGGTGTGGTCGATCTGGTCGGTGATGGTGCTGTTCATGCCGACCGACAAATACGGCATCGACCCGGCGGGCAAGTTCTTCCTGGTCGCGGTGCCGACCCTGGTCGGGGCGATCCTGCGGATCCCCTACACCGTGGCCACCGCGCGCTTCGGCGGGCGCAACTGGACGATTTTCAGCGCCCTGCTGCTGCTCGTGCCGACCCTGCTGACGCTGTATTTCATCAACCAGCCCGGCACCTCGTACACGACCTTCCTGGTCGTGGCGGCCTTCGCGGGCCTCGGCGGCGGCAACTTCGCCTCGTCGATGACCAATATCAACGCCTTCTACCCGCAGCGGCTCAAGGGCTGGGCCCTCGGCCTGAACGCGGGCGGCGGCAATATCGGCGTGCCGGTGATCCAGCTGATCGGCCTGCTCGTCATCGCGACCCTCGGCAACGACCACGCCTCGATCATCTGCGCGGTCTACCTGGTGCTCGTCGCGCTCGCCGGCGTCGGCGCCGCGCTGTACATGGACAACCTGCGCAATCAGAAGGCCGACCTGTCCTACATGCTCACCGCGCTGAAGGTGCCGCAGTCCTGGGCCATCGCGTTCCTCTACATCGGCACTTTCGGTTCGTTCATCGGCTACAGCTTCGCCTTCGGCCAGGTGCTCCAGATCAGCTTCAAGGCCGGTGGCGACACCGCCGCTCAGGCCGCGCTGCACGCCGCGCAGATCGCGTTCATCGGCCCGCTGCTCGGCTCGCTGGCCCGCCCCTACGGCGGCAAGCTCGCCGACCGCATCGGCGGCGGCCGGGTCAGCCTCTTCGTTTTCGGCGCCATGATGGCCGCGGCGGTGCTGGTCGCGGTGGCGAGCACGCTCGGCGACAACAACAAGGGCGTGCCGACCGGCGGCGTGATGACGGCGCTCGTGATCGGGTTCATCGCGCTGTTCGTGCTGTCGGGCATCGGCAACGGGTCGGTCACCAAGATCATTCCTTCGGTCTTCGAGGCCAAGAGCAAGAGCCTGGACGCCGGCCCGTCTGCCCGCGCCGCCTGGTCGCAGAACACCTCGGGCGCGCTCATCGGCTTCGTCGGTGCGATCGGCGCCCTCGGCGGCGTCGGCATCAATCTGGTGCTGCGCTCCTCCTACGCCTCCACCAAATCCGCCACCACCGCGTTCTGGGTGTTCATGGCCTTCTATGTCGCCTGTGCCCTCGTGACATGGGTGGTGTTCCTGCGCCGTCCGCGTCCGTCCTCGAACTCCGAGGTCGTGTTCGAGGCGGAGAACGTCGTCCTCGCCGCCGAGGCCGCCCGCTCGGGCCGCGGCGGCAACGCATCGTCCACCAATTCGTCGGCTCGCGCCTGACACTCGCATCTACCGGAGGTCATCCATGAACCCCAGCGTCGAACCGACGACACAGCGCAAGACCGTGGTGGTAGTCGGCCACGGCATGGTCGGGCACCGCTTCGTCGAGGCGCTGCGCTCCCGCGACGAGGCCGGAAAGTGGCAGGTCATCGTCCTCAGCGAGGAGAGCCGGGCCGCCTACGACCGCGTCGGCCTCTCCGCCTACGTCGGCGCGTGGGACGCGTCCGCGCTCGCGCTGCCCGGCAACGAGTACGCGGGCGACGACCTGGTCGAGCTGCGCCTCGGACAGCGCGGCGTCTCCATCGACCGCGCGGCGCGCAAGGTCGTGACCTCCGACGGCGCCGCCATCGCCTACGACGCGCTGGTCCTCGCCACCGGTTCCTACGCCTTCGTGCCGCCGGTGCCCGGTCACGACCTGCCCGGCTGCTTCGTCTATCGCACCATCGACGACCTCGACGGGATCAGGGCGACCGCCGAAGCCGCCGGACCCGGTGCGCACGGCGTCGTGGTCGGCGGCGGTCTACTCGGCCTCGAGGCCGCCAACGCGCTGCGTCTGCTCGGCATGACCCCGCACGTGGTCGAGTACAACGACCGGCTGATGCCCGCCCAGGTCGACGCGGGCGGCGGCGCGATCCTGGAGCGGCTGGTCACCGACCTCGGCCTGAACGTGCACACCGGGGTCGGCACCTCATCGATCGAGACCACGGCCGAAGGTCTGACGCTGACCCTGTCCGACGAGTCACGCATCGACGCCTCGCTCGTGGTGTTCTCCGCGGGTATCCGCCCGCGCGACGAGGTCGCCAGGGAAGCGGGTCTGGAGGTGGGGCCGCGCGGCGGCATCATCACCGACCTCGGCTTGCAGACCTCCGACGAGAACATCTGGGCGATCGGCGAATGCGCGGCGGTCGAAGGGGTCTGCTACGGACTCGTCGCGCCGGGCTACACCACCGCCGAGATCGTCGCCGACCGCCTGCTCGGCGGCGCGGGCGAATTCCCCGGCGCGGACATGTCGACCAAGCTGAAGCTGCTCGGGGTCGACGTGGCCAGCTTCGGCGACGCGCACGGCGTCACCGAGGGCGCGCTTTCGGTGGTGCTGCACGACGCCGCCGCGGGCACCTACGCCAAACTGGTCGTCTCCGACGACGCCAAGACCCTGCTCGGCGGCATCCTGGTCGGCGACGCCACCGCGTATTCGGCGCTGCGTCCGCTGGTCGGGCGTCCGCTGCCCGCCGAACCGGCCGCGCTGATCTCGCCCGCTGGCGCCGAACTCGGCGCCGACTCGCTGCCCGACGACGCGCAGATCTGCTCGTGCAACAACGTCAGCAAGGGCGCGATCTGCGGCGCCATCGGCGAGGGCGCCTGCGATGTGCCCGCCATCAAGAGCTGCACCAGCGCGGGCACCTCGTGCGGCGGTTGCGTCCCGATGCTCAAGAAGCTGCTCGAGCAGTCCGGCGTCGAGATGTCGAAGGCGCTGTGCGAGCACTTCGAGCAGTCGCGCGCCGAGCTGTTCCAGATCGTGCAGGTTACCGGTATCCGCACGTTCTCGGGGCTGCTCGCCAAGTACGGCAAGGGCTCGGGCTGCGATATCTGCAAGCCGACGGTCGCCTCGATCCTCGCCTCGACCTCGAGCGATCACATCCTCGACGGCGAACAGGCCGCGCTCCAGGACACCAACGACCACTTCCTGGCGAACCTGCAGAAGAACGGCACCTATTCGGTGGTGCCCCGGATGCCGGGCGGCGAGGTCACCGCCGAGCAGCTCATCACCATCGGCGAGGTCGCCAAGGAGTTCGGCCTCTACGTCAAGGTGACCGGCGGTCAGCGCATCGACCTGTTCGGCGCGCGTGTGGAGCAGCTGCCGTTGATCTGGAAGCGGCTCGTCGACGCGGGCATGGAGTCCGGCCACGCCTACGGCAAGTCGCTGCGCACCGTGAAGAGCTGCGTCGGGTCGACCTGGTGCCGCTACGGTCAGCAGGATTCGGTCGGCATGGCCGTGCTGCTGGAGAAGCGCTACCGCGGACTGCGTTCCCCGCACAAGCTGAAGCTGGCCGTGTCCGGGTGCGCGCGTGAATGCGCCGAGGCGCGCGGCAAGGACGTCGGCGTCATCGCCACCGAGAACGGCTGGAACCTCTATGTCGGCGGCAACGGCGGACTCACCCCCAAGCACGCCGTGCTGCTCGCGGGCGAACTCGACGACGAGACGCTGATCAAGTACATCGACCGCTACCTGATGTTCTACATCCGCACCGCCGACCGGTTGCAGCGCACCGCGCCGTGGCAGGAGGCGCTGGAAGGCGGCTTGGACTACCTCAAGGCGGTCGTCTGCGAGGACAGCCTCGGCATCGCCGACGAACTCGAGGCGGCGATGGCCAAGCATGTCGACGGTTACCGCGATGAATGGGCGGCGGTGCTCGACGACGAGGAGAAGTTGTCGCGGTTCGTGTCGTTCGTCAATGCCCCCGAGCAGAGCGACCCGACCATCTCCTTCGACGACAGCGGCGAGCGCAAGGTTCCGGTGCTGCTCGGACTGCCCGAGATCCCGGTCACCGCAGGCGTGGGCTCCACCACAGCCACGCACGAGAAATGAGCGCTTAACCGCGTGGAAACAGGACGCCGGTACCAATGACTAAGGCGTTCGGAGGAGGAACCCGATGACCGTTATCGACACACCCGGCATCGCCAAGGCCACGGCCACGGGTTGGACACAGGCGTGCCGACTCGACTATCTGATCCCCGGCCGCGGTGTCGCGGTGCTACTGAAAGGCGGCCGCCAGGCCGCCCTGTTCCTGCTCGCCGACGGCACCGTCTACGCCGTCGGTAATATCGATCCGTTCGGCCGGGCGGCGGTCATGTCGCGCGGGATCGTCGGCGACCGCGGCGGGGTTCCCGTCGTCGCGTCACCGCTGCTGAAGCAGGCGTTCTCCTTGCTCGACGGGCGCTGCCTGGACGACGAGTCGGCAGCGCTGCCGGTATATGCGGTGCGTGTGGACGACGGCATCGTTTCGGTATCCAACGAGCCGGTGACGTCCGCGCTCGATTCCTCGGACGGATGAACCCCTATGACGACAACCGACGCGAGCGCCAGTCTCGCGGGATTCACCGTGGGCATCACCGCGGCGCGGCGCGCCGAGGAGTTCGCCACCCTGCTCACGCGTCGCGGCGCCACCGTGGTTTCGGCGCCTGCCATCCGCATCATTCCGCTGGCCGATGACACCGAACTGGAGCGGGTGACGCGCAAACTCGTCGCCGAACCGCCGCAGATCACCGTCGCGACCACCGGCATCGGGTTCCGCGGCTGGATGGAGGCGGCCGAGGGCTGGGGGCTGGCCGAGGATCTTCGCATCACGCTGGCCGGGAACCGGATGCTGGCGCGCGGGCCGAAGGCCAAGGGCGCGATCCGCGCGGCCGAACTGCGCGAGGAGTGGTCGCCCGCGTCGGAGTCCTCCGCCGAGGTGCTCGACCACCTGCTCGCCGAAGGTGTGGAAGGTGTGCGCATCGCGGTGCAGTTGCACGGCGCGACCACCGAGTGGGAGCCGGTTCCGGATTTCTGCGAGGTGCTGCGCTGCGCGGGCGCCGACGTGGTCGCTGTCCCGGTGTATCGCTGGATTCCGCCCGCCGACCGTGGGCCGATGGATCAGTTGATCGAGGCCGTCGTCACCGCGAACCTCGACTGCGTCACCTTCACCAGCGCGCCCGCCGTGGCGTCGATGTTGATGCGCGCCAAGGAAACCGGACTGCTCGAAGGGGTGTTGCACGCGCTGCGCGGGCGGGTGCTGCCCGCCTGTGTCGGCCCGATCACCGCGGCGCCGCTCGAAGAACTCGGCGTGCCGACCTCGATGCCGGGGCGGGCCAGGCTCGGTGCGCTCGCGCGGCATGTGGCCGAGGAATTGCCGCGGCGCGCCAACCGGATTCAGGCGGCGGGTCATCAGATCAGTGTGCGTGGCGGTTGCGTCGTGGTCGACGGTGAAGTCCGTCAGCTCGCGCCCGCGCCGATGGCGTTGATGCGCTCGCTGGCCCGGCAGCCTGGCCGGGTGGTGTCCCGCGAGGATCTGCTGTCCGCGCTGCCCGGCGGCGGTGACGACACCCACGCCGTTGAGACCGCCATCGCCAGGCTGCGCGCCGGACTCGGCACGCCGAAGGCCATTCAGACGGTCGTCAAGCGCGGGTATCGACTCGCGATGGACGCGGTCGACTGCACCGACAACTTCGTCGGTTCGCCCGACCTGCCGCGCCCGCCGCAGCCGGGCATCGGCGCGCCGGTACGCGCCCCGCGCTACGCCCAGCCGCTGGGGAGTTGGTGAATATGACGGCGGCACAATCGTATTTCGGGGGTACCGAAGGGGGCGCGAGCGCCCCCGCTCTCGTACTCGTGGCGCACGGTACGCGGAGCACAAGAGGTGTGGAGATGATCGCCGCGCTCGCCGAGGCGGTCACTCGGGAACTCCGCAACGGAGTGTCCCCGGACGCGGGTCCAACGGCTGTGCCCGTCGTTCGCACCGCCTTCGTCGACGTGCTCGGGCCGTCGCCGTCGGAGGTGCTGCGTGATCTGGGCTCCAGCGACGCCGCGGTCGTGGTGCCCGCCTTCCTGGCCTCCGGATACCATGTCTACCAGGATGTTCCGCGCGAAGTAGCCGACAGCGGCCATCCCGCCGTCACCGTCACCCCGGCCATGGGACCGGATCCGGCGCTGGCCAGAATCATGGGTGTGCGTCTGCGCGCCGCGGGCTGGACCCCCGGTGACGCGGTGGTCTTCGCGGCGGCGGGCTCCTCCGACGCGCGGGCACGCAAGGACGTCCGCCGCGCGGCCGCCCTGCTCGCCGAACGCCTCGGCGGACCCGTACGCATCGGTTACGTCGCCACGGGCGCCCCCAAGGTCGCCGAGGTCGTCGCCGACCTGCGTGCCTCCGGCGCCCGCCGCGTCTTCATCGCGTCATATCTGCTGGCACACGGTCTTTTCCAGCAGCGCCTGCACGAGGCGGGCGCCGACGGCGTCGCCGACCCCATCGGCGTCCACCCCGCGGTGGTCCGCCTCATCGCCGACCGCTACCGCACGGCCGCCACCCGCACCCTCACCCCACGCGCGATCTGAATTCCGCTCGGCCCCTTTCCGGTGCGACCAGGCCCCGCACCCGAGGGTGTCCGGCGAGACCGCCCAATGTCGAAGCGACGGCGTCCCGCGAGGCGAGCTCGGCATGCTGCCCGACACCGAAGTTGCGGTGTCTCGCGTTCGAATTCCGTGTGTGCTTCTGGATTCGCGCGGGGTGATCAGGCCGGGCGGGCGGGATCGCGGGTGAAGGCGGCGCGATAGGCGGTCGGAGGGAGGCCGACGTGGCGGATCATGTGCTGGCGCAGGGATTCCGCCGAGCCCATGCCGCTGTGCCTCGCGACCTGGTCCATGGGCAGCGAGGTGGATTCCAGCAGTTCTCGGGCGCGGTGAATGCGTTGGTGCAGTAGCCATTTGCTCGGACTCATACCGGTCTCCTCGTGGAAGCGGCGGCTGAGGGTGCGCACGCTCGTGCGCGCGTGCGCGGCCAGATCGTCGAGCGACAGCGGGATGTCGAGATTCGCCATGGCCCATTCGCGGGTGCCCGCGAGGGACTGTCCGCCGTCCGGCGGCAGCGCGGTCTCCACGAATTGCGCTTGGCCGCCGGGGCGGACCGGTGTGACCACGGCCAGGCGCGCGCTCGCGTTGGCGACCGTCGCGCCGTAGTCGGTACGAATCAGATGCAGGCACAGGTCTATTCCGGCGGCCGCGCCCGCGGCGGTGGTGACCGGGCCGTCCTCGATGAACAGCGCGTCGGTGCGCACGGTGACCGACGGATGCAGGCGCCGCAGGTCGTCGGCGAGTCCCCAGTGGGTGGTCGCGGTGCGGCCGTCGAGCAGTCCGGCCGCGGCGAGCACGAACGCGCCACTGCAGATCGAGGTGATCCGCGCCCCGCGCTCGGCGGCGGCGCGCAGTGCCTCGATGGTGGGCGGGTCGACCTGTTCGCGAGCTCCGGTACTCGGCACGATCACGGTGTCGGCCGTGGTCACTGCCGCCAGTCCGGCGCGGATCACCGCGTCGAATCCACCGGTGTCGGCGGTGACGATGCCCGGTGCGGCGGTGCACACCGTTACCCGGTAGCCGGGCCGTCCGTCCACGCGCACGGCGCCGAGCAGCATCTGCGGCATGGACAGATCGAAGGTCTTGACCGGGGGCACCGCGATCACCGCGACCGATTTCATGGCCGAATCCTTGGGATAGCCGGCAGTTCGGCCACTAGTCTACCGACTGCGCGACGGGCAGAGTCGAGGGTGTCGGAAATCGCTTCGACCTTCTGAAAATGACTTTCTCCGAAGGGAATTCGCATGCCAACGCATGTCGTCATCGGCCGGGGCGCGACCGCGTCGGCCACCGCGCTGCTGCTCGCCGAAGCCGGTGCGCGGGTTCGCGTGATCAGCCGCAGCGGAATCGGGCCGCACCACCCGAACATCGAACCGGTGGCCGCCGACGCCGCCGAGACGGACGCGCTCGTCCCGCTCCTCGCGGGCGCACGCACCGTGTTCAACACCGCCGCGCCCGCGTATCACACTTGGCCGCAGGAGATTCCGCGATTGTTCGGGGCCATCCTCGAGTCGGCGGCGAAGGTGGGCGCCGATCTGGTGATGCTCGGCAACCTGTACGGCTACGGCCCCGCCGACATCCCGGTCACCGAGGACACCCCGCAGGCCGCGACGGGACCGAAAGGGGCGGTGCGCGCGGCCATGTGGCGGGACGCGGCGGCGGCGCACCACGCGGGACGCCTGCGGGTCACCGAGGTCAGGGCCGGGGAGTTCCTCGGCGCGGGCGCGATATCGGCGTTCACGCTCATGGTGCAGGGGCAGGTGCTGACCGGCCGCCCCGCGCTCGTCCCGCAGGCCCTCGACCCGCGCCATTCCTATACCGCGATCACCGACGCCGCCGCCACCCTGGTCGCGGTGTCCCGCGACGATCGCGCCTGGGGCCGGGCGTGGCACGCGCCGGTCATGAATGTCACGCTGCGCGAGGTCGCCACCCGGCTGGCCGAACTCGCGGGCGTCGCGCCGCCGCGCCTCGAGGTCATGACCGACCGTGAGGTCGCGCTGCTCGCGCTCACCGAACCGTTCTGGGGCGAGGTGTTCGAGACCTACCATCTCTCGCACCGCGAATTCGTCGCGGACGCGAGCGCCGTGCGGGAGACCTTCGGAATCGAGGCGTCGTCCCTCGACGACGTACTGCGAACGGTGATTCCGCACATCTGAGCGTTGGCGGGGTACGGCCCGGTACTGCCATCGCGAGGGCCGGGTCGATGGCATCGTCGGGATCGCCGGTTGGCGGGGTTCGCGATTCGTCCGGTCGGTCTGTGTCGGACGATCTGGAACACGCCCGGTGAGAACGTGAAACGTGCCGGACACGCGGGTGCGCGACGGACTGGGGGAGACTGGTGTCATGCATCGGTTCGTGAGCTGTCTGATCGCCGCCCTCACCGTTGTGGCCGCCTTCGCGTTCGCACCGGTCGCCGCGGCGGATTCCGAATCGCGGATTCTCGATGTGCGTCCGCTGGGCGGGCGGCAGCTCGAGGTCGTGGTGTATTCGGCCGCGATGAACCGCCCGATCACACTGTGGATGTCGCATCCCGGTCCCGGTGCGCCCGCGCTGTACCTGCTGAACGCGGTGGACGGCGGTGAGAGCGGCGGGCCGTGGCCGCGCCGGACCGATGTCGAGGAGTTCTTCGCCGACAAACCGGTGAACGTGATCGTGCCGATGGGCGGTCGGGCCAGCTACTACACCGACTGGATCGCCGACGATCCGGTACTCGGCCGCAACAAGTGGACCACGTTCCTGACCGCCGAACTCCCGCCGCTGCTCGACGAGCGTTTCGCCATGACCGGCCGCAACGCGGTCGCGGGGCTCTCCATGTCGGCGACCTCGGCGCTGAACCTCGCCATCGCCGCACCCGGCCTGTACCGGGCGGTCGGGGCGTACAGCGGTTGCGCGCGCACCAGCGACCCGCTCGGCCAGCTGCTCATCAACACGGAGTTGGCCGTCTTCGGCGCGAACGCCGCCAATATGTGGGGCGCGCCGAACAATCCGGCGTGGACCGCCAACGATCCGGTGCTGAACGCCGAACGCCTGCGCGGACTGGCGCTCTACGTGTCGGCGGGCAACGGACTGCCCGGACCGCACGACAACTTCGGCGCACAAGGCATCGGCGCGAATCCCGGGGCGTTGCTCGACCGGGTGGCGGTTGGCGGCGTCATGGAGACGGTGATCTCGAACTGCACCCGCCCGCTGGTCGACCAACTCGCGCGCCTCGCGATCCCGGCGACCGTCGAATTGCGCGGCGGCACCCACGCCTGGCCGTACTGGCAGGATGACGTGCACCGGTCGTGGCCGGTATTCGCCACCGCACTCGGCGTCTGAACCGGGCGGAATTCGCGAATATCGAGGCCGCCGCCTGCGACCGCGTCGGTTCCGCGGTGTGACGTGCGACTGTTGTGCTGTGACGGCGTAGGCGATGGTTTCGGCGCCTGTCCGTGCACCGGTCCGAAGTGGCGTGCGACCTCGCCCATCACTGATCTCCGGTGATGCGTGTGCGCCGAGTATGTTCCGTGTGACCTCCGACCGTGACGCGGCTGTGGCGTTTGACGACACAGGTCTGTAGGCCCCGACCGGGCGCGGGTGTCGGTGCCTCGCGCGACACTGGGCGCATGGCTTACGACGAAGAACTCGCAGAGCGCGTCCGTGACCTGGTCGACGAACTGCTCGCCGCCGCGCCCGAGGCGGTGGAGAAGCGCATGTTCGGCGGCCTCGCCTTCCTGGTCGGCGGGCATATGGCGGTGGCAGCGAGTCGGGAGGGCGGTCTGCTGGTACGCGTCGATCCCGCCGAAGGCGACGAACTGCTCGCGTCCACCGACGCGCGTCCCATGGTCATGCGCGGCCGTGACCTGCGCGGATGGCTTCGCGTGCGCGGTGAAGCGGTACGTGAACAGCCCGCGTTGCGCGCATGGGTCGAGCGCGGCGTCGGGTATGCGCGATCGTTGCCGCCGAAGTCCTGACCGCCGGCTAGACTGCCGCGATGAGGCATTTCGTGCGCGCCGCCGTCGCGGGAACACTGGTCGGTGCGGGTGTCCTCGGAGCCGGTGGTGCCACGGCCACACCCGGAGTGGACATCACCGCCGTCACTCTCGGCCGAACCCAGATTCCGGCCGGGCTATCGCCCTTCGTCGCAGGCACCGATCTGGTGGTCAGGGAGATCACGATTGCG
Source organism: Nocardia bovistercoris (assembly GCF_015674855.1). Lineage (GTDB taxonomy): Bacteria > Actinomycetota > Actinomycetes > Mycobacteriales > Mycobacteriaceae > Nocardia > Nocardia bovistercoris. The sequence goes on along the minus strand of NZ_JADMLG010000002.1, from coordinate 274,718 downwards.
CCCGGCGGATCCACCGGCTGGCACTACCACGACGGCCCGGTCTTCGGATTCGTCCGGTCCGGCACCCTCACCCATCCGGGTCCGGACTGCGTCGGCCCTGTCTTACACGCGGGTGAGTTCATCTACGAACCGGCGGGCACGTGGAACGTCCACATCGGCCGCAACCTCGGCGCCGAACCGCTGATCCTTGACGTCGTATACGCCCCACCGCTCGGCTTCCCGCTTTTCCAGGACGCCCCGGCGCCGGAGTGCGACTGACCTCCGCGCCGCTTGCGTGGATCGGCAGTCAGCGCCGCGCCCTTTCGGCGGCGGGCGGCGCGCCCGCCTACGACCGGTAGAGATCAGCGCCAGCGTTCCGGCGTGACCGGGGAATCCCAGGCGCGCGCGTACCGGCGGGTGTCGGGCGCGTTGGACTGCTTGTGGCGGTAGACGATGTAGGGCCTGGTCAGGTAGCCGATCGGGGCGCTGAACATGTGCACGAGTCGGGTGTAGGGCCAGATTCCGATCAGGGTCAGCACCACCAGGCCGTGCAGCTGGAAGGTCCACGGGGTGTCGACCATCAGTTCCGGTTCCGGATTCAGGCTGAACAGGCTGCGGAACCACGGGGAAACGGTCTCGCGGTAGTTGTAGGTGCCCCACGCCAGGTTGCTGCCCCACGTGTTGAGCAGCCCGGTGACCAGCGCCGCCGCGAGCAGCGCGTACATCACCTTGTCGTTGGTGGTGGTTGCCTTGCGCACCGCGGTCACCGTCCAGCGCCGGTACAGCAGGATCGCGACGCCCGCGAGCACCGCGAGTCCGGCGACAGAGCCCGCGCTGACGGCGATCAGGTGGTAGGTGTGTTCGGAGATGCCGACCGCTGCCGTCCACGATTCCGGGATCAGCACGCCGAGCACATGTCCGCCGAACACTCCGAGCATGCCGAAGTGGAACAGCGGACTGCCGAGGCGAAGCAGGCGGCTCTCGTAGATCTGCGAAGACCGGGTGGTCCAACCGAACTGGTCGTTGCGGTAGCGCCAGACGTGTCCGAGCACGAACGAGGTGAACGCCACGTAGGGCAGGATCAGCCACAGTTCGGTGGGCAGGTGCGGGGCGTAGTTCATCGGCGGCCTTCCGACTGGGTGAACATCGTCGGGTCCATCGCGAACGGTTCGAGCCCGACTTCTTCCTCGGGCGGACCCTGCGCCGCGAGTTCGGCGATCCGGCGGCGGTCGGCGGTGGTCAGCGGCGGCATGGTCGCGACCACAGCGCCGAGCAGGCTCGCGTAGGGAGAACCGCTGTCGGACAAGGAGAGCCGCAGCAGCTCGAGCACCGGCAGGTGTTCGCCGAGCAGCCGTTCGCCGCCGACGGGGTCGACGGTGGCCGCGAATTCGAGCAGTACGGGAAGGTGATCGGGCAGTTCCTGATCGCCGAGTTCGACCCCGGCGTGCCGGTAGGCGTGTTTGAACCGCAGCAGCGCCATTCCGCGCTTGCGGGTGTCGCCGTAGGCGTAGAAGGTCAGGTGCAGGCTGGCACGCCTGCGCATGTCGAAGGTCTCCACGTAGGCCGCGGCGAGGTCGATGGGCGGCGTGGCGCGCAGGTGGGCCAGCAGGTCCTCGAAACCGGTGCGCAGGTGGTCGGGCAGTTGCGCGGCGGCGGCGGACAGGTCGTCCAGCATGGCCAAGGTGTCGGCGCCCGGATAGTCGAGCAGCAGTGCGGCCAGACGCCAGACCAGGCGGCGGTCACGTTCGCAGACCTGCACCGCGGGCTCGGGGCGTCGGCGAATCTTCAACAGGCTCATTGCGCCGCTCCATTGGTGGATGTGGTGCCCGCCTCGCCGTCGGTCCGCGTGGCGCCGGGCCGGGTCGACGGACTGTGCGCGGCGCCGTTGCCCGCATGGTCCGCCGACCCGTTTCCAGCAGCGCCGTTGATGCTGTCCGCGGCGGTGCCATTGCTTCGGCCGCCGCCGGTGGCCTGGCCGTTCGACCCGCCGTTCGAGCCATTGCCGTTCGAGCCGTTGCCGTTGCCGTTGGTGCCGTTGCCGTTGCCGTTGTCGCCGACGACGCTGTTCGAGACGACGGCTCCATTGCCTGCCGCACCGTTCGACGCGGCCGCCGAACCGTTGGCTACCGAGGCGAGTACCGACTCACGAGAGGGACTTTCGCTTCCGTTGGCGGTCGGCACCAATCCTTCGGTGTTCTGCCCGTCCCAGTTGAGCAGATTGATCCGATTCGACTTCTCCTGCGGCGCAGCACCATTGGTGTCGGTGAGGTGGAACTTCTCCACCATCTGGTCGAACGCGGTCATGCCGGGTCCACCGTCGTTGTCCAGACTGCATCCGGTGGCGAGGGCGTCGAGCTGATGCGCCTCGGAACCGGCGCCGTTCGGAATCACATACCGGTGTTCGTATTTGGCGATCGCGAGCAACCGGTACATGGCCTCGATCTCCTCCGGTTCCAGCCGCACCGACGGCGCGATCGACGGATCGGGTTCGACGCCGAGGTTCACCGAGCGCATGAACGAGCGCATCCCGGCGAGGCGTTGCAGGGCGGCGCGCACCGGGCCGACGTCACCGGCGGTGAACAGTTCGGCGAGGTATTCCACCGGGATGCGCAGCGCGTCGATGGCGCCGAACAGGTTGGATGCGTTCTCGCCGTCATGTCCGGTCTCCGACAGCACGTCGACCACCGGCGACAGCGGCGGCACGTACCAGACCATCGGCATGGTGCGGTATTCCGGATGCAGCGGCAGCGCGATCTGATAGTCGACGATCAGCTTGTAGACCGGCGAATCCTGGGCCGCCTGAATCCATTCCGGGGAGATGCCCGCCCGCTCGGCCTCGGTGATCACCCTCGGGTCGTGCGGGTTGAGGAAGACGCCGAGCTGGGAGGGATACAGATCCTCGGTCGCGGTGACCGAGGCCGCTTCCTGCACTTTGTCGGCGTCGTAGAGCATCACGCCGATATAGCGCAGCCGCCCGACGCAGGTTTCCGAGCACACCGTCGGAATGCCGACCTCGACGCGCGGATAGCAGAACGTGCATTTCTCGGCTTTGCCGGTCTTGTGGTTGAAGTAGATCTTCTTGTACGGGCACCCGGTGACGCACTGCCGCCACCCGCGGCATTTGTCCTGGTCGACCAGCACGATGCCGTCCTCGGCCCGCTTGTAGATCGCACCCGATGGGCACGACGCCGCGCAGGACGGATTCAGGCAGTGTTCGCAGATGCGTGGCAGATAGAACATGAAGGTCTGCTCGAATTCGAGTTTGACCTGGTCGGACAGTCGCGCCAGCAGCGGGTCGCGGCCGACCTGTTCGGGTCCGGAACCGAGGTCGTCGTCCCAGTTCGCACCCCAGGTGACCTGGGTGTCCTCACCGGTGATGAGCGATTTCGGCCGCGCGACCGGCGTGGTGTCGATGGGCGGGGACGACAGCAGATTGTCGTAGTCGTAACTCCACGGCTCGTAGTAGTCCGAGACCGTCGGCAGTTCCGGGTTGGCGAAGATATTGAGCAGGCGCTTGAGTCGGGAGCCGGATTTGAGGGTGAGCTTCCCGCGTTTGGTCAGCGTCCACCCGCCCTTCCATTTCTCCTGGTCCTGGTACTGGCGCGGATAACCCTGACCGGGCCGGGTCTCCACATTGTTGAACCACACGTATTCGGTGCCGCCGCGGTTGGTCCACGCCTGTTTGCAGGTGACGCTGCAGGTGTGGCATCCGATGCATTTGTCCAGGTTCATCACCATGGCGAGCTGGGCCATGACACGCATATCAGTACTCGACTTTCTGCGAGCGGCGGCGGATGGTCGTTACTTCGTCACGCTGATTCCCGGTCGGCCCGTGGTAGTTCAGCGCGAAGGACTGCTGCGCGTAGCCGCCGATGAGGTGGGACGGTTTGATCATGATGCGGGTCAGCGCGTTGTGGATGCCGCCGCGTTTGCCGCGTGCGCCGTTGACCTTCGGGGTGCCCTCGATGCGCGGCACGTCGACGGCCCGGTCCTGCGCGTGGTACATGAACACCGTGCCCTCGGGCATGCGGTGCGAGACGATGGCGCGCGCGACCACGATGCCGTTGCGGTTGATGGCCTCGATCCAGTCGTTGTCGGCGACCCCGATCTTGGCGGCGTCCTTGTCCGACATCCAGATCGACTGCCCGCCGCGTGAGAGCGTCAGCATGTGCAGGTTGTCCTGGTACGCGGAGTGGATCGACCATTTGGAGTGCGGGGTGAGATACCGCACGGTGACGCCGTTCTCGCCGACCTCGCCGACGCCGGGCTCGCTGAACAGGGCCGTCATGTCCAGCGGCGGCCGGAAGATCGGCAGCTGTTCGCCGAGTTCGATCATCCAGTCGTGGTCGAGGTAGAAGTGCTGGCGACCGGTGAGCGTATGCCACGGCTTGAGGCGTTCGGTGTTGATGGTGAACGGGGAGTAGCGTCGTCCGCCGGTCTCGCTGCCCGACCATTCCGGTGAGGTGATCACCGGCACCGGCCTGGCCTGGGTATCGGCGAAACTGATGCGTTTGCCCTCGTGTTCGGCGGCCAGGTCGGCGAGCTTGGTGCCGGTGCGCCGTTCCAGCGCGTGGAATCCCTCGACGGCGAGGCGGCCGTTGGTGGTGCCCGACAGCGCGAGGATGGCTTCGGCGGCGTGCGTGTCGCGCGCCAGAGACGGCCTGCCCTTGGCGATGCCGGACACCACCGTGCCGTTGACGCCCGCGAGGTGGGCGACTTCCGGCTCGGGGTGGGTGGTGACGCCCTTGGTGGTGAGCCCCAGTGTGTCGACCAGCGGGCCGAGCGCCGCCATCTTCTCCGCCAGATTCGGGTAATCCCGTTCGACGACAACCAGTTTCGGCATCGTCTTGCCCGGGATGGGTTCGCACTCCCCGGCTTTCCAGTCCAGCACCCGACCGCCCGCCTGCGCCAGCGCGTCCGGCGAATCGTGTTGCAGCGGAACGGCGACGATGTCCTTGCGCACGCCGAGATGCTTCTCCGACATCCACGCCACGCCGCGCGCGATGCGGTGGAACGCGTCGAAATCGGTCTTGGCCTCCCACGGCGGTGAGATGGCGGGGGAGAAGGCGTGCACGAACGGGTGCATGTCGGTGGAGGAAAGGTCGTGCTTCTCGTACCAGGTGGCCGCGGGCAGCACGATGTCGGAGAACAGGGTGGTGCTGGTCATCCGGAAGTCCAGCGACAGCAGCAGATCCAGCTTTCCGGTCGCCGCGGTGTCCCGCCAGACCAGTTCCTGCGGGCGCACCCCGGTGGCGTCGGTGGTCTGCACGTTGGAGTCCGCGCCGAGCAGGTGTTTGTGGAAGTACTCGTTGCCCTTGCCCGACGAGCCGAGCAGGTTCGCCCGCCACACCGTGAGGCAGCGCGGGAAGTTCTCCGGCGCGTCGGGATCCTCACAGGCGAAACGCAATTCGTCGGCCTTCAGCTTCTCCACCACGTAGTCGGCGGCGGGCACGCCCGCGGCCTCGGCCTCGTCGGCCAGGTCGAGCGGGTTGCGGTCGAAGGTGGGATAGCTCGGCATCCAACCCAATCGGCTCGCCAGCGCGATGTTGTCGGCGGCGGTGCGCCCTCGGAAGGCGCCCTTGCCGAGCGGGGAGGCGAAGGACTGCGAGGTGAACGGGTCGTAGCGCCACTGGTCGTTGGTCAGATACCAGAAGACGGTGCCCTGCATCTGGCGCGGCGGGCGCTGCCAGTCCAGACCGAAAGCCAGTGTGGACCAGCCGGTCACGGGCCTGCACTTCTCCTGGCCGACGTAGTGCGCCCAGCCGCCGCCGTTCACGCCCTGGCAGCCGGTGAGCAGGGTGAGGGTGAAGAAGGCGCGGTAGATCTGGTCGGAGTGGAACCAGTGGTTGGTGCCCGCGCCCATCAGGATCATCGACCGGCCTCCGGAACGGTCGGCGTTGTCGGCGAATTCGCGGGCGATGCGGGCGGCCTGCACGGCGGGCACGCCGGTGACGGTCTCCTGCCAGGCGGGGGTGTAGGGCTCGGCGGCGTCGTCGTAGCCGGTGGGCCAGTCGCCGGGCAGTCCGTCGCGCCCGACGCCGTACTGCGCGAGCAGCAGGTCGAAGACCGTGGTCACCCGCTTGCCCGCGACCGTGATGGTGGGGACGCCACGCAGCAGCACGCCACCCTTGTCGGTGTCGTAACGCGGCATCCGCACGGCCAGGTCGGAGCGGCCTGGCGCGTCGTAGAGGCTCAGCAGCGGGTCGACGCCCTCGAGGTCGAGATTCCACTTGCCGGTGCCGGATTCGGTGAACCGGTGTCCGAGCGCGCCGTTGGGCACCACGGGATTTCCGGCGTCGTCCAGCAGCACCGGTTTGTGGGCCGCGCCCTCACCGGTGTCGCCGAGGTCGGCGGCGGTGAGGAATTTCCCGGCCAGCGCGCCGTCGTGGTGGTAGTTGCCCTCGGCGTCCCAGCCACGCGGATCGTCGAGGCACACCAGATACGGCAGGTCGGTGTAGCGCTTGACGTAGTCGAGGAAGCGCGCGGTGGCACGTTCGACGAAGAACTCCTTGAGGATCACGTGCCCCATCGACATGGCCAGGGCGGCGTCGGTTCCGGGCCGCGCGGGGACCCACTCGTCGGCGAACTTCGTGTTGTCCGCGTAGTCGGGGGAGACCACGATGACCTTCTGCCCCCGGTAGCGCGCCTCGGTCATGTAGTGCGCGTCGGGCGTGCGGGTGACCGGGACGTTGGAGCCCCACATGATCAGGTAGCCCGCGTCGAACCAGTCCGCGGATTCCGGCACGTCGGTCTGGTCGCCGAAGACCTGCGGCGAGGCCACCGGCAGGTCGGCGTACCAGTCGTAGAACGACAGCATGGAGCCGCCGAGCAGGGAGATGAAGCGCGCGCCGACGGCGTGGCTGACCATCGACATGGCCGGGATCGGCGAGAATCCGGCGACCCGGTCGGGCCCGTAGCGCTTGATCGTGTGCACGTGCGCGGCGGCCGCGATCTCGGCGGCCTCCCACCATTCGGCTCGCACGAATCCGCCCTTGCCGCGCGCGGATTTGTAGCGCGCCGCCTGTTCCGGATCCTCCACGACGGACTCCCAGGCCAGCACGGGATCCTTCAACCGCTGTTTGGCCTGCCGGTAGAGGTCGAGCAGGACGCCGCGCACGTACGGGTACCGAACGCGCGCGGGCGAGTAGGTGTACCAGGAGAAGGACGCGCCGCGCGGGCAGCCGCGCGGTTCGTACTCGGGTTTGTCCGCGCCGACCGAGGGATAGTCGGTCTGCTGCGACTCCCAGGTGATCACGCCGTCCTTGACGTAGATCTTCCACGAGCACGACCCGGTGCAGTTGACGCCGTGCGTCGAGCGCACGACCTTGTCGTGGGCCCAGCGATCCCGGTAGAACTCGTCGGCCGAGCGCCCGCCGACCTTGTGCACACTGCGATGATCCGCGGACACCTCGCCGCGCTGGAAGTATTTCCCCAACCGCAGCAACACCTCGGCCGCGTCCGGGGTGGACGCGCCCGTCGCCTCGGGGGTTGCCGTATTTCTAGTGCGTGATTCGACCACGACGCCCCCTCGGAACAATTGACTCGGGCTGTTGTACCCGACTGTAAGGACGTCGCGACGTGCGGCAAAACGAATGTCTCACACCGCGCTCACATCGGTCGTGAGGTGTGAGGTCGGCGCAACCTGACGGTCACCGAACGCGGCTTCGCCGTGATCGCGGCCGTTGCCGTCACCTGGGCGGATTCGCCGCTACCGGCGCGAACGCCCGCACGCGGGGGCGTTTCGGGGCCTCGGCGGTGATGCTTTGGAAACGGCCACTTCTCTCGCGCTTAATATTTGTTAACACACTTTCGGCGGCTTTCGCGCCGCTTTCTCACCACTTCCGTCGTCGCGCCGCGGCGTCGGGTGCATCGGTCTCGCGGCGCCCGCGCACCGGCTCCGACGGCGCGAATGCCGCTGGCGGCGACGCCGATTCGAGCGGCGCGCGGTTGCTGTGATGTAGCCAACACATTGCTGAGCCGTTCGGAGTAACGAAAAGTCCTCGTTTAATATCGAAGTTGATGGGCAGGTGTCCGGATCGCGGGCGAGGGGAGTCATGTATTCGACTGACGCTCGGCGCCGGATTCGGGCCGATGGTATTCGGCTCGGTGATCGGGTCGGGGCGCGCGATCGATTGACACGTCTACATTTTCATAGGAGCGGAGTGTTGTGCCACGCAAAACGAGCGAAGTCGGCGTCGGGCAGCAGCTATTGCGGCCGCCCACCCTCGGTGGGTTGTTGCGCAAGCTCAGGGACGAACGACGCATATCGCGGGAGAAGTTGGCGTTCGCGGCGGGCGTCAGCGCCAGCTATATCACCCACCTCGAAGGCGGAGACCGGGATCATCCGACCAAAGCCGTGGTGGACGCGCTGATTCGGTATCTGGACCGGGTGCGGCCGCTGACCGGCGCCGAACGCAGGCATCTGTTCGACCTGGCCGGGCTTCCCGACGGCGGGTACCCCGCCGTCGCGGAAATGCGGGCTGGCATCGGCGCCGACATGCGGCGCGGGTTGGCCGTGCACGAGCCGAATGCCGCCTGCTACCTGGACACTCGATGGAATCTGCTGAGCTGGAACCGATCCTACGCCGCGCTCTTCCCCGGACTGGTCGAGGATGGGAACATGCTGCGCTGGCTGTTCGGCAACGAGATCGCCAAGCGGGTGATGGTGGAGTGGGAGCGCGAGGCGGCCTTGGCCGTCGAATGGCTGCGCGGACTGATCGGCCAGTCCGGCGACACGGCCTGGTCCGCCGAATTGCTCCGCGAATTGGGCGCTTATCCGGAATTCCGCGCGGTGTGGGCGGCCGGTGGCACCGCCTACGGTCGCGACAGCCCGCATATGCACTTACGTGATCCCGAGTCCGGGACCCGATTCGGTCTCGACGTCCAGATGTTCCGGGTGGATTCGGGCGCCCATCCGGGCCGCGTACAATTCTTCCTCGGCATACGGAACTCGCAGCCCGCGGTATCACCGCGTTGACCGGGGAAATTCGAGGTACCCCGGTGGGGGCACGTACTTCACAGGGTCCGCGCCACCGCCGAGATTGTCTGGACAACCATCGCGGGAAGGACTTTGATCCATTTATCACAGGTTCGGTTTTCGCCGAAGCCATCGAGGATCGCGAACCGGACGCACTTGGATTGCGGAAACATTGCGGGGAGTGACTGCGCATGGCTGACCAGCTCGAATTGGTACCCCACATCACGCTCGCCGCGGCGGCGGACTGCGGCAACGGCACCTTCGCCGTCTGCGGGGACGAGGGCCGCGCCCTCTGGTACGGCCCCTTCCTCGACAGCGACAGCGACCATCCGCACGGCGATCGTTTCGCGGGCGCCATGGCCGCCGCGTCCAGAGCGGTCTGGCTGGCCGGGCGGGCGCGCGCCGACTCCGGGCACCGGGAAGCCACGCTGCACCTCACCGTCACCGAACCGGATATGGACGCGGTGACCCTCGCGTGCACGGCGTCGCTGTCGGGTCTCGCGCTCGATCTCGAAGTGTCCGACGACAATCCCGCCGTCGACTGGTGCCAGGTCTTCGGCAGGCTCGACTGGAATCCGGGTGCGTTGATCAACCTGCTCGACGCCGAGTTGTCGGAGGGCGAGCAGCGCCGCCACCTCCGAACCGTGGCCACGTACGACGATTCGAAGGAGAGTTCCGCGATGACCGCACAGTCGACCATCGATCCCGCGGTGGAGTTGCGCGCCGCGCTGGAGGCGCTGCTGTTGCACGACTCCATCGGATTCGACGCCAGAATGCGCCACGCCGTCGCGGCCGTCGTGCACCTGGCCGTCGACACACCGCACGGCCCGCCCGAGGACGCCGAGGAATTCCTCGGACGGCTCGACGCGTCCTGGCTGCTGGCCGCATGGACCGGACACGATTCGGAGATGTCGCTGATCGCGACGCTCGCCGCGGGCGAGGTGCCGACGCTGTCGTGGTGCGAGCTGATGTTCACCACCGCGTTGGCGCCGTGGTCGACGAGTCCCGTCGCGGTGCACGCGCGGCGGATCTTCGCCAGCGTGCAGCACGGCAGGCTCGGCGCGGTGCGTCAGTCGGTGCGGGTCTCGGGGTCCTAGCGTCCGAAGGTGTTTCGGTGCCGGGCGGGCTCGTCCGTCACCGGTCGGGGTCGACCGCCTCGAAGGTGTCGACCCAAAGATGGGGTGGCCGTGGCACATTGGGTTCGCCGGGGCGATGCACGCCGATCACCGACCAGCCCGCCTCGACCGCGGCGTCGAGTTCGTCCGGGTGATCGGACAGGAACAGGATCTGCGCGGCGGGAACGTCGATGGCCGCGGCGATGCGCTCGTAGGAGTCGCGTTCGCGCTTCGGACCCGAAGTGGCGAGATCGAAATGGCCGTTGATCAGCGACGCCAGTTCGCGGTCCCGGGCGAATTCGAACCAGTCCCGTTGATTGCGAACCGAACCCGACGAGTACACGAACAGCCGGATCCCGGCCGCGTGCCACTTCTCCAGCGCGGGCGCGACATCGGGGAAGAACTCGCCGTGCAGCTCGCCGGCGCGGAAGCCCTCGGCGCAGATCAAGCCCTGCGCCGCCTTCAACGGTTCCGCCTTCACATCCGAACCGAGCCAGGTGCGCAGGATTTCGGCCACCGCGTCCACATCGGCGTCGGGTGTGTCCGCCAATTCCCTTGTCGCGGTGATGATCGACGCGGCCGCGCCGTCGCGGTACTCGGCCAGCCAGTGCGGGAGCCTGGCACGGGTGTAGCCGTACAGGTCCTCCCGTACCGAAGCGGTCGGACTCGTTGTGCCTTCGATGTCGAGGACGACGGCGACCGGTGTCACGGCGCGGTCAGCAACTCGTCCAGCGACGGGAAGTCACGGCTGATCTTCGCGCCGGTGAAATCACCCACCCAGCCGTCCGCCTCCTCGAAGAAGCGGATCGCGACGAAATCGGGTCGCGTGCCCATGTCGAACCAGTGCAGGGTGCCCGCCGGAACCGAGAGCAGGTCGCCCGCCTCGCAGACCACGGCCAATACCTCCTCGCCGAGGTGCAGGTAGAAGCAGCCGCGCCCGGCCGCGAAGAAACGCACCTCGTCCTCGGCGTGCCGGTGCTCGTCGAGGAATTTCGCGCGTGCGCCCGCCGCGACCTCGGCCCACGCGGGGTCGGCGTCGTTCGGGTGGATACGCGCGATATCGATGTGCTCGTAGCGGCCCGACTCGTTCAGCGCGGCGACCTCGTCGGCGTAGCGGGCCAGCAATTCGTCGGAGTCGACGGATTCGGCGCGCTCGACCACCGGCCAGCGGTCGAACGCGATGCCGTGCTCGGCCAGTTCGGCGGTGATCGCCGCTTCGTCGGTGGTGCGCACCCTGATGTCGCCGGGGCCGGCGGCGGCCATCACTTGCAGCAGTGTCATCTCTGTCCCCTCTCGGTGAGGTCGTCGGCGGTGAACGCCTGTCGTCGTCCGGTGCGGGTCACCAGCTCGCAGAGCGCCTCGAGACACTCCGCGCGATCGCGCGCTTGCGTCAGTGTCGCACCCCACGCGGTGATGCCGTGGCCCGCGATACCGAAAACCGGTGGCGCGTCCGGATATTCCGCCAGGTACCGTTCGACGTCCGCGCCGATCCGCGCGACATCGCGCCAATTGGGGAAAACCGGCAGGTCGATCGCCTCCGGATCGGCCACGCCCAGTCCCTTGATGAGCTCGTATTCACCGATCCGCAAGGTGGTGATCCGGTCGCGCTCGCCCGCGCTCGTGCACAGCGTCGTCGCGTACGGCGGATGCAAGTGCACGACCGCCGCGGCATCGGTGCGGCGATACACCGCGGTGTGAATGGTGGTCTCGGCGGACGGTTTACGCCGCTGCCCCGCGAGCGGAGCGGAGTCCGCGATCCGCACGGCGACCATGTCCTCGGCGCCGAGTTCGCCCTTGGACAAACCACTTCCGGTGACCAGCGCCGAATCCCCTTGCCGCACCGAGATATTACCCGCAGTGCCCGGCATCCAGCCGCGCACGTAGAGCCCCCGCGCGATATCGGCGATCACTCGGCCCGCGTCGCAGGCATCGGAAAGATGTGTCTGTGCCGCGATCCCGTCGCGATAGACCGCGCCTGCTTCGGTGACGACCGCCGTGACCAGTGCGGCGGGGGTCACGTCGAAGGCGGGGTTGAAGACCGGGGTGGCTTCGGGTGCGGTGGCGACGCCGCCGAATCCGGTGACCTCGTCGGCACGGCGCTGTTCGACCACGATCTCGGCGCCGGTGGCCATGCCCTGGTCGCGGGTGGATTCCGGGGCCACCACGAGGAACGGGATGCCGTGGTGACGCGCGGCGAGCGCGAGCATGTAGGTGCCGATCTTGTTGGCGACATCGCCGTTGGCGGTGATGCGGTCCGCGCCGACCAGCACGCAGTCGACCTGTCCGGTCGCCATGGCCCACGCCGCCGCGGAATCGATGGTGAGCCGGTGCGGTATGCCCGCTTCGGCCAGTTCCCAGGCGGTCAGGCGCGCGCCCTGCAACAGCGGGCGGGTCTCGTCGACGATCACTTCCTCGATCGCGCCGCGTTCGGACAGCACCCGCAGCGCGCCGATGGCGGTGCCGAAGGCGCTGGTGGCGAGGCGGCCGGTGTTGCAGTGCGTGAGCACCCGCAGCGGGCGGTCGCCGAGGAGGTCGATGACCAGATCGGCGGCATGGGTGGCGGCGGCGCGGTTGACCCGGCCGTCCTCGGCGAGCATGTCGAGGGTTTCGGCCAGGACGGCGTCGGCGCCGCGCGCGGCCACCGCGGTGACCCGTCGCACCGCCCACGCCAGATTCACGGCGGTGGGCCGGGCGTCGGCGATGCGTGCGGCGTCGGCGGCGAGCGCGACGGTGTCGACGGCGCCGTCGCGCGTGTGTGTCCGCGCGGCGATGACCACGGCGAAGGCGCCCGCGATGCCGATGGCGGGAGCGCCTCGGATGGCGAGGGTGGCGATGGCGTCGATGATCTGGTCGACGGTGCTCAGGCGCAGTTCGACAACCCGGTGCGGCAGTTCGCGCTGGTCGATGGTGAGCAGCGCACCGTCGTCCCAGATCAGGGAACTGTCGTCCATCAGGCGCATCCTTACCGTTCACGTGTTGCCTGATGAAAACGGTATCCGATACGTGCGCTCCGCCGCGCGGCGGGCGAAGACTTTCAGGACCCGCGGTCGTTCGTCCTCGACTGGTGGATCCGCCCGGCGTGCGGTCGCGGCGTCGGTTTCCGCGGGCAGCGCTTCGGCTCGTTCGAGCGGGTGGTGGCCGAGGCAGGCACCGTCGACCGGTTCCACTCCGCCGTCGATATGGTCGGGTTCCAATTACCGCACACGTCATGCCCGGTGGTCGGGAATCGAAAATGTAATCGTGTCGTGCGCAATTCGTTGCCGGCAAATAATGGGCGAAATGAAGTGCCTTTTACGCAATTGTTTCCACGCGGTATGAACACGCGCGGAACCCGTAGATTATGAATGGACATGCCGCGACCGCCGGCACCGACACCGGCGGTCGCGGAGCACGCTCGATCAGTGGCCGGAACGGCGCTCCGAGTCGCGCTCCATGGACGAACGGCCGTCCATGTTCTGGTTCTCGGGTGCGCCCGCGCGGCCGCCGCCCTGTTCCTGGCGCTGCTGTTGCTGCTGCCTCGGCATCTGCTTGGGCATTTTCTTAGGCGTTTTCTTCGACTTTTCAGCCATCTCCACTCGGTCCTTTCCGAAGTGATGTGTATTCGCCTAACGAACACACCATAGCGAGCGGACATGACCATCGGAAGTGAAATCCGAATATTGGAAAACGGCCCTCGCGTTCAGGCCGGTAGGGGCAGGAATTCCACGATCGCGCCGTCGCGGGCCTCGCTCGGGACGACCACGATGCCGTCGCGGTCCACGAGTCCGCCGAGGTGCGCGGTGCGGATGTGCGGATCTCCGGTCCACCCGCCTTCGGCCGCGATCCGCGCGGGCACGATCCGGGTGACAGCGGCGGACACGGCCGAGGCGTTGTGCAGCGGCCCGGTGAGCGGCCTGCGCGCCCCCGCGCCCGTGCGACCCGCGACGACCGCGTCCGCGAGCGTCATCAGCGTCGCCAGCGCCGCGAACGGGTTGCCCGGCAGGCCGAGAACTGTGACGCCGGAGAGTGTTTCCGCGACGAGTGTCGAACCGCCTGGCCGTAATCGCAGGCGATGCACCAGTACTCGCACGTGCGCCCGGGCTACGGCCTCGCGCAATTGATCCGCCGCGCCGCCGCCGGTCGCGCCGACGATCACGAGCAGGTCGACATCATCGGCGGCGGAGAGGATTTCGTCGAAACCGTGCGGCGTGTCACGCAGGTGCACGCGATCGTCGGCGCGGATTCCGTAGTGGGCGAGGATATCCGGCAGCACCGGGCCGATCGAGTCCCTGGTCTGTCCGGCGTGCAGCGGACCTTCGCCGCGAATCTCGTCGCCGGTCATCACGATTCGCGCGCGCACGGGTCCTCGGACCATGCCATCGGTGACTTCGACGCTCGCGGCCGCGGAGATGAGCGCCGAGGTCACCGGACTGCCCTGCGGCGCGACCGTGTCGCCGGTTTCGCGATCCTCGCCGCATCGGCGGATGTCGTCGCGCACCGGCGTTCCCGGCACCCGGTGCAGGACGGCATCGGGTCGGATCTCGGCGAACTCGTCGCGCAGCACCCCGCTCGCGCCATCCGGGACGTGCGCCCCGGTGGCGATGCGCACCGCCTCGCCGAGCAGCAGCCCGGACGGGCGCTCACCGCCCGCGAAACCGATATCGGCCCGCAACCGCCACGGTCCCTCGCCCGCGACCGCGTACCCGTCCATCGCGGACACGTCGAAGCGCGGCAGCGGACCGCGCGCGGTGAGTGACTCCGCCAGCGCCGCGCCCCGCACGCCGCGCAACTCCGCGCGACGGGGAGCCAGCCGCGTCAGACCCGTGCGCAGCACGTCCCTGGCCTGTTCCAGCGACAGTGGCGCCCGATCCTCGGCCTGCTCGGCCCCGGCGGTGTCACCGGCCTCGGCCCGCGCCTCGCGCACCTGTTCGGGGGTGTCCACATCCGAGATGCCGGACATCTCTACGACGACCGTATCCACCGGCACCAGCGCCTTCATGGGCTGATTGACCGGTGTGTCCAGTTTGGCGAGCGCGCCCGTGAGCGCTTCGCGCCGCCACACGCCGAGCAGATATTGCGGCCTGCCCGTGTCGTCGGCGGCGAAGACGGCGTCCGCGCCGGATTCGGCCTGATGGCGCACGAGTTCCGCGACCACCGAACCGGTCAGGAACGGCATATCGGCGGCCAGCGCCACGACCAGCGGCGCGGGATCATCGGCGCAGGCCGCGAGTCCGGCTTCGAGCGCGGCCACCGGACCCGCGCCCGGCGGCGTCTCCCGCACCTGGCGCACGGCGGCGTCGAGATCCTGGCGGTATGGGCCGACCACCACCGTGCGCGCGCAGGAACTCGCGACCGCGTCAAGTGCCGTCGACAGCAGCGAACGCCCGCCGATGACCAAGCCGGGTTTGTCGATGCCGCCCATCCGAGTGGCGCGCCCGCCCGCCAGCACGATGGCGTCGACGGCGGTCATAGTTCTGGGCCGTTGGCCGGGTACCGCATGAGCCACATGCTAATTCGTCGGGCGGGGATTCGACCCGAGGTGCTCGTCACGAGCGTTCACACCGTCGAGAAGTGCGGTGCGGGCCGCAACAGACAGAACTCGTTGGTCTCCGGATCGGCGAGCGGAAGGCCAGGCGCGGCCCCGAGACTGCCTGCGGCCAGCGGTATCGCGCCCGCGGCCCGCAAGCGTTCCACCTCGAGAGCCGGATCGTCGGCGGGGAAGGAGGTCAGGTCGAGGCGCAGGCGGTTGCGGCCGGATTTCGACTCGCCGGTGCGCACGAACTCCAGCCAACTGCCGAGTCCGGTGGCCGACCGCAACCCGGCGACCTCGGCGGTGTCGTAACCCAGCGGCCAGCCCGAGGCCGCCGACCAGAACGCGGCCAGGCGCAGCGGATCGGTGGTGTCGACCACGATGGCCGCGATCGCGCCGGTGTCGACGTATTGTTCGCGCGGCTCGAGCACGCAGAATTCGTTGCCCTCGGGATCGGCGAGCACCACCCACGGCACCGCGCCCTGACCGATGTCGATCGGTCGCGCGCCCAACGCCAGCGCCCGGTCCACCTGCACGCACTGATGGTCCAGCGAGCGGCTGGCCAGATCGAGGTGGATGCGGTTCTTGCCGCGTTTGGCGTGTTCGGCGGGCAGGAAGGTGAGCGCGATCTCGAGTCCGTCGGGATCGTTGGCCGCGATGTCGACCTCGTCCGGGCGGTCGACGGCCACCTGCCAGCCGAGTAGCTCCGCCCAGAAACCCGCCACCGACCGGGGCCGGTCTGCGTCGAACACGACACACGCCAAGCGGGTGGACATAACCAACGGTAACCCGCGCCGCTACCGATGTTCGGAAAACCGGAAACGCGCGGCCTTCAGGTCCACCCGGTCGTCGCGGATCGGCACACCCTCCTCGGCCAGCAGCCGCAGTTGCCGGGCGGCGAGATGAGCCGTCGGCCTGCCGGAGGCGCCGATCACGCGGTGCCACGGCAGGTCGGCGGAATCGACGCGCATGATCCAGCCGACCGTGCGCGGGGTCGACAGGCCCGCCGCCGCGGCGATGTCGCCGTAGGTGCTCACCGAGCCGCGCGGAATCCGCGCGACCAGGTCGCGGACCAGTTCGATATCGGCGTCCGAGGTCGGCATCAGCGCAGCGCCGCCCGCACCAGCTCGGCCACCTCGGCGGCTCTGGCCTGCGGCACCATGTGGTCGCAGTCCATGTCGCGCACCGTGAGCCGGTCGCCGAGACGTTCGGCGAGCGCGGCGCGCAATTCCGGTGTCACGAACGGCGGGTCGACCTTGGTGGCGCGGACGAGCACCGTCGGCATATCCGCGGGCGGCAGCACGAAATCGCGGGCCAGCTGCCCCCAGTAGGAGGTCAGCGCGGGCAGGCTCACCCGCCAGCCGACCCGGCCCGAACCGGTCGGGACCAGATGTTCGGCGAGTTCGGCCTCGAGCTGGTCGGCGGGCACCTCGTCCCACGAACTGGCCAGCTTGTCCGCGCGGGCCGCCGCGACATCCGCGTAGTCGGGATCGGCGAGGGTGCGGCGGGCGATGTCCTCGAGCCGCGTCGGGTCCAGCGCGATCGCCGGGTCGAGCAGCACGAGTCCGCGCACCAGTTCGGGATGGTGGTGCGCCAGGTGCAGCGCGCTCGCGCCGCCGAAGGAATGGCCGACCACCGGCACCGGTCCGTCGGCTTCGGCCTCGAGCAGTTCGGTCAGATCGGCGACTACCCGTTCGAAATCCCACGGCGGCAACGAGGTGGAGCGACCGTGTCCGCGCAGGTCGGGTGCGAGAATGCGGACCTCGGGCAGATGGTCGCGCGAGAGCGCGGCCCAACGCAGGCCGTGGCCGGTCAGTCCGTGCAAGGCGAGGATGAGTGGTCCCGAAGCGGGGCCGAAACGGTGCACATGAAGGGTCGACACGATGCCATTCTGCTAGGCGGTGAGTTGTGGCTGCTGCCCGGCGGAGATTTGCGGGTGTTGTTGGGCGGTGAGTTGCGGCTGCTGCCGGGCCGTGAGTCGCGTGCGCTGCCGGGCGGTGAGTTGCGGCGTTGTTGGGTGGTGAGTCGCGGGTGCTGCCGGGCCGTGAGTCGCGGGCGACTTGGCGTGCGGCGGTGTCCGCTACGTCACGTGGCGGCGGGGGAGCGCGCGGGGATGTCGGTCGCGTCTGTTGCAATAGCCCGCGTGGTGCGATCGGATAGCGCCGTGCGACTGGTTCGCGGGCACACGGCGGCGCCCGGAGTCCGACTCTGGGGCGCCCACGCGCGTCCGCTGTTCGAGGCGCACCGCCGGATCGGGCCGGTGCGTCCGGGATTCCGGCCGTGGCAGGTGCTCGGCGGGCCGGGCAGCGGCAAGACCGCACTGCTGGTCGACCTGGCCGCCGAACGCATCGCCGAAGGTGTCGACCCGGAATCGCTACTGGTCCTGACCCATTCGAAACAGGCGGCCGAGACCGTGCGCGACGCGATCACCGCGCGCCTGGCCGGACTCGACGGCGCCGAAGGCGGCGTGCCCGGCGCCACCCGCGAGCCTCTCGTGCGCACCGTGCACTCCTACGCCTTCTCGGTCCTGCGCAGACACGCGCTCGCCCACGGCAATCCGCCGCCGCGTTTGCTGACCGGTGCCGAACAGGATGCCGTGCTGCGCGAAATGCTGCGCGGCGACCTCACCGACATCGCCGAAGGCGCCACCGGACTGTGGCCGCCGCGCCTGCATCCCGCGCTCGGGCTCGCCGGCTTCGCCGAACAGTTGCGCGATCTCATGCTCCGCGCCACCGAGCGTGGACTCGGGCCCGAGGACCTCATGCGCTTGGGGCGCGCGCACGACAAGGAGGAGTGGGTCGCCGCCGGTGGGTTCGCCATGCGTTACGAGCAGTCCATGCTGTTGCGCTGGTCTGTCGGCGTCGAGGCGCCCGAGGCGACAGCTCCCGCGCTGGACGCGGCCGAACTGGTCGGCGCGGCGCTCGACGCACTCGCCGGTGACGCCGAACTGCTCGCCGCCGAACGGGCGCGCATCCGATATCTGCTGGTGGACGACGCGCAGCACCTCGATCCGCAGGCCGCGCTTCTGGTCAGGGTGATCGGCGCCGCCGCGCACCTCGCCGTGGTCGCGGGCGATCCCGACCAGGCGGTGTTCACCTTCCGCGGCGCGGATTCCGGATTCCTCACCGATCTGGACGTTCCCGACGGGCAGTGTGTCGTGCTCGCCGAGAGTCACCGCGCGAGTCCGCCGGTGCGCGCGGCGGTCGCTCGCATAGCCGCACGATTGCCAGGCGTGCCGCCGCATCGGTTCACCGTGCCTGCGCGCGACGCCGAACCGGTCGATCGCGGCGCGGCCGTACGTGTGCGCGTGCTTGCCACGCCCGCCAAGGAGGCCGCGCTGATCGCCGACCATTTGCGGCGTGCCCACCTCACCGCGGGGGTGCCGTGGTCGCGAATGGCGGTCATCGTGCGTTCGGTGCCGCTGTCGCTGGCACCCTTGCGTCGCGCGCTCCTCGCCGCCGGAGTGCCCGTGCAGCAGCCCGCGCTCGACGTGCCGCTCGCTCGGCGGCGTGGTGCGGCGTGGATGCTGGTCGCCCTGCGCGCGCTCCTCGCCGGGGAACGCGCCGCGAACGACGAACTGTTCTCCGCCGAGGACGCGCTCGACCTGCTCGGCGGTCCGCTCGGCGGCGCCGACCAGATCACCCTGCGACGGCTGCGGCGCGGTATCCGGCGCAGTGTGCTCGAGCTCGAACGGGCGCGAGGATGGACCGGTCACGATCCCGATATCGACGAGTGGGAGAGCGGGGCATCGGTCGAATCGCCCACCGATGTGTGCGGTGCGAACGAAGCGGTCCTCACGCATGGTGCCGGTGTGCCGGACTCGGGTGACGATGGGCATGCGGCGGACGTGTCGAAGGGTTCGACGGCCGATGCGCATCCGAGGACTTCGGGGTTCGCCGAGGATCCACCCGGGGGACCGGACGACCATGCGCCGGACATCCAGGCGGGCCGCCCGGAGAGCCGTGGGCGGAAGCGGTCGGTCGATGACGCGGAGTCGAACGAGGGATTCGCTGTCGACGGCGAGTCGTCCGGGCGGTCCGTTCGTGGTGTGGGGGCGCGCGGGCGGTCTTCGGATGGTGTGGAGATATACGAGCGGTCTTCGGATGCGGCGGAGTCATATGGCCGGTTCTCGGATACCGCGGGAGAGCGTGGCCTGGTCTCGGATGCCGCGGCGTCGCGTGGGCGGTCTTCGGATGCCGCGGAGTCGCACCAGCGATCCGCTCACGGGGAGTCGCGTGGGTGGGCCGCGGATGATGTGGACGATTCCGCCTTTGTGGATCGTGGTGAGATCGGCGAGTCCACCCCGGGTGATGTGGAGGGCGCGCCGTCCGAGGAATGGGTTGCCTACGAGCCAGAGGAATCCGGTTGGTATGACAGCGATGTCGACTGGGGGATCGAAGTCGACGATTCCGCCGAGTCCGAAAGCGTGCGGCAGCGTGGCGAATCCGCGCGTCCGGCATGGCTCGCCCGACTCGCGCAGCGGGAGCGGACCGAGGAAACGAACGAGACAGGTGGGGAAGGGATTTCGCTGTCCGATCGGTCCTCGGCGGAACTGCTGCGCGAACTGATCGTCGGTTCCGGCGAACAAGTCCTGCTCGAAGGGCTCACCGAGGTCGAATCCGCGCCGCTGCGGCGGGTGCTGACCGCGCTGGAGCGGGCGCGCAAGGCCAGGCGATCCGGCGCGGGACTCGAAGAGGTGCTGTGGGCGCTGTGGACGGCCTCGCGGCTGGAACGGCGCTGGGTCGACCGGTCCGAACGCGGCGGCGCGGTCGGCATGCAGGCCGATCGGGATCTCGACGCCGCGGTCGCGCTGTTCGACGCCGCCGCGGCCTATGTGGACCGGCTGCCGCGCGCGAGTATCGAAGGATTCGTGGAATATCTCGTACAACAGGAGATTCCGCAAGACTCTCGGCCCTTGACCGCCCCCGGTGACGCGGTCGCGCTGGTGAGCGCGCACGCCGCGGCCGGACGGGAATGGGATGTGGTGGCCGTCGCCGCGGTCCAGGAGGGGATCTGGCCCAATCCGCGCCAACGCGGAACCCTGCTGCACACAGAAGATCTCGTCGACCTCACCGCTGGCATCGAACCGCTCGGTGAACAAGTCGGCCGGGCCGCGCCGATCCTGGCGGAGGAACGCAGGCTGCTGCTGGTGGCATGCAGTCGCGCACGCTGGTCACTGTTGGTCACAGCCGTCGAATCCGTCTCCGGTGAAAGAGATCTCGTGCCTTCGAGGTTCCTCGCCGAGATGCTCGGCCACGACGACGACCGCGAACCCGGTGCGCTGCCCGTGGTCGACCCCGGCCGCGCATTGGTCATGCACGCACTCGTCGCCGAATTGCGCGGAGTGGTCTGCGATTCCGATGCCGACCCCGCGCGTCGGGAGCGGGCCGCGCACCAGCTCGCGCGCTTGGCCGAGGCCGGTGTCCCGGGGACACACCCCGAAGACTGGTACGGCACAGGCGAACTCAGTTCCCCGCGCCCGCTGTGGGAGAACGACGGGAATCCCGTCGCGCTGTCACCGTCGACCGTGGAACTGCTGCGCACCTGTCCGCTGCGTTGGGCGCTGGAACGCAACGGCGGCACCGACGGCGACAACCCGCACGCGGTCAAAGGCAACCTCGTGCACACCCTGGTGCAGGCGCTCGCGGGGCGGGTCCCGGAATCCCAGGTGCGCGCCGCCCTCGAACGCACCTGGCGCGGTATCGATCCCGGCGCGGGCTGGTACTCGCGCCAAGAACTGCGCCGCACCGAGACCATGTTGGAGACCTTCATGGCCTGGGTCCGCAACACCAGGGGCGAACTCACCCAGGCCGGAGTCGAAGTCGCCGTCGACTGCGAACTGCCGGGACGCACCGAAGACGAGCCCGCGGTGCGCATCAAAGGCCGCATCGATCGGCTCGAACGCGACGAATTCGGCCGCTTCGTCATCGTGGACGTCAAGACCGGCAAGACACCGGTCACCAAACAGGCCGCCGCCGACCACGCGCAACTCGCCACCTACCAGGTCGCCGCCGCCTACGGCGCACTCGACGACCCCGAATCCGCCGTCGACCCCGCCGACCCCGGCGAGCCGGGCGGCGCGCGCCTGGTTTACGTCGCCAAACCGAGCCGCGACGGCGCCACCGAACGCACCCAGAACCCTCTGGACCCCGAAGCGCTCGACACCTGGCGCACCACCATCCACGACGCCGCCACCGCCACTCGAGGCCCCAGCTACCTCGCCATGCGCAACGACGGCTGCCGCCACTGCGCGGTCTCCGGCAGCTGCCCCGTGCAGGACACCGGCCGACAGGTCACCGACGAATGACCACACCGCCGCGCCCCCTCTCACCTCCCGATGTCCCGGCCGCCCCCCGCCGGACATCTGCGAGAGTGTGGTGATGAATCGAGTGATGCCGACCCCGTCGCCCGCAGCCAACCCGCTGCGCTCGACGGCCGCGCATCGCTCCGCCCCCCGCACGCCCGCTGCCGCGAATCGGCCGGGAATCGCTGTGCGAGCAAGTGTGCGCGGGCCGGTTTCCGTGCAGGCGTGGCGAGGTGCACGCTGCACGACTCCGTTCGGGTGTTCGACCCCCGCGGCCGACCCGCTGCGCTCGACGGCCACGTATCACCCCGTCCTCCGCACGCCCGCTGGCGGAAATCGGCCGGGAATCGTTGTGCGAGGTAGTGTGCGCGGGCCGGTTTCCGTGCAGGCGAGGCGAGGCGCGCACTGCACGACTCCGTTCGGGTGTTCGTCAGCGGCGTGGGCGGTTGTTCGGTGGCAGGCGATGGAGCCGGAACGGGCGCGCGGGCTTCCGGCGGTACCGCGTCGGGTCGCCACGTCGGATCCGGCTCGGCGCGGTGGAGCCTGTTCGGCGCGCGTTGATCGCGGACGCACTCGCGGGGTGGAGGGCAATAGTCGGGCCGGTCTCGATAGGTGGACGGGTGCGGTGTATCCAGGGGGGCCGCTCCTCCGTGCCGCGCGTCGGCTCGGCCGGGACGCACTGTGGGCCCGGGGCGATGTCCGTGGGGATGCGGCGGGCCGAGAGGCCCGGGTTCGGCGATGGTGACGCCGTATCAGGTGGCGGAGGCGTTGGGGTTGCCGCCGCCTACCGAGGAGCAGGCGGCGGTGATCGCGGCGCCCGCGGGGCCGACGCTGGTGGTGGCGGGGGCCGGGGCGGGCAAGACCGAGACGATGGCCGCGCGGGTGGTGTGGATGGTCGCCAATCGGTTGGTCGCGCCGGATCAGGTGCTCGGACTCACGTTCACGCGGAAAGCCGCGCAGCAGTTGACTTCTCGCATTCGCACCCGCTTGGCGCGGTTGTCAGGGTCGGCGCTGTTGCGCGAGCTCGATCCGACGGGCGAGCTGCGGATCCGGCTGTCCGGCGCCGAACCCGAGATCAGCACCTACCACTCCTACGCCGGTCGGTTGCTCACCCAACACGGACTGCTGCTGCCCGTCGAACCCTCGTCGGTGCTGCTCACCGAAACCCAGCTCTGGCAGGTCGCGCACCAGGTGGTGCGCACCTGGGACGGTGACCTGGAAACCGACCGCACCCCGGTCTCGGTCACCGAAGCGGTGCTCGCGCTGTCCGGCCAGCTCGCCGAACACCTGGTCGAACCCGAGCAACTCGCCGAGGCGCACATCGAACTGGAAAAGCTGGTGCACACCCTGCCGCCCGGCCCACGCCAGCGCGGCGGACCGAGTCAAGCGCTGCTCGGCCCCGTCCAGGTCCAGCGCGAACGTGTAGCGCTGCTGCCCCTGGTCCGCCAACTACACGCCGCCCTGCGCCGCCGCGGCGCCCTCGACTTCGGCGCCCAGATGTCACTGGCCGCCCGCCTCGCCGCCGAACACCCCGAAGTCGCCGCCGCCGAACGCACCCGCTTCCGCCTGGTCCTCCTGGACGAATACCAGGACACCGGCCACGCCCAACGCATCCTCCTGGCCGCCCTATTCGGCGGCGCCGCCACCCACGACACCGCACCCTCGAGCATCGACGCCACCGGACACCCCGTGTCCCGGCGCGTCGATGCGGCGTCCCGTGATGCGGCGTCCCGTGATGCGGCGTCCCGTGATGCGGCGTCCCGTGATGCGGCGTCCCGTGATGCGGCGTTCCGCGATGCGGTCGGTGCGGCGGGGCGGCTCGCGGTTACGGCGGTGGGGGATCCCATGCAGTCGATCTACGGGTGGCGGGGTGCCTCGGCGGCGAATCTGCCTCGGTTCGCGACCGATTTCCCGAGTGCGCCCGGAGTGCCCGCGCCGACGTTGCCGCTGTTGACGAGTTGGCGTAATCCGCCGGAGGCGTTGGCGTTGGCGAACCTGGTGGCAGAGCCGTTGCGGCGGGGGGCGCTGGATCGCGGCGGCGTGACGGTGGACGCTTTGCGGGCCAAACCGGGAGCCGATTCGGGGGTGGTCGCCTTCGCGCTGACCGAAACTGTTGTACAGGAACGAGATTGGTTGGCCGAACGGATCGCGGCGGAGTGGGCCGCGCGCAAGGCCGACGGCGCCGCCCCGCCCACCTCGGCGGTTCTGGTGCGCCGCAACGCCGATGCCGCGCCGCTAGCGGAAGCGCTTCGCGAACAAGGACTTCCGGTGGAGATCGTTGGACTCGGCGGCCTACTGGCGACACCGGAGGTCGCCGATATCGTCGCCACCCTGCGACTCGTCGCCGAACCCGCCGCGGGCAGCGCCGCCATGCGCATCCTCACCGGTGCGCGCTGGCGGATCGGCGTCACCGATATCGCGGCCCTGGCCAAGCGCGCGCGGGAACTGTCGATCAGCCGGTCGGCGGACCCGGAGACGGAGCGGATCACCGACGCGGGCACCCTCGCCAGGGCGCTGCGCGAGGTCGCCCCGGAACCCGCCGAACAAGCAGGCCTCGCCGACGCCATCGCCGATCCGGGTCCGGCACAGAACTATTCGGAATCCGGGTTCGCGCGTATCGAGGTGCTCGGCGAGGAACTGTCGGCGCTGCGGGAGCGCGGCGGTCAACCGTTGACCGAACTCGTCGCCGATGTGGAACGCACCATCGGGGTCGGCGTGGAGACCCAGGCGCGGCGCGCGATGGCCGGAACCGGCGCGGGTCGTGAACATCTCGACGCTTTCGCCGAGGTCGTCGCGGGTTACGCCGCCGATTCCGGCGCGTCGCTGAGCGGTCTGCTCGCCTTCCTCGCCGCGGCCGAATCCGTGGAGAACGGCCTGGAACCGGGCGAGGTCGAGGTGGCGCGCGACCGCGTGCAGGTGCTCACGGTGCACGCGGCGAAGGGACTGGAGTGGGAGGTGGTCGCGGTGCCGCATGTGGCGCATGGCGTGTTCCCCTCGACGACCGCGTCCGGCTCCTGGCTCGGCGCGCTGGCCGAACTGCCGACCGCGCTGCGCGGTGATCGCGTGCAGGAGGATTCGGCCGAGGGCGTGCCCGTCCTCGACCTGTCCGACCTCGCCGACCGCTCGGACCTCGAACGCGCCATCAAGTCGCACAAGCAGGCGCTCGACCGCAGGCGCATGGACGAGGACCGCAGGCTGTTCTACGTAGCCGTCACCAGAACCGAACGCGTACTGCTGCTTTCGGCGCACCACTGGGCCGAGACCGGTGCGAAACCCAAAGGCCCCTCCGACTTCCTGCTAGAACTGAAGGCCGCCGCCGAATCCCCGGA
The DNA here is from genome assembly GCF_015674855.1 of Nocardia bovistercoris. Classification (GTDB taxonomy): domain Bacteria; phylum Actinomycetota; class Actinomycetes; order Mycobacteriales; family Mycobacteriaceae; genus Nocardia; species Nocardia bovistercoris. The sequence goes on along the minus strand of NZ_JADMLG010000002.1, from coordinate 249,505 downwards.
CAGCCCGGTGCACGGCGCCGTCGACATCACCCGCTGGGACGACCCACCGCCCCCCGACGCCGCGAACCCGTTCACCGACAACCCGCCAACCGCCGAATGGCCCCGCGACCCACTCGGCCCACGCCGCCCCTCCGTCGAGGCGGGCGCCGCAATGGTCCGCGCCGCATTGGCGGCCCTACGCAACCCTCCACCCCCTTCGGCGTCCCGAACCACCGAGCCCGCGTCGCGAGATCTCGCCGCGACCGCGTCGAGTGGCAGTGATGAGCCCGCGGACCAGCCTGCGCAGTCGGGCGGATCCGCGCCGCCGCCGTTGGTGATGAGCGGCCTGACGGATCCGCGGGCGTCGTCGGGTGGGCGCGCGGACTTGCCGTCCTCCGGGGTCGAGCCGACAGGCCGGTCGACGGCTGAAAGTGAGCGGACAGAAACGTCGGCTTCGTTCGAATCGGATCCCACCCCGACTTCCGCTGCCTCTCCCGCGCCGCCGCCAGCAGTCGGACAGCCCACGTTCTCCGAACCTGTCTTCGAGGAATTCCTCTCGCCACCAGACGATTTCGAGCCACCACCGGACGACTTCTACCCCCCGGAGGAGGACTACCTACCCCCACCGGACGACACCTTCTCGCCCGCCCCACCCCCGGAGGACACCGCACCCGCCGAATTCCCCACCGACCCGGAAGATCCCGACGGCTGGGCCGCCGACGTCGACGCCCTGCTCGCCGAATTCGAAGCGGAAAGTGCGGTGGCGCGCGAGGTGGAACTGCCCGGTCGGATTCCGGCGACCGCATTGGTGGAGATGCGCGCCGATCCGGCGAAACTCGCGAGGCGACTGCGCCGCCCGCTACCTTTCCCGCCGAACCCGCTGGCCCGCCGCGGCACCGCGTTCCACGCCTGGGTGCAGCGGTGGTTCGCGGGTCCGAGGCTGCTCGGTCTCGACGAACTGCCGGGGGAGACGGTGGACGGCCACGTCGACACCGAGTTGGTTCGAATGCAGGACGCGTTCCTGGATTCGGCGTGGGCGCATCGCACTCCGCAGGAGGTGGAGATCGCCTTCGAGACCTCGATCGCGGGCGTCGTGGTCCGCGGCCGGATGGACGCGGTGTTCGCGGAGCCGGACGGCGGCTGGATCGTGGTCGACTGGAAGACCGGCGCCGAACCGGGCGAGGACGACGAACCGGCGGTCGCCATGCAGTTGGCGATCTACCGGGTCGCCTTGGCGCGGCTGATGGCGGCGCGGACCGGCGAGTCGGAGCAGCGGATGCTCGAGCGGATCGGCGCCGCTTTCCACTATGTGCGCTCGGGACGCACCGTCGCGCCGCGCGAGCTGCCCGGTCCGGACGAACTCGCCGAACTCGTCCGCTCGTCCGCGCCGCCGCGTGGCGTGCGGGGTGACCGCCGCTGAGCGGTGCGTCAGCGGATGGACGCGGCTATCCCCGGGCGACCTTCAACGCGCGGGTGATCATCGGAATCTGGAGCGGTAGTCGCAGCACCGACCCCACCTTCAGCCCGACCGGCGCCTTCTCGTTCGACAGCGAGTCGACGGTGAATTGGATGTTCGCCGGGAACACCGCGATGAACAGCAGCGCGGCGAGCCGTCCGCCCAGCTTGCGGGTGCGTGGCACGGCGAGCGCGGCGGCGACGCCGATCTCGGCGACCCCGGAGGCGTAGGTGTAGTCGCGCGCCTTCCCCGGCAGCGCCTTCGGCACGATCGAGTCGAAGAATTTCGGCGTCACGAAATGCAGGACGCCCGCGCTGAACAGGAAGACGGCAAGTCCTTTTGCGGTGCGGCCGGTGGATTCGGGTGCGTTGTGAACCATGCCTCACCCTGACATTCATCGGGTGTTCGCGTCGAGACCCGGCGGGGATCGGACAAGCGGGTAGGCTCCCGTGCGGTGCCGGAGGTACACGCTGCCGGCCGGTTCGATGAGCGGCGGGAGTGGTGACACCGGTGTTGGGTGAATTCGGCGATCGGTCGCGCTCGCCCGGCATCTCGGGGCGCCCCGATTTCGCCTTGGTCGGTCTGCTGCGGATACCCGAGACGCAGACGAGTCCGTGGGCGTCGCTGGTGCGCCGGGTGCTGTTCGCGGTCGCCCTGCTGTTCGGCGCGGCGCTGGTGGTCTACATCGGCCGCGACGGCTACAAGGACAACTCGGGCGGGGAATTGTCGTTCCTCGACGCGTTCTACTACGCCACCGTCTCCCTCTCGACCACCGGCTACGGCGATATCGCGCCCGCGTCCGCGTCGGCGCGCCTGGTGAACATCGTCATCATCACGCCGTTGCGCGTGCTCTTCCTCATCGTGCTCGTCGGTACGACCATCAGCGTGCTCACCGAGCGTTCCCGGCAGGCATTCAAGATTCAGCGTTGGAGGCACAGCGTGCGCAATCACACCGTGGTCGTCGGCTACGGCACGAAGGGGCGGACCGCGATTCACGCCATGTTGGCCGATGGCGTGCAGTCCGCCGACATCGTCGTCGTCGACACCGACACCGTCGCCTTGGAGGCGGCGGGCAACGCGGGCCTGGTGACCGTGCACGGTTCGGCCACCCAGTCCGATGTGCTGCGGTTGGCGAGTGTGCAGAACGCGGCGTCGGTGATCGTCGCGACCAACCGCGACGACACCGCGGTGCTGGTCACGTTGACCGCCCGCGAGCTGAACAAGTCCGCGAAGATCGTGGTGGCGATCCGCGAGGCCGAGAACATCCATCTGCTTCGCCAGTCCGGCGCGGATTCGGTGGTGGTGTCCTCGGAGACGGCGGGCAGGCTGCTCGGCATCGCGACCACGACACCGACGGTGGTCGAGATCATGGAGGACCTGCTGACCCCCGAGGAGGGTTTCGCGGTCACCGAACGTGATGTCGAGCCGTCCGAGATCGGCGGGTCGCCCCGGCATCTCAGCGATATCGTGCTCGGCGTCGTGCGTTCGGGACAGTTGCACCGGGTCGGCGAGCCCGCGGTGGACGCCATCGAGGCGGGCGACAAACTGCTCTACATCCGTCGCGTGCCGAAGTGAACGCCGGGCGCGAGTGAGCGTGCGGAGGGCGGCGACTAGGGTCGAGGGGGTGTCCTTCGATCTGAATGCCGTGCCGCTGCTGTCACGTTCCGCTGTCGATCGGGCCGAACTCGTCCGGTCCGACGAGCGAGCTCTGAAGGAAGGGTGGCCGAGCGCGGGCCTGTTGCGGGTGAACGCGCGCGGTCAGGTCAAGATGGTCGACGGCGCGTTGATCTTCGACGAGGCGATCGAGTATTCGGCGGAACCCAGTCCGGCCGCGGTCTTCCTCGGTATCGGCGAGGGCAGGCACCTGTGGGCGGTGCGCGACGCCGACCTCACCGGCGAACTCACCGATCTGCGCCGCCTCGTCAGCGACCTCGACGATTTCACCGCGGGCGTGCTCACCTCCGCACTGGCCCTGCTGAACTGGCACGACAAGGCCGGTTTCGACGCAGGCGCGGGTGTCGCGACGGTGTCGGCGAAGGGCGGTTGGTCGCGGGTCACCGAACAGGGTTACGAAGAGTTCCCGCGCATCGATCCGGCCGTCATCTGCCTGATCCACGACGGCGCCGACCGCGTGCTGCTTGCCCGCCAGCACGCGTGGCCGCCCACCGTGTATTCCATCCTGGCCGGCTTCGTGGAGGCGGGCGAGTCGCTGGAACGCTGCGTGGAACGCGAGATGAAGGAGGAGGTCGGGCTAGACGTGCGCGAGATCCGCTATCTCGGCAGCCAGCCGTGGCCGTTCCCGCGTTCGCTCATGCTCGGTTTCGCCGCGGTCGCCGATCCCGAACAGCCGCTGGCCTTCTCCGACGGCGAGATCGCCGAGGCGCACTGGTTCACCCGCGCCGAGGTGCGTGCCGCGCTCGACGTGGGCGACTGGTCGACCCGCGCGGAGGGTGCCCGGCTGCTGCTTCCCAATGCGATCTCCATCGCGCGCACGATGGTCGAGTCCTGGGCCGCGCTGTAGGCGGACATGCGAAAAGCCGCGTCCGCTCGGGGACGCGGCCGGGCGGACGATCAGTTCAGGTTCGCGAGCACTTCCTTGACCTTCGCCAGTGACGGATTGGTCGCCGTCGACCCGTCGGCGAATTTGACCGTCGGCACCACGTGGTTGCCGTTGTTCACGCTACCGACGAATTCGGCCGAGGCCGGATCCTGTTCGATATCGATCTCCACGTAGCTGATGCCCGACTCTTCCAGCTGCTTCTTCAGCCTCCGGCAGTAACCACACCAGGTGGTGGAATACATGGTCAGGGTGGGATTCGCGTCAGTCACGCACGGTGCAACACCGCGGCCGCGAATCATGTTCCGTACCGGGCGTCCCGTGCGCGATCGGCGTGCTGTCCGCGGGGTGAGCGCGCGAGTCTGTCGGGGTGGACTGTCATGATGGTGCCCGTGTCCGCACCCGAACCGTCCGCCCTGGATCCCCAGCAGGCCGCGGCCGTGCGGGCGCCGCGCGGCCCGGTCTGCGTGCTCGCGGGCGCGGGAACGGGCAAGACGCGCACCATCACCCACCGCATCGCGCACCTGGTCTCGGCGGGGCACGTCAAGGCCGATCAGGTGCTCGCGGTCACCTTCACCGCGCGCGCGGCCGGTGAGCTGCGCGGCAGGTTGCGTGATCTGGGTCTCGGCGGTTCGGCGAACCAGGTGCAGGCCCGCACTTTCCACGCCGCCGCGCTGCGGCAACTCAAATACTTCTGGCCACAGGTCGTCGGCGAGGTGCCGTGGCGGCTGATCGACGCCAAGTTCCCGATCGTGGCCAAGGCCGCGCACGGCGAGGGGCTGTCCTCGGCCACCGAGAGCGTGCGCGATCTGCTGTCGGAGATCGAATGGGCCAAGGCGTCGCTGATCGCGCCCGAGGACTATCCGGCCGCCGCGGCAGCCCGCCGCCGCGAACCGCCCTACGACGCGGTCCGGGTGGCGCGGGTCTACGCGGGCTACGAATCGCTGAAGACCTCCCCGGAGGGTCTGCTGCTGGATTTCGACGACCTGCTGCTGCACACCGCCGCCGCGCTCGAGGACTTCCCGGCCGTCGCCGACGAATTCCGCGGGCGCTACCGCAGTTTCGTGGTCGATGAATACCAGGACGTCACCCCGCTGCAGCAACGGGTCCTCGACGCGTGGCTCGGCGACCGCGACGACCTGACCGTGGTCGGCGACGCCAACCAGACGATCTACTCCTTCACCGGCGCGAGTCCCAGCTACCTGCTCGACTTCTCGCGACGGTTCCCCGAGGCCACGGTGGTGCGTCTGGAACGCGACTATCGTTCGACGCCGCAGGTGGTTTCGCTGGCGAACCGGGTGATCGGCGCGGCCCGCGGGCGTATCGCGGGCACCCGACTGCAGCTGATCGGCCAGCGTGGCGACGGACCGGAACCTGTCTTCGCCGAATACGACGACACGCCCGCCGAGGCCACCGCCGTCGCCGTCGAGATCAAGCGGCTGATCCGCGCGGGGGTCGCGGCGGCGGAGATCGCGGTGCTGTATCGCATCAACGCGCAGTCCGAGCCGTACGAGCAGTCGCTCACCGAATTCGGCATCCCCTATCAGGTGCGCGGCGGTGAGGGTTTCTTCCAGCGCGCCGAAGTCAGGCAGGCCGTCTCGGTGCTGCGCCAGGCCGCAGGGCGCGAGGATCTGCCCGAGGCGGCTCGGCACGGGAAAGGGCTGGTCACCGTGGTCGAGGCGGCGCTGGCTCCGGTGGGGCTCACGGCCGCCGAACCGGCGGGGGCGCAGGCGAGGCAGCGCTGGGAGTCGCTGGTCGCGCTCGTGCGGCTGACCGAGGAGTTGACCGCGCTCGACGCGAATCTGGACCTGCCCGGCCTGCTGGGCGAACTGGCCGCGCGCGCCGAGGCCAGGCATCCGCCGACCGTGCAGGGCGTCACCCTGGCGTCTCTGCACGCGGCCAAGGGACTCGAATGGGACGCGGTGTTCCTGGTCGGCGTGTCCGACGGCACCCTGCCGATCGCGCACGTGCTCGCCGACGACGGTTCGGTGGCCGACGCCGCCGGACTAGAGGAGGAGCGCAGGCTGCTCTACGTCGGCGTCACACGCGCCCGCGAACACCTGCACCTGTCCTGGGCGCTCGCGCGTGCCAAGGGCGGTAGACGAAGCAGGCGCAGGTCGCGGTTCCTGAACGACGTCGTGCCCGATTCCTCGCCCGCCTCCCGGATCGCCGCGCCGAAGGCGAAGTCCGATGGCGTCCGGCCTACCTGCCGGGTCTGCGCGAAACCGCTCATCGGCACCTACGCCACCATGCTCGGGCGCTGCCGTCGCTGCCCCGCCGAACTCGACGCCGTCCTGCTCGCGGCGCTCGAGGAGTGGCGACGCGAGAAGGCCGAGGCCATGGGGGTGCGCGAATTCGTGGTCTTCACCGACACCACCCTCACCGCAATCGCCGAGCAACTGCCAGCCGACGACGCCGCGCTCGGCGCGATCCCCGGAATCGGGGCGAAGAAGATCGTCGACTACGGCGCCGACGTTATCGCGATCGTCGCCTCGCGGCTTCGATCTACGTCACAAAACCGCAGGTAGAAAATAGGTTGTGGGCCTCGCCCGCATTGCATATGGTGGGAATCACGCACCGGGAGGGAATCTCGGCGCGCACAGTTCCGACAGATTACGAGTACAGGAGGGAGGCAGACAGATGAACGGCATCGTGAACATCACCACCGTCGGCGCTCATGACGGCGCGATGGCCATATCCATGTCGGCCTCCCGGGGGATCCTCGCGTTGCAGGGGATCGGTCTGTCACCCGTCGGCGCGTTCGGCGATGTTCTCGGCACTGCGAAAGCTGTGTGCGTGCATCGGTCGAATCGCGTTCTGCGGCAGGACAAGACCAGCGGTAGCTGGCACCCGGCGGCCATCGAGGCAGCCGGCGCCTTCGCGTTCGACGCCGGATATGAGCAGGCATTCGTCCTCCCCGAACTCTCGGATGAGGGCCCTGCGACGGATAAGGGCGCAGTGACGGACAAGGTCGCCATGCAGGTGGCCCGCCCGCGCACCGCAGACCAAGCGATCGTGATCAGGAATCGGCACAGATGTCGATCTAGGTAGGGGACTCTCCCAGACCTCCTGGCCACGGATCGCACGAAGCGAAACCCGTGGCCAGATTTCTCGGACGGCACTTCAGCCGGACAGCCACCGGTTTCGTGGAGAACGAAACGAACCGCTGCAAACAAAGCTGAAGGAGAACGACGTGTTCACCGCCGAGAGCTGGCCGCAGGCCACTACTCACGTGACATGCCGAACCGTGGCGCGGCCGACCCGTACTCGGGAGGTCAACAAGGTCCTGCCCTGCCGGGCCGGTGACCCGGACCTCTGGTTCGCCGAGAGCCCCGCTCAACTGGAGCAGGCCAAGGCGCTGTGCGAGTCCTGCCCGATCCGTAAGGGCTGCCTGACGGCGGCGCTGGATCGTGCCGAGCCCTGGGGTGTTTGGGGTGGTGAGATCTTCGACCAGGGTGTCGTGATCGCCCGCAAGCGCCCGCGCGGACGTCCGCGCAAGGTCGCGGTCTCCGCATGAGCCGCGACCACGATGCACGGCAGGCCGGGCTCATGATCCCGCGCGGCAACGCGGCGCGCGATCGTGGGCCCGGAGCTGGAACTTCCCTCCCTCCGGTCGCTGAGGCCCCGCTCGCCCTTCGTCGGGCCCAGGAACGAGAAAGCAGACAAGCCGCGCACCGCGAGATCCGGTGTGCGGCTGGTCTGCGTTCTCCGACAAGGGTTTCGGTCGTGGCGGGCGGCGGTCACGGCGCAGGTCCTTTCGGCGTGCTCGGGGGCGCGCCGAAAGGTCTTGTGCCGAGCGGTATTTCGCGGTCGCTCGACGCAGGTCTCGTGTCGATCGGTGGTTTCCGCTGTCGGCTCAGCTCGCGGAGCGTTCCTCGCGAAGACCGGGCAGCCAGGTATTGGCCAGCTGCATGAACGGTATCTCCGCGTCGAGCTGGGCCAGGATGCCCACCGAGCCGCCGAGCACCCGGAAGATCATCACGTGTTCGGCGGGAAGTTGCAGTGCGCGCGCGGTCTTCATCTCCGGGCTGGAGATGTCGGAGGCCTTGCCCGCCACCCGCTGCATCCATTTGCGCGTGAAGTGGAAGGATTCGGTCCTGATCGGATCGGTGAACGGCCGCAGGTAGTCGGCGATCTCCTGATCGGTGATGGTGCGCCCGGGGATGATCCAGCCGTTCTCGTGCAGCAGTTCGGTGAGTTCGGCGAACCGGTCGGCCACCGCGAGGGCGAGCATCCGGCCGAGCACCTCCGGAAATCCGTTGGGCAGCGGGGCGCACGCGCCGAAGTCGATGACGGCGAGGGTGTCGTCGTCGAGCATCATGAAATTGCCGGGATGCGGGTCGGCGTGCAGCAACCCGACCGTCTCCGGCGACGAGAAGTGGAACCGCCCCATCAGCAGTGCGACCCGATTCCGCAGTTCACGAGTGCCCTCGGGATCCTCCGCGCCGCGCTGGATGATCTTCGACACCGCGGTGCCGTCGAGCCATTCGGTGACGATCACCTTGGGCGAGCCCGCCACCACCTTCGGCACCCGGATCTCGGCGTGCCCGTCGAACGCCTTCGCGAAGGCGCGCTGATTGGCGGCCTCGTTGCGGTAGTCGAGTTCCTCCTCGGTGCGTTCGGTGATCTCGGCGAGGATCGGCTTCACGTCGGCGCCTGGGATCACGCTCGAGAGCAGGCCCGTCATGCGCGAGAGGGTTTTGAGGTCGGCGCGCAGCGCCTCGTCGGCGCCGGGGTACTGGACCTTCACCGCGACCGTGCGGCCGTCGGACCACACCGCCTTGTGCACCTGACCGATGCTGGCCGAGGCGGCGGGTTCGTCGTCGAAGGACCGGAACCGCTCCCGCCATTTCGTACCGAGTTGCTGATCGAGGACCCGGTGCACGGTCGCCGCGGGCATGGGCGGCGCCGCCGCCTGCAATTTCGTGAGTGCTTCGCGGTAGTGCTCGCCGAACTCCTCCGGGACCGCGGCCTCCATCACGCTGAGCGCCTGCCCGAACTTCATGGCGCCGCCCTTGAGCTCACCGAGCACGGTGAACAGCTGCTCGGCGGCCTTCTGATTGAGTTGTGCGTTGATCTCGGATCTGTCGCCGCCCGCGAGCTTGCGACCGAATCCGACGGCGGCGCGCCCCGCGATGCCCAACGGGATCTTGGCCAGTTTGGCGTTGCGGGATGAGCGGCGGCGCACAATCTCAGACACATACCCATCATGGCCGACGACCCGGCGGGCTCGCCATCCTGTGGTGATCTCTTTCCGCACCCCGGTGTGAGTACGATCACGCTTCCGCCCGTGCGGCGAGCGCGCGACAGCCACACGCTTCGTGTGGCGCCCACAGCCGTTGCTCGATCAGATGCGAATCGAGATCGAGTTCGAGGGTGGTGTCCAAGGTCGCCGGGGTGCGCAGCGCCGAACAGGCGATGACGGCCTCGACCTCGTTCAATGCCAGCGCCGCCGTGGCCGCGACGGCGGCGGGCGTGGCGTGGCCGACCCGCCCGAGCAGTTGTGCTGCCAGATGCGGCCAGTCCGCGTCGAAATCGGATCGGGTGAGATCGGCGCACCGCAGACAACTCGTCTCACCGGGCAGCACCAGCGGCCCGACGATGCCTTTGCCGTCGCGCAGCCGGACCAGCAGATGCGGAATGCGGTGGATGACCAGCTCGTTCGCCAACTGCGGATCGACCACCATGTCGTCGCTCAACACCACGAGATCGGCGCGCCAGCGCGCGTTCACCAGATCCGGCGCGTAGCCGCGCGAGCGGGCGGGCCGGATGCCGAGGCGACGCAGCCCGACGGCCATGGCGTCGGTGAGCGGCCCGAGTCCGTGCAATCGCACCGTGCGGACCTGCCCGCCGCGCTGCGGATGTACGAGCAGCCCGGCCTCGTCTATCTCGGTGAGCAGCGACAACGCCTGGTCGGCGCCGATTCCGGCTGCACCGGCCTGCCACAGCACCTGCGGCCGGGTGTGCAGACCGTCCAGCGACCGCACGAAGGCCAGCACCGTCGCGGTGTCGAGCCCGGGCGGATCGAGTAATAGCGCCCGCTCGGGATCCCAACCCAGTTGCACCACGCCGGAAGGGCGGACCAGCACGGTCACCCTCGGATTCAGCATCGGTCCACGCACGCCGTTGGTCGTCATACCGGAAGTATGGGCGAACGGCCGACCAGAACGAGTCGAGGAAACCGGGGTTATCCACAGGAATAAGCCCTGTTCACAAGCTTTTCAGGACGGATCGTCGCCCTTGTCGCGGTCCTTCTCGGCCCGTTCGGCGGCCTCGCGCGCCTCGGTCTCGGCGAGCTGGGCCAACGGATCGTCGAATGCCGTTGCGCCGCCGCCGATCACCGCGTCGATGAAGCCCGCGGGGGAGTCGAGGTCATCGGAATCGGGCAGCAGATCCGGATGCGCCCACACACCGTCGCGTGCCTGCACACCCGCGTCGGTGGTCAACCGCTGCCACAGCGACGCGGCCTCGCGCAGTTTGCGCGGACGCAATTCGAGTCCGACCAGGGTCGCGAAGGTCTGCTCGGCCGGACCACCGGTGGCCCGACGGCGACGCAGCGTCTCGGCGAGCGCGCCCGCGCCAGGCAGGCGTTCGCCGACCGCCTCGGCGACCACGACCTGCACCCAGCCCTCGATCAGAGCCAACAGCGTCTCCAGACGTTCCAACGCCTGCTTCTGCTCCGGGGTGGTCTGCGGTTCGAAGGTGCCCTTGGACAACAACTCCTCGATCTTGGACGGATCACCCAGCGACATCGGATCGATGCCCTGCGCCGCCTCCTCCAGCGCGGAGAAATCCATCCTGATCCCTCGCGCGTAGTCCTCGACCGCGCCGAGCACCTGATGCCGCAGCCACGGCACGTGCGCGAACAGCCGCTGATGAGCGGCCTCGCGGGCGGCGAGGAACACCATGATCTCGCTCTCGGGCTGCTCGAGTCCGCGACTGAATTCGGCGACGGCGGCGGGCAGCAGCGCGGCGGTGGCGTTCGGGCCGAGCGGCAGGCCGATATCGGTGGAGGTCAGCACCTCCTTGGCCAGCTGACCGAGCGCCTGACCGAGCTGCGAACCGAAGGCGAGCCCGCCCATCTGCCCGAGCATCCCGACCATCGGCCCGGCGAACTGGCGCGCCTCCTCGGGAAGCTGCGAACTCCACATGCCCGAGATCTGCTCGGCCACCGGATCGCACAGGCGCTTCCAGGTGGGCAGCGTCTCCTCGATCCAGTCGTTCGGCGTCCAGGCGACCGTCCGATTGGCGCCCGCGGGCAGCGTGGTCGCGCTGTCGAGCCACAGCTCGGCCAGATGCGCCGCGTCGGCGACGGCCTTGGCGGTGCCCGAGGACACCGGCGCGATCGTGGCGCCGAGCTGCTGGCGCGCGAGACGCTTGGCAACGTCGTAGTTCACCGGACCGCTCTGCGATCCGGGCTGCCCCAAACCGCTGAGCATCTGACCGAGTTGGGTGAGCATCTGACCCAGCTGCGACGGATCGAATCCGCCCGCACCGCCCATCGCGAACCCGAACGGGTTGTTCGGATCGGCGCCGCTCGGCTCATCGCGGCGCTTGCGCGCCTCGTCGTCGTCACCCGAGAAGCCGAAGGGGAGGTCAGTCATAGTGCCAACGTTACGCGCGCGTCGGACGCCCGCCATGTGCGGCGGCACACGATCGGGCGATCCGCGTCGGATGTTCGCGAGCGGCGAACGCCGGGGCGCGCGGGTCCGCAATCGCGCCTGCACCGCGCCCGCGGTGTCCCGGTCACTATGGTGGGCCTGGTGAATCGTCGGATAATGACCCTGGTGGCCGCCATCCTTCCGGTCCTGTTGCTCGGTGTGATCGGCACCGTGGTCACCGTGCCCTACGTCGCCCTCGGGCCGGGGCCGACTTTCAACACACTCGGCGAGGTCGGCGGCAAACAGGTGGTCGACGTGCAGGGCACGGCGGTGGATCCGACGACGGGCCATCTGAACATGACCACCGTGTCGGTGCGCGACGGTCTGAACCTGTTCGAGGCGTTCGGATTCTGGGTCAGCGGCGAGCACGGACTCGTGCCGCGCGCCGAGGTCTACCCGCCCGGGGTGCCGCGCGAGGAGATCGACAAGTCCAATCAACAGGACTTCAAGGATTCCGAGGGCAACGCCGAGGTCGCGGCCCTGCACTTTCTCAACCTCCCGACGGTGGTGCTGCTGCGCAAGGTCGGTGACGGTCCGGCCAAGGGCATCCTCGAGCCGGGCGACGAACTGGTCAGCATCAACGGCGCGCCGGTCGCCGCGCCCAAGGATGTGGTGACCGCTGTCTCCTCGCAGCCGCCGGGCAGTCAGCTCACCGTCGTCTACCGGCGCGGCGCGAGCGAGCAGACCGCGAACATCGTCCTCGCCGCCCGCCCGGATGATCCGACCAAGGGCTACCTCGGCATCACCCCCGGCGAGGGCGCGCGCCCGCCGATGCAGGTCACCTTCAACCTCGCCGACATCGGCGGCCCGTCGGCGGGGTTGATGTTCAGTCTCGCGCTCGTCGACAAGCTGTCACCCGGCGAACTCGACGGCGGCAAATTCGTCGCGGGCACCGGAACCATCGACCAGGACGGCAAGGTCGGCCCGATCGGCGGCATCCAGTACAAGATGATCGCCGCGCGCGACGTGGGCGCCGAGACCTTCCTCGTGCCCGCCGCCAACTGCAACGAGGCCAAACAGCGAACCCCCGAGGGGTTGCGCCTGGTCAAGGTCGAGAACCTGACCGGCGCGGTGCACGCGCTCGAGGACATCGAGGCGGGCCGCGAGACCGTCGGGTGCGACTGACCTACTCGAACGTGTGGTGCAGGGCCTCGACCAGGTTGGGGGCGAGGTTGGGGTAGGTGCGCAGGTCGAGGTCGCCGAAATCCTCGTCGTCCTCCGGGCGCAGCTGCAACAGGCACAGCGAGGCGCCGTCGCGCAGTACGGCGGCGAGCAGCCTGGCCTCGCGACGCTCGGGATGCGCGGCCGCGGCGGCGCGGGCGGCGGCGTCGGCGGCCTCGTGGTCGGCGAGCAGCGGTTCCAGCGCGTCGTCGAGGGTGGACTCGGCGTCCGGCGGCAGCACCACGATCTCCTGTACGAGCACGCAGCCCTGCACGGCGGGCGGCCACGTTGTGGTCGCGAGGAATTCGTCGAGCGCCATCGAACCGCCGGTGATGTCGTCGGGGAACGCCTCCTGCGCGACCGGGGTGAGTTCGTTGCCCTCGTCGAGCTGGTCGAGCAGACCGGGTTCGGCGGCGACCAGGTCGGCGGTCGGCACCAGCGCGAACATCTGCGGGGGTCGTCCCCAGCCCTCGGCGTCGGCGAATTCCGCCACCTCCCGGACGGAACGGGCAAGGACGAGTTCGGCGTGCAGGTCTGCGTTCACCGAGACATCCTCGCATCACCGCCGGGCGGCGTGAGGCGGGACTCGGTGACTGCCCGGGACCTGCCTTCGCCAGGGGCGAACAAGGTCACCGACCCCCCTCGATGTCCGTTTCCGTAGAGTGGGCGCGAGACGGTCCGTCAGGACCACACGCATCATCGGACTGCGGTGCTCGCCGGCGACGGCACGGGCGCCGCCGGACCCTGGAGAGTGGCATCGTGGGCATGCGGCCCCCCACCGGCTTACCTTCGCTGTCCCGCCGCAGCCGCGTGCTGCTCGTGGCAGCCGTCCTCCTCGCGGCGCTGCTGCTGCTCGGACCGCGCCTGACCGACGCGTACACGAACTGGCTGTGGTTCGGCGAGGTCGGCTACCGCAGCGTGTACCTGACGGTGGTGCGCAGCCGGCTCATCCTGTTCGCCGCGGTCGCGCTGTTCGTCGGCCTCGTGGTGTGGCTCGCGCTGTTGCTCGCCTACCGCACCCGTCCGGTGTTCGTGCCGGTGGCGGGCCCCAACGATCCCATCGCGCGCTACCGGACCACGGTGATGAGCAGGCTGCGGCTGTTCGGCATCGGCATCCCGGCGGTGATCGGCATCCTCTCCGGCCTGGTCGCCCAGTCCAACTGGGTGACGTTGCAGCTGTTCCTCAACGGCGGCGAATTCGGTCAGCAGGATCCGCAGTTCCACCTCGACGTCGGCTTCTACGCCTTCGACCTGCCGTTCTACCGCATGGTCCTGAACTGGTTCTTCGTCGCGGTGGTCATCGCGTTCTTCGCGAACCTGATCACCCACTACGTGTTCGGCGGCGTGCGCCTGAGCGGCCGCGAGGGCACGCTCACCAAGCCCGCGCGTATCCAGCTGGCCGTGCTGGCGGGCACGTTCGTGCTGCTCAAGGCGGTCGCCTACTGGTTCGACCGCTACGACCTACTGATGAGCAGCCGCAAAGAGCCCACCTTCACCGGCGGTTCGTTCACCGATATCAACGCGGTGCTGCCGGGCAAACTGATCCTGCTCGCGATCGCCGTGATCTGCGCCGTCGCGTTCTTCGCGGGCATCGTGCTGCGCGACCTGCGGGTGCCCGCGATGGCCGCCGCGCTGCTCGTGCTGTCCTCGATCCTGGTCGGCGCGGTGTATCCGCTGATCGTCGAGCAGTTCTCGGTGCGTCCGAACGCCGCGGACAAGGAGAGCGAGTACATCCAGCGCAATATCGCCGCGACCAGGCAGGCGTTCGGCATCACCGAGGACAGGATCGAGTACAAGGACTACAAGGGCGAGAGCGCGAAGAGTCCGCTCGAGGTGCCCGTCGACGCGGCGACCATCGCGAACGCGCGCCTGCTCGACCCGAACATCCTCTCGCCGACGTTCACCCAGTTGCGGCAGCTGAAGAACTTCTACGGCTTCCCCGAGTCCCTCGATATCGACCGATACAGCATCGACGGCGATATGCAGGACTACATCGTCGCCGCGCGCGAACTGTCGCCGACGGCGTTGAGCGGCAACCAGACCGACTGGATCAACCGCCACACCGTCTACACCCACGGCAACGGTTTCGTCGCCGCGCCCGCGAACCGGGTGAACAAGCCGCAGTCGGAGGATCCCAACGCCACCGACGCGGGCAGCAGCGACAGCGGCTATCCGATCTTCATGGTCAGCGATCTGTTCACCCCCGCCGACAAGCAACGGTTCAAACTGGACCAGCCGCGCATCTACTTCGGCGAGTTGATCGCGAGCGCCGATCCCGACTACGCGATCGTCGGCACCGAAGAGGGTCAGCGCCCGCGCGAATACGATTCCGACACCGCGCAATACACCTACACGGGCAAGGGCGGCGTCTCGATAAGCAATTGGTTCAACCGTTTGGCGTTCGCCGCCAAATACGCCGAGCGGAACATCCTGTTCTCTTCGGCCATCGGCGACAATTCCAAGATCATCTTCAATCGCGATCCGCGCGACCGCGTGCAGAAGGTGGCGCCCTGGTTGACCACCGACGGCAATTCCTATCCCGCCGTGGTCAACGGTCGGGTCGTGTGGATCGTGGACGCCTACACCACGCTGGACAACTACCCCTACGCCCAGTCCACCTCGCTGGAGGGCGCGGTCGAGGACAGCATCGACCGCAAGACCGGCCGTTTGCTGCCCCGCAAGGAGGTCAGCTACATCCGTAACTCGGTGAAGGCCGTGGTCGACGCCTACGACGGCACCGTGAACCTCTACGAGGTGGATTCCACCGACCCGGTGCTCAAGGCGTGGCGCGGCGTGTTTCCCGACGCCGTGAAGCCCGAGAGCGAGATCTCGCCGGACCTGCGCGCGCATTTCCGCTACCCCGAGGACGTGTTCAAGGTGCAGCGCGAGATGCTCACCAAATATCACGTCAACGATCCGCGAGAGTTCTTCACCAACAACGCATTCTGGTCGGTGCCAAGCGATCCGACCTCGGACGCGGTGCCCGCCGCGAATCAGCCGCCGTACTACGTGCTGATCGGCGACCCGAAGACCAACAAACCGGTCTTCAACCTCACCAGCGCGATGGTCGGCTACAACCGGCAGTTCCTCTCGGCCTATATCTCGGTGCGCTCCGACCCGGACGGCTACGGCAAATTCACGATTCTCCAATTGCCCACCGACACCCAGACATTGGGTCCGCAGCAGACGCAGAACCGGATGACGACCGCGCCCGAGGTCTCGCGTGAGAAGACCTTGCTGTCCAATTCCAACAAGATCAGATACGGCAACCTGCTGACCTTGCCGGTCGCCGACGGCGGCATCCTCTACGTGGAACCGTTCTACAACGAACGCAACACCGGCCCGAACACCGCGACGTTCCCGCAGCTGCTGCGGGTGCTGGTCAGCTATCGCGACGCGGCGGGCAGCGTGAAGGTCGGCTACGCGTCGACCCTCGCCGACGCGCTGAACCAGGTGATTCCGGGTGCGGGCGCACTGGCCACGCCGTTCGGCGGCGATTCGGTGAGCAGGCCGAAACCCGGCACTGCCCCGCCCGTCGATCAGGGCACCTCGACACCGCCCGCCACCGGCGGCCAACCGCCGACCGCCACGCCGCCCGCCACCGGGTCGACCGCCAAGGACGTGGCGGCGCAGGAGCTGGAACGCAAGATCGAGGCGGTCCGCACCGCCATGCGCACGGGCAATTTCCAGGACTTCGGCAAGGCGCTGGAGGAACTGGAGAACGCCGTGCGCGCGTATCAGGCGGCCGGTCAGTAGTTCGCGCATACGAAGGCGCCGCCATCGGAGTCCGATGGCGGCGCCTTCGCCGTGACCGATCGGCCGCACGACCGGCCACGGGTATGCGGAACGGCGCCGCATCACCCAGTGCAGCGGCGCCGTTCCGGTGGACGCTGTGACTTACGCGTCCGGGGATGCCGTGTCGTTGACGGAGGGGGGCGTCAGCGACCCAGCGAGTCGAGTAGTGCGCTGTTCTGCCCGAGCAGATCGCGGTACTGCGGGCCGAAGCCGTACTGTTCGGCCAGTTCGGCGCCCGCGCCGGTGACCTGCTCGACCGCGGCGCGCGCGGTGCTCGGCACCTCGGCGGGCAGCGCGGGAACGGTTTCGGGCTGCGGCTCGGGCGCCGGTTCGGGCTTCGCGGCGCGCAGATACTGGCCGCAGACCGGCCAGGCGCCGGCACCCTGGGTGTTCAGCACGTTCTCCGCGACGCGGATCTGCTCTTCCTTGCTCGCGTTGTGCGCGGAACCGTGACCGCCGTTGGCCGACCAGGTGCTCTGCGAGAACTGCAGACCCCCGTAGTAGCCGTTGCCGGTGTTGATCCCCCAGTTGCCACCGCTCTCGCACTGCGCGACGCCGTCCCAGTCGTGGGTGGGCGCCGCTGCGGCGGTTGCGGAGGAGAGTGCGAACGGGACGGCAACAAGAGCGCTGGTGACGGCCGCTAAGCCGAGGGCGCGGGTGCTGAACTTCCGGTTCTCAGACATGGTGTGATCCCTCCCTGTGTCCACCGATTCGGCGGATATTCGCCGGTCCCTGTCCCCAGGAGGTCGGGGATCCTCACACCGCGGGACAGGGTCGCCGGTGTGCAACGGTGCGAGGCGGAGCCCATCCGCGGATTGCTTCCGGGCCTTGGATCGACGGTAACGAAGAAATCTCGGTGGATCACATCTTGATAACGCAGATATTCTGTGAATCGAATAACCTGTATGCACCCATCTGTGCAGGTAATCGAAGCTCCAGGAATGGATACTTACATCAATGTTATTGGTCGGTTATGTGTTCGATATCACTCCGAAATAGTGACCTGCTTCACGTTTGTGTCACCTCGGGGCGGCGCACGCGCGCACGTCCGCATCACGATCGCGCCGAAAACGCCGCTCGGCGAGTCCTGTCCTCGCCCTGTCGCGCACATCGCTCGAAGCCCTCCGGAATCCGGACGCGTACAACATCTCCGCGCCCACCTGTCCGCTCGTCGCACGGCCGACCGCCCCCTTCGCGCCCCCTGACCTGCACCTGCTTGCCCTCGGCGCGGCGATTTGCCTTTAGTGCGCAGGCATGTGTAATGTTGTATTCACCGACGCGGGGTGGAGCAGCTCGGTAGCTCGCTGGGCTCATAACCCAGAGGTCGCAGGTTCAAATCCTGTCCCCGCTACAAACGGCCCAGGCCAGAGAGATTACGGTCTCTCTGGCCTGGGCTATTTTCATGGTGGGGGGATCTTTATTCTCCCCTATTGGCGCGGAACACGGCACTCCGAGTGCTTCCCGAACGCACCGGTCCGGTTTCGGTCGTGTGAGCGTTCTGTGACGGTTGGGCAACTGCGGCGATAATCCTCGGCAATCTCCGCGGACGAGGATCAATAGCCTGGAAAGTTCGGCATATGAGGTCAGCGAGGTCGGTGTGAGTGCGGTGGAGACGACGGGTGCCGCGATCGTGGGAGACTCCGTCGTCGGTCCGGTGTCGGTGCGAGATCTGGACGGTGTCGTGCGCGCCGAGATCACGCCGCTGCCGGTGCGGTTGGCTCTGCTGAGCAGTGTGCTGGGGGCGACTTTGGCCGAGCCGATCGTCGCGGGGACCGCGTTTCCGCGTGTGGATACCGCCGCGATGGATGGTTACGCGGTCAACGGTGACGGCCCGATGTGGTTGTTGCGGTCGGAGGTTCGGGTCGCGGGCCGGTCGGGTGGACGAGACTTGGATCTGGATTGCGCGGTCCGTATCGCGACCGGTGCGACGACACCGAGGGGGACGACCGCGGTTCTGCGTGAGGAACACGTCGTGCGCACCACGGCCGCGGGGCGCGAGGCGATCGCTGTGGCTCCGGACGTGCCGGTCAAGGACGACACCCGCCGACGCGGTGAGCATTGGGCAGGCGGTGCGGAACTGGTGGCCGTGGGGACGGCGGTGTCGGCGGCGGTGATGTCGGTGGCGGCCAGTGCCGAGTCCCCGGTGCTGGGAGTGCGTGGACCGGTGTCGGCTGATGTCCTGGTGACCGGTGACGAGCTCTGCACGAGCGGGCCGCTGAGTATGGGGCAGACTCGTGATTCGCTCTCGCCGGTGCTGCCGGAGTATCTGCGTGCCTGCGGAATCGTGTGTCAGAGTGTGTTGCGCCTCGATGACGACCCGGAATCGCTGCGTGACTGGTTCAGCGCGTCGCGGACCCCACCGTTGATGGTGGTGGTTGGCGGGACCGGGCGTGGGGCGGCTGATCATCTGCGCGCGGTGTTGGCCGAACTCGGCGCCAGGGTCGTGCTCGACGGTGTCGCGATGCGTCCCGGCGGTTCGCAACTGTTGGCGGTGCTGCCGGGCGGGCGCGTGGTTCTGTGTCTGCCGGGTAATCCTTTCGCCGCGATCGTCGCCCTGTTGGTCACCGGTCCGGCGATCGTGGACGCGTTGACCGCGCGCGTTCCGCGTGCGCGACTACGCGGGCGGATCGTCGGGCGTTTCGCCGTGGACGCTCGACGGACGCGGGTCGTTCCGGTGCGGCAGGTCTCGGGTGGGGTGTGGCAGAGCATGGGCTCGCCGCAGACCCCGCATCTGGGCGATCTCGTCACCGCGCACGCGTTGGCGTTGACCGGGCCCGCGAGCGTCGACGGCGGGTTGGCCGAGTTGCTGGTGCTGCCGCAGTAGAACCGCGCCGACATCCGTCGGGCCGGGGGACGGTCCGAGAAGTCCCGGACCGGGGGTTGTTCCTCCTCGAACGGGTCGATGACGGATCTCCTCGCGGTGGTTCGCCGACTACGAACCGGGCGTCGAGGAGGCCGCGATCTCGGCATCGTCGAGGGTGAACACCGTTCCCGCGATACCGGTTTCGTCGTCGGTGGGACGCAGGACGGGGTGCACGGCGCTTCCGCTGGTGGCGATGACCGTAGGGTCGGTGATGGTGAGCTCGCTCAGTGCGTAGCCGGTGATCTCGTCGGCGCGTCCGTCGAGTTCTCGACCGAACACCTCGCGCTGGACTTCGGGTTGGCGCAAAGTGCCGTAGGAGAACAGCAGATGTGTCGACATGGTTGCCGAGCAAACCATACCGCGCTCACGCTCGCTGGTATGAGGTGTCTCTCAGTCGCGCGCAACACCCGAGCCGAGGGCCGCCCCGGTGCGTCGACGGTCGAGAGGGGCATCGAATGCGGTTCGACCGCACCGGCTTCGATCGCCACCTGAATCCACGCACCGAGCAACGTCATCGGACCGTCGGATCTGGGACGGACTTGTCGGTGTCCGCGGACGCCCGGTGCAGCACCGGTCGGGTGGGGTCGTTTGTTGGCGTTGACGATATCGGCTAATTCGGCCGGCCGAACCTGATCGAGATATTCACGGCAGGCAGCGTGATAACGCTGCTCGTAGGCCGGCGCGGCGGCCTCGACCCCGCCGAACGCGGCGGGTTCCGCGGTGATCCCGTCCACCGCCACACGCGGTGGATGCGGCAACCGGATCGCCTCCAACCGGTCGACGATCCGGCCGACAACTTCGTCACGCATCCTCTACCCCCAATACAGTTGGACCGAGGGGCATCGTTGCCGACCACATCGCCATCGGTCGACGTGCGGGACAGCTCGATCGGCCGATCGCGCGAGTCCGATCTCTGATAGGGAGCACATCGTGGCGGCATCGGTACCGACCGGCACATCCACCACCCGACGTGACTGGCTATCGGTGCTGGTCGTGGCGGTCGGGGTGTTCACGGTGACCGCGACCGAGATGATGCCCATCGGGCTGTTGCCCGATATCGCCGCGGACCTCGGTGTCAGCGAAGGCGCCGCCGGGTTGGGAGTGACCCTGTTCGGCGTGCTGGCCGGTTTCCTGGCGCCACCGGCGACGATGCTGAGCGGGCGGGTAGACCGCAGAACGCTGTTGCTGGTGATCTCGACGGTGTTCACCGTGGGTAATGCCGCCTGCGGACTGTCGCCGAACTACCTGATGTATATGGTGTCGCGTTTCGGTACCGGCGTGATCCACGGCTTGATGTGGTCGATCGTCGCGAGTATCGCGATCCGGCTCGTTCATGAGCGAGATTCGGTGCGCGCGACCTCGGTGGTGTTCTCGGGGATCTCGTTGGCGCTGGTACTGGGTGTCCCGTTCGGATCTGTGCTCGGCGCCGTGTTCGGTTGGCGCTGGGCGTTTCTCGCGCTCGCCGTGCTCAGTGCGGCCTGCCTGCCGCTCGTGCGTCTGCTGCTGCCGAGACTGCCCGCGACCGGACAGCTGAGCCCGGCCCAATTCCGGCCGCTACTGAGGTCGAAGACGCTACTGACCGCGTGCACGCTCACCGCGATCATCGTCATCGGAAACTACGCCGCCTACACCTACATCGCACCATTCCTGAACACCGAGCGCGGCGTGGACCTCACACTCATCGGCCCATTCCTACTGGCCTACGGTATCGCAGGCGTGGTCGGGAACTTCCTCTCCGGTGCCGTCATCACCAGGACCGGGTCGGTGCGCGGGGTCTTGGTGGTCTTCACTGTCGTACTCGCCCTCGCCTTGACCTGCCTACTGGTGACGAACTGGATACCTCTGGTCGCTGTCGTGCTCATCGTCTGGGGCGTCGCCTATTCCGGACTGCCCGTGGCACTCCAAACGCTGGTCCTGGCCACCGGCCCCGACGGTGGTGAAGCCGCGACATCGCTGTATGTCCTGGTCTTCAACTGTTCGATCGCCGCGGGAGCGTTGTTCGGTGCGCTGGGGATCGACACCGGTGGCGCCTCGACCCCGATCCTGCTCGGCGCTGTGTTCAGCACCCTCGCCGTCGCCGTCGCCATGTCGATGAAGACGGTCGCGCTGAACCCGGCAACCGAACCCGTAGCGCACAGGTGACGGCCAGACATGTGGACTTCACGACCGAGGCGACGACCAGATCGACCGTCGGCGTTCAGCCGTGCGCGGGGAGCAGTTCTGTGATCAGCGCTTCGACTCGTGCGCGGATCTCGTCGCGGATCGGGCGCACCGCCTCCACCCCTTTGCCCGCCGGGTCTTCCAGCTCCCAGTCGCGGTAGCTGACTCCCGGCAGGACGGGACAGGTGTCACCGCAGCCCATCGTGATCACCACGTCGGAGGTTTCCACCGCGTCGTAGGTGAGGACCTTCGGGAGCTGGGCGGTGATATCGATCCCGACCTCCTCCATCGCCGCGACGGCGGCGGGATTCAGCGACTCGGCCGGGGCGCTGCCCGCCGAGCGGACCTCGATCTCGCCCCCGCCCAGATGGGCCAGGAAACCGGCGGCCATCTGCGAGCGACCCGCGTTGTGGACGCAGACGAACAACACACTGGGCTTGGATGTCATGAGACGGTGCTCCTGATCAGCGGTGGGAGAGGGTGTCGGATTCGGTGGTGTGCTCGTGCGGGACGACGACGTTGTCCGCGTTCGCACCGGTGTCGGGGTAGAGCCACACGATCAACCCCAATCCCAGCACCGCGCCCAGAAGTTGCGCGCCGACGAACGCGGGCACCGAGCCCGGTGCGATTCCGGCGAAGGTGTCGGAGAACATCCGCCCCACCGTCACCGCCGGGTTCGCGAAGGATGTCGAGCTGGTGAACCAGTACGCCGCACCGATATACGCCCCCACCGCGCCCGCCGACAGCGCCGCGCGGCCGGTTCGTGCGAGGGCGAAGATCACCGCCAGCAACCCTGCTGTCGCGACGATTTCGCCGACGAGGTGGCCGTCGCTGACCCGGTCGTGGGTCGAGACCTGGAACGCGCCCACCTCGAACATCACATTCGCCAGCACCGCCCCCACCGAGCACCCCGCGACCTGCGCGCCGACATAGGCCACCAGCTCACCACCGCGCAGACCCGTGCCGGTGCGGCGGCCGAGCCACCAATCCGCGAGCGAGACAACAGGGTTGAAGTGTGCGCCCGACACCGGACCGAACACCAGGATCAACACCGCCAGCCCGAACACCGTCGCGGTCGAATTCTCCAGCAACTGCAACCCGACATCGCCGGGGGACAGCTGCTGGGCGGCGATACCGGAACCGACCACCACCGCGACCAGCAGGGCGCTGCCGACGAACTCCGCGACCAGCCGCCGCGCCAATCCGCTCACCGCGCCCCCTCCGGCGTCACCACGGCGAGGAACGCCGCCACCTGCCGCAATACCGCGGGCTCGACCCGGTAGTACACCCACGACGCGCGCCGCTCGCTGCTGAGCAACCCCGCCTCGCGCAACACCTTCAAGTGGTGAGAGATCGTCGGCTGGGTCACATCGATCCCCTCCGACAGATCGCACACGCACGCTTCGTGGTCGGCGCGCGCCGCGACCGCGCTGAACACCCGCAACCGCACGGGATCGGACAACGCCTTGAACGCCGCCGCCAATGGCACGGCCGCCTCGGCCGAGAGCGGTGCCCGCACCACCGGGGCGCTCACGCACTCCTGCACCGGCGTGATCGCCAGCTCCGATTTAGACATGAGTCGATATTGATGAATATCGAACCTGAGGGCAAGCGAACATCGAGTGAACATCCCGGCGGCAGCCCGGAGACGGGTGGCGATAGTTCACTCTTTTGTGAATACATCAGGATCTGTATTATTCGAGCGGTGGAGACCGTACTGCATTCGGACGCGCTGGCGCGGTTCGGGCACGCGCTGTCGGACCCGACCCGCACCCAGATCCTGCTGAGCCTGCGGAGCGGACCGGGGTACCCCTCGGATCTGGCCGAGAAGATCGGGGTCTCGCGCCAGATCCTGTCCAACCATCTCGCCTGCCTGCGCGGCTGCGGGTTGGTCGTCGCGGTCCCCGAAGGTCGCCGCGCCCGCTACGAACTGGCTGATCCGCGTATCGGCGCCGCGTTGGTCGATCTGCTCGGCCTGGTTCTGGCGGTCGATCCGACCTGCTGTCCGGACGCCGCGACGGAAGGGTGCTGCTGATGACCGCGCCGTTGGGTATGCCGTCACTGCCTTCGGCCGCCGGACCGGCGGGGTCGTCGCGGCGGCGCGCGGTGTTGGCGCGGCGGATTCGCGGGTTGGTCGCGGCGACGATCTCCTACAACGTGCTCGAAGCGATCGTCGCTCTGACCGAGGGCGCTCGGGTGTCCTCGACTGCGTTGATCGGGTTCGGGTTGGACTCGGTCATCGAGGTCACCTCGGCGGCGGCGGTCGCGTGGCAGTTCGCCGGACGCGACCCGGCGGCGCGGGAGAAGGCCGCGTTGCGGGTCATCGCGTTCTCGTTCTTCGCTCTGGCCCTCTACGTCACCGTCGACTCGATCCGCGCGCTCGCCGGGGTCGGCGAGGCCGAACACTCGAGGATCGGAATCGCCTTGGCGGCAGCGAGTCTGGTGATCATGCCGGTCCTCTCGGCCGCTCAGCGCCGCGCCGGGCGCGAACTCGGGTCCGCCTCGGCGGTCGCCGATTCCCAACAGACCCTGCTGTGCACCTACCTCTCGGCCGTGCTGCTAGTCGGTCTGCTGCTCAACACCTTGTTCGGCTGGTCCTGGGCCGACCCGATCGCCGCGTTGGTCATCGCCGCCATCGCGGTCAAGGAAGGACGCAACGCCTGGCGCGGCGACACCTGCTGCCCGACACCACCCCGACTCGGCCCGAGCGATCCGGGCGGCCACAACTGCGACTGCTGCGACTGAGTCTGTAGCCGAACCCGTCCAGCGGTGGAACCTGTTCGCCCGCAGGCGAAGACGCGTCAGTTGACGGGGCTGCGGCGTTCGAGCAGGACGGTGTCGCGCCAGACGCCGTGGTGTTGGGCGATGCGTTCGCGCAGGCCGATGGTGCGGTATCCGGCGGAGTGGTGCAGGGCTATGCTCGCGCGGTTCTCGGGGAAGATCGAGGTCTGCAACGTCCACAGTCCGGCGTCGTCGGCGGCGATGACCTGCTTGTACAGCAACGCCTTCCCCACGCCGCGCCCGCGCGCATTCTCGGCGACGTAGACCGAGTTCTCCGCGACTCCGCCGTAGCAGTCGCGAGACGAGACCGGGCTGAGGGTCGCCCACCCGACCACGATGCCGTCGATCTCGGCGACCCAGCGATGCGCGGGCAGCCACTGGGCTTCGAGGTCGGCGCGGTCGGGGACCTCGGTGGCGAAGGTCGCGTTCCCGGTCTTGATGCCTTCGTCGTAGATCCGCAGCACCGGCGCCCAATCCGCGTCGGTCATGGCGCGGATCGCGACGTCGGCGGGCAGGTCGGTCGGGCAGCAGGGGCGCTGGGTGAGCACGCCCATGACCGCGTCGGCGGCGTGGGGCAGGCCGGTGCAGCAGGCCGGGTTGACCGTGACCACCGTCGAGGTGCGGTCCTTGTGCACGCTCACGAACCCGACATCGGCGAGTTTGCGGACGTGGTGGGAGACCGTGGGCTGCCCGATGCCCAGGGCTTCGGCGAGTTCACCGACGGTGATCCCGGCCGGGCGGGTCGCGACCTGGTGCAATAACCGCACCCTGGTCGGGTCGGCCAGACACGCGAACCAGGCCGCGTAGGTGGTGGCGTCGGCGGGCGAGAGCGCATCGACGCGCTCGGTGCGCAGGGCGGGCATCTCGAGATCGGTCACCCCTCCACTATATCGACGTCCGTCGATGGTTGCATTCATCGACAAACGTCGATATAGTTCGAGGTGATTGATCGATGACCGTCGATGAAAGGAATCTGGGTCATGAACGAGCTGCCCGTCGTTGTCGTAGGAGCCGGACCGATCGGCCTGGCCGCCGCCGCCCAACTGCGCGAACGCGACCTTCCCGTCCTGGTGTTCGAGCGCGGTGCCACCGCCGGTGCGGCGGTGTCGCAGTGGAACCACGTACGCGTGTTCTCCCGCTGGGGCGAACTCGTCGACCCCGCCGCCCGCCGCCTCCTGGATGCCACCGGCTGGACTGCCCCCAACCCGAACGCCTACCCGACCGGGCAGGACTGGGCCCGCGACTACCTCATCCCCCTCGCCGACGCGCTCGGCGACACCGTCCAGACGAACACCGAGGTCGTCGGCGTCGCCCGCCGCGGCCGCGACCTGGTCGTGGACTCCGGCCGCGACACCGAACCGCTGTCGGTGCACCTGCGCCGCGCCGACGGCAGCGAAGACCGCGTCCTGGCCCGCGCGGTGATCGACGCCTCCGGCACCTGGGGAACCCCCAACCCGCTCGGCGGTGAAGGACTGCCCGCCCTCGGCGAAACCGCCGCGGCCGAGGCGATCGAGTACCGGGTGCCCGACCTCGACAATCCCGAGGTGCGCGCCCGCTACGCCGGACGCCACATCGTCATCGCGGGCAGCGGGCACTCCGCGCTCACCGCCATCATCGCCCTGGCCTCCCTCGCGGAGAAGGAGCCGGGCACCCTGATCAGCTGGGTCCTGCGCCGCGGTGACACCGCCAACACCTTCGGCGGCGGGGACTCCGACCAGTTGCCCGCCCGCGGCGCGCTCGGGCAGCGCGCGAAGGCCGCGGTCGAGGCGGGGCACCTGCGGGTGGTGACCGGATTCCGCACCGCCGCGATCAAACCCGACACCAGCGGCCGACACACCCTCGTTGCCGACAACGGACAACGCCTCGAAGACGTCGACCGCGTGATCGTGTTGACCGGATTCCGGCCCGATCTGTCCTGGCTCTCAGAAATCCGCCTCGGCCTCGACCCCGTCCTGCAAGCCCCGACCCGGCTCGCGCCGCTGATCGACCCGAACGTGCACTCCTGCGGCACCGTCTACCCCCACGGCATCACCGAACTGTCCCACCCCGAACCGAACATGTTCCTGGCCGGGATGAAAAGCTACGGCCGCGCGCCGACTTTCCTGGCCATGACGGGCTACGAACAGGTCCGCTCCATCGCCGACGCCCTCGCAGGCGACCACGACGCCGCCACCCGCCTCGAACTCACCCTGCCCGACACCGGCGTCTGCGGCGGCGCCGGAGTCTTCGACAACCCCGACATCGCCGAGGACACCGCAGGCGACGGCGGCGGTTGCTGCGGCGCACCGTCGCAATCGCAACTTGAGCCGGAGTTCATCACGCTGACCGCTCCCGCTCGGGTGTAGAACCGTTGAGCGACACCATCCTCACGCCGCGGACCGGCAGCGGACTAACCGCCGCCGGTCTGCGGCGGGTGCCT
Organism: Nocardia bovistercoris; assembly: GCF_015674855.1. Lineage (GTDB taxonomy): Bacteria > Actinomycetota > Actinomycetes > Mycobacteriales > Mycobacteriaceae > Nocardia > Nocardia bovistercoris. The sequence goes on along the minus strand of NZ_JADMLG010000002.1, from coordinate 222,673 downwards.
GCGATCCTGTGCCTCACCGAGATCACCAGCTGGGGAATCCTCTGCTATGCCTTCCCCGTCCTGTCCGTATCCATCACCACCGACACCGGCTGGTCCGCGTCCACCATCACCGCCGCACTCACCGGCATCCCCGTCTGACGCCTCCTCGACCGCACCGGCCCCGCGCCATCATGACCGGCGGCTCGATCCTCGCGGTCCCGTCACTGGTCGTGGTGGCGCTCGCACCGAACCCCGCCGTATTCTTCCTCGGCCGGCTGGTCGCCGGGGTGGCGATGGGCGCGGTGCTCTACCCGCCCGCCTTCGCCGCGCTCACTCGCTGGTACGGCACCGCCTACGTTGAAGCGCTCATGATCCCGACTCTCGCCGCTGGACTGGCCAGTACCGTGTTCGCGCCGATCACGGCGGCATTGGTTCAGCACCCGGGCAAGTCCTCGGCCGCATCGGCTACCTTCCTCTCGCGGCCGCCACCGGCCCGCGTGTAGGGATCGTCGCGGCCTTCGCCGCCACCGCCGTCGCCACCGCGTTGCTCGGGCTCGGCACCACCGTCGGGTCCGGATAGCGACCCCGAATCGGCGGTGCTGCGTCCAATTCGCGCCCGGTTCGTCTGTAGAGGCGGACTCCCATCCACCCGGATGCGAGCACACCGCCTTCCGAGAGGAATCCCAACGATGACCACTCCCTCGCTCCATCACCACTTCGCCGATCAGCGTCTCGGTGGTGCGCGATGAGCGCCCCGACGGTCGTGGTCGAGGATCTGCACGTCGCTTACGGCAGTACGTGGGCGCTCGACGGTGTCGACCTGCGAGTCGCCGCCGGGGCGACGCTGGGGGTACTCGGTCACAACGGCGCCGGGAAGACCACCCTGATCCGCGCGCTCACGACCCTGGTCCGGCCGACGGTCGGCCGCGTGGAGATCACGGGCCTGGACGTGGTGGCCGACGCCACTGAGGTCCGTCGCCGGATCGGGGTGACCGGCCAGTACGCGGGTCTCGATGAATTCCTCACCGCCCGAGAGAATTTGGAGCTGGTCGGCCGACTGGCCGGACTGGGTCGCCGTGCCCGCCCGCGCGCCGACGCCCTGATCGACCGCCTTGGTCTGCACGAATACGCCGCTCGCCGCGTCGGAGAAATTTCCGGAGGTTCGCGCCGCCGGGTCGATCTGGCCGCGAGCCTGGTCGCCGACCCGGCGGTGCTGTTCCTCGACGAACCGACCACCGGCCTCGACCCCCTGGCGCGCGCCGGGCTGTGGGAGGTCGTGGACGAACTCACCGGCGCGGGCACCACCGTGGTCCTCACCACCCAATACCTGGAAGAAGCCGACCGCCTCGCCGACCACATCGTGATCCTCGAGCGCGGCCGCATCGCCGCGTCCGGTACCCCCGCCGAGCTGAAGCGGATTATCGGCGGCAAGGTCGTGCACCTGACCGTCCCCGCCGAACAGGTCCCTGACCTGCCCTTCATCCCGGAGGACGATCGCACCGACGGCTCTCGGGTCCGGGTATCGGTCACCGTCGTCGACGCCCCCACCGCGACCGCGCTGGTCGCCGACCTACACCGCGGCGGCCTCGAAATCACCGACCTCGACGTCACCTCGCCGAGCCTCGACGACGTCTTCACCCACCTCACCCACACCACCGGAGCCACCCGATGACCACCACGACCACGGCCCGACGTTCCCCGATCGGCGACCAGCTCGCCGCCCTGACCGTCCGCAACCTGCGCACCAGCGCCCGCGTCCCACAGCTGCTGATGTTCTCACTCACCATGCCGATGGCGATGCTCGTCCTGTTCAGCCAGGTGTTCCGCAGCGTCGCCACCGGCCCCGGCTTCCCGACCGGGATCAGCTACATCGACTTCCTCACCCCGGCCATGCTCGCGGTATCCACGGTCATGGCGGGCACCAACGCCGGAGTCTCGGCCGCGATCGACCACACCAACGGCCTACACGACCGCTTCGCCGCCCTCCCCATGCGCGCGCCCCTGCCCGGCCTGGCGCGCACCATCAACGAAGCCCTGTTCACCCTCGCCCGCGCCGCCCTGCTCGGCATCGCCGCACTCGCGCTGGGTTTCCGCTTCCACGGCACCGCGATCGACGCCCTCGCGGCTGTCGTGGTCCTGGTGGTGCTCGCGGGCGCGATGAGCGCCCTGTTCGGACTCATCGGTGACCGGCTGCGCCGCCCCGACGTCGTCCAGTTCGCCGGGATGATGGCGATGATGCCGCTGATGTTCATCTCCAGCGCGTTCGCCCCGATCCAGACCATGCCCGGCTGGATGCAAGCCCTGGCCACGATCAACCCGGTCGCCCACGCCACCGACGCCCTCCGCGGACACGTCCTGGGCACCGCCACTCTCACCGACACCGCCACCGCACTGATCGCCGCACTCGGCCTGTGGGTCGTGGTCGCCGCCGTCCCGGCCCTCACCAGCATGATCCGGTCGGCCCGTGCTCGCTGAAGCGATGACACACGCGCTCCGTCCTAGTTCCCGGCAGGGACAGGGCGGGGCGGCTGTGGGTATCCACCCCGTTCGCTCGCAGCTGGACATGCCGATGGCCGCTACCGGTGGGGTAGAGGCTCGGCAGAAATGTGGTCTCAGCGGATTTGCCCGCTGCGGGCGTCGGCGGCGCTCATGCGGCGGCGTCGAGCAGATGCAGTTCCTGCTCCACGATCAGTTCGACCTCTTCGTCGGTCAGACCCGACAACAGATGTGTGGTCAGCATCGCTCTCTCACCTCCTCGACGCTGCTACCGATACGTCGAACCGGAGAACCCGATATCGACATCGACACCCGTACAGACGTGACTTCCCGCCGATGGACGCACGACGACACCGGGGTGCGGCCCACAGCATCGGAGCAGTTCAGAGCCGATCGGGGGTCGCGATCGCGGCGGCGGGCGAGGATGCTGGACACAGAACAGGAGGCGAGATGACGAATCAGACAGCGGCCACCACCGCGGCCACGCCACCGGAGGAACACAGTGATCTCGAACAACTGTGGCGAGGCTTCTCCGACGACCTGCGCACCTTCATCGCCCGGCGCGTCTCGCGCCCCGAAGACGCCGACGACATCCTTTCGATCGTGTTCCTGCGCATGGCCAAAAGCCTCGACGATCTCCGTGACCACGATCGCCTACTCGGCTGGATGTATGCCATCACCCGCAACGCGATCACCGACTATTACCGCTCCGCACCGCATCGCCGCGAACTATCCGTCGACGCCGTCCCGGAACAACCGACCATCGGTGACGGAGGAGTCGACACCGACGCCGCGGCGCAGAAGGAACTCGCCAAGTGCCTGGTGCCGATGCTCGCCGCGCTGCCCGCCGAGCAAGCCGCCGCGGTGAAGATGGTCGATCTCGACGCCAACACCCACGCCGCCGCCGCCGAACGAGCGGGCATCTCGGTATCCGGGATGAAATCCCGCGTCCAACGTGGCCGCGCCGCACTGCACGCCCAACTCCACGCCTGCTGCCGGATCAGCCAGGACCACGCAGGCCGCGTCCACGACTACCAACCACGCAGCCGAACCTGCGCCTGCGCGGACACCGACCGATAGCTCCCGCCCCGGTCTCGAAACGACCACCGGTCATCGGCATTCCCATCACCGGACGACGATGCGGTGCGAGCCACCTGGCCCGCACCGCGTCCTCGGTCCCGAAGGGCTACTGGCAGCCGCACCCGCCCTCGGCCGTCGCCGCCGGAGCGCAGCACGACGACTTCTCGCTCTCGTCGCAGCAGGTGCTCTGTCGATCACTGCCGCAACATGTCTCGTTCCGGGCCGGTGCATCGGTGCGAGCCGCCGCCTCGAATTCACTCGGGTTGGTAATCATGCTGACTCCTTGATCCGTATGGGATGGGCACCAAGACAGACGGAACAAGACGAGAAAGGACGCGACAGCCACACGGGCGACGCCGATTCCGTGAGCACGGGGACAGCTCACGCGTTTGCCGTTCGGCCCTGTTCGGTTCTCGCGCCCGATGATCCTGCTGTGGGCTCGGTCAGCGCGCTCGTGATGCCGCGCTACTCATGTGCGAGAGCGGTGGCCCGTGCGGTCGCTGTGCTTGATTACGAGGGCATACGCCTACGACACCCGACACGCCTCGGCGTGAGATCCACGCTGCCGTCGGCCAGCTCAGGTGAGCCAGACGTAACGTAGGTACGTACACAAGCCGTCCGCTACCGAGCGGCGGGCGCTGCCGACGAGGCCGAAGTCGACATGCAGATCACCGTCGGCGAATTCGCTTGCCGCCCTGACCCGCTCGACGCATCTCCGCACGGATGCCGTCTTGCCGACTCCGGAAGCCCTGTGCGCACCCTCACCCGCGTGAAACCCGCACCGCCAGGCGAGCAGAAACATTCCGCCCATTCGAAATACGGACTGCGATCGATGTGTCGCGCCCGCCTCGAGCGACTACGACTTCGGGCCGGTGACCGGGCAGCCGTGGGCGAGGGGGCCGAGCAGAGTGCTGTTGTCGTAGAAGTGCTCGAGTTCGAGGATGCGCAGGTCTTCGCTGACCCTGGCGATGGTCACGCCGAACATTTCGATCAGTTCGCCGGTCGGCTGGTGTTCGCGGTAGGGGCCCTCGTATTTGCCCCAGTGGCGCCAGCGGAAGGTGACGTTGGGCGGGCCCGCCATCACTTCGAGGACCTCCCAGAAGAATCCGCCCGGCATCGCGGTGTGGAAGATGTGGTGCGAGCTCTCGAAGGTTTCGTTCTCGGCGTCGTAGTAGGGGTTGTCGCCGATGAGGATGTTGTAGCTGCCGATTCGCGCGAATTCCTCGGCGTCCTGCCACTGGCCGCCGTTCACGCGGCCTCGGTAGTGCTCGGCGACCAGCGAAACCCAGGTCGCGGGGTCCTTCTTGTGCGAGATCTCCATCTCGAACACCCGGACCAGGTCTTCGACGATCGCTTCCAGCGAACCCGGAGCGTGTTCGGTGGTCCGCTCGCGCGGCACGGTCAGCTCGGTGAGGTGGTAGTCCGGCGCGCCTTCGCGCCAGTCCTCCGGTGCGGCCGCCGCGACCACGGCGTCCCGGCCTCGCAGCCAGAGCGGTGTTTCTGCGGCCGACGTCGAATCCGTTGCATCAACTGTCATTTCGTTCTCGTCCTGTAGGCTGTGTTTGGGACGCGAAGACGTTAACAGCAGACCGTCCAGTTGTCACGACGGGAACGGGTTGTTACTGGATGAAAGCCGCTGCGCACCTGAGACATTGACTTCCATGAGCACATGACGGACACGCGAGTCCGAGTCGGTGGAAAGTTGTCCATTCGCCGCGCCTTTCGCGGCGACCGCTTCGATGAAGGCGACTTTCCGCCGTGGCTCTTCGGGTTTCGCGACCGAGGTCGGGCGAAGGTGTGGGTTCCGGCGGCCATGGCGTCGGTGCTGTCAGTCCGTCGACACGCCTGCCGCGCGTGCGCAATCCAGCCAGAGCCGCCACAGCTGGCCAGAGGTGTAGTGGGTGCGGCTCAGGTAGTGGGTGGGACGGGGATGGCGGTCGTGCCAGAACTGGCCGGTGGGTGGGGTGGGTCGGGTGGCGGCGAGCCAGAGGGCGGTGTCGGCGCCTTCGGCGGGGGTGCGTAGGAGGGGGCGCAGGAGGCGGTGGAAGCCGGGGAGGGCGTCGGCTATGCCCGGGGTGTTCACCCAGCCGGGGTGCATGGCGTGCACCGTGATCGCTTTGGCCGCGTAGCGTTCGGCCATCACGGGGGTGAAGGCGACTTGGAGGCGTTTGGTGCGGGCGTAGGCGGTTGCGCCGCGGTAGTCGCCGTGGCGGTATTCGAGGTCGTCGACGGGGAGGCGCTGGGTGTACATGCCGCCGGAGGACATGAGGATCACGCGGCCGTCCTCGGTGGCGGCGAGCAGGGGGACGAGGTGATCGGTGAGGCGTAGCGGGCCGAGGATGTGGGTGGCGAGGGTGAGTTCGTGGCCGTCGGCGGATTCGGTGCGTTCCGGGGGGAGTACGCCCGCGTTGTGGACGAGGATGTCGAGGCTCGAGAGTTGGTCGGCGAGGCGTCGGGCGCAGGCGTCGACGGCCGCGAAGTCGGAGATGTCGCATTCGGTCAGGACGACGTCGGCGTCGGGGTGAGCGGCGCGGATTCGGCGTCGCGCTTCTTCGCCGCGGCCGGGGTTGCGGACGGCGAGCACCACGCGGGCGCCGAGTGCGGCGAGTCCTTCGGCGACGGCGAGTCCGATGCCGGAGTTGGCGCCGGTCACCACGGCGGTCTTGCCGCGCAGTGCGTCCGGTGCGGGGTCGGCGGGCCAGTGTCGGCGGCGCAGGGCGATGCCGAGGCTGGTGTAGCCGGGGACGATGGTTCGGTCGAGCAGGGTGTCCAGCCGGGACGCGGTGCCGGATGCATCGTTCATCACTTCATCCTCCGTAATTTTCCCGACGAACGCGCCGAAACGATGCGTCAACGGTGCGAAACGTCGATTCGTGGCTACAGTCGGATACATGGGCATCGAGTGTTCGAGCGTGGTCGCCGTCCCCCGCCCCGAAGTCTTCGCCTGGCATGCCAGACCGGGGGCGTTCAGCAGGCTCGCCCCGCCGTGGCAGCCGCTGAGTCCGGTCGCGGAGTCCGATTCCCTGCGCGATGGCCGGGCGGTGCTCGCACTGCCCGCGGGTCTGCGCTGGGTCGCCCGGCACGATCCCGCCGACTACGATCCGCCGCACCGCTTCGTCGACGTCCTCACCACCGGCGGGCTCGCCTCGCTGCCCGCCGGAACGCTGCTGCGCTGGCGCCACATCCACGAATTCGAGGCCGTGGACGAAGGGCACACCCTCGTCGTGGACCGGGTGCATTCCCCGGTGCCCGCGTTCGCGCTGCGGGCCATGTTCGCCTACCGTCATCGCCAACTCGCCGACGACCTCGCCGCGCACGGCCGCGCCGCGCGACACGGCTACGCCCCGTCCACGATCGCGGTGACCGGCGCAACGGGCCTGGTCGGCACGGCGTTGAGCGCGTTCCTGAGCACCGGCGGACACGATGTCGTTCGGCTGGTTCGCCACACGCCGCGCTCGGAGAACGAAAGGCAGTGGCGGCCCGATGATCCCGCGCCCGACCTGCTCGACGGCATCGACGCCGTGATCCACCTGGCCGGTGCGTCCATCGCGGGCCGATTCACCGACGCCCACAAACGCGTACTCGCCGAAAGCCGTATCGCTCCGACGCGCGCGCTGGCCGAACTCGCCGCCCGCGCTGGCGTGCGCACCTTTCTCAGCGCGTCGGCCATCGGCTACTACGGCTACGACCGCGGCGACGAAGTCCTCGATGAAAATGCTTCGCGCGGTGACGGTTTCCTCGCCGGCCTGGTCGAGGACTGGGAAGCGGCGACCACCCCGGCCGCGGAGTCCGGTGTCCGGGTGGTGCGGGTGCGCACCGGAATCGTGCAGTCGCCGAGGGGCGGAACGCTGAAACTGCTGCGGCCGCTGTTCACAGCGGGGCTCGGCGGCCGGGTCGGCGACGGTGAACAGTGGCTGTCGTGGATCGGGATCGATGATCTGATCGACGTCTACCATCGTGCGCTCTGGGATGCCGAACTGTCCGGCGCGGTCAACGCCGTCGCGCCGGAGCCGGTGCGCAACGCCGAGTACACGCGGGTGCTGGCCGGGGTGCTGAATCGGCCCGCGCTGGTGCCGGTTCCGAATTTCGGCCCGGAACTGCTGCTCGGATCGGAAGGTGCGCGCGAACTCGCGCAGGCCAGTCAGCGGGTGGCGCCCGCGCGACTCGCGCGGCGCGGACACGTCTTTCGCCGTCCCGACCTGGACGAGACCTTGCGTCACCTGCTCGGTCGCTCCCGCTGACCGGCGCCGGTGAGCAGGATCTGGCGCACGTCGAGATAGCCGCACCGGAAACCGGCCTCGGAATAGGCCAGGTACAGCCGCCACATCCGCCGGAAGACCGGATCGAAGCCGAGTGCCGCGACCTGTTCGCGGTGGCTGTCGAACCGCTGCTGCCACAGTCGCAGGGTGTGCGCGTAGTGCGGACCCATGGAGAAGTTCTCGCGCACGGCCAATCCGGTGCTGCGAGTGACGGATTCCACAATCAGCTGGTTCGACGGCAGGAATCCGCCCGGGAAGATGTACTTCTGGACCCAGGTGTAGGTGCGGCGGGTGGCGAGCATGCGGTCGTGCGGCATGGTGATGGCCTGGAGCACCGCGCGACCGCCGGGCGCGAGGACACGGTCGATGGCGGCGAAGAAGGTGTCGAGGTATTCGTAGCCGACCGCCTCGATCATCTCCACCGAGACCACCGCGTCGTAATCGCCAGTGACGCTTCGGTAGTCGAGCAGATCCACCTCGACGCGATCGGACAGCCCGGCCCGCTCGATCCGTTCGACGGCAAGCGCACGCTGTTCGCTGGACAGTGTCACCGAACGCACGGTGGCTCCCCGCGCGGCCGCCCGCAGCGCCAATTCGCCCCAGCCGGTGCCGATTTCGAGCACGCGCGTGCCCGGTCCGACGCATGCGGTGTCGAGGATGCGATCTATCTTGGCGCGTTGGGCCGCAGCCAGATCGGTCAAGGACGGCGGCGTCGCGAGGTCGGCGAACAACGCGCTGGAGTAGGTGAGGGTTTCGTCGAGGAACAGGTCGAAGAATTCGTTGGACAGGTCGTAGTGCCTGGCGATGTTGTCGCGGGTGTTGTCCTCGGTATTGCGTTCACGCTCGGGATGGCGCGCCACGTACAGGCGGCGCAGGCGTTGCAGCGGCGCGGGGATCAGCGTGGCCACCCGCGCGGCGAACACCTCGAGTGTCGCGGCCGGGTCGGGCGCCGACCAGTCGCCCGCCATATAGGACTCGCCGAAGCCGATGAGTCCGGCCGTGCCGAGCCGGGCGAAGAAGTCGCGGGGGCGGTGCAGGATGAGTCGCGGACAGGTGGGGTCGGAGGTGTCGGTGCCGAGCAGCGCGCCGTCGGGCAGCTCGACGCGCACCGGCAGGTCGCGGACCGCGCGCCGGAACAGGTACTCCGCACCCGCCGCGGCCACCCGCGCGCGGACGCCGGTCGGAACGGTTTCGACATCGGGCCATGTCGGCGCGGTCGGGCGGGATACGGACCGCGAGGGGAATTCGATACTCACCGCGTTGGCTCCTGAAGTGAGGGGGCAGGTCGGGGGACGACGGACAGGCCGCGCAGCCACAGGCGCACACCCTGTTTGCGAATACGCGCCGAGACCACGAGCGGCGCCAGCGGTGCGGCGAGTATCGCGCGCAGGATCGTCGGCACGGTGGCGGGTCGGCAACGGCCGGTCATCGCGGCGGCGAAGACCGGACCGCCGTCGGAGAGCACGATGGACACCCGCAGCCGGTCGTCGGGTTCCGGGACGCGCATCCGGTAGGCGCCGCTGACCTCGTTGAACGGCGAGACGTAGAAGGCTTTGTCGGTGTGCGCGCGGCCCGCGTCGCCGGGGCGGAGCAGGTAGCGGTGCCTGCTGCCGTAGGTGTTGTGCACCTCGGCGATCACGCAGGTCGGCGTGCCGCTGGCGTCGCGACACCAGTACAGGCTGAGCGGGTTGAACACGTAGCCGAGCACGCGCGCGTTGGCCAGCATCAGCACCCGGCCGCCGCGCAGGTCGATGCCGTGTTCGGCGAGGTAGTCGTCCACATTGCGGCGCAGCGACGCGGTCGGGTCGCCGAGATGGTCGGCCGCTTCGAAGCGCGCGAACGGGCGCAGCCACCACGGCAGCGCGGGCATGGCGTCGAGATCGACCAGCCAGCTGTAGCTGCGGTACCGGAATTCGTGGCGCATCGGGGCGATCCGCACGTGCCGGATGCTCGTCCGAACTATGCGTGCGCTCGTACTCTGCCCGCTCGCGCTCTGCTCGTTCACGAGGTCCACGTCCGTGCTCTGCCCGTTTGTGCGGTGCGAGTTTGTATTTTGCGCGTTCGTGGTCTGCCCGTTTGTAGGGTGCGCGTTCGTGAGCTGCCCGTTCACGCTCTGCCTGTTCGTGAGGTGCCCGTTCATGCTGTGCCCGTTCATGAGGTACGCGCCGCGGCGACCTCGCCCGCCACGCGCGCCCCGAGCCGTGCGGCGGCGCGCAGACCCGAGGCCGCGCCGTCCTCGTGGAATCCCCAGCCGTGGTAGGCCCCCGCGAAACGCACGCGGTCGTCGCCGATTTCGTCGAGTCTGCGTTGCGCGGCAACCGAATCCGGTGTGTAGACCGGATGTTCGTAGCTCATGCGGTCGATCACGAGCGCGTCGGCGCCGCCCGAGGTTACGGCCGCGGGCCCCCACTTTGCGCGGTGGCCGGCGGGTGTGTTCAGGGTTTTTTGTTCTGTCTGGGGGGCTTTCCTGGGGGGGGGGGCGCGGGGGTGGTCATCGCCGAGGGTCACCAGGTAGCGGCGTTCGTCGGCTTGTTCGAGGCGTTGCAGGCGGGTGAGGTCGTAGCTGACCAGGACGCGGTCGGGGCGCGCCGCGCAGGAGGGCAGGCGATAGTTCCACGAGGCTCTGGCGCGTGACGCGCGCGGCAGCACCGAATCGTCGGTGTGCAGCAGCGTGTGGTTCACCGAATACGGTATGGCGGAGAGTATTTCGCGTTCGGCCTCGGTGGGTTCGGCGAGCAGCGCGAGTGCCTGCGCGGGATGGGTGGCGATGACGGCGGCGTCGAAGTGGCGCACCTCGTCGGCCGCGTCGCGGACCGAGACGCCGTCGGCGACGCGGTGCAGGGCGCGCACGGGTGTGCCGACCAGAACGGTGTCCAGCCGTGCGGCGACGGCGCGGACGTAGGTGGCCGAGCCGCCGGTGACGGTGCGCCAGGTAGGGGAGCCGAAGACGGTGAGCATGCCGTGGTTGGCGAGGAAGGTGAACAGGTAACGGGCCGGATAACGCAGTGCCGTTGTCGGGGCGCACGACCACACCGCCGCAACCAGGGGGGTGAGGAAGTGCGCCTGGAAGTACTCGGAAAACCCTGCGGCGGTGATGAATTCGCGCAGAGTCATGGCTTCGTCGCCGGGACGGTCGAGTTCCGCGCGTGCCAGTCGGTGGAAGCGCGGCACTTCGGTGAGCAGGCGCAGGTAGGGGCCGCGCAGCAGCGATCTCGGGGTCGCGAACAGTCCGGCGAGGCCGCGGGCGCCCGCGTATTCCAGTCCGCATCCGTCGCAGCGCACCGACATGCTCATATCGGATTCCTGTGTCGCGATGCCGAGTTCGCCGAACAGTCGCAGCAGAGTGGGGTAGGTGCGGTCGTTGTGCACGATGAATCCGGTGTCGACGCCGAGTTTCGCGCCGGAGGTCGACCTGACCTCGTGCGTGTCGGCGTGTCCGCCGAGTCGGTCGTCGGCTTCGTAGAGGGTGACCTCGGCGGACGGTGCCAGCGCCCACGCCGCGGTCAGGCCCGATACGCCCGCGCCTATGACGGCCACACGCCGCGTGCGATCCGTCGATGGCTGGACCATTGCTCCTCCTGAGGTACGGGTGCATCAATTATGCATCGTTTACTGCGCACGGGCCACCCGCCCGGAAGTATCGGCCGGGCATGAACCGTCGGATGGGTTCGATGGGGATCGCTCCGGCGCCGCGCATCGGCCGGAAGCGGGGGGATCGGGTCGACGCCGGGCGCGCGGTCCGGCTCACAACCTCACTGGTCGAGGCGGGGATTCCACCTCGCGGCCACCATTCTGCGGGCCGAATTCGGAAAGGTCAGTTCTTCACAACTGGGAGGCTGCGGTGAGCCGGTCGGTGGCCTCGACCAGGCTCGTGAGGCGCGTGACCCGCTCGGGCAGGATGACCTCGTCCCAGCCCGGCCCGCCGACGAACACCGCGGCCCGCGCGCCCGCGCAGGCCCGCGCCGCCGAGGTCAGCGCCGTGGACTCCTGCTGTGACCACAGCACCACCGAGGTCGGATCCGCGTGGCGGGCCAGCGCGTCGAGGAGCGCGGTGGTCGGCACGTCGGCGCCGAGCATGCGCGCGCCGACCCCGCGCTCGGCCAGTGCCGCGCGCAGCACTTCGAGCGGCAGCGCGTGCGTCTCGCCGCTGGTGCACGCCAACAGGATCGACGCGTGCGCGGGCAGGTCCGGCGGCGGCACGGTGCGATGCAGTATCGAGGTGACGCACCACGAGAGCAGGTGTTCCACGTCGATGCAGCCCTCGCCGCCGAACTGGCGGGCGATGATGTCGGCGAACGCGGGCCTGCACAGTTCGTCCCAGGTCGCGACGACGCCGTAGTCGCGCACGTGCGCGGTGAGCAGGCCCGACACCGTCGTCGTGTCCAACGCGAACGCCGCGTCGAGCAGGGTGATCCGGTCGCCGCGCACCGGCAGCGGGCCGCGCACGGCGGCCGCCGCGCCCGCCGGGGTCGCGCCGTCGCGGATCAGGGTGACCATCTGGCCGAGCAGCGCGATATCGCGTTCGGAGTACAGCCGGTGTTTGCCGGGGCGGTCCTGCGGCGGGCCGATGTTGTACCGGCGATTCCAGCTGCGCAGGGTCGCGGTGGGTATGCCGAGCCGTTCGGCCACCGCGCGCACCGTGAACCCGGCCGCGTCGGAGACGGGGGCGGATCCGGCGGGCATTGCCTCATTCTGCCCGGTGGCGTACCGGCGCCGCGCCGTGGCCCGCCCGCGCCGCGGCGCGGGTTCCGGTGCGGCGGGCTCGGATGTCACTGCCGCAGTGTGACGAGGGCGGTCGCCGCGCACAGCAGTGCCCAACCGGTGGTGACCGCGAGTGCCTTGGTGTGCTGCGGCCTGCCGCGCAGCGCGACGCCGAGCACCGCCGTGTCGGCGAGATCCGCCCCGACCCGGACGGCGACGGCGAGCCGCATGGCCCGCGGTCCCGGCGCCGCGACCATCGCCAGACCCGAGGCGACATCGCGTAATCCGACCATCCTGGTCACCGCGCGCACCTGCGGAGATTCGTCGGACCAGCCGCAGGGTCCGAGCAGTATCGACGGGCGGGCCGCGACCGCGAGTCCGTAGGCGGCCGTCGCGACGCCCGCGGTGCGGGGAATCCAGCCGTAGCGCATGCGACCTCCCGAAAGATATGAAACGGTTTGAATCAATTATGCATCGTTGTGGGTAGGGTGGGTAGTAGTCCAGACGTCTGTCCGCATGGTTTGCCGCCGATCCGAGGAGGTCACGAAGTCTCATGTTCGCTCATCGCCCCCACCGCCGCATCGCCGCCGCGCTCGCGGGCGCGTTCGCCGCCGTCACCCTCGCCGCGGGTGTCGCGACCGCGCAACCCGCGCCCGTACCGTCCCTGGAGCTGGACCGCTACCTGGGCACCTGGTACCAGCTGGCCGCCGTCCCGCAGTACTTCAGCCTGGTGTGCGCCCGCGACACTCGCGCCACCTATGCCCTCGATCCGCAGGGCAATGTCTCCGTGCGCAACCGCTGCACGACCTGGGCGGGCGCGCCGAACGAGATCAGCGGAACCGCGACGGTGAACGACCGGGTCACCGGTGCGCAGCTGCACGTCAGTTTCCCCGGCGTGCCGACCCAGGAGAGTTTGGAAGGCCCGACGAACTACATCGTCACCGCGCTCGGTCCCGACTATTCGTGGGCGCTGGTCACCGATCCGACCCGGCTGTCCGGCTTCGTGCTTTCCCGCACGCCCGCCCTGGATGCGGGGCAGTGGGCGCAGGTCGGCGCGGCGATCGACGTCGTCGGCCAGAGTCGCTGCATGTACCTGACCTCGCCGACCACCGGCGGGCGCTCCGACATCACGCCCCTGTGCGCCGCGTGAGACACGCCCGCCGCGTCCGACACGCCGGGATTGCCGCACTCCGGTGAACCGTTCGAGTGGGCGTTTCGTGGTCTGGGGTGATATCCATCGACAGCGATATCTCACCGAGGAAGGCGCCCTCATGCGGACGATCGACGGACTGCCCGCCCATATCCTGCTGGTGCACGCGGTCGTCGTGCTCGTCCCGCTGACCGCCGTCCTGCTCGCGCTGGCCGCGCTGTGGCCCGCCGCGCGGCGCTCGCTGATCTGGTTGGTCGCGGCGCTCGCGGTGGTCACGGCGGTGCTCACCCCGCTCACGGTCGAAGCGGGCGAGTCGCTGGCCGAAAGGTTCGGCGAGTCCGAGGCGGTCCGGACCCATGCCGATCTGGGGTCGACCATGAACTACTTCGTGTTCCCCCTGGTGGTGCTGGCGGGCCTGCTGCTGTTCGCGCATGTGCGTGACGGTCGCGGCAAGCCGCTGCGCAGGCCGCTGGCCGCCGGGCTCGCGGTGCTGATACTCATCGCCGGGGTCGCGGCGACGGTTCAGGTGTACCGGGTGGGGGAGAGTGGTGCTCGCGCGGTGTGGGGTGTCACCGCCTCGGACTGACGCCGAGCCTGCGATGACCCGCTCTAACGGACCGTGACTCCGTGCGGTCCCCTAAAACTAGATCTGAAATATCAAATCTCCGCAATACGGACCATTGAGTTTCGTACGCTCGAATTGTTCCGTACCGGAACATTCGGAAGTGGCGCGTGCGCCCAACACGTCCACTGCCGTTGCAGCGAGGGAGCGCCCTCGGATACGTAACCTCGGCGCTCCCTCGCCATCGACTCACCTCCCGAACGGTGCGTTCACCGTCGTGAAGTACTGCGCGGCGGCCATGACCGCCATCGGCGCGGTGACCAGCAGTTGGCCCGCGACGGTGCCGAGCGCCCCGACCGCGACGATGCCGCCGACGCAACCCACCGCGGCCGCGGGCACGAACGGTCCGAACAGGCCGACGATGGTCGCCGAAGCGACCGTCGCGCCTGCGATGCCGCCGAGCAGACAGCCGACGGCCGCGCCTCCGAGTCCGCCGACCAGCGTGCCGATGGTGGCGCCCATGCTGATCGTGCTCGTCATGCGACTCCACGCCGCCTGCTCGCGGTCGTATTCGGTCTTCCACGGCGCTTTGTCCTCGAAAGGCAGCGCGACGTCGGAAGGCAGCGCGACGTCGGAAGGCAGCGCGACGTCGGAAGGCAGCGCGACGTCGGAAGGTGGCGCGATCGGTTTGTAGACGGCGTGCGCGGCGTCGAAGCGGGGTGTGAGCGTCGCGGTGCGGTCCCGGATGGTCGCGGTGATCGGGAATTCGAAATCGTCCACGCGGAAACGCAATTCGGTGCCCGCGAGGACCGTTCCGTCTTGCGCCCTGATGGTGAACGCGCTGTTCTCGACCGCCATCGACCCGGTATCGGTGGTGATCACGGTCGCGTCCGGGCCGGTCGTCGCGGTGTAGGCGACCGCCTCGTTCGGTGCGGCGCCCGCGGCGCCCGCGGCTGTTCCGAACGCGGCGACCAACAGCGCCGCGAGCGTCGCGGACTTCCTGATCCTCATGTGCTTCACCCTCATCCACGATTCGATCTGTGGCCGTGCGGCCACGAAGCAGATTACTGAAAATGATTGTCATTTGCTAGTGGGTCGGATGCGAAGGCGGCGTTGGAATTAGAACTTGTTCTAATATGGTGCCCAGTCGCACGAGGACCGTGGAGGATGCCGCCATGCCGCTGGAACCGATCGCCGACGATCTGCTGTCGGCCGTGTGCGCCTCGCCGCGCGCCGTCGCCGCGCGCGACAGGACGGCCTGGACCGAGTTGTTCGGACCCGATGCCGCGGTGCACGATCCGGTCGGCTCGCGGCCGCACGTCGGGCGGATCGCCATCGGCCGCTTCTACGACACCTTCATCGGGCCGAATACCATCGTCTTCGAGGTCCGCCGCGATATCGTGGCCGACCGCACGGTGCTGCGCGACCTGTCCGTCGCCACCACCATGTCCACCGGCGCCACCGTGCGCGTCCCGATGCATCTGCGCTACGAACTCGCCGAGGTCGGCGGCGATTGGAAGATCGCCAGGCTCGCGGCGCACTGGGAACTCGCGCCCATGATCGTCCAACTGCTGCGCACCGGGTGGGCCGGCATCGGCGCGGCCACGAAACTCGGTCCGCAACTGATCGCCAACCAGGGGTTGGGCGGCGTTCTCGGCATGACGCGGGCGCTGTTCGGTGTCGGCGGTGCGGGCAAGCGCGCGGTGGAGGCGCTGTTCACCGCGGCGACTCGGGGTGCTGTCGCGGATATGCGAGTACTGCTCGACGATCGCGCGGTGCTCGAACTGCCATCGGGCAATCCGGTGCCGGTCGCGGAATTCGCCGAGGGTGTGCGAGATATGCGCTGGGAGAAGCTGATCGCGGCGGGCCGCACCGTGACGGCGTCGGTGGCGCTCGGGCGCGCGCACGGTATCGCGGTCGTGGACTTCGCGCGTGATCGGCGGGTGATCGTCGGCGTCACCGTGTACCTGGACACCGCGCCGTAGTCCGCTCTCGACCGGGGCGCAGACACGGCTAGGATCCGAAACGGGAGCGCTTCGGCCCCCGTATGTGACCTCGCGCCGACGGAAGGGCCGAACGATGGCGTTCGCCGACTACCAGAACGAGATCTACTTCGCCGCACTCGGTGGGAACCTCCCGGAATTCCCGATGGACTACGCGACGCTCGAGGCGAAGGCCGCCGCCGCGCTGCCCGCCGGTCTGCACTCCTACATCGCGGGCGGCGCCGGTGACGAACTGACCCAGCGGCGCAATGCCGAGGCCTTCGGCGACTGGGGTCTTGTCCCGCGCATGCTGGTCGGCGCCACCGAACGCGACCTGTCGGTCACCGCGTTCGGCCACACCTTCGCGTCACCGGTGTTCATGGCGCCGGTCGGCGTGATCGGACTCGTCACCGGCGACCACCACGGCGATATCGCGGTGGCGAAGGCCGCGGCGAGCACCGGGGTGCCGGCGATCTTCTCCACGCTCATGGAGGACCCGCTCGAGGACGTGATACCGCACGCGCAGGACACGCCGAGCTTCTTCCAGCTCTATACGCCGAAGAACCGCGATCTCGCCGAAAGTCTCGTGCACCGGGCCGAACGAGCCGGGTATCGAGGCATCACGGTCACCCTCGACACCTGGATCCCCGGCTGGCGTCCGCGCGACCTGTCCACCGGCAACTTCCCGCAGTTGCGCGGCCACGTGCTGAAGAACTACACCAGCGATCCCGTCTTCCAGCAGATGGCGGGCACCGACGATCCGAAGATGCTGGTCCTGCACTGGGTCGGCACCTTCGGCAACTCGCTGACCTGGGACGACCTGAGTTGGCTGCGCTCGCTCACCGAACTGCCCATCATCTGCAAGGGCATCTCCCATCCCGAGGACGCCCGCCGTGCCATCGACCACGGCGTCGACGGCATCTACTGCTCCAATCACGGTGGGCGCCAAGCCAATGGCGGCCTCAGCGCGCTGGAGACGCTGCCCGAGGTGGTCGCGGCCGTCGACGATCGCGTGCCGGTGCTGTTCGATTCCGGCGTGCGCTGCGGCTCCGACGTGGTCAAGGCCATCGGACTCGGCGCGACCATGGTCGGCATCGGCAGGCCCTACGTCTACGGGCTCGCCCTGGGCGGAGTGCCGGGACTGGTGCACCTGCTGCGGATGTTCCTCGCCGAGGCCGACCTGCTGATGGCGGTGAACGGCTACCGCGATCTCGCCGCGATACGGGAGAACATCCGCAGGACCACGACGGGTAGGTGAAAAACGCTGCGACACATCAGGCCACGGCGGCGGGTCGTCAGGTCATCGCGGGATCGGGCAGCGCGCCCTCGGCGGTGCGCAGGCGTTCGCTGAGCCGGGTGAGCAGATCGATCGACTCCTCCGACAGGCCGACCGCGGTGCGCACCAGGCGGCGCAGCTTCGGGCCGGAGAGCTGGCAGGCCAGCACGTCGTCTCGGTCGCGGTATCGGTCGAGAAGGTCGAGATCCACTGCGGTACTCACAATCTGACTGCTCGGGCCCTTGGACACGGTGCGGAACGGTTTCCCGGCCGCCCCGCGCGGGATTCCGGCGGTGCGACGTGGCGCGTAGAACACCGTCCGCCCATCGGACGAACCGGTACGCACCGACGCCGATCGCGGTCGGAGTCCAGCGACTACCCGTCTGTTCTACCGGAATCCCGCAAGCGATTGTCGTCGGCCCCGCGCGAATCGGAGCCTGCTTCGCCGAATATTGGGGACTTTCCCACACTCCGATCGGTCTGTTTTGCCCTGTATGCCGCGAGGTTGCCCGCCGACGCACCATCTGAACCCGGCCAGATTCGGATTCCCGTTGCGCTCCGCGCTGATTCGTCGCAGTGCTCACCGGACGCGGCGTGCGCAACGCGGGCCGAGGCGGTGAGCTGGGAATCAGGGAGGACTGTGGCCGGTGGAGCAACGCGCCCTGTGCCACCGAACGCGCCGATGTACGGCTTCGGCCCGCACTCGGATTCGAGTGCGGGCCGATGCTTTGCCATGCGGCTGCTGGAGCAAGTGCCTCCCGGCGCGTCAGCCGCGACGGGACTCCACGCGGTCGCGGGCGTTCTCCGCGAGGGCGGTGCCGCGCTCCCGCGCGTTCGCGGCGATCTCCGGGCCGCGCTTGCGGGCCTTCTCGGCGAGTTCGACGCCGCGATCCTTGGCCGTATCCGCGAACTCCGCGCCACGGTGTCGCGCGACCTCCGCGAATTCGGCGCTTCGGTCGCGCGCGGTCTCGGCGAGTTCCGCGCCGCGATGCCGCGCGACGCCCGCGAATTCGGCGCCGCGATCGCGTGTCACGTCCGCGAGATCCGCGCCTCGGTTGCGCGCCACTTCGGCGAGGTCACCGCCACGGTCGCGGGCCGTATCGGCGAGTTCGGCGCCACGTTGACGCGCCGTCTCGGCGAGTTCGGCGCCACGGTGCCGTGCGACATCCGCGAACTCCGCGCCGCGGTGTCGAGCGACGTCGGCGAGTTCGGCGCCGCGGTGACGGGCGACGTCGGCGAATTCGGTTCCTCGATCACGGGCGACCTCCCCGAATTCCGCGCCGCGATCCTTGGCGACCTCGGCGAACTGCGCACCCCGCTGTCTGGCGAGTTCGGCGAGTTCGGCGCCGTGTTCGCGGGCGGCGCCTGCCCAGCGCGACTTGCGGACCTTCGCCGCCACCTCGGGTGCGCGTTCCTTGGCGAGGTCGACCCATTCCGCGCCGTGGGACTGGGCGGATTCGGCGAGTTCGGCGCCCTTGCTCGCGGCAACGCCACCGAGTTCGCGTGCGCGGGCCGCGGCCTCCTGTGCCTGTTCGCGCAGCGCGGCGCCGGTTGCGGTGTCCGAGGCGCCCAGCGGCAGCGCGGCGGTGACCGCCGCGGCCGTCTTGTGCGCGGCCCGCTTGCCGCGCCAGCCGAGCGAGGGCTTGCCCGCGGTGTCGGCGCTGGCGATCATGAGTCCGCCGAGCAGGCTGATGTCCTTCAGGAAGGCATTGCGCTTGGCGGTCTTGCGGTCGGGATCGGTTTCGGCCCAGAAGTCCTGTTCGGTCACGGTCGCGGGGATGACCGTCGCGGCCAGCACGAAGGCGGCGAGGCGCGGCGCGCGGCCGAGGGCGAGCAGGGTGCCCGCCGAGACCTGGGCGATCGCGTTCACCCTGACCACGGTTCCGGGGTCGGCGGGCAATTTCGCGGCGACATTGTCCGGCAGCGAGCGTTCGCCCCGCTGCACCAGCGCGGCGGCGGCCTTGGCGCGCGGCTGGGGATGGATCAGCGTATCGACACCGTCGGCGATGAACGCGGTCGCGAGGAGTGGACGGGCAAGTCGGCGCAACAGCATGGGACAACCCTTTCTCGGTGGCTTTTCGGTCGGGTTCCCGCGAACCCCAAGGTCAAACACCACGTCGAGCCGGTCACCGGCAGGGCGGCGACCAGCTCGATCGTAACCACCGAAAGGCGTTCAGACGGCGTGTGTCGAGGTCGCGCGGGTCGCGCGGTCCGCCGTGACGGCGGTGAGGAAGCCGGTGACGACGGCGGTCACGGCGTCGGGGTCCTCGGCCATCGGCAGGTGCCCGCAGTCGTCGAGTACGACGCTGGTGTGCGGGCGCAGGGTGGTGTCGAGGCGCGCGCCCGCGGCCGCCGACAGGACGCGGTTCTGCTTGCCCCACAGGGTGCAGATCGGCGGGAATTCCGGGCCGGGGCGCAGCGTGTCGAGCGCACGGTAGGCGGGGAAATCCTGGACGAGTCGGTCCAGTGCGAACAGCCGCCCGCGATCGTTCAGGTGTGCGCGCAGTCGCGGGCTGCGGTGCAGTCCGACGCGTCTGCCGCGCGCGCCCAGTTGGGTGGCGACGATCATCGACACTGCGGGTTCCGGCAAGGTCAGCCTGCGCGCGAGCGGTCCGAGCGGCAGCAGCGCGTCCACCCGCGCGAGACCGGCCGATGCGCCGCCGTGCACGGTGTTCCAGGTGAGCGGATTGCACAGGACCAGCGCGCGCACCCGGTCCGGATGCCGGTCGGCGTAACTCAGCGCGATCGCGCTGCCGACGCAGTTGCCGATCAGTATCGCCTCGCGACCCCCTTGGTCGTCGATGAAGGCCGCGAACATGTCGACGTAGTCGTCGAGACGGTGGCCGGTGGCGGGGTCGGATTCGCCGAATCCGGGCAGGTCGAGCGCGATCACGGTGTGGCGCCCGCGCAGCGCGGCGACCTGGTCGTCCCAGATGTGGCGCTGCGTGCCCGCGTTGTGCAGCAGGAAGGCGGGCGGCCCGCTGCCGACCCGGTCGTAGACCACCGACCTGCCTCGGTACGCGAACACCGCCATCTCGCCTCCTTGCGAGCAATGCGAACGTTGATGTTCGCTGTAACGACGGTACCGCCTACCGGGCGTACGGGTCAGTGTTCGCCCAGGGTTTCCGCGATCGCGGCGCGCATCACCTTGCCGGTGGCGTTGCGGGGCAAAGCGGTGGTGGTCAGCAGCCATCGGGCCGGGACCTTGTAGTAGGCGAGCCGTTCGCGCGCGAAATCGAGGAGTTCACGTTCCGACACCCGCTCGGTGTCCTCGACCACCACGAGCGCCGCCACCCGCTGCCCCAGATCCTCGTCGGCTATCCCGATCACCGCGCACTCGCGCACCGCGGGATGTTCGTCCAGGCACTGTTCGACCTCGGTGGGGTAGACGTTCTCCCCGCCGCGCAGGATGAGATCCGACCGCCGCCCCGACAAGCGCAGCCTGCCCTCTTCGAGCACGCCGATGTCACCGGTGCGCAGCCAACGGTCGGCGGTGATGGCGGCCGAGGTCGCCGCCGTGTCGTTCCAATAGCCGAGCATGACGTAGGGGCCGCGCACGCAGATTTCGCCCTCGACGCCCTCTTCGACCGAATTGCCTTGCGCATCACGGATTTCCAGGCTCACGCCGATCACCGGCCTGCCGACGGTGTCGGGGTGCGCCGCCAGTTCGGCCGGACTCGCCAGCGTGGCGGCCGTACTGCATTCGGTCATGCCATAGCTCGTCACCAGTGCGGTCTTCGCGACCGGAAGCCGTTCCCGCAGACGCTGTTGCAGCGCCGCCGAGGACGGTGCGGAGTTCAAGGAGAACGCGGCGAGCGAAGACAGGTCGTAGCGTGAAAGGTCCGCCTCCAGCAGGCGGGTCGCCATCGTCGGCATCGCGCCCCAGTTGGTGACCCGCTCGCGCTCGATGAGTGCGGCCACCCGGTCGGCGTCGAATCCGCCCTGATAGATCACGGCGGTGTCGCCGGTGACCATGCGCGGGATCACCAGGTTGTGCAGGCTCGCGATGTGGAACAGTGGTGAGGTCAACAGGAATCGCCGTCCGCGGGGTCCGTCGTCCGGCCGCTCGCCACGTATCTCGGCGGCGAGTGCGTCGTTGAAACGGTGATAGTCGATGACCGCCAACAGGTTTCGCTGCGAATGCACCGCGCCCTTCGGTCGGCCGCTGGTTCCGCTGGTGTAGAGAATGATCGCGGGATCGTCCTCGTCCACGGTCACCGCGGGCGACGGCGCTTCCGCGAATTCCGCGATCAGCGCGGGGATATCGCGTTCCATCGTCAAAACTGGAACCGTGATGTCGAGTTCGGCGACCTGCCGCGCCCGCTTGTCGTCGACGATCAGCACGGCGGGCGTCGTGTGACCGAGACCGTAGCCGATCTCACGCGCCGTCCACCACGCGTTGTATCCTACCGCGATCGCACCGAGAAGCTGTGTGGCCCAGAAGGATACGACCCATTCCTGGGTATTCGCCGCCAGGATGCCGACCCGGTCGCCGACCCCGACGTCGAACCGGTCGCGCAGGGCCGCCGCCAACGCGCGCGCCTGCGCCGCGTGTTCGGCATAGGACAGCCGCCGGTTCTCGGTCACCAGGTAGTCGCGCCCGCCCAGCTCTTTCGAGGCCGCCAGCACCTCGGTCAGACTGCGCCGCCGATGCCGCAGCACCGGAACGGGCGCGCCGAGCACGTTCTCGACGACCGTCTCGAACGGACCGCCCGGCCCGGTCAGCCGTGCCGTGGCCTGCGCCGCCCGCGCCCGCAGGTCTACCGGGTTCGTCATGGATGTCCCTAGGGGTCGATGGATCGCGATCGAATCGGAAGCTACCCGCTACCCGCCTGCCCGCGGCTGAGACCCGGACCACTTCGCGCCGAACGATCCTCCGCTCGTGGCCGGGTAATGGGTCCCGCACGTGGTCGGGCCGCCTTCCGCGTGGGTCCCTCGGCTCGCCCGCGGTGTCGCCGCACGTTCGAGAGCCGGGTCGAGCCGGAGGACGGGCACGCTTCGCTACGGAACCAGCACCGCGCGCCCCCTGATCAGCCCGCGATCGAGGCGGTCGAGCGCCGCGCGACCGTCGGCGAGGTCGAACCGCTCGACCTCGACGCGCAGCTTGCCCGCCTTGGCCAGTTCGACCGAGTTGATGAGGTCGGATCTGGTGCCGCCGTAGGACTTTCGCACGGTCGCGCCCCACGGCCAGCCGGGACCGCCCGCGGGCCCCGAGGTGATCTCGGGCGCGCCGCCGCCGAGTCCGACCATCCGGTACGCGCCGTTCGGGGCGACCGACTCCACCGCGAGTGTCGCCGTTGAGTCGATGCCGACGAAGTCGAAGACCGCTTCCGCGCCGCGTCCGCCGGTGCGATCCAGGATGGCGGCGGCGGCGCCCGCGTCGGCGAGCAGGCCCGCGTCGGCGCCGACGTCGGCGGCCAGCGCGAGTTTGTCCTCGGCGATGTCGACGGCGATCACCGTCGCGGCGGTGGTGGCGCGCAGGATCTGCACCGCCACGTGGCCGAGGCCACCGATGCCGATGACAACGGCGGTCGATCCGGGGCGCAGCACCGCGCGCGCGCCCTCGATGGCGTGGTAGCTCGTCAGCGCGGCGTCGGCGATCGGCGCGGCCTGCAAGAAGTCGAGGTCGCCGATGGGGACGAAGGAACTCGCCGGGATGCGCACGTATTCGGCCATGCCGCCGTCTGGTCCGAGTCCGGGGCATGGCGGCATGGCGGTGCGGCCCGCGGCCAGGCACACGTTCTCGTTGCCGCTCACGCATTCCCGGCAGATCCCGCAGGACCAGCACAGGTAGACGATGCCGCGTTCGCCCTCGGTGCGGCCCGCGACGTCGGCGCCGGCGGCCTCGATCGTGCCCGCGATCTCGTGGCCCATGGTGAGTGGTTCGTCGCGCATGCGGAACGGCACGTGCAGGACGTGCAGGTCCGAATGGCAGATGCCTGCCGCCCCGACGCGCAGCAGCAGGTCGTTCGGCCCGATCTCGGGGACCGGCACGTCGCGCAGTTCCAGGGTTTCGGGTCCGGTGAGCTGGAGCGCCTTCATCGGGTCGCTCGCGGGGTGTTGGAGTTGGTCATATCGAGTCCTCCGGAACTCGCCGCCGTCGGTCCGCCCGCGGGGTGTGGGCGCCGACACCGTCGGAACCGTTCCGAGAGCGGCGTGACGTAGCTGACAAATTAACATTCGCTGGACGTGGTGTCCACTGAGTGACATGATGTCGAACGAGTGCGCGCCGCGCGCGGATCGAGGTGATCAGGTCGATGCCGAACCCCGCGGGGTCCGATCGCGCGGGCCGCACCTTGCGTGACGAACAGAAATCGCGGACGAGGGCCGCGCTGATCGACAGCGCGCGGGCGATGTTCGGCCGCCAGGGCTACGCGGCGGTGCGGGTGGACGATATCGCCGCCGCCGTCGGATGCAGCCGCGCCACTTTCTATCTGCACTTCTCCGGCAAGCCGGAGGTGCTGCGCGCCCTCGCGGACCGCACGGTGGTGCCGAAGGTGCTCGAACTGTGCGCCGACCTCGATCGCGTGCTCGCCACCGATTCCCGCGACGAGTTCGCGGGATGGGTCGCCCGCACCGTCTCGTGGTTCGACGATTTCAAGGATCTGCTGCCCGCCTGGAACGAGGCCATGGCCCTGGATCCCGGGTTCAGGGAGATCGCGCACGAGGGCGTGCGCGCGCTGCCCGACGCCATGCCGACCTATCTGCGCCGCAGGCCGCCGCAGGACCGCGCCGAGGCGAGATTGCGGCTCGAACTCTTCGTCGCGCAGCTGGAACGATTCTTCACCCGATGGGCCGTTCCGGGTGTGGTCGAGGTGTCGCCCGAGCGGGCCGTCGAGGTGCTCACCGATATCTGGCATCCCGCGCTGCGCATGCGTAGCTGAGAGTTCGCCGAACCGTCGCGGGTGGGTCACCGGGCGGCCGATTCGCCCGCGGGGAGTGTATGTGTCGGTGGTGTGCGGCATCATCTGTGCACGCAGCTGTCCACGAAAACCGCCCGGAGTGCACCATGCCGTCGCCACGAACCAAGCCCAAACCATTGTCGGACACCGAGATTCAGCAGATAGCCACCGAGATCGCCGGTGGTCGCCCACCGATGGTGTGGTTCACTGCCACGGCGGTGGGCGTGCAGGAAGGGCGCTCTGGCAAGGTCGTAGCGTTAGGCGATCCGGCCGACGGTGACTTCCTCCAGGTCAGGCCGACCGGATCCAAGGATGTACTGTCCTTCTCGCCGACCGAGGTGACCTTGACCAAGCCGCCGCGCCCGGCCACCCCCGCGCCGAAGGCCACCGCCCGGCCGAAGACGACCACAAGGAAGGATGAACCCACCGTGACCCAGCCGTCGACCCTGACGAACGCTGCGACACCGTCCACACCGCCCGCCGTCGTCACCGCCCCTGCGGCGCCGAATCCTGTTGACCGGAGCTCCGATTCAGAGGACTCGGCGGCGAAGGCGGCGGCCAAAGCGGCCGGTGTGAAACCCGCCAAGGCGCCCGCGGTGCGCAAGGCGCGGGTCTCACCCGAGGTGACGGTCACCCTCACCGGCAGCGCCGACGGCGAATGGACCGTCGACGTCGTGAACGGCAAGAAGCGCACGGTGCGCGGGCTCGCGGTGCCGAGCGCGGCGGTCGCGCAGGCCGCGAAGGTGCTGCATCCCGAGGTCGCCGAGGTGGTCGCGGGCATCCTGGAGGCGGCGCGCGGCGCGCAGCAGGCGAAGGTGGAGCAGTTGCAGGCCGAGTTGGCCGAGGCGCGCAAGGTGCTCGAAGAACTGTCCGAGTAGCAGGCTGCGTGATCTGGCAGGGGTGCCCGACCTCAGCGGAGACCGAATGCCGTTGCGCTGGAACGATTCAGCGGCCTCGGCTCGCGCTGAGTGCGTGCGCGGCGCCTGGTGCGTCGATGCGATCGTGGCATCGGTAGGTGCATGGCTACGCCGCGACCACGCGGTTCGGCGTTGTCGCGGTTCTCACACCGCGGTCTCGCGCCGCCTGGTCCGGCGCGAGGCGGGCGACTCCGGCGGATGCGCGGGTGCGGCGCCGAACGTGCCGTGCCGCACATCCTCGGCGAAGGCGTAGCCCAGTGAGAACTCCTTCGCGTGATACATCGCCGAATCAGCGTTGCGGATCAGGTCGTACACGCTCGGTTCCTCGGCACGCGGTCCGCCGCAGGCGATTCCGACGCTCACCGTGATCGGCACCTCGCCCGCGCTGAGTTCGAAGGGCCGCACGAACGCGCCGAGCAGCCGGTCCGCGAGTCCGGCCGCCGCGCTGCGGTCCAGCGGTGCGAGGACGACGAATTCGTCGCCGCCGTAGCGCGCCACCAAGTCCTCGCGGCGCACCATGCGACGGATGCGCGAGGCCGCGCCCGCGATCAGTTCGTCGCCGACGGCGTGTCCGTAACTGTCGTTGACCAGCTTGAACCCGTCGAGGTCGATGAACAGCAGGCACATCGGCCGATCGGCCCACTGCCCGCCGTCGCGACCGAGTGCGCGCAGCAGCGCGGAACGGTTCAGCAAGCCGGTGAGCATGTCGTGATCGGCCTGGTACTGGGCGCGCCGCTCACTGCGTGCCGACCGCTGGATGGCGCGTTCGCTGCGCACCAGGACGCCGATGAGCAGCAGCGCGAACAACGAGGACACCACGATCCGGTCGACCGTGCCGAGTTCGGCGCCGACCACGGGCACCAGCGAGGCGACGATCAGCGCGACCGCGATGAATCCGGCCCGCTGCCGCGACCGGTGCGGATGGATGCGCCGAGGTGCGCCGAGCGAGGCCATGGTCGGGTGCAGCGCCGCGATGCCGACCGTCGCGTAGGCCACGAGCAGCGGGGTCAGCAGCAGGTCGTGTCCGATGCTCGCGGTGCCTGCGGCGTCGAGGCTGTAGCCGAGGTCGCCGACGAGGACCGCGAACAGTCCGAGATGCAGCAGCCGCAGCGAGGTCTCCGAGCGGTTCGCGGTGGCCACCGAATGCGCGATCAGTGTGAGCAGCAGTGCGTCCAGCACCGGATACACCGCCGCGAGCACGGTGTGCGCGGTGGTCTTGCCGGTGTGCAGGATCGGGGAGATGAGGAAGGTCCACGACGCGAGCAGCGCGGCGAGTCCGATGAGCCCCGAATCGAGGATCAGTTCGTGGTTGCGGCCCTCGTGGCGCGGCCGCAGCCACAGCGCCGCCGTGACCCCGATCCCGACGTAGCCCGCCAGCGTGCACAGGTCGTCCAAGGGGCCGTAGCCCGCGGCGGTGAAGTCGCGCAGGGTGGTGCCGACGGCGAACAGGATCGCCGAGGCCGAAAGCAGGTACCAGGGCAGCGGTCGCGTCGGCCGGTGCCTGCGCAGACCGACGCAGATCATGACCAGCGCACCCGTGACCACCGCGATCATGACGACGAGCGTCAGCGCCTGCGACCGAATGAGTATCGGTAGCGCGATGAGCGCGGACCAACCGGTGAGAAGTAGCGCGCACCGAGCGTTCATGCCGCAGGGTGGCGATGGTGTCGACTGCGCTTCGCTGACTGTCATCAGCCCCCCTTGGTCGCTCCGTCCTCGGTGAACCGTGCGGCGTAATACGTCTGTGAATCCTCCACCGCGACTTCGACGTTCGCTTGCTCATCGAGTACCGCCCGAATGCTGTCGGCGAATGAGAGCTGGGTGTTGTTGTACGAGCAGATGTCCCAACCGACCGCGGCACGTTCGGCCACCAAAACCTGGACAACTGATTTGATCATGGCATGGAATGCGGCGCCTTGTCGCGCACTTGGGGCAACAAGTGTGAATCCCGCATAATAGATCGCGTTACGGGCGGCGTGCTCGGGATATCGCGCGGCGAAATAATCCGGACTGATCCACGGCACGGTCTCCAGGTGTCTGGTGAGGGTGGTCACCCCGATCGGTTCGCCGTCGCCGGTGCGCGCCACGTATTTTGTGACCCGAGGATCGATCATCTCCTCGCGGAATTCGGAGCGGTGCAACACTTGTCGTGCGATCGCCTTCGTGCGCAGCGGTCCGAACGCCTCCTCGTAGAGGCGGTGGAACAGCGCTATCCCGTCCTCGGGAATCGTGGTCTCCACCGTGACGTGCACCTCCTGCGTCGCGCCGGGACGCGCGATGTCGCGCGTCATTTCCCCGGCTCCCAACCAGCGGTGTGATAAGCGGCAAGCACCAGTGCGCAGGCCGGATCGCCCGCGCAGCGGACTTCGGTGACCGTCGAGCGAACCGGTCCGAACGTTGCCGGTCGGTGCCTGGTCATATCGTCGAGGCTGGCGCGGATGAGTTCTTCGACCTCACCGGCGCGGGCGCCCTCGTGTTCGACGAAAAGTCCCGCGCCGGAATCGTCGTCGCGCAGCACCCAGCCGATGCCCGCGGCGGCGGTCTCGCCGTATTCGATGGCGTGTTGCGCCGCATACACGCAGTAGAGCCGATCGCCCCACGCGATGGGTTTGCGCACCCGCGCGCCCCGGCGCAGCACCGCGCGCGGCGGAATCACCGACGACAGGCGAATCAAGTTGGCATCACCCACTCCCAGTTCGCGCAGCGCGGCGTCGAAGGCGGACATGGCGGTCGGACCGACCCCGGTCGCGGCGCCTATCTCGATCGTCAGTGGCGCCCCCGAGCCGCCGGGAGCAGCTGTGACGCGCGGTCTGCCGAGGGTCGGACGGAGTCGATCGATCCACTGCCGCCCGAGTGGGCCGCTGTAGGGGGTGGTGTGAATCATAATGCCCTCCCGTAGCCACCGACCTGTTTTGCCGGTCGTCGTTCATGCCGGTCGTCGTTGCCTCGAGTTCGACTGTGCGTCAGGATTTTCGATCGCGCACCTCGCTCCGGTGAAAGCGGTGCTGAGGCGGCGTGTCTCGGACGGTGTCGAACCGGGCAGTATGTGATGGTCGGCGAGAACGCACCGGAGCGGGAGGAGATCGTCATGGGTGTCTGGGCCGCCCCGGGACGGGTCAACATCATCGGCGAACACACCGACTACAACGCGGGCTTCGTCCTGCCGATCGCCCTGCCCATGACGGTGACCTGTCGAGCCGAACCGCGCGCCGACGACCTCGTGACGGTGTCCTCGCGCCAGCGTCCGGGACGGTCGGTCCGGGTCGCCGTACCCGATCTGGCCGCCGCACGCGACAGCGTCCCCGACTGGTCCCGTTACCCGCTCGGCGTCGCCGCGCAGTTCCGGGCACGCGGCCTGCGAATCGGCGGCGTCGACCTCGACCTGGACGGCGCGGTGCCGATCGGCGCCGGACTGTCCTCCTCGGCGGCGCTGACCTGCGCGGTGGCGATCGCGCTGCGCGACCTGTTCGCCCCCGACCTCACCGATCTCACCCTCGTCGACATCGCACGCGCCGCCGAGAACGACTACGCGGGCGCGCCGACCGGCGTGCTCGACCAGTCCGCCGCGCTGCTGTGCACGCCGGGACACGCGCTGTTCATCGACGTCCGCGCTTTCACCCGCGGATTCGGCGACACACCCGCGCACGCGACCCGCGAACGCCACGGCCACGCCGATACCGACGGCCGTGCCGATGCCCGTGGCCGCGCTGCCACTCACGAAGGTGCCGACGACGCTGCCGGCCGTGCTGACGCTGACGGTCGTGCTGATGCTGCCGGCCGTGCTGACACTCACCAAGGTGCCGACGCTCGCCGCCGTGCTGACGCTCACGGCCGCGCCGATGCCCAAAGCCATGCTGGTGCCCAAAGCCGTGCTGATGCCCACGGCCACGCCGAACTGCCTACCTCTACCGGCCCTGGTGTCGTAGGTCCCGGGAGCGATCCGGTCGGTTGCGAGCAGATCCCGTTCGACCTGCCGAGCTTCGGTCTGGAACTCCTGGTGATCGACACCGGCGAGCCGCACCGACTCGCCGACGGCGAATACGCGCGGCGGCGCGCCGAATGCGAGGCCGCGGCCGCCGCTCTGTGCGTCCAGTCGTTGCGCGACGTAGCCGATCCGGCCGATCTCGACCGCATCGACGACCCGGTGACGCGCCGTCGAGCGCGGCATGTCGTGACCGAGAACGCCCGAGTCCTCGAGATTGCCGAAAAATTGCGGACCGGGGCGAATCCGCGCGATATCGGCCCGGTGCTGACCGCCGCACATGCCTCGCTGCGCGACGACTTCGAGGTGTCGACGCCCGCCCTCGACACCGCGGTCGCCGCCGCGTTGGACGCGGGCGCGTTCGGCGCGCGCATGGTCGGCGGCGGATTCGGCGGCAGCGCCATCGCCTTGGTCGACCGAGGGCGAGCCGACGCGGTGATCGAGCGTGTGCGGGAGCGATTCGACCGATCCGGGTTCCGTCCGCCGCGCACGTTCGCGGTGCGTCCCTCGGCCGGTGCGCACCGGCTGGCTTGAGCGACCGTCCAGGCTTTATGTGCGAATGTGCCGCGCAGGTACGGCACGAGCGCGTACAGTAGGGGTGGGCGACACGAGGATCGCCGCCCGCGCAGGATCACGCTCGACGCCCGGTCACCGCCAGGAGGGACGACGCTGTGCCGCTTGCCGATGCATCCGTTCTCGTGTCCGCCGCCGGGCCGGTGCGGGTCGAAGCCGCCTCAACCCTGCGACTGGACGCGGGCGCCGTCGATTACGCGCTGGTCGCGCTGTACTTCGTCTTCGTGCTCGGTATCGGCGTCCTGGCCAGGCAGCGGGTTTCCTCCAGCATCGATTTCTTCCTGTCGGGCCGCTCGCTGCCCGCGTGGGTCACCGGCCTCGCTTTCATCTCGGCGAATCTGGGCGCGGTCGAGATCATGGGCATGTCGGCCAACGGCGCGGAGTACGGATTCCCGACCTTCCACTACTTCTGGATCGGTGCGGTTCCGGCCATGCTGTTCCTCGGCGTGGTGATGATGCCCTTCTACTACGGCTCCAAGGTGCGCAGCGTCCCGGAGTTCATGCGGCGGCGTTTCGGCACGGGCGCGCATCTGGTCAACGCGCTGAGTTTCGCGGTCGCGCAGGTGTTGATCGCGGGTGTGAACCTGTATTTGCTCGGGTCCATCGTGAATGTGCTGCTGGGCTGGCCGCTGTGGGTGTCGGTGATCGTGGCCGCGGTGATCGTGTTGTCCTACATCACCCTCGGCGGTCTGTCGGCGGCGATCTACAACGAGGTGTTGCAGTTCTTCGTCATCGTCGCCGCGCTGCTGCCACTGACCTTGGTCGGCCTGCACCGCGTCGGCGGCTGGGATGGGTTGCGCGACAAGGTGACCGCATCGCCGGGCGGCGCGG
Organism: Nocardia bovistercoris; assembly: GCF_015674855.1. Taxonomy (GTDB): domain Bacteria; phylum Actinomycetota; class Actinomycetes; order Mycobacteriales; family Mycobacteriaceae; genus Nocardia; species Nocardia bovistercoris. Next base: position 191,983 of record NZ_JADMLG010000002.1, on the reverse strand, counting down.
CGCAACTGGAATCCTGGCCGGGCAACGCGCTGTCCGGATTCGCCAACGACTTCCTGTCGATCCTCGGCATCGTGTTCGGACTCGGCTTCGTGCTGTCGTTCGGCTACTGGACCACGAATTTCGTGGAGGTCCAGCGCGCGCTGGCCACCCATTCCATCTCCGCGGCGCGGCGCACCCCGATCATCGGCGCGTACCCGAAGATGTTCATCCCCTTGATCGTGGTGATTCCCGGCATGATCAGCGCGGTCCTCGTGCCGCAGATGATCGAGTACAAGCAGGCGGTCACCGCGAACCCGGACTACACCGGCGACGTCACCTACAACCAGGCGCTGCTGTACCTGATGAAGGACACGCTGCCCAACGGCCTGCTCGGCATCGGCATCGCCGGACTGCTCGCGGCGTTCATGGCCGGTATGGCCGCCAACATCTCGGCCTTCAACACGGTTTTCAGTTTCGATCTGTGGCAGCAGTACGTCGTCAAGGATCGACCCGACGGCTACTACCTGTCGGTGGGCAGACTCGCGACCGTCGGCGCGACCGTGGCCGCGATCTTCACTGCCTTCATCGCCGGAAACTTCAGCAACATCATGGATTACCTCCAGACGCTGTTCAGTTTCTTCAACGCACCGCTGTTCGCGACATTCATCCTCGGCATGTTCTGGAAACGGATGACGCCGACCGCGGGCTGGCTCGGACTGGTGTGCGGAACCGTCTCGGCGATAGTGATATTCGTGCTGCACGAGGCCGAGGTCTTCGAATTGTCCGGCCAGGGAGCGAGTTTCATCGCGGCCGGGGCGGCGTTCGTGGTCGACATCGTCGTCAGCGTGGCCGTCACCCAGGTGACCACACCCAAACCGGCCGCGGAACTCGTCGGTCTGGTCTACTCCGAGACACCCAAGGAAGTTCGCACCGATCCGGAGGAGTCGAGCCTGCCCTGGTATCAGCGCCCGGTCCTGCTCGCGGGCATCGCCCTGGTCCTGGTCATCGGCTTGAACCTGCTCGTCGGTTAAGGAGTCGCCACGATGCTCTTCGACATCCGCACCATCGTCGCCGGACTGCTCGGCAGCTACGGCGTCGTCCTGATCGTGATGGGCCTGGTCGACTACACCGCCGACCAGCAGGCCAAAACCGGCGACGTGAACGTCAACCTTTGGGCAGGCATCGGCATGGCCGTCGTCGCGCTGGCCTTCCTCGCGTGGGCACTGCTGCGCCCGGTGCGGGTTCCCCCGACCACCGACATCCCGAAGTCCGACGAGGACTCCGTCGAGTGACCCGCGACCCCCACCCGGCGCGCGACCGGGTGGGGACCCGCCAAACTACTTCGCGGGCGCGACGAAGGGCTGGTTGGTGGTGACGGCGTACTGGATCGCCGCGCCGATCGCGACCGGTGCGGTGATGGCGATCTGGCCGATGAGGGTGCCGATGGCGCCCACCGCCGCGATCCCACCGACGCAGCCGACGACGGCGGCGGGCACGAAGGGGCCGAACAGGCCGACGATGGTGGCCGACGCCACGGTGGCGCCCGCGATGCCGCCGAGCACACATCCGATGCCGCCGCCTGCGATGCCGCCGATGAGGGTGCCGAGGCTCGCGCCCATGCCGATGGTGCTGGTCATCCGGCTCCAGGCGGCCTGTTCGCGATCGTATTCGTTCTTCCACGGCGCCTTGTCCTCGTGCGGGAGGGCGACCGGCTTGTAGATGGCGCGATCCATGTCGAATCGCGGGGTGAGCACGGCTTCGCGACCGGAAACCGCCGCGTCGATGGGGAATTCGAATTCCTCGACGCGGAAGGTCAGCGGTGCGCCCGCGACCACGGCGCCGTCGGCTGTCTCGATCCGCAGCACGTTGTCCGCCACCACCAGCGAACCGGCGTTGATCGAGATGATCGAGGCGGTGTCGGTGGCGTGCGCGGAGAAGCCGATGCTCTGCTCCGACGCGGCCGAACCGACTCCGGCGGTCGCGGCGAGGGCGAGGGAGGTGGACGCGACAGCCAGGGCTAGCGAGCGGAACTTCATGGGGGAGTTGTCCTTTCGAAAAGTATGTGGGCGCGCGGCAGTGACCGGCGTTCGCGGTGGCGAACGGCGGCATGCCGGATCGCCGCGCCGGAATCGTCCGGCGCGGAGGTGGATTCGATTGTCAGGCGGCGGTTCTCGCGCGGGCGAGCAGGCCGAGGATCACATCGATGACGAGGAACGCGAGCAGGCTGACACCGATCAGCGGTGCGAACCAGCCGATCACCAGAGCCGCGGCGATCAGCGGCAGCGACAGCAGCGGCGAGGTCTTGCGCAGCGCACCGCGTCGCGGCGGGCGGGGGAGCGAGAACCGGGCCGCGTCGCGGGTAGGACGCCGCTGCCACCACATCCGGTAGCCGAGCACGATCACCGTGATCAGCCCGATCATCGCCGCCAACAGCAGCAGCTGATTGAGCAGGCCGAACATCAGACCCATGTGGAACTGGATGCCCCAGTTGGTCAGTTTGGCCATGAGCGGCCAGTCGGCGTAGTTCAGCTGCGCGGTCACCGCGCCGGTCGCGCCGTTCACCGCGACCGAGTCGACGGTGTAGGTGCCCGGCATCCTGCGCTGCTTCACGGTGAAGGCGGTATCGCCTTTGGGCACCGCGATTTCGACGGCGCGGGTGATTCCCGCCGATCGGGCCGCGGCGTATACCGAATCCAGTTGCCTGATGCGCGTCGCGGTGTCGGGGTTCGGCGGCGTCGCGTCCTGCCCGCCGTGATGGTCACCGCCTGCGGCGGGCGCGTCGGCATGCACTCCCGGCAACGCGGTCACCACCGTCGGTGTCGTCCAGTCGAGTTGCTTGCGCAAGTCGCCGATGTTCTCGCCCGCATAGGTGGACCAGGTCATGCCGGTCACCGAGAGCAGCAGCAGGAGCGGCAGCACCCACACGCCGATCGCGCCGTGCCAGTTCAGGTTCCGCAGCCGACCGCGCGCCGAACGGTCGGGCGCGAACAGCCTGCCGACCGAATTCCGGGTGCGCCGAGCGCGGACCCGCCGAATCCACAGCACGAGTCCGGCCAGGCCGATCGCCCACAGCCAGGAGGCGGCCAGTTCGCTGTAGAGGCGTCCGGTCTCGCCGAGATGCAGGTCACGGTGCAGGCGGTCGATCCAGGTCCGCAGCGGCAGCGCCCCGGAACTGCCGTACACCACCGATTCGCCGACCGGGCGCGCGGTATACGGATCGACGAAGACCGCGCGGCGCTCCGATTCGCCCAGCGACGGGTCGCTGAACAGCACGCGGGTGGTGTCGTCGGACTCCGGCGCGGGCGCCACGGCGACCAACGCCAGGTCGGGCCGGGTGGCGACGGCGGCGGCGACCTGTTCGGACAGCGGTCGCGCCGCCTCGCCCGGTTCGACGCTGAGCAGGTCGCGGGACACGAACTGCTCCAATGTGGGCGAGATCGCGTACAGCGCGCCCGTCACGGCCGCGATCAGGATGAACGGCGCGACGAACAGGCCCGCGTAGAAATGCAGGCGTAAAGCCAGCGCTTGGAGTCCTGATCCCGCCGAACGCTTGGACGCGGATTCGGGCGGCGGCGCCGGATCATCGGCGTCGCGAAGAATGGTTTCTGTTGTGCTCACGATCGTTTCGATTCTGAGAAATGGAATCCGGTACGTCGCCCGCGACTACGCCACGAACGCGTTGGCCTCGGTCATGAGCCGTTGCCGTCACGCGGAATTCGGGCATGCCCGCGAGTGAGCAGCTGCCGTCACGTGGAGCATCGGTTGCTCGAAGGTCATAGCCACATGCCGCGAACGGTCGGCCGCGCGCTGCACCGAGGACATCGCGAAATATTCTGCGGCGCAGTGGTTCACCCACAACGACGGCACGACGACACGCGGAACCGAAGTCCGCGCACCGGAAAAGGGAATCAGAGACGAACGAGCATCGGCGGGCCGCGCGTGCGCAGCGACTCCGCCGCGAGGATGCGCAGCACGACCCGGTCGCGGTGCGTGGTGCGCAAGGGCGCGGGTTCCGCGACGACGGGCAGGACAGTGCCCACCGGCACGACTCGCGCCAACACGGCGGTGCCGATTCGATACGCGGCCTCCGCGCCGCGGATCAGTGCGGCGGCGGCGAAGGCGGCGAGCAGGTGCGCGAAGATCATGCGCGGGGTGAGCTGGGTGTCGCCGTGGTGCAGATGACCGGAGCCGAAACCCATCGCGACGTGTCCGAGCAGTTGGCCACCGAACAGCGCGGCGACGAGACCGGCGGCGGTCTCGCGCAACGGACCGAGTCCGGTGACCACCGCGCCGACCACGGCACACACCGCGACCAGCAGCGCCACGGTGGTGCTGTCGGGCGACATCGCACCGCTCGCCCAGCCGTGCGCGGCGAGCGCGAGCGCCCCCGAGAGCGCGCCGGCCGAACCGCCGCGCAACCGCGCGACAGCGCCGCGGTCTGCCCGCGACGATCGACCGAACCCAATGCTCACCCGCTGATGATAACCGAGCTGTAACGATTACTTACCCCGGGCGAGTGGACTACCCGATATCCATCCTTCGCGGCGGGCGGATACCCACGATCTCGCCGGGACCGGGGGACAGCGCTCGACGGAGCAAACACGTCGTGTCCGAGTGGCCGCTCGGCATCGACGCCGACGAAGCGCGCGAACTGACCGAGGCCGCCACCGAGGCCGGTGTCGTCCACGCCGTCGTCCTGCAAGGACATCACTCCCCGCTGGAAGGCGGCGAACCGCACGGGCCGTGCTGTGGGTTGCGGCGCAGGTGGGCCTGCGGGCGTGCTGGGGAAGGGGCGCACCGATCCGGCAGGGCCTGTCGGGCGCAGGCCGGATCGGTGCGCACCGGGGTCAGGAGGCGTCGATTTCCATCTCGACGAGCGGCTTACGCAGCAGCTTGCCGGTCGCGTTGCGGGGCAGCTCGTCGAGGAACACCACTTCGCGGGGCACCTTGTACCTCGCCAGATTGGCCCGCACGTACTCCTTGATCTCATCCGGGTCGCGCTTGGAATCCGGGCCAGGCACCACGAAGGCGCGCAGTCGCTTGCCGAACTGCCGGTCGTCCACGCCGACGACGGCGGCTTCGAAGATGTCGTCGCGGCCCGCGATCAGGTTCTCCACCTCGAGCGGGAAGACGTTCTCGCCGCCGGAGACGATCATGTCGTCGTCGCGTCCGTCGATGTAGAGCAGGCCGTCGGCGTCGAAGTGGCCGACGTCGCCGCTGGACATCATGCCGTCCACGATCTCCTTGGTGCGCCCGTCGGTGTATCCGGTGAAGGCGAATCCGTTGTCGACGAAGATCGTGCCGGTGACATTCGGCTCGGTGATCGGCTCGCGCTTCTCGTCGAGCAGCACGATCCTGATGCCGACCGGCGCCTTGCCCGCCGTGGTCGGCGCTTTGCGCAGGTCCTCCGGCGTCGCCACCGTCATGACCGCGCACTCGGTCGACCCGTACAGGTTGTAGAGGCTGTCGTTGAACTGGTCGAGCGCGCGGGTGACCACATCGGGCGCGATGGCAGAGCCCGCGGCGAAGATCACCCGCATACTGCTCGTGTCGTACTTACCGAGCACGTCGTCGCCGAGGTCGAGGATGCGTTGCAGCATGGTCGGCACCACGACCAGCGAATCCGCTTGGTACCGCGCGATATTGGCCAGCGTCAGCTCCGGGTCGAACCGCCGCTGCTGGAAGACCACCCGATTGCCCAGCGCGAGTCCGATGGTGAACTGCGAGAGTCCGGTGCCGTGGAAGATCGGCGCGGCCATGATCATCGTGCCGTTGGTCGGCAGCGGGACCCGGTCGACGAACTGGGCCGAGGCGAAGGGACTGACCCGGTCGCGCGGCGCGCCCTTCGGCGTACCGGTGGTGCCGCTGGTGAGGATCACCATGCCGCCCGGCTTGGCGGGGGCGGGTATGGCGTCGGTGGACTGGCCCGCCGCCACCTGCTCCAGCGTTGGAATGGCCGGGTCGGCGCCGTCCTTCTCGTCCACCCAGGTCAGGATGCGGGGGATATCGTCGGGGATCGCGCTCATCAGGTCGATGAATTCGCTGTCGTGCAGGACGGCCTTGACCTTCTCACGCGCCGCGACATCGGCGAACTGCGGCTTGGCGAATCCGGTGTTCATGAGCACGGCGCGCACGCCCAATTTGCCCGTCGCGAGCAGGCTCAGCACCATGCCGCGATGGTCGCGCGCCAGCAGGGCCACGACGTCGCCCGGCTGCAGGCCGCGCGCCCGCAGGCCGCGCGCGAGCGCGCTGGATCGCTCGTTCAGCTCGCCGAAGGTCACCTCGCCGAGTTCGTCGACGATGGCCGCTGCCCCCGGCCGCGTCTGCGCGGCGTGCATGACCACACCGGCGAAGGGTCCGAATTTCACCACGTTGAAGGCCGAGCGGGCGGCCTGGTCGAGTCGCAGTGGATTGAACAGCCGCCGCTTGACCATGACGTTCACGCCCAGCGCGGCATCGGCTGCCTTGCGAGCGGTGCCCGATAGGGCGGGGAGAGACAGAGACATCGACACAACCTTCCGCGATCCACCCACGGGGGTTAGCGGTGGTGTGGACCGCAACTTCGAGATCCAGTGCTGTCGCCCACAATAGCAACCGCGAATCGCGGTAAGACGGAATCGTCGCGGTGGCGTCGTCTTCGGAGAAGTGCCAGGTCCTCAGGCGTCCACCCGGTATTCCACGAGTACTCGCCGCAGCAGTTTGCCGGTCGGATTCCGTGGCAGATCATCGAGGAACACGACCTCGCGCGGCACCTTGTAGCGAGCCAGATTCTCTTTCACGAACGACTTGATCTCCGCTCCGTCGGGAGCATGTCCCGGCTCGGGAACAATGAAGGCGCGCAACCGTTTTCCGAATTCGGCGTCGTCCACGCCGATGACCGCCGCGTCGAACACGTCGGCCCGTTCCAGCAGTAGATTCTCGACCTCCTGCGGGAATACGTTCTCACCACCGGAAACGATCATGTCGTCGTCGCGGCCGTCCACCATGAGCAGTCCGTGCTCGTCGAAATGACCGATATCGCCACTGGACATATAGCCGTCGATGATCTGCTTGTGCCTGCCGTCGGTATAGCCCTCGAAAGGCGCGCCGCTGCGCACGAATATGCGACCGGTGGCGCCGACGGCGGTGACCTGTTCGTCGTTGTCGTCGTAGAGTCGCACCTCGCAGGTCACGGGGGAGCGTCCCACCGTGCCGGGCGCTACGGCGAGTTCGTCGGGTCGCGCGACGGTCGCGATGGCGCATTCGGTGGAGCCGTAGAGGTTGTAGAGCACCGGCCCGAACACCTGCGTGGCCTTGACGCACAGCTCCGGCGACAGCGCCGAGCCCGCGAGCACGATGCACTTCAGCGAGGACACGTCGTAGCGCGCGCGGATCTCGGCGGGCAGTTCCGTCATCCGGTGCAGCATGGTCGGCACCGCGACCAGCATTTCGGCCTTGTGGTCGGCGACCATCCGCAACGTCGCCTCGGCGTCGAAACGTCGGCGCACCACCACCTTGTTGCCGATGGCCGCGCCGACCAGCCAGGTGCCGAGGCCGGTGCTGTGGAAGATCGGCGAAACGATCACTTGGGTGCCGTGGCGCGGGAACGGGATGCGGTCGACGAACTGCGCGGTGGCCAGCGGCGATGCCTTGTGACGAGGCGCGCCTTTGGGCAGGCCGGTGGTGCCGCTGGTCAGGATGATGAAGCCGCCCGGCTCGGCGGGCGCGGGCAGCGGGTCCGCGGGGTTGGCGGCGATCAGGTCGTCCAGGGTCGCTTCGCCGCCGGTGTCGGCGCCGTCGTCGACCCAGGTGAGGTAGCGCGGTAGGTCCGCGGGCAGCGCGTCGAGCAGGCCGAGGAACTCGCTGTCGTGCAGCACGGCCTTGACATTCTCGCGAGCGCACACCTCGGCGAACTGCGGTTTGGCGAAACCGGTGTTCATCAGGGCGATCTTCACGCCGAGCTTGCCCGCGGCGACCATCGAAAGGATCAGGCCGCGATGATCGCGACACAGCGCCCCGATCACGGTGCCCTCCGTGAGTCCCGCTTCTCGCAAACCGCGGGCGATCGCATTGGCCTGGCGGTCGAGTTCGCCGTAGGTGAGCTCGCCGCGCTCGTCTACCAGTGCGGGATTGTTCGGCGTGATCCGTGCGGTGTGCTGGACGAGGGTGGCCTGCGGGCCGAAGACCTTCGCTTCCCGGAGGGTCCGCACCGTCTCGAGCGGTTTGGTCGGATCGGAGATGCCGTTGTGCCGCAGCAGTCCGAGCGCTTTCACGACCTCGAGCATGTGCGCAACCTTCATATCGAACACCTCCGCGGCAACCCGCCGGGAACTCGTCCCGACGAATGTGAAACGACATAGTCCGCACACCGTAGCAGGATGTGTCGCGTATCACATTAGAAGCCGACAAAGCGGACATCGAGTCGTTGTGTTCGCTCCTCGGGCGCGCTAGCGCTGCGCGCTGGCCAGTGCGACCAGCAGCGGCACCACCCGGTTCGGCGGCACCTCGAACCGTCCGCGACCTGCGGTCTGCAACCAGCCCACCGCCGCGAGCTGACGCAGATGGTGATAGATCTGACCGGAGGTGCCGACCCCGTCCAGCTCGGCCAACTCGGCGGCCGTCCGTCGACCCGAAAGCACCGCGCGCAGCAATCGCAGACGCACCGGACTGCCCAGTGCCGCAAGGCATTCGGCCGCGCTGTCGGCGTCGTCGAGCAGCAGGTCGTCGGTGCTGAAATCCATCTGCCAGCCGTAGCGGTCGCCCGCGGGCAGATGTCCCGACCCCGCCAGCATCACGCCGCCGTTGACGATATCGGCCTCCGCGAAATCCGCGCTGATCCGCTCGATCGCCCAGTTCTCCCCGCTGGGCACGGTGCCGTCCGACTTCGGTGGCCGCACTGCCTCGAGCGCCGCGATCCGACGCTCCAGCGCCGCGACACGTCCTTCCAGATTCACGTCTACGAGATTATGGAAGTACGTACATTGTGACAATTCGAGCGTGCCCGGAGTGCGAGGTCTCCTGGGCGACGATCGAATCACCGTTCTACCCTTGAGTATTCGGACGCCGATCGAGACCGGCGGATGCGGGCACTATGGTGCACCCATGCGTATCCCGGCCTTGGCGGCACTTGTTCTACTGACCTGTCTCACCGCAGCCTGTTCATCGGCGCCCGACCACACCTCGCACGAAGCCCCGACTTCCACCGCAGCCGTGGTCGGTGCGGCCACCACCTCGGCCGCGGCGGCGGTGAAACCCGCGCCGGGCAACAGCGCCGCGCTGGGTGAGGTGTCGAGCTGGGTCGACTCGGGAACCCAGGTCGACAGCGCGAAGTTCGCCTCGGCGAGCACCGAGGACGGCACATCGAGCACCCTCGTCGACGGCGACCGCGCCTTCAGTAGCCCCACCGGGAAGATCAAATGCATCACCGACGGCCACGAGGGGCGCCACAGTCTGGTCTGCTTGGTCGACCTGAAGAACCCGCCCGCGAAACCATCGGGCCCGCAGGGCAACTGGGTCGGCGGCTGGGTCGAGTACGAAGGCCAGGTCCTGACCGTAGGCGGCCTGCACGGCGATCCCGGCCCCTTCGTCCGCGGCTACGGTGAACAACTCGCCTACGGTTCGCGCATCACCGTGCACGGCACGAAATGCCGCATGGACAGCGCGGGCCTGTTCTGCGTGAACTCCCAGGCGGGCACAGGTTTCCGAGCCAGCGACGCGGGCATCGTCCCCTTCGGCTGCCTGTCCGAAGAAGCGACGCCGCGCGAGGTGAACGCGGGCGAGTACTACACCTGCTGATCGACCCACGCCGCGGCAGACATGCGAAACCCACCGCCGCGGCGAGTTCCTCCGACGTGCGGTAGTGCTTGCATCGGGGCTCACGAAGGTTCCAAAGCGCACGGTTCCCGTTGTGCTACAACATGTTTCAATTACTCGACCGCACTGTGATCACGTAGAGTGATGGCACCTCCTCCCGAGGGGCGATGGATCGAAGGTCCAGACATCGCGCCCAGGGAGGAGGTGGTGGGGATGGCGAAACATCGCCGGAAAAAGAGCAAGGCTCCGGTCGACTACGGCACTCTGCTCATAGGCAGTGCCGCAATCGCCGGAGCGCTCCTGTTGGTCCGCCGAGTTTGGCGGGCTAGCTAGCCCAACCTGGTGTGGTGCCGTTAGAGCGGCACCACACCCTCGGCGTCACTTACGTGACGCACACATAGTAACAAGTCGCGGCGCTCACGTCACCGCAGTGCGAGCATCGGTGCATATGTGACGGCCTCGACTGGTCGTCCGCGCAGATGTCGACGGTCGCAACATCTTTCGAACGATCCGGAGAGGATCGGTGCGGTCGAGGACTCGACTCGCACAGATCCCGTGTCCGACCTACTTCAGCTCGGCGCTGGTGAGTCCGAGAACCCGCCGGGCGACGATCAGTTGTTGGATCTGCTGCGTGCCCTCGAAGAGGTCGAGGATCTTGCAGATGGTTTCGGGCGAACTGGCGAACACGCTCGAAAAGTGGCTTTGAACTGCGAGGCAAGTACTTCCTGGTTCTTGCCGGTTCTGGGCCGTTTCGAACGGTTGACGGCCCGAATACGGCCCAGATGGGCGACAACACGTACGTGTTCGCACATTGCCGGGCGCAGGCGCACCTGACACGATGGTAGGGCGAATCGATCCGATGCGCTTGAATCGGGTAGACCGCCACCGTAAGCTGGTGCAGCTACTTGGGGGAAGACTGGATACGGTGATGAATCAGGCCATTATCGCTCTTCTTGGCGCTGCAATCGGCTCAGCGTCTGCTATCGCTGGAAGTGTAATAACTAACATCGTTGCAATCCGAAACGAAAATTCACGGCAAAAGGAAAGCCGCCACGCAGCATATGTCGCCGCACTCCGAAAAGAAGCGGCGACCGCCTTTAGTGAAATATATGCTGAGTTCAGTGCGATAGAGCAGATCTGCTGGTTCGCCAAGAATATTCCAGTCGAAGTCAATTCCGATATGGTCAGACGCTACTATGCAGCGATTGAAGCAACGGACCCGCGGATGATGGCGGCGCTCGCCACTGTGGCTGGCCTAAATGTGCCTCTCCACGACGAGTTGCGTCCGATCTCTCGTGCTCTTCAACGTCTTGACGATGAAGTTGGTGAAGCGCTCCGGATGCTTCCGACTGACCGCGATCTAGCAATTAGTTCTCTGGCTGCATGTCATGCAAACCTTGTTGAACTCGACGAGCTCATACCTAAAAAGATCGCCGAAGTTATGCGCACAGCTGAGCGATCGATCGAAGGTCAATAGCTGGAGCCCTAATGTCCGGGCCGTTTTGAATTCTTTCTACCTCTCGGCGTCGTCTTTTCCTTGCTTCCAGCCCTGTGTTCGTGCGGGTCTCTCCTCGGTGGTCAAGTGCTCGACAGAGGGCATCTGCCGTTGTCATCTGTTTGAACCGGCCTTCTGCTCCGGAGGTAAGCTCGGGCTGGTTTCCGGGATTTCCAGGTGGGTGGTGAAGTCTCGTCACTTGGCGATTCAGTATCCGACTGTTCGGCACTGTCCGGGCGGGTTGTGTCATCCACGTGCCAAATGGCCTCGCGGGCTGCTGACTTCATCCCGGCAGCTTCCCTCGGTGTGGGGAGGATGTATCAGTGCGTGAACTGTCTGACAATCCGGTCGAAGAGCGGCCTCTAGGCGGCTCCGGTGACTCCCTTCCCCTGGCTTCCTCGTCCTGGCCATCCCTGAGCGGAGGGAGGTCGTGTCAAGGGCGTTCTTTCCCTTGATTCGGCCGAGTGAGGTCAGACAATCGGGCCATGAGGAGGCAGGGGACCACGCAACCACGTCTGTCGATACCGCCGGATTCTTTCAGCCGGGTGTATAGGCACCTGCTGCCATCGAGCAATGAGCGGGCGCGGTGGGCTGTGGACGACGCGTTCCCGGCCTGGGTGGTCGATGACGGCCCAACAGCGGCCCAGAAAGAGCCGAGCGTGTGAGCGTCCAGACGGAGACCGGAAATCCGGTGCCAGTCGACGATCCGAGCGGCACCGGATTACCGTTGTCCGACAGACTATTTCAGTTCGGCGCTGGTGAGTCCGAGAACCCGCCGGGCGACGATCAGTTGTTGGATCTGCTGCGTGCCCTCGAAGATGTCGAGGATCTTGGAGTCGCGGCCCCATTTTTCCAGCAGGGTGTGTTGGGAGTAGCCGATGGTGCCCGCGAGTTCGACGGCCTTGAGGGTGACGTCGGTGCCCGTGCGGCCCGCTTTGGCCTTCGACATCGAGGCTTCCAGGGAGTTGGGTTTCTTGTTGTCGGCCATCCAGGCGGCGCGCAGGGCCAGCAGGTAGGCCGCTTCGTAATCGGCTTCCATGCGCAGGAATTCGGCGGCGGCGGCGTGCTGGTTGTTGGGCGGGGTGTCGTAGGAGATCTCGACGCCTGCGTCGGCGAGGATGGTGCGCAATTCCTCGAGGGCGGCGCGGGTGACGCCGATGGCCATGGCGGCGACGAGGGGGCGGGTGTTGTCGAAGGTCTGCATGACCCCGGCGAAACCCTTCTCCACGTTGACTTCCGGGCTGCCGAGGATGTTGTCGGCGGGGATGCGGCAGTCCTGCAACAGCAGCACGGCGGTGTCGGAGGCTTTGATGCCGAGTTTGTGCTCGAGGCGGGCCACCGAGAGGCCGGGGGCGTCGCGCGGCACGACGAAGGATTTGATGGCGGCGCGACCGAGGCTCCTGTCGACCGAGGCCCACACCACGATGTGGGTGGCGCGCTGACCGGCGGTGACGAAGATCTTCTCGCCGTTGAGCACCCATTCGTCGCCGTCGCGCACGGCGGTGGTGGTGACGGCGGCGGAGTCGGAGCCGAAGGACGGTTCGGTGATGGCCATCGCGGCCCACACCTTGCCGAAGCGCGCGAGCTGTTCGTCGGTGGCGACCGCGGCTATGGCGGCGTTGCCGAGTCCCTGGTAGGGGATCGACAGCATGAGTCCGACGTCGCCCCAAGAGGTTTCGAGCGCGTTCAGCAGCGCGGACATATTGCCGCCGTTGCTGTTGCCGAGCAGTTCGGTGGCGTGGGTGTCCTTTTCGCCGTCGCCGGAGCGACCGCCCGCAGCGCCGCCGATCTTCTGGGTGCCCGAATCGTTGAGGCCCTCGACCATGGCGGCCATGGTGTCGAGTTCGACGGGGTATTCGTGTTCGGCGAGATCGTATTTGCGCGAGACGGGGCGGAAGATCTCCTTGGCGACCTGATGCGCCTGGTTCGCGCTGGCCCGCAGCTTCTTGGGGAGTTCGAGGTTGATCATGGAAGGTCTCCTGAAAGGTGGAGCAGGTCTCCTGAAAGGTGGAACGGGCCGGTCAGATGAGGACGACGCCTTCGGCGACGCCGATGGCGCGCAGGTCGCGGTACCAGCGCTCGACCGGGTGTTCCTTGGTGAAGCCGTGGCCGCCGAGCAGCTGCACGCCGTCCAAGCCGATCTGCATGCCCTTGTCGGTGGCGAGCTTGCGGGCGAGGGCGGCCTCGCGGGCGAAGGACAGGCCCTGTTCGGCGCGGGCGGCGCCGCGCAGGGTGACCAGGCGCAGGCCGTCGAGTTCGATGGCGATATTGGCGACCATGAACGCCACCGCCTGGCGGTGCGAGACCGGCTCGCCGAAGGCCTCGCGCTCGTTCACGTACGGGATCACGTAGTCGAGCACGGCCTGTCCGGTGCCCGCGGCCAGCGAGGCCCAGCCGAGGCGGGCCAGCCGCACGGCGTCGGCGTAGTCGGCCGCGCGGGTGGCGGCGTCACCGTCGCCGAGGATCGCGTCGCCGCCGACCGCGACGTCGTTGAGGTGCAGCCTGCCGAGTCCGGCGGCGCGCAGACCCATGCTCGGGTCGGCTTCGACCACGAGACCGGGCGCGTCGGATTCGACGATGAACAGCGCGGGACGGCCGTCGAGTTCGGCGGCCACGATGAAGAGTTCGGCGTCGGCCGCGGCGGGGACCAGGCTCTTGACGCCGTTGAGGCGGTAGCCGCTCGGGGCGCGGGTGGCCTTGGTGCGCAGCGCGAACGGGTCGAACAGGGCGCGCGGTTCGGCGATCACCACCGAGGACTGCGGCACGTTCTCGCCGGTGTAGGCGGGCAGGTAGGTCTGCTGCTGTGCGTCGCTGCCCCACTGGGACAGGGCGACGGCGACGCCGCTCGGCGCGAGTATCGGCAGCGCGAGACCCATGTCGCCGTGCGCGAGCGCTTCGGCGACCATCGAGTTGGTGACCGCGCCGCGTTCGGCGGCCGCGCCTTCGAGTTCCTCGGGCACGTTGATGAGGGTGATGCCGAGTTCGGCGGCGCGCTCGAGGAGGTCGCGCGGGGCCTTGGCGGCGTTGTCGGCCTCGTAGGCGGCCGGGCGCAGGATCTCGGCGGCGAATTCACGCACCGTCTCGGTGATCATCTGCTGTTCGTCGGACGGGGTGATGTCGAAGAGGTCTTTCTTCTTCGACTCGTTGTCGGACAGCCGCTTGGGTTGCCCGCCGCCCGCGACCTTGGCGAAGGCGCGGGTGGCGGCGCCGAGGGTGCGGAAGCCGGTCCGCGTGCCTTCGTAGGTGGCGCGCTCGATCGGTTTGCGCAGGTTGTACTTCTCGGCGAGTTCCGAGCCGGTGATCGTGGTCATGACCCGCATCGCGGTGCCCATCCAGTCCCGCTTGGGCTGGTAGAGGCCGACAGCGCTCTCGTGGCTGCGGCCGTTGCCTTGACGTCGCGTCGTTGCGCTGTCTCGAGTGCTCATCATCACCTGTTTTCTCGGGTGGGTCGGGTGCGGCTGCCCCAGCTATCTTACTCCTCGGTAAGTCTATCTTACTCTAGAGTAAGAAGAGCGTCGACCCGTCTGGAACGGATTCGATACCGGATAGTCGCGGAGCGTTCGGTACACATCTGGAACGGTGCGTATTCCGCTGTCGCACCGCCGGTTTCCATTCGGCGAAATCTAGTCGCAATTAGTGAAAAGAATCCACTTCAGAATGTCCGATTCTCCGCTACCGTGTCGACACCCCGTTCACCTCGTCCACGAAGGTTCCGACCATGAAACGTCTCATCGTCCTCGCTGCGGCGGCGGCATCGATAGGACTCGGCGCCGCGCCGTCGATCGCCGACCCCGGCCCACCGCCGCGACCCGTCGATTTCGACCCCGGCGGCCCGGTCATCGACCTCGGCTCCGCCCTGCCCGTCCTGAACTTCGGCTCGGGCGAGGCGGGCACCGGCATCGACCTCGGCTCCGGCGTCTTCGAGATCGGCACCGGCTCGGCCTCCGGTTCCGGCACCGGTTCGGCACGTCCCCCGAGCCTGTCGGGCTAGCGAGACCGGCGGCCGTCGCGCGATGAAGGGGCGACGGCCGCCGGTTTGTTATGTTGTGCCGCATGGGGACAGGGATGGGGAATGGACGGCACGCCGGGTCCGCCCGCCGAGGTCGACCTCACACCCGCCGACCCGCGCGGCCGGTGACCGACCCCGCCCCGATGCGCCGCGCCACCGACGCCGACGCCGACGCCATCGCCGGACTGCGCGACCGGCTGGCGCACTGGATGGTGGACAACGGCATCGCCCAGTGGCTGCCCGGTGAGTATCCGGCCGCCACCGTCGCCGCCGAGATTTCGCGTGGCGAATGGTTCGTCTGGCGGGACGAGAGCGCGTTGATCGGGGCGGTGCGACTGATCTGGAGCGATCCCGAATTCTGGGGCGCCGACGACGCGGCCGCCGGATATGTGCACGGCCTGATGGTCGCCCTGGAACGGCGCGGCGGTGCGTTGGGGGAGCGAATCCTGCGTTTCTGCGCCGAGCGGACACGTGCGAACGGACTGCGCCGACAGCGACTCGACACCGCCGCAGGCAACCAGGTGCTCAGGAAGTATTACGCCACACAGGGTTTCCGCGAAGTGCGGGAAGCACGGCTGCCACCGCAATTCCACGGCACCGACCGGGTCGTGCTCATGGAGAAATCGCTCTGAACTCGAGCGTGCGGACGCCGCGCCACCGGATCGTGCGGCACCCTTCTGCCGCACTGGCGGGGGCTCGGGAGCCGGGCGCTCGCTCGTACATGTCCGTCGCGGCTCAGCGGAGCGCGCGCCGCACTCACAACGTCGCGGTCACCCGCGATTCAGCTGAGCGCAGGCGTCGCGCGCGCCGCACTCAACGCCCGCGACCACCACAGCAACTGGTCGAGCATGGCCGAGGCCGCCGCGGCCGGTTCGGCGGGCTCGCGCAGCTCGCCGTTCTCATCGAAGAGCAGGTAGTAGCGCGGAAACGAGACATAGTCGCGGACAGTGTGCGCGTTGAGTTCGGTAAAGATCTGGCGCAGGTGTTCGATGGCGAGCAAACCGCCGGAGGCGCCGCTGTAGCCGACGAATCCGATCGCTTTCGCGTCCCATTGCGTGAAATGCCAGTCGATGGCGGTCTTCAGCGCGGCCGGGTAGCTGCGGTTGTAGTCGGGGGTGACGACGACGAACGCGTCGGCGGCGTCGAGGCGCGCGGTCAGGTCGCGCATGCCGTCGGGGCGGACCGGGTCGGGGTCGAGGCGTGGTGAGGTCGCGGGCAGCGCGAGCGGGAGTTCCGCGTCGGCCAGGTCGATCAGGTCGACCTCGAATTCGCCGTGCCGGTCGACCTGGTCGACGAACCATCGCGCGACCACGGGCCCGAATCGCCCTTCCCGAACGCTGGCGACCAGTACCGCGAGTTTGACCGGTGTGAAAGACATTTCGCACTCCTTGGCTTCGGTCACGGTCTGGATCGACCGTGCCGATCGAGTCTGCGATCGGCGACGGTGCGGCCGGGAGACCGCCGCGAGACTGGTAGTCACAGGGACACCCTCCGCACCGCGATCGTTGTTAGCTTGGAAAGGGTGAGCGACAACGAGCTGGGACTGTTCCTGCGGACCCGGCGCGAGGCGGTGTCCCCCGAACGGGTCGGACTTCCGGCGGGTCCGCGCCGCCGCACCCCCGGACTGCGCCGCGCCGAACTGGCCACCTTGGCCGGCGTCAGCGTGGAATACGTCACGCGACTCGAACAAGGCCGTGATCGCAGACCGTCACCGCCGGTGCTCTCCGCCCTCGCCGACGCCATGCGTCTGACCCCGAGCGAACGTGTGCACCTGCACCGACTGAGCAAGGCCTCCGATCCGGGATTCACCTGTGTGGGCGACGCGCCGATCAACCGCACGGTGCGCCCGACGGTGGCGACCCTGCTCGACCGGCTCGAACCCGCGGCGGCGGTGATCGTGAACCGACTCGGCGAGGTGCTCGCGCACACCGACACCTACCGGCGGCTGATGGCGCCGCTCGGTCTGTTCGACGATCCGAGCCACGGCAGCCTCGCCTTTTTCACCTTCGCCGACGATCGCGCCCGCGGCGCCTACCCGGACTGGGACCGGGTGGCCGACGAGGTGGTCGCCTCGCTCAAACACGGTCCGTTCCGCGCCGACCCGAACATCGCGGGCCTGATCGACCAGCTCACGGTCATCGGCGGCGCCGAGTTCACCCGCAGGCTCGACACCGTGCCGAGCCTGCCCGCCGCCAGCGGTGTCACCCGGATGGATCATCCGGTCGTCGGCGCCCTGCGTCTTGCCTTCGAAACGCTCGACCTGCCCGCCGACGACGATCAGCGCCTGATCGTGCACCTGCCCGCCGACCCGGCCACCGCGACCGCGCTCGACACCCTGTGCGGTCGCCGTCCCGGTGCGCTGCGCGCGGTCAACGACTGAGAATTCGCCTCGCTCGCACCCCGGATCCGCCGGTATCCTCGGCGCATGAGTGATTCCACCTCCATTCCCTCGGCGGACCGTCCCGCATCGGCTCGTCCGGCCTGAAGAGCAGGTGCGTCGGGACGGCCGCTAGGCTTGACCCTCGTGCATCCCGACGTTTCCGCCGACCTCGCCGAACTCGACGCCACCCTCAAGACGGTCGAGTCGGTGCTCGACATCGAGGAATTACGCCGACGCATCGATGAACTCGAGCACCAGGCCGCCGATCCCGATCTGTGGAACGACCAGGACCACGCCCAGCAGGTCACCAGCGAACTCTCGCACGCGCAGAACGAACTGCGTCGCGTCGAGGAGTTGCGCGGGCGCCTCGACGACCTACCCGTGCTCTACGAACTCGCCGAGGAAGAGGAAGGCGAGACCAGGGCCACCGCGCTCGCCGACGCCGACGCCGAGCGCGCCGCGCTGCACGGCGACGTGGAGGCGCTGGAGGTGCGCACCCTGCTGTCGGGGCGCTACGACAAGCGCGAGGCGCTGGTCAACATCCGTTCCGGCGCGGGTGGCGTCGACGCCGCCGACTGGGCCGAGAAACTGATGCGCATGTACATCCGGTGGGCGCAGCGCCACGACTACCCGGTCGAGGTATACGACACTTCCTACGCCGAGGAAGCGGGCATCAAGAGCGCCACCTTCGTGGTGAAGGCCCCGTACGCCTACGGCACCCTCTCCGTCGAGATGGGCACCCACCGGCTGGTGCGGATCAGCCCCTTCGACAACCAGGGCCGCCGCCAGACCTCGTTCGCCGAGGTCGAGGTGTTGCCGGTGGTGGAGACCACCGACCACATCGAGATCCCCGAGGGCGACATCCGGGTCGACGTGTACCGGTCCTCGGGTCCGGGCGGCCAGAGCGTCAACACCACCGACTCGGCGGTGCGCCTGACCCACATCCCCACCGGCATCGTCGTCACCTGCCAGAACGAGAAGTCGCAGCTGCAGAACAAGATCTCGGCCATGCGTGTGCTCCAGGCGAAGCTGCTCGAGCGCAAACGTCAGGAGGAGCGCGCCCAGATGGACGCGCTCAAGACCACCGAGGGCGCGTCCTGGGGTAACCAGATGCGCTCCTATGTGCTGCATCCGTACCAGATGGTGAAGGATCTGCGCACCAACTACGAGGTGAACAATCCGAGTGCGGTGCTCGACGGCGAAATCGACTCCTTCATCGAGTCCGGTATCAGATGGCGGATGCGGGAGCAGGCGAATCAGTCGGCGTAGAAACGGAATTCGTCCCCGTTCGAAGATATCGGCGGGGTCGAAACGGCGCGACGCGCGGAACCGGCGCGCGTGTCGTTGTAGCCTGTCTGGCGTGTGTTATGTGGTTGGCGATACAGCGCGGGACCCGATTCGGTGATCGCGCTCGGTATCTCGTCGGACACCACGGCCTGGCTGCGGTCCAGCGGGCTGGAGATCATCCTGCTCTTGCTGGGTGCGGTGTTGTTCGCCCGGTTCGCGACCTTCGTGCGCGACCGGGTCACCCAGCGGATCGATTCCGGATTCCGCAGCAGCGACGCCTTGGTGCGCACGGAGGCGGCCAAGCACCGGCACGCACTGGCCCAGGTGCTGACGTGGGTGGTGCTGACCATCGTCTACGTGCTGGTCGGCATGGAATTGTTGCAGCGCCTCGGTTTTCAGGTCACCGGGCTGATCGCGCCCGCCGCGGTGCTCGGCGCGGCGCTCGGTTTCGGCGCGCAGCGCATCGTGCAGGACATCCTCGCGGGCTTCTTTTTGATCACCGAGCGGCAGTACGGCTTCGGTGATGTGGTGCGCATCTCGGTGACCGGTTCGGCGGAGATCGCCGAGGGCACCGTCGAGGACGTCACCCTGCGGATCACCACGCTGCGCAACTCCGACGGCGAGGTCATCACCGTGCCGAACGGCCAGATCGTCAAAGTGACCAACCTGTCCAAGGATTGGGCGCGCGCCGCGATCGACGTCCCGGTCGCGGCCACCGTCGACATCACCCGCGTCAACGAAGTACTCCATCGGGTCGGTACAGAGGCGTACGAGGACCCACGGTTGAAGCCATTGCTGCTCGACGAACCCACCGTCATGGGTATCGACGATCTCGCGATGGACCAGATCAACATCCGGATGGTTGCCCGCACCCTGCCGGGCAAACAGTTCGAAGTCGGCCGTGAGCTGCGCGTGCGAGTCGCCGCGGCACTGCGGCGGGAGGGTATCAGTGAGACGACTTAATTCCACTCTGATCATGCGCGAGTCGGTCCGACCGCGGAAGTCGACCGCGCTGCTCGGGATCGCCTGGGTCGCGATCTTCGTGCTGTACCTGTTCGTGAAACCCGACACCACCGTCCCGATCGGCACCGGTTTACTGATCAACACGGCACCGGCGGCCACGGTGGACGAGACCGCGGGCAAGTAGGCGAGGTCGAGTCGGCGAATCGACGGGGCGGTCTGGTTACACTGGCTCCCCGTGATCACCATGCGCAACGTCACCAAGTCGTATCCGACCTCGACGCGGCCCGCGCTGGACAACATCACCGTCGATGTGGCGAAGGGTGAGTTCGTCTTCATCATCGGACCGTCCGGTTCGGGGAAGTCGACCTTCATGCGCCTGCTGCTCAAAGAGGAGAAACCCACCGCGGGCGAGATCAGGGTCGCGGATTTCCGGGTCGACCGGCTGCCGGGCCGCAAGGTTCCGAAGTTACGCCAGCGCATCGGCTGCGTCTTCCAGGACTTCCGGCTGCTCCAGCAGAAGACCGTCGCCCAGAACGTGGCGTTCGCGCTCGAGGTGATCGGGAAGCGTCGCCAGTTCATCGACCGCACCGTGCCCGAGGTCCTCGACATGGTGGGGCTCGGCGGCAAGTCGGATCGGCTGCCCAGCGAGTTGTCCGGCGGTGAGCAGCAGCGGGTCGCGATCGCCCGCGCCTTCGTCAACCGTCCGCTGGTCCTGCTCGCCGACGAGCCGACCGGCAACCTCGACCCGGACACCAGCGCCGACATCATGATGCTGCTGGAGCGGATCAATCGCATCGGCACCACGGTGGTGATGGCGACCCACGACAACCACATAGTCGACGCGATGCGCAGGCGGGTGGTGGAACTCGAAAACGGACGGCTGGTCCGCGACGAGGCCACCGGCGTGTACGGGGTCGGTCGATAATGCGCGGGAGTTTCCTGTTCCGCGAGGTCTCCACCGGCCTGCGCCGCAATGTGACGATGACCATCGCGATGATCCTGACCACCGCGGTCTCGCTGGCCATGCTCGGCGGCGGACTGCTCTCGGTGCGGATGGCCGACAAAACCGAGCAGTACTTCACCGGCCGCCTCGAGGTGCGGTTCTACCTGGACGACGCGATCTCCGCCGACGACCCGGACTGCGCGGCCGAGCCGTGCCGGTCGCTGCTGGCGGATATGAAGAAGACCTCGGGCGTGGTCAGCGTGCAGTTCCTCAACCGCGCGGCCGCACTCGAGGAGGCCAAGAAGCTGTTCGAGGACCAGCCGGAGATGGTGCAGTACATCTCCGAGACGCCGCTGCCCG
The DNA here is from genome assembly GCF_015674855.1 of Nocardia bovistercoris. GTDB lineage: Bacteria > Actinomycetota > Actinomycetes > Mycobacteriales > Mycobacteriaceae > Nocardia > Nocardia bovistercoris. The sequence goes on along the minus strand of NZ_JADMLG010000002.1, from coordinate 170,775 downwards.
CGTCCATGCGGGTCAAGATGACCGACGGCGATCAGTACGAGCACATCTACGAGGCGTTCCACAATCGCGACGGGGTGCGCACGGTCGCCAACGACCGCGAGTTCGTGGACCGGCTGCTTCGCCTGTTCGACGGCCTGCGCAACGCGGCGTTCGGTCTGGCCGTCGTGATGGCGCTGGCCGCGCTGTTGCTGATCGCGAACATGATGCAGATCGCCGCGTTCACCCGCCGCACCGAGGTCAACATCATGCGTCTGGTCGGCGCGACCCGCTGGTACACGCAGTTGCCGTTCCTATTGGAGGCCGTGGTCGCGGCGCTGACGGGTTCGCTGCTGGCGATCACGGGCCTGCTCATCGCGCGCCCGCTGGTGATCGACCGGGCGCTCGGCCCGCTGTTCGACAGCAATGTCTTCCCGCGGATCACCGGCGACGACATCGCGATCGTCGCCTTGACCATCGCGCCCGTCGGCATCGTCTTCGCGGCGGTCACCGCGTACGCCACTCTGCGTTATTACGTGCGGGAATAGGTCTTCGCTCGCGGCGGACGCGACTTTGTCCACATGTGGACAACTTTCGCGTTCGCCGTCGTCGCGTACCCGCCGTCGGCGGCGGGTGTCGGCGGGCGCTCGTAGGATGGGCCGCGTGACTCCACCCGACGCCACATCCGCATCGCTGATCGACAGCGAGTCCCTCGCCCATTCCGAAAGCGGTGCAGCGCAAGAGGTCCTAGGGCGGGTCTTCGGCTACGACAGTTTCCGCGGCGATCAGCGCGAGATCGTGCAGCACGTGATCGACGGCGGCGACGCGCTGGTCCTCATGCCGACGGGCGGCGGAAAGTCGTTGTGCTATCAGGTTCCCGCGCTGGTGCGGCCGGGTGTGGGTGTCGTGATCTCACCGCTCATCGCGCTCATGCAGGATCAGGTAGACGCATTGAGCGCGCTGGGTGTGCGCGCGGGCTTCCTCAACTCCACCCAGTTCCCCGACGAGCGTCGGATGGTGGAGGCGCAGTTCGTCGCGGGCGAACTGGACCTGCTGTACCTCGCTCCGGAACGGTTGCGCTCCGAGGCCACCGCGCAACTGCTCGAGCGCGGCAAGATCTCGCTGTTCGCGATCGACGAGGCGCACTGCGTTTCGCAGTGGGGTCACGACTTCCGGCCCGACTACTTGGCGCTGTCGGTGCTGCACGAACGCTGGCCGCAGGTGCCGCGCGTGGCGTTGACGGCCACGGCGACGGCCAAGACCCGCGACGAGATCATCGAGCGGCTCGACCTCGGCTCGGCTCGGCGTTTCGTCTCGAGCTTCGACCGGCCCAACATCCAATACCGCATCGAGCCGAAGAACCGCGCCGAACGGCAGCTGCTCGAGTTCATCCGCACCGAACATCCCGGTGACGCCGGCATCGTCTACTGCCTGTCGCGCAATTCGGTGGAGAAGACGGCGTCGTTCCTCACCGAGAACGGCGTCCCGGCCATCCCTTATCACGCGGGTCTGGACAATCGGACCAGGGCCGCGAACCAGGCCCGGTTCCTGCGCGAGGACGGGCTTGTCGTGGTCGCCACCATCGCCTTCGGCATGGGCATCGACAAACCGGATGTGCGCTTCGTCGCCCATCTCGACCTGCCGAAATCGGTGGAGGGCTACTACCAGGAGACGGGCCGCGCCGGCCGCGACGGCCTTGCGTCAACGGCGTGGATGGTCTACGGCCTCAACGACGTCGTGCAGCAGCGCAAGCTGATCGACAATTCCGAGGGCGACGCGGCCCATCGCAGGCAGTTGCAGTTGCATCTGGACGCCATGCTCGCGCTGTGCGAAACGGTGTCATGCCGCCGCGGGCAATTGCTCGCCTACTTCGGCCAGTCCGAGGCGGCCGCGTGCGGAAATTGCGACACCTGCCTGACCCCGCCGGAATCCTGGGACGGCACCGTCGCCGCACAGAAATTCCTCTCGGCGGTGCTGCGGCTGGATCGTGAGCGCGGGCAGCGCTTCGGCGCCGGGCATATCGTCGACATCCTGCTCGGCAAGACCAATCCCAAGGTCCAGCAGCACGCCCACCACGAACTGTCGGTCTTCGGCGTCGGCGCCGACCTGCGCGACACCGAATGGCGCGGTGTGGCGCGCCAACTCCTGGCGCAGGGATTGCTCGCGGTGCACGGCGAATACGGCGTGCTCACCCTCACCGAGGCCAGTAACGACGTGCTGTTCTCCGGGCGGCAGGTCCGTCTGCGTCGCGAGGTGGAGCGCGCCGCCGCCAAACCGGCGCGCGCGCCCAAGAGCGGCAAGACGCCGAAGGCCGCCGTCGACCTCGCCCCGGAGGATATGGCGCTGTTCGAGAAGCTGCGGGAATGGCGGGCCGCGACGGCCAAGGAACAGGGCGTCCCCGCCTATGTCGTCTTCCACGACGCCACCTTGCGCGAGATCGCCGCGTCGAAGCCGAACAGCCTGGCTCAGCTCGGTACGGTCAGCGGTGTCGGTGAGAACAAGCTCGCCAAATACGGCGAGGGCGTACTCGAGACAGTGGCCGCGGCGTGACGGAGCGCGGTGGTCATCGGATAGACAGTCGGTGAACTGTCGTCCCCGGGCGTGGACCTCTCCTGGTCGATCGTCCAGAATGAGTGCGGATCTACGGGCTTGTCGGACCGACCGAAGGGCATCGGGTGAGCAACGTGCACGGCATCGGCCGCCGCGAACTGCTGGCGGGAACCGCCGCGATGGCGGCAGGCGCGACACTGGTCGGTCTCTCGCCCGCGCAGGCGGTGCCGGTGGCGGCCGGAGTCGCCAAGTACCCGATGCCGACCGGGCGGGCGGTGCGCGTCCTCGTCACCGGTGACGCGGGCACCGGCACCAGGACGCAGTGGGCGGTCGCCGACGCGGCCCGCGAATACCACGGCCGTTCGCCGTTCTCGCTCGCGCTCGGCCTCGGCGACAACATCTACGAGACCGGGCCGAACAGCGCCACCGACATCCAGTTCACCGACAAGTTCGAGAACCCGAACACCGGCCTGGATCTGCCCTGGGCCATGGTCCTCGGCAACCACGACACCAGCTCGGTGTTCCCCGGTGACGGCGGCTGGCTGCTGCGCGGCAACCACGAGGTCGAATACCACGCGAATTCGGCGCGCTGGTGGATGCCGAGCCGCTACTACTCGGTGCGGGTACCGGAACAGAATCCGGTGGTCGAATTCTTCGTCCTCGACCTCAATCCGCTCGCCGCCTTCATACCGCCGGTGCTGTCGCCGTACTGGTCCGTCGACGGCGAATACATGAACGCCCAGCGCGCCTGGTTCGACGCCGCCGTCGCAGAGTCGCAGGCCACCTGGAAGATCGCCTGCACCCACCACCCCTACCTGAGCAACGGATCGCACGGCGACGCGGGCAACTACGAAGGCTTGCCCATCGAGCCCATCAACGGCGTCCACGTGCAGCGGTTCTTCACCGAACACGTGGTCGGGCGCTGCCACCTCATCCTGTCGGGCCATGATCACTCGCTCCAAGTGCTCGAGCCGACCCCGGAGTCCAAGGGCACCCGCCAGCTGATCTCCGGCGCGGCCGCGAAAACCACAGGCGCGGAACCGAGGCGCGGCGGCGGTGGCCATCCCGCCCTGTTCGAAAACTACAACCAACTCGGATTCATGGTGCTCGACCTCGATCGCTCCGGAATCCAATTGCGCGTGGTCACGGCCGATCTCGCCACCGGTGCGGGCACGGTCGCCTTCCAGCGGGCGATCGCCTGAGGCTGGGCGGCGGACCGGCTCGGGAACGTCACTGTATAGCAACGGCATTGGAAACCGGCCCGCCAAACCGGGCGCGATCGCGCTCACCGGGGTTACGGTGCACACATGGGTGAAGACTCCGACGACTCCGGGATATCCGGCCCAGCACAGGCCGAGACCCCCGACGGGCCGCCGCCGCGCCACGCCTTGGACCCCGCGGTGGAGTCGGTGTGGCTCGGCAGACGCAGCCCGCCGCGCCTGGGCCGCCCCAGACTCTCCACCCTGCTCCTGACCGCCGCCTTCATCGCCGTCCTCGCCCTCTACCTCACGGTGCGCTGAGTCACCTGCATCGCCCGGCGACATCCACCTCGGAATAATCCGGTTGCCTCGTCACTTACAGTTGACCGTTATGAAGGAGAAGGGGCGCAAGGTCATCGCGACCAACCGCAAGGCGCGGCACAACTACACGATCCTCGACACCTATGAGGCCGGGATCGCGCTGGTCGGTACCGAGGTGAAGAGCCTGCGCGAGGGCAAGGCATCCCTGGTCGACGCGTTCGCCACGGTGGACAACGGTGAGGTGTGGTTGCGCGGTCTGCACATTCCCGAGTTCAGCCACGGCACGTGGACCAATCACTCGCCGCGGCGGGTGCGCAAACTCCTGCTGCACAAGAGCGAGATCGAGCGGCTGGTCGGCAAGTCCCGCGAAGGCAATCAGACGTTGGTGCCGCTGTCGATGTATTTCACCGACGGCAAGGTCAAGGTCGAGCTGGCGTTGGCCAAGGGTAAGCAGGACTACGACAAACGCCAGGATCTGGCGCGGCGAACGGCCGAGCGTGAGGTCACGCGGGAGATCGGGCGCCGGGTGAAGGGAATGCGGTAGGGAATCGCCGAGGCCCGCGAGCGTCGGGTTCGCGGGCCTCGGCGATCAGAGTGCGGCGCAGGGGCCGGTCAGGGTGATCTTCTCCAGCGTGGCGCCGTGGTAGGTGGGGTCGAGGGTGCGCGAGCCGAGTGGCGCGTCAGGATCGGGAGTATTGACCACCGCCTGCTGGGCGGCGAGATTCGGTCCGGGCCCGCCATAGGTGGTGACGCTCGCCATACCCTCGGAGTCGACGGTGAGATCGTCCATCGTTCGGCGCAGCGCGGCGCGGTTGAAGCCGCCCCGCGCGGCCGCGGCGGTGAGGGCCGCCTTCATCGGATACGAGACCGCCCAACCCAGGTTGTATCCCCAGTTCGTCGGTTCTCGCGGGGCCGCGGCCCGCGCGTGCTGCGCGCCTTTGCTCACGCCGTCCCAGCCGTCGACCGGCGAGGTGTAGTTGTAGAGCGCCGACAGCTGATGAGCCACCGGCGTTTGCAGCAGCGCACCGTTCCAGGTAGCCGCCGAGCCGAGGAAACGGCCGGTGTAGCCCGCGGCGGTCAGCGCGCCGACGATTTCCGCGGTCTCGACAGGCCCGGTCGCCAGCGCGACGAGATCCGTTGGTTTGGAGAGTATTTCGGTGACGGCACGGCTCTGGTTGCCCACTTCGCTGTTCGGCCCGGTGTCGATGCGCGTATCGACCCGCGAGCCGTTCTCGCCCGCCCACTTCAGCACGCCGTTCGCGTAGTCGGCGCCGTAATTCCCGCGGAAGGCCACGATCGCGAGATTGTGCGGCTGATAGTGGTTCTTGGTGAACCAGTCGAGGCCGAGTATCGCTTCCGTGCAATAGGAATAGCTGCCGTCGAATACGAGATTCATGTCGGTGTCGCGATATTGCCAGCCCGACCACAGCGTTCCGGCCGCCGCGATCATATTCGCGGCATCCATCCTCGGCAGCACCGACAGCGTCTGCGAGGTCCCGAGACTCATGGCCAGCGCCAGCACGTTCGGCTCGATCTGCGTGTACTGCTCCGCATGCTTGCGCGGCTCGTATTCGGTATCCCTGGCGTATTTGGTGATGTCGACCTCGTACCCGTCGATACCGCCCGCCTTGTTCACCTCGTTCCAGAACGCGATCTGCCCCTCCTGCAACGATTTCCCGAGCACCGCATATGGTCCACCCCCGAGAGCGGACAGCACACCCAGGTAGATGCAACCGGTGTCCTTGTGCACCGCCTGTGGGCACGGCGCGCTCGTCACGCCGGGACCGGCGTTGCGGTCGGGTTCGGTCGAGCAGGCGGCCAGGATCAGACCGGTGATCAACGGCACGGCCGCGCCGCGGACCAGCCACCGCCTGCCACGTGTGATTGCCATATGGTTTTGCTCCCTCAGAACAATCCGCCCGGGTCCCTTCACCCCGGCACGAACGATCGGAACAGTACCCGGCCCCATTGTCCCGCCGGAGCGGTTCGCGAGGCACGGAATATGGGAATGACCGGGGTAGGGTCGAGTGTTACTATGACTAGCCCGCAAGGCGCGGGCACGTACGGGGCTGAACGGTTTCGACTGCGTACGTTGATTCAGGGGAAGCGTGTCGGTGCAGGCAAGAGACCACCGTAAGCGTCGCTGCAACCAATTAAGCGCCGATTCTCATCAGCGCGAGTACGCCCTCGCTGCCTAAGTAGCAGGTCGTCTCTGTCAGTCCGGGCCCGTCCCTCGGCCCGGGGCCTGGCATCAGCTAGAGGGAATCACCGTCCGACTCGGTCGCGGAGCCGGACGGGACATCCAACAGCGACTGGGATCGTCATCCGAGCTTGTTCGTGAGACCCGGAGATCCGAGTAGAGACACAGCGAACTGCACACGGAGAAGCCCTGAAGACACGGCGGAGGACCCGGGTTCGATTCCCGGCAGCTCCACGAGTGCGAGGCCCATGCCCACGGAGGGCGTGGGCCTTTCTCGTTCCGCTGAGTGTTCTGTGGGGGCGCAGCCCCCACGCCCCACCCGGCGGGCTTCGCCCCCGGACCCCCGCGTCTGTGGTTGCGTCGGGTAGGCCTGGTTCGAGTAAGTTCCCGCGAGGTCCACTCGAAGCCCCTCACTCGAACCTTGAGTGAGGGGCCTTTCATGCTGGGATACGATCACCCTCGGTTCATAAAGCGGTGCGCATAGCCGACGCCTATCCGATCGGCCATAAGTTCAGGTCGCCGTTGAACAGGTGGTCGTAGCGTCGAGCGTCGTCATCTTGCACCCCGAGCTTGCGCCGAGTCCTCTTGTCTCATCAGCAAGGCTCTGCGCTACTCGAATAGCCGTCAAAGGACTTGCCAGTCTGATTCTTGCCAGCTGGATACAGATCTACCGAAGAAGTTGGTTATCAGCTCATCTGGCACACCGGCAACTTCGAACCGAGTTTTTTCGCCTGGTTCGAAGGCTGCCCTCTCCTCGAAGGCAAGGCCAACCATTTGGCTGCTGTGGGCTGCAATCGCCGACTCAAATATTGCTTGAAACGTCCCGGCTTCCGCGTTGTTTCTAAGCGGTCGCACATCGAGCTGACCCCAATGTTCGTCGGACCCACGCACCGTCGTGTCGATTACTACGTGTGTATGCCGGTCGGGCCGTTCACGTCTATCGGAGAAATGCTCGAACTGCGCCCATAACAGGCTTGCATCGATTTGTCTTACCCCATTGGGTCCGCGGCGTGTATACGACAGCTGTTCCTCGACGTACTTCATGGTCCGATCAATTGCCGCAGAATATGCCTTCTCCATCAACTGCACCGTGTCGGACTCGCTTAGCCCCCACATTATGGACCACGAGTGTGGCGGTGAAAACACTATCTCGTATGCTATCGCCAGCCCATTGCGCGTCTGGGCAAAGTTTGTCAGTGCTTGAGTACGTGTGACAGTCTGATGGGCGAATCCTAGGGAAGTTGCCAGCGCGCCATTGTAATGGCCGGGAGACTCGGCACCGCCACACGGTTTGCGCGGATCTTCGACATTGTGGAGAATTAATACCATTGGCTACCCCAAGCTGAATCAGTTTTCTGCGGAAACGGACGTCGGAACGTTGTGTCGCACACATCAAAGGAGGAGGCTCGGCTGCGCTTTACTGCAGGAACGTGGGACGGTCAAGTCGGCTTCGTACATTATTGATGAACCGGTTCATCAATAACAGCGCTCAGGATGTTATTCTTATAGCCGATTTTACAGGTTTCGCCGAGCATTCTCTTATTTCAGGCTGCGTCGGTGTGGTGGCTGGTGAAGTTGACTCGGGTGTCGTCGGCGTCGAGGGCGATGTTGAGGGTGGCGTCGAGGGCGTCGGCGAGTTTGGCGAGCAGGGGCAGGGTCGGCACGGTGTCGGAGCCTTCGATGCGCGAGATCTTGGCTTGTGTGAGTCCGGCGCGTTCGGCGAGGTCGGCTTGTGTGAGTCCGAGTTCGGTCCGGCGGTCGTAGACGGCTTTGGCCAGTGCCATGGAGAGCCGGATTTCACGTCGGGCCTCGGTGACATTGTCGGGTTCTGTGTAGCCTTTGGCGAGTTTGCGTTCACGGAGATTCTTCCAGTGTGCATGGCTCATCGGTCCAGTTCTCCTCTCTCGATTGTGCGGATGAATTCCTGGTGGGCGGGTTCGTGTTCTGCCTGGCAGGTCTGTTGGGCGAGTTTCGCACGTTTGACCTCGGCGTCTTCTCGCATCCGGGTCTTGCGGAACACTGTGAGAAGGATGGCCGTCGTCTTGGAGCGAGCCAATAGGTGATACGGATGGCAGCGCCGTCGAGTGTCGGGCGTAGCTCGCGGACCCCATCGCCGAGGTATCGGGCGAAGGGTTCGCTCAGCGACTCTGCTTGTTCGGCGAGCAGGCCGACGTATTCGTCGACCTTGAGGAAGTGCTTGGCTGGCAGTGCTTCAAGCCAGTCCCGCACCTCGGGCTCGATTTCGATGGTGAACAGTGCACCCACGACAGCGACTGTATATGTCGTCGACAACATATTGCAAGGCGTCGCCTCGGGTCGGCGGGTTGGCGGCAGTAGCCCGCCTGCGGGATTGTCGCTGCAGGAATCGCCACCCAAGCGGCGCTGCCCTCCTCGTGGTCGGATCGTAACCCTGTTGTCTCGCAGTACTTTGGCCACTGTCCGCTTGGCCATGTGGTGCCCGACCTTCAACCGAGCCATCGACGCTCCCGCCTCGTACTTGGCGATGATCTCGGCGACTTCGTCAGGGCTCAGCTGCTTCTTCGGCCCACCCGATGTCTGTGACCGTGATCCCTGGGACCTGCGCGGTCCGCTTTTCTCGATCCGTTCCTGCACCTCAGCGAGGCGCTGCAAGATATCGGTCCGGTTCGAGTAAGTTCCCGCAAGGTCCACGAGTGCGAGGCCCATGCCCACGGAGGGCGTGGGCCTTTCTCGTTCCGCTGAGTGTTCTGTGGGGCGCAGCCCCCACGCCCCACCCGGCGGGCTTCGCCCCCCGGACCCCCGCGTCTGTGGTTGCGTCGGGTGGGCCTGGTTCGAGTAGGTTCCCGCGAGGTCCGCTCGAGGCCCTTCACCTGAAGCCCAGGTGAGGGGCTTTTTTTCATGCCGCTGCGCTGTCCCTGGCGGTGCCCGTGCCCACATTTGCCCACACTTCGCAGCGGCGGCGCGCAGCCCTTCGCCCATACGTTCGGCGACGTCGTCGAGATCGTCCTCGAACAGGTGGCCGTAGTTATCGAGCGTCATCGTCGCTGTCTTGTGTCCGAGCTGACGTTGGACGGTCTTCACGTGCGGGCCGCTCATGAGCGATGCGGCGGTGTGCCTCAGTTGGTGCGCGGTCAGGCGCGGGAAGGTAGCCGTGCCGGTCGCCTTGCCGTCTCGCAGCTGTGGGCTCGAGTGGTCGGTGTTCTCGGGCGTGCCGACAACTACGGCGGTTGGTCGTGATCCGGCGTCGGTGATGGGCCTCGCGGATGCCCCAGGGTTGTCGGTGGGGGTCGATAGAGTGCGTGGTGTGGGTGAATCTGATGCGGGACGTCCCGCGCTGTCCTCGGAACTGGACGCGGCGGAGTTGCGTCGTTGGTACTGGCTCAAGCAGGAACTGGCGGATTTCGCGCGCACGTCGGGTATTCGGGCCACCGGCGATAAGCAACTGTTGACCGACCGGATCGCCGCGGCTCTCGACGGCGTCGCCTTCACCGAGCCCGCGCCGCCGCCACCGGCCGCAGGCGCTCAGCTTCGCGCACCGTTCGATGGTGGCTCGCGTATTCCGGTCGGGCAGCGGTGCAGTCAGCCCCTGCGGGCGTGGTTCACCGAACAGGTCGGTCCCGGTTTCTGTTTCGACGCCCCGATGCGCGAGTTCTTCGCCGGAGCCGACGGTTCCCGCACTCTCGCCGACGGCCTCGAGCACTGGTACGGGTCTCGAGATCAGGGCGAGAAGAGTATCGACTCCCAGTTCGAGTACAACCGTTTCACCCGCGCGTGGCATCGAGCGCATCCGAACGGGGCCAGAAGCGAACTCGTCGCGGCGTGGCAGGAGTATCGGGGCCGCCCGGTGGATGAACGGGGCCGCGTCTAGTGACCACCTCGACGTGGGACCACACCCAGGTCACGGCTCGGTTGACCGGGTAGGCGGCCCGGTTCGTCGATCCCGATGCACTCGTGGTGGACGACGCCGGGTCCCCGAGCGACTCGGCTTGTTCTGCGAGTATTCCGACGTACTCGTCGACTTCGAGGAAGTGTCTGGCGGTCAGTACCCCCAGCCCCGCACCTCAGGCTCGATCTCGATGATGAACAGCTCATGATGCCGCCGACGAGATCGCCGAGGAGGTTCGGCGTTGGCTGGATATCGCCGATGTCGAGCGGGCCGCGTGGGAACGTGTTGTCTTCTAGTGGATTCCGAGGTACCTGCCGAGTGTGTCGTCGAGTTCGGCCATGGCGTCGCGGGTCAGGTTGTCCACCTGATCCTTCAGGTAGTCGGTGTCGATGGTGTGGATCTGGTCGACCAGAAGTCTGGTCTCTCGGCCGTTGATCTCTACGAGCGGTCGGAATACCGAGCCGCCCGCCGATGTGGATGTCGGGACTATCGTCACGGTCGAACCGAGCCAATCCGAGGGGCTGACCACTACGCCGAGGCGCCGGCCGCGCTGCTCGTGTCCGCGCTTGGCTTCCCCGAGGTCGACCTTGTGCACGGCACCGCGAATGAGCACTACCACGCTTCCGGCTCGTTGTTGAGATCTTCGTCGCGCAGTCGGTCGGCGTCGGACCTGGCTTGCTGTAGCCATTCCTCCCGGTCCAACAGCCGCAGGGCTCGTCGAATCACATCGGTGGTGTTCTCGTCGCCGTGGCGTGCGCGGTCGATGATTCGCTCGTCGTCGGCGCTGGGGCGGAAAGTGATTGTCGCGGCCATGGTACAAGTATGCGACAAATGTAAGACGCTCGGCCCGGTTGGGCGAGTTCATCCAGGTCGGCTTGGGCAAGCCCGAGTTAGGTGCAGCGGTCGTAGACGGCTGGGCCGGTGCGATGGAGAGCCAGACGGAACAACGTGCGAACTGGTAAGTGGCGGATGGCGACGCTGTCGGGCGGTCGATACAGATCGCAGGCTCATCTCCCGCAGCGGGAGGATCTGCGGCGGATCAAGGCGGGCCGTGCTTGTCGGGAGGGGGATGGTTCAGCGCCGCACGGAAATTCGCGTGCGCGGCTATGAACGCGAAGCGCTCGTCGTAGATCGGGCGGAAAGTCACCCGTTTCGAACTCTTCTTCAGCAGCAGAATGAGCGCCACCAGTCCCAACGGGAACGAACCGGGAAGTAGGCCGAGTGCCAGGGGCGGGATGAGTGCGTCGATATCGGCGACAACGGCGATCACCAGGGCGACGAGGTCGGCGGCCATCAACCACAGCAGTGCGAGGGCGAGGCGTTTGTAGCGGAGGGATGTGCGATGGCAGCGGTCGCACGTCGGCCACTCACCGACGACGATCGTGGAAACGGGTGCTGTCTCGATCGGTCTCAGCCTTATCACCTTGGCCAGGTCCCGTTCGACGGCCGTGCGATGGAAGCGAGGGTGAATGTCGGTGTCGTACAAGTAGGTTCGAGTGGGTTCGCGCGCGGAAGCCGGTCGACCGTGGACCGCGCACACGTCTGGCAGCGGCTGGGCGAGTTCGAGTTCGAGAGGTTCGACACGTAGTCGCCGCGGGGTCACGAGCCACAGCGTTGCTGTGTTCGGCAGCGGTTCGCGGCATCGGCGCAGGCGGACGGTCACGTCGCTTTCGTGGGTGTGGGGCCGCTGGTAGGTGAGTGGTTCGGATGGCTGTGCGGTGGTCTCGAAGCCGCCGCTGTTGGGGCGGTAGCGTTCGCCGCGCGGGGTGATGCGCCTCATCGGAGCCACCCGTGTTGATTGCGGTCGCGGAAGTACAGGTCGTCCTCGTCGTCTTCCTCAGGGGTGACGACGCGATCACGGTTCGGTTTGCGGGTTCCTGCGATCACGGGACTCGTAGAGGGTTGGGGACGGCTCGCCAATTGGGGTGTGGTCGGGGTGTCGGGGAGTGGGTCTCCGGGCAGTGCGGTTTCGGATGGCTGGTTGCGGTAGCTCTCCAGGATCGCCTCGCCGAGAGCGGCTTTGCGCTCGATCTCCTCGGTGGACATGGCCGCCACCCGTACGAGTGCCGGGGGGATGGCCGCGGTGGTGAGGCGCGCGAACGCGTCGCTGTGCATGAGATCGTGCAAGTTGCCCTGTCCACGCATGATTTCGCCCAGTTGCGCCTTCAGATCGGGGTCGACGCCGGGGCTGTCCGCGATGATTCTCATCGCCTTCGCGAGATGACGGGACATTCCGATATCGCCCCCGACGAGATCGAGCAGGTCATTTGCCGCCCTTCGCCGGGTAGGTCCGGTCGAGGGCTTCGGCCCTGTTGCGGTCGAGGTTGCGGTACATCGTCGCGGCCTTCGCCAGTTCGGCGGCGGCCTCGCTGGTCCTCGTGCCGAGTCGGGTGTAGTTGGTCGCGAACTCGTCACAGGCTTCCTTGAGTACGCCGATGAGTGGTTTCAGGACCACGCCGGCGTTGCCCTCGAGATTCAGGTGGTTCCTCGCGTAGTCGACAGCTTTCGTGCTGCCCGCGCCGAGATCGGACAGTTCGTCTGCTGCTTCGGCGATGTCGTCGGGAACGACAGTGAACTGATAGGTCATGTCGGTGATTCCTGTCGATGCGAACGAGTACGAGACGGGCCCGACATCGGTGCGTCACCGGTCCTACCGACAATCACCCACCGCCGTGGTGTCCCCCTCGTGAGTCGAGGTCAGCATACGCCTCACCCGATGCGGCGCCGACGCGTGTTCGTTGAGGAAGTTGTTGCCGGTCTTGGTGATCCACCGCCATCGTGACACCGCGTCGCGGGCGACCAGCGGTTTGTCCGGGGTGCCGCCCGCAACGTAGGTCGAATTCTCGGCGGTCCATTCGCCGACGAGCCGGTCGATCCGGGCGTGGCCCGCGTCCTGACGCGGCGGTTGCGGTGTCGTGGAACTCGAAGAAGCTGTGGGAGTTTCGCTCTCCGTGGTACCGCACGCGGCGCCGAAAAGAGCTGTCGCAATCAGCGTCGCGGCAAGAGTGCCTCGAAGTCTTCTCGGTATCACAGTAGTTTCACCTGAAAACCGAGGACGGCACTGACCGCTTATTCGGTCAGTAGTGATATCTGGCCTGGGCGATGAGGATGCGGTTTTCGGAGACGGCGTAGATCAGGCGATGTTCGTCGTTGATGCGGCGAGACCAGTATCCGGACTCGTCACCCTTCAATGGCTCCGGTTTGCCGATTCCGTGCCGGGTCGGCAGGCGGACGTGGTTGAAGTTCGTCGTCGAGCTGGTGCGGTCAGTTGTCGGGGGAGGGGAGTCGGGTTGTGGGGTCTGTTCGGGCCTGTTCGAGTTGTCGGGTGGTCAGGCCGATGGCGTCGGTCAGGTTGGCGCCGATCAGGATTGTGCCGGTGAGGTCGGCGGCGGAGAGGGTTGCTCGGGTGAGGTCGGCGCCGGTGAGGTCGGCGTTGGTCAAGGTGGCGTTGTTGAGGCGGGCGTCGCGGAGGTGGGCGTTTTTCAGGGATGCGTCGGTGAGGTTCGCGGCGATCAGGTTGGCGTGGTCGAGGTGGGCGCCGTCGAGGGTGGCGGCGCGCAGGTTCGCGCCGGTGAGTTCGGTGTCGGCGAGGCGGGCGTTGGTGAGGGGGAATTCGTGGAGGTCGGCTCGGGGGGCGCGCAGGCCGGTGAGGTCGAGTGGTTCTTCGGCGCGGTAGCGGCGTTCCGGGCGGCGCTGGCTGCGGAGTACTTCGAGGGCTGCTTCGACGTCGCCGGGGAGGTCAGCGGTAGAGCGGTGGGCGGTTCGTTCGCGCAGGAAATGGGCCAGTAGTCTGCGGCCTCGGTTTCGTTCGCGCGGGGCGTCGTCCATGATGGCTTGCAGCGCCCATGCGCCGCCGCCTCGCGTTACCGGATTGTCCGAGTCGAGGTGGGTGACGGCGGTGTTGAAGCGGTCGACGGTTTGGCTTGCCCTGTCGAGCAGGAGTTTTCGGGCGGTGTAGACGAGACCGGCCAGGCCGAGTACCACGCTGACGACGGGGACGAATTGCCCGCGGAGGGTGGCCGCGGCGGCGAGACGGTCCTTGGTGTCGAGGCGCCCGAGTTCGTCGTCGGCGAGCCAGATCGGCAGCTGGTAGAGCACATACAGCAGCGCGGCCGCGCCGACAGCGCAGGCGAGGCCGATCAGCAGTGCTCGTGGTCGCATCGTCGTCGCCGTTTCGTTGTCGTAGAGTGCTCGGTATTCGAGGTCACTGTAGTGGGCGACGGGGGTGTGGCTGTGTTGGAGACGAGGTCGAATCTACTCCTGCCGGAACGCAATAGCCGTTTCGAGAATCACGAACGGTTGTTGGTCGCCGCGGTCGAACATGTGCTCACCGGTGCGGCGGGAAATCAGACGGTGGTGATCACGGGTGGTCCTGGCGCCGGAAAGACCGCCACCGGTGTGGAGTTGGTGCATCGGATCGGGCGGCATTTCTCCGACGGGAGCCTGTTCTTCGAATTCTCCGGTGACGCCGAACAGCCCGAATCGATATCGCAGGTATTGCGCTGGGCGCTGGCCGAACTCGGCGTGCCTGCCGAGGAGATTCCGGATCTGCCGAGCGCCCTGCGATCCAAGTATCGTGCGGTGACAGCTGACAAGTCGCTCATCGTGTTCCTCGACGGCGTGGTCTCCGACAGTCAGGTTCGGGCACTGCGCCCCGGTCCCGGCGCGTCGCTGCTGCTGGTGACCGAAGCCCGTGCTGTCACGCCGGTGGACGCCGAGGGAGTGCGGCTGTTCGTGGTGGAGCCGCTGGACGAGGCGGCGGCGCTGCGGGTGCTCGCGGGGATCGTCGGTGCGGACCGGGTGGGTGCGGAGTCGGCGGCCGCGGTCGAGATCGTTCGGCTGTGCGGTTGCCTACCACTGGCATTGAGCATTGTGGGGTCGATGATCCGCCGAGCGGCGCTGCGCACGCGGGCGCCGCTCGCGGATACCGCCACGCGGCTTCGCGACGAGCGCAGGCACCGGTCGGTACTGTCGTTGAACATGGTCTTCGGCGCTGCTTACGGCGCCCTCACCGAACCCGCCCGGCGCTGCTACCGGGTGCTCGGGCTGCGTTCGCACGGTGGCGTGGTGAGCCCGTCGAGTGTCGCCGCGGTGTTGGGCGCGCCGGAGTACGAGGTCGAGGAATGGTTGATCGAACTCGCGGACAATCATCTGATCCAGGCGACCGACGACCGGTACGGGGTTCGCGAGCTGGTGGCGCGGCACAGTCGCGACATCGATGAGCGCGCGAGCTCGGAGCGGGAAGCCGAGGAAGCGCGACTGTTGCGCTACTACGACGAGCGGATCGCGGCGGCCGACGAACTGCTCGCCCCGCTCCGTCCGTGGCGGCGTTTGCTGTTCTCCGACAACGGCGGTGCGCCGCGGTTCTTCGACGCGGGACAGGCCCGCACCTGGTTGTCGGCGGAACGGCGCTGCGTGCGCGCGGCAGCCGAGTACGCGTTCGACGCGGGACAGTGGGATCTCGTCGTTCGGTGGTGTGTGCTGCTGTGGCCGTTCCACGAGAAGGAGAAGTTCCTCGACGACCTGCTCGATCTGCACCGTCTCGGCATCGAAGCCGCCAGGAATTCGGCGAATACGCTCGCCGAAGGGGTCCTGCACCTGCAACTCGGCTTCGCGCGTTACTGGTTGCGTGAATTCGACTCGGCTGCTTCCGCGTTCACCACCGCGATCGGGCTGACCGACAATATCGAACTCGTGGCGAGCGCATACGAGGGACTCGGGTTGGCGCAACTGGCGGCAGGCGATATCGAACAGGCTCGGATCAGCCTGCGCCACAACGAACAACTCGCCCGCCGGATCGATGACCCGCGCCGAATCGCGCTCGCGGTATTCCACCGGGCGAAGGCCGAGGCCGCCGATATCGCGCTGCCGCTGCTCGAAGAGTCGTTCGCGGGATTCTCGGCGCTGTCGGTGGACGAAACCGAGAACCTCGCCAAGGTCCGGTACTGGCGCGGCCGCAAACTGGCCGAGCGCGACGAGATCGATTCCGCCGTGGTCGAACTCGAACTGGCCCTCGAGGTGATGTCGGTGCGGCGACGGAGCTTCGATCAGGCCGAGATCTGCACCGTGTTGGCCGAGATAGCCGGGCGTCGAGCCGATCTCGGCGCGGCGAGCGCGCGGTTCGAGCAGGCGATCGCGATCTACGCGAATCTCGGTCTGGACGACCTCGCGAACCGGGCCCGCGAAGAGTGCGAACGGCTGACGCGATAGCGGTTCATACGGTGCTCGGGGCCACTACCAGACTGTATGTTCTTCCGGCGCAGTCGATCCTCCATTCGCCGCCGAGCTCGGCGAGACGCTTGCCTCGGCTCAGGTGGTGGCAGGCGATCGAGGCGAACGATCGACACGCCCGTGCGTCGCCGCTCGCGGAAAGCATGGTTCCCGACCGGTCGCCGAACCACCACCGGCCGGACTCGGTTGGGGTCGCGGCGAGCAGTAGTCCCGGTAGACCGGCCAGCGTGTCGGTGATCCACCGGCGCGGTCCCGGACCCGATACCCCCACGACGACGTCGGCGAGTTGCAGCCAGCGCCGCCGCGGTTCGGTGACGCCGATGACGAGGTGCGCCCCGCGCGGGGTGCTGTCCGGTGCGCGCAACCGCTCGGCCGGGAATCGGGTGAGATGTGCGACACCTTCCGCGTCCACCCTGACGACCGCCAGATAGGACTCGGGAACGGTGAGCGTGACCGTCGGCAGCGGAAGTGCGCTCAACTCCGCCGGTTCGGTCGGTTCGGTCAGCTCCAAGGTGCGATACATCAGTGTGCGCAGGATCGCCGGACTCGCATCGGGCTCCGATGTGGTGAGCGCCGTTATGGCCGAGTAGTGGTTCGGATCATGGGTGGCGATGGCGTCGCGGACCTGCCGGTGCAGATCCCCGTGCGGATCCAGGACCGGAGCCGTGGCCAGTAATTGTGCGACCGGTGAATTCGGGTCGACGGTGTGCGTCGGCGCGGATGCCAATATCAGGGGATTGCCAAGGGCGGTCGAATAGAAAGAAACCGAGCCGTGGTCACCGACCACCAGATCGGCCGCGACGATCGCCGCACGCCAGGCGTCGACATCGTCGGGCACCGTCACCCCCGCTCGTTTCGCCGCCGCGAGCAACTCTCCGAATTGCCACGACGAATGTCCGGCGACGATATTCGGATGCGGGGCAAGCAGCAGGGCGAATTCGTCGACAGGAAGTTGTTCGGCGAGCCGGAGCGGGAGGTCGGGAGCCGTGTCGAGCAGCGCGTGCGGTCCCCAGGTCGAGGAGATCACGACCAGCTTCCGACCGCCGGAAAGGCCGAAAGCGCGCCGGTACGACGGACGTAAGCCGTGGCTCGCGCGTAGCCGGTCGAAGCAGATGTCCCCGGCGACGACCGCTTTCGGCTCGGCGGGTGGACAGGCCGAGCGTAGCCGCTCGCGTTGTTCGGCGTGCGAGAGAACGATCGCGGACGGAATCACCGCACCGTCGTGCATCAGCCATTCCGCGGACAGGCCGAATGCCGAATTACCGAGAATTTTATTGTAACCCATGCCGTGTGGCACCACGATCAACGGTGATCGGAGTTCGTGCAGATCTCCACCGTAACTCGCGGAAATCGCGAGATCGAATTCCCGACGCACGGCTTCCGCCCACGGAATGGATTCGACTCCGTGCCGCGCCAGGAATTCCGCGGTGCCGCTGTCGAACGCGGACGAGCCGGTGCGGGTGAACACGATGCGAATACGCGGGTCGCAGGCGAGCAGCGGCAGGGTGTCGAACAGCCGGGTCGCCGCGGTGACATTGTGGGTCACGGCGAGAACTGTCCGCTCGGGTACGAAGGTCGCCCACTGAAGCCCGCGGTCGAGCGCCGATCGGGGCCGTGGATCGAGTGACACGATTGGCGATCGTAGTGAATCCACGCGAATGCGCCGCGGTGAGCCTACGCATGGATGCCTACAACCTCGCTCGGCAACCGTGCGCCGCACTCGCGTTCAGTGCGGCGCGGCGACCTCCCACAGCGAACTCACCGGCATGGCCAGCATCTTCGGTCCGAAGGGAAGCGTCTGTTGGCCGGTATGCAGAACGATGCCGACAAGGAATTCGTCGCCTAGTCGCTCGGAAAGGTGCCGGAGGTGCCGGAAGTCGGCGGGTCCCACCGTCGAGGCCGCTTTGACTTCGATGCCGACCACCTCGCCGCGCCGATTCTCCAGTACGGCATCGACTTCCACTTGATCTTTGGTGCGGTAATGGAACAAGTTCACGTCTTCCGCGCACCAACCGATCTGGCGCGCGAGTTCCATCAGTACGAATCCCTCGAGCAATGCGCCGAACTGGCCGCCGGGGCGGAGCAAGCTCCTGGCGTCGGTTCCGATGATGTCGGCGGCGATTCCGGAATCCACGAAGGCCACCTTCGGCGTCATGGTCGCTCGGCTGCTCAGAATCCGGGACCATGCCGGAATCCGCTTGATGAGGTAGACCTCTTCGAGAAGCGAGACATACCGTTTCACGGTATTCGCCACGAGCCCGAGGTCGTTGCCGAGTGACCCCGGGACCAGTAGTTGACCCGAGCGCGCCGCGAGCATTCGGACCAGCGTCCGCATCTCGGCTGTTCGTTCGATTTCGGCGAGTTGCCGAACATCTCGTGTGATCAGGTCGTCGACGTAGGAGTCGAGAAAACGGCGCCTGCGCTTGTCGTTGGTTCTCGCGATCGCCTCCGGAAACCCGCCGCGGACGATCCGTTCGGCATAGTCGGCCCGGCGTTGCTGTGTGCTGTGGCGTATCGCGTCCCGGTGGTGAAGACCGCGTCGATGAAGCCGTCGGGGGCGCCGCCGATCTCGCCCTGGGAGAACGGCCACAGTTCGATGGTCTCCATGCGCCCGACGAGAGTGTCGGGGAGTGCGCGCAATCCGAGAACACGGGCGGATCCGGTGAGCAGATATCGGCCGGGACGCGGGTCCACATCCACTTGCGCTTTGATGGCCAACAGAAGGTCGGGGGCCCGCTGGATCTCATCGATCACCATCAGGTCGACGGACTCCACGAATCCGTCGGGGTCGCTCATCGCTGATTGGCGTGTCAACGCGACATCCAAATCGCGCCACTCGGTGTCCCGATCCTTGGCGACCAGGCGAACCAAGGTGCTCTTGCCGGATTGCCGAGCGCCGTTGACCAGTACGACCCGGGTATCGGTGAGTGCCTCGGCCACCGTTGCCTCTGCCCGTCGGGGTTTCGCGGGTCCGAATCGGGTCTGCACTGCACGCACCTCACTCCACGGGCCCAATGGTGACAGTTCGGATGACGCGCCGACCTACAAATTAGCAGATCGGACCATGCGCATGACGAAATGGTCGCAACTTGTGTGTCCGAATAGTCGGGCATGGTGTGTACGAATGGTCGCTATATCCGTGTCGTTTTGGTCGCGCAGTAGGTGTCGTTCTGGTCGCAAACCGGCGCTATGGGGCGAGGTAAAGGAGGGCGCCACGGCTTGACTATCTGCCCAGGCCCGACAACGGGTATCGGGCCTGGGTATGTCATGCGTTCGGGTGGCCGTAGTGGGCGGCTACCTGTTCGGAGGTGGCCCAGCGGGAGTAGGTGGGGGATTGGGGCCAGCCTTCGGGGGAGTCCTGCCATTCCTCTTGGCGGCCGTAGGGCAGGAGGTCGATGAGGGCGAAGGTGTGAGTGAGTTGTTCGGTGCCGCGGCCGTCGGTGTGCCAGGTGCGGTAGACGGTGTCGCCGTCGCGGAGGAAGACGTTGACGGCGAAGCCTGCGCCGGGTGCGGCGCCCACGTCGGCGCCGAAAGGGCTGTCGGCGGTGGAGTACCAGGTCATGGCGTTGCCGACGCGGTGTTTGTAGGCGAGGGCTTCATCGATGGGGCCCTGGGTGACGACGACGAAGCGGGCGTCCCAGGCTTCGAGGAACTCCAGGCGGGTGAACTGGGAGGTGAAGCCGGTGCAGCCGGGGCACTGCCACTGTTTGCCCGGAAACCACATGTGGTTGTAGACGATCAGCTGGGATCTGCCGTCGAAGATGTCCGCGAGACGGGTCGGGCCGTGCTCGCCTTCGAGCACGTAGTCGGGCATTTCCACCATGGGCAGGCGGCGGCGTTGGGCGGCGATGGCGTCGAGTTCGCGGGTCGCGGCCTTCTCGCGGACACGCAGAGCGTCGAGTTCGCGCCGCCAGGTTTCGGCGTCGACAACGGGCGGTTGTGCGCTGGTACTCATCAAGTCCTCGCGATCGCAGGGTGCGGGTGTCATCGATGTGGACCGCGTTCGGTCACCGAATTAATCGGTCTGGTACTCCGCGCCGCGCGATTCCCATCGCGAGTGACCACTTCGGTGCGGCACGGTGCTGATAGCGGGACTCGTGCGATCGCGGCCGTGCCGGACTTGCGAGTGCTGTCCGGGGTGCCTCCGCCACGCTGCGGTGAAAGCGTCGACGCGAAAGTCGCTACGGATGGGTAGTCGGGCACCTATGTGGCCCTGCGGTTTTCGATCCGATCGGTCGGCGTCTCATTCGGCCTGCTGTTCGCGACGCAAAATGAGCAGGGTGATCTCGCTCGGTGCGAAGACGCGGAGTTGGGGGCCCCAGAATCCGGTGCCTCGGCTGGTGTAGAGCTGGGTGCGTTCGCCGTGGCGGCTGAGTCCGGCGACCACGGGCTGCTCGAGTCGAACCAGGTAGTGGAACGGCCAGATCTGGCCGCCGTGGGTGTGCCCGGAGATCTGGAGGGCGACGCCCGCCGCGGCCGCTTCGGCGACCTGCCTGGGTTGGTGGGCGAGCAGGACGACCGGGAGGGCCGGATCGACGTCCGCGAGCGCGGTGCCGAGGTCGGGGCCGTGGCCGGGCAGGCCTACGCCGGTGGGGTCATCGATGCCCGCCATCACGAGATGGTCGCCGCCGCGGGTCACGATCTCGTGTTGATTGCGTAGCGGTTGCCAGCCGAGGGAGGTCATGTGGTCGATCCAGCCGAGGGCATCGCCGAAGTATTCGTGGTTGCCGGTGATGTAGAAGCGTCCGTAAGGCGCGACGACCTTGCCGAGCGGGTCGACCTGGGCGCGGCGTTTCTCGACGGAACCGTCGGCGAGGTCGCCCGCGTGGCAGGCGATATCGGGGTGCTGGGCGTTCACGGTCTCCACCACGCGCTCCGACCAGCGCAGCCTGTCCAGCGCCGCGTAGTGGGTGTCGGTGACCACGACTACGCGCAGTCCGTCGAGTCCCGCGCCGAGTCCGGGGATGGCGACCTCGACGGTGCGTACTCTCGGTACCCGTCTCGCCTCCGCGATACCCCAGCCGACCAGCGCGGTCGCGATCACGAATACCCCGACCGCGACTATCGGCGCCGGATCGTCGACTCCCGCCTGCCCGAGGACGAAGCCCGCTAGCGTGCCGAGAACCGACCAGCTGAAATACACCCAGGCGATGCCGAGCATGGTGTCGCCGACGATGCTCGCGGCATCGGATTGCCTCGGGCCGTGCCCGAGCAGCATGCAGGCGGGCAGGGTCACGAAGCCGAGGGCGAAGACGGCGGTGCCGATCCAGAAGAAGGCGCCCGCGTCGGCGGGCGCGGCCACCAGCGTCCACCACGGCAGGGCGAACAGGAGGGCGGGGATCGCCAGGAACAGGATCACACGGGGCACGTACTTCAACAGGTCCTCGGAACGACGGGTGAGTGCGGGATCGCCTCCCGCGGACGATGTGGCCTCACCGACGATACCGGCACGCGAGGAGCCGAGATGCCGTCCGCGAGCCCACTCGTACGCCTTCACGGCCCCCGAAGGCGGCTACGGACTCTCGCGGTGATCTGCGTCATAGCGGGAACGTGGCCCCCCGCCAGATCCGAACGTGGCGTCCCCGCCAGATCCGAATGTGGCGTCCCCGTGAGAGCTGGACGTGGCGGCCCCCGCCAGATCCGAACGTGGCGGCCCCCGTGAGTTTCGAACGTGGCGTCCCCGTGAGCTGGACGTGGCGGCCCCCGTGAGTTTCGAACGTGGTCCCTCTGTGAGAGCCGTACGCGGTCCCTCTGTGAGAGCCGAACGTGGCCCCCCGTGAGATCCGAACGCGGTGCCCCCGTGCGAGCCTGCGGGGGCGTCCTACGACGCGGCCGAAAGCAGCACCGGTCGAAGCGTGCACGGGGGTTCAGCGGGCGGGTACGTCGGAGAGGGTCGCGTGCGACGCGCGCCGACATCGCGCGCGAGGTATCCATGTGGCAACATCGTGACGCCGTAACCTGCTGATACGTAATAGTTTTCGCCGACCGGCGCAACTGGGAAATTCGGATGCGCGACGGCGGCCCGTTCTATAGCGTGCGCGGCATGAAAGACCTCGATCGCCCGGCATTCCTGGCCGCCGCGGTGACGGTCGTGCTGTGGGCCTCGGCATTCGTCTTCATCCGCTCCGCGGGCACGGATTTCTCACCCGGCGCGCTTGCCCTCGGGCGGCTGCTCACGGCGTCCATCGCTCTCGTGATCATCCTGCGGATCTCCGGAGAAGGGCTGCCGACGCGCGCGGCGTGGCGCGGGATCGCGATCTCGGGGGTGCTGTGGTTCGGGGTCTACATGGTCGCGCTGAACTGGGGCGAGCGCTACATCGACGCGGGCACGGCCGCGATGGTGATCAACATCGGACCGGTATTGATCGCGCTGCTCGGCGGATTGGTGCTCGGGGAAGGGTTTCCCGCGCGGCTGATGGCCGGGATGGCTGTCTCGTTCGCTGGGGCGATCGTGGTCGGGGTCTCCAATTCGGGCGACGAAGGTCACGCGGCGGTGGGTGTCCTGTTGTGTCTGACGGCCGCCGCGACCTGGGCGATCTCCACGGTCGCGCAGAAGCCCGCGCTGCGGCACGCTTCGGCGTTGCAGGTCACCACCGGCGGATGTGTGATCGGCGCCGTCGCGTGCTTGCCGTTCACCGGGCAACTCGTGCGTGAGCTCGCGCACGCGCCGGTGACCTCGACGCTCAGCGTGCTGTATCTCGGTGTCTTCCCGACCGCTGTCGCCTTCACCACGTGGGCTTACGCGTTGGCGCGCACGACGGCCGGGAAGATGGGCGTCACCACCTACGCGGTGCCCGCGTTGGTCGTGGCGATGGCGTGGCTCGCGTTGGGGGAGACGCCGAGTCCACTGGCGATCGTCGGCGGGCTGCTCTGCCTGTCCGGTGTCGCGGTGTCCCGGTCGGGCGGTGCCAGGAGAACCGTCACGGCGCGAGCGCGCTGAGTCCGGCGTGCGCTTCGGTCGAGTGCCCACCTACCGCGCGTGCCACTGTCGAGTCGGCCGATCACATCGGACCGGGTCGAGTCGGCCGATCACATCGGACCCGGTCGCCGCGGCGGTATCGGATTCGGCGCATAGCCGCGCCCCGGTGCAGGCCCGGGCCGATTCTCGTGCGGCCGATAGCGTTCGGTCCCGCCGGGCGGTGTCGGCGGACGCGGTGTCGGCGGTCCGTCCTCGCGTCGCGGTACGCGCACCGCGGTGGCGCGAACCGTGGCCGCTGTCGCGCGCGTGCCGAAATCGTAGGCGGTCTCCGCGTGTTCGGCTTCGTCTATGCCTTCGAACTCGGCGTGCTTGTCGATACGGAAGCCGATCGTCTTGTGCACCAACCAGGCCAGGATCGCCGCGCAGACGAACGAGTAGGTGAACACCGAGCCCGCCGCGATCGCTTGGCGCGCGAGCTGTTGCCAGCCGCCGCCGTGCAGCAGCCCGTCGCTGCCCGCCGGATTCACCGCGGCGTCGGCGAATACCCCGACGAGCAGGGTGCCGACGAGTCCGCCGAACAGGTGCACGCCGACCACGTCGAGCGAATCGTCGTAGTGGAACGTGAACTTCAGCGCGACCGCGAGCGCGCACACCACACCGGCGACCGCGCCGATCGCCGCCGCCGCGACCGGGTCGACGTAACCGCAGGCGGGGGTGATCGCGACCAGCCCCGCCACGGCCCCCGACGCCGCGCCGAGGGTGGTGGGTTTACCGTCGCGCACCTGCTCCACGATGATCCACGCCAGCGAGGCCGCCCCGGTGGCGAGGGTGGTGTTGGTGAAGGCAAGTGCCGCG
Organism: Nocardia bovistercoris; assembly: GCF_015674855.1. Lineage (GTDB taxonomy): Bacteria > Actinomycetota > Actinomycetes > Mycobacteriales > Mycobacteriaceae > Nocardia > Nocardia bovistercoris. The sequence goes on along the minus strand of NZ_JADMLG010000002.1, from coordinate 146,659 downwards.
AGGTCGTTGGCGCCGAGCGCGGAGCCCGCGTTGAACCCGTACCAGCCGAACCACAGCAGCGCGGCGCCGAGCAGGACGAACGGCACATTGTGCGGGCGCGGTGTGCTCTGCGGCCAGCCGCGTCGCCTGCCGACCACGATGGCCACCGCGAGACCGGCCGCGCCCGCGTTGATGTGCACCGCGGTGCCGCCCGCGAAGTCGAGTGCGCCCAGTTCGTTGGCTATCCAACCGCCGGTGTTGTCGGAGACGCCCGCTGCGTCGGTGTCGGTGAACCCGTCGAAGTTGAAAACCCAGTGCGCGACCGGGAAGTAGACGATCGAGCACCAGCCGACGGCGAAGACGATCCACGCCCAGAATTTGGCGCGTTCGGCGAGGGAACCACAGATCAGGGCGGTGGTGACGACGGCGAACATGAGCTGGAACATGACGAAGGCCATGGTCGGGATCTGGTGGCCCGCAGGTCCGGACAGCGTGCCCTGGGTATCGCGCAACAGCGCGTGCGACATGTCGCCGACCAGGCCGCGGTACGCGTCGTCACCGAATGCCTCGCTGTAGCCGTAGAGCAGCCACAGCGTGCCGACCACACCGAGGGTGCAGAAGTTCATCATCAGCATGTTGAGCACGCTCTTGGCGCCGACCATGCCGCCGTAGAAGAAGGCGAGGCCGGGCGTCATCAACATGACCAGCGCGGTACTCGCCAACACCCAGGCGGTATCTCCCGAATTCACTGTCGTACCCCTTGTCGGACGGGTTCGCGTGAAGCATCGGAAGGTCCTGTTTCTGTGACACGCCGGGTGTGTTTCGACTCGGTGAAATCTGCGCCGAACGGTTGCTGAGCGTCAGGAAAGGGGCCGCCGTAGGTGCTGTCCGGGGGGATCCGGCGGTGTGCGCGGTCGCCCGCCTCACACCAGCGCGAGCACCCGGCACGGCCCGCCGGTACCACCGGCGTGCTTCGGCGCGCCGACCACCACGGTCGCGCCCGAGGCCGGTGCGGCGCCGAGATCGGCCAGCATCTCCACGCCGTAGCGGCCCGCGCCGAGTATCGCTGTGTGCGCGTCGTAGTCGGGGCTGGTCGCGGCATCCAGGCTCAGGGTGTCCACGCCGACGCCGACCACGTCGCAGTCGGAGACCAGGTACCGCGCCGCCTCGGGATCGATGCCGGGCGCATGCGGAACGTCGTCGCCGTCGAGGTTGACGAACGCGGCCGCGTCGGCGAAGCGGCGCTCCCACCCGGAGTACATGGCGACGAAGGCGCGCGGCGGGATGGCGCCGTATCGGGTCTGCCAGTCGTCGATGTCGGCGCGGGTGAGAGTGGCGTCGGGATCGACGACGGCCTTCGCGCTGATGTCGATGACCACCAGCGGGGCGAGCAGGTCCGGCGCGGCGATGGCCTCGGTGCTCAGTCCGCCGGGCACCCGGTGCACGGGCGCGTCGAGATGGGTTCCGGTGTGCTCCCACATGGCAAGTGCGTGTTGGGCGAATCCGCCCGCGGCGTGCAGTGCGACCGGGAGCAGCGTCGGCGGCGGATTCCCCGGCCAGACCGGCATTCCGGGGGCGATGGTGTGGGTGAGATCGATGACGCGCTGCGGTGCGGCCGCGCGGGCTCTCGGCGCGGCGCTCGCCACGGTCGTCGCGACCGCGGCCGCGCCGAGGGCGCCGAGCAGGCCGCGACGGCTCGGCCGCGCCGCGTTCTCGTGGGCAGATCGGACGACTCCGGGTGCGCACATCGCACGAAAGATACCGGCCGCGGCCCGTCGCGGGCGTATTCCGGATCGGCCACGTCACACACGTCGAGTCTGGCGAATCTACGGCTATCGGGCGGTGCTTCGTCGCGGACGCGACAGGCTTCGGATGTGTGCGAGGCCACCGGTATAGTCGCCGCGGATGAGTAGTTCCCCCGCCGCCGACAATCCGAAGCCAACGCACCGCCGTCTCGGGCGCGTGATGTGGCTTCTCCCGGTGCTACTCGTCGTCCTGGCCTGGTGGTGTCTCACCTCGCCGGTCTGGCCGTGCAAGGAGATCACCGGCGGATTCATCGACCTGCAGGTGTATCGCCTCGGCGTGGAGACCCTCCGCCACGGCGGCGACATGTACGGGCAGCTTCCGCAGACCACCGTCGGCATCGGGCTGCCGTTCATCTACCCGCCGTTCGCCGCGCTGTTCCTCGGCCCGTTCGCGTTGCTGCCGTGGGACGCCGCCGCGTTCACCTTCTTCGTCACCTCGACCGCCGCGCTCGCGCTGACGCTGTACCTGGTCGCGCGCCGGGTGTGGCCGAGTCACGACGCGAGGCGCACCGCCCTGTTCGCCACCGCGTGCGCCGCGCCGTTGGCCATGCTGCTCGAGCCGACCCGGTCGACGCTGGATTTCGGGCAGGTCAATCTGCTGCTGATGGCGCTGGTCGCGGCGGACTGCCTCACCGAGAAGCCGCGGTGGCGGCGCGGCATGCTGGTCGGCATCGCGGCCGCGATCAAGCTCACTCCCGCCGCGTTCGTGATCTACTTCCTGGTCCGCAAGGACTACAAGGCCGCCGTGACCGCCGCGGTGACGGGCGCCGCGGCGACCGCGCTGAGTTTCGCGATCCTGCCCGGCGCGTCGGTGGAGTACTGGTTCGGCGGACTCGGCAATGTCGACGGGCTGAGCGGTTCGGCCTTCCACACCAACCAGAGCATCCAGGCCGTGCTGGCCCGCCTGAAGGTGCCCGAGCCGATATTCACGGTCCTGTGGCTGGTTCTCGGCGCGATCCTGCTCGCCCTCGTGGTGACGGCGATGCGCCGCGCCGCCGACCTGCCCGCGCTGGCACTGGCCATCAACGCGGTGTTCACCCTGCTCGTCTCGCCGATCTCGTGGTCGCACCACTGGATCTGGATCGCGCCCGCGCTGTTCGCGATGGCGGGTTACGCCACCAGATTGCCGTGGCGGCGCGCGGTGCTGTGGTATGCGGTGACGGCTGTGACGGCGGCGGTGTTCGTCTACGGACCACAGAACTGGCTACCGAACGGCGATCAGCGTGAGGAGCAGTGGACGCCGTGGCAGCATTTCACCGGCGACACCTACGTGTGGCTGAGTGTGCTGCTGGTGGTTTTGTCGCTGGTGGCCACTCGGCGTCGCGCGGTCGAACGGGAGCCGCGGCGCGAGCCGGTGGTCACGCCCGAGGTGGTTCCGGTGCCCGCGGTTCCGCAGTAGGTTCTCGACCGGCGGGCTCGCGATCCGGGATTTGGCGCTGCCTACCGCCCGTGAGAGGTGTTCACGGACGGGGCAGCCGTGACTTATTAGACGGGGGGATGCTGAGACGATGCCGTGGCATTCCATGAGAGTTTGCTGAGAACGTCGAAATGCGCGGGATGGAACTCGAAGGCGCATCGCCGGTTCCACGATACCTACTGGTCAGGTCGGTTTGTGACGTGCGTTTCGTGGCATGGCGATCGGGTTCGGCATAACGAGTGCCCGGGCGATCGCCGAGCGGACGCGGGATACCTCGTCGCCTACTCGCGCCGCAGGGCGATCCGGCCGCGCTTTCTGCCCGTGCGTGATGGCCGCGTCCTGTCCGCGCACCACGGTCGCCCGCCGCGGATTTCGTCGCGACAGGTTGCTCCGATCCGGCCGCGCGATAGCCGATTCCCGCTGGTTCCGGCGTGTGATTCGTCGGCGCGGTCAGCGGGATTCGCCGAGTCGGCCGCGAAAACGCCGTGCGTACGGCCGGTTTCGCCGTCATTTGCGGTCCGGCGACCGGAGAAATCAGACCGGTAGGTATTTGTTCACTCCAAACACGCTGCCCCACAATAGTTCCGGCGGTAGGCTAGTACCATCGCCTTCGGCTGTTGTCGAACCGTTCGGCGCCATCACTAGAGGGGTATGACTGTGAGCATGATTCTCGCTGCGGCATATGACATGTACGGCACAGTTGTCGCGCAGGTCGGGAACCCGACCCCGGAGGCGCCGCCGCTCGCCGACAAGATTCTCCAGTTCGTGCGCTTCTTCACGTGGTTCATCCTGCTCGGCGGTGTCGTCGCCATCGTCTACGCGGGCGGCCGATTCGCCTGGGAGAAGTGGTCCGGCGGCGGACTCCAGTCGCCGAAGATGGTGGCGGGCGCCATGATCGGCGGTGTCGTCGCCACCAGCGCGGGCACCATCATGAACGCCGTCATCAACGTGTAGGCGCAGCTCACAGATCCGCGGGGTCGGTATTGGCCCCGCAGAGGACGACGCAGACCCGCTCGCCCGGCTCCGCGCGGTAGCCGCGATCGGGATCGGCCACCGCCGCCACTGCGGTGGCCGCGCCGTTCTCGACGGCGATGCGGTGGCGCGCCCACATCATCCGTCGCGCCGCGCGGATCTCCTCGTCGCGCACCAGCACGGAGCGGGTGTACGCGGGATCGGCCGCGGCTACCGCCAGCGCGGTGGCCCTGCGGGCGCCGGGCGAGTCGGCCGCCACCGAATCCACCTCCACGTCCACCGGGCGCCCTGCGGCCAGCGCGGCGGCCAACGCGCGACAGTTCCACGGCTCCACCGCGACCGTGCGCACACCGAACCGCCGCGCCGCCGTGGCCACCCCGGCGAACAGGCCACCGCCGCCGACCGCGACGACCACGGTGTCGAGATCGGGCAACTGCCGGTGGATCTCGGACATCAGCGTGCCCGCGCCCGCCGCGACGAGCGGATGGTCATAGGCATGTGACATGAGCGCGCCGCTCGTCTCGGCGTACTCGCGACAGGCGGCGAGCGCTTCGGCGTACTCGACACCGACCAGCCGCACCCGCGCGCCGTAGTCGCGCAGGCGGTCCACTTTCACGGCGGGCGCGTTCGCGGGCAGGAAGACCGTCGCGGTGACGCCGTGGGCTCGAGCGGCCCACGCGCACGCGAGTCCGGCATTGCCGCCCGATGCGATGGTGACGCCCGCCTCGGGCAACGCGTCCCGATCCCGGTGCCACCGCAGGAAATTCAGCGCACCCCTGGCCTTGAACGTGCCGGTGTGCTGCAGGAACTCCAGCGCGAACCACAGCGTGGGCGAGTCGGTCGGCGCGACGACCACCGGCCTGATCCGATCGCCGATCCGCGCCGCGGCGGCTTCGACATCGGCAAAGGTCAACTCGTGTCCCACGGTCGCGCTCATCGAACTCCGATCTGTTGTCGCGCCAACGGCGGCCATGTCTCAGGCCGGGTCGAAGGGCAGGTTGCGGTCGAAGAGGGCGAACAGGTCGTGCAGGTGGCGGTCGTAGGCGTCCTGTCGGAAGATCGGCATATCGCGCATGGTGAAGCCGTGTGCCGCGTCGGGGTAGGTCACCGAGGTGAAGCGGGTGCCCGCGGCTTCCAGTGTCTTGTCGAGCACCTCGATCTGCTCCTGCGGCATGGAGGGGTCGTTCGAGGCGTGCGCGATGAACAGTTCGGCCTCGATCCGGTCGGCGCGGTGGTGGGGGCTGTCGGGATGATCCGCCTGAGCCAGTCCGCCGCCGTGGAAACTGGCCGCGGCGGCGATGGCCGGGCCGTACTCGCCCGCGACGCGCAGCGTCAGTCGCCCGCCGAGGCAGTAGCCGACCACGCCGAATCCGCCGGGGGTGACGAGTTCGGAGTCGGTGAGCCAGTTCAGGTAGGCGCCGGTGTCGCGCAGAGCCAGGTCGGGGGTGAGGGTCGCGCGGATCGGGGCGAGGTCGGCGAAGAACTTCGCGCGCGCGTCCGGTTCGGAGAAATCCGGGACGGCGAGCACCGGGGACGGCCCGGAGCGGTGGAAGAGGTTCGGGGCGAGCACCGTGCAGCCGTGCGCGGCCACGGTTTCCACCATTTCGCGTAGCCACGGGCGCAATCCGAAGGCGTCCATGAGGAACAGCACGCCGGGATGGGCGCGCCCGTCGTCGGGGTGGGCGAGATAGGCGTCGGCGTCGCCGTCCGGAGTCGGAACGTCGAGTGTGTGGAATGCGACGGATAACGTCATCGAGTTTCTCCAAGACGAATGGCGACTGGAAGGCGGACGGGTGACGGCGCTGTCACGACCACCCGCGCGATCCTAGTCCCCGATCGCGTCCGCACGCCGACCGACTATTTCCGGAGTCCGCCGGATTTCATTTGCCGACAAATTGCGAAAATTCGAGCACTGTATTGTGTTCCGCGCAAGATGTTTTTCGCTGTGTTCGATCGTTGAATCCTGCCCGTGCGCTTGTCACGCGGCGCGACGAGAGGTTGACCTGTGAGACTGATCTGGATGGCGGCGGCCGCGCTACTGGCCGTCGCGGTGGCGGGGTGCTCCGGTGGTGAGTCCTCCGAGGCGGCTGTGACCTCGTCGGGCGAGTCGATACCCACTGGCTTCGAGGCCGCCGCGCCGGAGGCCGATCAACATACGGAGGCGCAGGAGGGCGGAGTGCGCATCGCGGTGGGGGAGACCGGACCGGTATTCGTGCCCGCCGACGCCATCATGGAAATCAAGGCTCCCGCCGAATGGGGTGACGCCCTGTCCGGATTGCGCTGCACGGTAACCGACAGCACCGGCCGAAATGAGGATCTACGGTCGTCGGATGTGAAGAAGCGCGAGCGGATCGCGGGTGGTGAATGGGTCACGCTGTGGACGTTTTCCGCGCAGCCCGCCACCGAGGTGACCGTCGGCTGCAAGGATCCTGGCGCCCGCGTCCAGGGTGCGGGACGGCACACCGTGCTGGTCGCGGCCCGAGGCACGATCCCCGTGCCGAACCCCGCCCCCATTCCGAGCGCTCCTGAACCGAACCCGGCTGCGGTCCCGAACGTTGCTCCTGTGCCGAACCCCGCCCCCGTGCCGAACTGAGCGGGCGACACATGCGCCACGGTGGTGATGCGTAGCCTGGGTGCGGTGGAGACGGCCTATCGCGAACGTCCGTCGCGCCTGGCGGGTGCGGTGTTGTGGACCCGCACGGTGACCGGCGCCGACGCCGCCGTGCCGGTGCTCCCTGACGGCTGCATCGATGTGATGTGGCGCGACGGCCTGCTCGTCGTCGCCGGACCCGACACCGCCGCCTTCCGACCCGACGCGCCCGTTGGCGCCGAGTTCGCGGGCATCCGTTTCTTCCCCGGTTCCGGGCCCGCCCTACTCGGTGTTCCCGCCGACGAGATACGGGACCGGCGGGTGGCGCTCGCTGATCTGTGGCCCGCCGTGACGGTGCGTGAACTCACCGAGCGGGTCGACGACGCCGAGGACCGGCTCACCGCGCTGGAGTCGCTTGCCGTGGACCACGCGTCCCGCGTCGCCGCGCCCGACCCGGTGCTGCGCGGCATCGTCGCGGCGCTGGACGCGGGTTCCTCGATCGGCGAGACCGCCCGCCGCACCGGCCTGCATCCGAGGGCGCTGCACCGGCGTTCGCTCGCGGCTTTCGGCTACGGCCCCAAGACGCTGGCGCGAATCCTGCGGTTCCAGCGCGCGGTCTCGATGGCGCGGGCCGGTACGGCGCCCGCCGACACCGCCGCCGCCACCGGCTACGCGGATCAGGCCCACTTGTCCCGCGAGGTGCGGGAGCTGGCGGGAATGCCATTGGGCGAGTTGCTCACCCGCGGCGGTGCTGAGCCGAGCGGTGGTGGCTGGTCGAGCTGTGGTGGCTAGCCCGAGGCTGGTGCTCGGCCGAGGGGACGAGGGTGGTGCCTGGCCGAGGGTGGTGTCTGGGGCAGGGTGGCGCCTAGCCGAGGGCGGCGTACAGGTCGATGCCGTTGCCGTCGGGATCGTTGACGACCGCGTAGCGCTGCCCCCACGGCGCGTCCCACGGTTTCAGCTCACCGTGATATCCGGCGTCGACCAGGTCCGCGTACACGGCGTCGACTTCGGCCGGGGCGGCGCAGCGGAACGCGAGGGCGACGCGTCCGCCGTCGCGGGGCGGGGTCCATTCGGAGTGGAAGGATCGCACGGTGGCTTCGGTGTCGAGGGCGATGCGCAGGCCGCCCGCGATGGTGGCCTCGGTGTGCGGCGCCTGCTCGGCGCCGTCCGGGAATTCCAGGCCGAGGCGGCGGTAGAAGGCGAGGGAGGCGGCCATATCCGAGACCACGATGCCGATGAAGTCGAGTTGCGGTGTCATGTCGGCAGCGTAGGCCGGGCGACGCGACGCGGTCTTGAAGGAATCGGACAGCCGGGTCAGCGGGTCGGCGCGGGCACCAGTTCGGCGATCAGGTTCTCCACGAGGATGCGGATCCGGTCGCGCACGGTGCGCACCACCTCGATGCCTTGTCCCGACGCTTCGGGAACGACCCAGTCGCGGTAGCTGATGCCGGGGAAGTAGGGGCATGCTTCGCCGCAGCCCATGGTGACGACGACATCGGACAGCCCGACCGCTTCGTCGGTCAGCTGTTTCGGGGTGCCGCCGGCGATGTCGATGCCGACCTCGGCCATGGCCGCGATCGCCACGGGGTCGATATTCGCCGCGGGGGCGCTGCCCGCGGTTCGTACTTCGATGCGGTCACCGGCGAGTGCGGTGAGGAATCCGGCGGCCATGGGTGAGGATCCGGAATTGTGTACGCAGACGAACAGCACACTGGGTGTGTGGGCCATCGAGCGCCTTTCGGTGTGAAGATCGAACGTATCGTGGTGTGCCCCGCGGCCGGGTGGCCGTCCCGGTGCGGGATCTTCGGGGGAACACTCGGTCGAAACGCTGTCGTAGCGTAAGGGATACGGGCATATCGCCGGTCACGTCGGGCACCGATGGCCGTGCTCGCCGTATGCGGGTAGGTGATAGCCCGAGAATTGCCGTGCTGGTGAGGGGCGGTGCGGTCCGGAATCGCCGCCGTCGTGGCGGCCTGCGGGCGGTATGCCGGGCTTCGGCGTGTCTTGCTCGGCGTGCCGTGAAACGACGACACCACGCCCGCCGATCGCGGCGGGCGTGGTGCGAGAGGGGGATTCGATCGCGGTTCAGACCGGGCGGTGCGCGATGACCGCGCGCAACCTGGCCCGATCGCGTTCGAGGCGACGGGCTTCGTAGGCGATCGGGAAGTAGCGCAGGCGTTCCGGGAGCAGCGGCAGACCGTGGGCGACGACCCGGCCGATGATCCGCAGTTTCCGCTCGTCGGCAGCGCTCCACTCCAGGCCGAGTTTGCGCCGCGCGGCGTCCGGCGTCGTACCGACGGTCACGAAGTGCTGCAACCTCCCGACCGGCGACAGCGCCGCCTTCCACACCGGGACCAGCGCCCGCGGAAGCTGTTTCGGCGCGCCGACCGAGCGGATGACGCGCAGGTAGTCGCGCGCGGTGTCGGTGGCGACGAGGCGGTTGTCCACCATGTCCTCGAAGTATTTCTCGAAGGCGGCGTAGTCCTGCGGAATCTCCTTGGGCGGCACCGAGAAATTGCGTAGGAGTTGCACGGCCTCGGCATAGTAGGCCTGCTTCTCCTCGGCGGTGAGCGGTCGCTTCGAGAAGTATTCGGCGTTCTCGGTGAACGCGAAGGTGCCCGTGTGCAATACCCAGGCCCACGGGCCGCTCGACAGCGCCGTGTGTCGCACCCCGTCGGGCGTTGTGGTGTTCAGGGGGGCGTGCATGGCCCGCAGTCGGTCGGCCTCGGCGACGCCTTCCTCGCCGCCGTAGACCCACATCATCACCGAGGCGATGCTGCGCAGGGCGCGGCCGGTGGGGTCGGTGCGGAAGGTGGAGTGTTCGTCGACGACCGCGGAGATGGTGGGTTCCATGGTCTGGAGCAGGAAGGCGGAGCCCGCGGTCAGGGAGAAGGTGACCAGTCCGGTTTCGTCCCACATGCGTGATCCGGGTGCGAAGGGGCGGCGCGGGGGCAGGTCACGCGCGTCGATGTGGTCGACTGCCGTGGACGCGGTCATGGGCGATCTCCTTCGATCAACCGAATTCAGGATGATGAGAGACTTATCCTAACATCGTCTCATCGTCTCTGCTCGGTCGTGAAGTCCGGGCGGTGGTCGCCGCCGCTCGCGCCGGCTAGGCTGCTGGATATGACGAGCGAGTGGCGCGGGCGACCCGGTCGGATCGGCGCACTGACCGGCGCGGGCATCTCGACGGATTCCGGAATCCCCGACTTCCGCGGCCCGCGCGGCGTGTGGACCACCGACCCCATCGCCGAACTGCTCTCCACCTACGACAACTACCTCGCCGACCCCGACCTGCGGGTGCGGTCCTGGCAGGCGCGCCGGGACAATCCGGCCTGGGGCGCCGAGCCGAACGCGGCGCACAAGGCGCTGGCCGAACTCGCCGACGGCGGGCGCGCGGTCACCATCATCACCCAGAACATCGACCGCCTGCACCAGCGCGCCGGATCGGCGCCGGATCGGGTGATCGAGATCCACGGCAACATGTTCGACGTGGTGTGCGTCGAATGCGAGTACGCGACGAGCATGGCCGCGACCCTCGAACGCGTCGCGGCGGGCGAACCCGACCCGCCGTGCCCCGACTGCGGCGCCGTCCTCAAGGCGGGCGTCATCATGTTCGGCCAGCAGCTGGACCGCGCGAGTCTGCTCAAGGCGACCTTGACCGCGCAGACCAGCGACATCTTCCTGGCCATCGGTACCTCGTTGCAGGTCGAGCCCGCCGCGTCGATGTGCGCGATCGCGGTCGAGCACGGCGCGGACCTGATCATCGTGAATGCCGAACCGACACCGTACGATTCGATGGCCACCGAGGTCGTCCGCGAACCCATCGGCGTCGCGGTGCCCGCGCTGGTCGCCGATCTGCTCGCGGCGCGCGAGGATCTGACCGGCTAGCCGACCGGCCCGAGCACGCGTTCCAGATAGGCGTTGGCGAACAGTCCGCCGGGGTCGAGGCGGCGGCGCACCGCCGCGAAACGCTCCCACTCCGGATAGCGTTCGCGCAGGGTGTCCGCGGTCTGGAAGTGCCGTTTACCCCAGTGCGGTCTGCCCTCGTAGGCGTCGAAAACCTGTTCGCAGGCACGGAAATACGGTTCCCATTCCGCGCCGCGATGTTGGTGCACCGCGATGTAGCAGGTGTCGCGTCCGTGTGCGGGCGAGAGGTACGCGTCGTCGGGGGCCACCCAGCGCACCTCGATCGGCATGGGGGTGTCGAATCCCTTGGCGAGTTCCTTGATTTCGCGGATCGCGTCGACGCAGGCCGCGCGCGGCACCGCGTATTCCATCTCGGTGAAGCGAACGAGCCTGGGGGAGGCGAAGACTCGGTACGAGCGATCGACCTGGCGGCGGTAGCTGCCCGCGTATGCCGCGCCCCGGTGGATCCAGGGGATCAGGCTCGGCTGCCACCGGCCGAGATGGCACATGGCGTCGAAAGCGTAGTTGGACATGAGGATGTCGGCGAACCAGTCGACGGCCTTGCCGCGCGGTTGCTCGAGCACATCGACCCGGTTGTTGCGCTTGGTGAGGGCGAGGTGGCTGTGCGCGAACATGTAGAACTCGAAATGGTCGTTGCCGTCGACGTATCGGTCCAGGTCGGCGAGGACGTCCTCGACCGGGACCGGTCGTTCGATGCCTTCGAGGACGAAGGACGGGACCATCCGCAGGGTCATGGCGGTGACGACGCCGAGCGCGCCGATGCCGACGCGTGCGGCGCGCCAACCTTCGGGGTCGGAGTCGGCGTTCAATTCGACGCGGGTGCCGTCGGCGCGTGCGAGTTCGACGGATTCGACTGCCGCCGAGAGGTTCTGCAGGGTCGCGCCGGTGCCGTGGGTGCCGGTGGCGGTCGCGCCCGCGACGGTCTGCACGTCGATGTCGCCGAGGTTGGGGAAGGCGAGTCCGGCGGCGTGCAGCGCGGTGCTCGCGGTATGAAGCGTGATACCGCCCTGCACGCGGACCAGCCCGTTCGCGCCGTCGACCGCGAGGATGCGGTTCATCTTCGACAGGTTCATCAGCACGCCGTCGGTGAGGACGGTGTCGGTGAACGAGTGTCCGGCGCCCGCGACCCGGACGCGCTGTCCGCGCGCGGCGGCCCCGGTGAGGATCGCGCTCACCTCGTCGGGGTCGCGTGGGGCGGCGACGGCGGCGGGCGTGCACCGTTGATCGCCCGCCCAGTTCACCCACGAGTTGGTCATTCGTCCAACTGTAGGGGATCGGCTGTGGCGAGCGCTAGTTATTCGCTGGATCGGTCCCGGTCAGCGCCGTCGGCCCGCGCAGGAGGTGTGCGACTTCGCCAATTCCACCTCGTCGTCGGTGAGCGGCGGCACGCTGAGTTCGCGCCGCGGCACCGAATCCGAGCGGACGCCGTTGAGCGCGATCGCCATATACCGTTGCCAGGTCGTCGGATTCACCGGCTTGGAGAACTCGGCCAGCGCGTCCACCATGTGGATCAGCGCGAAGAAGTCGCTCGCCTCGACGCCGGGGGCGAGCGCGCCCGCCTCGGCCGCGCGATCGATGACCGCGGCGATGGTCGGCTTCATCCGGTCGCGCACCTTGGTGAAGCGGTCCATATCGTCCTCGAGCTCGAGCATCACCTCGCTGAAGCCGCGATTGGTCGCCAAGTGCGTGCATGCGTACTCGAAGAACTGCACCAGTCCGAGCCACGGGTCCGGATGGCGGGCCGCGTCCTCGGCGGCGGTCGCGAATTCCGTGACGTTCTGCTCGAAGACCTCGGCGATCAATTCCTTCTTGTTCGCGAAGCGACGATAGACCGTGCCGACGCCGACCCCCGCGCGTTCTGCGACGTCGTCGAGGGTGATCTCGAGGCCGTGATCGGCGAAGAGTTCGCGTGCGGCGGCGACGATCCGCTGTTGATTGCGAGCGGCGTCCGCGCGTAGACGTCGAGGCGGGGCGGAGGCCGTGGCGTGATTCACACCAACATGTTACCAATTGCCGGGATTAAGCGGAGGTGATCCCTCCGTTCTTCTGTTATCGTTCCACATAGAAGCGGAGGGGATTCCTCCGGATAATCTGATTCGCCATGAGGGGACATATGACTACCACGATCGATCGTGGGGCGCGGGCCCCCGAGAAGCCGGACTCCGGCAGGCGCGGCTCACACGCCATGCGCTGGTGGGTGCTCGCCGTACTCGGCGTCGCACAGCTGATGGTCGTACTCGACGCCACCGTCGTGAACATCGCACTGCCCGCCGCCCAACTCGACCTCGGCTTCGGCGACGCCGACCGGCAATGGGTCGTCACCGGCTACGCCCTCGCCTTCGGCAGCCTGCTGCTGCTCGGCGGGCGGCTCAGCGACCTGTTCGGCAGGCGCAACACCTTCATCACCGGCCTCGTCGGCTTCGCCGTCGCCTCCGCGGTCGGCGGCGCGGCCACCAGCTTCGAGATGCTGGTCGCCGCGCGCGTCGGCCAGGGCGTCTTCGGCGCGCTGCTCGCACCGGCGGCGCTGTCACTGCTCACCGTTACCTTCACCGAACCCTCCGAACGCGCCAAGGCGTTCGGCATCTTCGGCGCGGTCGCGGGCACCGGCGGCGCGCTCGGACTGCTGATCGGCGGCATGCTCACCGAATGGGCGTCATGGCGCTGGGTGATGTTCGTCAACCTGATCTTCGCCGCGATCGCCCTCGTCGGCGCGGTGCTGCTGCTCGCGAGGCATACGGTCACCCAACGGCCGAAACTGGACATTCCCGGCACCGTCGTGGTCACGGCCGCGCTGTTCGGCATCGTGTACGGGTTCTCGCACGCGGAGAGCGCCGGTTGGAGCAATCCGGTCACCCTGCTGTTCCTGATCGGCGGCGCGGCGCTGCTCGCGGTGTTCGTCGTGATCGAGACCAGGGTCGCGCATCCGCTGCTGCCGCTGCGCATCGTGCTCGACCGCACCCGAGGCGGCTCCTACCTGACCGTCTTCGTGATGGGCATCGGGATGTTCGCGATCTTCCTGTTCCTCACCTACTACATGCAATTGAGCATGGGGTACTCGCCGATCGTCACCGGCCTCGCCTTCCTGCCCTTGGTCGCGGGCATGATCGTGTCGTCCACGACGACGCCGTCGCTGCTGCTGCCCCGCGTCGGACCGAAGGTCATCTTGACGGCGGGTTTCCTGATCGCCGCGGCGGGCATGGCGTGGCTGACCAGGATCGGCCTCGACACCGGATACGCCACCCACGTGCTGCCCGCGCTGATCCTGCTCGGCCTCGGACTCGGCGGCGCGATGGCGACCGCCTTCCAGGGCGCGACCTCGGCGGTGCGCCACGAGGACGCGGGCGTTGCCTCGGCGATGATCAACACCAGCCAACAGGTCGGCGGTTCGATCGGCACCGCGCTGCTCAGCACGATCGCGGCGTCGGCGGCCTCGGACTATCTCGCGGGCGCGCAGCCGAATCCGCTCGCCGTGGCGCAGGCGCAGATCGAGAGCTACACCACCAGCTTCTGGTGGGCCACCGCGATTTTCGTCGCGGGTGCGATCGTCTCGGCGGTGCTGATGCCGAACAAGGCGCCGGTTCCCGCCGAAGGCGAACCGGTGCTCGCGCACTGAGATCCCGTCGCGTCGCCTGAGAAGAGACTGTTTCACCCACGGTGCCCGTGTCTGTCGACACGGGCACCGTGCGGTGTGTCGGTGGCGGTCCGTGTGGGCGGGCGGTCCGTCGACTTCAGCAGTTGGTCGGTGCGGGCACGCCCGCGAACCGATCGGCCAGATAGTCGAACGCGCGCGGAATGCCTTGCAGCATCGCGCTTGCGTGATCGGCGCCGGGAATCATGTCGAGCAGCACCGGAGTGCCCGCGGCGCAGTAGCGTCCGGAAACCTCGCGCACCAGAACGGGGCTCACCTGATCGGCGGCGCCGTGCCACTGGTAGATCGGCGCCCTCGGCACGCCGGGAAAGGTCTCGAGACTGTTCTCGTGCAGGATCCGCACGGTGGTCTCGTCGGCGTCCATGCCGGTGGTGAACACATCGCCGAAGCTGCGATTCGCGCCCGCCGCGATGATCTCGTCGGTGCAGGCGTTGGCGATCCGCGCGCGCAGCTCCGAACCGCCCGTGTTGAGAATGCGATCCATCACCAACTCGTTCGGATATTCGCGTTCCAGACCCATCGCCGCCGCGAAACCCAAGCCGAACAACGGATTCGGAGTGCCGCCGACCTCGAGGGCGAGTTTGCCGATATTGACCGGCACACCGCCCTGCGCGGCGCCGACGATGGGCAGTTCGGGTGCGTACTCGGGGGCGAGCGCGGCGGCGAATCCGGTGGCCATGCCGCCGCCGGAATAGCCGGCGAGCCCGACCGGACTGCCCGCGAGCCCGGCGGGTTCGAAGCGCTTCGCCGCGCGGATGCCGTCGAGGGTGATGCGGCCGCCGAGCCGGGCCGCGCCGTAGGCGCTCGTCGGGCCGAGGTGGTCGGGCACGGCCAATGCCCAACCGCGCGCGAGCAATACGTTCAGCGCCGGACCCTCCTGCAGTCCGCCGTTGAACAGGGTGTGCGAGGGCGCGCACCGGGTGCCGAGCGAGTTCACGAACGGCTGATACGACACCAGCGGCCGGTTGTCGCCGCCGCCCGATGGCACGAACACGGTGGTGACCGCCGCGATCGGCGCGTTCTGCGAGTCGGTGGTCCGGTAGAGCAGCTGCCACGCGGTGGCGCCGGGGTAGACGGCTGTCGGCATCGCTCTGCTTCGCAGCACGTCGCCGGAGCGGAAATTCGCCAGATCCGGTGGGGCCCAGTAGAAGGCGTCGCTCTCGGGGATCGGATAGATCGGGGCGGCGGTGGCGGGCGCGGCGTTGGTGAGGCACAGCGCCGCCGCCGAGATGGCCGCCGCGGCGAGTCTGCGTAGCGCGCGCAGCGAATCGACAGAACTTATGCGAAAGATTTGCTGAATCCCGGTCTTCGGCGGCAGCTTCCGCTGCGCGCGCCCGGTCGAAACGGTCTGTTCTGCCGCCATAGATCGCTCCCGGCCTGAGTGGTGTGAGGGGGTGGAATGACACATTCGGCGATACCTTCGTGGCATATGTACGTGGATCGGGCGCGCATGTCAACGAACAATCTTGTTCGTGAATGACGGCCGGTCCCGGACGGGATCGGCCGTCGCGGCGACCGATAGAGTCGCAGCGGTGACAGTCGGGGTAGCAGGAGGTCGACACCGTGCGTGAACGTGCTTGTGCCCCGGTCGCGGCGCCCCTTCGAACACCGCCGATCACGGCACGCGACGGCTGCGGAACCCGGTGGCGACACGTTCGAGTGACGCGCCAGGAGCCCAGAACGACGCGGTCGGCGAGGATGATCGCGCGCCGCGCTCGCCGGATCGCGCCCGTGCTCGGAAACCCTGCGGTTGCGCCCACCGGAATGCGGGTAGCCCGGAGACTGCTGCCTCTAGCCTCCGATGGCGAAGCGTCCGTCTCGCTCCTCGTTTTTTCGACCCGGCGCCTCGGGATTCGTAGACTGCTCGAATCCGGTTCGGCGATCGAGGCGCCCGCCGGCCCCGGACGACGGTCGCCGCGGCGGTCGCGGGCGTTCGACACGGCGCGAGGCGGGGGGTGACGCTGTGGATAACCTGGAACGCCTACGGAAGGGGTCTGGCATGCGGGGCGCGAGTACCGGTGTTGTCCCCCCGTGCGCGCATCAGGCTGTGCGCGCGGAGCCCGTGTGCCGGGGTCGAGCGTCGGGCCGAGGAACACCGTCGGCGCGACAGTACCCGACCGATCGGTTCGCAGGCGTGCGTTCCACATCACTTCTTCCGCCAGCGGGTTCGACCGTTAATATTGTCGGTTCGGTATCCGCCACCCTCGAAACCGGTTTCCGCGATGCGCTGAGAACGTGCGGCACACCCGGTTACGAGACGGTCCGGCCGGTCGTCGACGCCCACCGCACGGCGGGCGTCATCGCGATCGGGGTGGCGGCAGGTCCGGCAGCGGTGCGGACATGATCTTGATGACGAGCCGGGCGCAACCGACACGGAAGGGAGGCCCGAGCATGGCCCACGATCGAGCCGGGCGCCCCGCGCGGCCCACCGATCTCGAAGACATCGCCCACTTGGTGACGGCCTACTACAGCCGCATCCCCGACCCGGCCGAGCCCGCGCAACTGGTCTCGTTCGGCACCTCGGGACATCGCGGCTCCAGCCTGGACACCGCGTTCAACGAGGCGCACATCCTCGCGATCACCCAGTCGATCGTGGAATACCGCGCGACGCGCGGCATCACGGGCCCGATCTACCTGGCCCGCGACACCCACGCGCTGTCCGAACCGGCGTGGACCACCGCGCTCGAGGTGCTCGCGGCCAACAACGTCACCACGGTCGTCGACGCCCGCGACCGCTACACGCCGACCCCCGCGCTCAGTCACGCCGTACTGCGCCACAATCGCGGCGGCACCCGCAACCAGGCCGACGGCATCGTGGTCACCCCGTCGCACAACCCGCCGCGCGACGGCGGCTTCAAATACAACCCGCCGCACGGCGGTCCGGCCGACAACAAGGCCACCGACGCCATCGCCGCGCGCGCCAACGAACTGCTGCGCGACGGCCTGTCCGAAGTGAAGCGCACCACACTCGCCAACGCCCTGCGCGACGGCGTGCAGCGCTACGACTACCTCGACCACTACGTCACCGACCTGCCCAATGTGCTGAACCTGGACGCGATCCGGGGCGCGGGCATCCGGCTCGGCGCCGACCCGATGGGCGGCGCGAGCGTCGACTACTGGGAGGAGATCGGCCAGCGTTACGACCTCGAACTCGAGGTCGTCAACCCGTTCGTCGATCCCACCTGGCGATTCATGACCCTCGACAGCGACGGCAAGATCCGCATGGATCCCTCATCGCGGTACGCGATGGCGGCGCTGGTCGCGATCAAGGACGACTACGACATCTCCACCGGCAACGACGCCGACGCCGACCGCCACGGCATCGTCACCCCCGACGGCGGTCTGATGAATCCCAACCACTTCCTCGCCGTCGCGATCGAATACCTGGTCGCGAACCGGATGGGCTGGGACGCGCTCACCAAGATCGGCAAGACCGTCGTCACCTCGTCCATGATCGACCGGGTGGTCGGCGTCCTCGGGCGCGACGTGCACGAGGTACCGGTGGGCTTCAAGTACTTCGTGCCCGGATTGTTCAGCGGCAGCCTCGCGTTCGGCGGTGAGGAGAGCGCGGGCGCGTCCTTCCTTCGCCACGACGGCACCGTGTGGACCACCGACAAGGACGGCATCCTGCTCGCGCTGCTCGCGGCCGAGGTGGCGGCGGTCACGGGACAGAGTCCGTCGGCGCGCTACGTCGAACTCGAACGCCGCTACGGCGCGCCCGCCTACGCCAGGATCGATGCGCCCGCCACGGCGGAACAGAAAGCACTGCTGTCGAAGTTGACCCCTGACATGATCACCACCACCGAGATCGCGGGCGAACCCATCACCTCGGTGCTCACCAGGGCGCGCGGCAACGGCGCGCCGCTGGGCGGGCTCAAGGTCACCACGGAGAACGCGTGGTTCGCGGCGCGGCCGTCGGGCACCGAGGACAAGTACAAGATCTACGCCGAGTCCTTCCACGGCCAGGACCATCTGGCTCGCGTCCAAGCCGCCGCACAGGAACTGGTGGGGCAGGCGCTGGCTGGTGAGTAGACGGTCGGACTCCTCGGGTGGCGCCCGCGCGCTACCCGTCGAGATCTGGGTGCTGATCGCCGCGGCCTTCGTCATCGCCATCGGATTCGGTCTCGTGGCTCCGGTGCTGCCGCAGTTCGCCCGCAGTTTCGGTGTCGGCGTCGCGGCCGCGTCGGCGATCGTGAGCGCGTTCGCCGCCATGCGCCTGTTGTTCGCGCCGGTCAGCGGGCGGTTGGTGCAGCGGATGGGGGAGCGCTGGGTCTACCTGTGCGGTCTGCTCATCGTCGCGGCCTCCACCGGCGCCAGCGCGCTCGCCCAGAGTTACTGGCAGTTGTTGGCGCTGCGCTCGGTCGGCGGCATCGGCTCGACCATGTTCACGGTGTCCTCGATGGCCCTGGTGATCCGCATCTCGCCGCCCGAACACCGCGGCAAGGTGTCGAGTCTGTGGTCGACGAGTTTCCTGATCGGATCGGTGAGCGGGCCGCTGGTGGGCGGCGCGCTGGCCGGGCTCGGATTGCGCGCCCCCTTCGTCATCTACGCGGTCGTCGTGCTCATCGCGACCCTCGTCGTGCATCTCGGCTTGCGCGGATCGAAGCTGGCGGCGCCGGAAGTCTCGGGCGAACTGCGGCTGTTGAGTTTCGGCGAGGCACTCGGCCGTCCGGAATACCGGGCGGTGCTGTGGTCCAACTTCGCCAACGGTGCGGCGGTCTTCGGCGTGCGGATGGCGCTGGTTCCGCTGCTCGTGGTCGAGGTGCTGAAGCAACCGAGCGGTATGGCCGGGGTCGCGTTGACCGCGTTCGCGGCGGGCAATGTCGCCGTACTGTTCTGGGCGGGCGGGCTCTCGGACCGCTTCGGACGCAAACCATTCCTGGTGGCGGGCGCGCTGATCTGCGCGGCGGGCACCGCCGGACTCGGCTACGCGCCGGACCTGACCTGGCTGCTCGGCACCTCGGTGGTCGCGGGCATCGGATCGGGCATGCTCACCCCCACCCAGCAGGCCGCGCTGGCCGACATCATCGGCCCGAAAGCGCGCGGCGGTCCGGTGCTCGCCGGCTTCCAGATGTCGGCCGACCTCGGCACCGTCATCGGACCCGTCGCGATCGGCGCCCTCGCGCAGCACAGTTCCTACGGTGTCGCGCTGCTGGTCACCGGCGGATTGCTGGCGGTCGCCGGGCTGTGGTGGTCGATGGTGCCGGAACCGTTGCGCCGGAAGGTCGCGGTGTTCGAGACGACACCCGATCCCGACGGCACGGCGCCGGTCGCGCGGATCGCGCCGCGCGATGCGGACGAGTTCGCCCGTCGGCCGGAGGAGTCGGAACTCGATGCCGGGGAACGCGAGCGTGGCGCTGCGGAATACGGCCGTGACACCGAGGAGCAAGTCCACGATGCCGTCGAGTTCGACCCGGCCGCCCGTGCACCGGATGGTGCGACCGAGGAGCTCGACTGTGAGTATCCGGTACGGCGGACGGGGCGCTGACCGGCGGCGCGCCGCGAGCGACGACCCGCACGTTCTCATCTGCCACCCCGGGTCTGGATGGTGCGGCCGATGAGCTCGACCGTGGGTTTCGTCGTCAGACGACGAACCGGACAATTCCCACTCGATCATCGAGCCGGGACGGTGCCGTCGGAAGCGCGAACGTTGGGACGCGATGGTCTGGTGGGTGATGCGCGGTGCCGCCGAGATCCGGCCCGCCACACGGCGCAGTGCTGGGGAGAGTCCCTCGGCGCGCAATCCTGGGTGACACGCGGTGATCCGGGCCGACGATGCCGAGGGGTTCGACTCCGTTCGTGACGCGCCGACGTGCCGTTTCCGAATCCTGGCAAACACGCCGTACCTCGCGCGTCCCTCGCTGTGTCGGCACGTCACGGCGGATCCACGCGCCGCCGGACTGCGGATTCCGGCTCACTGAAGACCATCTGACCAGCTCGAACGCGTATCCCGTAGCCGGTTCGCGGCGCTTTCGTGCACATGTCGTAACCATCCGCGGAGCGGACCGCGCGGGATGTTCGGCTGTTCCCCGGCGATAGCGGGCCGCCGCGACATACCATCGAACCCGTTCGGAATGTGCTGTCCCATAGGTCAATTCGATCGCCCATGTGCGGTTGCTTCGTTGTTGGTTCGACCTGCTCGTTCGTGGTGTCCGAGGTCCGCTCGCACCCGTGTTCGCGCAGTCTCCCGGCGCCGATTCCCGAGGTGAGGACTCAGCATGACTGTCGCAATGCCCGTTACGGATTCACCCCGGCGCCGCATCGCCCGCCTTTCGGCCGCGCTACCTGTTCGCCGCCGCCCCGTCTGATCGGACCCGAACACCAAGCCCCGGACCGCGCGGTCCGGGGATCCGCGCTATCCATGCCCGGCAACGAATCCCGTATCTGATCCCGGTCGCGTTCCGACAGGAAGGTGTAGGCCCGATGATCGAGATGACCTCGGCGGCGGATCGCCGTCGAGCCGACGAGATCCTGACCAGTGCCAGGACGCTGTGCGAACCCGCGCTCCGTGCGGCCATCGGGTCGCTGCCCGAACCGCTGCGGACCATGGGCGGCTACCACTTCGGGTGGTGCGATGCCGACGGCGCTTCGACAACGGCGGATTCGGGAAAGGCGCTGCGTCCCGCGCTCACCCTCGGCGCCGCGGTCGCGTGCGGCGCGCCCGCTCGCGCGGCGATCGACGCGGCCGCGGCCACCGAACTCGTGCACAATTTCACACTCCTGCACGACGACGTCATGGACGGCGACCGCAACCGCCGCGGCAGGCCCGCGGTGTGGGCGGTGTGGGGCGTCGCCGACGCCATCCTGCTCGGCGACGCCATGCACGCGCTCGCGGTGCGCACCCTGGTCGGCGGTCTGCCCGCCGCCGTGGCCGCCGCGGCGGTCGCGCACCTCGAACAGACCGTCATCGAGATGTGCCGAGGCCAGCACGAGGACTGCCGACTCGGCGCGAGCGGTCGCGCCGACGTCGACGAATACGGGCGGATGGCGATGGCCAAGACCGGTTCGCTGATGGGGTGCGCGTGCGCGCTCGGCGCGCTGTGCGCCGGTGCGGACACCGCGACCGTCGCGCGTATGACCACCTTCGGCCGCGAACTCGGCATGGCCTTCCAGTTCGTCGACGATGTCATGGGCATCTGGGGCGACCCGAACGTCACCGGCAAACCCGCGGGCGACCTGGCGCGACGCACCATGTCGCTGCCGGTGGTCGCGGCGCTGTCCTCCGACGGCATCGCCGCCTCCGAACTGGCCGCCATGTACGACGCCCGACCGGGCGAGTCCCCGATGGACACCGAACGCGCCGCCGCGCTGGTGGAGTCGGCGGGCGGGCGCCGCCGGACGCTACGCGCGGCGCAAGACCGTGTGGAGGCCGCGATCGCGGCGCTCGCCGATCCGTCGAGCGCGGCAGACCTGGTGGCGTTGGCCCACCTGGTCTCGTGCCGGGACCGGTGAGACGAATGTCGAGAACAGGAGATACCGTGCAGCCCTTCGAACTTCCCGACTTCTACATGCCGTATCCGGCCCGCCTCAACCCGCACGTGGATCGCGCGCGCGCCCACACCAGGCTGTGGGCGACCGAAATGGGTTTCTTCACCGAACAACACGGCAAACACATCTGGGACGAAACCGATCTGGAACGCCACGACTACGGATTGCTGTGCGCCTACACCCATCCCGACTGCGACGGTCGCGAACTCGACCTCATAACCGACTGGTACGTGTGGGTCTTCTATTTCGACGACCATTTCCTCGAACTGTTCAAACGCACACGGGACACGGTGGGCGCTAAGGATTATCTGGATCGGCTGCGCGCCTTCATGCCGCTGAACGACGAGCCGATGCCGGAGCCGACCAATCCGGTCGAACTGGGCCTCGCGGATCTGTGGATCCGCACGGTGCCGACCATGTCGGTGGACTGGCGTCGCCGCTTCGCCGAGACCACCCGCGCCCTGCTGGAGGAATCCCGATGGGAGCTGGCCAATATCAGCGCGGGGCGGATCGCCAATCCGATCGAGTACATCGAAATGCGCAGGCAGGTCGGCGGCGCGCCGTGGTCGGCCAATCTGGTCGAGCACGCGGCGGGCGCCGAAGTGCCCGAACAACTGGCAGCGACCAGGCCGCTGGAAGTGTTGCGCGACACCTTCGCCGACGCCGTGCACCTACGCAACGACCTGTTCTCCTATGAGCGCGAGGTGCGTTCGGAGGGCGAGAACGCCAACGCGGTGCTCGTCATGGAACGTTTCATCGGCTGCGAGACCCAGCGCGCCGCGAATCTGGTCAACGACCTGCTGACCTCGCGCCTGCAACAGTTCGAACACACCGCGCTCACCGAGGTCCCGGTGCTGTTCGCCGAACACGCCGTCGACGTGCCGGAACAGCTCGCCGTCTACGCCTATGCCAAGGGTCTGCAGGACTGGCAGGCGGGCGGTCACGAATGGCATCTGCGGTCGAGCCGCTATATGAACAAGGGCGGCGCGGTAGCGGGTGAAGGTCCGCCGCTGCCGATGGGGCCCGGCGTGACGGTGGCGCGGCTGCCGCGTGCCGAACCGCGCGCCGAGCAGGTGCGCGCACGGAGTTTCGCGCACACCCGATTCGAACCGGTCGGCAGCACTCCGATCCCGGATCTCACTGTGCCATACCAACTTCGACTGAGTCCGCTGCTGGATTCGGCGCGGACCACCCTGCTGGAGTGGGGTTGCGCGATCGGCCTGCACGAACCGGTCCCGCAACTCGGCGGCGCGCCGCTGTGGACGCCGAACGACCTGCGCCAGTTCGATTTCGCGCTCTGCTCGGCGGGTATGGACCCCGACGCCACCGCCGAGGAACTCGACAACTCCGCCGCGTGGCTGGCGTGGGGCACCTACCTCGACGACTACTATCCGCAGGTCTTCGGCCGCCGCCGCGATCTGGCGGGCGCGCAGGCACAGACCAGGCGTTTCCAGCAGTTCATGCCGCTCGACGATTCCGCGACCCCGGTCGCGGTGAACGCGATGGAGCGCGGGCTCGCCGACCTGTGGCGCCGCTCGGCGAGCGATCTCAATGCCGCGCAACGCTATTCGCTCAACACCTCGGTCATGAACCTGGTCGAGGGCTGTCTGTGGGAGGTCGCCAACGACGTGGTCGACCGCATCCCCGATCCCGTCGACTACATCGAAATGCGCCGCCGCACTTTCGGTTCCGACCTCACCAAGACCATGTCGCGACTCTCGCACGGCGACCTCGTTCCACCCGAGGTCTATCGCGCGCAGACCCTGCGCGACCTCGAGAACACCGCCACCGACTACGCCACCCTGCTCAACGACCTGTACTCCTACCAGAAGGAGACCGAATACGAGGGCGACCTGCACAACGGCGTGCGGGTCATGCGCACCTTCTTCGAGTGCGGTCGCGACGAGGCGGTGACCATGGTCAACGACCTGATGACCGCGCGCATCGAGCAGTTCGACCGCATCGCGACCGCCGAACTGCCCGCCCTCTACGACGAATCCGAACTCGATGCCGCGGCGCGGGCCGCCCTGGACCGCAG
Organism: Nocardia bovistercoris; assembly: GCF_015674855.1. Lineage (GTDB taxonomy): Bacteria > Actinomycetota > Actinomycetes > Mycobacteriales > Mycobacteriaceae > Nocardia > Nocardia bovistercoris. Next base: position 122,791 of record NZ_JADMLG010000002.1, on the reverse strand, counting down.
GGTCGTCGAACTCAGGGACTGGATGGCCGCCATCGCGCACTGGCACGAGCGTTCCGGACGCTACATCGAGGAGGAACTCGACGCCAGATACCGCTTCGGCGCCTCGCACGCCGCGCGACCTTCCCTGACCGACCTGCTGCGCCCGTCCGGTCTCGGCACCGGCGCGGTGCGTATCGACGGCCTTTTCGTTCCCTCCGGTGAAAGTGTGGTGCCGCGATGACCGCCTCCCCGACGACCGTGCTCGCCGACCTCACCTCCATCCGCACCAGGGTCGACGACGCCCTCGCTTCCTTCCTGCGCGCGAAGGCGGGCAGCGGCGCGGCACGGCGACTGCCCGAGGAAGTCGTCACCACACTCGACGGCTTCCTCTTCGGCGGCGGCAAACGCATCCGCCCGGTGCTGTGCGTACTCGGCTGGCTGGCGGGCGGCGGCGACCCCGAGGTGCCTGCCCCGGTGGTGCGGGCCGCGGCGTCGCTGGAACTGTTCCACGCCTCGGTCCTCATCCACGACGACATCATCGACGACAGCGACACCCGCCGCGACCGGCCCACCGTGCACCGCGTCCTCACCGACCTGCACCGCGACCGCCGCGACCCGGAGCGATTCGGCGCGGGCGCGGCCATCGTCCTCGGCGACCTGACCATGGTGTGGGCCGCCGAACTCCTGCACACCGCGCAACTCGCGCACGACCGTCTCGCCGCGGCCCTCGCCGTGCTGGATTCGATGCGCGCCGACGTCATGTACGGCCAGTACCTGGACCTGCTCGCCACCGCATGCCCGACCGACGACCTGGAACGCGCCCTCCAGATCGTCCGCTACAAGACCGTGTCCTACACCTGTGAACGCCCACTGCACCTCGGCGCCGCCCTGGCCGACGCGCCGCCCGAGGTCCGCACCGCCCTCACCGCCTACGCCCGCCCGCTCGGCGAGGCGTTCCAGCTGCGCGACGACCTCCTCGGCGTCTTCGGTGATCCGGCCCACAGCGGCAAATCCAATCTGGACGATCTGCGTGAAGGCAAACACACCGCACTCGTCGCACTCGCGCTCGAACACGCCTCGGAAGCCGAAGCCGCCCGGCTGCGCACCCTGCTCGGCGACCCCGACCTGGACGAACGCGCCGCTCAGGACTGCCGCGAAATCCTCGCCGCCTCCGCCAGGCCACGCGTGGAGGACATGATCGCCGCGCGCTGGGAACTGGCCATCGGCGCATTGCGGCAGCCGCCTTATCCGGCGGAGGTAGCGGGCGCGCTGCGCCGGATCGCCGACGCGGCGGTGCTGCGCACGAGCTGACGCGGTGCTGCGCACGAGCTGAGCGCACCGGACACACCGCCGCCCGGCGACCGGCTCCGCCGCGTTTTCGGGCAAAGTGGTCGGCGTGAGCGAATCCCCGCAGAAGTACACGCCGCGGCCCATGTCCAACACCACCACCTACGCGCTCGGCGGTGTCGCGGTGGTGGTGATCGCGCTGATCGTGATCCTGGTGATGCGCTGGAGCAACGAGGAAGCCGGCGTCCGCAACGACGGTTACGGCGTCGTGCACAACCCCGCGGTCGTCTCGGTCCTCGCCCCCGACGGCGCGATCCTGCTCGGCCGTGTCGACGCCGCGAACACCATCGACCTGTACGAGGATCCGCTGTGCCCGGCCTGCGGCGAGGTCGAGCGCGTCTACGCCCAGGAAATCGCCCAGAAGATCGACGAGGGCGCACTCGCGGTCCGCTACCGCTTCGTGAACTTCCTCGACCCGCGCTCGGCGAGCAAGGACTACTCCACCCGCGCCATCGCCGCCAACGAATGCGTCGCCGAGGCCGGTTCCGGCCCCGTCTACGCGAAATTCCACGAGCTGCTGTTCGTGTCCGACCAGCCCGAGGAGAACGGCGACGACCTCTCCAACCAGCAGTTGGGCGAGCTGGCCCGCAAGGCGGGCGCCTCCGAGGAGGTCGTGCAGTGCGTGGTCTCCGGCGCCGAGGTCGAGGCGGCGAAGGTGCACGCCAAAACGGCATTGGACCAGCTCAACGGCCTGCTCGGCGGTAAGGCCGCGACGCCGTCGGTGTACGACGGGCCGAATCGTCTCGATGTGAACAACGAGAACTGGGTGGTCGAAGTCACCAGCTGAGCCTCTCGACGGGCATCGGTCCACTGACCGGCGCCCGATGACGAGGCTGCGCGTACCTCCCGGGCAGCGGACGTCAGCGGTCCCGGTCCGGGATGTCGTCCTCGGGAGCCAGTCGCGACAGTTGCCGACGCACCGGGACGTGTCCGGCGAGCGGATAACCCAGATCCTCCGCCGTCGGCCGATCTTTCGACGCCATCGTTTCGACCGTCGCGGCCTCGATGCGCCCCGTGAGCGCGGGCGGAACGACCGGCGCCTCGATATCGGTGTGCGGGAACAGATACCGCGCGCCTTCCCGCACGGTCGTGTGCGTCTCACCGGTCGGCGTCGTCCACCGCAGCCGATCCCGCCCCGCGCGGAACACCCGCCACCCGGTTCTGCCCTTGTCCGCCAACGCCTTCAAACGACCGTGCCGCGAGCACAGACTCACCGACCCGCCCGCACCGTGCGCCGATCCGGATTCCGCCGCAGGCATCACACACCCCGGAAATCGGCAGAACCCGTCCACCGCCCGCGTGGAATGCCGCGCCGCCGCTTCCTCTTCCGGCCCGTCCTCCGGAATCGCTTGGAAGCGTGCGTGTTCGGCGAGCAGCCGAGCCAGCGCCGCGTCGATGGGACCGTACCCGGCAAGAAATCCGGGCGCCTCGCGCAACCCGAACAGCGCCTCCGCCGAAATCCCGACCTGTATCAACGCCCGCCGCGGCGCCTCGATCGGCACTCGCGAAACCGGGCAGCGCACACCGCGTTCACACCGACACCGCAGCCGCCCCGACCCGTCCGCCAACGCCACAAGCGCGTCGGCCCGCCGCTGCGCCATGGTCCGCGGATCCCGCGGACACACCTGCAAACTCATCTCCCGCAGCCGCATGGCCACCGTCTGCGCACCGGGCGCGGGCAGCAACCCGTCGAACAACGCCATCCCGTCCTGCACTGCCCTGATCCGCACATCCCGCTCACTCTGCCGACGTTCCCGACGCCGCTGCGCCCCACCGGGATCCACCCGAGCCACCCACCGCCGCGCCGTCTGCCGCAGCCGCCCCGGATCGATCCGCCCCGCCGCCTCGAGCAACCGAGGTTCGAGCACCCCCACCAATTCCTCCGCCAACCCCCGCGTGCAATCCACGATCACCCGCACCTTCGCCAGATCGACCCGCCCCGCCGCGAACGCCGCCCGCACCCGAGGCAACGACTCCTCCAACGCGAGCCCGATATCGATCAAAGCCCCCGCCGTCCCCTCCTCCACCCGCAAAGCCACCGCGACCTCCGCCGCCGCGAACTCACCCGCCCGCACCCCGTCGGGCCCCGGTTCCACACTCTCGGCCCGCCGCCGCCGATACAACTCCCGAACGGCGAACACCTCCGCCGCCTGCGCCACGGCCACCGCCCCCTGCGCCGTCCGAAGGGCGTCGATCAGCCCCGCATCACTCATGGCCCCGAAGTCCATGGAGGAGATCCGATTGTCTTCGAACATATGTTCGATATTAGCGTTAGCTTTCCCCTCCGCCAACCCCGTACCCAGTCGATTTGGTCGCAGCCCGACAGGTGGTGTAACTTTCTTCAGGCGCGAGGGAAACCAAACGCAAACAACCAGGGGCTATGGCGCAGCTGGTAGCGCACCACACTGGCAGTGTGGGGGTCAGGGGTTCGAGTCCCCTTAGCTCCACCATGACGGCCTTACTCGAAACCGTGACCGGAAAAACACCGGCTTGGGTCGGGTAGGTACGAGAGTTTCGGAAAGCCTCCGCTGAGCGGGGGCTTTCTGCATTTCCGCCCCCGGTTCGCTGCGGTAGTCCTGGTGAGCGTAGGTCAGGATTCATGCAGATCTGGCGTGCTTCGAGCAGTTCGTCCACGAATGGTTGTTTGTCGTCCGTGACGGCCACCATGTCTTCTTGGTCGATGAACAGCCGTTCGAAAATGCCTCGTTGAGGTGACGGCGGACCGGATCGGCGACGTCGCGGTAGAGCTGCTGCGGATCGGTCATCAGGTGCAGGGCATCCCGCAGTACTCCTGTACCGACGCCCAGTTCCTCCGAGGTATCCACCAGCCCAGCTCCGATTCGACTGCGTTGGTGTTTCAGGTCGTTGATCTTCGTCTTGATCTGTCCCACGGGCATCGTGCCGTCGGCGGCCAGGTCGATCAGTCGGGCCGTCTTCTCGTCGATGGCCTTCGGTTGACGGTTCAGACTGGCGTGCCGATCTCTCGTGCTGGCCTGTTGGTCGCCCAGGGTGGCATCGAGCAGATCCCGGACGGTCTCGATGAACTTACGGGGGAGTTGCAGCGTGGCGTAGTGCTCGACAATCGCCTGTTCGACCAGTGCCGTACCGAGATGTGGCAGATCGCAAAGACCGTCTTGCCGTGCGCGGCAAGGAAGTAGTCGTAGCGCTGCTTGGTCTTGCCGGTGGCCTCGGTGTAGATCAAGCGAGAGGTTCTTCCGACGGTTCGACCGGCCCGGTCATAGCTACTCCGGCTCAGGTCGCGACTCCGGTCATAGCCACTCCTGTCCAAGTCGCGACTCCGGTCCCCGCCACCCCGGTCACGTAGAGCAGACGTGATCACCGAATGCAAACATGCCTTCGACGACCATGCCCGCACCAGTCACGACGTCACCCGGCCCACCGGCTTCCGATTCGACGTCACCCGGGTGCGCGCCGACTGCGTTCAGAACCCAGGCCCTCGTCGTGGTCCCGACATGGCCGTCCCTTACGTTCATACCCTGAATCGAACGGGGACGCGGCGGGGACGCGGCAAGGACATCACGGTGCCGCCGTGGGTGCACGCTGAGCATTCGGTGCACAGAGGAGCGTCACCATGGCATTCACCCTCTATCCAGATCCGGCGTCGCGCGCGCTGCGAGTGAGCAAGCAGGGCGCCTTCGTCGACACGGAGTTCACGCAGCGGGCGGGCGAACCACTGTCCGACTTCTCCGGGGCCTACCAGCGGATGATGTACATGCGAGTCGCCATGGTTGGCGGCATCGATGCACCGGCGCCGACACTATCGATCATCGCAGGCAGCGGGCCTCCCGTGGAGATCGGTGTCGATTCGAAATCGGTGTTCCGGGAGACCGGGCTGGGCGGGGCCGGGGTCGGGTTCGTCGGGGACGTCTTCCTGATCGTGGAGGGCGGCAACGCTTTTCAGGTTCTGGTGGGGTTCGAGCAGCCGACGTACGAGCCGTGGAAGTTGCGGATTCGGAACAACGACGCCGCCGTCGACCGTGATTTCACCTGGGTGGTCGCCGACAGCGCCGTCGACAGTACGCAGCCGTGGGTCGACGTGCGCGCCGTTCAGTACACCAAGCGAGCTGCGATCGTGCTGTCGGCACGACCACGTGGCGTGATCGTCGATCCGGGGTTGCGGCTCGCGTCCGTAGCCGTGCTCGAGGTCTCCGCAGGCGCGGCGGTCAACGACGTGGTCTTCGTCGATGCCACGACGCGGACGGTGTCGGGACGTGTCACGGTGGGGAAGAACCCGTGGGCACTAGCGCTCGATCCAGTCAACCACGAGGTCTACGTCGCCAATTGCGGTGAGGCCAAGACCACGGTGATCAATGAGCGAACGAAAAAAGTTTCGGACTCCGTGCCCAGCGGAAAGGCCTCGGCCAGTGCCTGTTTCGATCCACGGACCCGGGCCGCGTTCGTGGTGGCCAATGCCGACAAGACGGTGTCGATCATCGCCGCGGCGACCCGGTCGGTTGTCGCGACCGTCGCGGTCGGCGTCAATCCGTGCGGTGCGTGCGTCGATCCCGAAGGTCATACGGCGTATGTGTCGAACTTCGCCGACAACACCGTCACGCTGATCGACACCGATTCACGTGCCGTTGTCGGCACTCTGGTAGTCGGGGCGCAACCGTTCGGTTTGGCCTTCGAACCGCGCACGCGCACCGTGCATGTCACGAACAACGCCGCCAACACGGTATCGGTGATCGACACGCGGACGCGCACGGTCGCGCCGGCGTTCGTGGTGGGTAAAGCGCCATCGGCCATCGGGGTCGACACGGACCTGAACAGGCTGTACGTGGTCAACAGCGGCGACGACTCCCTGTCTGTGGTCGACTCCCGGAATTGTGCTGTGCTGGAGACGATCCATGTCGGCAAGAGCCCCGCCGCGGTCGCGGTCGATACCCAGACCCACGCCGTGTTCGTAGCCGAATACGACGACAGAACCTTGACGCCGATCGACGTGACGGTCGGATGACACGGGACGAGGAGTCACACATGCCGATCCGGATCAAGAGCCTCGCCACAGCGGGGCCGTTGTGGATCACGCTCACCGACGGGGCGCACCTGCGACTGAGTCCCGGCGAGGTTTCGGACGAGCTGGGCGACCTGGATGGCAGGCGAAACCCCGTCGTAGAAGCATTGGTACGCGACGGCCTCGTCGCGGTCGAGCCTGTGAAGCGCGGTCGCACCGCCCAGCCGGTGGTGCGCAAAGCTGCGGGGAAGCCGAAATGACCGGCGCGTTCGCGGAGTCCGCACCGCGCTACGCGGTGTACCCGATGTCGGGTCGGCCGCTACGGGTCGCGGTCGGCGGTACCGTGGAGCTGGCGATCACCCAGGTCGCCGGACCGACGATCGGCGGACTGCCCTACGAGCAGATGATGTTCGTGTACGTCGCGGTGCAGGGCAGCGCCACGATCTCGCTCACGATCGTCGGCGGCAGCGGAGATCCGGTGTCACTCGACGCCAAAGCCGCTCCCGTGCATCGGAATCCCGGCGATATCGGCTATATCGGTGATGCCTGGATCGACTCGGTGGATCAGCACGGTGTGTATCGAATCCATGTGGGGTTCACCGCCGCCACCACCGAACTGTGGCGGTTGCGGGTCCGCAACGACGACCCGCACGCGGAGACCGGGTGCACGCTGGTCGTGGCCGGTGATCCCGACAGTGCCCGGCAGCCGTGGGTGAACGTCGAACCGAAGGCGCTCACCTATGACGTGCTGGCAGGCCAGCAGCGAACCGAGAGCGTCGTCGTCACCAATTCCGGCACCGTGGAATGCGCGATCACCGGTGTGACGCCGCAACTGCCTGCGGCTTTCGTCATCACCACGCCGATGCCGGTTGTCATCGCTGCGGCGGGCTCGCTCTCGTTGGCGATCCGGTTCGACGGGCCTGCGGTGCCGCCCGCGCCTGCCGGGGTGCTGACCGCCGCGGCACGGGTGCGGACCGAACCGCCCGACACCACGACGACCGGCAATCCCGGTCACAGCATCGACTTGGCGCTACACGCGACCACCCGATGGCCGCGGCCGAGTCTCGGGCCGCAGGGCAGGCAATTCACCCCGCACATCGGCCCGCCCGGCACACCGGTCACGCTGCGGGGCAGCGGATTCGACGCAGGCGGGCTCGTGGTCCAATTCGGCGGGAAACTCGCTCCGCAGTTGGCCCCACCGACCTCGACCGGCGTCCGGGTGAGCGTGCCAACGCTGACTCAGGGGAGCGACGTCACGGTCGAGGTGATCACGACCGGAGGCGGTGTCCTCAGCACCGACGTCTTCCGGGTGCGGCCGGATTTCGCGCGCGCCGTCCAGATCCTCGACGGTGCGGGCGCACCCGTCGCGAATGTCCCGGTCCTGCGGGCGCCGCTGCCGGGCGATCCCGCGGTGACCGGAAGTACGAACGCGCAAGGGCGTTGGGGCTTCCAGGAGACCGCCTTCGATCCGGTGAAACTCATGATCGGCGCGCCCGGCTGGACGGCCGTGGCGGCGGCGTGCGAGGTCGACGACTGGATCGGGGAACGAACGTTCACCGTGTCCGCGGTCCCGAACGGTGGCGGCTTGATCGTCAATCGAACAGGGTCCATTCCCGGGCTCACCGGCCGGTTGAATCCGATCCGGGACGCGCTGGACCGGCTGTATCTCTATGCCGACAATATCTCGGTCGACTCCTCGTCGTATCAACCGGTGACCTTCGCCGTCGGCGCCCCGTTCACACTGCAGGACGCGCTCGGTGTCTCGTTCCGGACCGAGGTGCGCGCGAGCGCGGGCAATATCTTCCTGCTCGCATATTCGAAAGCAGGACAGGAACCCTCGACCATCCATCGCAGCGCGCGGGTCATCGACTCGAACGGCGCGCCCGTCGCGGGTCTCGCGGTCATGCGAGTCGCGGCCAACGGCACCTTCCTCGGCGGCCAGACCGACAGCCAGGGCAGGTGGGTGTTCGACGATTGGTTCACCGGCGAGGTGAAGTTGCTGGCCGGAGGTCCTGGCTGGACCGCCGCCGCGGCCACCTTCGGCGCGGGCCAATGGATCGGGGAGAAGACGCTCACGGTTTCCGCCGCCGCGGGCGGGTCGCTCATCATCGCCTCGACCGGTTTCGTCCCCGGCCTCAACGGGCGGCTCAACCCGATCCGGGATTGGCTGGACCGGCTCTACCTCTACGCCGACAACTGCACCATCGACGGCTCGGCGGACCAGCCGGTCGGCTACCGGGTCGGTATCCCGTTCCGTGTCGTAGACGCGGCCGGTCATCGGTTCCGGATCACGATCCTCGAGATTCTCGGGCGGTCATCGCTGCTGCAGTACGTGAAGGAGTAGCCGATGTCGGTCTGCCGGGTGACGTGGACGGCGCGAGTGAGTGAAGCCGGGTCTCGATACTCGGTGCCGAAGTCAGGTGTGCGTGCTGGAAGTTCTATGGCGGGGCGCAACCAGTTATTCGAAAGGAGAACAACGTGGCGAAGCAGACCTACCCAGGTGTCTACATCGACGAGGTTTCCTCGGGTGTAGCACCGCTCGAGATCGCGAGCACCTCGACCGCCGCGTTCGTCGGCACGGCCGAGATGGGACCCGAAGCCGCGACGAAGGTGACGAGCTGGGCGCAGTTTCAACGGCTGTACGGTGGCGTCCTGCCCGACAGCTACCTGGCCCCGAGCGTGTTCCAGTACTTCAACAACGGCGGGCGACAGTGCTACATCGTCCGCGTGGTGAAGACAGACGCCGCCGCGGCGTCGGTAACGCTGGCCAATCGCGCCGCGACACCGGTGGCCGGTGTCGTGTTCGCCGCGAGGAGCAAGGGCACGTGGGGTAACAGCCTGGTCCTGCAAATCGAGGATGCGGCGACCAACCCCGGCAACGACTTCCGGGTCAGCGTGCGCCGCCAGCCCGATCCGGCGATCGTGCCGGTGAATATCAACGACACGCCACCGATCGAGCAGTTCGACGATCTCAGCGCCGATCCCGTCTCGCCGCGTTTCGTCGAGACCGTCCTGGCGCGGGAGTCGGTGCTGATCACCGCGACGATGAAGGACACCAACAAGTTTCAGAAGGGTCTGCACCGTGGCGGCGTGAGCCCGACCCTGCCGCTCAATGCCGCGCTGAACCTACAGATCGATGTCGACGGTGACGGATTCCAGCTGGTATCCCTGCCCGGCACCGCTGGTACCGCGGACCTGGCAGGCGTCGCCGCGGCGATCGAGACCGCCGTCAAAGCACTCACCAAGAAGCGCGCGTCGACCGATCCCAAGGCGTTCACCCAGTTCACTTGCACAGTGGAGCCGACCGCCGGTGCAGGCCCGAAGCGCCTGGTGCTGCGATCGGGCACGGAAAAGGCGTCGTCGGCGGTTCTGATCGCCGCGGCTCCGGCCGATGACGCGACTGTACAGCTGAAACTCGGCCCCGCACGCGGGGTTTCGGAAACCGGCGCGGCGGTCCGGCGACCGGTCAACGCGGCGGCGGTGCAGGTCGGCGACGCCGAGAAGGGAGGTGGCGTCCTCGAGATCACGCCGGGCGATGATGGCAATGCCACGCTGACCGCGAACAGTTTCACCGATGCCTTCCCCCGCCTCGACGCGATCACCGACGTGAGCCTGCTCGCGGTACCCGGCGAGGCGTCGACCACGGTGATGAACCAGGGCCTGGCCTACTGCGCCGGGCGCCCGCTGCGCGACATGTTCTTCGTCGGAGAAACCACCCGCGCGGACCAGAGCCCCGTGGGGGCGGTGGGATTCCGTGCCGAGCTGGCGGCGAATTCCTTCGGTGCGCTGTACTTCCCATGGGTCAAGGGGATAGATCTCACCGGGCGTTCGCAGGATCCGGTGCTGCTCCCGCCGTCCGGGTACATCGCCGGGCTCTACGCGCGCGTCGATGCCGCCCGCGGTGTCTGGAAGGCACCGGCCGGAACCGATACGACACTGCACGGAGTGCTCGGCCTCGGCTACGAGCTCACCGACGTCGAGCACGGTGACCTCAACACGAAAGGCGTGTGCGCGTTGCGCCGATTCCCGACCTCGGGAGTGGTGGCTTTCGGCGCGCGGACGGTCGCGGGACCATCGGACGCGATATGGCGGTACGTGCCGGTGCGCCGCACCGTGATCATGCTGCGGGTGAGCATCTACTACGGGATCCAGTGGGCGGTGTTCGAGCCGAACGACGAGCCGCTGTGGTCGCAATTGCGGTTGAGCATCGGTTCGTTCATGTCGACGTTGTTCCGGCAGGGCGCCTTCCAGGGCTCGACCACCACGGAGGCGTTCTTTGTCAAATGCGACGCCGATACGACCACGCAGGCGGACATCGACCGCGGTGTCGTCAATGTCGAGGTGGGTTTCGCGCCGGTGAAACCGGCCGAGTTCGTCGTGGTGAAGATCAGCCAAAAGGCCGGACAGGCATCCAGTTAAGGAGCATCCCGTGGCACGCTTCACGGTCAACAGCACTCGATTCGATCCGTACCTCGGCTATCGATTCAAGATCAAGTGGGATGGTCAGTACGTCGCCGCGATGAACAAATGCGGCGCGCTGAAACGAACAACAGAGGTCACCTCCTGGTACGAAGGCGGTGATTCGAGTGGGCCTCACCAGATTCCGGGCAAGACCAAATATGACGCGATCACCTTGGAAGCGGGCGTCACCCACGACACCGCGTTCGAGGACTGGGCCAACAAGGTGAACAACTTCAAGGGCGACGCCGCGATGTCGCTGGCCGGTTTCCGCAAGGACATCACTATCGAAGTGTTCAACCATCAGGGACAGAAAGTGCTCGCGTACAACATTTTCCGTTGCTGGGTGTCCGAGTATCAGGCATTGCCGCAGCTCGATGCCGGCGCGAACGCGGTGATGATCTCCACCGTCAAGCTCGAGAACGAGGGCTGGGTGCGGGACACCGCGGTCGTCGAACCGAAGGAGACCTGATCGGCGATCGATCGCGCGATCGAAAGGAATGGAAGTGAACGCACTCACCGGGACGCTGCCCGGCGGCTACTGGGACGCCGCCGGGGTGTTGCACCGTACCTACGATCTCGTACCTCTGACCGGGCGGGAGGAAGAGCTGCTCGTGCACGCGAGCGATCGACCGCAGGCGGAGCTGGTCACCGAGGTACTTACCCGAGGTGTGCACAGGATCGGCGACATCGAGTCGGTCTCGGCGGAGGTGGCGCGTGGTCTGCTGGTCGGGGACCGGCAGTTGCTGTTGCTTCGATTGCGGCAGGCGACCTTCGGCGATCTGGTGCGTGCGGCGTTGATCTGCCCGTGGGCCGATTGTGGGCAACGAGTGACGATGGAGTTCTCACTCGCGGAAGTCCCGGTCGTCGAATCGACGGCCAAGGGACCCGTGTACACGATGCGACTCTCCGACGCGGCGACCACGGATACGAACGGCGGCGCGCCGATCAGCTTCCGGCTGCCGACCGGAGCCGACCAGGAACAGCTGTCCCGATGGCTGGCGGTCGACGAGGCGCGCGCGCTGACCATGCTGCTGGATCGTTGTGTCGGCGCGGAGATCACCTTGTCGTTGTCATCGCTGGCTCGTGCGGAGATCGAGTCGGAAATGCGCAGGGCCGCACCGGGTGTAGAACAGGTGCTGGAGGCCGGTTGCGCGGAGTGCGGCCGGACCTTCCTGGTGCCGTTCGATGTGGCGCGCTACTTCTTCGGCGAGCTGCGCACCGACCGCGAGTTGTTGTACCGCGAGGTGCACTACCTCGCCTACCACTATCACTGGTCCGAAGCCGAGATCATGTCGATGACGCGTGAACAGCGCCGCACCTACCTCGAGGTCCTCGGCGACGAGATCGAGAGGAGTAACGGCGATGCGTGACAGTTACCTTCGCGAAGTCCTCGCCGACGGTGCGCGGAACTTCCGGTATCGCGCGGGCGTCGCGGCTCTTCTCGGTCAGCCCGACGCGGTCGGGAATTTCCTGTCGCCCATCGCGGATCCTCTTCCACGGTTCCCGTACCCGAAATCAGCGCGCCCGACCCGTGATCGGGGTTCCGCCGCACCCCTGGATATCACGGCTCGACCGACCGGTCGTACAGTTGGCCTCCCCGGTGCCGTGGTGGGGCCGACAGCCGTCGACTTACAGCCCTTCACCCGCCCGCACGCTGCACGAACCGGCGATCCTCATACACCTGTGGCGCCGACCGACGGTGAGATATGGGAGTTCGCCACACCGACCGGGGACACATCGCCAGCCACAGCCGCCAGGGTCGAGGTCGGCATGTCGGCTCCACGGCCGACCGCCGAACCGACCGCCGCATCGAATTCCTCGACGCCGGAGGGTACTCAGCGCTCTCGCCGAACAGCAGCCGGGCCCGCGTGGTTCGAAACGAGAGGCGAGCAATCGCCTGCCGAGTCCCAATGGCTTGCCGCGCCGGAGTACCGCCCCGGACGGGATCCCGATTCACGATCGGCTCGGCGCGAGCGCCCGAGTATCGTCGATGCGAGGCCGGACTTCCCCGCGACGAGTGAACTGCCGGAATCGGCTGTGAAGGTGTCGGATCCGGCGATCGCGGGTATGGGCCGATCCCTACCTCCCGCAACATACGCGGGGCAGGCTACCCCGGATGGTCCGGAGGAGCGACCTGGGCCGCTGACATCGACCGGCCAAGCCGCGTTGTCGGACGCGCGGTACATGAATACGGCTACCGCCATGACTGTTTCGCCGCTTCCGGCCCAGGCGCAGTGCAGAACCGGCGTCACTGCGCGGAAGTCCATCGATCTGTTCGAAGGCAGCGGTGCGGCGGAAGATGCGTCCGAGCCGCCGGATTTCCCTCCGACCACGGTCGAAGAGATCGGCGAGATGACTCCGGAACAGGGCATCCCCGCGGACGGGACGCGCATCGGGCACCGGTTGCCACACCCGGCGAGCAGCGCGGCGCCTGGCACCGGGGTACCCGGATTCGTGGTCGCAGAGGAGTTCTGGGGCCCGATCGAGGCCGACGATATCGTGCCTACGGCTGAGCACACGGCGCCCGTGATCCCCGCGTCGAGCACCGCACCCACGCCGGAGGCGACCATCATCCAGCCGGCATGGGACGAGCCGCACGGCGGTACCCCCGGGTATTGGACGCGGCGGCGGCTGCGCCGATGGCAGACGGGAATCCTGCGGTGAGCGCGTCGACCGCCATCGGCATGGTGAGCACCTCGCTGCGCGATCTGCTGCTCGCCGAGATGCAGCTGACCCCCGCGGTCGAGGTGACCCTGCTCAGCCCGGACGAGGCAGGCGTCGCACGCCGGGTCAATCTCTATCTCTACCGGGTCGACGAGAACGAGTACCTGGCCAACGGGGACTCAACGACGGGTCCGGGCAATCAGCTCGTCCCACCGCCGTTGTCGCTCAACCTGACCTATCTCGTGACCGTCTACGCGCAGAATGACACCGTGCTCGGCAATGTGCCCGCGCACGAGATCCTCGGTGAGGTGATGCGGGTGCTGCGCCAGCATTCGCCGATCCCGCGCGCGCATCTGCACGCCGGGCTCCGCGATGCAGGCGAGCGGTTACAGATGGTGTGTCGCAAACCGGATCCCGAGGAGCTGAGCCGGATCTGGTCCACGTTCGCCAAACCGTATCGGCTCTCGGTGCTGTATCAGGTGTCCTGCGTGCAGCTGGATCTGCCGCGCACTCCGCCGGAGTTCGTGCCGAAACGTATACGCCGAGTAGGTGTTCCGGCGGTTACTACCGTCGTCGCGCCGCCGGTGATCGACGATATGACGCCGGTGCGCGGCCTCGCGGGGACCACGGTGACCTTCTCCGGTCGTCATCTGGCAGGTCGGCTGATCTCGGTGGCGGTGGCCGGTCGGGTGCTGCTCGATCGACATGATGCCGCCGATACGCTGCCCGTGCCGCTGCCCGATGATCTGAGCGAGGGAACCTACGAGATTCGCGCCGCGGTGTCGCCGGAGCTGGTGCGGACCTTCCTGTTCGAGGTGACGTCGTGAGATATCCGCCGTACACCGACGATTACCAGCATTTGCGGGACGAGTTGCGGCTGCTCGACCTACGGATCCGGTCTCGTCTCCTGACTTCGCCGCTGCTCAACGAGTTGGCGCCGCAGTCACAGATCGCTCGCACCGCTTTCATCACCCCGGAGGAGGTGTACTGGCTGCTCGACCGCGGTGACGACAGCGCGGCGGCCGCCCAGGATGCCGATCCGGTGCGACCGGCGATCGACGAGCTCGCCGCGACGATCAAGGGCAGGCTCGCCGCGAGCCGGGCTGCCGGGTTCGATCCGCCCCTGCCGCGGCTGTGCCGCCGCTTCGGCCTCAACGAGCTCGAATCGGCGGCCGTGATCGTCTGCCTGGCACCGGAACTGCGGATCCGATACGACCGGCTCTACGCCTATCTGCAGGATGACATCACGCGCCGACGCCCGAGCGTGGATCTGGTGCTGGACCTGCTGTGCGACGACGAGTCACAACGATGGCAGGCCCGGCGCTGGTTCGCGCCGACGGGGTCGCTGCTGCGGTGGCGGCTGCTGCACGCGACGACGGATCCCGACAGCCCGTCGGGGTCGAGCGGACTGGCGTGCACCCTCCGGCTCGATCCGCGCATCTGCCGATATCTGCTCAACGACCCGCAATTGGACCGACAGCTGGCCCGAGTCGCGACTGTGCGAAACCATCCTGGCGAGTGCGATGTCGCCGACCCGGCCGCTGTGGCAATCCTGGATCGTTTTCTGTTCCCACCGTTCCAGGACGGGTCATACCCCATGGTCGCCTATCTGCGCGGGCCTGCGGGAACGGATCCGTCGCCGGTCGCGTTGCGAGTGTGTGCTGCCCGTGGACTGCCGCTGGTGCAACTCGATGTCGAGGCGCTGCTGAGCCTCGCGCCTGTAGACGCCGCGACTTCGGTCCGGTCGGCGTGCTGTGAGGCCGCGCTGCGTGAGGGCGTGTTGTATCTCGACCGCGCCGACGCGTTACTGCGTGAGCCGTTCGGGACCGCGGCGCAGGCACTGCGTGAGGTGTGCGCCGAACCGGGCGCCACGGTAGTGCTCGGTGGCGAGCAGCCGTGGACAGCGCATCACCTGCTGACCGGCGCGGCCTTCCGCGCCATCGACGTGGCAGCGCCGGATTTCAGCGCACGCGTGTCGATCTGGCATCGAGCGCTCAACGGCCGGACGCCGGTGACCCGAGGCTGGGCCGAAGATCTGGCCGCGCGCTTCGCACTGACACCGAGCCGGATCAGAGCCGCCGTCGCCAGTACGGACGAGGCACCCGAACCCGGCGACGGTCCGTTCACCGTCGAGGCACTCGCCGCGGCATGCCGGAAACAGGCCGACTTTCAGCTCGACGGGCTCGCGGTCCTGGTCGAACCACGCTACGGCTGGGACGATCTGGTGCTGCCCGCGGCGAAGATCGCACAGCTCGAGGAGATCTGCGCTCAGCTGCGCCACCATCGCCTGGTGTTCGAGACATGGGGGTTCGGGCGGGCCGTACGCCACGGCCGGGGGCTCAGCGTCCTGTTCGCCGGGCCGCCGGGCACCGGGAAGACGATGGCCGCGGAGGTCGTGGCCGCGACGACCGGGCTGGCGCTGGTGAAAGTCGACCTATCGGGCGTAGTGAGCAAATACATCGGTGAGACCGAGAAGAACTTGGCCCGGGTTTTCGACGAAGCCTGCCGTCACAACGCGATCCTGTTCTTCGACGAGGCCGACGCACTGTTCGGCAAACGAACCGAAGTCTCCGACGCGCACGATCGCTACGCCAATATCGAAACCAGCTATCTGCTGCAGAAGCTGGATTCCCATGACGGTTTGGTACTGCTCGCGTCCAACCTTCGCGCCAACCTGGACGACGCGTTCACCCGGCGAATCCGGCATATCGTCGAGTTTCCGTTCCCCGATGCCGCACTGCGGCACAGGATCTGGCAGACACACCTGCCTACCGAAGCGCCGGTGTCCGCCGATGTCGACTGCGCGGGACTGGCCCGCGATATCGTCGTGGCCGGTGGTGATATCCGGAACATCGTGCTCAATGCCGCGTTCCTGGCGGCCGCCGAGGGCAGCGCACTGGGGGCCAGGCACATCGTTCGGGGCGCGCGCCGCGAGTTCGAGAAACTCGGCAAGCTCTGGACCGAACCGGCGGCGGAGGTGCGGGGATGAACGCGATCAAGCCCAAGATCCTGCGGGGTGCGTTCGTGGAGTTCGGGCTGAGCCTGCCGCCACTGATCGTGGTTTTCCAGTACAACCCGCTGCAGCTCACCCGCAACCGTTCGCTGACCTTCGCGCCCCCTGCCATGCCGACGCCGCGGGCGACCCGGGCCCGTCCGAATCCGCAGACGCCCGAACCGAAGTCGATGCGCGAGTTCCACGACCGGACCGATTTCGACGACCTCGACGAGCTGCGCCGCCATCAGATCGTGACCGTCAACGAACCGACCATCGGTTTCGACATTCGTTTGGACGCGACCGACAAACTCGACGGCAAAGACGACCTCACCACCCAATTCGGCATCTCCCCGCAGCTGTCGACTTTGGAGCTGATGGTGTATCCGAAAGGTGAAGGCGTGCTCGGCGCCGCGGTCTCGGCACTGCTGGGCAAGCCGAAGGATTTCCTGCACCCGCGCCGGTCCAATCCGCCGCTGATCCTGTTCATCTTCGGGCGCAAGCGCGTGCTGCCGGTGAACATCAACAGCCTCAATATCACCGAGACCGAGTTCAGCGCCGACCTGAATCCGATCCGAGCGACGGTGGCGGTGCAGCTCACTGTCATCGAGGGCAAGAATCCGCCGTTCGTCTACTCGCACACGATGACCGAGGCGATGTCGCTGCTCAACCTCGCCAATATCGGCGATGTCGCCAATGTAGTGATTCCGGGGTGAACGCCATGGCCGTACGACACTCCCGCTATCGGGACCCGACCGTCACCCTCCCACCGGATGTGCACGGCCGGGCACCCGCGACCACGCCGCTGCGCAGGCGCCCCGCGACGACGGGAACCTTCCGGCATGTGGTGGCCGAGGGAGAGCGGCTCGATCAGCTCGCCTACCGCTACTACGAGGAATCGACCGCGTGGTGGCGCATCTGCGATGCGAATGCCGCGTTCCTCTCGCCGTTGGAGTTGCTCGGGCAGGAGCCGGTGTTCACGGTCCGAATCCCGTTGCTGGGCCTGGACATCGGGCCCGCACCGGACTGGCGCGCCGTGGTAGGCGCGCTGACCGCCATTGTGGGCGTGGAGGATGTGGCTGTGGCGGAGGACATCGAATATGTCGCGGCCGCTGCGGGATTCGCGCGCGAGGTCTTCGAGCGGGCACTGGTGGTCCGATGCAACCGGACTCTGGTCACCATCGGCGTGCTCCTGGCCGCGATCCGGGACGCGGGCCTGTCCGGTGGGACTCCGGTGGAGACCGGCCGGTTGGGCCGCGAGATCGTCATACCGCCACCGAGCGCGGTGTAGGGAGTCCGCGATCATGAAGCAGGAGAAAGTGCGTATCGAGTTCGGCGGCACGGAGCTGCCCGCACTCTACGATGACCTCGTTTCGCTGGAGGTCGAACTCGACGACGAACTCGCCGGGCTGGCACGTATCAGCCTGGCCGTGGTGCAGCGCGATGACGGCACCTGGCCCTACCTCGACGACGACCGATTCCGGTTGTGGCAGACGGTCGAGATCACGGTCGGGCTCGGTGACGCGATCGAGACGTTGCTACATGGTTATGTCACCCATCTACGGCCGGATTTTCCGGGTACGCGCGATCAGTGCCTGCTGGAGATCTGGGCGATGGACGTGACCGTGCTGATGGACCGGCGCGAGGTGTGCAAGGACTGGCCCAATCGCCGTGACAGTGATATCGCGACCGAGATCTTCTCCTCCTACGGTCTGAGTTCGAACGTGATCCGCACCGGGGTCGTCCACGACGATCTGGTCTCGACGATCATTCAGGGAGAGACCGACATTCGCTTCCTCAGGCGGCTCGCGCGACGTAACGGATTCGAGTGCTACGTCTCGGGCAAGCTGGGATATTTCGGCCCGCCGGAGCTGGCCCGTTCACCGCAGCCGTTGCTGCGGGTGATGTGCGGTGAACAAACGAACGTCACCCAGTTCGCGATCGAGGTCGAGGCAGTCGGGCCCGCCACGGTCGGGCTGGCCCAGATCGATCCGGTGACGAAGGAATCGGTCGAGGTGACCATCGAGAAATCGACCTTGAAATCGTTGGGCGCCAGAACCGCCGCGAGCTACCTTCCTCCCGGCGTCGAGGGGGCACACGTTCAGGTCGGCCAGTGCGTGACAACCGGGCACGCGGAGGCCGAAGCACTGTGTCAGGCGCTGTACGAGCGCGGCGAATGGTTCGTCACCGGGGAAGGTGAGGTGGCGGCGAACTACTACGGCACGATTCTGCTGCCGCATCGCACGGTCACCATCAAAGGCATCGGCGCGACCTACAGCGGGATATACCACGTCACGCGCGTCATCCACTCGTTCGTGCCCGACGGATACACCCAGATTTTCACCGTCAGACGGAATGCTCTGCAGCCCAACGGCTCCGAGAAGTTCGTCGACGGGGGAACCGGTCTACCGGATCTGCCGATCTGACAGGAGCGACAGTATGGATCTCGAACGCGCGCTCGGCGATCTGACCGAGCAACTGCATCACCGCTACTTCGGCAAGTATCGAGGCATCGTGGTCGACAACGCCGATCCGCACCACCTCGGGCGCCTGCGCCTACGGGTGCCGAATGCCCTCGGCCCCGACGTGGTGACCGGGTGGGCGAGCGCCTGCATCCCTTACGGAGGATTGGATCAGCAAGGCTGCCTGTTCATCCCGGCCGTCGGCGCTGGAGCCTGGGTCGAATTCGAAGGCGGTGACCGGGAATTTCCGATCTGGACCGGGGCGTATGTGAGTCGCCCCGACGGGAGCAGCGAGGCGCCGAAGCCGAACGACGCCGACGGATCCACCAC
Organism: Nocardia bovistercoris; assembly: GCF_015674855.1. Lineage (GTDB taxonomy): Bacteria > Actinomycetota > Actinomycetes > Mycobacteriales > Mycobacteriaceae > Nocardia > Nocardia bovistercoris. Next base: position 103,581 of record NZ_JADMLG010000002.1, on the reverse strand, counting down.
CGCGATCGGATCCGATCCCGCCAGCCGCAAGACGATCAAGACCGCCGCGGGCCACACGTTGCAGTTCGAGGACGCGCCCGGCCGGGAAGCGGTGTACGTGCAGGACGGTGCGCACGGCCACCGGATCACCCTCGACGGTTCGGGAGTGGTCGTGACCGTCGGCGGCGCCGGTCATTCGATCTCGATCGACGCGAGCGGAATCACCGTGCAGTACAAGGGCGGAGACTCGCTGCAGATCGACGCGTCGGGTATTCATCTCGGCGGTGCGGTGCAGCACCTGGTGCACGGTGACGTGTTCAAGGCCAATGTCGCCACTTTCATGGCCGCCCTCATGACCCACACCCATATCGGCAATATGGGCGCGCCTACCTCGCCACCGGTCAAACCGATGACGCTCGACGTGCCGTTGTCCACGAAGCACACAGTCGGATAGGGGCGAATCATGGCCATGACCATCGGGACCGCCGAGGCGAACAGCGGGCTGAGCAAGGAGATCTTCGTCCAGCTGGACGCATTGTTGTCGCCACCGCTGCAGCAGGCGGTCGATGCGGCGAGCGGCGCGTCCAAACAGGTGGCGCAGGAGGCACTCGACGGTGCCCGCGGCAATTGGCGCAGACTCGCGTTCGCCATCGCCAACGGTGTGATCACCCATCTGACCGCGAACATGGAGATCAGCGGAATCCAGACCACCGGCAATGTGTCCGCCACGGTCGCGGGGGCGACCGGTGCCGCGCCTCCGGGGCCGCACACCCATCCGGTGAATCTCAGCGCGACTCAGCAGTCGGTCACCTTCGCCCAGAGCGGCGCCGTGCTGGGCCATGTGAAGTAGTAGGCGACGGGAGCGTTAGCATGACAACAGGTTTCGTCTTTCCGTTCCGGGTTGATGCGACCGGCACGATCCGCCCGGACGACGACGAGGATGCCGAACTGCGCGGCAAGATCGTCCAGGTGCTGTTCACCGCGCCGGGTGAACGGGTCAACCAGCCCGCTTTCGGCTGCGGCCTGGGGAATCTGGTGTTCGATCCGAACAACGAGATCCTCGCCGCAGCCGTTGAATTCACCGCGGGTCAGGCGCTGAGCCGGTGGCTGGGGGAGGAACTCGTTGTCATCGATGTCGGCGTCCGCGCGGTCGAGGAAACGCTCACCGTCGAGCTGGTCTACTTCCGCCGCCGCGACCGGGCCCGCCGCGCCTTGCGAATCCAATACAGCTGAGGAGCGCGAAATGGCTGATATCGTTGCCTCCGACGGAAAACCGGTGATCGACTACACCGGTCGGGATTACTCGGCGATCCTGCGGGCGCTGCGGGAACAGATCCCCCGCAAACTCCCCGAGTGGACCGGTCACGCGAGCGAGGCCGATTTCGGCAATGTGCTGCTGGAGCTGTTCGCGCAAATGGCCGACGTGCTGAGCTACTACCAGGATCGCGTCGCCAACGAAGCATTCCTCGCCACCGCGGTGACCCGGCGCAGCGTGATCGAACACCTGCGGCTGATCGGGTACCGCATGCGTACCGCCGCACCGGCGGCTACGGTCCTCACCGTCACGATTCCGGGCGGCGCGCCGGTCCCCGCGCCGCCGCTGGTGATCAGACGAGGGGCGGCCTTCGCCACCAAGAGCCGGTCGGACGCCGCGAGCGTCCGGTTCGAATACGCCCGCGCCGACGACCTCGCTGTCACCTTCACCCCGGTCGACGAACGATTCCCGGACGGCCCCAAATCCGCCGAAATCCCGGTCGAGGAAGGCAGGCTGATCGCGGCGGAGGTCATCGGGACGGCCGACGGCACACCGGGCCAGCGGTATCCGCTGATCCATCGCGGCCTCATCCTGCGCCCGTCCGGACCACAGGCGCACAGCGGGCCAGACATCATCCTGCAGACCTCCACCCCCGCCGGTGGACAGCCGCGGCGGTGGTCCTACTGCGACACCCTCGCCTTCAGCCGGGCCGACCGCTTCGAATTCACGGTCGACATCGACGAGAACGACCAGGCGACCATTGTCTTCGGCGACGGGACCTTCGGCGCTCGACCGGACCTGGGCGCCCTGATCACCGCCACATACCGGGTCGGCGGCGGGCCGGAGGGCAATGTCGGGGTGGGCGCGATCTGCGCTGTCGTGGATGTCCCCGGACTGGCCGCGCTCGGTGCGCGGGTCGTCAACCGGATCCCCGCGACCGGCGGCGCCGAACGCGAAAGTATCGACGCCGCCGTCGAACACGCGCCCGCGGTGTTCCGATCCAGCCAGCGCGCGGTGACCACCGCCGACTACGAGGCACTCGTGCGCAGCTACGACGGCGTCGGCAAGGTCCGTGCGGCCGCAGGCGGTTGGAATCGGGTGTTGTTGTTCGTGGCGCCGTCCGGTGGCGGAAAAGTGAGCGACACACTCGAACTCGGCATCAAGCGGTTCCTCGAGGACAAGCGGATGCTGACTCAGATCATCGAGGTGCGGGACGTCGAGTACGTCGAGATCTTCGTCACCGCCGAGGTCGGGTTCGAACCCTACTTTCGCACCGCCGATGTCGTCGCCGCCGTTCGGCGCGCGACCGGCCGACTGCTGGCGTTCGACGCCGTCGGCTTCGGGGAGACGGTGTACCTCAGCAGGTTCTATGACGCGATCCAGAGCACCGCCGGTGTGCGGTTCACCAATATCACCCGGTTCGAGGCGCTCGCGCCGAACACCGCGTCGGATCCGGAGCATCCGGTGGAACCCTCGGGTCGGATCAAGCTGAGCCGCAGTCAGATACCCATCGCGCCCCGGACGGACGAATACGCGTCGGGAATCAAGATCGTGCCCGCCGAACAGGAGAGGAACGAACCGTGACGCAGGTGTCCGACATCACCGCATTCGCCCATCCGGACGGCAACCGAATCGAGCTGACCTGGCGCGTGTTCGGTCCGGCAGGCCCGCAGATCATGATCAGGCGCGGTGCAGGCACCCACCCCGCCGGGATCGGCGACGGCATCGAGGTCACCGACATCCGAGACGGTGCAGCCACCGACGACCGACTGCACGGCGAAACGGTCTACTACTACACGTTTTTCACACGTGCGGACAACGATCAGGCCTGGGATACCGACCCGCGCAACATGGTCAGTGCCATGGCGACCTCGAACTACGACATGGGCAAGCTGTTGTATTCGATGCTGCCTGCGATCTACCGGCGCTACGACGCGCCCAGCGGGGACATCGATGACGGTCCGGACCATCAGGGCAAGGGTGTGTTGCGGCGATACCTCGAACTCACCGGGGGACAACTCGATCAGCTCTACAGCCTGGCCCGCGCCGCCCTCGATCTGCACGACCTGGACCGCGTGGACGGACGGTTGCTGCCGATACTCGCGCAATGGATCGGCTGGCGCACCGATCATCGGCTTGCGGTGCGCGATCAACGTCGTGAGATCCGGTTCGCGCCCGCGATCTACCAGCGGATCGGAACGTTCGACGCCATCGACGCGACCGCGCGCCGGGTCACCGGGATGCAGGTCCGTGCGAAGGAATTCGTCCACAATATCGCCCGGGCGAATCAACCGGAACAGCTGATGATCTGGTCGGTTTTCCGCCGGGATCCCGGCTCCGATTGGAGCACGCCGGTACTCGTCTCGCCGAGTGTGGCCTTCGACGGTCGACCCGCGCATATCCGCGCCGCCGCCGACGACATGCTGTTCTTCCATACCCACCGGGTCCATGGTTGGGGCATCTGGGCGAAACGATTGGACGGTGACGGTGTCTGGAGCGCGAGCGTGCCGGTGGTCGAGACCCGCGGCGACGCAAGATATCCCGCGGCCGCGCGCGTCGGCAATCGGACGTGGCTGTGCTGGGAGAGCTACGACCCCGACGAGCGGGCGGCGCGACGGCGGATCGCCCTGCGCAACCGCGCCGACACCGACAGCGACTGGTCCGAAATCGTCGTCTCGGGCGGCCCCGGCGGCGAATTCGCCGGTGCGGGAGATACCGAACGGCGCCGTCCGGCGGTGGCCGCCGATGGCGCGGGCGGGCTGTGGCTGTTCTGGCAGGAGCTGTCCGGCGATCACTGGGAGATCCGATACAACCGCCACGACGGTACACGCTGGCAGCTCACGGCACCGAAAACGTTGCCACAGAATGCGGATGAGCGCATCGCGGCCGATATGTCCGTGCTCGTCCGGCCGTCGGGCGCCGATCGGCGCCTGTGGTTGTTCGGCGCCCGCCAGGTGCCCGGTGGCCTGGCGGGGGAAAAGCGGTGGTCCGTGACCTACCGGGTGAAGAACGCCCTGGATCCCAACGAGACGAGTGACTGGTCGCCGCCGCGGTTGCTGCCGAAACCGGCTGCCACAGTCCATGATCGCGAGCCCGCTCCGCTGCTGCGCGGCGATCGCATCGAATTGTTCTTCAGCAGTACCCGTCCCACGGTCACCGGTGAGGTGGGCCGAGCGGCCTGGTCGATACATCGGACCGAACTGCTCGACCCGGCCACGAACACCTGGGCCGATCCGCGCCCGGTCGCGACGGGCGCGGCAGGTAGGCGGGCGTCGCTGGCGTTCGGTACCTCGACCGGCACGGTGCTGACGTATCGCGCGGGTGACCGTCTCGCCCCGGACGGCGTCTCGGCGGCGGGGACCGACAGCACCGCAGCCGGAACCACGACGTTTCACGGCACGAGACCGGTGTCGTACGGGACTTTCGATGACACCCAGACCTACACGTACACCGCCGCAGGCGGGGGCGTCGCCGGGGACGGCCGGTTCGCGCGTGACGCGGTCGGGTTGTTCCTGATCCCACCACAGCCCGGGTTGCCTCCCGAACAGCTCGCGGCGGCCACCGCGCGACTGGCATCGGTGGCGGCCGAATTCCTGCCCGTCAACGCGCGGGCGATTCTCATCCAGCACTGACCCGCTTTACTGGAGGCCCGACATGAGCGACTTCTCTCGACAACCTGCCACGGTGCTGCGTGAGAGCCTTGTCAAGGGATACAGCGGGATTCATATCGAACAGGGCGTGCCGATCCTCGACCGCGACCTTAATCTGATGCACGACCTGCTCGCCGCCGGTGTGCGATCGCTGTTCGCCCGCTATATCGGCGACGGCGTCCCGACCGGCGGCGAGGACGCGTTCGCCATCCGGGCCATGCCGACGCCCGCCAACAACGTCATGATCACCGGGCCGGGGCAATGCCTGGTCGGCGGTATCGAGGTCACCATCGACGCCGCCACCGATTACAGCAGTCAACCCGGTGGCAGTCCGAGTGCGCTGACGGTGCCGGTCGCGCCACAGTCGGATCCTCGACGCGACATCGTCTACCTCGATATCTTCCTCGTCGAGGTAGACGGCACGCCGGATCTCGACAACGGTCGCGATGTCGGAATGCAGACCTCGGTGCGGATCAAACCGGCCTGGATCGTTCGGGTCGCCGAAGATGTCGATATCCACCCGGTCCCGCCCCCGGCGGACGGGCACGTGCATTATCCGCTAGCACAGTTGTTGCGCCGTCGCGATGAAGCCACGATCACCGAAGGACTGTTGTTCGAGGACCGTCTCGACCAGCGCATCACCGATCTGCGACGTCGACGGCTCACCGTCGCCTCGCTAGAGAGCCGGCTCAGCAGACTCGAAAACGCGCTGTTCGCGCCATCGTTCACCCAGGATGTGAACATCGGACAGGTGAAGCCGAAATTCGGCCGGGTCGGGCAGGAGGTCATCCTCAGGGGCAGAAATTTCGACAAGGGCGCCATCGAAGTGCTGTTCGCAGACGTTGCCGCGCAACTGAAGCCACCGTTGACCGACGACACGATCGTCGCGCTGGTGCCGGGCGGTGTCACCAGGGAGGGTGTCAGTCGCAATGTCAGGATCACCGTGCGTAATGAGATCGGATCAGCGATCAGCGACAAAGTGTATCTGGTGCAGCCGATTCCGGTGTTCGTCGCCGATGCGGCCCAGCAGTTCGAACCCAAGCAAGGGTCGGCGCAGACTCCGGTGCTGTTGCGCGGGTTCAACTTCACGCCGGGCACGGCAGCGGTCACACTCGGCGACAAGGTCGCCCCCGTGCAGAGCGCGACCTACAACGAACTGCGGGTGCTGGTGCCAGAGGGGCTCGCCCCCAACGGCGACTTCAAATTCAAAGTCTCCTTCCCCGCCCCGCGTGGATCGGTGGAGGCGACCACGACTTTCCGTGTCCTTGCGGGATGAGGTGAACTACGATGGCCTTCGAGCTCTTTCCCGATCCGCCGGTGACGCCGCTACCGGTCGGTCCACAGGGTGTCCGCGTCGATACGGTGTTCGTCCAGCACGCGGGCGTGCCAATGCCGGAATTCGCCGGTATCTATGCCCAGATGATGTTCCTGCGGGTGGCGATGATCGGCCCCGCGATGGTGCCGCCGCGGTTCTTCCTGCGGGCCGGGGCCGGACCACCGGTCGAGGCGGTCTCCGATCCGACACCGATATTCCGGGACGCCGCCGCAGCTGGCGCCGCCGGGCTGGTCGGGGACGTCTTCTCGATCGCCGTCTCGAACCAGGTGTTCGAGATCGTGGTCGGCTTCGATCAGGCGACGACCGAACGGTGGGAACTCGGTATCGAGAACGATGATCCGACCACTGTGCGGCTGTTCACCTGGATCGTCGCCGAGACTCCGGCCGAGACCATCAACGCCTGGGTCGACCCCGCCACGTTCCGGCCGCGCTTCGCCGAACCCCCGGCGGCGCAATTCGAACCGGTGACAGCGGCTGAGGGCACACCGGTGACCCTCACCGGCGACAACTTCGATATCGGCGCGGTGCGGGTGGCATTCGGCGCGATCACCACCGAACTGATCGGCTCGCCGTCTCGGACGCGGCTTGTGGCGGCCGTACCCGAGGGCCTCGACCCCGAGACCGCCGTACCGATCACGGTCACCACGACGGCGGGGGCAGCGGTCAGCACGGTGCGGTTCCGTGCGGTCGCCCGGCAGGTGGTCCTACTGGGCCGTGCCGATCACGGCGTCGAAGACGTCGCCGCCGCGCTGCGGGCCCGCGGCCTCCGGACGGTGACGGTCGGAGCCGAAACATTCACCGCCGATACCGCTTTGGTCGCGGCGGTGGTCAGTTGTGTCGACGGCCCGATGCCGGATATGCGCCGATCTCTACACAGTCTCGGCGGGAGAACCGTGGCCCGTGCCGCGATCGTCCTCACGAAGACGGATGTGGTCGCAGACCCGGAGATACAAGCGCTGGTCGAAGCCGAGACACGCGAGTTGCTCGCGGGAGTGCATATCTCACCGCTCGACCCGCACTCGGTGGTGCGGCAGCCGGGACCGGATGTCGCGGCGGAGGTCGTGCGAATCCTTGCCCTTCCCGAGGCGAACTATCATGTCGTCGCGCCACTGGCGGCCACGATCGGTTTCGCTGACCCGCCCTTCACGCCGGAGCGGGCCAAGCGCGGTGACCCGATCACCCTGCACGTGGTGAACCCGGAACAAGAGCCACTGAAAGTCGGGTTCCAGCCACTGTGGTTCGGATTGCCGCAGCAGGTGGTGGACGCCGAGATCATCGGCACGTCAACGGGAGTGAGCGTGCAGGTGCGCGTTCCGAGCCTGGCGATGGCGGGGATCCACGGGCTCGGTAGCGGTGTCGCGGTCGTCTCCCTCGTCGCTGGAGATCACCGAATCGAATGTGGGCAGCGATTCCAGGTCGAATCGGCGGTGAACCCGTGAGCGGGCCGGAGTTCGTGGTGCGGAAGTCCGCACCGGCGGCGCGTAAACCGGCCGCCGAACCGGCCGAGCCCCGGCGGCCCATCGCCGGTGCCCCGCACCGGGTGCTCGGCAACCGCGCCACTCTGCTGGTCGCCCGCAGTGCCTCGATGTCCGTCCCGTACGGCGACGCTCCGGTACCCGGGACCGTCCGTGACGCCCTCGCCGGACCGGGGTTCGCATTGCCGCCGCACGTACGCTCCGGCATGGAACATGCCTTCGACACCGCGGCGCCGACCCACCCGATCTCGCCGACCGCGCCTGTCACGCGGCACGAGCGGATCAGCGGGCCCGGCGATCCGAGCGAGCGGGAGGCCGACTCGATCGCCGACGCCGCGATCCAACGGCAGCCATCCAGCGATATCGGCAGGGCCGCACACGATTTCAGTGACGTGACCATCCATGCCGATCCCATCGGCGCCGCCGCGGCCCGCATGATCGGCGCGACCGCGTTCACCGTCGGCGCGCACATCGTCTTCGGCAGCGGACAGTTCGCGCCCGGTACCCGGGCCGGTGATCGGCTGCTCGCCCATGAACTCGCTCATGTGACGCAACATCGCACAAGTGGTCAGAACACCACCCTGCACCGCGCGCCGTCGCCGGAGACTGCCGGCGGCGATGCCGACAGGTCACACAGCGACTCCGTCCTGCAACAAGCGTTCGATGCCGCCGACCGCAAGGAATGGCAGACGGCGGCTCGCCTGGCGAATCGGTTGAGTCCCTACGAACTGCGCGTTTACATCCAGACATTGAAGGATCCCGATCTGCTCTATTGGCTGCATGCCGGTGCGCTCGGAGCCGAAGACGTCGGCAAGGACTCACCGGTCGCGCAGGCCACCGAACAGACCTACCGAGCGATCCGGGCAAAAGAACAGACCAAGAATGCCGCCGGTAGCGGTGCAGGCGGGGGAGCCGGATCCAGCGGGTCGGACAACAAGACCGGTCGGAAGATTTTTCCGCTGCGGATGCCGAAAGGCTTATGGCGTATCAGCGTCGCACCGATCACCGCACGCCGGGACCACGGCCAAATCCTCGTGAGCCAACCACTCAACGCGGTGTACGGCGATCCGATGTTTCGACGGGAGGTCAAGACGCTTCCGCTGTCGACCTTCACCGGGGGCATTCGGCTCGCGCCCGATGAGACGGTCGGCGTGCGGCTGTACGACGACAACGAACGGCTGGTCTGGATAAAGGCCGAACAGCTGTTGCGGATCAGCGAGGCGACCGACACCAGGATGCTGATCAGCGCGGTCGACACCGCTCTCTTCGCCGTGACGATCATGCTGCCCGGACTCGGCCAGGGACTCAGCCGCGGGGCCGCGATGGCCCTGAACGCGGACTTCGTCGTTGCCGGTGCTGCCATGGAGGTCGTCGGCCAGAAGTCGGAGGTCGACGCAGGCCTCAGAGACAAGATCGATTGGGCGGGAATCGGTCTCGAGACGCTGCTGCAAATGCTGTTGCTCAAGTTCGGTGGCAGGCTCGCCGAGGCTGCGGGGGCGAAGGTGTGGGTGGTCGCACGCGGTGCGTATACACGTCCCGCGATCCGCCTTGCCGTCGAATCGCTGATACACGGCGGGTTCGCTGGGTTGCAGCATGTGGCGATGGGATTGTTCGGCCGCCTGCGGGCCGACAAAGCCCCTGTCACCTACGAACATGTGCTGGAGCTTCTCGCCGAGGAATTCACCCGCGGCGAACTGCTGAAAGCCGTCCTGATCGGCGCCGCTCAACATGCTGTCATCAGCGGGGCCTCAGGCCCGGGATCGACCGCCGAGAAGGGCCAACCCCACGAGGCGCCGCCTACCGGGCCGACATCGGCGGCAAGACCCCGAGCCGCCAACGACAACGACATCCCCCGGGCGGCGAACGACAACAGCATCAGTTGGGCCGAAGCGGCACGGAAGCGACAGGCTCGGATTCAAGCGGATGAGCAGTCCCGGACGTCGCAGCAAGCACACGAACAGGCGAACGTACTACCGAGGGCCGCCAACGCTCCAGAAGCCACCCGAGCTTCCGCTCCCGGCAAAGAAGTCAACCCGCCCACACCGGAACAACGCAAGTTATGGACCAAGCCTGCGCCCGAGCGTGCGGAACGCCGGGCGGCGACAGAAGCGAAGAAATACCCTCCGAGCCGGAAACGGCTCGACCCGAAAGCGAACGAGCGCGAGACCATCAAGTACATCGCCGATGTGCGGAAACAGGCCACCCGCGAGATCGGTGACCTGCTGCTCCACGAGCCGATCGGACCCGGTCAGCGCCAGAACCGACTGCGGAGAATAGCGAACGAGTACAACAGTGCCATCGGACAGAAGAACTCGAGCAAGGCACAGCGGAACCTCCTCGAAAAATCTGCCTACGACTACGCGCGCGAACGAGAAGGTCTGCGACAGAGTTTTGCCCCCCTCGAGATTGTGCTGAAAGGTGTCGGCAATCGGGAATTCCAGCGAACCACCGAATACCGCGGGCTTCCGATCGATTTCAAACGTCTGAGCCAGAACCCGCAGCTGGTCACCGAAATGTGGAACTTCTTCTTCGGGAAGCCGTCGAGTAAGAGTCCGCCGGTCGTGGGTGACAAGCGTCCCGATGTAGTCGAGGTTTTGCCCTCCAGAGGCCGGGCAGAGGTTCTCGACGTCACCTACCAGAAGAACCCCTGGCACGAGTTCAAGACGAAGTTCTACGAGTGTGCGGTCGAAGACATCACGGGGCTGAAGACTGTCTCCTCCGAGACCGCGGGCGTCGGTAACGCAACGGAGCCGGAATAGTACGACCGGATGTTCGGGTAGTCGACTACTCACAAGGTTTCGTTGTCCAGGTCATATCATCGATACTGAAAGCTCTCCGGCGCAAATGGAGATGGGTGGGAACCGTGGCGTTGACAACGAAAATTGACACGCAGTCGGCAGGGCGGATCCGATTGAATCTGACGGGGGAGTTCGCACTGATCATCGCCGGACGCGAGCGCATGATTCCGCGGATGGCCGAACGGGTCGTCGCCTATCTCGCACTCGCCGACCGAGCGGTCGCGCGATCCCGGCTGGCGGGAACGCTATGGCCCGACACTCCCCCCGAACGAGCCGCGAAAAGCCTGCGCAGTGCGCTCTGGCGGCTGCACTCTCTCGGTGTCGATTTGATCGGCGCACACGACGATCGGCTGCGCCTCGACCCCACGGTAAGCATCGATCTGGGCGAGCTGACAGTGTTGGCGCACAAGCTCATTCACGGCCCGTGCGATCCGGTTCCGGCCGAGCTCTCCCTGTTGGTCGCGACCTCCGAAGTGCTACCCGATTGGGACGAGGAATGGATAGTCGCGGACCGCGAGAGATACCGTTTGGTACGACTGCAGGCGCTCGAGCGGGCGGCGATAGAACTGCTGCACCAGCAGCGCCATCACGAGGCGCTGTTCACCGCTAGCGCTGCCGTCGGCACCGAACCGCTTCGAGAAACCGCGCGCCGAATCGTGATCGATATCCATATCGCACAAGGCAATATCGCTGCGGCACTACGAGAATACCGCTCGTATCACGAAAGGCTCGCCGACGAATTCGGCGTCCCTCCCTCAGCCGACCTGCGTCAACTGATCGACCGCCTCGGCGGTGACGTCGCGGTGACGAAGCACGGACGCTTCCGAGGCACTCCCAGGCGATCCTGACACGATGAAAGGCCTCCGCCACCACGCAGCAGTAATTCGTGTCGAGGTCCGCAACGACTCGACCACACGCCTATTGATCGAATTTCTCGAGGTCGATCCCGGCGGCTCGGACCGATTCCTCGGCTCGGCGATCGATGCCGCCGCAGGCTGCCGGATCCTGCACGATTGGCTCAACGAGCTCGCCGCCACCTGAGTGCGTCACCTATCCATGCAAGCAGCCATCCCGCCCGTTATCCCTGCATGTCAGGGTGCGTGTCACGGTCGCCCCCGAACGCATTGCGGTGCTGTGAGCCCGATGGGAAAGGTGGTGGTGGAGAGAGGGCGGTTCTCATCCTAAAGACTAGACTAGACTAGACTAACTTTGGTGCAATGATGGAATGACAGCAGTGAATATCCATGAGGCCAAGACACATCTATCCAGATTGCTCGAGCGTGTCTCCAGGGGGGAGCGCATCGTGATCTCGAAGGCGGGAAAGCCGATCGCCGATCTGGTTCCGCACCGGGCCGCTCCCGTGACGATCGGCGGGCTGCGGGGGCAGGTACGGTACGACGACAGTGCATTCGATATCGATCCCGATATTCAACGAATGTTCTACGGGGATGACACGGATGCTTCTGCTTGACAGTCGGACGGTGCTGTGGCTCGTGGACGGCAATCCCCGGCTGGGTTCGTCGGCGCGCAAGGCCATCACGTCCGCATCGGAGGTATACGTATCCGCGGCGACGATCTGGGAGTTGACCATCAAATCGATGCTGGGCACGTTGACGGTCCCGGCGAACCTTACCGACGCGTTGGGGGATCAAGGGTTGGGGATTCTCGACGTGACCGGTCAGCATGGGGAGGGTCTGCGTGAGTTCCCGGAGTTGGTGCGGCATGATCCGTTCGATCGGTTGATCACATCGCAGGCGTATTGCGAGCGGCTGTCGCTGCTGACAGCCGACAGTGTCCTGCTCGGGCTGGGTCGGGACTTCATTACCGATTCCACACGCTGAGCGCCCTACAAAAATGTAGGTGCGGCAACAGCTTTCGGTCGAAACCAACGCGGGACGCCGTCCGGGTTCGAGCGACCTGGACGGAACGGATGGAGTTGCCGCTCCAGCTTTGGTTCGTGCACCCCAGCGGTCGGCAACCCGTGCTGTGCGGCATCGCGGCTCGGAGAGTCTCCGGTCGCGCCGCAGATCAAGACCGGCAGGAGCTACTTCGGCTCACCCGCGGCGAGGGCCGACCGAGCTGCTGCTGCCGCGGTGGAGTCGGGCTGCTGGACATCGGTTCAGGGCAGGGTGCGCAAGCTGGGGGAGGCGGGTTCGTGGCGCAGTCGCGCCGCGTCCCGGCCGGGTGGGACGCCGAACAAGCGTCGATACTCCCGGTTGAACTGGGTCGGGCTGTCGTAGCCGACTGTGTGGCCGATGCCTGCGATGTCGCTGGGGCGACTGATCAGCAGCGACCGTGCTTGCTGTAGGCGGATCCGTTTCTGGAACTGCAACGGGCTCATGGTCGTAACGGCGCGGAAGTGCCGGTGGAACGCCGACTCGCTCATCCCGGCCGATGCGGCCAGATCGGCGATGCGCATCGGCTGGGTGTAGTTGTCGCGGATCCACCGTATGGACCGGTCGATGTGGGACAGGCCGCTGTCGGCGAGGCCGATCTGGCGGATCGTGCCGCCGTGCGGACCGGTGAGCAGGCGCCAGAGAATCTCGCGTTCGATCAGTGGTGCGAGCACCGGTGCGTCGGTCGGGTGGTCGAGCAGGCGCAGCAGTCGGACGGCGGCATCGAGCAGTTCGGGATCCGCGGTGCCGGTCGCGATCGCGGGCGCGACCGCCGTCGTGCGGGACCATCGGGTAATCGGGCTCTCCAGCAGCAGTTGTGCGATCTTCGCCGGGTGCAGGGTGATACCGAGAGCCAGTGACGGCGCCTGATCGGTGGCCTTCACGAAGTGGCCGGTGACCGGCAGGCACGTGGTGACGACCAGGAACTGCCCGGCATGGTATTCGAACACCTCGTCGCCGAGCAGCAGTCGCTTGCCGCCCTGCGCCATGACGACCAGCAGGGGCTCGGTCAAGGAATGGTCCGGTGCCGTACTCGCCACGCTGGACAGCAGCAGACCTTCGATCGGCGTGCGCAGATCGTCGCGGGCGTTGGCAGCGATGAGACGGCGGATCTCGTCCAGTGGTCCGGTGGCTGGGAACACGGCTTCACTGAAGCATCCCGGACTGTCGGCGGCAAGTCCGATTCAGGACTATGCGGCAGGATCAGGCAAGAATCAGCGGGTATCGATCTACCGCCGACGCGCGGGCGTGCGTTTCGATGAATGTGACCGACACAGCCGCACACAGGAGCCGTTCATGCCTCTCGACCACTACGTCACCCTCGGCCGATCCGGGCTGCGGGTCAGCCCGTTCGCACTCGGCGCGATGACCTTCGGCGAGGACCCCGGCGGCGCTGGATGCAGCGTCGAGGAGGCCGAAAAGATCCTCGCGAGCTACCTCGACCTGGGCGGGAACTTCATCGACACCGCCAACTTCTACACCAACGGCCATTCCGAGAAAATCCTCGGCGACTTTTTCGCCGCGCAGCCCGGTAGCCGCGGACACGTCGTGCTGGCGTCGAAGTTCTTCGCGAACATGTTTCCCGGCGACCCGAACGGTGGCGGCGCCGGGCGCTCCTCGATCGTGACTCAGCTCGACGAGACCCTGCGCAGGCTGCGCACCGACTACCTTGACCTGTACTGGCTGCACAACTGGGACCGCAACACCCCGATCGAGGAAACCATGCGCACCCTGGACGACCTGGTCCGGGCAGGCAAGATCCGCTACATCGGTTTCTCCAACACGCCCGCCTGGGTGACTGCGCAGGCCCAGACGATGGCCGTGTTGCGTGGCTGGACTCCGCTCGTAGCTCTACAGGTCGAGTACTCGCTGCTGGCCCGTACCGTCGAGGGCGAACTCGCGCCGTTCGCCCTCGATCAGGGCCTGGCTCTGGTGCCGTGGAGCCCGCTGAAGAATGGGTTCCTGTCCGGCAAGTACCGGCGCGGCGCCGAGGTCGCCGATTCCGCGCGCACCGCGTTCGTCGGTAGTCCGAGCGAGGGCGACTATGTCGTCATCGACGCGGTCGCGGCGATCGCCGACGAACTCGGCGCCGGTTCGGCCGCGGTAGCGCTGGCATGGCTACGCGCGAGGGAGGGTGAGATCGTACCCATCGTCGGCGCTCGGCGGGTCGAGCAGTTGCGGGCCAACCTCGCCGGGCTGGACGTGACGCTGAGCCCGGACCAGATACAACGACTCGACAAGGTGTCCGCACCGACGTTGAACTACCCCGCCCCGATGCACGGCACGCAGCGCGCGATGCTCCAGTTCGCCGGAACCACCGTCGACGGCGAACCGTCCACCGTGTATCCGCCACTACTGGCCGGGGTCGTTCGTTACTGATCGCCGAACCCCTGGACGCGCGGCATCGTCCGGGCCGATCGGGCAAATCTACGCCCGTATCCCAGATCCGAAGCCGGATACGTTGCGCCGTGGGATCGGCTGCCCGAGCGGCAGCAGAAGACCGGTATTGGCATCTTCGAGACGATTGAGCGTGAGGTAGCGGCGAAATGGATTCCATGCCGCGCGGTCTGTGTATTTGCTTCAATCCCGTAATGGGCTTACGGGATCATTTGCGTCACAGCATATTCACGCATGCAGATTGCCGGACGCCCGATACCGCCGCTGCCGCCTGCCCTCGGTGTGTCCGGGGCATCGTTTGATGTCCGGCTTGTGTTCAACGATTGCGTTGTGGCGCTTCGGCATCGAAGTGTCGATCGGGAGTGCGCAGTGGAGCGCCGACCTGGTGTAGGTGTCTCAGCGCCTCGAGGTAAGCGGAGATCAGCCCGGTCTCATGGTAGGAAACTCCGATTTCGGCGCAGTAGTCGCGGACGATCACTTGGGCGTGACGCAGGTTCGGCGTCGGCATGCTCGGGAACAGATGGTGCTCGATCTGATAGTTGAGCCCACCGAGGGCGAGGTCGGTCAACGCGCCACCTCGCACGTTGCGGGAGGTGATCACCTGGCGACGGAGATAGTCGGAGCGTTGCTCGCCGGTCGAGGTCGGCATGCCCTTGTGGTTCGGGGCGAAGATGCAGCCCATGTAGAGGCCGAAGAGGCCCTGGTGGACAGCGAGGAACGCGAAGGCCTTGTCGGCGGGCAGAACTGCGAACAATGCAGCGAGATAGGTGGCGAAGTGGGTGAACAGCAGTGTGCCCTCCAATCCGCGGTGTTCGACCGATCGGTTTCTGAGCGCACGTACTCCGGCCACATGGAGGTTCAGGCCCTCCAGCAACAGGAAGGGGAAGAACAGGTACGCCTGCGCCCTCCCGATGAGACGTGTCGGACCGCGGCTGGATCGTGCCTGCCGTTGTGACCACACCAGAATGTCGGGCGCGACATCGGGGTCGAGTTCCTCGTGGTTCGGATTGGCGTGATGCCGGGTGTGCTTGTCCTGCCACCAGCCGTAGCCGAGGCCGATGCCCGCGTTGCCGACGAGTCGTCCCACGAGCTCTGTCGGCTGCCGTAGCCGCAGGACTTGGCGGTGCGCGACATCGTGCATGACGAGGGCGATTTGAGCGAACGTCACGGCCATGAATCCCGCGACCAGTAGCGTCCACCACGAATCGCCGATGAGGACGAATGCCGCCCAGCAGGCCGCGAACGCGACCCCGACGAGGCCGAACCGGACGGCGTAGTAGACGTGACGCCGGTTCATCAGCCCCGCGTCGGAGATCCTGCGCAACAGACGGGCGTAATCACCGTCGGCGCCGCGCCGCGGTGACCGTGGAGATGGCTCGGGTACCAAAGCAGGTGTCGTCATAGATCTTCCTGAGAGCTGAGTCGGAGACGCCCGCTTCCGTCCATGGACGATGCCCGGTCGGTCGACGTCGGAGCGGGGCGCCGATTTCGATACCCCGAAGCTATCGGCCGAATTCTCGTTACCCGTAATCCTCTGGTACGAGATGGAATCCGACTGCGGTGCTATATCGGCTGCCTACCGCGGATCGACGCGGCCGACCAGGTGTCGGCCAACACGTCCGGGCCGATGGACCTGACGTCCGCTCATGTCGCGAACCGGACGTCAGCGAGCACGAAGGTCGATGGGTAACTATCGATCTCGCCGACGCACTCGGGAGCGCGTGCAATCGTGGACGACGTTCGTTCGGACCGTGACGGGCGGCATCGGCGATGTCGCTGATCGTCCTGTGCCGATCGTCGGCCAGGACGACGGAACCGTTTGGCGGCTGATCTTCGCCGGTTGGCTTCCGTTGCAGGAGATTCGAGTTGGCGAGCTCGCGCAGGCTGTCGCGGCTTCGGCGAGATGCGGTTCGGCGACCCACCCGAGCTGACAAAGGGTTATCCGGCTGCGGATTTCACGGTTCCGGAGGGAAGATGCCCTGGCCCGGGGTGAGGATTTGATCGGGGTCGTAGCGTTCACGGGCCGCTTCGAAGGCGGTCCATGCGGGGCCGTAGTGGGTTTGCCACTCTTCGGGCGTGGTGGGTATGGCGCCGACCGGGTACTGGTAACCCCCGACGGCCCGGGCGCGTAGGTAGAGGGAACGGTTGGCCTCCACCATGTCCTGCGGGTTCTCGGCTCCGGGTGAGGCGGTTCTGAGTAGTGTGAAGAGGAAGATCGTTTCCTCGTCGGGCAGGCGCAGCAAGGGCAGGCGCACGCGGGCGCGTGGGAAGGGATAGAGCAGGACCACGCCGCTGGCGCCGACCGTGGTCTCGGTCAGGTCCTCGATGGTGGCCTCCACGAAGGCGTCGGTGCGGCTCGCGGGCAGGAACATGTTCCACCAGGGGTGCGGGCGGTACCACTCGCCCGTGGACTTCAGATAGGTTACGCCGGAGGCGATCCGGTTGAGGAAGTCGAAGTAGGACATGTCTCGGATCTGCCGGTCGCCGGGCTGGTCGCTGAGACCGTCGAGGAGCCTGGTGTCGTCGGGCGGGGTCGTGCCGTCGAAGTAGGCGACCGCTTCGAGTTGGTGGCTCCAGCCGGTGGAGTCGGTCGGCAGTCCGAGTTCTCCCTCCACGTAGGCGAAGCGGCCGTCGCCGACCACGAGCCGCTGGTCGGCGGTGAGCGCGGCGACGCTCGGGTAGAAGAGCAGGTAGTGGCGGACGGTCGCGGGGGCGGGCAGCAGGCGCACGGTGGCCTTGGTGATGACGGCGCACTGTCCTCTTCCGGCCAGTACCGCGTGGAAGAGGTCGGGGCGCAGCTCCGGCGAACATCTCCGCATGGCGGCGTCCCCAGTGACGACCTCCAGTTCCACGACGCTGTCCACCTGGGCTCCGTGGTGGTGGGTCTGGCCGCCGAAACCGCCCACCGACAGCGTGCCGCCGACCGAGAGTTCCAGGTAGTCGGTGAAGACCGCAGGGGTAAGGCCTTGGGCCAGAGTCGCTTTCGCCACGCTGCTCCAGAGCGCGCCCGCTTCCACGACAGCCGTGTCCTCGCGCACCTCGACCCTGTCGAGCGGGGTCATGTCGATGATCAGACCGCCCGCGACCTGGCCCTGACCGAAGGTGGCGTGTCCCTGGCCGCGCGCGGCCACCTGCACACCGTTTCTCCGGCAGTAGGCCATCATCAGCATGATGTCCGACGCGGCGCCGGGCTCCAACACGGCTCCCGGGGTCCGATGGATCAGGTGCCCGAAGTCGTCGGCCGCCTGGCCGAGCGAGCCGGGATCGGTCAGCACCCTGCCCTTCAGCTCCGGCAGGCCGACCATCCCCTGGGACTCGGCGGCGTCGGTGACCCACGTGCGCGTGGACGGGTCGAAGCCGACCACGGGCGCCCCTGCCATGAGGAACGCCTGCCTCCACGGATGCCACGTCATATTCGATCCTTTCGCACTGCGCGGGTGTCGCGTTCGCCGTTTCCCAGGTGACCTGGCGGGAACGAAACCTGTTTCGGTCGGATCACCGCAACATCTCGGTCGCGTCCACGACTATACGCAGAAGGGATCAATCATGTAGTGCCACAATAGTATTAGTGTCGACAAACAGCCAGTATCGGCGAGTGGTCGCGCGGCTCCCGAGGGGCCGTTGCCGTGAAGGTCGGTCAGTGTTTCGTCCAACCGTGGTGTGGATGGGGGTGGTCAGTGCGCCGGCGGGTCGGTCGACGTGCGCGAGCTCAGTCCTGTGGGGAGAGAAGGTGTCTCGAGGCGTGGGTCATCTGGTCGATGAGTAGTGCCTCGCCGTCGATCGATCCCGGTGCGAGATGGCTGTTGATCTCGAGGGACACCAGACCGTGCATGGTGGCGAACAGTCCGAGTAGCCGGTGCCGGTCCTCCGTGGGCAGGGCCGCGAAGTCGACCAGTCGATCGCCTTTGCCCTGCGCTTGTCCGATCGCGAGCAGGAACGGACGATATACCGCACGCTCGGCGGTGACGGTCGGGCCGCCCGGCGGTGCGGCGTAGCCGAGTACCTGGTCGGTCCAGATCAGGTTGAATCGACGGGGGTTGGCTACCGCCCACGCCCTGTACGCACGCGCGCAGGCGAGGAGCCGATCGACGGGCTCGCGGCCGTCGCTGTCGTCGAATGCCCGACCGACCGTTTCGGCGAGCGCGTGGAAGCTCGCGGTGATCAACGCGGTGAGCAGGTCCTCGAGGCCGATCCCGCAGGAGATGCCGCGATGTCCGCTGTTCCCACCCACCGACGTACCCGAGGTCTGCTCACGATCGTCGTGAGCCTGCTCGTCTTCGTTCCGCTGCTCGTCCTCGGCGCCGCCATCGGCTGGCCGGGATCCCTCGGCGACCCGGCCGAGGTCGCTCTGCCGCGCCTACTGGACCATGAATCCGCCACCCGCTTGGGCTATCTCGCCTATCTCACCTACAGCGTCGCGTTCTTCCCTGTCGCCGTGAGCATTTCGATGTGGCGCCGCGAAACGTCCGCCAACCTCACCTGCGCGCTCGGGATCGCGATAGGCGCTGCCGCGGTGTCCGCTCTGGCCCGAGGCATCGGCATCACGCGGTGGCTGTCGGCCGCATTCCCGCTCGCCGAACGATGGCAGCACAGCACCTCCGAGGCCACACGTGAAGCACTCGCCGTCCAGTTCGAGACCCTCGACGATTTCGCGGGCGCCATCGGCGAGACGCTCGGGGTGAGCATCTTCGCCGCCGTGTGGCTCGGCGCGACCATCGCGGGTCCCGGACTCCCCCGGTGGGCGCGCATCACCGGCGCGCTGACCCTGGTGGCCCTTGCCGCACCCGCGATCGAACTCGCCGGGGTGGATGCCGAAGCCTCGGTGTCGCTGTCCAGCACCGCCATCACGATCTGGCTGTTCGCCGTCGGAGTCGCGATGATGCGAGACCGCACCGACGGCAATATTTCACCCTCTCCCGCGGGTTCGCCTCGGTCCGTTCCGATGTCATCGCCGGACTCCGATCCCGGCGACAAGGTTGGACCTCGCAGCCGACCGCAGACCTTGTAGCGCGCCGTGCATGGCGGCGACCGCGTCGGACCACTCGCAACGCGTCTCGGTGAACCAGAACCCCGAAACTGCCGGTGCGCTGCGCAATTCACGCTCGCGCGGGTGGGGCGGGAAGGTCGTCCTCGTTCACGATCCGGAATGGCTTCCCACCCCGTCTCCTGCGAAAATTCGCGGCGGCGCCGCTGCGGCCGTGCGCGACGGGGTGGGTGCGGCTCGTGTGGCCCGCAGGCGTCTCGCCAGGCCGCAGGTCCAGCGAAAGATTCAGGTGGGGCCTGTCCTGTTTGCACTTGCTGCTACAAATTTCCGGGGCCTTCCGTCACGTCACGCTGAATTCTGTTGCCAGGTACCGCGACAGCTCACGCGGAAGTCTCCGCGTCCAGGACTACGCCGCGACGCAGCACATACGGTTGCGGTGGCATTTCCAGCTCCGACCGGTAGGTCTCTTGTGGGTAGAAGCGCCACCTCGTATCACGAGTCAGCCTACCGGCTCTGTATGCGAACGCGGGCAGATCGGTATCGGAGTTGGCTTCGAAACTGATCCTGTTGTGGCTCAATCGGTTCATCGAGAACCGTCCGTTCAGCGTGGCGAGCTCGGGAAGGTCCGAAGCGGCGTGCATATCGAACTCGCGCTGACCGTCGGTTTGCATTATCAAACTGGTAGCGAATGCGTATTCGTAGGCAATGTGCAGAAAGCCTCGGGTGACATAGTCTTCCGGAATGGCGCCGAGATCGAGATCGGTCAAAGCGTGATCGATGTCGGCCGGATCGATGCGGAGGCTGAAGACGCCACCCAACGAAAAGGCGATTCTCCCGTTGTTGGCGAATCGCATGTCCAGGGTCGGAGGACTTGCGAATCCGATACAGGTCAGGCAGCGTGACAGGAACTCTGCCGAGCCGGAAATAGTCTTTCCGGTGCTCCGCTGATTGGAGATATCTGGGAGCGCGCTGCGTATGGGCGTGAATTGCCGATGTGGAAGGTAGTGGGTTAGTGGGCCGCGCCGCACAAGGCGGGGCTTCCGATTCTTGCTCGCTAGATTGTACAGCTCCGGGGGAGTCAGTCCTGTTTGCGCCAAGAAAATTGGCTGATAACCGGCCCTGTTCAGTGTCGCGACGAGCGCGTCTGGCATATTTCTTCAACCTATCTGTGTTTCATACGCTCGAGCTTGCCGAATTTACCGATGAGCCACCATTCATTATATTTCTGTATTTCGTTCCTATACAGCGACAGATCCAGATCGGTATTGTTCCGGGCGTCGCTCACCACCACGTCCCCGCCGCAGAATGCGGGACCGTCGCACGGCTCGGCCGAGTCGCCTGTTGCCATGGGGAAGAACGGACTTCCGACCAACTCGTACGCGCCGTAGTCCCAGGGATCCAGCACACCCGCGAGCTCATCGTTCGTTGCCCGGAGTGCGCTGGCCGGTGATCTGCCATCACCGAGGTGACGGTAGAACGACTCGAACCATGCGGCGGCGACGTGGTCGCGTACCGGCCAGAGGCTGATCAGCACACATCGAACTCCGGCGACCAAGAACCCATTCGGCATGGCGACATAGCTGTCGGGATGAGGCAAGCCTATGCCGGTCTCGCAACCGGCCAGAACAACCAGTTCCGAGTTGACGATCTTGTCGGTGAACACGAGATCGGTTGGATAGAAGACGGATTCGCCGGTGGTCGGACTCGGAGCCAGGACTGTGAATGATTCACCTAGTGGATGTGCGTACCCGTGGCTTGCCAGGTGGACCACGCCGGCCTGGTGTAGTGCAGCGAGAAATGCGTCGGGGGTCGCGGCCCTCCCGATGATGAGAGTGCCGCCGGTTGCTCGGGCGACGAGATCGGCTTCCTCTACAGTCGCAGGTAGTTCCTGGAACTGTAGAGGGATTTCGCCTATCGCGGCTGTAGCGCTGTTTTCCGCGTTGCGAATCAGCGGTACGCTGATTCGTTGCTCCGGAATGCCTCCGAACGCGACAGCGGGTATCGCATACCCGTCCAGTCCCCGCCATGGAATGACATCGCGCCTGCGGTCGAGTTGAAGGGCAACGGAAATCGAAGCACTCACACCGATATCCCACCGTTCACCCAGCGGACCGTCCGGCGCTCCGAGCAACGACCACGGAATATTGAAGTACCCACCATGGGGGATTATCAG
Source organism: Nocardia bovistercoris (assembly GCF_015674855.1). GTDB lineage: Bacteria > Actinomycetota > Actinomycetes > Mycobacteriales > Mycobacteriaceae > Nocardia > Nocardia bovistercoris. The sequence goes on along the minus strand of NZ_JADMLG010000002.1, from coordinate 81,639 downwards.
CAATCGCCCGGATTTTGTATCTAGTTTCGATCGCACTCGTTCGGGGAGGAGTGCTGTATACAATTTGGCAGCCGCGGCGGCTAGAAATTCGGGGGGTGGCGGTTCGAGTGGAGTCGCCGCGGTTTCTGCGGTAGCTTCGTGACCGATCTGCTCGTTGCCGTTCCAGTGCAGAATAGATATCAATTCGCTGATTGCTTCTTGTCCGGCGCCCGCGTCCCAGCCGTCGATGGCGCCGTCTGGTTCCACGAACCAGGCGACGACGCCATTTCGGTGCGCAAGAATCTTCAATATATGTAGATCTGAATCCTGGCAATAGGATCGTATTGCTTCGGTGGTCACGTTGCGTAAGAACACCCGTCCGCCGGATATGCCCACTTTGCGCCCGCCATGGCGGCGGATTTGATGTCGAAACATGAGATCCAGCAGAGCGCGGCCTTGGCCTCGCTCCGATACTTCTAGAGCCTTCTCGAATCGGTTTTCTCCGATCAGCATAACGCTATAGGCATGAGATATATCGGCCACGGCCTCCATGTAGTGAAATCTTTCGAAATACTCCAGCTGTGATCTGGTTGCATCGATCAGGTCTAGACATGACTCGAAGAGCGTAGCTGCCTGCGCATTGTCCCGACGGTCGCGCAGATGGAGTGCGAACTCGTACAACGATCGCAGCCTGCGATCTGGATTCTCGACCTGCAAACCATCGACTGCATGATCGATTTCAGTCGACTTCACGGTGTAACCCGCGGCCATTTTTACCGACAGTATCTTGTTTTCGGTCTCCCTTAAATATGTGATGTCCTGCATGATTTTCGCGTAATTTCGGGCTTGTTCGAGCAGTTCGAGTGCGCCGTCGGCGTCGCCGCCGGACAGAGCGAGCATTGCTCGTTGAAACAACAGCGACCAATGAATCCCCGGTGACTCTCGCCCGGGCTCTGCGGCGTTGGAGAGCTCATCCGCGCGCAGGGAATCGGGCAGAATCGAAGCGCGCGTCAACCGCGTTATAGTCTCACCCTCGCGATCGTCGACCTTGCGAAAGTATTCGATCGCAGCCTCGTAGGCGTCGCTCATCGGAATCAGATAGTTCATGTAGCGGAAAATATTTCCCAGATTGAAATAGCCGACGGCAACGCCGCGATCGTCTTCGAGTAATTTGCAGCGAGTTATGGATTCTTTGGTCAGAAGCTCTGCCGCTTTGAATTTGCCAGTTTCCGCGAGCGCCGCTCCGTAATTTGAGCACCAGTGCGCGTATTCTATGGATCCGCGATCCTCATCGAATGCGCCGGCCAAGCCTCCGAACGCTGCTACGGCGTCGTCGTAAAGCCCTGCGTCGTAGAGTTCGGTTGCTTCGCTCAACATTTCGCGAAGCCTCTCGCGCTTCTCCAATGCCGGGTTCCTTCATCTGCGAATGCGGCGTAGGAATCGGATCTTTCGACTCTCCGATTCGATCGATCCGGCGGGAATCGGCTACTGGAAAAGGCGCAGGTACTGCGGGCACAATTCTCTGGCGGAGATGTACACCCATGCCCTCGCTTCGGGTAGGGTGTTGTATTCGGCCTGTATCTGAACGACCGTGTTCACCGGATAGCCTGCTGCCAGTGATTCGCAGTGGACTCGCCCGACCTCTACCGTAGTCGACTTCAGCCTGTCCGTGGAGTCGGCTTCGATAATTCCAGCCTTTACCAGCGCCTTTATATACGAAGCGGCATCGGCGTGGGCGACGCCGATGTTGAACAGGGAGGTGAGGGCGCAGCCGATAGCGACGATGATAGGTGCTTTGATTCCGAATCTCATGACAGACCTTTCAAGCACAGGCGGAGCAGGCCCCTGGCTCGGATAGGGCGCGAACCGCCCAGGCCAGTGTATGACTTAGCCGGTCGCATATCTGTCGGTCGAACGGACGACTTGTATCGAAGTCGGTGCAGGTGGTAGGGCGCCTGCGGCCATTGAGAGATTCGGTGGCACGTCATCGGGGGACGCTGCGAGTCTTGGCCTCGCGGTTGAGCTTCCCCCGCTTTCACGGAGGGCTCGGATACCTGAGGCATTCTGCAGAACTGGCCGGCCTGCAGGGTGTGGTCTTCAGGTTTGTGCGGCGCTGCGTTTGTCGGCCATGAGGCGGAAGGGCGCAGCGAGGTCGAGGCGGCGCGCGATGCGTTCGAACACCCGCGGTGCGGCGGCCGCGGTGGCCACGGCCAGTCGGGGGGCGCCGCGCATCACCACGGTTTCGGGGAGGTCGCGTTCGACAGCGCGCAGGACGGCGTCGGTGACCTGGTCCACGGGGAGCGAACCCATGATGGCGGGAGCACGGATGCCGAATTCGGCGCGCATGTCCTCGAACATTCCCGCGCCTTCGGTGAAGCCGGGGCAGACCGCGGAGGCGCTGACATTCCATCCGCGGTCCCGCGCGGTCAGTCGCAGCGACCGGGTGAAGCCGATCAGTCCGAACTTCGTCGCGTTGTAGGGCTCTTCGTACGCGGAGGGCAGCAATCCGGCGATCGAGGCCATGTTCACGATATGGCCTCGGCCGCGTTCGATCATGCCGGGCAGTACCGCGCGGGTCAGCAGCATCGGGGCCAGCAGGTTGACGTCGGTGAAAGCCGCGATGTCGTCGAAGTCGCGCTGTTCGAACCGGTGGGTGGCTTCCACGCCCGCGTTGTTGACCAGCAGATCGACCGGCCCTGAAGCGGCTTCCGCCCTGGCGATCAACTCGCGGGTCTGCTCACGATCGTTCAAATCCACCGGCAATGTGGTCACCTCGACGTTCGAGTGTGACCGGATCTCGGTGGCCACCTCGTTCAACCGTTCGGCGGTCCGAGCGGCCAGGACGACATTCACCCCGCGCCCCGCCAACGCTGCCGCGATATGGCGGCCGATGCCGCGGGAGGCCCCGGTGATCAGGGCTGTGTCGCCCGGTGTGATCCGCATTTTCGCTCCTGTCGTCGCCCCAACGGCTTCCATAATGACAGAATGTTCATTATGTCGCAGCAGCCGGTGGACAGGCCACGTCGAGGACACCCCGACGACACCCGCGAACGCCTGGTGCGCGCCGCGGCCGAGATGTTCAACACCCACGGCTATGCGGGCACCGACGTGCGGCGCATCGTGGCCGCCGCCGGATACGCCACCGGCACGTTCTACCGTCACTTCCCGCACAAGGGCGCCGCGCTGCTGGCCGCCTACGAAGCGTGGGTGGTCGCCGAGTGGGAGGCGCTCGGCGCGGCGATCCTCGCACCCGGCAGCGCCGGGGAGCGAGCCGAACGCATCATCGACATCAGCGCCGATCTGCACGCCCGCTGGCACGGACTACGCGACGCACTGGCCGGCTACCGCCTCGTCGACGAGAACGCCACACGGGCCTACCGCGAACTCCAGCGCCGCCAGGTCGCTATCCTGGCGCGGCTGCGCGAACAGATCAGCCCGGGCACGACCCGGCCGCCTGAGGCCGACGTGCTGCTGGTGATGCTCATCGAACGCGCGGTCGAATCGATGGCCATCGGCGAGCCCGCCGAACTCGGCTTGAGCTGGGACACCATGCGCGCATTGCTGATCCGAGCCGTCACCGACGCCCTACGTGACGGCGACCATCGAACCTGACTTGCGCCAGTCGGTGTGGTTCTTGGGGGTTGTGGGCGCGTTTGTGCTGGTAGCAGTGCTGTGGGCGGAGATTCTGGCACGCTGACGCCTCGGCAGGATCGGCCGCCGAAATGCTGCCGGCTGTGTGCCTGCGGCGATGCCTGATGTGGCGGTGCGCTCTCGAATGGCTTGGCTGAGGACGCGCTAGATGGGATTCCCACCTGCGGCGAGCAAGTGCATCGTGCTGAGGATGGCGGTGTAGGCCAGGGCGCTCGCGGTATGCCAGTCGCGGTTCACCGCGGTGAAGACGGCTTCGGTGAAGTGGGCGTTCAGGTGGGCGCCGACGGTGGCGAGTAGGACGTCCGGGGCGGGGCTGTCGTGTCCGTGCGCGCGCCAGAGTGTGGCGGTGATGTCGGCGATCCGGCTCTGCCAGGCCAGTCTGGTGGCACGCCGGAGCGCGGCGAGTTCCGGCGGCAGGTCGGAGCGGGCGACGAGATCGAAATGGCCGGGGCCGACGGAGGTGTGCATCCGGTGCGCGGTATCGCAGGTGGCCCGCAACCAGGCGTCGGTGTCGCCGTCGAACGCCGGTAGGGCGTGCAGGTAGCGCTCCACCTCGATCTGGTAGGCGGTGGCGACGAGCCGCTCCCGGGTGCCGAACATGCGGAACAGGGTGCGGCGGCTGACCCCGGCCGCCTCCGCGAGCTGGTCCATGGTGACATCGATGCCGTTCGCGCAGACGTATTGCCGCGCGGCCGTGAGCACGTGGTCGATCGCCGCCTGCCGCTTCGCCTCCGACAGTTGTGGGGTGGTCGCAGGCATGCGCCGATCCTAGCAATCGACACTCGCGTGACACTCATGTGTGCCACTCTTGTCGCTTAGTAGTGGCAACCGCCTGTTCACCGCCGCGTGAACCGCTGAAGCCCCCGTCCCAATGGAGCTGGTCGTATGTTCACCTCGCACACCGATGTGTTGGAAATCGATCTGACGGATCGGTCCCACTACGCGTCGGGCTTTCCACACGAGCTTTTCGCCGAGCTCCGGCGGCACGGCCGGGTGCTGCGGCACGGCCCTATCCCGCAGCACGGCTTCGACCGGGAATTCTGGACGCTTCTCGGAAACGCCGAGATCCGGCGGGCCAACCAGGAATGGGAGACCTTCAGCGCGGCGGAGGGGCACGGCCTCGTTCCGCTCCCGCCCGAGCGGCGCGGGAAGATGCTGCTCTCGATGGACCCGCCCGACCACACCCGGATGCGGCGGCTCATCAATTCCGGGTTCACGCCGCGGATGGTCGCCGGGCTCGAGGCGAAGATCGCGGACCGGGCCGAGCGGATTCTCGACGCGGCCGCAGCCCGAGTCGACGTCGACTTCGTCGCGGACGTCTCCTTCCAGCTTCCGATGCACGTCATCGCCGACATCATGGGCATCCCGGAGCAGGATCGCTCCGAGGTCTTCCGGCTGACCGACACCATGATCCGCGCCCTCGACCCGAGCCAGGGCATGTCGGTGCAGGACCGGCAGAGCGCGGAGATGGAGATTTTCACCTACGCCACCGGCCTGAGTGCCGAGAAACGGGCGAACCCGACCGACGACGTGTGGTCGATCCTGGCGAACGGAACTCTGGAGCCGTTCGAGCTCGACCTGTTCTTCACCGTCCTCGCGATCGCGGGGAGCGAAACGACCAGCAACGCCCTGTCGCAGGGCATCCTCGCCTTCGTGAACAATCCTGACCAGCTCGATCAGCTGCGCCGCGACCCGTCGCTGCAGCGGTCGGCGACCGAGGAGATGCTGCGCTGGTCGAGCCCCGTCGTTTCCTTCGGCCGCACCGTCACCCGCGACACCGAACTCGGCGGTCAGCGGCTGCTCGCAGGCGACCGGGTCGTGATGTTCCACCCGTCCGGCAGCTTCGACGAGGCCGTCTACCACGAACCGACCCGGTTCGATATCCACCGATCCCCGAACCCGCACCTCGCGTTCGGCGGCGGAGGGGCGCATTTCTGCTTGGGGGCAAGCCTCGCGCGGACCGAGATCAACGTGCTCGTGTCGGCGATCCTGCGCCGGTTCGCCACTATCGAGGTCACCGGAGAACCGACCTGGCTCAATGTCGGCCCTCTGAACAATGTCGGCGTCGCAATGCAGTCGCTGCCGCTGCGCTTCACCTAGTCATGGAAACAGCCTCCGACCTGCGGAAGAAATGGCGAAAGGTGCTCTGAGCCGCGATAGTTCGACTTGCGACAGCAGGCGGGAACAGTCGTTGGCCGGGACCGGTTCGATCGGTGAGTCGGGGTCGTCACCAATCGTGCCGACGACCGGATGAACGATTGTTGTCGGTGGGCGTTGCTACGTTGTCGGCATCGGACGAGTCGAGGAGAGCCGTGGTCGACCACAGCTGGGAGCAGCTGCTCGAGGAGATGCCGCTGTATCTGTACGAGTATCCGTACCCTCCGGTCGAGCGGCGGGGTGCACTGATCCAGATCCGTGATGTCGACTCGGGGTATCGAGTTCTGTTCCGCGACAACGGCGGGATCGAGGTACTGCTCGCACTCCCCGAGGAACCCCGGGAGCGGCAGCGTTTCGTCGAGATCCTCCGGGCGCAACGCACGACCAACGTCGGGAGACTGTATCTGCCCACCGGCGAGGTGATCCGCGCCGAGAACCGACCGATGTGGGGCCCTTCTTCGGTGTTCGAGAATCCCGCGGATATGGCGGTGGTCGAAGTCCGGACCGCATTCACCGACTACCCGAAGTTCCGCAAGGAAGTGGCTGCCGCCCTCGTGGAGATCTTCCGCGATGGCTGGGCCGCCTCCCCGCAGCGACTTCGCTACACGGTGGCCGACGGCGAGGGGCCAAGGGTCATCCTGTACGGAGTCAGCGGGGAACTTACCGCGGTGCCTCCGGCTCGCCCGACTCACGGCGGTGCGGCCGAAACCTGTACGAACTGGGATGATTTCGCCGAGCGATTGGAATGGGCGGTCAACACCTTGCCCTACGGGGCGGTCTTGAGCCTGTCCGCGCCCAGCGTGGACCCCGACTACACCACCGTCGAGTTCACCAGCGTGTTCACCATCCACAGCGGATGTCTCGTGGGTCCCGACACATCCCGTGACCGCGCGCGGTTGCGGGAGGACATGGGCGAACTCGGATGGGAATGGGAACCACTCGGCGGTGACGGCCTCGAATACCCGATCTGGAGAGTCGCGCCCGCACGCACGATGCAAGGACTCGTTCCGCGTACGGTCGCGACTTTTCGTGATGTCTTCGGCGTAGCCGACCCGAGCGCTCTGACTTTCACCGCGAACGCTCGCACGGATCACCCCGACTTGCCTTATCTCGATGCCGAGCTCGGCCTGACACGTGGACCACACTGAATTCGTGCGTTCTGGCCCCAGGATCGGTCGCCTTCAGTATGCGCTGCGGGGCTGGTTTCGACCTGCGGCGTCGATCACGGCGTCGGCGAACCTTCGAGGACTCTCGAGCGGAACGAAGTGCCCCGCGTCTACGAAGTGAACCTCGATGTCGGCGAAGTAGTGGGGCAGGCGATCGGCCCAACTCCTGGGGAACAACACATCGTCGGTGGGCCAGAGAACGGCGGTGGGTACAGCAAGGCGTCGATTCGGGGCGGGCGCGCGTTCGGCCGCGATTCGGGCCACTCCTCCGGCACCGACCCGGTACCACGCAACCGATGCGGTGAAGGCGCCCGGCGGAGAGTACACCGAGACGAGGTGATCGAGATGGTCGTCGGCCAGGGTGAAGCCGGGTCCTGACCAGTGTGACCAGAAGTGCCGAAGAAATGCGCGCACGGCATCGGGGTTTCCGTCGATGAGTTCGTCGGCGAGTCCGAGCTGGTTGAAGGACACGTACCAGAACTGTTGTTGAGCTTCGGATGACAGAATTCGCGCACCGATACCGGGCAATGGCGGTGTCAATACCAATCCCCGAATCAGATCCGGACGCAGGCGCGCGACCGCGACCGCGATTCTGCTGCCGATGTCGTGTCCGCCCAACACCGGTCGATCCAATCGCAACTCCTCGATGAGTCCGATCACACCTCGGGCCTGGGCATCGGCACTGTAGAAGGTCGCCGCGTCCTCGGCGTGTTTGTCGGATTCGCCGAAGCCACGTAAGTCCGGCACGACGACGTCCAGCATGTCCAACAACGCGACCACCTCGCGGTATTCGGTCCTGTCGCTGGGCCAACCGTGCAGCAGCACTGCCGGGGCGCCGACCCCGACGCGGTCATAGGTCAGGCGGAACCCGTCGATGGCCGACGTTCGTCCGACCTGTCGACCATGTGAGAGAGATGACAACCGAATCTCCATTTCAGCGAGTAGGCGCCCGCACTGTTGTCGGCCTCGGCGCTGGAGACCGGATGCACGCGGATCTTCGGGCACCGAACCTTTCTGCCGCCCGAGGTCGGCCACCACGGTGGTTCGGATGGCTCGAGTGAACTGTACGAACGCATCCATCTCTGCTCACGGAGTGTTGTCGTCGGTGCGTAGCTATTCCTCCAACACGACGATGACGACTTCGTCCGGTGGAGTATCCCCGTAGAGGCGATGTTCCAACGCGGTGACCCCGACGGCGATCTGTCGGAGAATTCTGCCGAGAGGGTGGGCGTCGGCTTTGTCGGCGACGGCGGCCAGTAGCAGTGTCGCGAGCCGGATAAGGCTGGCATCGACAGTGGTCAGTGGCTCGGTCCGGTCGAGTACCGGGGCCGCTATGGTGCGCACCCGCTCGAATATCTCGCGTGCCCAAGGTGAGAACTGTTGTTCGGATTCGGACCTGCCGAACTCGAAGGTGGCGGTATCGAAACTGCCCACGGGAAACTGCAGTGTCGTCGAGTAGTCCGCCATCAGTGTTGTCACGAGCCCCTTCCAGAACGCGAAGGGTTTGTCCTGTTTCCTGACCTTCTGCCGCGCGGCGAACCCGTTCCGCACCGCGGCACGGAGCACATCGTCCAGGTCGGGGTTGTCGGCGATGCTGCCTGCGGCTGTGACCGAGCCGACGTCATCGGCGTGGACGGCGAGGTCGAGTATGAACTCGGCATTGATACCGAGGCCGAGGCCGAGACCGAGAGTGCGTTCGAGGTCGCGGGCGCGTTCGAGGTCGCGGGCGCGTTCGAGGTCGCGGGCGAGGGCGTCTTCGAGGTCGCGGTCGAGGTCTAGGGCGCGGGCGAAGGCACGGTCGAGATCGAGACTGAGAATGCGGTCGACGGAGTGGTCGCGGGCGATGCCGTGGTCGAGGGCCCGTTCGAGGTCGCGGGCGAGAGCCCGCGCGTGGTCGCGGGTGTGGTCGAGGTCGTGGTCGAGGGCGAGGTCCCGGGTGAGGTCGCGAGTGCGGGTGCGGGTACGGGTGCCGTCGAGGTCGCGGGCGAGGGTTAGGGCGAGGTCGCGCGCGAGGGTTAGGGCGAGGTCGCGTGCGTCGGTGAGGTCGCGGGTGTGGGTGAGGTCGCGGGCGCGAGTACGGGCGAGGGCGAGGGTGAGGTCGCGGGTCCGGGCGCGGGCCAGAGCGAGGGTGAGTGCACGGTCGAGGTCGCGGTCGAGGTCGAGATCCCTGGTGCGGGCAAGTGCACGAGCGTGGTCGAGGTCGCGGGCGAGCTCGGGGTTGGCAGCGCCATCTCGAGTCTGGGCGAGATACTTGATGAGCGTATAGCGGAGGATATCTGTGTCCAGATGGTGCGCGATGGCGGTGGCGGCGTCGAGTGTGTCCGCTTCTCTGCGCGTGGCCGTCGTCCATCGGTTCGGCGTGCTGTCGGCTTCTGTGGCCCACGCGTTCAGTGGTGTGGTGCCGAGTGTTCCTCGGTCGGCGAGGTCGGCGATTTCCGTCGCGGTCGGTAGCCGGTAGGTTGCGCCGGTGATCGAGTTGATCCAGGCGAGGACCGCGACGGAGTCCTCGGGGCGCACGCCCACTACCGGGTCGTCGCCGTCGTGGGGCGAGGGTGCGTCCGGCGGACGGTGACGGCCCGCCGCTTGTTCTTCGGTGACGAACAGGTTGAACAGCTTCGCGGGCAGTGGCGGGACGGCGCGGCGCCCACCGGTGATGTCGACGGTCCGGCGGAGGTGGCGGGCCACCATCACACCGTTGAGCAGGCGACGGTATTCCGGATCGAGGTCCGGCCGCTCGAGATCGCGAAGCAGGGAGTTCACCTGTGCTCGCAGATCTTGCGCAATCTCGGTGCCTTGGTCGACGCAGTCGAATGCCAGCGCCAGCGCCTTCACCGTCCGGGATCGCAGACACGCGGTCACGATCGCGTCGGAGGTGTGTTGGGCCGCGTACAGCAGCGTTGTCTCACGCCACCAATCGGAATCGACGTTGGCGGCCAGTACACTGACCTTCCCTTGCCGCTGAATCTCGAGCGAAGCGAGGTATTCCTGGAATGTCAGGTGGCAGAACGCGATCCGGTCTTCGGCGGGCGCGACCAGTAGACCGTCGTTGACGACGTCGTCGAGGAAGATTTCGGCGTCGAGATCGAGTCCGATGCGCCCGAGAGCTTTGTGGACGACTTTCGCGGCGTCCTGTCTGCCCGTTTCGCGAGTTGCTTGTCGCATCATGGTCAACGCGAGGACTTGGATGATCTGCTGTCGGTGGGTCTCGTTGATCGAGGCGGGGATCTGTTTGGCGTCGCGTCGTCGCCACAGCAGGACTTCGCAGATCTCCTTGTACAGCTGTATCCGGCCGTCGGGCATGGTGCCCGGTCGTTCCTGATGCAGGATGACCATCATCGTGAGCAGCAACGGGTTGGCCACCAGCGGTCGCAGATCGGGGCGGACACGTACCTGTGCCAGGAAGTTGCCCGCGGCCCGGTTGGCGGTGGCCAGGTCGTCTTCGACCGCCTGATACCACTTGCTGACGAATCGGGCGGTCTGATTCTCGGTGAGGGGACGGACTTCGAAGATGTCGGCCCGGTTGATGTCGGCGGCTTCGTAGCCGTGGCGGCGCGAGGTGATGATGTAGTGGTTTTCGGGGTAGAGCTCGATCTGCCGTTTCACCCACTCCACCACGGCGGGGCGTTGGTCTTCGCGGGCGACTTCGTCCAAACCGTCCAGAAGCACAACGCATTTGCCGCGCTTCAGCTTCTGGTCGAACCAGCCCGAAGGCGGGGTGCGCCGGTAGTCACGGGGGGCGGCCACGTCGGGCAGAACGACATCGGGATCGTCGGCCACTGTTTGCGCGTGCTCGCGCAGGTAGAGCAGTATCGGCACGTCGCGTCGACGTAGACTCCGCCGGGATGCCGCGCGGGCGGTGTGGCGTACCAGCGTGGTCTTTCCACATCCCGGCGCACCGAGCACCGCCAAAACCTGAGGTGTGTTCTGCGACAACAGATCCGCGATCTGGCGGCGTTTACCGTGCTGCTCGGGAGTGTGATGGTCGCCGACCGGGTTCGTGGTGATCTCGTGCAGCCTGCGGCTGATCAAGCTCACGTCGACGTAGACGGTGTCCAACGGTGGCACCTTGCCGGGACGGGTGCCGAGTCCGGTCAGATCCACCCGATGCAGATGAGCCCGCAGCCACTTTCGGTAGCCGGGACCGTAGAAGGCCAGCGATCGAACCATCCAAGTGTCGACCATAGCGATCAGCTGGGGTCTGCGTGGGGTCAGTACGTCTTTCACGACACCGACGACAGCCAGGAGGGCGCAGTAACCGAGGAAAAGCAGGATCGCCAGTACGGGATGACGTTGAGCGAATCCGGTCACCGCTGCCAGCAGCGCGGGTAAACCCAGTGCGGTCGCGGCGGTGGCGATCGTCGGCCACACCGATGGAGGCCCCGAGTTCGCCCCGCCACCGGTCCCGTCGGTTTCGCCCGCCATTGTCGTCCCTCCCCATCGGATATACCGGACTCGAGTATGGCCGATCACGATTGGTTATCGCCCGAGATCGTCATGTCCCGGCGAGATGCATTCTGTACTTCGGACTGGGGCCGTGGGTGCGGAAGTGATCGTGCGGGGTGGCCCGAGTCAGCCCTTGGGTGGGTTCTCTGTCGGTGCCGCTCGAGGGATCGTTGACGCAACATCGACAACGACGCTCGAACCCGAGGACGACATCATGATGGTCAACCGAATCCGCACCCGCTCCTTCGCGGTCGCCTGCGCCGTGGCACTGGCCACACTGGGCGGCGGTGCCCTCGCGGCGGCCGACGCCGGCGCCGAGGCCGCCTTTCTCGACGAGATCGGCGTGAACGGTGCGGGCCTGCCGGGGAAGTCGGCGTCCGAGATGGTCACCGCGGGGTATCTGACCTGCGGTCATCTGCGCGGCGGCGTGTCGGTTCTCGATGAGATCTCTGCGGTCGAAGGGGCCTACAAGTTCAACCAGGGCACGCTGTTCGTCAGCGCCGCGACGACGAATCTGTGCCCGGACTTCGTGTCCTGAATCGGCGACGGCGCGACCGGCTCGACATCCGATCCGCTGTGCGAGGGCTATTCGTGCGGCCCGGTGCCCGCATGCCCATCACGAACATCGCTCACCTGCCGTCATTTCCCCGAGAATCCTCTCGACCGGTGGTCGAATCGGGAACCGGCCGTACGAGTATCGCTCGGGCATAGAGGAGTTGGAATCCCAACCTCTGGACGTTGTGCTGTGACCGGGAGCCCGGCAGCGTGGTGACCACGGCTAGGTCGCAGCCAGCGTTCCTCGCGGTGTCCAATCGCGTGGCGAGCAGCGCGGCTTGGACGCCGCGTCGGCGGTGGTGCGGAAGGGTTGCCGCGCCGCACAGTTGGGCGATTCCTTCGGTCAGGCGCAGACCTGCTCCTCCCACGGGGCCCGCGCCCGAACGGGCGAGTACCGCGCGGAAGCCGGAGGTGGCTCCGATATCGCGTTCGGCGCGTTCGACGACCTCGCGAGGAAACTCCTCGTGGGAGGCGACGCCTTGCGTATCGGGGGTCGCGAATCCGTCTACGACCACCTGCACCCAGGTGTCGAAGTCCTCGGGGGCGACCGGCTCGATGGCGATTCCGTCGACCGCGGGCGCGGTGGTTCGCGCCTGCGTCAGTGGTATGCCGAGTACGTTCTCGAATCCGATCGTCACGTAGCCGCGGTTGCTCAGGTGGTTCACGACCGCGGGGTCGGCTGCGGTCGACACCTCGAACTGAACTGGCGAATTCCGCTCGGCGAACGCTTTTTCCACGGCGACGAGTTCGCCTTCGTCCCAATCCGCACCCAGTCCGGTCGCGACGACCTTGTTCAATGGCGAGCCGGGACCCGCCCAGACGGCGCTGCCGCCTCCGATCGGCAGCGAGATCACCGGTTCGTGTGGCGCCCGAGCCCGCGCCGCCCGTGCGCCCTCCTCGATGAGCGTTCGTTCGGCGGCTTCGATCCGGCCGACCACGTCCGTTCCGGCGAAGAAACCAGGTGTGACGGTCATAGCGTGGATTCCTACCACGAAGCTCGGCGCGTGCCCATCGAATATTCGCGGCGGTTACGCCGCGCCTCACCGAATCGACACATGAATCCGCAGGTCGTCGGCCACTCTAGCTTGTGTACATATATGTAGGTACTATGTCGTAAAGCGGCCATCTCGGTCGACAGCCGTACACGAGGAAGTGGTGAGCATGACGCTGGAGGACATCCGGGAGCCGCAGACGCGCAAGCAACGTCTGCGGCGGGAGCCAACGCGCGCCGAACGGTCCATCGCACGCGAAGTGGATCACGAGATCGTGGTCGTCGGCGCGGGGTTCTCCGGCATCGGTCTCGGCGTTCATCTGAAGCGGGCGGGCTTTCACGACTTCGTGATCTTGGATGCCGCGGACGGTGTCGGCGGCGTGTGGCGGCACAATGTGTATCCCGGTATCGCGGTCGATGTGCCCACCAGCAGCTACTCGTATTCGTTCGAGCCGAACCCGGATTGGAGTCAGCTGTTCGCGCCGGGCGCCGAACTGCGCGAATACGCCGAACACTGCGTGCGCAAATACGAACTGGCCGAACATCTTCGGGTGAGGACCCGCGTGCACTCGGCCCGGTTCGACGAGGCCGACAGCGTGTGGCACATCGAAACCGAGCGGGGGACCATCGTCGCTCGCTACCTCGTGCCCGCGGTGGGTCCGCTGGACAGTCCCTACTATCCCGACATTCCGGGTATCGACAAGTTCGCGGGGAAGATCGTGCACACCGCGCGGTGGGACGATTCGCTGCGGACGCAGGGCAAGAGGGTCGCCGTCATCGGCACCGGAGCTTCCGCGCTGCAAGTGATTCCGAATCTCGCGCCGCAGGCCGAACATCTCGACGTGTATCAGCGCACGCCGATCTGGGTTGTGCCCAAACCGGATCTGTCGATCCGCCCCTGGCTGCGCACCGTCTTCCGTCGGGTTCCGCTCACGCTGCGGGCGCTGCGGCTGGTGAGCGTCGTCATCGCCGACTTCATCATGACCGTCGGCGGCGCTTACCATATGCGGCTGCCGTATGCGGTCCGCGTCGTGGAGCGGGTATGCCTGAAACACCTGGAGCGTCAGGTCGACGATCCGGAGCTGCGCGCGAAACTCACCCCGAATTACGCGTTCGGGTGCAAGCGTCCGTCGTTCTCGAGCACCTATCTGCGAACCTTCAACCGCGACAACGTCGATCTGGTGACGGAGTCGATCGACCACATCGCCGAGGACTCGATCGTCACCGTCCGCGTCGACGAGAGGACCGGTGCGCGGGTGCAGACCCGGCATCCGGTCGACGTGCTCGTCCTTGCCACCGGTTTCAAGACGATGGAACGCGGTACGGTTCCGGCGTTTCCGGTCTACGGGCTCGACGGAGTCGAGCTCGGCGAGTACTGGGACGAGAACCGCTACCAGAACTACGAGGGGATCTCGACTCCGCTCGCGCCCAATTTCTGGCTGATGAACGGTCCGTGGTCGGTCGCGGGCAGTTCGTGGTTCAGCATCATCGAGTCCGGGAGCAGGCATATCGTTCGGTGTCTCGACGAGGCGCGCAAGCGCGCCGCCTACCGGATGACGGTGAAACAGCGCGCGCAGGACGACTACATGAGCGAGATGTATCGCAAGGTGCGCCACACGGTGTTCGCGCAGCCGAGCTGCGTGAAGGCCAACAGCTACTACTTCGACCGGCACGGCGACGCGCCCTTCGTGCGTCCGGTGTCCGGCCCTGCGCTGTGGTGGGCGAGCCGCACTTTCGACCTCGAGGACTACGCCTACGAGGTCGCGCCGATCGGCAGCTACCGGCTGCCGCTGCACTGATCAGTCGGTGGTCCGCGCCGTTCGATCGACACGCATCCGGCCGTCCGCGACCGCCGGATGTGTGTTCTGCAGGAAGAATTCGACGAATCGCTCGCTGCGGGACGCGTCGAACTGTTCGGGGTCGGCGGCGACCAGTGCCGCGATCCCGTCCACGCCCGCGAGGAACAGGACCGACAGTGCTTCGATATCGGCCGGTTCGGGCAAGCCCGCGGTCAGGACAACGAGCCACGACGCGATGTCTGCTCGCAGTCCTTCCCGCACCGCCGCGACCCGATTCGCGATCGAGTCGTCGACGCCGACGGTGGACAGCGTGAACAACCGCCATTCCCGCGGGCGAGCGTGCACCGCGCTGAGATATCCCAACACGAATCGCGCGGAATCCGAGTCCCCCGACTCGTATTCGGACCGCGCCGCCGCCAAAGCGGTTTCGGCCCTTTCCAATACGGTGTGCAGGATCGCGTCGGGGGAGCCGTAGCAGTCGTAGACGACAGGACGGATGTAGCCCGCGCGGGTGGCGACCGATTGCATTGTCACGGCGGCGAATCCGGATTCGACGGCGATATCGGCGGCGGCCTCGGCGATCCGCTCCTTGCGTTCGGGTGTGCTTCTGCGCCCGGCCGAACGCAGGCGAGGTCGTTCGGTGCGGTTCATCTCGACCATGCCACCTCGATGTATCGCGTCAGCCATTCGACCACGGCGGTGAAGCGTTCGGCGGAGAACTCGTCGGGATCGGTGAGCATCGCCCGCGCCGCTCCTTCGCTGGCCGACAACGCGATCGCGGAGAGCAGTTCGAGGTCGACCCCGCCGCCCTCGATCGGCGGCAGCAGTGACAGGTTCGACCGGATCTGTTCGCGCACGACGGTGCGGGCGAGTTCCATCGCGTTGCGCACCGCTTCGGGCGCGCCCGCGGGCGGCAGCAGGATCAGGCGCCATGCGTCCGGCGAGTCCGCGACTATGTGCAGGAACGAGGTGAGGGACTGCTCGAGCAGCGATTCGGGGTGTTCACCGGCCAGCAGGGCCGGGACAACGCCGAGGGCGACGCCGAGCGCCTTCTCCGATTCGCGGCCGACCAGATCTTCGAGCAGTTCCTCCCGATCGGCGTAGAACTCGTAGACGACGGGGCGCGTGACGCCTGCCTCGCGCGCGATCGCCTGCATGGTGGCCGCGCCGTAACCCTGCCGCAGCACCAACCGCTGCGCCGAATCGAGAATCTGCTGCTGCCGTCGCTCCGGACTCATGCGTGGAGCTTTCTTGCCACCCGCGGCGGTCCGCTCCGGCACCTGCCCTCCACATCCATCGTGCGCCCGTCGGCATGATCATCGCATCTCTACAATCATCATAGTATTCACGCCGTGCCCGCTCGCGGGCGGTGATACCGGTTCCCGCGACGCCACGGTATTTCCGGACCCGCACTCGCGATGGAATTCGCGGCATTTGTCGTCCGGAATTCGGTGCGAATAATCGGCGGTATTCAGGGGGCGCTGTGCGAGCGACCGGTCGTGATCACGAAGCAAGGTCGGCGGCGCGGGGCGGACAGCAGCGGTCGACGAACCGCGCGACTTGCGGCAGGAAGGTTTCCGGACGGCGGCGCAGCGCGAAGAACGAAGGGACGTAGAGGTATTCCACATCGTCGAGTTCGCGGTGCAGCTGTTCGGCGTCGGCGAGCAGGTGCACGGGGTCGTGCGGGTGGCCGATGACCAGCGTCGGCAGCCGCAGTGACCGCCAGTCCGCGATCCAGGGTTCCAGGCCGTGGCCGAGCAGCCCCACACCCATGTGCCGGGTGGCGATGGGGTCGCGGGCGATGAGGCTCAGCGCCAATCCGAGGTAGTCGGGCCGCCGCGCCGGGCGTCTCGCGAGTGGGACCAGGCGGCGCAGCAGTGGGCCGAGCAGCGTGTAGAGCCCGAGTCCGGGACCGCCCCAATAGCAGGCGGCGCGGATGCCGCGATCCAGGATCGGCATTTCCAGCAGCAGTCCGTGCAGGCGGTGCGGGGCGACCAGGCCGATGCGCAGGGCGTTGAGCGAGCCGAAGGACGCGCCGCCGAGGAAGACCTTGTCGAGGCCGAGCGCGTCGAGCAGGTCGATGACGGCGGCGGCCGACTTGGACAGGCCGTAGGCGTCCGGGCGGTGCGGCGCCGCGGATTCGCCGTGGCCGGGCAGGTCGACGCACAGCACCCGGTATCCCTGTTCGGCCAGGTATTCGGCCACCGGCCACTGCACGCGCTTGTCCAGCAGGAACTGGTGCAGCAAGACCACGACATCGGTTCCTACGCCGTGCTCGGTATACGCGAGCCTGCCCCACGGGACATCGACGAAGCGAGTGGGCGGTGTGGCTCTGCGCGACATGACTTCCTTCTTCCGGCCTGCCATACAGTAGATTTACTGAAGCGTACCTACATGCATGTACACGTGTAAAGCGTCGTTCTCGGCCGGGGTCGGGAAGTGCGGCACTTGACAGTGGTTCATCGGCCCAGAAGACTCCAGGCTATCGGTGCGGGCGGCCGGAAACGTGCACGTTATCGCGCATATACGGGCTGCTTTATCGAGGAATTCCGGGGTGAATAAAAATAGTGGACGCAGATGTAGGTACGAACATGTAGGCTCTCTGCGTGGGTGCCTGCGGCAACCCGGTAAGGAAAAGGAAGTGCGGCAACGATGCTCGAGTACGTTCGAACGGCGGAGAACCCCGTGAAGTCGACGGAACCGCCGCTCGGCCGGTCAGAAAACGATCTCGGCGCATGACCGCGGCGAACATGTCGACCACCGAGCCCGAACGTTCGACCGGCGCAGCCGTGGCCGCCAACGTCGGCGCGGCCGGAACCTCGGCGTTGCGCACCCTCGGACGGGCCGCGCAGACGGCGTCCGCCGCGGTGCGCGGGGCGGTCCTCGGGGCGGTCCGGCTGCGATTCCCGTGGCGGGACACCGTGATTCAGGCGTGGTATCTGGTCGGGGTCACCGCTGTGCCCGCGGTGCTCATGGCGGTGCCGTTCGGCGTCATAGTCTCTGTTCAGGTCGGCAACCTGATCCACAATCTCGGCGCGGATTCGCTGATCGGCGCCGCGGGCGGTCTCGGGGTGATCAAGCAGGGCGCCCCGCTTGCCACCGGGTTGCTCCTCGGTGGCGCAGGCGCCGCGGCGATCGCCGCCGACCTGGGCGCGCGCACCATTCGCGACGAAGTCGACGCCCTGCGCACGATGGGCATCGATCCGATCGATCGGCTGGTCGTCCCGCGACTGGTGGCGATGATCGTCGTCGCGCCCCTGCTCAATGTGCTGATCATCTTCGTCGGTGTGATCTCCGGCTATGCGGTTGCCGTCATCGCCCAGGGCGTGACGCCGGGCAGCTACTGGGCCACCTTCGGCTCCTTCACCTCCGCGACCGACGTGTGGATATCGGTGATCAAGTCGCTGATCTTCGGGTTCCTGGTCGCGATCATCGCCTGCCAACGCGGCCTCGAGGCGAAAGGCGGCCCGAGGGGCGTCGCCGACGGTGTGAATGCCGCGGTGGTGCTGTCGGTGGTCGGCCTGGTCGTGGTGAACGTGGTCATCACCCAGGTCGTCGCGATGTTCCTGCCGACGAAGGTGGCGTGATGACCCCGTCCGCGTATCTTCCCGGCTTCCTGAGACCGGGGCGAAGGGTTCGTTCGGAGCTGATACGTCCGGTCGACGCGTTCGGTTTCGGCCTGGGTTTCGTCTGGCAGGTCGTCGCCTCGATACCGCTGACCCTGCGCCGCTACCGGGCCGAGACCATGCGCGCGGTGACGAGCATGACGTGGGGCCGCGGATCGCTGATCGTCGGCGGCGGCACCGTGCCGATGATGGCCGTGCTCGGCGTGGCCATCGGCGCCTCGGTGGGTATCGAGGCCGCCGCGACACTCGACCTGCTCGGCCTCGGATCGATGACCGGAATCGTGTCGGCATTCGCCAATACGCGCGAACTCGCCCCGATCGCCGCCGGAGTCGGATTCGCGGCGCAGGGCGGCTGCCGGATGACCGCGGAGATCGGCTCGATGCGGATCTCCGAGGAGATCGACGCGCTCGAATCGCTCGGGCTGCAATCGGTCGCCTTCGTCGTCACCACGCGGGTACTGGCCGCCGCGCTGGCGATCGTTCCGACATTCCTGATCGCGCTGATCCTCAGCTACCTGTCCTGTTCGTGGGTGGTGACCCTGCTGCACAAGCAACCCGCGGGCGTCTACCACCACTACTTCTCCCAATTCATCACCAGTCCCGACATCTGGGCCGCGGTGGCGAAAGTGCTGGTGTTCAGCATCGCGGTCATTCTCGTGCACAGCTATCACGGATTCTTCGCCGTTGGCGGGCCCGAAGGTGTCGGCGTCGCCTCCGGCCGGGCCGTTCGCGCGAGTTTCGTGCTGATCGTCGTCCTCGACATGCTCCTGACCTTGCTGTTCTGGGGCGTCGATTCGGCCGTCGAGTTCACGGGGTGATGTGATGCCCGCCTACGGAATGCCCGGAGTGCATATCGATCGGCCGCGCGCACGGGTGATCGGTGTCGCCGCGATGTTGGTGATCGTCCTGGTCTGCGCGCTGGTCGGCGTCCATCGAATGCTGGCGCAGTCGCACGTCGTGTCCATCGTGCTGTACACCGAGAACATCGGGGACGGGATCGCGGAGGGCACCGACGTGCGCCTCGACGGTGTCGGGGTGGGGGAGGTCGCCGCGATCGACCCCGCGCCGCTGGGACGACAGCGGATCGAACTGCACGTGGACGAGAATCGGCTCGCGAACCTGGACGAAAGCATGCGGGTCGACTACGCGCCCGCCAACCTCTTCGGCATCAGCGTGATCGAGCTGCGGCGCGGCGCGGGCGGGCCCGCGCTGCGCCCCGGCAGTGAGATCCACCTGACCGGCGACCGGTCGGGCGATGTCTACGACGCGACGCTGGGCGAGTTGCTGCGGTCGCTGTCGCGCACCTCCGTGGCGGTCGCCACACCGCAGCTGAGTCAACTGATCGGGCGACTTGCCACCGACCTGCGCGCCTTCACCCCGTTCATGCAGGCCGTGATCCAGTTCGCGCGGACAGTGGCCGACCACCAGCGGATGCCGCCGTCGGAGGTGCTCGGCAGTTTCGGCGAATCACTCGGCGCGAGTGCCGGTCTCGTCGACGCAACGGTGAGTGTCATCGCGCGGATCAACGGCATCGATGTGCTGCGCACCGACCGTCCGCGCATCGACGCGGGCATCGGATTGGTGGTCGACACCCTGTTCCCGGCATTGACGACGATGCTGTCGAGTCTGGACGGAACCTTTGCCGGCTACACGAACATGCTGGCCCCGCTGCTGAATGTGCTGGCCCAGTCCGTGCCGACGCCGACGCGATCCGGGGCCGAGTTGGGTGAACTGATCGGGCGAGTCGACGCCGCGATGCCCGATTCGGGTTCGGGGCCGGTGCTGAACGTGGATGTCGACCTGTCGGGAGTTCCTGCCGTGGCCGTCCCGCTGCTCGGGGGTCGAACCGCGGGAGCTGTGCGATGAAGTCGTTGTCCGCCGCGATCTGGCGGTTGGCATTGTTCGCCGCGGCCATGATCGCGGTGCTGGCGCTGGTGCTCGCGGCGATCGCCCGGCCGGTCGGCGGGTCGACCCACACCTATCGTGCCGTCTTCACCGATGCCAACGGGCTCGGCGCCGGTGACGATGTGCGGCTGCACGGGGTCGGCGTCGGCAAGGTCGAGTCCATCGATCTCGTCGGTTCCGATGCGGTCGTTCGGTTCACCGCGCGGACCGGAGTGACGTTGTACGAGTCGACCCGTTTCGCGATCCGATACCAGAACATGACCGGCCTGCGCTATATCGACGTGCAGCAGCCGGAGTCCGAGCGTGGTGGCGAGTTGCGGGCGGACGCGCTCGTCCCGAAGGAACGCACGGTCGCGTCCTTCGACGTGACCGCGCTGTTCAACGGGCTGAAACCGGTGCTCGCGACATTGCGTCCCGAGGCGCTGAATTCCTTCGCCGAGAGCATGATCGCGCTGATCGAAGGCAACGGGAACGGCATCGGGCCCGCGTTGGACGCCATCGGTCGGCTCGCCGACTATGTGGGCGACCGGCAGCGGGTCATCTCGGTGCTGTTCGACAATCTCGCGCAGATCTCCGACCGGATCGGCGGGCAGTCGCCGGGGCTGGTGGCATTGCTGCGACGGCTCGCGGACGTGTTCGAGTCGTTGCAGGTCAATATGAACGGCTTGCTCGATTTCGCGCTCACCGCGCCGCCGGTGCTCTACCCCTTGGACAACTTGCTCACCACGCTCGGGCTCACCGAGAACGAGAATCCCGACTTGGATGCCCTGTTGCGCAAGCTTTTTCCCGATCCGCAGGAAGCGGTGGACGTTTTGAGTCGGTTGCCCGCCGTGCTCGCCGCGCTCAATGCCGCGCTGCCGAACTTCGCGGGGTCCGGTCCGCTGTGCGGCAAAGGTGAAGCCGTGCCGCCGCAAGCGCTGGCGGTTCTGCTCGCTGGGCAGAAGGTGACATTGTGCAAAGGCTGATCAGGCGCCGCGGGGTGCGGCCGGAAGCGCGATCCGCTCGCGCCGTGGAGCGTGGGCAATTACGGGCGGGGCTCGCGGTGGCGTTTCTCGTCGCGGTGGCGATGCTGGCGGTCGCGATCCTGTATGTGATCCCGCTGGGGGACCGGACCTACACCGCCGATCTGACCGAGGCGCAATCGGTTCGGGTCGGTGACGACGTGCGACTGGCGGGGATCTCGGTCGGTCGGGTCGAAGGACTCGATCTCCATCCCGACAAGGTGCGGATGCGTTTCTCGGTGCGCGACGATGTCTTCCTCGGCGCCCAGACGTCATTGGATATCAGGATGCTCACCGTGGTCGGCGGCCACTACGTCGCGATCGTGCCCGCGGGCGCCGAACCGCTGGGCGACCGCGCGATTCCGGCCGATCGCGTGCGACTGCCCTACAGCCTGATGCAGACCTTCCAGGACGCGGAACGCCCGGTGCGCGAGATCGACGGCGACACCGTCCGCCGAAATCTGGCGGCGCTGGCCACCTCGCTGGAACAGTCGCCCGACGGGCTGCGTCAGATCCTGAACGGCGTCGAACAATTCGTCGACGTGCTGGACCGGCAGCGTTCCGACGTCTCGAAGGCGATCGCCTTCGCCGACGAATACCTGAACTCCATCGACGCCGCCCGCGGTGCGCTGCGCAAGCTGGTGGACAAGGTGAATCTGCTGGAGAACCTGCTGATCGACCATCGCGCCGAGTTGCGCGAAGCCGTGTCGGCGCTGCGTCGGGTGGTGAACCGGGTCGCCGCGCTCCAACCCGCGTGGGAGGGCACGCTCGAACCGATGGCTCGGCAGTTATCAGCTGCCGCAGCGGAATTGCTCGCCCTCGGCGACCGGCTGGAACCGTTGCTCGGACAAGTGCGGGAACTCGGCACAACTTTGCGTGCCATGATGCTGCCCGACGGGACCGTCGAGGTCGACCACTCCGGTGCGACGGTCGACGCGCCGCCGGGCGCGGACCCGCTCGCGATGTCGGCTCCGGTGTGCGTGCCGGTTCCGGGGCGGGGGTGCTGATGCGTCGCGTGCTGGAGTCCCGCGGATTCGTCTCGGTGCTCGCGATCCTGTTGCTGTGCGCGGTGACGGTCGTGGCCTATGTCGTGTTCTTCGATCCGCTGCGAAAGACGCAGTCCTACTGCGCGATGATGCCCGACAGCATCGGACTGTACGCGGGGAGCGATGTGACGATGCGCGGTGTGCGGGTCGGGCGAGTCACCGCGCTGGCGCCGCGGGGTCCCAAGGTGCGGGTCGAATTCGAGGTCGACGCGGCGCATCCGGTGCAGGCCGACGCGGCGGCTACCACGGTGTCGGACACGGTGGTAGCCGATCGTGAACTGGCCGTGCTGAATACGGGTCGTGACGTGAATCCGTGGAACCCCGCGACGTGCATCACCAGAACCCTCACGCCGCAGAGCATCAGCCGCACGCTGGATGCCATGGCACGGTTGTCCGAGCAGATCCTCGGTCCCGAATCCGGTGGCCGCGACTCGCTCGGGCGCGCGATCACCGGAATGGACAAGGCGACCAGAGGCACCGGAGCGCAGATCAATTCGATCGTCGTGCGACTCGGGCAGGCGCTGGAGGCGCCCGACGCGGCGATCGGGCACTTGGCGGGCAGCGTGGACGCCATCACGTCGCTGTCGGATGCCATCACCACCCACTGGGGTGACATCACGTCGATGCTGAGTCGGATGGGTCCGGTGCTCGATCAGGTCAACAACGAATTGTTCACCGAGACAGTGCTCATCCTCGACGGGTTCGCCAGGGCGCTGCCACTGTTCAACGACATCACCACGCTGTTCTCCGATCCGATCTTCGCCACGTTGGACGCAGCGGTGCCGCTGGTGCGTTTCCTCAGCGCGAATGTGGGGTCGCTGCGGGAGATCATCGCCATGATGCCCGCGCTGGCGGGCGCTTTCGTCACGGTCACCGATCCGGGCAGCGGACGAACCGGTCTCACCTATGCGCCGCCGCAGGTCGCGATACCGCACGGGGACGCCGAACAACTCTGCGCCCTGGTGAACGCCGCGTCGCCCGGATTGTGCACGGGAGCGGGCGACGGAATCGCGCGGACCCGGTTGGTGCAGTTGGTTCTCGGATCGGTGGGTGTGCGATGAAACGTCGGATGGTTTCGTGGTTCGTCGTGGCCTGTGTGGTCGTCGCGTCGGGCTGTGGGTTCGATCCGGGGGCGATTCCTGTTCCGGGCAGCGGTGTTTCGGGTTCGACCTATGACGTGCGAATCGAATTCACCAACGTCCTCAACCTGCCCTCCCGTGCGAAGGTTGTCGCCAACGGTGCCGTGGTCGGGTCGGTGACCGGGATCGACCTCGTGCAGGACAGCGCGGGCGGCTATGTCACGGTGCGCGCGGAGATCATGGATTCGGTGCGGCTGCCCGTCTCCACCGTCGCCGAAATGCGGCAGAGCACCGTTCTCGGCGATTCGTTCATCGCATTGACAACTCCGCCTTCCGGTTTCGGGGAACTGCTGGCTCCGGGCGGTCGAATTCCGTTGAACCAGACGGTGCCGCCGATCCAGATCGAAGACGCCATGGCGGGATTCGCCACCTTCGTCCAAGGCGGGGCGATCACCCGATTCCAGGACATCGTGAACCAATTGAACGGTGTGCTGCCCCGCGATCCGAAGGAAACGGCCCGGATCGCGGATGTGCTCGGCGGTGACGCCCGCGACCTCGCCGCGAACCTCGACCGCGTCGATTCGTTCCTGTCCGGGATAGAGCAGACGGTCGGCGTGGTGCACGAGCGCGCACCGGTGTTGCACGAACAACTCGCGCCCGCCGCCGTGGAACAGACCTCGGGAGCGGTGCAAACGCTGGTCGCGACCATCGGGATCATCGGAGCTCTCGGCGATGTCGCCCACGCCCTGATCTGGTTGACGCCCCTGGTCGCCAGTGGCGACGCCGCGGCCAGTGCACTGGTGCCGCTGTTCCTCACCACGCGGCCGCTCGACCTCGACGCACCCTCGAACCTGAACGCGCTCGTGAAACTGTTGCGGGAAAAGATCATTCCGTTCGTCGAGCACGGACCGAAGGTGAACGTCCGGTCCGTGCGGATCGAAGGCGCCGACGCAGTGCCCGTGGATGCCCAAGTGGAGCAGATCATTCGGGCGCTGCGGATGGTGGGAGTGGTCCGATGAAGGCAAGTTCGATCGCCTCGCTCGGTGGTATCGCCGCGGTGAGCCTGCTCGGGTCGGCCTACCTCACCTTCGGAGTCGTCGGCACCGATCGGTTCACCGAATTCACCTCGGCCACCATGACGCTGTCCGACGCGTCGGGTCTCGTCGAGGGCTCGCCGGTGCTGTTGACCGGTGTCGAAGTCGGCGATGTCACCGCCGTCGAACACATCGGAACGGGTGTGGAAGTCCGGTTCCGGGTGGACGATGCCCATCGCGTACCGATCGACAGCGACGTGTCGATCGAAAGCCTTTCCGCGTTGGGCGAGCCCTACATCGAATTCGCGCCGCGCACCGAGGACGGTCCGTACCTCACCGACGGTCAGCGGCTCGACACCGAGCGAGTGCGAGTGCCGATGTCGATCCCAACGGTTTCGCGCATGCTCACCGCGGTGTTCGACCAACTCGACCCGGAAACCCTGCGCGCCTTGGTCGATACGTTCGGCACCGCGGTCGAAGGCACCGAATCCGTCATTCCCGAACTCGCGCGCTCCACCGAACTGCTCGCGGCCGCCATGAACGTGCGCATGCCCGCGATCGGCGCGACCATCGACGACGTGCAAACCCTTGCCGCCGACTCGGCATGGGTGCCGCAGGCCGCACCGCACGCCGCGTCCGCGTTCGTGCAGTTCGGCGAGCGGGTCGAGGAAGTCGCCCAGGCCCTCGATCGGTTGTTCAGTCCCGCGAACCCGCCGCAGATGTACGTCGAGGAAGACGGGCTCGTGCCCTTCTTCACCCGCCTGACCGACTGGAGTCGAGAGGTCGGACCGGACTTCAGGCTGCTCGCCCCCGCCCTGCAACCGCTGGCCGACGAAGCCGCGGGCGCACTGCCGCGCATCGACCTGAGCCGGATGATCTCCGCCGCACTGCACGGAGTGGGCGACGACGGCGCGGGCAGGGTGCACATCCGAATCAAGTGACGCATCGGGGGATGCTCGTGCCCGCAACCGACGTCGACGGCGTGTTCAGATCCGCCGGTGCGCGCAGTTCGGGCCGTGGCTTACTTCGTCCAGGTATCTGCCGAGCAGGATCCCGCGGTGGGTCATCCAATCGCCGAGTTCGGCGGTGGTGTCCATGCCCGTGATGTCCTTGACGCGCCGCTGGGTCTCCTCGATGGCGTCCAGGCCGAGATGCGGTGCGATGCAGTCGAGTACACGCTGCGACGCGAGCGGCTGTGGGCGCGCGTTGTGCGGATCCATGAACTCTTGGAGACGGGCCAAAGTCACAGTGCGCCATGGCTCTTCGGTCAACAGCTCGCGGATCAGGGCGTCCGCGTCGCGTGCCATGCCGCTGCTCGTATGGGTGGGCTCGTAGGACGGGCCGATGTCCGGGTCGTCGAAGTAGTGGGCGTCGATGATGTCGGCTCGCACCCGGTAGCTGCCGAGGTAGATGTATGTCTCGAGGGACGGGAGCCGCTGACTCAGGTTCGGCGGGATGCGGTTGATGAGGCCGAGGGTGCCCTTCTCGTCGGTCAACTCGGCGATCACCAGCTTTTTGTACGAGGAATTATTGCGGATGTGCCACCGGCGTCCCTGAGAATATACTTGAGGCGCGTTCGCCTCGCTCAGGAAGACGTCCGCGGGCGCGATCAACGAGCGGTTGAGATAGGTGGCATCTCCGTAGGACAATTCCTTGTGGAAAGTGGCGCCGCAGTACAATGCGATTCCTTTGTCGACCATATCGGCATTCCTGATGTCCATTCGACTCATCTCTCCGCGGCCGGAAGCGCGGACCTGATCTGGTTGTCGTACGCGCGGCCCGACCGTCCCGATCTGCAGACGTCGGCAATGGCGATGGTCATGTTGTCCAGCACCTCGGGCGGCAGGTCGGATTGTTGGGCGAGCGCGATCACGGTCTCCGCCGCCATCTGCGGGGGCTGATGCCGCACATTCGCCAGCGATTCGATCAGCTGCCTGCGGCCGAGCGCCCGAAGGATGCCGTCGGTCGACAAGATGTAGCGATGGCCGACGATCGCCCGTTCCTCCCATAGATCCGGCTTCCCGTCCTCCAGCCCGATGCCCTTGACGAGTTTTTCGCGATCGGGGTGTCGACCGGCCTCGGGGTGATTCTTGATAGCCAATTCCTTTCCGAAGGTGTGCGCGACGGTGAGTTCGCGCAGTTCGAATCCGTCGTCCACCAAGGCGACCCCGTCTCCGATGTGCACGCCGGAGACGAAAGTCATCCCGTTGCGATCGATCAAGCGCGCCGCCTCGAGTGTCGTCGCCATATCGACGGAGGTCGGATCGTCTTCGCCGTGCGCGCGCAATGCCGCCTCGATGGCGGTGACGACGTGCGTCCATCGAAGATTTCGGCTCGGGGTCCCCACCAGATCGATGGCGATGCCCGCGGCGATATCACCGGAGGGGCGGCTGCCGACGCCGTCCGCGACGGCGAGCAGATTCGCGCCGATCACATAGTCGTCCTCGTTGCGGTCCCGGCCGCCGCGCGCGGTCGCGCCGCCCGCATGCAATTCCATGGGAATCGGGCGCTTTCCGCGCAGGGTGAGGACGAATTCCGCGTCGCCGATCTGGACGGCGTCACCTGACTCGAGTTGGACCGGTTGCCCGGCGGGTATTTGTTCGCCGTTGACAGCGGTGCCGTTGGGCGTATCGAGATCCGTGATGTACCACTGGCCTCGGCTGTGGGTGAGGGTGCAATGCTCGCGGCTGACCATCTCGTCGTCCACCTGGAGATCGCAATTCGTGGACCGTCCGAGGACGAATCTCGACCGGGTCAGCAACGCGTCGAGCGACGACCCGCGCACCGCCTTGAACCAGGCGGGCTGCGGCATCGGTTCGGTATCGGCCGGGGGAAGGATCGGTTCGGAGATCGCGATGTAGGGGGGGAGTGCCAGTCGGTCGGTCGGTGTTTCGGGATCGCGTCGAGCGTCTTCGAGGTGGGGCGGTTGCTCGAGCCGGCGTGTCTCGACCGCCGGTGACCGCTCGAGGTGTCGGGTCTGCTCATGGTGTCGCGGTAGCGCGGGGTCGCCGCGGTGACCGCCGGACGGTCCCGGATCCTGGCCCATCACATACTCCTTCGATCCGGAACCCGGAGGGCGCTCACCCGGCGTGTCATCGGCGGATCTTGTAATCCGTTGTGCTGCGCGCTGTCTCCCGATTCTCGCGAGCACGAGGGAGACCGCGACGAACGCGAGCAGCAGGATGACAATGGTGAGTACGGTCGTCGTGGAATCCGATGAGTCCGTCACGATGGCGTCCCCTCCTTGTTCCCGAAGGTGAACGGATCGGGTCCGCGCGGCGCCCGCGGTTTGCGGGGACGTACGACGGTGGACTGTGTGTTGGGTGTGGTGCGCATCTTCTCGGCCCGGTCGCCGGGCGTGGTAACGGAGATGAGCGGACGTTTGAGATGGGCGGCCCCGACTTTCCGGTCCAGTGCCGCGGACTTGTTCTTCACCAATTGCTCGGCGACCTGGCGAAGCGCGTCAAGGGCGTTGCGTTGCGGGGAGCCGTTGCCCGGCGCGCGCATCGCGGGATCGGGATCGAGCCATCGGAACAGTAGGTCCGACAGCGGTTGCATCTGATCGATATCCCACCCTTCGTTCGCCGAGAAGAATTCCTTCAGCGATGTGGGTGAGATCGTTTGCAGCAGTTCCTCGAAATCGTGCTTGCGCTCGTCGGGCAGCACGCCGTTCGTATCGAGCAACCGCAAGTGCTCGGCCTCCATCTGCAGCGGCGGAGTCCCGGCGATCAGGTGATACAGCGTGGCGCCCACCGCACGTACGTCGCAGCGTCCCGACCGCCATTCCTTGGGCTGCTTGACTGTCGCGACCTGTTCGGGCGGGGCATACCACAGCGAGTATCCGGTCGGCGCGCCGTCCGCGGCATCGCCCGCCGCCGCCAAGCCCCAGTCGATGATGCGGACGTTCCCGTTGTCGTCCAACGCGATATTCGAGGGTTTGATATCGAAATGGATGAGGTTGCGGTCTTCGAAGACCGCGTCGAGGCCCTGGAGCACCTGCTCGGCGTAGCGCAGCGTATCGCGCAGCGTCAGTGGTCGCGCGTCGTCTCGCATGCGGTCGGTGAGCGTGCCGCGTCGGTAGTAACGGGTGACAACGAACAGACCGAAATCGACGTCGTATCCGCCGTGAACCATGGGCGCGACATAGGGGCTGACCTCGACACCGGGCGGCAGTGAATGCAATTCGTTGAGACCCGTGGTTACCCGTGGACCGGGCTGATGGATCCGTTTGACGACGTAGTCTCCGCTGCCTTTGGCGTGCAGGTCCCGTGCGAGATAGGCGCGCAACCACGGATGGTCGGCGCGCGGTGGGGTCAGCGGGGCTCCGAGCAACCAGCGCTGATCGACAACCGTGCCGTCGCCCGTGGGAGGCGGGGGCGGATCGGGCTCGCGCGGTTCGGTGCTTGTCTCGGTTTTCGGCGGGGGCGGCCCGGGCATCGGGCTCGGCTCGGGATTCGTGCTCGAGCCGGTGCCACCGCGGAAAGGATTCCGTGAGCCGGTGGTGATGAAGCCCGCGTCGACGTCTACGAAACCCGAACTCCGGATTCGCGCGGCGTGGTCGCTGATGAGTTCCCTGAGGTCGAAATCGTTGTTCCTGCTGAGTTGCTCCTCATCGAAGGTCGCCTTCAGTTGCAGGCGATACCGCTCGATGGCCGTCTTGAGGGTTCTCCGGTCGTTCGCGACGATCTCGGCGGCCTGGATATCGTCCGCGTGCCTGTCCAGCAGGCGCCTGCGCCGGGCGCGCAGCATCTTCTCGTGGAACGTCTCGGGCATGGCGTATTTGAGCAGCAGCGGGGCGACGTCGATGAGGAACAGGAGACCGCGCACCGCGAGTGCCGTTTTCGCGATGGCCGGGTCGTCGCCGAGTGCGGAGAGCGCCTTCTCGCGGTCGGCGAGACCGGCGGTGCGTTTGTCGATGCGGTCATTGTTCGCGTCGATCGCTTTCTTACGGTCGGCGTCGAGTTGCTCGGCTCTGAAGGTGTATTTGTTCCCCGCGTCGATCTGCTTCCCGATCGCGTCGTCGTAAGCCTCTTTGGCTTTGTTGCGCACCTCGCGCCGCTCATTCGTACGGGTGCCCTGGCCCGCACGGCCGGTACCGCCCGTTCCGCCTTCTTCCGAGTCGAGCGCCGACTCCGCTTCGGAAAGGGCCTTCGCGGCCGTGTCGACCGCCGCGTTCGCCCGCGCCACGGCCGCCGCTTCCTCGGTTCTGTCCGGAGCATAGAACGGGTCGGCGCGAATCTTGTCCGCTTCCTCGACCTTTTGGTGTTGTTTCAGCTCGGCGATCTTCGCGTCGACTTCGGAGGCGAAGACGAACATCACGATCGGTTCGGCGATGGAGAATGCGATCAGAACGGCGATGGGAAGACGGATCAACACGCCCGCGACCGCGCGGACGGTGGCTTTCCAGCCGGTGTCGTAGTCGAAGCCCGAGACGAGCCACCGGTCGAAGTTCATGATGAAGGCGCCGTACAGCAATCCCGCGATCAGATAGAGCGGGGAGAAGTGGCCGGTCATCACGGTGAGTGCCAATGGCATGGCCACGCAGGCGAATACCGAGGTGACGACCACCGATATTCCCATCCCCATATAGCGAACGCGGTCGCCGACCAGCACTTTGTCGTCGGGATCGCGCAACTCGGCGGGGTCGACGCCCGCGAAGAGGATCGCGGAGTCGCCGAGTCGCCGGATCGACGGAACTCTGGACACTGACACCCCCCACTGGAACTTGCGAATACGGCACCGTTGAATACGCGCCATCGCCGGGGTATCGGTGAGTGGGGCGTTTCGTTACGTTCCCCGGCCGATTGCCGGGCGGCAATCCGAGGTTCGCGCGTCGACGAGTCGGGCGCGTCCGTCCCGTGCTGTCGCGGCCAACAATACCTCCGGTCAACGCTCTTCGATAGCCGAGCGAAAGGATACCGATCGGAATGCCGTGGGAGTCGGCGCCTTCGATCGATATGACCACGCTATTCGGGGCTTCCGCCTGCGTCCGGTACGATCCGCTCTGCGCTTGCCAGGCTCCGTCGAGGATGCGAGAGTATCTGGGCGTTAATGGTTTTCGCTCGATCGCTCGAATCGAGCCGGAGGGGGTCGTCGAACCTCGGTCGACGTGGGTTCGCGCCGAGGATCGGCGACCAGGGAGCACATTGGTGACTACAGTTCTGTTCGTGCACGGCACGGGTGTTCGAAGTTATTCCTATGCGGAAAGATTCGAGGACGTACGCGCGGGAATGGCGAAGACGAGGCCGCAATGGACGGTCGAACCTTGTTATTGGGGAGACGAATACGGTGCGCGGCTACATGCCGACGGCGCCAGTATTCCCGGGATGTCCGCTCGCGGCGCAGAGGATTTCGACGATGCGGACGGCCTCGGCCCGTGGTGGGCGCTGGCCAGGGATCCGATGTTCGAATTGCGCTTGCTCGCAACGGAACAATCCGATCCCGATGTCGAGCCGCCGCCCATGGTGCGGCGGTCCGGGCAGGTGTTGCTCGCCGCCGCCCGGCGTCTTTCGGTCGAGGACCCGCCCGTCGCCGTGACGGAAGCGGGCCTCGGCGCGGTGTTCGCCGACGCCGTCGACGCGGTACTGGACGATGAGGTCACATGTCCCGTGATCGAGGAAAGGGATGCGGCGGAACTGGTCGGCCCGCTGGCGCGCGCGATCGTCGCCGCGGCGCTCGCGGAATCCGTTGTCAGGGAGGCGCCGGTCGATCTCGACGGCGCAAGTCTGGATGAACTCGTCTCGGCGGTATCGGCGGCGCTCTACGACGGCCGAGCGCGCGGTGAATTCGGCGCCGCGGCGAAGAAACTCGCGTTCAACCTGGCGATGCGATCCGGCGGTTCGCGGTATGTCGACCGGAAACGCCGGACCTGGTCGACCGATGCCGCGCCGCTGGCCGGTGACGTGCTCGTCTACCTCACCAGAGGCGGCGGCATCAAGGATTTCATCGCCGCCAGGGTGCGCGAGATCGCCGGGCCGGTAATACTTCTCGCGCACAGCCTCGGCGGAATCGCGGCACTCGAATTGCTGGTGTCGCAGGAATTGCCGAATGTTCGGCAGTTGGTGACGGTCGGGTCGCAGGGGCCGCTGCTGTATGAGCTCGACGCGCTGCCGACATTGCGATTCGGCCTGCGACTGCCGAATTCCGTGCCGGAGTGGAGCAATATCTACGATCCGCGAGATCTGCTCGCCTATCGTGGCGCGGGGGTGTTCCCCGGACGGGTACGTGACTACGAGATCGACAACAGGACGCCGTTCCCGTGGTCGCACAGTGCGTACTTCTTCCGGAAGAACGAGCGGTTCTACCGGCTGTTGGGCGAGGTACTGGCGTGATCGTGTCGCCCGCCGATACCTTGGCGATCATCGTGGGTATAGAGACCAACAAGATGCGGTGGCCCGCGTTGAACGGGCCGATGGGTGACGCCCGCCATTTCACGGAATGGCTGCTGGAGCGCGGTGTGCCCGCGCGGAATATCACGGTGCTGGCCGCGCCGCTGGACGAGAACAGAACGCACTGTACGGCTCTGGAGCTTTCGGGCGTCACGGTGACGGAGGCGAACGCCGATTCCATCATCCACCGCTTCCGCATACAGCTCCCGAAAGAGCGAAGCGACTTGTTGTTGGTGCACTGGGGCGGACACGGGCTGGAGTGGAACCGCGGCGAGCGCCTGCTCATGTTTCCGGAGTCGGCGGAGGAAAAACAAGACGCGTTGAACTTCACGCACCTTCTCGGTATGCTGCGCAAGCCGAAATATCGAAGGCACCGTTTGCAGCAGTTCATCATCGACGCCTGCGCGGTGCGTGCGAAGACCGACTGGCAGTACCTGGCGCTGTGCGACGACTATCTCGATGTCAAGTCCGTCGGTCAGGAACAGCAGATCTATTACGCGGCCGGCGCCGGGGAAGCCGCTATGAACTCGGTGGCCGAAGCGGCAGGTTACTTCTCCAAGGAGGTTTTCCGAGCGCTCTGCGCGCCGCCCGGGGGGATGTGGCCACCGGATTTCCGCAAGATCGAACTGCATGTCAACCCGAGGTTCGAGAAATTGCGCGATGACGGATCCACCAGCCAAGTGCCGAATCGTGTGTATATCAAGCTGCGCGACAGAGAAGAAGAACTGAGCTTCACCGCCGACCCGGCGGCTCCCGACGGGTCGGCTCGCGCGCTGGGTATGCTCCTGCTGGAACGGCCGGAATTCGAGGAGCTGCACGACATCCTGCTCGGCGTGCATCCCCCGTCCGACATTGCCGCTCTCTACCGCAAGGCTACCGAGGGGGTGGACGTCTCCGACCCCGGTTCGTCCGATGTGCACGCAATGGTCGATTCGTTGCGCAGGCCGACTCGCGCCGATCCGCTCTTCGAATTTCTCGTTCGTCTTGCGAAGAGCGTCCGGGATCGCGGCGCCAAATGCAGCCTTCAGGCTTGGCTGGCGGGCGCCGCACCTCGACACGGCATCGACTTGGCGGAGCTCGAAGCGAGGATCGAGGACGGACAACCGACCTATCTGGTGGTGCGGGTGATCCCCGACGGATTGGGGCACGGATATGAAGTCAGAGCGTGGGAATACTCCAAGCGCGGGGCGCTGGAGCGGACGATGCCCGAACCGCTCTTGAACTTCGACGAGATCGAATCGGAGGTCGGTCGTCTGGTGACCGAGTACGGTACGCCTGCTCCGCAGGTCGAATTTCTCGTACGCGGAGAAGTAATTCGCACCGAGGAGGAGAAAAGGAACGGGCTGGAGCCCAAGAATCTGATCGACGCACCGTTCGAGGAGATGATGGTCTCCGGTGACAGCACTCTGGGTTCGATGTGCCGAGTGGTTGTGCGGCCCTTGTTCAAATCCAGGGACGACACGCGGCGCCGCGCGGCCCACGATGCGGCCTGGTCGACGCTGATGGGGCTGAAGAGCTACCAGGAGTCCGTGATCTGGTGGGCGGAGAACGGTTCGATCGATCCCTCGGTACTCGGTCACCATGTCTGTGTGGCATTCGCCTGGACGACGCGTCCGCCCGCCAAGGTGCGGTGGAATCTGCTGCGCGAACTGTTCTACGCGGGCACGCCGATCGCGTTGTGGCACAGAGCAGGTCGGACCGGTGGCCGAGAGCCCCTGCGACGTCTTCTCGAGGGGCAGCCATTGGCTGAGCTGCCCGCGACCGTCCGCCGCAGGCGAGCGAACTACCGGAAATATTCTCTCGACGATTGCGAGCATGAGGCGCGTGATCTCGTTCTGCTGTGGGATGATCCGACGCGAGGCCCGGCGCCCGAGATCATGCGGGCGCCGATCACAGTGGGAGGGGCGTGATGGGGAGCTGGCCGATCTATCGCGGTGAACTCGAACCACACGACGGGATCGCCGACCTACCCGACCCGCCCCGGTGGCGCACCTTCGAGGGCAGTGGCGAGTCGCTCGACGTGCCCCCGGAGCGGATCGATCCGACCGCGGCGCGCCGCCTCGGCGACGGCGAGCACTGGCGCAAACCCTCCACGGACGAGATCCGGATGGTCAACGCGGCGCTGTTCCTGCGCCGACCGCTGCTGGTCACCGGCAAACCCGGAACCGGCAAATCTACGCTGCCCTACCAGGTCGCCCGCGAGTTGAAACTCGGACCGGTACTGCGCTGGCCGATCACAAGCCGTTCGACGCTGCGGGAAGGTCTGTACGACTACGACCCCATCGGCCGACTCCGGGATGAGCACCTCAGACAAGCCAGGGGCCGACCCGCGAGCGACGACACCGAAATCGGGCGGCATCTGCGTCTCGGTCCGCTCGGTACCGCGTTGCTCCCGTACAAACGGCCGCGCGTGCTGCTCATCGATGAGATCGACAAGAGCGATATCGATCTGCCGAACGATCTGCTCAATGTCTTCGAGGAAGGCCAGTTCCTCATCGATGAGCTCGCGCGGCTGTCGACCGGGAAGAAGATCGAGGTTCCGACCGCGGACGGCGGTTCGCCCGTTGCCATCAGGCGGGGGCGCGTCGCCTGCGAGGCTTTCCCGTTCGTGGTCTTGACGAGCAATAACGAACGAGAATTCCCCAAGCCGTTGTTGCGTCGCTGCCTGCGCCTGGATCTGAAGGTGCCCAGCGCCGCGCAGATCGCCGATATGGTCGCGGCCCATATCGGCCCGGCGGAGGCCGAGAAGTCGAAACGGCGTATCGAGCAGTTCCGCGACAAACTCGAACGCGGTGACGTCGCGACCGATCAGTTGCTCAATGCCGTCTTCGTCGCCACCTCGGCAGGGGATTTCGATGGGCTGGACGACCTGATCGCGAAGCTGCTCAGCCCGTTGAGCGGCGCAGGGTGAGTGAGTCGATAACGGAATTCGTCGAGCAGCTCGTCGCGGCGGGATTGGTGATCGGGGCGAGCGATCTACGCGACGCGTTCTGGTTGGCCGAGCACATCCGCGCGCCGGAGGCGGACCGAACCGCTGCCGGCGCGACCGAAGCACGCGCTGCGGACGGCAGCGCCGAGCAGGCGGCCGATCTGTCCGAGCGGTCCGTGGCCGAGCCTGCCGAGGCCGAGTCCGCCGCCGTCGACCCGCCGTCGCTGCCCATCTACGCGGAGGGAACCGAAGAGTCCACGGCCCGGCACAGGGGTATCGGCTTCCGCAGTCCCGCCGTTCCCGCGTTACGCGATCAGCTCGCGTTCACCAGGGCGTTGCGCGCGTTCGGGCGCCGGGTTCCCAGCCGTACCGCCACACTCATCGATGAAGTCGCCACCGTGACGCGGATCGCGGAAGAGAAGCTCTGGGAGCCCGCCGTGCGGCCCGCCCCGGAGCGCTGGCTGAATTTGACCTTGTTGCTCGATACGAGCGCGTCCATGACGGTGTGGCAGCAGACATTCGCGCAATTCCGGTCGCTGACGGAATGGCTCGGCGTTTTCGGCGACGTCCGCGTCCGCGAATTCGATGCGACCAAGCCGATCGATTCGGCAAGTGTGTTGCGCGACATCGGCATCGGCCGTCGTGTGGTGTTGGTCGTCTCCGATCTGCTCGGCGGCGTGTGGCAGGACGGCACCATGGACGCGGTGCTGCGCGAGATCGGCAGATCCGTTCCGGTGGCGGTACTCACCCTGCTGCCGCAGCGAATGTGGGAGGGCACCGGAGTCGAGGTTTCCGCGGGCGAGGTTTCCGCGGTCTGGCCGGGCGATTGCAATGCCGAATGGCGGTGTGATTCCGAACCGGTGCCCATTCCACTGCTCGAATGCGCGCCCGCCTGGGTGGCACGCTGGACCGATATCGTCACCGCCGCTCCCGGATACCATCGCATCGCGCTGTTGGACACGCCTCCCGCGCCGCCACGCTTGACCGTCGCGACCGCCCCCGCCCCGCCGCCCGCCTGCGACGCCGCCGAATTGGTCGACCGGTTCCGAATATCGGCCTCGACAGCGGGGTTTCGCCTCGGCTGCTACTTGTCCGCGTCCGTTCTCTCCCTACCTGTCATGCGACTCGTCCAGCGCGTCATGATGCCCGACTCCGATGTCACTCATCTCGCCGAGGTTTTCCTGAGCGGGCTACTGCTGAGGTGGGAAGGGCAGTCGACGCCGGAGCTGGTGGAATATGATTTCCTGCCGGGGGTGCGCGAGGAACTCAACGGCTATCTGCTGCGCGAGGACGCGCTCACCATTCTGCGAGCCACGAGCGAATTCGTCACCGAACGGCTGGGACAGCAGCCTTTCGATTTCGGGGCGCTGCTCGAGGATCCGGAAGGCGCCGAGCTCCCGGTGCACGGCGGCGAGTTCGGCAGTCCGCCGCCGCTGGCGGTGATCGCCGCTTCGATATTGGCCAGGATGGGCGGACGATACGCGGTGCTGGCGGATCGGATTTCCGCGCCCGGTCCGATTCGGCCCGTCGGGCAGGAACTCGCCGCGAATGCGGGCACCGGGGCCGGCGGAGTGGGAGGTCAGCCGAAGGAGCCGCCCGTCGAGACTTCGTCGTTGCGGATCGGTCTCGTGGACGACAATCTGGATCTCGTCTCGGCGTTTCTGGCCGGACTGTTCGAAGGATCGCAGGGGCTGCAACTCACGGCTCGCGCGCCGACGACCGAGGCTCTCCTCGCGATGACCCATGATCTCGATCTCGTGATCATGGATCTGTTCGGTTCGCGCGTCCCTCCCGGTCAGCGGGTGGCGCGTATTCGCGGTGCGGGTATCGAGAACGTTCTGATCTACTCGGGTCGGCCGACGCCGACGTCTGTCCGCGTGACGATCGACAGCGGAGCAAAGGGTGTGCTCGCGAAGGACCGGCCCGCGGAGAAAGTCTTGGAGGCCGTGCGTGTCTGCGCTTCGGGGCGGCATTATCCCTCGGCCGAATGGGCACGAGCCCTCGTCTCGTTGACCACGTCCGATTTGCTCACCGCGAACGAGCAGACGGTTTTGCTGGGATTCCGGGATGATCCCGATCCGGCGGAGTTCGCCTCGCGGTTGGGTATGTCGGTCGATGACCTGTTCGACATTGTCGGCGCGATCAACGACAAATGCGCTCGGATGTACCGGGGACGAGGAGCGGAGTCGTGGTTCGTTGCTGCGATGGGCCTCGCCGCCGAACAACCGCGGCGGTTCGCGAATCTACTCAACTCGCTGCTGAACGAGGGGGACGATTCCCGTATCCGCGCCGAACTGCGGCCGCAGGATGAAGACTTCCTGAGGTTGCGGCTTGGATTGTGCGATACGCCGCCCGCCGATTTGGTGCGGGAATTGACAATGTTTTTCGGGGAACTTTCCAGTGCCTTCTCCGAGGTGGACTTCGCGGCTGTGGATTCCGAGGGCAATTCGCTGGCCGTGGACGAACTACTGCGCTTCGAACTCATCGACCTGTCGGTCGCCGACGACGCCTTGCGGATGCTGCGTGGACGGGCGGAATCGGAAGCCGAGCCGTTCTATCAGCTCGAACTGGTGCGCGCATTGTCGGGGTTCGCGGACCGGTGGTGGGCCGTGGGTGATCGGCTCAGGTCGGTGGACGCGACCGAGGAGGCCGTCGACCTGCTGCGCAGGCTCGAGCGCACCAGCCTCGTGGAATTCGCGCACGCTTTAATCGATCTGGGCGTACGGAAAACGCTCGTGGGCGACGCCACAGGGGGAATGGCGGCGATCGACGAGGTCGTGTCGGCATGTCGTCGGTTGTCGATCACCGAACCCGAGGCCCGACACTTCGCTCTCGTCCGCGCGTTGCACGATTTCGGACGGCAACTCGTGCGGCTCGGCCGCAGAACCCTTGGGCTGGATATCACTCTTGCCGCGTTGGCTCTCATACGGCAGTTGGTGCGCGTGGCCCCGGCGGATGGCGTCGAAGTCGACTTACCCCTGATACTCGAGGATCTCGGCGCACAGCTCGCCGAACTCGGCCGTCATCCGGAGGCGGTGGAGGTGACACGCGAGGCTGTTTTCCTCACGCAGCAGTTGGCGGACACGGATCCCGACACCTACCTCCCGCTGCTCGGCAGCATGCTGCAGAATCTCGGAAACCAACTGGAGACATCGGGTCACATCCGCGAGGCGGTGCAGGTGACACAGCAAGCAGTGGATGTGGTGCGGGGTATCGCGGCCGAGTCGCCGAACGAGTATCTGCCCGAACTGAATGACGCCATGATGA
This sequence comes from Nocardia bovistercoris, assembly GCF_015674855.1. Classification (GTDB taxonomy): domain Bacteria; phylum Actinomycetota; class Actinomycetes; order Mycobacteriales; family Mycobacteriaceae; genus Nocardia; species Nocardia bovistercoris. Next base: position 43,623 of record NZ_JADMLG010000002.1, on the reverse strand, counting down.
ATTCGGCCATGCGGTTCAGCAGGGCTGGTCTGTTCACCGAGGCGGTGGAGGCGGCCCGCGAGGCAGTGATGGTCGCGCGACGCCTGGCGTCGGCCGAGCCGGAGGTCTACCTTCCCGGTTTGATCGACGCGCTGCAGAATCTGGCCGTTCAGTACAGTCGCGCCGGGTATCTCGCGGAGGCGATCGTGGCGACACGGGAGGCGGAGTCGATCGCGCGGAGGTTGCGGGTGACCCACCCCACCTTGCGCGTCGCCGACCCCACCCAGGCGTTCGACTATCTGCGGATGAGAATGGAGGAGTCGGGCCATCGGGCCGAGACGGTGGACGTCACCCGTCAGGCGGTATTGATCCTGAAGCGGTTGGCGGCCACCGACCCTGACCCCTACCTCCCCGCGCTCGCGCACGAATTGAACACTCTCGGAGTGCAACTCAATCGCACGGGCCGCCGGTCCGAAGCGGTCGAGGTGACACGCGAGGCCCTGGCGATCACCCGCAGACTGACGGCGATCGATTCAGCGACCGACATTCTCGATATCGCGCGCGTGCTCTATCGACTCGCGGGCTTGTGCGATCGCGAGAACCTCCACGAAGAAGCCCTCGACTACGCCGAGGAGGCCGTCGATCTCTTTCGAAGGCTCTCTGCGGCCGAACCCGCCACCTATGAACGCGACCTCGTCCTCGCGCTCGACATCATGGCGCTCCAGTTGAGTGCCCTACACAGGTACGACCGCGCGCTGGACACCGCGGAGGAGGCGCGCGCGATCTGCGACCGCGTCGATGACGTCGATCTGCTGATCCGCGTCCGCACCACCCTCGCCGACATCCTCGACGCGCTGGGCCGCACGGAAGCGGCCGCGGCAATGCGTCCCAAAGGTTTGCCGTAGGCCCTGCCCCTCATCGCACACCGACCGAACGAAACGACACCGCCGCGCACGACCGCCGAGGGTGGTTCGACCGTATCGGAGGCAATCCGCCCGATCTCGCACACGAAACGCTATTCGCAGGCGACGCCGTCCTTGTCGCGATCCAGTGCCGATCGGTAGCCGGGCTCTCCTTGGTGCAAGGGAGCAGCGCCTGCGGCTCGGGCCGCGGCGCAGTCCGCGTAGTACACCGTTGTTTTCGTGGGGGCCGGTGGTGATGGAACAGGTTGAGGGATGATCGGCGGTGGCACGAACGATGGCGGGGCGGGTGTTGGGAGCGGTGACGGTGTCACAGATGGCGCAAGTGGCACCGGCGCAGGCGGTTCGGACACCGCGGAGGTGGTTGTGGTCGGCTGGGTTGTTGTCGCGGAGGCGGCCTGCGACGAGGTTGCCCGCGCAGGTGTGGTCACGGAGCTGGTCGAGCCTTGCGGTCCCGCATCGTCGGTCGGCCGCTTCGGTGCGATGGCGCCGATGAGGACGAGCACCGCGAATGACACGGCGAGCAGAATGCAGGCGTGCCTGCGATTTCGTAGCCGCGCCCAATCCAGATGCCCTCGTATCAAACCGATTACAGCGGTGACCACCATCACCAGCCATATCAGTGTGAGAACCCCTGCGATTGCCGACATCTGATCGTCCCTCGACCTTCTGAATACATCGAGACCATCGAACCCGCGGCGGCGGCTTCGGCTATCTCGTTCGATACCCGCTGTATCGGGATAGCTCGAAGTTTGTTTCACCCGCATGTATTGCATACGGGGACATACGGATCGGTGGACATCGGCTCGGTCCGGCAGGCTATCGCGAATCCTCAGCAGGCGATTCCGCGTGCTGAGGAGTTGTACGCGGTGTATCTGAAGGCAAGAGTGGAGGAGGAAGGGTGATGAGCAGCTTTTCCAAGTGGGATCGCGAGGGTTATCGTCGCCGTGTGGGTGAGCAGGAGGCCGCGCGGCGTCGCCGTGAGATCATGGCTGAGCAATGGGGCTTTCAGCTTGCGGAGGAGCGGAGGCGGCTCGGCTTCACGCAGGCGGGGCTGGCCGACATCATGGGAGTCACTCCGGGGCGGGTGTCGCAGATCGAGCACGGAGAGGTCGCGACGGTCGAAGCGCTCGCCGCCTACGTGGCCGCGTTGGGGGGAAAGTTGGAGTTGCTGGCCGATATCGGTGGACACCTTCTGAAGATGCCTACCGATCCTGCGGCGTGAGCGCGGTACGGCGGTATGGTCCCCGCGCTTCCGTGATTCCACGCCTGTCGGCGCGACCCGGCCCGGACTTCGCTGTATCGGACTCCGTCCGTGCTATCCGGAGATCGAGCTGAGAGTGCACAGAATGACGTGGACGACGTCGGGGCGATCCCACGTGGCTACGGATTCGACAGACGCGGCAGATGATGGCTTCGCTCACTGGGGCAGGGTGGATACGTCCAGGCCGAGTAGGGCTTGCATGGCTTTTTCGCCCGTGGGGGTGAGGAGTACGGCGCGGGTTTTGCCGATTCGGCGGAGCCAGGTGCGGGCTTGTAGTTCGGTGAGGATGTGGGCGCCCGCGGTGCCTGCCAGGTGGGGGCGGCGTTCGGTCCAGTCCAGGCAGGAGCGGGTTGTGGGGTGGGTGGGGGAGCGGAGGTTGGGTTCGGGGGCGGCGAGTTCTTCGGTCAGCCAGTGCAGGCCGTCGGGGGTGAGGGTCAGGTCGGGGGTCAGCAGGCGGCGGTTGATCATCGCGTCGGTTATCGCTACGCCGAGGCGGCCTGCCAGGTGGTCGTAGCAGGTGCGGCCGCGTGCCAGGGCGGCGGAGGCGCGGACGGCGCGCAGGGTGGGTTTCGGTGGGGTCGGGCCGAGGTAGGCGAGTAGGGATTCCAGTAGTTCGGCTTCTCGGGGGCCCGCGAGGGCCACGTAGCGGTGTCGGCCTTGGCGGTGCTCGACGAGGAGTCCGCCCGCGATGAGGCGGGTCAGGTGCTCGCTGGCGGTGGACGGTGCGATTTCGGCGGCTTTCGCCAGTTCGGTGGCGGTCCATGCCCGGCCGTCCAGTAGGGCCAGGCACAGTTGGGCGCGGCTGCGGTCGGCGAGCAGCGCGGCGAAGCGAGCGAGTTCGTCGGCGGCCATCGGCTCATTGTGCATCGGGGACGGTTCGGTGAGCGCCGATGTGTTTCCGCCCTAGTTTTGTGCGCATGCTGAACTATCCGGTTCCCGCGGTTCCCGACGCCGCTTACGGTGTCGCCTGGCTGCGGGCCAATGTCGTGCGTTTCAGTGAGGGCGAGGCGCATACGCGCAGGCGGGCGATCGTCGAAGCCGAGCTCGCGGGTGTCGATATCGACGCGCTGCGGGGTGGCATGGGGAGTGTTGTCACCAAATTAGCTGCGGCACTGAAGCTTTCGGGGATTGTTGAGACGGATGTCGCTCTGGTCGCGCGGTGTTATCAGCCGCACGAGAGTGTCACCGCCGAGGCCGACAGCGCGGTGGCTCGCTTGGTGGCCGCGTGCGGTGGGGTGGCCGACGAGGTGACGGCCAACCGGATCGGGATCCTCGTTCAAGCGTATGCCGCCACCGCGGCGATGGTCGAGGGACGGAACCCGCCGGTTCCCAGCACGCGTCGCGTCGCGCCGTCCGGTGCGATCGTCGAAGTCGATCTCACCGGCAGGCCGTTCGGCGAGGGCCGGCACAGTTGTCCCGGCCGCAGACACGCTTCGGCGCTGGCCGAGGGGGAGTTCCATCGCATGCACCACGGTGACCTGCCGTTGGTGTTGCCGAATGCCTGGGATTTCGCTTCGGCGGCGATGCTGGTCGAGGCCGGATTCGCGGCGATCGGCACCACAAGTCTCGGGGTTGCCGCCGCGCACGGGCTGATCGACGCGGCGGGCACTACGAGAGCCGAAACAATGTATCTGGCAAGCGAACTCGTCAGGCTTCCGGTGCCGATCACGGTCGACGTCGAGTCCGGGTTCGGTGTCGATCCCGGTGAGTTGGCGGCGCGGCTGTGGGAGATCGGAGTCGTGGGAGTCAATGTCGAGGACGCGGCTGGGAGTCCGGCCGCGCACGAGCGCACCGTTCGAGCGATGAAGGACGGCGCCCCGGCGCTTTTCGTCAATGCCCGCATCGACACCTACTGGCTCGGAATCGACCGGGATAGCACCGTCGACCGCGCTCTGCGATACGCCGACGCGGGCGCGGACGGCGTCTTCGTGCCTGGGCTGGTCACCGATCACGAGATCGAAGCGCTGGCGCGCGTGGTTCCCGTACCTCTGAATGTGCTTGCGCAGCGTAATGTTCGGGAGTTGATGGAGCTCGGCGTGCGCAGGATCAGCACCGGCTCGCTGCTGTTTCGCACCGCCCTCGAATCGGCGGTGCGGGTGGCCGAGGCGGTGCGGGACGGTCGGACGACCGACACCGCGCTCAGCTACCGGTCGGTCCAGGACGTCATCGAACGGTATATCCGCTGACACCACGGCTCGAACGCGCGGATTCGACGCCCGGGCAGTATCTCCCGCCCGAGCGTCATGTGCCCACGAATCCCGACTCGTAGGCGAGGATCACCGCCTGGGTGCGGTCACGGACCCCCAACTTGGTGAGCACGGCGCTGACATGCGTCTTCACCGTCTCGGCGCCGAGAAACATGTCGGCGGCGATCTCGGCATTGGAAAGCCCGCGGGTGAGGTACCGCAACACCGTCTCCTCACGTTCGGTGAGGCCGGCTTTCGCGAGCACCGTGCGTGCGGCGGGGTCAGCGCGCCCGGACGCGAGTGCGCGGACCGCGGCGGGATACAACAGCGAGTCCCCCTCCGCGACGGTGCGCACCGCGTTCGCGATCTCGACGGCCGTGGCCCGCTTCAGCAGGAAGCCGTCCGCGCCCGCCCGCAGGGCGCGATAGACGTAGTCGTCGTTCTCGAAGGTGGTGATCATCAGGATCTTCGGCGGCGCCGCCACGGTGGACAGAATCGTGCGGGTCGCCTCGATGCCGTCCATCAGGGGCATGCGCACGTCCATCGCGACCACGGTGGGCAGCAGTCGCTCGACGAGCGCGAGCACCTCGGCCCCGTCGCCCGCCTCACCCACCACCTCGATGCCGGGTTGGGCATCGAGGATGGTGCGCAGGCCCGTTCTGGCGAGCGGTTCGTCGTCGACGAGCAGAACGGTGATCGGCGAAACCGTCATCGGATCGGGATTTCGACGCGGACCCGCCAGTCGCCTTCGTGCGGTCCGAGTTCGGCGCGTCCGCCGAGCAGTTCGACGCGCTCCCGGATACCGTGTAGACCGTTCCCGGAGCGTGACGGAATCTGCATCTCGGACAGAGGATTACGGATAACAAGTTCGAGTCGCGAGCCGTCGGATCTGATTTCGACGTCGGTCGAGGTTCGGCCGCGGTGCCGCAGCACGTTCGTGAGCGATTCCTGCAGTATCCGATAGCCTTCGCGAGATATCGGGGCGGGTACCCCGGCGACGTCGCCCTCGATGACGACGTCGACCGCGACCCCCGCGGCGCGCGCGGCCTCGAACAGGGTGGACGCGGCGGTCAGAGTCGGGCCTTCCGACGAGGCCTGCCCGGCCGTGCGCAGCGCGCCGAGCACCCGGTCGAGGTCGTCGAGGGCGGCGCGGCCGGTGTCCTCGACGACGCGCAGTGCGCGCGCGGTGAATCGCGGGTCGTCGGCCGTCGCCGCGGCATTCGCCTGCAGGACCATCGCCGTCAGCGCGTGACCGACCGAGTCGTGCACCTCGCGAGCGAGGCGATTGTGCTCGACCAGTTGTTCGGTGCGCGCCTCGAGCACGCGCAGCCGTTCCTCGGGCGATGGCCCGAGCAGTCGCCGGGCGGCCGCGGTCACCACCGCACCGAGCACGGCGATCGCGGTCAGCACGACGGCGACCGGCAGCGGGACCAGCAGCGCCCACCACCAGTGCGACGGCAGGTCGAGCACGGTATCGCGGGTGGTGCCCGCGCCGACGGCCGCGCGGATCAGGTCGGTGGTGATCCACACCATCGAGACGCCGACCCCGAGCAGGGCCGCGGCGCAGAGGAGCCGAATCTCCAACCACCACACGGTCCGCCACCGATCCGCCCATGTCTTCGCGGGCGCCGCCGTGATGGTGGCGTCCGGTCTGCCGCGTTCGCGCGGGGTGAGGAACAGTTGCGCCTGGACGCCCTCCGAGAGCCGCGTCACCGACAGCAGGCCGATGGGAACGACGAACAGCGCGAGCAGGTAGGGGCTGTCCGGAGAGATGAACGCCCAGATTGCCACGAGTGCGAACGGCAGGCACAGGTGCACGGCGCGGGTGTAGGTCACCGGATCGGTCAGCCGTCGGAATATCGCGAACATATGTCTGATCCTCCTGATACGAAGTGACCTGGTCATCGTCGCAATCCGCGGTTCCCGTCCGCCTCCCCCGGCCGGGGGAATCCGTTTCCCGTGTGGGGGAGATACCGAGTCCGGGTGCCGACGGCCGCACGCTGTCCTAACGTGATCGGTGGCATGCTCGGCGGTGATGTCCGCCTCGGATCGGAGTCCGAACGTGAAGTTTTCCAAGCTCTGGTTGCTGGTCGGCGCGGTGCTGCTGGCCGCGATCACGGGAGCGGTGACGGTGACCCACGCGCTCGCCCAGGAGGGCGATCCGACGCTGCGGGAGCGTCGGTGCGTCGACGAGGGATGGCGGCATGTCGTCCTTGATGTCGCGGGCCGATCGCGGGAGGTGCTGTGGAAGGGTCCGGCGGGGGCGTGGCCGAAGGGCGCGATCATCGCCATGCACGGCGGTGGCGGCGAATACGACCAGTGGTGCGGACGGGATTCCGGAATCGCCGCGCCGCAGGTGCGATTCGGTGAGCTCGCCGTGGCGGATGGATTCGGGATCTTCCTGGTCAATTCTTCCGACGAGGTCAGCGACGAGCAAGGGCGGGTTTGCGGCAAGGTCTGGGACGATGAGGTCCGCGGCAGGCCGAATCTGGATCTACCGTTCCTGGAACAGGTTATGCGGCAGACGATTCCGGGATCGCGACCTGCGGGCAGCGCCGACGCCGTCTTCTTGACGGGCCTGTCCTCGGGTGGATATATGACGGTCAGGGCCGCCACCCACTTCAACGGGCTGGTCAAGGGATTCGCGCCGGTGTCATCGGGCGACCCCTACGGTTGGCACCGCGTGTGCGAGGCGGGGTTGACGCCGCGGGTGAAGGTGGAGGGCGCGGGTTACGACAACGAAACCGGCAAGCAGATCATCGAATCCGACGCGTGCCGATCGGAGAGTTATCCGAACGAGGTCGCGTGGGACGAGGGAAAGGCCGCGGTGAAGCCGACCTTCCGGATGTTCCATCACGAGTTGGACGGCATCAACGACCTGTCCTGCGCCGACAAGGTGGTTCGGCAGTTGCGGGCGCACGGCTATCCCGGTGAACCGGATTTCCTGCTGCACGGCGGGCGGCGCGGTCTGGCGAACCATCTGTGGCAGGACGACTACAACCGGCCGATCCTCGACTTCTTCACCAGCCGTCTCGGATCGTGAATCCTATTGCAGGAAAATATTATTCGTTCTGAGTGGCCTGTGTATAGCGGCGGGCGAGCGTGCGGACGTGCGCGACGAGTTCGGGTGGGTCGTCCACGCGGAAATCCATCATGAGCATGCTCAGGTAGATCGCTATCGTCTCCATCGTGTCGGCTCCGGTGAACAGCGCGCAGGATCGGTCGTCGATGGGTTCGACCACGCCGACGGTCGGGTTGATGCGGGCGATCACCACGTCCGCGGGCGCGAGCACGGTGATCCGCGCGTGCACCTTCCACCCGGCGGTGGCGATTTCGCGCAGCACGAAGGCGACCAGGTCGGCGTCGGGCAGTGTGCGTTCGGCGAAGTGGCGGCCGGTCGTCTCGATCTCGCGGAACCCGGCGACGGGCAGCGCGCGCCACGAACCGGTGTCGAAGGCGTAGGCGACGAGATACCAGCGGCGCTGCCAATTGATCAGGCGGTACGGTTCGATTTCGCCCGCGCTGGGAACGCGCAGGGTGCGTCGCGCCCGGATGGCCGCCGCGGTGATCGTCAGGGTTTCGGCCGGGACGGGGGCGTCGGGCTCGCGCGAATCGGTGACCGCAGGCCCGATATCGGTGGCCTTGCGCAGTGCTGTCACCTTGTGTTGCAAGCGCTTCGGCAGGATCCGCTCCATCTTCGCGAGCGCGCGCGCCACGCTCCGGTCGATATCGGCGATTCCGGTCGAGCCGTCTTCGGCCGCGGCGACCGCCACCGCGACGGCGACCGCTTCCTCGTCGTCGAGCAGCAGCGGCGGCATGTTCTTGCCCTGGCCGAGTCGATAGCCGCCGACGGCGCCGCGTTCGGCGTGCACCGGATAACCGAGTTCGCGTAGGCGGGCGATGTCCTGGCGCACGGTTCTGCCGGACACCTCGAGGCGGTCGGCGAGTTCGGCGCCGGTGTGGACGCGGTCCTGCAACAGCGAAAGCATCCGAAGCAGACGCGTAGTGGTCGAGGTCACATTCGGCCCTGTCGGCGGGTGGGTTGATTAGGAAGAAAACGAGCCTAATAGACGCATACGCTCGGTATCGACACCAGCCGACAACCAGCTGAAAGGCCACCGCCGATGATCACCGAATCCGCCCCCGCCGTCGTCGCCGCACTCGCGCCCGTGTGGCGTGCGGTCCTCGCCGCCTCCCATCGCGCCCTCGAACAGGCTGTCGCGGACGTCGCTGCCGACCAGTGGCAGTTGCCGACGCCCTGCTCGGAATGGTCGGTCACCCAAGTCGTCCAGCACGCGGCGGGCGACCAGTTGGCCTACGCCTCGGCGCTCGGCGTCGGCGCGGGCCCCGCCGAGGATCCGTTCGCGCCATCCGGGCAGCTCGACGGCACGGCCGCCGCACTGGTCGAGAACGCGATCGCCGTGACCGCGACGGCGTGGGCCACGGTCACCGACGCCGCCGAAACCGTCCCGACCCCGCTGCCGCACGGTCCGCTGCCAACCCCGATCGCCGCCGTCCTGTGCGCGCTCGACGCGGCCGTGCACGCCTGGGACATCGCCGTGGCGACCGGTCGGCCTTCGCCGTTGACCGACGAACTCGCCGGTCACCTGCTCGCCGCCGCCACCGGCACGGTGGAGCCGCTGCGGCAGTGGGGCGCTTACGGGCCGGTGGTGGACGCGGCCGGGCAGAGCGCGACGCCCGCGGTGGACGAACTCCTCCGCTACCTCGGTCGTGACCCGCGCGTGCCGTCCTGACCGCCCGGTGCACACCGGTCAACGGCGTGTCCGACGCCAGGTCGAAGGCATTCGGTCGACTATCGACGGATGCCACGTTCCCGTCGCGACACCATGGACGTCTTCGTTCCGCAACGACTCAGCGACCGCGAACGCCCGGGTTTCATCGCCCGGCACGTGCGCGCCCACTTGGCCAGGACGGACGAATGGCCCGTCCTGCTCGACTTCGGCGCCGCGGCGTCGGTCGACGGACACCCCGAGCTGGTGCGCTACTCGGTCACCTTCAGGACCGCGGCCTCCGTCCCCGAACAGCTCGGTGAGCGTCTTTCGGATCCGGGTCGGCCTTCTGCGCCCGGAGCGCGCCCGTCTCCGCAACAGTAGTGTCAACTGTGTGGTTGTCGACTCGATACCTCGATGCTAATGTTCGAAAATATGAGAAGCGGTTCCGGTGTGAGGTGCGGCGAGGGTTTCGCCCGGGCCGCGCGGATCGCGTGACGAGTGCGGAGCGGTCATGCCGAGAGTTATCGATTGCCTGGTCAACGTGCATTTCGGGGAGCGGGAGCAGCCGGGCTGGATGTTGAAGGTGCGCGACGACTACTTTCGCGGGCCGACTTCGATGTACGCGCCGACCGATCTGGCGGAGCTGCTGGACGAGATGGACGAACAGGGTGTCGAGAAGGCGATCCTGACGTATTCGGTGACGCAGCCGTCGCCGACGGTGCGGAAATTCATCGACGCGGCGCCCGATCGGTTCGCGGTCGCGCTCGGCGGCGTCGATCTGGAGCATCCGGTCGCCGCGCTGCGGGAATTCTCCTCGATGGCCGCGGATCTGCCGCTGGCCTACGCGGTGACCGGTCCCGGATTCTGGGGTGAGGGACGATTCCGGCCCACCGACGCGGTCTACTATCCGCTGTACTACAAATGCGCGGAACTCGATGTGCCGCTGTGCATGAATACGGGGCTGCCCGGTCCGCCGATTCCCGGAGAGGCGCAGAATCCGATTTATCTGGACCGCGTCTGCGTCGATTTCCCGGAATTGCGGCTGTGCATGATCCACGGCGCCGATCCGTGGTGGGACGTCGCGATCCGGCTGCTGCTGAAGTACGAGAACTTGCGTCTGATGACATCGGCGTGGTCGCCGAAATATCTTCCGGAGAGCCTGCTGCATTACATGCGGACCCGAGGCAAGGACAAGGTGCTCTTCGCGTCGGACTGGCCGGTGCTCCCGATGCGCCGGGTGGTGCCCGAGGCGTCGGCGCTCGCGCTGCCCGACGATGTGATGGACAACTTCCTGTACGGCAACGCGCGGCGCTTCTTCTTCCCCGACGACGCCGCGGCCAAGCGCTAGTGACGGGATGTGCGGCCGCGGATGGCGCGGGCGTGCTCGCGTAACAGCGCGGGCAGTTCCGCCAGGTCGACCGCCGGGTGGTGGTGGGTGAGTATGCGCGCGGCGGCGCTCAGTTCGAGATTGCAGCGGATGCGGGCGGCCGGGTCGACGCGCAGGATCACGCGGGTGAGCGGGTCGATGCGGACCCGGACCGCCAACTCGTCGAGCGCACCGGCGATCTGGTCGTGGGTGCCCTGCAGATGCGGATTCCACCACAGCCCGTGATTGCCCGGCCACGCGAGTTCGACCCGGCAACTCAGTTGCCTGGCGGGCCCGATTCCAGGCAGATGGCGCATAGCACACGATTGTGGACCGGGGTTGCGGTTCGACTCGACATTGTCGCTATTGCCCGGCTACATACGGCGTGTCGCGGTTCGACGCGCTGGGGCGTCGGGCCCCCGCGGGCTGGTTCGGTCTGCGCCGCTTGGGTCGAAGTCTCTGCGCGATACCGGACCGCACTGTTACAGTTGCCATTACTGGATGGTTATCTGTTCACCTCCGAACGACCGCTGGTCGGGACCGTGGGGTGGGCGGGCTGCGAGTGAGGAGTGCGCGGATGTCGCAGGTCGTCGGATTCGTCGGAGCCGGTCAGATGGGCGAGCCGATGGTGCTGCGGCTCGTCGGGGCCGGATACCGGACCGTGGTCTTCGCGCGGCGGGCAGAGGTGCGCGACCGGTTGCGCGACGCGGGCGCGGAAGTGGTCGACTCCGCCGCCGAGGCCGCCGCCGCGAGCGATATCGTGATCGCCTGCCTGTTCTCCGACAGCCAACTGGTCGAGGTGCTCGGCGGTGACGACGGCCTGCTCGCGGCCGCGCGACCCGACGCGGTGATCGTCTCGCACACCACAGGAACCGTCTCCACGATCAAGGATCTGGCCGCGCTGCGCCCCGACGGCCCCACCCTGCTCGACGGGCCGGTCAGTGGCTCGGCCGAGGACATCGCGGCCGGGAAACTGACCGTGCTGCTCGGCGGCCCGCCCGAGGCCGTGGAAAGTGTGCGGCCGGTGCTCGCCGCCTATTCCGCCTCGATCATCGCCACCGGTGCGCTCGGCAGCGCACTCGGCGTGAAACTGGTGAACAACGCGTTGTTCGCCGCGAACGCGCAACTGGTCGCGGTGGCGGCCGAGGTGGGACGCGAACTCGGCATCGCCGACGACCAGCTGCTGCACGTGCTGTCGGAGGCCAGTGCCCGCAGCTACGCCGCGGATTCGATCCGCCGCATGGGCGGATTCGACAAGTTCGAGAAGGTCGCGGGACCCTTCCTGCGCAAGGACGTCGCGGCCTGCGTGTCGGCAACGTCCGACCTCGGCATCGATCTCGGCCAGCTCGCCGCCGTGATCCAGAAAGGGCCGTTCGACCTCGGCTGAGTTCCGGGTCGGTTCTCGAACTCTCGCGGCCCACGGAAGCATTCCGCGACAGCGGCTTTCGCGGGACGAGCTACCGAACGGAACCACCGCGTCCGCGCGGATGGGCACGGCCGTTCCGGATGACCTCCGGTGGCGACTTCTCGGCGAACTTTCCACGCCGGAAACGACATTCGGCGGGGTGTCGTGGGTGCGGGGCGGTGCACAGGCGCTACAGTGAAGTGGCGGACCCTGGTCAGGGGAGGTCCGGAGTTCGGGTGACTTGTGGGGAGTCGTTGTGGCCGTTGTCTTTTCCTGTCCGTCCTGGTGCGTCGACCACCGCGAGCCGATACCGGAGGATGCGGGGGACGGCGGCGTGCACTACGGCGCGGAACTCGCCGTCGATCTCGAGGACATTCCCGAATCCGAACCGGCACGTCGCATCTGGACGCAGGTGGTGGCCCACGATCGCGGGCGCAGGCGGCACAGCACGATCGGACTGGTCGACCCGAACGGGCTCACGGTCGAGATGACGGGCGTCGAGGCGCGGCAGGTGGCGCAGATCCTGATGGTCGGCGCCGACCTGCGGCTCGCGCCCGCCGACGGCGACTGCCCGGCGTGGTGTCTCGGCCACGGGCAACTCGATCGCGAAACCGACGCCGCTGGTGTGCGCCATCGCGGGCCATTCATGGTGGTGCGGCAACCCGACGCGTTCGCCAGCGGTCTCGCGATCGCGGTGCGGGTCACCGCGCTCGACTCCGACGGTGAGCGTCAGGTGTGCCTGGAGATGATCGTGCAGGCCATCGCCACCGAACTGACCGGCGGTGACGCCTGCCGGATCGCGGCGCAGCTGCTCAACAGCGCCGACCAGATCGACGGCGGGTAGACCCGGTATCAGCAGGCGGTGCTCGGCGGGATGGTGCCGAGGCCACTGCTGGCGCCGCTCGCTGCGACGACCGTCGACGCGCTGAGGGCCCGTCGAGGTGGTGATGGTGTGCGTTCGGGGATGCGGAGGGCGGTGATCACCACGCGCCGCAGCCTGTCGATGGCGGTCTCGCGGGCAGAGGCTCGACGAAATGCCGCACCGCAGATACGACGCTGGCGTGGGCGCAGATACGACGCTCGCGTCGGCACAGACACGACGTTCGCGTCGGCGCGGATTCGCGACGTGTACATTTCCGCCGTGGACGGTGGCTTGAAAGACCTCGAGCAGCGGGCGATTTTCGAGGAATGGTCCGGACTCCGGCGGGTCTCGTCCAGAAGTCTGGAGCGAGCGGGGGCGGTGGCGCGGATTCTGGAGCTGCCCGAGCGTTCGCGCGCGGTGACGGTGCTCGGCGTCGTTGGGTCGAAAGGCAAAGGGACCGCGGCGATATACGCGTCGGCGACCGCGGCGGCGGCCGGTTTCACCGTTGGCACCGTCACGAGTCCGGGGGTGACCGACAATATCGACCGAATTCGCATCGACGGGCGAATACTGGAACACGGTACCTATCGCGCGATGCTCGAGAAGATCGCCGCGGTGCGGGCGGAACTGCCCGCGCCCGATGCGGAATCAGGCTATCTGTCGCCGAGCGGTCTTTATCTGCTCGGCGGAATCGACACATTGCTGGCGTGTGGCTGCGATGTGCTGGTTGTCGAGGCCGGAATCGGCGGGCGCAGTGACGAATTGTCGTTGCTCGCCCTGGACGCGGTTCTGCTCACGCGGGTGTTCGATGAGCATCGGGATGTGCTCGGGCCGACGGTCGTGGATATCGCCCGTGACAAACTCGGTGTGGTGTCGGAGACGACGCGCGCGGTGGTGAGCCTGCCGCAGACCGAGGAAGTGCGGCGCGAGGTCGTGGCGCGGTGCGCGCGAGTCGGGGCGGAACCGATCTGGGTGGACTCCGGTGAGCCCGCCTTCGCCCCCGGTTACGGCGGACGCAATGCCGCCGCCGGTGTGCGCGCGGGTCTCGCGGTGTGCTCGATGAACGAGCGGACCGTCGACAGCGCGGCGCTGGCGCGCACGCTCGCGACCGTGAACTATCCCGGCCGATTGTCCGAACACCGGTATCGAGACGCCGCGGTGGTCATCGACTCCGCCATATCGCGGGACGGCCTGGTTGCCGCGCTGGAATTCGCCACCGACCGTTTCGGCGGGTTGCCGGACAAGATCGTAGTGTCGGTTCCGGCGCACAAGGATTTCGCGGGTTTCGTGGCCGAACTGCACGGTGTGGGCACCGCCCGATATTTCGTGCGGATGCGCGGATCCCACCTGCCGTATCCCGACCCCGGCGCGTGGCCGTGGTCGTGGGTCGAGGACGACGCGCTGCCGGAACTCATGGGCACGGGTTCGGTACTGGTCGTCGGCACCGCGACCTTCACGGGGCAGGTATTGCGGACCGTGGGAGCCGACGTGTCGACGGTGTTCACCATCCCCGGATGACGTCGCGGATCAGGTTCGGAATCTCTCCAGGCCGCGGATCAGGCGGCCGAGGAAGTCCCCGGATCTTTTCGGATGCAGCACCGGATTCCGGATATTGGCCGCCATTTCGATCTGGATGGCGTCGGCGGGTGTGCGCGTCTGGACGTAGGCGGTCACCGTGTAGTGCGGAGTGGCGGCGAAGGGCGTGTTGATCGAGACCTGGTAGGGGTGTAGCTCTTCGGCGAGGCGATGCGCCAATTCCTCGCTCGCCGCGGTAGGCGCGGGACCGAGGCCGAGGCAGACGTCCACGCCGTGCCGGTCCGACATGCCGTGCAGGTCCACGACCAGCGTGGACGGTGTGCTCAGGCGATCCAGCGCGTGCCGGAAGGGATCGTCGCGGTCCTCCCAGTTCTCCCAGCGCCCGATCGGCCCGGTGGGAATGACGGCCGTCGCGTCGAGCGCCGCGTGCAGCAGTTCGGCGTAGCTGCCGGTGTAGCGGTCGGCGGGCTTCTTGCGGCCGTGCCGGAAATGGTGCAGGGAATGCGGCGCGGTGACGAGCAGGCCGGTTGAGCCGTCGAGAATGTCGATCGCGGCGGGACGGCCCTCGCCGTAGTAGTCGTTCGCCCGGTATTTCCGTTCGCGGAGATCCCACGCAAGGGCTTGCTCGTCGTCCATCGCGAATAGGTCGTCCACCACGTGATCGTAGCCGGCGAACGACCGCACCGGTTCGGCCGAGCCTCACGCTTCTCGCGGAATCGGGAGTATCGCCGCGACAAGGTATTTCCCGTTCGACGGGCCGACGTCGATGGTGCCGCCCAGCATCGCGACCCGTTCGCGGATGCCGAGCAGCCCGTGACCCGACCCCGCGGCGGCCACGGGGCGCGGCGCCAACGGGTTGTCCACGTGCACGCGGATCGCCTCGCCGGTCGCGGTGATCTCGATGCGCACGGGTGCGCCGGGCGCGTGCCGGATGGCATTGCTCAGCGCCTCCTGCACGATGCGATAGCCGGACAGTTCGACGCCCGCGGGGGTTTTCGAGGTGTCGCCGTGGAAGCGCAGGTCGATGCGGGTGCCCGCGGCGCGCGCGGATTCGACGAGTTCGGCGATGTCGTCGAGGGTGGGTTGCGGCATCACCCCGGAATCGCCGTTGCGCAGCACGTCGAGGACGTGTCGCATTTCGGCGAGCGCGGTGGTGGCGCTGTCGCGGATAGTGGCGAGTTCGGCGACGGTGTGTGCCGTGATGTCGGGGTCGCGGTAGCGCGCGGCCTCGGCCCGGATCGCGATGACGGTCATGTGGTGGGCGACGATGTCGTGCAATTCGCGCGCGATGCGGGCGCGTTCCTCCCAGTGCATGGTGCGTTGACGTTGTCGTTCGGCGGCGTCGCGCTGCCTGCTCAGGCTCGCGGTGGTCGAGGCCAGGGCGCGCACCGCGACAACCGTGGTCGACAGCAGTCCGGAGACCACCGTCGCGAGCAGCAGCTGCACCAGCCATTCGTGCGGTCGCAGGTACAGCGCGAGAACGCAGCCGAGGGTGACCGTCGCGACCCACGCGATCACCACCTGCCGCACCGGCATGCGGAAGGCGGCCACGCCGAGGACGACGAAGTGGCTGTTGAGCATCGGGTCAAGCCAGACCGCCGTGCGGGCCGCGAGCGAGGCGGCGGCGACCGCGGTGAGCGAGACCCCGACGCCGAGCAGTGGCGCCCTGGTAGCGGCGAACAGCGCGACACCCTGGGCCGCCGCGAGCCCGAGCGCTTGCTGTTCGGGCAGTTCGGTGGCGGCCAGCAGGGTGACGAGGACCACGGCGAAGGCCGCGATCGAGGCGAGTGCCGCGACCGTGAACCTGGCGCGCGGACCGAGCCCGCGCAGCCAGGTGTCGAGGACGTCGGCCGCGATATGCCTCATCGCGGCGCCGCCTCGGTCCGAACGAGGGGCAGGTCGAACTGTGCGGTCGTTGTCATGTCGGCTCCGATCTGCGCGGTATCGCCGCGCCCCGTCGTCTCGGGGAGTGGTGACGGTTCGAGAGCAGCGCCACCCGGTGGTTCGACGGCAGCGCCGGTGGTTCGACAGCGGTGTCACTCGGAGGTGCGAAAGTGGCGCGGCCCGGTCGATCGGTGCAGGCGCCCGCACCGCCCGCGGAGGTCCGGCGCGGCGCCGTTCGGCCCGAACTCCCGGTCCGAGAGGTGGGTTCGGAACATCGCCGTGCACCCGACTCCGTCGTCGGTGGCGGACGGGAGCGCAGCGCGGGCCGGGTCATACCGCGGCGGAGGTCAGCGACGGCACGTCGATCTGGAATTCGCCGTGGATCTTGGCGACCTGCTTGCGGCCGACGACGGTCTTCATCATCAGATCCCTGGCCTTGGTGGCCGCGAACCCCTGCCAGGAGGAGATCGTCCCGATCTTCCACGATTCCTTCTGTAGCGCCGAGCTTTCCGGCCGCCGCGCGGTCTCGTAGACGGCCAGCGCGCCCGCCAGCGCGCCGCGGTCGCGCATGTCGATCGGAACCAGCTGACGCGCGAGCACGATGGCGTCGACGATGGCCTCGCTGGCGCCGCGCCCCAGATTCGGCGTGACCGCGTGCGCCGAGTCGCCGAGGAAGGCGACACGTCCGCTGCTCCAGGTCGGCATCGGCCCGAGGGCGCGCACCTCGTGGTGCAGCATGGCGTTCGCGGCGGTGGCGCGGATCAGGTTGTGCACCGGTTCGGGGAATACCGAGAAGCGGCGCAGCAGATCGTATTTGACCAGTTCGTTGGGTTCGCCGATGGCGACCGCCGGATCGCGCAGCGCCGCGGCCCAGAAGATGTGGTCGTTGCCGCAGTCTTTGATCGCGATCCGGGTGCCGCGTCCGAAGAACAGTGAGAAATTATTGGCGCCGCACGGCGGTTCGTGCTGTGCGACGGCATGCACGATCACGTAGCCCGCGGTGAGTATCTTCACCTCGGGCAGGATCGCCTGGCGGGTGCGGGAATTGATGCCGTCGGCGGCGATGACCAGTTCGGCGCGTTCGCGCCGCCCGTTCTCGAAGGTGACGGTGGCGCCGGTGTCGTCCTGGTCGATCCTCGTGGCTCGGTGGTCGAAGACGACCGGGCCGAGATCGGGTGCGGTGGACAGGGTTTCGATCACCTCCGAGCGGCGGATCATCACCGGCATCGGCGCCCCGTAGGTACGGGCGAGATCCGCCAGCGGCGCGTGGTAGAGCGGCGTGCCGTGCTGGTTGAAGAATTGCTGCCGGTGTACTTCGGCGCCGCGGCGGCGGATCTCGTCGGCGAGGCCGAGTTCGGCGAACGCCTTCATCCCTTTGACCCAGACCTGTAGGGATGCGCCGACCGTGCCGAAGGCAGGCGCTTGTTCGTAGACGGTCGCGTCGATGCCGACCTTCCGCAGGGCGATGCTCGCGGACAGGCCGCCGATGCCGCCGCCGAGGATGATCACTCGTCCGTTCGTTGTCGTCATTGCGCACTCCAGAGCAGGAAGAGAGTTCTCCATCCGAATAGTACTATACTTTTCGGACTATGGCCTTTGGGTAACGAGTCGAACGAAATCGAGATCGAAATCGCCCGAACGGAATTCGGCGTTGCCGAGAATCGTGTCGCGCAGGAATTCGGCGCAGGTGGTGAGGCCGGGGCCGGTCAGCGTCAGTTCCTCGAGCGCGCGCCGCATCCGGTCGATGGCCGCCTCGCGGTCACCGGCCCACACGATCACCTTCGCCAGCAGGGCGTCGTAGTACGGCGAGATCGACATGCCCTCCTCGAGATGGCTGTCGACCCGCACCCACGGGCCGCCCGGCGGCCGGAACCGCTCCACCCGACCGGTCGACGGGGCGAAATCGCGCCGCGGGTCCTCGGCGTTGATCCGGCATTCGATCGAGTGACCGCGCAACACGACATCGGATTGCCGCAGCGACAGCGGCTCGCCCTGGGCGACGCGCAACTGCTCGGCCACCAGATCCACCCCCGTGACCAGTTCGGTCACCGGATGCTCGACCTGCAGGCGGGCGTTCATCTCCATGAACCAGAACCCGCCGTCGGGATCGAGCAGGAACTCCATCGTCCCCGCACCCTGGTAGCCGACCGAACGCGCGCCCGCCACCGCGGCCGCGCCGATCGCGGCCCGCGTCGCCTCGTCCAGCGCGGGCGACGGCGATTCCTCGATCAACTTCTGATGCCTGCGCTGCACGGTGCAGTCGCGCTCGCCGAGATGGATCACATTGCCGTGCCGGTCGGCCAGGATCTGCACCTCGATATGGCGCGCGCCCTCGAGGTAGCGCTCCACGTACAGGCCGCTGTCGCCGAAGGCGAGTCCGGCCTCGGCCTGGGTGCGGCGGTAGGCGTCGGCGAGTTCGTCGGGGTAGCGCACCACCCGCATGCCGCGCCCGCCGCCACCCGCGATGGCCTTCAGGATCACCGGGTAGCCGATCTCGCCCGCGATCCGCTCGGCCTCCTCCGCGTCGCGCAGCGCCGCCGTGGTGCCGGGCAGCAGCGGCAGGCCCGCGTCGGTCATGAGCGCGCGGGTCACCGCCTTGTCGGCGAGACTCGCCATCACCTCCGAGGACGGCCCGACGAAGATCAGGCCCTCGTCGGCGCACACCGAGGCGAAATCCGGACTCTCGGAAAGGAATCCGTAGCCGGGGTGCACGGCGTCGGCGTCGCTGCGCAGCGCCGCGCCGATAACGTTCGGGATGTTCAGATAGCTGCGTCCCGGTTCCGGCGGCCCGATGCACACCGCGTCGTCGGCGGCGCGCACCGGCAGCGAATCGGCGTCGGCGGTCGAATACACCACGACACTTCGCAATCCGAGTTCGCGGCAGGCCCGCACCACCCGCAGTGCGATCTCGCCGCGATTGGCGATCAGGACGGTCTTGATCGGACCCGCCGCGGCCGCGCCGCTCACGACGCGATCTCCATCGGCGCGTGCTCGACCGGTTCGAAGACGATCAGGCGCTGCCCGAATTCGACCACGTCGCCGTCGGCGGGCAGTACCTCGATGACCCGGCCCGCCGCGGGTGCGGTGATCTGGTTCATCAGTTTCATGGCCTCGACGATCGCGACGACCTCGCCCTGCTCGACATATTGACCCGGCGTGACGAACGGCTCGGCGCCCGGTTCGACGGCCCGGTAGAAATGCCCGACCAGCGGCGAATCGACGGTGAAGGCGTCGGTCTGCTCGGCCTCGCTCGGCGGCGCGGCGAGCGCGATCCGCTCGTGGCCCGCGACGCCCGCGCTCTCGGCGGTGTCGGGCCATTCGATCTCGACGGTGCAGTCGCCCGCGCGCACCGCGATCCTGCGCGGCTGCCGGTCCAGGCCCGCGACCAGCGACCGCGCCTCGCGCATCAGGTGGGTGAGTGAACCGTCGTCGCCGTGGTGGTCGGCGGTGGTCGGGCGGAAGGCGTTCACGATTGTGCTCCGATCATCGAGGGCGATCCGATTCCGAATCGGCGGAATTTGCGGTAGCGCGCGGCGACCAGGTCGGGCGTCGCGGACAGTTCGGCCAACGCGCCCGCCACCGCGGCGCGCAGATTGGCGGCCGCGGTGACGACGTCGTCGGAGGCGGTCTCCGGTTCGGGCACGACGCCGTCGACGACGCCGAGCCGCAGCAGTTCCGGCGCGGTGATCCGCATGGCATGGGCGGCCTGTGCCGCCGCCCCGCGATCGCCCCACAGGATGGCCGCGCAGCCCTCGGGACTGATCACCGAGTAGTAGGAGTTCTCGAACATCAGCACCCGGTCGGCGACCCCGAGGGCCAGCGCGCCGCCGCTGCCGCCCTCGCCGGTGACGACCGCGACGATCGGCACCGGCAGTCTGCTCGACTCCATGATCGCCTGGGCGATGGCGCCCGCCTGCCCGCGTTCCTCGGCGCCGAGGCCGGGATAGGCGCCGGGGGTGTCGATCAGTGTCACGATCGGCATGCCGAATTTCGCCGCGTGCCGCATCAGCCGCAGCGCCTTGCGGTAACCCTCGGGTTCGGGCATGCCGAAGTTGCGGGCGATGGATTCCTTGGTGTCGCTGCCTTTTTCGTGGCCGATCAGCATCACCGGGCGACCCGCGATGATCGCGGGTCCGCCAACGAGCGCGGCGCTGTCGCCGAAGAGGCGGTCGCCGCGCAGTTCGAAGAACGAGTCGAAGGCGACGGCCGCGAAGCCGAGGGTGGTCGGGCGCGCGCGGTCGCGGGCGATCTTGATCACGGCCTCGGGCGGGCGGGCGGTGAGTTGGTCCGGGTCGGTGCGGATCACGGGTGCGGCGTCGTAGCCCGCCGGTGCGTGCACGGCGTGCGCGGTGAGTACCTTCGCCAGGTAGGAGCGCAATTGCGGGCGCGGCACCACCGCGTCCAACATGCCGCGTTCCAGCAGGAATTCGGCGGTCTGGAAGCCGGGCGGCAGATCGGCGTTGATGGTCTGGCGGATCACGTTCGGGCCCGCGAAACCGATCAGCGCGCCCGGCTCGGCCACCAGGATGTCGCCGAGCATCGCGAACGAGGCGGTGACGCCGCCGAAGGTCGGGTCGGTGAGCAGGCAGAGCACGAGCAGACCTTCCTCGTGCATGCGCGCGATGGCCTGACTCGTCTTGGCCATCTGCATGAGCGAGATGCCGCCCTCCTGCATCCGCGCGCCGCCCGAAGCGCAGCTCAGGAGCAGCGGAAGGCGTTCGGCCACCGCGAATTCCGCGGCGCGGGTGACCACTTCGCCGACCGCGCTGCCCATCGAGCCGCCCATGAAGCCGAACTCCATGGCCGCCACCGCGATTCGGTGCCCCGCCAGCGTTCCCGAGCCGAAGACGGCGGCATCGTGCGCGCCGGTCTTGCGGCGCGCTTCGTCGAGGCGCTGCCGGTAGGTCTTGCGGTCGCGGAACTCGAGGATGTCCTCGGTCTCGATATCCTCGTGATCACCCGACTCCCAGGAGTTCTCGTCGAGCAGAATGGCCAGCCGTCGCGCGGCGGTGATCCGCAGATGGTGCCCGCAGCCCGCGCATACCCGCAGGTTGCGTTCCAAGCGGCGCTTGTACTGGTATTCCGAACAGGATGGGCATTTCACCCATGTCGTCTCCTGGTCGGTGTGGCGTCTGCTGACGCCTTCGAGTAATTCGGTCATCCGAGTTCTCCCTTCAGGAAGGTGTTTCCACCGCGGCACGTTCGACCGCGAATCCGCCGAGTTCGCCTGCTCCGAGTTCGGTGGCGACGAAGCGGTGCAGCGCGGCCGCCACGCGGGCCGGTGCGCTCGCGTGCACCGCGTGACCAGCGCCCGGCACGAACACGTGGTGTCCGTCGGCGAGCGCGGACAGCGCGCGCCGCACGTGGTCGTCGGTCATGAGGCCACCGGCCTCCTGATCCCCCTGCACGAGCAGCACCGGGCAGCGCAGCCGCGCCAGCATCGCGTCGGGATCCTGTTCGCGCTGGTTGCGGCCTTCCACCCAGCGCTGTTTCAACTCCGGGTCGGCCAGTCGCAGCGAGACCGCGAGCGACCGCATGGCGTGCGTCGGATTCGCGTAGGCGGCCATCGCCGCCCGCTGATCCTGCCCCAGGTGGTACAGCGCCGAGTCCACGATGACGACGGCGCGCACCGCGTCGGGCCGCGCGCCCGCGACCATGGCCGAGATCCACCCGCCCATCGAATGTCCGAACAGCACAACGGGTTCGCCGACCACCTCGTCGAGGAACTGTTCGACATCGGAGGCGAAATCGGCGAGTGCGTAGCCGCCGGATACCCAGTCGGACCTGCCGTGCCCGCGCAGGTCGGGCGCGAAGATGTTCCAGCCGGGGCCGAGGCCGCGCACCAGCGGTCGGAACGTCTGCCACCGCGCGCCCAACCCGTGCAGCATGCACACCGCGGGACCGTCGCCGGTGCCGAGGCGGGCGTATTCCAAGGTGGTCGTCCCGGTGCGGAAGCGTTCCGTCGCGGTCACCGTCGATCGCCCCACACCAGGGTCATGCCCGCGTACTTCCACTTACTGGTCTCGATGGCGAGCAGCATGACGATGTCGCCCTCGCGCAGCCGCCCCTCGAGCGCGGCCTCGTCCAGCGCCAGCGGCACCGCCGCCGACCCGGTCGCGCCGACCCGCGCGATGTTCTCGTACACCTTGTCGCGCAGCGCGAGCCATTCGTCGGTGAGCAGCCCGGCCGCCTCGAGTTCGCTCGTCATATAGCCCGCGTTGCCCTCCGGCACCACCCACAGGGCGACGTCCTCGGCGGTGATGTCACCGGCGCGCAACAGTTCCCGCAGCGAACGGGTGATCATGTGCGGGATGAACTTGCCCGACTCGACCACGTCGACGTCGAGTTTCACCAGCCGTTTCGCCGCGGCCTGCACGTGCAGCGGCGCGTGCGTGGCGCCGCCGATCACCTGCATACCTGGCTTCTTCGCACCGCCCATGGTGAGGATCGATGAGCCGAGCACACCGGCCCGCGCGTCGGGGCCCGCCTCCTCGGCGCGCAGCATCAGCGCACCCGCGCCGTCGCCGAAGGTGTAGGCCACCAGGCGATCCCGCATCCTGACCCGCTCCGGATCCATGCCTCGGTAGAGCGGGACCAGCAGCGGGGAGATGGCCTCGGCGCCGACGACCAGCGCGGTGCGGAAGGTCCCGCGTTCCAGATAGCCGCGCGCGATATCGGCGGCCTCGACGAAACCGGCACAGCCGGAGCGGATCTCGAGGGTGGCGCATTCGGGGATGCCGAGATGCTGCTGGACGAAGGTGACGGCGGGCGGCAGCTGGTATTCCGGGCTCGCCGTCGACATCACGATCAGGTCGATGTCGCCGGGGCTCGCTCCGGCCTGCGCTATCGCCGCCGCCGCGGCCTTGGCGGCCATCTCGGAGTTGGTGATCAGATGATCGCCGGTCTTCGGGTCGATCATCCAATGGCGCTGCTGAACCTGGATGCCCTCGAGGATGTCCTCGGGCACCGGGCCGACCAGCGCCTCGATCTGCTTGTTGTCGATGGGGTCGCCGTGCAGGTAGCTGCCGGTTCCCACGACCCGAACCGACATGGTTGTGGTGTTCATGCGGTGCTGTCCTTCGTTCGGTCTGTGGTTCCAGGGTTCGATCAGTGCGGCGCGAGCACGACGCTGAAATGCGTTCCGCCGAGCGAGGAGCTGTTCACCAGCACCGCACCGCCGCGCGGGCGGTCGGCGTGGAACGCGGCCATGGCCGACGCGAGCAGGCCGCCGACGCCGATCTGCTCGCCGATCGCGCGCTTCGGGCAGATCCGGCGCGGGCCGCCGTCACCGAAGACCCGGCGCAGGGCCAGTCGCTCGGGTCCGTCGACCGCGCGCCAGCCGACCTCGTTGGTCCAGACCTGCTCGATATCGGAGACCGAGAGCCCGGCGCTGTCGATGGCCGAACGCACCGCCCGCTCCACACCGGCGCCGCGCGGATCGGTGCGGCCCGCGCCGAGCGCGTCGGAGGCCGCCGCGTGCCCGAGCACCTCCGCGTACACGGTGGCGCCGCGGCGCAGCGCGTTGTCGCGGCTCTCCAGCACCACGGTGGCGGCGCCCTCGGCGAGGGTGAACGAATCGTCGGGGCCCATCGGGATGCCGAGGCGGCGGTAGGCCAGCGCGACCAGCGGGGTGAGCGTGTCGGCCGCGGTGGCCAGGATCGCGGTCGCACGCCCCACCGAGACCAGGTCGTAGCCATAGCACAGCGCGTTGGCCCCGGCGGCGTGGCCCGCGGTGACCGTCGAGGTCGGGCCGAGCGCACCGAGCAGGGTCGCGACGCTGCCCGCCGCCGCGTTGTAGACGGTGTTCGGGAACACCGCGGGATTGGCGGCGGCCGCCCCCTCATCGCGCAACGGCCGCACGAACTGCTCCATGGCCTGCATCGGGCCGATGCCGGTGCCGAACACCACGCCGACCCGGTCGGGATCGTCGGTGATCAGGTCGCCGCCCGCCGCACGCAGCGCCTCGCTCGCCGCGAAGGTGGACAGCAGCCCGAGCCGGTCCATGCGCCTCGCCTCGCGACGGGTCAGGTGCCCGGACGGGTCGGTGTCGACGCGGCCGAGTCGCATACCGTCCTCGAGCCGGGCGCAGTCGCGGGATTCGTCGAGCGCGCGCAACGCCGCCTCGACGCCGACGCCCGCCGCTCCGACCGCGCCCGCCCCGGTCAGCACCACACGGGTGCGCGTCGGCGCGAGCCGCGTCACACCGCGAGGGCGGCGCCCGAAGGTGACGCTGGCATTCGCGCCCGCGAACGCGAAGTTGTTCGAGATCGCATGGCTCGGCGTGGCGACGCGCGGCTCCACCGCGACATGATCGAGGCGGCATTCCGCGTCGGGCACAACGAGATTCGCGGTCGGCGGCAGCACGCCGTTGCGCAGCGCG
Source organism: Nocardia bovistercoris (assembly GCF_015674855.1). Classification (GTDB taxonomy): domain Bacteria; phylum Actinomycetota; class Actinomycetes; order Mycobacteriales; family Mycobacteriaceae; genus Nocardia; species Nocardia bovistercoris. The sequence continues at coordinate 19,108 of NZ_JADMLG010000002.1, read as the reverse complement.
CCCACGGTGATGATGGCCTCGACCGCGCCCGCCGCGCCGAGCAGATGCCCGATCATGGACTTGGAACTGCTCACCGGCACCGTATCCGCGGCGTCGCCGAGCGCGAGCCGGGTGGCCGCGGCCTCCGCGCTGTCGTTGCGCGGCGTTCCGGTCCCGTGGCTGTTGATGTAGCCGATATCGTCCTCGCCGAGATCCGACCACGCCATGGCGGCGCGGATCGCGCGAGCCGCGCCGGTGCCGTCCGGGCGCGGCGCGGTCGGGTGGTAGCCGTCGGCGGACAGGCCGTATCCGATGATCTCGCACAGCGGTTCGATATCGGCGGCGGCCACCAGGTCGGCGCGCGCCAACACCAGCATCCCGCTGCCCTCGCCGAGGGACAGGCCGGTCCGCTTGTCCTGATACGGGGCGGCGGGTGTCGGGGAGAGCGAACCGAGGGAGTTGAATCCGGCGTAGGCCACATCCGAGAGCGCGTCGGTGCCGCCCGCGAGGACGATGTCGGCGCGCCCGAAGGCGATCAGGTCGGCGGCGTAGCCGATGGCGTTGGCGCCCGCCGCGCACGCGGTGTTCACCGAGAGCACCGGTCCGCGACAGGCGAATTCGGCGGCCAGCGATTCCGCGATGGCCTGCGGCGGGCCGTAGGCGGCGAGTTCGGCGGGGCCGTCGCCGTCGCCGTCGCCCAGCCACGCCATGGTGCTGAGCAGGCCCGCGTTACAGGTGCCGAGCACGATGGCCCGGCGCTCCGGGGCGACCCCGGAGATCAGGGTATGCGCGGCGTCCATCGCCTCGTGCGCTGCCGCAAAGGCGAAATCGAAAGCGCGGTCGCGGAATCCGCCGACCCGCGCGGCGATCGGCGAGGCGGGCACCGGGGCGAGCACCTCGCCGCCGATCTCGGTCAGGTACTCCCGCATCGGCAAGTGTTCCACCGGTCGAATCGCGACGTGACCGGTGCTGACGCCGTCCCACAGCGCCTTGGCGTTGTCACCCTGCGAAGTCACCGCACCGACGCCGACCACGACGACGGTGCGCAGCGGGATCGGCTGTCTTGCTGCTTGTTCCTGCACTGGTTGCTCCTGCTGTGTCTATGGCCGCGCCTTCGGCGCGGCGGGGTTCGCGGCCCCTTTTGTCTCGCGTCCGAGCGATCGATACTCGCGCCTGCGGCGCATTGTCTCGATCGCTCGGACGCGAGACGGCCGCGAACCCGTCGGCGTTCAGATGCGTTTGAGTGCGAGGGCGGCGGACTGGCCGGATAGGCCGCGGCCGATCGCCACGCTGTAGTCGGATGTCAGGTCGCGTGCCGAGCCGGGCACCCAGTCCAGGTCGCAGTCGGCGGCGACGATGTCGAGGTTCAGGGTCGGTGGCACCGCGCCCTCGCGTAATGCCGCCGCGGCCAGTGCGACGTTCAAAGCACCGGTGGCGGAGAGCAATTGGCCGACCGCGGGTTGCACGCTGCTTGCCATGACGGAGTCCGCGCCCGCGCCCAGTCCGGCCCGCAGGCCGCGCGCTTCCGCGGCATCGGCGCGCGCCACCGCCGACCCGTCGGCGGCCACGTACCCGATGTCGCCGCCCGCGACGGCGGCCTCGCGCAGTGCCGAGCGCACCGCATTGCCCAGACCCGTTCCGTCGCCCCAGAATTCGCCGGGCGTCACCGGATTCCAGCCGCCGCCGAATCCGACGATCTCCGCGTAGGGCCGGACACCGCGTCGGGTCGCGCTCGAGTAACTCTCCAGCAGCACCATGCATGCCCCCTCGCCGAGCACGGTTCCCGAGGAATCGCGATCGTAGGGACGCACCGCCTCGGCGTCGGTGCGGTCGGTGAGCAGGCCGAGCCGGTCCATCTTGGACATGCCCCACCAGGAGACCGCGTCGTCGAAGGCGCCCGCCACCGCGATCTCGGTGTCGCCGCGGGCGATGGCGCGGTAGGCGTTGCCGATGGCGCTGACGCCCGCGTCCGCCGAACCCGACCCGAAGGCGCTCGGCCCGGCGAAGCCGTATTCGTCGGACAGGAAGAACATCTCGGCCGACGGCAGTCCCTCCACGAAGAACAGCGGATACATGTCCGCGGCCGCCTTGCCGAGCCGCGCCATGTCGATCGACCCGTCCTCCTCCCGCGCGTCGACGGTGGCGTCGAGCACGTGCGACGGGTCGGCGATCTGGTTCTCGCTGGCCAGGAACACCCCGACCCTGTCGTTGTCCGCGTACGCCGGATCGATGCCCGCCTCGTCGGCGGCGTGCCGCACCGCGACGTGGGCCAACTGGTTCGCCCGCGTCATCAGACGCAGCGACTTGCGGCTGCGCACCGCGGGTTTGGCGTCGAATTCGAGGATCTCGGCGCCGAGGCTGGTGCGCAGCGACGCGGGATCGTAGTGCTGAATGCGGCGCACCGCGCTGTGCCCGGCCAGCAATGCCTTCCAGGTCTCCCGGAAGCCGACCCCGAGCGGTGACACGACGCCGATACCGCTGATGACCACGCGATTCATGAGTTCTCCTCGGGTGCGTCGGAATTGGACATGGTGACCTCGCGGGCGAGTACGACCACGGTGTCGCCGCGACTGATCCGCCCGGTCACGCGGGCGCCCGTGGTGTCGTGATCGCGCAGGTCGACCTCGACCCTGAGCTGATCGCCGGGACGCACGTAGTGGCGGAACTGCACCCGCCGCACGCCGGCGAGTTGCCACTGCCCGCCCGCGGTGGCGGCGAGCAGGCTGTCGGCGAGATTCGAGATGCCGTGCAGCAGTAGAATTCCCGGCAGCACGGGGAAGCGCGGGAAGTGCGTGTCGAAGACGGTGAGCGTATTCGGCACATTGGCCACGGCGACCGCGCGCTTGCCGACGTGCAGTTCGACCAGGCGATCCAGACACAACCCGCCCGCCAGCGCGAGCTGATCGGTGGGCACTCGCAGGCCGGTGGCCGCGCCCCAGCGCGGCGCGGACAGAATGCTGTCGACGCTCACGGCGCCTCCAGGACCAGCGAGGCGTTGGTGCCGCCGAAGGCGAACGAGTTCACCACGGCCGTCGAAACCTCGCTCGCACGTGCGTGATTGGGCACGTAGTCGAGGTCGAGCTTCGGGTCGGGGTGTTCGAGGTTGATCGTCGGCGTCACCAGGCCGTCCCGGAATCCGTAGAGCGCGCCGAGCACGTTGAGCGCACCCGCGCCCGCGGTGAGATGGCCCGTCATGGACTTCGGCGAGGTCACCAGCAATTCGTAGGCGTGCGCCCCGAACACCTTCTTGATGGCGGCGGTCTCGGAGATGTCGTTGCCCGGTGTGCTCGTCCCGTGCGCGTAGACGCAGTCGACGGCGTCCGGCTCCACGCCCGCGTCGGCGATGGCATTGGCCATGGCGGTGATCGAGCCGCCGCCGTCGGGCGGGGAATCGGTGATCCGGTACGCGTTCATCGTCGACGCGTAACCGGAGACCCGGCCCAGTATCCGCGCGCCCCTCACCTCGGCGATGCGGCGGTCCTCGAGCACCATGAGCACCGAGCCCTCACCGAGCACGAACCCGTCGCGCTCGGCGTCGAAGGGCCGCGACGCCCTGGTCGGGTCGTCGTTGTACCGGGTGGTGAGCGCGCCGAGCAGCGCGAATCCGGACACGTCGAGCCAGGTGGTCAGGGAGTCCTGGCCGCCCGCGACGGCCATCGTGATCTCGCCCGCCTGGATGCGGCGCATCGCCTCGCCGATCGCGTGGGTGGCCGAGGCGCAGGCGGTGCTGATCCCGCTGATCGGACCGCGACATCCGGCCACCTCGGCGATCGCGGCCAGGTCGACGCCCTGGTCGCAGCGCAGCGTGCTCTCGGGATCGCGGCGGTGGATCTCGGCGCCCGCGCTGCGCCTGCGCACCAGCCCGATCTGCGCCAATTCCTCCGGTTCCGGCCTGCCGACGTGCCCGCCGACGAAAACCCCTCGGTTGCCCGGCTCGTGGTGCGCGGCGAACCCGCCCGCGTCCGCGACCGCCTCGGCCGCCGCGACCACGCCGAATCGCCCTGCCCGCGTGAGCAATTCCCACCGGCTCAGGTCCATCGCCGCGGGCGCGTCCGGGAGGTCGCGCACCTGACCCGCGATGCGGACCGAGAACGACCCCGGATCGAAGGTCGAGATCCGCCCGATCCCGCTGATGCCCGCGGCCAGCGCGGACCAGGTGTCGGGCGCGGTGTTCCCGACCGGTGTCACCGCGCCGATGCCGGTGACGACGACGTCGCGCTGAGCGCGCCGACCATGACCGCCGTTCATGCTCGTTCCCCGCTTCGCAGTAGTTCTTCGCGCCCGCGCACCGAATCGGCGTCCTCGAGGATGTCGGCGTCGATGAGCGCGCACATGAGGTCCTCCACGTCGAGCACCACCCGGTCGGCGACCCGCAACCGCCCCGACACCACGATCGTGTCGCCGGTGGAGCGGATCTCGGCCGTCGCGTGGATCTCGTCACCCGGACGCACCTTCGCCCGCGTGATGACCGAACCGACCGAGAGCAGTACCGCGCGCCGGGTGCGCTCGGTACTCAGGTAGACCAGCCACGCCGCGCTCTGCGCGAGCACCTCCAGCTGGATGGCCATCGGCATGTACGGCCCGAGATCATCGGTGGACCAATAGGTTTCGCTGGAGCTGGTGTGCTTGACCGCCTCGATGCCGTGCCATCGCTCGACGGAGTGGATGCGGTCGACCAGATGGAATCGCATGACCGCCGCCTCAGGCCGTCGCGCCGACGTGCTGTTCGACCATGTTCGCCAGATTGCGCACGGTGAACAGGTTCATCACGTCCTCGGCGGCGAGATTGCCGCTGAGCTCGGCCCTGTCGATCTGCGGCATGACCTTCTCGAGCTGTTCGAGACCGATATCGGAGACGAGGCCGTCCTCGGTGCCGAACTGCTCGTCGGGGATGCCGCCCTGGATGCGTTCGCTGAGCTCGGTCGTGGTGATCTTCACGCCGAGCCTGCGTTCGATGCGGAACAGGATGTCGAGCAGGTCGATCGACTCGGCGCCGACCTCGTCGAACAGGGTGGCGTCGGCGCCGACCTCATCGATGTCGAGGGCGACCGCTTCGGCGACGATCTCGCGGACGGCGTCGATGACACTGGTTTCGGACATGGCTGTACTCCTCGGGTGTGAACTGCGCTGTCTGGTGAATCTCGGCGCTGTAGTCGCGCCGCGCCACGCCGCACGACATCGTGTGGGGTGGAGGCGATCTCGGGTGCGGTGCTTCGCGCGACGGGTGACGGTGGCTGCGCCGTCGACGTGCGCGAGGATGGCGAGATCGTGAATTCCGTGCCGGGGGAATGGCGCCGGAGAACGGCGGGCCCCTGGAACAACGGCGACGGACACGGCATCGTGTACGGCCGCCGACAGTCGATTTCGGTCCGCGATGACTCGGAAATCGGTTGCGCCCCCGCGTCTTTACGGGTGGCGGTTGACGCCTGCGAGCCGCGCTGGGCGGTGGGTCGAGGCGAGTTGCGCTCGGCTGTGGTCCAGGCGAGCTGCGCTCGGTGGCGGGCGCCGGGAGCTGGGCTCAGCGGCGAGACTTCTTGAGCGGCTTTCCCAAAAGCAGGGTCACCCCGCCCGCTCCGTCGATCGGCAGCAGCGCGCCGGTCATGTGCGGGGTGTCGGGGGCGGCGAGGAAGGCGACCACCTCGGCGACTTCGTCGGCGGTGGTCGCGCTCGGCACCGGGAGCTGGCCGATGACGCCGTCGCCGTTGCCGCCGCTGAGCACGTCGGCGATCATCTCGGTTTCGACGAAACCGGGGAGGACCGCGTTCACCTTGATGCCGAAGCGGGCGAATTCGACCGCCGAGGCCTTGGTGAAGGAGTTGATCGCCGCCTTGGAGGCGGCGTAGTTGGCGCAGCCGAGCCAGGCGCGCTGCCCCATGACCGACGAGACGTTCACGATGGCCGCGCTGTCCTGTTGCGCCAGTACGGAACTCGCCGCCTTGGTGCAGTTGAAGACACCGCCGAAGTTGACCCGCATGACGTCGAGCCAGTCGTCGTGTTCCATCTGCATGATCAGGCGGTTGCGGGTGATCCCGGAGTTGTTGACCAGGATGTCGAGGCGCCCGGCGGCCTCGACGGTCTCCCGCACGACCCGCTCGGCGTCCTCGGGGAGCGAGACATCGCCCTGGACCGCGATCGCCGTGCCGCCGTTGTGCTCGATTTCGGCGACGACCTCCTTGGCGGCCTGCTCGCCGCGGTAGTAGTTGACCGCGACGAAGACCCCGTCCGAGGCGAGTCGACGGCAGATGGCCTGCCCGATCCCACCGGATCCGCCGGTTACCAGTGCGGTACGCGTAGATGACATGAATTCTCCCCGTGGCACTGCTGGTCGGAGGTGCGGGGACCGTTCGGTTCGAACGATCGCTTCCACACTTTCCGAAAACGATGATCCAAGCCGCAGATAGGTGACGCAACCGGGGTTAAACGTGACCCAGGCCACATGTCGCAAGTGAGACGCTCGGGTCCGTTTCGTTCGGAGTGGCCTCGGGGGCATTTGTCGGATGTGTCCGAATTGCCTGGCAGCGGGCTATTTTTCGGGCGTCCGGCGCGGGCCGCGCGGGGGTGGTGCGCGGAATAATCGGACACAATGTCCAACAGTTTTTCGCGCCAATATTTCTTCTATTTTCCGGGACGAAAAGTGATCAGCATCACTCCGATTTTCCGCGTTCAGGTCGGCGCGGGCCGGAATGTGTACGGTACACATGCCCGTTCGGGTGGAAATCACGTCGCGGTTGACTTATTTCCGCGACCATTGAATTGCGGCGTCCGGCCGCGCATAATCGCACCGGGGGCACGGCCGCGGCGGCGCGGCGCACATCCCGGTCCGCGGGTTTGCCGATCATCTCCCAAGTATTCGTTGGAGCATCCGAATGAAAACAACTTCGTACCTGTTTCCGGGACAGGGTTCGCAGCGCGTCGGTATGGGACGCGACCTCTGTGACGCGTATCCGGAAGTCGTCGCACCCCTGTTCCGCACGGCCGACGAGATCGTCGGATTCGAGCTGTCCCGGCTCTGTTGGGAGGGGCCCGAGGAGCGTCTCGAACAGACCGATATCACCCAGCCCGCGGTATTCATCACCAGCCTCGCCGCCTACCGGGTGCTTGCCGAAAAATTGCCACAGCCCCTGGTCGTCGCGGGCCACAGCCTCGGCGAGTACACCGCGCTCGTCGCCGCGGGCGTCCTCGACTGGACCGATGCCCTCGCCTTGGTGCGCCGTCGCGGCGTGCTGATGGCCGAGGTCAACGCGTCGACGCCGGGCGCCATGGCCGCCGCGCTCGGCCTACCCGGCACCGAGGTCGAGCGGCTGTGCGCCGAGGTGCGCGCGGACACCGGCGCGGTGGTCGAACCCGCCAACTACAACAGCGCCGACCAGACCGTGGTGTCCGGCGCCGTCGCGGGCGTCGCCGCGTTCACGGCGCGGGTCGAGGCGCTCGGTCGCGCGGAGGTGAAGGTCAAGCGCATCAAGGTCGGCGCGCCCTTCCACAGCTCGATGATGGCGCCCGTCGAGGCCGAGTTCGCCGCGGATCTGGCCCGTGTGCGCTTCGCCGACCCGGTGCTGCCGGTGATCGCCAATGTCACCGCGCGGCCGGTGTGGACGGGGGAGCAGGCGCGGGCCGCGTTGCGCCGCCAGCTCGCCGGTGCGGTGCGCTGGAGCGAGACCATGGCCACCGTGGTCGATTTCGGTCCCGACGCCTTCGTCGAGGTCGGGCCGGGTCGGGTGCTGAGCGGTCTGTGCAAGCGCGCCCATCCCGAAATTCCCAGCTACTCGGCAGCAGACGCGCGGCGGATCGCGGCGACGGTCGCCGCCGCCTCGGAGTCCGTCGATCGCGTGGCATGACGGGCGCCGCGGTGGCGCGAAGAAAGGCGACTGGTCTGTTCATCGACGTTCGCCGACCCGTTCCCAGAATTCCACAGCGAGTGATTCATATTTGATTCCGAATTCCAAGACCATGAGTTCGTTGGCATCGCTGTCCGGGAGCTTGGACAGCGATTTGTGTGCGGTGAGATAGCGGTCCAGTCGACTCTGGTGGGCCGCCTTCTCGTTGTCGGCCATCTTGGTGACATCCTCGGGTGCGGCCAGGCTGCCGAAATACAGTTTCAGCAAACCGCTGTCCCGGAGTTCGTGGGTCGGATCCTCGGAACTCGCCGACAGCCATTCGTCCAGTTTTGCCCGGCCGAGATCGGTGATACTATAAATTCGTCGACGGCGACCTGTGGGTTCCTGATAGCCGGAAAGCAACTTCTTCTCGGTCAGGCGTTCGGGTTCGGCGTAGATCTGGGAGTGCGGAAAGGACCAGAAGAATCCGATCGAACGGTCCACGTGTTTCTTGATGTCGAATGGTGTGCACGGTCCTGTCCGTGCGACCAGGCTGAGCACGAGATAGGACGTCGGGCTGAGCTTGAGGGGCGTCAAGAGCTCACTCCTCCCATGTCGGGTTGCGACGTGCGCACTGCGGGGCCGTCGCTTGTGGCGGTGGCGTTTCAGGCCGTGTCGCGAATGGTGGCGATCGACCCTGTTTCGGTTGTTGTGGAACTTCCGCGTTTCGTAATCCGCCTACTCCACTCCCCAAGCAACCTACGGGCCGGACTATACATTTCGGACTGTTGCCATGTCAACGGCTGGAGCCGGGTCGGGCCACCCCGCCGGGTGTCACGGCGGTCTCGAACACCACCTTCCGTGACACCCGCCCGATCACGGTTTCAGCAACGGCCCCAACGCTTTTCCGGCGAGCTCCAGCACTCCCGGCTCGTGCCCGTTGGCGACCATGTTGACGATCAGCCCGTCGACCCCGTGGCGCAGGATTCGGTCGCGGAGCTGATCCGCGACCTCCTCGGGATCGCCGATGAACAGCTTGCCCGCCATGGAGGCTCGCACCTGTTCGGCCCGCGCCGGATCTTTCACCCGCGTCGCGAACATCTCGTCGACGGTGCGATGGGCCAGTTCCGAGGTCTCGGCGATCGCCACGAACGCGAGGTAGCTCACATCGAGAGTCGCACGGTCGCGGCCGATCTCCTCGCACCGCTGCCGCAGCGCGTCGAGTTTGCGCGGCAGATCCACCGCGTCGCAACCGATGCTGAGATGGTCCGCGTGCCTGGCGGCGAGGGCGAAGGTCTTCTTCTCGCCCGCGCCGCCGAGCATGATGGGCAGGTCGTCGCGCACCCTCGGTTCGTTGATGGCGTTCTCCACCCGGTACCACGTGCCGTCCAAGGACGGTCGTGACCCTTGCAGCATCGGCCGGATGATGCGCAGCGCCTCGTCCAGTCGGTCGAAACGATCACTGACGGAACCGAATTCGAATCCGTAGGATTTGTGCTCCAACTCCAGCCAGCCCGCGCCGAGACCGAGAACCGCACGGCCGCCGCTCATCACGTCGAGTGTGGTGATCATCTTCGCCAGCAGCGCCGGATTGCGATAGGTGTTGCCGGTGACCAGCGTGGACAATTTGACGGTCGCGGTGGCGGCGGCGAGTCCGCCGAGTGCGGTATACGCCTCCAAGGTCGGCCCGTGCGGCGGGCCGAAGCGCTGATAGAAGTGGTCGGTGAGGAAAACCGTGTCGAATCCGGCGCGTTCGGCTTCCCGCGCCTGCGCGATCACCGTCGGGAATATCTCCGCCACGGCGCCGCCGTAGTTGAAGTCGGGAATCTGGTATCCGAGGCGGACGATCGACCGCCCGATCGGCTGGGGCATGTGCACTCCTGATGTTCGAAGGGGTGGGGTCAGACGTCGCGGCGCAGCAGGGCGCGGCGGGCGAGAACCAGCACGATGAGCGTGAGGATCGCGGCGAAGGCCAAGCGTGGCCAGCCGCCGAGCGTGCCCATCAATTCCGGCGCGGCGTCGGCGCTCTGCGACAGTTTCGCCACGATGGCGCCCGGGGCCACCAGCGTCGACAGTTTGTGCAGTTCACCGAACGCGGCCGCCGACGCCGCCTCGGGCAGCACCACGTGCGCGGAGACCGCGGCCACCGCACCCGCCGAACTGCGGATCAGGATGCCGACCGCGATACCGAACAGCGCGACCGTCGGGAATACCGCGACGATGCCGAGCAGCCCCGGAAAAGGCTGACCCGCCGCGTATTTGGACGAATCGATGGCCGCGATGCCGACCAGGTAGGTCAATGCCGTCGACAGTACGCCGACGCCCGTCGAGACCACCGTGGCGACAAGGACTTTCGCGAGGTAGACCAGGTGCCGCCGCGGTGTGGCCGCGAGGACCGTCCGTATCGTGCCCGAGGAGTACTCGGTGGTCACCACCAGCGCGCCCCACGCGCCGAACAGGGCAAGCGGCAAGGTCGTCGCGGTGAAGGCGCCGCCGATGACCGTGTCGGACTTCTCCAGACTGTTGGAGAGGCCGACGATCATCGCGGCCACCGGACCGATCACCACCGCCAGCGTCGGCAGCAGCCACAGCGACCTCGCGGAACGGATCTTGATCAGTTCGGACCGCACCTGATAGCCGATGGCCGCCCGGAAACCCGAAGAGACGGAAGGCGGTTCGAAGGTCGCGGGGACGGTCGTCGCGGAGATGGTGGTCATGCTGACTCCTGTAATGATTCGTGGGGAGCGAAGGTGTGCAGGCCGGAGACCAGCCGGGTGAACACGTCCTCGACCGAGTCGTGGATCGGCGTGAGTTCGTCGAGCGCGATGCCGCGTGCCGCGGCTATCCGGCCGACCTCTCGCGACCGGAGTCCGCGCACGGTGCCGATATCGCCGCGGATCTCGACGCGGTCCGCGCCGACCGCCGCCGCCAACTCCGCGAGATCGGCGCTGCGCACCAGCACCATCGGCTCGCTGTGCCGCTCCACGAATTCGCGGGTGGGCTGATCGGCCATCAGCTTGCCTCGGCTCAGCACCAGCAGGTGGTCGGCGACCAGCTGGGTCTCGCTCATCATGTGACTCGACAGCAGTACGGTGCGGCCCTCGTCGGCCATCGCACGCAAGGTCTGCCGGATCCAGCGGATGCCCTCGGTGTCCAGCCCGTTCACCGGCTCGTCGAGGATCAGGATCGCCGGATCGCCGAGGATCGCCGCCGCGATACCGAGCCGCTGCCGCATGCCGAGGGAGAAGCCCTTGACCTTCTTCCCCGCCACATCGGTCAGCCCGACCCGGTCGAGCACCTCGTCCACCCGCCGCGGCGCGATGCCGTTGCTCGCCGCGAGGAAGGCGAGGTGCTGCGCGGCCGAGCGCGACCCGAGCACGTCACCGGCGTCGAGTAGCGCGCCGACGGTGTGCAGCGGGTATTTCAGTTCGCGGTAGCGGCGACCGAGGACGGTCACCGTGCCCGAGGTCGGGCTGTCCAGGCCGAGGATCAGCCGCATGGTGGTCGACTTGCCCGAACCGTTGGGGCCGAGGAACCCGGTGACCCGGCCGGGCTCGACCGTGAAGGTCAACTCGTCGATGGCCCGAGTCTTGCCGTATTGCTTGGTCAAGCTACGTGCTTCGATCATATTCCGAGAGTAGGAATCGGCGGCCCTCGACCACATCCAACCTCGGAGCGGTCTTTTCGAGTAGCTCTCGGGAGTGATGCGGCCGCCGCGCCGCGCATTACGCTGTGTCCATGTGGTCCGCCCGCGGGGCGGCGGACCGGTAGCAGGAGGGGCGAATTCCCTTGACGGAACAAGAGATCGAGAGCATACGCGTGCTGATCGCCGACGATCAGGAACTGGTGCGCGAGGGTCTGGCCGTCCTGCTGAACAGCCAGCCCGACATCGAGGTGATCGGGCAGGCCGCCGACGGGCGGCAGGCGGTGCTCGAGACCGAACGTCTCGGACCCGATGTGGTCCTCATGGATGTGCGGATGCCGGTCTGCGACGGGATCGAAGCCACCCGCGCCATCACCGCCGCGGGCCCGACCAAGGTGATCGTGCTGACCACCTTCGACCTCGACGCGTATGTGTACTCGGCGTTGAGCGCGGGCGCGTCCGGATTCCTGCTGAAGGAGTCCTCGGCCAAATCGCTGGGCGAGGCGGTGCGCGTGGTCGCGACCGGCGACGCGCTGCTGGCCCCCTCGGTCACCAAGCGCCTGCTCGCCGAATTCGCGCGCCAGGGCACCGGCCGAACGGGGGAGACCGGAGCCAAACCCGCCGACCTCACCGCCCGCGAGACCGAGGTGCTGATCCTGATCGCGCGCGGGCTGTCCAACTCCGAGATCGCGCGGGAGATGGTGATCTCGGATCAGACCGTCAAGACCCACGTCGGCCGGATACTCGACAAACTCGACCTGCGCGACCGCACCCAGGCCGCCATCTACGCCTACGAGACCCGCCTGGTGAACCCGCGTTAGCCGGGTCGTCGCGACGGCCGGAAAAAGATTTCGAGAAAAGTTCGGCGGACGTGTCGATCCGACGCCGTACCCGTTCGACCAGTGTGTGAGAGGGTCCGAGAGGGACCCGGACGAACAGGGAGACAGTCATGAAGTACATGCTGGTCATGCGCGCCACCGACGAGGCGTACGCGAACATGGGCGAGATCGATTTCGAGCAGATGCTCGAGACCATCGGCCGCTACAACGACGAGATGATCCGTGCGGGCGTGCTGGTAGCCGCCGAAGGACTCGCCGACGCTTCCGAAGGCGTTGTGGTCGACCACTCCTCGGAAACCCCCGTCGTCACCGACGGCCCCTACGGCGAGACCAAGGAACTGTTCGGCGGCTTCTACATCCTGAACGTGGCCTCCAAGGAGGAGGCCATCGAATGGGCCAAGCGCGCCCCCCTCAGCGGCCCCGGCCTCAAGACCGAGATCCGCCGAGTCCCGACGATCGATGAGTTCCCCCAGGACAACGAGTGGATCAAGAAGGAACGAGCATGGCGCGAGGCCACCGGCCAGCTCTGATCAACCAGCCCGCCCCCCACGCGTGAGGGACGAGTGGCCCACTGCACCGGACCGGAGCAGTCGAACTGAGCCCGCCCCCACGCGCGAGGGACAAGTCGACGGCCCGCACGTATTGTGCGGGCGTGAGCGACAACCCCGACCCGCCCGACACCGTCGCGCACCCGGCCGAGGAACCCCCCAAAGGGTTCGCGGCCGTCTCGCGTCCGAGCGATCGAGACAATGCGCCGCAGGCGCGAGTATCGATCGCTCGGACGCGAGACAAAAGGGGCCGCGAACCCCGCCGCGCCGAAGGCGCGGCCATAAACACAGTGTGGCGAATGGAGTCGGCTCGGATCGTCGGTGCACTCGCGCGGTACACCGGCGATTTCGCGCTCGCGGAGGACCTCGCCCAGGAGGCGCTGGCCGAGGCGCTGGTGACCTGGCCACGCGAGGGCGTGCCGAACAATCCGGTCGGCTGGCTCCTCACCGTCGGCCGCCGCCGCGCCATCGACGCCTTCCGCCGCCGCTCCTCCCTCGACGACCGCTACGCCGCTCTCGCCCGCGACCTTGGCGAGGGCGGCGCCCTCACCGGCGCCGCCCCCGCGGAAGCCGACCCCGACGGCCACGACGTGCTGTGGGATCCCGACCGGATAGACGACGACGTCCTCACCCTGATCTTCATCTCCTGCCACCCGGTGCTGTCCAGGGAGGCGCGGGTCGCGCTCACCCTGCGCGTGGTCGGCGGCTTGACCAGCGACGAGATCGCCAAGGCATTCCTGGTGCCGACCGCGACCGTGCAGGCGCGGATCACCCGCGCGAAGAAGACCCTGGGCGCGGCCCGCGTGCCCTTCGAGCCGCCTCGGGCGAGTGAACGGGCCGAACGGCTCGGTTCGGTCCTGAGCGTGATCTACCTGATCTTCACCGAGGGCTCGTCGGCCAGTTCGGGCGGCGACCTGATCCGCTTCGACCTCGCGGGCGAAGCGCAGCGGCTCGCGCGCGTGCTTGCCCGCCTCGCGCCGACCGAACCGGAGGTGCACGGCCTGCTCGCGCTGCTCGAACTGACCGCGGCCCGGTTCCCGGCGCGCACGGGCCCCGATGGTGAGCCGGTGCTGCTCGAGGATCAGGACCGCCGCCGCTGGGACCGTGCCGCGATCGTCCGAGGTCGTGCCGCGCTCGCGCAGGCCGAACGGCTCGGCCGCGGTCTCGGCGCCTACGGTCTGCAGGCCGCGATCGCCGAATGCCATGCCGTCGCGCTGTCGGTGGCGGAGACGAATTGGGAACGGGTGGTGCTGATCTACGAGGCGCTCGGCAGGCTCGCGCCGTCACCGGTGGTGCAATTGAACCGGGCGGTCGCGGTGTCGATGGCGAGTGGGCCCGCCGCCGCGCTGCCGATCGTAGACGAGCTGGTCGCCGGTGCGGCGCTGGGGAATTCGCATCTGCTGCCGAGTGTGCGCGGTGAGCTGCTGAGCCGGATGGGGCGCCGCGACGAGGCGCGCGCGGAATTCGAGGCGGCGATCGGGCTGTGCGGCAACGAGCGCGAACGCGCCCTGCTCGGTCGCAAGATCGCCGCGCTGGATTGAATGCCCGGTCAGTCCGCCGATTCGTCGTCGGGTTCGGACGGCGGGCCGGACAGCCGGATGACGCCCGCGTCGAGGTCGAGTTCGACGCGCGGGCGATGTGTCTGCCCGTCGCCGGTCTGCCCGCTCTCGTCGGTCAGCTTCTTGCCGGGAAACAGTTCTCCGATGACACCCACATTTCCTACGATAGTCCCGGCGCGCGGCCGCGTTCAGGTGCGAACGCTGAGCCAGCCGTCCATGAAGGCGTGGTAGCGGCAGTAGAACGGGTGCGAGCCGATCTCGGTGGGCGCGGTGAAGGTCACCGCGCGGCCGGGTTCGACGACCAGGTCGAACAGTCCCGGCCGTTTGCTGGTGACGCTGTGTCGGACCAGGTCGTTGTTGACCACGGTGATGCGGGCGCCGGGGGTGATCGGCGGCAGCGCACCGTAGTGCTGGTGTTCGATGGTGACCACGATCGCGGCGACGGGCGGGGGCCGCACCGGCGGCGCGACGGCGATCCCGTCGGTTTCGCCGCCGCCGCAGCCCGCCGCCGTCACACCGATGCCGACGGCGACGGTGAGTCCGGCGCGGCGGAGTCGGTGCTTTCGCCGCGATTCGATTCGGTTACTTTTCGCGGCGCGGTTCGATCTCATTCCACGACTTCTACGATATCGCCCGGCGACAGGTGATTATATGTCGCTTCCGCGCCTTCCGGAGTCATGCGAATACAGCCGTGCGACTGTTCTTCGATCGGTCCGATATGCGTGGCGATATCCCCGTTGAAGAACACCGCCCACTTCATCGGCGCATTGTGCATGGTGCTCCAGTGGTCTTCCTTCTTGAACGCGACGCGGAATCGACCCGGCGGCGTTTCGTAGCCGGGTCGGCCGTGGGAGATCGGCGTCGGGCCGTAGGTGACCCGCCCATCCTCCATCAGCCAGGCCTCGTTGGTGGAAAGTCGCATGCAGAGGCGGGTATCGGCCGAGCAGGGCGCATATACCGGCGCGGGTGGCAGCGGCGGCACGATGGCCGGGAGGCCGGGGATGTCGGGTCCGCCCGGCCACAGCGGCGTCGCCTGCGCGGTTGTCGTCGCGCCGAATATCACGGCCGCGATACCGGCGAGCAGCGCGTAGGTCGCGAGGCGGACACGTGAATTGTTGACGCTCATCTGGAACCCCTTTTCCACGACGGAAGTCGCTGTCCAGTGCGATGCGTCTCGTTTCGTCACCGAATTCTCGGGACCGCGCTTCGGGGTGTGCGGATCTCATTCGGATCCGGTGCGCGCATCGTAGTAAAACTTTATCGGCCGACCTGACCGGACCGTTCGGTTTTTCGCAGAAAACAATTTTTTCGACTGGAATCATCGCAATTCCGGCCCGCGGCGCCCGCGCGGTCGGTATCGTGACCGCACCGAGGTCGAGGAGGTTCCGATGCGACTAGGCATCTCGGTGAGCGCACTGTGGCGGCACCTGCGACGCGGCCTGCTCCTGTACGGCGCGAGCGTCGGCGGTTCCATGCAGTGCTATCAGGAAGCGCTGCGCGAACAAGCCGACCTCGACGCGGCGGCGGTCAGGGCCGAACTCGGCCACGAGCGGATCGATCTCGGCCGCTGCGACGCCGAGCGCTGGGACTGGTCGGTCCCGAACCTCTGGTACGACGTGGCGCATCGCGACTGAGTGCGTCCCGAGTCGTCGCGATCAGGGGATTCGTGCGGCCCCGGCGAGCATCGACACCGCTTCCGGGCGCGGATGCGGGCGCCACGAGTCGGGTCGCCAGTTGATCACCGAGGCGATTCCCGGCGGCGCGAGTTCGTATCCTCGGAAGAATTCGGTGATCTCGGCGCCCGTGCGTAGTCGGAACGGGACACCGCTGCGCAGGTTGGCGGCGTCGGTGTCGGCGAGGTCCTCGGCGGCCAGATGATCGCTGGTCGCGTGCGACAGCACCAGGAAACTGCCGCTCGGCATGGCCGAACACAGGGTGCGCACCAGCCGATACGCCTCCTCGTTGTCGGTGATGAAATGCATGACCGCGACCAGCATCAGCGCGATCGGCTCGCTGCGGTCGAGCACCTCGGTCACGGCGGGGGCGGTGAGGATGGACTCGGGGTCGCGCAGGTCGGCGTCGATATAGGCGGTCGCGCCCTCTGGGGAACTGCGCAGCAGGTCGCGGGCGTGCAGCAGGACGATGGGATCGTTGTCGACGTAGACGATGCGTGAGCTCGGGGCGATGTCCTGGGCGATCTCGTGCACATTGCCCGCCGTCGGCAGTCCGGCGCCGATGTCGAGGAACTGCCGGATGCCCGCGTCCGCCGCGAGGAAGGTCACCGCGCGGCGCAGAAAACTGCGATTCTCCACCGCGGCGAGCCGCACCGTCGGGAATCCGGCCGCCACCGCGTCCGCCGATTCCCGGTCGGCCGGATAGTTGTCCTTGCCGCCGAGCCAGTAGTCGTAGCGCCGGGCCGGATGCGGTTTGGAGGTATCGATCACCGGCCACGTCGAATCCGAGTCCACCACGCCCTCAATTCATCTCGACTAGTGTCCATTCTGTCAGCCCGACTTTCGCGCCCAAGGAAGGCCGTATCGTGCCGTTGCAGTACAGCCCCTATGACTTCGACGTCCATGCCGACCCGTACCCGTACTATGCCAGGCTGCGTGCGCAGGCCCCCGTATTCCGCAACGAGGCCGACGACTTCTGGGCGCTGTCCCGCCACGCCGACGTGCTGGCCGCGCTGCGTGATTCCGACCGGTTCTCCAGCGCCAACGGCCTGCGCATGGAACCCGCGTTCTGGGGTCCGCAGGCCGAACAGTTCTTCTCGTTCGTCGCGATGGATCCGCCCAAGCACACCAGGCTGCGCGGACTCGTGGTGCGCGCCTTCACTCAGCACCGCGTGCAGGCCCTCGAACCGCGACTGCGCACCATCGCGAAGGAACTGCTCGCGCCCCTGATCGAACGCGGCGAATTCGACCTGATCGCCGAATTCGCGGGCCCTTACCCCACCGAGGTGATCTCCGAACTCGTCGGCGTGCCCGAATCCGACCGCGCCAAGCTGCGCGAACTCGGCGCCCAGATCATGTACACCGAGGAGGAATCGACCGACCTGCGCCCCGAGGCGGTGCAGGCGATCGGCGCACTCGTCGGCTACTACACCGAACTGACCATCGAACGCGCCCGCGACCGCCGCGACGACCTGCTCTCGGCCCTGCTCGACGCCGCCGACGGCGACGACCGACTCACCCCCGAGGAAATCGTCGGCGTCCTCATCCTGCTCGTCGGCGCGGGCATCGAAACCACGATGCTCACCCTGGGCAACATCTGGCACGCCGGCGCCGAGCACCCCGACCAGCGCCGCGCGGCCCTCGGCGGCCGCATCGACGACTGGATCGCGGAGTCGATGCGCTACGACCCCGCGACCCAGTCCCAGTTACGCACCGCGACCACCGAATTCGAACTCCACGGCGTAACGGTCCCCGCGGGCGCCCGCATGCTCCTGCTCACCGGCGCCGCCAACCGAGATCCCGAGGTCTTCGACGATCCCGACGGCTTCGACCTCGACCGCGACACCGGAGCGGCCCTGATCTTCGGCAGCGGACGACACCACTGCCTCGGGTCCAATCTCGGCCTCCTCGAGTTGCGTGTCGCACTCCAGGAAATCGCGTCGACGGTGGCCGACTACGAGATCGATGACGAGCGGGCAGCGCGCATCCACTCCTCGAACAACCGCGGATTCGCCCACCTGCCCACCTCCGTCACCCGACGCTGACCGGATCGGCCTCGGCGCCTTCGCGAGACACCGAGGCCGTGACAGCGCGGGTGCGGTCTACGCGCCCGCCTCCGGCTGCGGCGCACCCGGATCGGACGGCAGCGGCGCGGAGAACCCCTCGACCGCCCCCACCGCGGCCCCCACCGCCGCCCCGATAGCCATCGCGGGCGCGGCGATCACCCCGTACCCGATCACCCCGCACACCACCGGCATGACCACCAGGCCCGCGGGCAGAAACGGAATACCGACGACAAGCCCCGTCGCCGCCCCGATCAACGCACTGGTAGCCGCCACCGGACTGGCCAGAGTCGCCCCGACGCTCGCCCCGACCACACTGGCCCCGAGCACATCCTCGGCAACCCGATCGGACCGAGCATGCTCCACCCCCGCCGACTCCAGCGCATCCGACAAGGACGACTCGGCGGCTTCGGCCCCGTCATTGATCTGCTGCGCGATATCCGGCGGAACGAAATCGGGCCTACCGGTCTCGATATCCCCGATCCGAATGGTGTTCGCAGAGGCAGGCGGAACGCCCGGCGCACCGGGATCGACAGACGCACCCGGCTCCGGTTCCGCCACGGCCGCCAGCGGTACGCCCAGCACACCGAAATCGGATTCACCGACAGCCGACGGCCACGCGGACGGCGCCGCGAACGCGGGAGCGGCAGCGATGGCCACGGCCACCGGCAGCGTCCCCACCAACAAAGAAGTGGTGGTGCGCCGAGCCACGCGACGATGGATACCGGTCTTAGAATTGACCATGGTTTCCTTCTCCAGGAGGTAGATGCCTACCCCTCTGATTCGGACCAGCCACCCCAACGGATGGACCAACAAAGCCGACCATCCCACCCCACCCCCCGAAACCCCCCTCGGCGAACCCCCAAGTGTCTCGTTCCAAGCCCCCACCCAGCCCCAAGGGAGCGAGCCCGACGAGCGACGGTTCGCGGCCGTCTCGCGTCCCAGCGGGCGAGACAATGCGACGCAGGAGCAAGTATCGCCCGCTGGGAC
>NZ_JADMLG010000019.1 GCF_015674855.1 Nocardia bovistercoris | reverse complement strand
CCCGCCCCACCGCGCTTCACCGACTAGTGAACTTTTGCTCGAAATTCGACCCTAAAAGGGGAAAGGAAGTTACGTGCTAGACGTCAACTTCTTCGATGAACTCCGGATCGGTCTGGCCACCGCCGACGACATTCGCCAGTGGTCCTACGGCGAGGTGAAGAAGCCGGAGACCATCAACTACCGCACGCTCAAGCCCGAGAAGGACGGCTTGTTCTGCGAGAAGATCTTCGGTCCGACCAGGGACTGGGAGTGCTACTGCGGCAAGTACAAGCGCGTGCGCTTCAAGGGCATCATCTGTGAGCGCTGCGGCGTCGAGGTGACCCGCGCCAAGGTGCGTCGCGAGCGCATGGGGCATATCGAGCTGGCCGCCCCGGTCACCCACATCTGGTACTTCAAGGGTGTGCCGTCGCGCCTGGGCTACCTGCTCGACTTGGCGCCGAAGGATCTCGAGAAGATCATCTACTTCGCCGCCTACGTCATCGTCGGCGTCGACGAGGAACTCCGGCACAGCGAACTCTCCACCCTCGAGGCGGAGATGGAGGTCGAGAAGAAGGCCGTCGCCGATCAGCGCGACGCCGACCTCGAGGCCCGCGCCCAGAAGCTGGAAGCCGACCTCGCCGAACTCGAGGCCGAAGGCGCCAAGTCCGACGTGCGCCGCAAGGTCAAGGACGGCGGCGAGCGCGAGATGCGTCAGCTGCGCGACCGCGCCCAGCGCGAGCTGGACCGGCTCGACGAGATCTGGAGCACCTTCACCAAGCTGTCGGTCAAGCAGCTCATCGTGGACGAGGTGCTCTACCGCGAGCTCATCGACCGCTACGGCGAGTACTTCACCGGCGCCATGGGCGCGGAGTCGATCCAGAAGCTCATGCAGAACTTCGACATCGCGGCCGAAGCCGAGAACCTGCGCGAGACCATCCGCAGCGGCAAGGGCCAGAAGAAGCTGCGCGCGCTCAAGCGACTCAAGGTCGTCGCGGCCTTCCAGACCAACGGCAACTCGCCGATGGGCATGGTGCTCGACGCCGTTCCGGTGATCCCGCCGGAGCTGCGCCCGATGGTCCAGCTCGACGGTGGCCGCTTCGCCACCTCCGACCTGAACGACCTCTACCGCCGCGTCATCAACCGCAACAACCGCCTCAAGCGACTGATCGACCTCGGCGCCCCCGAGATCATCGTCAACAACGAGAAGCGGATGCTGCAGGAGTCCGTGGACGCGCTGTTCGACAACGGTCGCCGCGGCCGTCCGGTCACCGGACCGGGCAACCGCCCGCTGAAGTCGCTGAGTGATCTGCTGAAGGGCAAGCAGGGCCGGTTCCGCCAGAACCTGCTCGGCAAGCGCGTCGACTACTCGGGCCGTTCGGTCATCGTGGTCGGCCCGCAGCTCAAACTGCATCAGTGCGGCCTGCCCAAGCTGATGGCGCTCGAGCTGTTCAAGCCGTTCGTGATGAAGCGCCTGGTCGACCTGAACCACGCGCAGAACATCAAGTCCGCCAAGCGGATGGTCGAGCGTCAGCGTCCCCAGGTGTGGGATGTCCTCGAAGAGGTCATCGCCGAGCACCCGGTGCTGCTGAACCGCGCGCCGACCCTGCACCGGCTCGGTATCCAGGCCTTCGAGCCGCAGCTGGTCGAAGGCAAGGCCATCCAGCTGCACCCGCTGGTCTGTGAGGCGTTCAACGCCGACTTCGACGGTGACCAGATGGCCGTGCACCTGCCGCTGTCGGCGGAGGCGCAGGCCGAGGCCCGCATCCTGATGCTGTCCTCGAACAACATCCTGTCGCCCGCGTCGGGCCGCCCGCTGGCCATGCCGCGTCTGGACATGGTCACCGGCCTGTACTACCTGACCCGCCTCATCGACGGCGCCAAGGGCGAGTACCGGGAAGCGAGCAAGGACGCGCCCGAACAGGGCGTCTACTCCTCGCCCGCCGAGGCGCAGATGGCGGTCGACCGCGGCGAGCTCACGGTGCGGTCGCTGATCAAGGTGCGGCTCACCGACCAGCGTCCGCCCAAGGACGTCGAGGTCGAGCAGTTCCCCGACGGCTGGACCCGCGGCGACGCGTGGACCACCAAGACCACGCTGGGCCGGGTGCTGTTCAACGAGCTGCTGCCGACGGACTACGCGTTCATCAACGAGCAGATGCCGAAGAAGCGGCAGGCGACGATCATCAACGATCTCGCCGAGCGCTACCCGATGATCGTGGTCGCGCAGACCGTCGACAAGCTCAAGGACGCGGGCTTCTACTGGGCCACGCGCTCCGGCGTCACCGTCTCCATGTCGGACGTGCTCGTTCCGCCGGAGAAGGCCGAGATCATGGAGCGCTACGAGGCGCAGTCGGATCAGATCGAGAAGAAGTACCAGCGCGGTGCGCTCGATCACCAGGAACGCAACAACGCCCTGGTCAAGATCTGGCAGGAGGCGACCGAGGAGGTCGGTAAGGCGCTGCGCGCGCACTACCCGGCCGACAACCCGATCATCACGATCGTCGACTCGGGCGCCACGGGTAACTTCACCCAGACCCGTACCCTCGCCGGTATGAAGGGCCTGGTGACGAACCCGAAGGGTGAGTTCATCCCGCGGCCGATCAAGTCCTCCTTCCGCGAGGGCCTGACGGTTCTGGAGTACTTCATCAACACCCACGGCGCTCGCAAGGGTCTGGCCGACACCGCGCTGCGCACCGCGGACTCGGGCTACCTGACCCGTCGTCTGGTCGACGTCTCGCAGGACGTGATCGTGCGCGAGCACGACTGCGGCACCGAGCGCGGCATCGTGGTGCCGATCGCGGAACGTCAGATCGACGGCACGATCATCAGGGACGCACACGTGGAGACCTCCACCTACGCGCGCACCCTGGCCTCGGACGCGTTGGACGCCGACGGCAAGGTCGTGGTGGCCAAGGGCGCCGACCTCGGCGATCCCGCCCTGGAGGCGCTGCTCGACGCCGGTATCACCGAGGTGAAGGTCCGCTCCGTGCTGACCTGCACCACCGGCACCGGCGTCTGCGCCACCTGCTACGGCCGTTCGATGGCCACCGGCAAGCTGGTCGACATCGGTGAGGCCGTCGGCATCGTCGCCGCGCAGTCCATCGGTGAGCCCGGCACCCAGCTGACCATGCGCACCTTCCACCAGGGTGGTGTCGCGGGTGACGACATCACCGGTGGTCTGCCGCGTGTCCAGGAACTCTTCGAAGCGCGTGTGCCCAAGGGCAAGGCGCCGATCGCGGAGGTCTCGGGCCGGGTGCGCCTCGAGGACGACGACCGCTTCTACAAGATCACCATCATCCCCGATGACGGTGGCGAGGAAGTGGTCTACGACAAGCTCTCGAAGCGTCAGCGTCTGCGTGTGTTCAAGCACGACGACGGCACCGAGCGCCTGCTCTCCGACAACGACCACGTCGAGGTCGGCCAGCAGCTGCTGGAAGGCGCGGCGGATCCGCACGAGGTGCTGCGCATCATGGGTCCGCGCCAGGTGCAGGTCCACTTGGTCCACGAGGTCCAGGAGGTCTACCGCTCGCAGGGTGTGTCCATCCACGACAAGCACATCGAGGTCATCGTGCGGCAGATGCTGCGGCGCGTCACGATCATCGATTCGGGTGCGACCGAGTTCCTGCCCGGCTCGCTCACCGAGCGCGCCGAGTTCGAGGCCGCCAACCGTCGCGTCGTCGCCGAGGGCAGCGAGCCCGCGGCGGGTCGCCCGGTGCTGATGGGTATCACCAAGGCGTCGCTGGCCACCGATTCGTGGCTGTCGGCGGCTTCCTTCCAGGAGACCACCCGAGTCCTGACGGACGCGGCCATCAACTGCCGCTCCGACAAGCTCATCGGCCTCAAGGAGAACGTGATCATCGGCAAGCTGATCCCCGCGGGCACCGGTATCAACCGCTACCGCAACATCCAGGTTCAGCCCACCGAAGAAGCTCGCGCCGCCGCGTACGCGGTGCCGTCCTACGACGACACCTACTACAGCCCGGACAGCTTCGGCTCCACCACCGGCGCCGCGGTTCCGCTCGACGACTACGGATTCAGCGACTACCGGTAATCACCGAACACAACGATCGCCCCGCTCCTTGCCAGGAGCGGGGCGATCCCGTTTTGGCGGTATCCTGATGTTCATGAGCGTCGCCTATGACCATTACCCGGAGCTGCATCGCTTGGTCGAGCAACTTCGGCCCGAGACAGCTCCCGCAGCACGTGAGGCGTTGCTCAAGTTGGTGCGCGACGACGAGCCGGACCGGCTGGCCGCGCTCCCTGTCTTCGATGGGCCTGCGGATCTCAGCGCGCGCATGAACGACGAACTGTTCGAGGGCCAGTGACGCTGATTGTCGATGCGAACGTCCTCGTCGCGGTGATGAATCGGCGAGACGACCGGCACGAGAAGATGCGAGCATTCCTTGCAGGACGCTCCGACGATTTCGTTGTCACTCCGTATGTGGTCGCCGAGGTGACGTATCTCCTTCAGAAGTACGCAGGTGCGCACGCTGAGATCCAGTTCATGGAGTCGGTACGTGACGGCTTGTTCCGCGAAGAGTTCGCGCCTGCGGACACCGGCAGGATCATCGAATTGATGAAACAGTTCGCCGGATTTCCGCTCGGGGCCGCTGATGCATCATTGATCGCGGTGGCCGAACGCCTCGGCGTCAACGACATCGCGACTGCCGACCGTCATTTCAGTGCTATCCGCACAGCGGGTATCGAATTCATCAACGTACTGCCCTGAGGTTCTCATGGAGTACGGATACGAACAGTCGGAGTCCTTTCGCCGCCGACGGGACGAGGAATGGGATATTGCTGTTCTCGATTACGGGCACGCGGTGACAGCGGAGGAGATCGACAGCGCCGTGCGAGAAGCGATCATCGGAACCGGCGCTGAGATCATCCTGCTGACCGGGCATGCCGCGTTTCGCCTGCTGCCCGACGATCTTTAGGTGCCTGAGCAGCGCCCCTAGGCTGCGATCTTCATCAGCGTTCGCTGTCGAGCATGGACATCTGTGCGGCGGCGTAGCGTTCGCCCGCGACGCGTTCGGTGGGCGCTGCGGATTCGATCGCGGCGGATTCCTCGGCGTCGAGGTGGAGGTCCAGGGCGCCGACGGCTTCGGTCCAGCGTTGTTCGCGGCGTGCGCCGATGACCGGCACGATGTCCGAGCCGCGATTCAGTACCCAGGCGATGGCCAGTTGGGCGATCGAAACATCATGGGCGGTGGCGATTTTCGCGAGGGCATCGACCAATTCGAGATTCGCGGTGAGGTTCTCGCCCTGGAATCGGGGGCTGTGCGCGCGGAAGTCGTTCGCGCCGAAACTTCTTCCCGCACGTACGGAGTCGCTGAGCAGACCGCGTGACAGGACGCCGTAGGCGGTGATCCCGATGCCGAGTTCCCTTGTCACCGGCAGGATATCGGCCTCGATGCCGCGCGAGAGCAGGGAGTACTCGATCTGGAGGTCGGTGATCGGGGCGACGGCGGCGGCCCGGCGAATGGTCTCGGCGCCGACCTCGGACAGGCCGATATGGCGTACGTAGCCTTGCTCGACGAGTTCGGCGATGGCCCCGAGGGTGTCCTCGATCGGCACCGAGGGGTCGAGCCGTGCGGGGCGGTAGATGTCGACGTGGTCGACGCCGAGCCGCCGCAGCGTGTAGGTGAGGAAGTTGCGGACCGCGACCGGACGGCTGTCCACACCGCCCCAACTCCCGTCGGGACCGCGCAGCGCGCCGAACTTCACGCTGAGCACTACGTCCTCGCGCGGACGTTGTGCGAGGGCGCGGCCGATCAGCATCTCGTTGTGGCCCGCGCCGTAGAAATCGCCGGTGTCCACGAGGTTCGCGCCGGAGTCCAGGGCCGCGTGGATGGTCGCGATCGATTCGCCGTCGTCGGCGGCGCCGTACATGCCCGACATGCCCATGGCGCCGAGCCCGAGTCGTCCGACGGCCGGGCCGGACGCGCCGAGTCGAACGGTGGGGATCTTCGAAGTGGTCATGAACCCAGACTGGTCCGTCCGCCGGGCGCGCGGCAGAGATCGTTTATCGGGGGAGCGGCGATCCCTGGCTGCGCGCGCGCCGGTCGTGGACAGTGGAGTCATGGACCGCACCGAGCTCGCCGATTTCCTGCGTCGCCGCCGCGACCAGCTGAGTCCGGCCGAGGTCGGGCTGCCACCCGGCGTCCGCCGCCGCACGCCGGGACTGCGCCGCGACGAGGTCGCCCAGCTGGCGGGCATCTCGACCGACTATTACACGCGACTCGAGCAGTCCCGCGGGCCGCGCCCGTCCACCCAGGTGCTGACGTCGCTGGCTCGCGCCCTGCGCTTCGACAACGATGAACGCGACCACCTCTATCACCTGTGCGGTCACCCGGCGCCCGGTCGCGCGGTCGGCGACAAACACGTGGGTCCCGGCCTGCTGCACATGCTCGCCAAATTGGACGACACCCCGGCCACGGTCGTCACCGATCTGGGCGAGGTGCTGGTGCAGAACCGTATGCACGCCCTGCTCGTCGGCGATCACGGCGAACGCCGCGGCCTCGACCGCTTCTACGCCTGGCGCTGGTTCACCGACCCGCCGACGCGCGCGATGTTCCCGCGCGAGGATTGGGCGCGACTGGGACGCAACCACGTCGCGGATCTCCGCGCCACCGCCGCCCGCCGCGCCGCCGACACCGACGTGGTCGAATTCATCGCCGCCCTGCGCGCCGCGAGCACCGAATTCGACCGCCTCTGGCACGAACATCAAGTGGCGGTGCGACTCTCGGACACCAAACGAATCCTGCACCCGAGCGTTGGCCTGGTCGACACGGTCTGCGAAACCTTGCTGACCCCGAACGCGGCCCAGCGCCTACTGGTCTATCTGCCCCGGCCGGGCACCGACGCGGCGGAGAAACTGGACTTGTTGCGCGTCATAGGAACTCAGAGTCTCGCTCCGGTCGGCGATGGCGGCTAGGGGGCGCCCTGCATGTATTCGAGGGCGGAGTCTATGGCCGGTTGGCCGCCGCCCGCGTAGAGACCCGCGAAGGCGCCGATGACGCCGCCGACGACGGTGGTGATCGGGACCGTCACGATGTCGAAGATGAACAGGCCGAGGGGGAAGCCGAGGACGAAGCCGATCGCGGCGCCGATGGCCGCGCCCGCGACGACCTGGGGCATGTGGCGTTCCACTTCGGCGAAGAAGCGTTCTTGCGCGCTGATGTCGCGGATGGGGGTGTCGGCGATGGCGGCGGGGGCGAGGGTCAGTGTGGTGCCCGCCGGGTCGACGATGGGGCGGATCTCGACTCGGCGGTCGCCGACGCGGACGGCCATGGGGAGTGCGGCCAGCACCTGTCCGTCGCGGTCGGTGACGGTGACGACGCGGCCGTCCTCGACGAGGTGGAAGCGGCCGTCGCGCAGGACGGTGGTGACCGAGCGGCGGTCTTCGCTCGCGGCGACGTCGTAGCCGACGCGCTGGAATTCGCCTTCCAGGTGCAGCGGGCCTTCGCCGTCGCGCAGGTAGGAGGGGGCGGGTTGGGTCGGTTCCGCGGGAGCTATCCCCGTGCCGAGGCCGATGGCGCCCAACGCCAGTATCGCTGTGGCGGTGATTCTGCTGACCCTCATCGTCTACCTTCGCTCGCGCCGATCGACCGGTGATGTCCGGTTTGTCCGCAGCGGAGATTACCGCTTCCGAGGTGGGTTCTGCGGACGCTCAGCGGGATTCGACCCATTTGGGCCTATCGGTTGACATGCGGTCCGACTCGGGTAAATACTGAACTAGATGGTTCAGTATGAGTTCTTGGACGCCTCCTTCGGCGCACTCGCGGACCCCACGAGGCGGGGCATCCTCGAGCACCTCGGCCGCGGCCCGGCAACTGTCAGCGAACTGGCCGAACGCTTCGAGATGACCCTCACCGGCATCAAGAAGCACATCGGGCTGCTGGAAGAGGCGGGCATGGTCGTCACCGAGAAGCGCGGCCGCACCAGGTACTGCAAGCTCGCCGCGGGGGTCCTCGACCGAGAGACGGCGTGGATGCAGAACTACCGCCGCGCGCTGGAGGCTCGCATGGACCGTCTGGCCGAATTCCTCGAACGAACGGAGCAGGACGAATGACCGCGAACACGACCGACGACGCGACCATAACCACCCCCGCGGACCGGGAGATCCTGGTGGAGCGGATCTTCGACGCACCGCGCGAGCGCGTGTGGGCCGCCTTCAGCCGCCTCGAACAACTCGTGCAGTGGTGGTCGGGCGGAGATCTGTTCGCGGTGGAGCGCTGGGAGTTCCGCAAGGGCGGGCACTACCGGTTCCTCGACCGGTACGACGGCGAGATCAACGGCTTCGAGGGCCGCTTCCGGGAGATCACCCCGCAGGAACGCATCGTGCAGACCTTCGAATGGGACGGCATGCCAGGCCACGTCGCGGTCGACGCCGTCACCTTCACCGACCTCGGTGACGGGCGCACCAAGGTCACCACGCTGCGGCAGTTCCACACCCCGGAGGAACGCGACGGCATGCTGCATTCCGGGATGGCCAAAGGTATGAACGCGAGCTACCGCGCCCTCGACACGCTGCTCACCAGATCCGCCTGATCGACCGCGATCACGAGCGCGAAGCGCCCAACCTGCGTTTGCGCGGCTTCAGGTGCAGGCCGGGCAGCGGCGGGGCCGGAATCCGCTGGTCGGATGTGTGGCCCGTGATGTCGGGGAAGCGGGTCACATCGTGGTTCTCCCAGTCCGCGCGCGCCGCCACGATCTCCTCGTGACTGCGGCCGACGAAGTTCCACCACATCACCAACTCCTCCTCGAACGGCGCGCCGCCGATCAGCAGGAAGTGTGCGCCCGCCTCGGAGGTCATCCGCAGTTCGGTTCGCTCGGTGCCCAGGTACAGCAGCGGGCCCGGAGTCAACCGCACACCTGCGACGGTCAGGTCGCCTTCGACGAGCATCAGAGCGTGTTCGAAACCGGGATCCAGCGGCAGTTCGGTCGCGGTGCCCGCGGACACCTCCACATCCGCCCCGATGATCGGGGTGTAGGCCGCCGCCGGTGAAGTGTGCTCGCCCATCGACCCGATCAGGATCGTGGCGCGCGCACCGGGCGCGGTGAACACCGGCAGGTCGCGGTGTTGTTCGAAATGCGGGTCGATAGCGGCTCGATTACCGGGCAGCGCGATCCACAGTTGTAGGCCGTGGGCGGCGGGCGCGTCGGTCGGGTAGTACTCCGAATGCGCGACGCCGCGTCCCGATGTCATCAGATTCAGCTGGGCCGGATGGATCTCCACATCGGAGCCGACCGAATCCCGGTGGCGGATGCGCCCGACGAACGGCCAGGTCACCGTCTGCAAGCCGATATGCGGATGCGGGTCGATGTCCGGTGGCGCGTCGGTTCTCGTAACCGTAGGCGAACCGAAATGATCGAAGAAGCACCACGCGCCGACGGTCGGCAGATCCCGTTGTGGCAGTACACGTTCCACGAATACGCCGCGCACGCCACCGAGCGGCACCTCGCGGGCCGGGTACAGTTCGGCGACCGGCCCCGGCCCCGGCGCGGGTTCGCAGACCGCCTCGTCGGGGCGGGATTCCAGATCGCTCACGCCACTGCCCCGACGCATCGGCCCGCGATCACCGGGACACGCCTTTGCCGAGGACGTGCGCATCGTAATCAGAATTCTTCTCCAGGTACGACCGGATGAACGGGCAGTGCGCCTCGATGACCCGCCCGCGAGCGACCACATCATCGAGTGCGAACTTCGCCAGCACTTTGCCGAGACCCTTGCCGCCGAACGCGTCATCGATCTCGGTGTGCGTGAAATCGGTGATGTCGTCGCGCTCGACGTATTCGGCGAAACCGGCCAACGCGCCGCCGTGGAAGATCTCGTAGCGGTGCTGTCCGGGGTTGTTCACGACCTCGTTCTCGGCCACGCTGTCCTCCTCCCGAGCGCGCTAGGTCGCCCGCTCATGTTGGTGTGTGCCCGCACTTGGTTGCGTACGCGATCGTAGCGGGCTTGACAAACCGGATGGTCCGACGTTGTATCCGACCCGCTGCACAGTCTCGGCGTCGCGCTATCGTGGCTGCATCGAGGTTGAGTTGGACGAGAGCCGTAGGATTGCTCGTCGGATGACGAGGCTCGCGCCGTATCCGGGGGACGGATGTCATGGAACTCGACCATCGAGTAAGGCGGATCGAGGTTCGACCCGACGCTTCGTCGTGGCGGAATGCGTCCCCTTGCCTCCGATAAGCGTGTGGGAATCGGAGGTCGGGACCTTGGGTCCTGGTCGGCTCGCCGAGTTGAGCGACCGTCCGGGATGTGAAAGCGGTTGTGTCGCAGTGGTGTAACGAATCACCACTGGTGGCGGTATGTCGGTGTCGGCTGGTCTTACCGCTGCTGTGCTGTGAGGATCGAGGGGTATCGGATTCGAGGGTGGAGGTCGAGCGTGAGCTGGGGTCGAACGGTGGTGCGTGCCGCGGTGAGCGCCGTGGTGGGGACGGGATTGGCGGTCGTGGTGAATCTCGCCACCAGCGGCGACTATTCGGCGTGGGTGTGGGGCGCGGTCGTCGTGCTCACGCTGGCCGTGGTCGCGGTGTCGGTGTGGACCGAGACCTCCGCGGCGCCGGAACCGATCCGCGGGATCGATCTGGGCAACGTCAAGGCGCGGAGTTTTCGGGCGAAGAACGTCAAGTCCTCCGGTACCGCGCTGCGGATGCGGCGCGGTCGATTCCGCGAGGGTATCGATATCGAGGACATCGAGTCCGGTCGCGGTGATGCCTCACACCCGTGAACAACTCGCGACAACCCGCATCGGGCCCGACCATCTCGTTCGAGAAGACCTCGGCGCACGGCGCGATCACTGTCACCAACAACTACGGCGGCACGCCCGGGCAGCCGGTGGCGTCGTCGCCGTTGGCGGGTATCGGTGTCGGGGCATCGGGCGTGATCCCGCAGGAACCTGAGCACTACATCGCTCGCGACCAGGTCGGTGAGTTGGAGACCGGGTTGGCCGGGCAGCGGATCGCGGTCGTGGTCACCGGGATGCGCGGAGCAGGAAAAACCCATCTGGCCGCCGCTTACGCCCGCCGGGTCCTCGACCGTCGCGAGGGTTTGGTCGGGTGGATCAACGCCGAGTCCGCCGAATCCCTCTACACCGGGTTGGCCATCCTCGCCGAACGGTTCGGTGCCACCGCACCCAACGGCGACACTCGGGTATCAGTGCGGTTGTTGCGGGACTTGTTGTCCTCGAGCGACGATCGGCATCTGCTGGTGCTCGACAACGCGGGCGATGTCGACCTGCTGCGTGAGGTCCTTCCCGTCCACGGGGGCACCCGGGTCGTGATCACCACGACCGACCACGCCATGACCGCTCTGACCCCGGTCGTGGTCACCGCCGGGGAGGGCTACACCCCCGACCAAGCTCGCACGTATCTGCGGGCCGCTACCAGCATTACCGATCCCGACGGCGAGACCCGACTCTTCGCACAACTCGGTTACCTGCCCTTGGCGTTGGCCGCCGCCGCGACATCGATAGCACCCCCGAACGCGCCACGGTCGACCTATCGGGACTATCTGCGGCGGTTGCGCGAGCAACCTCTGCCCCAGGCTCTGCGGCTGCGCGAAGGACACGAATACCCACTACCGGTGGACCAGGCACTGCTGCTGGCCGTCGACACCGCCCGTGCCTCCACCGGCACACCCGAACTCGACACCGCCATCGCCTGGCTGCTCGGACTATTCGCACTGCTCTCACCCACCGGCATCCGTCGGAGCCTGCTCACTCACCCCGACCCAAGCGTGAACACGCACGTCGACGACGCAATCGTCCACTGCACACAACGCTCGCTGCTGACCTGGTCCACCACCAACGAAACCCTGATCGCCCACCGCCTCACCGCCCGCGTCCTGCTCGAAGACGCCTTCGACCACCACACCACGACAAAACTGCTCACCGACACTCTCGCCATGCTCGCCCCACACCTGTTCGATCGCGGTCAGGCATGGGCGCGGCGGGTTGAGGGCGCGCACTTGGTCGACCAGATCGAAGCCATCCACGACACCGGCCTCCCCGAACTCACCGCGATGACAACTCCCCGACGATGGTTACGGCGATCCCGCCCACAACCCACCCCACTCGCTACTGCGGCGTTAGGCAGTCTCCGATGGGCGGCAACACAATCACGGGTGGCGGTCGACCTGCAACGTGCCATCCCCCTCGCTGAACGACTCCTTCGACTCGCCGAGCAAAACTACGGCATCGACCACACTCAAACCACAATATGCCGCGACGAACTCGCCAACGCCTACCGTTCGGCAGGACGACTCGATGAGGCGATCCCCTTGGTCGAGCGGATCCTCACCGACTTCGAAATGGTCCTGGGCGACGAGCACCCGAACACGCTGATCTTCCGCAATAACCTTGCCTACGCCTACGAGTCGGTGGGGCGATTGGGTGAGGCGATCCCTCTGTTGGAGCGGACCCTCACCGACTCCGAGAGGGTCCTGGGCGACGAGCACCCCGACACCCTGACCTCCCGCAACAATCTCGCTGGCGCCTACCGGTCGGTGGGGCGATTGGGTGAGGCGATCCCCCTCTACGAGCGGACCCTGACCGATCGGCAGCGACTCTTGGGTGACGAGCACCCCGACACCCTGACCTCCCGCAACAATCTCGCTGGCGCCTACGAGTCGGTGGGGCGTTCGGGTGAGGCGATCCTCCTCTACGAGCGGACCCTGACCGATCGGCAGCGGCTCTTGGGTGACGAGCACCCCGACACCCTGACCTCCCGCAACAATCTCGCTGGCGCCTACGAGTCGGTGGGGCGATTGGGTGAGGCGATCCCTCTGTTGGAGCGGACCCTCACCGACTTCGAAAGGGTCCTGGGTGACGAGCACCCCGACACACTGACCTCCTGCAACAACCTTGCCTCCGCCTACGAGTCGGTGGGGCGTTCGGGTGAGGCGATCCCCCTGTTGGAGCGGACCCTGACCGATCGGCGGCGGCTCTTGGGTGACGAGCACCCCGACACCCTGGCCTCCCGCAACAATCTCGCTGGCGCCTACCGGTCGGTGGGGCGATTGGGTGAGGCGATCCCCCTCTACGAGCGGACCCTGACCGATCGGCAGCGGCTCTTGGGTGACGAGCACCCCGACACCCTGACCTCCCGCAACAATCTCGCTGGCGCCTACCGGTCGGTGGGGCGATTGGGTGAGGCGATCCCTCTGTTGGAGCGGACCCTCACCGACTTCGAAAGGGTCCTGGGTGACGAGCACCCCGACACACTGACCTCCCGCAACAACCTCGCCTACACCTACGAATCGGTGGGGCGATTGGACGCGGCGATCCTCCTCTACGAGCGGACCCTCACCGACTGCGAAAGGGCACTGGGCGAAGACCATCCGAAAACCGGTGTGGTGCGTGGCAATCTCGTGGCTGCGCGTGAGCGGAGAGATTCTCGATGAACTGCTTCGGCGCTTCGCCCCGCTTCTGAAGTGGTGTGCTCGACAAGTTCCAGGCGAACCGGCGGTTCTCGCTGGCGCCGTTCGCCGATGTCGATCCGGACGCCTACATCAAGATCGGATTCCTCTCCGGACCCGCCGATCGCGAATTCCCGGCCCTCGAATCCGGAGCCGTCCTGCTAAAGGAGTACCTGGTCACAGGCCCCGAGGGCTGACCGCCGGTCTCGGTCGACCTGTGCAGGCGAACCTGGCGCGGGAGCGAGCCTTCGTGCGGCTGCGCCCGCGCTCGATTCAAGCGGTCGTCCCGCCCGTCCGTTACTCCCGCCCGGCGGAGGTGAAGGACATGTCCGCGTAGCGCGGTCCCGCGACCTCGGCGGCGATGGGTGCCAAGGTGGCCAGTTCCTCCGGTGTCAGCGTCAGTGTCGCGGCGGCGACGTTTTCGGCCAGTCGGGTGCGGCTGCGGGTGCCCGGAATCGGGACTACGGCGAGTCCGTGCACGGCGGCCTGCGCGTGGACCCAAGACAGGGCGACCTGTGCGAGGGTGACGCCGCGGGCTTCGGCGATGGCGCGAAGGGGGGTCAGCAGTGCGGCGTTGTGTTCGGCGTTGTCGCCGGTGAAGCGGGGCATCGCCTTGCGGAAGTCCTTCGCGTCGGACAGGTCGGAGGCGGTGGCGAAGGAGCCGGTGAGGAAACCGCGGCCGAGGGGGGAGTAGGGGACGAAGGTGACGCCGAGTTCGGCGGCGGCGGGTACCGCCGAGTGTTCCACGTCGCGGGAGAACAGGGACCATTCGGACTGGAGGGCCGCGATGGGGTGGATGGCGGCGGCGGCGCGGAGTTCGGCGCCGGTTACCTCGGACAGGCCGAGGGCGCGGACTTTGCCTTCGGTGACCAGTTCGGCCATCGTGCCGATGCTGTCTTCCAGCGGCACCGAGGGGTCGCGGCGGTGCATGTAGTACAGGTCGATGGTGTCGATTCCGAGGCGGCGCAGGCTCGCGTCGACGGCGGCGCGGATGTAGGCCGGTGAGTTGTCGATACCGCGGAAGGCCGGGTCGCCCGCTTTGCGGACGATGGCGAATTTGGTGGCGAGTACCAGGCGGTCGCGGTTGGCGCGCACGAAATCGGAGAGGAATTCCTCGTTGTGGCCTGAGCCGTACACGTCGGCGGTGTCGAACAGGGTGACGCCCAGTTCGAGGGCGCGTTCCAGGGTTGCTTTCGATTCGTCGAGGTCGGAGGGGCCGTAGAACTCGCTCATGCCCATGCAGCCGAGCCCTTGGATTCCCACTTCGATGCCGCTGCCGCCCAGTGCGGTGGTGGGGAGGGTGCCGATCGTCGTCATACCGTGATCCCTTCACTGTCGTGCGTAGCTTGTTCGTCCGTGGGCGCGTCGGATCGGCTTCGATAGATGTCGATCTTGTAGTCGAGCACGGCCACGGTCTGTCGGAGTTCGTCGATCTTGGCGAGTACGTCGGCGCGGGTCTTGCGGAACATCGCGAGCCGCTGCGGCATGGTGTCGTCACCGAGCCGCACCAGTTCCGCGTAGCGGACCATGTCGGCCACCGACATGCCGGTGGTGCGCAGACGACCGATGAGGGTGAGCCATTCGAGGTCGCGGTCGCTGAAGCGCCGTCGGCCCGTGTGGTCGCGGCCGATGTAGTCCATCAATCCGATGCGCTCGTACCACCGCAGCGTGTCGCGGCTCAGTCCCGAGCGTGTCGAGACCTCGCCGATCGAGTACCTCGGCCGTTCGAACTCGTCGTCACGTTCACGAATCGCGATGTCGCCCACTTGCCTTCGCCCTTCTCGTCGAACCTGATCGACGGTAGTCACCTGGAGTGCACTCCAAGCAAGGACAACTTCGCGGGTGACGGCGGCTATTCCGGGCCTACCCTTGTGGTATGGCAGGTAAGAACATCGACCGGATCAGGGCGAAATCGGCCTTGGAGACGGTAAGGGAAAGTCCGGTGATCACCGCGATCGCGGTGGCGCCGTTCGTCGTCGCGCTCGGACTCGTGTGGTGGATATTCGGCGGATTCGCCGCGTTCGTGCTGCTCGTCGTGCTCGGCGCGGTCGTCGTGGTCGGCGGCAAACTCACCCGCTGAGCGAGCTGTGCGCGGCGCGACCTCAGCGCGGGATGTGGAACCGCACGAGCTCGCCGGTGCCTGGATCGATCTGCGTCCACGGCCGGTCGAATTCGAGGACCGCGAGCGCGGAGGTCGGGAACTTGCGGCTGAGTTCGACCGCCTGATCGGAGTCGCGGTTGCCCGCCAGCTCCCAGGCGGTCCAGGGCATGCCCGGCGCGTGTCCGATGACGAGCAGGGTGGCTACGTCGTCGTCGCTGAGCTGGATCAGCTCGATCAGCGATCGCGGCGACGCCTCGTAGATGCCGCGTTCGTAGACCACCGGCGCGCCGACTCCGGTGGCGGCGAGGGTTTCGCGGGTGCGGGTCGCCGTCGAACACCGCACCGCGTCGATCGGTGGTTGCGTCTCGCGCAGCCACGCCCCGGCGAGGCCCGCCTCGCGCAGGCCGCGCGGCGCGAGCGGGCGTTCGTGGTCGGCGACGCCTTCGGGGTAGCCGGATTTGCCGTGCCGCATGAGGATCAGAGTCCGCACCATGGCACTACGGTAGGCGCACGAGCGGCCGATGTCGTGGTAGGGGCTGGCCTGCCGTCGACCGGGTGTGATAAGCGCGATGCCGGACCGGTGCGAGTCTCGCGCCACTCTCGAGGCACACTGAAAGCGGCGTCACACTTCGCGCGCACCCCGTGCGGACGTGACGCCGCTTGTCCACCCGACCCACGAACGGTGGCGTACAGTCCACGCACCTTCTGAGGATTTGCAGAATATGGCCTACGTAATTACGCAGCGTTGTTGCAATGACGCCAGCTGTGTCTCCGAGTGCCCGGTCGATTGCATTCGCCCAACGCCGGATCAGCCGGAGTTCGCCACCACCGAGATGCTCTACATCGATCCGGACACCTGTATCGACTGTGGCGCCTGTGTGGACGCGTGCCCGGTGGAGGCCATCTTCTCCGAGGATGATCTGTCGGCTTCACTGGCCCGGTTCCGCGACATCAACGCCGCCTACTTCCAGCGGCACCCGTTGGAGTCGAATTTCGAGCCGATGACCGCGCCGACGCGTCCGCCCAAGGAGCTCGGCACGCTACGCGTCGCGATCGTCGGGGCGGGCCCGGCGGCCTGTTACGCCGCCGACGAGCTGCTACGCCGCGCCGACGTGGAAGTGGAGCTGTTCGACCGGCTCCCGACCCCGTGGGGCCTGGTGCGCGCAGGCGTCGCCCCGGACCACCCCGGAACCAAGACGGTGTCGAAGCTGTTCGAGTCCGCGTTCCGTCGCGACACGGTCCAGTTCTATCTGAACTGCGAGATCGGCACCCACATCACCCACGAGGAACTTCTGGAGCACCACCACGCGGTGCTGTACGCGGTCGGCGCGTCCAGCGACCGGCGCATGGGCGTGCCCGGCGAGGACCTGCCCGGCAGCCATTCGGCGACGGAGTTCGTGGCCTGGTACAACGGTCACCCCGACTACGCTGACCGGGTGTTCGACCTGTCGGGTGAGCGGGCGGTGATCGTCGGCAACGGCAACGTCGCGCTCGACGTGGCGCGCGTGCTGACCGTCGACCCCGACGTGCTGGCCAAGACCGATATCGCCGACCACGCTCTGGACGCGCTGCGGTCCTCCAACATCCGCGAGGTGGTGATCCTCGGTCGGCGCGGTCCGCTGCAGGCCGCATACACCAGCCCCGAGTTCCTGGCGTTGGCGCACCTGCACGGCATCGACGTGATCGTCGACGGCGCCGATCTGGATCTCGACCACGCCAGTCGCACCCTGCTCGACGATCCCGACGTGGAACCGTCGCTGAAGCTGAAGTACACGCTGGCCGAGGAGTACGCGGGCGCGGCGCGCAATGAGGGCAACAAGCGGATCGTGTTCCGTTACCTGACCTCGCCCACCGCCGTGCACGGCGACGAGCGGGTCGAGTCGATCGAGTTCGTCCACAACGAGCTGTTCGAACGGGACGGTCAGTTGGTGGCCCGCGCCACCGACCGCGTCGAAACCCTGGAGACGGGGTTGGTGTTGCGTTCGATCGGCTACAAGGGTTCGCCGATCCCGGATCTGCCCTTCGACGACGCGCGCGGGGTCGTGCCCAACGAGCACGGGCGTGTCACCGGTGCCGACGGCAGTCCGGTCAGCGGCGTCTACGTCAGCGGCTGGATCAAGCGCGGGCCGCGCGGCGTCATCGGCTCCAACCGTGTCGACTCCGAGGAAACCGTCGAGCACCTCATCGCCGATTTCATCGCGGGTCGCCTGCCGACCCCGACCGCCGACCGGACCGCGCTCAAGACGCTGCTGAACCAGCGTCAGCCGGACCTGGTCGACCGCGAGGGCTGGAAGGCCATCGACACCGCCGAGAAGACCGCGGGCAAGTCCGGCGGACGCCCCCGCGTCAAGATCACCACCCTGGAAGACCTGCTCAAGGCCGCACGCGGCTGACCACACGACGAAACGCGGGCCGGATCGTAGGATCCGGCCCGCGTTCGTGGTATTCCAGAAGCCCTCGACTCAGGGCAGGGGCATGATGCGCACGACCGTGGTCGTCATTCCGCCGACCACGAACCATAGGCGTAGGACCGGTCGGCCCGAACGGTCCCCGGGTTCGTAGCGGCTGCGCACCGTCACGTGTTGGCGGGCCAGCACCGGGGCGACGTATTCGACGACGGCGCGGTGCGGTCCGGCCACCAGTTTCGGATATTCCATGAGGAACTGTTCCACCGCCTGCCAGTAGCAGGCGTTGTTGACGTGGTTGTACTGGTCGATATCGGTGGCGCGCACCGGGAACGGCAGGTCGGTGTCGGATTCCGGCGGCGTGGCGTCGGTGAGGTACGGCCGCCACCGCAGCCGGTGCTCCTGGGTGGTCTGCGCCAGGTACGCGAGTCCTTCGTCGCTGATCCTGGCGGGCATGTTGTTGGTCTCGCTGATATTGATCCAGAAACCCTCGGTCTCGATCAATCCGCCTTTTCCGCTGGTGATGCGCACCCGCATATTGGTCCACCGCGTCGACATGCTCGAACACCACCGCAGCAGGTGCACATCGTCGGGCCACTGGATCGGCCGGATCACGTCGATGACCGTGCGCCGCACGATCCAGGCCGGATCGGTGCGGTGCATCGAGGTCTGATGCAACTGTTCCCAGGCGATATCCTGCAGATACCGGGCGACGCTGTCGAAGCGCAGCCGGTCGTAGGGGTCAACGTCACCAGCCCGGACGGGCCACGTCGAAGCGAAGCCCATGCCCTCCTGGGGAAGCGGGGCCAGTGGCTGATCGAGTGACACTTGTGCTCCTCGCGCTGCACGGTGTGCCGCGGTTTCTTAAGCTGCACCGTCATACGGTGCTGTTCCGAGACGACTTTACGGGGCGTACATCACACCCTCGCGCCGAGCCGTATCTACAGTCCGCCGCGGGTTACACCACCTTTCCGACCTGACCGCGCCGACCGAACGTGAAGCGGCCGACCCGCACGGCATCGGCCCCAACGCCATGGTAAAGCTCGGCGCCGCCCCCGCCGAACACAACCTGACTTTCCCCTGAACAGCGGGCGGGCATCCGCGGGCGACGTGGCGCCGCCGGGAGCGGTAGCCTTGACCAATGGCCACGGGGTCCAGGGTGGGTTCTCGATTCGGACGCTACGAACTGCGCCGGTTGCTCGGCGTCGGCGGTATGGGCGAGGTTTACGAGGCGTACGACACGAGTAAGAGCCGCACCGTCGCGTTGAAGTTGCTCGATGTCGGGCTCGCCAGGGATCCGAGTTATGTGGAGCGATTCCGCCGTGAATCGCATTCGGCGGCGAGACTACAAGAGCCGCATGTCATTCCGGTGCACGACTGGGGTGAGATCGACGGGGTCCTCTTCATCGATATGCGCCTCGTGGTCGGTCAGGATCTCAAGGACCACATTCGTTCGCGCGGTCCGCTGCCGCCCGAGGAGGCGGTCTCGCTACTCGAGCAGATCGCGTCCGCGCTCGACGCCGCGCACGAGGTCGGTCTCGTGCACCGTGACGTCAAGCCCGCGAATATCCTCGTGACCAGGGGTTCGTTCGCGTATCTCGTGGATTTCGGGATCGCCTACTCCGATTCCGACGCGCAGTTGACGGGTACGGGGAGCGCGGTCGGGTCGTTCGCGTACATGGCTCCCGAGCGGTTCGTCGACTCGGATTCGAAGTCCGATCCGACGATCGATATCTACTCGCTGGCCTGTGTGCTGTATCAGAGTCTGACCGGGGAGGTGCCGTTCCCGGCGGAAAGTTTCCCGGTCGCCATCCATTCGCACCAGATGTTGCCGCCGCCGCGCCCGAGCGCGAAGGTTGGCGGGTTGGGCTCGTTCGACGAGGTCGTCGCGCGCGGGATGGCGAAGGACAGCAGGCAGCGGTACCGCACGGCGGGTGAGTTGGCCGCCGCGGCGCGGGCCGCGGTGAGCCGGGTCGGGCACGGGGTCGCGGCGAATGCCGGGCGGGTGGCGCCGACGCTGGTCCGGCCCGCGCAGCCGCAGCCGCAGCTGCCGCCCGCTCCGACGCGGGTGGCGCCGGGGATGGAAGTCTCGCAACCGAATCCGACCTGGCACAGTCCGCTGCGGACGCATCCTTCCGCGCCGTTGCCGCTGCCGCCGCGCAATCCGCCGCCGCGGCGCGGCGGGCAGACGACGCCGATTCTGGCGGGCGCGCTCGGGGCGTCGGTGGTGGTGCTGGTCGCGGTGATCGTGGCGTGGTTCCTGTGGGAGAACTCTCGCCACGACGATTCGCCCGTGTCGGCGATCACGACGTCGGTGTCTTCGGCGGTGGTCGTGGCGCCGACGTCGGTGGTCGTGACGACTCGGCCGACCACCCCTCAGGTCGCGCCGCCGCCCCCGGCGCCGACAACGAGCAAGGAGAGCGTGCCGTCGTTGTCGGGTTCGGTCAGCGGCGCGGATGATCAGGGGTTCATCGGCGGGCCGCGCTGCAATGCCGCGAATCCCGCGTACACGATCGGCCGGACCACGGGTTCGCGGATCGTGGTCTGCCGGACCGGTGTCGGCCGCTACTACTACAAGGGCGTGCGCAACAGCGACAATCTCGGGATCGAACTCGATGATCCGGTGCCGACCGGTGATGGTGGGTTCACCGTGACGAATCGCAAGGACGGCACCCAGTATGTGATCTCGCCGACCGGTCTGACGGTTGTGCAGAACGGCAGAACCGTCGCGAGTGAGACGATGATCGAATTCGCCTCTCGTTGATCGGAGCGGCCGTGCGAGGATCGGTCTATGCGCGGTGCGCCGCCGCGCATAGGTTGATCATGACGCCGTGGACACCGCCGTGGCGTGCAGACGGAGAGGTCATCGCATGCGTGCAGCTCGGATCGCCGAATTGAAGGGCCCGGAAGCGATCGAGGTCGTCGACATCCCGGAACCCGCGGGATTCGACGGTGGCGTCGTCATCGACGTGCACGCGGCGGGCGTCGCGTTCCCCGATGTCCTCATGAGTCGCGGGCTCTACCAGCTCAAGCCGGAGATCCCCTTCGTCGTCGGCGGCGAGATCGCGGGTGTGGTGCGCGAGGCGCCCGAGGGGGCGCACGTGGCGCCGGGCGACCGGGTCGTGGCATTGACCATGCTGGGGAACGCGGCCGCCGAGGTCGCCGTGACACCGGCGGACATGGTGTTCAAGCTACCCGACAACATTCCGCTGGACGCGGGTGCCGGCATCCTCTTCAACGACCTGACCGTGCACTTCTGCCTGCGCACTCGAGGCAGGCTGGCCGAGGGCGAGACCGTGCTCGTGCACGGCGCCGCGGGCGGAATCGGCACCTCGACGCTGCGGATGGCGACCGCGCTCGGGGCGGGCCGGGTGATCGCGGTGGTGAGCACCGAGGAGAAGGCCGAGGTCGCCCGCGCCAACGGCGCCACCGACGTGGTGCGCACCGACGGCTGGCTCGCCGCGGTCAAGGAACTCACCGGCGGGCGCGGTGTCGACATCGTGCTGGACCCGGTCGGCGGCGACCGCTTCACCGACAGCGTGCGCTCGCTGGCCGCGGCGGGCAGGCTGCTCGTGGTCGGCTTCACGGGCGGTGAGATCCCCACCGTGAAGGTGAACCGGCTGCTGCTCAACAATGTCGAGGTGATCGGCGCGGGCTGGGGCGCGTGGGCGATGACGCATCCCGGCTACCTCCAGGAGCAGTGGGCCGAGGTGGAGCCGCTGCTCGCCTCCGGCGCGATCGCACCGCCCGTGCCGGTGCTGTATCCGCTGGAGCGAACCGGGGAAGCGGTGGCCTCACTGGACAATCGCAGCGCCCTCGGCAAGGTCGTCGTCACGGTGCGCTGATTCCGACGCCGATCCGAAGAGTTCGTCACCGCCGCGAGTTACGGTGTGCCCATCATGAAGCTGTCCAATCGGGTCCTGAACCGGACCCTGCTCGCCCGTCAGCACCTGCTCGAGCGCGCCGAGGTGAGCGTGCCCGACATGTGCGCGCACCTGGTCGGGTTGCAGGCGCAGGACGTGCCGCCCCCGTTCGTCGGATTGTGGAGTCGGATGGCCGAATTCGACCCGGCCACGGTGTCGCGCGCGCTGGAAGACCGCACGCTGGTCCGAATCACTCTGATGCGCGGCACCATTCACCTGGTCACCCCGGGCGACGCGCTGCGCATCGCGCCGCACATCCAACCGGAACTGGAGAAGATCCCGTTCCGCAAGGGTTTCAACTTCGGCGCCATGGTCGGACTCGATCCCGACGAGGTGCGCGCGCACGGCGAGGCCGCGCTCGGCGACGAGCCGGTGTCGGCGGCCGAACTGCGCGCGGTGGCGGCCCGGCTGTATCCGGATCGCGACGCGGGCGCGGTGTTGCAGACCTGGCTCTACCAGCTGCCGGTCCTGCAGACCCCGCCGCGCGGCCGGTGGAAGGACAACAGCAGGCCGGTCTGGTCGCGGGTCGAGCCGTGGCTCGGCGCGCCGCTGGAACCGGA
The DNA here is from genome assembly GCF_015674855.1 of Nocardia bovistercoris. Classification (GTDB taxonomy): domain Bacteria; phylum Actinomycetota; class Actinomycetes; order Mycobacteriales; family Mycobacteriaceae; genus Nocardia; species Nocardia bovistercoris. The sequence goes on along the minus strand of NZ_JADMLG010000019.1, from coordinate 106,571 downwards.
CTACCCGCTGGCCGAGATCCTGGTCAGGTACCTGCGCGCGTTCGGGCCCGCGAGCACGATGGATATGCAGACCTGGTCGAAGTTCACCGGTATCAAGGCCGCCGTCGACGCGCTGGGCGAGCGGGTGCGCACCTACACCGACGAGCGCGGCCGCACCCTCTACGATCTCGCCGACGCTCCGCTCGCCGATCCCGATGCGCCCGCGCCGGTCCGGTTGCTCGGCTGGTACGACAACGCGGTGCTCTCGCATCAGGACCGCACGCGCATCGTGCCCGACGGCACGGCTCCGCAGTTGCGCGCCTTCGCCACCGCGGTGTCACCGGTGCTGGTCGACGGGTATCTCTCGGGGTACTACAAGGTCTTCCTCGAGGGTTCGGTGGCGCGGCTGCGCGTCGGCCCGACCGTGAAATGGTCGCGCGCCGAACGCGACGAGGTCGCGGCGGAAGCGTCGGCGTTGCTCGACTTCCTGGAAGCGGACCGGGAGCGGAAAGTGGAGATACTCGAGGTCGGGGAGGATCTGCGCCCGGCGTGATCGCGCCGGTGCGGTGCCGCCGCCGGCGTGGTGAGGTGCGGCCGGCGGCCGTGAGGTGGGTGGCCTGAGCCGCGAGGTGTGCGGTCGGGCGTGTTCAGGTGCGCTGTCCGCTTCGGTAGGCGGGCGCCTTGCTGTGGTGGGTCGGGGTCGCGGTGCGCAGCAGCGGCAGGGTGCGCCGGGCCACGACCGTGGACAGCACGACGACGCTGTGCGAGCGCACCACCGCGCCTGCCCGGTCGATGCTGAGCAGCACCGCTTGCAGGCCCGCGTGCGAGTCCGCGCCGATGCGACACAGGACGTCACCGGAGCCGGTGGTCGCGTACGCCTCGAGCACGCCCGCGATGGCCTCGAGTTCGGCGGTGACCAGATCCAGTGCGCCCTGCGCGATCTCGAGCGTCACGAACGCCTGCACGTCGAATCCGGCGGCGGTGATGTCGATCTGCGGATCATAGGAGGCGATCACGCCCGCCGCCTCCATCCGCGCGATCCTGGCCTGCACGGTGGCCCGCGCGACCTTGGTGCGGCGGGACAGTTCGAGAATTCCGGCCTTCTGGTACTCGTGCATCGCGGTGAGGATGGCGAGATCGAGTTCGTCCAATGTCGGCTCGGCCATGATGGGCCTCTCTGTCGCGCGCGGATCCACTTCGGTCCCTGCTAGTCGAATTGTCCAGCATGGAGCGGGGTCCGCCTGCCCGATTCACCACAATGTCCATCCGGGACGGTCGCTGTTGCCCAGCTGCCGACCCGGCGATTTCCTTGGTGTATGACCATCGAACAGGCGCCGGTCGCGGGCGCGTCGCACGGGGTTCTCGGGACTGATCACGCTGACCCGTTTCCCGTCCTCGGCGTGGACGCGCTGGTGTGGGTCGTCGGCAATGCCACGCAGACCGCGCATTTCCTGCGAACGACCTTCGGGATGCGGCTGGAGGCGTACTCGGGACCGGAGACGGGCAATCGCGATCACAAGGCGTTCGTGCTGCGCAGCGGGTCGGCCCGGTTCGTGCTGCGCGGCGCGGTCGACCCGGACAGCGCGCTGGTCGCCCATCACGATCGACACGGCGACGGCGTCGTCGATATCGCGCTCGCGGTGCCCGATGTCGACCGCTGCGTGGCGCACGCCCGCGCGCGGGGCGCGACGATACTGGTCGAACCGTATTCCGCACGTGACGAATTCGGCACGGTGCGGATGGCGGCGCTGGCGACCTACGGCGAGACCAGGCATTCGCTGATCGACCGTTCCCGCTATCACGGGCCGTACCTGCCCGGCTATGTGGCGCGCGCCTCCTCGGGGCGCCCGGCCCGGTTGTTCCAGTCGATAGATCACGTGGTCGGCAATGTGGAGCTCGGGATGATGGAGCACTGGGTCGAGTTCTACCGCCGCGTCATGGGTTTCACGAATATGGCCGAATTCGTCGGCGACGATATCGCGACCGAGTATTCGGCGTTGATGAGCAAGGTGGTCGCGGACGGCAGTCGGCGGGTGAAATTCCCGCTCAACGAACCGGCCGCGGGGCAGCGGCGTTCGCAGATCGACGAATACCTCGAGTTCTATCGCGGGCCGGGTGTCCAGCATGTCGCGCTGGCCACCGCCGACATCCTGACCTGCGTGGACGTATTGCGCCGCACCGGTGTGGAATTCCTCGACACCCCGGACGCGTACTACCGCGATCCCGAACTGCGCGAACGCATCGGTCGGGTCAGGGCGCCGGTCGAGGAATTGCGCCGCCGCGGCATTCTGGTGGACCGGGACGCGGACGGCTATCTGTTGCAGATATTCACGAAACCGATCGGCGATCGCCCGACCGTATTCTTCGAATTGATCGAGCGGCACGGCTCGCTCGGCTTCGGCAAGGGTAATTTCAAGGCGCTGTTCCAGGCGATCGAACGCGAACAGGCGGCGCGCGGCAACCTCTGAGCGCCCGCGCGAGATCGGATCCTCGCGGTCGCCGCGTTCTGGGTAGAGTTCACGGCATGCGGATCATGTCTGCGTTGGTCGCCGGGCTTGCCTGTCTGCTCGCGGTCACCGCATGCGGTGGCAGCGGCGACGACTCGTCGTCGGGGCCGTCGCGTCCGGTGCCCAAGGTCGTGCCGCCCGGTCCGTTCGTCGGCGAATGCGGGCACGTCACCGACGACGAGGTCCGTGATCGCGTCGGGCTCGGACAGGTCTCGCGGGTGTTCAAGAACGCGGTCGGCTGTAACTGGCAGGCCGCCGGTGTCGGTTCGGCGAGTGTGACCTTCGCGTCCTATCGCGGCAGTCCGATCGATCGCGAGCGCGCCTGGGTCACCACGCAGGGCAGGCCGCCGGAGGTGATCAGCGTCGGCGGGCGGCCGGGTTTCGCGGCGCTCGATCCCAGCGGTCAGGTCTGCGACCTCGCGGTGCAACTCGACGACGACTTCTTCGAATGGTCGACCTCCTACGGGATGTACGGCACCATCTCGGGCAATCCGTGTGACCGCAGTCGCGCGCTTGCCGAGTTGACCGTGCAGCGGCTCGGCTGATGGGCGGCGCGGTGCGCGGTGTGCTCGCCTTCGCCGCCGCGGCGGCGGTGGTCGCGGGCACGGCGAGTTGCGGGCAGACCGTCGACGGGAACGCGGTGGCGGTCGGCGCGGGCGGCGGCGGGATCAACACCAATTTCGACAAGTTGCTGCGCGAGTGCGAGGTGGTCTCCGACGACAAGATCGCCGAGACGGCGGGCGGCGCGGGCTCCTATGCCAACGACTCCTTCTTCGGCGCGGTCTGCATGTGGGACCTGGAAGGCTCAGCCACCGGCATGGTGACGTTGAACTGGTACGAGAACGGCAATCTGCGCAACGAGCGGCTCAACAACGACAAGCTCGGCTACTCCACGTCGAGCATCACCGTGCAGGGCGCGTTGGCGCTCGAGGTGCGCAGGCCCAACGATCCCGATTCCTGCGGCGTGAGCGCGAGCGCGGCCGACACGGGCGTCGTCGGGTGGTGGATCAACTACCGTGCGGGTTCCACGCACCCCGATCCGTGCGGCGCGGCGAAGACTCTGGTCGAGATGACCCTCAACCTGGCGCGGTAGACCGGCACGACCGGCGCGGCGTATCGACCCCGCTTTGACCCTGTCTTCATGGCGCGGGTATCGTGGATCGCTGTGCCCGGCAGGATGCGGGCAATTTCATGCTCTGACGTAAGCCAGCGAAAGCGGCCGACCTTCCCGGCATGCCCGAAAGTTGGGAAATGTCCGGCGCGCGACACGCCCGACCTCGGGACGCGAGAAACGTGGTCGGACGTGCACGTGAAGGCTCGATGACAGCGGCATGAACGACGGAACCGGCTGTGGCGAGCGCTCGCGCTCCCACGCGGGGCGCCGTGCCGAACGAACGCAGACATGAAGATCCAGACGCCAGAGATCCAGACGCCAGAGATGGACTAAACAAGGAAAGCCGGTCTATGCCAACCATCAACCAGCTGGTCCGCAAGGGGCGCCGCGACAAGGTCGCCAAGACCAAGACCGCGGCCCTCAAGGGGAGCCCGCAGCGTCGTGGGGTGTGCACCCGCGTGTACACCACGACCCCGAAGAAGCCGAACTCCGCGCTGCGTAAGGTCGCGCGTGTTCGCCTGACCAGCGCGGTCGAGGTCACGGCTTACATCCCGGGCGAGGGCCACAACCTTCAGGAGCACTCGATGGTGCTCGTGCGCGGCGGTCGTGTGAAGGACCTCCCCGGTGTGCGTTACAAGATCATCCGAGGCTCGCTCGACACCCAGGGTGTGAAGAACCGCAAGCAGGCCCGCAGCCGCTACGGCGCGAAGAAGGAGAAGAGCTGATATGCCACGCAAGGGCCCCGCACCCAAGCGTCCGTTGATCAACGACCCGGTCTACGGTTCGCCGCTGGTCACTCAGCTGGTCAACAAGATCCTGCTGGACGGCAAGAAGTCCACCGCCGAGCGCATCGTCTACGGCGCGCTGGAGCAGGCGCGCGAGAAGACCGGCACCGATCCGGTCGTCACCCTCAAGCGCGCGCTGGACAACGTCAAGCCGTCGCTCGAGGTCAAGCCGCGTCGCGTCGGTGGCGCCACCTACCAGGTGCCGGTCGAGGTCCGTCCCGGCCGCGCCAACACCCTCGCGCTGCGCTGGCTGGTCAACTTCTCGCGCGCGCGCAGGGAGAAGACCATGGTCGAGCGTCTGGCCAACGAGTTGCTCGATGCCAGCAACGGCCTCGGCGCTTCGGTCAAGCGGCGTGAGGACACCCACAAGATGGCCGAGTCGAACCGGGCCTTCGCGCACTACCGCTGGTGATGTCGGCCCGGCCGTCGCTCGTGTCGGCGCGGGAAGGCACACGGCAGGCAACTGTCGCGCGGTGGCGGCAGCCAGTCGCCACCGGACAGGCGTCCTGCCTGGTCGAAACAGTCGGAGACGGCACTTTCGTGCGGCTTCCGGCGTTGACATAGTGATGACCCGACAGGGTCTCGTACCCCAAGATCCCACCTAGCGATCTACGACAAGCAGAGCGGGGAAGATTTCCGTGGCACAGGACGTGCTCACCGACCTGAACAAGGTCCGCAACATCGGCATCATGGCCCACATCGATGCCGGTAAGACCACCACTACCGAACGCATCCTCTTCTACACCGGTATCACGTACAAGATCGGTGAGGTCCACGACGGCGCGGCCACCATGGACTGGATGGAGCAGGAGCAGGAGCGTGGCATCACCATCACCTCCGCGGCCACCACCTGCTACTGGAACGACAACCAGATCAACATCATCGACACCCCCGGACACGTCGACTTCACCGTCGAGGTGGAGCGGTCCCTGCGTGTGCTCGACGGTGCGGTCGCCGTCTTCGACGGCAAAGAAGGCGTCGAACCCCAGTCCGAGCAGGTGTGGCGTCAGGCCGACAAGTACGACGTGCCGCGTATCTGCTTCGTCAACAAGATGGACAAGCTCGGTGCGGACTTCTACTTCACCGTCAGGACCATCAAGGAGCGCCTCGGCGCGAAGCCGCTGGTCATCCAGCTGCCGATCGGCGCGGAGGACACCTTCGAGGGCATCGTCGACCTGGTCGAGATGAACGCCAAGGTCTGGAAGGGCGAGACCAAACTCGGCGAGAAGTACGAGGTCCAGGAGATTCCGGCCGATCTGCTGGAGAAGGCCGAGGAGTACCGCGAGGAACTGCTCGAGACCGTCGCCGAATCGGACGAGGACCTGCTCGACAAGTTCGCGGGCGGCGAAGAGCTCACGATCGAGGAGATCAAGGGCGCGATCCGCAAGCTGACGGTCAACTCCGAGCTGTACCCCGTCCTGTGCGGTTCGGCGTTCAAGAACAAGGGCGTGCAGCCCATGCTCGACGCCGTGATCGACTACCTGCCGACCCCGCTCGACGACGGCGGCACCGACGGTCACCTCCCCGGCAACGAGGACCAGGTCCTGCACCGCGACGCGAGCGTCACCGAGCCGTTCGCGGCGCTGGCGTTCAAGATCGCCGTGCACCCGTTCTTCGGCAAGCTGACCTACGTCCGGGTGTACTCGGGCAAGGTCGACTCCGGCGCCCAGGTCATCAACTCGACCAAGGGCAAGAAGGAGCGTCTCGGCAAGCTGTTCCAGATGCACTCCAACAAGGAGAACCCGGTCGGCGAGGCCCAGGCGGGGCACATCTACGCCGTCATCGGCCTGAAGGACACCACCACCGGCGACACCCTGTGCGATCCGCAGAACCAGATCGTGCTGGAGTCCATGACCTTCCCCGACCCGGTCATCGAGGTCTCCATCGAGCCGAAGACCAAGTCCGACCAGGAGAAGCTCGGCACCGCCATCCAGCGTCTCGCCGAAGAGGACCCGACCTTCTCGGTGAAGCTGGACGACCAGACCGGCCAGACCATCATCGGTGGCATGGGCGAGCTGCACCTCGACATCCTCGTCGACCGCATGCGGCGCGAGTTCAAGGTCGAGGCGAACGTAGGCAAGCCGCAGGTGGCCTACCGCGAGACCATCACCAAGCCGGTCGAGAAGCTCGAATTCACCCACAAGAAGCAGACGGGTGGCTCGGGTCAGTTCGCGAAGGTGATCATCGCCATCGAGCCGTTCGTCGGCGAGGACGGCGCGCACTACGAATTCGAGAACAAGGTCACCGGTGGTCGCGTGCCGAGGGAGTACATCCCCTCGGTCGACGCCGGTGCGCAGGACGCCATGCAGTACGGCGTGCTCGCCGGATACCCGCTGGTCAACCTGAAGATGATCCTGCTCGACGGTGCATACCACGACGTCGACTCCTCGGAGATGGCGTTCAAGATCGCCGGCTCGCAGGCGCTGAAGGAAGCGGCTCGCAAGGCCGGTCCGGTGATCCTCGAGCCGCTGATGGCGGTCGAGGTCACCACGCCCGAGGACTACATGGGCGAAGTGATCGGCGACCTGAACTCCCGCCGTGGCCAGATCCAGGCCATGGAGGAACGCAGTGGTGCCCGTGTCGTCAAGGCGCTGGTTCCGCTCTCGGAGATGTTCGGCTACATCGGTGACCTGCGGTCCAAGACCCAGGGCCGGGCCAACTACTCCATGGTGTTCAACTCGTACGCGGAGGTTCCGGCCAACGTGTCGAAGGAGATCATCGCCAAGGCGACCGGCGAATAGGACCTGTACGGGGTCGAGTGTCAGACTTGGCCCCGGACAGCCGGGCGCAAGCACCACCCCGATCCTCGCATCCGCGGGGATAGATTCACGCACTGCTGCACATGCACGCACCAACAAGTCCAGGAGGACCCAAAAGTGGCGAAGGCGAAGTTCGAGCGGACGAAGCCGCACGTCAACATCGGCACCATCGGTCACGTCGACCACGGCAAGACCACGCTGACCGCAGCGATCACCAAGGTGCTGGCTGACAAGTTCCCGGATCTGAACGAGGCGTCGGCCTTCGACCAGATCGACAAGGCGCCGGAGGAGAAGGCTCGTGGTATCACGATCAACATCTCCCACGTCGAGTACCAGACGGAGAAGCGCCACTACGCGCACGTCGACGCCCCTGGCCACGCCGACTACATCAAGAACATGATCACCGGTGCGGCGCAGATGGACGGCGCCATCCTGGTGGTCGCCGCCACCGACGGCCCGATGCCGCAGACCCGCGAGCACGTGCTGCTCGCCCGCCAGGTCGGCGTGCCCTACATCCTGGTCGCGCTGAACAAGTCCGACATGGTCGACGACGAGGAAATCCTCGAGCTCGTCGAGATGGAGGTCCGCGAGCTGCTGGCTTCGCAGGAGTTCGACGAGGACGCGCCGGTCGTGCGGGTCTCCGGTCTGAAGGCGCTCGAGGGCGACCCGAAGTGGACCGAGTCGGTGCTGGAACTGATGGCCGCGGTCGACGAGTCCATCCCGGACCCGGTCCGCGAGACCGACAAGCCGTTCCTGATGCCGGTGGAGGACGTGTTCACCATCACCGGTCGTGGCACCGTCGTCACCGGTCGCGTCGAGCGTGGCGTGATCAACGTGAACGAGGAAGTCGAGATCGTCGGCATCCGCCCGGACAAGACCAAGACCACGGTCACCGGCATCGAGATGTTCCGCAAGCTGCTCGACCAGGGCCAGGCGGGCGACAACGTCGGTCTGCTGGTTCGCGGTATCAAGCGTGAGGACGTGGAGCGCGGCCAGGTCGTCGTGAAGCCGGGCACCACCACCCCGCACACCGAGTTCGAGGGCCAGGCGTACATCCTGTCGAAGGACGAGGGCGGCCGCCACACCCCGTTCTTCAACAACTACCGTCCGCAGTTCTACTTCCGTACCACCGACGTGACCGGCGTCGTTACCCTCCCCGAGGGCACCGAGATGGTCATGCCGGGCGACAACACCGAGATGCTGGTCAAGCTGATCCAGCCGGTCGCCATGGACGAGGGCCTGCGCTTCGCGATCCGCGAAGGTGGCCGCACCGTCGGTGCCGGTCGCGTCACCAAGATCATCAAGTGATTCCCTGAATCACCCGATCAACCGAACGGCGTCACCCCGAGGGGTGGCGCCGCTCGGCGTTCCGGGTACCGGGCGAAGGTTCGGGTCATAGCGTTGGGCAAACAGTGACATCCGAGGTAGTGTGGATGTTATGGGTGCGGCCTACGATGTTGTTCCGTTCAGTGATTTACTGCACAAGCCTGCTGTTACCACTCGACTGCTCGAGCGGGCGCGAGCTATTCGGCTGCGTCGGCGCGATGCAGATGATTTGGCGCTCATGCGAATCGCGCAGTTGGATGCCGAAGGTGTTGTCGTGGATTTCACCGCCCGCCTGCTTGCGGGGCTCGTGCGGAATCTGGGGATCGAGGCGGTCCGTGACGCGCTCCCCGATGCCGTACCGTGGGTGACCTTTCTGCCGCCCGCTGATCGCGATCAGTTCCTTGTCGAGCTGGTGGAGGTGGCGCGCGGTGCGGCGGCTCTGGAGAATCTCGGTCCGCTGGCTACATTGTTGTCCCAATGGCGGCACACCGCTGAAATTCACGCGGACCCAGAACTTCTCGCGATCTTGACCCGTGAACCAGAAGGTGATCTCGGAGCTGTGCCTCGCCCTGGAACGGAGGATTTCTCCGAATGAGCCCGAAGCGTGGCGATCGTGTCGCGCCGCCTGCGGTGGGTGACGAGTACGAACTTCGTTTCGCTACGACGGAAGCCTGCAACGGCTGGGATCAGTTGGCGAAACAGGCTGGTCCGAATACGCGTCGCGCTTTTGATGCGATTCGAGCGAGTCCACGGGGAGTTGGGAATTCGGATAGGCAGCATCGCCTGAAGGGAGTGCTGGGATCGGCCACCTGGAAAGGGTGCGTGGTCGAGCGCTGGCAGTACGAGGTCACCGGCGGTGGGCGCATCTGGTACTTGATCGATGACGAGCGTCGCACCGCATGGATTACTTACGCAGGTGCGGGGCATCCGAAATCGACCGAATAGCATTGTGTGGTAACGGAAGCGGGTGGGGCCGAATTCGAGGTTGTGTTCCGGTTGGGGTATTTCCGATCCGGGGAGTATGTCGCTTCGAATATGAATCGATCTGTGTCGGTTTGTGTCGAGAGTGATGGGAGTCGGGTTTATGGGGATTGTTCGGAGGGTAGTCGGGGGATTTACCGGGGTGGTGGCGGTTGTGGCTGCTTTGGGGGTGGGATCTGTTGTGGCTCAGGCTGATCCGGTGGAGCGGGAGGCTGCTGCGTTGAGTGGGGTCGGGCTCACGGTGGATTTGGGGAGCGGGTTGGATCTGGATGCGGCGGGGGTTGTGGTTTCGGCGGTGCAGGGGGCTTCCGAGGTGGATGGCGGGGTGAATTTTCCGGTGGCGGCGGGGAGCAAGATCACCTGGCGGGGGCGGAATGTCGGCGGGGTGGTGTTGGTACGGGGTGGGATCGCGTTGGCGGCGGGGGCCAAGAAAGTCGTCGCCTCGAATTTGTCGGTCGATCTGGACAAAGGGGTGCTCACGGGGTCACTCGGTGGGCGGCGCAATGTGCGGATCGGGACGGCGGCGGATGTGTCGCACGCGGAGGTCGTCAAGGACGACGGGGCGAGCACCGCGACCTTGATCCTCGCGGACGGCGGGTTCGAGCTGACGAAGGAATTCATCACGGTCGTGAATGAAGCGCTCGGTACCGCGTTCGCCACGGGCGCGGACACCGAGGTTCTGGTCGACGCGTCGTTGTCGGTGGATGTGGATCTGGCCAAGGGCAACGCGGTCAACACGGGTCTGGTGCGCGCGCTGGGGCTCGAGGACGAGATCGACCCTGAACTGGGGCACGCGGGCCTCCTCGACGCGGGCCTCGATCTCCAGATCTCGCTGCTGTAGGTCCGCGTGGGGAGCGGGATCGCGATTCGGTCGGTCTCCGCCCGGTGGTGAGTGTCGGGACGAACGGATCGGAGTGCGGCTCGGGCGGGCCTGTTGTTCGGGGCGGTGGTGACGTTCGGGTGTCCGTGGCGGACTATCGGGCGGTATCGGGCGACGGAATCCGGTCGGGTCGGTGAGTATGGGGGTATGAGCAAACTCGACGGTGCTTTGGCGGTCGATGAGGGCGTCTTGGCGCATGATCTGCCGTACTTCGCGTTCGGGGCCGGTCCGCCGCTGGTGTTCCTGCGGTGGTTCAGTCCCGATCACGCGAATCCGTCGCGGTGGATACGGAATTCCGAGATCAAGACCTTGGGGCCGTTGGCTCGGTGGTTTCGGGTGTACGCGGTGACGCGGGCGCCGGGGATGGCGGCGGGGACGAGCATGGCCGATATCGCGGCGGAGCACGCGCGGGCGTTGGACGCGGAGTTCGGGGCCGCCGTCGATGTGCTGGGGATCTCTTCCGGCGGGTCGGTGGCGTTGCAGTTGGCTGCCGATCATCCGGGGGTGGTGCGGCGGCTCGTGGTCGCGGCGTCGGGGTATCGGCTGGAGGAGCAGGCGCGTGCGGATCAGATGAATTACGCGGAGGCGGCGGCTGCGGGCAGGCGTGCGCTGCATCACATGGCTCCGCATTCGGCGGCGGTGAAGGATCGCTTGATCACCGCGGCGATGTGGTTGTTCGATCCGTTCGTGCGTCCCCGGAATCCCGCCGACACACTGGCTTTCGTGCGCGCCGAGGACGCTTTCGACCTGTCGGACCGCCTCGGGGATATCAAGGCGCCGACCTTGGTGATCGGGGGTGAGCGCGACGAGTTCTATTCGACCGAGAGTTTCCGTCGCACGGCCGACGGAATTCCTCGTTCGCTGCTGTCGATCTACCCGAATGTCGGGCATGTCGCCGCGATCACCCATCCCCGATTCGCCCGCGATATCGTCGATTTCCTCGACGAGTCGTGAGTTCGTTCAGCAGTTGGACGGCGCCGGGTCGCCGCGGAATCGGGCGTCGAGCCAGGTGACGACGGCGGGTATGCCGAGTACCGCGGTCGTCATATGTTCCGGTGACAGCAGCTGTTCGGACTGGAGCCGCACCCCGGCCGCGCAGTAGCGCCGGTTGGTATTGAGGATGGCGTCCACCGGGATCAGCGGGTCGGTGGCCGAATGCCATTCGAATATCGGCATTTCGGGTACGCCGTCGAAGAGTTCGAGGCTGTTCTCCTCGACCACGGCGCGCGCGTCGGCGTCGGTCACCAAGCGCATGCTGTTCGCGAATTCGGTGACGCTGCGGCCCGCGCCGACGGCGAGAATATCGTTGGTGCACCCGTTGGAAACGCTCTCTCTGGCCGCGAGACCTCTGGCGTTCATCGATTCGCTGAGTGGGAATCTGTCGGGGTATTCGCGTTCGAGTCCGATGCCCGCGGCCATGACGAGTCCGAAGGCCGGGTGCGGGTTGGTGCCGATCCCTTCGATCATGCGCACCAGGTTCATGGGCACGCCGCCGGTCGCGGCGCCCGCGATCTTCAGTTCGGGCGCGTAGCGCGGGGCGAGCGCGGCGGCCCACGCGGTGGCCATCCCGCCGCCGGAGTATCCGGCCATCGCGACCGGACTCGCGCGCAGCCCGAGGTCGGGGACGGCGCGCGCGGCTCTGATGCCGTCGAGGGTGATCTGGCCGCCGAGGCGGGCGGCGCCGTAGGCGGAGGTCGGCCCGAGATGGTCGGGCAGCGCGACGCTCCAGCCCCGCGCGAGCGCGGCGTTGAGCGCGACGGCTTCGCGGATCTGGAGATTCGGGTCGGTGGTGTAGAGCTCGCGGGAGACCGCGCACTGGGTGCCGAGGCCGTTGATGACGTGCTGGTAGGACAGCAGCGGGCCGTCGGGGGCTCGCCATTGCGGGGTGAGCACGGTGGTGGTGGCCGCGATGGGGAGTCCGCGCGAATTGGTGGAGCGGAATTTCACGAGGGTGACGGTGCTGCCGGGGAAGGTGATCAGCGGGGGCATCGCGCGGGTGGCGATGACCTCGCCGGGGGATTTTTCGGCGATATCGGACGGGGTGGCATAGATGGGGTCGGGATCGGGTAAGGGGTATAGGGGTCCGGCCGTTGCGGGGCCGGATCCCACGGTGAGAAGCGCGGCCACGCTGCTGATCAGCGTGGCGCCGAGAGTGCGGAAGACAAGATTTCGATCGATCGTCGGAATCTGCACCGGGGATCAGTATCACGCGGTCGCGCCCGAAATTGGAAACGTGTGAGTTTCAATTCTGCTGTGTCCGTCGCGGGCATTCTCCCACTTCGCGGCTGTTTGTCCGGTGTGACCGAATCGGCAGCACCGGAGGGGTCGGGTGCGTGGATACGATGGTTCGGCGATCACCCGATCCATGCGCGGATGTAGGAACACCGTTTCTACCAAGCAGACGTTAGGGTGCTCGTTACCAACGGGTGAAGGGAAGGCCGCATGACAGCGCCGATCGTGATCGTCGGAGCCGGGCTCTCCGGCCTGCGTACCGCCGAGGAACTGCGGCGAGCGGGATACGAGGGAGAACTGGTCCTGGTCGGTGAGGAACCGCTGCTGCCCTACGACCGCCCGCCGCTGTCCAAGCAGTTCGTACGTGGCGAAACCGAGGACACCACGCTGCGTCCGGCCGAATTCTTCGAAGAGAAGCAGATCCGACTGCGGCTCGGCAGCGCGGCGAAGGCGGTCGACACGGCCGCGCGCACGGTCATCCTCGCCGACGGCGAAACCCTCGCCTACGAGCACCTCGTCATCGCCACCGGACTGCGCCCGCGCCGCCTGCCCGGACTGCCCGAACTCACCGGCGTGCACGTGCTGCGCGACCACGCCGACGCTCTCGCCCTGCGCGCCGACGCGACCGCCGCGAAATCGGCGCTGATCGTCGGCGCGGGCTTCATCGGGTGCGAGGTCGCGGCGAGCCTGCGCGCCGAAGGGCTCGACGTGGTGCTGGTGGAACCGCAGCCGACCCCGCTCGCGTCGGTGCTCGGCGAAACCATCGGCGGACTCGTGGCGCGGCTGCACCGCGCCGAGGGCGTCGACCTGCGCTGCGGCATCGGGCTCGACACCCTCATCGGAGATTCCGGCAAGGTGCGCGGTGCGCGGCTCTCGGACGGTTCGGAAGTGGATGCGGATCTGGTCGTCATCGGCGTCGGATCGCGGCCGACCACCGATTGGCTCGTCGATTCCGGGATCGAACTGGCCGAACCGACCGCGGGCGGCGGCGTGCTCGCCGACGAGGTGGGCCGGACCTCGGCCGACCGGGTCTGGGCGGTCGGCGACGTCGCGGCCTGGCTGCACGACACCGGTGACCGCAAGCGGGTCGAGCACTGGACCAACGCCGGTGAACAGGCCAAGATCCTGTCCTGCGCGCTGCTGGGAGCCGATCTGCCGACGGCGGTCCGGGTCCCGTACTTCTGGAGCGACCAGTACGAGATCAAGATCCAGGCGCTCGGCACTCCCGGCGCGGGCGACACCGTCGACGTGGTCAGCGACGACGGCCGCAAATTCCTCGCCTACTTCTCCCAGGGCGGCGCGCTCACCGGCGTGGTCGGTGCGGGTATGACGGGCTCGGTCATGAAGATGCGCGCCAAGGTCGCCGCGGCCACGCCGGTCGCGGAACTGCTCACCGCGACGTAGTTCACACCGGACGAGAACCCGATTCGCCTGTGCCAGGTCCGATTTTGCCCTCGAGCGGAAAACGACACGGCCGGTCGGGTTCTCGTTCTGCTAGTGTCGGTCGCGCCGTGCGGCGACTTCGGATGGGGAGCCCGATCCGTTGCGGCGAGCGATACTCGTAATCGGGAGGGGAAACACATGTCGCATGTTCTCAGGGTGCTCGCGACCGTCGTCCTGTCGGCGGCCGCGCTGACAACCGTCGCTACCGGCGTCGCGTCGGCCGACTACACGGTCACCGTGACCTGCGAGGTCGTATCGAAGTCCGGGCGGTACCGCACGGTGCAGGCCAAGGCCACCGGCCCCACCTGGAAGGTCGCCACCGAACGGGCCACCGCGTCGGCGCGGCGCACATTGAAGACCGGGGAGAGCATCGTCAGCTGCGTCGATCGCTGATCACGGCCGTGTCAAGGCCCGCGACGACCTTGTAATACGGTGGTCGATGTGATCGTCGCGCTCATCGATTCCGGATTGGGGTTGCTGCCAACGGCGGCATGGCTGCGCAAATTGCGGCCCGATGTCGACCTCCTCTTGCAGACCGACCCCGACGGCGCGCCGTGGGGACCGAAACCGGAACCGTGGGTGGTCGATCGCGTGGTCGACGCGGCGCGCACCTCGCTGCGCCACGGCGCCGAGGTGATCGTGTTGCCGTGTAATACGGCCAGCGTCACGGCCCTGGCGCAGGTGCGGGCCGAGGTCGGCGCCGAGGTCCCGGTGATCGGCACCGTGCCCGCGATCAAGCCGGCCGCGGCGGTCTGCGCTTCGGTCGCGGTATGGGCCACGGCCGCCACCACCGCGAGCCGGTACCAGGCGGATCTGATCGAGCGGTTCGGCGGTGGCGCGCACGTGACCGGGGTGGCCTGCCACGGTCTGGCCGACGCGATCGACCGCGGTGATCTGGTCGCGGCCAAGGACGCCATCACCCGCGCCGCCGAACAGACCCCGGCCGATGTCGATGGCGTGGTCCTCGGCTGCACCCACTACCCCCTCGTCGTCGACACCATCCTCGCGGCGCTGCCACCGGGGGTCCGGCTCTTCGACAGCGCGCAAGCCGTTGCCGCGCAAACGATCCGGCGCATGGACGCACTGGACCGCCCCGCCGACCGGCCCGGCACGGGCGAGGTGCGGGTGCTCAACAGTGGTCGCCCCGGCCGATTACCCTCGGCCGCAGCTGCTTTCGACTCCGGTCGAACACTGGGCGCGCTGCCGTGAGTGGCGCCGGCGGCGTTGTCGTGGGTGGCGCTGGTCGCGCAGCCTTGAGTGGCGCTGGTCGCGTTGCTGTGGGTGGCGTTGGCGGCGTTGTCGTGGGTGGCGTTGGTCGCGCAGCCTTGAGTGGCGCTGGTCGCGTTGCTGTGGGTGGCGTTGGCGGTGTTGCTGTGGGTGGCGTTGGCGGTGTTGCTGTGGGTGGCGTTGGCGGCGTTGTCGTGGGTGGCGCCGGCCGCGCAGCTTCGAGTGGCGCTGGTCGCGTTGCCGTGAGTGCCGCGGGCTGCGTTGTCGTGGGTGGCGCGGGGTGTGATGCCGCGAGTGCGGAGGACAGGTATGGCGCCGACAGTGCGGGACGGGCAGGCGGATCGGCGGTCATGTCGTGAACAGTGCTACGGCCGAAGCGGTTCGGGCCGCGTTGGCGGAGGTCGCCGATCCCGAGGACGCGCGAAATCTGGGGCGGTTCTTCAAGACCGGGCCGGGGGAGTACGGGGAAGGTGATGTCTTCCTCGGTGTGCGGGTGCCCGCGACTCGCGCGGTGGCGAAGCGGTTCGCGGAGCTGCCGTTGGACGAGATCGACGCCTTGCTCGACAGCGAGGTGCACGAGCATCGGCTGGCGGGTCTGGTGATTCTGAACGCTCGATTCGCCAGGGCCGCGAAGCCGCGCACCCGCGATGTGGACGCGCAGGCCGAGATCGTGCGGCGCTATCTGGACGCGGTGTATCGGGGGCGGGTGAACAACTGGGATCTGGTCGACGTGTCGGCGGAGCACGTGCTCGGCCCGTGGCTGTTGGACCGTCCGCGCGATCTGCTGTTCGAGTTGGCGCGTTCGGATTCGCTGTGGGAGCGCCGGGTGGCGTTGTTGGCCACCTTCGCCTTCATCAAGGCCGGTGACGCTTCGACCACTCTCGCCCTTGCCGAGGAGTTACTCGCCGACCGCCGCGATCTGATCCAGAAGGCGGTGGGTTGGATGTTGCGCGAGGTCGGCAAGCGCGTTGACCGCGCGCTGCTGACCGGGTTCCTCGATACGCACGCGGCGGCGCTGGGCCGCACGGCGCTGTCGTACGCGACCGAACACCTGGATCCGGCCGAACGCGCCGCCTATCGCGCGCGCTGATTCAGAACTGGATCTTCAACCGGTCGGTGACCGGACGCGCCTGGCAGCCGAGGATGTAGCCGTTCGCGATGTCCTCGGGGTCGAGGATTTCGGAGTTGCCCATCTCCACTTCGCCGTCGACGACCGTGCAGGCGCATGACCCGCATTCGCCTTCCTGGCAGGAGTAGGGCACGTCGATGCCCTTGGCGAGCATGATGTCGACGAGGGTCTGGTTGCGCGGCCACGACAGTTCGTGGGTCTGTCCGTCGAGCTCCACTTCCACGGTGGCGGCGTCGGCGGCGTCGGCTTCGCTGACCTCGATCGGCGCGTGGTCGGCGAAAGGGTCGCCCGCGAGGGAGTTGAACACTTCGGCGTGGGTGCGCGCGCGGGGTACGCCGAGTCCGGCGAGTGCGTCGTGCACCCGGTCCATGAACGGCGCCGGGCCGCACATGTAGGCGTGGTATTCGGCGTAGGGGGCGACGAGGGCGGCCAGCGCGTCGGCGGTCGGCAGCCCTTGCAGGGTTTCCAGCCAGTGGATGACGACCAGCCGCTGCGGATTCTTGGCGGCGAGTTCGGCGAGTTCGGCGGCGAAGATGACGGCGTCGGGGTCGCGGTTGGCGTAGACGAGCACGACGCGTCCGCCGCCGCGGGCCAGCGCCGATTTGAGGATGGAGATCACCGGAGTGATGCCGCTGCCCGCGCCGAAGAGCAGCAGGTCGTCGTCGAGGTTCTTCGGGGTGAACACGCCCGACGGCGGCAGCACCTCGATCTGGTCGCCCGCTTCGACGTTGTCGCACACCCAGTTCGAGCCGTAGCCGCCCGCGGTGCGTTTGACGGTGACCTTGGGTTTGTCGTCGGTGTGCGGTGAGCTGGCCAGCGAGTAGCAGCGCGCCACCGAACCGGTCAGGTCGCTCGGGATGCGCAGGGTGAGGAACTGCCCCGGCTTGTAGTCGAAGCGGTCCCGCGATTCCTCGGGCACGTCGAAGACCAGCGAGTGGGTGTCGGCCGTTTCGGCGATGACGGCCGATACTCGCAGCACGACCGAACGCGACCCGTGTGGAACTTCGACGGTTGTCATCTCGCCCTCTCGAAAACTAGAACGTGTTTCAGTTTTATCGTACGTCGGCGTCGCCCTGCCGGACAAGTTGGGCCTCCAGCCCGGCGATCAGCACCTCCATGCCGAAGTCGTAGACATATTTTCCGCGCAGGTCGGAGATGTATTTCGCGGCTCTCGACACCGGGTCGGGCAATGCGACGTCCGCCAATGTGGTGGCCTCGCGCGGATTCACCCGGCGACGGCCGAACAGATAGGTGTGGATGGTGGCGTACGCGGCGAGCACATTGCGGTCGCCGAATCCCGCCTCGAACAGGATCTCCATGATCGCGGTGATCAGGTCGAGCTGTTTGCCGAGCATCTGCTCGATCAGAATGTCGCCGAGTCCGGGATGCTTGCGCAGTTTCTCGTCGATCTGGTCGACGAGTTCGCGCAGGCGGAGCTGCCACGACCCCGACTCCGGCGGCGGCGTGCGCACCCCGGTCAACGCCGCGGTGGCGACCAGGTCGAGCAATTCCCGTTTGTCGGCGACGTAGTAGTACGGGGCCATCGGCGAGACGCCGAGTTCGCGGGAGAGCCGACGCATCGATAGTTTCTCCACGCCGTCCTCGCGGACCACGCGCAGTGCCGCCTCGACGATCTCGGACTCCGACAGCGTATTGCCGCCCCCGCTCGCCTGCATTCGTCCGACTCCCATGCCACCTCTACCACCGCCGGCATCGGCGCCGGCACGTTCTGTTCAGCTGTTCTCCACCGCGAAGTCTAGAGTGCGGCGTGCGTGTCCGGTTCCGCCCCGGTGGAACCCGGCGCACGACGCGCTGAGTCGACGCGCCACGCCGTGCATCCGGGCGTTTGCGCAACGGGCTCGGGGTGAGATGATCGTCGGCGCGCCGGAGCACCTTCGGCGCCGCGGGTACTGCGCCCGTGGTGGCGCAGTCCGTCCGGCCCTGACGCGGGGGTGGTCCCGCGGTCGGGCGGTGCTGTGCCCGCTTTTCGATGTACCCGCCCGATGTACCCGCTTCCTGATGTGCCGCTCGAAGCCCGCCGACGCCGCCGCCTTTCGAGTTGCCGGTGATGTGCTGGTAATCCGAAAGATGACCAACGTCAAGGATGGATTCGAGAATTGCCCGTTCGTAGCCGAGTGAGGGATTTCGAGTTGCCGCAACCCTGTCGCAAACGAATTACGGTGGATGTGACGGACTTCGGCGCGGTCGGTCGCGCGGACCGTTCGGACGGACTTCGACGTGGTACTCCACGTGGAATTCCGGCCTATTTTCCGGACCGATGATGCCCGCGCGCGAATCTCCGCCTAGCATGCCAGGAATGCGCCATGATCGCCTGCCCGACGGATTCGGGGTGCGGATCGATCCCCGAGTACGCGCATACTCCGGGGGGCGCATCCTGATCGGCGGATCGCCCGCCCGGTTGCTGCGACTTGCCCCGGAGGCCGCCGAGATGATCGGCGACGGGTATCTCGAGGTCACCGGCCCCAAGTCGGCCGTCGTTGCCAGACGGCTGCTCGACTCCGGCGTCGGCAACCCGCGCCCGCGGTTGCTGCCCTCGCCGGAGGACGTCACCGTCATCGTCCCGCTGCACAACAACCCGGACGGTCTCGCCCGGTTGCTCGCGGTGCTGCGCGGACACAATGTGATCGTCGTCGACGACGGCTCCGATCAGCCGGTGCGCATTCCGGACGGCCGAGGCAGCCGCTGCCGGGTGACGGTGCTACGCCACGACCGCAAGCAGGGGCCTGCCGCGGCGCGCAACGCGGGGCTGCGGGCGGCGACAACCGAATTCGTCGCCTTCCTCGATTCCGACGTGGTGCCGCGCAGCGGCTGGCTCGAGGTCATGCTCGGCCATTTCAGCGATCCCGAGGTCGCGCTCGTCGCGCCGCGCATCGTCGCGCTGGATTCGGAGTCCAACGCGCTGGCGCGCTACGAGCACACCAGGTCCTCGCTCGACCTCGGCAGGCGCGAGGCGGCGGTGCATTCGCGCGGCGTTGTGTCCTACGTGCCGAGCGCTGCGCTGCTGGTGCGCAGGCGCGCGCTGCTCACCGAGGGCGGATTCGACGAGTCCATGCACGTGGCCGAGGACGTCGACCTGTGCTGGCGGCTCGAGCAGGCGGGCTGGCGGCTGCGTTACGAACCGGCCGCGCACGTGGCCCACGACCACCGGATCTCCTTCCGCGCCTGGTTCGGCCGAAAGCTGTTCTACGGCACCGGCGCCGCGCCGCTCGGCGAGCGGCACGACCCGAGCATGGTCTCACCGCTCTCGGTGCCGTCCTGGACGGTGCTCGCGGCCTTCCTGTTCGCCACGTTGTCGAAGTGGGGGCTGTTCGGCGGACTGGTCACCCTGTTGACGGCGCTGATCCGGCTGCGGCGGGTCTTCACCGAACTGGACAACCCGACCAGGATCGCGGCCGTCTACCTCGCGCGCGGCTTCTTCGCGGGCTTGTGGCGGCTTGCCTCGGCGATGTGCAGGCACTATTGGCCGGTGACCTTGGTGGCGATGATCTGTTCGCGGCGGATCCGCAATATCGCGGTGACCATGGCGGTGGCCGACGGCTTCGCCGACTGGTTCACCCACCGCGACGCGGGCGGCCTCGACCCGTTCCGCTATCTGGCCTACAAACGTCTCGACGACATCGCCTACGGCACCGGGCTGTGGCTCGGCGCGTTCCGGGCGCGCAGTCTCGAGGCGCTCAAACCGACCGTGCCGTCGCGCTGAGCCGCAGGACGCGCCGCTCGTGGTCGATACGCTGATCGTCGGCGCCGGGACCGCGGGCTGCCTGTTGGCCGCGCGGCTGAGCGAGCGTCCCGAGCATCGGGTGCACGTGGTCGAGGCGGGCCCGGTGTGGTCGGATGTGCGCGCGGTGCCCTCCGAGGTGCTGCGGGCCGATGTGATGCCGATCGGACCGGAGTCGCCGTGGGTGTGGCGGTATCCGGCGCGGCTCGCCGATGCGGGCCCGGATTCCGGGTCGCGCGATGTCGATGCCGAACTCGTGCGCGGTCGTTTGCTGGGCGGGTCCGGCGCGGTGAACGGTGGCTATTTCGTGCGGGCGATTGCCGAGGACTTCGCGGCGTGGTCGGCGGCGGTCGGCGGCTCGGCGCTGTGGTCTCCCGATGCTGTTTTTCCGGTGTACCGGCAAATCGAGCGCGATCTCGATTTCGGCGCCGCGCCCGGTCACGGGGATGACGGTCCGGTTCCCGTGCGGCGAACGTCGAATCCGGCACCGGCCGGTCTCGAATTCGCGGCCGCTGCCGCCGCCGCGGGTTTTCCGGAAATACCCGATCTGAACGCCCCGCCGGAATCGCTGCCGAGGATCGGATTCGGTCCGGTGCCGTGCAATGTCGAGGACGGTGTTCTCGTCGGCACCGGCCCGGCCTGTCTGCTGCCCGTCGCCGGGCGGCCGAATCTGACGGTCGCGGGTGCGATCACGGTGACCCGCATCCGGTTTCGCGGTGATCGCGCGGTCGGTGTCGAGTTCGTGGCGCGGGGGCGGGCAGGCGTGCTCGACGCGGATCGGGTCGTCGTGTGCGCGGGCGCCGTGGAATCGGCGGCGCTGCTGCTGCGTTCGGGTATCGGCGATCCGACGCGGCTGCGCGAACTCGGGATTCCCGTGGTGGCGCCCGCGCCGGTGGGCGAGTGGTTCACCGATCATCCCGAGATCGGCGTCGAGTACCGGCGCGCGGGCATCGCGCGCGGGACCGGAGTGCCGGTGGAGTACGTGTTGCACCACGACGCGATCGAGATCCGCCCGTATGCCTTCGGGTTCGGCGCCGACCCGGATACGCATCGGGTCGGCGTCGCGTTGATGCGTCCGCGCGCGGCGGGGCGGTTGCGGCTGGTCTCGGCCGATCCGACGGCGCCGCCTCGGCTCGAGCACCGGTATCTGTCTTCGGCGTCGGATCGTGACGCGTTGCGCGCCGGGGTGGCGCTCGCGGCCGATCTGATCGCCGCGATACCGGGCGCGCGGCTGTCGCCGGGGTGGCGCGGGCGGGTCGAGGATCGCGCGCTGTACGCCGATCTCGCTACATCGCAACACTTGTCGGGCACCTGCCGGATGGGTGCGGCCGACGACGAGCGGGCGGTCGTCGACGAGCGGTGCCGGGTGCGCGGGGTGCGCGGGGTGTCGGTGGTCGATCTGTCGGTGGCGCCGGTGGCGTTGAGTCGCGGGCCGCAGGCTACGGTGATGATGCTCGCGCAGCAGGTCGCGAACCACTTCGCCGCATAATGCGAAAGACGAATGGGTCACATTTCCGGATGGAGGTGACCGGATGTGACCTGCCGGACAAACCGTCCCAACCGAGCTTGCCTGCGAAATCCCGCCGGTACAGTTTGGGGCGGAAAGAAAGGCAAATGGTCAGCAATCCAGCAGGTGGGTGGCCCCCACGGCCAAGCGGCAATCGATCGACGGTGGAACCGGGTGCACAACTCGGCGCCCTCGAAGCATATGCCGCACAGGCGCACGGATATCTCAGCGCGGGCGGTGAACAACTGTCGCAGCTAGCCGGTTTGCTGCGCCCGCTCGTCCTCGAATCCTGGTTGCGCAGCCTGCGCGGCGGAATAGACCCGATGGACGTGTTGAGCGAGCGCGGATTGCGCGGCGCCGACCTACAGCGCTATCGCGACGCGCATCCAATTGCCCCCCTCATGCCGCTGATCGACAAATTACTCGTACAGGACACCGCGCGAACGGGTTTGATCGTCGTGGTCGCCGATCAGTTCGGTCGGGTGCTCACCGTGCACGGCAATGCCGACCAGGTGAACGCCGCCGCCGAGATCGGCCTGCGTGCGGGCGACGACCTGAGCGAGCGGCGCATCGGGACCAATGCGGTCGGGCTCGTGATCCGCACCGGGCGGGCCACCTGGATCCACGGGCCGGAACACTTCCTGCACCGCATGCACCAGATCACCGGGGCAGCGGCGCCGGTGCACGATCCTGACGGCAGGCTGGTCGGTGTACTGATGATCGCGGGCGGGGTGCGGGTCGCCAAGCCGGAGATCCTCGCGCTGGTGAAGGCGGCGGCCACGGCAGCGGAAATGGATCTGGTGCTCACCGCCATGCGGGCCCAGCAGCACGGCCGCCCGAGGGAGCTGCGGCGGGAGTCGGCCGCGGGCGAATCGGGCGGTATCGGACTCGACGTGCTCGGGCTCGGGCAGCCGCAGGTCACGATCTCCGGTGAACGCTCGGCGCTGTCGCAGCGGCACGCCGAGATCCTGCTGCTGCTCGCCGAACATCCCGAGGGGCTCGGCGCGGATCATCTCGCGCTGCTGCTCGACGACACGGATCTGGACAACGGAACCATCCGCGCGGCCATGTCGCGGCTGCGCGCCGTGGTCGGGTCGAACGTGTTCGGTTCCCGGCCATACCGTTTGCGGGTGCACGTGGCAACCGATGTCGAGGCGTTGCGCGCGGCCCTCGATTCCGGTGATGTCGATTATGCATTACGGTTGTACGCCGGTCCGGTGCTGCCTCGGTCCACCGCTCCGGGCATTATCGACATCCGCGACGAGCTGCGGGTGCGGCTGCGCACCGCGGTGCTCGGCTCCACCGACTCGGCGGTGCTGCGCCGGTGGACCGCAGGGCCTGAGGGGCGCGACGATGCCGCGGCGTGGGCCGCCTACCGGGCGACGGTGGATCGGAGTTCGCCGCTGTATGCCCAGATCGAAGCCAAGATTCGAGTGCTCGACCGGCGTCTCGGAGCCGATGCAACGCGGATGCAACGTTCCGGCTCCTAGGGTTCGTACCGGTGAGTGTTACAGCTCACATATGTGGCCGTTATGTGGTCGCCGTTACAGGCGTGCCCCGACTTTTTCGCCACCTCGAACCCCTTGGTCAAGCGTCCAGACGATTTTGATGGAATTGGTTCCTTTTTATTACCTTTGGGCTTAGTGTTCGCAATGCACGGGTCACATTAGTGTGACGCACGAAACATCGCCGCAGCGCAGGACCGGCGCGACGGTGACGGAGTTGGAGGAAAGATCAAGGGCTAGACACACCGACGGCGGCAACGGCCCGCCGCGGCGGTGACCACGGCGGTCACCGAACTCGTCGCAACGCACATCTGTTGGATCCCGCGCCGGTGACGTGCTCACGTCCCGCGCATTCGTCGAATCACCAGTGGTGGCATCCATGCCCCGTGTCGGCACGTCCGCACGGCGCCTATTTCGTGCTGCCCACACGGCGGCTTGTTTCGTGCTGCCCGAAAAGTGTTCGGCTGCTGTTGTTTCACCGATCGAGGAGGCTCTGGTGCACGGTACGGACTCGAATGGGTTCAGCGCTCTGCATGAGGAGGCGGCGCCCCCCGCGACATCCGATCCGACCCCGTTTCCCCTTGCCCCCGCGCAACTCGGACTCTGGTACGCCCAACTGCTCGACCCGGATACGCCGATCAACATCGCCCAATACGTCGACGTCTGCGGCGAACTCGACGCGGGCGTACTCGCCGAGGTCTCCCGCGCCGCCGCGCTCGACTACGGATCGACGCTGGTGCGCCTCGGCGTCCGCGACGGCGAGCCCTATCAGTGCGTCGACCCCGCGCTGCGCATCGACATCCCCCTCATCGACCTCCGTGCGCACGACGACCCCGAGGCCGCCGCGCACGCCTGGATGCGCGCCGACGCGAGCGCACCGGTGGATCTGTTGCGCGACCGGCTGTTCGCGGGCGCGGTGCTGCGCATCGCCGAGCAGCGCTACTTCTGGTACCTGCGCGCCCATCACATCGTGCTCGACGGATTCGGCGCGCTGACCAACACCATGCGGGTCGCCGAGCGCTACACCGCGCGCGTACTCGGCGCCGAACCGGAACCGGTGCGGGCGAGCGACCTCGACGCGCTGGTGCGTGGCGAACTCGCCTACCGCGACAGCAGCCGCTTCGGCGCCGACCGGGCGCACTGGGCCGAACGCGTCGCCGGACTCGACGCGCCGACCAGCCTCGACGGCCGCACGGCCGCGCGCTCGGCGCACAACCTCATCGTCGGGCGAGCGCTGCCGCAGCCGCTGGTCGACCGGATGAACGCGCTGGCCGCGAGTCAGGATTCCACCATCGCGGTGGTCCTGCTCGCCGCGTTCGCCGGATACCTCGGACGCCTCACCGATCGCGACGACGTGGTGCTGAGCCTGCCGGTCACCGCGCGCACCACGGCGGTCATGCGACGCTCGGCGGGCATGCTGTCCAATATCGTGCCGCTGCGGGTCGGCGTCGGACCCGAGGTGAGCTGGGGTGATCTGCTGCGCGCCACCAGGGTCGAGGTGGCGGGCGCGCTGCGTCATCAGCGCTACCGGCACGAGGACATCCGCCGCGACGCCGAACACGACGGCAGGCCCGCGCGCCGCGCGCTGTTCGGCCCGCTGGCCAACATCATGCTGTTCAGCAGTGATCTCACCCTCGGCACGACCTCGGGGCGTTATCACGTGCTCTCGACCGGGCCGGTCGAGGATCTGAGCCTCAACGTGTACTACGGCGAGCGCGACAGCGTGCACGTCGATTTCGAGGCCAACCCGAACCTCTACCGCGACGACGACCTGGCCCGCCACCACGCGCGCTTCCTCGACTATCTGGAGCGCCTCGCCGGTCTCGAACCGGACGCGCCGGTGATCTCGGTCGACGCCGCGACCGCGTTGGAGGTCGAGGTCAGCACCGAGATCTGGAACGCCACCGACTTCGACGTCGCGGGCGCGGTCGGCGCGGACGCCACGCTGATCGCACTGTTCGAGGCGCAGGTCGCACGCACACCCGACGCGGTCGCCCTGCGCGCGGCGGGGGTCGCGCTCACCTACCGTGAACTCGCCGCTCGGGTCCGCGGGCTCGCGCGGCGGCTGATCGCCTCCGGGGTCGGACCGGAGACGCTGGTGGCCTTGCACATCCGCCGGTCGGTTGACCTGGTCGTCGCCATGTACGCGACGGTGGCGGCGGGTGGTGCGTATCTCCCGCTCGATCCCGACCATCCGGTCGAGCGCACCGGTCACATCCTCGCCACCGCCCGTCCGGCGTTGCTCCTGTGCGCGGCGGGAAGCGAACCGGAATTCGACGGCTGCACGGTGCTCGCCCTCGACCGGGGCCTGATCTCGGATACCCCTGTCACGCAGCGGGAACGCCGGTTGCCGCTGCGGCGGGACCACCCGGCCTACGTGATCTTCACCTCCGGGTCGACGGGGTTGCCGAAGGGTGTCGCGATCGGTCACGGCGCGATCGTGAACCGGCTGGTGTGGATGCAGCGGACCTACCGGCTCACCGCCGAGGACGTGGTGTTGCAGAAGACGCCCGCCACCTTCGACGTGTCGGTGTGGGAGTTCTTCTGGCCGTTGCAGGTCGGCGCGACCCTGGTGCTCGCCGAACCCGACGGGCACCGCGATCCGGACCGGCTGCACGCCACCATCGCCGAATACGGGGTGACCACAGCGCATTTCGTCCCGTCGATGCTAGAGGCGTTCCTCGCGCACCGCGACATCGACCGCGACGGCACGCTGCGCACGGTATTCGCCTCAGGGGAGGCGCTGCCCGCCGCCACCGCACAGCGACTACGCGTGCTCACCGGCGCGCGCCTGCACAACCTGTACGGTCCGACCGAAGCGGCGGTCGACGTCACCCACCACGAAGTCACCGATGCCGACACTCTCACTGTGCCGATCGGTGCGCCGGTGTTCAACACCCGGCTCTACGTTCTCGACTCCCGATTGCGGCCGACGCCCGTCGGCGCCGCGGGCGAGCTGTATCTGTCGGGGGTACAGCTCGCCCGAGGGTATGTCGACCGGCCCGGCCTCACCGCCGACCGGTTCGTCGCCGACCCGTTCGCGCGCGGTGCGCGCATGTACCGCACCGGCGACTCGGTGCGCTGGACCGCGAACGGTGCACTCGAATATCTCGGCCGCACCGATTTCCAGGTGAAACTGCGCGGCCTTCGCATCGAACTCGGTGAGATCGAGGCGGTGCTGGCCGGGGTGGATTCGGTGGTGCGCGCGGTCGTCGTCGTACGTGACGACGCCGGGGTCGGCGAGCAGCTCGTCGGATACGCGGTGGAATCCGAGCCGGGCGCCGTCACGCCGTCGGCGCTGCGCGCGGCGGCGGCGCGGGCGCTGCCCGCCTACATGGTGCCCGCCGCGTACGTGGTGCTCGACGCGCTGCCGGTGAACGCCTCCGGCAAACTCGACCGTTCCGCGCTGCCCGCGCCCGAACGGGTCGCGATCGAATACCGCGCGCCCGCGACCGCGGTGGAGTCGGCGGTGGCGGGGGTGTTCGCCGAAGTGCTCGGGGTCGAGCTCGTCGGCCGGGACGACGACTTCTTCGCACTCGGCGGCAACAGTTTGGTGGCCACCAGGGTCGCCGCGCGCCTGAGCGCGGACCTTGGTTGCCCGCTCGGCGTCCGCGAGGTCTTCACCGCGACAACGGTGGCCGACCTCGCCGAGCTGATCGAGCGGGCGGGTGGAACCGGCGGCGCCACGGCCGCGCGGCTGCGGGCACGGCCGCGGCCGCCGCTGGTTCCACTGTCTCCCGCGCAGCAGCGGATCTGGTTCCTGAACCGGTTCGAACGCGACGGCGCAGGCTACAACATGCCGTTCGTGGTGCGGTTGCGCGGACGGGTCGACGTCGCGGCGCTGCGCGGGGCGCTCGCCGATGTGGTGGATCGACACGAGGTGCTGCGGACCCTGTTCCCGGCGCTTCCCGTGGGTCACCCGGACGGTGTCGCCGCCCAGCAGGTGGTTTCCCATGTGGTGTCGGACTACGAGCCTGAGCCCGTCGCGGCCGACGCTCTGGGAGCCGCTCTCGACGAATTCGCCGCGGCCGGTTTCGATCTCGAACGCGAGATTCCGTTGCGGGTCCGGCTGTTCGAGGTGGGTGACGGCAGTTGTGCGCTGGTGATCGTGCTGCACCACATCGCCGCCGACGGATTGTCACTGCGGGTGCTCGCCCGCGATGTGATGTTCGCCTACACCGCGCGGCACGCCGGTCTCGAGGTGCGCTACGCCGATCTCGAAGTGCAGTATGCCGATTACAGCCTGTGGCAGCGGGAAGTGCTCGGGTCGCCCGCGGATCCGGATTCGCGGGCGGCGCGGCAACTAGCGTTCTGGACCGATGCGTTGGCGCAAGCGCCGGATCATCTCGAGCTGCCGACGGATCGGCAGAGGCCCGCTGTCGCCTCGGGGCGTGGTGCGGTGCACCGCTTCGAGATTCCCGGTGCGGTGGCGCGTGGTGTCGCCGAACTCGCACGTGCGCAGGGTGTTTCGGCGTTCATGGTGATGCACGGGGCGCTGGCGGCGCTGTTGTCGCGGATCGGCGGTGGCGCGGACATCGTGATCGGCACTCCGGTGGCCGGGCGGGGTGAGCGGGCGCTCGACGAACTCATCGGCATGTTCGTGAACACGCTGGTGCTGCGGACCGCCGTCCGTGCGGGCGAATCCTTCACCGCGCTGCTGCGGCGGGTGCGCGACACCGATCTCGCCGCTTTCGGGCACGCCGACCTGCCGTTCGAGCAGCTGGTCGAGGCCGTGAATCCGGTGCGGTCGCAGGCCAGGCATCCTTTGTTCCAGGTGCTGCTCGCTTTCGACGACGCGGCGTCGGTCGAGTTGACGTTGCCGGATCTCGAGGTGTCGGCCGAGGTGCTCGACACCGGCGCCACCAAATTCGATCTTCAGCTGACGGTGTTCGGCGGGTTCACCGGGTCCGATCCTGTCGCTGCCGAATTCGGATACGCGACGGATCTTTTCGATGCGGACACGATCATCGAACTCGCCGGATGGCTGTCGCGATTGCTCGCAGGGATCGTCGCCGATCCGGATGCGGCGGTGGGTGATCTGCCGTTGTTGGACGAGGCGGGGTTGCGCGCGGCTGTGGCTCGGGGTGCACGCGGTGGGCCCGATGCCGGGGTGACGGTGCTCGATGCCTTCGACGCACAGGTGCGTCGCACTCCGGATGCGATCGCGGTGGTCGATGGGCAGCGGTCGCGCACCTACTCGGAGTTCGCCGAAGAGGTGGATCGGCTCGCGCGGGCGCTTTCCGCGACGGGTGTCGGGGCGGAACGCACGGTCGTGCTCGGCATGCGGCGCTCGCTGGAATTCGTCACCGCCGCGTATGCCGTGCTCGTCGCAGGCGGAGCGTATGTGCCGGTCGATCCCGAGCAGCCCCCGGCGCGGTTGGCGCAGATCGTGGCCGAGGCCGCGCCTGTGTGTGTGTTGACGCGCACGGTCGACGGCTGGGATGCGACCGACGATGTGCCGGTGTTCGCGGTCGACGGGCTCGATTTCGTGACCGATCGCGCGTTGGTGTCGGCGGTCGACGGGCTCGATTCCGTGGCCGATGGCGCGCCGGTAGTCGTGGTCGACGGATCCGGTGCTGTGTCGGAGATCGCGGTCGGCGGAGTCGATCCCGCGATCGACTCCGCGCCTGCCGCGCATCGCGGTCCGCGCGCGGAAGGGCTCGCGTACCTGATCTTCACCTCCGGGTCCACCGGCAGGCCGAAAGGCGTTGCGGTGCGGCACGGGTCGATGGCCGCTCAGGTTCGCTGGATCGCCGACGAGTACGGGATCGGCGGTGCGGACGTGGTCCTGTTCAAGACCCCCGCTACCTTCGATGTGTCGGTGTGGGAGCTGTTCGCGCCGCTCACTCGTGGCGCGCGGATCGTGGTCGCCGAACATGATGGCCACCGCGACGCCCGCTACCTGGCTTCGGTGATCGAAGCCGAGGCCGTGACCATGACCTCCTTCGTGCCGTCGATGCTCACGGTATTCGCCGGATTGGTCGAGCCCGCCGAGATTTCCTCGCTGCGTACGGTTTTCGTCGCCGGTGAGGCTATGACGGGCGCGGCGGCGGCCACCTTCGCCGCGGTGTGCGACGCCGAACTGCACAACCTCTACGGCCCTACGGAATTCACGGTGCACGCGACCCACGCGCCGGTCGATCCGGCGGCGTCGGGGCCATCGCCCATCGGGGGACCGGTCGCGAACAGCCGGGTGTTGGTCCTCGACGAGCGGCTGCGTCCGGTGCCGGAATCGGTGGTGGGCGAGCTGTATTTGGCAGGCGTTCAGGTGGCGCGCGGCTATCACGGACGCGGTGCGCTGACCGCGCAGCGGTTCGTGGCGAATCCGTACCGGCCCGCGGGCGAGCGCATGTACCGGACCGGGGATCTGGTGCGCCGGACTCGTGCGGGTGCGCTGGAATATCTGGGGCGCGGCGACTTCCAGGTGAAGTTGCGCGGGCAGCGGATCGAGCTCGGGGAGATCGAGGCGGCGCTGCTGGCACGGGAATCGGTGCGTGCGGCGGCGGTGCGGGTGCACGGCGCGGCGGGCGGGGAGATTCTCGTCGCCTATGTGGTGACCGACTTGCCCGAGGAATCCCTCGCCGATGTCCTGAGCGTTGATCTACGCGGAATCCTGCCCTCCTACATGGTTCCCGCCGCTTACGTGCGGTTGGAGGCCATGCCACTGACGAGTTCGGGCAAGCTGGATCGCAATGCGCTGCCCGAACCGGAACGGTCGACGGTGTCCTACCGCGCGCCCGAGACCGACGAAGAGCGTTTGGTCGCCGCGGAATTCGCCGATGTGCTCGGACTCGACCGGGTCGGCCTCGATGACGACTTCTTCGCCCTCGGCGGGAATTCGCTGGTGGCGACCCAGATCACGGCGCGGCTGGCGGCGGCGGTCGGCGCCGAGGTGCCGGTGCGGTCGCTGTTCGAATACCCGACGGTGGCCGGCCTCGCCGCGCATCTGCCCGCAGGCGGGAACGGGCGGTCGCGGCGTCGGTTGGTGGCCGGTCCGCGACCGGATGTCCTCGCGCTGTCCTACGCGCAGCAGCGCATGTGGTTCCTCAATCAGCTCGACGGCGCGTCGGCGGCCGAGAATCTCGCCGCTGCCCTGCGACTGCGCGGTCCGCTCGCGCACGCGGCGTTGCGCGCGGCCGTCGCGGACGTGGTGACCAGGCACGAGACCCTGCGCACCGCGTATCCGGCGGTGGACGGTATCGCGCGGCAGCAGGTCATGCCCGCCGATGCTGTCACACACGCCCTCGAGACCGAATCGGTGACCGAGGACGAATTGTCGGCCCGGATCGCGGAGGTAGTCGCGACGCCTTTCACCGTCGACCGGGAACCGCCGGTGCGGTTGGCGCTGCTGCGCGTCGGGACCGAGGATCACGTCCTGGTCGTGGTCATTCATCACATCGCCGCCGACGGCTGGTCCCTCGCGCCGCTCACCCGCGATCTGATGCTCGCCTACGCCGCCCGCAGCGGCGGCGACGCGCCGCATTGGTCGCCGCTTCCGGTGCAGTACGCCGATTTCGCTCTCTGGCAGCGTTCGGAACTCGGCGCCGAGGACGACCCGGATTCGCCGCTGGCCACCCAGATCCGTTTCTGGTCCGATGAACTCGCGGGCGCACCCGACGTGCTCGCGCTGCCCACCGACCGACCCCGCCCGGCTGCCGCATCGGGACGCGGTGCGCGCCACGGCTTCCGGATCGACGCGGTCACCACCTGTCGACTGCGCGCCGTCGCCGCGTCCGCGAACGCGTCGCTGTTCATGGCGTGCCACGCGGCATTCGCGGTGTTGCTCGCGAAACTGTCAGGACAGCGCGACATCTCGGTGGGCACGCCGGTCGCGGGCCGAGGTGACCGCGCGCTCGACGGCCTGGTCGGCATGTTCGTCAACACCCTGGTCCTGCGGACCGAGGTCGACCCCGACCTCCGATTCGGCGACCTGCTCGCCGCCGTCCGCGCGAGCGACCTGCGCGCCTTCGAACACGCCGAGGCGCCTTTCGAGCGTCTGGTCGAGGTTCTCGATCCGCCGCGCTCGGCCGCGCGCCACCCGCTGTTCCAGGTGATGCTCGACTTCCAGAACACCGCGCAGACCGCACTCGAACTCGCGGGACTCACCATCTCCGACCTCGAGATCGATACCGGTACAGCGAAATTCGACCTGCATCTCAGCCTGCGTGAATCCGCCGACGGACTGGACGCGGTCATCGAATACGCCACCGACCTGTTCGACGCCACCACGGTGGCGACCTTCGCCGAGCGACTGTGCCGGGTCATGGATGCCGCCGCCGGTGACCGGCTGATCGCGACGATCGACCCGCTCTCCGCCGAGGAACGGGTGCTGTTGCTCGAGACCAGGAACGCCACGGCGCACCCGGTCGCGGCCGACGCCACCCTGGCATCGCTGTTCGAGGCGGGCTGCGAGCTCGATCCGCGCGCCGTCGCCGTCACCTTCGAGGGTGAGTCGCTGACCCGCGCGGAATTCGCGAGTCGGGTTCGTCGGCTGGCAAGACTGCTGGTGTCGATCGGGGTCGGGCCGGAGCGCACGGTGGCGGTCGCGCTGCGTCGGTCGATCGACCTCGTGGTCGCACTGCACGCGGTGGTGGTGGCGGGCGGGGCCTATGTGCCGCTCGATCTCGACCATCCGGCGCGGCGGATCGGTGAGGTGCTCGACGGTGCGCGGCCGGTGTGTGTGCTCAGCCGTAGTGACGACGGGCTGGAACTGCCGTCGGACGGCAGGTGGGCACTGCTCGATCTCGACGTGCTCGACACCGACGACTATTCCGGCGCGCCGCTCACCGACGCCGACCGTCTCGCTCCGCTGCGGCCGGAGCACACCGCGTACGTGTTGTTCACCTCCGGTTCGACGGGCAGGCCGAAGGGCGTCGCGGTATCGCACGCGGCGATCGTGAATCGGCTCGTGTGGATGCAGGATACGTATCCGATCGGGCCCGAGGACGCCGTGCTCCAGAAGACGCCCGCGACCTTCGACGTGTCGGTGTGGGAGTTCTTCTGGCCCGCGCAGGTCGGCGCCAGGCTGGTGGTGGCGCGGCCGGAGGGCCATCGCGAACCCGCCTACCTTGCCGATGTCGTTCGGCGCGAACGGGTCACGGTGGTGCATTTCGTGCCGTCGATGCTCGCGGTCTTCGTCGCGGACCCGGCGGCTGCCGAATGTTCGCACCTGCGGCTGGTATTCGCCTCCGGTGAGGCGTTGCCGCCGGAACCGGCGCGGCGGATGCGCGAGCTCACCGGGGCGCGTGTGCTCAACCTCTACGGCCCGACGGAGGCCGCCGTCGATGTCACCCACCACGAGGTCACCGACGCCGACACGGTGAGCGTGCCGATCGGCGTTCCGGTCGCCAATACCGGGGTCTACGTGCTCGATGACCGGCTGCGGCTGGTCGCGCCCGGTGTGCCCGGCGAACTGTACCTTTCCGGCGCGCAGTTGGCGCGCGGCTACCTCGGGCGACGCGATCTCACGGCCGACCGGTTCGTCGCGCACCCCTTCGGCGCGCCCGGTGCGCGCATGTACCGCACCGGCGACCTGGTCGCCTGGAATCGTGACGGCGAGCTGGAGTTCCTGGGCCGCACCGACTTCCAGGTGAAGGTGCGCGGTCTGCGCATCGAACTCGGCGAGATCGAAGCTGCCGCGAACGCACTCGACGAGGTCGCGCAGGCTGCGGTCACGGTGCACGACGGCGGGCGACTGGTCGCCTATCTGGTGGCCGCCGAGCGGGAGATCGATCTCGCGGCCGTGCGCGCCGCCCTCACCCGCCGACTACCGGCGTACACGGTGCCCTCGGACTATGTCGTCCTGACCGAATTCCCGCTCAACGCTTCCGGAAAGCTCGACCGCAAGGCGCTGCCCGCACCCGATGTGGAACCCGTCGCCTTCCGCGAGCCGGTCACCGCGACCCAGCGCGCGGTTGCCCGCGTATTCGCCGATGTCCTGGATCGTCCGGGCATCCAACGCGTCGGATTGGACGACGATTTCTTCGCGCTCGGCGGCAATTCGCTGTCCGCGGCGCAGGTGGTCGCGCGGGTCGGCGCGGTGGTGGACGGCCTGATTCCGGTCCGTGTGCTGTTCGAGGCGTCGACGGTGGCGGCGCTGGCCGAACACGCCGACCTGGTGCGCGGCGACGGCAGGCGGATCCCCCTGACCGCGCGCCCCCGCCCGGCGCGCATCCCGCTCGCCCCGGCCCAACAGCGCATCTGGTTCCTGAACCGATTCCTCAACGACGCCGACGGTGGTCCCGGCGACGCGCAGGACAACATTCCGTTGGCCCTGCGCCTCACCGGGGCCCTTGATGCGGAAGCGTTGACTCGCGCGCTCGGTGATGTGATCGAGCGGCACGAGTCACTGCGGACGGTGTATCCGGAGAGTGTGGACGGCCCGGAGCAGGTGATTCGCTCTGTCGCACAGACATTCTCGTCTCCAGAGTTCGGCTCGTGGCATGCGCGTGGCTCGTCCGGTGCGCGGGATTCATCGGATGCGCGGGCCATATCGGGTGCGCGGGATCGGTCGGGCGCGCACGCCTCGGCGGACTCACTCGGCGGCGATCTCTCGGCGGCGGGAAGTGCGCCGACAGATTCTGCCCACGTCGAAGCAGGCGCGGTGCGGGGAATCATCGCAGCAGCGTCGATAACCGAAACCGAGTTGCCCGAGCGGCTGCGGCGGTGTGCCGCGCAGACCTTCGATCTGACCACCGACCTGCCGTTGCGCGCCGAATTGTTCGCGCTCGCACCGGACGAGCACGTACTCGTGCTCGTCCTGCATCACATCGCGGCCGACGGCGTCTCGCTCGCACCGCTCGCCACAGACCTCATGACCGCGTACACCGCGAGGCGCGGCGGCTACGCACCCGAATGGGCGCCGCTGCCTGTGCAGTACGCCGACTACAGCCTGTGGCACACCGAAATTCTGGGCACACCGGAAGATTACGCGTCCACCGCGCATCGACAGTTGGAGTTCTGGCATCGGACCCTGGACGGTCTGCCCGAACAGCTCGACCTGCCCGCGGACCGCCCGCGTCCGACCGTCTCGGACTTCCGCGGCGCCACCCACCGCTTCCGCATCGATTCCGACCTGCACAGCGAACTGCGCGAATTGGCGCACAAACGTGAGACCACGCTGTTCACGACCGTGCACGCGGCGCTCGCGGTGCTGTTGGCGCGGCTGTCGGGCAGCGGCGATATCGCCATCGGCACACCGGTCGCCGGCCGCGGCGAAGCCGAATTGGACGCGGTGGTCGGCATGTTCGTCAATACCGTGGTGCTGCGCAGCGTCATCGACCAGCGCGCGCGGTTCGAAGCGGTGCTCGACGCGGTGCGCGGCGCCGACCTCGACGCGCTCTCGCACGCCGACATCCCCTTCGAACAGGTCGTTGACCGGATCGCGCCGACGCGGGCGCGCAACCGGCATCCACTGTTCCAGGTGGCGCTGAGCTGGCAGAACTTCACGATGCCCGCGGTCGAATTGGCCGGACTCGGGGTCGCGCCGGTGCGATTCGACACCGAGACCGCGAAATTCGATCTCCAGTTCACCGTCCTGGAATCCGATGACGCGGACGGCAGGGCCGACGGTCTCGACATCGAGATCTGCTATGCGACCGAGCTGTTCGACGCCGATACGGTCGCGGTGCTGGCCCGCCGCTACACCCAGGTGCTCGAGGCCATCGCCGCCGACGCGACGGTGGTGGTCGGCGACATCCAACTGCTCAGCGCCGAGGAGCAGCAGCGTGCGCTGCACGAATGGTCGCGTACCGCGGTGGATTCAGCGATCGGCGACGACACTCTCGCGGACCGGTTCGCCGCGGCGACCTGTCTCGATCCGGCGGCCGTCGCGGTCGTCGCCGGGACTCGTACGCTGAGTTACGCCGAACTCGACGCGTGGTCGAACCGGCTCGCGCGCCGACTGATCGCGGCGGGCGTCGGACCGGACGCGCTGGTCGCGGTCGCGCTGCCGCGTTCGGTCGAACTGGTGGTCGCGTTGGTCGCGGTGCTCAAGGCGGGTGCCGGATACCTGCCCGTCGACCCGAACTATCCGGCCGACCGCATCGAGTACATGCTCGCCGACGCCGCGCCGCTGTGCGCCATCGGCGGCGCGGCCACCGACCTGCCCCGCGACTGGTTCGGCGGACCTGTACTCGATGTCGCCGCCGACAATCTGGCCGATCTCGACCCGAGTTCGCTGACCGACGCCGATCGACGCGCGCCGCTGCGCGCGGCCGACACCGCCTACGTCATCTACACTTCCGGCTCCACCGGTCGACCTAAAGGCGTTGTCGTACCGCATCGTTCGGTGCTGCGCCTGCTTGACAACACCCGCGCCGACTTCGGCTTCGACGCGACCGACGTGTGGACGATGTTCCACTCCTACGCTTTCGACTTCTCGGTGTGGGAACTGTGGGGCGCGTTGCTGTACGGCGGTCGGCTGGTCGTCGTCGACTACTTCACCTCGCGTTCCCCCGAGCAGTTCCGTGACCTGCTGGTGCGCGAGCGGGTCACGGTGTTGAACCAGACACCCTCGGCGTTCTATCAGCTGATCGCCGCCGACGCCGCGCACGAACCCGCTGAATTCGCCCTGCGCACGGTTATTTTCGGCGGCGAGGCGCTGGAACCGCAGCGGTTGGACGGTTGGTTCGCCCGCTACGGTGACCGCCCGCGCCTGGTGAACATGTACGGCATCACCGAGACCACCGTGCACGTCACCCGGCGTGAACTCGCGCCGGGATCGGGGGCGGCCAGTGTCATCGGCGCCCCGATTCCCGGCCTCGTGGTGCGGATCCTCGATGCGCGACTGCGCCCGGTTCCGGTGGGCGTGCCCGGCGAGATCTACGTGTCCGGCGGTCAGTTGGCGCGCGGCTACCTCGGTCGTCCCGCGCTCACCGCGGGCCGCTTCGTCGCCGACCCGTACGCGGGCGACGGATCACTGGCCTACCGGTCCGGCGACCTCGCCCGCTGGAGCGCCGACGGCGAACTGGAATATCTCGGCCGCGCCGATCAACAGGTCAACCTGCGCGGTTTCCGCATCGAACTCGGCGAGATCGAGACCGCGCTGCTCGAGGTCGGCGCGCCGTCGGTGCGCGAAGCCGCCGCGGTGGTGCGCACCGATCAGGAGCAGACGCGAATCGTCGGCTATGTGGTGGGCGACGCGATCGACACCGCGGCCTTGCGCACCGGACTCGCGCGCGCACTGCCCGAACACATGGTGCCCGCGGCAGTCGTCGTGCTCGACCGTATTCCATTGACCGTCAACGGCAAACTCGACCGCGCGGCACTTCCCGCGCCGGTATTCGACGGCACCGTCTATCGCGCGCCGAGCACCGTCGCCGAGGAGATCGTGGCGGGGGTGTTCGCCGAGGTGCTCGGCAGGCCGGACGCGCGGATCGGCGCCGACGACGACTTCTTCGAACTCGGTGGGAGTTCGCTGCTCGCGGCGAAGGCGGTCGCCAGGATCGGCGCGGCGCTCGGGCGTTCGGTCGGGGTGCGGGCGCTGTTCGAGGCGCCGCGGGTCACCGACCTGGCCGCCCGCACCGCGCTCGAATCCGGCCGGGTGATGCCCGCGCTGGTCGCGGGCGCGCGGCCGCGCAGGCTGCCGCTCTCGCCCGCGCAACGGCGCATGTGGTTCCTCAACCGGTTCGATCGCGAATCCACCGCCTACAACATCCCGATCGCGTTGCGCCTCACCGGCGACCTGCACGCGGCGGCGCTGGCCGCCGCGCTCGCGGACGTGATGGCTCGACACGAATCGCTGCGCACCAGATACCCGGAGGTCGACGGCGAACCCGAGCAGGTGATCGTGCCGGTCTCCGAAGCGGTGCCCGCGCTGTATCCGGTCGAGATCACCGAGGCCGCGCTGCCGGGGCTGCTGCGTGAACTCGCCCGGACGCGTTTCGATGTCGCCGCGCACGCACCGATTTCGGTGCGGCTGTGGCGGATCGGCGGCGACCACGTGCTTGCCGCTGTGCTGCACCATATCTCGGCCGACGGTTCGTCCATAGCGCCGTTCACCCGAGACCTGATGCTCGCCTACGCCGCCCGCGTCGACCACCGCGCGCCGAGCTGGTCGCCGCTCGCGGTGCAGTACGCGGATTACGCGCTGTGGCAACGGGAAGCGCTCGGCAGCGAGGACGATCCGGATTCGGCGGCCGCCGAACAGATCCGCTACTGGACCGAGGCGCTGGCCGACCTGCCGGATCAGCTGTCGCTGCCGACCGACCTGCCTCGGCCCGCGCGCCAGAGCCTGCGCGGAGCCAAGGTCGAATGGCGGGTGGACGCGGCCACCCATGCGGCGTTGCTCGCCCGCGGCAGGCGTGGCGGCGCGACGCTGTTCATGGTGGTGCAGGCGGCGTTCGCGGCGGTGCTCGCCCGACTCTCCGGCTGCGCCGACATCGCCGTCGGCACGCCGATCGCGGGCCGCGGGCGCGCCGAACTCGACGACGTCATCGGCATGTTCGTCAACACGCTGGTACTGCGCACCCGGGTGGACACCGCGCGCGGATTCGAGGATCTGCTCGCGGCGGTGCGGGCCGCCGACGTCGCCGCCTTCACCCACGCCGACGTGCCGTTCGAACGGTTGGTCGAGGTGCTGAACCCGGAACGGTCCACCGCGCGGCATCCGCTGATCCAGGTCGGGTACTCCTTCCAGAACCACGATCGCGGCGCCCTCGAATTGCCGGGACTCGAGGTACGTCCGATCGAATTCGACAGCGGTGTCGCGCAATTCGACCTGCATCTGTTCGCCGTCGACACCTACGCCACCGACGGGTCGCCCGCGGGCATCGATGTGGCCCTCGGCTACGCCACCGACCTGTTCCTGCCCGCCACCGCCGCGCGCGTCTGCGAACAACTGCGTCGCGTGCTCGATGCCGTGGCACGCGAAACCGACAGCCTGATAGGCGATCTCGACCTGCTCGGCGAGACCGGCCGGGCGCGTCTGCTCGACGGCTGGAACCGCACCGCGCACCCGGTGCCCGTCGTGACCCTCGCCGACCTCGCGGCCGAACAGGCCGCACGCACCCCGAACGCGATGGCGCTGGTCGAGGCCGATGGCGGTCGACGCCTGACTTACCGAACCTTCGATTCGACGGTGAATCGGCTGGCCCGCAGACTGATCGAAGACGGCATCGGCCCGGAAACCACGGTAATCCTCGCCATGCGGCGCTCGCTGGAACTGGTGATCGCCATGTACGCGGTGGTGCGCGCGGGCGGCGCCTACGTGCCGATCGACCCCGACCACCCCGCCGACCGCATCACCCACATCCTGAACACCGCCGCACCCGTCTGCGTGCTGACCACCGCCGCCGACGGCATCCCGGCGCCCACCGAACTCCCGGTACTCGAGGTCGACCGGATCGACCTCACCCGTCACTCGGACCGCCCGATCCGCGACACCGACCGGACCCGCCCCCTGCGTCCCGAACACCCGGCCTACATCATCTTCACCTCGGGCTCCACCGGACTCCCCAAGGGCGTGAGCATGTCCCACGCCGCAGTGGTCAACCAATTGACTTGGCTACGCGATCATTTCGCACTGAACGACCGAGACACGGTGCTGCTCAAGACTCCCGCGACCTTCGACCTGTCGGTGTGGGAATTCTGGTCGCCGCTCACCACGGGCGCCCGCTTGATCGTCACCGAACCGGGGACCGAACGCGAACCCGACCGACTCCGCGATCTCATGGCACGCCACGAGGTGACCATCCTGCACGCGGTGCCGTCCTTGATCGGCCTCCTCCTGGCGGTTTCGACCGTCTCGGTGGCGTCGAGCACCGGGGATTCGGTGTTCGCGAACGCCACACCGAACGCGGACTCCGCGGCTGCGTCGGAGGCCGCGCTGCCCACATCCCTGCGACATGTGCTGGCGATCGGTGAAGCGCTCGCTCCCGCCACCGCGTCCGAGTTCTTGCGGGTCGCGCGCGGCGGTACGAAGCTGTGGAATCTGTACGGTCCCACCGAAGCCGCGGTGTCGATCACCGCTTTCGAGGTGGCGAGCGCGCCCGAGCACACGGTGCCGATCGGGTCGCCCGCCTGGAACAGTCGGGTATACGTGCTCGACGGGCGATTACAGCCGGTGCCGGTCGGGGTTTTCGGTGAGTTGTATTTGGCTGGTACTCAATTGGCTCGCGGGTATCACGCGCGGCCGGGGTTGACGGCGGATCGTTTCGTGGCCGATCCGTTCGGTTCCGGCGCGGGCCGGATGTACCGGACCGGCGATATCGTGCGCAGGCGGGCGGACGGCGTACTCGAATATCGCGAGCGTGCCGACTTCCAGGTGCAGATCGGCGGCTTCCGCATCGAACTCGGTGAGGTCGAGACGGCGTTGCGTCGTCAGCCCGGTGTGCGGGCGGCGGTCGCGGTGGCGTATCGCGATGAGCGGGCAGGGACCCGCCTGGTCGCCTACGCTGCCATGCCTTCGTCGGTGTCAGCCGCGGGCGATTCGAATGCGGGTGGTTCGGCTGCGAGTATGCCCGGGGCCGATGTAGGCGATTCGGACAGGCGTGAAACGGATGCCGGGGGTTCGGAAGCCGGTGTGCGCGGTGCGGGAGTCGAGCTGCGGGCCGCGTTGACGGCGGAGTTGCCCGGGTACATGGTGCCCGCGACGGTTGTCGTGCTGGATGCGTTGCCGCTCAATGCCAATGGCAAGGTCGACCGGGGGCGGTTGCCCGAGCCGGTGTTCGCCGAGGCGGAGTTCCGCGCGCCGGTCAGCGCGACCGAGCGGCTGGTCGCCGAGACCTTTGCCGAGGTCATCGGGGTTTCCGCGCCCGGACTCGATGACGACTTCTTCGCGCTCGGCGGCAATTCGCTGCTCGCCACCCGGCTCGTCGCGCGGCTCGGTGCGGCGTTGGGGGTGCGGGTGCCGGTGGCGGCGGTGTTCGAGGCGACCACGGTGTCGGGGCTCGCCGAATACGTCGGCGCGCTCGACGCGTTCACCGGACCGGCTCTGGTGCGTCGCACCGAATCGGGACCCGCGCCACTCGCGCCCGCTCAGCAGCGCATGTGGGTGTTGAATCGGCTCGCACCGGATTCGGCGGCCTACAACATCCCGGTCGCCATCCGCTTGACCGGTGCACTCGACCTTGCGGTGCTCACCGCGGCCGTGACCGATGTCCTCGACCGCCACCACACCCTGCGGACCCGCTACCCGGATTCCGCCGATGGGCCGGTACAGGAGGTTCTGCCCGTCGGGCAGGTCGCCGTGAACTTGAGCCCCGTCGATGTAGATCCGGACGAGGTCACCGAGCGTGTCCGCGACATCGTCGCCACCGGATTCGATGTGACGGTCACCCCGCCGGTCCGCGCCGCGCTCCTGCGCACGGGCACGGACAGTTACGTGCTTGTGGTTGTGCTGCACCACATCGCCGCGGACGGGTACTCGGTGGAGCCGATGGCTCGCGACCTGATGCGTGCCTACCTCGATCGGGCTCGGGGCGAGGCGCCGGGCTTGGCGCCGCTCGCCGTCGACTATGCCGACTACAGCGTGTGGCAGCGCGACCTGCTCGGTGTCGCCGCCGACTCGCGGAGTCTGCTCGCGCGTCAACTCGACTACTGGACACGGGAACTCGCGGGCGTGCCGGAACTGCTGGCCTTGCCGACGGACCGACCGCGCCAGGCGCGTCGCGATATGCGTGGTGGAGCTGTCGATTTCGTGGTGAGCGCGCACCTCGCGACGCGCCTCGCGGAACTGGCGCGGGAGTACGGCGCCACGATGTTCACGGTTGTGCACAGTGCGCTCGCGGTGCTGTTGGCAAAGCTGTCCGGCGGCGTCGACATCGCGATCGGCGCTCCGGTGTCCGGGCGCGGGGCACGTGAACTCGACGATCTCATCGGCATGTTCGTGAACACCGTCGTACTGCGCACCGAGGTCGACCCGAAGGCCGGATTCGCGGATCTGCTGCGGCAGGCCCGCGATCGGAATCTGGCCGCGCTCGCCCACGTCGAGACGCCATTCGACCAGATCGTGGAAGCCATGGGGCGCACCAGGTCCAGCGCGTACAGCCCACTGTTCCAGGTCATGCTGACCTTCCAGAACCCGTCGGCCGGTCCGCTGACCCTCCCCGGCCTCACGGTGGAAGTCCTCGACCCGGATCTCGGCGAAGCCAAGTACGACCTCCAGCTCACCGCTGTCGAACGATTCGCCGCCGACGGCACACACACCGGCCTCGACCTCCGATTCGGCTACGCAGCCGACCTTTTCGACGCCGCTACTGTCGAACGCTTGGCCGAAAGGCTGCTGATCGTCTTCGAGACAGTCGCCGCGAACCCGGCTGTCGCGGTGCGCACCATCGACATCCGCACCGAAGCCGAACGCGCACCCGCGGTCACCGGGCGGTCCGCAGCCGGATCGACCGGTTGGTTCGACAGGCCGTCACGGCGGGAGACCATCCCGATGCCCGAGCAGTCGAAACTGTTCTCCGCGGGCCGATCGGCGCGGCCGACCCCCGACGCGTCGGGCGGCGCCGCTACCGCGCGGTGGGAGCAACCGGCCGCTGGGCAGCGGGGATCGTTCGCCCCCCGCGAATCGGTGCTGACCACCGATGACCGGTCGGAGCAGCCGACTACTGGACGATTCGGGCGGCCCGTCGCCGAGCGACCCGCTCTCACCGACCTGCCCGACCTGATCGCGGCAGCCGCGCGCACCGCTCCCGACGCCATCGCGTTCACCCACGGCGCGCACACCATCTCCTACGCCGCGCTGGCCGCGAAGGTGGCGACGGTGGCCAAGGCCATGGGCGCGGCGGCGAAACCGGAAGCGCTGATCAATGTCTCACTCGCCGGGCTGGTGCCCGGGGTTCTGGCCGCGCTGGGCGGCGGAGGTCTCGCCGAGGCCATGCGCACCCTGCACGACGACGCGCGGTCGGTCGCCGCGCACGGCCACCAGGAAGTCGATTCGGAAGGAATGCGCTGATGTCCTCAGCAGAATCGCTCACCTCCAGCGGATCCGACGATCCCACCGCGCCGCACCACCATTCGGCGCTGCGTCGGGCGTACGGAATCGACGACCTGCCGGGCTTGATCGACCTGGTCGCCGAGGTCGACCCGACCCGGATCGCGCTCAGTCACGACGGTGTCGGGGTGAGCTATGCGGTGCTGGCCGAGGAGATCGCCGCGCTGTCGGAGGCGATGGGCGGGGGGCTGAGCGCGGAGGCGCTGGTCCCCGTGGTCGTATCGGCGCGGCTACCGGCCTTGCTCGAGGCGGGTGACGGCGTGCTCGGTGCGGTCATGGCGCAGATGCTCGATGACGCGCTCGATGCGGCGGGCCATCTGCTGTCGACGGCGTTCGCGCCGGTGGAATCGCTCGTCACGGAATTCCAGGCGCAGGTGCGGCGCACACCGGACGCGGTGGCGCTGGAATGCCAGGGACGCACGCTCAGCTACGCCGAATTCGACGCGCGGGTGCGTGCGCTCGGACGGCGGCTGCGTGCGCTCGGCGTCGGGCCCGATGTGCTGGTCGGCCTTTCGGTGCGGCGGTCCTTCGATCTGCTCGTCGGCATGTACGCGATTCTGGAGGCGGGCGGCGGTTACGTCCCGATCGATCCCGAGCATCCCGCCGAGCGCATCGCCTACGTGCTGGAGACGGCCGCGCCCGCGCTCGTGCTCACCACCACCGCCGACGAACCCGATTGTGGCGCCGCGGTTCCGGTGCTGCGGATCGACGAACTCGATCTCGGCGGCGCGGCGCCCGTGGTCGCGGAGCCTTCGCGCGCGGTCTCGGCGGACAGCACCGCTTACGTCATCTTCACCTCCGGCTCGACCGGGCGGCCGAAGGGCGTCGCGGTGTCGCATCGCGCGATCATGGCGAATCTGCGCTGGCGGCAGCGGATGTACCGACTGGGCGGCGCGGATGTGGTGCTGCAGAAGACACCGTTCACCTTCGACGTTTCGGTGTGGGAGTTCTTCTGGCCGTTGCAGGTCGGCGCGCGCTTGGTGATCGCCGCGCCCGACGGCCACCGCGATCCGGCCTACCTGGCGCGCACCATCGACGAATACGGCGTGACCGTGGCGCATTTCGTGCCGTCGATGCTCGCCGTGTTCGTCGCGGAACCACAGGTGGAGACGGCCGTGACCTCGTTGCGCCTGGTGTTCGCCTCCGGTGAGGCGCTGCCCGCCGCGACGGCGGCCGCCTTCCGCGACGTCAGCGGCGCGACCCTGCACAACCTGTACGGCCCGACCGAGGCCGCCGTCGACGTGACCGCGCACGAGGTGACGGCCGCCGACGTGACCACGGTGCCCATCGGCGCGCCCGCCGACGACACCGACTTGCTGGTACTCGATGACACGCTGCGTCCGGTGCCGAGCGGCGTGGTGGGCGAACTGTATCTGGCGGGCGTGCAATTGGCCCGCGGCTATGTGGCGCGCGCGGGTCTGACCGCCGACCGGTTCGTCGCGAATCCCGAAGGCGCGCCGGGTGATCGGATGTACCGCACCGGCGACCTGGTGCGCTGGGTGTCGGATGTGGACGGCGGCCCCGCCGAACTGGAATATCTCGGCCGCACCGACTTCCAGGTGAAACTGCGCGGCCTGCGTGTCGAATTGGGCGAGGTGGAGGCGGCGTTGCTGCGCCACACGCAGGTCGCCCAGGCCGCGGTGGTCTTGCATCGGCGCGCGGGCGGTGACCATCTGGTCGGCTACGTAGTCGGCGCGGACGGCCGAGTCGATATCGCGGCCGTTCTGGATCAGGCACGTACCTCGCTGCCCGACTACATGGTGCCCTCGCTGCTCGTCGCATTGGACGCGATGCCGGTCAACGCGAACGGAAAGTTGGATCGGCGCGCGCTGCCCGAACCCGAATTCGGCACGGACACCGCCGAATACCGCGCGCCGAGCACAGATGCGGAGCGTGTGGTCGCGCGGATCTACGGCGAACTGCTCGGCCTGGAACGGGTCGGCGCGGACGACGACTTCTTCGCACTCGGCGGCAATTCGCTGGTGGCGACCAGGGCGATCGCGCGCATCGG
Organism: Nocardia bovistercoris; assembly: GCF_015674855.1. Classification (GTDB taxonomy): domain Bacteria; phylum Actinomycetota; class Actinomycetes; order Mycobacteriales; family Mycobacteriaceae; genus Nocardia; species Nocardia bovistercoris. The sequence continues at coordinate 62,510 of NZ_JADMLG010000019.1, read as the reverse complement.
GGCGGAACTCGGCGTATCCCTCGATGTCCGCGACTTCTTCGACGCGGCGTCGGTGGCGTCGGTGGCCGCCGCGCTCACCGTGCCGCCGCGTGCGGCGTCGGCGGCCGGGCCGCGCCTGCCACTGGTGGCCGCCGCACGTCCCGCGCTGGTGCCGCTCTCGCCCGCGCAGCGGCGCATGTGGTTCCTGAACCGGCTCGGCGCGGATTCCGTCGACCGCGATGTGGATACCGCCGCGGTGGACAACATTCCGCTCGCACTGCGTCTGCGCGGCCCGTTGGACCTACCCGCGCTCTCGGCCGCCGTCACCGACCTTGTCGTGCGCCACGAGATCCTGCGCACGGTGTACCCGCAGACCGAATCCGGTCCGGTGCAGGTGGTGCGGTCGGTGCACGCCGCCTTCGACCTGTCGCCGGTGCAGGTGCCCGAGGCAGATCTCGCCGACACGGTCGCGGCCGTGGCGGCGCGCGGATTCGATGTGGCCGAGGAGATCCCGGTGCGGGTCCGGCTGCTGCGCGGCGGCCACGAGGATCACACGCTGGTGCTGGTCGTGCACCATATCGCCGCCGACGGGGTGTCCCTCGGCCCGCTCATGGCCGACCTGTTCACCGCGTACGAGGCGCGCCGCGCGGGTCGAGCGCCCGCTTGGACCCCGCTGCCCGTCCAGTACGCCGATTACGCCCTGTGGCAACGTGAATACCTCGGCGACGCGCACGACCCCGATTCGACCGCCGCACGCCAACTCGCCTTCTGGACGGCCGAACTCGCGGATCTCCCGGCCCAATTGGATCTGCCCTCGGACCGCCCGCGCCCCGCGGCATCCACCTATCGCGGCGCCACCCGAGAATTCGCGCTCGACGCCGACGTGCGCGCCGCCATCGAAGCGCTCGCGGTCCGCTGCGGCGCCACCCCGTTCATGGTCGTGCACGCGGCGCTGGCCACCCTGCTCGCGCGACTGTCGGGAACCACCGATATCGCGATCGGCACCCCGGTGGCCGGACGCGGCGATGCCGCGCTCGACGAGCTGATCGGCATGTTCGTCAACACCATGGTCCTGCGCACCGAGGTGCCCGCGGCGCGGACCTTCGCCGAGCAGGTCGCCCACGTCCGCACCCGCGACCTGCGCGCATTCGCCCACGCCGAGGTGCCGTTCGAACAACTCGTGGAAGCCGTCGATCCGGCGAGGTCGCGCGCACGGCATCCGCTGTTCCAGGTCGCGCTGTTCATGCAGAACATGGCGTCGGTGGATCTCGACCTGCCCGAGTTATCGGTGCGACCCGTCGATTTCGATCCCGGATTCGCCAAATTCGACCTCCAGCTCACCATCTCCGAGCCGACGACGGCCGACGCCGGTTACCGCGCCGAATTCACCTATGCCACCGACCTGTTCGACGCCGCGACGGTGGACGAGTTCGCCACCAAATTCGTGCGGCTGTTGCGTGGCGCACTGGCCGAACCCGATCGCGCGATCGGCGATATCGAACTCCTCGACGCGGGCGAACTCGACTATGTCACCGCGAGCTGGAATGCCAGCGGGCACAAGGTCTCCGAACGATTCCTGCACGAGGGTTTCGAGAACCAAGTGCGCCGCACGCCGGACGCGGTCGCACTGATCGACGCCGATGGCGGCGAACTGACCTACACCGAACTGTCCGACCGCGCCAACCGGACGGCGCGTGCGCTGATCGCTTCCGGGGTCGGCCCGGAATCGCTGGTCGTGCTCGCGATACCGCGTTCGGTGGAACTCGTGGTCGCCATGTACGCGGTGCTGCGCGCGGGCGGCGCGTACGTGCCGATCGATCCGACGCATCCGGCCGAACGCATCGGCCACATTCTCGACACCGCCTGCCCGCATTCGGTACTCACCACTCGCGCCACGGGATTCCGTGCGCCGCAGGGTGTTCCGGTGCGATGTGTGGAGGACTTCGACCTGTCTGAACTCTCGTCCGCCAAGATCGCCGAGCGGGAGCGCACGGCGACGCTGCGACCCGAACACCCGGCTTACGTCCTGTTCACCTCCGGGTCGACGGGCAAGCCGAAGGGCGTCTCGGTGAGCCACCGCGCCATCACCAACCAGATGGCCTGGATGCACGACGAATACCGTCCGCAGCGCGGCGACGTGTACTTGCAGAAGACCGCGACCACCTTCGACGTGTCCCTGTGGGGCTACTTCCTGCCGTTGCGCACGGGCGCGACGCTGCTGCTCGCCACCGCCGACGGCCATCGCGATCCGCGCTACCTCGCCGAGACCATCGCCGCCAATGGCGTCACCCTCACCGACTTCGTGCCGTCCATGCTCGCGGTATTCGCCGCGCATGCCGTCGCGGGCGAACTGGATTCGCTGCGCGATGTGTTCGTCATCGGCGAGGCGCTGCCGCCGGAGACCGTCGCGGCCTTCCACGCGGTGAGCGATGCTGGGCTGCACAATCTGTACGGCCCGACCGAAGCGGCGGTGTCGATCACCTACCGCGAAGTCACCGCCGCGGACGCACTTTCGGTTCCGATCGGCGAGCCCGAATGGAATTCACAGGTCTACGTGCTGGATTCGCGGCTGCGCCCGGTGCCGGTCGGCGTGCGCGGCGAACTGTACCTGGCCGGTGACCAGTTGGCGCGCGGCTATCACGGCCGGGTCGACCTGACCTCGGATCGCTTCGTGGCCAACCCGTTCGGTCCGGCCGGTGCGCGCATGTATCGCACCGGCGACCTGGTGCGCTGGAGTCAGGACGGTGAACTGGTCTACCTCGGCCGCGCCGACTTCCAGGTCAAATTCCGCGGCCAGCGGATCGAACTCGCGGATATCGAGACCGCGCTGCTCGCCGCACCCGAGGTGAATCAGGCCGCGGTGCGGCTGATCTCCGGTGACGACGGTGATTTCCTGGCGGGCTACGTGGTGTGCGCGACGGGTGCGCACTGGGACGCCGACGCCGTGCGCGAGGGCCTGACCCGGCGATTGCCTGCCTATATGGTGCCGACGGTGCTGATCGACCTGCCCGAATTCCCGGTCAACGCCAGCGGCAAACTGGATCGTAAGGCGCTGCCGGTTCCCCGTTTGCGGGTCAAAGAGTTCCGCGCGCCCGTCGACGCCGCCCAGCAGTTGGTCGCGGCGGTGTTCGCCGAGGTGCTAGGGGTGGAACGGGTCGGACTCGACGACGACTTCTTCGCGCTCGGCGGCAGTTCCCTTGACGCGACCCAGGTCACCGCGCGCGCCGGGGAGGCGGTTGGCGTCCGTGTCCCGGTGCGCACCCTGTTCGAGGCGACCACGGTGGAGTCCTTCGCGGCGGCCGTGGACGCGGCGGGCCGGGTCGAGACGCCGCGTCCGGCCCCCACCCGCGAACCCCGCCCCGCGCGAGTGCCACTCTCGCCCGCGCAGCGGCGGCTGTGGTTCCTGAACCGGATCGAGACCGAGGATGTCGCGTCCGGGCGCGCGCAGGAGTCCGGGGTCTACAACCTGCCCGTCGTGCTGCGGCTGCGCGGCAGGCTCGACGTCGTCGCGCTCGAGCGCGCGGTCCTCGACGTGCTGGCCAGGCACGAATCGCTGCGCACCTACTACCCCGAGGACGACGAAGGACCACGTCAGGAAATCCTGGACGGCGCCGATATCGGCCTGACTCTCACGCCCGCGCCGATACCGGCCGACGAGCTGGTCGCGGCGATGACCTCCGTCGTCGTGGCGAGTTTCGATGTCACGGTCGACATTCCCGCCAGGGTGGCCCTGCTGTCGGTCGACGGCGATCACGTCCTGGTCTTCGTGGTGCACCACATCGCCGCCGACGCGCTGTCCATGACCCCGCTGGTCGCCGATCTGCTGCGCGCCTACCGCGCCAGGCTCATCAGCCACCGCCCGGACTGGGCCGAATTGCCGATTCAGTACGCCGATTACAGCCTCTGGCAGCATCGGCTGCTCGGCGCCGAGGACGACACGGACGCCCTCGCGCACCGCCAGCTGCAGTACTGGCGCGAGACGCTCGCCGGCGTGCCCGGCGACCTGATGATCCCGACCGACCGCCCGCGTCCGGCGCTGCCGACCCAACGCGGCGCGACGGTCGACTTCACCATCGAACCGGGGACGGCGGCGCGGCTGCGCGCACTCGCCAAACGCGGTGGCGCGACCGTGTTCATGGTGCTGCACGCGGCCTTCGCGGTCACCCTCGCACGATCCGGCGGCACCGACGACATCGTGATCGGCTCACCGGTCGGCGGACGCGGCGACCGCGAACTCGACGACCTGATCGGCATGTTCGTCAACACCCTCGCCCTGCGCACCGGGTTCGACGCCGAGCAGCCGTTCACCGAATTCCTGAACCTGGTCAAGGAAGTCGATCTCGCCGCCTTCGCGCACGCGGACCTGCCTTTCGAACGTCTTGTGGACGCGCTCGCCGTCGATCGCGGCACCGGTGCGCACCCGCTGTTCCAGGTCATGCTGAGTTACGGCGGCGCACCGCGCTTCCCGATCCCCGACCTGCCGTGGCTGACCGTCGAGCCCGTCGAGATCCCCGACGACGCCGTGAAATTCGACCTGCACCTGGTCGTCAACGAGACCGAGGACGCGGCGCTCGCAGGCAGTCTGCGCTACGCCACCGACCTGTTCGACTCCGCCACCGCGGGCGCCATCGCCGCCCGACTGCGCCGCGTGCTCACCGCCGTGGCCGCCGACCCGCGCGCCCGGATCGGCGACATCGACCTGTTCGACGCCGCGGAACGCGCCCGCGTGCTGCACGATTGGAACGCCACCGAGTATCGCCTCGATCGCGCGCTGACCCTGCCCGCGCTGTTCGCCGCCCAGGTCGCGCGCACCCCCGACCTGCCCGCCCTGCGTTTCGATGCCGTCACCCTGACCTACGCGCAGCTGGCTGCGCGCGTCAACCGACTCGCGCGCTGGCTCATCGCGCGTGGTGTCGGCCCGGACTCGCTGGTGGCCCTCGGTATGCGGCGCGGCATCGACCTGGTGGTCGGCATGTACGCGGTGTCCGCGGCGGGCGGCGGTTACGTCCCGCTCGATCCCGACCATCCGGCCGAGCGCACGATCCACGTCCTCGACACCGCCATCCCGGTGACGGTGCTGACCTCCGGCGCGGATCTGGATGTCCCGGTGGCGCAGGAGCGCATCGACCGCATCGACCTCGACGGCTACTCCGCCGCGCCCGTCACCGACGCGGACCGGCGCGCGCCGCTGCGTGCCTCGAACACCGCTTACGTCATCTTCACCTCCGGTTCGACCGGACGCCCGAAGGGCGTTGCGGTGACGCACACCGCCATCGTGAACCGTTTGCGCTGGCTGCAATCCACGCATATCGCGCTGGACGAATCCGACGCGCTGTTGCAGAAGACCCCGGTGACCTTCGACGTGTCGGTACCGGAGTTCTTCTGGCCGTTGCAGACCGGCGCGCGACTCGTCCTCGCCCGCCCGGACGGCCACCGCGATCCCGCTTACCTCGCCGAACTCATTCGGCGCGAACGAATCACGGTGGCGCACTTCGTGCCGTCGATGCTTTCGGTGTTCCTGGACGACGACCCGAGGACGCCGTCGCTGCGGCATCTGCTCTGCTCGGGTGAGGCGCTGCCTGCCGCGACGGCCGCGCGCGCCCGCGAAATCACCGGCGCGCGCGTGCACAATCTGTACGGGCCGACCGAGACCGCCGTCGAGGTGTCCCACCACGAGGTGACCGAGTCCGACACCCGCGGTGTGCCGATGGGCGCACCGGTCTGGAACACCCAGTTGTACGTGCTGGATGCACGGCTGCGGCCGGTGCCGGTCGGGGTGCCGGGCGAACTGTACTTGGCGGGCGCGCAATTGGCGCGCGGCTATCTCGGCCGAGCCGACCTGACCGGTGAGCGGTTCGTGGCCAACCCCTTCGGGGTCCGCGGCGCCCGCATGTACCGCACCGGCGACCTCGTCGTGTGGCGTGCGGACGGTGAACTGGAATTTCTCGGCCGCACCGATTTCCAGGTGAAAGTGCGCGGACTGCGGATCGAACTCGGAGAGATCGAGTCCGTGTTGCTCGCCGAGCCGACCGTGGCCCGGGCGGCGGTCCTCGCGCGCGACGACTACGGCACGGGCGCGGCACTGGTGGCCTACCTGGTCGTAGACGGCGATTTCGACCTCGACCACACGCGCGCGGCGCTGACTCGCACTCTCCCCGCCTACATGGTTCCGTCCGCGTTCGTCGTCCTCGACGCCTTCCCGGTGAGTGCGTCGGGCAAGTTGGACCGCGCGGCGCTGCCCGCGCCCCCGACCGAGACCCGGGAGTTCCGCGCGGCCGACACCGAGGCGGAAATCCTTGTCGCGCAGACTTTCCGAATCCTGCTCGGCGCCACCCGCGTCGGCGCGAACGACGACTTCTTCGCACTCGGCGGCAACTCGCTGGTCGCCACCCAGCTGGCCGCCCGGCTGAGCAAGGCCACCGGTTCCCAGGTCCCGGTGCGCGCCGTTTTCGACGCGCCGACCGTGCGCGAACTCGCGGCCCGACTCGTGATCGACGCCGACCCGGATGCCGAGAGCGCGCCGCTGCCGCCACTGACCGCGCGGGAACGCGGCGGCCCGATCCCGCTGTCCATCGCCCAACAACGCATGTGGTTCCTGAACCGCTTCGACAGCGCGAGCGGCGGCTACAACATCCCGTTCGCGCTGCGCCTCACCGGTCCGCTCGACGTGGCCGCCCTCGGCGCCGCGATCTCGGACGTGATCGGGCGACACGAGACCCTGCGCACCCTGTATCCCGAGGTCGGCGGCGAGGCGACGCAGGTGGTGCTGCCCGCCGAAACCCGACTCGTCGACCTGGTCGTTCGGCCGGTGCGCGAGGCCGAACTGCCCGACCTCGTCACCGCGGTCACCGCCGCGGGATTCGACGTGACCGCCGAGGTACCGGTGCGGGTGCGCCTGCTGCGACTGGAACAGGACGGCCCGGCGCGGCCGCAGCACATCCTGCTGTTCGTCGTGCACCACATCGCGGCCGACGGCTGGTCCTTCGCGCCGCTGACCCGCGATCTGGCCGCCGCCTACGTCGCCCGCTGTGCGAACACCGCACCGCACTGGGCGCCGCTTCCGTTGCAGTACGCCGACTTCGCGCTGTGGCAGCGCGAAGTGCTCGGCCGACCCGATGACCGGAGTTCGGTTCTCGCAAGGCAATTGGGTTACTGGACCCGTCGGCTCGCCGATCTGCCCGAGGTCACCTCGGCACCGTCGGACCGCGCGCGACCGGCCGTGGCGAGCACGCGCGGCGGCGCACGCACCGCGCAGCTCGACGCGCGCCTGCACGCCGAGATCCACCGGCTGGCCGCCGCGCACCGCGCGACCCCGTTCATGGTGCTGCACACCGCGCTCGCGGTGCTGCTGAGCAGGCTCGGCGGCACCGACGACGTGGTGATCGGCACCCCGGTCGCCGGACGCGGCGAGCAGGCGTTGGACGAGATCGTCGGCATGTTCGTCAACACCCTGGTGCTGCGCACCGAGGTGCGGGCGGGCGCCACCCTCGCCGAGTTGCTCGCGACCGTCCGCGCGGGCGACCTCGCCGCCTTCGACCACGCGGTCGTGCCGTTCGAGCAGTTGGTGGACGCGCTGAATCCGGTGCGTTCGCAGGCGCACGCACCGCTGTACCAGGTGTCGATGACCCTCCAGAACCAGACCAAACCCGAATTCGACCTGAACCGAATGAGTTTCGCGGCCCTCGAGGTCGGACCCGCGCCCATCCAGCTCGATCTGGACTGGACGCTGACCGACCGCTACGACGGGGACGGCGAGCCCGATGGCATCGACATCCACCTGCATTACGCCCTCGACCTGTTCGACGAGCGGACCGTGGACGACTTCCTCGCCCGGTTCGAACGCATCCTGCGGGCCATGGTGGCCGATCCGCGGACACGGGTCGGCAAGGTCGAGCTGATGTCGGTCGCCGAGCGCGGTCTACTGCTCTCCGATCGTAACGCCACCGCGCGGGCGCTGCCCGAGGAGACGTTGGACGATCTGCTCACCGCGCGAGTCGCCCTCGATCCCGACGGCGTCGCGGCGCGTTTCGACGCGGAGTCGCTCACCTACGCCGAACTCGAGTCTCGGGCGAATCGATTGGCGCGCTGGCTGATCGAGCGCGGGGTCGGGCCGGAGTCCATCGTCGGACTCGGCGCCTTGCGCAGCCTGGACATGGTGGTCGCCATGTACGCGATCGTGCGCGCGGGCGGCGCGTACCTGCCGATCGACCCCGCCCATCCGGCCGACCGGATCGCCCAGCTGATCGACACCGCGAGCCCCGCGCTGATCCTCACGGTCGGTGGCGCGCGCCTGCCCGAGGACATCGCCGCACCCGTGCACGAACTCGCCGCGCTGGATCTGGCCGGATTCGCCGACGACCCGCTGTCGGAGGCCGAGCGCCGTGCGCCGCTGCGCACCGCGAACACCGCCTACGTGCTGTTCACCTCCGGCTCCACCGGTAAGCCCAAAGGTGTCGCGGTGAGCCACCGCGCCATCATGAATCAGCTGCGCTGGCTGGAATTCCGCTACGGGATCACCTCCGACGACCGCATCCTGCAGCGCGCCCCGCTCACCTTCGACGTCTCGGTGTGGGAATGCTTCATGCCGGTCCTGGTTGGTGCGCCGCTGGTGATCGCCCGTCCGAGCGGGCATCTCGACCTCGCCTACTTCGCCGGACTGCTGCGCGAACACGGCATAACCATCGCCGAATACGTGCCGTCGGTGCTCGCCGCGCTGATCGGCGAGGGCATGGGCGACGCGCTCGGCTCGTTCCGCCACCTGCACTGCGGCGGTGAGGCATTGACGCCGGATCTGCTCGCCGACATCCGCGTGCACGCGGGCGGCGAGGTGCACAACTCCTACGGTCCCACCGAGGCCGCCATCTCCTCGGTCTTCCACGAATTCACCGACGCCGATGCCGATTCCGGACTCGAGGTCGCCATCGGACGGCCGTGCTGGAACACCCGAACCTATGTGCTGGACGCACGGCTGCGTCCGGTGCCGATCGGCGTCACGGGTGAGTTGTATCTCGCGGGCGACCAGTTGGCGCGCGGCTATCATGGTCGCTCCGGCCTGACCGCGGAACGATTCGTCGCCGACCCGTTCGGGGTGCCGGGGCGGGTCATGTATCGCACCGGCGACTTGGTCAAATGGAGCCGCGACGGCGATCTTGTCTACTTGGGCCGCAACGACTTCCAGATCAAGCTGCGCGGCCAGCGCATAGAACTGGGCGAGATCGAGGCCGCGCTCGCCGGGGTGGACGGCGTCTCCAACGCGGCCGTCGTGCTCGCCGCCGACTCTTCCGGCTACGAAGGACTCGTCGGCTACGTCAGCGGCGCCGACCTCGACGCGCGAAGCGTGCTCGACGCGGTGCGCGACCGGCTGCCCGGCTACATGGTGCCCGCGCACCTGGTCGTACTGGACGAGATGCCGCTCACCGCGGTCGGCAAGCTGAATCGCGCCGCGCTGCCCGCCGTCGAGTTCAGCGGTGTCGGAGCCGAATTCCGTGCGCCTACCGAGGGTGTGGAATCGGTGTTGGCGGCGCTGATCACCGATCTGGTCGGCTTGAACGGCCCGCTCGGGGCGGACGACGACTTCTTCGCGCGCGGCGGCAATTCGCTGCTCGCCATGCGACTGGTTGCCCGAGCCAACACCGCGTTCGGCTCCGCGCTGACCGTGCGCGAGGTGTTCGAGGCGCCGACCGTGGCCGAACTCGCGGCGCGGGTGCGGGATTCTTCGCGCCTCGGTGCCGGTGCGCAGTTGCCCGCGCTGGTGGCGGGCGAACGACCGGAACGGATTCCGCTCTCGCCCGCGCAGACCAGGATGTGGCTGCTCAACCGGCTCGAACCGGAATCGGCTGTCTACAACATTCCGATCACCATCCGCTTGCGCGGTGCGCTGGACGAATCCGCGTTGCGCGCGGCCGTCGCCGATGTGATCGAGCGGCATGAATCGCTGCGGACAGTCTTCCCGTCCGATGCGGACGGACCGCATCAGGTGGTGCGTTCCGGTTCCGCCGCGCACACTCCCGTTCGGGTGCGCGAGGTCGCCGAAGCGGATCTGCTCGCCACCGTGCTCGACATCGTCGGCGTCGGCTTCGACCTGCGTGAGCGGGTCCCGGTACGCACCGCGCTGCTGCGGGTCGATCCGCGCGACCACGTACTGGTGGTGGTCGTGCATCACATCGCCGCCGACGGCGTCTCCACCGGGCCGCTGGCCCGCGATCTCATGGTCGCCTACGGTGCGCGCTGCACGGGCGATGCGCCGAGTTGGACGCCGCTGCCGGTGCAGTACCCCGATTTCGCGCTGTGGCAGCACGCGCTGCTCGGCTCGGCCGACGACCCGACTTCGCTGCTGTCGCGCCGGATCGCGCACTGGCGCGACGAACTCGCGGGCCTACCGCCGGTGCTGGAACTGCCCGCCGACCGCCCGCGCCCGCCGGTCGCGACCGGTCATGGCGCGACCGTGCCCTTCACCGTCCCGGCCGATCTCACCGCGGCGGCAACGAAACTGGCGCGTGCACAGGGTGTCTCGCTGTTCATGGTGGTCCACGCGGCGTACGCCGCACTGCTCGCCCGACTCGCGCGCACCGAGGACATCGCCATCGGCACACCCGTCGCGGGCCGCGCCGAACAAGCGCTCGACGACCTGGTCGGCATGTTCGTCAACACCCTCGTCCTGCGCACCGCGGTGCGCCCCGACACCGCCTTCGCGGATCTCCTCGCCACCGTGCGCGCCGCCGACGTGCGGGCCTTCACACACGCCGAACTGCCTTTCGAACGGCTCGTGGAAGAACTGAACCCGGTACGCTCACAAGCGCATTCGCCGATCGTGCAGACCCTGCTCACCTTCGAGCACCGCGACGACGCGGTGCTGCGGCTGCCCGACCTCGAGGTGCGCGGCTACCCGATCGACAACGGCATCGCCCAATTCGACCTCGCCATGGAACTCACCGAATTCGGCGCGGACGCGGGCACCGAACTGCGCGGCGTGCTGCGCTACGCCACCGACCTGTTCGACGCCGACACCGTGCGCGGTTTCGCGGCCCGATTCCTGCGTATCCTGGCGGGCGCCACCGCCGACGCCACGGTCGCCGTCGGCGATCTGGAATGGCTCGACCCCGCCGAACGCAGCCTGGTGCTGCGCCGTTGGAACGACACCGAGCGGGTGCTGCCCGGCGATCAGACCCTGGCCTCGTTGTTCGAACGGCAGGTGGCCCGCACACCCGACGCGGTCGCGGTCGGCTACGAGGGCATCAACCTCACCTATGCCGAGTTCGCCTGTCGAGCAAGGCGTCTGGCACGCCGGCTGATCGAGCAGGGCGTCGGGCCCGATACGACCGTGGCACTCGGCATGCGCCGTGGCCCTGACCTGGTCGTCGGCATGTACGCGGTCGTGCTCGCAGGCGGCGCCTACCTTCCGGTCGATCCCGACCATCCGGCCGAACGGATCGGGCACATGCTGCGCACCGCGCGTCCGGTGTGCATGCTGACCTCGGGTTTCGTTCTCGACGCCCCCACCAGCAGGCAGATCCGCCTCGACCTGCTCGACCTGAACGGCTACGCCACCGACCCGGTGCGCCCCGACGAACTGCGCGCCGCGTTGCGTCCCGGCCACCCGGCCTACGTGATCTTCACCTCCGGGTCGACGGGACGGCCCAAGGGCGTGGCGGTGTCGCACGCGGCGATCGTCAACCGCCTGCTGTGGATGCAGGATCGTTACGCGCTGCGCACCGACGACGCGGTGCTGCAGAAGACCCCAGCGGGCTTCGACGTCTCGGTGTGGGAGTTCTTCTGGCCGTTGCAGGTCGGCGCACGGCTGGTGCTGGCCCACCACGACGGCCATCGCGATCCCGGCTACCTGGCGGCGATCATCGCCGCCGAACGCATCACCACCGTGCATTTCGTGCCCGCCATGCTCGCGGCCTTCGTCACCGAACCGCGCGTCTCCGAATGCCGGACGCTGCGTAGGGTATTCGCCTCGGGCGAAGCGCTGCCCGCCGCGACCGCACAGCGCGCCAGGCAGCTGACCGGCGCGCGCGTGCACAACCTGTACGGGCCGACCGAAGCCGCCGTCGACGTGACTTTCCACGAGGTCACCGACGCCGACACGATCAGCGTGCCGATCGGCAGGCCGGTGTTCAACACCGCCGCGCTGGTGCTGGATTCGCGGTTGCGTCCGGTGCCGATCGGTGTGCCCGGCGAACTGTATCTGGCAGGCGCGCAGGTGGCGCTCGGCTACGTGGGTCGCCCGGAACTGACGGCCGACCGTTTCGTGGCCGACCCGTACGGGGAACGCGGCGCGCGCATGTACCGCACCGGTGACCTGGTCGCCTGGAACGCCGACGGCGAGCTGGAATATTTGGGCCGCACCGACTTCCAGGTGAAACTGCGCGGCCTGCGCATCGAACTGGGCGAGATCGAGACCGCGCTCACCGCCGTGGACACCGTCGACCAGGCGGTCGTGGTGCTCCGCTCCGACGAACGGGTCGGTGATCGGCTGGTCGCCTACCTGGTCGGCGCGGATATCGACGAGGACGCGGTGCGCGCGAGCGTGGCCGCAAGGCTCCCGGCGTACATGACGCCATCGGCGCTGGTCGTGCTGCCGGAACTGCCGGTGAACGCCTCCGGAAAGCTCGACCGGCGTGCGCTGCCCGATCCGGTGTTCGAGACCGCCGCCTACCGCGCCCCCGAGACCGACGCGCAGCGCTTGGTCGCCGCGATCATGGGCGAACTGCTCGGCGTCGACACCGTCGGCGCGGACGACGACTTCTTCGCCCTCGGCGGCAACTCGCTCGTCGCCACCCGCCTCGCCGCCCGGATCGGCGCGGAACTCGGCGTCGAGATCCCCGTGCGGACGCTGTTCGAGGCGCCGACGGTCGCCGCGCTCGCCGCGCGGGTCGAACAGTCGGATGTGGCGCGCATCGCGCTGACCGTCGGCGCGCGCCCCGATCCGATCCCGCTCTCGCCCGCGCAGCGGCGCATGTGGTTCCTCAACCGCTTCGATCCCGCCGAATCGGTGCACAACATCCCGGTCGCCATCCGGCTGACCGGCGCGCTGGACGAGGCGGCCCTGATCGCGGCCATCGGCGACGTGGTGCGACGCCACGAAACCCTGCGCACCGTTTACCCCGATATCGGCGGTACCGGCTACCAGCGCGTCCTGGACGACGACGCGCCGCGGATCATCGCGCTCGCGCCGCAGCGGATCACCGAATCCCTGGTCGATTTCGTCTCCGAACCCTTCGACGTGACCGCCGAGGCGCCGCTGCGCGTCGGCCTGGCCCGCCTCGCCGAACGCGAACACCTACTCGCCCTCGTCATCCACCACATCGCGGCCGACGGCTACTCCATGGGCCCGCTGGCCCGCGATATCGCCACCGCCTACGCGGCGCGGGTCGCGGGCGAGGCGCCGCACTGGACGCCGCTGCCGGTCCAGTACGCCGATTACGCACTGTGGCAACGGGATCTGCTCGGCGACGAGGCCGATCCCGAATCGCTCGCGGCCCGCCAACTCGCCTACTGGCGGCGGGCGCTGCGCGGTCTGCCCGCGCAACTCGACCTGCCCGCCGACCGTCCACGTCCCGCTGTCGCCAGTCACGCCGCCGCCGCGACCACCCTCGCGCTGCCCGCAGCGGTGCGCAGGGGCATCGATGCGGTCGCCGCGCGTTTCGACGCGACCCCGTTCATGGTGACGCACGCCGCTTTCGCGACCCTGCTCGCCCGGCTGTCGGGCACCTCCGACATCGCGATCGGCGCACCGGTCGCAGGCCGCGGCGATGCCGCGCTCGACGATCTGGTCGGCATGTTCGTCAACACCCTGGTCCTGCGCGCCGACGTACCGGGTTCGGACACCTTCGCGACCGTCCTGCGCCGGATCCGCGACACCGACCTGGACGCCTTCGCCAACGCCGACGTGCCCTTCGAACGCCTCGTCGAGGTGCTCGACCCGCCACGCTCGCAGGCCCGCCATCCGCTGTTCCAGGTGGCGCTGTACTACCAGAACCTGGCGCCGACCGGCATCGAGGTGGCCGGGCTCGGCATCGGTGAGTACGCGGTCGACTACGAGACCACCCGCTTCGACCTCCAACTCACCGTCACCGCCGACACGCTGCGGTTCAGTTACGCCACAGATCTTTTCGACGAGGACACCGTCGCGGGCTTCGGCGCGCGCCTGCTGCGTCTGCTCGCGGCAGTCACCGCCGAACCCGAACAGGTCGTCGGCGATATCGATCTGTTCGACGCGGGCGAACTGCGTCGTGTGGTCACCGAATGGAACGACTCGGCGCACACCGCCTTCGTGGCGGAACTGCTGACCGACGAATTCGAGGCGCAGGCCGCGGCGACCCCCGACGATCCCGCGCTGGTGTACGTCCCCGACGACGGCGCGGCGGCGACCGTGCTCACCTACGGCGAACTGGACCGGCGGAGCAACCGGCTGGCCCGGCGGCTCATCGCGGCCGGTGTCGGACCGGAATCGCTGGTGGCGCTAGTCATTCGGCGCTCACCGGAGCTGGTCGTCGCGATGTACGCGGTGCTCAAGGCGGGCGGCGCGTACGTGCCCGTCGACCCCGACCACCCGCCCCTGCGCATCGCCCACATCCTGCGCACCGCGCGCCCCTCGGCCCTGCTGACGGCGGGACAGATCGCCGAACCGGGATTCTTCGGACCGGTGATCCGGGTGGATTCCGACGATTACGACGGCTACGACGACGGTCCCGTCGCGGCGGAGGAGCGCACCGCGCCGGTGCGCCCCGACCATCCCGCGTACGTGATCTTCACCTCGGGGTCGACGGGTAAACCCAAGGGCGTCAGCGTCTCCCACGCCGCCATCGTCAACCAGATGACGTGGATGCAATCGGAGTACCGCCTCGACGCCGACGACGTGTACTTACAGAAGACCGCGACCACCTTCGACGTGTCGCTGTGGGGCTACTTCCTGCCGTTGCGGGTCGGCGCGACCCTGGTCCTCGCCACCCCGGACGGGCACCGCGATCCCGGCTACCTGAGCGAGATCATCGGTGCGCATCGGGTCACCGTCACCGATTTCGTGCCGTCGATGCTCACTGTCTTCGCCGGTCAGGTGGAATCGAGTGGCTCGCGCGCCGCGCTCGACACGCTGCGCACCGTCTTCGTCATCGGCGAGGCGCTGCCCGCCGAGACCGTGCGAGCCTTCGGCGCGGTGAGTTCGGCACGCCTGCACAACCTCTACGGTCCCACCGAGGCGGCGGTGAGCATCACCTACCGCGAGGTGACCGGCGAAACCGAGCGCACCGTCATGCCGATCGGCAACCCGGAGTGGAACAGCCGTGTCTACGTGCTGGATTCGCGACTGCGCCCGACGCTGCCCGGCGTCGCGGGCGAACTCTATCTCGCGGGCGTCCAACTCGCGCGCGGCTATCAGGACCGCGCCGATCTGACCTCGGATCGGTTCGTGGCCAATCCGTTCGGGCAGCCGGGCGAACGCATGTACCGCACCGGCGACCTGGTGCGCTGGGAGACCGGAGGTGACACGGCCGAACTGGTGTACCTGGGGCGCACCGACTTCCAGGTCAAATTCCGCGGTCAGCGCATCGAACTCGGCGAGATCGAATCGGTGCTCGCGGCCGTCCCCGGCATCGCGCAGGCCGCGGCGCGGGTCGTGGCCACCCCCGGCGGCGATCATCTCGTCGGCTACCTGGTTCGGCGCGCGGGCTCGATGGTGACCGATGCGGAGGTGCGCGGCGCCGCGGCGTCCGCGTTGCCGTCGTACATGGTGCCCTCGGCGCTGATGGCGCTGGATGCGTTCCCGCTCAACGCCTCCGGGAAACTCGACCGTGCCGCGCTGCCGGACCCGGTCTTCGATCGCGTCGCCTACGTCGCACCCGTGACCCCGGCGCAGCGTCAGGTCGCCGCGGCCTACGAGGCGGTGCTCGGCGGCCGGATCGGACTCGACGACGGCTTCTTCGAACTCGGCGGCAACTCGCTGAGCGCCACCAGGGTGCTGGCCAGGCTGGGGGAACGGCTCGGTCGCCGCGTCCCGGTGCGGATGCTGTTCGAATCACCGACGGTACGCGCGCTCGCCGAGCGGGTCGCCGACGAGGCGGGCGAGCAGGTGGTTCCGCTGATCGCGGGCCCGCGCCCGGATACCGTGCCGCTCGCGCCGGTGCAGCACGGCATGTGGCTGCTGAACCGGCTCGATCCGGCCTCGCCCGCGCACAACATCCCGGTCGCGGTGCGCCTGCGCGGCGAACTGGACGAGGTCGCGCTCGCGGCGGCCCTCGCGGACGTGGTCGCCAGGCACGAGGTGCTGCGCACGATCTATCCCGCCGACGCCGCAGGAGTCGGTCACCAGGTGATCCTGCCCGTCGAATCGGCGCGAGCGCGCTTCGTCATGGAATCTGTCGAGCGATCCGCGTTGGACGCGCGAATCACCGAATTCCTCTCCGGCGGTTTCGATGTCACCGCCGCGCCGCCGCTGCGCGCGACCCTGTTGCGGGTCGCCGCCGACGAGCACGTGCTGGTCGCGGTCGTGCACCACATCGCCGCTGACGGCTATTCGATGACTCCGCTGCTGCGCGATCTGCTCAGCGCCTACCTCGCGCGGGTGCTCGACGCCGCACCGCTGTGGCCGAAACTGGCCGCCCAGTACGCCGATTACGCGCTGTGGCAGGCCCGTGCGGTCGAGGAGGTCGCCGCGGCGCAGGTGGAGTTCTGGCGGACGACGCTGCGCGATCTGCCCGAGGAACTGACGCTGCCGACCGACCGCCCGCGTCCGGCCGTCGCGTCCAAGCACGGCGGGAACGTGCGTGCGCGGATCGGCGGCGGCATCGCCGAGCGGGTGCGCACGCTGGCCGCGGCGCACGGCGCTACCCCGTTCATGGTGGTGCACGCCGCGCTGTCGGTGCTGCTCGCGCGGTTGTCGGGGTCGACGGATATCGCGATCGGAACGCCGGTCGCCGGACGCGGCGCGGCGGCGCTCGACGACCTGGTCGGCATGTTCGTCAACACCCTTGTGCTGCGGACCCGGCCGGAACCTGGGCTGAATTTCGCCGACTTGCTCGCCGAGACCAAGGCGGTCGACCTCGCCGCCTTCGCCAACGCCACCATCCCCTTCGAGCGGGTGGCCGAAGAACTCGGGGCGCAGACCTCGCTGGCCCGCCATCCGCTGTTCACGGTCGCGCTGAGCTATCTCGACGCGGGGACCGACGCCTTCGCGGTGCCGGGGCTGGAACTGTCGCCGGTCGAATTCGACGAACCGGTCGCGCGTTTCGACCTCCAGTTCACCGTGGCCGCCGGACCCGACGCCGACGGCCATCTCGGTGTCGAGTTGAATTACGCCACCGACCTTTTCGACGCCGCGACGGCCGATGGCCTGCTGCGCCGATTCGGCCGGGTGCTCGCGGCGCTGACCGCCGATCCGCTGCGCGCGGTCGGCGCGGTCGACCTGCTCGCCCCCGCCGAACGGGCCGAGCTGCTGACCCGGCGCGGCGGCGCGGTCGAGCCCGTGACATTCGCCGAACTCGTCACGGCCGCGATCGCCGCGAATCCCGAAGGCGACGCGTTGCTCTCGGGCGACCGCGCGCTCACCTACCGCGAGATGGACGAGCGGTCCGCGCGTCTGGCGCGCATGCTCATCGGATTCGGCATCGGCGCCGAGGATGTCGTCGCCATCGCGATCCCGCGTTCGACGGAATGGGTGCTCGCGGTGTGGGCCGTTGCGCGCACCGGCGCGGCGTTCGTGCCCGTCGACCCCACCTATCC
Source organism: Nocardia bovistercoris (assembly GCF_015674855.1). Lineage (GTDB taxonomy): Bacteria > Actinomycetota > Actinomycetes > Mycobacteriales > Mycobacteriaceae > Nocardia > Nocardia bovistercoris. The sequence continues at coordinate 44,810 of NZ_JADMLG010000019.1, read as the reverse complement.
GGCCGAGCGGATCACCCACATGCTCACCGATTCCGGTGCGGCGGTGGGCATCACGATCGCAACATCGCGCACCGCGCTACCCGACGCCACCGAATGGCTGGTCCTGGACGCCGAAACCACCGCGGCCCGACTGCGGCACACCAGCGCCGCGCCGATCGCCGCGGCAGAGCTCGTTCGCCCCACGCGCGTCGACAATCCGGCGTGGATGATCTACACCTCGGGATCCACCGGCGTCCCCAAGGGCGTCGTCGCCACCAACGCGGGCATCGCGGGCGTGGCACGGGCGCAGCGGGAGCGCTACCGGGTCGGCCCCGACGCCAGGGTGCTGCACGTGGCCTCACCCAGCTTCGACGCCTCCATGCTGGAATTCCTGCTCGCACTCGCGTCCGGCGCGGCGCTGGTGGTCGCGCCCTCGGGCGTCTACGGCGGCGCGGAGCTGACGGAACTGATGCGGAAAACCCGGGTCAGCCACGCGTTCATCACCCCCGCGGTACTGCGCACCCTCGACCCCACCGCACTCCCCGACCTGGCACACCTGACCGTCGGCGGCGAATCCTACGGCCCGGATCTCGTGCGCCGCTGGGTATCCGACGACGCCGGGATGACCGCAGGTGAGCAGCCCATCCATGGCGGCGAGTCCGGCGGACCCGAGCCGTCGCGCCGCTGGACATCCGGCGACCACGGTCTGCCCGGCGCCGTCGAGGTGACCGCGGGTGGGCGAGCCTTCTACAACACCTACGGCCCCACCGAGACCACCGTCATCACCGCCATCAGCGAGCCGCTCGGTGCGGACGGCGCCTTCGACATCGGCACGCCGATCCATGGCATGGCGGCGCTGGTGCTCGACGCGCGGATGCAGCCGGTCCCGGTCGGTGTGACCGGTGAGCTGTATCTGCGCGGCCCGGGTGTGGCGCGTGGATATCATGCGCGGCCGGGACTTTCGGCGGGCAGCTTCGTCGCCGACCCGCACGGCCCGGCGGGCGGACGAATCTACCGGACCGGTGATCTGGTGCGCTGGAACGCTTCCGGCGCAATCGAATACGTCGGCCGGTCCGACCAGCAGGTGAAGGTTCGCGGCCTGCGCATCGAACTCGGTGAGATCGACGCCGTGCTCACCGCGCACGAGACGGTGGAGTTCGCGGTCACCGTAGGCCATTCCGACGCGGACGGTGCGGCCACGCTGGTCTCCTACGTGGTCGCGGCGCCGGGGCGGGTGATCGATGTCGAGGAACTCACCGCCTTCGCCGCACGGTCGTTGACGGCGTACATGGTGCCGTCGGCGATCACCGAGATCGACGCCATCCCGCTCACCCCGGTCGGCAAGCTGGACCGAAAGGCGCTGCCGGAACCGGTGTTCCGCGCCGTCGAATTCCGGGAACCCGTCACGGAGGCGGAGCGCACGGTCGCCGCGACCGTCGCCGAGGTGCTCGGACGCACCGAGCCGGTCGGGCGCGCCGACGACTTCTTCGCGCTCGGCGGCAATTCCCTGACCGCGACTCAGCTGGCGGCCCGCCTCGGCGCCGCGTTCGGCGCCTCGGTCGGCGTGCGCGCGGTCTTCGAACAGCCGACCGTCGCCGCGCTTGCCGCCGCACTCGACACCGGCTCCGCCGCCGACCCCGCACGCCCCGCCCTCGCCCCGCGTCATGGCGACGATCCGGTCCCGCTGTCGCTGGCCCAGCAGCGCATGTGGTTCCTCAACCGGCTCGACCGCCAGTCCACCGCCTACAACATCCCGCTGGCGGTGCGCCTCACCGGCACGCTCGACACGGCCGCCCTCAATGCCGCCGTCGCCGATGTGGTGACCAGGCACGAGGTACTGCGCACGGTCTACCCGCAGCGCGAATCCGGTCCCGTCCAAGTGGTACTCACCCCCGAGGACGCCAACACTCCCGTGCTGTCGCCGATCCCGGTGCCCGCCGACGATCTGGCCACCGCGGTGGCGGACTTCGTCAGCGCGGGCTTCGACGTCACCGCCGAAGTTCCGCTACGGGCACGGCTTTTCGAACCAACAGTGGAATCGAGTTCGCGCACACCGGAATACGTGTTGGTCGTCGTAGTGCACCACATCGCGGCGGACGGCTCGTCACTGGTTCCGCTGGCCCGCGACGTGATGCTCGCCTACGACGCGCGCCTGCGCGGTGAGGCGCCCGACCGGCCGCCGCTACCCGTGCAGTACGCGGACTTCAGCCTCTGGCAGCGCGCGCTGCTCGGCGCGGAATCCGACCCGGACTCCCTGCTCTCCCGGCAACTGCGCTTCTGGACCGACACCCTCGCCGACCTGCCGCCCCAACTGAATCTCCCCACCGACCGGCCGCGCCCGGCCATCGTGTCGACCAGGGGACGTCACATCGACTTCGCCGTCGACGCGGACCTGCACCGCGCACTGGTCGACCTGGCCCGCGCGAACGGGGCGACGCTGTTCATGGTGGTGCACGCGGCCTTCGCACTGCTGCTGGCCCGCCTGTCCGGAACCTCCGACATCGCGGTCGGCACCCCGGTCGCCGGTCGCGGCGCCGCCGAACTCGACGAGGTCGTCGGCATGTTCGTCAATACCGTGGTGCTGCGCACCGAGGTGACGGCGGGCGAGGACTTCACCGCGCTGCTCGACCGGGTGCGCACCGCCGACCTCGCGGCCTTGGCACACGCCGACGTACCGTTCGAGCGACTGGTGGAAGTGCTGAACCCGCAGCGCTCCACCGCACGCCACCCGCTGTTCCAGGTCGGTTTCTCCTTCCACAACCAGGCCGAGGCGCAATTCACCCTGGACGGCGCGACCGCCACCGCCGTCGACTTCGATTCCGAGGTCTCCCAGTTCGACCTGCACCTGGTACTGACCGACCGCTACGACGCGCACGGCGCTCCCGCCGGACTCGCCGCCTCCGTCACCTACGCGACGGCCCTGTTCGACGAATCCACCGTCGCGGGCTTCGCGGGCAGGTTGCACCGGCTGCTCGGCGCGGTCTGCGCGACACCGGAACTGCCGGTCGGGGATATCGCCCTGCTCGACGCCACCGAATCGCAGCGCATCGTCGAAACCTGGAACCGTCCGGACCGGACGGTTGAATCCGGTACGCTCGCAACCGCTTTCGAAGCGGCGGTCGCCCGGTCGCCGCGCGCGGTCGCGGTGGTCGACGGCGCGGAGTCGGTGACCTACGCGGAGTTCGCGGCTCGGGTGAACCGGTTGGCGCGGCTGCTGATCAGTCGCGGGATCGGCCCGGAGAGCCTGGTCGCGGTCGCGGTGCCGCGCAGCGTCGACCTGCTGGTCGCCATGTACGCGGTGGTGACCGCGGGCGGCGCGTACGTGCCGCTCGACCCGGATCATCCGCTGGAACGCACCACCGCGGTACTGGCGGCGGCGACCCCGGATCTGGTGCTGGTCTCGTCGCGACGTCCGATGCTGCCCGTGTCGGTGTCGGCGCACGAAGTGCTGGTCGACGTGGCCGCGGTCGATCCGATGCTCGCGGCCGGGCCGGTGCGCGCCTGGGAACGGCGCGTTCCGCTGACCCCGGCGAACACCGCCTACGTGATCTTCACCTCGGGTTCCACCGGCGCGCCGAAGGGTGTCGCGGTCTCGCACGCCGCGGTCACCCACCAATTGGCGTGGATGCAGTCGGAATACCAGCTCGGCGCCGACGATGTCGCGCTGCTGATGACCTCGGCCGCCTTCGACCTTTCGGTGTGGGAGTTCTGGTGGGCCCCGCGCACCGGCGCGCGGGTCGTACTCGCTCCGCACGGCGCCCAGCGCGACCCGGACGCGGTACTTGACCTCGTGGAGCAAGCCGGAGTAACCACGGTCACCCTCGTCCCCGCACTGCTCGCGATGCTCACCGAGGCCGCGCCCACCATGCCGTCGAGCCTGCGCAGGCTGCTCGTCATCGGTGAGGCGTTGCCCGCCGCGACCCTGGCGCGCGCCGCCGCCGCGACCGAAGCCAGGATCGACAACCTGTACGGCCCCACCGAGGCCGCCGTCTCGGTCACCCGGTACCGCACCGAGGAGTACGCGTCCGCCGCGCGGTCGGTGGTGCCGATCGGACGGGTCGAAGCGGGTAATACCGGATACGTTCTCGACGATCGGCTGCGTCCGGTGCCCGCCGGAGTCACCGGTGAGCTGTATCTCGGCGGCGCGCAACTGGCCCGCGGCTATCACGGCAGGGCCGAGCTGACCGCGGAACGGTTCGTCGCCGACCCGTTCGGCGCGCCGGGCGCCAGGCTGTACCGCACCGGCGACATGGTCCGCTGGACCGCCGACGGCGATCTCGAATACGTGGAGCGCCGCGACTTCCAGGTCAAGGTGCGCGGTTATCGCATCGAGTTGGCCGAGGTCGAACACGCCATGCGCGCGCGGCCCGAAGTCGGCGACGCGATCGTGCTCGCCCATCGCGGCGGTGACGAGAACGCCATGCTCGTCGGCTATTTCACCGCGAGCGCGCCGGTCGAGGCGGCGGCGCTGCGTTCGGAGCTGGCCGAACTGCTGCCCAGCTATATGGTGCCTTCGGTGTTGATCCGGCTGGACGCCGTGCCGCTCAACGCCAACGGCAAGGTGGATCGCGCCGCCCTGCCGCGCCCCGAACTCCGAGAACGCGAGTTCCGCGCACCGGAGACCGAGGTGGAGCGCACCGTCTGCGCGGTCTTCGCCGAGGTGCTCGAGGTCGAGCGGATCGGCATGGACGACAACTTCTTCGAACAGGGCGGCAACTCCCTGCTGGCGACCAGACTGGCGGCCAGGCTCGGCGCCGAACTGGCCGAACGGGTCGCGGTGGTGTGGCTGTTCGCCGCACCGACCCCGGCCGGACTGGTCGCGCAGCTCGCGCTGGCCCGCTCGGGTCGGGGCCGGGTCGAGGCCGACGCCGCTTTCGACGTGCTGTTGCCGCTGCGGCGCGGCGGTGCGGCCGAACCTCTGTTCTGCCTGCATCCGGCGGGCGGGGTGGCGTGGTCCTTCGCGGGCATCGCCGCGCACATCGACCCCGACCGCCCGATCTACGGTTTGCAATCGCCGGTGCTGAACTCCGACCGGCCGCTGCCGGATTCGATCGAGGACTGGGCGCTTCGCTATGTCGCGGAGATCCGGTCCGTGCAGCCGGAGGGGCCGTATCACCTGCTCGGCTGGTCGCTGGGCGGTGTGCTCGCGCACGCGGTGGCCGTGCGGCTGCAGGATCTCGGGCAGCGGGTCGCGGTGCTCGCGATGATGGACAGTCCGCGCACGGTCCCGGCCGACGCGTCGGTGACGGTGCCGCTCGCGGATCTGGTCGGCGGCCTGCTCGGCGACCGGGACGAGCACGCCGACCTCGCCGTCCTCGAGAACACCGACACCGCTGTCTTGGTCCGGCGCATGGACGAACTGCCGGAACCGTTCGCCTCTTTCGGTGCCGACCGCCTGACCCGCCTGCTCGCCGCGGGCGGCCGCGCCCTCGAACTCATCGGCAGTTACCAGCCGAGGCCCTACAAGGGGAATCTCGTGTATTTCACCGCGTCACTCGACGATCCCACCGGCGCCACCGGCGCGTCGGGTTGGGCGGACGCGGTGGACGGCACCGTCCACAACCACGCCGTTCAGGCCACCCACTGGCGCATGACCTCCGATGCCGCGCTCGCTCGCATCGGCCACGTCCTGTCCGCCCTGTGGGACAACGCCTGACGGCGGCCCCGAGGAAAGGATCACCATGCACAGTCCGTTCGACGACGACAACGCGCAGTTCTACGTTCTGGTGAACGCGGAGGGAGAGCACTCGATGTGGCCCGTCTTCGCGACCGTGCCGACCGGTTGGTCTATCGCGCACGGCGCGGCCTCCCGCGCGGCCTGCCTGGCCTACGTGCAGGCGCACTGGGTCGACATGCGCCCGAATTCGTTGATCGCCGCCATGGACAACCGGCCGCAGGTCACCTAACGGCTGTAAGCCATCCGAATGATGCGGGGCGCACCGGTTCATCCCCCCGCCGACCGGTGCGCCCCGCCCCCTCACCCCGCCCGCGTGCGCGCGCCCGGTCCAACCCCTCGGTGGCCGTCCGGGCCGGGCGTGCGACTACGCGCGGATCGTGGACGGGTCCAGCGCGATGGCCGCGTGCGCCCGCCAGTCCGCCGTCGCCCTGGTGCGGCGCAGCGGTGACAGTGCCTCGTCGAACTGTTTGGCGCGCTTGGTGACCGTCATTCCGATATAGGTGTGACCGTTGGTGATGGCCGAGGTCGCCACCGAGCAGGCTTCCTCGATCTCGCCGGAGTCGAGCAGTGCGGTGGCGTGTTCGAACTTGACCAGGGCCGGTTCCATGGTCTCGCACGGATCGTAGAGCGACATGGCGTGCGCGGCGGCGCGCGCCGTCTCGACCGGTCGGCGCAGCTTGGCATAACCGACCGCTTGGTAGAAAGCCAATTTCTCGGGCCGGAAAGAAAATATTCCGACCGGAAGGTCTTGTCCGGCCACAGTTTCCAGCGACAGCGCGGATTTCTCGACGCAATACGCGAATTGATCGGCATCGTCGAGCGTCGCGTGCGCGCGCGCCGCCATGCCCCAGAGCCAGGCCGCCGCGGCTCCGGTGCGCGGATCCTCGGCCAATCGCGGGGCGAGCAGATCGAGTACTTCGCGCGGGCGATCGCTGTATGTGGGCAGATAGGTAAGGCCCGCGAGGGCGATATCTTCGGAATAGCGGTCGCCGATGTCCTGCGCCGCGTGAATGGCCGTGGTGTACCAGTTCCGAGCCTGACCGAAATGTCCTTCGTTGAACAGGATTTCCCCGACGACATTGGCCAGTCTTCCGGCGGTGCGAACCAGCCGGATCTGATGCAGCGTTGCCTGTCTTTCGCCGAGACAGCCACGCACTATGCGGAATTGCTCTAGTGTCGTTTGCAGAAGTTGGTGCGGTGGTACTTGTACGACCTGGCTGCCGAGCACGTCGGCGGCCCCTTCCAGCAACCCGAGTCTGCGTTCGCTGATGGAGCCTGCGTCCAGGGTCGCGAGCAACTTCTCGGGTTCACTCGCGACGAGGTCGGCGGCATGGCCGGCCAGACCCGCGCCGATGTAAGCCAGCAACTCTCGACGTCTCACGTCGTCATCCTCGACTTCCTTGTCGAGCCCGATCGGCGCCGCGCGGATGTCCGCGTATTCCGGCGCGCTGTCCCTACCGAGCTTGGTGTTCCGAACGAGCGCCGCGCTCGTGTCTTCGGTGTCACTGGCCGCATCGTGGCCCGCCGTGATCGCCCGCTCGAATCGCGCGACGACGACTGGATCGGCTTCCGAAAGCACCCGGTCGAGTAAGCGCCTGCTTGCGGCATGCATCCGGGTTGTCCGGCCCTTCTCCCACAAGACGACGGTGCGCGGGGTAACGCCCACCAGGCGCGCGAACTCGTAGCGACTTCGCCGCATCGCCGCCCGAAGTGCTACAACATCTTCACCGGTCCAGTCGACCTCAACCATAGGTCCTACTTCCTTGCACCAGGCTGATTCAATCGGAAATTACTCGCAATTACCGCATTCGGGACTGTTATCTACCGAATCGCAACGCGCACTCTTGAAATCGCATCCGGTACCGGGGTTCTGCCCAGACCTTACGAGGGCGCCCGCTCTCCGGAAAACCCGGCGCACGGTCCCGAGACGGTCCGATCCAGCTGTCTCGAGCGCGGTTTCCGGTGGCGCCTTCCGGTGCCGGATGCACTGAACCATGTGGAGGTGAACGATGGACGTGTTGCACTCGGATATCAGGGAACTGTGGCTGGTCCAGAGTCGCGATTGCGCGCAGGAACCGCTCGCGCTCGACGATGAACACGCGCGTTTCCTCCGCGCCGTGCACGCCGGTCACGGCGCGCACTGCCGTCAGTATCTAGCCGCGGTCGCCCATTCCGCATGTCGAGCCGCCCGGCGGTGAGTCATGGGGTCGCTGTGGGCGATCCTCGGCGGCTGCGGCCTGCTGGTCGCGGCCGCCGCGATGGTCGGGGCCTCGTTCGGGTGTGATGCCGCCCGCGCCGGGCACGACTCGCCCGCGTCGCCGTTCACGGTGCCGCAGGCGCACGACGTCATGCAGTCCCATCGCGGCTGCGATGCCGACGGCTGCCCGCGCAAGGCCGCCGCGTTCCGCGCGCTGGTCGACGCGGGACGCATCGTGCCCGACGCGCGCGCCGAGGGTTACGCGAATTAAAAGTTGTAACAAATAGACCGTTAGGCACGCTTTGGCGGCGAAACGTCCGGGAGGGGCACGCGCCGTCGAAGCGGCGAAGGCCCCCGCGTCGCAGAGGAACGGCGCGGGGGCCCGGGGTGTTCAAAGCTGGCGTTTCACTTCAAGAGGGCTATACCGGATTCTTCTTCATTTTCATCCGCAGGCGTAGGTCGGCCATGAGCGCGTGACTGCCGCCGTGGCGCAGGAAGCGCGGGATGAACCGGTTGACGAAACCGACGAAGACGAAAAGGTGCTCGAACCGGCGCTGATCGGCGGCCGTCCACTCCAAGCGCATCTCCTCGCGGAAGTGTGGCGCGAGGAATCCGGTGGTGAGGAATTTCAGCAGGTTCCGGAACGGCAGCCGCAGATACCAGTGGATCATCCGCAGATTCAGCAGGTCGTCGACGTAGGAGCGCACGAAGTCGTCGAGTACGGCCTGCTCGCACGCCTTGTTCCAGTACTCGTCGAAATCCTTGCGGGTGGCGGGCCACATCTCTTCGGTGACCTGGAGCGTGGTGCCAAGTGTCGAGGACGAGGCGTAGAAGGCCTCGGCCTGCTCCTCGCTCATCCGTCCTTGGAGCAGCTGGTAGGTGTCCTCGAAGCCGATGTAGAGGCAGGCGGCGACCCATAGCTGCAGTTCCCGGTCGAAGGCGTTGTATTTCACCTTCGCGCCCGGCTCCGAGCGCACGTGCCGATGCTGGGCGTTGACCGCCTCGCGGAAGGCCGCGCGCTCCTCGTCGGTGCCGAGAATGGCCACCGCCAGGTACTGGGTGGTGGTCCGCGCGCGCTTCCACGGACGTTTCATCAGCGAGCCGGATTCGACCTTGCTCTCCGCGACGCCGTAGCCGACGCCGGGGCGCGCCATCTGCATCGCCACATTGGCCGCGGCGCCCGCGAAAGACCAGAAGTCCAGCGCGTCGGTGAGTTTCACGGGACGCTTGGTCCATGGCCGGTGCGCGGAACCGATGTGGATGCGGGTGCGGTCGCCACTCAGGGGCGCGGGTTCGCGATGGTCGGTCGGGTGCGCGGCAGCGGTCATGGGGGAGTCCTTTCGAGTGGACGCGGTGGCCCGGCGGAGGCCTCGTGGTCGATATGTTAGTGGGTATTCTTCCGTAATGTCAGTGTTTCATGGGCAACTTGTGTGATAAGTATGCGCCGTCGTTGATGGCGGGGAATCCATCGTTCACGCAGGTATTTCTCATGACTGGAGTCTTCTGGCGACGAAGTCGGCGGTTCGGGGCTTCCGAAATCATGTGAATCGTGCGTAACATGTGCACACCCGTCCGATCGTCGAGCGGTCGGGTCGCCCCGGCTTCGGGACCGACCCGCTCGTTCGATCGAGTGTCGGAAGGCTCGGCCGGTCGGAGGGCTCGGCCAGTTGGAAGGCTCGGCAGGCGGAAAGGCTCGGCAGGCGGAAAGGAAGTGGCATGCTCGCCAAGCTGGATCGAATATTCAGCTACGAGATGAAGGTTTCCGAGTTCATCGGGACGCTCATCCTCATCGGAATCCCTTACGGGCTGATCGGTTCGGTGTGGACCCTGACCCACACCGCGCACCTGAAGGACATGCACGGCATCGACGTCGTGATCTCGTTCCTCGGTTCCATCGTGTGCTGGCCCGTGCTCACCTTCTCGAATGTGTGCATGACCTGATGATGGCGCTGGTGTGGCTCATCGACATCCTGGTGATCGGAATCAAGATCCTCGGTGGGCGGACGAAGGTCAATCCGGTTCTGCGATACGGGCTCTGGGTCGCGGTGCTCTCGGTCGCGATCGCCGGGATCGGAGGAATCGGGGCGCTGCTCGTGCTGTTGCAGCACCGGCTCACCGACGCGTAGTCGACTGCGGCCCATCACTTTCCACGCTGAAAATCAGCAAATACCCTGCACATCCGCTGCTTTCGGCAACGTCGACGGGCGGCCGACCCGACAGCCCAGAAAGGACTCGGGCACCAGTGACGATCACCGAACACCCCCGACAACGCACCGATCTCGAACTGGCGGTCGATGATCTGAAGGGCCTGTGGCAGCGGCATCCGCAGCGTTCGCTCGAGACGCTCGGCCGCCAGGTGGTGCTCGGTCGCGACGCCGTCATCGAGCTCTTCCGCGCGATCTTCGCGCGCCGGTTCCCGTTCCACGAGTTCATCAAGCAGTGCGCGTTCATGTCCAGCGTGTCCGCCGCACCGACGGTCTTCGTCGCCATCCCCATCGCGGTCGTCGTCTCGATCCAGGTCGGCGCCTTGGTGAATCAGGTCGGCGCGACCACCTTCATCGGCGCGGTCGCCGGACTCGGCATCATCCGCCAGGGCGCGCCGCTGGTCACCTCGCTCATGATCGCGGGCGCGGTCGGGTCGGCCATCTGCGCCGACCTCGGCTCGCGCACCATCCGCGAGGAGATCGACGCCATGAAGGTGATGGGCGTCGACCCGGTGCGGCGGCTGGTCGCGCCGCGCCTGGTGGCCGCGGTCCTGGTGAGCATGCTGCTGTGCGGATTCATCGTGTTCGTCGGATTCGCGACCGCCTACATGTTCAACGTCTACGCCCAGTCCGGCACGCCCGGCTCGTTCATCGGTTCCTTCGCCTCGTTCGCGGTGTCCAACGATCTGCTCGTCGCGTTGGTCAAGGCCGCCATCTTCGGCGCGCTCACCGCGATCATCGCCTGCGATGTCGGACTGCACGCCAAGGGCGGACCGGGCGGCGTCGCGAACGCGGTCAACTCCGCGGTGGTCACCTCGGCGCTGATGTTGTTCGCCACCAACATCATTCTCACGCAGCTCTACAACACGCTGTTCCCGACGAAGGTCATCTGAGATGGGCGCACCCTACACACCGCCCGCGCTGCGGCCGTTCCGCGCGGTCGGCGCCGTGGTCGCCGTGCCATACGAGGTCAACCAGCGCGTCGGGCACCAGGTCATCACCTTCTTCCAGGCGCTGGCCGCGATTCCGTTCGTGCTCAGGCACTATCGCAAGGAAGTGCTGCGCCTGACCGCCGATGTCGGCTGGGGCAACGGCTCGCTCGTCGTCGGCGGCGGCACCGTCGGTGTGGTGATCATCCTGTGCGCCTTCGGCGGCATCACCGTCGGCATGGAATCGTTCACGGCGCTGAATCTGCTCACCATGGGCCCGCTGACCGGCGCCATCTCCGGATTCGCCACCACGAGGGAACTCGCCCCGATCCTGGCCACCCTCGCCTTCGCCATCCAGGCGGGCTGCCGCTTCACCGCGCAACTCGGCTCGATGCGCATCTCCGAGGAGATCGACGCGCTGGAATCCATCGCGATCCGGCCGCTGCCGTACTTGGTGAGCACCAGGATGATCGCCGCGACGCTGACCATCATCCCGCTCTACACGGTCGGCCTCGCCACCGCCTACCTCGCGACCAAACTGTCGGTGCTGTTCCTCGGCGGCACCTCGGCGGGCACCTACGACCACTACTTCTTCCAGTTCCTCATCGGCACCGACGTGTTCTTCTCCCTGCTCAAGGTCGCGCTGTTCACACTGCTGGCGACCTTCATCCAGTGCTACTACGGCTTCACGGCCAGCGGCGGGCCCGAAGGCGTCGGCGTGGCCGCCGGGCGCGCGATCAAGATGGTGATCGTCGTCATGGTCTTCGCCAATCTGTTTCTGACCCTTGCCATCTGGGGTATCGACCCCGGATTCCGGATCTCGGGATAGGGGCCGCGGTGTTATTGGATCCCAGTGGGCGCGGCGCCACGGCGCGTCAGCTGACCACGGCCGGGCTGGCCATGCTGGCCGTGATCGTGCTGCTGCTTGCGCTGCTGATGTTGCGCTACACCGGATATTTCGAGCAGAAGGTCCCGGTCACGGTCGAATTGACCAGTACCGGAGACGGTCTGCCCGCGCGGGCCGACGTGAAGTTCCGCGGCATGGTCGTCGGGGCCGTCAGCGATGTGGAGGTGGTCGGCAAGGGGGTGCGCCAACGCGCCTCCGTCGATCTGAAACCCGATGTGGTCGGAATGATTCCGGCGTCGGTGACGGCGCGGGTGGTGCCCAACAACCTGTTCGGTGTCACCGCCATCGAGTTGGTGGACAACGGCTACTCGGGCGCCAGGCTTTCGGCGGGCGCGACCATTCCCGAGGACACCGGCGCGGCCACGGTGCAGTTGCAGACCACACTGACCGTGCTGCGCGATGTGCTCGACAATATCCAGCCCGAGAAACTCGGCCGGGTGCTCGCCACCCTGTCCGCGGCGCTCGAACCCGGCGCGCGGATGCCGGGATCCACCGTCGAGCGGTTGGATCACTGGCTGACCGAGGTGCACGCGACCCCCGGAGTCGGGGAGCTGCTCGGCGATCTCGGCCGCGCCACCACCGAACTGAGCAAGTCCGCGCCCGAGTTGGTCGGCGTGCTCTCCGAATCCGTGACCGCCGCGCGCACATTGACCGAGCGGCGCGCGGGTCTGGTTGCCCTGCTCGCGAACGCGAGCGCCACCATCGACACCGTCAACGGCCTGTTCGCGGCGAATCCGAACTCCGCCAAGGAACTGGTGCCAGGGCTGGATCAACTGTTCGGCTCGCTGTCGCAGGACACCGATGCGATCCCGTTCGCGGTGAGCAATCTGAACAAGACGCTCAACGAGATGGCCTCGGTGTTCACCTGGGGGCCGTCGCGGCAGATGGTGTGGGTGATGGATGTCAGTTTCACGCCGTTCCAGCAGTACACGGCGAAGGACTGCCCGCACTACGGTCAGATGCCGGGGCCGCGCTGCGGTGGGTCGACGGTGCCGGAAGTGGCTCCCGAACAGGAGTATCCGGCGCAGATGATGCCGCGTTGGCTCGATGCGGCCGGTCCGGCTCCCGTGCTGAGTTCGATTGTGCCGCAGTCGGTGCCGGGCGTGCCTGTGATTCCGGGTTTGCCTGCTGTTCCGGGGATTCCCTCGATTCCTGGAATCACCGCGCCCGCAGCGAATTCGACCGTTCCGGCACCCGCCCCGAACTCGACCGTTCCGACGCCCGGTACGAATCCGACCGTTCCGGTGCCCGGATCGAGTCCGGCTGCTCTGGTGCCCGGTTCGAATCCTGCTGTCGCGGCGCCTGGTTCGAGTCGTGCGGTTGTGGCGCCCGGCGCCAAGCCAGTAGCGAGCGGGCGCGGGCACGCGGGAGTCGCCGCACTGGTCGGCGGCAATCCGACCGCCGCGCAACTGCTGCTGCTCACCCCGCTCATCGCGGGCGGCACCGTCACCGTCTACGACACCGAAGGGAGGTGACCGATCGTGAAATCCGGTAAGGCACTGCTCGGATTCAGCTTCTTCGCCGTGATCGCCATCGCGTTGACCTACACGATCTGGTCGACCTTGCAGCGCTCGGTGCCCGGCGACACGTCGAGCTATTCGGCGACCTTCTCCGATGTGATGGGGGTGCGGGTCGGCGACGACGTACGCATGGCGGGCGTGCGGGTCGGCCGCGTGGACGCCATCGATTTCGAAGACGACTACAAGGCGCGCGTCGAGATTCGCATCCAGCGGCGGCAGCGGTTGACCACGACCACCAAGGCGTTGGTGCGCTACCAGAACCTGATCGGCCAGCGCTATATCGCGCTGGCGCCCGGCGACGACGACGGTGCGCCACTGGAGGCGGGCGGGCATATCCCGATCGAGCGCACCGAACCGTCGTTCGACGTATCCGCGCTGCTCTCCGGTTTCGAGCCGCTGTTCAGCGTGCTGCAACCGGATCAGGTGAACTCGCTGTCGGAGACCCTTATCCAGGCATTGCAGGGCGACAACGTCTCGCTGAGCACGCTCATCACCCAGGCCGCGGATCTGGCGAACACGTTCGGCCAGCGGGACCGCATCCTCGGCGACGTGATCTCCAACCTGAGCAGTGTGCTCAGCGGTTTGGCGAACCGCAGTCAGGAACTGGAAACTCTCATCACCCAGTCGCGCGCCTTGGTCGAGGCACTGTACGCGGAGGGTGAATCGCTCAAGTCGTCGGTCACCCAGGTCGCCACCGCTACCGACTCGCTGGTCGGTCTGGTCACCGAGGTCAAGCCGAAACTGGCGGGCGCACAGAACGATGCCACCGCCGGTGTCGCGCTGCTGCTGCTCAACGGCGCGGCCCTCGACAAGGCCGCCGTGCAGTTCCCGACCTTCCTCAATGCCCTGGCTCGCTTCACCGGCTACGGCGCGTACGGCAACGCCTACCTGTGCCGACTCGACGTCTCGCTGTGGGGCGTGCTGCTGCCACCCGGCCTGTTCTCGCAGGTCGGCGGAAATTCGCAATCGGAGGTGTGCCGCTGATGGCGCGGATTCGGTTCCCCTGGTACTCGCGCAACCGGTTCCTGTGGCTCGGTGTGCTGGCCGCCGCGGCCGTTGGCCTGCTGCTGGTCGGCTCGAGCGTGATCTCGGAGGCCAGACTCGCCGACAAGACGATCCACGCCGAATTCGCCCAGGCCGCGGGGCTGCGGCCGGGCGCGACGGTGGACGTCTCCGGCATCGAGGTCGGCGCGGTGCGTGCGGTTCGGCTGGTGGGCGACAAGGTCGTGGTCGATCTGCGGGTCCGTCGCGACCTGCGCTTGGGGCCCGACGCGCGCGCCTCGATCAAGATGTCGACCATCCTCGGCAGGCTGCACGTCGACCTCGTCCCCGGCAACGGCAAAGGCCTGCCCGGCGAGACGATCGCGCTCGCGAATACGGCCGTGCCGTACAACTTGGCCAAGGTGATCCAGGACCCGCAGTACAAATCCTCGTTCGAACGCATCGAGCGCATCGATCCGTCGAAACTGCGGCAGGCGCTGGACACCCTCGACCGCCAGATGGGCGATTCGCCGCAGTTGACCGTCGCCGCGCTGGACAGCATCGGCTCACTCGCCAAAGTGATCAACGAGCGTCGTGACGAGGTCGATGTGCTGTTGAAGAGCATGGACCAGGTCTCACAACTGGTTTCGGACAACCAGAACAGCGTGTTGTTGCTGCTGACCAGGGGTGAGGCGATCGGCAACGCGGTGGCGATGCGACAGGACCTGCTACGCAAGCTGCTCGACAATGTCGCCGACCTGTCCGCGCTGCTGCAGGAGATGGGTGTGGACAACGGCGGCCAACTCGGACCGCTGATCGAGAATCTGAACACCATGACCGAGGGTCTGGAGAAGAACCGGGACAACCTCGATCACCTCTACGAGATCATGCCGGTGGCCTTCCGGCAGTTCAACAACGCGCTCGGCAACGGGCCGTACGGCGATGTCTGGGCGCCGTGGTTCCTCCCGGACAACTGGCTGTGTTTCGCACAAGCGGTACCGGGGTGCAACTGATGAGAATTCGTGCGTTCGTGAAACTCGCCGCGATGTGCGTGGCCGCGGCATTCGCCTCCGGGTGTTCGCTGCTGCCCGACAGCGTTACGGCGCTGCCGGACCGATATCTGAACGAACATGTGCGCATCAGTGCGGATTTTGAGAATGTGGCGGGACTGTACGCGGGCAACGAGGTGGCGATCCTGGGCGTGCCGGTCGGCCGGGTCGACACGGTCATCGCGCGCGGCAGCTATGTCGAGGTGACGATGTCCATCGACAAAGGCGTCAAGATTCCCGCCGACGCCATGGCCGCGCTGATATCCCCGCAGCTCATCACCAACCGGCATGTCGAACTCGCGCCCGCCTACACCGGCGACGGCCCCACGCTGGCCGACGGCGACCATATTCCGCTGGCTCGCACCAGGACTCCTGTCGAACTCGACCGCATACTGGAGAACTTCGACCAGCTCGGCGCGGCATTGAAAGGCGACAGCGAGCACGGTCCGATGGCGAGCCGGGTGCTGTTCCCGCTGCTCGACGGCAACGGCGACCGACTGCGCGAGACCTTGGACGCGCTGTCCTCGGCGTTCGAGGTGACCTTGGCCAACAAGGACCAGATCGCCAACACCATCGTGAAATTGAACGAGATCACCCAGGTGATCGCATCCAACGACCAGACGGTGCGTGATTTCAGCGGCCGGCTCACCGAATTGGTACGTCTGCTCGGGGAACAGGCTCCCGGGCTGCACGCCGTGCTCACCCAACTCAACGACTTCGTCGCCAACACCTCCGCCGTGGTCGGCCAGAACCGCGACCAATTGGCCGGTGCGGTCACGCGTTTCGTCACGATCACCGAGCAGATGCGCGCCAATGCCCGCGCCGTCACCGAGATCGTCGACGTGGCGCCGCTGTTCCTGCAGAACCTGTCGAACGCGATCAGCCGGGAACATCGCGCGCTGCGCGTGCACGGACTGCTCGACAAGGCGGTGCTCGACGGCGAGGCGTTGGCGCTGTTCTGCGAACGCGTGCAGATGCGCCTCGACGGCTGCCGCACCGGAAAGATTCAGGACATGGGACCGGATTTCGGACTCACCGCCGCGCTGCTCGGGATCACGAAATGATCGCCCGCACGCGGGATTACCTGGCGCGCACGGTGCTCGCCGTCTGCACGGTCGCCGCGGTGGGCGCCAGTGGGTGCGCGGTCACCGTCGACAATGTGCCGCTGCCCAAACCGGGGATCGGCGGTGATGGCTACACGATCCACGTGGCGTTCCGCGACGCGCTGAACCTGCCGGACCGAGCGCACGTCAAGATCGGCGGCACCGATATCGGCGTGGTCACCGGTATCGAGACCACCAACTTCATCGCCGACATCGAGATGCTGATCCGCACCGATATCCAGCTGCCGCGCGGCACGACGGCCGAACTGCGACAGGCGACGCCGCTCGGCGACATCTTCGTGGCGATGACACTGCCCGCCCCCGATCCGAACGCGCCACTGCTGCGCGACGGCGACACCATCGGCACCGAACTCACCTCGGCGGGCGCCTCCGTCGAACAGTTGATGGTGTCGGTCTCCATGCTTCTCAACGGCGGCGGACTCAATCAGGCCGCCAGGATCACCGCCGAGATGAACTCGATGTTCGGCGGGCGCGCACCGCAATTGGCGCATCTGCTCACCGAACTCAGCGGGGTCATCGAGGCGCTCAACAAGCGCACCGCCGACATCGACGGCGTGCTGTCCGGAATCTCGGTGCTCACCGGCGAACTCGCGAGGCGCAAAACCGAACTCGGCCAGGCTGCCGACACCTTCCCGGCGCTGCTCGGCCTGGTCGCGGAGAACAACCGCGACATCACCGCGCTCATCCAGAAGGTCTCGGTGACCATGGCCGCGCTCGGCGACTTCACCGACACCACCGGGCCGGAATTCGTGAG
This sequence comes from Nocardia bovistercoris, assembly GCF_015674855.1. GTDB lineage: Bacteria > Actinomycetota > Actinomycetes > Mycobacteriales > Mycobacteriaceae > Nocardia > Nocardia bovistercoris. Next base: position 27,489 of record NZ_JADMLG010000019.1, on the reverse strand, counting down.
TCTCTTCGAGAGCATCCAGAAACTCATGTCGGGCTTCGCGCAGGCGGGCGAATTCGGGCAGGCGCTGGAGCGATTCGACAAGCTGTATCCCGCGCTCATGGCCTCCTTCGACGGGCCTTCGCTGGCCTTCATGGCGCAGATCTCGTTCCTGAGCGTCGGCGCGCTGACCGACCGAAGCGGCAGTCGCGCACCGGAACTCGGTGACCTGCCCGCGTTCGTCGGCAGCCTCACCCAGGTGCTCGAGAAAGTGCTCGGCAGGCTGAACAGCCCGCCGCGGCCGGGAGGCGGACGATGAACATCCCACTCTGGAACTATCTGGTCCGCCACCGCGTCGGCGTCGCGAACCTGGGTCTGGTGCTCGTGCTCGTGCTCGGGTCGTCGTATCTGGCGGTGGCGGTGCTGCGCTTCGATCCGCTGCCGAGCACCTACCGGGTCGATGTCGAATTGCAGACCTCGGGCGGACTGTCGACGGGCAACGATGTGACCTTCCGAGGAACCAGGGTCGGCAAGGTCGCGCTGGTCCGCGCTTCGGAGACCGGTGTTGTCGCGGTGGCCGAGATCGACCGGGCCGCGAAGATCCCGGTCGGCGGGACCGTCGCGGTGGGCAGGCTCTCCGCGGCGGGCGAACAGTATCTTGACTTCCGGCCGGATTCCGATACCGGGCCGTACCTGGCCGACGGGTCGGTGGTCGAGCGGTCGCAGACCTCGGCGCCGGTCGCGGTGCAGTCGCTACTGGTGAACCTGAGCGGGCTGATCGGCGGGCTGAATCCGCAGCGGCTCAACGTGATCGTCGACGAACTGGACAAGGCGCTGGCGGGCGGGCCGGACCGGCTGCGCAATATGATCGCCGGAATCAGCAGGGCCATGGCCGGACTGGAGGATCTGCTCCCGCAGACCCGTCAGCTCATCGAGAACCTCGGCGTCATCGCCGAGACCACTTCGCACGCCCAACCCGACCTGACCACCCTCACCACGGGCGCGGGCGCGCTGTTCGAACAGCTCACCGCCGCCGACCAGGAAGTGCGCCGATTCCTCGACCTCGCGCCGGGACAACTCGCCACTCTCGGCGGATTCATCGAGGACACCACGGACCCGATCACCGACCTGGTCACCAACTTCGTCGCGATCACCCGCTCCGCCAAACTGCGCGCACCCGCCATCGCGGCGCTGTTCCCCTCGCTGCGCGAAGGCGTCGGCGCGGTCAGCATCCCCGCCTACGACGGCGCGTTCCACACCTTGGTCGACCCTTGGCCGCGCCCGACCTGCGACTATCCGACCACACCGCTCGCGCCGACGCTCGTACAGACCGACACGAGAGTGCGGCTCTACAACTACTGCGTCACCGACAATCCGGCGCTGCAAGTGCGCGGTTCGGCGAACGCGCCGCGACCGAACGTGCCCGACAACGGTTCCGGGCCGCCGCCCGGTGTGACCGGCAACGAATTGTCCCGACCCGCACCGGGTAGATGAGGAGTGAGAGACAGTGAGCGACAGAGAAAACGAGAATGCGACTGTCGGTGAGGAAGCCGCGGTCGCAGACAGCGCCCGGACGGAGAGTAAGGCGTCCGCAGGCGTCGAGTTGGGTAAGGCCGCTGAATCCGCCGACTCCACCGGTGCTGATGCCGAATCGTTCCCCGGTACCGACGAATCCGGTGCGAAGGCGGGCTCAGCTGCCCTCTTCGCCCGAATGCGGCCCGGCCCGAGAGGACTTGTCGCCATTCGCGCGGCCCTCGCGTTGTTACTCGGCGCGTCCCTGGTGACCTCGGTCTATTACTTCCTCCAGGACCGCGAGAGCGATGCCACCTTGGCCGCGCACGAACAGGCCCGCGCCGCGGCCTGCGCGTACGCCCCGGTACTCGCCGAATACGACGCCAAGAACCTGGACCAGTACTTCGCGGCGGTGCTCGCGGGCGCGACCGGCGATTGGAAGAAGCAGTTCGACGACACCAGCAAGGAACTGAAAGAGGTGCTTTCGCAGGGTGAGGTGGTCTCCAAGGCCACGGATGTGCAGTGCGCCATCAAATCCGGTGACGAGACATCCGCCGAGGCCATTGTCGTGATCGGGCAGACCATCACCAGCGTCGGCACCCAGGGCAAACCCGCGCCCGGCCAGTTGTCGATGGTGCTGCGGATGTCCAAGATCGACGGGAAATGGCTTGTCGGCAAGGTGAATTCGCCGCTCGCGCCGAGTTCGGCGCAGTGAGGTGACGCGGTCGGCTTCAGACCGTGGTCTCGCGCCCGAACAGGATGACCTGCATGAGCCGGATGACACGTGGCTGCGAACAGATCGGACTCTCGGCGCCGAGCCACCGACCGATGTCGACCACGAGCGCGAGCGCCGCGTGCACGAGCACCCTTGCCTCGGCGGCGGACAGTTCGGGGCGGACCCCGACCACCAGCTTGGCCCACTCTTCGACATTGAGCCGCTGGATGTTTCGCAGCACCGTGCGATCCTCCGGCGGCACATTGCTGATCTCGGCGTAGTAGACGAAGGTGAGTTCGCGTTCGCCGAAGGAGCCGCGCACATATAGCTCGATGAGGGTGTTCAGCGCCTGTTCCGGTCCGGCGGCGGCGCCGATGGCCGGTCCGATGGCCGCGGAAACCCGGTCGGCGGCGCGGCGGAAGGCGGCGGCGAGCAGGTGACCTTTGCTGCGGTAGAACCGGTACACCGCCGAGGAGGCGGGCAGGCCTGCGGCGGCCGCGATATCCTCGACGCTCACATTGGGATAGCCGCGTTCGTGGAACAGTTCGATGGCACGCTCGAGCAGCAGCTCGTGTTTGAACGTGAGTGGAATCTCGACTGCCGCAGGGGTTTCGGGCGGCGCGCCGACCTCGGGCAGATCCGAGTGCAGCACCGCGAGGCAGGCCGAGCGCAGCAGTGTCGCGAGCGTGCGCACCGGCATGGCGACGTGGTGATCGGCGATGCTTCCGATGGCGCTCAGCGTCGCGGTGGACAGCACAGCGCGGTCGGCACCGTCGAGGTCGGGGCGCACCTCGGCCAGCAGCGCGTTCAGCACGCGGTAGGCGCGGACGAGCTGGTCGATGAGCGTGCGGTAGTCCTCCGGTTGCAGATAGCGGCTCTGCCAGCGCAGTAGCGCCGCGCTGCGGCGGTTGGCGATCGAGGTCGCGATGACGGCGTCGAGGGTGTGCTCGAGGCGCGGCGCCGGCGGTGCGTCGGCCAGGTGGTCGGGCAGGCGCACCGAATCCTCGCTCGCGGCGCTCAGGCGCAGCGCTTCCTCGCGGAACAGCGCGTACTTGCTCGGATAGTGCCGGTAGAGCGCGGTGGAACTGATGTCGAGGCGGGAGGCGATGTCTTCCATGCTGACGCCGTGGTAACCCTGGGCGCCGAACGCCTCGGCGGAGGCCGCGGCGATCTGCGCGCGCCGATCGCGGGGGCGACGGCGAACCACGCGCTGCGGCGCGGCGTCGTCGGCCTGCGTCGCCGGGCGGGCGCGGCGTTTCGGGGCGTCCATGCAGCGATGGTAACCCAATATCCGGCCGCGCAAACTGACCTCGACGTGGACGAATCATTGTTGACTTAAATAACACATGCGTGGCGTAACGGCGGTGTCTACGTGGGTGATCCAACTATCACGGGGAAGAATTTCACATAACATATGTGGCCTTGTCGCGACATGGCTCCGCCCCGGGGTGACACAGCGGAGACGCGCGGATCAGGAGTCGGCGGGTGTCTCGGACGGGCGCCCGAACAGCACCACCTGCATGAGCAGACCCACCCGTGCCTGCGCGGCGAACGGCGCCGAGCCGAAGGCGCGCCCGAGGTCGACGACGAGCGCGAAGGCGGCGTGCACGAGGAACCGCGCCTCGGCGGGCGACAGCTCGGTGCGGACCTCGCGCAGCAACCGCGCCCACTCCTCGACGCTGAGCCGCTGGATATTGCGCAGCGCTGTCCGCTCCTCGATCGGAACATGTTGGAACTCCGTGTAATACACGAAGGTCAGCGCGCGCTCCGCGAACGATCCCGCGACGTAGTGGCCGATCAGGGTGGTGAGCGCGGCCTCGGGATCGGTGGCGGAGGCGACCGCGGGGCCGATGGCCGCCGACACCCGGTCGGCGGCGCGCCGGAAGGCCGCGGCGAGCAGGTCGCTCTTGCCCCGGTAGAAGCGGTACACCGCGGACGCCGCGGAAAGACCGGCCGCTGTGGCGATCTCCTCGACGCTGACATTCGGATAGCCGCGATCGTGGAACAGCTCCACCGCTTTGCGCAGCAGCAGTTCGTGTTTGAACGATTCCGGGATCTCGACGGCCGCCGGTTCCTCGACGCTGTCCACCGGCGGCGGCAGCGGCGCCGTCGAGATCGCCGCACAGGCCGAGGACAGCAGCCGGACAAGGGATTTGACGGGCAGTGTGGCGTGGTGATCGGCGATGCTGGTGACCGCGCTGAGTATCGCGACACTCAGCACCCGCAGATCGTCGACGCTCAGTTCCGGTCGCAGCCGGGCTATTTCGGCCCCGAAAGCGTCCAGCAGCGCCTTCTGCTGTTCCAACAGCAACGCCCGATCGGCTTCCTCGAGGTACCGCGCCTCCCACCGCACCAGCGTGACACTGGCCCGGTTCTCGATGGTCGACCCGATCAATGCGTCGAGCATCCGACTCAGACGCTCCCGCGCCGACCACTGCGCGGCCTCCTCGGGCAACTCAGCGGATTCGGTCATCGCCCGCCCGACCCGCATGAGCTCCTCGCGGAACAACGCGTACTTGCTCGGATAATGCCGATACAACGCCGCCGAACTGATCCCGAGACCCGAAGCGATGTCCTCCATGCTCACCCCGTGATAACCGAGCGAACCGAACGCCGCGGCGGAGGCCGCCGCGATCTGCGCCCGCCGATTCTTGGGCCGCCTCCGGATCTCCCGAGGTGCCGCCTCGCCGCTGACAGCCTGACGCGCCGTTCGGCGATTGTCGACACTCATGCCCGCCATCGTATCGAGACCGCACCGCCCACGATTTGCCCAGGTCGAACGCATACACGAATCGACCTCACCAACCGCATCGCCATCGGGCCGGTGCGCCGCGCTGTCGATTCGACCGTGGTCGGTCGCGATCGGTGCGAGCGTACGCGGATCGGTGGGTGAAACAGCGGGTCGCCGCCCTGGACAATCGTTCAGGTGGTTTTCGGGCGGATGGTGGCGTACCAGTCGAGGAGGTCGGGGTTGTCCACGGCACTGCGTTCCACCACTCGGGACGGGTCGGCGCCCTGGAAGAGTTTCTTGATCGGGACTTCGAGTTTCTTGCCGGTGCGGGTGTGGGGGATGCCGGGGGCAAGCAGGATTTCGTCGGGGACGTGGCGGGGGGAGACTTCGGTGCGGATGGTCGCGGCTATGCGCGCGCGGAGTTCGTCGGTGAGTTCGACGCCGGGGGCAGGCACTACGAACAGGGGCATCCAGTAGCCGCCGTCGGGTTGTTCGGCGCCGATGACAAGGGCTTCGGCTATTTCGGGGAGTTGTTCGACGGCCTGGTAGATGTCCGCGCTGCCCATGCGGATGCCGTGGCGGTTGAGGGTGGAGTCGGAGCGGCCGTGCACTATTATGCTGCCGCGTTCGGTGATGGTGATCCAGTCGCCGTGGCGCCACACGCCGGGGTAGGTGTCGAAGTACGCGTCGTGGTAGCGCTTGCCGTCCTCGTCGCGCCAGAAGCGCACCGGCATGGACGGCATCGGGCGGGTGACGACGAGTTCGCCGACCTCGCCGCGCACCGGGGCGCCCGTCGGGTCGAAGGAGTCGAGCGCCACCCCGAGGTACGGCGCCGAGAGCTCGCCCGGCCACACCGGGACCGTGCGCACGCCGCCGATGAAGGCCGAGACCACGTCGGTGCCGCCGCTGATCGAGGACACTTGGACGTGCTCGCCGACGTTCTCGCTCAACCACAGCGCGGAGGAGGGCGGCAGGGCCGATCCGGTGATCCCGACCGTGCGCAGCGCGCTCAGGTCGTGGTCGGCGCGCGGCACCGAACCGGCTTTGATGCAGGCGAGTACGTAGCCGGGGCTGGCGCCGAGCACCGAGGCGTGCACCGTCGCGGCGATGTGCCACAGCGCATCCGGAGTCGGGTAGGTCGGGCTGCCGTCGTAGCAGACGACGGTGGCGCCGACCAGCAGGCCGCCGACCTGGAAGTTCCACATCATCCAACTCGGACTCGTGTACCAGAAGAACGTGTCTTCGGAACCGATATCCGATTGCAGGGCAATGGCTTTGAGATGTTCGAGCACCACGCCGCCGTGTCCGTGCACGATGCCCTTGGGCAGGCCGGTGGTGCCGGAGGAGAACACGATCCACAGCGGGTGGTCGAAATCCACCGGCTCGGTTTCGATCAGCGCGGCGGCATTGTCGGTGTCGCGCACCGCGTCCGACCACGGTGTCGCGTCCTCGACGGGCAGGTCGAGCTGGGATACCGCGACGGTGGCGCGCAGGCTCGGCAGACCGGCGCGCAAGGCGGCGATATCCGCGCGCTTGTCGTGCGTCTTGCCGCCGAAGCGGTAGCCGTCGGCGGTGACGAGCACCGTCGGCTCGAGCTGGCCGAGCCGGTCGAGGGCGGCCTTCGCCGTGTAGTCCTGTCCGCAGGCGCTCCACACCGCGCCGACGGCCGCGGTGCCGAGGAAGGCGACCACGGCCTCGGGAATGTTCGGCAGGTAACCCGCGACCCGGTCGCCCGGTCCGACCCCGAGGGCGCGCAGGGTGCGGGCGAAGGCGGCGGTGTCCTCGATCAGGTCGACCCAGGAGACCTCGCGCGGTTCGGCGTCCTCGCGCACGTGGACGATGGCGGGGCGGTCGGTGCGCGCCTGCCGCACGATCTGATCGACGTAGTTGAGTTTCGTGCCGGGAAACCAACGCGCACCGGGCATTTCGGCGCTGGCGAGCACCTCACCGGCGATCTCGCCGAGTTCGAAGTAGCGCCACAGCGCGCCCCAGAAGGCGGCCGGGTCGTCCACCGACCACTGCCACAGCGAGCGGTAATCCGGTGCGGCGCGGCCGGTCTCGGATTCGACGTACCGCGCGAAATCGGTGATCCGCGCGTCGGCGACATCCCGTTCGGTCGGCACCCACTGTGGTTGCACGCCGGCTCCTCCCGCTCGTGGTCAGCTCACGCCGGCCGCGCGCCGGACGATCTGTTCGGCGTGACGCAACACCGGTGCGTCGACCATACGGCCCTCGAAGGCGAACACGCCCCGATGATGCGGCACCGCGTCCAGAACCCGCCGCGCCCATGCCGTTTCCTCCTCCGACGGCGCGAAACCGGCGCGGATGACCGACACCTGCGTTGGATGGATCGCGACCTTGGCGTCGAAGCCGACGGCCACCGCGTCGGCGGTCTCGGCGCGCAGTCCGTCGAGATCGCGGATGTTCAGATACACCGAGTCGAGCGCGAAACGCCCGTACGCCTTGGCGGCGATCAGCGCGGTGGACCTGACGTGCTTGGCCACGTCCCGGTAGCCGCCGTCGGCGTTCCTGCTCGACTTGCCGCCTAGTCCCGCGACCAGATCCTCCGCGCCCCACATGACGCCGATCACATTGTCGACCCGTGCGGTCTCGGCGACGGTGAGCGCGCCCAGCGGCGACTCGACCAGCAGGATCACCTCGTAGGCGGCCAGATTGCGGACCTGCTCGGCGGTTTCGGATTTCGACAGCATGACCCGCCGGTATCCGGTGCGGGCCAGGGCCTCGAGGTCACGCGAATGGTCCTCGGTGTCGGCGCCGTTGAGCCGCACCACCGTGGTCTCGGGATCGAGCGGTGTGTCGATCAGCGCGGTGCGCGCGGCGGGCTTGTCGGCGGCCGCGACGCCGTCCTCGAGGTCGAGGATGACCACGTCGGCGGTCGCCGCGGCCTTCTCGAAGCGTTCGGGACGGTCGGCGGGGCAGAACAGCCACCCCGTGCCCGGCATCTGCCAGCTCATGAATCCTCCGGTTGCTTGCGGACCAACACCTTGCGGGTCGCCGTTGCGACGATATCGCCGTTCTGGTTGCGCGCGGTGTGCGCGAGGGAGACGATGCCCTCGCCGGGACGCGACTTCGATTCGCGCTTGTCGCTGACCACGGTCTCGACGTACATGGTGTCGCCGTGGAACAGCGGATTCGGGAAGGCGATATCGGAGAAGCCGAGATTGGCGACGAGCGTGCCCTGGGTGAGCTGCCCGATCGACAGGCCGACCAGGGTGGACAGCGTGAACATGGAATTCACCAGGCGCTGGTTGAACGGCGGCTGCGCGTCGGCGAACGCGGCGTCGAGGTGCAGCGCCTGCGGATTCATGGTCAGCGTGGTGAACAGCACATTGTCGGCCTCGGTGATGGTGCGTCCCGGGCGGTGGTCGTAGACCACGTCGGTCTCGAACTCCTCGAACCAGAGGCCGCGCTGCACGATGCGTTTCACAGACCAAGCTCCCGCCCGATCAGCATCAGCTGAACCTCCGTCGTACCCTCGCCGATTTCCAGGATCTTGCTGTCACGATAGTGTCTGGCCACCGCGTATTCGTTCATGAAGCCGTTGCCGCCGAAGATCTGGGTGGCGTCGCGGGCATTGTCCATGGCCGCCTCGCTGGCCACCAGCTTGGCGATCGATGCCTGCTTCTTGAACGGTTTGCCCGCGAGCATGAGCGCCGCCGCGTCGTAGTAGGCGGTGCGCGCGGCGTGGGCCCGCGCCTCCATCCTGGCGATCTTGAACGCGATGGCCTGGTTGCGGCCGATGGGCTGACCGAAGGCCAGCCGTTCCTTGGCGTAGCGCACGCTCTCGTCGACGCAGCCCTGCGCCGCGCCCACCGAAAGCGCCGCGATCGCGATGCGGCCCTCGTCGAGGATGCGCAGGAAGTTCGCGTAGCCGCGGCCGCGTTCGCCGAGCAGGTTCTCCTCGGGCACGCGCACGTCGGTGAAGCTGAGCGGATGGGTGTCCGAGGCGTTCCAGCCGACCTTGTTGTAAGCGGGTTCGGCGACGAAGCCCGGTGTGTCGGCGGGCACGAGGATGGTGGAGATCTCCTTCTTGCCGCCGGTCTGGCCGGTCACCGCCGTCACCGTCACCAGCGCGGTGATATCGGTACCGGAGTTGGTGATGAACTGCTTGCTGCCGTTCACGACCCAGTCGCCGCCGTCGAGGACCGCGGTGGTGCGCGTGCCGCCCGCGTCGCTGCCCGCGTCGGGTTCGGTGAGGCCGAAGGCGGCCAGCGCGCGTCCGCTTGTCAACATGGGCAGCCACGCCTCGCGCTGCTTGTCGGTGCCGAATCGGTAGACCGGCATGGCCCCGAGGGACACGCCCGCCTCCAGGGTGATGGCCACGCTCTGATCGACCTTGCCCAATTCCTCCAGCGCCAGGCACAGGGCGAAATAGTCGCCGCCCATGCCGCCGTACTCCTCGGGGAAGGGCAGGCCGAACAGGCCCATCTCGGCCATGCCCGCGACCACCCGGTACGGGAAGGTGTGGTTCGCGTCGTGTTCCGCGGCCACCGGGGCGACCACCGACCGGGCGAAATCCCGCACCGTGAGGGCGAGGTCGCGGTAGTCCTCGGGCAGTGACCCGGTGGACAGGTAGTCGGTCATGCGGAAAGTCCCTCTCGCTCGGCACCTCTTGGATCGGATGCGACCGTTTCTGCTGCGGCTGTTTCGGATTCGGCGACGATGCGCGCGAGTGGCTGATCCAGGCGCACCTGCTCGCCCGCCTCGACCAGGATCTCCACCGTGCCCGCCACCGGCGCGGTGAGCGTGTGCTCCATCTTCATCGCCTCGACCACCACCACCGGCGCGCCCGCGGCGACCGGCGCGCCCGAGGTCGCGGGCACCGCGATCACCGCGCCAGGCATGGGGCTGCGGATCTCGGCATCACCCACGTGATCACCGCCGCCGCGCACACTGGTCTCCGGCACGACCCGCAGCAGCGCCGCGCCCGAACCGGTCGCCACCCAGATCTCGGCTCCGGATTCGACGACGCGGACGTTCGCGCGCACACCGTCGCGGGTGACGGTGATGGTGTCCGGCTCGTCGGCGCGGGCGACGGTCAGCGTGGATTCGGCGGTGTCCTCGTCGAGTCGGACGCGGCCCGCGTTCGGGGTCCCGGTGAAGTGCACGTGCCTGATCAGATCGCCCGCGGCCAGTCGCAGAGTGGTTGGCGCGGGGAAGCCGAGCCGCCAGCCCGACGGGATCGACCACGGGTCGGAACCCGGTGCGGGCCAACGGCGCAGCCAGTGCAGTGCGGCGGCGGCGACGAACTCGTCGTCGCCGACCGGCGCGGGGGTGTAGTCGGCCACGCGGCGGTCGAGCAGGCCGGTGTCGAGTCGCCCGGCCGCCACGTCGGGGTCGGCGAGCAGGAAACGCAGGAATTCGGTGTTCGCGGTGACGCCGAGGAGCACCGTATCGGCAAGCGCCCGATCGAGTTTCGCCAGCGCGCCCGCGCGGTCGCTCGCGTGGGCGATCACCTTCGACAGCATCGGGTCGTAGTCGCTGCCGATCACCGACCCCACGCGCAGCCCCGAATCCACGCGCACCCCTTGGCCTTCTGGCTCCGAGAGCGCGAGTACCGTGCCGCCGGTCGGCAGGAAGCCGCGACCTGGATCCTCGGCGTAGACGCGCGCCTCGACCGCGTGCCCGACCAGGCGGATATCGTGCTGCGCCGCGCCGATCTTCTGACCGGCCGCCACCCGGACCTGGCATTCGACCAGGTCGACGCCGGTCACCAGTTCGGTCACCGGATGTTCCACCTGCAGGCGGGTGTTCATCTCCATGAAGAAGAACTCGTCGGGGCGGTCGGCCGAGACGATGAATTCGACCGTGCCGGCGCCGACATAGTCGACGCTGCGCGCGGTGTTGCAGGCCGCCGCGCCGATCCGCGCCCTGGTCGCGGCGTCGAGCAGGGGCGACGGCGCTTCCTCGATGACCTTCTGGTGCCTGCGTTGCAGACTGCATTCGCGCTCGCCGAGGTGGATCACCGTGCCGAAGCGGTCGGCCAGGATCTGCACCTCGATGTGGCGCGGCCGGGTGACGAAACGCTCGAGGAACAGGGTGTCGTCGCCGAAGGCGGCCGCGGCTTCGCGGCGGGCGCTCACCAGCGCGGCGGGCAGCAGCGCCGGATCCTCGACCATGCGCATGCCCTTGCCGCCGCCGCCCGCCGACGGCTTGACCAGCACCGGATAGCCGATGTCGGCGGCGGCCGCGATCAGGGCGGCGTCGGTGAGTCCGGGTTCGGCGATGCCGGGGACCACGGGGACGTCGAAGGCGGCGACGGTGTTCTTCGCGGTGATCTTGTCGCCCATGACCTCGATGGCGCGCGCGGGCGGGCCGAGGAAGACCACGCCCGCCGCCGCTGCCGCCGCGGCGAACGCGGCGTTCTCGGAGAGGAATCCGTAGCCGGGATGCACCGCCTGCGCGCCGGTGCGCACCGCCGCGGCCACGACCTTGTCGATGTCGAGGTAGCTCTCGCGCGCGGGCGCCGGGCCGAGCCGCACCGCGACATCGGCCTCGCGGACATGCCTGGCGTCGGCGTCGGCGTCGCTGTAGACGGCCACGGAGCGAATGCCCATGGCGCGCAGCGTGCGAATGACGCGCACCGCGATCTCGCCGCGATTGGCGACCAGGACGGTGTCGAAGGCCACCGGCTGGGATCGGTTGACGGGGGCGGGATTCGGGTGGTTCGCCGCCGAGTACACGGGCACCGGGTTCGTTGGCATCGTCGTCATCACATCCGGAACACGCCGTAGGAAACAGGATCGAGCGGGGCCTGTGCGCAGACCGAGAGTGCCAGTCCGAGAACGGTTCTGGTGTCGGCGGGGTCGATGACGCCGTCGTCCCACAGTCGCGCGGTCGAATAGTAGGGATTGCCCTGGTGTTCGTACTGTTCGCGGATCGGCGCCTTGAACGCCTCCTCGTCCTCGGCCGACCAGGGATTGCCGCCGCTGTCGAGTTGGTCGCCGCGCACGGTGGACAGCACCGATGCGGCCTGTTCGCCGCCCATGACCGAGATCCTCGCGTTCGGCCACATCCACAGGAAGCGCGGCGAATACGCGCGCCCACACATGGAATAGTTGCCCGCGCCGTAGGAGCCGCCGATCACCACGGTCAACTTCGGCACCCGCGCGCAGGCCACCGCCGTCACCATCTTGGCGCCGTGTTTGGCGATGCCGCCCGCCTCGTAGTCGCGCCCGACCATGAAGCCGGTGATGTTCTGCAGGAACAGCAGCGGGATCTTGCGCTTGTCGCACAGTTCGATGAAATGCGCGCCCTTCATTGCGGATTCGCTGAACAAGACGCCGTTGTTGGCGACGATACCGACGGGATGGCCGTGGATGCGGGCGAATCCGGTGACCAGCGTCTTGCCGTATTCGGCCTTGAACTCCTGGAATCCGTCACCGTCTTCGAAACTGCCGCCGTCGACGATTCTTTCGATGACCGTGCGCACGTCGTACGGTGTGCGCAGATCCACCGGAACCACGTCGTAGAGTTCGGATTCCGGTGCGGCGGGCGGTGTGCTCGCGGTGATCGCCCACGGGCTCGCGGGGCGGGGGCCGAGGGTGGCCACGATGCGGCGCACGATGCGCAGCGCGTCGCGGTCGTCTTCGGCCAGGTGGTCGGTGACGCCGGAGGTGCGCGAATGCAGCGCGCCGCCGCCCAATTCCTCCGCCGTGACCACCTCGCCCGTCGCCGCCTTCACCAGCGGCGGGCCGCCGAGGAAGATGGTGCCCTGGTCGCGCACGATCACGGCCTCGTCGCTCATCGCGGGCACGTAGGCGCCGCCCGCCGTGCACGAGCCGAGCACCGCCGCGATCTGCGGGATGCCCGCGGCGCTCATGGTGGCCTGGTTGTAGAAGATGCGCCCGAAGTGTTCGCGGTCGGGGAACACCTCGTCCTGGCGCGGCAGGAACGCGCCGCCGGAATCCACCAGGTACAGGCACGGCAGATTGTTCTGCAGCGCGATCTCCTGGGCGCGCAGATGCTTCTTCACCGACATCGGGTAGTAGGTGCCGCCCTTGACCGTGGCGTCGTTGGCGACGATCACGCATTCGCGCCCCGACACCCGCCCGATTCCGCTGATGACGCCCGCGCCGGGGCATTCGTCGTCGTACATGCCGGTGGCCGCGAGCGGGGACAGTTCGAGGAAGGGGCTGCCGGGATCAAGGAGTTGGTCGACCCGTTCGCGCGGCAGTAGCTTGCCGCGCGCGATGTGGCGTTGCCTGGCCTTGGCCGGGCCGCCGAGCGCCGCCTCGGCAAGCCGCTCCCGCAGGTCGTCGACCAGCGCCAGATGGGCGCCGCGATTGTCGACCGCATGGGTAACCGTCATTACGCCGTCCCGCCGTCCAGTTAGTCGCCGATAACTGGAATTCAGGTTAATCTTGATTAACTGGGATGTCCAGGGGGCGGAATGCCCGAGTCTCGAGTGGGCGGAACGCCCGGGTCGCGGAAGGAGGGCGGGTGACCGATATCGAGGTGGGCGCGCTGACTCGCCGCGAGCAGTTGAAGGCCGAGCGCCGCAAGGAACTGCTCCAAGCAGGCGCGCGGCTCATCGCCGAACACGGATTCCTCGGCGTGCGCCTCGACGATCTCGGCGCCGCCGTCGGCATCAGCGGTCCCGCCGTCTACCGGCATTTCGCGAGCAAGGAAGCGCTGCTCACCGAACTGCTCGTCGGCATAAGCCTGCGCCTGCTCGCGGGCGGCGAACGCGTCGCCGACGAGGCCGGGACGCCGCGCATCGCCCTCGCGGCACTGGTGGATTTCCACCTCGACTTCGCGGTGGGCGAGCCCGAACTCATCCGCATCCAGGACCGAGACCTGGACAAGGTGCCCGCGGGCCCGCGCCGCGAACTTCGCCGCACCCAACGCCGCTACGTCGAGATCTGGGTGAGCGTCCTGCGCGAACTGCGCCCCGACCTGTCCGAGGAAGCCGCACGCGTCCGAGCGCACGCCGCCTTCGGCCTGATGAACTCCACCCCGCACAGCGCCACCTCGGCCACCGCCGCCCGCGCGAAACCGATCCTGCGCGCGATGGCGCTCGCGGCGCTCGACAGCGACTGAATACGGCGCGCCGCACCCGTGCGCTGGGGCAACTAGGCTGATCGCATGGCAGATCTGTCGGATCCCCGTGTTCGCGAATTCCTCTCCCACGGCACCCGGACAGGCAAGGTGGCGGTGGTCGCCGCCGATGGGCGTCCGCTGGTGACGCCGATCTGGTTCGCCGTCGACGGTGCGACGCTGTTCTTCAACACCGGCAAGTCCACCGCCAAGGGCAAGGCGCTGGCCCGTGATCCTCGGATCGCCCTCGTGGTCGACCAGGAGGAACCGCCGTACGCGTCGGTCCAGATCCAGGGCACGGTCACCCTGTCGGAGGATCCGGAGGAACTGTTGCGCACCGCCACCGTGCTCGGTGGCCGCTATATGGGCGCGGATCGCGCGGAGGAATTCGGCAAGCGCAACGGCGTGCCGGGCGAACTCGTGGTGCGCGTGCACCCAACGAAGGTCATCGCCCACTTCGACGCCACCGCCTGAGTCGCCATCCGCCCGCACCTACACTGACCCGCATGACCGTGCATTTCATCGGAGCGGGACCTGGTGCGGCGGATCTGCTCACGGTGCGGGCGGTCACGTTGATCCGCGCCAGCCCGGTGTGCCTGTACGCGGGCACCTACCTGGACCCCGAGGTGTTGGCGCAGTGCGCGCCGGACGCCGAACTGGTCGATACCCAGCATCTGGATATCGAGCAGATCACCGAACGGCTGGCCCGGGCGCACCGGTCGGGTCGGGACGTGGCCAGGTTGTGTTCGGGCGATCCCTCCCTGTATTCGGCGCTCACCGAGCAGACCCGTCGGCTCGACGCCCTCGGCATCCCGTGGGATGTCACGCCGGGCGTTCCGGCCTACGCGGCGGCGGCGGCCACGCTCGGGGTGGAGTTGACGGTGCCGGAACTGGTGCAGTCGGTCGTGCTCACCCGGACGCACGCGCGGTCTACGGCGATGCCGGAAAGTGAGGCGCTGGCCGGGTTCGCGCGCACTCGCGCGACCCTCGCCCTGCATCTGGCGGTGACCCGCGTCCGCCCGTTGGCTGCCGAACTGGTGGCGGAGTACGGCGCGGACTGTCCGGTCGCGGTGGTCTACCGCGCCTCCCAGCCCGACGAGCTGGTGCTGCGCGGCACGCTCGCCGATATCGCCGACCGGGTCGAGGCGGCGGATCTGCGCCGGGCCGCGGTCATCCTGGTCGGCCGCGCGCTCACCCCGGCCGTCGACTGCGTCACGTCCCATCTCTACGACCCCGCCCGCGAACGCATCGGGTGACCGGGGCCGACGCGCGGACAACGCGCCCAGCAAACCCGACACGTGGAGACTGCCAGGGGTGATGTGTCCCAGCTATGGATCTTGGTTGGTCGGTCGCGGTGCGCGACGGTAGATTGTTGCGGTGGTCAGCACTCGATGTCCCGGCACGGCCGGTCGGTGGGTTTCGTGGCACTGGGTGTGTAGGTAGGACAGCGGGGACCATGTAACAACAACGTCCCCGCGCAGATAGTGCCAGAAGAACATTTTGCTTGATTGATGTACGAGAACTGAACCTGGGAATACAGACGCCGCCGTAACACGGTGCGCGTCCTGTCCGGGTGTCGTCGGGGAGCGCTTGCGTGGTGTTCCGGAAGCGAGGTTACGGTTGGACCGGCTGGATTTCGGCGGGAACGGCGAAGCTGGTGGCGAATACTTCCCACTGTCGCCCGCGCAGCTGGGCATCTGGTATGCCCAGCACGTCGATCCGCAGGTGCCGATCAATATCGCACAGTATGTCGATCTGCGCGGTGCTCTGGACGTAGGCGCGCTCGAACAGGCCAGCCGCGACGCCGCCGTCGAGATGG
Source organism: Nocardia bovistercoris (assembly GCF_015674855.1). GTDB lineage: Bacteria > Actinomycetota > Actinomycetes > Mycobacteriales > Mycobacteriaceae > Nocardia > Nocardia bovistercoris. Next base: position 11,676 of record NZ_JADMLG010000019.1, on the reverse strand, counting down.
GCTCCGGCTTCGTGAAGATCGTCGAGGTCGACGGCGAGCCGGTGCAGACCGTCGACCCCGCGCTCGACTCCACCCTCGAATACGTGGACCTGCGCGTCGCCGACGATCCCGAGGCGGCCGCCGCCGAGTGGATGCGGGCCGAGTACAGCCGCCCGCTCGACATCGTCGGCGACCGGCTGATCCGCGCCGCCGCCCTGCACTTGGCCGATGACCACTGGTTCTGGTACTCGCGCGCGCACCACATCGTGCTCGACGGCTTCGGCGCGATGACGTTCATGCAGCGCATCGCCGAGCTCTACACCGCTGCCGTGACCGGTGAGAAGGCGAAACCGGCCAAGGCCACCGATCTGCGCACGCTCTACGAGCAGGAGATCGCCTACCGGGACAGCACCCGCTTCGAATCCGACCGCGCGCACTGGGCGGAACGTGTCGCGGGCCTGGAGGAGGGGTCGAGTCTCGCGGGTCGCTCCGCGCCGCCGTCCCCGGTGAACGGGGTGGCGAGCGCGGCACTGAGCGCCGACCAGGAAGCCCTGCTCGGCGCGGCCGTGCGGCGCCACGACAATTCCCCCGCGGGGCTGCTGATCGCGGGCTTCGCGGCCTACCTCGCCCAGCTGACCGGCGCGCAGGACGTGATCCTGAGCCTCCCGGTGACGGCGCGCACCACCGCCGCCATGCGCCGTTCCGGCGGCGTGGTCTCCAATATCGTGCCGCTGCGCCTTACGGTCGCGCACGAGACCACCGTGGCCGACTTGTTGAAGGCCGTCACGGTCGAGGTGTCGGGCGCGCTGCGTCACCAGCGCTACCGGCACGAGGACATCCGCCGCGACAGCGCGGGCGACGGCGTGGTGACCACCGAGTTCTTCGGTCCGTGGGTCAACATCATGCTGTTCCACAGCGAGATGACGCTCGGCCCGATGGTCGGGCAGCTCAATGTGCTGTCCACCGGCAGCATCGAGGATCTCGGCGTCAACTTCTACCAGTCGGTCGCGGGCACCCGTTCGCACATCGACTTCGAGACCAACCCGAATCTCTACTCCGAGGACGAGGCGCGCACCCACCACGCGCGGTTCCTGGAGTTCTTCGGCCGTTTCCTGGCCGCCGACGCCGAAACGCCGGTGTGGGATCTCGAGGTCACCACCGAGGACGAGCGCGAACTCACCCTGCTGGAGTGGAACGACTCGCTGCGGGACGTGCCGGACACCACCCTGTCGGCGCTGCTCGACGCGCAGGCCGCGGCCTCGCCCGACGCCATCGCCCTCGACTTCGAGGGCGACACGCTGACCTACGCCGAGTTCGGCGCGCGGGTCAACCGGCTGGCGCGGGCGCTGATCGCCGACGGCGTCGGCCCGGAGGCGCTGGTCGCGCTCGGCATGCGGCGCTCGCTCGACCTGGTCGTCGGCATGCACGCGGTGCTGAAGGCGGGCGGCGCGTACGTCCCCATCGACCCCGACCACCCGGCCGAGCGCACCGCCTACATCCTCGAATCCGCCGCCCCGGTGTGTGTGCTCACCGGGGCCGACGACGACCTCGAGCTGCCGGAGACGGTGCGACGGGTGCGGATCGACACGCTCGACGTGTCCGGCTTCTCCGCCGCCCCGGTCACCGACGCCGACCGTTCGGCGCCGCTGCGGCCGGACAACACCGCCTACGTCATCTACACATCGGGTTCGACCGGTCGGCCCAAGGGCGTCGCCGTCACCCACCACGCCATCGTCAACCAGCAGCTGTGGATGCTCGACGAGTACCGGATCGGCCCCGGCGACATCTACCTGCAGAAGACCGCGACCACCTTCGACGTCTCGCTGTGGGGCTATTTCCTGCCGCTGATGGTCGGCGCGAAACTGGTGGTCGCCACCCCCGACGGGCATCGCGACCCGCTCTACGTCGCCGAGACGATCGCCCGCCACGGCGTCACCGTCACCGACTTCGTGCCGTCCATGCTGACCGTCTTCGTCGCCAATGCCACTGCCGCGCAATGTGAGTCGCTGCGCGCGGTGTTCGTGATCGGCGAGGCGCTGCCGCCGGAGACGGCCGCGGGCCTGCGCGCGATCTCCTCGGCCGGGCTGCACAACCTGTACGGCCCCACCGAGGCCGCGGTCTCGGTGACCTACTGGGAAGCCACCGCCGCCGACACGGTCACCGTGCCGATCGGCATCCCGGAGTGGAATGTCGAGGTCTACGTTCTGGATTCGCGGCTGCGTCCGGCCGCTGTCGGCGCGCCGGGTGAGCTGTATCTCGGCGGTCGGCAACTGGCGCGCGGCTATCGAGGCAGGCCGGACCTGACCTCCGACCGGTTCGTCGCCAATCCGCTCGGCACGCACGGGCAGCGGATGTACCGCACCGGCGACCTGGTGCGCTGGAACCCTTCGGGCACACTGGAATACATCGGCCGCACCGACTTCCAGGTGAAGTTCCGCGGGCAGCGCATCGAACTCGGCGAGATCGAGACCGTGACGCTGGCGCACCCGTCGGTCAGCCAGTCCGCGGTGCTCGTGGTCGATACGGCAACCGGTCAGCAGCTGGTCGCCTACGTGGTGCCGACGCCGGGGCAGTCCGTCGATCCGGCCGAACTCACCGGATTCGCCGCCGAGCGGCTGCCGAACTACATGGTGCCCGCTTCGGTCATGGTGCTAGAGGCGTTCCCGCTGAACACCAGCGGCAAGCTCGACCGCAAGGCGCTGCCCGAGCCGGTGTTCAGCGCCGACGCCGCGGGTTTCCGTGCGCCGCGCACCCAGGCCGAGCAGATCGTCGCGGGCATCTTCGCCGACGTGCTGTCCCAGCCGAGGGTCGGCATCGACGACAACTTCTTCGATCTCGGCGGCAACTCGCTGGTCGCCACCCAGGTCGTATCCCGGGTGAGCGCGGCGTTCGGCGCCAGTATCGGGGTGCGCGCGCTGTTCGAGACGCCGACCGTGGCCGGTATCGCCGCGCGCGCCGAGCAGGCCGCTCCCGCCGACGGTGCGCGGCCGCCGCTGGTCGCCCGGCCGTTGCCGAGCCGCGTGCCGCTCTCGCCCGCGCAGCAGCGCATGTGGTTCATCAACCAGTTCGATCCCACCGCGCCCACCTACAACCTGCCGTTCGTGGTGCGGTTGCGCGGCCACGTCGATCTGGCCGCGCTGCGCACCGCGCTCAACGACGTGATGGCGCGCCAGGATTCGCTGCGCACCGTGTTCCCGGAATCCGGTGACGGCGGCTACCAGCAGGTGGTGCCCGACGACGAGATCAACCTCGCCATCTCGGTCGCCTCCATCGACGAATCCGAATTGCAGGCCACGCTCACCGAATTCGCCTCGACCGGCTTCGACGTGTCGCGGGAACTGCCGATCCGGGTTCGCATCTACAAGGTGACCGGCGGATCCACCAACGGAACTCCCGATCACGCCGTCGCTTTCGTCGTGCACCACATCGCGGCCGACGGCTTCTCCTTCGGGCCGCTCTCGCGCGATGTCGCCTCGGCCTACCTCGCGCGGGCCGCGGGTGCGTCGCCCGCCTGGTCGCCGCTGCCGGTGCAGTACCAGGACTACACCCTCTGGCAGCACGAACTGCTCGGCTCGGAATCCGATCCCGAATCCTTGGCCGCGCGGGAGATCGCCTACTGGCGTGGGCAATTGGCCGGACTGCCCGATCAGATCGACCTGCCGACCGATCGCCCGCGCCCGCCCGCGCAGAGCTTCCTCGGCAGCCGGGTCGCCTTCGACATCGACGTCGACCTGCACGCCGGACTCGCGGGACTGGCTCGCGCGCAAGGCGTCTCGCTGTTCATGGTGATGCACGCGTCACTGGCGCTGCTGTTGGCGCGGCTGTCGGGCACCGACGACATCGCCATCGGCACACCGGTCGCCGGCCGCGGCGAACAGGCGCTCGACGATCTGATCGGCATGTTCGTCAACACGCTCGTGCTGCGCTCGCAGGTCGACGGCACGGTGCCGTTCACCGAACTGCTCACCCGCACCAGGGAAACCGACCTGGCCGCCTTCGCCTACTCCGACGTGCCGTTCGAGCGCCTGGTCGAGGTCATCAACCCGACCCGGTCGCAGGCGCGGCACCCGCTGTTCCAGGTGATGCTGTCGTTCCAGGAGATGTCGCACGCGACCCTGGAACTGCCCGGCCTTTCGGTGACCGCCGACGAACTCGACGTCGACATCGCCAAATTCGATCTGCAGTGGACGGTCACCGAGGAGCGCGGCGCGCACGGCGAACCCGCGGGCATGGGCGCGGTGGTCTCCTTCGCCACCGACCTGTTCGACGCCGACACCGTCGCGGAATTCGCCCGCAGGTATCTACGTGTGCTCGAAACCGTCGTGGCCGCACCGGAATCCAGGGTGCACGACATCGACATCCTCGACGATGCCGAACGCGATCAGGTGCTCGTCGAATGGAACCGGACCGAGCGCGAGATCCCGGCGGCGACGCTGGTCTCGATGTTCGCCGAGCGTGCCGTGACCAGCGCCGACGCGCCCGCGGTCAGCTTCGAGGGTACGACTCTGTCCTACGCCGAGTTCGCGGCGCGGGTCAATCGCCTCGCCCGGCATCTGATCTCGCTCGGGGTCGGCCCGGAGTCCATGGTGGCGCTCGGCATGAGCCGGTCGCTCGAACTCGTCGTCGGCATGTACGCGGTGACGGTCGCGGGTGGCGCGTATGTGCCGCTCGACCCGGATCACCCGGCTGACCGGACCAGATATGTGCTGGAGACGGCGGCGCCGGTCTGCGTGCTGACCACCGCGCGCGACGGATTCGACGCGGGCGAGGCGCCCACGCTGTCCATCGACTCGCTCGACCTCGCCGAATACTCCGATGCCGCGGTGACCGACGCGGAACGCGTCACGCCGCTGCGCCCGTCGAATACCGCCTACGTGATCTTCACCTCCGGGTCGACGGGTCGCCCGAAGGGTGTCGCGGTCGCGCACGACGCGATCGTGAACCGCCTGGTGTGGATGCAGGCCGAATACGGTCTGACCGCCGCCGACGTCGTGCTGCAGAAGACGCCGGCGACCTTCGACGTGTCGGTGTGGGAGTTCTTCTGGCCGTTGCAGATCGGTGCGCGACTGGTCGTCGCGAAGCCGGACGGGCACCGCGATCCGGGCTATCTGGTCGACGTCATCACCGAGGAGCAGGTCACCACCGCGCACTTCGTGCCGTCGATGCTGTCGGTGTTCGTCGCCGAGGGCGGTGCGGACGAATGCGTCAGCCTGCGGAACGTGTTCGCTTCGGGTGAGGCTTTGCCCGCGGCGACGGCGCAGCGTTTGCGGGAACTGACAGGTGCTCGACTGCACAACCTGTACGGTCCCACCGAGGCCGCGGTCGATGTGACGTTCCACGAGGTGACCGACGCGGATACGGTTTCCGTGCCGATCGGCGCGCCCGTGTTCAATACCCGTGTCCTGGTATTGGATTCGCGTCTGCATCCGGTGCCGGTAGGTGTCGCGGGTGAGCTCTATCTCGCGGGCGTGCAGTTGGCGCGCGGGTATGTGGCGCGTCCCGATCTGACCGCCGACCGTTTCGTGGCGAATCCGTTCGATCCGGCCGGTGGGCGTATGTACCGCACGGGTGACTTGGTCACCTGGACCGCCGATGGCGAACTGGAGTACTTGGGCCGCACCGACTTCCAGGTGAAGTTGCGCGGTCTGCGTATCGAACTCGGCGAGATCGAAGCCGCGCTGACCGGACTGGACTCGGTGGCGCAGGCCGTGGTCCTGGTCCGCTCCGACGATCGCCTCGGCGACCAGCTGGTGGCCTATGTCATCGCGGCCGCCGGACACGCGGTGGACGTGGAGGCGGTGCGCGGCGAACTCGCCGACGAGCTGCCCGCGTACATGGTGCCGAACGCCTTCGTGACCTTGGAGGCGTTCCCGCTCAACGCATCCGGCAAACTGGATCGCAAGGCGCTGCCCGCGCCGGTGTTCGAGGTCAAGGTGTTCCGCGCGCCGTCGACTCCGATCGAGGAGATCGTCGCGCAGATCTTCGGCGAGGTGCTCGGCATCGGCCGCATCGGTGTCGACGACGACTTCTTCGAACTCGGCGGCAACTCGCTGATCGCCACCCAGGTGGCATCGCGCCTCGGCATCGCGCTCGACACCCGCGTCCCCGTGCGCATGCTTTTCGACGCCTCGACGGTGGCCGCGCTGGCCGCGCGCGTCGAGTCGCGCGCGGGCGACGGCGCGCGCAAGGCGCTGGTGGCGCGGGAACGACCCGAGGACGTGCCGCTGTCGCTGGCCCAGCAGCGCATGTGGTTCCTGAACCGGTTCGACACCGAATCGGCCGTGAACAACATCCCGGTCGCCATCCGGCTCTCCGGCGAACTCGATGTCGCGGCACTGCAGGTCGCGGTGATCGACGTGATCGACCGGCACGAATCGCTGCGCACGGTGTTCCCGGAGACCGTCAACGGCCCCGTGCAGGTTGTGCTCGACGCCGCCCAGATCGTGCCCGACCTCACCCCGTACCGGGTCACCGAGAACACGCTGTTCGACCACCTGATCGACCTGGCCTCCATGGCCTTCGACGTGACCAGCGAAGTGCCGCTGCACGCACGGCTTTTCGAAATCAGCGAGACCGAATACGTGCTCGGCATGGTGATGCACCACATCTCCGCCGACGGCTGGTCCATGGGTCCGCTGGCCCGCGACGTCATGGTCGCCTACGCCGCGCGCACCCTGTGGGAGCCGCCCGCCTGGACCGCGCTTCCGGTGCAGTACGCGGACTACTCGCTGTGGCAGCGCGAGGTGCTCGGCTCCGAGCACGACCCGGTTTCGCTGATCTCCAACCAGATCGCGTACTGGTCGCGCGAACTCGCCGAGCTGCCCGACGAACTGGTGCTGCCCGCCGACCGTCCGCGTCCGGCGGCCGCCACCTACAGCGGCGGCACCTACCCGTTCGTGATCTCCGGCGAAACCCAGTCCGCGCTGGTCGAACTCGGCCGCCGCTACAACGCCTCGCCGTTCATGGTGATGCACAGCGCGCTCGCGGTGTTGCTGGCCCGCCTGTCGGGCACCAGCGACATCGCCATCGGCACCCCGGTGGCCGGTCGCGGTGAGGCCGCGCTCGACGACCTGATCGGCATGTTCGTCAACACCCTCGTGCTGCGCACCGAGGTCGACGTGGCGGCGGGATTCGCCGATCTGCTCGCCACCGCGCGCGAGAAGGACCTGCACGCCTTCGCCAATGCCGACGTGCCGTTCGAGCGGCTGGTCGAGGTCCTGAATCCGGCCCGCTCGCAGGCGCGGCACCCGCTGTTCCAGGTGATGCTGGCGTTCCAGAACACCAAGCAGGCCAATCTCGAACTGCCCGGCCTTTCCATCAACGGCATCGATTACGACGCGGGCCTGGCCAAATTCGACCTGCAGCTGACCTTGCAGGAGATCCAGGACGAGAACGGCGAGCCTTCGGGCATGTCGGCCGAATTCTCCTACGCGCTCGACCTTTTCGACGAGGAGACGATCGCGGGCTTCGCGAGCAGGCTGGACCGCATCCTGGCGGCGATCATCGCCGATCCCGATGTGCCGGTCGGCGATATCGACCTGCTCGACGCCGCCGAGACCGAACTCGCGCTGTACCGGTGGAACGACACCGCGCACGAGTTGGACTCCACCCTGACTCTCGCGGGTGATTTCGCGCGTCAGGTGCGGGCCGTGCCCGACGCGGTGGCCGTGGTCGGGCCCGACGGCGAGACCTTGACCTACGCGGAGTTCGCGAGTCGGGTGCGCAGGCTGGCCCGCAGGCTGATCGCCTCCGGCGTCGGGCCGGAATCCCTTGTCGGCCTCGGCATGCGACGTTCGGTGGATCTGGTCGTCGCGATCTACGCGGTGCTGGAGGCAGGCGGCGGCTACGTGCCGCTTGATCTGGATCAGCCCGCCGAGCGGATCGGCTACGTGCTCGAATCCGCCGCGCCGGTATGCGTGATCACCACCGCGCGTGACGGTTTCGTCGCTCCCGGTATCGAGGTCATCGTGCTCGGCGAGGCCGACCTCACGGCGTTCTCCGATGCCGAGGTGACCGACGCGGAGCGGATCGTCGCGCTGCGTCCCCGGCATCCGGCCTACGTGATCTTCACGTCCGGGTCGACGGGCAGGCCGAAGGGCGTCGCCATCCCGCATCTCGCGGTGGTGAACCATGTGCGGTGGATCGCGGGCGAGTACGGCGTCGGCGGCCACGACGCGATCCTGTTCAAGACCCCGGCGACCTTCGACGTGTCGGTGTGGGAGCTGTTCGTTCCGCTCACCGCGGGCGCGCGCATGGTGGTGGCGACCCCGGACGGTCACCGCGATCCGCAGTACCTGGTGTCGGTGATCGAGGCGAACCGGGTCACCATGACCTCGTTCGTGCCGTCCATGCTCGCCGTCTTCGCGGGCAGTGTCGACCCGGTCGCTGGGCGGACCGCCCTTGCCTCGCTGCGCACCTTGTTGATGGCGGGCGAGACCTTCCCGATCGAGGCGGTGCACGCGATGCGTCGCGTCGCCGACACCGCGCTCCACAACCTGTACGGTCCGACCGAGACCACCGTGCACACCACGCACTACCCCGTGCCCGCCGTGGTCGACAGCGCGCTGCCGATCGGTGTTCCGCTGTGGAATACCCAAGCGCTGGTGTTGGATTCGCGCCTGCACCCGGTTCCGGTCGGCGTCGCGGGCGAGCTGTATCACGCGGGCTTCCAGTTGGCCCGCGGATATCTCGGCAGGCCCGACCTGACCGCCGACCGTTTCGTCGCGAACCCCTACGGCCCGCCCGGCGATCGCATGTACCGCACCGGCGACCTGGTGACCCGGCGCGCCGACGGCGTGTTGATGTTCCTCGGGCGCACCGACTTCCAGGTGAAGGTGCGCGGCCTGCGCATCGAACTCGGCGATATCGAGTCGGCGCTGACCGGCTACGACGCGGTCGCGCAGGCCGTGGTGCTGGTCCGGTCCGACGCCCGTACCGGCGATCAGCTCGTGGCCTACGTGGTGCCCGGCGATGCCGCCGCCGCGCTCGACATCGAGGACCTGCGTGCGTATCTCGGCGCGGTGCTGCCTTCCTACATGCTGCCCGCCGCCATCGTCGTTATCCCGGCGATGCCACTGACGGTCAACGGCAAACTGGACCGGCGGGCACTGCCCGAACCGGTCTTCGAGGCGAAGAAGTTCCGTGCGCCCTCGACGCCGATCGAGGAGATCGTGGCCAATACCTTCGCGGAGGTATTGGGTGTGTCGGGTGAGCGTCCGGTGGGTCTGGACGACGATTTCTTCGATCTGGGCGGCAACTCGCTGATCGCCACCCAGGTGGTCGCGCGGCTGAGCGCCGCGCTCGACACCTCCGTCCCGGTGCGCCTGCTGTTCGAGGCGCCGACGGTGGCGGCGCTGGCGGCGCGCATGGAGGCGCACGAGGGCACCGGCGGTCGCGCCGCGCTCGTGGCGCGCACCAGGCCCGAGTTCCCGCCGCTGTCGCCCGCGCAGCAGCGCATCTGGTTCCTCAACCGCTTCGACACCGATTCCGCGGCGAGCAATATCCCGGTCGCGGTGCGCCTGCACGGCCAATTGGACCTCGACGCGCTGCGCGGCGCGCTCGCCGACGTGATCGCGAGGCACGAATCGCTGCGCACCATCTATCCGTCCAACGAGGGCATCGCCTATCAGCAGGTGCTCCCGATGGCCCGTGCGATTCCGGAACTCGACGTGCGCGCGGTCCGCGAGGACGAACTTCCCGGCGCGCTCTACGAATTCGTGATCCGCGGCTTCGACGTGACCGCCGAACCGCCGGTGCGGGTGCGTATCTACCAGCTCGAGGGCGAGAACGGCAAGCGCTGGCGCGACACCACCCAGGACGCCGTGCTCGCGGTGGTCGTGCACCACATCGCGGCCGACGGCTTCTCCATGCGTCCGCTGGTGCGCGACCTGATGGCGGCCTACATCGCGCGGCGCTCGGACGCCGAGCCGGGGTGGGCGCCGCTGCCGGTGCAGTACGTCGACTACGCGATATGGCAGCGCGAAACCCTCGGCGACGAGGACGATTCGAACTCGCTGCTGACCGGTCAGCTGAACTACTGGCGCGCCGCGCTCGCCGGACTGCCGGAGGAACTGCGGCTCTCGCAGCGTCCCCGGCCCGCGGTGGCGACCTACGGCGCGGGCACCCATCGCTTCCGGGTGCCGGGCGAGCTGGTGGAACGGCTGAACCGGGTCGCCCACGACAGCGGCACCACCCTGTTCATGGTCGTGCACGGGGCCTTCGCGGCGCTGCTCGCGCGCCTGTCCGGCGCCGACGACATCGCGGTCGGCGTGCCCGCGGCGGGACGCGGCGAGCAGGGGCTCGACGACCTGGTCGGCATGTTCGTGAACACGCTGGTCCTGCGCTCCCGGATCGACCCGGCGGATTCCTTCGCCGAACTGCTCACCCAGGTGCGCGAACGCGACCTGCAAGCCTTCGCCCACACCGACGTGCCGTTCGAGCGGCTGGTCGAGGTGCTGAACCCGGCGCGTTCGCAGTCGCGGCACCCGCTGTTCCAGGTGATGCTGTCGTTCCAGAACCTCGGCCGCACCACCCTCGAACTGCCTGGCCTTCGGGTCTCGGAGCTGGCGATCGACCAGCCGACCGCGAAATTCGACCTCCAGCTCACCCTGGGCGAAGTGGTCGACGCCTTCGGGCGGGAAGCGGGCACGGCGCCGATGGACGCCGAACTCCTTTACGCCACCGACCTTTTCGACGCGGGCTTCGCCGATTCCTTCGCCGAGCGATTCCTCCGGGTGCTGCGCGGTGTCGCCGACGATCCGGCCGTGATCCTCGGCGATATCGACCTGCTCGACGACGCCGAACGCGCCAAGGTGCTCGAGCGCTGGAACGACAGCGAATTCCCGGTCGACGCCGCGCTGACCTCCTCGGTGGGCGAGGCGGCGGGCACGCTCGTCTCGATGTTCGAGGCGCAGGCCCTGCGCACCCCGGACTCGACCGCGCTGACCTTCGAGGGGACGAGTCTGACCTACGCCGAGTTCGCGAGTCGGGTGCACCGCCTCGCGCGCTGGCTCAAGCAGGCCGGTGTCGGCCCTGAGTCGTATGTCGGTGTGGCGATGCGGCGTTCGCTGGATCTACTGGTCGGCCTCTACGCCGTGAACGCGGCGGGCGGCGCGTACGTGCCGCTCGATCCGGATCATCCGGCCGAACGCGTCGAGCACATCCTGCGCACGGCGGGACCGGTGTGCGTGCTCACCTCGGGTGCGGATCTGACCACGACGGTGTCGCGACAGGTGCGCATCGACCGGCTCGACCTGTCCGGATTCTCCGACGAGCCGCTGACCGACGCGGAACGGCACCGCCCGCTGCGCCCGCAGAACACCGCCTACGTGATCTTCACCTCCGGTTCGACGGGGCGCCCGAAGGGTGTGGCGGTCTCGCACGAGGCGATCGTGAATCGCCTGGTGTGGATGCACGCCCAGTACGGGCTGTCCGCCGACGACGTGGTCCTGCAGAAGACGCCCGCGACGTTCGATGTGTCGGTGTGGGAGTTCTTCTGGCCGTTGCAGGTGGGTGCGCGTTTGGTGATCGCGCGTCCTGATGGTCATCGTGATCCGTCGTATCTGGTGCGTACGATTGTGGATCAGCATGTGTCGACGGTGCATTTCGTGCCGTCGATGATGTCGGTGTTCGTGGCGGAGTCGGGTGCTGGTGGGTGCTCGAGTCTGCGGAATGTTTTTGCTTCGGGTGAGGCGCTTC
>NZ_JADMLG010000018.1 GCF_015674855.1 Nocardia bovistercoris | reverse complement strand
CGCGGATCCGGTCCTCATACATCCGAACCGCCCGAGCACGGGTCTCCTCGTCGAACTTCCGTGGTGCACCCATGAATGCAGTCTCCCTTGCTGAAACGAGAGTCTCCAACCAATCCAGGACGGTTCAAGGCAGCCCAGTGCAATGGACGCGCGTGCGGGCGCGACTCCGGGCGCGCCGTCGCTATTCCCGCAGTAGCGGCGGAGCTCAGCTCGCTCAGCATCTCGCGTTTATCGCGGGCCGTGCCGTCGCGCACCTGCTGTTGCGCTCGGCGCAGGGCTTCGGCACACGTGGTGTCTGCCGAATAGAGTTCGCGGTAGAAGCGGATCATCAGTTCGCTTGTGCTGAATTGCGGCACCGACCACAGGCTGCTGATGACCGCCGCGGCACCGGCACGGACCAGGGCGGTCGGAAATCCGATTGCCTCATCGATGGTCGCGGTGCCGATCTGCGCGGTCTGACATGCCGAGAGGACCGCGAGCCGCAGGTTGAGTGGAGTCGCGAGGATATCCGCGATCGAGACAGCACTGTGGTTCGCCAGTTCGAGTCGGGTGCGCAAAGGTTCGACCAGGCTGGCTTGCGCATGACAGGACAGGTGCGCGACGTCGGCGGCGGCCAATGCCTCCAGCACGTTTTCCCGGGTGCTGGACCGGCCCCGTAACCGGGTGCGTGCAGTGCCCGCGTATCCCGCCAGCGCGGCATCGCACTCGAGTACCGACGTGGGCAGCCGGCCGCCGCGGGCCGCTTCCGGCTCGTCGACAACCAGGATGCGCGACGCGGTGGTGGTCTCGAGGCGGGATCGAGCGTGCAGAACCGCTGCGGCGTTGGGCGCGTAGGTGATCAAGCGGTCGTCCAGGGCATATCGACGGTGGGCGGGATAGGCGGTGTCCGGGGTCCACGCGGCATGCCATGGGAGAAAGGTCAGCTGTCCCGCCGGGACCAGGGTGATCAGCTGTTGACCTCGGGTCGCGCTCAGGATTTGGTCCATGGCACTGGTCCACAACCAGTCACCGACAGCGTCGAGTTCGCGGGCCGGATCGCGGAGCACCGCCAGGGTACGTTGCTGCACGGCCGAGGCGGTGAGGTCATCGAGTCGGATTCGCTCCACGGAACCATCCGAAGCAACGACCAACGCCTGACCGCCGAATCCGGTACTTGACAGGTAGACCAGCGGGCCGTCGGACGCCGCTCGTCGAATATCATCGACGCTCGCGGGTTTACGGAACAGCGAAAGACCAGGCACCGAACGGATCTCGGCTATCGTCGCGGCGAGTTCCGCGCGCCGTCGTCGGAAATCGGCGGGTGTCGGCGGCGTAGGGGTTGCGGTGGCGCGCGGTCGCATGAGATCGACGGTGTCCTGAACCGCCACTGCGGCGAGCTGTCGCTGGTAGCGCTCGGCGAGTTGCTCGTATCCCCGTGTACGGAGCAACTCGGGCGCTCCCTCACGGTCGTTCAGAGCGTTGGTCGTCATCATGGCAAGACCTTGTTCGAGCGTGTGTACGGCACCGATGTGATCGCCGGAGGATGCCATAGCGAATGCGGCGTGCGCGGCACGGCCCTGTGCACCACGCAGTTTCAATTCGGTATTCTGTGCGGAGAGTTGCCGGGAGACGGCGGATCGGGTCAATTCCCAGGCGTCTGCGTAGTACCGGGCCGCGCGTTTCCATTGACCATTGTCCGCGTGGAGTTCAGCCAATCTGGTACCGGCTGCGAGCCGGAATACCGGACGATTCTCGGATGCGTGGTAGACCTTTTGAAAGGCTGCGATCGCATCGTCGCGGTGAGGACGGCCGAGATCGTCGAGCATCTGTCCGAGGTTGTACAGATGTATCAGCCTGTCCGCGATCGGAGTCGAACCGTCGGCGTGGCGAAGCGCCTCGAACACCTCGGCTGCTGCGGCCACGTCGCCGCTTCGTGTGGCGTGAGCGAATCGCATCGTCAGCAGATACTGCGCGATTTCTCTACCGAGATTCGTATCCGGATCGATACGAGCCACAGCCGCATGCAACGCCTCGATCGCCCCCTCCCCCAGATGCTTCCAACCCGTTCGCATGGCAGCCGCATATCTCGCACGGGCGATCTGCTCGAGCAGCAGCGCCTCCGTTTCTCCGGGCATCGCCAATTCGCCGAGCACTTCCGCCGAGTCGTTCGCCAACATCAGTGCGCGGCCGAGGATGTGGTCGTCGGGGGATTGTTCGTGCAGTTCGCTCAGCGCGTCTACGAGGTTTCCCTGGCGGCGGTGGTAGCCCATCGTACCGGGTTTCAGCATTCGAACGGCCTCATCGAGCGATTGCACCGCTCGAAGGAGGTCATCGACTTCATCGGTCACTCGGAATCTCGCGCGCAGCAGCCCTGCCTCTGCATCGAGGATGCGAACGAGCGCATCCGGCGCGACGAATGCGGCTTCACCTGCCAGGTCGCTCAGGCAGGCATCAAGCTCACCGATATCGACCGGTACGCCTGATTCCCTGAATTCACGATGCAGCGCGAACGCTTTGTTGATGACGCCTTCACCGCCGTCGAAAACCTGGGTGAGATTGTGAGGACGTCGCGCCCAATAGTCGTTTCCTACGTGCAGCACCGTCGTTCCGTCGATCGTCTCGTAATCGAGCCGCGAATACATCGTCGCCGCTAGCGCGATCGACTGGCCCCCATCCAGATCGTCGAGCAGTCCCCGCAGGGCGCGCAGGTCTCGATATTGCTGTTCAGTCGCGGTTTCGAAACGCTCGAGCAGCACTTGCTTTGTAATCGGCTGTTGCAGTCCGGGATTCGAGGCGAGAATATTCTGTACGGTGAGTGTGCGTGTGCCGAGTGCGTTGTCTGTGGTGCGGACATCTATCAGGCGATCGAGCAACCGACTAGCCGATTCCTCTGCGGCGGACGCGCGCACGGCGAACATGTCAGCACGTCGCTGTATCCGACCTTCTGCCGCGATCCTGCTCGGTTCGTCGGGTGGGTCGAGCACAATCGGATCGGGTTCGAGCGCGCCGAACGCGGCGATGTATTCGTCGGCGAGTTCGATCGCGCGATCATCGCTGGATTCGGTGACGATTTCGCCAAAGACGGCCGCGAGCAATCCCCGCTCCGATCCATAATCGGCAACAGCGCCGAGAATCGCGCGGAGGTGGAGCAAGTCGTTCGCGGCGTCAGCACACCCGGGTGCGTGTGCTGCCACTTCGAGCAGGTCGATGGGATCGTTGATCTCGTCGGCGGAGAGTTGGCCGATCACCGACTTCTTGTCGGAGGCCGAGGTGGTATCGGGCACCACGCCCGCGATCGTCTCCAGAATGCGCCGCACGTCCACGATATCGGTTGTCCGAAGCTGCGCCTGCCAGTCGGCGGCATGCGCCAACCGCACCATGGCGTACGTCAAAGCGACTCCCGCGGGTATACCGGCATCATGGCAGCGCGCCAAGGTCCAAGCGCATGCGCGATACCTATCGCCCTCTTCCAAGGATCCTGCTCTATCCGCCTCATCCAGCAGCCAGCGGCGCACATCTGCGCCGAGCAGCCCGGGATGACGACGCAGAGTCGTGACATAGTCCTCGGCGGTCTCCGCCAGCAGGAGCGCTTCTTTCGCGGCGTCCGGGGCGTCTCTGTCCGGATCGTCGACATAGTAGGTGAATGCCCTGTCGATTCCTGATGACGCCGCAGCGATGACCACAGCTATCCGCTGTAACCATTGCGTCCGAACCGGTTCCCGTTTCCTCTGCGCCTCCCGAACGAGAGTGTGACGCGACTCGGAGGACACCGCCATCAGGAGAATCTCGGGGTGCTCGCGAAGCCAAGTGACCGCGTGGGCCGGCGCGCCGAAGTCGCAGAACGCGCGCGCGAGGTCCAGGTCGAATTCGCGCAGGCGATGTTGGTTTGGTTGTGTCGTCACATCCGGCGGTTCTCGGTGACGACGGTGGGAACCGACAAACCGTCCGCGCCCACGACGAACTGGATGATGCGAACTTCACCTTCCGGTAGGCCGGCAGCCACGAACCGCGCTCGATCCTGCGCCAACGCAAGATATCCGACAAGAGCCTCGCCGGACACTTCGGCCAGATCGGCGGTCACCTCCACCACGGCCTGATCCTCCGAATACACGGTGCGCAACACCACGATCCGATCCGACGGACGCGTCGATGCGGCCGCAGGCCGAAGCCGCTCGAAAGCCGACCCCAAGCGTGACCACACCGCGTCGGCGACCTTCTCCACGGCCCATCCGGCCAGCGGCGCAGCGACAAACGTAACAGCAGCCAACGCCACCGCCTCCACGCCGAACTTGTCCGGCTCGGCGTGATCGATCGCATACGCACCCGCAGCGCCGAACTGACCTGGATCCCTGTCGACCTCGTCGGAGTCGACACTCAGCCCTGCATCGGCCGCGACGGTGTAGAACTCCTCAGCGAACTCGGCCGCGGTCCCCGCCAGGTCCGGGTCACCGAACCACCCGAACAATCGCACGGACCCTGTGATACCCATTCGCCCTCCGCTGATCGCGCGACCCGACCGAACCAGGGTATGCGAAGTACGCTACGTCTGCCGCCACGACGAGCGCTCGGTGCCTGTAAGCCATTTCGCGCTGAGCCATCAGCCGCCGTCCCGACCAAGGCTCGGCACATCCGTCCACGACTCCACTCGATCGTGGTCCTTTCGCCTATCAGGATGGCCCTGTCCGAGCACACGTCACAGCCCGGCGAACAGTTCCGCATTCACGTCTCAGTTCGGTGCGGTGGCGAAGCGACCGTCTGTGGGCGACGGATCACTCGTGGGGCGACCAAGCGTGACGGTTCAGCCGATGACAAGCGTCCTATCCAGGTCGTGACACGGCGCCATCCCGAAGGGCCACGACATCCCTGGGTGTGACACGGCCACCCGGGCTCTCGCGGCCAGTGGGAGACTCGACGGGTGAATGCGATGGCCGAGTTCCTGCGGATCCGCCGTGCGGGGATCGGGCCCGCCGAGGTGGGGCTGCCGATCGGGCCCGGCGTGCGGCGGACACCCGGGTTGCGGCGCGAGGAACTCGCTGCCTTGTCCGGAGTCAGCGTGGACTACTACACCCGTATCGAGCAAGGGCGGGAAACCGCACCGAGTGACGCGGTCCTCGGCGCATTGGCCAGGGCCTTGCGGCTGACCGACGACGAGCACATTCATCTGCTCGCCCTCGCGGACCGGACCGCAGGCCGCTCGCCACGCCATCGCCCCGCCGACTCCAAGCCGGTGCGGCCAGGCCTGCGACTGCTGTTGGAGTCGGTCCGGCCCAGCCCGGCCTACGTGCTCGACGAGGTCAACAACGTGCTGGCAGCCAACCTGGAAGGTCTGGCACTGATGCCGGGGCTCGGCGACTGGCCCCTCGCGGCACGCAACACGATCCGCTACACCTTCCTGCACGTCGCCGCCCGGACACTGTTCGCCGACTGGGACCGGGTGGCCCGCAACTCCGTCGCGCAGCTGCGTTCCGCTCAACCGGCATCCCCCGGTCCCGTCGCCGACCTGGTCGACGAGGTATCCGAAAGCAGTACTGAATTCGCAGCGCTGTGGCGCAGGCACGAAGTATGGGTCAAGCGCGGCGGGGAGACGGCATTCCGACATCCGCTGATCGGCCAGGTCACCCTCGCCAACGAAGTATTGCACCACGCAGGCGACGCACAACGCATGCTGTTCTACCAGGCGCCACCCGGCACGGCCGAACACGACGCCCTGGTACTGCTCTCCATGGCCTGCCAGAATGCGGACACCCCGTAGCAGGGGGCGGTGCTGAAACGCTAGTCGGACGGATTCCGGCGCCGCTCGGCGCGGCGGCGCAGGATTTCGGCGGTTCGGTCGTCGGCGGGGAGGAACGCTTCGAGGTGGAGTTCGGAGAGGGTGATGTCGACGGCGGTGGCGAAGCCGGTGATCGTGGTGATCAGGCGGAGTTCGCCATCGGGGCTGCTCAGGCGTAGGGGGACGGCGAAACCTAGGTGGTCGGGACCCAGGTTTGCCTCGGGGAGGTAGCTCTCGAGTTCGGCGATGAACTCGTCGAGGCGAGTGTCGGGGCAGCGCAGCGCCTTACCGCGCAGGCTCTCGGTGACGTGGCGGCCCCATTCGGGCAGGTTCCGCACGCGCCGGGCCAGCCCGTCGGGATGCAGGGCCAAGCGGAGCACATTGATCGGCGGGGAGATCAGCTCCGCCGAGCTCCCTTCGGTCAGGATGTCGATCGCGGCATTGGCGGCGACCAGTCGACCGTAAGGTCGGGTGACGACCGCGGGGTAGGGCAGGTGTCCGTCGAGAATGCGCTCCAGCGCGGTGCGGATCGGGCCCAATTCCGGTGTATCCAGGTCGGATTCGGGGAAGATCGGGGCATATCCCGCAGCGAGCAGCAATGCGTTGCGCTCGCGTAGCGACAGTTCGAGCGATTCGGCCAGCCGCACCACCATGGTGCGACCCGGTCGGGAGCGTCCCTGCTCCAGGAAGCTCAGATAGCGCTGGCTGGTGTCGGCACGAATGGCCAGGTCGAGTTGGCTCACGTGCCGTTGGGTTCGCCAGTGCCGCAACTGCCGCGCGAACGGATTCGGCTCTACCACCGCGGTCATGACTCCAGTGATATCCGACCCGACGCATCCGCGCCATTCCCCGCGGGGAATGACCGAACCGCATCGACACGACAGCGGGGTCATTCCCTGGAGTGAATCGCGCCGTTGCATTGTGCTCGCGAAACTCTTCGGCCATGAGCAAGCGATTCGATGACAACGATTCGACCGCCTTCGCCGAGCGCTACTCGGCCCGGTGGCGCCAGGCCGACCCGGAGCTGCTCCGCAAGCTGTACATCCGGACGGAGAGATGATCATGAATGCCATTGCCTACCAACTCGATCCGCTACACGACCTGGCAGGCTTGACGGTTCGGGAGCAGCAGGCGCCGCGGCCGGGACCACATCAGGTGGTCATCGCGGTGCGGGCGGCCTCGCTGAATCGACGGGATCTGATGCTGATGGACGGCAGCTATCCGCTGCCCGCGACCCCGGGCGTCATTCCGCTCTCCGATGGGGTGGGCGAGGTCATCGCGGTGGGCGACGATGTGACTCGCGCCGCCCTCGGTGACCGGGTGACCGCATCATACTTCGTGCGCTTCATCAGCGGGCCGCAACGACTGGCCCACGTCGCCGAGCAGTACGGCGCAAACCACCACGGCATGCTGGCCACATATGCGGTTATCGAAGAGGATTCGGTGGTGCATGTACCCGACCATCTCACCGATATCGAGGCGGCCACGCTGGCCTGCGCCGGAGTCGTCGCCTGGGCGGCGCTGACGAAACCGGCGCCGGTCGGACCTGGTGAGACCATACTGACCGTCGGCAGCGGCAACGTCGCGCTGTTCGCCGTGCAGTACGCGAAAATGCTGGGCGCCCGCGTCATCTCGATCACCTCCGGACCGGAGAAGGCCGAGCGGCTGCTCGAGCTCGGCGCGGACGAGACCGTCGACCGGAGTGCGATACCCGATTGGGACGAGAAGGTACTCGAACTCACCGACGGACACGGTGTCGAACATGTGGTGGAGGCCGTCGGGCTGCCCACACTGTCGAAGTCGGTGCGCTCCGCCGGGTACAACGCGACCGTCACGATGATCGGTGCGTCACAACTGCCGCAGGGGCAGCCGTTCGAGAATCCGTTCGTCGGAACGTATCTCGGAATCCGCCGGATCGCGGTCGGCAGCCGCGACGATTTCGAGGCGATGAACCGTGCCATCGGCCAACACCGCATGCGTTCGGTGATCGATCGGACATTTCCGCTCGATCAGGCGGTGGCGGCATATCGGTACTTCCGCGACGGCGACCCGTTCGGCAAGGTCGTCATCACGATGCCTCGAGTCAGGGGCGGACCGGCCCTGACATCACGGTGAGGCGGCGATTCGGTGGAGCCGAAGAGTGGGAAGGCCGCGAGGCGCGGGTCCGGATCGATTACGGTGAGAGCATGACTACCGGGACGGCGATGCGCCACACACGGATTGGCTACCCGGTGCTGTTCTGAGCGCCGTGCGGGTCGGTATCGGCCCGATGCTCCCGCGCGGATACCATGGCGCCGCGCGGGCTCCGCCTTCTGACGTGTCGACAACGAGACACCGACCACGACAGAAGGATTCGACGATGACTACAACTCACGGCATTTCGGTCGACGTGCGGACACCCGACGGTGTCGCCGATGCCTATCTCACCCACCCGGACGACGGCGCCACCCATCCCGGAGTGCTGGTGATGCAGGACGGGTTCGGGCTGCGGCCCAGTCTGCACGCACTGGCCGATCGTATCGCCGCCAACGGCTACACCGTCCTGGTTCCGAACGCCTATTACCGCCACGGTCGGGCGCCGGTGCTCGACCTACCGGACTTCATCGACCCGGCGCGGCGACCGGAGATCTTCGAGCAGGTCTTCCCGTTGATCCGCGGGCTGACACCGGAGCTCCTGCGTTCCGATGTCGGCGCCTACCTCACATGGCTTGCGACGTCGCCACAGGTCACCGCGGGGAAGGTCGGCATCACCGGCTACTGCATGGGGGCGCGGCTCGCGGTGCTGGCCGCCGCCATGTTCCCCGACCGGGTCGCGGCGGTGGCCGGATTCCACGGCGGTCCGCTGGTCACCGACACCGCGGACAGTCCGCACCTTGCCGTCGCCGACATCACCGCCGAACTGTATTTCGCTCATGCGGGCGAGGATCACCACATGACCCCGGAGCACATCGCCGGGTTCGACAAGGCGTTGGAGGCCGCGGGCGTGCGCCACCGCACCGAGGTCTACGAAGGCGCCGAACACGGCTATACCCAGGCCGACACCTCGGCCTACGACGTCGACGCCGACGAACGGCACTACCGCGAACTGCTGGCCTTGTTCGATCGCAACCTACGCACGTAGGGCCGGGATAGACGGGCGAGGCGCACTCACGCTCCGGCGCCGCAGCAGCTCGCGCCGGATGCGACCGCGTCCGCCTTGGCGTTCGAACCACAGCACGCGCCTTCGGCGGCGGCCTGCTCGGCGGTGCCGCAGCACACCGCGACCGCCTCGGCGTCGGACGCGGTCTCCCCGGACGTGAGTACCGGTGCGGCGCCGAAATCCTCGGTGTCGGCGAGCACGGTGTAGACCTCCCACCGTTCGGTGTCGGGCGCGGTGACCCACACCTTGTCCTGGGTGGCGAAGCAACAGGTGGTCGCGATCTGCTCCTCGGTGAACAGTCCCGCCTTCGACAGGCGAGCGATCTCGGCGTGGACCTGCTCGGACGACTCGACCTCGACCCCGAGATGGTTGAGCGTGCCGCCCACACCGGCGTTCTCGAGCAACACCAGCTTCAACGGCGGTTCGGTGACCACGAAGTTCGCGTAGCCCGGCTTGCGTTTGGCCGGCTCGGTACCGAACAGGGTCGAGTAGAACGCGACAGCGGTATCGATGTCGTCGACATTGAGGGCGAGCTGGACGCGGGACATAACCATACCTCCGGTTGTGAGACATATATCGAAGAACCTTGCGATCCCGAGTCTGCACCACCTCTTCGACATATGTCAACAAGGTGGGTATGGTTGATTCCATGCCCAAGGCGCTGCCCGTGATCGACATGTCCGCACCTGTCTGCTGCGCGCCGGTCGCCGCGGGCCCGATCGACGACGACGCGGCGCTCGAGGTGGCGATGCGACTCAAAGCCTTGGCCGACCCGGTACGAGTCAAACTCGTGTCCCTGCTGCTGTGCAGCCCCGCCGGTGAGCAGAACGGCGGTGATCTCGCCGTGGCGGTCGCGGTGTCGGAATCCACGGTCTCCCATCACCTCAAAGTGCTGCGGGAGGCGGGCCTCGTCACCTCACAACGGCGAGGTATGAACACCTTCCACAGCATCCGCCGCGACGCGCTGACCGCACTGTGCGTGGTCCTGGACCCCAACTGCTGCCGCTGACCGACGCCGCGGGCACGGATTGCTCGCCTTGCGCCAGGATGCCGAGGCGGTCACCACCGGCGACGCTCACGGTTCGTCCCTGGGCGGCAGGATCGGCTTGTCCTGCGCGGAGCCGCCCTCTTCGATCCGGCGACCCCGCGCGAGTTCGGCGTCGAATTCCGCGCCGAGCAGGATCGCCACATTCGACAACCACACCCACACCAGGAAGACCACCGCGCCCGCCAGCGAACCGTACACCTTGTTGTAGGAGCCGAAATGTGTGGCGTAGAAGGCGAACCCGGCCGACGCGGCGATCCATACCGCCACCGCGAGCATGCTTCCCGGAGTGAGCCAGTGCAGGCCGAGCTGGCGGGCGTTGGGTGCGGCCCAATACAGCAGCGCGAATACGACGCTCACCAGCACGGCGAGGACCGGCCATTTCGCGATCCCCCACACCGAGATCGCCGTCGGGCCCAATCCGAGCCAGTGGCCGACGGTCTCGGCGACCTGCCCGCTGACCAGCACACCCACCGCGCACACCACCACCAACACCACGATCACTACGGTCAAACCCAGTTGCAGCGGAACGGTTTTCCACAGCGGGCGGCCTTCCTCGGTGTCGTAGACCGCATTGATGGCGCGCACGAACGCCCCGATGTATCCGGAGGCCGTCCACAATGCGGTCGCCAAACCGATGATCGCCACCGGTCCGGCCACCGCGCGGGAGCGCTGCAATTCCTCCAGAACCAGCACCACCACCGAATTGTCGCCGCCCGCGCCGATTTCGTTGATCGTGTCGATCAGCGACCGGGTCGCGGAAGGCCCCGCCGATCCCAGTAGCGCCGACACCACAATGACGCCGGGAAACAGCGAGATCACGCTGTAATAGGTGAGCGCCGCAGCCCGATCGGCGAGATTGTCGGTCTGGAATCCGATCACCGTGCGCCGGATGACACCCCACCAGGTGCCGCGCCGCAACGCCCACGGACCGCGCACATGCCGCCGCCCACCGCAACCGTCCACCGCGATATCCGTCATCGAACCAGCCCTCCACTCGGAGGTCGGAATACCCAGCAAATCCCAGGTCGAACAACGAAAATCGGAGTTCACGAAGAGAATCCGAGCGGACTCGCCACACGCATGTTCGGTTCGACGCGAGGAACTACGAATCCCCTTGGTACGAGCTTGTTTCCGGCCCGCGTGCGCCCCACTGGCAAGAAGTCGGAGTGTCCGCCGACCGGTCAGTCGCGACCGCGCGCGGCGAGGTCGTCGATGAAGCGGGCGATCTCGGCGGGCTTCTCCTCGGCCATGAAGTGACCGGCCCGGATGGGTTGGTAGGTCAGGTCGGGAGCCCACGCACGCCAGAGGGCGGCGGCGTCGAATCCGAGTCGGGAGCCCCAGTCCTGGGAGATGACGGCGACCGGCCCGGTGAGTTTCGTGCCCGCGTCGCGGTCGAGTTGGTCCATGTCGCGGTCGATGCCTGCCGTGGCGCGGTAGTCGGCGACGATGGAGTCCACGGCCGCGACGCAGCTGTCGATGTAGTGGGCGCGGACCTCGGGCGGGAAGGTCGAACCGTCGGTGTCCCAGGCGTCGAGGAACGAGGCGAAGAACTCGGGGGCGACGGCGGTGATCATCTTTTCCGGCAGGCCCGAGGGCTGAGCCATGAGGTACAGGTGCCAGGCGACCTTGGCGTCCACGCCGTGCAGCACCTCCCACGTGTCCAGCGTGGGGAGCACGTCGAGGATGCCGAGGTAGCGGATCGCGCTCGGATGGTCGAGGCAGGCGCGGACCGCGACGAGGGCGCCGCGGTCGTGCCCGACGAGTCCGAAGCGGTCGTGCCCGAGCGCGCGGGCCACCCGGAGGATGTCCTCGGCCATGGTCCTTTTCGAGTAGGTGTGCGGATCGCGCTCGGCCGGTTTGTCGCTCGCACCGTAGCCGCGCAGATCGGGGACGATCACCGTGTGCCGCGTCACGAGTTCGGCGGCGACATGGCGCCACATGAGGTGGGTCTGTGGGAAGCCGTGCAGGAGGACCACGGCCGGTCCGTCGCCCGCGACGGCGACGTTCAGGTCTACTCCCCCGGCGCCGGGCAGGGTCCGGTAGCGGAATCCGTCGATGGTCGGGGAATTCATGGAGAGTCCTTCGTCGATTCGGGGGTCGGGTGGCCGGAGAAGATGCCCGCGGGCAGTCCGCGCGGTGCGAGCGGGGTGGCGCGCAGTGCCGGGACGAGGACCGAGTCGACGAGTGCCTCGAGGTATTCGTCGTCGATCCGCAGTCCGTTGAGTCGCCGCAGCAGGATTGCCGCGCCCGCGGTTTCCTCGAACGGGAAAGGGTCGACACCTTCGGGCAGTTCACCGCGACCGACGGCGGCGTCGACGACCGATGCCGGTAGCCGCGCGCCGGTCGGGCCGAGGGACAGCTCGATTTCGTCGCACAGTTCCGGGTCCTCTAGGCCCGCTTGGAACAACAGCATCGCGGTTCGACCGTCGGTCGAGCGCATGGTCGCCACCAGCCGTCGACACAGCGCGAGGAGGTCGCCGCGCAGGCTGCCGGTGTCGATCGCGTCCGGTCCTTCGCGACGCGCGGGCCCGGCGCGCAGCGCGGCGATCACCATGTCTCTCTTGGTCTTCCAGCGCCGGTAGAGCGTAGCCTTCGACGCCCCCGCGCGCCGCGCCACCTCTTCGAACGTGACGCCCTCGTAGCCACGCTCCGCGAGCAGCGCGAGCACCGCGCGCAGGATCTCGCCCTCGCGTCGATCGTCGCGAGGGCGCCCGCCGCGGCGAACACTTCCCGCGCTTCGATGCGTCTCATCATTAAGATACGGCACGTTCCGTATCGTATCACCTCTTCTCGGTGCCGGGCCGTTCGATCGGACGGTCGTGCCCGTTCGGCTGCGAGCGCTGCGACTCGGTCGGCAGCCAGGGAGTCAGGCCACGTGCCGAGATGACTCGCCCGACTCCCGAATGTGGGTGAGAACTGCGATCCGAGCAGGTCGAACGGGCTCGAGATTTACGCGCGGACTCCCGGCGTCCGCCCGTTGAGCAGGGTCGTTACGGTGGACTCCGGTGTCGGCATGGCGTGGATCTCCGCTTGCAATCGTTTCGCCGCGACAGTGAACTCGGGATCCCGCAGGAGTTGTCCGGCGGCGATGCGAATACTGTCGGCGGTGACTTCATGTGGAAGCAGGGCAAGTCCCGCTCCCGATGCTCGGAGCGCCGCGGCGTTGAGGAAGTTGTCGGCGGCTTGCGGAATGACGAGTTGAGGTAGCCCGTGGGCCGCGCCGCCGAACAAGGTGCCCGCGCCGCCGTGCTGAATCACCAGTCGGCAGTGCGGAAGCAGGCGAGCCTGCGGTATGTAGTCGCGGATCACGACGTGAGATGGCTGCGGGCCCAACCTTTTCGGGTCGCTGCCGGGACCGCTCGACACGACGATATTCACCGGAAGCTCCGCCAGCCCGCTCAAGCAGGTACGGAAAAGTGCTGGGGCGTCGTGGAATACCGTGCCCAACGTGAGGTATACGGTGTCGTTGAATGGCAGGTTCTCGATATCGATGTCGAGTGCGGACACACCGGGGTCGCCGTAGCTCGGCCGCAGCGGCACGCCATGTCGGAACAGGGTTTCGCTACCCGCCTGCCGCAGTCCTGCAGGACAGATGTCGAGGTAGGCGCCCGAGAGAACGTCCTCGACGAGACCGGGAACATTCCAAGGGGCGAAGACCTTCCGCATGACCGACTCGACGATCCCGCGCAACCGCGCGGGCGGTGTGGCCGCGACCCCGTGCACGACATGCGGTACCCCCGCCCGGCGGGCCGCGATCGGCGCCGCGAATTCCACGGGACCGTGCACGACCAGATCCGGCGCCCACGCGACCGTCCGAGCGACCAGCTCCTCGGCGCGTACTGCCGAGGCGGAACCGAACAGCGCCGAGATATCCCGCGCCATCTGCTGTTCGGGCGCAACGGTATCGATATCCGGATCGGCCTCGAGACGAAGTTCACGGCATCGTGCGAAGGTCGGGCCGATCGGCCACACCGTGAAGCCCCGTTCGGCCACCTGCGCGGCGAGGTCGGGCCCGGTCGCGACGACCACGTCGTGACCGGCGTCCCGCGCCTCGCGAGCCAAGGGCAGTATCGGGTGCACATGCCCATGAGCGGGGTGAGTGCTGAACAGAATCTTCTTCGCCGAAGTGCGGGCGCGCGTATTCACGGTGTCTCCCGCCGGGCCGCGCGGCGTGCCTGCCGGGTGGCTCGCCCCATCTTGAACAGGTAGGCCGGAGTGGGTGGGGCCCAACCGAGCTGGGTCGCGGTGCCGAGGTCGTCGCGATTGGCCCAATGTTCGATCAACAGGCCGTCGGCGATGCGGAACCAGTGCGTCTGGGTGGTGGCGAAGCGCTTGCCGGTGGCCGGGAATGCTTGCTTGGGCGCGCCGTCGGCGTCGTAGACGACGAAGGTGCCGGTCTGGCGGCCCGACATCGTGGCGTGTGCGACCGCGAGATCGCCGTCGACCGCGACATCGTGTATCTCCCAATGTAATTCGTCGTAGGAGGCGCGCAGCCAGAGAGCGGTGGCATACAGCGCCGCCGGACCGCGGCCGCGGCAGGCGGGCGGCTCGTCCACGCTTTCGCGGTTGAACGCCTCGGGATGCACGATCGCCTCGAAGTCGGCGATGGCGCCCGCGGCCATGATCTGCACGCCGCGGATCACGAGATTCTTGGCGTCGAGGGTGGTGTCGGTCATGAGAGGACTCCGTCAGAGTAGGCTGGAGTGTGACTCAATTAGTTTGAATTGCATTCCATCCAATTGTCAACAACGGCACGATCACGAAAGAGGCTCCGTGACCTCGAAACGGCGATACGCGACAGGACTGCGCGCTCAGCACACGGCGGTTACCCGCGAACGGATACTCGAGGCGGCGCGGCACACCTTCCTCGAGCACGGCTATCTCGGCGCCACGATCAGCGGCATCGCCGAGCACGCCGAGGTCAGCGTGCAGACGATCTACAACGTCGTGGGAAACAAGGCCGCCCTGTTCAAGACCGTCTACGACGTCATGCTCGCGGGCGACGACGAACCCGTCCCCATGGCTCAGCGCCCCATGTTCCAGGCGATGATCAACGCTCCCAGCGGCCGCGAATGCCTGGCCCACTACACCGCGATCTCCCGCGTCTTGGCCGAACGCGCGCTCCCCCTGGTTTCGATGGCCCTCGCCCAAGCCGCCACCGGCGATGCCGAACTGCGCGAGTTCACCGACACGATCGAGAACGAACGCGCCGTCGGGACCGCGAACACCGCACGCCACATCGCGCAGCGATTCGGCCTGCGTGACGGCGTCGACGTGGAGGAGGCGGCCGACACACTCTGGGCGCTCACTGCCCCTGAACTGGCCGACCGCCTCGTCAACCGCCGAGGCTGGGGGTGGGATCGCTACCAGAGCTGGCTGCACACCGCCGCGGCCGACGCACTACTCGGGCCGGAAACCTCCTCGCGCACAGTCGCTCCGGAAGCAACGGATGACTAACCCGAGGGCGCGGCGCGAGGTTCTTCCGACGGCGCGTGCGCCAGCACGCCGGCGACCGCCGCGTCCAGCGCCGCCTCCAGCGGGGCCGGGTCACGCTGGGCGCGGGAGACCAGCATGCCGCCCTCGTAGGCGGTGACGATCACCAGCGCCAGCCGGTGCACATCGGCGTCCGCGCGCAACTCCCCCGCGGCGCGCATGGTGGTGAGCGCGTCGGTGACGACCGAAGTGAGGCGCCGCAGCCCGGCGGCGGCCAGGTCGAGCAGGTCGGGATCGGTGTCGGGAATGTCCTCGACGAAGGAGGCCAGCGGGCATCCGGTGCGACAGCCGGTCTCACGCGCCGCGTCAACCACCGCATCCCGCCACGCCCGCAGGTCCGCCAGTGAGCGCATGTCACGCAGCCACTTGTTGGCCAAGACGACCTCGGTGCTCGCCTGGATGACCGCCGCGAGCAGGTCCCGTTTGTTGTCGAAGTAGTGATAGAGCTGCGAGGCGCTGACCCCCGCCTCCTGCTGGATCGCCTCCATGGTGGCGCCGTGCGCACCGTTGGCGAGCACGAGGCGCGCCGCGGCATCCACGATCTTCGCGCGACTGCGCAACCCCTTGGCGGTCAGGTTGTCGGCGGACACGGGCATCGGAGCCTCCGAACTCGGTTTCGGTATCGCCATCATGACACCGGCCGATTCCGCCCCGCGGTTCCGGCCCCACCTGACAAGTCCGATACCCGCGATCTTCGGCCGGAAGAGCGCTTGATCCTCGAGAACTGCCGCCGTCGCCTCGACGACGAACGCCAACGCATGACCGACAGCATCGAACGTCGCGCCCACGTGGGATCACTGTCCTACGACCTGCTCACGGCTACCTCTCCGTAACCGATTTTCACCGCGCAAGCAGCCGAAAAGGGTGTCTTGACACCCAGAGTCGGATATGAGGTAGTGGGCTCGAAGGCGCCAGAATACGTGGCCCGTAATCCCTGGAGGGAAGGGATGTTGTTACGGCCTGGGCAGGTGTTCGCCGGGTATTCGATCGTTCGATCCCTCGGCTCCGGTGGCATGGGGTCGGTCTATCTCGCCGAGGATCCGGTGTTGCCGAGGCGGGTGGCGCTGAAAGTGCTCAGCGATCGGCTCGGTGCGAACCATCGCTACCGCAGCGTCTTTCGGCGTGAAGCCGAACTCGTCTGCCGGCTGGACCATCCGAATGTCGTCTCGGTCTACAATCGGGGCGAGGACGGGGACGCCCTGTGGATGGCGATGCAGTATGTCGCGGGCGTCGACGCGAACGAACTGCTGCGAGGCGAGCCGGGTGGATTGGCGCCGGAGCGGGCGGCGCGCATCGTCGGCGATGCCGCGAAGGGGCTGCGGCACGCGCACGAACAGAACATGCTGCATCGTGATGTCAAGCCGTCGAACATCCTGGTCACGGCCTGCGAAGACGGGGAACGCGCGCTGGTCGCGGATTTCGGATTGGCCCGTTCTCTCGAAGAGTCCGAGACGGTCACCGAAACGGGTTGGCGTGCTTGTACTCCCGCTTTCGCCGCACCGGAGGTACTGCGGGGCCTCGCGGTCGATCGTCGGGCCGACATCTACTCGCTCGGCGCCACGCTCTCGGCGCTGCTCACGGGTTCGAATCCGAACGCGGGTGCGCCGACCGAATTGGATTCCTCGACGAGCCCGCGTCCCGAGGTGCCCGCGGAGTTGGCGAAGGTCGTCGCGCGCTCGATGGCGGTCGACCCGGAGCAGCGGTATCAGACCTGTGCCGAATTCGCGCGCGCCCTCGAGTCGGCGATCGGCACCGGCAAACCATTCCGTCGGAGGTTGTCACGGCGCGCGCTTGCCCTCGTCGGCGTGGTCGTCGCCGTGGTCGTCGCGGCGGTGACGTTTACCGCATGGCCGACGGCGAATCGATCCGATGGCGCGGCGTTCGCGGCACCGGTGACCAGCACCGCACTGTCCGTGCCCAGCGCCGTGCAGACGGGTCTGCTGCGATGCTACTGGCGGACGCGAGTCGCGGTAGGCGCCGACTTCTTCCTCGAATTGCCCAGCGCCGCAGCCGACCGCGACGATCCGCGGTGCGCCCTGAACGAGGGCGACCGAGGAGAGTCGGTCACGGCACTGCGGCAGGCGCTGGCCCTGTGTCACGGCATCGAACTGGACGCGACCACGGTGTACGACACACCGATGAAGCGCGCCGTCCGGCATCTCCAAGTCGACCACGGCGCCGCCGTCGACGGCATCTACGGACCGCAGACGAGGTCGAAAGCCCTGCGGTGGCCGGTCTTTCGGGTCGCAGACGGCGCCTTCGACGGCCGTTGCGTCCCGGCGCAGTGACTTCGGACGCCGCGCTGGATGTGCGCATCCTCGGCCCGGTGCGATGGTATGTCTCGGGGCGCGCGCTGGCTGTCGGCGGGCCGCTGACCAGGGCGATGCTGGCGGTACTCGTCGTCAATCGACGCAACGCGATCTCACCGAAACGGTTGGCCGACCTCATCTGGGACGGTGATCCCCCACCCAGTTTCCGCTCGAACCTGCACAATCGCGTCGCCGAACTGCGTTCCGCGCTGAAGGCCGCCGACGTGGCCGCGAACACGCTGCTGCGAACCGACGATTCCGGCAACTACTGCCTCGACATCCGCGACGAGCACTGCGATCTCGGCCGTTTCGAACACGCCAGGACCGAGGCGATGGCCGCATACGACAGGGGCGATCACGGGCGCGCCGCCGTGTATTTCGCGCGAGCGCTCGCGGAATGGAGTGGTGCGGCACTCGACGGGCTGCCGATATCCACTTTCGCCGAGGCGTTCTGCGCGCACATGGACGAGGAGCGCCAGCGCGTGCTGGAGGCGCGGTTGGACCTGGAAATCGCCGCGGGCCGCGCCGCGGCAGTCGTCGGGGAGTTGCGTGCGTCGACAGCGCGGCATCCGCTGCGTGAAACCTTGTGGGCGCAGCTGATCACGGCGTTGTACGCGGCGGGGCGCGACGGCGACGCGCTCGAAGCATGCCGTTCCGCGCGCGGAATGTTCCGAGATCAGGGGCTGGACCCGGGTGACCGGCTGACCGCGCTCGAACAGCTCATCCTGCGCCGTGAACCACTGCCGTCCCGCGCGCGACGCCACCCGCCTCGAGCGGCGGAGAACGAGGAGTCGACCCTGCTGGAAACCCTCGGCCAGGTGGTGTTGTGCGTGGAGGACGGCAGGCGCTTCGAGGTGACATCGGCGGGTGTGACCATCGGTCGCGGCGCGGACAACGATATCCGGCTCGACGATGCGAAGACCAGCAGGCGGCACGCGCGCGTGGTGGTGGACGGCGAGGCGATCCGGATCGAGGACCGCGGGTCGGCCAACGGCGTGTTCGTCAACGACCGACGCGTGCGCGGTGGCGCCGCGCTGGTCGACGGTGACCGCGTTCGGATCGGGTCGGTGCTGCTCGAGGTGCGGCAACCGCGGGCCTGAGCGTTTCCTTGGCGGATCGTTGCGGACGGTTCCTATCTTCGCTCTCGTCGGTATCCACCTCGACCGCGAGGAGAATCATCATGAGCATCACTTCGGCGCAGCGACTTTCGAGCCGCTACCGGATCCGCCGCCTGGTCGCCGCGAGCGTCATCGGACTCGTCACGGTCGCGGGCGGCGTGACGCTGACGGCGCAAGCGCACGCGGCCACCTACGCCTCGTCGGTGAACGAATGCCTGGTGTTCCGCCCGTACCTGTCCCGAGGCGTCGCCGACCAGGACCAATGCGTCGCGGCACTGCAAACGTTCCTGCGGTTCCACTACGGCAACGGTGTAGTGGACGTCGACGGGCGTTTCGGCAAACAGACCCGGGAGGCGACAATCAACTTCCAGCGCGCGGCCGGGATCAAGATGGACGGAGAAGTCGGACCCGACACCTGGCGGCACATCGCCATCAGCTGCTCCGCCCAGCGCGACGACTGCGACTACAAGTACCCCTACCCCCTCCCCTGAGCCGCGCCCGGCCCGCACGATCACACCGCTTCGCCTCCGTGGCGGTGTGACCGGGAAACCGTTGTGGTCGCGGCACTCCCGTCGAGCCGGTGATCGTATTCAGGGCGCGGTGGCATTGACGCTCGAAAGATCCAGGGAAACAAGGAAAGTAGCCAGGAATACGGCCGCGAGGATCGTCTTCCGACATTCGGACTCCGGTGCGGACATCGCATCCTCCTCGATTCGACAAGCGTGCATTTGTTCGAGACTTCAGTTCATCGAGATGACGACATCTCAGCCCGCGCGGCCGCCGCCGGTGAAGGCGGTGACCAGGGCGGACCGCATCTCCGGACGACTCGCGGCGACCAGGCCGAAGGTCGCCTCGCGCAGGAGTCGTTGGGCTGGTTGGTCCGCGAGCAGGGCGGGGGCGCCGGTGGCCGCGACCAGTGCCGCCGCGCTGCGCAACGCGAGTTCGGAGGCGCGGGCGCGTGCCGATTGCAGGACCGCCGGATCGGTCAGAGATCGGTCCAATTCCGAACGCGCGGCGTCCAATTGCTCCCACAGCGGACTCGCCTGCGGCTTGGAGATCTGTTCGAGCACCCGGATCGCGCGTTCGGCAACGCCGCAGGTCACCGCGCCGTTGAGCCGCGAACCGATGTGCTGGAAGGCCAGGAAGTCCTCGTAGCGCGCCGCGCCGGTTACGCGGTCGTCGGGCAGGAAGTGGTCGTCGAATCGCAGGCGCACCGTCGAAGTGCCCTGTCCCGCTACCAGTTCCGTGGGAACGGCGGTGAGGCTTTCGGCGCTCGCGGCGTCGATCAGGCCGGACACCACCGTGTCTCCCGATGTCTTCTCGGTGGCCCGCGACGCCACCTGCACCACGTCGATGATGCCCCAACCGCTGACGAAGGGCGCGTCACCGGTCAGTCGATAGCCGCCTTCGACCCGCTCCGCCCACAGCTTCCCCGGCTGTGACACAGCGCCCGCGAACGCCGCGCCCGCCCGCTTGCGCCCTGCGGTGAGCTCGGTGAGATAGGTCTCCCGCAAGCGCGCGTTCGCCGAACCCGAAAGGCTCAGGACCGCGCCGTGGTGCTGCAACCACACGAATGCGGTGGAAAGACAACTACCCGAGAGTATTTCGATGATTCGAACGATATCCGGCAGTTCCAGCCCGGCTGTCGACGCACCGTAGAGACCTGCTTCGGCGAGCACCTCCCAGTGCCCGGCGGGCACCTGCCCGGTTCGGTCCACCGCCGCGGCGTCCGGATACAACACCTCCTCGGCGATACGCCGCGCGCGTTCGACCAACGACCGCTGATTCTCCGTCATCTGGACATGCTCCTACCACTCGAAACCGTTGACCGACAAACGAACACAACCGCCGAGCCGCGACCGACGCGCACCGGACGACTGTGCGCCACCTCCGGACTTTCCGCGATCTCGTACGCGTACGTTAGGGTACCCTGACTATTAGCTGGGCAACAAGGCCCACCGGCTCCTGGATGTCGATGGACTGCCCGAATATCCGCTGTCGACTTCGCGACTACCCCAGCGTCACCGTCGCTTTCGAGGCGAGTTCCGGGTGCCGCTGCACAGCCATCCGCAACATCAGCTCACCCGGGCGCCGGGGTTGAGGCTCATCCGGGAGGAAAGTCACGCTCAGCGGTTTCACGTACTGCCTGAATAATGATCGCAGGCATGGATTACGACGATACTGTCCACTCTCGCCTCCTGGGCCGATACCCGCTCGGCTGTGCGAGCGTTGGTTCCGACCGGGTCGGCGGCTCAGGCTGCGGATCACCCGCCGTCGGATGAGGTCATCCTGCGTGCTTGCAGCCCACCCATCGGGCATGGGCACCGACGCCTCAGACGGCCGTCAATTGCTGCCGCAGTCCGTGCATGTCGAGCTGGCCGTAATGTTCGACCAACAGGCCCTGGTCGAAGCGGTCGATGTGAATGACACCTACCGACACGGTCTTGCCGGTCGGCGCCAAATCGACGAAGAACCCGGTATGTGTGCCCGTGAACCGGCACCGCGTCACAAACCGGTCATGATCGACCACTGTGTCCTCGATGATATGGCGACCGTCGGGAAACCCCCGGTAGAACGCTTCCTGGTTCCGCCGCCACTCTGTCGACCCCATCGCGGACCCGCTACCGACCTGAACCACCAACCCCGGTGAAATCAACCTGTCGAGCCTCGACCAGTCCTGAGCATCCAATGCGGCATACAGCCGACGCCCAACCAGCGCAATGTCGCTCTCACTCTCATCCACGACCACCACGGTATTCAACCGCCCACCGGATGGCCACAGCCCATCAGCCTGCGCCTCACCTCGGTAGAGCTCCGGAGCGCGGCAGCGGCCCGAAGGCGCCGAGGCGGGCGGTTCCCGGCGGTGCGCCGCGGTCACTGATCGATACCGGGACGCATCCCCCGCAAGATGATCGCTACGGCTCGCTGTCGCAGGTCATCACTCCAACCGCCGGCAAGCGCCGACCGGCAGGCCACGCTCAGCAGGGCCGTCAGCTCATCACTTCCCACGTCCGCGCGAACGGTTCCGGCGCGCCGAGCCCTAGCGAGCAGTTGCTCCACGTTGCCGTGCAGCAGTCGCACCGATGCCGCGACATCGATGTCGGTGCCACCCTGAGCCAGCAGGTCGACGACCAATTTCTTGCGTGCGGACTGTTCGACGACATGCTCGAAAAAGGTGAACAACGCCGATCCGTCCGCACCCGCGGCGCTCAGCGTGTCCGCGTCTTCGAGAAGCTGCCGCAGTTGGTCTTTCATGATATCCCGCAATAAATCCTGCTTGGTGGGAAAGTGCCGGAAGATCGTGCCGATGGCCACTCCGGCCCGCCTGGCGACCTCCTCGGTCGACGCGTCGGCTCCCCGCTCGGCGAAGACTTCCTCGGCCGCCGACAGGATCCGCGCACGGTTACGCCGCGCGTCGGCCCGCAACTTGGTCGGGTCTGTGCTCATCGGTGCCGCCCTCGCTCCCCGTTGACAAAATGAGACCGGACTCATCATATTAGAAAATGAGTATCGACTCACCTTAGCATCGACATCCTTCGGAGAGGCCCCGTGACCGAATCATCGAACACCCCCACCCCGCGCCAACTCTTCACGCTCATGCAGCGCCAATGGCTCGGTGACACACAGACCTTCACCGAGCTGCTGGCCGAGGACGCCGTCATCGAAATGCCCTTCGCCCGCCCCGGCCGCCCTTCCCGCATCGAAGGCCGAGAAAAATTCCAAGCCTTCGCGCAGCCACAGCAAGCCGCCTTCCCGGTGCGATTGGACGCGGTCACCGACATCGTCATCCACGACACCGCCGATCCGGAGGTGATCGTCGCGGAGTACACCCTCCTCGGCACCCTCACCACGACCGGCCACAGTGCCGCGGCGCCTTTCATCGCCGTACTGCGAGCCCGAGACGGACAAATCGTCAACTGGCGCGAATACCAGAACACCGCGGCGATCATGGACGCACTGTCCTCGGCGACAGGCGATCTCGCCACACAACCCGAACCCACGCCACCCCGGACCTGACACCTTTGCCGAACACGCCTCCCACACACACCGCGGTCACCGACTGGCGCAGGCCGTTCCCGCGTTCCCATTGCCCGCGAATTCGAGGCTATCGGCCGCAGCGGCCTATCGACATGTCCTGACCGCGACAGTCGGTTTCGCGTACCGGACAGTTCGAGCAATCTAGGTACTAAGAGAAGTGAATTAGTACCAAATGTTCCGTCAGTACCGCACATTCCGCTACGCTGCGTGCGCAAGGCCGGATCGGAACCCGCCGGGTTGCGGCACATCCCGCGGATGTGCCGCAGCCTCGGTCACCGCGCCCGCCGCAGGTCGCCCTGGCGAACAGCCCGCACCCAACCCGTTTCGGAGGCCGTGTCCCACATGAAGACTTTCCTCGCAGCCGCGCTCGCCGCCGTGCTGCTCGCCGCGCCTGCCCCCGCGCACGCCGAGGCCCCCGCCGACACGGGGCGCCTGATGTTCTGGGTCGGCGAGGAAATGCACGGCTCCTCGGGCCTGGCAGGCTACGGACTGCCGAAACCCGAGGACTACTGGGACCTGCCGCGCGACCAGAGCGTCTACACCCCCGAACTGTGGGATGTGCTGGAGCGCAACCACACTCCGCTCGGCTTCAACCTGCGCTACCGCCGCGACTTCGGCCCGATCCCGGCGGGTCGTCCGCAGCGCGACGAGGTGCTGCCGTTCATGCGCGAGGCCGCGCGCCGCCACATCCCGGTCAAGGCATTGATCCAGATCCCCTACAGCGACGGTTACTGGTCGAACGAGGACAACAGCGCCATCGTGGCCGAGGCCGTCGACGAGTTCGATCGTTGGGCACACGACCACGAACTGCGCTTCACCGACGTGTCCCTCGACCTGGAGTCGTCGATCCAGGACACCGACGCGATCTTCCGCATCGGCACGGACCCCGCGAACGCGCTCGGCACGCTCGCGCGCAATGCGGGCCCGAGGCACCAGTGCGCCGCAGCCGAGGAGTACCGGCAGATCGTGCGTGACCTGCGCGGGCGCGGCTACGACGTGACCGCGTCGGTCTACCCGTACACGATCGATGACGCGCTGGACGGCATGGCCGCGTTCTCGGACTTCTTCGACATGCCGCTCATCGGCCAGGACGAGTACGACGGCCTGCTCTTCATGACCATGCGCACCGTCTACATCCAGGCCAACGGCGCCGACCCGGGGCCGAGCCTGCAGCTCGACTACGGCAACGACATTCGCGCATTGTACGGCGACGAGGGCGGCATCACGCTCGGCGAGGCAGGCGTCGGCCCCTACAAGGATGTCGACGTGATGGCCACCGACGTGCGCGCCGCGGTCTCCGCCGTCGACGGGCCCGTCGGCCTGTACTCCCTCGAGAAGTCGGTCAAGGCATACGGGGTCGCCGGGGTCGAGCGGCTGATCCGGGCGGGCGAGCGCCCGCTGTCCGCCGCCGAACGCACCGCACTCGGCAGGCCGAGCGCCGAGTTGCTGCTCGCGCGCGCCCAGTTGCGCGCGATCGACGCCGCCGCCGTCGTCGCGACCCCGCCCGCCGCGGCGGCCAACGGTGATGGCCCTGCACTGCCCAACGCCTTCTGGGGTCCGTGCCCGCGATGAGCAGGAGATTCGACGGCAAGGTGGTGGTCGTCACCGGCGCCGCGAGCGGCATCGGCGCGGCCACCGCCCGCCTGTTCGCCGCACACGGCGCGAAAGTACACGTGTGCGACATCAACGCCACCGGGGCGACATCGGTGTGCGACCAGATCATCCGTGCGGGCGGCGAGGCGGTGGCGCACGCGGTGGACGTCGCCGATCCGCGAGCGATGGAAGCGCTCGCCGCCGATGTGTTCGCCATCGACCCGATCATCGACGTGCTGCACAACAACGCGGGCATCGGCTGGGCGGGACCGGCGGAGAACATGACGATCCAGGACTGGCGGCGCGTTGTCGACGTGAACCTCAACGGCGTTGTCAACGGCATCCACTACTTCCTGCCACGGATGCTGGCACAAGGCAGGCACGCGCACGTTCTGAACACGGCCTCGAGCGCGGGGTTGTTCCCCATCCCGTACTTGAGCGCCTACACGGCGACGAAATTCGGCATCGTCGGGCTGACCCAAGCGTTGAACGCCGAACTGGCGGCGCGCGGTGTGCGGTTCACGGCGATCTGTCCCGGCGCCGTCGACACCCCGATCATCGGCAACACCGCGAAGGCGAGCCAGGGAAGTGAACGGATCACCGATCTCGTGCACCGGTTCGGCCGTCGGCCCGAGGCCGTCGCGAAGGCGGCGGTCGATGCGGTAGGCAGCCGAAAGGTCATCGTGACCGTGCACGCCGAAGCCGTGCTGCCGCCCTGGTGGTTGCACCGCCTCACGCCTGCAGGCTTCCAACTCGCGGAGCGGGCAGCACTACGCTTCGCCTCCCGCGCGGGCGCCGTCTACCGCGCTTCCCTCGGTAGGCACGGATGATGTGTCCATGGCCCCGCAGAACACGATCGATCGCGCGAGGATCGTCGACGCCGCCGTTCGCATGCTCGAACGCGGCGGAGTCGACGGATTGAGCATGCGTCGCCTGGCCGAGGAGCTCGGCACCAAACCGATGACGATCTACCACTACGTGCCAAGCAAATCCGAGCTGCTCACCCTGGCGCTCGGCGAGCTGGCCGCCCGCATCGAATGGACCCGCCCGTCCGGCACCCCGCGCGAACGAATGCTCGCCGTCGCGATCGAGACCTACACCAAACTCGACGAACTGCGCTGGATCGTGCCCATCCTGCGCGCGGGCACCCACGTCGGCGTCCCGGCGCTCGTGGTCACCGACCAATTCGTCGCCGCCGCGCTGGAAGCCGGACTCGGCCCGGGCCACGCTCTGGCGCTGTGGCGCTCCACCTGGCACCTGATCTCCGGCGAACTCCTGCGGCGGTCCGCACTCGCCACCCGACCTCGCGGCGAGAAATCATGGCACGAACGCCTCTCCCCCGCCGACCTCACCCACGCCCCCACCATCGCCGAACTGCTCCCGCGGTGGACGCAACTATCCGCCGAGTTCGACCTCGGCGCCGCCGTCGAGGCCCTCATCGACGGCACACTCGACACCGCGAAGTAGCGGTCGCCGCATCGGCACCCCCCAGGGTCCGCCGATGCGGCGACCGCTACGACCGTCGATCCGATCGCAGTCGGATCAGCGCTCGTTGACCCCGTCGTTGCGCCAGATCTGCAGGGTCCAACGCCACTCGCCGCTGTTGTCGCCGGGGTTCTCGTCGTTGATGCCGTAGCCGATGCGGACCGGCGCCCAGGGAGCTTCGAAGCAGCTCACGTTCGCGAGTTCGCTGAGCAGGTGGGGATTGTAGGCGTTGGAGTCACCGCCCGAGGCCACCCAACCGCCGGGATTGTTGTTCATCCGGAAGAGGTTGGCGTACTTCGGCCAGCCGGGGAAGGGATAGCCCGACGTCGCCTGCTCGGTCTTCCCGTCGATGTTGTACTGCTCGGTGATCCAGCCTTGCACGTTGACCAGCGCATCCCATTCGACTTTCACGTGCAGGGCGTTGCCCGGCGAGATCCCGTTGTAGGGGTCGGGCCCCGCCGGGAAGTTCGCGTTCCCGCCCGCGGTCTGAACGATGAAGATCTCCTCGTCGGGCGCGGCGCCGCCCTGGCATTTCTGCACACCGGTCCGGTCGACCGCGTGCGCGGGGCCTGCGACGAGCGCGGTGGTCGCGATGCCGACGGCGACGACGAATGCGGCGCCCGCGCTTCTCCGAAGCCGCTCGCGGGAATTGAGGAACATACGAAACCCTCCGTAGGAAAATGGTATTCGGCTGGAGCGAGGAACCGTCCAGGTGCTCTGACCGCCCCCGCGAGGTGACTTCCCTTGTCCGCCAGGATGTCCCGCGTCCAGTATGTGATTCGGCGGCCGGGCGGCGCCTCCGGGTGATCCCGAGCTGAGGTCTGCGGCGATCCCGGAGCCGATACTGCGGAAACCTTGGTTGCGGCCGGGATGTCGGTCTGGATTTGATCTACCGGATGGAACGAGTGAAAGGCGGACCTCGTGGCGGCCCACAGTGTCGGTGCGGCGCGGCAGCCGGTGACCAGGCGGCGTTGGGCCACCGCCCTTCTCGGCACGGCGGCGGCCGCGGCGGTGGCGGTGTCGGCGACGCTGGCGTCGTGGTCGGTGGTGGCGCCGTCCTGGTGGGAGGAGGCGCCACCACGGCTGGTCGGCCTGGTCACGCTGGTCACCGGCGTCGTCACGTGGATTCGGTTGCCTTCGCCCCGGATCGGCCAGTTGATCGTGTTCGGCAGCGGCCTGTACTACGTGCAATTCTTCCGGGCGTGCGACGGCGTCCTGTTCGCCGTCGGCTTCTGCCTGGCCTACGCCTGGACCGCCGTCGCGGCGCATGTGCTGTTGATCTGGCCGACCGGTCGCTTGGCGGACCGCACGAACCGGGTGTTCATGGTGTTCGCCTACACGGCGGCGATCGGCACACAGGTGATCCGATACTTCGTCGATCACCCGCACGGACCGTGGGCACTGCACCTGAAGCACGCGGGCAGCGTGTGGGGGACCATCGGAAGTGCCTGCGCCGCGGTGATGTTCGTGCTCGTGATCGGCCTCACGGTGCGCCGGTGGCTGGCGAGTCCGGTCCGGCGCATACCGTCGGGGCCGGTGTGGGCCGGAATCATGGTCGTGGCATCGGTGAAGTTCGCCGAGGCGGCGGCGAGTCTGGTGCCGACTCCGTTCGAGCTTCGGCTCGCGCTGGGTTGGCTTTTCACGGTCACCACGATGGTCGTGATGCCGCTGCTGTACGTGATCGGTTGGTCGTACCGGAAGTTCGGGCACCGGCGGGTGGTCGAACTGCTGCTGTCGCTGCACGACGACGTGGCAGCGCTCACCGACCCGCAGACTCTCCAGCAAACCCTCAGCCGCACCCTCGGGGATCCGAGTCTCGTCGTGGCGTACCGGCGCGCCGACGGCGGATACGTCGATGTCCTCGGCAGGCCGATCGAGGTGGACGGGGATCGGCCGGGCCGGTCGGTCACCGAACTGCATCGCGGCGGGGCCCTGATCGCGCTGATCGAGCACGACGCCGCACTCGAGGAACACCGGGAGGTGACCGACGCCGCGGTCGCCGCGGCGGGACTGGCCATCGAGAACACCCGCCTCTACGCCACCCTGCACGCCCAGTTGCAACAGATCAGGGACTCCCGACTGCGCCTGGCCCAGACCGCCTTCGACGAGCGCCGCCGCATCCAGCGCGACCTGCACGACGGTGCGCAACAACGGTTCTTCGTGGTCCTGATGCTGCTCGACCGGGCCCAAAGGGTACTCGCGCACGACCCGATTCCCACCGAGGAATCGAGGGAGACCATCCGCCGCACGCACGGCGAACTCACCGGGGCGCTGCGCAGTCTGCGCGAATTGATCCAGGGCATCTACCCGACCGTCCTCGGTGAGCACGGCCTGACCACCGCCGTCGCGAATCTCGTCGACCAAGCGCCGATTCCGGTCGACTTCACCGTGACCGATACGCGCTGGGACCGACACATCGAGATCACCGCGTACTTCGTCATCAGCGAGGCACTGGCCAACGTCTACAAACACGCCGCCGCGACACAGGTCCTTGTCCGCGTCGATGTCGAGGACGACAGCCTCGTCACCACTGTCACCGACAACGGCCGAGGCAGCGTCGCGCACGACGAGGGCTTCGGATTGACGAGCCTGCGCAACCGGGTCGAAGCGGTCGGCGGCGCGTTGACCGTCCACAGCGGTCCCGGCGGAGGCACCACACTGACCGCGGTCATACCGCACCCCGAGCGACATCCCCGCAATCTGATCACGGAGCAGCCATGAGAGTCGTAGTCATCGAGAACCAGGGCTTCTATCTCGACCTGTTGACCGACGCGCTGAGCGGGCGCGGCATCGAGGTCGTCGGCCGCGCCGCCAACCGCGCCGAAGCACTCGCCACGATCAACGAAACCGCGCCCGATCTGGCGGTTTTCGACATCCGGCTCACCGACGCCACCGACGACGAGGGTCTGTGGGTCGCCGAGAAGGTGCGTGCCCAGTATCCAGATGTGGCGCTGATGGCCCTGTCCGCCTACCTCGAGCCCGCCTACGCCGAGCGACTGCTGGTGATGGACGCGGTGCCGAGGGCCGTCGGCTACCTCGGCAAGGAACGTCTCGGTGACCTCGACGAACTCGTGCAGGCATTCCACCGCATCGCCCGAGGGGAAGTCGTGATCGACCCCTACATCATCAGCCAGCTCATGGCCCGCCGACGAACCCGCAACCCCCTCGACACGCTCACTCCCGCCGAACGCCGCGTCCTGGCCCTGGTCGCCGAAGGCTACTCCAATCTCGGTATCGCACAACGACTCAACACCAAGATCAGCACCGTCGAACACCACGTGTCCACCCTTACCGACAAACTCGGCCTCACCCAGGTCGGCGACCCCGACCGCCCGCACGTCAACATCCGCGTCCTGGCCACACTGACCTACCTGCGCGGAAACCGCCCGTCCTAGAGCTTCAGGCACCTGCCGACGCCGTTCTGGACGCCGAGGTTGTAGTGCGCGACCCGATCGTTGCCGCTGCCGTGATTCGCGCCCCTGGTGTAGGAGGCGTCGCCCAGGGCCTTCAACGTGTTGTACAGCTCCTGTTGATCGCCCTTCTCGGCGACGATCAGGCCGTCGCGCTGGGCGCCCGCGAGCGCGGCACCCGCGAGGCAGTCGGCCTGAAGTTCCATGTTCTGTTTGTTGTACTGGCCCAACCGATTCTGGATGGCGTGCGCGAACTCGTGTGCCGAAGCCAGGTAGATGAACGCGTCGCCGTAGGAATAGAAGGTGCGCATGAAGGTGGCGTCGAAGGCGAGGTAATCGCCGCTCGGGCAGTACCAGGCGTTCTGGCCGAGTACCTCGGTGCCGCAGGTGAGTCGCTTGGTGTTGCTGTCGTAGAGTCCGACGATCCGGGGCGGCGAGTAGGCGGTGTTCGAGAACTGCGACCAATGCCCTCGCCAGAACGCGTCGACGGCGTTGAGCGCCGCGGTGAAAT
Organism: Nocardia bovistercoris; assembly: GCF_015674855.1. Classification (GTDB taxonomy): domain Bacteria; phylum Actinomycetota; class Actinomycetes; order Mycobacteriales; family Mycobacteriaceae; genus Nocardia; species Nocardia bovistercoris. The sequence goes on along the minus strand of NZ_JADMLG010000018.1, from coordinate 104,255 downwards.
CGGCGGCGGCCTCCTGGGCAGACACCGGTCGCGCCGACGCGGTGGCGGGTGAGGTCAGAGCCAATACCGTTGCGAGAGCGAGCGATCCGAGCAGTGCCGCGAGCCGGCGTGTGATTGCGAGGCCGAACATGGGTTCCCTTCCAAGTGCGAACGGCCGGGTCCCCGAGCTGAATACAAGTATCACATCGAAGTGCCTTTTCCGCGAACCGATTCGGGCCACGCACCGGCCCGCTGGTCACTGTCCGGCGCTCGAGAGGGCTTCTCGGGTCCGCCCAGCGCGATCGGCCGAAACGCCTGCGCCCTTTCGATGATCTGCTCCGGCGTCAGTCGCTGGTCGGAATCGTCCCAGGCGATGTAGTCGCCGGTCCTCGGGTCCGACGCCGCGGACCCGAGGATCTCGAGCCGCTCTACCTGCTGTTCGTCGTCCTCCTGCCCCTCGTAGAGCTTGGTGTAGAGACGGCACGACCGTCATCGGTGTCCGGCAGTCGATCGACGTCCGGATCATCCGGCACCGAGACGCGGCCCGACCGCGCCCCCGAGGCCACCCGGATCGCGTTCGAAGAATCTTTTCACGGTCAGCGATGAATCCGGTGACGGTGCTCCGTCCTATCCCTTGAACGCGCGACCACCCCGCGCGACCGACCGGAAGGACCAGAAATGACCACCGCCAACCCCACCGCCGACTTCGCCCACGACATCACCGCCCGCCCCGGCAAGATCCGCAACCGCGTCCTGTGGACCCTGCAGATCCTGCTCGGACTGTTCTTCGTCATCGCCTCCGGCGGGCCGAAACTCGTGATGCCGACCGCCCTGACCGACAACGCCCCCGAGAACCTGACCATCCCCATCGCGCTGCTCATCTTCATCGGCGTCGCGGAGGTCGCGGGCGGCATCGGCCTGATGGTGCCGCGCCTGAGCGCCCTCGCCGCCGCGGGCTTGTCCGTTCTCACCGTGCTCGCCGCCGCGACCCAGGCGTTCATCGCCGACAAGCCCGCGATGGCGATCTTCCCGCTGGTGCTGGCCGCCGTCTTCGCGTGGATCGCCTACGAGCGCCGCGCGGGCATCGGCGAGCTGCGCGCCGCGCTCACGCGCTGACCGGGTGAAAGGCCGACACAAGCGTCCGGCGATCGGTGCCCCACCGATCGCCGGACTTGCGCGCAGCGGGAGGTAGAGTCCGCGGAATCAGTCAGCGCCGCTCGACGCCGGGCAGACCGGGAACCAAGCCCGCTCAGGAGCGCCGCACCCAACTCATCGACGCCGCCGAACGCGTAGAGCACGTCGTGCAATTCGGCGACGACCGTTCAGGTTTCGCCGGAGAACGCGCATATCGAGGCATTCCGCCGCCTCACGATCACGGCGCGGTCCGGGGCGTCACCGAGACGATGGCCACGCGTTGACGTTCGCCGCCCGACAGTTGCGCGCCCGCCTCCCCCCACCCTCGTGTGCCTGCCTTCGGTCAGGCGATCGATCACCTCGTCGAGCCGGGCCGCACGAGCTCGCCACGTGTCGCGTCGGGACGGGCCAAGCGCAGGTTGTTCTCGATGCTGTCGTCGAACAGGTAGACGTCCTGGAAGACGAGTGCCGCGATCATGGAAGTTGCACCTGCCGCGTCTGTTCCGGACAGGTCGGCCGAGAGTCGCACCGACCTGTCCGCCGAGTGCCGCTATCTCTGCCACCATGAGGTGTAGACGCGACCATCGTTGCCCGTGATGAACAAATCCTGATTGCGCTGGGTCCTCCCCACCGCGGCGAGTGGTGCGCCGACCGGGAAGACCCCGCCGATGTTCCGCCACCGATCACCGATACCGGACCAGTCGCTGCCACCCTGCCACCACGACGTGTACACCCGGCCGTCATTCCCGGTGATGAACAGATCGAGATTGTTCGGCGGGCGCGACACCGCCGACACCGGAGCGGTGCGCGGGAATATGCCGCCGATATTGCGCCACCGGTTGCCGATGCCGGACCAGTCCGGATACATCGCGTGCACGGCGTCGATATCGCCTTGGGACAGACTGTTTCGCTGCCCCATAGTCACGCCAGGGGGCAACGCGACTCTCGGCACGATGGTGTCCTGGCCGTTGGAGCTGAAGGCTTTCGCCGAGTAGTGCATGATCGAGCCGAAGTCGTAGCGGCCCAGATCGTCGCCGTCGGCGATGTGCTGATCGAAATTGTGCTGTTCCGCAGCGGGCACATTCGCGAGCCTGACCTCGATGAAGGTATTGCGGTCCTCGCGGCTCTGTTCGTGCCACAGGCCAACGGCGTGGCCCATTTCGTGAATCACCGACCCCGTCGGCGCGGTGGCGGCGATTTCGATGTCCTGGCGGCCCCCGCGCCTTCCCACGGCCGATCGGCTCGCGGTACTCGGAACGAAACGCACGAAATCGGTGTGTGCGGCGGTACGCGGTACGAATCGGATCCCGGCGCGGCTCGACCAGTGCGCCACCGCGTCGGTGACGCGCGAGCGATTCGGCAGCGCGGGATCGATTTCGAAGGGAACGGTCGCCATCGGCCAGCGGAAAGCGCTCCCGGTGAGCCCGACACCTTCCGGACCGGCCTGCGCCGCTACCTCGTCCAGGGTTCCCAGCACGATATCGCCTTCGAATATCGCCAATCCGTCGACCGCGGCGTGGCGGATCTCGCGTTCCCCTCGGGTGGCGCTTCCCACGACGGCGGTTCCGGCCTCCGGCCCGGATCCGTATTCACCGGTGTCGTCGGTCTCGATATCCGCACGTACGGTGTAGTCGGTAGTCACCGTATCCACTCCCTCGAATCGATGTGCGCCGGTAGGTGTTCAGCCGGCGGCGGCAATTGAACGAATGGCATCCCCGAGTGTTCCGATCACAGAATGCGCGTCTCGGACATCGGATGACACGAGTGGTGCCGTACCCCAATCCGGTACCGAGTCCGAGATCGGCGGTGCGGGGTCAGATCAGGACCACCGGGACCACGAGTCCCTCCACATCACCGGCCGAATCGACGGGTATCGACCGTGTCGACAGCAGGTCACCGGTGTCGATGACGCCGGTGCCGGAGATATCGATGTGACACCGCAACGACAGCGACACCGAAAGTTCCATATCCGGGGTGAACAGCTCGAACGCACATCGGCCGCCCGGACGAATCGGCACGTTCGCCAGCACGATGCTCCCGACCACGGGGGCAGGCCCGTCCATCGAGGTGACGTCGCGCACCTCGACGAGAACCGGCGCGGTGCGGGCGGGAGCATCGGCGGGCAGGATCACCGTGCCGCGGACGCGTCTGTCCGTCGGCAGGCGAATCCGGTTGTGCGACATCACCAACGGATGTCGGACAGCGATTCCAGCGGCGTCGGCGATTCCTCCGCTGCGATGTGCAGATCGGCGGCGCGCAGCGCCTGCGGGAAGCGCACGAGGGTGCGCTGTTCGATATCGGCCAGCGGCACCTGGAACACCCGGAACTCGTCGAGGTCCAGCATCTCGAGCTGTTCCAGATTCTGGCTCAACACGAATCCGCGCGCCTTCAGTTCGGACTGCTCGACGTAGGCGATCACCTTCCAGAACGCGCGGGGAATCCGCACGCCGCGGAACTCGCGATCATCGGCGGCGAAAACCGGGCCGCCGAATACGCTGACCCGCAGATCGTCCACGTCGACCTCGGCGAATATCGCGTCCTCGAGCCGTCCCCAGATGCCGTGTCGCATACTCTGATTGAAGTCGTCCATCTGTGGAGAGATATTGGTGTAGAAGAACGAATCCTTGTTCGCCTTCGCCGCCTCGGCCATACTTCCCCACACCAGATCCGCCCTGCGGGCGATATGACCGCGATCGAGCCGATTGTCCCGATACAGTTCGTTGCCGACCTGCTCCTGCGCGGGCAGTCTGGCATCTTTGACGAAATCGAGTTTCTTGCGGCTGATCTTCTTGAGCGCCGCACCGTCGATATTCCACGCCACCCACATCGCGAATCGGCGCGAACGCCGCACCGTCAGCGAGAAGTGCGTGTAGTGCAGCACGGTCGTCCCGTCGAGCGCGGTGGCGATATCCGTTCGCGCCTGCGCGTCGACATCGGGTGCCGGCACCGCCGAGGACAGGAATCCCGGGTCGTATCCGGCGATGACCACCGCTTCTTCGGCTGCGGGCGGCGTGAGCGTGATGCCGAGTTTCTCGAATACCGATTCCGGCAGACAGGCGAGAGCGTGTTCATCGGTGCTGCCCGCGGTCTCCCCGGCGAAATGCAGACCGGCGAGCACCTTGCTCGTACTGCCGTCGGCCAGCGTGAACAACCACGCCGAGCCGGAGTCGCCCGGACCGCTGATCTCGCCGTCGGACGAGAGAATGTCCGGATCCGGCCCGATTTCGAAGCCGCCGATCGCGCGAGTGCCGACGCCGCGGTAGTCGATGTTCGCGATGACGTCGACACGTCGCACGATGCCGTGGGTCACCTCGGTGGTCCGGCCGCTCTTGACCACGCGGTCACCGAGTTCGGGATCGCCGAGTGTGTCGGGGGTGATCCCGAGTCTGCTGATCGCGCCATCGAACCGACGGCCGTCGATACCGGCAACCGCGCAGTCGCCCGCATTGCCCAGATGTGAGCGCACCAGCGCGCCGAGCCGATTGCGGTCGACGCGATTGTCGTCCCGCGGTCCCGGCTGCACGACATCGTCACCGAGCGCCCCCTCGGCGGTGTGCAGCACATGCCAGTTGCTCAGGACATACGGTGCGCCGGTCTCGCGGTCGTAGACGATGCATCCGATCGTGCCCGCACTGGCGTGCACATTGCCGACGCTGATCCCGGGCATGATCGGATCGAGCCTGGTCTTACGTTGTGGCGCAACCGCTTCGGCGACGACGCGGAACGACGGTGCGAAGCGCCGCTCCAGGACGTCGGTCGGCACTTCGACGCCGTCGACGACGATCGTGGCGGGCAACGACGAGGTTTCGAGGCCGTCGACCGCTTCGGGCTCGGATACTTTCTCGTTCACCGTGAACTGGATGGAGATATCGTCGGTGGGCCTGCCGTCGACCTGTTTGTATCCGATGCCGATGGACGACACATTCGGATCATCGAGATAGTCGTTGCCCTTGGTACGAATAAAATTCCGTAACGAAACTAAAAGGCTGTCTTTTCCTGCGTTCGCGCGCACCCCATTGTTTTCCGGCATGTCCGTGTCCTTCTGGTGCGAGCTCGAGAAGTGAGCTCCTACGTCGAAATGAGAACTGTCTCGATCGTCCTCGTCGCGGTCCGGACCTTCACGAGTAGTCCGCTACTCGACCCCCGCGCTCGGCCGCGCGACATCACGGCCGCGATCGACTTCCCGCTGGACACGGTCTCCTGAGCCGGTGAGAGCGGCGAGCCGACCTGGTACCACACCTATCACACGACCAAGCGCGGGTTCTACCCCACCTGCGGAGCGTTGCTTGCCGCGGGCGACGAGGGTGGCGACGCCATGGGCATCACGATGACGGCTCTGGACGACCACACCGGCCTGACCCCGGTACACCAGTCCTTCAAGGACAACGCCGTGGCGTGGCTGCCGGTCATCGAAACCGTCGACACCGACAGCTGACCGTGCACGGCGGGTGGCCGCGCCGAGTACCGGCACTCGGCGCGGCCACCGGCGTCACATGACCGCGGTGCGGTAAAGCAGATGGTCACAGTGGGAGGCAGGGTGCATCGTGGCCCGGTTCTCCGACTCGACAGTTCTCGCCTCAGCCGACCTCGAGACCGGATCGTAGCCTCGCCACTCCTTCGTGGATGTCTCGCTCGGGCAGACTGAAGGACAGCCTCAGGTAGCCAGGGCACCCGAACGCTTCACCCGGCACCGTGGCGACGCCGTGACGATCCAAGAGGTACTCGGCCAGCTTCACCGTGCTGTCGAAATGATCGCCGTAGTCTCGGATCCTCGCGAAGACGTACATACCGCCGTCCGGGATCGTCCAGCTGACCCCGTCGATGCCCGAAAGAAGTTCCACCATCAAGTCGCGTCGCTGCCTCAGCTCATCGCGCGCCAGCGCGACCTCACGCAATCCCGCGGACAGCGCGGAGGCAGCGGCGAACTGGGAGATGTTGCAGACATTCGACGATATCTGACTGCGCAGGCTCGCGATCCCGCGGGCGAGAGCAGGCGGTGTGATGGACCATCCCACGCGCCATCCGGTCATCGAGTACGACTTGGCCACGCCATTGATCACGATGCCGTTCGCTGCGCTGTCGGCAATACACAAGTAGGACGTCAGCGAACCCGAAGGCACGTAATTCATGTGTTCGTAGATCTCGTCGGACAACACCCACACACCGTGCCGCGTTGCCCACGATCCGATCCGGGCCATCTCGTCGGCCGTGAAGACGCGACCGCTGGGATTGCACGGATTGGAGAACACTACGAGCCGCGTCCGATCCGACACCGATTCATCGAGTTTCTCGATCACACTGTCGATGTCGTACACATCGACGATCTGAGCGACCACCGCGGTGCCACCCGCCAAGGCAACCGCGTCGATGTACGAAGGCCAGTACGGCGCAAGAACTATTGCTTCGTCACCGACGCCCACGGTGGCCAAGACGGCCTCGTAGATCGCCTGTTTGGCGCCGTTCGAGACATTCACCTGTTCGATGTCGATCTCCACTCCGGAATCGCGCAGGCATTTCGACACGATGTCCTTCCGCAGCGACGGTAGTCCGCGCGCGTCGGTGTATCGATGCATCTCTTCCATCCGGCAGGCAATACTCGCGGCATCGGTGATGTACGAGGGCACGTCGGCCAGCGGTTCGCCGGAATTGAACGCGATGATCGACTCTCCCCGGGAGCGACGTTGCTTGACCATCGCCGCCAAGGTCAGAGTGGGCGAAGGACGTGATGCCGCCAAGCGCGGTGACATCTGTAGCGAAGGGGCGACCGACATCTCATAGCCCCTTTGCCGCGGCCGCATCATCGATGTAGTTGCTGATCTCTATCAGATTCCCGTCCGGATCGCGAATATACACACTGAGTATCGGACCCAGAGCGCCGGTGCGCTCGACCGGTCCGTCCTCGATCACGCCACCTGCGGATCGAATTCTCTGCTCGACTTCCGCGATAGGATCCTCGACGATGAAGCAGAGGTGCTCCGTTCCTGGTCCGGGATTCTGCGCATGTGGCGGAATCTCGTTTCCGTACTCGTGAATATTGATCTTGGAGTCGCCGAACTTCAGGGCCTTGCGCCCCTTCCGCAGGCTGTCGAATGTCAGCACTTCCATACCGAGTACCTGACCGTAGAACTGCACGGTCGCGGCTACGTCCGCGACGGTGAGCACCGTATGATCGAGACGCCTATATTTCATTTCGATTCCCCTTTTCGAGTGTGCTGAATTTGAAAGGAATTCCGGTTTCGCGAGAGATGTCCATGAGAATCTGCGCGGTCTGCGCGCCGAGTGGCACGCCGTTCGCCGACCTGAACGAACTCGTCTGCCTACGTCTGTCACCCGGAACGCGCACCGGATTCGACGGCGTCGCGGACCTCGCTTCTCGAATTTCACGCAGCATGCTCTCGACGGCGGTGTCGATCACCGCTCGGTCACCGACAGCGTCGGGTTTGAGACACATCATGAACTGTCCGACCTGCGCGGGCCTGTCGGGAAGATGGGTGTGCAAACTCCACGGCCCTCCGGCAAGTGGACCGCAGAGCAATTCGACAAGCAGTGAGAGGCCATAGCCCTTGTGCCCGCCGCGCTCCGCGGTGGACCCGCCTATGGGATGGATGGCGCATCCGCGCCCACCCTCGAGCCCTGCGATTGCCTCTTCGAGATTCGTGACCGGCGTGCCCGAGGTGTCTATCACCCAATCGTCGAGCATCGTCCCGCCGGACCGCGCCAGTTGTTCGAGCTTCCCCCGCGAGACCACGCCGGTGGCACCGTCGAACGTCACGTGATCCGATCGAGTCGACAGCGAAAAACTGATCGGATTGGTTCCGAACATCGCATTCTTGCCGTTCGACGGCGCAACCAGCGGGACTCCGTTCGTGCAGGCGATGGAAAACAGCCCCTGAAATGCTGCCCGCCGCGTGAACCAACCGGTCATTCCCATGTGGTTCGAATTTCTGACGAATGTGATGGACAGATCGCTCGCGATCGCCTTGTCGATGGCGAGATCGGTTGCCTGTTGAAATACCGCCGGACCCAGGCCGTTGTTACCGTCCACTACCAGGAGGCTGCCTGCGTCCACCACCACTCGACAGCGAGCACGGCCGTCGATCCGACCCGTGGAAAGTCCGGACAGGTATCGCTTCAGCCTGGAAACACCGTGACTCTCGACGCCTGCGGTGTCCGCTTCCACCAAGACCTCCGCGGTGACGGTCGCGGCCTGATGTGCCGCGCCCGCATCCTGTAGTGCATCTCGCGCAAAGGCGATCAGGTCATGTCTGTCAGCGAGTACTTCGAATTCCGTGAAACTCTTCTGCACAATGCATACTCCTCGTCTACCAAGAACTGATCTGGTCGTAGATGAGTTTGACGACGGTCGCCAGGACTGCAGCCACAAGCACTCTCTTGATCAGCTGGTCCTTCCCGTTCAAAGCTATTCTCGCCCCAATGGAGGCTCCTCCCATACTGCACGCCCCCATGAGAAGTATCAGGTGCCAGACGAATACACCCTGCGACAGCAGTACTGCCGCGCCGCCTATGTTCATTCCGCACTGAATTATTTTGGTGGTCGCCAACGAATCGGTGAGAGTCCGACGCAGTAGCCTTCGATGCGACAGTAGGAGAAATGTCCCGGTTCCGGGTCCAACGAAGCCGTCGTAGAGTCCGAGCACCGTCGAGACCGCAGCGAGTCTTATTTCCGCATGCCGCCCCCGCGACGATTGTTCCGATCGATCCTGCTCCTTTCCCTTCCCGGTGCCGCGAAGCGTGTTGACCAATGCCGCCAGCAGGCACACGATGATGATCGGTCGCAACGTCTGAATCGGCACATTGCTGACAAACAGAGCGCCGACGGACGCCGAGACCACGGCTATCAATCCCGGCCCGATCAGTATTCTCGGATCGACGCGTGAGTCCGGATTACGCCGCCAGAACTGGGCGATCGACGCGGTATTGCCGATCGCTGTCACGGCCTTGTTCACGCCGAGCGGAGTGGCAACCCCGCCGCCGACATCGAGTGACCCGAGGAGCACCGGAAGTTGAAGCAACCCGCCACCGCCCACAATCGCGTCCACGATTCCCGCGGCGAATGCGCTTCCGGCAAAAGTAACATATTGCCACAGTGCGATATCCGTCAAAATCGTGCCCTACGACAACGTGTGCTCATGCGACAGTCGCGAGTTCGTATTCTGTCTCGACGGATTCCGACCTCCATGGGCGGTCACCACCGCCCGCTATCACCGCCAACCGATCGATCTCCTGAGTTCGCGTCAGAGGTGTCGCCCCTGCTCGCTCGAGCTCGTGTAGCGCGGTCTTGACGAGGATGGCGTTGGTGGTGCTCCGCAAATCGCCGTCCGCAGTGACGTCGAAAGGCGTATCCTCCATGCCGACGCGCACGATATCTACGCCGCTGTCCCGTTGCGCCGCATACTGCACCAGTCTTTCGACAGGCGTCACGATTCTTCCTCTTTCGGGGCCGACATCGAGGGGCCCGATGAAATTCTTCGCTTGTTGCGGCAGGACCGCCGCGCCGACCGCCACCGTGACGTGACGTCGGCGCCTCGCCTTGTCACCCAGGTCGTACTCGAGGCTCTTCGCCGCCCGCACCATGGTTTTGAAGTCCGAATATCGCATCGGAAACGGCAGCGCGGGAGAGAAACCGAAGAGTATGGTCACGTTGAGCTGGCCCGCCGCGCCGAGCCTCAGGTCCGGCCGTTCGATGGCGAATCTGGTGAGCGCGACGCTCCTACGACGCTGAACCCATTCGACTTCGTCGAACAGTCCGATCTGCCGTCTCGCCTGAATCGACCTCGCGAAGGTTGCGAATTGTATGGCAGGGGAAGTAGTACCATAATTCGACCCACCCGCTGTCGAATGAGTCGCCAAATCCGCGTCTACGGTCTGTCCCGAAGGTCTGTACTCATGGATAATTCTCGACAGCTGCTCATGGGGTGCGTCGTACACCTCATCGACGCCGTACTTCCTTTCGATATCACACATGATCTGCAGTTCTACGGCCGCCTGCATGGTCACGAAGTGCGCACCACCGAGGTGGAGCGGTATCGAGCATTGGCTGACCCTTTCCCACTCGCCGTTCCTGGCAATACTGTCGCGCACCTCCGGGCCGTTTCGACTGGCGCCGAAACTCAACCGGATATCCTGATTGCAACTACGCTGAATAGATTGACTCAAGCTCTGATAGATAGCATTGTCGGTGGATTGCTCACCGGTCGCCGGATTCCGGGCATGATAATGGTAGTAACGGCAACCAAGCGCATACAGGGTCACCGCTTCCTGCAATGCCTCGGATTCGGCGATTTTTATGGACGCGCCGGTCGATATATGGTCCATGACCGTGTCGCCCGTCGTCCTGTGGTTATGCTTGGTGAATTTAGCTCCGGTGGCTGCGCATCCCACGATCAGCTGTTTACTCGCCATGTACGACCCCTCCATCTTGGCGAATTCTTGCGGCCTTGCGACATGAGAACGGCGAAACTCGGCACCCCGGGATATGTGCGCCGGTCCGAGTCTCCGCCGATGTTCCGATTCTCCGGATGGGCGATCCCCCTGCGCTGACGGCGGCCTTCCGTTACGCGCTGTCGCGCGACGCCGCATCGGCAGCTGAGCAGGCTTTACTCTGACAGGCAGGTGACGTGGCTCGCCACGATCCACACTCCGTACATCGCTCGTAGCTCGTGTGGCCATACGCGATTCGATGCGTAGACACACAGACCCAACTGTGCGTGCATTCGTTCTCGTCCACAACTGAAACTATGGTGTAATGACCTTATGCATTTCAACCATGACGGACGTGAAGCTGTCTGCCTCGGCGTCGACCTCGCGAACAGATGGCCGCCGAACCTACCCGCCCTGATCAGTCGCTGCACCGACGCGGGCCTGGTGTTCGACGCTCAGCAGCCCACATCCGATGACCATGAGTTCATGGCGAGTTTTATTGCCGCATGGCGGAATGTGGCGGAAGAGACACGCCCCGAGGCGCGCGCGGATCGACTCAACGCGCTCCTCGGGACCTACGCGGCGCCGCCGCGCCTCACCGATCACGCGTCGACCGGATGGCATCTGCACTTCCGCGATGACAACGTCACGGCGGGCAACTCGTTGGCGGCGCTGATCGCGACCGGCACCGCGTTCCATCTCGCGGCCCGCGGCATCGACCGCCTCGGCGTCTGCGCCGCCGCCAACTGCGACGACCTGTTCGCGGACACCTCTCGCAACGGACGGCAGCGCTACTGCTCGCCGAAATGCGGCAATCGAATGGCGGTACGCAGGTACCGCGATGCCGCCTACGCGTGAACGTGCCGTCGCTGTCGCATCCACTACGCCCTCTGCGTGGTGATCCGCCTACGCGAACTCGTTCTGAACTGATCAGTAAGGCGGCTGCGTGAACGGTCGCGGCGGCTATGCGGACGGCGGCCGGAGCCTGCCGCTGAGGACGGGCCGTTGGTCGAGGTCTTTCTCATCGATGCCGACGCCGAGATTCTCGGCGAGTTTGTGGAACAGGCCACGACATCCCAGGGGACCGTACTGATGCTCGTTCCCGTCGAGTCTGGCTCCCAGCGCATCCAACTCGACGTCGAACCGATGCGGGTCGCTCCCTGCCCGGTCCTGTGGAGCGAGGTTCATACTCAGCAATGTGTTGAGCCCGGTGACGAGCTCGCCGTCCTCGGCATACAGGAACTCCACCATCGGCTTCTCGTTGTAGTACAGCACCACAGCCGCGGTTCCGGCCGAGGCCCGAAGGACCAGATCGCGATCTTCGATACACTTCCCGCTGCCCGTCTCCCAGGCGTACGCCCACCGGCCGTACTGTCCCGCAGTGACCACGTACGCGTCGTATTCGTAGAGGAGATCACCGAATTCGGCGAGGAAGTCGTCCGGCCCGCGCACCGCTACCGTGTGCCGATGGACACCCATCCGCTCCAGCAGCTGCCGTGCGGTCACATCACGTGCGAAGGTCAGACCGAGCAGAGGTAGATCGCGCCCGTACATCCATCCCAGCCCACCGGCCTGAGCACTCATGACGCGGTGGCCGTTCCGAAAAACCCCGCCGGTGCGGCCCCCTCGAGGGAGGAGCGGCAGTACACATCGGAAACCGATGTGCCACACCGATCGAGATGCCGGGCATGGTCACCGGTCGAACCACTCATAGCGCCGGACAGTACCGTGAACCAGCGACACTCCGACGACAACCGCGCCTGTGAATCGCCCCTGTTACCTTTCTCGTGGCCCCGTCACCGGACCACGGTCGCCAGACCCGGAATGACTTCGGCATGATCGCTGCGGTGGCCGCGGCAGCCGAACCCACGGCGGTGCGCTGATATGATTCATCGCAGCCGGTGGGCTGTGCCACCGGCTGCGGGTTGATCTAGCCGAGCCAGCCTCCGATGCCGTCCCAGGCCACATCCAGTTCCCGTGCCATCCCCGGAACGTGACGTACGCGGCTCGCGACTACGGCGTGAGCGGCTTTCATCAGATCGATCCCGCCCGCGCTGTCGAGTTGGCGGCCGATCTCGGCGGTGCGTGCGCCGGGTCCGTCGGGAGAGAGGAATCCCTCGGCCAGACCGAGGGTGACGAGTTCCCGTACCGCAGCATCCAGCACGTCTTCGGTCGAAACACCTCCGCCCACCCCCGCTTGCGGCGCGCTCGCCTCAGGTCGCCCCTGCCCCAGGAACCGGTACAGCGCGACCTGGCCGTAGGCGGTGAATCCCCCATCGGAGGTACGCGAGAGCCGGACCGGACGGAAGCCCATCGAGGTGCTGAACGACAGTTGTACGACGTGGTTCTCCAACGTCTGCACCTGGAACTCATTGGCGCCTTCGGCGAAATATCCGTCGATGATCCTGGTTACGGCATCCTCGAGCTCGCCTTCCGGGATGTAGCGCAGGTCGAGGCAGTGCCACGTCTGCCGGACATCATCGTAGTCGTGCTGTCGCTCCGGTTCGGACAGTGCCCGCACTCGCGTCACATGATGCATCACCTCGTGCACCATCTCGGAAGTTCGCGGAGCCGGCGCGCCCGCCTGTGTGGTCAATCTCTGGTATACGACTGCCCTGTCACCGTTCACGTCGTCGTTGATGAGTGTCTCGCAGGCGGCGCAGAACATCAGTGTCACGGCAAAATCGTGCGCCACACTGCGTTCCTCGTCGAGTTGCCATTGCGCTCTGGCGGTCTGCCTCTGTGTCAGCACCTGCGAGAACCCGCAGAGGGGGCAGACGTACCCGTCGTGTCGAATCGGCTCGTCGGGCAGTGCGGGCGAAGGCGAAGGCGCATACGCATGCCGCTCCGGGGGGCCGCTCCCGCGAACGACGACCACAACGATCGGTCCGAGCGAAGTCTTCAACGATTGGAAGCTCGCGCGGTCGAGTGCGTCGGCGCCGATGGTGCCCTCGGATTGGAACCTGGCGATCAGCGCATACGCCACATCCACGGTGGGTTCGTCCACTCGGCTCGCGGTGACGTGCAGGTTGTAGGTGGGGACGCCGAGAACATATTCGACGAGTTGACGCAGTTGATCCGGGTGGGGTGCGGCGCCGCGATGCAGGACGATGACACGTTCCACATTCGCCGCGTTCGATGCGCCGACCTGGGTCGCCGCCCGCGCCGGAGTGACCTTCTTTTTCCTGCGGAACACGAATCTTCCCTCCCGGATCGTGCGGCCGCCACCAGACCCTCGCTCGACCACCCCCGGACACTATAGCCCCGCGAGAGCCTGCCCTACCATGAAAATGACGACGAAATATATTGCGCCGCACTATGTCACAGCAAGTATCCGGCTCATCGAGATAGCGGCTGTGGAGTGAGTTGCCCGAACAGGCTCGCGAGTTTCACACCGTGCTCGACCGGTTGATCGCCGGTGCCGGATCGACCTACTCCGACCTTCTCGCGCTCTCACGTCCGGCGATCACCGCGGATCGACACTCCAACAACATGTCCCGCGCACGGGGGCCCGTCGAGACCGCGTTCCGGGGGTCGAGGAGCCCGAACACCATCCAGCTGGGCACCCCGAACTGGCTACAGTTGATTACGCGAGCCCACCAGAGCCGAACCCCGACAGCGCCACAGGCGTCCGCACCCGATCCACTCGCCGAGCCGGTGGCCGGCATCCGTCACCGATCGACTACGCCTCCCGGTGGCGCAAGCGGTCCTCGAACTCCCTGCCGAATGTGTGCGATATATAACAGATTACAACGCAGCTACTACGGTAGGTTTCGAGTTTCCTTGCGGTCCTTGCCGGTAGCGACACGTCAGCCAATCGTCGGGGGGCTCGGCCGAGGTTGACCGCGCGATCGCCGGATTGATAAATTGCTGCTATCTGGAACAGTCAGACCGATCGACCGGAGTTCGACGGATCCGCCACGGTCTCGCAGGCTCGATATCATTGCGTGACAGGGTATTCGGTACACCATGCGCTCGCTCTCCGAGGAATTACGTCCAGCAGGAGGGGGAAGAGCTTTGGCGTCAGCACAGACCCGAACGGAAGTCGGGATCGTCGGCGCGGGCCCCGCCGGATTGATGCTCGCGCACCTGCTCGCGAACGCCGGTATCGAATCGGTGGTGATCGACAATCGGACAAGGGCCGCAATCGAGGCGACCCACCGCGCAGGGATCCTCGAGGACCGGAATATGCGTCTGCTGGTGGAATCCGGGGCATCTGACCGGATACTGCGGCACGGAAGCAAGCACGCGGGCATCGACCTGCGATTCGGCGGACACAGTCACCGCATCGACTTCTCCGCGCTGGTCGGCGCGGCCGTGTGGTTGTATCCGCAGACCGAGATATTCGCCGATCTCGCCGACGCGCGTGAGCGCAATGGAGGTGACGTGCGCTTCGGCGTCACCGACACCCGCCTGGTGGATCCAGCGGGTGACCGACCCGCCATGTCGTTCACCGATTCCGATGGTCACGCCCGCGAGGTGCGCTGCGAGGTGATCGTCGGGGCGGACGGCTCGCGTGGCGTGTGCCGCTCGGCGATGCCGACCGCGCGGCGGACGTTCTTCCACCGCGCGTACCCGTTCGCCTGGTTCGGTGTACTCGTGGCAGCGCCGCCGAGTGCCGCGGAATTGGTCTACGCCCATTCCGATCGAGGATTCGCGCTGATCAGTCAGCGGACTCCGAGCTTGCAGCGGATGTATTTCCAGTGCGACCCCGACGAGGACGTCAGCCGGTGGCCCGACGATCGTATCTGGGACGAATTGCAGGCCAGGGTCCGCGGGGCCGACGACTTCGCGCTGCGGGAAGGGCCGATCACCGACAAATCCGTCCTGCCGTTCCGGAGTTTCGTATGCGAGCCGATGCGCCACGGCGGATTGGTGCTCGCGGGCGACGCCGCCCACACCGTGCCGCCGACGGGCGCCAAGGGCTTGAATCTGGCGTTGGCGGACGCGCGGATACTCGCCGATGTGGTGGAACGGGCCATCCGCACCGGCGATCGCGAGGTGCTCGACGAATACGGGCCGCGGGCGCTGGCCGGTGTCTGGCGGGCTCAATATTTCTCCTACTGGATGACAACGATGCTGCATCGCGCGCCCGACGCCACCGCTTTCGATCTGCACCGGCAGCGCGCCGAGTTGCGTGCGGTAGCGAATTCCGCGGCCGGAGCGACGTTTCTGGCCGAGGGGTACACCGGTCTCGGGTCGTCGAGCGGGTGAGTAACGCCGAATTCCGCGCTCGCGGCTCGGCGACGAATCTATGTTCTGCTAGGGGAGGTCGAATGACGGTGGAAATTCCGGCGGTGACCACCGATGGAATCGTATTGCGGCGATTACGCAAGAAGGCGGGCTTCTCGTTGGCCCGACTCGCGGAATCGACCCACTACGACAAGGGATACCTGTCGAAAGTGGAGAACGGCAGAAAACCCATGTCGTTGGAGTTGGCGCAGGCATGTGATCGCGTTCTGGACAGCCACGGGGAACTCGTCGGGCGCGTGGCGGCGGCCACCGCCGCGGTAGGCGAGGAATTGCCGTTGGCGCAGTTGCCCGCCGCCCCGCGCCGCGTTTTCGGTCGCCGAGGAGCGTTGGAGCAGATGCAGCGCCTGCTGGTGGCCGACAGTACGCCGGGTGAGGTATCGGTGGTCTGCCTCGACGGCCCGGCCGGTGTCGGCAAGACCACGGTGGCGCTGCGCTGCGCACATACGATCGCCCATCGCTTCGGCGACGGCGCCCTCTACGCGGATCTCGCCGGTCGCGACCGGACGGCGGGGCCTGTGTCACCCGCGGAGGTATTGGGCGGATTCCTGCGCGCACTCGGGGTGCCGCGCGCGAGCATCCCGCACGGCGAGAGCGAACGGGCGGCCACCTACCGATCGATGTTGGCGGGCCGATCGGTCCTGGTGCTGTTGGACGACGCCGCCACCTCCGCGCAGGTCCTGCCGCTGGTGCCGGGTACGGCAGGCTGTGCCGTGCTGGTGACCAGTCGCGCACCGCTCACCGGTCTGTTGATGGCGCCCGCGCCTGCGGCGCGAATGCCGCTGGACGCACTGGCCCCCGATGCGGCGGTCGACCTCGTCCGATCGGTGATCGGTGGGCGCCGCGCGGCGGCCGAACCCGAGGAGCTGGCCGCGGTCACCCGCAGGTACGGCTACCTGCCCTCGGCGTTGCGCGCGGTCGCGGTATGGCTGGCCGCGCACCCGCACGCATCCATCGCCGAGTCGAGGACGTTGGAGGGCGGGCTGCCCGCGGCCTGGCAGTCCGCCGCCGGGTAGCGGGTCCGCCCGCGCACCAGATCAATTCGCGGATCGACGGCGCCTGGGCGCGGTCGGAAAGGACAGGTCCATGACCGGGATCGTGCAGAACAAGGTGGCGCTGATAACGGGTGCCGCACGGGGGCAGGGGCGCGCTCACGCGCTGCGCATGGCGGGTGAGGGGGCCGATATCATCGCCGTCGACCTGTGCGGTGAGCTGCCGGGTGTCGCCTATCGGTCGCCGGAACCGGCCGACCTCGAAGCCACCGCCGACGCGGTACGCGCGGCGGGCGCGAAGGTGGTCACCGCCATAGCCGACGTCCGCGATCTCGCGACGTTGCGTGCCGCGGTGGACGGCGCGGTCGCCGAGCTCGGGCGTCTCGACATCGTCGTCGCGAACGCGGGCATCTGTATCCCGCGCGCGTGGGACAAGGTCAGTGAGCGCGATTTCGACGACACCATCGGGGTCAATGTGCGCGGCACGTGGAATACCGTCGTCGTCGCGGCACCGCATCTGATCGAGGCGGGCGGCGGATCGGTCGTGCTGATCAGTTCTTCCGCCGGACTCAAAGCCCAGCCGTTCATGATCCCGTACACCACGAGCAAATTCGCGGTGCGCGGGATGGCCAAGGGATTCGCCGCCGAGTTTGCCCACCACAACATCCGGGTCAACAGCGTCCACCCGACCGGCGTGGACACCGAGATGGGCAGCCGTGCCATGTTGGCGCAGGTGGCGCAGGCGAGCACGGCCGACACCCGCCTGCGCGGCATGCTGGTCAATATGCTGCCGGTGCCGGGGATCTCGGTCGATGACGTCGCCGAGACGGTACTGTTCCTCGCCTCTGACGCGGCCCGCCATATCACCGCGCACGCGATGGCTGTCGATGCGGGCGTCAGCGAATTCTGACCGAGGTCAGGGCCTCGACGATCGCGGGCAGCCGCGCGCACAGCACCTCCGGAGTCCGCACGTGCAGGGTCCGCATTCCCATTGCCTCGGCCGCGGCGATCACCGCGGCCCGATCATCGACCATCAGCGCCCGCTCGGGCCGTGTTCCACTGTGCTCGAGCAGCGCGGCGAAGTAGTCCGCGGACGGTTTGACCCGGCCCATGCGCCACGACGAGCACAGCCGGTCGAAGTGTCGGTAGTGGCCGAAGTCGGCATCCTTCAGATCGTCCCAGTGCTCGGCCTCGTTGTTGGCCAGCACCACGGTCAGCCGCGGATGCGCGCGAACGACCTCCTCCAGTGCGGCGATGTTCTCGTGGTAGGGCCGCACGCAGGCGCGATAGAGCCGATCGGCCCCCTCGCCGTCGAAATCGTCGGCTCCGGCGGCGTCGACGGCGGCCAGAGTGTCACGCAGGACGTCGTGCACGTGTCGCTCGCCGCTCTCGTACCGGTGCGCGCGGTCGCGCAGATTCGACATGAGGCGATCGGGGTCGGCGGCGTGGCGGCGGGCGAGTTCCCCGACGAAGCAGGTCTCCTCGAGGATGTTGTTGAACAGGACTCCACCCGCGTCCACGAGCAGTGAATCGATCATGGCCCTCCTCAATCGTTGAAAAGGTCGAAACTCATGGCATTGCGGCATGATCTGGTCGGCGGCGAATGGGCCGCGGGCAACCGGCGCTGGGAGGCCGCCGACACCGCGCTCTACGCGCTCGGCGTCGGTGCGGGTGCCGACGATCCCGGCGCCGAATTGCGCTTCACCACTGACGATTCCGTTGGCCATCCCCCTGCGGTACTGCCCACGTTCGCCACCACGTTGCTCGATCGCGACCGGCAAC
The DNA here is from genome assembly GCF_015674855.1 of Nocardia bovistercoris. Taxonomy (GTDB): domain Bacteria; phylum Actinomycetota; class Actinomycetes; order Mycobacteriales; family Mycobacteriaceae; genus Nocardia; species Nocardia bovistercoris. The sequence continues at coordinate 85,677 of NZ_JADMLG010000018.1, read as the reverse complement.
CGTCCTTCGGCGACTACGATCCCGCCCACCTGCTGCACACCCACCAGTCCCTGACCGTGTTCGGACCGTTGCCGACACACGGCGCCGCCGTCTCGACCTCACGCCTGACCGCCCTCTACGACCGGCGGCCAAGCGCCGTGGCGGTCATCGACTCGACCTGCGTCGAGCAGGACACCGGACGCACGCTGGCCGAACTGCGCACCGGGCTGACGATCCGCCGCGAGGGCGGTTTCGGCGGCGATCCCGGTCCCGAGATGGCGTGGCAGACGCCCGAGCGACCGCCCGACCGGACGGTCGACTACCGGACGGCCCCGAATCAGGCTCTGCTGTACCGGCTCAGCGGCGATCGCAACCCACTGCATTCGGATCCGAGCGTCGCCGCCCGTCTCGGTCTCGGCACGCCACTGCTGCATGGCCTGTGCACCTTCGGGTTCGCCGGGCGGGCCGTACTGCGCGATCTGTGCGGCGGCGACCCCGATCTGTTCGGGACCATGTCCGCCCGGTTCAGCGCTCCGGTCTATCCCGGACAGGCACTGTCGGTGTGGATCTGGGAGCGCGACGGTGGCGCGGTGTTCCAGGTACGCACCGGGCGAAGGGTCGTGCTGGACGCGGGTCGCTTCACCCGCCGCGGGTGATCCGCGGTTCACGACGGCGCGACCGATTCGGTGTACCACCGCAGAGTGTCGCGGATGCCGTAGGCCAGCGCGATACCCGGTTTCCAGCCGAGAGCGGTCAGGCGGGCGGTATCGAGCAGCTTGCGCGGCGTACCATCCGGTTTCGAGGTGTCCCAGGTGATGCGGCCGGTGTATCCGGCGGCCTCGGCGACCACCGTCGCGAGATGGGCGATGCTCACATCGGCGCCGACTCCGACATTGACCGGTTCGGCACCGTCGTAGTGATCGAGTAGGTGCAGGCAGGCGGACGCGAGATCGTCGGCGTGGACGAATTCGCGGCGCGGGGTTCCGGTCCCCCACACGACGACCTCGTCGGCGCCCGACGCGGCCGCGTCGTGGAATCGGCGGATCAGCGCGGGCAGCACATGGGAGCGGACCGGATCGAAGTTGTCGCCGGGACCGTAGACATTGGTCGGCATCGCCGAGATCCATTTCCGGCCGTACTGCCTGCGGTAGGAACGAATCGCGATCAGACCCGCGATCTTGGCGATGGCGTACGCGTCGTTGGTTTGTTCCAACTCCCCTGTCAGCAGGGCCGATTCGGGAATCGGCTGCGGACTGTGTTTGGGGTAGACGCACGAGGAGCCGAGGAACAGCAGCCGATCGACGCCCACCGCGTGCGCGGCGGTGAACAGGTTCGTCTGTATGCGCAGATTGTCGGTCAGGAATTCCACCGGTTCGGTGTTGTTGGCGTGGATTCCGCCGACACGCGCAGCGGCATCGACCACCACCGACGGCCGGACCGCGTCGAGGAACGCCGCGGTGGCCGCCGGGTCGGTCAGGTCGACGTCGGCGGAGTGCGCACCGACGACCGTGCCGAAGCCGCGCTCGCGCAGATGGCGGACCACGGCCGAACCGACCAGCCCCGTCGAGCCCGCCACCAGCACCGTCGCCGAACGGTCCAGAGGAACGATTCCGGTCATGTTCACTCCGATCCTCGCTCCGACGGCGCGGTGTCCGCGCCGCGGCAGTAGAGCGCTCCCAACGCCCTCGACAAAGCCACGGGTTCGGGCGTGCCGCGGTGGCCGGTACCGGCCAGCAGGGGCGCTTGGACGCCGTCCGCGTGCAGGGTGTCGCGTATCGGTTTCACCAGCACCGGATGCGGCCCGATCTCCAGATACGCCCGGATGCCCTCGCAGGCCGCGCTGCTCACCGCCTCGGTGAAAAGTACCGGTTGCCGCAGGTTGCGGGCCCAGTAGTCGGCGTCGGCACGCGGTGACCCGAGCGGGTCGACCGTCGACAACCAGGGCGTGTGCGTCGGTGCAGGCGCCAGATCGGCGAGTTCGGCGCGCAATTCGGGTAGCACCGGATCGACCCTCGGGCTGTGCGACGCGGCGTTGATCCGAATCGTCCTGCATCGCACACCTTCTCGTTCCAGGTCGGCGATCAGCGAATTCGTGGCTCGCTCGTCGCCGGTGACCACGGTCTCGCGCGGTGCCGAGTGCGCGGCCACGACCACTGTGCCACCGACCACGCGGGCGCAGCGGGCCGCGACCTCGCCGCTGTCGAGGCCGACGGTCGCCATCACACCGCCCGGTCCCGCCGCGTCGAGCAGGCGGCTTCGGGTCCGCACCACCAGCGCGGCCTCGCGCAGGCTCAGCGCGCCCGCGATGTGCGCGGCCGCGACCTCGCCGAGACTGTGTCCGATCACGACCGCTGGACGAAGGCCCTCGGCCCACAACCAGCGCGCGAGGGCGACCTGGATCGCGAAGATGAGTGGTTGCGTCGAGGCCGGGATATCGGGCCACAGCCCTTCTCGCAACGGGTGCAGCACACCGCCGGGCAGGAGTCCGTCGAGTTCGGTCAGGACTTCGGCGGCCACCGGTGACCAGGCCGCCAGTGCCCGTCCCATACCGGGCCACTGGCTGCCGTGCCCGCCGAAGCACCATGCCACGCGGTCGGCGACGCCGTCGGCGTAGCCTGTCACCCAGCGCGTGCTCGCCAAGCCGTCGGCGAAGAAACTCAGTCCCTCCACGAGTCCGTCGCGGTCGCTCGCGGCAACCGCCAATCGTCGGCGTCCCGGTCGCCTCGAGCCCGCTGCCGCCGGGTCGCCGCCCGCGCGCATGGCATCGGCGTCCGCCCGAGCTGCCTCGACCAATTCGGTCGGATCGGCGGCGGAATAGAGCAGCAGGTAGGGCGAATTCGCTACTGTCGCACGGATACTGGGCACGACCCTCTCCTTGCTATCGAGTCGTAATTCATGCTATTCCTCGTATTGCACGATCAATGGACCGGCGGGTTGCTCGGCCGAGAGTTCGATAGCCGAGAGTTCGATATTTGTCGTTCGATGGAATCCGTCGATGACTCGAAGAGATGGGATATCGGAGAAACATGCCAGAAGACTCTTTCCAGGGCACGGTGGTAGATACCGTCCCCGCTTCGAATGTATTCCTGGTGATCGGCATTCCCGGTTCCGGTAAGAGCTCGGTATCCGAGGAGTTGGCCCGCCGATTTCCGCTCGGCGCGCATATCGAAGGCGACCATGTCCAGGATCTGATCGTCTCGGGCGGGCATCTGCCCTCCCCGGAGGAGGATCGCGAGGCCGACCGGCAGCTCCTGCTGCGGGCCCGCAACGCGACCGTGCTCGCCCGCAGCTTCCACGCCGCCGGTGTGGTGCCCGTGATCGACGATGTGGTGGTGCGCCGCGCGCACCTCACGTTCTATCAGGAGCACATGAAGGACCTCCCGTTGCGTCTGATCGTGTTGGCGCCGACACCGGAGACCGCGGGAAACCGGATCGCCGCGCGGGACAAGAAATTGGCCGACGACTGGGCGTTCCTCGACGAGGCACTGCGTTCCGAACTCGAGGGCGAGGGCACCTGGATCGACAGCACCCACCTGACCCTCACCGAGACCGTGGACAAGATCCTCGGCGCAGGCTGAGTCGTCCGAGCGCACCGAACGGGTTGCGCGCCAATGCATCAGCCGCCGTAAATGGTGCGGATGGCGCGCAACCACAGCCGCATGTGATGGGCGCCGCGGTGCAGGAAGGCCCGCGCCTCCGACGTGTAGGCGCGCCCCCGCGCTCGCTCGGCGAAATCCTGGAGGCCGTAGCTGAGCGACTCGTAGGCCGCGATGTAATCGCCGCCCTCCGGGCGGAAATCCGTGAGCCAGTCCAAGAGTTCGTCCATGAACCGGATCGCGGGCAGTTCGATCGCGAGGTCGTCGAGCAGGTCGTGCGCATTGCGCTCGTGATCGACCAGCGGACCTCCGAATCGCACCGCGTGCCCGAGGTGTTTGGCGCACGCGGCCACGAAGTAGCCGCTGAAGATGTCGCCGAACCGTTCCACCGGCGCGCCGCCGATCGGCTGGCCCATACGCAGGAAGTAGTACGCCGGTAGGGCGTCGTGATGCACCGCGGTGTTCTGGGAGTTGACCGGGCACCAGGTATCCGGTGCGAGCACAACGGCCTGGCGACTGTAATCGGTCACCTGCGGCCGGACCGCGAGCCTGGTCACCGCGTCGACATCGGGATCATCGAGCCAGAGCCCGGCATTGACGCGCACATCCGCGCTCGCCTCGACCAGGGTGGACCGCGTCATGATTTCCCTTGCACCGTAGGGGAATCCGCGCGGAAACACCCGGCACGGCTTGACCGTCAACAGGTCGCAGGCGTTATACCACCCGGTGTCGGCGGACACCACTTCGTGGGTCGAAGGACCGCGCAGCACGATCTTGTGCTCGTCCAGGAACGGCCGGTCCACCGGCAGGTTGTCGTCGTCCATCGACACCGCGAAGAGGCTGTCGTCCCGATACGACAGCAGGTAGCCGATATTGCGGCGGTTGTCCGAGTCGTACGGAATGAGCTCCGGCACACCGAGTTCGGCCAGCAGCCTGTCCTGTTCGTCGATATCGGGCGCCACGATCCGCGCCCCGCGCCCGCGAGCGCGGGTGACCGCGTCGTAGAACGCCGCGGGCGTCTTGCGGTCGGGGATGACCACGAGACGGGCACCGGCCTCGGCGAGGGTATCGGTGAACTGATCCAGGAACTCCCCGGCACCGATGGTGGTGATGACGATGTCGATCGTGTCAGTCATGAATCTTCTCCAACGTGGGAATGTCACGCCAGGTGCGCAGGCGTGAGGTGGCGGTGATGAGCGGGGCGCTGAGCCACACGACCATCACGACGGCGAGTCCGATCCGGGTTCCGAACAGTGCGCCGAGTCCGCCGCCGACCAGGCCGCCGACGAACAGCATGCCGCGGCTGATGAATCGGACGCACGCGACGGTGCGCGGCAGCAGTTCGTCGGGGGTGAGCATCTGCACCAGCGTCGCCTGGCCGACGGTGAAGACCGCGTAGCCCGCGTGGAAGAGCAGCGCTCCGGCCAGAAACAGGAACACCCCGGACCCGGATCGGGTGAACGGAAGCAGCAGGCCCGCGGGAGCCAGGACCGCAGCCGGTATCCATACCGCACGCGCGGTGCCGAGCCATCGGCTGACCCGACCGGCGGCGAACGCGCCGATCAACCCGCCGATTCCGACCGCGCCGAGCAATATGCCCAGCGCGCCGGGAGCGACCCCGACGTCGACGGTCAGGAAGAGCACGACCAGGGCTTCGTAGGCGGCGAAACAGCAGTTGCCGACCGCGGAGGCCGCGGTTGAGGCGAGAATGACCGATCGGCCCGCGACGAACCGGATCGCTTCGACGAGATCTTCGAGGACGCTGTGCTTCTCGGTCTGCGGCGCGGACGCATCGATCCGCGAGCGCATCATCAGGTTACAGAGCACCGAGGCGGTGAATCCGGCGGTATTGAGCAGCGGCGCGGCCTCGGGGCCGATGAACTGGACGGTGAATCCGGCCAGTCCCGGCCCGAACGCCAGTGCCACCGCGCGGGCCGCTTGCAGGCGAATGTTGCCGTGGATCAACATGTCTCGGGGCAGCAACTTCGGGGGCATGGACAGGTACACGATCTCGTAGAACACGGTCGCGCAACTCACCAGCACGTTGGACAGGTACAGATGCCACAGCGCCAGATGCCCGGTCACCGCCAGTAGCGGCACCATCGCGACGATCACCGCGCGGCTGAGGTCGGCAGCGGCGAGTACGAGCCGAGGTCGCAGTCGCCCGGCGTAGACACCGGCGGGCAGGGTCAGCAGCAGCCACGGCAGATATCCCGCCGCGGTGATGAGGCCGACCTCGCCGATACACGCCCCGAGGGTCTGCGCGGCCAGCAGTGGAAAGGCGACGACGGTCGCCATTCCGCACAGCTGGCTGATGCCCGAGCCGATCCACAGCAGACGGAAGTCCCGCTCGCGAGTGTGTTGCCGAACCACGGTTGCTGCCGGTGCCATACGGGTAGGTCATCTCCTCGGGTCGCGACGGTGGGCACGTGCACGGGTGCCCATTATCGAGCGGGCGCGTTCGGCCCCCCTTCGATGAACGCCTCGACCGCGTCGCGCGCGTCGGAGTCGCGATACTGCGTCGGTGGCGATTTCATGAAGTACGACGATGGTGCTTCCAACGCGCCGCCGATGCCTCGGTCCAGCGCGAGTTTCGCCGCACGCACGGCATCTATGATGACGCCCGCGGAATTCGGCGAATCCCACACCTCCAGTTTGTATTCGAGCGCGATCGGTACGTCACCGAAGGCCCGGCCCTCCAGTCGGACGTAGGCCCACTTGCGATCGTCGAGCCACGCCACGTGATCGGAAGGTCCGATGTGGACATCCTGCTCGGCCAGCCCGCGCTCGACCTGCGAGGTCACCGACCGCGTCTTCGACACCCGCTTCGAGATCAGCCGCTCGGGCTCGAGCATGTTCCTGAAATCCATGTTGCCACCGACATTGAGCTGCATCGTCCGTTCCAGGTGCACGCCGCGGTCCTCGAACAACCGTGCCAGCGCGCGATGGGTGATCGTCGCGCCCACTTGGGATTTGATGTCATCGCCGATGATCGGCACACCGGCCTCGGCGAACTTCGCGGCCCACACCGGATCCGAGGCGATGAAGACCGGAAGCGCGTTGACGAAGGCGATTCCGGCGTCCAGGCAGCACTGCGCGTAGAAACGGTCGGCCTGTTCGCTGCCGACGGGCAGATAGGAGATCAGCACGTCGACCTTCGCCGCGCGCAACGCGGCGACCACGTCCACCGGCGTCTCCTCGGATTCGGTGACCACCTCACGGTAGTAGCGGCCGAAACCGTCCAGGGTCGGTCCACGCTGGACGACGACCCCGGTGGGGGGCACATCGCAGATGCGGATCGTGTTGTTCTCCGACGCGGTGATCGCGACCGCAAGATCCTGGCCGACCTTCTTGGCATCGACGTCGAAGGCGGCCACGAATCGTAGATCGCGCACGTGATACCCGCCGAAGTCCACGTGCATCAGGCCGGGAACGGAGGAGGTCGGGTCCGCATCGCGGTAATAGTGGACGCCTTGGACCAGTGACGCGGCGCAGTTGCCCACGCCGACTATGGCAACTCGGATCTCGCTCATGATTTCCTTTCGCAGGGTTCTCGCGAGGGGAGGCCCCGTCACGGGGCCGTCGGTATCGCTCCCGATCGCGCGGACCGCTCGGCGGCCCGCGCGCAGACCAGGGCGGCGTGCGAGTCACGCCATCCGCCCGCGGCCGGGTCGTGGGGACCGCCCGCGACCTCGACCAGGAACGCCGCGAGCTGGGCTCGGTAGGCGTCTGCGAAGCGGTCCCAGTACCCGCGGTGGTGCGGGGTGGTCTGCTCGCCCGGCTCCTGCGCGTGGTCAGGGCCCGCGAGCAGATTGCCGCGCTCGCCGAGGATCTCGGCGCGCACGTCGTAGCCGAGCGGCTGCCACCGTCCGGCAGTCAGCACCGCCAGGGCGCCGTCGTCGAGCCGGAGCATGGCGGTGACGCTGTCGTAGTCGTCGATCTCGGCCAGTTCGGGGCGCGACAGCGCGGCGCCGTCGGCGCTGACCCGCGCGACCGAACGCCCGGTGAGCCAGCGCGCGAGGTCGAAATCGTGCAGCATCAGGTCGGTGAAGATGGTACCGCTGGCGCGTAGCCGCGCGGTCGGCGGCGGAGTCATGTCGTGGGAGACCATGCGAAGGACGTGCACGCGGCCGAGCTGTCCGGCCGCCGTCCGTGCGCGCAGGTCGGCGAAACCGGGGTCGAAGTGCCGTTGGAAGCCGACCCACAGTGGGACACCGCGCTGTTCGGCGAGGATGCCGAGCCGCTCGGTCTCGCGCGGGTCGGTGGCGAGCGGTTTCTCGCACAGCACCGGGATATCGGCGGTGACCAACGCCTCGACCAACGGCGGGTGGCTCGCGGTCGACGAGGTGACCAGCGCCGCGTCGCAACCGCGCTCGAGCAACTCACGCACCGAGGCCGCGACGCTCGCCGTCTTCGCCGCTTCGGCCACCTGCGCGGCTCGATCGGCGTCGGGATCGACGCAGATCAGCGGATAGGGTCCGAGAGCGTCGAGGTGGGCGGCGTACATGGCGCCGATATCGCCGCAGCCGACGATGCCGATGACGGGCGTACTCATCGGCCCACCCCGACCGCGCTCGCCGAGTGGGTGCGCCCGACGAGGTCGGCCGCAGCCGAGCACTCGCGCAATCGGGTACCCCACCACCGGGCGGACGCGGTGAAACCGGGGTCGCCCAGTATCTCCTCGATCCCCAGGCGCACATCGTCGACGCCGACGTACGGCTGCCGCGACGGCCCGGAGTACCGGTCGGTGAACTCCAGCCGTCCGTGCGTGGTGGTGGCGCTGGTGCGCAGCAGCACACCCGCGCCGGTATCCGCGATCAACTGCCTGCCGTTCATCTCCTGTTCGGACATGAACGGCATGACGACCGACGGCTTTCCGTGCGCGAGGGTGGCCAGCACCGTCGCCGAGCCACCGTGGCTGACCACCGCGTCCGCCCAGGCCAGCGGCGTATCCAAACCCGTGAATCCGGCCAGGCGGACATTGTCCGGCACGGTCGACTCGGTGGTGTCGACCGACCCGGCGGACACGTAGACCGACCACGGCCGACCGGCGCAGGCAGCGAAAACGGTGTCCAACGCCCGCTTTCCCGCGATGCCGCCGCTGCCGATGGTGACATAGACCTTCGGCAGGTCGGTCTCCGGCGGCGGATCACCGTCCGGACGTGGCGGATTCCAGTACATGGGACCGACGTAGGCCACCTCGCCGCGAAAGGCGGGTCCGCCGACCCGCTCCAGGTCGGGATGGCTCGAGATCAGCGTGCGCTCGCCCCACAGCAGATGTTCGGCCCGCTCGACCGGGCCGAGCCCCAGTTCGCGCGAGATGCCGTCCCATACGGGCAGACTCGGCGGATGCGGGAGCAGCGCGCGCGGTGCCACCGTCGACCACGGCATCCAGCCGTTGGCGCGGTGGGTCACGAAATCGGCGTCAGCCAAGGAGATCACGGGCACGCCCGCCGCCCGCGCGGCCAGCGCCGCGGTCGGCGACATGTCGATGACCACCGCCGTCGGCGCGTATCGCCGGATCAGTTCGGCGTCGGCGTCGAGCCGCGCGCGGACCCGCTCCTCGCGATGGAAGGTCGCCGCCACCGCGAAGACCCGTTCCACATCGGCGAAGGGCAGATACGGTGGGATCGAGCGCGGAGCGCTCGGCTGTGGCGCGCCCGCAACGGATTCCAGCACCGCGAAGCCCGCCTCGCGCACCAAGGCGTTGAGGCCGGTATCGGCGAAGACCACCTCGTCGCCCGCGTCCGCGAGGGCCCGCGCCAGTACCAGGCATCGGCCCGTATAGGCCGCACCACCTCCGAAACCCCAGGGAAAGAACAGAATTCGCTCACTCATCGCGCCACCTCGTCGGCTCCATCAGCTCGTCATCCCACCGTCGACCGCAATCACCTGTCCGGAGACATAGGAGGCCGCGGGCGAGCACAGGAAGGCCACCACCGCGGCGATCTCCTCGGCCCGGCCCGCCCGGCCCAGCGGCGTGCGCTCGATCACCGAGTGCCGCGCCCGATCCGACATGCTCGCGTGCGCGGGCGAATCGGCGACCAAGCCAGGGGCCACGCAGTTGCAGGTGATCCCGAACCGGCCGTATTCGCGCGCGGTGGTCCACATCAGGCCGTGCAGGCCTGCCTTGCTCGCCGCGTACACCGCCTGGCCCGGCTGCCCGCGCAGCCCGGCGACCGAGGACACGAGTACCAGCCGCCCCCTCGACCTGCGGGTCATCACCCGTAGTGCCGCGCGCACGCTGCGGAACGTACCCGCCAGATTGGTGTCCATCTGCTCGTCCCATTCGGTATCGCTGACGGCGACCACGGGCCGGTCCCGATGCACGCCGTGGTTGACGACGAGGGTGTCGAGCCCGCCGAACTCGGCGACCACCCGCCGCACCATCTGCTCGGGTGCCTGCGGTGCCGCGAGGTCGGCCGATATCACCTCCGACTTCGCACCGAACACGCGCACGTCCTCCGCGGCCGCCTTCGCGCCCTCGGCATTGCGATGAGCGTGCACCGCGACCGAATATCCGGAACCGGCCAGCGCACGGACGATCGCCGTGCCGAGCGGACCCGATCCGCCGGTCACCAGCGCCACCGGCGCGCTCATCCGGCAGCGCTTTCGGAGATCGGGAAGCAGGTCCGTTCGATATGCGCGAACCGCGTCCGCAGCCGCGGCAGCGCCGTCGGATCGCGCGGCCCCTCGGTGCCGCCCGCGGCGACCAACGCCGCGCCCAGTTCGTCCAGTGCGCTGCGCAGCGGACCCGCCAGTACCAACACCCTCGGGTAGGTCGCCGCGGGATCGGCGTTCTCGTGCGCGGCGATGAGGGCGAGCCCCAACCGCTTGGCGCACACGCGCGCCGCCGCGGCGGCCGAACGCACCTCGGCCACCGCGGGCGGCAGTCCGTCCTCGGTCACCGACAGCGCGTTGGCGTAGACGAACAGCAGGGGCTGGATGTCGCCGAGGACCAGAACGTGCAGGGCGCGGGCGGTCACGAGTCCCAGTCCCTCGGCGCCGAGTTCGTCCAGGAGGGCACCGAGCGCGGTGGCGCCTGCGATCAGCAGCGGTGTGTCGCGACCGACCCGCTCGGCGAAGTACACCGCGCCGGAGCGGTCGTCCGGTGTCCCGGTCGTCTCGACCGTGCCGACCCAGGTGAACAGCCGCGCCGTGGCATCGGTGATCACCCAGCGGCGCCGGAATCCGTCCGCGGCATCGGCGTCGGTATCCAATACCGTCATCTCGCGCCGGTGCGGGGACCATCCGGTCGCGAGGACCGCGTGATCGTGGAAGTGGTAGCGCCCTTCGTAGACGTCGCCGGGCAGGTGGAACCGGTCCGGCAGCACCATGACCGGTTCGCCCGCGTCGAGCCGATCCAGGACGAAGGGCAGATTGCGGGCACCGTCGTCGAAGTCGGTGCGGTAACGCACCTGGCATCCGTCGAAATCCCTGGCCAGATCGCGCCCGACCGGGTCGAGCGCGCCGTTGAGTGCCCGCGCCACCGGGAGCGGTTCGAGTCCACGGAAGCGCAGAACCGCCTCGACACACCGCAGTACGCAGTTCAGCCCGTCCAGGGCCCGATCGTTCCACCCGAGCGCGCCGCGCTGGTCGAAAGCGGGCTCGGGCCGCGCGACCGCGGTCATCGCAGGTCCCGTCCCGCGGCGTGCGCGCGAGCGACCAGTGTGTCCGCGAGCGCGCCGAGGGTCTCGAAGACGGTCCAGTCGGTCTCCTCCTCGCTGTAGGGCACGGCCCAACGCTCCTCGAATCGGGCGAACACGACGATCAGATCGAGCGAGTCCATGCCGATCTCCAGCAGGGTCGTCGTCGCGTCCAGCGAGTTCGGCAGATGCGGCCGCTCGGACAACACCGCGATGATGAGATCCATCACGATGTCGCGCTCGTCGGTGGCCCGGTCGGTACGGGTCGGGTTCTCGGTCATGGATTTCTCCTCCGTCAGCTTTCGTCCTCGATCAGCAGGCCGCGGCGCAGTTTTCCGCTGCCCGTCCTCGGCAGTGCGTCGACGCGGCGGATCACCGCGGGCACCTTGAACGAGGTCAGTACCTCCCCCGCCCGGCGCCGCAGTGCGGCGGCGTCGAAGGCCACGTCGTCGGCTTCGACGAAGGCCCACACCTGGCGCCGCCCGTCCGGGCCGTGGCGGCCGACGACCGCGCAGTCCTCGACACCGGGCAGCGAGCGCATGACCTCCTCGACCTCGATGGGCGAGACCTTGTTGCCGCCGATATTGATGACCATGTCGCCGCGCCCGGTCAGGCGCAGGCCGTCGCGCTCGATCACCCCGAGGTCACCGGTGGTGACCCAGCCGTCGGCGTCGGCCAACGGAACCGGTGCGCCCGCCTCGAACCGCACGGGTGCCAGTCCGGTGACGCGGGCCGAAACCGGCGCCGGTGACCCCTCGCCCGCCCGCAGTTGCACGTCGGGAAGCGCCCGACCCACCCCTGCGGTCAAGGAACCGCCGTCGGGATCGAGGGTGAGCTGGCCCAGCTCCGAGTTGCCGTAGTGGTCGAAGACCGGAACCTCCTCGGCGCGCCAACGCGCGGCCGCAGGCGCGGGCAGCGCCTCCCCAGCGCTCACGCAGCGGCGCCACGGCGTCGCCCGCGCGACACCGCCGCGTCCCCACCAGTCCAGGACGATGGGAACCGTCTGCAGGATCGTCGGCCGGTGCCGCTCGATCAGCGTCCGTGCCCTGGCCGGGCTCAGCGGTCCCTCGGGGACCATCTGGCACGCGCCCGCGCGGAACACCGCGAAGGTGCCCGCCTCGATGGCGTAACTGTGGCCGAGCGGGCTGGTGGTGAGCACGATGTCGTCGACGTCGATACCGAATGTCCGCGCGAAGTCCGCCGAGTTGCGCAATGTGCCCGCCCACGCGCGGGAGATGACCTTCGGACGACCGGTGGTGCCGGAACTCGTCACCGCGAACGTCGACTCGTCGTGGCGCCGATCGCGCGAGCGCGGACCGTCGATGCCGTCCGGTCCGATCACCCGCGCGGCACCGAAGTCGCTCAGCGCGGCGGTGCGCTCCCCGGCGACCATCCGTTCCTGCAGAACCAGAACCGCCGCACCGATCGCGTTGGCGGCGGCGAAGTCGACGATCGAGCGCACGCGCGCGGTCATCACGACGCCGACCGGAGTGCCCGCGCGCACACCCGCCGTGCGCAACTCGCGAACACGCTGTTCCACGGACCGCGCCAACTCGGCGTAGGTGGTCGTCCCGTCCTGATCGAGGACGGCCGCGCGCTCGCCACGGCCACGGCGGATATGGAAGGTCAGCACGTCGAGCAGGACATCTTCAGCGCTCATGCCGCCGCTCCCACCGTGCAGCGGTAGCTGTGCCGCGCGCCGTGCGCGACCGCGGTGAACGGATCCGCCACCGGGGTCCGATCGCGCAGCGCCGCGGCGATGGCCGCGATCGGGGCACTCACCCCGACATCGGCGCCGAGGCCGACCCGCGCCGGTTCGGTCCGCACCGAGTCGATCGTAGCCAGCACAGAAGCGCCGCGAGCACGGGCTTCGTACGCGCTCTCCAACACCAGGAATGCCACCGAACCCGGCGTGCGGTCGGTGTGCAATGCCGCAGCGGCGGCCGGACTCAGCATCTCGTAGCCGCCGCAGAGCAGCGGACGGCTCGGGTCCATCCGCAACCTGCGCAGCGCGACCGCGAGCGCCTGCATACCCGCCTCGGCTCCGAGAATCGTCGTGCTGAACCCTCGCAGCCGATGCCGCAGGCACAGCAGGGACGTGATGCCGTGCGCGTTGAAGTAGATGAACGATTCCGGTGCCAGCGAGGATCGGGCGTCCGCGTCGAGCCTGGCACGGATGGTCTCGGCGACGTGACCCGACCCGTAGGCCGAACCCACGACGCAGCCGGTGCGCTCGGGGTCGGGGCCGTTCTCCAACGCGGCGCCCGCGATCTCCGCGATGCGTTCGGGTAGCGCGCGGGTGAGCCTGTCGACCTCGCGCCTTCCGTCCGCCCCTGCGGCGTGCGCGCGCCACAGCGGCTCGGTATCCACCGGACCCGATACCGCGGCGGTGATCAGGACGGGTTCGTTCATGACGGCCTCCGCAGGACGAGCGCGGTGTTCATGCCACCGAGCCCGCACGAGATGGTCAGGGCGGTGCGCAGTCCGGGGACCGGCCGCGGCACGGTGCCGCCGACCAGGTCCAGATCCGCGTAGGCCGGATCGACCGGATCGGAGCCCCAGGTCGGGGTGACCGCACCGTGGATGAGCGACAGCGCGCAGGCGAGCGCTTCCACGGCGCCCGCCCCGCCCTGTAGATGCCACAGCACACCCTTGAGGCTGTTCACCGGAACCGAGGACAACCGCGCGCCGAAAACCGCGCGCAGCGCCGCGATCTCGGCATCGTCGCCCCGGCGCGTGCCGGGACCGTGGGCATTGACGAAATCGACGTCCTCGGGCCCGAGCCCGGCGTCGGCCAGCGCGAGGCGCACCGCCAACTCGATGCCGTCCGCACCGGGGGCAGCCAGATGCGTTGTGGCATTGGTCAATCCGCATCCCGCCAGCACGACCGCCTGCGATTCGCCACCCGTGGACACCGGCGGTCCGCCTGCCGCCGACACAGGCGACTCGCCACCGATCACTCGGGGCCGCCCGTCACCGTTCACCTGGGGCAGGCCGCCCCCCGCCGCCTCGGGCAGCCCGCCGCCGTTCACCTCGGGTGACTCGCCACCGCCCGCCTCGGGGGACCTGCCTGCGTGCCGTTCGAGCCGCAGTACGGCCGCGCCCTCGGACAGGCCTATACCGCGCCGCCGCGAACTGAACGGCCTGCATCCCTCCGGGCCGAGGGTGCGCAGTGCGTTCAATCCGAGGAAGGCCATATCGGTCACCGCGTCGGCGCCGCCCGCGATGACCGAGGGCGCGGCGCCGGTGGCGATCAGATCGCGCGCGATGCCGATGGCCGCCGCGCCCGCGGCCGACGCGCTCGCGACCGTGATTGCCTCCCCGCCCAAGCCGACCCGCCGGGCGCAGGCCGCGGCGAGATCACCCGCCATCTGCCCGTGCCGCGGTGGCACCGCACCGGGGTCGGTGGTGCCGAGTACCAGCGCGGTCCGTTCCAGCGCGTCCGCGTCCAGGCCCGATATCGCCTCGCGCACAGCAATTTCCGCGAGGTCGAGCGCGCGCCATCCCGGCCCGTCGCCGGTGCCGTCGCGTGCTTCGGGACTGACGCCTGGTACCCGGCCCGCGCGGCGCACGGTGGCCGCCGAGACATCGAACTCGGTGATGGGAGGCAGATGCGACACACCATCGGCCAGCGCCGTCCACAGGGCGCGCACCCCGACTCCGCTCGGGCCGCAGACGCCGAGCGCGGTGATCGCGACGGTGTCGGCGGTGATCGAGGTCTGCGACCGGTCGGGCCGCGTTCCTACACTCACGAGCGTTCCCCTCGGCTCAGCGCGGCCGCGAGCGAACCGATGGTCGCCGCCTCCAGCACCGCGTCGTCACCGAGGGTGACGCCGAGTTGCTGTTCCAGTTCGCCGACGATCCCGATGATCAGGATCGAATCGACCCCGGCCTCGGCCAGCGGTTCGGTGTCGCTCAGCCAGGACAGCGCGTCCTCCTCGCCTAGGCGCCGGGCCAGTCGGGTCCGCAGCATCGCCGAGATCGCCACATCGGTGCTCGCGCTCATGCCACACCCGCCGCCAGCCGCATCGCCTGCTCGCCCGCGTCGAGTGCGAACTCGATGTCGGCGTCGGTGGTGGCCGCGCACACGAACCAGTGGTGTGTCGGGTGCAGCAGCACCCCGCGGCGGGTGGTCTCGGCGAAGAATGTGTCACGCAGCGCCTGTGCGCGTTCCGGGGCGGGATGATCGAAGGCGAGGAACGGCATCTGCGGTACCCCGAGCATCCGCGCGGGAACACCGTGCTCGCGCGCCGACGCCGCGAGCCCGTCCTGTAAACGCCTGCCCATGGTCTCGATCCTGGCCAGCGCCGAACCGTCGGCGAGTTGGTCGATCGTCGCGACCGCCGCGGCCATGGACACCGTATTGCTATAGAAGGTGGAGGAGATGTGGGTCCTGCCGACCATGGCCATCACATCGGCGCGTCCGGTGAGTGCCGATACCGCCCAGCCATTGGCCATGGCCTTGCTGAAGGTCGCTAGATCGGCTCGCACACCGAACAATTCCTGCGCGCCGCCCAACGAGACACGGAATCCCGAACGCATCTCGTCGAAGACCACCAGCGCGCCGTGCTCGTGCGCGATGTCGATCGCGCCCTGAAGGAAACCCGGTGCGGGCGCTTCCAATTCGAACGGCATCAGCAGCAGGCAGGCAATCTCGCCGCAGTGGCGCTCGAATACCGTACGCAGACTGTCCAAATCGTTGTAGTCGAACGTAGCGACCTGGGAACGCACCGTGTCCGGTATGCCGCCGGGGCGCTGCGCCGCCCAGTCGTGCCAGCCGTTGTAACCCCAGCGCACCACCCGGTCGCGACCGGTGTACGCGCGCGCCAGCCGTACCGCCGCGCTGGTGGCGTCGGACCCGGTTTTGAGAATGAAGACCCGTTCCGCCCCGGGGATGGTCGCCACCAGCCGCTCGGCCAGCTCGACGTGAATCCGCTTGCGTAGCGTGATCGAGAAGCCCTCCTCGATCTCACGCCGCGCCGCGTCCGAGACCGCCGGGTCGGCGTGGCCGAGGATGATCGTGCCGTAGGCCAGCATGAAGTCGAGATATTCGTTGCCGTCCACATCCCACACCCGCGCGCCGCGGGCACGTTCGCCGAAGATCGGGTACGCGCCCTCCACCAGACGGTCCCGAGCGATCACGTAGTCTTCCTCGGACAGGGTGGCATCGACCGACCTGCCGCGCGCGAGCAATTCCTTCGACCCGTCGAGACGGAGCTTTCCGACGACTTCGGTCATGATCCTGTCCTCCCAGATGATGTCGTTCCGGCCGCCGCGCTCACCGCGGCACCGGCCCGGATTTCGTCCCGCGCACCAGGCGGCCGGGCAGCGCACCCGTCGCCTGACCGTCGCGGTAGGTGATCTCGCCCGCCACCACGGTCGCGGCGTACCCGTCGGCCCGCTGGATGAGCCGACCGCCACCCGCGGGCAGGTCGAACACGAATTCCGGTGCCCGCAGGCGCAATGTCTCCATGTCGATCACATTGATGTCGGCGCGGTATCCGGGACGGAGCAGGCCGCGGTCGCGCAGCCCGTAGAGCCGGGCGGTATCGTAGGTTTGTTTGCGGACAATGAATTCCAGCGGCAACCTGGCACCGCGATCACGGTCGCGCGCCCAGTGCGTGAGCATCGACGTCGGCGTACTCGCGTCACAGATCAGACGGCAGTGCGCGCCCGCGTCGCTGAGTCCGAGCACCGCCTGCGGGTGCAGCAGCATCTCCCGGATCGGGTCGAGCGTGAACTCCGAATAGCCGAGCAGGGGCCGGAATATCATGCCGCTGGTGTCGTCGGAGGCGAGGAAGTCGTAGATGAGCGCCTCCGGGTTCGCACCGGCGCGACGGGCGAGCGCGTCGAAGGACTTATCCGCCGCGGGCTCGTAGTCCGGTGCCTCGGCGCTCATCGGGAAGTGCCGCTCGTATCCCTGTGGGAACAGCGCCGAGCGCGGATCGGAGCCGACCGGCCGTTCGCTCAGAATCCGTTCGCGCAGAGCGGGTTCGCGCATCGCCGCGCGCCGCCGGGCGGCATCCAGGTGCGCGATCTGCCGGTAGGACGGTCGCTTGTGGAACGGATGGGTGGAGTCGAGGCTGATGATGACGCTGAACGGCCTGCCCGCCACCTGCGGGTGTAGATCCGCCCCGCTCGCCACCGCGTCCTCGGCGATCTGGAACAGTTCGCGCCATCCGTCGGGGTCGTTGTCGTTCTGGAACAGGCCGAAGGTGATCGGACGACCGACCACGGCGGACAGTTTGCGCATCCAGGCGATCTCGCCGAGCGGATCGTCGACCTTCTCACCGCCCGCGCCGAGCGGCACCAGCTGGAACACCCCGGTCCCCTCGGCGCCGAGTACGCCACCCAGAGCGAACAATTCGTCCTCGGCCGCGAAGGTACCCGGCACCGGATCACCGGTGATCGCCAGATGGGTCAGGGTGCGCGAGGTCGAGAAGCCTATCGCGCCCGCGCGCAACCCCTCCCGGACCAGCGCGCACATCCGCTCCAGATCGGCCTCGGTCGGCGGTTGATCGGCCGCGCCGCGCTCGCCCATCACATAGGCCCGCAGCGCGCCGTGCGGTACCTGCGCGGCGACGTCGATCGCCCTCGGCATCGCCGCCACGGCGTCGAGGTATTCGGGGAAGCTCTCCCATTCCCAGCGGATGCCCTCCGACAGCGACGCGCCGGGAATGTCTTCGACACCTTCCATCAGGCCGATCAGCCAGTCGTGGCGCTCCGGCGCCGCGGGTGCGAAGCCGACACCGCAGTTGCCCATCACGACGGTGGTCACGCCGTGCCAGCAACTCGGCGTCAGTTGCGGATCCCAGCTGACCTGCCCGTCGAAGTGGGTGTGGATATCCACGAAACCGGGAGTGATCAGGTGGCCGTCGGCGTCGATCTCGGTTCGGCCGCGGTCACCGCCCACCCGGCCCACCCGCGTGATGACGCCGTCATCGACCGCGACATCGGCGGTGCGGACGGGCGAACCTGAGCCGTCGCACACCGTGCCGTTGCGAATTATCAGATCGTGCAACATCATTCGTCCTTCCGGTCGGCGGGGGTGAATATCAGGTTCTGGTAGTCGTAGACCTCGCGCGGCTGATGCGGCACCGGCTCGCCGTCGCGCAACTCCCAGACCCGGTACCCGGCGGCGATCACCGTCTCGACCAGCTCCCGGCTGTGGGGAGCGCCCGCGACCTCGAGGTCTCCGACCTCGAGCGAAAGGACCGGACGTTGCCGCGCCAGCATCTCCCGCATTCCCGAGAGCACATGCGCCTCAGCGCTTTCGGCATCGATCTTGACGAAGTCGGCGCGTATCCCCGACTCGCGAACATAGTCGTCGAGGCAGACCGCCTCGACCCTGAGTTCGTTCGACGGCAGCCGGACCCGCACGGCCTCGGGCAACCTGGCCTGGAACGCCGAGTTGTAGGCGCTGTAGCCCAAACCGTGGTCGTGGAACTCCAATTCGTCACGGGCCGACCACACGGCGGCGGGAACGACGGTGACATTCGGGCGCCGGGCGGCGTTCTCGCGCAGCACCGTCAATGTCGAGGGCGTCGGCTCGAACGACACCACCGCGCCCCGCGGTCCGATCAGCGCGCTGGTCAGCATCGTGTAGTAACCGATATGCGCACCGACGTCGAGAATCGTCGCGCCGTCGCGCAGATGCGCCAGCAGGTAGGCGGTGAGGTCGTAGTCGACGAATCCGTGTCGGTGGATCGCGATCGACACCTCCTCGGGCAGCGCGATCGTCATCGGCTGCCCCCAGAACGTCCGCGCCGTCGAGGTCGCGCCGAGGCCGCGGTGTCGGCGCTCGCGCAGCTCGGCCGTCGTCGGAAACGATGTTCGCAGCGGATGGCGCAGCCGCTCGCGCCAACCGCCGCGCGCCCGCCGGTCCAGCGCGGTGCGCCAACTCCCGTGGGTAGCGGCGCTCATCGGGTCGACGCCGTCTCGGGGAGCGCGAGTTCGGCCTCGACCATGATCCGCGCCAGCTCGTCGGCCGAGGTGTGCGCCTTCCAGCCGAACGCCGAACGCGCCTTGGTGGCATCGCCGATCAGCGACTCGACCTCGGCGGGCCGCAGATATACCTCGTCGTGGCGGACGTGTTCGCGCCAATCCAATCCGACGTGGGCGAAGCACTGTTCGGCGAATTCGCGCACCGTGGTTCCCACTCCGGTGGCCAACACGTAGTCGGCCGGCTCGTCGAGTTGCATCATCTGCCACATCCCTTCGACGTATTCCGGCGCGTATCCCCAGTCCCGGATCGCGTCGAGATTGCCGAGATAGACTCGCGATTGCAGGCCCGCCTTGATCCGCGCCGCCGCCTTGGCGATCTTGCGGGTCACGAATGTCTCACCGCGACGGGGAGATTCGTGGTTGAACAGGATCCCGTTGACCGCGTAGATCCCGTGCGCCTCCCGATAGTTGCGCGTCATCCAATAGCTGTAGACCTTCGCCGCGCCGTAGGGACTGCGCGGATAGAAGATGGTCTGCTCGTCCTGCGGCGGCGGCGCGGCGCCGAACATTTCCGACGAGGACGCCTGATAGAAGCGGGTGTCGACCTTCGATATCAGAATCGCCTCGAGTAATCGGGTGGTGCCGATGCCGGTGACATCGCCGGTGTGCTCGGGCTCGTCGAAACTGACGCGCACATGCGATTGCGCGGCGAGGTGATAGACCTCGTCGGGCTCGATCCGAGCGAGCAGCGTCACCAATCTGCTCGCGTCACCGATATCGCCGTAGTGCAGATACAGTCGGCGCCCGGATTCGTGCGGATCGCGATAGATGTGATCGAGCCGTCGGGTATTGAACGACGAACTCCGCCGTACCAGTCCGTGAACTTCGTAACCTTTACCGAGCAGCAATTCGGCCAGATAGGACCCGTCCTGCCCGGTGATACCGGTGATCAGCGCCTTCTTCACGCGATACCGCCTCCTCTACAGCGGGACGAATTCGGGGTTGAACCGTTCGTGCACATACACCCGGCCCGCGAAACCGCATTCCATGACGTATGTCTTGCTGCCGCAGCGCACCCGCGGACCGTGCGCGGGCCAGAATTCCCGCGAAGCCGCCAACCGGGTGCGCCGAACGGCGAGACCGATATCGCGCAGGTGCGGGCCGAGCAGTACATCCTCGGGCGGGACCAGCGCCTCGCGATCGGGACCGGCGAAGATGACCCTGTTCACGCTGACGACATCGCGTTCGACGGCGAGGATTCGGGATCGGCGCTCGACCACCATCGCCGAGCGCGCGGCGCCGAGCAGATCGCGGACGACATCGGAGACGTCGTCCGCCCGGATCACGCGCTGCTGTTCCACCTGTACCGAAAGGGGTGCGGCGACCAGCGCCTCCAACAGTGCTGTCGTCGAACCGTCCGCGTGCAGCAGCATACGGGTCTGCGGCGGCGCCGAGGAGAATTCTGTCAGCGCGTCCGCGACGATGTCGGCCGATTGATTCGGCAACCTGGATAAGGAAGTCAACGCTACCGCCCGGAGTCGAACAGCGCTGCCGACACGATGCGGCCGGATGGGAAGTCGAAATACAACATTGCCCCCAATGGAATTCGACGAGAGGAATTCGACGAGACGCCGTGCGAAT
Source organism: Nocardia bovistercoris (assembly GCF_015674855.1). Taxonomy (GTDB): domain Bacteria; phylum Actinomycetota; class Actinomycetes; order Mycobacteriales; family Mycobacteriaceae; genus Nocardia; species Nocardia bovistercoris. The sequence continues at coordinate 64,871 of NZ_JADMLG010000018.1, read as the reverse complement.
CGCGAGACGTCTTCGGAATGTGCAGTCCGCAACGCCGGAGACTGATTCCAGCATTGCGCTCGCGCACACCACCGGACAAGGGGTTGCCCTGTTGCCTGCGCAAAGGACAACCCGTCGACCGCCGCTCCGAGCGGGGACTAATATGCAAGAGACGCAGCGTATTACGGCACGACGACGATCAACCCCCGGCCCGAACGAACGCCCACATGGATGTCGCGTTCCTGGACCTGCACGCCGCATACCTCGACGCCGCTCACGACCCGAGTACTGCCCCGCGCACCGGTGCGCGCGGCGTCGATGATCAGCACACGCACCTGCCGCACGGCGTCGACCGTGCGGAAGGTGCTGTTCAGGAACGCCAAGGCATCGACGCGCCCGCTGGCCGCCGACCGGACAGCCACGCCGAGGGTGCCAGACGGTAACGTCTGATCCCATGAACACGCGCACTGCGCGTATTCGCTGCAAAACGCGTGTTGGTATGGCTATTCCATCTTTTCGCGGGCACCTCTCGCAACGGACGGCAGCGCTACTGCTCGCCGAAATGCGGCAATCGAATGGCGGTACGCAGGTACCGCGATGCCGCCTACGCGTGAACGTTCCGTCGCTGTCGCAGGACTGTCGCCGATCAGGGTGGAGCGGTAACGGTGACCCTCGGGTGCGGGGGCATACCATCCTTGCCGCCGCTCATCCGGTTCATGCGGAGCCGGTGGCGGCAGAGCAGCGGCGCGCGCAGCGCCGCTGCACTGCGCAACCCGGTGACGCTGCTGTGCGCACAGCCCCCGGGCCGGGCGCCAGCGGTAAGGTCCATCGCTCAGCGAGATTCGGCACCGCCGCCGACGGTAGGCGAGCGACCGCCGGTGCCCGCGCCGCACGAGTCGGCATAGGACAACAGCTGACCGGAATCCGTGGCCAGCAGAAACCGCAGGGTGCTCACACGGTGTTCGGCGGGGGTGGGGCGATACCGCGACTGCCGTGACCGGACACGTCCACGCGCGCGGTAGGCCAACTGCCGCACCGCCCGCTCGGTACGCGCCACGACCGGGGCGATCTCGGCGTGGGAATAACCGAAGACCTCGTGCAGCAGGAACACCGTCCGCTCGACCGGATCGAGAGTTTCCAGCAGCAACAGCATTCCGGCCGACACCGCCTCCGCCAGGGCGCCATCGCTGTCGGGTCCGGCCAGATCCTCCGGCAGCGCCACGGTCTCGGGCCGGGAACGCACGCGCCGGAGCTGGTCGATCGCCTGGTGGGTGACCAGCCGGTGCAGGTAGGCACGGGGATTGTCGAGAGTCGAGGTGTCCACGCGGTGCCAGCGCAACCAGCTCTCCTGTACGACGTCCTCGGCTTCGGCGGCGTCACCGACAATGCGCTGCGCGAGCTTGACCAAGGCCACGCGATCGTATTCGAAGTCGTCCATCACACCCATGATGACGTCGCGCGGGGTACCCGCGTCACACGTGTGACGGCATCGGTGCCGCGCTCGTCGTTCAGGATATGACGACAACAACGCGCGATCTCGTGACAACGGCGGTGACCCGCTTCACCAGCGGTGACCTCGGCGGCTTCCTGGAGCTGCTGCACGAGGACTTCCGATCCCACAACCCCGGCGTCGCAGGCCCCGGCCGCGCGGCGTTCGCGGCCTACCTGCACTCCGCGCAATGGCTGCACACCAGCACCGTTTCGGTACGCCACCTGCTGGTCGACGGCGACTACGCCGCCGTGCACACCCACATCGATACCGGTTCCGGCCCCGGGATCGCCGCGGTGGACCTGTTCCGCGCCAAGGCCGGGCGAATAGCCGAACACTGGGACGTCGTCCAGCAAATCCCCGAACAGACACCCAACCCCCACCCGTTCTTCTGACTCCCTTCCATCAACGACTTCGCCGACCAACCACACCGTGACCGTGCCGAGGTCGCCGACGACGCCGACCTCGACACCACGGCCGGTGAGCATGGATATCCGACCAACCGACACAGCCCCGACGCGCCAGCGTTGGGGGACACGGACAAAGCAGCCCTGCGAATTGGGCGTCCGCTGCCGGTCGGCGATGGTCCGGCGTGGTGTCGACGGCGGCGGACGACCACGCCGAAGGTGATAGACGGTGAAGTCTGATTCCATGAACACGCGCATTGCGCGTATTCGCTGCCGAATGCGTGTTGGTATGGCTATTCCATTCCGGACTCCGAGAATGGAAGCAATGGACACAACGAATTCTTCGGCGGATCACTCCGCTTCGACCGTGCTGGTGACCGGAGCGACCAGCGGTATCGGGTTCTCGGTGGCTCGCGGGCTGGCGCGACTCGGCGCCACGGTGTTGGTGCACGGGCGCGGCGTCGAACGGGCGGCGGAGGCCGTTGCGCGGATCGGCGCGGAGCAGGGCAGGGTGGTGCCGGTGTACGCAGACATCGAAACACTTTCGGGGGTACGCGAACTCGTCGATCAGGTGCGGCATGCGGCTCCGGACGGAATCAACGTGCTGGTGAACAACGCGGGTGCGGCATTCGATCGGCGTGCGGTGTCCGCGGACGGGGTCGAGCGGACCATGGCCGTCAACCATCTGGCGGTCGCGGGACTCGCCCGTGGCCTCGAATTCCATCTCCGGCCCGTCGACGGGCGACCGGACGTGCCGCCACGGGTGATCATGGTGACCTCCTATCTGGAGGCGAGGGCCCGTCCGGTCGAGGACTGGACCTTCCCGGCGGAATGGTCGCAGATGCGGGCGTATGCGACGAGCAAGCTCACCAATCTCGCCTACACCTACGAACTCGCCGAGCGGTGGCGTGATCGGATCGCGGTGTACGCGGTGGATCCGGGGGCGGTGCGGACCGGATTCCAGCGCAGCGCGGGCGGTCCGCTGCGACTCATCGGCATGGTCGGCGGGCTCCTGATGTCCGCGCCGGAGCGGCCCGCTCGCACGGTGGTGACGACGGCCGTCGGCGACCAAGCGCATCCGACCGGCAGTTACCTGCGTGCGGTCCGTGCCGAAGACAAAGGCCGGGTGAAGCTGTCCTCGGCGCGCTCACGGGATCGGGAATATCGGCGTGCGGTCTACGAGGCGACCCAGAGGCTCCTGAGCGACTGACGTGTCCGCGGCCCGCTCGGTTCGGCGAGAGCCGGGTGGTACGAGACGAATTCGCGGACAGCCGAAATCCTCGGGCGGGCAGGCGCGGTGAGCGGGCGCGGGCGGGAATACCGATCACAGTCGACTTCCACGCGGCCGCCCAGGAGGTGACCGGGTCGCCGGTTAGGAACCGGTAGGCGAGTCCAGCTCTCCCGAGTAGGGGCGATTGCCGGTTTCGCGCTCAAATTTCCACAGCTGCGCGGTATACGCGGGGTCTCCGGGTGCGGCGGCGGGGCGCAGACCGGTCATGCCGGAACCGAGGTAGGTGAGAACCCTGGCGGACGGGCCGTCGAGGGCGACGACGCGGATCGTGTAGACGCCCTCCCCGAAACCGTCGACCGAGACGACCTGCCATTCCGCGAGTTGATCGTCCCAGCCGGTGCGACCGTCGCTGTAGTAGCCGAGGTATTGATCGGTGCGCAGGTTGAGCACGTTGTAGACGCGGCGCACCGGGCGCATGCGGATCAGCTGGTCGGGCTCGTCGCTGTCCGGCTCGCAGATCGCCGCTTTCGACGCCGGGTCGACGGTGAGGACGCGGTCGAGATCGTCGAGCGGGCGAACCGCGAACAGGCCGGGGCCCGGTTCGGTCGAATCGGGCTGGGCTTGGACGGGCGCGGACATCAGGATGCCGATCAGCAATGCGGTGGCGACCAGCGCGATCCACGTCGTGTACCGGCGAGTCGTCCGCGACCGTGCCCGCCACGGCGAAGGCGCGCACCCGTACGGATTCGCCGATTTCGGCGGGTGAATGCGCAATGCACCAGCTCGCACGACCTGGCCCTTTCTCGAGTCTGTGGGGACATCGAGTCTTCGGCGACGACGGCATCACGGATGGGTCCGGATTCGAGGAGGTTCCTTCGCGAGTGCCCCGCGCACCGCCGCCACGCCGACGACGCGCCAGAGAGTTCGGTTGCGATGCGCTGTCGAATCCAGTGGTCGCAACCAGTCGGCTACTGTTCAGCGCGCCGCCCGACGCGGTGATATCTCGGCGAACCCATGACCACGAGAGGGTGACGATGAACTCCGTTGTTCTGGATATCCTGACGACCATCGTGTGGAGCCTGCTGACCGGCCAGTGCGTCGGCCGGCAGTTCCCCGGACCTTTCAGCTGATCTTCCCGCCGGGACGGTCGGCATTCGACGCCGCCCGGCGGCACGTTCGATGCCGACCGGCCCGGCACCGAATCTCCCTATAACGGATGTCGATAGCCGAGGAGCACGCGGGCGAACCAGATCACATTTCTGGTGCGATCGGCGAGCGCCCGACGATACTCGGGCGACACGAGTCGAATGCACGGAGAGGTGAAACCTTATGGCGGGCAGGCATCGCGCGGTGAGCGAACGAAGCAAGGCGCTGCGCGGGATTCCGATCGCCGTCGCCGTGCCCGCGGTCATCGCCCTCGGCTCCGTCGGAACCGCGAACGCCCAAGCCGCGCCGGCGAGCGCGTCCGAGCCCGCGCTCGAATCGCCGTCGCCCGTCACGCACTCGATCCGGGCCGCGTCGATTTCCGCGCCCGTGTCCGCCGTCGGCATACCGGAATTCCGAGCAGCCGTCGAACCTGTTGCGGCGCAATCTACTCCGGCCGGTTCGCCGGTGGCGCGCGCGACCGAGATCGCCGGTGTGAACGAGAACGCGGCCGTGATCGGCCAGACTGCGGGCCAGATCATCGGCGGACTGTCCGGAGCGTTGCTCGGCGGCGCGGCGGGCGCGGTGCTCGCCACACCGCTCAGCGCGGGCGCGGCGGCGCCGATCGGCATCGTGGCGGGCGGCATCATCGGCGGTGTGATCGGAACCTACGCCGGGTATTACGTGGGCACCTTGCTCGGATCCGAAGTCGCCGAGCGCGCTCCGCAGATAGTTCCGAATATCCTGCCCTGACCTCACCTGGCGCCTGCCTGCGCCGGTAATGCGATCGGCGCCAACAGCATCCACCGCGGAAGCCGCAGGAGGCGACGCGGGCAGCGCGGCAACGGCCATGAAACCGCCGTGCAGGCGGCGAAGTGGACGGCGGTCACCGCGGCGAGTAGCGCGATGGCGGATCGGCAGGCAGACCCGGTCAGCGCGGCTGTCGCCGCGGGGTGTCGAATTCGGCGATCACGAGTTCGTTGCGGACGTTCACCGATCCGACTACGCTCACTTCAGTCAACTAAAGTCAAGTGAACGCGAGGTGCGTCGTGACCGTGCTCATTCCCGCCGTCAACGGCCAAGTCGCCGCAGGGCTGGCCAGGCGCCTGCGCGGGGAGAACCTTCCGATCCGCGCTCTGGCCCGTGACCGCGACCGGGCCGAGACAGCGCTCGGCGGGTCTGCCGGAGTGGAGATCCAGGTCGGACCGCTCGACGATGCCGCGTTGCTGGCCGAGGCTCTGCGCGATGTCGACATCGCGTTCCTGTCGGTGGGTACCGATCCGCGTCAGACCGAACTGGAGAAGGCGTTCATCGACGCCGCCGCGAAAGCCGCTCTGCCGCACCTGATCAAACTGTCCACCATCGACACCGTGCCCGACTCCCCCAATCCGGTCGGCCGCTGGCACGCCGACATCGAACGTCACCTCGCCGACAGCGGTGTGCCGCACACGATTCTGCGCCCGGCGTACTTCACGACCAATCTGCTGCGCACCGCCGCACCGTCGATCAAGGCCACCGGACGCTGGTTCGGCACCTCCCCGAACGGCCGGATCGCGATGATCGCCCCGCACGACATCTCCGAGGTCGCGGCCGCCGTCGTCCTCGATCCCGCCCTGCGCGGCCACACCTACGACCTGACGGGTCCCGAAGCTCTCACCCTGCACGAGATCGCGGCGATCCTCGGCGAGCTCCTCGGACGCGAGATCACCTATGCGACAGCCACTCCCGAGCAGATGCGCGAGGCGATGGCCGCGCGCGGCGTGCCGGACTACTACGTCGAGGTCGCGCTCGGCATCGACCGCAGCGTGGAGGCCGGACTGCACGCCTCGGTCACCGGTACGGTCGCGGAACTGATCGGCCGCGCACCCGCCGACGCTTCGACGCTGCTGGCCCGCCATCTGCCCGCGTTCGCCGTGTGATCGTGTCGGCTAGGGCCGGAGCACACCGGGCAGCCGGGGCAGGCCGACCTCCACGTGACCGACATGCCCCGGCGCGGATTCGCACACCGCGGGAATGGCGTTGACCGCCGCCATCGCGGTCCAGGTGTAGCCGAGATAGGGGGCGTGACCGTCGGGTCCGGTGGCGGCGCGCAGGATCATCTCACTGGGCGGGTCACCGGAGATGACGATGCGGTAGTGGCTGTCACCGGCGTTCCACGCGGGACTCAGATCCTGGTCGCCCATCGTGTAGACGGCGTTGAAGACGATCAGCGGCGCGCCGTCCACCCACGCGGTCCATCGGTGATGCTGACCGGCCACGGTGCCCGCGCGCACCACCCCGGCGACTCCGGGGATGTCGCTGGTTTCGGTCCCGACATAGTGAATGTCGGCGGTGGCGACGGCGACCTCGATATCGGCGATGGTCACCTTGTCGATCGTCCGGCCCAACCCGTCCGCGATGACGGCCATGGATTGCGCGAACGCGGGTACCGCCGCACCGAGCAGGGTCGGCCCGGCGAAGAATTCCTTCGGGTCCTTGCCCATGCCGATCCACTCGATGTACTTCGAGGGCTCCTGGCGGAAATTGACCACCTCGAACACCTCGACGCTGTCGACACGACTGGTGATGCGTGCGAGCGTGAGCGGCAGGAGGTCGCCCGCGTATCCGGGATGGATGCCGCCGGTGTGGTAGGAGGCGCCGCCGTCGCGACATGCCTGCTCGATGAGGTCGAGCGCCGCCGCGGTGTCGTCGGTGCGATGGAACGGCCCGCAGGTGGTCACGACGTTCTTGCCCGAGCGGAGCAGGCGGCAGATCGCCTCGACGTCGGGCAGGATCGGCGCGTAGAAGACGCAGTCGACGTCGAGTCCCATGATGTGTTCGACGTCGTCGGTGGCGAGCACGCCGGTCGGCGCGGTGCCCGCGATATCGCCCGCGTCCAGACCGACCTTGTCCGCGCTGTATACGAGCACCCCGGCCAGTTCGAAGGACGGGCTGGCGACGAAGTGTCGGATCGCCGCCTTGCCGACGCTGCCGGTCGCCCATTGCGCGACCCGATACTTTCGCCCGGTCACCGGAGAGCTCATGGGTATCCACTCCTGTCGTTCAGCGTCGGCGTAGTACCGCGACGACCGCAGCTTACCTACGGTCGACGCATACCGAATCAAAAACTGGAGTATCTACTGTTGACTTAACGGTTGCCGCGCTGCCGACGCGCCCGCGCCTCAACGTCGCACGGTCTCCCATCGGAATCCATCGGGGTCGGCAAACGCACCCGCGGCTCCACCGAGGACGATCCGGTGCGATCCAGTGCCCTCGGGCGCGACGCCCGCATCCTTGGCGGCGGCGCGGCGACCGTAGAGCGCGAGCTTCACCGATGCGGACGCGGCCTCGAATTCCACGTATTTGCTACCGAAACTCTTCGCCACCGCCAGACCCTGCTCCACATAGAACTGCTTGGTGGCTTTCACATTCTCGACGCCGAGCAGCACCACGAAGTCATCGATCTCGCGGGTCGCGGGGCCGCTGTCCTTCTTCGCCGAGGTCGCGATCTTCCAGATGGCGCCGTCGGGAGCCTGCACCACGCCCCCGTAGCCCCAGAAGCTCTTCTTGGCGGGCTTGAGTGTCGTCGCGCCCGCCGCCACCGCGCTGCCGACCAGGCTGTCCACGGTGCTCGGCTGCGATACCACGAGCGAAAGGAGGAAGCCGCGGAATCCGGTGGTCGGCGCGTCGGTCGCCCGCACACCGAGTCGGTCGCCCAATCCGAACGCTTCGGCGTAGAAGGTCGAGGCGGCGGCAGGGTCCGACACCTCGAGGACGACGGTTTCGATGGTTGCTCGATCAGTGGTGATGTTCATGGAAACAACGCTAGAAGCCAGGGCGCCCGCGATGCTTCTCGATTCCTGACCGGTCCGCGTCATCACTGCTGTTCGCGACGCAACCGCGAATTCTCCGCTCGCAACCGGGTCACCAGATCCTCCAGTTCGAGGATTCGGCGGACACCGGCGAGGTTGATGCCCTCCGCCGCCAATGTCGCGATCCTGAGCAGCCGCGCCACGTCGTCGCCGCTGTATCGCCGGGTTCCGCCGTTACTGCGGGCGGGCGTGATCAGCCCGTGCGTTTCGTACAGCCGCAAGGTCTGCACGGCGAGACCCGAAAGGTCCGCGGCCACCGAGATCGCGTACACCGCCCGGCCGGGATCGGGCAGCCGACGCTCTCGCCACTCGCTCATGCGCGCCCTCCTCGTATCGCTCGAAGATTTTCTAGCCTAACGCCTTGCACTCACCTACTTTGAGTGCTAAAACAAATCTATGTCAACCGGCAGAGATTTTCTGCCACAGACGCAACGAACGGAGAGTGTTGACAATGGCAACCATGCTCATGCGCACCGATCCCTTCCGCGACCTGGACCGCCTGACCCAGCAGGCATTCGGTACCGCGGCCCGCCCCGCCGTCATGCCGATGGACGCCTGGCGCGACGGCACGGAATTCTTCGTGGAACTCGACCTGCCCGGCATCGATCTCGAAACCCTCGACCTCGACATCGAACGCAATGTCGTCACCGTGCGCGCCACCAGGCCCGCCCTCGACGCCAACCGGTCGATGATCGCCGCCGAACGCCCGCGCGGCGTGTTCAGCCGCCAACTGTTCCTCGGCGAAGGACTCGACACCGACAACATTCGCGCCGACTACACCGACGGTGTGCTCCGTCTGGTGATCCCGGTGGCCGAGAAGGCCAAGCCGCGCAAGATCGAAATCGGACGCACAAACGGCCACAAGGCAATCGGCTGATTCCACCATCCCACCCGAATACGCGAAAGCAGCGGACACCCGAGGGTGTCCGCTGCTTCGTTCGCGCTCGCACCACGGTGACGTTGGCGCGAGCGCAGGCCGGTCCGGCCTGTCGGGCAATCTCCCGAGGGCTTTCGTTGCAGGCCGCGCTGCTTGAGGCGTCGACCGTCCTCGGCATGCTCGACACCCGCGGCACGCCATACTCCGACGGCCTACACCTGAGTGGCGCCCGTGCGGGTGCAGAATCGGAGCGGTCGTTTCGTACGCGCGATACGCGGTAATCCCGTTACGGCGGGTCGTGCGTCCGCCACATCTTCACCGATCGTTTCCCGAGGCCGACGACGTCCAGAAGGGAGCTCACCGTGCAGAACGACTCCACAGTGTTCCGCGTTCGATTCATCCCGTTGATCGACAAACCATCGGGCGAAGACGAGTCCGAGTTCACCAGCAGGCTGAAATCGGTGGGAGCGATGGTGATCTACGGCGAGTATCCCGACGCTGTCACGATCGGCGCCACCACGCAAGCCGCCGACCACATCGCCGAGCTTCCTTTCGTGCGCACTGTCGACGTCGTCATCGAGGACTGAGCGGTCGTCGAGAGCCGAACGGCGTAGCCATCGGTCGAGGAGACCGGGCGATGCGCGCGGGCACATGCGGCCCGCGCCATGTCGGTCTGACCTGAACCCGACCGACGAGCGCGCTCCGCAGGGACAGCTGGATCGGGCCCGCACCGGCCGGGTCGTTCAGCGCCGCGCGCCGGGTGACGGGTGCACACGCGCGGCGACGGCCAGGCGCACATTCGCCCTCCGTAGCGCGAGCAGCGCCGCACGATCGTCGCGATCGTGTTCGAGCCGGTGCGCGGCGTCGGCCTGCGCGGCGCGCGCCCGGTCCACATCGATACGATCGGCGAATTCGATGGTGGCGGCGACGATGTCGATCTCGTCGTCCGCGACGCGCAGTTCACCGCCGTGCAGTGCCGCGAGCCAGGTGCGCGCCCCGGCGTCCACCGTGAACGGACCGATGTCCAGCGGTATCACGCACGACGGGTGACCGGCCTCGATCAGCAACTCACCCGTCGCGGTGGGCACCCGAAGTGCGGTGGCGGTGAAGGCGAACGCGCGATATCCGGGCACCGCCAGCGTCACCGACAGCCCGGTCCCGTCTTCGGGGCGGACCCGGACGACGGTGGATCGGCGCATCATCTCAGGGCCGCCACGGATGCAGGACCACCTTGGTCCAGCCGTCCTCGCGCGCGTCGAACCGCTCGTAGGCTTGCGGCGCTCGGTCGAGGGGCGGTTCGTGGGGACACGCCGAGGCTCTCGTGTCCGAGCACCTTCCCGTTCTCGATCCCTCGTACATGTGCAGGTCCGAACCGCAGATATTGGTCGAGGTGATGCGCACCAGCGCGGCGGTGGGGCGTTCGATCCGCGCGTCGGGAACTTCCTCGACCGCGAGATCGCGCGGTCCGTGATAGACAACGGCTTTCATCGTTCTTACCTCCTCCGCGTCGACGGTGCGCGCCTGTCGAGCGCCGCGCGCGGGCTGTCTACCCCGAGAATCGCGGCCCAATCGAGCGTTGTCGGCCGCGATCGGGTGCGTTGGGCCGGTACACCGGTTTGTCGCACTGTGTCGGGGTATGTCCTCCTCACCAATCAGGACGACAGTGGGGGCCTCACACCATGGCGTTATCGTCTCGACCGGCAGGTCGGTCGTTGCTTCTCCTCGGCATCGCCGTTGTCGCGCTGCTGCTGACGGGTTGTGGCACGCAGTCGCCGCCGGAGCAGGGCGACCGGGAACGCGTGGCGGCCGGTATCCCGTTGCTGGTGCTCCGGCTGCCCGGTGACCTTTGGGCGCGGACCAGCACCGGTGCGGGACACAAGCCCATCGAGGAACCGCGGCGGTTGACCGAGACCCCCGAAGGCGGGCTCACGGTGGAATTGACCGGCGCGCAACTGGTCGACTATCTGCGACTGCTCGATTTCAACGCGCACGGCGGTTTCATGGCCAGGGACAAGGAGACCGCGTCGAAGATCTACCGCGAGATCGCCGTGGTGCTCGACAACCTCGTCACACCGCGAGCCGCCGACGCTCCCCCGCCCGAGGTGACGATCGACGGGAGCGGTTCGACGAACGACGCGGGCCCACCGTCGTGAACCGGCAGGCCGACCCCGCCGAGCGACGCCCGCCCTCCGATGCGGCAGCATTCTCCCGGTGTGTGGACGAGGAATCCGCGCTTGTTTCGTCCGATTCTTCGACGCACAGCCGCGAGGCTGCGAAATGATCGGACCCATCGCTACCGCGCCCTCGATTTCCTGCCGAGGAGCGGAATTCGGGTAACTCCCGAAGCAGAAAGGCAACCGGAGGTTTTCGATATATGGGCGAGAGGTGGTTCGGCCATTACCGCCTGGAACGACTACTCGGCAGCGGCGGAACGAGCCGGGTCTGGCTCGCGCACGACACCCGCGCCGACCGGAACGTCGCGCTGAAGGTGTTCGCGACGGAATCGGCCGCCGATTCCGCGCACCGGCAGCGCTTCACCAGAGAGGCCCGCCTCGCCGCCCAGCTACGCGGCCCGCACGCCGTGGCGATCCACGACTACGGCGAATTGGAGGGCCGCCTCTACCTGGACATGGAGTTCGTCGAAGGGTTGAACGCCGCCGCCCTCCTCCGCGCGAACGGCCCACTCGCACCCGACCGCGCGGTCCGTATCGTCATACAAGCCGCTGACGCGTTGGATGCCGCGCACCACATCGGGCTGGTACATCGCGACGTCAAACCGGCGAATCTCATGGTCACACCGACCGGATTCGTCTATCTGATCGATTTCGGCACCGCGACCCATGTCGACCAGCCGCCCATCACCGCCACCGGCCACACGGTCGGCACACTCGGATATCTGGCCCCGGAACGGTTCACCGGATCCGCCGACGCCCGATCGGATCAGTACGCGCTGGCCTGCGTGCTGTTCGAATTGCTCACCGGCGGGCGGCCGTTCGGTGACAGCGATTCGCCCGAGCAGATGCACGCCCACCTCATGCGACCCCCGCCCGCGGCCAGTGCGACGGTCGCCCGGGTGCCTGCGGCGCTGGACGCGGTCATCATGCGCGGCATGGCCAAGGACCCCGACGAACGCTGGCCGAGCGCGGGAGAATTGGCGGCCGCCGCGCACGCCGCGCTGAGCGGACGGGACATGGCGGCGGTCGGTGTCGGTCACACGGTGACCGCTCGACAGACCCGGCCGACGCTGCCGAATGTGATCCGCCGCTACACGATGCCCGCGGCGAGCACTCGCGCGCCGATGCCGCAGCGGCCCTGTCTGGCGGCGGCGGCACTGCTCGGCCTGGTCGCGGTGATCGGGGGTGCGCTGTGGTTGGGCGGTCCGGAAATCATCGAGTCCGATTCGGGCACGCCGACAACCAGGCCCGACGCCCCGACCCACGTGCCGTCGCCGCCGGTCGCCGCGCCGCAGATCGCGGTGACACCGCTGGCCGAACTGCCGTGTGAACTCGACTGTGCAGGCCCGGTCGCGACACGGCTGCCGCGGCAACCCGTCGCGATCGTCCCGGACAACGCCGACCTCGCCGATCCGAAGCCACCCGGCAAGCGCAACGGGGCCGACAACGGCAAGGTGGGCACGGACAATCCCGGTAAGGGCGATGATCCCGGGAAAGGCAAGGACAAGCCGGACAAACCGAAGAAGTGAGTGTGCTCGCGGCGTCGGCGATGGTCGAGTGACGTCGTATCGGGTCGCGCCGCCGTCACCGGTCGTGGCCGATGCCGTGGCACGTTGTGCATCTATGCGGTGGACGAACCACGGCGGCGGTCCGGCCGACGGCGCGTCGAAATCCGCCGTCGGCGTGCGGATCGGCGGCGCGTTCACGGTTCGGCGACCACGATGCCGGTGGCGCGGGCGAAGGCCGGGGCGAGGTCGATCAATTGCAGCGGGGTGACGGTGGCGCCGCGCAGGGCGGTGAGTCCGTCGGCGATGTCGAGTGCGGTGGCGCCGCGCAGATCCACCGACGTGAGCGTCGCCTTGTCGAGGAGCAGACCCTCGAGGCGTGACCCGGGGAAGCTGACGGTGCGCAGGTGCGACCCCGCGAAATCGACATCGCGCAGGACGCAATCGGTGAAGACCACATCGTGCAGTTTCGCGGAACGCAGGTTGATCGAGTCGAGTTTGCAGCCTTCGAAGCGGACCCGGCGCAGCACCGCGCCGCCCGCGTCGACACCGGACAGCGCGCCCGCGACGAATTCGACGTCCTGCCACGTGGTGTCGGCGATCTCGGTGCCGATCCAGCGCACATCGCGCAGCCAGACATCGCGGAAGCGGGAGTGCCGCAGGGTTCCGCCGTGCAGCGTTACCGAGGTGAAGGCGGATTCGCCGAAGCGCGCGTTGCCGATATCGGGGTCGGTGAGCTCGAGCGCGTGCAGGTGCGCGCAGTCGTAATCGCCTTCCGGTTCCGGCGGGCCGTCCAGCGGCTCCAGGAAACGGGCATACGGCAGGTCGGCCAGATCGCCGGGCACGGGCGCTCTCCCCTCGGTCGGTGCTTGCGGGTTGGCGAATCGGCTCCAACGGTACGGGCACCCACCGACAGGTTCGACGGCGAGTCGTTAGCCTTGGAAATGGATTGACGGGTGACGTGGTTGTCCCGTATGACCCATACCACGGCCGCGGCCGATGGATGATCATCCGAGGGGACGCGATGACGCCCGGTGTAGTGAGGAGATGGCATGCCTGAGCAACGTAAGGCTGCCGTTCGCGTCGGTACGACGGGATACCGTCAGTTGGCCGCCACCGCCGCGCCGGTCGTCCGGCCCGCGGTGATCGTCGTCCTGTTGCTGGTGTCGGCCGGGCTGCTCTACGAGGCGAACCGCGCCGCGCACGAGGGCACGGGCCACGGCTGGTTCGCGGCGGTCGCGATATCCGGGCTGTTCGTGGTGCGCGGTCTGCACCTGTGCCGTCCGGTGACGGTGCAGCACGTGGTCGTCGCGGTACTCATGCTCGGCTGCGCCAATGTGGCCTACCGCGCCGAACACGCGGCGGCGGGCTTCGTGTTCCTCGCCGCCACCGGATACATGCTCATGTTGCCGCGCGGCAGCAGACCGCAACCCGAGGCCCGGCTGCGCGTCGCCGACCTGGTCTGCCGCACCGAAGGCGACCCCCTCGCCGCATTCGCCCTACATTCCGCCAAGAGCTATTTCTTCGGCGCCAACACCGCGGCCGCGCTCGGCTACCGCACCCGCTTCGGGATCGCGGTGGTCGCGGGCGACCCCATCGGCGCGCGCCCGGCCTTCCCCGCGCTCATCACCGAGTTCTCCCGCTTCGCCGCCGACCAGGGTTGGCGTGTGGCGGTACTCGGCGCGAGCCCGGAAGTGGTGGAACTCTGGCAGCGGCACGCGGGCGACCATCGCGGCCTGCGCGCGGTGCCCATCGGCCGGGACGTGGTCATCGAGGTCGACGGTTTCGCGATGGTCGGGCGCGAGTTCCGCAATCTGCGCCAAGCCGTCAGCCGCACCGCCAACGCGGGCGTCACCACCGAGATCCTGCCGGAATCGGCGCTGCCCGCACCGTTGCGCGCCGAACTCCTCGACATCGTCGACCAGTGGGGCGCGGGCCGCCAGAATCGCGGATTCTCCATGATCCTCGACCACCTGCTCGACGGCCGCCACCCCGGCATGCTCGTCATCGTGGCCCGCGACACCGACGGCCGGGTCGCCGGATTCCAGCGCTACGGCATGTCCGCCCGAGGCACCGAACTCAGCCTCGACGTGCCGTGGCGGCGCAAGGACGCGCCCAACGGCCTGGACGAACGCATGATCGTCGACCTGGTCGAGTACGCGCGCACCACCGGAATCACCCGCGTCTCCCTCGCCTTCGCCGCTTTCCCCGAACTGTTCGCCGACAAGAACCGCACGCGCGTGGGCGAACTCACCTACCGCGTCGTCCACCTCGGCGACCCACTGATCCGCCTCGAGTCCCTTTACCGCTTCCTCCGCAAATTCCACGCCCTCGCCGACGAACGTTTCGTACTCATCCGCTTCCGCGAACTCGTCCCCGCCGCCTCGGCGTTGCTCACCCTGGAATTCTTCCCCCACCGCAAGCAGTACTGAGACCTCGCGGCGGGGAGACCGCCACCGATCCGGCTCCCGCCGAGAGCGAGTCAGCGGGCAGGACCGCTGGTGTCGGTGAGGCGCCTGTTGGTGGCTGCCAGTTGTCGGGTGGTCGCGGCGGCGAGGTTCTCGACCTGTGCGTGGTCGAGGTGCGCGCAGACTCGGCCCCAGTGGATCGCTACCCGGTCACCCGGCTCAGCGTGGGTGGCGAGGGTGGGTGGGATGGGATCGAGGACGGCTCGGGTCGGTCGTGGTTCGGACAGATACAGCGAGCGCCCGTCCCAGAGTAGTTGCTGTGCGGAGACTTCCACCTCACAGTCGGTACGGGTGAGGACGGTGCCCCAGGTGATGCGGCAGCTGTCGAGGACGTGTAGTGGTTGGGGGCCGCGGCCGAGCAGGCGGGACCACGGGTAGACGGCGAAAACGTGGAAAGCGTGGTTGGGTGCGGCTTCCGGAGTGAGGTCGGCGGTGAGGTGGTGCCAGTACGGTCCGGCGACCGGGCCTATGCGCGCGAGCAGGCCGTCGAGGAAGCGTGCGCCATCGAGGTCGGCGCCCATGCCGCCGCCGAGCCAGTAGGCGCGGACCAGACGTTCGTCGAGGGGGTCGGCGATTCCGGTCATCTCGGCCATGACGGCGAGATAGGGCCAGGCGCCGGTGAATCGGTGGGCGGCGGCGCGGATTCGTTCGGGTGAGCCGGACGCGAGGGCTGTCGCGTCCGGCGGTCCGCAGTAGCCGAGATCGTTGGGGGCGTAGGCGAAGCGGGCGAAGAGGTCGGCCCCGGGGTCCGGCCTTTCCGGTGTGGGAGTCAACAGATTCGCGGAAGTTGTTCGCCCGCGGGCAGGTCGACGACTCTGGTGCCGCCGAGTGCGGTGCGGGCGACCACCATTCCGGGATGCTCGGGTACACACACTCCGATCGCGACGGATTTCGCGCCGAGCGGGTGTGCGCGCATGGCGGCCAGGACGGCGTACTCGTCGGCGGGGTCGACGAATGCGATCAGTTTGCCTTCGTTGGCGACATAGAGCGGGTCGAGGCCGAGCAGGCCGCACGCGTCGCGCACGGCGTCGGGTACGGGCAGTGCCCGTTCATCGAGCGACACACCGACTTTCGCGGTGCGGGCGATCTCGTTGAGGGTCGCCGCCACTCCGCCGCGCGTGGGATCGCGCAGGGTGTGGATGTCGGCGCCGGTGTCGAGCATGGCGGCGACCAAACCGTGCAGCGGGGCGGTGTCGCTGCACACCGTTGTCCCGAATTCGAGTCCTTCGCGGCAGCTCAGCACCGCGACGCCGTGCACTCCGATATCGCCGCTCACGATCACCACATCGCCGGGCCGCGCCCGCTGCGGCCGGATGTCGACGCCTTCGCCCACCAGTCCGATGCCCGCGGTGTTGAGGTAGATGCCGTCGCCGTGGCCGGAGTCGACCACTTTGGTGTCGCCGGTGACCAGCTTGACCTCCGCCGCCAGCGCCGCCGTGCCGACCGCTTCGGCGATCCTGGCGATCTCGGCCAGCGCGGTGCCCTCCTCGAGGATGAAGGCGGTCGACAGGACCATCGGTCTTGCGCCGGACATGGCGAGATCGTTGACGGTGCCGTTCACCGCGAGGTCCCCGATCGAACCGCCGGGGAACGTCAGCGGTTTCACCACGAAGGAGTCGGTGGAGAACGCCACGCGCACGCCGCCGAGGTCGAGTACCGCGGAGTCGCCGAGGCCCGCGTCGGCCGCGGCGCCGAACGCGGGCAGGAACAGGTGCTCGATCAGCTCGCCCGACATGGCTCCGCCGCCGCCGTGTCCCATCACGATGGTCGGCGAATCCCGCAGCGGCCGCGGGCAGACCCAGCGATCCATGTCGATGGTCGCGTCCACGGAGACACCGTCCTCACGCATGGGCCACCTCCGCGGGCAGGTCGAGCCTGCGATACAGGTAGTAGGCGGCGCACGCGCCCTCCGAGGAGACCATGGTGGCGCCCAATGGATTTCGCGGGGTGCATGTGGTGCCGAAGGCGGCGCACTCGTTGGGCTTGATGAGCCCCTGCAACACTTCGCCGGAGCGGCACACCGTGGATTCCTCGGTGTGCAGGTCGCCGACCGCGAAGCGCTGTTCGGCGTCGTAGTGTCGGTAGCGGGGCGCGAGCCGCCAGCCGCTGCGCGGTATGGTGCCGATGCCGCGCCAGCCGCGATCGGTGACCTCGAACACGTCGGCGAGCATGGCCTTGGCCGCCGCGTTGCCCTCGGCCCGCACGGCACGCGGGTAGGCGTTCTCGACTTCGTGCCTGCCCTGCTCCAACTGCAGGACGGTGCGGCGGATGCCTTCGAGGATGTCGAGCGGTTCGAAACCGGTCACCACCATCGGCACCCGGTATTTCTCGGCCAGCGGCGGATATTCCTCGGTGCCCATCACGCTGCACACGTGGCCCGCGGCGAGGAAGCCCTGCACCCGGCATTGCGGCGATTCCATGATGGCGGCGATGGCGGGCGGCACCAGCACGTGCGAGACCAGCAACGAGAAGTTCTCGATGCCGCGTTTGCGCGCCTGGTAGACCGTCATCGCGTTGGCGGGCGCGGTGGTCTCGAATCCGATGCCGAAGAACACCACCTGCCGGTCGGGGTTCTGCGCGGCGATGGTGAGCGCGTCCAGCGGCGAGTACACCACGCGCACGTCGCCGCCCTCACTCTTCACTCGGAACAGGTCGCGCTCGCTGCCCGGCACCCGCAGCATGTCGCCGAAGGAACAGAAGATCACGCCGGGCCGCGCGGCGATCTCGAGCGCCTTGTCGATGATCTCGAGCGGTGTCACGCACACCGGGCAGCCCGGCCCGTGGATCATCTCGATCCGGTCGGGCAGTAGCTGGTCGATACCGTGGCGGATGATCGAATGTGTCTGTCCGCCGCAGACTTCCATGATGGACCAGCGTCGGGTGGTGACGGCGCGGATCTCCTCGATCAGGCGCCGCGCCGATTCCGGATTGCTGAATTCGTCGAGATATCTCATGACCGCACCTCCGGGTCGTCGTCGGAATCCGCGGCGCGGGTCGCCGTGGGATCGGGAAGTCCGGATTGTTCGGCGGCCAAGGCGAAGCCGTCGCCGAATTCCTCCTTCAGCACGCCGAGATGTTCGAATTCGGCGAGGGTGCGCCGCGCGGACTCCTCGTCGAGACGCTGGATGGCGAAGCCGACGTGCACCACGACGTAGTCGCCGATCTCGGCGTCGGGAATGTATTCCAGGCACACGTCCTTGTGGACGCCGCCGAAGTCGACGACCGACATCAGCGTGCCGTCGCGCTGTTCGAGGCTGAGCACTTTCCCCGGAACCGCAAGACACATCGTTGTCTCCTTCCACTCATTCCGCGTTGCCCGCGAGCAGTTGCCCGAACGCGAGGCCGCCGTCGTTGGGCGGTATCCGCCGGTGGCACAGCACTCGAACGCCTCTGTCGCGCAACAGGTTCTCGGCGGTCGACAGCAGTAGCGCGTTCTGGAACACTCCGCCCGACAGCGCGACCGCGACGGTGCCGTCGGCGTAGTCGGTCGCGAGTTCGGCGACGAGTTCGGCCACCGCGCGGTGGAAGCGCGCGCCGATCACCGCGGCCGCGACACCGGATCGGGCGTCGGCGACCACCGCCGCGAGTACCGGTCCGGGGTCGATGACGGCCGGGTCGCGGGCGCGGTCGAGGGCGAACCGGTAGCGGGTGTCGCCGGGGTCGCCGCCGCGCGCGAGTCCTTCGAGTTCGATGGCCGCCTGCGCCTCGTAGTCCACGTCGTGGCGCACGCCCGCCAGCGAGGACACCGCGTCGAAGAGCCGTCCCATACTGGAGGTGGGCGTGCAGCCGAGGCCGGTGCGGAACTGGTGGGCAAGCACCGATCGTTCTCGCTCCGGGCAGGCGCGCACCGAGGCGATGTCCTCGGTCCAGTCCAGGCCCGCGGCCCACAGGTGCGCCAGTGCCATCCGATACGGCCTGCGCACGCTGACGTCCCCGCCCGCCAGCGGCACGTAACGCAGGTGGGCGAGCCGCCGGTAGCCCTTGTAGCCCGCCGCCAACGCTTCGCCGCCCCAGATCGCGCCGTCGGGACCGAAACCCGTTCCATCGAAGGCGATTCCGAGGACGGTGTCGGCGGCGCCGAGTCCGTGTTCGCCCATCACGGCCGCGAGGTGGGCGTGGTGGTGTTGTACGGTGCGCACCGGTCGGTCGCCTGCGTTGGCGCGCGCCCACATCGCCGAGCGGTAACCGGGGTGGGCGTCGGCGATCAGGTGCACGGGGTGCACGTCGGTCAGCGCCGACAGGTGCGCGGTCGCGTCGTCGAAGGCGCGCAGGGTGGCCAGATCGTCCATGTCGCCGATGTGCTGGCTCAGCCACGCGTAGCGGCCCTCGCCGACCGCGCAGGTGTTCTTGAGATCCGCGCCCACCGCGAGCGTCGGCGGCACCGGCACGGGCAGCGCCAACGGCAGCGGGGCATAGCCGCGGGAGCGACGCACCGGAACCTCCGCGCCGTCGACGAGGCGCACCACCGAGTCGTCGCACGGGACGAGGATGCGGCGGTCGTTGGCCAGCCATCCGTCGGCGAGATCGGCCAATGCGGTGGCCGCGTCGGCGTCGTCGTAGCAGATCGGTTCGCCGCCGCGATTTCCCGAGGTCATCACGAGTACCTGCGGACCGGGTTCGTCGCCGGGTAATCCGAAGAGCAGCAGGTGCAGCGGGGTGTAGGCGAGCATGACGCCGAGGTCGGGAATGCCGGGCGCCACCGCCGGCGCGAGCGCGTTGCCGACGCGGGCGAGCAGCACGATGGGGCGTTGCGGGCCGCCGAGCAGGCAGGCGGCGGCGGCGTCGAGTTCGGCGATGGCGCCCGCGTGCGCGAGGTCGGGCACCATGACCGCGAAAGGCTTGGCGCCGCGGCGTTTACGGGCACGCAGCCGTGCCACCGCGGACTCGTCGGTGGCATCGCAGGCCAAGTGGTAGCCGCCGATTCCTTTGACGGCCAGAATTCCGCCCGCGCGCAACAGGTCTCGCGCGGCGGTCAGCGGTGCGCCCGCGCCGGGACCGGTGTAGGACAGGCGGGGGCCGCAGTCCGGGCAGCAGATCGGCTGGGCGTGGAAGCGTCGATCGGACGGGTCGGCGTATTCGGCCGCGCAACGTTCGCACATCGGGAAATCGGCCATCGACGTGCGGTCCCGGTCGTAGGGCATGGCGGCGATGATGGTGAAGCGCGGGCCGCAGTTGGTGCAGTTGACGAAGGGGTGGCGGTAGCGGCGGTCGGCGGGGTCGCGCAGTTCGGCGGCGCAGTCGTCGCAGATCGCCACGTCGGGTGCGGCGAAGGTGCGGCCGCCGCCCGCGCGCGCGGTGTCGGCGATGCGGAATCCGGTGCCGCCGCGCACCGGGACGGCGGTCTCCTCGATCGAGTCGAGCACCGCGAGCGGCGGCGGACATTCGCGCAGTCGACGGCCGAATTCCTCGAGATCATTCGGCGCGCCCTCGATTTCGAGGATCACGCCGCGACTGTCGTTGCGCACCTGCCCGGTCAGCGACAGCTCGGCGGCGGTGGTGTAGACGAAAGGACGGAAGCCGACGCCCTGGACCACGCCGCGGATCAGCAGCCTGCGTCGCGATCGGGGCGCGGTCATGTCGGCTCACCCCGCCCGAGCAGCCGCAGCCCGTCCAGCGCAGTCTTGGCCCCGGCTTCGTCGGTCTTCTCCACCGCGAAACCCATGTGGATCACGATCCAGTCGCCGGGGCGGGCCGGATCGTCCTCGAGCAGACCGATGTTCACGCGCCGCCGCGCGCCCTCGACGTCGACGAGCGCGACCTGATCGTGGTATCCGTCGAGGACTTCCACGACCCGACCCGGTATGCCCAGACACATGTCACACCTCTTCCGGCGCGGCCGCGAGCAGTTCGGCGAGCACGTCCGCGACCGCCGTCGTCGCCGCGTCCACCGCGGCGGCGACCCGGTCCGACAGCCCGATGCCCTCCTCGACGCACGCGACCTGGCAGCCGACCACGATGGTCGGTGGCACCGTCCCGCCGAGTGCGCGCACCCCGGCGAAGACAGCGGCCGGATCCATGGCGTGCGCGTCCAAGCCGGTCGCTTCCGCGGTGTCGGGATCGGCGCGCAGCACCTCGACCCGGCCCGCCGCGCCCCGATTCGGCAGCGCGTCGACCAGGATCAGCGCCCGCCACGGCTCGAGCAGGTCGTAGGCCAGGTGCATGCCGCGAATGCCGTAGTCGCGCAGGCACACCCGTTCGTCGTACTCGTGCGGCAGCCGCGCGAGCACCTCGGGACCGAAACCGTCGTCGCCGAGGAAGATATTGCCGATCCCGGCGACCAGCAGCTGCCCGGTCGCCATCTCACATGCGGCGGATCTTCAGGTACCGCCGGACGTCGGGCAGCGAGCGAACGCCGACGATCACGCCCGCCGCCGCTCCTGCCAGGACCACACAGACCGCGATCACCCCTACTGTCTCCATGGCGGACCTACCTTTCTTCTCGGGCGCCGTCGAGCGGCTCGATTTCCTCGGGAGCGAAGTACAGATAGCGGCCGTACCATTCGTGCAGCTCCGCGGCCGGATCGTCCTCGACGACCACGCCGATGTGGGTCGCGCCGTCCACGTCCTGGTGCACGGTGACCACCCTGGCGGTCCTGCCGTCGTAGAACAGGTCGTGGGCGTCGGCGCGGCGCGCGGGCCGCAGTCGGACCCGGCTGCCTCGGCGCACCAGCGTGCCGCCGACCGCGACCGCATCGGACTCAGGGCGCACGGCGGCATCGGCATCGGGATCCCACCAGTCGGTTCCGATGGGCACCTCGGGCAGGACCCCCGGGTCGCCGCGATGCGGATCGCGCAGCACACCGTGCAGGCGGCCGAGTGTGTCGGGATCGAGGGCGTCGCAGGCGTCGATGATGCGCGCGGCGCGCGGGTCGGTGGCGCGGGCGACGACCTTCTCCTCGTCGGTCATGGTGATGACGCGAAGAGTGAGGATCTCGTCGATCTCGGTCGAGTCGTAGAGCGCCATCTCGCTCTGCTCGGCGATCTCGGGATGGTCGTAGAGGATGATCGGGGAGATCAGCATGAGCCGGTATTCGCCGGGCGGGCCTGCCAGCACGGGGAAGCAGCGATCCTGGGTGCACCCGGCGACCGCCGCCATCGCCTCGTCCGGCGGGTCGATGAGCGAGATGAACTGTCCCGCCGCGACTTCGGCGAGTACGTGGGCGCCGATGAAGGACCGGGCGATGGCATCGTCCTTGTCGGTCGCCGCCGTGCCGGTATTGCGGACCATGATGCTCATCTTCCGCGCTCCGGGCGCGGGCTCGACGCGCACCTCCAGTTCGCCGGTCAACGGCAGACGGGTGCGCAACACGCGACCGGCGTGCGCGCCGTCGGGCTCGAGAAGTTCCTCGGTGTCCGTGCCGCCCGGTATCGAGAGCGTGAACACCCCCGCCGCCAACGGCATCGGCCCGACGGTGACCTCGCGTTCCACCGCCTCGTCCCAGCCGATCCAGGTGCGGCCGTTGACGACGAGCTCGGCGCACGGGTCGCCGTTCGTGTCCTCGAGTCGACGCCGCTGGAGTTGCAGGAAGCGGACGGTGAGGGCCAGGCCCGACGCCTCCGTGGCGTCGAGCAGGCACTGCGCGCGCAGTTCCGGATCCTCCCCCAGTCCCGCGGCGGCCGAGCCGGGTGGGCCGAGCACGCCGAACTGCCATCTGGTCTGGTTCTTGCGCGCGTTCGCACGGTACGGATACAGCAGATAGCCCTCGTAGAGCACCGCGTCGGCGACCGCGCGTGCCCTGGCGCGCGCCGTCTCGATCCCGATCCGCGCGCGGGTCACCTGGACTCCTCGGCGGTCGATTCGGCCAGCAGCCGCCGCACCGCGGAGTCGAAGTCGAGCAGTCCGTGCCCGGATTTGTAGTCGGCGAGCGCGTCGATGGTCGGGCGGTCGAGTCGCAGCCATCCCGCGTCCGGGAAATGCGCGGCCACCAGCTCGCGCCACACCGACACCGGCATCTCGTAGCGGTCCTCGCGGTCCCACGGAATCTGCTGCACGGTGAATCCGCCCGCTCCCTTGGTGAATACGGTGCCGCTGAACAGGAACAGCAGCGGGACCACGCCGTCGCGCAGCGCGTGCAGGTATTTCGACGCGCTCACCTCGAAGTCGTAGGTGCACGGCAGCGGCAGGTCGACCTCGGTGCCGCCGTGGAATCCGGGGACCGTGGTCGCGCAGTGCAGCCACGGGAACGAGCGCTGGGTGTCGCGCCAGCGCTGTCGCGGGCCGAACAGGTCGAGCAGACCCGCGCCTTCCTCGTCGGTGTAGGGGCGACGTTGCGGTTCGATACGCACCTGGGCGCGTAGGACCACCGCGTGCACGGGATCCTCGCTCACGGTGGCGATGCCGACGCGCGCGGACAGGATCGGGGTCGCCGCGTAGGGCTGCGGCGCCAGGTCGAGGACCGCGAACGTCGTCGCGTATGCCGGGCTCATCGGCGGGCCGTCCGTGCTCGCGCGGCGCTCTCGGTGAAGAATTCGTCGAGGTAGCGGTGCACGTCGCTGCCGCCGTCGAAACCGCGCCACAGCATGCGCATGCGTCCGACGAACTCGTAGCAGGCGTCGATGGGCAGCAGCAGGCACCTGGCGTGCGCGGTGCCGCGTTCGGGGACCCGGATCATCAGCGCCTCCACATCGGCGAGCGCGACATCCAGGTCGGGGTGGGCGTCGAGCAGGGCGCGCCAACGGTCGAGCGGCAGTTCGGATTCGGTGGCGCCCGCCGGACCGGGATAGAACGCGACCGGGCGACCGAGCGCGGAGTTGACGAAGAAGAACGCCAAACCCACCGGGATGTCGAGGGCGTCCCACTCGCCCTGCGCGATCGAGAAGTCCGGGAACGCGAGGTACCGGTCGGGCACCGAGCGGTAGCGCAGCGCCGCACGGTGGTCGGTGAACAGCAGATAGCAGCCGCGGCACACGCACATCAGTTGCCGCCCTTCGACATCGACGACGTGGCGATGATCGTCGGCGATGGATTCCGCGCACATCTCGCACCGCTCACCCGCGACCGGCGCGCGTTCCGCGGTGATCCTGCGCAGGACTCGAAGCGGTGAACTCACCCGACCACCTCCGCGGGCACCGCGACGGAAAGCCGACCCGCGCGCGGCAGCACCGGCAGCGGATCGAGATGGGCGTCGCCGTCCAAGCCCGCGCCCGCGTGGACGACGTCGAATCGCTTGTGGCACAACGGACAACGCAGTATCGCGGCTCCGGCTGCCGAGTGCAGTGTCGCGCCCGCCAAGGACCGGTCGCAGGCGCCGCAGCGGTCGAGATAGACGAAAACGGAATCACCGACGCGGCACGCGATGACGGCCGTGCCCGCGACGGTGAAGCCGCCGACCTCCCCCGGTCCGAGTTCACCCAGTTCCGGCGTCGCGATCCAACTGCCGCCGTGCGGCGCGCCGGGATCGGCGTGCACGCGCGCGAGCAGCGTATCGGCCGGGATCAGACCGGGGTCGGTCCGCGCCGCGACGACGTCGATCGATTCGATCTCCGGCGCGGCGGCTCGTACCGCCTCCTCGACGGCCAGTTCCAAGGTCACCGAGGAGGAGGGACAACTGCGGCAGTTGCCTGCCAGTTCCAGGTGCACGACGCCGTCGGCGACGTCGAGCAGGGTCACGTCGCCGCCGTGCGAGCCGAGATACGGGCGGACGCTGTCGAGTGCGCCCGCGACCCTGGTGCGCAGGTCGTGCGGGTGCAGGCCGTGTACCAGTAGCAGGCTGGCGACCAGATCGTCGCGGGTCAGCGCTTCCACGGTCGCGGGGTCGAGGGTGTCGAGGATGCGGCGCAGGCCCGCACCGTAGAGGTCGACCACCTCGCGCACCAATAGTTCCGCGCGTTCACGGGCTACCACGCCGCCCGCGGAACTCGCGTCGAGCAGGGTCTCTATGCGCTCGCCCGCGCCGCGCCAGTGGTCCTCGCCCGCGTCGTCGCGGTCCCTCGCCGCCCCGGCCGTCACCGCCCCGGCCATCGCCTACTCCGGGATCGCCGTCTGCGTCGGGCTGTGCACGGTTTCCAGCGTCATGCCCTTGCCCAGGTACATGTGCACACCGCAGGGCAGGCACGGATCGAAACTGCGCACGGTGCGCATGATGTCGATGCCCTTGAAATTCTCCCGATCGTTCTCCTCGAAGATCGGCTGGCCCTGCACGGCGTCCTCGTAGGGGCCGGGCGTGCCGAGGCTGTCGCGCGGGTTGGCATTCCACGGCGTCGGCGGATACGGGTGGTAGTTCGCGATCTTGCCGTCCCTGATCACCATGTGGTGCGAGAGCACGCCGCGCACCGCCTCGGTGAATCCGCATCCGATGCCTTCGTCGGGCACCTCGAATTTCTCCCAGGTCGCGGTGCGGCCCGCGCGGATCTCCGTGAGCGCCTGCTCCGCGAAATGCAGGGCGCAGGCCGCGGCATAGGCCTGGAAGTAGGTGCGGGCGCGGTCACGCTCGATGGTGTTGCTGCCGTATTCGGGAATCTTCCACTCGAACGAGACCGGACCTTTCAGCGCGGTCTTGGGCAGGTTGATCTGCACGCTGTGCCCGGTGGATTTCACGTAGCCGATATCGACCAGTCCGGCCAGCGCCGTCGACCACAACCGCGCCAGCGGACCGCCGCCGGTGTCGAGCGCGAGATGATCGACGCCGTCGAACCAGCGCGGCGACATCACCCAGCTGTATTTGTCGTCCATATCCCGTTTCTGCGGATGGGGATTGGTGTGTTGATTCCACGGGTGCCTGCGATCGATCGGATTGCCGAGCGGATCGCGCGTCACGAACATCTCCTGGTCGGTCCAGTCGTCGTAATACGAACTGCCGAGCAGGATTCGGATGCCGAGATTGATGTCGACCAGGGAGGTGGTGACGAGGCGGCCGTCCACGACCACACCGGGCGTGACGAACATCCGCCGACCCCAGTCCTCCATGTCCCGATACGCGAAATTACACACCTCCGGATCCTGGAACGAACCCCAGCACCCGAGCAGCGTGCGCCGCAGCCCGACCTTCTCGTATCCGGGTATCGCCTCGTAGAAGAAGTCGAACAGGTCGTCGTGCATGGGCACGACCTTCTTCATGAATTCGACGTAGCGCATGAGCCGGGTCATGTAGTCGGTCATCAACTGGATGGTCGCGACCGTGCCGACGCCGCCGGGATACAGCGTCGACGGATGGACGTGCCTGCCCTCCATGAGGCAGAACATCTCGCGGGTGTAGCGGCTGACCTGCAGCGCCTCGCGATAGAAATCGCCGGTGAACGGGTTGAGCGCCCGCATGATGTCGGCGATCGTGCGGTGGCCGTGCGCGTCGGAATGCGGGGCGAGGGTGTGCTCGGCGCGGGCGAGTACGGCGGGATTGGTCTCCGAGACCATCTTCTCGCAGAAGTCGACGCCGACCAGATTCTCCTGGAATATGTTGTGGTCGAACATGTATTCGGCGGCCTCGCCGAGGTTGACGATCCATTCACCCAGATGCGGCGGTTTCACCCCGTAGGCCATGTTCTGGCAATAGCAGGAACAGGTCGCGTGGTTGTCACCGCAGATGCCGCAGATGCGGCTGGTGATGAAATGCGCGTCGCGCGGATCCTTGCCCTTCATGAACAGCGAATAGCCGCGGAAGATCGAGGACGTGCTGTGGCATTCCACGACCTCGCGGTTCTCGAAATCGATCTTCGTGTAGATGCCGAGACTGCCCACGATGCGGGTGATGGGGTCCCAGGACATCTCGACGAGAGCGTCGGGGTCGATCTGTTTGTGCGACGGCTGAGGAATTATGGCAGTCATCGACGATCCTCCTACCAGGTTCGAGTCGCGCCGGTTTCCAGCCGCTCGCCCTTGTGCCGCCAGCGCGGCTCCTTGTCGACAGTGCGCTCGGTGATGTGCCGCAGACCGCGGACCACCGAACCGTAGAGACCGGACGCGGTCGACGAGATCTTCCCGCCCGGCGGCTCGTCCATGAACGGCATGAACTTGTCCGGGAATCCCGGCATGGTGCAGCCGATGCAGATGCCGCCGACATTCGGGCAGCCGCCGACGCCGTTGATCCAGCCGCGTTTTGGCACATTGCATTTCACGACCGGACCCCAGCAGCCCAGCTTCACGATGCATTTCGGCGAACCGTATTCGGTGGCGAAATCGCCCTCCTCGTAATAGCCCGCCCGATCGCAGCCCTCGTGCACGGTCGCGCCGAACAGCCATTTCGGCCGCAGCGCCTCGTCCAGCGGAATCATCGGCGCCTGCCCGGTCGCCATGTAGAGCAGATAGGTCAGCGTCTCGGAGAGATTGTCGGGATGGATCGGGCAGCCGGGCACGCAGACGATCGGGATGTCGGCCTTGCTGCGCCACTGCCAGCCCAGATAGTCCGGGACGCCCATCGCGCCGGTGGGATTCCCCGCCATCGCGTGGATGCCGCCGTAGGTGGCGCAGGTGCCCACCGCGACCACCGCGGTCGCCTTGGGGGCGAGGCGGTCCAGCCACGCGCTCGTGGTCATCGGCTGACCGGTCGCCGGATCGTTGCCGAAACCGCACCAATAGCCGTCTTCGTGGAGTTTCTCGTTCGGGATCGAGCCCTCGACCACCAGCACGAACGGTTCGAGTTCACCGCGATCGGCCTTGAAGAACCATTCGAGGAAGTCGTCGGCTCCCCCGGCCGGGCCGCATTCGAAATCGATCAGCGGCCAGTGGACGGCGATCTTCGGTAGTCCGGGGAGCGCGCCGAGCGCTATCTCCTCGATACTGGGCTGGGTGGCCGCCGTCAGCGCCACCGAGTCACCGTCGCAACTGAGGCCCGCATTGATCCAGAGCACGTGAATCAAAGTCTCTTCGGCCTGTACTGCTTCCTGTGTTGGCATCGCCGCCACTTCCTGAAGCCGAAATTGTCACCGAATGTGATACGGATCACGTCAGTTTAGGTCTGTCGTGAAAGATCATCAATAGCGGTGCGATTGCCCGACCGGTTCTCGGAGCGCAGCCAGTCGTACCAGAGTCCCGAACCTTCGCCGGTCGTCGCCGAAATCGGAATGATCTCGATGCCCGGATTCACCGAATCGGCATACTCCCGGAATCGGGTCGAATCGAAATCGACATAGGGCAGCAGATCGATCTTGTTGACCAGCACCACGCGCGCCGCCGCGAACATGTGCGGATATTTCAGCGGTTTGTCCGCGCCCTCGGTCACCGAGATCACCACCACCTTGTCGCGCTCGCCCAGGTCGAACAGCGCCGGACACACCAGATTGCCGACGTTCTCGATGAACAGCAGGGTTCCCGGCTCGGGATTCAGCGCGTCCAGCGCCCGCGCCATCATCTCGGCGTCCAGATGACAGCCCGCGCCGGTGTTGACCTGCACCACCGGGCGGCCGGTGGCGCGGATGCGCTCGGCGTCGAGCACGGTCTCCTGGTCGCCCTCGACCACGGCGGTGGGAACGTCGGCCAGATCGCGGATCGTGCGCTCGAGCAGCGTCGTCTTGCCCGCCCCGGGGGAACTGGTCATGTTCAGGGCGAGGATGTCGAGCCGCGCGAGTCGTTCCCGATTGCGTTGCGCCGCTTCGTCGTTCTTGGCGAGCACTTTCTGCTCGAGGGTGACGGTCTCGGTGCCGTCGTGTCCGTCACCGTGACGGTGTTCGCCGTGCGAGTGGTCCGCGTGCGAGTGACCGCCGTCGTGAGTGTGTCCGCCTTCTCGCACATGTTCGCCGTCATGTGAGTGGCCACCGTGTGCGTGCGCACGGCCCATCGCGATCACGGCCGCGCTGTCGTCTCCACATCCGCAGGTTGCGCACATTCCGTACTCACCTCCATCGATCGGATTCGAAGTTCGCGCCCCGATCGGACCGTGACGTCCGCGCCGTCGCAGTGCGGGCACAGCAGAATCGGAACAGCCAGTGCGAAATCCAGCTCGCACGCTCGGCAGTGCGCCGAACCGGGCACCTCCGTGATCTCGAGGCGCGCCCCCTGCGCGAGAGTCCCTTCGGCGGCGAGTTCGAAACAGAACCGCATCGCGTCGGGCACCACCGCGCACAACTGACCGACCTCGACGGTGACACTGTGCACCGCGCGGCCATCGGCGTGTTCGCACACCGCTTCGACGACGCTCTGCGTGATCGCCATCTCGTGCATCGCGGGCCTCGATTCGCCGAGAAGCACCTCCTCCTTCGAAGCTACTCCCCGGCAACCGTGCGCGGCGCGGGTTGGGTGGAGTCGCCTCGTGACCGGCCCGGACCGGGAGCAGCCTTCGCGAGAGCCGCCCCCGGTCCGCGCGTCAGCCGCGTTGCGCCGCCGCCAGCTTCCGCACCTCGGCGAAGCGCACGACCTCTCCGCCCGCGCCCCACGTGCCCTCGGGCTGTTCGCGCAGCAATACCCACACCCGCAGACCATCGGCCTCGGCGAGTCCGGTGGCACTCAGCACATCGGCGGTCACCTGCTTGACCAGACCGGCCTTGCGCTCGTCGTTCAGCCCGCCTTCGGGCACCGTCACGTCGACCCGGAAGCGCGGCAGCTCGTCCTCGGCGCTGCCGAACGCACCCTCGGGCACCTCGTCGATCAGGCACCAGGCCAGCGCACGGAAGAACGGGGTGTCGGGGGCGCCCTCCCAGTGCATGAGCGTGGCGGCGAGGGTCTTGCGCAGGGTGCCGCGCGCCTCGGCGGTGAGGATGCCTGCGGGCAGTGTCAGTTGGATGATCGGCATTGTCGACTCCTTGTTATAACGACTGTTATACGAGAGGGACGGTACGCTATGACAGTCGTCATGATCAAGGGAGGTGAGCGGTGGAGAATCCACCCGCCAGGGATCGGATGGTGGCTGGAGCCGCCGACATGCTGCGCCGCCGCGGGCTGAACGCCACCAGCGTGCGCGAACTCGCCAAACACTCCGGCGCCCCGCTCGGCTCGACCTACCACTACTTCCCCGGCGGCAAATCCGAACTGGCCGCCGAAGCCGTCCGCTTCGCGGACGCTCTCACCACGCACCGGCTCACGAAAGAACTGGCGGGCGGGCCGCTCGCCGGCCTGCGCGCCTTCGTCGACTTCTGGCGCACAGTCCTGCTGGACAGCGACTTCCGCGCGGGATGCCCGGTCCTCGCGGTCTCCGTCGAGGAACAGCCCGACACCGACGACGCACCCCGCCGCGCGGCCGCCGCCGCCTTCGCCAACTGGATCGACCTCATCGCACACTCACTGCGCACGCACGGCGCCGCCACCGAGACCGCGGCCACGACAGCCACACTGGTGGTCACCGCGTTGGAAGGCGCCGTCGCCCTGTGCAGAGCGCAACGCGAGACCACGGCGCTCGACCGCACGGCGCTCGCGCTCGAGGCGGTGCTCGAGTCCGCGCTCGCAGGCGGCGCCCGCGCTACCTCGACAAACTGACCATCGAAGAAGGCCGCGGCCTTCACCTTCGAGTCGCCGTCCAGGGAGGGTTTCAGCGTGGGTGACCGGACGTGGCACCGGCTACTGGCCGCCGGTGCGGCGGGCACGCTCCTGATCGTCGTGGTGATCCTGTTCCTGGCGCGCGGTCCGTCCACTCCGATGCCCGAGATCCGCTCCGATCCCGTGTCGAATCGGGCCGCGACCAGTGCATGCGTCCCGGAGTTGCTGAACCGTCGCCGTGCGGATGCCGAGTGGCACGCCGTGCCCTAATCTAATGCCAGACTGGTCGGTATTCCGCGTCGCTGGGAAGGACCGGCATGGTAGTCGTTTTCCGGTCCCGGGATTTCGCCCCGCGTGATCGCGCCGACGCCACACGTGTGGCGATGCAGGAGCAATCGGTGCCGTCGCGTGTGGTGCTGGAGAATCCGGAGCGGGTCGATTCGCTCATGGAGGTCTGGTCGTACGGCGCCGCGAGCATCTTCCGCAGCGTCATGACCGGATACCGACTCCAACGCACCCCGCGGCAGGTCAAGGCGGGTCCGGCCGAGATGCTGGCCATCGCGGTGCAGGAGATCAACGTCGGCTACTCCGACCAGTTCGACACCCGGCGCGTGCTGCCCATCGGCGACCTGTTCGTCATCGACCTCAACGCGCCCTACGACTACCTGCTCCCCCGCTACGGCAGCGCCCAGTGTCTGCACGTGCCGATCGATGCGGTCGGGCTGCCGCCGGAGGTGGTGCGCGCGGCCGCGGGACGGCTGGCGGCCAGTCCGCTGCACACGATGATGACCGCCCACATCGGCGAGCTCACCCGCCAGGCCGAGCGGCTCTCCGTCGACCCGTCCGCGTCGGTGCTCGGCGACACCAGTGTCGAACTCGTACGCGCCCTGCTCGCCTCCGCCTACGACATCGACTACGCGCGCGGACTCATGGCCGAGGTGTTGCTGCCGCGCATCCGCGCCTACGTGCGCAGACATCTCGGCGACGCCGACTTGTCCCCCGAGCACATCGCCGACGCCCATGACATCTCGCCGCGACGGCTGTTCCGGCTGTGCGCGGAGGCCGGATTCAGCCTGGAACAGTGGATCATCGCCGAGCGGCTCACCGGCGCGCGCGCCGATCTGGCCCGCCCCGAGCTGGCCGACGTGCCGATCGCCGCGGTGGCACGGCGCTGGGGTTTCGTCAACAACGCGCATTTCAGTCGCCGGTTCCGGGACATGTTCGGCATCGCGCCGCGCGACTGGCGGCGCATCGCCCCGCGCGAATTCGGCGCCGAGAGCACACAACCGTGCGGCCGGAGTCGGTTCGATGAACCGCAGGCGCCCTAGCGTTGCACCCGCCCGCACACCTTCGGCAATTCTCTTCGATCGGAGCGACCGCATGACCACGACCCCCGACACCATCGTTCTGGTCCACGGACTGTGGATGACCCCGCGCAGTTGGGAGCACTGGGTCGAATACTTCGGCGCCAAGGGCTACACCGTGCTCACTCCCGGCTATCCGGGTTTCGAGATCGAGGTGGAGGCGCTGCGCGCGAATCCGTCGATCATCGCCGATCTCACGGTGCGCGAGACCGTCGACCATCTGGCCGCGGTGATCGAGGCGGTGCCGAGCCCGCCGATCATCATCGGACACTCCTTCGGCGGCACCCTCACCCAACTATTGGTCGACCGCGGACTCGGGGCGGCGGCGGTCGCGATCGATTCCGCGCCGACCGAAGGGGTTCGGGTGACGCCGCCCTCGCAGGCGAAGGCGCTGTTCCCGATTCTCAAGAGCCTGTCGAACCGGCACAAGGCCGTCGGATTCACGGCCGAGGAATTCCGGTACGCGTTCACCAACACCATCGACGAACAAGCCTCGCGCGCCGCGTGGGAGCGCTACCACATTCCGGCGCCGGGTAATTGGGTGTGGACCTACGGCGTGTTCGAGAACTTCCGGCCCGGCCATCACGAGACCTGGGTGGACTACGCCCGCGACGATCGCGCCCCGCTGCTGTTCATCGCGGGCGGCGAGGACCACATCATGCCGCCGTCGGTGAACAAGTCCAACGCCAAGCACTACCACAAGTCCGAAGCCGTCACCGACTACCACGAATTCCCCGGCCGCTCGCACTGGACCTGCGCGGAACCCGGCTGGCAGGAAGTCGCCGACTACGCCCTCGACTGGGCACTCGCCAACGCGAGCGCCGCCTCGGGCGAGCCCGCCACGGACTGAGACCGCGCGGTCTGCCGGATACACCGCGAATTCGCGACCCCGGCGGCGAAGAACGGCATGACACTTCTACTCGATGTCACCAAGGCGCGGCCCTACGATCCGGTCGCGCTGCGGACGGCACTGCGGCGGGCGGGGTTGGCGGATTCGCTCACGGTGACTCCCCTGCCCCGCTCCGAGCCGCGAATGCGCCTGCACAACTGGAACCTCGGCGACGGTTCGGCGTTGCTGCGGCTGGAGAGCACCGGTATCGCCGCGGCCCGCTCGGCTCCGCGACCCGGCGCAGGCCCGGCCGCGCGGATGGCGGTCGCGGTGCTGTCGCCGGGTGACTGGACGCTGACCCAGCACGGTCGTACCGTCGCCGCACCGCCGGAGGAACCCGCCCTCGTAGCGGTCGACGACGCGGCCCCGTTCGATTTCCGCCGCACCTGTTCGGGCACCGTGCTCGCCCTCCACTTCGACCCGGCCCGCCTCATGCTGCCCGCGCCGACCCTGACGCGCGCGGTGCGCGGACTGCGACCGGACAATTCGCTGTACGGCCTGGTCCGCACCTTCATCCAACAGTTGGCGACGGTCGCGAGCACCAGCGCGGACATCCTGCCCGAACTCAACACCACCTCCATGGAACTGGTGCGGGCACTGCTGACCAACGCCGCCGAGGACGCCGCCGATCCACCCGCGCGAGCCGACCCCGTCCGCGCCATCCGACGCTTCGTCGACGAGCATCTCGACGACCCCGACCTCTGCGCGGAGTCCATCGCCGTCGCGCACAACATCTCCCCGCGCCAGCTCTACAAACTGTGGTCGCACACCGGCATCGGACTCGCCGACTACATCATCGGCCGCCGACTCGACCGCGCCCGCGACACGCTACGCACCCACCGGCACCTCACCATCACCGCGGTCGCGCACCGCCACGGATTCAGCGACCCAACCCATTTCGCCCGCCGCTTCCGCGCCGCCTTCGCCATGACGCCGTCCCAGTGGCGCGCCGCACGCCCGACGCGCTGAGAACACAGCCGTCGCGGAACGTTTCAGGTCCGCCGTGACTGCGGGGCTCAGCGCAGGGTGCGGAGCCAGCGGCGGGTGTCGGCGGGGTCTATGACGTCGTCGAGTTCGAAGACGGTGGCGGCGGTCAGGGCCTTGCCGTGGGCGTAGGCGGCTCGGACGAGGTTGTCGAAGGCTTCGGCGCGTTTTTCGGGGTCTTCGATGGCGGCCAGTTCCTTGGCGAAGCCGAGGCGGACCGCGCCTTCCAGGCCCATGCCGCCGATTTCGCCGGTGGGCCAGGCGACGATGAAACGGGGGGAGCGGAAGGAGCCGCCCGCCATGGCTTGGGCGCCGAGGCCGTAGCCTTTGCGCAGCACGATCGTGCCCCACGGCACCGTCGTCGCGGCGGCGTCGATGAACAGGCGACTGAATTTGGTGACGGTGCCGTGGGTTTCGGCTTCGGGGCCGACCATGAAACCCGGGGTGTCGCAGAGGGCGGCGATCGGCAGTCCGTGTGCCTGGCACATGCGAAGGAAGATGCCGAGCTTGTCGGCGGCCGGTGCGTCGATGGCGCCGCCGAGGTGGTGGCAGTCGTTGGCGATCAGGCCGAACGGGCGGCCTTCGACGCGCACCAGCGCGGTCACGATGCCGACGCCCCAGTCGCGGCGTAACTCCAGCACCGAACCCACGTCGACGACGGATTCGACGGCGGCGCGAATGTCGAAGGCGTGCAGGCGGTTTTCCGGCACCACGTGCCGCGCCACCCTCGGGTCGGGGGCCTCCCAACCTTCCAGTGGTCCCTGGAAGTAGGCGAGGCAGCGGCGCGCGATGTCGACGGCCTCGGCTTCGTCGGCGGCCACGATGTGCACCACACCGTTGCGGCGCTGCACGTCGATCGGGCCGATGTCCTCGGGACTGTGGATACCGAGTCCGCCGCCTTCGATCATGGCCGGTCCGCCCATGCCGATATTCGCGTCGGGTGTCGCTATCACCACATCGCACATGCCGAGCAGCGCGGCGTTGCCCGCGAAGCAGCGCCCGGAGACGATCCCGATCAGCGGCACCCGTCCCGAAAGCGCGCCCATGGCGTGGAATGAGGTGATGTCTAGACCGGAGATGCCGGAATGGTCGGTGTCGCCCGGCCTGCCGCCGCCGCCCTCGGTGAAGAACACGACCGGAAGGCGCTGTTCGTGCGCGATTTCCAGGATGCGGTCGGTCTTGACGTGGTTGCGCATGCCCTGGGTGCCCGCGAGCACGGTGTAGTCGTAGGACAGCACCACCGCGCGCGCCGCGTCCGCGCCGAACCGGTCGGCGTTGACGGTGGCCAGACCGGTGATCAGGCCGTCGGCGGGCGTGTTGGCGATGAGGTCGTCCTGGCCGCGCCGTGCCCGTTGCGCGGCGACCGCGAGCGCGCCGTATTCGACGAAACTGTCCGCGTCCACGAGGTCGGCGATGTTCTCGCGGGCCGTTCGGCGGCCGAGGCGATGCCGTTTGGCGACGGCCTCCTCGCGCGCTTCGTCGCGGGTGACCCGGTGCCGGGTGAGAACTTCGGCGAGATCGGCCCGGATGTGGTCGAGATCGGTCGGTGCCTGGTCGGCGTCGGCGGCGTCGAATTCGGCCGGTTCCCAGATCAGCAGCGGCGCGTGCGGGTCGACGGTGTCGCCGGGCGCGACCAGCTGCCGCACGATCCGCAGCGGTTCCTCGGCGCGCAGCACGTGCTGCATCTTCATCGCCTCGAGGACGGCGAGTTCGGCTCCGGCGGCGACGAGTGTGCCCGCTTCGACGATGCTCACCACCGTGCCGCCCATGGGCGAACGGTGCGCGCGTTCGTGTTCGGCCACCACCGTTTCCGAGGCGTGCGCGGCGGGGGCTCGGCCGGGGTTCTCGGGGTATTCGGCCGCCGCGTCGAGGAGTTCGGACAACCGGGATTCGAACCAGGAGGTGGTGACGACCGCGTCCTCCGGTCGGCCGGTGGATTCGGCGAGCGCGGCAGCCTCGGACAACCGGGAAACTATGGCGCGCTGCACGGACAGGTTGGTGTCGACGCCGGTGACGACGGTTTCGGCGAGCGCGTCCGAACATCGGCGCAGCGCCGCGCGGTAGGTCGGCCCGGTGGCCACGATCTTGGCCAGCAGCGAGTCGAATCGGGTGCCGTGGCGCATGCCGGGGAACGCGGCGGTGTCCACGCGCACGCCCGCGCCGGTCGGGGCGGCGAACTGGTCGACGACGCCGCTGCCGGGCAGCACTTCCCCACCGGCGGTGAGGATTTCGGCGTTGAGCCGGACCTGCACGGCACTGCCGCGTGCGCGGGGCCCGGTCGGCTCGTCCTCGGCGTCGACCAGTCCGAGTTCGGCGAGAGTGTGACCGACCGCGAGCCCGAATTGCAGCGCGACCAGGTCGAGTCCGGTGACCTCCTCGGTGACGGTGTGCTCGACCTGCAGGCGCGGATTCACCTCGAGGAACCACGAACTCTCGCCGCTGACCAGGAATTCCACGGTGACGACGCCGCGGCAGCGCACCGATTCCGCGATCTCCACCGCGTCGCGGTGCAGGCGTTCGCGCACGGCCGTGCTGAGGGCGGGCGCGGGCGCGATCTCGACCAGTTTCTGGTGGCGGCGCTGCACGCTGCAATCCCGGTCGCCGACCGCGACCGCGCGGTGGCCGTCGGCGACGATCTGCACCTCGATATGTCGGGCCGAGGGAACGAGGGCTTCGGCGTAGACGGTGTCGTCGCCGAAGCCCGCCGCCGCCTCCGCCCGGCAACGGTCGTAGGCCGCGCGCAACTTCGCCGGATCGCGGACCACGCGCATTCCGCGTCCGCCGCCGCCCGCCGCGGCCTTGACCATCACGCCGTCGGGATAGCGCGCGAGCAGCGCGGCGATATCGTCGAAGCCGCCGCCCGCCTGGGTGGCGGGCAGCACGGAGGCGCCCGCCAGTTTCGCGGCCGCGCGCGCGGCGATCTTGTCGCCGAAGACCCGCAGCACGTCCGGCGCCGGTCCGACGAAGACCAGGTCCGCCGCCGCGCAGGCGGTCGCGAGTTCGGCGCTCTCGCTGAGGAATCCGTATCCGGGGTGCACGAGGGCGCCCGAACCGGCCTTGCGGGCCGCGGCCACGACCGCGTCGATGTCGAGGTAGGCGGCCGCGCCGTGGCCCGGTAGCAGCACCGTGTCGTCGGCCAGGCGTAGGTGGGCGGCGTCGGGTTCGTCCTCGGTGTGGACCGCGAGGGTCTCGTAGCCGTATTCGCGCGCTGCCCGAAGCACCCGGACCGCGATCTCTCCTCGGTTCACCACTGCGACACGCATACCGAGAAGTCTCGTTGACATTGACGTCAACGTCAACCAGAGTGGAAACAATGACCCATTCCCCCTGGTCGATCCGCGACGCGCGCGAACGGTCGCACACCGACCGCCACCGCGCCCTGCTCGACGCCGCCGCGCGCGTATTCGCCACGCGCGGCTACGCGAACACGACCGTTGCCGCGATCACCGCCGAAGCGGGAGTCTCCAGGGCCACGCTGTATGTCTATTTCGCCTCCAAGGAGGAGATCTTCCACGCGCTGGCACTGCGCGTGCGCGACGACTTCCTCGCCGCGCAGGAACCCGACATCGACACCGACGAGCCGCGAACGATGCTGCGCGCCACCATCGAATCCTTCGCCGCGGCGGTGCGGTCGGCAGGCCCGCTGCTGCGCCTGATCGAAGAACGCGGGGCCGTCGACCCGCAACTCGCGCCGCTCGCCGAAGAAATCGCCGAACGCCCGATCCGCCGCTTCACCCGGTATCTGGAACGTCAACTCGACCTCGGCGCCGTCGCCGCCGTCGTGCCGCCTCGCATCGTCGCCGAGGCTGTCGGCTACTCCCTCACCCGCGGCGCCGTGCAGCGCGGCCAGGCCACGCCTGCGGCGTTCGCCGACTACCTAGACCATATCCAAACCCTCGCCGAAGCGCTCCTCGGACTGCGACGCGGACCACGCGGGAAATAAAACCACGCTGGTCGCAACCCGTGACACCGATCGCGGGCCGCGTCGATCATGAACGACTGCGGCATGTCGACGGCGCGCCGCGCCTCGGATTCCCCGGCCCCGGAGAGGAGTGGCTTCGATGAGTCTGTCGTTCCACTGGTTCCTGCCCACGTACGGCGATTCCCGCGGTCTCGTCGCGGGCGGACACGGCACCTTCATGTCCGGTGACCGGCCCGCCTCGCTGCGCTACCTGAACCAGATCGGCGCGGCCGCCGAGGACAACGGATTCGAAGCCGTGCTCACTCCCACCGGCGCGTGGTGCGAGGACGCGTGGCTGACCACCGCCATGATGGTGGAGACCACCGAGACGCTGAAATTCCTGGTCGCCTTCCGTCCGGGCCTGGTCAGCCCCACGCTGGCCGCGCAGATGTCGGGCACCTTCCAACGCCACTCGCGCGGGCGGCTGCTGCTCAATGTGGTCACCGGCGGCGAACCCCACGAGCAGCAGGCCTACGGCGACTTCCTCGACAAGGAGCAGCGCTACGCCCGCACCGGCGAGTTCCTGCACGTGGTGCGCGAACTGTGGACCTCTTCGGAACCGGTGACCTTCGAGGGCGAGCACCTGCGGGTGCGCGAGGCGCTGCTCGGCAACCGCCCCGACCCGCTGCCCCCGGTCTTCTTCGGCGGGTCGTCCTCGGCCGCGCTGCCGATCGCCGCCCGCTACGCCGACACCTACCTCACCTGGGGTGAACCGCTGCTCGCGGTGAGCCGCAAACTGGACGCGGTGCGCGGTCTCGCCGTCGACGCGGGGCGGGTACTCGACTACGGCCTGCGCATCCACGTCATCAGCCGCGACACCTCCGAACAGGCGTGGGCCGAGGCGGACCGGTTGCTCGCGGGCATCGATCCGGCCGATATCGAACGGGTGCAGGCCAGCCTCGCGCGCAGCGAATCCGAGGGGCAGCGCCGCATGCTGGAACTGCACGGCGGCGACACCGCGCGCCTGGAGATCGCGCCGAATCTGTGGGCCGGTGTCGGCCTGGTGCGCGGCGGGGCGGGCACCGCGCTGGTCGGCTCGCACGAGGAAGTAGCCGAACGCCTCGTCGAGTACTCCAAGGTCGGCATCGGCCACTTCATTCTCTCCGGCTATCCGCACCTGGAGGAGGCGTACTGGTTCGGCGAGGGCGTGCTGCCCATCCTCGAGCGCAAAGGCTTGTGGCGGCATCCCAATCGCGCGGCGGCGGTGCGCGCGGCGACCCCGTTCGCGGCGTCCTCGAGCAGCTGAACATCCCCGCTGTCGCGGAATCGGCGCGAATCCCGCATCGATTCACGATTTCCGTTGCGCGGTCGTGAGGTTTTCGGCACGCTCTTCGGAAAGTCGCGGCGCGGTCGCCGGGCGGGAAAGGGGACAGCCGATATGTCGGACGACGAGAAGCAGATCAGGATCCTGATCGAACGATGGGCCGCCGCGGTGCACGAGGGCGACACGGCGGGCACCATCGCCGCGCACGCGGACGACATCGTCATGTTCGACGTGCCGCCCCCGCACGAGGGAATTCGCGGCATCGACGCCTACCGCGAGGTCTGGCCCGCGTTCTTCGACTGGCAGGCACAGGGGGCGAGTTTCGAGATCGTCTCCCTCGACATCGAAGTCGGCGGCGATATCGCCTTCGCCTACGCGCTGCTGCTGTGCGGGACCGCCGAGGACTTCGCCCGCGATCCGGACCGGCGACTGCGATTGACGTTCGGGCTGCGCCGATCCCAGGGGCGCTGGGTGATCGCCCACGAGCATCATTCGTTCCCGATAGAACCGCCGCAAGGCTGAGCGCTCGCCGCTCGCGTGCAGTCGCCGCCGATCGGCACAGCATGCAAATCGGTCGATAATCGACTGTGTCACAACACTTTTCACGTCGAGCCCGGAATCGGCACCGAGTGCACTCCGGGTTCCACGTGAATCACGCGATCTCTCGGCAACCCGCCTCCGATCGCCGTCCCGAACCTCCTGACACCTCGACCCTTTCGCCCGTTCGGAAGTTGCTGTCGAGGAACTGATTAGAGTCTCGTCATGGACGAGTGCATGTCGGGGGCGGCTCGGTGATCGGGACACGCACCACTCGGCGAAGATCGGAAACCGGATTCCTCGGGCGGATTCGGCAGGTGTCGGGGATCGCGATGCCGATCATTCTCACGTCGGCGACGACGGTCGTGCTCGGGGCGACCGATACGGCGCTGCTGGGTCACTATTCCACCGACGCGCTCGGAATAGCCGCGCTGGTGGTTCCGGTGTGGATCCTCGCGACCGCGCTGGTCGTACCGTGGGGGTCGGCCACCCAGGTGCTGGTCGCCCGCTGGTATGGGGCGGGCGACCAGGCGGCGATCCGACGGCTGGCGGGCACGGGGCTGGCCGGTGGCGCGCTCATCGGCGCTTGCTTCGCGATGCTCGGCGCGGTCACGACACCGGGTGTTGTCGCGCTGACCGCGCCGGACGGCCTCGATCGCGGGCAGGCCACGGCGATGATGTGGATCCTGTTGTGCGCGTTGCCGTTCACCGCCATGACGGCGCATCTGCGCGGCTTGCTCGCGGGCACCGGTGACACCGGCGGGGCGGCGCGGGTGGCGGTGTTGGTCGCGGTGATCAACCTGTCGATGTCGGCGATCCTGATCTTCGCGGTGAAACTCGGGCCGATCGGGTCGGCGATCGGGTCGGTCACCGCGATCGCGGCGGGCGCGGGGATGCTGTATCGGCGAGCGCGCGCGATGCTCGGTCGCTCCGGTGAGGGCTGGGGCGTCGATCGTCGGCTGGCGAGACCGTGGACGGCGATCGCGATGCCGGATCTGGTGTTCAGCGTGGTCAGCTACGGCGCGGACGTGGTCGTGGTCGGTGTGGCGGGCAGTCTGGGCACGGTGAGTCTGGCCGCGCACCGCGTGGTCGGCATCGCGACGGCACTGATCTGGATGTTCGTCTACGGGACGGGCGCAGCCACGGCGATACTCGTCGGCCAACGCATCGGCGCGGGCGACCGCGAAGGTCGGATCGCGTTCGCCCGCGCGGGCGCGGTCCTCATGCTCGCCATGTCCTGCACGGTCGCCACGGCGCTCACCGTGACCGCCGACCGATCCTTCGCCCTGGTCACGGGCGATCCCGCCGTGGTGGAGGCCGCGGTCGCGGTGGCGTGGACGCTGCCGCTCGTCACCCCGATCATGGCGGTGGCGACCATCTACGCCGCCCAACTCCGCGCCGCCGCCGACACCAAGGGCGTCATGTACGCCTCGCTGTTCTCCACCCTGTGCGTCACACTGCCCGCGGTGTGGGGGTTCACGTTCGTGGGCGATCACGGGTTGCTCGGCGTGTACTACGGAATCGTCGTGGGATGGGTCGCTCGAGCCGCCGCGACCTACCTCCGGTATCGCCAGACCGCCGCACGCGAATCACGCTCCGGGGCAACGGAAGGCGCCGACGTCATCTACTCGTAGAACGAAGGAGCGACGTGCTCGCCACTCGGATGCGAACCGGCTCTGATCTGTCCGGGAGAGCTACTCGGCGCCGAGGAGAGCGGTGGCCAGGTGCGTGGCGGTGGCGTTCTCCCAGTGTCGCGGTGTCCAGCCGAGGACGGCTGTGGCGATGATGTAGTTCTCCGCGCTGGAGATGAGGAAGGCGAGGTCGGCGGCAGCCTCGACGGTGAGTCCTCGGCGTAGCGCGCCGCGTTCGGCGAGCAGGTCGGCCAGAGCGCGGAAGGCGGTGCGGCGCTGGTCCTGGTTGACCTCCCACTGCGCGGCGAGGTCGGGGTCGGCGCCGACGGCGCCGCGGATGACGGTCAGCAATGGGCCGACTCGTTCCAGGATCTCGCGACCGCCGAATGTCCACAATTCGATCACCCGGACCGGGTCGGGTTCGGCGGACACCTGTCGGAACCACGGGCGGTCCAGCAGTGCGACCGGCTCGTCGTCGCCGACGGCGGCCACGTCCAGCGCCTCCTTGAGCAGCGTGGCCTTGTTGCCGAAGTGGAAGTAGACGGTCTGCACCGCGACACCCGCGCGGGCGGCGACCTGGTCGAGTGTCGTGGCGCCGTAGCCCTGGCCGAGGAACAGTTCCGCCGAAGCGGCGACAATCCGCCGTTTGGTCAGGCGTGTCTTCTCGGCCCGGCTGCCCGGCGCCTTCTTGACAGGATCGCTCATTCGCTAGAGACTACTCTAGTGACTCACTAGAGCTCACTCTAGCGAAATGGAGTTGACCGATGCCCGACCTGGCACCGATCCATCACGTGAAGATCCCCGTCAGCGACGTGCGCGCCGGCGCCGACTGGTACCGGCGCGTGCTCGGCCTGACGGTGGCGATCGAATTCATCGAGGAGGGCGAACTGCGTGGCGTCGCCCTCGAAAACCCCGGCGGGACAATATCGATCGCGCTCCGTCACGACCCCGAGCGCGCCGCCGCCCTCTCCGGCTTCGACCTCGTCGCGCTCGGCGTCGCGACCCGCGACGGCGTGCACGCCTGGGCCGAGCACTTCGCCGCACTCGGCCAAGCCAATAGCGGCATCGTCACCGGGCACCGCGGCGGCGCCGTCCTCGTCGGCCTGCACGACCCCGACGGCATCGAACTTCGCCTCTACGCCGATTGACTCCAGACCCACAACGAAAACAGGAGAATCCCCATGCGCTACCACGATTCCGGTGGCAACGGCGACCCGCTGGTCCTCATCCACGCGGCCGTCTTCACCGACTGGTTCGTCCCCCTGCAACGCGAGCCTGCCGTCGCGGACCTGCGCCGCATCAGCGTGACCCGCACCGGATACACCGACCAGGCGCCCGCC
The DNA here is from genome assembly GCF_015674855.1 of Nocardia bovistercoris. Classification (GTDB taxonomy): domain Bacteria; phylum Actinomycetota; class Actinomycetes; order Mycobacteriales; family Mycobacteriaceae; genus Nocardia; species Nocardia bovistercoris. The sequence goes on along the minus strand of NZ_JADMLG010000018.1, from coordinate 22,437 downwards.
GAACCGCTCACGGTCGCCGACCACGCCGCCGAATGCGCGAACCTGTTGCGGCGCCTCGGAATCGAGCGGGCGCGGATACTCGCCCACTCCTCGGGAACGGTCTTCGCACTGCAACTCGCGCTCGACCACCCGGACCTGGTCGGCGAACTCGTCCTCATCGAACCACCCCTGATCGACCCGCTCCTGCCGCCGCAAGACCGCGCGGCCGTCGGCGCCGTGCTCGGCCCCGTCCTCGGCGCGGCGATCGGCGCGGCCGCCGCGGGCGATCTGCGCACCGCCTTCGACACCTTCCTGGCGGCGGTGTGCGGGCCGCACTTCCGCGAGGTCATCGAGTCCGCGCTCGGTCCCGACGGACTCGAACGGGCCGAACGCGAATGCGGTTACTGCTTCAGCGGCGAAGCGCCCGCACTCAACTCATGGCACTTCGACCGAGACCTCGCCCGCCGCATCGAATCACCCGTCCATCTCGTCGCGGGTGGTGACAGCCCGCCCTTCACCCACCGGGTGATCGGGCATCTCGCCGCGATGCTGCCCGACACGCGCACCACCGTCGTCCCCGACCACAACCACCTCCTCCCGCTGACCGCCCCGACCCTCCTGGCCGATCTGCTCCGCGCACCGGCCGTCACACCCTGACGGACGCGGGCGACCACCGCCGCGGCGTCAAGCCTGCGCGGGTGCGCGGCGGGCGAGGGCCTTGCGGTGGCAGATGCGCCAGCCCTGCGGTTCCCGGCGGAGCGTGTCCTCGTAGACGACGGTCCCGCTCGTCCCGTCCGCGTTGACCGCCAGACCCTTGGATCGCGCCCGCACCCGGTCGCCGTCCTCGGCGACCACGACGATGTTGGTCACGTGATGCCCGAGCGGCTGGGTCGGGTCGCTCTGGGTGTCGCGTGCCATTTTCCGCAGCGCCGCGAGGCCGCGGGTCGTGCCGCTCCCGAAATCTTCCAGGTCGAGCACCACATCGTCGGTATACAGCTCACCCCACCGATCCCAGTCGCGGTCGTCGGCCACATGTCCGTGCAGCGCGATCGTCTCGTGTATCGCGATTCGATCCGCCGCGGTGATGTCCAGCATTCGAAGACCTCTCTCAGCAGGTAAATGGGGAACTCCCCGTTTATTCGATTGCTAGGCTAACCGGGGAGTTCCCCACTTGGCAAGGAGGCAGATGGTCGACCGACCACGTCGCGCCGACGCGCGCCGCAACTACGAACTGGTACTCTCGGCCGCGAGGGAGGTATTCGACGAACTCGGCGTGACCGCCCCGCTCGATGAGATCGCGCGCCGCGCCGGGGTCGGCAATGCGACGATGTACCGCCATTTCCCCACTCGCGGCGACATGGTCGTCGCCGTCTACGCCGAGGAGGTCACCGCACTGGGCGAACTCGGCCGGACATTGCTCGCCGACCCATCGCCCGCCGATGCGCTGTTCGCCTGGCTACGCGCCTTCATTGCCCACATCTCCACCAAAAGCGAACTCGCCCTTTCGATTTCAGAGGACGAGGCCGGTCAGCGATCCGCACTGTACCGAGAATGGCACGAGACGATGCACACCGCCGCCGCCGATCTGCTGCACCGGGCGCAGAACGCGGGCGCCGTCGAAGCCGACCTCGACCTCGCCGACCTGCTCGCCTCCGCCAACGGAATCGGCCGCGCCGCATCCGACGCCGCCCAGGCCGACCGCCTACTGGCCATAGTCCGCAATGGCCTCACACGCACACCGCCAACTGGCGACTCGCGGAAATAGAGTCCGCTCGGACAGCCCGGTTCGAGGCGCGGCCCCCGGCGACGCGAGGCCGGCTACCGTCCGACGGATCTCACACCCTTGTCAGGTCAATCCTGACGCGCTAGTTTGTCAGGGTCAACCTGACGAAGGGATCTGTTGTGAACCGCTGCTCCTTCTGCAACCGCTCGGCCGAGGACGTCGACACCCTCGTCGCAGGCGCGGGTGTCTACATCTGCGACGCCTGCGTGGCCCTGAGCGCCGAGGTCATCAAGAACAAGCCGGACGGGCCGAAACGCACCACTCCCGTGTGGGAGGGCATCGACGACGACACCCTTCTCGCTCATCTGCCGCGCATCGACGCGATTCGCCACCAGGTCGACGACGACCTGCGCTGCTGGGTCGGCGAGGCTCGCCGACGCGGAATGTCCTGGGACCGTGTCGGCGAAGCGCTCGGAATGCGCCGTCAGTCGGCATGGGAACGGTTCTCGTGACAGGCAGGGCGAAGCGCGCCCGGTGTCGACCTGGGCGCGTTGCGTGAGAGCGAATTTCGAACGATCCGTACTCGACGCACCGGGGCGCAGCGTCTTGCTGCGCGCTGTCAGCCCGCCGATCGAACGCCCGCGCGCACCCGGTTGTGGTGGATCTCGTCGTGGTGTTCGGACACCCAGGCGATCAGTGAGGTGACGACCTGGATCAGTCCTCGACCCAGCGGGGTCAGTTCGTATTCCACGCGGGGCGGCACTTCCGGGTAGGAGGTTCTGCTCACCAGGCCGTCCTGGCCTAGTTGGCGCAGGGTGAGGGTGAGCATGCGCTGGGAGATGCCGGAGACTGCGGTCTGTAGGTCGGTGTAGCGCAGGGGACCGTCTTCGAGGACGGCGATGACGAGCAGGCTCCACTTGTCGCCGACCCGGTCGAGGATCTGGCGGATCGATTCGACGCGTTCGGGCGACATGCCGGCGCACGGGCCGATCGTCGAGATCAGGTCTCTACCCTGCATAGCGCACATTTCCCTCCGGCACGGACACGGATGTGCCTTTTGTACGGGTCTCAATAATGGCCCATTCTGGGGTTCCACACAAAAAGTAGGAATTGGGGAGTCACATGTCGAAAGTCATCGCCGTCTTCGGGGCGGGCACCGGTCTCGGCACGTCGGTCGCGCGCCGCTTCGGGCGCGAGGGTTTCCGGGTCGCTCTGGTGGCGCGGCGCAAGGATCGTCTCGACACGCTCGTCGAGACGCTGGCGGCCGATGGGATCGAGGCGGCGGGTTTCTCCGCCGACCTGTCGTATCCGGCGGGCGTGCCGGATCTGATCGCGGCGATTCGCGCGCAGTTCGGCCGCATAGATGTCGTCGAATACGGTCCCATCGGCGGTGAGCAGGGCTTCATTCCGGCCGCGCAGCTCGATGCCGCCGCGCTGGAAGCCCTGCTGCCACTGCTGTTGCTCACCCCGGTCGAGGTGGTGCGCGCGGTCCTGCCGGAGTGGACCGAGCGTGGCGACGGCGCGTTCCTGTTGACCCACGGATATTCCGCCGTGCAACCGTTGCCGCATCTGAGCGGTTTCGGCCCCGTGATGTCCGCGGCCCGCAATTACGTCTACTCGCTGCACGGCGAACTGGCGCCCGAGGGCATCTATGTGGGGACGCTCGCGATCGCCGCTTACATCGCGCGCAGTGAGACGGCCGAGGCCGCCCTCGCCGCCAGGGAGGCGCCTCCCGGCTTCCCGATCGCGGACCCCGACGATCTGGCCGAGCACTACTGGAACATGTACGTCGCGCGCGACCGCGTCGAACAGGTCCACCCGGAGAACCCCGGCCTGCATCCGGACGCGAAGTAGTCGAGTCGCTTTCTGTCGCCGCATGATCCGCGGGGACCGTGCCCGCGGATCATCGAGCGCGTTCCGCGAAGGCTGTTCGACGGAACAGGTCGTGCCACGACCCTCCGCTACCGCGTGTAGCGATGTTTCACCCCGACGGGGAAGTAGTCTGGGTCGCCCACGGGCAGCAGTCGGATCTCGGGCAGATGACGTTCGCGCGGAACGTAGTTCGCGTATTCGCTGTTGCGCCGCACGAGTTCGTCCCGGATCACCTCCGCGACCGCGCTCGCGTCGTCGGGGGTCGCGATGTGATCCGGGACCAGTTCGACCGTGACGCGCAGGCGCACATCGCCATCGGCGTCCTCGGGCACCTCGAGCACGAACTTGCCGGTGACCCACGCGCTCGCGGGCGGCTGCTCGAGGCCGATCGTCACCGTCTCGGGAAACACGTTCGCGCCGTAGAGCGATACCGCGTGCAGTGACCGTCCGAAGACGTAGACGAACGGCAGTTCCGGGCCGTCCACCGGCTCGAATCCCTCGGCGCGACAGGTTTCGAGCAGGTGCTCGTTGGTGAGTGTGCCGCCGTCGTCGGCGATGTGGTAGCGGATGAGCGGCACGCCGCTGTCGGCGGTGAACACCAGTGTGCCGTCGATGGTTTCGAAGTACCGGTCGAACGGGTCGTATTGCAGCAGGGTCGGCAGCCGCTCGCTGCCGAACAGCGTGCGCGCGAGGTCGGGGCGGTCGGCGAGGAAGCGGCGGATCGCCACGCTCAGCGGTGTCTCGTTGCCGAGCACTCCGGCGTCGGCGGTGCCGTACAGTGCGGCGATATCACGTACCGGGTCGGCGCCGGTGCGTGCGCACAGCAGGTCGCGCCACTGTTCGCTGATCACCTCGCCCGCCAAGACCATTCGCACCGCGAGCCGAGGCCAGTCGATGCCCGCGCGTGCGCCGGAGTCGATGACGTCCTTGAGGAACGGCGGATAGCCGAACAGCACGACCTGATCGAAGTATTCGCCGAGTTCGGGTACCACGCGCAGGATTTCGGCCTTGTTGTTGCCCGGCGCGACGATGGTGATGTCGAATTCGCTCGCCAGTCGGGCCGTGCAGTTGAGCGTGTAGATCCCGCCGACCCAGGTGCCGAGCGGGAAGCACACCACGGCCAGGGTGCGTCGTTCGTTGGCGCGGAAACCGTCGACCAGCACCTGTCGGAAGCGGGCGGTAGCGGCGACCTCGTCGGCGGCCGAGCGCGGCCAGTAGGTGGGGATGCCGGTCGAGCCCGAGGACACCGCGATCAGGTCGCATCCGGTGAGTCGTCCGTCGCGGCAGCGCTGCGGCAGCGGGTAGCGGCGGTGGTAGTTGGCCTTCGTGGTGAGCGGCAGGGTCGCGAAGGCGGCCGGGTCGGTGATCGCGGACGGATCGATGCCGTTGTCGCCGAGGAACGCCCGGTACGCGGGCACCGTGTCGGCGGTCCGGCGGAACAGCGACAGCAGGTGGGGGTACGGGTCCGGAGCCATGCGCGATGGCCTTTCTGCTCGAAAGTCGGCGGGCGGCGCAAGAAGGGTATCGGCCGCATGTCCGGTTCGTCGGATCGGCGGATGAATCGCGTATTCCCGGGATTCCGGATCGGTGAAGTGAAAGTATCCATGGTCACTGCCGTGTCTCGGTGTCGCTCGGGGCGAGAACCCGGCCGTGTGGGCGGGGTGCGGGACGGTCGGGAGCGTTCCGAGACGGGCGCCGACGCGAGCCGGCATTACGGCGCACTCCCCTGTTCGTGATCATGCCGCTATCGAGCGCACCTTGTCGTGACATTTTCCTGTCTGGAATCTTGCTTATTCACAGCGAACACTTGGTTACGCAAGTTTGGCGGAAGTCGATTCGAACGAAGGATGCACGATGACCATGAAAGCCAGAAAGGTGGCCGCTGCGGCCGCCATCGCCTTGTCCCTCGGCGCCATCGCGGCACCCGCCGCGTCGGCGGCCACCACGTCCTCCGATATTCCGGGGGTGAACCAGACGGGATCGGTCGGGATCTGCGTGAACCTCGGCAGCGTCTACGTGTGCCTCTGAGTGCGACAACCGCGGTGATCCGAATGCGCCGACGAGTCGAGGCCGGAATCGGAGACAACACCTCCGTCTGTTCTACCCTGGAGCATGGCCCCGACTCGTCGGCACATGTTGCGTATGGGCGCCGTCGGCTCGGCGGCGCTGCTCGCGGGAGCCCTCACCGGCGCGAGCGCCCGATACCCGGCGCCGCGACGCTTGGGTGACCCGTTCTCCCTCGGCGTGGCCTCCGGCGACCCGACCCACGACGGAGTGGTGCTCTGGACCCGGCTCGCCCCCGACCCGCTCGCCCCCGGCGGCACCGGCGCGATGGCGCGCGCACCGGTCACCGTCGACTACGAAGTGGCCAACGACGAGCATTTTCGCCGCGTCGCCGCGCGCGGCAGCGTGCTCGCCACCCGCGAATTCGCGCACAGCGTGCACCCCGAGGTCAACGGCTTGGCACCGGACCGCTGGTATTTCTATCGTTTCCGGGCGGGCGACGCGATATCCCCGGTCGGACGCACCCGCACCGCGCCGGCCCCGGGAGCGCCTATCGAAAGGCTGCGTTTCGCGGTCGCCTCGTGCCAATCCTGGAGTTCCGGCTATTTCACCGCATACGACCATATCGCCGCCGAGGACCTGGATATGGTCGTGCATCTCGGCGACTACATCTACGAGAAGACCTTCATCCGCGGCCGCCGGGACATGGAACTCGCGGCGCACCTGCGCGACGAGGCCGTCGACCTGACCGGCTACCGACTCCGCTACGCCCAAGGCAAGCTCGAAGACCCGCTGCGCGCCGCCCACGCCGCCTTCCCGTGGATCACCACCATGGACGACCACGAAGTCGACAACAACTGGGCCGCAGAACGCCCTGGCACCGGATTCGACATCCATCGACTGCCGCAGCTGTATCGACGCCGCCGAGCCGCCGCTTTCCAGGCCATGTACGAACACCAACCGCTGCGCCTGGCGCAAATGCCGTCCGGACCGTCGGTGCGACTGCACCGCCGGTTCAGCTTCGGTGACCTGGCCGAACTCACCATGCTCGACACCCGAGGGTATCGCGATCCGCAGGCGTGCGGAGACGGCGCCATGGTCGAGGACTGCGCCGACCGGTCCGCCGCCGATCGCACGATTCTCGGTGCCGCGCAACGTGAGTGGCTCGTCGAAGGATTCACGCGCTCACCGGCGCGCTGGCAGCTCATCGGTAACCAGGTCGCGATGGGTCAAGCCGACTACGATCCCGGCCCCGGTCGCACCGTCGGCACCGACGCCTGGGATGGATACGTCGCCGACCGTGACGCCGTGTTGGGCGCGGCCGCCGACCGTGACGTCGACAATCTCGTGGTATTCACCGGCGACCGCCACCAGCACTGCGCCCTCGACCTGCGCGCCGACTACGAACGCGCCGAATCTCCGGTCGTCGGAGCGGAATTCATCGGATCCTCGATCACCACCGGTCGCGACGGAGCCGATATGGATCACACCGGCCGCACGCTGCTCGCCGCCAATCCGGACCTGAGATTCTTCAACGCGCAACGCGGATACTTGCGCGTCGAACTCGATCACGGCATGCTGCGCAACGACTTCCGCGTCGTGCCCTATGTGAGCAGACCGGGCGCCCCCGTGCGCACCCGTGCGAGTTTCGTTGTGCGCGACGGCATCGCGGGCACGGTGCAGGCGTGGCGACCCGACGAACCGGTCGACGCGCCGGACGAGACCGACGTCAACGCCCAACCGGGGCCCAGGCCCGGCCGGTGAATACCGCTCCGGCGCGACGCACGACCGTAGACGGGGTTAGGGTCGATCGGTGACCTTCACGGTGGGCTTCGACCTCGACATGACACTGATCGACTCGCGACCCGGTGTCGCCAAGGCAATAGACCAGGTCGGCGCGGAATTCGGCTTACCCTTGGACGGTCAACTCTTCGCGACCCGGCTCGGTCCGCCGCTGGCGCAACTGCTCACCGAGATCGGCGCGCCCGTCGATCTGGTTCCCGCGCTCACCAAGCGCTACCGCGAGCTGTATCCGTCGATCGTCCCGCATATCGTGGCGCTGCCCGGCGCCGAGGCGGCGCTCGCCGCGGTCCGCGACCGCGGCGGTCGGGTGCTCGTCGTCACCGGCAAGCACGAACCCCACGCCCGACTCCACATCGACGCACTCGACTGGAAGATCGACGCCCTCGTCGGCGACCTCTGGTCCGCGGGCAAGGCCGACGCGCTACGCACCCACGGCGCGGGCATCTTCGTCGGCGACCACGCGGGCGACATGATCGGCGCCAAAGCCGCCGACTCCTACGCCGTCGGCGTCACCACCGGCCCCTGCGACGCCGACGAACTCCGCACCGCGGGCGCCGACGTGATCCTTCCCGACCTCACCGACTTCCCCCGCTGGCTCGCCGACCACCGACCCGCCCGCGCGGCCCTGTCATCGCCAAGCGGCGAGTAATTCGTCCGGACCCCAGCAAACAGCCAACGGCAGACCGGGCCGCGCACCCGATCGCGATACCGCCACCAGCGGGGTATCGCGATCGGCCCGGCACCGAAAGCACTGCCCTGGCAAGCGCGTCGTAGTCGTGCCGATCGAACGGACGATCCTCGAGCCATTTGACGGACCCGACGAAATGTATTGCCCTGGCAACAGTCTCGCGGTCAGCGTCAACTACACCGCCACCTCCCAGGCGAATGAACATAGATTCGATCTTACTTAGATGGAATCTATGTTCAAGCCGCACTACTTATGCGTGTGGAACCGTTCAGGAGGACTTGTAGCGGCGGAGGTATTCGGCGGTGAGGGAGGTGGGGTGGGCGAGCAGGGCGGTGGGGGTGCCGGTGAAGACTATTTCGCCGCCGTCCTTGCCGCCGTCGGGGCCGAGGTCGACGACCCAGTCGGCGTGGGCTACCACGTCGAGGTTGTGTTCGATGACCAGGACGGTGTTGCCGCGGTCCACAAGGTTGTCCATGAGGGTGAGCAGGGTGTCGACGTCGGACATGTGCAGGCCGGTGGTCGGCTCGTCCAGGACGTAGACCGCGGCGGTGTTGTGGAGTTGGGTGGCGAGTTTGATGCGTTGGCGTTCGCCGCCGGACAGGGTGCTCATGGCCTGGCCGAGGCTGAGGTAGTCGAGGCCGACCTCGTTCATGGTGCGCAGCCGGGTGTTCAGCGTCTTCTCGGGGAAGAATTCGAGGGCTTCCTCGGCGGACATGGCGAGCACGTCGGCGATCGAGCGGTCGCGCAGGGTGTGCACGAGGACGGCGTCGGAGAAGCGGCGGCCGTCGCAGGCGTCGCAGTGGGTGGTGACCGGGTCCATGTAGGCGATCTCGGTGATGATCACGCCGCGGCCCTCGCATTGCGCGCACGCACCGTCGGAGTTGAAGCTGAACAGTCCTGCGGGCTGCCCGGTGGCCTTTGCGAAGAGTTTGCGGATGGGGTCCATGAGGCCGAGGTAGGTGGCGGGGGTGGAGCGTGAGGACGCCGCGATGGCGGACTGGTCGACGAATATCGCCTCGGGATGCCTGCGCACGAACACGTCGCGGATCAGGCTGCTCTTGCCGGAGCCCGCGACGCCGGTGATCGCGGTGAGGACCCCGGCCGGGATGCCGACGGACACGTCCTTGAGATTGTGGACGTCGGCGTGGTCGATGCGCAGTTCCCCGGTGGCAACGCGGAAGGAGTCCTTGACCCGGAATTCGCGGCGCAGGCCCGCGCCGGTCGGGGTGTCGGCGGCGCGCAGGTCCGCGAAACCGCCTTGGAAGACCACGCGGCCGCCGTGCACGCCCGCGCGCGGACCGACGTCGACGATATGGTCGGCGATCCGGATGACATCGGGATCGTGTTCGACCACGAGCACCGTGTTGCCCTTGTCCCGCAGCGCGCGCAGCAGGGCGTTCAGGCGGCCGACATCGCGCGGATGCAGGCCGACGCTTGGTTCGTCGAAGATGTAGGTCATCCCGACCAGCGTGCTCGACAGGTGCTTGATCATCTTCAGGCGCTGCCCCTCACCTCCGGAAAGGGTCGAGGTCGCGCGGTCGAGGCTCAGATATCCGAGGCCGATGTCGGCGACCCGGCGCAGTGCGACGCGGATGGCCTCGGTGAGTCCGAGCGCGGCGGGTTCGGTGATCTCGTCGAGCACCGCGATCAGGTCGGTGATCTGCATGGCCGACCATTCGGCGATATTGCGGCCGCCGATCCGCGTGGCCAGCGCCGCCGTGTTGAGCCGGGCGCCACGGCAGGTCGCGCAGACGCCTTCGGTGAGAAATCTCCGTATCTGTTCGCGGGTCTTCTCGCTCAGTGTCGAGGTGTCGCGCTGCAAGCGGGTGCGGGTGAATTTCGCCGCCAGCCCTTCGTAATTCGCCTTCCACGTGCCCTTGGCGAAACTCAGCTCGACCTTGCCGCCGGACCCGTAGAGGAAGTCCTCGAATTCGGCGGCGCTGTAGTCGCGCAGTTTCTTGTCCGGGTCGAAACGACCGGAACGGCCGTAGAGCTGCCATTCGCCGCCGCCGACCGAGTAGCCGGGCAGCAGGATCGCGCCCTCGTTGAGCGATTTGCTCCGGTCGACCAGCCGGTCGGGATCGGCGCGTACGGTGACGCCGAGTCCGTCGCAGTCCGTACACATGCCCTGCGGCACGTTGAACGAGTAGTTGTAGACGAATCCGGCCGACGGCGAACCGAATTGCGCGAACATCGCGCGCACCATCGAATAGATGTCGGTCATGGTGCCCACCGTGGAGCGCGGGCCGCCGCCCACCGGCTGCTGATCGATGATCACCGGCGCGTTGAGCCCTTCGATGGCCTGCGCGTGCGGGCGTTCGTAGCGCGGCAGGAAGTTCAGGACGAAGGCCGGAAAGGTGGCGTAGAGCTGTCGTTGGGATTCCACCGCGATGGTGTCGAAGACGATGGAGGATTTTCCCGATCCCGAGACCCCGGTGAAGACCGTGATCTTGTTCTTGGGGATCTCCAGCGACACATCGCGCAGGTTGTGTTCGCGGGCGCCGAGCACCCGGATCACGTTGTCGTCGCTCGCGGCGACGGGGGTTTCGGTGGTGCGGGTTGCGACGGAATCGGAAAAAGACATGCCGCCCACCATGCCGGCTCGGACCGACAAAATGCCCGTACGTATGTGATCTAAATCACATACTTCTGAAACGGAGGACAGATTTCGGCTCGAGCGATCTGGATTCGAAATCCATTGCAGTACAAGGTAACCCGAATAGAATGACCAGAGTTCCGAATCGAGGAACCGCAGCCGTCGCCTTGCTCGCGGCCCCGGAGCCCGCAGTCGACCGCGCGGGCTCCGGAAGCGCATTCGCTACGGCGCGGTCCGGTCCCCCGCACCCACCGGCGACGGGCTGTCCGCGAGTCCGGACAACGCCTCCGGCAGCGTCCCTCGATACAGCACACCGAGGCGCTGGGTCGCACGAGTCAGCGCCACATAGAGTTCGGCCGCACCGCGCGGACCATCGGCCAGGATCCGCTCCGGATCGACCACGAGCACCGCGTCGAACTCCAGCCCCTTGGTCTCCGACGCCGCCACCGCGCCGGGCACGTCCGACGGCCCGATCACCACGCTCGTACCGTCGCGACCGGATTCCGCCCGAACGAATTCCTCGACCGCTCCGGCCAATTCGTCCTCGGTCACCTCGCGCGCCCACGGCTGGACACCGCACGCGCGCACCGACTCCGGCGGACGCACCGCGGGCGCGAACTCGGCCAGCACCGCGGCGGCGACATCCATGATCTCGGCGGGAGTGCGGTAGTTCACCGTCAGCGACCGGTACGCCCAACGCCGCGGCACGTACGGTTCGAGCATCGACGCCCACGAATCCGCGCCCGCCGCCGACCGACGCTGCGCGAGATCGCCGACCACCGTGAATGACCGGTTCGGGCAGCGCCGCATCAGCACCCGCCAGTCCATCTCCGACAGCTCCTGCGCCTCGTCGACCACCACGTGCCGATAGGTCCAGGTCCGGTCGGCGGCGGCGCGCTCGACCAATTCGCGGGTGTCGCGTTCCAGGAAGCGGTCCGCGAGATCCTCGGCGTAGAGCATGTCCTGAGCGAGCAGATGATCCTCGTCGTCCATCAGGTCCGCGCGGTCGACCAGGATGTCGAGCACGCCCGCCGCGTACTCGGCTTCGGCCTTCCGTGCCCGCTCGGCGTCGTCGGCGGGCGGGCCTTCGGCGCCGAGCAAGTCGACCAACTCGTCCAGCATGGGCGTATCCGAGACCGTCCACGCCGCGCCGTCGACGCGGAACAGCGCCGGGTCCGCGCCCGCCGCCGCGAGGCGTTCGGGCGACTCGTAGAGCGAGGACAACAGCGCGTCCGGTGTGAGGATCGGCCAGAGATCGTCGAGCGCGGCGATGAACGCCTCGTGCTCGGCGAGTTCGGCGACCAGGTCCTCCCGCAACTGCTCCCACGCCTCACGCTCGTCCCTGGTCAGCCAGCCGCGACCGATCCGGGCTATGGCGCGCTCGGTGAGCACGTAGGTGACGATCTCGCGGAACACCGCGCGCGCCTCGTTGTGCGGCCGTCCACTCGCGCGGGCTTCCTCGCGCGCCCATTCGACGGTCTCGGCGTCGATGCGCACCGTGACATCCGCCAGTTCGATCAGGTAGGGCTGTTCGGGCAGCCGCTGCCGGTCCGCGATCGCCGCTCGCAGCACGTCGAGAATTTTCAGCGATCCCTTCAGACGCGCGGCGGTCGCGGTGTCCTCGGCGGTCACGTGCCTGCCCGGCACGAAGTCGCCTGCTGTCATGAACACCACATTCGATTCGCCGAGCGACGGCAGCACGCGACCGATGTGGTTCAGGAACGCCGGATTCGGCCCGACCACGAGCACACCGTGCCGTTGCATCCGCTCGCGCTGGGTGTAGAGCAGGTAGGCCACGCGATGCAGCGCCACCACGGTCTTCCCGGTGCCGGGACCGCCCTCGATCACCAGCACGCCCGGATGGTCGAGCCGGATGATCTCGTCCTGCTCGGCCTGGATCGTCGCGACGATATCGCGCATCCCCGCACCGCGCGGCGCGTTCACCGCGGCCAGAAGAGCCGCGTCGCCGCGTTGGTCGCCGTCCGGACGGCCCAGCACCTCGTCGGTGAATTCCAGGATCCGACGGCCACGGGTGTGGAATTGACGTCTGCCGCGCATGTTCTCCGGCGACGCCGCCGTCGCCACGTAGAACGCGCGCGCGGCGGGCGCCCGCCAATCCAGCAGCAGCGGCTCGTATTCGTCGTCCCGGTCGAACAGACCGATCCGGCCGATGTAGGACCGCTCCCCCGTCACCGCCTCCAACCGCCCGAAACACAGTCCGTTGTCGGCTACGTCGAGCCGCTTGACCTCGCGGCCCAACGCTCGCACCTCGAACTCCCGCTCCATCGCGGACTCGCCGTCACCCCGCAGCGCCACGCTGTACCGCCGTTTCGCCGCCGCCCGCTCCGCATCGAGCCGCGCGTAGAGCCCGGCCACATACTCCCGCTCGGCCCGCAATTCCTCGTCGTATTCCCGACTCGACACACACCCTCACATTCCCGGCTCGACCGTTTCGCGCGCTACCCGCCCGCCCCGAACGTGCGACCGTCTTCGCAGCTACAGACCTCGGCGAGCGATTGTGCAGCACCACCCCGGCCTTGCCGCAAGCCCCCGTCTGCGTTATAAGTTGGAAGTGGAAGAACTAGCTTTCTTCCGTTCCGCCCACCTCCGGGCCGTGCCCACGCCGATTCGCCGAGTGGTGCAGGAAAGCCGCCAGCGCCGGTGAATCGTTCTCCGGCAGCCAGGCGAGCACCGAAGTCGTCGGTTCGGCGTCCGACACCGGGACGCAAGGCAGGCTGCGCGGGACCTGGGCCGCGGCGGACGCGGGAAGCAACGCCACCGCGCGTCCGGTGGTGGCGAGGTGGGTCAAGTGGCCCGTGTCGTGAATCACCGGACGGTTGTCCGTGCCCGGCCGGACAGCTGATTCCGGCCAGCGGGCCATCGGTTCACCGATCAGATCGGACATGGACACGGCGGTCCGTGATGCCAGTCGATGGTTGGGCGCGAGGACCACGACCTGGGTTTCGGTGCTCAGGTCGAGGAAGTGCAGCCCGGTGAGGTCGTTGTTCGGGCGATGCAGCAGTGCCAGGTCGGCGCGTCCGTCGCGCAGCATGGCGATCCGTTGGTCGACGCTGTGCACGATCTCGACGAGCACCGCCATGGGATCGGACCGGAAGTCGCGGACGATCTCGTCGATCGCCCCGGCATCGGTCCCGGCCTTCATCGCCAGCACCAAGCGCGCGTCGACACCCGCGCGCCGGGTGCGGCGGACCGCGGCGGCCACGGCGTCGAGCGCACGAATCCCCTCCCGCAACAGCGTTTTTCCGGCTGCGGTCAGTTCGACACTTCGGCTGGTGCGGCGCAGCAGCGGCACCCCGAGGCGGCGTTCCATCCGCGCGATCGCGCGCGACAACGCGGGCTGGGCGATCCCGACTCTTCGCGCGGCTCTCCCGAAATGCAGTTCCTCCGCCACCGCCACGAAATAGACCAGATCCCGAGTCTCGAGCAGATCCATTCCTCGAGGGTATCGGCCGAGAACGACTCGGTCCTGGTGTCGGCGACCATCCGGTGGTGGGCTGGGGACATGGACAAGAAACGGGAAGCGGTCGCGCTGATCACCGGCGGCCATCGCGGAATCGGATACGAGATCGCCGCCGGGTTGGGACGACTCGGCATGACGACGTTGGTCGGCGCCCGCGATCTCGACCAAGGCGAGCACGCGGCGGGACGACTGCGCCGCGACGGCTTCGACGCACATGCGCTCCGGCTCGACGTCACCGGCGCCGATGATCCGGCCGAGGTGGCCGCGTGGATCGGCGCGCGGTACGGCCGTCTGGACGTGCTGGTGAACAACGCGGGCATTTCCGGCAGCCGCCAAGGGCAGCAGCCAGGATCAGCCGATCTCGCCACCCTTCGTACCGTGTTCGCCACCAACGTCTTCGGCGCCGTCGCGGTCACCGAGGCGATGTTGCCCCTGCTGCGCCGTTCACCCCGCGCTCGCATCGTCAACGTCACCTCGGGCCTCGGCTCGATGACCCGCATGACCGACCCGGGGGACTACTTCACCGGGCTGCCCGCCGCTCTCGGCTACCCGCCGTCCAAGACGGCGCTCAACCACATCACCGTCCAATACGCCAAACATCTCGCTCCCGAAGCGATTCTGGTCAACGCCGCCGATCCCGGTCCCTGCGCCACCGAATTCACCAAAGGTATCCCCGGCGTGACCCGCGCGGCCGCGGACGGCGCCCGCGTCGTCGTGCACCTGTCCACTCTCGAAGACGACGGCCCCACCGGAGGATACTTCGACGAGGCGGGCCGGGTGCCGTGGTGAGCAGCGCTGCCGGAACGCGCGGTCGCTCGGTCGGCTCGGCGCGACGCGGGTTCGTGCGGCACGGCTCGCGGAGTTCGTCAGTTGGCCCGGGTCTGTGCGATCAGGGCTTCGTACTCCTGCGGCGGGAGTTGTCGACGTGACATGTCGAGCAGTGCCTGTTCCAGGGTGCGGTCGGGGTCGGATTTCGCTCGTATCGAGGTTTCGGTGCGGACGGTGATCGAGGTGCCGCGGACGGTTATCGATAGTCGGCCCGGATCCTCGATCAGGAATCCTCGGTATCCCTCGCGACCGGGGGCGCGGCGGATGCGCTCGGAGTCGATGAGCTCGTCGAGTACGGCGGTGATGGTCCCGGCTTCCGTGTCGGTGGTCTCCCACGACGGGTTCGGCCTTCCGCTGAACATGTCGACCATGACGCGCACTGTTCACCCGATCCGATCATCGGTCGCGGCGTCGCCGGTGGGACGGATCGTCACCGATCGTCCCGTCCCCCTCGTCGCGCGACACTGCTGAAGTACTGCACCACCCACTGATCCGGGCAGGCGTCCCCCCGGAGTTCGCGTCGAAATTCGCTGTGCTGACAACGGCTTTCGACAACACGATAGCCTACCGGCATCGCGGCGCCCCGAGGTGGGTGGCTCAGCGCAGCAGTGGGATGGCCGGGGCGAACGCCTCCATGCTCGATTCGAGCACCGTGATGTAGGTGAATCCGTAGCGGGTGCGCAGGTCTCGGACGCGGTCGGCGATGTCCGCCGGTGATCCGATCAGCAGGATCGGAAGCTTCTCCGGCTGTTCGGCGACGGCGGCGGGCAGGACGGGGCCGAGTTCGGCGAGCAGGGCCGGGAGTTCGTCGTGCGGCAGCACGCGCTGCACGAGGAGATTGAATTCCGTGTCGGCGGCGCGCGCGCCGAGTGCGCGGCGGGCGAAGGCCACGCGGTCGGCCATGGCTTCGGGACCGGCGATCTGCAATGCGCCGTCGACACCGGTCGACGCGCCGGTGAAGGCGACGATGTCGGCGTGTTCGGCGGCGACGGTGAGCAGCTTGTCACCCCAGCCCGCCACCAGCAGCGGCGGCCCGGGACGCTGGACGGTGCGCGGCTGGTGGTCGGGGTCGACGAAGAGGCGTTTCAGGGTGGTGATGGTGTGCTCGAGGTGGTCGACGCGCCTGCCGCCCGCCAGGAACGGGATGTCGGCGGCCTCGAACTCGGCCTTCACGTAGCCCGCGCCGAGCCCCAATTCGACACGACCGTCGGTGAATTGGTCGGCGGTGGCGACCTCGCGGGCCAACAACACCGGATTGTAGAAGGGGGTGTTCAGGACGAAGGTGTTGAGCCGGACCCGCTCGGTCGCCTCGGCGGCGAGGATCAGGGCGGGGAACGGCGCGGGCATCCCGAGGTGGTCGGCCACGCCGATCACGTCGAAGCCCAATTCCTCGGCGCGGCGGCACTTCTCGACCCACTTGCCGCGGGATGTGGGAATGGCCATGTTGACGCCGAATCGAAACGCTCGCTGCGCGGTCACCGCTCCTGTCTACCCAACCGGGGGCGCGCCCGCCAGTCCCGCGTCGCGGTCAGCAGGTCACGACGGTTCCGGCCACGAGGGAGCGCACCTGTCCGGCCTTCATGCGCGCACGGTGTCGGCGGAGGACACCCGAGCGCCGCGCGGCGCCGGAACCACGCCGTTCTCGATCAGGCTCTCGGCGGTGTCGAGAATCGATTCCCGCACCGGACGCATGGTCCAGCCGAGTTCGCGGCGGGCCTTGTCGGCGCTGACGGTCTCGGCGCGGCCCAGCGTCGGCACGACGAGGCGAATTCCCTTGTCGGCCAATGCGACCGCGCGGACCAGCCAGTCCGGCAGCACCCTTGTGGTGACCCGGAATCCGCGCGGGTTGTATTCGGCGGCGAGTATGTCCGCCATCTCACCCATCCAGACCGGGGCGCCCGCGCAGATGTAGCGGTTACCGGCGGCGCCCGGCGTCTCCATGGCGAGGCGGTGCGCGGCGGCCAGATCGCGCACGTCCACCGGGGCCCACGCGGTGCGCGGCGAACCGGGCGCGTCGCGCACGAGCAGTCGCCGGACGGGCTCGTGGGAGGTGCTGGTCACCGCCCGCGCCTGGACCGGGCCGAGGACCATGCCTGGGTTGACCACGGCGAGTTCGAGGGCCTGGCCTTCGGGGAGGTGGTCGACGAAATCCCAGGCGGCGCGTTCGGCGAGGGTTTTGCTCTTCTGATAGGCGGGGATCTTGTCGAGCACCGACCAGTCGGCCTCGGTGCGGACCGCGTCCCGCTCGTGGCCGTAGGCGATCGCCGCGACCGAGGAGGTGAGCACCACCCTGGCGACGCCGCGATCGGCGGCCGCGGCCCGCAGGACGCGCAGGGTGCCCTCGACGGCGGGGGTGATGAGTTCGTTCTCGTCGGCGGGCGGCGCGGTGGGGAACGGTGAGGCGACGTGCATGACGTAGGCGCAGCCAGCGACGGCTTCGGCCCAGCCCGCGTCGCGGTCGAGGTTCGCGGCGACGAACTCCAGTTCACCGCCGGTGCGCCGGGCCGACTCCGTGAGGTGCGCCCGGTTCGCGGTGGCGGCGAGATCGCGGACGGTGGCTCGGACGGCGTAGCCGTGCTCGAGCAGTTCGGCGATGCAGTGACCGGCGACGAATCCGGTGGCGCCGGTGACCAGTACTCGTGTGCTCATGGGACCTACCCGCTTCTCGTGCGACGTGCGACACTCGATTTGAGCGCCGCTCAGATAATCTAAGCATCGCATAGATTATCTGTCCACCGAGATCGGTGACCGGTGCGCCGCCGCCGCTGGGTCGCATACGCTCGGAGAGTGAAACGCACGACCTACCACCACGGCGCCCTGCGCGATGCGTTGCTCGACGCCTGTAGGCGCCTGATCGAATCCGAGGGCATCGCCGCGGTCAGCCTGCGCCGGGTCGCGCGCGAAGCCGGAGTGAGCACCGGCGCCCCCTACCACCACTTCACCGACCGCGCGGCGCTGCTCGCCGCGCTGTCCACCCAGGGCTTCGAAACCCTCGGCGCCGAACTCGCCGCCGCCAAGGCCGCCGCCACCGGCACGCCGATGCAGGCCCTGTCCGCGATGGCCGCCGCCTATGTTCGTTTCGCCCGCGAACACGGCGCCTACTTCCGGCTGATGTTCCGCCCCGAACTGTCCGAGCCGGAGAAACACCCGGATACCGTCGTGGCCGCCGACGCCGCCTTCGCGGTTCTCACCGACACCATCGCCGACGCGGTCGCCGCGGGATTGCTGCCCGCCGACAAGGCCGAGGTGCTCGGCATCACTTGGTGGGCCATCGGCCACGGCATCGCCTCACTGTGGCTCGACGGCCAGCTCGACAAACGCAGCGAACAGCTCGGCACCACCACCCCCGAACTGGTCGAGGACATCATGGCCACGCTGAACGGGCTCATCGACCCCGTACGGTGACGCGCGTCGAGCCGCCCGCGCCGCCCGGCGCGACCTAGAGTGGATTCCGGACAGTTGCCTACGCTCGTTCCCATCCGCATCGAAAAGAGGCGACCGCTATGACCGCACCGCTGAATCCCGTGGTCGAACAGTTCGTGACCGCGCTCAACGACCACGACCGAGACCGCTTCTACGGCCTGCTCACCGACGACGCCACCATGTCCGACGACGGTGTCGAACGCAATCTCGCGCAGTGGACCGACTCCGAGGTCTTCGACAGCAACGGGCGTATGAGCATCGACAGCGTCAACGAGGGCGGCACCGCCTTCGTCGCCGACTACACCAATTCGCGCTGGGGTTCGATGCGCACCAACTGGCGTTTCATGGTGCGCGACGGCAAGATCAGCCGATTCGAAACCGGCCAGGCCTGAGACTCGCCTCGAATACCTTGCCGAGCGGCGCCGGTTCTCGGCAGACTCGAGTCGTGTTCGACGCGCCCCGATACGGTTCGGGCTCCCTCTCCGACCTGCTGCCCTCGGTCCTGGCATGCCTCGGCGTGCCGGGCGAAGTCGACCGCATCGGCCTCGATCTCACAGCCCGACGGATCTGCGTGCTGCTCATCGACGGACTCGGCGCACAGGCCATGCACGCGGGCGCGCACGCCGCGCCGTTCCTGTCCGGTCCGGCCCCCGTCACGATCACCGCGGGGTTCCCGAGCACGACCGCGACGAGTCTCGGTTCCCTCGGCGTCGGTGCCCCGCCCGGTGAACACGGCATCGTCGGCTACCTCATCCAGGTGCCCGGCCATGACCGTCTCGTCAACACCCTGCGCTGGCGGCCGCACGGCGAAGGACCGTCGATCGACTTGCTGCGCGAACTGGTGCCCGAGCTATTCCAGCCCACCCCAACGGTATTCGAACGCGCCGCGGCCGCGGGCATATCCGTGACCCAGGTCGCGCCGGGCTATCAGGCCGCATCGGGACTGACCAGGGCGGTGCTGCGCGGCTGCGAGTTCCGTCCGAGCTTCTCGGTGGGCGACCTGATCGACGGCGTCGCCACCGCCCTGCGCGCGGGCGACCGGTCACTGGTGTATGCCTACCACGGCGATCTCGACACCATCGGCCACGTGCGCGGACCGGCCTCCGACGCCTGGCTCTACGAACTCGAACACGTCGACCGACTCGCCGCCGCCATCGCCGCGCGCCTGCCCGCCGACGCGGCGCTGCTGGTCACCGCCGACCACGGCATGGTGGAACTCACCGGCGCCGTCGACTACGACCGCGAAGCGGACTTGCGGGAGGGTGTCGCGCAACTCGGCGGCGAGCCGAGAGCCCGCCACCTCTACACCGTCGACGGCGCGGTGGACGATGTCCGGCAGACCTGGCGCGCGCGTCTGGGCGCGGACTTCGAGGTGCTGACACGGTCGGAGGTCATGGCCCGAGGCTGGTTCGGCCCGGTCGTCGGACCGGGGGTCGCGGCCAGGATCGGCGATCTGGTGGTCGCGGCGCGCGGCGCGGGCGGCATCGTGCGCACCGCGGCCGAGCCGTCGCAGTCGGCCATGATCGGACACCACGGTTCGCTGACCGCCGCCGAACTCGATGTGCCGCTGCGCACCTATATCGCGTAGCCTCGCCACTCGCGGCAGATCAGGACCGCACGCACGAAACAGGAGCGCAGATGGACGCCACGGTCACACGGACGAGGCTCACCACGGTCACACGGACCGGACTCACCCTGCTGGCCGCCGCCCTACCGCTGACCGGGTGCACCGATATCGAGCGTGCGTTGAATCAGGGCGGTGACACGCCATGTAGTGAATACGTCAAGCAGGACGCCGACACCAAGCGGATGACGATCACCAAATTCGTGAAACAGCAGACGAATACGGAGACCGAGCCTGCGGGCACCGTGGTCGACGCCACCATCGTGACCGTCGACGTCATG
The DNA here is from genome assembly GCF_015674855.1 of Nocardia bovistercoris. Classification (GTDB taxonomy): domain Bacteria; phylum Actinomycetota; class Actinomycetes; order Mycobacteriales; family Mycobacteriaceae; genus Nocardia; species Nocardia bovistercoris. Next base: position 2,135 of record NZ_JADMLG010000018.1, on the reverse strand, counting down.
TGCGGCGCGCAGCGTAACTTCGATACGCCGATCAAGAATGCCGATGTCGCGGGCATCTTCGTGGCGAAGTAACCGCGCGGCGAAGTAACACGACGGCGCACGGCGCCGAAAACTTTCGCGGGCCCGGAAAACCTTCCGCACACCTGGTGCGTGCGCCATGATGAAAGCACCGATTCGTGACCCTCGCGAGCGCCGTCACGAACACCGCCATCACCATCGCGACCGCGCCGGAACCGAAGGCACGCGAGAACAGTACCGAAGAGCACAGACGACAAGGCATTTCGAGGTGGCACCGATCAGCACCCTCACTCGACAGCGCAAGGAACTGGAAAAGGAATGGGTCCGTTGGGCGAATTCCTCGTCCGACGCTTCCAGGCTGACTCCCGGAACTCCGTTGCTACGTCACGAAGTCGCGCAATCGTGGCAGCGTTCGCTGCACACCGTCGATCCGGCGCGCGCGGTGGCGCCCGGACTCGACGACGTCGCCGATCGGTGGGCCGAATCACCGTTGCGCGCTCCGATCACCCAGCTCGGCGACCATCTGCGCGGTATCGCCGAGGACGCCGGATTCGTCGCGGCGGTGACCGACACCAACGGCACCATCGTGTGGATGTGCGGCGATCGCGCCATTCGACGCCAGGGCGAGTCGGTGAATTTCGCGCCGGGCGGGCGGTGGGACGAGAGCCACATGGGCACCAACGGTCTCTCACTGGCATTGCATACCGACCGGCCGGTTACGGTCTTTTCCGCCGAACATCTGGTGGCCGCGTTGCACGGCTGGGTGTGCTATTCCGCACCCGTGCACGGACCGGACGGTCGGCAAGTGGGCGTACTCGATCTGTCCAGCCGATGGGATCGTTCGCATCCGGCGATCATGACCTCGGTGCGCACCCTCGTGCTGGCCGCCGAAACCCTGATCCGCACCGCCGCGCCGCCACCCGCCCGCGGCCTGCGCCTCGAATGTCTCGGCACCGCACGGCTGTCGCGTGAGGGGCGGCCGGTGCCGTTGCCGCCGCGCCAACTCGAGATCCTCGCGCTGCTCGCCCTCGAGCCGGGCGGCTACACCCCCGAGCAGTTGCACGCCGCGATCTACGGCGATCGACCGGTGTCGCCGAGCACGCTCAAAGCCGATGTCTCCCACCTGCGTCGAGCCACCGGCGGCGAGATCGCCAACCGCCGTTACGCCTTGACCGGACCGATGTCCTGCGACGCGGTCGATCTGCTGGCCGCGATCGAATCCGGCGACACCGCGTCGGCCGTCTGGCTGTACCGGGGGCCGCTGCTTCCGGGGTCCGACACTCCGGGCGTGGCCGCATGGCGCGACTACCTCGATGTCGGGGTGCGCAACGCGGTACTCGGCAGCGACCGACCCGAATACGCGGTGAGCCTCGGGGAGAAGACGCCCGCCGACGTCGAAATCCACGAGCACGCTTTGCGTTTGCTGGCTCCGGACGACTCGCGCCGCCCCGCGGTCGCCGCACGGTTGCACGCGGCGCTGCGCACCTGAGGCGCGCGCCGCCGACCGGCACCTACCTCGCGCCAACCTTCGCGGGCAATAGTTGCCCCGACAGCAGTTTCCGCGAGGAGCAAGCGCCATGATCTATGCCAAACCAGGGACCGATTCGGCCATAGTCGCCTTCGCGACCCGGTATGACAATTTCATCGGCGGCGACTGGGCCGCGCCCATCGAAGGACGCTACTTCGACAACCCCTCCCCCGTTGACGGCGAAATCTTCTGCTCGGTGGCGCGTTCCACCGCCGCCGACATCGATATGGCGCTCGAGGCGGCGCACCGCGCCGCCGATTCCTGGGGCCGCACCGCACCCACCGAACGCGCGAACATCCTCAACAAGATCGCCGACCGGATCGAGAACAGCCTCGAACCATTGGCCGTGGCCGAGACGTGGGAGAACGGCAAACCGGTCAGGGAGACGCTGGCCGCCGATATTCCGTTGGCTGTGGACCACTTCCGCTATTTCGCAGGCGCCATCCGCGCCCAGGAGGGCGGGATCTCCCAGATCGACGCCGACACCATCGCCTACCACTTCCACGAACCACTCGGCGTCGTCGGCCAGATCATCCCCTGGAACTTCCCCATCCTCATGGCCACCTGGAAACTCGCCCCCGCACTCGCC
>NZ_JADMLG010000017.1 GCF_015674855.1 Nocardia bovistercoris | reverse complement strand
GCCAGACGACCGACGGTTCGCGGCGACTCGCGTCCCAGCGGTCGAGACGATGCGACGCAGGAGCAAGTATCGACCGCTGGGACGCGAGACATAAAAGCCGCGAACCCGCGGCGCCGCAGGCGCCGCAAAAATAAACACAGCCGAAAAACCATTGCGAAGAGCTACACCCGAAGCAGCCGCACCGCCCTCCGCCCTTGCGAACCGCAACCCCGCGAGAGTACGGTTCTCACATCCGGAAGGGAGATTCTTGTGTCCGACACTACACCCCCACCGGTCCCGATTCAGCCCCCGCAACGCAGCACCGACACCGAGGAGACCACAGCATGAAAACGGCGGTAGTAACCGGCGGCGCCTCGGGTATCGGACTAGGCGTAGCACAACGCCTACGCGACAACGGCTTTCACGTCGCGACCCTCGACCTCAACCCCCCAGCCGACGACGACTTCGCCTACCGGGCCGACGTCACCGACCCCGACCAGGTCAACGAAGCGATCACCAGCGTGCGCGCGGCCCTCGGCCCGGTCACCGTTTTGGTGAACGCCGCGGGCCTCGACGGCTTCAAACGCTTCCAGAACATCAATTTCGAGGAGTGGAAGCGGGTCATCGACGTCAACCTGCACGGCGTCTTCCACTGCGTCCAGGCCGTGCTGCCCGATATGCTCGAGGCGGGCTGGGGCCGCATCGTGAACATCTCCTCCTCGAGCACGCATTCGGGGCAGCCGTTCATGTCGCACTACGTCTCGGCCAAATCCGCGGTGAACGGTTTGACCAAGGCGCTGGCCCTTGAACTCGGCCCGTCCGGCATCACGGTCAACGCCGTGCCGCCGGGCTTCATCGACACCCCGATGCTGCGCAAGAACGAAGAGGCGCGCCGCCTCGGCGGCACCGTCGAGGACCACATCCAACGCACCCCGGTCCGCCGGGTCGGCACCCCGGCCGATATCGCCGCGGCCTGCGCGTTCCTGATCTCCGAGGATGCCTCCTACATCACCGGGCAGATCCTCGGCGTCAACGGCGGACGCAACACCTGATCCAGCCCGCACCCGGTACCGCTCACCCTCGACTGCTCACATTCGAAGCAAAGGAACACAGATCGTGAAGGTCCATGTCGATCAGGGACGATGCCAGGGGCACACGCTGTGCGCGATGATCGCCCCGAAGTCCTTCGAGCTCAGCGATTTCGACGGCCACTCGACCCCGACCGCCGAAATCGTCGCCGACAGCGAGCAGGAGCAGGTGCGCGAAGCCGTGCACTCCTGCCCCGAGCGCGCGATCTCGATCGAAGAATAACCAGCAGCCGCCTGCACAGCGCAGACACCTGCACCAGGCAGAGAATGGAGGACGCGCCGTGCCGGACGCGGACAAGGAATCCGCGCAGAAGGGTGAGCCGTCGGGTCGGCCACTGCCCCTGCTCACCCTGGACACCGAGTTCTTCTGGACCTCGGGCGCCGACGGGATTCTGCGCATCCGGGAATGCCGCGGCTGCGCGGCGCTGATCCACCCGCCGCAACCGGTCTGCCGCCACTGCCGGGGTCGCGACCTCGGCGTGCGGGAGGTCTCCGGGCTGGCGACGATCGCGAGCTTCACCGTCAATCACCGTTTCGCGGTGCCAGGACTCACGCCGCCGTATGTGGTGGCGCAGGTCGCGCTGGTGGAGGATCCGCGAGTTCGGTTGACCACCAACATCATCGACGCCGATCCTGCCGAGCTGACGATCGGCACTCGGGTCGAGGTGGTGTTCCGGCAGGACGCCGACGTGTGGCTGCCGCTGTTCCGGCCCACCGCCGACCAGTCCGAACCGGGACCGCTGCCCGAGGACGAGATCGCGCCGGAACGCTTCGGCGAATTCGTGCGGCCGATGGTGCGCCAGGAAAAGTTCGAGGACAAAGTCGCGCTCACCGGCATCGGCATGTCGCGGCTCGGCCGCCGACTCATGGTCGAGCCGCTGGCACTGACCGTGGAAGCGTGCGAGCGCGCGGTCGCCGACGCCGGACTCACCTTCGCCGATATCGACGGCCTGTCGTCCTATCCCGGGGCAGGCAATGTCGGCGGCTTCGGCGAGGGCGGGACCACCGCGGTCGAGGCCGCGCTGGGGCTGCGGCCGACTTGGTACAACGGCGGCATGGAGACCTTCGGCCCCGGCGGTTCGGTGATCGCCGCCATGACGGCGGTCGCCACCGGACTCGCGCGCCACGTGCTGTGCTTCCGCACCGTCTGGGAATCGACGTTCAACGAGTTGCTGAAGGCGGGCCGCATCCCGTCCTCCGGCGGGCGAACCGCGAGCTGGATGATGCCGTTCGGCGCCATCTCGGCCGCGCACACCCTTGCCCAGAACGCGCAGCGGCATTTCCACCGCTACGGCACCACCCGCGAGACCCTCGGTTGGATCGCGCTCAACCAGCGCGCCAACGCCGAACTCGAACCGAGTGCGGTCTACCGCGATCCGATGACCATGGAGGACTATCTCGGCGCGCGGTCCATCACCACGCCGTTCGGCCTCTACGACTGCGACGTGCCGTGTGACGGCGCGGTCGCGGTGGTGGTCTCGGCCGTGGACGCCGCGCGGGACCTGCCGTCCGTGCCGGTGCTGGTGGAGGCGGTCGGCACGCAGATCGTGGAACGCCTGGAATGGGACCAGAGCACGCTGACCCACGAACCACAGGTCCTCGGGCCCGCCGCGCACCTGTGGTCGCGAACCACGCTGCGGCCCGGCGACGTCGACGTGGCCGAACTCTACGACGGGTTCACCTTCAACTGCCTGTCCTGGATCGAGGCGCTCGGCTTCTGCGGGATCGGCGAGGCCAAGGACTTCCTCGACGGCGGCAAGAACATCGCCCGCGACGGCGCGATCCCGGTCAACACGCACGGCGGACAGCTCTCGCACGGGCGCACCCACGGCATGGGTCTGCTGCACGAGGCGGTGGTCCAGTTGCGCGGCGCGGCGGGTGTTCGGCAGGTCGCCGACGCGCGGGTCGCCGTGGTGTCCAGCGGTGGGCTCACGCCGGGCGGCGTGATGCTGCTGCGGACCGAGAACTGACGCCGCGATGACGCTCACCGATACCGAGCTGTGTGGATTCGAGGACGGCAGCCCGACGGCCGTGCGCGCCGAGGTCGACGGCATCCCGGTGTCGGGGCTGCTCGTCGAGGCCGAATCGCCGCGCGCGGTCGTGGTCGCGCTGCACGGCGGGGCGACTTCTTCCGCGTATTTCGACTGTCCCGGCCATCCCGAACTGTCGTTGCTGCGGGTAGCCGAACGACTCGGCTACACCGTGCTCGCCCTCGACCGCCCCGGCTACGGCGATTCCCGGCCGTTCGCGGACCGGCTCGACACCCCGGGGCGCCGCGTCGACCTCATGTACGGCGCGGTGGGCGAGATCCTCGGTGCGCGACCGCGCGGCGCCGGACTGTTCCTGTTCGCGCATTCCGCCGGTTGCGAACTCGCCATCCGCATGGCGGGTGACGCGCGCGCGGCCGAGGTGATCGGACTCGAGATCGCGGGCACCGGACGCACGCACCAGCCCGAAGCCCACCGACTGCTGTGGGGCCGCGCGGACGGTTCGCGCCCGGTCGGGCTGGGCTCGCTGCTGTGGCATCCCGGCCGGATCTATCCGCCCGATCTCGTCGGCGGCGCGGCCATCGCCGCCACGGGCACGCAGTTGGAGGCAGCCACCATCGCCAACTGGGCCGAAAACATCTTTCCGCAGGTCGCGGCGCGGGTGCGGGTTCCGGTGCACTACACCCTGGGCGAATTCGAGAAGGTCTGGTGTAATACCGCCGAGGACATGACCGAGATCGGGGCACTGTTCGAAGCCGCGCCGCGCGTGGTATTGAATCAGCAGCCCAATACCGGCCACAACAGCAGTCTCGGTTACACGGCGACCGCCTATCACCTGCGGGTGCTCTCCTTCGCGGAGGAATGCGTCGTCGCCGCCGAGACCGGTGAGTTCAGTGGTCCGGCACGACAATTCGACGGCGGCGAGATCGCGGCCACGGAGGTGAGGTAATGGAGGTCACCGATATCGCCCCGCTGCTGCTGCGGCTGGTCGTCGGTGTGACGATGATCGCGCACGGGCTCAACCACTGGATCGGCGGCGGACGCATCGAAGGCACCGCGCGCTGGTTCGGCGGCCTCGGGCTGCGCAACGGCGTACTGCAGGCGTGGTTCAGCGTGATCACCGAGATCGGCGCGGGCGCGTTGCTGATCGTCGGCCTGCTCACGCCGTTCGCCGCGGCCGCCGTGGTGTCGGTGATGCTGGTCGCGGGCCTGCTCGCGCACCGGCGCAACGGCTTCTTCGTGTTCAAGGAAGGCTACGAGTACGTTCTCGTGCTCGCGGTGGTCGCGCTCGCGCTCGGCTTCTCCGGACCGGGATGGCTGTCGCTGGACCACGCGTTCGACATCGCGATCACCGGGTGGGCGGGCGGCGGCATCGCCCTCGGCCTCGGCGTGGCGGGCACGGCGGGTCTGCTGGCCGTGTTCTACCGGCCCGCGCCCGCGAAGAACGAGACAACCGAACAGAGCTAGGAGGTGCGCTGATGCGCGTCGGATTCATCGGATTGGGCAGTCAGGGCGGGCCGATGGCACGCCGCATCGTGGAGGCGGGCCACCCGACCACGCTGTGGGCGCGCCGGGCGGCTTCGCTCGAGCCCTACGCCGACACCGCGGCGGTCGTCGCCGAATCGCCCGCCGACCTCGGCGCGCGCAGCGACCTGGTCTGCCTGTGCGTGGTCGGCGACGCCGACGTGCGCGAGGTGGTCACCGGCGAGAACGGTGTGCTCGCCGGGATGGCGCCGGGATCGATCCTGGCGATCCATGCCACCGTGCACCCCGACACCTGTCGTGACCTGGCGAAAATTGCCAGTTCCCAGGGGGTTTCGGTGATCGACGCGCCGGTCAGCGGCGGCGGTCCCGCCGCGGAGGCAGGCACCCTGCTCGTCATGGTCGGCGGGGAGACCGAGGCCGTGGAACGCGCCCGACCGGTGTTCGCCTCCTACGGCAACCCCATCGTGCACCTCGGCGAGGTCGGCGCGGGACAGGTCACCAAACTGCTCAACAACCTGCTGTTCACCGCCAACCTGGCGACCTCGGCCACCGCGCTCGAGCTCGGCAAGTCGCTCGGCCTCAGCGGCGAACGGCTCGGCGAGGTGATCTCCAACGGCACCGCGAACAGCTTCGCGCTCGGTCGGGTCGTCGCCGGTGGCGGCAACCTCGACCGCCTGGCCTTGCACGCGGGTGACCTGCTGCGCAAAGATGTCGGTTTGGTCGCGGGCCTGGCCGATGCCGCGGGCGTGACCCCGGGCGTCGTGCTCGACGCGGCCGACGCCACCTTGGCGCTCATGGACCGCTCACGCTGAAGGAGGACACGGTGCGCATCGGATTCGTCGGCGCGGGGCGGATGGGCCGCCCGATGGTCGAACGGCTGGTCGCGGGCGGACACGCGGTGCGCGCGGTGGGCCGTTCCGCCGATGCGCGCACCGCACTCGCCGAGATCGGCGCACAGCCCGCCGCCACGGTCGCCGAGGCCGCGGTCGACGCCGAGGTTTTCGTGGTCTGCGTCTTCACCGACGATCAGGTGCGCGAGGTATGTCTGGGCGGGTCGCTGCTCGAGACGTTGCCGCGCGGCGCGGTCGTAGTCGTGCACACCACGGGCAATCCGGGTACCGCCGCCGAGATCGCCACGGCGGCGACCGCTTACGGTGTCGCCGTGGTGGACGCACCGGTCAGCGGAGGCCCGCACAACATAGCGGCGGGCCAGTTGACGGTATTCCTCGGCGGCGATACCGCGGCGGTCGACCGGGCGCGCGGAGCCTTGAGTGCCTACGCCGACCCGGTGCTGCACGTGGGACCGCTCGGCGCGGGACAGCGGGTCAAACTGGTCAACAACGCTCTGTTCGCGGCCCAGATCGGCTTGGTCGCCGAAGCCGTGCGCCTCGGCGGCCAGCTCGGCCTGGAGGAAGCCGCCCTGCTCGCCGCACTCCCCCACGCCAGCAGCAGCGGCCGCGCCCTCCAGAGCGTCGCGGGCGCGGGCGCGGTGGCGGCCTTCCGCACCGCGGTCGGCGAATTCCTCAGCAAGGACGTCGCCGTAGCGCGCAACCTTGCCGCCGATCTGGGCGGCGACCTCGGCCTGCTCGACGCCGCCATCGACGCGGGCTTACCCGTCGACAACCCGAACTGACCGGATCATCGAATCGCGCAGACCACCGCCGATGAGATCGTCGGCCGGAACCGCCCGTCTCCACCCGTATCCTCCGACGTTGGACATACCGCGGACACGGTGCGGCCCCGGACTCAGGCGGTGATCATGGTCAGCAGGTCTTCGGTGGGGCGTACGTCGCCGAAGGAGCGGTACACGGTGTGCAGGGTGGCGTTGTGGTCGCGGTCGCGGCGGGCGGCGTTGGCGTCGGCGACCATGACGACGCGGAAACCTCTGGTGCTCGCGTCGCGGGCCGAGGATTCGCAGCAGACGTTGGTGACGGTACCGGTGATGAGCACGGTGTCGACGCCGCGCTGTTCGAGCAGGTCCGGGAGGTCGGAGCGGCCGGGGAAGAAACCGCTGAACGCGGACTTCTCGGTGAACAGGTCGTCGGGGTCGGCGTCGAGGGCGGGCCACAGGCGGTCCGGGTAGGGGCCGTCGCCGCCGGAGCCGCTGTACTTCGCGGCGACCCGCGCGCCGAAGAATTCGATCATCCGCGCGCTCGGCGGGGCGAACGCGGGGACAACCCACGCGACCGTGCCGCCCGCCTCGCGCAACGTCGCGGCGACGCGGTTGATGTTCGGCACGATCGCGCGACAGTACGGATTGGTGTCGACGTGGAATGGCACCATGTCGATCACGACCAGCGCGGTGCGCGCGACATCGAACTCGGTGTAGGCGAAGCGTCTGCCGCGCAGGGATTCGTGGCGCGCGTACTCGCGCTCCTCGATATGCCATGCGTGCGGTTCGAGTACCCGCGCGTCGAGCGGCTGCGGTTCGAGCGGTTGGGCGGGGTCGGCGACATCCACGATGTCGTATTCTCGCACCGCCCATGCCGGTTCGGGACGCGCTTCGCCGTTCGGCGCGGCTATTCGACCACGATCGCTTTCTCGGGGCAGTTGCGCACCGCTTCGTGCACCGCGTCGTGGTATTCGGCCGGGATGTCGGCGACGGTGACCTCGGCGTATCCGTCGTCGGTCAGGCTGAAGACCTCGGGGCACAGCCCGAGGCATACGCCGTGGCCGCGGCAGCGGTCCTCATCGATGGTCGCCTTCATCGGGCGGCGCCGTCGGCCACGTCGAATTCCAGATGCAGGGAGGTCAATCCGCGCAGGATGAAGGTCGGCAGGTAGTGGTAGTCGCGCGCGTCGGCGGGGCCGTGCACGGTTTCGTCGATGCGCAGTTCGGTGGTGCGCGCGAGCAGCCGTTCGATGGCGACGCGGGCTTCGGCGCGGGCGAGCGGTGCGCCGGGGCAGGTGTGCACGCCGCGGCCGAATGCCAAGTGCTGGCGGGCATTCGCGCGGTCGGCGGCGAAGGTGGTCGGATCGTCGAAGCGACGCGGGTCGCGGTTGGCGGCGCCGTTGACGACCATCACCACGGTGCCGACGGGCACGTCGGTGCCGCCGACGGTGGTGTCGGTCTTCGACAGCCGGAAGTCGCCCTTCACCGGGCTCTCCATCCGCAGCGACTCCTCGATGAAGTTCTGGATGCGGCTGCGGTCCTCGCGCAGGTACTGCTGGATGTCGGGGCGTTCGGCGATGAGTTTGAGCGCCGAGCTGAGCAGGCGCACCGTGGTCTCCTGGCCCGCGGAGAACAGGTTCGCGGCCACCCGAACCACGTCGATCACCTCGGGGGTGCTGCCGTCGGGGAAGGTGGCGGTGGCCATGGAGGTCAGCACGTCGTTGCGCGGGTTCTGCCTGCGGTCATCGATGTAGGCCGAGAACTTCCCGTAGAGGAATTCGATCGGGTTGTGCGACATGCCTTCCCCGCCGGTGCTGCCGACGCCGCCACCCTTGCGGTGCGGGTCGCGCTGCAACGTCTGGAGGAATTCCTCCTGGTCCTCGACGGGCACGCCGAGCAGGTCGGCGATGACGTAGAGGGTGAACGGCCCGGCGAATTCCCGGATGCTGTCACCTCGGCCCTTGGCGAGGTATTCGTCGAGCATGCGGTCTGCGATCGACCACATGGCCTCCTCGTTCTCCTTGAGGCGCTTGGGGGTGATGAGCCGCATCAGCAGCGCGCGGTGCGCGGTGTGGGTCGGCGGGTCGAGCGTGGGCAGCTGGTCGCTCATGGGCAGCGAGTCGCGGTGTTCGGCGATGGCCGCTTCGACGTCGACGGTGTTGTCCAGCGGAACCGGGAAGCCGGGGAAGGGGCCCGTCACCGAGATGCAGGAGGAGAACCGGTCGGTGTCGTTGTAGACCTCGAGCGCTTCGTCGTAGCCGGTCACCATCATGACGTCGTGGTGCTTTTCCCTGGTGACCGGGCACTGTTCGCGTAGCGAGTCGAAGTAGGGGTACGGATCGTCGACCAGTTCCTGTCCGAGGAAGAAGTCCAGATCCTGGAAGTTGTTCACCACTCGACGGTTCCCTTCGACGCTACGGCCGCCGCGTATTCCGCTACGCTGCCGGTTGCTTCCACGATTGAGAATATGCCTCTCATCTGTGAATATGAGATTTCCATATCTCCAGCTCCGCGTCAACCAGAGGACCGGCACAATGCCCAACGACCCCACCGCGGATCAGCGGTTCTTCCAGACGACCACCCGCGAATTCCTGACCGAGACGGTTCCGCTCGCCGCGGTGCGCACCCTCGCCGAATCCGGCACCGGATTCGACCGCGCGTGGTGGCGGCGCGGCGCCGAACTCGGCTGGATGGCCATGCTCATCCCCGAGAACCACGGCGGCGGAACGGTTTCCGGCCGCGCGATGAGCGAGCTCGCCTTGGTCGCGGGTGAATTCGGGCGGGCCTGCGCACCCGGACCGTTCGTCACCACCAACGCCGCGCTCGCCGGGCTGACTCGGCAAGCCGACCGGTGGGCCGAGGTGCTCGGCGCCGTGCAGTCCGGCGACACCATCCTCAGCTGGGCGGTCTACGAGCCCGGGCTCGGCTTCGACGTGCTCTCCCCCGCCGACCAGCGGCACACCCCCGGCGTGCGCGCCGAACCCGACGGCGACGGCTACCGGCTCACCGGCGTCAAGGATCGCGTGGAATCCGCCGACCAGGCCGACCTGTTCCTGGTCACCGCCGAGAGCCCCGACGGCCCGATCCAACTCCTGGTGCCCGCGAACGCGCCCGGCGTGAGCGTGACCCCGGCCTTCACCCTCGACCTGGTGCGCCGCACCGGCCGGGTGAGTTTCGAAGACGTGGCGGTCCCCGCGGACTCGGTGGCGCACACCGGTTCCGAAGCCGTCGAAGCGATCCAGGCGCAGGCGCACACCGCGGCCGTGCTCACCGCGGCCGAAATGGTCGGCGCCACCGACCGCGCCCTGGAAGCGACCCTGACCTGGCTGTTCGACCGCTACACCTTCGGCAGGCCGCTGGCCTCCTACCAGGCGCTCAAACACCGCATGGCCGACAACAAGACCTGGCTCGAGGCGTCAAAGGCCACCGCGACCGCCGCCGCGAACGCCTGGGACGACGCCGCGCCCGAACTGGCCGAATACGTCAGCATCGCCAAGTCCTACGTCGGCGCCAAGGCCCCGGTGATCGCCCAGGACTGCGTGCAGCTGCACGGCGGCATCGGCGTCACCTGGGAACACGACCTGCACCTGTTCCTGCGCCGCATCACCCTCGGCCGCGCTCTCTACGGAACCCCCGAGGAACATCGTCGCCGCATCAGCGATCTGATCGATGCCGCCGCGTGAAACGCGCGATGAGGTCCGGTGATATGCACCGCACGACGAGGGTCGGCGGCGTGCACCGCTGCGACGCACGGCGCGAATCCCGCGGCGAAACCGTGGGACCTGTGCCGCGCCACGAGGTCCGCCGCGTGAAACCCACGATGAAGTCCGGCCATGTGCACCGCACGACGAGGGTCGGCGGCGTGCACCGCACTGCCGCGACGCACGGCGCGAATCCCGCGGCGAAACCGTGGGACCTGTGCCGCGCCACGAGGTCCGCGACATGAAACGCGCGACGAAACCCCGCGGCGTGCGCCGCACCCCGAACTCCGCGTGATCCGCGCACTCGTGCGAGCCGCCCCGCACCGTGCGCACCACCCGAACGCATACCGAACACCGCACGGAAGGCACCGTTGATGTCCACCGAAATCGAACCCGTCGCCGAATTCCGCGAACGCGCAAGGCGCTGGCTGCGCGAGAACATGCCGCCCGAGGGCGCCACCGACCTGAAGCCCGACACCGACGAAGCCTGGGACCGGGCGCGGCAGTTGCAGCGCATGCTGTTCGACGGCGGCTTCGCCGGTATCGGCTTCCCGGTCGAATACGGCGGGCGCGGACTGACTTTCGACCATCAGCAGGCGTTCACGGAGGAGTCCATCGGCTACGAGATGCCGCTGATGCTCAATGTGCCGACCCTGGCGATCTGCGCGGCGACCGTGCTCGACCTCGGCACCGAGGAGCAGAAGCGCGCGCACCTGCCCGCCGTACTGCGCGGCGACGAGATCATGGTGCAGTTGCTGTCCGAACCGCGCGGCGGCTCCGATCTGGCGGGCCTGACCACCCGCGCCGACCGCGACGGCGAACGGTGGGTGCTCAACGGCTCCAAGATCTGGAGTTCGGGCGCCTACGCCGCCGACTACGGGCTGTGCCTGGCGCGCACCAACTGGGAGGTCACCAAACACCGCGGCCTGACCCTGTTCCTGGTGCCCGTGCACGCCGAGGGCGTCACGGTGCAGCGCATCAAGCAGGTCACCGGATCGACCGAGTTCTGCCAGGAATTCTTCGACGACGTCGAACTGTCCGACGCCGACGTGCTCGGCCGCGTCGACGCGGGCTGGGAGGCGGCCTCGCGACTGCTCGACCACGAACGCGCGGCCCTCGGCGGTACTTCCCCCTACACCAGCGGCGCGCGCCCGCACCTCGGCGCCGAGGCGAACGAGCTGGTCGAACTCGCCAAGGCCACCGGGCAGTGGCAGGAGCGGCGGGTGCGCGAGGACGTCGGCGAGGCGCGCGCCATGAACGTGGTGCGCGATCAGCTCATCGCCCATGTCACCGCCGCCATCGTCGCGGGCGAACTGCCGCCGTCGGCGGGCGCGGTCACCCGCCTGTTCAGCGCCGAGAACGCTTGGACGCAAACGGATATGGCGGTGCGCATCGCAGGCGCGAACGCGGCGACGCATCATCCCGGCGATCCGGTCGACACCGAGAAGGTCGGACTCGACTACCTGTTCCGCGCGGCCTGGAGCCTGGCGGGCGGCAGCACCGAGATGGCCCGCAATGTCATCAGCGAACGCGTGCTCGGCATGCCGCGCGAATTCGCGGCCGACCGCGACGTGCCGTTCAACCAGGTCAAACAAGGCCGCTGAGCTGTGCGCACACCGCGCCACTTATCCCGGCGGCCGCCGCGTCGGCCGCCGGGTTCACGCCCTATCCACGTCGGACGCCACCGCGGCCATGGCGAGCGCGTGCGGTCGAGCTGTGCTCACGCAGCACCGCTGAACCCACAGCTGTATCGCCGATCGCGCCGGTTCACGCTCCGTCCGCGTCGGACACCACCGCAGACGGGTCAGCACGCGCCACTGAGCCGTGCGCACACCGCGCCACTGAACCGGCGACCGCATTGTCGGTCGCGACCGTTCACGCCCCCTCCGCGCCGGACACCACCGCAGCCGGGGTGAGCGCGCGCAGGCAGAAGGCGGTGATCCGGTCCACCTCGGCGTCGGTGGGTCCGGATCGCTGCCGCAGCAGATCCGCCAGCGTACCGACGGCGACGTGCGCGATCGAGAGCGCATCCGAATCCGGTGCCGCGCTGCCCAATTCGACGAGGGTGTCGCGCAACAGGGTGGCAAGCGCGCTGCCGACAACGCCCGGTCCCGCCTCCAGCGCGAGACCGGGCCCCGCGGCGTTCCACAGCACTGCGAGGGTGGCGGCCGCCGCGCGCTCGTCGGCTTGGGCCAGGATCGCGGCCACCCAGCTTCGCATCCGTTCGCGCGGATCGGATTCCTTGTCCATCTGGTGGGCCGCGTAGCGCGCGAGCCGTTCGGCCCCGTCCTCGAGCAGTGCCGCGACCAGGGCGTCCTTGGACGGGAAGTGTCGGTAGAAGGCGTCGTTGGACAGTTCGGCGGCCGCGACGATGTCGGCGACCCTCGGGCGCGCCGCGATGCCGCCCGCCGTCATCACCGTGAGCGCCGCGTCGAGCAGCCGCCGCACTTCATCGGCGTAGTCCGCACCACGCTTGGCCAGCGTCTTCTTCGCGATTCTCGCCGCGACATCGTCGGTTCGCTCCATGCCCGAGACTCTCCTTCCATCGAACTCAGAATTGCATTCTGGATCAGAAGAAGCTTATTCTCCAAACGGAGAGGAGCTGACATGGCATGGGATTTCCGAACCGACCCCGAGTACCAGGCGAAGCTGGACTGGGCCGACGCCTTCGTGCGTGAGGAGGTCGAACCGCTGGACCTGGTCTGGCCGCACGAGCAGTTCGTGCCGCTGGACGGCGGCAGGCGCGCGGCGATCGCCCCGCTCAAGGAGCGGGTGCGCGAACAGGGCCTGTGGGCGACCCACCTCGGCCCCGAACTCGGCGGCCAAGGACACGGGCAGGTGAAGTTGGCCCTGCTCAACGAGATCCTCGGCCGCTCGTCCTGGGCGCCGATCGTCTTCGGCTGCCAGGCCCCCGACACCGGCAACGCGGAGATCATCGCCCACTACGGCACCCCGGAACAGAAGGACCGCTACCTGCGCCCGCTGCTCGACGGCGAACTGTTCTCCTGCTATTCGATGACCGAACCGCAGGCCGGTGCCGATCCGGGCCGATTCACCACCGCCGCCGTGCGCGACGGCGACGACTGGATCATCAACGGCTGGAAGTACTTCTCCTCCAACGCCCGCACCGCCGCCTTCCTGATCGTGATGGTCGTGACCGACCCGGCGGCGGGCGCCTACAACGGCATGTCGATGTTCCTGGTGCCCACCGACACGCCGGGTATCGAGATCGTGCGCGATGTCGGCCTCTACGGCGAGGAGCCCGGCGCGGGCCAGCACGCGCTGATCCACTATCAGAATGTGCGCGTGCCGAATTCGGCGCTGCTCGGCGGTGCGGGGCAGGCCTTCGCCATCGCCCAGACCCGCCTCGGCGGCGGACGCATCCACCACGCCATGCGCACCATCGGGCTCGCGACCCGGGCGCTGGACATGATGTGCGAGCGGGCGCTGAGTCGCGAGACCGCGGGCAGCAGGCTCTCGGAGAAACAGTTCGTGCAAGGCTTCATCGCCGACTCCTACGCCCAGCTCCAGCAGTTCCGGCTGTTCGTGCTGTACGTGGCGTGGGAGATCGACGAGTACAACGACTACAAGAAGGTGCGCAAGGACATCGCGGCGGTGAAAGTCGTCATGCCGACGGTGCTGCACGACATCGCGTGGCGGGCCATGCAGGTGCACGGCGCGCTCGGGGTCACCGACGAGGTGCCGCTGATGCGGATGATCCACGGCGCGGCCGTCATGGGACTGGCCGACGGACCCACCGAGGTCCACAAGACCACCGTCGCCAAACAGGTCCTGCGCGACCACAAAGGGGTCGACGGCATGTGGCCGAGCGAGTGGATCCCCGCCAAACGCGAAGCGGCGCTGGCCAAATACGCCGAATTCCTCGACCACGAAGTGGGCAACCGATGACCGAGACCCTCGACTTCGAACGCCTCGCCACCTGGATGGACGACGCAGGCCTCCCCGGTGCGGGCGAACCCGCGCAGGTCACGCTGCTCTCGGGCGGCACCCAGAACGAGATCTACGACATCCGGCGCGGCGAACACCGTGCGGTGCTGCGCATACCGCCACCGGCCGCGCCCGCCGACCGCGACAAGGGCATCCTGCGCGAATGGCGGATCATCGAAGCGCTGGGCGGCACCGATGTCCCGCATCCCGAGGCGGTGGCGGTGTGCACCGATCCCGCCGTGCTCGGGCGCACCTTCTACCTCATGGGCTACATCGACGGCTGGTCGCCGATGCAGCACCAGGACCGCTGGCCCGATCCCTTCCACGGCGACCACGCGGCCAGGGGTGGGCTCGCCCTGCAACTAGCGGAGGGCATCGCGCTGCTGTCCAAGGTCGACTGGCAGGGTCGCGGACTGCACGACCTCGGCAGGCCCGACGGCTTCCACGACCGCCAGGTGCAACGCTGGACCGGTTTCTTCGAACGCGTCAAAGGCCGCGAGATCGAAGGCATGGAGACCGCGACGAACTGGCTGAAAGCCCACCGCCCACTGGATTTCGTGCCCGGCCTGATGCACGGTGACTACCAGTGGGCCAATGTCATGTACCGCGACGGCGGGCCGGCACGGCTCGCGGCGATCGTGGACTGGGAGATGGGCACCGTCGGCGACCCGAAACTCGATCTGGCCTGGATGCTGCAGGGCTGGCCCGAGGACACCTCGGCGCCGGAGGCGACCACCTCCGGCTACGTCGACCAGCGCCACATGCCGTCCCGCGAGCAGGTGGTCGCGCACTACGCCGAGGTCTCGGGACGCCAGGTCGACGATCTCGACTACTACCTGGTACTCGCGCAGTGGAAACTCGCCATCGTCCTCGAGCAGGGTTTCCAGCGGGCGGGCGACGACTTCAAACTCCAGGCCTTCGGCCCCATCGTGCCCGCACTCATGCGCGGGGCCGCCGACCTCGCCGAGTCCACCGGATATCGCGGATGACCGCGCCGGACGCCGAGGGCGATGACCTGCTGATCGAGCGCGTCGGGGCCGTGACGGTGGTGCGGTTGAACCGGCCACGGGCCCGCAACGCGCTCACCATGGCCATGCTGCGCGGCATCGGGGCCGCCGTCGTCGCCGCCGAGGCCGACCCCACCGTCGGCGCGCTGCTGATGGTCGGCGCGGGCGACCGCGCCTTCTGCTCCGGCATGGACCTGCGCGCCTTCGCCGACGGCGCGGACTACACCGTGGACGATCCGGCCACCGCCGCCTACATGCGACTCACCCGTGGCGAGGCGACGCTGCCGGTGATCGGCGCGGCCAACGGGTCCGCCATCGGCGGCGGACTCGAACTGCTGCTCGGCGCCGACCTGATCATCGCCTCCGAAGCGGCGACCTTCGCCTTCCCCGAGGTGCGGCGCGGCATGTTCCCCGGTGGCGGCGGCACCTTCGTCGCCACCAGGATCCCGCTCAACATCGCGTTCGAGATGACCCTCACCGGCGATTCGATCACCGCGGCCCGCGGCTACGAACTCGGCCTGGTGAACGCCGTCGTCGCAGCCGACCAGGTCTTCGCGACCGCCATCGACTACGCCGAGCGCATCGCCGCCAACGCCCCGCTCGGACTCGCGGCCTGCAAGGAACTGGTCCGTCTCGCCGCCACCGACACCGCCGCCGCGCACCGGCGGCTGATCCATTGGCAGAACACGGTTTTCCACAGCGAGGACGCGAAAGAGGGCGCACAGGCGTTCCTCGAACGCCGCGCCCCGGTGTGGCGGGGCCGCTGATGCGCGCGATACCTACGGTGGCAGGACCACCGGAGCCCGCGGCGAAGCCGTTCCCGCGTACCCGGGCGGGACTCACGCGCACAACGGCACGACCACGGGCGCTCGCGGCGATCGAACCGCATGCCTACCCGCCCGCGACGCCGCGCACGCACCGTCGAGCAGGAGCGCAGCCGCAGGCAAGGCCGGTCCTGCTCATCCTCGCGACGGCGGCGCCCGCTGTGCGCACGACGGCGGGCCGCTGAATGCGCGCGGCAGTATGCGCCGAGTACGGACCGCCCGAAGTCGTGCGGCCGACGACGGTGGCGAGTCCGCGCGCCGACGCCGATCAGGTGCGCGTGCGGGTGGTGGCCGCGGCGGTCAACTATCCCGATGTGCTGCTCATCGCCGACCGCTATCAGATCAGCGTCCCCCCGCCGTTCGTGCCCGGTAGCGAATTCGCAGGCACTGTCATCGAGGTCGGAGCGCGAGTGCACGGGTTCGCGGTGGGCGACCGGGTCTGCGGTAGCGGAATGCACGGGGCGTTCGCGGAGGAGGTGGTGGTCGGGGCGGGGGCGCTGGTTCGGATTCCGGACGGTGTCGACGCGCGCTCGGCCGCCGCGTTCGGGGTCGCGCACCGCACCGCGTATCACGCGCTGCGCTCGGCCGCCCGTGTCGGCGACGGGGATTCGGTGATCGTGCTCGGCGCAGGCGGCGGTGTCGGGCTGGCGGCGGTGCGGTGCGCGACGCTGCTGGGCGCGCGGGTAACGGCGGTCGCCTCCAGTGCCGAGAAGCTGGCCGCAGCAAGGGATCACGGCGCGACAACGCTCGTGGATCATCTCGCGGGCGACCTGCGCGCCGCACTGCGCGAGGCCGTGCCGCACGGCGCGAATGCCGTACTCGATCCGGTCGGCGGCGACCTGTCCGAACCCGCTCTGCGCTGTCTCGCGCGCGGCGGGCGCTTCGTCACCATCGGCTACGCGAGCGGCCGGATTCCGGAGATCCCACTGAATCTGGTGCTCGTCAAGGGCGTGCACATCCTCGGATTCCAATTCCGCGACGTCGATCCCGCCGAATTCCGACGCAACGAAGAGGAACTGTGGGCGCTGCTGGCGAGCAACCGACTCCGCCCACACATCGGCGCCACCTACCCGCTCGACGAGGCGGCCGCGGCATTGCGACACGTCGCCGAGGGACGAGCGGTCGGCAAGGTCGTCATCGACATCGCGGAGACGTGAAGGGACCGCAGGCCGAGCAACCGGGCGGCGGGCTCACGGAACCGACTCGACTGCGCGGGTGCGAATCACGGCGCCGATCGAGGTGACGCGTTGGGCCCGGGACAGGCAGGCCGATCGTCCATCGCACCGCCGGACGTTGCCTACCTACCTACCTACCTACCTACCTACCGCGCGTCACCTACCCACCGCGCGTCGACCTCGGGCGGATTACTCGTATTCGACGGTGAGGGTCGGGGTGAGCGGGTCGGACTGGCAGGTGAGGATGTAGCCGTCGGCCACGTCCTCGTCGGTGAGCGCGTCGTTGACCCGCATCTCGACGCGCCCGTCCACCAGCCGCGCCATGCAGGTGCCGCAGTTGCCCTCCTCGCAGGCGAAGGGCGGGTTCAGGCCGGAGCGGCGGGCCGCCTCGAGTATCGTGACGCCCGCTTCGACCGGCACGAGGGTCTGCGAACCGTCGAGCAGTACGGTGGCGACCGTCTCGGTCGCGGTGTCCTGCTGGGGAACTGACGATCCTGCCATGGCGGCACCCTCCTGGAATCGGTGGCATCCTGACGCGGTGACACCTCGATGCGGTGACATCACAGAGTACCGGCGATGTCGCACGGAGCCGGGGCTGCGGCTCGCACAATGCTGTGCACATGCATAGCACGGCCGTTTCCGGCGGGTCAAGCAGTGGTGACGCCGCCGCTCAGCGTCCCGACCAGCGCGGCGGCCGCTTCTCGAGGAACGCGCGCGGCCCCTCCTGCGCGTCCTCGCTCAGATAGCAGGCGGTCGAGGCGTGCCGCGCGGCCTGCAACGCCGCGGCGCGCCCCATCTCGGTCGCCAGCATCACCGTATCGCGCGCGGCACGCACCGAAAGCGGTGCGCCCGCCAGTATCTCGGTGGCCAGCTCGAGCGCCGCGGCCATCAGGTCCTCGGGTTCGGCGAGCCGGTTGACCAACCCGATCTCGTAGGCGCGGCGCGCGTCGACGGGCTTGCCGGTGAGCAGCAACTCCATCATGATCCGCTGCGGGATCATGTGGATCAGCGGCGCGGCCCACGGCGAACTGCGCCCCACCTTGACCTCGGTGACGGCGAAGGTCGCGGTGGTACTCGCCACGCACAGGTCACAGGCCTGCGCGATCATCCACCCGCCCGCGAACGCCGCCCCGTTCACCGCCGCGATCGTCGGCTTCGACAGTTCCAGCGTGTCGTAGGGCAGGGCGTACATGTCGCGGGGCGGCACCGCCATCCCGGTCCGCACCATCTCCTCGAGGTCACCGCCCGCGCAGAACGCCTTGGTCCCCGCACCGGTGAGGATCGCGACCCGCAGCGCGTCGTCGCGCTCGAACCGCTCCCAAGCCTCGGCCAACCCGTCCCGCACATCGCGAGCCAGGCAGTTGCGCCGCTCGGGACGATTCAGGGTGATGACGGCGATCCCATCGGATCGGGCGTCGAACAGTACCGCATCGGACATCACAAACCTCGCCTCATCACAGAACCCGCCTCGTCACAGTCGTCGCGGCCGCTTCACGAATTCGCCGCCTCCGCAAGGACTTCGCCTCATCACGAACTTCACTGTCGAATCGAGACTCGCACCACATCCAGAGTCACAGGCCGACCCGAGACACTGGAAGCACGCCGAAATACCCCCGGGCACAGGCCGAGTACGCCTCGAGGCACGGGCCGACTCGAGGCACTCGGCGCCTGCCGAAACGCCTCCTGGCGCGGTGCGAGCACGGTGTGCGCGGGCACCGCGCGCGCAGCCCGGACGACGCCCGCCCATCAGAATCCCCGCTGCCGTATCACAGCCGCCGCCCGATCCAGATCCTCGCGGAAATCCGGATGCGCGATGGCGATCAGCCTGCGCGTGCGTTCCGCCAGCGACACGCCTTGCAGCTCGGCCGCGCCGAATTCGGTGACGACCACGTCCACATCACTGCGCGCGGTGGTCACCGGCCCGTTCAACGCGGCGGTGATCCGGCTGAGGGTGCCGCCTTTGGCCGTCGCGGGCAGCGCGATGATCCCGTGTCCGCCCCGCGACCGCGCGCCCGCGCGCACGAAATCGACCTGGCCGCCAGTGCCACCGAGATAGGCCGCGCCGCTCTGTTCGGCATTGACCTGCCCGGTGAGATCGACCTCCATCGCCGAGTTCACGGTGACCAGCCGGTCCAGCCGGGCGAGCACGGCCGCGTCGTGGGTGTAGTCGGTGGTGCGCATGACGACGGCCGGATTGCGGTGCGCGAACCGGTACAGCCGGTCGGTTCCGATGAGCGCCCCGGTGACCGACACCCCACGATCGATGGCCTTGCGCGCGTTGGTCACCACGCCCGCCTCGACCAGGTCCACGAGCCCGTCGCCGAGCATCCCGGAGTGCACGCCGAGATCGGTCCGGTCGCCGAGCAGCCGCAGCACGGCGTCGGGCACCGCGCCCACGCCCGTCTGTAGTACAGCACCGTCCTCGATGAAGGCGGCGACGTGGCGTGCGATGGCCTCGTCCGTCGCGCCGATCGGGGCGGGCGGCACCTGCACCGGCGGGCGCGAAACCATTACGGCATAGTCGATGTCGGCGCTCGCGAGGGTTTCGCCGTAGGTGTAGGGCACCTGGTCGTTGACCTCGGCGACCACGACCCGCGCCGCCGACACGGCCGCCGCGACATGGTCGCTGATCAGCCCGTAGCTGTGCCTGCCCTCCTCGTCGGCGGGACTGACCTGCACGAAAGCGACGTCGCAGCCGAATCTTCCGTCCTCGATGAGCGGCCCGATCCGCCCGACGTGGCACGGCACCACCGTGAGCCGGTTCGCCTTGGTGACCGCGCGCAGCGCGCCGATCGCCCCCATGCTCGCCAGTTCGAAGGATTCGGTGGCGGCGGGGGTGAGCAGCCCGGAGAAGCTGGTCGCGACGAACAGCGACAGCCCGCCGATCTCACCGCCTCGGGCGATCAGGGCTTCGACCAGTGTGCTCGGTTCTCCGCACGCCTGTCCCATGACGATGCGGTCGCCGGGTCGCAGGATCTTGCGCAGGTCCAGTGACGCGGCGTCGAGTGTCTCGGTCATCGTCGCGTCCGTCCGTTCGCGCCGCCCTCGGCCGGACTCGCGAGGTCATCGAGGACCCGCGCGGTGTCGGCGCCCAGCCGCGGCGCGGGTCCCGCGACGCGCCCAGGCGTGCGGGAGAACCAGGTGGGTGGGCCGGGAAAGCGGAGTTTCCCGTAAGGGGAATCCACCGTCTCGAAGAACCCGGCGGCCGTCAGATGCTCGTTGTCGAACAGTTCGTCCATGGACCGCACCGGCGCGCACGGAATATCCAGTGCGCGAAGCAGTTCCAGCCATTGCGCGGTGGTGCGCTCGGCGAAGGTCTCGGCCAGCAGCGCGTAGACCTCGTCGATGCGGGCGGCGCGCTGTTCCAGCGTCGCGAAATGCGATCCGGCCCAGTGCGGGCGCACCGCGTCGACGAACGCGGTCCACTGTTTGTCGTTGTAGACCAGCGCCGACAAGTATCCGTCGGCGGTGCGATACGGCCTGCGATTCGGGGTCACCGCGCGCGGATAGGCGGCGGAGCTCAGCGGCGGGTCGAACAGTGCGCCGTTGGCGTGTTCGACCAGCATGAACGCGGCCATCGTCTCGAACATGGCGACCTCGACCTCCTGGCCCTCGCCGGTGCGCTCGCGGTGGAACAGGGCCATGGTGGTGGCGTAGAGCGCGGTCAGGCCCGCGATCTTGTCGGCCATGATGGTGCCGACGTAAGTGGCCTCGCCGGTCAGTTGCCGCTGCACCGAAGGGAGTCCGCATTCGGCCTGGATGGTGTCGTCGTAGGCGGTGAGGTCGGCGTCGGGGCCGCGGCGGCCGTAGCCGTAGCAGTTGGTGTAGACGACGGTCGGGTTCAGCGCGCTGACCTGCTCGTACCCGAATCCGAGCCGGTCGATCGCCGAGGCGCGCATGGAGTGGATGAAAACATCGGCGCCCGTGACGAGTTCGCGTAGGGCGCGGGCGCCTTCTGGATCGCGCAGGTCGAGCACGACGCTGCGTTTACCTCGGTTGACATTGACGAAGACCCCGCCCATGCCGCGTTCGGGCCCGACCGAGATGTACCGGGTGTTGTCGCCCGCGGGCGGCTCGATCTTGATGACGTCGGCGCCCATGTCGGCCATGATCTGGGTGCAGTAGGGACCCATGACCATCGCCGTCAGATCGATGACACGGATTCCGGACAGCGGGCCGCCTCGAGCTGTCGCCGCGTCCGTTTCGCGAGGTTCCATCGCCGTGTCCGTTCCACGAAGCCCCGTCGCTGTGTCGGTATTGCGAGGTTCCATCGCCACGTCCTTCTCGCGACCTCCGTCCAATTCGCCGCATCCGGGAATCGTTCGAAGGCTATCTGATGAATCTTTGCAAGGATAGTGATATCAAAGAGGCTGTGGACAGATTCGACGGCGACAGCCCACCGGGCCGGGTCGCGCTCAGACCGATCGCTCGCGTCCTCGACGCGGCGCTCGCCACCAGCCCCGAGGCCGTCGCGATCGAGGCCGCCTCCGGCGCTCTCACCTATGCCGAACTCGACGAACGCGCCACCCGCGCGGCGGGCGCACTCTGGTCGCTCGGCGTTCGCCCCGGTCACCGGGTGGCCGCCTGCCTGCCCAACGACCTCGACATCGTCGTCGCCTTCCACGGCGCGCAGCGGGTCGGCGCGATCTGGGCGGGTATCGGCGAAGCGCTCGCGGAGGGCGAACAGCGGCGTCTGGCCGACCTGTGCGCACCGACGGTGATCCTCGGCGGGCCGCGCTGCCTGCTCGACACCGCGATCGACCCGGACCGGTGGCGCGACCTGCTCGACGCCGCCACCCCGCCGCCGCCGATCGACCTCGACATCGACGCACCCGCGGGCATCGCCTTCACCAGCGGCACCTCCGGCGCACCCAAGGCCGTCGTGCACAGTCAGCGCAATATGCTGCTGCCTGGCGCGGCGCTGGTCGCCACCCGCGGCTACGGCCCCGACCTGCGCAAAGGCGACAGCTTCCCGCTCACCATCCTGAATCTCATGGTGCTGTCCACCCTGCTCACAGCGCGGGCGGGCGGCACGGCGGTCATCATGGACCGCCGCGATGTCGAAGGCGTCGCCGAATGGATCGCCCGACACCGGGTGAGCGTGTGGAACGGCGCACCGGCCCAGCTCTACGACCTCGCACGACGCCCCGACCTCGACCTGAGCTCGCTGCGCGAGGTGTGGAGCGGCGGCAGCGACACCCCCGACACCGTGCGCACCGCGTTCGCGGCCACCCACGGCCCGGTCCCCCGCACCACCTACGGCCTCACCGAGGCTCCGACCGTGGTCGCGATCGACCCGCCCGGCGACGAGTGGTCCCCCGGCGTGAGCGGCCGCGTGCTCCCGCAGTTCAGCGTCGCCGCCTACGACGACGACGGCCGCGCGCTGCCGCCGGGGTCGCTGGGCGAACTGCGGTTGAACGCCGCCACCGAGGGACCGTGGGCGGGCCTGTGGACCCCTCTGCTCGGCTACTGGGACGACGGCCGGATCCGCGCGGCCGAGCCACTGCCGCTCCCCACCGGCGACATCGGCACGGTGGACGAGTCGGGTCGCCTGTCGGTGCTGGATCGCAAGAAGATGGTCATCATTCGCGGCGGCGCCAATGTGTATCCGCTCGAGGTGGAGCGGATCATCGCGACCCACCCGGCCGTTGTGAAGGTCGGGGTGTGCCCCGTCCCCGACGAGCGGCTCGGCCAACGTGTCGCGGCCGTGATCGAAAGCGCCGACACCGCAGTCGATTTCGCCGAGCTCTCGGAGCTGTGCCGACGAGAACTCGCGGGCTACAAGGTGCCCGAGATCTGGACCAGGGTGGACGCGCTGCCGATGAACGCCATGGGCAAGGTGGAACGGACCCGACTCACCGAACTCGCCACCGCGGCGCGTGGAACGGAGGGGCGATGAGTACGCCACGCGAAAACGCCACCGCGCGTTTTCATCTCGACGGCCGGGTGGCGATCGTCACCGGCGCGTCCTCCGGCCTCGGCGCCGCGGTCGCGCGGGCGCTCGCGGGCCTCGGCGCGCGGGTCGGCGTGGTCGCGCGGCGCGCGGACCGGCTGAAGGAACTCGCGGCCGAGATCGACGGCCACCCCGTGGTGTGCGACCTGGGTGACCTCGACCGGATCGGCACGGTGGCCGACACCGTCGCCGACGCGCTCGGCCCGCCCACGATCCTGATCAACGCGGCGGGCAACCGATTCGGCGACGCGCCCGCCGAGAGCGAAGCGCCCGCGGACGTGCGCGCCACCATCGACCTGAACCTGCTCGCGCCGTACCGGTTGGCGCAGACGGTGTTCCCGCACATGGCGGCCGAGGGTGCGGGGTCGATCGTGAACATCTCCTCCATCAGCGGCATCGTCGGCGTGCCGGGCATACCGCAGGCGTCCTACGCGGCGAGCAAGGCGGGACTGTCGGGGCTCACCGCCGAATTGGCCGTGCAGTGGGCGCGCCACCGGATCCGGGTGAACACGGTCGCGCCGGGCTTCTTCCGCAGTGAGATCACCGACAGTCTCTACGACAGCGAACGCGGCGCCGCCTACCTGCGCCGCAACACCCCGTTGCCGATCGAGGCGACCGCCGAGGACGTCGTCGGCGCGGTGATCTGGCTGGCGGGCGACGCGGCCCGCTACGTGACCGGCCAGACCATCGTCGTGGACGGCGGGTGGACGGCCCGCTGACCGGCGGCACCTCCCCCTACCTGCCAGTTGACACCCGAAAACCACAATGGAAACATAGTTACGCCACACGGAGAATCACATTCTCTACAGCGAGAAATTACGTCCTGTGAGAGGTGAATAACCTTGGGCGAGGAAGGAATCCGCTCCGCATGTTTACGGCAGTCGTGATCGAGAAGAGTGACACGGGAACCAAAGTCGCGACGGCAGGCGTCGAGGAGTCGTCGCTGCCCGAAGGTGATGTGACCGTCGAGGTGGCCTACTCCACCCTCAACTACAAGGATGCCCTCGCCATCACCGGCAGCTCGCCGGTCGTGCGCTCCTTCCCCATGGTGCCCGGCATCGACTTCGCGGGCGTCGTCACCGAGAGCTCGAACCCCGAGTGGTCCGCCGGTGACGAGGTGATCCTCAACGGATGGGGCGTCGGCGAGACGCACTGGGGCGGCCTGGCCCAGCGCGCCCGCGTCAAGGGCGACTGGCTGGTCCGCAAACCGGCGGAATTCACCGCGCGCCAGGCGATGTCGATCGGCACCGCGGGCTATACCGCGAGCCTGTGCGTGGACGCGCTACTGAAGCACGGCATCGAACCGGGCAGCGGCGACATCCTGGTGACCGGCGCCACCGGCGGTGTCGGCAGCGTGGCCATCGCGCTGCTGCGCACGGCGGGCTTCACCGTGGCCGCCGCCACCGGCAAGACCTCCGAAACCGCCTACCTGGAGAAACTCGGCGCCACCACGGTCATCGACCGCGCCGAACTGGCCGAACGCGGCAAGCCGCTGCAGAAGGAACGCTGGGCGGGCGTCGTCGACACCGCGGGCAGCTACACGCTGGCCAACGCGGGCGCCCAGACCCGCTACGGCGGCGCGATCGCGGCCTGCGGACTCGCGCAGGGCATGGACTACCCCGCCACCGTCGCGCCGTTCATCCTGCGCGGCGTGACCCTGTACGGCATCGACAGCGTCATGGCGCCGCGCCCGCGCCGCCTGGAGGCCTGGGCGCGGCTCGCGCGCGACCTCGACCCCTCGGTGCTCAAGGACATCGCCGAGGAGATCGGGCTCGCCGAGGCGATCCCGGCGGCCAACCGGCTCATCGATGGCACCGTGCGCGGCCGCATCGTCGTCGACGTGAACCGCTGAACGGAGGATTCGTGACAACCAGGAAAACCGCAGCGCCCGCCAAGACGGCGGCCGCACCGGCGAAGCGGGCCGCCCCCGCCAAGCGCGCACCCGCGGCCAAGGTAGCCGCGCCCGCCGCCCAAACACCCACCGCGCCGGTGGAACTCGACCTCAGCGATGTCGACCACCGGGTGGGCAAACCGGTCGGCGGCGGCCAGCTGTGGGATCCGTGCAGCACCTCCGACATCCGTCGCTGGGTCATGGCGATGGACTACCCCAATCCCCTGCACTGGGATCAGGAGTTCGCCGCCGCCTCCCGCTACGGCGGTCTCGTCGCGCCCCAATCCATCCCCGTCGCACTGGATTACGGGCATGGCGCGCAACCTGCCTGTGTGGGGCGCATTCCCGGCAGCCACCTCATCTTCGGCGGTGAGGAATGGTGGTTCTACGGCTGCCCGGTCCGCCCCGGCGACCGGCTCATCCAGGAACGGCGCTTCCACGACTACAAGGTCGCGGAGACCAAATTCGCCGGGCCGACCATGTTCTCGCGCGGCGACACCGTGCACCGCAACCAGAACGGCGTCCTGGTCGCACGCGAGAGGTCGACGGCCATCCGCTATCTCGCCGCCGAGGCGACCGCGCGCGGCATGTACGACAATCAGGTCGGCGAGGTGAAGCGCTGGAGCGCCGCGGAACTCACCGAGGTGGAGGCGCTGCGCCACGAGTGGCTGCTGTCCAACCGGGCCGGTATCTCCCCGCATTTCGACGAGGTGAAGGTCGGCGACAAACTGCCGAGGCGGGTCATCGGACCGCACAGCATCGCCAGTTTCACCACCGAGTACCGCGCGTTCCTGTTCAACATCTGGGGCACCTTCGGGTGGACGGCCCCGGAAGGGCTCGAAGATCCCTGGATCAACCAGGATCCGGGCTGGACCGAGGGATTCGGCTTCGACGAGGAGGGCGCGCGCATCGATCCGCGCCTGCGCGACGGCCTCTACGTCGGACCGTCGCGCGGCCACATCGATGACGACAAGGCGGGTGCGGTCGGCATGTCGCGCGCCTACGGCTACGGCGCGACCATGGGCGCCTGGTGCACCGACTACCTCGCCTACTGGGCGGGCAACGACGGCCTGGTCCGCCACACCAAGGCCGACTTCCGGCTGCCCGCCTTCGAAGGCGACGTCACCTACTTCGACGCCGAGATCGTGGACAAGATCCCCGAGTCCACGTGGGGCGTGCCGCTGGTGCAGGTGAAGCTGAAGCTCACCGACCAGAACTTCGGCACGCTGGTCAGCTGCCTGGCCGAAGTCGAGTTGCCGCGATGACCGTGCAGGCAGACGCGGCGATCGTCAGCGGTCCGCCGCTGGACGAGGAACCCGGGCTCGGGCCGCTCACCCTGCCCGGCTTCCTGCGTGCGGTGACCCAGCGCTTCGCCGACCGCGAAGCGCTGGTGTTCCACGACCACGCGGGCGCGACCCGCTGGAGCTACGCCGACCTGTGGGAGCGCTCGGTCGAGGTGGCCCGCGCGCTGCGGGCCTGCGGTGTCGGCAAGGACAGCCGGGTCGGGGTCATGATGACCAACCGCCCCGAATGGCTCGCGGGCGTCTTCGGCACGGCGCTGGCGGGCGGGGTCGCGGTGGCGCTGAGCACCTTCTCCACCGCTGAGGAACTCGACCACCTGCTCGGACTGTCGGCCGTTTCGGTGCTGCTGTTCGAACGCACCGTGGCCAACAAGGATTTCGCCGCGACGCTCACCGGTCTCGCGCCCGCGATCGGCTCCGCCGCACCGGGCGCGGTTGACGCGCCCGCCTACCCGTTCCTGCGCCATCTCGCCGTGGTCGGCGAGGCGGCGCCCGGCGGCGCCATCGACACCTGGGACACCTTCCTGGCGCGCGGCGAAGCGGAGTCGACGGAACTGATCGAGGCGACCGCCGCCACGGTGCGCCCCAGCGACACCGCGGTGCTGTTCTTCTCCTCGGGAACCACGAGCAAACCCAAGGGCATCCGCAGCGCGCACCGCGGGGTCACCATCCAGATGTGGCGTTTCCAGCGCATGTTCGGCTTCGGACCCGACGACGAGGTGCGCTGCTGGACGGCCAACGGCTTCTTCTGGTCCGGGAATTTCGGTCAAGCACTGGGTTCGACACTGGCCGCGGGCGGGTCGCTGGTGCTCCAGTCGACCTTCGACGCCGATCAGGCGCTCGCGCTCATCGCGGCCGAGAAGGTCACCTTCCCGGTCGCGTGGCCGCACCAGTGGGCGCAGCTCGAGGGCGCGTCCACCTGGGCAGGCACCGACCTGAGCAGCCTGCGCTTCGTGGACGTGGAGACGCCTGCGGCGCGGCACTCGACCGTGTCGACCACCTGGACCCAGCCCGGTCACGCCTACGGCAACACCGAGACGTTCACCATCAGCACCTGCTACCCCGCCAACACCCCCGCCGACGAGATCGCGGGCAGCAGCGGAATCCCGTTGCCCGGCAATACGGTCAAGGTCGTCGACCCGCTCACCGACGAGGTCGTGGCGCGCGGAGTCAGCGGGGAGATCTGCGTGAAGGGCCCGACCCTCATGCTCGGCTATCTCGGCATCCCGCTCGACGAAACCCTCGACGCCGACGGCTATTTCCGCACCGGTGACGGCGGATACCTCGACGACACGGGCCGTCTCTACTGGGAGGGACGCCTCACCGACATCATCAAGACCGGCGGCGCGAACGTCTCCCCCCTCGAGGTGGACGAAGCGCTCGCCCGCTACCCCGGCGTGAAAGTCGCGCGCACCGTGGGAGTCCCACACGAAACCC
The DNA here is from genome assembly GCF_015674855.1 of Nocardia bovistercoris. Classification (GTDB taxonomy): domain Bacteria; phylum Actinomycetota; class Actinomycetes; order Mycobacteriales; family Mycobacteriaceae; genus Nocardia; species Nocardia bovistercoris. The sequence goes on along the minus strand of NZ_JADMLG010000017.1, from coordinate 115,081 downwards.
TCGGCGAAACCGTCGTCGCCTGCGTGGTCGCGCATACCGGAGCCACGGTCGAGGAAACCCCCGTCCGCGAATTCCTGCGCGAACGACTCGCCAGTTACAAGGTCCCCCGCCACGTCCTGCTCTTCGACGAGGCCGAGTTCGCCCTCACCGGCAGCGCCAAGATCAAGACCAGCGACCTGCGGGAACTGGCCGCCAAACGCTTGGCCGACTGATCCGCACCCCGTGAAGGTCCCGCGGCGGCAACGGTGCCACCGCGGGACTTTCACGCATCGCGACCGGGCGGACCGGATGCCGACGAGGTCGCCGATTCGTCACACACCGGCTACTCCGCCCCGGCGGCGATCGGCCATTTCTCCTCGAGCTCACGGGCCGCGATGAACTGCGCCCCGCGAACACGCCCGGCAGCTCACTTATTTCCGCGAACGACGGCTCGTCGGAGGGCTGTACGAAGAAGGCCGCTCCGTCCGTCGACCATGCCTATCTCGAACAGGCACCGCCACCACGGATCAGTTCCACCATAAGCGCTCGTCGCTCGGACTCGACGGCCTCGGTATCTCGGCGTGCCGAATCACCCATCACGAATAGAGCTCGGACACAATGCCATGGCTGGAAGCGTCGGAGGCGCGGGCCTCGCGAGTGCGGTCTATTCGGGGCGGTAGCGGGCGGCGAGGTGGTGGCGGTGGGCTATCGGGCTGCCGAAGAGGGAGCGGTTCAGGGTGGCGCGTTTGAGGTAGCGGTGGATGCCGCTTTCCCAGGTGTAGCCCATGCCGCCGTGTAGTTGCATGGCGGTTCCGGCGATGCGGACGGCGGCTTCGGTGGTGTAGGACTTGGCCATCGAGATCGCGACGGTGGCGTCGGGGGTGGCGGTGGTGTGGGCACGGACGGCGGCGCGCGCCAGTTCGCGGGCGACGGTCAGTTGGACGAGCATGTCGGCGCAGGCGTGTTTGACAGCCTGGAAGGAGCCGATCGGGCGGCCGAATTGTTCACGCACGCGGACGTATTCGACGGTGGCGTCGAGCATGGCCGCGCTCAGACCGAGGCTGTCGAAGGTGATCGTGACAGCCGCGCGGTCGTGGAGTCGGCGAAGCGCTGCCGAGGCGTCGGCGAAGTGCCACAGCGCTTCCGGGTCGACCTCGACGCCGTCGAATTCGACGCGGCCCGGTCGGCGGGTGGCGTCGACCACCGGCTGTTCGGTGACCGACGTGCCGGGTTCGAGTGCGACGAGCGCGAGGGTGCCGTCCTCGGTACGCGCCGGTGTGAGCAGGCGGTCCGCTTCCCGAGCGTCGAGGACGAAATCCGCACTGCCGTAGAGACGTAGGCCGTCGGCGGTCGATTCGAGCCGGAAGCCGGGCTCCGACGGGAGCGCGGGGTCCCACTCGGCGGAAAGCACGAGGATCGGAGTGGCCGCGCCCGCGACGGTGGCGCGGATCAGTTCGTCACGCGCCGGGTTCGGGATCACCAGGTCGAGCGCGCCGAGACCGAGCGACACCATCGAGGCGAACGGGCCGTGCGCGGCAGCGCGCCCGACCTCGTCGAGCAGCACCGCCACTTCCGCGAATGTCGCGCCCGCACCGTCTAATTCGGCGGGAACCGCGAGCCCGAGCCACCCGGATCCGGCGAGCAGGGCCTGATCCGGCGCGGTGTCGCGGTCGCATTTGCCGAGCAGATCTCTGGCGACCGATCGCAATTCGTCGTGCAGTTCGGTGAATTCCTCGCTCACGATGCTCCTGCGGGTTCTCGGGGCAGTCCGAGCCCGCGCTCACCGATGATGGTGCGCTGGATCTCGCTGGCGCCGCCCGGAATGGTCCATTCCCAGGAGCCGACGAAGTCAAGCGCCCACGCGCCGGACTCCCATCCGCCCGACATGGGTTTGCGCACGTCGGTCTGCGCGGACAGGCCGCCGACCTCCACGGCGAAATCGGTCATGCGCTGGAGCAGTTCGCTGTAGTACAGCTTCACGACGGAGGCGTCCGCGGGTCCGGCCGCACCGGTGTCGTGGCGGCGCACCAGGTCCGCGCACATCGACCGCAGCGCGGTGATCTCGATCTCGAGCGCGATCAGCCGATCCGCCACCGCGGCGTCCTCGATCGGCCTGCGGCCGTCGCGTCCGGGTTCGGTGCAGGTGCGCGCCAACCACCGGAAGCCCGCGTTGCCGAGCCGTTCGGCGAGTTCGAGCATGGTCAGCCCACGTTCGGCGCCCAACGTTCGTTGCGCCACTTGCCATCCCGCGTTCTGCGCCCCGACAAGGCAGTCGGCCGGAATCCACACGTCGTCCAGGAAGATCTCGCAGAAATGCGATTCCCCGGTGGCCTGGCGAATCGGCCGCACCTCGATTCCGGGGGCACGCATATCCATCAAGAAATACGAGATGCCCTTACGTTTGGGCGCATCCGGATCGGTGCGGGCCAACAGCAGGCACCAGTCCGCGTACTGCGCGCCACTGGCCCACACCTTCTGACCGGTGACCCGATAGCCGTCGCCGTCACGACGCGCCGAGGTGCGCAGCGCGGCCAGATCCGAGCCCGCACCGGGTTCGGAGAACCCCTGCGCCCAGATCTCACCGTCGAGGATCGCGGGCAGGTGACGGGCACGCTGCTCATCGGTCCCCGCGCCGAGCAGAGTCGCCGCGGCGTGGTGGATACCGACGAAAGCCAGCACCAGTCGCGGCGCGTCGGCCGCGGCCAATTCCTGATACAGCACCATCTGCCGCTCCACCGACATGCCGCCGCCGTATTCACGCGGCCAGTGCGGCACCGCGTACCCGGCATCGCGCAGACCGCAGAACCAATCCTGTTGGAAACGCACGAATTCCGCCTCCGACGGCCCGGTCTGAGTCCGCCGCCAGTCGGCGGGGATATTCGCGCGGCACCAATCGCGGACCTCGGCCCGGAACGCGTCGAGATCGCTCATCGGGACCGATTCCGCAGCGCCAGTAGTCGTTCCCGGTGTTCCGGTGTCTGCATGCTGACCACCTCGGCCGCGAATCCGGCCTGCATGGGTCCGCCGAGCGCCTGCGAAAGATACATGTTCACCACGCGTTTGGTGCCGCGCAGCGCCTCCTGCGGCTGAGCCGCGAGCCGCTGAGCCAATTTCTCGGCCTCGCCGAGCAGATCGGCGGCCGCGACCACCCGCGAGGCGAGTCCCACCTCGACGGCGGTGGCCGCATCGATACGATCGCCGGTGTAGAGGTATTCGCGGGTCCGCAGGATCGGGGTGAGCAGCGGCCAGAAGGCCGCGCCACCGTCACCGGCCACGAGTCCGACCGCGACGTGCGGGTCGGCCAGATAGGCCCGCTCCGACATCAACACCACATCGCAGAGCACCGCGATACTCGCACCGAGCCCGACGGCCGCGCCGTTGACCGCCGCGATCACCGGCAGCGGGAACCGCAACATCTCCTCGATGATCTGCGCGCCCTCGCGGATGCTCTCGTCACGGGCGACCGGATCATCGAGGAAGGAGGTGATCCAGTCCAGGTCACCGCCCCCGCTGAACGCGCGGCCCGATCCGGTCAGGATCACCACCTTCGCCTCGGTGTCGGCGGCCAGATGCCGCCACACCTCGGCGAGCGCGCGATGCAGGTCGGCGTTCACGGCATTGAGCTCGTCGGGACGGTCCAGGACGACTGTGCGGACCGGTCCGTCGCCGGTCACCGTCAGTCCGGACGGCAGCGCGTCGTAGGTCACCGGTACTCCCCCGGGTCGGAGAACAGTCCGGTCGGCCCTCGGCGGCCGACCAGTCGGGTCAGGTGGTCGTCGGTGGCGCCCGCGGCCAGCGGCAGCCTGCGCAGCGGCAGGCTGTGGCGCGACAGCCAGGACAGCGTCGATTCGTCGCAGAAGCCGGTGGCGCCGTGCAGTTGGTGCGCGACACGGAAGACGGAGTCGGCGGCCTCCAACACGGCCGAACGCAGCGAAAGGGCGTCGACGAGCGCGTCGTCGCTCCCGGTCTGGATGCTCCAGAGCGCGTAGCGGGCGAGGATGTCCGCGCCGCGCCGGTCGACCTCGGCGTCGGTGAGCTGGAACTGCACCGACTGGAACTCCGAGAGCGCCCGACCGAACTGTTCGCGCACCAACACGTGTTCACGCGCCAGTTCCACGGCGCGATCGAGCATGCCGAGCAACGTCCAGCAGGGCAGGACCAGCGCGAGGGCGAGATCCTGCGCGCCGTCGGAGTCGAGCGGGCGCACCTCGAGCGGCGCCACGAACGCGGTTTCGCGCGCGGTCCCGTCCGGCGGGCCGACCGTGACCGCACCGCGCACACCGTCGAAAGTAACAGCACCCCAACGGATGTCGATGTTCGAGATGGCGGCGCTCGGCTCCTCGCCCGCGATCACGACCAGCCCGTCGACGTCGAGGTCCTCGGGGCGGGCGAGGCGTTCGGCCACCGGATACGGCGCCGCCCAGTAGCCCGCCGCTCGGCACAGGGCCGCCGCGGCCTCGGATTCCACCGCGTCGCGGCGCGGGCGCAGTTCCCACGCGCCGAGCGCCTCCAGCACCGGTTCCACCAGTTCGGTGCGCCGCGCGGGCGCGGCCTCGGCCCGCTGGATCAGTTCGTCACCGCCCGCCGCGCCGAGCGCGCGCACGGCCTGCTTGCCGAATTCGGTCGCCTCCGCGCACAGGTGGATGTCCATCGATGCCCCGCCAGGGGCCGCGGCGGTCATGCCGCCTCCCCGGCACGACGGCGGTCGCCGAGCAGGGCGCGGGCCAGCAGGATCTTCTGCATCTCGATACTGCCCGAGGCCACCGTCGCGGCGTTCGCGTAACGCCAGTGGTCCTCGACCGCGCGCCGGTATTGCCGTCGCTGCTTGTCCTCACCGGTGACATAGGCCGCCAGTTCGGTCAGTACGGCCGCGCTCTCCTGATCGAGGCGGGTCACCGCGATGCGGTAGGCGGCGGCGTCGCCGGGTTCGACCCGGCCGCTGCTCTGCATGGAAACCACCTGGTAGGCAAGCAATCTCGCGCGCCGAGCGCGCACGAGCATCCGCGCCCAGCGAGCCCGAAGCGCTTCGGGCACCTCGTCCCAGCGCGTCCCGAGCACCTCGGGCGCGGCCGCGAGCAACTTCTCGCAGCGGGCGTAGCGGGCGATGCCGACCCGTTCGAAGGCAAGCACCTCCTGCACCACGGCCCAGCCATCGCCCACCGTGCCGAGCACGTCGGCCGGGGTCACCCGCACCTCGTCGAAGAAGACCTCGTTGAGGTGGTGCGGCCCGAGCATGGAGCGGATCGGCCTGACCTCGATGCCCGGGGCGGACATCGGCACCAGGAACACCGTGAGCCCCTGCTGCTTGCGTCCCTCGTTCGAGGTGCGGGCCAGCAGGAAGCACCATTGCGCCATGGTGGCGTAGGAGGTCCAGATCTTCTGGCCGCTGATCCGCCAGCCGTCGCCGTCGGGGCGCGCCGCGGTGCGCAGGGACGCCAGATCCGAGCCCGCGTCGGGTTCGCTGAAGCCCTGGCACCAGATGACCTCGCCGCGCGCGATCGAGGGCAGGTGCTTGCCCTGCTGTTCGGGCGTCCCGTGCCGCATGAGAGTCGGCCCGACCCAGTTGACGCCCATGTACTGCGCGCCCCGCGGTTCGTGATGTGCCCACATCTCCTCGCGGACCACGGTCTGTTCCCACACCGAGGCGCCCGCACCACCGAATTCGCGCGGCCAAGCCGCGCAGAGCAGTCCCCGTTGCGCCAGTACGCGGCAGAACCGCTGGGCGACAGCGAGATCCGCGGGATCGTCGGTGAACGCGCCGAGATAGTCGGCGGGGACCTCCTCGGCAATCAGCCGCCGCAGCTCGCCTCGGAGTCTCGCGGCGGACTCACCCATCGTGAAGTCCATGTGTCGCACCGTACTTCAATCCTCATAAGGATAGCAATATTTGTATGCACACTGGTCGACCGATTAAACTGCCGACATGACCGACAGGCGACCAGCGTGACCGCCGCGGAGCGCGGCCAGAGCGCCGCCAGACGCGGGCGGGTCCCGCAACGTCGGATCGCCGAGACCGTCGCCGCCGAACTGCGCACCCGCATCCTCGCGGGCGACGAGGACTACCGCCTCCCCACCCAGGACCAGCTGGTGCAGGACTTCGGCGTCAGCTATCCCTCGATCCGAGAGGCGCTGCGCATCCTGGAGACCGAGGGCCTGGTCACGGTGCGCCGCGGCAATGTCGGCGGCGCCGAGGTCCATCGCCCCGACGAGGCGTCGGCAGCCTATCACCTGGGCCTGGCCCTACAGGGCGCCCGCGTCACCCTCGGCGACCTGGCCGCGGGCCTGCGCATGCTGGAACCGCTGTGCGCCGCCGAATGCGCCGAGCGCCGGGACCGCGCCGCCACGGTCGTGCCCGCGCTCATCGAGAACGTCGAACGCTCGGCCGAACTGGTCACCGACGGCGTCGCCTTCACCCACACGGCCCGCGAGTTCCACGACCTGATCGTCGCGCACACGCCGAATCTCACCGTCCGCTACGTGGTGAGCACGCTGGTCACGCTGTGGTCGGCACAGGAGGAGGCCTGGGCGGAGGCACTCACCCAGCGCGGGGAATACCCCTCGGAGGTCGAGGCCGAGGCGGTGGTGCGCACGCACCGCAGGATCGCCACCGAGATCGAGGCGGGCCGTCCCGCCGAGGCGGAGCGGCTCTACCGCACCCATCTCGCCGCCACCCAGGCCCTTGTGCTCGACCGTTTCGACGACGGCGTGGTCAACGCCTCGTCCGCGGGCGCCCGACTGTCCATGCAGTCGATCCACCGCTCCCGCCTCTGAGCGACGCACCCGAATAACACTCCGACCCGCATATTTCCCCTTGGCGGCGCGGGCAGAACCGCATACGATAATGGCGTTCTCATCCAGTGTGGTACGGCGCTATCGGATGATCGCGCGAGACTTCACCCACTCGCGGACCGCGCCGACGCGTGTCCGCGACCTGCGAATGCGCGCAAACTGGCTGGAACGCAACATATTTCATAGAGCTACCACGATCGGCCCGCACCGCACGCAAGGGCAAGCTCCGGCCGCATCGCACCCCGCTCGAGCTACTACTCTCCGGTAAACCATCCTTCAAGTATTGCTATCCTTGTGAGGATTGAAGTAGCGTGACCTACGACACGCGGCCAGGGCAATGCCCCGATCGGATTCCCGTTTCCACGGCACCGCCGGGTCCGGACCGTGCCGCCACGCGAATATCGACTTCTCACCGCATCGGAGGGCCCTCACTGTGACTCGAGGGGCGCGTTACAGCAGCACCACACCCATCACCGTCGCCGAAGGCGTCAGCGTCGAGCGGGTCACGCCGCCGAGCAGGCTGTTCGGCGCCAACGGACTGCGCACCGGTCCGGACAAACGCATCTACGTGGCCCAGGTCGCGGGCAGCACGATCAGCGCGCTCGACATCACCACCGGCGATATCGAGACCATCAGCGCCAAGGGCAGCGACATCATCGCGCCCGACGACATCGCCTTCGACGTCGATGGCAACCTCATCGCCACCGAGTACATGGACGCGCGCGTCAGCGTGCGCAGCCCCGACGGAACCAGCCGCGTGCTGCGCGACGACTTGCCCGGCGCCAACGGCATCACCGTCCACAACGGCAGGCTCTTCGTCAACGAGTGCCGGATCGGCGGCAGGCTCATGGAACTGCCGCTGGACGGCAGCGCTCCGGTGGTGCTCCAGGACAACCTGCCGATGCCCAATGCCATGGAGGTCGGCCCCGACGGGCTCCTCTACTACCCCGTGATGGGCACCAACGACATCTGGCGCATCGACCCCAACGGCGGCACGCCGGAGCGGGTCGTCGGAGACCTCGCGGGCCCGGACTCGGTGAAGTTCGACGCCGCCGGGTTCATCGTCTCCACCCAGGCGGGCTCGGGACAGGTGCTGCGCATCGATCCGCGCACCGGCAACCGCGAGGTGCTCGCCCAGCTCGCGCCCGGACTGGACAACTGCACCTTCGTCGACGGCAGGCTCTTCGTCTCCAGCTTCGACGGCGCCATCACCGAGGTGCTCGGCGGCGGCGACAGCAAGTCGGTGCTGCCGGGCGGGCTGCTGTGGCCGCTCGACCTCACCGTCGGCCCCGACGGCACCCTCTACGTCGCCGACGGCACCTTCTTCTACCAGTACCGCGGCGGCGGCGAGCTCGAGGTGGTCGCGTCGCTGTTCAGCCTGAACTCCCCCGGCTACGTGCGCGGCGTCGTCGCGACCGGCGTCAACGAGTTCGTCGGCGCCACCTCCACCGGACAGGTCGTCACCTACAAGCACGGCCCCGAACCGGAGACCGGGCTCATCGCCGACGGCTTCGACCAGCTCTACGGGATCGCGGTGGCCTCCGACGGCAGCATCGTCACCGTCGACGCGGGCACCGGGCGGGCGCTGTCGGTGCGCGGCGGGCAGACCGAGGTGCTCGCCTCCGGGCTGCAACGCCCGATCGGCGTCGCCTTCAGCCCCGACAACGCGGTCCTGATCTCCGAATCCGGCGCCGGACGTATCGTCTCGGTTGGCGCGGGCGGCGTCGACACCGTGGTCGACGGCCTGGAGACCCCGCACGGAATCCTGGTGCGCGGCAACCAGTTGCTGATCGTCGACGTAGGGCTCAAGGCGCTGATCGCGGTCGACCTCGTCACCAAGGCGCGCCAGACGCTGGCCTCCGAGCTGCCGGTCGGCGTGCCGGAAGGCGTGGTGGCCAAGCCGCTCAAGGGCACGCCGCCGTTCTCCGGACCGATGGGACCGTTCGCGGGCATCACCGCGGGGCAGGACGGCACCGTCTACGTCTCGGCCGACGCCGAGGGCAGCGTCCTCGCGGTCCGGATCGCGGCATGAGCGGTATCGACCTCGGACTCGGCGGCCGCGTGGTGATCGTGGCCGGGGCGGGCGGCGGTGGCATCGGCACCGCGGTAACCCGGCAGATCGCTACCGCGGGCGCCACCGTGATCGCGGTGAGCCGCGGCAAGGAGAACCTCGCGACACACGTGGAACCGCTTGCCGCCGAAGGTCTTCCGGTGATCCCGGTGGCCGCCGACGCGAGCACCGACGAGGGCGTCGCCGAGATCCTGGAGCAGGCCCGCAACGCGCAGGGCGACCTGCACGGGCTGGTCAACATCGCGGGCGGGGCGGCGACCTCGACGTGGATGGCCGCGACCAAGGTCACCAGGTCGGACTGGCGCGAGCTGTTCACCCAGAACCTGGAGACCATGTTCTTCATGAGCCAGGCGGTCGCCGCCGAGCTGAAGGCACAGGGCAGGCCGGGATCGCTGGTCTCCCTGTCCTCGATCAGCGGGATGAACACCGCGCCCTTCCACATCGGCTACGGCACCGCCAAGGCCGCGCTGGTCGCGGCGACCCGCACGCTCGCGGTGGAACTGGCGTCGTCGGGCATCAGGGTGAACGCGGTCGCCCCCGGCGTCACCGCGACCCCCGCCTCCACCGCCTACGTCGGCGAGGATCCCGAACGCGACCGCACCGCCATCGCCATGGGCAGGCGCGGCACCCCCGAGGAACAGGCCGGGCCGATCCTGTTCCTGCTCTCGGATCTGTCCACTTACGTCACCGGCCAGACCCTGCTCGTCGACGGCGGCCTGAACCTCAAATGGAGTCACCTGGGCGCCGACAACACCTCGCTGTTCCTCGAGAACGACGACTTCCGCGCGGCACTCACCCGCTGACGCCAACGGTTTCACCCAGGAGGATGTCATGACCGAAACCGCCGAGAACATCACCGAAAGTCCCGCCGCGCAGGCGGATCCGCTGTCGACGCCGATGACGATCGGCGTCGAGGCCTACATCTCCCCGGAATACGCGCGGGCCGAGGGCGACCGGCTGTGGGCCAAGGTGTGGCAGCAGGTGTGCCGCGTCGAGGAGATCCCGAAGGTCGGCGACTACCTGACCTACGAGATCATGGCCGACTCGATCATCGTGACCCGCACCGCGCCCGACACCATCGTCGCCTACCACAACGTGTGCGCGCACCGCGGCCGCAGGCTCGTCGACACCCCGCCCGGCGCCCACGACGCGCGCGGCACCGCCCGCCAGTTCGTGTGCCGCTTCCACGGCTGGCGCTACGACCTCGAGGGCCGCAACACCTTCGTGGCCGAGCGCGAGGACTGGCCGTGCGGGCTGACCGAGCGCAACGACGGACTGAACCACGTCAACGTGGACACCTGGGGCGGCTGGGTCTTCGTCAACATGGATCCCGAGTGCGAGTCGCTGCGCGAATACCTCTCGCCCGCGGCCGATCTGCTCGAACACTTCGAGTTGGAGAAGATGCGCTACCGCTGGCGGCGCTGGCTGACCTTCGACTGCAACTGGAAGGTCGCCTTCGAGGCGTTCATGGAGACCTACCACGTGCCGTACACCCACCCGGAGTTCATGAACTTCGGCCAGTTCCTCGGGTGGGCGCGCGCGCAGGGCAAGCACAGCAACATCGGCTACGACGCGCCGAAGGGCATGGAGGAGAACCAGGCCAAGGTCCGCCTCGGCGCCGGACCCGACGCCCGCGTCTCCACCGCCGCGCTGCAGAACTTCACCTGGGAGAACGCCAACACCAACACCACCCGCACCCTGGTCGACGTCGCCAACCGGCTGGTGGACGAATTGCCCGAGGGCACACCGGCTCCCGAGGTGCTGCGCTACTGGCTCGACACCGCGCGCTCGGAGGACGAGCGGCGCGGGGTGGTGTGGCCCAAGATCGATCCGGCGATCGTCGCGCAGGCGGGCACCGCGTGGCAGATCTTCCCGAACTTCCAGATCGGGCACGCGCTGAACAACATGCTGTGCTACCGGTTCCGGCCCGCGGGCCACGATCCGGACAAGTGCATCTTCGAGGCCGCGGTCTTCGAATTGTTCCCGCCCGGTGAGGAACCCGAGACCGAGTGGATCTACACGCCGGTCGGCGACCCGGACTGGCGCACCGTACTGCCGCAGGACTTCGACAACATGGCCGCGGTCCAGCAGGGCATGAAGAGCCGAGGCTTCTCCGGCCCCAAGCCCAACCCCTACCGCGAACGCACCGTGGTCAACCTGCACCACAACCTCGCCAAGTACATGGGTACCGGCGACCCGCACGACCTGGTCTGAAAACCCCGATCCAGCAAGGACATACGAATGCACGACTGCGCACCCACGCAGACCCCCGAGGTCGACCTGTCCGCACTCAGGGACAGGTACCTGGCCGAACGCGACAAGCGACTGCGCACCGAGGGACAGGGCCAGTACCGCGTCACCGAAGACGGGTTCGACTCGTTCTACGAGGGTGATCCGTACACCGCGGTCGTGCCACGCGAACCGATCACCGAGGAGATCGGCGTGGCGATCCTCGGCGGTGGCTGGGCAGGCCTGATCGCGGCCGCCCGGCTCGAGGAGGCGGGCGTCACCGACTTCAGGATCATCGAGCTCGCTGGTGATTTCGGCGGCGCGTGGTACTGGAACCGCTATCCGGGCATCCAGTGCGACACCGACAGCTACGCCTATCTGCCGCTGCTCGAAGAAACCGGCTACATGCCGATCGAGAAGTACGCGCGCGGCGACGAGTGCTTCGAGCACGCGCAGCGCATCGGTAAGCACTACAACCTCTACGAGCGCGCGATCTTCAGCACGTTGACGACCTCGCTGGAGTGGGACGAGCCGAGCGGTCACTGGAAGGTCGGCACCAACCGCGGCGACGACATCCGCGCGCGGTACGTGATCATGGCGCAGGGGCCGTTCAACAAGCCCAAACTGCCCGGCATTCCCGGCATCACCGAATTCGAGGGCCACACCTTCCACAGCGCCCGGTGGGACTACGAGTACACCGGCGGCGGGATGAAGGGCGGACTCGACGGCCTCGCGGGTAAGAAGGTCGCGGTCATCGGCACCGGCGCCAGCGGAATCCAGATCGTGCCGCACATCGCGCGATCCGCCGAACACCTCTACGTGTTCCAGCGCACCCCCTCCTACATCTACGAGCGCGGCGACGTGCCGACCGATCAGGACTGGGCCGCGAGCCTGCAGCCGGGCTGGACCCGCGAGCGCAAGCGCAACTTCCACACCGCCGCCTTCGAAGCCTTCGCGCCGGGCCAGCCCGACCTGATCTGCGACGGCTGGACCGAGGTCAGCCGCAACCTGGAGGCGCACCTGAGCGCCACCGGCGGCTGGGCGACGCTGACTCCGGAGAAGTTCATGGAGTTGCGCGAGATCGAGGACTACAAGGCGATGGAGCGCGTCCGGCAGCGCGTCGACGAGATCGTGAAAGATCCCGAGACCGCCGCCGCGCTGAAGCCGTACTACCGATTCCTGTGCAAGCGGCCGTGTTTCAACGACGACTACCTGCCGACCTTCAACCGCGACAACGTCACCCTGGTCGACGTATCGAAAACCAAAGGCGTGGAACGGATCACGGCGAAGGGGATCATCGCCGACGGCGTCGAGCACGAGGTGGACTGCATCATCTTCGCCAGCGGTTTCGAGATCACCACCGATCTGGACCGCCGCCTCGGCATCGCGCCGTTCACCGGCAAGGCGGGCCTGTCGCTCTACGACCACTGGGCCGAGGGCTACAAGACCCTGCACGGCCTCACCACCCGCGGATTCCCGAACGTCTTCTTCACCGGGTTCATCCAGGGCGGCGTCACCGCGAGCACCACCGACATGTTCGACCAGCAGGCCAACCACATCGCCTACATCCTGGCCAAGACATTCGAATCCGGCGTCACCGCACTGGAACCCACCGAGGCGGCGGTCGCGCAGTGGTGCACCACGGTCAAGGAGACCGCGGTCGACAACACGAACTTCGAGCGCGAGTGCACGCCCGGTTACTACAACAACGAGGGCGAGAAGACCAGGAGATCACACCTCGGCGATCCCTACTGGCCGGGCTTCTACGCCATGGAGGACGTGCTGCAGGCCTGGCGCGACGCAGGCGACCTGCCCGGCCTCGACCTGACCAAGTGAGGACAGCGGACGGAGGAATTCCCTTGCAGGAGCTTAGATTCGACGATCGCGTCGCGGTGGTCACCGGCGCCGGGCGCGGGCTCGGGCGTGAGTACGCTCTGCTGCTCGCCGCGCGCGGCGCCAAGGTGGTGGTCAACGATCCTGGCGTGAACGTGCGCGGCGACGGCGCCGGTCCCGACGTTGGCGCGGCCGCCGCCGTGGTCGCCGAGATCGAGGCGGCCGGTGGCGCCGCGGTCGCCTGCACGGAATCGGTGGCCACCGCCGAAGGCGGACGCGCGATCGTCGAATCCGCGCTGGACGCCTTCGGCAGGCTCGACATCCTCGTGCACAACGCAGGCAATGTCCGCTACGGTTCGCTGCGCGAGCTGAGCTACGCGGATTTCGACGCCGTGCTCGACGTCCACCTGCGCGGCGCGTTCCACGTCGTGCGCCCGGCCTTCCCGGTGCTGGCCGACGCGGGCTACGGCCGCGTCGTGCTCACCTCGTCGATAGGCGGGCTCTACGGCAACAAGGGCGTCGCCAACTACGCGGCGGCCAAGGCGGGCATCATCGGTCTGTCCAATGTCGTCGCCCTCGAGGGCGCCGAGGCCGGGGTGCGCAGCAATGTCATCGTGCCCGCGGCCGTGACCCGCCTGGCGGACGGTCTCGACACCTCGGCCTATCCCCCGATGGGCCCCGAGCTGACGGCGCCCGCCGTCGGCTGGCTCGCGCACGAATCCTGCTCGATCACCGGCGAAACGCTGGTGGCCGTCGCGGGACGGGTGGCGCGGGCCTATATCGCCGAGACACCGGGGGTCTACCGGCCCTCGTGGTCGATCGAAGAGGTCGGCGAGCAGATCGAGGCGATCCGCGACACGACGGATTCCTGGATCCTGCCCAGCGTTCCTGACGGGCACACAGAACACCTGAGGAAGAGTTTCGCGCTAGCCACGGAGGCGGCCCAGCATGTCGGTTAAGGTTTACGAACGAATTCTCGACCTATTCGAGGCCGAGGGTATCAACACGATATTCGGCATTCCCGACCCGAATTTCGTGCACATGTTCCATCTCGCCGAGGAACGCGGCTGGAACGTGGTCGCGCCGCACCACGAGGAATCCGCGGGCTTCATGGCCGAGGCGGTATCGCGCATGACCGGCAAGGCCGCGGTCTGCATCGGCACCCTCGGCCCCGGCGTGGCCAACCTCGCGGGCGCCATGATGTGCGCCAAGGTGGAGAATTCGCCGGTGATCTTCCTCGGCGGCCAGCGCGCCAGGATCACCGAACAGCGGGTGCGCCGCGGACGCATCCAATTCGTCAAGCAGGCCGCGCTTTTCGACCCTTCGGTGAAATACAACGCGAGCATCGAATACGCCGACCAGACCGACGAGATCATCCGCGAGGGCCTGCGCAAGGCGCTCGGCGGCACACCGGGACCGGTCTACATCGAATACCCCTCGCACGTCATCCTCGAGGAACTCGACGTCCCCGCCGCGCTGCCGCCCGCGCGCTACCGCCTGGTCGACCAGACCGCGGGCGCCGACCGCATCGCCGAAGCGGCCGAACTGATCCGGTCGGCGAAGCAGCCGATCCTGTTGGCCGGGCACGGCGTGCACACCACCCGCGCGGGCGCGGCGGTGCGGGCGCTGGCCGAGGCCATGGCCTGCCCGGTGATCCAGACCTCCGGCGGCACTTCGTATATCGAGGGGCTGGAGGACCGCACCTTCCCCTACGGCTTCTCCCCGTCCGCGGTGGAAGCCGTTGTGCAGTCGGACCTGTGCCTTGCCATCGGCACCGAACTCGGCGAACCCGTGCACTACGGTCGCGGCAGGCACTGGCTCGCCAACGAGGCGAACCGGAAATGGATTCTGATCGAACAGGATCCCGGCGCCATCGGCGTGAACCGCCCGATCGACGTACCGCTCGTCGGTGACCTGCGCGCGGTCGTCCCGCAGCTGGTCGATGCCCTGCGCGACACCCCGCGCACCGCGACGCCGGAACTCGCGAAGTGGATCGAGAACGACGCCGCCCGCCTCGCCGAACTCGCCGAGACCGCCCCGACGGGACAGTCACCGGTGCATCCGGCGCGCCTGATCGTCGAGGCGACCAAGGCATTTCCCGCCGACGGCATCATGGTCCGCGACGGCGGCGCCACCACCATCTTCGGCTGGACCTATTCCCAGGCCAAACCGCACGATGTGATCTGGAACCAGAACTTCGGACACCTCGGCACCGGCCTGCCCTACGCGGTCGGCGCATCGGTGGCCGAGGGCCGCAAGCGCCCCGTCATGCTCGTCACCGGCGACTCCTCGTTCCAGTTCCAGATCGCCGAACTGGAAACCGCTGCCCGCCTGAACCTTCCGCTGGTGTGCGTGGTCGCCGTCGACTACGCGTGGGGCCTCGAGGTCGGCGTCTACAAGCGCACCTTCGGGCAGGGTTCGCTCGAGACCGGAACGCACTGGAGCACCGAAACCCGCTTCGACAAGGTCGCCGAAGGTTTCGGCTGCTACGGCGAATACGTCGAACGCGACGAAGACATCGCGCCCGCGATCAAACGGGCCTACGCCAGCGGCCGACCCGGCGTCATCCACGTCGTGGTCGACCCGAAGGCCAATTCCGAAGAAATGCCGAGCTACGACGAATTCCGCACCTGGTACGCGGAGGGGACACAGTAATCATGCGCGAGTACTCCAAGTTCTACATCGGCGGCGCGTGGACGGAGGCCGCGGGTGCGGCCAAATTCGACGTGGTGAACCCGGCCACCGAAGAGGTCTGCGCCCGCTACGCCAACGGCTCGGGCGATGACGTCGACCGCGCGGTCGCCGCCGCGCGCGCCGCCTTCCCCGCGTGGTCGGCCACCACGGTCGCCGAACGCATCGAGGTGCTGCGCGCGATCGGTGACGAATACGGCAAGCGCGCGGGCGATCTCGCCGCCGCGCTCACCGAGGAGATGGGCGCGCCCGCCGCGCTCGCCAACGGATTCCAGGTGGATCTCGGTGCGGGACACCTCAATACCGTGATCGAGATCCTCGACGGCTTCGCCTTCGAAGAGCAGCGCGGCGCGACCCTCGTCGTCAAGGAACCCATCGGTGTGTGCGGGCTCATCACCCCGTGGAACTGGCCGCTGAACCAGATCGCGGTGAAGGTCTTCCCCGCGTTGGGCGCGGGCTGCACCGTGGTGCTCAAACCCTCCGAGCAGTCGCCGACCACCGGCCAGATCTTCGCCGAGATCTTCGACGCCGCGGGCGTGCCGTCGGGCGTGTTCAACCTGCTGCAGGGCGACGGTCCTTCGGTGGGTGTGCCGCTGTCCTCGCATCCCGACGTGGACCTGGTCTCCTTCACCGGTTCGACCCGCGCGGGCATCGAGATCGCCCGCAACGCGGCGCCGAGCGTGAAGCGCGTCATCCAGGAACTCGGCGGCAAGAGCCCCAACATCGTGCTCGACGACGCCGACCTCGCCGCCAATGTCGGCATCGCGGTCGCCACCCTGATGAACAACTCGGGTCAGACCTGTAGCGCCCTGTCGCGCATGCTGATTCCGCGCGCGCGGATGGACGAGGCCGTCGAGGCGGCGCGCGCCGCGGCGGACGCGCTCACCGTCGGCGATCCCGGCGCGGACGTCGCGCTCGGTCCGGTCGTGTCGGGAGCGCAGTTCGACAAGATCCAGGCGCTCATCCAGAAGGGCATCGACGAAGGCGCGACCCTGGTCGCGGGCGGCGTCGGCAGGCCGGACGGGCTGAGCAAGGGCTTCTACGTGCGCCCGACCGTGTTCGCCGACGTGACCAACGACATGACGATCGCGCGCGAGGAGATCTTCGGCCCGGTGCTGACGATCCTCGCCTACGACAGCATCGACCATGCCGTCGAGATCGCCAACGACACCGAGTACGGACTCGCGGGCAATGTCGCGGGCACCGACTTGGAACTCGCCCGCTCGGTGGCGCGCCGGATCCGCGCGGGCTGGGTCTCCATCAACGACGCCTTCGATTTCCACTGCCCGTTCGGCGGCTACCGCAAGAGCGGAAACGGCCGGGAATGGGGCGAATTCGGCTTCCACGACTACCTGGAGATCAAAGGCATCCTCGGCTACGCCCCCGACGGCGCGTGATCCGTACCCGCCGTCGCCGGTCCGAGTTCCCGGCGACGGCGGGTATCGCGCGGTGAGTCCGATTCCGAGCGGGCGGCACGGTCTCGGGCTCACCGCCCAACGACGGCCCCGACTTCACCTGCCATCGCGGAAGTCGGGGCCGTTGTTCGTCCACCGGCCGCCCGATCAGGACCGAGTACAAACTCCGACTACGAAGGCGACACCCCGCACTGACCGGAGACGGCCCGCTGTTCAGCCGAGGCTGAAAGGTTGGCCCCAGAGGGTGATTCGGGAGTTGGCGGTTTCGGAGTCGACCAGGACGGTGACGAAAGCGCGGGCTTGGGCGGCGCCCGCGCAGCCGTTCAGTGCGATCGTGGAATCGCTCCAGGTCACCGAGCCGCTTTCACCTTTGAAGTAGTGCAGCGGCAGGTGGGATTCGTCGCCGTAACGGCCGGGCAATTCCCGGTCGAGGATGAAGAACATCCTGGTTTCGCCGGGGCCGAGCCGCAGGTTCGCGCCGCCGTCACCGCGCACGATGCCGTGCAGACCGCCCGCACCGTCGCCGAATGCCGCGCCGGACAGTCCGGCTCCCGTGCCGCCGCCCGAGATGTCGACCTGGCAGCCGACCTTGTAGCCCGGCACCATCTTGGTGAGGAAACCCGCCGCGGGACCGGCTATCTCGACGCGGGCGCTCCCGGACACCCAGGCGTTGCGATGCAGCGGAGTGGCACCCAGGGACGGACTGACGTCGACCGATTCCCCCTCGAGCCGCACCGTGACCACACTGCCGTCGGCCAGCGTCTGCTCGACCCACCCGCCCGGCAGCGCGGTGAAGGTGTCGGCGTGGGCGGCGCCGACGGACAGCATGCCGATCGCGACCGCCGCGACAGCCCCGACAACCGGTGCCTTGGCGCGACCGAGCATGACTACCTACCTTCATTGGTGATACGTACAAGAATGGTATATCCATAGTCGAACGGCTCCTGCGAGGAGGGGTGGCGATGACGGTCCGAAGGGTCGGCGCCCGCAGCGCGGGCACCCGCGAGCAGATCGTGGTCGCCGCCCGCGCGGTCATGGCCGAACGCGGCTGTGGCGCGATCACCTACCGAGCTGTCGCCGGAAAGGCCGGGTGCGCACCGGGTTTGGTGCAATACCACTTCTCCGACCTCGACGCGCTACTCGCCGCGGTCATCGACGCGGGCACCGAACAGGCCATCGCGCGACTATCCGAACTGGCCGAACAGACCCGCCCCCTGCACTCCCTGTGGCGCCACTCCACAGACCCCGCGAGCACCGCACTGTTCGGACAACTCATGGAACTGGCCGCCCACCGCCCCACCGTCGGCGAAGCCCTCGCCCGCGGCGGCCAACGAGTCCGCGCCGCCCTCATCACCATGGTCGAACGCTCCTGGCCCGACGCTCCCCTCCCCGACCTCCCCCTCACCCCCGCCGCCCTCGTCTTCACCCTCACCGCCATCCCCCACATGCTGCACATGGAACGCGCCTACGGCGCCACCCTGGCCCACCCCGAAACCATCACCTTCATAGAATCCCTCCTCGACCGCCTCGAACCCGAAGCTCCCGAGCACGAACAACACACTTAGCCGGAATTTCTATTGGTCGGGAACATATTTCGGTCTGCCACCCCGTCAACGAGACACCATCGATTCGGATCGTGGCCCGACTCCGAGCCGGACACCCATCGCACCGCGAGCATTACGGCAAGAGCTCACCGAACCTGGCGACGATGTCCCGCACATCTTCGGGCACCGCTCCGGTCTGATCACCTTCAGCCAGCACTCTGGCCAGCCAGTAGCGGACACCCTGAAACGGGAATCGCGTACAGGTCTCCAGGATGTCCCGACGAGACCCCACAGACGACTTCTCGTAGTCACGGATCAACGCACACAGAGCTATCCACGCGGTGCGACGACCGCCCACGCAGATCTCGCGATTGAGCCCGTAGACATCTATGGATGTCTCGCCGATATCGTCGAGACCCACGTAAAGCCCGGTGCTCAGCGATAACGCCAGGTGTGCGAACGGATCGGCGCCGGTGGGATCGATCAGCAGCGCTCGACCGCGGCGCAGGGGAAAGCGATCCCGCTTGTGATTGCTGTTGCATCGCGAGCACGCCAGCAGATAGTTCTCCCACGCGAAGGCCCACTCCGGATAGCTCGTCTTCGGACGGAAATGGTCGATATCGGTCCCCTGGCTGTCCTCGCAGTACATGCAACGCTCCAGACCTGAACACATCCCACGCAGGACATTCAGGACTTCGTCGCGAGCATTTCCCGAGAAGGTCCGCCACGACGCGGCCGCCTTCGTCGTGGGGTCGGCGGCGGAATCGACGCGCCCCTGCCTGGCACGCAGCGTGCGCATGGTCCGCGACGACAGCTCATCGCGGGCAATGGGGATCACTGATCGCTGCGTTCGTGCATCATCAGCAGTTGCACGGCGCGGTCGGCCTGACTCGTCGGCACTTTGGACCGCAACTCCGCCAGACTTTCCCGCTCTGCGGCGGTCAGTTCACGCTTCAGCGCCGTGGCCTCGATCACCGCCAGCCGCAGGCGCGAGTCACGCGCGGACTCCGACAATACGGAGTCGAGCCCGAACAGTTCGGTCATCACGGCTTCATCGACGCTACCGTTGACCACGCGGTTGAATTCCTCACCCATCAGTATCTCGGCGCCCGCATCCTGCTCCCATGCGGGCGACAGCCGAATCAGCCCGCCCTCATCGGCGGCCTGACAGATGAACGGACTATGCGTGGTTACCAAGAACTGCATGTTCGGAAAATGATCCTTGAGCCAGAACCCGATGCGTTTCTGCCATTCGATATGTAGATGGACGTCGATTTCGTCGATGAGTACGACACCCTGGTGCAGAACTCGAACGCGGCCGTCCGAACCCTGATCTATCGCTACCGAATCGAAGGCCGACACCAACTGTTTGATGAGATCGAGGACGAGCCCTGCGACTGTCCGATAGCCGTCGCTCAGTGACGCCAACGCCAGGGTGCGTCCCTCCGGGGTTCGCACCCACAAACCCTCCGAATCGACCTTCTCGACCCGCATGCCCTCGGGGAGCAGTCCGTCGTCGAGCAGTCGCAGGACAAGTTCTTCGATCGCCTCGGCTTCCGGACGACCTTCGAGGCGACGCAAATAGATCTGTTGAAGCCACACCACCGATTCCGACAGGGAAGCGTCCTCACGGAACAGACTGGCCAACGCGGCGGGCCGCCCCGGTGACATCATCAGTCGCTGCGCCTCGGTCGGTGCGGGCGACAACCGCCGGAAAGGCCCGTATCCAGCGGTGAACCAACCGCGAGGATTCTCCGCCCATGGGCCGCGACGGGGCGTCCAGTTCCCCCCGACCGCAGCTCTGCCCACCGTCGGCTCAGGTCCGCCCGCACGCTCCCACTCCATCGCCGCCCACGGCTCGAAGGTGGGTTTGCGGCCTGCGGTGAACCCATCCTCGTCACTGAACCGGAGTTTCACCGCACCACGGGCTTGCGTTTCACCGTCCCGAATCCAGCCCCGGAACGTTTCCGCCAGGAGCCGAGCGACAGACGGGCCCGCGATCGCCAACGCCAACGCCTGCAAGAACGTCGATTTCCCCGCGCCGTTGCGCCCCGCGATCACGATCCAACGCGGCAGCGAACCGTCCTTCCGCGCGAAAGCCAATGAGACCGCGCGGTCACCGGAGGGAAATCCACGAATACCCTCTAGCCGTATCTCGACGATATGCACCCGCAGAGCCTACTAGCCCAAGTGCGGAACTTTGCGCCACGGGCGTGGCGCTACGAGACTCCTGCCGTGCACAGCACGTCCAGGCAGCGGACGCCTGCCCGGATGTCCGGCACCGCCGAGGCTCCATCCAGCATCGGATAGCGGCAGCGTGGCGATCACGGGGCCGGCGGGCATCTGTTTCGGGGCAGGTCGGTGGCGGAAATAAGGAATTGTGGCGGGTTTGGGGTGGGGGCTACGGTCGGGGAAATGAACGAGTTGTTGAATGTGGTGGATGTCGAGGCGACCTGTTGGTCGGGGGCGGTGCCGGAGGGGGCGGTGAGTGAGATCATCGAGATCGGGTTGACCGTTGTTGATCTCGGTGTGAGGGAACGGATTTCGAAGCATCGGATCGTAGTTCGGCCGGAACGGTCGACGGTGAGTGAGTTCTGTACCGAGCTCACCGGGTTGACGCAGGCGGAGGTCGACGCCGGGGTGCGTTTCGCGCAGGCCTGCCGGGTGCTCGCGGTCGAGTACGAGTCCGGGAGTCGGCCGTGGGCTTCGTGGGGGGATTACGATCGCAAGCAATTCGAGCGGCAGTGTGCGGCAACGGGAGTGACTTATCCGTTCCGGGCGCTGCACACGAATGCGAAAGCGCTGTTCTCCGAGGCTCGCGGGACCGGACGAAGGTACGGAATGGCGGGGGCGTTGCGGATCGCGGGAATTCCGCTGGAGGGGCGGCATCACAGTGGGGCCGATGATGCGTGGAATATCGGTGCGCTGGTGTTGGATATCGCGGGGAGAATTCCGTGGCGGGTGACGACGCCTGCCACGGCGTGAGCGGCGGGTCAGGCGGGTGGGCGGCTGTCCGACAGGGCCGTGGCGGCGGTACGCAGGGCGGTGACGAGGTGGGGGCGGTCGGGTTGCGGTAGGCGGGTGGTCAGTTCGTGGGCGATGGCGGCGCGGAGTCGGTCGCCGAGGGTGATGCCGTCATCGGTGAGCTGGATTCGGGTGATGCGGCGGTCGACGGGGTCGGTGGATCTGGTGAGGTAGCCGCGGCGTTGGAGGCGGTCGACCAGGCCGGTGACGTTGGTCTTGTCGCAGTCGAGGGCGGTCGCGAGCGCACCGAGGGACGGCGGGTCGCCGTGGAGTAGGCACAGGAGTTCGACCTGTTGCACGGTGAGGTCGAATCGGCGCGCCACGAGCTGGTAGAGCGCGTGCACCTCGCGATACAGATGTCCGAACACCGCTACCAGACCGGGATTCTCCGTCGCCATACCGCAAGTCTAGGGAATCGACTGTTGACACTATCGCCCAATTGGTCGAGCATATCGACTATCGAGTTCATGGACTATTGGAGGTCGGAGATGCCGGTAGCGATCGTCACCGGGGGTTCGCGCGGGATCGGGCGGGCGATCGCCGAACGGCTGGGGGCCGACGGGGCGACGGTCGTGGTCAACTACCGGTCCGACCGAGCCTCCGCCCGACGGGTCGTCGCGCGGATCGAGGAGACGGGCGGTCGAGCGGTCGCCGCCGAGGGCGATGTCACCGACGCCACGAAGCTGCGCGGACTGTTCGACCTCGCCGAGGAACGCTTCGGCGGAGTCGACGCGTTCGTGAACAATGTCGGCGCGACCCGTTTCGGAACCCTCGCGCAGGCCACCGACGAGGATTACGACCTGATGTTCGAGACGAACGCGAAAGCCACCTTCGTCGGGTTGCGTGAAGCCGCGAATCGGTTGCGCGACAACGGCAGAATCGTCGTCGTCTCCTCGGGGGTCACCGCAACGCACCGCGTCGGCACCGGGCTCTACGGCGCGAGCAAGGCGGCGGGCGAACAGCTCGTGCGGGTGCTCGCCAGGGAACTCGGCCCGCGCGGAATCACGGTCAACAGCGTCACGCCGGGGGCGGTGCGCACCGAGGCGCTGGCGGCGACGGCGGACCCGAAATCCACTGCCGACGCCGCCTCCGCCACTCCCCTGCGCCGCCTCGCCGAACCCGACGACATCGCCGACATCGTCGGGTTCCTGGTGTCCGACGCTGCCCGGTGGGTCACCGGGCAGACCGTCGGCGCGGGCGGCGGGTTGTTCTGATCAGGAGACGCCGAGGTCGCGAGCGATGATCATCTTCATGACCTCGCTGGTGCCCGCGTAGATGCGCGCGACGCGGGCGTCGGTGTAGAGGCGGGCGATGGGATATTCCATCATGTAGCCGTAGCCACCGAACAGTTGCAGGCAGCGGTCGACCACGCGGGCCTGGACCTCTGTGCAGAACAGTTTGGTGCGCGCGGCGTCCGCACCCGACAGCACGCCGTCGACCAGATCGGCCACCGCACGGTCGATCATCGTCTGCGCGGCCTCGACCTCGGCGGACATGGCAGCCAACTCGAATTTGGTGTTCTGGAACGAGGACACCGGCGTGCCGAAAGCCTTACGCTCCCTTGTATATTCGATGGTGGCGGCGATGGCCGCGCGGGCCTGGGCCACCGACCCGACCGCCACCGTCATCCGCTCCTGCGGCAGATTGTGGCCGAGATACCCGAAGGCGGCGCCCTCCTCGCCGAGCCGATTCTCCGCGGGCACACGGACATCCTGGAAGGACAACTCCATGGTGTCCTGCACCTTGCAGCCCATCTTGTCCAGCATCCGGCCTCGGGTGAATCCGGGCATGCCGTCCTCGACCACGAGCAGGGTCAGGCCCGCGCGCCGGTTGTCGGGATCGCTGGAGGTGCGGGCGACCACGATCACCAGATCCGCGAGCAGACCGCCGGTGATGAAAGTCTTCGCGCCATTGAGGATGTAGTGGTCGCCGTCGCGAACCGCGCTGGTGCGCATGCCCGCGAGATCCGAGCCGGTGCCGGGTTCGGTCATGGCGACCGCGGTGAGCAGTTCGCCGCGCACCATGCCGGGAAACCACCGCTCGCGCTGTTTCTGGTCGGCGTATTCCAGAAAGTAGGGCAGGATCACGTCGAGTTGGGTGCGCACGGTGCCCAGCGTGACCATGGCGCGCGCGGCTTCCTCCTGGAGCACCACGTTGTAGCGGTAGTCCCGCAGCCCGGCGCCGCCGTATTCCTCGGGCAGCGCGAACCCGAGAATGCCGAGTTCGCCCATCTCGGCGAAGGTCTCGCGCGGCATCCGCCCATCCTTTTCCCAGGCGGCGTAGTTCGGCGCGATCTGTTTGTCGATGAAATCGCGGACCAGTCGGCGGAATGCCTCGTGGTCGGCGGTGAAGAGCTCTCGGCGCACGGCCGTTCCTCCGATCGGCTCAGGAGATCAGTTCGACGACCGTCGCGTTGGCGGTGCCGCCGCCCTCGCACATGGTCTGCAATCCGTAGCGAATCCCGTTGTCGCGCATGTGGTGGATCATCCGGGTCATGAGCACCGCACCGGATCCGCCGAGCGGGTGACCGAGTGCGATGGCGCCGCCGAGCGGGTTGGTCAGCGCCGGGTCGGCGCCGGTTTCGGCCAGCCACGCCAGCGGCACCGGCGCGAACGCCTCGTTGACCTCGAAGACGCCGATATCCGACAGCGCCAGACCGGCTTTCGCGAGCGCCTTCTCCGTCGCCGGGATGGGTCCGGTGAGCATGAGCACCGGATCGGATCCGGCGACCGCACCCGCTCGATAGCGCGCCAGCGGGGTCAGTCCGAGTTCGCGCGCCTTCTCCGGCGTGGTCAGCAGCAGCGCTGCCGCTCCGTCGGAGATCTGGGAGCTGTTGCCCGCGTGGATGACTCCGTCCTCGCGGAACGCGGTCTTGAGTCCGGCCAGCTTCTCGACGGTGGTGCCGCGGCGTATGCCTTCGTCGGCGTCGACCACCCCGGATTCGGTGACGACGGGCACGATCTGGTCGGTGAACGCGCCCGCGTCCTGCGCGGCGGCGGCGCGTTCGTGCGAGCGCGCCGAGTACTCGTCGAGCACCGCGCGGTCGAATCCCCATTTCTCGGCGATCAATTCGGCGGAGATGCCCTGGTTGAAGGCGAAATCGTCGTAGCGTGCCAAGGCTTTCGGGCCGTAGGGCGCGCCGGAGGCGCGGGCCGCGCCCAGCGGGACGCGGCTCATCACCTCGACACCGCCCGCGACGACCACGTCCTGCTGACCGGACAGCACCGCCTGCGCCGCGAAATCCAGGGCCTGCTG
The DNA here is from genome assembly GCF_015674855.1 of Nocardia bovistercoris. Lineage (GTDB taxonomy): Bacteria > Actinomycetota > Actinomycetes > Mycobacteriales > Mycobacteriaceae > Nocardia > Nocardia bovistercoris. The sequence continues at coordinate 90,251 of NZ_JADMLG010000017.1, read as the reverse complement.
GCTGGATCCGCACGCGCGGTTCACGGTGGTGCCGGGAATGCTCTCCGGCCAGCCCGCGGCCAGCACCGAATAGCGGCCGATATTGCTGGACTGATCGCCGACCTGCGAGACGCATCCCCAGATGACGTCGTCCACGATCACCGGATCGATGCCGGTGCGCTCGGCCAGTGCCTGCAACACCAGCGCCGACAGATCGGCCGGATGCACACCTGCCAGACCGCCGTTGCGCTTGCCGACCGCGGTGCGGACCGCGCCTGCGATGACTACCTCGCGCATGGATTCATCTCCCTGTGTCGTTCGAAACAGCGTTGCCGCCCGACAGCGCGCCGTCGTGGCCCGACGTCGCGCTCGCGGTCGAAGGTGCGTCGCCCGCACGTCGACCGTCGGCGGACCGGATGGGCGGGCGTTCGATCAGCCAGCGCCCGGTGTAGGTGGGTTCGCGCCGCGCGGCGAAGGCCGCGAACGCCTCCTTGGCGTCCGCGGTGGCGAAATTCAGGCCCTGCGCCCTGGCTTCGGCGGCGAGAGCTTCCCGGTGGGTCGAGGCGGAGCCGTCGTTGAGCAGCGCCTTGATCTGAGCCAGCGCGACCGGCGGGCCCGCGGCCAATCGGGCGGCCAGATCGGCGGTGAACGCGTCGATTTCGGCGCCGGGCACCACCCAGGTCACCAGGCCGAGCGCGTGCGCCTGTGCGGCGTCGAGGGTTTCGGCGAGCATGGCCAGCCGCTTGGCCTGCTGCAAGCCGACGAGCCTCGGCAGCAGCCACGATCCGCCGAGATCCATGGACAGTCCGCGTTTGGCGAAGATCTGCGAGAAGCTCGCCTCGGCCGCGGCGACCACAAGATCGCAGCCGAGCGCCAGATTCCAGCCCGCGCCCACCGCGACCCCGGTGACCGAGGCGATGGTCGGCAGCGGCAGTTCGTAGAGCAGCGCGGCCACGTCGGTGAGCGCCCGCATCCGATAGATCGGATGGGCATTGTCGGGCACGGAGATATCCGCGCCCGAACAGAACGCCCCGCCCGCGCCGGTGATGACCAGCGCACGCACGGAACGATCGGTGGCAACTTCCCGCAGCGCGTCGGCAAGCGCCGCCCACAGTTCGGCGTCGATGGCGTTCTTGCGGTGCGGACGATTCAGGGTGAGGGTGCGCACCCCGTCCTCGTCGCGGGTGAGCAGCACCGGTTCGGCGGTCACGGCCGCGCCCCGGTCCGCCCGAGCACCCGCTGCTCCCGCAGTTCCGCGATTTCTTCCGCGTCGCAACCGATTTCGGCCAAGATGGCGTCGGTGTGCGCGCCGAGGCCCGGCACCGCGCCCATGGGTGGTTCGAAGCCGTCGATCACCGCGGGCGGCAGCAGCGACGGAATCGGCCCGTTCGGGGTCTCGATGGTGCGCCACCGGTCGCGCTCGACCAACTGCGGATGGTCGACGACCTCGCTCGGCCGGTTGTAGCGGGAGTTGCCGATGCCCGCGTCGTCGGCGATCTTCTGGATCTCGGCCAGCTCGTGGCTCAGACACCACGCGCCGATGGCCGCGTCGAGTTCGGCGCGATGGCGCACCCGCCCCGGATTGGTGCGGAAACGCTCGTCGGCGGCCAGGTCGGGGCGACCGATGATGTCGGTGGCCAGTCGCTGCCATTCGCGGTCGTTGGTGGTGCCGAGCACGACGGTGTGCCCGTCGGCGGTGCGGTAGGCGCCGTAGGGCGCGACCGCGGGCGAGCTCATGCCGAGCGGGAGCAGGTCGACGCCGGAATGCCTGGCGTAGGTGAGGTGGTAGCCCATCATCTCGGCCATGGTGTCGAACAGGCTGACCGCGATGGCGTTGCCAGCGTCGTCGCGACCGCGCAGCCGCCCGGTCAGCCGCGCCAGAATCGACAGCGCCGCGTACAGCCCGGTGGTGACGTCGGCGACCGGCGGTCCGGGTTTCGCGGGCGCGTCGGCGGTGCCGGTGACCGCGCACACCCCGGATTCGGCCTGCACGAGCAGGTCGTAGGCGCGTTTGTGCGACAGCGGGCCGCCCGCGCCGAAGCCGTCGATCTCCACCGAGATCAGATCCGGATGCCGCAGCGCCAGATCCTCGGGCCGCAGTCGCAGACGCGCGGTCGCCCCCGGCGCCAGATTGGACACCAGGACGTCGGCGCGGGCCAGCAGCCGGTGCAGGATCTCCACGCCCGCTTCGGATTTCAGGTCGAGGGTGATCGATTCCTTGCCCCGGTTGACCCACACGAAATGGGCGGCCTGCCCGTTGACCACATCGTCGTAGTAGCGCGCGAAGTCGCCGCCGTCCGGATTCTCCACTTTGATGACCCGCGCGCCGAAATCGGCGAGGGTGCGGGTGCACATGGGCGCCGATACGGCCTGTTCGAGGGCGATCACGGTGATGCCTGCCAGCGGGCCGACGCCGACGGCGGTGCTGTCGTCCGGTACGGATTCGACCATCAGATGACCGTGCCGCCGTCCACCGGAAGAACCTGGCCGGTGATGAAGGACGCCGCGTCGGAGGCGAGGAAGACGAACGCGCCCGCGACCTCCTCGGGTTCGGCCCAGCGGCGCAGCAGGATGCGGTTGAGCATCTGTTCGGCGAAACGCTCGTTGGTGCGGATGGTCTCGGTCATCGGGGTCGCCGCGAGCGGGGCCAGCGCGTTCACCAGGATGTTCTTGCGGGCCAGTTCCTTGGCCAGCGATTTGGTGATGCCGATGATCGCGGCCTTGGCGGCCGAGTAGTTCACCTGGCCGAGGGTGCCGACGATGCCCGCCGCCGACGTCACGTTGACGACGCGCCCGGTGCCGTCGGTCGGCATGAACTCCAGCGCGGCCTGCGTGCAGTTGATGGTGCCCATGACGTGGATGTCCATCAGCTTGCGCACCGACTCGGCGGTGGTGTCGGCGAACATCGCGGGCGCGGTCACGCCTGCGTTGTTCACCACGATATGCAGTGCGCCACCGGCGAGTTCGGCAGCCTTGGCCGCCGCGACACCCGCTGCCTCGCGGTCGGACACGTCGAGCGCGATACTCGCCGCGACCCCGCCGTTGCCGACGATCTTCTCCGCGACCGCCGCGGCCGCGTCCCCGTTCACATCGCTGACCAGCACGCCCGCGCCCGCCGTCGCCAGCGCCTGCGCGACGGCCGAGCCGATGCCGCCCGCGGCGCCGGTGACGAGGGCGGAACGCCCGGTGAGGTCGAACAAGCCTTTGCTATCGAACCCTGCCATCAGTAGCTCCTCGGCAATCCCAATGCGTGCGAACCCAGGTAGTTCAGAATCATTTCCTGGCTGACCGGGGCGATGCGCATGACGCGCGCCTCCCGGAAGTAGCGGGAGACGTGGTATTCCTCGGAATACCCCATCCCGCCGTGGGTCTGGAGTGCCCGGTCGGCGGCGTCGAAGCCCGCGTCGGCGCACAGGTACTTGGCCGTATTGGCCTCGCGCCCACAGGGTTTCCCGTTGTCGTAGCGCCAGGTCGCCTTGCGCAGCATCAGTTCGGCGGCGTCGAGGCGGGCCAGCGAGTCCGCCAGCGGGAACTGGATGCCCTGGTTCATGCCGATCGGGCGGTCGAAGACGACCCGCTCCTTGGCGTAGCGCACCGCGCGGTCCAGCGACACCCGGCCGAGGCCGAGGGCTTCGGCGGCGATCAGCATGCGTTCCGGATTCAGGCCGTCGAGCAGGTATTTGAAGCCCTGGCCTTCTTCGCCGACGCGATCGGCCACCGGTACGCGCAGATCGTCGATGAACACCTCGTTGGAACTGACGGCATTGCGACCCATCTTCGCGATCGGCCTGATGTCGACGTGGTCGCGGTTCAGGTCGGTGAGGAACAGCGTCATACCGTCGGTCTTCTTGGTGACCTGGTCGTAGGGCGTGGTCCTGGTGAGCAGCAGGATCTTCTCCGACTCCAGCGCTTTGGAGATCCACACCTTGCGGCCGTTCACCACGTAGTGGTCGCCGTCGCGGCGGGCGAAGGTGGTGATGCGCGGAGTGTCGAGTCCCGCACCGGGTTCGGTGACGCCGAAGCAGACGTGCAGGTCGCCGTTCGCGACGCGGGGCAGGGTGCGTTGCTTGAGTTCCTCGGAACCGTGCACGACCACCGGGTGCATGCCGAAGATGGACATGTGGATCGAACTCGCGGCGTTCATGCCGCCGCCGGAGCGCGAGACCTCCTCGGCCAGCAGGGTGGCCTCGGTGATGCCGAGTCCGTGCCCGCCGTATTCCTCGGGAATCGTGATGCCGAGCCAACCGCCGCTCGCGACGGCCTCGTAGAACTCGGTCGGGAATTCGTGCGCCCGGTCCTTCTCCATCCAGTACTGGTCGTCGAATTTGCGGCAGAGTTCCGCCACCGATGTGCGGATCAGCTCCTGATCCTCGGACAGCTCGAAATTCATACCGTCGATATTTGCCTCGCCGGACATATCCGCACCTCCAGTTCGTCTCGTGTCGCCCCGTGCCGGGGCGGACATCGGTGCGTGCGGCCGATGTTCCGCACGCACCGCGTCCGCCCGGTGTCCGGGCACGCGTGCGCCTCCCCAGTCGAGGCGAAGCGCATGCCGCTGCCGCGCACTGGTGCGGCATCGCACCGGGGGTCATGACACTCCGGCGAAGTTCGCCGCCGGAGCGCGGTCACCGCCCGCCCTCGCGGGCCGGGGGTCATCTCATCGAGCCCGCGTCACGTCGTGTCGCGGGAATATCTCATCGAGCGGCGGCGGCCACACCGTCGTAGCTGCCGTTGGTCTCCACCCCGCCGTTCTCCTCTCCTGCCACGCGCGCGCCGAGCGCGTCGAGGTCGAAGGACTGGCGCGCCAGCCAGAACCGCAGGAAGTTGGTCAGCGAGTAGCGCAGGAACAGCGCCGAGCCGACGATGCTGGCGGCGACGCCGCCGAGGGCGAGGGTGATGGCGTCGCGCTGGGTCAGCGGGTTGGTGGTGCCGTGCGACATGAAGTAGGCCAGGATCGCCACGACCAGGCCGCCGACCATGAGCACGATGCCGGTCCGCAGCCACAGGCCGGAGCGGCCCGCCGCGGGATCGGGGATCTTGAGTGCTTGCAGTTCGCGGACGAACCGGTCCGCGCGAGTGTCGCTCATGTGGAACTTCCTAGATAGAGTGCTGCCAATTCGTTTCGGATACCGCTGTCGGGATGCCCGTCGCGCACCACCCGCCCGCGTACCAACACCGCCGCGTGGTGGGCGATGTCGAGGACCGCCGCGGCGAACTGCTCGACCACCAGCACCGCGACGCCGTGGCGGGCGATCTCGGCGACCTCGTCGTAGAGCTGCCCGACGATCAACGGCGCCAAGCCCATCGACAATTCGTCGAGCAACAGCACCGCCGGATCGGTGGCCAGCCCGCGGGCCAGCGCGAGCATCTGCTGTTCACCGCCGGACATGGTGCCCGCGACCTGGTTGGCGCGCTTGCCGAGAATCGGGAACCGGGAGAACGCGATCTCCTCGATCTCGGCGCGCGTGCGGCCGGTGAAGGTCATCATCAGCAGGTTGTCGCGCACGGTCAGGTTCGGGAACACCCCGCGACCTTCGGGGATCAGACAGACTCCCGCCCGTGCCAGGTCGCGCGGGTCGGCGCCGGTGACATCGCGGCCGCCGAGCAGCAGATGTCCCGAGGTCACCGGGTGGTTGCCCGCGATCACCTGCAACGCGGTGGTCTTGCCCGCGCCGTTGGGGCCGAGCAACGCCACCACCTGACCGGCGCCGACCTCGAGGTCGACACCGTGCAGGACGGTGATGGCGTCGTACGCGGCGCGGATCCCGCGCAGCGCCAGCAGCGGCGCGGTATCCGAAGCCGTTGCCCGCGTGTTCGTTTCGACCGAGCTCGTCATACTTCCCCCAGGTACGCGGCGAGTACGGCTTGGTCGCGGCGGATCACCTCGGGCGGACCCGAGGCGATCATCTTGCCCAGATCCAGCACGAACAACTGATCGCAGACGTTCATCACCAGGCCCATGTCGTGTTCGACCAGCAGTACCGCGGCGCCGTCGGCGGCCAGCGATCGCAGCAGTGCCGCGAAACGCTCGGTCTCGGTGTGATCGAGACCGGCCGCGGGCTCGTCGAGCAGGATCAGGCTCGGCTTGGCCGCGATGGCCCGGCCCACCTCGACCAGACGCGCTGTGCCGGTGGGCAGTTCGTCGGCGGAGTGGTCGGCGACGTGGTGCAATTCGAGGCGGTCGATGATGTCGGTGACGACACCGGCCGCCTTGCGCCGATGCGGTCCCAACTCCGCCGCGACCAGCAGGTTGTCACGCACCGAGAGCCTGCCGAACAGTTCCAGCCGCTGGAACGTGCGGGCCAACCCGTGCCTGGCGCGGCGCGCGGGACCGTGGCGGGTGACGTCCGAGCCGCCGATGTGGACCCGGCCCGTCGTCGGTTTGCGCAGACCGCACACGACGTCGAAGAAGGTGCTCTTGCCCGCACCGTTGGGTCCGATGAGCCCGGTCACCGCGCCCGCTTCGGCGCGCAGCCCGGCGCCGTCCAGCGCCCGGTTGCCGCCGAACACGACGGTGACGTCGTCAACTTCCAGTAGTGACGGCACGGTCGAGCACCTCCTTGTCCTCGGATTTCCACGGCTGTCGCACGCCCATCCACTCCACCGGCACCACCGACGGGTCCGGTTCGGGACGGGTGCGGTAGCCGTGCCAGACCCGCGCGCCTATCGCGGCCAGCACCGCGCCACCGGTGAACGCCCAACCGTCGATCGCGTCGATCAGGCGCAGACCCCACAGTCCGAGCACGACGAGCACGAGCACCGGCGCCACGAGACGGTCGCGGAAGGTGGCGATCCAGTCCTTGCGCATGGCGGCGATGGCGCCTTCCTTGAGCACGCCGCCACCGAAGGCGACACCGCCGAGCGCGGGCAACACCTGCGCCAGGTTCGACAACCCCGGCCACAGGACCGGGATCACGTTCAACGGGCCCGCGAACACCGCACCGGTGAACATGCCCGCGCCCACCGCGCCCAACCCGGCGATGGTCACGATCAGGAAGATCGGCAGACCCGCGACGAGATTGAACTGTTCGGGGGCCACGGCTTGGACCTGCATGCCGTAGAGCGCGCCGCCGAGTCCGGCGATGGCCGCCGACAGCGCGAACACCGAGACCCTCGCGACCAGCAGGTTGCCGCCGAGCGTGGCGTAGGCGGCCTCGCTGTCACGCAACGCGATGAGCCTGCGTCCGTACTTGCTGCGCCGCAACGCCGCCACCGCCAGTCCGGCCAGCGCCAGGCAGACGGCCGCGAAAACGGTGACGCCCGCGGTGGTTTCGATCTTCCAGCCGAACAGATCGGGACCGACGATCGACACCGAGCCCTGGTCGAACAGTTTGATCGTGGCGCCGCCGACCTCGAACGAGGGCAGGGTGAAGATCCAGCGATCCAGGATCACCGCGAACGCCGCTGTCGCCAGCGCCATGTAGACGCCGGACAGGCGCAGCGCCGGTACCGCGATCACGATGCCGACCAGGCCCGCGATGCCCATCGCCGCGAACAGCGCCCACCATTCGCCGTTGGGGCCGAGATGACCGTAGGCGATGGCGCCGATGCCCGCCAAACTCAACTGGCACAACGAGATCTGGCCCGCGAACCCCAGCAGCGGCACATAGGACAGCGCGATCACGCCCCAGGCGAACATCGCACCGTAGGTGATCAGATCCGACTCGGTCAGCATGGTCGCCAACATCAGGCCCGCCACCACGATCACGACCGCGAAGGCGATGGAACCGTTCACCGTCGGCAGCGGCACCGGACTCAGCTTGCGGTCCCGGCCGCGCAGGCGCCCGTGCGGGAACACCAACAGCGCCAGGAACAACAGCAGCGCGGGCGCGGCGAGCCGCAAACCGGGCAGGTAGTCGTTCTGCGGCAGGTAGCCGGTCAGATAGCTCTCCAGCAGGCCGACCACAATCGCGCCGACGAACACCATCGGCAGATTCCGCAACCTGCCGAAGATCGCCGCCGTGTAGGCGCTCACGATCAACAGCGACAGTTGCGCCGCGTCCAGCGCGACCATGGGGGCGATCAGGATGCCGCCGATCGCGGCGAGTTCGATGCCGAGGATCCAGGCGATCCGGTTGGCGCGGCGGGGATCGGCGCCGGTCAGCCCGACCAGCGCCCGGTCGTCCACCGTCGCCCGCATCTCCGCGCCGGTTCGGGTGCGGAACAACAGGATCCGCAACCCGACCGCCACCGCGACCGCGACGATCATCGTCAACGCCTGGTGCCAGGTGATGGTCACCGGGCCAAGGTCGATCGGCTTCTGCTCGGCGAAGAACCGAGGCAGGGTGCGTCCCTCGTTCGGGTTCCACACCCACCGGGCCAGCACGATCAGACCGCTGAGCAGCGCCACGGTCATCACGAGTTTCTCGGCGTCGCCCAACCCCTGCGTCGGCGCGAGCGCCTTGGCGAACAGCACGCCGAACAGCGGCGCGAACACCAGCAACACCGCGGCCAGCGCCAACGGCACCGGCCAGCCCCACCCGATGGTCATCTGCCAGTACACGAACGCCGAGACCATTCCCGCCGCGCCGTGCGCGAAGTTGAAGACGCCGGTCGTGGTGTAGGTCAACACCAGGCCACTGCCGATGATCGCGTAGATCGCGGCGGTGCTCAGACCGACGACTCCGAAGGCGATGAACTGCTCCATCAGCGCGAAAGCTCCCTCACATCAACACTCATTTCAGATCATCGATGCTCTTGCCGACATCGGCCAGAGTCGTCGCCTTGCCGAAGTCCTGGGTGTACTTGTAGGCGGTGAACCCGCACCGGAAGATGCCGTTGGTGTTCGGTGTGAAGTTCGTGGTCTGCCACCCGGCCGGGGTCGCCTGCTGCACGTTGAAGCACCGGGTCTGCTCGGACTGCGGCCGCGACAGATCCAGCGGGGCCTGCAGGCCGCCGCCGGTCCACGCGGTCTCCTTCTTGGCCGCGTTGTAGACGCACGCGCGGGTCAGGTCGTCGCCGCAGCTGGTCGCGGACTTGGCGAACAGCAGCCAGGACTGGAACGCGCGCAGCACCTGGAAGGTGATCGGCGAGCCGGGGGCGTACTGCCCGAACAGATCCTTCAACTGCTTGATCGCGGGCACGTTCGCGGCGTCCAGCGGTGCGGTGCCGCTCATGTCGAGCACGTTGTTCTGGGTGCCCAGCGAGGACTTGGCGCCGTCGAGGAAGGTCTGGTTGTAGGAGTTGGCGTTCGCGTCGATCCAGTCCAGCTTGTAGTTCATGCTGGTCAGGGTGTCCTCGAGCTTCGCGAGGTAGCGGAAGTCGCCGAAGTAGATGAGACCCTTCACGCCCTTGGCCTTGATCGCCTGCGCGTACGGGGTCCAGTCCGACACGCCCGCGATCGGGTAGAGGTCGCTGTAGGAGATGGTCGCGCCCGCGGCGGTGAGGGATTCGGTCATCTTGTCCCCCATCACCTTCGTGATCGGGGAGTCGCCGGTGATCATGCCCACCGAGCCCTTGGATCCCGGGTACGCCTCGTTGATCAGCCAGTCCTGGAATCCGCTGTAGGGATTCACGCCCTCGGCGGCCGATGAGCCGTAGGACAGCTGCAGGTCCGACCCGGTGTTCGCGGTCTGGGCGACCTGGGCCGGGAACTCCGGCAGCAGGCAGCCGAGCCGGTCCTTGACCCCGAGTCCGTCCAGCGCGGCGCCGCCGCCGACCAGGAAGAAGTCCTCACGGCATGACTCGAGCATGCGCTGGCGCACCTCGGTGAGCTTGGTGTCGCGCAGGTTGGTGACGATCTTGCGGCCGTTGATCCCGCCCGCGGCGTTGCACCACGAGGTGAACACCTTCGCCGCGTCGACGAAGTCCGGGTTCTTGGTGAATCCGATGTCGGAGACCAGCCCGACCTCGATCTCGCTGCCGGTGACGCCTTGGGCCGACGCGCTCTTGGCGTTGCCCGGCTTGCAGACGCCGGTCAGGTCTCCGAAGTTGCCCGAGGCGGCGGGGGTCGATCCGCCGCCACCGGTCTCCTCGGTGCCGGTCGATCCGCTGTCGCGTCCACAACCGGCGACCAGCAGGGCGATCGCCATCAGGGCAACGACTATTCGCTGCGGTCTCACGTGTTTCCTCCTCCGTGGGCTCCAGCGCCCGTACGCGACGTCGGGAGCGGTTGGGCGAACTTCTGTCATCCCACGGCCCGTGCCTGCGCTTTTCGTCTTCAGGGAAACTATCTTCTCAGATTTGGATAATCAATATCAGATTTTGGGAGAGCGCCATCTACACAGCTCGCCGCCCATGGTTCCGCCCCCGCGTGCGGGCGTGGCGCCGACTGAGACAGATCTGGCGATTGACAGGGATGTGCCCGCGTGAAAATCTGGTGGCGGTTTTTGAGAATGCTATTCTCCTATGAGAGAGCCGACTAGCGCGATCACCGACGGTCGTGGCCGTACCGCCCACCGGCCACGGCGTCCACACTCCGGCGGACACGCTGGATCACGAAAGGTAATCCCTTGGCAAAATTCACCAAGCCGGCTGCGGGCAGCTGGACGCAGCACTACCCCGAACTCGGCACCGAGCCGGTGGACTACACCGACTCCATCGACCCCGCCTTCTACGAGGACGAGCGCCAGGCGATCTTCCGCAAGAGCTGGCTCAACGTCGGCCGGGTCAACCGGCTGCCCCGCGTCGGCAGCTACTTCACCAAGGAACTGTCCTGCGTCGGAACTTCCCTGATCATCGTCAAGGACAACGACAACGTGGTCCGCGCGTTCCACAACATCTGCCGCCACCGCGGCAACAAGCTGGTGTGGGACGACTTCCCGAACGAGGAGACCTCGGGCAGCTGCCGCCAGTTCACCTGCAAGTACCACGCGTGGCGCTACCAACTCGACGGTGAGCTGACCTTCGTGCAGCAGGAGAAGGAGTTCTTCGACCTCGACAAGTCGAAGTTCGGCCTCAAGTCGGTGCGCTGCGAGGTGTGGGAAGGGTTCATCTTCGTCAACCTCGACCCGAACGCGAAGCCGCTCGACGAATACCTCGGCCCGCTGGCCAAGGGCCTGACCGGCTACCCGTTCCACGAGATGACCGAGGTCTACAGCTACAAGGCCGAGGTCGGCAGCAACTGGAAGCTGTTCATCGACGCCTTCGCCGAGTTCTACCACGCGCCGGTGCTGCACCAGAAGCAGGCGGTCAAGGACGAGGCCGACAAGCTCGTCGAGGTCGGCTACGAGGCGCTGCACTACGACATCGAGGCCCCGCACTCGATGATCTCCTCCTGGGGCGGCATGGCGCCGCCGAAGGACCCATCGATCGTCAAGCCGATCGAACGGGAACTGCGCAGCGGCCTGTTCGGCCCGTGGGACCGGCCCGACATCGATGGCCTCGACCCGCTGCCCGAGGGCATCAACCCGGCGCGCCACCGCGCCTGGGGCGTGGACGAGTTCGAGTTCTTCCCGAACATGTCCCTGCTGTTCTGGGCGCCGGGCTGGTACCTCACCTACCACTACTGGCCCACCGCGGTGGACAAGCACATCTTCGAGGCGAGCCTGTACTTCGTGCCGGCCAAGAACGCCCGCCAGCGCCTGGCCCAGGAACTGGCCGCGGTGACCTTCAAGGAGTACGCGCTCCAGGACGCGAACACCCTCGAGGCCACCCAGACCATGATCGCCACCCGCGAGGTCACCGACTTCCCGCTCAACGATCAGGAAGTCCTGCTCCGCCACCTGCACAAGACCGCCCAGCGCATCGTCGAGGAGTACCGCAATGGCAACACCAACTGACCAGACCACCACCGCGGTCCTGCCCGCGGAATTCGCCGACCTCGAACAGTTCTCGGACTGGGTGCTGGCGACCGAGCCCGAGCGCTACGCCAAGCGCCTCGCCTCGACCATGGACGAGATGCAGCACGTCTACGACACGATCTTCCCGCGCATGCAGACCGCGCTGGACCACATCGAGAAGTACGACTGGGACGACCTGCCCGACGACGCGCGCAACCTGTTCCACCTGTTGCAGTCGCTGGTGATGGTGTCCTTCCCCGTCGAGGTGTGGAAGCAGCCGCGGGTGCCGGACTCCGGCGCGGCCTACCTGGACATCATCCACGAGCCGGTGGTCTGACCCATGGCGGCGCTGACACTGAAGGCGGCCGGACTGCTCGACATCGACACCGGTGAGATCGTCCGGCCGGGCATCTTGCGGATCGAGGACGATCGGATCGTCGGTGTCGGCGGCGCGCCCTCGGGCGAGGTGGTCGACCTCGGCGATCTCGTCCTGGTCCCGGGACTGATGGACATGGAGGTCAACCTCCTGATGGGCGGGCGCGGGGAAACCGGGCTCGCCTCCTCGGTCAAGGACGACCCGGCCCTTCGCATGTTGCGCGCGGTCGGCAACGCCCGCCGCACGCTGCGGGCGGGCTTCACCACCGTGCGCAACCTCGGGCTGTTCGTGAAGACCGGCGGCTACCTGCTCGACGTCGCGCTCGGCAAGGCCATCGACGCGGGCTGGATCGACGGTCCGCGCATCGTGCCCGCCGGTCACGCGATCACCCCGACCGGCGGTCACCTCGATCCGACCATGTTCGCGGCGTTCGCGCCGGACGTGCTGCACCTCACGCTCGAGGAGGGCATCGCCAACGGCGTGGACGAGGTGCGCAAGGCGGTGCGCTACCAGATCAAGCACGGCGCGCAGCTGATCAAGATCTGCGTCTCCGGCGGGGTCATGTCGCTCACCGGAGCGCCCGGCGCACAGCACTATTCGGACGAGGAACTGCGCGCCATCGTCGACGAGGCGCATCGGCGCGGACTCAAGGTGGCCGCGCACACGCACGGCGCCGACGCGGTCAAGCACGCGGTGGCCGCCGGAATCGATTGCATCGAGCACGGTTTCCTCATCGACGACGAGGCCATCGACCTCATGGTCGAAAACGGCACATGGCTGGTGCCGACCACGCGCCTGGCCGACGCCATGGACGTCTCGAAGGCCGACCCAGCCCTGCAGGCCAAGGCCGCCGAGATGTTCCCCAAGGCAAGGACTTCGGTACTCGCCGCCTACAAGGCGGGCGTCAAGATCGCGGTCGGCACCGACGCGCCCGCGATCCCGCACGGACGCAATGCCGACGAACTGGTCGCGCTGGTCGAGCGCGGGCTGCCGCCGCTGGACGTGCTGAAGGCGGCGACCACCAACGCCGCCGAACTCATCGGCGTGCAGGACCGAGGCCGTCTCGCCGAAGGACTGCTCGCCGACGTGATCGGCGTGCCGGGCGACCCGGTCCAGGACATCACCGTCACCAGGGATGTGCGGTTCGTGATGAAAGGCGGAAGAATTCATGTCCAGAAATGACGACCTGCTGGATATCCAGCAGTTGCTCGCCCGCTACGCGGTGACCATCACCCAGGGCGACATCGATGGCCTGCTGAAGGTGTTCACCCCCGACGGCACCTACAGCGCCTTCGGCGACACCTACACCCTCGACCTGTTCCCGGACCTGGTCGCGGCCGCGCCGAAGGGCCTGTTCCTCACCGGCACACCGGTTCTCGAACTCGACGGCGACACCGCGACCGGCACCCAGCCGCTGTGCTTCATCGACCACAGCACCCACGACATGCGGATCGGCTACTACACCGACACCATCGTCCGCACCGAGGACGGCTGGCGGCTGCGCACCCGCCGGATGACCTTCATCCGCCGCAGCGGCGACCACGACTCCGGCATCCCGCACGCCTTCGAACGTTCGCGGACATGACGGTCGCGCACACCGACATCGCCGGATTCCGCGCCGACGTGCGCGCCTGGCTCGACGCCAACGACCTGACGCCGGGCCCCGACCACTCGCTCGACGGGCAGGTCGAGCAGTTGGCGCGGGTACGGCGCGCGCTCTACGACGCGGACTGGATGCGCTACGGCTGGCCCGCCGAGGTGAACGGCCTCGGCGGGCCGGCCGTGCTGCGCGCGGTGCTCGGCGAGGAGGTCGCAAACCGCGACCTGGCCGAGCCGGGCATCTACTCGATGATCGAGGTGCTCGCGCCGACCATGATCTCCTACGCGCGCCCGGAGTTGGCCGCGGAGATGGTGCCGCGGCTGCTGTCGGGCCGCGAACAGTGGTGCCAGGGCTTCTCCGAACCCGGTTCGGGCAGCGACCTCGCCTCGCTGAGCACCAAGGCGACCCGGCGCGGCACGGACTGGGTGATCAGCGGCCAGAAGGTGTGGACGAGCCTGGCGCAGTACTCCGCGCGCTGCGTCCTGCTGACCCGCACCGGTCCCGGCCACGACGGCATCACCGCGTTCTTCGTCGACATGGACTCCCCCGGCATCACCGTGCGCCCGCTGCGCACCATGCACGGCGTCGACGAGTTCGCCGAGGTCTTCTTCGACGATGTCGTCGTCCCGGGCGAGCGCATGCTCGGGCAGCCCGGCGACGGCTGGGGCGTCGCGATGGATCTGCTTCCGCACGAACGCTCTTCGTGTTTCTGGCACCGCATCGCCTACCTGTTCACCCGGCTCGACCGGGTCGCGGGACCGGCCGTCGAGGCCGACGACGCCGAACTCGGCGCGGCCTATCTCGCGCTGCACACCGTGCGCTGCCGTTCGGCGGCGACCCAGCGCAGGCTCGGCGCGGGCGAACGGCTCGGCGCGGAGACCTCGGTGGACAAGGTGCTGCTCGCCACCGCCGAACAGCGCCTGTTCGACACCGCGCGCGACTTGCTGCCCGGCACGGTGGAGCTGGGCGATTCGCCGTGGCGCACCGAATTCCTGTATTCGCGCGCGGCCACCATCTACGGCGGCACCGCCGAGATCCAGCGCAACATCATCGCGCGCCGCCTGCTCGATCTGGGGAAGGACTGACCGTGGCCGAATCCGATGCCGACGCGGCGGAACTGGATCTGCTCACCGACACCATGCGCAAGACGCTGAACTCGGCCACCGGAGCCGAACTCGACGCCGCCCTGCGCGGTCTCGGTTGGCCGGACCTGCTCGATGATCTGCCCGAACACGCTGTGCCCCTGCTGTTCCGGCTGCTCGGCGAGACCGGCGCGCACGCCTGCGTCCTGCTCGACGTGCTCGACCACGCCGACGGCGGCGCGGGCTCCGCGCCGAGGGCGCTGCCCTTCGCGGGCGGCAAGTGGGTGCTGTGGGAGCGCGAC
Source organism: Nocardia bovistercoris (assembly GCF_015674855.1). Taxonomy (GTDB): domain Bacteria; phylum Actinomycetota; class Actinomycetes; order Mycobacteriales; family Mycobacteriaceae; genus Nocardia; species Nocardia bovistercoris. The sequence goes on along the minus strand of NZ_JADMLG010000017.1, from coordinate 75,192 downwards.
GGCACGGCGGGCGGCAGCGTGGACGAGGAACTGCCGCTGCGCGAGACATCGACGGGCACGGCGCTGTCCGCGCCCGCGCTGGCGCAGGGGCGGCGCGCGCTGGCCTGGTGGCTGCTCGGCACCGGGCGCACCATGCTCACGCTCGCCCGCGAGCACGTGACCCAGCGCAGTCAGTTCGGGCGACCGCTCTCCTCGTTCCAGGCGGTGCGGCACCGCTTGGCCGAAACCTTCGTCGCGCTCGACGGGGCCGAGGCCGCCCTGCGCCACACCGAGGGCGAACTCGGCGCGCTGCTCGGCAAGGCCGCGGCCGGACAGGCGGCGCTCACCGCGGCGCGGCACTGCCAGCAGGTGCTCGGCGGCATCGGTTTCACCGCCGAACACGATCTGCAACGGCATGTGCGCCGCACCCTCGTGCTGGACGGACTGCTCGGCAGCGCACGCGAACTCACCCGCGAGGCAGGCGCCTTCGTGCGCGCGAACGGCGCCGCGCCCCGCTTGGCGAACCTGTAGTCCCCCTCGAACGTGAACGCCCGGCTCGGACTCGTGGTCCGGCCGGGCGTTTCGTTCGCGTTCGCTGCGAGCCGTGCTCGCGCCGCTCAGCAGGCGGGCGAGGAGCCACCCTGCAGCGCCATCAGCGCGCAGAAGGTCGTGGTCGAGACCTTCCAGGTGCCGCCTTCCTTGACGGCCTGACCGGTCTGGTTCGGCAGTACCGGGTTGCCGCCCATCAGCAGCGAGTAGGTGACGTCGGCGTTGTTCGGGTCGGTCAGCTTGACCGCGGAGACCGACACCGAGACGCCCGCGGCCTGCGGGTTGCCCGCCTGGGCCTGCAGCACCGGCAGGAAGACGTCGCCCTTCTGCACCAGCGCCGCGCGCTGCTCCGGCGGGTTGGAGCCCGCGAAGAAGTTGGTGAAGGTGTCGGTGACGGCCTTGGTGGTCGCCTCGTCGGCGGCGGCAGCGGCGGCGGTCGTGGTGGCGGCGGCGGTGGCCTTGGTGGTCGTCGCGGCGGCGCTCGAATCGTCGTCGTCGGAGCAGCCGGTCAGCGTGACGGCGGCGGCGAGTGCGAGTCCGCAACACACCGCGGCGGTGCGATGGAATGAGATACGCATGGATTTCCTCGTTTCGAAAAGGGGATTACCGAAAGTGAAGACGGCTGTCGGGTCGTCCGACCTGCCGTCGCCGGCGACGCGTGTGCGGCGGATCCGGCTGCCGTCTCGAAGGTCTCGATACCGGCGTACCGGTCGCCGCGCGGTGGCAGGCGACTCGGTAATGCTGAGGGAAGGAACTGTGTCCATGGTGGATGTCCGGTCCCGGCGCGGGTCGGGACTACTCGATGCCCGCTTTCATCTCGTCGAACTGGGCCAGGATCGGGTAGCCGCTGACGCTGAGCGCGTTGCCGTGCCCGGTCTGGTGCACGTCGAACACCGACTGGATCGCGGCGTAGAAGCCCTGCACGTCCAGCGTCTGGTTGACCGCGCGCTTGGCCTGGCGCAGGCCGAACGGCGGCATGGCCGCGATGCGTGTGGCCAGCGCCCTGACGTGCTCGTCGAGTTCGGCGCGCGGCACGACGGCGTTGACCATGCCGACCTGGGCCGCCTCGTCGGCGGTGACCGGGCGGCCGGTGAACAGGATCTCCTTGGCCTTGCGCGGGCCGAGCTCCCAGGTGTGGCCGTGATATTCGACACCGCCGATGCCCATCATCACGACCGGGTCGGAGAACAGCGCGTCCTCGGCGGCGACGATGAGATCGCAGGGCCAGCACAGCAGCAGCCCGCCCGCGATGCAGCGGCCCTGGACCGCGGCGATGGACGGCTTCGGGATGTTGCGCCACCGTAGCGAGTACTCCAGGTAGCGGCGCGACTCGTTCTGGTAGATGAGTTCGAGGGTGATCTTGTCCGGGATCGGGCCCGACCTGTCCTTCAGATCGTGGCCCGCGGAGAAGTGTTTACCCTCCGCACGCAGCACGATCACGGCGACGTCTTCGTCCTCGGCGGCACGTCGCCACGCTTCGTCGAGTTCATCGAGCAGAGCGCGGTTCTGGGCGTTGGCCGCTTCCGGCCGGTCGAGGGTGATCGTGGCGATCCGATCGGCGACGTCGTATCGAATGTACAAGTCGTACTCCTCAGCTCTGTTGACACCGAGCACCGGGCGGCGGTGCCTCGACCGATGGAGAATAACATTCTCACAACCGGAAAGGATAGTCTCACAAACCCCGCGACCAGGTGGTGAAACCCATGAATTCGCTGATTTCCGGTACAGTGCATCCATGTTCTCTTCGGACGACTTAGGGTCGAGGCGCCGGTGACAAGCCTGAGCGAGAAACCGGCCTGGAAGGAACGCGCCGTCGAGCGCTCGCTGCGCAGTGCCAAATTGCGCGCGGAGGAGCGCGTGCAGCGCTTCCTCGACGCGGCCCAGGCGATCATCACCGAGAAGGGCACGACGGATTTCACCGTGCAGGAGGTCGTCGACCGCTCACGGCAGTCGCTGCGCAGTTTCTACCTGCAATTCGACGGTAAGCACGAACTACTGCTCGCCCTGTTCGAGGACGCCGTCAGCCGCATCGCCGAACAATTGCGCGCCGCCGCCGACGGACCCACCGATCCGCTGGACAAGCTCCAGGTCGCTGTCGAGTTGCTGTTCGAACTGTGCCGCCCCGATCCGGCCGCCCAGCGACCGCTGTTCACCGACTTCGCGCCCCAGCTGCTGGTCACCCACCCCGGCCAGGTCAAGGTCGCGCATTCGCCGATGCTCAACCTGTTCACCGAACTGATGGAGCTCGCGCAGCAGGCCAAGCAGCTGCACGCCGACGCCAGTCCGCGCCGGATGGCGGCAATGGTCATGCAGACGGTCATGTTCACCGCGCAGTCCTCCGCGGTCACCGAAGACGAGACCCACAACGCCATCTCGGCGGCCGAGGTCTGGAACTTCTGCGCCCACGGCTTCGCGCGCGGCTAGTCCGGCGCGCCGAACGCGCCGGACCACACCCGTGCGTTCAGCCGCGCCCGCCCGGATTCAGCAATTCCGCGGCCGCGCCGTAGGGGTCGCGCTCCCCCGCCGCCACCGCGGCCGCCAACCGATCCAGGTCGCTGTGCGCGCGTAGCCTGCTGTAGGCGAGCGACAGGATCTGCGAACGCGCCCGCGCGGTCCGGCGTTCGGGCGTATCGGCGCGGTGATGCGCCTCGATGGCCTCGACCAGCTCCGCGATCCGCTCGCCGCGCGCGGCGACCAATGTCAGAATCGGCACGTCGGATTCGGCGCGCAGGTCGCGCACCGTCGCCTCGGCGCCCTCGCGGTCGGCCTTGTTCACCACCAGCAGGTCGGCGACCTCGAGCAGACCCGCCTTCGCGGCCTGAACCGCGTCTCCCGCACCGGGATTCAGGATCACCACGGTCGGATCGGCCAGCGCCGCGATCTCGATCTCGGACTGCCCGACACCGACCGTCTCCACCATGGCGAGATCGAAGCCGAGCGACGCGAGCAGCCGCAGCGCGGCGGGCACTGCGGCGGTGAGCCCGCCGAGATGGCCACGGGTGGCCAGCGATCGGATGAGCACGTCGGGATCATCGATGTGGCGCGCCATGCGGATCCGGTCGCCGAGCAGGGCGCCGCCGCTGTAAGGCGAGGACGGATCCACCGCGAGCACCGCGACCCGCGCGCCGCGCTCGCGGTAGGCCGCGACCAGCGCGGCGATCGTGGTCGACTTGCCCGCGCCTGGCGGTCCGGTCACGCCGACGACCCGGATCGGGGCCGGTGACACCGCGGCGAGCACCTCGTCGCGGCGCTGGCCCTCGATCAGGGTCAGCAGTTTGCCCGCGGCCCTGATGGAACCCGAGCGCGCGCGGGTCAGCAGATCGGCGAGATCCGCCGCGACGCCGACCCGCGCACCGGTGTCGGATCGGGTCACGGAGCGGGGACCTCGATGACGGTCGCCGAACCCATGCCGCCGCCCGCGCACAGCGCCGCGATACCGAAACCGCCGCCGCGACGACGCAATTCGTGGACCAAGGTGACGATCATGCGTGCACCGGTCGCCGCCACCGGATGCCCGAGCGAGCAGCCGCTGCCGCTGACGTTCACCTTCGCCTCGTCGATGTCGAGCGCGCGGATGGTGGCGATCGGCACCGACGCGAACGCCTCGTTGATCTCGATCACCGACACCTGCGACAGCGAAATGCCCGCCCGCCGAACGACCTTGGTGATCGCCTCGATCGGCGCGAGACCGGTCTCGGCGGGGTCGACGCCCACCGAGGCCCAGGCGCGGATGTAGCCGAGCGCGGGCAGGCCGAGCCGGTCGCTGGCGATGGCGAGGGCAGCCGCGCCGTCGTTGGCGCCGGAGGCATTGCCCGCGGTGATGGAGAAGCCCTCGATCTCCGGGTGCAGCACCTTGAGCGAGCCGAGCTTCTCCAGGCTGGTGTCGCGGCGCGGGTGCTCGTCGGTGTCGAACAGCCCGTGCGGCGTCTGGATCGGCAGGATCTCCTCCTTGAAGCGGCCCTCGTCGATGGCGGCGATGGCGTTGCGGTGCGAGCGCAGCGCCCACGCGTCGAGGTCCGCGCGCGTGAGACCGGCGCGCACCGCGGCGTTCCAGCCGACGGTGATGGACATGTCCATGGCGGGGGCGTCGGGGCGGTCGGGGTGGCTCGGGGACACCCAGGGGTCGATCCACTCGTCCTCGCCGACCCGGAAACGTACGCGCGGCGCGGTGGAGTCGGAGTTCACGCCGCCCGCGATGACGAGTTCGTCCATACCCGCGCGGATGCTGCCCGCCGCGGACTGGACCGCGGCCATGCCCGCCGCGCAGTGGCGGTTCTGCGCGACGCCGGGCGCGCCGGTGAGGCCGGTGACGACCGCGGCGTGCCTGGCGAGTACGCCGCCACCGTAGCGGCCCTCGCCGAGCACCACGTCATCGATGGCGGAGCGTTCGAGCCCTTCGGCGGCCGCGCCGACGACGTGCGCGGCGAGGTCGAAGGCGTTGGTGTCGCGCAGGGTCCCCTTGCGCGCGGTCCCGATGGGCGTCCGCAGCGCGGACACGATCACGGCTTCGGGCATTGGCGGCCTCCATTTCGAACGACAACACTTATGAGAATGCTATTTTCTCAGTACGAGAGTACGAGTTGCAAGATTGGAATATGACATGCAAATCAGTGGAAGCTCCGCACTGGTCGTAGGCGGGACCGGTGGTCTCGGGGAGGCGACCGTGCGCCGCCTGCACGCCGCGGGCGCCAAAGTCGTCGTCGCCGACGTGGCCGACGACAAGGGCAAGGAACTCGCGGCCGAACTCGGCATCCGATACGTGCACACCGACGCCACCGACGAGAACTCGGTGCTCGCGGCCATCGCCGAAGCCGAATCGCTGGGACCGCTGCGCATTTCGGTGGACACCCACGGCGGGCCCGCCAAGGGCGGACGCGTGGTCGGCCGCGACGGCACGCCGCTGGATCTCGACGGCTTCCGCACCACCATCGAGTTCTATCTCACCGCGGTGTTCAACGTGCTTCGCCTGACCGCCGCGGCCATGTCCAAGACCGAACCCGACGCCGAGGGGTCGCGCGGTGTGATCATCAACACCGCCTCCATCGCCGCCTTCGAAGGCCAGATCGGCCAGCTGTCCTACGCCGCGGCCAAGGGCGGCGTGGTCGGCATGACCCTGGTCGCCGCGCGCGACCTGTCCCCGTCCGGCATCCGGGTGGTCAGCATCGCCCCCGGCACCGTGAACACCCCCGCCTACGGCAAGGCGGGCGATCAGCTCGAGCAGTACTGGGGACCGCAGGTGCCCTTCCCCAAGCGGATGGGCCGCTCCGACGAATACGCCAAACTCGCCCTGTCGATCATCGACAACGACTACCTCAACGGCGAGGTCATCCGACTCGACGGAGCGCTGCGCTTCCCGCCCAAGTAGGCCGCTCCGCTCTCGCGCCGAGTAGTTCGGTCCGCTCTCGCGAAGTGCCCCGGAAACCCACGGTTTCCGGGGCATTTCGCCGCCGCGGGTCGGTCAGTCGCGGCCGCGGGTGAGCGCCGCGATCACGGTGCGGAACTCCTCGGTCTGGAAGGACAGGTCCTCGGCGGTCGTCGCGTAGTCGAGGGTCGCGAGCACGGCGCGCTCCAGATGCAGGTTCAGCAGGCGTTTGGTGCTCTCCACCGCCTGCCTCGGCAGCTCCAGAATCCGCTTGGCGCAGGCCAACGCCTCCGACAGCGGATCGGCGACGACGTGATTGACCAGACCCATCTCTCGCGCCCGCTCGGCCGGGATCTTCGCGCCGGTCAGGGCGTACTCCTTGGCAAGCAGCAGACTCGTGTGCAGCGGCCAGGTGAGCGGGCCGCCGTCGGCGGCGACCAGGCCGACCTGCACGTGCGGATCCTTCAGGTACGCGGTCTCGGCGATGTAGGCCACGTCGCTGAGCGAGACCAGGCTGCAGCCGAGACCGACGGCGGGGCCGTTGATCGCGGCGATCACCGGAATCCGGCACCGCGCCATGCCGAGCACGATGTCGCGACCGTGCGCGATGGTCTTCGTGCGCAGTTCCGCGTCCTTGCCGAGCTCGTCGAGATAGGCGAAATCGCCGCCCGCGGAGAACGCCTTGCCCGCACCGGTGAGCACCGCGACGCGGGCCTGCCGGTCGTCGTTCAGCTTCGACCACAAGCCCGCGAGGCCGGTGTGCAGGGCGTCGTTGACCGCGTTCAGCGCGTCGGGCCGGTTCAGGGTGATGATCCGGATCGGGCCGTCGGCCTCGACCTGGATTTCGTCGGGCAGATCGTACATGGTCAGACTCCTAGTCCGAGGATGCGCGAGGCGATGATGTTCTTCTGGATCTGCGAGGTGCCGCCCATGACGCTCTGCGCGCGGCTGTAGAAATAGGCGCCGAGCGCGTCGGGATCGTCGGCGCCGCCGACCGCGACGGCCGCGTGTCCGACCGCCTGGTCGACCCAGGTCATGAGCAGTTTGTCGAGGGAACCGTCGGGTCCGTGGACCACGCCGTCGAGCTGTTCGGACAGCCGCCGCCGCACGTGCAGGCGCAGCATCTCGGTCTGCACGGCGGCAAGCACCAGTTCCTCCGGCGGCGCGCCGTCCACGCGAGCGGCCAACTGGCGCACCAGCTTTCCGTAGCGCGCGGCATAGCCGAGGGTGGAGGGTTCGCGTTCGTGGCCGACGACCGTCATCGCCAATTTCCAGCCGTCGCCCGGCGCGCCGACCATCTGGTCGGCGGGCACGACGGCGCCGTCGAAGAGCACCTGGCCGAATTCCTTGGTGACGCCGCTGATCATGGTCAGCGGACGCTGTTCGATGCCGGGCTGCTTCATCGCGACGACGAACGCGGAAATGCCCTTGTGCCTCGGCACATCCTGGTCGGTGCGCGCCAGCAGCAGGCACCAGTCCGCGACATCGGAGTAGCTGGTCCAGATCTTGTGGCCGTGGATGATGTAGTTGTCGCCGTCGCGGGTGGCGGTGGTGCGCAGCGACGCCAGATCCGAGCCTGCCTCCGGTTCGCTGAAGCCCTGACACCACCGCTGGGTGCCGTCGATCATGCCGGGCAGGAACCGCTGCTGTAGTTCGGTGCTGCCGTGATGGCCCAGCCCCTGCACCAGATAGCCCAGACTCGGGCGCGGCGGCGCGCCCGCGACGGCCAGTTCCTCGTCAACGATGACGTCGTAGACCGGCGGAAGGTCGTGGCCGCCGAGGTGTTTCGGCCACGAAAGCCCGAAGAATCCCGCCGCGTACAGTGCGCGATGCCATTCGCCCTGGCGCGCCCAGTACTCGTCACCCGAGGACGGGAACTGGCCGGCCACGTCGGCGAGCCAGGCGCGCAGCCGTTCCCGGAATTCGGCCTCCTGCGGTGAATCACGAAAGTCCAAGGTCGATCTCCTCCAGACGGACGGGGAACAGTTCGGTCGAGGTCAGCGCGCGCCGCAGATAGACGTGCGCGAGGCAGTCCCAGGTGTTGCCGATGCCGCCGTGCACCTGGATGGAGGTCTCGCAGACCGTGCGGGTGGCGCGCGCGGTGTAGACCTTGGCGATGCGCGCGGCCCGCAGCGCCGCGTCCGGGTCGAGTTCGTCCACCGCCCATGCGGCGTGGCGCAGCACGCTGATCGAGCCCTCGATCAGCGCCTGGTTCTCCGCGAGCAGATGGGCCACCGCCTGATACGAGCCGATGGTCTTGCCGTACTGCTCGCGGATGGCGGCGTAGTCGACGGCCAAACGCTGTGCGCCGCGCGCGATTCCGAGTAGATCGGCGGTCGTCACGGTGACGGCGAGCGCCTGCCACTTGGTGAGTTCGTCGGCGGACAGTTCGCCGACCTGCTCGCGCGCGCCGGTCACGTGGGCGGCGTCGCGGGTCAGATCCGCGCCCGGTCGCGGATCGCCGACCTGGGCGGCGAATATCCGGTGCTCCTCCAGGGTCAGCACCCGGTCGCGGCCGCGCGCGTCGATCGCACGGTCACCGACGGCAAGAGTCCACGCGCCGCCGTCCGCGGTGGCCTTGCCGAACAGGTCGTCGGCCAGCACCGGGCCGAGGAAGGCGACATCGATCAGGCCGCGGCCGAATTCCTCGGCCACGATCGCGACCTCGACGCCGGAGGCGCCGTCGGTGCGCAGCGTGCGCCAGCCCGCGGTGTCGATCGCGCGTTCCAGCCGCGCGCGGCGGTTGCCGTCGTTGAGGTCGGCGACCGACCCCGGACCGAGGTCATCGGCCAATTTGGCGGCGGCGTCGCGCAATTGCCGCTGTTCACCGTTGAGTCTGACGTCCATAGCGCTCCTTGAGGACTCGACGCAGTACCTTGCCCGAGGGCAAGCGGGGGATTTCGGGGACGAAGACGATATGTCGCGGCCTCTTGTAACCGGCCAGCGTCGCGCCGACCGATTCGATCAACTCGGCCTCGGTGAGCGCGTGGTGGCCGCACACCGCCGCGATCACGGCCTCGCCGTCGCCCTCGTGCGGCACGCCGAAGACCGCGCAGTCCTCGACCAGCGGGTGCGCGTGCAGCACGGCCTCGACCTCGGCGGGCGCGACCTGGAATCCGCGCACCTTGATCATTTCCTTGGCCCGGTCGGTGAGCGCGATCCAGCCGTCGGCGTCGACGAAGCCGACATCGCCGGTGCGGTACCAGCCCTCGGCGAAGGCGGACCCGTTCGCTTCCTCGGGCAGGTATCCGGCCATGACCGACGCGGCGCGGCACTGTATCTCACCGATTCGACCGTGGGACAAGGTTTCTCCGGTGTCCAGCGACACCACGCGGATCTCGACGCCGGGCGCGGCCTTGCCGACGGTGTCCAGCCGGGATGAGCCGAGCGGACTGCACGCGATCACGGGCAGTTCGCTCGCGCCGTAAGCGGGCAGCCAGGCCACGCCGGTGCGCGCGGTGACCTGTTCGGCGACCGATTCGGTGATGGGTGTCGCGCCCCACATGATGTAGCGCAGCGAGCTCAGGTCGTAGCGTTCCAGGTCCGGGTGCGCGGCGATGGCCAGCGCGATCGGCGCGACTGCCATCTCGACGGTGATGCGGTCCTCCTGGATGCACGAGAGCATGGTTTCGAGGTCGAAGCGCCGGTGCAGCCGCATCCACGCGCCGGCGTCCAGGGCGGTCACGATATTCAGCAGTCCCAGGATATGGGACGGTGGCGTGGCGATCTGGATCCGGTCGGCGGCGGTGAGTCCGAGCACCTCGCGCCACTGCCGGACCGCGTGCGCGAAGGACGCGTGGGTGTGGCGCACCGCCTTGGGCATGCCGGTGGTGCCGGAGCTGAAGACCAGGACCGCGTCGGCGTCCGGGTCGAGGTCGGGCGGCGGGTCGGCGCGCGGTTCGACGGGTGCGTCGAGGTGGCGGGTCGGCAGCAGTTCGGCCAGGACCGATTGGTCGCCGAGGCCGTGCACCGGCGCGGTCACCGCGAGCGCGTGTCGCACCTCGGCGTGTTTCCACGCCGGGCTGATCAGGACCGCCGCCGCGCCGAGTCGCCAGATCGCGAGCACCGCGACCACGAATTCGGGCCGGTTCGACGACATGAGCGCGACCCGGTCGCCGGTGCGCACGCCCGTCCCGGACAGCTCAGCCGCCAGCCCGGCCGCGCGCGCGTCGAGTTCGGCACGCGTGACCGCGCGCCCTTCGAACTCGAGGGCGGCCGGTTTGCTCTTCGGCGACATTTGAGAGATCCCGTCTCGTAAGAGAGAATATGATTCTCATACAGTAGAACCTTAATACCAGGAGGATGCGGTTCATGGCGAGACCCTCTTTGTTCCAGCGCGCGACGGTGACCCGAATCGTGAAGGAGAGTGTCGACGCCCGCACGTTCGTCCTCGCGCCGCACGAGGGACCGATCACCTACCGCGCGGGACAGTTCTGCAACGTCAAGGTCACCATCGACGGCGCCGAGCTCTTCCGCTCGTACTCCATGTCCAGCGCGCCCGAGACCGACGGTGAACTGATGACCACGGTCAAACGGGTCCCCGGCGGCGCGGTGTCGAACTGGCTGCACGACAACCTCGCCGAAGGCGACGAAATCGAGATGAGCCGCGCCGCCGGCCGCTTCTGCCTGCGCGAAACCGACGTGCCGCTGCTCGGATTCAGCGGCGGCAGCGGCATCACCCCGATCCTGTCGCTGGCCAAGTCCGCGCTCGCCACCACGAACCGGACGGTCCGTCTACTCTGCGCGGATCGCGACGCCGAATCGGTGATCTTCGAGGCCGCCCTCACCGACCTCGTCCGGCGCCACCCCGGCCGCCTCGAAGTCGTGCGCCACCTCGACTCCGCGAGCGGCTTCCTCGACCCCGCCGCCATCCGCGACTTCGTCGGCCCCGACGGACACGGCGACTACTACATCTGCGGCCCCGAACCCTTCATGGAGATGATCGAGAAAGCCGCACCCGGCCCGGGACTGGTCTTCAGCGAACGCTTCGGCGCCCCCGCCCCCGCGCTGGAAGACGCGGACGCGGTCGAGGAAGCCGCCGACGAGGTGTCGACCGCACCCGCGACACCGATCCCCGAGACCGTCACGGTGATCCTCAAGCGCAGAAAGAAGAAGGTGCCTTATCGCGCGGGCGACACCCTCCTGGAAAGCGCCCGCCGCGCGGGCCTCACCCCACCCTTCTCCTGCGAATCGGGCAACTGCGCGACCTGCATCGCCCGCGTCACCGAGGGACACGCCTACCTGCGCCAGAACGACGCGCTCTCCGACGACGAACTAGCCGACGGATACGTCCTCACCTGCCAGGCGGTCCCCGACTCCGAAACCATCACCGTCGACTACGAGTAGGCCGCGGTCTCGTCGGCTGTCGGCGACCAGGGGCGCCGACAGGCTCGGCTACTCGGAGCAGGCGGGTTGGAGCGCTCCCATGGGTCCGCCGCGTGACGATCGCGCTCACGCCAGACGCAGCGGTCGGGTTCCGATCCGGCGTGCACCGTGCGGTCGGTGGGCGCGCGATCGCCATGAGCGGCACGGCAGCACCGGCCGCTCATGGCAATCGGGCCTGCGTCAGGACTCGGCGGCGGTCGGGGTGCCGCTCGACTTGGCGGTAGACACCCCGGCCGACTCCACGGCAGTCGACGTGTCGCTCGATTCGGCGACGGTCGAAACCTCGCCCGATTCCGCCGCAGTCGAATCGCTCGCCTCGGCGACGGCCGAAGCATCACTCGCCTCGATGACGACCGAAGCATCCTCCGACTCGGCGACAGCCGGAGCATCGCCGGACGCCGCGGCTACCGGAGCATCGCTCGCGTCGGCAACAGTCGAACTGCCGCCCGACTCCGCGGCCGTCGAATCACTCGAGTCGATGACGGCCGAAGCATCGCCCGACTCGACCACAGCCGAAGCGTCCGCCGCCTCGACGACAGCCGGCGCATCCTCCGACCCGGCCACGGCCGGAGCATCGCTCGCCTCGGCGATGGGCTCGGCCGCCTCCACCCGCCGCGAGGCGAGGAACTCGTCGACGATGCGGACGTGGTCGGCGTGGGTGGTGCGGGCCGCGCCGACGAGGCGACCGTAGGCCACCGGACCCACCAGCTGCGCGACCGCGGCGGGGACAGTGCTGTCACCGAGCACGGCGCGGCCCTCTTCGGTGGCGAACAGTTCCTCGAACGGCTGGCGGTAGTGGTAGTGCAACCCCATGCGGAACATCGCGGCCTTGGTCAGCTCCTGACTCGCCTCGGCCGGTGCGCCCGCCGTGATCCAGGTCAGGGCCACCCTGCGCAGCGGCGCCGTCTGGACGACCTCCGCGTGCCGGTCGACCAGCTCGATCAGCTTGTCGCGCAACTCCCCTTCGCCCGGTGTCGGCACTGCGGGCAGCAGCACGCGATACAGCGCGGCCGTACCGGCCACGACACCCTTGCCGACGTATTTCAACGTGGCGTTCTTCGCGGCCGTCTTCTGCTGACCGTAGGTGTAGACCGCCAGCGGCTTGAGGCCACCCGACTTGATCAGTGTCACCACCGCCCGCAACTGCTCGGCCCGCGTCGGCGGCGCCTGCGTGGGTTCCGCCTTCGGGGTGTCTTCGGTGGTCCCAGTCGTCATCGGGGTCCTTCCTCCATAAGATCCGCTGCCACAACCGCAGCGGAAACGCCTCCGCCGATTCTACTTTCGTGCTCTCGACGTTTCGGCACGCCGATGCGCCCCGGATTGTGACAGGCGCCACCGCATGCCGCGACACCGTTCGCCCGAAATTCTCGCCGTCGATGTCGAAACCGCGGGTTGCCGATCGACATAGAGGTGAGTCAGGGTTGACACGGTCCGCGGCACGCGGATCGGCCCGGCGACGAAGGAGCAATCTCATGCGAGTCATGGTTCTGGGGAAGGCGACCGAGGCCACCGAGAACGGTGTCATGCCGACCGTCGAGGAGTTCACCGCGATGGAGGCCTACAACGACGAACTCGCCAAGGCGGGCGTGGTGCTGGCGGGTGACGGCCTGAAGCCCAGTTCGGCGGGCAAGCGGGTGGCATTCGACGACAAGGGCGGCTCGTCCGTGCTGGACGGTCCGTTCGCCGAGACCAAGGAACTCGTCGCGGGCTACCAGATCTGGGAGGTGTCCTCGCTCGAGGAGGCGCTCGAGTGGGTCCGCCGCGCGCCGATCCGCGGCGGCATCGTCGAGATCCGCCCCTTCTACGGTCCCGAGGATTTCGCCGACGTGGCCGAGTCCGGCAGCTAGGACCGAGCGGGTGAGCAGTGCGAGTCGGCGGATGGTCGAGGCGGTCTGGCGGATCGAGTCGGCGCGCTTGACCGCCGCCTTGGCGCGCACGGTGAACGACCTCGCTTCGGCCGAGGACCTCGCCCAGGACGCGCTGATCGCGGCGCTCGAGCAGTGGCCGCGCACGGGTGTCCCGGACAAGCCGAGCGCCTGGTTGTGGGCGGTCGCCCGGCGGCGCGCGGTCGACACCGTCCGCCGCAGGGCGAATCTGGAACGCAAGCTCGCACTGCTCGCCCACGAGACTCCCGATGGCGAGGACCCGATCGACGCCCTCGAATTCGACCGCCACGTCGACGACGACGTCCTTCGGCTGATGTTCACCGCATGCCACCCGCTGATCGGCCGCGACGCACGGGTGGCACTCACCCTCAAGACGGTGGCAGGCCTGTCCACCGACGAGATCGCCCGCGCCTTCCTCGTCCCCTCTTCCACACTCGGCCAACGGATCTCACGAGCGAAGAAGACCCTGTCGACCTCGGGCATCGCCTTCGAGGTCCCCGTCGGCGACGAACTCACCGCACGCCTCGCCTCGGTGCTCGAGGTCGTCTACCTCGTCTTCAACGAGGGTTACGCCGCCACCAGCGGCGATTCCTGGACGCGCGCCGACCTGTGCGCCGAGGCCATGCGCCTGGGACGGATGCTGGCCGCCCTCGCCCCCGACGAGCCGGAACCGCACGCGCTGGTCGCACTGATGGAGTTCCAAGCCTCGCGGCTGCGCGCCCGAACCGCCGCCGACGGCAGCCCGGTGCCGCTCGACCGCCAGGACCGCACCCGCTGGGACCGGCTGCTCATCACCCACGCCGAAGGCGCCATGCGCCGCGCCGAACACCTCGGCGGACGCGGCTCCTACCTGCTGCAAGCCGCCCTCGCCGCCTGCCACGCCCGAGCCGTGAACGCCGAGGCCACCGACTGGCCACGCATCGCCGAGCTCTACCGTGAACTGAGCGCGCGCACCGGCTCACCCGTGGTCGAGCTGAACCGGGCAGTCGCGGTGTCGATGGCCGAAAGCCCAACGGCCGCACTGTCCATCGTCGACGAACTGTCCGAGGTTTCGGCCCTGCGCGACTACCACCTGCTGCCCGCCGTCCGAGGCGATCTGCTGCTCAAACTCGAACGCCGCGATGAAGCGCGCGCGGAGTTCCAGCGGGCGGCGGCCATGACCGGCAACGAAGTCGAACGAACCCTGCTACTGGACCGGGCCGCGTCCTGCCGCACCGAATCCACCGAACACGTTCGGGCTCAATGAATCACCGCTACGACAAGATGAGACGAGCCGCACCGAATGACACGTGGAACCGCTGGCACCACACGGTGACGCTGGTGAGTGCGCTCAAGTCCGCATCGGACGGTATGGCGTAGTTCTGACTGCCCTTGTTGCCCTCCAGCGCACCCAGATCGACCCGCGCACCGTCGTCGAAGACGAACCAGCCCGAACGGCCATCCAGAACCGGCGCGTCAGTGAGCCACACCCGCAGGTCGGGCCCATTGGAGGTATCCAAGTTCTCCAAACGCAGAACCCTTGTCCCATCCGGCAATTCGAGCACAACCGCACTACCGGTGGTGTCGTGCTCGTGCGAGACGAACTCACCGCGCGACAAGGTCCGCGGTTCCCGCCGTGGTCCATCCCCCGGGGCGGCCGCGACAGTGGGCGCCGCCTCGTTCACCACGGTATCGGTGAACAACCGCCACGGTTGGAACAGCGCGGCCCCGACCCCGAGCGCGGCGGCGACAACCACGATCAGCACCCAGGTGAGGGGCGCGCGAACGATCCGACGAACAGACGACATCATGCCCTCCGAAGCTGAAGTATCACCCCCGACTCAACTACGCTCGCCGCCCGAACGCGACCCGAACGCGCCACTCGTCAGGGATTCGTCAGATGTCGTCCGCGGTGATTTGAGGCAAACGCCCCATGTGGGCGCGGGGGTGACCGGCCGATGATCGGGATATGACGAAGCGAGTTCAGGAATCAGGAGGTCACCGGTCATGACCGAGGCAACTTTCGAAACACGGACCGCCGACCGATTCGCCACGCGCACAACCGATCACGTGCCCGGCGGGCGGGTCGACGCGGTCGAGGTGAGCCGACAGGTCGGTGAGCGGCGGATTCTGCGGGAGCTGTCGCTGGCGGTGGAACCGGGCGAACTGGTCGCGATCGCGGGCGGCAGCGGGGCCGGGAAGAGCACGTTGCTCGAGATCCTGGCGGGACTGCGACCACCGACAACCGGGGAGGTCCGGCACGACGGCGTCGTGCGCGGGACCCGCACCGATTCCCGCATCGGATACGTGCCGCAGGAGGACATCATCCACCTCGAGATGTCGCTGCGCCGCACGCTGCGCTACGCGGCACGCCTGCGGCTGCCGGAGGGCACCTCGGCGGCCGAGGCGGACCGGGTGGTCGAGGAGACCATGCGCGACCTCGATCTGGCCGACCGCGCCGAGGTGCCGGTCCGATCGCTGTCCGGCGGCCAACGCAAGCGGGCGAGCATCGCCGTCGAACTGCTGACCCGGCCGCGTCTGTTCTTCCTCGACGAACCCACCTCGGGACTCGACCCGTCCACCGCGGCCGACGTGATGCGACTGCTGCGCCGACTCACCGAACGCGGCGTCACCGTGGTACTCACGACCCACGAGCCGACCGGCATCGACCGCTGTGACCGGGTGGTCTTCCTGGCCCGCGACGGCCACCTGGCTTTCACCGGCAGCCCGACCGAGGCTCGCCACTACTTCGGCGTCGAGAACCTCGAGGACGTCTACGACCGACTGGCTCGTGAGGACTCCCCGCAGACCTGGGCGCGGCGATTCGCCGACAGCGGCCGGATGTCGAAGCCACGGCCCACCTCCGCGCAGCAGGCCACCCCGGAGATCCGCCGCGCGGGCGCGGTCCGGCAATGGTGGCTGCTGACCCGCCGCAATGTCGATGTCCTGCTTCGCAACCGGTTGACCCTGGCGGTCCTGCTCGGCTCACCGGTGCTGGTCACCGCCATGATGGCGACCCTGTTCCAGCGCGACGCGTTGGTTCCCCGCAGCGACGCCGACCTCGGCCCGGTCCAGATCGTGTTCTGGATCGCGTTCGCGGGCTTCTTCTTCGGCCTCACCTACGGCCTGCTCCAGATCGTCGGGGAGATGGCGGTCTTCCGGCGCGAACGCCTCGCGGGGCTGAGCGTGAGCGCCTACGTGGCCTCGAAGGTCGCCGCGCTGCTTCCGGTGCTTGCGGGTGTGAGCGCGCTGCTGCTCGGTGTGCTGTGGGCGCTCGGCAGGCTCCCCGGCCTGGGATGGGACGTGTTCGCGCTGCTGTTCGTGACGATCGTGATCGAGGCGACCTCGGCGCTCGCCCTCGGACTGCTCGCCTCGGCCGCGGTCTCCAACGCCGCGCAGGCCGCGCTCGCCCTGCCGATGCTCTGCTTCCCGCAGGTGCTGTTCGGTGGCGCGATCGTCCCCGTCGACGGCATGACCCTGCCCGGACGTGTGATGAGCCTCGGCCTGTCCAACCGCTTCGCGTTCGAAGCGCTGGGTCGCGACCTGGACCTCGAGCGGCAAACCGCCGCCGTGTCCGTCTACGGTGACACCTTCCACGGCGGCGCCGGCGGCAGTCTGCTCGTGCTCGTCTCGTTCACCGTCGCTCTCGTACTGGCCACGATCTGGGTCCTCGACCGGCGGTCCCGGCCCGGCGCGAGCCGCTGAGCCGAGTTCCGAGGGTCAGCTTCCGACCGATTTGACCGGGGACACCGCGAGTCCCCGGTCGATCGCCGCGAGACCGGCCTGCGTGCGGTTGTTGACCCCGAGTTTCGTGTAGACGCGTTCGACGTGATTGCGCGCGGTCTTCTCGGCGATGAAGAGTTCGGCGGCGATCTCCTTGTTCGACCGGCCCTGCGCGACGAGCCGCAGGATCTCGACCTCACGGTCGGTCAGCCCGGCGGGCCACGGCGTCCGCCGGGACGCGCGCGGCGCGACCACCGCGAGCACGGCGGCGACGGACTCGGCGTCGAGGCGTCCCGCGTGCGCCTGCTCACGCAACCGATCGGCCGCGTCGGACGGATCGAACGGCGGCCGGTAGGAGCGCGGCTCGAGCAGTCGCTGATACGCGTCGGCCGCGGCCAGCAACCGATCACCCGCGGTCAACTCCGCTCCGCCGATCCCCCTCGGGAATCCCGACCCGTCGATCCGCTCCCGATGCTTCATCGCGAGCGGCACCACCGACTCCAAACCGCCGACCCGCCGCAATATCCGCCCGGTCAGATCCGGATACATCCGAACCCGCTCCCGTTCGGCGGTGGTGAGCGGCCCCTTCTTCTCCCAGATCCGGTTGGACACACCCAATTTGCCGAGCCCGTGCACCAGACCGGCGCGGTAGAGATGCGTGATCTCGGCCGACGGCATGCCGAGATGCCGAGCCGCCGCGCCCGCCAGCTTCGCCACGCCGCGCGAATGTCCAAGGGCGAAAGGCGATTTGAGATCGGCGAAATCGGCCATGGCGCCGAGCAATTCGTCGCTCTCCTCGGGTGTGAGGGTCCGGTCGCGATCCGGTGCGCGCGCCAATGCCGCCGTCCAGACATCGACATCCAGCAATCCGTCCACGATCGCCGCCGCGTCCCGGTCGAACACCGCGGCCACCGCCGGACTGAACCGCCCGCCCGCCCGCGAACGCACCACATCCTTCGCCCGCGCGAGCCCACCCGTGCGCAGCTGCACCTCGACGACATCCGAGACATGCGCGATGTGGATCTCGACCGGAATGTCGTCACCGCGCGAACCGTTGGGCAGCCCACGACCGTCCCACCGTTCGAAGACGTGCGCCAACGCCTTGCCGACCTGCTCGTCCAACCCCATCCGATCCGAGAGCACCCCGGCCGAACCGCAATGCGACTGGATCAGCGTGGCGACCCGGCTGCGGGCCGTCACCAGGAAGGCGGTGGCGCGGACGGCGCGTTCCCATCCCGGCGATCCGCGTCCGACATGGCTCATCATCAGCCGCAGGAACGGCAGGCCGACCATATCGACCGTGTAGGTGTCGGCCCGGAAAGCGATGTCGTCACCGAAGAGCGCGGCGAGTTCGTGGGAATCGGCGTGACAACCGATCCACCCCACCAGATTCGCGTAATACACGGTCGCCCGCTGACGCGGCTCGAGTTCCATCCGCTCGGCGATCCGCGTCGCGATCAGCGACGACCGCAGCATGTGCTCCATCGGCTGCCCCAGCCCGAGGTCGATCGCGAGCGATATCGCGGCGAGCAGTTCAGCTCTGCTCAACCCCTCTCCCGAACCGAGCGCGGTCCCGTGCGGCTGCATCCGCCCATTCTCCACCCGAGCGGGAACGGCCACCGACACGGTCCGGACTCGACGCGCACGCCGCCACGGCGGTTCGATCGCCGCGGGCTGTGTCGGACGAGGCGACCCCGTTCGCGCGGTCGTCGGCGTCGACCGCATGTCGACGTGCCGATGATCGGCTACCCCACCGCGGTCCCGAGCACACCGAGCCGGTGTGTCGGACCAGGCGACCCGTCAGAGCGCCCGCTTCAGCCCGACGTGACTGTTGTCGTACCCGAGCCGCGCATAGAACGCGTGCGCCCGCTCCCGAACCCGGTCCGTGGTGACCTGTGCGAGCACCGCGCCCCGGTGCCTGCCGTGCTCGTGCGCCCACTCGAGCATCGCCGTGCCGATACCGCGCGAACGTTCCGAGGCGGCGACCCTGACCCCTTCGATCTGCAGGCGGGTGGCGCCGCCGCGGGACAGCCCGGGAATGATGGTGAGTTGCATGGTGCCGACGATCCGGTCGCCCTCGTCCCTGACCACCGCGAGATAATGCGAGGCGTCCCTGGTGATCGCGTCGTATGCCTCCTCGTAGCGCGCGATCTCGGAACCCTCACGCGCACGGCTTATCTCGTCGTCGGAGAGCAATTCGACCAATGCGGGCACGTCGGTGCGCTCGGCCCGCTGCACCCGATAGCTCCGGTCGCCGAGGCGAAGCAGACCGCCCACCGAGGCCCGCGCCCGCGACCGCAGCCGGGCGATCAGCGTGTCGAGCCAGGCGCCGACATGCAGGCGGGCCTCCGGGGTGTCCGGATACCGGCAGCGCAGGTGCAGTCCCGCCTCGTCGAGGACGAACCACAGCATGACGCCGTCGGTCCTGATCGTCGCGCCGACGTACTGCGCCTCCAGTCCGGTCGCGTCCACCCGCACCGGCAGCCGACGCAGGTCGAGCCACGAGATCGCGAACATCCCCGGCGCCTCGGGCATACCGCCCCACGGCCGCAGGATGTCCTCCAGCGGCCACGACCCCATTCGAACGGCCTCCTTCACCGCTTCCGCGCTGGCGCGGGGGTCGGGGTCGGCCGATTCGAGCACCGAGTTGGTGATGAACCATCCCACCGAGTCGTGCCAGGTGGTGTCGTAGCGGCTGTGCACCGGGAACACGGCCCGCAGCGCGGTGCCCGCCAACTCCAGGGTGACCTCGGTCATCGCACCCACCACCAGCGCCAGGGTGGAGACGCCGTCGTCGCGGGCCTGCGCCGAGAACGCGGCGCTGTCGTCGACGTCGAGCACATCGCGCACCTCGACGCGTTCCTCCTGCAACGTCGCCTCCCCCAGCGACAGCGGGAACCGCGGCATCACGTCACCGCTGTTCGCGAGCACTTCCGCCCACCGGCGGTGCACCTCGGCGGGCGCGGGCGGGCGGTTGCGCAGCGCGCGGGTGTGCTCGGCGAAGGCGGGCGCGGGCGACAACGACGGCGCGCTCCCCTTCCGCACCGCGGCCAGCGCGGCGAGCAGATCGCGCGCGATCACCAGCATCGACCACATGTCGACGTGCGAATGGTCGGCGGCGACCACCACCGTCGGCCCCACGGCGGTCTCGAGCACGCAGAGCCGGTGCGACGGACGACCATACGGCGAACAGGCGCGATCGAGCACGGCGCGCAGCGCGTCGTTGACCGCCTGCCCCGGCGCGATCACGTGCTCCACCCAGTCGCCGGGGCGGATATCGACCTCGTGCAGTCGCGGCTCGCCGTCCTCGCCCGGCTCGAACACCGACCGCAGCGTGCCGTGCCGCTCGATCACGGCCAGCCAGGCGGCCGCGAGATCGTCGAGCGGCACCGGCGTGGAAAGCCTGAAGGACAACGCCATCCACGAACCCGCACGGTCGCCCGCCCCGACGTGACGACGCTGGTCGAAGGACACGGGAAGCGCACATCCCACCCGCCCCGCGGTGACGTCGAAGCCGAGCAGTCGGCCGAACGGCAGGCGCAGGTGCGCCACATTGGTCAGCCGCATGCCGGTATCCTATGCTCCTTGTCCAGCGATCCCCTTCTTGCCCATACCCTGGAGCCACCGTGCCGACCTTCCGCGTTCCCGGCGCCGACCTCGACGTGGAACTGAGCGACGAGGGTGGCCACCCCGTCGTCCAACTCCACGGCCTCACCTCCAGCCGCCACCGCGACCGCCTGATGGACCTCGACCTCGGCCGCGGACTCAGCGGAACCCGCCTGTTGCGCTACGACGCGCGCGGCCACGGCCAGTCGACGGGCCGCGCCGTCCCCGAGGACTACCGGTGGCCCGCACTGGCCGACGACCTGCTGAAGCTGCTCGACCACTGGTTCCCGGGCGAAAAGGTGCACGGCGTCGGCCCGTCGATGGGCACCGGAACCCTGCTGCACGCCGCCGTGCGCGCCCCCGACCGGTTCGCGGGCCTCACCCTGCTCGTGCCCGCCACCGCTTGGCGCACCCGCGCGGCGAAGGCCGACATCTACCGCAAGAACGCCCGCCTGATCGAGGAACAGGGCCTCGATGCCTTCCTGAGCGCCGACCTCGCCGCCCCCCGCCCGCCCGCCACCGCCGGAACCCCCGAAACCGGCCCCGACGTCACCGAACACCTACTGCCATCCCTGTTCCGCGGCGCCGCCCTCAGCGACCTCCCCGCCCCCGAGGCCATCGCCGAGATCCGGGTGCCCACCACGATATTGGCCTGGATCGACGACCCCGCTCACCCGGTGTCGACGGCCGAAGCACTGCTGGACCTGATGCCGAAAGCCACACTGGAAGTCGCACACACCCCCGCCGACCTCGCCCGCTGGCCGAGCATCCTCTGCGAAGACGTGGCACGACACGGGTAAGCACCGATTCGTCTGCGCCGGAACACATTCGGATTCTCCTCCCGCCTTTCGACTTCCTCGGTTCCAGAAAATCTCGCCCGCACCGACGAGTTTCGGCCGACTCCCCCGTCGATGCTTTCGAAGCCGCCGACGAACAGGAGACCGCACATGCCGAAACCATTCCGATTCGGAGTCGTCGCCCCACTCACCACCGACGTGGCGACCTGGCGGGACCGAGCGCGCCGCATCGCCGACCTCGGCTATTCGACACTGCTCGTCCCCGACTTCCCCCAGACCCAACCGGCCCCGGGACCCATGCTCGCCACCGCGGCGGCCCACACCGACCTGCGCGTCGGCACCTGGGTATACGCCACACCGTTCCGCCCGGCCTGGACGACCGCATGGGAGGCCCACTCCCTGACCTTGATGACCGACGGCCGCTTCGAAATGGGCATCGGCACAGGCAGACCCGGAATCGAACACGAACTCCGCGACAAAGGACAACCCGACGTCCCCCCGAACGAGCGGCTCACCCGAATCCGCGAAACCGTGACCACACTGCGCGAACTCGACGGCCTCGACCGCCACACTCCCGTCGCGATGGCCGTGCTCGGCAGGCGAGCCAGAGCTCTCGCCGCCGAACTCGCCGACACCGTCACCTTCGCCCTCGGCGACCAGCCCCGCACCGAAGTCGCCCACCTCGCCCGCGAATTCCACTCCACCGCTGTCGAACTCGCCCTCGCCGTGCCGGTCGTCGGCGACACCGTCGCCCCGCACATGGCGCCACCCGACACCGACCCCACCGCCCTGCGCGCCGCCGACGCCCTCACCGTGCTCCCCGACGACCCCGCGGCCGCCGCCGAGGAGATCCAGCGCCGCCGCGACGAAATGGGCTTCTCCTACTTCATCTTCGGCGCTCACGTCGCCGAGGAGCTCGCCCCGATGGTCGCCGAACTCGCGGGACGATAGGCGAGCGGGCCGCCGCCGCGGCGCCGGCCTCGGTACCGCGGTCGATGCGGGTTCACGCGGAGTCGCGAAGTCCCGGTCACGAAAACCACCGCGGAAAACACGTCGGCGACGGTTGTCACCGTGCCGGAGAACGAGGAGGTGGTATCCGGGAACGAAGTATCGACATGGGTCCAGCCCCGGGTCAGGCGCCGACGGTGACAAACCGCGCGTGATAGGACCACAGCGCCGGATCCGCGCGGCCGCCCGTCACCGCCGCGGCCAGTGAGCCCTGCGTCTCCTTGGTGACAGCGGACGCGGACAACACCTGCCGGGCGCCGGACCGGTCTCCCTCGACGCGATATTCCAGCCTGCCGGTCGTGAACGGTCGATCCCACGGGGCGATGAGTCGCTCGACGGGCGCGGGGCGCAGTTTCGCGGTCGCGTCGTCGTCCCCGTCGCCGCTGCGGAGCCGGAGAACGATCCCCGCGGCGAGTAGTCGTAGCTCGTGGGAATCGAGGCCGTCGCGGTCTTCGGCGAACCAGATCTGGCGTTTGCCGCTGGGTGGCGGATCGCCCAGTCGGTCCATGACGGCGCCGACCCCGTCCTCGAGGTTCACCTTGATCTCGATCGGATACAGCATGATTCACACCTCTCACCGGGTTCGGTCATGGAAGCGGCAGCGCACCCATCAGGCAGGTGGTCTCAGTGGCGTGGTCACGCGGAACGCGCGAGGTCGCCGCGGCGAGCGCAAACTCACGATCGGGCGGTGCGGACGCGCGGACCGTTGTGAACAGCCACCGTCAGTGTGCGGCAGTCGGTGGGGTACGTCGTGCGTAGTGCACTACTGCATCCCGGAACGGGACAGGCAACGGCGAGCACTCGCCCACGACCTCACCGAACCGGTCACGATCGAGATCGCCTTCACGACCGCCGGACATGGGGAGGGCTTCGGAGGCTCGGACATTCCCAGCGGAGTTATCGAACATATGTTCTATCCTGGTGTAGGCTGCCTCGGGTGACCATGAATTCGACCGCGCCGGCGCCGAATGCCCCAGCAGCGGGATGGCCGGACCTGGCCGATGTCGACCTGCTGCGCACCCTCGTCGAAACCGAACGCCGCCGCAGGCGACTCGATGCCGCCATGCGCGCGGCCGTCGCGGAGGCCGAGCGTCGCGGCCTCGCCGCGGACACCGGCTACCGCGACACCGCGGAGCTGTTGACCGACCTGTTGCGGATCAGCGCCGACGAGGCGCGCAGGCGAATCGACTACGCGGCTCCGCAGGCCCGCCCGCGTTCCAGAAAGGTGTGGAGGGTGTTGGCGGCGGCGAGTTGACGCCGAGCCCGGGCGCGCCTCGCCCCTTGTTCGGGGAGTCGCCTCTTCGTTACCCCGGCAAGCGCAGGCCGCCCGGTGTCAAAGATCCCATTCGAGAAATATGTTGCCGACCGGACCGAGCTGACCGCCCGATTCGATCGGTGCGGAATCGTCGGACAGGCGATACTCCGGGATGACCTTGTGCCACTCCTCCAACGCGATGCGCAGCTCACGCCGAGCGAGGTGGGAGCCGAGGCAACGGTGCGGGCCCGCCCCGAACGCGATGTGATTGTTGGGCCTGCGGTCCAGCTCGACCTCGGCAGGGTCGTCGAAAAGTGATTCGTCGCGGTTGGCGCAGTTCAGCGGCACCGAGATCATGTCGCCTTTGTGGATGGGGCAGCCCGCTATTTCGGTGTCCGCGGTGGCTTTCCGCGACGGGATGACGATCGAATGCACGCGCAGAATCTCCTCGACCGCGGTTGGCACGAGTTCGGGATTCTCGACGAGCCGACGCCGGTCCCGCGGATGCTGCGCCAAGTGCAGGAAGGCCGTGCCGAGGGTGGCCGTCACGGTGTCGAGTCCGGCCATGAACATGAGTAGGCAGAACGATTCCAGATCCGCGTCGCTCACCGGCTTTCCGTCGATCCGGAATCCGATAGCTTTGCTGATGAGATCGTCCTCGGGAACGGTCCGCCGCCGCGCGATGATCTCGCGGAAATATTCGGTGACCGCGAGCATGGCGGCCGCGCGACGCCGCGCTGCCTCCTCGAGCCTCGCGGACAGGTGCAGGATCTCGTGCTCCCAGTGCATGAAAGTCTCGAAATCCTCGAACGGCAGGCCCATCAGTTCGAGGAAGATGAACGACGGGTACCGGTCGGCGAAGTCACGCATGAAATCGCACCTGCCGCGCGCGGCAATGGTCATGATCAACTCGACCGCGCGGCCGCGCACCTTGTCCTCGAGCGCCGCAGCGGCCGCGGGCGAGAACAACGGCCCCAACTGCTTACGCCACTGCCGGTGTTCCTCGCCGTCGAGCATCTCGGGAATCCAGCGATAGGCCGGGTCGGGATCGAAGACGGTGACGGCGCTGTTGGAGAACAGCTGATGGTTCTGATAAACGGCGAGTATGTCCTCGTACCGCGTCACGATGTAGTGGTCGTTGGCGAAAGTGTTGCGCACGATGGGGGCCTCGGCGCGGAGCTTGTCGTAGAATGCGATCTTCTCGCCGAACGGCTTCTCGGCACAGTGGTTGAAATCGTAGACCGGACAGGCATTCGTCGGCTCGGTGCCGCTCATATTCATCCCTTCCGCGGTTGGTGCGGACAACCGCCCCAGCCGACCTGCGCGCAGCCATCGCGGACGCGTGGGCGACCACCAATTCGACTGCACGGCATGCGACTTCGTCGGACCGCCGACCGGCGTCGCCAGTTTACCGCCTGGGGGACATCACTCGAAGGTATTGCGAGTACCGAAACCCGCGCCGAGGCAATTACTTCGGCGAGAGCCATGCGCCACCGGAGAACTGCGGCGACCGAGCCTCACGCAGGCTTCAAGGTGCGAATCATGTCGACGAGCATCGCCGCGCCCGCCTGCAAGGCGCGCTCGTCGCCCCCCTTGTAGGAGAGTTCGCCGTACCAGCCGTCGACGGTCGCGCTCATCCGCACCCTGGCACCGGAGTTCTCGTAGGACGGAGCAGGTTCCAGTACGCGGGAGACCGAAACACCGTTCACCACCAGGACCCGAGCGGGTTCGGAACCAGTCGAAGCGCTGGATCTGTCCGCCCGCTGATATTCGAGGGTGATCGTCGCGACCGGCGCGGGACTACCTGCGGTGAATCCACAGGTCTTGCCGGTGCCGATCGGCCCCGCTTTCTCGGCCTCGGATCTGACGAATATCGGCGTCCCTTCGAGACCGGTGAGACCGAGGTAGGTCGCGAAGAACGACTTCGGGAATTCACACAGCTCCCGGACCGAACGCGGACTCGCCGTCGGCGCCGCGCCCTCGGATGGCGTATCCGAGGGCGCTTCGCACCCGGAAAGCAGAGCCGCCGCCAACGCGGCCACCAGCACCTTCCCGAGCTTCACCTGGCCTCCCATTCGGACTTGTCGGGCACGCTGATGTTGTAATCCGTCGACGCACTCCGCAGCCACTTGTTGCCGACGAAACCCCTCGGACTCGCCGTGGCCGAACTCACATCCCCGATGACCTCGAATTGCTTCCGAAGCGCGGTTGTCAACGTTTGAAAGAACGAAGCCGCTATATAGGCCTGTTCACCGATGGCTCGTCGCCTCAATCGGCATCCGGATCGTCGTAGTGATTGAAATACCCCGCTGTCACAGCACCCGACCCCAGCGAGTCCCGGATCGCCATTCAGGCATGGTCATAGTTGGTAGCCCCCCGATCTTGTCGTGCCGCAGGCGCGGCAGCCGACATCACTCTGTTCACTGTGCCTCCACTTGTCAACAGCGGCGGCGTCGATCTCGACGGACAAATGCGGGTGATAGCCGTACCACATCGATTCGACCGGACCTCTCGAACAGCGGTCGCCGGGGCGTGGAGTTGTCGGCTCGGGTCGGTAATGTTTGTCCGGTGACCGACCCTGCCGACCTGCTGCGGATGTATCTGGTCGATCCGGACCAGCCCTTCCCACCTGTCGATTTCGCGGATCCGTCCGGCCTGGTCGCATTCGGCGGGGACCTGACCCCGCAACGGCTGCTGAACGCCTATTCGACGGGGATCTTTCCCTGGTACAACCCCGGCGAAACGATCCAGTGGTACTGCCCGGACCCGCGCTGCATTCTGGTGCCGACGGACCTGCGAGTGACCAAGTCCTATCGACGATCCGTCACCAACGCCGACTACGCGGTGACCATGGATCGCGCCTTCGCCGAGGTGATGTCGCATTGCGCCGGACCGCGCGCCAAGGAAACCGGAACCTGGATCGGTTCCGACATGATGGCGGCCTATCTGCGGCTGCACCACCTCGGTCACGCGCACTCGGTCGAGGTATGGCGCGACGGCGATCTCGTCGGTGGTCTCTACGGCGTCGCGTGCGGCCGCTCCTTCGCCGGTGAATCCATGTTCTCCCGAGCCCGCGACACCTCCAAGATCGCACTGTATTGGCTGTGCGCCCAACTCACCGCCTGGGATTTCGCCCTCGTCGACTGTCAGGTCACCTCCGACCACCTCACCTCACTCGGCGCCGTCGAACTCCCCCGCGCGGACTACCTGCATCTGCACACCCGAGCCGCCGCCCGCCCCGGCCTGCCCGGCAGGTGGCGGTTCGAGATCCCGGTGCCCGACTCCACCGACCACCTGCCTGCGTGAATGATCGCCGATACCACAGGGTGTTTCGTTCAAGGCTTCGCCAGTAGCCCGTCGATGATGAGGTTCACCAGCCGGTCGGCCCTGCCGGGATCGACGGCCGGGTCGACGCGCCACAGGACACTCAGTTGCAGCAGAACATCTTCGGGGTCGATGTCCGGTTTGAGATCGCCCGAACGGGCTCCGGCTTCGAGCAGCAGAGCGATGGCGGCGACGAACAGCGCGTAGGCGGGGTCGGGGCGGTCGTTGTCGGTGGCGGCGTGGATCACCCCGGCCAGACCGTATTTCAGACCCGCGTAGCGGCGTATCTCGTCGAACCACGCGCGCAGGGCGTCCAATGGCCGATGTTCGTCGAGGAGCCGGGGAACGAGGTCGATGAGCGCGGTGAGTTCGGTGCGGTAGAGCTCCATGATCAGGGCTTCGCGGGAGGGGAAGTGGCGATACAGCGTTCCGGGGCCGACGCCCGCGCGTTTGGCGATCGCGTTCATGGAGGTTGCGGCGTCGGCGGCCAGCGCCTCGCGGGCCACGTCGAGCAGGTGTTCGCGGTTGCGGCGTGCGTCGGATCTGTGTGGCGTGGATCCCATCGCGGCCCTTTCCAGCAAAACGGAGAGTTCTCCGGTACAGTCGGCGGTTATCGGAGACCTCTCCGTTTCCGGCCACGATACAGGAAGGCCCTGCCATGTCCGAACATGTACTCGTTACCGGCGGAACGGGATTTGTCGGCGGCTGGGCCGTCGCCGAACTCCTGCGCCGCGGCTACCGGGTTCGCGCCGCTGTCCGCGATCTCACCGGAGCGGACACAGTGCGCGCCGCGGTCGCGCCCGTCGCCGAATCCACCGAACGACTCGACTTCGTCCAACTCGACCTGCTCTCCGATACCGGATGGTCCGAGGCGATGGATGGGGTGGATTCGGTCATGCACATCGCGGCACAGATGGGTCTGACGGGTGACCAGGATGCGCGACGACTGATCGACGTCGCCCGCGGCGGCTCCCAGCGGGTCCTCGACGCGGCCACCCGAGCCGGGATCCGGCGCGTGGTGATGACCTCCGCGGCCAACGCGGCCAGCCATTCCTCCTACACCGTCGACGACATCAGCGACGAGACCCTGTGGACCGACCCCGACGATCCCGCGTTGATCCCCTACCGCCGAGCCAAGACCCTGGCCGAGAAATCGGCCTGGGAATTCGTCGAAACCACCTCCGGCGCACCGGAACTCACAACGGTGCTGCCCGGTGCGGTATTCGGCCCCGTACTCCGCGCCGAGACGGTCGGGTCGGTGTCGATCATCGCGCGAATGCTCGCGGGGCGGATGCCCTGGATTCCCCGGATCGGACTCGAGGTCGTGGACGTGCGCGACCTCGTCGACCTACACATCCGCGCACTGGAATCCCCCGCCGCCGCGGGCCAACGCTTCCTCGGCACCGGAGAATTCCTCTGGATGCGCGACATCGCACGCACACTGCGCGCCGATCTCGGAACCGACGCGGCGAAGGTCTCCACCCGACCCGCCCCGGACCTCCTGGTCCGCCTGGCCGCCCGCCGCGACACCGCGCTCGCCGAGCTGATCCCCGCCCTGGGCCGAAAGAACCGACACAGCACGGCGAAAGCGCACGAACTACTCGACTGGCGACCACGCCCGGCCCGCGAAACCGTCACCGACTGCGCACGAAGCCTTTTCGCGCACGCCATCGTCTGAACGCCGCCATCATACGGGTTCGGCCGCGTGATCATCGGACACGACGATTCCGCGATCCTCCGTCGAGCGAATCCGCGTACCGATCTGCCACGGAAGGTGATGTGACGGCGAGGCGTCGAGTGCGGCGTGAGCGTCACGCCGGCCGAGTTCTATTGACGCTTCGATGAATTCGTTGTCGAAGTACAGGTAGCTGAACAGGTCGCCGCGGCGCGGGCCGTCACCGCCCAGCACTCGACCCAGCATTCGCAACTCCGCCTGACGCAGTGCGGGCAGGATGCCGCCGCGTCGATGATGCCTTGCGGCGAATACCTTTTCGGCGAGATCACCCAGCGTCTTTCGTGCGGGTGGCGTGATGGGAAAGAACGGGATGACCTGTCGCGGCCGTCCGGTCGCGGTGGTGGATTCGGTGCCGTCGACCAGCATGTTGACTTTGTCGAGGGTGCGCATGTCTTCGATCATCCGGTCGACCAGCGCGGCGTCCATCAGCCGCACGACGACATCGTCCACGTCGATCGGCCGTTCGTCGGCGGGCGCCGATGTCGTGGCGTCGACCACCGGATGCGTCGCCACCATGGCGATCGCGTCGGTACCCAGCGCGATCGCGGGCTTGAGTGGCGCGTTCAGTCGTATACCACCGTCGAGATACCAGCCCGCTCGCCGCGGGTCACTCACATGCACGGGCGGGAACGCGATCGGAATCGCCGCCGACGCGAGCACATGTTCGGCGGTGATCTCGGCGGACACGTAGTCGATCGGCCGTTCGTCGTCGGTCTGCGGCAACGACGTGCGATCGGCGCGGTCGACGAAGACGACGGTGCGGTTGTCGGCACCGGAGGTCGCGACCACAGCGAGCGTCGTGATTCCCGAGTCGATATTGGCGCGCAACGACTTCCAGTCGACGACCCGTTCGGCGGTGCGGCGCAGCGGCGCGGTGTCCAGCAGGTGGGTCAGCTGCACACCGGGGATGTGCAGGAACTGCCCGGCGGCACTGCCCGCCAGCCGAGGCAGCCCGATACTCGGGGACCTGAACACGTCGGAGACGGTGATCCCACGCCACACCCGCAAGGCTCGGCGAGCCTGCTGCTCGGCAGGTAGGTGTGCCAGCGCCGCGAAGATCGTCGCATTGATGGCGCCCGCACTGGTGCCGACGAAGTCCACCACCTCCACACCCGCGCCGCGCAGCCGCGGCACCAACACGGACAAGACACCCGCCTCATAGCCACCGCGGGCTCCCGCGCCCGCCACGACGACGCTCACTCGGCGCGGCGCGGGTCCGGACCAGTACACCACTTCGCGAGTTCCTTGGTTCATCGCAGAATTCCTTCGTCGAGTAAGAGTGAATTCCCCCGCCGATGCTCGCCTGATCCGGGTCGCTCGAGCGGCACAGATGCCGGCGCCGCGTCTATATCAGTTGTGTGCTGTCGCGTCGTTTTCGAAACCGGGAATTCAAAAGTTGAATCTGTTATCGTTCCGCAACCGAATATGCTCCGGACATCGACATCCGCGATCGCATGCCGCCTACCTCGCTTCCGCGGTCGGCTCACACTGTCCGGTCGGACACGAGAAATCATAGGAAACCGCGACGCGACTGTTCGGCGGTTCACCGGAAGTTTCGGATATCGGAATCATTCGACGCTGCCTTCTCGCACAGCTTCCGCGCCGACCGCACGCTCGGCATTCTCGCGAAGCAGCCGAGCCGACGTCCCGCGCCCGGACGCATTCGACCGGTGTTCGCCGAGTTGTCGGTGATCGACGCTACGGTCGAGGTCGCGTCCATTGCCGGGGTGGTAATGATGTCGGTTGCGCCGATGACTTTCGGCAACATCCGTCGTCTATACCGCCGAATGCTTTCACAGACAGGAGTCCAGGCATGACGAGTCCGGTTCGGTACGGGACGACCGTACGGGCGAACGGGGTGGATATCGGTATCGAGAGCTTCGGCCGCGAGGATGATCCGCTCGTGCTGCTGGTGGGCGGCACGACGATGTTGTCCTGGCCCGACGGATTGTGCGAGCGGGTCGCGGCGGGCGGGCGGCGGGTGGTGCGTTACGACCTGCGTGACTCCGGTGCCTCGACGACGCTCGACCCCGAGAATCCAAGTTATGACCTGCGGGATCTCGCTGCCGATGCGGCGGCGCTGGTCGGGGTGCTCGGCGCCGAGACCGCGCATCTCGGTGGTGTGGGGGTCGGCGGGATGGTCGCTCAGGTCGCAGCTCTGGATCACTCGGATGCGTTCTGCGCGTTGACTCTCGTCGGCACCCGGCCGGTCGCGCCGGGGCCGGTGGACGAGGACCTGCCGGATCACGACCCCGCGGTGATGGGCGCGCTGTTCTCCCATCCGATGCCGGACTGGAGCGACCGGGCCGCGGTGGCGGCGTTCGCGGCGGCGGGAGCCGAGTTGCTGGGAGACGATCCGGAGCAGGCGCGGGCGAGTGCTGCCCGGATCTGGGATCGCACGCCGTCCCGCGATCCCGCTGTGCACCAGGCGAATCAGCTCGGGATGGTGTTCTCCCGGATCGACTGCGCCCCGCGATGGCGGGAGCGACTCGGTGAACTCGACGTGCCGACTCTCGTGGTGCACGGCCGCGCCGATCCGTTCTTCCCGGTCGGCAACGGCGAAGTCCTCGCCGCCGAAATTCGCGCGGCGCGACTGCTCGTCCTGGACGACATGGGTACGGCCCTGCCGGACACCGCGACGGACCGGGTCGCCGCCGCGGTGCTCGCGCTCTGACCGTTCGGCTCGATCCGGAAGGGCTGATCAGTGCTGTTCGTGTGCACGGAATCGGCCGGGCGACATACGGTGTGCTCGTTTGAAGGCGGCGGCGAATGCCACGTCGGACCGATACCCGACCTGGCGGGCGATGGCGGCGACGGTCAGGCGATCGTCACGAAGTAGGGTGCGTGCCTTCTGCATTCGCAGGGCTGTGATGTAGGTGATGGCGGGTTGGCCGACGCGGTCGGTGAATTTCGCCGCGAATGTCGCGCGGGACATGCCGGTCAGGTGCGCGAGTGTGTCGATCCGCCACGGGTGCGCCGGATCGTCGTGGATGGCGGCGAGCGCGCGGGCGAGCGCTGGATCGGCAAGGCCCGCAAGCCATCCCGGTTGGTCGGTGACGGCGCCGTGATGGCGCATGGCGCGGATGACGATGGCGTCGGAGAGGCGGGCCATGACCAGGTCGCTGCCTGCCGCTTGCTCGGCGACCTCGGCGGTCACGATATCGATGTAGGGGTGGAGCCAGGGTGGCACGGCGCCGCGCTCGCCGCGAACGTGGAGCACCGACGGGAGCCCCTGCAAGGCGGGGTGTTGCGGTTCGCCGACCGCGAAAGCGCCACACAGTATCGAGGTTTCGGCTCCGGAACCGCCGAAGTGGATCGACTTGTCCGGCAGGGCGGCGAGTTGCGCGGCGGAGGTGGGCCGCAGCGGTGGCGGGCCGATCGAGCACAGGGCGTGCGGGTCGGCTCGCGGCAGGATCGCCAGATCGCCCGCGCGCAGGCGGTGTCGGATGTCTCCGGTGAGGACGAGATCGCATTCCCCGTGCAGGACGATGTGGATTCCGCGCAGGCCGGACTGGGTGAAGGTGATTTCGAACGGCGCGCCCAGCCGCAGTCGGCGATATCCGGCGCTGTGGAATCGGATCTCGCTCAACACCCGGCTCAGGAGATCATCCACGCCGATCTCGGACGATCACTGTGATAGCCCAGACTTTCACATATGGATTGTCCGAGATCCGGGCCATACCGTCAATCGTGATCCCGGATTGTTCGGATATGCAAAGGAGTGGGGATGTGGAAGCAGGAATACGCTCGCGGCGGGAGCAGGCCGTGACCGTCCGATTGACGCGCATCGCGCAGGTCAAATTGCCGGTGACCGACCTCGCGCACAGCGTCCGCTGGTATTGCCGTCTGCTCGATCTGCGTCTGTGGACCGAATTCGCCGAAGACGGTGTCGTTCGGGGAGCCGGTCTGATCGATCCTTCGGGAACGTACAGCATCGCGCTGCGGGAGCGGTCGGTGTGTGCGGGCGCCCCGGATCTCGCCGGTTTCGACGTGATCGCATTCCGCCCCGAGGGCCGTCACACACTGGACGAGATAATGCGTCGATGCGAACAGATGGGCATCGCATGCGGCGACGTGGTCGAGACCGCCGCCGGACCGCGCATCGATGTGCCGGATCCCGATGGCACCGTGCTGCGCTTCTATTACTTCTCCGCCCCGACGGACACATTCTTCGGGGTCGAGTTCACCGATGGCGCGGAAACAGGTTCTTACACGACGCCGACCATCGACGCACGGTGGGCGCCTTCCACGACCGGTGCCCGAGGGGACGGCTCATGAGTCGGCGACACCGACGGCGGTGATCGAAATCCGTTGTCGCAGTGCCCTGACCACTGACAGGGTGACCGCCAGGATGCTCGAGGTGATGACGATCGGAAGGATCACGGCGCCGACCTGATCGGCGGCCACGGCGATCGGATTCGCGAAACCAATTCTATCGCAGGCCCATCCGAGAGCTGCGACGATCACCAGCAAGGCGCCGCCGACGCGGAGGAACGGCTGCGCTCGGGTCGTGGCCAGGACCAGCAGCGGCGGCAGGGCGAGCGCTACCAGCAGCAGTTGGACGGCCTCGATGCCGAGGTTGAATCCGAGGACGCTGAGCGCCAATTGCCCTGTGGACAGATTCAATTCGGCGAGGGTGAACGAGAACGCCATACCGTGCACGAGTCCGAACAGCCCGGCGACAAGAGCTTCGCGCCCGGGGAACAGCGGCCGGATGGCGTGCGCTCCACCGATCAGAATCGTCACGGCGATGAGTGTTTCGATCGGGCGCGCGGGTAGCTCCACCCGACTCAGCGCGCTGACCACCAGCGCGACGGAATGCCCGACGGTGAAAGCAATGGTGACCGCGAGGATGTGGCGCACGGCCCGCCGTCCGCGATTGTCGGGATGCCATCGGCCGGATCGGGCGATCAACACGGCGGGCAGGAGCAGGGTGAACAGGAACAGCAGGTGGTCGGCGCCCTCGAGAATGTGGTGGCCGCCGAGTTCGACCATCGCGAGGAATCCCCGCCACGCGCCGCCTTCGGTCAGGTCGACCAGCAAGGATGGCACGGTCATCGAATCGGCGTCCATGCGGATGACGCCGACCTGCTTCGCCTCGTCGGCGCCGACCCGCCCGGCGCGCCAGTCCTGCCGGACCGACACGATGGCGATGTGCGTGGCGACCTCGCGGACCACGGCGTCGTAACCCAGGACGAATCGACGCATGTCGACGTTCGCGGGTGGGGTCAGCACCGCGGGCACGACGAGTTCCTTGTACGAGCCGGTGGCCGCTCGGTTCGTGTAGTCCAGGCGCGGATCATCGATGTGGACGGTCCACGGGACGCCGTCGGGCGTGGCGGGGCGGAGATGGTCGCGCATGTAATTCGTTATCGCGACGGAGTTTTCGGACGACAGCCGCGGACGCAGGTCGACGTCGATACCGCTCGCCTCCGCGAAATCGGCGGCGGGAATCGAGAATTCGGCGGCGATCACCGTTTCACCCACGTCGAGCACGACCGAGGTGGCTCGCATCGGATGCGCGGGGGCGGCGATCGGGTTGTGCAGCAACACGATGAGCGCACAACCCAGCGCGACTATTACTCTTCGCAGCATTCGTGTCACGAGGCAATGATGGGGGTTCCCCGGGTGGCTCCGAATCGGTCGATCTACCTATTCGCGCGGTTTCGGGACGGTCGGGACTTCGAGTTCTCGCGGGTGGCTCACCTCACCTACGGCCACCCGTTTCACGGGCGGTGGTCGATCACGCTCGGGAGACGGGGCCCACAGCGGTCGGGAGAGTTGGCAGGCCGACCACGCGCCCACGGCGTTCAAGAGCACGTCGTCCACGGAGGTGTGTCGGCCGATGGCGAGGGCGAATTGCGCGGTCTCCACCGCGATCGATGCCGCCGCTCCCGTCAGCAGGATGCGGTGCGAGTGAGCGAACCACGGGTGGCGGACCGGCAGCAGGAACCCCAGAGCGGCGAAAACCAGGAGGTTGCCACCTAGTTGCTCAACTGTCCGATTTTCTGCGAGCACTTCGGTCAGATCGCGCAGTGGGACGAGGTTCAGCGAACGACCGGTCCCGGTCGGGGTGAGAATCATCCAAAGCCACGGCGCGGTGCCGACGACGATCCCGACCTCGCACAGCGCCGGGCGCCATCCGCGTCGCCGACCCAGCCACCAAGCCGCGAGCGCGGCGACCGGCAGCACGGCCACAGCGGCGATCACCACCGCACCCCACGTCTCCCATGTTCTCTCCACGCCGCAAGTGTCACCCGAATCAGCCGCGTCCACGGCGGGCTCCGAGAACCGTCCACACGATCTCCACCGTATCCGCGCGGGACAACGAGCGAATCAGCGGCGTTCCAGATTTGCCGATCGCAAGCTATCACCGAATTCGGCTAGCGATTCGCGCGCGAAAATCCCGCTGACCACTTAAGGGACACGGCAGAATACCGCCCATGCGCAAATTTGCCAGATTGTTGCAGACTGTTGTGCTCGGAGCGCTGATCGCGGTCGCCGGCCACGGTCTCGCGGCCGCTCCCGCCGCGAGCGACACCCATCTTCCGCTGCCGTGGGTGACTCGCGGTCCGGAAGGAGTGCACGCGTCGGGGGCGGCGCTGGCGGATGGGCTCACCGGCACGGTGCTGTGGTCGCGAGAGTTGAACACCTCGCTGCCGATCGCCAGCATCACCAAGGTGATGACCGCGCTGGTCGTGATCAACTCGGGCGCACTCGACCGGGCCGTCACCGTGCCGGGCGAGGTGGTCGGCTACTGCGCCGAGCACGACGGGAGCACTGCGGGCCTTGTTCCCGGCGAGGTGCTCACCGGGCGGCAACTCCTGTACGCGCTGCTGCTTCCGTCGGGTTGCGATGCCGCCTACGCTCTCGCCGAGGCGTACGGGCCGGGACAAGGCGGGTTCATCGCCGCCATGAACGAGACAGCGCGCCGAATGGGTTTGGGCGGAACGAATTTCACCGACCCGAGCGGGTTGCCCAACCCCACCGACCACTCCACGTACTCCACCCCCGCGGATCTGGTCACTCTCGGTCTGCGCGCGATGAGCTTGCCGGTGTTCCGCGAGATCGTCGGGTCGCGCAGCTACGGCGTGCCCGCGGGTCCCGGCAACCGCGCGCACCTCTGGGAGACCACCAACGGCATGCTCGGCGACTATCCCGGCGCCGTCGGGATCAAGACGGGCAATACCGACGCCGCCGGAACCTGCCTGCTGTTCGAGACGGTCAGGGCCGGAATTCCGATGATCGGGGTGGTTCTGCACAGTTCGGACTACAGCGCCGATGTCGCCCAGGCCGATGCCGAGCGCATGTTGAACTGGGCCTACAACCCGATCCTGACGGCGTTGCCGATCGGATAGTGCTCGATCGACCGAGGGCCGTTGGCAGTTGGGGCCAGGTGTGCGCACGCGCGCCGCGTTCGCCGTGCGCGTGACCGCGGCGACCGGTTTCGACCGAGACAACGCAGGCGCGTCGACCACATTCATCACCATCGGTCCGGTCACCTCCACCTCATGAAGCGGCACGATCTCTCAACTCGTCACAGAAACCGGGCCCGGTCTGCTTTCCGATACCGATGCCAGGTGAACCTCACCGCTCCGATGATTCCCACGATGCGCCTCCGAAATGGGTACCAGGAATCAGTCGGATCGTGGGCTTCATTCCGGATACATTCAACGGGAAACCTCCACTACGTGATCGAGGGATACGTTCGCGTCACGAGATCATCTACTGGCCAACGGCATTCGCGCTCCGCCACGACCGGTACGCGGTGCCGACAGGATTCGATCTCCGCGATGTATAGAACCGCTCGATCGGTTTCGACCGTGGAATGGAGTAGTGCGCTACGCGTGCTGTCGGAACCTGACGAGCGACAGAATGATCACTGCGAAAGTTATCGGCGAATCAACGGTCGGAGTAAACCATGTGGTCTCATGATCGACACCACTGCATCACACCTCCACATCTGCTGGAGAAACTACTGGAATCCGATGACGCGGCGGTCCGCGAAGCGGCTCTGAACACTCTGCTGGCGAGTTCGGAATTGCGGGGTGGACGCGAAGGAATGCCGTCGCTCGCGGGCATGGCCGCATCGGCCGGTGGTCGGCGGACCATCTTCGACGCCAGGCACGAGGCGTCGCTTTCGTCGGCCGTATTGGCCAGGAGCGAGACATCGGAACCGTCGCAGGACGGATCGGTCGACCGGGCATTCGACGGTTTCGGGCTGACACGGCGCTTCTACGCCGAAGTCTTCGGCCGTGACTCGATCGACGGATTCGGTATGCGCCTGGACGGCTACGTGCACTACGGGCGAGCGTTCAACAACGCTTTCTGGGATGGCCGAAGGATGGTGTTCGGCGACGGTGACGGCATTATTTTCAGCGACCTCACCGGAGCACAGGACGTCATCACCCACGAACTCACCCACGGAGTCACCGAGACGACCGCCGGTCTGGTCTATCACAAGCAGTCCGGGGCGTTGAACGAGTCGATTTCGGATGTCTTCGGTTCCTTGGTCAAACAATTCTCACGCGACGAGACCGCCGCGGAAGCCGACTGGCTGATCGGCGCCGAGGTGTTCACCCCGCGCTTCGCCGGGGACGCGTTGAGATCGTTGAAGGCGCCGGGACAGGCCTACAACAACCCCGACATGGGCCGGGATCGCCAACCCGCGCACATGAAGGATTTCGTGGTGCTGCCGGACACCCCGAGGGGGGACAACGGCGGCGTACACCTCAATTCGGGCATCCCGAACAAGGCGTTCTACCTCACCGCCGTCGGGATCGGCGGACACGCGTGGAAGGCGCCGGGGCAGATCTGGTACGAAGCGTTGAAAGCCTCGACGCGGACCACCGAATTCCAGGAGTTCGCCGAGACGACCTCGGTCAAAGCGGCGCAGCTCTTCGGTGTCGGCAGCACCGAGCAGCAGGCGGTCGACGACGCCTGGGCACAGGTCGGCATTCGGGTGGCGAGCATCGGGGCGAGCGCCGACGATCTGGTTTCGGCGTCGACGGTGTCACTCGACACGATCGGCGAGACGCTCGAGCGGCTGTCCGCCGAGGTGAAAGCACTGACCGCGGCGGTGCAGGAGTCGCAATAGCGCCGAACCGGCCACGGTCCGGGCCCGAGCGCGATTCAAGGGGATACTTCCAGCACAACGACTGTACTGGAGCGTGATTCATGAGAATTTCCCTCGACACCTACGGCGGACTGACCGGCGGTTTCGGCAACCCCTCGGTGGTCGTCGTGACCGACCGGCTCGACGGGCACGCCCGCGCCGAGCTGGACCGGCTGATCCGTGCGGCGGTGGCGACGCGTCACCGACCCGCACCGGAAGCGGATTCCGACCGGAGTCGTGACGCGCAGACATACGAGATAACCATCGATGCCGCCGATGCCGAAACCGTCGTGCTGTCGGCTGTCGACGGAAATGTCTCCGAGGAGTTCGCGCGGTTGCGTGATTGGCTGCGAGACCATTCCGATGAATCAGAACTGAACGGAGACAAAAGATGACAATACCCCACCCCATCGCGGCCGACGGCGATCCGACCGAAGACCCGACGCAAGCCGAAAGGACGTTTACTCGTTCACCCGCTCTGGCCGACTTCGACGGCGCGGGCGGGGAAGACAGGGTGCCCGAGAGCCTGCCCTCGGCGGCGCCTGACGACAACTCGCAGCGACCGAACTGATCGCGGCACGAAAAAGGACGGCATCATGCCTCTGGAATTCCACAACGCCTACCGAAACACGCTCTGGATCGCTTTGGTCTACGGCGACAAGGGCTGCGGACCGACACGATTCCGAAAGAAGGGCTGGTGGTCGGTCGCGCCCGGCCAGACCCGCAGCCTCTGGGATGTGAACCTGCAGCGCGTCAACAGGTTCGCGTCCTTCTACGCCCAGGAGTTCAAGAATTCCGGGGGCGCGACCTGGGACGGCACCGGCAACCACTGGCATCGGATCCGCGACGTCGCATTCGATCAGTGCTACGACGACAACACCAACTGCAACCAGCAACCCAACTTCATCGGACTCGATTTCCAGCAGGCCGACAACGGCCATCACCCCTTCTTCGGTCTGACGGTGACGCTCGGCCCGGCGCCCGGCCAGATCAGAACGATCGGTTCGGTCCTCATCGATCACGGGATCACAGCGCGGGCGGATCTGGATCCGGTCGAGAAATAGAACGTGTTCCTATAGTGTCGGGACTGTGCAGAAGGAACAACGCCCCGCGATATCGGGCTGGTTCACCGCCGACGACGGCGCACCGCGCCTGGTGGGAACCCGCTGCGAGGTCTGCGGCACACCGTATTTCCCGCAGAACACGCTCGCCTGCCGGAACCCGGGGTGCGCGAGTTCGAAGGACGGCTCCGAACTGGTCGAGTACCTGTTCTCGACACGAGGCCGGATCTGGTCGTACGCGGACGCCCGATACAAACCGCCGCCGCCCTACGTCTCCCCCGACCCCTTCGAGCCCTACGTCGTCGCGGCGGTGGAACTCGAGGTCGAGCAGATGGTGATCCTCGGGCAGGTCGTGCGCGGCCTGACCGTGGACGACCTGGCCGTCGGGATGCCGGTCGAACTCACCGTCGGCGTGCTGTACACCGACGAGGAAGCCGAGCACACGGTGTGGATGTGGAGGCCGGTCGATGACCGAGAATGATCGCGATATCGCCGTCCTCGGCGCGGGCATGCACGAGTGGGGCAAATGGGGGCGCAACTTCGTCGAATACGGGCTGGTCGCGGCTCGTGCGGCGCTGGCCGACGCCGGGGTCGACCACCGCGACGTCGGCTATATCGCGGGTGCGGACACGATTCGCAACGGATACCCGGGGTTCGTCTCCGGCGCGACCTTCGCCCAGGCCCTCGGGTGGTCGGGGGCGCGGATCTCGAGCAGTTACGCCGCGTGCGCGTCCGGTGCGCAGGCCATCGCCAACGCGCGCGCCCAGATCCTGGCCGGTCTGACGGATGTGGCGCTGGTGGTCGGCGCGGACGCCACGCCAAAGGGCTTCTTCCAGCCGGTCGGCGGTGAACGTCGCGACGACCCGGACTGGTTGCGTTTCCACCTGCTCGGCGCCACCAACCCCATCTACTTCGCGCTCTACGCCCGCCGCCGGATGGCGCTGCACGGCGCGACGCTCGAGGATTTCGCCGCCGTCAAGGTGAAGAACGCCAAGCACGGCCTGCACAACCCGTACGCCCGCTACCGCAAAGAGGTGTCGGCCGAGGAGGTCGCGGCCTCGGCGATCGTCTCCGACCCGCTGCGGCTGCTCGACATCTGCGCGACCAGCGACGGCGGCGCGGCCCTCGTCCTGACCTCGATGGAGTACGCCCGCCGCCACGGCAACCCGACGCCGGTCCGCATCCGCGCGCTGTCGACGGTCACGCCGACCTTCCCGAAAACCGTGCTCGACCTGCCGGATTTCGCGACCGACTCGGCATCGGCCGTAGAACCGCCGCCGCACACCTTCCGCTCCGCCATCGCGCACGCCGCGTACGAGGAAGCCGGACTCGGTCCGTCCGAACTGTCCTTCGCCGAGGTCTATGACCTGTCCACTGCCCTGGAACTGGACTGGTACGAGGACATCGGGCTCTGCGAGACGGGCGGCGCGGAGGAACTGCTGCGCAGCGGCGCGACCACGCTCGGCGGGCGCATTCCCGTGAATCCCAGCGGCGGTCTGGCCTGCTTCGGCGAGGCGATTCCCGCGCAGGCCATCGCCCAGATCTGCGAACTCACCTGGCAGTTGCGCGGTCGAGCCGACGGCCGTCAGGTGCAGAACGCGCGCGCGGGCATCGCCGTGAACCAGGGGTTGTTCGGCCACGGCTCGGCCATCATCGCCACCAACTGACCCGACGGCACTGTCTCGCGATCCGAAAATGATTGCGGGACAGTGCTGTCGGTGTTCGAGTCGAGTCGAGCCGCGCGCGCATGCGCCTGCCGGATCGGTCCGAACGTGATCAGGTGGGGTGCGACAAGCGATGGCGGCGGGCCGCGACGGTTACGGGCCGTGTTCTCCGAGCACGGGCGGGGGTGTGTAGGTGGGGGTGTAGCCCTGGACCCGGATCGGGCTTCCGACCAGGCGGTACTCCCCCGCGTGCACGATCGCTTCGGGGCTGGCCTCGAGGGCGGTCGGTAGGTCGCGGACGGCGGCGGCGGGAATTCCCAAGGGGCGCAGGCGGGATTCCCAGCCTGCGGCGGTGTCGGTGGACAGGGCCGCGGTGACCACCTCGAGGACTTCGGGGCGGCGGGCGGCGCGGTCGGCCATGCGTTCGAAGCCGTCGATGCCCGCTTCGGCGGCGAAGGTCTTCCAGAAGCCGTCGTGGGTGACGAACAGGGCGAGGTGGCCTTCGGCGGTCGGGAAGATCTGGGCGGGAACGTAATAGGAGTGGGCGCCGTGGGGGCGGCGTTGCGGGATCACGCCGCTGTTGAGGTAGGCGGAGGCGTGGTAGTTGAGCTGGGAGAGCATGACTTCGTAGAGCGAGACGTCGATCTGCCCGCCGCGGCCGGACAGGATCTGGGAGACCAGGCCGAGTGCGGCGGTGAGGCCGGTGGAGTTGTCGGCCGACGAGTAGCCGGGCAGGGTTGGCGGTCCTTCGGGATCGCCGGTGAGCGCGGCGATCCCGGCGGCGGCCTGGATCACGTAGTCGAAGGCCGGATCGTCGCCGCCGTGCAGGCCGTAGCCGGTGATCGCGACGCAGACGATGCGCTCGTTGTATGCACGCAGCGCGTCGTAGGTGAGCCCGAGTCGCTCGATCGCCGACGGTTTCAGGTTCACCAGCAGCGCATGGGAATCGGCGACGAGTTCGCCGAGGCGAGCGCGACCCGCATCGCTGCCCAGTTCGATGCGGATGCTGCGCTTGCCACGGTTCAGGCTCGCGAAATAGTTGTCGCTCACCTGTCTGGAGATGTCGCCGCCGGTCGGTTCCAGTTTGGTGACCTCGGCGCCGAGATCGGCCAGCATCATGGTGGCGTACGGTCCCGCCAGCATGGTGCCGACCTCGAGTACGCGGATCCCGGCGAGCGGGCCCGCGGACGTCGAACTCACCGCAGGTCACCGGCGATGGCCGCGATCATCTCCCTGGTGCGCTGTT
This sequence comes from Nocardia bovistercoris, assembly GCF_015674855.1. Taxonomy (GTDB): domain Bacteria; phylum Actinomycetota; class Actinomycetes; order Mycobacteriales; family Mycobacteriaceae; genus Nocardia; species Nocardia bovistercoris. Next base: position 33,518 of record NZ_JADMLG010000017.1, on the reverse strand, counting down.
TGGAGGCGACCAGTTCGTCCCTGGTGTCGCCGATCGGCAGCAGGCGAACGGAGATATCGGTCGCGCCCGCTTCGGCGTAACGGCGCAGGCCCGCCGCGATCTGCTCCTCGGAGCCCGCGACGCACAGGTCGCCGATATCGCGCGCGCTGCCTTTCTCCAGCAGCCGTTGGTAATTCGGCGATACCTCGGCCTCGCCGAGGATCCGGTTGGCGCGCGCACGAGCCTCGTCGACCCGGTCTGCGGGACACAGGCACACCGGGAGCCCGGCGACCACGCGCGGGGCGGGGCGGCCCGCGTCGGCGGCGGCCTTGGTGATCTTGGGGACCACATGGTCGGAGATGGCGCGCTCGTCGGCCATCCACAGCACGGTGCCGTCGGTGAGTTCGCCCGCGATGCGCAGCATGACCGGGCCGAGCGCGGCGATCAGCACCGGGACGGGCGCCACGGGGCCGAGGTCGAGCGGGTTGTGCACGGTGAAGCTGTCGTTCTCGACGTCCACCGAGCCGGTGCCCGCGAGTCCGGCGTTCAGCACCTCGAGGTAGTCGCGGCTGTAGGCGGCGGGTTTGTCGTAGGGCAGGCCGAGCATGTCGCTGACGATCCAGTGGTGCGATGGCCCGACGCCGAGCGCGAGCCGCCCGCCCGCCGCGGCGTGCGCCGAAAGCGCTTGGCGGGCAAGAGCGATCGGGTGCTGAGCCTGCAACGGCACCACGGCGGTGCCCAATTCGATACGCGAGGTCTTCAAGCCCATCGCGGCGATGGTGATGAGAGCGTCGAAGTCGGTGGGGATCTGCGGAATCCACGCGGTGTCCATGCCCGCGGATTCGGCCCACTCGATATCGCGCAGCATCCGTTCGAGCTTGCGCCCGGAATCACCCTTCTCGGGTCCGATCATCACGCCGATGCGCACCATGTCTGCCTGCTTTCTCGGGGGTCTACGACGCCGTCACGGCGCGGGTGTGCCGGTCAGGGCGCGGATCTCGGTGACGAGGGTCTCCAGCGGAGTGCTCGTCGGAAAGACCGCGGCCGCACCGGCTTCCAGTAGTTTCGGCACGTCGGCCTGCGGGATGGTGCCGCCGACGACCACGGCGATGTCGCCCGCGTCGGCCGCGCGCAGCGCCGTGACGACGCGGGTGGTCAGCGCGAGGTGCGCGCCGGACAGGATGCTCAGGCCGACCACGGCCACGTCCTCCTGCAGCGCGATCGAGACGATGTCCTCGACGCGCTGGCGGATTCCGGTGTAGATGACCTCGAATCCGGCGTCGCGCAGGGTGCGGGCGACGATCTTGGCGCCGCGGTCGTGTCCGTCCAGCCCCGGTTTGGCGACCAGCACGCGGGCGGGCATCAGAACACCACCGGCTGCTGGAATTCGCCCCACACCGACTTCAGCGCGGCGGTCATCTCCCCCACCGTGCAGTAGGCGTTGGCGCAATCGATCAGGCGATGCATGAGGTTGTCGTCTCCTTCCGCGCCGCGCGCGAGGGCGGCCAGGGTGTCGCGCACCGCCGCGGGGTCGCGTTCGGCTTTGACCTTGGCCAGTCGTTCGAGCTGGCGTTCGCGGCCCTGCGCGTCGAGTTCGTAGGTGCCGATATCGGGTGCGGGCTCCTCGGAGACGAACCGGTTGACCCCGACCACGGGCCGCTCGCCGGATTCCACGGCCTGGTGCAGCGAGTACGCCTCATCGGCGATGAGGCCCTGCAGATAGCCGTCCTCGATGCAGCGCACCATGCCGCCGTGCTCGTCGAGGTCGCGCATGATCTCGATGATCTTGTCCTCGGTGGCGTCGGTGAGGGCTTCGACGAAGTAGGAGCCGCCGAGCGGGTCGGCGACCCTGGTGACGCCGGTCTCGTAGGCGAGCACCTGCTGGGTGCGCAGCGCCAGGGTGGTCGACTCCTCGCTGGGCAGGGCGAAGGGTTCGTCCCAGGCCGCGGTGAACATCGACTGCACGCCGCCGAGTACCGAGGCCAGTGCCTCGTAGGCGACGCGGACCGTGTTGTTCTGGGCCTGCGGGGCATAGAGAGAGGCGCCGCCCGCGACGCAGCCGAAGCGGAACATCGACGCCTTGTCGGTGCTCGCGCCGTAGCGTTCGCGCACCAGGGTGGCCCAGCGGCGGCGGCCTGCGCGGTATTTGGCGATCTCCTCGAAGAAGTCGCCGTGGGTGTAGAAGAAGAACGAGATCTGCGGCGCGAACTGGTCGATGGTCATGCGGCCGCGTTCGACGACGGTGTCACAGTAGGTGACGCCGTCGGCGAGGGTGAAGGCCATCTCCTGCACGGCGGTGGCGCCCGCGTCGCGGAAGTGCGCGCCCGCCACCGAGATCGCGTTGAAGCGCGGCACTTCGGCGGCGCAGAACTCGATGGTGTCGGCGATCAGGCGCAGCGAGGGTTCCGGCGGCCAGATCCAGGTGCCGCGCGAGGCGTATTCCTTGAGGATGTCGTTCTGGATGGTGCCGGTGAGTTTCGCGCGCGGCACGCCCTTCTTCTCCGCGGCCGCCACGTAGAGGGCAAGCAGGATCGCGGCGGTGCCGTTGATGGTGAAACTCGTGCTGATCGTGTCCAGCGCGATGCCGTCGAACAGGATCTCGGCGTCGGCGAGGGTGTCCACCGCGACGCCGACGCGGCCGACCTCCTCGCTGACCTCGGGATCGTCGGAGTCGTAACCGCACTGGGTCGGCAGATCGAGGGCAACCGAGAGTCCGGTGCCGCCCTGTTCGAGCAGGTAGCGGTAGCGCCGGTTGGATTCCTCGGCGGTGCCGAAGCCGGAGTACTGCCGGAAGGTCCACAGCCGACCGCGGTACCCGGTCGCGAAGTTGCCACGGGTGAAGGGATACTCGCCCGGCGCGGGCGGGTCCGCACGCCGATCGGCCGGTCCGTAGATCGGCTCGAGCGGGATTCCCGACGAGGTCTGCACTTGGTTGTTCATCGTTGAGTACGATACTTTCGAAAAAAGAGAATGCCAATACCGATTACGGAAACGAGCGCGTCGCAGGCTCGCGGGGATCGAGGAGAACGATGTCGGAGCAGAACCGAGCACTGGCCGATCGCACCCTTGTGGTGTCAGGCGCCAGCCGCGGCATCGGATTGGCGATCGCGCTCGCGGCCGCCGAACAGGGCGCGAACGTGGTGCTGCTGGCCAAGACGGCGCAACCGCATCCGCGGCTGCCGGGCACCGTGCACACGGCCGCGGCCGAAGTGGAGGCCGCGGGCGGAAAGGCAGCGGCCGTGGTCGGCGACGTCCGCGAGGAAGCCGACGTGGCGCGCCTGGTGGAGACCGCGGTGGAACGCTTCGGCGGCGTCGACCTGGTGGTGAACAATGCCAGCGCCATCGCCGTCGAGCCGACCGAACAGCTCTCGGCCAAGAAGTTCGACCTCATGCAGGACATCAACATCCGCGGCACCTTCCTGCTCACCAAAGCATGCCTGCCGCACTTGCGCGAATCGGCCAATCCGCACGTGGTGACCATCGCGCCGCCGGTGAACATGAACCCGCGCTGGCTCGGCGCGCACCCGGCCTACACGCTGTCCAAATACGGCATGACGTTGCTCTCGCAGGGCTGGGCGGCCGAATACGCCGAAGCCGGAATCGGATTCACCTGCCTGTGGCCGCAGACCTACATCGCCACCTCGGCGGTGGCCAACCTCGCCGACGGCGACGAACAGCTCGCCGCCGCGCGCAGCCCGCGGATCATGGCCGACGCGGCCGTGGCGATCATGTCGCAGCCCGCGCGCGAGGTCACCGGCACCTGCTTCCTCGACGTGGACGCGGTGTCGCGGTACGCGGGCATCGATGACCTGTCGCGCTACGGCGGCGGCGACAACCCGACCTTGGACCTGTTCCTGGACTGACACCGGGTGTCGGGCGGCGGTGGGCGATCCACCGTCGCCCACGCGCGCGCGAGCCGCCGCGCCACCGGCGTCCCGACACGAACGGCGCTTCTCACCGAACTCGCGGCAGGCGGCGACCAGGTGCGGCAGGCGGCGAACGGACGCCGCACGCGAGAATCCGTTCCGAAGGCCGCATCGAGAGCAGCGCGGCATCGCTCTACCCTGCCGCGAGCCGTGCGATCGGTGCCGGGTCCACCGGGTCGACCAGGCCGAAGGGGTGGATCGGGCGGTCGGTGTCCGAGAGCGGACGGGCCGAACCGCCGCGGCGCACGGCCACGATCTCGGCGCCGATCGCCAGCGCCGTCTCCTCCGGCGTCAGTCCGCCGAGTTCGAGGCCGATCGGGGAATGCAGGGCGCGCAGGTCGGCATCGGTGAGTCCGGCCGCGCGCAGGCGCTCGCGGCGTTCCCGGTCGGCGCGCCGCGAACCCATGGCGCCGACGTAGGCCACCGGCAGACGCAGCGCCTCGGTGAGCACCGGTATGTCGAATTTCGGGTCGTGGGTGAGCACGCAGATCACGGTGCGCGCGTCGACTTCGGTGCCGCGCAGGTAGCGGTCGGGCCAGTCCCTGACCACCTCATCGGCCTCGGGCACGCGGGCGCTGTCGGCGAAGACCGGGCGCGCCTCGCAGACGGTGACGCGATAGCCGAGCAGGGCGCCGACCCGGCACAGCGCGGCGGTGAAGTCGGTCGCGCCGAAGATCAGCATGCGCGGCGGCGGGACGAAGGATTCGATGAACACGGTGCGTTCGCGATCGGCGCAGCCGACCACGCGCACCGCGGCGCCGCCGGTATCCAGCATCGCCCTGGCCTGCCCGATCACGGCGGGGTCCATCGGCGCGCCGACCTCGGCGTCGAGGCCGACCGCGGCCAGCGCGGCCGAATCGAGGTCGCGGACCAGCGCGACGGGTGCGCCGGTGCGCAGCGCCGCCTCGACGGGCGGGTAGCGCGGCGGGGTGACGCGGTGCACGAAGATGTCGAGTTCGCCGCCGCAGGTGAGGCCGACCGCGAAGGCGTCGGCGTCGCTGTAGCCGAAGGTCTCGCGGACCGGTTCGCCGGTTTCCAGCACGGTCAGGCACAGTTCGACGACCGCGCCCTCCACGCACCCCCCGGACAGGCTGCCGCGCACGTTCCCTTCGGCGTCCACGGCCATGGTCGCGCCGGGCGGTCGCGGCGCGCTGCCCTTGATCCCCACGATGGTGGCCAGCGCGTAGGACTGTCCCGCGGCGTGCCAGCGCAGCAGATGTCCGCCGAGTTCGCGCATGGCAACCCTTTCGACGATCGATCGTGCGAGGCCGGATGTGCCGCGCGCCGAGCGGGTTTCGTGCGGCGGGAGGACCCGCCGCCGATGAGAATCTAATTCTCGCTGGATTGTAGCGCCATATTCTTTTTCGACATAGGCTATGAACCGGCGTGCGCCCTGGCCCGCGCGCCGGACGATCAATACCCGTGGACGGGCGTGAACGGAGGATCCGCCGGATGACATCGATCAGACCACCCCGCGACGAGGCGGGCGTGCGGGATCGGCGCACCCGCCGATGACGAGCACCCAGTCGCCCCCGGCGACCACCGGCGTCGTCGGCACGCGGGCGCCCCGCGTCGAGGACGCCCGCCTGGTGACCGGCGCGGGCACCTTCGTCGACGACGTGACCCGCCCCGGCATGGCCCACGCCTGCTTCGTACGCAGCCCCATGCCGCGCGCCCGCATCGGCGAGATAGACGTCTCCGCCGCGCTGGAGCTGGACGGCGTCCTTGCCGTCTACACCGCCGCCGACCTGAATCCCGGCGTCCACGAGATCACCTATGCCCTCGACATCGTCGGCTTCCCACCGGTGCCGCGCCCGCCGCTGGCCGAGGAGGAGGTCCGCTTCGTCGGCGACCCGGTCGCGCTGGTGATCGCCGCCGACCGCTACATCGCCGAGGACGCCGCCGAACTGGTGATCGTCGACTACGAACCGCTGGAGCCGGTGGTCGACTACACCACCGCCGCGCAGTCGCCGGACCTCGTGCACGCCGGATTCGCGGGCAACTCCGCGGGTGAGATGGGCGGACGGCCCGCCGCGGACCTGGCCCCGATCTTCGACGCCGCCGCGCACGTGGTGCGTCAGGAGATCTACCAGCAGGCCTACGCGCCGGTACCGATGGAGACGCGCGGCATCGTCGCGGAATGGTCGGCGCCGACCGCAGAGATGACGATCTGGATCTCCACCCAGTCGCCGCACGAGGTGCGCGGCTTCTGCGCGCGCCTGCTCGGCATCGACGCCCACCAGGTGCGCGTCATCGCCCGCGACACCGGCGGCGGTTTCGGACTCAAGGTCGCGCCGCTGCGCGAGGAGATGTGCGTGCAGTTGGCCGCGCGGACCCTCGGCTGCGCGGTCAAGTGGATCGAGGACCGCCAGGAGAACCTGATGTCGGCGGGCATGTCGCGACACGAGCACGCCTCGGTCGGCATGGCCTTCGACGCGGACGGCACGATCCTGGCCGCCTCCATCGACCACGTGCAGAACGTCGGCGCCTATCCGACGCCGTCGCCGATCACCGGCGGCGTCGTGGTCGGGATCCTGTTCCCCGGCCCGTATCGGATCACCGAGGCGTCGTTCAGTTCGAAATTCGTGTACTCGAACACCGTGGGGCGGCTGGCCTATCGCGGGCCGTGGCAGTTCGAATCGGTGACCCGCGAGCTGCTCCTCGACCACGCGGCGCGGCAGATCGGCATCGACCCGATCGAGTTGCGCCGCCGCAACATGCTGCGCCGCGACGAATTCCCGTTCGCGAACCCGAACGGCATGGTCTACGACAGCGTCTCGCCGCTCGAGACCTTGGAGCAGGCCGTGCAGATGCTCGACTACGACGCGTTCCGCGCCCGCCAACGCGCGGCTCGTGCGGAGGGCCGCTACCTCGGTGTCGGTACCTGCACCTATGTGGAGCCGACCACCGGCGCCAGCGCGTTCCTGTCCACCGAGGGCGCCACCATCCGCATCGAACCCAGCGGCAAGGTCGACGTGTTCGTGACCGGCGGGTCGGCGGGCAACAGCATCGAGACCACCGTCGTGCAGCTGGCCGCCGACGCGATCGGCGCGCTGATGTCGGATGTGCGCACGGTGCAGGGCGACACCGCCGTCGCGCCGTTCGGCGGCGGCACCCAGGGCAGCCGGTCGGGGTCGATGACCGCGGGCGCGATCGCCGCCGCGGCCGTGTCGCTGCGCGAGCGGATCACGGCCATCGCCGCGCACCGGCTCGGCGCGAGCGTGGACGAGATCGAGATCGCGGCCAGTCGGGCGAGCGTGCGCGGCGGCGACAAGTCGCTCAGCTTCGCCGAGATCGCCGACATCGCCTACTTCCAGACCGATTCGCTGCCGCCTGGCACGCCGCTCGGGTTGGAATCCTCGGGCAGGCACAAGACCACGCAGATGGCCATCTGGGCCAATGCCACCCACCTGTGCACCTGCGAGGTCGACATCGACACCGGCGCGGTGACGCTGCTGCGCTACATCGTCAGCGAGGACGTCGGCCCGATGATCAACCCGGCGGTGGTCGAGGGCCAGATCTACGGCGGCACGGTGCAGGGCATCGGCGGCGCGCTCTTCGAACACCTCGCCTACGACGAGGCGGGCAACCCGGTGGCCACCACCTTCCTCGACTATCTGATGCCGACCGCGAGCGAGGCGCCGACCATCGAGATCGGCCACATCGACACCCCGAGCCCCGGTCCCGGCGGTTTCAAGGGCGTCGGCGAGGGCGGCGCCATCGGATCGGCGCCCGCGGTGCTCAACGCCGTCGCGGACGCGCTCGCACCGTTCGGCGTGGAGATCTCGAAACTGCCGCTGTCCCCCTCGGCCATCGTCGACCTGGTCGAACAGGCCCGCGCCGCCGGAAGGGGTGCCGAATGAAACCCGCGGCTTTCGAATATCACGCGCCGTCCACCGCGACCGAGGCCGTGACCCTGCTCGCCGAACTGGGCGAGGAGGCCAAGGTCATCGCGGGCGGGCAGAGTCTGGTGCCGATGCTGGCGCTGCGCCTCGCGGTCTTCGACCATCTGGTCGACCTGCGCAAGCCGAGCGAACTGCGCGGCATCGAGGTGCGCGCCGAGTCGGTGCGCATCGGGGCGGGCAACACCCACGCGAGCGTCGGCGGCTCCGAGCAGGTGCGCCGAGCGGTGCCGCTGCTCTCGCGCGCGACCCCGCACATCGGTCACTTCCAGATCCGCAATCGCGGCACCATCGGCGGCGCCATCGCGCACGCCGACGCGGCCGCGGAGTATCCGGTGGTCGCCCTGACGCTGGACGCCGCGATCGAGACGCTGTCCCCGCGCGGGGCGCGCACCATCGCGGCCTCGGACTTCTTCACCGGGATGTGGAGCACCGACCTCGAGGCCGACGAGATCGTCACCGGCATCGAATTCCCCGTCTGGCACGGGCGCTGCGGTTACGCCATCGAGGAATTCACCAGGCGAAGCGGTGATTTCGCGATGGCGGGCGCCGCCATCGCGGTCCGTCTCGACGCCGACTCGCGCATCGACCGGTGCGCGATCGGACTGTTCGGGCTCGCCGCGACGCCGGTGCGCGCGCGGGCCGTGGAAAAGGACCTGCTCGGGCGCCCGGCCGCCGAGATCTCCGCGCGCGAGATCGGTACCGCGGCGACGGCGAGCCTCGAGCCGTCCTCGGACGTGCACGGCAGCGCGGAATACCGACGGCGGGTCGGTGCAGTGATGGTGGCACGCGCCTGGCAGCGCGCGATCGCGGAGGCGAGCAATGACTGATATCGACATCGAGGTGCGGATCAACGGCGCGCGCCGTCGCGACCGGGTTCCGCCCCGGCTGACCCTGGCCGACTACCTGCGCGAACGCTGCGGCCTGACCGGCACCCACCTCGGCTGCGAACACGGCGTGTGCGGCGCCTGCACGGTGATGCTGGACGGCGCCGCGGTGCGCGCCTGCCTGATCTTCGCGGTGCAGGCCGACGGGGCCGAAGTCACCACCGTCGAGGGCATCGCCGCCGCCGACGGCACGCTGTCGCCGGTGCAGTCCGCCTTCCGCGCCGAGCACGGACTCCAATGCGGTTTCTGCACACCGGGTTTCATCGTGACCGCGACGGCGTTCCTGCGCGAGAACCCCGACCCGTCCGAAGCCGAGATCCGCGAGGCGATCTCGGGGAATCTGTGCCGCTGCACCGGCTATCAGGGCATCGTGCGCGCCGTGCGCACCGCCGCCGACACGATCGCCGACACCTCAGGCGACACCACCGCCACCGACGCCGAGGAACCCGCCGCCCAGCAGGCGTGAACCGGCGTATCCCGAAGGACAGCAATGAAACTCGACAACACCTTCAGCATTCCCGTGCCCGCGGCACAGGCGTTCCCGGTCCTGCTGGATCTGGAGCGCATCGCCCCGTGCGTGCCCGGCGCCACCATCACCTCCAAGGACGGCGAGGACTACCACGGCAAGATCAAGGTCAAGCTCGGCCCGGTCGGTCTGAGCTACAACGGCATCATCAAGGTGGTATCGCAGGACGAGGCCAACGGCATCGCGGTGCTTGAGGGTCGCGGTCGCGAGACCAGGGGCAACGGCACCGCGGCCGCGACCATCACCTGCAGGCTGGTCGAATCCGACGGCGTCACCGAGGTTTTCGTCGATACGGACCTGTCCATCACCGGTAAGCCCGCCCAGTTCGGCCGCGGCGCGCTCGCCGATGTCGCGGGCACGCTGATCGGGCAGTTCGCGGCCAATCTCGCCGACGAGATCACCGCCTCCACCCGCGCCACCGCGCCCGAACCCGCGCAGGCCACCCTGACGGCGGTCGCCGCACCGGCCGAGGACGCCGCCGTACCCGCGCCCCCGGTGGCCCCGCGCAAGCCCGCCGAGCCGATCGACCTGCTGGCCGCGGCCGGTTCGAGCAATTCGGTGAAGCTCGGCGGTCTCGCGGTGGCGAGCGCGCTTGTCGCGCTGCTCGCGATCGTGCTGCGCAAGCGTTCGCCGCGATCGGCGTAGTCCCTTCTCGCACAACATCTCTGGAGGACGTCATGAGGGTTCCCCCACTACCCGAGGCAGAATGGGACGAGCAGGTGATCGCGGCGCTGTCGCGGATGCTGCCCGCCGAACGCCGCAATCCCGTCGGCGCGGGCAACGCGCTGGCGACCATGGTTCGCCATCCGGCGCTGACGAAATCGTTCCTCGGCTTCAACGTGCACCTGCTATTCGGGTCGACGCTGCCGCCGCGACTGCGCGAGTTGGCGATCCTGCGGGTGGCCCACCGGCGTTCCTGCGCCTACGAATGGCACCATCACGTGGAGATGGGCCTCGAGGCCGGACTCACCGAGAACGACGTGGAGGCCGCGCGCGGCGGGCACGCGCCCGGTTCGGATTTCGACCGCGTCGTGATCGGCGCGGTGGACGAACTCGACGAGAAGTCGATGCTGTCCGACGAGACCTGGGCGGCGCTGTCGGAGCAGTTCGACGAACGCCAGCGCATGGATTTCCTGTTCACCGTCGGCGCCTACACCACGTTGGCGTTGGCGTTCAACACCTTCGGTGTCGAGGTCGAGGCAGACCGGCACTAGCGGCCGCGACGCGAAACGGGGGGGGGGGCGCATGAGTAACCCCCCCCCGCTCATTTGCGGGTGAGGGGCGCGGCCCCCCCCCCGCACTCGGGCCCGCCCCGCGACCGGGGGGGGGCCCCCCCCCCCCCCCCCCCCCCGTCTCTTTCGCGGATCAGGCGCGCGGCAGGCCGAGCACCCGCTCGGCGATGATCGTGCGCTGGATCTCGGAGGTGCCGCCCGCGATGGTGCCCGCGAAACTGCGGGTGTAGCGCTCGAACCAGCCCGACGAGAAGTTGTTCAGGTTCATCGGATTCGGCCGCGAGCTGACGGCGGGATGGGCGAGAGCGTCGAGTCCCGCCGAGTAGAGCGCCTGTTCGGCGCCCGCCTGCACGGCCTCGGAGCCGAGCACCTTCAGAATCGACAGCGAGGCCACGTCCTGCTCCCCGCGCGCCTCCCGCGACAGCGCCGCCGAACCGAGCAGACGCAGCGCCTGGGTGTCCATGACGAGTTTGGCGTAGGCGTCGACATCGGCCGGGCTGCTCGGCTCGAAGTCGGTGAGCAGGTCCTCGAGCCGGTCGGCGTAGCCGAGCCACAGCAGCGTGCGTTCGTGGCCGAGCGACCCGGTGGCCACCGACCAGCCGCGATTCAGTTCGCCGACCAGGTTCTCGGCGGGCACCCGAACCCCTTCGAAGTAGACCTCGTTGAAGTCGAGGTCGTCGGGCGAACACACCGAGGGGAACGGGCGGCGGGTGACGCCGGGCAGGTCCGTGGGGATCAGCAGCACGCTGATGCCCTTGTGCTTGGGCGCGGTGGGATCGGTGCGCACGAAGGTCAGCAGCACGTCGGCGTCGTGCGCGCCGGAGGTCCACACCTTCTGTCCGTCGACCACGAATTCGTCGCCGTCACGCACCGCGCGGGTGCGCAGCGAGGCCAGGTCCGAGCCCGCGCCCGGTTCGCTCATGCCGAGCGCCGCGGTGATCTCGGCGCGCAGGATGCGCACCGCCCACTTGTGTTTCTGCTCCTCGCTGCCGAACGACAGCAGCGAGGCCGCCACGATGCCGAGCCCCTGCGGGTTGAAGCTGTGGTAGATCCGGCGCTTGGACAGTTCCTCGAGGTGCACGTACTGCTGGATGACCGAGGCGTTGCGCCCGCCGAATTCGGGCGGGTTCGCGGGCAGCAGCCAGCCGTTGTCGAACAGCAGCCGCTGCCATTGCCGCGCCCATTCCGGCACGTCCGCGCTCGAGCGCGAGTATTCGACGGCGACGTCGGCGCTCGGCAGGTGTTCGGTCAGGAAGGCGACGAATTCGGCGCGGAACGCCTCGACGTCGGCGTCAAACGAGAGCTGCACGGTACTCCTCGGTGATCAGCGCCCGGTGCTGCGCCGCGCCGCCGAGCAACAGCTCACCGGCCTTGGCCCGCTTGAGCGCGAACTGTAGGTCGTTTTCCCAGGTGAACCCCATGGCTCCGAACAGTTGCAGACCGTGTTTGAACACGATCGCTTGGCATTCGCCCGCCGACGCCTTCGCCATGGAGGCGGCCAGGCGCCTGCGCGGATCGTCGGAGGCCAGGCAGAGCGCGGCGAAATAGCCGAGTGCGCGCGCCCTTTCGATCGCGATGTGCATGTCGGCGGCCTTGTGCTGCACGGCCTGGAAGGAGCCGATGGCGGCGTCGAACTGCTTGCGCGTGCGGACATGGTCGAGCACCAGGTCCAGGATCCGTTGGCAGGCGCCGACGGTGGTGAGAGCGAGCCCGGTCAGCGCGTGCTGGCGGGCGCGTTCGGCGTCGACGTCGCTGCGGTCGCTCGCGCTCACCCACACGCCGTCGAAACTCACCTCCGCGATGTGCAGGACCGGGTCGAAGACCGCGGTGCGGGTGGTGCGCACGGCCTCGGCGTCGACCACGAAGACGCCCGCGGGGGTGACCACCGCGAGGCGTTCGGCGCGATCGCCGTCCAGGACGTGGCGCGCGGTGCCGCTGAGCCGCCAGCCCGCCCCGTCCTGGGCGACGACCACGTCGGAATACACGGCGGCGCCCGGCTTCTCGACCTGTTCCTCGCCGGGGACCAACGGCGCGAACTGGGTGAGCGAGGCGAGGAAGGGGGTGGGGTCGGTGGCGCGGCCGAGTCCTTCGCACACGATCGCGAGCTCGACGGCGAGGGCCGGGTCGGTCAGCTCGGTCCAGCCGAGGTCGACGTAGGTCTGCCAGAGCGTGCCGGGCTCGACATCCTTGTCGACGATGTCACGGATGAGCGCGGGCGGACATTCCCGCGCGGTCACCTCTCGCACCGTCTCGCGCAACAGCCGCTGGTCGGCGTCGAACTCGAACAGCATCTCGGCCTCCCTCCTCTCCGGAAATCGTTAGCACCGGTATGAGAATAGCATTCTCAATTCGGAAAGTACCGATCTTATTCACGGCGGGCCATCGCCGAACATCGCGATCGGCCCGCCCCTTCGATCGGCGCGGACACACGACGAGCGGTATGGTGATGAGCCCGCCGTCATCCCGTGACGGCGCGCGACACAGCACAACCGCGGGAGCTCGGACAACGGCCGGGCTGAGAGGGCGAACCCCAGATCGCCGACCGCATGAACCTGTCCGGGTAATGCCGGCGTAGGGAGCGAGCAGCGTCATGTCCGCATCGAGCGTCCATGCCAACGAGGCGCCACTGACCCTGGATCAGCCCGCACCGCGGGTGCTGTCCTTCTGGGACCAGAGCGCGTTCTGGGCGAATCTGGGCGTCAGCCTCTTCGCCTTCTCCGGCGCTTACACCGTGCTCGCGCCCGACGAGGGCGGCGCCGCGCGGCTGTCGATCGCGGCGGGGATCCTCGCCATGGTCGTCGGCACCGTCATCGGCGGATTCATGCTCGGCCTCGCCGCGGTGCCGGGCGCGCGCACCGGCAAACCCGCGATGATGTTGCTGCGCGGGCTGTTCGGGGCGAAACCGAGCTACGTGCCGACCGTGCTCAATATCGCGCAGCTCATCGGCTGGGGCACCTTCGAACTCATCGTCATCGCCGACGCCGCCGAGGAACTGTTCGGCGGCGGGCCGCACTGGCTGTACGTGGTGCTCGCGGGCGCGCTCACCACCGTGCTCACGATCTGGCCGCTGGGTTCGGTGCGGGTGCTGCGTCGGTTCGTGACCATCGGCGTCGCCGTCGCGCTGCTCTGGTTCTACATCCAGTTCTTCCGCGCGGGCCTGCCCGATCTGACCGCGAACCCCGGGCCGTCCGGTTCCGGCCCGTTCGGATCGGACTGGAATCTGTTCTGGATCGCCTGCGACGCCGCGCTGGCCGTGTCCATCTCCTGGGTGCCGGTCGCCGCCGACTACACCCGGCACTCACGCGGCACCCGCACCGCGTTCACCGCGGCGGGCGGCGCCTACGGACTCACGCAGATCGTCGCCTACATCCTCGGCCTGTTCGCACTGGCGCTGGCCACCGGCGACGGCACGTACGGGCCGTTCCTGTCCGTAACCCTCGGCGCGGCGTTCTTCCTGATCCTCGTCGTGCGCGAAGCTGACCAGTCCTTCGCCAACGTCTACTCCACCGCCATCTCCATCCAGAACCTCGCCCCGCGCGTCGACCGCCGCATCCTGTCCGTCGCGCTCGGCGCACTCATCACGGTGCTGGCGCTGTGGCTGCACATGGACGACTACTTCGGATTCCTCGGCCTCATCGGGTCGGTATTCGTGCCGCTGCTCGGGGTGCTGGTCGCCGACTTCTTCCTGCGGCGGCGCGGCGCGTGGAACACCGCCGCCGACGCGCCGTCACGCTGGGGCATGATCGTGGCCTGGGTGCTCGGGCTTTCGGTCTACCAGCTGATCAATCCCGGTGACGCGGGTGTGTGGACCGACTTCTGGGAAGGGATGCGCGACCGGCTGCACTTCACCGCGCAACCGTGGATGAGCGCGTCGCTGCTGTCGTTCCTCGTCGCGGTGGCCGCCGCCCGGCTCATCGGGGCCGTCACCGACCGGCGTGCACGGGTCTGATCGGTCACTCCTTCGCGGCAGCGGCGTCCTCGGTCGGCGAATCGTCCTCGTCTTTGGGCGAATCCTCTTCGGCGGCAACCGAATCCGGCGCGGTCACCAGATCGATCTGTTCACCGACGTAGCGGACCACCACCGCGACCATCGCCACCACCGGCACCGCGAGGAACGCGCCGACGATCCCATACAGCGACCCGCCCGCCGTCACGGCCAACAGCACAACCACCGCGTGCAGTTTCATGCTGCGGCTCTGCAGCACCGGTTGCAGCACATTGCCTTCCAACTGCTGCACGGCGATCACGATGCCGAGCACGATCAGCGCCGTGGTGAGCCCGTTGCCGACCAACGCCACCAGCACCGCGAGCGCGCCCGCCACCACCGCGCCGACCATCGGCACGAATCCGCCGAGGAAGGTGATCACCGCGAGCACCGCGGCCAACGGCACGCCGAGGATCACCAGGCCCGCGCCGATGAAGACGGCATCGATCAGGCTCACCAGCGCCTGCGTGCGGATGAAACCGCCCAGGGTGACCCAGACGCGGGTCAGGACCTCTTCGATATGCCTGCCGTTGCGGCTGCCGAGGGTCTGGTGCAGCCACGGCAGGAAACGCGGGCCGTCCTTCACGAAGAAGAACGCGATCACCAGCACCAGGAACAACGTCACCAGCATGGAGGTGGCGGTGCTCACCCCGCTGAACACGCCGGTGGCGATCTGGTCGGCGCTGGACTGCAACCGCGACACGATCGCGTCCACCGCGGAGTCGAGCTGTTCGTCGCGGATGCGCAGCGGCGGGCCCTGCAACCAGTCGCGCACCTGCGTCACGCCCGCGCCCGCCTTGTCGGCCAGTTCCGGGGACTGGTCGACCACCGAGGGCACGATCAGCGCGATCACGCCCGCGAACAGCGCGAGGAAGCCGAGCACCGTGATCGTGGCCGCCAGTCCCGGCGGAAAACCGCGCCTGGTCAGCCAACGCGTCGGCGGCCACAACACCGTCGCGACCACGATCGCCAACGCCACCGGCAGAATCACCACCCACAACCGCGCCGTGACATAGCCGAGCACCCACGCGCCCGCGGCGATGGCGACCACGCACAGTGCCCACTTCGCCAACCACAGCAGTCCCCGCCCGATGACATCGCCGCGATCGGGTTTCGGCTGCCCGACCGCTCCGCTTTCCACTTCGTTCGCCCCGCTCACGCCGCCAGTCTTCCACGCGGGCGGCCATCGAAACGCCCACCCGCCCCCGCGTTCGGTCACCGGCGGTTCCGCACGGCCGCGGTCGCCTTGCGCGCGGCCACCAGCACCGGGTCCCAGACCGGGGAGAACGGCGGCGCGTAACCGAGGTCGAGCGCGGTCATCTGCTCCACGGTCATGCGCGCGGTGAGCGCCACGGCCGCGATGTCCACGCGTTTCGCCGCACCCTCGCGACCCACGATCTGTGTGCCGAGCAGGCGGCCCGTGATGCGTTCGGCGATCATCTTCACGGTCATCGGCGTCGCGCCGGGGTAATAGCCCGCCCGCGTCGTGGATTCGATGGTGACGGTGACGAATTGCAGCCCCGCCGCGCGCGCTTCGTCCTCCCGCAGACCGGTGCGCGCGACCTCGAGCTCACAGACCTTGCTCACCGCCGTGCCGACCACACCCGGGAACGTGGCGTAGCCGCCGCCGATACCCGCGCCGATGACCTGGCCGTGCTTGTTCGCGTGCGTGCCGAGCGGAATGTGGCGGAAACGGCCCGACACCAGTTCGAGCACCTCGACGCAGTCACCGCCGGCCCAGATGTTGTCGTGGCCGCGCACCCGCATCGCCAGATCGGTGCGCAGCCCGCCGGAATCGCCCAGCGGAAGTCCGGCGGCGCGAGCCAGTTCGGTCGCAGGACGCACGCCGATGCCGAGGATCACCACGTCGGCCGGATACTCCGCCGACTCGGTCATCACCCCGCACGCGCGCCCATCTTCCCCGACACGGATGCCGGTGACCTCGGCCTCGCAGACCAGTTCGATACCCATCCCCTTCATGGCGGTCGCCACCAGTGCACCCATATCCGGATCGAGCGTCGACATCGGCTCGGTCCCCCTGTGTACCAACGTGACCCGGTAGCCGCGCTTGATCATCGCCTCGGCCATCTCCACACCGATGTAACCCGCACCGACCACCACCGCGCGCCTGCCCTCGGTGCGCTCGAGCGTGTCCAGCAGCGCCTGCCCGTCATCGAGGGTCTGCACCCCGTGCACGCCGTCGGCATCGATACCGGGCAGATCGGGCCGAATCGGCACCGCGCCCGTCGCGAGCACAAGATCGTCGTAATCCTGCCAATACCGGGCACCGGACTCCAGATCCGCCACCCGCACCCGACGCCCCTCGACATCGAGTTCGACCACCTCACACCGCATCCGCAAATCGATGTCACGTTCCCGGTGCTCACCCGGCGTGCGCGCGATCAACTCATCACGCTCGGCCACATCACCACCCACCCAATACGGGATCCCGCACGCCGAATACGAGGCGAACCGCCCCCGCTCGAACACGACGATCTCCAGATCCTCCGCCCTCCGCATCCGCCGCGCCTGCGATGCCGCCGACATTCCCGTGGCATCCGCACCGACGATCACCAGTCGCTCGCTCATGGAGATCACGCTACGTCCCCGCACCCGCGCCCTGCGCTCGCGGTTATCTTGCCCACACGCGGCGTCCACGCCTCGATCGGCCTGGTAGCGCGCACATCGACGGTCACCACCGTGCCACGGCGACTTCGCGCGATACCCGCTCGAAGTCGCAGGCCACCGCACCGGGGGCCGAGTCCGTCGATCGAACCGGTGCCACGCACATCCGCGTGCCACCGGGCGGCACGGCAACCGAGCCGGTCGAACCGGTCCCGACCGCGTCGCAGTGTCACGGGCGGATTCGCGCTATCCGATGATTTTTTCGTGCGCCGCGAGCAGGCTCAGTCGGTGGCCTCGGTGATGGCGAGCATGCGGAACCAGTGGTCGTCACCGACGATGATCGCCTCGGTAAGCGCTTCGATCGGGTCATCGGCGTCAGCAGGGGTGAAATGACCGATAAGTACTCCCGAAAGTTTCACCTGACCAGCAGAATTAGGCGATTGTGATTTATAGCACAGCGCCTTTCTCTGTGCGGAGTCTCGCGGAGGTAGGGCAGGGCTTCATGCCCGCCGATCGGCCCGTGGTGGCCGAAACCCTCCACACCCTGCAATCTCCATCAGCGGAGCGGCGCCCAGCAATTGCACCGCATCGAGGGAGGCGTCTCGAGGAATCGCGTCGGGGTCGGTGTGCGCGAGCGTGACCACTCCGTGCTCGAGAGCGAGAGCCATCAATGCCATCTGCTCGGCGGGCGTGGGCAGTTCACGCCCCGTCCCTTCGATCACGCGGCGGGCGGAGCGCGCGTACCATTCTCGAGAAGCCCTGGTCGACGCGCAGACCCTCGATCTGGTTGGCGGCTTCGTCTTCGATGACGCTGATCCGGCGGCGTAGTTCGACGATCTCGGTGTCGCGTTTGGTCTCGCACGCGGTGATCGCCTGCCGGTCGGCAAGATAGCGGCGCACCGCGCGGTCGCGTTCGCGGCGTCGGCGCACACGCTCGCGTGAGCGACCGATTCCAGCCAACCGCCCGTCGACACATTGTTGCGTTATCCGAGAAGGAGTTTCGCCATGTCGATGCCCGTCTCGTCCTGGTCTCCGGGCCGGCTGATCGCGTCGGTGCCAGCCATCATCGGGCGCGAGGCCCCGCCATGGCCGGTAGTGGCGTGCGACAGGGAAACATGAGCTCCCGGTGTTCGGATCGTGCGGGCGGTGGTCACCATCCTGGATCGCCGAGTACCGGGATATTGATCCAGCTGGGCCGGTTCGGGTCGAGTTCGAGATGCTGCGGTCGCAGGCCGCTCTCGTTGAGCAGTGGCCGCAGCGGGAGACCGCGGGGCAGATTCAGCGCGAACACATCCACGCGCAACCGATGGCCGGGTTGCAGGATCCCGTCGGTGGCGGTCAGACCGATATCGACGATCGTCGGCTCGCCGGGGACCACCGGGCGCCGAGTAGCCAGAGTCAGGATCGGATAGGGATCGGTGTAATCACCGTCGGCCGAACGCTTCGCCTTGTCCTGGTCCACCTCGCGCAGCGACGCTTGGAGTTGACCACTGGTCCACACCGTGGAACGACCGTCGGGTGCTACGTCGTTGACCGTCACCGACCAGTACCCGTCCGTCGCATCGAGCACCGTGTTCAGGTGCGCGGCGATCGGTCCTGACACGACCGTGGGTTGTGCGACCGGCGCGCTGGTGAAGGTCAACGCCTCGGCCTCGCTGATCCTGGCGTCCTCGGCGCACGCGTCGAGGATCGAGGTGATCCCGGCCGTGCCGGTGGCCGAATCGCGCGAACACAGGGTGAGCAGGCCGGGGGCCGCGGTGAGCCGGGCCGCGCCGCCCACCGTGGCCGACAACGTGCCGTCGTGGGCGCTGCGCACGGTGCCCGAGATCGCCGGATCCAGGTACATGCGCCGGTAACTCGTTCCCGCACGCGGGAATTCGTTCGTACTGGTCCAGCCGCCGCCCTGCTGCCACAGCGTCACGTCGTCGTAGGAGTCGATACCGTTGTCGATACCTTTGAGCCAGTGGTCGAACCACGCCCGCTGGAGCACGTCCAACCGCGGCGGCGCCCCGACCTGACCCAGCCCGCTACCGGTACTCACGTGGTAGGTGTCGCCCATGATCAGTTTCTTGTGCCCTGCGGGCACCGCGATCGCGTCGTATACGCGCGGTGCGGAATAGGCGAAGATGTCGTGCCAGCCGCCGTAGACGAAGGTGGGGACCTGCACGCGTTCGGGATGTCCGAGCCAGGACTGGCGTATCGGCGTGTCGTCCTCGAGCAGCTCGCGTAGGTTCGGCGGGATGTCCTCGACGCTGGGCACCGTGAGCGTGGCGAACAGGTAGTCGAAGAAGGTCAGCGGGTCCGCGACCCGATCGGCCAGCCACTTCCAGTCGAAGGTGCCGGTGAGCGCCGAACGCAGGTCGGGCACCCACTTGATGTTGTTCACCATGAACAGCCACAGCGGCAGGAAGCCGACACCGAGACCGCCACCGGTCGCGACGATATCGCGCAGAAGGTCGCTGCCCGGCACGATCGGGAAGATCGCCTTCAACGCTTCGGGGTGCCGCTCGGCGGTCTGCAACTGGTTGATCGCGGAGTAGGAGACCCCGCTCATGCCGACCGCCCCGTTCGACCACGGCTGCGCGGCGGCCCAGTCCACGACCTCCGCGCCGTCCTGCTGTTCACGGTCGCCGAACACCTGCCAGATGCCTTGGGAGAACCCGGTTCCGCGGACATCGACCACGACCTGGGTGTAGCCGCTGCGCACCAGATCCCGGTCCACCGCGAAAGTCCGCGCGAAGCCGCCGGGCAACGCCTTGGTGATATCGGTCAAACCACCGAGACCGAACCCGGACAGGTCGAACCGGGTCAGCAGGTCCATGACCGCGTCGCCGAGCACCGGCACGTTCAATGCCGAATCCGCCACGTTCGACACCAGTTTCGAATACGGCATGAGGTTCACGATCGTGGGCAGCGGCTTGGTGACCGGGCGGCCGAGCGCGTCGGCGGGACGATAGACGTTGCCCTTCAACACGGTGCCGTCGCTCATCGTGACGGGTACGTCCCACTCGATGTAGACGTTCGGATACTGTTGCAGCCCATCGTGGGTGGCGGTCCAGCCTGCGCCGAGCGCGCCACCGTCGGGCAGCGCCCGCCCGGACTGCGCCGACACCGCACCAGCTCCGATCACGATGACCGACACCACGAAGGTGACCGCCGTGCGGATGAGACGACGTCGTCTGTTCATGAGTCCCGCTCGCTACAGGTGCCGCCACCGACACACATCTATCTACTGTTCGGTCAACGGTAATGACGCACATAAACACGGACAACAGTCATCGACCATAGTCATCGACACTATTCTCCGTGAACCTTCACGGTTCACCGGGAATACGACGTGAGCGGTATGTCCGCGGTGTTCGCCAGTACCGCGGCTCATCGATCGAAAGTCAGCCTGCGATGAGTTCGGCTGCTCGCTCGCCGATCATCATCGCCGCGGCGTTGGTATTGCCACCGACGATGGAGGGCATGATGGAGGCGTCGGCGACTCGAAGTCCTTCGATGCCGTGTACTCGTAGTTCGGGGTCTACAACGGCGCGTTCGTCGGTGCCCATCCGGCAGGTTCCGACCGGGTGGTAGACGCCGGAGGCGTTGCGTCGCACGAAGTCTGCCAGATCCGCGCAGGCAGGGCCGGTGCCGGGCATGAGCTCGCGCCCCAATTCCGAGGCGACGGCGGTGTGCCCGACAGCTTCTCGGACCAGTTTCATCCCGGCGAGCAGTGTCGTCGAATCTTGTGGGTCTGCAAGGTAGTTGGGGTCGATGAGTGGGGCGGTGAAGGGGTCGGTCGAGGCCAGCCGGACGGTTCCTCGACTTTCGGGGTAGAGCATCGTGGGCAGCAGTGTCAGTGACGGTGCAGAATCAGCGGCCAGGTGTAGTCCTGGTTCTCCGGGTAGCCCATGGGGAGGATGAACATCTGGAGATCGGGGATGTGGGTGCGGGTTCTCGCTCCGCTGTCGAGGAAGCCGACGGCTTCGAAGGGCGTGTGCGCGAGGTGAGTCGAGCGTGGGCGTACCGATTCCCGTGCCATGGCGGTGGCGAAAGCCAGCGGTGAGGCGCGGCGCCCGCCGCGTGCGTGGTAGGACATCGGCACGAAGAGGTGGTCGTGCAGGTTGTCACCGACCGGCAGGTCGGCGACGATATCGATGCCGTGCTCGCGCAGGTGTTGTGCGTGTCCGATGCCCGACAGCATCAGCAGCCGAGGGGAGCCCAGTGAGCCTGCGCTGATGATGACCTCGCGGGTTGCTCGTGCTGGCGCGACCGGGCGCCTGTCCTTGGAGCGCGCCAGTTCCACTGCGACGGCGCGGCCGTTCTCCACGATGACCCGTGTCGCGGTCACGCCGCTGAGCACCTGGAGATTGAGCGGGGCGTCGTGCAGGTATCCGCGATCGGTGCCGACCCGCCGCCCCGCATGAGTGCTCTGTTGTAGCGCGGCGACGCCGAACTGCTGCGCGCCGTTGTAGTCGTCGTTCGCGGCGAGCCCCGTCGTGGCCGACAGTGCGGCCATGAAACTTTCGGTGACCGGGGCGAGTCCGGTGGCCCGTTCCACCGCGATGGGTCCGGTCCCGCCGCGTAACTCGCTGGGACCGTCCTCGAAGCTCTCGAGCCGTCGGAAGGAGGGCAGCACGTCGTCGAATCCCCATCCGGTGGCGCCGTCGGCGGCCCAGTCGTCGTAGTTGCGGCGGTTGCCTCGCACGAACGCCATCCCGTTGATCACACTGCCGCCGCCGAGGGCGCGCCCGTGGGACTGGGGAAGTTTGCGCCCGTTCATGTGTCGCTGTGCGATCGTGTGGGCGGGCCAGGTGACGCGGCGTTGCAGTGTGGTCACCGCGTGGATCGCGCCGCACATTCCGGGAACCGTGACCAGCGGCCCACGGAGCTGTCTGCCCGATTCGATCAGGGTGACCGAGGCTCCGGTGTCGGCCAGGCGTCGGGCGAGGATCGCGCCGGCGCTGCCCGAGCCCACGACCACGTAGTCCGCCGAGGGCAGGCCGTCGGGCCGCTGTCGTCGCTTCATCTGTCGACCTCCGCTGTCGAGCTCCCATGAGGAAGCACTTGACGATTCGAAATCGCTCCGCGACCGGAATCGATCGGATCGGAGCGGGTGTGATCACTTCGGCCCGGTTTCGGGCGCCGATGGCGGTTCACGGGCGCGGGCCCAGGCAGTTGTCGGGGCTCCAGTCGTTGAGGTTGCGTACGCCGTGGGAGACCTCGACGAAGTGCGGGGCGATGAAGGTCTTGGTGGTGGCCATCAGGACCATGAGAATGCCGAGGGTGGCGAAGGCGGACAGGATCACCGTCGCCAGTGGTGTGCGTTGATCGGGTGCGGTGTCCCAGCGGGTGTAGAACAGCAGCGAGGAAAAATGCCAGGCACCGTAGATGAGCACGTTGAGTCCCCACATGCCGACACCGTTGTCGAAGCAGTAGTTCGAGCCGGTGTAGGCGAAGGTCTCGGCCAGGGGCATGATCGGCGCGATCAGCGCGCACAGCACCGCGTGGCGGATGAGGTTGTCTCTGGCCAGGACCGTGTTCGTGCGGTCGAGCAGCTGGGTGAGGATGCGGTAGAGGGTGCCCAGAAGCACCGAGTAGAAGCCGAAGACGCTGATGGTCATGGGCAGCATGAACAGCGGCACGCCGTTGGGGTTGAGTTCGGTGTTGAAGGCGAAGTGCCCGTGCAGGACCTCGTACCAGGGGTCGGTGCCGATGAATCCGCCCAGGCAGGCGAAGATCAGCAGGAAGATTCCCATGCGGAAGCCGTAGAGTTCGCGCAGCGGCAGACCTTTGTCCTCGCGTGCGCGTAATATCAAGGGCAGCAACAGCATTCCCGCACCCATTACCACGGCCTGCCCGACGAGGGCGGGGTCGTTGGGTTTGTCGTAGCTCAGGTTCAGCACGACGAATCCCTGGATGGGGACGGTGAGCAGGAACCAGATCGCGTAGATCAGTTCGGTGCGGCGTTTTCCCGGGTTGGCCGAGAGGAGGCGGAATTTCGGCGGATCGGCCGTGAGAGAGTCGTTGCGGGCGGGGGTGGCTGTGGGGTCGGCGGGTGCGCTCACCGTGGTGTGTCCTTCGAGGTGGTGGCCGGTCAGGCGGGAGTGGCGACGTGGCCGGTGGTCAGGGCGGCGAGGATGCCGCCGTCGACGAGAAGGTCTGTGCCGGTGAGGTGTCCAGCGTCGTCGCCGAGCAGGAAGTCGGTGACCGCGGCGATATCGGCGGGAGTCCCGACGCGTCGCAGCGGTGAACTCTCGACCATGGCCGCGATGGTGGCGCCGTTGACCGGGTCGAGGAGTCGACCGTGAAGATCTGTTCGGGTGCGGCCTGGGTGGGCGATACCCCCGCGGTGTGCACGACGGCGCTCACCGCGCCCACCTCGGAGGCCGCGCGGGCCGGCTCGCGCACCTGAGCGCGGTCGGTGATGTCGACAGGGTGGGTGGTGACGGCGTGGCCTTGCTCGCCGAGTTCCCGTTCGAGGCTGCGCAAGGCCGTGGGATCGCGGTCGGCCGGCACGATCGGGCGGCCCGCCCCGCAGCGTCCGGCGACCGCTCTGCCGATTCCTCCGAGGCCGATCACGACGAGTACGTCAGTGCGCATGTGCACCCTTTCCTCCGGCGGGCAGAATCCCGGACCGGGTCGGATCGAGCCCTGACGAGTGCGCGCGAGTGGCGCCGGGCCGGATCACCGATATGCATTAAGTAACTTAACCGACAAGTTAGGCGGACGCGCGTGCTCCTGTCAATCACCCGCCTTCGGTCGGTGCCACCTTGGCGACGACGAAGCGACGCCGCCATCGGCATCGGCGGGTGAACTACGAGCGTCCCTCCTCCCGGGGGTGCGACATCGGCTCGTGCGCCGAGTCGGTCGAGGCGAGCGGCGATTCGAGCACTGTCACTCTCCGCGCGTGGGCACCTCGGAACGCTGCGCGGCGACGCTGTGGCGACAAGTCGTACGGCCGTGGGCTTTTCGCTCGCCGAAGGCCCGACCGCGCCGGAAGCTCAATGTCCTGGCTGGTCGGTGAGGCCCCAGGCTTTGTTGGCCCGGTCGTGGAAGGTCTCGAGTTTGGTGATGAACCGCAGATTGGCGATCAGTTCCTCGCGCGGGATGTCGAACAGTTCGCTGGTCATCGTGCGGGCATACGCCTCGGCGACCTCGGCGGCCCGCTTGCCGAGCGGGGTCACGTGCAGGGTCTTGCGTTTGTAGTTGACGCTGTCGGGGGCATCGCGCACGAACCCTTTCTTCTTGAGCTTGGAGATGGTCTGTGACATCGCCGCGCGGGTCACGCTGAGCATGTCGGACAATTCGCTGCCCGCGATACCGTCGTGCCGCGAGATCAGTAGGCACATCTCTGCCTCGAGCAGCGTCATCGGCGGACCGGCGCCGAAGTCGCGCGGTATCCGTCGTCCCTGCTGCAACTTGTTGATCACCCGCAGCAAGGTCTCGGTGGCCTGCGACGCGATCTCCTCGTCACTGCCGGACACACTGTCGGCCTCTGAGTCCACCACGACCTCTCCGCTATTCGTTGACAGGATCTCGCCGTCGAGTGTACCTTCTGGATTAAGATACTTAACCGGCGCAGCATCGGACTGGCTACCACAGTTCGGGAACCCCGCACCCTCGATGAACAAAACCCCGTTTTCTCGAATCCGGTCCTCGGAGGCCGGATCTCACCGTTGCGCGTGGCCCACCGGCGCGGCGGGAATCACGTCGAACAAGGAGGTTCGGTGTCGACGACGCAACTGACTTCCGCGGATGAACACGATCCCGCGCTGACGGCGATCTTGCGAGACAATTTCACCGGCACGGTCGTGTCGAGCGTGCAAACGTTCGGTCGGCTGCTCGACATCGTGCTGCGCGCGGTGCGTATCGGCGTCACCGATATCGTCGGCGTGCGTTTCCCGGTGCGCGAAACCCTCACCCAGGCATGGTTTCTGATCAAGGTGACCGCGGTTCCCAGCGTCTTGATGGCGATCCCGTTCGGTGTGATCGTCTCCACCCAGGTCGGCAATATCGTCTCCCAGCTCGGCGCGGACTCGATGATCGGGGCCGCGGGCGGGTTGGGTGTGGTCAAGCAGGGTGCGCCGATGGCCACGGCGCTGCTGCTGGGCGGTGCGGGCGCGGCCGCGATCGCGGCGGATCTGGGCGCACGCACGATCCGCGAGGAGGTCGACGCGATGCGCGTGATGGGCGTGGATCCGATACAGCGGCTGGTGGTTCCGCGGATCGCGGCGATGATGCTGGTCGCGCCGATGCTCAACGTGCTGACCATCGTGGTCGGTATCGCCTCGGGCTACGGTGTGGCCGTCGCCGCGCTGGATGTGACGCCCGGCAGCTACTGGCAGTCGTTCGGATCGTTCACCACCGCCACCGACATCTGGGTCTCGGTGGTGAAGTCGGTGCTGTTCGGGGTGCTGGTCGTGGTCATCGCCTGCCAACGCGGCCTGGAAGCGCGCGGTGGTCCGCGCGGGGTCGCCGACGGCGTCAACGCCGCGGTGGTGCTGTCGGTGGCCGCGGTGGCGGTGGTCAACACCGCGATCACGCAGGTGGTCACGATGTTCATCCCGGTCAGGCTCGCCTGATGGTCGCCTCGAAACATGTGCCCTCAGGGCTGCGCCGCCTGGGTCGCTTCCGGGGTCGGATCGCGCCGTTGGCCGCGGTCGAGTCGATCGGATTCGTGCTGGGTTTCTGCTGGCAGGTCCTGGCATCGCTGCCCTACACCCTTGTGCACTATCGCCGCCAGACCCTGACCGCGATCATCGATATGACCTGGGGTCGTGGCTCGATCGTCGTCGGCGGCGGGGTGGTGCCGTTGATGTTGCTGTTGGGCGCGACCATCGGCGCCTCGATCGGCATCGAAGCCTACGCCACGCTGAACCTCATGGCGCTGGGGCAGCTCAGCGGCTTGATCTCGGCGATCGCTGTCACTCGTGAGCTGGCTCCCATCGCCGCGGGCATCGGGTTCGCCGCCCAGGCCGGATGTCGTATGACCGCCGAGATCGGCTCGATGCGGATCTCCGAGGAGATCGACGCCCTGGAATCGCTGGGTCTGCGCTCGGTTCCGTTCGTCGTGACCACGCGGATGATCGCGGGCATCGTCGCGGTCGCCCCGGCCTTCGTCGTTGCCCTGATCCTGGGCTACCTGTCGTGCGCGGTGATCGTGACCACCGTTCACGACACCCCCGCGGGCACCTACGGGCACTACTTCGACCAGTTCGTCGTCGGCTTCGACGTGATCGCCGCGACGGTCAAGGTCACTGTCTTCGCGGTCGCAGTGGTCCTGATCCATTGCTACCAAGGCTATTTCGTGCACGGGGGTCCCGAGGGCGTGGGGGTGGGCTCCGGTCGCGCCATCCGCGCCAGCTTCGTGTCGATCATCGCCCTGGACATGCTCGCCACCGTCGTCCTCTGGGGACTGCGTTCCCCGATCACATTCACAGGGTGAAACAGTGCCGACCTACGCTCTGCCCGGCAGCGAAACCGGACCACGCCGCGCCCGGATCATCGGCGCGACAGCGGTTCTGGTGGCCGTCGCGCTCACCGCCACGACACGACTGCTTCCCGACAGCGGCCGCGCCGAGCAGTTCCGGCTCGCGATGATCACCGAGCAGGTCGGGGCGGGCATCACCACCGGCACCGACGTCCGCGTGGACGGGGTACGGGTCGGGACCGTCACCGCCATCACCACCGACGCGCCCGGACGCCAGCGCCTGGACTTCACGGTGGCCCGATCCGAACTGTTCGATCTGACCGATGCCATGAGCGTGGACTACGCGCCGTCGAATCTGTTCGGAATCAGTGCCCTGCAACTGCATTCCGCCCCCGCGGGCCGCCCGCTGACCGACGGTTCGGTGATCGACCTGACCGGTCGCGCGAGCGAGCGGGTGCGCGATGTCACGCTGTCCTCGCTGCTGCGCTCCACCGGCGTGCTCACCGACGAGGTCCTGACCCCGACACTGACCGAATTGCTCGACATGGCCGCCCGCGATCTGCGCGGGTTCACCCCGCTGTTGCAAGCGATCGCCGCCACCGCCCGCGCGGTGACCGACACCCGGCGACTGCCGTCCTCGGTACTGCTCGAACAGTTCGGATCGGCGCTGGCCGGATCGGCGCCGATGATCACCGGCGGCATGGGCGTGCTGTATTCCATCTACACCAACGACTACTTCGCCGACCCCGAGCACATCACCCGCTACAGCCGCATCTGGTCCGACATCCAGGACCAACTCCTGCCCGCAGTCACCCGCACCCTGCGCGCCTCCCGGCAGTACTTCGCCGACTCGCTGCCGGTGATCACCCTGGCACTGGACCGGATCAGCGCCTCGGTCGCCGACCCCGAGCGCGCCCACGACCAGCTCGCCGAACTGCTCGACCGCCTGCGCGCCGCGTTCCGTGACACACCGAACGGGCCGACGCTGGCCACGCACGTGGAACTCGATACCGTCCCCGGCCTGGCCGGGCCGTTGGCGGCCCTGCTCGACCGCACCCACCCCGAGGCAGGCCGCTGATGTCGACCCCGTCGCTGCTGTGGCGCCTCGCCGCGGCCCTGTGCCTCACGGTCGTGGCATTGACCGGGGTCTTCCGGCTGATCGACCAACCCCTCGGCGGTGACACCGCCACCTACACCGCGCAGTTCACCGACGCCAACGGCCTGCACGCCGGAGACGACGTGCGCATGTACGGGCTACGGGTCGGGACCATCGACGCGGTCACCCTCGACGAGGGGCTGGCGCGGGTGCGTTTCACCCTCACCCGCGACCGGCCGCTGTTCACCAACAGCACCCTGGCCATCCGCTACCAGGACCTCACCGGATTCCGCTACCTGGCCGTCGGTCAACCCGACCAGCCGCAAGCCCGCCGCGACCCGGGCGTGCTCATCCCGGCCGCGCAGACGATCCCGGCCTTCGACATCACCACCCTGTTCAACGGGCTCCAGCCCGTGCTCGCCCAACTGTCCCCAGGCGAGGTCAACCAGTTCGCCACCAACATGCTCGCGGTCATCCAGGGCGAGGGCACCGGGTTCAGGCCCGCGCTGTCGGCGATCGAGAAACTCAGCCACCACGTGACCGACCGGCAAGGGCTGATCTCGGCGCTGGTGGGCAACCTCGGTGAGATCTCGCGACACCTCGGCGGAAATTCCGGCAACGCCGTGGCCTTGCTGGCCAACATGACCGCGCTGTTCGTGACCCTGACCGACAAACTCACCGGCCTGGTCGCCTTCGCCAACACCATCCCGCCGGTGCTCACACCGCTACGCGACATGCTCGACACCCTCGGCCTCACCGGGCAACGCGACCGCGACCTCGACGCCCTGCTGCGCACCGCGTTTCCCTCCCCGCAACAGGGCGCCGAGATCATGTCCCGGCTGCCCGGCATGCTCCAAGCCGCCACCGCGGCCCTGCCCACGACCGGCCCCGGCGCCGATCTCGGCTGCTCGCACGGCACCGTCGAGGTCCCGGCCGCTCTCCAGGTGTTCATCGCCGGAAACAGGATCACCGTATGCCACTCCTGAACCGAAACCCACTGCGGCGAAGCAGAACCCGTCACGCCCGTGGTCCTCGTCCCGAGGCCGCGCGGGACCTGCGTCGCGGTGTGATCGGCCTGTGCTGCGTGGTAGCGCTGCTGGCCGCGGTCGCCGTGATCGGCACGAGCGCGGGCACCGGCGAGCACACCTACACCGCCGAGATGTCGGAGGCCGGATTCGTGCGCCGCGGCGACGACGTCCGCATCGCCGGAATCCCCGTCGGGAAGATCACCGCCCTGCACCTGGGCGACGACCGCGTCCGCGTCGAGTTCAGTGTCGCGCAGGACGTGTTCCTCGGCGAGCAGACCACACTGTCGGTGCGGATGCTCACCGTGGTCGGCGGCTACTACCTCGCCGTGATCCCCGCCGGTACGAAACCTCTCGGCTCGAAACCCATTGCCGTCGACCGAGTCCAGTTGCCCTACAACCTCACCCGCGTCTTCGCCGAAGCCGTGCAACCGGTCCGCCGGATCGACGCGGGCGCGGTGCGCGCCAACCTCGACGCACTCGCCACCGCGGTCAACACCAGCCCGACCTCGGTCGACGCCCTCGTCGACGCCGTGCACGCACTGGTCGGCATCCTCGACACCCAGAACACCGACATCTCCCGCACACTGGCCACCGCCGACGAATACCTGACCGCCCTGGCCGCCAACTCCGAGATCCTGGGACACCTGCTCGACACCTTCGCGACCCTGGAAGCGATCGTGCGCACCAGCAAAGCCCAAGTCGGCCAAGCCCTGCGCGATCTCGCCACCATCGTCGCAGACCTCACCCCACTGGGCCGCACGTGGGACTCCACCTGGAAACAACAGGCAGGCCCCCTGGCCGAGGCCATCCCGCAACTACAAGACCTCGACACCCGTCTGGGTGAACTGCTCGACGCCACACAATCCTTCCAGCGACGCCTGCTGCCCCTGGCCGCACCCGAAGGCGGCATCGCCATCGACCAGTCCGCCACCGCGATCCGTACCCCCGGCATCTGCATCCCGATCCCGGCCGGAGCCTGCTGATGGCCCGCCGCCTGCTCGCCTCCCGCGGATTCATGTCGGTGCTGGTCGTGCTCACCCTCATCGTGGCCACCGTCATCGGCTTCCGGCTCGCCCGCCCGCACCCGGCGATGCGCGGCTACTGCGCCGAGATGCCCGACAGCATCGGCCTCTACGTCGGCAGCGCCGTCACCGTCCTGGGTGTTCCGGTCGGCGAAGTGACCGAGATCCGCTCCACCGGCGCCACCGCGCACGTGCGCTTCACCATCCCGGCCGAGCGCCGCCTGCCCGCCGATGTCGGTGCGGTCACCCTCAGCGACACCCTCATCGCCGACCGCAAACTCGCGCTCGTCGGCAACCAACCGCCCGGTCCCGGCTGGAACACCGACCGCTGCATCACCAAAACACTGACACCCCAGAGTCTTTCGCAGACCTTCGACGCCCTCGGCAGCCTCGCCGCACACCTGCGCGCCGACGACCAGCGCACCGGACCCGGCGCGCTGGAAGCACTCGCGCGTGCCACCGACGGCACCGCCGAGAAACTCAACACCGTCATCTGGCAGCTGAGCCAGGCCCTGGCCGCCCCCGACGCCGCCGTCGCCCACCTCGGCGCACTCCTGGACACCCTGGCCGAGTTGGCGCACAAGGCTACCCGCGACTGGGCCGCGATCGAATCCACCGTCTCCGGGCTCCCGCAAGCCTTCATCGACATCAACGACGACACCATCCCCCCGATCCGCCAACTCGTCGACAACCTCGCCGAAGTCCTCCCACAAACCAACGACGTGATCATGATGTTCGGCTCACCCGGCCTGCGCGCTCTCGACCAGTCCACCGACCTCGCACGCCTGTTCGCCGCCAGGATCGGCTCCCTGGCCGAGATACTGCGCATGACACCGGCGATCCTCACCGCCTTCACCACCGTCACCGACCCGGCCACCGGCGCGATCTCGATCGACTACGCACCACCCGCGCTCCGAATCCCGCACGACAGCGCCAGCGCCCTGTGCCAGGCCCTGGCCACCGTCAGCTCACGCGCCTGCGAGCCCGCCGAGCACGGCACCCTCGACGTCGCCGCCCTGCCCCTTCTCCTCGCGGCGGTGAGCACCCGATGACGACTCACCCACGGCCGCGCGACTGGGCACTGATCGCCCTGACCACACTGGCCCTGCTCACCGGCTGCGCGTTCGACCCCGCCGCCCTGCCCGTGCCCGGCACCGGCGTCAGCGGCGAGACCTACCGGCTGCGCATCGAATTCGCCGACGTCCTCAACCTCCCCCGCGGCGCGAAAGTCATCGCCAACGGCGTCCAGATCGGACGACTCACCAACCTCACCGCCGCCGACCCCACCCCCGCCACCCCCGACCGGCCCGCCCGCCCCGGCCACATCCTGGCCGAAGTCGCCATCGAATCCAGCGTCCGCCTGGCCACCGGCACCCGCGCCGCGCTGCGCCAGGACACCCCCCCTCGGCGATGTCTACATCGCCCTCACCGAACCCCTCCCGCCGCCACCGGGATGCCTGTCGCCCGAGGCCACAATTCCGCTGGCCGACACCGACCCCGCGACCGCGATGGAAGACATCTTCGCCGGACTGGCCGGGTTCGTCAGTGGCGGCGCGGTCGGTGACATCCAGGACATCGTGCGCCAGTTCAACACGATCCTGCCCGCCGACACCCGCGAAACCTCCCGCGTCGCCGCCGATCTCGGCGCCGACCTCACCGACCTCGGCGCGCACCTGCACTCGGTCGACACCCTCCTCGAGGGCCTGGACACCCTGACCCGAGACGCGATCCTGACGAACATGACCGCCTTCGACCAACTGCTCACCCCCTACGGTGTCCAACACACCACCGACGGCGTCAACGCCGCCATCGGCGTCATCTACCTGCTCACCGCCCTCGAACCGATAGCCGACAACGCCATCTGGACCGCGCCCCTGCTCGTATCGGCGGACCGGACCACCCGCGCCGTGGTCCCGATGCTGTTCGGCCGCACCCCTTCGACACCGCGTCCCGCTCCAACCTGACCACCCTGGCCGACCTCATCCAATACCAGCTCATCCCCTTCGCCGAACACGGCCCGAAGATCGACATCACCGACATCACCGACACCGGAGCACAACCGGGCCTACCCGCCGCCGAGCAGACCGCGCGCATCATCGACACCCTGCGCATGATCGGGCTCCTGCGATGAACCCGCGCGCCGCCGCCTCACTCGCCTCGATCGCACTCGTGCTCGCCCTCGGCATCGCTTACATGAGCCTGGGTGTGCTCGAAATGGACCCACGCCGCGAGACCATCACCCTCGACCTGCGCCTGTCCGACTCCGCCGGACTCGGACCCAACGCACCCGTCCTGGTCAACGGCGTCGAAACCGGGCACGTCGAGACCGTGCACCGAACACCCGGCGCGGTCTCGGTACGGCTACGCATCGACCGCCGCCACCGCATCCCCGCCGCCAGCGGCATCCGCATCGAACAACTCTCCGCCCTCGGCGAACCCTACATCGAATTCGACCCCGACAACGACGACGGCCCCTACCTCCAAGACGGCCAACAAGTCCCCACCAGCCGCGTCCAAGCACCCATGACCATCCCCACCCTCTCGGCACGCATGGTCGAACTCCTCGACCAGATCGACCCCGACACCGTCGCCCGACTCCTCGACACCTTCCACCGCACACTCGCAGGCACCGACACCGCCATCGCGACCCTGCAACGATCCACCACCCTGCTCGCCGCGGTCATCCTCACCCGCCGCGACACCCTGCGCCAACTCCTGACCGACCTGCAACACATGGGCGCCGACATCTCCTGGCTCGGCCCCGCACTCACCGACGCCGGACCCCAATTCGCCCGCTTCGGCCAAGCCCTGTCCGCGGTCATCGAATCCGCCTCCGTCTTCATCGAGGCCCGCCCCACCTCCGACTACTTCACCGGCGACGGCATCGTCTCCTTCCTCGACAACCTCACCACCTACCTGCACAAGATCGGCCCCGACATCGCCCCCGTCCTGCCCGCCCTGCAACCCCTGCTCGACCAAACCCTCACCCACACACCCACCATCGACATCAACACCCTGCTCGACCAAGCCCTCGACAGCATCAACCCCGACGGCACACCACGTTTCCGCATCACCCTCAAATAACCAGCGCGGCAGCCTAACTCCACGGCCAGGAACGGCACGAACTCGGCCCCCGCCTTCTCCCACAACGTGACGCTGGGGATCTCGTTCCCACGCCTCGCTGATTCAACGTACACGGCACATCCCGGCGACCGCGGGTGTCGCGTTCGGGATCGTAGAGCTGGATTCACCGCTCGGCGCGAGTGCAGGTGCGCACCCATCGCCTCGACCGTGGACACCCGACCGCGGACTCCCCTCGGCGCCGGTCCGCAGCAACGCCCGGCACGCTCGAGCGAACAGTTCGTCGGCCGATCCGGCCGTGATGTCGACGCAGTGAAGTACCGCAACGCGACAACAGTCAGGGCGGTCTCGCGGTGCCGCGCGTGCGCCAAGACACAACTGCTCGGCCGCCAGTTTGCTCACCCCCTACAGGAAAGCGGGATTGACCGCGTCCGCTTCCTCACCGGCCCGGACACCGAGAGCTCCATCGCTGGTCAGTCGGTGGCCTCGGTGATGGCGAGCATTCGGAACCAGTGGTCGTCGCCCACGATGATCGCCTCGGTGAGCGCTTCGATCGTGTCGTCGGCGTCAGTAGGTGGAAACAAGGGGAACTCGTTGGGGTCATCGAAAGGAAGAGTCATGGTTCCGGGGTTCCCAGATTTTCCCGACTCGCACACCATCTCCCGAAATCGTTGCCGGGGAATCGGTTGAGTCCAGCAGGATGGTGTACGACCGGACGCCAGCAAATGTCTGAGCGTGTCGTAGCCGGGAAGAGGGTGGTCACCGCGTGATCCTTCAGAAGACCTACCAAGTCATGAGAAGGAAGTTTCAC
>NZ_JADMLG010000016.1 GCF_015674855.1 Nocardia bovistercoris | reverse complement strand
GTCAGTTCAATCCTGACAGGGGGCTCTCGACCCGCGGACCTCGGTGGATAGAGGCTCTGCCGGTTTTGTAAGCGAAAGGTCGTCAGTTCAATCCTGACAGGGGGCTCTCGACCCGCGGACCTCGGTGGATAGAGGCTCTGCCGGTTTTGTAAGCGAAAGGTCGTCAGTTCAATCCTGACAGGGGGCTCTCGACCCGCGGACCTCGGTGAATTGAGGCTCTGCCGGTTTTGTAAGCGAAAGGTCGTCAGGGGGGACGCCCTGTTCACGCCCGCCGACGTCTCGCACCATCTCGATATCCCGCGCCGCACCGTAGATGGCCGGCCGTCCGGCAGGGCGCCGTCCGGCCCGTTGGTCCATCGTGTCGTCCCGGAGAAGCGCGGATCGGCACGTCGTGAGTGATGAGGTTGCAACCGGGTTCCGAACTTGGCATTATCGGTTATGCATAAGCAAGCGTCGCACACTGTGCGGCAGATCCTAAGGCCATCCTTTCGGGGGTGGCCTTAGTTGTGTCTTGCGACCATGATCATCGAACATTGACCGGTGCTTCTGTGCTACCTCGACGAGTCGGGTGACGAGCAGGCTCTCCGAACCGCGACCGATACGCCTGCTCTTGTCATCGCCGGACTGGTTGTCGATAACCAGCGGGTTCACGGCTTGGTTTACAAGTTCCTACAACTCAAGAAGAAGTACCGGCCTGCGCTAGCCAAGCCCACGGTCAAGTTGAGCGATCTGATCACTCACGAGATCAAGGGGGCGGACCTGCGCAAGGCGGTCCGCGATGGCGGACGAAACGCCCGGCGCGCGGTCTACTCGCTACTGAACGACACCCTCGACCTGCTCGAGGACAGCAACGCGAAGGTGGTCGGCAAAATTCACATCAAAGGAACAGCGCCACTTGCCCGTTGGGTCTATGCGGTCACCGTTGCCGGGATCGCCGAACAGCTCGAAGCGCAGTCGCGAGCTGCCGATACTTCGGGAGCGATCATTCTCGACGCGAGAACGAAGGTGAAGAACGTCCCATCCGTTCACCGGATCACGACGGAGCGGTTCCGTGTTGGAGGGAATCCCTACCCGCGACTGGTCGAGAGTCCGGTCTTCGGACATTCCGACGCCCATGTCGCGTTGCAGATCGCTGATCTCATTGTTTCAGCACTGCTGTTTCCGATGGCCTGTTTCGCGTACTCGCAAGGATTGATCAGCAATATTCATATCAACGAGAGCTACGGTGAGATTCGGGAGCGCTTCGGCTCGCGGCTGCGGCTGCTGGAGCACCGGTACGTGGGAGCCCATGGGCGGCACGCCGGGGGTGTTGTCGTCAGGGACAATCTCAACAACCAGCCCTCGTTGCTGCTCTACAAAGACTGCGAATTCGATGCTGAGCGAAGGGATTCATTGGAGCGCCGTCGGCAGGCACATACAAGCGTGGTGCCCGTGACGATCTAGACGCCCCATCCCTTGCGGAGGTATGCCAGGGAGCACGCTGTGGACAAGGCTGGACGGCCACGCGTGCACCCGGGAGACTTGCGGTGGCGCCACGTGGATTTTGAGGGGCGGGACTTGTCGGTGGGGTGTGTGAGACTCGGGTTGTAGCTGAATGGCCCGAGGAGAAATGGTATGGCCGTCGGGAATGAGCGTCCTACGGTGCGGCTTGTCGCGCACTGTCGGCGGTGTGGGGGATGGCTGGTTTCGCCGGAGTCGGTTGCGAAAGGGGTTGGGCCTACTTGTGAGATCAGGGAGCGGGCGGAAGAGCGTGCCGCGTCGTCGCGGGAGTTGACCTTGTTCGAGGTTGCGGCCTGAGGCGGGGGCGGGCGGGTCCGGGTTCGCTCGCTGAGGTCGCTGGGAGTTCGCGGGCGAACCGGACCGGTCGGTTCAGTTCGGGACGTTTGCTTCGTATCCGAGGTCGCGCAGAGCGGTCTTGAGTTTGGTTTGGGCTTCGTCGAGGGATTCGGGGGAGGGGTTGGGGTCGGCGCCGGAGATGTCGAAATTGCCCATGGTGAAAGCGGGGAAGACGTGCAGGTGCAGGTGGGGGACCTCGAGGCCTGCGATGAGCAGGCCCGCGCGCGGTGCGTCGAATGCGGTGCGCACGGCTCGGCCGATCTTCTGTGCCACACCGGTGAGTCGGGCGAATATTTCGCCGTCGACGTCCTGCCACTGGTCGATTTCGCGACGCGGCACGACCAAGGTGTGGCCGGGGGTGACGGGGGCGATGGTGAGGAAGCCGACGAATTCGTCGTCCTCCCAGACGAATCGGCCCGGGAGGTCACCGGCGATGATCGCGCTGAACACAGATGCCATGCCCGCAGGCTACAACGCGCGTGCGGGCCTACGGGTGGGTGGAGCGGTTCCGCTGCGGTCTGCTCATCGGCCCGCCGCGCGCCCCACTACACGGCGACGTAGTGCGACAAGATGCCTTGCACTTCGTAGATGTCGACTTGGCGGTTGAAGCGTTTCTGCACCGGCGTGTCGGAACCGGAGAGCCAGATCAGCAGTTCGGCGTCGAGGTCGAAGGTGCCCGCGGTCTCCACCGAGAAATGCGTGATCGAGCGGTAGGGGATGCTGTGATAGCTGACCTTGCGCCCGGAAAGTCCCTGTTTGTCCACCAGGATCAGGCGCCGGTTGGTGAACAGCATGGCGTCGCGAACCAGCAGGTAGGCGGCGTAGATCTCTTCGCCGTTGCCCATCAGTTTCACGTATTCCTGTTGGGCTCGCGTGGGATCGATTCGCCCCGCATTGCCCATGAGTCCGTCGATCAGGCCCATCGCTGCACACCCTTCGGCCGCGTCGGAAAACGGTCGGCGCGGACCGAATGTCGCGCCGATATCCATCATCCACGTTCCTGCGGAGTGAGGGGTGTGTGGCGGCAACGGATTTCGCGCGGTCACGCGGGCGTTCGCGCAGATGTCGGTCGCTCGTCATTCGCTGGTAACGGGCTCCGGCTCGCGGCGGCGGCGCCTGCACCTAAGCTGAACGCCGTGCGCGTACTCGTCATCGGCTCAGGAGCCCGTGAACATGCCCTCGTCCTCGCCCTCCGCAAGGACCCGGCCGTCACCGCGTTGTTCGCGGCGCCGGGGAACGCGGGCATCGCCCAGCACGCGGAGGTGCGGGCGGTCGAGGCATCCTCGGGGCCATCGGTCGTGGCGCTGGCGCAGGAACTCGGCGCGGATCTGGTCGTGATCGGGCCCGAGGTGCCGCTGGTGCTCGGCGTCGCCGACGCGGTGCGTGCCGCGGGCATCGCCTGTTTCGGCCCGTCGGCCGCCGCGGCGCGCATCGAGGGTTCGAAGGCGTTCGCGAAGGACGTGATGGCGGCGGCGGGTGTGCGGACCGCGCACAGCGAGATCGTGGACACCCCGGCCGATCTGGATGCCGCGCTGGACCGTTTCGGCCCGACCTGGGTGGTCAAGGACGACGGCCTGGCCGCCGGTAAGGGCGTCGTCGTCACCGCCGACCGTTCCGCCGCCCGCGACCACGGCGCCGAACTGCTCGAACAAGGCCATCCGGTATTGCTCGAATCCTTCCTCGACGGGCCGGAGGTCTCGCTGTTCTGCCTGGTCGACGGCGAGACCGTGGTGCCGCTGCTGCCCGCGCAGGACCACAAGCGCGTCGGCGACGGCGACACCGGCCCCAACACCGGCGGCATGGGCGCGTACACGCCGCTGCCGTGGCTGCCCGCGGCGACGGTGGATGTGATCGTCGACGAGGTCGTGAAGCCGGTGGCCGCCGAGTTGGTGCGACGTGGCAGCGGGTTCTCCGGACTGCTGTACGCGGGTCTCGCGATCGGCGCGCAAGGTCCGGCGGTGGTCGAATTCAATTGCCGCTTCGGCGATCCCGAGACGCAGGCGGTGCTCGCGCTGCTGGAGTCGCCGTTGGGCGAACTGCTCAACGCCACCGCCACCGGCACGCTCGCGCAGGTCGCGCCGCCGCGCTGGCAGGATGGCGCTGCCGTCACCGTGGTGATCGCGGCCGAGAACTATCCCGGCCGCCCCCGTATCGGGGATGTCATCAGCGGAACCGAGGACACCGTGCAGGACGAGGCCGCCGTGCTGCACGCGGGAACCGAGCTGCGGGACGGGTCGCTGGTCTCGGCGGGCGGGCGGGTGCTCAGCGTGGTCGGTGCGGGCGCGGATCTCGCCGCCGCGCGCGCCAACGCGTACGCGCGGATCGCGCGGATCAAGCTGACCGGAAGCCACTTCCGCACCGATATCGGTCTGGCCGCGGTGGAGTCGAGGATCAGCGTCTGAAGCGCTCGACCAGGCCGCCGGACTCGGCCCGCTTTCGGACCTAGTTGAGCCCGAGGCCACGTTGGGCCAGCCAGGCGGCGGGGTCGACGTGCTGGCCGTTCTGGATGACCTCGAAGTGCAGGTGGGGTCCGGTGGAGTCGCCTCGGTTGCCCATGCGGGCGATCTGCATGCCCGCCGGGACTCGTTCGCCGACCGAGACGAAGAAGTCGTACATGTGGCCGTAGACGGTGATGGCGCCGTCGTCGTGGCGGATGCGCACCCACAGGCCGAAACCCTGGGCGGGGCCCGCGTCGATCACGGTGCCCGCAGCCACCGCGTAGATGGGGGTGCCGATGGGGCCCGCGATGTCGATGCCGTTGTGGAAGGTGCCCCATCGGGAACCGAATCCCGAGGTGAACGCGCCGCGGGCGGGTAGGACGAAACCGCCGACGCCGGGGGCGATCGAGCCGGGGGGCAGGGGGGCGACGCCCACGTTCATCCAGTCCTGGCGTTCGCCCGCCACGGCCGCCGCGGCTTCGGCGCGCGCTCGTTCCAGGGTGGCGCGAGCGGCGGCGGCGACCACGGCCTGCTCGCGGATGCGTTCGCCGTTGGCGATGGCGTTGAGGTAGCGGCGCACCGAGGGCGGGGTCGACTGGAATTGCTGCGGGTAGGCGAAGGCGACGCGTTGGGCCCGGTCCGGGTCGGGTGTCTGGTCCGAGACGCCCCAGGTGACGGGGGAATCCGCAGCGGCGAGGATGATCACGGCCAGCAGGCCGACGAGCAGTACGCGGTGTTTCCGGAGCAGCGCGCGGTGGTCGACTTCGCGTAGTCGCCGCCATTGGGCTCGCGGGTCGGGGCGCGGTAGGTCGCGTAATCGGGACGGTGCGGTCGCGAGTCCGTGCAGGGCGGCGGTGAGTCGGCGGGGTGCGGTGGTGAGTTCGCCCACGAAACTTCGCGGGGTGCGCTCGGACGCGGCACGCCGGTTCCGTGGAATGACGCCGATACCGCCCACTCCACGTACTCGTTCCAGCGTCGCCCGCCGAGCGTCTTCAAGCATCGGTCAGAGCCTAGTGGCGCGGCACACGCGGGGTAAATCTCGCGCGTCGGCGCGCCGGGTGTGACATCGCCTGCGGTCGGGCGGGTCGCGGGGATATCGCGGCGTCGGCCGAGTGCGCCGACCTCCGACCGTCTACCGTCGGACAGGTGTCTCGAGAATCTCGCCGATCGACCATCCCACCTTTCTACGTGATGGATGTGTGGAAGGCCGCCGCCCAGCGCGCCCGAACGCACGGCGATGTCCTCGTGCTCGCCGCCGGACAGCCGTCCACGCCCGCGCCCGCACCGGTCCTGCGCGCGACCAAGGCCGCCATCGACCTCGAATTGCTCGGCTACACAGAGACTTTCGGAATCTTGACGCTGCGCGAGGCAATCGCGCGGCATCACAGCGAGACCTACGGCTACTCCGTCGACCCGGAGGAGGTGGTGGTGACGACCGGTTCTTCCGGCGCGTTCACTTTGCTCTTCCTTGCCGCTTTCGACGCGGGCGACACCGTCGTCGTTGCCAGGCCCGGCTATCCCGCCTACCGCAACACCCTGACCGCGCTCGGCTGCCGGGTGATCGAGCTCGACTGCGGCCCGATGACCAGGTTCCAGCCGACGGTGGCGATGTTGGAGGCGCTGCCGGAGCCGCCCGCGGGCCTGGTGGTGGCGAGTCCGGCGAATCCGACGGGGACCGTGATCGCGCCGGACGAGTTGGCCGCGCTGGCCCGCTGGTGTGAGGCGAACGGCACTTTGCTGATCTCCGACGAGATCTATCACGGCATCACCTACGAGAGCGCGGATTCCGACAATCGCACCACTTCCGCGTGGGAGACTTCCCGCGCCGCGGTGGTGATCGGCTCGGTGTCGAAGTACTTCTCGATGACCGGGTGGCGTTTGGGTTGGATGCTCGTGCCCGCGGATCTGCGGCCCGCGCTGCAACGGCTCGCGTCGAATATGACCGTGTGCCCGCCCGCCGTCTCACAGTTCGCGGCGGCGCACGCGTTCACCCCGGACGCCAAAACCGAACTGGACGGGCATGTTCGGCGATATGCCGCGAATCGCCGCCTTTTGTTGGACGGTTTGCCGAAATTGGGGATCACCGAACTCGCGCCCGCCGACGGAGCCTTCTACGTCTACGCGGATATCGGCCATCTCACCGAGGACTCCCGTGCCTGGTGCGCGCGGGTTCTCGAGCACACCGGAGTGGCGCTCGCACCCGGAATCGACTTCGACACCGCGTCCGGTCATCGCACCGTTCGCTTCTCTTTCGCCGGGGCGACCACCGAGATCGAAGCGGCGCTGGTACGGTTGGGTGGCTACCTGAGCGCTTGAACGCCAAGTAAGGCAACAAGTTTGCACACTTGGTCCCACGGGCCGCGCAGATGGGGTAGAAAATCCAGTGGCTGGGTTTCCACTATCGATTCGCACGGATGAACTGATGACGACTGGCACGATGGCACGGTGATAACCGCGACGACCCCGAAAGGCGAACGGCGTCGCCAGGCTCTGGTAGCGGCCGCCGCCGAGTTGTTACTCGAAGGCGGATTCGATGCGGTACGGCATCGTTCGGTCGCTACGCGAGCGGATTTGCCGCTCGCCTCAACCACCTACTATTTCGAATCACTGGAAGATCTGATCGCCCGCGCGGTCGAATTCAGTGGCAACGCCGAACTCGAGGCGATGCGCAGGCGCGTCGGTGAGGTGAGCCATCGGCGCCGCGGCGCGGAAGCGACCGTCGATCTCGTGCTGGATCTGCTGATCGGATCCGACGAGACCGCGCGCGGCCAGCTGATCGCCCGCTACGAGCGTTCGGTGGCTTCCGCACGCCACCCGGAGCTACGCGAGGTGCAGTTACGCCTACGCGCCCAGCTCGACGAGTTGCTGGCCGATGTCCTACGCCGCTCCGACCGGTCGGTGCGGCAGGAGCAGTTGCGGCGATTGGTCGCGGTGGTCGACGGCGCGGTCGTCGCGGCGCTGAGCGAACTCGACCCGGAACCGCGTCGGATGGCGCGCGGCGCGCTGCTCGAGGTGATCGATATCGTGGCGCCCGCGATACCGCAGCAAGCCGACAGGTTCCGGGCACTAGACTGACGGACTCGTGAGCCTCGTCCCGAATGTCCTCGCCACCCGGTACGCCAGTCCCGAACTGGTGCGTCTCTGGTCACCCGAACACAAGATCGTGCTCGAGCGGCGGTTGTGGCTCGAGGTGCTGCGCGCGCAGGCCGAACTCGGGGTCGACCTGCCCGATGGCGTGGTCGCCGACTACGAGCGCGTGGTCGAGCGGGTCGATCTGGCCTCCATCGCCGAGCGCGAGCGGGTGACCAGGCACGACGTGAAGGCGCGGATCGAGGAGTTCAACGCGCTGGCCGGGCACGAGCACGTGCACAAGGGCATGACCAGCCGCGATCTCACCGAGAACGTGGAGCAGTTGCAGATCCGGCTGTCGCTGGAACACGTGCACGCGCACGGGGTCGCGGTGGCCGCGCGGCTGGCCGAGCGCGCCGCCGAGTACCGCACGCTGGTCATGGCGGGCCGTTCGCACAATGTCGCGGCCCAGGCCACCACCCTCGGCAAACGGTTCGCCTCCGCCGCCGACGAACTGTTGATCGCGCTCACCAGGCTGCGCGAGCTGATCGACCGCTACCCGCTGCGCGGCGTCAAGGGGCCGATGGGCACCGCCCAGGACATGCTCGACCTGCTCGGCGGCGACCCGGCGAAACTGGCGCGACTCGAACAGCAGGTGGCGGGGCATCTCGGTTTCGCGACCGTGCTGACCAGCGTCGGTCAGGTGTATCCGAGGTCGCTGGATCACGAGGTGATCTCCGCGCTGGTGCAGGTGGGCGCGGCGCCGTCCTCGTTCGCGCACACGATTCGGTTGATGGCGGGCCACGAACTGGTCACCGAGGGCTTCCAGCCCGGTCAGGTCGGCAGTTCGGCGATGCCGCACAAGATGAACACCCGTTCCTGCGAGCGGGTCAACGGCTTGCAGGTGGTGCTGCGCGGGTATGCGTCGATGGCCGCCGAACTCGCGGGCGCGCAGTGGAACGAGGGCGACGTGTTCTGCTCGGTGGTGCGCAGGGTCGCGCTGCCGGACGCCTTCTTCGCCATCGACGGCATGATCGAGACCTTCCTCACGGTGCTCGCCGAATTCGGGGCCTACCCGGCCGTGATCTCCCGCGAACTCGACCGCTACCTGCCGTTCCTGGCCACCACCCGCATGCTGATCGCCGCCGTGCGCGCCGGTGTCGGCCGCGAGACCGCCCACGAGGTCATCAAGGAACACGCCGTGGCCGTCGCGCTCGCCATGCGCGAACAGGGCCGCGAACCCGACCTCCTCGACCGCCTCGCCGCCGACCCACGCT
The DNA here is from genome assembly GCF_015674855.1 of Nocardia bovistercoris. Classification (GTDB taxonomy): domain Bacteria; phylum Actinomycetota; class Actinomycetes; order Mycobacteriales; family Mycobacteriaceae; genus Nocardia; species Nocardia bovistercoris. Next base: position 141,889 of record NZ_JADMLG010000016.1, on the reverse strand, counting down.
TCCCCCTCGACCGCCCGGCCCTCGACACCGCCCTTTCCGACAAGTCCGCCTTCATCGGCGCCGCCGAAGACCAGGTCACAGACGTCGTCGCAACCGTCACGAAACTCGTCGAGCGCTACCCCGACGCCGCCCGCTACACCCCGTCCCCGATCCTCTGACCCTCGGCCCGCACTGACCGTTCGGTGTCGAAACCCCGGTCGGGATAGGGTTTCGGGGTGAATCCGTACACGATCTTCGCTGAAATCGTTGCTGGGCGGGCGCCTGCTTCCAAGGTGTACGAGGACGAGGATGTGGTGGCGTTCATGGATATTCGGCCTATGACGCCGGGGCATCTGCTGGTGATCCCTAAGGTTGCCGCGCGTGAGCTGGCCGAGTTGGATCCGGTTGTGGGCGGCAAGTTGTTCCAGGTGGGGCAGATGCTGGCCGGGGCGTTGCGGGACAGTGAAGTGCAGTGTGACGGTGTGAATTTCTTTCTCGCCGACGGTGTGATGGCGGGGCAGGAGGTATTCCACGTGCACCTGCATGTGATTCCGCGCACGCCGGGAGACGGGTTCGGGCTGCGCGGGCGGCCGACGAGTCCCCCGCGTCCGGATCTGGACTACCTGGCCGCGTCGATCCGCGGCGCGCTCGGGCGTCGGTAGTGGCAGTTTGCTGTTGGACGGCTCTCATCGTGAATCCCTTCCGCCACGCGGGCGGCTTGCGCTACTTTTGAAGCCGTTGTTGTGCTGTGGTGGAGGTGGAGCAGTGCACCGAAGAACGATAGCTGCAATGTTGCTTACGCTCGCGCTAGCTCTAGCCGGTCCGATGGTGACCGAACCGGCCACGGCCGCGGCGGCGCGCATCGTCCGCATCGATGAGGTGAGCGCCACCCGGGCGTCGCTGTTCGTGGACTCACCGGCGATGGGCCGCACCGTCCAGGTCGACGTCCTGCATCCGGCGGGCGGCGGTTCGCGACCGTCCTACTACCTGCTCGACGGACTCGATCCCGGCGTCGGCCAGAGCACATGGACCAACGCCACCGACGCGGAGGCGTTCTTCCGCGGCAAGAATCTCAACGTGGTGCTCCCGGTGGGCGGGCAGGCCGGTTACTACACCGACTGGCAGCAGGACGACCCGCATTTCGGCCGCTACCGGTGGGAGACCTTCCTGACCTCGGAACTGCCGCCGCTGATCGACGCGACCTTCGACGGCAATGGCGTCAACGCCATCGGCGGACTGTCGATGGGCGGCAACGCGGCCTTCATCCTCGCCGCCCGCAATCCGTGGTTGTACGAGGCGGTCGCCGGATACAGCGCCTGCCCCGACACCGGACTCGCCACCGGCGCGGTGATGTTCTCCATCGCCAATCGGGGCGGGAATCCGCTGAACATGTGGGGTCCGCCGGGGAGTCCGGCGTGGGCCGAACATGATCCGTCACGGATGGCGGATCGCTTGCGCGGCAAGGCGATATACCTGTCCACCGGAACCGGGGTGCCCGGCCCGCACGAGGCCGAGGTGAAACCGCAACTGGCCGAGAACATCTTCCTCGGCGGCCCGGTCGAGGCGGGCGTCAACATCTGCACCCTCAACTTCGACCGACAGTTGCGCACGGTGGGCATATCGGCGCGAATCGACTACAGCGCCACCGGAACTCACTCCTGGTCCTACTGGCAGGACACCTTGCACGCGTCGTGGGCCACGATCGGACCCGCGATCGGCGCCTGAGTCAGGACGGTTTGCGCACCACCCGGACCACGGCGATCAAGACGACCACCGCTGCGAGGCTCGCGGCGCCGAGAATGACGGTGCCCGCGGGGAATCCGGCGATCTCCACGTGGTCGACCAGGGTTATCCGCTTGCGGTAGCCGTCGTCGCTCGGTGCCGCGGTGAACGTGAAATCGCTGGTGATGGCGGCGGGCTGGTGGATGCCAACGGTGATCTCGGTGAGGTAGTCGCGGCCGTCGGCGGCCAGTTCGCGCAACTGCGGATCGGTGCTGTCGCCGATGCGGCCCGCGAATTCGACGTTGTTGTACTGCTTTTCGGCGTCGACGTCGGAACGCCGCATCCGGTGTTCGCCGAGCAGGTACAGTCGCACCGACTGCGGGTCGCGCGCCGCGCTCGACATCCGCATCGGGTAGACGAAACGCTCGGAGTCGAAACTCAGGCGGATCGGGTCGAGTTCGCCGCGCAGCGTCGTGCCTTCGCCGGTCAACCGGACCGCGACGAAGGACCAGTTCTCCTTCAGGTACGGGTCGAGGGTCGCGACCACCTCGGGCCGCATCTCGTAGCCGTTGGCGGCGAGCCAGGCGCGCAGCCCGTCCAGGGTTCCGCCCGCCAACGTGGTCGCCTCTATCGGGCCGAGCCGCACCTGCTCGAGTACGGTCGGCGCGCCGCCGCCCGGTGCGGCCGCGGTGGCGCCGTCGCGGAAGTCGTCGGTGTCGAACCAGCGCCGCTCGGTGACGATCTCGGGTGCGGTGAGGCGCGCGAGTTCGGCGAAGGTCTGCGCGGTGCCTGCGCTGACCCTGGCCGGGCTCGGAGTCGGCACGATGAGTGCGGCGCGGTCGGATTCCGCTTCGAGACCCAGCCGCATCACGATGGTTTCGCGGCGGCCGTCCCAGCCCGCGAGCGCGACCTCGTCCTGCACGGCGGCGGCATTACCCGGACTGACCACGCCGCCGCAGGCACAGGCCGACGCCGGTGCGAGCGCGCCGAGACCGAGGGCGCCCAGCGACAGCGCGGCGGCCGCGGCGAGGCGGGCGGCGAGTTGAGTGCGCATTCCGCGAGCCTACTTGCGCGCGCACCGCCCCATCGGGGGGATCGGGGGCTGTGCCGTTCGGGGGGACGTGACACCGGGGAACAGTAGGGTGGACCGCATGTCTGTCGAGAGTGTGGTTGCGGCGCCGATCGCCAAGCGTGTGCCGACCGAGCGGGTGCATCACGGCGACGTATACGTCGACGAGTACGAATGGCTGCGGGACAAGGAGAATCCCGAGGTCATCGCGCATCTGGAGGCGGAGAACGCCTACACCGAGGCGCGCACCGCGCATCTGGACGGCCTGCGGAACACGATCTTCGACGAGATCAAGTCGCGCACCCTGGAGACCGACCTGTCGGTGCCGACCCGGATGGGCGAGTACTGGTACTACTCGCGCAGCTTCGAGGGCAAACAGTACGGCGTGCACTGCCGCTGCCCGATCGAAGCGAGCGCCGACGGCATCGACGCGTGGACGCCGCCGCAGCTCGACGCCGACACCGAGGTCGCGGGCGAACAGGTACTGATCGACAGCAATATCCTGGCCGATGGCCACGATTTCTTCGCGCTCGGCGCGTTCTCGGTCAGCCACGACGGGAACCTGCTCGCCTACTCGGTGGACACCGTCGGTGACGAGCGCTACACCCTGCGCGTCAAGGATCTGCGTTCCGGCGAGCTGCTCGGCGACGAGGTCGCGGGCACGGCGCCCGGCGCGACCTGGTCGCTGGACGGCACCCACATCTTCTATCAGACGGTGGACGAGTCGTGGCGGCCCGACACCGTGTGGCGGCATCGCCTCGGCGCCGCGAACGACGCCGACGTGCGGGTGTTCCACGAGCCCGACGAGCGCTACTGGGTCAGCATCGGGGCGACCCGGTCGGAGAAGTACCTGATGATCTGGGTGGGTTCCAAGATCACCACCGAGGGGTGGGTGTTGGAATCCGATGATCCCGAAGGCGAGTTCCGGGTCATCATGCCGCGTCGCGAGGGCGTCGAGTATTCGGCGGAGCACGCGGTGATCGCGGGGGCCGACCGTTTCCTGATCCTGCACAACGACGAGGTGGACGGGGTGAAGGCGCAGAATTTCGTGCTCGCCGACGCCCCGGTGTCCGATCCGTCGGATATGACCCTGTTGATCGGGCATCGCGACGACGTGCGGCTCGAGGATGTCGACCCGTTCGCCGACCATCTGGTGCTCAGCTATCGACGCGAGGCGCTGACCAGGGTCGCGGTGTGGCCGCTGACCGACAGCGGCTATGGCGAACTGCGCGAACTCGAATTCGGCGAAGAGTTGTTCGCGGTCGGCCCCGGCGCCAACCCGGAGTGGGACCAGCCGACCCTGCGCATCGGGTTCACCTCGTTCATCACCCCGATGCAGGTCTTCGACTACGTGCCTGCGACCGGCGCGCTGCTGCTGCGCAAGCAACAACCGGTGCTGGGCGGCTACGACTCGAAAGACTATACGCAGCAGCGTGATTGGGCTGTGGCTGAGGACGGCATCCGGGTCCCGATCTCACTGGTGTGGAAGAAGGAGTTCGCGGGCGAAGGCCCGAAACCGTTGCTGCTCTACGGGTACGGCTCCTACGAGGCCAGTATGGACCCGTCGTTCTCGGTGGCGCGCCTGTCGCTGCTCGATCGCGGCGCGGTCTTCGCGGTGGCGCATGTGCGCGGCGGCGGCGAGATGGGCAGGCTCTGGTACGAGGACGGCAAGACCCTCACCAAGAAGAACACCTTCACCGACTTCGTCTCCTGCGCGCGCCATCTCGTCGATTCCGGGCGCACCGCGCCGGACCGCATGGTCGCCGACGGCGGCAGTGCGGGCGGATTGCTGATGGGCGCGGTGGCGAATCTGGCGCCCGAACTGTTCGCGGGCATCCTCGCCAACGTCCCGTTCGTCGACCCGCTGACCTCGATCCTCGATCCCAGTCTGCCGCTGACCGTCATCGAATGGGACGAGTGGGGAAATCCGTTGGCGGACAAGGACGTCTACGACTACATGAAGTCCTACGCGCCGTACGAGAACATCGAGGCCAAGGACTATCCGGCGATTCTGGCGATCACCAGCCTCAACGACACCCGCGTGCTGTATGTCGAGCCGGCCAAGTGGGTGGCGAAACTCCGCGCGACCAAGACGGGCGACGCCGCGCTGCTGCTCAAGACCGAGATGAGCGCCGGGCACGGCGGGGTCAGCGGGCGATACGAGAAGTGGAAGGAAGTGGCCTTCGAGTACGCCTGGATGCTCGACATCCTCGGCCTCGCCGGCGAGTAGGAATCGCTCGCCCGCGGGTTGCCGGTGTCCGGTGTCGATGGCCGGAAGCCGCGATGACGGAGTGTGACGGGGAGTTCTTCGCCCGGTCACATCGGCTGCACGTTCCGGTCATGTGGGCCTGACATCGTATCGCCATGAACGCCGAGCTGATCGTGTCCGTATCGGGTATCCGGGATACCACCCGTGCCGCCGCGATCGAATTCGCGGCCGAGATGGATCGTCGGGACGTGCGGCTGTCGCTGCTGGTCGCGCCGCGCCTGAAAGGCAAGTATCGGCTGCTCGAGGACACGGCGACACAGTCGTGGCTGCGCGAACGCAGGGCCGAGGGCGACGCGATCGTGCTGCACGGCTACGACCAGGCGGCCACCAAGCGGCGCAGGGCCGAATTCGCCACCCTGCCGAGGCACGAGGCCAAGCTGCGGCTGACGGCGGCGGACCGGGTCATGGAGCAGGCGCGACTGCGGACCCGGCTGTTCGCCGCGCCGCGCTGGAACATCTCGACGGGCGCGCTCGAGGCGCTGCCCGACCTGGGTTTCCGGCTCGCGCTCGGGCTCACCTCGATCATCGACCTCGAGCGCAATATCGCGCAGCGCGCGCGGGTGTACGGAATCGGCGAAGGTTTCCGCGCCGAGCCGTGGTGGTGCCGGGCGCTGGTGATGGGCGCGGCGCGCACCGCACGGCGCGGCGGTGTGCTGCGGCTCGCGGTCTCGGCCGCGCAGTTGCAGCGTTCGGGACCGCGCCAGGCCGTGCTCGACGCCGTCGACCTGGCGCTTTACCACGGCGCCGTCAGCGAGGTCTATCGCTGGGAGCCGTTCGCCGCGGATCGGGCGGCGTAGTAGACGCCGCCATTGGTGCGGTGCGGTCGGGGACGTCGCGGGTGGTCCGGTCGGGTCCACCCCGTGAACGCCCGATCGGCGTCGCCGTCCGGAATTGGCGTGTGCGGGCGGCGACGCGCGGCGTCGAGCGTGGCGCGGAGTTCACCGGTGCGTCGCGTTCGTGGGTGACGCGGACGGTTTCGGGCGGTATCGCGTTCGCGCGGGCCTGACACCCATGCGGGTACGTGAGCTGTGTGCGGGTCAGCCGTGCGCGGACGCGATCTGATCCGCGGGCACGGCGGCGGTGGCCGAGTGGGTGAAGCCGCCCGCTTCCGCTCGGGTGAGGCCGAGCGGGTGTTTGCGCAGCAGTGTCAGACAGCGGTCCATGTCGGCGAGTAGCAGGTCGACCATGTCGCGGGTGAAGCCGTGGCGGATCACCGCGCGCATGATGGTCTCGTCGTCGCGGTCGGCGGGCAGCGGGTAGGCGGCGATGAGCCAACCGCGGCTGCGCAGCCGGTCCGAGAGGTCGTAGAGGTTGAAGTCCTGTGTTTCGCGCAGCCGCCAGGAGACCGCGGTGATGCCGCGGCGCGGGTCGCCGTCGTGGATCATCTCGAACAGTCCGCTCGCGCCGAGTCCGTCGGCGAGATGCTGTGCGACCCGGTAGATCTCGTTCTGGACGCGGGAGTAGCCTCGGCGCCCGAGGCGGATGAAGTCGTAGTACTGGGTGATGGCCTGGCCGCCGGGCCTGGAGAAGTTCAGGTTGAAGGTGGCCATGGAGCCGCCGAGGTAGTCGACGTCGAAGACCAGTTCGCGCGGCAGGTCCGCGCGTTCGCGCCAGATCGCCCAGCCCGCGCCGAGCGGGGCGAGGCCGGTTTTGTGGCCGGAGGCGTTGATGGATTTCACCCGCGGCAGCCGGAAGTCCCACACCAGGTCGGGGGCGCAGAACGGGGCGAGGAATCCGCCGCTGGCGGCGTCGACGTGGATGGGGATGTCGAGTCCGGTCTTCGCCTCGATGTCGTCGAGCGCGGCGCTGATCCCCGCCACGTCCTCGAACAGGCCGGTGTAGGTCTGCCCGAAGGTCGGCACGACCATGATGGTGTTCTCGTCGCAGTAGGCGGCGATGTCCTCGGGATGCATGGTCAGCCGGTCGCCGCGCAGCGGTATGCGGCGCATTTCGACGTCGAAATAGCGGGCGAACTTTTCCCAACACACCTGAACCGGGCCGCAGACGAAGTTCGGGGTTCCGGCGCCGCCGCGAGCGCGCCAGCGGAATTTGGCGGCGAGCCCGCCGAGCATGGCCGCCTCGCTCGAGCCGGTGGTCGAGGTGCCGACGTGCGCGGCCGGGTCGGGCGCGTGCCACAGGTCGGCGACCATGCGGACGCAGCGCTGCTCGAGTTCGGCGGTCTGCGGGTATTCGTCCTTGTCGACGATGTTCTTGTCCAGCGATTCCGCCATGAGCCTGCGGGCGTAGTCGTCGGCCCAGGTGGTGCAGAAGGTGGCGAGATTCATGCGGGAGACGCCGTCGAGCAGCAGTTCGTCGTGCACGATCTCGTAGGCGACCTGGGGGAACATCTCGTGATCCGGGAATCCGTCCTTGGGTGCGCCACGGCTCAGGCCGGTCATGGCGAACAGGTCGTCGGGTTCGATGGCTTCCGGCATATCTTCTTCTGGCATATCGCCTCCGGCGCGGGTTCGCGGCAAATGTTTGCCAGTCTCCCGGGTGGGGGCGGCTGCCGCAGCGAATTTGGTTGTCTTGCTTGACAGTTTATCGGCACTCCGGTGTAGCTCAGTGTTCATGATCGAGACTACCGGTCGAATCGGGCCGGTTGGGCTATCTTTCGGCACCGATCGATGGCGTGTCGGTCGGAAGTCCATGACCGGTCGCGGGCGCGAGTCGGCGAACTTCTGGCATTAGTGGCTCCGACGCTACGGCGGTCACGATCGATTCGGTCATCGTGAATGCGGCGCGGCGAGTATTGCACACCGAATCGGCGCGTCGGTGACCGTATCGAAATGGCTTGGACGGTATAGATATTGCTATTCGAATCAAGGTTCGCTATGAATTGACTGCCCGCCGCGACTATGCGCGGGCCTTGTCTTGGGTCGGGGAGAGTGGGGTCAGGGATATGTTCCGTAGCACCATCAGGAATGCGCGTCGTACCTGCATCGTCGCGGCGCTGCCGCTCGCGGTCGTCGCTGGGTTCGCCGGAGTGGCATCGGCCGATCCCGCGCAGGCGCAGGCGCCCGCCGCGGTCGTGCGGTTCGTGGCCGAGCCGGTGACCGCCGCGCCGATCGCCGCCGGACTGCCGCTGCAGGAGGTGGCGACGAATCCCGATGCGCAGAACCCGGATCCACTCGCGAACGGCGCGGCTGCCGGTGCGTTGGTCGGCGCGGCGGGCTCCGGAATCCTCGGTGGCGCTGCGGGCCTGCTCGGCGGCGGCATCGGCGCGATTCCTGGAGCCATCGGCGGGGCGATCAACGGCGCGCTGTGGGGCACCGTCATCGGCATCCTGGTCGGCGCGATCTCGCCGCAGTCGGTTCCGCAGGTTCTGCCCTGATATCGGGCGGGCCATCGGTATTCGTACCGGATGGTCTGATAGCTGATTGCATGCTGATTCGAGAATAGAATGCGAGTCGACCGGCCTAGGAGCATGCCATGGAATGCTCTGCGGTCGCTACATTCGTGGTTGTACCGAACTTGTCGGTAACATTTGTCACCCGGCCCGTCTGCCGCGCGGAAATGAAGGGCCGGGGGCAAGAATTCGAGTGAATCGCGAAGTTCGCGCTTTACGGCAATCCTTCGGCAGCGCCGGCTACCGGACGGTAGAGACGTGCACGGCCGCCCGATCGGGGCGAGGGTATCGAAGCGCCACGACGAGCCGTCGCCGGATCAGAACTCGCGGTCGCCCTCGGGGCTGATGAGCGCGAATTCCGTTGCCGGGGGCGCCATCTCGGTGAGCCTGCCGAAATAGATGCCGCGCGCCGCCTGCTCGATGATGCCGAAGTGGATGGGGATCGCCGTGCGCGGCCGCACCGAGCGCAGGTAGTCGACGGCTTCGCTGATCCGCATCCAGGGGGCGGCGGCGGGGATGGCGAGCACGCCGACCGGAGTGGACGGCACCCACAGCGAGTCGCCCGGGTGGACGAGTTGGCTCGGGTCGTCGGCGGTGCCGAGTTGGAAGACCGTGTTGTCGATCACGGGCAGTTCCGGGTGAATGACGGCGTGCCTGCCGCCGCCTCCGGTGATCCGCAGGCCGTCCAGATCGAGCACCTGACCCGCGCGCACCGCCTCCCAACGCCCGCCGCGCTGCGCCGCGGTCTCCGGATCGGAGAGCAGGCGCGCGTCCGGGTTGGCGTCGAGGAGCGCGTCGATGCGCTCCGGGTCGATGTGATCGGGATGCTGATGGGTGACCGCGATCGCGTCGAGTCCGGTGATGCCCTCGAATCCGTGGGAGAAGGTGCCCGGATCGAACAGGACCTTCTTGCCGTGCAGTTCGACGAGAATGCAGGAGTGGCCGAAGTGGGCTATGCGCATGAGTTCACCCTATGCGCGCGCCGCTCGCGAACGCCGGATTCACCCGACCCCCGAGGACGCCGCGACCCGCGACGGCGACTAGGCTTTCCGGGTAACCCCCCGAATACCACTCGAGGAGCAACGCGTGGCACGAGTCGTGGTCGAAGTGATGCCGAAGGCCGAGATCCTGGACCCGCAGGGACAGGCCATCGCGGGTGCGCTCCCGCGCCTCGGATTCGCCGGAATCATCGATGTGCGGCAGGGCAAACGGTTCGAACTCGACGTGGACGACAGTGTCAGCGACGCCGAGTTGGAGCAGATCGCCGAGGCGCTGCTGGCCAACACCGTGATCGAGGAGTGGAAGGTGGTCCGCGTCTCATGAGCGCGCGGATCGGTGTCATCACCTTCCCCGGAACTCTGGACGATGTGGACGCGCTGCGTGCGGTGCGCCGCTCGGGCGCCGAGGCCGTCGAACTGTGGCACGCCGACGCGGACCTCAAGGGGGTCGACGCGGTGGTCGTGCCCGGCGGATTCTCCTACGGCGACTACCTGCGCGCCGGCGCGATAGCCCGGTTCGCGCCGGTCATGGGCAAGGTCGTCGATGGCGCGCGCAAGGGCTTGCCGGTTCTGGGCATCTGCAACGGTTTCCAGGTGCTGTGCGAGGCCGGTCTGCTGCCCGGCGCGCTCACCCGCAACGAGGGGCTGCATTTCATCTGCCGTGACGAATGGCTCACGGTTGAGTCGGTCGGCACCGCGTGGACCTCGCGTTACGAACCCGGCGCCCAGATCCTCATCCCGCTGAAATCCGGTGAGGGCCGTTACCAGGCGTCCCCGCAGGTGCTGGACGAGCTGGAGGGCGAGGGTCGCGTGGTGTTCCGCTACTCGGGCGCGAATCCGAACGGTTCGCAGCGCGCGATCGCGGGCATCGCCTCGGCCGACGGTCGGGTGGTCGGCCTGATGCCGCATCCCGAGCACGCCACCGAGCCGCTCACCGGTCCCAGCGACGATGGCATGGGCCTTTTCCTTTCGGTGCTCGACACTCTGGTGTCGGCGTAGCCGGTCAATAGATCCGGTCGACGACGGCGAAGCCGACGCCCGCGGCCCGCGCGAGATAGCAGGGCTGCACGGCCTGGTTGCCGTGGAAGTCGCGGAGTCCGCCCGGTGTGTGGAAGCGCACGCCGGTGGTGAACGCGCGGTGCAGGTCGGGCACGTGCAGCGAGCGTACCGATTCGGCGATGGCGCGCAGGGCGTGCATGCCCTCGTAGACGGCATTGCCGAAGCTGGTCAGCGCGGGTGCGAAGTCGCCGTGCATGCGCCGGTAGCGGATGCGGCGGGCGAGGCCGTCGGGCAGGCGGTCGCTCAGGAAGAAGCTGGACGGGACGTACAGGTCGCGATTGGCGTCGGGGCCGCCCGCGAGCAGCACGTTCTCGTCGGTGGCCGGACTCAGTCGCGGCGCGGTGCGGCCCGCCGCGGCGAACTGCCGGTTGAAGTGCGCTATCTCCGCGCCGACCAGCAGGATCAGGACGCAGTCGGCGCGGTCGAGGGCGGGCTCGCGCAGGAAGCTCCTGAAGTCGGCGGCGCCGATCGGCACGAACTGTTCCAGCACGATATCGGCGGGATCGGGCAGGCTGCGCCGCACCGCGCGCGCCGTTTCGCGCGGCCAGATGTAGTCGCTGCCGATGATCGCGAGTCGCCGGACGCCGTATTCGCGTCGCAGCCACCGCACGGCGGCCAGAGTGTGGCTCGCGGGATGTTCGCCGAGCAGGAAGACGCCGGGCTGTTCATCGAGGCCCTCGTGGGCGGTGGCGAACAGGTAGGGCACCCGTCCGGCGTTGGCGGTCGCGACCGCGCGGCGCACCGAGGAGGCGTGGCAGCCGGTGATGGCGTGCACCATGCCGGTGGCGAGCAACGCCGACACCTCGTTCGCCACCACCTGCGGGCAACGCCCGCCGTCGATGGTCGTCACGCGTAGTTCGCGCCCGAGTATGCCTGTGCCGCTGTTGATTTCGTGGACAGCAAGGGCGGTGGCGGCGTCGCAGGATGGCGCGATGATCCCGGCTGGTCCCCGCCTCGGCACAATGTTGATGATCTCCAGTGTTGCCTCTGGATAGTCGCCGAACGCGCACATTGGGTACTCTTCTTCTCGTTCGAGCGAAATTCATGGCGGGCGGAATTTATGACGACCATTGTAAGCGGATATTCCACGCTGCATGGCGCGCTGCGAGCAGCGGAGCGACGTTGGCTACAACGCCTCGACGACGCGTTGTGCGCCAAACAACTGTCGGCTGATCAGTGGACGATGCTGTGCAATTTGTCCACAGAGGTCGGGGTGACCATGACGGAATTGGCTTCGCGCAGTCAGTTGCCGCCGTCCTCGGCGACCCGGCACGCCGATTATCTCGCCGAGCGCGGCCTGATCTTCCGGGTGGCCGCCGAGGAGGACCGCCGTCGGATCCTGATCGGTCTCAGCCATCTCGGCGCTGAGCTCGTCACTGCGGTTCGCACCGAGGAAATCCGTGCCGAGCAGGCATTACAGTCGCGTATCGGCGCTCGCCGGTACGCGGAACTGCTGCGGCTGCTCGATCAGGTCGCGAACTCGGGCGACTGAATCTCCCCGAGGGGGATTCAGGCGTGGCGCGTCTGGGTAATAACCGATCGGCTCGAACTTCCAACCGAACAAGATGGACGGTCGGTCAATTGGTCGTCTCGCGGTATTCTTCGAATAGTGGTCGCGTCAACAATTGAACCGGGCTTCCGTGACGAACCGGACATTGCGGCGCAATATCGCGGTTACACAACTGTGCCGTCGGGACGGCATTCGCAACATTGCGTTCGCAATTAGATGATTTCGAATCGAATCATCGCCATGCGGTACTCGCCCGCGGCGCATACCGGGAAACCGGAAATGCGCACCGCACCGCCTCGTGTATTTCCGCGTGTCGCCCCGTGTGGCGCGGGTGACGCGGCCGGGACGATCGACTTCGGCAGGCAATAGGATCGCTGGCATGCCGGTTTCGACAACGTCCGCTACAGCCGCCGGGATGTGCGCGTTCATCGACGCGTCGCCCTCGCCGTTCCACGTGTGCCGCACGATCGCGGCGGAATTGGAGGCGCGCGGGTTCACGCGACTGGCCGAAGCCGCGGCGTGGCCTGCCGCGCCCGGTCGGTACTACGTGGTGCGCGGCGGGTCGCTCGTGGCGTGGGGTGAAGGCGCGGGCGGCGCCGGATTCCGGGTGGTCGGCGCGCACACCGACAGCCCGAACCTGCGGGTCAAACAGCACCCCGATCTGGTGGTGGCGGGCTGGCAGGTGGTCGGGCTAGAGCCCTACGGCGGTGTGCTGCTGAACTCATGGCTCGACCGCGACCTCGGCATTTCGGGGCGGTTGAGCGTGCGCGCGGGAGATGCGGTGCGCGAGCACGTGGTTCGCGTCGACGAACCGATCCTGCGGGTGCCGCAGCTGGCCATTCACTTGTCCGAGGAGCGGCGCGGGGTCACCCTCGACCCGCAGCGGCACGTGAACGCGGTGTGGGGAGTCGGCGCCGAGCCACGGTCCTTCCTGGAGTTCGTCGCCGAGCGGGCGCAGGTGCGGGCGGGCGATGTCCTCGGCTGGGAGTTGATGACCCACGATCTCGCGCCGAGTCGGATCATCGGCCGCGACGGCGATCTGGTCAGCGCACCGCGACTGGACAACCAGGGCACCTGCTACGCGGGGCTGCACGCTTTCCTGGCCGCGGTGGATGAGCCGGGCGCCGCCGTGCCGGTGCTCGCCGTCTTCGACCACGAGGAGGTCGGCAGCCAATCCGATCGCGGCGCGCAGTCGGATCTGCTGCCTGCGGTGTTGGAGCGCGTGGTGCTCGCCCGCGGCGGCGGTCGCGCGGAATTCCTCGCCGCGCTGGCGGATTCGGTGTGCGCCTCGGGTGATATGGCGCACGCCACACACCCGAACTATCCCGAACGGCACGAGCCCGCGCACCGCATCGAGGTCAACGGCGGCCCGGTGCTGAAGGTCAACCAGAACCTGCGCTACGCCACCGACGCGTCCGGCGCGGGCGCGTTCGCGCTGGCCTGCGCACAGGCCGGAGTTCCGTTGCAGCGCTATGTGCATCGCGCCGACCTGCCCTGCGGATCCACCATCGGCCCGATGACCGCAGCCCGCACCGGCATCTCCACCGTCGACGTCGGCGCACCCCAGTTGGCCATGCACTCCGCGCGCGAACTGATGGGCGCGGCCGACGTGCCCACTTACGCGTCGGCGCTCGCGGCCTTCCTCACCCCCGCGTGATCAGTCGAACCAGTCGGGGTCGCCGGTGCGGATGAACTCGGCGAGCAGTTCGTGGTCGTGCACCGCGTCGCGCAGGATCGCGCCCAGTGCGCGCAGCGCGTCAGGGTCGGCGCCGTAGGCAACGAACATGCCCGCCTCGGGATCGAAGCGGATCCGGTCGGCCGACTCGGGCAGTCGCGCGTGCACGGCCGACCGCGCGACCCCGGCCCAGTCGTAACCGCCGCCTTCGTAACCGGCGGCGGCGAACACCTCTTGGGTCGCGAGCATCTTGTCGTCGCTGAGCATCAGGCAGTAGTTGCCGGGCTTGTGGTCGTATTCGAAGAACACCAAGGGAGCAAAGGTCTCACGATCGGTCACCCGCCGAACTCTACGACGCGGCTGCCGGGTTCAATCTGCGCGTCCGGTCGCACGGCGGCGGTGAGGATGGCCCGGATCTCGGCTTCGACGCTGCGTCCGTGAGCGGCTGCGCGCAGGCAGATGGCGCGGTACACGTCGTCGCTCAGATTTCTGATCAGCACGGTCTTCATCGGTAGGGCTCCTCTCAGCCGCCATCACGTATGGCGGTCGGACCGGCAGGCGGAAACTTCGAGCCGATATCGACCTCCACATCCGAATGTGCACGACCGCACCCGATGAAGAATCGATCGTGCGTTGCCGTTGCGCTATGTCGTGTTCGCCGCCGACTCGGTCCTTACCGGCGGGCGGTACAGCGCGATCGCGGCGATGAACACGCCCAGTGCGGCGAGTACGTAGCTGCTGCCGAGGATTTGTTGCCACCAAGCCCAGTCGAGTTCGCGGTCGTTGGAGTGCGGGAGCAGGAAGTGTGGGCCCGCGAGTAGGAGTGCGGTGAGGGCGCCGACGGTGATCAGGTACCACCGCTGTCGGGCGCCGCGGACGATGCCGTCGGCGACGACGAGCAGGGCGGGCGCGACCCAGACCCAGTGGTGTGACCACGAGACCGGTGAGACCAGCAGTATGGCGGCCGCGTTCACCAGCAGTGGGGCCACCGTTGCGCCCGCGGTGATGAGGCGGTGCATCCACACCGCCGCGAGAGCGAGCACAACCAGCGACAGTGCGATCCAGATCACGGTGGCCGCGGTGTCGGGGACGCCGAGACGGAAGGCCATGCCTTTGAGGGACTGGTTGCCCGCGTAGTACGGCGGGCCGATGCGTCCGGTGTCGGCGACCGTGTTGAACCAGTACTCCACCGAATCGCCTGGAAAAAGCAAGAATCCGAGGCCGATGGCGGCGATCGCGGAGACGACGAGGGTGCCCGCGGCTTTCCAGTCGCGGCGCAGCAGGAAGTACAGCAGGAAGCCCGCTGGCGTGAGTTTGACCGACACCGCGATGCCGATGAGCATGCCGCGCGGCCAGAACGGCTTGCGCGCCAGGCAGTCCAGCGCGATGGCGGCCATCAGCACCAGGTTGATCTGGCCGAAGCCGAAGGTGGCGCGCACCGGCTCGAGGAAGTTCGCGCAGCCGACGATGGCGATCAGTGCCGTCAGGGTGGCGAAGCGATCGAGTTCGGGACGCAGGCGGGTCAGCACCAGCCACAGCACGATGCTCAGACAGGCCACATTGGTGAGCACCACCACGATTTCGGCCAACACCAGCGGCAGCACCGCAAGCGGCACGAAGAACAGGGCGGCGGGCGGCGGGTAGGTGAACGGCAGTCCGATCCCACCCACCGGCGGCATCGGTCCGTACAGTTCGCCGCCGTCGAGCCAGACCCGCGCGCCGTTGCGATAGACCTGCAGATCGAGGTATCCACCCCACCAGTGCACGAGGAACGCGACCAGAACCGAGATACCGAACAGCCCAACGGCGGCCGAGAGCAGACGCACGCGATGCCGGGTGACGGGGGACTCGTGCTGGTCGACCGAGTCGGTGGCAGTCGGGTCATTCGCCGCTTTCGCGACCCGCGCGCGTTCTGTCACGACCCACAGAGTATCGGTGTGCGCCCCACCCCCGACCGCCGGTCCGAGGGGCATCGCCGCGAGCGCGATCAGCCCTGGGGCGAGGACCGGTCCAGGACTTGCCTGAGGCAGGCGGAACAGGTCATAGCTCTACTAGCATCGCGGATGCGGGTGCCGGCACGGGGCGATCAGGCGCGCAGCGTGGCGGTATCCGCGCATCCGCAGCCGGTGTTCGAACATCCCGCGTCTCGGTCGGAACTGCCGCTATCGCATCCGATGCGGCGGGCACGGGCGCGCGACCAGAGCAGCCCGACGATGCCGAGGCCGATGAGGGCGAAGCCGAGCGGTTCCAACCAGGACAGGCCGACCAGCAGTGCGCCGCCGCCGATCACCCCGGCCGCGATGAGGATCGGCGCAAGGCAGCACGCCACGCACAGCGCCGCGCCGAGTCCGATCGGCGCGAACCAGCGGCGGCCTGGTCTGTCGAGTTCAGCAGCCACAGCGTCCACCCGTTTCGGTCTCGGCGATCGTCAGGTCGCGGCCTTCGTGGTCGAACGGGACCGGGCAGGACGGGTGCGCGCTGCATTCGACCAGGTCGACACAGCCCGCGTCGAGTGCGGCGCGCAGGGTGTCGCGTACCGCGGTGAGTTCGGCGAGTTTCGCGTCGATCTCGACCAGTTTCGCGGCGGCGCGGGCGCGCAGTCCGGCGTCGGTGTCGCGGCGGCCGTAGTGGGTGGCTTCCAGCAGTTCGCCGACCTCGTCGAGGGTGAATCCGAGGCGTTGGGCGGCCTTGATCACCCGCAGCACCGTCACCGCCTGCTCCGGGTAGATGCGGTGCCCGCCGAGCGAGCGATCCGGTTCGGCGAGCAGGCCGCGGCGTTCGTAGTAGCGCAGCGTCTGGGCGTTCACTCCCGCCGCGGCGGCCAGCTGCCCGCTGCGCAAGCCGGTGTTCATCCCCGCGCCCGCACGGCGGTCTCGGCGCGCCTGGCGAGGGTGTCGAGGACGTCGACGTGCCGGTCGGGCACCTCGATCGCCATGACGGTGCCGGTCGGGTCCGGTGTGAAGGTGAAGGTGAAGAACGAGCAGCACGCCGACTCCCGTGCCGCCAGGTCCCGCCCGACCGGCTCGGCGTCGCCGCCTTCGAGTCGCAGTTCCAGGCGGGTCGGGGCCGGGCGCGCGGTGGCGCCGACAAAGTCGGTGAAGAACCGGTCGAACTCGCCGAGCCGGGTCGGGCGTTCGGCGGTGGGCAGGGTGCACGCGGACAGATTCCGCATCTGTTCGGGCAGGTCACTATCGGTCATGGCATCACGGTAAACCTGTACCCCGGTACCGGATGCAACCCCGAACGCGAAGTAGGTCGCGGCCGGGGCACTCAGGTGCGAAGCGGCGCCGACCTCCCCTCTAGACTGGCCGCAGGCATCTCGCCCGCCATCGGTGACACCGCTTCCAACGATGAACGTCGGCTCGTCGGCTCGTCGCCTCCTTGTCCGGCCGAAAGGACCTTGGTACTCCGTGACTACGCAGGTCGATACCGTCAGCGCAGCCGCAGCCACCCCCGATGCCCCGCAGCCATACAAGGAGCTGGGCCTCAAGGACGACGAGTACGCCCGCATCAAGGAAATCCTCGGCCGCAGGCCGACGGATGCCGAGCTGGCGATGTACTCGGTGATGTGGAGCGAGCACTGCTCGTACAAGTCGTCCAAGGTGCATCTGCGCTACTTCGGCCAGAGCACCACCGACGAGATGCGTTCGGCCATGCTCGCCGGCATCGGTGAGAACGCGGGCGTCGTCGATGTCGGCGACGGCTGGGCGGTCACCTTCAAGGTGGAAAGCCACAACCATCCCTCCTACGTCGAGCCGTATCAGGGCGCCGCGACCGGCGTCGGCGGCATCGTGCGCGACATCATGGCCATGGGCGCGCGGCCGGTCGCCGTCATGGACCAGCTGCGTTTCGGCGCGGCGGACGCGATCGACACCAAGCGCGTCGTCGACGGCGTGGTGCGCGGGGTCGGCGGCTACGGCAATTCGCTCGGCCTGCCCAATATCGGTGGAGAAACCGTCTTCGATGCCTCCTACCAGGGCAATCCACTGGTGAACGCGCTGTGCGCGGGCGTCATGCGGGTCGAGGACCTGCATCTGGCCTTCGCTTCCGGCGCGGGCAACAAGATCATCCTGTTCGGCGCGCGCACCGGCCTCGACGGCATCGGCGGAGTCTCGGTGCTCGCCTCGGATTCCTTCTCCGGCGACGAATCCTCCGGTGGTCGCAAGAAACTGCCGAGCGTGCAGGTCGGTGACCCGTTCACCGAGAAGGTGCTCATCGAGTGCTGTCTCGAGCTGTACGCGGCCGACCTCGTCGTCGGCATCCAGGACCTCGGCGGCGCGGGCCTGTCCTGCGCGACCTCCGAACTCGCCGCCGCGGGCGACGGCGGCATGCACATCGACCTGACCAAGGTCCCGTTGCGCGCGGCCGACATGACCCCGGCCGAGATCCTGTCCAGCGAATCGCAGGAGCGCATGTGCGCGGTGGTCACCCCCGAGAACGTGGACGCGTTCATGGCCGTGTGCAAGAAATGGGATGTGCTGGCCACCGTCATCGGCGAGGTCACCGACGGTGAGCGCCTCGTGGTCACCTGGCACGGCGAGACCGTCGTCGATGTGCCGCCGCGCACGGTCGCGCACGAGGGCCCGGTCTACGAGCGCCCGGTGCGCCGCCCCGACGAGCAGGACGCGCTGATCGCCGACACACCCGACCGGCTCGCGCGCCCGGCGTCCGCCGACGAACTGCGGGCGACGCTGCTGGCGATGATCTCGAGTCCGCAGCTGTGCAGCCGCAAGTGGATCACCGAACAGTACGACCGCTACGTACGCGGCAACACGGTGCTGGCCGAACACGCCGACGCCGGTGTGATCCGCATCGATGAGCAGACCGGTCGCGGTATCGCGCTGGCCACCGACGCGTCAGGGCGCTACACCAAACTCGACCCGTACACGGGCGCGCAACTGGCACTGGCCGAGGCGTTCCGCAATGTCGCGACCACCGGCGCCACCCCGAAGGCCGTCACCAACTGCCTCAACTTCGGTTCGCCCGAGGATCCGGGCGTGATGTGGCAGTTCCAGCAGGCCGTGCGCGGGCTCGCCGACGGCTGTGTGGCCCTCGGCATCCCGGTGACCGGCGGCAATGTCAGCTTCTACAACCAGACGGGCCAGGACGCCATCCTGCCGACCCCGGTGGTCGGCGTCCTCGGCGTCATCGACGATGTGCACCGGCGCATCCCGACCGGTCTCGGCCTGGAGCCGGGGGAGACGCTGATCCTGCTCGGCGACACCAACGACGAATTCGGCGGCTCCATCTGGTCGCAGGTCGCCCACGATCACCTCGGCGGGGTGCCGCCGAAGGTGGACTTCGCCCGTGAGCAGTTGCTCGCCGAGATCCTCACCGCCGGGTCACGTGACGGCTTGATCAGCGCCGCGCACGACCTGTCCGAGGGCGGGCTCGCCCAGACCGTGGTCGAGGCGGCGCTCGCGGGTGAGACCGGCTGCCGCGTGCTGCTGCCCGAGGGCGCCGACCCGTTCGTCGCGCTGTTCTCCGAATCGACGGGCCGCGTGCTGGTCGCGGTGCCGCGCACCGAGGAGACCCGGTTCACGAAGATGTGCGAGGCGCGCGGCCTGCCGTGGGCCAGGATCGGCGTGGTCGACCAGGGTTCGGATTCGATCGAGGTGCAGGGTCAGTTCTCCATCACCCTCGCCGAACTGCGCACCGCCTACGAGGGCACACTGCCGAAACTGTTCGGTTCGGCGGCGAGCTGAGCGCGCCGACCCGGCGAGCCGAGACCCCTCGTGGCGGGGCTCGCCGGGTGGACCGCACTGCCCGCTATTTGAACGGATCGTGTTCGGCTATCAGCTTTTCCAGGCGCGCCTGATCGATGCGCTCGGTGACCGAGGCCGATTCGTGTTGATCCCGCACCACTTTGGCGAGGGTGAACGTGCTGGTCACCAGGAACAGCACGGTCATGCCGAGGAAGCCGCGCTGCCAGATGTCGAGCGGTAGGTAGAAGATGCCGATACCCGCCCCGAACAAGCTGATACCGAACGCGATCGCGGCCTGGGCGACATAGGCCGAGGTCGTTTTCGGCCGGGCGTTGGGAGTGCTCATGGTTATCGAGTATGCGGCGTTCGCGGCGGCGCCGACCGTGTAGAAGTACTCGAGACGCGTGGGTAGTCGCCGGTGTGATCTGCGCCCCGCCGACCGCGTGGCGACCCGGCGGCGCGCACTCGCGTCGGGCGCGGCGAGCCATACTGTTCGGATGTTCGAGTCGGCCCCGACCCTGGCGAAGCTGCGCGTGCGCGGCGTGGTCGTGGTGCGGCGCGTCGAGGACATCATCGACCTGAACTACGCCGGTCTCGTGGTGGCGACGCTGTTCTTCGCCCTGTCCGTGACACCGTCGTTGGTGCCGCGCGACTGGATGTTCCAGGGGCTGATCAGCGGTATCAACGCGGCACTCGGGTACGGGCTCGGATGCGTGCTGGAATGGCTGTTCCGGCTGTGGGTGCGGCCGCGCATCCCGCTCGGTCCGCCGCCGACCCGCGTGCGGTACGCGCTCAAATCGGCCGTCCTGATCGTCTGCGCGCTGACCGCCGCGCTCATGCTCGTGCAGTCGGCGCGCTGGCAGCGGGAGATCACCGCGCTGATGGGGATGGTCGGCACCGAAACCGCCGCCTACCTGCGCACCGGGCTGCTGAGTCTCGCGGTGGGCGCCGCCGTGGTCGCCGTCTACCGGACCGTGCGCGAGATCGTGTCGTTCCTGGCCAGGCAACTCAACCGCTGGGTTCGCGTGCCGCGCGAACTGGCGCCTTCGGTGGGCATTCTGGTGCTGGTCGTGCTCACCGTCACACTGTTCAACGGCGTGGCCTCGCGCGCCTTCTTCGCGGTCGCCAATTCGGCGTTCAGCGTGCGCAACGACTACACCTCGCCGAACGCCGTGCAGCCGCAGCAGCCGCAGCGCTCCGGCAGTCCGGAATCGCTCGCGCCGTGGGACACTCTCGGCTTCGAAGGTCGCTGGTTCGTCTCGCACGGGCCGACCGCGAGCCGGATCGCGGCCGTCACCGGCAAACCCGCGCTCGAACCGATTCGCGCCTACGTCGGGCTCGAATCGGCGACCGAGGGCGTCGACCAGGCCCGTCTCGCCGTCGACGAACTGGAACGCACCGGCGCCTTCGACCGTGCCGTCATCGTGGTTGTCACCACCACCGGCACCGGCTGGGTCAATTCGATGGCGGCCGGGTCCATCGAATACATGTACGGCGGCGACAGCGCCATCGTGGCCACGCAGTACTCGTATCTGCCCAGCGCGCTGTCCTTCCTCGCCGACCGAGGCAAGGCCATGGACGCGGGCCGCGACCTGTTCGACGCGGTCCACGAGCGGTTGTCGCAGCGTCCGGCCGGGCAGCGGCCGAAGCTGTTCGTGTACGGGGAGAGTCTGGGTTCGCAGGGTTCGGAGGGGGCCTTCGACGGCGTTGCCGACCTGCGGGCGAAGGTGGACGGCGCGCTGTGGGTCGGCCCGCCGAACTCGAATCGACTGTGGAAGCAGTTCGTTTCGCGACGCGACCCGGGATCGCGGGAGGTGGAACCGGTCTACGCCGACGGCCTCGTGGTCCGATTCGCCTCCGACAGTGACGATCTCGCGCGCCCCGACACCGAATGGCGCGCCCCGCGCATCGCCTACCTCCAGCACGCCTCCGACCCGATCGTCTGGTGGTCGACGGATCTCATCTTCTCCCGGCCGGATTGGCTGTCGGAACCGCGCGGCTCCGACGTTTCCTCCCAGATGCGCTGGTCACCCTTCGTGACCTTCTGGCAGGTCGCCGCCGATCTCACCAACGCCCAAGGCGTATCCGACGGCCACGGGCACCGCTACGGGAGTCTGGTGATGGACGCGTGGGCCGCCATCGCGCAGCCGCCCGGCTGGAATCCCGAACTGGCCGAACGGGTTCGGTTCCAGCTGGAGTCCGCCGAGGAGTTCGAGCGGGAAACCAAATGAGGTCCGCCCGCATTCTGAAAACCGCTGCCGCCGTGGTCATCCCGATTCTGTGGAGCAACAGCGTCCGCCCGTCGCTACCGTTGGATCACCGCGGCCGCACCGCAGCCAACGCCGCCGTAGCGACCGCCTACGCCTGCCTGTTCGGCGGCCGACCGAACTGGACCGCCCCCCGCGGCCTTCGCCACGGATTAGTCGCGGCCTCGGTCGTAGCCGCCGGATACGCTGCCGCGCTCACTATCCCACCCCTTCGCGCCGCCATGACCGAATTCGCCGACCGAGGCGATACCGGCGCCGTCGAATGGGTGACCATCCACATCCCCATCGGCACCGTCTACAGCGAAGAACTGATCTTCCGAGCCACCCTGACCCCACTGCTCGACGCCACCCTCGGCCCCGGAGCTGCCCGCCTGACCTCCGCCCTCACCTTCGGTCTCTGCCACGTAGCCCCCGCCCGCACCGCGAACGACAACATCGCGGCCACCATCGCCACGACCACCCTCGCGGGCCTGCTCTTCGACCGCCTCGCCCGCAACGCCCGAAGCGTGACCGCGCCCGCCCTGTTCCACTTCGCGCTGAATGCGGGAGGTGTCCTGGCGCCGCGCGCGGCGGCGCGGGCGCGCGTCATGACACCGTGATCGGAACGGCGTCCCGACTGCTCCCGTGACGGAGGGACGGGACTTCGTGGGGGTCCACTTGTCCCCGTGAGTCGCCTCGGGAGTCGGCGGTAGGGTCGGTGGGTGGCGCGTGCGAGTGTGGATCCGGCTGAGGTGCGGGCGGCGGTGGTCGCGGTGAGCCAGTGGTTGCGGGACGAGGGGGTCGGGGCGCCCGCTCGGGGGGAGTTGGCGGCGGCGGTGCGGGGGACCGTGCGGGCGTTGGCGGCTTCGGCGCCGGGGCATTCGGTGGAGGTTCGGGTGCCGCCGTTCGTTGCGGTGCAGTGTGTGGCGGGGCCGAGGCATACCAGGGGGACGCCGCCGAATGTGGTGGAGACGGATCCGCGCACCTGGTTGCTGTTGGCCACGGGGTTGTTGGATTTCGAGGCCGCTGTGGCGTCGGGGGCGGTGTCGGCGTCGGGGAGTCGGGCGGGTGAGGTCGCGCATTGGCTGCCGATCACCCGCTTGGACCAGAGTGGGTAGTGCCGATCCGGATTCGGTGCAAGCCGATTCGTGGTTGGCCACACACTGGTACCGAGCAGAGCTGAATGGGCTTCGAGTAGGTAGCACCTGCGTGGCCGCTCGTGTGGGCATAGGGGGTTGCCTCGGACCTGTCCTCTCAGTTCCGGGCTTCGGTGAGGTCGTCGTCGGTGTTGGACTCGTGGCCGTCGCCGACGTAGGCCGCCCACAAGTCGCGGTACGGTCCGTCCACGGCGAGGAGTTCGGTGTGGGTGCCGACCTGGACCAGCTTGCCCGCGCCGACGACGGCGATGAGGTCGGCGTTGGCGGCGGTGGCCAGGCGGTGGGCGACCACGATGGTGGTTCTACCCGCGGTGAGGACGTCGACGGCGGCGCGGACCCGGGCTTCGGTCGCCAGGTCGAGGGAGGCGGTGGCCTCATCGAGGATGAGGATGTCGGGTTCGACCAGTTGGGCGCGGGCCAGGGCGAGCAGTTGGCGTTGGCCCGCGGACATGCTGCGTCCGTGTTCGCCGATGGGCTGGTAGTAGCCGTGCTCGAGGGCGGCGATCATCTCGTGCGCGCCGACCGCGCGTGCCGCCCATTCGATGTCGGCGGGGGAGGCGTCGGGGCGGCCGTAGGAGATGGCCGCGTGCACGGTGTCGCCGAACAGGAACGGTTCCTGCGGCACCACGCCGAGGCGTTTGCGGAAGTCGCGTAATCGGTAGTGGCGCAGGTCGATTCCGTCGACGAGGACCGCGCCGTCGGTGGGGTCGTAGTAGCGGGCGATGAGTTTGACGAGGGTGGATTTGCCCGCGCCGGTCTCGCCGACCAGCGCGACCGTCTGCCCGGCGGCGATGGTGAGGTGCACCCCGCCGAGCACGTCGGGCGCGCCGGGCTCGTAGGTGAAACCCATTGCGCGCAGCTCGATGTCGCCACGCAGGCTGTCGACCGGTCGCGCTTCGGGATGGTCGGGTGTGGTGACCTCGGTGCGGAACAGTTCGCCGAGCCGGTCGACGCCGACCACCGCCTGTTGATAACTGTCGAACACTTGCGACAACTGCTGGATCGGGGCGAACAGCAGGTCGATGTAGAGCAGGAACGCGATCAGGGTGCCAACGGTGATCACGCTGTCGCGCACCTGGTGCACGCCGACCGCGAGCACGGCCGCCGTCGCGACCACCGACATGAGTTCGATGAGCGGGAAGAACACCGCCATCAGCACCTGGCTGCGCAGTCGCGCGTCGCGGTAGGCCCAGGACCGCCGCTCGAATTCGGCCTGGTTGTGCGCTTCGCGCCGGTAGGCCTGGGTGACCTCGATATTGTCGACGTTCTCCTGCAGGTAGGCGTTGACCGCGCTGACCCGTTCCCGCGCCAGGTTGTAGGCCGGAATCGAGGCGCGGCGGAACAGCACGGTGGCCACCGCGAGCAGTGGCAGCAGCACCAGCACCACGGGGGCGAGATCGGCGTCGACCACGAGCAGCGCGACCACGACGCCCGCGATGGTCATGGAACTGGCCAGCGCGGTGGCGAGTCCGGTTTGCAGGAACGCCGAGAGGCCGTCGACGTCGGAGGTCATGCGCGTCATGATCCGGCCGCCGAGTTCGCGTTCGTAGTAGCGCAGGCCGAGCCGCTGCAGGTGCGCGAACGCTTTGACCCGCAGACCGTAGATGAGCCGTTCGCCTGCCCGTCCCGACACCCTGACCTGCGCGATGGTGAGCAGCCAGTCAACCACCGCGACCGCGAGGGCCGCAGCGGCGGCCAGGATCAGCACGTCGCGCGCGCCGGTGAGCACGCCGTGGTCGATGCCGTAGCGGACGAGGAACGGGATGAGGATCTGGGCGAGCGCGTCGAGGCCGACGAGCCCGAGCCCGGCCAGCAGCGGCCAGCGGAACGGGCGAAGCAGCCTGCCGAGCGAGAACTCGGAATCGGGTGTGTGCGAAAAAGATTTGGGCACTTCGGGTTCCCCGCGCAGTGGCGGCAGGCCCTCGATGAGGGCGCGCACGTCGCCGCTGGGTGGCGCCGCGGCCATCATGCCGCCGCCCGCGGCCGTGCGCCCGAGTCCGGTCGGTGCGCCCGCCGCGCGCTGGGCGAAGGCGCTCGCGGCCTGTTCCAGCGCGCGGGTGCCCGCGTCGTCGTCGGATTCGGCGGGTTCGACCCAGAGCGGCGCGGTCGGTCGATCGGGGCGCGCGTCCGTGTCTTCGCCGATGCCGTCGACTTCGGGCGGGGTGAACAAGGCGCGGAACAGTTCGCCGGAGCGGCGCAACTGGTCGAGAGCGCCGGATTCGGCGACCCGTCCGCCGTCGAGTACCGCGACGGTGTCGGCCAGTGCCAGCGTGGAGAGCCGGTGCGCGACGACGACGGTGGTGCGCCGCCGTACCTCGCCCGCGATCCTGGTGAAGATCTCCTCTTCGACGCGCGCGTCGATGGCCGAGGTGGCGTCGTCGAGGACCAGCACCGGCGCGTCGGTGAGCAGGGCGCGGGCCAGCGCGATCCGCTGGCGCTGCCCGCCGGAAAGCCGCTGTCCGCGTTCGCCGATGCGGGTGTCGAGTCCGTCGGGCAGTCCGCGCACGAAGTCGTCGGCGGCGGCGAGGTGCAGTGCGTGCCAGACGCGGTTGTCGTCGGCGTCGGGATCTCCGTAGGCGACGTTGGCGCGCACGGTGTCGGCCATCAGGTGGGTGTCCTCGAACACCATCGCGACCCGCGCGCGCGGGTCGGGCAGTTCCGCGATGTCGACGCCGTCGAATAGCACGGCGCCGGAGTCGGGTTCGAACAGGCGCGGAATCAGATGCGCCAGTGTGGATTTGCCGCTGCCCGCACCGCCCGCCACGGCAACGGTCTGTCCGGCGGCGACGGTGAGGTCGACGCCGTCAAGCACCTTCGTGGAGTCGAAAGCGAAATGCACGTCGCGGAATTCGATGCTCGGCGGGGTCGTGGTGGCGCCGGTCGGGCGCGGCGGCGGTCCGGGCGGTGCGGGAGCTTCGATGACTTCACGCACCCGATCCAGCGACGCGCGGCCCTGCTGGCTCACCGTGAGCAGCATGGAGAACTGCCGGATCGGGCTGACGAAGGAGCCGAGGTAGGTCATGAACGCAAGGAAGGTGCCGAGCGACACCGATTGCCCGAGGGCGAGCAGTCCGCCGACCACGAGGATCAGCGCCTGACCGATCGCGGGCACGGTCTGCATGGCGGGCGTGAACCGGCTGGTGATTCTGGTCACCCGGAGCCGCGATCGGTAGAGGTCGCGGGCCGCCGCCGCGAGTCCGTCGAGTTCGTGCTGCTCCTGCCCGAACCCCTTCACCACGCGCACGCCCGCGACCGCGGCCTCCACCCGCATCGCGACCTCGGCGGCCCTGGCCTGGGTGTCCCAGTTCGCCGGGAACAGTTCGCGCTGACTGCGCCGGGTGATGAACCACAGCGCGGGCACGACCAGCAGCGCGATCACCGTCAGCGGCGGCGACATCAGCGTCATCAGTACGAGCACCGCGACCAGCAGCGACATATTGCCGAACACGATCGGCAGCAGTTGCAGGAACATCTGGATCAGGGTCACGTCGGTGATGGCCCGGCTGACCACCTGACCGGTCTGCAACCTGGCCTGCGCGCGGCCGTCCAGACGCAGCAGCGCCGCGAACACGTCGCGGCGCAGATCGTGTTGCACGCCGAGCGAGAGTTTCGACGAACTGACCCGCCGGGTGTAGCCCGCGGCGAAACGGACGAGTCCGAGGGTGAGCAATACCACTACCCACGGCGTCACCGAGGTCGCTGTGGTGCTCACGGTGTCCACCACGTGCCGCACGATCAGCGGCAACGCGGCGGTGAGCAGCGCGGCCGCGATGGCGCCGACCCCGGCCGCCGCCACCAGGCGCGGATGCGCGAGGCAGCGGCGGGCGAGATAGCGCAGCCAGCCGATCTCCGGTTCGCCGGTACAGTCGCCGCTCATAGGGTGCCGACGAGCGCGTCGGCCGCCTCGAATTGATTGACCGGCCGCGCGAGACCGTAGTGCCCGCGCAGGGTCGTCTCGGTGTATTCGGTTCGGAACAGACCACGTTGCTGCAAGATCGGTACCACCTGATCGACGAAACGCTCCAGACCCGAGGGTAGTACCGCGGGCATGATGTTGAATCCGTCGGCGGCGCCGCGCCGGAACCAGTCCTCGATGGTGTCGGCCACCTGCACCGGCGTGCCCGCGAAGGTGCGGTGCCCGCGTCCGCCGCCGAGGCGCCCGATCAGTTGACGCAGGGTCAGCCGCTCTCGCCTGGCCAGATTCACGATCAGGGTGAACCGGCTCTTGGCGCCCTCGATGTCGTCCTCGGTGGGCAGGACGTCGGGCAGTTCGCTGTCCAGGTCGAGGTCGTCGACGGGCAGCCGGAACCGTTCGGCGAGTTGCTGCCGGGCGTATTCCGGCGAGATGAGCCGCGTCAGTTCCGCGTCGAGCGCTCGGGCCTGCTCCTCGGTGTCGCCGATCACGGGCACGATGCCGGGCAGGATCTTGATCGTGTCGGGATCGCGGCCGAGCGCTCGCGCGCGTCCCTTGAGGTCGGCGTAGAAGGCGAGGGCGTCCTCGATGGTCTGCTGCGCGGTGAAGACGGCCTCGGCGTGGCGGGCGGCGAACTCCTTGCCGTCCTCGGAGGAACCCGCCTGCACGAGCAGCGGATAGCCCTGCGGGGAGCGCGGGACGTTCAGCGGCCCTTCGACCTTGAAGAACTCGCCGCGGTGGTCGATCTTGCGCACCTTGTCGGCGTCGGCGTGGATGCCGAGTTCCTTGTCGGCCACCACCGCGTCGTCGGCCCAGCTGTCCCACAGTTTGGTCGACACCTCGACGAATTCGGCGGCCTTCTCGTAGCGCAGCCGATGGTCGGGTGTGTCGTCGAGTCCGAAGTTGCGGGCGGCGTCCGCGCCCGCCGTGGTGACGATGTTCCAGCCCGCGCGGCCGTTGCTGACCCAGTCCACCGAGGCG
Source organism: Nocardia bovistercoris (assembly GCF_015674855.1). Lineage (GTDB taxonomy): Bacteria > Actinomycetota > Actinomycetes > Mycobacteriales > Mycobacteriaceae > Nocardia > Nocardia bovistercoris. The sequence goes on along the minus strand of NZ_JADMLG010000016.1, from coordinate 114,257 downwards.
AACCGGCGCGCCAGGTTGTAGGGGTCGTTGTAGCTGGTCGACGCGGTGGCGATGAGGCCGATCCGGCTGGTCTGCACGGCGACCGCGGTGAGTATCACCGTCGGCTCCAGTTTGCCGCCGGGACGGCGACCTGGATCGCCCATCAGCACCGGGCTGTCGGCGAAGAAGATCGAATCGAGTTTGCCGCGTTCGGCGATCTTCGCCAATCGGACGAAATGGTCGATGTCGATGTGGGCGTGCGGGTCGCTCTCGGGCAGCCGCCAGGCGGCCTCGTGATGGCCGACCGACATCAGGAAGGCGTTGAGATGCAGGTGGGACGACATAGCGGGTCCTTTCACGCGGCGGTCGATGCCACGCCGAGCGCGGCGAGTAGCGCACGGCGGATACGGTGGAATTCGGGCAGGCTCGAGTCGCGCGCGTCGCCGAGGTCGACCGGGACGTCGACGGTGATGCGGCCCTCGTCCAGTACCAGGACGCGGTCGGCGAGGGTGATCGCCTCGTCCACGTCGTGGGTCACCAGCAGCACGGTCGGTGTGCGGCGGCGGATCAATTCGCGCAGCAGGGCGTGCATCTTGATGCGGGTGAGCGCGTCGAGCGCGCCGAACGGCTCGTCGGCGAGCAGCAGGTCGGGTTCGCCGACCAGCGCGCGGGCCAGCGAAACCCGTTGCTGCTCACCGCCGGACAACTCGTTCGGCCAGGCCCGTTCGCGGCCCGCGAGTCCGACTTCGGCCAGGGTGCGCACCGCCGCCCCGCGCCGCGAACGCGGTTGTCCGTAGCGGACATTGGCGAGCACTCGCTGCCACGGCAGCAGCCGCGAGTCCTGGAACACCACCGCGGTCTTGTCCGGGACGCGCAGTTGTCCGGAACCCTCGACGTCGTAGTCGAGGCCGGCGAGCGCGCGCAGCAGAGTGCTCTTGCCCGAACCGCTGCGCCCGAGCAGGGCGACGAACTGGCCCGCCGGAATGCGCAGGTTCAGGCCGTCGAGGATGTTGCGATCGCCGAAGCGGCGGGTCAGGTCGCGCACCCCGACGTCGGCGCCGTCGCTCAGCCCGCGATCGTGCGTCGCCACGACAGCACCTTCCGTTCGAGCAGTCGGATACCGGCGTCGGAGACCAGGCCGAAGGTGCCGTAGACGGCGAGTCCGACGAGGATGACATCGGCTTGGCCGTAGTTCTGGGCGTTCTGCATCATCTTGCCGAGACCGTCGATGGCGTTCACCGATTCCACGACGATCAGCGCCAGCCATGCGCCGGTCACCGAGAGCCGAAGGCCGAGAAAGAATCCGGGCAGCGAACCGGGCACGACCACCCGACGCACGAAGGTGGCGCGCGAAACCCCTTGCACCTCCGACAGTTCCACGAAGCGCTGGTCGATGGTGGTGAGCGAGGCGTGGGTCTGGATGTACATGGTGACGATCACGCCGAGGGTGATGAGCACCACCTTGAACGATTCGCCGATGCCGAGCCACAGGATCATCAGCGGGATCAGGCCGAGGGTCGGAATGGCCCGCTTGACCTGCACCGGTCCGTCCACCAGCGCCTCACCGAAACGGGAGAGCCCGGCGACGAGCGCGAGGCCGGTGCCGACGGTGATCCCGATGCCGAGTCCGATCGCGGCGCGCCGCAGCGAGGCGGCGATGTTCTCCAGCAACGCGCCGTGCACCAGCAGATCCCAGCCGGTGGTCAGGACATCCCAGGGCGCGGACAATTTGCGTTCGTCGATCAGGCCGAACCGCGAGCCCGCCACCCAGGCCGCGAGCACGAGGACCACGCCGAACAGGCGGGCGAACGGCACGGCCTTGCGTAAGCCGAGGCGGCGCAACTGCTTACGTTCCACGAAGCCGTCGTCCGCGGCGACCGGCGCCGCGATCTCGGTCGTGCGATCCAATGCGATGGTCACTGTGCCTCCTCGACCCGGTAGGCGGCGGGGGCCGCTTCGGCGGCGACCTTCTCGAAGCGCCGGTCGAACAGCACGTCCGCGTCGAAGGAATCCCCGAAGAATCCGGATTTCGTGACCAGGTCGATCGTTTCCTGTTCCCAGGCGATCGCCGCGTCCCAGTTGTCCGGGAAATAGGGTCGGTCGGTGGTCTCGAGTATGCGACGGCCGTCGGCCGCGCTCACTTCCTGGTTCTGGACGTAATACGCGGAAATCCATTGCTCGGGATGTTCCCAGGCCCAGACTTCGCCGCGCGCCCAGAAACGGACGAATTCGGCGACCGCGGCGAGTTTCGCGGAATCCTGGAGTACCGAGGTCGGCGCCCACAGCACGCTGAGCGCGTCGACGGCTTCGGTCCGCACCGCGCCCGCGCCTTGGCTCGAATACTGGTCGAGATATTTGGTGAGGGTGGGTTCGCCGAGCGGTGCGGCGTCGATCTGGCGGGCCTGCAGGGCGGTGAGGAACTGCGGGCTGTTGAGTTCCACCAACTGCACCTGATCGGTGCTGATGCCCGCGGCGGCGAGGGTGCGCAGCACGACGACGCCCTGGGCTTGGCCGGGGGAGAAGCCGATCTTCTTGCCGCGCAGGTCCTGCACCGTGCGGATGGAACTGCCCGGAGCCGTGGCGATCCGGTAGTTCGGCGTGCGCCTGACCTTGACGCCGACGATCTTGGCGTCGAATCCGGTGGCGTGCGCGTGGATCGGCGGAATTCCCGCGTTGGACGCCACGTCGACCGAACCGCCGCGGAAGGCCTGGATGACATCGGGTCCGGCTTGGACGGCGGGCCACGCGGAGACGGTGAAGGGGAGTTTGCGCAGCTCACCGGAAGTTTCGAGGGCGACTCGCGCGGTGTTCACCGAGATCGCGAGCGAGGTGCCCGGCGGCACCGAGGCGGGCAGCGGGGCGCTCAGGTCGGCGTCGCCGCCCGAATCGGTGGCGCAGCCCGCGGTGAGCAGCGCCGTCACCGCGGCACACAATCCGAGGTATCGAAGACTTTTTCGCACGTGTAATTCCTGTATCGAGAGGTCGATTTCTGCGTGTCCGGGATTCCGCGCGACAACGACAGGAGTTCTCGATACCCGTATGCCAGGAGACCATATCCGCCATGAAAAAACTTTGACGGACCGGCCCGGCGCCGGTCAATATTCGTTCCCATTAAAATAACCCTGAATCAAACGGCCTTTCGTTCCAGCGCGTTCAGCGGTGTGTGGAAGATTCCGTGCAGCGCCACGGCGGCGCCCGCGGTCTCCAGGACGCGACCGGCGAAGGTCGAGCGCGAGACCACCTCGGCGGGCCGCGCGCACAATGCCGAATATTCGCCGATCGTTCGCAGATAGGTCGCCTCCACCTCGGCGAGGCCGGTGAAGCCGCGGTCGACGATCACCACCGCTTCGGGATCGAGCAGGTCGATCAGCGCCGCGGTGACCCGGCCCATCTCCACCCCGCGTTCCACGAACAGGTCGTGTGCGGGCCCGGGGTTCCGCGCCGCCTCGATCAACTCCGGAATCGTGTGCGCCGCCGGTGCTCTCGTGCGCGCCCGGCGCAGCAGGCCGTGATCGGAGAACTGTTCGACGGTGGCGCGCGCCGAGCCGTCGCGGGATTCGGCGAGGCCGAGCATGCGGTCGATGGACCCGGCGGCCGAATTCGGGCCGTAGTGCACCCGGTCGCCGACGGCGAACGCCATGTCGACCACATTGCCGACGAACACCACCATCGAACTCGCGGTGCCGCGCAGCCGCCCGTAGAGGTGTTCGGCGTGCATGAGCGCCCTGGTGTGACTGTCCAATTCGGTGGGCAGTCCGGTGACGGCCTCGAGCCGCCGCCGCACCGGCACGTCGCGCCAGCGCAGCGAGGAATGTTCGACCACCGTGCCCGCGTCGCGGTCGACCCGGCCGCCGATCGCGACCCCGACCCCGAGCACTCGTTCGGACCGGGTCGCCCGCACTCGCGCGATCTCGGCGGCGGCATCGTCGAGTATGTGCGAGGGCGCGGTGTCGCGATGCGGGACGCGCGTGCTCGACCGCAGTGCGCCGCCGATGTCGACCACCGCGACCGTGGTCTGGGCGGCCGCGATGTGCACGGCGATCACCACATTGCCCGAGGTGTCGAGGGTCAGCGGGGAGTACGGTCGGCCGATGCCTGAGCCCGATGCGGTCTCCGGGAGTTCGAGCAGCAGCCCGGCCTCAAGCAGGGCGCGCGTCTGCCACGTGACGGTCGCCGGTGACAGTCCGGCGTGCTTGGCGACCACACTGCGCGGGACCGGGCCCGACGCGAGGATGGTTCGCAGAATCGCGCCGCCCGCACCGCTGTCGACCATAGCCGTCACCCTCTTCGCCGCCCGCGCGTCAGGCTACGGAGCGCGCGCCCGGTCGCGAAGGCTTCGGCGCAGCGTGATCGCAAGCATGGTTCAGGTGCGGCTGCCGCGCGGCATGCCTTTGTGGTCGTAGTAGCGCGAAACGGTCGCCCCGAGCACGAGACCGATGAGCAGGCCGACAAAGGTCATCCACACCGCGCGACCGAGTCCGGCGTCGAATCCGGCGTCGAAATACAGGATGGCGCGAACGCCGAGGAACACCTGGTGCATCGGTTCGAAATGGGCCAGCCAACCGAAATAGCGCGGCGTTGCCTCGATCGGCACGGTGCCGCCCGAAGAGGGCAGGCCGAGGACGATGAACAGGATCAGGTTCACCAGCAGGCCCGCCGAACCGAGCGCGGCGAGCACCGACAGGCCCGTGATGCCCACCGCGAGAATCGCGAACGCGCCGTACAGGAACAGGGCGAGCGGTTCCTCCAACGGCATGCCGAGGGCGCTCGCCACGAGCATGTAGATGCCCGACACGAGATTCGCGACCACGGCCAGCACACCCCATTTGATGAGCAGCGTGCGGAATCGGGAGATCGGCGTCGGCGGGTAGTGGACGTACCAGGGGCCGTATTCGGTGGGCACGAAACCGAGTGCGGCGTCGACCATGGTGTGGATGGTCATCGATCCGACCACGCCGACCAGCAGCAGGAGCAGCGCGTAGAAGAAGGCGGTGAGCCCCTGCCCGGTGCCGCTGGGCAGCGGATGGAACTGTTCGGTCACCAGTTGCAGCGGACTCTGGAGGGTGAGCAATGTCGCACCCGTGAGTTCCGGCGCGGGCGCGCCGCCCGGGGGCGGGGTGAGCCGCGCGCGGACCTGATCGGTCAGTTGCCTACCGACCTGCGCGTTCACCTGCGGGAAGAATTCGGCGCCGATCCGCGCGACGATCGAGGTCGCGTATGCCCCGGTGCGCGGATTGGTCTGCAAGGTGATGATCGGCCGCTCGACATCGCCGGGCACCACACCCGCGACACCGAGGACGCCGAGGCGTTTGGTGAAGTCGCTCGGGATGATGATCGTGCCGTAGACCTCGCCCGAGCGCATCTGCCGTTCCGCTTCGGCGATCCCGAGTTCGCGCAGATCGATCTGTTCGGCCGGTATGGACTTCCGCAAGCCATCGGCTACCTGAGCGCCGAAGCTGACCTGCTGCCCCTGCGGACCGATGGCGTCGCCGACGTCCTGATCGACCAGCGCGACGGGGAAGTGGTGCAGATTCTTTTCCGGGTCGATCACATAGTCGAGGTACATGATGCCGAAGAGGGTGGTGAGCAGTGCGAGCACCACCACCGGAGCCCCGGTCATGCGAAGCCAGAAGACCGGACCCGACCGGTCGCGCGCCGTGCTCCCACTCTCCGCAGTAGTCACCCGTCGGACGCTAACAGCCGCGACGCCGGGAATCCGGCAGCGTCGCCGGGAGATTGCCGGACCGCACTGTGGGGTACGTAACGGGCGGTGATCATCGCTTCACTTTCACCCGTAGAATGACCTATGCCCCCAGCCCGCCCGAACAGGGAGCAAACGGTGACCAACGCCGACATGACGGTGTCCAGCGAATCCCACCTACCCGCCGCCACGCGCACCGCGACGAACGCGCCAGCGGACGTCGACGAGAACGAGCCTCGTGAGGAGTGTGGCGTCTTCGGAGTATGGGCGCCGAGCGAGGACGTGGCCAAACTCACCTACTACGGCTTGTACGCCCTGCAGCACCGAGGTCAGGAAGCCGCGGGCATCGCGGTCTCCGACGGCTCGCAGATCCTGGTCTTCAAGGATCTGGGCCTGGTCAGCCAGGTCTTCGATGAGCAGACCCTCGCCGCGATGCCGGGCCATATCGCCATCGGCCACTGCCGCTACTCCACCACCGGCGGCGTGACCTGGGAGAATGCCCAGCCGATCTTCCGCACCACCGCCGTAGGGTCCGGGCTCGCGCTCGGCCACAACGGAAATCTGGTCAACACCTCGGAACTGGCGGGTCGCGCCCGCGAACTCGGACTCGTCGGCAACTCGGTATCGGGCGGGCGGGTCCAGCAGGCCGCGGCCACCTCCGATTCGGACGTGATGACGGCCCTGCTCGCGCACGCCTCCACCGATTCCAGCATCGAGCAGGCCGCCATGGAGTTGCTGCCGACCCTGCGCGGCGCGTTCTGCCTCACCTTCATGGACGAACACACCCTCTACGCCGCCCGCGATCCGCACGGCGTTCGCCCGCTGGTGCTCGGCCGCCTCGAGCGTGGCTGGGTGGTAGCCAGCGAGACGGCCGCGCTCGATATCGTCGGCGCCGCCTTCGTCCGCGAGATCGAACCCGGCGAACTGCTGGCGATCGACGCCGACGGCGTGCGCTCCACCCGCTTCGCCAACCCGGAACCCAAGGGCTGCGTCTTCGAATACGTCTACCTCGCCCGCCCCGACACCACCATCGCGGGCCGTTCCGTGCACGCCACCCGGGTCGAGATCGGCCGCCGCTTGGCCACCGAGCACGCGGTCGACGCCGATCTGGTGATCCCGGTGCCGGAATCGGGCACCCCCGCCGCCGTCGGCTACGCGCAGGGTTCCGGCGTGCCATACGGGCAGGGCCTGATGAAGAACGCCTACGTCGGGCGCACCTTCATCCAGCCGAGCCAGACCATCCGCCAACTCGGCATCCGCTTGAAACTGAACCCGCTGCGCGAGGTCATCCGCGGCAAGCGGCTGGTCGTGGTCGACGACTCCATCGTGCGCGGCAACACCCAGCGCGCGCTGATCCGCATGCTGCGCGAAGCGGGCGCGCTCGAGATCCACGTGCGGATCGCCTCGCCGCCGGTGAAATGGCCATGTTTCTACGGCATCGACTTCGCTTCCCGCGCGGAACTCATCGCCAACGGCACCGGCTCCGAGGACAGCTACGACGAGATGATCGAAGGCGTGCGCCGCTCCATCGGCGCCGACACCCTCGGCTACATCTCCACCGAAGGCATGATCGCCGCCACCGAACAGCCGCGCTCGCGGCTGTGTTGCGCGTGTTTCGACGGCGACTACCCGATTCCGCTGCCCGCCGAGGCCGCGATCGGCAAGAACGTCCTCGAAGGTGTGCTCACCGGCCAGTCCGAGGCAATGCTGTTGGGTGAGAACGCGAATGCGAGCGCGCTGAGCCGACCCTGACCGAAGACCCACTTCGATACCCCAGGTACGCGGACCGGCACATTCCGCGGCGGTGAACTGGCACAATGATTCCTAGCCGCTGAGCGGCGCTCACCGTCGGGGACGGTCGCGGGCAGGCGGGGGACCCGTTGTCCGGCTCCGGTAGCGTGAGCAGGCATCTATCCGCCGAATCGGTTTGGAGCTTTCCCCGAAAATGACTGAACAGACCCCCAGCGGCGCCTCCTATGCCGCGGCAGGCGTGGACATCGAGGCCGGTGACCGCGCAGTCGAGTTGTTCGGACCATTGGCGAAGAAGGCCAGCCGTCCAGAAGTGCAGGGCGGACTCGGCGGATTCGCCGGATTGTTCGCGCTCAAGGGCGGTTACCGCGAACCGTTGCTCGCGGCATCCACCGACGGCGTCGGCACCAAGATCGCGGTCGCCCAGGCCATGGACAAGCACGACACCGTCGGACTCGACCTGGTCGCCATGGTCGTCGACGATCTCGTGGTCTGCGGCGCCGAACCGCTGTTCCTGCAGGACTACATCGCCATCGGCAAGGTCGTCCCGGAGAAGGTCGCCGAACTGGTCTCCGGCATCGCCGAAGGCTGCGTGAAGGCGGGCTGCGCGCTGCTCGGCGGCGAGACCGCCGAACATCCCGGTCTGATGGATCCCGACGATTACGATCTGTCCGCCACCGGCGTCGGCGTGGTCGAAGCCGACGCGGTACTCGGCCCCGACCGGGTGCGTCCCGGCGACGTGGTCATCGCCATGGGATCCTCCGGCCTGCATTCCAACGGCTACAGTCTGGCCCGCAAGGTGCTGCTCGAAATCGATCGCATGTCGCTCACCGGGTACGTGGAGGAATTCGGGCGCACCCTCGGCGAGGAATTGCTCGAGCCCACCCGCATCTACGCCAAGGACTGCCTCGCGCTCATCGCCGAAACCGATGTGCGCACCTTCGCGCACGTCACCGGCGGCGGACTGGCCGCCAACCTCGGCCGGGTGCTGCCCGCGGGCATGGTGGCCGAATTGGATCGCGGCACCTGGAATCCGGCGCCGGTCTTCAAGATGATCGCCCAGCGCGGCCGGGTGGACCGGGTCGAGATGGAGAAGACCTTCAATATGGGCGTCGGCATGGTCGCCGTCGTCGCGCCCGAGGATGTCGACCGCGCGCTCGCCGTGCTCACCGCGCGTCACATCGAATGCTGGACACTCGGTTCGGTGAAGAAGGCCAAGGATGCCGAAGCGGCGCGCGCCGTGCTCGTCGGCGAGCATCCGCGCTTCTGATCCGAGTATGAAAAGAACCCCGTGGGCGCGCCCGCGGGGTTCTCTCGTATCGGATCGGCCTCGATCCGGTGTTCCCGTGCGGGAACGGCAGAAATCGACACCCATGTCCCACCTGTGAGATGTGGGACACCGATGTCGTTACGGCAAGCCTTTAAAGCGATGTCCGTGCTCCGGTAGTCAACGTCCGAAGGGGGAGGCCCGTCGGCCTCCCCCTCGACACGTGAATCCGTAGTCAGCGGCGCCAGTCGTCGTAATCGTCGTCCTCGTCCCAGCGGGATGAGGACGCGTCCACGTCGTGCTCATCGGACAGCACACCACCACTCCGCTGGGAGTCGGGGCTACCCGACAGCTCGCGCTGAAGGCTCGCGAAGTCGGTCGGCGCTGAGCTGTACTTGAGCTCGCGTGCGACCTTGGTCTGCTTTGCCTTAGCCCGGCCACGGCCCATGGCTGACCCCCTCGCGTCACTGCGGGGCGGCCTGGGGTTTGTTGGCGGCCCCGTTCGAATTAATACTCTTCCTGTCAGACACTTTAGCGTGTGTCCGGCGGTCGCGCTTCCAGGAGTGGGGGAACTACTCGGTAGGGACCGAGGTTTGCCCGTCTTTCGCCGTCGGCGGCGTCAATCGAGGATGCCTGGCACCGCCCTGATCACCCCGACTCGCGCGTCGCCGCCGAGCACCGGCATGGCCGCCAGCTCGGCGTGCGTGTCGGTCCAATCGATGCCCATCCGGTGCAGAATCGCCAGCGTCAGGGGTATGCGGGCGCGGTCGTGACCGTCATCGATCTTGTAGGCGAAAGCCCGGCCGTCCGGCAGCGCGCCCGCGTGCACGCCGTCGGCCCCGATCTTGCAGAACAGGTCGGGGGTTGCCCGCATGGTCAGCAGGTCCGGGCCGTTGGTGCCGGAAATCACTCGCGGATATGCCCGAATGGCCTCGGCCACCCGGCGTTGCGGCGAATCCGGCGCGGCGGTGGCCATGCCCGCGAACGCGCGCGCCAGATTCGTCAACGACACCGGAATGATCGGCAGGCCGCAGCCGTCGATGCCGAGATCGGTTTCCGGCTCACCCGTCAGCTCGATCACGGTCGCGACCACCGACCGTTGCAGCGGATGGTTCACATCGAGATAGCCGGTGGTCGGCCAACCATTGACGACGCAGGTGGCGAGCATGGCGGCGTGTTTGCCCGAACAGTTCATGTAGATCCGGCGCGGGCCGTGCGCGAGGGCGGCGGCGCGCGCCCGCTCCTCGAACGGGTAATCCGGCGGACATTCCAGGGCCTGATCGTCGAAGCCGTACCGGTCGAGCAGGCGGCGCACCAGGCCGACATGATCGGGTTCGCCGAAATGCGAAGCCGTCGCGATCGCGAGCTCGGCATCGTCCACCGGGTCGAAACCGTTGCGCAGCAAGGCGATCGCCTGCATCGGCTTATTGGTGGAGCGCGGGAAGATCGGCGAATGCACTTCGCCCAGTTCGCGAGTCGGTGTGCCGTCGGGGTCGAGGATCACCAGCGAACCGCGATGCACGCACTCCCGGAACCCGGAACGAACCACTTCGACGAGTTCGACGCTCATCGGTTCGTCTCCGTCGCGACATCCTGGCCGCCGGAAGCGGGCGAAACGGAACCGCCGTCGGCGATGGACACCGAGGCTGCCTCGGGCACGACCGCGGCCGCGCGCTGCCGTGTCGGCGCGGCTTCATGGCGCGGACCGGGCAACGGGGTCTCAGGCAACGGGGTTTCGAGCGGTGTGGTTTCGAGCGGCGGGGCGGCGGTATCGGTTCGCGGTGTGGGCGGGCCGGACTCCAGCGGTGTAGCGGTGGCGTCGGTTCGCGACACGTGTGGGCGGGACCCGGCCCGCTGACGGGCGGCGCGTTCGGCACTGGCGTGGCGGTGAGCGTGGCGGTCGTAGTGGATGCGCACATCGCCGGAGACGGTCGGTTCCTCGGCGAGCAGGCGTGTGAGCAGGTCCATGTCGTTGCCGTCGAACAGGTCGCGGACCGTGACGCCGTGCGCCGGGGTGTACACGATCTCAACCCGGTCACCCGCGCCGATACTGCCCTCGGTGAGGACCCGCAGGTAGGCGCCGGTGTCGCCGCGCTGGGTGAAACGCTTCACCCACTGCGGCTCACCCGACCAGTGCCCGAACGTCGCGCACGGCACCCGAGGCGCGCTGACCTCGAGCAGGGTGTCGCCGATGGCCCAGCGGGCGCCGAGCACCGCGTCGCTGACCTCGAGACCCTCGATCCGCAGATTCTCGCCGAACCAGCCCGCGGGCAGTTCGCGCCCGAGTTCCGCGCCCCAGCGCCGCGCGTCGTGTTCGGCGTAGGCGTAGACGGCTTGGTCGCGGCCGCCGTGGTGCTCGGTGTTGCAGACGTGGTCGGCGTCGAGGCCGAGGACGCGGACCGGGACGCGGCCCGCGCGCGGACGTTTGTCGATGGCGGTGCGGCCGACCCGGCCCGGCACCTCGAGGTCGGCGTGCACGGTGCACACCGCGAGGACGCGGCCGGTGCTGGTCTCATTCGGTGCCAACGGAATCCCCCTCGTCGCGGTGCGGCCGGGAGGTTCGACGTCGAACCGCGGACCGGTCGGTGGTCATGGCCCGCGCCGCGCCGGGGTCGGACGCGGCGCTCGGCTCGATCAACGTCCCCGTAGCCGGTCGACGGCGACGCGGCCCGCCTGCGGCGTGTCGTCCACCGGAACCGAATCGGGGTCGATGGCGGCCGCGCTCGGGCCCGCGGTGAGCGCCGTATCGGCCGGTACCGAGCGTTTCAGCAGCGCGAGCGCGATGGGGCCGAGCTCGTAGTGGTCGACCACGGTGCCGAGCCTGCCGACGGTGCGTCCGCCCGCGGCGACATCGGTGCCGTGGGTGGGGCGTTCGTCGGCCGAACCGTCGAGGTGCAGCAGCACGAGGTGGCGCGGCGGTTTGCCGAGATTGTGGACGCGGGCCACCGTCTCCTGCCCGCGATAACACCCCTTGTCCAGGTGGACCGCGCCGAATTCGGTGGTCGCGCCGATCCAGCGGGCCTCGTGCGGAATGGTGCGATCGTCGGTGTCGAGTCCGATCCTCGGCCGCAGCGCGGCGACTCGCAACGCCTCGAACGCCCACATGCCCGCGGGTTCGGCGCCCGCCTCGGTGAGCCGCGCCCAGAGCTCCGAAAGCCGCGCGCGCGGGACGATCAGGTCGAAGGAATCCGCGGTCGGCCACGGCATGCGGCGCAGGAATCCGCCGCCCGCCAACGGCACGGCCGCGTAGACGCCGGGCAGTTCGGCAACACCGATGGCATCGGCCACGTCCGCGACGCGCGGGCCGAGCAGGCTGAGCACCGCGTGATCGGCGGCCTCGCGCGGCTGCGCGTCGGCCCAGAAGACCATCTTGGTGAGATAGGCCAGCAGGCCTGCGCCGCGATCGGGTTCGGTGTCGATCCATACCGTCGCGTCGAGGTCGGTGAGGACGAAGTGGTGCAGGACCCGGCCGTTCAGGTCGAGGTCGAGATTCTCCGCCGACCTGCCGTCGCCGAGGTTCGCGATGTGCTGACTGCTGATGGTGTGCAGCCAGCTGAGGCGTTCGCCGCCTGCGATGGACAGCACGAACCGATGCGAGCGGTCGACGATGGCGACCCGCTCGACGGCGGCTTTCTGTTCTCCGAACGGATCACCGTAATGCCACGCCACGGCGGCATCGACCGACCCGGGCGCACCCGGTACGGCCCCCGGAACCGAGAGAAGCGGGCTGGGCGCAACGACCACCGACACGTCATCCACTCTAGGCGTGCCCACCGACATCCGCCGCGAACCCCCTCCAACGCGAGCATTGTCGGTGGTCCGACGCGCGTGTTCCCGACGGTTGTCGCGCTGCCTTCGGGCTGTCGGACCCGCCCCCGCGGTGTCGCCGGTGCGTTCGGGGTGCGTTCGAATCCGCACCGGCGCCGCCGAAGAACGCGGGGTGACTTCACCGGAGATTCGCGGTGGGCGGCGTTCGTGATTGCGGGCAACCGGATTTCTTGTCCGAATTCCCTCGTAGCGGGGGCTGCTTGGCGACGCGGAGAGGCGGACTGGCCTACGCTCTTCGCATGGTAGATCGGGTTCTTGTAACACTCGACGGCACAGTCCGAGATGCGGACGCGCCGTTACTGTTTGCCGACGACATCGGGGTGCTGCGCGGCGATGGCGTATTCGAGACAGTGCTTGTGCGTGGCGGCACCGCGTGTGCTATTGAATTTCATTTAGGGAGACTACGGCGTTCGGCTCAGGCGCTCGACCTACCGGAACCCGAATTGAGCCGTTGGCGCGAAGCGGTGGAGACCGCCGCCAAGGAATGGGGCGCCGAAGACGAGGGCATGATGCGCCTTGTCCTGACCCGAGGCCGCGACTCCGAGTTCACCAGCGGGCGTTCCAGCGTCACCTCGGGTGATCTGGCCGCGGCGGTCCCGGTGCCCACCTCCTTCGTGTCGGTGGTCCCGGTGCCCGAGCGGGTGGCGCAGGCCAGGGTCGATGGCATCAAGGTGGTGAGCCTGTCGCGCGGCATCTCCATCGACCTTGCCCAGGCCGCGCCGTGGCAGTTGCTCGGCGCGAAAACCCTGTCCTACGCCACGAATATGGCGGCGCTGCGGTTCGCGCATCGGATGGGCGCCGACGACGTGATCTTCACCAGCACCGAGAACCGGGTGCTCGAGGGTCCGCGGTCGACGGTGGTGATCGCCAGGGACAAGACGTTCATCACCCCGCCCGCCAAGAACGGCGTGCTGCCCGGCGTCACCCAGCGGGCGCTCTACGTCGAGGCGGAGAAGGCCGGTTGGGAGTGCCGCTACGACCAGCTGTTCACCGCGGATTTGCTGACCTGTGACAGCATCTGGCTGCTTTCGAGTGTCACCCTTGCGGCGCGGGTCAATTCCCTCGACGGTCTGCGGATGATGGCGCCCGACAACAACGAGGAGATCATCGCGCTGGTCGACAAGGGCATCGAGCGGGCGGGGGCCATCGGCGACTGGTGAGTTCGCGGTGCGACCAGCCCCGATTCGGGGTGGGAACGGGGCTTTCGCATCGCACGAACACGGCGCGTCCACCGCGTGGATCGTTGTGTCGGCTAATCGGTGGCATGTCGTGTCCTAAAGCACGTTTTCCGAGGTAGCTTCCGGCGTAAGATCTACTACGACATGTCGTAGACCGTCGGGAGGGTCCCATGAGCGAACGTAGGAACGAACCGGACCGCGGTGAGGCGAGGGCATGAGCGTCCTCGACATCTCCCGCTGGCAATTCGGCATCACGACCGTCTACCACTTCGTCTTCGTACCGCTCACCATCGGACTCGCCCCGGTCGTCGCGGGGATGCAGACCGCATGGGTGATCACGGGCAAGGACCGCTGGTACCGGCTGACGAAATTCTTCGGCAAGCTCTTCCTCATCAATTTCGCGCTCGGCGTCGCCACCGGCATCGTGCAGGAATTCCAGTTCGGGATGAACTGGAGCGAATATTCGCGCTTCGTCGGCGACGTATTCGGCGCGCCACTCGCGCTGGAGGCGCTGGTCGCCTTCTTCCTCGAATCCACATTCCTCGGACTGTGGATATTCGGCTGGACCCGGCTGCCCAAACTGCTGCATCTCGGCGCCATCTGGCTGGTGGCCATCGGCGTGAATGCCAGCGCCTATTTCATCGTCGCCGCGAATTCGTTCATGCAGCATCCGGTCGGCGCCAGATACAACCCCGAACGCGGGCGCGCCGAACTGACCAGCATCTGGGAAGTACTCACCAACAACACCACCCTCGCCGCCTTCCCACACGTGGTCGCGGGCGCGTTCCTGACCTCGGGCACCTTCGTCGCGGGCATCTGCGGCTGGTGGATGGTGCGCAACGCGCGTTCCGGCGACCCGGTCGCGCTCGCCGAGGCGCGCACCGTGTGGCGACCGGGCGGCCGCGCGGGCATGTGGGTGATCCTGGTCGCGGGCATCGCCCTCTTCTTCACCGGCGATGTGCAGGGCAAACTCATGTTCGAACAGCAGCCGATGAAGATGGCGTCGGCGGAATCGCTGTGCCACAGCCGGACCGACCCCGACTTCTCGGTGCTCACCGTCGGCACCCACAACAACTGCGACAGCGTCACCCACGTCATCGAAGTGCCCTATGTGCTGCCGTACCTGGCCGAGGGCCGGTTCACCGACGTGACCCTCGATGGCGTCCAAGACCTGCAGCGCGCCTACATCGAGAAATACGGACCGGGCGACTACCGGCCGAACCTGTTCGTCACCTACTGGTCCTTCCGAGCCATGATCGGCCTGTCCGCGGGGGCGATCCTGCTGTGGCTCGTCGGCACATGGCTCACCAGAGGCGGCAGGGTCACCGACAAACGCTGGTATTCGTGGCTGTGCCTGATCGCGATACCGACGCCGTTCCTCGCCAACAGCGCGGGCTGGGTGTTCACCGAGATGGGCCGCCAGCCGTGGGTGGTCGCGCCCAACCCCACCGGCGACCCGAATCTGCGGCTGCTCGTGCAACAGGGCGTCTCCGACCACGCCTCCGGCACGGTCATCACCTCGCTCGTGGTGTTCACCCTGCTCTACGCCGCGCTCGCGGTGGTGTGGTTCTACCTCATGCGCAGATATGTCATCGAAGGGCCGGAGCAGCCGCCGACCCCGCGCGACGGCACACCCGGCGGGCGCGGCGCCGAAGAATCCGCCGTGGAACAACTCTCGTTCGCGTACTAGGAGCCGAACATGAATCTGCAAGAGTTCTGGTTTCTGCTGATCGGCGTCCTGTTCACCGGCTACTTCGTGCTGGAGGGCTTCGACTTCGGCGTCGGCATGCTGATGCCGATCCTCGGCAAGGGCAGCGACACCCGAAGGCGCGTTGTCCTCAACACCATCGGACCGGTGTGGGACGGCAACGAAGTGTGGTTGCTGACCGCGGGCGGCGCCATGTTCGCGGCCTTCCCCGAGTGGTACGCGAGCCTGTTCTCCGGGTTCTACCTCGCGCTGCTGCTCGTGCTCGTCGCGTTGATCGTGCGCGTGTGCGCGATCGAATACCGCAGCAAGATCGACGATCCGCGCTGGCGCGCCTGGTGCGACGCCGGCATCGGCCTCGGATCCTGGGTGCCCGCACTGGCCTGGGGCTGGGTGTTCGCCAACGTGGTGCACGGTGTCCCGCTGGAGGCCGACAAGAACATCGGCGGCTCGATCGGCGACCTGTTCGGCCCGTACGCGCTGCTCGGCGGACTGACCACCGGACTGCTGTTCGCACTGCACGGCGCGATCTTCGTCACGCTGAAGACCGGCGGCGAGGTGCGCGCCGACGCGGTGCGACTCGCGCGGCTGCTGCTCGCGCCGACCGCGCTGGTCGTCGCCGCGTTCGGCGTCTGGACCCAACTCGCGCACGGCGCGGACTGGACTTGGATCCCGCTGGCCGCCGCCGTACTCGGACTGCTGATCACCGGCGCGGCGGTGCTGCTCGGCCGCGACGGCTGGGCGTTCACCGGAACCACCGTGACCATCGCCGCCGCGACCGTACTGCTGTTCGGGTCGCTGTTCCCGAACGTGCTGCCCTCCACCATCAGCGACGCGTTCAGCCTCACCGTCGACAACGCGTCGTCGACGCCGTACACGTTGAAGGTGATGAGCTGGGCGGCCCTCATCGTCACCCCCGTCGTCCTCGGCTACCAGGGCTGGACGTACTGGGTGTTCCGCAAGCGGCTGACCGTCGAACAGATACCCGCGCCGATCGGGTTGCCGCTGCGGCCGGTCGAGGACTGATTTCCGATGGCACGTCCGCCCCTCGACCCGCGGCTGTGGAAGTACGCGCGCGCCGCACGTCGCTATCTGGTGCTCAGCGTCGGACTGTCGGCGGTGATCACGGTCTGCATCGTGGTCACCGCCGTGGTCCTGGCTCGGGTGCTCGCCGGAGTCGTCACCGATCCGGAGCGTCGGTCCGTCGGCGCGTGGACGGTCGAGATCACGGTCCTTGCCGTCGCCATCGCGGTGCGGGTGCTTGCCACCGGATTCCAGTCGCGGCTTGCGCACCGAGCGGGCGCGGACGTCGTCACCGAACTGGAGACCGCCGTCCTAGTCGCGGGCGCGCGACTCCCGCCGCGCGAACTGGAAACCCGCCGAACCGAACTCGCCGTCGTCATCGGCTCGGGGCTGTCCGGGCTGCGCGCCTACCTCACCGGATACCTGCCCGCGCTGATCCTGGCCTGCCTGGTGCCGCCGATCGTGCTCGTCGTCATCGCCGCACACGACCTCGTCTCCGCCGCGATCGCCGTCCTCACCCTCCCGCTCATCCCGATCTTCATGATCCTCATCGGCCTGCTCACCCGAGGCCGAGCCGAGGAAACCCTCACCGCGACAACGAGACTCTCCGATCAACTACTCGACCTGTTCGCGGGCATGCCGACCCTGCGCGCACTCGGACGCGAAGGCGGCGACCGCACCATGGCGCCCCGCGTCCACGCCCTCGGCGACGCCCTGCGCACCCGAACCATGCGCGCCCTGCGCATCGCGTTCCTGTCCTCGATGGTGCTCGAACTACTCGCCACCCTCAGCGTGGCCCTGATCGCCGTATCCATCGGACTGCGGCTCGTCTACGGCGGCATGGGGCTGTACGCCGGACTGGTCGCCCTGATCCTCGCGCCCGAGGTGTACCTGCCGCTGCGCACGGTCGGGGAACGGTTCCACGCCGCGCAGGACGGAATGGCGGCGGCGGACAAGGCATTCGCGATCCTCGATCCCGTCGGCGACAGGGCGGCGCTCGTGGTGCAGGCGGATGACGGGTCCACGAGCGTCGGCGCCGAGACAGGGAGATCTTCGGTACGTGGTGTTGTGGCGGACAGCGGTGCGGCGAGCGTGGGTGGGGGATCGAGCAGTGGTGTGGTCGCCCGCGCAGTGTCGGTAGACGGGGATCATGTCGATATCGGTGCCGAGGCGGGAAAGCCATCGGTCAGCGGTGGGGCGGCTGTCATGTCGGAGCGGGGTGGGGATCGCGCTGTCCTCGGCCCGGATGCGGCGGAGCCCGTGATCGGTCGTGGCGCAGTGGAGACTTTCGCGATCGCCGGGCCGGAGGCGCAGGACTGCCCGGTCGACGGTCGGGGTGCGGTCGTGGTGATTCGTGACCTGTCGGTCGACACCCGCCGAGGGCACGCGCCCGCAGGTTTGTCGGCGCTGGCCCGACCTGGTGCGGTCACCGTGCTGGCCGGGCCGAACGGCAGCGGCAAATCGACCGCGCTGCAAGCGATTCTCGGACTCGTGGCGCCGGATCGGGGCGCGGTGCTGGTCGACGGTGTCGATGTGCGCGAACTGGATACCGAGGCGTGGTGGGCGCGGCTGGCCTGGCTGCCGCAACGGCCGGTCCTCGTGCCGGGAACCCTGCGCGAGAACCTCGAACTCTTCGGCGCGCACACCGGTGCTCGCGCTCTCGATACCGCCTGCGCGGAAACGGGATTCGACGCCGTCCTGGACGAACTGCCGGACCGCTGGGAGACCGTCGTCGGCCTCGGCGGCCACGGACTCTCCCTCGGCCAACGCCAACGCCTCGCCCTCGCCCGAGTCCTCGCCTCCGCTCGCCCGACCCTGCTCCTCGACGAACCCACCGCCCACCTCGACGCCGACAGCGAAGCCGAAGTCCTCACCGCCCTGCGCGACCACGCGGCTCGAGGTGCGACGGTGATCGTCGTCGGCCACCGCCCCACCGTCCTCGCCGCCGCCGACCACATCGTGCACGTTCGGGCGAGCCTCGGAATCGAGGTGGGGCAATGAGCGTTCGAATCACGCTGTGTCCGTTCGGAAATGGACGGCGGTTCGACACCGTCACTCCTGTTCGTGCGGGGTGGTCGGTGCCGACGCCGCGCCATGGTGCGGCAGCGGGCGGTGGACCGATGGCTGCTGCGGTAGGCGGTCGGAAATGATTCCGCCGACGGCTCGGATCCGCAAGGGCCCCGGCATTCGCGGCGTACGGACCGCGGGCTCGGTGGTGCGAGACCTGCGCGGAATGTGGCAACTGCTGTCCCTGTCACCGTGGCGAGTGCTGGCCGCGATCGGGTGGGGGGCAGTGGCGCTGGGCAGTGCGCTGGCCTTGGCGGCGTTGTCGGCGTGGCTGATCGCGCGAGCGTGGCAGATGCCACCGGTGCTCGACCTCAGTGTGGCCGTGGTCGCGGTCCGCGCGTTGGGGATCTCGCGTGGAGTCGCGCGGTACCTGGAAAGACTCGCCACCCATGATGTCGCGCTGCGCTCGATGACGATCGCTCGGACGACGGTGTACCGCACGGTGGCGCGGTCGGACATGTGGCTGCGGCATCGGGAGACGAAAGACGCGGAACCCAGCGCTGCGGGATCGGTCGACGGCGGACCGTTGAGCCGCAGTGGGAGCGATGTCGATGACCGCGCGGCCGTAGAGCCAGGTTTCGCCGGTGCGGAACAGTCGGGCCGCGCGAGTTTCGGGCCGGGCCCCGACGGTGTGCGGCGGTACACCGCTACTGGGGAGCCGGATTTCGGCGGGGCCGAGCGATCCGGCCGCGATGGTGTCGAGTCGGGTTTCGATGGCTCCGCGCAAGTAGGTGCGGCGGTGCGGCGCGGGGATCTGCTGGTTCGGATCGGTGCGGATATCGATGATCTCGGCGCGGTGGTGGTTCGGGTGTTCGTGCCGGTTGCCGTCGCGGTGATTCTCTCGACCGCCGCGACGGTGCTGTTGGCGACGATATCGCCCGCGGCGGCGGTGATTCTGGCTGTCGCGTTGCTGGTCGCGGGTGTGGTCGCGCCGTTGGTTTCGGCGCGGGCGGCGCGCGACGCCGAGACGGCGGTGCGCACGGATCGCGCGGAGTTCACCGCGCGTGCGCTCACCGTGCTCGATCATGCCGCCGAACTGCGGGTCGCGGGGAAGCTCGACGATGCCGTGCGGTCGGCGGGTGCGGCGGGTCGGCGTGCGGTCGCCGCCGAGGACTCGGCCGCTTCGCGCGGCGCGTTGGCGGTCGCGATGACCCCCGCGTCGATCGGGGTCACGGTGCTGGCGGCACTGCTCATCGGCATCACCGTCTACGGTCCCGACGGCGGCGCTCCCGCGGCGATGACCCCGATGGCGCTGACCATCCTCGTCCTGCTGCCACTGTCGGCCTTCGAAGCGGTAGGACCGCTACCGGTCGCCGCCCGAACCCTGACCACCGCCCGCGCCGCCTACCACCGCCTGATCGCGCACTCGCCGACCGGTATCGAGCACTCCGCCTCCGGCCGTGAGTCGCGTCACCACGAACGCCGCGGTCGCCGCCGCCATGGCCGACCGGTCGACCATGGCCGATCGGTCGACGAACTCGCTGCGGGGAGCGCTCTCGACCGGGATCCGTCCCGATCCGGCCATGCCGTTCCGCCGGGACAGCACATCGCGCGCGGGCCGGTCGGCAGGATCGACGGGGGGCAACGACTCGGCGCATCCGATCACAAGCTCGCGACACCCACCGCGCACGCCGGTGTGGTTCCGACTCCGGGCGTCGCAGCCGAGGTGGTGGCTGTGCCGGGTGCGGCAGCCGAGGTGGTGCCTGTGCCCCGGCTCGTGCGCGGATTTCCTCCGCTTCCGAAAAGCAGGCGGATCGCGGTGGTCGGTCCGAGCGGTGCGGGGAAGACGACGTTGCTCATGCATTGGGCCGGACTGTTCGGATCGCCGGCGCCCGATACGACCTTCTTCGCCGAGGACGCGCACCTGTTCGGCACTTCGGTGCTGGAGAACCTGCGCGTGGCGCGCGGGGACCTGACCGAGGCGGAGGGGGAGAAGGCGCTGCGGGCGGTGGGGCTTGGGGATTGGCTCGACGCTCTTCCGAACGGTATGGACACCGATCTGGTCGGCGGCGCCGCGGCGGTTTCGGGTGGTCAGCGCCGCCGTATCCTGCTGGCCCGCGCGCTCGTCGCCCCCGCGCGCACGCTGCTGCTCGACGAACCCACCGAACATCTCGAAGCCGAAGCGGGCGCCCGACTCCTGCGGGACCTGCTCGACCCGACGGGCGGCTTGGTGGAACCGGACCGCACCGTGGTCGTGGTCACCCACCAACTCCCCGAGGACCATCACGCCGACCTGGTCGTCCACCTCGACGCCGAGGGCGACGTCACCGTGCGGACGCACCGGATTCCACCCACCGAATAATCCGTTGCACGTCCACCCCCGCCTTCGCTAACCTCGTCGGTACACAAGGAAGGAGGTGGTTCGAAGAATGGTAGTTCAACGGACATGTGAGGTGGCTGTCCGCTAGCGACAGCTGCAAGGTGGATTCCGCCGCGCGAGCGCCAGCGAATCCAAAACAGCCACCCGACCCCCGAGCCCCCGGTCTTGTCCGACCGGGCCCGTGCAGGTTCACCCCGCACCGGAAAGCTCGGGGGTCGTTCCGTTCCGGCACGGATTTTCCTTTGTATATGAACCGCCGCGACGACGTTAGGCTTGTACGTGTACGAACTGGATCCGGCGTCGAATCGGTATGTGCCGGTGGGAATTTTTCACGATCGGCTGAAGGTCGGTGTGCCGTTTTCCATCGATATCGATCTGACCGCGATCGGTCGCCGGGGATAGGGCTGGGTCCACCGGACGTGGCGCAGGCGGATCAGCCGATGTAGCGCTGGAGGCGGGCGGAGAGGCGGGGTTCGAGGGGGCCGTCGGCTACTACGCGTTCCTCGACGTAGGCGAGGTCGCCGCCTTCGACGATGCCGTAGAGGCGTTTGGCGCCGCCGACGACGATGCCGGACTGGGATCGGATGACCACGTCGGTGGCGAGTTCCCAGGAGGACTGGGTGAGGGCGGTCCCGTAGAACAGTTCGACGATGCCGGTGCTGTGGGTGAGCAGCAGTTCGATGACCTCGTCGTCGCCGTCGACGCCGACTCGCCAGAAGCCGCTTTCGCGCAGGTCGGGTCCGCCGTACGCGCCGTCGGGTTCGATGACCCAGGAGCGTGACTCCCAGGCGAGGTAGTCGCCGCCGTCGTGGGAGACCACGATCTGCTGGCCGAAGTGGTAGTCGCCGCGTTCCGGGTCGTTGCCTTCGCCTTCGCCGCGCCACACCCCGACCATGGGCAGCAGCGCGAGCATGGCGGCGCTCAGATCCGGCCCGAGCCGCAGGTTGGCGGTGTCTTCGGGCAGCGGAAGGTTCGGCAGGACCGGTATGTTCCGGATGCCGGTCGATTTCGCGCGCTCGGCGGCTTCGGCTACCGCTTCGTCACCACTGCGACGAGCGGGATGCGCACCGCCGCCGTTCGTGCCGCCGCCGTTCGTGCCGTTGCCGTTCGTGTGTTCACTCGCTCGCTCGGCCGGATTGGAACCTTCGCTCGCGAGATCACTCATGATTCGGTGAACAGGCGGTAGAAGACGTACAGCCCGAACCATCCGATGAGGATGGCGACGGCCACCAGCAGAATCTCGAAGAAGAGGACCACATTCGGAGTCTAACGACTTGCGCGCCGTCCGACACAACGGCCCCGGTGCTTCCTCGCGAAGAGGAGGCTACCGGGGCCGTTGTGTCGGACGGCGCCGTGCGGCGCTTACTTGGCGACCGCGACGTCCACGCTGTGGATGCCCGCGCCCTCGGGGCGGACCTCGGCGGAGCCGTTGCCCGACGAGGACAGCGCGCGCACGGTCCACGCGCCGGGGGCGGCGAAGAAGCGGAAGTCACCGGTGCCGGAGGCGACGACCTCGGCGGTGAAATCACCCTTGCCGTCGAGCAGTCGCACGAAGGCGCCGCCGACGGGCTGGCCGTCGGTGCTCAGGACACGGCCGGTGATGACCGTCTCCTTCTCCACGTCGACGCCCGCGGGGATGGTCTGACCCTGGGTGGGTGCTGCGCACATGTGATTACTCTCCCAACTCGATCGGGGCTCCGACGAGGGAGCCGTATTCGGTCCAGCTACCGTCGTAGTTCTTGACGTTCTGGTGTCCGAGCAGTTCCTGGAGCACGAACCAGGTGTGCGAGGAACGCTCACCGATCCGGCAGTAGGCGATGGTCTCCTTCTCGCCGTCCAGGCCCGCTTCTTTGTAGATCTCGGTGAGTTCGGCGTCGGACTTGAAGGTGCCGTCCTCGTTGGCGGCCTTGCTCCACGGCACGTTGATGGCGCTGGGGATGTGGCCGGGACGCTGGCTCTGCTCCTGCGGCAGGTGCGCGGGAGCGAGGATCTTGCCGGAGAACTCGTCGGGGGACCGCACGTCGACCAGGTTCTTGGTGCCGATGGCGGCGATGACCTCGTCGCGGAAGGCGCGGATGGACAGGTCGGGCGCCGCGGCCTTGTACTGGGTCGCGGGGCGGCTCACGGCGTCGGCCGACAGCGGGCGTCCGTCGAGTTCCCACTTCTTGCGGCCACCGTCGAGGAGCTTGACGTCGGTGTGGCCGTAGAGCTTGAAGTACCAGTACGCGTAGGCCGCGAACCAGTTGTTGTTTCCGCCGTACAGCACGACCTGGTCGTCGTTGGAGATGCCACGGGCCGACAGCAGGTCCGAGAACTGCTCCTGGTTGACGAAGTCGCGACGAACCTGATCCTGGAGGTCTTTCTTCCAGTCGAGCCGGACGGCGCCCTCGATATGTCCACCGTCGTAGGCAGAGGTGTCCTCGTCGACCTCGACGAAGACGACGCCGGGGGCGTTGAGGTTCTCTTCGGCCCAGTCGACGGAGACCAGGACATCGGAGCGAGCCATGTTGTTCCTTTCGGGGGGTGACTTGCGGGGATCAGTTCGGTGCCGGAGCTTCGGCGGGTGCGCTCCGGCGCAGCCGGGCTGCCAGCGGATAGATCCGGCAGCCGAGGCAGATCCCGAACGCCGCGTTCAGGAACGCCGCGAACAGGGCGAAGCCGGCGAAGATCGCGCCGACGACGGTGGAGCCCGCCAGGAATCCCAGCAGGCCGACGGCGCTGAAGATCAGGCCGAGCAATTGGGCGAACCGCAGCGGCGCCGTCGGTTCGGTTTCGACGGTCGGGCCGACGCGCGGCGCGACGAGCGCGGCGAAGATCCGGCCGTAGGGGTGCCGCCGCGGGCCGAGCCACGCGCCGATGGCGAAGACCACGCCCTGGGCGGCGATGAGGACGGCGGCGAGGATCGGGGAGACGACCGCGGCGAGCAGCACGATCACGAGTACGACGGTGGTGACCCAGGCCGCGAAACGGGGGCCGCGCACGTCGACGGGGGCCAAAGGGTCGGGGCGCCTCGTTGTGTTTACGGAATCTGACGACATCGGGGATTCTCCTGCGCTGAACATCTCGGATGGCGGGATTTGCCGATTCACCGGGGGATCGAAGATCTCTCGCGCGGTGAACGCGGGGCCGGCGTCAGGACAGCGACGACCGACCGGTCAGCGGCACAGGCAGCAACAACCACCGAGGCGGCACAGATCAACTGTGCGGCGTCGGGTGAGCATCAGCTCGTGGTCGGATTGCACGCCAGACACTTTACCCAATAACGCCGAACAATTTGACCCGGATCGCCCAGTTCGCCTATCAGTGCACGTCAGGCAGGGTGCTCGACCGTCAAGGGGGCGAGCGCGGTGCGCAGATCGCCCGCTTTGGGCACGCCGGAGATGCGGAATCGCTCGCGGCCGAGGGCGTCGAAGACGAACGTGGTCGGCAGCGAAAGCACGTTCAGCGCGCGCGCCAGTGCGGGTTCGGCGTCGATGTCGACTTCGATATCCCTTGGCGGCAGCGAGGTTTCGGACAGCTCCTCGGTGACGCCCGCAACCACTCGGCGTACCGCGGCGCACGGCCCGCACCAGTCGGCGGAGAAGTGCAGCACGGCCGGGACCGAGCCGGTGATTCCTGCGGTGGCGAGCAGTTCGGCGCGCGCGGCGGGGTGCTCATCGGCTTTCGCGGCGGCGCGCACGGCGCCTTCGCGTCCGCGCAGCGCCAAGCCGAGCGCGGTGGCTGTGATGAGAATCACCGCGAGGATTGTGATGGGAATCATGGTCTCTGCAATCTGTCCAGATCGATCGTCACGTTCTCGCCCTTCCCCTCGACCTGGATCTGGCCGCCGAGGGCGAACACCTTGGTCGGTTGGATACCGAAGGGAAGTTCCTTGGTATCGATGATGCGCGAGAACATGGCGAGCACGGCGGGCCGGTCCACCTCGGGCACCTCCATGGTCGAGGTCGGCAGATCGGGTCCGGTGCCTCGGTAGAAACCGGTCGCGGTGATCTCCACCTGCGTGCCGACCAGGCGCAACTCGGCCTGCACGCTCACCTTGTCGCCGGACAGCTGCGCGCCGTTGCCGCCGGGTTTGGTCACCGTGCCGGGCAGCGTGCCGGTGAGGATCAGGCCGTCGGTGGTGGTGGTCATGCCGGAGCCGCCGGAGCCGCCGGTGCCGTCGGACTTGTCGGCGGGGCGCGAGTGCACCTGCAGATCCGGGATGTTGAACATGCGCCCGAGCTCAACCGGTTCGATCACCATTCGCGCGTCCAGCTTCTCCACCGGCACCCGCCGCACGTTCCCGTCGGACAGGTCGCGGAACGGCAGCCGCACGCCGGTCAGGTTGGCCTCGACGTAGATCTGCCCCGAGATGTCGGGCCGCACCACCTGCGCCCGGATCCCGACGCTCTGGTAGCGACCTTCCAGCGCCTGCCCGAGGAACGGGAAACCGTGGATGGTGACCTCGGGGTCGGCGCTGAGATCGGCCCCGACCCGCAGCGCCCGCGACACGCGATACTCCGAATACGCCGCGGCGCCGAAATCGATGACGACGGCCATTCCCGCGAGTATCAGCAACCCGATGATCAGCTTGCGCATGCCGGAAACAGTACTTGGCGGCGTGTTTCGGGTACTCGTGGTCTCGTTACGGGCACCGCTGTCACCCGGATGGCGAGGTCATCGGCCCGCACGCGCTAATCTTGCATCCGAATTACCGTGATCAGCGACGTGGCCAAGCAGTGTTGCTGTGTTCTGCGGAGCTACGAGATAGGAGGAGTGCTGTGGAGCTGCTCCTGCTGACCTCCGACCCCGACCCCGAATCGGTGCTGCCCTCGCTCGCGTTGCTCGCACACAATGTGCGTCCCGCGCCGACCGAGGTCGCTTCGCTGCTCGAGGCGGGTACCGCGGATGTCGCACTGGTCGACGCGCGCACCGATCTGGCCGCGGCCCGAGGGCTGTGCAGGCTACTCGGCAGCACCGGGTCGTCGGTGCCGGTGGTGGCCGTGCTCACCGAGGGCGGACTGGTCGCCGTGAACGCCGACTGGGGCCTCGACGACATCCTGCTGCCCGGCACCGGACCCGCCGAACTCGACGCGCGGCTGCGCCTGCTGGTCGGCCGCAACGGCGGGGTCGCGAGTCCGGAGAACACCGGCAAGATCACCCTGGGCGAACTCGTCATCGACGAGGGCACCTACACCGCCCGCCTGCGCGGACGCCCGCTCGACCTGACCTACAAGGAATTCGAACTGCTCAAATACCTCGCGCAGCACGCGGGCCGGGTCTTCACCCGCGCCCAGCTGTTACAGGAGGTGTGGGGTTACGACTTCTTCGGCGGCACCAGGACGGTCGATGTGCACGTGCGTCGACTACGGGCGAAACTGGGCAGCGAGTACGAATCGCTGATCGGCACGGTGCGCAATGTCGGCTACAAGGCGGTCCGCCCGTCGCGCACGGCCCCGAAGGGCGAAACCCCGTCCTTCCCGGACGGCGACACCACCGAGGGCGACGATTCCCCACTGACGCCCGTGAACGGCTCGATTCCGTAGCTGTGCACGGCTCGCTTGTCGTAGCCGTCGAGCGGCCTTTCGCGGTCGCCGTGAACCGCGTCCTGTCGCCCCGGTTGTCCGACCTACGCCCGGGCGTGGACTTCGCGGTCGCCGTCGACGGACGCCGTGCGGCAGTCGATTCCTCGCGTCGGCGGTGAGCGGCGCTGTCGCCGTGGCACGGGCGTGCATGCCTCGGCTCGGGAATGTCCGTGCCCGATGGCATGCTTCCCGGGACGGGTCCGGTGCGCGGGTCCGGTCGGGCGGCGGGTCGCGCCGCGGGTGAGAGGGGTGACGTGATGGCTGATCTGTCCATGCGGTGGACGCGGGAGCTCGACGGGCCTACGGCGGCCGCGGTGCGCGGTCTGCTCGCGCGCGCGCAGAGCGCCGACGATGTGGCGCCGGTGTCGGAACAGGCGGTCCTCTCGCTGAACTCCGCGACCGCCCGGCACCTGCTGGTCGAGCGCGCGGGCGAACTCGTCGGCTACGCGAATCTGGTGGACGCGCACGACGAGCATCCGGCGATGGCCGAGGTGGCCGTCGACCCGCAGGCGCGTGGACGCGGCGTCGGCGCCGCGGCGGTGGCGGCGGCGCTGTCGGAGGGCGGTGCGGGCGCGCGGGTGTGGGCGCACGGGAACCTGGCGCCCGCGAAGGGCGTGGCGGCCCGGCTCGGATTGGCGACCGCGCGCGAACTGTGGCAAATGCGCCGGGCGCTGGCAAATCCGAAGCTACCCGAATTGATCGTGCCGGAGGGGCTTTCGCTGCGCGCCTACGCCGGTCCGTCCGACGACGCCGAGGTGTTGCGGGTGAACAACGCGGCGTTCTCCTGGCATCCGGAACAGGGCGGTTGGTCCGAGCGGGAGATAGCGGCAAGGCGCGCCGAATCCTGGTTCGATCCGAACGGTCTGTTCATCGTCACCGAGACGGCCGTGCCCGACCGGATTCTCGGATTCCACTGGACCAAGGTGCACGGCGCGGAGCGGCCGCCCGTCGGCGAGGTGTACGTGGTCGGCATCGATCCCGCCGAACAGGGCAGGGGCCTGGGTCGCCTGCTGACCTTGGCCGGTTTGCGGCATCTGCGCGACCGCGGACTCGCCGAGGTCCTGCTCTACACCGAGGCCGACAACACCGCGGCCGTGCGCACCTATACTCGGCTCGGCTTCGCACCCGCCCACATCGACGTCGCCTACGCCTTGCCGGAACCGGCGTGATCGCGCTCGAGCGACTACGATTCGGACTGCGGACGAAACTCTAGTAACACCGGGGCAAATCTCCAGGAACACGGAAAGAATCGCGCCGGCCTGTTCATTCTCCGTTCACCGAGACTGGTCCAAATGTCAACCGGGCGACCTTACGTTACTAAGAGGCAGCGCATTTGCTGCCCGGTGCGCAAGTTCCCCGCGAACGGCACCGCAACACCCGCCCGGGCCGGTGAGGGACCGGGCGTGTCGGACGCGATTCCCGGAGGAATTAGTGAACCTCAAGCGCAGTAGCGCCCTCGTCGGCGTGCTGGCCGTCGTCGCCATGCCGTTGGCCGCCTGTGGCAGTGACGACAACACCTCGACCGATACGAGCAACGCCGCCAACAGCAGCGTCGCCTGCGGCGGTAAGAAGTCGCTCAAGGCCAGTGGCGCGTCCTCGCAGAAGAACGCCATCGAGCGCTTCATCGCGGCCTACGAGGCCAACTGCGACGGCTACACGTTGAACTACACCTCGAGCGGTTCCGGCGCGGGCGTCAACGAGTTCATCGGCGGCCAGACCGATTTCGGCGGCTCCGACTCCCCGCTGAGCAACAGCAAGCAGGAGCCCGCGAAGGCCCAGGAACGCTGCGGCGCCCCCGCGTGGAACCTGCCGACCGTGTTCGGCCCGATCGCCATCACCTACAACATCGACGGCGTCACCGACCTCGTGCTGGACGGCCCGACCGCCGCCAAGGTGTTCAACGGCTCCGTCGCCACCTGGGACGCGCCCGAGATCAAGGCGCTCAACCCGAACGCCAAGTTGCCCTCGGACAAGATCTCGGTGATCTTCCGCTCCGACGAGTCGGGCACCACCGACAACTTCCAGCTCTACCTGGACGCCGCCTCCGACGGCGCGTGGGGCAAGGGCGGCGGCAAGACCTTCAACGGTGGTGTCGGTGAAGGCGCCAAGGGCAACGAAGGCACCTCGGCCGCGATCAAGAGCACCAAGAACTCGATCACCTACAACGAGTGGTCCTTCGCCAAGTCGCAGAACCTGTCGGTCGCGCAGATCGTCACCTCGGCGGGCAAGGAGCCGGTGAAGCTGTCGGTCGCGTCGGCGGGCAAGGCCATCGACGGCGTGAAGATCAAGGGCGAGGGCAACGACCTCGTGCTCGACACCTCCTCGTTCTACAAGCCGACCACCGCGGGCACCTACCCGATCATGTTGGCCACCTACGAGATCGTGTGCTCGAAGTACAGCGACGCCGAAGCGGGCAAGGCCGTCAAGGCGTTCCTGACCTCCGCCGTCACCAACGGCCAGAAGGGTCTCGAGGAGGGCGGGTACATCCCGATCCCCGATCAGTTCAAGA
Source organism: Nocardia bovistercoris (assembly GCF_015674855.1). Taxonomy (GTDB): domain Bacteria; phylum Actinomycetota; class Actinomycetes; order Mycobacteriales; family Mycobacteriaceae; genus Nocardia; species Nocardia bovistercoris. Next base: position 85,367 of record NZ_JADMLG010000016.1, on the reverse strand, counting down.
CCCGGCTGACCACCGCGATCAACGCCATCTCCTGATCGCGACGTCATGACCGTGCACCCTGAAGAGGTGACCGCGGCGGGCTCGTCGAAGACGGCGAGCCCGCATGCGGCCGGAGATACCGCGCACATGAGTGAACTGAATGATGACGTGAGCCTCACGAAGGAGCCCTCCGACAAGGAGCCCTCGACGGCGCGTCAGCCGCACAGCCAACGGGCCGAGACCATCTTCCGGTCTCTGGCCGTCGCGTCGGGCGCGATCATCGTCGCGTCCATCGCGTTGATCGCGCTGTTCCTGCTGATCCGCGCGGTTCCCTCGCTCAGGGCCGACAACGCCAACTTCTTCACCAGCACCGAATTCAGCACCACCGATGCCGACAACCTGCGTTTCGGCATCAAGGACCTGTTCATGGTCACGGTGCTCAGCTCGGTATTCGCGCTGGTGATCGCGGTTCCCATCGGCATCGGCATCGCACTGTTCCTGACTCACTACGCGCCGAAGGCGATGGCACGGCCGTTCGCCACCCTGGTCGACCTGCTGGCCGCGGTGCCGTCCATCGTCTTCGGTCTGTGGGGCGTGCTCGTGCTCGCTCCGAAACTGGAGCCGGTGCAGACCTTCCTGAACGACAACCTCGGCTGGTTCTTCCTGTTCTCCGACGGCAACGTGTCCATCGGCGGCGGCGGAACGATCTTCACGGCGGGCGTCGTGCTCGCGGTGATGATCCTGCCGATCATCACGTCGGTCTCGCGCGAGGTCTTCAACCTGACCCCGCGCGCGCACATCGAGGCCGCCCAGGCCCTCGGCGCCACCAAGTGGGAAGTCGTGCGGATGACGGTGCTGCCCTACGGGCGCAGCGGTGTCATCGCGGGTTCCATGCTCGGCCTCGGCCGCGCCCTCGGTGAGACCATCGCCGTCCTCGTCGTGCTGCGCACCTCGGCGCAGGCGGGCGGCTGGTCGCTGTTCGACGGCGGCTACACCTTCGCCTCCAAGATCGCCTCGGCCGCTTCGGAGTTCAGTTCTCCGCTGCCGACCGGCGCCTACATCGCGGCGGGCTTCGTGCTCTTCGCGTTGACCTTCGTGGTCAACGCCCTCGCTCGCCTCGCGGCAGGCGGAAAGGTCAATTCGTGATGGCCACGACGTCGACACTCGACAAGCCCGTCAAGGCTCCCACCTTCCGCGATGTGAGCACGGGCCGCAAGATCAAGAACAACGTCGCGACCGGCCTGGTCGGCCTGTGCTTCGTCATCGCCCTCATCCCGCTGGTGTGGGTGCTGTACATGGTGATCAGCGAGGGCATCGGCGCGGTCGCCTCGGCGGACTGGTGGCAGAAGTCGCAGAAGGGCATCCTGCCCGACCAGACCGGCGGCGGCGTCTACCACGCCATCTACGGCACGGTCGTGCAGTCCGCGGTCGCAGCGGTGATCGCGGTGCCGCTGGGCATCATGGCCGCGGTCTACCTGGTGGAGTACGGCCGGGGCAGGCTCGCCAGGGTGACCACCTTCATGGTCGACATCCTGGCCGGTGTGCCCTCCATCGTCGCCGCGCTGTTCATCTTCGCCCTGTGGATCGCCACCCTCGGCTTCCCGCAGAGCTCCTTCGCGGTGTCGCTGGCCCTGGTGCTGCTCATGCTGCCGGTGGTGGTGCGCAGCACCGAGGAAATGCTCAAACTGGTTCCCGACGAACTGCGGGAGGCGTCCTACGCCCTCGGCGTTCCGAAGTGGAAGACGATTGTCCGGATCGTGGTGCCGACGGCGGCTCCCGGCATGATCAGCGGCATCCTGCTCGCACTCGCCCGCGTCATGGGTGAGACGGCTCCGGTGCTGGTGCTGGTCGGCTACGCCAAGTCGATCAACACCAACATGTTCGACGGCAACATGGCTTCGCTGCCCCTGCTCATCTACCAAGAGCTGGCGAATCCCGAGCCCGCGGGTCGCGAACGCGTGTGGGGCGCCGCCCTGACGCTGATCCTGCTCATCGCCCTGCTGTACGCGGCGGCGGCGGTTGTCAACAAGCTGCTCACCCGCAACCGATAAGCGAAACGGATACTCGCAATGGCCAAGCGCATCGATGTCAAAGACCTGAACATCTTCTACGGCAAATTCCACGCGGTGGCCGACGTGGACCTGACCGTGCTGCCCCGCAGCGTCACCGCCTTCATCGGCCCGTCCGGTTGCGGTAAGTCCACGGTGCTGCGTTCGCTGAACCGCATGCACGAGGTCACCCCGAACGCCCGCGTCGAAGGCGCGGTCCTGCTCGACGGTGAGGACATCTACGGCGCCTCCGTCGACCCGGTCGGCGTGCGCCGCACCATCGGCATGGTGTTCCAGCGCCCCAACCCGTTCCCCACGATGTCCATCCGCGACAACGTGGTGGCGGGCCTGAAGTTGCAGGGCGTGCGCGGCAAGGCCGAACTCGACGAGGTCGCCGAGCGTTCGCTGCGCGGCGCGAACCTCTGGAACGAGGTCAAGGACCGCCTCGACAAGCCGGGCGGCGGCCTGTCCGGCGGTCAGCAGCAGCGTCTGTGCATCGCGCGCGCCATCGCGGTGTCGCCCGACGTGCTGCTGATGGACGAGCCGTGTTCGGCGCTCGACCCGATCTCCACCCTGGCGATCGAGGATCTGATCACCGAACTGAAGAAGGAATTCACGATCGTCATCGTCACCCACAACATGCAGCAGGCGGCGCGCGTGAGTGACCAGACCGGCTTCTTCAACCTGGAGGCCCAGGGCAAGCCGGGCAAGCTGATCGAGATCGACGACACCGAGAAGATCTTCTCGAACCCGGGACAGAAGGCGACCGAGGACTACATCTCCGGCCGCTTCGGCTAGACCCAGCCCGCTTCGGCTGGACCAAGTTACACGAACGAGGCCCGCGCGGAATCCGCGTGGGCCTCTTCGGTATTCGGGGGCAATGATCGCGTGTCGTAGGTTCTCGGCGACACGTGCGGCCGTCCCGGCCGGGGACGGCACCACACGTGTCGGGTGGTTCGGGTCAGGCTTCGGAGTCGGGGTCGGGCGGGAGGACGCCGGTGACCAAGAAGATCACCCGTCGGCCGATTTCCACGGCGTGGTCGGCGAAGCGCTCGTAGTAGCGGCCGAGCAGGGTCACGTCGACCGCGGCGGCCACACCGTGCTTCCATTCCCGGTCCATCAGCAGTGTGAACAGGTGGCGATGCAGGTCGTCCATCGCCTCGTCGTCTTCGTTGAGCTGGGCCGCGCGTTCGGGGTCGCGGTTCTCCAGCACCTCGCGCGCGCCTTCGCCCATGTGCACCGCGATGCGGCCCATTTCCGCGAAGTAGCCGTTGACGGCTTCGGGCAGCGCGTGGTTGGGGTGGCGGCGCCGGGCGACCTTGGCGACGTGCAGCGCCAACGCCACCATCCGGTTGACGTCCTGCACGATCTGGATGGCGCTCACCACCTGCCGCAGATCACCCGCGACCGGGGCCTGGAGCGCGAGGAGAGCGAAAGCGCGCTCCTCGGCATCGGCGATCATGTCCTCGATCCGGTCGTATTCGCCGATGACCGACTCGGCGGCGGCGAGGTCGGCTTGCAGTAACGCCTGGGTGGCCCGATCCATGGCCGAGCCCGCGAGACCGGCCATCTCACCCAATAGGCTGGCGAGATCGGCCATTTGCTCGTTGTAGATGACACGCATGGACCCAGACGATAGTTCCACGCACTGTCCAAGTCACCAACAGCGGATGAATGTGTGATGGCGATATGCGCTCGGCCCTTGCGCGGGCCGCTCGCAGGCTACTTGCAGATCTCGTCGGCGGCGTTGATGTGCTCGAGGTCGGAGGGCAGGACGGGCGGCGCCGCATCGGTGGCCGCGGTGGACACGTTGGTGATCACTTCCCCGACCGGTGTCGGGGCGCGCACGGTGACCCCGCTCGTCGAGTCGGCGCCGATCACGATCTCGACGATGCCGCCGAGGTCGTCGGCGGATTCGATGGACGCGCCGGGGATGGCCGTGGCAACGGTGGCGGCCTCGGCGTCCAGGCCGGTGCCGTAGCGGACCTTCGTGGTCGGCGAGGTGCCGTTCGCGTAGTTGCCGGTGTTGTAGATCGTGAAGCCCTGGGCGCTGAGTTTGTTGGCGGCCGTTCGCGCCAGCCCTTCGTAGCCCGAACCGTTCGACACCAGCAGCGACACGGAGGCCGGACTCACCGCCCGGTACTGTTTCGGCGCGGGCGCGGCCGGGGGAGCGGCCGGTGCGTCCGATTTGCCGCTCGGTTTCTCGCCGGGCAGCGGCTGGTCGTCGCGGATCGCCTTGAAGATCGCCTTGATATCGGAGTCGCGGGGAATCTCGTTGCCGTAGGTCGTCGTGCCCGCGGTCGGGACGGTGATGAAGGTGACCGCGCCCGCGTCGACCTTCTGCAGCGAACGTCCGAGCATCAACAGGTCGTTGGATGTGACATTGCCGACCATGGTGTGGTTGGCGAAGGCCTGGACGAAGCCGTTCAACTTGCCCGGATCGAACAGCACCCGGCTCGACATCGCGCCGCGCAACAACGAGGACAGGAACCGCTGCTGGCGGCTGATGCGGTCGTAGTCGCTGCGTTCCTCGCCGTAGACGTGCCTGGCGCGCACGTAGTTCAGCGCGGTCGCGCCGTCGACGCGCTGCTTGCCCGCCTGCGCGAGCACGGTGCCGAGCGTGTCGTCGATGATGGGTTTGGCGGCGCACACCTCGACGCCGCCGATCTGGTTCACCATCGCCTCGAAGCCCGCGAAGTCGATGGCGATGAAGTGGTTGATCGAGCTGCCGGTGAGGCGCTGGATGGTCGTGACGAGGCATTTCGGCCCGCCGAGGGCGTAGGTGGCGTTGAGCTTGTCACCCATGGCGGACGGGTAGGACTCCTTGGTGTACGCGGGGTTGCGGTTGTCGTTGTTCCAGCCGGTGCACTGCGGCCTCGTCACGTCGAGGTCACGAGGGAAGGAGACGACGACGACCCGGTTCCTCGCCTTCGGTATGTGCACGAGCATGGTGGTGTCGGCACGGGTGCCCTCGGCGTCTTCGAGGGTGCCCGCGCCGAGTTCGCCGTTGGCGCCGTCGCGGGTGTCGGTGCCGACGAGGAGGTAGTTCTCGTCACCGAGCTGTGCGTCGGAGTCGATGACGTCTTCCGGGTTGTCGTCGAACGCCGAGACCTGGGTGAACCGGTTGTCGGTCGAACGCTGGTAGCTCCAGCCGCCGCCGGTGATCAGCAGGATCAGCACCGCGAAGGCGGCGGCGGCCACCCGGCCGCCGGTCTTGAGTTTGCGATTGCGGCGCTGCCTGCCCGCCGCGAGGCGCGAGAGCGGCTTGCCGACCGATTCGGGCGTCGCGGATCGCGCGGGGCGCGTCTTCGCTTTCGGCTTCGCACCCTCGGGTTCGGCGTCCTTCTCCGTGACCGGGGTGATGATGTCGGTGACCGCTTCCGCCGGTTCCATTGGCGTAGGGCGCGGTACCGGTCGGGGGTTGGCGGGCGGCGCCTTGCCCGCTATGTCGTCGACGACCACCGACCCGGTGTTGGGGCGGGACGGGCCGCCGCGGCGCGCGGGCTTGCCCGCGGGGGGTGGTGCGGCGCCGGGTGCGCGGGCGGGCCGGGGCGGGCGCGCGGCTTCCTGGGCGCCCGCGCCGGGCGGGCGGGGTGCGCTTTCCGGGGCGCTTCGACCGGATGGCCGCGACGCGCTTTCCGGGGCGCGGGAGAGGGCTTCGGCGCGCGGCGGCGCCGATTCGGGGGCAGGCGCGGATGGTTCGGCGCGGCGTCGGCGGCCGGTGCGTTCGTTGTCGACCTTCTCGACGAGCTCCTGCACCGTCAGTGGCGCCGCGCCCGATTCCTCGGGAGCGTCGTGTCTGGCCCGCCGGGACGCGCGTGAGCCCTCGCGCTCGGCGGGGTCCGCCGGGGGAATGCGCTCCCACGGTGCGCGACCTCCGGGCCGTGGCGATTGCCCGTGCCGATCGTCACCCACCAACGAACCTCACTTTTCCGTCTCTGCGCGTGTCGTATCCGCCGACCGCGCCGAACCGCGCGTCGGCAGGACCGATCCGCCAATGATAACGATTCCGCCACGACGAGCCAGTCCGGCGCGGAAAGGAGTGCAACGCAGAGTTGTGCGAGATGTGACGCCGTTCGATAGCTGGATAGTAGCGATTTCGGCGTCCATATCGTCGTTGCCCACGTTTCGGCGCGTGCGCGTGTTTGCCGGGCGCGGCCGCATGCGGGCGGGCGCGGGGTGCGGCGATCGTGACATTCGATTGTTCGAATCGTGACGTGCGGCGTGTTCAGCCGCCGCTGTGCATCACATCGGCGGCCGTGGGGACCGCGGCGTCGTCCGGGTCGTCGAGCCAGCCGTGCGGCAGGGCGACCTTGCCCGGTGAGCCCTGCCGTCCGCGCGGGCCCTCGGCGTCCTTCGGGAAGGGCGCGTCCGCGTCGAGGCCGCCGACCAGGTCGCGCAGCTGTGTGAGACTCGACACGGTCGCGAACGCGCGCCGCGTGTCGGCGCCGACCGGGAAGCCCATCAGGTACCACGCCATGTGCTTGCGGAGATCGCGCATCGCCTTGTCCTCGCCGTGGTGTTCGGTGAGCAGCGCGCCGTGCCGGTACAGGATCTCGCCGACGCGGCCCAGATTCGGCGCCTCCGGCAGCGGCAGGTCGCGCAGGGCGGCCTGCAGTTCGGCGAACAGCCACGGACGACCGAGGCAGCCGCGTCCGACGACGACGCCGTCGCAGCCGGTCTCGGCCATCATCCGCACCGCGTCGGCGGCGGAGAAGATGTCGCCGTTACCGAGTACGGGCACGCCGCGCACGGCCTCCTTGAGCCGGGCGATGGCCGACCAGTCGGCCTCGCCGGAATAGCGCTGGGCGGCGGTGCGCGCGTGCAGTGCGACGGCGCGCACGCCCTCGTCCTCCGCGATGCGCCCCGCGTTCAGGTAGGTGTGATGTTCGTCGTCGATGCCGATGCGGAACTTCACCGTGACCGGGACCCCGGCCGGTTCGGCGGCCGACACCATCGCGCGCACGATGTCGCGGAACAGCGCGCGCTTGTAGGGCAGCGCGGCGCCGCCGCCGAGCCGGGTGACCTTGGGCACCGGGCAGCCGAGATTGAGGTCGATGTGATCGGCCCATCCCTCGCCGACGATGACGCGCACGGCTTCGCCCAGCGTGGCCGGGTCGACCCCGTACAGCTGCATTGACCGCGGATGTTCGTCGGCGTCGAAGGACATCATGTGCAGCGTCTTCTCGTTGCGCTCGACGACCGCGCGGGCGGTGATCATCTCGCACACGTAGATGGAGGTCGAGCTGCCGAATTCGCGGCACAGCTTGCGGAAGGCCAAATTGGTGATGCCAGCCATGGGCGCGAGCACGACCGGCGGATCGACCGGATACGGCCCGATCCGCAGCGTGGTCATCGCCTCGGTAGTCATCGTCACGAGTTCAGTGTCGCATTCCGGGATGTCGCGGCCGTAGCCACAGGTGAACAGCGGTGGCGGCAGTCACACGCGCCCACACCGTGATCCGGTGCGGGCGCGTGTGGCGCTGTGGTGCGCGGCGGGTCAGCTGACGCCCGCGCCCGCCAGTTCGCGCTTCTTGGCCTCGCGGGCCAGCATCTTGTCGCGCTGCTCCTCGAATTTGAGGACGTCCTGGCCGAGCTTGTCCAGGAACAGGCCGAGCCGGTCGCGGACCGCTTCGCCGCGCGCGGTGAAGTCGGTGCGTTCGAAGAGGTTCCACTTCTTGAGCACCGGCTGCACCACTTCCTCGAGGTGCTGGCGCAGGTCGTAGATGCCGTGCTTGGCCATGAGCACGCCGTTGCGGCGGAAGTTGGGCATGCCCGCGCCTGGCATCTGGAAGTTCTCCAGGATCAGCGTGATGGCCTCGATCGCCTGGTCGGGGGTCAGGTCGAGAGCGGCGCCGCACAGGTTGCGGTAGAAGATCATGTGCAGGTTCTCGTCGGCGGCGACCCGCTGCAGCATGCGATCGGCGATCGGGTCGTCGCACACCCTGCCGGTGTTGCGGTGGCTCACGCGGGTGGCGAGTTCCTGGAAGGTCACGTACGCGACCGAGTGCAGGAAGCCCGCGTCGGCCTCGGTGGGGGAGGCGAATCCGTTGGTCATGTGGATCATGCGGGCCTCTTCGAGGGCGACCGGATCGACGCCACGGGTGACCACCAGGTAGTCGCGCATGACGATTCCGTGACGATTCTCTTCGGCGGTCCAGCGGCCGACCCAGGTTCCCCAAGCCCCGTCCTGGGAGAAGTTCTCGGCGATCTCACGGTGGTAGGAGGGCAGGTTGTCCTCGGTGAGCAGGTTCGTGATCATGGCCGCCTTGGCGATCTCGTTCAGTCGGGACTGCTCGGGATCCCAGTCCACCCCGCCGAGCGCCGCGAAATTGCGGCCCTCGTCCCACGGGACGTAGTCGTGCGGATGCCATTCCTTCGCCAGGGAGAGGTGCCGGTTGACGTTCTCTTCGGCAACCGGCTCCAACTCCGTCAGAAGCTCGAGTTGAGTCAGATCCCTTGCCATGTAAGTAGCCCTTCGGTGAGTGCGTGCACGCTTGCAGGTCGTCCCCCGAGTAGACCGTGCCGATGCGGCCATACCTTACGGCACCGTAGGTGTGATGCGAAACGCATCGCGGCACGTGTGACGTCCGGTTTCCGCCGAGTAGCCGTCGACTTCGACGGCCTTTCGGCGATCGGCAACGGGGTCGAGTCTAGGTGGTTCGCCCGTCCTTCGGGGTTGCTCGAGTTCTCGCCGGTCCGTGCACGACCTCGGAACGCGGCGAGTGGTCTATCGCAGGCGGGTGGCGGTTGTTAGCACCGTCTCCCACGTGCGGCGTCGCATTGCTACCGGCGAGTATCCCTCGAGGAGGACGCTCGGGTGTCCGGTGGGCCGCTATCTTCGATTGTCCTCGTGTCGGCCTCGGTTTCCAGTGCGCGCCGACAGTGTTGGGAAACACGTGGCAGCGCCTGTTCTCTCGTTGTGAGGTCTCACGGCGTGGCAGGCGGGCGAACCCGGCGATTGCCCATACTTCGCTGTCCCTCTGGTGCCGGCGCGGAGGGTATGGGGGTCTGCGTCGGTCGCCGTTGGCAACGGATGTCGGTGACACGGCGGGTGTTCGGAGCGGCAAGCCTGCATTCGTGTCCCGCGCGCGCCGTCGGGTAGGCTGTCCAGCCGAGCCCCTTTAGCTCAGTTGGTAGAGCTGGTGACTTTTAATCACTAGGTCGTAGGTTCGAGTCCTACAGGGGGCACTCACCGCGAAGGTGGACGGGTACGGCGTCGTAAACGTCCCTTGATTCCGTTGTACTCCCGGTCGCGGCTGATCCGGTTCCGTCTGCGGTTCCGTATCCCTCTTGGTCGGTCGATCGGTGTCTCGCGCCCGTGCGGTGTGTGGGACACGTCGATATGGGGCGGCAGGTCGGTGCAGGATGAGACGCGATGCGCCGCGTCCGCGCGGCGGGGAGTCGGGCGAGTCGCGATGGCCTACCGTGGCGCGACCGGTATCGGTTCCGCTCGGTCTCCGCTAAGTATCTGTCGCCCAACTTCGTTCACCGCCATCCGGTCTGGATATCATCGAATGATGTTGTCTGGCAGGAACTTTCGATTGGAAGAGTGGGCCGTCCCCGAACTCGTCGGTGCTGCGTCGGCGATCGAATGCGGCCGGTGTCGAGGAGGGCGCGGTGCGGAATCGCTCGGGTGAACGTCGCTGCGCGCTCGTCGAATTCGAAAGCCGGCACGGCGCACGCCAGGTTGCGGAGGGTTTGCTGTATCGGATTTCCATGGCAGGCCGCGAGCTGACTCTTCGGTTTGCCGCGTGTCGGATCGCGATTCCGGGTACGGTGACGACTCGATGAATTCCGGACAGTACGACGAAACATACGCGGGAAGCGGAATTCGGCTTATCGTTGTTGTGCCCGAACGTGTCGCGAACGGTACGACCGATCACGACCACTGGACTCGACGCCGTGGGAGGCTGATCCGAGAAGTAATGAATTGCCGGGGTGTACACCCCTGCGGTACACCCCGGCGGGTGGACTGTACCAGCTGGTGTGTTTCAGGTTTTTCGCAAGTTTTCGTACCGAAAGTTTGAAACTGGGCGGAAACCCGGTTTGAAGTATTGATAAAAACTCATAACTTCGCACCAAGGGTTTGTTCCTTTCGGGGGGCACCGATTGGCGGCGAGTAGGCTTCGGAGGCGTTTCGAGCATGGCACGGCAGCAAGAGCGGGCCCGCCGGACACGCGCGGCGATCATCAGGTCCGCCGCCGTTGAGTTCGGGAAGAGCGGCTATGCCGCTGCATCGCTCAACCGCATACTGGAAGGGTCGCGCGCCACCAAGGGGGCGATGTACTTCCATTTCGATTCCAAGGAAGATCTGGCGCGCGCGGTGCTGGAGACGGCGGTCGAACGTTACCGCAGCTCCGCCGAACGTTGGCTCGCGCGAACAGATCTCGGACCACTCGACACCCTGCACGGGATGATCGACGAGACCGCGCTGCGGCTCGAACACGACATCATCGTGCAGGCGGAGTACCGGCTCATCATCGAACCGGACTTCTATCGCGACGTCCAAGCGGGCGGCGGCCGCATCCTCGGCCGCGCCACCCGCGTACTGGCCGTACGCGCCATCGAGCACGGGCAGCTGCGTCTCGACGCGGACCCGGACCGGTTCACCCGCACGCTCACGGCCGCGCTGGCCGGACAGCGGTACATGGTGGACCTGCTCGGCGGAGCCGTCGACCTGCGGTCCCGATTCCGCGAGGCGCTCGAGGTGGTGATCGAATCCATGGCAACACCCGAATGGGCGGAACGCTTCCGCGTAGACGGCTGGCGCACCGCGGCCCGCCTCGAGGAACTCGGACTCGCCCTGTGACAGCGGGCGCGCCGAACCGGGGCGCCATGCCACCGAGCGGCTCTGACCAGCCGATTTGGGAAACTCGGTGCGGCTGTCATAAGCTATGCGAGCTCCCAACGGACAACCGTTGAAGCCGGTCCGGAGAAATCCGGGGCGAGCCCCCTTCGTCTAGCGGCCTAGGACGCCGCCCTTTCAAGGCGGTAGCGCGGGTTCGAATCCCGTAGGGGGTACGGTCTCAGGACCGTTGGAAGCACGCAAGGCCCTGTGGCGCAGTTGGTTAGCGCGCCGCCCTGTCACGGCGGAGGTCGCGGGTTCGAGTCCCGTCAGGGTCGCAGATAAGCGCCGGAGAAATCCGGCGCTTCGCATATGGCATTCGGAACGGGTGCCTGCGGCCAGGTAGCTCAGTTGGTACGAGCGTCCGCCTGAAAAGCGGAAGGTCGCCGGTTCGATCCCGGCCCTGGCCACAAGCCGACAGCCGACCCCTACCCGCAGAGAGCGCGGGTGGGGGTCGGCTTGTTTTTTGTATTGTGGGGGCGCAGCCCCCACGCCCCACCCGGAGGGGCGCTGCCCCCCGGACCCCCTGAAACAGTTGGTTGCGTTGGGTGGGGATGTTTCGGTAGGGGGTGGGTTGCTGGGGTGGTTCAGGGGTGGGGAATTTTGTCGGTGGGCTTCTTTTCGGGTTGGGCCGAGTGGCTGGGTTTTGCGTTGTGTGTTGTGTTGTGTGGTGTTGTGTTGTGTGGTGGGTCTTTTTCGGGGTGTGTGGGGATTGTGGGTTTCTGGGTTCGTTTCGGGGTGTTTGGTTCAAATGTGCGGTATGTCTTCTGGAATATTGGGTGGGTTTTATATCTTTGGGTTGGTGGTTGGGGTTTCTACTTGATTGTGTGTCTTGTGGGTTTTATTAGTTGGGGAGTCTGGGTGGGGATTTTTTGTGGATGATATTGCGGGGGTGATTTGCTGTGGTGGGTTTGGATGTGTGCGGGGTGGCTTTGTGTGGGTGGTGGGGTCGGGGTGTTCTCGTGGCTTGGGTGGCGTGGGGGAGGTGTTTTGTGGTGGTGGGGTTGGTTGGGTGGGGTCGATGACGTGACATCTCGGGGTGGTGTGGTGGGGTGGGTGAAATCTGGTGGTGTGTAGTGGATTGCGGGTTTTGTTGTGGGGTGTGGGAAGGGGTGGGTTCTGGTGGATTGGGAAGGTTTTCCGGGGTGGGCGGTTCCGGGTGGATGGAATGTGTTGGGGCTGAACATATCTACCGGGGAGGTGGTGAAAATTGCACGGACTATTAGGAATTCGTGGTGTAGTGGGTGGTGGGGGTATTTGGCGGGGGTGAGGTGTGTGATGTCTTCCATCTATCGGGGGGTGGGGGTGTGAGATTTGTGTGTGAATCGGATTCTCGGGTTTATGTGAGGGTGGGGAGTTGTGTGGGGGATTTTTGGGGGGCGTCGGACAGGGTGTCTCGGTGGGAGGGGTGGTTCTAGGGGGTGGGACTTGGTGGGGTGGGGTTGTGTGTGGGGTGGGGGAGAGGTTGATCACAGGAAAAGGGGGTTGGGGCGGGGGAACGGTGGGATGCTGGGGGTATGGCGGAAAAGTGGTACTACTGCTTGAAGCATCAGCGGGCCGAGCGTGGGCGGAGGTGTTGGTTCGCGGATCGGATGGGGCCTTATCCGGATCAGGCGACCGCGGAGCGGGCCTTGGAGATCGTTCGGGCTCGCAACGAGCGGGAGGATGCTCGGGATCGGTCTTGGCGGGATGGTGGCTGATCGGCCCGCCTAATACCGCTCATGTGCTCGTCAGGTCCATCTATTAGGGTTGCTCGGAAATCAACCGACATGTTCGGCGGTCCGGAGTGGGTCGTGCGGGCGGGAGCTGGTGAGCAGGGAGGGCGACCCTTGAGGGTTACCGTTGTTGTGCCGACATACAACGAACGGGAGAATCTGCCGGTTGCGGTGGAGCGGCTTACGGCACTGCCGGTGCCCGACCTGCACATTCTCGTCGTTGACGACAGTTCGCCGGACGGCACCGGCGAAGTCGCCGACAAGCTCGCGGCGGAGCTGCCGAATGTGGTGGGTGTGCTGCATCGCACCGAGAAGGACGGGCTAGGGCGCGCGTATGTCGCGGGGATCACGCGGGCGCTGGACGAAGGCGCCGACGTGGTGATCCAGATGGACGCCGACCTGTCGCATCCGGCGGAAGTGATCCCGGCCATGCTGGAGAAGTTGACGGGCACCGACGCGGGGGTGGTGCTCGGGTCGCGCTACGTGCCGGGCGGGTCGACGGCCGAGGAATGGAAGTGGTACCGCAAGGCGCTGTCGGCCTGGGCGAACTTCTACGTCAACCTCATCCTGCGGCTCGGCGTGAAGGATGCCACCGCCGGGTTCAAGGCGTGGAAGGCGCAGACGTTGCGCACCATCGACGTCGGCTCGATCCGTAGCAACGGTTACTCGTTCCAGGTCGAGATGAACTACCGCACCGTGAAGAAGGGCGTCGCGATCGCCGAGGTGCCGATCCGCTTCGAGGAGCGCACACTCGGCGCGTCCAAGATGAGCCTCAAGGTGCAGTTGGAATCGGCGCTCATGCCGTGGAAGCTGTTGTTCGGCCGTTCGGTCTGAGCCCGGAATCCAGGCGGCCCCGCGTCCGTGGGGGCGCGGGGCAGGATCGGGGGCGGTTCACCCCTGGGTGAGGTATTTGCGCAGTCCTTCGGTGCTGATGATCAGGATCGGGACGAGCGCGACGTGCATCAGTGCCAGGGATACGGTCGATGCCGTGTCGAAGTCGGCGGCGATGGTGCCGAAGATGGTGGCCAGCGCCAGCACCGAGCCGATCGCGGCGGCCACCCTGAGCACGACGATCCAGCGGTAGGACAGGAGTGCGGCGGCGCCGAGGCCGATGAGCAGCGGGACGGTGGACAGGACGATCACGCCGCCGGGCGCCACATCCTGGGTCTTGTCGCCGTCGATCGTGGTGAAATCGCCGCCCGCCGCCGCGCCGATGAGCCAGATGACGAGGTTCACCACCAGTGCGGTGAGGACGGCGCCGCCGACGGCGACGGGACGGTTGAGCGACGGTACGGGCAGGCTGCCGGTTGTGGGATTCACAGTGGTCATGATGGCGGTCTCCTGAGTGCAAGCTGTGAGAATGCTGTGAGTCCCATCATCAAACCTCAATGAATCTTGAGGTCAAGGGTCCGACACGAATGCGCCGCGTGTCACATTTGTTCACCTTCGGGGTTCGGCCAGTCCACGAGTGCGTCGAGATAGAGCTGCCGAACGCGCGCCACCTCGACGTCCATATCCTCGGGATCCCACCCGGACACGTCGATCGGGTCGAGCACCGCGACGTCAACCGTGCCGCGCCGCGCGACCATCGAATTCCGCCAGGAGATCTCGCCCGCGTTGCGGATCACCACCGGAATCACCGGAACCCCGGCCTGATGCGCGATATGGAACGCGCCCTTCTTGAACGGCCCGACCTCCGGCGTGTACGAGCGGGTGCCCTCGGGCGCGACCGCGATGGACAGGCCGCCGCGCAGGGTGTCGACGACGGGAGCGAGCTGCGCCTTCGCGGTCGCGGGGTGCGAGCGGTCGATGAAGGTCACGCCGACGAACCGCATGAGCGGGCCGAAGATCGGGTTGCGGGTCAGTTCCTTCTTGCCGATGCCGGTCACGCCGCCCGCGAGCACCTTCGGCACGATGATCACGTCGAACTGACTCTGGTGATTGAACAGGAAGACCGCGGGGCGCGGGGCGCGGGCGTTGGCGGCGCCGGTCACCCGCAGGCGGACGCCGAGTACCCGCAGGGTCGCGCCCGCGCCGTAGTCCATGAGCGCGTCGGCCATGTCGCGGCGGCGTCGGGTGTGGCAGCGGGAAACGACGCCGGTGATCGCGCCGCCGAGCAGCGCCACCAACGCGGCGATGGTGCGCAGGTAGTCGCCGAGGCGGGGTTCGCGGCGCGGGCGGAAGGTCAGCTCCGGCCAGTCCTTTTCCGCGGCGACGGCGGCGAGTGTGCGGGACGCGTCGACCACGACGGGGTTGCCGACCGAGGTCAGCAGCGGCAGGTCGGCGTGCGAATCGGAGTAGGCGTAGCTGCGGGTGAGATCGATCGCGTCGGCGGCGGCGAAGGCGCGTACGGCGTCGGCTTTGCCGGTGCGCCACAGCGTCTTGCCCGCCACATAGCCGGTGAGTACGCCGTCCTGGCTCGCCATTTCGGTGCACAGCACCCGGTCGACGCCGAGTGCGGCGGCGACGGGCGCGATCTGGAATTTCGTGAGCGAGCTGACCAGGACAACGGTGTGGCCCGCCGCGCGGTGCGCGGTGATCAGCCGCCACGCTTCGGGATACAGGTGGCCGTAGACGCTGCGGCGGAACAGTCCCGCGCCGAGTTCGCCGAGCTCGGTCTCGGTGTGGCCTGCCAGCGCGTGCGCGGCGTGCTGCAGGAAGCGGCTGTATTCGCCGTCGGTGAGGTGGTCGCGAATGCTCTCGCGCAGCACCGCGCCCGGGTCGTCGGTGCCGCGCCTGCGGTAGCGGCGGCGCGCGTAACCGTCCAGGACCGCGCCGCTGACATCGAAGATCGCCGCGACCTGCCTGCCTTGCGGTCCGGTGCGGATCGCTTCGAGCCTGCTCGCGAGATCGGCGGGACTCACGCTCGCTCCGGTCGATTCGACGGGTCGAGGGCGGCCGCGCGGGAGATGAGCGCGCCGAGTACGCGCAGCTGATCGGCGAAGTCCTCGCGTTTGCGGGTGGATTCGGCCCGCGCCTGCGCCGAGTCCGGGTCGACCGGTTCGACCAGGCCGTAGTTCCCGGCGAGTTTCAGTGCGCTGGTGAACAATTCGGTGGAAATCGATTCCGGGCCGTGCAGGCGCTGTTGCAGCAGCATCTGCCTGCCGACCGCTACGCATTCGTCGAGGAACTGTTTGCGGTCCACCTCGACCGAGGGGTCGCGGGCGGCAAGGCGTTCGGCCACCACCAGTTGCGCGTCCACGAAGGAGCGCAGCACCCGGTGGGCCATCATGAAGCCGGAGGCGGTGAGCATGTCGAGTACGTCGCTGCCGAGGGTGTCCAGGCGGGTGTGGCTGTGCCAGTCCGGGTCGACCAGCAGCATCTCGGCGGTCATCTGTTCGGCGAATTCGCCGCGCTCGGGGAAGAAGAAATCGAATTTGAGCAGGTCGCGCAGCCGGTATGCCTCGTCCCACCCGGTGCTGAGCTGATCGGATTCCGGGGATTCGACCGCGGCGAGGATCGACAGTTCGAGGATGGCCCGGTTGATGAACCAGTGCACGGCGCTGTTGCGGTAGAACGCGGCCTCGAGGTGGGCACCGGTTTCGATGGAGTACACCGGTTCGAGTCCGCCGCGGTAGACGGTGACCACCTTGGCCAGCGACAGCTGTTCCAGCACCACCGCGAGGCTCTGTTCGTCGCGCATGGCCGCGAGTTCGCCGCTTGGCAGTCCGCGTTTGTCGATGTATCCGAGGACCGGCGCGAGCAGGGCGCGCACCTCGCCGAGGGTGAGCGCGCGGGACTGCACGCCGAGCAGGGCCAGGGTGGCCAGCGCGTTCACGGTGATCGGGGTGACCTCGTTGATGCCGACCGCGATCTCGAAGGCGAGCCGCTGCACCGCTTTGCGTTCGAGTTCGGCGGTGTGCTCGTCGGTCGAGGTGGCGACCGCTTCGACGCGGGCGGCGTCGGTGCGGTGCAGCGGGATGGTGATCGGCACGGGATGCATGGGGTCGCCGTTGGCGGCCAGCCGTTCGCGGGCCGAGAGCGGTGCGCCGAAACGCACGTAGACGTGTCCGGCGGAATGCTGCTGACTGCGCACGTAGCGCGCGAGCCACGCCAGCCCTTCCGGCTTCTTCTTGCCGCCGACCTGTTCGGTGGCGATGGCGCCGAGTTCGTTGAGCCGTTCGTAGGTGATGGATACCGGCACGAGCATGACGTCTTCGACCCGGTTGCCGCGCACCGCCGAGGCCAGGTAGTTGAGCAGGCCGTAACGCGGTGGGCGCAGTTTGCCGGTGCGGGTGCGCCCGCCTTCGAAGTACCACTCCAGGTTGAAGCGTTTGGCCAGCAGGTAGGCGAAGTATTCCTCGACGACCGCCTTGTAGACCTCGTCGTCGCCGAAGCTGCGGCGGATGAAGACCGTTCCGGTGCGGCGCGCGATCGGGCCCATGGGCCAGAAGCTCAGGTTCGCGCCGCCGATGACGTGGTTGGGCGGGAAGTCGTTGCGGGCGAGTACGTCACCGAGGACGAAGGCGTCCACATAGGAGCGGTGCGACGGCAGGAAGACCAGCGGGTAGCGCCGGTTCAGCGCGCGCAGGGCGTCCAGTCCGGATTCCTCGAGGTCGACCTTCCAGGTTGAGGCGTGCACGGGCCGCATGGCCTGGGTGAACAGGTCCGATACCAGCCTGCTCTGCGCGGCGACGAGTTCGTTGAGCGATTTCTCGGCCCGTCGGTACACCTCCTGGGGGTCGGCGCCGATCTGGTCGCCGATGAGTTCGAGCCTGCGCAGGAAGTCCGGCGAGTCCAGGATCTCCTCGGCGACCAGTCGCGGCACTTTGTAGCGGTCGCCGATGACGGTGCGTTCGGCGCGTTCGAGTGCGAAGACGGCGGCGCGCGCGATGGCGCGGGCGAACGGGTCCGACGATCCGGCGGCCAGCATCGCGGCGGCTTCGGGATTGTTGGCGCGCAGGTCGGCGAGGGAGGCGGGCGCTCCGGTGAGGACCACGTGGCGGTCGGGTTGTTCGCGCAGCAGTCTGCGTTGCGCGAAGCGATGGGGTTTGCGCGGATTGGTCAGCGTGGCGAGATCGGTGAAGGTGATGCGGCGCACGCCGTCGCGTTCGGGTGGCAACCACACCACGCGGACGGGGACGACCAGCGGGTCGTCGCGTCTGCGGACGAGCCGGTCGGCGATGGCGTCGGCGTCGAGGTCGATCTGGGTTGCGGGGATGTCGCGGCCGAATTCGCGGGTCAGGCCGCCGTCGGCGATCCACGCGCCGATGAGTTCGCGTTCCACCGGTGAGCTCGCGTCGACCAGCGCCACCACCGAATCGGGCGCGGCGGTTCGCGGAGTCGGCGTCGTCGTCTCCCCGCGTCGTTCGATCATGGCTGGTCCCTCCGCAAACAGGCGATCCCCCTATTCAATCGCTCCGCGGCCGTTCCCGCAGGAACATCGGAGGGCGAGTTGAAACAGCCAGGTAATGCTAACCTTACCTCCTTGAGTTAGGTCAGCATAACCTTTGGAGGATCGTTGTCGACCACGGACGAGCGCTTGCGCGTGGAGTATGTGACCGATCCGGCGGCAGCCATGTCCCGGCTGGCAGCGGCAGATCGATTCGGTGAGTACGTCATGTACGAACGTCCCGGCGAATGGGTGTTCGCCGCCGACCCCATCGGCAGCGTCGAACTCGACGTGCACGAGCTGCGGGTGACATGGGAAGCCGAGACCACCGCCGCCGCGTGGACCGGCGCGCCCGCCGGTGTGCTGGACGAAGCCCTCGGCAGGCTGCCGCTCGCGGGCCGGAATGCCTACGGCTGGATCGGATTCGAATTCTGCGCCTGGGCGCTCGACGCCACGAGGCACCTCGACCCGCGCGCCCCGATCGCGCATCTGATGATCCCCCGCATCGAGATCAAGGTAGGGGAATCCGGCGTCGAGATCACCGGAGCCACCGCCGAGGAGATCGACGACATCCACGACCTGATCGCGGCCTCCCAGGACAGCCCGCTGCCGCAGCCGCAACCCATCGACATCCGCACCGATCCGACCGGGTACGAAGGCCGCGTCGCCACCGCGGTGGACGAAATACGTTCCGGCAGATACCAGAAGGTGATCCTGTCCAGAAAGGTCGAGCTACCCTTCGCCGTCGACGTCCCGTCGACCTACCGGCTCGGCCGCGCCAACAACACCCCGGCCCGCTCGTTCCTGCTCCGCCTCGGCGGACTCGAGGCGGCGGGTTTCAGTCCGGAACTGGTCGCCTCGGTGGACGAGGACCGCGTGGTCACCACCGAACCGCTCGCGGGTACCCGCGCCTTCGGACTCGGCGACGACGTGGACATGGCGGCGCGCGCGGATCTGGTGAGCGACCCCAAAGAGATCGTCGAACACGCGATCTCGGTGCAGACCTCTTTCGCCGAGATCTCCGCGGTCGCCGATCCGGGCACACCCGCGGTCTCGGACTTCATGGCCGTGCGCGAACGCGGCAGCGTCCAGCACCTGGCTTCCACGGTGCGCGGCAAACTCGCCGCCGACCGGTCGAGCTGGGATGCGCTGGAAGTCCTGTTCCCGTCGGTGACGGCCTCCGGAATCCCCAAGCGGGAGGGCGTGGATTCGGTGTTCCGGCTCGACGGCGACCAACGCGGGCTGTATTCCGGTGCGGTGGTGACTATTTCGCCGACCGGCGCGATGGAGGCGACGCTGGTGCTGCGCGCGGTGTTTCAGACCACCGATGGCGCGTGGCTGCGCGCGGGCGCGGGCATCGTCGGACAGTCGCGTCCCGAGCGGGAATTCGAGGAGACCTGTGAAAAGCTGGGCAGCATAGCGCCTTACGTCGTCAAAGCCTGAGCGGGCGCGGGCCGGGGCGGGCGGAACACGCCCGCCCCGAGTCTTTTTCAGCCCCGCAGCGCCTTCTTGTCGATCTTCCCGACGGCGGTCACCGGCAGCCGGTCGGACTGTCGCAGCAGATCGGGCAGTTTGTAGGTGGCGAGGCCGCGTTCGGTGAGGAAGGTCTTGATCTCGGCCAGCGTCGGCATATCACCGTCGACGACGAGGACCGCGCAGACCTTCTCGCCGAGCGCGGCGTCGGGCAGGCCGACGGCGGCGGCGTGCCGGACGGCGGGGTGGGCGAGCAGATGCTCCTCGAGTTCGTCGCAGGACACGTTCTCGCCGCCGCGATTGATGACGTCCTTGATGCGCCCGGACACCACGAGATGGCCCGACGGCAGCCTGCGCACCAGATCGCCGCTGCGGTAGTAGCCGTCCGGGGTGAACGCGCGGGCGTTGTGCTCGGGCGCTCGGTAGTAGCCGCGAATCGTGTACGGCCCCTTGGTGAGTAGTTCGCCCTCGGCGCCGGGGTCGACGTCGTCACCCGCCGCGTCGACCACCCGCACCTCGTCGGCGGGGGACAGCGGTCGGCCCTGGGTGGTGCAGATCAGGTCGGTGTCGTCGTCGAGGCGGGTGTAGTTGAGCAGGCCCTCGGCCATGCCGAAGACCTGCTGCAAGGTCACCCCGAGGGCGGGGCCGACCTCGCGGGCGTTGACCTCGGCGAGTTTCGCGCCGCCGACTTGCAGCAAGCGCAGCGACCCCAGATCTGCCTCCTCCCAATCCGTTGCGGCGCTCCACAATTGCGCCAGCGGCGGCACCACGGCGGTGACCGTGACACGGTGGCGTTCGACGGCGGCGAAGGCGCTC
Source organism: Nocardia bovistercoris (assembly GCF_015674855.1). Taxonomy (GTDB): domain Bacteria; phylum Actinomycetota; class Actinomycetes; order Mycobacteriales; family Mycobacteriaceae; genus Nocardia; species Nocardia bovistercoris. The sequence goes on along the minus strand of NZ_JADMLG010000016.1, from coordinate 65,156 downwards.
TCCGGACTCGGGTCGGTGACGAAGGCGACGGCGCCGCCGACGCTGACCGTGCCGAGGATGCCAGGGCAGGCCAGCGGGAAGTTGTGTGCGGCGGGCAGGGTCGCCAGATACACGTCGTGCTCGGTGAGTTCGCAGATGGCGGCGCTCGCGGTGGCGTTGTAGACGTAGTCGTCGTGGGTGCGCGCGATGAGTTTGGGCAGGCCGGTGGTGCCGCCGGAGACCAGCATGAGCGCGATGTCGCTCGGGTCGATCGCGGGCAGCGGTGCGGCGCCGTCGCGCGGCACCTCGGCGAGGTCGGTGAAGTCGCCCGCGTCGCCGAGGACGAGCACGTGGCGCAGGCTCGGCACGCGTTCGCGCACCGACGCGGCGAGTTCGCGGTAGTCGAAATCGCCGAGCCGGTCGGCGATCACGTAGCCGACGGCCTCCGACAACGCGGCCAGGTGTTCGATCTCGGCCCTGCGGTGCGCGGGCAGGGTGAGTACCGGGATGATGCCCGCGCGCAGCAGTCCGAACAGCACCGTGAGGAATTCCGGCACGTTGGGCAGTTGTACGACGACGCGGTCGCCGGGAGCGAGGCCGAGCGCGAGCAGGCCGTTGGCGAGTCGGTCGGCGGCGGCGTCGATGTCGGCGTAGGAGGTGGCGGTCGCGCCGTCGAGCAGGGCGGGTCGGTCCGGCGCGCGGCGTGCGGTCTCGCGCAGCAGATCGCCGAGTGGGCGTCCGGACCAGTAGCCCGCGTCGCGGTAGGTCGCGGCGGCTTCGGCGGGGAAGGGCACGTAGCCGTCGCGGTGGCCGGTGGACGCGGTGGGTGTCGAAGTCACGGTGTGCCTCACAAGGTCGCGCGGAGCAAGCGGTATACGGTAACCAATGTAGGTTAGGCAACCCTATTGGATGGTGCGGTTTCGGCTGCGATCGGTACTCCTCGAACAGAACGGGCGGTACTAGACTCGTGTCCATGACCCGTTGGGACGCATCGGATATTCCCGATCAGACCGGCCGGACGTTCATCGTGACCGGCGCGAACAGCGGCTTGGGCGCGGTGGCCGTGCGCGCGCTGGCCAAGGCGGGAGCGCAGGTCGTGCTCGCCTGCCGCAATACCGAGAAGGGGGAACGCGTCGCCGCCGAGATCGGCGCGGCCGCGCGGGTCGCCCGCCTCGACCTCGCCGACCTCGCCTCTGTCCGCGAATTCGCCGCGGGCGTCGACAAAGCCGACGTGCTGATCAACAACGCGGGCATCATGGCCGTGCCGCTCGGGCGCACCGCCGACGGATTCGAATCGCAGGTCGGCACCAATCATCTCGGCCACTTCGCGCTCACCGGACTGCTGCTCGACCGCATCTCCGACCGGATCGTCACGGTGTCGAGCGGCGCGCACGCCAGCGGTCGCATCGATCTGGACGACCTGAACTGGGAGCGCCGCCCCTACAAGCGTTGGGGCGCCTATGGTCAGGCGAAGTTGGCGAATCTGCTGTTCACCTACGAATTGCAGCGCAAGCTCACCGCGGCGGGCTCGTCGAAGCTGTCGGTGGCCGCGCACCCCGGTTACGCCGCCACCGAACTGCAATCGCATACCGAATCGTTCTTCGACCAGCTGATGGCGGTCGGCAACCGAGTGCTCGCGCAGAGTGCCGAGATGGGTGCGCTGCCCGAGTTGTACGCCGCGACCGCCTCGGTCGAGCCGGGCGCCTACTACGGACCCACCTCGTTGGGCGGCATGCGCGGGTATCCCGGTCTTGCCGACTCGAACAAAGCGTCCAAGGACGAGCAGGTCGCCGCGGGACTGTGGGAGCTGTCGGAGCGGTTGACGGGCGTGGTCTACAACCTGCCACCGATGTGATGTGGGTCACCTGAACCGGCTGTCACGCTGGTGCGTGCCACGTCGTCGTCTCTGTGAAAGCCCACCGGCGATTACAGAGAGAAGGCACACCATGAACGCGCGATTCGACTACTTCGGCAACGAGAACGGCGCCAAGTTCATCAAGCGCATCGGCAATGCCGGGCAGCTCGTCAACGAGTCGACCCTCCCGCTGCTCACCCAGGAGATGGTCAAACTGCGGGCCAGCCAGATCAACGGCTGCGGATTCTGCACGGATATGCACGCCAAGGACGCCGCGCACGCGGGCGAGACCCAGCTGCGGCTGAACCTGGTCGCGGTCTGGCGCGAGGCCACCGTCTTCACCGAGGCCGAGCGCGCGGCGCTGGCGCTCGCCGAGGAGGGCACCCGGCTCGCGGACGCGAGCCACGGTGTGAGCGACGACACGTGGGCGCAGGTCGAGAAGCATTACGACGGCGACCAGATCGCCGCGCTGATTTCACTGATCGCCCTGATCAACGCCTACAACCGGATGAACGTCATCGTGCGGCAGCCCGCCGGTTCGTATCAGCCAGGGCAGTGGTGACCGGGTCTCGGCGGACATTTCCCGGTCACCGTCGCGTTCGGTGCTGGTACTGTGACCGACGTGCAGCGCGCGTATTTCTGGTTTAGCAAGCCGGCCCCGGGTGGGTCGGTCTGCGGCAACCGCTTGCGCTGACCTCCCACCCCGAGCCGGATCAAGACCGGCTCGACGGGGCAGCACGATTCCGTGGGTCGGCCTTCCAAGTAAAGGAACCCACAGCTATGACAACCGCAGCCGATGTCGACTCGCGGCATTCCGATCTCGATGATCAGCGCACCCTGAGCGTGAGCCCGTTGCGCTCGCCCGCCGAGGTGCGCCGGGTGCATCAGATCACCGACGCACTCGCCGACACCGTCCGGGCGGGCCGCAAGGCCACCGTCGAGGTACTCGGCGGCGCCGACGATCGCCTGATGGTGATCGTCGGCCCGTGCTCGGTGCACGATCCCGTCGCCGCCATGGACTACGCGCGCAAGCTGGCCGCGAAGGCGGGCGAGCTGGACGACCGGCTGCACGTGGTGATGCGGGTCTACTTCGAGAAGCCGCGCACCACGCTCGGATGGAAGGGCCTGGTCAACGACCCGCACCTCGACGGTTCCTTCGACGTCAACACCGGTCTGGGATTCGGCCGCAAACTGCTGGTCGACATCACCGCGCTCGGACTGCCGGTCGCCTGTGAATTCCTCGACCCGATCACCCCGCAGTACATCGCGGACCTGGTGTCCTACGGCGCGATCGGCGCGCGCACCGCGGCCAGTCAGGTGCACCGCCAACTCAGCAGCGCGCTATCCATGCCGGTCGGCATCAAGAACGGGACCGACGGCGACGTGCAGGTCGCGGTGGACGGCGTGCGCGCGGCCGCGGCCAGCCACGTGTTCCCCGGCACCGATCTGGACGGCCGCTCCGCGCTGATCCGCACCTCGGGCAACGAGGACTGCCATGTCATCCTGCGCGGCGGCAGCAATGGCACGAACTACGACGCCGCCTCGGTGGCCGAGGCCTGCCTGCGCCTGGAGAAGGCGTCGCTGCCGCAGCGGCTCGTGGTCGACGCCAGCCACGGCAACAGCAACAAGGACCACGCGAAGCAGGTCGACGTGGTCACCGACATCGCCGAGCGGGTCGCGGGCGGCGAGCGCGCGGTGGTCGGCGTGATGCTGGAAAGTTTCCTGGTGGCGGGTCGCCAGGATCTGACGCTGGGGCGTTCGGCCGACCTCACCTACGGGCAGTCCATCACCGACGCCTGCCTGGACTGGGAAACCACCGCCGTTCAGCTCGACCGGCTGGCCGACGCCGTCGCGCGGCGCCGGGCGCGTTGAAGGTTCGCGCGTAGATCGCCGACCCGCCCCGCGCGGGCGGGTCAGGCGATACCGCGGGCGGGGCGGACCGTAGAATCCACCCCGATGGTTGCCGCGCTTCTCGCCGAATTGTTCGAATCTCATCGGGCACACTTGTTCTCCGTCGCCTACCGGATGACGGGCAGCGTCGGCGATGCCGAGGACGCGATCCAGGAGAGCAGACTGCGGCTCGCGGGCGTCCACCAGTCCGAGATCGATGACCTTCGGGTCTGGCTCAGCGGCGTGGTCGGCCGGATCTGCCTCGACCACCTGCACAGCGCCGCGCTGCGGCGCGAGAACTATGTCGGCCAGTGGCTGCCGGAACCGGTGGTGACCGGCGTCCGGCCCGGCCGCGCGCCCGACGCGCTCGACGCCGTCGCCCGCGACCACGGCTGTCATATGGCCGCGCTGGTGCTGCTCGATACGCTCACCGCGCCGCAGCGCGTGGCATATGTACTGCGCGAGAGTCTTTCGATGTCGTTCGAGGAGATCGGCGCGGCGCTGGAGATCTCGACCTCGGCGGCCGCGCGATGCGTGGCGCACGCGGACGAGGTGATGGACGGCCTGCCCGCGCCCGCGCCCGATGCCGAACACGAGGCGGCGGTACGGCGGTTGCTCGCGGCGCTGGCCACGGGGGAGTTACGGACGGTGGTCGGTGCGCTGCACCCGGACGCGGTCCTGATCGGCGACGCGAACGGCACCACGTCCACGGCGGTGAATATCGTCGGCGGTGCGGAGCAGGTGGCGCGGTTCATGCTGGCGCTGGTGCACCGATACGGGATCGGCGCGTCCGACGAATCTGCCACCCGCTTCGAATTCGCCACGGTGAACGGGCAATTGGGGCTGGTGATCAATCTGGACTCGGAGCTGTTCGAACAGGACTGGCATCCGGCCAGGGTCGTCGGGTTCACGGCGCGGGACGGGTATGTCTGGGGGACTTACGATCACGCGAATCCGGCCAAGTTGACCGGCGTGCGCCCGTGAGCCGACCGCCGGGTCCGACCCTCGTCGTCGGGCCCGACGTCGTTCGAGTCGTTACGGGATTGCGGAGCCGCTGAACCAGTCGCCGGTCGAGGAACCGGTGCCGTGGTTCCCGGTGCTCGAGCCGAGGAAGAAGTCGCCGGTGGATGATCCGGTGAACCAGTCGCCGGTGCTTTCGATCACACCCTGCACGGTCGTTCGGACGAACCCGAGTACCGTTCCGGCCACCTCCGACGCGGCCGGTTGCAGTACGAGGTCCAGATAGGAGGCCATATACGCCCCTTTCGAGATTCCGTCGCGCGGGGCGGCGGTATTTGTGAGGTAGAACACGGCGAGGCTAGCTCTCATCAGGGAAACGCACAACCACGCAGGTGGAAGCGCTTAATTCAATGTGAAACATAGCCATTCGCTATCTGATAGCAACAATAGTGACCTCTGGGCTACTCTGCCGGATATGTCTTCGCACCCCGCGACCGTCGATCGTCTCCGACCCTTCGCCTCGACCATCTTCGCCGAGATGACCGAACTCGCCCTGCGGCACGGGGCGGTGAACTTAGGTCAGGGATTTCCGGACACCGACGGACCCGCCGGGATGCTCGAGGTCGCGCGCGAGGCCATCGCGGGCGGGCTCAACCAGTACCCGCCGGGACGGGGAATGCCGGTGCTGCGCAACGCCATCGCCGAGGACCGCGCCCGCCGCTACGGTACCGCCTACGATCCAGATTCCGAGGTGCTCGTCACCGTCGGCGCCACCGAGGCGATCGCCGCCACACTGCTCGGCCTCGTCGAACCGGGCGGCGAAGTCGTGCTGATCGAACCGTATTACGACTCCTACGCCGCCGCCGTCGCGCTGGCGGGCGCGCGGCGGCGCACCGCGCGGCTGGTGCCCGACGGCGACCGGTTCGTCCTCGACCTGGACAGCCTGCGCGCCGCGATCACCCCCGCCACCCGCATGCTCGTGGTCAACTCGCCGCACAATCCGACCGGGACGGTACTCGGCCGCGCCGATCTCACCGCCATCGCCGACATCGCCCGCGAACACGATCTGCTGGTACTCGCCGACGAGGTGTACGAACACCTGGTCTACGACGGCGTCGAGCACATCAGCCTGTCCACGCTGCCCGGCATGCGCGAGCGGACGCTGGTCGTGTCGAGTGCGGCCAAGACTTTCAGCGTCACCGGCTGGAAGACCGGGTGGGTGTGCGCGCCCGCGCGGCTCATCGACGGCGTGCTCACCGCCAAGCAGTTCCTGACCTTCGTCGCGGGCGGGCCGTTCCAGCCCGCGGTGGCCTACGCGCTCAACGAGGAACTCGACTGGGTGGCACGGTTGCGAGATACACTGTCGGACAAGCGTATCCGCCTTTCCGACGCGCTCTCCGCCACCGGGTTCGACGTGAAGTACAGCGCGGGAGGGTATTTCGTCTGCGCCGACATCACGCCCATGGGCGCCACCGACGGACTCGAGTTCTGCCGCTCGCTGCCGGATCGCCTCGGCGTCGCCGCGGTGCCGGTCAGCGTCTTCGCCGACGACAAGCCGAGCTGGGACCGGTTGGTGCGCTTCACCTTCTGCAAGAAGGACGAGACCCTGGACGAGGGTGTGCGCAGGCTGCGCGCGGGCGTCGGCGTCGGCGTCGACAACTGACGGGAACCTCTGCCGCCGTGCCGCATCCGCGCCGAGCGGATGCGGTCGGCCGGTATCGTGCGGTTCGCCGAGCTCACGTATCGATCGACCCGAAGGCTCGAAAACTACGCGGGCGTCGGCCGTGCTCGGTCGGTGACGAGCAGCACGGCGATCGCGCCGAGCACCGAGCCCATCACCCACCGCTGTGCCCGCAACCATAGCGGCCGGGCGGTGAGGAAAGTGGAGACCGCGCCCGCGCCGAGCACGATCAGAGTGTTCACGGTCAGTGAGACCGCGATCTGTACCCCGCCGAGACAGAGGCTCTGCAACCACACCCGACCCGCGTCGAGCGCAACGAACTGCGGGATCAGGGCCATGTACATGACGGCGAGCTTCGGGTTGAGCAGATTCGTGAACAGGCCCATGGTGAACAGTCGCCGCGTCGGGTCGGCGGGCAGTGCGCTCGGCGCGAACACCGAGACCCCGCCGGGCCGCACCGCCTGCCAGGCCAGCCACAGCAGGTAGGCCGCACCGGCGACCTTCACCGCGACGTACAGGCCAGGCACCACCGCGAACACCGCCGTGATGCCCGCGGTCGCGGCCGCCAGGTACACGGCGAAACCCGCCGCGACGCCCGACAGTGAGACGAGGCCCGCGCGTCGCCCTTGCGACACTGTGCGTGACACCAGGTACATCATGTTCGGGCCCGGTGTGAGCACCATGCCGAGCGCCGCCGCCGCGACGCCGAGAACCGCCGTGAACTCGATCATGGGTCGATCGTCGCTGACCGTGGCCGCGCGCGTCTCGGTCCACTTCGGCGCCGGTGGCCCGCTCGTCGGTCACGTGACGTGAGCGCGCCGCCGCGGCGACGGCCTACTTCGCGGCAGCCCGCGCCATCGGTGCGCACGGGGTGATCGGCGGCGCCCGATCGGGGCGCGGAACAAATCCCGAGGCCGTGGCGCTGTAGTGTCGCGCCAACGGCCGCACCGCGCCGACGCGGGCTCGATGGTCCCGCGCTCCCGGTTGTCGGTGGTCTCGGGGAGAATGGGCGGGTCGGTGTGAAGGGGTGGGTGGTCGGCGGCGCGTTCGACCTACCGGATACGAGGAGAGACTGTGACCGACGGTCCGTTGATCGTGCAGAGTGACAAGACGCTGTTGTTGGAGATCGACCACGAGTCCTCCGACATGGCGCGCCAGGCCATCGCGCCGTTCGCCGAGTTGGAGCGCGCGCCCGAGCACGTGCACACCTACCGGATCACGCCGCTGGCGCTGTGGAACGCGCGTGCGGCCGGGCACGACGCCGAACAGGTCGTCGACGCGCTTGTCACCTATTCCCGGTACGCGGTGCCGCAGCCGCTGCTGGTCGACATCGTCGACACCATGGCCCGCTACGGGCGGTTGCAGCTGGTCAAGCATCCGGCGCACGGGTTGACACTGGTCAGCCTGGATCGCGCGGTGCTCGAAGAGGTGCTGCGGCACAAGAAGATCGCGCCGATGATCGGCAACCGCCTCGACGACGACACCGTGCAGGTGCACCCTTCCGAACGCGGGCGCATCAAGCAGATGCTGTTGAAGATCGGCTGGCCCGCCGAGGATCTGGCGGGTTACGTCGACGGGGAGGCCCATCCGATCGACCTCGACTACGAGGGCGGTCACTGGGAGCTGCGCGACTATCAGCAGATGGCGGCGGACTCGTTCTGGGCCGGCGGCTCCGGCGTGGTCGTGCTGCCCTGCGGCGCGGGCAAGACCATGGTCGGCGCCGCGGCCATGGCGCAGGCGAAGGCCACCACGTTGATCCTGGTCACCAATACCGTCGCCGGGCGGCAGTGGCGGCGCGAACTGCTCGCCCGCACCTCGCTCACCGAGGAGGAGATCGGCGAGTACTCCGGTGAGCGCAAGGAGATCCGCCCGGTCACCATCGCGACGTATCAAGTGATCACCCGCCGTACCAAGGGCGAGTACAAGCATCTGGAGCTGTTCGACAGCCGGGACTGGGGTCTGGTCATCTACGACGAGGTCCACCTGCTGCCCGCGCCGGTCTTCCGGATGACGGCTGATCTCCAGTCGCGGCGGCGGCTCGGTCTCACGGCAACGCTGGTCCGCGAGGACGGCCGGGAGGGCGATGTGTTCTCCCTGATCGGACCCAAGCGCTACGACGCGCCGTGGAAGGACATCGAGGCGCAGGGGTGGATCGCGCCCGCCGACTGTGTCGAGGTGCGGGTCACGCTCACCGATGCCGAGCGGATGACGTATGCCACCGCGGAACCGGAGGAGCGCTACAAGCTGTGCTCGACGGCGCGCACCAAGATCGCGGTGGTGGAGTCGATCCTGGCGCGGCACGCCGATGCGCCGACCCTGGTGATCGGCGCCTATCTCGACCAACTGGACGAACTCGGTGTCGCGCTGGACGCTCCGGTGATCCAGGGTTCCACGAAAACCAAAGAGCGCGAAGAGCTTTTCGACGCCTTCCGGCGCGGTGAGATTCCGGTGCTCGTGGTGAGCAAGGTCGCGAACTTCTCCATCGACCTACCCGAAGCGTCTGTCGCGGTGCAGGTTTCGGGGACCTTCGGGTCGCGCCAGGAAGAGGCGCAGCGGCTGGGTCGGTTGTTGCGGCCCAAGCAGGACGGCGGGCAGGCGCACTTCTATTCCGTCGTCGCGCGTGACACGCTGGACGCCGAGTACGCGGCGCATCGGCAGCGCTTCCTCGCCGAACAGGGGTATGCCTACCGCATCACCGACGCCGACGACTTGCTGGGACCTGCCATCGGATAAGTGGAGGCATAACCTCCACAACGTGTGCTAGGAAGAGGATGTGCGACGCTTCGAATTCGCGGTGGACCGCAGCCACGCCCATGCGGTGAACGAAGTGTTCGCCGACCTGCGCAGGTTCCGCCTGCTCTCGATCGCCGCGACGGTGCTCGCGACCGCGGCGACGGCCTTGCTGATCTGGTTGAACCATCCGTGGTCGTATCTGCTCGCCGTCGCGTTCGCGCTCGGCGCGGTGGTTGCCCTGTGGGTCACGCTGTCGGCGCCGCACCGCGCGGGCATCGACAGGCTGTACGCCGATGGCGAACTGGTGCCCGCGGTGGTCTCGGAGACCAACCCCTCGGGGGTGGTGCTGCTCGCCCTGGTCGACGTATCGGGTCCCGAGGCGGGGGATTCGCGCTACGCGCTGGTCACCAGGAAGGTGCGTGACCTGCCCGGACATCACAAACGGGCCGGTGAACGGGTGCCGTCGGTCGCGGTTCGCCACGAGCGCGCGCCACGTCAGGTCGGGGAGCGCTGGCAGGTAGTGAGTGCGATGCCCATCGCGTGGGGCACCAGGGATGCGCGGGTGATCGAGCAGGCGCGCGCGGCCATCAGTGAGGTCGAGTGGCGGTTGCTCACCGACAATCTCGAACTCGCCGCCAAGGTGCGCACCACTTCGGCCAAGCGCCTGCTGCTCGATCCGCAGCAGCTGCCGGGCGACCTGGGTTCATGATCGCTTCGAACTTTTTTGTGGCACATAAGTATTCGAATACATCACCGTAAAAGCGGTTGCGCCGCGTTCTAGACTCGGCTCATGGTCCCGCTCTCGAATCTGCTCGCCTTCGTCGCCGCGGCGTTCATCCTGATCGTGGTGCCGGGCCCCGGCGTCTTGTTCACCATAGGCCGTGCGCTCACCCTCGGCCGCCGCGCCGCACTGCTGTCGGTGCTCGGCCACGCGGCGGGGGTCTACCTGGCACTGCTGTTCGTCGCGGTCGGGCTCGGCACGGTGCTCATGGCCTCGTCGTTCGCGCTCACGGCGGTGAAGTTCGCGGGCGCGCTGTACCTCATCCACCTGGGCATCCAGGCGATCCGGGAGCGTAAGTCGCTGCGCGAGGCGATGAGCGGACTCGCCGAATCGGACCTCGACGCGCGCGCCTCGGCGCTGCGGGTGCTGCGACAGAGCTTCACGGTCGGGGTGACCAATCCGAAGGCGATCGTGTTCTTCGCTGCCGTCCTTCCGCATTTCATCGAGCCGTCGGCGGGTCCGCTGCCGCTGCAATTCCTGGTGCTCGGCAGCGTGTTCATCGCGATCGCGCTGGTCTCCGACAGCGCGTGGGCCTTGCTGGCCGCGGCCGCGCGGAACTGGTTCGCGCGATCACCGCGTAGGTTGGAGGCCGTGGGTGGGGCGGGCGGCGCGATGATCGTCGGGCTCGGCGCGTCGGTGGCGATCAGCGGCGCGACCGACTGAACCGACTACCATCCAGCGGTGCCGAAGCGAGTCGTACCCGATCGTCCGTGGCGCGCTGAGCCGATTCGAGAGCCGATTCGAGAGAAGGGGAAGGTGCGCGAGTGAGGTTGTCGGGGCTGTGGAACACCGGGCGTGCGTGTCTGGCCGCGATACTCGCGCTGACCGTCGCCTCCGCCGTGACCCAACCCGCGATCGCGCACGCCGACCCCTTCGTCGGCGCCGCCGGACTCGGTGACCCCTACTATCCCGATGACGGCAACGGCGGCTACGACGTCGGCCACTACGACGTCAGCATCGACTACGACCCGTCGAGTCACGAACTGCGCGGCCGCACCCGAATCGACGCCACCGCCACGCAAGCGTTGCGCGCGTTCAACCTCGACTACGCGGGGCCGGAGGTCGCGATGGTCTCGGTCAACAACCTGCCCGCGGGCTTCGACCGCAACGGCGAACACGAACTCACCGTGACCCCGCTGGCTCCGCCGCTGCCCGGACTGCCGTTCACGGTGACCGTCGACTACGCGGGCGTGGCGGAGAACCGTCCCGGCGAGGGCTGGACCTACGCCGACAGCGGCGGCGCGTTCGTCGCTGGTGAACCGCATTCGGCGACCAGCTGGTACCCACTCAACGACACGCCGCTGGACAAGGCGACGTTCACGCTGCACGCCACCGTCCCCGCCGACTGGGACGTGGTCTCCAACGGCCTTCGCACCGCCGACACCGTCGCCGGTGACCGCCGCACGGTCAGCTGGGAGTCGCGCCGCCCGTCGCTCGGCTACCTGACCACCGTCGCCATCGACCGGTTCGAATACCTGGAGCAGCGCCGCGCCGACGGCACACCACTGCTCAGCGCGTTCGCCCCCGCCGCCACCCACAACCGGGAGGACGAGGAGCGGCTACCGGAAATCCTGGATTTCGCCGAGGCGCTCTACGGTCCCTACCCGTTCGAGGCGGCGGGCGGCATCTACGTCGACGCCGACATCGACTTCTCCCTGGAGACCCAGACCAGGCCGATCTACGCGCCGTGGACCGACTTGCAGACCGTCGTCCACGAGATCGCGCACCAGTGGTGGGGCGATTCGGTATCGATACGGGCCTGGCCGGACATCTGCCTCAACGAATGCTTCGCCAGCTACACCGCCGACTACCTGTGGCCGGAACGGATGGAAGGCGTCGATGTGGATGCCGTCTATCGCGAGACGATCGCCGAACGGCGTGACAACGAACGCTTCTGGCTGATCCCGCTCGCGAATCCGGGCCCCGGACAGGAATTCTCGTCGGTGTACTACCGCGGACCACTGTTCCTGCACGCGCTGCGCGCCCAACTCGGTGACGCCGTATTCTTCGGCGCACTCCGCGAATTCATCGCCGCGCACAGCTACGACAACGCCTCCATGGCGGACCTGCGCGCCTTCGTCCAGAAGAAGACGACCACCGACCTGACCGGCTTCTTCCACGCCTGGCTCGACTCCGAAACCGTCCCGCCGGAGGAATACCTCTTCCCCGGTGCACTGCGCGGCTAGTCGCCGTCCACCTGCTCGCGGGCGCGCCGCTCCCGCCGCTCGGCCCGCTCGACGCGCCGCCGCGCCTGCCGAAGCTGTTCGCGCGCATCGCGTTCGGCGGAACGCGCGAACTGCCGCTGCTGCTCGGCGTGCTCGAGTGCCGCCCGCAATTCGGTCAGGCGCTCATCGATCTCCGCGAGCCGCCGGGTCGCCAGTTCCGCGTCCCGCCGCGCGGAATCCGCCTCACCCTCAGCCGATTCCACGGCCCCCCGCGCCCGCTCGAGCTCCCGCCGCGCCTCCTCGCGCGTTTGCCGCCGCGCCTCCTCGCGCGTTTGCCGCTGTGCCTGCTCGCGAGCGCTTTTCGGCGCTGTGGTCGCCGCGAGTTCAGGCTCGGTGGAGCCGTCGCTCATCGTCGCCGAACGGTCGGTCGAGATCGTGGCGGCGCGCCGGCCCCCGGTTGCCCCGGTACGTTCCGCCTCGGTTGTCGTGGACGACTCGGTGTCGGCAGGCGTCGAGTGCCCGGTCTCGTGGGTGGCGCGGTCGTCCCCGATTGTCGCGATTCGCTCGGAGTCCGTGGCCGCGGCGTCTTCGGAGCTCCGCTTCGCGGGGTGTCCGGAAGCTGTGGCTGCGGCCTTGGGCGCATTCGTGAATTCCCTATGTGCGCCTACTGATTCGGCGTCGTCGACAGCGTCGGATGCGAGTGCGGGTACGGCGGTCAGTGCGGGTTCTCGGGGGCCGAAGCCCTCGTAGGTGGCCGCTGTCGCCAAGGTGGCCTCGGCGATGCGGTTGGCTACTTCGGGGTCGGCGAGGGCGGCGGACAGGGTCTGGCCGATCTCGCGCTGGATCGTGGCGCTGACGGGGCGGCCCGCTTCGGCAGCCAGTTCGCTCGCGCGTTTGGCCAGTGCGGTAACGGCCTGCTGGCGTTGGGCGCCGAGGGTGCGCAGCCGTTCGCCGGACAGTTCGCGCTGGGCGGTGCGCAGAGCCGAGCCGAGGCGCAGCAGGGCCTCGACCTCCTCGGGTGCGGAGCGGGCGAGCAGGTTGACCGTCCACGCGGTGACGGTGGGTCTGCGCAGGCGGGTTATCTCGGCGGCCAGGTGTTTGTCGCCCGCGTGTCTGGCCGCGTTCGCCATGGCGGTGCGCGCCGCGACGAACTCGGCGGGGTCGCGCCCGTACAGGTCGCGTGCGGCCTCCGCGAGGTTCATACTGTCGAAGCGTAACGACGGGTCCCCTCCGCGCGACAGTGTGTGTGAGACGGGCAAAGGTCCACGATGTGGGCGTTTCTATGGAAGGTATTGCGAGTGAACAGTTTCGGACTTCAGCTGCTGACCGGTGTGGTCCCCAGGATTCTCGGCTACGCCCTGCTCGGGATGTACGGTCTGACGCTCTGAGGCTTCGCCTCACCGGCCGGGACTGATGCGGCCACCGCGCCCTACGGGTATCCTCACCGCGTTCACGTCTAAACGTGACATTTTTCCGGTATGAGAGGTTTTCCACGTGAATTACCCAGGCGTGAGTTTGCGGGCGAGAATCGTGCCCGCGCTCCTGGCGGTGGCCGCTGCCACGGCAGCGATCACAGGTTGTTCGACTGTCGATGATCTGACCAAGTCCGATGTCGCCAAGACCAAGGTCGGCGACTGCATCAACTTCACGAACAACTCCGCGACCGACGCCAAGGGTGAACAGGTCGACTGCTCCTCGCCGAAGGGCGTCTACAAGGTCTTCCAGGTTTTCGACACCGCCTCCACGTGCGCGTCGGAATACACCAGCTACACCGAGCCGCTGGCCAGCGGCGGAACCACGTTCATGTGCCTCGCGCCGAATTTCCAGCAGGACTCCTGCTACAACGACGTCGGCAGCTCGCCCTACAAGTGGGTGGAATGCACCTCGACCGAAGCCACCTTCAAGGTGCTGCAGCGCGTCGACGGCCAGACCGACGAAATGCTGTGCGGCCCGGATTCCGATCAGTTCTTCGTGATCCCCGACCCGAAAACCCTCTACTGCGCGGGCAAGCCCTGACCCGACTCACTCGAGCAAGGCCACCGACGCGATCCTGTGCAGTGTGAAATGCCGGACCGCCCCGGTGACGGGGTCGCGCGCGTCCAGTTGGCCGTTGCCAACCTCGAGCGGTTCGACCACCCGCTGTGACGCGACCCCCTGCGCATCGACGTATCCGATGTTCACCTGCCGCCGCGCCCTGGCCGCCAATTGCAGTAGCGCCAGGGTAGCGGCGGTACTCGTGCGGGTGCCGTCGGTGCGCACCGACCGACCCGAACGCGCCGCCGCCGCCCGGTCACCGGCACGCAACTCCGCGACCAGCGACTCCAGTTGTTCGGTACTCGGCGGCGTCGGCCGATACGGCTGACGGGCCAACGGCCGCGCCGCGATCCGCGCGCCGTGCGGCCGCAGGTCGACGATCACTCCCGAGGAGTCCTCGCCCGCGGGCGCGAATCCGGCGCCGCGCAGCGCGTCGAGCACCTCGCCGAGCGGCGCGAGCGCGATCGCCACCGTCGGCGCGATCGCGCGCAGCGCCAGGTCGCCCGCGACCGGCGCGGCGAGCACCTGCGCCAACAGCGCGGGATCGTCACTGCGCACGAAGGATTGCGCGACTCCAGCGCGGAGTTGGCCGTGCCGCCTCGCGACATCGTCGATGAGATAGGTCAGCGCCTGCGGGACCGGGGTACGGGAGTGGGTCGTGAACAGCGCGTGCAGTTCCGCGGCGGTCAGACCCGCGTCGAGCGCGCGCCGCACCGAAGTCTCGCCGACCCGGTACACGGTGGCCGCGCCCGCGGATTCCACATCGGCGACCAGCGCGATCCGCTGCTGGAGTTCGGGCACGAGCGGGCCGGGCGCGATCACGGTGAGATCCGCCTGCACCAGGACGTGGTCCACCGGTTCCGGAAGCGCCGCGGCCATGGCGGTTTCGGCGTCGGCGGCGCTGGTCGGCCCGTCGTGCAGCAGGGCGCGGGCCGGGGAGGCGAGCGCGCCGCGCCCGATCAGCCCGAGTTCCCCCGCCTCGCGCAGCACGTGCCCGACCGCTTCGGCGCGGAAATGCCTGCGCCTGCGCGGTTGTCGCCACGCGAGCAGTTTGGCGACGTCGCCCGCGTCGAGTGCGGTGCCGGTCGGGTATTCGGCCAGCAGGTCGAGGATCGCCCTGCGGTCGCGCACGGCGTGCGGGTTGCGCAGTTCGATGGCGAGCGCGGCCAGCGGTTTGTCGTTGGGGTCGCGCATGCCGATCATCCACGGCATCCGGTCCAGTTCCAGCCAGGCCCGCGCGAGCACCAGCCAACGCCGGGCGGGCGGGGCGGCCTGCCAGGCGTCGGAGGCCGGAGTGGGCGCCCAGAACTCGTCGTCGGAGTCGGCGTCGAGGTCGGGGCTGCCCTTCTCGACGAGTTTCGCGGCGGCGAGCAGTTCGACCAGCAGGCCCGCGCGCTGTTCCTCCACGCCGATCTGCTTGGCGACCCGGCGCAGCTCACGGACGCCGAGTCCGCCCGCCCGTAGCGCCGGTGCGGGCACGGCGCCCAGTGACTCCAGCACTCCGTCGCTGTGGCGGAGCAACTCACCCACCTCGCCCGCGGCAACGGCGTTGACCTCCGCCGCCGCGTATTTGCGCTGCGGCGGTTTCGGCGGGGTCAGCGCGTGCGGGTGGGTGACCGGTTCGTCGCGCAGGATCTGGCCGACCGTGACCGGCAGTTCCACGGTCTCCTCATCGATGAGGTGCAGCAGCCGCCGCGCGAGCAGTCGCTGGATCGGCCGGTCCGGCGGCGCGGTCGGCGCGGCGTCCTTGCTGCGTCCGCGCGGACCGGTGGCGGCCAATTTGTCCAGCAGCGCGCGTTCGGCCGGGGAGATCTCCGACAGGGCCGCGTCGACCTCGGTTTCGGTCAGCGCGTCCGGCAGTTCGGTGGTGCTGCCGAGTGGCCACGGCAGCGCCTCGGCGGTGGCGGGCACCAGGTGCACCGCGTCGCCGTCGAACCACACCAGTGCGCGCGTGCTCAGCCGGTCGAGGGCCGCGTCGAGGGCGGCTTTGGTCGCGCGGCCCTTCACCGCGGCCTGGATGGTCTTGCGGTGCGGCGGCGTGGCGTCGCCCGCCGGGCGGCGGACGCTGTGCGCGACCAGCAGTTCCACCACGGCGAATTCGAGGGTGTCCAGGTCGTCGGTGGCGCGCAGCACCGAGGCGCGCTGCTGGGCCCGCGCGGCCAGCACCGTCATGGAGGACGGCAGCGGCACGGCCAGATCGGGGCGCACGTGCAGCAGGGTCACCAGCTGGGCGTCGGTGCGCGCGGCCAGCCATGCGGCCAAGGTGGCCGTTTCGCCCGCCTGCGGCTTCGCGCTCGCGCGCGGCTGCCGCACCGGCGTCTCGGGCGCGGTGGCGCTCATCCGTTGCCCGGAGTTCTCCGCTATCGCCCGAGTGTCCGGCGCGGCACTCGGCGGACCCGACGAGTTACCCATGTGCTCCCGAGATCCTCGTTGTGTCACCTTCCGGTTTCGAGCGTAATCGAACGGTGGCGCGTATCGCCCGCGCGAGCGGGAACTGGCCCGTGCCACAATGAGGCCGTGGCGAACAAATCGAAGAAACAGTATGTCGACAACGGGTGGCCGGAACTGGCCGACGGTGACCATGCCGTCACCGAACTCTCCTCGACGCGCTCCGGGAATCTCTCGCCTTTCGGCGAGGACACCGAATTCCCGCTCCCGGCCGAGCAGCTGCCGTACCTGCATCCGCACACGGTGATCAACCGCTGATCCCAACGTGGCGCCGGAACGGCCGTGCCCGTGCAACGGCCGCGCCTCCGGAACGGATGCGACTCCCGGAATCGACAAAACAAGGCCCCCGCCTAGCAAGCGGGGGCCTTGTTCGTTCGCGGGAGGTTACTGGGGCAGCATGCCCTTGTTCGCCTCGTAGAAGTTCACGAGATTCGGGTCGAGCTTGGTCCCGTTGGCCTTGGCGGCGTTGAAGAAGTCGAGCGCCTGCTGCGGGATGTACACGCCCTGCTGCTGCACGACGGCGATGGCGCGGTCGACGGCGGTGAAGACTTCCTGGCTGGAGTCGGCGGCGGGCGTCTGGGCCTGCGGGCCCGGGTTCCAGCGCGGGGTCTCGGCGGCGGGCGCGGAACGCTGCGACGGCGCGCTGCTCAGGCCGAGTTTGGACGAGCAGGAGGGCCAAGCGCCCCAGCCCTGGGAGGCGAGCACCTTCTCGGCGACCACGATCTGCTCTTCGCGGCTGGCCTGGTTGGCGCTCGAGGCGTATTCCTGACCGCCGTGGGCGTTCCAGGTGCTCGGCGAGAACTGCAGGCCGCCCTGGAAACCGTTGCCGGTGTTGATGCCCCAGTTGCCGCCCGCTTCGCACTGTGCGAGGCGATCCCAGTCGGAGTCGGGTGCCGCGCCGGCGTTTCCAGCGAGAGCCACACCTGCGGTGCCGATCATGGCGCCGGTGACGGCGACCTTGGCGACGGTGCGACCGGTGGAACTCGGCTTGCGATGGCGTCCACTCATATCGGGTGTCTTCCTCTCGTCCGCACCTGCGAGAGTCTCGCTCGGGTTCGGACTGAGAGGTCGTCCGTCCCGCCCTCACCCCTGATTCCAGTCGGGGTCCGGTACCCGCGGGGTGAGGCTCGGTGCGGCGGGCCGGTGGCGCCGGGGTTGCCCGGCTGCATAGACGGTACGACGAACCGCTCGAAAAATCACTATTTGGTAACCGGCGTGTGCGATCTGGTCTCGAAGGTGTCACATCGTGTAAGAAATCGTCTTCGCCCAGCTAGATGGGGTCCGAACTGTCCGGTTGCGGCCCTCCGGTTGCCGGTTGCCGCCAGGTTATGTGACGAGGATCACATATTGATTGGATAACGACCGGCGCGGGTAATTGTTGAACGTTCATCGTGCTCGGCGACCGGACCACAGCGCGTAGAACACGCCGAGGATGAAGCCGAGCGGGGTCAGCATCGCCGTCAGGTACAGCCACAACGCGGGCTCGGAATCGCTGAGGATCGATGTGAGGAAGATGGCCACGATCGCGAGCAGTCCGATGCCGAACAGCGCGAGCGCCACGTAGAGGAACCGGCCGCTCGCCCGGCGCGGCGGTCCGCCCGCGGCGGGCGGGGTGGCGTCCGTGGCGTTGACGGGGTCGTGTTCGTGGTTCGTCACCCGACGACCGTAAAACTGATGTGCTTCGGTAATCGGCACCGGGGTAGACTCGACCGAAATCGCGCCCTACAGATTTGTGGGGCGCGTTCTTTACGAAAGCTGAAGAACGTTCGCGGCCTTACGCGCCCGGACAGTTCGAGCAGGTGGATGTGCTCGGGCCGATTG
Source organism: Nocardia bovistercoris (assembly GCF_015674855.1). Taxonomy (GTDB): domain Bacteria; phylum Actinomycetota; class Actinomycetes; order Mycobacteriales; family Mycobacteriaceae; genus Nocardia; species Nocardia bovistercoris. The sequence continues at coordinate 46,809 of NZ_JADMLG010000016.1, read as the reverse complement.
GGGTCCGTGCATCGATGACGAACGGGTGAGCGCAGTGCCGACCGGCAGGGTGAAGTGGTACGACGTCGAAAAGGGCTTCGGCTTCCTTTCCCAGGATGAAGGGGAGGACGTCTACGTCCGTTCGTCAGCTCTGCCCGATGGTATCGAAGGTCTCAAGCCGGGGCAGCGCGTCGAATTCGGCATGGCGGCCGGCCGCCGCGGCCCGCAGGCGCTCAGCCTCAAACTGCTCGAGGCGCCGCCCTCGGTGCGCGGCCAGGAACGCGAACGCGGCGCCGCGCGCAAGGAATCCACGCAGCCGCGCAAGTCGCCCGACGAACTGCACGGCCTCGTCGAGGACATGATCACGCTGCTCGAGACGAAGGTGCAGCCGGATCTGCGTCGCGGCAAGTACCCGGATCGCAAACTGACGCAGCGCATCTCCGAAGTGGTACGCGCGGTCGCCCGCGAACTCGACCACTAGGCGCTCGGCGCGGGCCGCGCGGCCCGCGCCGGATCAGACGGTGCTGATCGACCAGGCCGCGTGCGGAACGTAGAACTCGCGGCCGGTCTCGTCGCGCGCCAGGATCGGCAACTGGAGTTCCACGCCGATCAACCGCAGTTCTGGCGCTGGCCGCGAATCGATGGTCAACGCGTACGAGCCGTCCGGATAGTCGTTGCGGCTCACGACCTCGTCCACCCGCTCGTCGTTCGGCGTGACATACACCAGGCGCGCGATCCACGGCGCGTGCGCGACCCGCTTCGGCAGCGACAGTTGCAGCGGATATCCGGGCGGCACCTCGAGGCGCACGGTGGCGCCATGACGGCATTGCGAAGCGTCCGCCGCGCACGGCAACTGCTCGAAGACGGTGTTCTGCGCGTCGGCGGCCGACGCGGGCAGCACCGTGCAATCGCGCATGGTGACCGCGCAGTAGGCGAACGCCCCGACATCGACGGTCTTGCCGTGCGCGTAGGCGGTGAGTTCCGGCGCGTGCGTCGGCGCGTCGCGCACGCTCACCGCGACCAGACCGGCCACCGCCGCCGCGACCACCGACAGGCCCGCCGCCACCAGCGCGACGATCGTGCGGGTCCGGGTCACGACCCCGCCTCGCCTGCGCTCGGCGCGTGCTCGCTGCGCTCACTCACAGATGGGATCTCCCGTCCCTCGTTGAATACGTGACCGGCGCGTCTTGGCGTCCGGCGCGTCCTGTTCGACTGTCGGCACCTCCTGCTCGGCGTGCAGCGGGCGATGACCGCCGAGACCGGGCAGCAGGGAATGGCCGCGGTAACTGAGGAAAGTCTGGATGAGTCCGAGGGCGAGCAGTCCGGTGACGACCGCGAAACCCTTCCAGTACTCGGTGGGCAACAACACACCCGCCGCGCCGCCGACGACCCAGCTGAGCTGGAGCACGGTTTCCGAGCGCCCGAATCCGGAGGCGATCGACTCCGGCGGCAGATCGTCCTGGATCGAGGCGTCCAGGGAGACCTTCGCCAGTGCGCTCGCGCCCGAGGCGACCAGCGTGGCCACCGCCGCGCCGAGCAGATTGTCGGTGAACACCGCGAACAGCGCCACCAGCGTGCACGCCGTGGTGCAGCCGAGCACGATCAGCTGCGGCCTGCCGAGCGGCAGCCGCGCGCCGGTGGCGTTGCCCGTGAAGTTGCCGATCGCCGCCGAAGCGCCGACCACGCCGAGCATGGCGGCCTGCGCCCAGCCGCCCTCGCCGGTGGCCTTCGCGACGAAGGCGATGTAGAAGGTGAGGAAGCCGGTCAGCACCCGGATCGCGCTGTTGCCCCACAGACCGGTGACCACCGCGCGGCCCAACGGCTGCCGTCGCCTGCGCGGCGGCACCGCGGACTCGGCGCCCGCCCGCAGGATCTCGGTGGTGGCGTCGTCGCCGCGATAGCTCAATGTCGTCGGCACCTCGCCCTCGGTGACCTCGACCCAGCGCGGGATGCGCAAACTCAGATACGCGCCCGCCACCGCGATGCAGGCGGCCAACACGAGCGCACCCGTCGACCCCGCGATAGCGGCCGCGAGCGCGGCCAGCGCGCCCGCGCCGATGGTGCCGCCGACCAGGCCGAACACCGTGAGCCGCGAATTGGTGCGCACCAGGTCTATCTCCGGTGGCAGCACTCTCGGGGTTACCGCGCTCTTGAGCACGGCGAAGGATTTGCTGCCGATCATCATGCCGAGCGCCAGCGGATACAGCGCCCACGAATCGATCTGGAAGATCAACGTCACCGCGATCACCACGCGCACCACGTACGAGGCCGCGAGCGCGAGTCGGCGGCCGCGCTGCAGACGGTCCAACAGCGGGCCGATGACCGGGGCGATCACCGCGAACGGCGCGATCGTGATGAGCAGATACAGCGCGACCTTGGATTTGCTCTCGGCGGTCGCGCTGGCGAAGAACAGCGTGTTCGCCAAGGCGACGGCGATCGCGGCGTCGGTCGCGAAATTCGCCATGGTGGCGTAGGTGAGGGCGGTCAAGCCGGACTTGTCGGCGCCGTCGGCCTTCGCCGCGCGCTGGAAGGTCGCGAAACCCTTCTCGGTGAGTTCACGGCCCCGCATCGCGGCGACCCGGGTTACCGTCAGTTTGCGGGGCACGCGCTGCTGTTTCGCGGCCTCGGCGACCACCGGCTCGACCTCATCCGGCGGCAGCGGCAGCGTGCGATCCGGGCGTCTCGCCTGTTCGGGCCGTGCCTGTTCGGGCCGTGCCTGTTCGGGCCGTGCCGGTTCGGGAAGCGGCGGCTCCCGGCGCGGCGGATCGGGTTTGCCGGGGAAGACGTGCCGGGCGGGCGGGCGGCGAATCGCGTCGGGATTGCCGTGATCCGGGTCGAGCGGCGGTAACGGCCTGCGCCGCTGGGACGGATTCGGCGGCGGATATCGGTCGAAACCGGGATGCCGGACGAACGGAGGCTCCTCGCCGTCCCGCGGACCACGGGCGGTACCGGAGGGTTCGCGGGGAGTAGTCACACAGACAATTCTGGACCATCCGCCATCGGCGGTCTTCAGGCCGTCGCGGTGCGTGCCGGGAAAGTCCGGTCCCGCGCCCGCGTGCGGTGACGAGGGCCGATCCGGTGCGCATCGATGCGGTGTTGCGCGCCAACACTATCGGATGCGGGCAAGATCAGACCGGGACGAAGCGCACCTCGAAGACGGTCGGCCAGTACTTGCCGGTCACCAGGAAACGGTCGGTGCCCGGCAGATGCGCGATGCCGTTGAGCACGTCGGTGCGCGCCCGCTCGACCGGGGTGAGCAGACCCGACGCGTCGATCACCCCGAGCACCGCGCCGGAATCCGGGTCGACGCGCAGGATGCGGTCGCTCGGGTAGTCGTTGGCGTAGACCGAGCCGTCCGGTGCGCAGTCGAGTTCGTTGAGGTGCGCGTCGCGTCGGCCGCGCAGGGTCACCGAACCGGTGCGCGCGAAGGTCACCGGGTCGCGGAAGGTCAGGGTGTCGGAGCCGTCGCTCATCACCAGGCCCTGCGGTCGCGCGCACAAACCCCAGCCCTCGCCCTCGTAGCCGACCTGCGCACGCACCTCGAGTGTCTTCGGGTCCCTGGCGAAAGCGACATTGTTCTGCCAGGTGAGCTGCCACAGGATGGAACCCGCCAGCGCCACGCCCTCCCCGAAATACGGCGCGGGCACCTCGACACGCGCGAGCTCGGCGCCCGAGTCGAGGTCGTAGGCGCGCACGGTCGACGAACCCGAAAGACCGGTGCCCTCGTAGCGCACGTCCGAGAGCACGTCGAGGCCCTGGGTGAAGGCTTTCGGGTCGTGCGGCCGCGTGCCGACCACCTCGACGCGCAGCTGTGGAGTTGGCTCGTCGGAACCGCCGCATCCGGCCGCTGCGAGCGCGCAGACCAGGAGTGTGACGGCCAACGAACGCCGATTGCGTCCCATACGGCAAAATGTAGGCCGTGAGCGCAGTATCTGTTTCGGAGCCCGGTGTCAGGCCGATCCTGGCCGACGCCGTGGACGTTGCCCGCCGTGCGCTCCTGGAGTTGGAGCCGGCGGCGGTCGGTGTGCATCTCGGGGTGACCGCCGAGAACGACAGTGCCGCGACGCACCGTTTCGAGGCCACGCTGCGCGGTTACCGCGGCTGGCAGTGGGCGGTCGTGGTGGCGGCCCCGCCCGGCGCCGAACACGCGACGGTCAGCGAATCGGCGCTGCTGCCCGGCCCCGACGCCCTCGTCGCCCCCGACTTCGTGCCGTGGGACCAGCGCGTCCGCCCCGGCGACCTCGCCCCGGGCGACCTGCTCGCCCCAGCCCACGGCGACCCCCGCCTCGTCCCCGGCCACACGGTCTGCGGCGACCCCGCCGTAGACGAGGTCGCCGTAGACATCGGCCTCGGCCGCACCAAGGTCATGTCGCTGGAAGGTCGCGAGGAAGCCGCCGAACGCTGGTTCGCCGAATACGGCCCCGACACCGACATGGCCAAAGCCGCACCGTCCACCTGCGGCCGCTGCGGCTTCTACCTCCCGCTCGCGGGCTCCCTCCGCGCCGCCTTCGGTGTCTGCGGCAACACCATGGGCGCCGACGGTCGCGTGGTCCACTCCGAATACGGCTGCGGAGCGCACTCCGACGTGGAACCCCCGGCAGGTAACGGCTCACCGCAGTACGAGGCGTACGACGACGCCGCCTACGACGTGTTCCCGCACGAGACAGTGCGGCCGGAAGCGGACTCCGTCGAACCCGAGGCGTCGACGGCGGCGGAATCCGTCGCCGAAGCGAACGGGTCCGCCGGGTCGGAAGCCGAGCGTGCCGGTGCCGACGCGGTGTCCGAGACGGTCGCGCAACCGAACGCGGACGCCGAGAACTCGGGTGCGCCGGGCGCGATGACCGCGGCGAACGACGCGACCCCCGGAGACAAGATTCCCACCGGCACGGGCTCGGTTCCCGCCGAGGCGACATCCGCGGACGCCGAGTCGGCCGACGCGGTCACCGCAGGCGTGTCCTCCGCCGACGCGGCGCCCGCCGACACGGTTTCGGCAGATGCGGTCTCCGCCGAAGCCGTTCCCGATGCGGTCCGCGCCGATGCGGATCTCGCCGGCGCGACTTCGACCGATGTCGCCGCTCCTGATGCGGTTGCCACCGATCGGATTTCCACTGATACGGCACCGACCGACGTGGTACCCGCCGGTGCTGCCTCGGCGGATGCCGCTTCCGCCGAGGCAGTCGCCACCGATGCGGACACCGCTGATGTGGTTGTCACCGATGCGGTCTCCTCGGATGCGGCCGCGTCGGAAAAGGGCGGGGAGCGCGAGGGCGATCCTGTGGGCGAATTCGGTTTGGCCGCCGCGGGTATCGCGCCGATCGAACCTGCCATCGCCGCGGATATCAACCCCGCCGACCTGGCCGCCGGCTACCTCACCGCCGCCGACTTCGATGCCGATCCCACGTCGGAGGGCGTCCTCGCCCCCGTCGTGGACGCGGTGGTCCTTCCTGTCGAGTCTGTTGCGACGGAGGGCGGATCCAGCACCGAGTCCCACTCCGCCGAGAATGAGACCGCCACGGCGGCAGCCGGCCTCGGGTGGGTCGGACCGGCCGATGTGCTGAGCGCCGAAACCGCGCCGGGAGCCGTGGGCGGAGCGGAGGTCGTAGATGCCGCGCAGACCACCGAGGCCGGGCCGGAAGCTGTAGGCGGGGCGGAGGCCGCGGATACCGCGCCGAGTTCTGAAGCCGCGCATGAGAGTGTGGGCGGGACGGAGCTTGTGGATGCCGCGTCGAGCGTTGACGCCGCGTCCGGGGCCGTGAGTGCTCAGGAGGCCGCGCCGATTGCCGAGGGCGTCGGGACGAACTCCGCGGTGGGCGCCGGGACCGAGGATGGTTCCGAGTCGGGCTCGGGGTTCTGGTCATCGCCGCGGAACTGACTGTGGACGATCCGTTCGGGACGGCGGCGCTGCGTTCGGCCGTCCTCGTGGCCTGGCGTGATTCGCCGACGAGGCTGCGGGAGGACGCCGCGACCGAAGCGGATCTGGTGCGGGCGGGCTATCGTGACCGGCTGCTCACCGAACTCGCGCAGAACGCCGCCGACGCCGCCGTCGAGGCGGGGGTGCCGGGGCGGCTCACGGTCGAGCTGCGCGGGCGGGTCCTGAGTATCGCCAATACCGGTGTGCCGCTCGGGGTGGACGGTGTGCACGCGCTGACGGCGTTGCGCGCATCGGACAAGGTCGATCCGGAAGCCGTGGATGTCGCCGTCGACAGGGTCGGCCGGTTCGGTGTCGGCTTCACCGCCGTGCTTTCGGTGAGCGACGATATCGAGATCCGCTCCACCACCGGTTCGTTGCGCTTCTCCCGCGAGTGGACCCGAGCGGCGCTGGACGACAACGAGATCAAGATTCCGGGCCGGTCCAAGCGGGCCGTGCGCGAATTCGCCGCGCCGGTCCTGCGTTTGGCGTGGCCGGTCGCCGACGGTCCCGCGCCCGGTTCGGACACCGAGATCGTGCTGCGCCTGCGCGAGGATATCGACGCCGACGCGCTGCTGGAGTCCATGCGTGCGGAAGCCGCCGACCTGCTGATCGAACTCCCGGCGTTGCGCGCCATCAGGATCGGCGACGACGAGATAACGAGCACCGCGGCCGACCTGGCGAACGGACTCCAGGAACTGCGCGTCACCGGCCCAGGCGACGAGTCGAGAACCTGGTGGCAGTTCCGTACCGCCCGCGCCCGCTGGCTGGTCCCGGTGCGCGAGGGCAGGCCGTTCCCGGCGGCGAACGACGTCCTGCGCGCCCCGACCCGCTCCGACGAGGAACTGTCCCTCCCGGCCCTGCTGATCGCCGATATCCCCATGCAGCCGGACCGCCGCCGCCTCCTCCCCGGCGCGCGCCTGTCCGAATTGGCAACGGGCTACTCCGATTTCGCCCGCGCCCTACCCCGCCGCGACCGCCTCGTCCTGGTCCCCACTCCCGGATTCGCCCGCGGCGAGACCGACGCGGCCCTGCGCGAAGCCGTCCTCCGAGACCTACGCACTCACCCCTGGCTCCCGGTCCTCCCACCCCCGACCACACCACCCGTCCTCGACGCCGACCCGTTCACCCTCGAACCGCAATCTCCTTCGCCCTCGACAGCGTCCGCGTCGTCCCGGACAGCGACTACCGGCGACCCGGACTCGACCGGCGCGGCTTTCGCTTCTGACCCCATGGCAACCCCCGTCGACGCGACCGACTCGGACTCGATGACGTTCGGCTCGAATTCGGCGGCGACCGCGCCTGAGTCAGTGGTGCGCGGCCCTGACACGGCCGAGACCGGTCCTGAGTCGGTGGCGATCGGCTCCGAATGGGCCGCGACCGTCTCGAACTCGGCGGTCGACGACCTGGAGCTGACGGTGCTCGGCTCGGACGCCGCCGTGGTCACCTCGAATCCGTTGGCGGCGGATCCCGATCCGACGGCGATACCGACTCGCGCGAGTGTGTTGATCGGGCTGGGTGCGGATCTGGCGGAGTTGTTGGCCGATGTGATCGGTCCGCTCGTGGTGCCGGAACTTTCGCGCCCGGGGGCAGGCGAGGCGTTGGCGGCGCTGGATGTGCATCGGTTGGGGTTGGCGCGGCTTGCGGAGCTTTCGGGTGGGTTGGAGCGGGCGCCGCGGTGGTGGTACGGGCTGTACGAGGCGTTGGAGCCGTTCGTGGCCGATCCGTTGGCGGCCGAGGAACTGGGCGCGCTCGCAGTTCCGTTGACCGACGGCAGGGTGGTCACGGGTCCGCGCACCGTGGTGCTCGGCGAGGGGCTCGAACTGGCCGTGGGGGTGCCGTGGGCGCGGTTGGTGCATCCCGAGGCGGCGCATCCTTTGTTGGCGCGGCTCGGTGCGCGCACGGCGACGCCGGAGGATCTGCTGAGCGATCCCGCGTTGCGCGCCGAACTCGAGGAGCATCCCGACGATCCCGATATCGCGGACGCGGTGCTGCGGTTGGCGGCTTCGGCGGAGCCGCGACTGCTGCCGGAGTGGTTGGGGCAGTTGGAGTTGCCCGATACCGAGGGTGAACTCCGTCCCGCCGACGAACTGCTGCTGCCGGACGCGCCGCTGTATCCGCTGCTGGTCTCGGACACGCCGCTGGGCACGCTGGCCGCCGATGTGGTGGCCGAATACGGTGCGCAAGCGTTGCGCGCCATCGGTGTCGGCTGGGATTTCGGCGTGGTGAGCGAGGTCGATCCGACCGGTCCCGATCACGATCTGGACGACGAGGAGACCTGGTGGGACGGTCTCGCCGAGGAGCCTCGTGAACTGGTCGCGGTGCGTGACCTCGACCTGGTCGACGAGATCGCCTGGCCGGACGCCCTTCTGCAGTTGGTGTCCGAACCGGCGACCCGCCGCCTGCTGACCGACCCGGACGGCTACACCGCGTGGTGGTTGCGCCGCCACGCCCGCGTGCGCGGCACCAGACTCGGCCTGTACCGGCATCCGGCCGATTCCGAATTCGCCGGTCTGCTACCGGAGTTCACGTTCGGCGGTTTCGAGCAAGCCGATCTCGACGGTCTGCGTTCGGTTTTCGTGAATCCCGACGCCATGTCCGTCGACCTGGTCGCCGCCCTGCTCGACGCGCTCGCCGACGAGTCGAATACCCCTGAGCCCGAGGTGGTTTCGCGGGTGCACGCGCTGCTGGCGCGCGCGGTCGACGACGGTCGGATCGATCCGACCGATCTGGATCTGCCCGAGCGGGTGCGCGCGCTGTCGGGCGCGGCGGTGGATCCCGAGGCGGCGATGGTGCTCGACCTGCCGTGGTTCGGTCTGGTCGCGCCGTCGGATCGCCTGGTGCTCGGCGATGCCGATACCGCCGCCGCGCTCGCGCGCCTACTAGATCTGCCGCTGGTCTCGGACGCGATCTCGGCGGAGGTGCTGGGCGCGGGTCGCGCGACTTCGTGGTCGGCCGAACCGCTCGGTGTCGTATTCACGCGCCTGTTCGGGTTGCCCGCGCAGGACGGTGATCTGGTGGTGCACGAGGATCTGCGGGTGCGGTTGAGCGGCGCGGTGTCGGCGACGGTCACGGTGCCGTGGTGGCGGGTCGGCGCGACGACCCATATCGGCGCGCCGCGGGCGGTCGAGGTTGCCGACGACCGCCCGGCGCTGCCCGCCGGTTACCCGATCTAGTTCGCCCGCTCCACCGTCGAGGAGTGGGTGGCGAGCATTTCGCTGAGCAGGTCGAGTTGTTCGCGCACGGCGTCGCTGTCGTTGTCGACGAGCCAGCGCAGCACGATGCCGTCGATGACGTTGAGGGTGAAGCGGCTCAGCGTCTGCACGGGCACCGACCAGCGGGTGGCGGTGGCGTCACGCGCGTGGTCGAGGATGTCGGCGACGGTGGAGTCGTTGAAGGTGTACTGCTCCCTTGCGATCGCGAGTTTCGCCGGGGTCTGTTCGCCTTCGCGCAGCGCGTAGGTGGTGGTTTCGTAGGTGAGCAGTTGGCGTTCGGGTGTGGCTTCGATGTTGAGCCACATGAGTCCGAGGCCGGTTCGTACCAATTTTTGTAGCGCTTCTTTTCCGGTTCCGGCGTCCTGCCATACGGTTTCATTCGCGTCGACGGAATCGCGTAATTCCATCGCGAGCGCTTTGACCAACTCGGTCATGAGCGCATCCTTATTTTCGAAACAGTAATGCACCACACCGAGCGAGACCCCTGCCGCCTGAGCCACATCGCGTGTGGTCACGCCGGCGACACCCTTTTTCTCGGCTAGGCCGATAGCCGCCTCGATAAGGTGGGCCCGTCGTTCTTCGACGCTCAATCGGGAGGACACCTCAGCGAGTTAAGCGCCCGGCGCGCGCGCAGTCAATTCGCGGGATGAAAAACTTTGACTGGACGTGTGTCCAGTTGTGTGGTTCGCTGCCATCCGGACGAAGGAGACGCGTATGTCTGTGTCACGCAGAACCGTTCTGGCGGGCGGCGCGGCGGGATCGGCCGCACTGGCCGCCGCGACCGCGCTGCCCGGCGCCGTGCCGTTCGCGAGTGCCGCGCCCCGCGCGGATTACGAGATCGGGCTCGGTATCTCGGATCTGACCGGCCCCGCCGCCGAATGCGGAATGATGGGGTACTCGCAGCTCGGGCAGGACACCGCCGGTATCCACCTGCGCCCGCGCGCCCGCGCTTTCGTGATCGCGGCGGACGGTCGGCGCGTCGTCTACGTGGTCGCCGAGAACGGCATGATCTTCCAGTCGGTGCACCGCGGCGTCATGGTCGAGCTCGCGCGCCGATTCGGCGACCTCTACACCGAACAGAACGTCATGCTCACCTCCACGCATTCGCACGCGACTTGCGGCGGCTCGAGTCACGACTACGCCTACAACCTCTCGATTCTCGGCTTCCAACAACAGGTCTACGACGCCGAGGTGTCCGGCATCGTCGAGGCGATCGAGGCCGCGCACGCCGATCTCGGTCCGGCGAGTCTCGCGCTCGGGCGCGCCGAATTGCACGACGCGAGTGTGAATCGTTCTCGCGTCGCATTCGATCGCAATCCCGAAGACGACAAACGGCACTTCCCGAATGCGATTGATCCCGCGGTGACCGCGCTCTCGATCAGCAAGGGCGGCAAGCAGGTCGGCGCCATCACCTGGTATGCCACCCACAACACCTCGATGAGCAACTCGAACAGGTTGATAAGTTCGGACAACAAAGGATATGCGTCGTTCGCGCACGAGCACGGCGAGCACGGCGTGCGATATCTGGACGGCACACCGGAATTCATCTCCGCATTCGCCCAGACCAATGCGGGCGATATGTCCCCGAATCTGAATCTGCGCCCCACCTCGGGACCAACCGAGGACGAATTCGAGAACACCCGCATCATCGGCGAACGCCAATACGGCGCGGCGAAATCCGCACTGGCGCAAGCGCGGCCGATACAGGGGCCGGTCGACGCGCTGCTGTGCTACATCGACCTCGCCGATATCGCGGTGGACGGCCGCTTCACCCCCGACGGTCAGCCGAGGCACACCGCACCCGCCGCCGCCGGTGTCGCGCTCATCGCGGGCAGCGTCGAGGACGGACCCGGCTTGCCGGGCCTGCCCATCCCCGAAGGGGTGCGCAATCCGTTCCTCGACGCCCTAGGCGATCCCACCGCGCCCGCGCCCGCCTGGCTCGCCGACGCGCAGGCCCCCAAGGCGATCGTCGCGCCGCTGGGACTGCTGCCGCCGTATCCGTGGGTGCCGAATGTGGTGCCCATCCAGATCGTGCGCATCGGCGAGTTGTATCTCGCGGGCGCGGGCGGCGAGTTCACCATCGTGTCCGGGCTGCGGGTGCGCCGCGCGGTAGCGGCGGCGCTCGGCGTCGACGTGGCGCAGGTGCTGATGCAGGGCTACGCCAACGCCTACCACGAATACGTCACCACCCCCGAGGAATACGACGCGCAGCAGTACGAGGGCGGCTCGACCCTGTACGGCCGCTATACACTGCCCGCCTTCCTCCAGGAATTCACCCGCCTCGCCACCGCCTTCGCCGCGCGACAGACCGTCGCTCGCGGACCCGCGCCGCGCGACATCTCCCACCTGCAACCGAATTTCGTGGCACCGCCCGGCCCCGACGCCACCCCGCCCGGCCGCGCCTTCGGTGACGTTCTCACCCAACCGGCCCCGTCCTACACCGCGGGCGCCACCGCGACGGTCGAATTCGTCTCGGCCCACCCGAAACACAACCCGCGCCGCAACGGCACCTTCCTCGAAGTCCAACGCCGCACCGCTTCCGGCGCCTGGCAGCGCGTAGCGAACGAGGGGGAGTGGGCGGTGCGCTACCACTGGAGCAGGCGCGGTCCCGCCGTCTCGGTCGCGGGTTTCACCTGGGACATCCCCGCCGACACCGCGGGCGTCCACCGCTTCGTGCACTTCGCCGACAGCCTCGGCGCCGACGGCGCGCTACACCCCTTCACCGGAACCAGCGACGAATTCACGATCGGCTGAGCGGATTCGGAGCCGAGCGTATTCCGGATCAAAGACCGGTCTGCGCGCCCTTGTCGCCGCGGCGCGCACCGCGCCGCTGGACGAGGAAGATCACCGTGCCGAGCAGGCCGACGGCCAAGCCCATCAGGCACACCGGCAGGGCCGACTCCCAGCGATCACCGCTCGCCCACACCACGATCGTGGCCAGGGCCCACAGCGCGCTGCCGACCGCGAGTACCGGGCGCGGATCGGTCAGGCGCGGCGGAATCCGCGGGACATTCGGGGTCACGCTGCCAGCCTAGCGGCGGGAACGCGCATGACCTCCGCGACGGTCACGTATCGTTTCGCTCTGTGACAACGCCATCGGATGTTCGAGCGCTCGCCGGTGAACTCTCGCTGGCGGTGGTTCGGCTGACCCGACACCTGCGGGGACGACGCGCCGACGCGCAGATATCGTTGACCCAGCTGTCCGCGCTCGCCACCCTGAACCGGGAGGGCGCGATGACACCGGGCGCGCTCGCCGCGAAGGAACGGGTACAGCCACCGTCGATGACGCGGGTCATCGCCTCGCTCACGGATCTGCAACTCGTCGAGCGCAAACCGCATCCGACCGACGGACGCCAGATCATCGTCTCGCTCTCGTCCCAGGGCCGCGCGCTGCTCGCCGACGAGGTGAGCGCGCGCGAGGCGTGGATGACCGAACAGCTCTCCACCCTGCCCGAGGATCAGCTCGTCGTGCTCACCCGCGCGGTCGCCATCATGAAACAGATCGTCGCCGAGTCGGAATAGCCGAATCCGGGTGGCCCGGCCGAATCCGGTGCGGGTTCAATGCGTCCCGAACGCCTCGTCCGTATCGACGATGTCTTTCCCGAGCGGGAACAGCGACAGCGGGATGAACTTGAGATTCGCCCACCCGAACGGGATTCCGATGATCGAGATGAACAGCGGAATGCTGGTGAACAGGTGGCCGAGCGCCAGCCACCAGCCCGCGACGAGGAACCAGATGATGTTGCCGAGCATCGACCCGGTGCCCGCGCCCGGCTTGTCGACTGTCGTGCGCCCGAACGGCCACAGCACGTAAGCCGCGATTCGGAACGAAGCGATGCCGAACGGAATGGGCACGACCAGGAAGAACAGCAGGAAGCAGACGATGCCCGCGACGATGTAACCGATCGCCATCCAGAATCCCGCGAAAATCAGCCACAGTATGTTGAGAATCAACTGGATCGGCTTCATGCCACCACCCTACGGCGAAATCACGCTACCGGTCGATGTCGAAACCGCAACGTCTCACCACCCACTGGTGTTCCACACACCGCTCAGAAGAACCAGCCGAGTTCGGGGTCGCGAGCCGATGCGAACGCCTCGGTGAGCGCGCGGACCGGCTCGGCGGACTTCGCGCGCAGGCGTCCGGCCGCCGCGAAGGGTTCCGCCCGGTGCGCGCCGAGGTACAGGCTCCCGAGCACGTCGATGTCGAGGGTGACCTCCGGTTCGCGATCGGTCGGCACGCATTCGGCCGCGCCGCCGCGCACGGTGAGCGCGAACGCGCCGCCCGCCGCGCGGAACGGGTCGGTGACGCCGAGCACCACCTCGAGATCGCGGGCGTAGTCGCGGGCGGTGAGAGCGGCGGGCACGTCCATCACGCGCAGCCAGCACCCGTCGTAGCGACCACGGGTGCGCACGAGCCTGCAATCGGTGAGCAGGTAGGGGAGCGGATCGTTGTCGGTGAGTTCCGCTTCGATCTCGGTGACCAGGTCCAGGCCGAGTAGCGCCCGCCACAGCGCCGCGTGCGCGTCGTCGGTCACGGCGCGGAATTCGACGACCCGCACGTCGATCCGGCGTCCCTCGCGCGGCTGATACCGGTACAGCGCGTATCCGTCGGCGTGCAGCAGCGCGAACAGGCTCGACCCGCCGCCGCGCCAAGCGCTGTGGTCGAAGAACAGCTCGGCCCACCCCGACTTCGGCCGCGCCTGCGCACCGGGCGTCCCGCGCCGCCAGCGGTCGTAGATCCGCTCGATCTCCGCGCCGACATCGCCGGGCGCCTCCACCGACACACCGCCGGGATCGGGCGCGTCCGCGTGGAATTCGGCGAAGCGGCGGTCGATGACCACCTGGTCGAGGACGGTGGCCGGGCCGTACCCGAAACGACTGTAGATGGTGGCGCGGCTCGCGGTGAAGATCGTCAGCGGCAGCGCTTCGGCCTCGATGCGCCGGTGCTGCTCGATGTACATGGCGCGCAGGATGCCGCGCCGCCGATGGGTCGGCGCCACGCCGACACCGGAGATGCCGCACGCCTCGACCGTGCGACCGGAAGACACCGTCAGCGTCATGGTCATCGAATTGGTGTGGCCGACGATCCGCTGACCGTCGAGCGCGACGAGCTTGCCGCCCTTGGGAAATACCGGTTCTCTCGGATCGGCGCCCGGCGGCTCGTACCCGAACCCGAACGAGGTGGACAGCAGCAGTCCGATACCCGCCGCGTCGTCCTCGGTGGCCGTGCGAATGGTGATTCCGGGGACCAGAGTCATGCCACGACGATCGCATGTCGCCGCGGGCCCGCGCAGCTCATTTTCCCGCGCCGGGACCTGCCGCGTCGCACTGTCGCACCGGACCGGCAGGATGGTGCGGTGGCCGCAGTGATCGATATCGAGGACCCCGCGGACGGGAGGGTCGACGACTTCCGCGATCTGTCCGACGCCGACCGCAGACCGGACCTGCCCGGTCGCAAGGGCTCGGTGATCGCCGAGGGCGTCGTGGTCGTGCAGCGGATGCTGGAGTCCCGGTTCCGCCCGAGCGCGCTGCTCGGCGTCGACAAGCGCTACGGGCAGCTCGCCGCGGATCTGGCCGGGGTCGACGTGCCCTACTACCGCGCGAGCGCCGAGGTGATGGCCGAGGTGGTCGGCTTCCACCTGAACCGAGGGGTGCTCGCGGTCGCGCCGCGCCCCGCCGAACTCGCCGTCGCCGAATTGCTGCGCGAGGCGCGTACGGTCGCGGTGCTCGAGGGCGTCAACGATCACGAGAATCTGGGGTCGATCTTCCGCAACGCCGCCGGACTCGGCGCCGACGCGATCCTGTTCGGCGAGCGCTGCGCCGACCCGCTGTATCGGCGCGCGGTGCGGGTGTCGATGGGGCATGTGCTCCGGGTGCCGTTCGCCCACCTGCCCGCTTGGCCGGACGGCCTCGACCTGCTGCGGGACCGGGGTTTCCAGCTCGTCGCGCTCACCCCCGACCCGTCGGCCGCGCATCTGGCGGCCGCGATGACGGGCGAGCGGGTCGCGCTGCTGCTCGGAGCCGAGGGGCCTGGGCTGACCGAGCGCGCGATGGCGGCCGCCGATGTCAGGGCGCGCATCCCGATGACGCCGGGCACCGACTCGCTGAACGTGGCGACGGCGGCGGCCATGGCCTTCTACGAACGAGTGAGGTGCGATCGTGGGTGACGAGTCGGCTCACCGGGCATATCCCGACCCTCGGGAGCCGACGCCGTGGGCGCCGGGCCTCACGGTGTCGGTGATCGTCGGCGTGTTGACCGCCGTGGCCGTCTACGTGTTCGGGATCGCGCTCACCAGGGTGCATCCGACGTTGACGATCGCGGTCAACCTGATCGCCGTGAGCGGCATCGCGCCGACCCTGTGGCGATGGCGCGCGACCCCGGTGCTGCGGTGGGTGATCGGCGGCGTCGTCGCCGGTATCGCGACGGCGTGGGTGGTGCTGGTGATCACCGGGCTCGCGTCGCTGTAGCGGGAGTCACGACACCGGGTCGTGGTGCGGCCTGCGCCACCAGCCGAACAGTCCGCGCCGGTGCGCCATGGCGGCGGTCGGGTCGTTCTCGTTCAGCGGGACGGGCGCGACGTGGTCGGGCGCGCGGCCCTTCGGGTAGAGGGTGAATCCGCACACCGCGACGTCGCCGGGGACGAGCGCTTGCCGCGCGGGCTGCGCGCGATAGTGGAAGCCGAGCCATTCGTTGTTGGCCGCGTCGGCGAAGTCGGGCGGGTCGAAGGGCAGCGTCTGCGGGTCGGGCGTCTCGTGCTCGGCCCAGGTCACCGGATGCTCACCGGCCCAGTACGGGCGTTCCCACACCAGCGGCAGGCCCTCGTCCTCCAGGATGCGCACCCGGGTGGCGCTGAAGGACCGGCGGAATTCGCCGCGCTCCCAATGCGCGAACGAACCCCAGCCGTAGGCGGTGTCGAAGGCGACGAGGTAGGTGTGATCGGAGGCGAGTGGCCGGACCAGCAGTTCCGGCAGCGCGGTTGGGCGCACCTGGGCCGCGCTGGGCGAGCACACCACGGTGACACCGGGATAGCAGCCGATGTAGACCTCCTCGGTGTCCGGTCCGGCGCAGCCGCCGAGTGTACCGACCATGATCGGGACGACATCGCGGTCGGCGTGCAGTTGGGTGGCCAACGCCAACGCGGCATCCGGGTCGGGATCGGGGTCGGCGCGCAGCACCGCCAGTGGATCGGATGTGTCGATGTACCAGAGGGTCGAGGCTTTGGACAGCATTTCCGGCACCTCCCGAATGTGCGCGACAGGATTGCGCTAACTTCGGGCAACTCTCGAATGTCGGACAAGTCCCATCGCGAGAACCACCCGATGCCGACGTCTGTGCCGACGACATACCGAAAATCTACACTCCCGATGCTGTTCGCGGAGCTAAGCCGGGCGCGGGACATCGCGAGGATTCTCGACCGGCCGGGCGGATCGGCGAGGCTGGTACTCGTTCAGCTAACGACGTATCCGATGCTGTGGGAAGCGCTCGACCACAACGGAACTCGATAACCGCGACCGGTGGATCGAGATCGAAGGCACGGCCGGAGTCGGGACGGGTCCAATCTCACACTGCCGCACGGCCGACGAGCCGGGTCGGGCTCAGTGCCCGGAGCTGCGGACCCCGAGCAGCACATCCTCCCACGAGGGCATGGGCGCCTTGCCGCGCTTGGTGCGTGCGGTCTTGGCGGGCGTGGTCTTCGGGGCGGCAGACTTGCCGGGCTCCTCGGCCGATGGGGCCGCGGGCGCGGTGCTCGCCGCCGGTGGCTGCGCGGTCTGGTTCGCGCTCGCCGCGGGGATCGCGGCCGCCGAACCACCGGTCGCGGCCGCGGCGCCGCTCGCGGGCGGAATCGGCGCGGGCGCACCGCCACCCGCCGCCACCGCGCGCTGTTCGTAAGCTTCCTGCGGCTCCTGCTGCGGAGCCCGCGCGGCCGGACGCGCCGGTGCGGTGCTCTCCCGAGGCGGGCGCGGAGCTTCGACCTGGGGTTCCGGCGCAGGCTCGGCCTCGAGTTCGGACTGCGCGGGCAGAATGGTGGCGAGTCCGCGCAGCGCGCGACCGAAATCGGGATCGATCAGATCCGAGGCGGGATCGTCGAGCGGTGACACCGAACCGCCGTGCGCGTCGGGCTGGTAGCGCCAGTGCGCGGCGATCTCGGAACGCCCGTTCTGCCACTGCAACTGGGCGACCCAGAAGCCCTTCTCGTCCTTCCAGGCATCCCATTCGGCGTTCTCGAGCGTGTGCCCGCGCTCGGTGAAGGCCGCGGTGACGATATCGATCAGCGTTTCCACCGCGGGACCGTCGGCGCGCACCGGATGCGCCTTCTGTGCCAATTCGGCGGCGCGAGCGCGTTCGAGCAGCACCGGGTAGGCGAAGCGTTCGACCCGGCTCGACGGCATGCCGGATTCCTCGGTGACCTGCTCGACGGACGCACCGGCGCGGATACGGGCCTGAATATCGCGAGGACGCATGGTTGCTTCCATTTCGATTTCGATCTGGCCGAATCGTGCTAGGTCTCCGCGGGCCGCGGCTCGAAGTTTGTCGTCGGCGGGCAACCGGAACTTTGTTCCGGACTCGGTATCGATGCACACGATGTGGGCGGAGTCGGGCGTCACCCCGATCACTCGAAGTTCACGCACCACTACCTCCTTATCGCGTCGACTCGCGACACTGCCCACTGTTTCGCAACAGTAGTGCACAGTCGATGATCTCGGGGCAAGACACGCGGGCCGAAAATCTGCCCGATGACCGTCACAACCGCTAATCTGCTCTGTTCGTTTCCGGTTCGACACCGGCGAATTCGCTTCCGTAGCAACCGTTTGGTATTCGGCACGGTAAGCGGCCGGGCCGCGAACGACGCTCCGCGAACTCGAACCCGTGCGGGCCGAATCCGGAAGCCATCGCCGCGGCCCGGAGATAGCTGGGGAATTACGACAGTTTCTCGACGACCCAATCGATACTGCGGATCAACTGGCTGACATCCTCGGGGTCGATCGCCGGGAACATGCCGATGCGCAACTGGTTGCGGCCGAGTTTGCGGTACGGCTCGGTGTCGACGATGCCATTGGCGCGCAGCACCTTCGCCACCGCCGCCGCGTCCACCGAATCCGCGAAATCGACGGTGCCGACGACCTGCGAGCGATGCGCGGGATCGGTGACGTACGGGGTGGCGTATTCGCTGGACTCGGCCCAGGAATACAGGCGCGACGAGGAATCCAGCGTGCGCTTGACCGCCCAGTCCAGACCGCCGTTGCCGTTGAGCCATTCGATCTGGTCGGCGAAAAGCAGCAGGGTGGCCAGCGCCGGGGTGTTGTAGGTCTGGTCCTTGACACTGTTGTCGATGGCGACCGGCAGCGAGAGGAATTCCGGGGTCCAGCGTCCCGAGGACTTGATCTCCTCGACCCGTGCCAGCGCGGCCGGGCTCATCAGCGCGATCCACAGCCCGCCGTCGGCGGCGAAGCATTTCTGCGGCGCGAAGTAGTACACGTCGGCGTCGGCGATGTGCACCGGGAGGCCGCCCGCGCCGGAGGTGGCGTCGATGGCGACGAGCGCGTGCTCCGAACCCGCGGGGCGCTGTACCGGAATCGCGACGCCGGTCGAGGTCTCGTTGTGCGCCCAGCCGATGAGGTCGGCCGACGGGTCGGCGACCGGCTCGGGTGCGCTGCCCGGCTCCGAGGCGACGACGATGGGGTCGCCGATGAACGGATTGCCCTTGGCGACGGAGGCGAACTTGCTGGAGAACTCACCGTTGGTGAGGTGCAGCGAGCGCTCGCGGATGAGGCCGAACGCCGCGGCGTCCCAGAAGGCGGTGGTGCCGCCGTTGCCGAGCACCACCTCGTAGCCCTCCGGCAGCGAGAACAGTTCGCGCAGACCCGAACGCACCCGCGCGACCACGTCTTTGACCGGCTTCTGCCGATGGGAGGTGCCGAACACCGAGGAGCCGACATCGACCAGGGACCGCAACTGCTCCGGGCGCACCTTGGAAGGGCCGCATCCGAACCTGCCGTCGGCGGGTTTGAGATCGTCGGGAATCGTCGGGAACGCAGTGGTCATGGGCACCAGGGTAAGACGTGCCCGGCCCCTCGGCCCCCGCGGGGGCGCGGGGTTGCGAGATATTTGCCTTAATGCGATGTCTTCTCGCGTGACCGCTTATTGCGCGCGGTGCAGAGAGCACCGCCGTTGCCAGCGTCTTCGGTTCGCGCCGTGCGTTTGCCGGTCGTGCGCCGTACGGCGACGCGGCGCGTGCGCGGGTCGAAGCCCGGTCGCGGCTGTGTTTGTTCTCACAGGTGAAAACGCATCCGTGCGTGCATCGGGTGTCGTAATGGTTACGCGCTCCACTCGTCCGCGAGCCGGTTTCCGCGCCGCAACCCGCGCGTACGGGCGGTTTCCGGAATACGCGATCACTGTGTCTCAGACCACAACCGGCCCTACCGTTGTTGCCCATGGATCAGGTGGGTGGGCGAGGTGCGGACTCGAATACCGCGACGGCGGGTTCGGGGCGGCGCGCGCGAGTGCGGAATCCGGTGCAGCGCACCGGCGTGCTGTCCGGTGCGGCGCGGCGCGAACTGCTGCTACACGGTGTCGAGGGCGTCGCGACGATCCTCGGCATGCGCAGGTCGTCGACCGCGGTCTTCGGACTCGGTGACCGGCGCGGCGAACCCGGACATCTGTTCTGGGTACGTGTCGGGGTCGAGGGACAACTGCCCTACGACACCAGGGTCGAGCAGCGGCTGCGCGAAGCGAGCCTGGACTGGATACAACCCGGTGACGTGGTCTGCTGTCGGATCGACCCCGACGACCCCGACCGCCTTGTGCTCTACGTGCCCGACGCCGAGGAGTCGACGCGGGCGAGCATCGCCAAGATCCTGTCCGACGGTCGCCGCGCCGACGCGACGGTGCTGGCCGCCACACCGGTCGCCGCCGACTATTCCGGCCGCGGCGACCCGGTGTTCCGGCTCGACCTGGAACTGCGGTCCTGGGACGAGCCGACCCCGTGGCGCGTCCGTCTGGTACAGACGGTGCCACTGTCCGCCATCGGACTCGTGGATTTGGGCAAACACCTCGAGGCCGCCTTCTTCACCGTCGACCGCGGCGATTCGGTAGCCGTCGACTGGGCGGCGTCGCTCGGCGAGGATTGACCGATCCCCGCCGCGTGAAATCAGGGACGCACGCAGGTGAAGGCGCGCTGTCACGCTGCCGTCGGTGCGGTCGGATATCGCCGCGTGAAATCGGAGGCGCATGAAGGCGCGCCGTTACGCTGCTGTCGGCACGGTCGGATACCCCGCGCGAATCAGAGGCGGACGAAGGTGAAACCGCGCTGCCGCAATGCCGTCAGCGCGGTCACCATGCCGGGACCGGTGCCCGAACGCGGCCGGTGCATGTGCGCCAGTGTGATCGAACCCGGCCACGCGGCGGACACGGTGGCCGCCACCTGCGCGGCGCTCGCGGTCGCACCGCGATCGGCGTTCACGCTGAACCCGATCGGTGTCTCGCCGAGTTCGGTGGCGATGGCGACGGCCACCTCGTCGTAATGCGCGGTGCCCGCGCGGAACAGCCGCGGCGGCACCCCGGTCAACTCGGCGAGCCGCAGATGATTCACCCACACCTCGTCGGCGGCCTCCCACGCCGACGCGGTGCCCGCGATTCCGTAGGCGGAGCGCCCGTTCACCGACAACGGCCGATGCGCGACACCGTGATTGGCCAGCTCGAACAGCGGATTGCCCGCCAGCCGCAGCACCCGCGCCGGGTCGGCGTCGATCCACCGCTTGTTCAGGAACAGCGTGCAAGGGATGCGCTCGGCGATCAGGAAATCGATCAGATCCTGATCCATGTCGTTGTTGCCCGCGCCGCCGCAGGCGTCGAGGGTCAGCGCGATCTGGTCGCCGTTCGCGGCGAAGGAGTCGACGATGCCCGGCATCTGCGTGCCCCACAGGCGCGGCGCCGCACCTTCGTGCTGCCCCGCGACCGCGGCGGGCAGCGGGAGCGGCGCGCGCAACGGCGCGGAGATCGGCGCGGCCACCCCCGGCGCGGCGGCAGCTGTGCCCGGCAGCGGGGAGACCGCGCCCGGTACGGCGGTGACCTGGCTCGGCGCGGCGGTGACCCGGTTCGGTGCAGTGGAGATCGGACCCGAAGCGGTGGTGACCGGAGCTGTCGCCGGCCCGTCCGCGCGCACCGGTTCGGAGCAGGCAACGGCCAGTCCCGCCATGGCGGCGACACCGAACAACCGTCGTCGCGAAATACTCTTGTCCGCCATGTCCCGCCCCGCCTCGCCGCAGTGAATCGAGCGGATGGTACGCGCGCCGAATCACCCTGTAGGACAACCTCGGTCGACGCGCGAGTGAACGAATGGCATGCGGAAGAAGCAAACCCGGCGCGAACACTCCCGCGAACGGCGCGAGCCGGGTCACCTGCGGCGCCGCGGCACCGCGAGTGACCCGGCTCGCGCGGGAGGATCGAGATCGGCGTCGCCGCGCTCGCCGTGCCACGAGTGACGCGGCTCGCGTTGGGATCAGTAAGTCGAGGCGTACGAACTGGTCACCGGGCGCAGTGACGCGGCTCGCGCGGGGAGATCAGGAGTGGGTTACGTTCACCCAGCCCGTGACATCCTCGGGCTTGCGCGGGCCGGGACCGGTGTAGATGGCGGCGGGGCGCACCAGTTTGCCCAGCTGCTTCTGCTCGAGGATGTGCGCGCACCAGCCCGCGGTCCGGCCGCAGGTGAACATGGCGGGCATCATATGCGCGGGCACCTCGGCGAAGTCGAGGATGACCGCGGCCCAGAACTCGACATTGGTCTCGATGGCACGATCCGGGCGACGTTCCCGCAACTCGGCGAGCGCGGCCTGTTCCAGCGCGGCGGCCACCTCGTATCGCGGCGCGCCGAGGCGTTCGGCGGTGGCGCGCAGCACGCGGGCGCGCGGGTCCTCGGCCCGGTACACCCGGTGCCCGAAGCCCATCAGCTTCTCCTTGCGGTCGAGGATGCCCTTGACCAGCGCGCGAGCGTCACCGGTCTGCTCGACCTCCTCGATCATCGGGAGCACGCGGGCGGGCGCGCCGCCGTGCAGCGGACCCGACATGGCGCCGATCGCGCCGGACAGCGAGGCCGCGACGTCGGCGCCGGTGGAGGCGATGACCCTGGCGGTGAAGGTGGAGGCGTTCATGCCGTGTTCGGCGGCGGAGACCCAGTAGGCGTCGATGGCCTCGGTGTGCTTAGGGTCTGGGTCACCCTTCCAGCGGGTCATGAACCGCTCGGTGACGGTGGCGCATTCGTCGATCTTCTTCTGCGGCACCGCGGGCTGGTAGATGCCGCGCGCGGACTGGGCCACGTAGGACAGCGCCATGACCGAGGCGCGGGCGAGGTTCTCGCGGGCGGTGGCGTCGTCGATGTCCAGCAGCGGCTGGTAGCCCCAGATCGGGGCGAGCATGGCGAGGCCTGCCTGCACGTCGACGCGCACGTCGCCGGTGTGCACGGGTAAGGGGAACGGTTCGGCCGGGGGCAGGCCGTGCCCGAACTCTCCGTCGACCAGCAGCGCCCACACGTCGCCGAAGGTCACCCGGCCCAGTACCAGATCTTCGATGTCGACGCCGCGGTAGCGCAGCGCACCGCCGTCCTTGTCCGGTTCGGCGATATCGGTGGTGAAGGCCACCACACCCTCGAGGCCGCTGACGAAATCGCTCGGTACGACGGCTCGACCGTCGGAAACCGCGGGGCTGGTAGTCATGGTGTGACTCTCCTTGCACTTCGGGTCGCATGGTTCTCGCCGCCGGTGCCGGTGAGCACATGCCGATCAACAAAACCTTAGCCCCCTGCTACCGCGGAGTAACGTCTGGGCTATGCGTGACCTGCACAATTCACATCTCGATCGGGGCGCCGAGGAATACTCTGTTCCGGCCGACCTCGCGGCGATGCGCGTCGACTACGGCGCCGCCCATTTCGGCAGCGGTGACGACACCGATCTGGACGAGACGTGGCTCGCAGGCGGCTGGGAGCCGCTGCTTCGGCACTGGATCGAGCAGGCGACCGCAGTCGGTATCGCGGAGCCGAACGCGATGGTGCTCGCCACCGTGTCGCAGGCGAGCGGCACGCCGCGACCGGTCGCGCGGACGGTGCTGTGTAAAGGGCTCTCGCCGGAAGGTGTGACTTTTTACACGAATTACGATTCGGCCAAGGGCGGCCAACTGGCCGAGGTCCCGTTCGCGGCGGCCACCTTCCTGTGGTCGGCGCTCGGCCGCCAGGTGCACCTGCGCGGCCCGGTCGATCGGGTGTCGCCCGAGGTCACCGCGATCTACTGGCGCTCGCGCCCGCGCGACTCGCAACTCGGCGCGTGGGCATCGCGCCAGTCGAGCCCGATCGGCTCCCGCGCCGAACTCGACGCCGCGCTCACCGCCACCACCGAGCGTTTCGCCGACGTCGCCGAGATCCCCGTGCCCCCGCATTGGGGCGGCTACCTGCTGCGCCCCGACGAGGTGGAGTTCTGGCAGGGCAGACGCGGCAGGCTCCACAATCGCGTCCGGGTACGGACCGTCGACGGCGGTCGGATCGTCGAGCGCTTGCAGCCGTGAGCCCGATCGTGACCGAGTAGGCACTCGCGACGTGAGAAGTCCCACGCGGCGTCACGATGATCGTTCCGACGCCGTCGCAGTCGCCACCGCCGGGCCTGGTGAAGCCGACGGCGTCGCCGCAGTGACGCCGTCGCCACCGTGACGAGGCCGCCACCGTGACGAGGCCCGCCACCGTGACGAGGCCCGCCACCGTCGAGTCCGCGCTGCGGTGACAGGCCAGGGACCGACATGCCGTGCCGATGCAGACGCCGTGGTGTCGAGCCTCGCAGTGATGAAGCACACGCGGCCGAGCGCCGGGGCGAGGATTTAAACGCTGTCGCGCTCGGAGCGGATTCACTACGCTCCCGCCGGTGAAACTGCTTGCCGATACGACCCCGCTGCGTTATCCGGCATTCCGACGGCTGTGGACGAGCAACATCGTCACCGTCATCGGCTCGCAGCTGGCGGTGGTCGCGGTGCCGCAGCAGATCTTCCAGATCACCGGCAGCTCCGGATACGTGGGTCTGGCCGGGCTGTTCGGCCTGGTCCCGCTGATCGTGTTCGGGCTGTGGGGCGGCGCGCTCGCCGACGCCATGGACCGGCGCAAGCTCATGTTGATCACCAATCTCGGCACCGGGCTGACGGCCGTTGCCTTCTGGGCCCAGGCCGCCGCCGGACTCGACGACGTGTGGGTCGTGCTGATCCTTTTCGCCGTCCAGCAGGCCCTGTTCGCGGTGAACCAGCCGACCCGCAACGCCGCCATCCCGCGCCTGATCCCCGCCGAACACCTCGCCGCCGCGAGCGCGCTGAGCATGACCGTGCAGCAGTTCGGCGCCATCGCGGGACCGGTGCTCGCCGGTGTGCTTATCCCGGTGGTCGGGCTGTCCACGCTCTATCTGCTCGACGCGATCGCGTTGCTCGCGACCCTGTGGGCGGTGTGGAAACTGCCGCCCATCCCGCCCGCCGGGCCCGCGCGAACGGCCGGATTCCGTTCGGTGCTCGACGGATTCGCCTATCTTGCGACCCAGCGCGTCCTGCTCGCCTCCTTCGTGGTCGACATGATCGCGATGGTGTTCGGGATGCCGCGCGCGCTGTTCCCGCAGATCGCGCACGAGACCTTCGGCGATCCCGCGACCGGCGGCGTCGCACTCGGCCTGCTGTTCGCGTCCATGTCGGCGGGTGCGGTGCTCGGCGGCGTGTTCTCCGGGTGGATATCGACCGTGCGCAGGCAGGGGCTCTCCGTGGTCGTGTGCATCGTGCTGTGGGGCTTGGCGATGGTGGGGTTCGGCCTCGCCGTCGGCTGCACCGGGCACGGTCTCGGCGTCGGTCTCGGGCTGTGGCTGGCGCTGGCGTTCTCGGCCTTCGGCGGCGCGGTCGACATGGTGTCGGCGGCGCTGCGGGTGGCGATGTTGCAGACGGTCGCCACCGATGAGATGCGCGGGCGCCTGCAGGGTGTGTTCATCGTGATCGTGGCGGGCGGCCCTCGCATCGGTGATGTTGCCCACGGTTTCGCCGCGGCGAGCCTGGGTACCGCCGTGGCCTCGGCGGGTGGTGGCGTTCTCGTCGTCATCGGCGTGGTCATCGCCGCGCTGGCATTCCCGTCGTTCGTCCGCTACACCGTGGCCCGCGTCGGTGCCGAACCGTCGACCGACGAGCCCGAGACCGCCGCGCGGAAGGCGTGACGGCGCACCGCATCCGCGTGTCCGGCGGCGGCCGCGAATCCGGGCGATACTCACGTGACGAAAGCGCGATTGTGAGGTCCGGCGGCGGGCACCCTCGTGGGCGTGCCGCGTGGACAGCGACTAGCGTCTAGGTAATCGCACCGCCGTGCCGACCGCACTTCGATGCCGACGGTCCTAGCCTGAGAGGGATCCTGCTGTGCCCGAGAACGACAAGATCAACGACGCCAAACCGGTACTTAGCTTCCCCGGTGGCGAATACGCCATGACGATCACGGAGGCCTCGGAAGGCAATTCCGGCGTCGACCTCGGCAAAATGCTGGCGAGCACCGGGTACGTGACCTACGACCCCGGTTTCATGAACACCGCGCCGACCAAGTCGGCCATCACCTACATCGACGGTGACGAGGGCATCCTGCGGTACCGGGGCTACCCGATCGACCAGTTGGCGTCCTCCTCGACCTTCATCGAGGTCAGCTACCTGCTCATCTACGGCGAACTCCCCACCCAGGCCCAGCTCGACGACTTCACCGACCGCATCCGCAGGCACACCCTGCTGCACGAAGACCTCAAGCGGTTCTTCGACGGCTTCCCGCGCAACGCGCACCCCATGCCGGTGCTGTCCTCCGCCGTCAACGCCCTGTCGGCCTACTACCAGGACTCGCTCGACCCGCGCGACCCCGAACAGGTCGAACTCTCCACCATCCGACTGCTGGCGAAACTGCCGACCATCGCGGCCTACTCCTACAAGAAGTCCGTCGGTCAGCCGTTCCTCTACCCCGACAACTCGCTCAGCCTGGTCGAGAACTTCCTGCGCATGACCTTCGGCTTCCCCGCCGAGCCCTACCAGGTCGACCCCGAAGTCGCCGCGGCCCTCGACATGCTGCTGATCCTGCACGCCGACCACGAACAGAACTGCTCGACCTCCACGGTGCGGCTCGTCGGCTCCTCCGACGCCAACCTGTTCACCTCGGTATCCGGCGGCATCAACGCGCTGTGGGGCCCGCTGCACGGCGGCGCCAACCAGGCCGTGCTGGAAATGCTCGACGACATCAAAGCCCAGGGCGGCGACGTCAAGGAATTCATCCGCAAGGTCAAGAACAAGGAAGACGGCGTGAAGCTCATGGGCTTCGGACACCGCGTCTACCGCAACTACGACCCGCGCGCCGCCATCGCCAAGAAACACGCCGACGCCATCCTCGGCAAACTCGGCGGGCACGACGAACTGTTCGACATCGCGCAAGCGCTCGAAGAGGCCGCGCTCACCGACGAATACTTCGTCTCGCGCAAGCTGTACCCGAACGTCGACTTCTACACCGGCGTCGTCTACAAAGCCATGGGCTTCCCGACTCGGATGTTCACCGTGCTGTTCGCGATGGGCAGGCTGCCCGGGTGGATCGCGCACTGGCGGGAAATGCACACCGAGCCGATCAAGATCGGGCGGCCGCGACAGATCTACACCGGTTACGGTGCGCGGGACTACGCTGACATCGACGGTCGCTGACCGAATACGCACACCAACACCTACGAAGGGGTATGACCGAATGACGAAGCCGGAAATCGAATTCCAGGCGGGGCCTGCGCCCGAGGATCTCGTGATCAAAGACGTGATCGTGGGCGAGGGTGCGGAAGCCGTGGCCGGCGGCACTGTCGAGGTGCACTATGTCGGCGTCGAATTCGACTCCGGTGAGGAATTCGACTCGTCATGGAGCCGCGGGGAGGCGATCAGCTTTCCGTTGCGCGGGCTGATCCAGGGGTGGCAGGACGGTATTCCCGGGATGAAGGTGGGCGGGCGGCGACAGCTGACCATTCCGCCGGAGCTGGCGTACGGGCCAACGGGTGGTGGGCACCCGCTGTCGGGAAAGACCTTGGTCTTCGTGATCGACCTGCTGAATGTGAACTGAGAACCACACTCGACGGTCCGCGCCCTGCTTCGGGTGCGGACCGTCGCCGTTCGCGGAAGATTCTCACTCCCTGACGATTTCGACCGGGTCGGTGAGCGCGAGAGCTATCGCGGATTGTTGGTTCGAGCTGTGCAGGGGGAGGGATTCCACGGCTTTGCCGGTTTGGGTGTTCAGATTGGCGACGATTGTTTGGAGTTGGGTCACGCCGCCGGTGAGTTGGCTTATGGCGTCCACGAGTTGGGCGCCGCCGGTATCGGCCAGTTGGGGGAGCCCTTCGGCGAGTTTCGCGCCTTCCGCCAGTTGAGCGCTCGCGCCTTGGAGGCGGCCGACCACTGTGCGCAGGAGGGTGCCGAGGTCGGTGTTCGGGTCGATCGCACCGCCTACGAGGAGGTCGAGTCCGTCGAGTTGGCTGCCTGCTCGGCCTGAGACTTCGCGTAGTCCTTCGAGTTTGGTGATGATGTCGGCCAGGGTCGGGTCGCTTGCGAAGGGGAGGGCGCGTAGCAGCGGGAGTATGCGGTCGAGGCCGGTGCTCACCGTGCCTGCGGTCTGTTGTACCTGCGCGATGGTTACGCCGGTCGAATCAAGGGCTGCCGCAAGTTGATTCGCTTGGGCGGCGGCGCCGTCGACCGTCTGGTTCAATACCGCGATGGCCGAGGTCAGTTGGGCGGAGCCCGCTTTGGCGAAGTTCAGGAAGTCGAGGAGTTGTTGGGCGCCGCCGCTGAATTGATCGGCGCCCGCCGCGGCGGCGTTGACGCCCGCGCCGAGTAGTTGGGCGGTGAACTGCACACCGGTGAGTTGGCTTCGGGCTTGGGTCACCGCGGCCAGGGCGGCGTCGACGCCCGCAGCGCCGATGCGGTGGGTGACCGCGCCGGTCGCGCCGTGCACCAGGTCGGGGTCGGCGTCGGTGTGTGTGGTGACGGTTACCTTGGCGCGCTGCGGGTTCGGGCCCGCGAGGGTGCTCATGGCCGCGGTGAGATCGGTGGGCAGGGTGATCACCGCCGCGTAGTCGTCGGGGTCGGCCTCGCCGGGGGCGACCATGGTCCAGTCGTATCCGCCGCCGTCCTGTTCCAATCCCGCGACGATGCGTGCACCGGTCGGGCCGGTATCGGCGTTCACCAGCGCGATTCCCGAGGGCGCGCTGTTGCCTGCGCACCCGGTGAGTCCGGCTCCGACGCCGACCAGCGCGGTGGCGAACAAGGCGCCGAGGGCGTATTTTGCGATCACGCCAGCACCCTATGGTGCTGTTTCAGCCCCAACCTTGGGGATCCTCTGAGAATTCGATGAGGGCCGCGCACACACGAGAAGCGCAGTCGACCTGAGGAATCCAGCCCCGCCAGTCCGGCAATACCGACAAGGTTCGCGGCCGTCCCGCGCCCCAGCGTTCGAGACAATGCGCCGAGGCGCGAGTATCGAACGCTGGGACGCGAGACCCAAAGGGCCGCGAACCCGCGGCGCCGAAGGCGACGCAAATAAACACAACTAGCCGGCGACTATGGCGTCGGTGGCCGCGGTTATCTGTCCGAATTCCAGTTTCACCAGTTGGTCGGCGCGGTCGAAATAGCGGTCGTCGTGGGTGATCACGATGACGGTCTTTCCGCGTCGTTTCAGGTCGGTGAGGATCTCGCCGTAGAACACCTCGCGGAAGCGCGGTTCCTGGTCGGCGGCCCATTCGTCGAAGACGTAGATCTGCCGGTCTTCGAGCAGCGCGGTGAGCAGTGCGAGGCGCTTGCGCTGACCTTGGGACAACGCGACGGTGGACAGTTTCCCGTTCCGCACGGTGACTTTGTGCGCGATCTGCAATTGCTCCAGGTAGTGGCGCACCTTATCGTCGAGTCCGGGCTCGTCGAAGCCGAGATAGTCCTCGAAAAGGTGGAAGTCGGTGAACACGGCCGACGAGTTCTGCCGGAACCATTCGATGTTCTCGTGATCGATCCGCTCGCCGTTCAGCGCCACCGCACCGTCCTTCGGCACGTACAGGCCCGTGATGAGTTTGGCCAGTGTCGATTTGCCGCTGCCGTTGCCGCCGACGATGAAGGTGATCTGGCCCGGTTCGAGAACCAGGTCGATCGGGCCGAGGGTGAACCCGGAGCCGTCGTCGGTCGCGGTCGGCGCGCCGACCGGAGCGGGACGGTGTTCGCTCGCGCCGTGGTCGAGTCGCTTGCGGCCGTTGACATCCGGGCGTCCACCCGGCCCTGCTCCCGGCGGCGGTCGGTGGTGCGCACCGCGCGGCGGCGGTCCGGCGTGACGCCGGTGCGGTCCGCGGGGCGGCGGTCCGGCGGGATGTCCGTGCCGGTGTTCGCCGCGCGGCGTCGGATGGGGATGCTCGCCGCCGTGTGCCGGATCGGCCCCTTCGGGACCGGGGTACTCGCCGCCACCCGATGGATGGGGATATTCGGCGCCGGACGCATGGCCCGAGTGCTCGCCGCCCCGTGCTGCTTCGGGATTTCCGCCGCCCGATACCGGGCCCGCGTACCCGCCGCGCGCCGGATTCGGACTTTCGTCACCCGACTCCGGACCGGGACGTCCGCCACCGGGCGGCGGACCACCGGGCCCGACGGGGAACGGCGGCGGGATTTCGCCCGCGTAAGCGTAGGTGACCCCGGCTAATTCGAGCCGTGCGTCGCTCGCGGCCGGCCGGTCACTGAAGGGCAGTTCGTCCTCGTTGTGCTGGGTCTCCATGGACAGGTTCATGGCGCGGATCTTCGCCAGCGCGACGTCACCGCGCACCAGGTCGGGCAGCCGGTGCATGAAGTTCTGCATCGGCATGGCAAGGAAGGTGGTGACCAGCACGTAGCCGACCACGACGTCGCGGGGCAGATCGATCGCCTTGGCGATGCCGAACAGGATCAGCGCCATGGTGGCGAGCTGGAGGACCTGGCCGAGGCTTTGCGCCACCGAGAACTTGGAACCCGCGTCGACGTTCTGGTCGCGCAGGGTGCGCGCCGATCCGATGAGGTGGCGTTCCATGAAGTCCTTGCGCCTGCCTCGGTGCAGTTTGAGTTCCTTGATGCCGAGTGTCACGGCCTGGAAGGAGTTCAGCAGCAGGTCCTCGTTCTCGCGCGCCCGGTGGTAGATGGACCGGACGCGCCGCAGGAACAGTTCGACACAGCAGATGCCGATGAGGGTGCCCGCCACGGTGATCGCGAAGACCAGGCCGGACAGGATCGCGAGGAAGACGAAGCAGCCGACGATGGTCGCCACGTCGATGCAGATCGCCGGGATGGCCGTCACCGCTTGGGACAGCGAGCGGACATCCTCGGTGAGTGTCGCGATGAGACGGTGCGCGCCGAGCCGCTCGAGGTGTTCGAGCGGCGCCGAGACCACACCGGCGCTGAGGTCGGAACGCAGTCGCAGGATCGCGTCCTGGGCCAGCCGGATCAGTAGGATCTGGGAGATCAGGCCACTCACCAGAAGTACGATTCCGGTGAGGGCGAACCGTGGCAGCAGGTCGTTGGGGCGCGGCTCCGGGGCGACCACACTGTTGATGAGTGTGACCAGGTAGGTGTTGGCGGCGCCCGCCACCAGGCCGGTGGCGACGACGCCTGCGATTCGTACACGCGAGATCGAGAGGAGGAATCTGATGAGTTGCATGGGTTATCGGGCTTTCTCGGTCTGCCGGGCGCGGGTCACCGGCGGATGATGTCGAAGATCATTCCTTCGAGGGTGACTCCGGGTGCGAAGGAGAACGCGACGCCGGTGGAGATGGGAGCGGTTGTCTCGTTTTGCGCGATCATCCGTTCCAGCACGAAGATCAGCGAAACGCTGAGCATGTTGCCGTGTTCGGCGAGCACGTCCCAACTGAGCGCGGCGCGTTCGGTCGGGATGCCGAGCGAGCGCACCGACTCTTCGATGATCTTGGGGCCGCCGGGGTGGATCGCCCACAGTTCGACATCGGATTTGCGCAGTCCGTTGGCGCGCAGTTTCCGCGTCACGACCGGGTCGACGCCGTTGTATATATAGCTCGGCAGGTTTTCCGACAGTTCGCAGGTGATGCCGTTGTCGTTGACGCCGAGCACGATGCCGTCCTCGGCGTCGTCGAGCAGGTGGCTGAAGCTGTCGCGGATCACCACGCGGCCCGCGGGCAGCGGCTGGTGTACCTGGCTCGCGCTGATCACCACGGCGCCGCATCCGTCGCCGAACAGGCTGTGGGTGATGACGTCGTTCACGTCGTCGTCGAACACTGCGTTGACCGAACTCAATTCGATGCAGATCAGCATCGCCTTCTTGTCCGGGTGGGCGCGGACGAAATCGACGGCGGTGCGCATGCCGTTCATCGCCGCGGCGCAGCCCATGAAGTTGACGACGACGCGGCCGACCGACGGCGCGAGCCCGAGTTCCTTCACGACCGCGACATCGACGCCGGGCGCGATGAATCCGGTGCTGGTCACGAAGACCAGTAAGCCGATGTCGGCCGGATCGTCCACGCCCGCGAGCGCGCGGCCCGCGACGTCGACGGCCAGCGGCGCCGCGTGCTCGTAGAACAGGTTCATCCGTTCTCTTATGGTGCCGCGTCCGCGGCTGTAGGCGAGGAATTCGGGGTCGAGCGGGTCGACCGCGAGGCGGCGGGTGCCGATCCTGGTCTTCTTGTAGATCCGAGCGATCCGTGCCCGCTGCCGCTCGTCGCCGAACAGGTCGGCGACCTGCTCGGCCGCGGCGTCCTGATCGAAGGTCCGCGCGGGCGAGCCCGTCGCGATGCTCTCGATCACGCCGACCGTGGTCGGCGGCGCGGGCAACATGATGCGCTCGGCGATGTCGTGCCCTTGCTCCCCATCCGCCTCGTGGCGGGTTGTCCCCAGGCTGCGGATGCTGCCTTCATCGATCGTCACAGACACGACCTTCTACCTTTCGAAATAAATGTGTGGTGAAATCACCGCCCGCGTGGACGAATACGCCCCCCGGCGGTCGGGGAATCGACTCAGACCGTGCCGATTCCGGTGAAGCCCTGGACCGTGTACACGGCGCAGGTCTTCAGCGCCGACGGTGCGCAATGTTCGCGAACGAACCCCCAGTTGCGTTCTTTCGCCTCGTCGGAGCGGGACAGCAGATACGTCTGTATCTGTTTCGGGAAACGGTCGGTGAAGAAACTCTTCGCGGGCAGCCATTCCACCCCGAATTTCGCCGCTTCCTCGCGCAGCACGTCCTCGGTCGCGATATTGGCGAAGCCGCTGCGCTGGTAGGGCAGGACGTGGTGCACGCGATGGGAGCTCAGGCCCGCCGACAGGAAGCAGTCGACGTATCGGTTGCCGACCACCTTCAGGTCGTATGCCTGTTCGAGCTGGTTGATGGCCCAGTCCTCGGTGTCGGTGTTGGCTTCCTCGGTCTCGAGTTCGAAGTCGTGGCTGGCGACCACGAGGAAGGTGCTGATCCACAGCGTGATCACGAATTGCAGTACCCAGGCGAGGAAGTCGCCCGCGAGCACGAACGCCACCAGTTCCGCGACCAGCAGGAAGCGCACGCCGAAGGAGCCGATGAAGTGCGGCAGCGCGCCGCCCCACGTCCCGTACATCTCCTTCACGCCGACCTTGCGGGTCAGCCTGCACACGTCGAGCAGGCGGATCGTCATGCCGGTGAGCGTGTGCCCGAACTTGTGGATGGTGTGGATCGGTATCCGGTAGAGCCGTGGGACCCGCATCATCATCGTGAAGACGTTCTTCTTGATGTCGACTTCGCTCTGCGTGTGCGGGTGGTGCAGCAGCGCGTGCCCGTCGGCGGTGACGAATGCCAATGCCACGTAGTTGAAGTCGAAGGCGTTGGTGTAGATCTTGTTCATGCCCTTCTGGGCGCGGTGGATCGCGTAGTGGCCGAAGCCCGCCAGCGAACTGCGCAGCAACACCATCGCGATCACGAAGACCGGCAGCGGCATCCACGACGGCATGCCGAGCCGAAGCCCCTGCACCGCGAAGTAGGCGACGGTGAGCACCGCGACCACGATGTTGAAGATCGTGTCCATGCGCTTGATCCGCGCGGCCAACGCCGGATCCTTCAGCCGGGCCTTCACTTTGTGCAGCAGGTCGGCCTTGTCGTCGAAGCGGTACTTCGGCGTGTCGCGCCAGCTGTCGAAACCCTCGTTGAACAGGAACTCCGGTGCGTTGTTCGTCGGGTGGATGTCCTCGGGCAGCGCGTCACGGCCGAGCGAGTAGCGCTCCAGCATCCGCTCGATACGCTCGGGATCCTTGTGGTAGGAGCCGATGATCGAGGTGATGTCGCGGTTCTTGGTCCGTCCGATGAAGAACTCCCCGCCGGGATGCTTGGAGATCCAGTCGCTGAGGTCGTAGGCTTTCCCGTTGTAAACCCACACATTTGAGATCGGAGGTGGACCCTCGGGCATCGGCGGGCGGCGGAATTCCTGTTCCTCCGTATCCGGGCGAGTGTTCGTCATCGTTTGTCCTTCGTTATTCGATCCGCGTTCCCAGAGCCGTATCGTTTCCGGACGGGAATTGATTTCAGGTATGCGTCGCGGACCGGCGGACGGTGCCACGACCTGTTGAGCTCGGGTTTTCCCCCGTGTCGGGCACTCCGCCTCTGTGGTCATGGACAGTATGGTGCGTCCTGCTCCTAACGTCCCACTAAACGTTCCCTTAACCCGATTCGCGGGCGCGCCGGGTTTACCCCTGATCTATGCGAGACGACCGGACACAGGGTATCGTCGGCGCCCGCAGCAGTTCCATACCGCGGTTCGGCCAAGGGTCGGCCATCGAGAACCCGGTCGGCGGAAGGCTTCTCCGCCACGGAAATGCCGCGAACCCCGCGTCAGCAACAGCTGTCGCTCCACCCGGTCGAACCGACCTTGCACTCTTCTGGGGGCAGATCATGAGTGACATGACAACACGCAACTCCACCTCGCACCGACCTCGGTTCGGTCGGCTCACGCCCATGCGATTCGGCACCGTCGCGATCGCGGCATCGCTGTTCGCCGCGATCGTCACCGGGTGCGGCTCGGATGATTCGAGCAACACCTCGACGGCCGCCACAGCAACCGGCCCGCTTCCCGACGCCGCGCAGATCGTGCAGGAGTCGGCTCGCACCACGCAGACCTTGCAGGCGGTGCACCTCGACCTCGCGGTCACCAACATCCCGAACCTTCCGGTCGAGACCGTGAAGGCCGATGTCACCAACCAGCCGCAGGGCGCGGGCGCCGCGCAGGGCGAGGCGAAGGTGCGCACCAAGGAGGACGCGCCGTTCGTCAAGGCCAAGTTCGTCGTGGTCGACAAGTCCATGTACGCGCAGCTCGAGGACGGCAAGTACGCCAACCTCGGCCCGTCGGAGAAGATCTACGATCCGGGCATCATCCTCGACAAGGACAAGGGCTTGGCCAACGTCATCGCCAAGGTGCAGAACCCCAAGGTCGAGGGTCGCGAGAGCGTCAACGGCACCGCGGTCGTCAAGGTCAGCGGCACCATCGACGCGTCGGTGATCGATCCCATCGTGCCGAGGGTCGGCGACGGCGGCGGCTCGTTCCCGATCACCCTCTACATCGCCGATGTTGCCCCGCCGACCGGTTCGGCCGCGGCGCAGCCCTCCAACGCTCCCTCCACCGGCGCGGGCCCGAACCTGGTGCGCGCGGTCGTGAAGAAGGGCGACGGCACCATCAACGTGACGCTGTCGGACTGGGCCAAGCCGGTCACGGTCACCAAGCCGCAGTAGTCATTCGGGTTTCGGCTCGGTAGGAACCGGCCGGACGTGCGCGATCCGCACGTCCGGCCGGTTTCGTCGTCTCGGGCCAGGTCAGCGGTTCGCGTCCGAAGGCGTCGCGCGCGAGGGAAGTTCCAGCGCGAGCCGTGCGCCGCCGAGCGGGCTGTCGGCGAAATACGCCCGCCCGCCGTGCAGTTGGGCCTGCTGCGCGACCAGCGCGAGCCCCAGTCCCGAACCGCCCTTGCCCGCCTGACTGCCGCGCACGAACCGCTCGAACACCGCCTCGCGTTCCTCGATCGGAATGCCGAGGCCGTCGTCGTCGACGGTGATCAGAATGCGGCCGTCGGGCATGCGGTGCGCGGCGACCACCGCGTGCGTGGCCCGACCGTGTTTGACCGAGTTGGCCAGCGCGTTGTCGACCGCGAGCCGCAGCCCGGCGGGCAGTCCTCGGGTGACCAGTTCGGCGTCGGTGTCGATGCGCACGGTGAGTCCGGGAAAGTGGCGCATGGCGTCGTGGGCGGCCTGGTCGCACAGGTCGCCGACATCGGTGTCGACGTGATCGCGCGCGTTCACGAGGTTCCCGGTGGCGAGCCGTTCCAGCGCGGCCAGCGTTGTCTCCACCCGGCCCTGGCTGCGTTGCAGGTCGGCGAGGATCTCGGTGCGCTGCGCCTCGTCGAGGTGCAGGGTGCGCAGCACCTCGAGGTCGGTGCGCATCGCGGTCAGCGGCGTGCGCAGTTCGTGCGCGGAGACGGCGGCGAAGTCGCGCGCGGTCTCCAGCGCGGCGGCGGTCTCGCCCTGGGCCTGGTCGACGCGCCGCAGCATGGTGTTGACGGCATCGGCCAATTTCTCGGCCTCGCGCACCCCCGAACCGTCCACCGGCGGTTGTGGATTCGCCGGATCGCCGAAGGCCGTTCGCGCGCCGACCTGACGGGTCAGATCCACGATCGGGCGCACCGCGCGACCGGCCAGCAACCATCCGAGCGCGGCGCTCGCGGCGATAGCCAGCAGTGCGCCGCCGAGTACCCAGCGCTGCTGGTCGGCGGTCGCCTCGGCGGCTCGAGCGGCCGGGATCCCGAGCGAGACGGTGCGCCCCTGCGGCTGGTTCTCGACGGTGGTGAGTATCCGGTAAGGCGTGCCGTTCACCTCGGCGGTATGCGAGCCGACGGGCATGTCGGGAAGTTCGGTGGGACTGGTCGCCACCACCGAGCCGTCGTCGCGCACGGTGACCGCGATCTGGTTGTTCAGTCCGGTGAGTCCGACCAGGCCGACCGCGATGACCGGCTGGATCAGTACGAGCCGCGACGCGAGCGCGAGTTGCTGATCGCTCTGCTGGAGGTTGTTGCGTTCGATCGCGCGAATACTGATCAGGCTGAGCAGGGTCACGATGATCACCGCACCCATCGCCGCCGCGCCCGCGACCCTGGTGCGCAGCGAGAACGTCCGGCGTTTACGCCGTTTCGGTGCGGTGGTCACGCGGATGTTCCGGCCGCATTCGTCGGTCCGTCGGATGTTCGGCGGCGCGCCGGGTGGCGCGCGTGACCGGTGCGCGCGCGGTCGATCGACCGCCCGCATCCCGCGGCGACTCCGAAACCGCGGCGGGTCAGCGAGAATGCGGCGGCCAGCGGTCCGGGACCGGTCATTTCGGCGTCCGCAGGACGAATCCGACGCCGCGGATGGTGTGTAGCAGGCGAGGGGTGTCACCGATCTCCAACTTGCGCCGCAGGTAGCCGACGAAGACGTCGACCACATTGGTGTCGGCGACGAAGTCGTAACCCCACACCAGCTCCAACAGACGCTCGCGGCTCAGCACCACCCCGACGTTGCGCGCCAACGTCGACAGCAGCTCGAATTCGCGTTTGGTGAGTTCGACCTCGTTGCCGTGCAGCAGCGCGCGATATCCCGCGATGTCGACCTCGAGCGGGCCGACGGTGATCGCGCCCGGTGTCGCGGGCGCCGCGGTGTCGGAGCGGCGGCGCAGCAGCGCGCGGATCCTGGCCACCAATTCGGCCAGCACGAAAGGTTTCACGAGGTAGTCGTCGGCGCCGGATTCGAGTCCCGAGATGCGGTCGTCCACCGACGCGCGGGCGCTCAGCACGCAGATCGGCACCTCGTTACCCATCGCGCGCAGCGCGGTGACCACGCCCGCGCCGTCGAGTACCGGCATGTTCATGTCGAGCACGATCGCGTCGGGCGCGCTCTCGGTGACGCTGCGCAACGCGGCGGCGCCGTCGCGCGCGACCCGCACCTCGAATCCGGACAGCCGCAGTCCGCGCTCGACCGAGGCGAGCACGTCGTCGTCGTCATCGACGACGAGAACCGTCGGGGTCGAATTGGTCACTTCGGGCACATTCGCCTCTTTCGACTCACTTCGCCGGTGGTTGCGCCGGACCGGTCGCGCACCGGCGCGCGACCGGAAGGCCGCGCGCCCGTGCATACGGTCAGTAGTTCTTGCAGGTGGCCGCGACCCGGTTGATCGCGTCCTGGAACTGGGCGGCGCGCGGATCGTTCTGCGCCTGCTGGGCGGCCTGCGGGTTCTCCTCGACCAACCGCTGGAACTGCGCCTTGCGCTGTTCGACCGGCTGGTCGAAGCCCGCCTGGAGCTGGGCCTTCTGACTCGGGTTGGCGTCGAGGGCCGCGGCCAGCTGCGGCGCTTCGACATGCAGTGCGGCGTCGACCTGAGCGAAGGTGCAGTCGCTGTTGAGCAGCGGCGCGGCGTAGGACGTCGGGTCCGCGGCCGCGATGGCCGGGCCGAGGAACATGACCGCGCTCGCGCCTGCGCCCGCCGCGAAGACCGCGACGGCGGTACGGCTGCGGAAACGCTTCATGGTGTGCCTCCCGTATGGGTGTCGGATGTATCACGAACGCCTTCGACGCTATTTCGAACCGCTGGCACGGGTGTGAGCCGATCCTGAGAGAACTCTGTGACCGTGATCCCGAGGTGATCAGGCCGGGTCGGCGTCGGGTGCGCCGATCGGGGCGATCGGGGTGCGGCCGGACAGGATCTGGTCGGCCAGCGCGACGAGCACCGCGGGATCCTCGATGGTCGACGGCATGTCGTAGTCGTCGCCCGCGGTGATCTGCCGGATGGACTTGCGCAGGATCTTCCCGGATCTGGTCTTGGGCAGCGCGGCGACCACGATCGCGTCGTGCAGAGTGGCGATCGCGCCGATCTGCTCGCGCACGCGGGTCGTCAACTCCGCGCGCAACCGGTCGCGTTCGATGTCGACACCCTCCTTGAGCACCACGTACGCGATCGGGCGCTGACCCTTGAGTTCGTCGGCGAGGCCGATCACCGCGCATTCGGCGACCGCGGCATGCCCGGCGATGGCGGCCTCGATACTGCCCGCCGACAGCCGGTGGCCCGCCATGTTGATCACGTCGTCGCTGCGGCCGAGGACGTAGAGGTAGCCGTCGTCGTCGAGATATCCGGAGTCGCCGGTCAGGTAGTGGCCGGGGAAGGCTTCCAGATAGGAGCGAAGGAAACGCGGCTCGTCGCGCCACAGCCCGGTGAGGGCGCCGGGGGGAAGCGGCAATCCGATGACGATATTGCCCTCGGTGCCCGGCGGCACCGGATTGCCCTCGGCGTCGAGCACTCGCAGCCGGTAGCCGGGCACCGGCACCGAGCTGGAACCGGGTTTGATCGGCAGTTGCTGGAGGCCGAGCGGGTCGGCGGCGATCGGCCAGCCGGTTTCGGTCTGCCACCAGTGGTCGACGACGGGGCAGTCGGGCCGATCGGCGAGCAGGGTGTCGACGGCCCATTCGTAGGTGGCCGGATCCAGTCGCTCGCCCGCGCAGAACAGGGCGCGCAGCGAACTCAGGTCGTGCGGGCGGGCGAGGCGGGCCTCGGGATCGGACTTGCGGATGGCGCGCAGCGCGGTGGGCGCGGTGAACAGCACGTGCACCGAATGTTCGGCGACCACCCGCCAGAACGCGCCCGCGTCTGGGGTGCCGACCGGCTTGCCCTCGTAGAGCACGGTGGTCGCGCCGACGAGCAGCGGAGCATAGACGATATAGGAGTGGCCGACCACCCAGCCGACATCGGAGGCCGCCCACATGACCTGACCGGGGCCGACGTCATAGATATTGCGCATCGACCAGGCCAGCGCGACGGCGTGACCGCCGTTGTCGCGCACCACGCCCTTGGGTTTCCCGGTGGTTCCCGAGGTGTAGAGGATGTAGAGCGGGTCGGTCGCCGCCACCGAGACCGGGTCGGCGGGTTCGACGTCTTGCACCGCCTCGTCCCAATCGAGCCAGCGCGCTGCGACGGTCCGATCCGAACTCGGCAGCGTGTCCGACGACTCCACAGCTTCCCGCGGCGCCTCGAAATCGATGGCCTGGAATCTTTTTCGTTGTTTGACGATCACGTTGCGCGGCGCGGTCGTGGTCGCGAGGTCGAGCGCCCGCAGCACGATCGGCGGATATTCGATGCGGCGCGTTGGTTCGATGCCGCCCGACGCGGTCACGATGAGCACGGGCTCGGCGTCGTCGATGCGCGCGGCGAGTTCCGGGGCGGCGAATCCGCCGAAGACCACCGAATGCACCGCGCCGATGCGCGCGCAGGCCAGCATGGCGATCGCGGCCTCGGGAATCATCGGCAGGTAGATGATCACGCGGTCGCCCGCGCGCACCCCTAGTCGCAGCATCGCGCCCGCGAACTCGGCGACCTCGCGCAGCAGTTCGGCGTAGGTGTAGGTGCGGCTGCCCTCGCTCACCGCGGAGTCGTAGATCAGCGCGGGCTGGTCGGCGCGTTCGGGCAGGTGTCGGTCGAGTGCGTTGACGCAGGTGTTGAGGCGGGCGTCGGGAAACCACCGAGGTACCGGGCGGGCGGCGGCGTCGACGACCTGGGTGGGCGGACGATCCCAATCGATGGCCTCGGCGGCGTGAGTCCAGAACTCGGCGGGGTCGACCAAGCTGGTCTGATAGACCGGTCGGTACTCGTGCTGCCCGTTCACACCGTGACTCCCTAGCCTCGCCGGATGCCCGCCTCGATAGATCTGCATGATTGTGGCAGACTTCACGCGACGCCCGGCAGGGTGCCACGACCCGAGGTTATCCCCGATAAAGGGACGTCAAGGGTTGTTGCCTTACCGGATGTCACCCAAGCTGTTATTGATCCGTTAGAATCTGATGTCACTTATTTGGGCCGTCGTAGACGCAATTTCTCGGCCAGCCGCAGTTCTCGGCCAAGTCCGTCTGGCGAGCCGGCATGCGATTGTCGAGGTTCGCTGATGGCGCGGGTCGAGGCCAGTTTGGAAAGTGAGTGGGAGATGCGTGACGCCGCTAGGTCCGGCAAGAAGCGCTGGGCGCTCGGCAATTGGGACCTCCGCTGGAAGGTTACGGCGGTTCTCGCCGTGCCGCTGGCGGTCGCGGTTGGACTCGGCGTGTCGAGGATCACCGCCGAATTCTCCAACGCGCAGCGACTCGCGGAGGTGTCCGGAAACATCGAGGCCATCCCCGCCGTCACCGGCCTGAGCGCCGCGACGGCAGCCGTGGCGGGCGCGCAGCTGGTCTCGCTCAACGGGCAGACCGTGGTCGCCGACAAGGACCTCACCGAACTCGACGCCGCCATCGCGAAGGCCGAGGGCGCCACCGCGCTGCTCGCGAGCGCGCCGAATTCGCGCTCTTCCCTGGAAAGCATGATCACCGAGGCCAAGGCGGTGCGCGCGGTGGGCAAGGCACCGACCGTCGCCGCCGACTCGCTGGCCACCATCGACCGCGTCCGCAACTTCAGCGTGCGCATCGTGGAGACCACGGTCTCCCAGGTGAACGACCAGACGGTGGACACCGCCAAACTGCGACTGGTCGACTCGCTCAACACGCGCGCCACCCTCGTCGGCGAACTGGCCACCTTCAGCGAGGTGCTGCAACGCAAGCCCGACGGCCTACAGAACTTCCTCACCTCGACCAACACCGAGCGCACCCTGCTCAACGTGCTCTCGCACCGCTTCCCCGACGGCGACGCCGCCATCGCCGACCTGTACGCGGGCGTCGACACCCGCGTGGCGTTGATGACCAGCCCGGAGGCGATCGCGGGCCGCATTCCGCTCGGTGAGGCGAAGACCTCGCTGCAAACCAGCGTCGCGGTCTACGAACGGGTGGTCGGCAAGGCAACCAAGGACATCGAGGCGGCGATGGACACGCTGTCCTCGAACGCTAAGACCGACGCGTGGACCTACACCGCGGTCGTCATCGCCACCATCCTCGCCGCGCTGCTGCTCGCGGTCTTCGTCGCGCGCTCGATGATCGTGCCGCTGCACCGCCTGCGGCTCGCGGCCCTGCGTGTCGCCGAGAGCGACCTGCCGCACGAGGTCGCCCAACTGCGCAACGGCGCCTCGCCCGAGGACGTGCCGCTGGAGCCGATGCCGGTGCGAAGCACCGAGGAGATCGGGCAGCTGGCCCGCGCCGTCGACGACATCCACGGTCAGGCGCTGCGCCTGGCCAGCGACCAGGCGCAGATGCGTTCACAGGTCAACGACATGTTCGAGACCTTGGCGCGGCGCTCGAAGTCGCTGGTCGACCATCAGCTCAGTCTCATCGAGGCGATGGAGTACGACGAGAAGGACCCGCGCCTGCTGGAGAACCTGTTCCGGCTCGACCACCTCGCCGCCCGCATGCGCCGCAACGGTGACAACCTGCTGATCCTCGCGGGCACCAAACAGCGCCGTGCGAAGTCCGCGCCGGTCGAGATCGCCGACGTGCTGCGCGCCGCCATCTCCGAGGTCGAGGACTACGAGCGCGTCAAGCTCGGCGCCACCCCGCGCGGCTCGCTCAAGGAACCCGCGGCCTCCGACCTCGCGCACCTGTTCGCCGAACTCCTCGACAACGCGCTGCGCGCCTCGCCGCCGGAAACGGATGTGAAGTTCACCTTCGCGCAGGCGCACGACCAGGGTCTGCTGATCGAGGTCGCCGACCGAGGCATCGGCATGCCGCCCACCGAGATGTCCGACATCAACCGCAGGCTGGAACAGACCGCCGAACCCGGACCCGACACCGCGCGCCACATGGGCCTTTTCGTGGTCGGCAGACTCGCCGAACGGCACGGTCTCAGCGTGCGACTGCGGCCGACCTTCGACACCGCGCGCGATCCGGGCGTCACCGTCACCGTGCACGTCCCGGTCGGGTTGATCGTCGCCGGTCAGGCCATCGTCGCGCCGCAGACCAGCGCGCCGCAGGCGGTGCAGCCGAATCCGCAGAACCCGCAGCCGTCGACCCCGCAGCGCCAAGCCGCGACCACCTCGTCGTCGATGCAGACCCGCGCGGTCACCCGCACGCCGGGCGGCAACATGATGGTCACCGTCGACCCCGGCGTGAGCGGGCCGATCCCGATCAGCAAGCCCGCTTCGGGGCCGACCCCCGCCGCGGCGGGCGGTCTGCCGCAACGGCAGCCGGGATCGACCATGTCGACCGGTACGCGCCAGGATCAGGTCCAGTCGAGCCCGACTCTGCGTCCCGCGCCCGGGCAGCAGCACAGCGCTCCCCAGCGCGGCAAGCTCGCGGCCGCCAACCTGCCCAAGCGCAATATCGCCCCGGGCGGGCCGCCCCGGCCGCCCGGCGGGCCGAGCGTGATCGGGCCCGCGCCGTCCAGTGGCGGCTTGCCGCCGCGCGACTCCGGTGACCTGCCGCAGCGTCAGGCCGGTGCGAACGGCGCGCCGCCCGTGGTGGGTGGACTGCCGCAGCGCACGCCCGGCGCCAACGGCGCGCCGCAGCGCGATGGTCTCGGCGGACCACAACGTGATGCCGCGGGCGGGCCGCCGCGTGATGGCATAGGTGCGCCGCCGCGTGATAGCGCCCCGACCGGCCTGCATCGTGACGGCGTGCCCCCGAGTGGTGCGCCACGTGACGGCGCGCCGAGCGGATTGCCGCAGCGGCAGCCGGGTGCGCAGATTCCCAGCGGTCTGTCCCAGCGTGAGCCGGGTGCGGCGGCGTCCGGGCGTGAGCCGAGCGTGGGCGGTCTGCCCACTCGTGAGCCGGGTGCCAGCGGCATTCCCGGTGGTCTCCCGCAGCGTGAGCCGGGCGGCTTGCCGCAGCGCGAATCGGGTGGACTGCCGCAGCGTGAGCCCGGTGGATTGCCCAAGCGTGAGCCGGGTGGACTTCCGCCGCGTGAATCGGGCGGACTCGCGCCGCGCGAATCGGGCGGTCTGCCGCAGCGTGAGCCCGGCGGGTTGCCGCCGCGTGAAGCAGGTGGGCTTCCCCAGCGTGAATCGGGTGGATTGCCCGCGCGTGAGCCGGGTGGGCTTCCGCAGCGTGATCCCGGCGGCCTGCCGCAGCGTCAGCCCGCCGCCGAGCAGCCGCGTGATGGTGCGCCCGGTGTGTTGCCGTCGCGGGAACCGCTCGCGGGCGGCCTGCCACAGCGCAGGCCGGGCGCCGCGAACGGCGTCCCGTCGCGGGAACCGAGCGCGGGCGGCATCCCGCCGCGCGACGGCGCCCCCATCGGCCTCCCGCAGCGCGAACCGCGGGTCGAGGGCCTGCCGCAGCGGCAGCCGAGTCCGCGCGACGCGGATTCCGGCGCACTGCCGGTGGCCGACGCCCTCTCGGGCCCGCTGCCCACTCGCGAACCCGGCGGCGTACCGCCCCGTGAACCGGGCGTGCCGCCCCGCGACTCCGGCGCCGCGTCCGGTCCGATCGGACTGCCGCAGCGTGAGCCGGGAGCCGCGCCTGGCCGCGGTGGTCTTCCGCAGCGTGATCCCGGCGCCACCGGCGGCCTGCCGCAGCGCGCGCCGGGACTGCCCGCACGCGAACCGGGCGGCGTCCCGCAGCGCAGGCCCGCCGCCGAGCAGCCGCGTACCGGCGCACCCAACGGCCTGCCAACCCGTGAACCGCTCGCGGGCGGCCTGCCGCGACGGCAGTCGGGACCCGGTGGTTTGCCGCAGCGCGAGCCGGGCGCGACGAACCTGCCGCGCGAGGTCGCGCCACCCGGAGTCGCACTGCCGCAACGGGAAGCGCTGACAGACAACGCACTCGGCGACGACGCGGCCCGCGACCCAGGCAAGCACAGCCTCCGGTCCAACACCGCGAAGACCGCGTCGTTCTTCCAGACCCGGTTGCAGCCCGCGGAAGAGTCCGGGTCGACAATGGACAGTCCGATCTTCGCCGAGATGATGTCGGCGTGGCTCTCGGATCCGAATCCGGATCGGTCGCAGGTCGCGGCTGCGTTCGATGCGCCCGGTGACGAAGGCTGGCAGGCCGCGCGTCGGGCGAGCGAGGCGCAAGCCGAAACCAAGACCGCCGCCGGGTTGCCACAACGCAGTCCGGGCGTAAGGCTTGTGCCCGGCGCCGTCAGTGGCAACACCGGCAAGCAGTTGCGTCGAGATCCGGAATCCATCAGGTCAAGCTTGAGTCGTCACCAGCAGGGCGTCCGGGATGGCCGCGCAGTGAAAGCACCGAACCTAACCGGAGATAAAGGAGACCGATGAACCCCGATCTAGGTGGTACGAATCGTCAGCTGGATTGGCTGGTTTCGAACTTCGCCAACGAGGTTCCTGGCGTAGCTCATGCCGTCCTGGTTTCGGCTGACGGACTACTCATGGCCGCGA
Organism: Nocardia bovistercoris; assembly: GCF_015674855.1. Lineage (GTDB taxonomy): Bacteria > Actinomycetota > Actinomycetes > Mycobacteriales > Mycobacteriaceae > Nocardia > Nocardia bovistercoris. The sequence continues at coordinate 2,426 of NZ_JADMLG010000016.1, read as the reverse complement.
GCGCACAGCTGCCCGTCGACCGCGCCGAACAGCTCTCGGCTGTCACGGCGGGTCTGGCGAGCCTGTCGGTCGGTGTATCCAACCTCTTCGAAGGCGGCACCGTCCTACAGTCGGTCGTGGAGATGGAACACGGCTATCTGCTGCTGATGGCGGTCGGTGACGGCTCCTATCTCGCTGTGCTGACCAACACGTCCTGCGACATCGGACAGGTCGGCTACGAGATGGCGTTGTTGGTCGAGCGTGTTGGCCAGACGGTGCAGGCCACTCCACGCGTCACGATGGGTTCCTGATGGTGGGATGGACATAGAAGATCACCGCATGGGGAGCGCCGAGCCGAGCCTCGTCCGGCCGTACTCACTGACAGCGGGTCGCACCAGACCCGCTGTCGAGTTGGCGCTCGAGGCCCTCGTCGCATCGCATCCGGTCGCCCTGGAGCGGCAGTTCGAACTGACCAACATCGAGACGTCAATCGTGGAGTTGTGCAGAGAATCGCCGTCTGTCGCCGAAGTAGCGGCGCGCCTGGGAATCCCGATAGGTGTCGCGCGGGTACTCGTGGCCGACCTGATCGAAGCCGGGCATGTGCGCGTTTCGGCGACTTTGAAAGACGATTCCAGCGACGATGAACGTCGCGAGCTGATCGAAAGGGTTCTCAGTGGACTCCGGCGTATTTGATTCGACGGCGCAGGTCGATACCCGCACCAGTAAGCCGACCTCGGCGAAGATCGTGGTCGCGGGTGGCTTCGGTGTCGGCAAGACCACGATGGTCGGTGCCGTCTCGGAGATCGTTCCGCTGCGTACCGAGGCATTGGTGACCAATGCGAGCACCGGCATCGACAACCTGACCGGCATCCCGATGAAGTCGACCACCACGGTGGCCATGGACTTCGGCAGGATCAGCCTGGCCGACGACCTGGTGCTGTACCTGTTCGGCACACCCGGCCAGTACCGCTTCTGGTTCATGTGGGACGACCTGATCCGCGGCGCCATCGGCGCGGTGGTGCTCGTCGACACCCGCAGACTCGAGGACAGCTTCGCGGCCGTCGACTACTTCGAGGCGCGCAACCTGCCTTTCCTGGTGGCGCTCAACGAGTTCGACGACGCGCCTCGGTACCCGATCGAGGACATCAGGCAGGCGCTCGCCGTGCCCGCCGACGTCCCGATCCTGTCCATCGACGCCAGGCGACGCGAACCCGCCAAGCAGGCGCTGGTTTCGCTGACCGAATACGCCCTGCGCAAGGTGATGCAGGGCTACTGACGCTTTCGACCCCGGCGCGGCGATTCTCCTCGCCGCCGCCGGGTTCGGGGGATCGCCGTTCGCCGCGCGTGGCGTGCCGCCGCGCCCGCCGTTCGCCGAGTCCGGTCTTCGTCGTGCCCGCCCGTTCGACCACCCGCCCCGTTCAACCGCGCCCGATATGCTCGCGCGATGCGAATCTCGGCGCGTGAACTACTCGGGCAGTTGCTCGACGCCCACTCGTTCGTCAGCTGGGATCACCCCCCGTTGCCGATCGACGCCTCCGCCCGCTACCGCGAGGACCTCCGCAAAGCCGAGGTATCCGCGGGCACCGACGAATCGGTGCTGACCGGCGAAGGCCTGCTGCGCGGCCGCAGAGTAGCCGTGATCGCCTGCGAATTCGGCTTCCTGGCCGGTTCCATCGGCGTGGCCGCCGCCGAACGCATAGTCACCGCCGTAGAACGCGCCACCGAATCCGGCCTACCCCTCATCGCGTCCCCCACCTCGGGCGGTACCAGAATGCAAGAGGGCACAGTCGCTTTCGTACAGATGGTCAAAATCGCAGGCGCGGTAGCCGAACACAAATCGGCAGGCAACCCATACCTGGTATACCTACGCAACCCCACCATGGGCGGCGTCTTCGCCTCCTGGGGCTCCTTGGGCCACATAACCTTCGCCGAACCAGGCGCCCTAATAGGCTTCCTCGGCCCCCGAGTCTACAAAGCCCTCTACAAATCGGACTTCCCCGAAGGCGTACAAACCGCCGAAAACCTCTACCACAAGGGCGTAATAGACGGCGTACTCCCGATCCCGGTCTTCCGCCGAATAGCCCACCGAGCCCTGAGCATCTTCACCGGCACCCCCCTCCCCGACACAACCCCCCACCGCCCCAATCCCCAACCCCCGGCACAACCGAAACGCATCCCGGAACCCCCGAACCCGGCCCCCCTCACCCCCCACCACCGCCCCACCACGACCACCCCGAACAGCGACCTTCCCACCCATCCAGTCCCGCCGATGCCACCCCCACCAAGCGACACCCCCCGAGCCACCACCCACGGCATCCCCCAAACCCGCAACATCCCCACCCCACCCAGCCCTGTCGGGAGCGAGCCCGACGAGCGCCGGTTCGCGGCCGTCTCGCGTCCCAGCGGTCGAGACGATGCGACGCAGGAGCAAGTATCGACCGCTGGGA
>NZ_JADMLG010000015.1 GCF_015674855.1 Nocardia bovistercoris | reverse complement strand
ACCGAGCGCCTGCACTCGGCGATCGGGTACCTGCCACCAACCGAATACGAACACCTCTACCATCAACAGACCATCTCGACCGAGGCGGCCTGAATCCGAGTCTCTACCGGATCCAGGACGGTTCACCTTCACCTTCAACGGCGCGAACCATTGAGTCGCTGGGTGCAAGGACGCCCCGGGTCGCGGCTACCTGTTCCGCTCTATGCTGACCGCGGCCAAAAGCGCCCAAGGACATAAGGAGTCGGACAATGGCGACACCTCGCGACGCCCTGCTGGATCTGCGGCGGGCGGCCTCGGCGGGACTGCTGGATCTCGACGGGTCCAGCCCTGCCTCGAGCGAGGCCGTGCAGGTGCGGGAAACCCTGCCGGCGCCACACTTCGGGACCGTCGCCTGGTCGGTTCCGCCGAGCTACCGTGCGTTGCTGGCGGAGCACAATCGGCTGTGCTGCCAGCGGGGAGATGATGATCGAATGTGCGAGTTCGTTCTCGTGGATGAGGGGGAGTTCGTCGGGTTGAACGCCGAGTTGGTGCATATGCCCGAGGGGGTCAGTCGCGAGCCAGGGCGGTACCTGTCGACGAATCATCTGGTCGGGTTCGCCGAAGCCGGTTACGAGGCGGTGTGGTGTTTCGACGTCTCTCAGCCGGGCGAAGACGGCGAGTACCCGGTCTACTACCACCATCAAGATGAGCCACGGGCACGCTATCTCGCGGACGGTGCGTGGGAAGAGCAGGCCGACTCCGTGCCCGACTTCCCGTCGTTCGCGGCCTGGTTCGAGGCGATGGCCGCGGCCTTCACCTCCGAGCAGCCCCCAGCCTGGTTGGACGAGATGGGCACCCCGGCCCTGGTATGGCTCGCCCGTGACGGGATCTTCAAGGCCGCCGGCCGGAACTGATCGGGTGCGGGCCGGGCCGAGCTCATCGGTGTCGATGCCTGTAAGAGCCCACCTGAGTTCTCAGATGGGCTCTAAGGGATATGTCTCACCCCCGCCAATGCTGCCGGCTCTTCGCGGCGTAGTCCCGGGGTGCGCCGGTTGCCCGGTCCGATCGGTAGGCCGACTTCGGTGGGTCCGATCGACCCGCGTCGGATCCGCAGGAACTCGGCCATCGCGTTCATCCCTCGAGTGTGCCGGCGACCGGGCGAGTCCGGGTGGCCGTGTCACACCCAGGAACCGCGCGCTCACGCCCTTGTTGCCGAGGGCGAGGACGTGACGATTGTCGGCCGAACCATGGATCGACTCGCCACGGCGCGAGCGGAGCTGGAGCGGGCCGGAAATGGCAGGGTGTACACCATGGGAGCCGATATCGGCCGGGAGGAGGACGTGGCCGGGTTGTTCGCCGGGGACCGGCGTGTGGATCACGTGGCGGTGACCGCCGCCGATGCCACCGGTGTGTACGGCCCGACCGCTGGGCTCGCCACCACCACAGCCCGTAGCCGGAACGTCAGCGAACTGAGCTTTGTTTCGTATCCGCGACCTCATCCATCAGCATCCGCAAGGTGAGCGAGTGTTTTTCCGGCGGCAAAGCATCCAGCGCCGCCCGCGCAATATTCACGCCTTGCGTTCTATCACCTGCACGCGCGAGCATCAGACCCCGGTGCATATCGAGATGTGTTGCAAATCGCGGTAGTTCCGCAGGCAGTTCCGCACGCGCGTTCTCCTGTGCCTTGACGGCGATCTTCTCATCGCCCAGACGTGCCGCGAGCAGCGACAGGAAGACATTCACCCGCCACCACGGCACCGCGTAGTCAGAAGTCTGTTCCTCGGAGTGTGAGTGATCGAATTCGCGCCAACTCGTGTCTATCAACACGCGCGCCGTACCGTGATCTCCCCGAATCGCTGCCGCATGCGCCTTACCCCACAGTGAATTCAACCGGCCCAAGCTGTGCCGATCCGAAATGGCAAGTGCTTGGTCGGCGAATGCGTTCGCAACGACTAGAGACGCACCCTCATAGCCCAGCGCGATAGCGGCCCGCCCGCGTACCCATACCCGAATATCGGTGTCCTCGGAACGGTCTGCCGCGTCGGCCGCCATGCGATACCACGAAATCGCCTTGTTCCCGTCGCTTCCCGGATACGTTTTCGCGAACAAAGTCATCAATCGCGCTGCTACCGCCCACATGCGGGGAGAGTCCAATTGTTGTTGCAGCACAACAAGATCAGCCGTCAACCGTTGCTGAATCTGCGCCGCGCCTTGACTCATGTAGTCGGTGCCGTACTGAGCCAACTTCGCTTCCCAGCTGTCCACTGTCGGCCCTGTAGCATGCAGCCGCGACGAGAAGCCGTGCGACAGTAGATCGGAAGCGACTACCGGCGCGATCGACGTAGCGGCCAGGTGTGACAGGAATCCTCGGCGGTTCACATCTGCCTCCAAAAGTTCGGGCGGGTAGTCCAGCACCGTAGCCAGATGCCGCAACCAGTACGGCGACGGCTCCGTCCTGCCGGACTCCCAGTGTCGCGAGATGTATTCCCGCGTCATGTTCGAGCCAGAGACCTTGGTCAGCTCACTAGCCAGCCTGCTCTGGCTCCAACCCCTGGCAACGCGCAGCTCACGCACCACTGTTCCCGTAGCCACAGACATGCCACTCAGCTTGCCACCCGAGGCAGGCCACTCGATAGGGCACCGAGCCGGAATGCCACCCCCGATGCCACTAGCCCACCCCGACGAGGGGCGGCGCGCGACCGATGCCACCCGTATGCCACTCCCGACGAGACACATTCGAATTGGACGCTGGATATCAGCACCCCCGCCGGGATGTCAGGTTCCCCCGTTCCAGCCCCGGCGCGGGCACCCATGACGCGAACGAGCAGGGAGGCGCAGGGATGCGGAGAACAGGTCAGTTCGACGGCGAGACCGCGTGGCACCGCTACCACAGGGTGTCGAACCGACTGCGCAGCAGTAACCCCGAGTCCGCCACCCTCGCCCAGATGGCGGCCCAGGGACCGCCACCGCCGCCCACATTCGACCCGGTTCCCCCATGGCTGGACTGGTACACCAGCCAACCTCCGACACCTGTCGTCTTCTCGTTCCTGTTGGTTCGTCTGCACTTCGATGGGCTTTTGAGCAGCGACGAAGTGGACGCCTACGCGGGCAGGGCCACCGCGGATTCCATGGCCGAGATCAAGGCGACGTTGCAGGCACGCGCGCAGATCGCCGCCGCCCACCACGCACAGGGGGACTCGTGACCGCCGACACCGCCCGCTCGCGCTGCCTGTACTTGTAACCTGCCCGCGATCGTGGAACCCAACACCGGAGCGATCAAGGTCCGTACCGGCCTGGTCTGGGCGATCGAGATAGGTTCCGAGATAGCGCAATTGGTGAAAGTCGACCTCGACCGTCGCAACCAGGGCGGGGGACCGATCATCTGCCACCCGCGCCAGGCGGTGTGGGTCTTCCTCGTGCGCTCCGACATCCCCGCCCCCGTCATCGACCGGGAATCGCGACTATGGGCGGGCCGGGTCAAGGTACTCGAGCACGGTCACCAGGTCGCCCTCCCGTCACCCGAGGCGCGCGGGGTGTTCTACCGGGGATGGATCACCGCGACCCACAGCCCCTACCGGCCGTCCGGACTCGCCGTCCTCGATTCCGTCCGAACCGTGCTGACCGGCGTCGACGCCGTGACCGTCACCACCCGCCTACCCGTCATGGCCCTACGCACGGCCTGACCGATAAGTCTTCCCCACACAACCAGGACTACCACCGGTGCCATCCGCCGATGTGTGGCGATCCGTTGGTGTGCGGGGGAGAACAGGAATCCCTCACCGGCCGACCCGTACCGAGGGCTGCATCCGCGAAATCATCGACCGATACCGGGAAGCGGCCCTGTCCACCCTCGCCGCCTACGACGACGCCATCGGCGCGCATACCTTCCCCAGCTGACCAACCCGCAACCACGACAACGTCGTGCCGAGGAGCGTGAGAACTGATGAACCGCAACGCGATCGGACTCATACACCTCGGCATGACCGACCAGATGCTCGCCGCACAGACCACCATCAAAGGTTTGGCGAAGCGCTACCGATACCAGCTCGTCCGCATCCTCACCATCGACGCCGACACCTACATGCCCACCACGCTCATCATCGGCACCGCCGCTCAAGCCCGAGCCGCCGCCATCATCACCCCCGACCCGAACCACCTCGGCGTCACCTACAAGACCATCTCCCGCGCCTGCCCGATCCTGCTCCCGACCGGACTCATGCCCGCAACGACCGCGTACACCACCGGCACCCGATGAAACCCCCGTACCTCCAGGAACGTCCCGCACGGACTCGGTACCGGCACACACTGTGGCGCAGTATGCCGGTAGGCCCACGAGGAACCAGCGCGGGAACGGCAGCCCCCGGTGAGTCCCCCTCGCGCAGACGACTCACCGGGGACCGCTGCCCCTACCCTGAACGGGCGACATCCACACCAACCGAGGGAACGGGGAACACCGACAATGGACAGCGAACAACTCGGCCTGGACTTCCACGTCGAACAGACCCCATGGGGCAAATGGGTCAATCCCGAACGCCGTGCCACCCAAACCTGCAAGTTCATGAAATATGCGGGACTGCAACAGATTCCGGCACAGCCATGGCCGGAGGACTCGCCCGAGGTCGCACGGATAGATCCACTCGTCGCCGCACTGTTCCCCGACATGGCAACCGCCATGGCGCCGGAGAGCGCCGACAAGGCCGACGCGTTCATCTGCTTCATGGGCGAATGCTTCATCAAATACGTGGGCGCGGAATGGATCGACTGGCAAAGCTTCGCGCCTGGCTACTCGTTCTACCAGGATGTGAATCCGGCCGTGTTGTGCGACACGGACGATGAAGATGAAATCGGAATGTGGCACCTGGTCAAAGACATGATCGAGGATCACTCCGACGACGGAGGCATGTTCTCCTATTTCGCCTCGACAGTCCGAGAATACGCTACCTATCACAACGAAAAGCGTCAGGCGGACGCTAACGTCAAATAGTTACCGCAGGGGGGATGTGTGCCGGCTTACGACAAGGACCGCGAGAACCGCAGCTCAAATGACAAGGGGAGGATTTTCGAGAACGGAGCGCGGATCTTCTTTCGGGATGTCGGGAACGGGTACGTCAAGGACGAGACAAAATACGGAGACCACCAGGTCTGAAGCAAAATAAAATTCGACGCGGTTAAACGCGAGCAAGGAAAGATATATACCATAGAGTACAAGTCCGGAGAGATGACGGGGAAGAAGGATGACAAGCAACTTCAGGTTACCCGAGCTCTACTCGGAAGGGGTGATGTACAACATCATACGCTGCGGACCGTCGAAGGCGAGCCGATAAATCCCGCCACACAAGAACTGATAAGACAACTGGCCCTCGAATTTCCTGGCAACTTCACGCACGAGATAATTGCACGCGAAGACGCCAGGCAGATATGGGCTCTCGGACTGCAATGCGAGCCAGATGCCCAACTGGAACTGCCCGGCGTAACCGAGCTGGCACGCAGGCAGAAAATCCAACAGCAAGCGCAGGTCAGAGAAAAGTCCAAGGACACCGCCCGCGAGAATCAGCGCGAAACCCGAGCCCACATCAACGAACCCCGCGCACCCGCCCGCGGCCCCCAACGAACCCCGCCAGTGCAGCAGCGCACGGAACCCATTGTCTCTGTTGAGAATTCACGCGACAAGCTCGAACACCGCGCACCCGCCACACCGGAACTCGCAGCCGACCGCAGCGAACGCGAACCAGTCGACATGCGCCGCCTCGTCGAAAACCTCCGCGAAGCCGAATACCTCGAAACCAGGCAACAAGCCCTCCGCGACGCCATCACCGCCCACACCCGCGACATCACCGCCGCCCACCACACCGGCAACCCCCTCGAAGTCGAACGTTTACGCCGGACTCATGCCGCACTGTCCGAAGAACTGACGACCTTGCGGGATCTGGATCGCGCCGTTGCCCACGACTACCACCGGGCACTCGGTTTCAGCGTCGAAGACGCCGCCCTGGTCGTGGAATACGACCAACCCGGACGCGACGCCACCCGCGCCGACATGGTCGCCGGCGTCGAGGCCATCGGGACCGAGGTCCGCCGACAGGACTGGACCCGCGAACTCGACCCCCACAACGAGCGCATCGACGAACTCACCCGTCAACGCGTCCACGAGATCAGCGCACGCGTCGCGAGCCCGCGTGTCCGCGAATCCGAGATCGGCAGCGCCCGCGACAGCGCCGAGAAACTACGCCTCGACCCCGCGGCCGCGACCGAACAACACCTCGACATCGAAAAATTCCGTGCCGTGCGCGAAGGTGTGAAGGTCGGCTACGACCCCGCCACCCGCACCCACATATTCCAGCGCGACGGAGCCGACCCGATAGCCGTCGCCCACGACGACCGCGAAAGACGCATGGGCGAAGACGCCCGACGCGTCGACGCCGGAATGGACCTCGAAAGAATCGAAGCCGAGCACCTGGTCGAACTCGGCCACGCCCACGCCGTCGAGGAAGCCGCTCGCGCCCGACTCCAAGACGCACCACGAGCATCGGCGTTGACCCACGAACACAGCCTCGACCGAGGACTACACCGCGACCGATGACACCCCCGCCGCCCACGCGTTCATACCTCGAGTGTGCCGGCGAGCGGGTGAGTCCGGGTGGCCGTGTCACACCCAGGAACCACGCGGCCTTCCCCGGTCTTCGCGCAGCGCGCAGTGTTCGAGCCATGACGGAGACATTGATCATCGGCGGAAGTTCGGGCATGGGATTCGCTCTTGCTCACGCCCTTGTCGCCGAGGGCGAGGACGTGACGATTGTCGGCCGAACCATGGATCGACTCGCCGCGGCGCGAGCGGAGCTGGAGCGGGCCGGAAGCGGCAGGGTGTGCACCATGGGAGCCGATATCGGCCGGGAGGAGGACGTGGCCGGGTTGTTCGCCGGGGACCGGTGTGTGGATCACGTGGTGGTGACCGCCGCCGATGCCACCGGTGTGTACGGCCCGACCGCTGGGCTCGCCACCACCACAGCCCGTAGCCTCCTGGACGCCAAGCTGCTCGGCGCGTGGCTGGTCGGTAAGCACGCCGCCGGGAAGGTGACCGAATCGCTCACGTTCACATCGGGTATCAACGCCTATCGACCGAACGGATCGAACACGATCATGGCCGCGGCCAACGGCGCATTGGCTTCCCTGGCTTCCGGATTGGCCATCGAAATGGCGCCGGTGCGCGTGAACGTGGTATCACCCGGCTGGGTCGACACTCCCATATGGAACCAACTCGACATGGACAAGCGGGCGGCGTTCGCCGACCTGGCGAAACGACTGCCCGCCCGTCGTATCGGCGTCCCCGACGATATAGCCCAGGCGTTCCTGGCCCTGATGCGCAACCGGTTCATCACCGCGACCGTGCTGCATGTCGATGGCGGTCACCGCTTCGCCTGATTCGGTCGGAGTGCCGGCCCAGGGCGGGCCGACCGGTTACCCGATGGCTCTGTCGGTGTTCTCCCAGAAGCGGGCGCGGATCGACTTCTTGTCCGGTTTGCCGAGGGCGGTCACCGGGACCGAGTCGACGATCTCCACGCGTTTGGGCGATTGGATCGAACCCTTCCGATCCTTCACCGCCGCTTGGATTTCGGCGGTGAGCGTCGCGATCGCCGTGTCGTCGCGGGCGGCTTCGGCGCGCAGTACGACCACGGCGGTGACGGCCTCACCCCATTTGGGGTCGGGGGTGCCGATGACGCAGACCTGGGAGACCGACGGGTGTTCGGCGATCACGTCTTCGACCTCGCGGGGGAAGACGTTGAATCCGCCGGTGACGATCATGTCCTTGGTGCGGTCGACGATGTACCAGAATCCGTCCTCGTCGGCGCGGGCCAGGTCGCCGGTGTGCAGCCAGCCGTCGCGGAAGGTGTCGGCGGTCTGGTCGGGCAGGCCCCAGTAGCCGCCGGAGACCAGGGGACCGCTGACGCAGATCTCGCCGACTTCCCCTTGCGCCACCGGTTTGTCGTTCTCGTCGAGCAGGGCGGTGCGGGCGAGCAGGGTGGGGCGTCCGCAGGAGGTGAGCCGCTTCTCGTCGTGGTCGCCCTTTGCGAGGTAGGTGATGGCCATCGGCGCCTCGGATTGGCCGTAGTACTGGGCGAAGATCGGGCCGAATCGCCGGATGGCCTCCGCCAGTCGGACCGGGTTCATGGCGGAGGCGCCGTAGTAGACCGTGTCGAGGGAGCTGAGGTCGCGGGTGTGGGAATCGGGGTGGTCGAGCAGGGCGTAGAGCATCGACGGCACCAGCATGGTCGCGGTGATGCGTTGTTCCTCGATGGTCGCCAGCACCTCGGCGGGATCGAACTTGGGCAGTACGACCATCTGCCCGCCCTTGACCACGGTCGGGGTGAAGAACGCGGCGCCTGCGTGCGAGAGCGGCGTGCACATCAGGAATCGGGGGTTGGCGGGCCATTCCCATTCGGCGAGTTGGATTGTCGTCATCGCGCTGATGGATCCGACGGTAGCCATCACGCCTTTCGGACGCCCGGTGGTGCCGCCGGTGTAGGAGAGTCCGCCGATGTGGTCGGGCGGGAGTTCGGCGACGGACAGGGGAGCGGGTCGGTAGTTCCGCGCGGTGGCGGCGAGGTCGACGGCGACGTCGGCGAGGATGTCGGGGACCGGTCCGATGGTGAGGATGCGGGTGAGGGATTCGACCCGGTCGACGAGCGCCAGCGCGCGTTCGGCGAACATCGGGTTCGGGTCGATGATGAGCGAGGTGACGCCCGCGTCGGCGAGTACGTAGGCGTGGTCGTCGAGCGATCCCATCGGATGCAGGGCGGTGCGCCGGTAGCCGCGAGTGCTGCCCGCGCCGATGATGATCAGCACCTCTGGCCGGTTCAGGGCCAGCAGTCCGAGCGCGGCGCCGGTGCCAGCCCCCAGCGCTTCGAGGGCCTGGACGTATTGGCTGATACGTTCGGAGAGTTCGCCGCCGGTGAGGGTGGTGTCGCCGAGCAGCAGGACCGGCTTGTCGCGGTTGCGTTCGAGCGCGGCGGCGGTCAGATGACCCGCGTGCACCGGGTGTCGCAGCAGTTCGTTGCTCATGCGGGACGGCTCCTGCCGGAAAGGGTGGGGAGTTCGAACGAGCGGACCGGCATCCTCGAAGCGCCGGGCCGACCACGATCCCAGGCCATACAGCGTTGTCTCATTTGTATGACAATAGAGCAGCAACCTGCGCATATCGGCCGAATACTGAAACCTGTTCTAATCTCCTGCATCGGCGCAGGACTACCGGACGGTGACGCGATGCAGCCGAGGCGGTGCGCGCGGCGACAGTCTTAGTTGGATCCGGTTCCCGCCGCGAGTCGAGGCAATTGCTTGGCGGCGGCGTCGACCGCTTCGAAGGCGTAGGGGACCATCTGACCACGGTAGGCAGCCACCGCGTGCTCGAGTGGATCGCCGACGAGGGCTCGGCGAGAGGTACGGTGCTCGACAGGCGCGCGGAAGGCTGCGGCCCTCGGCGCACGGGGTCCACCCGAAGCGGGCCATAGTGAGTGGCCGAAGGTTACGAACCGTCCTCGGTGACGGGAGCTTCGGATTCGAGGTGGGCGATGATGGCCTCGTGCACCGCGTCGGGTTTCTCCAGATGCAGGAAATGCCCGGCGTTTTCGATGCCGACCACGCGACTTCCCGCGGGCAGTCTCCGCTCCAGGCCGTGGAAGAATTCGGGCCGCAGGCATCCGTCGGTGGTGCCGTAGAGCTGGAGGATCGGTCGCAGCGGCGGCGCGGTCAGAAGTTTGTCGAGTTCTCGGTCGCGAGTCGATTGCGAACGGGGACGGACCAGTTGGCGGTAGTAGCCGATGATCGCCGAGCGGTGCTGCGCTGTGGGCGCCGACTCGGCCAGGTGGGCCAGGTCTTCGGCAGCGTCGTATCCGGGTGACCAGCGGCGCCAGAGCAACGCGGTCTGCGGCGTGAAGAATCGTTCGGGCAGGGCGGGCAGTTGGTTGGCGAGGATGTACCAGCTGTTCACCGACTGCGCCGCGGCCCGCGACACCTGGCGTAGGAAATTCTCGCGGGTGAACGTCACAGCGGTCAGCGGTGGCACCGCCATGCCGACCATCGAACGGAACGGCGAATCCGGCATGGCCGCGGCGGCATTCGCGGAGAACGCGCCCCAGTCGTGGCCGATGATCACCGCCTCCGGCGCGTCGACCCGCGCGGCGATGTCGATGGCGTCGGCCACGCGGGAGCCGACCGACAGATTCCCGTCGGCGGGCAGGCTGGACGGTGCGTAGCCGCGGGTGAACGGCGCGACCACGTAGTAGCCGCGATCGGCCAGCACCGGGCCGAGATACCGCCAGGTCCAAGCGGTGTCGGGATAGCCGTGCAGGCACAGTGCGAGCGGCGCGCCACGCTCACCCCAGGTCAGGGCGTGCAGTGTCACGCTGTCGAGATCGAAGACGGCCCGGCCGGGGGATACGGTCGCCATCACGCCGCCCGCAGGAAGCGGCCGGTGCGCGTCTGCCCGACGATCGGCTCGGCGACGCCGTGCCGGAATACCGGCTGCCCGTTCACCATCACCAATGCGACGGTCGCGTCGTTGCGGTTCACCATGCGCGACAGGCCTCCGTATTCCTCGATGGCTTGCTCGTGGTATTCCTCGAGCGAGTCGTCCAAACGCTCCGGGTCCACGACGAGCAGATCCGCGCGGTCGCCCAGACGCAGGTGACCGCCGTCGATTCCGTACCAGTCGGCGATCTCGCCGGAGAGGCGACGCACCGCCGCCGCGACGGTCATGAACGGTTCGCCCGCCAGTTCGGCGTCGCGCACGTGTTTGAGCAGCCGCAGCCCAAAGTTGTAGAAGGCCATGTTGCGCAGGTGCGCGCCCGCGTCGGAGAAACCGATCTGCACACCGGGGCAGCGCGCGAGCTTCTTCAGCATCTCCGGCCGGTGGTTGGAGATCGTGGTGCGCCAACGCAGCTTGTCGCCGTACTCGACCACCAGGTCGAGGAACGCGTCAACGGGATGGGCGATGCCGCGATCGGTGGCGACCTGTCCGAAGGACTTGCCGATCACGGAAGTGTCGGGGCAGTCGACGATTTCGGCGTCGTAGAAGTCGCGGTGCCAGACGCGCGGTCCGCGGGTGGCGTCGTAGTCGGCGCGGAAGCGGCGGCGGTAGTCGGGATCCCGCATCAGCGCGTTGCGTTCGATCTCGTCGGCCAGATGCAATGCGGCGGCGCCGGATCCGAACTCCTCGAACACCGCGAGGGCGATGCCGTCGGCGTAGACCTCGAACGGGACCGGCAGATGCTGCCAGCGGAAATCCGCGCCGAGCGCGTTCACGAACGCGGCCAGCGGTCCCATCGCCTTGACGACCATCGGGTCGGCCTTGATGTCGGCGGCCGAGAGCAGGCTGGTCTTGAGGTGGCGGCGGCCGATGCCGAGCGAACCGAACACCTGGGAGCCGACCGACATCGGGTTGGAGATGTCGGGACCCGTTTGCAGCACACGGCCTCGGCGCCGCAGAATCGCGTTGAGGCGGCGCTTCTCGCGCGCGGTGGCGTAGGTGGAGGGCAGGGTGCGGGAACGGCAGACCTCGCCGTCGAGTTTGTCGAAGAGCAGCTGCTGCGAGGACAGTCCGACGAAGCCTGCGTCGAGCGCGTCGCGGAGCATGCGCTCCATCCGGTCCTGTTGCGCGCCGGTCGGTTTCACGTCGTCGCGGGTGGCGTTGTCGAGGCCCATCACCGCGGCGCGGATATCGGAATGGCCGAGGAAGGCGGCCACGTTCGGGCCGAGCGGGCGCTGTTCGAGCGCATCCGCGTAGCCTGCGGGATCGGACCAGGTCTTGGCCGAATCGACCGCGCCGACAACGTGTTCGCGAGGAATCGCCTCCACCCGGCCGAACAGGTCGCCCGCATCGGACCCGTCGACGTAGACAGTCGACAGCGAACACGAACCGAGCAGCACCGTCGTCACGCCGTGGCGCAGCGATTCCGACAGTTGCGGGCGGATTAACGCCTCGATGTCGTAGTGGGTGTGGATGTCGACCATGCCGGGCAGCACCCATCGGCCCTCGGCATCGATGGTCTCACCGGTCGTCCGCAGCGGAATCTCGCTCACCGCGACGACCCGACCGTCGCGGATGCCGAGACTGCGCACAGCGGGCGGCGCACCCGTGCCGTCGTAGACCGTTCCGTCGTTGATCACGACATCGAAATCCGTGGACATCGGCGCCCCTTCCACCCGGCCGCGACGTCGTCGCGGCACCACTGTGTGCTGCATCACGAGGTTAGGAAGGGGGCGGCGGGCGGTGCAAACATTTGCATAGCGCAAAGGTCAGTCCGCGTCCCACGGCGTCATGCCGCCGTGCCCACGGGTGATCTCGTCGGCGCTCTCGGCCACCGTGCGCCCCAGCCGGAGCAGATCGGCGCCGACGATCGGGCCGTCCAAGCACAGCACGAACACCACACCCCACACCACGCCCGCCGCGTCGAAACAGGCCGCGCTGATCGACAGCGACGAATACCTCTCGTCGTCCACGATCTCGGACAGCATGCCGATGCGATGGAAATTCGGGGTCACCATCTCGGTCGCGATCCGGGTGGCCCGCCGCGGACCAGGCACCTCCTCGTCCAGCGCGAGCACCATCCGGCGGAAATCCGCGGTCGACGGCATCAGTTCCACCGCGAAACGCCGCTTCCTGACCGTATCGAGCAACTCGACGGCCGCAGACCGGTCGGAGTCCGGCGGCAGGGCGTCCAACCAGCCGTTGCGCAGGTAGGGAGTCGCCCAGGCGGCGAGCGCCGAACCGACCGGCGGTCGGAACTCCACCCGATCGCCGAGCCGCAGCGGAATGCCGTCGCCGTCGTTCGCACCGTGCGAGATCGCGGAGATCACCAGGTGCGTCGAGGAGGTCTGGATCAGGCAGGTCATGTTCCCGGTGCGTGCGGCCAGCGCGTCGAGGACCGGGCCGTAGACACCGGCGCGCAACGTCACCAGCGCGGCATCCCCGATATTCACGAACCGAGGGCCGAGCCGGTAGGTCCGGTGCCTGCTGTCCTTGACCAGCCACCCGCAGCGGGTCAGTTCGGTGAGCATCGGATAGCAGGTCGCGGGGTCGACGCCGACCGACTTCGCCAGGTCCGTCAACCGCAGCTCGGCGCCCGGCGAGGCCGCGAGCAGTTCCACCATCTGGATCAGTCTTTCGGTCTGGGCCGATCTGCGTGCCACCGGCCCAGACTGCCACGAACGGGCGGATGAACACCCCCGATTCGGTGCGGCGAGCCGACTCGTCGGGTGGTAGCGCGAGCCGAGCTTGTCTCCCGGGTGGCCGGGCAGGCGTCGAGCGGGAAGGAGCCGATCGCGCCCGCCCGGCACTGCCCGATCACCCGTCGCAGGCGGAAGGAGCATCGGCGAGCACGCCACGGTAGCGTGAGGCGGCCGGAGAGGGCGGCGGGTAGAGCCTCGACTGGATTCTCGGTCGCCGTCCTGCACCATCCGACCGCGATCGGACCAACGAGGAGCTCGGAAATGCCCACAGTCGACGAGCTGTTCTGGCGACTGACGGTCGCGCTCGCAGACCATCTGACCGACGGCCGCAACAACTCTTCGGAAGCGGAACTCGTCTACGGGGCGGGCGAAGTGATCCGACTCTGGGTCGAGGACGGATCCGTGCGAGCCGAATTCGACAGTCCCGAAGGAGGGCCGGAGATCTGGGTGTTCGCACCGGGCCGCGACGACATCGAGGAGTTCATCGAGACCGTGGTCGACGCCGTGTGACCGCCCTCCCGCAACGCTTGGCGCCGGGGCCCATGAAAACGCGAAACCCGCGCCGTGGCGCGGGTCTCGTAGATTGTCAGCTACCTAGATGGCGCGGACGCTCTGAGCTTGCGGACCCTTCTGGCCCTGGCCGATCTCGAACTCGACACGCTGACCCTCATCGAGGGTCTTGAAGCCGGAGCCGGAGATCTCGGAGTAGTGGACGAAAACGTCGGGGCCGCCCCCGTCTTGGGCGATGAATCCGAAGCCCTTTTCGCCGTTGAACCACTTGACAGTGCCTTGCGACATACTCTTTGTTTAACTTCCTGTTTGCGAGCCGAGCGATCATTTCAACAACCCGTGCCCGCTACACAGCATGCCACATGTGCGCGCCCACCCTGGCACGGCATGCCCATCGTGGCAGCGGAGTGGCCGTGAACGGGCCTCAGCAGGCGCGCCGCGCCAGGACCGTACGAATGAACGGCTGCACGATGTCAAGGAATTCCGCTGGGGCTGAGGAGAAGGCGGCGTGCCCGGTGGGGAGTTCGCGCAACTCCGAGCCGGACACCTTGGTGTGCGTCCGCCGTCCGATGCGTGCGGGGATGGCGATATCCTTTGTGCCCCAGACGATCAGGGTCGGTGCGGTGATGGACGCGGCTCTGTCGCCGAGGTCGAACGCCGTGTCGGTGAAGCTGCGCCACAGCGAGGTGAAGACCTCGATGCCCTCCGGTGTGCGGGCGGCGGCCACGGCGCGTTCGATGATCGCCTCGTCGGCGGGTCCGTTCGGTTTCATGTAGCCGCGGATGAACGACGGCGCGACGCGGCGGGCGATCCACGGTGTTGCCAGCGCGGCGCAGAAGGCGCGCACGGCGGGCGTGCGGGGGATGAATCCACCGGTGTTCACCAGCACCAGAGCGGCCACCCGGTTCGGGCGTTCGATCGCCAGGCGCGCGGCGGCGTATCCGCCGATCGAATTGCCCACGAATACGGCGTCGCGCAGATCCGTGCCGGTCACGAACTCGTCGAGTACATCGGCCATCCGTGTCGCCGACAGCGGGCCCGAGCTGCTCGACTCGCCGTGGCCGGGCCAGTCGAGTGCGATCACCCGATGATTCTCGGCCAGCGCGGGGATGATCGGCGTGAAATCGCGCCGATCGTGCAGGGTCGCGTGCAGCAATACCACGGGGTCGCCCGAGCCGATGTCGTCGTAGGCCAGTTCGCCCGCCATGGACGTGAAGTTTCTGGTCGCCATTGCGTGTCCTCTCGACGATCCGCCGCCCGACCGAGCTTTGACCGACCGGTCGGTCACACCGTACGCTCGGACCACCCACCCGAGCAAGGAGGTTCACGCGTGAAAACCACACCGGTGGCGCCCGCGCCTACAGCGCCCTTCGCCGACAAACTCGCCTACTACCGCACCCAGCACACCTCTCGCGGCGTCAACATCACCCACCAGATCGGCACGCCGATCATCGTTCTCGGCATCCCGTTGATCTTCGCGAAACCGCGAATCGGCATCCCGATGTTCGTGGGCGGCTGGCTCCTGCAGATCATCGGGCATCGCCTGTTCGAGAAGAATCTGCCGTCCACCCACAAAGGATGGATCACCTACCAGCTGACCGGTCTGATCCATGTCTGCGAGGCATACGGCGACATGCTGACCCGCCGGAGCCTGCGCCGTTCGACCCGGCGCTACCGACGAACGGTGGACGAAACAGTCGGTTGACACCTCGCGCGCGCCGAATTACGTTCCCTATCCACAGCGGGGGCGATCGAGTCGGCTCGCACAGAGGCAAGGCACGCATGGACAATCCGCCGGTGATCGCCATCGGACTGCCGATCGCGCTCGCGCTCGTCATGTTCGGGCTCGGGCTGTCGTTGACCACACAGGACTTCCAGCGAGTCGTGCGCACGCCGCGCGCCGTCGGTGTGGCGCTCGGGTTGCAGATCGTGGTGCTGCCCGCTGTCGCGTTCGGATTGGTGACGGTTTTCGATCTGAGTCCGCTGCTCGCGGTGGGCGTCATGCTGCTGGCCGCCTCGCCGGGCGGAACGACGGCGGGACTGTTCAGTCACCTGTTCCGCGGTGATGTCGCGCTGAACATCACACTCACGGCGATCAATTCGGTGCTGGCGGCGGTAACCATCCCCGTCGTCACGAACTTCGCCATCGAATACTTCGGCGCCGAAGGCGAATTGGGCCTCCAGTTCGGCAAGGTGGTCCAGGTCATCGCGGTCGTGCTCATCCCGGTGGCGCTGGGAATGGCCGTCCGGCGCCGGTGGCCGTCCTCGGCCGAGCGCGCGAACAAGCCCGCACGCATCTTCTCGATAGTCGTGCTCGGGCTCGTGACGGTCGTCGCACTCATCGGCGAACGCGAGAACATCGCCGACTACGTTCGCTCGGTCGGCGCGGTGACCGGACTGTTCGGCGTGATCAGCCTGACAGTGGGCTACCTCGCGGCCCGCGCGCTGCGGTTGACCGAACCGCAAGCGATCGCCACATCCATGGAAGTCGGGGTGCACAACACCACCGTCGCGCTCACCATCGCACTCAGCGTCCTCGACAGTACCGAAGTGGCGATACCGAGCGCCGTCTACTCGATCCTGATGTACCTGCTGGCAACGACATTCGGATTCACCATCACCCGAATCTCCGGTCGCGACCGTGAGATGTCGGCCCCTCCCCGCTAGCGGCGGCCGTCCCGCCGTTCCGGCGTCGGGGCGCCGTTTTTCGCGGCGTGAGTCAGCCGGAGGCGTCGGTGCGCCCTGGGCACCCCGAGCCGCGCGATCCCGCGTGGTCGGGGGTGCCGAGGAAGTCGCAGAGCTCTTCGGAGAATTTCCGCCTAGGAGGAGAGCTCTCCGACGGTGACAACGGTGGCTCCTCGGGGAAACACGGTCCGGGTGAGCACTGCGTGCAGGTCGGGATCGGGGTCGGCGCAGGCGTCGGCGAGCACCGTTACGCGGTAGTCGCGATCCATTGCTTCGCGTACGGTGCTCAGCACGACGCCGCTGGTGCTGATGCCCGCGAGCAGCAGTGTGGTGATGTCGTGCTCGCGGAGTCGGTGGTCCAGGTCGGTGGTGGTGAACGCGCCGACGCGGGTCTTGCGGACGTCGATGTCTTCCGGGCGCCGGTCGAGGGCGGGGTGGACGGCGGTGGCGGGGGAATCGATGTGGAATCGGGCGCGACGCTGTGGTTCCGCTATCGGCGCCCACACGCTCGAGGGTGGGATGGCGTCGAAGTCGCTGTCTTCGAAGGCGACTCGAACCCAACCGATACGGCCCCCACGGCTGCGGATATCGCTGACGGCGGTGGTCAACCGGTCGAGCAGGGCGCCCGTGTCGGGGAGTTGGTCCGCGATGGCGACCTGGTAGTCCATGACCAATAGTGCGGTGCGGGTCGGATCGAGAGCGGACATGCGGGGGACCTTTCGGTGATCGGGCGCCGGCCCGTTTGCCGGTCGAGCACGGTGATCTGTCACGGATGCGGATGCGCGTGTCCACACATCCAGCGCGACCGAGCCGGGGCTGTGGCGAGTTGGCGCCGCACCTCTGGGGCGGCGGGAGGTGGTCGTCGGACCCGCGGGTTGCGCCGCGGAAGTGTGATGCGACTCGGTCGCATCACACTATCAACAATGTGACCGAGTTGCATCACCTACAGTGTGCTGATGGGTCGTTGGGAACCGGACGCGCGAGGCAGGTTGTTGCGCGCCGCGCTGGAGCTGTTCTCCGAACGCGGCTACGAGGCGACGACAACGGCGCAGATAGCCGAGCGTGCGGGGCTGACCAAGGCCACGTTGTTCAGACTCTTTCCGGACAAGCGTGAAATCGTGTTCCAAGGACAGGCCAGGCTCGTCGCGCTCGTCACGACAGGCGTGCAGAACGCTCCCGCTGAGGCGAGGCCGGTGGAACTGGTGGCCGCAGGTCTCTCGGCGCTGTCGGATGCGCACACCCAGGAGCACCGCGACCTCGGGCGCACACTGGATGCGATCGTCGCGTCGAGCGAGGAACTGCGCGAGCGCGCCGTGTTCAAACGCTGGGCCATCACCTCCGCATTCGAACAAGCGCTGATCGCTCGGCTCGGCGACCCCCACAAAGCCGGTGTTCTCGCGGATCTGGGAACACGCGCCTTCTACACCGGAGGTGAGAAATGGCTCGCGACCGACGATCGGCACTGTCTCGCCGACTACGTCCTGCGCGAGCTGGCCTCCTACGAAGACCTCATGAGGGCTTGTTTCACGGCACAGTGAAGTCACCCGCGGCCGTATCTGATTCGTGCGACAAGTCGGGGATCGGCAGGGAGGTCAACGGCCCGACCCGAGTGCACGGAGGGCGGCGCTGCGGATCTCTGCGCGGACCGTGTCGTCTAAGCTGTCCTCCTGCAATGCGGACAGGACGGTTTGGGCAACGGCGAATGCCGCGCGGGCGCGGACGAGAGTTGCCCGCGTCGGGGCGGGGCCCGCGAGGAGTTCGATGATTCGGCGGCAGGCGGCGTCGGTGTCGTGCTGGGGGATGAGGCCTGCCACCGAAGGATCGCCCGCGAAAGCGATGAACAGGGCGCCGGTTTCGGCCGCGCCGTCGATGTAGTCGGTGAGGATGCGCGCTGGGCTCAACTGCTCCCGCTCGGCGCGCTCGATCAGTCCGGAGACCGCGGTGGACGGCGCGTCCAGAAGTTCGGCGACGATACTGTCCTTGGTCTTGAAGTGGTAGAGCACCACCGCTTTGCTCGCGCGGGCCGCCGCGGCGATATCGGCGATCGAAGTCGCGGCATATCCTCTGCGCAGGAACAGCTCTCGCGCGGCCGTCAATATCTCTTCGCGACGAGCGGTGGTCATCGGGTAGTCGTCAGTACGATCTTGCCGCGCAGATGTCCGCGTTCCGCGCGCTCGTGCGCGCCACGCGCCTCGTTCAGGGGGTAGACACTGTCGATGGCGACGGTAAGCCTACCGGCGTCGAACAATTCGTTCAGTGCGCGCAGGTCGGCGCCGCTGGAGCTGACCTGGGTACCGACCGTCACGATTCCACGCCGCGAAAGCTCCTCGGGCGGATAGAAAGCCAGGGTGATGGGATTCAACCTGCCTCCGTCGACAACGGCGGGCAGCCATCGCGCCGCATCCGCTCCCCCGACACTGCCCACACAGTCGATCACGGCGTCCACCGTACCGACGGCCGTGACCGGATCGTCTGCGGTGTAGTCGACGAATGTGTCGACGCCCAACTCCCGCAAGAACTTCTCGTGGCGTCCCGAGGCGACCGCGACCACCTTCGCGCCGTGCGATCGAGCCAATTGCACCGCGAAATGGCCGACACCGCCCGCCGCGCCGACTACGAGCACTCGCTCGCCCGGCAGCACCGCGCCCGCACGATGGATCTGCTGCCATGCGGTCAACGCCGCCATCGGCGCCGCCGCCGCTTCGACGTGATCGAGCCGCCTCGGTTTCGGCGCCAGATCCGCGACCGGCGCGTTCACGTATTCCGCGTGGGTGCGACCGTGGCCGCGACCGTCGAACGGCGGGAAGCGCACCAAACCGTAGACGTCGTCGCCCACCTCGAAATCGGTGACGTCCGCGCCGACGGCGACGACCACGCCGGAGACGTCGGCGCCGGGTACGGACGGACGCGCGATCGAGGGTCGGTACTGCGGCGGCAGATCCGCGAATCCGTTGCGCCCGCGCAGATCCGAAGGGTTCATTCCCGCCGCGCGCACCTCGATCAGCACCTCGCCCACTCCTGCGGTCGGCCGGTCGATCTCCTCCACTCGCACCACCTCGGGACCGCCCGAGGTGAATACCAGCACCGCTCGCATCGTCGACATGTCCTCGCACACCTTCCACCCATCCTGACCGATCGGTCAGGATTCTCATTGTGCACCCCTCCTGACCGATCGGTCAAGACTGCTCGTGTCAGGTAGTGGACTACGCGTGCGCTGCCCAGTGCCACCTCCATAGCGTTGCTGTGGCAGTGACTTTCGCACCGAGCGAGTCCGAACAGAGAGGAGACATGTGTCATGGCATTGAACGCGAGTTGGGCACATGGCAGCGCCATTGTTGTCGAATCACCAGAGGCGACAGCGTTTATCGCACATCGCGGTCAAGGTACCGAACTCGGGTTCAATCCCGGTAAGGCGTCGTGGCTGCATGCACCGGTACCGACACCGGTCATGGTTGGTGGACGGCGTGCAAAGATCATCCGCGCCTTCCTCTGCTTCAATATCCCCCAACCCGACAACGAGATTCGGGCAGTCCACATTTTCGACGGCGGAAATCGGATCTTCGCGTGGAACGATCTCCATATCGGTGGCAACCACCTCACGATCGGTTCCAAGAACACGTTCGAGCTGCCCAACCCCGTTGCTGTCGCCACCGGGATCTCGATCACTTTCCTATTCCAAGCCGCAATCGGCTTCGATACCAATATCGGCCCTCAGAAGCTGGCCTTCGTGACATACGGTGCGGATTTCGACGTGTGAGTCACGCATCGGCGGGCGCCTCGAGATGCTCACCGACGTTGGGCGCACGGAGGGGACATGCCGGTATTAGAGCCGCCGCCGACCGGGCGCGGACCGACGATGATCGCCGACTGTTCAGCTCGAAGCTTTGGATCGCGTCGAGCAACATCGAGATCGCGGCGTTGGACGCCGATCAGGGAATTCCGCGCCGGTATAGGCGAGAAAGTCCGGAAGATGGCTCGCGGCGGTGCCGCAGCCTGAGCCGCGCTTCTGAACACACCCACTTCGAGGGCAAAACCGCTGGTCGGCGGGTCTCTCTGCTGCGGCCGGACGGGCAGATGTTCACCGCGATGCTGGATGGCCGGCGCAACCAGGAGTTGGCCCGGAACCTGGCGTTCTCGATGATCAATTCGCGGGAGAAGATGGTGCGCGTTCACCTCGCACGCCGAGGAGTTCCTGTGGGCGTGGAGTTCGTCTGGCGCCTGGTCACGCAAACCCCGGAACGGCTGTCCATGTCGGTACTGGCGGCGCTCTGGTGACGTATTCGGCTGCACCCCAGCCGATTTGATCACCACCAGAGCCGAGAACGTCGCGCCCGCAAGACCGCGGCCGCCGGCGCGAACGTCGTCGACCTGGCCGCCACGATCCAGCCCGAACGAGCCCGCATCCGACCCGACCGATGAGTCTGCCGCCCAGCCGCGAACAGCTCGAACGCTGGTAGAAACGTGACTGCGTTCGCCGCGGCCGGTACGCCTACGTCGCGGCCCACTGGCCGGACGGCCCGTGCTGCCGCACCTGTGGCGACCGCGCACCACGGGGCCGTGGCCGCTGCTGACCCCGGCGCGGACCCCGATCTGCACCGAATGCGCCGGGTTCCGGCTCTCGGTTGCCTGCGTCCGCTGCGGCACGGAGGGAAAACCGGCGGCACCTGGAACCGCTGCGCACCCGGCGACCACAGCCGCTGACCGTTGCCGGGCGGATAGACCGAGCACCCGATGCCGGTTCTCGACCCGGATACCGCCGTTTTCGGCAGCGGTCCCGTTGTCGGCATGACGATCTCGGATGTCGTGTACGCGGCGGCCGTCAGCTTGCGGTTCCCGCGCTGCGCCAGCACCCGTTGTTCGGCCGCGACGTGGTCCTCGTCGTCTTCAACCCCTTGGCACGTCACCGAATCCGGGGTTATTCGGGCGAGTACAGCTCGGGCTTGAACAGTGCCTCGGCCCCGGCACGGGTGAAGAGTTTTCGTTGCAACGAACGCAGGATCGTGATCGCTTCGGCGTCGCGCATCGGGCTGACCAGCTGGAACTCCACACCCGCGCCGAACAGATCGCTGCCGAAAGCCAATTCGCTGAGGAAGAGCACCCTGGCGGTTTCGGTCTCGGTCAGCGTCGCCTGGTTGCTGACGGCGTGTCGAAGCCTGCCGACTTCCTCGTTGAACTGGCGTCGGTCGAAGAAGCCCAGTGCACGCACCGGGATCGGCGCACCGTGTGACACTCCGGTCCAGCTGGCCAGCGCCGCGTCCACGAAGTCGTGTTCCCTGGGCGTCAGCTTCGACATATCGAATTCCAACGGTGTATCTCCTGATGTCGTAGTTACCGATTACCGCCGGGTTTTCCGGGCGGCGTCCCGCCGGCGCCGCCCGTACCATGTGGAGGTTCGAGTGATGGATTCTCGGTCTGGTTGGTGAGACGGATGAACTCGTCCAAGGGCTTCTCCGGTCGATAGACCGTGCCGT
Organism: Nocardia bovistercoris; assembly: GCF_015674855.1. Classification (GTDB taxonomy): domain Bacteria; phylum Actinomycetota; class Actinomycetes; order Mycobacteriales; family Mycobacteriaceae; genus Nocardia; species Nocardia bovistercoris. The sequence continues at coordinate 179,274 of NZ_JADMLG010000015.1, read as the reverse complement.
GATCATCGGAGCTCGGGTCGACGATCACGATGAACCCGTCGTAGCTCATCATGACCGGGTCGCCTTTGTAGTCCTTGCCCAGCCGCTCCATTTCCGGGCCTTGGATGATCCGATAGACCTTCTCGGCGAGTTGGTCCTGGGTCATCCCCTCGAAGTCTTTGCGGTGCTTGGCCCAGGCGTGACCGTAAGCGATTTCTTGTGCCATTCTCATGGCGGGGTCGTTGCTCCATCCGCCAGGCGGTTGTGGGAGGCCGTCGTTCGGGGCTTGGAACAGGATGTCGCTCGACTCGGCCAGCTGGAGCTGTTCGTTGGCCTCGGTGATCTTCGCGCCCCACTGTGCGTCGGCCGTCGCGAGGGTGGAGACCAGGCCCGCCAGGCGTGAGAGTTGGGTGCCCGCTTCGGAATCCCAGTCCTCGACCCCGGTGATTCTCCAGTCGTCGGCGACGGTGACCGGCGCCGCGACGTAGTGCTGGAAGATCGTCTTGATCTCGGTCAGCGGGTATTCCATGTCGCGCGCGGCACCCGCGCAGGCGGTGCCGAGGTCGTAGAACGCGGTGGCGATGGTGCGCATCTGGGTTTGTTCGCGGTCGGCCTTGTCCTCGGCAGCCTGACGTGCTTCACCCTGCCAAGCGAGATCGTCGTGGATCACGGTGTGCATCGAGTTCGACGCCTTCACGATCGCATCCGCGATCTGAGTGGACCTCTGCCCGATTCCAGCCAGTGCGGAGATGTCCCAGCCCACTACCTCACCCGGGGTGGGTGTCGCTCTAGTGACCATCATCGGCCCCGGCGGGGATCAGGTCGGTGACCGCGGCCAGCTGTGCGGCGACCGCCATGTCGTTGTCATCGAAGGTGTTCGCCGCATGGGCGAGCAACTGCGAGAAGTGACTGAACCGCGCCTTCAACGCATCCCGGGCCTGCGTCGCCAACGCAGTGGTCTGGCCGAGACTATGCCCGACCACGGAACCCGTCAGCTTTCCCTCGACCTGATCAGCGCCCACCGACGGAGAACCATCGATATCGGCCGGCAGCCGAGCCAACGCATCCGCTGCTGTCCGCAAGCTCTCCGGATCGACCTCGAACACCACTCGCCCCCTCTACCCTCCGAGCCCTCGTCTTCGTGCCCAGCCTAGTCAACCGCGCCGACCACCCGTTACAAAGCTTTGTTCTGGAAGGGGTCGCGGACTGACCGCTACCGTTCCGATAGACCCGAACACCGACTACACGAATACCGGTCCCTGCCAGTCCCGACCCCGACCCGCGCGAGGCGTCCTCCGGAGCGCCTCCGGGTATTTGGTGCGGGTCAGCGCTGTCGTGGTTCTATCGCATGCGGGTGAACCGTATGTCTGGGTGGTTGGGGTAGGCTTTCCGCGCGGCGGTGGGGCTCGCCGCTCCGGACGTCGGTCCGGAACAACTGCGGTGCGGTTCGCCGCCAACAGTCCCTACCCCATTGATCTGCCCGCTGTCGGGTGTTCTGGAGTAGGAGAGTGCTCGTGCCCACAGATCCGCCGGAGTCTTCGACGCCCGTCGATTCCGATATCGACCTGAGTTCTCCTGGACAGCGTCGCGAACTCGCTGCCACGCACGGCGCCATCCTTCTGGTGATCGCCGTCGGGGGAGCGGTGGGCGCGTTGGGTCGATACGGGGCGACCCTGGTGTGGCCCGCAGCGGTCGGCGGGTTCCCGTGGGCGATCTTCGTGATCAACGTGGTCGGCAGTTTCCTGCTCGGTGCGCTGATGGTGGTGATCACCGAACTGCGGTCTTCGCCCCATCCGTTGGTCCGCCCGTTCTTCGGGGTCGGAGTGCTCGGTGGGTTCACCACGTTCTCCACCTACGCCAACGACATTCGCGCCCTGCTCGCGGAGGGCACGGTACTGGTTGGCGCGGCGTATCTGGCCGCCACCTTGGTCACGGCGGTGGGGGCCGCGGCTGCGGGGATCGGAGTCGCTCGAACCGTGGGACAGGCCGCGATGGGACGGAATCGGCGGTGAACGTGGTGCTGGTGATCATGGGTGCGGCGGTCGGTGCGCCGTTGCGGTATCTGCTGGATAGGACAGTGCAGGCTCGTCACAGCGGCCGGTTCCCGTGGGGGACGTTCACCGTCAACGTTTCGGGCTGTCTCGTGCTCGGCGCCCTGACCGGAGCCGGCCTGCCTTCCACGTGGATGCTGTTGGCGGGCACCGGATTCTGCGGCGCCTTCACCACTTACAGCACTTTCAGCTACGAAACCGTACGCCTGGCCGAACAACGCGCGTTCTGGCAGGCGATCGGCTACGCGGCGGGCAGCGTCGCCGCCGGATCGGCCGCGGCCGTACTCGGATACCTCGGGCTCCATGCCGTATCGACCTGACCTCGGGTCGACACAGCTCACCGGATGCCCGACATCTTGTCGGGATTCGTCACGGAATAGATCCCGGCGATCCGGTGGCCATCGACTGTGAGGTCGAGTACCACCGCAGCCAACGGGCTTTCGCCGGAGAACACCAGGGCGCACGGGTCGCCTGCCACGGATCGATACCGAATGCTCATGTCTCCCGGACGATTCGCGGTGATGGCAAGTAAGGCCGCGGCCACGTCGGCGCGGCCGAGCACCGGTTCCATACTGTAGGCAGGTCCCTTGCCCCCGCTGTCGGTCATCAGCGTCACATCCGGTGCGAGAAGCTCGAGCAAACCGGGCAGGTCGCCACCCAATGCGGCGGCGGCGAAGCGCTCGGCCACTTCCGCGCCGACCCGCGGATCGGCTCGATATCGCGGGCGGCGCGCTCGCACATGTTTGCGCGCGCGGGTGGCGAGCTGGCGAACCGCCTCCGGTGTGCGATCGAGTAGCCGCGCTACTTCCGCGTGGCTGAAGCCGAACAGTTCGTGCAGTACGAAAACCGCGCGCTCCAGCGGCGACAGGGTTTCCAGCACGACCAGTACGGCCGTGGACAGCGACTGCGCCCGATCGGCGGATTCGGCCGCGTGGTCGTTGTCGGTGAGCAGCGGCTCGGGCAGCCACGGACCGACGTAGACCTCGCGCCTGCGGCTCAGATCGGTGCGGCGGGCCAACGCTTTGTTCGATGCGATCCGGATCAGATAGGCGCGCGGGTTGTCGATCGGTGCGGCCTCGGAACCACGGTGCCTGGCCGACCAGGCCAGCCAGACCTCTTGGAGCACGTCCTCGGTGTCGGCGACGCTGCCGAGCATGTTGTAGACCACGGAGAACAGCAGCTCTCGGTGGTCGAGGAACTGGGTGGTGACTACCTCGGTGGGGTCCGTTCCAGGCGGTGTCATTTCGTGCCTCCTCGTTTACCAGCACAGAGGCGCACCGGGGAGCGCACGTGACATACACGGTAGATGTGTGCCCTATGTCACATAGTCCGATTGGGATGTCACAACTCCCGCTGTCGCACGCTCTGTTCCGGTGCGGGCAATTCCGATGCGGCGATGCCCTCGTTCACCCGATCCGACGCCAGGAGAGAACATGACAACCGAGGCCGTGACCATTGACGATGCATCCGATCGCGCACTGCTCGTCCGGTACGACGAAACCGAGCTACTCGAGACACTTGGCGTGCGTTTGTACGCCGACCACGATATGACCGGCGGCAAGATGAGCGCCAACCGGACGTTGCTCGCCGCCGGGACGGACGGCCCACCGCCGCACTACCACACCACCTCGGCCGAGCTGTTCTACATGCTGGACGGCAGGCTGCGGGTGTTGGCAGGGGAAGAGGTGGTCACCATCGGCTCAGGCGATTTTCTGTTGATTCCACCGAACACGACCCACGCCTGGGCCGCGCCCGCCGACGCTTCAGCGGACGTCCTGATCGTCTTCACCCCAGGGATCGAACGGTTCGAGTACTTCCGTCTCGTCGATCGCATCCGGCAGGGCAAGGCGAGCCCCGAAGAGGTTCTCGACACCATGGAGAGGTTCGACAACCACTTCGTCGACAGCCCGCTCTGGCGGTAGGCGCGGCGCGGTGCCATCCACCCGCTCCTGGGAGGAGGAGTCGCAGCATCGGCCGAATTCCGGTCCGACTAATGGATGGACGGGCCCATGTTGGTCCTGTTCGTCGAGTAGTAGATCTCGGCGTAGGTCACGTGCCCGGGCCGCCCACCCCCGCAGTGCACCAAGGCCGAATGGTCGTGATTGGGCACGCCCTGGACGTATTCGCCGATCGTGAAAGCGGTGGCGCCTTGGGGCTTGACGGTGAGGGGCTGCGGTCCACCGTCGAGGTCACGCCAGTCGTCCCAGTCGAAGAGCTGGTAGGTGCACCACAACGGGACATTGGAGGCACCCTTGACCGAAATGTACATTCCGACATACGGGTAGCCGGTCAGGGTCGCTTCCGTGATGGACACGTAGCCCGTCTCCGGGTTCACCGCTTCGGGTGGGATGACCGGGCCCGGTCCGGCCTGAGCGGTCGCCGGGGTGAGCAGTACCGCTGTCGTCGCCGCGAGTACGCCGACCGCCGCGCGCGCGGTCCGACCGGCGCCACGAATGATTCCGAACATGATTTCCTCCGTATACGAATACTCGCCAGATGGCTGTTGCCTGTGCAATACGGACCGGCGGTTTCCCGCCTTGTCCACGGCCACGATCGCCGTGTCATCACTGTGTCGGCGGGATCCAAAGATCCTCCAAGAACTCACCAATGGCGCGGACGGGCGCGACGCGCCCGAAGCCTCAGAGCGTGCGGATGATCCGGCAAGGGTTCCCCGCGGCGAAGACCTGAGCGGGCAGGTCTTTCGTGACGACGCTGCCCGCGCCGACGACGGCATTCGAGCCGATCGTGACACCGGCACAGACGATGACGCCGCCGCCCAGCCACACGTTGTCGCCGATGGTGATCGGGGCGGCCGTCTCCCAGCGCTGACGGCGCAGTTCATGGTCCTGCATCGGATGCAGTGCGGTCAGCAATTGCGCACGCGGACCTATGGAGACATCATCGCCGATGACGACGGGCGCGCAGTCCATCACAATCGCGTCGTAGTTCAGAAAACTGTTGCGGCCCAAGGTGATCAGATGACCGTAGTCGCATTGGAACCTCGGCATGATCCAAGAGCCGTCGCCGATGGCGCCGAGCAACTTCGTGAGAATCGCACGGCGTTCGGAATCCTCGCCCGATCGGGTCGCGTTGAATCGGTCCAGCAACACCTGACACGCACGACGCTCAGCCACCAGCTCAGGATCGTTGTCCCGATACAATTCGCCCCGAAGCATGCGCGCTTTCTCCGTCCCCATGCCACGATCCTGCCCGACCGGCGGCATCCGTACACCTATTCCCTGAATACGGCCCCTCCCGGGCCGCGGACCTCGGCTGGTAGCGATCTTTCCTGGGAATTCGCTGATAGCGCCTGGTCCCCGCCACCATGATCCATCGGTGAGGTCTGTCGTCACGTGGCGCGCACGTTCAATCGAGTGCGCGTCCCGTGGTCGTCGCGATGTGGGTGGGTAGCTGCTCGTGCTTGTCGCCGGTGTTGGGTGTGCCGGTGGGCTCGAACATGAGGATCGACGCGCCGTCGATCGAGGACGGTTTGTGCTCGATGCCCGCGGGGACGACGAACACCGAACCGGTGGGCAGGGTGACGCTGCGCTCGCTGTCGCTGTCGCTGTCGCGCAGGGCGATTCGGAGTTCTCCGTCGAGGACGAGGAAGAATTCGTCGGTGTGGTCGTGGCGGTGCCAGGTGAATTCGCCCGCGACTTTGGCGATGCGGACGTCGTAGTCGTTGACCCGTGCGGCGATTCGAGGCGCCCACAGGTCGTCGAATGTCGCGAGCGCTGCGCGCAGGTCGACCGGTTCGTTGCTCACCGTTCCATCGTCGGCACTGCGCTTCGGCCGCGGAAGTGCTAGGAATCGCAGATGTCGCGTGGATCCTCGCATCGGGTGGTGGTGATCGTCGACGAGGGCTCCAATCCGTTCGAGTTGGGTGTCGCGACCGAGTTGTTCGGGCTGCGCCGCCCGGAGTTGGGGCGGGAGTGGTACGAGTTCGGCGTGTGCGCCGAAGGGGGTGCGGTGCGGATGCACGGTGGGTTCTTCACGTTGGGCGAGGTGGCCGGACTGGACGCGGTCGCTGCGGCGGACACCGTGATCGTGCCGAATCGCCCCGACCCCGAAGCGGGCTGCTCGCGGGCCGTGGTGGGGGCGGTCGGGCGGGCCGCGCGACGGGGCGCGCGACTGGTGAGTTTCTGCACCGGCGCGTTCACCCTGGCCGAGGCCGGGGTTCTCGACGGGCGCCGGGCCACCACGCACTGGAGCTGGGCCGACAGCTTCGCCGCACGCTATCCGAAGGTGCTGCTCGAACCGGACGTGCTCTACGTGGACGACGGTGACGTGCTGACCGCCGCGGGCAGCGCCGCCGCGCTCGATCTCGGCCTGCATCTCATCCGCCGCGACCACGGCGCCGAGATCGCCAACGCGGTGAGCCGCCGCCTGGTGTTCGCCGCGCACCGCGACGGCGGACAGCGACAGTTCGTCGAGCGGCCCGTTCCCGGCGTGCGCGACACCTCGCTGACGCCGGTGCTCGCGTGGGCTCGAACCCGCCTCGACCAGCCCATGTCGGTGGCCGACCTCGCCGCCCGCGCGGTGCTGAGTCCCGCCACCCTGCATCGCCGATTCCAGGCGGAACTGGGAACCACACCCCTGGCATGGCTGACCGCCGAACGGGCCACGCTGGCGTGTCGGATGCTCGAACGCGGCGAACGCAACCTCGACCGTGTCGCCCACGCCAGCGGACTGGGAACCGCGTCCAATCTCAGAGCGGTCATGCGCCGCCGAACCGGGCTGACCCCCAGCGCGTATCGCCGCCGATTCGGACCCGCGCCCGACGAACAGCCGTTCACGCGGGCGTGAAAGCAAGCAGCTAGCCCCGGACGTCCGACCAGGCGCCGACGTCGCATCGACCGTTCGCGTTGTTTCCGGCGCCGAGGACCGTGCCGTCCGCGCGCAACCCGAGGGTGTGTGTCGAGCCTGCCGAAACGGCGACGACATCGCGCCACGCGCCGACCTCGCACTGTCCGAGGCTGTTGTCGCCGACCGCGAGAACCAGCCCGGACGCCATGACGGCGACGGTGTGATAGCTGCCCGCGCTCAGCGCGACCACGTCTTCCCAGTGTTCGACGTCGCACGCTCCGGTCGTTCGGTCTCCGGTCGCGACCACTCTGCCGTCGGCGCGGAGGCCGACCGTGTGGAGATATCCGGCCGAGATATCGCACAGGTCGTGCCAAGCGCGGACCGAACACTGTCCTCGTCGATCGACCCCGACGGCCACGGCCGTGCCGTCCGACGTCACAGCAACCGAATGCCAGTCGCCGCACGACACGGCGACCACCTCGCGCCAGTGCCGCACATCGCACGCGCCTTCGGCGGTCCTGCCCGCCGCGACCACCGTGCCGTCGGCGCAGACCCCGAGTGTGCGCCGCCAACCCGCCGCGATCGCTACGACATCTCGCCACGCGGCGACGTCACATTGGCCGTCGCCGTTCCATCCACTCGCCAGCGCGGTTCCGTCGGACCGAACGGCGACGGTGTGGGACCTGCCCGTGTTGGTCGCCGTGTGCACGTTTCCCGCCGCGACGGACACTACGTCGTGCCATGATTCGACACGGCACTCGCCCGCGGAGCTCGCGCCCGTCGCGACAACCGTTCCGTCGCGGCGGCGGGCGACGGAGTGTCGTCTTCCTGCCGCCAGAGCGTGCGCGCGTGCTCGCATCCTGCCTCCTGATCGGTCAGGTCAACCGCTGGTCACCCAGCCTGCCGTGCGGTTTCTCGACGGTTACCGCCTGCTCCCGAGCCATGAGCATCACCAACCGCTTCGTCGTGATGCTTACACCGCGTGGGCAACTCGACATGCCTATGCCCGCTCGGGCCTGTGTCGCCGTGTGAGTCGATTCTAGGTTGATCGCTGAATTGCGGTGGTGACAAGTCTGATTCGACCTACGGTTGTAGATAGGACTTGCGTTGCAACTTCCTCATGTCTACCGCCGTCTAGATGAAACCTGAAGGTATCGTTCGGATTCGGCCGGGACGACGATATGCGAACAGTTTGGTCCGATCCCCATCGGCAGCAATCCTACGCCCTGTCGTTGTAGGCCAGCTTGTAGGCTGGTGCGGCGCTGTCGACAGGACGGGCTTGCCAATTCCCGTCGGGTCGGGCAAAATTTTCGCAACTTAGGTTTGACTTACCTAAGAGGTGTCGCTATTGTTCGCTTTGTCCGGTTGCGCCGAACGCGCGAAACCCGCACGGCCGGTGGTTGTTGCGGAGCAACTCCGTAGTTCGGTCGCTATCGGAAGTTCCCCGAGGCCTGTTCTGAGAAGGTGTCATGGTTAGAGCCAGCAAATTCGTCCTCGCCTGTGTGGCCGTCGCCCTGTTCGGCATGGGGGCGGTCGCGCCCGCCTCGGCCGATGTGTCGCTGCGCGACGCCAAGGTCGGAGATCTGTACGTCAGTGCGGCCGAGCCGAGCCTGGACCAGTTGGAGCGGCAGTTCGCGGCGTTCTGGAACCCGAATATCGGGATCGGGCCGAAGGTCGAGGTGAGTTACAACGGTCCGAGCGCCCGCGCGGAACTGGAGAAGGTCATGCAGTTCAGCAAGACCATGGACTTCTTCTCGCTGCAGGGGCGCGCGGTGGGGCCGGTTCGTATCTCGGGGGACTCCTTGTCGGTGACCGTGCACGGTGTGATGGCCGGAATCCCCGCGCAGACAACGAATTACCACTTCCTGCGGGATGCGGGCCTGTGGAAGTTCGACTGGAAGCGGATATGCCAGGAACTGCAGTGCTCGGGTAATCCGGACTTCGGTTACTAGGCGGGGTCGCGACGGGGCTTCGAGCATGATCAGCGTCAGCGGTGTCACCAAGAGCTTCGGTGACCGGATCGCCGTGCGAGATGTGGGTTTCACCGCCGAGAACGGCGCGATCACCTACCTTCTCGGGCCCAACGGCGCGGGAAAGACCACGGTTCTGCGCATGATCGCGGGCCTGACGCGTGCGGATTCCGGGCGGGTCACGGTCGACGGCTCTACCTTGCGCGAGTTCGGCGACACCATCCGGGAGATCGGGTTCAGCCTCGGCGCGTTCTCCCGGAGTCCGCGCCACACCGCCGAACAACATCTGCGGTGGCAGGCGAGGTTGGGCGGTGTCGCCGACCGCGCGATCGGCCCGGTGCTCGAGCGCGTCGGGCTGGCCACGGTCGCGAAACGCCCGGTCGGACGCTTCTCCTACGGGATGTTGCAGCGGCTCGGCATCGCCTCGGCCCTGCTCGGCGACCCGCACACGATCGTCCTCGACGAACCCGCGAACGGGCTGGACGTCGAGGGGACGCTGTGGTTGCGCGAACTGTTCGTCGAACTCGCCGGGGAAGGGAAGTGCCTGCTTGTGGCCTCGCACGACCTGACCGAGGTGGAGATCACCGGAACCTGGATCGTGGTGATGGGCCGTGGGCGAGTGCTGTCGGACACCAGCAAGGAGTTGACGGTCGCCAAGGGGGCGGGACCTCGCAAATTGGAATCGGCCTACCTCGAGATCACCAGGAACAGTGTCGAATACGCCGCGACCGGAGGCGCCCGGTGAATCACTTGGTGCGTTCGGTGCGCAGTGAGATGGCGAAACTGTCGTGGCGTAATCCACTGTGGTACCTGGTCATTCCATCGGCGATTCTGATTCCCGCCGCGCTGAACTACGGAATCGCCGCGGCGGTGGAATCGAACAGGCTCGACGGCGGTGGCGGTATGGACACCGACAACGCCGCCTACTGGATACTGATCTTCTCGACATTCATCCTCATGTCGGGTGCGGTCTCGTCGCTGTGTTCGGAGTTCAAGGACGACACGCTTCAGATCGTCTACCGGATTCAGCCGCGCCGCCCACTGCTACCGGTCGCCAAACTGATCGTGTTCGGCGGGATCGGCGCCGCCGCGGCGGCGGTGACCACGTTCGCCATCCTCTGGGGTTTCCCTCGGATATTTCCGGAGATCTGGGGACGCGTCGACATCCTGTCCGCCGATGGGATCAGATTATGGTGCGGCATACCGCTTTTCACGGTGTTGGTCTGTGCGTTGGGGCTCGGGTTGGCGGCGCTGGTGCCGAAGCCGGGGCTGGTGGTCATGATCGTGCTGCTCTGGAAGTTCGGTCTCGAAGTCTTCGTCGGCTTCATCCCCGGTGACGTGGGGGAGACGCTGCAGGAACTGTCACCGTTCAAGAACGGTGAACTGGGTGTCGGTCAGATGGCCACATTCGACAGCGTCTTCGGCGGGCAGAACGGGTCGTTCCTCTATTTCGCGGCGCTCTGTTCGGCGGTGTTCGTCATCGGCGTCACGCGGTTGTCGCGCGCCGACGTGAGCAGCGACTGATCGATCCGCGATACGCGAGTGGCTTGCGGCTCTTCTGTGCCAATTTATGATCTGCGAGAGGCATTTTCATGGTGATCACACGTCCCGAGACCGATATCGACATCCGGGCGGACGTGGCTTCGGTCATGGGAACGGCGCCGGAGGATCTCGACCCCGAGGGTGATCTCATCGCCCAGGGACTGGACTCGTTGCGCATGATGCGATTGTCCGGGCGCTGGCGAAAGCGCGGCTACGACATCGATTTCGCGCGACTGGCGGTGACTCCGACCGTGCGGGCGTGGGAAGCGCTCCTCATCGACACGACCGAAAGTGATACCGCGGCGCAAGGTGTCGACCTCGATGCCGCGTTTCCGCTCGCGCCGATGCAGCACGCCTACTGGATCGGGCGCTCGCACAGTCACGCCCTCGGTGGTGTCGCCGCGCATCTCTACATCGAATTCGACGGGCGGCGAATCGAACCCGAGCGTTTCCGGGCCGCCGTGGTCGAATTGCTGAACCGGCATCCGATGCTGCGCGTTCGGGTCATGCCCGACGGCACCCAACGTATCGGGACCGCGCATCCCGGCGCATGCGTGGTCGACGACGCGCGCCGCGAACCTCCCGACGAGATCGCCGCGCTGTTGGAACGGCGGCGGCGCGAAGGCACTCATCGCCGCATGCCGATCGAGGACGGCGCGGTGCTGCGCGCGGAACTGACCCTTCTGCCCGACGGGAGCGGCCGGGTGCACCTGGATGTGGACATGGTCGCCGCCGACGCTATGAGCTACCGGGTGCTGGTGGACGACCTGGCCCGCCTGTGCCGGGGTGAGACGCTGCCCGCGCTGACGGTCACCTTCCCCGAACTGTCCGCGGCCCGCGCGGCACGCCCCGCCCGCGCGGCGGATATCGCGTGGTGGCGGGAGCGGATACCGCGTCTACCCGGACCGCCGGAACTGCCGACCTCGACACGTGTGGCGGGAGAGCCGGCCACCGTGCGCCTGCACCACGCGATCGACGCCGCCGAACGTGGCCGTCTCGAGGCGCACGCGCGCACCAACGGCGTCACCCCGGCCGCCGCCGTCGCGGCCGTCTTCGCCGAGGCCGTCGGCGCGTATGCCCGCGATCCGCGTTTCCTTTTGACGGTGCCGCTGTTCGACCGCGATTCCACCCACGCGGACGCGGAATCGGTGGTCGGGGATTTCACGTCCTCACTCGTCGTCGCCGTCGATCTCACCGAGCCGCGCACCTTGGCCGAGCGTGCCGCGGACATGCGCGCCGCGATGCACGAGGCGGCCGCGCACGGCAGCTTCGGCGGTCTCGACGTGCTGCGCGAACTCAGCCGGGAACGCGGCGAGCCGGTGATCTCGCCGGTGGTGTTCACCAGTGCGCTCGGGCTCGGCGAACTGTTCTCGCCCGCGGTGACCGAGGTGTTGGGCGAGCCGTCCTGGATCGTGTCGCAGGGCCCGCAGGTGCTGCTCGACGCCCAGGTCACCGAGGTCGCCGGTGGGCTGTTGCTCAACTGGGACGTCCGGTCCTCCGATCTCGACATCGATACCGCGCGAGCGATGTTCGACTACTACCTGCGGCTGCTCGGACTGCTGATCGAGGGCGAGTGGGGAGAGCCCGCTCCGGACCCGGTTCCGGAAAACGTTCGGGCACAGCGGATCGCGCTCGAGCATCCGCTGCCCGACACCGAATACTTCGACGGGACACTGCACGGCCACTTCTTCGCCGAGGCTCCGCGAAGACCCGGCGTCGCCGTTGTCGACGGTGAGTGTGTCCGCACGCATGCCGAAGTGGCCGCGCAGGCTCTCCGGATCGCGGGCGCACTGAGGACTGTGGGCGTGTGTCCCGGTGATGTCGTGGTGCTCGATCTGCCGAAGGGGGGTGAGCAGATCGTGGCCGCGCTCGGTGTGCTCGCCGCGGGGGCCGCCTATGTTCCGATCACGCCCACTCAGCCGCAGGCCCGCCGCGCCCGCATCGTGGAGTTGGCGCAACCGTCGGCCGTTCTCACCGATCACACTGAGGTATGGGCGAATTCGCCCAGTCAGGTGCTCGACATCGCGGTAGCGGTCACGGCCACGCCCGTCGATTCCGTTCCGGTGTCACCGGATTCGCTCGCCTACATCCTGTTCACCTCCGGCTCGACCGGTGTCCCGAAGGGTGTCGAGGTCACGCACGGCGCTGCTGTCGCCACACTCACCGACCTCGTCCAGCGGTTCGACCTCGGTCCCGGCGACCGCGCGGTGCAGATCTCCTCGCCGGAGTTCGACTTGTCGGTGTTCGACGTGTTCGCTCCACTGGCCGTCGGCGGCGCGGTCGTCGTGCCGGGCGACGACGAGCACGACAAGGCCCGTGCCTGGTCCCGCTCGATGCGTGAACACGCGGTGACGGTCCTCAACTGCGTGCCGTCGGTGCTCGGCATGCTTCTCGACACCGATGCGTTGCCCGCCACGCTTCGAGTGATCCTGCTCGGCGGTGACAAGGTCGAGGTGTCGCTTCCGCGTCGAGTCGCCGCGCAGTTGCCCGCGTGCCGGGTCGCCGGTCTCGGCGGCACCACGGAGACCGCGATCCATTCCACGATCTGCCAGGCCGACGAGGTGGCCCCGGACGCGGCGTTCGTCCCGTACGGCGCCCCGTTGCGCGGGGTGCGCTGCCGGGTGGTCGACGGTCTCGGGCGTGATCGGCCCGACCTCGTTCCCGGTGAGCTCTGGATCGGCGGAGCCGGTGTCGCGCGCGGATATCGGGCCGATCCGGAACGCACCGCCGACCGGTTCGTTCAGGCGGACGGTGTGCGCTGGTACCGCACCGGCGACACGGTCCGGTACCTGCCGGGCGGGGTGCTCGACTTCCTCGGCCGCGCCGACCATCTGGTCAAGATCCGCGGCTACCGTGTCGAACTCGGCGAGGTGGAGGCGGCGCTGCTCGGCCTGGACGAAGTCGGCGCGGCACTGGCCTGGTCGGACGGCCGCGAGCTGCGCGCCGCCGTCATCGCGACCGCCTCCGGTGACCGCCTCCGGGAATCGCTGACCGGAACGCTTCCGCCGCATATGATTCCGCGGTCGATCACGGTGGTCGAGGCGATGCCGTTGACCGCCAACGGCAAATACGATCGCGCGAAGATCCGTGCACTCACCGAGGTCGAGTCGCGTCCGGCTACGGTCGCGCCGCGCGACCCGCTCGAAGCGGCGGTGGTGACCGTCCTGGCGGAGGTTCTGAACACCGGCCCGATCGGGGTCACCGACGATTTTCTCGCGCTCGGCGGCGATTCCGTGTCGGCGACCGCATTCACCGCCCACCTGCGTCGCTGGCTCGATGTCCCCGGCTTGACCGTGTCCGATGTATTCCTGCGTCGCACGCCCGCGGGGCTGGCCGAGCGCCTCGTGGAGTTGGCGGGGGAGCGGGTGTCGTGGGCGGCGCGGATCTTCCACGAGGTGACCGCGCTCGCCGACGATGAAATCGACCGTGCCATCGCGAATCTCGCCACCGGCTACCACTTCGAGTCCCGCCCGGTCGACCTCGTGCGGGACGCGGAGACCGTGCACCGCTGGCTCACCCACCCGAAGGCCGAGTACTGGGGGATGCTGGACTGCTCGCGCGCGGACGCGGAGGAATTGATCCGGCACAGCGCGAATACCGGCGGCGCGGCGCATTTCGGGCTGCGCATCGGCTACTACGAGGGCAGTCCCGAGTTCCTGTTCGAGCTCTACGATCCGACCATCGGCGATTTGGCGGCGCCGGGCACCGGGTATTCGCACCGGTCGGGCGATATCGGCATGCATCTGCTTGTGGCCAGCAGCGAACGCGAGCTGTCCGGGTTCACGGCCGCGGTGATGCTGCACATCATGCGGACCGCGTTCCTCGAGGTCGGTGCGCAGCGGGTCGTGGTGGAACCGGACGTGCGCAATCTCGAGGTTCAGCGGCTGAATGCGGCGGTCGGGTTCGTGGTGGAAGGTGATCATCCCGTCGCGGACAAGATCGCGCGGCTGAGCTATTGCACGCGTGCGGATTTCCTCCGGGTGACCGACGGCGGCTTGACCACAGCCGACGTGTCGGCGCGCGCCGAAGGGGGCGCGCGATGAACACCTACCGGCAGACCTATCAGGTGCGGATCGCGAAGAAGATCCTCGCCGAGTTCAGCCACGAACGCTTCCTGCGCCCCGTCGAGGTCGCGCCCGGTGAGTATTCGGTGCGTTCCGGTGACGGGCACACCGAGTACCGGTTCCGCGCGGAGATCCTGTCGCTGGACAGCTGGAGTATCGACGAATCGTCGCTGCGCAGGATTCGCGACGACCAACCGCTGCCGATCGACGCCGTCGAACTCGTCATCGATATCGGCGAAGCGCTCGGCATCACCCGTGACGCCATGCCCGAATACCTCGAGGAATTCACCAACACCCTCGCGATCGGCGCCCAACGGCCGGATTCACGGCGCATTCCGTCACACGAACTGGCGCGCGGCGACTTCCAGACGATCGAGGCGACGATGACCGAGGGGCATCCGTGTCTGGTCGCGAACGCGGGGCGCCTCGGATTCGGCGCGCGCGATATCGAGTGCTACGCCCCGGAATCGGGTGCGCGATTTCCGCTGACCTGGGTCGCGGTGTGGCGTGCGAACACCGATTTCGCGTCGGTATCCGGAGTCGACTACGAGAACCTCGTGCGCGACGAAATCGGTGCGCGAAACCTCGCGCGCTTCGACCGGATACTCACCGAGCAGGGGCTTGACCCCGCCGCCTACTACTACATGCCGGTGCATCCGTGGCAGTGGGACAACAAGATTCGCCGCGTGCACGCCACTGACATCGCCGACCGCGAGATCGTGGAGGTCGGGCAGAGCGAGGACCTGTATCAGGCCCAGCAGTCCATCCGGACCGTGTTCAATACGAGCCGTCCGCGCGGACACTACGTGAAACTGGCTCTGTCCATTGTCAATATGGGATTCACCAGGGGCATGTCGGCGGACTACATGCGGACCACTCCGGCCATCAACGACTGGGTGCGCCGGACGGTGGCCTGCGACGAATATCTGCGTTCGCTCGGTTTCACGATGCTGTTCGAGGTCGCGGCGATCGGATATCGCGCCACGAATATCACCGCGATCACCTCGCCGGGATCGGAGTACCGCAAACTGCTCTCGGCCCTGTGGCGCGAAAGCCCGATCCCGCGCGTTCACCAGCACGAACAGCTCGCCACCATGGCCGCACTGCTGCATATCGACCATCACGGCGTACCGCTGGTCGGCGCGTTGATCGACCGTTCCGCGCTCGCGCCCCGCGACTGGCTCGAGCGGTATCTGCGCTGCTACCTGCATCCGATCATCTACCTGCTCTACCGGTACGAACTGAAATTCTCACCGCACGGCGAGAACCTGATCCTCGTCCTCGACGCCGGGGTCCCGGTGCGGGCGATGCTCAAGGACATCGGCGAGGAGGTGTCGATATTCGGCGAGGCCGACGGACTGCCCGAAGCATGTCGCCGGGTCGTGTCGCGGGCGGGCGACGACATCAGGAACCTCGGTGTGCTCTCGGATGTGTTCGACGATTTTCTCCGCCATCTCGCCGCGATCCTGCATGCGGGCGGCCTGTTGGACGACCGGTCGTTCTGGGCGGTCGTCGCGGGCAGCGTCATCGATTTCCAGCGGGCACATCCGGAACTCGCGGACCGGTTCCGCCGCTGGGATCTGTTCGCGCCGACCTTCAAGGCCATCCACATGAATCAGCTGCAATTGTCGAACAATCGGCGCATGGTCGAACTCGGCGAGTCGTATTCGACGCTTCTCGACGCCGACCACGCGCTGGTTAACCCGATCGCGGAATTCCGCCCGGTCGAGGACACGCGGCCCACCGTGACGGCGGCCGCCTCATGAGCTCGACGAATTCCGGAAAAGTGGAGATCCTGCGGGACGAGCATGGCATCCCGCACATTCTCGCGGGCTCGGCCGAGGACGCGCTGTTCGGTCAAGGCCACGCCTGCGGGGTCGATCGCGGCTGGCAGATCGAATTCCTGCGGCTGCGCGCGGAAGGCCGCACGGCGCAGGTGTTCGGGGCGACCGCCGTCGGCTGGGACGAGTTCGCCCGCCGCGCCCGCATCGACTCAGCGGCGCGGCGCATCCACGCGGCGTCCTCGACGCGCACCCGGCGACTGCTCGCAGCCTACGTCGACGGCATCAACAGCACCCTCGACACCGTGCAGGCCGTCGAACTCACCGAATTCGACCACCGGCCCGTGCCGTGGCAGCCGTGGACGCCGATCTCGGTCTTCCTCGTGCACCACATCCTGTTCGGCCGCTTCACCACGAAACTGTGGCGCCTGCACGCCTGCCGTGCAGTCGGCGGCGCCGCGCTGACCTTGTTCGACTGTGAAGGAGTCGACGACACCGACACGACCGTTCCGCCGCGTCCGGACGACGCTTTCCTCGCCGAACTGCTCGCGTGCACGGCAGGTGCTGTGCCGGTGGGGGATTCGCGGACTACGCCGGTGGGTGAGGCCCTTTCGGGCAGCAATGCGTGGGCGATAGCGGGCGCGCGGACCGCGACCGGCGCCCCGATCGTCGCGGGCGATCCGCACCGATTCCTCGAACTGCCCGGCATCTATCAGCAATTCCACCTCGCGGCACCGGAATTCGACATCGTCGGCTTCGCTTTCGCCGGGGTTCCCGGACTTCCGCATTTCGCGCACGCCGGTTCGGTGGCGTGGGGGATCACCAATGCCATGGCCGATTACCAGGATCTCTACGTGGAGAAGCTGACCCGGACCGAGCGCGGCGTGATCTCCGAATCCGCGGACGGTCCACTCGTCGCGTCGAGCACGCGCGAACGAATTCTGGTGCGCGACGGTGATCCCGTCGACATCGAAACCATCGCCACCGACAACGGACCGATCGTGTTCGGCGGCCCCGACGACGCGTTCGCGCTGAGTCTGCGCAGCCCGATGCTGTGCGATCCCGACGTGAACTTCGACGCTGTCCTCGATGTGCTGTTCGCCCGGACCGTAGCCGATGTCGAGCAAGCGCTGGGGGGTTGGGTCGAGCCGGTCAACCGAATCGTCATCGCCGATATCGACGGGAAGGTGACCAGGCATGTGGTCGGTCGCGCACCGGTGCGTGCGTCGGAGAACTACTGGCTGCCCGTGCCCGGTTGGGACCGGCGCTACCAATGGCGGGGCTACGCGACTGACTCGGTGTCGGACAGAGATTTCTACGCCGAAGTCGCCGGGTACGCGGTGATCGCCAATCAACGCATCCGCGATACGGAACCACTCCAGCCGGTGACCACCGAATGCGCCGCAGCTTTCCGGGCGGAGCGTATCGGCACATTGCTCGACACCGACGCGGCCGTGTCGGTGGATGACTGCGAGAACATCCACGGTGATGTCGTCCTGGATCAGGCGGACGCGATCCTGCGTCGACTGCCAGGTATGGACGCACTCTCCCCGGCCGCGCGAGCACTACGCGACCGTCTACTGGCGTGGGATCGCGCTATGGCGGTCGACAGCACCGACGCGTACCTGTTCGCCGAAGTCCGCTCGAAACTGGTGGCGAGCATCGCCGGTCACGACGCGCTCGCCGGACTGGGTGCGCCGCACGCGTTCCCACGGGTGTTCGATCCCTGGTTCGTCGCGGGCACCCGAATCGCGGCCGCGCTCGAATCGGTTCTCGATCGGTGCCCCGCGCTCGGCGTCGATATCGAACAGATACTCCGCGCGACACTCGAATCCGTCGCGACCGCGACCGCATCCGTCGACGCCGTACCGAATTGGGGCAGCGTGCATGTCCTCGCGCCCATCCACGGAATGGACCTGGCGGGCGCGACACCTCGGCACCCCGAATTATCCGCGCTGGTGCGGCCGAATCCGTGGCCGCTGGGCGGGGATGCCGAATGCGTCCTCGCCAACGGCAGCGCGGTCGGGTTCTCCCACGCGTGCGCGGTCGGGTCGGCGGCGCGGTACGTGTGGGATCTGGCCGACCGCGACGCCAGCCGCTGGATCGTGCCGCTCGGCGTCAGCGGCGACCCATGCTCACCGCACTTCCAGGATCAGGCGCCGCTGTGGGCGCGCGGACGGCTGATCGGCGTGGTCGGCGACGTGAGCCGGGTGCGGGAAACCGCGACGCGGCACGACACCCTGTACCGCGACTCCGAGTCCATCGGGGAGACAGTGCCTTCCACATCGCGGGGGTCCGCGAACGGCTCCTCGGCAGGAGAACCGTGAACAAGTTGACCGAACCGCGCCTGGAACTGATGCGGCGACGGCTCGCCGCCATCGGCGGCGACCACGCGTCCGCGGAAACCGTCGCGGCGCCCACCCGACCCGGAGGCTTCGGCGTCGCCGAGAACCGGATGTGGCGGATCTACCAGCTCGACCCGGAATCGGTTTCGCACAATATCGCCCTTGTCCTGGAGTTCGGCGACGGCTACACCGCCGAGTCGGTGGTGGCGGCCTTCGAACTCCTCATCCGCGAAGCCGATGTGCTCGGATCGATCGTCGCACTCGACACCGACGGCGTGCCGCATCGCACACCGCACCGTCCGCACGGCCGGTGGATCGAGTCGGGAGCCCTATGGGAATGGGGCGTGCACGGCATTCCGCCACTAACCGACATCCACACCGCCGCACAGACTCTCGCCTGCACACCGTTCCGGCTCACGCACGAACCACCGGTGCGCGCCCGTGTGCACGGCAGGCCGAGGGGCGCCACCATGATCCTGGTCGTGCACCACCTCGCGGTGGACGACACCTCTTGGCCGCTGCTGCTCGGCGCCCTGCTGTCGGGCGCCTGGCCCGACCTTCCCGACACCGCACCGACCACCGATCACGACCCCGCCGCACTCGAGCGCGCGCTGCGGCACGCCCGGCGCACCTGGGCGGCCGAGGACGTGCGGTTCCCGCTGACCGATTCGCTGCCGACGATCGACCCCGCCCAGAGCTGGCTGTCCCCGATGGAGGACGGCGAAGGGACCCGGCTCACCCGAACGCTGGAACCCGACCACGTCACCGCCCTCGATTCGGTCTCCCGCGAACTCGGAGCCACGGTGAACGCCGTACTCGTCGGCCTGTGCGCACTCGGCGTGTACGCGATCACCGGGGCCGCCGACCACGTGCTGCTGGTCCCCACCGACAACCGCCGTCCCGGCGCCCGGCCCGACCGGGTCGGCTACAGCGGCAATATCGTGCCGATGCGCTTCGCCTTCGATCCGAACGCGAGCGTGCGGGAGGCCATGCGCCGAGCGGTTTCGGTGGTCTACGACTCGATGGAGTTCGCCACGGTCGACTACGGCGCGATCCTCACCGCGATACGGAGGGCGGGCGGGCGGTTCCCGGTGGCCGAGATCATGGCCTCGGTGCGCAACGCGCCGCTGCGGAACGTCCCGACGCCGCACGGTTCCCTCGTGACCTGCGAATCGGTGTCCCACGGCCTCGCCAACTACCCGCTGACCCTCACCTTCGAAATCCGGCCCGACGACTCGGTCCGGCTCGAGGTCGACTACCGAAACGATGTCTGCACCGCCGATTTCGCCGAGCGGGCCGCGTCGATACTCACCGCGCTGGTCGCCCGCACACCCGCCGCGCTCGGCCACTCGTTGAGCGAGCTCGTGCGGGCGGCGGAGCCGACATGATCCGCGCGACAACCGAACCGTCAACAATGTCTCGATCTGTCAGGACTTTCCGTGTCACATGAATTCGATCCCCTGGGGAGAGCATCCAAATTTTCCGGTCCGGGGCGGGGCTGGTCGGAAGTCGGCGACGGACTCGCACGGGTCGCGTCGGCCGTCGACGTAACCCGACAGCGCGCGCCGCTGCCCACGGGCGCGCCCGCCGATGTCCTGGCTTCGGTCGCCGATTCGCTGGGCCCGGAACGGATTCCGGAGCGCGGTGTCGGCGAGACCGCGGCGCTGACGCACCTGGCCCAACTGATCGCCGACCACGGTCTCGACCTCACCGACGCCCGCTGCGCCGCACACCTGCAACCACCGCCGTTGACCGTGGCCGTGGTGGCCGACGCACTGGCCAGCGCCACCAACGCCTCCCTCGACACCTACGATTCCGGCCCGGCGACCCTGGCGATCGAGAAGTGGACGATCAACGCGCTGGCCAGGCTGGCGGGCTTCACCGAGACGGCGGGCGGCGTCTTCGGTCCCGGCGGGTCCTACTCGAATCTGCTGGCGCTGTTGGTCGCCCGTGATCACACGGCCGCTCGCTTCGGCCTCGACATCCGCCACGACGGACTGCGCGGCCTGCCACGACCGGTGGTGCTGTGCTCGCGGATCGCGCATTTCTCCGTGCACCGCGCCTGCGCCGCACTCGGATTGGGCGAAGCGGCGGCGATCCCGGTGCCCGTCGACGCCGCGCACCAGATGATCCCCGAAGCGCTGGAAACCCTGCTGACCGCGCTCGGTGTCAGCCACACCCCGGTGGCCGTCGTCGCGACCGCGGGCACCACCGATTTCGGCAGCATCGACCCGCTGCCCGCCATCGCGGATATCGCCGAGCGGCACGGCGTGTGGCTACACGTCGATGCCGCCTACGGATTCGGCTCGCTGTTCTCCGACCGGCTCGCCCACCTCCTGGACGGCATCGACCGAGCCGACTCGATCACCCTCGACCTGCACAAGGTCGGCTGGCAGCCCGCCGCGGCCAGTGTGCTGCTGCTCGCCGACCAGCGGCGTTTCACCACCCTCAACCGGTCGGTCGCCTACCTCAATCCCGACGACGACATCGACGCGGGCTACGACGGACTGCTCGGCCAGACCCTGCAGACCACCCGCCGACCCGACGTCCTCAAGGTCGCGGCCACCGTACTGGCCTACGGCCGCACCGGCCTGGGGGAGATGCTCGACACCTGCCACGACCTGGCCCGCTACGCCGAACAGCGCATCGACGCCGAACCGCAGCTCGAACTCGTCGCACCGGTCACCCTCACCACGGTCGTCTTCCGTTACCGCTGTGAGGAATTGGACGTGGACCAGGTGAACGCCCAGATCCGGCGGCGACTCATCGGCGGCGGCATCGCGCTCATCGGACGCACCGAAGTACGGGTCAACGGCGAGGGACAACCGCGCACCTGCCTGAAACTGACCTTGCTGAACCCGGAGTCGACCGAGCACGACATCGCCACGCTGTTCGACGAATTGCTGCGCGTGGCACTGGAAGTGGAGTCCGAGGCGATGGACAGCGAGATCGACGAGATGGTGATCGCCCGTGACTGAGATCGATGCGGTCGACATCCTCGCGATCGGCTGCGGTCCGTTCAACCTCGGATTGGCCGCACTGGCCTCGACCATCCCCGACGCCGATGTCCTTGTGGTGGATTCCGCCGAGGAATTCCGCTGGCATCCGGGGCTGATGTTCGACGAAGCCAAACTCCAGGTGAGTTTCCTGTCCGACCTCGTCTCGCTGGTCGACCCGACGCATCCGCTGTCGTTCCTCGCCTACCTGGCCGATGTCGACCGGTTGTATCCGTTCCTGGTGCGCGAGCAGTTCTTCCCGACGCGGCGCGAATACGAGGCGTATCTGCTGTGGGTGGTCGGGCGACTGCCGTCGCTGCGTTTCGGCACCACGGTGGAAGAGGTCCGGTGGCACGACGCCGACGGAGTGTTCGACGTGCGGGTCCGCACCGCGAGCGGGACCGCGGGCATCCGCGCCCGGCACGTGGTCGTCGGCGTCGGCACCGAACCCGCTGTGCCCGAACAACTGTCGACGTCCTCGCCGGCCCTTGTGCACAGTTCCGCGTATCTCGACCACCGCGACACCGCGCACGCCGCGGACGCGGTCACCGTGATCGGCTCGGGCCAGTCCGGCGCGGAGGTCGTGCTCGACCTGCTCGAGGCGAACCTGCGCGGCGGACCCGCGGTGCGCTGGTGGACCCGAACCCCGTGGTTCGCCCCGCTGGATTTCACCAAACTCTCCCTCGAGATGACCACGCCGAGCTACATGGACTACTTCCACGGGCTGCCCGAAGCGACCCGCGACCAGGTGCGCGCAGGTCACTGGCAGTTCCACAAAGGTATTTCGACCGAGACCCTCGACCGCCTGCACGACGTGCTCTACCGTCGCGAACTGCTCGACAAATGCCAACCGGTGCAATTGCGCCACACGGTGTCGGTCGAGGGCATAGACGAACTGGCCGACGGCCGCCTGCGCGTGCGCGCCCGCCACGGCGACACCGGCGCGCTGCTCTCGCACAGCGCGGACCTCGTCATCGCGGCCACCGGATATCGCGCCAGGAGTACGGATTTCCTCGCGCCACTCGAAGATCGTCTGCGTCGAGACGCGCACGGTCGCCTCGCCATTACGGCCGAGCATGCCGTCGTCGCCGATGACCAACTGACGGGCAGGCTTTTCGTCGCGAACGCCGAAACCCACACCCACGGCGTCTCCGCGCCGAACCTGGACATCGGCGCGGTCCGCAACGCCAAGATCCTCAACACCGTGCTCGGCCGCGCGGCCTATCGCCTGCAACGCCATACCGCGTTCACCAGTTTCGGTGTCACCGACGACGACGTCCTCGCCTAGCGACGTCTCGCCCCTCGTTCCCGCACTGCCCAAGGAGTCATCGATGTCGGATCACCTCCGCGAAACCCTGTATCGCATCCTGGAAGAAGACCTGGACCTCTCACTCACCGATATCTCCCGAACCTCGCTGCTCATCGAGGATCTCGGACTCGATTCGGTGGCTTTCGCCATCGGCGTGGTCGCCATCGAGGAACGTCTCGGCGTACGGCTGACCGACCGGGAGATGGCCGAGACCGCGACGGTCGGGGATCTGGAGGATCTCATCCGGTCCAAGTCGGCCGCGATCCCGCGATGAGCACCACCACTATCCGACGCGACTCCTACGCCGACGTTCTGGCGGTAGCCTTCGATGAACGCGTCGCGGAGTGGACCGAACAGGCAGAGCGTGACGAGCGCTTCCCCCGTCATCTGCTCGAACACCTCGGCGCCTCGGGCGTTTTCGCCCGCAAGTGGGAGGACCGCAAGATCGCCGACCTCGGCGAGCATTTCGCGTTGGCGTTCCGGCTGGGCGCACTGCATTCCGCCGCCATCGGCGTCGGTGTGAGCCTGCACGATTCGGCGATCTCGATCCTGCGTCGGTTCGGGCGCAACGACTTCCACCGCGACCTCACCGAACGCGCGATCCGCGCCGAGGCGGTGCTGTGTGTGGCCGCTTCCGAGGAATCCGGCGGCTCCGATCTACAGAACGTGCGCACCACGATCGAGGCGTGCGACGGCGGCTACCGGGTGACCGGTCACAAGAAGTTCGTCTCCCTCGCGCCCATCGCCGACCACATTCTGGTCGTCGGCCGCGCGCCGGGCGGCGCCCACGGTGATGTCGCCCTGGCTCTCGTGCCGACGAGCCGAGTGACGATCGCCGAGCCTTACCGCAAACTCGGTGCGGGACCGCTCGACACCGCCGCCGTCACCCTGGACACCTGGGTGCCCGAGGACGCGCTGCTCGCGCGCGCGGGCACCGGCCTGGCCGTCATCAGCTGGGGGCTGGCGCACGAACGGTACTCGGTGGCGGGCCAGATCGCCGCCGCCTGCGATTCGATGCTCGGCATCACGCTGGCGCGGATGATGAGCCGCAGCCAATTCGGCAAGCCGCTCTACGACCACCAGGCGCTGCGGTTGCGGGTGGCGGATCTGCAAGCCCGCGTCGACCTGCTCCGCTACGCCCTCGCCGGAGTCGCCGCGCACGGACGGGTGAACCTCCGTACCGCCGCCGCGCTGAAGGTGACCGCCGCCAATCTCGGCGAGGAGGTCGCCTCGCAATGCCTGCACATCTTCGGCGGCGCGGGCTACCTGGAATCGGAGACCCCGATCGGACGGTGGTGGCGCGATATGAAACTCGCGCGCGTCGGCGGCGGCGCCGACGAAGTCCTCTGGGAACTGGTCGCCGCCGCCATGAAACCCGATCACGAAGGCTACGAGAAGATGCACAACAGTCAGGTGGTCCAGCCGTGAACAGCCCCGTCGCCGAATTGGCTCCCACCGATCACACCTATCTACACCTGGACACCAGGGGACGCCCGATGCACTGGGCGATGGTTCTCGAATTGTCTGAGGGAGCAGGGATTTCCGTGGCGGACGTCCGTGCGCGCGTGCGCGAGCGCAGCGGACACTTCGACGTCTTCCGCATCGGGATCCGGCACGGTGGTTGGCGCAAGCCACAAGTCGTGCAAGCGGAAAGCGTCGATGTCGACCGGCATGTCGATGCTGTCGAACACACCGACCGCGCCGACCTGTACTCGCGGATCGCCGACCTGATGGCGACCCCGCTCCCGCGCTCCGCGCCGTTGTGGCACATCACCCTGTTCACCCCGCGTGACCAGGGCGCCCAGCACGTCGTCCTCCGTGTGCACCACAGCCTGTCCGACGGCATCGCGGGAGCCGCGTTCGCCGCGTTGCTCGCCGACGGCGCCGAGGAAGACCTCGCCGAGTTCGACAGATTCGCCACCACCCCACGCCACCGCATCCCCACCGTCGACCCGCGGATCCGGCAGACCGCCAAAGCCACGTTCGACAGTCAGTGGAAAGCGGGCAACGCCGGACGCGGATGGCCCGCGCTCACCCGCACGGGACGACGCGAGATCGCCTTGGTCGGCACCCCCACCCGCGAACTGCGGCGCACCGCCAAACGTCACGACGCCACCGTGCACGAGTTCCTGCTCGCCGCGATCGGACGTACCCTCGCCACCGCCGCCCCGGTGACCGGGAAACCGCATCCCGCCACCCTGCGCGTGACACTGCCGGTGACCGATGACCCGGCCTTCCGGCACACCGGAAACGCGGTACTGGCGGCCCTGCTCAACCTGCCCGGCGACGAGACCGACCTCGCGGGCCAGATCGCCCGCTGCCGAACCGAACTCGCGACCATCGAAAAGGGCCGTCCGCACCTGGCATGGGCGCCCACCGACGACGCGCCCAAAGTTCCCTGGCCGGTGCGGCGGGCGATCGCGAACGCCTCCCTGGCACGCATGAGCCCCGACATCCACATCGGGATCAATCCCGGCTTCTCCCGTGTCCGTTCGGTGCTCGGCGCATCGATAGTCGACCTGACGCCGCTGTCCCCGCTGATCGGCTATTCGTTCTCGGTGACCTCGCTCATCCTGGGAAGCCGCACCTCCTTCGGCATCGTCACCGATCCGGCGGCGCTGCCCGAGGGCTACGCCACCGTCTTCGCGGAGCGGTTCGCGCAGGTGCTCGACGAAGCGGGGCGATCGTGATGAGCGCTGTCACACGGCTGTTGTTCGACCGGCCCGCCTCGGATTCCACCGGTCTGTGGAGCGGCGCAGACGCCTCCGAGCTCACCTTCCGGACCTGGCGCCGATCCCGCGAAACCGCACGCGCACTCGCGGGCGGACTCGCCGATGCCGATGTCGGAAAAGGTGATTCGGTAGCGATACTCGCCGGGGAACCCGCCGAGGTCGCCGCGCTGGTGCAGGCGGTGTGGCTGCGCGGCGCGGCGTTCACGATGCTGCACCAGCCCACCCCGCGCACCGACCTGGAGACCTGGGTGCACGACACCCGCGCGGTGATCGAGATGCTCGACGCCGGGATCGTCGCTGTCGGCGCACCGTTCACCGACGCCGTGCGCGGAGTCGACCTCGGAACCCCGGTCGTGTCGGTCGAGGAATTGGCGGCGTCGTCGAACGAGACCGTTCCGGCGGCGACCGAGGAAGACGATATCGCCATCCTGCAACTCACCTCGGGGACCACAGGCACCCCCAAGGCCGTCGCCATCACCTACCGGAATCTGTGGCACAACCAGCAAGCCATGCTGTCCGCCGTCGCATTCGAGCCCGAGGACGTGGTGGTCAGTTGGCTGCCCCTCTACCACGACATGGGCATGATCGGCATGCTCATCGCCCCGATGCTCGCCGGGATCACCACGGTCAACGTCACCCCGCTCGCTTTCTTGAAGAACCCGGTGTCCTGGGCGGAACTCGTCACGAGATTCGGCGCGACAGTGACCGCCGCACCGGATTTCGCCTACTCGATCCTCACGCGGCGCCTGCGCCGCGCCCCCGAAAGCGCCTACGATCTGTCCTCGCTGCGCGTCGCCATCGACGGCGCCGAAGCTCTCGACGCCGCCACCCTGCACGAATTCGCCGAAGCGGCGGCACGATTCGGGTTCCATCCCGAAGCGCTGATGCCTGCCTACGGCATGGCCGAAACAACCCTGGCCGTCTCGTTCACCGCCGTGGACGACCGCTACTCCACCGACGCCTTCGACACCGATCTCGCCGAACGCGACGGCATCATCGTCCGCGAACCAGCCGCCCGAACAAGAACTCTCGTCAAACTCGGCCGCACCGTTCCCGGCATCGAAGCAACGGTGGTGGACGAGAACGGCGACCCCCTGCCCGCGGACCGCATCGGCACAATCATGGTGCGCGGCGACGCCGTCACCCGCCACTACCTCGGCCCCACCGGCTACGTCCTCGCGCTCGACGCCGCGGGGCGACTCGACACCGGCGACCTCGGCTACCTCACCGCGACCGGCGAGATCGTCGTCACCGGCCGCAAGAAGGACGTCATCATCGTCTCGGGCCGCAACATCTCACCCGTCGCGGTCGAACGCGCCGCCGCGACGGTCGCCGGCGTCCGACCGGGAGCGGTGGCGGCCATCGGCGTCCGCCTACCCGGCGCGACCAGGGAATCCATCGCCGTCATCGCCGAATCCGACGCCTCGGGAAACGCCGACACCTGCGAACGCATCAGAAAGGAAGTCGCCCGCGCGATCTACGACGACATCGGCGTCACCCCCGCCGTGGTAACGGTCGTCGACAAGGGCGCCCTCCCGAAAACCCCGTCGGGCAAACTCCGCCGCTCCTCGGCAGCGGATCTCATCCCGACCCCGTGACCAACCGTCGGTGAGGAACCTGACCACGGCACCGGCTTCTCGCGGTCGTCGGCAGGGCGGATCGGGGGCGGCCGACTCGTGGAGGAACCGGTCACTCCTGCAGCCGGGCTCGCGTTGTCGACGGGTCGATACCCAGTGCGAACAACAAGGCGACGATCGGGTCGGGCCGGTCACGCTCCAGCAGCGCGACCAGCAGGTGTCGGGTTTCGATGCGGCGGGACCGCTCCGTCGCGGCCAGATTCAGCGCACGTGACAGGACCTGACGCGCCCCGGAGCTGAACGGCGGGCGCTTGCCCGCGCCGGGGGTGCCTGTCGGCTGGAAGTCGCCGAGGTCGATCCCGATCGCGGCCATGGCCTGCCGGTCGAGCTCGTCGACCGCCGCGCGTGCGGTTTCGGCGGTGACGCCGAGCAGGTTCGAGTTGGCCGGTTCGTTCAGCGCCGCGAGCAGCAGGTGCTCGGTGCCGACCCGCCGATCGCCACGCCGACGAGCCTCTTCGGTGGCATCTCGGACGACGGAACGCGCTGTCGCGGCGAATTGTTCGAACATCTCAACGCCCCTTTCCGTATTTGGCGTGTATCGACTGCCGCGTGACGCCGAGTGCGTCGCCGATCTGTTCCCATGACCAGCCCGCGCGCCGCGCGAGTTCGACATGCACGGCCTCGACCTGCTCGGCGAGGCGATGCAGGGCGCCGACCGCGCGCAACCCGACTTCCGGATCGGTGGATCGGATCCGGGTCGACAGATCTTCGGTGGCCATAGGCGTCAGTCTGCCTTGACAGACCTCGCGCGTCAAACCAAACTGACATGATTCGTCGATGTCAGTTCAAACTGACAACTCACCGGGAGGTTGCGTTGAACGCCGATGTCCTTATCGCAGGAGCCGGTCCCACCGGGCTGCTGCTCGCCTACGAGCTCGGCCTCGCGGGTGTCCCCGCCCTGGTGCTCGATCAGGCGCTACACCCGGACGAACAACCACGAGCCAACGGGCTCGTCGGCCGGATCGCCCTGGTACTCGCCCATCGCGGCCTGCTCGACGGCACATCGCTGCACCCGTTGGCAGCGCCCCGTTTTCCTTTCGGACCGCTGTCTCTCGAACTCGACAGACTCGAAGTCGACCCGCTGCATGTGCTGCCCATCCCACAACGCGATCTGGAGAAATTGCTGCACGACGCCGCGATCGGAGTGGGCGCGACCGTGCGGCGCGGCCACGAAGTGGTCGGCTTCGACGAGCAGGACGACGGGCTCACGGTGCGGGTCCATGGTCCCACCGGCGAATACCGGCTTACGGCAAGGTATCTCGTCGGCTGCGACGGCGGGCGCAGCTTCGTCCGCAAACACGCGGGCATTGCCTTCCCCGGCATCACCAGCGACGAGGTCGCCCGCATGGCGCGGGTGCACATGCCCGCCGCCGAGGTCGTCGTCGCCGACGGCGCACTGGCGGTGCGCGGCGTCCGCTTGGCGCTGGTGCGACCCAACCGCACCGCGACCGGCTCGATCACCATCACTCCGCACGCGATGCTCGACCCGTCGGCCGACCCGGATGTCTACATCCTCGCGACCTCCGAGCCTCGCCCGCCGCACCTGCCGGACACTCTCACCCTCGAGGACCTACGCGCCAGTATCCACCGCGTGATCGGCGCCGACCTGCCGATCACCGGCGCGCGATGGCTGCGCAGCACCGTCGCCAACAGCAGACAAGCCGAGACCTATCGGGTGGGACGGGTTTTCCTGGCCGGTGATGCCGCGCATCTGTTCTCGGCAGGCGGCGCCGCACTCAACGCGGGACTGTCGGACGCGGTCAACCTCGGATGGAAACTGGCCGTCGCGGTTCAGGGCACAGCCGATGGCCTGCTCGACACCTATCATGCCGAACGCCACCCCGCGGGCCGTCGCGCGATCCTGCACACCCGAGCACAAGCCGCCTTGTCGAGTTCGGGCGAGAACGCCGAATCCCTCCGGGAGCTTTTCGCCGAATTGCTGCGGTACCCCGGCCCGTCGACTCATCTGGCCGCACTCCTGGAAGGCTCCGATGTGAGCTACGGGCCGGGCCCGTTGGTCGGCGCCTGGGCGCCGGACACCTTGGACGAGCACCTGGCGGCGGTGCTCGTCGAGCCCCTGCGCAGCGGCAAGGCGGTTGTCGTGGACAACACCGACGACGGGAGATTCGCGGCGATGACCGGGCCGTGGCGAGAACGGGTCGATTCGGTCGAGATCCCGGGCGCCTGCCTGTCCGCACTGATCCGTCCCGACGGATACGTGGCCTGGGCGGACGGCGCCCCCGGCACATTGCGCGAGGCCCTCACGAAGTGGTTCGGAACGCCGAGGACGCCGATCCGGGCGGCCGTGCCGCCGGGTATCGCGGTGCGCCCCTGAATTCCCGGGTCACGGATCGTGTACCCGCAAGAGCACGGTATTTCGCAAGCTACGCAAATTCGCTGGATCGGCTACGCAAAATTCGGCATTTGTGGTGTGTTTTCCGGTCTTTTCGGCGTGTGTACTGTGCGGAACAGGTAGTCGGAATTGATGTCTGGAGGCCAGTGCCGTGAAAGACCATATTGTCCGCACGCACCGATCGGCGGAGCGCTTCCCGCGCGAGGAACATCTCGCGTGGCGGATCGCCGAGGTGGCGGCGGATTCGGTGGCGGTTGTTCCCGAGGTCGAGGAGATGATCGTCAATCGGCTCATCGACAACGCGGCGGTCGCGGCGGCGGCGTTGGTGCGGCGGCCGGTGGCGAATGCGCGTGCGCAGGCGATCGCGCATCCTTACCGGCCCGGTGCGACGGTGTTCGGTGTCGATGACCGGTATTCGCCGGAATGGGCGGCTTGGGCCAATGGTGTCGCGGTGCGTGAATTGGATTTCCACGACACCTTTCTGGCGGCGGAGTATTCCCATCCGGGTGACAACATTCCGTCGGTTCTGGCCGTGGCCCAGCACGCGGGCCGCAGCGGGCGTGATCTGATCCGGGGGTTGGCCACCGGCTACGAGATCCAGGTGGATCTGGTGCGCTCGATCTGTTTGCACGAGCACAAGATCGACCACGTCGCGCATCTGGGACCGTCGGCGGCGGCCGGTATCGGGACGCTGTTGGGTCTGGACACCGATACGATCTATCAGGCAATCGGGCAAGCGTTGCACACCACCACCGCGACCCGGCAGTCCCGCAAGGGCGAGATCTCGAGTTGGAAGGCGTACGCGCCTGCCTTCGCCGGGAAGATGGCGGTCGAGGCGGTGGATCGCGCGCTGCGGGGTGAGGGGGCACCGTCGCCGATCTGGGAGGGCGAGGACGGGGTGATCGCCTGGCTGCTCGGCGGTCCAGAGCAGGAGTACTCGGTGCCGCTGCCGGGGCCGGGGGAGCCCAAGCGCGGCATTCTCGACACCTACACCAAGGAGCATTCCGCCGAGTACCAGAGTCAGGCGCCGATCGACCTGGCCCGTCGTCTGCGCGAGCGGATCGGCGACCTCGACCAGATCGCCTCGATCGTGCTGCACACCAGCCACCACACCCACGTGGTGATCGGCACCGGCTCGAACGACCCGCAGAAGTTCGACCCGACCGCCTCGCGCGAAACCCTCGACCACTCGGTGATGTACATCTTCGCGGTGGCCCTGCAGGACGGCGTCTGGCACCACGAGCGTTCCTACGCCCCCGAACGCGCGCGGCGACCCGACACCGTCGAGCTCTGGAACAAGATCTCCACCACCGAGGACCCGGAATGGACCCGGCGCTACCACTCCACGGACCCGAACGAGAAGGCGTTCGGTGCCCGCGCCGAGGTCACGTTGCACAGCGGCGAGGTGATCGTGGACGAGTTGGCGGTGGCCGACGCGCATCCGCTCGGCGCGCGACCCTTCGCCCGAGCGCAATACGTCGCGAAGTTCCGCACCCTGGCCGAGGGTGTGATCGAGTCCGCCGAGCAGGACCGGTTCCTGGAGGTGGTCCAGCGCGCGGGCGAGTTGCCTGCCGGTGAGTTGTCGGAGCTCACGTTCACCGTCTCGGACGAGGTGCTCGCCCGCGCACCCGAATCGCCGAAGGGACTGTTCCGATGACCGGCCTGCTGGCGGCGAGCACCTCGACATCGGACAAGCGCAAGGCATTTCGCGCCGGTCTGGCCTCCGGGCGGATCCAGCGCATCCCCGGCGCGTTCAATCCGCTGGTGGCGAGACTGATCCAGGAGATCGGGTTCGATGGCGTCTATGTCTCCGGTGCGGTCGTCTCCGCTGATCTGGCGCTGCCCGATATCGGCCTGACGACATTGACCGAGGTCGCCGAGCGTGGCAGGCAGGTCGCGCGGGTGACGGACCTGCCGGTGTTGATCGACGCCGACACCGGGTTCGGCGAGCCGATGAGCGCCGCGCGGACCGTGACGATTCTGGAGGACGCGGGCCTGGCGGGTCTCCACCTGGAGGATCAGGTCAACCCGAAGCGGTGCGGGCACCTCGACGGCAAGGCCGTGGTTCCCGCCGAGGAGATGGTGCGCCGCCTGCGCGCCGCGGTCTCGGCTCGCCGCGATCCCGACTTCGTGATCTGCGCGCGCACCGACGCGGCGGGGATCGAAGGCATCGACGCGGCGATCGAGCGGGCGAAGGCCTACACCGAAGCGGGCGCGGATCTGATCTTCACCGAAGCCCTGCACACCGTGGCGGACTTCGAGAAGTTCCGCGCCGCCGTCGATACGCCACTGCTCGCGAATATGACCGAATTCGGCAAATCCGAACTGATCCCGGCCGCCACGCTGGAGCGGGTCGGCTACAACGCGGTCATCTACCCGGTCACCACCCTGCGGCTCGCGATGTTCGCCGCGGAGGCGGGATTGCGCGAGATATTCGACGAGGGTACGCAATCCGGGTTGTTGGACCGGATGCAGCACCGCTCTCGGCTCTACGAATTGCTCCGGTACGAGCGCTACAACGAATTCGATTCCGACATCTTCAATTTCACTCTCGGAAGGAATCAGTGATGACGGACATCGCGATACCGACCATCTACAAGGGTCTGGCGGGCGTCGTCGTCGACACCACCGCCGTCTCCAAGGTGGTGCCCGAAACCAACTCGCTGACCTACCGCGGCTACGCCGTGCAGGATCTGGCCGCCCACTGCACCTTCGAACAGGTCGCCTACCTGCTCTGGCACGGCGAACTCCCCTCCGACGCCGAACTCGAGCGGTTCCAGCAGCGGGAACGCGCCTCCCGCCGCGCGGACCGATCGCTGCTCGCGCTGGTGACGAAGCTGCCCGAGACCTGCCATCCGATGGATGTGGTGCGCACCGCGATCAGCTATCTCGGCGCGGAAGACCCTGCCGAAGAAGATAATTCGACCAAGGCGAACCGCGCGAAGGCATTGCGCATGTTCGCCGTGTTGCCGACCATCGTCGCGGCCGATCACCGCCGTCGCCACGGACTCGACCCGATCCCGCCGCATTCGCATCTGAGCTACGCCGAGAACTTCCTCAACATGTGTTTCGGCGCCATCCCGTCCAAGGAGTTGGTGAAGGCGTTCGAGGTGTCGCTGATCCTCTACGCCGAACATTCCTTCAACGCGTCGACTTTCGCCGCACGCGTGGTGACCTCGACGCTGTCCGATATCTACAGCGCGGTCACCGCCGCCATCGGCGCGCTCAAGGGCAGGCTGCACGGCGGAGCCAACGAAGCGGTCATGCACGACATGCTCGCCATCGACGACCCGGCATTGGCCGAGCGGTGGCTGCTCGACAAACTCGCCGCCAAGGAAAAGGTCATGGGCTTCGGCCACCGCGTCTACAAGAACGGCGATTCCCGCGTGCCGACGATGCGCAAGGCATTCGTGGACATCGCCGCCGCCACCGACGGCGGCAAGTGGGTGCGAATCTACGAAATCCTCGAACGCACCATGCACGAGGCCACCGGAATAAAGCCGAACCTGGACTTTCCCACCGGCCCCGCCTACTACCTGCTCGGTTTCGACATCGAGGCCTTCACCCCGATCTTCGTGATGAGCCGCATCACCGGCTGGACCGCCCACATCATCGAACAGGGCGAATCCAACGCGCTGATCCGTCCTCTGAGCGAATACGTCGGTGTCCCACAGCGTTCGGTGGTCGCCTGAAGCCGGTCAGCCCGCGATGCGGGCCTGGATGCCGTCGAGGAGGAACTCGAGGCCGATGCGGAAGGTTTCGTCGGCATCCAGGTGGGCGGCGTCGCGTATGACCGTGGACAGCGCGGGGAATCGGCCGGTGGCGAACACTCGCCCGAGATAGGGCCCGGAGGCGACCTGCCACTGTTCCTCGTTCATGCCGGTGGCCCGCTCGGCGCGGCGCTCCGCGATCTCCCGACGCACCGCGCCGACCACATACGCGTTGACCGCGCCGACCACCGGCATCACGATGTCGATATCGACACCGTCCATCGCGGCTACCACGGCCTCCCCTCCGGCCAGCGCGTTCGGCCCGAGCTGCGGCCGCCCGCCGATCAGGTCGGCGAACCATTCGTGTCGATGAGCGGCCTGCCGGGTCGTTTCGGCGAGGGACCGCAGCATCGCCCGCCAACCCTCTCCGGTGGGCCGCAGCTCGCCGTAGATCGCGTCGACCATCAGGTCGAGCAGCTCCTCCTTGGTGTCGATGTAGCCGTACAGCCGCATCGGCCCGACGTCCAGCGCGGCGGCGACCTTGCGCAGCGACACCGCAGGTAGTCCATCGGAGTCGGCCAGCTGGATCGCCGCTCGTATGATCCGCTCGCGGCTCAGCGGGGCAGGCACCGGTCGATCCGGTGGCTCCGGCCGCTCCCACACCAACATGCCGCTGACAATACATCGGCAGCTCCGATACAGAGTATTGAGAAATGCACTGTATCGGAGAGTGGGCTCATGAATCGGCAGGTATCGACAGACGTCTTGATCGCGGGCGGCGGATCGGTCGGATTGATGCTGGCGGTGCTGTTGCGCCACCACGGCGTCGAGCCGCTCGTCGTCGAGGAGAAACCCGAGTTGTCGCCCCACCCGAGAGCCACGGGCATCGGGTCGCGGTCGGTGGAGATCCTGCGCGAGGTCGGCTTGGACCGCGCGGTCGACGAGGTCGCCGTCGACTTGCGGGCCGGAAAGATCAGAGGACGCACACTCGCCGAGGCCGATTTCACCGAAGGCGCGGACTGGAAGACGAGAACCGCGGCCGAGCTCACCTACACGCCGGCCCGGATTCGCGGCACCTGCGCGCAGAACCGTCTCGACCGCGTGCTGATCACCAGGGCGGGGCGCGTGGAGTTCGGTGCGGCGCTCGACTCGTTCGAGCAGGACTCCGAAGGCGTCACAGCGAATCTGTCCGACGGGCGGGTCGTGCGGGCGCGATATCTGGTCGCGGCCGACGGCGTGCGCAGCCGGGTCCGGCGAATCCTCGGCATCGGCCGCACCGGTCCCGGAGTGATCGGCCAGGAGACCTCGAGTGTGCTGTTCCGCGCCGATCTGCGTCCGCGTGCGGCGTTCGCGATGTGCAATATCGAGCATCCGGACGCGACCGGCCTACTGGTGACCGTCGACGGCGAACGCGAGTGGGTGTTCCTCACCCGCGCCGCCGAGCCGAGTCCCGACCTCATCCGCACCGCGGCGGGCGACCCCTCGCTCGAGGTGGAGATCCGCGGGGTGTTGAAGTTCCGCGGGCGCGGCCAGGTCGCCGATCGACTCTCCCTCGGCCGAGTCTTCCTGGTGGGCGACGCGGCGCACGCGATCCCCCCGCTCGGTGCGTTCGGGCTGAACGCGGGCATCGCCGACGCGCACAATCTGGCGTGGAAACTCGCGCACGTGCTGCGCGGTGCGGCCGGGCCCGCCCTGCTCGACACGTATCACACCGAGCGCCATCCGGTGGCCATCATGACGATGGAGCAGGCGCGCCTACGGTTCAACGATCCGTCCCTGCACTGGGGGAAGGACATGGCCGCGGCACGCGCGGCGGCGGGGGTGATCAACGCGCCGGTGGTGCACACGGGCTACCGCTACGGCGGCGCACCGCTCCCCTCCACCGAGGACGTCACCCTCGACCTCGACGGCTCGCCGGGATCCCGCCTGCCGCACATGTGGGTGTCCGACACGGTGTCCACTCTGGATCTCGTCGAATCACGATGGTGCGTACTCACCGCCGATCCCGAGGTGCGGGCCGACATTCCGGTGCACCTCGTGGACGGCTGGCCGTACGGGACGCTGCTGGTCCGCCCCGACGGTTTCGTGAGCCGCTCCTACGCCTAGCGATTCAGCCCGTCCGCCCGGCGTGACGTCCTCGCGCCGAACGACGGGACTATCGTCCGACCGCGAATTCGGGGTCGATGGCGGCGGCACGGGCCAGTGTCGCGTTCGCCATCTTGATGTGGGCGGCGTCGACCAGGACACCGTCCACCCCGACCGCGCCACGTCCGTTCGCCTCGGCTTCGCGGTAGGCGGCGATATTGCGTTCGGCGAGGGCGATCTCCTCGGCGGTGGGGGAGTAGACGGTGTTCGCGATCGGGACCTGGGTGGGGTGGATGGCCCATTTGCCGGTGTAGCCGAGCAGCGATGCCCGACGCGCGTCGCGTTCGTAGCCCTCGACGTTCCGGTAGTCCGGGAACGGGGCGTCGATGGCGACGATGCCCGCGATGCGGGCCGCCACGAGGACCTTGTTGCGCGCGTAGTGCCAGAAGTCGCCGGGGTAGTCGCCCAGTGGTTCGAAGTTGGTGTCCACGCGCGCGCCCTGGGACAGCGAGAAGTCGCCGACGCCGAAGATGAGCGCGTCCACCCGGGGACTGGCCACGGCGATCTCTTCGGCGTTGGCGAGCCCTTCCACTTCCTCGATCAACACTTCGAGCCGGATCTGCCGGGTGAGACCGAGTTTCGTCTCGAGCTGGGTGAGCAGGACGTCGACCCACCACACGTCGCGTGCGGTGCGGGCCTTGGGGACCACGATGGTGTGCAGGTTCGCGCCCGCGCGGGTGACGACCTCGATGATGTCGTCGTGGCACCAGTGCGTGTCGAGCGCGTTGATGCGGATCGCGGGAACCGTTCGGCCCCAATCCAATCCGGTCAGCGCGGAGATGGCCTTCTCCCGCGACTCCGCTTTCAGGGATTCGGGGGTGGCGTCCTCGAGGTCGAGGAACACCAGGTCCGCGCCGCTGGCGAGCGCCTTGTCGAACATGTGGTCGTTGCAAGCGGGCAGCGCAAGTTCGGAGCGGCGGATGAGCAGAGACATTCGTCGAAATCCTTTGTTCAGCGGTCGATTACAGCACGCCGCGGCGGTGCAGGTCGGTCAGTTCGGTGTCGTCGAGGCCGAGCAGTTCCCCGAACACCTCGGCATTGTGTTCACCCAGGCGCGGGCCGAGATGGTCGACGCGGCCGTCTGTTTCGGAGAAGCGCGGGACCGGAGTCTGCACCGTCATCGAACCGAGTTCGTCGTCGGCGACCGGCACGAAGACCTCGCGGTGGCGCAGTTGGTCGTCGCGCAGCAGATCCTCGATGTCGTAGACCGGTGCGGCGGCGACCTCCTCGGCCTCGAACACCGCCATGGCCTCGGTCAGCGTGTGCGCGGCGACCCAGGCCGCCACCACTTCGTCCACTTCGCGGGCACGGGCCAAGCGCCTTTGCGGATCGGAGAATTCGGCATCGCCGATCAGGTCCGCCCGCCCGATCGCGCGGAACACCCGCAACGCCAGCGCGGGCGAACTCCCGGACATGGCAAGCCATTTGCCGTCGGCGGTGCGGTAGGTGTTGCGCGGCGCGGAGATGTCCCAGCGGTTGCCCGCTCGCCGCGCCACCGTGCCGAGCTGGTCGTAGCCGAGCAGGGTCTGCTCGAGCAGCCGTGCGAGTGGATCGACCAAGTTGATGTCGATGAGTTGTCCGGGTCCGCCGTGCACATCGCGGTGATACAGCGCCATCAGCACCGCGTAGGCGGCGTTCAGCGACGCGACGCCGTCGGCGAGCATGAACGGCGGCAGCGTCGGCGGGCCGTCCGCTTCGCCGGTGATGTGGGCGAATCCGCTCATCGCCTCACCGAGCGTGCCGAATCCGGGACGTTCGCTCTTCGGGCCGGTCAGACCGAATCCGGTGATGTGCAGCATCACCACCCGTTCGTTGACCGCGCGCAGACTCGCGTAGTCGAGCCCCCACTTGCGCAAGGTCTGCGGGCGGGTGTTGGTGACCACCACGTCGACCTGTTCGACCAACCGCCGCAACAACTTCTGTCCATCGGGACCGCGCATGTCCAGCGTGATCGACCGCTTGTTGCGCGACACCGACTTCCACATCAGCCCGACGCCGTCACGCTGCGCACCCCACGTGCGGATCGGATCGCCGACGCCGGGCTGTTCGACCTTGATCACGTCCGCGCCGAATTCGCCGAGGTAGGTGGCGGCCAGCGGGGCGGCCGCCAGGGTGGCCAGATCCAGCACCCGCACACCCGCGAGCATGGATCCGCTCATCACGCGGCCGGTCCGGTGTGTGCGATGGGGCGCCGCGCGACCGGGCGGTCCAATCCGAGATGGTCACGCAGGGTGGCGCCTTCGTAGGCGGTGCGGAACAGGCCGGTCCGCTGCAGCCGGGGCACGACCATCCGCGTGACATCCTCGAAGGAGCCCGGCATATGCGTGGCCGCGAGCACGAATCCGTCACAGGCTCCGCCGTGGAACCACTCCGCCATCTGATCGGCGACCTGTTCGCCGGTGCCGACGAAACGCGGTCCCTGCAGCAGCGTCGCGCGGTGCCCGGCCAGATCCCGCACGGTGACGGTGCCGCCGATGTGGGTGCGCAGATTCTGCACCAGGCCGCGGATGCCCGACACCGACGCGATCAGTTCGTCGGTGACCGGATCGTCCAGATCGTGCCGGGCGAAGTCGTAGTTCATCAACTCCGAGAGCAGCGTGAGCGAGGCCATCGGATGCACCAGGTCCTCGAGCAGCGCGGCCTCGCGTTCCTTGGCGTGCTGCTCGGATTCCCCGACCACCGCGTAGGCCATCGGGCAGATGCGCACCGAATCCGGGTCGCGCCCGGCATCGGAGATCCGGCTCTTCTGATCGGCGTAGTGCTCGCGCGCGACCTCGAGCCCCGGATCGCCGGTGAAGATCAATTCCGCCCAGCGCGAGGCGAATTCGCGCCCGCGCCCGGAGGAACCCGCCTGGATGATGACCGGGCGGCCCTGCGGTGTGCGCGGCACGGTGAGCGGCCCGCGCGCGGAGAAGAACCGGCCGACATGACCGAGTTCGTGCACCTTCTCGGGATCGGCGTAGAGTCCCGCGCCCCGGTCGTGCACGATCGCGTCCTCGTCCCAGGTGTCCCACAGCCCGCCGACCACCTCGAGGAATTCGTCCGCGCGGTCGTAGCGCTCGTCGTGGCCGAGATGGGCGTCTACGCCGAAGTTCTGGGCCTCGCTGTCGTTGACCGAGGTCACCACGTTCCATGCCGCGCGCCCGCCGGAGAGATGGTCCAGCGTGGCGAAGGTGCGCGCCACGTGGAACGGCGCGTAGTAGGTGGTGGAGTAGGTGGCGCCCAATCCGATTCGTGACGTGCTCTGCGCCAGTATCCCGAGGATCACGCCCAGATCCAGTTTCACCGGCCGCGCGCCGTAGCGCACCGCCTCGGCGACCGAGCCGTCGTAGATGCCCGGCATCGCCAATCGGTCGTCGAAGAACATCAGGTCGAAGCAGCCCTCCTCGAGCTGTCGACCGACCTTCGCGTAGTACGACGCGTCCAGATAGCCGTGTTCGGTGGCCGGATGCCGCCACGAACCGGCGTAGACCGACGTACTGCC
The DNA here is from genome assembly GCF_015674855.1 of Nocardia bovistercoris. Taxonomy (GTDB): domain Bacteria; phylum Actinomycetota; class Actinomycetes; order Mycobacteriales; family Mycobacteriaceae; genus Nocardia; species Nocardia bovistercoris. The sequence goes on along the minus strand of NZ_JADMLG010000015.1, from coordinate 140,370 downwards.
CGCCTGCATGAATGCGACCAAGGTCATCTTGTCGCCGCGTCTCGCTCCCATATTTGGAACCTAACATCTGACATATCAGATTTCAATGCGGTGGATCGGCAGCCGCGACTGCTATCCGGTCCCCGCCGAGCCCGATGGTGTCGGCCCTATCATTACGCCATGCAAGAGACGGGCGTTGACGTCGCCGCGAATATCCTCGACGTCGTGGTCGGGCTGTTGGAGCAGGACGGCTACGACGCCGTGCAGTTGCGGACCGTCGCCAAACGCGCTCACGTCTCGCTGACCACCATCTACCAGATGTTCGGCAATCGGGAAGGTCTGATCCTCGCGGCCGTGCGGTCGTGGATGGCGAACAACGCGTATGTCGAGTTGCAGCCCTCGGAAGCGGAAACCCTGGCCGAAGGGCTGGTTCGGCTGATCCGGCGGGTTTTCCAGCCGTGGGAGGACAGTCCACGAATGGCCGAGGCCTACTATCGGGCCAGAAAGGCGCCCGGCGGGCACCAACTCGACGTCCAAGGGTTCGCGTTCGTCGTCCCAGCCGCAGAACACCTGTTCGCAGGCCTCGATCGTGACTACGTCGCCGATATCGGGCTGGTCCTGATCGATCTCTGCTACGCGATGCTCGGCAGGCTGGTCGACGGATCGGCCGACCTGCCCGCGATCATGTCCGCCCTCGAACGCGTGGTCAAACGCCTCACCGGCGACAACACCCTACTCGCGAGCACGCGTTCCGAATCCGAGTCGGCGAGCCGTAGTTCGGATTTCGACATCGATGAATTCTCGCGTAAAGCGCCCGACGCCGGTGCGCGTGGCGTGGATTCGCTCCTGCTTGCCCGCTATCGACCCGCCGCCGAATCCGAACCTCGAGCCTGAATACCTTTCACACCGCGTCCGTGCGGAACGCCGAAGGGCCGCCGTGGGTAGTCCAGAACAATTCGGTGTCCGACTGCGGAGCCGTGTCCTGCTCGAGCGCGCCGAGGGCGGTGCGTTTGAATGCCCGGCCCGCGACGCTGATCCGGTGCCGGGTGGCCGTTGCCACGTCGTGCAGTTCGGTGGCGGGCGGGCCGCCCCACACCAGATTCGGTTTCGTGCCGAGGACGAGTCGTTGCCGAACGATCTCGCGAATGCGTTCGTCGGCCGCGTAGAGCTCCGAGGCGACCGCCAACATTTCCAGGCTCGCCCAGCGTTTCGGCGGGCTCAGCCATTCCTCGAGATCGACGATCCTGGCGCCGAGGATTTCCAGCGCTCGGTGCCCGCCGCCGCCCGGAATGGCCGTCATCACCTCCCAGCCGCCGATCGACTTGTCGAACACCCAGCCGCCGAGTCGAACGACCGCATCGGTCGCGGAGGGCGCGACGACCACCGCCCGCGGGCGTATCCGGAAGCGCCACGCTTCCACCCCCCGCCGGGTGAGGTCACCGGTGACGACGTCGTTGTCGTCGGCGAACGCGCTCCGAACTGCCATGGCTGATCCGTTCTCCTTCTGGACTCCATCGGGCGTCGACGAGGGCCGCCCGTGAGCGGCGTGCGGCGGGGCTGAGCCGCTTCGAATCCGACGAAAGATTCGAACCGGTCGGTTGCCTGAGGGGTCTATGGAACTTACGATAACCGGGTTATCCCCAGGCCGCGAGCCTACCGTCCGCCAACAGATGTGGCAAGGGTCACACATTCGCGGCAATCTGTCGAGGGGTTGGGCACCGTCGACCGCAGCCGCCGTGCAGCTCCGGAACCAGCCGATCGAACCCGGCGGACACCGTCTCGCGAGTCAGTCGGTGAGGTGCGCGGGAGAAGTCGCGGATCATCCTGCGGGCCGCCCGATCCGGTCGGCGTGTGTCACGCCGTCATCATCGCGCAGAAGGGGGCTGCTGCACGGATAGGTCACTGCCACTTGATCGTGCGGCGGTCGCGGGCCGGTGGACTACGCTCTGCCCATGGCTGTCTACCTGGTGACCGGCGCCGCGGGGTTCATCGGCGCGAACTACGTCCACCTGCTGTCGCAGTGGGCGCCCGACGCGCAGATCGTCGCGGTCGACTACATCGGATTCGCCGGTAACGAAGCCAATCTCGATCCGGTCCGGGACCGGATCAGCTTCGAGAAAGCCGATATCGCGGACTTCGAGATGATGGCCGACGTCTACCGCGGGTACCGGCCGGACTATGTGGTGAACTTCGCGGCCGAGTCGCACAACGACCGGGCGATCTTGTCCCCGTCGGCGTTCATGCGCTCCAACGCGCTCGGCGCGCAGGTGATGGCCGAGTGCTCCCGGTTGATGCCGGTGACCGCGCACGTGCACGTGTCCACGATCGAGGTGTACGGCGACCTGGCGGCGGGCGCCGAGTGGTTCAGCGAGGGCTCGCCGCTCAATGCGAAGACCCCCTACTCGGCGGCCAAGGCCGCCGGGGACCAGATCGTGCGCGCCTACATGCAGACCTACCCGGACCTGTCGATCCGGATGACGCACTGCGCCAACAACTACGGCCCCTACCAGCTGCCCGAGAAGCTGATCCCGCTCGCGGTGACCAACCTGCTGCGTGGACGGAAGGTCCCTATCTACGGCGACGGACTCCAGTCGCGGGATTGGCTGCATGTGGCCGACCACTGCGCGGCCGTCCACCGCGTCCTGCACGCCGACCTCGGCCCGATTCCCGCCGCGGCGGCTACCGATCCGTCGCTGTTGCCGATCTTCGACGTGTCCGGCAGGCAGGAAGCCACGAACCTGGAGATCGCCCGCCGGGTCGTCGCCGAGCTGGGGATGGACCCGGCCGAGTGGATCGAGCACATCCCGGACCGGCCCAACCACGACCGCCGCTACCTGATCGACCCGGCCAAGCTCGAGTCCGCGCTGGGCTGGACGCCCGAGCACGCGTTCGACGATGGCCTGGCCGAGACGGTCCGCTGGTACCGCGACAACCCGTCCTGGTGGGAAGCGGTCATCGCCGACAAGGGTGAACTCGGGTTCGACTGGGCAGGCCAGGGGACCGCCCGAAGATAGTCCGTTATGGCGCGGCTCTGTTCCTCAGCCGCGCGCCGTACCCGCCTTCGCCCGTTTCGCGCCCCGGCGATTGCCCGACACGTCCTCGGCCCTGGCTCGAATATCCTTGACCACGTTCGTGTTCACGCCGCGACCGTGCAGATCGTCGGCCAGCGCCGTCAACTCCTGTCGCGCGAGTTCCGGATCACCGTTGCGCACATGGAGATCCGTGCGGATCGTCACCAGGTTGTTGTAGGTGATGTTGTCCGTCTGCGCGGGGTGTTCGGATTGTTCGCGGTAACGCCGCAATGCGGCCGCCGTCACCTCGAGGGCGGCTTCGGGATCCGCTTTGTGGGCGAGTGTCATCTTGTCCTGTTTGCCGGACACCGTGCGGGCGTAGAAATCGCTGCCATCGCTCTTGGCGATGGTCGCGGCGACCTTCGCGCCGCGGTCGTCGCCCGCGAAACGCTTCGCCGCCTCCCGCAACGTGTTCATGCCGGTCTCCAGGAACGTCGATTGTGAGCCGCCGAGGGCAAGGGCCAAACCGACCTTGTGGCTGAAGAAGTCGCCTGCGAAGCGGTCCTCGTCCGCGTTCGCGGGCTGTCCGACGCGCAGCGCGAGCGTGTTGGACACCGCGGGCAGGCCACCGGTGGAGTAGACCGCGCGGATCTGATAGCGGCCAGGCTGGTCGAAGACGAAACCTCGTTTGCCGAAGGTCAACGGGACGATCTCGCTGTAGCGGTCCAGGCCCTTCTCGCGGTCCGTCGACGGCGCGAGCACGTGCGTGTCGGGCAGCCCGTACAGGCACATCACCGAGCTGAACTGCGCGGTCTTGCCATCGGGCTTCAGCACGAACACCGTGGTGGTGCCGTACTTCGGATCCATCCGCACATCCACCGACTGCGGGACGGCCAGCCGGTTGCGCAGCCGGAACTCGATCTGCACCGGTTCCATGTGCGCGAAGTACGACTTGGCGCGCAGCAGCAGTTCCAGCGGATGGTCCGGGTCGGATTCCCCGCTGGTGCCGCCGGGTGATTCGAGGTGACCGCCCGAGGCCCACGGGTCGCCGCCCATGATGACCGACGCGCGGTCGCCGTGGCGCAGGTGCACGAGTTCCTCGTCGTCGAAACGGAACCGGAAATTCGCCCAGAACTTGTTCGTGCCGTTGAGCTGGTCGTATCTCCAGTCGTAGTTCATCCAGGACAGTGAACTCGGGCGAGACTTGTCCCACGAGTGCAGGAAATTGAACGCGTGTCCCGCCTCGTGGACCCACGTGTACAGGAATTTGCGCATCGCCGCCGCTTGGTCCTGATCCTGCGGCGGACCCGTGACCAGGTCGTTGAACCAGCTGTGATTGCGGAATACCGCGAATCCCTGCCGGTCCGGCGAACGGCCCGCGCCGCCGAATCCGGCGCTCGCGTCGAACATGATGCCGCCGACTCCCGCATTGTCGAACGCACCCGCCTGTAAACCCCACATCTGCCAGTCGGGCCAGGTGTTCGTGTACTGGCTGAACGAGGATTCCATGGCGTGGTGCAATTCGGCGGAGCTCCAGCTCTTGAACTCCGCGGCACTGTCGTCGATGACCGTGCGGTCGGGCCGGATGGTCACTCCGACGCCCGCTTCGCGATATGCGCTCTGGATCGTGAGGGTCCGGCGCGGCGTATCGCCGGGGCGATTGTCGTGGCTGTGGGTGTCGTAAGTCGGCACGAGCGGGGCCGTGTTCACCGAGGACGCGCAGTCCAGTTCGAGCACCATGTTCCGGAAGTTGTCGGAGCGGAAGTTGCAGCTGTAGCTGGCGGTGATGGTGCCGCCGGTGCGGAACTCCACCAGGGCCGGGCCGATCGCACCGCCCGACCACGGCACGGTGATCCGGACCTTGGGCGCCGGATTCGGATTTCTGCGCCAGTATCGGACGGTCCCGGTGATCACCGCCTTGTCGGCGGACCAGGCGACGGCGGGTTCGTCGACGATCCAGGACTCGAGGTAGTTGAGCCGGACGATCGGTCCGGGGGGCGGGCCGCCGCCGACCATCTGGAAGAAGTCGCCGCTGACCCGATTCGTGACCGGGGAGTCCGCCGAATAGCGCATGTCGACATCGATGCGCAGGTCGAGGATGCTCGTCCAGTTGCCGCTCGTCGTGCCGCCGCCCTCGTAACGCCCGCTGATCGGGCCGCGGCGCAGGGAAAGCCAATCGTCGGCCATCGGGCTCGGTTGCGGCCACCCTGGCTGCGGTGGTCTGGGATCGGAAGGGAATTCGACGTTCGCCGAAAAGGCGGAACCGTCGCCGCTATGGGTCATGGTGAGCCTCCGTTGTGAACCGGGAATGGTCGGCGTCGCGGGGAGGCGCCCGACGCACGGGAACGGAAGGCGGGTGACCATCGCGATCCCGCGACCGGCGGGCGCGGATCGACGTCATCTGTGTCGCACTGATCGGGTCGGCACCGGTTCATGGTCGCGCGTTAGGCACGCACAGCACACGCGTAGCAAACTACCTGGTTTGTGGTGGTCCGCTACGGCTCGCGCCGCGTAGCGGACCTGTCAGAGGAAACCGGGCATCTCGTTCGCCGCGGTGACCGACAACGAATCGCCGGTTATGGAAACCAGCAGGACCTGCCCCGATGCCGCCGTCGTCCGGTGGTCCAGTCCGCGATCGGCGACCAGGATCCGGACCGGCACATCACCGTGCGCCTCGAACTCCAATTGCTCGGCGAACCCGGTCAATAACTTGGTGGTCACCCCCTGCAACCGCCGCGCATCCGCGCCGACCTCGACCGTCACCCGATCGTCGGCGAAACCGTCCAGCAGAACGACCGTGACACCCGAGGCCGCCGCCTGTCGAGATGGATCGCTACCACCCATGGCTTCCACTCTGGCACGACCGGACGGCGACGGGGCGATTCTCGATCAACCGGGCGTGAAACTTTCCCCTCCCGTCAGGTTCGCCTGCGAGGAGCCCTCTCGCGGGCGTCGTAGTCCTGCCGGGCCCGATCGACCTCGTCCAGGTTGACCGACCATTCGGCGAGTGTCGCGAACACCGGCGCCAAGCTGCGTCCCAATGCGCTGATCTCGTACTCCACCCGAGGCGGGACCTCGGGATGGTAGGTGCGCACGACGAGTCCGTCGCGTTCCAGTCGACGCAGTCGCTCCGTCAGCACCTTGGGTGTGATCGTCGCGATGCGGCGTTCCAGTTCGCTGAACCGTTGTCGCCCGAACTCGTTGAGCGTCCACAGAATCGGCGTGGTCCAGCGACTGAAGACGAGGTCGACCACCGGAGCGATGGGGCACGCCGATTCCGGAGGCACCCCCGATGTGGTCTCAGCCACTCGAAGTCCACTTTCCTCTAGGTACCTACTAGTCCCGGGATAGTAGCGTCGCCGAGTGCATCGAACAAACAAGGAACAGGAGATGGAAATGATCGTGGTGACGGGAGCGACCGGAAATGTCGGTCAACCGCTCGTGCGGGCACTCGCCGAGACCGGGGAATCGGTGATCGCCGTATCCCGGAACGGGGTCGGAGTACCTGCGGGTGTCCGACATCACCGAGCGGACCTGACCAGGCCGCGGACCCTCGAGCCCGCTCTCCGAGGAGCCCGGGCGTTGTTCTTGCTGCCCTCGCCGGACTTCATGGCGAACGGTGATATCGAAGCCGTTCTCGAAGTCGTGCGGGCCGCCGACGTCCCGCGCGTGGTTCTGCTGTCCTCCCACGGCGTCGGTACAGGACGTCACCCCTCGGCGCTGGAAGATGCTGTTCAACGGTCGGGCCTGGAATGGACGATGCTGCGGCCGGGCAACTTCGACTCCAACGCGCTGCGGTGGGCCGACATGGTCCGGACGCAGCGAACGGTCGCGGCGCCATTCGGTGATGTCGCGGTGCCTGCCATCGACCCGGCCGACATCGCCGAGGTCGCCGCCATCGTGCTGCGCGAGCCTGGCCACCAAGGCGACATCTATACGCTGACCGGACCGGAACCGATCTCACCCCGGCAGCAGGCCGCGGCGATCGGCGCCGTACTCGGCGAACCGGTGCGGTTCGTCGAGCAGAGCCGGGCGGAAGCGCGAACCCAGATGCTGAAGTACATGCCCGAGCCGATCGTGGAAGCCACCCTCGGCGCTCTCGGCACACCATCGGCCGAGGAGCGCGCGGTAGGCCCCGACGCGGAACGCCTCCTCGGCCGCCGCCCCCGCACCTTCGCCGAATGGGCGGCACGCACCATCACCGCGTTCAAGTGACCCACCGGAGGCCGAATTCGTCAGCGGCGGTGTCACGTGACCGCTGTCAGGCGGCGAGCCGGAACGGTGGGTAATCGTCGGTCACGAGAAGGAATGCGTAGGCGATGACGCGGTAGTGCCACCGCAGGACACCGACATGGAAGTCGAACAACGATCGCGGATAGCGTCCCGTGCAGACGACGGCGAACCAGGACAGGACGACCGTGACGATCGACGCGGCGGAAAGCACCGACAACACGATGAGATGCGGAATCGCCAACAGCCACTTCACGAGTGGCAACCATCGACTCAGATCACGCGAGGCGTCCGGGTAGCGGACCGCCAAACGCACGGCTTGTTGCTCGTCCGTCGACGGGTACTCCTCGCGCAGCAGGTAGAGATAGGCCGCGATCCGGCTCTGCAGTCCGAGCAGCGCGACATTCCAGTCGAACCACCAGCGGGGATACTTTCGGCGAACCACGATCATGATCAGGGGCGCGAGGACGACCAGTCCGCCGTAGTAGGAGGCGTCGGGGAGCGTAATCGTCCACGGATCGACTCCCCAGGACGACGTCGCGCCGGTGAAACGGCCACCCCCGACGAGAATCGCCACCAACAGCAGGATCGGCGCCGCGAGCACCACGCGGAACGCGGTCTTCCAACGGCTGAGTCGATGCGGATAGTCGACGTCGAAGGTGAGGCTGTAGCCGTGCTGGGTTGATGGGTGCATTCGATGTCCTCCGAATTCGGCAGGCGAGGACCCGACATCGGTGGAATCCGCGTCGAGCAATGGACAGATCGGCGAATCAGTTCCCCTGGCGGCGATCCGCATCCGGCGTTGGCGTGCTCGACGGGCGTGCGCGCCGCGGGCGGAACAGCGCTATGAGCCGCGCGACCGCGATCACCCCGAAGGCGATGCCCGGCCATATCGTTTCCACGGTCACGCACCAGACCACGACGAGGGCGAGCAGGATCGCCACCGCGATTCCGGCCCTTCGACCGGACACGGACGCCAACTTGTTCTCCACTGCGCACACCTTTCGAATGAGTTACGGCAACGTCGACGATCGCGATTCCGATGTGAATTCACCGATCCTGGAAGGTCAACACCGCGTCGACCGTCTGCCCCGGCACGGACAGGAACAGTGTCTGCCGCCCCGTCGTCACAGGCTTGCGACCAGGAGGCGAACTCGTGATCTCGTAGTAGTAGCAGCCGACCGCCGCGAGGAAGGTCGCCGAACCGCCCGCATCGGTGGTGGCTCGGAGGCCGAGCGTGCCCGCCGATCCACCCGTCGGAATGGTCTGTCGGGCAGGGTCGCACTGATCGATCAGCGTCAGCTCCACCGGGACGTCCGCGACCGCCGCTCCGGACACGGTCCGGGTGCGCACGACGATTGTCGATGACGTCTGCCCGGGCCGCGTGAATCTTCCGGCGATTCCCGACCCGGGGTCCGAGGTGGTCGCGCCGACCTCGGAGGCGGCCGCCGACCCGCGCGGCCGGGCGTCCTCCGCGGCTCCGCAAGCGCTGATCGTCACCACGACGGCCGCGAACAGCGCTACCCGCGAGAGGCTTTCACGCACACCGTGCGCGGCTACCCACCGATACGACCGCTTCATATTCTGGATATCACCGGCCGCCCACATAGGGTTAACGACCCGAGCCCGCTCCGCCCGGCCTCGCGGCCGCCGCCGAGGTGAGCGGTATCCCGACGAAAGGCACAGTCACTGTGCCGGATTCGGCGGCCCCGGCTGGTATCGGTCGGGTTCGTTCGACGGGTCCGGCCGACCCGGTGTCGTCGGGTATCGCGGTGCGCCCGGAATCTGCGGTGGTTCCGATCGGCCCGGCTGCCAGGGGTTCTCGGGCGATCTCGGCACGGAAGGCGGGGTCGGGTTGCCCGGAGGTTTTGCGGGCGCGGGAATTTCGGGTAGCGCGGGCGGCCGCGGTGTCCAGGGACGTTCCGGGAACTCCGGCGCTCCGGGTCTGTCGGGCCACCCCGGTGGTGTCGGCCGAGTCGGCGTTGTGGGGCGGATCGGCGCCACGGGCATTTCCGGATGTTCGGCCGGGCGTGGCGTGCGAGGGGGTTCGGGGAACTCCGGGGTCCCCGGTGGAGTCGGTCTCGACTCCGGCGCAGGCTGGTCGGGCGGTCGAGGCCACCCCGGTCGATCGGGTGATTCCTGATCCGATTGCTCCATACTCGGAACATCACCCCGCACCGCCGCGAGGTTAACGGTGCCGCCGCACGACGAGGTAGCCGTGCGGTGAGCAGTCCCAGGTCCTCTCCGCGGAGTTCCACGTACAGGTGCGGGCAGGATCGCCGAACAGGCGCATTGCGGCGGGGCCTGCGCCGGTGCGCGCAACGGCGATCAAGTGGTCGGCGAGTCGTCGGAGACGCCGTACAGCACGTGATCCAGATGTGCTCGCACCGATTCCAGGGAGCAGCGCGGGGTGCCCAGATTCGGTAGGACGGCAACAACGTCGGCGGCCACGTGGCGCACCTTGTGGTTGGTTTCCTGGGATGCGGTGCGCAGAACCGCGAACGCTTGTGTCGGGTCGAGTCCGTAGGCGAGCATGATCGCTCCTTTGGCCTGTTCTATCGACTCCCGCGCGGCTACGATCCGCCGCAGCACCGCGGCCGCCGTCTCGTCGATCGACAGTGGTTCCTCCATACCGGGCACCTACCCACGAGCACTACGCCGACACAGCCCTGTTGTTTCGACCGCCGAATCCGAGATACCCACCCGTTGCCGGACGCGTGAGCCCCCGCTCGGAGCGGGGCAGACCCGGTTCGGGGTTCGCTTTGCGTACCGGCGCGGTGCGGGGGCTTCGCATATCGGACTGACGGGATCGCGATGTGATGGCAGACTCGGGAGAGCGGCCCATCGATTCGAGCGGTTGAGACCATGCCACTCATCTCGAACAACCCGGGCACGTGCCGGAGGTCTGTCATGACCCGTCCGATCACCACCACCGCGTCCACCGCCGATCGACGGCGACGTGGTTCCGATTCCTACGAGGGCATCGAGACATCGCTGTCCGAATTCGCCCGCCTGACTCCGGGGACGCCGCGCTGGCGGTCGACGCGTGAGCAGATCATGCGGCGCTGTCTGCCGTTGGCCGATCACATCGCGCGCCGTTTCGTCGGCCGCGGGGAGTCCTACGACGACCTGCATCAGGTCGCGCGTCTCGGGCTGGTCCTCGCGGTGGACCGGTTCGATCCGGAGCGCGGGGATTCCTTCCTCGCCTACGCGATTCCCACCATGATGGGCGAGATCCGCCGTCATTTCCGCGATCACACCTGGGCCGTGCGAGTTCCCAGGCGCGTCAAGGAGATCCAGCAGATGATCGGCCCGGCGATCGAGGCGGTGGCGCAGCGCGACGGTCGCATGCCCACCGCGCTCGAGCTGGCCGTCGAACTCGATCTCGACCTGTCGGAGGTGACGCAGGCGCTGCTCGCGGGCAATGCCTACCGCACCGATTCGATGAGCGGGGGCTCCGATGACGACGACACTTCCGCCGCGGCCTCGATCGCCGACACCCACGGTGTCGAGGACGACGGTTACGAGTTGACGGTGCAGACGATGGTCGCCTCGCCGCTGCTGGCCGGGCTGTCCGATGTCGAGCAACGGGTCCTGTACTGGCGGTTCTACCGCGACGAATCGCAAGCGCGGATCGCCGCCCGTCTTGGCGTCTCGCAGATGCACATCTCGCGCATGCTGACCCGAATCCTCACCGACCTGCGCGCGGCCGCGCAACAGTAGTCGATGCGGGAGGGTATCGCCGTGGTGGATACCCTCCTCGCCCGCTCAGGGTCGTTCGTGCACGGTCAACAGCAGGTGGTCGAAGCGCGTGCGGGTACGGGTCTCGGCGCCTCCGTAGGCCGCCAACCCGGCGATCAGTTTCTCGGCGAGTACCCGAACCTTGGTGTTGGTCTCCTGCGAACGCCATCGCAACACCGCGAAGGCCTGCTCGGCGTCGATGCCGTAGGTCGCGGTCAACGCGCCCTTGGCCTGCTCGATCACTTCTCGTGCGGCCACCAGTTCCGGTAGTTCCTCATCGATGGTTTCGCGGCGCTCGGCGGCCACGGTGTCGGTGACGTCGACGTAGAACCCCGCGGTGCCGACCACGATCCCGTCGGAGTCGTACAGCTGGTCGCCGACCACCAGGACGTGGTGCATCTGTCCGCCCGTGTCGATGATGCGGTGCCTGCTCGAGAACGGTAGTCCGGTGCTGACCACCATCTCGAGGGTGTCCGCCACTTCGTCGCGGTCGTCGGGGTGCTTGTGCGCCAACAGCAACTCCGTGGTCGGCGTCACCTGCCCCGGACGGTAGCCGTGCAGTGCGGCGACCTCGTCGGACCACTCCCACCGTTGGTCGGCGAACCAGAACTTGAAACTACCCGTGTGTCGCGGAAGCCGGGGCTCCAAGCCCAGCTCGCTCGTCATGTGATCGTCCACGGATCTCAATATTTCCACTACTCGCCTGTTCACACCTTCGGGCCTGCGAGTCGATGGCGGCTTCCGCCCGTCGCGTCGGGTTCGACCTGCGACCGCACTGCGAATCCGCCACCTCCCATGCCGGGTTTGAAAGCCACCGACGCGGGTAGCCGCGAAATATGCCTGACACGGCCACGTGATCGTGGCTCACGGCATTCGAACTCGGAAAACAGGGATGTTGCTCATGACCGACGCACCGCGCACGACCGAACAGACCGACACCGTCGACGGTTCGGTCACCTGGCCCGATCCGAGCCCGTTGAGCGGTTGGTGGGACGAGGTCATGGGATTGCGGATTCCGCGCATCGGCTCGGTCGGCCGCGTCTCGCGACTCGCCCGGCACGCGAACTGACGACAGCGATCCGCACGCCCGCCGGCTGGCTACCGTGTGGTCGACGAGTACGAACACCGAACTGCTGGATGGATGCGGACCTTCGGCCGGTAGAGTTCGAAAGATGGCCATCCGGAGGGGGATCACCGTGTCCGTAACCACTGTTGTTCGGATCGCGGCCGTGGCCGTTTGCGCAGTCTGCGTCACCGCCCCCTCGGCATCTGCCGACGTCCCGCCGCCGGTGCGCGCGGACCTGCGTTTCGCGTCGGCGACGGACTACGCGGCCGCGCCGACGACCACCGCCGCGATCACCTACGACACGACCACCGTCCCGGTCGGCAGTCGACTCGAGGTCGTCGAATCGCGCAACAAATGGGGCGGGATGACCATCGACCTGCACGCCGATGGGCTGCTTTCGGACCGTGACTACCGCGCCTACGTCCACACCCTGCCCTGCGGCGACGACCCCGCGTCCGCCGGGCCGCGACTGCGTAACGGACCCTCGCAGGAGAGTTACGAAGCGAACGAAGTCTGGTTCCGTCTCCGAACCGACTCGCACGGCCGCGCGGAGACCACAACCATGCGGTACTGGGGTATCGGCGCCGAACAGACCGCGAACTCGGTGATCGTCGAATACGACGGCGCGGTCACGGCCTGTGCGACGGTGCCTTTTCAGCGACTAGGGCAGTGGTAGCCCCACCGCCACGATCTTGCGTGGCAGTGCGGCGCTCACTATCGCCCCGATGGCGACGACGATCGCGCCGACCCGGATCGCGGGGATCAGGCCGTCGACGTACTGGTGCGGGTCGGTGTAGGCGCCGTAGGTGGCGAAGATCGATGCCAGGATCGCGACGCCCATCGCGACGCCGACCTCGCGGATCGTGCTGTTGGTGCCCGAAGCGATGGCTCGGTCGGCGGGGACGACCGACATGACAACGGTGGAGGCGGGGGCGAAGGTCAGGCCCATGCCGACGCCCGCTAGCAGGAACGGGCCGACGACGGCGCCGTAGCTCATGTCCACGGTGGTGACCGCGGCCATCCAGCCCAGTGCCGCGGCGAGCATGGCCTGCCCCAGGGTGAGCAGTGTGCGGGCGCCGACCCGGTCGACCAGCGCGCCCGCGATCGGAGCCACCACCATCGGAGCCAAGGTCCACGGCATGGTGCGCACACCGGATTCCAGCGGCGAAAGTCCCTGCACGACTTGGAAGTACTGCGCCAGCAGGAAGATCGAGCCGAACACGCCGACCGCGAAGGTGAACGAGACGACGTTGGCGAGCCCGAACGCGCGCGAGGAGAACAGCCGCAGCGGCAGCATCGGGGTTGGGGTGCGCAGTTCCCAGGCGATCAGCGCGCAGAGCAGGACGCCGCCGCCGATCAAGGCCGAAAGCACCCCGGTCGAGGTCCAGCCGTCGTCCGCGCCGTGCACGACGCCCCAGACCAGAGCCAGCACGCCGCCGCTCGCGAGCAGCAAGCCCAGCGGGTCGAGTCGCTGTGTGGCGCCGAAGGATTCGTTGAGCACCAGCGCGGCCAGCGGCAGCGCGACGATCCCGATGGGGACGTTGAGCCAGAAGATCCAATGCCAGCTCAGTCCATCGACGACCGCGCCCCCGACCAGCGGACCCACCGCGACGCCGAGTCCGGAGATGCCGCCCCACGCGCCGATGGCGGCATTGCGCAGCCGGTCGGGCACCGCGGCCGACAGCAGGGTCAGCGACAGCGGCATGACGGCCGCGCCGCCGAAGCCCTGCACGGCGCGCGCGGCGATGAGCAGCCACGGCTCGGTGGCGAGCGCGCACGCCGCGGAGGCGAGCGTGAACACGGCGATGCCGACGAGGAACATGCGGCGTCGGCCGAACCGGTCGCCGAGCGCGGCCGCGGTGAGCAGCAGCGAGGCGAAGGACAAGGTGTAGGCGTTGACGAACCATTGCAGATCGCCGAGTGAGGCCCCGAGTTCGGTCTTGATGACCGGCAGCGCGTTCGTCACCACGAGATTGTCCAGCGTGACCATGAACATCGGCACGCCGACGGCGAGGAGGACGGCGGCCAGTGAGCGCTGCCGGGTGGTGACGTTCGGCGCGGCGGAGGTGGGGTCGAGTGTGCGTGTCATATCCAGCCCTTGTTGTTATTGACTGATAACAACTGAAGAGTATGCATTCGCTGATAACATGTCAACGGAGGAGAGGAGTCCGATGACGAGCCCACCCAGAACCCGGATGACGGCGACCGAACGCAGCGCCGAGGTACTCGCCGCGGCCGTCACCGCGTTCGCCGAAACCGGTTACGAGGGAACCAAAACCGATGAGATCGCGCGCCGCTCGGGGGTGTCGCAGCCGTATGTGATCCGGCTGTTCGGCACCAAACAGCAGTTGTTCGTCGCGGCCGTGCACGCCGTCTGCGACCGCATCGAAGAACTGTTCCGCCTGGCAGGCGCGGGCATCACGCCCGACACCGATATCGATGAGGCGCTGCGCCTGCTGGCAGGCGCCTACCAGGCCTTCCTGGTCGAGCGCGAACTGCCGCTGGTTCTCATGCACGGGTTCGCGGCCTGCGGCGACCCCGCCGTCGGAGATCCGGTACGGGACCGTTTCGGCCGGATATACCACACGATCTGTGAACTCTCCGGCGCGCCACGCACCCGCGCGCGCCGCTTCGTCGCCAACGGCATGCTGCTCACGGTCATGAGCGCGATGCAGGTGGTCGGCCCCGATGCCATCCCCGTACCGTGGGCGCAGGAAATCATCGACGACATGAACGAATCCGACTGCGACTGAACACCATAGCGTTCACAGGAAGCGGCGAATGGGGCGGATCGCGGTTTCCTCGATGCGTTGGCGCAGCGGGCGGCGGTTCCAGCGTCGGAGGTCGATGGCCTCGCTGAGGTCGGCATCGGCTTCGAAGTGCGCGTCGAGCGTCGCGGTGAAGCCTTCGTCGAGCACCGCGAGCATGAGTTCCTCGTCGTGGTCGAGGGAGCGGCGGTTGAAGTTGGTCGAACCGATCAGTGCGGCGATGCCGTCGACGGTGATGACCTTGGCGTGCATCATGGTCGGCTGATACTGCAGGATTCGCACGCCGCAGGAGAGCAACTCGCTGTAGAAGTGTTGGCCGGCCAGCTGGCAGACGCGTTTGTCGGTGTGTGGGCCGGGCAGCAGGATCTCCACCCGCACCCCGCGTCGCGCGGCCGCGCACAGCAATTCGATGAAATAGGCGTCCGGCGCGAAGTAGGCGGTGGCGAGGCGCAGACGTTGTTCGGCCGATTCGATGACCACCCGCAGCAGGGTCTGCATGTCCTGCCAGCCGAAGCTCGCCGAACCGCGCACCACCTGGACGATCGCGTCGCCGTGCGCGCGCTGCGGGGTGAAGCGGTCGCGGCCGTCGTAGAGGGCGTCGTGGCATTCGGCCCAGTTCTGCGCGAACCCGGCGGCGATGCCGTCCACCGCGGGCCCGCGGACCCGGACGTGGGTGTCGCGCCATTCGTGTTCGTCGCGCGCGTCCCCGCACCATTCCTGCGCGATGCCGACGCCGCCGGTGAACGCCGTCTCCTCGTCGATCACCAGAACCTTGCGGTGACACCGGTGGTTCTGTTTCAACGGCGACAGGTACAGCGGTTTGCGGAACCACGCGACCTGCACGCCCGCCCGGTCCATCAACTCCAGCAGGTCCTTCTCGATCAGGCGACTGCCGAAACCGTCGAGCAGCAACCGCACCCGCAGACCCGACTCGGCCCGTTCGGCGAGCGCGCGGGCGAACTGGCGCGCGATATCGCCCTGCCAGTACACGAAGGTCATCATGTCGATCGTGTGCTCGGCGCGGCGGATGCCTTCGAGCATGGCCGGAAAGATCTCGTCGCCGTTGCGCAGCGCCACGAGCGCGTTGCCTTCGGTGGCCGCGATGCCGATCAGCCGCTCCAACCGACGACGCATTCGCTCGATGCGGGCGGCGGGGGATCCGTGAACCGACACCCCCGCGGCGGCCTGATCCTTCGTACCGGTCACGACTGTTCTCCCTTCCACCGGCACGCCCGCTCGCTGTCCGAGTCCGCGCGGACCGCCGAATATGGAACCGACGATATCCAACCGCACCGCGTTCGCGGACGGCGGTGAGCACTTCGGACACCGCGTCGGGCAGCCCGAGCGGATCTATGCGCCAGGAGCCGCGCATTTCGGTCGGTGCTCGCCCGGCAACCCGTGCGCGCCGCGTCGGATGAACAGACGGGCTCGCCGTTGGAACTGCCTCGGCCACCCTCCGGTGTGCCGTAGGTTTGCCGAAGGTGGTGCCTGTTCGAGGCGTGCGGAGGTGTCGGTGATGCGAGCGGGCGGTGCGGGGACATATCCGTTGACGGCGGCGCAGCAGGGGTGGTGGCTGGCGCAGCAGTTGCGGCCGGATGTGCCGGTGACGGTCGCGATGTACCTGGATCTGGTCGGGCCGCTCGATGTCGGGCTGCTCGGTCGGTGCACGCGGTGGGCCGCCGCG
Source organism: Nocardia bovistercoris (assembly GCF_015674855.1). Taxonomy (GTDB): domain Bacteria; phylum Actinomycetota; class Actinomycetes; order Mycobacteriales; family Mycobacteriaceae; genus Nocardia; species Nocardia bovistercoris. The sequence continues at coordinate 123,891 of NZ_JADMLG010000015.1, read as the reverse complement.
GAGTTCGAGTCGCCGATGCTGCGGGTGTGTCTGGTGGACGGCGGTCCTCGCCAGTACGTCGACCGGGGCGCGGACCTGCGCCTGGATTTCGTCGATCTCACCGAGGAACCGGATGCGGTCGCGGTGGCCGTCGAGCGGATGCGGCGTGATCACAGCGCCCCGCTCGACCCGTTGGCCGACCGTGCGACGGTAGCGGCGGTGTTCGCGGTGTCGCGGCGACGGCATCTGCTGTACTTGCGCAGTCACCACATGGTTCTCGACGGTGTCGGGGCGGCCGCGCTGTTGCGTCGCACCGGTGAGCTGTATCGCGCTGGGCTCGCCGACGCGGCGATCGCCGACTCGGCACGCGAACTCGAGCCGCTGACGGTCGCCGAGATCGTGTCCGACGACGGCGCCTACCGGCGATCCACCCGCGCCGAGGCCGACCGCGAATACTGGCGTGAGCAACTCGCCGGGGTTGGCCCGGCGCCCGATCTGGCCGAACGTGGCGCTGTCGTACCCGAAGCCGAACCGCACCTGGTGACGGCGACCCTCGACGCGGCGACCGCGCGCCTGCTCGGCGAAGCCAGAGCTCGTCACGGCGCCACCTTTCCCGAACTCGTGATCGCCTCGTTCGCATGTCATCTGGCGCGGATGACCGGCCGCGCCGACATCACCGTGACGATGCCGGTCACCGCGCGACCCACCGCGGCGCTGCGTCGTTCGGCGGGCTCGCTGTCCAACGTGGTGCCGTTGCGGGTGCGCGACCTCGACCGCGGCACGGTGGGAGCTGTTGTCGCGCAGGTGCGTTCGGCGGTGATCGGGGCGTTGCGCCACCAGCGCCACCGGCACGAGGACATTCGTCGCGACCATCCGGGTCTACGTGACGGATTCGGTCCCGTGGTGAACGCGCTCGGCCTCACCGAGCCGTTGGGCTTGGGCGCGGTGACCGGTCATGTGCGGTTGCTCGCGCTCGGTCCGGTGCTGGATCTGCACGTCAACGCGTATCAGGTCGGGCCCGGCGAGGATTCGACGTGCGTGGACTTCCAGGCGAATCCGGCGCGTTATCGGCACGCCACCGTGGTGCTGCGGCATCGGATGTTCCTCGAGTACTTCGCGCGGTTCCTTGCCGCCGAGAAAGACTGTCCAACGACGGATCTCGATGTGATCGCGCCGGTTCCGATCCCGGCGAAGCCTGCCGCGCCGCTACGGACCCTGCCGGATCTGCTGCGCTCCGGCATCGTCCCCGAGGCTGTTGCGGTGCACGACGGTGTCCGCTGCTCGACCTATCGCGAACTCGACGAGGCATCGTCACGGTGGGCGCGTGTGCTGTGCGCTCGCGGCGCGGGTCCTGGTGGGTTCGTCGTCGTCGCGATACACCGGTCGCTGGAGTCGGTGCTGGCGCTGTGGGCGGTCGCGAAGTCCGGCGCCTGTTATGTGCCGGTCGATCCGGACGAATCCTCCGCCCGGATCGCGGGAATCATCGGGGCGAGCGGCGCCCGCTGGGGACTGATCCTTGCCCGGAGTCGAATCGAGTTGTCCGACAAGGTCGCACGGCTGGGAGCTGAGGGGATCGAATGGATCGCCGTCGACGACCGAACAGCCGACGACTACGCCGCCACACCGTTCGGCGACACGGACCGGATCACGCCCCTGCGACCGCAGCATGCGGCCTACCTCATCCACACCTCCGGGACCACGGGAGTTCCCAAGGGCGTCGTCGTCACCCACCGCGGACTCGGAGCACTCACCGACTATCTCGTGGATCACTATGCCCTGCATGGAAATTCGGTACTGCTGCACTCGCACGCGCCGATCTTCGACGCGCACCTGCTCGAGCTGCTCGCCGGATTCGCGGCGGGAGCGCAGGTGGTCGTCGCCGCACCATCGGTCGTCGCGGGCGATGATATGGCCCGGCTGATCAATGCCCGCGGCGTCACCGTCTTCCAGACCTCGCCCGCCGTGCTCGCCACCCTCGATCCCGAACAGGTCCCCGGACTGCGGGTCGTGGCCATCGGGGGAGAGGCGTGCCCGGAGACCCTGGTGCGGAAATGGGCGCCGCGCGTGCGGTTCTGCAACGGTTACGGACCGACGGAAGCCACGGTGATGGTGACCGAGACCGCGGCCATGCGCGCCACCGATCCCGTCACCGTAGGACGCCCGCTGCCGGGCGTGTTCGCGGTGACACTCGACGCCCGACTACGTCGAGTGCCCGACATGGCGCGGGGCGAACTGTATCTTGGCGGTCCATGTCTGGCCGACGGATATCTGAACGCCCCGGCGGTGACGGCGGCCCGATTCGTGGCCGATCCGTTCGGCGACGGTGAAAGGCTCTACCGCACCGGGGATTCGGCTTGCGCACTCCCAGGCGGCGCATTCGAGCTGTTCGGTCGGCTCGACAACCAACTGGAATTGCGCGGTCGGCGTATCGAACCGGGCGAGATCGAGGCCGCTCTGCTCGCCCTCCCCGAGATCGCCTGCGCCGTGGTGACACTCGTGGATGCCGACCTGCCGCGCGCCCGTCTGGTCGCCCATGTCGTCGCCGTGCCCGGCGCACGGCTCGATATCGCCGCCATACTGCGCGACCTACGCTCCACACTCCCGCCCGCGCTGGTGCCGACCACCCTGATCCCGCTCGATCTCTTGCCCTTGGCGGGCAATGGGAAGATCGACCGGTCGGCGCTGCCAGGACCGGTCGCCGCCGAGCACCGCCCAGCGCACACCGACCTACAACGGCTGGTCGCCGACCGCATCGCCGCCGCCGTTGGCATCGACCGCATCGGCCTCGACGACGACTTCTTCGAACTCGGCGGCAATTCTGTTCTCGGCGTACTGATTTCGTCGGAACTGGCGGTCGCGACCGGAGTCCCCGTCACTGTGCGCTGGCTCTACACGACACCGACGGTCGCGGCCCTGGCCGAACGAATATCCACCTACGACCACCGTCACGATGACGACGACGGGCTCGCCACCGTACTCACGCTGCGCCGCAACGGAATCCGCACACCGCTGTTCTGCGTCCATTCGGCGGTGCCGCTCGCATGGTGCTACGCCGGACTGGCGGGCCACGTGACCGACCGCCCCGTCTACGGACTCCAGGCGACCGAACTCACCGCGGACACGCCGACGATCGAGGACCTCGTGGAGCTCTACCTCGCCGCGATCCTCGAACGACAGCCGCACGGACCCTACAACCTGCTCGGCTGGTCCCTCGGCGGTCAGCTCGCCCACGCCGTCGCGGTCCGCCTCCAGGCCCGTGGGGCGACCGTTTCCGTGCTGGCGATGCTCGACAGCGTCGTCATTCCCGCCGGGACCCCGCCACCTGTCCCTCGAATGCGCGACCTGCTCACCCACCTGCTCGGCGACGAACCCGAGGACGCCGACACCGCACCCGAGGTGACCGCCGCGCAGGCGGCCGCCGAACTCGCGACGACCGCACCGTCGTTCGGCACCGGACTGTCGGCCGGTCAGCTCGAGCGGCTGCACCGCGGTTATGTCGCGGGTGTCGCACTGTCCCACGATTATCGACCGGGCGAGTTCGACGGCGACCTGCTGTATTTCTCGGCGACCCGCGGCGTGACGGCCCCGCTCGGCGCGGATATGTGGCGCCCCTACGTCACCGGCGAGCTGATGGAACATCGCGTCGACGCCACCCACGCGCAGCTCACCAACACCGCGGTGCTCGCCCGCATCGGCCCACTGCTGGCCAGGCACCTCACCGCCGCGGACCAGCCGACCGCACCGTCTCGGCTGCCGAGCGTTCGCTGAATCCAGCGCGAGAGCCGAGACGCGCGCGGTCACCGGCGACGGCGCGCAGGGACTTTCAGTCGACCACGTAGCGCGACATCACCGCGGTCTCGAAATGCCTCGTCTCCACCAACCGGAGCCGAATGTGCTTGTCCAGCTGCGGGAACATCGGCGTCCCGCCCCCGAGTACCACCGGCGAGACGAACACCTGGTACTCGTCGATGATCCCGTGCGGAATCAGCGACGCCGCCAGGTTCGCGCCGCCGACCTCCATGACCCCGTCACCTTCGGCCTTGAGCCTGCGAACCTCCTCGACCGCGTTCGCCCCGACGAGCCTGCTGTTCCACCCGACCTCGGTGAGCGTGCGGGAGAAGACGACCTTGGGTTTGTTCGTCCAGAGCTCGGCGAATTCGCGTTCGATGGGCGGCGCGTCCTCGGCCACGTGCGGCCAGTACTCGGCCATCAGCTCGTAGAGCCTGCGGCCGTGCAGCGAGACCTCGAGGTCGCGGTAGCGGTCGTTGTGGAACTGGTGCAGTTCGTCGTCGGGGCTCGTCCAGTCGATATTGCCGTCGCGGTCGTTGACGTAGCCGTCCACCGACACGCCGAACCCGTAGATCAGTTTCCTCATGACCGGGTAGACCTCCCACTCGCTCGAAACTCATCGGCGCCCGCGAAGCGGCCGCGGTCTCAGTCGTCGCCGCGGTGCGCGGGCGACCATTCGTCGGCTTTCTCGCCGGTGGCCAGGAAGATGGTGCGCCGCCCCACCTCGACGGCGTTGTCGGCGAAGCGCTCGTAATAGCGGCCGAGCAGGGTGAGGTCGACGGCGGTGGTGATGCCGTGCGCCCAGGCCGGGTCGAGCAGGGTGGCGAGCAGTTCTTCGTGCAGGTGGTCCATGAGGTCGTCTTGCTGGTCGAGGCCCGCGGCGGTGTCGGGATCGGGCGCCTCGATCACGGCGGCGGCGCCGGTGGCGATCACCACGGCGGCCGAGCCCATCCGGGAGATCAGCGGCTGGATCGGCTCCGGGATGGCCCCTTCGGGGTGACGGCGGCGCGCGGCGGTGGCGATATGGGTCGCCAAGGTCGCCATGCGCTGGAGGTTGCCGGTCAATTGGATGCCGGTGACGACCTGGCGTAGCTCTCTGGCGACGGGCGACTGCAACGCCAGTAGACGCATCGCCTCCTGCTCGGCTTCGCGAGCCATGGCCTCGACTTCGGCGCCGATGTCGATCACCAGATTCGCCTGGTCGATGTCGCCGCCGACCAAGGCGTTGGTCGCGGTGGCGATGGCGGTGCGGTCCCGAAGACACATCTCGTGGAGCAGCCTGGCCAGCTGTGACAGGTTCTCGTGGTACTCGGTCCGCATACCCGATTCAATCCCACCAGCGGTTTCGCCGCCACACGGGGTGCCCGCTGGGGGCAGGACGCGGCCTCACCGCTCGGCCGATGGTGGCCGCGCTTCGTGTCCGGGACGGCCGTGGGTGCGACGTTGCTCCTTCATCTCGGCTTCGTAGATGTGGCGCACCCCGGCGGCAAGATCTTCGCGCGCCCCGCGTTCGAGGCAGCGGAAGGTGGACCAGTAGCCGTCGTCGAATTCGTCCACCACTTGGAAACTCCACCGGCCTTCGATGATGTTGAGCCCGATCAGTTCCTCTCGAATCCTGGCCGCCCACCCGCCGTGGCCCGCCTTCTCGAGCAGGTCGGCGGCTTCGGAGAGCATGAGGTCGCCGCCGCCGACCAGTTGATGCATCGAGTACAGGTGCCCGCGGGCGCGTTCGATCATCTCCAGGGCCTCCGACAGTTTGCCCAGACCCGCCACCGTCATATCCGAGACGCCATCGGGCCGGACCGTGAAAGAGGATGCCTCGTCCCGCCGCTGTTGGTTCGCCATGCCCTTCCCTTCCGCCCGCTCCGCCGGTCACCGGTCGGCTACCCACCAACCGGTGAACGAACCCGCCGCTTCGGGGTCACGACATTCGGCCGAGCGTGTGCGGCGAGCCCGACCTCGTGGCTACTTGCCGGTGACGGTGAGGTAGATCAACGCCACGTTGAGCATCGAGATGACGGCGGCCACGAGCCAGGCGAGTGCGGTGGTGAGGCGGTGGTTGACATCCTCGCCCATCAGGGTGCGGTCGCTGGTGAACCGGACCAGCGGGATCAGGGCGAACGGGATGCCGAAGGACAGCACGACCTGGGAGATGATCAGCGCGCGGGTCGGATCGACGCCCGCGGCGAGAATCACCAGCGCGGGGATGAGCGTGACCAGGCGACGCACCAGCAGTGCGATACGGCGGTTCAGCAGGCCCTGCATGATCATCGCTCCTGCGTAGGCGCCGACCGAGGTCGAGGCGAGTCCTGAGGCGAGCAGCCCGACCGCGAGCAGCAGGCCCGCGGCGGGGCCGAGCACGTCGGTCACCGCGGCGTGCGCGCTCTCCAGCGAATCCACGTCCTCGCGGCCGCGCAGGGTGCTCGCCGCCATCAGCAGCATGGCCAGGTTCACCGCACCGGCCAGCAGCATCGCCACCCCGACATCGACCCGGGTGACCTTCAGCAGCCGAGTGCGAACCGGCCCGGGCTCCGGGTGTCCGTGCCGGTCGCGCGCCAGACCCGAATGCAGGTAGACGGCGTGCGGCATCACCGTCGCGCCGATCATCGCCGCGGCGAGCAATACGCTCTCGGCGCCGTCGAAACGCGGGACCAGTCCGGCGATCGTGCCTGCGGGGGAGGGCGGTGACAGCACGGCGGTGGCGAGGAATCCGATCGCGATGATCGCGAGCAGGCCGATGACGACCCGTTCGAATGGTTGCTGTCCGCGTTTGTTCTGCACCGCCAACAGCAACATCGACACCACGCCGGTGATGACACCGCCCACGATCAACGGCAACCCGAACAGCAGCTTCAGCGCGATTGCGCCGCCGACGATCTCGGCCAGGTCGGTGGCCATCGCCACGGTCTCGGCCTGACCCCAATACGCGAGGCGCACCGGGCGACTCGCGCGTTCGCGCACCATCTCCGGCAGCGTGTGCCCGGTCACCAACCCGAGTTTGGCGGACAGGAATTGCACGAGTCCGGCCATGACGTTGGCGCAGATGATCACCCACACCAGCAGGTAGCCGAACTCGGCGCCCGCGCTGATATTGGACGCGACATTGCCGGGATCGACGTAGGCGATCGCGGCGACGAACGCGGGCCCGAGCAGCCACATCGTCGACCGGGCGCGACGAAGCGTCGCCCGCGGCGTCGTGAGAAGGGCCGTACTCATACCCGGAGTTTACGGGTGCCCGAACTTTTTCTTTTCCCACCCCTGATCCACCGGCCTCGGCGCGGGCCACCGGCAGGATTTCGACCGTCCACAATCTGGCGGCTCCGCGCGCGGGAATCGATCGGTGTGGGGGCGATGGTCACGGTGTGTTCGGACGCGCGCCACGAGCGGTCATCGCGCTGTGCAGTTTCCAGGCCCCGTCGCCGCCCGCGGGGTCGTGGCCGGTGATGTGGGCGATCCGGCGGAGTCGGTGGTCGATCGTATTGGGGTGCACCTTCATCTGTTCGGCGGTGCGTTGGCGGTTGAAGTTGTTCGCGAAGTGGATCGCGAGGGTTTCCAGGAGTTCGGGGTGTTCGTCGAGCGGGTCGAGCACGGCCGCGAGCGCATCGCGCGCCGGGCCGGGTCGGGACAGCTGGAATTCCAGCGCCACCTCTTCGTGGCGATACAGGCCCGAGGGTGAGCCCAGTCGGACCACGGTGTCGAGCAGGCCGTGGGCGCGATCGACCGCGCCGGGGATCTCGCTCGGTGGCGCCTCGACCACCGCGGCGGTGATCGGGACGCGACCGGCCTCGGCGAGGCCCGCCACGATCTCGTCGATCGTGGCGGCTTCGAACAGCGGCGCGGGCAGCAGCAGCGTGCCGCCGCCGGTGCTGAGCAGCGCGAGGGCGTGCCTGCCGCAGCGGCGGGCAAGTTCGGCTTGCACCCGCCGCAGTTTCCGGCGCGCCACGATCTCGCCGCTGACGTTCGGGTCGGCCTCGTCGGGGTGGGCGGGGATCTGCACCGCGAGCACCCAGTACTCCTCGGCGACCTCGATGCCGCACTGCCGCGCGGACACCGAGGCCGGGCGTCCGCTGATCAGGGCCGAGGTCAGGGTCTGCGCGGCGGTGTGGTGTTCGCCCGCCACGACGCGCATCTCACGGATGTAGGCCATGGTGACGGCGGTGACTATCGAGTCGAGCATGCCGAGGACGAGGGTGAATCCGGCGGCCAGGGTGTCGAAGTCCGGCCCTTCGAGTTCGCCGGTGACGATGCCTTTGGTCGCGATCAGGTCGAGTCCGACGGTGAAGCCGGTGTGCACCGTGTGCAGGATGATCTCGAGCGGTATGTCTTCGCGCGCCCAGCCCGCCGCGGCCTGTTCCAGGCGCGCCAGTTGGGTTGGCCGGTCGGCGCCGTCGAGCACGGCGACGGCGAATTCGAGACAGTGCGAGGTCACGGTGGTGACCTCGCCGCGCACGAAGTCGCCGGGCGGGGTGCCGCACGAGAAGATGTGTTCGACGAAGTGGCCGACCATCAACTGCGCGACTCGTCGGGTGTTGCGTAAGGGGGCGGACAGCGGACGGCCGGAGATATCCAGACGTTCGCGCGATGGCGCGGTGACCAACACGAGGCTCCTTCACTGCGCTGTGTCCGGAACGAGGCGGATCGAGACGCGGCCTACGCCGAGGCGTGCCGGGCCTCGGTCGATGATCTATACGAAATATGTTGTCGCCGGACGTGATCCGGCGATTCGGTGAGTGTCGGCGCTACGGTGCCCGGTTCACCCGCCCGGCGGCGCGCTCGGGCGCGCTCGGGGCGCGCCGGACCGGCCGAGCCGCGACCCGGCTTCCGCCGACAGGTCGCGGCGGTCGCATGGACGCGGTTCAGGCGGATATCCCGAAGCGTCGAACGACACGGCGTCGCTCGGCGCGTGCCCGGCTACCACTGTCATGGTGCGATCCCTCGGTCCTGCACTGTATTTTTTCCCGGTCCGAAAATAATAATCGTCGGTCGGGTTTGGTCAAGTGCTGTCGAGCATCCCGCGCACGCGCGCGGAACCCTTGTCGCCGTGTCCGACTCGCGCCTGCCGCGCATCGGAGGAGGCGGCGGCGTTCGCCAGGTGGTCGCTGTTCGCGCGCTGCGACATAGCGGCCACGCCGCGCCCGCGCTCCTGATGCGGCATCCGATTACCCGATCGCGACAAACCGACCGCCCTTCTCGTGGGCCGCCGCCCCGGCGCCCGCCGCGCGTATCCTCGGGACCACCGGCTAACCGCCGTGTTGCGGACGACGCCTCCCGCCGCTTGCCTCCCATTCCGTGGCGATTATGACTTCTAACAATCGGTTGCGCGTGTCGGTGGTCTCCTCCTCAAATGCGAAAAGACCCTTCTCGGTGGGGGATCCGATCTGCCACACTCTCCCACGGCACGGCGACTCGAGTAATTCCTCGGGTCATCACGCCATCGATGGAGACGAAATTCGTATCCATCGGAGCTAGACGAGGAGTGAGGTCACGTGACAGAGTCCGGAGTCGGCACCCTGTTCGAATCCCTGTTGGAATCCGCCGGTCGACTGTCGTTCGATCCGCGCGATTTATCGCTGGACGACGAATCGGACGCGGAGCATCGATACGGAATGAGTCCGCAGTGGTCGCCCTTGTTCGGCACGTCCACCTGGCACTCGATGTCCGAGTCGGACCGCATGCGGCTGACCCGGCACGAGGTCGCCCATTTCCTCGGCATCGGAATATGGCTGGAACTGGGGTTGCAGGTAGCGCTGCTCCGGCAGAATCACAGCGCCTCGCCCGCGCGGCCCGACGTGAAGTTCCTGCTCAACGAATGCGCCGACGAGAACATGCATTCGCTGATGTTCGTGAACGCCATCGCCTCGCTCGGCGTAGATTTCTACTCGCGCGACCGCATGATGACGATGTTCGGCTGGCTGTTCCGCACCTTCGCCTGGGAGGAACTCGCCTACGGGATCATCCTGGCGGGCGAAGAGATGTTCGACGTCATGCAGCGCGACTGGATGACCACCGCCGACGTGGCCGAAGCCATCCGCAAGACCGCCTACATCCATGTCGTCGAGGAATCGCGGCACATGGTCTTCGCGCGCCGGAAACTGCGTGACCGGCTCGCCAATGCCTCGCGGGCCCGACGCGCGACCAGCATGTTCGTGATCGCCATCGGCACCCATCTCATCGCCAAAAGTCTGATCAACCCGACGGTCTACGAGGACGTCGGCCTGGATTGGGACACCGTGAAGTCCGATATCGGCGAGAACGAACATCACCGAATGATGTTCCGGCGCGCTGCGGAACCATTCATCGAATTCCTGAGCAGAGAAGGTCTGCTGAACCGGCCGACGCGCTGGATCTATCGCAGATCCCATCTCCTGTAGTGACGAGACACCATGACCCATATCATCCTCGGCCACTGTTGCAAGGACGCGTCGTGCGTTTCGGTGTGCCCGCAGAACTGTATTCACCCCCTGCCCGGCTCGCCCGGATTCGATTCCGCCGAAACCCTGCACATCGATCCGAGATCATGTATCGATTGCACCGCATGCGTGGAAGTGTGCCCGGCCGCCGCCATTAAGCCCGCCGCGGCGGTGACCGCCGAAGAACAGCGATTCATCGCCCGGAACGCCGACTACTTCGACGGAACTCCGGATTTCCATCCGCCGTTGCTGAATCCGCTGTCGGAACTGCCGCTCGGCACCCCGAGCGCCCCGCCGCGAGTCGCGATCATCGGTTCCGGCCCGTCCGCGATGTACGCGTTGCGCGAGTTGCTGAAACGTTCCGGATCGGCGCGGGTGACGCTGTTCGAGCAGTACGACCATGTCGGCGGACTGCTGCACCGCGGCGTCTCGCGCGACCATCCCGAGATCCGGGAGATGATCGCCCTGTACGACAAGCCGCTCGACGACGACCGCGTGGAGTTGATCCTCGACACCGCGATCGGCGCCGAACTGTCACTGGCGCAGGTGCGCAACGCGTTCGACGCTGTCGTGCTCGCTTGTGGCGCGTCACAGCCGCGCCGGATCGGGTCCGGCGACCCGTATCCGCACGGTGTATACCAGGCGGTGGATCTGCTGGTCGCCGACAACACCGGCTCCGCGCGCTTCGCCGCCCACCGGTTCGGGCCGCGCTGCGTGATCATCGGCGCGGGCAACGTGGCGCTGGACGCGGTGCGCTACCTGGCCCGGCGCAACCTTCGAGTCCCGCTGCGGGACAGGGTGACCGAATTGATCGTGCTGTCGCGTTCGCCCGTCGAGCGCGCGTCCTTCACACCCGCCGCCTTCTACGAACTCCAGGACACCGCGGGGGTCGATCTGCGGGCCGACAACGCGGGCGCCATCACCGCCGACCGCCTGCGCGATCCCGTGCTCCGCGAAATCCTCGCGCTGCACACCGCCGACGCCCTCGACCACGATCCTCGCCGCGAACCCGACGGCGACATGCGCGTGGTGCTGTCCTTCGACCGGAATGTGACCGGCATCGAGGAAACGGTCGACGGCACACCCCGCGTTGTCACCGCCTCGGGCCGCGACTTCACCGCCGACACGGTGATCTGCGCCGCCGGATTCACCACCGAGAAGTTCGACGACCTGCCGGTGGGCCCGGACGGCAGGGTGCCCAACGACCGCGGCCGCGTCCTGTCCCTCGAGACCGGCGAACCCCTCGACGGCCTCTACGTGGTCGGTTGGGCCAAACGCGGCGCGACCGGAGGAGTCGGCGACAACCGCCGCTGCGCCGCCGAGACGATCCAACAACTCGCGATCGACCTGACACCGGTTCTCAGCGCCCGCGCGCTGCTGCACCGAGCCTGACCACTCCTACAGGTCATCGAGCGGAACGGCTCGATGACCGCGGCATCGGTTCCACACCGGACTCCGGTTCGCGGGTGGCGAGGTAGCCGTCCGGGTCGGCGCGATCCGCGGGATTTCCGACATGGCGAGAATCTCCGACGCATCGTTCCACGGATTCGGGGGTCGCTCGTGAGACGGTTGGGGTCGAATTCCGGTGGTCGGACCGCGAGGTTGCGAGGATCAATCGCTGTCGGACCAGCGGCGATGGGTACCCCGACGACACGGAACGGAGACGTTATGCCCATTCGTGACACACCATGGCCCGAAGGCACGCCATGTTGGGTGGACTGTCAGGTGGACGATCCCGAGAAGGCGGGACATTTCTACGCCGACCTGTTCGGCTGGACCGTCGAGGACGGTGACGGGGATTCCGGCGGATATCTGATGGGTATGAAGGGCGGGGCGGCGGTGGCGGGCATCGGCCCCAAGCCGCAGGCCGGGATGCCTTCGGTGTGGACCACCTACCTGGCGGTCGCCGACGCCGACGCCACGGCCGCGAAGGTCACCGCCGCGGGCGGGCAGATGCTGGTGCCGCCGTTCGACGTGATGGACGCCGGACGCATGTTCGTCGGCGCCGACGCCGCGGGCGCGGCCTTCGCGGTGTGGCAGGCCCGCGCGCACAACGGCGCCGCGGTCTACAACGAGCACGGCGCCTACTGCTGGAATGAACTGCACACCAGGCAGTTCGACGCCGCGAAACGCTTCTACGCCGACGTCTTCGGCTACACCTACACCGATATGGGCGACGGCGAGTCCATGATCTACGCGACGTTCACCCCGCGCGGCGGCAGCGAGCCCGCGGGCGGGATGAACGACGACACCCTGATGCCCGCCGACCCGATGCCGAGCTACTGGCTCACCTGGTTCCAGTTCGACGACGTCGATGCCGGACTGTCACGCGCATCCGAACTCGGCGCGACGGTGCTGATGCCCGCCTCGGATTCGCCCGCGGGCCGCATGGCGATCGTCGCCGCACCGCAGGGCGAGATGTTCGGTCTCATCGACACGAACGTGACGGTCGGGGAGATGCCGCAGTAGGACCGCCGAAATCCCCTGTCGTGTCCAGTTTTTCGGGCACGACAGGGGATTTCGCGATGGACTACTCGCTGGGCTGGGGAACCTCGACGTTGCAGTCGGCCTTGGGGTTGGCGCCGAGGTAGTTGAGCGGTCCGGCGATGATGGTGAGCGCGATGGTTCCGGTGCTCGCGCAGTTGGTGGGCGCGGAGTCGTAGTAGTCGCGTTGGGCGCCCGCGACGACGCCGATCAGGAGCCAGACGAGCACGATGACCCCGATCAGACTGGAAGTTCTCGAGCCGCTGACTCGTCGACGGCCGGTAGCGTAGGTTCTCATATCGACTCCTGAAATCGATGACGCCGGTCGGGCAGTCGTCGGGAAAAGCCGCGCTGTCGCGCGAATTTCGCATCCGCCGCGCCCACGCGCGTCGAAGGGTGACGACCCGCCCGCCGGGGCAGATTGTGCTGGTATCAGCGATATGCCCGGTTGCGGCGACGGCAAACACCTCCGCGTTCCTGTGCGCGCATCCCGCGTCGGCGGGTCCCTGGACGCTGTCACCATCCGCGTCAGCGGTGCGCACCGGCGCTGTGGAAGAACGGACGAAAACGGACTGCGGATCCCTTGCCGGAACATCGTCACCGGAGGCTTACTGGAGATGTAGCGGTTGCCGATTATTATCGACATCCGTTGCGAGATAACCTTTTTCCACTATTTCGACATGGAGTCGAGCAATGGCAGCTGTCCTCACCACCCTCACCCCCAACACCGGCCCGGCGACGACCTTCAGCACCGTGGTGATCACCGGTTCCGGATTCAGCAATGTCGGTCCGCTGACCGTGCGCTTCGGCACGCAGGCCACCACGTTCACCATCGACTCCGACACCCAGATCACGGCCATCTCCCCGACGGGGACAGGCACCGTGGATGTCACCGTCAAGGTGGAGCTGGACGGCCTCAGCAACGCACTGCCCTTCACCTACGTCTGACCGCGGGTGCGGTAGGGCCGTCGGCGGGCAGCCGCCCCGCGGGCGGCCCGTCGCGTTACCCGGCACAGGTCACGCCGTCGATGCGAGAATTGTTATGGTCTAGTGCTTTTCGACGAAGTCGCGCAACAGCGTGCCGGTGGCGTCGGGTTTCTCGATCATGGGTGTGTGGCCGCAGTCGACGGTCTCGATCCGAACGTCGGGGATCCGGCTGTAGTCCTGGAAGGACGACGGTCGCCATCGTCGATCCGAGGTGCCGTAGATCACCGTGGTCGGCAACCCGAGATCGACGAGCCGGTCCGGTTCGGGTCGTTCCCGCAGGTAGACGTCCGAGGCGTCGGATGTCGCGGTGAGGCTGCGGTATGTCATGGCGCGAACGTCGGTGACGATTCGCTGGGGGATTTCCACGCCGGGTGTGAACGCGCTGCTCAGGGAGCCGCGAATGGCGGCGTCGGGGAGCAGCGGCCACAGGGGTTGTCCTATCGCCGGGATGAGCAACAAGGTGCCCGCCGGGCCGTTGTCGGTGAACGCGTCCAGTCGTGGGCCGGTGCCGATCAGCGCGATCGCGGTCACCAGTTCGCGGCGCTGCTCGGCCAGTGCGGTGATCACGTAGCCGCCGCTGGAATGCCCGGCGAAGACGGCGTGGCGGATATCGAGGTGGTCGAGTACCTCGCCGACCCTTCGGGCCTGTTCGGCGATACTGTATCCGTTGTCCGGCTTGGCTGATCCGCCGTGGCCGAGCAGGTCGATCCGTACCACGTAGCGGTCGGTCAACCAGGGAAGCACCGGATCCCACCATGCGGTCGATCCGGCCGAGCCGTGCACGAGGACCACCGCGCTCGCGTCGGGCGGCCCCTCGGTCACGACGTGGATGTCTCCGTCCGCGAGGTGCACCGTGTGCTCCTGTGCGTGGTTCGGCGCCGCGGTCGCGACTTCGGTGGCGTGGCCCGCGCACAGGACGGCCGAAACGGCGGCGATCAGCAGGCGGGTGCGGCGACGCCGAGCCGGTACGTCGGTGGTCTCACGCATGAGTGGTTCCCTTCGATCGGTGAGACCACCACGTTCTCGGACGAGCACGGGCCGCGTCTTGAACAAATGTCGGCCGAGGCGCGGGAACGGGAACCGCGCATATGATCGGGTCGTGCCCTGGGAGATCGCCCGTCCGGCGCGAGCGTCCGCGCTGCCCGGCATCGACATGGCCGGATTCCGCATCGGCGGTGACGGCCCACAGCGGCTGCGCGCGGTTCCGCATCCGGCCGTCACGGTGGTCGTCGAATTCGGTGACCGGTGCTTCGACATCAGTGACGCGGCAGGTCGAACGTATTCGGGCAGCCTGGTTCTCGGACTCGCGGACAGCGCGGCGCCGGTGCGGGTGCGTGCCATCGAGTGTGTCCAGCTCCGCTTGTCACCGCTGGTCGCACGTGCGGTCCTCGGCTGCCCGCCCGGCGAATTGCGCGGCGGGATAGTCGAACTCGACGATCTGTGGGGTCGCGACGCCGCGCGCCTGCGTGAACGCCTGCACGAAAGCCCGGACTGGGGCCGACGATTCGCGTTGATCGCCACGACATTGTCGGCACGGTTGCGCGACGCCCCCCGGACCGACCCCGAAGTCGCCTCGGCCTGGCGCCAGATCGTCCTCGGTCGGGGTGCGCTTCGGGTGGAGGATCTCGCCGCCGATGTCGGGTGGAGCCGTCAACGGCTGTGGTCACGCTTCGGCGACCGGATCGGTCTGACACCCAAGCGCGCCGCGATGCTGGTGCGTTTCGACCACGCCGTGCATCGGCTGGTTCGCGGCGAGTCGCCCGCGCGTGTGGCGGCCGAAAGCGGTTACGCGGACCAGCCCCACCTCTACCGCGACGTCCGCGGCTTCACCGGCACGACCCTCGCCCGCGCGGTCGACGAACCGTGGCTCGCGGTCGACGACCGCGCCTGGCCGACGACCGCCGCGACCGCGGGATCGCCTATGAGGTCGGCACGTCCGGCCGGACACCGTCGGGGTCGCTGATCACTCGTGCGCGATCGCGGTTGCGGTCCGGCTCGAGTGCGCGTGACCGTGTGGACTCGTCGATCTCGGCGCGCGGCGGCATCCCTACCGCGCGAATTCGCCGCGGAACGCGCGGTGGAAGCCCCAGTTCATGATGTGCATCGCGAGGGTGTAGGAGGGTGGGAAGTAGCGTTGGGCGAGGTAGCCGACGTGGATGTCGGGGGAGGTGAAGACCATGTACTTGTCGCGTTCGACCGCGCGGATCACGGTGCGCGCGGCCGCTTCCGGGGTGACGGCGTGGCGGCGGAAGCGGGTGATCGCGGATTGGAAGGTGGTGCCGTCGCGGTCGATGCCCGCGACCTCGACGCTGTCGACCATGGGGGTGGCCATGGCGCCGGGGCAGACCAGGCTGACGCCGATGCGGTGCCTGCGCAGGTCGAAGCGCAGGACTTCGGAGACGCCGCGCAGGCCGAATTTGCCCGCGCTGTAGGGGGCGTGCCACGGCAGGCCGAACAGGCCCGCCGCCGAGGACACGTTAACCAGGTGGCCGCCGCGGCCCGCGGCGATGGTGCGCGGCAGGAATTCCTCGATGATGTGGATGGGGCCCATGAGGTCGATGTCGATGGTGCGCCGCCACTGTCGGTGGGTGAGGCGTTCGACGGCGCCCCAGGTGGCGATGCCCGCGACGTTCATGACGATGTCGACGCTGTCGAGTTCGGCGTGGGTGCGGGTGGCGAAGGCGGCGACGGCGTCGTGGTCGCTGATGTCGAACGCTTCGGCGAGGTGCACGGTGTGGCCGTCGGCGCGCAGTTCGCTCGTGGTGCGCGCGAGGTTGTCGGCGTCGATGTCGGTGAGCACGAGTGCGGCGCCTTTGGCGGCGGCGGCGAAGGCCAGCGCGCGGCCGAGGCCGCCCGCGGCGCCGGTGACCAGGCAGCTCTTGCCGTCGAAGGTCGTCATGGGTCGACCATAACGTTCACGAACAGCATTGTCTATCAATCGACGCGGCTGTGCCCCGAGCGATAACGGCCGCGTCTGGGACGATGTCAGTTCGCGCCGACCGGCCGCGCCGACCGCTCGCAGGCGCGCGTGCGGTACTCCTGGGGCGGGCAGTCGTTCCACCGACGGAAGGCACGGATGAACGAGGCGGCCTCGGCGTAACCCAGGCGCGCCGCCAATTGTTCGGTCGTCATGTCGGTGTGGGTGAGCAGCACCTCCGACAGTGTCTGGCGCACCTCGTCGAGCAGTGCGCGGAACGAGGTCCCTTCCTGGTTCAACCGCCGCGACAGGGTGCGCGGACTCATGAACAGCGCGGTGGCGACCGCGATCTGGTCCGGTATGGCGCCGGGCTCGCGCACCAGCAGATCCCGCACGGTCGCGGCCATGCCGTCGCGGGCGTGGTGGCGCGCGAGCAGGTCGCGGCACAACTGCTCGCAGGCCGCGCGCGCCCGCTCGCTCGGGCGCGGCAGCGGGCGGTCCACCGTGCGCCGATCGAAGACCGCGACGGTCGCCTCGGCGTCGAACAGCGGTGTCACGCCGTAGATCTCGCGGTGACGTGCGGTGTCGGGCGGTGCGCCGTGCCGGAATTCGACGCGGGCCATGGGGATCGCGGCGCCGAACAGGTCGCGACCGATCGGCCCGAAACCGGCAAGCGCGCGTTCGGCGAGGAAGGCGCGTACCTGCGCGGGCGCCTCGGCGTCGTCGAGGCGCAGCCTGGCCTCATCGCCGGATTCCTCGAAGGTGAGCTTGCCGAAGACCACGGTGGTGTCGAGGTAGCGGCGCGCCACCTCGATCATCTCGCGCACCGTCGGGCTGCTGAGCATCGCCAGACCCCACGGCCCGGCGGCCGAGAGCCGAGTGCGCGCACCCGCGATCGCGCCGAGTCCGGGTTCGCCGCACTCGCGCACGAGGTTGGTGACCACCCGCAGTTCCTGGCGCGCGGTGATCTCCGCCGACGCGGCGGCCGCCGCCTCCGGGGTCACCGAGCTGCCCGCCAGGCACGCCCGCGCCGATATTCCGCGCTCCCGCGCCAGCCCGACGAGGTCGTGAACGCTGGAGGTGTTGCGGCGAAGATCCCAGTCGAGCATGAAGTCGCATTCCGATCGAACGTGTACCAGACGGCTTGGCGCAACCTATCAACGCGAGCGGCGCCAACGGTGTGAAACGACGAACTTTCGTGTCGGCGTGCCGAGAGCGTGACACGCCGAGACGACCGCTGGTATGCGGTGCGCGAACCTCGCCGCGCGCTCGCGCGACAGGACACAATGGAATGGGCGGTCCGACACGTGGTCACACAAGAGGTAGCCGAGGAGGCACACCGTGGAATCCGACAACCCGCCATCCACCGTCCCCGAGATCACCGAAATCGCCGAACTGCACACCGATCTCGCGCGCCGCCATCGCGCCACCGCGAGTGCCGGTGACGCCGTGGACCCGGAGGTCGTCGACGCGGATCTCGCGGCCCTGCACCGCGACGGCTACGTGATTCTGCGAGACCTGCTCTCCGCCGGGGAAATCGAGCGGGCGCGCGCCGCGATCACGCCGCTGCTGCACCGCACGGGCCGCAACACCTTCGAAGGCGAACGGACACAACGGGTCTACAGCCTGCTCGAACGAACCCGCGACTGCGACCGCCTGGTCGACCATCCGCGCGTGCTCGCGCTGCTCGACCGGCTGCTGTTGCCCAACTATCTGCTGTCCCAACTCCAGGCCATCAACGTCCTGCCCGGCGAACGCGCCCAACTGCCGCACCACGACGACGGTTTCTATCCGGTGCCGCGCCCGCGCCCCGCGCTCAGCGCGGCGACGGTGTGGGCCGTGGACGATTTCACCGAGGCCAACGGCGCGACCGTCGTGCTGCCCGGCAGTCACCTGTGGGGCGATCGGCGCGGCACCGCGGATTCCGATCTCCGCGTGCCCGCGGCGATGTCGCCCGGTTCGTGCGTGTTCTTCCTCGGCACGCTGTGGCACGGGGCGGGCGCCAATCGCACCGATCGGGCCCGGCTGGCGGTGACCGCCCAGTACTGCGAGCCGTGGCTGCGCCCGCAGGAGGCCTTCGGTCTTTCCACCGGCCGCGACACCGCGCGCGCGGTGTCCGAGGACATCCGGCGCATGCTCGGCTACAGCATCCATCCGCCGTTCATGGGCACGGTCGACGGGATGCACCCGGCCCGTTTGCTCGCCGACCGCGGTGCGGTGCCGTGACGACGCCGTGCCGGATTCGAGGACCGATCGTCGTGAGTCGACGTGCCCGCACCGGCCCGACCCCGGGGTTCGAGCCGGTGCGCTGACCTCGCGACCGCGCGGCTCCGAACGGGCCGCCCGCAGCGCCGAATCGACGTCGGCGGAGCGCGCGCGGCCGCGCCGACGGATCCCGCTGACGGCCTTGCCCTTTCGATACGAGAATGACATTCTGTCCGAACCTAGAATGTCATTCTATTCGAGAGAAGAGTGTCGATGGCGCGTACTCGTGTCCATGCCACGTCCCCGGCGCGAACGACGCGCGCGGGCGACCGACGGCGCATGCGATGGTTGCGAACAGCACGTCCGGGCGGAGGTGTGTTCACCGCGACGGTGGCGGCGCTCGGCTGCCTGATCGGATCGGTGGTCGCGACGCAGCCCACGGTCGCTCACGCCGTACCCGCCGCAGGGAACGCGGCCGATCCGGTGGTCGTCGGACCGGTGACGGGCGGGCGCGGGCATCCGCAGTTCGTCGCACCGTTCGTGCTCGACGAATACGGTTACAGCGTCACCGAATACCTCGTCTCCGGCACCGCGCGCGCCTATCGGACGGCCGCCCCGCCCGCGCCGTACAGCACGCGCATCATGGTGTACCGGCCGACCGACCCGGCGCGGTTCAGCGGCAATGTGGTGCAGGAGTGGGGAAATGTCACGGGACAGATCGACGCGTCGGTGGAACTGGTGTGGTCCTACCGTCAGATCTTCGAGTCCGGTGACGCCTTCGTGCACGTGACCGCCCAGCAGGCCGGGGTGTGCGGCATGGGACTGTCGGGCACGCCGGACGTGGCGGGCGGGGTCTGCGTGCCCACGTCGCTGCGCGGCACCGATCCCGCGCGCTACGGCACGCTGACCCACCCCGGCGACATCTACGCCGACGACATCTTCTCCCAGGTCGCGCAGGTGGTGCGCCGTCCCGTCGCGACGGCGCCGCTGGGCGGTCTCACCGCGCGGCAGATCATCGCGGTCGGCGAATCGCAGTCGGCGATCGCGTTGGACAACTACATCCTGTCCGGCGCCGACGCCGCCACCCGCGTTTTCGACGGGTTCGTGATCGACGCCGACGGCCACACCGAGAAGCCGCGCGCCTACCGGGTGCCGACGGTCACGGTGTGGAGCGAGGAGTCGGCCCGTCCCGAGCACGTGCTCGCCCCCAACCACGCGACCTGGTCGGTCGCGGGCGCGGCGCATACCGATCATTGGTTCATCGCCGAGGTCACGAACTGGGCGGCGCACAGTCTGCTCGGCGCGCCCGCGCACGGCCGGGCCGAGCAGGAGGTCGCGGAAGTCGGCAACGGGGACTACGGAACGCAGGGCCCTGGC
The DNA here is from genome assembly GCF_015674855.1 of Nocardia bovistercoris. Taxonomy (GTDB): domain Bacteria; phylum Actinomycetota; class Actinomycetes; order Mycobacteriales; family Mycobacteriaceae; genus Nocardia; species Nocardia bovistercoris. The sequence goes on along the minus strand of NZ_JADMLG010000015.1, from coordinate 103,743 downwards.
GCCTCGCTGACCTGCGCGGGGAACAACCAGTTCCCGCGCAGGTACGTGGTCGACGCGGCGATCGCCGCCGTGCAGACCTGGGCGTCCACGGGTGTCCCCGCGCCGCAGCCCCCGCCGCTGCGATTCACCGGCGGATCCGTCGTTCCCGAGCCGGGGCCCGCGGTGCGCGACGGTCTCGGCGTGTTGATGAACGCGATCAGCCCCGAACTCGGCGGGATCGATGTCGTGGAGCTGCTCGGCGTCCCATGGGCCCTGGCTCGCGACGGCGACGACAACGCCATCGGCGGACTGCGGCTGCCGCCGATGACGGTTCCGGTGGCGGCCTACGACGGAAGCCTGTGCGTCGCCGCGGGCACCACGACGCCGTTCTCCCCGCAACGGCTTCGCGAGTTGTATCCGACGCACGCCGACTATGTCGCGCGCGTGATCGACGCGGTTCGCGATTCGGTGGACCAGCGCTTCCTCACTCGCCGCGACGGCGTCGAAATGATCTCTCGCGCTTGCGCTTCGGCGATTCCGAACAACGGGACCACCCCGCCCGAGCAGCAACCGGGCGAATGCTCGCAGGTGGAGGCCGCGCTGGGGGCGTGAGGCCGGTTGCGTGTTCGTCGGGGGAGCGGGCGCGGTCGAGGTGATGGCCTACGGCGGACGGATCTGCGGGTCTGTCCGCCGTGGCGTTTCGGTACCGGGACGGGTGCGGGACGCTCACGCGGCGAACCGATCCGGCCCGAGGAACGGGTGCCTCGAACGCCGCGCGAGGCTCAGTTATAGCGGATTTCAGCCTTATCTAGAATATCGATCTACCTAAATGGGAAACTACGTTCTAATATTGGCGAAGTCAGATTCTAGCGAGTCGGGAGGTGTGGAGTGGGTGGCCACATCCGGGTCGTGATCCGCACGCACAGCGAGGTGTTCTGGTGACCGCTCGGCCGCTTCCCGTCCCCGACGAACTGTCCGCTCCGTACTGGGCCGCGGCCCGCCGCCACGTTCTCGCGCTCGCCCGGTGCGGACACTGCGCGATGTTCACGGTGGCCCCCGGCCCGATCTGCCCGCATTGCCGCTGCTCGACGCCGGAGTTCGTCTTCGAACCGGTCAGCGGACGCGGCACCGTGCGGTCGTGGACCGTGATCCGCCGCGCCACACTGCTCGGTTTCGGCGAGGACGTCCCGTACTCGCTGGTCGACGTCGAACTCGACGAGCAGACCGAGCTGCGCGTGATCGGCAGGCTGCTCGACGGACCGACCACCCCAATGCGGCATGGCCTGCGCGTTCGAGTCGCCTTCGAAGACGTCACCGAGGAGTTCTCGATCCCCGCTTTCACGCGGGCGGCGCCCTGGTGAAAGTCCTGGCCCGCCTGCCACGGACCCGAGCGCGATGACACCGGTGTCCGCGCTTTCCTGAAATTCGACCACCTGGTCATCGATGAACCGCGATGACCTCGACGCAACCGCAAGGAGTTTCGATGTCCGCTTCCGAGCCCAACCTGGACTGGCTCATCTCGGTCGACGACCACATCCTCGAACCCGCGAACCTGTGGGTGGACCGGGTGCCGCGCGCCGACCGGGATCGCGCGCCGCACATCGAGGTCGACGACAAGGGCATGGACGCGTGGGTCTACGACGGCAAACGATTCCCCAGTTCGGGACTGTCGGCGGTGGCGGGCAAGTCCAAGGAGGAGTTCAGCCCGAAATCGCTGTCCTACAGCGAGATGCGCCCCGGCTGCTACGACGCGAAGGCGCGCCTCGAGGACATGGACCGCGCCGGAATCCTGGCCTCGCTGTGCTTCCCGACAGTGACGAGGTTCTGCGGGCAGTTGTTCATGGAGGCCAGTGACCGGGAGTTCGGGCTGGTGTGCCTGCGCGCCTACAACGACTGGATGATCGAGGAGTGGTGCGCCGCCGCGCCGGGTCGCTACATCCCGCTGGTGCTGATCCCGATGTGGGATCCGGCCCTCGCGGTGACCGAACTCGAACGCTGCGCGGGCATGGGCGCGACCACCTTCGCGTTCTCGGAGAACCCGGCGCCGCTGGGGCTTCCGACCATCCACGACGCGGGCGGCTACTGGGATCCGGTGATGGCCGCGGCCAACGATCTCGAGATGGTCGTCTCGATGCACGTCGGCTCGTCCTCGACGGTGCCGCAGATCGCCCCCGACGCGCCGTTCCTGGCCAACCTGGCCTGGGGCGCGACCCGCACCTCGGGCGCGATGCTGTCGTGGCTGTTCAGCGGCATGTTCCAGCGTTACCCCAAGCTGAAGATCGCGCTGTCGGAGGGGGAGATCGGCTGGATGCCGTACTTCCTCGAACGCGCCGAGCAAGTGCTCGACAAGCAGCGGCACTGGGTGAAGAAGGGCATGAAGTTCGGCGAACACGAAGTCAGCCGCAACGTCGACCTCGACACCCTCGATGTCCGGGCCACCTTCCGCGACCACATCTACGGCTGCTTCATCGAGGACGCGCACGGCATCGCGAGCATCGCCGAACTCGGCGCCGACAACATCATGTGCGAAACCGATTACCCGCATTCGGATTCGACTTGGCCGAACTGCATCACCGTGGTGCGCGAACTCATCGGGCACCTGCCGCCGCGGACCCAGTACAAGATCCTGCGCGGCAACGCCGAGCGGCTCTACCGTTTCACCCCCGCCGAACCGCCGGTCCTCGCGGGGGTGTGAGATGCCGCGCTGGACTGTCGATGTGGACCGGGAGGTCTGTTCGGGGTGTGAGGTCTGCCGCGGCTACGCGCCGGGCAGCTTTCGTATCGACAGCGGCGGGCAGGCCGAATTCCTCGACCCGCCCGCCGACGCGCTGACCGATATCAGGATGGCTGTCGCGAATTGCCCGACCGGTGCGTTGCGGCTGCTCGAAGACGCTGTCAGCCACGATCAGGGAGTATGAGCAGTGCTGTTGAAAGACAAGAGCGCGGTGATCACCGGCGCCGGGTCCGGGGTGGGTGCCGCTTCGGCGTTGCGCTTCGCCGAGGAGGGCGCGCACGTCGTGTGCGCCGACATCGATGCCGGGCGCGCCGAGGAAACGGTGCGGCGCGTCGAGGCCGTCGGCGGCACCGCGGTCGCGGTGGCCTGCGATGTGGCCCGCGAATCGGAGGTGGCGGCGGCGATCGAGCTGGCCGCCGACCGGTTCGGACGCGTCGACATCGTGTTCAACAATGTCGGGATACCAACCCCGCGGCTCGGCTCCGCGCTCGAGGACCACACCGCCGAGGATTTCGCGGCCCTGGTCGCGGTCAATCTGGGCGGGGTGTTCTACGGCTGCAAACACGCGGTGCTGCGGTTCAAGCGACAGGGCGGCGGCGGTGTCATCCTCAACACCGGTTCGGTGGCGGGGTTGGTCGCGTGGGGCGGTTCGGTGTACGGGGCGACCAAAGGGGCGGTGCACCAGCTGACCCGCGCGGTCGCGATCGAGGGCGCGCCGTTCGACATCCGCGCCAACGCGCTGTGTCCGGCGGGTATGCCGTTCACCGGTTTCATGGCCGCGGGCGGGATGGGCGAGGACCCGCAGACGGTGGCGCGCGCCGCGGCGAGCACCGCCGCCAATCATCCGCTCGGGCGGGCGATCACCGCGCGGGACTGCGCGGAGGCCGCGGTGTTCCTGGTCTCGGATCGCGCCGTCAACATCACCGGCGTCCTGTTCCCGGTGGACGGCGGCTATGTCGCGAAATAAGACGCCGATGACATCGACTAGTCCGCCCCCCTCCCTGGACCGCGACCGCGTGCGCGAATTGTTCGACCTGCGCGGCCCGCACATGGCGCTCTCGGGCGGCTGCTACGACGGCGACCCCTACCCCGCCTGGCATCGCCTGCGCGAGCGGGCCGAGGTGCATCCCGGCGTCGTCCACGAACTCACCGGCTACGACCAGCCCGCCTATTTCGCCGGGCTGCCCTTCCCGGATCGGCCGCACTACTCCGCGTTCAGCTTCGCCGCCTGCGACACCGCCTACCGCAATCCGGAGATCTTCGCCTCATCGCCGGTCCCGGTGGACCCCAACACCGGCGACCTGAACCCGCTCAACAGCATGCTGTCCATGGGCGGGGCCCAGCATCGCCGCTACCGCACGCTGGTGCAACCCTCCTTCATGCCCGCCAAGGCGGCCTGGTGGATCCGCAACTGGATCGCCGAGACCGTCGCGCAGCTCATCGACGGTTTCGTCGGCGACGGCCGCGCCGAACTCAATGTCGACTTCTGCGCGGCCATCCCGGTGCTCACCATCACCGGCAGCTTCGGCGTTCCGGTGTCGGAGGCCCTGGATATCCGTGCGGCGCTGCGCGATCCGCGTGCGCTGGTCGACAAGCTGGCGCCGATCGTGGCCGCGCGCCGCGAGCATCCGCGCGACGACCTGATCAGTGTGCTGGTCGCGGCCGAGCTCACCGGGGAGGACGGAAAACCGCAGCGGCTCACCGACGCCGAGATCTATTCCTTCGCGATCCTGTTGCTGACCGCGGGTTCCGGCACGACTTGGAAGCAGATGGGGATCGTGCTCACCGCCCTGCTGCAACGCCCCGATGTCCTCGCCGCGGTCGAGGCCGACCGCACCCTGCTGCGTCCCGCGGTGGACGAGGCGGTGCGCTGGCTGCCGACCGACCCGATGTTCTCCCGATATGTCACCCGCGACAGCGACTTCCACGGTGTGGCGCTGCCCGAAGGCGCGGTCGTGCACCTGTGTCTCGGCGCCGCCAACCGGGATCCGGCCCGCTGGGAACTGCCCGACGAGTACGACATCACCCGCAAACCGCGTCCGTCGTTCGGCTTCGGCAGTGGCGCACACGCCTGTCTCGGCATGCATCTGGCCCGCGCGGAGATCACCACCGGCGTCAACGCCCTGCTGGACCGCCTGCCGAACCTACGCCTTGACCCCGACACCGAACCACCCCGCTTCATCGGCATGTACGAACGCGGAGCCACCGAGATCCACGTCCGCTTCGGCTGACCGCACCCGAGTTCCCGCTACCCGCCTTGAGCGCGCGTCGCCGCCCGCCGACGCGCGCGATCGGGCTCGGAACGTGGGGGTGTCGACCCGCGGATCAACCGCCGTCGTCGACGGTTTCGATCGGCGGTAGCCACGCGACGGCGTTGTCCGCGAAAGACTGGTGCAGCGGCGTCAGATCGCTGTGGTCGTCCAACGACATCATGGTCACCCCGACCGATTCCGGCGCGTCGCCCTTGGCGGCCACGGTCGATCCGCAGATCGAACAGAATCCACGCGCGATCCGAGGGTAGGTCTCGTACCAGGTGGGTTCACCGCCCGGTCCGGTCCAGATCAAGATATCGGCGGGAAATCCCACCCACGCCATGACCGGTGTCCCGCCGAGACGCTGACAGTGTTCACACGAACACAGGTGTGGCCAGATCGCGGGCGCGTCGGCCCGGTAACGCAGATTCCCGCACAGGCACCCACCCTGGTACAACAGGTTCTCCCTCGTCCCGCCGATATCGCTCGAGTGCTCGCCACAGTAGTCGACTCCACCGACACCGACACCGACCTCCCGACCGTCGTGGCCTGCAACGATTCGGTCCGCGCCGTCGGCCGACACGAACGGCGGGAATCGCGGTCGCCGTTCGCGTCTCAGGTTTCGCGCAGGCTGTCGCGCACGCGGAACTTCTGCACCTTGCCGCTGGGGGTGCGGGGGAAGTCGGCGACCACGTGGATCTGTTCGGGCCATTTCTGTTTGGCCAGGCCCGCTTCGGCGAAGTGGGCGCGCAGGTCCTCGATCGTGGGTGCGACGGCGTCGGTGTGCAGGCGAAGTACCGCGGCGACCTGTTCGCCCAGGCGGGCGTCCGGGGCGGCGACGGCGACGGCTTCGGCGACCGCGGGCATGGTCGTCAGTACTTCCTCGACTTCCATGGCGCTGATGTTCTCGCCGCCGCGGATGATGAGATCGGCGGTGCGGTCGGTGATGGTCAGGAAGCCGTCCTCGTCGAGGACTCCGATGTCGCCGGTGTGATACCACCCGTCGTCGTCGAACATGGCGGCGGTGAGGTCGTCGTCGGTGTAGCCCAGGCACAGATCCGGTCCGCGGCTGAGGATTTCGCCGCCCGCGTCGAGGCGGATCTCCACGCCGGGTTGTGGATCGCCGTCGGTGTGCAGGCGTTTGGCCGGTGGTTCGTCGTAGGAGCACGCGGTGATCGAGGGGTGTTCGGTGCTGCCGTAGGACCGCGAGACCAGCAGTCCCAGCGCCGTGAGCCGTTCGGTGACGGCGCTGGGCACCGGAGCGCCGCCCATGCCCGCGTATTTCATCCGGCGCAGGTGGTTGTCGGTGAAGTGGGGGTGGTCGATCAGGCTGGTCATGTAGTAGGGGACCCCGCCGGAGACGGTGAGGTCGTATTCGACCATCAGGGCCAGCACCCGTTCCGGGTTCCACACGTCGATCAGGTCGATGCCCGCGCCGTCCATGACCGGCAGGAGGAAGGCGCTCACCATGCCGATGAAATGGCCGACCGGTGCGGCGCTCAGTTGCGCGCCGAGGTCGGCGGGGCGTCGGCTCGCGAGTTGCCTGGCTTCGCAGGCGAGGGTCTGGTGACTGTGCACCACGCCTTTCGGGGCGCGGGTGGTGCCCGAGGTGAACGCGATGAGCGCCGCGGCGGCCGGATCGGTCGCGGCGACGCCGGGGTAGGGCTCGGGTGCGAGCAGTCGCGTGAAGTCGGTGGCGGGGTCGGGGCCGCCGACGATCCCGACGACGGGGACCCGCGAATAGGTGGCGGGGTCGTACTCCAGGGAGCCGAATCGCTCGGCGGTGACGAAGACGCGCGGTGACGCGGCGTCGAGGATGCGTCCGACCTCGGTGCGGCCGTAGATGTGCACGATGGGCACCACCACCGCGCCGAGGAAGGTCGAGGCCCAGAAGGTGGCGGCGGCCTCCATCCAGTTGGGCAGTTGGAAGGCGATCACGTCGCCCGCGCCGACGCCGCGGGCGCGCAGTCCGGCGGCCAGGCGCCGTGCGGTGGTTTCGACCTCGCGGAAGGTTCCCGACCACGGCCGGGCCTGCGAGTGCACGCGCAAGCGGGCGTCCGGCGCGGCGCGCAGGCCGCGGGCCAGCAGTTCGCCGAGGGTCTCACGGGTCCACCACCCTTCGGACTCGTAGTGCTGAGCGAGGGCGGGGGGAACGACGCGCATAGTTGACTCCATGTCCCGCGGCGCGCGGGACGCTTGTGGTCGAGACGAGGCCGCTGAAAGTGTGAGTCCGACTCTCGCATATCTTGGAGAGTGACTCTACCGAATTCGAGAATATCACTCTCTAACTTGCGGCGAACGCGGGGACCGAGAAATGTTGATCTCGGCAGACACTCGGACCGGGGAGACGATCAGCTCCAAGGAAGGGGACACCCGTGGCGACCATGCCGGATCCGTCGGCCGAAGGCGACGTGCGCGCGCACACCCCGCCGTGGGCCGATCGCGCCGCCGACCGCTCCCGCGCGGTGCGGCGATCGCGCGCCCGCAGCGTGGAGCAGGCGGGGGCGATCGTGGCTGCCGCGCGTCGACTGCTGCAGACCGAAGGCGCGGCGCTCACCACCCAGGAGTTGTCCAAGGAAGCGGGCATCGCCCTGCAGACCTTCTACCGACATTTCGCGGGCAAGGACCAACTGCTGCTCGCGGTGTTCGAGGACGTCATCGCCGAACGTGCCGCCGAGCTCGAAGCGGCGGCGAGCGCCCTTCCCGATCCGGTCGAGCGGCTGCGGTACTACATCGTCGGCGTGCTGCGTTCCCTCGGCGTGCACGACGGCGTCGGTTCCCGCTTCGTCACCGCCGAACACTGGCGACTGCACGAGCTGTTCCCGGCGGAGATGCGCCAGGCCAATCAGCCCTTCGCGGATCTGATCGAACACGAGTTGCGCGAGGCCGCCGCCGCGGGGCTGCTGCATCCCAACGATCCGGCGACCGACGCGTGGCTGACGATGAAGCTGGTGATGTCGGTGTTCCACCACTACGCGTTCACGCCGTCGCGGGACGCGGGCGCCGTCGCCGAACAGCTGTGGTCGTTCTGCCTGGCCGCCTTCGGCGCCGGACCGCGCGTCTAGCGCGCGCTCGAGCTCAGCGCGCTCCGGTCTCGACGGTCGGCGTCCTGGACACCGACGATCCTCCGAACGCGGCGAGGCAGAACGACCAGAGCCGCTCGGACATGTCGCCGATGTCCTCGCCGGGGGCGAAGGCGTAGTGGTGGAACACCGACATCACGAGTTTGACGGCCAGCCAGGCGTCGGCCGCGGGATCGCTCGGGCGCAGTTGACCGGCCGAGGCCGCTTGGCGCAGTTCCTGTTCGAACAGATCGACCACGGGCCGGGTCGCCTGTTCCATTTCCGTGGGGAACAGCTGATAGAGCCGCCAGTGCTCGGCGGAGGCGAAGGGCGTTCCGGTGACGTGCACCGCCTGTAGGACGCTCACCAGGAAGAAGCGCAGGCGCTGAACCGGATCGGGCAGATCGCGCGCGGCCTCGCTGAGCAGGGCGGCCGCTTCGGCGATGACGTCCTCGAACACCGCGAGCAGCAGTTGATCCTTGCTGGGGAAGTGTCGGTAGAGGGTCTGTAGCGCGATGCCCGCTTCCTTCGAGACCTCCTGGGTGGTGAAGGCCTTGCCCTCGGCCAGCACGAGTCGGCGGGCGGCGGCGACGATGACCGTGGCCTGTTCGACGCTGCGAGCACGCGAACGCCGCACCGACGGCGACCGCTCGGCCGCGCGCTGGGCCCACGCCGCGAGCGGGGCGTCGGCGCCGTCGTCCGGTGACGGGTTCGATGTGGTCACGGCAACGCCCTTTCGTATCGGTTCGTGAACTGCGGATGTGTCGAGACTTCCACTGTGAATCCCTTTCCCGCAACTTGCAGAATCAGGTTCTACTTTGACGTAGACTCTCGATCCGATAGTTGCGAGACTGTGACTATTGCATGGGCGTTCCGTCGCGGATGCCACCTCGAGGAAGAGGACAACAGTGAGAACGAAATCGAGACCGGTGCTGCTGATCGCCCTCGCGCTGGTACTGCTGGCAGGCTGCGCCAGGCAGGGATCGGGACCGGAAGAGGGGAGCCACGGTGAGCCGGGTTCCTCGGTCCCCGCCGCTTTCGGGGACCTCGGCCCGGTGTGCGGAAAAGGCGCGCCGACCGAGTCCTCGGCTCGAGGCGTGACCGCGGACGCGATCACCGTCGGCGTCTTCACCGACCTCGGATTCACCAAGAACACCGAATACGTCGACGCGTCCGAGGTTTTCGCGAAGTGGTGCAACGAGCACGGCGGCATCGCGGGACGCGAGATCCGGTTGAACATCCGCGACACCCGGCTCACCGAGGTCCGTCAGCGCATGCGCGAATCCTGTCGCGACGACTTCGCCATCGTCGGCGGGATGGCCGGACTGGACTCACTCGGTGTCAAGGACCGGTTGTCGTGCCTGCTGCCGAGCTTTCCCGCCCAGATCGCCCAACCGGGAAGTATCGCGGCCGATCTCGAGGTCAGCGCGGCACCGACGGCGCTGCCCCGCCACGATCTGGAAACCGGATTCCGGCAGTGGCTGGTCGAGGAGGGCTACCCGGAGTCGAAATCCGCCATCGGCATGGTCGACGGCGACTCCCCGATCACCAAGGTCTTCGCCGACAAGGCGCAGGAGAGCCTCGAATCCCTCGGCGCCACCGTCGTCTACCGCGACCGGTATCCCATCGCGGGCGTGGCCGACTGGACGCCCTACGCGTACGCGATCAAGGACAAGCAGGTGCGCGGACTGATCTTCAACGGCGAACCGGCGCAATTGCCGAAACTCGAAGAGGCACTGACCGCGATCGGATACCGCCCGGACTGGATCGACGCCAAGAACAACAACTACACCGAGTCCTTCCTGAAGGCCGCGGGACGCTCGATCGAATTCCAGAACAACGTGATCGACCTCTACGGCGTCGCCCCCTTCGAGAAGGCCGACAGCGTGCCCGCGCTGCGCCAGTTCCAGGACATGTTCGCCCGGTACGCGCCCGACGCCGAAATGTCGCTGCCCCAGGTGCGTTCGATCTCGGCGTGGCTGCTGTTCGCCCGTTCGGCGGCCGAGTGCGGCGACCACCTCACCCGCCGCTGCCTCTACGAGCACGCCGTCGCCGAAACCGCCTGGACCGGTGGCGGATTGCAGGCCCCCGTCGACCTGTCCGACCGAGAAGAGCCGGTCCACTGCTTCAACGTCGAACGCGCCACACCCGCCGGATGGGTCCCGGTCGACCTCGGCACCGGAACGTCGCTGTACCGGTGCGGCGTGCGGCACTACCGATTCCAGAAGGACTACGGCGCGCCGATGACCCTCGCCGATGTCGGCAAGTCCATGACCGATCTCAACTGAGGACCGATCTCGACCGAGCTGTTGCGCGGCAGTTGTCCCGACGTTCATCGTGGCAGCGGATGCGGTGACGCACACGGTGAAAACACGTCCCGTACTATCGCGGGCGGAGACTCCGCCGGGTGATCGAAGGGGGACGGTGTGGGACCTCGCCTACCGGCGACCACGCGCAACGGCGCGGTGTGGTTGCGGCGCTTCGCCGCCACCACGCCGGGACTGCTGATCGCGCTCGCGGTCGTGACGGTGACGCTGTGTCTGCTCGCCGGCATCACCGGCGCCGACCAACTCGGCGCCAAGGTGTCTCGGCACGAGCGCGTACTCGCCCACACCGAACCGGTCGCCTTCGCCGCGCAACGCCTGTACGTCGCGCTCTCGGCGGCCGACGCGGCCGCGGCCGAGGCGTTCCTGTCCGGCGGCATCGAGAGCCCGCAGGTGCGCGCCCGCTACCAGCAGGCCCTCGCCGACGCCGCGGCCGCGCTCGCCGACGCCACCGTCGGCGCCTCCGACGAACGCACCGGGCAGATCGTGGCCAGGATCGCCGCCGATCTGCCCGCCTACACCGGGCTGGTGGAAACGGCGCGCGCCAACAACCGGCAGGGGTTTCCGGTCGGTTCGGCCTATCTGCGCGAAGCGTCGGCGCTCATGCGGGATTCGCTGTTGAAGAACGCCGAGGCGCTCAGCGGCGACCGGTTCGCCGCGGTCCGCGCCGACCAGCGCGACATCGCGGCGGTGCCGGGCACGACGGTAGCGTTGCTCGCGCTGGCGCTGCTGGCGTGCGCGCTGGGGTCGTGGCTGTTGGTGCGGCGCACGAACCGGTGGGCCAATCCGGGTCTGCTGGTCGCGGCGGGCGCGGCGCTGGCGGCGCTGCTGTGGATTCTGGCCTCGGGCGCGATCGCGGCGGCCGCGCTCGACAACGACGACTCCGGTCCGAGCAGGCGATTCGAAACCCTCGCGCGGGCACGGATTCTGGCGCAGCAGGCCCGCACCGACGAGACCTTGCAGTTGATCGTGCGCGGCGACATCGCCCAGGGCGAGCAGAGCTACGCCGAACACGTCGGTGATCTGCGCGCCATGCTCGACACCGGCTCCCCGGCCGCCGCCGAACTCGGGATGTGGGTCGAAGGGCACCGCACCCAGGTCGCGGCGTACCGGGCGGCCGACTACAACGCCGCGCTACGCCAGGCGATCGGCACCGACGCGACGAGTTCGGCGACGCGTTTCGTGGCCGTCGACACCGCGATCGGCGCCGACCTGACCGCCGTGCGCGCGGATCTGCGCGAGCGGGTCGACGACGCCGGTGACGCGTTGAGCTGGAGTCCGATGGTGACGCTGCTGCTCATGTCGGTCGCGGCGGTCGCGGTCGTGGTGGGGCTGTGGCCGCGGTTGAAGGAGTTTCTGTGAACCACAGGGCGATACGGCACGCGCTGGCGGCGCTCTGTCTGACGCTCGTCGCGGGCTGCGGCGCGGGGGTGTCGGCGCCGGATCCGGCGGCGGTGCCCGCGGTGGCGCCGACACCGCACGAGTTCGCGGAGATCAAGGAGCCGCCGCAGTCGGAGGAGGACTGCGACGCCGAGGCGAGTCTGCGTCCGGGCCCGCTGCCCTCGCCGGGCGCGATGCCGGCGGGCACGCCGATGGCGGCGATCGCCGAACGCGGCCGGGTGCGGGTCGGCGTCGACCAGAACACCTACCTGTTCGGGTTCCGCGATCCGTCCACCGGTCAACTCGAAGGGTTCGACATCGATATCGCGCGTGAGATCGCGCGCGCGGTGTTCGGCGACCCGGCGCGCATCGAGTTGCGTTCGGTGACCGCGGCCGAACGGCTGACCGCGCTGCGGGAGAATCAGGTCGACCTGGTGGTGCGCACCTTCTCCGCGACCTGTCAGCGCCGCCAGGACGTCGACTTCTCGACGGTCTATTTCCGGTCGGGGCAGCGCATCCTGGTGCCGACGAACTCCACGATCCGCTCCAAGGACGATCTGAAGGGCAAACGGGTCTGCGTGGCCAAGGGCACCACGTCGGCGGGCCCGCTGTTCGCCCTGCCCACCCGCGTCGCGGTGTTCGGGGTGACGAACTGGACCGACTGCCTGGCCGCGCTGCAACAGGGTTCGGTCGACGCGGTCAGTGGCGACGACCCGATCCTGTTCGGCCTGGTCGCCCAGGATCGTAATCTGTCGGTGGTCGGAGAATCCATCGGATCGGGGGCCTATGCGGTCGGCGTCGCCAAGAACAATCCGCAGCTGGTCCGTTTCGTCAACGGGGTGCTCGAACGCATCCGCGCCGACGGCACCTGGCAGCGGATCTACGACCGCCATCTCGGCGTGCTCGGTCCCGGCGCGCCGCCGAATCCGCGGTACAGCGATTGAGCCCGCGAGCGAGGCGCGGATGAGCGAGGCGGACCCGAGGATGCTCACCCTCGCCCAGATCGACGGCGAGTTGCGTTTCCGCTCCGAGGAATTCGAGCGCATCACCGCGACGCTGCTGGAGTTGGACCGCCATCCGGGCCTGACGCTGATCCGGCGTTTCCCGCCGACCGGGGTCACCGAACGGGCGTGGGTTCCGGTGCGCGAGGCGCTGGAGTCGATGTGGCAGGACCACACCCGGCTGCGCACGATCCTGGAGGCCGCGCGCACCGTGCGCGGGGTCCGCGCCCGCGTCGACGACGCCGCGCGCGTCGAGTTGACCAGGTTGCTGCGCGAGGGCATCGAGGTGTCGCGCACCCCGATCCCGATGGCGCTGCGCTCGCTGACCGGCCCGAGCGAACAGGTGCTGACGGCGGGCCCGGCCGAGACGGTGCACCGGATGCGGTCCGGTTTCCCTCGGGTGGCGGAATTCCTGGACGCCGTCGACGCGGTGAACACCAGGATCATGTCGGGGCTCGTACCGATCCAGGACCGGGTCGACGCGGCGGGCGCGCTCGCGGGTGAACTCGCCGAGGTCCAAGCCGGGATCGCGGATCTGCTGCGGCGCTCGGCGACCGACCCGCTGGCGTTGACGCCGGAGGAGATCGACGCACGGGTCGCCGGACTCGACGCGATGCTGAAGAGCCGGGCGGGGGCGTTGGCGCGCGCGGCGGCGATCCGCGCCGACTGGCCCGCCGCGCTCGCACGGGCCCGCGCGGGGTGGGAGACGGTGCGTGCGAGCGCCGAACACCACGACCGGGTGCGCGCCGAGGTCGAGGCGAAGATCAGCACCGGGCCGCTGCCGCCGCGCGAGATCCTCGACGCGGGACTCGTAGCGCGTGTGGACGCGTTGGCGGCGGGCGCGGTGGGTGAGCTGATGGCGGCGCAGGCGGCGATCGACGAGGCGTCGGCGCGGGTCGCGGCGGCCACCGAACTGTTGCAGGGTCTGCTGGATCGTCGCGCGGAACTGCGCGGTCGGTTGGCGGCGTACCGGGCCAAGGCGGCGAGACTGGGCGTGGTCGAGGATCATGAGGTGCTGGCGGCGGCGCGGCTGGCCGAGGAGTTGGCGGCGCGGCGGCCGTGCGATCTGGCGGCGGTGACCCGCGCGGTCGCCGATTATCAGCGTGTCGTCGGGGAGAAGTCGGGGAGGAAACCATGATCTGCGCCGAACCGGGGTGCGGTGGGACCGTCGAGGACGGTTATTGCACGGTCTGCGGCACCGCACCGGCTGCCGCCGCGACCGTCACGGTGACGTCCTTCGGTCCGACGACCGCGAGCTCGGCGACTTCGAGCTCAGCGACCTCGTATCCGACGACCGCGAGTCGAGCGACGCCGAGCCCCACGACTCCGGGTCCGATGACCGCGAGTCCGGTGTCGCCGACTTTTGCGGCTGCGAGTTCGGCGACCGCCGATCCAGCGACTCAGGGTACGGCGACGTCGAACCCGAGCGTGGCGCCGCCGTGCGCGGAACCCGGCTGCGCGGGCACGGTCGTCGACGGATACTGCGACACCTGCGGCGCGGCTCCGGTATCCGCGCCGCCCACCGGCACGGTCGCGATGAACACCGCCGCCACCGCGGGCACGCGCGGGTCGAGCCGCTCGGCGCGCACCGGACGTTCCTCGTCCTCGCGCTCGAGCGGCCGCGGTCGCCTGGGCGCGGGCATGGTCGACGTGCCGAGGGTGCCGCGCGTCGACCCGGTCTCGGCGATCCTCACCGACCCGCGGGTAGCGGAGTCGAAACGCTTCTGCGGCAAGTGCGAACGGCCGGTGGGGCGCGGGCGCGGCGGCGAACCGGGACGCGTGACGGGGTTCTGCCCGCATTGCGGCACCCGATATTCCTTCGCGCCGACCCTCGCCGCGGGCGATGTGGTCGGCGGCCAGTACGAGGTGGCGGGCTGCCTGGCCCACGGCGGCCTCGGCTGGATCTATCTGGCCATCGACCGCAATGTCGGCAACCGGTGGGTGGTGCTGAAAGGCCTGCTCAATTCCGGTGACCTCGACGCGATGGCGGCGGCGCTGGCCGAACGGCGCTTCCTGGCCGAGGTCGAGCATCCGAGCATCGTCAAGATCTTCAACTTCGTCGAACACCTCGGCGCCGACGGTGTCGCGGTGGGCTACATCGTCATGGAATACGTGGGCGGCACCTCGCTCAAACAGATCCTGCGCGGCCACCGCGACACCGAGGGCGGCCACCTGCCGCCCGCTCGCGCCATCGCCTACGTCCTGGAGATGCTGCCCGCCCTGGGCTACCTGCATTCGCTCGGCCTTGCCTACTGCGATTTCAAGCCCGACAACGTCATGCAGACCGACGAACAGCTCAAACTCATCGACCTCGGCGCGGTGATCGCCATGGACGACGAGGACAGCCCCATCTACGGGACCATCGGCTATCAGGCGCCCGAGATCGCGCGCACCGGCCCGACCGTGGCCACCGACATCTACACCGTTGGGCGCACTCTCGCGGTGCTGATGATGCGCATCCCCGAGCACGACGGGCATTTCGGACCGATGCCGCAGCCGAGCGCCGAACCGCTGCTCGCGACCCACGATTCGCTGTATCGGCTGTTGCTGCGCGCCACCGACCCCGATCCGGACGCGCGTTTCGGCTCCACCGAGGAGATGGCCGACCAGTTGACCGGCGTGCTGCGCGAGGTGCTCTCGGCCGAGGACGGCGCACCGCGCGCGGGCATGTCGGCGCTGTTCGGTCCGCCGCGCGCGGTGTTCGGCGTCGACGCGGCGCTCACACCCGCCGACGTGGTGGCCGCGCTGCCGGTGCCGCTGGTCGACCCGTCCGATCCGGGCGCGGCGCTGCTGGCGAGCACGACCGGATCCTCGCCCGCGGAACTGGAACCCGCGCTGAGTGCCGGGATGCGCGCGGTGGTGACCGCGCGCGGGGAATCGGTGGAGATTCCGTTGCGGCTGGTGCGCGCCGCGCTCGAGGTCGGCGATCCCGACGACGCGCTGCGCCGCCTCGACTCGTCGGCCGACGCCGTGCCCGGGGATTGGCGATCGGCCTGGTACCGGGGACAGGCGCATTTCCTGCGCGGCGACCTGGCCTCGGCGCGCACGGAATTGGAGTCGGTGTATCACGCGCTGCCCGGTGAGCCCGCACCGAAACTGGCGTTGGCCGCGGTCGCGGAATCCGAGGCCGACACCGATGCCTCGGTGCGCGCCACCGGCCTCTACGCGACGGTGTGGCGCACCGATCACGGATTCGTCAGCGCCGCTTTCGGTCTGGCGCGCCTGCGCGCGGCCGCGGGCGCACGCGCGGAGGCGGTGACGGTCCTGGACGCGGTGGAGGCGTCCTCGGCGCAGCACACGCAGGCGCGGCTGTCGGCGGTGGACACGATCCTGGCCGGTCGCGGCCCCGACCGGTTGGACGAGCGGGTGCTGCGCGAGGCCGGTGACCGGGTGCGGCGCTTGCGCATCGATTCCAAGCGCCGCGACGCGCAGGTGCGGATGCGGGTGTTGGAGGCGGCGTTGTCGTGGCTGGCGGCGGGCGGTCGCCCGACCGGGACCGAGCCGCTGCTCGACGCCGGTTTCGACGTCGCGGGTGTGCGGACGGGTCTGGAACGCTGTTACCGCGACCTGGCCAGGGAAACCGAGGATCTGTGGACCCGCATCGATCTGGTGGACCGCGCCAACGCCGTCCGCCCGAGGACAAGACTGTGACCGGCGCGCGCCGCGACGGCTACGGCGCACCCGACGATCCGACCCTCGAGATCGGTCGACCGCCGTGGGCGCGTCGCACCGACCGTCAGCGCACCCTTCCCGCTCCGACTCCCGCCGAAAGTACCGACGTGCATCCGACCGCAAGTCCCGAAACCCCCGCCGCCCATCACGTGACGGCCGGAATCCGTTGTCCAGGTTGCGATGCCGGCGTGCACGCCGCCGACCGGTTCTGTGAGTCGTGCGGGCGCGAACTCGGCGCGCGCCGGGTCGCGCTGCCGCGCGAGGACCGCTCGGTCGCGCGCTGCGAGGGCTGCGGCGGCAGCTTCGACCACGACGGCTACTGCGACGGCTGCGGCCAGTTGCGCCCGCAGCCCGACCGGTTCGACGCCGACCTGGGCGCGGTGTGCGTGGTGACCGACCGCGGCCTGTCGCACGCGCGCAACGAGGATTCGGTGGCCGCGGCGGTGCTCGACGGTCCCGACGGCGCGCCCGCGATCACCGTGATCGCGGTCAGCGACGGCGTGTCGACCTCGGAGGACCCGCAGGCCGCATCGGGCGCGGCCTCGCGCGCCGGTGTCGAGGCGTGCCTGAACGCGCTGAGCGAGGGCCGCAGCGCGGCGGAGGCGTCGTTCGCGGGTCTGGCGGCGGCGGCGAGCGCGGTCCGCGAGGTCGCGGTGGTGGAAGGTCACGCGCCCTCGTGCACCTACGTGTCGGCGATCGTGCTCGGATACGGCGGCGACGCCGTGGAGATCACCGTCGCCAATGTCGGCGACAGCCGCGCCTATTGGCTACGCGGCGACGAACCGCCCTCGGCGGCGTCGCGGGCACTGGCCTCCCAGCGCCTGACCACCGACGATTCCTACGCCCAGGCCCTGGTGGACGCGGGCGCGATGGACGAACAGGCGGCCATGAAGGATCCGCGCGCCCACACCTTGCTGCGCTGGCTCGGCGCGGATTCCGGCCCGAAACCGTGGTCGGACAGCTGCGTTCGCACGTTCCGCACCGGCGGGCCAGGCACGCTGCTGCTGTGTTCGGACGGCCTGTGGAACTATCGGCCGGATCCGGAGGGTCTGGCCGAGTTGATCCGCGGCGCGGACGCGGCCGAGGCGGCGCGCGCGCTGGCCGATTTCGCGGTCCGCCGTGGCGGCAGCGACAACATCACCGTCGCGGTGGCTCCGGTCCCGCGATCCGATCAGCCGGGAGTGCGACAGTGAGCGCGGTGGCAGAGGGCGGCGTGTCTGTCGCCGTCGATCAGAACGAGTACCTGGCCGACGGCGCGGGCGTGGTCGACGCGGTGGTCACGGTCACCACCGGCGCCGGTTTCGTGGCGGCCGAACCGGCCACGGAGCGGGTGGAGATCCTGATCGTCGACTGTTCGGGGTCGATGGGCAGCTACCGCAAGTTCGACGGCGCCCGCACCGCGACGCTGGCCGCGCTGGACGTGCTGCCCGACGGCACCCGTTTCGCGATCGTGGCGGGCACGTCCCTGGCGAAGCTGGTCTATCCCACCGAGGTGCCGTCGGTGCCCGCGAATCCGGCGACCCGTCTCGAGGCGCGTCGGGCGCTGGACGCGTTGCGGCCCAACGGCGGCACCGCGATGGGCACCTGGCTGGGTCTGGCGCGTCAGCTGGCGTGGAAACATCAGGGCGCGATGGTGCACGCGATCCTGCTCACCGACGGCAAGAACGAACACGAGGACCCGGCGACCCTGGCCGCGGAGATCGCGCAGTCCGAGGGCGCGTTCACCTGCGACTGCCGCGGCGTCGGCACCGACTGGCGGGTCGAGGAACTGCGTTCGATCGCCTCGGCGCTGCACGGCACCGTCGACATCGTCGCCGATCCGGCGCGCCTCGCCGAGGATTTCGCGGCGATGGCGCGCTCGTCGATGGCCAAGGCGATCCCGGAGCTGACCTTGCGGGTGTGGACGCCCGCGGGCGGCGGCGTGCGTTTCGTGAAGCAGGTCGCGCCCGCCATCGAGGATCTCACCGCGCGCAGGCGTGAGTCGGGCGCGCAGGTCGGGGAGTACCCGCTGGGCGCTTGGGGCGCGGAGGAGCGCGACTACCACGTGCAGGTGCGGGTGGAGCCCGCCGCGCCGGGGCGGGAGAAGCTCGCGGCCAGGGTGAGCGTGGTGGCGGGAGAACAGGTCGTCGGCCAGGGTCTGGTGCGCGCGGTGTGGACCACCGAGTCCGCGCTGTCGGCCCGGATCAGCAGGCGGGTCGCGCATTACACCGGTCAGGCCGAACTGGCTCAGGCGGTGCAGGAGGGTTTGGCGGCGCGCAGTTCCGGTGACGTGGAGACCGCCACCGCCAAGTTGCGCCGCGCGGTGGAGCTGGCCGCGGAGTCGGGCAACGAGGGCACGGCGAAACTGTTGCGCGGTGTGGTCGAGGTGGACGAGCGCGACGGCACGGTGCGGCTGCGCCGTTCGGTGGACGCCGCGGCGGCCATGGCGCTCGACGCGCGTTCCACGAAGACGAAACGAGTTCGCGGACAGGGGTGAACATGCATATCTGCCCGGACGGCCACCGGTCGCAGGCGAGCGACTACTGCGATGTCTGCGGGTCGCCGATGAGTGGCGCGGACCCGGGCGTCGCGGGGCCGCCGTCGGCGTGCCCGGCGTGCGGGCGGCCGAGCGGCGGACGGTTCTGCGAGGCGTGCGGTCATGATTCGGCGTTGGGCGTCCTCCCGTCGAACGGCGCGGGACCCGATAGCGACAGCGGCGGGTCCGGCGGGCGCGCGGCGGAGTCGACGGTGGTCTCACCCGGTTTCGCCGAGACCGGCGGGTTCGCCCCGACCGGCGGCGTCGACTGGATCGCCGCCATCGCCGCCGACCGCGCCTTCTACGAGCGGGTCCTGGCGCGCGAGGGCCCCGACGCCGACCGGGTCGAATTCCCGGCCTATGTGCCCGAGCGGCGGATCGTGCTGGGCGGCGCGGAGATCCTCATCGGCAAACGCAGTGTCTCCCAAGGGGTCACGCCCGATATCGACCTGGGTCTCGCGCCAGCCGACGCGGGGGTGTCGCGCGCGCACGCGATGCTGCGCCTGACACCGACGGCGCTGACCATCACCGACCTCGGCTCCACCAACGGCACCAGCCTCAACGACAGCGACGAACTGATCCGCCCCGGTGACGCGGTGCGGTTGCGCAGCGGCGACCGGATCCATCTGGGCGCGTGGACCACGATCACCCTGTCGACCCGCCCGCGCTGACGCGTTCAGCCCGCGTCGGCCACCATGACCGTTTCGCGTCGGGTCGCCTCGAGTTGGCGGCGCGCGGCGTGGATCACCTGGTCCTCGGTGACGAGCAGCAGACCGGGATCCGGATCGAGTGCGTCGATGTCGCCGACGCGGCCCGCCCACAGCGCGGTGTTGGCGTCGCGGTGCGGCGGCGGCGCGGCGCGGTCGGGCGAGGCCGGGCCGAACACCAGCACCGAATGCGTCCCGAACGCGGTGGCCAGATGCCCGACGCCGGTGTCGCCCGCCACCAGCAGCGCGGCGCCCGCGATCGTCGCGGCCAACTGGCGCACGGTCAGCTCACCGGCGACGACACAGCGGCGCGGCAGGCCCGCGGCTTCGGCGACCGCGTGCGCCAATCCGACTTCGGCGGCGTCGCCGGTGACCAGGATCGGGTAGCCGGTGTCGATGAGGGCTGCGGCGACGCGGGCGAAGCGTTCGGCGGGCCAGCGGCGCGCGGCGGGCGCGCCGGGATGGATCACGATGTGGCTGCGCAGCCCGAGCGCTTCCACCGGCGGCGCGATCGCGTAGTCGGTGGGATCGGCGGGGATGCCTGCGGATTCGAGCAGGCGACACCAGCGCACCGTGTCGTGTACATGCGCGGGCCAGGTCGGGCCGCGCATGTACGGGAAGTCCGGGTGCTTGTAGCTGATGAGCTGTTCGGGGTCGGTGCCGAGCAGGTCGGTGATGCTGTCGGGGCCCGCGTCGTGCAGGTTGATCGCCGAGGTCGGCGGTGGCGCGTTCCAGCGCAGGTCACCGAGCATGTGGGTGGCGTGCAGGCCGTCGACGCAGCCGGTGAGTTCCACGATGGGCCGCAGCCAGCCCGGCGCCGCGAGCACCAGCCGGTGGTGCGGTCGAGCGGCGCGGACCGCGCGCAACGCGGGCAGCGCGGTGAGCAGCCCGTCGAGTCCGCGGGCTCGCAGGATCAGGGTGACGGCGGTGGGTCGCGTGCTCATCGGGGGATCACGATCCCGGTCAGGTCCGCTTCGCGGATGGGTGTTTCGGGGTTGGCCTGCGCCGCGCACATGACCTGGATCGCGGCCATGGACCCGTCCACGGTCTGCGCGCTCGGCTCGGAGCCGGTGCGGTCCTGCTCCAGGAATTTGGTGACCGTCACCCGCCGGTCGTCCGGACTTTGGCCGAGGTAGTCGCTGCACGGGGTGTCCCCGCCCTTGTTGATCGCTTTCTCCGCTTCGTCGCAGCCGGTGGCGAGCACTGCCAGCGCGGCGACGCCCACGGCGACCGTTGTCCTCACGATCATCGAATTCTCCTGGTGGTGAAGGGGTTTCGGGCTCGGAATCGGCTCGCGCCCGCTGCCGCCCGGATTGTGCGCACCCGCGGGCGCGTCCTCGCGCTGCCGACACGGGCCCCGCACCGGTGCGGCGGGTCACCGGAGGCAATACCCCCTCACGCACGCCGCAATCGGCGTCACCGGATTCAGTGGCCTCGGTCGTCGAAGAGTCGACCGTCCACGCCGCGGCGCACCCGCCGGTGTTCGGCCCACAGCAGCGACACCCCGGCGATCAGACACACCGCGGCGACGATGCCGCCGATGATCGCCCAGCCCTCGTAGCCGTATCCGGAGGCGGTGAGCGTCGCGCCGACAGCGACGATGCCCAGTGCCGCGAGCACGATCCCCGGCCAGTTGCGGGTGTCCTCGATGGATTCACCCGCGTGGGTGCGCGTGGTGCGGGCGTGGTCGGGAAAGTTCTCCTCGGTCACTGTGGCCTCCTCGTCGGTGACATGGGTACATCCGGTCTCACCGGCCGCGATACCCGCGCACGGCGATCGCAATCACCGCGCACGACGAAGCCGCGGCCCCCGCTGCGGGGGCCGCGGCCGGTCTCGAGCTGTTACTTGTTCCAGATGGCGGCGACGAAGGTCTGCCCATTCACCGTGTACCGGTGCTGGTGGACCAGCCGGTAGCCTTCACCGGCGAGCTGTCCCGCGGTGCTGTCGAAGGCCTGCACGGTGATGTCGTGGCGGGCCTGCCACGCGCGCCCGTCGTTCTTCTCCCAGATGCCGACGAAACGCGAGGCGCCGTCGACCTCGTAGCCGCGCACCAGGGTCAGTCGGTAGCCCTGGGCGAGCAGTTTGTCGAACTCGGACTGGTAGGTGCGCGAGTCGAGGCCGTGGCGGGCCTGCCAGGCGCGGCCGTCGTTGCGCACCCAGGTGCTGCTGTAGCGGGGGTCGGAGCCGCTGGTGGCGGTGATGTCGCTGATGCGGTAGCCCTGGGCGACCAGGCTGTCGAATTCGGCCTGGTGCTGGGCGCCGGTCAGGTTCTGGCGGGTCACGGTGGCGGCGGGCGCGGCGGCTTTGCCCTTTGCGAAGGTGACCGTCCAGTGGCGGCGGTCGCCCTGGTAGATCACCGACACGCCGACGTCGGTGAGGTCGCCGTCGAGGATGATGGCGCGGTGTCCGGGGGAGTTGGACCAGAACCGCATGGCGTCGGCGGGCGCCACCTCGGTGCCGAAGAAGTTGATCTCGGCGATCTTCGGCGCGTCGGTCGGCACGCCGCACTGGGCGAAGCGGGTCTTGATGTCGCGGCCGAGGGTGTCGACGTGATCGGCGGGCGAGGTGCCGCGCTCGGCGCTGTCGTTGCTCGCCCATTCGGCCGGGCGTGCCATGGTCTCGGTGTGGGTGACCGCTTTGAGCCCGGCGTCGGCGCGCATCTTGTTGATCTGCTCGAAGACGGTGCTCTCCTCGCCGCGCAGCGCCAGCGCGGCCTGGTCGACGTCGCAGTTGGTGTAGGGCGCTGCGACCGCGGCCGGGGCGGTGAACACCGCGGCGGTGGCGGCGAGGGCGAGTACGGCGGCGGTGGCGGTGGTCGCGAGTTTCATGGTCGGTTCCCCTGTGTGCTGGTGTCGGTGGGTTGCACACAGCGTCGGGCCGGTGACCAACGAGGAACCAATCAGTCACCAACGGCCGGTATCGGCGCAGCTCAGCGGGTCGACAGCGCGGCCGCGTCACACTGGGGTGCGATCCTGCGGTAGGCGTGCAGGGTGGCCGCGGCGACCTTGTCCCAGTTGTAGCCGTCGCGGGCGCGGTCGTCGGCGGCCGCGCCCCAGGTCTCGCGCAGGGTGGCGTCGGCCAGCAGTGGCCGCACCGCGCGCGCCACCTCGTGCGGGTCGGGTGTGTACACCAGTCGCCCGGTGACGCCGTCCACGACGGTGTCGCGCAGCCCGCCCACCGCGGTGGCCACCACCGGCCTGCGGCAGGCCATCGCCTCGAGCGGCACCAGCCCGAACGGTTCGAACCACGGCGTGCACAGCACCACGTCCGCGGACCGGTACAGCCGCGCCATCCCGACGTGGGAGACCGGGCCCAGAATACGGAACCGGTCGGCGACGCCGTGCTCGCCGGCGATACGGCGCAGCCGCCTGCCTTCGCCGTCGTCGTCTATGTCGTCGCCCACCGCGCCGCCCGCGATCACCAGTTCGGTGTCGGGCAACTCGGCCAGCGCCCGCACGCCGACGTCGAATCCCTTGCGCCGCAACAGCCTTCCCACCGACACCAGCCGGTATCGGGCGCCGCGCGCGGCCGCGCCGCCGGTGGGAGCGAAGGCGACGGGGTCGACCCCGCCCGGCACGACCGAGGTGCGGAAGCGCGGCACGCCCATGCGGGCGAGTTCGGCGGCCTCGTCGGAACTGGCGGCAAGGACGTGGGCGGCGCGCAGCGCGATGAGCCGTTCGAACCGGATACGCGAACGCGGACTGGTGTCGGCCAGGCCGTGGTGGCGGCGCGCGACGGTGCCGAGACCGTGGAAGGACACCAGCACCGGCAGCCGGTGCGCGCGCGCCGCGAGCTCGGCGGCCAGCGCCGACATCCAGTAGTGGGCGTGCACGAGGTCGGCCGGATGCATACTCCAGTGCCGCTGCAGGAAGGTGCCGAATTCGCCGAGGTGCGGCAGGATCTGATCGCGCGGCAGCGGCGCGGCGGGCCCCGCGGGCACGTGCACCACCAGATAGCCCTCACGGGTCGCCACCTCGGTGCGGATGTGCGGGTCGTCGCGGCGGGTGTACACGGTGACCTGGTGTCCGGCGCGCACCAGGGCCGCCGAGAGCGCCGCGACGTGCACGTTGCGTCCGCCGGTCGCGGATCCGCCCGGTTCGACGAGCGGGCTTGCGTGCGCGGAAACCATCGCGATCTTCACGGGAGACTCCGTTCTGTTGCGGCCGGTCCCGAGCCGTGTCCGGCATGTGGCGGATATGCCCGGGTCGGGCTGGCCGCAAACAACCCGCCGCGCGCCCGAACACACGGTCGGTGCGGTGGGGGCGGCGGGTTTCGGGTCCGCGGCGTCGGGTACGCCGCCGGCAGAACAACGTCGCGGTCCCGGAGTTCGGCTGCCGTCGCGGCAGCGCCCGCACGGCGGCGCGAGACAAGGTGGTGATGGGTTCATGGGGGAGCGGTTGTCGCGATCGGCGACGGACACGACCACGGTCGGGGTGCGGGTACCCGCCCGGCTGGATCAGTTGATCATGGTGCGCGCACTGGCCGAGACGATCTCCCTCATCGCCGATTTCGCGCTCGACGAGGTGACCGACATCAGGCTGGCCCTGGACGAGGTGGCGACCTCGCTGGTGCTCGACGCGGCCGATGACACCGAGCTGGAATGCCGTTTCAGCTACGAGCCCGGCCGCATGCGGGTGCGCGTGACCTCGGTCGCGGCCTCGGACACCGTCTCGGCCGAGGCCGGGTTCGGCTATCACATCCTGCGGACGCTGACCGAGTCGGTGCGGATCGAACGCGCCGATCACGACCGGTTCACGGGCGGCTACCCGACGGTGATCGAGTTCTGCTGGGCCCGCGCCGCCACCGACGGACGGTGATGGCGGAGTTCAGCGCGGTTGCAGTGGAACGGGGTCGATCGGTTCGGGGCCGGGCACCGGCGGCAGCGGATCGGGGTTCGGCGCGGGACCGGGTATCGGCGGCAGCGGGTCCGGCGTCGGCGGGTGTGCGGGATCCGGCGGCGGATCGGGTGCGGGCACCGGCGGTATCGGCGATGGTTCCGGTTGCGGTGGAACGGGATCGGGCGTGGGGCCGGGGGGCGCCGGGTCGGGCGGATTCGGTAGTGACGACACCGGTTCCGGTCGATCAGTCGGGCCGGTGACGGAACTTCGCATTGCCATCATCGTCGGCGGGTACCCGATCGCGGCCCGGTGAACCGGCGATGAGGGTGCCGGCCGGTGAACCGGCGAAGAGGGCGCTCCGGTGAACCGGCGAAGAGGGGCGCAGCTCACAGTGATCCTCGCGTTTGTGCGCGAGATCCATCGGGTACGCAGTATTCAACCGGAATTCCGTCGTTCGAAGGGCCGTCGTTCAAGGGCTCAGGGAGGGTCGTCATGACTTATCAGCGACGACCGAGCACCCGCCATCCGTACATCGGAGCGGGCCGCGCACGGTCGCTGCCCACCAGCCAGGATCTCGACGCGGCAGGTGAGAGACGACAAATCGTCGAGAGTTCACCGCGCACGGTGCCCACCCACGTGACCCGTGATCACGAGGTGATCCGGCGTTGGGCCGAGCAGCGTGGCGCGCGCCCGGCCACCATGCCTGGCAGCGAATACGACGGCAGGCTCGAGGTGCTGCGTTTCGACTTCCCCGGTTACGGCGGCGCGGTGCTGCGCCCGGTGGACTGGGAGGAGTGGTTCGCCACCTTCGACGAGCGCGGCCTGGAGTTCCGCTATCAGGACAATCGCGCCGACGGCAGCCGCAGCAACTTCAATCGCCTGGAGAGTCCCCCGGACCTGAGGTGAGCCGCACCGACATGAGTACGCCATCGGATAGCTCGGACACCGCCCCCGCGTGCACACGCGGGGGCGGTGTCGTGTCCGTCCCCGGTGCGTGCGATATCAACCTGCGTGGAAACCCGGCGTTTACCTCGCGGCAGGTCGGGGTATTCGGTGGCTTGGCAAGTTGCTGGAAGGCGGATTGTCGCGTCGGTGGTGGTAATGCGATTCTCCGCACGCCCTCGCGCGTCCGCGTGTCTGCTAGGGATAGAGGTCTCGAGTGCGCAGCGAGGTGCGGTCATGCCGGTCAATCTGATGATCGTGGACGAGGACGCGGAAGTCCGTGGCGCGTTGCGTGCGGCGATGGAGGGCGAGGGCTACGACGTCAGCGAGGCGCGCGAGGGCGAGGACGTGCTGGCGAGGCTGCGGGATTCGGGTGTGCCCGATGTCATGATCGTCGAATTGATGCTCGGCGATATGGACGGTTTCGATTGTATTCGAGAAATTCGTCGCGATCACGACGTACCCATTATCGTGATCAGTGCACGTGACGATACTCACGATGTCGTCGCCGCATTGGAAGCGGGCGCCGACGATTACGTCACCAAACCTTTCGAAATCAAGGAGATCTCCGCGCGCATGCGTGCGCTGCGCCGCCGCGCGCGCCTCACCGCGGAGCGTGAATCGGCCGCGCGAGAACTCGTCCTCGAATCCGGTCCGGAATCGACGTTGATTCTGGACCGCGACGGCGGCGCAGTGCGCCGCGGTTCGGAGGAAATCCGACTCACGATCACCGAATTCCGGTTGCTGTGCGAACTCGCGGAAACCCCGGGGCGGGTGTTGTCGCGCACTGTCCTGCTCGAAAGAGTGTGGGACGAAGGGTTTTTCGGTGACGAGCGCATAGTCGACGTCCATATGCGTCGTTTGCGAACCAAAATCGAGCGCGATCCTTCCTCGCCGAATCTCGTCGTCACCGTTCGCGGTCTCGGATATCGACTCGACCTGCAACGGTAGTTTCCCCGCGGATTCCGTTTCAAACGTCGTACGCGTCACACGAATAGCGCTCCGGGCAGCGCATGTGATCCGTTCGTAATAGAACCGCAATATGTTCGACCAGTTCACCTCAATGTAACCGGGCAAATCTGGATGAGAACGGCAATACCCGACCTGGGAGTTGTATGTCTGCACCAACTGTGTCCACGGAGAAGGTCGATTCGGCGCGGCGGGAATCCGGGCGGAACGTCGCCACCGCGCTGCGGTCCCCACGGGTCGGCGACGGAGCGCGGATTTGGCGGATCGCGAAGGATTCCCGCGTGCTCGACGTCAATTCGAGTTACGCCTATGTGCTGTGGTGTCGTGATTTCGCGGCCACCTCGCTGGTCGCCGAGGTCGAGGGCCGAGTGGTGGGTTTCGTCATCGGTTACCTGCGACCGGACCGCCCCGACACGGTGTTCGTCTGGCAGGTCGCCGTCGATCGCGGCCAACGCGGCCGTGGCACCGGCGCCGCGCTGATCTCGGGCCTGATGGACGCCGTCGCCGCCGACGGCGCCACCACGCTCGAGACCACGATCGCACCGGACAACCCGGCCTCGATCGGCATGTTCGACGCCGTGGCGCGTCGACGCGGCGCCGAGATGACCCGGCGCCCGCTGTTCGGACCCGGCGCGTTCCCCGACGACCACGCCGCAGAAGACCTCTATCGCATCGCACCGAAAGTTCAGGAGGAACTCCGATGATCGACGCCGACACCACCGTGTTCGACGAGATGGAATCGAATGTGCGTGGCTACTGCCGGGCCTGGCCGACGGTGTTCACCACCGCCAAGGGCAGCTGGCTGCGCGACGAGGAAGGCAAGGACTACCTGGACTTCTTCGCGGGCGCGGGCGCCCTGAACTACGGCCACAACAACCCCGTGCTCAAACAGCCCCTGCTGGACTACATCGCGGGCGACGGCATCACCCACGGCCTCGACATGTCCACCGCGGCCAAACGCAGGCTGCTCGAAACCCTGCGTGACACCGTCTTCACCCCGCGCGGGCTGGACTACAAGGTCCAGTTCCCCGGCCCGACGGGCGCCAACGCGGTGGAGGCCGCGCTGAAACTGGCGCGCAAGATCACCGGCCGCGAAACCGTGCTCAGCTTCACCAACGCCTTCCACGGCATGACCCTCGGCGCGCTGTCGGTGACCGGCAACGCGGCCAAACGCGCGGGCGCCGGTGTGCCGCTGGTGCACGCCGCCCACATGCCCTACGACGGCTACTTCGACAACACCACCGCCGACTTCCAGTGGATGGAACGCGTCCTGGACGACACCTCCTCCGGTTTCGACCGGCCCGCCGCGGTGATCGTGGAGACCGTGCAGGGCGAGGGCGGGGTGAACGTGGCGCGCGTGGAATGGCTGCGCCACCTCGCCGACCTGTGCGCCGAGCGCGAGATCCTGCTGATCGTCGACGACGTGCAGATGGGCTGCGGGCGCACCGGCCCGTTCTTCTCCTTCGAGATCGCGGGCATCACCCCCGACATCGTGACCCTGTCCAAGTCCATCGGCGGCTACGGACTGCCGATGGCGCTGGTGCTGTTCAAGCCCGAACTCGACCAGTGGTCCCCCGGCGAGCACAACGGCACCTTCCGCGGCAACAACCCGGCCTTCGTGACCGCGCACGCCGCGCTGCAGCACTACTGGGCCGACGACACCCTCCAGAAAGCCACCGAAGCCAAGGGCGAGCGCATCGCCGCCGTGCTCGGCGAGGCCGCCGGACATTTCCCCGGCATCACCACCCGCGGCCGCGGACTCGTACAGGGCCTCGCCTTCGACGACCCGTCGCAGGCGGGCAAGATCTGCCAGGTCGCCTTCGAACGCGGCCTGCTGGTCGAGACCTCCGGTTCCAGCGACGAGGTGGTCAAGTTGCTGCCGCCGCTGACCGTCACCGACGACGAGATCGACCGGGGACTACAGGTACTGACGGGCGCCATCGACACCGTGTGCACCGGCTGGGGCAGGCTGCACCACCGCGGCGCCGGAAACGGAGGCGAACGCGCATGATCGTACGAACCACCGCCGAGATCACCGGCACCGAACGTGACGTGGCGGGCAAGGGGTGGCGCAGCAAGCGCATCGTGCTCGGCGGCGACCGCGTCGGGTTCTCCTTCCACGAGACCACCATCGACGCGGGCAGCGAACACGTCTTCCACTACCTCAACCACGTCGAGGCGGTGTGGCTGGTCGAGGGCGAAGGCACCCTGCACGACCTCGACAACGATGTCGCCTACCCGCTGGCGCCGGGGTCGATGTATCTGCTCGACGGGCACGAACGCCACCGCCTGATCGCGCGCACCCGCATGCGGATGATGTGTGTGTTCAATCCGCCGGTCACCGGTCAGGAGGTCCACGACAGCGATGGCGTCTACCCGCTGATCGCCGCTCCGGTCGGATGACGCCGATGGTGACCAAGCACATCCCCGACCTGTCCGACCGCTATCCCACCCGCACCGGGGGAGCGGGGCGCCGCATCGGGCGCACCGATCCCGCCGTGTGGGGCACGGTGACCCATCCGGCGTTGTCCGGATTCGACGCCGACGGTTTCGCCGCCGTCGAGGATCTGCTGACCCCCACCGAGGTCGCCGACTTCGGCGCCGAGATCGGCCGCCTCGCCGCCGATCCCGACCTGGCCGAGGACGACCGCGTCATCGTGGAGAAGTCCTCGCGGCGGGTGCGCTCGATCTTCGAGGTGCATCGGCTCAGCGCCGCGGTCGCGGATCTGGTGCGCGAGACCAGGGTCGTCGGACTGGCGCGGCAGCTGCTCGGTTCGCAGGTGTATCTGCACCAGACGCGCATCAACTACATGCCCGGATTCCGCGGCGGCGGCTTCTACTGGCATTCCGATTTCGAGACCTGGCACGCCGAGGACGGGATGCCGAGCCCGCGCGCGGTGAGTCTGTCGATCGCGTTGACCGACAACTACCCTGTCAACGGTTCGTTGATGGTGATGCCGGGCTCGCATCGCAGCTTCGTCGGCTGCCCCGGCAGCACTCCCGCCGAGCACTACCGGGAGTCGTTGCAGGAGCAGGAGATCGGGGTGCCGAGCCAGGCCGATATCGCGGAGTTGGCCAATCAGCACGGCATCGTGCAGTTCACCGGACGCGCCGGGTCGGCGCTGCTGTTCGACTCCAACATCATGCACGGCTCGTCGAACAACATCACCCCGTTCCCGCGTTCGAACATCTTCCTGGTGTTCAACAGCGTCGAGAACGCGCTCGCCGAGCCGTATGCGGCGCCCGCGCGGCGTCCGACCTACATCGCGGCTCGCGACTTCACTCCCGTATAGGGATCGACTCCGGTAAAGATTCGCTCCCGTGCGGGATCTCGCGTCGTGGGGTCCCCGCAGCTTTCGCCGAAAATCCATCGAAGTTCGTTGAGTAGCTGGTCAGGGGGTCGCCGACTGGCCGAATTTCGGGCGGGTATGGCCGTAGCTGCTGTTTAGGGGTGATCGCGGTTGAGGTGTCTGTAGATGGTTTTGCGTGAGACGCCGAAGGTTTCGGCGATCTGGGCGACGGTGTAGCGGCGTTTGCCGTGTTCGTCGGTTTCGTCGTACATCTCGCGAGCCTTGATCACCTGCAACCTGGTCAGCGCCGCCGGACGCCCGCCGACCCGGCCACGGGAACGAGCGGATTCGAGTCCTTCCAAGGTGCCCTCGCTGATCAGGTCGGCGGTCATCTCGTCCATCGCGGCGATGACATGGAACAGGAACCGGCCCGCCGGGGTGGTGGTATCAATGCCCTGCTTCAACACGACCAGATCGATACCCCGCTCGTCGAGCTGGGCGGCGAGCTCGGTCATGTGCCGCACCGACCGGAACGGCCGCGAGAGCCGCGTGATGACGAGTTCGTCGCTGCGGCATAGATGCTCGAAGCATTTGTCCCACTCCGGGCGCCGCGCCAGCTTCCCGGATGCCTTGTCGACCCAGATCTTCTCGCACCCCGCCGCGGTGAGCGCGTCGATCCGAACCGTGCCATGCCCGGAACTGTTCCACAAAGGGTCGACATGTCCGGTTTCGTGTCATAGATTCCGCACACGAGTTCTGACCCGGATTGAGAGTCCGACGACCTGCGGGTTCGCGAACACGTGGCGGTGGGCCGGATCTGGGACAGAAACGTTCGTTTCTGTCCCAGATGCAACAGCCCCAGGCGCGATGCGCGTGATTTCTTATGTCGGAGGGCGGGGTGCTGCAATCACACCGGTGGTCAGGGTGATGGGACGGTGAACGATGTCCCGGTCAGGGGGGTGGGATTGATGCGTGGTCCATCGATCGCCAGTGGCCGGACGTCGTAGGTGTCGAGAGGTTTCCCGTCCGCGGCGACGTCGGTGAAGGTGACGGGACTGAAGCCGGGCACGTTGTAGGGGATGGCCTCCACGACGGCCAGGGCACCGGTGGGGGTCACCGGGCTGTGGTAGGTGGCGCCGTAGTTCCAGCCCTGGGTGGTGTCGGCGAGAGTGAGCCGGTAGGTGGATTGCCCGTCCCAGGTGATGGTGGCGGTGAGGTCGTCGCCGGGATAGATGGGTGGGTCGTCCCACGTGGTTCCGGGGGTGCCGGGGTCCGGGACAGGAAGTCCGGATTGGTCGCCGAAGGACGGGGCGGCGAAGAACGCGGTGTGGTGGGCGACGCCGTCGACGCAGAGCGCGCCGGTGCCGGTTTGGATGAGGGTGCGCTGGTTGGATTCGTTGGTGCCGACCATGCCGATCCAGGCACCCATGTGCGGGATGACAAGGGTGTTGATGGCGGCTTCGGGGATCGCGAGCAGGCCGGGGATCTTCAGCATCGACGAGCCGGTGACAATGGTGTTGGTGACGCCGCCCAGGACTCCGGAGATGGCGGGCGGGCAGATCACCTCGGGATGTGTCCAGTGGGCGGTGATGGTGGTGAACGAGGGTGCGGCGGCTCCGTAGCCGCTGTAGACCTGAGGCCCGGGTGTCAGTTGCGGCGGTGGGGCGGGCACGGCCGAGGCGGGCCCGCCGAAGGAGAGTGTCATCAACGCAAGGCCAAGGGCGGCAATTCGTTTCACACCCACAACCCTAGGTTGAACACGGTGGCGTTCCTGCCGCATACGTCAAACCACCGCAGGCCCCCGAGAGCCTCACTGACATTCCGGTGCTGCCTACCGCTGACACAGTCTGCGGTTTTCGGCCGACTGCGACATATCCGCCCGAAATTCGGTCGGTCAACCCTTATCTGCAAGAACTGACTTGGCCTGAAAGGCAGGCGGCTTGTTCGCAGCTGTCTGGGCAAGAGGCCGGGGTGGTCAGAACAGAGTGTCGCGCACCCGCAGCGGCCGATAGCCCGTTGGGCCGAGTTGAGCTAGTTCGGCGTCGATGTCGACTTCGATCGCGCCGAAGAAATTGATGTTCTCGCTGTGGGCCGGACTGATATGGGCGAGCACATCGTCATCGATTCGGCGCCCGGTCCGGCGCATCTGTTCCACGGCGAGACCGTAATATTCTGTGGTCCAGGCGATCACGGCGTTGGTGGCCAGGGTGAGGCACCAGGCTTGTTCGGTCTGCCCGTCGAGGTGGCGCGCGCGGATCATGCCTTCGTGGGCGTAGAGCAGGTCGCGGCGCAGGGCGTGCAGGGATTCGCCCTTGTTGAGTTGTCGGGAGATCTTGCGCCGATAGTCCGGGTCGGCGAGGTATTTCGCGGCGTAGATCGTGCGTCGTAGCGCCCCGTACTCCTTGAGCGCCGCTGCCAGGGCGTTCTGGCGGCCCGACGCCGAGAGTTTCCCGACCAGCAGTGAAGCGGTGGCGTGCCCGAACTTCAACGACCCCGCCAACCTGAGCAGGTCGTCCCAGTGTTCGGCGATCAGTTCCATGTTCAGTTTGCGCGTCATCAGCGGCCCCGTGCGCGGGAACTTGGTCTCGGCGTCGGCGCGCGGGCCCGGCCGGTAGAGGGTGATGCGGCCCAGGTCCCGGATGCGGGGCGAGAGCTGCATCCCGAGCAGGTCGAACAACCCGAAATTCACCAGCGTGACCCCGTGGGTGTCGGTCGCGTGCTCGGTGATCGGGAGATCGGTGGCGTTGCCCAGGATCTCGTCGAGCACGTAGTGGGCCTCGCGGCGGGTGGTGACGATGATCTTCGTGCCGTAGGTGGCGTGCTGGTCGGTGACGTGGGTGTAGGTCGACAGTCCCTCGTTGGCGAAATAGCGGCTCAGCGCGCGGGCGGTGATCGACTTGCCTCGTGTCGGGAAGCGCTGCCCGTCGGAGCAGGACAGTGTTCCGGCGCCGAACACCGTGGTCAGCGGCAGGCGTTGGTGGTAGTCGATGATGGCCAGGTTCGCCGCCCGCAGCGTTTCCTCGCGCACATACCACTCCGAGGTCCAGGCCAGGATGTCGTAGGAGATCCCGCACGCCTCACCCATCCTCGTGAGTCCGAGGTTGGTCGAGTACGCGAGCAGCACCGCGATCAGGTTACGTTTCAATTCCGGAGTGCGGGCCTGTTTACCGCTCGCGTGGGTGAAGCAGTCCAGGTAGCCGGTGCGTTTGTCCAGCTCGATGAGAAGCGACACGTTCGGGGCGAACGGCAACATTTCGGTGAGCTCGGCTTTCAACGCGATTGCCTCGGCCGGGACGTCCTCGGCGGTCAACGGCGAGATCACCAGATCCCCGGCCTCGTCCAGGCGCACCGGGCCGTCACCGCCGGCAAGGACGGCCTCCAACTCGGCGACCGCGGTGTGCAGTTCGTCGGTCGCCGCGGCCAGGGCCTGGGCGGGGTCGGCGGATTTGCCGACCAGACGGCAGAACTCGCCCCGCTGCGGTTCCCACTGCTGCGAGGTGAGCAGGTAGGCGGCCGGGTCGGCGTAGCGACGTGAGCCGGGCACGAACACGTCCCCGCTGCGCAGACCGTCCCGCAACCCGAGCAGCACGCACAGCTCCCAGTAGTGCCGATACGCGGTGGCGCTACCGGATTTGCGGGCCTCCTCGAGGTAGCCGCGCCACCTCGTCGGCACGAACCCGGCCGGAGCCTGCTCGGGGACCTTGCGGGCGCCGGTCGCGTTCAACTCACGCAGCATGTGCACCGCGATCAACAACTCCGTCGCCGCGGTCCCACCCGCGAACCGCACCGTCGACAACACCGCTGGAGTGAACTGCCGCAGATACGAATACGACCCATCCAGTGCGGCCAGATGCCCGTGATCACGCGGCAATCGGGGTTTGGCCTGCGCGATCGCCGCGCGTAGCCGTTCCCACCCGATCCGCTCACCGCGGATCAGCCCACCGATCTGCTCGTCGCCGATCCCGAGATCGGTGACGATCGCCAGAAGATCGTCCAGCAACCCCTGGCGGTCCTCGCCGGTCTTGCCGCGCTCGGCCAGTTCCTGTTGCATACGGCGTTCGGCGGCACCGAATTTCGCCGAGATCGCCTGATCGAACAACCCCACCACCTCATCGAGCACATCGGTGCCCGACTGCGCCAACACCGTCAACAAGATCGGATACCGCCGCTGCGGATCACGCCGTTCGAGGGCCTGGCCGGTCAACCGGCGCCCCATCGTGGCCAGGAACCGGCGCCGCTCCGCGGGCAGCACCGACATATCCAACTCCTCGGCGCCGATCCCGCGCAGAAACTCCAGCTTGTCCACCTCCGCGCGCACCGCCGACGCCGACGCCTCCACCGGCCCGGTCGCAAGCCAGCGCAACCGCGACATCCCGATCGAGGCGTCGTTGACCAGCAACCCATCCAACTGCGCACACCGCTCGGCAGTGAACTCGTGGGCGAGCCGGTCGTAGGTCTCGGCTTGAGCCTGGGCCCGAGCGTGGGCGACCCGCTCCACCAGCGTCACCGGGCCCGGCCGGATCACCCGCGCCGAGATCAGGTACTCACACCCCAACCGGAACAACAGCGTCGGGGAATCGTGCTCCAACGCTCGCGCCAGCAGGAACTCGTCCAACTCCTTCAGCTCCATCGCCCCCGCCGCCCGCCAACCCAGATACTGCGCGACCAACCGCACATGCTCACTACGGGTCTGCGCGCGACGGCCATACGAACGCAACTGCGCCACATCGACATTCAACTGGCCAGCCAACCGCGCCACCGCCACCGGCGGCGCGTCGGCGACCCTGTCCGGAACAAACCCCAACCACGGCAAACTGCACAAAATCACCGCCAACCCCAACCGCACACCCGCCCCACGCCCCTGCGGAGCCACGAACGCCACATCCGCCGAAGTCAACGTGAAGAACCGGAACAACTCCTCCCGACCGATCTCCGGGAACTCACGCAGACGCGCCAACTCCTCATCCGCGAAAACCCGCGTCGCCATCGAAAACCCAGCCTCCACCCACACCGAACAAACCCTCGCCGCCACCCACCCAAGCAGCGCCCACCCAACCCCGCATCCCGAACAACCCGACCACCCCCGCTATCAGCGAAGATCACCAAACCTCGTTGGATTTTCGGCGAGTTCTACCGCGACCCCTTCAGGGTGAGCGGGGTGTAGATCACCGCACCGCAGGTGTGGCATTCGCGGGTGCGGCGGGGGTTCCTGACTGGCAGAAACAACGAAGTTCGGGTAACCACTGGTCAGCGGTGGCGGTCGGCTCTCGGCCCGAGCAGTGAGGTGAGGTCGCGCATGGCCTGCGGGCTCGGTTTGAAGTAGCGGCGCAGGTTCTCGGGTTTGCGGTGCCGCGACTTGGCCATGAGTTCGAGCAGGCTCGCACCGGACTCCCCGAGGTGGGTCAGGCCCGAATGCCGCAGTTCGTGCAGATCCCAGCCGGTACCCGGGCCTTCGGTGGCGGTGGCGACGTCGAGGAGGTCGCGGGCCTGGTCGTAGGACAGCCGCGCCAGGCCGGTGTCGGGCAGTGGTTTCGTAGGGGCCGTCGAGCAGTCTCGACCCCGGATACGCGCTGTAGATGTTGGAAAACATCCGCGCGATGCCCGTTGTTGTCGGTGTAGCTTCGGTCGGGGGTGGAGATTCTCTCGCCGACGGACGTAATTCATTGCGACGCTACTTTCGAAAGGCCGAGCAATGTCGGTGTGGTTCATCGTCGGTTACGTCATTTTCGTCGGCTCCCTCGTTGCATATTCGGCGCATGTGGCAATTTCGTGCCCGGATGCTCGACAACGTGCTGACGCTTACAAAGTTCTGCGACTGATCTGGGCGAGTGGAACGGGAGCGGCCAGCGTGGCTCTCCTCGGCCCCAAGGTGTTCGTGAAGTTGCAGGAAATGGGGGTGATATAGAAAAAGATGGCCGGGTGCTTCAGCACCCGGCCATCTTCTATTCCACTGACGTGATCAGACCTCAGGCCCTCTCGTCATAATTACAGCACCACATCGTCAACTGAGTAGACGCAACCTACTCAGGCGAGCAATGCAGGGGCCAGTTGCCTCCTGGACCAGCCTCGGCTGATCAGGTGGGGCTTCCTCCTGACCGGGGCTTCTCCCTCCGCAGATGCCAGCGCGGCGACTGCGGCTCGGAGGAACACCGTAACGGGTGCAGCGAGCCAGGCAATGACGAGGCAGATCGCCGCCATGATCAAGGATGCTTCGGACAGCATCATGACATTCCTTTCGTATCGTGGTCATATGACATTTCGAACAGTTCGAACATGTGCTCGCGGAAACGTTTTCTGCATTCCATCATGCGATTTCCGGTTTTGTTGTTCTCCGTTGTCTACTGCTGTACAGGAGCAGCGGCGCTGCTACCCGATTCCCTGTATTCCGGCTCGTTCAGAGTGGCGATAAGTCATTTAGCTGCTGCATAGAGTACGTACGGGCACTCACAGGAGCAGGGGTTTACCTTTCTGGATCATCAGCCCTACGGCTATTTACTACCCCAAATTCGATTCACGCTCCGGCTCGTCTGTGCGAGCCCAAGGCGGGCACGGCGTCCGTTCAAAATGGGCGCCGTGCCCGATTCTTGGTTGGAGGCTGGGTCGTCGGAGTCGTCGAGGGCGTCAACGGCTGCCATGATTCCCTGTACGACACGGTCGATATCTATACGTGCGACCTGTTCGTCAAGGGCTCGGGCATCCGCGGCAAGGCGCTTTTCAACGTCCACGGGTCCCTTCCCGCCTACATAGTGGCCCGACGCTTCTTCGTCCGATTCTTCGCATGTCTGCTCAGCTTCTTCTGAAGTTTCGCGTGGGCGCGATACAAGTACCTACTCACCTGGTCCGGTTGATATCCGATTTCCTTCGCGATATCGTCCGGCGTCATTTCCTGGTAATAACGCAGGTAGACAACCGTCTGCTGTACGGCAGACAGGCTCCAGATCGCCTCACGTACCTCGTAGTCGCCTTCGAGAACCAAATTTTCAACTTCGATGGGCTCTATACCCGCGAAGTCTCCGACATAGCTACCCGGAGGTTGACGGCCGAGTTTTCTCAAATAGTCATAGAAGACACTATTCAAGATAGTGTACATGTGGCTTATTTTTAACGGACCCTGACCTTTCCACAATTTCAGAAAGGCTTCTTGAAGAAGGTCCTCGGCCAGTCTTTCATTGCCGCATCGCCAGAGTGTGTATCTGAGGAGAGGTTTGGTCGTCTCACGACTGAATCTCTCGAACTCCGCTCTGCGGGTCATCAGAGGCAGCCCTTCCGTACCGGGGTTGCCGTCCTGCTGGTTGCACGTCGACGATGGCAAGTGACCAACATCGATGTCTACCTCCACACTTCACTGCGCCGGGCCGACCCGCATCCGGCCTGCCGCAACAGGAAGATGCGGCCCGCCACGGGCCGCGAGACCGCAGGGAATGAGCGGCCTCACCTGTATCTACGACCAGTACCCCTGAGATCTCCACCCCCATCGAAGAATTTTTCTCCGCCCCCGGGAGGTACGGCGTTAGCACGGCGACATCAGTACCGGGGGCGCCCCTACCTGCCCCCTGTTCAGCGGCCAGATCGCAAGTTATGCGGCGCGGCGAAACGCTCCGGCAGCTCGATCGGCATCCCCGCCAGTACCTGGCCGACCTCGTCGGCCTGCTCGTAGGAGTACAAGCGGCTACGGGCGAGCCGGTCGGCGATCATGGCGCGGACCTGCGCGGCGCCGGTGGTCGGCTGCCACTCCGCATCCAGCTCATCGGGGTTCCGGACCGCTGAAAAATCAACGGATATGGCGTAGCCGCTGGTCAGCGCCGGTTGGTGTCCGGGCCCGAGTAGGGGGTCGAGGAGCATTTCCGCCCGATCCGGCGCTAAGGAGTTACCGCAGACAATGGGCTGTTATCCGACAGTGGGGATAACCGGTGGCCAGCTGAGGATGGGGCAGCTTGTCATCGCGGCTGGCCCGGGATTGTGCTGCGAGCTGGTCACCAGACACTGACAGTCCGGTGACCAGCCATCCACAGCTCGGGTGCCGATCTATTTTCCGCAGCAGGTGCAGTTCGATCCGGTAGGCCCGACATTCATTCGGGTCGCCGTGTACGAGAAGCCGTTCGCCTTGGTCAGTTGTTGCTGCGGGTTGGCCTGGATGTAGTCGTTCAGTTGTGAGATGAAGTCGTTCTGTTCGCTGGAGCTCAGGCGGGTGTAGCCGAGAAGAACACGGGCGACGCGGCTAGCGCTGCCACCGTTTGGGGAAGTCACCACACACTCCACATTTCGTCGGTTTCATGCTGGTCGGGACCAAATTACAGTCGACGCACTTCTTTCCTCGTTGCCGCAACGCCGCTCGCATGCCAAATCTCTTTTCTCGGCCAGCGACGTTCTCGCCGAGGTCGCGGTTGCGCTGAGCTTGATCCCGGGTGGCCACCAGATCGAACCGGCGTTGGAACTCGGCCTCGTCGGTGGGGGGACGCTCAGCCAGTGCCAGGTACTCGTCGTGAATTTCGAGGTTGGCTACCTCGGATTGCACGGCGGCGGCTTCCGATTTCTGCCATGCGGCGATGACTGCCCAGAGGCTCGCGATCGCGATAGGCACAGTGACCACACTCATGATCAGCAAGAACCAGCCCTGGTCCTTGATGCCAGCGAGAGCGATGCCGCCCACGGCGACAGGAGGAGCGAGAGTGGAGAAGTTCAACAACTTCAAGCGGCGGTCGAGTGCGTTGGACCGGCGGCTGAAGATGGCCGAGGTCGCGAATGCGTGTAGCGCGCCATCCCAGGATTTATCTCGGAGTTGTTCAGAGAGCGTTGGTCCAGGCTGCGTCATGGCTGTTCAGTTTGCACGACCGTGGATCGCGTAATCGGCAGGACACCTGGATGGATGGTTGGTGATACCGGCGCGAGGCTCGGCGATCAACTGCTGGATGGTGCAGGTCTCGGCCACCCCGGCGACCCGCTGGTCTGGCCTCATCGGAGGCCAGACTATCTGGCCGAGAGGGTTCGCGCCCGTGTCACCGCAGTGGCCTTCCGCAGGGAGTTGACCCTCGAAAGGCTGCAATTCGACAGCCAGAACTGCTGCTCAGCGAAACAACTCTCCCGGTGGGGTGGTTGACGGTCAGCGACGCCGGTCTGCCCCAGGGCCTAGCAGCGCGGTGAGATCGCGCATCGCTTGCGGGGACGGTTTGAAGTAGCGGCGCAGGTTCTCAGGTTTGCGGTGCCTCGACTTGGCCATGAGTTCGAGCAGGCTCGCCCCGGATTCTCCGAGGTGGGTGAGGCCCGAGTGCCGGAGTTCGTGGAGATCCCAGCCGGTTCCGGTGCCGTCGGTGGCGGTGGCGGCGTCGAGGAGGTCGCGGGCCTGGTCGTAGGACAGCCGGGCCAGGCCGGTGTCGGGGCACAGGTCCCGGTCGCCGAGGTATTTCCCGGGCCCGGGACGCCGGTGGCCCACGAACACCGGCCCGCGGGTGCGGTCGCGCAGCAGCCGGGGCAGCAGGCGGGCGGTGCCCGCGTCCCAGTACACGTTCTGCAGGACGTGCTCGTGGTGGGTGGCGCCGCGTCGGCGGGTGCGGGGTTTGGCGCCCTTGGACTTCACGGCCGCGCTGCGGCCCGTGAGGTCGAGGTCTTCGATGTTGAGCTGGAGGAGTTCTTCGGTGCGGGCGCAGGTTTCGTAGAGCATCCGCCACAGGGTCTTCTCGCGGACGTGGATGTCGCGGCGGCCGATGAGTCGGTCGATCGCGGTGCGTGAGCGGACGGGGGTGTCGGAGTCCGGCGGGGTCGAGCGTCCGGCCGAGGCGGGCACCTTCGGTGCGGTCCAGCCTTGTTCGGCGCACCAGGACAGCCATTTCGCGACCGCGGCGCGGCGCGCGTTCCAGGTGTTGACCGCCGCACTGCCCCACAGGGTTTCGAGCGCGGCGCCGACCTCGGCGTCGTCGACCGTGTCCAGGGCGCGGCTGTGCCCGATCGGCCCGTCCTCGCCGCGGCCGTCGAGGGCGTCGACGGTCTTGACGATGGCGATGCCGTAGGCGCGGCGGGTATTCGGCGAGGCGATGGTGTCGAGGTACGCGTCGGCGGCGGTGCGCAGGGTGCGCGCCGGTGTGGTGCGCAGTCGGGTCACGGTGGCGGCCATCGGATTCCCCTCGTCGGTGCTTGCCCCGGATAACGGGGCCGCTTCACGTCGTGTCGCGACGGTGTCGCCGCAGGACGGTTCCGATGTTACCCCGGATAACAGCCCGTTATCTGGGGCAAGGTGGGGAATCCCGGACGGCACGTTCCCTTGCCGACGCATCATCGATTCGCTCGACGTACGACCGGTCACATCCCTCTTCCCGGGAAATAGCAGTCGGAGAACGACGCTCCCCGAGTGGCTACGAGGCCGACGCCGAGGTGGGCGGCCAGTCCTGCGGTTCGACGTTGACGGGCTTCTGGCTGACATCCTGCCCCCAATCGAACCTCGGTGCCGGAGGACCCCACTGCTTCGGGCTGGCGAAACTGACGGTCTCGGCACCGAAATCCACCCTCAAGAAACCGACGCCGCCGGAGAAGGTCGCCTCATCGAACACGGCGCCGCCGGAGAAAGTCGCCCCGCCGAACCCGGCGCCACCGGAGAAAGTCGCCCTGCCGAACCCGGCGCCACCGGAGAAAGTCGCCCCGACGAACCTGGCGTCACCGGAGAAAGTCGCCCCGACGAACCAGGCGTAGCCGGAGAAAGTCGCCCTGCCGAACCCGGCGCCACCGGAGAAAGTCGCTCCTTCGAACAAGGCGTCACCGGAGAAAGTCGCTCCTTCGAACAAGGCGTCACCGGAGAAAGTCGCCCCGTCGAACAAGGCGTCACCGGAGAATGTGGTGTCGCTGAGATCGACGTCTTCGAGGTGGGCAGTTCGGAAGTCGAAATTACTTGTCGACCAGCTGTACTCGGCTTTCGGCCGCAGGTGGTCGGCGATGACGCGGACGATGGTGGCGCGGACCTCGCGGTCGTTCTGCCGGTACTCGACGTGCTCCTCGGTCTCCCCGCGAACTCGACCGCGCTCGACACGGGGGGCCTTGACCACGAGTTTTGTACGACCACTGGCGCCGTGTTCTGCGTCATAGGGCAGGCGCAGGTACCCGCACAGCACGTCGATGCACTGCTGGCGGCGCAGGCCCTCGGATTCGTCGGCGACACCGGCCATCGCGTACACCCCCGCGATGCGGACCGCGACATCGGTCGCACCGAGCTGCGCGGCCGCGGCGCCGAAGCGTTCGACGAACCGGGACTGCTCCAGGTCGCGCTGGCGCCGGTAGGCGATGACCAGGGCGACGACGCCACCGACTCCGGCGACGACGGTCAACGCGACGCGGGTGACGTCGATCTCGGCGGCGGCCTTGCTCGCGTCGACCGGGGTGATCCAGCGCAGGAACCCGTACGCGGCGGCCGCCACCCCGAGCCCCGCGGTCAGGGCGAGCAGGACCGCAGGCAGCAACCGGATCCGTCCCGCGCGGCGCCCGATCGCCGCGCGGGACTCCCTGCTCAGCCGCGCGCGCAGCGCGGTGGTTGGGGTCGTACGTGCCTGTGCGCGAACCGCGCTCACCCTCCCGGCCATCGCACGATTGTGCGCGACCCCGCCTCCTACCAGCCAGTAGTCCACAGGTATGGCCCCACTATCCGGGGCAGTGGATGAGACGAGACGGGCTATTCGATCAGCGGGGTGCGGTGTAGAAGGTGCGGTCCAGCGGATAGCACCCGCTGTTCATAGCGGTCTTGTACGCGGCCATGTCCCGGTTGAAGTAGGAGCGCGTGGTAGCGAGGACACGAATCAGCAGGGAGAGGAAGAGGGCGCGGCGGAATTCTGACCGTCGATGACGCCCGTTTCCTTGGTGCCTACCGGCGGCCAGAGCGTTCGTTGCCAGTGCTCAGAACGGGAGGGAGGAGCCCAGGTCCTGGATGACGGTGCGGGCGATCTCGGCGCTTTCCTCGCTCGCAGCCTCGATGGCGCTGGTGGCGATGGGTGAGAGCAATCCCTTGATCATTGTCAGACCGCGCTTGATGCGACCTTGGTTCGGCTCTTCTTCGACCACTTCGGCGAGCACGGTGTCGACGTTTGTGCGTACCTCGGCTTCGTCGTCGTCATCGAGAGGAAGCGAGGGCAGGCTGGCCAGCAGTTCGGCGAGGGTTGCCGCCAACTGCTCGTAGCCGGGAGCGATCTGTTCGCTGCGGTTCTGGCCCTGATTCACGGTGTCGTTGTCCCACGCGATTTGTGCGTTATCGCCGGTGACCGTGACAACTGGGCCGTGGTAGTTGGTTACCGATCCGACAGCGGGATAGACACCGTCGTACTCGGTTTCGACCGGCACGCGGATCGGGTTCTTCGCGAACTCCCGTTCGATCTCGCGCGCCATGTTGCGAATGCCCTGCTTGTTGATCCTGAAGCCGCTGTTACCCACCTCTACACCCTCCTAAACGCTCAATTTCGACAGGCTCAATCTTTCATGCACCTCCGACAGTGCCACGAGGGGCTCCGACATCGAGATGCCGTCTCATAGCCAAGGATTCGAGACAGGCACCGAGAGCTACCGCGCGGTACCGACGAATCCCCCGGTCGGAATGTCTCGAATCCTTGTGTCGGTTCGGCGTGCCACACTCACGATGTACCCGCCCTGGCCGGAGGAGCGCTATGGCCGACGACGATCGCCCCACGGTGCGCTTGGTCGCGCACTGCCGCCGCTGTCACGGTTGGCTGCTCTCGCCCCGATCGGTCGCCGAGGGCATCGGGCCGACCTGCGCGATGCGTGAACGCGCCGAACAACGCGCGGGATCCGAACAGACGTTGACGCTGTTCGATATCTCGGAGCGGGCTGCCTGACCATCGAGATAGCCCGAGCGGCACGACATCGGGGAAGTGGACAGGGACCACCACCACAAACCGGCGAGGCTGCGACAGCCTCGCCGGTTGACCACTGACCAGTCGGCTAGGTGTGGTTCTTCTTGCCGCGGTGGGCGCCGAACAGGTAGCCCACGACGAGGGTGCGGTAAATGGGGCTGGGTTGCCGCTATGTCGCGAACGATCAACCCGAGCGGAGCAGGACGCACGACCGAGATGGTGGCGTTGGATGGGCATGTCTGATCACTCCGGGCGCGCCGACGAATGCCAGCGGACAGTTCCCGATGTCCGTTGACAACGAACACTTCACCAAGGTTTTCACGCATTGTGATGTATTTCACATTTTAGTCTTAATTGCCTGTTCAGAGCCTTGACTCTCACGTCTGTTACCCAGAAGTCAGTGTGGAACCTCGGGTTGCGGGGCGTTTCGTGTCGGTGCCTTCTGCTAGTTTGCTGACAAATTGGGTCCTACCCCGGTGCTGGTGCATCGGGGCTTTCTGGT
This sequence comes from Nocardia bovistercoris, assembly GCF_015674855.1. Classification (GTDB taxonomy): domain Bacteria; phylum Actinomycetota; class Actinomycetes; order Mycobacteriales; family Mycobacteriaceae; genus Nocardia; species Nocardia bovistercoris. The sequence goes on along the minus strand of NZ_JADMLG010000015.1, from coordinate 60,737 downwards.
TTTTATGCCCGAATCCGAGACCAGGACTTCGTCGCCCGGCAGACGGCGACGCGGTGGCCACCGTGACAGAGGAGCAGGTGCTCCCTCGTCAGCTGTTCCCGCCGACGTGCCTGGCCAGCATCCGCCGGACATCCCGACGAGGGTGTCCCGGCCGCGCGCTGACACGGTGGCGACGACACCGCGGATCAGCCAGACGCCGGACAGCGTGATCGATCTCGTGGATCGGCAGCTGACGCGCGCGACAACCGGCGAGACCCACCCCTACTACATGAACCTGGTCAAGTTGCTGCGGTCGACCCTGGTCCTGGTGCTACTGGTGGCGGGCGTGGCCTTCGCTGTCTTCGCGGCGGGGATCGCGGCGGCGGTGTACGTCGCGGGCCTGCCGTTCCACATGGCGGTGGGGTTGGGGGTTCTCGGTGGTAGCGCGAGTACGGTTCTCGGGTCGGTCACACTAGGCCGTTACGCGCTGAAGGCGGTGAGTCGTTTCAAGTCGCTCGCCGCGAGCAATGAGAAGGGTTCTCCGCCGCCCGATGAGGCAGCACCGCCCGCGCCCGATACGACTTCAGCGGCATGACCGCGCTGCTGTGTCGTGCACCGATGGCGGACAAAGCGACCGTTCCGAGGACAGCCGAGATGACGGTGATCTCGGCGCCGAGGGTGCCCCGGCCGAAGGCGAGGGCTCCGAATACGGCCCCGGCCAGCATCCCGATACCGGTGCTGGCGACCCCCACAACGAGGCGCCACACCATCGGATGAAACCTAAGGTGTGCGTCCGAACTCCGCATTTCAGCACCATACGCTGTCCACCTCCAGAGTTGGGCCGCTACGATTCCACCCCCTCGGATCGGTAGATGTCCTGCCAGGCCACCAACTGCGGGTGCAACGCCACTGGCAGCAGCACTGAACATCTGACTGCCGCGAGGGTTCACAGAGGGAACTGAGGACCGTTCGCTATCGCGGCAGAACCGATCGAGAGACTCCCCGCTGCGGGGCGTGCCGGAGGCGTCAGGTCAGCAGCCAGCTTGAAAGGGAAAGCAGCCAGCGGGGAGCCGTGGGGGCGGGGTGACAGCTTGAACCGGTGAGGGCGGCGGCTCGACCGGTTCCTGTGGTGGCGGGGCGGGTTCGATGGTTTCCTGGTCGATGACCTGTTGAGATGTCGAGGGGTGCTGGTCGGCGAGCAGCCAGATCCCGCCGACCACGGCGGCCAGCAGCAGCACAGCCGCGATCATCATCGACCCCGTCACCGGCTTGCGCCTCGGTATCGGGGCTGGAACCGGCGGTGGACCGGCGGGTCCGGGTGGCGAACCGGCGGCGGGGCCGCGTTGGAGATCGTCGAACCAGGCTTGGGTAGGAGCCGGAGCGGGAACCACGGTCCTGGTCGGACGCGCGGGGGTGGTCGTAGGCGGCGTGACCGGGACGGGGTGGGGTGTTCGTGGTGGCGGGGTGAGGACGATAGGAGCGGGCCGCGCCGGTCGGGGGACCTTTCTGAGGGTCTCAAGTTGGCCGTCGGTGATGATCAGCTGATCGATGCGGGTCTTGTCGTGACGCACGAGGGTGGTCCGCCCGACCGGATACCAGTCGTTACGGGACCCGTTGTTGCCGTGGAACTCACCACCGCACGAGCACACGCACTCCCACGCCCTGGTCTCCGTCGCGTCCTGGCATCTGCTGTCGCATGTGCGGGTGTGCAGGACCTCGAGTCGCATCTTGGTGGGCCCGTAGGCGTTCGCCACCGATCCGGCCAGGGTGAGCAGGTGATCGGCATTCAGTTTCCAGACCTCGACGCCGCGGTGCTCGACGCGCGCGAGTTTCACGCGTGGGCCCAGGACCTGCCTGAGCCAGCGCCGGGCCAGGTACTCCTGTTCCGGCAGGTAGACATACAACGCGGTCTTGTCCGTGGTTCCTGGCACGATCGCACGTTCCAGCCAGGCGCGGGCCGACATCGATACTCCCCCTATGGGTTCGAGAAATAAGATTCCGACCCAGTGTGGGCAGCGGTACCGACAGCATTTGCGCTGATCATGACGGTAGCCGTGACAGTGTCACGGCTACCGTCATGATCACGAACTTTTTTCACGACCACGGTGCGCGCGCTGGCGGCAGGTCGACGAGCAATGGCGGGCATCCGCGCGCAGGCCATCGGTGCCGGGCTGGAATCGCCGACCACACCCGGGACAGAGGATTCCATGCGCGGTCGTGGTGTGGGCGAGGCGCCGACGCGCCCGGTACGCGCGAGCCACACACGCCGGGCCACAGTAGCGACGCCGAGGATGAGCATCACGGGAGAGCAGTACACGGCAGACCGGGCATCGGCGTCGGGCAAAGCGGCCCATACACCGATTGTTCGCGAATCCTCCTGCCAGCGCACGGTTTACGGCACACTCCCAGACGATCGAGGGCACCGATGTAAGCGTGTGATCGTTTGATCATGGCCACCGGGGCTCACCGTCTGGATCCGCGCGGACCGACCTGTGTCGGTTCGGCGTGCCACACTCACGACGTACCTGCCCCCGGCCGGAGGAGTGGCATGGCCGACGATCACCCCGCGGTGCGCCACACTCGCGGTGTAACCGTCCGGCCAAAAGGGGAAAAACGATGGCCGCTACCGATGACCAGCCCGAGGTGCGCCTGGTCGCGCACTGCGCCGCCGCTGCCACGGTTGGCTGCTCTCGCCACGATCGGTCGCCGAGGGCATTGGGCACTGGTCACCGAAGCCACGGCGCCTGGCCACCGGCCCCACCTGAGGAGCCGGGCGTTTCGGTCGTGTCCGAATCGCGATGGGCGCTACTGGTCGCGCCCATCCGGCGACTGCGGCCCTGGCACGAAGCAATTTGGCGATGCGGCAATGTCTTCCGTCGCCGCGTGTCGGGGGGTCAGCGCTGCTCGCATCAGCGACTCAGAACTCGGCATCGGAGCTGCGGGCATTAAACGGCAGCTCACGACGCTGTGCTTCCCCGCAGAATCTACGAAACGATTCCGTTGCCGCCGCGATCATCGCCGCATCACCGTTGTCGCGTGCGGTGTACATGTTCGCTTCCCATACCGCGACCCCTTCAAGCACTCCCTGGTCGGATTGGGTGTCTGGTGGACCCAGTACTAGTTCACTGCTCATAGCGACAGTGTGCTCTGGGGATCCGACAGGTTCATCCAGTTTGGCGTATGCGCGGTAGTAGCTCCAGGCCAGGCTCAAGTAGCCTCCGGTCGCCAGACCTACGGGCACCGAAGCCACCACCGACATCTTCAATACCGCCGGTAAGAACAAGCCAGCCAACAGTGCGACCGCGATGTTCGCCACGAACTGTGTGCGCGATTTCGGCATTATCCGATCGAGGATGAGCGCCGATCCCATCGCAACGCCCGAGGAGATGCGTCGCCTCCACGACTGCGACGGTTCGAAGGATTTCGGATCCTGGATTCGAGCAAAGACACGACCGGTGAACAACAGCGGAATCGGAAAGCGCAGTGACCAGAACAACCTGGTCAGCGGGCGTTCTTCTGCGTTGTGGTAGTACTCCTCCAGATCGGCCGCCCAGAACTCGTAGTAGACCTCCCGCAGATCCTCGGGCAGCCTACGACACACCAGGCGCAGCAGCCCGAAGCCGAGTTGGTTGATACGGCCCTCCACCTCCTCACCTACCAGATGCGCAATGACCTTGCTGATCACATACACGCCGAACACGGTGAGAAATCCCAAGAATGTCAGCAGGCCCGTCAGCACGATGTTCACTGCGCACCGCCAAGTGCTGATCGCCCTATTCCCCAGGCAGGAACCAACCGTGACAGCGCATTGCCAGTGGCAGGGCGCAATCCCGAAGTCCATGAAGGCAACTGGTAACGAGCGGTGAACCGGTCCATCGCCCGAGTAGCTTCCACCGCGCCCTTTGGTGTCATGGTGTAGTACCGCCGTTGCCTACGCAGTTCCACCTTCGGATCGATGTCTTCGAGGTGCCCCTCTATCCATCCCGCCTTCTCCAAGCGGGCGAGAGTCGGGTAGACCGAGCCGCTCGAGAGCTTGAACTCACGTACCGCCTCGAACCCGAACAACGGGTTGCCGACGTCTTCGAGGAATCTGCGCAACAGGACCACCGTGGTCGGCGTCATCCGTATCTCATCTGCCATGCATACCAATCTAGCTGGTATGTCGTTATTAGACACTGATCTGAGCTGGTATGTCGACTCGCGATATATCTGTCCTACGCGGTCTACAGCGGTCGCATACCACACATGTCTCGATTCCAAGGTTTCAGGACCAAGTCGGCCGGGTCAGCTGTCGCTGAGGAACTCCCAGCTCGCGGGGTCGCGAAATCTGTCTCGAACTACCGACCTGTGTTCCTTCAGGCCGCAATGTCGAACAGGGTCAGCGCTGACGATTCAGCGGCGCGCAGTTCGGCGCGTTCGCGGATCGCGCAGGTCGGTCCGATTCCTTCGGCAACCGAGCGCGGGGAGAGCAGCCAGCCGTGGCAGCGGCGGCAGTGCGCGACCAGGCGCACCTCGGGCCGGTCATCGGTAGCGGCCATACGTTTTCCCCTTTTGGCCGGACGGTTACGCCGCGAGTGTGACACGACGGACCGACATGGATGCCCGACCGGAGGTGCGGGCCCCATCGATCGACGTCGGAAGCACCGACATCGCGTATGACGCGCGTATTATGCGAAGTTGTGGGTTACGACTGGCCGGACTGGGCTCTGGATCGTCTGCGCGGCATCGAGCCGTGGGAGGTGATGCAGGTGCTGACCGGGAAACGTCCACGGTGGCCGCGCCGCGGCCGCGACGGCACCGGGGCGTCCATCCTGACCATATGGGGTCGCACGAACGCCGGTAGAGCGCTGAAGGTAGGTGTCTACCAGGTGTCGGACTGGCAATGGCATATCGCCTCGGCGCGGGAGTTGACCGCCGTCGAGTCGGCTGAGTTCCAACAGTGGGAGGAGACCCGCCGATGACCGAACAGCATTATCCGGTACCGACACCTGACCAGGTCGAGGCACTGATGGACAACCCTGACCTGACCTGGGAGGACGTGCCCGCCGACGAGGCGCCGCCCGTACTTGCCGAATCCGAGGCCGAGGAGGTGATGGTGGTCCGTTCCCTGCGTATGCCGCTGGAGCTGCATCAACGCATCCGCGCCGAAGCCGAAGCCCGCGGCGTCACCTGGTCGGAACTCCTGCGGGACTGGGCCGCTATCGAGCTGGCCGCTCTGTCCGACGATCAACCCATCTCCCGCGCCGACGCCATGCGAGCCCTGGCCTCGATCCCGCCACGCCGCACCGCCTGAGAATTCACGCGGTCCCGCTGACAGTAACGACGTGCTGGGTCGAGAGTGCGATCCCCTACGCGGCCTCGGCCGCGATATCGGGCGGTCGGGCAGGGCGGCGGGCGTTTCGGGTGGGTCGCGGTAGTCGTGGTGTGGAAGACGAGGTCTGTGTGGGCCACATTTGTTCGTTCGGCACGTACTCGCGCTGCTCGCTGATGCCGCGATAGATGATGAGGGCTTTGTACAGGTCCAGTCGGGCCGACATCTCGGTGGTGGGCCACCAGTGGTGGACGCGGCGGTAGGCGTCGACGACCATCTGACGCTCGGTGATCGCGCGTTCGAGTTCATGGGATTTCATCAGGACACGAGCGACGGCTTGGCGGCTGCTGAGGGTTTTGTCGTGGTCGGGACCGTGCTTGTCCAGGTACAGATCGCGCAGCTCGGTGTAGTGGATGAGGGCTTCGGGGAGGCGGTCCCGTTTCTCGAGGGCATCGGCGAAATGGCGTCGAAGGTCCGGGTACTGGTTGGCGCCGAGTCGTCGTTCGCCGCCGGCGAATATCTGCTCGAACACAGGGATGGCGCGCTCGTAATCGCCCGCCTCGTACAGTGATTCGGCGACAGATTCGGTGAGCGCGGCGACCAGCCGCTTGTGCGCTTCGATGGTGCAGCGGTGGTGGGGGCCGAATTTGCGGGTGCGGTCGCGGTGGACCGCTTCGAGCAGAGGTACGGCGCGCTCGTATTGCATGTCGGTGTGCAGGACGGCAGCGAGTTGGGCGCGCACCCGCAAGGTGTCGTCGTGGGAGTGGCCGAGTATGCGTTTGTGATCGGCAAGGGCTTGGGTGAAGTGGGCGATCGCGAGCGAGGTCTCACCGGCGCCGCGGTATGCCTCGGCCAGCCGTCGGCGAGTTCTCAGAGTGTGGGGATGGTAGGTGCCGAGGAATCGTTTCTGGTCGAGGTGGATCTGCTCGTACAGCGCCGCGGCCGCGGTGTGGCGTTTCGTCGCGCTCAATGCCTCGGCCAGTTCGATACGGATCGCCGTGGTGTTGTTGTGGGTGGATCCGTGTGCACGTTCTCGGTCCCGCAGCGCCTGTTCGAGCAGCGGCACGGCATCGTCGTGGCGCCCGGCGGCGTGTAGGGCGTGGGCCAGGACACCGCGCACGGAGACGGTGTCGGGGTGGTTGTCGCCGAGGGCGTGTGCGCGTTCTTCGAGCAGTCGCTCGAAGAGTCGGATGTGGCGATCGCGCTCGGCGATGATCTGCTGCTGCCCGAAGGTGGCCGAGAGTTCGGGGTAGCGCTGCGCGAGTTGTTCGTCGGCGTAGGCGCCGAGGGTGGTATCGAGGCTGCGGCGGGTGCGGTCCTGGGCGCGTTCGCGGGAGCGCTCCGCCGGGGTGAGCGGGGTTTCGTCCACGCTGTGTGAGCGTTGCTGGAGCTCGCGGATCATCTGGCGCGCGCGGTTGCGGTTCTTGTACACCGCGTCGAGCGATACTCCCATCTGCCCGGCGATCTCGTGCACGCTCAGCCCGCTCATGGTCGCGTCGAGGATCTCGCGCTGGGTCGGGGACAGCTTCGCCAGCGCTTCAACGAGAGTATCGCGGGCCAACACCAATTCCAGTCCGCTCGGAGGGCTGGGGTCCCGGTCGGTCTGCAGTTCCTCGAACGGGATGTCGATGTCCTTGCGTTTGGTCGCGCGTCGGATCTGATCGATCAGTTTGTTGTTGGCGATCCGACGCAGCCAGCTGCCGGGCTGGCCGAGAGCACGAACTCTCGGCCAGTCCTCGAGGGCGGCCAACATCGTTTCCTGCACCACCTCGCCGACATCGACGACAGCGTCGGCGTTGGCGTTGTAGGCCGCCCTGCGGCGTTGGACGAAGACGAGCACATCGTCTCTGTGCTCTTTGAAGAACGCCTGATATGCGACGTCCTCGCCCATGAGTGGATCCGTTATCTCAGAGTCTGCGAGGCCCACGAGCGGGGACACCTTCGTCGTCTTCGTCACGCCGACGCCGCGAACGATCGTCGTCCGGCCGATCCGAGCTGGTGGCGGGCGGTTCGCCCGAGCCGCTCACGCGCCCCGAGCCGTCGGGTTCGTCGCGGGACCGCTCGTAGCGTGCGTCCATCGCGTACAGAACCAACTCACCGGTGACCCAGCCGATGGCACCCCACACTCCGCCGTTCTGCAATAACCACTGCACCGCAGGGTTGAGGTGAAGACCGGGGACGCTCGTAACGACCTGATCAGCCGCGGACGCAACCACCAACGTGAACACGGCGCCGGCTTGGCGCGGGCCGAAGGCATGGCTGTGCGGTTTTCTTGGCATTGAAGAGGTTCTCCCTCTGCTCGTATCCGACCTATTACCCAGTTGTGCTCCGCTGGACAGACCCCTGGCTCCTGGCAAAGTTGCGGGTCTGAGCGAAGCGTGAAGTTGCCTTCAGCTGGGATTCTTGCTGTTGATCTTCGTTTGGGCAATAGAACCGAGACCCTCGCGCGATCGGGGCGATACATACCTCACCCCCGATTCGATGTGATGTGTCTCACAAGTGGTCCAAAGGCGGCTACTCTGCACGAGTAACTGAATGGATCCGGGTTCTCCCGTGTCCGACCTATGTATGGCCCGCCGCCTTGGCTCCTGGCAGAGTTTTCGGGGCGGCGGGTCATATCAATCCCCTTTCAGACCTGATGTTTTGGGAATCATCCCCCGCTCTTCACGCGTGGAGCACCCCTCGGTCACCAAACGCCGCACGAAAGATGCTGACGGTATGCTGAGCGACCGTAAGTTACTCGAGGGTTCTTCCGACCAGGTGCACGTTGTGGTGACCTAGACCACTTCCGTTCATCACCGCGTGTCGTCGCGACTCGCGCGGACAGGCACCTCCGGAGTCCGGCGATCCTCGGCCACACCGCAGCGGGTCGCCTCTGAGCATGCTCGGTCTATTCGAAGAGATGCCGAGGAACTCGCTTCGCTCTTCAACACAGCGCGCGAAGTCGTTCCGCGGTTTCACCGGGACGCATGGCCTCGACGGCGAGCCGGTCAGCGATGGTCAGGTAGGAGCGGATATCGGTATACCCCTCCAGGTACAGCGTGCTCGTCGGCTGCGACACACACACGACATCCGGCAACAGTCGTTCGATGAAGCGCAGGTAGACGAACCCGCCACCGGCGATAGCGGGACCGCATACCTGCTTGCCCACGATCTGCACGATGATGTGCTCAGACTCGATCGCCTGCCGAAGCCGATCGATCTGCTCGCGCCACACGGCGATCCCCCCGATCTGCTTACGCAAGGCGCTCTCCTCTATCAGCGTCCACAGATACGGCGGGTTCTCGCCGTGCAGGATCCGCTGCCGTTGCAGTCGGACCGCGAGCGACTGCTCGATTTCGGCCTTCGAACGATGCGGATACCTCAACCGCAATGTCGCCCTGGCGTATTCAGGGGTCTGCAACAGCTCCGGAATCACCGCAGGCTCGTAGCATCGGATCGTTCGCGCGGCCGACTCCAGGCTGAGCAGTTCGAACCCCTTGGGCAGCAAATCGCTGTCGCGGTGCCACCAACCAGGCTGCTCGCCGAGCCGTATCAACGCCAAGTACTTGTCGTGCTCGACCACATCGGTGACTCCGTAGAACTTCAGCAGCCCGAGCACGTCGCGCTGATCGAGCCCGCCCATGCCGGACTCCATCCGGCTGATCTTCGATCCCGAAGCCCAAATCCTTTCTCCGACCTGCTGTTGAGTCAGCCCCCGTTCCCTACGTAGCTGCTGTAGTCGCAAACCCAGCATCCGCCGTAGAACGGTGGGCACGTCTCCGAGAATCGGACCGCCGCACGTTCCGTCCAGCTCTTGAGGCTCGCTCCAATGCTCTACGTTCATGCCTCAATCCTGACACCTCGAGGGCTGAATGTTCTTGCATATGTCCTTGCAAATGCAAGTGCATTCATATCACTGTCCGCGCCGTGAGCACGATGCCGCACACAGCGCGCGCTGGACGGCGCGCCCCATCTCGCTGCCGCGAAGGGCACCGAGTGCGCCGCCGCTCCTGTTCCGCGTGCCATCGACGAGCTACGATCGAGATGCAATACGCCGGTAGCGCTTTGCTGAGCATTGCCGGTTCGGGGTTTCGAAGTTCTGCGGCTGTGAGCGATCGCGGTTGGAAGCTCAGAGCTTCGTTTCGCTTGGGGCGTTCGCGCTCCAGGAAAAGGCAGTACCTCGGCACGGGGACCGTGCCACTCCGGGCGACGGTCGGCTTCGTCGGACCCCGGTTCGCTATCCGATGTATCGGATGGTCGAGCCGGTTGGTCGTGTGCCCGTTCAGATCGTTCTTCCGGTGAGATCATCCCCTGAGCAAGGGATCTCATTCGTGGTCAGCGTGACTTTCACTCTCGCGGATGTCGCTGTGGTGGCTGGTGTGGTGTTGCCGTGCGTGCTGGTTTGGGCGGCGGTGTTCGCCCGCGATCCGAACAAGCGCGAAGCCGCCCAACGGGTGCTGGCGATGCTCTGGCGCCGCCCGAGCATCCCGTCCGCGCAGACTCCACCGGTCACCCCACCCGCTCCGCATTATGACGGGAATCGACGCAGGCCGCGCCGCAGGAGGTGAGCGGTCGAGAACCACTTCCGCGTTGCGACAGGATCTTTCGCTTCGGCGATCAACGCCGTCGTCGCGCGGCCGGGTCGGTCCCGGCCTGCCAGGCCAGCAGCGCCTCCTTCGACGGGCGCGCGTATTTCGTCAGCGACCGTACCGAGGTGTGCCCGGACAGGGTCATCAGCATCGGGGTGGACGCGCCGTCCTCGGCGGCGTGGGTGAGGCGGGAGTGGCGCAGCTGGTGCAGCGCGTACGGCCCGCCCGACATCCCCGCGGTGTGGTGGTCGAACAGTTCGGCCGCGCGTCGGTACGACAACCGCGCCCGGTGACTGCCGGGGTCGATATCGGCTGTGGCGACATGGGGTTTGGCGTGGCGTTCGGTGAGGAACACCGGCCCGGTGCGGCGTCCGGTGAGCAGTCGGGGCAGCAGCCGCGCGGTGCCGGTCTGCCAGGCGACGACATCGAAGGCGCCGCCCTTGCGCTGCACCCTCGCGCACCGGTTCGCGGTGTCGAGATCGTCGATGTCGAGGCCGAGGAGTTCCTCGGCGCGCGCGGCGGTCTCGTAGAGCATGTGCCACAGCACCCGTTCACGCAGTTCCGCGCTACTGCCGAGGATCTCGGCGATCTCGGCGCGGGTCAACGCGCGGCTGCGGTCGGCGGGGATCGAGCGTGGCCGCAGCCGCACGAGGGGATCGCCGACGAGCCAGCCCTGTTCGCGCCAGTAGGTGCCCGCGGCGCGTAGGGCGGCCAGGCGCACGTTGAATGTCTGCGCCGACGCGGCGTCCCATCGGGTGCGGAACCAGGTCGCGACCCGGTCCGGGTCCAGCAGCGCGGGGTCGGTGTCGGCGCCGAACTCGGCGACGAGTGCGGCCAGAGCGGTGCGGTAGCTGCGGGCGGTGTTGGCCGCGGTGACCGTTCGCAGGTAGGCGGTGACCGCGTCGTCGAGGTGGACCCCGGCCCGTAGGGAGCGGACCGGACTCGGCTCATTCATCCCAGCTCGGATCATCGAGAGGGTCGCCGCGCAGTCCTTCGATGACGCGCGCCACCTCCGTCAGCCCGGCGTGGCCGAGTCGGTCGATCAGATCGGTGTGGGTGAGCGCGTTGTCGTACAACAGGTCCTCGATCTCGATCAACCTGTCGACGTTGACCGTTCCTATACCCCTCGACATCAATGGATCTCCCATCCTCTACTCGCATCTACCGCAGATAATTCGCGGAGTCGCCTCGGTGCGGTGGGGTCGTCGCGCGAGGTCGCGCATACCCAGACTTGCATTCTACCGCAGATAATATGCCATTATCTGCGGTAGTTCGGGCGAACTTCGCGCGAACGGGCGGGGTGTCGCCCAATTAAATGACAGACACAAATGTCACGCGCACCTCAGGTTTAACGGGTCTGAGCTGGTCAGATTCACGGAGGAGACTTATCGGTCTGATGCCGATCGGTGATGGCTTTGTTCCTGGAGGGAACAAGCAGGTGGTACCGTCCGAGCACGCGCATTGCATACCGAGTATGTGTTGCGGTCTGCATACGGATAGGGCCGGACGAGAGTTCTCCCGTCCGGCCCATACCTGGAACTGCTACCGATCGACTTGGGCTACCAACCGTTTACGATCGTGCGCAGTAACCACAGCACCAGCCCGGTGGCCATCATGGCTACCGGGCTGGTCGCTTCTCCCGCCAAGGGAAGAAGAAGCTGCACCAGTTCCAGCGCCGTGATCGTGACCGAAGTCCAGGGCGTGGTACCGCCGTCCTCGCGAGGCGCGGACGGCTCCGGGTCATCATCCATGTAGCGGATGCCTTTCGATCGCTGCCGCCGAAGCGGCCTGCCGCCGACTTGGCGGCGAGTTCGAGGCCCTCCCCGGCGAAGGGGAGGGCGTCGCGATCGAACAGGGCCGAACATGGGTCCGAACCGGAGTGAGTTGAACCGTACCCGACGCCTCCGCAAATTCCGCACCCGCGCACGTGTCACTTCGGTGGCGAATACTCACGTAGCAGGCGACAAGAGCGCGTTGAGGTACCCAAAGGTCTTGCGCGAGAACCATGTACAAGATCAGTGAGCCTGTGTCCCTTCACGAGGGCCGCGTTGACGTTCTTACGCAAGACCTTCTCCTACTCGATCGTCGTCGATATCCATGCAGATCCGACGCCAGTTCACAGGTTGTGAAAAGTCTTCACCGACCTGCGTCGTCGTGAGGTGATAATCCGCGCTCTCGTACTCGGTAGCCCGCTGTTCGTCGGCTGGAAGCGAAGGTTCTTCTCCGCGTTGGCGAGAGCCGGTCAGTTCGAGGATGTTCAACGCCGCCTCACGCTTCCGCTCGTCGTCGGTCCTCAGCGCTGTCCGGATCGCCCAGATGGCCGAGAAGCGTACGCAGGCATCCGCGATCGACAGCGGGCCGTGGTGCCACAACACCAACAGCAAGGCGGCGGCACCGCTCAACAATTTCCACTCGCCGACCAGCGCAGCGAACTCGCTCATCGCGCCAGCTCCTCGGTTGAACTGCCCACCTTGTAAGCGAAAGGTCGACAGTTCAACCGACACGGAACCGGTCTCTTGTAATGAAAAGGTCGGGAGTTCGCTGGCTGGCCGTGCGGGTATCGACACCGCGTCATGGCGGGGCCTCCTCGCGTTCGCGGAGAGACGCCCGGCCCGAGGCCAGCGGCATTACATCGACAACGATAGCGCTCACACCCCACCGGTATCCGCCGACGACACGCCGCCTCTTCGCGGGGTCGTGGAACCGATCACGGCTCGGCCGCGTCAAACCCGATGTCTGCTCGAACCGCCGACGAGAGGAACCCGAGGATGAGCGGAGTCATCCGAACCTTGTTGGCTGCGGTCGTGTCCGGGGCGGTGCTGGCGGCCCCGGCGACCGTAGCCAACGGGACCGCTACCGCGACCACGGTGAACTGCGTGTACACCGGCCCGATCGTGGGCGCTAAGCCTGGCATGCAGTACGTCTGCTACGTGGTTCACGACGACGGTTCGAGGGAGACCTTCTATGCACCAGGCCCCGTGGGACGGATCTGACCCGGTCCTGCACGTCAGCCAGAAACCGGAGTTCATCGATCAAGCCGACGGCACGGTCCGCGCCTACTATCCCGGGGAGGACTGGCATGTCACCGGCGCCGACCACGCCGCCGCGATCCGCGCGCTCATCGACGAAGTCGATCGGCGTATGCAGGATCCGAACTATGTCGCCCAGCATTTCGAGATGGCGCGACGCCACCTCGACGGTGAGCGCACACCGGGTTTCGATGTCGCGTTCCTCGATAAAGACCGGTACCGTGCGCGGGCGATCGAGATCGGGGACGCGCTGACCGAGGGACGACGACCCGCCACGGGATGATCGATACCGTCGGCCGGCCGGTCTCGGCCATCGCGAATCCGATCTCGGCGCGGCGAAACCGGACGGGCCGGGGATCGTGTTCGGGTCGACGTAGCATCGCGCGATGGCGACCTACATAGACCTCGGGGGCGGGCAGGGATATCTCAACGCGGCCTCGGTGATCCGTATCAAGCTCGAATCACCAAACAGGGTGACATTTCTGACCGCGCGGCAGAACCCCTGCGCCTTCGATCTTTCGGTCCTCGGCCCCAGGTCGGGGCAGGAGATCCTGCAGGATCTGTTGGTCGCGCTCGGCCATGAGGAGAAATATCCCGAGACGCGGGTGATCAGCCTCGAAGACGGCAAGGTCCGCAGCAACTATCTCCACTGAACACGGCGCGGTCGCGGCGGGGATCGGGGTTTCGCCGCGACCGCGTTTCCCGCTCAGGCGGGCAGGGTCCGCTCGGCGCGCAGGCCCCACCGACACGGGAAGTGAAATGTAGTGTCGGTGACCGTGTCTCACCCCGTTCCGGAGATCGAGCAGGCCACCACCTACACCGCTGTCATCGTGGGCGAGCCGGTGGTGATCCTGCTACCGCGAATGCGCGCGACCCTGATCGCCGAATCCGGCGCGCTGGTGAGCGCGGACGCCTGGACCGCGGCGGTCACCCGACACGGGGCGGTGCCGATGCTGGATCTAGGCTTCGCCGCCGATCCGGTGCCGGGTTGGTCGATCGTTCTCGATCGCGCGATGACCGCGGCGCGGATCACCGGTCCGGCCGGGCTCGGCGAGATCTACACCGGCGCACTGGAAGCGGCCCCGGACTGGCGACACCGGGTCGCCCAGCGTCACCGCGACGGCGGCGGCCTGGTCGTGATCACCGGCCGCGCCGACCGGATGGACCCCGAGGCGGCGCAGGAGATGATGGAGCAGGAGCGGGCTGTGTGGATCCGGACTCGGCTGGTGCTCGGCGACTGAGCCACCACCGTCGTGTGTGGTCCTCATTTTCGCGTCGAAAACCGGACATCGCGCAGGTCGGGCGAGCACGCCGATAGCCGCGACGCCGCCCGGCGAGCCGGACACCCACGTACCGACGGTGAGCCGCGCTACCCTACCCGACCCACCCACCGACTCGCGTGTCCTTCTCTTGGCACTTTCCTTCTCCTCGAACATGTTCCGATCCCCTGGAGATCTTGTTTGCTGTCCTGCCCCGTCCCTGGTTTCGAAGACCACCCCCAATTGAGTGCTCGCAGAGTGGGGGTGGTCTTCAAAATTCGGAGCCTGCGACGAAAAGGGACGGGGCAGGACAGCAACCCGCACGTCAGTGCGGGTTTCCGGGGGTGGCCTAGCCCCTGGATTACCCCCTGGGCTAGCACCAGGACTAGCCCCTGGTCTTCCCCCTCGCGCTAATCCAGGGGGTAAACCACCCTCTGGTCCAGGGGGTAATCCACCCCCAGCCACGAGTGCGCTGGACGTACCCGGGGACTGGTATCGGCCGAATTTCGGGCGGATCTCGCGCGGCGGCTGGAACCGGTCACCGGTGTCGAGGCCCGAACGGGGTCGGGCTCACACCGGCCGTCCCACGTTCTGCGGGAACTGGCCTTGATAGTTGCCGGGCGGGGTGTAGCGGGCCACGATGAATTTGGACGCATTCGACGGGAAGATGGTGCCGGCGGGGCAACTGGCGATCGCGACCGCGACCTGGGTGGTGTTCTTCCACACGACCTGGGTGAAATGGCCGGTGGCCGCGGAGAATCCGGGGTTGTCGTAGTCGTACTGCGCGGCCTCGGCCATCCAGGCGTCGACCGCCGAGGCGATGGTGGCGTTCGGGTTCGTGGAGACGTAGAGGTTCTCGCCGTACTGCCCGCCGGAATTGGAGTGCGCGAACACACACGCTTGGGCGTATTGCTGGGTGTTCGGGTACAGCTGGGCCGACCATTGCAGTGGCCCGGCGCCGTACTTGGCGCGCGCGCTGTTGTGCGCTGCCAAGGTCTGATCGGACAGAACGTCGGCGTGCGCGGGCGCGCCGCCGAGGATCGTCGCGACCGCGACCGCGACCACCGCCACAGGCATCGAAGCCCGGAATTTCTTCACCGTGATTCACCTTTCGGCCCGCCGTGGCGGGCAGTTCCCGACCGAATCGAACTGACATGTGCGGCCCGCAGCGTAGCGACACCTTCACCACGGATAGCGAAAGAACATCACCTCAACCACGGCGCGTCGAGCGGGATACGGGGGTCCGGGAACATCGGCGACAAAAGTCACGCTTAGCGGGTTGCCGCATATAGCCGCGCACTATGTGCGGCAACCTGACTGCCGATCTGACGCAACCGACTCCCGCTTCACGGTCGACCCGCGAAACTATGTGCGGTAGTGCCCGATCCGGGCGTGGCTGTGGCCTGCCAGAGAGACCGAACGGCGCGCGCTATCGGAACATTCCGCGCCGATGTTCCTCAACCTCCAGGACGGGCAGGTGGACAACGGGTCCGGTCGGACACCCGGGCTGCGGTCAGCCGGTCGAGGACGTCGGTCGTCATCTACTGCCATCCTGGTGAGAGAGGCACCGTGACAACCGGACTCGTGTCATCGACTGCGCAGGGGAAGACTGAAATGTCGATATTTAAAAGAATGGAACAAGAACAGTGGCAGCGGGAGAGGCGCAAGCGCGCCGCCCGCAAAGAAGCGGAAAGAATAGCGAAACGAGAGGCCCTTCGCCGAATAGATCCGGAGGCAGCTAGGAAGGCCGACCTTGAGGACGCGATCATCGCGATCATCTCTACCGTCATCATCGTTGTCATTGTCGTGGTGTTCGTGATCGTGCTCATGTCCGGCTGAATCCCTCGGCCCGCTCGCGTTGGACCTCGCGCTGTTCGGGGTGTCCGACTAGTGAACGGAGCCCGACGCCAAGGAGTTACCGCAGATGGTGGGCGGCTATCTGCGACAACTCCTTGGCGTGACTTTTCTCCCGGATGTTCCCGAACCCCCGGCATGTGCCGGAACCCGATCCGGTCACCTCGAACAGGGCTACCGCGCCCTCCCTCAGCGGGGAGGGCTTGCCTCCGGAGATCCCGCCCGCGTCCGGGGTGGACAGGCGGCTACCTGTCGATGGCCGAGCGGGTATCGACCGTCTCGGTGGCGCCGTCGATGTGGTGGACGGTGATCTGGTCGGGGTTGATCAGCATCCGGGTTCGGCCGGGCAGCCAGACCGCTCCGACCGGTGAGGCGATGCCCGCGGCGTTGAGCGCGGTGATCAGGACCGGATCGGGTTCGTCGGCGCCGACTCTCACGTGACGCAGGGTCGAGTACTCGGGCCAGTCCGCGCGGGGTTCGGTGATCAGCGCCAGTATCCCCGCGATCAGCGACCGCTCGAATCGGGTGACCTGGTCGAGGGTGGGTCGCGGTTCGCCGATCACGGCCATCGCCTCGGTGCCCCGGGCGAAGCGCCGCGCCCACCAGCGGGCGCCGGCGCGGGCCTCGACCACACCGGGCCCGACGAGCGGTACGCCGTGGGCGGGGTCGAGTGCGGCGGTATCGATGACGGTGGTGATGGGTAGGTGGTCGCTGAGCCAACCGTCCTCGTGGGCGAGTTCGGCGGACTCGTGCACGCGGTAGCCCACGATCGCGGCCAGCGGGAACCGGTGCGTGGCGTACCAGCGGTCGATACGGCGCGGCGGATGAGGGTCGACCGGATGGAACCCCGTAGTGGGCGTCGACCGGTCACCGGCGACGATCGCGCAGTCGCGCAGACGCCCGACCCGTTCCTCCACCTCGACGATGCGCACCAACGGTTCGTCCTTGCGGCGGCCCATGACCTTGCGGCACAACATCAACCGCGTCCCCGGCTCCAGGAACCGCCACCCCGCGCGGCGTGTGACGGTCTTGGTGCGGGCGCGTACCTGTTTCTCGGTGAGCGAGACCGACATGTTCCGGGGCATCGGAAATGTTCCTTTCGAGTGGGTTATTCGACGAGTTGGCATTCGCGGCACTCCCACCGCCCGCCGATCTGTGTGCAGGTGCGTCGTTCCTCGCACAGCCAGCACCGTTGATTGCGCCGTTGTTCGGCGGGGGTTTCCGTAGGCGGTGCGGTGGTGCCCGGTAGCAACGCCCGTAGCCGCGCCAGCGTCTGATCGGACCCCGCCTCGACGGCCGCGGGCGTCTCGATGTCGGGGTCGGGGTCGGCCGGGATGGTCGGTGCGGCGAGGGGTTGCAGCAGAGGCCCGAATTCGCGGCGGCAGTCCGCGCACGCGGGATGGCCCGCGGCCAGGACGAACTGCCCGCAGATCTGGTGCCAGTGGCACGGCTGGACATCCTCGGCGCCGAACAGGCTCAGTTGCGCGACGCTCTTCTCCCGCTTGAACATCGGGGCCGCCACCACCGTTCAGGCCGCGCGGCCGCTGGTCGGGAACTGGTCCCAGATCTGGCCGTCGAGTTCGCGTCCGGCGGCTTTCGGGGTGCGCCCGCCCCACTGCTTGAAGAAGAACGCCGCCCCCGCGTCGGTTACCTGGTCGCGCAGGTCGCGCACCCAGTCCGGGTTGATCGGGCGCGCGTTCGGCCCGGACTCGCCGCCCACGATCACCCAGTCGATCGCCGGACGCGGCGACCATTCCGCGCACGCGCCGCCGCAGGCGCATTCGTTGCGGTCCCCGTCGTCGGGCCACCGGCACGAGCAGCCGTCCGGGCACCGGTTCGGGAACAGGAACCGGTCCAGGTCGACCGGGCCGAGCATGGGTTCGATCGACAGGAACCGCACCGCCACACCGGGTGTGGCGATGAGGTCGGTGATGCGGTCGGTGACCGCGCCGTTCTCGACGCTGGTACCCAGCCACAGGTTCGGCGGGAACACGATGCGTCCGGTCTCGGCCAGGCGGCGGGCGCGGCCGGGCCGCTTGGTCAGCACCTGGTAGGTATGGCGCGGGGTCTCGGCGATGACGTCGAGCACGGCCGCGACGAAGTCGAGGGGGACCTTCGCGTGGAACAGATCGGACATGGAGTTCACGAACACCCTGCGCGGGGTGCGCCAGCGACGCGGGATGTCGAGGGCTTCGGGGTGGGTGGTGACCGCGAATCCGGGTCCGGAGGTGCGCGGGTCGCCGTCGGCCTGGTATTTCGGCGAGCCCATCGCCTTGAGCCGTTTGGCGAGTGTGAGGGCGTAGCAGTGGTCGCATCCGGCGCTGATGCGGTCGCACCCGGTGACCGGGTTCCACGTGCTGTCGGTCCATTCGATGGCGGTCACAGCTGTGTCCTTGTCTGCTGGTAGACGGTTTCGAGGAATCCCCACCCGGCGGGGGTGTGTCGCTGGGGCCGGTGGGGTTCGGGGGGCAGCAAGTCGCCGCGGTCGTCGGTGTGGATCCCGATGCCGTAGAAACGGGCCGCGCTCACGGCGTCGTCGAGGTCGGTCGGGGTGGTGGGCAGGTGCATCGTGCGGGTGCAGAAAGGAGCGAACCGGCCCGCAGCCCGCAGCCCGGACCGCCAGTTCGGCACCGCGACCAGCGCGGCCCGCACCCGCACCGGCGCCACGACCGAACGCTCGACGCACCCGCCGATACGGGTGAGGACCCCGTGGGGTGCGCGCCGCAGGACCTTGGTTTCCCGACGGGTGAGGCAGCCCTCGGCGACGGGAAGCCCGTGCGGCAGTCCCATCAGCACATCGAGCAACTCCAGATCGGTCACCGCGACGAGCCCGACCGCACGGCGCCGCGCGCATTCGGCGATATCGGGGGCGAGGGTGAGCAACGCGCGCACCCCGAGCACACGCACCATCGCCTGCGTCGAATCCTCCCGCGTCCCGCTCATGCCGCGCACCGCTCGATCTGTTCGCCGGTGACGGCCTCGACCAGGGCGCAGCCGATGACTTCGGCGCTGGCGGGGGTGACGGCGTTGCCGTAGCCGCGTATCCGGGTCCGTTTGTCGCCCAACGGGCGGAAGGTGGGCGGGAACGCCATCCCGTTGCGGACCTCGGTGTCGGCGAGCATCCGGAACGTGCACTGCCCGACCGCGCGGGTGTGGTCGACCCCGAGCAGGGCGTAACGGTCCTTGGTGGTCAAGGTGCCCAACGGGTCGGTGACCGGGTGCGCGCGGCCGGTGCGGTTGTAGGGCACCAGCAGCGGGCGCGGCGCCGGGAACACCGCCGTCGGCGGCGGGATCACCAGGCCGTCGCACTCGCGAGTCGTGCGCGCGGGCATCGGAGTGCTCAGGCTGGTCGCCTCGGTGCGCCAGGTGCCACCGGCCGGGGTCAACATCGGCGCACCCGCGAACCGAGTAAGGCCGACACGGATCCGGTCCATGGTCGCCTCGGCGAGAGGATCGACACGATCGGCGATCCGTTCTCCCGGTGGCAGGGTCCAGTCGATCGCGGCCGAGGCCGGGGTGGTGACCGGTTCGACGATCGCGGCCCGGCACGATCGGTGCGGGCACCGGTACACGTACTGGCCGTGCCGGATCCCGTAGCGCCCCATATCGGTGCCGGGCTTCTTCCAGGACTGCACCGCGGCCACGGTCCGCTCACACGACGCGCACCACGCTCTCGGACGCAGCCACTTGTCCCAGTCCGGTTGCCGTCCCAACGATTTCAGCCAAAAGGCGAAATACAACCTGTCGCGTGATTGAGGCACGGGCAGGCAGCGACGCGGCAGCACATGCCCGGAGTTCAACGCGATCAACCGCACCCCGTAGCCCAGATCGGCGATCTCACGGACCCACCGTTTCCAGTCGTCCCAGCGGCGGCACTGGATGACGTTCTCCATCACCCCGGCCAACACCGGGTTCCCGCGTGCGGCCATCGCCCGCAGGTATCGCGGGATCTGCTCGACCAGGGCGCGTGAGCGAGCGTGGGCGGGGTCCTCGATCGGGCCGAGTTCCTCGTCGAACATCGTGTACTGGTTCGAGGTGTCGAAATGGCGTTTCGTGCCTTGGGCATCGGTCCAGGCCGGGCACGCGGGCGAAGCCCAGAACAACTCGGTGTAGGGCAGGGCGGCCAGGTCGAGGTCCTTCACATCCCCCGGCGGAAGATGTTCGGTGCCGGGGAAATTCAGTGCGTGCACCGCGGTGGCGACCTCGTTGTGATTGGCCGCGATCCGCCCCTGCACTCCGGGCACCTGCTCCCACCCCAACGAATCACCACCCCACCCGGCGAAGTAGACCGTGCTGCGCAGACTCATTGCGACCCTTGCCTTTCGATGACGAACACCCTTCAAGTGCACCACGGTCAATCGACAGAATCAAGAGTGAATCAGTTGACATGATCAACTGGTGGTCTACCTATACTGGGCGGGTGAGCAACCAGCCCCGGTACGCGCAGATCGTCGCCGACCTGCGCGCACGAATAGAGCGCGGCGAGTACAAGACCGGCGACCAGATCCCCACTAAGGCCGAACTCATGGACCAGTGGGGTGTCGCGCTGAACACCGTGGCACGCGCGGTGACCGAACTCCAGCAAGCCGGTTTGATCGAGACCCACCACGGCGTCGGCAGCTTCGTGCGCACCCCACCCACACCGACCCCGACCCTCGACGAGGAAGTCGCGACCCTACGCGGCCGCGTCACCGCGCTGGAGGGCCACCTCACCGCACTCTACGAGCACCTCGGCATCCCACAACCCAGCGAGGCCACCCCCTAGCCCAGGGGGCAATCCAGGGTCACGGCCGCCCGTCGGTCGAGGGGTCGGTCCGGGGTTCGTGGATGGAGCGCCGGAAGCAGTGCGTCGACGCGCGACGCCACCTCGATTCCGTGTCGGGAACCGGAATCCTCGCGGGTCAGATGAGGATGAGCAGGACGATGTAGACGGTGATGCCCAGCGGGATCCACCACCAGCGGAACCGCCACGGGCTGAGCACGGGTTCGGGCTCGCCGCGGCGTTGTCGCGCTTGTTTCTCGAGTCGGCGGATCTCGTATTCCGCGTCCATCATCGACATGGTCGAGTACGCCAGCTTGCCGACGTCGCCGGGGCAGTACGGGGTGTCGTGCCACCCGTACGCGCATTTGGCGCAGGCGTAGCGGTACTGCGGCATCACCACGGTCGCCCCCTCTTTCACCCCCGGCCGCGCCGGTCGGCATCGCCATCGTCTCGGTGAGGTGAAGCGTATCCGGCATCCGGTGCGCGTCGAAGGCGCCGACACATTCCGGATGTTGTTGTCACGTCATTGTTCACCGGTCAGACTCGAACGCATGTGCGAACAACAGTGGGTTCCGGAGTATCGCTTGCGGGGTGTGCGGGTCGAGCCGGGGCGGCTGTATCAGGTTCCCGGCGGTGGTTGGGCCGAGCCTTCACCCTGGATGTGCCCGAACGGTCACCGTCTTGGGGCGAACCGGGTTCTGGTCGGCGCGGCCGCCTGCCTGGCGATCAGGGGTCACCATCGCACGCACATCTGTCGGGCCTGTGACGCGATCATCTACACCCCGAACGGCACGCCCGAATGCGGGCACACGACGACGCGACCGGCGTCGAGCGCAGCAGAAGCGCATTCCCCTACCGATTCCAGTTGACCTATCCACCAACCTGTTTCACACACATTCTGTACGCCTTCACATTCCACCACCACTACACTCTCCATACCTGTCCACATATCCACTCGCCGTCTCTCGCAACCGCTTCCACACCCTCCCTCACCTGCTTATTCACAGATTTACAGCAGACCTCTTGCACTCAGGTCACATCCGTTCCGGATTGTCGCTTTTCCGTCGATAGTCCGAGTTCGGGGCAGTGAAACCGACTGCGGGGTACGGTGGTTGGGGTGATGTCACTGGCGAAAATCGCGAGTGGCGACGGCTACGAGTACTACGTGCGCAATATCGCCACTCACGACGCGAACGACCGCGGTGAGCAGGCGCTGGCCGATTACTATTCCGAACGCGGAGAATCCCCCGGCCGCTGGTGGGGTTCGGGGTTGGCGGATCTGACCGTCTTCGACACCGGCGGTGAGGAGATCCTCGACGCGATCTTCGAGGGCGAGGAGGTCACCGAATCGCAGATGTGGGCGCTGTTCGGGCGCGGCCTGCACCCGAACGCGGAGAAGCTGATCGCCGATGAGGTCGCGGCCAAACGCGCGGAGGGCTTCACGGCGCGGACGGCGCGGGCGCACGCGATCAAGGTCAAGGCCCGTATCGGGATGCCGTTCATCAAACCGTCGGTCGACGAGTTCTCCTATCGCGCCGAGAAGCGTCGCGCCTACGAAGCCTGGAATGCCGAGCGCGGCCGCGACGCGCATGCGCCGATTCCGGAGACCGACCGCGAGTACATCGCCACCGAGGTCGCGCAGCGGATGTTCGTCGCCGAGCACGGCCACGAACACCGCAACGAGGAAGAGCTGTCGTCGTGGGTGGCGAAAGCGTTGCGGCCGTCCTCGAAGCGGATCGCCGGATTCGATCTGACGTTCTCGCCGGTGAAGTCGGTGTCGGCGCTGTGGGCGCTGGCGCCGAGGCCGGTGGCCGAGACGATCGAGGCCGCCCACTTGGCCTCGATCGTCGACGCGCTGGGTTTCCTGGAGTTGAACGCGACCTACACCCGTATCGGGGCTGGTGGCGTGGCTCAGGTGGAGGTGGGTGGCCTGATCGCCACCATGTTCGACCACCGCGATTCCCGTGCGGGTGATCCGGATTTGCATACCCACGTGGTGATCTCGAACAAGGTCCACCGCAAGACCGGTGAGTGGGGCGCCCTGGACGGGCGGATGATCTACCAGCACGCCGTCACCGCCTCCGAGATCTACAACACCCGCCTGGAACACCATCTCGAGACCATGCTCGGCGGGATCCGTTTCGTCGAACGCGACGGTCTGGACGCCGACAAACGACCGATCCGCGAACTCGCGGGATTCGACGAGCGTCTGGCCGTGGAGTGGTCGACCCGCGATGTGGAGATCCAGGCCCGCAAGGACGTGATGATCGCCGATTTCCAGGCTCGGCACGGGCGCGAGCCGTCGCCGAAGGAGCTGCACCGCATGGACGAGGAAGCGACCCTGTCCACCCGCGGCGGCAAACACCACGCGCGCACCCGCGACGAACAACGCACCGACTGGATGATGCAGGCCCGCCGCGTCCTTAAGAGCGCGGCCGCGGTGAACGGCATGGTCCGCGCGATGCTCTCCCAAGAGCCGCCGCGGCGCGAACCTGTGGAGGCCGAGGACATCGCCGCCGAGGTCGTCGAGACGGTGTCGCGGGAGCGGGCGACCTGGCAGATCCACCACATCAGCGCCGAAGCCGTGCGCAAGGTGCGGGGCCGGATCGACCCGAACGCGTGGGACGACATGTTTCCCGACACCGTCGCCTACGCCCTCGGTGAGGGGTTGTCGATCCGCCGCGACGACGAACCGATGCCGCGCGTGCCGGGGCTGACCCGCTCCGACGGCGTCAGCATCTACACCCGCGCTCACTCCACCAAATACACCTCCCACGCTATCGTCGCCGCCGAACAACGCCTGCTGGCCGCCGCGCGACTCGACGGTGGGCGCGCTATCCCAGCGGCCGCCATCGAGGTGGCCGAGGTCGAATACGCCGCCAACGGGCACACCCTCAACCCCGGACAACGCGCACTCGTGCTCGCCTGCGCCACTTCGGGGCGCCGGTTCATGGCAGCGGTCGCCCCGGCTGGGACCGGCAAGACCACCGCCATGCGGGTCCTGGTCGACGCCTGGACCGCCCAGGGCGGCAACGCGTTCGGGATCGCGCCAACCGCCTCGGCGGCGGCGACTTTCGCCCGTGAGTCCGGTGTGCCCGCGGCCACCGTGGACATGCTGCTCACCCTCGCCGAACACAGCCCCGAACGACTCCCCGACATCGACGAACGCACGTTGGTCATCATCGACGAGGCCGCGAAGGTCTCCACCCGCACACTCGACGCCGCCATCACATTCCTGACCGAACGCGGTGCCACGGTCCGCGCGATCGGCGACGACCGGCAACTGTCCTCGGTCGCCGCGGGCGGGATCGTGCGCGACATCGTCGAAACCACCGAAGCGCCGACGTTGACGAAGGTGATGCGTTTCGCCGATCCCGGCGAAGCCGCCGCGAGCCTGGCGCTGCGCGGGGGTGATCCGGCCGGGCTCGCCTACTACTTCGACCATCACCGTGTGCGGGTCGGCACCCTCACCGAGAACGTCGCCGCGGCGTTCCGGGCCTGGCGCGCCGACCACGCTCGAGGCCACGACGCCGCGATGCTCGCCCCGACCCGCGCCCTGGTCTCGGAATTGAACGCGCTTGCCCGCACCGAACGCCTCGCTCGCGCCGAACGCCACGGCGAGATCCTCGGTCCCGAAACCCTGTTGGCCGACGGGCATTCGGCCAGCGTCGGTGATGTCATCGCGACCCGGCTCAACAACCGCAAACTGCGGATCTCCGACACCGACTACGTCCGCAACGGATACCGGTGGGAAGTACGGACCGTGCACGCCGACGGCGCGATCACCGCCGCCCACATCGGCTCCCGACGCCGGGTCACCCTGCCCGCCGACTACGTCCGCGCGCACGTCGGACTCGGCTACGCCACCACCATCGACTCCGCCCAAGGCATCACCGTCGACCGCTGCCACGGAGTACTCACCGGACGCGAGTCCCGCGCCCAGCTGTATGTGATGCTGACCCGCGGCCGCACCGGCAACCACCTCTACCTGGGCACCGCGACCGCCGTCTACGAACACACCGCCCACACCTATGAGGCGAT
The DNA here is from genome assembly GCF_015674855.1 of Nocardia bovistercoris. Lineage (GTDB taxonomy): Bacteria > Actinomycetota > Actinomycetes > Mycobacteriales > Mycobacteriaceae > Nocardia > Nocardia bovistercoris. Next base: position 35,931 of record NZ_JADMLG010000015.1, on the reverse strand, counting down.
CCACCCGCCGACCGCTCTCGACCTGCTCACCGGCGTCCTCGCACGGGAGGGCACCCAGGTCTCGGCCACGACCTCCGAACGCGCCGCCGAGGACCCGCACCTGCTGCTCGCGGACGCGGTCGAGTCATACGAGCACGCCGTCACCCATCTCGCCGAAACCCGCGTCGGCGCCGCCCGTCTCGCCGAATACGCCACCCGCGCCGAGAGCCTCGTCCCCGACATCACCGACGCCGAAGCGTGGCCGGTGCTGCGCGCGCACCTGGCGCTACTCGACCTCGCCGGCCACGATCCGCTCGCGACGCTCACCGCCGCCGTCGCGGTGCGCGAACTCGACACCGCCGCCGACCCGGCCGCAGTGCTCGACTGGCGTATCGACGCGACCGGACGCCACTCCCAGCGCGGGCACCCTCCGTTGCCGTGGCTGCCCGCGATCCCCGCCGGACTCCCCGACACCGAACACCAGCACCTGCTGGCACGCGCCGCACAGATCCGCGCCATGGCCACCACCATCGCCGACCACACCCGCACCGCCGACGGCGACCGGGTGCCGTTGTGGGCACGCGGAATTCACGGCGCCGATCCCGCGTTGACCGGCGGACTCGCGATCTGGCGCGCCGCGCACCGCGTTCCGGATCTCGACCGCCGACCCACCGGCCCGGCGCGGTACCCGCTCGCCCAACGCCGCGAACAACAACGCCTGGACCGAGCCGTCGCAGACCGGGTCGGGAACCGCGACGCCTACACCCGACGCTGGCGACCACTGATCGACACCGTCGATGCCCGGATCGCGGCGGATCCGTACTGGCCCACCCTGGCCCGCGAGTTCTCCCGCGCCGCCGACACCACCGGCCTCGACATCCCTGCCGCGGTACGCGCCGCCCACGACGAACGGCAACTGCCCGCCGAACAACCCGCGGCCGCGCTGCGCTGGCGCATGACCGAAACCCTCGACACCCCCACACCCGAACCCCCACGCGAACTCCCCGGTGCGGTCCTGCAACTCGACACCGCGCCGACCACACCGGCGCCCGAACCACCGACACCACCGGTCACGGCCCGCGACCAGGAACGGGAAGCGGCATTAGCGCGGGCCCGCGAGCGGCTACGCGGCACCCGCCCCGACGACCTACGCCGCATGAGCGACGCGCAACTGGCCCAGATCACCACCCACCGCCCCTTCCACTCCCACACCGACGGCGGCGTCGGTGTGGTCACCGCCCTGAGCGTCCGCCGCGCCGAACAGGACCTCGACGCGGTGCGTGAACGCCATCAGCGCCTCGACCGCGACGCGGCCGCGATCCGCCGCGCCCGACCCGCCATCACCGCCCTCGACGCTCTGCGCGCCACCTACCGCGACCAAGCCGACGAGATCACCCAGGCCCGACACGAACTCGACACCACCCACCGCATCAGGTGGCGTGCCCGCGCCGAACGACAAGACCACATCGACGCACTCGAACACGCCCACCAACAGACCCGACGCGAACTCGACGCCGCCCGCGCCGAGGCCGACCGGTTACGTCTCGACGCTCCACCCCCGGTGGGGTCGTCGTGGGAGAAGATCCTCGCCGACGCCGACGACCAGCAGGGCCGCGACACCGAGATCACTGCCGCGACCAACGCGCTTGCCGCCGCCCGCGCCAGCCAGATCGACAACGCCGTCCGCGCCGCGATCGACGACCCGTTCCTGCGGGCCGCACGCGCAGAGATCCAACGTCGAGATCAGCTCACCGACCTCGACCGTGCCGCCGAGGACTACGCCCGCGCCGAAGCCGACAACCAACCCGCAGCAGCGGGCGCCGGGCAGCGCCGCGACGCACGAGTACGACGCGCGGTCACCAAGGCCCGCCGACGGCCCACTCTGGGAACCGGATTCGACTCCGGTCCCCACCCCGGGCCGGGACTCGGTGGCGGACCGTCTCACGGTTCCGGTCACGGGTACGGGCTCTGAGACCGGCTGGTCAGCGTTCGAGTCCGGTTCCACGATCCGGTCGGCGACCGGGCGGGGGCATGAACTTCTCCCAGTCCTGCTCGGTCTCCTGGGTCTGGTCGACAGTGTCGGTCGTGTCGTCGTGCTCGTGTGGTTCGGCCGGATCGGGTTGGTATCTGCTCAATCTGGTGTAGAGCTCGCTCTGCTCGGCTGCGGCCTTGGCCGCCCACCGCCGCAACGGCGACACCGGTTCCTCGAACACTGGGGCCGCGGCGGCCACCGGTTCGGTCCGCGTCGAATCGGTGCGTACCGGCTCAGCGTGTGCGGGTGCTTGCGGTTCGGCGGGTTCGATGATGTGGCCGAACTCGTCGATCTCGCGGGCGCCGGGGATCTGCAGCGCGATGCGCCGCTGTCCCCACTGTCCGGCAACGGTTTCGATCTTCTCGACCTGACGCACCTTGTCGGCGGGGCGGTCGGTGACGACCTTCGCCCGCGCGTGAGCCGCCCAGCCCGGTGATCCGACCGCGGTCACGTATTCGCGGTTAGGGTCGACCCCGGCGGCGCGTAAATGGATCTCGGTCAACGCTTGGCGCGCTTGGGTGGCCATCGCCGCCGCGGCGTTCGCGCGTTCGGTCGCCGAGAGCATGTCCATGACCGTGAGCAGGCAATCGATCATCGCCTCGACCACCGCGATGTCCCCGGCGGTCTTCGACGTCATCGAGCGCAGCATCCGCGACACCGCCCGCACATCGGAGTTGTTGCGTCGTGGGCGCGGATCACGCTGATGCGCGGGAGTTTGCGCCGCGCGCGCGAGTTGACGGGCGAGCTGATTCAGCGGACCCGGACGGGCCTCGGTACTCATACTCGCGGCCGCGAACACCCCCGCGGTCTCACCCGCCGCCTTCGCCCAGGCGTCGCGGTCGCCGTCGGGGATGGTGCGCATGTAGGCCGACCACTGCCCCAACCGGGCGATCGCCTCACGATCCGACACCGGATCCGGCGCGTACGAGCGCCCCGACCGAGTCGTCATGGTGGCGCGCCACCGCACCATCGCCGCGTCCCGCGATTCCGGGGTCGTCTCCCACCCGGACCGTGACCGCAGCGCCGCCAAGGTGAGGTCCTTGGACAGGTATCCGCCGCCGTACCACAGCGAGGTCCGCTCGGCGTCGGTGTCCTGCGCTCGGAACGGTAGGTACCGCACGGAATATCCGGTGACCGTGTGCCCGCCCTTGGCGAACCGCGGTTTCACCATGATCCCGGCCTCACGCAAACCATCGACGAACTCGGCCTCGGAATCGGCGACCGCCGCGAGCGCGCGCACCTCCCGCGCCAGCAGCTCCCGATCGGTGGCCGGTGAACCCCGCTCGGCCGCCAATCGGCGCTCGCCGGGCTTGGTTCCGCGTTCGGTCCCGCCCTCCTCCCGCGACCACAAAACCCGCAACCCGTGCTTGTGCTCGAGCATGTTCGCCACAGCCTGCGACCGCTTCAGATCCCGGTAAGTGTCGATCAGGCTCCCGTCCGGACGCACCACGCTCAGCGCGAGATGGACGTGGTCGTTGCCGTTCTTCGACAGCCCGTGCCTGATCGCGGCCCACCGCACATCCGGTGTCCCGTCCTCACGGCCGATGAACCCCATCTCGGTCAAGAAGTCTCGCGAGACCGCCGACCACTTCTCATCAGTGAGTTCACCCTCGTCCGCGGCCAGCGCCAGCGAGCAGTGGAAGACGTGCTCATCCGACGTCGCCGCCTCGTACGCGGCCTTCTTCGACATCCCCTCGGCCATCAACGCGCGGGCCTTCTTGTACGAAGTCACCAGCACCGGCGCGCCCTTGAGCACCGTCATCCGCGAACTGTCCAACAACCGACCCAACTCCGCACCGCGCTCCATGTCGATCCGGCCACCGAACACGCTCACCGACACGATGTCCCCGGCGATCACCCGCTGATTCACGTGCTCGTTGAACTTGCCCGGACCGGCCAGATACCGCACCAAGCCCACCATGTCGGCGCCCTTCGAGATATTCGGCATCATCGCCGCACCACCCCGCTCAGACCGGATCGACCGCGTCGGCCCACCCACCACCGACATCACCATCACCGGCGGCTTGGACAGGGTGATCGACATCGGGCATCGACAACTCCGTCACCGCCGGACCCTTGCCCACCATCGCGCGCGCGACCTCGTCCAGGTGCAGACACACCCGCACCACCGCACCCAACGCGACCTCGACACCTTCGGCGAAGTCTCGCTCCTGATGGGAGTAGCGGGTCAACTGGTTGAGGTTGTTGCCCACCCGCCGAAGTTCCGTATCGAGATCCGCGAACGCCAACAACGCCTCCCGCACCGCGGCCACCGCGCCCGGACCACCCTCCACACCTTCGCGTTCGAAGGTCGACTCGACCAACAGCCGCGGCACCGTCATACCCACCGCCGCCGCCATCGCGGTGAGGTCCTCGTGCTCGTCCTCGGTCAGCTTCACCACGCACCGGCGCGTGCGGCCACCGGCCACATTCGCCTGCCGCGCGCGCCGTACACGCGCCCGCAGATCCGGCGACTCCCCTGCCATCCGCAGCCTCCCAACATGCCCAGCGCAGCGACCACCCGAACGGGTGGGGTACCCGATAGGGCACCTAAATTCCAGCTTGCTCCTGTTCTTATGACCCCAGAGTAGCGGATCGGAAGGCGGCAGTCGCCTTCCGATCGAGACCGCACCGACCGGATAACCGGACTCCGGATCGGACGTAGCTGTCGGCGGCCCGGCCGGACATGGGCGCGCTACAGGAGCATTCCGCGGCGGTGTTCCTAGACCCCCCGATACGGTCTTGCCTATGTCTGAGGGGGATACATCCACGGGTTCGGGTCGTGGTCTGGTGTCGATGCGCCGACGGTCGACCTGGCTGGGTCTGGCGGTCGTGGTGGGCGGCGGAGCAACGGCGTTCGGAATCGCCAACGGGTTCTCCCAACCGCTGGCGACGTTCCTGGCTGGCGCCGGTGCGCTCACTGCGGGCGTGTTGGCCTACCGCAACGGTCAAAACAGTCGTGACCAGGCCGAAATCCATCACAAGGACGACACGGCCCGAGAACGCGAACGACACCAGATCGACCTGGAGCGAGAACGCGAACGGCACCGCGACGACTCCCGCCGTGCACGGGAATCAGCGTTGCGGGACCGCTACACGGCGGTGGCCACGCAGATCGCCCACGAATCCGCCGCGATCCGCCAGGCCGGGGTCTACGCGCTGACCGCGCTTGCCGACGACTGGCACGCCTTCGGCGAGGACGACGAACGCCAGGTCTGCATCAACCTGCTCCAGTGGTACCTACGTGTCCCCTTCCTCGCCGCCACCGATCCGAAGAATCCGGACCTGTCCGAACGCGAAATCAGGCAAACCATCGTCGGCATCCTCACTCAACGCCGCCGCCGTCCAGACAACGACCCGAAGTCCTGGGCGTTCACGGCCATCAGCTTGGATCAGATATCGCTTCCGGAATGCCATCTCGGCAACCTCGATCTCGCCGGATTCTGTTTGGACGGTGCGTACCTGAGAGACGTGATCATGAATGGCGCGAACCTGGACCACGCGAACCTGACCCGCGCGAACCTGACCGGTGCGAACCTGGGCCACGCGAACCTGGGCCACGCGAACCTGAGCAGCGCGAACCTGAGCGAGGCGGACCTGACTGGCGTGAAACTGGGCGGCGCGAACCTGATCCACGCGAACCTGACCGGCGCGAACCTGGGCAGCGCGAACCTGGGCAGCGCGAAACTGACCGGCGCGAACTTGACCGGCGCGAAACTGTGCAGCGCGAACCTGACCTACGCGGACCTGACCGGCGCGAACCTGGGCAGCGCGAACCTGAACGGCGCGAACCTGATCCACGCGGACCTGGGCAGCGCGAACCTGATCCACGCGGACCTGACCGGCGCGAAACTGGGCAGCACGAACCTGACCCGTGTGGTGCATGGTGACAGCACACGCTGGCCGATCGATTTCGTACCTCCCCCTCCGTATTCCTGATCGAGGGTGCAGAAGATCAGCGCGGAATGTTCCGGTAGCGCCTCGTTCGCGAGCGCCCAGCGCTCGGTGTCCCGCAAGCTGTTGGCGGCTGCCGCGTGGGTAGAGTTCGGGGTGGCGTGATCCCTGGATAGTTCGTGCTTCCAGGGCCTACGTCACCAGATAGACGAGGACCCCGGCGGCTACGATCCGCCGGGGTCCTCGTCGCTGTTCGACCCGTGGTGTTACCGGTCGTGCTTGCGCAGCTCGATCACGCGCCCACCGGAACCGTCGGCGGCTTCGGCGATGACAACCGCGGCGGTGTCGCGGATCCGCTCGACCGTGCGTCGGTGTACACCGGTCGCGGTGTGCGCGCCGTTGACGCTGGCGCCGCGATCGAGGGCTTCCAGCACCCGCACCACGGACTCGATCGACATCCGTGCGCCGACACCACGGCCCCGCACTTGCTCGGCCAGGGGCAGCAGCGAGGCCCGCACTTGGCTCTCGGCCCCCGCACTATCGCCCGCACTTTCGGGCGTCGCGAGCGCGAGTGCGGTCTGTGCGCGTGGCCCCGCACTCGCCGGTGTCACTGCCCCCGCACTAGTGGTGCGGGCGGGGTGCGGGGTGCGGGAACGCGGCCCGCGAGCGGCCCGCACTTCCTCCCGCACTTCCCCCGCACTACCGGACTCCTCGACGGTGTCCTCGCTGGTCGCGGTGGTGCTGGTTTCGGTGCTGGCTAGTGCGGGGGCCTCCTCGGTCACCGGTGCGGCGGGGGCCGCACTGTCCTCGGTCGGCTGGTGCGGGATGGCCTCGGTGAGGGCGTTGTCGGCCCCCGCACTTTCGTGGTGCGGGGTGGCAGCACTTCCCGCACTTGTGTCCGCTACGGGAGTGCTGTCCAACTCCTCTCGCGTGGTGCGGGGCCGCGAGTGCGGGGCCGCGCTCGCCCCCGCACCAGTGCCCGCACTTGTGGACTGGTGTGCGGTAAGTGCGGGGTCGAACTCGGCCTCGAATTCGGCGAGCGGGTCGACAGCGGGCGCCTGCGGGGCCGTCGTGGTGACGGTGCGCACGGTGTGGGTGTGCAGGGCGCGCAGGTCGGGGAGTTGGGTGGCGAGGTCGTCGCCGATACGGTGGGCGACGATCTCGCGGGAGCGGGTGTTGTCGCGGCCGAGGTAGTGCATGATCCACAACGCGCCGCCGATCAGCCCGGGAGCGACGCCGTGCAGGCTGGCCTGGTACCAGTGGGTCGCGGCCAGGTACGGGTAGGTGTTGAGGACGAAGGTCAGCGCGAAGAGCCCGAACTCGGCCCACTTGAGCCCTGGTGACGGTTCGAGCCCGGCGGCTTCGCGGTGTTTGGCGGTGCCGACCGCGACCATGACCAGCAGTCCGGAGATCATCGCCTCGACCATGTAGCTCACCCAGAACATCGGGTCACCGGGACCGCCGGGGGCGATGTTCTGTTGGACGTTGACCGCCGACCAGATCATGCCGATGGCGATGACGACCGCGCCGCCGTAGCGGAAGCCCTGCCCGTAGCGGCGCAGTTCCGCGATCGTCGAGGCGGGGCTGTCAGCGCGGCGCTGATCGGCCAACGCCATCCGGGCGCCGACCGCGTCGCGGATGTCGGCGTCGCGGATCTTGGCTTCGGCGTCGCGGATCTTCGCCGCGGCGGTGAGCTGGGAGGCCAACTCCGCGCGGTCGGCCTCGCGCAGCTGCGCGCGCCGCCATTCGGCCAGCTCGCGTGTCTCGGCGAGCTCGGCCTCGGACGGGACCTCGGCCAGGACGTCGGCCGCGTCACCGCCGAGCAGTTCCAGCCGCCCGCGCGCGGTGGAGAGCTGCTCGGCCAAGGCCGCGACATCACCGCTGGGCGGGTGCGCGGTGGGCGGGGTCTTCTTCGTGCGGAACATCAGTTGCCTTCCTCATCGGTGGTGCGTCGTGCGGTGTCGAGCGCGGCGCGCAGGGTGGCGATCTGGGTGTCGTGGGCGTCCTGGATGCGGGCGATCTCCGCGACGTGGTCGGCGCGCAGCGCTTCACGGTCGGCGCGGGCCTCGGCGCGGCTGGTTGCCAGTTCCTCACGCAGGGCGCGGATCTCCTCGCGGTCGGCCTCGGCACGGGCGCCGGATTCGGTGCGGATCTCATCGACCTGGGCGCGCAGCTGCTCGCGCTCGGCGCGGGCCTGTTCACGGATCTCGCGGATCTCCCCGCGCAGCCGGTCAGCTTCGGTACGGGCGTCGGCGGCGGCCTGCTCGGCAGCGGCCAGGCCGGACTCGGCGCGACGGCGGGCCTCGATCGCGGTGTCGCGGTCGCCTTCGGCCTCGGCGGCGGCCCGGGTCGCCGCGGCGATCTCCGCCTGTGATTGTGCCTCCACGGCGCGGATCCGCTCGGCCGACTCGCTGCGCACCCGCTCCAGTTCGATGCGGGCTTCCTCGGCGTCGGCCTGGTGGGCGTCGCGGTCGGCGAGCGCGTCCTCGGCCGCGCCTTCGGCCAGCGCTTTGTCCTCCTCGGCGCGAGCCAGCTCCCGGCGTGCGGTCGCGGCTTCGGCCTCGGCTTCCTCGGCGCGGGCGTTCGCGGCCGCGATCCGGGCCTCGGCGTCGCGGCGGACGGCACCGACCTCGGCGGCGGCGGAGTCGGGGTCACCGGCGGTGGCCACGATCCGCTGAGCCTCCCCGAGCAGCCGCGTGGATTCCTTCTGACTGTTGGTGGCCACCATCTGGAACTGGGCCAACAGCTCGGCCAGCGACGACCGCGCGGAAGTCACCGGCCGACCGGCGGGCCGCTCCGGACGCGCACCCGCCACCCCGGCCGCCGCCTTGAGGTCGCGTTTGCGCTGGAACGCGGTCGCCCGGTCGTGACGACGCACGGTCCCGTCCGGGTCGACGTGGTCCTGCCCGCAGTACTCCGCGCGCCGACCGCGCCCCTCGACCGGCGGCAACGGGTGCCCCGCCCGCACGAAATCGCCGATCTCGGCGTCCCAAGCGACCGGGAACTGACACGTCCGCTGGGATTCGACCTCGGTCGCGGCGCGATCGGCGGGGATCTGCTCGAAATCTTCGTCCATACCACAATTCTATCCTAAAACGTTTTACATTTCAACGTTAAAAATATATGTAATTACGTTAAAACGATAAACGTATTCATTAATGCAAATAGAACCCATTGCCATTAATGCCCGTACGGCGGCTCACCGGACGTATCCGCGCCGCGAATGGGCCGCCTCACCGGGTGAGGTCTCGCTTTCGACGGTTGCGCGCTGGTACCGGCCGATTCGGCTGATAGGTGGCAGCTGTACCGGTCGTGAGGAGCGCACAGGAAGCGCCGAGGCAGTCTGTCCGTTGGTTTCGCGGACGCGAGGTTGCTTGAGGACGCGTTGGTGAGCGGCGCGTGTCCTGCAGCGTCGAGGTGGCGTTGATCGCGGCATCGACGGTTTCGGTGTGTGCAGCCTCGACGGCCGGGGGTCTTTACCGCGGTAAAGACCGCGTCTTTCGGCGCGTCTATCGCTGGTGACCGCGCGATAGTGCGGGTGGGCATTTATGCTGCGACCGAATCCGAAGTAGTTCCCAGGGCGAATCTGGGGGCGAAGCGCACGGAGGTTGTGAGATGGGTCGAGCTTTTGCTGTCATGAACCAGAAGGGCGGGGTCGGGAAGTCGACGATCACCGTGAATCTGGCGGCGGTCACCGCCGATGTACTGGGTGGGGAGTCGGGGGATCCGGAAGCGACGTCGCCGGTAGCCGCGGTCTCGATCGACCCGCAGGGCTCGGCGGTGTGGTGGGCGGCGCGCCTGAACGAGTTGCCGTTCCATATCGTCCAAGCCCACGACGACCTCGACGGTCTGCGGAAACTGCCGCATCTGCCGGGCATCGATCACGTCTATGTCGACACACCAGGCTGGATCGATCTGTCCGAGGACGGCACGAGCGGTGATCCGCTGGGGCGGGGTGAGGCCGCGGACGCGTTGCGGGCGGTGTTGGATGTGGTCGAGTTCGTGCTGGTGCCGATGACGACCGAGCCGCTCAGTTTCGATCCGACCGCGCAGACGATCCGGAAGGTCATCGAGCCGCGCGGTATCCCCTACCTGGTGGTGATCAACAACTGGGATCCCCGCGACGGCACGGCCGATCTGGATCAGACGAAAGAGTTCGTGCGTGCCAACAAGTGGCCGCTCGCGAAGACGGTGATCCGCCGCTACAAGATCCATGCCCGCGCCTCGGCGGATGGGTTGACGGTGACCGAGTATCCGGCGAACCGGGTGGCGATGCAGGCCCGCGAGGACTTCTACAAGCTCGCTCTCGAGCTGCAGGTCGGCGGTGGCCGCTGATGGCTCCGGCGAAGGGACGACGGACCAGCTTGGCCTCACTGGCTAGCGCGGTCGGGGAGCACTCCCCCGTCGACGAGAGAACACCGCGCCCGGCCGGGCCGCCCACCAAGGCGGTACTGAAGGATCTGGTCGCCAATCCGCGAAACCCACGCCGCGATCTCGGGGATCTGACCGACCTCGCGTCGATCAAGACGCACCAACTGCAGCCCGCCTTGGTGGTGACCCGCGCCGCGTACCTCGCACTCTTTCCGGACGACGCCGAAGACGTCGGCGCCGCGCGATGGGTGGTCATCAACGGCTGCCGGCGTCTGGCGGCCGCGGCGAAATACGGGTGCGCCGAGCTGGAGTTCGTCGTCAAGGACGAAGTCGCCCACGATCGAATCTCGCTGCTGACCGCAGCGATCGATGAGAACATCGGGCGCCGCGACTTCGATGTCCTCGAGGAAGCCGAAGCCGTCGACCGGCTAGTCGCCGAGTGTGGGACCGCCGGGGAAGCGGCGCGGCGCCTCAACCGCACCGAGGGCTGGGTGTCGCAGCGCCGCGCGCTGCTGAAACTCGCACCCGAGTTGCAGACCGCCCTGCGCGAGGGCGAACTCGCGGTACGCCTCGCCCGCAGCCTCGCGCAGGTACCTCGCGAGGATCAGGTCGCGGCCTGGCAGGCGGCCCAGGAGCGCGACAGCGGCAAGCAGGATCAGCCGCAAGACTCCGCTGTCCCGCGCCGGGACCCCAAGACCCAGCCTGCGAGCGCACCTCACATCACCAAGGCATTGCGGCGCTTCGAGCCCAATCCCGGCGTGCTCGCTCAGGCGCTTCGGGACTATCTCGCCCCCGCTCAGCTCGCCGAACTCGCCGACGAGCTGATCACCGATCGGCGATAGTTCGGGGGTCTGGCATCCGCGCGGAATGTTCCGCTAGCGGACATCAACAGGCTGCCTGACCACCGATATCGGCCGAGATGCGGTGTATCGGCGGTCAGAAAGCCTGGATCAGAGCTGCGACTCCCGATAGGCAGCGAACAGGCTCACCGCAGCGGCGAACACGCTCACCGCCGCTGACCAGCTATCGAGCAGTCCCGCGACAACGGCCAGATCGAGCGCGACCAACAGCGCGATCCAATGATCACTCTGTGGCCGCTGCGGGGTGTTGGGGGTGCCGAACGGTGTGCTCATGCGACTTACTCCTGTGTTCGCCCCGGAAGGGCACCGGAACCCCGCCACTCGGTGGGGCCGTATAGCCCCAGCATGTCCAAATCGCCGGGTACGTCATACGACAGGAGTAGGTTTCGGCGAACTTGCCACCTAAGTGGCGATTCTGCCGCTGAACAGCGCATCGGCCTTATTCAGGGGGTGAGGGTCAGTACGCATTTCTTGCGCGATATCCAGCTGTCAGGTTCCCTCGTCTTTACCGCGGTAAAGATCCGCCACCACAGGGATGCCGTCCCTAGTTCGAGGTGATGGGTGTGGCTCCGAGTTCGGCGATCAGCAGCGCCAGCGCGACCGCGTCGTCGTCACGCTCAGGGCCACTATCGCCGTCCTCGGGCATCGAATGTGCGGTGAGAGGGTCTGGGGGTCCTGTGGCGAGTTGGGCTGTCCAGATGGCCTCGTCGAGTTCAGTATCGAGATCCCAGGGTGCGGTGAGGTCGGCGGGTTCGATCGGGCCGGGGTCGGGGACTGCGCCGTGGCGGATTTCGAGCCAGGTGCGCCATTCGCGGCGTTGGCGCAGGTAGGTGGCAAGTCGCCGGGCCCGTTCGGCGGGCAGGCCGTGAGCGGTGGCGATGTCGTCGAGGCCGACGGCGCCGGGGCCGTAGATGCCGCGCCCGGTGGAGACGATGAGTCCGGCGCGTTTGAGTGCGGCAAGGGTGTCGTCGGCGGTGCTGGTCGGGATGCGTGCGGCCGCGGCAAGGTCGGCGCGGCGGCGTAGGCCGGTGCGGGTGATCAGTTCGTAGACGGCGCGGTGGTGTGGTCCCAGGACGCGCCAGGCGTCGTGGACTGGCTCGATCCACACCCGGGACAGGTCGGTGGGTTCGATCGCGGTGTCGAGGGCATCGGGGCGCATTGCGGGGACCAGGGAGTAGAGATCTGCGAGCGTCCCGGCGGCCTGGCGTACGCGGTCGATGGGGGCGCCGGGCATGTCCCGGATCCTGGCCAGCACGTCGGCCACGGTCGTTTCCGGCATGAGCCCGGCGTGCAGGGCCAGTGACCGGATACCGACCCCCACCAGTGGTGTTCCGTCTCCGCCTCGGTCTTTGGTCAGCCAGGCGGCGTAAGCGAGGGCTTGGAACACTGTAAGCACTGTCCACCGGTAGGACGTCCCGGGGAAACTCGCGTGTACCCAGCTCGTCGCCGAGGTGAGCCACCGTGAGTACGGGGTATCTCGAGCAGAGATCGTTCCAGTCCCCCCGGGGGGCGTGCGCACTACTTGTTCTCTGTGTCCGGGATACCGCAACAACTGGACATGTCGTGATGTCCAGTGGCAGGCGTTGCTCCAGTCATGGCGCAGATGCGCGGCCGCGCGGTGCCCGTCGTTGTCGTAGCGGGCGCGCAGACCGCTCCATGCGTCGGCGTCGGCGGAGTACACGCGGGCCTGTACATCGGTCAGGGACATGCCGCGCAGCGCGGCGTGGACCAGCACGGACTGGCATCCTTCGGTCCGGCTCCCGTACCGGCCGTCGCTCGGCATGGCGCCCAGAACGGCGAAAGCCGTAGGGATGGAAGGGATCTCCGAGCGTAGCTGCCATTCCGGTCGCAGCCGAGCGTCGGTGCCCGTGCCTTCCCACAGGTCGGCGGGAACAGTGTCGAGGACGGTCGGGGCCGGTGCGGGGGAGGTTTGCAGGGAATCGCCCAGCAGCAGCCGCAGCCGCGCGATGACACCAGGCTCGGACCGGGAGGCGCACGCGTCGATCGCGGCGGCGAGCGGGCCGTCCAGCAGCCGGGAACCGCCGTCCTTCGTCGCCGATCCGGGCGGGGTGATGTAGCCGGTCTTCTCGTTGAGCATCGGGGAGATGTCCAGCGTGGGCAGCCGGTTGGCCAGCAGCCGCATCACCGGTTCGATGTTCACGCGCCGGTAGGACTCACCTCGGGCCAGGAGCACCAGGACGTGGCGGCCGCCGTTACCGGGATTGTGGTCGCTGATCCATCGGCCACCGCAATCACGCAGCCAGGCCGTCATCTTGGCGACATCCCGCTCGACCGCGGGCGCGCCGTGGCGTTTGGAGTCGAAGTCCAGCGCGAGCATCGTGGTCAGCCGCGCCGGATCGTAGATCGGCACCGCAGCGGGCCAGGCCGGACGCGTCAGCGTCAAGCTCCGAGTGCGCTGCGAGGTGTTGGAACGCGGATTCAACACGCGCATCCGCGGCCGCGCGGCCAACAGTGGCGCGAGCGCGGCGAACATCAGCTCCGGAGTCTCACTCGCTGGAGCTGCGGTTTTGTCGGGGAAGGGTAGCGACGCGTCTGCTCGTTCGAAATCGTGACCGACTACATCGGCCGCGATCCTTTGAAGCGAATTCGCTGTATTGCTACCCTTAGAACCGCTTGCCAAAGCGTAGGTCCTTGAGGGCCATGAAGTGCCTCCCAGCGCCAACTGGGGGGCCTTCGCTCGTTATGGGGTATTTTCCGCGTTCGACTGCGGATTTCCGCGGTTAGGCTGAGATCGGTAGCTCCTCCTGTCCGTTGTCACCGGGGTAGGGCGGGAGCCCGAGTTCGCGCCGCAGCGCGATCTCGAACAGCGCTCGCTTGCTGAGCCCACGCTCCGCGACGGCAGCGTCCAGGGCGTCCAGCACCTCGAACGACAGGTTCGTTCCAATAGGTTTTGTCACCGGGAGTTTGCGCGTCCTAGCCATGTCGATTAGTACTAGTCCATTTCGCGTCAGATGCAGAGTCGACACGCCGGGGAGGGAGGCACCCAATTTGGGTGTCTCCCTGCCAGATACAACATCCCAGCTCGAATGGTCTGGTGGAGCGGAATTTCTCGTTCATGCCGCCAAGAGACGGCTGGTGTACCCCGCCTCGACCAGCTGGCGGTACGCGTGTTGGACGTCATAGGGCACGTCTTGGCTGATGGCCCAGCCTTTTTCGGGGTAGACCCAGATGCGTTGGGTGTCGCCGACAAGCATGTTGATCACGCGGTCTACGTCGCCGATGCCCGCGATGTACTCATTGAGAGGGAGCGGAAGCGACGAGCACAGCACCTCCACCTCGGGCCAGCGTTTTCGGCAGATGGCGTAGCTTCGCCGCTGCTGGTAGGGCCGGGAGATCAGCATGACCGAGTGGATCCCGTCGAGCAGGCCGTAGTCCTTCAGCAGGGTCCGCGTGAAGTCGATGTTGTCGCCGGTGTTCGTGGCTTTCGGCTCGACCAAGATCGCGCTGTCGGGCACTCCACGGTCCAGTGCGTGCTCGCGATAGTGCACGGCCTCCCCGCGTGGAAACCGCTCGACGGTGGTCGGGGCATTTGCTCCAGTGAAGACGATCTTCGGGAAGATGCCCTGGTTGTAGAGGTCGGCGGTGTGGGTTGCCACGCCGAGGTCGTGGCTGCCCAGGCCGACGCCGAGGTCGACCGGGCGGGCCTCGTGGTCAAGTTGGTTGTAGTCCCAGAGGATTTCTACCGCCGCGCGGAGGTCGTCGGGCAACGTCGTCGAGCGCATGTGGGTCTCCTTCTCTAGTCGGGGAGTTGGAAGTCGTAGGTCCAGGCGAATCTGGACGCCGCGTGTATGCCGCGCGCGAACTCGATCAGGGTGTTGTCGGCGGTGTAGGTCTGCCGGATGAGCACCATGACCGGCTCACCGGCGGGCAGGTTGAGCAGTTCGGTCTCATCAGGTGTGGGCATTCGGGCGAAGATCGTTTCGCTCATGTGGTCGGGCTCGTAGCCCTGGAGGGTCAAGACCGCGAACCCGCCGCCCCGGCCTGCCGGGCCAGGAGTGGGATCGACCAGTGGCGTCCCCTCGACATGCTCAGGAAGGTAGTAGCTGGTGAGAGTGTGGGTCGGCTGCTCGCCGTCCTTGACGAGGCGCGCGCGTTCGTAGACCGGCGCGGCCTGGTCGATGCCGAACGCGTGGGCGACTTCAGAGTCCGCGTCGACGAGGCGCACCGTCTGCGTCTGGTCTGTGAGCTTCCAGGCCCGGCCGGAGGTTTCACGATCGGCGACGAAGGCGACGGTATCGCCGTACTTCCACTTAGCTTTCGAGTACCGCCCTATACCGAGTCGCCGCATTGGCGGGCGCTCGCGTACAACTGTGCCGCGGCGCCGGATGGGCGTCACCAATCCCTCAGCCTCAAGCAGACCGACCGCCTGTCGGACCGTCTTGACGTTGACCTCGTAGCGCGCGGCCAGATCCGCCTGCTTCGGCAGTGTCGAGCCCGGCGGATACTCGCCCTCCTCGATCGAGGTGCGAAGGCTCGCCGCCAGGTCGCGGTAACCGCTGATGGCCATCTCGCCGTGTCTCCTTTCTCTCCGGCTCTCTCACCGTAGGTCAATAAGAGTAGCCATAACCAGAATCTTCACACCCACAGGAAAATAGATCTGGTTCTATTGACGAATATAACCCCCGATGTTGCAATAGAGGTACTTCTATTACAACCAGGGGAGTTGTCATGATCATTCCTTCCGTATGGGACCGCGCGACCTGGCGTCGCGCGGCATCTCCGACCATCCCGGCCGTCATTGAAGCCGCTGGGCACCTGGTCAGTGAGGCGACCGCTCATCACGCGGACTACGTCGGGCAGGACTTGTGGGTGGTGGATTTTCTGCCGGGTCGCACGCTGACCCGTGAGCAGGCTCGGGCGGCGATGAAGATCGCGGTGGCTCCGGATCGGCCGGAGGTGCAGCGGTGGGCCGGTCTGCTGGGGTTGACCGCGGCTGAAGCTCGTGGGTTCGCGGCGCTGCCGGTGGTGGTGTCGTGATGTCGGCGTCGTTTCTGACCGTGTTGCCCGAGGTGGCGGTGGGTGGGGTGTTCTATTCGCCGTCTCCGGTGGCCGGTGATCCTTCCTACGCGCCGCGTATTCGGATTCCTCTCGATCACACGGGTTCGGTGTTGTCGCTGGACATCTCGGACGCTCGCGTGTTGTGGGCGGGCCTGGGTGCGGCGCTGGCCGAACACGACCAGGCCGTCGCCCGCGGTGTCGCTGGTTCGGTGGGGGTGGCGGCGTGATGGCCCGCAGGCGTGAGCGTGTGGTTGATGTGTATGTCCCGGTCGGGGGCGGGGCGTCGGTATCGGGCGTGGTCGGTGGGATGGCTGTGCTGGTCGCGGCCGTCGTGCTGGCGGGTTTGGCGGTGTTGGTCGCGGTGGTGGCCATGTTCCCGTCGAGCGAGGGGTCGACGTCTCCGTCCACGACTCGGGTGATCGGCCCGTGTGAGCCGTTCTGCGGCGCCCGCCCCACCATCCCGACGACGGTGACGGTCGGGGGTGAGCAGCGGTGAGCGGCACGGTGTTGCCGGATCCGACGACGTTCCCGGATCGGGCGTGTCGGGGTGTGCCGCTGGATGTGTTCTTTCCCTCGCGCCGCAAGCCCGACGCGGACGCGCGAGCCAAGGCGATCTGCGCGGGATGCCCGCGCCTGGCGGCGTGCGCGGCTTGGGCGATTCCGGAGGTGCTGGCGGGTCGGTTGTCGTACTCGATCACCGCTGGTGTGCCGATGCCGCCGCTGACCGGTGGGGGTGTGTCTCCGCGCAAGGCGCTGCGTGAGGAAGCGGCGGCGGCGTTGGCCGAGGTCGTCCGTACCGCGCGGCCCATTCGACTGGAAGGAGCTGCGTGATGGATCGCAGTGTGAAGCAGCCGCGTGGTGGCGGTATGGATTTCGACGAGTCGTGGCGGTTCCCGATTCTCACCGCGGCCGGGTTCGGCGTCGGTGAGGGGGTCGGGGCGAGTATCCGGATCGGTGAGGCCCTCTACGGTGGCCCCGATCAGGACGTGTCGGTCAACCCGTTGACGATGGCGATCAACCTCGCGACCGGTGACCTGCACTGGACCGGTGCCGCGACCGGTGGCGCGGTCACCCTGGTCCTCGGTTCGGCGGTGACGGTGGTGGGGTCGGTGTGGGCGTGGAAAGCCGCGTGCCGCAAGTGTTCTGAGCTCTACCGTGACCGTGGCCGGATCAAGCGTGAGGCGATCGACTCGCAGGCGAAGTTCCTGGCCAAGGGCAAGGATCTGGCCTCGCTGACTCGTGCGGCGGTGGCGGCCAAGGCCGCCGCGTTGAAGGTGCAGTTGGGTGAGGGTGACGCGCCGGGTGTGTTGATCGCGTTGTCGGTCGCCGATGGTCAGGCGCTCTACGGCTCGTATGAGGATCTGCACCTCGATATCTGGGGTCCGCGTACCGGCAAGTCCACCAGTCGCGTGATTCCGGCGGTGATGGAGGCCGTCGGCGCGGTGGTGGCCACCTCGAACAAGCGTGACGTGGTCGACGCGACCAGGGTCCTGCGTTCGACCGAGGGTCGCCGGGCGTGGGTGTTCGATCCCCAAGGCGTGGCCGCCGAGCCGTGCTCGTGGTATTGGGATCCGGCCGATTGGGTGTTGGGCGAGGACGGCGGCGACGGCGCGGAGGAACGCGCCGCGGAGCTGGCCGCGCATTTCTCGGCCGGCAACGAGTCGACGGCGCGAGACGCGTTCTTCGAACCGGAGGGCGAGTCCCTGCTCACAGGGTTGATCCTGGCCGCCGCGGTGGCGAAGAAGCCGATCACGCAGGTGTTCCGGTGGGTGACCAAATCGTCGGACGACGCCCCGGTCGACATCCTGCAGAACGCCGGATACGTCCTCGCGGCCGCGAGCCTGCGCGACCAGTACGGTGCCCCGGATAAGCAAAGGGGCGGCGTCTTCTCGACAGCGAAGAAGATGGCGGCCTGCCTGCGGTTCTCCGCGATCCAGCGGTGGGTGTGCCCGCCCACGCAGGGTGAGCCGCCGCGTACCGCGTTCAAGGTCGCCGACTTCGTGCGTTCGCGTGACACTCTCTACCCGCTCAGCGAGGAAGGCCCCGCGTCGGCGGGGCCGTTGGTGACCGCGTTGTGCGCGGCGGTCGCGGGCGCGGGCAAGGCCGAGGGCGTGCGCCACGGCGGCCGCGTGCCGGTGCCGTTGACGATCGTGCTGGACGAGGCCGCCAACATCGTGCGCTGGCGGGACCTGCCCAAGCAGTACTCCCACTTCGGTTCTCGCGGTCTGGTCGTGATGACGATCTTGCAGTCGTGGGCTCAGGGTGAGCGCTGCTGGGGTGTCGACGGCATGAGGATGCTGTGGTCGGCGGCCAACATCAAGGTGATCGGCGGCGGCCTGGACGACGAAGCCTTCCTCCGTGCGCGCAGTGAGTTGATCGGACCGCACTACGAACTGACGACGTCGGTGTCGAGGTCGAAGGATTCGCGGTCGTCCTCGACGTCTCGGACTTCCGAGATCACGTTGCATCCGTCGGATCTCGCGGCCCTGCCTCGCGGCCGGTGTGTGGTGTTCACCTCCGGAAACCGGCCGACTCTCGGGCAGACCGTGCCGTGGATGGACCGCCCCTACGCCGCACAGATCGCCGCCGAACTGGCGAAGGTCGCCGAATCCCACCAGTACGCGACCGGGCGCCCGGCGCTGCGGATCGTGTCCTCCACCGGTCAGGAAGGCAGGACCGCATGAGCGCCACCGAAAACCCCACCACCACAACCGGCGCGGCCGCTGGTGAGGTGGAGATCCCCGATGTGGTCGAGCTGACCGAGAAACTGTCGGGCGCGGTCGGCAAGGCGATCGACGCCCAGGTCGGTGAGGCCGCCAAGCTCATCGCCAAAGGCGTGCTGGACAAGGTCCTCACCGACCCGATCGCCGAGGAGATGCGCGCGGCGGCGGTCCGCGCTGCGGTCGAAGCGGTGGCACCGCAGCCAGAGGAAGACCCGGTCGCGAAGCTCAAGTACCGCAACCTGGAGCTGTTCGTCTCCCAGTTCCTCGCGCAGCTGTATCGGCGTGAGGTGGTCAAGGAGGGCAGCGAGAGGTACCTGCGCTGGTGCCCGATGTGGTGGGACCACGGCGAAGCCGTCGCCCGCCTCGGCGCGTTGTGGCGGGCCTTCGAGCGGATGCGCCAGGGCGACGGGGTCGAGATGAGCGTGTGGTGGCTGCACCACGCCGTCCCGACCATGGAACAGCTCATGGACCCCGACAAGGGACCGTTCCAATACTGCACGCCCAGCGACGGCCACAAGCGCCGCCTGCAGGCGCTGCCGGTGGTCGAGATCCCCGAAGCCATCAAGTTCCCCGACGGCTTCGACGAGGACCACCGCCCGCAAGCCGACCCGTCGACGGTCACCTCCCTGCACCTGCCGACAGCATCGTTGCAGCCGCGCCGGGTCATCGTGCGGGAGTTCCCGTAATGGCCGCGCCCGCAGGCGATCCGGAGCAGGGGTCGTGGGCGCGCGTCACGGGCGCGCTGGAACAGGTGGTGGGGTTCGGGCGCCCCGCCGGGACATGGACCAAGTACTGCTGCCCGATCCACGAAGGCGACGGCGGCCATCACACCCCGTCGCTGTCGGTGAAGTACCTGGCCGACGCCAAACGAACCAAGGTGCGGTGTCAGGCCGGGTGTGACGACGAACTGGTGCTCGAAGCGATCGGGCTGACGGTGCGCGACCTCTACGACACCCCGATCCAGCGCGGCACCGGGCGGGCCCGCCCGCTCGCACGCCCGACGGTGCGGCAGGAATCGCGCTCGGACCGTGCCCTGCGCGCCGCGGGCATCCCGGCCAAGAAGCCCAAACGTGAGCTGGGTGAACAGCTCTCGCCGTGGAAGGCCACCGACACCTACACCTACGTGCGCGCCGACGGCACCGTCGCCGGGGAGGTCATCCGCAAGGAAGCCGAGTTCGAAGGCGGCCGCGACAAGGCGTTCTCCCAACGCGCCTGGAACCCGGCCCACAACGGCTGGGAGCACACCGGTTTCGACAAGATCCCGTTCCGGGCACCCGAGGTCCGCAACGCGATCGAGGCCGGGCGAACCATCTACCTGGTCGAGGGCGAGAAGGACGCGATCAACGCCGCGAACGCCGGTCTGGTCGCGACCACCAACGCGGGCGGCGCGTCAGCGTGGTCACCCGAACACGCCGAGCATCTGCGCGGTGCGCGAACGGTGGTGATCGTCGCCGACGTCGACGCTCCCGGCTATCACCGCGCCGACCGGGTCATGGCCACCCTGGACGGCCTGGTCGAACGGGTGCGGGTGGTGCGGGCCGCCGAAGGCAAGGACCTCACCGACCATCTGGGCGCCGGTCATCGGGTCGCCGATCTGGTACCGATCCCGCACCTGGACCCCTACACCCGCGCCCTGGCCGCCGTACCCGACCACCAGGCCGCGCCCGGACCGGCGCCGCCGGTGGCCGTCGCGCCCGACGTCGAGTTCGAGCCGCCACCCGATCCGGAAACCCACTCCACCGCAGTACCTCCCGAAGGAGACCTACCCATGCCCGGCGAGTCCTTGCTCCAGCACTTCGATTCCCCCTCGATAGGCCATTCCGACGAGGTCGACCACATCCACCGCGAGTGGTCGGCGTTCTCCAAGCTGCTGATGCAGCAGATGCTGTTGATGGCCACCAAGGTCGCCGAGCAGCGCGCGGCCGCCGCGCTGTACCACGCCAACGAGGACCACAAGAACCGGGTCGCCGAACAACAGCGCCTGGCAGCGGAACGTGCCGCGATCGAGACCCGGCTACGGAAACTGCGCGAGGCCGGATACGGCAAAGCCTCGCGCACCGAGCTGGCGTTCGCGCTCGCGGACGCGGCGACCTGGGCCGACTCCAGCAAGGTCGCCTCCTCCGAGATGGGGCACCTGACCCACCACATCCGCGACCGTTTCGGGATCGCGATCAACCCAGGCACCGGTGAGGTCGGCGTCGACGGTGACGCGGCTCTGGCGGATCTGCTGGCCGCCGAGCAGGCCCGCGTCGAAGCCGCCCGCACTCGCAAGACCCAGGACCACATGATCTCGGTCGTCGCGGCCGAGATCGACCTGGACGAGTCCGCCAAGGCCGAGTTGTACGCGGCGATCCAGTCCTGGCGCACCGACCCGACACCCGCCCAGCTCGCCGAGCTGACCCGCAAACTGAAGGAGAAGAAGGCTTCCGAGCAGGGGCAGGCCAAGATCCGGTTCGTCGCTACCTACTTCGGCGCCCCGGCCGTGATCGGCGACGAGGAACTCGACAACCCCGCCACGGTCACCGCGGCCGAGGAACTCGCCCGCGCACCGCGCCCGCTGGTGGATCCGGGCGAGGAGGCCAAACCGCGTATCGATCGGCTGCTCGAGACCTACCAGGAGCAGTTGCGGGTAGGCGCGCCCACCAACAAAGTCCGCGAAGAACTCGCGCGTGAGGTCGCGGTCCTGACCCCCGAGGACCAGGACGCCGCGCGGGCACGCGGCAAAGCGATCCGCGCCAACCCCGCCAAGATGTATCCCCGGATGTGGCCTTCCCACGTCGACCGTGACGAACTGGGCGAACACCTGCACGCCTACGCGAAACTCGCCCCGGCCGCCGAGCACGCTGCGGTCGAGGCCGATTCCTTCACCGCCGCCGACGCGGCGGCGCTGCGCAGACAGGCCGCCGGGCACCGCACCGCCATCAAGGAAGCCCTCACCAACGGCGAGGGCCTGCACAGCCTCGAAAAAGACCAGATCAAAGCCGTTCTCGACGATATCGAGGCAGGCAAGACACAACTGCCCGAGCAACTGTTCGCCGACGACCGCTCCGTGGCCACCGTCGATATCGCCCGCTCGGAGCGCATCGCCTACACCGCGGAACGTACACAGCGCCGTGACCTGGAACAGATCCTCGAAGCCGGCGGGGTGTCGCAGGAGGTACGGGCAAGGGTGGGCGATCACCTCGACCGCACCAGCGGGGTCGCTCGCGCCGCGCACCGCTCGGGCGCCGACACCACCCGCAAGTGGGCCGATCGCCGGGAAGCGGTCGTGATCGCCCGCGCCGCCGACGCGGTCGACTACGACAGCCCCCAACGTCAGCAGCAACTCGCCGCCAAGCTCCGCGCCGCGGGCCTCGACGAGGACCAGGTCGCCGAACGCGTCGCCGCCGACGCCAGCTTCGCCACCCCGCCCGCGGCCGCCGCCCAAGCCCCCAAGCGCGGCCCGCGGACCACAAGCCCCGGTGACGGAATGCGCTACGGCCACAACCGCAACGGCAAGGACAAGGGAAAGGGCGGCCCGGACCAGGGCCTCTGACCTGCTTCTCGATCCGATGACCGCAGTACACCCCCCGCAGCTCGACACCTATCCGTGGATGGCCGCGCCCCCGCATCTGAAGACCCGCCGTCAACTCCGGGCGGTGGGCCTGTCGCCCGGCGGGCACGAACCCGTCGCGCGGATGTCGCGGCGCCGCTACGGCCGCGAGATCACCGCCTACCTCTACGACACCCGTTTGGCCAAACCCAAACGGCATCCCCACTCCCGCTCAGTTGCTCGCGGTCGCCAAAGCGGTCCGCGAGCACCAGACCCGCGCCGCCGAACGCCACGGCATCACACGCGCGGACCTCGATGTCGAGGTCGACCCCGGCCCTACCTGGACCGGAAACCACCCATCCCCCAACAACATTCAGGGAGAAGACAGCATGAATCAGCCATTCGACGAGGACCGGATGAACAGCGCCTACGACGCCGACGGCGCCGCGATCCGCGCCCGTGACGAGCAGGGAAACCTTCTCGGTGAGTCGATCGTGGCGAGCATCGCCGCGACCGAAGCCGGACTGGAGGCCGCGATCGCGGGCGAGGACCGACCGGTGGTCGACCATCGCGCGTTCGATGTCTCGATCATGGCGAGCATCGCTGAGACCGAAGCCGGGCTGGAGGCCGCGATCGCGGCCGAGGACCGGGTGGTCCGCGCTGGTAGGGCCGATGTCGGCGATGCCCTGGACGACACCCGGTCCGGTCCGGTCGATCACCTGGCGGCCGCGAGGGCGGCGATCGAGGAAGGTGATCGGATCCGCCGCGATATCGATTTCCACCAGACCACCAGCGGCGGGGACCTCGATTACGTCGCCGCCCAGCGTGACGCCGCCGAGCGGGCGCTGCGCCCGGACCCGGTCGGCGCGGGCCCGCGCACCGAAGCTGCGGCGCTGGCGTTGGCCTCGGGCTGGCATGGCGAACTCGAGATCGCCGACGAGCGCCTGGACGACCTCGTGACGCTGTACCGGTCGCGTGGTGTGGTCATCGACATCGAGGACGACATGTCGGTGACGGCCGCGGATCCGGTGACCCCGGCACTCGGGCACGGCCAGCGTGTCGCGCAGCTGCACGCCGTGGTCGCGGTCAACCAGGCCCGTCACCGGCGTGAGGAGCTGTTGGACGCCGAGGACGCCGCCGCCGGACACAGTCTCGCGGCCGCCGACGCCCTGGCCGCCGATGTCGAGGCCGCGCTCGACCGCGACGAGCGAGCGCTGCGCGTCGATGTCGGGAGCAATCGCGACGCGATGGCCCTCCAGCTCGCGAAGGCGCTGACGTGGCGCGAAGCCTCGGAGGTGGCCGCGATCAAGGCCGAGGAGCTCACCGCCGAGTTGGCCTGGTGGGGTGTGCGCGTCGATGTCGACGAGCTGAGCGTGAGCATCGATCCGGAGCTCGACGGTCACACGGCCCAGGTCGAGGCCGAGGCCCGCGCG
Organism: Nocardia bovistercoris; assembly: GCF_015674855.1. Taxonomy (GTDB): domain Bacteria; phylum Actinomycetota; class Actinomycetes; order Mycobacteriales; family Mycobacteriaceae; genus Nocardia; species Nocardia bovistercoris. The sequence continues at coordinate 12,088 of NZ_JADMLG010000015.1, read as the reverse complement.
GTGCGGGTCCGCGAGATGGCGATGGTCGAGGCCGTCGCGGGCGCCGCGCTGCCCGACGGCGTCAAGACCGCCGTTGGTGAGGTCATGGCGACCTGGTCGGATCAGTACTTCGACAGCGACCAGGCGCAGGTCTACATCGACAGAGAGCCTTACCGCTACGAGGATCTGCGCGCCGAGCTGGGCAAGGTCCGCATGTCCGAGACCGACCGGGCGGCCGTCGATTTCACCCTCGCCTACCTGCGCGAGCAGGTCGAGGGCGTGGACCTGCTCGATACCCCGGTCATGGTCGACCCCGGCGTGGAAGCCCGCACTCGTGTTCCGGAACTGTTGGACCACTTCGCCTATGCCAGGACCACCGGGAGCGAGGCCGCCGCGAAGGCCGCCGCAGCGATCCTCGCCGAGGAGATCTCGGTCATGACCGGCGAAGATCAGGACGCGGCACGTGAGGTCGGGCGCGCGATCGTCGCCGGGCACCCGTTCGACGTCAATATCTGGCCCGGCTACGTCGACCGCGACCACATCCGCGGTGAACTGGCCTTGTACGCGATGGACGCCGCTGAACAGCGCGGCGAGGCCGACTATCTGGCCGAGGCCGACTTCGTCTACGACCGACCACTGGAGCTGGTCGGTGTCGGCGACGATTTCGGTGAGCGCGTCGAGCGCATGGCCACCCGCCGTGAGCAGCTGCTCACGATCGCCGAGACCGGCAAGGGCCTGCACGATCTGGAACGCCGCCAGATCCTCGCCACCTTGACCGACATCGACACCGGCCGGATCGCCGACGAAACACAGCTGCCCGAGGTGATGTGGGTCGACGAGCGCAGCAAAGCCGAGGTCGACGCCAAACGTGGATACGAGCCCGGCGCGGAACTGGCCAAGGCCACCCGCGAACAGGTCACGAACCTGATCGAGGCCAGCAGCGCGGTCGACAGCGAAGCGGTCCAGGCGGTGAAAGGGGCGGTGTCCTCGATCGCGGACAGCATCCACGTCGTCGCCGGTGGCGCCGTCACCGGTGTCGAGAACGAGCGCAAGGGCTACGTCGAGAAGCGTGATCGGCTCGGCCAGGCCCTCGTCGACGCCGGAATCGACCGCGACACCAAACTCAAAGTGCGGCGGGTGATCGACGACAACGCCCGCCAAGCCGGACAGTTCGGGATCACCGCCGCTGAACGCAGAACGCGGTGGGAGGCACGCACCTACGCCGCGGTCACCCAGCGTGACGACCAGAACGCTCAACGTCGCGCCGTCGCCAACGCCCGCGCCCCGCGCGGCAACAGCGGTAAGTGCGCCAACCGCGCGGACCGGGCCGCGCAACCGTCCTCACCCGCGCCGGCACGGCATTCGATGCGCCGCACGGGATCGGAGGTCGAGCGGTGACCATCGACGAAGTCGTCTACGTCTTCATCTGCGCGCGCCTAGACGCGGACGGCGGGCCGGTGATCGACCTGTTCCAATCCGACCCGTGGGAAGGCGAGAACGGCGACGGCACGATCGTCGGCCGCGACATCGAGGGCTGGTGGGAATCGCTGACCTTCGACCACACCGATCCGAGCGCACCGGTCGACATCACCGCCGCCGACAACCTCCTGCGCGCCTGCGGATACCAACGGCTCAACAACTGGACTCCCCGCACCGGCAGATCCGGACACACCGTGCACACCGCCGACGCCCTGCTCCGAATCGAGGACATCCGATGACATCCGATATCTCCAATCGCCCCTTCGTCGTCCTGGAATGGGGGCACCTCCTCGACGTCGCGGTGGAGGCCGCGCTGCGGGTCGGCGCGACCACCGACCCGCTCGAACCCGACATGCGGCGCCTCGATCCGCGTCTGGCCCGCCCGTCGGTCTTCGACCCGGATTTCATGCGGGCATTGTTGGACAGCGACGAGCTCACGGCTTTCCTGCTGATGCGCCGATCGGCCGGATTCGGCCGCTGCCCCGACAACCGGGCCGAAGCCGAACAGCTCCTCGGCCCCGGCTGCCGCACCCACGGCCGCCGCCATTTCCTCAAACTCGCCCAGGCCACCCGCCCCAGCGCCACCATCACCACCGGCAGGTGGGATATCGGATGTTGCTGCGACTGCGGACACCCGTTCCTGCGCTACACCATCCCCAGCGGCGCCCTGCACTGGTCGCTCTACCCCGACCTGCTGTAGCCCCCGAAATACCGAGTATCGAACAGCCCCCGGCCGCACGAACGCCGGGGGCTGTTCCGCATCTCGGGGCACCCGCTGATTTCCGGACGATCTTCGGTCTATCAAGATCGAAGTTTCTCCGGATAAGGCGGAACCGGGGATCAACCGGAAAATATCCGGCTCCATGGGTGTTCACTCCGCGCGTTGTCGCCCGTGAATGTCGTTGCCGGCGTGCATCATTCGAGTATGGGGACAGAGCGGGAACGCGCGGGAACGATCTGGTGCGAGAGCGACTACGCGCGGTTGTTCGAAGCGCTGGCACAAGGGATGCCCGACGAGGAACTCGCCGAGCACGTCAGGCGCGGCCTGTCGGCGGTGCGGACCCGCGCGCACATGCTGCTCGGCGGGGCGACCACCGGTAAGACGGCCTCGCTGGCGATGCTGCGCAGGATGGCGGCGGGCGACCCGGATTTCGATTGGGACACCCTCGTGCGTGAAGCCCACGAGACGCCTGGCCACCGGACCCAACCCAGGGACCAGGCGTTTCGAGCGCGCCCGAGTCACGATGGGCGCGACTGGTCGCACCGATACGCCGCCTACGGTCCTGAAACGCCCACGCGGGGTGCTCTACCGCTCTCGGCCGCGGTCCGGCCGCGCAGAGCGTCCCCACGTGTCGGTCTCCCGGAGACCGCGCTCGTAGTCACGGACAACGTCGGCGAGAGACGAGGATTCAGGACCAAGGACAGTCGGGTACAGGACCGCGTGGATCTCACGGTCCCGGTGAGCGCGCCGCTCGGCGCGGACCCGTTTCGCGCGATCGGCCGCGGTGTCGAGCAGAGTCCGCGCGTGATGGCCGGTCTCACGCAGGACCGCACGACGCTCGGCGGCCAGGTCGCGGGCGCGCGCCACGTCCTGCTCGAGGCGTTCGAGTTCCTCACGCAGTTCAGCGATCCGACCGATGTCGGGATCGTGCCCGAGCTTCTCGACATCGGCGATGACGAGTCCGTAGCGCTGTTCGAAGTCGAGCATCATGGTCCCCCAGGGGCAGATGAGAGTGGATCACCTGACGATATGCGCGCCAACGGTTTCGAGGTACCCCCGGTCGACACCGTCTCCACCAACGCCGCGCGCCCACACCGAACCCGACACACCTTTGCACCATCCCGACGCGATCGAATATCGCCGACTTGAGGGGCCGTGGGAGGGCAAGGGGGTCCCCGGGGCAGGGGGCGGGGTGCACCCCTGGGTACCCGGGCCTGTACCCCCTTCGTGACCGGGTCGAAGTCACACCCACGCTCACACCCGGCGGGTGTGCTGCGAACGCGTAGCCGGCACACCGGTCTTCCAGGCGATACGCGCCGAAAAGGCACACCTGAAACGCCGCCGCCGACACCGACTCACCCGCGGCGGCCGGTGAAGGAGATCTCGCGTCGGGGCGGCGCCGAATCACCGGGCATGGGCGAGCAGGGGACATCGGGGGATGTGGCCGGTCGGTGGGCGGCCGCGCGGACGCGGATCGCGCTGTATGTGGTCTACGGGCACCCGGGGCGACGGCGGCGAGCCCGGCGGCACCTGCCCTCGTGTGGTCAGTCGGTCATGCCGGGGTGATCGCAGTCCGGGGTGACCGGTGTGTAGATGACCGCGCCGCAGGCCACGCATTCGTGGGTGCGGTGGTGGGCGCGCCCGTACTGGTCGCGCAGGTGCATGCACGGGTGCGCCCCGACCAGGACCCGGTTCGCCCCGAGCGGGTGTCCGTTGCGGCAGGCTCGTGGCGAGGGCCAGACCCAGCCGCCGCCGCGCACCTGGTACAGGCGCAGCGGGTCGTCGACGGTGACGCCGTCGACCTGGTATTCCGGCGTCCACTCGCTATCGAACACGTGTTCTATAATGACACGTCATTCGAATTCTGGTCGCCGACATCTCGGTAGGGTCGCTCTCCATGCGAGTGGGTGTCTACATCGACGGCTTCAATCTCTACTACGGCGCGCGGACCCAGTGCGGCCGTGGCACCGCCGGTTGGCGGTGGCTGGATCTACGCCGGCTCGCGACCAACGTCGTCGCGGCCCGGTCCGGCTGGTCCGGGGCGGCGGTGAGTCGGGTGGTCTACTGCACCGCGCGGATCAGCGGGCGTGACAACCCTGTCGGCCAGCATGAGCAGGACACCTACATCCGGGCGTTGCAGCAGGCCAAGTCCATCGACGAGCTGTCGCTGGGCAACTACGTGTACCGGGTCGCCAGGGCGCCGTTGGCGACTGGAGGGAAGACGCCGGTGCTGGCTCGTCCCGGAGGGCCGCTGATGGTGAAGAACGGCAACGGGGTCGACGACCCGAACGCGACGTTCATGGTCTCGATCGCCCGCCGGGAGGAGAAGGGCTCCGATGTCAACGTGGCCTCGCATCTGCTCATCGACATCCTGACCAACGCCGTCGACGCCGCGGTGGTCATCAGCAACGACAGCGATCTGGCCTTCCCGGTTCGGGAAGCGCGGCGCCGCGTCCCGGTGGGCACGATCCACCCCGGCAGCGGCTACCCCGCGGCCAAGCTGGCGGGTGCTCCCTCCGACGGCGTCGGAGGCCACTGGTGGTATCAGTTCACCGCGCCCGACTACACAGCGGCTCAGCTGCCCGCCACGGTGGGCCACCTCACCAAGCCCTCACCCTGGTAGAGACGTCCGTTCTTCCTTGATGTGCTGGATGACCTCGTGAACCGTGCTGAACATCTCGGGTTCTGTGTTTGCATCGTTGCGATGTATGAGGCATGATCGAGCCATACCACCCGCTCCCTCTGGGGGCGGGTTTAACTTTTTCCCGATAGCAGATAAAGCCTCCGCGATTCGCGGAGGCTTTATCTCTATCTGCTGGTCAGCGGCTACGATCGGCTCCCCCGACCCGAGCGGAGAAGTCAGTCCCGAGGGGCGGCTGGACGCGGGATTCGCGCGGTGATTAGGCGCGTAGCTGTTGGACTTCGGTCTCTAGATCCTTCACCGCCTGGTAGAGCGCCTCGATGACCGTCTTCCCCGTCGAGCCGTAGCCGTACTGGGCCGAAATGTCCCAGACCTTGGCGGCGATAGGAAGATGGTCGGGCCGCTCTCCTGGCAGTGCGTTCTTATTGCGGCCGGAGCCACCGAAGTGCTCGACCTGCATGCTGATATCCGTCATAGCTGCACCACATTACGTCGTGCCACCGACATCATCAGGGATCCGGCATGCCACTCGATGATGGCAGTTCAGGGGGTCGCGGTAGAACTCGCCGAAAATCCAACGAGGTTTGACGTAATTGCTGTTCAGTCCGTTGGTTCGGGGTTCACGCTGGTTGGTCGGGGGCGGGTTGCGAGGTGCTTGACCCTGACGTCGCGTGAGGCTGCATAGTCGGTTCCGTGGAGGAGTATCTGACCGTGGGGCGTGTGGCCGAGTTGGCGGGTGTGAGCGTTCGTACACTGCATCACTACGACGAGATCGGGCTCGTTCGGCCGTCGGCGCGAACCGCGGCCGGGTATCGGGCCTACTCGGCGAGCGACGTGGAACGACTGCGTGAGGTACTCGCCTACCGGCACCTGGGTTTCGGGCTGCGGGAGGTCGCGGTTCTGGTCGACGACCCGTCCATCGACGCGGTCGCGCACCTGCGTCGACTGCGTGGCCTGTTGTTGGAGCAGCGCGAGCGCACCGATGCGATGGTGGCTGCCATCGATAGAGAACTCCGAGCACGGGCGGAGGGAATCAGGGTGAGCGCGGAGGAACAGTTGGAGATGATCGGCGCACGGTTGTACGAGACGATCGGCGGCGCGTACACCGCGACGCGGCGAACCGACCCGCGTATCGCCGCGCAGATCTGGGAAGCGCTCGGGGACGCTCGGACGGTATTGAACGTCGGGGCGGGCACCGGGTCCTACGAGCCGGCCGACCGGGACGTGACCGCGGTGGAACCGTCGGCGGTGATGCGAGCACAACGCCCCGCGGGCACGGCGCCGTGTGTGGCTGCCCGCGCCGAGAGCCTTCCGTTCGCCGACCGGTCCTTCGACGCGGCGATGGCGGTGTCCACCGTGCACCACTGGAGTGACCCGTTCGGTGGGCTGCGCGAGATGCGGCGCGTGGCTCGCCGCGTGGTCGTGCTCACTTTCGACGCGTGCGAGCCCGGATGGCAGGACCGGTTCTGGTTGACCCGCGACTACCTGCCCGAGTTCGGTGATCTCCTCGCGGACTTTCCTGCGATCGCCGCGATGACCGAGGCGATCGGCGCCATCGCTGAGCCCGTGCCTGTTCCGTGGGACTGCACCGACGGTTTGTTCGAGGCGTACTGGCGCAGGCCCGAAGCGTATCTGGAGGATCATGTGCGCCGGGCGGTGTCGACCTGGACGCGGGTCGGGCGAGAGGCCGAGCAGCGGGCGGTGCGAACCCTCGGCGATGACCTCGCCTCGGGCCGGTGGGCGGAGCGAAATCGTGGCCTCGCCGGACTCGATGCCCTAGATCTCGGCCTGCGTCTGCTCACAGCCTGAACCACGTCGTGCAATCAGGGATCGTTGACGGCCGCCGGACTTTCCTGTCGGAGAAGCCCGTCCGGAGACGGACGAGAACACCGGGGATGGTTATGGATGGTCTCGGTCGAGGTGACGGTAGATGGTTTTGCGGGAGACGCTGAAGGTTTCGGCGATCTGGGCGACGGTGTAGCGGCGTTTGCCGTGGTCGTCGGTTTCGTCGTACATCTCTCGCGCTTTGATCACCTGCAACCCGATCAGCGCGGCAGGGCGTCCGCCGACGCGGCCGCGGGCGCGGGCGGATTCGAGTCCTTCGAGGGTGCCTTCGCTGATGAGGTCGGCGGTCATCTCGTCCATGGCGGCGATGACGTGGAACAGGAATCGTCCGGCGGGGGTGGTGGTGTCGATGCCTTGTTTGAGTACGACCAGGTCGATGCCGCGTTCGTCGAGGGCGGCGGCGAGTTCGGTCATGTGCCGGACCGATCGGAACGGGCGTGAGAGCCGGGTGATGACGAGTTCGTCACCGCGACGGAGGTGGTCGAAGCATTTGTCCCACTCCGGGCGGCGCGCCAGTTTCCCGGATGCCTTGTCGATCCAGATCTTTTCGCATCCGGCGGCGGTGAGCGCATCGATCTGGGAGTCGTCTTTCTGTCCGCGCGTGGAGACCCGCGCGTATCCGAACCGAGCCATGCCCGGAACTGTCCCATAAAGGGCCGACACGTCCGGTTTCGTCTCATAGATTCCGCACACGAGTTCTGACCCGATTCGAGGTCTCGGCGACCTGCGGGTTCGCGAACACGAAACGGCGGGCCGGATCTGGGTCATAAACGACCGTTTTCGACCCGAACTTCCGCGTGGGTGGGGGGCCTTATTTTCTCCTGAGAATCGCTGGTATGGGGAACTCGGCGCTGGTGGGGGCCGTTGGCGGTGAGGCACATCGGGTGGGACCACCACGTGGAAAGGATGTCGGCCTCATGCACGAAGGCGATTTCGAGCAGGTGCGGATCGGGAGAACCACGCGAGGGGAGGGCGCTCGACAATCGGTACGTGCGCGCCGTGGTGGGGTGGTGGGCTGAGTGTTCGCCTGGTGGGGTGCTCTGGTCTCACGCGTACGGTTCGTGGTCATCGGCATGGTGGCCGCGGCGTTGCTCGGGCTGGCCTGGTACGGGACCGGACTAGACGACCGTCTGAGTTCGGGTGGCATGTTCGACCCGACCGCGGAGTCCTCGCAGGCCGCACAGGTGGCCGACGCGGCGTTCGGGCGTAACCACGAGGGCGATGTCCTGGTCCTCTACACAGCCCCCGAAGGCAGAACGGTCGATGACCCCGAGTTCGCGGGCAAGGTCGTCGAAAGCCTCGACAGTCTGCCGAAGCGGTTCCCGGAGCAGATCTCCGGGATCAATGCCGCCTACTGGCGCACCGAAACCGGCAAGATCAGCGGATCACGCGTCGCGACAGCGGATCTGAAGCACGCTTTCGCCGCGATCGCGATCCGCGGCGACGACGACACCACCATGGTCCGCAACTACCGCGCGGTGAAGGACGCCTTCGCGATCCCCGGCGTCGACGTGCGGGTGGGCGGGTTGCAGCCGGTGGCCGGAGCGCTCAACGACACCATCGCCTCCGACATCCACCGGATGGAACTGCTGGCCTTCCCCGCGGTCGGGGTGCTGCTGTTCTTCATCTTCGGCGGACTCGTCGCCGCGTCGCTGCCGTTGATCGTGGGCGGGCTCACGGTGTTCGGCGCGTTCGGCATCGTGAAATTGCTGACCGAGTTCACCGAGGTCAATTCCTTCGTTTCCGCGGTGGTCTCGATGATCGGGTTCGGTCTGGCCATCGACTACGGACTGTTCATCGTCAGCCGCTTCCGCGAAGAACTCGCCGAGGGCTACGACACCCCGGCCGCCGTGCGCCGCACGGTCATGACCGCGGGCCGCACCGTGGTCTTCTCCGCGGCGATGATCATCGCCAGCCTCGGGGGCATGCTGCTGTTCCCGCAAGGGTTTCTGAAATCCATCGCCTACGGCGCGATCGCGACGGTGTCGATGGCCGCGTTGACCGCGATCACGATCCTGCCCGCGATCCTGGCGGTCCTCGGCCCGCGCGTGGACCTGTTGGGTATCAAACGCTTCCGCAAGACCAAATCCGCCGACGAGGTCGAGAACGGATTCTGGGGACGCAGCACCCGTGCGGTGATGCGGCATCCGATCAAGGTCGCGGTCCCGATCGTGGCCGGGCTGGTGTTGTTGATCCTGCCCATCGGCAATCTGGTCTTCGGCGGGTTGAGCGAGAAGTATCTGCCGCCGGACAACCCGACACGGTTGGCGCAGCAGGAATTCGACCACCTGTTCCCGCTGCGCAAATCCGACCCGATCGAACTGGTGTTCCGCGGCGCCGACACCGCCGCCATCGGAGCACTGTGGAAACAAGCCAACACCGCGCCGGGTCTGGCCGCACCGTTCGGCGTCCCCTCGCGCTCGACCACCGACGCCGAGGTGTTCCGTACCACCGCCGCGCTCACCGACTCCGACGACGCAGGCCTCACCATCGACTACCTGCGCGCCCTCGAACAGCCCGATTCCGTGCGCATGCTCGTCGGTGGTGTCCCCGCGCTGCAGAAGGACAGCATCGACGCGCTGCTGTTCTGGATACCGTGGATGGTGGCCCTGGTCGTCCTGCTCACCACGGTGCTGATGTTCCTGACCTTCGGCTCCCTGGTCCTGCCGATCAAGGCCGCGCTCATGAGCGCGCTGGGCCTGGGCTCCACCCTCGGCATCCTGACCTGGATATTCATCGACGGTCACGGCGCGACCCTGCTGAACTTCACCCCGCAACCGATCACCGCACCCGTGCTCGTGGTGATCATGGCCATCATCTACGGCCTGTCCACCGACTACGAAGTGTTCCTGCTCTCCCGCATGGTCGAAGCCCGCGCCCAGGGCGCCTCCACCACCGAAGCGGTCCGCATCGGCACCGCCCACACCGGACGCATCATCACCGCCGCCGCCGCGATCCTGCTCGTCGTCGTCGGCGCGTTCGCCTTCTCCGACCTGGTCATGATGCAGTACATCGCCTTCGGCATGATCGCGGCCCTGATCATCGACGCCACCGTCCTGCGCATGCTCCTGGTTCCGGCCACCATGAAACTCCTCGGCGACGACTGCTGGTGGGCCCCACCCTGGATGAAACGCATCCAACAGAAAGTCGGCCTCGGCGAACCCGTCCTCGACGACGCCCACCCCCGCAACGCCGACCCCGTCGACCTTGTGCGAACCACACCGGTCACCGACCCGGTCACCCTCCAGATCCCCGCCGTCTACGAACCCGACCCGCCGCCACGACCACGAACCCGACAACGACGCCCACCACCCGCGCGCACCGTCTCCACCGACACCGACGTCCTACCCACCACACCCATCCACCGGTGAACCACCCCCACCGCGCCACGATCACCAAGACCGCGGGGGACACACCGCACCGTCGAATCGGGGGTCAGAACAAGGTGTCTCGCACCCGTAACGGCCGATATCCGGTCGGTCCGAGTGCGGCGAGTTCGGCGTCGATGTCGACCTCGATCGCGCCGAAGAAATTGATGTTCTCGCTGTGCGCCGGGGAGATGTGGGCCAGCACGTCGTCGTCGATGCGGCGGCCCTCGCGGCGCATCTGCTCCACCGCGAGGCCGTAATACTCTGTGGTCCAGGCGATCACGGCGTTGGTGGCCAGAGTCAGGCACCAGGCTTGCTCGGTCTGCCCGTCGAGGTGGCGCGCGCGGATCATGCCCTCGTGGGCGTAGAGCAGGTCGCGGCGCAGGGCGTGCAGGGATTCGCCCCTGTTCAGCTGACGCGAGATCTTGCGCCGATAGTCGGGGTCGGCGAGGTATTTCGCGGCGTAGATCGTCCTGCGTAGCGCCCCGTATTCCTTCAACGCCGCGGCGAGCGAGTTCTGGCGGCCCGAGGCCGAGAGCTTCCCGACCAGCAGCGAGGCGGTGGCGTGCCCGAACTTCAACGACCCCGCCAACCGGAGCAGGTCGTCCCAGTGCTCGGCGATCAACTCGGTGTTCAGCTTGCGCGTCATCAACGGGCCCGTGCGCGGGAACCTGGCCTCGGCCTCGGCGCGCGGACCCGGCCGGTAGAGGGTGATGCGGCCCAGGTCCCGGATGCGGGGCGAGAGCTGCATCCCGAGCAGGTCGAACAACCCGAAATTCACGAGCGTCACGCCGTGGGTGTCGGTCGCGTGTTCGGTGATCGGGAGATCGGTGGCGTTGCCCAGGATCTCATCGAGCACGTAGTGGGCCTCGCGGCGGGTGGTGACGATGATCTTCGTGCCGTAGGTGGCGTGCTGGTCGGTGACGTGGGTGTAGGTCGACAGTCCCTCGTTGGCGAAATAGCGGCTCAAGACGCGGGCGGTGATCGACTTCCCTCGCGTCGGGAACCGCTGCCCGTCACTCGAGGACAGGGTTCCGGCGCCGAACACCGTGGTCAGCGGCAGGCGTTGGTGGTAGTCGATGATGGCCAGGTTCGCCGCCCGCAGTGTCTCCTCGCGCACATACCACTCCGAGGTCCAGGCCAGGATGTCGTAGGAGATCCCGCACGCCTCACCCATCCGCGTCAGTCCGAGGTTGGTCGAGTATGCGAGCAGCACCGCGATGAGGTTGCGTTTGAGTTCCGGTGTGCGGGCCTGTTTCCCGCTCGCGTGGGTGAAGCAGTCCAGGTAGCCGGTGCGTTTGTCCAGCTCGATGAGAAGCGACACGATCGGGGCGAACGGCAACATCTCCGTGAGCTCGGCTTTCAACGCAACGGCCTCGGCCGGGACGTCCTCGGCGGTCAACGGCGAAATCACCAGATCCCCGGCCTCGTCGAGGCGCACGGGCCCGTCACCACCCGCGAGGACCGTCTCCAGTTCGGCGACCGCGGTGTGCAGTTCGTCGGTCGCCGCGGCCAAGGCCTGGGCGGGGTCGGCGGATTTGCCGACCAGGCGGCAGAACTCGTCCCGCTGGGGCTCCCACTGCTGCGAGGTGAGCAGGTAGGCGGCCGGGTCGGCGTAGCGGCGTGATCCCGGCACGAACACGTCCCCGCTGCGCAGACCGTCCCGCAATCCGAGCAGCACGCACAGCTCCCAGTAGTGCCGATACGCGGTGGCGCTACCGGATCTGCGGGCCTCGTCGAGGTAGCCGCGCCACTTCGTCGGCACGAACCCGGCCGGAGCCTGCTCAGGCACCTTGCGGGCGCCGGTCGCGTTCAACTCGCGCAGCATGTGCACCGCGATCAACAACTCCGTCGCCGCGGTCCCGCCGGCGAACCGCACCGTCGACAACACCGCCGGAGTGAACTGCCGCAGATACGAATACGAGGCGTCCAGTGCGGCCAGATGCCCGTGATCACGCGGCAATCGGGGTTTGGCCTGCGCGATCGCCGCGCGTAGCCGTTCCCACCCGATCCGCTCACCGCGGATCAGCCCACCGATCTGCTCGTCGCCGATCC
>NZ_JADMLG010000014.1 GCF_015674855.1 Nocardia bovistercoris | reverse complement strand
GCCAGAAAATTAGCTGACAAAATAAACCCTGCCACCCACACGGGGGTACGAGCAGCAGGAACCAAAAACATTTGGCACTGACATTCATCGACACACTATTGAGTTCTCAAAGAACACACGCACACACTTCCATACCGGAATTCAACCGGAACTTTCGTGAGGCAACTTTTCCAGCCTATCCACACAGCCTCACGGAGTCAAGTCCGCAGGGTCGTGCGTGTCGGGCCGAGTGTTCTACAGGTTGGCCAGGCGCTCCTCGTACTACCTCGTTTCCCGGTCCCTGTTCCAGCTTCTGAGCTGGGCTTTCGGGCTCCGGGTCGGTGTCCGTGTCGCTCTGACTCGACATAAGTTACGCGGCGGAGAACGTCGCGTCAAATCCGCACTACAGCACTGTGATTCCCCAGGTCAGCGACTCGCGACAGCGGGAAAACCGGGCTTGGGCCGCAGAAGTGTGACCCAAGCCACGATCAACTCAGTCGCCGGACCGCACGACACCGGCGATGTTCCGCTTGCCGCGACGCAGCGCCAGCCAGCGTCCGTGCAGGTAATCGCCCTCGGCGGGGGTCCATTCGGGATCGGCGATCTTCTGGTTGTTCACGTAGGCCCCGCCCTCGTTGACCGCGCGCCGGGCCGCGCCACGACTGTCGGACAACCCGCTGACCACCAGCAGGTCGACGATCGTGGTCGCCGCCCCGGCGCCGAGCTCGGCGACCGTCCCGTCGAGCGCGGCCTCGCGCAGCGCCGAACCCAAGGTCGGTTCATCGAGGTCGCGCAGTTCCCCGCGCCCGAACAGGGCCTGGCTCGCCAACTGCACCGCGCCCGTGTTCGCCTCGCCGTGCACCAGGGTGGTCATCTCGGCGGCGAGCCTGCGCTGCGCCTCACGAGCGTGCGGGCGTTCCACCGTCGCCTTCTCGAGATCGTCGAGTTCCTCGCGGGTGAGGAAGGTGAACCAGCGCAGGTAGCGCAGCACATCGGCGTCGGCGGTGTTCACGAAGTACTGGTACCAGGCGTAGGGGCTGGTCATCTCCGGATCGAGCCAGAGGCTGCCGCCGCCGGTCGACTTGCCGAACTTCTTGCCGTCGGAGGAGGTGACCAACGGCACCGTCAGCGCGTGCACCGCCGCGGCGTCCACCCGGCGGTTCAACTCGACGCCCGCGATGATGTTGCCCCACTGGTCGGACCCGCCGACCTGCAGGAGGCAGCCGTGCGCGCGGCGCAATTGCAGGTAGTCGTTGGCCTGCAAGAGCATGTAGCTGAACTCGGTGTAGGAGATGCCGTCACCGTCGAGACGGCGCTTCACCGTGTCGCGGGCCAGCATGACGTTCACCGAGAAGTGCTTGCCGATATCGCGCAGGAAGTCGACCGTGGACAGCGAACCGGTCCAGTCCATGTTGTTCACGATGAGCGCGCCGGTCGGCGAGTCGTCCAGGTCGACGAAACGCTCCAGCTGCGACCTGATGCGCACGGCCCAGTCGGCGACCGTGTCGGTCGAATTCATGGTGCGCTCACCGACATCGCGCGGGTCACCGATCAGTCCGGTGGCGCCGCCCGCGAGCACGATCGGGCGGTGCCCCGCGCGCTGGAACCGCTTCAACGCCAGCAGCGGCACCAGATGTCCGGCGTGCAAGCTGGCCGCCGTCGGATCGAAACCGGCATACAGGGTCAGCGGGCCGTCGGCCAGCGCCGAGCGCATGGCGTCGAGGTCGGTGGACTGTGCGATCAGTCCGCGCCAGGTCAGTTCATCGATGATGTCGCCGCTCACGCCGTCCCATCTTTCCGCACCGCTGTCCTGCGCCGATGCGCAGGTGTCGCCGATCATCGTGTGCCATCGACCGTCGCTCGCACGACCGATTTTCCGCCGAGCCGAGCGGAGCCGGACCGTCGGCGGCCGCCGGTGGCAGCGGAGCGGCAGTCGGGCTCGAACCGCTGATTCGCTCGCGATGTCGACTCGCTGCGGCTCGCGAAGCGCAGGACGGCTGTCGGGCTCGCGGTCGCAAAGTTGTCGGGGATCGGCAGGAAGATTCGGTGCGACCAGGTGGTCAGGCGGTTTCGGCGGTGGGGCGGGGGGCGCGTGGGCTGCGGCGGTAGGTCGAGACCGTCGGTGACGCGGGTAGCCAGAAGCGCCACGGGATGTCGGCGGCGAGGCTGACGCCGACGCGCGGGCCGTGTGCGATGTCGGCGGACCGGGCCGGGGCGGCGAGTTCCAGCCGGATCGGGGAGGTCGGATCGAGGAGCGGAGTTCCGTAGTCGTGCAATGTGATTCCCAGGGCGCTGCCGAAATTGCCGGGGCCCTTCGCCAGGTCGGGATCGGAGCGGGCGGCGGGTCTGCGGGCGCGCACCTCGTCGAATCCGGCGATCACCTCGCCGGAGCGCAGCAGTGCGGCGCTCGCCGTGCCGTCCGGGCCGGTGGTCACGTTCAGGCAGTAGTGCATCCCGTAGCTGAGATATACGTAGAGCGAACCGGCCGGTCCGAACATCACGGCGTTGCGGGCGGTGCGGCCGCGACCGGAGTGCGAGGCGGGGTCGGGCCACGGCCCGGCGGGGTCACCGCCGTACGCCTCCACCTCGGTGATCCGCACGCCGACAGCGCCCGACCAGAGTGTCGAACCGAGCAGTCGTCGGGCGGCGGCGGGAGGATCGAGCGCGAGTTGATCGGCGGACACAGCCGACATTCTCCCGCAACGCTGCACCGAGCCGTCCGCGCCCCACTTGCCCGAGACGACGCGATCCGGCCCCGACCAGGACCCACTTCATCCGGACCGAACCACGGCCCACTCGGTCCGGACCGACCGCGATCCACCTGATTCGGGACCGGCCCACTCCGATCCGAACCCGACCGCGACCGACTCGATCGCGGTCATGCCCCACCTCGAGCCACACCCGATCGCGACCCATTCGATCTCGGCCGCAACCAACGTCCGGTTTCGAACCCACCGCGCCCATCGGGTTGTCAGGGATGGATCGGGGGCCGAACCGGGGCGTTCCCGGATGTGGTGTGGCAGCTCGAATTCCTACCGTCATGGCATGTTTGCGCAGGACAACTCCCGCAGGTGGCGGCGGTGGACGATGGCGGCGGTACTCACGGTGGTCGCGATCGCCGCGATCCCCGTCGGATGTGTCGCGGTGACCTACACGAGGGCGCCCGTCTCGACGATCGGCGGCGTGGATTTCACCCACCGGCTCGCGATTCCGACGCTGGACACGGGGACGGTGGACGCCGAAGGAGTCCGGGTGTTCGGCCTCGAGATGCGTTCCGGGCGAACACAATTCCGGCCCGGCACCTGGACGGAGACCTGGGGGTTCAACGGCGACCACCTCGGTCCGACGCTGCGTGCGCGGCGTGGCGAGCGGGTGCGTGTCGAGGTGGATAATCGACTCGGGGAGACCTCATCGGTGCACTGGCACGGCATGCATCTGCCCGCCGTCATGGACGGTGGCCCGCATCAGGCGATCGCGGCGGGCGGGAGGTGGACTCCGACGTGGACCGTCGATCAGCCCGCCGCGACGCTCTGGTACCACCCGCATCCGCACGGGACGACCGAATCCCATGTCCGCCGCGGCCTGGCCGGCATGTTCTTCCTCGATGACGACACCTCCGACGCGCTGTCCCTGCCGCACGCCTACGGTGTCGACGATGTCCCGGTCGTCGTCCAGGACGTGAGCTTGCGCGGCAACCGGCTCGACGGCACGCATCGGATGTTCCGCGATGTCGGTTTCCTCGGTGAGCAGATCCTGGTCAACGGAACGCTCGCGCCGTTCCACGAGGTGGGTGACGAACTCGTGCGACTCCGGTTGCTCAACGCCTCCACCGCGCGCCGGTACGACTTCGGTTTCTCCGACGACCGCGACTTCGCCCTGATCGGAACCGACAGCGGACTGTTGTCCCGGCCCGCTTCCCTGTCGCGGCTCGCTCTGTCGCCCGGCGAGCGTGCCGAGATCGTGGTGCGGATGCGCCCCGGTGAGCGCACGGTGTTGCGCAGTACACCGCGCACGGATGGGCTGGATTTCTGGAATCGGCGTTTCTCCGGCGGCGACGACGGTTTCGACATCCTCGAATTGCGTGCGGCCGATGCGCTGCGCCCCTCCCCCGAACTGCCTGCCGTCCTCGCCCCGACCACAACGCCCGACGGCGCGGCGGCCGTGCGCGAGCGGCATTTCACACTCGAGTTGTCGGGGATCAACGGCCGGGCGATGGATATGGGACGCATCGATTTCGCGGTGACGCGCCGCACCGAGGAGATCTGGGAGGTGCGCAATACCGATGGCATGCCGCACAACTTCCACGTGCACGACGTGCGGTTCGCGGTGCTGAGCGTGGACGGCGCGCCGCCTCCGCCCGCGCTGTCGGGTCCGAAGGACACCGTGTACGTGGCGCCGGGCCGGACCGTCCGGCTGGCGTTGCGCTTCGACGGACCGGCCGACCCGACGACGCCGTACATGTACCACTGCCACCTGTTGTGGCACGAGGACACCGCGATGATGGGCCAATTCGTGGTCGTCGAGCCCGGTCAGGATGCCGCGACGCACATTCCGCACGGTCACTGAACCACGGCGCGACGCTGAACCACGGCGCGACGCACGCGAGACACGCCGGTGCGGGCGAGGAACCCTTGTGCGCCCGGTGCCGCGGCGCTAAATTCATCATGTAGTGAATTCAACACACGATGAATTGAGGCGACCATGTCGCAGCCATCGCCGTCCGCCGCCGTGCACATCCGCGACCTCACCGTGCGGCGCGGTAAACGCGAAGTCCTGCACAATATTTCGCTGACGATCCCGCGCGGCTCGATCACCGGGCTGCTCGGCCCCTCCGGCTGCGGCAAGACCACCCTGATGCGCAGCATCGTCGGCACCCAGATCGTGGCGAGCGGCGCGGTCTCGGCGCTCGGCCTGCCCGCGGGCTCGCCCGAACTACGCAGGCGCATCGGCTACGTCACGCAGGCGCCGAGCATCTACCCCGATATCAGCGTGCGCGAGAACGTCGCCTACTACGCCGCGCTCTACGGTCGCGACCGCGACGACGTCGACGTGGCGATCACCTCGGTCGGCCTGCTCGAACACGCCCACCAGCGCGGCGACGAACTCTCCGGCGGCCAGAAGACGCGGGTATCGCTGGCCTGCGCACTGGTCGCGCGACCGGACATGCTCGTCCTCGACGAACCCACCGTCGGACTCGACCCGGTGCTGCGCGTCGAACTATGGAAGCAGTTCCACGAACTCGCCGCGAACGGCACAACGCTGCTGGTCTCCAGTCACGTGATGGACGAGGCCGAACACTGCGACCGGCTGCTCCTGCTGCGCGAGGGGACGCTGCTGGCCGAACTCAGCCCGGACGAGCTGCGCGAACGCACCGGCGAACAGAACCTCGAACAGGCATTCCTCACCCTCATCACGACGGGACCCATCGCATGAGCGCCACCCTCGCCCCCGCCCGGCCGCCGCTGCGGCCCTACCTCGCCACCACCGGGCGCATCCTGCGTCAACTGCGCGGCGACCACCGCACCGTCGGCATGATCCTCGTGGTGCCCGCGCTGCTGATGGCCCTGCTGTATTTCATCTACCAGGACGCGCCGCGGCCGCCGCACGGTCCGTCGCTGTTCGACCGGGTCGGCATCAGCATGCTCGGCATCCTGCCGTTCATCGTCATGTTCCTGATCACCGCGATCGCCATGCAGCGCGAACGCACCTCGGGCACCCTGGAGCGACTGCTCACCACGCCGCTGTCCAAGGTCGACCTGCTCGCCGGTTACGGCACCGCGTTCTCCGTGGCCGCCGCCGGACAGGCGATCGCGGCCTGCCTGGTCTCCTTCGGCCTGCTCGACCTGCAAGCCGCGGGCAATCCGGGCTGGGTGGTGCTGATCGCCGTCGTCGACGCGGTCTGCGGTGTCGCGCTCGGTCTGCTGGCCAGCGCTTTCGCGCGCACCGAATTCCAGGCCGTACAGTTCATGCCGGTGGTGGTAGCACCGCAGATCTTCCTGTGCGGCCTGCTCGTGCCGCGCGACCAGTTGCCGAGCTGGCTGGAGCCGATCAGCAATGTGATGCCGCTCAGTTACGCGGTGGACGCGCTGCAACAGGTGTCGGTCAACACCGAGGCGACCGGCCGGATGTGGCGTGACATCGCCATCGTCGCGGCCTTCGCGGTGGTGGCGCTGTGTCTCGGCGCCGCGACCCTACGACGAAGGACCACATGAGCGCAGGTTCCGCCGACAGCGTCCACCCCGAGGACGCCGGTGACGGCACGGACCCGACCGACGAGGCCGCCATGCGCCCGTCCCGCTCCGGGCGCAGACCCGGTCGTTCCGGCGCGCGCGAAGCGATCCTGGAAGCCGCGCGAGCCCGCTTCGCCCGCAACGGTTTCGACCAGACCTCGATCCGCGCCATCGCGGGTGACGCCGGGGTCGATCCCGCGCTCGTGCACCACTATTTCGGCACCAAACGCCAACTGTTCGCGGCGATGGCGCAACTGCCGATCGATCCCGAGAAGCCCCTGTCGACCATCCTGGAAGCCCCGATCGAACAACTCGGGGCCACGATCCTGCGCGAGGTGGTCGAGGTATGGGACTCCCCCGCCGGACCGGGGCTGGTCGCGGTGCTGCGCAGCATGCTCGCGGGCGGGGACATGTCGATGGCCCGCATGTTCATCCTCGAAGTGGTGCTCGAACGCGTCCGGCTGCGCATCGCGACACCGGAAGACGACGCGCGGGCGCGGATCGGCCTTGTCGCCTCGCAGATGATGGGAATTCTGGTGGCGCGCAAACTCGTCGGCGTCGAGCCGATCGCCTCGATGCCCGGTCCCGAACTGGTCGCGGCCGTGGGACCGACGTTGCAGCGCTACCTCACCGGCCCGGTCGAATTCGGCTGATCACGCGCCGGACTGCTGGGCGAGGTAACCCTCGTGTTCGGCCTCGCCGACCTCGCGCGCCTCGTCGATCAGCAGCACCGGGATGCCGTCCTCGATCGGGTAAGCGCGGCGCAGCCTCGGGTTGTAGAACAGGCTCGCGCCGTCCTCGGCGCGGACCAGCAGCAACGGCCCCTTGTCCTGCGGGCAGGCGAGCAGGCTCAACAGCGTCGGGTCGAGAACGGTCTCGTGCGGCATAGCCGATAACCTACCCCGCCGACGGATCGGGGCGGGAACCGTCCGCCGCGACGGCCGGCCGGTGGAACGAGATGTAGCGGTGCCCGAAGAAGCTCGCCACCGCGACCAGGCCCATGACCACGATCGCGGCCGGTCGGTCCGGGAAGTGCAGCACGGTGACCGCGAGTTCGAGCAGCAGCACGTTCAGCAGCAAGCCGCCGGAGTTGACCACGCAGAATCGCAGGAAGTCGCGCAGGACGTGGCCGCGCACGCGGAACACCAGCGTGCGGTGCAGGACGAACGCGACCGCGATGCCGATGGCGTAGGCGAGTACCACGGCCACCATGGGCCGGGTGTCCGGGCCGAGGATGGTCAGCCACAACACCGTCAGACCCATGCCGAGCAGGGTGTTCGCGCCGCCGACCACGGCGAAGGCCAATTCCTGGCGGCGGACCAGACGCAGCAGCGGACCGGGGTCCTCGGCGCCGGTGGCGCCCGCGTGTCCCGCGGATTCGCCGAAGATCTCGCCGCTCATCGTCTCGCTTCCGCCGGTCCCACCGTGTTCGGTGACGTCGCGCCCGGCAACGCTGTGGTCGGAGACGTCGCACCCGGTGACGCCGTGGTCGGAGACGTCACGCCCGACGACACCGTACTCGGCGATACCTCGCTCGGTGATGTCGCGCCGGGTCTCGGTGATGTCGCGCTCGGCGACACCGCGCTCGGTTCGTCGCGCCGACGTGTCCGTCGATGGCCCCATTGCAGAACCCCCACTCCGAGTAGTGCGAGCAATATTGCCGCCGCGCCGAGGGTGCGGCCGGGCGGATACCAGGTCAGTCGCAGGTCGCCGTCCCGCGTTCCCGCCGGGATATCGACCGCGACAAAGGTTTTCGCGACAAGCTGGTAAGGGATCGGCTTGCCGTCGAGGGTGACACGGTACCCCGGCCAGCCCAATCGCGCGAAGACAACGCGCCCACCGGTCGCGGAGTCCACCCGGACACGGCTCGCGCGGTCGGTTTCGGACACCGATACTGCGGTGACGTCTTCGGTCGCACCGATCCGACCGGACGGCAGCGGCCCGTCGCGTCGTTCGAGTACCGCGATCCACCGTTCATGCCCCGGATAGTCGACCCAGGTCCAGCCCGGCGGCGCGGGATCGACGCCCGCGTCGGGATACAGCGCCTTCTGCAGGACCACCCGGTCCACTCGCATCAGGTCGACGACGGTCCGTCCGGTGGACGGCTCGACGGCGAACGCGCGGCGGTAGGCGTCGGGGCAGACGCTGGTGTCCCAGCGCATGCACAGCAGTTCGCCGAACCAGAAATGCCCGTTCGGGGTGTATCCGCCCACGTAGGTGAGTTCCAGATTCTTGGCGTAGTTGCCGAAGACCAACGATCCGTAGGCGCCGTCGAGTGTCCGTTCCGAGGGCGCGATCAGTCCGCGGTCGGCCAGTTGCAGGGTGACGCCGGGGAAATCGGGGAATGCGGCTTTCATCTCCGAGCGCCGCTCCGGCAGATTCCAGCCCATGGGTGTCGGTTGCGCGGCGCGCACCTGGAGGTAGGCGACCGGAGCGATCGAAGCGACCACGAGCACGCAGACGGCGGCGGTTCCCCGGCGCGCGCCGAGCCACACCACCGCGGCGCCGAGCGCGGCGACACCGAGGGCGGCGATCACATGCCACGGCAGTTCGTCGGGAGCGGCGGAGACCGAGCGCAACCAGAGCGCCCCGATGAGCACACCCGAGGCGATCGCGCGCTCCCGCCACCGGCGCACCGTCGCGTACCGGCCGAGCAGGACGCACACCAGCACGAGCAGAGCGAGGGCGAGCAGCGGCAGGACGCGGGCGGGCCAGCGCAGCGGGCCGATGGCGCCCGGTCCCGCGGTCCACATCAGGGCCGTGACGGCGACGATGCCGATGGCGGTGAACTCGCGCCGGTCGCGTCGGGCCCGGCGCCAGTCGACGAAGGCCAGCGCCGGGATCAGGAACCAGGCGATGTAGGTGACCGGCATCGGCTGCACGTAACCCCACCACGAGCTGTAGGCGGGCAGGGCGCTCGGCAGCGAGGCGTTCAGTGATTCCGACCACGGCACGGTAAGGAACTGGTCGTTGTTGATCTGGGCGGTGCCGCGCCAGGTCACCTTCGCCGACAGCATGCTCGGCAGGTAGGTCGCCAGACCGGCCGCCGCCGCACACCCGGCGACCGCGAGCAGCCGTGCCGAAGGCTGCCACCGCCGCTGCCGGACCGCCTCGCCGACCACCACGGCGGCGATCACGATGCCCGCCTCGACCGCCGGGAAGATGTACTGGACCGAGATCGCCAGGTAGAGGAAGACGAAGGTCGGTATCGGACCGCCGCGGCCGCGCGCGTACCGCACCCCCGAGGCCCAGGCGTGCACCAGCCACGCGGTGCCGGTGAACGCGGTGTACCAGCTTGCCTCGTCGAAGAACAGCAGCCAACCGGTGAACGGAGCGGCGACACCCGCCACGCACGCCCATGGCAGTGCCGCGCCGTAGGTGTCGCAGACGCGGAACACCCCGAGGGCGAGGACGATCGCGAAGAGCAGCTTCACGACGGTGGCGTAGAGGGCGAGGTCGTCCACCGAGGGCGCGATCAGGTCGATCAGCAGCTGCGGCGGATTCAGCAGGCCCGCCTCCTCGATGGTGTAGTTGCCCGCCATCCAGTGCTCGGGAACCATCGTGGTCAGGCGGCCGTCACGCAGATTCCGGCCGAGCATCACCCACAGTGGCGCGTACTGCGATTCGGTGTCGTCGGTGTAGAAATGCCGGGGATGGGCGAGCAGGACCGCGAGATACCCCGCGACCACGCCGACCGCGGTGATCAGACCCCACGCGTACACGTCCCGCCGGACGCGGGTACCGGTTTCCGCCACGAGTCCCAGACCATACGGTGCCGGTGTCCACCTTCGACACCGCGCCCCTCGACACACCGGATGCCGGAACACTCGACAGCAACCCGCGCTCTCGACGCGGCAGCCCCCGACGCGATCGCCCGGTTACGAGACCGCTTCGGCCAGTTCGCGTTCCGGCTCGCGCGGGGTGGATTCGGGGTCGGGCGTGTCCTGGTCGCGGCGGCGTGAGCGAATGTGCAGCCATTGCAGGAGGCCGATACCGAGCAGGCCTGCCGCGAGGGTGGCGATGCCGATCTTCCAGCCGGGCGGGCGCCAGGTGAGTACCAATTCGGCGTTCTGGGTTCCGGCCGGGATGTTGACCGCGACAAAGGATTTGGCGATGGTGGTGAATTCGACGGGTTTGCCGTTCAGAGTGGCCCGGTAGCCGGGCCAGCCGAGGCGGGCGAAGACCACTCGGCCGCCGTCTACGGAGGTGACGCGCACGCGGCTGGTGGTGTCGGTCTCCGACAGGGATACGGCGTCGACGTTCTTGGTGTCGGAGACGCGGCCGTCGACCGTCGAGACCGGGCCGTTCTCGCGTTCGAGGACCGCGATGTAGCGGGTGTGGCCGGGGTAGTCCACCCACTTCCAGCCTTCGGGCGCGGGCTGGTTCACCGCGTCGGGGAACAGCGCGCGCTGCAGTACCACCCGGTCCAGTTTCATGAGGTCGACCAGTGGCTTGCCGGTGGTCGGTTCGGGGGCGAACATGCGGCGGTAGGCGTCGGGGCAGACGCTACTGTCCCAGCGCATGCAGGTCAGCTCGCCGAAGTAGAAGTGCCCGGTGGGGGTGTAGCCGTTGACATAGGTCTGTTCCAGCGCCCTGGCGTAGTTGCCGAATACCAGCGAACCGTAGGCGGCGTCGATGCTCTTGTCCTGCGGCTGCAACAGTCCGCGGTCACCGAGTTGGATGGTGGTGCCGGTGAAGTCGGGGAACTTCGCCATGGCCTCGGAACGCTTGGCGGGCAGATTCCACGACATGGGCGTCGGTTGTGCGGCCTCGACCTGGACGTAGGCGATCGGGAACATCGCGACGATGGTCAGCGCGCAGGCGGCGGCGACGCCGCGGTGGCGGGCCAGCCAGACCACCGCGTACACCAGGCCCGCGACCGCGACCGCGGCGAGCACATGCCAGTACCAGTCGCGCGGGTCGGCGGAGAAGGTACGCACCCACAGCAGGCCGATCAGCACGCCCGCGGCGATCCACCGGCTCTTCGGATCACGCAGGGTGCCGAACCGTCCGACGAGCACGCAGACCAGCACCAGCAGTCCGATGGCGAGCATGGGCAGCACGCGCACCGGCCAGCGCAGCGGTCCGACCGAGCCCGGCCCCGCGGTCCACATCAGCATCATGATCGAGAACAGGGCGACAGCGGTGAGTTCGCGCCACGCCGCCCGCGCCCGGCCCCAGTCGACGAAGGCCAGCGCCGGGATCAGGAACCAGGCGATGTAGGTGACCGGCATCGGTTGCACGTAACCCCACCACGAGGTGAAGGCGGGCAGCGAGCTGGGCAGGCTGGCGTTCAGCGATTCCGACCACGGCACGGTCAGGAACTGGTCGTTGATGATCTGGGCGGTGCCGCGCCAGGTCACCTTGGCCGAGAGCATGCTCGGCAGGAAGGTCAGCAGACCGGCCAGGCCCGCGCACGTGGATGCCAGGGTCAGGCGCAACACCGGCTGCCAACGGCGCTGGTACACCAGTTCGCCGACGGCCACCGCGAGCAGCATCAGCGCGGCTTCGACCGCGGGGAAGATGTACTGCGTGGAGATGGTCAGGTACAGGAACACGAAGACCGGGATCGGTCCGGACTGTCCTCGGGTGTAGCGCACGGCCGAGGCCCAGGCGTGCACGAGCCAGGCGGTGCCGGTCAGCGCGGTCATCCAACTGGCCTGGTCGAAGAACAGGAAGAAACCCGAGAGCGGGAAGGCGACACCGGCCACCGCCGCCCACTGCGGCCTGCTGCCGTAGACCAGACAGATGCGGTACACGCCGGTGGCGGCGATGATCGCGAAGATCAGTTTGACGACCGTCGCGTACACGGCCACGTTGTCGATCGATGGCGCGATCAGGTCGATGAGCAACTGCGGGGGGTTGAACAGTCCCGCGTCGTCCATGGTGTTGTTCCCCGACATCCACTGTTCGGGCACCATGACGGGGAAGTTTCCGTCGCGCAGCGAGCGGCCGAGTCCGACCCACAGGGCGGTGTACTGGGACTCGGTGTCGTCGGTGAAGAAATGGCGGGCGTTGGCCAGCAGGACGGCGGCGTAACCGGCGATAACACCGACCACGGTGACGATCGCCCACCGGATCGCTTCGCGACGCGAATCCGACGGCGTCACAGCGGAATCGGAGGCGGAGACGACATCCTTCGCGAGGCTGTGGCCCCCGTCGTTCGTCGTCTTCGGTACAGCACTATCCGTCACGAGATCCAAACCCTACATGGCACCGCAAGAGGTTGGCATCGGCGTCGCGGGCCATGATGATGGTGTGATGTCCGGCTACCGGGTGCGCTGGGCCCGCCGTGTTAGAGTTCACGGCGGTTCGGGCTCTGCTGTCCAGCGGAAATTCCGGCACGCACCGTCCTCGAAAGTCGATCAAGCTGATGCCGCCTCCCTCAACACCTCTGCCGTCCGCGCGCCCGTTCCGGTCCGCCGATGCCGCGCCGCGCGATCTGCCCGGCATCGACCGACCGCACGCCGTCTCGGTCGTCGTCCCGGTCTACCGGGGTGAGAGCACCATCGGGGCGCTCGTCGCCGAACTCCACGAGTTGACCGCGACCGGGCACACACCGTCCGGTGCGCCGTTCGCGGTGTCGGAGATCATCCTCGTCCACGACAACGGACCCGACCGCTCCGACGTGGTGCTCCAGGAACTGGAGAAGACCTACGCCGAGGTGCGCACGGTCTGGCTGAGCCGCAACTTCGGCCAGGACGCCGCGACCATCGCGGGCATGTCGGCGGCGCGCGGCGACTGGATCGTCACCATGGACGAGGACGGCCAGCACGATCCCGGTTTCATCGCCGCCTTTCTCGACGCGGCGCTCTCGGAGCGGGCCGACCTGGTCTATTCGAAACCGGTCAACACCCGCCCGCACGGCTTCCTGCGCAATCTCACCTCGCGCGGCGCCAAACTGGTGTTGGCCACCGTTTTCGCCTTCCCCGATTCCACCCGGTTCGAGAGCTACCGCCTGATCCGCGGCGATATCGGACGGCAGCTGGCCGAGGTCGCCTCCAATGGCGTCTATCTCGATGTCGCGCTCACCTGGGTGGTCGGCCGGGTGGCGCAGGTGCCGGTCGAGTTGCGCGCCGAGGGCAGACAGGAGTCCGGCTACAACTACCGCAGGCTGTTCTCGCTGTTCTGGAAGATGGTGCTGTGCAGCGGTACTCGCGGTCTGCGCCTGGTGAGCCTGCTCGGCGTCACACTCGCGCTCGGCGGCGTGGCGATGGCCGGTGTCGTCGTCTACGAGGCGTTGAGCGCCGACGACTGGGCGCCCGAAGGCTGGGCTTCGACCATCGTGGTGCTGCTGCTGTGTTCCGGGGCGATCCTGTTCTCGCTCGGTCTCATCGCCGAATATCTCGGGGTCGCGTTGCACGTGCTGGTCGGCAAGCCGCTGTATCTGACGGTGGCGACGCCGACCCCTCGCCCGGCGCGCGAATCGGGTGAGGCGGTAGCCTCCGTAACCACGGATCCGGTCGCGGAGTACCGGGAACTGTCAACGACCGCAGCCAGCAGGGGGACCGACCGGCTTGAGCACTGACCGCGTCATCTTCAGCCGCCCGTTCCGGGCGCGCCGGGAACTCGCCAATCTGGAGGCCGTGCTCGCCTCCGACCACAGTCACGGCGACGGACAGTTCACGGCGGCGGCCACCGCCAAGTTGCGCGCCATCACCGGCGCACCGCACGCGCTGCTGACCACCTCGTGCACGTCGGCGCTGGAAATGGCCGGGCTGCTGCTCGAACTCGGGCCCGACGACGAGGTCGTCGTACCGAGCTTCGCGTTCACCTCGACGGCCACGTCCATGGCGCTGCGCGGGGCGACTTGCGTTTTCGCCGATATCGACCCGGCCACCGGCAATCTGGACCCGGAATCGGTAGCCGCGGCGGTCACCGAACGGACCAAGGCCGTGGTCGTCATCCACTACGGCGGTGTCGCCGCCGATATGGACCGGCTGCTCGACCTGGCGAATACGCACGGTTTCGCGATCGTGGAGGACAACGCGCACGGTCTCGGCGGCAGTTGGCGCGGCCGTCGGCTCGGCACCATCGGCACCATGGGCACGCTGAGTTTCCACGACACCAAGAACGTGCACTGCGGCGAGGGCGGCGCGCTGCTGCTCACCGACGAGATCCTGATGGCGCGCGCGGAGATCATCCGCGAGAAGGGCACCGACCGCGCCCGCTTCCTGCGCGGCGCGGTGGACAAGTACTCCTGGCAGGACATCGGCTCCAGCTATCTGCCCAGCGAGTTGAACGCGGCGGTGCTCGACGCCCAACTCGACGAATTCGACGCCATCCAGGCCGAGCGGCACCGGGTGTGGAACAGCTACGCGGAAGCGCTGCCCGACTGGGCCGCGCGCAACGATGTCACGCTCATGCGGGTGCCCGAGGATCGGGAGCACACCGCGCACCTGTACTACCTGCGCACCCCCACCGAACAGCGCCGCGACGACCTGATCGCGCACCTGTCGGCGCGCGGCATCTCGGCGCCGTTCCACTACGTGCCGCTGGATTCGAGTCCGGCGGGCCTGAAGCTGGGCCGCACGCCGACGCCGTGCGCGCGCAGCGCCGAATTCTCCGGCACCGTGGTGCGGCTGCCGCTGTGGCCCGCCCTGCGCGACGACCAGGTCGACCGGGTGGTCGACGCGGTCACCGCGTTCACGGTCTAGGTCACGCCGACAGTACGTAGAGTTTCTCGCGGCCACCCGCGATCAGCGACCGCTGTTCGACGCGGTCGGCGTAGCGGTCGAGGAAGGCGTCGAGGCTGGTCTCGGTGAACCGGTGTTCCTCGGCGCCCTCGCCCGCGTCGGTGAAGCGCCGCGCCACCGCCGCGAGCACCTTGTTGTCGCTGGAGGCGAGATTGCGGACCGGTTCGGCGATGATCACCTGTTTGCGGGCCGCGGCCAGCATCCGGTTCAGGACCGGGGCCGGGTCGGGCAGGAAGTGGTAGAGGCTCGCCTGCATGAGCACATAGTCGGCGGTGGGCAGCGGTTCGTCGGAATGCATGTTCCAGACGGCGCCCGTGCCGCCGGAGGCGTTCAGGCGGGCGACGAATCCCGCGTTCAGATCGAGTCCGGTGTATTCGACGCCGCGCTCGCGCAGGTATCCGGTGTAGAGGGTGGCCGGGCCGCAGCAGAGGTCGACCACGCTCGCGCCGTCGGGAATCAGATCCGCGATCGCCCGGTACCTGGCGCCGTAGTGCCGCCCGTACAGTCCGCGCATCAGGAGTTCGTAGGTGGTTCGGTTGTGGTAGATGACGCTCGCCCTCACACCGACGGATGCTACGTGCCGAATCCGGCGACGGCACCTCGATGTGCTCGTACCGGCTCGTATCCGTTATCGAAACCTTTGTTCGGCAAGGTGATTCGTTACCGGCCGTAGACCGCTGCGAGAGCGGACGAGCTCGGGGGCTCATGCCTCGTACCGAAGGCTCGCGACTCGGCAGCTCGCCACAGGTCGGCTCGGGCCTCGCGAACTGAACGATTCGCGCGCGGGGGACCCGTCTGCGGGGCTGCTCGCGCTCGCGAGTTCGCGTGTGCGGCCGCAATCGCTCGAGCAGCGCGCCACCGCTCGAGCAGCGCGCTACGGCTCGAGCAGCGCGCTCGCGTGCGCCTCGGTCATGACCTCGTAGGTTTCGGAGGTCCGGTCGTAGCACCAGGTGTGCGGTCCGGGTCGCGGCCCGCCGAGCGCCTGCACGGCCCGTGTCGACGGCCGGTAGGTGGCGCTGCGCGCGATGTCATCGACCACGTACACGACATCGGGCCGCTGATCCGGCTCGATGGCCCGCACGGCCTCGGTCACGTCCTTGGCCTCCAACCGGAATCCGTCGCGCAC
This sequence comes from Nocardia bovistercoris, assembly GCF_015674855.1. Classification (GTDB taxonomy): domain Bacteria; phylum Actinomycetota; class Actinomycetes; order Mycobacteriales; family Mycobacteriaceae; genus Nocardia; species Nocardia bovistercoris. Next base: position 187,336 of record NZ_JADMLG010000014.1, on the reverse strand, counting down.
GCTGACCGCCGCCACCGCAAGTTCGTGCGCGCCGATGGGGAGCCCGTAGGCCACCTCGAGGTCGACGGCGGTGATGTCGTTTAGGGTGTCGACTATCGGCTGGGTGAACACCGGACCGCGCACCGTGTCGATGACGGTGTCGGTGCGGTCGACCAACCAGTAGTCGCCGTCGCTGTCGCGGCGGAACAGGTTCTCGGTCGGCATCCAGGAGTCGCCCGCGGTGAAAACGCCGCGCAGACCGCCGGAGGAGATATCGACACCGTCGGCGGCCTTGCCGAGCAGCAGTCCGACCTCGTTGTCGGCGCAGCGGCGGGCGAATCCGGATTCGTCGGTGCGTATCCGTTCGGCGATCGGGTCGTAGGCGACGAGTTCGACCTTCGCGGTGCCGGGCATCGGCCTGCCCTTGCAGCCGACCTTGGCGCCGGTCACGTTGGCCAGCACCACGTCTCCTTCGATGGAGGCGTAGAACTCCAGCACGCGCGCGGGTTCGAACTGTTCGGTGGTGCGCCGCCACAGTCCGGCGGGCATGCCGGAGCCGATGAACAGCCGGATCGGGTGGGCGTGGCCCGCCGGGAAGACCCGCGCGTCGAGGATGTCGCGCAGCATGGTCCAGGTGTAGGTGACCACGGTCACGCCGTAGCGGTGCACTTCGGCGGCGAAGCGTTCCGGGTCGAGGGAATGGGCCAGCGCGATCCGGCTGCCGCCCGCGATGGCGCCGCCGAGGCTCACCAGCAGTCCCGACGAGTGGTGCAGCGGTGCGAGGCAGTACACGGTGTCGCCGCGACCGAGGTCGGCGGAGGTGGCGGTGCCGAAGGCCGACAGCGCCCAGCGGTGGTTGGTGATGTATTTGGTCTCCAGCCGCTCCCCGGTCCCGGTGACGAGCACGAAGGCCAGTTCGCGGGCCAGACCGGGATCGGGGCGGTACCAGGCGGGCAGCCGCACCTGTGCGGGATCTATGCGCTCGAGGTCGACCACGCCTTCCCCGGTGGGGATGTCGAGGGTGCGGGTGCTGCCGCCGCCGAGGACCAGCACTTGCAGACCCGTGGCGACGCACTGGCGCAGGTTCTCCGGATCGGTGACGACGATATGCGCGCCGGTCCGCTCGATCGCGCGGTCCAGTTCGCTGCCCGGCGCGAGCAGCACGGCCACCGCGCCGATGCGCGAGAGCGCCGCCACCGTGGCCAGCGCGCTCGGCCTGGTCTCCATGACCACGGCGACGCGCGCGGCGGGCCGGATGCCGACCGAGATCAGCCCGCGCACCACATTGTCGATGCGGGCGTCGACCGCGGCGTTGGTGTGCACCCGGTCGTCGAACAGGAAGCACTCCCGCAGCGGCGCGCGCCTGGCCTGTTCGGCGATCAGGCGGCCCAGCGAAATCCTGGTGTTGGGCTGGATCATGCCGAGCCGGGTCAGCCTCGGCAGTGCGCGCGCCGCCTCGCCGACCAGTTCGACCGAGCCGCGCACGGTGCTGTTGGCCAGCGACTCGAACGACTTGCCGAAGCCCGCGCCCGCCTCGGCGAGGGCGCCGACGGTGTGCACCACCCTGGTCGCCGCCGAGCGCGGGCCCGGGGTCGGCACGTGTTCGGTCATAGGGACGATCTGTTCGGGCAGCGGCCCGCCGCGCTCGCGCCAGTCGATCCACTCCCGTACCAGCGGCCAGGTCACATTGCTCGCGTTGCTGCCCGCGACGAGTCCGAAATGTCCGGCGACCAGACTCGCCTCGTACACCTCGGCGTTCGGCGCGGCACGCACGATGCCGCGCACCGCGGCGGGCTGGCCGATGTCGTCGACCTCGCCGATGAACGCGAGGATCGGGCAGCGCAGTTCCGCCAGCGAGATCGGCTGGCCGCGGATGACGAATCCGCCGAGCATCAGCCGGTTGTGGACGACGAACTGTTTGAGCAGGTCGGCAGCGGCGGGACCGGCGTAGCCGACCCAGCCGTCGCTGTTGAGGAAGCGGCGCTGCCGTTCCTTGGGCAACAGCGCCTCGCGGTCGTGCAGTTGGCGCAGGAAGTCGATCCTGGATTTGGCGGTCTTGACGGGGTCGAGCAGTTGGAAGCCGAGGCGAACCATCGCGTCGGTGATGGGCAGCCTCGGCAGCACGTGGTCGGCCAGGAAGTCCGCGACATCGGAGACCAAGCCGTAGGGCAGGCCGAACGGCAGGCCCGCGACGATGTCGACGGGGCTGCCGAAGGTCACGATGCTCGCGACGCCCTTGCCGAAGCGGTATGCCGCGCTCTGGTAGGCGAACATGCCGCCCTGGGAGTAGCCCATGAGGTGCACGCCCGCGCCGGTAGCGGCGCCGACCGCGTCGATGGCGCTGTCGACGGCGAGGACGTGGTCGGCGAGGTCGCGCTGCCAGCCGCCCTCCTCGGTCGCGGGCGACCCGAAGTCGACGACCCAGCAGTCGACGCCGCCGCGGTGCAGGATTCCGACGGCGCCGTGCTCGGCGTTGACGTCCCAGATGTCGGCGTTGACCATGAGCGGGGGCACCAGCAGCGCGACCGGGCGCGGCGTGCCGTCGGCGGGCGCGGGCTCGTCGGGGAAGTAGTGGCGCAGCCGGTACATGCGCCTGCGTTCGACGACCTCGTACGGCGAGGACTCCACGTCATGGGTCAGTCCGCCGAAGCGGATGACCTCGAGCCCGTTCTGCGCGGTGGACATCAACCGCCGCACCGAGCTCGTCATATCCTTCGTAGTCAACTTCACGATCGCTCCCGGCCCTACCCTGAACGTGACCCGCAACACACACGCGACGCAGCAGATCGAGCTTCCCACATCGCCGGTCCATTATGTGGCCGCTGTGATCACGGCGCGGCCACGGGACCCGGCGTCACGGCGCGCTCATCACGTTCACGTACATGCTCTCGAAGGGTTCGGGGCTCACGTTCAGGTCGCTGCGGAACGGATGGTCCAGGATCGCGATCAGGAAGATCATCGCGCCGAGGAAGAAGGCGAACAGCCCGCCGAGCAGCAGATGCGCGGCCCGGTTCAGGCTGAACAGGCACAGCAGCACCATGTTGATCAGGCCGCCGAGCAGGATGATCATCCACAGCACGTCCGGGATGCCGCCCGCGGCGGCGTTGATCCGGTGTCTTCGCTCCTGATCGAAGCGGGCGAACTGGTCGATGGTCGCGGCGTGCACGATCTGCTCGGACGCGGTGTCCGGCTGGAAGGCCAGCAGGTGTCCCTGGAAACGGGTCACCAGCGCGGTGCCGCCCACCGGCTCCGCGCCGCGCCGCAGCGCCGGGAACGCCTCGTCGAGCATGTTGTCGGTGTAATCGCGCAGATCCTGTTGCAGGAGCGTGCGTTCCGGCTCCGGGTAGGCGCTGACCTCCCGGTACAGGGTGCCGATGGCCGCCGCCTCGTCGGCGACGAGTCCCTGTGCCACATCGGCGTTTTCGTACGCCGCCGCGGCGATGAGGCCGAGTAGCAGACCGTAGAAGACGCCGCCGACCGTCAAAACCATCGTGACGGTGTCGTTCTTTCCCGGTTCCGGGCCGAAGATCTCGACGACAAGGGGGTGGGCGAACCAGATGCCCGCGCAGGTGATCAGTACGGCGATGCCGGCGATGATGATGAAGTCCAGCCAGACAGGCAACCCGTATATCCAGGTGAACATGCACCAAAGATAGCTACGCGAGTGCTGCTCGTCCCTGAATCCTCATTACATACCGAGTGGTCAAGCGTGTCCGCGCATTCACCGCGTGTCGCCACACCGACCGGACGGCATTCGATGATCTTGCGAATTCGGCTGCGCCGCTACGGCTCCGCGACCTAGCATCAGAACGTCCGGAAATACCGTGGCGTGTAATTCAATTCGCTCCGGTGGCGGACCGATGTCCCGTTGTGTCCGTGTAATTCCGAACACCCATCGATTCTCTCTCCAGTGCACGTTCGTGACCACCTCGAGGTGAGGACTTCGCATGACCATTGAAATGCCCGTTCCGACCGATGATTCGGTGGACGCTCCCCGCTTGTCGCTGTCGACGGGGGCGGCGCACCAACTGGCGACCACCACCAAATCCGAACCGCAGATGCAGGGCATCACCTCGCGCTGGCTCAGCCGCAGCCTGCCGTGGGTGCAGGTCAACGGCGGTGTCTACCGCGTGAACCGGCGTCTGACGCACACGGTCGGCAACGGCGAGATCGAGTACGTGATCGACGGCCCGACGGCGCGCGTTATTCCGTTGGAGCTCACCGAGATTCCCACGCTGTACGGCCTCGAGGACATCGAGGTCCTGTCCGGGCTCGCCGACCGCTTCGTCCAGCACGACCTCGACACCGGTTCGGTGATCGCGGAATTCGGCAACCCCATGAACCAGCTGGTGCTGGTCGTGCACGGCAAGATCGCGCTGATCGGCGCGGGCGAATTCGGCGAGCAGACCAAGGTCGGCCTGCTCGGCGCGGGCGATCACTACGGCGACGCGGTGCTCACCGACGCCGACGCGATCTGGGACCACACGCTGAAAACCCTGACCCCGACCACGATTCTGGTGCTCACCAAGGATGTACTCGACAACGTCCGCGCCGCGAGCCCGGTGTTGCGCGAGCACCTGGCGGCGGCGGGCTCGACACCCGCGCGGGCGCAGAACTCCCGCGGCGAGGCCGATATCGAGATCGCCTCCGGCCACGAGGGCGAACCGGAACTCGTACCGACCTTCGTCGACTACGACACCCGCCCGCGGGAGTACGAATTGTCCTTGGCGCAATCGGTATTGCGCATCCACACCAGGGTCGCCGACCTGTTCAACGACCCGATGAACCAGACCCAGCAGCAGTTGCGCCTGACCATCGAGGCGCTCTACGAACGCCGCGAACACGACCTGGTCAACAATCCCGACTTCGGCCTGCTGCACAACTGCGACCTCAAACAGCGCATCCACACCCATGCGGGCGCACCGACCCCGGACGACCTGGACGAACTGATCTCCATGCGGCGCGGCACCAATCTCATTCTCGCGCACCCGAAAGCGATCGCAGCCTTCTCCCGCCAGGCTACCGCCGCGGGCATCTACCCCACGCCCGTCGAGATCGACGGACACCACCTGCCCGCGTGGCGCGGCATCCCGGTGCTGCCGTGTTCGAAGATCCCGGTCAGCGCCGCGGGCACCACGAGCATCCTCGCCATGCGCACCGGCGAGAAGAACCAGGGCGTGATCGGCCTGCACCAGACCGGGATTCCGGACGAGTACGAGCCGAGCCTCAACATCCGTTTCAAGGGCATCGACAACCACTCGATCATCAGCTACCTGGTGAGCTGCTACTTCTCGGCCGCGGTGCTGGTCCCCGACGCGCTCGGCATTCTCGACAACGTCCAGATCGCCCGTACCACCGACTGATCGGGGGCCGTTCGCCATGTCGGTACTCTCACGTGCCGCGGCGCCACCGGCCACGGACGAGGTGGCGGCGACCGTCGCCGCGCTGCTCGGCACCGTCGGCGCCGCCGCGCCCGCCGAGCTGTTCGGTGCGCCCGCGACAACACCCGAAGCCCCACAGCGGGATTCGCCGTCGATTCCCCGTCCCGACTCGTCGACGAGCGGGCAGCCGCGGCCGGGTGTCACCCCGGCGCGGCTGCTCGGCCCGACCGGCGTCGGATCGGCCGCGCTACGACTACCACCACCACCGGCGCCCGAAGCGCCGCCCGATGCCACACCGAAGACGCTGCGCGCGAGCGAAATTCCCGCCGAACCCACGCGGACGGCGGGTGATCACCCTGAAATACCCTGCGGTCCCACCGGTTTGGGAACCACATCGGCACGCATCCCGCGGCCGGACGCGGCGGAGACCGACGCGGGACCGATCCCCCCGCTCTACTGTCCCCCGCCGGTGCGCGACGACCCGAGACTGGCCGAACTCGTCAACGACGGCCTGATCGCCTGGGCCGACGAGATCGGACTGTACGAGGGCAGACTCGACGAACTCCGCGACGCCGACTTCGGTCGGCTCATCATGCTGGCCCACCCGGACTGCGACGACGCCGACCGGCTGCTGGCCGCCGCGAAATGCGCGGTCTCGGAATGGTCGGTGGACGACTACTACTGCGAGGAAGGGGCCGACGAACGCGCGCCGGACGGCAGCCCGTCCACGGCCACCGCCGAACTCGGTCCCCGGCTCGAATTGGCGGCCGCCGCGATGGATCCCGCGCATCTTCCGGTGCGCTATGTCGCACAATTGGAAGAGGCGATGCGGGCCGACCCGATTCTGCGCGCCTTCCGAACCTCTTTCGAACACCTTGCGCGCTACGCCACCCCGGCGCAATTGGCCCGATTGCGCACCGAAATAGCGGGCTGGTTCATCGCACTCGGCGCGGAAGCGGGCTGGCGGGTGGCGGATCGAATGCCGCCGGTCTGGGAATACCTCACCAATCGGCAACCGCACAGCTTCCTACCGTGCATGGCGCCCATAGATGTGCTCGGCGGCTACGAATTATCCGCCGCCGAATACACCGAACCGGGGGTTCGCCGTGTAGTCACCACGGCGGCGTTGGCTAGTCAAATGGTCAATGATCTGTATTCGATGGCACGCGAAGACCGCGCCGAACACCGGGAATTCAACCTTCCCACGGTGTTGGCCGCGGAAGAGAACTGTGCACGGCGGGAGGCGGTGCGGCGCACCGCCGCCGTGCACGACGAACTTGTGCACCGGTTCGAGACCGAGGCGGCCCCGCTGGCCGCTTCGGGCTCGCCCGAACTGCGCAGGTTCTTGGCAGGACTGTGGGCATGGATGGGCGGCAACCGCGCATGGCATGCCGACAGCAAGCGTTACCAGGATGCGAAATAGCCAGTACCGCAACGCGAGAGGGATGATCGGCGATGACCATGCTCAACCCCGAAACCAGCACTGTACTGCGTACCAGCTACCAGAAGTCCGTTGCCGAGTACTGGAACAACAACCCCAACGACGACCGCGTGAACACCGAACTCGGCGAGGTCGACGGACTCTTCCACCACCACTACGGCATCGGCGAACCCGACCTGTCGGTGCTCGAGGGCCCGGAGAACACCAGGCAGCGCCGTATCGTGGAGGAGCTGCACCGGCTCGAGACCGCACAGGCCGATCTACTGCTCGACCACCTCGGCGACATCGGCCCCGGCGACCGGCTCATGGACGGCGGGTCGGGGCGCGGCGGCACCAGCATCATGGCCAACCAGCGGTTCGGCTGCCGGGTCGACGGGGTCACCATCTCCGAATACCAGGTGGGTTTCGCCAACGAGCAGGCCGAGGCGCGCGGGGTCGAGGACCGGGTGCGGTTCCATTTCCGGAACATGCTCGACACCGGGTTCGAATCCGGTTCCATGCGCGGCATCTGGACCAACGAGACGACCATGTACGTCGACCTGTTCGAGTTGTTCGCCGAGTTCTCCCGACTCCTCGAACCGGGCGGCCGCTACGTCTGCATCACCGGCTGCTCCAACGATCTGACCGGCGGGCGCTCGTCCTCGGTCAGTTGGATCGACGCGCACTACGGCTGCATGATCCATCCGCGCAGCGAGTACTTCCGTGCGCTGGCCGATAACGGGCTCATCCCGATCAGCGTGACCGACCTCACGGCGGACACCATCCCGTACTGGGATCTGCGCACGAAGTCCGAGCTCGCGACGGGTGTGGAGAAGCCGTTCCTCACCGCCTACCGCGAGGGCAGCTTCCAATACCTGATGATCGCCGCCGATAAGGTGGGGCGGTGATCGAGACCCTGGCCGACCCACGCACCGATCGCGAGGCGCTGCCCGTCGAGCTCGTCGACGACGCGGGCCGCGCGATCGGGGCGTGCCCGGTATCGCAGGCGCATCAGCCGCCCGGACTGCTGCATCGCGCCTTCTCGGTGCTGCTGTTCGACGCCACGGGCCGGGTGCTGCTGCAGCGGCGCGCGGCCGTGAAGACCCGCTTCCCGCTGCTGTGGGCCAACACCTGCTGCGGCCACCCGGCCCCCGGCGAGTCGGTGACGGACGCGGCGGCGGTGCGGCTCACCGAGGAACTCGGTCTGGCCGCCGATCTGGTCGAGGCCGGGGTCTTCCGCTATCACGCCGAAGACCACGGTTCCGGGCGGGTCGAGCACGAATGGGATCACGTGGTCATCGGTCGGTTGGACGCGGGTGAGCCGCGGCCCGATCCGGCCGAGGTGGCCGATTACGCCTGGGTGCGGCCCGACGCGTTGCGGATGCGGCTGTGCGACGATCCCGGCAGCTATTCGCCGTGGTTGGGCGGTGTGCTGGAGATCGCAGACGAGGCATCCCACCTGGTCGAGAAGTAGATCGCGGGGCCGCGACGTGGCTGTGCCGTCACGTCGCGAGCTCCCTCCGTCCGAAGCTCACCGGAAGCATTCCTCCATCGTCCGAGCTACTCGTCAGATGCGTATATCTACATAGTGCCATGTAGAGATAGCACCCACGTTCCTCTCAGGTTCCCGACGGCCCCGAACGCAGGTCGCGGAGAGTTCGCTCCCGAAACCTTGGCTGAATCACAGGTTTGCCACAGGCTGGAAACAGATGCGACGGCGATCCTTGGAACGGTACGTACATTCGGCGTAAGTGGAGGTGCACCATGGTCGAGTTCGAAGTCGATGACAGCACGGTGACGGTGAGCGTGCTCGGCGTCGACCGGATCCTGTCGCTGCGCGAACAGGTCACCGTCGATGTCGCCGACATCACCGCCGTCGCACTCGCCGAGGTCGACCTTCGCCCGCCCTGGGTCCGCGCGCCCGGCACCTTCTTCCCCGGCGTGATCGCGGCGGGCACCTATCGTGGCAGGCATCGGAAAGAGTTCTGGGACACTCGATTCGGCGGTCGCGCCATCCGCATCGACCTCGCCGGTTCGGAATTCACCCGCCTCGTGGTCGACGTGGCCGATCCCGATGCCGCGTTGCGCGAACTGACCTGGGCCGTCGCGGCCTGAGTCCGCGCGTCGAGCCCCGGCCGTGCATTCGGCCGGGGCTCGTGCGTGTCGGAACTACCGTGCGAACGGCGCGAGCATGCCCGCGTACGGCTTCGCCGGCGGCGCGGCGAATTCGCCCCGACCGGACTTGCGCAGTCCCATGGCGATCAGCGACCGCACCGTGAGGGTGGCGGCCGCGACGCCGTCGATCACCGGAATCCCCAGTTCGCCCCGGATGTGCTCGCACAGGTCGGCCATGCCCGCGCAGCCGAGCACGATCGCGTCGGAACCGTCGCGCTCCACCGCCTCCCGGCAGGCTTCGGTCACGATCTTGCGGGCGTCGGGGTCGGTCTCCAGCGCCAGCACCGGCAATTCGCAGGCGTGGATTCCTCGGCAGTGCCGACGCAGACCGTAGTGTTCGGCCAGATCCTCGGCACGACCGACGGTGCGGGCCAGCGTGGTGACGACACTGAATCCGCGACCCAGATACGCCGCGGTCCGCATGGCGGCCTCGGCGATGCCGACCACCGGTCCACGGGCGATCTCGCGGGCGGCGTCGAGTCCGGGATCGCCGAAGCAGGCGATCACGTAGCCGTCCACCCCCTCCTGCTCGCCGCGCGCGACGGCCGCGAGCACGCCGGGCACGCTCATCGCCTCGTCGTAGTGGCTCTCGATGGACGCGGGCCCCATCTCGCCGGTCACGGCGTCGAGCAGAACGCCGGGGCCGATGACGACCGCGGCGCTCCGCTCGATCGTGTCGGTCATCGCCCGCGTGGTGTTCGGGTTGACGACCCGGATGCGCATCAGGCGGTGACCTCCTCGGGCGCCCGCGTGCGCGCCGCGAGCAGGTAGTAGACGACGAAGCCGAGTCCGCAGCCGATGAACCAGCTGTACTGCGCGGCGGTGTACATGCCGGGCACGCCCTTGGCCAGCACCGGGATCACCGCGACGATCGCGCCGACGGCCGTGGCGATGACCGCATTCGTGTTGTAACCCTTACTGTACCAATAACTTCCGGTCTCGGACATGGTGAACAGGTCGTCCACGACCACCCGCTGCCGCTTGATCAGGTAGTAGTCGGCGATCAGCACCCCGAACAGCGGGCCGATGAACGCGCCGAGCGTCTCCAGGGTGTAGTGGATCACATCGGGATTGTTGTAGAGGTTCCACGGCGTGATCAGCACCGAGCCGACCGCCGCGATCATGCCGCCCGCCCGCCAGCTGATCCGCTGCGGATCCACGTGCGAGAAATCGAAGGCCGGTGAGATGAAATTCGCGACGATATTGATGCCGATGGTCGCGATGGTGAAGGTCAACGCGCCGAGCACGATCGCGAAAGTGCTGTCGATGCGCGCCACCGTCGCCACCGGATCGGTGATCAGTTCACCGTAGACCGGCAGCGTCAGCGATGCCGTGATCACCACGAGCAGCGAGAACACCAGGAAATTGAGCGGGAGGCCGAGCAGATTGCCGCGTTTCACCGCCGCGAAAGACTTTCCGTACCGGGAGAAATCGCCGAAGTTCAGCATCGGGCCGGAGAAGTAGGACACCACGAGGGCGATGGCGCCCAACATGATCGGCACCGCGTCGAATCCGGTGTATTTCACCTCGCCGAGGCTGAGATCGATGGCGCCCCAACCCGCCTTGGCGATCAGATATCCGCACAGCAGGAACATCACGACATAGACGGCGGGCCCGCAGAAATCTATGAACTTGCGAATGGCTTCCATACCGCGCCAGAACACGCACGCCTGCACCACCCACAGCAGCAGATAACTGCCCCAGCCGAGCAGCGAAAGCCCGAGGAATCCGTAGTCCTCGACCACCGCGTACGGTGCGAGTCCGGGGAACAACTTGATCAGCACCACGTCGAGCGCCGCGGAGGCGAGAAAGGTCTGGATGCCGTACCAGGCCACCGCGATCAGGCCGCGGATGATGGCCGGGATATTCGCGCCGAGCACGCCGAACGCGCTGCGGCAGATCACCGGATAGGGCACACCGGTCGCCTGACTCGGCTTCGCCACCAGATTGCAGAAGAAATACACGATCGTGATGCCGACCAGCAGCGCGACCAACACCTGCCAGCTGGCGAGGCCGAGCGCGAACAGACTTCCCGCGGTGACATATCCGCCGACGCTGTGCACATCCGACATCCAGAACGCGAAGATGTTGTAGGAGTTCCATTTCTGTTCGCGCAGCGGAGCCAGGTCCTCGTTGGTGAGCCGCGGGTGATAGTCGGGTGCGGGCCGCGGCGCGGTCCCCGGATCCGCCGATGCGGGCGGAGCGAGCAATTCGGTCATGGTGATTCCCATCCGAAGGGTGAAACTGTGATGGATGAAACGGTAGGAATCGGCCATTGCCCGACCGTTGCGCCGTTATTGCCCGGCTATTGCGCGACAGATATATCCGCGGCGGGCACAGCGTCGGTGGGCACGGCATCGGCGGGCGCGAGGAGTCCGGTGTCGGTGGGCAGGGTGGCGATCACCGACTCGAGTCTGCGGTGGTGACTTTCGGCCACCAGCAGCAGGCGTTCCACGTCGCGGGCGAGGAAGGCGTCGAGCATGAGCGCGTGATCGGTGTGCAGTTTCACCCGATCGGCGCCGCCGATGTGCACCATGGACTGCACGGGCTCGGTCACATTCCACGCCGATTCCAGCATGTGCAGCAGCCGGAACATGCGCGAGGGCCTGGTCAGCGCCACGTGGAAGCGGCGAGACTGGCGATGGTAGGCCACCGGATCGTCGTCGCGGATCGCCTGTTCCAGCAGCGCGTTGATCTCGAGCAGTTCCGCGCGCTCGGCGTCGGAGGCGTTGGTCGCCGCCGCGGCCAGCGACGCCGTCTCCAAAGTCTCACGCACGATGTACATTTCGCGTAGTTCATTGGCGGTGAGCTGGGCGACGGTATAGCCGCCGTGCGGCTCGTGGGTCACCAGTCCTTCGCCCATCAGCGTCTTCAACGCCTCGCGCACCGGAATGTGGCTGACCCCGAACAGCACCGCGACCTCGCGCAGCGGAATCACCGTCGAGGGCGGCACCGCACCGTCGAGTATCACCCGGCGCAGCTCGCCGAGTATCACCTGTGGTCTGCCCGGTTCGTCGACAACCAACCTCGCGAGCAGGGCCGAACGTCTCCGTGGAGGCATGATCACACGGTAGGACAGCCGTGTTGCGATCACGGTTCCCGATGTGACACTCAGGAAAATGCACAGTCACCGGCGGTGGGCGGTGAGGTGACGAATCGGGGCTGGGTCATACGCTGTACGAGACGACGCAAGGAGAGGAGCGACCGTGACCACGATTCCGACCACCCAATTCGTCGACCGCCGCTACGCGAGCCTGGTCGCCGAATTCGACCGGCTGTTCCGCCGCCCCGGCGACGGCGGCGGCGCACTCGCGGTCTATCAGCACGGCGAGCCGGTCGTCGACGTCTGGGCCGGATTCGCCGGACCAGACCGACCGTGGCGCCACGACACCGTCGCGATGGCGTACTCCACCGGCAAAGGAGTCGCGTCCACGCTGCTGCACCGCTTCGCCGAGCGCGGCGCGCTGGACTACGACTCCCCCGTCGCCGAATACTGGCCGGAATTCGCGGCGGCGGGTAAGGAACGGATCACCGTCCGCGCACTGCTGACCCACCGCGCCGGACTGCACCGCCTGCGCGGGCTGCTCGCGGGCCCGGTGGACCGCTACCTCGACGACGCGGCGGTCACCGGCGCGCTCGCCGCCGCCGCACCCGACCCGCGACACCTGGTGACCAGCGGCTATCACGGCATCAGCTTCGGACACCTCGCGGCCGAACTGGTCCGCCGCGTCGGCGGCGGCGACTTCACCGAACTGCTGCGCACCGAGATCGCCGAACCGCTCGGCGCCGACGAACTCTGGTTCCGGGTGCCGGAATCCGAACGCGACCGCATCGCCCCGAACTTCCCGCGCCTCACCGTGGCAGGCATGAGCTGGGACGCGGGCGCGAACCTGCTCGGCCGCACCCGTTTCACCTCGGCGGCCGCCGAGACCACGCCCGCCGGCTTCGCGGACCTGGTCGCCGACCCGCGACTGCACGATTCGGTGCTGCCCGGCGTCAACGGCGTGTTCTCGGCCCGCGCGCTGGCTCGCCTCTACGGGGCCCTCGCCAACGGGGGAACGCTCGACGGATACCAACTCTTGCGGCCCGAGACCATCGACGCGATCGCCACGCGGCAGGTCTTCACCCCCGACTACGTGCTGGCCTTCCGCATTCCGTGGGGGCTCGGGTACCACGGCGTGCCGATGAAACCGTCCAAGGCCGAACCCATTTCGGCGTTCGGCCATTTCGGTCTCGGCGGTTCCGGCGCGTTCGCGGATCCGAGTACGGGCATGTCGCTGGGCTTCGTGACCAACCGACTCGGCGGCAGACTCACCCCGCTCGGCGACGCGCGCCTGGCCCGACTCGGCGCGGTCGCGCATTCCCTGGCGAAGAAGGCCGACGAGGCTCGCGGATAATTCGGGCGGGTCCGATGGCCCCGTCGCCGTCCCGTGCGCTCACGCGTCGAACCGACACCGCGATGGGTGCTCTTCACCGCCGCGACGCCGTCTCCGTGCGTGTACGCGTCGGCCCGTGGTCACGGAACGACGGCGCACTCGAACAGCAAGCGCGATGATGTAGGCGCGCACGGTCGCACGGCGACATCGCCGAGTGTGAGACCTTGCGCCTGCCTGCGCGGCAGAGCGGCGCGCGGGGTCCACCGGAGCTGTGGTGCGGGTCCTCGTGTTTGCTCGAAGAGCTCGCGGCCCGTTCAGCCCTGCGCCGCGACCCTGGCGCGTTCCCGCATCGAGGCGACGACGCCGCCGTCGGCGAGGATGTCGGTACCGGTGAGGTAGCCCGCCGCCGGGCTCGCGGCGAACGCGAACAGGGCGGCCATCTCCTCGGGCTTTCCCCAGCGTGGCACCGCGAAATCGGCGACCATCGCGCCCGCGCCCGCCTCGGCTTCGAGCTTTCCCATCTCGGTCTCGATCGACCCCGGTGACACCGAGACGATGCGCAGGTGGCGCCCGTTGAACCGTTCCGCCTGCGACTCGGAGTACCACTTCACGAAACTCTTGCCGATGGCGTAGGCGTAGCCGGAGCGCGCCTCTTCGGGGACGGCGCCGCAGATTGCCGCCATTTCGGCGAGGAACGCGTCCTGATCGCGCAGCGCAGTCGGGAAGTGCTGGGACGGGACGGCCTCCACAGGTAGCAGATGCGCCGCCATCGACGCCACGTTCACGAGCGCCGCATCCGGGTGCGCCCTCCGATAGAAGACCTCGCCGACGTGCAGCGTGCCGAGGACGTTGGTGCGCATCACGTAGTCGGCGTCGCCCATGCTCGGGCTCACGCCCGCAGTGTGGATGACCGAGGCGATCACGCCGAGCCCGGACGCGACGTCGAAGAGCTCCTCGACGGCCTTCTCCTCGGTGACGTCGCACACCACGGGCGTGGCGGTGATGCCGAGGTCCGAGAGCGCCGCGACGGCGGCGTCGAGCCGCTCGGCCCTGACGTCCGCGAGGACCACCGTGTGGTCGCGCCCGAGGATTTCGGCCGTGGCCACGCCCATGCCGCCCGCGCCGCCGGTGATGATCGAGACCGGCCGCGTACCCGCGTCGGGTGTGTCGCGCTCGTCCTGGGCAATATTGTCCGACATCTCGAACCCTCGTTCCTCGGTATCAGTGGGCGAACGATATCAAAAGGACACGCGGATAAGGAGACCCGATCACGCGACCGCGCGCGTACCCGAGGGGCGGTGATATCCGAACACCGACGGCAGTCGTATGGCGGCGGTACCCGAACAGCGACGGCACTCGGACACCGGCGGACCGCCGCTCAGTGCGCGCCGCCGAGTTCCAACGCGACGACGCCGAGGATCACCAGCGCGATCCCGCCGACCTGCACCGCGCTGAGCCGTTCGTCCAGGAACAGCGCGCCGATGATCGCGACCACCGCGACCCCCACCGCCGACCAGATCCCATACGCGACACCGATCGCCATCCCGCGTTTCAACGCCTGCGACAGGAAGAAGAACGCGGCACAGTAGCCGATCACCACGACGATCGACGGCGCCACCTTGCTGAACCCCTCGGACAGTTTCAAGGAGACGGTCGCGGAGATCTCGGAGACGATCGCGAGCGCGAGGTACAGGAAGGTCATTGCGGCAGGATAGCGATATGGCGCCGCCGCGCGGGTCGGCGTCGCGCTCCTACGATGGATGCCACGTGAGTGCCGGACGTCGACGCCGGATCGGAATTCCGGCGAGGTCGCGGCACGACTACTTGCTCGGAACGACTCGCGGACCTTCATCCGAGGGCGGATCACCCGGAGATGGAGTCGGAGCCTTCTGCTCGGCCCTGATCTCGATTTCGACCTGGGTGCGGGCCGCGCTCGGATCCCACATGTCCTGGAACGGGCCGATAACCGTGGGCCCGAGACCGCGGCGCTGTGCGCGCGTCACCGCCAGACCGAAGCCCCCGGTGATCAAGACCATGGGACCGACCGTCGCGACGAACAGCAAGAGACCGCTCACGCGTCGATGCTACCGAGCCTCCGCATCGACTCCTGGTCTCTGCGGAGGCATGGCCCTCTACTCACGAACGCCCCCGCGCGATTTGCCGGGCAAGGCGTGCGCGTGCTCAGTGCAGCCAGGCGCGCAGTTCCGTGACGGTCGCCGCGACCTCTTCGAGCTGGCCTGCGACCTGTACTCCCGCCGTGCCGCCGCGGGCGTCGCGTGCGGCGATGGAGCCTTGGACCGTCAGCACCTCGCGGACCTGCGGGGTGAGCGCCGGGGAGACGTCGGCGAATTCGGCGTCGGTGAGGTCGGCGAGACCGACGCCGCGTGTTTCGGCGGCGCGTACGCAGGCGCCCGCGGCCTCGTGCGCGTCGCGGAACGGGACGCCGCGGCGCACCAGCCATTCGGCGATGTCGGTGGCGAGGGTGAAACCGGCGGGGGCGAGTTCGGCCATGCGCTCGGTGTGGAAGGTGAGGGTGGCGACCAGGCCCGCGATGGCGGGCAGCAGCAGTTCCAGTTGCGCCACCGAGTCGAACAGCGGCTCCTTGTCTTCCTGCAGGTCGCGGTTGTAGGCCAGCGGTTGCGCCTTGAGGGTGGCGAGCAGGCCCGCGAGGTTGCCGATGAGCCGTCCGGCCTTGCCGCGGGTGAGTTCGGACACGTCAGGGTTCTTCTTCTGCGGCATGATCGATGACCCGGTCGACCACGCGTCGGCGAGGGTGATGTAGCCGAACTCCGGCGTGCTCCAGATCACGATCTCCTCCGCCATGCGGCTGAGGTCGACACCGGTCATGGCGAGGACGAAAGCCGCCTCCGCCGCGAAGTCGCGCGCGGAGGTCGCGTCGATCGAATTCGCCGCCGACGCCGTGAAATCCAGTTCCGCCGCGATCTGTTCGGGATCGAGTCCGAGCGAGGAACCCGCGAGCGCGCCCGAACCGTACGGCGACACCGCGGCACGACGGTCGAAATCACGCAGCCGGTCGATATCGCGCAGCAGCGGATGCGCGTGCGCGAGCAGGTGGTGCGCGAGCAGGACCGGCTGCGCGGCCTGCAGGTGGGTCTTGCCGGGCATCACCGCGTCGGGATGGGCACGCGCCTGCGCGACGAGCGCGTCCACCACTTCGAGCAGCCCGAACGCGACGCGTCGCACCGCGTCGCGCAACCACATCCTGAACAGGGTCGCCACCTGGTCGTTGCGGGAGCGACCCGCCCGCAGCCTGCCGCCGAGTTCCGCGCCGACCCGTTCGATGAGGCCGCGCTCGAGCGCGCCGTGCACGTCCTCGTCGGATTCGAGCGGCCCGAACGCGCCGGAGGCCACATCCGCGTCGAGTTGGTCGAGGCCCGCGAGCATGTCGGACAGGTCACCGTCGGACAGCAGCCCGGCCTTGTGCAGGACGCGCGCGTGCGCCTTGGAGGCGCGCACGTCGTACGGCGCGAGCGCCCAGTCGAAATGCGTCGACTTGCTCAGCGCGGCCATCGCCGCGGCGGGACCGGAGGCGAAACGCCCGCCCCAGAGCGCACCTTCGTTCGTGCCGTGCCGGGTCGACTGCTCGCCGCTCGGTGTCATGGGTGCGCTTTCTCCTCGACTGGGGTGGTTGGGTGCGGGGCGAGCGTATTCGCTCTACTTCTGGTTCAGGTCCCGGCGCGCGGCGACCTTCGAGGACAGGCCGTGGATCTGGACGAAGCCCTTGGCCAGCGACTGGTCGAAGGTGTCGCCCTCGTCGTAGGTGGCGAGGTTGAAGTCGTAGAGCGACTGATCCGAGCGACGCCCGTTGACCACCGCGGAACCGCCGTGCAGCACCATGCGGATCTCACCGGAGACGTGCTGCTGGGTGTCCCGCACGAACGCGTCGAGGGCGCGCTTGAGCGGGGAGAACCACAGGCCGTCGTAGGCGAGCTCGCCCCAGCGCTGCTCGACCTGGCGCTTGTAGCGGCCCAGTTCGCGCTCGATGGTGACGTGTTCGAGCGCCTGGTGCGCGGTGATCAGCGCGAGCGCGCCCGGCGCCTCGTAGATCTCACGGCTCTTGATGCCGACGAGCCGGTCCTCGACCATGTCGAGGCGACCGACGCCCTGGCGGCCCGCCCGGTGGTTCAGCTCGACGATGGCCTCGAGCACGCTGACCTGGCGGCCGTCGACGGCGACCGGGACGCCCTTGTCGAAGGTGACGATCAGTTCGTCGGGCGCCTCGAAGTTGACGGTGGGGTCGGCGGTGTAGTCGTAGACGTCCTTGGTCGGCGCGTTCCACAGATCCTCGAGGAAGCCGGTCTCGACGGCGCGGCCCCACACGTTCTGGTCGATGGAGAACGGCGACTTCTTGGTGACGTTGATCGGGAGCTGGTTCTCCTCGGCGAAGGCGATGGCCTTCTCCCTGGTCCAGGCGTAGTCGCGGACCGGGGCGATCACCGTGAGGTCGGGCGCGAGCGCGCCGATGCCGACCTCGAACCGGACCTGGTCGTTGCCCTTGCCGGTGCACCCGTGCGCGACGGTGCTCGCGCCGTGGAACTTCGCTGCCTCGACCAGGTGCTTGACGATGAGCGGACGGCTGATCGCCGAGACCAGCGGGTACTGGCCCATGTACAGGGCGTTGGCCTGGATGGTGGGTAGACAGTATTCGTCGGCGAACTCGTCGCGCGCGTCGACCACGACGGCCTCGACGGCGCCGCAGTCGATGGCGCGCTGACGCACCACGTTCATGTCCTCGCCGCCCTGACCGAGATCGATGGCGACGGCCACCACCTCGGCGCCGGTCTCCTTGCCGATCCAGCTGATGGCGACGGAGGTGTCAAGCCCACCGGAGTAGGCGAGTACGACGCGATCGGACATGTCTGTGTGCTCCTCGGTTGGTTTCTGATGCCTCGTGGTTCTTCGTGTCCCGGCAGTATGGTGCCCACATGTCCGGGCGCGCAGCCCCGCCTACAAATGATTATGCATGATGATGCAAGCCCATTCATAACCGGGTGCGCACCCGTTCGACCCGGCAGCGGCCGCCGAGGTGTGCGACGCTGATGGGGCACCATTCGGGCCGGGTAGAAAGACAGGCCAATGATCCTTTCGACCGCTCAGGACTTCACGGTCATCAGCAACGGCATCCTCGACCTCGGCCGCGCACTGATCGGCCTGGTCCAGAACCTCATCGACATCGCCACCGCCGACCGTTCGGGTCGCGGCGGATACCCTTTCAGCTGAGCGTAATTCACCCGTTCGGGGCAACGGCTTCAGGCCAGTTCCTCTATCTTGGCGGCCAATTGGGCGCCGGTGAGGGGTTCCCGGGCTATGACGGCGATGGTGTCGTCTCCCGCTATCGTGCCGACTATGAAGGGGAGGGCGGCGCGGTCGAGGGCGCTGGCCAGGAAGTGGGCGGCGCCCGGCGGGGTGCGCAGGACGGCGATGTTGCCGCTGGAATCGGTCGAGACCAGTAGGTCGCCCAGGAGTTTGGAGAGTCGGTTGGTGCCGCCGGTGACGCCGCGCACGGGACTGCCGTCCTCGGGGACCACGTAGACGCCCGCGCCGCCGTCGGCCGCGCGGAGTTTGACCGCGCCGAGTTCGTCGAGATCGCGGGACAGGGTGGCCTGCGTGGTTTCGATCCCCTCGGCGGCGAGCAGGGCGGCGAGTTCGGTCTGGCTGCGCACCGAATGGGCCGAAAGCAGATCGACGATGCGGGATTGGCGACCGGCGCGGGTGCCTGCGATGGCAGCGCCCTTGGCGTTCGCGCCGGTCTCCGGTCGGACGGTCATGCGGTTCGCCTCGACACCGCGCGGCGGATACCCACGCTCACGAGCCGTCTCCGCGTCGTTTCGCGAGCAGCCAGACCAGCAGCGCCTTCTGCGCGTGCAGGCGGTTCTCCGCCTCGTCCCAGACCGCGCTGTGCGGGCCGTCGAGCACCTCGTCGGTGATCTCCTCGCCGCGATGCGCCGGAAGGCAGTGCAGGACCACGGCATTCGGGCGGGCTTCGGCGAGGAGTTCGGTGTTCAGCCGGAAGGGGAGGAAAGGGCGGACGCGGTCGAGGCCGTCGTGCTCCTGGCCCATCGAGGTCCAGGTGTCGGTGACCAGTGCGTCGGCGCCCGACGCCGCGGCCACCGGATCGCCGGTGACGGTGACCGTGGCGCCCGTGTCGGCGGCGCGTTTGCGTGCGGCCTCGAGGATCCACGGCTGCGGCTCGAATCCGGCGGGTGCGGCGACGGTGATGTCGACGCCCGCCGTGACACCGCCGAGCAGCAGCGAATGCGCCATATTGTTGGCGCCGTCGCCGAAATAGGTGAGCTTGCGGCCGGTGAGGTCGCCGAGGCGTTCGCGCAGGGTCAGCAGATCGGCGAGGACCTGACACGGGTGGAATTCGTTGGACAGCGCGTTCACCACCGGAACCGTCGCGGCCGAGGCCATCTCGTCGAGGCGGGCCTGTTCGAAGGTCCGCCAGACGATGGCGTCGACATAGCGCGAGAGCACCCGTCCGGTGTCGGCGAGGGTCTCCTCGCGGCCGAGTTGGGTGTCGCGGCCGTCGACCACGACCGCGTGGCCGCCGAGTTGGGCGATGCCGAGCTCGAAGGAGAACCGGGTGCGCGTCGAGTTCTTCTCGAAGATGACGCCGACGCCGCGCGGACCGTCCAGCGGGCGGCGCGAGAACGGCGCGGCCTTCAATTCCGCCGCCAGGGTGAGGATTTCGTCCTGTTCGGCCGGTGTGACATCGTCGTCACGCAGAAAGTGCCGAACTCCCGCCGCCTCGCCTGTACCCACCGCTGCACTCATGTCGTGGTTCCCTTCGCGTCCGCGGCGGCGCCGTCGAGTATCTCGGGCAGGTCGGCCACGAAATTGTCGGACTGGGTCTCGGTGAGCACCAGCGGCGGCGCCAACCTGATGATATTCGGCTTCGGCGCGTTCACCAGATATCCGGCGTCCCTGGCCCGATTCTCGACCTCGGCCGAGATGTCCTCGGTGAGAACGATTCCCAACAGCAGTCCGGCGCCGCGCACGTGATCGATCGCGGGATGTTCGAGCAGTTCGATGCCGTCGCTGAGCCGTTTACCGACCGATTCGACGTGTGCGAGCAGACCCTCCTCGTCGATGGTGCGCAACACCGCGAGCGCCGCCGCCGCGCACACCGAGTTACCGCCGAAGGTGGTGCCGTGCAGGCCCGGTGTGAACAACTCGGCCGCCCGGCCGGTGGCGAGCACCGCACCGATCGGCAGACCGCCGCCGAGTCCCTTGGCCAGCGTGATCACGTCGGGCACGATGCCGCTGGCGTGATGGGCGTAGAACTTGCCGGTGCGCCCGATTCCGGTCTGCACCTCGTCCAGGACCAGTAGCGCGCCGTTGCGCGCGGTGATCTCGCGCGCCTTCACCAAGTAGTCCAGCGGCGGCACAACGACGCCGCTCTCCCCCATCATGGGTTCGAGGAAGACCGCGGCGGTGTCGTCGTCCACCACCGCTTCCAGTGCGGCGGCGTCACCATAAGGGATGTGCGTGACGCCGGGCGGCATCGGTTCGAACGGCGCGCGTTTGGCGGACTGGCCGGTGAGCGCGAGCGCGCCCATGGTGCGGCCGTGGAACGCCTCCTCGCAGGCGATGATCTTGTGCCGCCCGGTCAGCCGCGCGATCTTGAACGCGGCCTCGTTCGCCTCGGTGCCCGAATTGCAGAAGAACGCGCGACCGTGCCCGTCGCCGAATTCGCCGTCGCCGAAATGCGCGAGCAGCCGTTCGGCGAGTTCGACG
The DNA here is from genome assembly GCF_015674855.1 of Nocardia bovistercoris. Lineage (GTDB taxonomy): Bacteria > Actinomycetota > Actinomycetes > Mycobacteriales > Mycobacteriaceae > Nocardia > Nocardia bovistercoris. Next base: position 166,244 of record NZ_JADMLG010000014.1, on the reverse strand, counting down.
ACCGGTTCGTTGACATACAGATTCGAGGTGTGCCCGAGGGTGCCGAGCTGGTTGGTGACCGCCTCGAGGATCGCGGGATGCCCGTGTCCGAGGCTGTTCACCGCGATACCGCCGAGGAAGTCGAGATAGCGCTTGCCGTCGGCGTCGTAGACCACCGCGCCCGCGCCGCGCACCAGCGCGACCTTCGGGGTGCCGTAGTTCTTCATCAGCGCGGCCGACCACCGCTGCTGTAAATCGTCGGTACTCATTCGTCGACTCCGTTTCGCTCGGGTGCGGCGATCGTGTGGCCTTCGGGTTCGGCGGGGGTGACCATGGTGCCGATGCCCTCGCCGGTGAACAATTCCAGCAGTACCGAATGCGGCAGGCGGCCGTCGATGACGTGCGCGGTCGGCACGCCCGCGAGGACCGCGCGCAGGCACGCCTCCATCTTCGGCACCATGCCCTCGTCCAGGCGCGGCAGCAGCACGGCGAGTTCGGCGGTGTCGATGCTGCTGGTCAGCGACGAGCGATCGGGCCAGTCGGTGTAGAGGCCCTCGACATCGGTGAGGATCACGAGTTTCTCCGCGCCGATGCCCTCGGCCAGCGCGGCGGCGGCGGTGTCGGCGTTGATGTTGTGCACGACACCGTCGGCGTCGGGGGCGATGGTGGACACCACGGGGATGCGACCCGCGCCGATCAGGTCGAGCACCGCGTCGGGATTCACCCGTGTGACATCGCCCACCAGTCCGATATCGGTGGGCGCGCCGTCCACGTCGACGGTGCGCCGGGTGGCCGTGAACAGTCGCGCGTCCTCGCCGGAGATGCCGACCGCGTACGGTCCATGCGCATTGATCAGGCCGACGAGTTCGCGCCCCACCTGGCCGAACAGCACCATCCGCACCACGTCCATCACCTCGGGCGTCGTCACCCGGAAGCCGCCGCGGAACTCTCCCTGCAGGCCGAGCCGCTTCAGCATGGCGCTGATCTGCGGTCCGCCGCCGTGCACCACCACCGGATGCACGCCGACGGTGCGCAGGAAGGCCATATCGGCGGCGAAGGCGCGTTTGAGCCCGTCGTCGACCATGGCGTTGCCGCCGTACTTCACGACCACGATCTTGTCGCGGAACTTCTGTAACCAGGGCAGCGCGCCCGCGAGCACGTGCGCCTTGTCGAGCGCCGAGAGTTCGCGCAGCAGTTGGCCGGTCATGAGCTGTAGGCCGAATTCTCTTCGACGTAGGCGTGCGAGAGGTCGGTGGTGCGCACCGACGCTTCGCCGTCGCCGACATTCAGTTCGACGCGGATGTCGATATCGGCGCCGGACAGGTCGACCTGACGCGCGCCCGGCGCGCCGACGCTGTCGACACAGACCGGATTCCCGTTGAACGACACCGAGATCCGGTTCGGGTCGAGGGTGATCGGCGCGATGCCGATCGCCGCGAGCACCCGGCCCCAGTTCGGATCGGAGCCGAACAGCGCGGTCTTGACCAGGGAATCGCGGGCGACGGCGCGCGCGGCCACCAGCGCCTGCTCCTCGTCGAGCGCGCCGGTGACGGTGATCGTGACGCGTTTGGTGACGCCCTCCGCGTCGGCCATCAACTGCGCGGCCAGGTCGTCGCAGACCGCGAGCACCGCGGCGTCGAGATCCTCCTGCGACGGCGTGACCTCACTGGCGCCGCTGGCCAGCAGCAGCACGGTGTCGTTGGTGGAGCAGGAGCCGTCGACGTCGAGCCGGTCGAAGGTGCGCCCGGTCGCGGTGCGCAGCGCCCGATCCAGTTGCGCGGCGGACACTCTCGCGTCGGTGGTGAGCACGACGAGCATGGTGGCCAGCGAAGGCGCCAGCATGCCTGCGCCCTTTGCCATGCCGCCGACATTCCATTTGTCGCGGTGGTGGAATGCGGCTTCCTTCGGCACGGTGTCGGTGGTCATGATGGCGTGCGCGGCGTCGAGTCCGCCGGAGAGTCCGCCGCCCATCTCGTGCACGATCTCGGTGATCGCGGGGATCAGCTTGTCCATCGGCAGTCGGTCGCCGATCAGCCCGGTCGAGCAGACCGCGATCTCGCCCGCGCCGGTCTCGGTGCCCCAATTGCTCAGTGCCGTGGCGAGTTCCTCGGCGGTGCGATGGGTGTCCTGGAAGCCGCCCGGTCCGGTGCAGGCATTGGCCCCACCGGAATTCAGCACGACCGCGCGCAACCGGCCCGAGGTGAGCACCTGCTGCGACCACAGCACGGGTGCCGCCTTGACCTGGTTGCGGGTGAAGACGCCCGCCGCCGCGTAATCCGGTCCCTCGTTGAAAACCAGTGCCAGATCGGGTTTTCCGCTCGCCTTGAGGCCCGCGGCAATCCCCGCGGCGCGGAAACCGAGCGGGGCGGTGACGCCCTGGGTCCGCACCAGTCTTCCGGTCTCGACAGTCGTCACGGTGCCACTCCTACGGTGGAAAGTCCTTCTGCCTCGTCGAATCCGACGGCCAGATTCATCGATTGCACCGCGGCGCCCGCGGTGCCCTTGGTCAGGTTGTCGATCGCGCCGATCACCACGAGCAGTCCGGCGTCGGCGTCGACGGCCACCTGGAGGGTGATCGCGTTGGAACCGAGGACCGAACCCGTCTGCGGCAGTACGCCTTCCGGTAGCAGATGCACGAAAGGTTCGTCCGCGTAAGCCTTCTCGTACACCGCACGGGCCTGCGCGGCGTCCACCCGGACCGGGGCGGTGCAGGTCGCAAGGATGCCGCGCGGCATGGGCGCGAGCACCGGGGTGAACGACACCGACACCGGCGCGCCCGCCGCCGCGGCGAGGTTCTGCGCGATCTCGGGGGTGTGCCGGTGCGCACCCGCGATGTTGTAGGCGCGCACCGAACCCATCACCTCGGAACCGAGCAGGCCGACATCGAGTTTGCGTCCCGCGCCCGAGGTCCCGCTCACGGCGACCACATGCACCGACGGTTCGACGATGCCCGCCGCGACGGCGGGCGCCAAGGCGACGCTTGCCACGGTCGGATAGCAACCGGGGACCGCGATCCGGCGCGCGCCGCGCAACGCGTCGCGGCCGCCGGGCAGTTCCGGCAGACCGTAGGGCCAGGCGCCCGCGTGCTCGGTGCCGTAGTGCTTGGTCCATGCCGCCGCGTCGCGCAGGCGGAAGTCCGCGCCGCAGTCGATGATCACCGTGGATTCGGGCAGTTCCGCCGCGATGGCCGCCGACCGGCCGTGCGGCAGGCCGAGGAAGACCACGTCGTGGCCCGCGAGTTGTTCCACCGTGGTCGGCGCGAGCACGCGATCGGCCAGCGGGAGCAGATGCGGCTGATGCTCGCCCAGCGTGGCGCCCGCGTTCGCGCCCGCGGTCAGCGCGCCGATCTCGAGGCGACCGGATCGGTATCGGGGGTGTCCGAGCAGCAGGCGCAGCACCTCACCGCCCGCGTAACCGCTCGCTCCGGCCACGGCCACCCGCACGACGGGCTCGTCCGACGAATCAACCATGAAATGATTATGCACGATGGTGCAATCTCATGCATGAACGGGGCACCGCCCGGCGATTCCGACCCCGGCCCCTCTCGACCATAGAACGTTCACCCGGTCGAACGGCGTGTGACATCACCCGGCGAATTCTCCGGAAACCCCGGCGCGCCGCCCCCGCGCGACAAGGATGGTGACGACAGCCCACACGCACGAAGGAGCGCCCATGCCCGAGATCACCCGAGTTCCCCCGAACGGGACACCCACCTGGGTCGACCTCGGCACACCCGATCACCGGCGCGCGATGGCGTTCTACGCGGCGGTCTTCGGCTGGGAATTCGAGGAAGGTCCCGCCGAGACCGGGTACTACACGCTGTGCCTGCTGCGCGGCGAACCCGTCGCCGCGCTCGCCCCCAACCCCGACCCCGACGCCACCGCGTTCTGGTGGAACCTGTACTTCGCCACCGACGACTGCGACGCCGCCGTCGAGCGCGTCACGTCCTCGGGCGGCACGGTCGCCGTGCCGCCCGAGGACGTCATGGACCAGGGCAGGCTGGCGATCGTGCTCGACCCGACCGGCGCGCAATTCGGGCTCTGGCAGGGCAAAGCCCACATAGGGGCGCGCATCGTCGACGAACCCGGCTCCATCGTGTGGAGCGAACTCGCCACCGCACGCGCGGACGCGGCGCGCGAGTTCTACACTGCCGTCTTCGACTTCACGCTCGAGCCCATGTCGGGCTTCGACTACACGGTGCTGCGCCGCCCCGACGGACATCCCATCGGCGGCATCCAGGGCGAACCATCGGCTGCCGCGACCTACTGGTCGACCTATTTCGAGGTCGAGGACACCGACGCGGCGCTCGCTCGGGTAACGGAAGCGGGCGGCACGGTCGTGCTCACCGCGAAGGACACGCCCTTCGGCCGGATCGCGGTGGCGCGCGACCCGTTCGGCGCCGACTTCACCCTCATCCGCTCCGCCGATCGGCCGTGAGACTCGCCGTCGGCAGAGTGGAAGGCGTCGGCCGCAATGCTGTGGAATGACTCTGCGAAAGGGCCCTTCCGAGAGAAGGCTGCGGCGCGCCGAATCCGGTTCGGCGCGCCCGTCGTTGGTTGAATGACCCCATGGTCATTCGCTGGATCGTCGCCCTGTTCGGTGTGGCGCTGGCTGTCGTTTCGGGGGCGATCACCTACGTCATCGCCTCGGCCGACATTCCCCCGAAACTCATCCCGCTGTCGTTCGTGGTCAGCAACTACGGCCTGTACCTGATACCGGCCGGACTGCTCGGGGTCGGCATCGGCATGATCCTGTTCCAGCGCCGCAACCACGCGGTGCTGCGGGTCCTCGGCGCGGCGATCGGCCTGGTGTGCGCGGTCGCGACCGCGGCGGCTCTCGCACCGCTGATCGCCTCGTGGCGGGAGGCGAGCAAACAGTCCGCGGACTTGTCCTTCCTCGAATACTTCACCGGCGGGACCAATACCGGCGCACCAGTGGAAGCCCTCAGCAACACCTACGCCACCATCGACGGCACCGACCTGAAGGTCGACGTCAAACTACCCACCGGCTACCTGGAGCGTCCGCGCCCCGCGGTGGTGTGGGTGCATGGCGGCGGATTCGGCTCCGGCGACCGCGGCGAGGCGCCCGAATGGCACCGCTGGCTCAACGACCTCGGCTACGCCGTCTTCGCCATCGACTACCGACTCGCGCCGCCGCCGCGCTGGGATCAGGCGCCCGCCGACGTGAAATGCGCCGTCGGCTGGGTCAAACAACAGGCGGGCCAATTCGGCGTAGACCCGACCCGCGTGATGCTCGCGGGCGGCTCGGCAGGCGGCAACCTTGCCCTCATGGGCGCCTACGCCGACGACCGCATCCCCCCGAGCTGCCCCGTCACCGACACCTCGGTCACCGCCGTAGCCGCCCTCTACCCCGCCACCGACCTCGCCAGAGGCTGGTACGACTCCGGCGACCCCGACTACAGCCACCGCGTCCTCACCGACTACCTCGGCGGCACCCCCGAATCCCACCCCGACCGCTACGCCGCCGCCTCCCCCCGCACCTACGTCCGCCCCGGCCTCCCCCCGACCCTGCTCCTCCACGGCACCCGCGACCACATCGTCCCGTACTCCCAATCCACCACCCTCGCAACCGAACTAACCGCCGTCGCCGTCCCCACCACCCTCCAACCCCTCCCCTACGCCGACCACGTCTACGACTACACCTGGGGCGACTGGCCAACCCAGATCTCCCGCCACACCTTCACCACCTTCCTCACCGACCACTTCCCGACCCCATGACCCCTCAATGCTTTTGGACGACGTGTTCGGCTCGGCCCGGGGTCCAGATGGTGATGAGGAGGTGGTCGTCGATTACTTCTACGGTGGAGGCGCCGGTCAGGGCGGCGATGTAGTAGTGGTCGAATTTCTGGTCTCGGATGTCGAAACCGGTTTCGTCGAAGAGGGATTGGGCGAAGCGGCGGTGTAGGGATTCGTCGTGGTTGTCGGTGACGGCGCCGAAGAGTTTGGCGTCGCCGTCGCCGACCATGGTGTCGACGGTGGCGGTGTGCAGGCAGAAGCGGGGGTCTCGGGACAGGTCGTGGAATTTGGTGGTGTTCGGCATGCCCGCGAGGACGAGGTCGTCCTCGAAGATGCGGGGCTCGAGTGGGCTGATGCGCGGGGAACCGTCGGCGCGCAGGGTGGCGAGCATGCAGAGGTTGCCGGTGGCGCGGTGGCGGCGGGTGAAGACGGCGGCGATCGTCGGGGCCTGCTCGGTGAACTCGCTCCAAGTGGTCATGCGACGACGGTACGACGCAAACCTGTCATCTTCTGTCAGGTTTGCCGGATATTCTCGGGTGGTGCGTGCGAGTCGGTTGGTTCGGTTGCTGCTGATATTGCAGACCAGGGGCCGTGCCACCGCGCCCGCGCTGGCCGAGGAGCTCGAGGTGTCGGTGCGGACGGTGTACCGCGATATCGAGGCGCTGTCGGCGTCGGGGGTTCCGGTCTACAGCGAACAGGGTCGGGCGGGCGGGGTGCGGCTGGTCGACGGGTACCGGACGCGACTGACCGGGCTCACCGCGCAGGAGGCCGACGCGGTACTGCTGGCCGGACTGCCGCACGCCGCCGCCGACCTGGGACTCGGCACCGTGCTGGCCACCGCCCAGTTGAAGGTGCTCGCCGCGCTGCCGCCGGAACTGCGCGGACGCGCGACGCGGATCTCCGAACGGGTGCACGTGGACGCGCCGGGCTGGTTCCAGCGACCCGACGACACCCCGACCCTGGCCACGCTCACCGACGCGCTGTGGCACGACCGCAGGCTCGAGGTGCGCTACGGTCGCGCCGACCGGGTGGTGGAACGCGCACTCGACCCGCTCGGCCTCGTCCTCAAAGCGGGCACCTGGTACCTGGTTGCGCGCCACGGCGCCGATATCAGGTCCTACCGGGTCGGGCGCATCGAATCCGCCCGGATCACCGACGAAACCTTCACCCGGCCCGCTGATTTCGACCTCGCCACGCACTGGACCGCGGCGCAGGCGGAGTTCGCTCGCTCGATGATGCGAGTGCGGGCGCGCTGCCGGATCGATCAGGAACACATCGGCATGCTGCGGCTGGCGTTCGACCCGGCGGTGGCCGCCGAAGCGCACGCGAGCATGTCGGCGCCGGACGACGAGGGCCGAGTGCTGGTGACCGTGCCCTGCGAGTCGTACGAGGTTCTCCTGCACGGCCTTCTGATGATCGGCGAGCACGCGGAAATTCTGGACCCCCCGGAGGTGCGAGCACGGATGGCCGAGATCACCGCCGCGATGGCGAAACGATACGCGACACCCGAACCGACCCGATCGGACGATGCCGAGAGCACGCGCGCCGAGTGTCACGCACCCGCAGCACTCGACAGGGACCCATCACGGACGTCTCGTCGGTGGCCGTAGGCAGTGCACGGGCAGCCGACATCGTCGTCGATGGCCGCGATGGCGTACTCACGGTGCTCGCCCCGTGGGGCACCGACGATGCGTCACCGCCATGGATCCGAGTGGGTCCCGCCGCCGACGGTCAGCCTGTTCGAATCGCAGCCGAAGGTGATCGGCTCGGCCACCACCATCGCTCGACAACCAGGTGCGGGCCTGTCGCCCGGTCCGGCGACGATGGCGCCACCGGGGTGGTACGAAACCGGTTCAGGCGGCGACATTCGCCGGGACGACGAGCGTCCGATCGCCGACATCCTCGCGCACATCCTCGACCGCGTGCGAGCCGGTGCGCTTCGACACGGTCGTAGCCGACAGCCGCCGCGCCCGACTCCGTCACGAGCGGTCCACCGCCTCAACAACTCCAATCCAGCACCGGCGCCAGCCCGCGGACCTGCGCCAACGCCGGGATCGCGCGCAGTGCGAGGTCGCGTGCGAAAACCACCGGCGGCGAGGAGAGTTGGGCGACCTGGCCGATGCGGGCCGAGCGGTCGGCGATCATCCGGGCGCGTGGGCGGCGTTCGCGGTCGTAGTCGGTGAGGTCGGGTTCGTCGGCGTGGCGGGCCAGGACCACGGCGTCTTCCAGGGCCTGGCATGCGCCTTGGCCGAGGTTGGGGGTCATGGCGTGCGCGGCGTCGCCGACCAGCGCGACCCGGCCGCGCACGTAGGTGTCGAGGCGGGGCAGGTCGTAGATGTCGTGGCGGAGCAGGGCGGCCGGGTCGATGGCGTCGAGCAGGGACGGAATCGGGTTGTGCCAGTGGCCGAAGCGGCGGCGGAGTTCGGACGGTCCGTCGATTTCGGCGTCGGGGGGCATATTCGCGCAGGCGAAGGCGTATACCCGGCCGTCGGGGAGCGGGGTGAAGCCGAAACGTTCACCGCGACCCCAGCTCTCGCCCATGTCGAGCAGGGGTTCGCGCGGTGTCAGCACGGTGCGCCATGCGGTGTAGCCCGCGTAGACGGGTTCGATGTGGCCGCAGACCGCGCGTCGCACCACACTGCGGATGCCGTCGGCGCCGACGACCAGGTCGGCGGTTTCGCGGCTGCCGCTGTGTGTCACGACGCCGTCGGTGCACACCTCGGTGACCGAGATCCCGGTGCGCACCGCGGATTCCGGCAGTGCGGCGCGCAAGATGTCGAGCAGGTCGGCGCGGTGGATGACGATCGGCAAGCCGTAGCGCGCGCGGACCGCCGCCATATCGGAGCGCGCGAGCCGCCTGCCGCGGCTGTCGCGGATGCCGGCGCCGACCTCTTCCCGCGCGCGTGCCCGCACCTGCGCGCCGACGCCGAGCGCGTCGAGGGCGCGCAGCGCGTTGGACCACAGCGACAGGCCCGCACCGAGCGCGGTGAGCCGAGGCGAACGCTCCAGCACCTCGACGTCCCAACCGCGCCGGGACAGCGCGATGGCCGTGGCCAATCCGCCGATTCCACCGCCGACGATGACCGCCCCGGACATTTCCGCCACCTCTCAATGAATCGCGTGCAGGCCACGTTACTACTTATGTAGTAGATCCACAACATTTGTAGTATCTCAACTACTGATGTAGTGTCGCGCGGGTGCCTACGAAACGCGAACTCGTTCTCGACGGGGCGATCGAACTACTCGGGACCCGCGGCCTGCGCGCCCTCACCCACCGCGCGGTCGACGAATCCGCGTCCATGCCGTCGGGCTCCGCGTCGAACTACTTCCGCACGCGGGAGGCGCTGCTCACCGGCGTCGCCGAACGCCTCGAAGAACGCGACTACACGGACTGGGCGGCCCTGAGCCGGGTACCCGCCCCCACCGAGATCGACCATCTCGTCGCGGGCCTCACCCTGTTCGCCCGGCACGCGGTGCACACCGACCGCACCCGCACCCTGGCCCGCTACGCCCTGTTCCTCGAGGCGCAGACCAATCCCGTACTCCTGGAATCCATGCGGCGAAGTCACGAGCGCCTGCTCGCGTGGGCGGCGACCATCCTCGGCGCGTTCGACGCCGACGCCACCACCGCGAAGATCCTCGCCGACTACCTCGACGGTCTCGTCATGCATCAACTGTTCAACCCGACAGCGGATTTCGACCCGACGCAGGCGATGGATCGCACGGTGCGGGCGCTGCTGGGCTGAGCCGTACGCTCAGAAGAAGGTGTGCACCAGGTCGATCACGCGCGGGCGCAGGGCATCCGCGTCGTCGACGACCGGGATCAACCGCCATTTGTCGAAAGCCGTACAGGGATGCGACAACCCGAGCCGCACCACATCACCCACCGAGAGTTCGGCATCGGCGGGCAGTCGCATATAAGCGTGCTGATCGTTGAGTTCGGTGACAGCGGCGCCCGGAATTCGCACCGTATCGACCGATCCGATCACGAGCTGCGGCACCGGCAATCCCTTGTCGTAGGGCAGATCACGCTTACCCGCGTCGAGCAGCGCGAGTCCCGGCTCCGGCCTCGACACCACCCGAGCCCAGCCGTGCATGGCCGAGCGCAGCGGTTCGGCGGCGCGTTCGGGCGACAGCGGTGAGATATCCGCGTAGAAGCCGTCGTCGTGCACCAGATAGGCGCCGCTGCGCAGGATCACGGTGGTCGCCGCGTCGGCACAATCCGCCAGCCGTTCGATCACCAGGTCCTGGTACGCACTGCCGCCCGCGGTGACGATCGCCGAATCCTCGTACCACCCGCGTGCGGCCAATTCCCGGTGCAGCGCGCCGATCTCGTCCAGATACCCGCGGACAACGAACTGCGCGGTTGGCCCGCGATCCGTCCCGAGCACACCCTCGTAACCACCGACACCCGCCAGGACAAGGGATTTCGCCCGCCGGATCGCGTCCGCGACCGCACGCCCCCGGCCGATCCCGCGCGCACCCGTCCGGCCATCGGCCCCACCGAGTTCGACCAACACCCGCAGCCGCGGCGCACCCGGCACGGACTCCAGCACTTGCGCCATCACCTCGACGGCGTCCACACTGTCGGCCCAGCAGACGAATTCGAACAAAGGATCCCGAGCCAACTCCTCGGCGACCCAACGCAACCCCACCGGATCGACCAGCTCGTTGGCCAACAGCAGCCGCCGAACCCCGAACATCCGCGCCACCTGCGCCTGCCACACGGTGGCCACCGTGATCCCCCAGCATCCGGCCGCCAACTGCTCGGCCCACAGCCGCGGCGCCATGGTGGTCTTGCCGTGCGGCGCCAACCGCACCCCGGCCCGCCGCGCCAACTCGCCCATGACGGCGAGATTGGCATCGAGCACCCGGCGGTCGAGGGTGAGCAGCGGTGTCTGGAATGCGTCGAGACCCGGTGCGGTATCGAGGAATTCGACCACCGTACGACCCCACGCGGCAGCGGGCACACCCTTGTGCTCGGGTCCGAGACGCCGCAGCGACAACGCGGCGACGGCCGGCTCGTCGATGTCCACGCGCTACCCGGAGTTGCGCAGCGCGGTCGCCAACCCGTTCATGGTCAACAGGATGCCGCGCTTGACCAGCTCCGAATCGTCGCCGGCGCGCAGCCTGCGCAGCAACTCCACCTGCATCTGGTTCAGCGGCTCCAGATACGGGAACCGGTTGTGGATGGACTCCGCCAGCGACGGATTGTCCGCGAGCAGATGGTCGTTGCCGGTGATCGCGGCGTGCACGCGCACGGTGCGGGCGTGTTCGTCGGTGATCATGCCGAAGATGGTGTCGCGCAATGTCGCGTCCTCGACCAGGTCGGCGTAGCGCGCGGCGATGTCGAGATCGCTCTTGGCCATGACCTGCGCCAGATTCGACAGCACGGTGCGCAGGAACGGCCAGGTCCGATACAGCCGCGACAAGGTCGCCAGCCGGTCGGCGTCGCCGCCGATCCACTCCTCGAGCGCGGTTCCGGTGCCGTACCAGCCGGGCAGCATGACCCTGGCCTGACTCCACGACATCACCCACGGGATCGCCCGCAGATCCGAGACCGAACTCGTCGGCTTGCGCGAGGCGGGCCTGCTGCCGATATTCAGGTCGCCGACCTCGGCCACCGGTGTCGACTGCCGGAAGTACTCGACGAAACCCGGTGTCTCGTGCACCAATCGGGAGTAGGCGGCGCGGGCGCGCGCGGCCAGTTCGTCCATGAGTTCGTAGGCGGGTTCGGCGTCGGGACCGAGTCCCTCCACGTCGAGCAGCGTGGATTCGAGGGTGCCCGCGATCAGCGATTCCAGATTGCGGTGGGCCGCACGCGGTTCGGCGTACTTGGCGGCGATCACCTCGCCCTGTTCGGTGAGCCGCAGCGATCCGAGCACCGCGCCGGCGGGCTGGGCGAGGATGGCGTCGTAGCTGCGCCCGCCGCCGCGTCCGACGGTGCCGCCACGACCGTGGAACAGCCGCAACCTGATTCCGGTCTTGCGCACCACCTCGACCAGATCCAGTTCGGCCCGGTACAGCGCCCAGTTGGCGGCCAGGTAGCCGCCGTCCTTGTTGGAGTCGGAGTAGCCGAGCATGACCTCTTGGCGCATCTGCTTGGCCGCAACCAGATCCCGATACACCGGCACGTCGAGCACCGCGGCCAGGGTCGCCGCGCCCGCGCCGAGATCCTCGATGGTCTCGAACAGCGGCACGATGCCCACCGAACAGGCGGGCGCGACGTCGGGCGCGCCCGGATCGAGCAGGCCGCCCTCCTTGAGCAGCAGCGCGGCCTCGAGCATGTCGCTGACCGAGGTGCACATGCTGATGATGTAGTTCGGGACGGCTTCCGGGCCGAGCGCCGCCACCACGTCGCGGGCGGCGCGCACGATCCCGATCTCCTTCGCGGCGAGTTCGCCGAGCCGGGCGTGCGGACCGAGCAGCGGTCGCCGCGTGCGCAATTCGGCCGCGAGCAGTTCGACACGCTCGTCTTCGGACAGGCTCACGTAGTCCCGGTGCACTCCCGCCCATGCCAGCAGTTCGGCCACCACCTGTTCGTGCACTTCGGAGTTCTGGCGCATGTCCAGACCCTGGAGGTGGAACCCGAATGTCTCCACGGCATTGCGCAGCGCGGCGAGGCGATCGTCGGCGAGCAGGTCGTCACCGCAGGCACGCAGGGAGGCGTCGATCGCGTCCAGATCGTCGAGCACCGCCTGCGGAGTGGGATACGGTTCGGCGCCTTCGGTTTCGCGAGCGGGGAGTGCGGCGGCAAGCGGCTCGGGCGGTGCGGCCGCCTCGCTACCGCCGTCGATCGCGTCGAGGGCGTGCGCGGCGGTGACCGTCAGCCTGCGCCGGATGGCGTGCAGCGCACGGCGATACGGTTCGTCGGCGTGCACGGCCGGATCCGGATAGCCCGCCGCGGCCAGTTCCGCGACCCGCGCCGACACCGTCACCAGCCGCGCCGACTGGGCCAGCGACTTCTCCAACTCCTCCAACTCGCGCAGATACCGGCCGAAGGCGACCGCGGCCGCCCGACTCGCCGCCTGCCGCACCACCTCCGGCGTCACGAAGGGATTGCCGTCGCGATCGCCGCCGATCCACGAACCGGGCCGCAACATCGGCCGCGGCAACAGGTCGACACCCGGCCAACGGGACCGCAGCGCCGCGCGCACCTCGGCGTTGATCGCCGGGATCACGTCGAACAAGGTCAGCTCGTAATAGCGAAGACCGACCGCGATCTCGTCCTGAATCCGCAACCGCTGCAAGCGGATCAGCGCCGTGCGCCACAGCGCGAGCACCTGCCTGCGGATGCCGAGCTCGAATTCGGCGCGCTCCCGCTCGCCCTCGGCGTAGCGGCCGCGCAGCCGCATGAGTTCGGTGATCCCGGTCTGCACGTCGAAGACGGTGCGCCGCCTGGTCTCGGTGGGGTGCGCGGTGATCACCGGGGAGACCAGCGCGTCGGCGAGCAGGTCGGCCACCGCGGCGCCGTCGAGGGCGGCGGCGTCGAGTTTGCGGTAGGTGGCGGCCAGCGACGAATCCTGCGGCGGCTCCCCCGCCGCCTCGTGCACGGCGCGGCGCCGGTCGCGCTGTAGATCCTCGGCGAGATTGGCCAGCAGCACGAAATAGCTGAAAGCGCGGATCAGCGGCAGCGCAACGGCGATGTCGACGCCTTCCAGCATGCGCGCCACCGCGCTGCGCCCCACCTCCTCGCGCCGCACCCGGAACGCCTCGATGCGCACGCGCTCGATGAGGTCGAAGACCTCGGGCCCCTCGTGGTCGTGGATGGTGTCGCCGAGCACGCCGCCGAGGAAGCGGATGTCGTCGCGCAGCGGCCGGATGGCGTCCTGTTCGGTCTCGATCCGCGGTTCGGTCATCCTCGAACAGTACTGCCGAGTAGCCGCGAGTGGGCACCCCTACGCGATCGGATCACACTGCCCGAGCACCGCGTGGCGCCCGCGAGCCGACCGTGCGCGCTCATCCTCGGGAACCGACCCGCGGCGGCGCCACCCGGAACAGCAGCACCTGCTCGAGCAGGGCGACCAGAATGTCGCGCACCGACTCGCGGCTGCGCGCATCGCATTCCAGCACCGGAATCCAGTCCTCGAGTTCGAGCGCCTCGCGCACCTCGTCCAGCGCGAAGACGGTGCCGTCGTCGAAACGGTTGACCGCCACCACGAACGGCGTGTTGTGCTCCTCGAAATAGTCGAGCACCGGATAGCAGTCCTCGACGCGGCTGGTGTCGACCACGATCACCGCGCCGAGCGCACCGTCGACCAGGTCGTCCCACAGGAAGACGAAACGGTCCTGCCCCGGAGTGCCGAACAGGTAGAGGATCAGCGAACTGTCCAGCGTGATGCGCCCGAAATCGAGGGCGACGGTGGTCACCGACTTGTCGGCGCGATGCCCCGGATCGTCGACCCCCAGCGCCATTTCCGTCATGGCCGCCTCGGTGACCAGCGGTTCGATCTCGGAGATCGCGCCGATGAAGGTGGTCTTGCCGACGCCGAAACCGCCGCTGATCACCACCTTCACCGACGACGGCGGCGGCCCTGCCAGCGCGACATCGCCTGCGATACCGAATTCAGAGTGCCCGGACAAGATCCCTGATCCTCTCGATGGCCGCGATCGACAACTCGGGAGCGTCGCGGACTTGCACGAAACCTTGGGTGGCCAGATCGCCGACGATCACCCGTGCGACGCCGATCGGCACCCGCAGCTTGTTCGCGATCTCGGCGATCGAATGCGCGATCTGACACAGCGCGACCACCGTACGCTGTTCGAAACGCAGCGGCGCGGACAGCGCGGCGGGCGAAGCCTGGACCAGCGTCTCGATCCGCAGACCGTCCAGCAGGGGCGTGGTGCGCCCCGCCGTCATCACGAACGGCCGCACGAAACTGTCCGCGCTGTCGACGTCGTAGTCCGTCGTTCGATCCGGCGGCGGCGCGGTCGGATCGAACCACCCCGTCGACCGGGTCACCGGAATCATGCGCGGATCAGGCAAGCGCGGCCGATCGGGTTCTCTCATCTGCGCAATGTCCCCCGCAACTGAGTGATCAACGCCGGATTCAGCAGAGTGCCCGCCCGCTCCGCCAGAATCGCCATCTCGTAGCCGACCAGGCCGACATCGCAAGTGCCGTCCGCGATCACGCCGAGGCAGCTGCCGTCGCCGAGCGCCGAGATGAGCAGGAAGCCGCGCTTCATCTCGATCATGATCAGCTTCAGACCGTCGAATTCGTAACTGCGCGAAGCGCTCTTGGCCAAACTGGTCAGACCCGAAACCATGGCGGCGAGTCGGTCGCCGCCCGCGCGATCGAGTCCCTCCGACATCGCGATGAGCAGTCCGTCGGAGGAGACGGCTACCGAATCGCGGACGCCGTCGGTATTGCGGACGAAGTTCGCCAACAACCAGTTGAAGCTCTGTGGATCCGCGGTGGACGCGGAATCGACCGAAGTGGTCACGGCATGTGTGGTCACGAACTCCCCTTGTCGTACTCAGTAGTGATCTAACGTCCGCGCCGAATCGACGGCGCGCGTGTCGGTTTCGGATCCGACTACGTCTTGTCCCGGCACCGGCGGCGGCGCCGACTGCGACAACATTCTGCGTTGCGGCAGCGGCGCGTCACCCGGCCGTCGCGCCGCACCGGCCTTGCCGTCACGCGCTTGCTCCCACGCCGTGGCGTCACGCGCTTGCTCCCACGCCGTGGCAGGCGAGGATCGCGGCGGCGGCACCTGCCCGGCGACTTGCGGCGCGGCGGCGACGCCGGGCGAGATCCGCGATGCCGAATGCGGTGTCCGCGTCGCGGCCGGTCCCGGCGCGAAAGTGGCGGTGGTCTGTCCCTGCCCGGCACCGGGGAGCGGTTTGCGCGGGGCGATCCGCCCCGGGGCGTGTGGTTCGATCTGCGCCGCCGTGGCCGCCGCGCGGTGCGGCAGCGGCATCGTCTCGAGCGGTCCCGGCGGTGCGGCGGCGGGACGCGCCGGCGATTGCGGAGTCGCCGGCGCGGGGGCCGCGCGCTGCGTGCCGGTGCGGAAGGCCGACAACATGCCTCGCACCTCCTCGGGGCTGCGCTCCGGTACGGGGGTGCGCGGCGGGCGCGGGGGCATCGGGCGCGCCGCGACGGCGTCTGTTCCTCGGATGCGTTTGTTGCGCTTGACCAGTCCATTCTTGGTGCGCCGCGTCGATTGTGTGGTATCCGCTTCGGATTCGGCCTCGTCGGAGACCTGCCACCATTGTCGAGACGCGGGCTCGGGGCCCGCGTCGGCCCCGTCCTTCGATGGCCCCCGAACCTCCGCCGCGGGTTTGCCGTGTTCACTGCCATCGGGTCCACCGCGGCCGTTGCTTCCTGGTGCGCCGAGCTGCCCGGTCGCGACACCCGTTGTCGCCGATCGGGCAGGAGGAGCGAGGGTGGCAGGCGCGGCGATTTCATCGGCGGTGGGCGGCGTGGGGACTTCTTCGGTTCTGGGACGGCCTACCGCGTGCGCGGGACCCGGCCCGTTCCAGATGTCGAGCGCGGCAGCCAGTCCCGCCTGCCCGTTCGCGGCGGCGGGCGCGCGGCGGCGTTCGCGAGCGGCGGGCTCGGCGACCGGATGGTCGGCGGGCCCGGCGCTCGCGCCGTCGGAGAAGGTGAGCAGGGAGAGCTCGGCGCTCACCGACTCCGCGCTCACCGACTGCGAGCTCACCGACTCCGCGGGCTCGACCACGTCGGATTCGGCGACGGGTTCGGTGTAACCGTCGAGTATTTCCGGAGGCAACAGCAGGCGGGCGACGATGCCGCTGACCGGTGAGGTGTTCAGTTCGACGCCGACCTTCAGGCGGCGCGCGAGGCGACCGACCACATAGTGCCCGAGGTAGCGAGTGGGTGCCACCATGAAGTCGCGTTCGCCGCGCAGCCGGGCGTTGGCCTCGGCGAGGTGATCTTCGGGCATGCCGACACCGTGGTCGACCACGGCGAGCAGGTAGCTCTTGCCCTGTTTGCGGCCGTAGATCTCCACTTCCAGATCGGGCGGGGAGAAGGCCAATCCGTTCTCGATCAGTTCCGCGAGCATATGCGCGAGTTCGCTGACCACCGACCCCGCGACGGAGACGTCGTCGATGCGGCGCAACATCACGCGGCGGTAGTCGTCCACCTCGGACAGGGCGGCGCGGATGACGTCGGTGAGCGGGATCGGCGAGGTCCAGCGGCGTGGACTGGCCTCACCGACGAGCACAAGCAGGCTTTCGGCGTTGCGGCGCATCCTGGTGGCGAGGTGGTCGAGCTCGAACAGATTCGACAGCGCCTTCGGATCGAGTTCCGCGCGTTCGAATTCGCTGATCAGGCCGAGTTGGCGGCGGACGAGGTTCTGATTGCGCCGCGCCAGGTTCGCCATCGAGTCGGTGCTGTTGCGCCGCATCACCGCTTGCGCGGAGGCGAGTTCCACCGCGGTGGTCTGCACCCGGTCCAACGCGTGTGCCACGGCGGCGATCTCGACACTCGCCCCGTCGGGTGTGCGCACCGGGGTCGGCGGGTCCGGCACCACCTCGCCCGCGTCGTGCCAGGCGTCGATCACGGTCGGCAGGCGCTGGCCCGCGACGTCGTCGGCTTCGTCGGCCAACGCCGCCAGCGGTCGCACGATGGCACGCATACTGCCGACGACCAGGGCGATCTGCATGGCGACCGCGAGCAGCGCGGCCGCCCCGAAGCCCGCGAGAGCGTAGGCGGCGGCGCGGCGCAATTCGTGGGCGCGACCGGTGACCGCCGCGCCGACCGCGCGCTGCACGGTGCGCTGATCATCGATGACAGCGGTCATCTGCGACCACCACGCGATCGGATCGACCTCGGCGATCAGCGGTCCCGCCGCCGAGTCGATGGCGATCTTCTCGGACTCGCCTGCGCGCAAGGCGTTCTCACTGCCCATCGCGGTGTCGAGTATGGTCTGCTGCCGGGGGGTGGCGTCGCGGGCGAAGGCCGCGAGCCCGGCGGTCTTGGCGGCGCGGATGTCGAGGAATTGGACATATTCGCCCGGCGCGAATCCTTCGGCGGAGAAGACGCCGTTGAGGAATCCGCGTTCGCGCGCGGTCTGTTCCTTCGCCTCGCCGAGCGCGTAGAAGGACTGCAAGGCGTGCCGGACCTCGGGGTCGTCGGCCTCGTCGAGGCCGAGGCGCAGGTGGTTCAGCGCGTTGATTCCGTCGGTGTAGTACTGGAACGCGGCGGCACGGGGAATTCGTCCGGCATCGATCTGGGTTCTGGTCGCGGCCAGCGGGGCGAACTGTCCGGCCGCCGAAGCCACCCGGTCGGCGCCGCTCGGACCTTGCGCCATCGCGGCTTCCAGCGCCGCGAGCGCGCGATCGGTGTTGCCGCGCTGGTCGACGACGCTGTTGCGCAGCCTGCCGTCACCGCCGAGCCAGCCGTTGGTCAGACCGCGTTCACGTTGCGTCTCGTGCAGCAGATCCTGCACGGCCAGTCCGAGTTCCACGGCTTCGACGGTGTCGCCACTGCCGCGGTATTTCTCGACTTGACCTACCGCGATGACACCGAGCAGCGCCGACACCATGAGTAGCGACACCAGCAGAATTCGGCTCAGCTGGCCGCGAATGGTGCGCGGTCGAACCAGATTGGAAGCGGCGCCTGGCCTGCGCCGAGCACGCGCGCCCGCGTTTGCCGCACCGTCCACGACAGCGGTTGCCGCACCGCTTTTTTCCGGCCTGAACCGTAAACGCACCACCCTGCTCCTCCGAACGCGAGCCGTGATTGCTCCACGGCGAGCACACGGAAAGTCAGGTGCACGCTCCCACAGGGGGTATCGCCAGTCAACGCGAAAAACGGACAATTCGGACATACTACTTATTTGTATACATGCTGGTAATCAACATGTTCCGGTGTGTCCATCCGCTCACAAAGGGTGTCGAGAACCGGTGCGTCAACCGGCCAGAATCGACAGCACCGCCGCGGAGGTATAGAACGGCTCGAGCCGCTCCCGGATCAGGGCCGCGAGCACACCGTCGCGCTTGGCGCCCTCGATGATCGCCGGGCCGTAGCGCAGGATCTCACCGGCGATATCCGCTTCGGTGAGACCGAGTTCGGGCAGCATGGCCGCCAAGCTCAGATCGCCGTACTTCTGGAAGAACACCTCGACGCATTCGTCGAGCAGCAACCCGAAATACTCCTTCTCCCGCGTGGTCACGGCGATTTCGTAGACCAGAAGGACGAGTTCCTCGAGATCCTTGCGCGTGAGGTATTCACGCAGCCCGCTCACCGGCTCGTCGGCGTGCAGATCCCAGAACTCCATCGCCGCCGAATGCACCGGCGCGTCACGCAACATCTCGCGGATGGCATTGTTGGTGCGCTTGAGCGCGAACAGCGCGCCCTTGCCCGCGAGATCGCCGACGAACGTGTTGTCGGCCGCGACCTTCCTGGCCCGATTGGCCGCCGACTGCCCGATCGACATCAGCGAGGACACACCCGGAATCTTCTCGGCGCGTTCACGATTGGCGGACATGAAGTCGTCGATCAGCTTGTCGACGAACTTCGCGGCGACGGTGGCCACCAGCGGAGACTCGGTGAGCCGGTTCAGCATCCGCTCCTGGGCCTGGTGCATGCCGAAGATCTTGGCCAGCAACGCCTCCACCGGTTCGCGTTCCACCACGTCGCCGAGGGTGTACTCGTCGTTGTCGGCGATGTGGTCGTAGATCGAGTTCGCGAACACGCCCGCCGTGTCGGCGAAAACCGGACTGCCGCCGATCAGGTCGACCACGGTGCGCACCGTCTGCTTGGCCTGCTCGATGCCGACGACCTCGCGCACCACGAGAGTGTCGGCCACGCCGATCACCGCGTCCACGTCACGGGCGATCACCTCGGCGAACCGCGCACCGCTCACCTCGGCGAGCAGGAACTCCACCTGGGCGTCGAGTAGTCGTTCGGCGATCTCTCGCGCTTCGCCCATCGCCAATCCTCCATCCGTGTCCGGCGCGGCGAGCGAAGCGAACGACGTGCGTCGCTAGCCGTCGTCGCGCAACGACTCCCGTATCCGGTCGAGACGCTCGCGCGCCGCCTTCTCCCGCGCCTGGAACTGTTCCTCGACGCCGCGGCCCACCGGGGTCTGCCGATCCAGCTCGTCCATGCCCTGCGCGGTGCCGAAGCGCCGCTCGACCTTATCGCGAACGGAGTCGAAGGTCGGCACGCCGGAGGAGGAGTAACCGCCGGTGAGAGCCGAATCAGAGGTACCCGACGGCACCACCGGCACCGCGATACCGCCGCTCACCTGCCCCGACGCATAACCGCTCGGTGCCGCGTCACGGGTCCCCGGCTTCGTTGTGCCAGGATTCACATCGTCGACGATCTCGGCATGGTGCACACCCGCGAGCTCATCGAGCGCCGCACTCAGGGCCCACAGCCGCGAACGACCGGCCACCACCGGACGCAGAACCGCGATCAGTTCGGCATCCGAGAGCGCCGCCAGACGCGCCGCGATATCACTGTCATCACTCATAGAGCCAGGTTACGCAGCGCACGCGCGGCCCGACCCGTCACGGACCGAGCACCTCGCCGGTCCACTCGCGCAGAATCCGCATCCACCGCCCGGCGCCGAGCGCGATGAGATCGTTGTGGCCCGCGCCCTCGAACACCTCGAGCCGTTTGGGTTCGTGCGCCGCCTCGTGCAGCCGCCGCGCGTGCCGCAGCGGGAGCAGTTCGTCGCGGTCGCCGTGCATGATCAACACCGGCGTGCGCAGGTCGCGGATGCGGCGCAGGCTCGGATAGGCGTCGGGCACCAGCGGGCTCGGCAGGTACGGATACAGCGTGCGGGCCGCGTCACGGATGCCGGTGAACGTCGACATCAGGATCAATCCGGCGGGCGGATGCCGCGAACTCAACTCCGTCATCACCCCGCCGCCGAGCGATTTGCCCAGGTACAGCACACGATCGGGATCAACGCCCGGCCGCGAGAGCAGGGTCTGCCTTGCCGCCCGCGCGTCGAGATAGGTGCCGCGCTCGCTCGGGCGTCCGGTGCTGCGTCCGAACCCGCGATAGTCGAAGGCGAGCACATCCAACCCCAATTCGGCGAGCAGCGCGAAGATCGGCACCCGATCACCGATCGTGCCGCCGTTGCCGTGCGCGAACAGGACGTGCCCGCGCGAACGCGGGGCGGGCATCCACCAGCCGTGCACGGTCTGACCGTCGGCGGTGTCGATGGAAAGATCCGTGAAGGTCAGACCGAGCGCGGCGGGCGTCCGCGCGATCGCGCGGTCCTGGGGCTGGAAGGTCAGCGCGTTGAGGATCGGGGCGGCCGGATGCCGCACGAGGAGTTTCATCCGGATACCGACTCAGTTCCGCACGATATCGACGCCGCGCCAGAACGCCACCCGGTCGCGAATTCGCTCGGCCTCGGATTTCGGCTCGGGATAGAACCAGGCCGCGTCCGTATTCGACTTACCGTCCACCGTGACCGTGTAGTAGGAGGCCGTGCCCTTCCACGGGCAGACGGTGTGCGTATCACTACCCGAGAAGTACTCGGCGACGATCGAATCCACCGGAAAGTAGTGGTTGCCCTCCACGACCACGGTGTCCTCGCTCTCGGCGAGTACGGCGCCGTTCCATACCGCTTGCACGCTCATCGGAACCTCCGGTTCGGGTTGCGGACTCCGCGCCCACGCTACCCGCACCGTCCGACATCCCCGCAGACCGTCCTCGGACCCCGGCCGAAGCGCGCGCGAGACGACTTCGACCGGTACTCGACGTCACCGCCGCGCTACCGGCGCTGCCATCCCGCGGCGGCCACCGCCCGATCGCCGCCCGATCGCCGCCCACGGTCGGCGTGCGGTCCGCGGCGCGCTCGGCCACCGCTCTCCGCACGGTCACGCGCTACCCGCGCAGCACCGCGCCCACGGCGGCACCCGCAGCGGCCACCGCCGCATCGCGCGCCGCACTCGCCTCGTCCTCGGTGAGGGTGCGGTCCGCCGCGCGGAAACGCAGCGCGTAGGTGAGGGATTTGCGGCCCTCGCCCGCCTGCGCGCCCTCGTACACGTCGAACAGTGCGATGTCCTCGAGCAGATCACCGCCGCCGCCGCGCAGCGCGGACTCCACCGACGCCGCTGGCACCGACCGGTCGACGCTCACCGACACGTCCTGGAACACCGCGGGGAACGGCGAGACCAGCGGTGCGGGGCGTGCCTCCGCCAGCGGCAACGCGTCCAGATCGAGTTCGAGCGCGCAGGTGCGTGGCGGCAGGTCGGCGCGCTCGAGCACGGCCGGATGCAACTCCCCCGCGTACCCGACCACGACACCGTCGACGACGAGTTCGGCGCACCGGCCAGGATGCCACGGCAGGTGCGCGACCGGGCGCCGCTCGATCCGCGCCCCGGCCGCGTCGGCGATCACATCCGCCAGCGCGAACGCGTCGGCGGCCTCGGCCGCGCGGCCCTGTCCCCACGGCCCGCGCGGCGCACGCCGTCCGGTGAGCACCGCGGCGACGTGCACCGGCTGCGCGGGCAGTGAATCCAGCAGTTCGCCGATCTGTTCCTCGGTGGGACGGCGATCGACCGGCAGCGCGTCGACCGACCGGGTGTTCGGACCCGGCGCGACGACCTGCGCGATGCCGTACAGGGTCAGGTCGCGCGTGCCGCGCGAGATATTGCGCGCGGCCACCTCGAGCAGTCCCGGCAGCAGCGTGGTCGCCAATTCGGCGCGCTCCACGTCGAGCGGATTCAGCACCCGCGTGGTGACCCGACGCGGATCCTCCGCGTCCAGCCCCCACACGTCGAACACACCGGCCGCGAGGAACGGCGGCGGCAGCACCTCGACCGCGCCCGCGAAGGCCAGCGCACGGCTCACCGCGCGGCGGCGGCGCTGGGCGGCGGTGAGTCCGCGACCGGCGGGCGCCGTCGGCAGCACCGACGGGATCTGCTCCAGCCCTTCGAGGCGAAGCACCTCCTCGACCAGGTCGGCAGGCTGCGCGAGATCGGGCCGCCAGCTCGGCGGGGTGACCACGAGCTGACCGTGCGCGGTCGCCTCGTTCACCGCCACCTCGACCGTGCAGCCGATCTGGGCGAGGCGGCGCGCCGAGGTTCCGGTCGGATACGTGACGCCCGCGACCCGGTCGGCCAGATCGATATCGATGCGGATCGGTTCGGGCGCGGGCACCGGGATGCGGACATCGGTGAGCGCGGATTCGATCGTGCCGCCCGCGATCTCGGCCAGCAGCGTGGCCGCCCGGTCCAACGCGGCGACATTGATCTCGGGATCGACGACCCGCTCGTAGCGCTTACCCGCCTCCGAGACCAGCTTGTGTCTGCGCGCGGTGCGATAGACCAGCAGCGGATTCCAGGTGGCCGCCTCCAACACCACATCGGTGGTGCTCGCGCCGACCTCGGTGCTCGCGCCGCCCATCACGCCCGCCAGCGAGATCACGCCGGAGTCGTCGGCGATCACCACGTCCTCGGCGTCGAGCACCCGCTCCACCTCGTCGAGGGTGCGCAGCGTCTCGCCCTTGTTGGCGGTGCGCACCACGAGACCGCCGCGCACGGCGGCGGCGTCGAAGGCGTGCAGCGGCTGGCCGAGTTCGAGCATGACGTAGTTGGTCACGTCGACAGCGGGCGAGATCGGACGCACCCCGGACAGCAGCAGCCGACGCTGCAGCCACCACGGGCTCACGGCCTTCGGATCGATCCCGGTGACCCGGCGCACCGCGAACCGCGTGCACCGCGAACCGGATTCGACGGTGACCGGCCAGGCGTCGGCCTCGGCGTCGGGCAGCGTGCGCACCGCGGGATCGGCGTATTCGAGATCGAATCCGCAGGCCAGCTCACGGGCCAGACCGCGCACCGAGAAGCAGTAGCCCCGGTCGGGGGTGATGTTCAGTTCGATGACGGTGTCGTCGAGTCCGAGCAGTTCGTTGGCGTCGGCCCCCGGCTCGGCGGTGCCGGGCTCGAGCACGAGGATGCCGCTGTGGTCCTTGCCGATACCGAGTTCGGCCACCGAGCAGATCATGCCGTTGGACACGTGTCCGTAGGTCTTGCGCGAGGAGATCGCGAAACCGCCGGGCAGCACGCCGCCGGGCAGCACGACGACGACCAGATCACCGACCGCGAAATTGCTCGCGCCGCAGACGATCTCCTGCGGGTCGGGATTGCCGACATCCACCTTGCAGAACCGGATCGGCTTCTTGAACTCGGTGAGTTCGGTGATCTCGGCGACCCGGCCGACGACCAGCGGCGTGGCGATCTCGCCGCCGACCCGCTCGAGTTCGTCGACCTCCTCCACCTCGAGGCCGACGCGGACGAATCCGGCGTCGAGCTCCTCCGGCGTCACCGACCACTCGGGGTTGGTGCGCCGGATGATATCGGTCAGCCAGGACTGCGCTACTCGCACTTGACGTTTCGCTCTCTCGATCGAAGGTGGGTCAGGACCGGATACCGAAGGGCAGCGTGAAACGCACGTCGCCCTCGACGATGTCGCGCATGTCCGGGATGCCGTTGCGGAACTGCAACGTGCGCTCCAAGCCCATACCGAACGCGAACCCGCTGTACACCTCGGGATCGATCCCGCTGGCGATCAGCACCTTCGGGTTCACCATGCCGCAGCCGCCCCATTCGACCCAGCCCGCGCCGCCCTTCTTGTCCGGGAACCACACGTCGACCTCGGCGGAGGGTTCGGTGAACGGGAAGTAGTTGGGGCGCATCCTGGTGCGCGTCTCGGGACCGAACAGCGCGCGCGCGAACGCGTCGAGGGTGCCGCGCAGATGCGCCATCGTCAGGCCCTTGTCCACCGCGAGGCCCTCGACCTGGGCGAAGACCGGGGTGTGGGTGGCGTCGAGTTCGTCGGTGCGGAAGGTGCGGCCAGGACACACGACGTAGATCGGCAGTTCCCGCTCCAGCATCGAACGCACCTGCACGGGAGAGGTGTGGGTGCGCAGCACCTGGCGCGAACCCTCCGGGGCGATGTGGAAGGTGTCCTGCATGGTGCGCGCGGGATGATCGGGCAGGAAGTTGAGCGCGTCGAAGTTGAAGTGCTCGGTCTCGACCTCGGGGCCCTCGGCCACCTCCCAGCCCATTCCGACGAACACGTCGGCGATGCGCTCGGAGATCACGGTGATCGGGTGCCGGGCGCCGACCTGTTCGCGGCGCGCGGGCAGCGTGACGTCGATGGCCTCGGCGACCAGCACCGCGGCATCGCGTTCGGCGAGCAGCACAGCGCGCCTTGACTCGAACGCCTCCGACACCCGCGCCCGCGCGACGTTGACGCGTTTACCGGCATCCGCCTTCTCCGACTTCGGCAGCGCGCCGAGCGCCCGCTGGGCCAGCGCCAGCGGCGCCTTGCCGCCGAGATGGTCGGTCTTGGCGACCGCGAGCGCGTCCAGATCGGCGGCGGCGGCGAACGCCTTCTCGGCCGCCGCCGCGGCGGCGGCCAGCGACTCCTCGGTCAGCTCCGCGCTCGCTTCGGCGGCGGCTTTCGTGTCGTCGGCCACGATCGTTCGACTCTCCCCTTGGGATCAGTTCACACGGGTACGGCGGATGCTTACCCACATTGCCAAGCAAGAATCCTATGGGATCGGCCATACCCACTTCATTCGGATTACCGCCCGGCGACGTCGCGGGGTGTGTCCGGACCGCGCTCAGAGCACGCCGCGCAGCACCCGGCAGCCCGCGTCGACCACCTGACGGGTCAGGTCGGGATCGAGGACGTCGAAGCGCTGCCCGACGAGTACGCGCGGCAGCCACAGCAGCCGGTCGGCCAGAGCCACCCCGAACGGGGTCTCCACCGCGGTACCGAAAGGCGTTGCGCGGAAACGCGTTCCGGTTTCGATCTCGACGACCACCACCGTCGGCCCTTCCGCGTTGTTGTATTCGTCACTGGAGACGACGAGATACAGGTCACGCGCGCCGGTCAACGCCGACGGTTCGGAGATGTAGACGTCGCCCTGTTTCACGACCGCGCTTCACGCCGCCCCGCTGGAGCGGTCCCGCTTCCATCTCGACAGGCCGTCGCGCACCGCGCGGGACTTGCCCGCGAGCCGGTCGGCATCCTCGGCCTCGGTCACCATACGGGCATGCTCGGCGAACTCCCTGCGCAGCAGATCCGCCTCGATCGCCCTGACGGCGAAGGCGGTCAACGAGATACCCTCGCGATCGGCGACCCGCCGCGCCGCCTCGACGAGTTCGTGCGGCAACCGCATATTGACCGGTTTCGTCACATATCCACGGTACAGGCGAACACCTCGGTTGTACCGACAACCCGAACCCGACCCGGCACACATCACACCGGCATCGCCGGGGCGAACAACGCGCGCCACCCCGTGCTTGTTCGTCCGGCGCTGCCAGGCGCACACATCACACCGGCTCGCCGGGGCGAACGACTCTTCGCCTGCATGCCCGCTCGCCACGGATCACCGGGACCGCGGATCCCCGACGCACCGCACGCGCGGCAGCGTGGCGTGACCTGGCGCCGATGTGCGGCGCCCGACCTTCGACACGCCGCGCGACAGCGACGGGAGTCACCGCACGCGCGAACCCGCGTACAGGCAGATGGCGGCCGCGGCGGCGAGGTTGAGGCTCTCCGCGCGGCCACGGATGGGGATGCGCACGCGATGGTCGGCGCGCGCGGCCACCTCAGGATCGAGACCGTGCGCCTCGTTGCCGAACAGCCACGCCACCGGACCCGACAGGATCTGCCCCGCGTCGTCCAGGTCCACCTCGCCGTCGGCCGCGGTGGCCACGAGCGTCACCCCGGCGGCGGCGATGGCATCCAGCGTGGCGTCGATATCGTGGCCGCGCGCGATCGGCACGTGGAACACGCTGCCCGCGCTGGCGCGTACGCATTTGCCGTTGTGCGGATCCACGGTGTCGCCCGCGAGCACGACGCCGTCCGCGCCGACCGCGTCGGCCACCCGGATCAGCGTGCCCGCATTGCCCGGTTCGGCGATCTCCACCGGCACCGCGAGCAGCCGCGGACCCGCGTCGAGCACCTCGGCCAACGCGACATCGATCAGATCGCACACCGCGACCAGGCCCGGCGCCGTCACCGTCTCGGAGAGCTTGCGCGCCGCGCGATCACTCACCAGGGTGACCCGCACGCCGACGGCCGCCGCCCCGGCGACGAGTTCGTGCTCACGTGACGCGGCCTGCGCCGAATAGAACAGCTCGCGCACCCGCCCGGTCTCCAGGGCCGCGGCGACGGAATTCGCGCCCTCGGCGAGGAAGCGCCCGCTCTGGCGGCGCTGGACGGCGCGATGGAGCTTCACAGCGGAAACGACCCGCGGATTCCGCTCGGAGAGCGCTTCCACGGGTCGTTCCGGGGTTGGAGTCAAGCTCAGGCGGCCTGCGCGTTCACGTCGGCGGGCAGCGCCGCCTTCGCGACCGCGACCAGTCCGGCGAACGCCTCGGCGTCGGAGACGGCCAGCTCGGCGAGGATCTTGCGATCGACCTCGACACCCGCGGCCTTCAGGCCCTGGATGAAGCGGTTGTAGGTGATGTCGTTGATCCGCGCCGCGGCGTTGATGCGCGCGATCCACAGCTTGCGGAAGTCACCCTTGCGCGCCCGGCGGTCCCGGTAGGCGTAGGTGAGCGAGTGCAGCTGCTGTTCCTTGGCCTTGCGGTACAGCCGCGAGCGCTGGCCGCGGTAGCCCTTGGATGCCTCGAGGATGGAACGGCGCTTCTTCTGAGCGTTGACGGCCCTCTTGACGCGTGCCACTGGTCAGTCCTGTTCGAAGTTGGGGGCGCGTGTGTAGCGCCCGAATATGGTCGGTCGGGATGGCGCCGGAAGTCTCCGGTCGCGCTGTGCCGCGGGGGCGGGTGTCAGATACCCAGCAGCTTCTTCACGCGACGGACGTCGGCAGCCGCGACGACCTCCGTGCCGTCCAGACGACGAGTCCGGCGGGTGGGCTTGTGCTCGAACAGGTGGCGACGGTTCGCCTGCTGACGCAGCAGCTTGCCTTTACCGGACACCTTGAATCGCTTCGAGGCGCCGCTGTGACTCTTCATCTTCGGCATGGATTCCTCTATCTGTCTCGTGCCGGTGGCTCTCGCGAACCACCGGTTCTGTCGGTGTTACTGCGGCTCGGCCGGTGCGGCCTGTTCCGCGGCGGGGGCGGCCGGTGCGGCGGCGGTCTGCGCCTGCGCGGGCTGCGCGGGCGCGGACTGCGCGGGCGCGGACTGCGGCGGCCGCGGAGCCGACGACTCCTGCTGGGCCTTGACCCGCGTCTTCGCGCCCTTGTGCGGCGCGAGGACCATGGTCATGTTTCGACCGTCCTGCTTGGCGGAGGTCTCGACGAAACCGAGTTCGGCGACGTCGGAGGCGAGGCGCTGCAACAACCGGAAGCCCAGTTCGGGCCGCGACTGCTCGCGACCGCGGAACATGATCGTGACCTTGACCTTCGAACCGGCGTCGAGGAAGCGCACCACATTGCGCTTCTTGGTCTCGTAGTCGTGGTCGTCGATCTTCGGTCGGAGCTTCTGCTCCTTGATCACGGTCTGCACTTGGTTCTTCCGAGACTCGCGCGCCTTCTGCGCCGTCTCGTACTTGAACTTGCCGTAGTCCATGATCTTGCAGACCGGCGGACGGGCATCCGGGGCCACCTCGACGAGGTCGAGGTCGGCTTCGAGGGCGACGCGTAACGCATCTTCAACACGCACGATCCCAACCTGTTCACCGCCAGGTCCGATGAGCCGGACTTCGGGAACACGGATGCGATCGTTGATGCGGGTCTCAGTGCTGATGGGGCCTCCTAGGTCAAACGGTGTCGTCGGACGACCGCGCGCAATGAATGCAACCCCATGTTCAACACAAAAGCCCCGCGGTGAATTTCTTCACCACGAGGCCCGAGTCGACCGATCATCGACGGAGGTGATCGCACAGCGGCGCACACACGTCGATCCCGCGTCGAAGGCGATGCGCTTCGCACGAGAATCCCGCCCGGCGTGGGCGGGTGACCGGACCGTTGAACGTACGATGGCTTGATGCCATGTCGGCAACGGTGGGAGTCGGGCTCCACTTATCGGCCCCGGCGCAAGTCCGGGGCGGTCGTCAGCGAGAAGTCTAACATTGCCGAACGCTATCGCCGAATCGCGCCCCGCCCCGACCTCGAGAATCGCGCCCTGAACTGCGGACATGCCCGAAGCGGCGGTGTCGACCACCGGGCGCGCGCAGCGGCCGCGACCCCGCCGCCTAGCCTTGCCGATATGACTGAACAGCCGGACGTCCCGGTGCGCGAACTCGCCGACATTCCCGCGGTGGAGGTGATCAGCCGCGCCGCGGTGATGCTCATGAGTTCGGCGGCCGAGAAGCTCGGACTGGCCGAGGAGGACCCGAACGGCGGCTCGCGCCTCGACCTGGACGAGGCGCGTCGGGTGATCACCGCGCTCGCGGGTCTGGTCACCGCCTCGGTCGAATACCTCGGGCCGCACGCGGGTCCGATCCGCGACGGCTTGCAGGCATTGCAGCGGGCGTTCCGCGAAGCGTCGGCCCACCCGGACCAGCCGGGTCAAGGGCCGGGCGAGAAGTACACGGGTCCGGTCTACTAGCGCCGCCGCCCGCACGGGCGCGCCGGGTTGATCCGCGAGATTTGGAGGGGACATGACGACTCGGGTCGTATTGATTCCGGGATTCTGGCTCGGCGCGTGGGCGTGGGACGAGGTGGGCGAGCGGCTGCGGGAACGCGGGCACGAGGTGTGCGCGCTGACCCTGCCCGGCCTCGACCCCGAGGACGCGCACCGACTCGACGCCACACTCGCGGATCAGGCGCGGGCGATCGTGGCGGCCATCGGCCCCGACGGCGACGCGGTGCTGGTCGCGCACTCCGGCGGCGCGGTGCCCGCGTATCTGGCCACCGACCGTGCGCCCGAGCGGGTCAGGCACGCGATCTACATCGACAGCGCGCCGATTCCGGACGGGTTCGTGCTGCGCGACGACCTGGGTTCGGCGCGCGAGTTCGCGCTGCCGTCGTGGGCGGAGTTGGAGGCCGAGGGCAACAGTCTCACCGGACTCGACGACAAGGCGTTGGCCAGGTTCCGGGAGCGGGCGGTGTCGCAGCCCGCGAGTATCGCGGGCGCGCCGCTGGAGTTGAGCGAATCGACAGCCAGGCTCGCGGTGCCGACGACGGTGGTGTGCACGAGTATCGCCGCGGATCTGGTCGGACAGTTGAGTACGAGCGGGGAGGCCCCGATCTTCTCCGAGGTCCCTCGGGTGGGCGCGGTGTTGGTCGATCTGCCGACCGGGCACTGGCCGATGTGGTCGGAGCCGGACGCGCTGGCCGAACTCGTGGACGGGATCGTGGGCCAGGGATGAGACGAAGACGGGGCAGGCCCCGCGCGCCCGCCCCGTCAACGGCGTTCACAGTCCGGGGGTCACCGAGATGGATGAGCCGGTGGCTATCAGGTTGGCCAGTGCCGCGAAGAGGGCGCTGAAGCCCGCGCTTCCGGTGTCCATAGTGTGTGTTTCCTTTCCAGGACGCGCTCAGGCGCCGGGGGTGTAGTTGATCGACGAGCCGGAGCCGAATACTCCGAGGAGCAGGGCAACCAGGGCGGCGATGTCTACGCCTTCCATGAAACTTCCTTTCTCACACCGGGATCCCGGCGCCGACTACTGCCGACAACGGACCGGTACCCCGGTTCACCTATCGCCGCTGTCCGGTCGCTGCCGAACAGGTTAGCCGATCTTACACACGACCATTTCACTTCTGCCGCCCTTTCGCCCCTCCCGGCGTCCCATTCCCGGACCCACCCCACCTCGGACGACTCGCGCCGCAGACCAGCGACACCAGGGCAAACCCTGTTGAAGCAGAACGACCGTGGACCGCACCCGCGCCGAAGCGAGGTGCGGCCCACGGTCGGACAGCAGTACCCGAACCCGCGCCGGTGACCGGCTGATCCAGGCATCGAAATACACCCGCAGGCGGTCTGCCTGCGGATTCAGCGCAGCGCGGCCGCCTTGCGCGCGAGGCGTTTGGCCGCCGCGGGCTCGGCCGGAGCCTTGGCCTTCTTCGCCGCGACCTTCTTGGCGGGCGCCTTCGCGGCCTTCTTCGCGGGCGCCCGCTTCGGCGCCTCGGGCGCGGCCAGCACATCCCGCAGGAACTGACCGGTGTAGCTCTCGGCGACCTCGGCGACCTCCTCCGGCGTGCCCTCGGCCACCACGGTGCCGCCGCCGGAGCCACCCTCCGGTCCCATATCGATCACCCAGTCCGAAGTCTTGATGACATCGAGGTTGTGTTCGATGACGATCACCGAATTGCCCTTGTCGACAAGACCGTTGATGACGCCGAGCAGTTTGCGGATGTCCTCGAAGTGCAGGCCGGTTGTCGGCTCGTCGAGGATGTAGATGGTGCGGCCGGTGGAGCGTTTCTGCAGTTCGGCGGCCAGCTTGACGCGCTGCGCCTCACCGCCGGACAGGGTCGGCGCGCTCTGCCCGAGTCGGACGTAGCCGAGCCCGACGTCGACCAGCGTCTCGAGGTAGCGGTGGATCGAGGTGACCGGTTGGAAGAACTCCGCGGCCTCGTCGATCGGCATTTCGAGCACCTCGGCGATGGTCTTGCCCTTGTAGTGCACCTCGAGGGTTTCGCGGTTGTACCGCGCGCCGTGGCAGACCTCGCAGGGCACGTACACGTCGGGCAGGAAGTTCATCTCGATCTTGAGGGTGCCGTCGCCCGAGCACGCCTCGCAGCGACCGCCCTTGACGTTGAACGAGAACCGCCCCGGCTGATAGCCGCGCACCTTGGCCTCGGTGGTGGCCGCGAACAGGGTGCGGATCTTGTCGAAGACGCCGGTGTAGGTGGCCGGGTTGGAACGCGGAGTGCGCCCGATCGGCGACTGGTCGACCTGCACCAGTTTGTCCAGGTGGTCCAGGCCGTTGACCCTGGTGTGCCTGCCGGGCACCTGCCGCGCGCCGTTCAGCTTGTTGGCGAGCACGGTGGCCAGGATGTCGTTGACCAGCGTCGACTTGCCCGAACCCGAGACGCCCGTGACCGAGGTGAGCACGCCGAGCGGGAACGCCACATCGATGCCGCGCAGATTGTGTTCGGTGGCGCCGACCACGGTGAGCCTGCGCTTGCGGTCGACCGGGCGCCGCACCATCGGCACCTCGATGCGTTCCCGACCCGAGAGATAGGCGCCGGTCAGCGAATTCGGGTCGGTGAGCAGTTCGCTGTAGGGACCGCTGTGCACGACCCGACCGCCGTGTTCACCGGCGAGCGGGCCGATGTCGACCACCCAGTCCGATGCCTTGATGGTGTCCTCGTCGTGTTCGACCACGATCAGCGTATTGCCGAGATTGCGCAGTCTGGTGAGGGTTTCGATGAGCCTGCGGTTGTCGCGCTGGTGCAGGCCGATGGACGGTTCGTCGAGCACGTAGAGCACGCCGACCAGACCGGAGCCGATCTGGGTCGCCAGCCGGATACGCTGCGCCTCACCGCCGGAGAGGGTGGCCGCGGCCCGCGAGAGCGACAGGTACTGCAAGCCGACGTCGAGCAGGAAGCCGAGGCGCGCCTGCACCTCCTTGAGCACCTGACCGGCGATCGCGGCCTCGCGCTCGCCCAGGGTGAGCGCGTTCAGGAAATCCGAGCAGTCGGCGATGGACAGTTCGCTGACCTCGGCGATGGATTTGCGGTCGCCACCGGAGTCGATGGTGACCGCGAGGATCTCCGGGCGCAGCCGCGCACCCTTGCAGACCGGGCACGGCACATCGCGCATGTACCCGTCGTAGTGCTCCTTCATCTGCTCGGATTCGGTGTTCTCCATGCGCCGCTGCAGGAAGGGCATGACGCCTTCGAAGTCGGCGTAGTAGGACCGTTTGCGCCCGTAGCGGTTGGTGTAGGAGACGTGCACCTGGTCGGCGCTGCCCTCGAGCACCGCCTTGCGCGCCTTGAGCGGCAGTTCCCGCCACGGGGTGTCCATGGAGAAGCCGACCGCCTCGGCCAGCCCCGAGAGCAGCCGGGTGAAGTACTCGGCGGTCTGCCCGCGCGACCACGGCGCGATGGCGCCGTCGTTCAGGCTCAGCTCGGGATCGGGCACCACGAGCTCGGGATCGACCTCCTTGCGGATGCCGAGCCCGGTGCAGTCGGGGCAGGCGCCGTAGGGCGAGTTGAAGGAGAAGGATCTCGGCTCCAGGTCCTCGATGTCGAGGGGGTGGCCGTTGGGGCAGGCCAGCCGTTCGGAGAAGCGGCGCTCGCGGTCGTGGGCGTGCTCGTCGCGGTCGACGAAGTCGAGGACGACGATGCCGTCGGCCAGGCGCAGCGCCGTCTCGATGGAATCGGTGAGCCGCTGTTTGGAACCGGGCTTGACGGCGAGGCGGTCGACCACGACCTCGACGTCGTGCTTCTCCTGCTTCTTCAGCTTCGGCGGATCGGTGAGCGGGTGGACCACGCCGTCGACGCGCACGCGCGAATAGCCCTGGGTGTTCAACTGATCGAACAGGTCGACGAATTCGCCCTTGCGGGTGCGCACCACCGGCGCGAGCACCTGGAACCGGATGCCTTCCGCCATGGCGAGCACCTGGTCGACGATCTGCTGCGGGCTCTGCTTGGCGATGAGCTCACCGCAGACCGGGCAGTGCGGCGTGCCCGCGCGCGCGTAGAGCAGGCGCAGGTAGTCGTACACCTCGGTGATGGTGCCGACGGTGGAGCGCGGGTTGCGGTTGGTGGATTTCTGGTCGATGGAGACCGCGGGCGAGAGTCCCTCGATGAAGTCGACGTCGGGCTTGTCCATCTGCCCGAGGAACTGCCTGGCGTAGGCCGACAGCGATTCCACGTACCTGCGCTGCCCCTCGGCGAAGATGGTGTCGAAGGCGAGGCTGGACTTGCCGGAGCCGGACAGACCGGTGAACACGATGAGACTGTCGCGGGGCAGATCGAGGTCGACCCCCTTCAGGTTGTGCTCCCGAGCTCCGCGCACGGTGAGGCGTTCGGCCACCAGTGAGTCCCTTCTAGATCGTCTCGGTGTTCGTACCGGTCACACGGGGGTCCGTACGGCCGAACGACCCATGCGGCCGATGCCCGGACCTATCCCGCCGACATGCTAAGCGCGACCACCGACAAGTTTCGCGGGCCCGCGCGAACGCGTGCGCCGTGCGGCTGTGCGACCGCGCGGACGGACTCCCCGGCCCGCGCCTGCCGCGCAACCACCACACTATCCCCACTGCTCGGACGCCGTTCGGTCACCGACGACGGGCTCGCACCGGCTCGTGACCCGCACCACATCGAGTCCGCGAGGCGAACATCCGCCGATACCGACCGGTCCGCGAGCGACTCGAGCCAACCGCCCGCGCGGCGGTTCGATCGCGGGCCGGCGCAATCACGCCATTGCGCACGCAGGCGACCCTTTTCCCGGCGCGACCCGATCCCCAGCGAAACATACTGCGGCACCGGCTTTTTCCTCCGGCAACGATTTCGCAATGGGTTCCCGGCATCCGGGCTACGGTGATCCGGGGCAGAACCACCGCGCGACGGACGCGACGGACCACATCCGAAAACGCCGGGAGGCGAGCGTGATCAAGGTGTTCCTGGTCGACGACCACGAAATCGTGCGGCGCGGACTGATCGATCTGCTCGACAGTGATCCCGAACTCAGTGTCATCGGCGAGGCGGGCGACGTCGCCCAGGCCATGGCGGGCATCCCACGCGCCCGGCCCGACGTCGCGGTACTCGACGTGCGCCTACCCGACGGCAACGGCATCGAACTGTGCCGCGACCTGCTCGCCGACGTGGCGGGGCTGCGCTGCCTGATCCTCACCTCCTACACCGACGAGCACGCCATGCTCGACGCGATCCTGGCGGGCGCCAGCGGATACGTGGTGAAGAACATCAAGGGGATGGAACTCGCGGAGGCCATCAAGGCCATCGGATCCGGTCGCTCGCTGCTCGACAATCGCGCCGCGGCCGCGCTCAAGGCGCGCCTGCGCGACAGCACCGACTGCGACGGCAGGCTGGCCGGACTCACCGATCAGGAGCGCAGGCTGCTCGAACTGCTCGGCGAGGGACTCACCAACCGGCAGATCGCGGCGCGCATGTTCCTCGCGGAGAAGACGGTGAAGAACTACGTCTCGCGACTACTGGCCAAACTCGGCATGGAGCGCCGCACCCAGGCTGCGGTGCTCGCGTCGAAGATGCGGGAGTCATGAGCCCGGCTCAGGCGGGCGCCACAACCGTCAGGTCGCCGTCGTAACGCCGGTAGAGGAGGTTGCCGCGGCGGGTGTGCTCGTCGGAGTAGAACAGGAAGGGTAGGCCCGCGCGGCAGAGCCAGGTGGCGGCCTCGTCCTCGGTGAGGGTCGGGGTCGGATCGGGTCGCACCGCGATCGGCAGCGAGCCCGCGGTGAGCGGTCGGTCTTCGGTCGGGGCGGGCGGGTAGACCGCGCGCTGGCGGGCCAGCGCGACGCCTATCGGGTCGGTCCACGACACCACGGCGTCCTCGCCGGATTCGGCGTCGGTGAACAGGTAGGCGTCGTAGTCCATGGCGTCCATGACCTCGACGGCCTCCTCGGGCGTCCCGGTGAGCAGGGCGCAGTCCTTGCGCCGCACGATCGGGCGGCGCTCGGTGATCCGCGCCAGCGGCGGCCGCGCGGGATCGGGCCAGGACCGCGACTCGTGCGCGGCCAGCCGGGCGATCTGGCGGTCGAGCCGTTCGACCGCGAAGGTGACGGCGAACCCGCGCGGACCGGTGACCTGCACGCGGGTCGGCGTCTCGTGCATGCGCACATTGGCCTGCACGACGGTGGGCTGGTCGCGATCCGCGGGGGCGGTCACGCGCACCCGCGCCGGCACGTCGAGATGGTGGCGGCGCAGCACTCGTCCGATGGCGCGCACGGCCCTCGTCACGTCAGCCGGGGGAACCGCGCCGCGGGTGGTGACCGCCAAGTCCGGTTCCGCCGCCGTGGTCCACTGCTCCGACAGGTACAACGGCTGCGACGAATTCACAGGACACCTCTGCTCTCTAATCCTTCGATCCGACCATCCCACCGTTCGCACGGCCATCGCGAACAGGGCCGAAAGTCCCCGATCCGGGAACTACACTGATTGCGGCATTCGATCGGAGACTTCTCAGCCACACAGAAGACCGTCAGCGACACAATCGAATACGCCATCGAGAACGGAATCCGAGATGACCGACGACGGCGGGGGTGAGCCGTACTCGGTCCGTGAAACCCTCTCCCAGCTGCGATTACGCGAATTGCTCGGTGAGGTCAAAGAGCGCGTCGAACTCATCATCGACTCGCGCGACCGCATGGGCGGCCTGGTGGAGGCGATGCTCGCCGTCACCTCGGGACTCGACCTCGACGACACCCTTCGCACCATCGTTCGCACGGCGATCAACTTGGTGGACGCCCGATACGGCGCGCTCGCGGTGCTCGGCCACGACCGGCAGGTGAGCCAGTTCATCGACGAGGGGATGGACGAGGCGACGCGCGAGCGCATCGGCCGCCTGCCCGCCGGACACGGCGTGCTCGGCGTGGTCCTCGAACAGCCGCGACCGCTTCGCCTCGACGATATCGCCGAACACCCCGACGCGGTCGGACTTCCCGATGGCCATCCGCCGATGCATTCGTTTCTCGGTGTGCCGGTACGCATTCGGGACGAGTTGTTCGGCAGCCTCTACCTCACCGAGAAGGCGGGCGGCCAGCCGTTCACCGAGGACGACGACGTGCTGGTGCAGGCGCTGGCCGCCGCAGCGGGGATCGCGGTGGACAACGCGCGGCTCTACGAATCCGCGCGCACCAGGCAGGCGTGGATCGAGGCGACCCGCGACATCGCCACCGAATTCCTCGCGGGCACCGAATCCGATCGGGTGCTGGCTCAGGTGGTCGACCACGCGCGCGGCCTCACCGGATCGCACCGATGCTTCCTCGCCGGCGCGGAGGGCGAGGACCTGATCCTCACGCAGTGGTCGGGTCCCGGTGCGGGACACGCGGGTTGGCCGGTGCGCACCGAGGGCACCGCGCTGGGCGAGGCGTTCACCAGCCGCACACCGCTGCGTTTCGACGATGCCGCGCGCGTCGATTTCGGGGTGCCGATCTCCGATGTCGGTCCGGCGCTGATCCTTCCGCTGTGCACCGCCGATTCCACTCTGGGCGTGCTGGTCACGGTCCGACCGGCCGGTTCGGCGCCCTATCCCGACGAACTCGTCGAACTCACCGCGGCCTTCACCGATCAGGCCGCGCTGGCCATGCGACTGGCCGAAACCCAGCGCAGGATGCGCGAACTCGACATCGTCGCCGACCGCGACCGCATCGCCCGCGACCTGCACGACCACGTCATCCAGCGGCTGTTCGCCATCGGCCTCACCCTGCAGGGCGCGATCGGCAGGGCGGGCATCCCCGAAGTGCGCCAACGACTTTCGACGGCGGTCAACGATCTGCAGGAGGTGGTGCAGGAGATTCGCACCTCCATCTTCGACCTGCACGGCGGCGAGGGCGAGGCGAGTCTGCAACAGCGTCTGGAGCAGGCCGTGCGCAAGCAGAGCGCCGACAGTCCGGTGCGCACGACGGTGCGGGTCACCGGCCCGCTGTCGGTGATCGAGGCCGAACTCGCCGACCACGCCGAGGCGGTGGTGCGCGAGGCGGTGACCAACGCGGTGCGCCATTCCGGCGCCGACACCGTCGGGGTCGAGATCAGCGTCGACGACTACCTGACCATCGTCGTCACCGACAACGGCTGGGGCATACCGAATCACGTCATCCGCAGCGGCCTGCGGAATCTGGAGCAGCGCGCCGAGAAGTCGGGCGGCGATTTCGTCATCGGGCAGGCCGTCCGCGCCCGCGCGGATCTCGACGGCGCGGGACAGCCGGGCACCCGGCTGTGCTGGACGGTGCCGCTGCCCGCGCAATGACCACCGCGGGCACTGCCCCGACCGTGGTATCGAACGCGGCGCCCGATATGCCGTAACTCCGTCGCCGACGCTCCCGGTGACCGCATCCGGCGGGCCCCGGGAACCGGCTTTCTGTCATGATCGATTCGATGGGATGCGACGGAATATCCGAGCTGTGAGCGAAGCAATAACGGCGGTGTGATCTCGTGCACCTCGAAACCAGATCAATCCCGTGGTGCAATGACCATGATTCGGTCGACGATCGGGGGTTTGCGAGTGGGTGATGACAGGGCGGCGAACAGCTCGGCGGACGCCGAGCAGCTGGCCCAGCGGTACCGGTCCCTCGTCGAACACGCCCCGGACGGGATCTGCGTGCACGACGGTCGCAGGCTCGTCTATGTCAACCCGGCTACCGTCCGGCTGCTCGCCGCGCACGACGCGGGCGAGCTCGTCGGCGAGCCGCTGACCCGCTTCGTCCACCCGCGTTCGATCCCGGCCATGCTCGACCGGATGAGCCGTCTCGACACCGAGGGGTCGGCCTCGGACCGCACCGAGATGACACTGCTGCG
This sequence comes from Nocardia bovistercoris, assembly GCF_015674855.1. Taxonomy (GTDB): domain Bacteria; phylum Actinomycetota; class Actinomycetes; order Mycobacteriales; family Mycobacteriaceae; genus Nocardia; species Nocardia bovistercoris. The sequence continues at coordinate 128,205 of NZ_JADMLG010000014.1, read as the reverse complement.
TCTGGACGGCGAGACCGTCCAGGTCGAAACCGTCTCGGTGCGCACACCGTGGTTCGACCGGCTCGCCTACCAGGTCGTCATCCACGACCTCACCGCCCAGCGCGCCGCCGAGGCGGGCCAGCGACTGGCCGAACAGCACTTCACGACCGTGGTGTCCCAGCTCGAGGAGGGCGTGGTCGTCATCGACCGCGACGGCCGCATCGAATCCGCCAATCCGGCCGCCGTTCGCATCTTCGGCGCGGGCGCGCACGACGGCGACCTCACCGGATACACCATCGGCGAACTGCCCATGGAACTGCTCGACGCCAACGCCCAACCGCTCGCGCCGTCGCGGCATCCGATCGCGCGCACCCTGGCCACCGGCGAGACCATCACCGGCTATGTGTTCGGCGTCGACCGCGCGGACGGGCAACGGCGCTGGCTCTCCGGAAGCAGCAGACTGCTCAATCCGGACGATCCGGAATCCTCGGCGGTGTCCTCCTTCGCCGACATCACCGAATTCCGGGCCAGCAGGCGGCAACTGGAATACCAGGCCACCCACGACTCGCTGACCGGGCTGGCCAACCGCTCGCTGATCCTGTCGCAGCTCGCGAGCGCGCTGGCCACCAGCGAAGACCTTCCGGTGTCCACGGTGCTGTTCATCGACCTCGACGGGTTCAAGGCCATCAACGACAGCCTCGGCCACGCCATCGGCGACACCGTGCTGCAGATCGTGGCCCAGCGCCTGCAGCGGGCGCTGCGCGGCGACGATCTGGTCGGGCGGCTCGGCGGCGACGAATTCCTGGTGCTGCTCTCCGGGGCCACCCGGCGATTCGACGTGGACGCGCTGGTTGAGCGCTTGCGCGCCACGACGGCCGAACCGATCGTCGCGCGCGGACACCGCATCGAGATCAAGGCGTCCATCGGGGTGACCGCGCTCGACTCCGACGATCACCGCACCCCCGAGGCGGTGCTGCACGACGCCGACCTCGCGATGTACCGGGCCAAGACCACCGGCCAGGCATCCGGCCTGCGCCCGAACAACACCCACGCTTCCTGAAGGTGCCCGGATTGATCATCGAACACGTATTGCTGCCCGTCGCGCCCGATCGCGGCGCGGAATTCGAAGCCGCCTTCGCTGCGGCGCGACCGCTGATCGAGGCGACGCCGGGATTCCGGTCGCTGTCGCTGTCGCGCTGCGTCGAGGCGCCCGGCACCTATTTGCTGCTCGTCGAATGGGACCGTCTCGAAGACCACACCGAGGGCTTCCGCGGCTCCGCCCGGTACGCGCGCTGGTCGGAATTGCTGCACCATTTCTACGACCCTTTTCCGACCGTCCGCCACTTCGAACCGGTATCGCAACCGGAGGCCTCACCTGCGGTTGCGGCGAGCTCGCCGGATACCAAGTAAGCTCGACAACTCTGTTTTCACTCGCGTGCGCGGCTCACTCGCGCCCGCGGGTGGCCCGGCTCATCGCGGTGACAAGGAGTTCAGTTTGCCCGACCGCCTCACCAAGGACCGCGCCGAGCGCGACGGCGTCCACGAGCGCGACAGCGCTCGCAGGCCTGAGCGCGCGGCCGCTGTCCCGTCGCGCAACGGCGCCGCGCAGGCTCCCGAGCACACTCGCGACGCGGAGATCGAGCGGGAGCAGAGCTACCTCTCGGTGCTCTACGACCGCCTCGACGGCATGCGCGACTACGCGAAGAAACGCTTGGAGACGGTGCTGCTCGAATCCGGCGGCACCCCGCAGGCGCGCAGCGAACGCGAGTCGTTCACCCAGCTCTACACCGAGGACCTGGCCAAATACGACGCCGCCGAACACGGACTCTGTTTCGGCCGCATCGACCTCGCGGCGAGCGAGGACGGCGACGAGTACCGCTACATCGGCCGCCTCGGCATCCTCGACGAGCAGGACGACTTCGAGCCGCTGCTGCTCGACTGGCGCGCACCGCTGGCGCGCCCGTTCTACCTGGCCACCACCGCCACACCCGACGGCGTGACCAGACGCAGACACATCCGGTCGCGCAACCGCGGCGTCACCGCGATCAACGACGAATACCTCGACCTCGACGCGGCGCGCCGGGCGGGCACCGTCGCGGACGACGGCGGCGTCGGCAGCGAGAGCGCGCTGCTCACCGCGCTCAACGCGGCGCGCACCGGCCACATGAACGACATCGTCGAGACCATCCAGAGCGAGCAGGACGCGATCATCCGCTCCGAGCACAAGAGCGTGCTCGTGGTGCAGGGCGGCCCCGGCACCGGCAAGACCGCCGTGGCTCTGCACCGCGCGGCCTACCTGCTCTACACCTACCGCCAGCAGCTGGCCAAGAGCGGCGTGCTCATCATCGGGCCCAACGCCACCTTCCTCGACTACATCGGTCAGGTGCTGCCCTCCCTCGGCGAGACCGGCGTGCTGCTTTCCACCATCGGCAACCTGTATCCGGGGGTGACCGCGACCCGCGAGGACACCCTGCGCGCCGGTGCGATCAAGGGCTCATCGGCCATGATCGAGGTGCTCAAACAGGCCGTGCGCGACCGTCAGGAGCTACCCGGCGAGCCGATCACGCTCGCGTTCGACGGCTATCCGGTCGCCCTGGACCGCAAGATCGCGACCAGAGCGCGCGGCCGGGCGCGGTCCTCGCGGCGCCCGCACAATCTGGCCCGCCCGATCTTCGCCGCCTCGGTCGTCGACGCGCTCACCGATCAACTCGCCCAGACCATGGGCGCCGACCTGTCCGGCGGGCCGAGCCTGCTCAGCCGTACCGACCTCGCCGAGATCCGCGAGGAGATGAAGAGCGACCCGCACGTCCAGGAGGCGATCGGGCGGCTGTGGCCCATCCTGTCGCCGCAGGAGGTGCTGGCCGACCTGCTGGCCGACCCGAAACGGCTCGACCGCGCCGCCACCGCGCTCGATCCCGCCGACCGCGCCGCACTCGTGCGCGCCGACGACGGCGAATTCGGCCCTGCCGACGCGCCCCTGCTCGACGAACTGGCCGAACTGCTCGGGGTGGACGACGCCGAGGAACGCGAGCGCTCGCGTCGCCGCTGGCGCGCGCGACTGGCCGAGGCGCAGGACGCCCTCGACATCCTGACCGGTTCCGCGCCACAGGATCTCGAGGACGAACTCGATCCGGAGATCCTGATGGCCTACGACCTGATCGACGCGAGTCAACTGGCCGAGCGCCAGGACGTGCGCGGGCGGCAGACCACCGCCGAGCGGGCCGCGGGCGATCGCACCTGGACCTACGGACACGTGATCGTGGACGAGGCGCAGGAACTGTCGGAGATGGCGTGGCGAATGGTCATGCGGCGCATCCCGAATCGCTGGATCACGGTGGTGGGCGATGTCGCCCAGACCGGCGACCCGGCGGGCGCGTCCTCGTGGGCGGCGATGCTCGAACCGTATGTGGCGCAACGCTGGAAGCTCACGGAGCTGACCGTGAACTACCGCACGCCCGCCGAGATCATGGCGGTGGCCGCGCGGGTGCTTGCCGTCATCGATCCCGACGCCGCGGTCCCCCGGTCGGTGCGCGAATCCGGCCACGTGCCGCGCGCGCACCGGGTCGCCGCCGCCGAACTGCCCGCCGCACTTGCCCGTTCGCTCGCCGAGGAACAAGGACCGGGCACGGTGGCGGTGATCGCGCCACACGACCTCGTCGCCGAATTGTCGGATCTGGCCGCGGCATCGGTGCGGGTGCTGACCGTGCACGATGTGAAGGGCCTGGAATTCGACGCCGTCTACCTGGTCGAGCCGCAGCGCGTGGTGGCGGAATCCCCGCGCGGGCGCAACGACCTGTACGTGGCGCTCACCCGCGCCACCCAGCGGCTGACCGTGCTGCACAGCGAGGACCTGCCCGCCGAACTCGCCGCGCTCGGCTGATCCGCGGCCGACCGTCCACGGCGAACGCCCCGCATCGGCGTCTCGGACGCGATGCGGGGCGTTGTCCGGTCCGGCTCAGCGGACGGTGTGCACGATCAGGACATCGGAGCGCGACTTGCGGGCCACATCCGAGGGCACCGAGCCGAGCAGGCGTCCGGCCAGGGTGTTCAGGCCGCGGTTGCCGACGACGAGCAGATCGGCCTGCACCTCCTTGACCAGGGCCAGCAGCGAGTCCACCGGCTCGCCGACCACGGCGCGCTCGACGATCTCGTTCGCGCCCGCGGCGGCGGCGCGGTCGCGGGCGATGCGCAGGATCTCGTTGGTCGGTGCGGACCCTCGGACCTGGTACGCCTCGTCCTTGAGCACGTCGGCCGCGGCGGCGACGTCGCGATCGTCGGTGGGATAGAAGGCGCAGGCTATGACGAGCGTCGAGCCCGCCGCCGCGGCCAGCGACGCGGCCTTGTCGACGGCGACGTAAGACGAGTCCGAGCCATCGGTACCGACGACAACGGTCCGGTAGGCGGTCATGTGAGTCCTCCAACTATGCGGGTCGGGTGCCTGGCGGCGGCCTCCCGAGCGAGTCGAGGCACCGTCGCGGCGACTGCGCTCGACCATAGCGGCAAATCGCCCGGATATTTCAGAAATCGCAACACATCACACCGCCGGTGTCGCGCCCATTCGACAGCGCCGCCGCCGTGTGGTTTCGGCGAAAGCGAAGTGACCTGGGCCGACATGATTCACCGGCCCGAAATTCTGTGACCCCTCACAAGTTGCGTGAACCCGCTTGCGGCGCTGGGATATTCATCACACGGTGACGGTATTCACGCTCCACCGTCCGCTCAAAAGACTTTCGAGGTGACCTCGTCGCGCGACCGAATCGAATTCTTCGCGTATTCCAGCGGCGCCATTCCGACCTCGGCGGTGAACTCCCGCGAGAAATGCGCCTGATCGAAGTAGCCGAGCTCCGCCGCGAGCGCGGCCAGATCCTCGAACCGGCCGCGCGCCAGTAGATTCGCGCCGTCCTGTAATCGATAGCGGCGCAACACCCATTTCGGGCTCGCGCCGACATAGCGCCGAAACGCCCGTTGCAGAGTGCGGGCGGTGACCCCGAATCGCTCGCTGACCTGATCCACACGCGTCAACTCGGTATCGCGTTCCATGGCCGCCACGATCCGCAACACGGACCGATACGTCGGATCGTCGGGAACGCGGCGGCTGCCGAAGAATTCCTCGACCAGATCGCGGCGTTCGGCATCCGACGATGCCTCGAGCACCCGTGCGGTGAGCCCGGCGGCCTCGGGTATCACCTCCTCGAGCCCGACCGAGGTATCGCGCAGGGCGCCGACATCCAATCCCGTGTACGCGCCGAAACCGCCCGCGCGGAAACGAATACCGAAAGTCTCGCCGAGCCCGCCGAGTTCGCGAACGAATTTCGTGGTCACGACGCCGTTGACGAATCCGCCGGACCTCGTCTCGGTGCGTTCGAAGGTGATGTTGACGCACGGAAACGACAACACCTCGGCGAAATACGGCGGCCGTCCGCGCAGATCCCAGCGCACCACCCAATACCATTCGACGAACCGCGCCACCGACGGTCCCGGCGGGAGTCGGACCAGAGAACGGTGGCGGGCCTGTTCGTCCGGATGCAGGATGCCCTTCACATCCTGCGGGCCGGGCGTCGCGCGCGCGAGCGGGAATTCAGCCACGGTGTCGCGTTCTTACAAGACCGAGCGCGCCGCGTGGACCAGGCTCGATCCCATGAGCGAGACGACAACCGACACCGTGCACCCCATCCCCGACGGCTACCACTCGATCACCTGCTTCCTCGCCGTACCCGACGGGAACAAGGCGATCGAGTTCTACCGCGCGGTCTTCGGCGCGGAAGTGATCAGCCGCAACGACCTGCCCGACGGGCAGCCCGCGCACGCCGAACTCCGCTTCGGCGATTCCACCCTGCAACTCGGCATGCCGATACCCGACAACGGCGTGCTCGCGCCCACCGGCGAATGGGTGCACACCTCGATCGTGCACTACTGCCCCGACGTGGACAGCGTGATCCGGCGGGCTCTCGAACACGGGGCGCGCAGCGCGGAGGAACCGCAGACCTTCGTCACCGGCGATCGCTACGCCGTGGTCATCGATCCCTTCGGCCACCGGTGGGCGGTGATGACCAGGGTCGAGGACGTGCCGCGCGAGGAGGCCGAGCGGCGCGTCGACGAGTGGATGGCCACGCAGGGCTGAACCGGGCGCGGCGGCGCGGCGGGCGTTCAACTGAGCCCGGCCGCGTCCATGCCGCGCAATTCCTTCTTCAGATCCGCGATCTCGTCGCGCAGCCTGCCCGCGAGTTCGAACTGTAGTTCGCGGGCCGCGTTCATCATCTGCGCGGTGAGTTCGGTGACCAGGTCGGCGAGTTCGGCGCGCGGCATCGACTTGATGTCGCGCCCCTCGAACACCCCGGCGCTCACCGCGCGGCCCGGTTCGCCCTGGGCGCGGCGGCCGCGGCTGGCGTTGCGGCCCGATCCGCCGACCGCGACCTCGTCGTCGGCCTCCTGATAGACCTGATCCAGGATGTCGGCGATCTTCTTGCGCAACGGCTGCGGATCGATGCCCATCTCGGTGTTGTAGGCGACCTGTTTGGCGCGGCGGCGTTCGGTCTCATCGATGGCGTGCCGCATGGAGTCGGTGATCTTGTCCGCGTACATGTGGACCTCGCCGGAGACATTGCGCGCCGCGCGGCCGATGGTCTGGATGAGGCTGGTGCTGCTGCGCAGGAAGCCCTCCTTGTCGGCGTCGAGGATCGCGACCAGCGACACCTCGGGCAGGTCGAGCCCCTCGCGCAGCAGGTTGATGCCGATCAGCACGTCGTATTCGCCGAGCCGCAGCTGCCGCAGCAGTTCGACGCGGCGCAGGGTGTCGATCTCGGAGTGCAGGTACCGCACCCGCACGCCCAGGCCGAGCAGGTAGTCGGTGAGATCCTCGGCCATCTTCTTGGTGAGGGTGGTGACCAGTACGCGTTCGTCGCGGTCGGTGCGGCCCCTGATCTCGTGCACGAGGTCGTCGATCTGGCCCTTGGTCGGCTTCACCACCACCTGCGGATCGACGAGGCCGGTGGGGCGGATGACCTGTTCGACCACTTCACCGCCCGCCTGGCCGAGTTCGTACGGGCCCGGCGTCGCCGAGAGGTAGACCGTCTGCCCGATCCGGTCGGCGAACTCCTCCCAGGTGAGCGGGCGGTTGTCCACCGCCGACGGCAGGCGGAAGCCGTATTCGACCAGATTCCGCTTGCGCGACATGTCACCCTCGTACATGCCGCCGATCTGCGGCACCGTGACATGCGACTCGTCGATGACAAGCAGGAAATCCTCGGGAAAGTAGTCGAGCAGGGTCGCGGGCGCCGATCCGGCGGGGCGGCCGTCGATATGGCGCGAGTAGTTCTCGATGCCCGAGCAGAAGCCGACCTGGCGAATCATTTCCAGGTCGTACTGGGTGCGCATGCGCAATCGCTGCGCCTCGAGCAATTTGCCCTGACGTTCGAGTTCGGCCAGGCGCTCTTCGAGTTCGCGCTCGATATCGCCGACCGCGCGCTCCATGCGCTCGGGACCGGCGACGTAGTGGGTGGCCGGGAAGATCCGCAGCGTGTCGACCTGGCGGACCACGTCGCCGGTGAGCGGGTGCAGATAGTAGAGCGCCTCGATCTCGTCGCCGAAGAATTCGATGCGCACCGCCAACTCCTCGTAGGACGGGATGATCTCGACGGTGTCGCCGCGCACCCGGAACGAGCCGCGCACGAACGACATGTCGTTGCGCGTGTACTGCACGTCCACCAGCAGCCGCAGCAGCGCGTCGCGATCGATCTCGGCGCCGACCCGAAGCGCGACGGACCGGTCGAGATAGGACTGCGGCGTGCCGAGGCCGTAGATGCACGACACCGAGGCGACCACCACGACATCGCGGCGCGAGAGCAGGTTCGACGTGGCCGAATGCCGCAGCCGCTCCACGTCGTCGTTGATGGAGCTGTCCTTCTCGATGTAGGTGTCGGTCTGCGCGATGTAGGCCTCGGGTTGGTAGTAGTCGTAGTAGGAGACGAAGTACTCGACCGAGTTGTTCGGCAACATCTCGCGCAACTCGTTGGCCAACTGCGCGGCCAGCGTCTTGTTCGGCGCCATCACCAGCGTCGGCCGCTGCAGACGCTCGATGAGCCAGGCCGTCGTGGCCGACTTGCCGGTGCCGGTGGCGCCGAGCAGCACCACATCGCGCTCCCCCGACCGCACCCGGCGCTCCAGTTCGGCGATGGCCGTCGGCTGATCACCCGCCGGACGGTGCTCGCTGACCACCTGGAACAGCCCGTCGGCGCGCTCGATCGACCCGACGGGCCGGAACTCCGAATGCGCGAGCGGCGTCTCGCCGTGGGCCCGGCCCTCGTAACCCTCGGCTGGAATCTCGGTTGCGAATGCCATGGTCCCCAGCGTAGGCCGGACCACCGACAAGTTCGCCGCTCCCGGACCCCTCGGGACACCGCCGCCACGGCGGACGTCGGTTCAGACGAACGCGCGCCGGTAGGTCTGCCCACCACCATGGCCCCGACATGCCGGACGCCACCGTCGCGGTCCGTGCCCGCATCGTGGACGACGGCGACCTGAGCACCGCCGCCGCGGTCACCTCCGAGCTCGATCTCGGCTTGTAGCTGTCGGAGCGCGAGGTCGACCCCCGCGTCGCGCACGCCGTCGAGGAACTCTTCGACTCGAGCGGCGCGGCACCGTCTTGGCACGCCGACGGCCCGACGCCGACCCCCGTCCTGAACTCGGCCCTCCCTTCACCGGCCCCTGTCCTCGAAAGTCGCAGGCAAGCGCCTGCCCACACCGGAGCACCGAGCGTGCGGTCGACCCACCGAGTTCGACCGGCCCTACCGGCAAATCTCGTCGCTGACCACGCGCGGCGGCCGACGGCGAATCGGTTCCGTTTCGAAACCACTGAACTGCAACATGTTTCAGTATCGTTCCCGAATCGGACAGCCTGTCGTCCATATCCGAGTCACCAGTCGGCCACGGACTGGCATACTCCTAGTAACGCTGTTATCCTCATTGTTTGTCGAAAGTTCGCGCACACCGGCCAGTCGGGCGCACCGCGAGTACGACGGCGGCCACCGGGGTGCGCTTCTGCACGCGGAACGAGGTAGGCCGGTGACCGAGGTCGTTGCGACATCCGAGACGCCAACACGCGACGCGACCGCCCGAACCGGGGCGATCAGCGGCGAGGACACGCGGCTGATCCGAGCAGAGGACATCCGACGGACCCCGCCGGAGGACACGCGGCGGACCTCGACAGAGGACATGCGCCGGACCTCGCCGACAGCCAAACGCTGGCGCTTCCCCTCGGCGGTCACCTCCCCCGGCGACGACGGCATCGCCGCCGCCGTGACATGGCTCACGGCGACCACCCAGCGTTCCGGCGGCACGCCGATGCTTCGCGTGCCGCACGCCTCGGCGATCTCCGCCTGCGCGGTGCTGCGCAACTTCGTCGACCGTAACCGGGTGGTCGTCACCTGTCCGGGTGATCCTGCCCCGGCCTGGCGGCGCGGCGCGGTGCTCGCGGTCGACCCCGAGCGCGACGACATCGCCGAACTCGCCGACGACCCGCGCACCGACGCCCTGTGCGTGACCCCGACGCGACCGGCCGACGTGGTCGCGTGGGCGGCCATCGCCGACCCTGCCCTGCTCGGCGACGCGACCACGCCCGCACCGCCGAGCGCACCCGACCCGATCCCGACCCAGGCCATGATCACGCTGTCCGGGATGCTCAGCCGCCCGCTGACCCTGGCCTCGGCATCGGATCACCGCGACGCGACCGCCATCCTCGACATCCTCTACCGCGCGGGCCATCGCTGCACGGGCGCGGCCGCCTACAGCTGGGCGCTCGCCAACGACTGGCCCGCGGTCGGCGCCCGCAGGCTGGCCGAGCTGGCCGACGCCTTCGACAACGGGCGGATACCGGCGCTGCCCGGCGGCAACCCGTTCCGGCTCGCGGTCCTCGAACTGTGGCGCACACGGGCGTTCGCGGTCGGCGGCCCCGAGCGGATCGGCGCACCCGACTGAGGCCGAGCGCGCTCGCCCGTACCGAAGTGGTCGGCGGCGTGCGCGAGTAGTCGGCTACTCGCCTCCGCCGCTATCGGGATGGTCGAGCCGCCCGCGCGCGGCGCGCGTACGAGCCGCCCGCCTCGCGGCAACGGCGTATTCGAATGCGCGGTAGGCGATCCGGGCGGTGCGGCCCGAGAATGAGGCGGATTTCACGGTGGGAAGGTAGTTCGCTACTCGTGAACGCGCACACCGCGACGCCGATAATCACCGCATGCGAACAATCGGTATCAGGTCCGGTGTGTCGTGAGCGAGAACACGATATGGACCGATCGTGTGTTGTGTGTGCTGGGGGAATTGTCCGCGCTGTACGTGAAGATCACCGACGAAGCGGTGCTCAAGACGATCGCGGCGCGCTACGCCGCCCAGTTCGAACCCGACGCTCGACTCTATACAGCCAAGAAACCACGCTGGCACCACCGCGTCGACAAGGCCATGGCAACGCTGCGCGAGCAGGGCCTCGTCGACGCCATGCGCCTGACCCCCGCCGGTAGGCAGGCGCTCGGACAAGCCTGCGAGCGCGCGGCGGGCGCACCGGGACGCCTGCCCGCGCAGGTACCGCCCGACCGGCAGCCGAGACCGGACGCGGGCCTGCCGATCGCGGGCGTGCTCACCCCGCCGCTGCGGGAACTGCTCTCCGCCGCCACCGACTCGGAAACCCGTGCGACCCTGGCCATCCCGATCATGATCGAATTGAATCTGCGTTTCCGCACCGGACCGCTCGGCGCGGCGGCGCGGGTGGCGGACCTGTGGCGTTACCTCGGCGCCGAGCAGCCGTGCACCCCGCTCGCCGAGGAATACGCGGTCGGCGAGCTGACGGCGAATCAGATCGAGGGCCTGATCTCCGCCGACGCGGTCGGCATCGACTGGAACGATCGCGCGATCTACCGGATCTGGCCGGATTTCGAGGTGAAACCGCAGATCGACATATCCGCGGACACCATAAAGGCCACCGCGGCGCAACGCTCGTTCAACAGTTTCGGCGACGGAATCGTGTGGGCGGTCATCGATTCCGGAATCCAGGGCGATCACCCGCATTTCGAGGGCCATCGCACGCTGACCGATCCGAGCGTGTCCGATCTGCACAAGGATTTCACCGGAAACGGCGCGCCGCTGGTGGACGAGAAGGGGCACGGCACCCACGTCGCGGGCATCATCGCGGGCGGACTCGAACATTGGCGGGACCGACCCGACCGGGTGCTGGTCGCCGAAAACCGTTACAACATAGCCGAACCCGAATCGCCCATCGTCAAGCCGCGCCCGGTCGCCGACCCGACCGTGCTCACCGGAATCGCGCCGCGCACGAAACTGGTGAGCCTCAAGGTTTTCGACGACGAAGGCGACGCGCGCACCACGCGGGTCATCGAAGCGCTCGCTCATGTGCGCAGGATCAACGCGGGCGGCGGCAAACCCGCGCGCATCCACGGCGTCAACCTGAGCCTCGGCTACGAATTCAATCCGGAATGGTTCGCGTGCGGGCACAGTCCGCTGTGCCTCGAAGTCGACAAACTGGTGCGCTCCGGCGTCGTCGTGGTCGTCGCGTCCGGCAATTCCGCGTACGTCACCTTCAAGACCGCGAAATCCGAAGTGAATCAATTCAGTACGGCGATGACCATCAACGATCCAGGCAACGCCGAACGCGCCATCACGGTCGGATCCACGCACAAGGATTCGCCGCACTCCTACGGCATCTCCTATTTCTCCTCGCGCGGACCGACCGCCGACGGCCGGTGCAAACCGGATCTGGTCGCCCCCGGCGAACGGATCGCCTCGGCTGCGGCGGGCGCGATGCTGATCCCGGTGTCGCGCACCTTCGACGATCCGGCGGCCATGGACGACATGGCGGTCTACGTGGAGTCGAGCGGAACGAGCATGGCGGCGCCGCACGTCTCCGGCGCCGTCGCGGCATTCCTCTCGGTCCAGCGTGAATTCATCGGCGAACCCGAAAGGGTGAAGCGCATCTTCGTCGAGTCGGCGACCTCGCTCGGGCGCGACCGAGCGTTCCAGGGCGGCGGGCTGCTCGACCTCATGCGGGCACTGCAAGCGGTGTGAGACACCGGAGAGGACAGGACAATGACCGAAACCATCGCGGAGCGCCCGTTCTGGCGACTCGCCTTCGACGCCGACGGCGATCCCGACCGGGAACTCGTCGCGGCGCTGGACGCGGAGATCACCGGCGCCGGGATCACCGATCTGGTGATGTTCTCGCACGGCTGGAACAACGGGCAGGAGGGCGCGCTCGACCTGTACCGGCGCTGGTTCACCCTGCTCGACGACCACATCGCCCCGGCGCGGCGGGTGGGTCTTGCCGGTGTGCTGTGGCCGTCGCAGCTGTGGCGCGACGAGTCGATGCCCGACTTCGCCGCACCGCCCGCGCCCGCCGAATCCGAGGGCGGTGCGGCGGGACTCGACGCGGCCCGCTCGGTGCCCGCGGGCTCGTGCGCCCTCGACCCGAGGACCGTGGCCGAACTCGACGCCCTCTTCCCTTCCGGCGCCGACCAACTCGCCGCGCTGGCCGGGCTGCTCGATCCGGCCGCGCCCGCGGTGAGCGCCACCCAGCTGGTCGCGCACCTGCGCGGCTGGCACGAGGCGGTGGCGTCCGGGACCGACGACGGTGAACTCGTCCAGGCGGGCGTGCCAGGCATGTTCGACGACGACCACGACCCGACCGAACTGCTGGAAGCCTTCGCCGAAGGCTTGTCCGAGACCGGCGTCGACGTCGACTCCGGTGACGGAATCGGCGGCGGGGCAGCCGGATTCGGCGAATTCGCCACACGTATCCGGCACGGCGCCAAGGAGGCGCTGCGGCAGCTGTCGTACTGGAAGATGAAGGGCCGCGCCGGCGTGGTCGGCCGCGCGGGCGTCGGCCCGGTGATCACCGGGCTGGCCGCGAATCATCCGGAACTGCGCATCCATCTGATCGGCCACAGTTTCGGCGGGCGGGTGGTGGCCTTCGCGCTCGACGGGCTCGACACCGACGGCGGCTCGCCGATCAAGTCGATCACGATCCTGCAGGGCGCGTTCTCGCGCTTCGCCTTCACCGAACGGCTCCCGTTCGCCTCGGGCGGCGGCGCGCTCGCCGGACGTTTGCGGCGGCTCGACGGCCCGCTCACGGTCTGCTACTCGAGTTTCGATTCCGCGCTCGGCACCATGTATCCGCTGGCCTCGCTGGCGGCGGGCGACGCATCCTCCGACGCGAGCGACGAACTGTTCCGATTCCGCGCGATGGGCTCGCACGGCGCCTTCGAACCGCTGCACAAGCAACCGCTCGGCGGCGTCGGCGCGACCTACCCGTTCGAGAAGCAGCAGATCCTCAACCTGGACGCATCCACGGTGGTGAATCAGGGACCGCCGCCGGGCGGCGCGCACAGCGACATCTTCAAGCCGCAACTGGCATGGGTCGTCGCCGCGGCGTCGGGACTGCATCGGGCGCCGTGAGCCCGCGCCCGCGAAACATACCGAGCGACAGTTCCTTTCGGTTTCGCGTGCGATCCGGTCACACCCGCGCGGGGCGCGCGCGGGTGTAGCCTGGAAAGGTTGCCGGACCTGTCGAAGGAGTCGCCATGAGCGCTCTGGTACCACTGCTCGTCGCCGCGCCCACCATGACCGGGATCGCGGGCTATATGGCTCGCGACATCCGGCGCAACTCCGACAGCCATCCGCCGGGTGAGCAGGCGCCGCCGGGGCCCCCGGTGCGCAGGCCCGCCGTCGAATACTTCGACCTGGCCGATCTCACCGGCACCGACACCCGCGGCTACGTGCGGCCCGTCGACCGGTGCCGTCGCGCGCCGTGGGGGCTCTACGTCGCGCGGGCCGACGGCGCCGGACGCCGCCACAGCGAGACCTGGCTGCTGCCCGAACTCGGCATCAGGGTCACCCGCGCACACCGCCGCCCCGCCCGCTTCGGCAAACACGACTACCGCCTCGACATCGGCGAATTCGGCGAGATCTCGCCGAAACGGTGGCGCGCGGTGGACCTGTACCTCGATATCGTGGCCCGCCAGGGTCGCCCCGCCGAGTTGCACGGCGCCGACGAACTGCTCGCGGCGCACGCGGCGGGCCTGGTCGACGCCGAACGCGCCCGCCGCGCCCTCGACCGCGCCACCTCGGTCGTCGACGGATGCGCCTCGCACAGCCACGACCTGGAGGAATGGCTCGCCGCCGAGGGCATCGTGCTCACCTGGATGTGACCGGGGATCACCGCCGCGGCCCGTTCCGCTCGACGCCGGGGCCGCGGCGGTAGATTCTGGGTGCATGACACAGGCACCAGCAGTCCACGTGCACCGACCCAAGGTCGAGTACTTCGATATCGCGAGCCTGACCAACACCGATCCGAAAGGATTCGTCCGCCAGGTCGAGCGATACCATGTGCAACCGTGGGGCCTGTACATGGCGCGCCCCGCCGACCACCGGGAGTTCCACTACATGGAGTCCTGGCTGCTGCCCGCCCTCGCGTTGCGCGTCACGATCTTCCACTACAACCCCGAATATCGCCGCGATCAGAACTACTACCTCGATCTGGGCGAATTCACCGAGGTGAGCCCCGACCGCTGGACCTCGGTCGACCACTACCTCGACATCGTCGTGCGCACCGGCCGCGAGACCGAACTCCTCGACGTCGACGAACTGCTCGCCGCCCACCACGCGGGCCTGCTCGGCGCGGCCGAATCACAGACGGCGATCGAACGAGCCACCGCCGCCATCGACGGCATCGCCGCCAACGGGTACTCCCTGGAGCGGTGGCTGGAATCCCAGGGCATCACTTTGACCTGGAAGTAGCGCACCCGCCGACTCAGGCGCCAAGGCGTCGGGCGAGCTCCTCCAGCCACGGGCGGAGCACGCTCGCGGCGGTTCGACCCGCGTCCTCGGGCTCCGCGCTCGCCGCCTTCGCCGCCGCTTCCGCCCGGACCGCGAGGTAGTCCGCGCGTACCTCGGCGTCGGAGCGTAGAAGATCGCGTGCGGCGAGGGCGAAGGTTTGTGCGGGTGCGCCGTCGACGCGCACGTATACGGTGGCCGGGCGGCCGGGGTCGGCGTTGCCGTGGACGGCCTCGGCTCCGAGCAGGTCGTCGGGATCCGGCGCGGGCACGTCGTCGCGGACCGGGAATCCCGCGCCGCCGAGCGCCGCGCCCACTTCGCGCGCCGCGGCCGGGTCGGTGACGGTGATCTGGAATTCGAGCACCGCCGGGGCGGGTATTTCCGGGACCGCGGTGTCGCCGATGTGGTCGACGGATTTCGCGTGCGCGCCGCACGCGGCTCGTAGGCGGGCGATGAGGCGCTGTGCCTCGGCGGGGCGTTCGGGATCGGTCGTCGGCGCGTCCGAGGGGGCGGGGGCCGCCTTTCCGGTGCGTAGATTGTGTTCGAACGGGACCAGGCGCTGTTCCCACAGTTGGTGCACCACCGGCGCCAGCGCGCCGTCGGGGCCGCTGTTGTCCAGCAGCACGTCGGCCACGGCGCGGCGCTGTTCGTCGGTGGCCTGGGCCGAGATGCGGGCGCGGGCGTCGGCCTCGGGGACGCCGCGGAATTCCACCAGTCGGCGAATTCGAGTTTCGGCGTCCACGTCGACGACGAGCACCAAATTCATCCACGGCGCCATATTGCCTTCGACCAGCAAGGGAATGTCCTGCACGACAATCGCGTCCGGCGCGGCCGCGTCGAGTAATTCCGCGGTGCGTTTTCCGACCAGCGGGTGGGTGATCGAATTCAGGGTCTTGCGCGATTCGTCGTCGGCGAAGGCGCGGGCCGCGAGCGCCGGTCGGTCGAGGCTGCCGTCCTCGGCGAGGATCTCCGGGCCGAAGGCCGCCGCCAGCGCGGCCAGTCCTTCGGTGCCGGGCGCGACCACTTCCCTGGCGATCGCGTCCGCGTCGATGATCACCGCCCCGTGTTCGGCCAGTATCCGCGCCACCGTCGACTTGCCAGCTCCCATGCCTCCGGTGAGGCCGATCCGCAACATGCTCCCAGTCTCGCATTCCGGCGCGCCGCACCCGGCGCGGGCCGTCGAGCGCGCAGAATCACTCGATTACCCACTGCCGACCCGAAATTCACCCCGCACCGCCGCCTTTGCCCGATCCGTGACGACGCCGAGACCGATTCGCAACATTTCCGGTGCGATGCGGCGCGCCGGACAAATCTTTCCGACACGCCGGGTCAATTGCCGGCGCAAAATACGCTGCCGCGCCCGTTTCTTCGGCTAATCTTCGCCGAGGCGATCCAGGCCAGAACCAGCTAGCAAAGGAACATCATTGGGTACCAGAATCAACCAGTCGGGTCGCCACCGCCTGGGTATGGCGGGAGGCGTGCACTGCATCCGTATCCCCGCTGTCGCGGCCGCGCTCGCCGAGCATCGCCGCTCATGGTTCACCGCATTGATCAGCCCGGCCCGACATAGTTTCGCCGCCATGCGAAAACGTTCCACCGTCGCCGCCGTGCACTGGGTTCCCGCGACCGCGAGCTGAGTCACCCGAATTCCCGCGTCACGCATTCGGACGTAGGCCCGACTCCACCGAGTCGGGCCTACTCCACGTGATCAGCCCCCGGTGGCGATCCGGTATTCGGCCACGACCGGCTCGAGTTCGTCGGGCGTGCAGCCGTGCATGATGACCGCGTCCGCGCCGTAGTCGAACTCCTTGCGAATGCGGTCGACGCACTGGCTCGCCGAACCGGTCGCCGACGGTTCGAGCCATTCGTCGGGGATGAGGCCCGCGATGTGCTCGATCTGCTCGGCGGTCGCCTTGTGGTCGATGCCGCCCGGCACCGAAAGCACCACCGGATCCTCCCGGAACCGGCGCAGCACCGCGGGATCCCAGCCGTTGGTGTTGACCAGCAGATCGCCGTAGCCCTGGAGGTAGGTGGCCAGGCGCGCGACCGTCTTCTTCAGCCGCAACTCCTCGGGCAGGTGGTCGCCGACGGTCGCGAAACACGACCACACCTTCACCTTGTCGGGATCGCGGCCCGCCTTCTCCGCGGCCTCCTTGACGGTGGTGACCGCGCGGCTCAAGGTCTCGGGCGTGAAGTAGGTGTGCAGGATGACATCATCGAATTCGCGACCGCCGAGCGCCAGGGTCTGCGGCCCGAACGCGACGATGCCGAGCCGGATGTCCTCGCGGAAATCGGGATCGAGGAACAGGACCTGGTATTTGCCGATCGGCCCGTCGTGGTTCAGGATCACCTGCCCCTGCCACAGTTTGCGCATGACCTGCGCGAAATCCTCCATCTGCGCGGTGGTCACCGCGGGCACCCCGAACGCCGCGTACATGGCCGCGACGCCGCGCCCGATGCCGAGGGTGAACCGGCCGCCGGACAGCCGGTGCATGGTGGTCGCCCACGATCCGGTGATCAGTGGATGGCGGGTGTTGTGATTGGTCGCCGCGGTGGCGATCCGCATGCGCTCGGTCACCGCGCAGGCGGCGCCGACCAGCGAGGACGCCTCCTTGACGTTCCAGCGCTCGGAGATGAACGCGGTGCCGAAGCCGAGTTCTTCACCGCGCCTGGCCTCCCTCGGCAGCGCGGCGGGGCCTTCACCTCCCGCGCCCGCCAGCAGGTAGTACCCCAGCTCGTCGAGTACTCGTTCGGTCATTGCCAGACTCCTTGTCCGTATCCGCAGTTCCAGACCTCGGTGATGCGGCCGTCGACCACGCGGAAAACCTCGATGCTCCCGATCGCCACCTCCGAACCGTCCTTGTTGGTGATGGTCGAGTCGTAGACGATCGCGACGTGCTCGTCGTCCTTGCCCGCGACGACGACGTTCAGGTCGAAACGCAGCTTCTCGAACATCGCCGAGGTGTCGGCGACGCGCTGCACCGCCTCGGCGTGGGTGAGCGTGCGCGCCTCGCCGACCTCGTGCCGCACCACGGTGTCGGCGAAGAGCTCCTCGGCCAGCGCCAGGTCGTGTTCGTTCCAGACCACCAGGTTGTAGAGCTCGACCACCTCGCGGGCCGAGCGGGTCGGCACGGTCATGCGAAGACCTCCGTCGCGTCGATTTCGTCGATGGTGGCGACCGCTCGGTCGGCGAGCGTGACGCACAGGTCGCGGGACCGCGACCCCAGGCTGTCCCAGCTGATGAGGATCGCGACCGGGAGCACGATCATGTAGGCGGCCGCCAGGCGGTAGTGCCGCCACGCCTCGTCGAAGGTGTAGTCGCGCATGCCGTGCGCGGCCAGGGCGTCGAGGTATTCGCGGAGCAGGGCTTCGTCGCGGCCGGACCGATCCGCCGTGGTCAGTCCCTGACTCAGCAGGTAGGCGACGTCGACCGCGCCCGCGCCGCGCGCCGCCATCTGGAAGTCGACGATCTTGAGGTCGTCGCCGTCGAAGAACATGTTGTCGGCGCGGATGTCGCCGTGCACGAGCGTCGATCGACGGGCCAGCTCCGGCACCGCGACCGCCGAGCGTTCCACGAAGCGCTCGGCGTGCGCCGCGACGACCGGCGGTATCGGCCGGGTGGTCTGCTTGCGGTAGACCTGCCAGCCCGCCGCGAACACCGACGGCATGATCTCGCGGGTCATCGGGATGTCGAAGCTCGGGAACCGCTCGAGCGCGTCGGCGTGCTCGGCGGACCAGGCGTGCAGTCCGGCGAGTTCGGCGAGGCAGCGCCGGGTCCGGCCCAGGGACAGGCCCGCGAGGTGGTCGGCGTTGTCCCAGTCGCGCAGATCCTCCAGGATCAGCACGAAATCGCCGGTCTCGTCATCGATGCGTGCGGCGTACACGCGCGCGGTGTTCATCGGGGCGCGGCCGACGATGTCGCGATAGAAGGCGATCTCGCGGGCATACCCGCCGAGCATCTGCATGGCGCCGCGGGCCTCGTTGGTCGCGGGCAGTTTCGCGATCACGCTCGCGGGCACGTCGACGCCGGTGAGATGCAGGCGGTACAGCACCGAGGAGAAACCGGTGTCCTCGGCGATGCGTTCGGCGCGCAGGTCGAGCACCCGTGCCGTGTCGGCGATTCCGTCGTGCTCGCGCAGGACCGAAGTGAGCCACCGCGCGTCCAGATCGGCGACGGTAGCGGGGATCGGAGTTGTGGCTGACGTCACCTTGGCCACTTCCTTGTGGGATATTTTACAGTCCACAAGCAAGTTAGTTGTTCACTGTCTAATATGCAATGGTGCCATCCCCCGCCCAGGGCCTCACCCAACCGCAGCGCGTCGAGCTCTCCCACCGGCGACTGGTCGAGGCCGCCGCCGAACTCATCGCCGAAAAAGGGTGGGAAGCGACGACGGCCGCCGAGATCGGCCGCCGGGCAGGCTACAGCCGCGCCATGGTGCACGCGCGCTTCGGCAGCAAGGACGCCATCCTCGACGCCTTCTTCGACCACGACTACGTGCGCCGACTCACCCCCGACCTCGACCCGGACACCACCGGCCTCGACCAGGCCCTAGCCCACTTCGACCACGTCGAACGGCTCTACCACGAGAACGCCGACTTCCTGCGCGCGATGTTCCTTGCCACCTTCGAAGGCGCGAAAACCACCTCGGCCCTGCGCGATCGCGTGCGCCGCAACATCCGCGACGGCAAAGCCAAGGTCGCCTCGGCCCTGCGCACGGGCCTGGCCGACGGATCGGTGCGCCCCGACATCGACCTCGACCGCGCCGTGAACGACATCAGCTCCACGGTCTTCGGCCTCGCCTACCAGTGGGCGGTCATCCCCGAAGGCTACGACCTGGCCCGCGAACTCACCTACGTGCGCGACCGATTCGTCACCACCTACGGCACACCGAAACCCTGACCGCCCGCGCGCCCGGTCGATGAACACCTCGCCGCGGGCGACAGCGGCCGAAAGGGACGACAGCGGCCGAAAGAAGGTACCGGAGCGCGACCGCGACAGGTGACCATCGGGTCATGAACGACGAGCGAGTCGATGCCACCACCAACGCGGACACCCCCGCCGCCGACACCCCAACCGCGGCCGATCCCGACGAGTCGGCCATCGCGCCCCGCCGATCCCGCCGCGTCTTCGTCGGACTCGCGGCCGCCGCGACCGGCGCCGCCGCCGTGACCGCGGCCACCACCCTGCCCGCCTACCTCACCCACCCGCCGACCGCGCCGCTGCCCGCCGCCGCGCCCGGCGCCCGCTACGCGGACAAGGTCGTACTGGTCACCGGCGCGACCTCGGGCATCGGCGCGGCAACGGCACGCGCGTTCGCGGCGGAGGGCGCCTCGGTCGTGTTCTGCGGTCGCCGCGCGCATCTCGGCCGCGAGATCGAACGGTCGCTGCCCGGATCGGTGTACGTGCGCACCGATGTCAGGGTCGCCGCGGAGGTGGAGCAGTTGCTCGCCGAGGTCGACCACCGGTTCGGGCGCCTCGACATCGCCGTCAACAACGCGGGCATCTCCAGGACCGGCGCCGCGCACGAGATGCCGGTGGCGGAATTCGACGACGTCTTCGACACCAATGTGCGCGGTGCGTTCCTCGCGCTCAAATACGAAGTGCCGCTGATGCTCCGGTCCGGCGGCGGGGTCGTGCTGTGCACCACGTCGCAGTCGCGGCGCCCGGGCGGCGTCGCCTACAGCGCGAGCAAGACCGCGCTGCAAGCGATGGTGGCCGCGGCATCGATGGACTACGGCGCACAGGGGATTCGCGTGAACGCGATCGCGCCCGGCACCACGGACACGGCGCTGGTCCGCCCGGACGGACTGCCCGACCCGTTGTGGCACGCCTTCCGCGACGCGTGGGGACCGCTCAATGTCGCCGGTCTCGGCCGGATGGCGACGCCAGAGGAGATCGCCCGTGCCATCCTCGGCCTGTGCTCCGACGATTTCGGCTACATGACCGGGTCCACCGTCCTGGTCGGCGGCGGCCCCTTCGGCGGCGCCGCGATGCGGATGCCGCCCGGCCTTCCGGGATGATCGCTACGCCGCTCGCGCAGGCGGCCCTCCGGTCGCTCGCGGTTCCGGTGGGTCTCGGATATGTGCTCGCCCGCGACGGCAACGGCGTTGACGCGGCACTGGCGGTGGTCACGGGCGTGTTGGTCGTGGCGGGTAGCCGGTGGCCGGTGGTCGCGCTCTGCGGGCAGACGGCGGCGCTGGTGTGCGCCCACGCTTTCGGGCAGTCGGCGGGCCTCGGGGTGAAGGTGTGGGCGGCGCTCGCGCTGTTCGAGGTCGGGTTGCGACGGCCGCCCCGGGATCAGATCGCCTGCGCCACCGCACTTTCCGCCTGCTATGTCGGCATCGAGTTGTGGGCGGCCGACGATGCGGCGCCGCTGCCGTACCGGCTCGCGCTGCTGGTGGCGGCTCCCCTGCTCGCGGGCGCGCAGATCGCCGCGCTGCGCCGACGCGCGGCCGACGCCGAGGCGAACGCGGATCTGCGCGCCGCGGCGGCGCGCCGGGCCGAACGCGAGAGCATCGCCCGTGACCTGCACGATGTGGTGGCACACCACGTCTCCGCCATCATGGTCAGGGTCGGCACGGCGCGCCACGTGCCCCGACTCGGCGACGCGGAGGTCGCCCGCCTGCTCGCCGACGTGCACGCCGCCGCCGACACCGCGTTGCGCGATCTGCACGACCTGCTGCACGTCCTACGCGACGAAAGCGGCGGCGGCGCGGTGGGTTCCGCACCGGTCGAGAACCGCACGGCGCTCCCGGCGATGCTGGCCGACCTGCTGGCCTCGGCGGCCGACGCCGGACTCGCCGTCGACGGTCGTATCGATCCCGCCGTCGCGGCGCTGGACGGCGTCCGCGGACTCGTGCTCTACCGCACCGCGCAGGAGGCGATCACCAATGCCGTCAAACACTCCGGCGACGGCTCGAAGGTGCGACTCGACATCGAGGTCGACGCGGGCGGCGCCGCCACGGTGACCGTCGACAACGACCGAAGGACCGCGCGGCGCGCCCGGCCGGGCGGACACGGCCTGCTCGGCATGCGGGAACGCCTGGACACCATCGGCGGCACCGTCGAACACGGGCCGCACGGCGCGGGGTGGCGGGTGCGCGCTGTGGTGCCGCCGAGGGCGCGCCGATGATCCGGGTGCTGCTCGTCGACGATCAGGCGCTCGTCCGTTCCGGCCTGCGCATGTTGTGCGACAGCGCCGACGACATCGAGGTCGTCGGCGAGGCGTCCTGCGGCGCGAGCGCGGTGCGCCGGACGCTGGCCGAGCGGCCGTCGGTGGTATTGATGGACCTGCGCATGCCCGGCGTCGACGGCATCGAGGCGACCCGGCGCATCACCGACTCCGCACCGCGGACCAAGGTCGTCGTCCTGACCACCTTCGACGACGACGAACATCTCTTCCCCGCCTTGCGCGCGGGCGCCTGCGGCTTCCTCGGCAAGGATTCGAGTCCGCCGCGCATCCTCGACGCCATCCGCCGCGCCGCCGCGGGCGACAGTCCGTTCGGCCCCGATGTCCTGCGTCGGGTGGTGCGCCGCGCCACCGGCGACCGTGACACCGCCGACGAATCCGCGGCCGCCCTCACCCCGCGCGAACGGGAGGTGGTGCGCCTGGTCGGGTCCGGCGCCACCAACCAGGAGATTGCCGTCGCCCTGCACCTCGGCATCACAACGGTCAAGTCCTACCTGGCGACGGCCATGACGAAAACCGGTGCGCGCAACCGGGTCCTGCTCGCCGTCTACGCGGTGCGCAACGGGCTGGCCTGAGGAAACCGGTGGGCGGGCGGAGTCAGATGTCGTCGCGGGGTGTCGGGGGGCGGGTGGTCCAGGCGTCGAGTACGCCGCCGAGTTGGGTGAGCAGGGTGGTCAGGCCGGAGACGTCGCCGCCGAGTTGGTAGGTTCTGAGTTCGGCGGGGGCGGGCAGGTGGGAGACCACTTCGGGGAGGGAATCGACCAGTCTGGCTTGGATGTTCGCGGCGCTCTGGGTGTTCGCGGTGTCGACGCGGCGCTGGTCGCGGTCAAGGGTGAGTAGTTCGCCTTCGTGTTCGGCGCGCAGTCTGGCCAGGGTGAGTGCCAGTTCGGCGTCGAGTTCCTGTTGCTTCAGTTCCTGGCGGCGGCGCTGGTTCTCGGCCTGTTCGGCGTGCTGTTCGCGTTCCAGGCGCAGCGCGTGCAGCGCGGTCTCGTTGGCGAGGTCGGCGACCTGGCGCTGGTCGTCGTGTTCGCGGGTGGTGCGGCGCAACTGTTCGGCGGTTTCGCGGTCGAAGGTGGAGGCTTCGTGGCGGGCGCGGAGTTCGGCGAGTTCGCGGTCGTTCTCGATGCGCCGCTCCTCGGAAGCGCGGTGCGCCGCCGTCTCCCTGGCCGAGATCACTTCCTGCGCGGACAGTTCCGCGAGTCGCGCGATCTGGCCCTGCTCGCTGCGGTATGGCTTCTGCAGGTTCTCCCACAGGGTGGAGGAGCTGACCACCGCTTCCTTGATCTGGACGGTGACGATGCGCAGGCCGAGCCCGCGGTCACCGTCGGCGCCCGAACCTGTTCCCTCCGCGACCGCCCGCAACCGCGCCGTCAACTCCTCGATGATGGGCTGTTTGTCGCTGAGGACATCGCGCATCCCCATGGTGGAGACCTTGTCCTTGATGGCAGCCTCGGCCTGTTCGCGCAACTGGATGTTGACCAGCCGCATCGGATCCTCGGCGTCGGAGAAGTCGAGTTTGCGGTAGGCGGTGGCGAAATCCTCGATGATCCACTGCACGTAGCCCTGTACGAGCACGCCCTGGAGTTCGCGGCAGATGCAGTAGGCGTTGATGAGGATGGTCTGCATGGCGCCGGGGACGACGAGGAAGGAATCGGTGGCCGGGTCGAACCGGAACGACACACCGAGCCCGATGTGCACCGGTTCGCCGCGCCCGCGCCTGGTGTGCACCACGAACGCGTTCGGCGGCACCAGCACGGTGCGCCACCGCCAGAATCCGGTGATCCTGACCTCGACCGGCCCCGGACCCGACCCCTGCGGCGCCACCCCGACCCGTTCGGCCCGCTTGGCGATGGCGCCGCGCGGCGCGGGCGCGCCGGGCGGAGGCGGCGCGCCGAAGGACGCCGCCGCGGGTTTGCGGGTGCGCAGGTCGTCCTCGAGCGCGGCTTGCTGCGCCACGACCTGGTCGAGATAGGTGTTCTTGGCCGAATCGGTCCCCATGCACGGGGAGACTACCGGCGATTCCGCTCGGCCCGAAACGATTTCGCGACCGCCGAGCGAATGCCGGGCGACCGATTCACCCTGCCTCTTGCGTACGGCGCGTCGAGCTTCCTACACTGAGCGACATATCTGATAGTGACTTTCAGGTATGCCATCGGGAGGGACCATGACCACGCGCGCCACCGCCGAACGACCGCGGGATGCCCGCCGACCGGGCCCGCTCGGCCGGTGGGGCCGATTCATCGTCCGCCACCGCGGGGTCGTCCTGCTGACCTGGCTGCTCGTCGCCATCGGTTGCGGCGCGGCCTACCCGGCCTTGCACGACCGTCTCGGCGCGCCCGATTACACCGTCCCCGAATCGGATTCGGCTCGCGTGGAACAACTCGCGGCCGAACACTTCTCCCGCTTCGGCGCCGAACAGGACCTGCTCGTCTTCCACTCCGAACGCCGCGGCGCGGACTCACCGGAATTCCGCGCCGCCGTCGACCGCGCACTGTCGGCGGTGCGCGCCACCGACGGCGTCGCGGGCGCGATCGGCCCGTACGAGGGCATGTCCTCGATACAGATCTCCGCCGACCGGCACACCGCCTTCGCCATCGTCGGCATCGATGGCGCCATGGCGCGGCGGGTCGCGGTCGCCGAAGACCTGCGCGCGGCGCTCGCGCGGGCCGCCGAACCCGATGTCGAGGCCGTCATGACCGGATACGCGCCGATCCAGGCCGACCTCATGGCCATCGAAACCGCGGATATGCAGCGCGCCGAGACCATCGGCATTCCGGTCGCGGCCGCGGTGCTCGTCCTCGCGCTCGGCGCGCTCGCGGCCGCCACGCTCCCGATCGCGGTCACCGCCGCGGGCATCGCCGCCGGTGTCGGCGTACTGTTCGGACTCACCACCTTCCTGACCTTCGACTCGCTGGTGCTCTCGGTGGCCACCATGATCGCCACCGGCACCGCCATCGACTACGCGATGTTCGTCGTCAGCCGGTTCACCGAGGAACTGAACCGGCGCGGCGTCACCCGGCGCGACGACCGGGAAGGAATCGAGGCCGCCCTGGCGACCGCTCTCGACACGGCCGGGCGCACGGTGCTCGCCTCGGGCCTGATCGTCATGATCTCGCTGTGCTCACTGGCGGCGGTGGGACTGGCCATGCTGACCGGCATCGCCATCGGCGTGGTCACCGCGGTACTGGCCACCCTCACCGCCGCCTTCACCCTCTTGCCCGCGCTGCTCGCGACCCTCGGACCGGCCGTGCACCGCGGTGCGCTACCCGCCCGACTGCGTCCCCCGGCTCCTGGATCCACACGCGCGCACGGCGGATGGGCTCGCTGGGCCCGACTCGTCATGGGCAAACCTGTGCTGTTCGGCACACTCGGCGTCGCGGCGCTGGTCGCGGCGGCACTGCCGATCGCCACCATCGACTACGGCATCGATATGGGTGTCGGCGCGCTCGGCGAACGCCCGAGCGGGCGCGCCGCGCAGCTGACCGAACAGAATTTCGGGCCGGGACTGCTCGCCCCGATCACCGTGCTGGCCACCGGTCCCGGCGACACGTCGATGCGAGAGCCGACCCGGCAGCGGGTTTCGGCGTTCATCGAGCATCTCGCCGACGACGACCGCGTGGTCAGGGTGCTGCCGCAACACTCCGAAGGCCGGGTGCTCGCCACGGTCGTCCCGCGCGAAGCCTTCGATTCGACGGCCGTCGCGGAGCTGACCGACGACATCAGGACCGCGGCCGATGGCGTCGGAGGCGACGCCGAGATCCGGGTGGGCGGCACCTCGGCCGTCTTCGCCGACGTCTCGGTCCGCATCACCGATCGTCTACCGCTGGTGATCGCCCTCGTCCTCACCGTCTCGCTGGGATTCCTGATCTACGCGTTCCGCAGCGTCGTGCTCGCGCTCAAGGCGATCGTGTTGAACCTGCTCGCCACCGGGGCGGCGCTCGGCATCACGGTCGCGGTCTTCCAATACGGCATCGGCGAATCGGTCCTCGGATTCCACAGCACCGGATTCCTCCAGATCTACCTACCCATGCTGGTTTTCGCGGTCCTGTTCGGGCTGTCGATGGACTACGAGGTGTTCCTCATCCGGCGGATGCGGGAGGCGTGGGAGCAGAGCTGGGACAATGCCGCCGCGGTCGCCGAGGGATTGCGACACACCGCGCGGCCGATCACCGCGGCCGCCGCCATCATGGTGGCGGTGTTCGCGAGCTTCGTCACCGCGGACGTCCTCGAACTCCAGCAGATCGGTTTCGCGCTCGCGGTCGCCATCGCGATCGACGCGCTACTCGTCCGCCTACTGTTGGTTCCGGCGTTCATGCAGCTGTTCGGCCGCTGGAACTGGTGGCTGCCACGCTTGCGCTCGCGAAGGCGGGCTAGTCGATGATGCGTTCGATGGCATCGAAGACCGCCGCCATCGTCTCGGTGTAGACCTCGGTGAGCGGGCGCGCGAAATCGCCCGCGGCCCAATGGTCGAGGGCGGCGACCGTGCCCCACACGGCGATCGCCGCCGCCATCCCGAGCCGCAGATCGTCCGGGGCGCGACCGGTGCGCGCGAGCAAAAGGGCGAGCACCTGCCCCTGCGTCTCGCGCATCTGCCTGCTCTGCGCGTCGGCGATCTCCGGAATGGTCGTCACATAACGCATGCGACGCCGCAGGCGCAGTTCGGATTCCGGGGTCAGCAAGGCCTCGATCAAGACCGGGGCCAGCGCCCGCGCCGCCGCGATCAACTCCGCGGGCCGCACCACCGCACCACCGCCCGCGCGCGCGATCTCCTCGAGCAGGCGCAGATCGTGCTCGTCGTAGAGCACGAGCATCTCCTTGGTGCCGAAGTAGCGATACACCGAACTAGCCGAGGTCCGGGCCACATTCGCGATCCGCTCCACCGTCACCGCGCGGTAGCCGTGCTCCTCGAACAGGTCGAGCGCGACCCGCTGAATACGACTCATCGCCTCGAGTTTCCTGCGTTCCCACACGCCGGTCGAGGACTCCGCGCTGACATCCGACATCGCCGCTCAGGGTACCCGGCGCAAGAGCCGGGCCCTCGTACGAGGCGAGGCCCCGATCCCATTCGGGACCGGGGCCTCGGGTACTGCTCCGAACGATCAGGCGTTGCCGGAGAGCTTCTCCCGCAGTGCCGCGAGCTGGGCGTCGCTGGCGAGCGACCCGCCCGCGGGCTCGGCCTGGGTCGAGGCGGACTGCGTACCGCTCTCCGAGGAGTAGTTGGACGCGCCCGCACCGTTGGCGGCCTCGGCCGCGGCGTCGGCCGCCATCTTCTCCATCTGGGCGGTGTGCATCTTGTGGCGACGCTCCGCCTCCGCGTAGCGGCCTTCCCACTCTTCGCGCTGCTTGTCGAAGCCGTCGAGCCACTCGTTGGTGTCGGGGTCGAAGCCCTCGGGGAAGATGTAGTTGCCCTGCTCGTCGTAGCTGTCGGCCATGCCGTACTTCGACGGGTCGAACTCGGCGTGGTAGTCCTCGTTCGCCTGCTTCAGCGACAGCGAGATCCGGCGGCGCTCCAGGTCGATGTCGATGACCTTGACCATCGCGTCGTCGCCGACGGCGACGACCTGGTCCGGCACCTCGACGTGGCGCTCGGCCAGCTCCGAGATGTGCACCAGACCCTCGATGCCCTCCTCGACGCGCACGAACGCGCCGAAGGGAACCAGCTTGGTGACCTTGCCCGGCACGATCTGCCCGATCGCGTGGGTGCGGGCGAACTGACGCCACGGGTCTTCCTGAGTCGCCTTCAGCGACAGGGACACCCGCTCGCGATCCAGGTCGACGTCGAGCACCTCGACGGTGACCTCGTTGCCCACCTCGACGACCTCGGACGGGTGGTCGATGTGCTTCCAGGACAGCTCCGAGACGTGCACCAGACCGTCGACGCCGCCGAGGTCGACGAACGCGCCGAAGTTGACGATCGAGGAGACCACACCCTTGCGGACCTGGCCCTTCTGCAGCTGGTGCAGGAACTCCGAACGCACCTCGGACTGGGTCTGCTCCAGCCAGGCGCGGCGGGACAGGACCACGTTGTTGCGGTTCTTGTCCAGCTCGATGATCTTGGCCTCGATCTCCTTGCCGACGTACGGCTGGAGGTCGCGGACGCGGCGCATCTCGACGAGCGAGGCGGGAAGGAAGCCACGCAGACCGATATCCAGGATCAGGCCGCCCTTGACGACCTCGATCACGGTGCCCTTGACGGCCTCGTCCTTCTCCTTGAGCTCCTCGATGGTGCCCCACGCGCGCTCGTACTGCGCCCGCTTCTTCGACAGGATCAGGCGGCCTTCCTTGTCCTCCTTGGTGAGAACGAGGGCCTCCACCTCATCACCCACGGAAACGACCTCGTTCGGGTCGACGTCGTGTTTGATCGAGAGTTCGCGGGAGGGGATGACGCCTTCGGTCTTGTAACCGATGTCGAGCAGGACCTCGTCGCGATCGACCTTGACGATGGTTCCTTCGACGATGTCGCCGTCGTTGAAGTACTTGATCGTGGCGTCGATGGCGGCGAGGAAGTCCTCGGCGGAGCCGATGTCGTTGACGGCTACCTGCGGCGAGGTGACGGTGGTGGGCATGTGTCGGTGTGCTCCGGACGGATTGTGGTCGGTTGCGGACATTGGAACTTTCGGTACGCTGCGAGATCACCGCGACGATGCGACGACGGACCTAAGGAACGTACCGCACTCACCACACGTGAAACCCAGCGCGGGCGCTCTGTTACTGAGTACGCTGTAACCGTCGCTCGATCGTGTCCGATCCTGGAGTCGATCACAGTGCCGCTTACATCGGTACGCCAGTACAGAAGGCACTCGCTGAATCAGCGTACGCGACCTTGGTCGGGACGGGCAAACCGGCGTCTCCGCCACGCCGGGATAAGGTTTGGCGCGTGTCGGAAGATCCCCTCCACGAGGCAAACGCCCTGCTCCTCGATGCCACACACGCGCGAACTCGGGTCGATGCCGCCGCGAGTCGGAAGGCCAGCCGTAGCTGGTGGGATGCCGACGCGGCGCAGTACCACGCCGAGCACGCCGAGTTCCTCGGCGTCGACACCCCCGACGGTGAATTCGTATGGTGCCCCGAGGGCCTGCACGAGGGCGACATGGGTTTGCTCGGCGAGGTCGCCGGACGCCGCGTCCTCGAGGTCGGCTGCGGTTCGGCGCCCTGTTCGCGATGGCTGGCCGCGCGCGGCGCGCTGCCGGTCGGACTCGATCTCTCGCGGTCGATGCTCGCGCGCGGCGCGGCGGTGATGGATCGGGGCGGGCCTCGGGTGCCGCTGGTCCAGGCGGGCGCGGAGGATCTGCCGTTCGCGGACGAGAGCTTCGACCTGGCCTGTTCGTCCTTCGGCGCGATCCCGTTCGTCGCCGATTCCGCGCGAGTCATGCGCGAGGTCGCGCGGGTGTTGCGGCCGGGCGGGCGGTGGGTGTTCTCGGTGAACCACCCGATGCGGTGGATCTTCCTCGACGATCCCGGCGAGCGCGGCCTGACCGCGACGGTCTCCTATTTCGACCGCTCCCCCTATGTCGAGCGGGACGCCGACGGCACGCCGACCTACGTCGAGCACCACCGCACCGTCGGCGACCGGGTTCGCGAGATCGTCGCGGCGGGACTGGTCCTCGAGGACATCGTCGAACCCGACTGGCCGGAGTGGTTGGAGCAGGAATGGGGGCAGTGGAGTCCGCTGCGCGGCGCGCTGTTCCCCGGCACGGCGATCTTCGTCAGCGTCAAGCCCGCTTGAATCCGCCGCGGTTCACGCCGCCGAGTCGTCTCCGGAGCGGGTTGGCCGTCGACCCACCTGTTCGAGGGCCAATCGCAGCGCGTATTCGATCTGGGCGTTGATACTGCGCAGATCATCGGCCGCCCACTTGGCCATGGCCTCGTGGACGGCCGGGTCGAGGCGCAGCAGCAGCTTCTTGCGTTCGACCATGGGATCGGCTCAGTTGTAGAGCGTGCCGGCGTTGACGACGGGCTGGGTCGCGCGGTCGCCGCACAACACCACGAGCAGATTGGAAACCATTGCGGCCCTTCGTTCCTCATCGAGTTCGACGACCCCCTGTGCGGTGAGCCGGTCCAGCGCGAGACCGACCATACCGACCGCGCCCTCCACGATGTGCGTGCGTGCCGCCACCACCTGCGCCGCCTGCTGGCGCACCAGCATGGCCTGGGCGATCTCCGGCGCGTAGGCCAGGTGGGTGATGCGGGCCTCGAGCACCTCGACGCCCGCCGTCTCGGTGCGCTCACGCAGTTCGACGGTGAGTTCCTCGGCGACCTCGGCGCCGTCGCGCAGGCTGGTGCGCTCGGCGTCGTGCGCGTCGTAGGGGTGCGAGGTGGCCAGATGCCGCACGGCAGCCTCGGACTGGGTCTCCACGTACTCCTCGTAGTCGTCGACGGCGAAGGCGGCCTTGAAGCTGTCGACCACCCGGTAGACCACCACCGCGGCGATCTCGACCGGATTGCCGTCGGCATCGTTGACCTTGAGTTTCTGGGTCTCGAAGTTGCGCACCCGCAGCGAGATGCTCTTGCGGTCCGACAGCGGAACCACCGAGAAGAAGCCGGGTTCGCTCACCGAGCCGACATAGCGGCCGAAGAACTGCACCACCTTCGCCTCGTTCGGATCGACCACCGTCAGCCCGGTCGCAAGCAGTAGCAGCACGACGACGAGCACCGTCGCGACGATCGCGGCGATCAGCGCGGGCGGATTGCCCCCGTCGGCCGCGGCGACGAAGCCGAGCGCGGCCGCCCCGCCGAAGAAGAGAGTGAGGACCAACCACGCCAACAGCACCAGAAAGCCGTTGACATGGAAGGCGGACCTGAGCTTCATGACATCCTCCCGGTATCAAGGTGATATCACTACGATAGCGCAGGCCCGCATGCCCGCAAGGGGCGAGCGGGTCACGAATCGGCGACATCGCCCGGTCACACCACCCATGCCTACTCATCGGTAGCTGCCGTTAGGCTCTGTGCGTCGTGCCCTGTTCCTGCCACAGTGGGGCGGCCGTTCGACCTACCGAAAGTGATATCGCCCGATGCCCGCCGTGTTGTGGATCCTGCTTCCGTACCTGGCGGCGGCCTCGTTCGTGACCGGTCACGTGTGGCGATACCGCCGCGACCGCTTCCGCGGCTTCACCGTGGCGCCCGACGCCGCTCGCACGCACCGGCTCGCACTGCTCGCGCTACGGATCGGATTCACTCTCGTGCTCGCCGCGCGCCTGGTCGACCTGGCGACCGCAGGCCACGACAGCAGGCTGACCGGCCCCGCTTTCGCGATCATGATCACCGTCGAGGGCATCGGCGGCGTGCTCACCGGCGTCGGCGGGGTGCTGTTGTTGCTGCCCGACCTGATCGGCGCGTCCCGGCCCGTCACCCCGCTCGACCGCATCACGGTGCCGGTGCTGATCGCGGCACTGTTCTCCGGTATCGCGATGCGCTTCGACCCGAATTCCGCCGGGAATCGCTACCGCACGGCCGAAACCCTGTACGCCTGGATCCGTTCGCTGCCCAGCACGCACCCGAATGCCGACGCCATAGCGCAAGCCCCGGTCATCTATCAGGCGCGCGGGGCGATTCTCATGCTCATCGTGGCAATCTGGCCCTACACGCGACTGTCGGGAATCTTCGCGGGCCCGGTCGTGCGATTCGTCCGCCGATACACCGGACGCGACCACACCGAAGCGGAATCCGCGGCGGAACGGTGAGATCCGCGCGCCGCGGCAGATCTACAGTAGCCGGGACAGGAATGCCTTGGTGCGCTCGTGCGCGGGATCGGTCAACACCTCTGTGGGCACACCGGATTCGACGACGACACCGCCGTCCATGAAAACCAGCCGATCGGCGACTTCGCGGGCGAATCCCATTTCGTGGGTCACCACGATCATCGTCATTCCCTCCCCCGCCAATTCCCGCATCACACCGAGCACCTCGCCGACCAGTTCCGGGTCCAGAGCCGAAGTCGGCTCGTCGAACAGCATGAGTTTCGGGTCCATCGCCAACGCCCTCGCGATGGCGACGCGCTGCTGCTGACCGCCGGACAGCTGCGCCGGATACGCGGTCGCCTTGTCGGCCATCCCGACCCGCCGCAACAATTCGTGGGCGCGTTCCACGGCCTGCGAGCGCCGGATCTTCTTGACCTGCACGGGCGCCTCGACGATATTCTCCAGAGCGGTCCGGTGCGGGAACAGATTGAAATGCTGGAACACCATGCCGATATCGCGACGCTGCCGCGCGGCGTCGCGGGGATGCAATTCGTAGAGTTTGTCGCCCTGCTGCCGGTAGCCGACGAGTTCGCCGTCCACGTACAACCGTCCCGCGTCGATCTTCTCGAGATGGTTGATACAGCGCAGGAAGGTGGATTTACCCGATCCGGACGGCCCGATCAGGCACAGCACCTCACCCCGCGCGACCTCCAGCGAGATACCCTCCAGCACCCGCAGCGCGCCGAAACTCTTGCACACCCGGTCGGCGAGAATCATCGGCGGATCAACCGCTTTGTCGAGTGCCGGATTCATTTCGGCGTCACCGCCGTTCGCGCGGCCGCCAATTCCCGCAATTGCCGTGCGGTCAGCTGCCGCGAGACGCCGCGCGAGTAATACCGCTCCAGGTAGTACTGGCCGACCATCAGCACGCTGGTTATCGCCAGATACCAGGTCGCGGTGACCATGAGCAGCGGAATCGGCTGGAAATTCACGCCGTAGATATCGCGGGCGCGGCCGAAGAGGTCGGTCGTGAGCGGGATCGCGGTGACCAGCGACGTCGTCTTGAGCATGCCGATCAATTCGTTGCCGGTCGGCGGGATGATCACCCGCATCGCCTGCGGCAGCACGGTTCTGCGCATCGTCTGCCCCCACGACATGCCGAGCGCGATCGACGCTTCCCGCTGGCCCTCGCCGACCGAATTGATGCCCGCGCGGACGATCTCGGCCATGTAGGCCGCCTCGTTGAGGCCGAGCCCGATGGCCGCGAAGGCGAACGCGGCCTGGAGGTTCTGCACGTCGAGGTGGAAGAACTGCGGGCCGAACGGGACGCCGAGCACGATCTGCTTGTACAGCGACGGGAACAGCCCCCAGAACACCAACTGCACGTAGACCGGGGTGCCTCGGAAGATCCACAGGTAGACCCACGCCGCGGCGCGCAGCACCGGATTCGGCGACAGCCGCATGACGGCGAGCACCGTGCCGAGCGCGACGGCGATGGCCATCGCGATCACCGTCAGCTCGAGGGTGATCGCCGCCCCCGCGAGGATGCGGGTGTCGAAGAGGTAGCGCCCGTAGGTCCCCCACCGGTAGGCGTCGTTGGTCGCCGCGCCGTAGAGGAACAGGCCGAGCAGGACCAGGATGACCGCCGCCGCGATCCACCGGCCAGGGCGGCGCAGCGGGACCGCGCGGATCGGTTCGGCGGGCTCGGCGACCGGATCCGACACGACTCAGCGCTCGGCGCCGTTGATGACCGCCGCGCTGACCGCGCCCTCCTGCACACCCCAGTTCTGCGTGATGGTTCGGTACTGGCCGTTGGCGATGAGGTGGTTCAACGCGGCCTGCAGGACGGCGGCCAGCGGCGAACTCTTCGGCACCGCCCAGCCGTAGGGCGCGGAATCGAAGACCGGACCGGCGGATTCGATGACGCCGCCGCTCTGCTTGATCGCATACGCCGTCACCGGCGAGTCGGCGGACATGGCGTCGACCTGGCCGAGGACCAGCGCGTTGGTGGCCGCGCTCTGCTCGTCGAAGGGTTTGATGTCGATCGCGGGTTTGCCCTCGGCCACGCATTTCTCGCTCTTGGCCGGCACCTCGTCAGTGTGCTCCACCGTGGTGGCCTGCACGGCGACCTTCTTGCCGCAGGCATTGCCCGGGTCGACCGGCTTACCGGACTGCTGGGCCCACTGGATGCCCGCCTTGAAGTAGTCGGTGAAATCGACCTGCTGTTGCCGTTCCTTGGAATCGGTGATCGAGGACATGCCGACGTCGTAGGTGCCCGCCTGGATCGCGGGGATGATCTTCTCGAACGCGGATTCCACGTAGTCGACGCGCACGCCGAGCACCGCGCCGACGGCGTCCATGAGATCGACGTCGAATCCGACGATCTTGCCGCTCGCGTCCTTGTACTCGTTGGGCTGGTAGGGGATGTTCACGCCGACCACCAGCTTGCCGGACTGCCGGATCTTGTCCGGCACGGTCGCCGCGATGGCGTCGACCTTGTCCACCGAAACCTTCGGCACGGCGGGGCCGGATTCCTCGGTGTTGTTGCTACAACCGGCGAGCACGAGGGCACCGCCGACCAGTACACACATCGCCCGCAGGGCTCGCCCGCCGAGCACCGTTCGAACAGCCACAGCAGCCCTCCACATTTCGGTTCGACGAAACCAGGGCGTCACCGCCCGTTTGGGAATCTAAGCGAAGGGCGGGCTTCGCGCTGCCCGGAAAGCGTCACGACACGAAGTCGTAACCGCGCGCAGGACCGAATCGGCCGTGTCGGTCATCTTCGTGTCGGTCAGCGCAGCGCTGCGAGTTCGGTGTCGAGTACCTCGAGGCCCTGCACCGCGACGGGGCCGGGGCCCGTGTAGCCGAAGGGGACCGCGACTATGCGGTCGGCGCCTATCGCGGCGATCGGGGCGAGTTCGGGGCGGGCGCGCAGGGCGGTGCGGGCGGACTGCGGGGTCTGGTCGCCCTGGGTGAGGAGGATGATCACCTCGGGGTCGCGGGCGATGAGGG
Source organism: Nocardia bovistercoris (assembly GCF_015674855.1). Taxonomy (GTDB): domain Bacteria; phylum Actinomycetota; class Actinomycetes; order Mycobacteriales; family Mycobacteriaceae; genus Nocardia; species Nocardia bovistercoris. The sequence continues at coordinate 93,518 of NZ_JADMLG010000014.1, read as the reverse complement.
TTTCGGTGTTCGACTCGAAGCTGCGTTTGGCGACGTCGCCGAAGATGTTGTCCAGGCCGAGCATGCGCATCTGGGCGTCGACGGTGCTCGTGCTGCCGTAGGCGTTCACTTTCGTGCCGTCGCGGGAGATGATCAGCGCGGCCGCTCTGCGTCGGGGCGCGCCGGTGTCGTGGCGTGCGGCGACCGCCGAAACCCGGTGCCGCAGTGCCTGTACCGAGGCGCGCGCGGATTCGGCGGTGCCGAACAGGCGGCCGTAGAGTTCGATGTCGGCGAAGACGTCGTCGTAGGATCCGCTCGCCTGTTTGCAGTATCCCCTGGTGACCAGCAACGGGATTCGCGCGGCGGCGAGATCGTCGGCGCTGATCGCGGCGCCTTCGAAGCTCACCACCAGATCCGGGGTGCGGGCGATGATCTCCTCGCGGGCCAATTCCGCGGTGGGGGCGATGATCTCCGCGCCGCGCAGGGCGTCGGCGTATTCGCCGGGGAACGGCGCGGTCTCGAAGGTGCGGGTCACGATGCGGTCGGGTGCGCCCGCCGCCGCCACCAAAGGGGCCGCGATCGAGCCGACGGTCACCACACGCTGTGGCGGGCTGTCGAATCGCACGTCGCGGCCACAACTGGAGACGGTGAGCGGAAAGCCGTCGGTCGCGACGGAGGCCGCGGTGTCGGACGCGCCGCAGGCGGTGAGGGTCGCCGCGGCGAGCAGCAGCGCGCCGACGACGAGGCGCGGTGGGTGATGGGCACCATTGGTCACGAGATCGGTCCTTTCCAAAGGGGTTTCACAGGACGTTGCGAGACGAACGCCGAATCAGCAGGAGCAGCAACGGCGCTCCGACGACGGCGGTGACGATGCCGAGCGGCAGTTCACGCGGCGCGAACGCGATGCGCGCCACCACATCCGCGCTCACCAGGAACAGCGCGCCGAACAGCGCCGAGAGCGGGATCAGCCGCCGATGGCCGCCGCCGACGCACAGCCGCGCCACATGGGGGACGACCAGGCCGACGAATCCGACGGCGCCCGCGACGGCGACGACCGCGCCGACGCACAAAGCGACCACGGCCAGCGCGAGCATGCGCAACCGCCCTGGACGCAGGCCGAGCGTGCGCGCGGTGTCGTCACCCGCCGCGAGCGCGTCGAATCGGGTTGCCAGCGCGAGTAATCCGAGCAGAGAGCCGAGGGTGACCAGCGCGGTGATCGCGACCGAGGACCACGCCGCCGACGCCAGTGAACCGAGCAGCCAGAACAGCACGGCACGCGCGCCTTCGGGGGTGTCGGAGGCGAAGACGAGGAAACTCGTTGCCGCGGAACCGATATAGCCGATGGTGACACCGCCGAGCAGCAACCGCAGCGAGGTCATCTGCCCGTCGACCCGCGCGACCAGATACAGCAGCACGGTCGCCCCGAGCGCACCGGCGAACGCGCTGGTCGCGAGCGTGGCCGCGGAGGCCGCCGCGCCGAACAGCAGTGAGGCCGCCGCGCCGGTGGAGGCGCCCGAGGTGACGCCGAGGATGTGCGGATCGGCGAGCACATTGCGCACGAGGGTCTGTAGCACCGCGCCCGAGGCGGCCAGCGCCGCGCCCACGAGTGCGCCGAGCACCACGCGCGGCGCGCGGACGAGCCACACGATGGCGTCCTGCGCGGCGGTCCAGTCCGGGCGCGCGGGCAGACCGAGGACGTGATGGCCGACGACGCGCGCGACCACGCCCGGCGAGACCGCGACCGGACCGGAGCCGATCGCCACCACCATCACCACGGCGAGCGCGCAACCAGAGCCGCCGAGCCACAGCAAGGTCGCCCACCGGTGGCGGTTGTGCCCGAGGTCGTCGATCGCCACCTGTTCGCGTATCGAGGTCACGAGGCCACCGCCGCGGGCTCGCGCGGACCGAACAGCAGTTGGACCGCGCCGAAGGCTTCGACGCGCCGCACGGTCACCTGATAGACCGGTTCGAGGAGTTCTGGGGTGAGCACGTCTTCCACGGATCCCGCCGCGACCACTCGCCCTCGGTCGAGCAGGACCAGTCGGTCGCAGTACCGCGCCGCCAGATTGAGGTCGTGCAGCACGACGATCGAGGTGGCGTCGAGTCCGCGGACCAGTGCCAGCAGTTCGTGCTGATACCGGACGTCGAGATGGTTGGTCGGCTCGTCGAGCAGCACATGGTCGGCGCACTGGGCCAGCGCGCGAGCGATCAGCACGCGCTGCCGTTCGCCGCCGGACAGTTCGGCGAATCCGCGGTCGGCCAGATGCCGCGCACCGACCCGTTCCAGCGCCGCCGCGGCCCGCACCCGGTCCTCGCGGGTGTATCCGCGCACCGCGCCCGCCCACGGCGCACGGCCGAGCAGCACCGTCTCCGCGACCGTGACCGGTGTCTCGGCGGGCGATTCCTGCACGACCACGGCCAGCCGGGCCGCGAGCGCGCGACCGCGCAGCCCGCGCACCGGCCTGCCGTCGATCGCCACAGTGCCGTCGTGCGGACGCAGCGCGCGATAGATCAGCCGCAACACCGTCGACTTCCCGGAACCGTTGGGACCGATCAGCCCCACGGTGTCACCGGATTCGGCCACCAGCCCCACCCCGTCGAGCACGACGGCGCCGCCGTACCCGAAACTCACCGACTCGACCGCGATCACGACCGCACCCGCCGCGCGACCACGTGCAGTCGGTCCCCCACCAGATCCGTCGCCAGTTTCCCGGCACCCGGCCACGGCGGCTCGGTGAGCGGACCCGGCGCGTCGAACAGTGCGAGCGTCTCGAATCCGCCGAGCCGCAACAGGTATCGCAGTTCGCGCGGGAACAGCAGCCGCCAGGCGGTGCGCTCCTCGATCGGCGCGGCGCACCCGTCCCAGGTCCAGGCGCGCTGTCGACGCAACAACTGCTCGGGCAGGTCGAGTCGCAGCGCGGTACGGGCCGTGTAAGTGCGCGATTCCCATTCGACTCGCCGCACCGATTCCGCGGCCAGCAGTTCGCGACGACCCCGCTCGGTGAGCAGGAAGGCGCCGCTGCGCATTTCGAGGATCAGCAGACCGCCGGGTCGTAGGCACCGCGCGAAACTCGTGAGCGCGGCGACGATGTCGGAGTCGTCGTGCAGATGCAGCAGCGTACTGCCCAGACAGGTAACGACGTCGACCGCGACGGGCGTGCGCACGGTGCGCGCGTCCCCGACCTCGAAACGCACGCCGGGACGGTGCGCACGAGCGTAGGCGATCATCCGCTCGGAGATATCGACGGCGGTGACCGCGTACCCGGACGCGGCGAGTCGCGCGGCATCGCGGCCGGTACCGCACCCCACATCGAGCAGCGCGCGTCGACCTGATGGTTCAGCGAAACGTTCGACCAGATCGCGGACGAAGCGCGCATTGCGCTCCCCGGTGTCGGGAAAGGCGTGTTCGTAGAGCGCCGGGTTGTCGGTGAGCAGATTCTCACCCACGAGTTCCGGCCCGCTGTCCGAGCGTGTCATCGATCGTCCTGCCCTTCATCACAACCGTCCTTCGCCGCGCTCGGCGCGCCACGCACCGCGATATCGCCTGCGGCGTCCACGGCGGCGGCACTCCGCGTCGCGACGCTTCTCACCGGCGCGTCCCCCGTCGAACCTCGCCGATGGCCTCCGCCGCGACGTCCCGAACCTCGACCTCCCCCGCCGAAGCGTCGCTTGCCGCGACACCGCCCACCGATGCGTCACTCGACGGCACAGCCGCGGCGGACGCGCCGAGCCCTGGAACAGGTGGCGCCGACGTGTCTTTCGGTGAACTCGTCGCGGCCGCTCCGCCTTCGGGGAGCAGCCCGCTGCGGTGCAGTGCCGATACCGCGGCGGCGGAGAGCAGCCCGGTGGCCGCGCACAGTAGGGCGGGAGGCCAGGACAAGGGCGAGCCGCCGCGGTCGACGAGGGCGCCGCCACAAGTCGTCATGGTGACCGTGAAGATGCCGGATGCGAGGTAGAAGGCGCCGAAATAGGTTCCGGTCAGCCGGGTTCCGGCGAAGCGCGGGATCAGTTCGTTGACGAAGGGCTGGGTGATCATGACGCCGACCGCGAGACCGATCGCCGCGAGTACCACCGGTGCGACCCGCACCGCGCGCGGCGCCGCCTCGGACTCGATCAGGGTCGCGGCGGCGGGTGGAAGGACGAACGACGCGCCCATGACAGCCATTCCGGTCGCCATGGCCGGGCCGCGCGTCGGGCGGGCCGCGAACAGGCGGGTGATGCGGACCTGGAACAGCAGGATGACCGCGGTCTCGGCCACGAACAGCGCGGCCACCGCCGCCGCGCCCGCCGAGCCCGCGGCGCGCTCGGCCTGCATCGTGAACAGGAAATAGATCTGGCTCTGCAACGCGAACATGCCCATGAGGGCGAACGCGAACGCCCAGAACGCGCGATGGGTGAAAACCCGTGCGAAGTCGCCGAATACACCGGTGGCGTGTGGTGGCGCCGGGCGCGCGGGCAGCAGGACGAGCTGGGCGAGGGTGAGCGCGCCGAAGATGCCCGCCGCGACGAGCGCGGTGATCCGGAATCCCGCCGCCGCCAACGCGGTTCCGAGCACCGGCCCGAGTGCGGACCCGACATTGCCGAATACCGTGAACAGCGCGAACGCCTCGGCGGCGCGGTCCTCGCTGTCGCGCGCGATATAGGCGCGCACGGCCGGATTGAACAGCGCTCCAGCGAATCCGGTGAGTATCGAGGCCAGCAGCACGATCGGCACCGAACCGCCCACCGCGAACAGGGCGAAGCCCGCCGCGCGCACCCCGGCGCCGATGACGATCACCCCGCGCGCGCCGAGCCGGTCCGCGGCCGAACCGCCGACCAGGAACAGGCCCTGCTGGCTGAGATTGCGCACGCCCAGCACGGTTCCGACCACGGCGGCCGAGAGGCCGAGATCGGTGAGCAGATAGTCGGCGAGGAAGGGAATCAGCAGGTAGAAACCGGTATTGCCGGCCAATTGGTTGACCAGGAGCAACCGCACCGACGGTGGGAAGGACAGGAAGGAACGCGCGGTGGTCATCGGGCGACCACGCCCAGTCCGGGTCCGGTCGGGCGACGCAGCAGGCCGTCGTGGCCGCCGAGCCCGTGCCACGGGTCCTCGGCCAGCAGCAGGTGCCCGTCGAGGTCGACCCACCGGGCGAGTCCGGTCAGGTGCACCGAGGGCGCGATCCCGAGCGAGGACCCGACCTGGCAGCCGAGCATGGTCGCCATCCCCGCCTCGGCCGCCGCAGCGATCATGGACAGCGCGGCGTCGAGTCCGCCGCATTCGGCGAGTTTGACGTTCACGCCCGCGATTGCGGCGGGTAGACGGCGCAGATCGGCCTCGGTCGCGGCGGATTCGTCGGCGATCACCGGCACCCCCACCGCGGCGACCACGCGCGCGAGTTCCTCGGGTCGCGCGGCCGCGACCGGCTGCTCGACCGCGGCCACGACGCCGTCGAGCGCACGCAATACCGCCGTCGCGGTGTCCGCGTCCCACGCGCCGTTCGGGTCGAGCAGCAATTCGACGCCGGGCGTCGCGGCGCGCACCGCGCGGACCCGGTCGATGTCCTCGGTCGAATCGGGCAGTCCCGCTTTTATTTTCAGTACCGTGAAGCCTGCGGCCGCCGCGTCAACCGCCATCGCGACGGCGTCGTCGGGCGGCATGATGCCCAGGGTGTAAGCGGTCGGCGTCGAATCACGCTGTGGCACACCGAGGAAGTCGCCGAGCGGCAGTCCCGCCGCCCGCGCCAGCAGATCGTGTAGCGCGCAGTCGACGGCGGCCACCACCGGCAGCGCGTCGGACATTGCCGCGCGCAGCTCCGGCAGCCGGGTCCGCAGCTGTTCGGGTCCGTCGGCGCCCAGCCACGAAGCCACCCGCGCCAGCGCGCGCTGCACCGCCGCCACGTCCAAGCCGAATCGGGCGCTGGTCACCACTTCGCCCTGCCCGCTGCCGAATTCGTCGGACAGCCGAACCCACACCGCGTCGCGCTCGCTCATGGATCCGCGCGAGATACGCAGCGGCGCACGCAATCGCAGCCGCCGCACCGTGTGCTCGAGTCTCACGCAGGCACCTCGCACGTGCGCGGATCGGCGACGGCGCGACAGCGCGCCCACCCGCGCACCTCCACCCGTTCGGAGCTGCCGATCTCCACCGGATGCGTGACCGGCGCGCCGTCGATGCCTTGTTCGGCGCACCACCGGTCGTCGTAGATGGTGCGCAGGTAGCGCATCGGTCCGTCCGGGAAGACCGTGAGCACGCGCGCGCTCGGCTCCCGGCGGGCGGCCCACGCCGCGACCAACGCGGTCGCGCCGGTGCTCCACCCGCCCGCGATCGTGGTGGCACCGGCCAACTCCCGGCAGGACGCCGCGGCCTCGGTCGGCCCGACCCAGTGCACCTCGTCGAAGGTCGCGTAGGCGACATTGCGGGGCAGGATGCTGCTGCCGAGCCCGCGCATCAGCCGCGCACGCGCGGGCTGCCCGAAGATCCGCGACCCCACCGAATCCACGCCGATGATGCGCAGCCGCGGCCAATGCGGGCGCAGCGCCGCGGCGAGTCCGGCGGAATGCCCGCCCGTGCCGACCGAGACCACGAGGACGTCCACCGATTCGACCTGTCGCACGATCTCGAGCGCCATCCCCGCGTAGCCGCGCGCGTTGTCCGGATTGTTGTACTGGTCGGGCCAATACGCGCCGGGGGTCGCCGCGAGCAGTTCCGCGAGCCGGTCCAGCCTGGCCTGCTGCCAGCCGCCGACCGGATGCGGGCGGGTCACCACCTCGAGCCGCACGCCGTAAGCCGCGAACAAGGCGCGCATCTCTGGTTCGAGCGCGTCGTCCACCACGAGCACGGTCGGATGCCCGAGCGCCTTGCCCGCCAGTGCGAGTCCCACTCCCAGTGTGCCGCTGGTCGATTCGATCACCGGCGCTTCGGGGGCGAGTTCGCCGCGCCCGATGGCGGCCGTCAGCATCGCCACCGCGGCGCGCGCCTTCATGCCGCCGACGCCGTGGGATTCGAGTTTCGCCAGGTAGTCGAGGCCGAGTCCGGCGGGTAGGGCGACCACCGGTGTCGCGCCGATCAAGCGGAGCAGGTCGGGGCGGCCGCGCACGCCGTCTCCGGTCACCGCGAACACGACGCCTCCTCGCGGTAGCGGAACAGTGTGCTCGGACCGCCGTTCAGGGCGAAGAACGGATACGGTTCGGCCGAGACCGCGCGCACGCCGCCCGCGCCGACGAACCACGGCAGTATCGCGCTGCCGCTCTGCGCGAACATCACCATCGGGATGCCGCGGCGCACGGCGGCCGACCGCAGATCGTCGAATGTGCCGTTGCCCAGCGTCATTCCGGTGACGAGCATGGCGTCGCAGTCCTCGACCGCCGTACCGGCTTCGGTCGACACCGGATCACCCCATTCGGTGCGTCCCCCGGCCCGGTCGCACGGCACGTAGCGCAACCCGCGCGAACGTAGTTGCGCCAGTAAGGAATTGACGACGCCGATGACGAGTACCGTGCCGCCGTGGCCGAGTCCGAGCAGATCGACCACGGTCTCGGCGCGCCTGCGCGACTTCGCCAGCGAGGTGGCGCCCGCGATCGACACCGCCTCCGCGCGCAGCCCGCCCGCTCGCGGATGCGGTGCGCAGTGCATGAGGTAGGCGTCGAGCGCGGCGATGCGGACGGCGGTGCGCGGATGGTCGAGCAGTTCGGCGACGGTCGCGCCGACGCAGTCATCGATGAGACAGTCGCGAACATCGCCCGTCCCGTCCTCGACGCCGCGGGAACCTACCGCCGCGCCGACGCGGCCATCGACGCGGCCGTCGGGATCATCGCCGGCCCCGTCCTCGACCCCACAGGAACCGACCGCCGCACCGACGCGGCCATCGACGCGGCCGTCGGGATCATCGCCGGCCCCGTCCTCGACCCCACAGGAACCGACCGCCGCACCGACGCGGACGCTGAGCACTTCGTTGCGGTAGGCCCGGGCGCGGCCGACGTGGCGGGTGCCGTAGACGGTGCGGAACGCGGTCGCGACCCTGAGGTCGGCGGGGTCGGGGCCGAGTGCGGCGGCGGACGCCCATGCCGACAGTTCGGCCACCGTGCGCGGGCGCGGCGGCGCGGATGTGGCGCGGGTCATCGGACCGATTCCGTCGCGACGTGGTCGAAACGCAGTCCGTCGATCAGCGCGCGGGCGGTCGCGCCCGCCGCCCCCGGTCTCGGGTCGGTCACGAGCACGTGGCCGAGATAGCCGTTGTTGTCCCGCGCGGCCCGCGTCGCCGCGCCCGGTGCGGGCAGCGCGTAGTCCACGATCCCCGGGTGCGCGGGCCACCCCTCGTCGCCGGTGATCCCCGTCAACGTGCCGGTTGCGGTGGGCACCGCGAACGCGACGGCGGCGCTGCCGACGCCGGTGGCCGCCGGTGTCAGGTCGGGATCGCCGCCCGCGGCCAGCTCGGCGTGCACGGCAGGCAGGTCGATTCCGGTGACCCGGCGCACCAATTCGGTGATGCGATTGCCCGCGGGCCTCGGGTTCACCTCGATCAGTTTCGGCCCTTCGCGCGTCAGCTTGATCTCGGTGTGCGCGACCGTGTCGTCGAGTCCGATCGCCTCGACGGCCGCGACCGCAACCGCGCCGATCCCGGCCGCCGCGCCGGGATCGAGTGCGGCGGGGAACATGTGGCCCGACTCGATGAACGACGGCGCGCCGACGACGGTCTTGTCGGTGACGCCGACGACGCCGGTCCGCCCGCCGTGCGTGACGGTCTCGACGCTGTACTCGGGTCCGTCGAGGCATTCCTCGAGCAGGATCGCCTGCGCACGCACCTGCCCGCGGGCATTGACCGGGAAGCCGGTGATCCGTTCGACCGCGTCGCGCAACTCCTGAGCGTCGCGCACCATGCGCACGAACATCCCGGCGCACAGGTCGACCGGCTTGACCACCAGCGGATAGCCGATTTCCGTTGCGGCGGCGCTCAATTGCGTCCATCGGACGCCGACGGCGAAGCGCGGGCCCGGCACGCCCGCCGCCGCGCACACCTCGCGGGTGCGCTGTTTGTCGCAGGCGATGGCGACCGCGGCGCGCTCGGGCCCCGGCAGCCCGAATTCCGCGGCGACGGCCGCGACCAGCGGCAGGTAGTAGTCGCAGGAGGACAGCACCCCGTCGAAGGGCAGCGCTGGACGCAGCGCGCCGAGTCGCGCCGATACCGCTGCCGGGTCGTTGGTTTCGACGGTGAGGATGTTCGCCGCGCCGAGCAGCGGATGCCTCGCGTCGTCGCGGGCGCGCAGGTAGTGCCCGAGATCTCGGGTGAGGAAGCTGAAGTGGTGACCTCGCTCCCGAATGGCCAGGGGCAGCAGGGTGCTCATCGACCCGACCCAACTCTCGATCATCAGCAGATGCGCCACGACATTCGCTCCGTCTCGGATTCCCCACTCGGACAAGCCGGACCGTTTCCCGGCCGGCCGAGACGATACTAATGATAACGATTGTCGTTTGCATAGCCCTGATTCGCGCGCGGCCGACACCGGACCGGCGCGCGAGGGTCGAACGCGCCGGAAAATCCGCGAGTCGCCCACCGATTCGCGACATTCGGGCCACAATGCATGACGATGGTCACACGGCCGGGAGCAGATTCGACCCAGCAGGTGGACTGCCTGGTGGAACTGACCTGGCCCGCCGGCTGCCACCTGTGGTGGCGGGCGCGCCACAGCGGTTCGGGCTCCCAGATCGCCGCCGCGCTCGACGAACTCGCCCTGCGCGTCGACATCGACCCGCCCGCCGACACCGCGCCCCCGGTCCGCCCCCGCATCGGCTACAGCCTCGCCGCCTGGGTCCACAACAGCGTCATCGAGCACCGCGCCGACACCGTCGACCTGGCCGAACTCCCCGCCGCCTTACGCGCCCACGCCACCTCGATCCGCGCCCACCCGCTCTGAGCTCACCCATACCAGGCCCACCACTTGCAGGCTCAACCACGCCGGGCTCACCCGCTGCGAGCGCCGGCCCGCCACGTCGTCAGTATCCACGCACTTCACCGCAGTGCATCGAAATTGCATCGAATATCGACTACCGTGAGGTTGTGCCGCACCGGGATGCGCCTGAGCGGCCTCCACAACGACACCGATCGATTCCGTGATCGCCGTCGCCGGTCCGTATCGACCCATCGCACGCGCGGCGGTCACCGGCAAGGAGCAGCCATGTTCGACTCACGTACCCGTATCCGCGCGTTCGCGCTCGCCGCCGCATTCCCGGCGGCGCTTGCCGTCTGGTCGGCGACCGCACCGCAGGCCGCTGCCACGAATACCGCCTGCCCGGTCCCCGGGGCGGGCGCCGCAGCGACCGGCGACGCCGACGCGTCGTGTTCGGCTACCAGCGTCGATGGCAGCGCCGCCGCCGCGTACGGACTCGGCGCCGACGCCTCCGCCGACGCGGGCCCCACCAGCCTCGCACTCGCCATCGCGAGCAATGGCGGCACCGCGGCCTCGGCGTCCTCGCCGCTGTCCGGGCCCGCCGCCATCGCCGTCGGCCCCGGCGCGACCGTCACCGCGACTGGAGTCCGCCCCGGCCTGTCGCTGGCCATCGCCGGGCCGGGCGCTACGGTGACCGTTACCGGCACGAGCGCGCCGACCTGCACCGGCGGCCTCGGCTTCGCGGGCGACTTCCAGACCCTGCAGGGCTGCGCATCCGTCCGCTGACCGAGGGCGACCGTAGCGTCGACGCGAACCGCTCGAACGCCACGGCCGGTCGAATTCACGAGCACGCACCGCCCGACGGATTCGACGCGACGACTCGTATACCTACGGAGTCACCGCGTTGTAGCCCTCGACCGCGCCGACGGCCGCGCCGACCGCGCCGCCGACCAGCATGGCGGGCGCCGCGATGACGCCGTAGCCGATGCCTGCGCCGAGTGCCGTCACGACCACCCACCCCGCGGGGGCGAACGGGGTGCCCGCGACGAATCCGGTGGCCGCGCCGATCAGGGCGCTCGTGCCCGCGAGCGGACTCACCAGCGTCGAGCCGACCGATGCGCCGATGGCGGCCTTGCCGACGACCTCGGCGGCGATGCGATCGGACCTGGCCGGATCGAATCCGGCGGAGTCGAGTGTCTGCGCCAACGAGGCCTCGGCGCCCGCCGCGCCGTCGTTGACCTGCGCGGTGATATCCGCGGGCAACCACTCGGGCGCGTCCATCTGCACGCTGCCGACCCGGATCTTGCCCTCGGGGGCCTGGATCGGGGCCACCGCGGGGGCCGAGAAGTCCGGCAGGTGCAGGGTGCCGGGATCGACGCCGACCAGCGGAGCCTGCACGGCTCCCGACCGTTTGCGGGTCGGGTCGTTGCGCTCGGCGGCGACCGAAAGCGGTGCGGCCGGGTCGACCTCGGCGATGGGCGCCACCGCGCCGACGTGCGCGTCGACCGGGATCGACACACCGACATCGGCGGTCTCGATCGGCGCCGCGTTCGCCGCGGACTGGACGAGGACCGGGGCCACCCCCGCGACCGCGACGATCGCCGCGCGAGCTGCCAGTGTCCGGCCGGTGGCCGGTTCACGATGTCCGTGCATACGCTCAACCTCTCCGATTTACTCGACTTGCGACCTCTGCGACCGCACTTGATGAATCCGATCACTATGAACGCCGGTAACGGACGCGTCCCGCGACGCGCCCGTTACCGGGTGGAAATCGTGCATCCCGTCAGCGCACCGGGTCCACTTCGTAGATCTCCGCCCATTTGCTCCTGCCTTTCGGCGCGGACAGCGTCTCGACCAATTCCATGGCGGACACGATCAATATCGGACCGCCGACCACGATGGTGCCGAGAATGCCGCCGATCCCCGCGCCCGCGATGAGCGCCGGAACGCAGCCGAGTCCGGCGAAAGGGGCGAGCAGGAGAATACAGCCCGCGACGCCGCCGATCGCGAGGCCGGCGGCGGTGCCGAGGAAAGTGCCGATGGCCGTGGCGAGTCCGAATCGAGTGGAGAAGTCCGACAGCGCCGCTTGATCTTCCACGGTCGAGGCGATCGGCCGCGCCGCCGGATCGCGTAGCGGCTCGAGCGCGCGCGGCGTCAGGCGCAGTTCCCGCGCGTCGGCGCCGATCACGCCGTCGGCCGTCAATTCCTTGTCCCCCACGGTGAATCGCGTCGGCACGACGAGTACGGGTGCGCCCGCGCCGTCGAGCACGGTGAAGGTGCGGCTGTCCCGGTCCATCGCGAAACTCCCGTGCGACAGCGTGGCGAGGACGCCACGATCCACGGACGTTACCCGGTATTCGATATTCGGCTCGGCGAGCGCCTCCGCACGGGCGGTCACCGGCGCGACGGCCGCGGCGATTGCGATACCCATCGCCGCGATACGCGTGGTTACGATCACGAATTGTCCTTTTCGATTCCCTGGGCAGGCGTAAGAGACGGGCCAGGTGTCGTCGCATCCGACGCACGGCCCGTCTCGAGGCAATAGAAAACCACAGGCCCGCGAAGGCCCGACCAGGATCCCGTGATGATTAGGTGATCCGCTCCGGCAAATGTATGGAAACCCCGAGCGACACCGACCACGAGTTTGTTTAGAACGATTCGGACACGGCACCGCGCCGTTGTGTCACCGCGCGCCACCGGATTCGGCGCGCGCACCGGTCACGACGAATCGGTCAGCCGTGCCGTGTAGCGCAATCCGGGTAGCTCGGCGTCACCGGGCCTGATCCGTTCGGCCAGTTCGGCGAGCATCGACAGCGACGGACTCGACAACCCGGTCGCGGCGAGCAGCAGCCGCCGCAGCGGATAGTGCGAGACCGTCGCGATGACGCTCACGTCGGCGCGCCGCTCGCCGCGCGCGGTGCCGGTCCGCAGCCAGTGCGGGTCGGCGCCGAAGAAGCCCGCCAACGCCTCGATGAGTTCGGGGCGTGGCCTGCTGCGATGCCCGCGCCGCAGCATCGACATGTAAGACGCCGAGGCCGCCTGCCCCTCGCGAGCCAGCGCCTCGACCAGATGGCGATATTGCAGTTGGTGCCCGTGGCTGAGCTCCCATTCGCCGATGAGCCCGTCCAGCCGCGCCGCGAATTCGACGTCGCCGCGGCGATCTCGCACCGCCTCACTTGTCATCGTGCACCTTTCGAGAAGTAGCAGGAACGCCTCAGCGAGCCGGCCGGGCGAACCGTGACCCCGCTGTGTTTCGACGATGCCGCCGACCGGTTGCCGACAGATCGCGCGCTGGATTCAGATCACCACGTGCGCCGCGCCAGTCGGTCTCGACCAGGACTCTAGCGTCGATATCGAAGCTGTTCAGGGATTTACCGGATCGAACTTAATAAAATTTGTATGCATATATGCAGGAGTAACTATAATTTTGCCCAAACTGCTTACCGGAGTTCGCCACCCAACCGACCTTCCGGTACTTTCTGCGGAAACTCGCGGACCTGAGGTCCGCATCCGGCGACCGACACGGGGGAAGCGCAGGTCGCACACCCCTATTCGCCCGCAGTCCGTAACGACGCGCCCGGTCGTTCTCGACTCTTCGCACGGGGGGCGCGGCGCCGAACCATCCGCGGCGGCGGGCTCAGCGAACTCCCCCACACGGGTCGATCGCACAGATATCCGGAACATGTCGAGACCAGAGCATTTCGAGAACACGTCAGGAGATTCCATGCAGGGCACGGTGAAATGGTTCGACGAAGTCAAGGAATTCGGGTTCATCGCCGCCGCGGACGGCAGCGCCGACCTGCTCATCGAAGGGCGCGACCTGCCCGAGGAGATCCGTCCGATGCTCGCGGAAGGCTGCCAGGTCGACTTCGAGGTCGTGGTGACGGCGAAGGGACCGACGGCGCGTCAGGTGCTGCCCGTCGGTATGCGCCCGCCCGCCGCGCAACCGCCGAACGCGGACGCCGCCGCCGAGACACGGGCGCGGTGCGCGTAGATTCCCCCGTGGTGGTCCCGCGCGGACGTATCCGATCCGTGTGACCGTCGTCGAAGCCGATCACCACAGGACGGGGACAATGACGAGCAAATCGCACCACATCGCAACCCCGCGTCACCCGAACACCGCGGTTCGGTCGAATGCCGCAGGTCAGCCGAGCACAACGCAGGCAGGCGCGGGCCGCCCCGCGCCGGTCGACCGGCGGCTCGAGCTGATCGGACGGAAACTGGCCGAACACTGGGAGGTCGCGCGGTTCCCGCGACTGGCCGACACCCCGGTCGACGACGGCCACGGCGAGGGCGTCGTCGACAACCCGTACTGGCGGTTCCTGCGGCTGATGCCGCGCGGCGGGGTCGACCCGGCCCAGCAGTGGTCCGTCGAATACGGTGCGGCGGTGCGCGATCTGCTCGTGCGCACCTACTCGTCGTCGATACCGTCGCCCGCCGATCTCACCTGGCTCGAACGCGTGCTCACCGGGCGCGGGGTGGTGGAGATCGGCGCGGGCAGCGGATACTGGGCCTGGCAGCTGCGCCAAGCCGGAATCGATGTCGTCGCGGTGGACGACGGGACCGCGAACCGGTCCCACCTGTGGACCGAGGTCCCCTTCGGCAACACCGCCGACGCCTGCGACCACGGTGACCGCGCCCTCGCGCTGATCCGCCCGCCGCTGGATTCGGCGATGGCGCAGACCGCCCTCGACTTCTACGACGGCGACCTGCTGATCTTCGCGGGCGACGAGTCCACCGCGGCGGGGCGGATCTTCTACGACTCGCTGCGCACCGGCTGGCAGGAGATCGGGACGGCGCCGCACCACCCGACCTACGCGGGCGTCGCGTGCCATCTGCGCGCGTTCCGCCGCCACCGGCGAATCCCGGTGTAGCGCGGCGGTCAGCCCGCGGCGGTGCTCGGTGCGGGCTCGCCGATCATCGCGTGCAGCTCGGGCAGGGTCCACGGCGCGGCATCGGCGTGGTCGCGGTAGCCGAGCACGGCGGTCTTGGGCCGGTTGAACCGCCCGATGAAACCGCCCGCGCCGATGAAGATCTGGCCGGTGACCTCGGCGGAGCGGTCGCCCGCCAGGTACAGGTAGAGCTGGGCGACGTATTCGGCGGGCGGTGCGTCCAGCGCGCCGCTCATGCTGACCTTGTCGAGGATGCCGCGCCGGTACAGGTCGAGGATGCGCGCCTCGTAGTCCAGTCCCGAGGACAGCCTGGTCTTCGCGCCGGGACAGACGATATTCGCCCGGACACCGTGTTCGCGCAGTTCGGCGGCCATGGCGAGGGTCAGGCTGGTGACCGCGCCCTTGCCCGCGGCGTATCCGGTGCCGCCGAAGTCGCCGAGGTAGGCGAAGGAACTGGTGTTGATGATGGAGCCGCGGCCGCGTTCGACCATCAGCGGCGCGGCGACGCGGCAGGTGTTGAACACCGTGGTCAGGTGCGAGTCCAGCAGCGCGCGCCATTCCCACGGCTTGATCGAGAGGATGGACGAGCCCGCCGGTTCGGGGGCGCCCGCGCAGTTGACCAGCACGTCGACCGCGCCGTAGGTGGTGACGCACGTCTGGATCAGCTTCTCGGCCACGGATTCGTCGGCCGCCGAGCCCGGGACGCCGAGCACCCGGTGTCCCGACATCCGCAGCGTGTTGGCCGCTCGTTCGACCGCGGCCTCGTTGCGCCCGTTGAGCACGACCCCGGCGCCCTGGCGGGCCAGCGCGGCGGCCACCGCGAAGCCGATGCCGCTGCTGCCCCCGACCACGACCGCCCCGCGTCCCCACAGTATTCCTCGACCGCTCATTTGTTTCCGTTCCACTCCGTTCACGGCCGTGTTCCATCGACGAAGCCGCCTTCGACGGAGCAGCGAGACCCCGAGACCATCGATTGAACACTTTTCCAGACATCTGTCCAGACAGTATCGCATCCGGGTCGCGCTTGTCAGCGGGTCGGCCGAGGTCGTCTCGGCCGAATGCGCGCGCAACTGTGTGGCACGCCTCCTCGCGACCGCCTTGTCGGACGCAGATAGTCCGTAGTACTGTCCAGACACGTGTCCATCACAGATTCTCGGCTGTTGATGGGGAAGGACTCGTCATGACTCTGCGCACACCGGCACGGGACATCTGATGGCATACGTCATCACCCAACGCTGCTGCAACGACGCCAGTTGCGTCGCCGAATGCCCGGTCGACTGCATCCGGCCGCGCCCCGACGACCCGCAGTTCCAGACCGCGGAGATGCTCTACATCGACCCCGAGACCTGCATCGACTGCGGCGCCTGCTTCGAAGCGTGCCCGGTCGGCGCGATCTACGCCGAGGACGAACTGCCCCCGAAGCTCGAGCGTTTCACCGAGGTCAACGCCGCCTACTTCCGCCGCAACCCGCTGGAGAGCGAACTGAGCCCGCCCGTCGCGCTCGACCGGCTGCCCGCGGGCGACGCGCCGTTGCGCGTGGCCATCGTCGGATCGGGACCCTCGGCCTGCTATGCCGCCGAACAACTGCTCGCGCGCGGCGCGGTCGAGGTGGAGATGTTCGACCGGCTGCCGACCCCGTGGGGACTCGTGCGCTACGGCGTGGCCCCCGACCACGCCGAAACCCGCGGCGTCGCCGACATGTTCACCGCCGCCTTCAAACGCGACGCCGTGCAGTGGCATCTCAATGTCGAAGTCGGCAAGCACATCTCGCACGCCGAACTGCTCGAAAGCCACCACGGCGTCATCTACGCGGTCGGCGCGTCGGCCGATCGCAGGCTCGACATCCCTGGCGAGGACCTGCCCGGCAGCCACGCCGCGACCGACTTCGTGGCCTGGTACAACGGGCATCCCGATCACGCAGAGCTGACGTTCGACCTGACCGGGGAACGCGCCGTCGTCGTCGGCAACGGCAACGTCGCCCTCGACATCGCCCGCGTGCTCACCATGGACATCGAGGACCTGGCCCGCACCGATATCGCCGACCACGCGCTGGAGGCGTTACGGCACAGCAATATCCGCGAAGTGGTCGTACTCGGCCGCCGCGGTCCGGCGCAAGCGGCCTACACCTCCTCCGAACTCATGGCGCTGGCCCACCTGCGCGGCGTCGACGTGATCGTCGACCCGGCCGAACTCGCCGCCGACGCCGCACTGGCCGAGGATCCCGGCACCGATCACGCCACCGCGCTGAAACTGACGCTGGCGGGCGAATTCGCCCGCGCCGAAACCGATCCGAGCCACAAGCGAATCGTGCTGCGCTACCGCGCGTCCCCCACCGAGATCACCGGGACCGACCGGGTCGAGTCGCTGACCTGCGTGCGCAACGAACTCGTCACCGAGGCGGACGGCACGGTGCGCGCGCGTGCCACCGACGAGACCGAAACCATCCCCGCCGCGCTGGTCATCCGTTCGGTCGGCTACCGAGGCCGCCCGATTCCGGATCTGCCCTTCGACGACGCGCGCGCCGTGGTGCCCAACGCCGAGGGCCGGGTGCTCGACGGCGACGCACCGCTGCCCGGCGTGTACGTGACGGGCTGGATCAAGCGCGGTCCGCGCGGCGTCATCGGCTCCAACCGCGCAGATTCGCAGCAGACGGTCGCGGCGCTGGTAGCCGACTTCCGCGCGGGCGCGCTGCCCGCCCCGCGTCTGAATCGCGAGGCACTGACCGCCCTCATACGGGAGCGCCAACCGGAGGTCATCGATCGGGCGGGCTGGCAGAGCCTCGACCGCGCCGAGCGCGCCGCGGGCTCGGCTGCGGGTAGGCCGAGGGTGAAACTCACCAGCGTCGAAGCGCTGCTCGCCACCGCTCGGCGAGGCTGACGGCCGCGGGCGCACTCCCGCCGGACACGCGGAGGGCACTCGCCGAGCCCACGACGCCGAGGCGCCCACCCGATGGCGGTGTAGCGGGCACCTGCCTGAGCGGCATGTGGTGGGCAAGTGCCAGACCACCTACACCTGAAGGCACACAACGACACCGAAGACACTCGCCTGCCATCGAATCCGGCAGCGCTTCGGCGGTCACCACCACATCGGGGAACCGACCGTCGACGGCGAACGGATTGCGAACCTGCGCCACGCCCACCGACGCCGAAGGTATTCGGCCGATGCACTCAGCCGATACCGAAAGCACACGCGCCGACCTGAAGGCGCACTCGGCCATCGACGACGACGGCGCTCACCCCGAGAAATCAGAGCGAGCGCCTTCGTGTGGTTGCCGCGATTACTCGTAGCTGACCTGCCACTCCTTGATTCCGTTGATCCAGCCGTTCTTGAGCCGCAGCGGTTCGGCGACCTGGCGCAGATTCGGCATGGCGTCGGCGATGGCGTTGAACATCAGATCCAGTTCGAGCCGCGCCAGATTCGCGCCGACACAGTAGTGCGTGCCGGTGCCGCCGAAGCCGACGTGCGGGTTGGGGTTGCGGGTGATGTCGAAGGCGAACGGGTTCTCGAAGCCGTCCTCGTCGAAATTGGCCGAACCGTAGAACAATCCGAGCCGCTGGCCCTCCTTGATCTGCTGCCCGCCCAGTTCCAGATCCTGGGTGGCGGTGCGCTGGAACACCGTCACCGGCGTGGCCCAGCGCACGATCTCGTCGGGGGCGGTGCGCGGGCGCTCGGCCTTGAAGAGCTCCCACTGGTCGGGGTTGTCGACGAAGGCCTTCATCCCGTGGGTGATCGCGTTGCGGGTGGTCTCGTTGCCCGCCACCGACAGCAGGATCACGAAGAATCCGAACTCCGCGGAGTCGAGGCCCTCACCGTCGAGGTCGGCCTGCACGAGTTCGGAGACGATGTCGTTCACCGGATTCGCGCGCCGCTGCTCGGCCATGTTCCACGCGTAGCCGAGGACTTCGGCGGATGCCATTGTCGGATCGCCGAATTCGGGATCGTCGTAGTTGAGCATCGCGTTGGACCAGTCGAAGACCTTGCGGCGGTCCTCCTGCGGAATGCCGATCAGCTCCGCGATGGCCTGCAACGGCAGTTCCATCGCGACCTGCTCGACGAAATCGCCGCCGCCGTTGCGTTTGGCCTCGTGCACGATCCGGGCCGCGCGTTCGGCCAGCGCGGCGCGCAATCCCTCCACCGCGCGCGGGGTGAACCCCTTGGAGACGATCCGGCGCACCTTGGAGTGCTTGGGCGGGTCCATGTTCAGCAGCATGGCGCCGGTGGAGTTCATCTGCTCCGGGGTGATGTCGCCGGGCAGCCGGATGACCGACCCCTTGCGCTCGGAGGAGAACAACTCGGGCTTGCGCGAGATCTCCTTGATGTCGGCCAGTTTGCTGACCACCCAGTACCCGCCGTCGTGGAAGCCGCCCGAGGTCTCGTCGGACTGCTCGTTCCACCACACCGGGGCGGTCCGGCGCAGCAGCGCGAATTCCTCTACCGGCCTGCGGATTCCCCACAGCTCCGGATCGGTGAAATCGAAACCGGACGGCAACAGCGGTGCGGTCATGGCAACCTCCTGAAATGAATTACGCCGAAGGCGGATACGGACGGACAGGCGGAAAGGGACGTCACAGCAGCACCACCGAACGCAGCACGTCGCCGTGGTGCATGCGCGCGAACGCCGCCTCGACCTGATCGAGGGCGATGGTCTCGGTGACGAAGGCGTCCAGCGGCAGTCTGCCCTGCAGGAACAGGTCGATGAGCAGCGGGAAGTCGCGCGAGGGCAGGCAGTCGCCGTACCACGAGGACTTCAGCGCGCCGCCGCGCTCGAAGAAGTGCAGCAGCGGCATCTCCAGGGTCATCTCGGGGGTCGGCACCCCGACCAGGACCACGGTGCCCGCGAGGTCGCGCGCGTAGAACGCCTGCTTGTAGGTCTCGGGCCGCCCGACCGCGTCGATGACCACGTCGGCGCCGAAGCCGCCGGTGAGTTCCTTGACGGTCTCGATCACGTCGACCGAGCTCGCGAGCACGGTGTCGGTGGCGCCGAACTCCTTGGCCCACACCAGTTTGCGCTCGTCCACGTCCACCGCGACCACCTTGGACGCACCGGCCAGCGAGGCGCCGAGCACCGCTGCGGCGCCGACGCCGCCGCAGCCGATGACCGCGACCGTGTCGCCGCGCGAGACGTGCCCGGTGTTCAGCGCGGCGCCGAGACCGGCCATCACGCCGCAGCCGAGCAGGCCGGCGACCTGCGGCGGCGCGGCCGGATCGACCTTGGTGCACTGGCCCGCGGCGACCAGCGTCTTCTCGGCGAAGGCGCCGATGCCGAGGGCGGGGCTGAGTTCGGTGCCGTCGGCCAGCGTCATGCGCTGGGTGGCGTTGGCGGTGTCGAAGCAGTACCAGGGCCGTCCGCGACGGCAGGCGCGGCACTGTCCGCAGACCGCGCGCCAGTTCAGGATCACATAGTCGCCGGGCGCCACATCGGTGACGCCGGGGCCGACGGCGGAAACCACACCGGCGGCCTCGTGGCCGAGCAGGTAGGGGTAGTCCGCGCCGATGCCGCCTTCGCGGTAGTGCAGGTCGGTGTGGCAGACGCCGCACGCCTTGACGTCGACGACGGCCTCGCCCGGACCGGGTTCCGGGACGAGAATCGTCTCGACGGAGACGGGTTCGCCCTTGCCGCGCGCGACGACGCCCCGCACCTCGTAGGTCATGTCAAGCCTTTCGTGTCGTCGGCGACGGGCGCCGTTCCCGTGCGCGATCGCCGGGCGCGATGGAGTGGTGCTGCCGCGCGTCCGGCGACGGGCGGCAGGTCGAGATAGGTGCGCACGCCCGGTGGGGCGGCGACGACGTAGGGAATCGCGTTGACGCAGTGCATCGCCGTCGCCACGAGTCCCGGATTGCGGTCCGCCGCTGCGGCGAGGCCGTGTCCGTGCATGCCGGTGAAGGTCGTCATCGAGCCGGGGTCGCCGGTTATCTCGATCTCGTAGCGCTGGCCGAGCGGACCGAAGGCCCACGCCGGGTCGAGGTGTTCCTCGCCCATGAACCAGTTCACGGCCGCGGTGACGACGGGTTCGCCGTCCACGGTGCCCTGCCAGCGATACCGTTGCGCCGCGACGTGCCCCGGCGCGATGGGCCCGATCGGGGAATCGATCGGCGCGGTCGCGACCGCGACGTCGTGGGTGACCCGCAGGTCCGGGTCGAGGTCGAAGCCGAGTTCGTCGGCGACCATCCACACCGACTGGCTGTAGCCGCCCTCCAACATCTTGACCATGGGGCTGCCCGCCGCCTGTTCCGGGGTGGCGCCGAACAGCATCCAGTCCCGCACCACCTCGGGGGCGGCGTAGGTCCTGATGTCGGAGAACTCCTCGGCCCGGACCGAGGTCACCGACCCGGACAGCGCCGAGATCACCAGCGGCAGCCGCTCGGTGATGCCGCCGGGATGGATTCCGGTGCCGTGCAACGTGACTCCGGCCGCACGGCAGATCTCGTCGTAGCGTTCGCGCTCGGCGCGGCGCGGATAGAACCAGCCGAGCGGAGTGACCACGTTCTTTCCCGAGGCGAGGATCGCGCGAACGACCCTGGTGTCGGCCATCAGCGGGCTGTAGAGCACGCAGTCGGCGTCCAGCGCGAGCAGCGCCTCCACATCGCCGCTCGCCCGCACGCCGACCGGCTCGCGCCCGATCAGCTCACCGAGATCGACGCCGACCTTGGCGGGGCTGTGCACCCATGCCCCGACCAGTTCCAGGTCGGGGTGGTCGAGTACGGCGCCGATCGCGGCCTGCCCGAGACCGCCTGTCGCCCATTGGATCACGCGTGCCATCGCGGCTCACACCACCGTCCGTCACACCACCGTCAACGGCAGTGGGATGCCGCGGTCGGCGAACACGAAGTCCGCGCCGGTGCTGAACCGGGTGATCGCCACCTCCGACGCTTCGCGGAAGGACTCCGCGCCGAGGGTGATCTCGAGGGTGAAGCCCTCCTCGTCCGAGGTCAGCACCTCGGGCACGAAACGCGGGTTGACCCCGCGCACCATCGCCTCGATCGGGGCGAGGTGATCCGGCCCGACCATGGACGGCCAGGAGCGGTCGCGCTGCGCGTCGCTGTCGGCGGGCAGCCGCAGCAACACCGTCTCCTCGGCCAAGGTGACCTCGGCGCCGGTGTAGGACAACGGGTTCAGCGCCGGATGTATCCGCAGCACGGTGGCCAGCGCGGCGGGGTCGTCACCGAGTCCGAGAGCGTCACGCAGCCGCTGCGAGGTCAGTCCGGCGATGCCGGTGAACTGTTTGCGGCCGATGGCCAGCGCCGCCTCGGCGTCGGCCCGCTCGTGCACCGCGACCATGAAGCCGAGCGTCAGCAGATGCTGTTGCAGGCAGACCTCTTCGGCCATGCGGATCAGCGCGGAACGGGAGAAGTCGGGGAAGCGCAGATCGCTCAGCAGCGGCCCGTTGTAGTCGCCCATACCTTCGTCGCTTCGATCCACCTCGGCCAGTTCGACATTCGCCGCGAGCGAATCCGCGAGCAGCGCCGCGTTCCTCGGCACCGCGGGCGGCACGTGGGACGGGTGGATCTTGACCGTCCACGCGCACACCGGAACCCGGTCGGCCGGTTTGCGCGGCGGGCGGTGGATCGGGCGGACCTGCGCGTGCGGATTGGTCGCCAGCGCGGTCGCGTCGAAGGTCGGGTCCTCGATGTCGTGGCACATGGAGACCACGAAGTCCTCGCCCATCGGCTCCACGTCGGCGAGCGCGCCGCAGTGGTCGAGCCAGAACTCGCCGTTGTCGTGGTCGTCGACCCGGTACCGGAAGTCCATGAACTGCGGCGGCGCGCCGATGTCGAGTTGCAGACCCTTGAAGATCGTCTCGACGCTGTCGCCGACGAAGTCGAGGGCCCGCTGCATCCGGCGGGTGTAGACGGGGCTGGCCAGCTGCCATTCCTCGATGGCGATCTCGGCCATGCCTTCGCGGCCGAACGCGCCGATCGAATGGGCCATCCCGGACCGGTCGATCAGGTGACCGCACAGCAGGAGTTCGGGCACGAGCACAGCGAGCTGGTCCCGGTCGAACTCCTCGAATCTACTCGGCTGCGAGGACATCGAACTCACCACAACGCGACGGGCGCCGTATTGATCTTGTACCAGCCGGGCAGCGGGCCCGCGCCGGAGCGCTCGATCCGCTTCATCATGCCCGGGGTCAGCGCGTTGGCGGTGATCATCTCCATGAACAGCGCCGAGACGTTGCCGAAGTCGAAGAAGTCACGCTGCCAGGACCACTGGAAGTTGCCGCCGTAGCGGAACCAGCTGCCGCCGATGCCGTCGACCTGGTAGTGGCTGCCGTCCTCGCGCGTGGCGTCGGCGACCTGCTTCCACAGCCCGATGACATTGCCGCTGCGCTCGTCGACGACGAACTCCTGGTACGGGTAGGTCCAGCCTTCCAGACCCTCCATCTCCTGGCCGAGCGCGATGTCGCGGATCTCGTCACGGCCGACGGCCATGAATTCCTGGGTGGGACCGTAGTTCCAGCCGTAGGTCGCGTCCTCGGCGTAGAGCTCCGCGAGCGGCTTCCAGTCGCCCTTCTCCTCGCAGGCCTGGTTCTCCGCCACCCAGCGGCGGACCATCTCGTCGAGTTCGGCGCGGTCGAAATCGGGCATCAGTTCGTACCTTTCGGGGAGGGGAGGTCCTCGTCGTCTTCGACGAGCGACAGAGCTTGGGTCGGGCAGTAGCGCACCGCGTTCTCGACGGCTTCGCGCTCTTCCGCACCGGGGGTGGCATCGAGGATCTCGACGTGACCGCGTTTGGGCACCTTGAAGACGTTCGGGGCCTCGGCCTGGCAGACCGCGTGCCCCTGGCACAGGTCCGCGTCGAGCACGATCCTCATGACACCGCTCCCGCCTCCGCGGGTTCGGCCGCGGCCTGGACAGGCAGCTCGGCCGCAGTGTCGACGGGCGGCTCGGCCGCAGTGTCGACGGGCGGCTCGGCCGCCGGGCGCTCCCGCAGCGGGGCCTCCGGCTGCACCTCGACCAAAGCCATGTGCACCCCGCGCGGCGCGGTCGCCACCGCCACCACCGCGGCGGCCATATCACTGGCGCGCAGCAGGTACGGATGCCGGGCGAAGCCCCAGCGCACCCAGTCGTCGAGCAGCGGGCCGACGACCTCGGCGTGCGCGGTGCTGCCCATGGCGGTCTGGGTCGGGCCGGGCCGCACCAGCGACGCGCGGATGCCGGTGCCCTCGAGTTCCATGCGCAACTGCTGGCCGAACGCCTCGACGCCCGCCTTGGATGCGCTGTAGGCGCCGGTGCGCGGACGCGGTATCGGTGCGCAATCCGAGCTGATGATCACGATGTCGCCGCGACGGCGTTCCAGCATGCCCGCGATCACCCGGTGGGTCATGCGGTGCTGGCCGACCAGGTGCACCTGCACCTGGTGCAGGAACCGTTCGGGATCCATCTCGTCGATGAGCGCGAACTCGATGTCGCCCGCGCCGGAGACGAGGATCTCGGTGGGGCCGTTGGCCTCCTCGGCCGCGTGCACGAACGCGTCCACCGATTCGGTGCTGGTGACGTCGAGGGGGTACACGAAGGCCGTACCGCCCGCGGCGCGGATGCGTTCGGCGATCGCCTCGCACTTCTCGACACGGCGCGCGCCGAGCGCCACGGGGTGGCCGAGTGCGGCCAGCGCCTCGGCGCTGGCCTCGCCGATGCCGGAGGACGCGCCCGCCACGATGACCGGGCGACGCTGCGGATTGGGTTCGAAACGTGGCATCAGCGGGCCTCCACCGTGATCGGAAGTGCGGCGAAGCCGCGGACATTGCTGGAGTGCACGCGCTCGATCCCGCCGTCGTCGACGGTGAAAGAGCCGACGCGCGCGGCGAATTCGTGCAGGGCGACAACCGCTTCGAGGCGCGCGAGGTGCGCGCCGAGGCAGAAGTGCACGCCCGCGCCGAAGCTGGCCAGGCCGCTGCCCTCGTTGCGTTCGATGCGGAAGCTGTCGCCGTCGGTGAACGCGTCGGAGTCGCGGTTGGCCGAGCCGATCAGCAGCAGCACCTTGGCGCCCGCCGGGATCACACCGTCGTGGTACGGCAGGTCCACGGTGGCGGTGCGCGCGACCATCTGGCTCGAGGTGTCGTAGCGCAGGGTCTCCTCGACCCAGCTCGGCACGAGTTCGGGATCGGCGACGACCTTGGCGTACTCGGCCGGGTTCTTCGCGGCCCAGTACAGCGCGTTGCCGAGCAGTTTGGTCGTGGTCTCGTTGCCCGCGACGACCATCAGGAACATGAACCCGATGATCTCTTCCTCGGTGAGCTTGTCGCCTTCGATCTCGGCGTCGAGCAGCGCGGAGGTGAGGTCCTCGGTGCGGTTCTCGCGGCGCTGGGCGACCATCTCGGAGTAGTAGACGATCAGTTCGAGGGAGGCGTGCACGGCCGCGTCGGGTACGTCCAGGACGCCGTCCTCGCGGTGCACGACCAGGTCGGCGAGCCTGCGGATCTCGGCGCGGTCGGCCACGGGCACGCCCATGAGCTCGGAGATGACGTCCATGGGCAGTTTGCCCGCGAACTCCTCGATCCAGTCGAAGGTGCCGCGCTCCAGCGCGGGCTCGAGGTATTCGAGGGTCAGTTCCCTGATGCGGTCTTCCATCTCGGCGACGCGGCGCGGGGTGAAGCCCTTGAAGACCAGTTTGCGCATGCGCATGTGGCGCGGGTCGTCCATGGCGAGGAAGGACATCGTCTTGTGCGCGTGCGGACCCCATGCGGCGGGGTCGAGTGAGACGCCGTTCGCGTTCGACAGCCGTACGCTGTCGCGGAACGCGCCGAGGACGTCGGCGTGCCTGGACAGCGCGTAGAAGCCGAGGTCGGGATTGTGGTACAGCGGCGCCTCGGTGCGCAGCCGCTCGTAGGTCGGGTACGGATCCTCGTGGAAGAGGTAGTCGTACGGGTCGAACGTCAACGGCTCGAGAGAAGCGGCTGTCATCGCGCACACCCCGTTTTCGATAACACGTTCTCTCCCGCCAACGGCGCGGGGGCGCGTTCGGGAGACACGTAGCTGGACATGTGTCTGGACGGTACCACCGACGCTGATTCAGTACAACGGAATCTACCCGCGAATCTCGAGAACACCCGAGGGACGTGCGACAAACGGGACCGATGGCCCTTGCGGTCGATCACCGAACAACTTTCCGGACAAGAACATGTTCTTGCACACGGTCAAACTTCCGGACTATATTCCGTACACCTGTCCAGACACTATGGGAGTAGTCCATGAGTCTTCTTGATGCCGACGGCTCGCCCCTGCTGATCGGCGGCGAACTGCGCCAGGGACGCGGCGGCACCTTCGCGACGGTGAATCCGGCGACCGAGGAGACGCTCGGCCAGGCCGCCGACGCCGACGCCGCCGACCTCGACGCCGCCATCGGCGCCGCGCGCACCGCCTTCGACGACACCGACTGGTCACGCGACCACGCTCTGCGCGCGCACTGCATCCGGCAGCTGCGCACCGCGCTCACCGAACACGCCGACGAGATCCGCGACATCACCGTCGCCGAGGTCGGCGCGCCCGTCATGCTCACCCACGGCCCGCAGTTCCAGGGACCGGTCGACGATCTGGAGTTCTCCGCGAACCTCGCCGAGACCTACTCCTGGGAGACCGATCTCGGCACCGCCTCGCCCATGGGCATCGCCAGCGCCCGCGTCCTGCGCCGCGAGGCGATCGGCGTGGTCGGCGCGATCACGCCGTGGAACTTCCCGCACCAGATCAACTTCGCCAAACTCGGCCCGGCGCTGGCCGCGGGCAACACCATCGTCCTCAAGCCCGCCCCCGACACCCCGTGGGTCGCCGCCGTGGTCGGCGCGGTCATCGCCGAGCACACCGACATCCCGCCGGGCGTGGTCAACATCGTGACCTCCTCCGACCACTCGCTCGGCACCCAACTGACCACCGACCCGCGCGTGGACATGATCAGCTTCACCGGCTCCACCGCGACCGGTCGCACCGTCATGACCAATGCCGCGCCGACGCTGAAGAAGACCTTCCTCGAACTCGGCGGCAAATCGGCGTTCATCATCATCGACGACGCCGACGTGGTGGCCGCGGCCAACTACGCCGCGTTCTCGGTCTGCGTGCACGCGGGCCAGGGCTGCGCCCTCACCACCCGCCTGCTGGTCCCGCGCGCGCACTACGACGAGGCCGTCAACGCCGCCGCCAAGACCATGGGCTCGATCCGCCCCGGCGACCCGACCAACTCGGGCACCATCTGCGGCCCGGTCATCTCCGATCGCCAGCGCGGCCGTATCGAGCACTACCTGAACCTGGCCAGGGCCGAGGGCGGGCGCATCGTCACCGGCGGCGGCCGCGCACCGGACCGCGACCGCGGCTACTTCATCGAGCCGACCCTGATCGCCGACCTCGGCAACGACTCGACCGTGGCCCGCGAGGAGATCTTCGGCCCCGTGCTCGTGGTGATCCCGCACGACGGCGACGACGACGCCATCCGCCTGGCCAACGACTCCCCCTACGGCCTGTCCGGCGCGGTATGGGGCACCGACCAGGCCCGCATCGACCACGTCACCTCGGGCGTTCGCACCGGCACGCTGAGCGTCAACGGCGGCATCTGGTACTCGGCCGACGCACCGTTCGGCGGCTACAAGCAGTCCGGCATCGGTCGCGAGATGGGCATCGCCGGATTCGAGGAGTACCTCGAGTCCAAGCTCATCTCCACCGCGCGCTGACCGACGCGAGCGGGCTTCGGCCCGCTCCCCCACATCGCACCGATCCAGCAGGAGTACCTCACGTGTCCCGTTTCACCGGAAGATCCGTCATCGTCACCGGCGCCGCCCAAGGCATCGGCGCGGCCTACGCGCAGGCGCTGGCCGCGGAAGGCGCCAAGGTCGTGGTCGCCGACCTGAACGCCGAACTCGGCAACGCCGTCGCGGAGAAGATCGTGGCCGACGGCGGCACCGCCGTCTTCGCCTCGGTCGACGTCGCCGACCCCGATTCCGCCATCGCGCTGGCCGAGTTCACGGTCAAGGAATTCGGCGGCATCGACCACCTGGTCAACAACGCCGCCATCTACGGCACCATGAAGCTCGACCTGCTGTTGACCGTGCCGTGGGACTACTACAAGAAGTTCATGAGTGTGAACATGGACGGCGCGCTGAACGTGACCCGCGCGGTGTGGCCGCACATGACCAAGAAGGGCGGGTCTATCGTCAACCAGTCCTCGACGGCGGCGTGGCTGTACTCGGGCTTCTACGGCCTGGCCAAGGTCGGCGTCAACGGCCTCACCCAGCAATTGGCGACCGAACTCGGCGGATCCAACATCCGCGTCAACGCCATCGCGCCCGGGCCGATCAATACCGACGCGACCAAGTCGGTGACACCGGGCAATATGGTCGACGACATGGTCAAGCGCCTGCCACTCAAGCGCATGGGCACCCCGCAGGACCTCGTCGGCGCCTGCCTCTACCTGCTCTCCGACGACGCGAGCTGGGTCACCGGACAGATCTTCAACGTCGACGGCGGACAGATCTTCCGATCATGAACGAAACCGGTGTGCGGACGGCCATCGCGAGCCGTCCGCACCGCGGCGACGCACCGGGCCCGGCCGGGGTGAGCGCGAAAGTTGATCGTGTATCGGGCAAACTACGCACTATCGAATGGTCCGTGGATGGAGGAAGCCGCTAGTGCGAATTGCTTTGTTGTCCTACCGAAGCAAGCCGCACTGCGGCGGCCAGGGCGTGTACATCCGCAGGCTCAGCGCCGGGCTGGTCGAGCTGGGGCATTCGGTCGAGATCTTCTCCGGCCCGCCCTATCCGGAGGACCTCGACGAACGGGTCCGCCTGACGCAGGTGCCGAGTCTTGACCTCTACCGCGAGAGCGACCCGTTCCGCACGCCGCGCCCGAGTGAACTCCACGACCGGATCGACCTGCTGGAACTGGCGACCATGTGGACCGCGGGCTTCCCGGAGCCGCGCACGTTCAGCCTGCGCGCCGCGCGACTGCTGCGCGAACGCGCGAGCGAGTTCGACGTCGTGCACGACAACCAGTGCCTCGGCAGCGGACTGCTCGACATCCAGCGCTTCCTGCCGCTGGTCGCCACCATCCACCACCCCATCACCAAGGACCGCGAGGTCGACCTGGCCGCCGCGATCTGGCGGCGCAAACCACTGGTGCGGCGCTGGTACGGCTTCCTCGGCATGCAGCAGCGGGTGGCCAAGCAGATCCCCGACCTGCTGACCGTGTCGTCGTCCTCGGCCGCCGACATCGTCACCGACTTCGACGTCGACCCCGCGCAGCTCGAGGTCGTGCCGCTCGGCGTCGACACCACCCTGTTCGCACCGGGCTCCGCGCCGCGTCGCGCGGGCCGGATCGTCGCGGTCGCCAGCGCGGACAAGCCGCTCAAGGGCATCAACCACCTGCTCGAAGCTCTGGTCAGGCTGCGGACAACCCACACCGTCGAACTGCAACTGGTCGCCAAGCTCGAGCCGAACGGCGCGACCGAGAAGGCCATCGCCGAACTCGGCCTCTCCGACATCGTGACCGTCCGCTCCGGACTCACCGACCGGGAACTGGCCGAACTGCTGCGCTCGGCGGAGATCGCCTGCATCCCGTCGCTGTACGAGGGTTTCTCGCTGCCCGCCGTCGAGGCGATGGCGAGCGGGACGCCGCTGGTGGTGAGCCGCACCGGCGCGCTGCCCGAGGTGGTCGGCGAATCCGGGGTCTGCGCGGAGCTGATCACCCCCGGCGACACCGCGGCGCTCGCGCACGCCATCGGCGCGTTGCTGGACGCACCGCAGCAGCGCGCGCGGATGCGGGCGGCCTGCCGCGAGCGGGCCGTCAACGTCTTCAGCTGGGAATCGGTGGCGGCCAGGACCGCCGAGGTATACCAGCGGGCCGTCGAACGACGCGACGGTCCATCCGCTGTCTCGCGTCCCCACGACCACGCAGGAGGTCCCGCATGCTGACCGTCGACTTCGATCGGCTCGGAATCGGGCCGGGCACCCGCGTCATCGACGTCGGCTGCGGCGCGGGTCGGCACTCCTTCGAAGCGTTCCGGCGCGGCGCGGACACCGTCGCCTTCGACCAGGACGCCGAGGAGTTGGCCAACGTCGAGGTGATGCTGAAGGCGATGGCCGAGGCGGACGAGGCGCCCGCGGGCACCAAGGCGGAGACGGTGCGCGGCGACGCGCTCGCCCTGCCCTTCGACGACGAGAGCTTCGACGTGGTGATCGCCTCGGAGATCCTCGAGCACATCCCGCACGACGACGCCGCCATCGCGGAACTGGTGCGGATCCTGCGGCCGGGCGGCCAGCTCGCGGTGACCGTGCCGCGTTGGCTGCCCGAGCGGGTGTGCTGGGCGCTGTCGACCGAGTACCACAGCAACGAGGGCGGCCACGTCCGCATCTACCGCGCCGACGAACTGCGCGCCAAGATCGGTTCGCGCGGCATGCGTTTCACCCACCGCCACCACGCGCACGCACTGCACGCGCCCTACTGGTGGATCAAGTGCGCCGTCGGCGTGCGCAACGAGAACAACCCGTTGGTGAAGGCATATCACCGACTGCTGGTTTGGGACATGATGGGCAGACCGCGGGCCACCCGGCTCGCCGAGGCGATGCTCGACCCGCTGGTCGGCAAGAGTGTCGCGCTGTACTTCACCAAGCCCGCGGTGCGACGTGCCGCCGCGTGAGGCCGCGGCACGGGGGATTCCGTTCGTAGCGGGCGCGCTGAGTAGGCGCCAGGCTCGCCAGACCGGCGAATCCATCGCCGCCGACCAGGAATCCTCGGGCGCGATCCCGTGGTTCCGCGGCGGGCACACCGACCCGTGGGATCACGTGGAATCCGCGATGGCACTGAGCGCCACCGGACTCGACGACGAGGCGAAGGCGGCCTACCGCTGGTCGGCCGCGACCCAGCGCGCCGACGGGTCGTGGCCGCGCCAGTTCCGCGACGGCGTGATCGAGGACGCCGACACCGAGACCAACTTCTGCGCCTACATCGCCACCGGGATCTGGCATCACCTGCTGTGCACCGGCGACGAGGCTTTCGCGCGCGAGATGTGGCCGACGGTGCGCGCCGCGATCGATTTCGTCGTCGGCATGCAGGACGAACAAGGCCAGATCTTCTGGGCGCGCACCGAGAGCGGCGAGGTGTTCGCCGAGGCGCTGGTGACCGGATGCGCGAGCATGCACCACAGCATCAGCTGCGCGGTGTCGCTCGGCGAGCGGCTCGGCGAGCGGCGCCCGGAATGGGAGGCCGCGCGCACCCGGCTCGCGATCGCGCTGCGGCACCGGCCGGAACTGTTCTCCGCCAAGGACCGGTACTCGATGGACTGGTACTACCCGGTGCTGTGCGGCGCGCTCACCGGCGCGGCCGGACACGAGCGCATCGCCGCGCGCTGGAGCGAGTTCGTGGTCGGCAACATCGGCATCCGCTGTGTCGCCGACCGGCCGTGGGTCACCGGCGCGGAGACCTGCGAACTGGTGATGGCGCTGGACACCCTCGGCGACCGAGACCGCGCGGTCGACCTGTTCGCGGCCATGCAGCACCTGCGCGAACGGGACGGCTCGTACTGGACCGGACTCGTCTTCGCCGACGGCAAGCGCTGGCCCGAGGAACGCACCACCTGGACCGGCGCCGCGGTGGTGCTGGCCGCGGACGCGCTGTCGGGCGCGACGCCCGCGAGCGGGATCTTCCGCGATGTGGCCGCGTCGGGCGCCGGATACGTGATGGTGTGATCCGGCGCCGCGCCGGTCATTCGGCCGGTGCGCTCACGCGTTCCAGCAACCGCAGCGACCCGGTGCACGAGACCTCGCGGAATTCGCCGCTGTCCAGCGCCCGGCGGTAGATGCCGTAGGGCGCTTGGCCGCCGTCGTTCGGGTCGGGGAACACGTCGTGGATGGCCAGCGCCGAGCCGACGGCGACCCATTTCGCCCAGCTCTCGTAGTCGCGCTCGGCGGCGATCTCGGTGTGCCCGCCGTCGATGAACAGCAGATCCAGCGGCGCGCCCCAGACGGCGGCGGCCTGCACGGAATCGCCGACGATCGCGACGACGGTGCCGTCGAGTCCGGCGCGGACAATCGTGCGGCGGAATTCGGTCAGGGTGTCGAAACGTCCGGTGACCTCGTCGACGAGGGAAGTGTCGTGATATTCCCAACCGACCTGATGTTCTTCCGAACCGCGATGATGATCGATAGTGTAGACCGTGGAATTACGTTCACGCGCGGCCGCGCCGAGCCATATCGCGGATTTTCCGCAATATGTTCCGATCTCGACGACGGGGCCGCCGTTCGCATATTTCGACACGGCATCGTGCAGGGCTTTCGCCTCGTCGGCGGGCATGAAGCCGCGCGCTTGCTCGGCCACCTCGGCCCATCGCGCGATATCGGAAGAGGGTGCGGAACTCGATACCATGAGCGCACTGTACACCGGCTCTCGACTGCCCTTCCGCCGGCGAAAACGAAACGGAGCTGTTGCTCCCGTAGTTCCGGAACAGTAAGATCCAGACACATGTCCAGAGGTGATTCCAAGACCGTCGAGGCAACGCGTCGACGCTTGACGGGAAAACAGGCCGACACCGTCGACAAGCTCACCAGAGCAGCGGTGCAGGTGCTGTCCCGTGAGGGTTTCGCCGGGATGACGATACGGATGGTCGCCACCGCGGCGGGCGTCGGCACCGCCACCGCGTACACCTATTTCTCCTCGAAGGAACATCTGGTCGCGGAAATATTCTGGCGGCGATTGCGTTCGGCGCAGTCGCCGGTGAGCCAGGATCCGGATTCCACCGTGCGGGTGCTCGAGGAGTTGCGCGGCATCGCCATGCTCGTCGCCGACGAACAGGAATTGTCGGGCGCGGTGACGAGCGCGCTACTCGGCCGTGACCCCGATGTGCAACATCTGCGCATGCGTATCGGCACCGAGATCCGCGAACGCATCGCCCGCGCGCTCGAGCCGGAACCCGATCCGGATGTCATCGAATCCCTGGAATTGCTGTACGCGGGGGCGCTGGTGCGCGCGGGAATGGGCTACGAATCGTATTCCGATATCGCCGACCGCCTGGAGCGCGCCGCGCTGCTCGCGCTCAAATGAGCCAATTCCGGTAGGTGGCCGAATTCCGGCCGGTACCGATCAGGAACGGGCGGGATCGGCCATGAGGCCGGGCAGTACGAAGCGGCGCAGATGCCGTGCCACCGCGGCGGCGTCGTCGGGATCGACGGTGTCGCCTGGCACCGTGCCGAGACTTATGAGCACGCGCGCCACCCACTCCGAGACCTCGGCCCGGTCGTGGCCGGGGTGGATCTCGCCGCGCTCGGCCGCCGCGTCCACGTACGGCCGCCAGAACAGGGCGAGATCCGGCACCAACCCCGACACGCCCGCGCCCGCGCACACCGCGAATTCCTCGGGTTCGGCCAGGCGTAAGCGCAGCAGGAGCGCCCCGGGATCGTCGTAGGCCCCGCGACCGATGCGCACCCCGGCCGCGAGCTGCGCGCCGAAGGTGTCGATCAGCTCCAGTTCGGCCCTCGCGTCACCCCAGAACGCCTCGTTCAGCCGCACGATGGCGGCGCCGAGCAGTGCCGACTTGTCCGGGAAATGGCGGTAGAGCCAGGCGCGCGAAACCCCGGCCTCCTCGGCCACCTCGCTGACCGTTGTCGCACGAATCCCCTTGCTCGCCAACAGCTTCTGCGCGGCATCGAGCAGGCGATCCACGACGCCGACCGTCGGTGTCTCGGTCACGGGTCTCGCTTTCGGTTCCAGCCGTCCCACGGGGAAACATCGGGCGGGTTTCCGGAAAACCCTAGCAATGTGTGGACAGATCTGAGAATGTGACTACTAGTAGACAGTATTCGTAATGTGTCTACAAGGGTGAAAGGACGGGACATGTACCAACCGCGGACCGCGGTGATCGGTGCGGGCATCAGCGGCCTGACCGCGGGCAAGATGCTCGGCGACTACGGCGTGCCCTACGTCTGCTTCGAGTCCTCGGACCGGGTGGGCGGCAACTGGGCCTTCGGCAATCCGAACGGCCACTCCAGCGCGTACCGGTCGCTGCACATCGACACCTCCAAGCATCAGCTGTCCTTCCGCGACTTCCCGATGCCCGAGCACTACCCGGACTTCCCGCACCACACCCAGATCAAGCAGTACCTCGACGACTACTGCGGCGCCTTCGGACTCGGCGACCGCATCGAATTCACCAACGGCGTCGAACACGCGCGCAGGCTGCCCGACGGCGGCTGGGAACTGCGCACCCAGCGCACCGGAACCCGCTACTTCGACCTGCTCGTGGTAGCCAACGGGCACCACTGGGATCCGCGCTACCCGAACTTTCCCGGCGAATTCGCCGGCACCTCGCTGCACGCGCACCACTACATCGACCCGCGCACCCCGATGGACTTCTCCGACAAGCGCATCCTGGTCGTCGGACTCGGCAACAGCGCCGCCGACATCGCCGTCGAACTGTCCTCCAAGGCGCTCGGCAACAGCCTGAGCCTGTCCACCCGCTCCGGCGCCTGGATCGTGCCCAAGTACATCGCGGGCCGCCCCGCCGACAAGTACTACCGCACGAGCCCGCACATCCCGTACTCCTGGCAGCGCAAACTCGCCCAGTGGGGTCAGCCGTTGACCGCGGGACGCCCCGAGAACTTCGGCCTGCCGACGCCCAACCACAAATTCTTCGAAGCGCACCCCACCCAGTCGGTGGAACTGCCGCTGCGCCTCGGCTCCGGCGACGTGCTTCCCAAGCCCGACATCGCGCGCCTGGACGGCAAGACCGTGCACTTCACCGACGGCAGCAGCGACGACTTCGACGTCATCATCTACGCCACCGGCTACAACATCACCTTCCCGTTCTTCGACCCTGACTTCATCAGCGCGCCCGACAACCGGATCGACCTCTACAAGCGCATGTTCTACCCCGGCATCGACGACCTGGTCTTCGCCGGATTCGCGCAGTCGACGCCCACCCTGTTCCCGTTCGTGGAATGCCAGGCCAGGCTGATCGGCGCCTACGCCATCGGCCACTACCGCCTGCCATCGGCCGCGGACATGCGCCAGGTGATCGTGGACGACCAGAGGTTCTACACCGGACACATGCTCGACCGGCCCCGCCACACCCAGCAGGTGGACTACTTCCTCTACGAGCACGATATGCGCACCCGCGAGATCCCCGAAGGCGCGCGCCGCGCGGCCGCCGACGGTCCGCCGCGCTGGGCCGAGGTCGGCGACCGCGCGCCGGTCTCCGACGCGGCGGCGACGGGAGCGTGACCATGAGCGACGACGGAAGCACACAGGTGAGCACCGACTACCGACAGATCTCGTTCGATTCGAACGGAACCACGTGCGACGCATGGTTCTTCGAAGCCGTCGCGGACAGCCCCTTCGCGGGCGAACGCGGCTGCCCGGTGGTGGTGATGGCGCACGGCTTCGGCGGCACCAAGGATTCCGGGCTCGAACCCTTCGCCCGTGCCCTTGCCGAGGCGGGCCTCGCGGTCTTCGCCTTCGACTACCGCGGCTTCGGCGCCTCGGCGGGCGAACCGCGCCAACGGGTTTCGATGACGGCGCAGGCGCAGGACTACCGCGCCGCCATCGTCGCGGCCGGGAAGCAGACCGGAGTCGACCCGAAACGGGTTGTGCTGTGGGGCATCTCGCAGTCCGGCGGACATGCCCTCAACGTCGCCGCCGATCGCGGCGACATCCGCGCGGTGATCGCCATGGTGCCCATGGTCGACGGGCTGTCGGCGGGCCGTAACGCGTTGGCGCAGATCGGCTTCGGCGCGGTCGCGCGG
The DNA here is from genome assembly GCF_015674855.1 of Nocardia bovistercoris. Lineage (GTDB taxonomy): Bacteria > Actinomycetota > Actinomycetes > Mycobacteriales > Mycobacteriaceae > Nocardia > Nocardia bovistercoris. Next base: position 58,069 of record NZ_JADMLG010000014.1, on the reverse strand, counting down.
TCGGCGGCCACCGGTGTGCGCAGCGCGCTGGCCGGGCGCTTCGGCGGCAAGCCGACGATGATGGCGCTGGTCGGCAGGCCCGGCGAGAACGCGGCGCTGACCTCGGAAGGCTACTACGAGAGCTACACGGCGCTTGCGGGCCCGACCTGGCGCAACGAGGTCGACGCCGCGGTGGGACTCGAACTCGGCGGCTACAACGCGGTTCGGCACGCCGACCGCGTCACCGCGCCGGTCCTGGTGCAGATCGCCGACTTCGACCGCGCCGCACCACCGCACGCCGCCGCCAAGGCCGCGTTCAAGGCGCGCGCCGAGGTCAGGCACTACCCCTGCGACCACTTCGACCTCTTCGCGGGCAACCCGTGGTTCGAACCGGCCGTCGCCCACCAGATCCACTTCCTGCGCCGCCACCTCCTCGACACGTAGGCCACCACGCGGCGGCGAATCCGGCTGCGCCCACGGCGATGACCGCCGCTCCCGCCACCGGACTCGCCGCCGCGCCGGAGACCACCTCGGATGGTCGGCGGCATCTCCCCTATGCGCGCCTCGAATTACGCCGACGTGGACCTGGCGACCGCACGCCGCCACTCGGATCACCATGTCGTCGTCGGCGACGTCCACCTCGCGACCGCACGACACCACTCGGAACGGCACGTGCCCGCGATCGGCGCGCACGTCCCCGGGCCGATCCCGCCGACTCGCACATTCGAGAACCGGAACGGGACGCCTACCGCAAGGGAAGGCGTCCCGTTCCACTCGAGCCGTGTCGCCGGATTCAGCTCAGCGCGCCGGGTACCAGGTCGTCGATCGCGGTGGCGGCGCGTTCGAGCATGGTCAGGAACATCCGGTCACCGCGTTCGGTGGGTGCGGCGGCGCCCGCGCCGAACACGATGATCAGCGGGGCCTGGATCAGCGACGCGACGTAGTCTTCCCAGCACTGTTCGGCGCTGTAGTCGGTGACGCCGTGTTCGGCCAGCGCGCGATGGTAGTCGGCCACGATCTCGCGTTCGGCCGCACGCCGGTCGGCCACCGTCAAGCTCGTCGCGAGCAGGAAGGCGATGTCGCGCAACGGTTGTCCCGGCGTGATGGTCTGCCAGTCGAGGACGGTGACGCTCCCGTCGGGGGCGAACATGACATTGTCGATGCGCAGGTCGCCGTGCAGCAGCGAGTAGCGGCGCGGCGGCGTGACCAGCCACGGCCCGGCTCGCTCGACCAGCCAGCCGACCGCGGCGCGCTCCCGGTCGCCGATCCGGTCGCCGAAACGCGCGAGGAACGCCTCGGCCATCGGCTCGAGCACCGATTCCATCAGCGCCCGGTCCTCGTCGGTCGGCAAGGCCATGCCAGGCACCTCGAGCAGCGACTCGTCGCACCAGCGCGGCGCGTGCAGCCCGGCGGCCGCCACGGCCACCGCGCGCGCCCGCTCCGCATCGCATCCCGCTATCTGATCGCCCTGCACCGCGGGCGCGAGATCGTCGAGCAGCAGCACGAATTCGCTGCCGGACTCCGAGACCACCGCGGCGTGGCAGCCCGGCACCGGAACCCGCAGGGTCCCGGCCAGATCCCGGTAGAAGCGCACCTCGTTGCGGAACGCGCCGGACCCGAAACTGCGGTGCTCCTCGGGGCCGACGGCCAGTTTCGCGATCATGGTCGACGGCAGGTCGCTCGCGCCGCGATAGTCCAGGCGCAGCCGATAGGACCCCGCCATCTGCCCCGACCCGACCGGCGTCGCGGTGACCCGCTCCACCACGACGTCGCCGCCGTGCGCGCGCAACACCGCGGTGAGCCATTCGGGGCTGAGATGAGCCGGGTCGGTGGGGATTTCGTCCGATACCGTCGCGGGCGCGCCGGGTTCGATACTCAAGCGATCTCTCCTGTGTCGTGGGCTCGGTAGGCGAGCCCGCTGATTCGTCGGTCGCGCGCTGCCTGCCCGCGACCTCGGCGTGCGGACGGCTACTCAGGCACGGGCGCCCGCGCTGTCGGCGTGCGCGTCGACGATCTCGTAGGCGGTGGTGCGCGGCGCGCGGAACCACAGCACGCCGTCGCCCGCGACCACACCCTCGCGCACAAGATCGCGCTTGAGGATCTTGTTGGTGGCCGTGGTCGGCAGGTCGTGCGCGACGCGCACGAAACTCGGCCACGCCTTCGGCGAGAGGTCGGGCTGCTCGGCGAGGAAGGCCGCGAAACGCGCCGGGTCGAGTGTTTCGTTGTCGCGCAACACGATCGCGGCCATCACCCGGTCGCCGACCCGTTCGTCGGGCACCGCGTACACCGCGACCCGGCTCACCTCGGGCAGGCGCTGCAGAATGCGTTCGATCGGCCCCGCCGCGAGGTTCTCGCCGTCGACGCGCATCCAGTCGGCGGTGCGTCCGGCCAGGTAGATCCACCCGTCGGCGTCCTTGTACGCCAGGTCTCCCGACCAGTAGATGCCGCCTCTGGTGCGTTCCTCGGTGGCCGCCGAGTCACCGTAGTAGCCCATGAAGAGACCGGTGCCGTCGGCGTTGACGAGTTCGCCGATGGCCTCGTCCGGGTTGGCGAGCGCGCCGTTGGCGTCGAACACCGCGAGCGGGCATTCCGTCACGGTCGTCGAGTTGTACACGGCGACACCGGGATAGCCCTTGCCGATGGATCCCGGCGGGGTGCCGGGCTCCCTGGTGATGATGATGGCGAGTTCGGTGGAGCCGAAGCCGTCCCACACCGTGGCGCCGAAGCGGCGGCTGAACTCATCGATGTCGCGGTCGGTGGCCTCGTTGCCGAAGGCGACGCGCAGCGGGTTGTCGGCGTCGTCGGGCCGCTGCTCGGTGGCCAGGATGTAGGCCAGCGGTTTGCCGACATAGTTCATGTAGGTGGCGCCGTAGGCCCGGATGTCGTCGAGGAAGGTCGAGGCCGAGAACTTGGCGGGCGCCATGGCAGCGCCGCAGGCCAGTGCGACGCAGTAGCCGCCGAGGATCGCGGCGGAGTGGAACAGCGGCATCGACAGGTAGCACACGTCGTCGGATCCGATGCCGAACCGGTCGACGAGCGGCGGGCCCGCGAAGGGCACCATCATGTGCGCCAGCTGCACCGGTTTCGGATTGCCACTGGTCCCCGAGGTGAAGATGAGCATGAAGGTGTCGGTGGCCTCGGGTACGCGGTGCGGGGTCAGCTCGCCCGCGCCGCCGACCATTTCGGTCCACGCCGCCGTGCCGGTTTCGAGGACGGTGACGCCGTCGAGGTCGAGTCCGTCGAGCAGGGGGCGGTGCTCGGCGTCGGTGATCAGGATCTGGACGTCGGCCCGGCGGACATCGTCGGCGAGTGCCGTGCCGCGCCGGGTGTTGTTGACGCCGACCGTGACGTACCCGCCGAGCGCGCCCGCAGCGATCGCGGTGAGCATGTCGGGCCCGTTGCCGAGCAGGGCGCCGATATGCGGCGGACGAGCCGGGTCGGCGATGGAAAGGATCGCCGCGGCCACGCGGCGCGATTCGGCGATGTGCTCGCGCCAGGTCCACGTACGGCCTCGGTGGGTGATCGCGAGGGTGTCGTCGTCGGAACGCGCGAGCAGGAGTTCGGTGACCGTTGCAGCCATGGCCCCAATCTAGAACGCGTTCCGATCCCGAGTAAACAGATTGAGAAAATTGTCTACACCGCGCCGTCCCCGCCGGGCGCGTCACCGTACACCGCGAGCCAGGTGACCCGCCCGAGCGCGGCGGCCAAGACGTCGTCGGCGATGGCGGACCCGGAATCGGCGAACACCGCGGTGATGGACCGCTCCACCATCGCGGTCAGCACGATAGCGGTGGTCGCCGGGTCGACCGCGGACCCGATGGCGCCGCGTTCACGATCGACCTCGAGCCTACGGCGCACCAGATCGGCGAAGACCGCGAGACGTTTGCGCCAGTAGGCGCCGACCTCCTTGTCGTAGGCGGCGACCTCGCTCAGCGCGAGCAGCAGATGGCGGTGTTCGCGGAAACTCGCGATCATGGCGGAGATCGCGCGGACCACACCGTCGCGGTCGCCGTGTTCGGCCGCCCACCAGCGCTCGGCGGTCGCGAACAGGTCGGCGGTGGCCAGTTCCGCCATGCGGATCAGCAGACTGCTCTTGTCGGGGAAGTACCGATAGAACGTCGACCTCGCGGCCCCCGACGCGGCCGCGATCTTCTGCACCGCGATCTCGGTGTACGGGGTGCCGTCGGCCAACAGTTCCTCGACCGCGTGCAGCACGCGCTGTTCGAAACCGGCGCGGCGGTCGCCGTCCGGCTCGCGCGGCGCCCGCGGAATGCGGGTCACCGACGTCATCGCCACCTCCGGGAATCGTCCATCACGTCATTCTGCCGTGCCGCGCCCGCTGCCCGCATCGAGCGCGAGAGCACGGAGCGCGACAGGCCGATACCCGATGCTCCTCCGTGCCGTCGTGCGGTGTCCATGCGGTCACCGGTCAACGCAGCAGCGCGACGGTCGCCGAATTCGATTCCAGCACAGCTTGATCGACGCGCATCGAAGCGACCCGCCCGCGACGGCCGCGCAGCGCGGACCGCTCGACCCACAGCGTCTCGGTGACGGCCGACGCATCGGCGGCGATGCCCGCCGCCCGCAGTGCGCACGCCTTGAAAGCCCGCCCGGCGGCACTCACCCGATGCCGGGTGGCGTCGAGCGAATCGGCCGCGGCCATCGGCAGATCACGGCCCCACACCATCGTCTCGGCACGGTGACATCCACAGCCGTGCAGCACCCGCTCCCGCGTGACGACATCACCGCGATACATCTCGTGCGCCACGGCGACGAGATCCGGGCTCGCGTCACCGACCGGCATGGCCAACGCCCGGTCCAGGTCGAGACCGTCGACGCCGAGAATCGCCAGGGCCCGCGGGTCGCGGTGCTCGTGCGCGAGCACGGTCACCTCCCAGCCCGCCGCGGTCATGTCGAACATCCAGCCGCCGAGGCCGCGGACCGCGTCCAGCGCCGACGGCGCGACGACCAGGACCCGGTAGCGCAGTGGATGTTTACGGACACCGGCCCACCACGCCTCTGGCGAGCGCGAACCGCCACGTCGATCGATGGATTCCGGGAATTGTTCAGCCATCACAACCATCCGTTCTCGTGCGCCCTTCGCGACAGGACGGCCACCGATTCCGGACGCGCGCGGCGACGCGCATGCCGCATCGGAACGACATGGGTCGGGCGCGTCGGTGACGCATCGGGTGGGGCCGCCGAGGCCGAGGGTGCGCCCGGTGCTCAGGGACTGGGGGTGGAGCTCCGGGCCGGCCTCACGAAGCCTGCCTCCCGAACGGTAACTCCGTTACTGTCCGGTAGTCGCGGAACGCGGAAGGCTTCTATGTGATACACATCACATGCAAGAAGATTGCGGTGATCTCGACACGACGTCGATCAGGTCACGAAACAGCGAACGCAACAGTGCGACCTCGGTCGGGTCAGCGGCGATCGAACGGCGCGGCCAGCGCGGGATCGAACGAGGCGCCACGGGCCGCCGCACCGCGCGCGGCCGTGGCATCCTGCGCATTGTCACTGGTCAAGCGGTAGATCACGCGGTCGAGCGTCGGCAGGATCTCGGTGATGTCCAGACTCTTGTCCACGAACCGGCCGATCAGCGCGTAGGTCATATTGGACAGCACGAGCCCGATATCGGTGACATAACATGGATCAGCGCCCTCGATCAACGGATTCGCGAACGGCAGAATCGCCTCGACGCCCTGCACATCCAAGCGCTGCCCACCCGCGCCGCCGCGCGCGCGGTAATACGCCTCGAGCATGCGCGGATTGTTCTCCCACGGCTCGAACACCGTGTGGAGCAGACGCGTCAACCCCTCCCGCAGTGTCTCCTCGGGAGCGGGCGCGGCCACCGCCGCGTAACTGTTGACCGCCATCCAGCGCTCCACCGCCGCGACGATCAACTCGTTGCGGGTGGGAAACCACTTGTAGACAGTGGCCAGCGAGACATGCGCGCGGCGCGCCACTTCCCTGAGCTGAACCGCGTCATACCCCTGCGACTCGAGCAGTTCGAGCACCACGCCGACGATCTGCTCGGACTGCGATTCGTGACCTGGGCGACCCACGTCACAACAGTAGCGCCGCGATACGGAACCACGTCGCCATACCATCGACAGTTCCGCGACGAAGGACGGTCGGCCCCGGCGGTCGGTTCCGCGCCGGGGCCGATACTCCTCGCGGCAGGTCAGTCGCCCTTCTGCTTGGCGGCCTGTCGCGCCTCGTTGACGTCGGCGGCCGTGCGGGCGGCCTCGGCTTCGGCCTCCTTGCGCGCGGCGACGCGCTGCGATTCGGCCTTGTCGACCTGGGCCTGCCCCTCCTCCTCGAGGTTACGGTCACCGGTCACGGCGCCCGCCGCCTTCTTCACCCGCCCCTTGATGTCCTCGACGACGCCTTCGACGGCTGCACGGGGTCCACTCGCATGTTCGGGCACGTTCTTTCCTCCCATGTACTCGGAATCGGTTGTCGACGGTCGACATACCCGGCCGCACACCGTCGAATCGGCCCGAGGATTTCCGCGCGCGGTATTCGGGTACCCGCCTGGAACGGCCGGATGACCGCCGATCGCGGTGCGAACGCGATATGAGCCGGATCACCGCCGTCATCGCGCAACCCGCGTCCGCCGTCGAGGTCGGCGTGGAAGATAAAGAGTGCGCACGGCGTTACAGCCTGCGACACCCGAGACGAGAGGACGTCATGGCCACCCAGACGCTGACCCAAAAGAACTTCGATGAGGTAGTCACCGGAAACGACGTGGTACTCGTGGACTTCTGGGCTTCCTGGTGCGGCCCCTGCCGGAACTTCGCACCCACCTTCGAGGCATCCTCGGAAACCCATCCCGACGTCGTGCACGGCAAGGTGGACACCGAGGCCGAGCAGGGTCTCGCGGCGGCGGCCAACATCCGCTCCATCCCGACCATCATGGCGTTCCGCGAGGGCGTGCTGGTCTTCGCGCAGCCGGGCGCACTGCCGCCCGCCGCGCTGGAGGACCTGGTGAGCCAGGTGAAGGCGCTCGACATGGACGAGGTCCGCAAGCAGCTCGCCGAACAGCAGGCGAGCGCCGAGTAACCCCGCACGTCGTTCGTCCCGCGTACACCCCAGACCGGGCCCGCGAACCTCGGCGGTTCGCGGGCCCGGTCTACGTGTCGGTGGGGTGGGGTTCGGGACCCGGCTCAGGAGCCGAGTCGGTTGATACTCGAAATCATCGCGCGGACAGTGGATTCCGCGCCATCGGCGGCCATCGCCGCACCCCAACCGCGCCTGCCGTTGAACTCGCACCGCACGAAGGTGGCGGTGCCGTCGGCGGTGGCGCGCTGATGGAATTGCAGGATCTCGATCGGATAGCCCTCGTCGTACAACGCCGAGGTCATCGCCGCCACCGGGCTACCGGTGGCGGCGACCGACCGGAGATGGTCGGCGAATTCCAAGGTGGCGGTACGTTCCGAGCCCTGTCCCGAGGCCCAGTCGGTGAGCCGGACGGGACCGGACTGCGCGCAGTACCGGTCGTAGAACTCCGCCGGGGTCATCCCGGTCGTCTCCGCGCGCAGACCCTTGGGGGCGGCGGCGATGAAAGTCTGTGAGTCGAGAGTCAGGATCGTCATTGCAGTAGAGGTCTTCCCGAATATGTCGGTGGAGGGGGACCAGCATGAACAATCAACAGCCCGCAGCGAGGGGGCTGGTCCGAATCAGACCCCGCTACGGCGGGCTACTACGAGAAGTCGCGCCCGCACCGTGCTCGCGGTTAGCGTGCATAACGACGCGCTGTCGCGGTCTGCGACGGTGCGCGCGGCGTTGCGGCGGTGGGCGGGATTCGGCACGCGATCGAGAATAGGCATATCGCCGCCCGATAGCAACCTCATCCGATGCCCGTTTTCCGCTAATCGCGAATACCATCGCCGCAGCTCAGCCGGTACGCCTCCGCGGGCGGCGAACCCGCGGCTCCGACGAGTACCGTGGCTCACATGGGTGTGGTCATGGCCATGACGCTTCCGGGTCTCGCGTGCCTGCTCGTCGTCCTGGCTTTCCTCGAAGTCATCTGGCGTCGCATCACCGGCAACCGTTTGCTCCCGTGGTCCGAACCCACCGGCCGCCCGGTCTCCGCGATCGGCTTCGAAGAAGTCACCGCCCTGTTCCAGGGCTCCAAACACCACGAGTTCGAACACCGCAGAACCGTGCTCATGCACCGGGAGGACCTCGCCGACGGCGCACCGCCCCGCGACGACATCGACCTCGCGACCGGCTCCGCGCGCCTCGTCCACCGAACGGACGCGCGCACCGCACCTCAGCCCGACACCTCAGCCCGCGGCGACGGCCACCTTCTCGGCGGCCGGTTCCGAGACCGATTCCCGGCCGGAAGCACTGCGGCGCAACCCGACTCGGTCGTAGACCGAGGTCGCGACCGCACCGAGAACCAGGCCGATCGCGAGCCCCACCGCCGTCATCCGCAGTCCGGCCGCGAGTCCAGCGTCGGCGTGTCCGTCGAAGAAGAGGATCGCGCGCACGGCCAGGTAGATCTGGTGCATCGGCTCGAATTCGGCGAGCACGGCGATATATCCGGGCACGGCCTCCAGCGGCACCGTCGCGGCCGATGACGGCAGGCCGAGCACCACGAACAGCACCAGATTGACCATCAGCCCCGCGGTCCCGAAGGTCGCCAGCACCGACAGCGCCGTGACTCCGACCGCCACGATGGCCAGCGTCCCGTACAGCCAGAGCAGCAGCGCACCAGGTAGCGGCACGCCGATCAGCCGGGCGACGCCGAGGAAGATCGCCGAAAGCAGCGGGGCGGCAACGGTTATCACACCCCACTTGACGAGCAGGGTCTGGAATCTGCTCAGCCCGCTGTCCGGCGGGTGGACGAACCACGGGCCGTATTCGGCGGGCGTGAAACCGAGCGCGGCGTCGATCAAGGTGTTGATGATCATCGCTCCGGTGAATCCGGCCAGCAGCAGGATGAGCGTGTAGAAGAACGCGACCAGCCCCTGTCCCGCGCCGTCGGACAGCGGTCGGTACGGTGCCTGCACCACCCGGATGGGATCGGCGATCAACAGCCGCGCCGCCCCGCTGACCTGGTCGCCCGCCACCGTCCCCGCGGGCGCGCCCGCGGCCAGCGTGGCATCGACACGTTCGGTGAGCCGCGCACCCACCGACGCCGACACCTGCGTCAGCGCCCGGTCGGCGATGCGCTGCATGATCCCGGTGGTATACGGCCCGACGCGCGGATTGGTGTGCACGGTGACGACCGGCCGTTCGATCGCGCCCGGAACCACCGCGCCCGTGCCGAGGATGACCAGCCGTTTGGTGAAGTCCGACGGAATGACGATCGCGCCGTACACCTGCCCGGTACGCAATTGCGCACGGGCTTCGGCGATCCCGACCACCCGCAGGTCGACCTTGTCGGCGGGGATGCCGCGCCGCAGCGCGTCGGTGATCTCGGCGCCGAAATCGGCGGGGGCGCCGTCGATCACGTCGCCGAGGTCCTGATCCACCAGCGCGACGGGGAAGTCGTGCAGATTGCGCTCGGTATTGGCGGCGTAGCCGAGATACATGGTGGCGAGCAGCGCCGCGAACACCGCGAGCAGGGCGACCGGGGCGGTGAGGGTCCGAACCGTCATGCACCGAATGTAGGCAGTGACAACAAAGTAGTCAATGCCTACATTTTGTTATCCTGCTCCTACCATGTCGTTCACCCGAACACGCTCCTACCACCACGGCGACCTGCGCGCCGAACTACTCCAGCGCGCCGAGGCGACGCTGCGCGAATCGGGCGTGGACGGCCTGTCGCTGCGTCGGCTCGCGCGCGACATCGGAGTCAGCCACGCCGCGCCCACCCGGCACTTCCGGGACAAACAGGCACTCATCGACGCGCTGGCGGTGGCGGGATTCGAACGCCTCGCCGCCGCCTTGGAAAAATCCACCGCCTTGGAGAAATCCACCGCTTTCGAAAAGCTCGCCACCGCCACCGAACTCGCGTCCGACGAACACCTGCCCGCCCTCGCGGATCCGGGCGAGGACGCGTGCTTCGCCGGACCCATGCGCGCGCTCGCGGGCGCCTACCTGCGCTTCGCCACCGAGAATCCGGCCCTGCTCGCCCTCATGTTCGCGCGCAGGCACAACAGCCCGGCGGCGGGCGACGCCATGGCGTACGCGGCCGATCGAGCCATCGCCACACCCGTGGAACTCATCACGGCGGCGCAGCGGCGCGGCGAGGTCATCGCGGGCGACCCGCGCCGCCTGGCGCTGACCTGGGTCGCGGCACTCCAGGGTCTGGCCACCTTCCTCGGTTCCGGCCTGGTAGCGCCGAGCGCCGCGGACGAATGGCTCGACGAGACCCTCACCCACGTCATGCTCGGCCTGCGCCCCAGACCGGAACCCGGACGCGGGCCCGAATCGAACCCCGCGCGAGAAACCGCCCTCGACCGCTGAAGCCACGCACCTCGACGACACACGACAGCGCCCGGCCCACCGGAGCGCGGGACCGGGCGCGAAGTATGTCGAACGCGTTCAGACCAGGACTTCGTTCAACTTCCCGGTCGCCACGTCGAAGACGAAACCGCGGATCGAATCCTTGTGCGGCACATACGGGCTCGCGGCGATGCGGGAGATCGACTGCCGCACGTCGGCCTCCAGGTCCGCGAACGCCTCGGCGGCCCATTCCGGCTTGATGCCGGTCTCCTGCTGGATCGAGGCCTTGAAATCGTCGTCGGTGAAGGTGAGCATGCCGCAGTCGGTGTGATGGATGAGGACGATCTCACGCGTGCCGAGCAGTCGCTGGCTGATCGCCAGCGACCTGATCTCGTCGGCGGTGATGACCCCGCCCGCGTTGCGGATCACGTGCGCCTCGCCATCGCCGAGACCGAGCACCGCGTACACATTGATCCTGGCGTCCATACACGCGACCACCGCGATCCCCTTCGACGGCGGTAGCGGCAGCGGTCCCTGGAAGGTGCTCGCGTATTCCGCGTTGTTCTTCAGCAGCTCATCGGTGACGGTCATGGGTGGATTTCCCTCCACGATCTATGCACGAACGTTGATAGGACGGGCTTCACCCTACGGCGGCTACGCCCGAGCAACGCGGTTCCGCTCACCGTGATTCCTACGGTTTCACCTCCTGCGCCCGCGGGAAATCCGGGACACGGGCCGCTGCCTCGCGCGGAGGCGGCGGCCCGCACACCCGCACTCAGTGCGCGGCGGAATCCCAGCTGCGCCCGGTGCCGACCGACACGTCCAACGGGACCGACAGTTCGATGGCCGAGGCCATCCGTTCCCGCGCCAACCGCTCCAACTGCTCCCGTTCCCCCTCGGCGACCTCGAAGACGAGTTCGTCGTGGATCTGCAACAGCATGCGCGACCGCAGACCCGCCGCGTCGATGGCCCGGCCCACCTCGATCATCGCGACCTTGATGATGTCGGCGGCGGTGCCCTGGATGGGCGCGTTCAACGCCATCCGCTCGGCGGCCTCGCGGCGCTGCCGATTGCCCGCGTCCAGATCGGGCAGGTAGCGGCGGCGGCCGAACAGGGTTTCGGTGTAGCCGACCTTGCGTGCCTGCTCGACCACCTCGTACAGGTAGTCGCGGATGCGGCCGAAGCGGGCGAAGTAGACGTCCATCTGCTCCTTCGCCTCCGCGGTGCTGATCTTGAGCTGCGCCGCGAGGCCGAAGGAACTCAAGCCGTAGGCCAGGCCGTAGGACATCGCCTTGATCCGCCTGCGCACCTCGGGGCTCACCTCGGTGATCGGGATGTCGAACGCCTTGGACGCGACGAAACTGTGCAGGTCCTCGCCGGAGTTGAACGCCTCGATCAGGCCCTCGTCACCGGACAGGTGCGCCATGATGCGCATCTCGATCTGGCTGTAGTCGGCCGTCATCAACTCGGCGAAGCCGGAACCGACCACGAAGGTGTCGCGGATCTCGCGGCCGGTGTCGGTGCGGATCGGGATGTTCTGCAGGTTCGGCTCGGTGGAGGACAACCGCCCGGTGGCGGCGATGGTCTGGTTGAACGTGGTGTGGATGCGCCCGTCCTCGGCCACCGACTTGAGCAGGCCGTCCACCGTGACCTTGAGCCGGGTGGCGTCGCGGTGTTCGAGCAGATGCCGCAGGAACGGGTGTTCGGTCTTCTCGTACAGCGATTCCAGCGCGTCGGCGTCGGTGGTGTAGCCGGTCTTGGTGCGCTTGGTCTTCGGCATGTCCAGTTCGTTGAACAGGACGACCTGCAACTGTTTGGGCGAACCGAGATTGATCTGCTTGCCGATCACCCCGTAGGCGGCTTCGGCGGCCTCGGAAACCTTGTCGGCGAACCGGCGCTGCAGGGATTCCAACTGGGCGACGTCGACCGCGATACCCGCCTCCTCGAGCGTGGCGAGCACGCCGAGCAGCGGCAACTCCATATCCGAGAGCAGCGGCAGCGACTCGATGTCGCGCAGTTCGCCGTCCAGCGCCTCGGCGAGGTCGACCACCGCCCTGGCGCGCAACAACTCAGCGCGCGCCACCTCGACGTCGACGGCGTCCTCCTCGTCGAGCAGCGAGAGCTGCGGCGCCTCCTCGGTCTCCACGCGCAGTTCCCGATGCAGGTAGCGCAGCGACAGATCATCGAGGTTGAAGGTGCGCTGGCCGGGACGCACCAGATACGCCGCGAGCGCGGTGTCGCTGGTGAGACCGCGCAGACTCCAGCCGCGCCCGCGCAGCGCGTGCATCGCGGCCTTGGCCTCGTGCAACGCCTTCGGGATCTCGGCATCGGCCAGCCATGCGCCGAGCGCCGCCTCGTCCTCGGGGGTGAGCACGGTGACATCGATGTAGCCGCCCTCGCCGTCGGCCGCCGCGATGGCAATCGCGCGCACGTCGCCGTTGCCTGGCGTGCCTGTGCCGACCACCGAGACACCGTGGCGCGCACCGGCTTTCGCGTGCGTGGCGAGCCAGTCGGCGACCGCGCCGACCTCCAGCGCGCCGCCGCTGATCTCGAAACCGACCTCGGCCTCGGGTTCCGGCGGCGCGAGCGTCTCGAACAGCCGATCGCGCAGCACCCGGAATTCCAGGTCGTCGAACAGCTGGTGGATCCGGTTGCGGTCCCACGGCTGTTTTGCCAGTTGCTCGGGGGTGTATGGCACCGGGACGTCCCTGACCATCTCGGTGAGCTGCCGGTTGAGCACCACGCCGCTCAGATTTGCGCGCAGCGCGTCACCGACCTTGCCCTTCACCTCGTCGACCTTGTCGACCAGCGTGGCCAGATCGCCGAATTCGCGCACCCATTTGGCGGCGGTCTTCTCCCCGACCCCGGGAATGCCGGGCAGGTTGTCGCTCGGATCACCGCGCAGCGCGGCGTAATCCGGGTACTGCGCCGGGGTGAGGCCGTATTTGGCCATCACCTCATCGGGGGTGAACCTGGTGAGATCCGAGACGCCCTTGCGCGGGTACAGCACTGTGACATCGTCGTTCACCAACTGGATGGCGTCCCTGTCACCGGTGACGATGAGCACGCGGAAGCCCTGCGGCACGGCCTGGGTGGTGACGGTGGCGATCACGTCGTCGGCCTCGTAGCCGTCGATGGCCATCACCGGGATGCCGAGCGCGCCGAGCACGTCCTTGGTGAGTTCGACCTGACCGCGGAACTCGTCGGGCGTCTGGGCGCGATTGGCCTTGTACTCCGGATACGCCTCGGTGCGGAAGGTCTTGCGTGACACGTCGAAGGCCGTGGCGATATGGGTCGGCTGTTCGTCGCGCAGCAGGTTGATCAACATCGCGGTGAACCCGTACACCGCGTTGGTGGTCTGCCCCGTGACCGTTTTGAAGTTCTCCGCCGGTAGCGCGAAGAACGCCCGGTAGGCAATCGAATGCCCGTCCAACAGGAGCAGAGTCGGACGGTCGGCGCCGGCCGATTCGCCGGTGCCGGTGCTGTGGCGCTGCGCTGTCGTGGGTGAACTCACGCACCAGAGTCTAGGGACACCCACCGACAGTGTGATCAGCCGACACCCGCGGGCCGGGCCCGGTCCAAGCGCCGCACGCCCGCGAACAGCGGTCGACCGGGCGAACCAGGCCGGACCGCCGTCGCTCAGCCGACGCCGAGGTAGGCCGACTTCACCGCGGGATCGTCGAGCAGCGCCGAGCCCGCGCCGAATTTGGTGACCTCGCCGGTCTCCAAAATGTAGGCGCGGTCACTGCGGGCAAGCGCCTGCTGCGCGTTCTGCTCGACCAGCAGCACGGTGGTGCCCTGCTGGTTGATCTCGGTGATGATGCGGAAGATCTGCTGGATCACCATGGGCGCCAGACCCATCGACGGTTCGTCCAACAGCAGCAGCCGGGGCCTGGCCATCAGCGCCCGCCCGATGGCCAACATCTGCTGCTCACCGCCGGACATGGTGCCGCCGACCTGTTTGCGCCGCTCGCTCAGCCGAGGGAAGAGCTCGAACACCCACTCCAAGGTCTGCGAGTACTCGCCCTTGCCGGGAAAGGTCCGCCCGTAGCAGCCCATGTCCAGGTTCTCCTGCACCGTCATGCCGGGGAACACCCCTCGGCCCTCCGGAGCCTGGATCAGCCCGTCGCCCACCCGTTCGTGCGCCTTGAGTTTGGTGATGTCGCGGCCCTCGAACATGATGCGGCCCTTGGTGAGCGGCAGCAGACCCGACAGCGCGCGCATGGTCGTTGTCTTGCCCGCGCCGTTCGCGCCGAGCAGCGTGACCAGCTCCCCTTCCGCCACCCGCAGCGAAATCCCGTGCAGCGCTTGAATTCTGCCGTAGTTGACGACCATGCCGTCGACCTCGAGCAGCGCGGGCGCCGCCGAGAAGTCGCGGCCGGAAGGCGGGGTCGGCGCCTCGGGACGGGCGCGGGCCCGCACCTCGCTCAGCGGCGGCAGGCCATCAAGGCGCGGCAGCGGCAGCTTCTCGGTCGGCTGCTCGGGCGCGACGAACATCGGCGAACCCGGCTTCTCCGGCGCGATCTCGATGCCTGCCTGCGCGGCCGCCGCGCCGACCTGTTCGTCGGGCACGCCGAGATAGGCCGCGACCACGCTCGGATCCTCGCGAATCGCCTCGGGCAGCCCGTCGGCGATCTTGCGGCCGAACTCCAGCACGACGATGCGGTCGGTCACCCCCATGACCAGCCGCATGTCGTGTTCGATGAGCAGCACGGTGAAGCCGTCGTCGCGGATCTTGCGGATCAGATCCATCAGCGCCGCCTTCTCGCTCGGATTGAATCCGGCGGCGGGTTCGTCCAGGCACAGCAGTTTCGGCTCGGTCGCCAACGCGCGCGCGATCTCGAGGCGGCGCTGATCGCCGTAGGACAGATTGCGCGCCTTCTCCACCGCGTGCGGTGCGATGCCGACGAATTCGAGCAGCGCCATGCCGCGTTCGATGGCGTCGCGCTCCTCGCGGCGGTGGCGGCTGGTGCGCAGGACCGCGCCGAGCACCGAGGTCCGGTGCCTGGCGTCGGTGCCGACCACCACGTTCTCCAGCGCGGTCATCTCGCCGAACAGGCGGATGTTCTGGAAGGTGCGCGCGATGCCGAGCCGGGTGATCTCGTTGCGCGAGGTCTTGGTCAGCGGTTTGCCGTCGAAGTAGACGGTGCCCGCCGCCGGTTGGTACACACCGGTGATGGCGTTGAAGCAGGTGGTCTTGCCCGCGCCGTTGGGCCCGATGAGCCCGAGGATCTCACCGCGGCGGATCTCGAAATCCACCGAGTCCAGCGCGGTCAGGCCGCCGAATCGGACGGTGAGGCCCTCGGTGCGCAGCAGCGGCGCGCCGACCTCGGTGGCGATGTCGCGATGCGCCGCGACCACCTCGGCCACCGCCTCCGAATCGGCGAGGACGGGCAGCACCTGCGTCACGTCCACCATGCCCGCGCTCTCGATGCGCTCCTGCTCGGCGTACCCGGCGGCCATGTCCTCGTTGTCGAACAGCGCGTCGCCCGCGCCCGGCCCGGTCATCGGTCCGCTCCCACCGGCTGCGCGACCGGACGGCGCACCGCCTGGTACACCTGCCTGCCGTAGGCCAGCAGTTTCTGCCGAGCCGGGAACAGACCTTGCGGCCGCAGAATCATCATCACCACCAGTGCGATACCGAAGTACAGATATTTCAGGTCACCGAGGGACTGCGCGCCGCCCTTGCGGAACAGCAGCACGCTGCCGAGCAGCAACAGTCCCATCACACCGGTGAACACCGTCCCGACGATCACGCCGCGGCGCGGCCACGGCCCCATGAACTGCACCTTCAACCGCCACGCGGCCAGCAGGCCGACGAAGGCCGCCACGTCGATGACCAGCAGTACATACCCGGTGACCTCGTCGGACACCAACTGCGTCGACTGCAACCGCAGCGGCAGATACGCGATGAGGAACGCGCCGACGATCACACCGAGCTTGTTGCCCTTGCCGCCGAGCACCACCGCGCACAGGAACAGCATCGAGGTGATGATGTCGAACTGGCGCGGATTGATGTAGGTGACGTTGCCCGCGAACATCGCGCCGGATACGCCGCCAACCGCGGCCCCGATCGTGAACGCCCACAGTTTGAACTTGAAGGTCGGCACGCCCATGATCTCGGCGGCGTCCTCGTCCTCGCGGATCGCGACCCACGCGCGCCCGACCCGGCTGCGCTCCAGATTGCCGATCAGCAGCAGCACGATGATCACCAACACCATGCCCAGCCAGTACCACCAGGTGCCGTAACTGGCCCGTTCGAACGGATTCCAGCTGTCGGAATCGCCCAGATTGCCCGGCGAGAACACCCCGCCCGGATGCGACGCCGAATCCGCGACATCCGGATAGGCGATGGCCGAGAGCCCGAGGCTGCCGTTGGTCAGCTCGCCGAGGTTGTCCGACAGGTGCCGCACGATCTCACCGAAGCCGAGCGTCACGATCGCCAGGTAGTCACCGCGCAACCGCAGCGTCGGCGTGCCGAGGATCAGACCCGACAGCGCCGTGAACACGATCGCCAGCGGCACGCACGCCCACCACGCCCAACTAGAGCCGAGCCAGCCGTCGGTCTGGTTCCAGGGGCTGTCCTTGCTGGTCAGCAGACCGACGGTGTACGCGCCGACCGCGAAGAAGCCGACATAGCCCAGGTCGAGCAGACCCGCCTGCCCGACCACGACATTGAGTCCGATCGCGATCAGCGCGTACATCGAGAACAGCGCCATCACATTGCCGAAACTCACACCGGGGGTATCCAGGATCGGCGGCGGGAACAGCGGGAGCAGCGCCAGCGCGATGATCACCGGAATGCCGACCGCCCACTGGCCCGGCCGCGACAGACCGCCCCACCAGTCGCGCACGGAGTCGCCGAAGTTCTGCTTCGGCGCCGGATCCGAACCGACGTTCGGCAAGGGGCTCGTCGTTTCGGTCATGCTCGTGCCCTCCCGAGGCTCTCCCCCAGAATGCCGGTCGGCCGGAACATCAGCACGGTCACCAGCAGCACGAAGGCGACCACGTCACGCCATTCCGTGCCGAACAGGATCTGCCCGTACTGTTCGGCCACGCCGAGGATCAGACCGCCGAGCAGCGCCCCGCGCAGATTGCCGATGCCGCCGAGCACGGCGGCGCTGAAAGCCTTGATGCCGAGGATGAATCCGCCGGAATAGATGATGCCGGTCGGTACCCGCAGCGTGTAGAGCAGCGCGGCGGCGCCCGCGAGGACACCGCCGATGAGGAAGGTCAACATGATGACCCGCTCCCGCGAGACACCCATCAGGGTCGCGGTGTCCGGGTCCTGTGCGACCGCGCGGATGCCGCGACCGAATTTGGTGCGGTTGATCAACAACTCGGTCGCCAGCGCAAGCACCACCGCCGAGACCACGATGACGATCGCGACATTGGTCACATCCGCGCCGAGGAAGCTGAACTGCACCTTCGGGTCGACCAGCCGAATACCGGTCTGCGCGTTGGTGCCGCCGAGCCCAGGCTTGATCTTGGGCAGGATGTAGTGCACGAACTCCTGGATCACGAACGACATGCCGATCGCGGTGATCAAGAACGCCAACGGTTTCGCGCCGCGCTTGCGCAGCGGGCGATAGGCCACCCGTTCCAGGCCGACCGCGGCGGCACCCGAGACCGCCATGCCGAACAGCATGGCGAGACCGAGGAAGACCACCGTCATCACCACGCCCTGGGAATACACGTCGCCGCTCGGTGCGAAACCGAGAATCTCCAACCCCACGTAGGTGCCGAACATACCCAACATGAATATTTCCGAGTGCGCGAAATTGATCAGACGCAGCACGCCGTAGACCAAGGTGTACCCCACGGCCACAAGGGCATAGATCGAGCCGTAGGTGAGACCGTCCACGGTGAGGCGCCAGAACTGGTCCACCACCCCGGAGATGTTGAAGTCGATCGACCCGTTGGCGAGCAGGTCCACACCGACCAGTGCGGTTGCAGTCATTCGTATCTCTCGTGTCGGTGAAACGGCGTGTGCGGGCCCCGAGGAGACCCGCACACGCCGCCAACGCTCGTCGGTGAACTACTTGACCTGGTACATCCAGATCTGGATGTTCGCCAGTTCCCCGTTTTCGTTCCACTTGTACTGACGCGCGACACCCGCGCCGTCGTAGGTGCGAACGTACTCGGCGATGTCGGCGCGAGTCACCTTACCCGCAGCGATGGCCTTCAACACGATGGTGGTGAGGTCGTAGCCCTCCACCGAGTACACGCCCGGCGCTTGGCCGTTGAACGCCTTGTACTCCTCGGTGAACTTCGCGGGCGCCGGGCTGCACGGGCACGACAGGTACGCGTCCTTCGCCGAGTTGCCCGCCTGCCGGACGAATTCCGGATCGTTGCTGCCGTCGGCGGAAGCGAAGGTCGCGGTGACGCCGCCGGTGCGCAACTGCTGGACGAACGGCGCGGACTCGGCGTAGTAGCCCGAGTAGAAGATCGCGTCCGGCTTGGCCGCGGCCAACGCCGACACCGCGGCCGAGAAGTCCTTGTCGCCTTCCTTGACCGTCACGCCGCAGCCCGCGTCGACCGCCGAACCCGCCGCCGCGGTGAA
Organism: Nocardia bovistercoris; assembly: GCF_015674855.1. Lineage (GTDB taxonomy): Bacteria > Actinomycetota > Actinomycetes > Mycobacteriales > Mycobacteriaceae > Nocardia > Nocardia bovistercoris. Next base: position 39,126 of record NZ_JADMLG010000014.1, on the reverse strand, counting down.
CGCGTCGGCGAGGCCCTTGCCGTAGTCGGTGTTGTCGACCACGACGCAGATCTTCTTGTAGCCCAGCTTGCCGGTCAGATAGCTCGCGACCGCGGGACCCTGCGAATTGTCGTTGCCGAGACCGCGGAAGAAGGTCTTCCAGCCGTTCTGGGTCAGCGTCGGATTGGTCGCCGACGCGGTGAGGAACGGCAGACCGGCCTGATTGAGCTGACCGCCGGTGGCCTTCGTCTCACCCGAGAACGTCGGACCGATCAACGCCACGATATTCGGGTCGGCGATGATCGCGGGCACCACGCTCGACGCGTTCTGCGCCTTGCCCTCGGTGTCGAACTCCTTGACCTTCACCTGGCAGCCCGGATTGGCCTTGTTGTGCTGGTCGAGAGCCAGCTTCACGCCCATCACGACATTGATGCCGAGTGCGGCGTTGCCGCCGGTGAGCGGGCCCGCCATACCCAAGGTCAGCGGTGCGCAGGTGGCCTTGCCGTCACCGGCCGGATCCGCCGCGCCCGACGAATCGCCCGCCGCGACCTCCTTGCCCTCGGTGTCGAGCTGCACCACCGGCTGGATGGACAGGCTCGCGCCGCCCGCACCGCCGCCGCTGTCGGTCGACTTATCACTGCACCCCGACAACACCAGCGCGGCGGCGGCGCCGATCACCACCACGCCACGCGTCGAACGACTGCGCCATGTCGAACCAATCAACGTCTCACCTCTACGTCCCGTGCTCCCTCGGCTCGTCCGAGGAGGCCGACCACGCCGACCCGGACAGAACATAGCGTCGGCACGTTGGATTCGCATCACATTCGCGTACAGCAAACGGTGCGGTATCCCATTCTGTTTCACGATTGTGTTTCCGACCGGTAAATTCGCCCGCCGCGCGCCGCGAATCCCGCTCCACGAGGCAGAATCAGCCCGGATGCGCCGAAGTCACTTCGGCGTCAGATTCTCCAGCACCACTTCGGCAACCGCCTTCATCGTCGTCCGGCGATCCATCGCCGTCCGCTGTATCCATTTGAAGGCCTGTGGCTCCGATAGGCCCTGCGTCTGCATCAACACACCCTTGGCGCGCTCGACCAACTTGCGCGTCTCCAACCGGTCCGAAAGGTTCGCGACCTCGTTCTCCAACGCCGTGATCTCGTGGAAACGGCTCGCCGCCAACTCGATCGCGGGCACCAGATCCGACTTGGTGAACGGCTTCACCAGATACGCCATCGCACCCGCGTCGCGAGCACGCTCCACCAGGTCACGCTGACTGAACGCGGTCAGGATCACCACCGGCGCAACCCGTTTCGACGCGATCTCGGCCGCCGCGTCGATACCGTCGCGGCGCGGCATCTTCACATCCATGATCACCAGATCCGGGCGGTGCTCCACCGCGAGATCCACCGCCTGCTGACCGTCGCCCGCCTCGCCGACGACCTGATACCCCTCCTCGGTCAGCATCTCCACCAGATCCATCCGAATGAGAGCCTCGTCCTCCGCGACGACGACCCGCTTCGCCGCGGCCTCACGCTTGGCGGCCCCCGAAGGGGTGACTGCCGCGCTCATGCCGACACCCCGCCGACACCCGGCTCGGGCATGCGGCCGGCGGGCCGGCACACGATTCGCTCGCTGCGCTCACTCATACGTAGACCCCTCTATTCCGATGCCTGTCCCCGAAACGCGGAAAAGGAGCAACGGCACGGACCGGGCCCCTCGAGACCCACCCCTCGCCCTCGCCCCCACCCAGAACGCATTCGAGTGATGTAGAGAGTACCTTTCAGGTCCACCACCAACGCATATACCCTGCGCAAAGACACGAACGTCACCATCAACCCCCGACGGTTCGCTTCCGAGGCCACCCACCCGCTATAGTTCACCACCGGTGCGCCGAGTTGGCGGAACTGGCAGACGCGACGGTCTCAAAAACCGTTGTCCGAAAGGACGTGTGGGTTCGAGTCCCACACTCGGCACCAGCTCTGGGCCAGTCATGCCCACAAAATGCGTGGGCCTTTTTCGCTGGTCAGTCTTCTGGGGGCGAAGCCCCCAGGCCCCACCCGGCGGGGCTTCGCCCCCCGGACCCCCCTTCCGGTGGTTGCGTCGCGCTCCGGTGGTTGCGTCGCGCTCCGGTGGTTGCGTCGCGCTCCGGTGGTTGCGTCACGTTCCGGTGGTTGCGTCACGCTCCGGTGGTTGCGTCACGCTCCGGTGGTTGCGTCACGCTCCGGTGGTTGCGTCACGCTCCGGTGGTTGCGTCACGCTCCGGTGGTTGCGTCACGCTCCGGTGGTTGCGTCGCACTCCGGTAGTTGCGTCACGCTCCGGTAGTTGCGTCGTGTCTGGATGTCGCGTTTGGCTTTGTCGCCTTCGGTATCCGCCCAGTGGTCGCGTGGTGCCCGAGATGTCGCGTTTTGGCTTTGTTGCCCCGACTTCTTCCAGAGGTTTGGTGTCGTCTGGAGGGTTGCGTTTCGGGCTTTGTCGCCCCCGACTTCTTCCGGGCTCGTGGGGTGCGCCTGCCTGAGCTATGCGTGCTTCGCTACGGACGTCCCGGACGGTGAGTATGTTCGGGGGCTTGCGATCGTGTGGGCGGGCGTTTTCAGGCTTCGGGCGGGCAGTGGCTCTACAGAGTTCTACCTCGAAATAGCGGAGGTAGCTTTTTCGAACAGGGAGTCGGGGTCCGAAGTCACATTTTGGCTATTCGAGTGGGCCGGGAAACCGATACGTGCCGAATTCTTTGCGGAGATCGTCGTGTCGAGGTGGGTTCTCTTTACGCTGACCGGCCACGACAGCCTGGGCAATACGGGTCGCGGTGCGGTGGACACTCGCGCAGGCCTTCGGCCAGCAGCTCGCTGACCGCGGGAATCACGCTGGTCGTCGTGAGTTCGACCGGTCCGCCCGGGGGAGGCGGTCGCCGCGGCAGTTGCTCATCGTCGCCGAAGAGCTGATGCACCACCGAATTCGGCGCGTCGACGGCACCGCGGATCTGGCGCGGCAAACCGGTTCGCGGGCGGCCCGCGAATCGAATCGCAGAACGTACGCGCGGTGTCGGGGCTCACGAATCGGCGAGTTCGTCGATCTCCGAAGGCGTCGACCCGAGTTCGAGTGCGCCGCAGTGATTTCCGGGCGTGGTCCGCGCCGAGGACCGGACGCGGCGACGAGACGGAAGTCGAGCCGATGGTCGACGAATCCACTTATTACCGAAGCAAATCGATGTGAGCGGTGCCACGATATGGACTCGCGCCGGGTGTGTGGATTGAACTCGGCAACTCGTGGGTAGGTATTGATACGGGTGGTTGCGGGGCGGGTGATGATGACCGTGGGCGGGCGGTAACGCTAATAGCGGGGTGCGGTATGTGTACGGCTGCTGACCAGCGAATGAAATGATCGGTGCGCACCTGTGATTCGCGTTCGGCCGACTTCTGGACCGATAACGGGGCGATTACGGTAGGCGCATGCACGTCCTGTTCGTCTGTAACGGCAATGTCTGCCGTTCGGTGATCGCCGAGCGACTCACGCGCGCCGTCGCCGCCGAACACGGTCTCCCGGGGTTGACGGCCGAGAGCGCGGGAACGCGCGCGCTGGTCGGCTTTCCGGTGGAACCGCTGGCCGCCAAGGCCATCACCGGCCTCGGCGGCGATCCGGAAGGGTTCCGCGCCCGCAAACTCAAACCGGAGATGATCGACCGCGCCGACTTGGTGCTCGCCATGACCGAGCAGATCCGGGATCAGGCCGCGGCCATGGCCTTCGGTGCGTGGCCGCGCACCTTCGCCCTGCTCGAGGCGCGGCGCATCGCCAAGGTCACCGGCGCGCGCACCATCGCCGAACTGCACCGGGCGCGCAACGACCTCTCTCTGGTCGGCCGGGAGAACATCGCCGACCCGATCGGGCTGTCGGAGGCCGCTTTCTGCGAGGTCGGCGATCGGATCGCCGAAGCGCTGGTGCCGTTGCTGCTCGCGCTGGCGCCGTTGGCGCCGGTTCGGCCGATCCAGGACGAACGCCGCGGGCTCGTGGTGCAGCCGGGAGCGGCGCCCGCGCCGATGGCCTCCTTCCTGGCCGCCCAGCGGATCAGGTGAATCGGGCGGAACCACTGAATTGGGACGCGCACGACATTTCGCCCCCGGCTGTGTCGCCGGACCACATCGAGGGTCTACACTCCCCGCGGACAGACTTCCGCCGTTTGCTGGTCCGACACACGACAGGAATCAGACATGCCGAAACGCATTTCGGATTGCTCGCTCCATGTGTATGTGACACCGGAAACCCTCGACCACATCGTGGAGACCGTGCGCGGCGTCGTCGATGACCACCTCCAGGACCGCGAGGTCTTCGCGTGGCGTTTCACCCTGCCCGTCGACCCCGACGACCCCGCCCACATCCTGCTCGAAACCCAGTGGCGCGTCGACCATCCCGGACAGGAACCGGGCGCGAGACGCACCTACGAGATCGCCCTCAGCCTGGTCGGCGCGCCGCGTGATCTCACCGCGCCGGGACTGGCCGCGCTGGAACGCCGCCTCATGATGGAAACGGCGGGCGGCGCGACGGACCTGGAGATACCGCGCACCATCCGGGTGCGGCGGCGTGACAGCTTCGACTTCGAGACCGAGCGGGAAAGCCTGTAACCGAACCCGATACGCACGGGCCCCGCCGCCGGATCCGACAGCGGGGCCGTCGCGACCCCAGCAGCCTCAGCGGCGCGGCGGGAAGTGCCGGATCATGCCTTCCTGCACCGTGGTGGCCAGCAATTCGCCGTTGCGCGAGTAGAACCGGCCGGTCGCCAGACCGCGCGAATTCGCCGCCACCGGTGATTCGGTGGCGTAGAGCGCCCAATCGTCGAAGCGGAACGGGCGGTGGAACCAGATGGAATGGTTCACCGTCGCCGCGACGATGCGATCGTGCCCCCACGACAGGCCGTGCGTGGTGATGATCGAATCCAGGATCGTGGTGTCCGACGAATAGCCAAGGGTCGCCACGTGGATCAGCGGATCGTCGGGCAGCACGCCGTCGGCCTTCATCCAGACCCGATTGTGGTTGAGCTGTTCGCCGGTGCCCTTCATGATCCAGGCCGGATCGTTCGTGTACCGCATATCGATCGGATGCGGCGCCTTCACGAACATCGCCAACTTGTCCTCGAAACCCGCGAAATGCTCCTCGACGCGAGGCAGCAACTCGGGATCGGGCACCTCGGGCTTGTCGTGCGCGTGCTCGAGGCCCTTACCCCACTCCTGGAAGGCCGCGAGCATCACGAAAAGCTCCTGGCCGTCCTGGTAGGCGGTGACCGTTCGATTCGCCAGGGAGCGGCCGTCGCGGTGCCGATCGACACGGTATTCGATCGGCTGCTTCACATCGCCGCCGCGCACGAAATGCGCGTTGACGACGTGCAGCGGCCGGTCGCCCGCGGTACGACCGGCCGCGATGATCGCTTGCGCGACGAGTTGGCCGCCGAAGGTACGGCTCCATACCTTCTCCGGATGCTGTCCGACGAAGACGTCCTCATCCATCTGCTCCAGATCGAGCAGGCCGAGCAGGACGTCGAGATCGGAACCCGGAGTCGGGTCGAAATCGACGGAGCCACCTAGGGCAGCAGACATTTAATGGTCCTCCTCGCCGATGCGGTGCACGTGGATCAGGTTGGTGGAACCGACAGTACCCGGCGGCGAGCCCGCAACGATCACCACCAGATCGCCCTTCGCGTATCGCCCCATCGACAGCAGCGCCACATCGACCTGGTGGATCATCGCGTCGGTGCTCTCCACCATCGGCACGATGAAGGTCTCCGTGCCCCAGGTCAGCGCCAACTGGCTGCGCACCTCGGGCAACGGGGTGAAGGCGAGCAGCGGCAGCGGCGTGTGCAGGCGGGCCAGCCGCCGCACCGTGTCACCGGACTGGGTGAAGGCAACGAGCGCCTTCGCGTTGAGCCGCTCGCCGATGTCGCGCGCCGCGTAGGAGATCACGCCACGCTTGGTGCGCGGCACGTGGGTCAGCGGTGGCACGCTGGTGGATTCGGTCTCCACCGCGTGCACGATGCGCGCCATGGTGCGCACCGTCTCGATCGGGTACGCGCCGACCGAGGTCTCGCCGGACAGCATCACCGCGTCCGCGCCGTCGAGGACCGCGTTGGCCACATCCGAGGCCTCCGCGCGGGTCGGTCGCGAATTCTCGATCATCGACTCGAGCATCTGGGTGGCCACGATGACCGGCTTGGCGTTCTCCCGCGCCATCTGGATGGCGCGCTTCTGCACGATCGGCACCTGCTCCAGCGGCAATTCGACGCCGAGGTCGCCGCGCGCGACCATGACGGCGTCGAAGGCAAGCACGACGGCCTCCAGATTGTCGATGGCCTCGGGCTTCTCCAACTTGCCGATCACCGGCACCCGGCGCCCGACCCGATCCATCACGTCGTGCACGAGTTCGACATCCGAAGGCGAACGCACGAACGACAGCGCGATGAAATCGACGCCCAGCTTCAGGGCGAATTCCAGATCCTCGATGTCCTTCTCCGACAGCGCGGGCACCGAGACGTCCATGCCCGGCAGCGAGACACCCTTGTTGTTGGAGACCGGGCCGCCCTCGGTGACCCGGCAGATCACATCGTTGCCCTCGACGCCGGTGACGCTCAGACCGACCTTGCCGTCGTCGACGAGCAGCCGGTCGCCCGGCTTGGCATCCTTGGCCAATTCCTTGTACGTGGTGGAGACGCGGTCGTGGGTTCCGTCGACGTCGTCGACGGTGATGCGGACCTCTTCGCCGGTCGCCCAGACGGTGCGGCCCTCGATGAACCGGCCGAGCCGGATCTTGGGGCCCTGTAGGTCGGCTAGGATGCCGACCGCCCTACCGAGGTGGTCGGAAGCCTGACGCACCTTCTTGTAGTTCTCGGCATGGTCGGCGTGCTCGCCGTGGCTGAAGTTCAGCCGGGCCACGTCCATGCCGCTCTCGACGAGTTCGCGGATACGGTCCTCGGTGGCAGTGGCCGGGCCGAGTGTGCACACAATCTTCGTCCGTCGCATCACGGGTAAAGCCTAATCCCGTTGGGGTAGCGGGCCCCCCGCAGGCCTCGGTGAAACCTGGGTGAAGAAAATGCACATGCGTCGCAGGCCGGGCCGTGAGGTCGGAACGCGACAGGGCGCCCCGCCGATGCGGAGCGCCCTGTCCGGTTCTTCTCGTGCAGCTCAGTCCCGCAGCGGGCGACCCGTGGCGTCGGGAACCTTGCCGGTCAGCATCATGATGCCGTCGATCAGCGGCCAGATGCCACCGATACCGCAGGTCAGCCACACCACGGCGATCTGGGCGATGCCGAGGCCGGTGTAGCCGAGGTAGAAGCGACCGACGCCGAAGGCGCCGAGGAAGATCTGCAGCAGACCCGCCGTCAGCTTCTGCTTGTCCGAGAACGGCGCGCCGTACATGTCACGGCCGTACGGCGCGTCGGGATCGCCGGGGTTGTAGCCGGTCGGCTGCGGCGCACCGTACTGCGCAGGCGGGTAGCCACCCGGCTGCTGGCCGTACTGCTGCTGGCCGTACGGATCGGACGGCTGGCCGTAGGGCTGCTGCTGGGCGTACGGGTCGGAAGTCTGGCCGTACGGCTGGCCCGGCGCGGCGCCCGGCTTGTTCAGATCGGGACCCGTACCGGGCGGGCCGTACTGGGGTCCGCCGCCGGGGTTCTGCTGGTAGGGGTCGGTCACGAAATGTCCTCCTCATTTGTGCGGGCTCCCCCGCCTCGTGGCGTGTCGCCTGCGGTTGCCGCGATGGTCGAATTCGGCCGGCCGCCGGTGACATCGCCAGACTCTACTGTCTCGCGCTGCCCGACGCCGACCTCGGTCGATACCGTATCCGGCGAACGCCGAATCGATCTTCCCAATCGTTATCGCGCACCGCCGCGCGGGCGTTGCCGATCGGCGGCCGAGGATTTCGCCCGACAACGATTCCGAATCGGGAGTCGCGCGTCAGGACTTATCGGCGCGGGCCCCGGAATCGGCCGACGAGCTGGGCTTTTCGATTTCGGCACGCGGCTCGTCCGACTCGGGTCCGGACTTTGCGGACGCTGCGGACACCTCAGCGGTGTCGGTTTCGGTCGATTTCTCGGCGGCGGCCGCGTCGCCCTTCGGCGCGGGGTCCGTCGATTCCGAATCGGTCGCCCGCACCGCGGCGGAGTCCTTCGGCTCGCCATCGGTCGCTTTCGATTCCGCGGCGTTCGATTCGGGAGTGGTCGAATCGAACGTGGTCGAATCGCCGGTTTTCGGGTCGGTTGCCTCGGTGTCCTTCGCGCCGCCGGATTTCGACGGCGAGGCGGCGGCGTCCGGTTCGGCGGAATTCTCCGATTTCGCGGTCGCCGTGCTCGGGTCCGAATCGCCCTCGTCTCCCGCAATGCTCGGATCGGACTTCTCGGCGCCGGCTTCCGCGGACTCGGACTTCTCGCCCTCCCCCGACTTCTCGGCCGTCTCGGACTTCTCGGCTGTGTCGGTCGTGTCGGACTTCTCGGCCACTTCCGACTTTTCACCCGCCTCGACCTTCTCACCCGCCTCCGACTTTTCGCCTGTCTCCGACTTTTCGCTCGTCTCGGACTTCTCGGAATCGTCGGTGTCGGTGGATTCGTCGGCATCCGACTTCGCCGCGACCGCGACCGCCCCGGCTTCCGCCGCCGCGCGCAATCGGCCGAACTGCCACGGCCACGGGCGCCGCACGGCGCCGGGCTGCAATGTCTCCGGAGCCTCGCGGCCCTTGGTGGCGAAGATGACGTAGGCGACGGCGATCAGGAACACCACGGCCGAGGTGAACGAGTTGATTCGGATACCCGCTATCTTGGTCGCCTCGTCGTCGCGCAGCAGTTCGACCACGAAACGGCCGAGGCAGTACCCGGCGACGTAGAGCGCGAACAGGCGGCCGTGCCCGATGCGGAAGCGGCGGTCGATCTGCACCAGCAGCACCACGACGAGCAGATTCCACACCAGCTCGTACAGGAAGGTCGGCTGCACGACCTTCTCCACGACGCCGGTGGAGACGCCGTTCATCATGTCGAGTTTGCCGTCGTCGTCGAACCGCAGGTAGATCTCGAGCCCCCACGGCAGTTCGGTCTCGCGCCCGTACAGCTCCTGGTTGAAGTAGTTGCCGAGACGACCGATGGCCTGCGCCAACAGGATCGGCGGCGCGATGGCGTCGCCGAAGGCGGGCAGCGGGACCTTGTAGATGCGGCAGCCGATCCACGCGCCGACGCCGCCGAGGAATACCGCGCCCCAGATGCCGAGTCCGCCCTGATAGATCTTCAGCGCGTCGATCGCGTGCCCGTCGGCGCCGAAATACTTCTGCCAGTCGGTGGCGACGTGATACAGCCTGCCGCCGACGAGTCCGAACGGCACCGCGAACATGGCGACGTCGAGTACGGTGCCCTGCCGCCCGCCCCGATCCTGCCAGCGCCGCTCACCCCACCAGATGGCGACGACGATGCCGATGATGATGCACAGCGCATAGGCCCGCAACGGGAACGGCCCGAGCTGCCACACCCCCTGCGAAGGACTGGGAATGTAGGCGAGCACATCGCCGGCCACCGCACTGTCTGCCAGGACTCGTAAAGTCACGGTCGCCACGGTAGCGGAGTCCGCGCGGGCGCACGCGCCGCCCTCCCGCCGCGCGGGCGCAGCCACGATCCGAGCGGCGGGCCGAAAGCACCGTCCGACCGGAACCGGATCAGCAGTGCACGGGACCGATTCGAGGTGCGATCCGGACGCACCCTGGGATCAGGCGACGTGCGCGTACCCAGGTCGACGACACACCGACAGCCGCATAGACGGTCGCTCGGTCAGATCGCCGCGGCGCACCCGCGGGTCGCGAGTACCGGCGATGTCACCGTTGGGGTCGGTCGGCGGCTTGCGCCAGGCGTGACCGACCGGGAGCCGCAGCAGCAGCGCACGGCCCGACCCGGAGTCGGGATAGCCGCGCACTGCCGGTCCGACGCCGGATCAGGAGCGCACGGCTGCGGAGCGCACGCCTGCGGCGAGTTCCTCGGTGAGCGCGCGCACCGCGTCGAGTCCTTCGGCGGCGGCGCTCACCAGTGCCGACCCGACGATGACTCCGTCGGCGTAGGAGGCGATCTCGGCGGCCTGAGCGCCGGAGCGCACGCCGAGTCCGACGCCGATCGGGATGTCGGAGTGGGCGCGGACCCGTGCGCAGAGCGCGGGAGCGGCCGAGGAGACCACGTCGCGCGCGCCGGTGACGCCCATGGTCGAGGCCGCGTAGATGAATCCGCGCGAGGACGCCAAAGTCTTCACCAGGCGCTCCTCGGTGGAGGACGGCGCGACGAGGAAGATGCGATCCAGATCGTGTGCGGCGGAGGCGACGAACCAGTCGTCGGCTTCCTCCGGGATGAGGTTCGGGGTGATGATCCCGGCGCCGCCCGCCGCCGCCAGATCGCGGGCGAAACGGTCGATTCCGTAGCGCAGCACGGGATTCCAGTAGCTCATGACCACGGCTTGGCCGCCCGCGCCGGTGATCGCCTCGACCACCGAGAACACGTCGCGCACCCGTACCCCGCCGCGCAGCGCCTGTTCGGCGGCGGCCTGGATGGTCGGGCCGTCCATCACCGGATCGGAGTAGGCGACGCCGACTTCCACGATGTCACAACCGGATTCGACCATGGTGCGGCACACCTCGATCGAGCCCGCCAGATCCGGGTAGCCCGCGGGCAGGTAGCCGATGAGCGCGGCGCGGTCCTCGGCGCGCGCGGCGGCGAAGGTGGCGCCGAGACGGGACTGCTGACTCATGGCGCGGACTCCTCGGACTCGTCGTCGAACAGCCCGAACCAGCGGGCTGCGGTGTCCATGTCCTTGTCGCCGCGACCGGACAGGTTGACCAGGATGATCGCGCCGGGACCGAGTTCGCGCCCCAGTTTCAGCGCGCCCGCGACGGCGTGCGCGGATTCGATGGCCGGGATGATGCCCTCGGTGCGGCTCAGCAGCAGCAGCGCGTCCATCGCCTCGGTGTCGGTGATCGGCCGGTATTCGGCGCGGCCGATGTCCTTGAGGAAGGCGTGCTCGGGGCCGACGCCGGGATAGTCCAGACCGGCCGAGATCGAGTGCGATTCGATGGTCTGGCCGTCCTCGTCCTGCAGCAGGTACGAGTACGCGCCCTGGAAGGCGCCGGGCGTGCCGCCGGTGAAGGTGGCGGCGTGTCTGCCGGTGTCGACGCCGTCGCCCGCCGCCTCGTACCCGATCAGGCGCACGTCGGCGTCGTCGAGGAAGGGGTGGAAGATGCCGATGGCGTTGGAGCCGCCGCCGACGCAGGCTGCCACCGCGTCGGGGAGCCGACCGGTGAGCGCGCGCACCTGGGCGCGCGCCTCGAGGCCGACGATCCGCTGGAAGTCGCGCACCATCATCGGGAACGGATGCGGTCCCGCGGCGGTGCCGAAGCAGTAGTAGGTGTCCTCGGCGTTGGTGACCCAGTCACGCAGCGCCTCATTGATCGCGTCCTTGAGGGTCTGCGAGCCGGTGGTCACCGAGATCACCTCGGAGCCGAGCAGCCGCATCCGCGCCACGTTGAGGGCTTGGCGGGCGGTGTCGACCGCGCCCATGTAGATCACGCAGTCGAGGCCGAGCAGCGCGCAGGCGGTCGCGGTGGCTACGCCGTGCTGGCCCGCGCCGGTCTCGGCGATGACGCGCGTCTTACCCATGCGCTTGGCGAGCAGCGCCTGGCCGAGCACATTGTTGATCTTGTGCGACCCGGTGTGGTTGAGGTCCTCGCGCTTGAGCAGCACCCGCGCGCCGCCCGCGTGCTCGGACAGCCTCGTGCATTCGAACACCGGCGACGGGCGCCCGGTGTAATCGCGTTGCAGCCGGTCCAATTCGTCGAGGAAGGCCGGGTCGAGGCGGCATTTGTCGTACTCGGCGGTGACCTCCTCGATCACCGCCATCAGCGCCTCCGGCACATGCCTGCCGCCGTAGACGCCCCAGTGGCCGCCCGCGTCGGGTTCGTGCGCGCTGCGCTCGTGTACGCCGCGGCTGGCCTTTGGCAGCGCGTCCGCCGTCATCACCGGCCCCGGCGGGCTGGCTTCGGGCAGGACGGGTGGGTGCCCGCTGTGACCAGCTGCAGCACCGCCGCGCGCGGATCGCCGCTCGTCACCAGGCCCTCGCCGACCAGGACGGCATCCGCGCCCGCACCCGCGTAGGCGAGCAGGTCGGCGGTGCCGCGCACACCGGATTCGGCGATGCGGATGACCTCGGTAGGCAGTCCGGGCGCGATGCGGGCGAACACGTCGCGGTCGACCTCGAGCGTCTTGAGATTGCGCGCGTTCACGCCGATGACCGACGCGCCCGCTTCCAGCGCCCGATCGGCCTCCTCCTCGGTGTGCACCTCGACCAGGGCCGTCATGCCGAGCGATTCGGTGCGGTCGATCAGCCCGGAGAGCACGTCCTGTTCCAGCGCGGCCACGATCAGCAGGATGACGTCGGCGCCGTGCGCGCGCGCCTCGTGGATCTGATATGGGCCGATGACGAAATCCTTGCGCAGGATCGGGATGTGCACCGAAGCGCGCACCGCGTCGAGGTCGTCGAGCGAGCCGCCGAAACGACGTCCCTCGGTGAGCACGCTGATGATCCGCGCGCCGCCGTCCTCGTAAGCCTTGGCGAGGCTGGCCGGATCGGGAATGTCGGCGAGGGCGCCCTTGGACGGACTCGCCCGCTTGACCTCGGCGATGACGCCGATGCCGTCTTCGAGGAGTGCGGCACGCGCGTCGAGGGGTGCGGGTGCACGGGTCGCGGCGGCCTTGATGGACTGGAAGTCCAGGACGGCTTCCCGAGCGGCCACATCCGCGCGGACCCCGTCGAGAATCGAGTCGAGTACCGTCATCTGGCTCGAATCCTTTCTGGGGAGACGGACTTGCTGCCTGAGAATCCCCCCAGGCGCTGTCTCACCGATGCTGACAAAGAATAAATGGCGTGCTGTTTTCCGATCGCGCCGGGGTTGCGCTGACGCGACATTCGTGTGTCGATCGCACACGATACGTTCGCGGCGCGGCGCGGCGTCGCAGCCCGAAACAGCTGGCGAGCCACCGCGTCACGACGCATTTCGGCCGCGGCGCGAGGTTTCGGAGGCCCGCTCGTCGGGCGCGGCGGGCGCGGTGTCCTCGGTCGGGTCGGCGCCCGCGTCGAGTGCGTCCCAGAGCACACGCTCGCTCAGACCGTCGCCGGTCTCGGCGTCGCTCTTGCGGCGGCTCACCTGTTCGGTGGCGGCCGCGCGGCGGAAGGCCGGATTCTCGTATTTCCCGGACAGCCGGGCGGTCTGCTCGGGCATGCGGGCCAGCGCGACGGCCGCGACGAAGACCGCCGCCGCCGCGAACAAGGTCAACCACGCGGGGAAGGGCGCGGCGACGACCTCGGTGACGGTGGCGCGTCCCGGCAGCTCCGCCAGCGTTGCGGCACGTTCCTCGGTGGCTCCGGAGCCGGTCACCAGCGCGAAAGCGGGCACGGCGGTGACGGCGGCGACCAATCCGATGAGAACGCCGATCAGCCGCCGCAGCCAACCTCGGGTCGCCAGCACCGCCGCGACCGCCGCCACGAGCACCAGGGCCAGCGGGGTGAGCGCGCCGAACCAGACGCCGCCCGCGAGTTCGTCGGTCCTCGGCTGGGTGAGGCCGTCGGTGGAGGTGACCGTCACCCAGGTCAGCCGCGACGCGCCCCACATGGCCGCGGCGGCCAGGCCGAGCAGCACGATCGCGCCCACCGGATACCGGCGGTTGCGTGGTTCGGCCGCCGATGCGGTGTCGGACTCGCTCGCGGGCGCGAACTCGCGTTCGGACGCGGATGTCGGCTCGGGCACAGGGGTCCGCTCGGGCTCGGACGCGGTCATCGCGCGCCGTCCGCGCTCCCACGCCCGTCATCGACAACGCTCCCGTGCCCGTCCCCGAGCACGTTGTCGACGGTGTCACCGCGCCCGTCACGCACGGCGCCGCGCTGTCCGGTCCCGGCGACCACGCGCCCCTGGTCTCCCGTGGCGCCCGCGCCGTAGGCCCGGACCGTGCGCGCGGCGGCGACGGCCTTGAGGACCGCCATCGCCTTGTTCCTGGATTCCACGTCCTCGTAGTCGGGATCGGAGTCGGCGACCACGCCCGCGCCCGCCTGGACGTAGGCGATGCCGTCCTTGAGCAGGGCGGTGCGGATGGCGATGGCGGTGTCGGCGTCGCCCGCGAAGTCGAGGTAGCCGACGACGCCGCCGTAGACGCCGCGGCGGGTCGGTTCCAGTTCCTCGATCAGTTCCATGGCGCGGACCTTGGGCGCGCCGGACAGGGTGCCCGCCGGGAAGCAGGCGCGCACGGCGTCGAGGGCGATGCGCCCGGCGGCCAGCCTGCCCGACACCGTGGACACCAGGTGCATGACGTGGCTGTAGCGCTCGATGTGGCGGTATTCGGTGACCCGCACGGTGCCCGGTTCGCACACCCGGCCGAGATCGTTGCGGCCGAGGTCGACCAGCATCAGATGTTCGGCGTTCTCCTTCTCGTCGGCCAGCAGGCCCTTCTCCAGCAGCAGGTCGTCCTCCTCGGTGGCGCCGCGCCACCTCGTGCCCGCGATGGGATGGGTGGTCGCGATCCCGTCCTTCACGGTGACCAGGGATTCCGGGCTGGAACCGACGATGGAGAAGGCGGTGTCGCCCGCGCCGTCGGGGATGTGCATGAGGTACATGTACGGGCTGGGGTTCGACGCGCGCAGCATCCGGTACAGGTCGACCGGCGACCCGTCGTAGTCCATTTCGAAGCGCTGCGACAGCACGACCTGGAACGCCTCGCCCGCTTCGATCTCCTTGATGAGCCGCCGCACGCCCGCGCCGAACTCCTCGGTGGTCCGCCCGCGCCGGTAGTCGGGTTCGGGCCGGTCGAAGACCGACACCGTGGACGGCGCGGGCGCGGCCAGCGCCTCGGTCATGCGGTCGAGCCGGGCGACGGCGTCGTCGTATGCCTCGTCGACGCGTTCGTCGGTGCCGTTCCAGTTGACCGCGTTGGCGATCAGTGTGATCGCGCCTTCGTGGTGGTCGAAGGCGGCGAGGTCGGTGGCCAGCAGCAGCACCATCTCGGGCAGGCGCAGGTCGTCGGCGGCCAGTTCGGGCAGGCGCTCGATGCGGCGCACCGCGTCGTAGCCGAGGTAGCCGACCATGCCGCCGGTGAGCGGCGGCAGTCCCGGCAGGCGTTCGGTGCGCAGCAGTTCCAGGGTTTCGCGTAGCGCGACCAGCGGGTCGCCGCCCGACGGCGCGTCGGCGGGGATGGCGCCAAGCCAGGTGGCGGCGCCGTCGACGACGGTCAGGGCCGATGGGCTGCCCGCGCCGATGAACGACCATCGCGACCAGGAGCGGCCGTTCTCGGCGGATTCGAACAGGAAGGTGCCCGCCCGGTCGGCGCCGAGTTTGCGATACGCCGAGAGCGGGGTCTCCGAATCCGCCAGCACCTTGCGCGTCACCGGGACCACCCGGTGCTCGCGAGCCAGTGCGTGGAATTGTTCGCGGGTCGTTGTGCTGTGGGTCGACGCGCCAGACATGGGACCCATCATCCCAGCCTTCGCTCGCGGGGGCGTCGGCGGTCTCGCCCGCCGCGCGGTGGGCCGAGCGGCCACCTCGGCGCGGCCGGCGGATGGGCCGCTACCAGCACATTCGGCGGTCGTTAACACGCTTGTGAATGAACTCACGAGATACGGCAACTCCATGACGGTCGAGCGAAGTCGTGGCAAACTCGACTTCGCGGGTGACCGTGAATGAAACCCCCGTCACTCGGCTCGAAAGAAGGCATGTAGTGACGAAGTGGCTCGATCCCGTCGAACACCGGGCGTGGCGCTCGATAGTGGCACTGATGACGCGCCTGCCGAGTGCGTTGGATACCAGGTTGCAGCGGGAATCCGGTGTCACCCATTTCGAGTACTGGGTGTTGACCCTGCTCTCGGAGGAGCCGGGCCATCGATTACAGATGAGTGACCTCGCCCACAAAGCAAATGCTTCGCTATCGCGGCTGTCGCACGTGGTGTCCAAACTCGAACGCCTCGGACTCGCGCAGCGGGTCACCACGCAGGGCAAACGCGGCGTCCAAGCGGTGCTCACCGACGACGGATATCTCAAGGTCGTCGAAGCCGCCCCCGGATACCTGGACGCGATGCGCCGATTCATCTTCGACGGCCTCGACGCCGATCAGAAGGTCAGCCTGGCCGATCTGACCGAGATCCTCGCCACCCGACTGACCGATACCCTCACCCGGGACGGCGCCACCGACCCGCCGCAGACCTGACCGCCGGATCAGGCAGGTTCGCCGAGCAGCAGGTCGGTGTCGAAACAGGTGTGGGTTCCCGTGTGACACGCCGCGCCGCGCTGATCCACCACGAGCAACACCGTGTCGCCGTCGCAGTCGAGCCGCACCTCGTGCACGTACTGGGTATGCCCCGAGGTCTCGCCCTTGACCCAGTACTCCCCGCGCGAACGCGAGAAATAGGTGGCCTTGCGGGTCGTGAGGGTGCGGGCCAACGCCTCGTCGTCCATCCACGCGACCATCAGCACGTCACCGGTGCCGCGCTCCTGCGCGACCGCGGCCACCAGACCGGCCTCGTTGCGCTTGAGGCGCGCGGCGATGGCGGGATCGAGGCTCATCGGACCACGACCTTCTCCGACCGCAGCGACTCCTTGACCTCGCCGATGGTCAGGTCGCCGAAGTGGAAGACGCTGGCCGCGAGCACCGCGTCGGCGCCCGCGTGCACGGCGGGCGCGAAGTGGTCGAGCGCACCCGCGCCGCCGCTGGCGATCACCGGCACCGTGACCGCGGCGCGCACCGCGCGGATCATCGGCAGGTCGAAGCCGGTCTTGGTGCCGTCGGCGTCCATGGAGTTCAACAGGATCTCCCCGACGCCGAGTTCAGCGCCGCGCACCGCCCATTCGACGGCGTCGATGCCGGTGCCGCGCTTGCCGCCGTGCGTGGTGACCTCCCAGCCCGAGTCGGTGTCGGGCTGCCCGTCCGGCACGGTGCGCGCGTCCACCGAGAGCACGATGCACTGCGAACCGAACCGCACGCTCATCTCGCGCAGCACCTCGGGGCGCGCGATGGCCGCCGTGTTCACCGAAACCTTGTCCGCGCCCGCGCGCAGCAACCGGTCGACGTCCTCGACGGTGCGCACCCCGCCGCCGACGGTGAGCGGGATGAAGATCTGCTCGGCGGTCCTGGTGACCACGTCGATCATGGTGCCCCGGTCGCCGGTGGAGGCCGTGACGTCGAGGAAGGTCAGTTCGTCGGCGCCCTGGGCGTCGTAGAGCGCGGCCAGTTCGACGGGATCGCCCGCGTCGCGCAGGTTCTCGAAATTGACGCCCTTGACCACCCGACCCGCGTCCACGTCGAGGCACGGAATCACGCGCACCGCCAGTGTCATCGGCAACTCACCCCTTCGTTTTTCGGCCGCAAGCGCGGTTCACGCCATGCCGACCATGCAGATCATGTCCAACAATTCCCAGTGCCCGTCCGGTGCGGTGGAGTGCCCCGACCCAGAACCTGAATGCCGGTCCGCGCCCGACAGATTCATCACCGCCCGAGCGCGAACCCGGTGGCGGCGCCGAACTCACCACGGCGAGCAACGCTCGGGGGTCCGACGCACGGGCCGGTCAGCGGACCGCGGCCAGCGCCTCGGGCAGGGTGAACCTGCCCGCGTAGAGCGCCTTGCCGACGATCGAGCCCTCGACGCCCTCGTCGACCAGTCCGGCGATGGCGATCAGGTCGTCCACGGTGGAAACCCCGCCGGAGGCGATCACCGGCGCGTCGGTGGCGGCGCAGACCTCGCGCAGCAGTTCCAGATTCGGGCCCTGCAGGGTGCCGTCCTTGGTCACGTCGGTCACCACGTAGCGGGCGCAGCCGTCGCGTTCCAGGCGCTCGAGCACCTCCCACAGGTCGCCGCCGTCGCTGACCCAGCCGCGTCCGCGCAGCCGGTATTCACCGTCGACGAGTCGCACGTCGAGCCCGACGGCGATGCGGTCGCCGTGTTCGGCGATGGCCTTGGCGCACCACACCGGATCCTCCAGCGCCGCGGTGCCGAGGTTGACGCGCGCGCAGCCGGTGGCCAGCGCGGCGCGCAGGGATTCGTCGTCGCGGATGCCGCCGGACAGTTCGACCGCGACATCGAGTTCGCCGACCACCTCGGCCAGCAGCTCCCGGTTCGACCCGCGCCCGAAAGCGGCGTCCAGATCGACCAGATGCACCCATTCGGCCCCGGCCCGCTGCCAGGTCAACGCCGCCTCACGGGGCGAACCGTAACTGGTTTCGCTGCCCGCCTCTCCCTGTACGAGGCGCACGGCCTCACCATTGGCGACATCGACGGCGGGCAGCAGCACAAGACTCACGCACGGAATCCTAGTGGTTGGGCTCCCGCGATCCCGCCTCGGGCCTGCGCCGATACCCGCCGCGCGATCACAGCGAGGCGATCCAGTTGCGCAGCAGGTGCGCGCCCGCGTCGCCGGATTTCTCCGGGTGGAACTGGGTGGCCGACAGCGCGCCGTTCTCCACCGCGGCCAGGAACGGCACGCCGTGTTCGGCCCAGGTGAGCCGGGGGTTCGCGAAGTGTTCGCCGGGAGGCAGATCCCAGGTCTGCGCGGCGTAGGAGTGCACGAAGTAGAAGCGAGTGTCGCGGTCCATGCCCGCGAACAGGGTGCTGTCGGTGGGGGCGGAGACGGTGTTCCAGCCCATGTGCGGCAGCACCGGCGCGGAAAGCCGCTCCACGGTGCCCGGCCATTCGGCGCAGCCGTCGGTCTCAACGCCGAACTCGACGCCGCGTTCGAACAGGATCTGCATGCCGACGCAGATGCCGAGCACCGGCCGCCCGCCCGCCAGCCGCTGGCCGATGATGCGTTCGCCGCGCACCGCGCGCAGCCCGGCCATGCACGCCTCGAAGGCGCCGACGCCGGGCACGACGAGTCCGTCGGCGGCCAGCGCGACGCGGGGATCCGCCGTGACCTCGACCGCGGCGCCCGCGCGGACCAGCGCGCGTTCGGCCGAATGCAGGTTGCCGGAACCGTAGTCGAGCAGTGCGACGGACGTGGTGCTCACGGACTCCCCTTCTTCGATGGCGCGCGGAGCCGGTAATCGTGCCGGTCGCGCGACATCCAGCCTAAACGGTCGCCGCCACCGGATTTCCCGCGCCGCGTCCGCCCGCCGCCCGCCCGGCCCGCTCGGCCCGATCCGACGCCGTCGAAACCGATGCGCGCACCGCGTCCTCGCGGCGCAGAAATTCCGCGAATCATGCCTCTGAACTGGGAAAATACTGTCCCCCACGGCAATTCGGCGGCGCCGGTAGTCTGTTGCCATGATCACGCTCAAAAGAGAAGACGGCGCCGCGGATCTCGCGGGCATCAGCAAGATGAGTGTCGGGGTGAGCTGGGATCCGTCGGCTGGCACCAGTGGCGGAGCGCTCGGGTGGGCGCGCAAGAAGAAGGGGGTCGACCTGGATCTGATCGCCATCCTCATGCAGGGCGCCGAACCGGTGCGCTTCGCGGGCCTCGACTCACTCGATCCGCTCGGCAACAGCTCGGTGCTGCACTCCGGCGACGAGCAGACCGGCGCGGCCTCCGGCGACGACGAGACCGTCACGGTCACCTTCGCCGACGTGCCAGGCGGCATCGACGCGATCATCTTCGTCGCCGCCGCGTTCAAGAAGGGCAGTTCCTTCGACAAGGCCAACAACATCTCGTTCAAGGTCTACGACGCCACCGGCGGCTCGTCCCAGCAGGTCGCCGACATCTGGCCGTCGTTGCTCGGCAACGAGAACGCCAACGCGGTCGCGCGGGCCTTTCGCAACGGCAACGCCTGGCAGCTCGAGGTGCTCAACCGCAAGGGCAAGATCAAGCAGGGCGACAAGCAGGCGCTGCTACGTTTCGCGATGGCCTGAGCACGCCGCGCCGCACGGTCGACACCGGCTACCTCGCCGTCGGTCCGGTGTCGATCCCCGTGTGGCAGTTCTCAGGTGGCGTTCGGGCGGGTGTCGCTGTCGATCAGCAGCCGACCGCCGCTGTTCACCACGTGCAGCACCAGCGAAGTGGTCGAGCCGTCAACGGTGAGCTGCGACAAGCGCATATCCACCGAGCCGTCGGGGAAGGCGCCGCGGTTGGTGCCGTTGATCCCGGCGAAGGTGTCGATGGTGCGCGAACCCCAGTACTGGCGGAACGCCTGCTCGCCGCCGTAGACCTGCTGCGCCGCCGGGGTCAGCAGCGACCATGAACCGCTCGGGCTGCTGTAGAAGTCGACGATCAGCTCGCCCGCCGGACCCCATTCGACCGAACCGCTGCTCGGCGTCTTGCCCAACTGCGCGGCCTGCGTTGTGGTCGGCGCGCCGGTGGTCGTTGTCGCCGAGGGCGGAGTCGCCTGCGGCGCGGGCGGTTCCGGATCCGACTGGCTCAGCGCGCCGATCAGCAGCGCCACCAAGACCACGGCTGTGCCGACCACGCCGCCGATGAGCACGGCGCTGCGCTTCCCCGAGGACTTGCCCGAGGCTGCGGGCTTGGGGCGCGGCTGGGCCTGGGTGCGCGGGTGCGCGGCGGTATTCGGGTGCGCGGACATCGAATCCGCGTGACCGTTGCGGTTCGGCGGCGCGGGCGGGCGGCCGTTGCGCTGGCCGTTCGCGTGCGGGGCGGGCGAACGCAGCGCGCGAGTGGCTGCGTCGGGCGGCGCGGCCGGTCCCGCGGACGCACCGACCTGACGCCGCGCGTACGCCTCGCTGGCGGGCACGAAACCCGCTGGCACCGGCGCGGCGCCCGAATCGGCGAGCGCCGAGAGGTGCTCGCGCGACTCGCGCATGGTCGGGCGTTCCTCGGGGTTCGGACTCAGCAGCCGCAGCAGGAAGTCGGTGGCCGCGCCCGCGTTGCGCGGTTCGCTGACCTGCCCGTTGGCCGCCGCGTAGAGCACCGCGAGCGGGTTGGGGCTGGCGCCGTAGGGCGGTTCGCCCTCCAGCGCGTGGAACAGGGTGGCGCCGAGGGCGAACACGTCGGCGGCGGGCGTCGGATCGGCGCCGCGCGCTACCTCGGGCGCGAGGTAGGCGGCGGTGCCGCAGATCAGGCCGGTCTCGGTGAGGGTCACGTCGCCGGTGGCGCGGGAGATGCCGAAGTCGGTGATCTTGACGGTGCCGTTGTCGTCGAGCAGCACGTTGCCCGGTTTGACGTCGCGGTGCACGATGCCCGCCTGGTGCGCGGCGATCAGCGCGGAGGCGACCTGTTCGCCGATGCGCGAGACCTGGGTGAGCGGCAGGGTGCCCTGGGCCGAGAGCACCGCGGCCAGGCTCTTGGACTTCATGAACTCCATCACCAGACACGGGTCGCCGTCGTGTTCGGTGATGTCGAAGACGACGATGGCGTTCGGGTGCTGGAACCGCGCCGCGTTGCGGGCCTCGCGGATCGCGCGCTGGCGCACGACGTCGCGCTCGGCCTCGGGCAGGCTCGGCTGGATATGGATCTGCTTGACCGCCACCGAGCGTTGCAGACGTTCATCGACGGCACGCCAAACCACGCCTGTGCCGCCGCTACCAATCCGCTCGACCAGGCGGTAATGCTCCGCGATCAACTGACCGGTATCGATGGCGCCTACTCCGAACCTTCTCGAAATCGTGACATCCCGCATATTGACCGCTTACGCGGCCCGCCGACGAGTGTAGCGGGCGCGAAGCCCAACCCACGCGTCAGCTCGAAGATTTTCGGTCAGGGCGGGCGCGTCCTCACGACACGGGTGACCGACCTGTGTCTTCGCACCATCGTGACACGACCGACACCATCCCCGTGACCGTTTCGTCACCTTCCCGGACACCGACATCTCGGTCACCGCCGCGCGGACCGTCTCGACGCCGCGACCGGGCCGCGCGTCGCGAACACGCGGGTCGGGTGCGAGCGTGTGCGAGCGGTCACGGTGGCGATCGGCGCCTCCCGGCGATCCGGTGCGTCCGCCTGATCGCGGCGCCGCGACGGAACCCGATTGCCCGAGGGATTAACACCGGGCGGTTTCCGGTCGATAATGAGGCGCGCCGGTCGGACGTTTCGCCTGCCCGCGTACCGATATCGTTCGGGTCGCACGCGCGCGACCCACTCTCCGGGGAGCAAGTCGATGGCCTTCTTGAACAAGCTGGTGTCCAACGCGCACACCTTCGGCAGGCTGATGGATGTCGTCGACAAGGCGACGCAGTGGCGTAAACAACTACTGGCCAAGAAGAACGACCTGCGCGGCGGCGCCTTCCGCGACGCGGCGATGGGGATGTGCGCGCTGGTGGCGGCCGCCGACGGCGCGATCGACCCGAACGAGCGGATGCGGGTCGCCGGACTGGTCGGCAGCGAACCGGCGCTCGGCAACTTCCCGGCCGACGAACTGCGCACCCTTTTCGAGGACAACTGCGCCAGGATCACCGCCGACCCGGCCTTCGGCCGCGCGCACGTGCTGCAGCAGATCGCCAAGGTCGCGAACAAGCCGACCGAGGCCGAGGCGGTCGTGCAGATCGGCATCATGATCGGCAACGCGGACGGGAATTTCGATCAGGCCGAGGTGGCCGCGGTGCGCGAGGCGTGCCAGACCCTCGGGCTCGATCCACGCCAGTTCGGCCTGTAGAGATCCGCGCGCTCCCGACCCGCGCGCCCGGCTAGTATTCGACTGTGCGTTCGATCGACGCCGCCGAACGGCGGGCCAGGCTCGCCATCCGGCACCGGCTGGCCGCCGCAACGCGACCCGACGCGGTGGCCGATGTGGTGCGCTCGCTCGTCGTCCTGCACGCCACCGATCCGGCGACGGTATTCCTGTCCGTCGCCGCGCGTTCGCACACCGCACGCCCCGCCGATGTGGAACACGCGCTGTACGAGGAGCGTTCGCTGCTGCGGATGCTCGCCATGCGTCGCACCATGTTCGTCGCGCCGCTGGATCTGGTGCCCGCGTTGCAAGCGTCGTGCGGCCACGATCTCGCGGTCAAACAGCGACGCACCTACGGCCGGTTCATCGAACAGGCCGGCGTGGTCGACGGTGACGTCGCGAGCTGGTTGGCCGAGGTCGAGGAGCAGACGCACGCGGCGCTGCTGGCGCGCGGCGCGGCCACCGGCGCACAGTTGAGCAAGGCTGTGCCGCGCCTGCGCACACAGGTGAATCCCGCACCGGAGAAGAGCTATTCGCGTCCGGGCAACATCACCACCTGGGTGCTGGTGACGCTCGGCTGCCAGGGCCGGATCGTGCGCGGACGACCGAACGGCAGCTGGACCAGCAGCCAATACAGTTGGGCGCCGGTCGAATCCTGGCTGCCCGACGGCGTGGCCGAGCTCGCGCCGGAACACGCGCGCGCGGAACTGGTGCGCCGCTGGCTGCGCGCATTCGGTCCGGCGCCGATCACCGACATCAAATGGTGGACCGGATGGACGCTCGCCCAGGTGCGGGCCGCACTGTCGGGACTCGAAGTCGCGCAGGTCGACCTCGACGGCACCCCTGGCCTGATCCTCGCCGACGATCTCGACCCGGTCGAACCGCCCGCCCCCGGCGCCGCCCTGCTACCCGCCCTCGACCCGACCCCCATGGGCTGGCAGTCCCGCGACTGGTACCTCGGCCCGCACGCCCCACAACTGTTCGACCGCAACGGCAATATCGGCCCGAGCGTGTGGTGGGAGGGTCGCATCATCGGCGGCTGGGCGCAACGCAAGGACGGTGAACTGGTCTACCGCCTGCTCGAGGACGCGGGCGCGGAGGCGACCGCCGCGGTCGAAGCCGAAGCGGCCCGCATCACCGACTGGTACGGCGCCGTCCGCGCGATCCCCCGCTTCCGCACCCCACTGGAACGCGAACTGACCGCTTAGGATTCAGCTCCCACCACGGTGCGTGACACGATGCACCGCGCCGCCCCGAATCACGAACGGCCCGCCCACTCGAGCGCGGGCGACTCGCACGCACCACCAGCTAGCCGAGCAACAGCGGCACGAACGACACCAGCCGGGGTCCGATCACCAGCCCCGCGGCAACAACCTGCGGCCCCGAAACACAAGCGACTCTGGTCACCAGCGGCCCTGTGCACCAATGGCTCGAGCCACCAGCCATACCGAATCAGCCGCGCTTCGTCACATGTCCAGGCCGAGGTCGAGTACGCGGACCGAGTGGGTGAGCGCGCCGACCGCGAGGTAGTCGACGCCGGTTCGGGCGTAGTCGGCGGCGTCGGCGAGGCGCAGTCCGCCCGAGGATTCGAGTTCGGTGTCGGGGGCGACGGTGTTGCGGCGCTGCACCGCGGCCTGGGTCTGCCAGAGCGGGAAATTGTCCAGTAGAACGAGTTCGGCTCCTTCGGCGAGGACGGCGTCGAGCTGTTCCAGGCTGTCGACCTCGACCTCGCAGGCGATATCGGGGGCGAGCGCGCGCACCGCACGCAGCGCCGCGACCACCGACCCGGCGGCGACCACGTGGTTGTCCTTGATGAGCGCGGCGTCGCCGAGCCCCATGCGGTGGTTGACGCCGCCGCCGACCCGCACCGCGTACTTCTGCAGGGCGCGCAGGCCGGGCAGGGTCTTGCGGCTGTCGCGGATCCGGCACCGGGTGCCGTCGACCGCGTCGACCCAGGCCGCGGTCGCGGTGGCGATTCCGGACAGGTGGCAGATCAGGTTCAGCATGGTCCGTTCGGCGGTCAGCAGGTCGCGGGTCGGCGCGAGCACGGCGAGCGCGGTGTCGCCGGGCTCGAGGCGGGCGCCGTCGGCGACACGCGCGGTGACCTCGTAGTTCCCCGCGCCGATCACCTCGTCCAAGACGAGCAGCCCGATGTCGAGTCCGGCGACCACGCCGGGCGCGCGCGTGACCACCGACGCCTTGACCACCGCGTCGGCGGGCACCGTCGCCATGGTGGTCACGTCGGGGCCGTAGCGCAGGTCCTCCTCCAGCGCGGTGCGGATCAGCGCGCCGACCTCTTCGGGACGCAAGGTGGAATCCAGTGTCATGGTGCACTCCTCACGGGTTCGCCCGCGATCACGGCACGGCCACCGAGAGGTGGGGGCCGTCGGGATCGGCGGCGAGGCGGGTGGCCAGCAGCGGACCTTCCGGCGCGCCCGCCATGGGCCGCACGTCGGGATGTCCGTCGCTGTCGAGGCGGATCGGGATGCTGTGACGCAGTGCGGGATCGGCCTCGGGGTGATCGGAACGGGTATGGCAGCCGCGACTCTCGGTGCGCACGCTCGCGGCGAGCAGCATGACGCGCGCGGTCAGGGTGAGCGCGCCGTCCTCGAGGTCGGCGATGCGCTGGGCGGCGCGGATCTCCGGCGCGAGCGGCACGACGGCGGTCTCGCGGTCGCGGACGGACTGCGCGAACCGGGTGGACATGCTGCGCAGCACGGCGCGTTCCAGCCGCTGCGTCGCCTCGTCGAGTCCGTCGCGGTCCCTGACCACCCCGGCGTGCGCGGTCATCACCTGTTGCAGAGCCGCGCGGGCGACGCGCGGCATGCTGCGCACGCGCACCTCGGTGACCTCGGCCTCCACCTCGGCCCGTTCGGCGACCGCAGCGCCGACCCGCTCCCCGATCACGAGTCCTTCCAGCAGACTGTTGGAAGCGAGCCGGTTCGCGCCGTGCAGTCCGGTGCGCGCCACCTCGCCCGCCGCGTACAGGCCGGGCACGCCGGTGCGTCCGTGCGGATCGGTGACCACGCCGCCGCACTGGTAGTGCGCGGCCGGGGCGACCGGGATCAGGTCGACGCGCGGGTCGAGTCCGGCCGCAAGGCAAGAAGCGGTGATGGTCGGGAAGCGGCGGGCGAACCCGTCGAGGGCGCGCGCGTCGAGATACACGTGGTCGGACCCGAGTTCGCGCATGCGCGCCGCGATGGCCCGCGACACCACGTCGCGCGGTGCGAGGTCGCCGCGCGGATGCACGCCCGCCGTCACCGACCGGCCATCGGCGTCGACGAGTATCGCGCCCTCGCCGCGCACCGCCTCGCTGATGAGCGGACGCCGCCCGGTGCCGCCGGGGGTGTAGAGCACGGTCGGATGGAATTGCACGAATTCCAGGTCGGCGACCGCGGCGCCCGCCCACAGCGCCAACGCGACGCCGTCGGCGGTCGCGCCCGGCGGATTGGTGCTGAGCGCGTAGAGCTGTCCGAGACCGCCGGTGGCCAACAGCACCGCCGGGGTGTGCACGACGCCGAACCCCTGTTCCGACACCGCGATCACCCCGCGCACGCCACCCGGTCCGGTGACGACCTCGCAGGCCGCCGCCCCGAACAGCACCGGCAGCCCGGCCGCGTTGAGCGCGCGCTGCACCTCAGCGCCGGTGGCGTCGCCGCCCGCGTGGATGATGCGCCGGGTGCTGTGCCCGCCCTCGCGGGTCCGCGAGATCTGGCCGTCGCGCCCGAGGTCGAACACCGCGCCGAGATCGGTCAGCGCGGCCACGGCCTGCCGACCGCCCGCCACCACCGAGCGCACCGCCTCGACCTCGCACAGTCCGGCGCCCGCCGCCACGGTGTCCATGACGTGGGATTCGACGGAATCCCCGCCCGGCGCCACGACCGCGATACCGCCCTGCGCGTACTGGGTCGCGGTGTCGGTGGGTCCGCCCTTGCTCAGCACGAGCACCCGCGCGCCGCGCAGGGACGCGGTGCGCGCCGCGGTCAGTCCCGCGACGCCGCCGCCGATCACCACCAGATCGGCCGCGGTCTCCCATTCGATCGACACCGGGACCGTCACGGCGTCACACTCCTCGCCTCGCCTACCGCGCGACGGGTATCACTCGCCTCCACCGGGATTGCCGATCTCGATCATGCGCTGCACGGAACTGCGACCGCGCGCGGCGGTCTCCCGGTCCACGTGCACCTCGTCGGCGCCGTCGGTGAGGCAGCGCAGCAGGGCGGCCGGGGTGATCATCTTCATGTACTTGCAGGACGCGCGATCGTTGACGGCCTTGAAGTCGATGCCGGGCGCGGCCTTGCGCAACTGGTGCAGCATGCCGATCTCGGTCGCCACGAGCACCTGCGTCGAGGTGGCGGCGCGCGCGGCGTCGATCATGCCGCCGGTGGACAGGATGTGCACCCGCTCGGCCGGGAACGCGCCCTCGCCCGCGAGGTAGAGCGCCGATGTCGCGCAACCGCATTCGGGGTGCACGAACAGTTCGGCGTCGGGGTGGGCGCGGGCCTGTTCGGTCAGTTCGTCGCCGTTGATGCCCGCGTGCACGTGGCATTCGCCCGCCCAGATGTGCATGTTCTCCCGGCCGGTGACGCGCTTGACGTGCGCGCCGAGAAACTGGTCGGGCAGGAACAGCACCTCGCGGTCGGGGTCGATGGAAGCGACCACGTCGACGGCGTTCGAGGACGTACAGCAGATGTCGGTGAGCGCCTTCACCTCGGCGGTGGTGTTCACGTACGAGACCACGACCGCGTTCGGGAATTCGGCCTTCCACGCGCGCAGTTCGTCGGCGCTGATGGAATCGGCCAGCGAGCAGCCCGCCCGCTGGTCCGGGATCAGGACGGTCTTGTCCGGGCTGAGGATCTTCGCCGTCTCGGCCATGAAGTGCACGCCGCAGAACACGATGGTGTCCTCGGGCGCCTCGGCCGCGATGCGCGAGAGCGCCAGCGAGTCGCCGACGTGGTCGGCCACGTCCTGGATCTCGGGCAGCTGATAGTTGTGCGCCAGGATCGTGGCGCCGCGCTGCCGCGCGAGCCGCTCGACCTCGTTCGCCCATTCGGGCGAAGCCTCGACGCCCCCGTATCCGAACGGTCCGTCGATCACGTGTTCCATCAGCGCGGGCGCTGTGTTCGCACCTGTCGTCGCCATGATGGCTCCTCTCTCGTGCGATCGGCAACCTCGCCGATTCGCACCCAACCAGGTTTTCGACTTACAATCGAAAACGTGGCCCATAGTAGCACCATCCACGAAACGCTCACCGCCGTGTTCCAGGTTCGCCGCTTCCGCACCGACATCTGCGCAGGTAGCAGCGTCGCCGACCCCGCGGAGACGGGCTCGCCCGCACCTCGGTCCAGCGCGCGCACCGAACTGGCGGTACTGCTGTGGGAACGCGCGCTCGACCCGCAGAAGGACACCTGGTCCCTACCCGGGGGCCGCCTGCGCGACACCGAGGACCTCGACGACTCCGCGCGCCGCCAACTCGCCGAGAAGGTGGACGTGCGCGAACTTGCCCACCTCGAACAGCTCGCGGTGTTCAGCGCGCCCGACCGCGTGCCCGCGCCGCGCCGCATCGCCTCGGCCTACCTCGGCCTCGTTCCCCTCACCGCCGACCCGAAACTGCCCGACGACACCACCTGGCATCCGGTCTCGGCGCTGCCGACCATGTCCTTCGACCACGGCGTCGTCGCGAACCACGCGCGCACCCGACTGGCCGCGAAACTGTCCTACACGAATATCGCCTTCGCACTCGCCCCCGGCACCTTCACCATGTCCACACTGCGGGCGATCTATTGCGCCGCACTCGGTTACGACGTGGACACCACCAACCTGCAACGGGTGCTCTCACGCCGCAAGGTGATCACCCCCACCGGCGAGACCGCCGCGCCGGGCCGCGCGGGCGGACGCCCCGCCGCCCTCTACCGCTTCAGCGACACCGGCATCCGCGTCACCGACGAATTCGCGGCGCTGCGCCCACCGACCTGAACCGTTCCGAATGCGGCCCCGCGCACCGCGATGCCCAGGGCCGCAGCGTAATTCCGCTGTCCGCGTTCAGGATTCGTGCGCCCGCTTGCGATGCTTCGCACCGCGACGGTACTTGCGCTTGTTGCGCACCGGCTGCGCGGCACTGCTCTGCCGCAGCGCCTGACGCCACCGCCACGCCGCCAGATCCGGACGCTCACCGGCGTTCTCGGCCACCGGCACGTCTCTCGTGGATTTCGTCACCGGCCCTCCCTCGCCTCCAATTCCTCGTTCGACGGTAACTCGCGACGCGCGAGCATTCCATCGAATTTCGAGCGCGGGCCCCGCTCGCGAACCCAGGGCGGCCGACCCCACGCCTGCACGTCGTCCCACCTCCCTCGCAACGCGCGCATCAACGAACGACCATCCGCGAGTCACTCCGATCGGAGCGACCACCGACCCGTCGGTCGTCGGTCGACCGTCATCGCGGCCCGGTCAGGACTTTTCGCCGCGCGCAGCACCCGCACGCGATCTCGGCGTTCAGTCGCACGGCGGGGTCGTAAGCGACATCCCACAGCGTCATCGCGTCGTCGGGGCCCGTGCCCGTCAGGATCCTGTCGTCGGCGGAGAAACCGATCTGCTGAGCCGACCCGATCCGCGGCGGCGCGCCGAGAACACCATCCGGATATCCGGACCGGAATCACCCGGCCGTCGGCTCAGCGCACGGAACGGCTCTGCGGCAGCGGATCGCTTTCGTAGGGGCCGTACTGGATCAAACCGCCCGGGGCGCCATCGGGCGCGTTCGGTCCGTAGCGCGGCACCGGACCGCGCGCACCGAAGGCGCCGGTGTAACCGGTGCCGAGATCCTCGCGCGGACTCAACGCGGCCAGGAAAAGCACCACGATCGAGGCGATGAGCGGCTGTACGATCAGGGCGAGCGCGCTGCCGAGCACCGGTGCGATCGTGATGATCTGCCCCACCGGCGGGTCGTCGGGTCGCGGATGCTGCCATTCGGCCACCGCCTCCCCGAACAGCCGCATCGCGAACGCGCCGAGCAGCGATCCGACGAGCAAGCCGACCTGCAACAGCGGACCACGCGCGGTACGCAACCGCCACGCGCCCGCCGCCGAGACCACGCCGATGGCCGCGCCGAGGCAGGCGAAGATGGCCAGCGCGTCGAACTGGTGCACGCTCTCGCCGGTGAGCGCGGAACCGCGTCCCGGCTGGGTGACCAGCAATTGTTCGGCGGGGGCGATGACCCCCCAGAGCACTCCGCCGATGACGCCGGTGCACACGACCCCGGCGACGACCAGCAGTGCCGCCCCCACCTCGCGCCGCAGTCCGCTCCGCTCGGCGGCCCCCACTAGCGGCGTTCCAGCTTCGCCGACTCGAGCAGCCCGTGTCGGGAGCAGCGCGCCCACCAACCGTCCGGGCTCACCTGCACCACCATGCGACGCCCGCACTGCTCGCAGTAGCGCGGCGGCTCGAGGCCGAGTGCCGCGGCGGCCGGGATCGCCTCGTCGTGTCCCGGCACCACCGGTTCGCCGGTGAACGGGTTGTAGCGCGCGTCCATATCCATGACATTACTCATGGTCTTCGCTCACAGCGTTTCGTTGAGCGCCTTGATCGGCATCTTCAGCTCGCCGAGCAGATCGAGGTCGGCTTCGGCGGGCCGCCCGAGGGTGGTGAGGTAGTTGCCGACGATGACGGCGTTGATGCCGCCGAGGATGCCCTGCCGCGCGCCCAGATCGCCGAGGGTGATCTCACGACCGCCCGCGAACCGCAACATGGTGCGCGGCAACGCGAGTCGGAAGGCGGCGACCGCGCGCAGCGCGTCGGCGGCGGGCAGGACCTCGAGGTCGCCGAAGGGGGTGCCTGGGCGCGGGTTGAGGAAGTTCAGCGGCACCTCGTCCGGGTCGAGCGCGGCCAGGTTCGCGGCGAATTCCGCGCGCTGCTCCAGCGTTTCGCCCATCCCGAGGATGCCGCCGCAGCAGACCTCCATACCGGCCTCGCGCACCATGCGCAGGGTGTCCCAGCGTTCGGCCCAGGTGTGGGTGGTGACCACGTTCGGGAAGTACGACTCGGCGGTCTCCAGGTTGTGGTTGTACCGGTGCACACCCATCGCGGCGAGCTGTTCGACCTGCTCCTGCGTGAGCATGCCGAGCGAGCAGGCGACCTGGATGTCGACCTCGTTGCGAATCGCCTCGACACCCGCGGCGACCTGCGCCATCAGCCGCTCGTCGGGACCGCGCACGGCGGCGACGATGCAGAACTCGGTCGCGCCGGTCTTCGCGGTCTGCTTGGCGGCCTCGACCAGGCTCGGAATGTCGAGCCAAGCGGCGCGCACCGGCGACTGGAAGAGCCCCGACTGCGAGCAGAAATGGCAGTCCTCCGGGCAACCGCCCGTCTTGAGCGAGATGATGCCCTCGACCTCGACCTCGGGACCGCACCACCGCATCCGGACCTCGTGGGCGAGCGCGAGCAGTTCCTCGAGCCGGTCGTCCCCGAGGCGCAGCACCTCTAGGGTCTGCTCCTGGCTCAGCCCTTCGCCGCCCTCGAGCACCTGCTCACGGGCGACGGCGAGAATGTCGGCGTCGGCCGAGGTGGGCCGCGCGGGGGTCACGGATGCCTGCGTCACGGTGCGAATCCCTTCGTCCGGCCGAGGTGGCCGTGCAACTTGAACGGTGTTCAGGCTAGGGTAGCGCCGGACAGGGAGTCAAACACCGGGAGGCGACTCGTGCAGTTGCACAGAGCGGACGTCGTCGATGGCGCGATCGCCATACTCGACGGATACGGACTGGCCGACCTGACGATGCGGCGCCTCGCCGCCTCACTCCAGGTCCAACCCGGCGCCCTCTACTGGCACTTCCCCAACAAACAGGCCCTCCTCGGCGCCGTGGCCGACCGAATCCTCACCCCCATGGACGACCCGGTCACCACCGCCGACTGGCCCGACCAGCTCACCGAACTGGCCCACCGCCTCCGCGACTGCCTACTGGCCTACCGAGACGGCGCCGAACTCGTCTCGGCCACCTACGCCTCCCGCCTGACCACGAGCAAAGGCCGCGAACGCATGGTCAGCGCCGTACTCCGCGCCGGAATGCCGCGCCAGGAAGCCGAATCCACCGCCTACACCCTCCTCTACTACGTACTGGGCCACACCGTGGACGAACAGTCC
This sequence comes from Nocardia bovistercoris, assembly GCF_015674855.1. Taxonomy (GTDB): domain Bacteria; phylum Actinomycetota; class Actinomycetes; order Mycobacteriales; family Mycobacteriaceae; genus Nocardia; species Nocardia bovistercoris. The sequence goes on along the minus strand of NZ_JADMLG010000014.1, from coordinate 7,446 downwards.
CGCATCCAAATGGACTCCGCGGGCGCCCTCCCCGAGACCACCTCCCCCCTGGACGAAACCACCAACCCCACAGCCCGATTCGACTTCGCCCTGAACCTGTTCGTAGGCGGCATCCGCCACCTCCTCGGCACCCACGCCCGCTGACCCGTCCACTCGAACACGACCACCATCACAACTTCCGCGACACCACATCCCCACCCGCGGGCACCCCGGGGAACCACCGCCGCATCGCCTCCGCCCCCGCAACCGACACCACCGCCACCACAACCGCCGCGCCTCCGAGTGCCACCGCCCCGACAACCCCCACGGCGACCGGCCCGAAGAGATAGCCGAGATCGTGGGCCAACCGCCACGCCCCGAGAAATTCGGCCCGCTTCCCCACCGGCGCCACATCGGCCCCAACGGTCATGATCAACCCGTTGCTGAGTCCGTTGGCGACACCGAGCACCACCGCCGCCGCACCGACCGTCACCGCGGTCGAGGTCAGCGGCAGCAGCCCGTACCCGACCGCGAACAGGACCATCGCGGGAACACCGGTCGCCCGCCTGCCATACCGATCGATCCACACCCCCGCCGGATACGACATCACCACGTCCACCGCACCGGCCACGCCGAAGATCAGACTGGTGGTAGCCGCACCGACCCCGACATGCGCGGCCCACAACGGCAGCAACGTCACCCGAGCCGCCCGAGCCGCACCGGTCACCAACGCCGCCGCCCCCAAAGTCCCCAGCACCCTGCGGTTCTCGGCGATCACCACCGACATGGACCGTTCCGAGGCATCGGCACGCTCCCCGTCGGGCGTAGCGATCGACATCATGGCGGCCGCCGACACCACCGTCGCACCGAGCTGCAACCACAGCGCACCGTTCGGCCCGACCGCGTGCACCGGCCCCGCCCCGAGAAACGGACCGCAGAACGTACCGAACCGCGAGGCCCCCGCCATCAACGACAACGCGCGACCGCGTCGCGCACGCGGCACCACCGCAACCAGATACGACTGCCGCGCCAGCCCCCACACAGCCCCGGACACCCCGATCAACACCATCCCGACCGCGAACATCCCGATATTCGGCGCGCAAGCGGCCGCCACCACACCGACCACGCCGACCAGCGACCCCGCCGCGACCGCCCCGCGTTCCCCGATGCGCGCCACGATCGAACCGGCGGGCAGATCCGCGAGCACCATCCCCAACCCGGTGAGCGCCACGATGATGCCCGCCGCGGCCGCCGAAACGCCCAGGTCGAGCGCGCGCAGCACGTACATCGGCGCCGCCGCGCCGTACCCGGTGCTGTAGACCGCCATCGGCACGAACACCGTCCACGTCAGCCTGCGCAGCGGAAACGGTTCCGACAGTTCGGGATCGACGCGGGCGGACCCGCTCATCGGCTGCTCACCACACGGTCGGTGACCGATCCCGGCACGGAAGACCGGTCACCGACCATGGCATTACAGCACGCTCCGGCACTCACCGAGCCAGCGCGGGCTGCTGCGCGAAACCGCTCTCCGGGCGGGTGAGACCGAAATGGTCGCGCAGGGTGGTCCCGGTGTATTCGGTGCGGAAGATGCCGCGCCGCTGCAGAATCGGCACCACCGACTCGGCGAACACCTCGAGCCCGCCGGGATAGTAGGGCGGCATGACATTGAATCCGTCGGCGGCGCCGTCGCGGAACCATTCCTCGATGGTGTCGGCCACCTGCTCCGGGGTCCCCGCGAACACCCGATGCCCGCGCGCACCCGCGAGCCGGTGCAGCAGTCCGCGCACGGTGGGCCGCTCACGCTGCACGATACCGGCGACCACCTGACGGCGACTGCGGTCGTTGTCGGTGACATCGCCCGCGTCACTGAACAATTCGAGTGGAATCGGCTCGTCGAGATCCAGATGCCGCAGACTCGTGTTCGCCAGTCCCTCGAGCTGCTTCAGCCCGTATTCCGGCACCGTGAGCTCGTTGAACTCGCGTTCGAGCCGCTTGGCGCCCGCCTCGGTGTCGGCGATGAACGGACTGATGCCGGGCAGGATCTTGACCTGGTCGGGCGTGCGACCGAATTCCCGCGCCTTGGCTTTGATGTCGGCATAGAACGCCTGCGCGTCCTCGAGCCGCTGATGCGCGGTGAAGATCGCCTCGGCGTACTTGCCCGCGAACGCCCGCCCCTCGTTGGAGGCGCCCGCCTGCACGAGCACCGGCCGCCCCTGCGGCGTGCGCGGCGCGTTGAACGGCCCGCGCACCTTCAAATACGCACCGGCGAAATCGATCCGGTGGATCTTGTCGGTGTCCGCGTACACGCCGGACTCGCGGTCGAGCACGATCGCGTCGTCCTCCCAGCTGTCCCACAGCGCGACCACCGCGTCCACGAATTCCCGTGCCCTGGCGTAACGTTCGGCGTGGTCGGGGTGGCTGTCGAGCCCGAAGTTCGCCGCCGCCAGATCGGTTCCGGTGGTGACGATGTTCCAGCCCGCGCGTCCGCCCGAGATGTGGTCGAGCGTGGAGAACAGCCGCGCCAGGTTGTACGGCTCGTAATAGGTGGTGGACGCGGTCGCGATCAACCCGAGATGGGTTGTGGCGGTGGCGATCGCGGTCAGCAGCGTAATCGGCTCGAGTCCGGAGGCGGCGTTGTGCTTGACCTCGGTGCGCAGCGCCGGACCGTCGGCGAAGAACACCGCGTCCAGTTTCGCGGCTTCCGCGGTGCGCCCGATCTCCTGGTAGTAGCGCACATCGTAGATCCGGTCCGGCCTGCTCCACGGGTGCCGCCAGGCGGCCTCGTGGTGTCCGGAGGGGTAGATGAAGGCATTGAGGCTGAGCTGACGTAGCTCGGTCATGAGGCGGTCTTCGCTTCCTCGCGAGAGTTCGATGGCACGGTGTCGACGCCGAGCCCGGCCAGCAGCGCTTCGCGCAGCCGGACGAATTCGGGGTCGCCGTGGCGGCGCGGGCGCGGCAGGTCGACGCGCCGGTCGAGGGTGATGCGGCCCTCGTCGAGGACCAGCACCCGGTCGGCGAGCAGCACGGCCTCGTCGACATCGTGGGTGACCAGCAGGACGGCGGGCTTGTGTTCGGCGCACAACACCTGCAACAGGGCATGCATCTTGATCCGCGTCAGCGCGTCGAGTGCGCCGAAGGGTTCGTCGGCGAGCAGCAGTCGCGGTTCCCTGACCAGCGAGCGCGCCAACGCGACCCGCTGCTGTTCACCACCGGACAACTCCTTGGGCCAGGCCCGCTCCCGCCCCGCGAGACCGACCTCGGCCAACGCGGTGCGCCCCCTGGCGTCCGCGTCGGAACCGCGCAGCCCGAGCGTCACGTTCTCCAGCACCCGCGACCACGGCAGCAACCGCGAATCCTGGAACACCACGGCGCGTTCGGCGGGCACCGTCAGTTCACCGGAACCCGGTACGTCGTGGTCGAGTTCGGCCAGCGCCCGCAGCAGCGTGCTCTTACCGGAACCACTGCGCCCGAGCAGCGCGACGAACTCGCCGCGCGCGATATCGATGTCGATGTCACGCAACACCACCCGCTCACCGAAGCCGCGGCTCAGCTTGCGCAGCCGCACGACGCTGCCGGAATCGCTCAGCCTCCCAACGTCTGTCGCCACGACAGCGCCCTCCTCTCCGACACCCGAACGGCGATATCGCCGAACAGTCCGAGCAGGCCGTAGATCACCAGGCCGACCACGATCACATCGATCTGGCCGTAGGTGCGCGCCTGCGTCATGAGATAGCCGATGCCGCTGGTGGCGTTGACCTGCTCGACCACGACAAGCGCCAGCCACGCGATGGTCACCGCAAGCCGCAGGCCGGTGAAGAAGCCGGGCAGCGAACCGGGCAGCGCCACCCGCCGGACGAACTCCCAACGCGAAAGTCCAACGGTCTGCGCCAATTCCACATAGCGGGCGTCCACGCTGCGCAGTTGGGCGTGGGTGTTGATGTAGATCGGGATCGCAACGCTGGTGGTGATGACGATGAGTTTCATCTCCTCGCCGATGCCGAACCACACGATGAACAGCGGGATCAGCGCCAGCGTCGGAATCGCGCGCTTGATCTGGATCGGCCCGTCCACCAGCGCCTCACCGATCCGGCTCAGGCCCGCGACCAGGGCGAGCACCAGACCGACGAGCACACCGATGCCGAGCCCGAGCCCGGCCCGCTGCAGCGAGGTGAGCAGATTCGATTGCAGGCGACCGTCGGCGATCAGGTCGCCTGCGGTCTCGGCCACCGTCCACGGCGCGGGCAACGTCTCGGCGTCGATACTGCCCGTGGCCGACCCGATCACCCAGGCCAGCACCAGCAGCACGGGACCGATCCCGATGCCGAACGGGATCGGACGCCCGGGCCCGAGCCGACGACGGCCCGGTTTGCGCTGCGCGAGCACCGGATCAGCCTCCGCGCGGCGCAACACGGGCAGTCTGCCGAGGAATCCCGCCTCGACGGTGCGAATGGCCATCAGCTCTTCTTCCGTTCGAACGAGGCGCCTATCTCGGTCACCGTCTGCGTGATGACCGCGTCGAAGCGCAGGTCGAATCCGTCGGTGGCCTTGATCTTGCGGGGCAGTTCACCGGCCGCGTCGATCAGATCGATGGTGGACTGCTGACGATCCACCAGCGCCTGATCCAGATGCGGGAAGGTGAAGACGCCGAAGGATTCCACGATCCGCTTGGCGTCCTCCGGACTCACCTTCTGGTTGTCCACGTAGTACCGCTGCGCGAACTCCTGCGGATGCGTGTTCACCCACTGGTACGCGCGCACGTAGGCCGCCACGAGCAGCCGGGTCGCCGCGGCCTTGGCCGGGTCCTGCACCACCGCGCGCCGCGCGTACAGATACGCCAGGCCGGGATAGATCCCCGTGGTCTCGGCATCCGGGATCAGCGTGGTTCCCTGAGTGCGCAGGAACCGCGTGACGTTCGGCTCGAGCAGCGGTGCGACGTCGACCTGTCCGGTGCGCACGGCGTCGAGGAACTCCGCGAGCTGCAAGCGGATCAGTTCCACGTCGCCGGTCTTCAAGCCCGCCTTGTCCAGCGCGCGCAGCACCGCGGCCTGCTGGGCGGTGCCCTCGGCGTAGGCGATCTTCTTGCCCTTCAGATCCGCCAATCGGGTGATCGAACGCCCCGGCGCCACCGCGAGTTTCATCGCCTCGGGCGCGGTCTGGTAGGCGGCGATGATCGGCACGTCCTGCTTGGCCGCCAGCGCGTGGATGGGCGGTACGTCGCCGACCGGTGCCACGTCGGCGGCCTCGGCGCGGAACGCCTCGAGAATCGCCGGTCCGCCGATGAAATTGGCGAATTCGACCTTGAACGGCAGTTTGTCCAGCTCGCCGGACAGCCGCAGCGCCTGCTGGAGCCGTTCGGACTGGTCGGCCACGGTCAGGGTGGTGCCCGCCGGGACCTCGGTCGGCAGCGGGGCATCGGCGGATCCGGTACCGACCGGGTCGTCATTGCTCGCGCACCCGGCGAGCCCGAGGCTCGCGACGGTGGCCACGGTGAGCAACGCGGCGATAGCGCGGCCGCGGAGGCCGCCCGGGAAAGAGCGTGGTCGATACATAGGCGCGATTGAATCAAAACCGCCCGGTCCGTAATACCGTTTGATTTCCGCTGATTCGAACTGTGGGGTTGCTCGAAGCCGCGAAAGCTTCCGCTCAGCGCGGTGCTGCGGAGGTTCCCGTCGCCCTCGCTTGGTTCTGATAGCGCTGGACGAACGGCAATACCTGCTCGGTGATCACCCGGTTGTATTCGGCAGGTCGCTGCCGCGGATTGGCGTGCCCGGTATTGCGCGGGAAGGCCACGAGCAGCGAACCGTCCTCGCCACCGACCTGATCGACCAGCACCCGGTGCGAATAGGCGACGTCAACGACATTGTCGGCCGACGGATCGCGCGGACGCAGGAAAACGATGGCCGGACGCGGCTTTCCGTGCACCGGCTCCGACAGCGCGCGCAGATCGTTGACCGCGCCGCCCGCGACGATCGCGAGGAACTGCGCCTCGATCAACCCGTTGCTTGCCACGTCCTCGGACAGGATCTTCTCCCGCACGACCTCCTCGACCACCCCCTCGAGCCGATCGCCGCGCACACCGGGCAGCCCCCACTCCGAGACATCCATGAATTGCTCTCTGCGCGCGTAGGACTCGACCACGATCCGCAGCCCGCGACTCTCCCGCGCTCCCGGCAGCCAGCGCATCCACCGCACCATGTCCTCGCCGCGTCCGCGACTCTCGGTCCTGACCGCGTTCAAATCCATCGGCGTGCAGTCCAACAGCACCGCGACCAGTCGCCGGTCACCGTCGGTGTGAATATGCTTGCCCACCTCCAGGGCGATCACCCCGCCCATGCTGTGCCCGACCAGGATCACGTTCTTCATGCCCGACATCACGGCCGCGCGGGTGATCAACTCCGCGATCACCTTGGTGTCGATACCGCGATTGTCGTACCTGATCGCCCACACCACACCCATCCGGCGCAGCGACGGCAACGACGCGGCGGTGTCACTGGCATTGAGCCCGCCGAGCCCGACCATGTCGACGACGACGGTGTCCCAGTTCCTGTCGTCCGCCGGTGTCGCGACAGGCAGCACCGACGGCTCGGTTCTGGCCAACCGAGCGCGTTCGGGCGCCACGTCGATCGACCAGTACTGGACGAAGACGACGAGCACGACGACGAGCAGCGCGGCCGCCCGCACCAGTATCGTCCCGGTCCGGCGCCACGCCGTGCGATCGGGCCCGCGGCGGGTATCCCGCAGTCGGGCCCTGCGACGGGCGTCGTCCCAGTCCGAGACCGTGGACGGGTGCCGTTCCTCCCACGGCGACATCACTCCACTGTGCCTCCTTCCCACTGCCACCGCCTCCCGAAGGAGCGGGCCGGTAGTCCGGACTCCGATCACACTCGGGACGCGCGGAACACAACATCTGCCGCGATACCCATCGCGACGCGGCTGAATCGTGGGTAGGCGAAGGATCTGCCGTGGGAGAGCGCACTGCTCGATTCGTCCCGGAAACAGCGGGCGAAGGGAAGGGAACGAGAACCGACCAGCATCGACGAATCGCGCTGGGAGCGGCGGAAATGGTCTTGAAATGGGTGTGGCCCCCGACCAGAAGGTCGGGGGCCACACTCGAATGATGTTCCGGCGGTGTCCTACTCTCCCACACCCTGTCGAGTGCAGTACCATCGGCGCTGGCAGGCTTAGCTTCCGGGTTCGGAATGGGACCGGGCGTTTCCCTACCGCTATAGCCGCCGTAACACTGTGAAACCAACCACCACCCCACCACCACGACACCAGGAACGGTACAGGACCTCGGATCTACTCCTCGGACCCGCACTCCCCCCGGTCGGGGAAAGGGGTGATCGTGTGTTGTTTCAGATACCACACAGTGGACGCACATTCTTTGTCTTGGTAAGCCCTCGGCCTATTAGTACCAGTCACCTACACCCGTTACCGGACTTCCAGTTCTGGCCTATCAACCCCATC
>NZ_JADMLG010000013.1:127326-241128 GCF_015674855.1 Nocardia bovistercoris | reverse complement strand
CCTACACCCACCACACCGTCTTCGACCACAAACCCGGAAAAGACATCTACTGGTGCACCGCCGACATCGGCTGGGTCACCGGACACTCCTACATCGTCTACGGACCACTGGCCAACCGCGCCACCCAGATCGTCTACGAAGGCACCCCCAACTTCCCCGACGAGCACCGCCACTGGCAGATCATCGAAAAATACGGCGTCACCCTCTACTACACCGCCCCCACCCTCATCCGCACCTTCATGAAATGGGGACGCCAGATCCCCGACGCCCACGACCTGACCAGCCTGCGCCTACTCGGCAGCGTCGGCGAACCCATCAACCCCGAAGCCTGGCGCTGGTACCGCCACGTCATCGGCGCCGACACCGCACCCATCGTCGACACCTGGTGGCAAACCGAAACCGGGGCGATCATGATCTCCCCGCTGCCGGGCGTCACCACCACCAAACCCGGCGCCGCCATGACACCACTGCCCGGCATCAGCGCCCGCGTGGTGGACGAAGACGGCAAAGACGTCGGCCTCGGCGAAACCGAAGCCAACGGCTACCTGGTCCTGGACAAGCCGTGGCCGTCGATGCTGCGCGGCATCTGGGGCGACATGGACCGCTTCCGCGAAACCTACTGGGCACGCTTCGCCGCCGACGGCTGGTACTTCGCAGGCGACGGCGCCAAACTCGACACCGACGGCGACCTCTGGGTCCTCGGACGCGTCGACGACGTCATGAACGTCTCAGGACACCGCATCTCCACCGCCGAAGTCGAATCCGCCCTCGTCGGACACTCCGGAGTCGCCGAAGCCGCCGTCGTGGCCGCCGCCGACGAGACGACCGGTCAAGCGATCGTGGCCTTCGTCATCCTCACCGCCGAAACCACCGACACCGGCGACACCCTGGTGGCCGCGTTGAAGACGGCGGTGTCGCGCGAGATCAGCCCCATCGCCCGACCACGCGAAATCCACATCGTCCCCGAACTCCCCAAGACCCGCAGCGGCAAGATCATGCGCCGACTCCTGCGCGACGTCGCCGAGGGACGCGAACTCGGCGACACCTCCACCCTGGTCGACCCCTCGGTCTTCGAGGCCATCGCCCGAAGCTGAGCGGGGTCGCCCGCGGATCCGACCCGCAACGGCGCGGTTCGGGTCCGCGGGCCGCATTCGTAACGGAAAGATTGCCAACTACCCGGGCGTGGGCCGAATACCACCCGGCAGTACTACCGTTGCCCCATGACGCGACGTCGGTTCTACGCGGCCGCGATACCGGTCGCCGCACTCGTACTCGTCACCACCCCGAGCTGCTCCTCATCCCATCCCGACACGCCGGCGACAGGCACGGCGACGTCCTCGACCCAGCCGCCCGCGCCGCCCAACGAGGTATCCGGGCTGGCACTTCCCGACCGCGCCGTCGAAGTAGCTGTCGGTGAACTGGATGGGCTCGTCGACTCGCTGATGCGGGAATCCGGTATACCGGGAATGGCGGTGGCGGTGGTGCACGGCGGAAAGACCGTCTACAGCAAGGGTTTCGGTGTTCGCGAAGCCGGACGTGCGGAACGCGTGGACGCCGACACGGTGTTCCAGCTGGCCTCGGTATCGAAATCGCTGGCCGCGACGGTGGTCGCGCATCAGGTGGGCGCAGGCGCCGTGACCTGGGAGACACCGGTCGTGTCGAAGCTGCCCTGGTTCGCGCTGAAGGACCCGAATGTGAGCGCGACCGTCACCGTCGGCGACCTGTTCTCGCATCGCAGCGGTCTGCCCGACCACGCGGGCGACCGGCTCGAGGATCTCGGCTACGACCGCCGCCAGGTGCTCGAGCGGTTGCGCATGGAACCGCTCGACCCGTTCCGAATCACCTACCACTACACCAATTTCGGACTGACCGCCGCCGCCGAGGCGGTCGCGACCGGCGCGGGCGTCGAGTGGGCGCAGCTGTCGCGGGACACCGTCTACGCGCCGCTCGGTATGAACTCGACCAGCTCCCGTTACGAGGACTACCGGAACCGGCCGAACCGCGCGGTAGGACACACATCGGTCGACGGGCGGTGGGTGTCAGGCGCGGTCCGCGACGCCGACGCGCAAGCGCCCGCCGGTGGCGCGAGTTCTTCGGTGAACGACATGGCGCGCTGGCTGCGGATGCTGCTCGCCGACGGCACGGTCGACGGCGCGACCATCGCGCCACCGCAAGCGCTGCTCCCGGCGCTGACCCCGCAGATCGTCTCCGCACCGCCCGCAGCACCTCAGGCGCGCGCAGGCTTCTACGGGTACGGCTACAACGTCTCCTCGACCTCGGCCGCCCGCGTGACCTACAGCCATTCCGGCGCGTTCGCCCTCGGCGCGGCGACGAACTTCCTGGTGATCCCATCCGCCGATGTCGCGATCGTCGCCCTCACCAATGCCGCGCCCATCGGTGTTCCGGAAACACTGACCGCGGAATTCGCCGACCTCGTGCAATACGGCAAGGTCCGCGAGGACTGGCGCGCACTCTACCGAGCGGCGTTCGCGAGCATGGACGACCCGGAAGGCGCACTCGTCGCAGTCACGCCGCCCACCGCACCCGCACCCCCGAAACCACTCGCCGCCTACGCCGGAACCTACGGCAACGACTACTGGGGACCGGCCACCGTCACCGAGACCGACGGCGCACTCACCCTGACCCTCGGCCCGACAGCTCGCACCTATCCGCTGCGACACTGGGACGGCGACACCTTCACCTTCACCCTCAGCGGTGAGAACGCCCCGCCCGGCACCATCTCACAGGCCCGTTTCACCGACGACACGGTCACCCTCGAATATTTCGACGAGGAAGGCCTCGGCACCTTCCGCCGCTGAGTCGAATCCGACACTCGCGGTTATTCCAATGCGTAGATCGCATCCAGGTCGACCAGCATCGGCGCGTCCGTTTCACCTGCTCTTTCTCCGGGAGCCGCCCCCGCAGCCCGCAGATTCTCGTCGAAGCCCGCGCCGCTGTAGCAGGACAGAACCGTGTTACGGGTGTCATATCCTTTGGCCGACAGAAGTTCTCGTGCCCGCTCGAGCCGTTCCAGGTGCCCGAGCGTCATGGTGCGATCCCATTTCACCTCCCCCAGGCTGAGAATGCGGCGCGGATGCCCGGTCTCCTCGGGCGCGAGAACCGCCACATCGACCTGAATCTGTTTCTTGTCTCGTGGATCGTTGACGGTCGCCGCCGCCACCTGCCCGGGCAGCTCCCCGAATACCTCCGCATCGACCGCCATCGCCCATTCGCGACAGATCCCTTCGAAGTGCGGACCGACGACCTGCGAACGAAACGTCGCCTGCGAATTGCGCCACGCGGCTTCGGTATTGCCGCGTTCGAGCCTGGTCCATTCGCGACGCATGATCGCCTCGTAGAACACGATGAGCGGCTCGGCGATCCGGTAGGTGGACTTACCCCGGTTGAACGGATCGGCTTCGCGGGTGATCAACTGCGCGTCGTCGAGTACCGACAGCGGATGACCGATATCGGTCGAGGAACGACCGATCGCATTGGCGATGCCGCCGCGTGTCGTGTGACCACCGGCAATCGCCCCCAACACCGCGTGATACAACGCGACATCGCGAATCTCGGTTTCCTCGGCGAGCAGATACCGCGCCTCCCGGAACAGCGGAACCTGCGGGTCGAGCACCGTACGCAATACCCAGGAGTCGAAGTCCGCCAGGGACTCCGGCGCGTCACCGGCGACGAATTCACGCCGATAGGCCGGGGTGCCACCGACGATCGAATGCACGAGTACAGCGAGACGGGGATCATCGATATCCCAGAACCGCGCGGCATCCAGATATCCGAGCGGCCTGACGATCAACTCCATACTGGCCCGCCCACGCAACGGCGCATTGCCCGACAGCAGATTCCCCATCACCGACATCGCCGAACCGCACAACAGTATCCGCGCACCCGATTTCCTGGCCGAGCCGCGCGGGTCGAGCGCACGCTGCAACACCGAAGGCAGCGAAGGACTCGCCTTACTCAAGTAAGGGAATTCGTCGATGACCACCAGCCCGTCACCGACTACCGCGAACAGACGCTCCAACGCCTCGTCCCAATCCCGGAACGCGTAACGCCCGCCGCCCGCGTACGAGGCCACCGCCTCCCCGAACCCGCGCAACGCCTCGGCTTCGGTCGAATCGGTAGCCGTGAAGAAGAACCCTCCGACGGCCTCGGCCAACGCGTCCAACAAGAACGTCTTCCCCTGGCGCCGCCGCCCACTGACGATGCCCAAGCGCACATCGGAGCTGGGCGAACTCGCGAACCTGGCCAGACCCTCCCATTCCCGAACACGATCGAACACCCGATCCGGCTTCATCAGCGCTGCCATATGTATAACTATACTTCTTAGAACTATACTTCTACGAGATAGCAGCAGTTCAGCCATACAATCGGCAACCTGTCCACACCATCGATAGCGCCGGCGAAGATGATCGCCGGACCGATTCGAGCCGCCGTCACCCGCGCTGTGAGTCATGCCGGTAGGACTTGCCGTACTGCTCCCCGGCCCGTTCCCGACGCCGAAGTCCGACACGCACAGTGCGCTGCGGGAAGGGTTCACCACCTACGACCGCCCGGTCGAATCCGACACGCACAGTGCGCCATCGGAATCCATGGTTGCCGAGAATTCGTGTGCTCGCCGCGGGCGGACGGGAGTATTGCCGGGGACCCAGGGGTCGCGGACATGTCGGTAGCCGATTGCTATCGTGGCCGGTGTCCGTGACGTGGTGACCGAGTCGGAGGAGCTCGAGTGGTGCCGAGGCGTGGGTCGGGCAAGTCGTTGCGGGTGGTGCTGGCGGCGGCGGTCGCCCTCGTCGTTGTCGCGGGTGTTTCCGTCGGCGCGGTGGTCGAGGACGGGCCGGATCTGGCGGTGGCCTCGGTCGAGGAGTGGACGGCGCTGCACGACGGGGCGCAGCCGTACGCGGATATCCGCATCGAGTCCGGCGTGCCGATCACCATGAGCGACGGCGTGGTGCTGAAGGCCGATGTGTACCGGCCGGTCGACGCGTCGGGGGCGGTGGCGACCACGCCGATGCCCGCGATCGTCACCATGACCCCGTACAGCAAGATGATGACCAACCTCATCGATTCGGCGATGACCTCGCCGCCATTGCAGCGGCTCGCCGTGGAACTCACCCAACAGATGAACTTCACCGGCACACCGATCAGCGGATTCGGCGATCTGGTGCACGCGCTCGACGGTGGCACCGTGCAGACCGTGCTCGGCGTGGACCGCGCGCTGGTTCGCAGCGGATACACGCTGGTCGTGGCGGATGTGCGCGGCACCGGCCACTCCCAGGGCAGGTGGCAGACGCTCGGCGCGCGCGAACAACTCGACACCCGCGAGGTGATCGAATGGGCCGCGCGCCAACCCTGGTCCGACGGGGTCGTCGGGATGAGCGGCGGATCGTACGCGGGCATCAACCAACTCCGTGCCGCCGAGGACGCGCCCGCGCCGTTGAAGGCCATATTCCCGGTGGTGCCAGGCAGCGACCTGATGCGCGATGTCGTTGCGCCCGGCGGCGGTATCGGGATGACCTTCCTTCCGCTGTGGCTCACTTCGGTGAACCGCTCGAAGCTGATCCCCGACGTGGGATCCATGCTGCGCGGCGAATTCGACTGGAAATGGCTGGAAGACCGCCTCGCCGATCCGCTGACCAACTACGACCTGCTCGCCCAAGCGCTCACCACGCACTCCCTCGACGACATGCCGCCCGCGCTGGCCGAGGCACTCGACGAGACCAGCGATTTCCGACAGGGCATCCTCGGGCATCCGGAACGCATCACCGTCCCGACCTTCGTCTACGGCGGCTGGCACGACATCTTCGCCAACAGCGCGACCACGATCTACAACAAGATCCCGCTCTCCGCCGACATCGCACCGGCGCCGAGCGCACCCGCCGCGCCCGCCCCCGGTCCACCCGACACAGGCGCCGCCGAAGGCGCGGCACAAGCCGATACACCCGCACCGGCGCCACCCGTCACCACACACCCGCCTGCTGCCTCCGAAGTCGCGGCGCCCGGACCGGTCGCACCCGCGCCCCCGCCCGCTCTCTCCGAAATCGCGCCCTCCGAGCCCACACGTGCGCCTGCCGTCGCCCAGATCGCGGAACCCGGTCCGGCGATCGCGCGGACACCCGAGGCCACCGTCGCGGCCACGGGTCCGCGGATCCCGGCGGGACGGGCCATGAAGAAGTTGGTGGTCGGCGACACATATCACGCCAATCCCGGTGCGGGACAGGGTGTTCCCGGCGCACCACCGCGGCTGGACGTGCTGCAACGGGTGTGGTTCGACTACTGGCTCAAGGGCATCGACAACGGCATCGACGAATTCGGGCCGGTCGTGTTGCACGAACAGGGCGGCGGCTGGGTGACGCTGCCCGCCTTCCCGCAACCCGGTGTGACGCATCGCCGCGTCTACCTGAGCGACGCGGCGAGCGCGAGCACCGATGACAGCGTGCACGACGGGTCGCTCGGCGCGGGTCCGCCCACCGCCGCGGGCGAACTCACTATCGCCCCCGGACTGACCACCGTCTGTTCGCGCGACGCCGCGCAAGGCTCGGCAGGCCTGCTCTCGGTCCTCGACATCTGCGCCAAGGATTCCCGGATCGCCGAACGCAACGCGCTGACCTTCACCAGCGCACCGGTCGGCGCGGCGACGACGGTATCCGGGCCGATCAACGTCCACCTTCTGACGAAATACGATGCCACCGACGGGTATTGGAGCGTCACGATCAACGACGTCGCCCCCGACGGCAGGTCGACAGTACTGAGCACCGGACAGCTGACGGCGTCGCTGCGCGCGATAGACGAAGCCGCGAGCACCCGTTCGCCGAACGGGGATCTCACCGCGCCGTACATCCCGATCTCGGTGGCCAACCACCGGCCGGTGGTCCCCGGCGAACCCGTCGCCCTCGATATCGCGGTCATCCCGACCCAGGCGGTACTCCAGCCGGGGCACCGGCTGCGCCTCGACGTGTTCGCGAGCAACGCACCCAAGGCCGTCGCCTTCCGTCCCATGCTCGACGCGAGCGAACTGCGTCCACAGCACCTGCTCATCGACCCCGCCGCACCGAGTTTCGTCAACCTGCCGACCGATCGGCCGCTGTGATGCGCGCGCATTCGGGCCTCAAACGGGCCATCGCCTACCTCTTCGTGATCGCGCTGCTGGTGGCGGCCGTCATGTACGGCCGCACCGGCGACCGCTCGAGCGCGGCCGTGGTGATCACGATCGCGGTGGCCGTCGTCGTGCTCGAACTGACGGTGCGGTCCGGATCGCGCGGGTGACGACCGGCCGTCGCCGTGCTCTACGTTGCGCAGACGCGGAGCTCAGAAGGGCGTCTCGGCGAGCCAATGGGTGAGTACCGCGCCGTCGCCGTGGATCTCGACGGCGGGATCGTCGGAACCGACGCGACGCATCAGGAGCAGTAGCAACGCCGTCGCCGAACCACGCACCGCAACGGTCCCTTTCGCATGCCCGTGCTCGAACGCGATCGAGGACCCCGACGGCCGGATCATCCATTCGCCCCGGTCGCCGAGACCGGGATCGACGGCATGCAGGTGCATGGTCGCCGCGCCGGGCAGCGCGGCGACACCACGACCGGACAGTCCGATCGCCAGCAGTTCGAGCCACTCGTCGATCCCGTCGGCGGCTACGGCCGGGTCCACCGTCACCGGCCGGTCGAGCGCGAGCAGCGCGTCCGCGCGATGCACGACGGCCTCGTGCAGAAGACGGCGAATCCACCGCTCCGCCGGACACGGCGCCCCGAACGAAACCCACACCGGCACCTCGGGTCCGGTCGCGTCGACGGCGTCGATGACGATCCGCGCCCCCTCGGACAGCCAGCGCGCCGCGGCCTCCGGCTGCTTGGGCATGGCGCCGTCCGGCACGGCGCGGGTGTCCATCGCCTCGGTGGCACGAGCGGCGATCATCGCGGCGGCCCACCGCTGCGCGCGCCCGACATGGGTGCCGATCTGCGCCAGCGACCACCCGGGGCAGGTCGGCACCGGTGTCGCCGGATCGGCCGCACGCAGCAGCTCGGCCAACGCATCGGTCTCGGCGATCAACGCGCCCCGGTATCCGGTGAATGCGGTCACGTTTCGAGACTAGTTCCGCGAACATCCTCGGCGCTACGGCGAACCGCGACCAGCAGGAGCGCAACGGTGGAGTAGTGACTTTCCGTGTGGCGAATCGGCGGTCGGGTCCGCCCATCTCGGACGACACGGCGCGACACGCCGTTGGAAAAGTGCTCGCAACCTCGATTGAACCGGCGGTTTCGCTATCCCGTTGACACTCCTGAAGTGCGACCCCGCCGGAACGGGGAGCGCACGGCCGTCCGGGAGGACGGCCGACTAGCGAGGAGTTCACATGAAACGTCTGGGGCCATGGATAACCCTGGCTGCGGTGGCGGTGCTCGGCATCGTGCTGCTGATCGTCAACATGTCCAAGGAGACCGAGCCGACCGCGACGACCACAGCCACTACAGCGGTCACCACCACGGCGGTCACCACCACGGCGGCGCCCGCGCCGTCGAGCGCGCCCGCCGCGCCGCCCGCTCCCGGGTTCCCGGCGCAGGCCGACTATGTCGGCAAGATCGCCGAGCGCGCGGCGGGTGCGCTCACCCTGGAGATCACCGTCGAGGGCGGTAAGGCCGTGGCTTATGCCTGCGACGGTCGGTCCGTCGAATCCTGGCTCCAAGGCGATGTCAGCAACGGCACGCTGCGGCTCACCGGGAAGAACGGCGCGACGCTCGACGGTGCGTCGACCGGCGCGGGCGTGCGCGGCACGCTGGCGGTCGGCGACGGACGGTGGGAATTCACCGCCGCGCCGGTGAGTCCGCCCGCGGGGCTCTACGTCTACACCGACAACGGCGTGCGGCAGAGTTGGATCATCGATGCGAGCGGCGGGGTCACCGGGGTGCAGCGCGCCGCCGACGGCGCCACCTCGCCCGCGCCCGCGCTCGCGCCGAATGCCACGGCCACCGTCGGCGGACGCACCGTCACGGCGAACAAGGTGAGCGGTGACGACAATGTCGGCTGAGACCTCGACCACGCGCCCCGGCACGCCCGCCCTCGCCATCGTCGTCGCCGTCCTGGTCGGCGCGGCGGTCTCGATCCTGCTCGGCGTATACGGGAAGACGCACGACCCGAGGTTCTTCTCGATCAATGTGGCGGGCTTCTCCAGCCCGACCGCGGTGAAGACCTGGCTGGCGACCGTGGCCACCGCCCTCGCGCTGTTCCAACTCGGTTCGGCCCTCGCCATGTACGGCAAGATCCCCGGCCTGCGCGCACCCGGCTGGGTCGGGCCTGCGCACGTGTGGTCGGGACGGCTTGCCGTGCTGGTCAGCGTGCCGGTCGCGGTGCACTGCCTCTACGCGCTCGGCTATCAGGACTACGAGCCGAGGGTGCTGTGGCATTCGCTGTTCGGCTGCTTCTTCTACGGCGTCTTCGTCACGAAGATGCTGTTGCTCACCCGCAAGGGACTGCCAGGCTGGACGCTTCCGGTCGCGGGCGGGCTGGTACTCACCGGACTCGTCGGCATCTGGCTCACCTCGGCGCTGTGGTTCTTCCAGAACAACGGCCTCACCTTCTGAACGGAGATATCCCATGACCAGCGACATCGACCGCCGCACCGTCGTCGTGAGCGCGGCGGGCATGGTGGCCGCGGCCGCCGCCCTCACCGCGTGCTCGACCTACGGCGAGACCGGTTCCGAACCCGCGCCCGCCACGCAGGCGGCGCCCGCGGCGGGCGGCGGCGCACCCGCACCCGCCGACGCACTGGCCAAGACCGCCGACGTTCCGGTCGGCGGCGGCGTGATCGTCGGAACGACAGTGGTCACCCAGCCGACCGCGGGTACCTTCGTCGGGCTGGACAGCACCTGCACGCACGCGGGCTGCAAGGTGTCCTCGGTCGCCGACGGCGCGATCCTCTGCCGCTGCCACAACAGCAAGTTCGGCCTGGACGGCGCGGTGCTCAGCGGCCCCGCGCCCCGCCCGCTCGCCGCCAAGAGCGTTCGCGTCCAGGGCGATTCGATAGTCAGCGGCTGACCGGCTGACCGCGTCCCGGCCCGCGAGTATCGGACTCGCGGGCCGCGACGCCGGGACTCAGGCGTCGCCGAACAGTTCGGCCATCCGGCGGTCCATCTCCTCCGGCGACACGTCCTCGACGTGGGTCGCCACCGTCCAACGGTGTCCCCACGGGTCCTCGAAGGAACCGCTGCGGTCGCCGTAGAACTGCTTGGTGACCGGGGTCAGCTCGCGGCTGCCGCCCGCCAGCGCCGCCGCGAAGGCCGCGTCCGCGTCGGTGACGTAGACGTGCAGGTTGACGGGACTGCCGCCGACCGTTCTCGGATCGAGGAAATCCATCTCCGGCGCGGTATCGCCGAGCATGATCACCGATTCGCCGAGCAGCAGTTCGCAGTGCGCGATCTTGCCGTCGGGGCGCGGCATGCGCATGCGCTCGGTCGCGCCGAGCACGGTCTTGTAGAAATCGATCGCGGCGGCGGCGCCGTCCACCGCCAAACCCGGTGACACCACCGGATATCCGTCGGGAATCGGTTTGACATCGGACATCGGTATTCCTCCGATCGAGGCGATTGTCGACTATCGACCTGGTCCGAGCCTATTCCCGCGCGGCGCCGAACAGCGGGAATTCGAATGATCGCGTCGAATTCCGTGCGCCGTTCCGATCACGGGGCGGTCAGCGCGCGGACCTGCGCCGCGGCGACATCGGAGAGCAGACCGGGATCGACCGACTCGGGAGCCGTCACCGAGATCTGGACCAGCGTATTGCCCACCTGGATCAGGCCGACCAGCGAAACCAGCGTGAATCCCTCGCTGGTCAGCCGCAATTGGAACGCCGTCGACGCGTCGCCCGCCTTCGGCTGCGGCAGCGCGCCGAGCCGATAGTCGATCACGGTCTTGTCGGCGTCGGTTCCGGAATACCGCTCGCATCCGCGCAGGACCCGCTGGAACGATTCGAAGGCCGAGCCGAGTTTGTCGTTCGAATAGGTCGCGGCGTCGATATCGATACTCGAGAAGTTCGGCCCGTTGAATCCGACCGCGTTCCGGGTGAGCGCGTCGGGACGCTGGCGCGCCAACGGCTGCAATATCGCGGCGCATGCGGCGGGATCGGTATGGGCGCCGCCCACCGTGGCGGTCCCCTCGAGATCCGAGCGCGGCGCCTGCTCCATGCCCGGCGGCATATCGCCGTCGCCGAGCAGGCGGTCGAGCAATATCGACGCGTCGGTGATCGGTCGCCCCGTGGCCGGGGCGGCGGCCACCACCGGGCCGAGTTCGGGCAGACCCGAGCCCTCGTCCTTCCCGTTGTCGGAGCCGCACCCCGCCAGCATCGCGGCGCTGACGGCGGTCAGCAGAACGCCCTGCCTCATTCGGTCCACGTGACCCGCGTGGTGATGGTCTGCTGGAGGTTGCTCGCGCTGCGCGGATCCCGGTACGCCTGATGCCCGCCGACCGTGATCGCGCCCGACACCGGTAGCGGCAGACCGAGATCGACGGTGATCGTCCCGGTGCCCTCCATGGTGTAGTCCTCGATGTCGAGGGCGCCCGCGCCGTTGGGCAGCGTCCACACCGCGGCCTTCGGCTTCTGCACCACGTGCAGGTCGATGGTCAGGCGGTCGCCGTCGACGCCGGTGAGGGTGGCGGTGGTCACCTGGTCGAGGGCGACGCCGCCGTCCACCTCCTGGTGCACCGTCCAGATCGCGCCCGCGCCGATCGGCTCGTCGGGGAACATGATCGAGCGGTAGACCGCTTGGTAGAAGGCCTGTTCGAGCGCCGCGCGCGCGTCGTTGGAGGTGTCGGGGGCGGGTGCGATCCGCATGGCGGTGATGGCGCCGTCGTCGCTGAAGTCGAAGCCCGCGTGCGATCCGCCCGCGGCGGTGAGCGCCTTGTTCAGCGACGGATCGGGTGTGGTGACCCGGCCGAGAGTCAGATCGACGCCGTCGACGCCCGCGCTCGCGGTCATCGGAATGGTCAGCGATGGCGTGGAGAAATCGCGCACCGGCTGATCGTTGATCTGCTGTTCGATCTTGTGATCGGTCCGTAGCGTCACCTGCTGGCGGGTGCCCGCACTGTAGCGGGGCCGCAACTGGGCGCGCGGCTCCGTGCCTGGCTGCACGACGGAGGCGACCGCGGCCGAAATCGGCACCGTCACTTCCTTGCCGATGCCGAGCGGCTCGGCGCCGTCGACCGAGACCGCCGCGTCGGAGTCGTCACCGCAGCCGACACCGAATGCCGAAAGTCCGACCGCGAGCATCACCAGCAATGCGCCCGAGCGCGCGATGCGCGGTATGTGGGGGGAAGACAACACCGTCACACGGCACAGCGTACGACCGCTTCCTGAGTGCAAGCTGGGACATACCGGTCACCGGCGGCGCAAGCCGCCATGACACCCCGCACCGCCAGGCGCGGTGAGCGGCCCGATTCGCTCGAGAGATGATGATCGGGTGAGTGACGACCCGCCGAGCGAGGACAACACAGCCGACAGCGCCAACACCGATGCGACCGAGGGCGCCGCGAGCGCCCGAAGCGCCGACTCGCCGACCGCGGACGCCGCGGCATCGGATCCGAGTCGACCTTCGCCGTCGCGCTTGCCGACGCTGCTCGCCGTCGCGGCCGTGCTCTACGCGCTCGACCTGCTCACCAAGACCATCGCCGTCGCGAAACTCACACCGGGCGACCCGGTGTCGATCATCGGCGACTTCGCGCGACTGAGCCTGGTGCGCAATCCCGGCGCCGCCTTCTCCATGGCCACCGGCATGACCTGGCTGCTCACCCTGGTCGCGGCCGCGGTGGTGATCGGCGTCATCCGCATCGGCCGCACCCTGCGCTCGCTGTGGTGGGCCATCGGACTCGGGATGGTGCTCGGCGGCGCGCTCGGCAACCTCACCGACCGCCTCTTCCGCTCGCCCGGCCCGCTGCAGGGCCATGTCGTCGACTTCGTCGCGATCGGCTGGTGGCCGGTGTTCAACGTGGCCGACTCCGCCATCGTGTGCGGCGCGATCCTGCTGGTCGCGCTGACCGTCTTCGGATTCGAACCCGACGGGACGCGCGCGGGTCGGCCGTCGGGAGGCAGGAAGCCCACCAACGAGAACGCCGCCGCCGCGACGGGCGCGACGGCGACCGGAATCGACACCTCGCCGAGCGTGACCGGAACCGCGGGCAAGGACACGACCGACGAGGAGGCAGGCACCGACGGCAAGGGCGGGGCCGACGACAAAGCCGCGACCAACAAGGCGGCCGGAACCGACGGCGACTCCGGAACCGACGGCAACAACGGACCCAGCAGCAGCAACACTGAAGGCGAGACTGCCGAAGGCGGCGAGACCGAAATCAACGGCGAGACCGAAACCGAAGCCAACGCCAGGACGGGCGGCGAGACCGAAACCAACGGCGAGACCAGAGCCGAAGGCAACGCCGGGACGGGCGGCGAGAAGAAGCCCGACGACAGGGTCGGAACCGGAAGCGAGGCCGTGACGCGCGGCGGGCGGGAGCACGCGGCGTGAGGGAGACCAGGACCATGCCCGTACCGGACGGGCTCGACGGTATGCGGGTGGACGCGGGGCTTTCGCGGCTGCTCGGTCTGTCGCGCACGGCGGTCGCGCAACTCGCGTCCGAGGGGTCGGTGCAACTCGACGGCATCGCGGCGGGCAAATCCGACCGGCTGGTGGCGGGCGCGTGGCTCGAGGTCGAATTCCCGGAGCCCGCGCGCGAATTGACGATCGACGCGCAGCCGGTGGAGGGGATGACGATCCTCTACGCCGACGACGACATCGTCGCGGTGGACAAGCCGGTCGGCGTCGCGGCGCACACCGGGGTCGGCTGGTCGGGTCCGACCGTGGTCGGCGGGCTCGCGGCGGCGGGCTATCGCATCTCGACCTCCGGCGCCCACGAACGGCAGGGCATCGTGCACCGCCTCGACGTCGGCACCTCGGGGGTCATGGTGGTCGCCCAGTCCGAGCACGCCTACACCGTGTTGAAACGGGCGTTCAAGCAGCGCACCGTCGACAAGCGCTATCACGCGCTGGTGCAGGGCCATCCCGACCCGAGCAGCGGCACCATCGACGCCCCCATCGGACGCGCGCGCGGCAACGACTGGAAGTTCGCGGTCACCGCCGACGGCAGGCCGAGCATCACCCACTACGACACCGTCGAGGCGTTCCAGGCCGCGAGCCTGCTCGACATCCACCTCGAAACCGGCCGCACCCACCAGATCCGCGTACATTTCTCGGCGATCCGACACCCGTGCTGCGGCGACCTCACCTACGGCGCCGACCCACGCCTGGCCGAACGCCTCGGACTGCAACGCCAATGGCTGCACGCCAGGTCCCTGGGATTCCACCATCCAGCCGACGGCCGCTACCTCGAGATCACCAGCGCCTACCCCGCCGACCTGGAACACGCAATCGGCGTCCTACGCGATGCCTGACGAGCACGCCCCCGAACCCGACCCGACCACCTCGGGCACCCCGGCGATCGGGCGTGACCAGCACACCGCGGCGGTTGCGCAGATGCGTGCCGAATCCGGCGCGCGCGGTGTCGCTCGACCGATCCGCTACGGTGCCGCGGCACTGACCATCGTGACGCTGATGGCTGTGCTCGGCGCGCTCGATCCGCCCGTGCCCTCGGGTATCTCGACCGATCGACTCGGCCCGGAATACGGTCAGCCGGTTGCCGATTACCTTGCGGAAGCGGCGAATTCGCTGACCGGTGCGGCGGCAGGCGATTCCGACGAGCACTGGGCACTGGTGTCGTTCACCGAGGAGGCGCGCCCGCAGCGCCTTCCTGATCTGGCAGGCGGGGTGCGCATCGCGCAGGCGCTGTATCGGGTGCCCGTCCCGGATGTGCAGACTCCCGTAGTCGCGGTTCAGGTGCCGGAGGGTGCGCAGGTCGCGGTGCGTTCCGCCGAGGCAGCGGCTTGGCAGCTGACGTCCCAGCTCGACGGAGCCGACGACCGCTACCGCCGGGTGCTGACGCTGTCCATCGACCGGCTACGCGCCTATTGCGCCTGCGCGGTCGGACTCGTGGTGCGCGCCCGGCTGTCGCGACTGGCGTCCCTCACCGCGAATCCGGATGTCCGCGCGGTCCAGGCGCTGCCCGCGGACGCCGTCGCGGGCGGTTTCGCGGTGGTTCCGCTGCTCCCGTCCTACCGGGATCGAGCGCTGCCCGGCCCCGACACCGGCCCGATTCCCGAATCCTGAATTCACGACCCCGCTCGCACCCCGATCCGCGGGCAAGATGGATACGTGACCACAGACGATTCCGGTGCGCCGGAAGCGAACACCTCGACCGTGCTTTCGATCGGATTGCATCCGAGCGCGGTGGACTACAGCAAGCATCCCGGCATCGACGAAGCGACCTTGACCGCGCGCATCGCGGCGGGTACGGCGTTGCTGCGCGAGGCGGGATTCGATGTCAGCACGTGTCAGGTATCCGCCGATCCCGATGCGGCCGAGGCGGTCGTGCGCGAACATCTCGGCGCGGGGACCTTCCGGGTGGCGATGATCGGCGCGGGCGTCCGCACGGCCGTCGAGCACACCCTGCTCTTCGAGCGCCTGGTGAACGTGCTGCTCGAGGCCACTCCCGGTATCCGCCTGTGCTTCAACTCCTCTCCCGAGACCACCGTGGACGCGCTGCGTCGCTGGGTACGCCCGACCGCGGCTCGAGCCTGAGTCGCCTGCTCGGCCCAGCCGGTTCCGCCCGCCGCATCGCCGCTGGTCGGCTGTGTCCGTCATCACCGACGGGCGGCGTCCGCGACCGGATCGGTGCCGCTATGGTCGAAATTGCGTTCTCGATTTCGAGAACGTGAGCTATAAGGCTGCTCGCGGTCGGTCGAAGTCCGATCGCGGGTGGTGAGCAGGAGGAACGACCGTGACGATCTCGTCGAGCGGATTGAACGAACGCGCGCGTATCGTGCAGGAACTGGGATTCGCCACCCGGCGGGTCGGCGACGAACTGCACGGCCGCGCCGAGATCACCCCCGAGATGCACGTCCCCGGCACCGCCGTCCTGCGCGCCTCCGTCATCGCGACCTGGGCCGATATGGTCGCCGGTCTGCTGGCTTCGCTGGTGATGGGTCCTCGGGTGCCGGTCACCCTCGAACTCGACGTCAACCTGTACCGGCCCGCGCCGAGTTCGGGGACGGTGCACGCGGTTGGCCGCACGGTGAAGGTCGGCCGGTCGGTCTTCGCCGCCGAATTCGACTTCACCGTCGACGGCGAACCGATCGCCTTCGGCGCCGCCTCCTTCATGGTCGCCCCGAATCCGGATCTCCAACTGCCGCCGCAGCTCAGCATCGAGATGCCGCACTCCGGCTACCACCTGCCACTGCCGCTGGCCGAACGCGCGTGCTGCGAGCGCGTATCCCCCGGCACGGTGCTGATGCCGCGCACGGCCGAAGGGCTCAACGCCTCGAACACCATCAACGGCGGACTCATCGCACTCGCCGCCGAGGAGGCCGTGCTTTCGCTCGCCCCCGGCGACACGCTCAGCTCGCTGGCGCTGCGCTACCTGCTCGCCGCGCGCGTCGGGCCGGTGATCGCGCGGGCGAACCTACAGTCGGGTCTGGCTCGGGTGGAAGTGCGCGACACCGGCAACGAGGACCGCATCACCACCCTCGCCACCGCGCGCACCTTCGGCCGCTGAAACTCCGTCTACCCCATGACGTGCCGGATCAGCATGAACGCCGCGATGATGCCTGCAAGCACGACGAATCCGTTGAAATCGTCGGAACGGGCGTAGTCGAGCACCGAGAACGTGAGAACGAGCGCCACGATCGCGATCAGAAAACGTTTCATCGGACTCACTCCCCCAAACCCGCGCCTGCCTCTCCAGGGTACGAGATTCGTATCCAGTTGTGCCACAGCTGTGTTCATGGCGGCGCCTTCGGCGCCGCGGGTTCGCGGCCCTTTGGGTCTCGCGTCCCAGCGGTCGATACTTGCTCCTTCGTCGCATTGTCTCGACCGCTGGGACGCGAGACGGCCGCGAACCTTCGAGTGGACCGTGGTGTGGTGGTCCACCGGGCTGAAACCGGTGGGACAGTGCGTTTTTTCGGTTTTGGCGGCCTGGCACCGCGACTGGTGCCCGGCTAAGGTGGGCGTCATGACGGTTCGACCGTGGCGCGCCGTGCGGAATCCATCGTGGCGGAATCCATCGTGGCGGCGGGCGTACTTGGCCGCCGAATACGCGGCGCTGTTCTACGGCGGGACAACGGTGTACCGCACGGTGGCGCGCGGGCGCTCACCGATTCCGGCGCTGCTGGTGCTGGCCTCGGCCGCCACGGTATATCTGCGCCGCGCACCCGATTTCGACCGCGAAACCCTGTGGCGCAGGAAGACTTTGTCGTCGGAGGCGCCGTCGATGGCCGTCGCGGCGGGCGCCACAGCGCTCGCCCTCACCACCGCCGTCGCGGTCACCCGCCGCGAGGACCTGTTCGACCTGCCGCGCCGCGACGCGCGACTGTGGGCGGCGGTGATGGTGTTCTACCCCCTGTTCAGCGTGTACCCGCAGGAAGTGGTGTTCCGGTCCTTCCTGTTCCACCGCTACGCACCGGTATTCGGCACAGGCAGGGGGATGATCGCGGCCAGCGCCGCGGCCTTCGGCTACGTCCACATCATCTTCGGCAACTGGTTCTCGGTGGCCGCCAGCGGTGTCGGCGGCTGGATCTTCGCCACCCGCTATCTGCGGACCCGCTCGCTGTTCACCGCCTCGGCCGAACACGCGCTGTACGGGATGCTGGTGTTCACCGTCGGACTCGGGCGCTACTTCTACCACGGCGCCGAGCAACTCGCCCGGCCCGCCGCGCTTCCCGCCTGAACGTTTCGCCCTTCCCGCCTGAACGAGCCCTTCCCGCCTGAGCGTGCGGCCCATCCCGCCTGAACGTCAGGCGCTGCCGCCCGGCGATGCCGGGACCAGTCCGCGTTTGTCGCCCCGCAGGTAAGCGCTGACCCACCAGGCGATTTCGACCAGCACGATCCCCACACCGCCGCAGATGAAAGCGGCGGTGGTGTAGCCGGCGTTCGACGGGTCGAGTTTGAAGAACTCGCGGGTGAACGGCACCGTGAACAACAGGATGTAGGCCGCGACGGACGCGCCGACGAGTACGACCTTCCACCACACGTACGGCCGCGCCACGATCGCGAGCACCCACACCGCGATCATGATCAGGGTGATGAGCGCGGTGGTGCCCGCCTGCACCTTCTGCTCTTCGGTGGCGTCGGGTCCCTGGTAGGCGATCAGGTAGGCGACGAAGGTCGCCACGCCGATGACGACGCCCGACGGTATGGCCAGACGCATGACGCGGCCGACGAATCCGGTGCGGGCGCGCTCGTTGTTCGGAGCCAGCGACAGGATGAAGGCCGGGATACCGATGGTGAACCAGGCCGCGATCGTGACGTGGCGGGGCAGGAACGGATAGCCGATCGGTTCGTAGTCGAAGATCTGCGAGCCGACGCCGGCCACCCCGATCAGGAAGGCGAGCAGCACCGAGTACACCGTCTTGGTGAGGAACAGGTTCGAGACCCGCTCGATATTGCCGATCACCCGGCGACCCTCGCCGACCACGTAGGGCAGGGTCGCGAACTTGTTGTCCAGCAACACGATCTGCGCCACCGCGCGGGTGGCCGGGCTGCCCGACCCCATCGCCACGCCGATATCGGAATCCTTCAGCGCCAGCACGTCGTTCACGCCGTCGCCGGTCATGGCCACGGTGTGGCCGCGTGATTGCAGCGCCGCCACCATGGCGCGCTTCTGATCGGGGCGCACCCGGCCGAAGGTCGTCTCGCGCTCCAGCACATCGGCCAATTCCGCTTGGTCCGACGGCAATTCGCGGGCATCGACGGCGTGTTCGCCGCCGGGCAGGCGCAGTGAACTGGCGACCGCGCCCACCGAGACGGCGTTGTCGCCGGAGATCACCTTGATGGAGACGTTCTGCTCGGCGAAGTAGTCGAGCGTCTGCCCGGCGTCGGGGCGGATCTTCTGTTCGAGCACCACCAGCGCGGCCGGCCGAACGACGCCGGGCGCGTCGGCCGCGTCGACCGGGCGGTCGCCGCGGGCGAGCAGCAGGATGCGCAGCCCCGACGAGCCGAGTTCCTCGGCCAGGCGCGCGTCCGTGGAGTCGGGGTCGAGCAGCACGTCGGGGGCGCCGAGCAACCAGTCGCCGTGCTCGCCGTAGGAGATGCCGCTCCACTTCTTCGCCGAGGAGAACGGCGCGACCGCCGTACTCGCCCAACCGGGTCCGGCGCCGAGTCCTTCGCCGATGGCCTGCACGCTGGCGTTCGGGCGCGGATCGTCGGCAGCCAGCGCGGCCGCGGCGGTGCGCACCTCGGTCTCGTCGAACTCACCGAGCGCCCTGATCTCCGACAGGCGCATGCCGTTCTCGGTGAGCGTGCCGGTCTTGTCGGCGCAGACCACGTCGACCCTGGCCAGCCCTTCGATGGCGGGCAGTTCCTGCACCAGGCATTTGCGCTGCCCGAGCCGAACCACGCCGACGGCGAAGGCCACCGAAGTCATCAGCACCAACCCCTCGGGCACCATCGGCACCAATGCGGCGACCATGCCGGTGACCGCGGGTCGCCAGCTCTCCCCGCTGGAGACGAGCTGGTTGTAGATGCTGAGCGCGCCCGCCGGGATCAACAGGTAGGTGATGACCTTGAGGATGGTGTCGATACCGCTGCGCAGTTCCGATTTCACGAGGGTGAACTTGCTGGCCTCATCGGCCAGCCGCGCCGCGTAGGCGTCCTTGCCGACCTTGGTGGCTCGGTAGGCGCCGCTGCCGGAGACCACGTAGCTGCCCGACATCACCTGTGCGCCGATCGGCTTGTCGACCGGATCGGCCTCGCCGGTGAGCAGCGATTCGTCCACCTCGAGCAGCGCGGATTCCTCGACGACGCCGTCCACGACGATCTGATCGCCCGGTCCGAGTTCGATCAGATCGTCGAGCACCACCTCGCGCGGGGCGATCTGGGCGGACGCGCCGTCCCTGCGCACGGTGGGTTTGGCCTGGCCGACGATGGCGAGCCGGTCCAGGGTGCGCTTGGCCCTGATCTCCTGGATGATGCCGACCGCGCTGTTGGCGACGATGAGCAGGCCGAACATGCCGTCGATGATCGATCCGGTGGCGAGCACGAGCACGAAGAGCACGCCGAGGATGGCGTTGATCCTGGTGAAGACGTTGGCGCGGACGATATCTCGCACCGAGCGGCTCGCGCGGTCCGGCACGTCGTTGGTGCGGCCGTCGGCGCGGCGCTGCTCGACCTGCTCGGCGGTGAGTCCGCTGGCGCTCGACGCCTGCACGGTTATCGACATGGCTGCCAGCCTAGATCGTGTCGCGCGGGGTCGCGCTCGAGTATCCCCAGACCGACCGGACGGTCTGTGATAAGTCTCGGAGCGAAGTAATCTGAGACCGGTGCGGCGAATCACGGCGGTCCCCGGTGTTGTATTCGGTACGAGCGCTTTCCTGATCTGGGGGCTGTTTCCGGCGTTCTTCGGCCTGCTCCATTTCGCGGATCCCGCCGAGATCGTCGCCCAGCGCATCGTCTGGACGCTGCTCCTGGTCCTGATCGTGCTCACCATCGGCGGTCGCCTGCGCGAACTGCGCGGCATCGCGAAACGTACCTGGTGGCTGGCGGCCGCGGCGTCGGCCGCGATCTCGGTGAACTGGGGAACCTACGTCTACGGGGTGAGCTCGGGCCACGTCGTGGAATGCGCCCTCGGCTATTTCGTGAACCCGCTGGTGACGGTCACCTTCGCGGTCGCCATCTTCCGGGAACGACTGCGCCGCGCGCAATGGGGCGCCCTCGGACTCGGCGCGCTCGCGGTCGCCGTGCTGACCGTCGACTACGGCCGCCCGCCGATCATCGCGCTCGCGCTGGCCTGCTCCTTCGCGCTCTACGGCCTGGTGAAGAAGATCATCCCGCTCGACGCGCTGCGCGGCATCGCCGCCGAAGGGCTCGTCGCCGCGCCGTTCGCCCTCGCCTTCCTCGCCGTCACCGCCGCGCTCGGCACCGGCACATTCGGCGCCACACCCGCGCACACCGCGCTGATGGCCGCCACCGGCCCGGTGACGCTGGTGCCGCTGCTGCTGTTCGCCATCGCCTCCCAGCGCGTCGCACTGTCCACCATGGGCATCCTGCAATACCTGACCCCCGCGCTCCAGATGGCCTGGGGCGTAGCCGTCGTCCACGAACCGATGCCCGCCTCGCGCTGGATCGGATTCGCCCTGATCTGGGCGGCGCTCGCGGTCTTCACCGCCGACGCCCTACTGCGCGGCCGCCCCGCTCGCCCCGACCCGGACCTCCACACCGACGAACAAGCCCGCCTCCCCTGAACCGACCGCCGAACGACATCGGCCGGGCCTGCCGGGTAATCGCAACGCGCAGCGGGGATACCCCGCCTGCGGCCCGGCATCGCCTCGGCTGTGGAAGGCGGGCGCCGCACAACCATCGCGCGCCGGTCCGAACTCACTCGGCGGCGTCCACACCGAGGTCCGAGCGACGTCCACTACCAGGCCGCGTTGATGTGCCCCGGAGTCCACCAGCCGTTGCGGGCGCGTTCCACGACCTCGGGTCGGGCGGGTACGGCGTCCGGCGCGCGGCGGGTGAAGCGCTGGAGTTCGCCCCAGTCGCGGCGCCAGTCGTCGTTCAGGTAGGTCGCCATGGTGGTCGACTCGAGCAGCAGCGGGGTCCAGCCGAGCGGACCGCCGCCGTCGTGGTTCTGCCACAGCGTGGTGTCGTGTGCGCCGACCCGGTCGGGCAGGATGCGGTATTTCGGCACCTCGGCGATGCCGATGCGGTGGTCGAAGGGGCGCTGGCACGGGAATTGCAGCCCGACGGCCCAGTCCAGCAGTACCGGATCGGAGTCGCCGACCACCTGTTGCAGAGTGCTCGTGCGCGGCACGCGCGGCGGGGTGATGGCGAGCCACTGTTTGGGATCGCGGTCGCGGTCGGAGGCGACGATACGGATCAGCGACACATTCGAGGGAATCTCGTCGATCGGCAGCCGCAGATTGCGCCACGAGGGCGCGGGCCCGATGTCGATGGGCGTGACCCGTCCCGCGGGCGTGGCGACGCCGCCGTCGAAGGTGCCGTACTCGATCTCGAGCGGCTGCCCCGGCGTCTGGACGCCGTCGGCGTCGACGGATCTGATCCGGCCCGCCGCGCTGATCGCGACAAGGCCTGCGCGGTCGGCGCCCTCGGGCAGTCGATACCAGCCGGTGGTGAGCGAGGCGGGTTCGGTGGTCCCGTCGGTGCCGAGCACCGGCGTCGCCGGGTCGAGCCCGAAAGGCAATGCCGCGCCGGAGGTTCCGGTCTCGGTCTCGGCGCCGGGCTCGGCGTCCACCGAACTGGCGATCGCCGCGTCCGCCCCCTCCTGCGCGTCGGCGCTCAGGTCGCCCGCGACACCGTTCGGGGTGAATCCGGCGCCGGTGCCCGCGAGCGTGGCGGCCGCGGCACCGGACAGCGGCGCCAGCATCCCGGCATTCGGATCGGTCTCGACGAGCACGTGCCGCGACAGGCCGCACTCGTGCCCGGCCATCGCGTCGATATTGGATCTGGCCAGCGAGAACGCCGGATACTGCGTGACCGCGCCCTTCGCGAAGGACAGCACCTCGAAGGCGACCAGCGCCGCGGCCGCGATGGTCAGCGGATGCAGCGCGGTGAACCACCGGCCCGGCCCGGTCACCCGGTGCGTGATGCCGGGGCCTGGCGCGCGTACATGCCACCACGCGGCCAATGCCGCCAACGCCAGCGCGGCGAGCAGGAACACCTGGTTGACGCCGATCCCGGCCACCGAAGGCCGCTTGTCCCACCACGGGATGCTGTACGCGGACACGTACCACCAGCCGTTCGGCCCGGAGAACACCAGCGCCAACAGGAACGCGACACCCGAGGCGAACAGGGCGCGGTTGCGCGGAGCGCGCATCACCTTCGGTCCGACCGCTACCGCGGTCAGCACCGCGACCACACCCGCGAGACCGGCGAAGACGCCGAGATGATGGGTCCACTTCGTCGGCGTGGTCATCATGAACAGCAGCGCGCCCACCGTGACGCCGATGATGCGCCGCGACGGCCCGAGCGAGGCCGACGGGATACGGCCGCCCTTGTGCAGCAATGTCACCAGGCACACGAGGAGTCCGGCCAGCATCACGAAGATGCCGAAGCGTCGCGCCACCGAACCGTCCACCGTGCTCATGAACAGGTACTGATAGCGCAGATATTCGTCATACCACTTCACGTTCGGGCCCGCGATCTCGTGCACCCGACGCATCTCGAACATCGCCGACAGCGGCTGATCGGCGAAGGCCACCGTGAGCACCACCGTGCCCGCCGCGCCCAACGGCGCCACCAGCGGCAACCACCCGACGGTGCGCGCCCGCGCCGCGATCGCGCGCGCCAGCGGCCGCAATCCGGCCAGCAGCGCCGCCACGCAGATCACCCCGTGCGGACCCGCCGTGCAACTGAACGCCGCGATCAGGATCGCCACCGCGAACGGCAGCAGCCGCCGGGTCGCGATACCGCGCTCCACCGAACACCAGGTGAGCAGAACACCCAGCGCCACATAAGGTTCCGGGCGCAGGCCGTTGTTGTAGGGCAGCCACACCGCGAGGAACACCAGCGCGCCGGTCCACAGCGCGACCCGGTCGCGGCGCACCGCGACGCCGAGCCGAGGCACCACCTCGCGGCTGATGATCAGCCAGGTCAACACCGCCGCGCTCAACGCGGGCAGTCGCATCCACGGACTCGCGACACTGACCTGCGACATCCAGCCGATCACGTCGTAATACGGTGTGCCGATGGGGGTTTCGGGCACACCGAAGTAGCGGAAGTAGTTCGCCATGTACCCCGACGCGCGCGCCGCGCGACCCATGCCGAACTGGTAGCCGTCATCGGAGGTGGTCGAGCCGATCACGTGCCAGATCGCGAGCGTGCCGAACACCACCGCGTCGACCAGCGAGAAACTCCACCAGCGCCGCGGCAGGAATCGCCGCGCGCCGCGCCCGTCGAGCCGGTCGAGGCGGAACAGCGCGACGAGGGCGATCAGGGTCGCCGCCACCGCGACCCACAGCGCGATCCGCTTGACCGGGGTGGGGGTCGAGGAGAAGCGGGTGTCGAGTTCGGCGACGACCCGCGTGCCGTCGGCGGCGGCGAGATCGCTGAAGACGCCGACCAGTTGCGGGCGCAGGTCACCGGTCAGACGCACCGGCTCGGCGCCGGTCAGCGTCGCGGTGGATGAGGTCGCCTCGGCGTGGACGGTGAACACGCAGTTCGGGGCGAGCGCGTCGACGGGCAGGTCGAACAGCGCGCGGTCACGCAGTACCGCGTCGAAGCGGGCCGTGGCCGTATCCGTGGCCGGGATCACGCGGGCGACGAATCCGTATCGGTCCAGATCGGGTGCGCCGTCGGGCGCGGTCGCGGTCAGCAGGCCGCCGCGCGGGGCGAGTCCGGTGATCGCCGCGCACGGAATCGTCGCGTCGTAGGTCAGCGGGGCGTAGGCGACCAGCGGCGCCTCGACGGCGCGCGCCGAACCGGCCTGCGGCCACGACAGGGTCGCCGCGTCCACCCGGACCGGCAGCAAGGGCACCGCTATCGCGCAGAGCGCGCCGACGAGGGCGGCGATCAGCGCCACCGGCCGAGCCCAGCCCCCGCGCGCATCGCGCCGCACCGTACCGGGTCCGGATTCCACCGCGGACGGCTCGCCCGTCCGCACCATCGTGTCAGCCACGGACGGTGATGGTAGCCGCACTTGCTGAGAACGAAACTCGTTGCCGAGGTCGGACTGTCGCGCACCTCACCCGAATACCCGTCCTGTCCTGCGGATTTCGCCGCGGCGCGCGGACGGGACCGGAACCGGGAGCCCCGCGCGGGCGGACTCCCGGAACACCGATCAGGCGCAGGCCGTCGACTGCTGGCCGAGCGCGGTCAGCATGGAGCAGGCCCACGCCTTCTGGACCTTCCACTTCCCGTTCTCGGCGACGAACGGGACGTCGGCGAGGTTCTCCTGGCCGTTGAGCACGACCTTGGCCTTGGCGTTGATGGTGTCGCCGAAGGCCGTGACCTCGGTGACCGTCACCGAGGCATTGGTCTGCTTGTACGCCTCGGCCAGGCGGTTCGGCAGTTCGGGATCGGCCTCGACACCCTGCACCATGTCGATCTTCTCGCTGTTGGGCACCGACGGGTCGAGTGCCTTCTGCAGCTGCGCGTTCAGCTCCGCCACGGACGGGACCGCGGGCAGGTTCGCCGCCGCGGTGGCCTTGGCGCTGGTCGACGTCTTGGTCGGCTTGGCATCACTGCTGTCGTCGCCACCGCAGGCGGTCATGCTCAGCGTGGCGGCGATGGCGAGCCCTGCGATCGCGATGCGTCCAGTCTTACGAAGCTTCAACTGCTCGTCCTTTGCGTTCGAGTAGGCGGGTGCGGGATGCCCCGATGCGGTCGTGCGAGGCCCACCCGGCCGGGCGGCGTCGCGCGGACACCCAGGCTACCGGTCAGCCGAGACTGCCGAGCGGGTCGGCTCGGGACAGACCGTTGTCGTCGGCGCTGAAGGTACGCGCCGGACCGGGCCCTGTCGAGCTCGTCTCGAACCGCACGGTGACCACCCCGTGGCCCGCGCCCTGCACCCATCCGTGTCCGAATTCCGGGTGGCTGACATCCATTCCGGGAAACCACCGCGCCCCGCCGTCGTCGGCGCGATCGCGGCCGCGCACCGTCGACGGCGGCACCGGCTCGGGCTCCTGGTCGCCCGCGTCGACGGTCGGCGTCCGATCCAGTTCCGGGAACAGCGATTCCTGGCGCACCGTGGACAGGCCGCCGTAGCCGACCCCGACCAGGCGGACCGGGCCGAGTTCGACCGGATCGATGGCCGAGCGCTGCGCGGCGGCGGTGAGGGTGGCGAGATCGACGGTGGCGTAGGGCAGCGTGAACGACCTCGTCACGATGCCCATATCGGCCTTGCGCAGTTTGAGCACGACGGTGCGCGCGGCGCGGCCGTCGGCGGCCAGTCGCCGGTGCGCGGCCGCGGCCATCGCCTCGATGGCCGGACGCAGCTGCCCGAGGGTGACGATGTCGTTCTCGTAGGTGGTCTCCGCGCTGATCTGTTTGGCCTCGGCCCGTTCCGCCACCGGCCGGTCGTCGATGCCGCGCGCGAGCCGGTGCAGCGCGGCGCCGACGCTGCCGCCGAGAATCGACACCGCCTCGGCCTCGGGCAGCGCGGCGAAGGCGCCGACGGTCTCGATGCCGAGCGAGCGCAGCCTGCTCTCCGCCACCGGACCTATCCCCCACAGCTTGCGCACCGGCAGCGCCGCGAGCAGAGCACCCTGTTCGGCGGGGGATACGACCCGGACGCCATCCGGCTTGGCCAGGCCGGACGCGATCTTCGCCAACTGTTTGCCGGTACCCGCGCCGACCGAGGCGACCAGACCGGTGCTCGCACGCACGGCGGCGCGCAGCCGCGCGCAGAACTCGTGCACCGCCGCCGTCGTCGCGCCCGCGAGTTCGGCCGGTTCGCCGAATGCCTCGTCGAAGGACAAGGTCTCCAGGACCGGGATATCGGCGCGCAAGGTGTCGAAGACCCGCCCGCTCAGCACGCCGTAGACCACGCCGCGCGGCGGGACGACCACGGCCGCGCCACCGACCAGCCGTTTGGCCTGGTGCATCGGCATGGCCGAGCGCGCGCCGAACACCCGTGCCTCGTAGCTGGCGCCCGCGACGACGCCCCTGGCTCCGGTGCCGCCGACCAGAACCGGCCTGCCGCGCAGCGTCGGGCGGGTCAACTGCTCCACCGAGGCGAAGAACGCGTCCATATCGATGTGCAGCACCCAACGCCGCGCCGCCGTGGCGCCGTGCTCGGGCGGGTAGGGCTCCTTGACAGCCGAATTCACGGCGCACCCCGACCGTTCACCGCTCGACACCGCTGTTCACTGTGTCTTCGCTGAGAATTTCCCCGACACCCGCCGCGCGCCGGTGTACGCGGTGGCACGCGCCGTGCCCGGGCCTCCGCCCGCCCCCTGTGCCGCTGACCATGACCGGGAATCTACGCCGCCCCACCGACAGGTCCGCACACCCCGCGAACAGCGGATCAGCCACCAGCGCGGCCCGCGCGACCCCCGTACCCACCGGTGCCGCGCGACCGTGTCGAGCACCATCGGAACTCGCGGGCGACGCACCGCCGAACGGTCCGAGGAAACGGAGACGGTCCCGCCGGTTGCTGTCGAGCAGCCCGGAGTATGCGCGTCCCGAAACCCACCTGACCTGGACCGATATCGACCGCGGCGGCACGGCGCGCGAGAGCGGGGATCGGGCATGACACGCGGTGTCGTATGTGATGATCGAACGATGAAGATCCGCAAGGCCGTCATCCCGGCCGCCGGAATCGGCTCCCGGCTCCTCCCCCTGACCAAGGCCATCCCGAAGGAGATGCTGCCGGTCGGCGACAAGCCGGTCATCGAACACACCGTGCGCGAACTGGTCGCCTCGGGCATCACCGACATCACCATCGTCGTCAGCGGCGGCAAGTCGTTGATCCAGGACCACTTCCGCCCCAATCCCGCGCTGGTCGCGCAGCTGCGCGCGGACGGCAAGACCGCCTTCGCCGACGCCGTCGAAGAGGTCGGCGAACTGTCCAGGCTCGGCCACATCACCTACCTCGACCAGCACGGCCCCTACGGCAACGGCACGCCGGTGCTCAACGCCGCGCGCAATCTCGGCGACGAACCGATGCTCGTGCTCTGGCCCGACGACGTCTTCGTCGCCGCCGTGCCGAGGGCACAGCAGCTGATCGACGCCTACGAGGCCACCGAAGCGCCGGTCTTGGCGCTGATGCCGATGGACCCCGCCGAATCCCACCGCTACGGCGTTCCGGTCGTCGCCGACGACCGCGGCGACGGCCTGCTGCGCATCACCGGCCTGCGCGAGAAGCCCAAACCCGAGGACGCGCCGTCGAATTTCGCCGCGATCGGCGGTTATGTGGTGACGCCGGGGATCATCGAGGAACTGCGTCGCCAGACCGAGCGCTGGTACGAGCATCGTGAGGGCGAGGTCTACCTCACCGACGCCATCAACGTGCACGCCTCGGAGCATCCGGTGTTCGGGCAGGTCATCCGCGGCCGCTGGTACGACACCGGCAATCCGGCCGACTACTTGGTCGCCCAGTTCGCCTCGGCGCTCGCCCATCCCGACTACGGGCCGCGCCTGCGCCAACTGGTCGAACCGGGCTGACCGGTGCCCCCGGGTGCGGAGCCGAGGACGCTCCGCACCGGGGTCGCGGCGGTCGTGACGACATCGTTCGAAACCGTATTGCGGCCCGTGCGACGGCCGTCCGAACCATGGCGATCGATACCGCGCCGATCAGACCGCGCCGATCGGAAGAACGCCGATCGAGACGGCGGAATCGGAGCGCGCCGATCAGAAACGGCGGATGGTGTAGATGTCGAAGTAGCTCAGCGGTGTCAATCCGACCGGGACGCCCCAGTCGAAGGCGTTGAGCACCTGTCCGAGGCCCGCGTAGATGCCGACGTGCGAGCCGTCGCTGTTGAGCACGACCACGTCGCCGGGCGAGAGCGCCGCGAACGGCACCCTGGCGCCGACCGTGGCCTGCTGCCAGGTGGTGCGCGGCAGACTCACCCCGACCTGGCGGAACGCCCACTGCACGAGCCCGGAGCAGTCCCACGAATTCGGCCCGACACCGCCCCATTCGTAGGGCTTGCCGACCTGTGTCGTCGCGGCGGCCAACGCGCCGAGTCCGGCGACGCTCGGTATCGGGAGTACGGCCGAGCCGCTGGAACTTCCGCCGCTCAACCCTCCCGAACCCGAGCCGGAGCCGACGCTGCCCGCGACGTTTCCGTTGTCCGACCAAGCGGGCCCGGCCAATGCCAGGGTGGCCGCGGTGGAGATGACGATGCCGAAGAGCATCCGACGTAACGGTTTCCTGTTCACGTGCTCGCCCCTCACTGTGCCCAGCTGATGGCCGCCCACGGACGGCCCGCCAACGCGCGGCATCCCTCCGAGTTCATCGGGGGTCGAGCCGCAAGACCACAGCGCGTCGGGCACCGGCGGATCCGGCGTCTGACGCGGTTCACACAGGACAATCTCGCCGATCACGAACTGGTCGGACGGTATACGCGCCTGACAACAGTCATAGAAAGTGTGACGGGAGACGAAGCGGAACGGTACGTTTTCAGCAAATTTCCAGCATGTGACCCTGATCACAGAGAAGTGCGGCCCCGCCTACCCCAGCCCGTCGGAACCGAGCCCGACGAGCGACGGTTCGCGGCCGTCTCGCGTCCCAGCGTTCGAGACGATGCGCAACTGGGCCTGCCTGCGGCAACCACCCGACGCACGGCCGCGCCAACGTGCGATGCCGGGACGGGCCACCACCCGTCCCGACGCCCCACTCACACCTTCGCGACCGAAACCTTCACACCCCCGACGATTTCGGCGGCCTCGCCCCCCGGATCACCGAAAGTCAGCTCGGTGGCCAGGATCTCGCCCGCGATCAGATCCCGATGCGTACGCGCCCACGCCGCGCGATCCTCCGGCACCCCGAGCACCACCGAAACACGGTCGGAGACATCGAGACCCAGCGACTTGCGCGTCTCCTGGAGATCACGGATCAGGTCGCGCGCCCATCCCTCGGCCGCCAACTCTTCGGTGACCTCCGAATTCAGCACCACCAACCCGGCATTGCCGGGCAGCGCCGCGGTGGAATCGGGTTCGGCGGCCACCAACCGCTGGGTGTACTCCTCGGGCAGCAGGGTGATGCCCGCTGCGCTGACCACACCGTCGGCGTCCTCGGACCACTGCCCCGCCTTGACCGCCTTGATGACCGTCTGCACATCCTTGCCGAGCCGAGGACCGGCCGCCCTGGCGTTCACCGCGAGCTCGAAGCGCCCGTGCACCGCGACATCGGTGGTCAGGTCCACCTTCTTCACGTTCACCTCGTCGGCGATGATGTCGGCGTAGGGCGTCAACCGCCGCGCGTCGGCCGCCGCGATGGTGACCTCCGACAGCGGCAGCCGCACCCGCAGATTCTGTGCCTTGCGCAGGCTCAGCACCGTCGAGCACACCGTGCGCACTTCGTCCATGGCGGCGACGAGTTCCTCGTCCACCGGCAGTTCGCCCTTCTCCGGCCAGTCGGCCAGGTGCACCGAGCGCTCACCGGTGAGCCCGCGCCAGATCACCTCCGAGATCAGCGGCAGCAGCGGCGCCGACAACCGGGTGACCACCTCGAGCACCGTGTGCAGGGTGTCCACCGCGTCGCGGTCCTCGGACCAGAAGCGCGAACGCGACCGGCGCACATACCAGTTGGTCAGCGCGTCGGCGAACGAGCGCAACTCCTCACAGGCGCCCGCGATGTCGTAGGACTCCAGCGCGTCGGTCATGACGTCCCTGGTCGCCGCGAGTTTCGCCAGGATGTAGCGGTCGAGGACATTCGGCGAGTCCGTGCGCCACGTGCCCGGCGTCGACGCGTAGAGCTGCAGGAAGGTCCACGCGTTCCACAGCGGGCGCAGCGCGTGGCCGATCCCCTCGCGGATGCCGCGCTCGGTCACGATGAGATTGCCGCCGCGCAGGATCGGCGAACTCATCAGGAACCAGCGCATCGCGTCGGAACCGTCGCGGTCGAACACCTCGTTCACATCCGGGTAGTTGCCCTTGGACTTCGACATCTTCAGCCCGTCGTCGCCGAGCACGATGCCGTGCGCGGCGACGGTCTTGAACGCCGGACTGTCGAACAGCGCGGTCGAGAGCACGTGCAGGGTGTAGAACCAGCCGCGGGTCTGCCCGTTGTACTCGACGATGAAATCGCCGGGGAAGTGCGAGTCGAACCACTGCTTGTTCTCGAACGGGTAGTGCACCTGGGCATACGGCATCGAACCCGACTCGAACCAGCAGTCGAGCACCTCGGGAACCCGGCGCATGGTCGCCGCGCCCGTCGGATCGTCCGGGTTCGGGCGGGTGAGTTCGTCGATCATCGGCCGGTGCAGGTCGGTCGGCCGCACCCCGAAATCGCGTTCGAGTTCGTCGAGCGACCCGTACACGTCCACCCTCGGATAGGCCGGATCGTCGGACACCCACACCGGGATCGGGCTGCCCCAGTAGCGGTTGCGGCTGATATTCCAGTCCCGCGCGCCCTCGAGCCACTTGCCGAACTGACCGTCGCGGATGTGCTCGGGCACCCAGGTGATGTGCTTGTTCAGCTCGACCATCCGGTCGCGGAACTTCGTCACCGCCACGAACCAGGACGGCACCGCCATGTAGATCAGCGGCTGCCCGGACCGCCAGCTGTGCGGGTACGAGTGCTCGATCGTCTCGTGGCGCAACAGCTTTCCGGCGGCCTTGAGGTCCTTGATGATCACCGGATTCGCGTCGAAGACCATCAGCCCCTCGTAGGGCGGCACCATCGAGGTGAACTTGCCGCCGGGATCGAGCGGCTGCACGATCTCGATGCCGTTGGCCGAGGCCACCTCCATGTCCTCCTCGCCGAAGGCGGGCGCGAGGTGCACGATTCCGGTGCCGGAGTCGGTGGTCACGTAGTCGGCGGTCAGCACCCGGTGCGCGTTCGGATGCCCGAGGAAGAAGTCGAACGGCGGCGCGTAGGACAGCCCGGCCAGCGCCGCGCCGTCGTATTCGCCGAGCACTTCCGGTGCCTCGCCGAATTCCCGCGCGTAGTGCCCGACCCGCTCGGCGGCGAGCACGTACCGCTTGCCGTCGGCGCCGCGCAACTGCACGTAGCGCACATCCGGGTGGACCGCGATCGCCAAGTTGGACGGCAGCGTCCACGGCGTGGTGGTCCAGATCAGGGCGTTCGCGCCGTCGAGGTCGCGCAGCGGATGGTCTTCGGGCACCGAGAGCGCCATGTCGACGGTGACCGCCGGATCCTGGCGCATCTTGTAGGCGTCGTCGAGGCGGGTCTCCTGATTCGACAGCGGCGTCTGCTCGTACCAGCTGTAGGGCAGCACCCGGAAGCCCTGGTAGATCAGGCCCTTGTCGTGCAGCGACTTGAACGCCCACATGACCGACTCCATGAAGTCGCGGTCGAGGGTCTTGTAGTCGTTGTCGAAGTCGACCCAGCGCGCCTGCCTGGTGACGTAGTCGCGCCATTCACCGGTGTACCGCAGTACCGAGGATTTACAGGCGGCATTGAATTCCGCCAGCCCCATCGCCTCGATCTGTGATTTGTCCGTGATACCGAGCTGCTTTTCCGCTTCGATTTCCGCGGGCAATCCGTGACAGTCCCAGCCGAAACGCCGATCGACACGCTTACCGCGCATCGTCTGGAATCGCGGAACCAGATCCTTGACATATCCGGTGAGCAGATGACCGTAATGCGGCAGACCATTGGCAAACGGCGGTCCGTCGTAGAACACGAACTCGTCGGCAGGTGTCACGCCGGCGCTGTCGGCGCTCAGGCCGGTGCTGTCATCGGCGCTCAGGCCGGTGTCGTCGGCGGCGCTCACGCCGGAACGGATCTCGATGCTCGCGCGGAAGGTGTCGTCGGCGGCCCAGGCTTCGAGCACACGCCGTTCCATGCCGGGGAAGGACCCGTCACCGCCCGCGGCGAGATCGACGCGGGGGTATGCGCTGCTACTGTCGTCCGCCATCGCGGATTCGTCTCCTCGTGCCATCGCGCCGTGTGGCGCGTTCGTCGGCACGGGGACGATGACGGCGACCGGTGCGCCGAAACCGCGGTACCACCCCGCTTGACCGGCGCATACGCGTGCCGGACCACTTCGTTGCGAGCTGTGACGGGCTCGACCCGTTCGGTTCTACTGAGCGCGCGATACGCGCCGTTCTTCCGAAGACTCCCCGGTGATGGCCGGATCGACGCCGTGTTCTTCGATTCTAGCCGTCACCGTCAACACGATTTCGGCGCGCGGCCCGCAGCTCGGGAGTACCCGAGCACGGGCGGCCCGGTCAACGCTTCGCGTGCCGACCGGGCGGTGGCGGTACATCGCCGTCGGGCCTGCGCATGGCAAGCGCGCTGACCAGCAACAGCACCGCACCGAGCACGCAGACGACGATGCAGCCCCAGGCCCACAGCACCGACCCGGTGGTCAGCGCGGTGACGAGCAGGGCGAATCCGATGGCGGCCAGGACCAGCGTCAGTACGAGCATGAGAACCCCCTACAGGGTATCCCAGACGGTTCGGTACCTGCTGCTATTCCAACAGCGACCCGGCGGTGGCTACTTGCCGCCCTTGGCGAACGAGGCGGGTGCGAGGTTGTTGGCGGTGTTGACGTCGGCGAACGCCTCGCCGCCGTCCACCGGCACCGCCGATCCACGGTTCTCCAACTCCTCGAGCTGCGATTCCAGGTACGACTTCAGACGCACGCGGTACTCGCGCTCGAAGGTCTTGAGCTGCTCGATCCGGCTCTCCAGCACGCTGCGCTGCTGGGTGATGGTCGCCATGATCTCGGAGTGCTTGCGCTCGGCGTCGGCCTGCAGGGCGTCGGCCTTCTCCTTGGCCTGGCGCAACTGGCTGTCGGAGCGGTTCTGCGCGTCCGAGAGCATCGCGTCGGACTTCTGGCGCGCGTCGGCGATCATCGCCTCGGAGCGGGTGCGGGCATCGCCGACCAGGCGCTCGGAATTCGCGCGGGCATTCGACAGCAAATTCTCGGATTCGGTTTTCGCGTCGCTGGTGAGCCGGTCCGCCATCTCCTGGGCGAGGCTCAACACCTTGGCGGCCTGCAAATTCGCGTCCGCGCCAGGAGCGTCCTTCGGGGCCGGGGGCGCCACCGGCATCGGGGCGGGCGGCGCCTGCTGGACCGGGGGTTTGATCGGTTCCGGAGGAGGCGGAGGGGCCTGTGGCACCGGCACTTTGACGGTGGCGGGGGCGACGGAGCGATTCTTCTTCGCATCGGCCAGTTCCGCGTCGAGCTCGGCGACCCGCTGGCGCAGGTCCGCGTTCTCCTCGATCAGACGCGAGAGCTCCTGCTCCACGAGATCCAGGAAGGCGTCTACCTCATCCTCGTTGTAGCCGCGCTTCCCGATCGGCGGTTTGCTGAACGCGACGTTGTGCACATCGGCTGGAGTCAGCGGCATGGAAGGATCCCTTCACGCGTCTTTTGGAGATCTAGCAGATCTGGCACGGTATCTAGGCCCATTCTGTCACACCGGAGCTACCGGTTGCCCGAGCCTGCTCACGATCGACATCAGGATGAAGACGATGAAAAGCAGGACCATTATCGACAGGTCAAGGCGAATTCCCCCCAGAGACACCGGTGGTATCAGCCGTCTCAGCAGTTTCACCGGCGGATCCGTGATCGTGAAGATCACCTCCAGGACGACGACCACGACCCCCGTCGGCCGCCAGTCGCGGGCGAAGCTACGCACGAACTCGACGATCACCCGGCTGATCAGCAACAGCCAGAAGATGAACAGTACGAAGTACAGCACCGCGAACAAGGCCACGGAGTTCACTCTGCCCGAAAATCCGCGCCGCGCAAAATGACCGCGCCGCCCCGGCCGAGCCCGGCGCGGCGAACCCCCCGGCCCACCCGCTTATTTCTGGTTGTAGAAGCCGGTTTCCACCATCCGGCGACGCTCCTCCGCCGATACGTCCACGTCGGCCGGTGAGAGCAGGAACACCTTGGTGGCGACCTTGTCGAACGAGCCGCGTAGGGCGAAGGCCAGGCCCGCCGCGAAGTCGACGAGCCGCTTGGCGTCGGCATTGCTCAGATCGACCAGATCCATGATCACCGGGTTGCCCTCGCGAAACCGCTCGCCGATGATGCGCGCCTCGCTGTAGTCGCGCGGACGCAGTGTGGTGATCTTGGACAAGGGACCTCCGTCCTCGAAGATCCCGGGCCGACGGGTGACGACGGGCTCTTGGCGCATGCGCTCCTCGAGTCGCCGCTCCTCGGCATCGGGATCCACGGCGAGCGCACCCCTGGTGGCGCCGCGCAGCATCGGCGCACCGCCACCGGCGCGGAAGCGGGCGCCAGAGGACGGCGCGGCGTCGATGCGCGTCGGGCGCCGCGGCGCCTCGTAGCGATCCTCGCCGTACGACTCGTCGCCGTAGCGGTCGGAACCGTAACCCGCCTTGTAGGGCGACTTGTACGCGGGCTCGGGATATTCGGACTCGTCCTCGAACCGGTCGGGGCCGTATCGCTCGGCGGGGTACCGCTCGGGACCGTAGCGGTCCTCGGGGTAGCGGTCGGCGCCGTAGCCCGCCCGGTCGGAGTAACCACGGGGCCGGGCACCGCCGCGTTCGACACCGCGAGGGGCGCGATCGTCGACGTAGTCGTCTTCGTAATCCTCGAGAGGAACCATGCCGAAGTACGCCTTGAACTTGTGCAGCGTGCTCATCTGGTCGACCTTCCTTCGGCCCCGGTGGCGGCCGGGTGTTGAAGTCTTGCTCAGCCCCTCGTCCGTCCCAAGCATATGTGTCGAATGTGACTGGTGAGGTTTCTTTGCTACGCCGAGGTTATCGGTCGCGCGCCCATCAGGTCGGTACCGACACGCACACAGGTCGAACCATGTTCGACCGCCGACTCCAGATCCCCCGACATTCCTGCGGAAAGCTCGGTCGCGGCGGGGTGTCGCGCGCGCAACGACGTGTGCAAGATCGCAAGTCGGTCGAAGGCGCTATCGGGTTCGACGCCGAGTGGCGCGATGGCCATCAGGCCGCCCAGCACGAGTCCCGGCAAACCCGCGATCCGGTCGGCGAGCCGGTCCAGATCGACCGCGGCCACCCCGCCGCGCGCCGGATCGTCGTCGAGGCTGACCTGGACCAGCACTCGAAGCGCGGACGAGCGCTGCCCCGCGTCGAGAGCGGCGCGCGCGCCCGTGTCGAGGGCCGTTGCCAGGCGCTCGCTGTCCACCGAGTGCACGGTGTGCGCCCATCGCGCTACAACCCTCGCCTTGTTACGTTGCAGCCTGCCGATCATGTGCCAGCGGACCTCGCCATCGAGTCGGTCGCGCAGCGCCTCGACCTTGGCCGTTGCCTCCTGCTCGCGCGACTCGCCGAACTCCCGCCTGCCGAGTCCGTACAGCAGTTCCACATCCGAGGCCGGGAAGAATTTGGTCACCGGCAGCAACCGCACCGAATCCGGCGCTCGGCCCGCGGCAAGGCAGGCCGCTTCCACGCGCGCCAGCAGATGCCCGAGCCGCAGCGAGAGTTCCGCCCCGCGCGACCGCACCGCCGACTCCGCGGTTCCGCTCACATCGACCCCACCTTTCCCGTCACCACCGAGGGCGGGCGCATCGCCGACCCCGTCGTGCCCGCACTGGGACACACCCGTACTTCACATACCCGTCTGCATCCAGATCACACCCGCGAGCCGCCCGGTGGGCGCGCCGCGACGGTGACTGAACAATGTCTTGTCCTCGATGGTGCATCGCGGGTCAACCGCGACGCCACCGATGCCCGCCGCGACCAGCTGGGCGCGGATGCCCGCACGCAGATCCAGCGACGGCGTGCCGCGCACCGTGGTGGCGGCGCTGCCGGGCAAGTGCGCTTCCACGTCGGCGCGCATGGCGGCGGGCACCTCGTACTGCCGACCGGAGGCCGCGGGCCCGAGGAACGCGCCGATGCGCTCGACGCGCGCGCCGACCGACACCATCGCCTCCAGCACGATCGGGACGATGCCGATGCGGGCGCCGATGCGGCCCGCGTGCACCGCCGCGATCACCCCGGCCTCGTCGTCGGACAGCAGCACCGGCACGCAGTCCGCCGACAGGGTGACCAGCGCCAGATTCGGCACGGTGGTCACCAGCGCGTCGGTGGCGGGCACCGGCTCGGCGCGCGGGCCGTCCACGATCTCGACGGCGCGGCCGTGGATCTGCTCCATCCAGACCAGCCGGTCCGGCGTCAGGCCGATGCCATCGGCCAGCCGTCGTCGATTACGCCGCACCGCCTCCGGATCGTCGCCGACGTGATCGCCGAGATTGAACGAGTCGTACGGCGGCGCGGAGAAGCCGCCCGTCCGCGTCGTGGTCACCCGTCGAACGGTCAGCGTCGCAGCGGCAGTCATGACTGCGAGGGTAGTGGCGACTCCAGCGACCGGCCGAACACCGCTGGTCACGCGACTTCCGCACGGCGAATCCCGCACGGCGCGAATGCCCGCCTCCGTGAACACGGCACAACCTCGACCCGACAGGAGAGAAAACACGG
This sequence comes from Nocardia bovistercoris, assembly GCF_015674855.1. Classification (GTDB taxonomy): domain Bacteria; phylum Actinomycetota; class Actinomycetes; order Mycobacteriales; family Mycobacteriaceae; genus Nocardia; species Nocardia bovistercoris. The sequence continues at coordinate 204,015 of NZ_JADMLG010000013.1, read as the reverse complement.
CAAGAGGCTGATCCGAGTTCGGATCAGCCTCACGGTGTGCGGTGCGACCTAGCGGCGCATGAACGACGGCACGTCGACGTCGTCGTCGTCATCCGGGTCCTGGGACGAGAAGGACGGCCTCGTACCCGACAGCGAGGAGTCGGGGCGGGTCGTCGAACTGTCGGAGTAACTGGAGCGGGGCGTGAAGCTGTCGGACACCCTGGACGGGGTCGGTGGGCGCGACGTGGGTTCGACGGGCGGCCGCGAGGTGACCGGACTCGGCCGCGAACCGCTGCCGATCTCACCGGCGACGCCAGGGCCGATGGAACCGGACCGAGGTATCTCGAATCGTCGTGGCGGACCGCTGCCGTCGAATCCGGCCGCGATCACGGTGACGCGCACCTCGTCGCCGAGCGAATCGTCGATCACCGTTCCGAAGATGATGTTGGCCTCGATGTGCGCGGCCTCCTGCACCAGCGAAGCGGCCTCGTTGATCTCGAACAGGCCGAGATCGGAGCCGCCCGCGATCGAGAGCAGCACGCCGTGCGCGCCGTCCATGGACGCTTCCAGCAGCGGCGAATTGATGGCCGCCTCGGCCGCCTTCACCGATCGCCCCTCACCGCGCGCCGAGCCGATGCCCATGAGGGCGCTGCCCGCGCCCGACATGACGCTCTTGACGTCGGCGAAGTCGACGTTGATCAGGCCGGGGGTGGTGATCAGGTCGGTGATGCCCTGGACACCGTTGAGCAGCACCTCGTCGGCGGAGCGGAACGCGTCCATCAGGCTCACCGCCGCGTCGCCGAGCTGGAGCAGCCGGTCGTTCGGGATGACGATGAGGGTGTCGCAGGATTCGCGCAGCAGGTTGATGCCGGTCTCGGCCTGGCCGCCGCGCCGCTTGCCCTCGAAGGAGAACGGGCGGGTGACCACACCGATGGTGAGCGCGCCGAGTTTGCGCGCGATGCTCGCCACGACCGGTGCGCCGCCGGTGCCGGTGCCACCGCCCTCGCCCGCGGTGACGAAGACCATGTCGGCGCCCTTGAGCACCTCTTCGATCTCGTCCTTGTGGTCCTCGGCGGCACGGCGCCCGACCTCGGGATCGGCGCCCGCGCCGAGACCTCGGGTCAGTTCACGGCCGACGTCGAGTTTGACGTCGGCATCGCTCATCAGCAGGGCTTGGGCATCGGTGTTGACCGCGATGAACTCGACACCTTTGAGTCCCTGTTCGATCATCCGGTTGACGGCATTCACACCGCCGCCGCCGATACCGACGACCTTGATCACTGCAAGGTAGTTGTGCGGGGGCGTCATGGGCTCTCGCCTTCCTTCGATCTAAAGCCTGTCGTTTTCGGATTCAGGACATTTCGCCATGGCCGCCCGGTCGCTGCCCTCACGTCCCGCCGTACGGGCAAACCCTAAACCTGAACCATAGGGTTAGCGTAATGTCAAGTATCCGACTGGTGCGGAACGCTATTCGCAGCCGCCGCGATACGCGCGCAGGCGCGCCGAGACGAGTGACAGAATCTTCTGTGATCCCTCTCGTCTCGCCGCGCGATACGTCGTATCGTGAACGGTTGCCCCCGGCCCCCGCGCATCTCCGCGACGCCGAAAAGACTCGGCGGTATCGAAAGATCCGTAGGCGCAATAGGTGTCGATCACTTTACCGTGACCAGATTAGGACTCGAAACGTCGAACACTGTTCCTTCGCGTGTCAGCAGGGGTAACACCACTTGCGCCTTGCGCTCGGCGTCGTTCGCGCCGCCCCACAGCACCGACCGGCCGTCGGTGAGCTGCAGCGAGATGTCCGACACCGTGCGCGCCAGAACCTGCGCCACCTGGATCGTCAACGCGGGCGGCAACACCGCGAGCACCGCGACCGCGGCCACGGTGACCGGATCGGCCGCGCCGGGCCGATCGGCGACCAGTTTCGGCACCCCGATCGGCGCGGCCTCGATGGCGTACTCGACACCGTCCACATCCATCAGGTGCGCGCCCTGCGGGCTGTCGAAATACAGCAGCGGCGCACGCTCGACCACGGTCACCCGCACCGTCGAGGGAAACACTCGCTGCACCCGCGCGGTGCGCACCTTCGGGAGTGTCGCGACCCGGCGCGCCATCTCGACGGTGTCGATCCGCAACATCGAACGACCCGACTCGACCCGCAACTGCTCACGCACCTGATCCTGCGACACCGCCACCGCACCGTCGATCTCGACCGTGCGCACCGACAGCATCGGGGTGAACCACGCCGAAACCAGCGCAACGGTGAGCAACGCGACGGCGAGCAAACCCCACAGCCGCAGCTGCCGCAACCCGCCGACCCGTTCGGATCGCAAGCGCCGCACCAGCTCCGCGCCGACGCGCCGCGAGGCCTCGAAACGCACGCCGCCCGGCTCCTCGGCGCGCCCTGAAGTCTCCGTGTGCTCCGTGGTCTCAGCGCGAACACGATCCCGCGCCCCGGGACGAGGCTGTCCCACCGTCCCGGCGCTGACGCGTCCCGACGCCACGGATCCGCTGCGTTCGCGTGTCCCGGAACGGGTGCGAGCCGCTGCCCCGGCGCCCGCCCGCTCCGACGTCCCGCCGATTCCGCGACCCCGTGCCCCGGAACGAAGGCGGCGCGACATCTCCGCGCGCCACTGCGATCGTCCCTCGCCGGACGGCACCCTCACCGCCCGTACTGCGGCCGCGCCCGGAGCCCGTCGAGAATCTGGCTGCCCAGCATGGTGACATCGCCCGCACCCATGGTGATCACCACGTCACCGGGCATGGTGAGCCCAGCGACCTGGCGACCGACCCGCGACATGTCCGGCTGGTAGTGCACCGGCGCGGTGACGTTCTGGGCGACCAGCGCGCCGTTCACGCCGGGCAGCGGCTTCTCGCGCGCACCGAAGACGTCGAGGACGACGACCTCGTCGGCCAGGCTCAGCGCCTCGCCGAATTCGGCCGCGAAAGTCGCGGTGCGACTGTAGAGATGCGGCTGGAACACCACGATCACCCGGCCCTGCCGCGACCGCGCGCCGTCGCGCGCCTCCTGCTGCACCAGTTCGACCGCGGCGCCGAGCACCGCGCGCACCTCGGTCGGGTGGTGGGCGTAGTCGTCGAACACCCGGACGCCGTTCTCGCGGCCGACGAACTGGAATCGGCGGTGCACGCCGCCGAAACCCTCCAGCCCCTGCACGATCTCGTCGAGGTCGGCGCCCGCGGCGCGGGCGGCGAGCAGCGCGGCCAGCGCGTTGAGGGCCATATGCCTGCCCGGCACCGAAAGCCGCAGCGTCCGAGGGCCGGATTCGTCGCTCAGCTGGAACTGCGCGACACCGCCGACGTCACGCGGCTCCCAGCTGTGCAGCCGCACCCCGACCGGGACCGGTGCGTCGGCGAGTTCGCCGGAGCCGTAACCGAGTACGCGCACCCCGCGCTCGGCCAGCCGCGGCCCGACCCGTTCGGCCAGCGCGCGCGAACCGGGGTCGTCCAGGCAGACCACGAGCAGCCCGCCGTCGACCAGCCGGTCGGCGAAATCGTCGAAGACCTGGACGTACGCCTCGTCGGTGCCGAAGAAATCCAGGTGGTCGGATTCGATATTGGTGACGACGGCGACATCGGGGTCGTACTGCAGCAGCGAGCCGTCGCTCTCGTCGGCCTCGGCCACGAAGATCCCGCCGGTGCCGTGGTGGGCGTTGGTGCCAGCCTCGTTGAGTTCGCCGCCGACCGCGAAGGACGGATCGAATCCGCAGTGCTGCAACGACACGATCAGCATCGAGGTGGTCGAGGTCTTGCCGTGCGTGCCCGACACGAGCAGGCTGCGGTGCCCGCGCATGAGCGAGGCGAGCACGGTCGGGCGCAGCAGCACCGGGATGTCGCGCCGTGCGGCCTCGACCAGTTCGGGATTGTCCTTCGGGATGGCCGCGAAGGTGGTCACCACCACCGTCGGGCCGCCCGGTAGCAGATCCAGCGCGCTCGCGTCGTGGCCGATGCGGACCTGCGCGCCGCGTGCGCGCAGGGCGAGCACGCCGCGGCTCTCCTTGGCGTCGGACCCGGAGACCGCGCCGCCGCGGGAGAGCAGGATGCGCGCGATCCCGGACATACCAGCGCCGCCGATGCCGACCATGTGCACGCGCTCCAGGTCGGGGGGCAGCGCCGAACGATCATCGGGCACGGCGAGCTACCTCCACCGCGATCCGCGCCACCGTGTCCGCGGCGTCGCGATGTCCGGCGCCTGCCGCGGCGCGGGACATCTCGCTCAGCCGGGTCGGGTCCATGAGTAGCGGGATCACCTCGTCGATCACGTATTTCGGGGTCAGTTCCGAATCGGGGACGATTCTGCCACCACCCTTGCCGACCACCGGTCTCGCATTCAGTTCCTGTTCGCCGTTGCCGTGCGGCAGCGGCACGTAGAAGGCGGGCAGGCCGACCGCGGACACCTCGGCCACCGTCATCGCCCCCGAGCGGCACACCACGGCGTCGGCGGCGGCGTAGGCCAGATCCATCCTGGACAGGTACGGCACCGCGACGTAGCGACCGCCGTCGCCGGTCTCGGGCAGCGAAAGCGTGTTCTTCGGGCCGTGCGCGTGCAGCACCGAGATGCCCGCCGCCGCCAACTGCGGCGCGGCCCCCGACACCGCCTCGTTCAAGGTGCGCGCGCCCTGGGACCCGCCGAACACCAGCAGCACGGTGCCAACGGCCGGGAGGCCGAAATGCGCGCGCGCCTCGGAGCGCAACGCGACCCGGTCGAGGTCGGTGATGGCCGCGCGCACCGGGATGCCGACCACCTCGGCGCGCGCGAGTCCGGAATCCGGCACGGCGGCGAGCACGCGGGCCGCGCGGCGCGCGCCGACCTTGTTCGCGATACCGGCTTTGGCGTTGGCCTCGTGCACGATCAACGGCACCGCCCGTCCACGCCGCAGCACGCCGCGGCCTGCGGCCAGATAGGCGGGCAGCGCGACGTAACCGCCGAATCCGATGATCAGATCCGCGCGTTCGGCCTCGATGATCTCGCGGGTGCGCGCCACCGAGGCGCGGACCCGGCCCGGCAGGCGCAGCAGGTCGGCGCTCGGCTTGCGCGGCAACGGCACCGGGGGAATCAGTTTCAGCGGATAGCCGCGCTCGGGAATCAGCGTCGTCTCCAGTCCGCGTTCGGTGCCGAGCGCGGTCACCCGGATCGAGTCGTCGAGTCGGCGCAGCGCGTCCGCGACGGCGAGGGCGGGCTCGATATGTCCCGCGGTACCACCGCCCGCGACGATCACCGAAAGCCCGGACCGCACGTCACTCACCTGGATCTACCCCGTTCTCTCGCATGTGGCATCGGATATGTCGGCTCCCAGGCGCGGGTGGCGCGCAGGGAGCTGGTGCCTCGGCTCTCGGCGGAGCGGCGGCGTTGCCGTTCGGTCGTGCGGCGCGGCTCCGACGGCTTGCGCCCCTGCCCGCCCTGGCGCGGCGCGCCGCCACGCGAACCTTGCGCGGCCGCGCGCCTCGCCCTCGCCGACTCCGCCTTCGCGGGCGAATACACCTCGGGCTTGGGCAGTCTCAGCAGCCTGCTGACCCGGCCGTCCTGTCCCGCGTGCAACGCCGCCACCGCCTCGGGTTCGTGCCTGGCCGCGTTGGCGATGATGCCGAACATGAACAGGGTGATCGCCAGCGACGAACCGCCCGCGGACACCAGCGGCAACTGTAGTCCGGTGACCGGAAGCAAGCCGACCACGTAGCCGATGTTGATCAGCGCCTGCGCGGTGATCCAGGTGGTCGCGGTCGCGGTGAGCAGGCGCAGGAACGGGTCGACCGAGCGGGCCGCGATGCGCAGCCCGGTGTAGACGAACAGCGCGAAGAGGCCGAGTACCAGCGCGCAGCCGAGGAAGCCGAGTTCCTCGCCGATGATGGCGAAGATGAAGTCGTTGTGCGAGTTGGGCAGATAGCTCCACTTGGCCCGGCTCTGGCCGAGTCCGCGACCCCAGATGCCGCCGTCGGCCAGCGAGTACAGCGCCTGGCGGGCCTGGTATCCGATGCCCTGCGGGTCGTCGCCCGGACTGAAGAACGCCCGCATGCGATCGGAGCGGTAACCGGCCGACAGCGCGAGCACCGCCGCGGCGATCACACCCGAGATCGCGATCGTGACGAAAAGGCGCACCGGCAGCCCGCCGAACCACAGCAGCGCCGCGAGCACGATACCGAGCGCGATGGTGGTGGACAGATTCGGTTGCAGCACCACGAGCAGGCACACCAGCAGACCCGATGGCACCAGCGGAACCAGGATGTCCTTGAGGCTCGCGTGTTCCGAGCGCCGCGAGGCCAGCAGATGCGCACCCCACACCACCAGCGTGACCTTCACGATCTCCGACGGCTGGATGGAGATCGGCCCGAGTACGAACCAGCGTCGCGCGCCCTGCACCTCGGCGCCGATACCGGGGATGAGCACGAGCAGCAGCAACAGCACCGAGGCCGCGAACAGCGGGAACGACCACTGCCGCAGCCGTTTCATCGGAATCCGCAGCGCCAGGTAGAACAGCACGCAGCCGATGCCCGCGAACATGGCCTGCTGGATGAACAGCGAATAGGCCGAACCGTCGGAGGCATAGGACTCGACGCTGGAAGCCGAGAGCACCATCACCAATCCGAGCACGGTGAGCAGGATCGCGATGGTGACCACCAGGTGGAACGACGCGAGCGGGCGGGCCAGCCAGGCGCCGAAGCGCGCGGCCCCCGTAACCCCTGCGGCCTTGTCGGGCGTGGGCTTACCGCCCGCCGCCCGGCCCCGTCGCGTCGTCTCCGTCATAGGTGCCGCCCGATGTCACCGTCTTCCAGCGCGTGCACCGCGTCGGCGAAACTGCGTCCGCGGTGGGTGTAATCGGTGAACATGTCAAGGGATGCGGCGGCGGGCGCAAGCAGCACGGTGTCGCCGCGGCTCGCCAACGCGGCCGCCGTACGCACCGCCTGCGCCATCACCGCGTCGGCCTTCTCCGCACTCGCCGGGTCATCGCGCACCAGAGCATCGTCCCCCGAGCGCACCTCGACGACCGGGACTTCGGGCGCGTGTCGCGCCAACGCGGCCGCGATCACCGGTGCGTCGGCCCCGATGAGGACCGCGCCGACGAGCCGCTCGGCGACCTCCTCCACCAGATCCTCGACGCTCGCGCCCTTGAGCTGGCCGCCCGCGATCCAGACCACCTGCGGGTGCGCCAGGATCGAGGAGCGCGCCGCGTGCGGGTTGGTCGCCTTGGAATCGTCGACGAATTCGACGCCGCCGACCTCGCCGACGAAGGCCGACCGGTGCGGCCCGACCTTGTGCTCCATCAGACCTTCACGCACGAACTGCGGCGCCACGTCGATGGCCCTGGTCAGCGCGGACGCGGCGAGCGCGTCCGCGACACCGGCCGGTCCCGGCGGGCTGATGTCGCCGACCTCGGCCAGGATCGCGGCCTTGGTGAAGGCACGGTCGAGCAGTTTGCCGTCGACCACGCCGAGTTCACCGTCGGCGGGCACCCCGACGCGGAATCCGATGACCCGACGCGCCTTGGCCCGGCGCGCCAGCGAGGCCGCCACCGGATCGTCGAGTCCGACCACGCCGACGCGCCCGAACAGCGCGCGCGCCTTCGCGGCGGCGTAGGCGTCGAGTCCGCCGTGCCAGTCCAGGTGGTCCTCGGCGACATTGAGCACGACGCCCGCCTCGGGGCGCACCGACGGCGCCCAGTGCAGCTGGAACGAGGACAGTTCGACCGCGAGCACCTGCGGGCCGGGATTGCGGCGCAGCGCGTCCAGGATCGGCAGGCCGATATTGCCGCAGGCCACGCTGGCGATGCCCGCGGCGCGCAGGATCGCGTGGGTCATCTGGGTGGTTGTGGTCTTGCCGTTGGTCCCGGTCACCACCAGCCATTTGCGCACGGGTCCGTAGATCCTGGCCTGGTCGACCCACCAGGCGAATTCGACATCGCCCCAGACCGGGATGCCCTCGGTCACCGCGGCGGCCAGCACCGGGGAGTCGGGTCGCCAACCGGGACTGGTGATGACCAGCGCGAATCGCCCGAGCCCGGCCGGATCGTCGGAGGCGCCCACCTCCAACTGCGCGCAGGTGGCGACCTCGAGCCCCAATTCGGCGGCCTCGGCCAGCGCCTTCGCGCCCGCGTCGGTGACCACCGGATTGGCGCCGATATCGCGCAGCGGCTCGATCAGCGAGCGCCCTGAGACGCCCCAGCCCGCGACGAGAACGTCACGGCCACGCAGGAATTCGAGCATGGGGCCCGGAGATCGCAGGGCCCGCGGAGTATGTTCGACCATCGCTTCTTCTGTCACCCGACCGCGGAGAGATATTCGCTGTAGAACAAACCGAGCCCGACCGCCGATGCCATGCCCGCCAGCAGCCAGAACCTGATGATGACCGTCGTCTCCGCCCACTTGCTGAGTTCGAAGTGATGGTGGAACGGCGCCATCTTGAACAATCGATTCCTGGTGGTGCGGTAGACCGCGACCTGCAGGATCACCGACAGCGTCTCGGCGACGAACAGCGCCGCGAGCACGACCATCAGCAGTTCGGTGCGGGTGGTGATGGCCATGCCCGCGAGCAGACCGCCGAGCGCCAGCGATCCGGTGTCGCCCATGAAGATCTTGGCGGGCGCGGCATTCCACCACAGGAAGCCGATACACGCGGCGGCGCCCGCGGCGGCGACCAGCGCCAGGTCGAGCGGATCGCGCACGTTGTAGCAACCGGCCTCGGGTTTGGTGGCGCAGGCGTGGTAATACTGCCAGAACGTGATGATGACGTAGCCGCCCATCACCAGGCTCATCGAGCCTGCGGCCAGACCGTCCAGACCGTCGGTGAGGTTCACCGCGTTCGAGGTGCCGACCACGATCAGGCTCACGAACAGCAGGAAGAAGATCACGCCCATCGACACCGTCGTGATGTCGCGGACATAGGAGATGTGCTTGCTGGCCGGGGTCAGTCCGTAGTCGTTGCGGAACTGCAGCGCCAGCACGCCGAAGACGACGGCTGCGGTGAGCTGTCCGATGTACTTGCCCGCCGCGGTCAGCCCGAGGTTGCGGCCCTTGCGGATCTTGATGAAGTCGTCGATGAAGCCGACCACGCCGAGCGCGGTAGTGAGCCCGAGCACGAGCAGCCCGGACGCCGTCGGTCCCTCCGCGTCGTAGCCGACGCCGATCAGGTGCGAGCCGAGATATCCGGCCCACATGCCGATCAGGATGGCGACGCCACCCATCGTCGGGGTGCCGCGTTTGGCCTGGTGGCTGGCCGGGCCGTCGACCCGGATCTCCTGCCCGAAACCCTGCCTGGCGAAGAAGCGGATCAATAGCGGGGTCAGCAGGATGGACACCGCCAAGGCGATGGCCGCCGAGAATAGGATCTGTCTCACTGCGCTGCCTCCGTGCTGCCCCGGCGATCGTCCGCACGTTCCCGGCTCGTCAGATGCTCGGCGACCGCCCACAGGCCGACCGACTGCGATGCCTTGACCAGCACCACGTCACCGGCCTCGACGTCGGCGTCGAGCAGCGCGATGGCCGCGCCGATATCCGGGACGAGGATCGACTCCTCGCCCCATGAGCCTTCCATCACCGCGCCCTGGTGCATCGCGCGGGACGGTCTCCCGTCGCCGACCACGACCAGGCGGTCGACATCGAGACGCACCGCGAGCCTGCCGATGCGATCGTGTTCGAGCACCGATTCCGCGCCGAGTTCGGCCATCTCACCCAGCACCGCCCAGCTGCGGCGCGCCGCGTCGCCCGACTTCGACATGGTCACCAGCGCCTTGAGGGCGGCGCGCACCGAATCGGGATTGGCGTTGTAGGAGTCGTTGACGACGGTGACGCCGTCGTCGGTGGTTCGCACGTCCATCCGGCGCGCGGAGGCAGCCGTCGCGCCCGACAGCGACGCGGCGACCGAGTCGAGTTCGGCGCCGCAGGCCAGCGCGACCGCCGCCGCCGACAGCGCGTTGCCGACCTGGTGTTCCCCGTGCACGGCGAGCCGCACCTCGACCGATCCGCTCGTGGTGTGCATGGTGAACGCGGCGCGCGCGCGATCGTCGAGGGTGATATCGGTGGCGCGGATCTCCGCGCTCGCGGCGCAGCCGACGGTGACCACCCGCGCCGCGGTGCGCGAAGCCATCGCGGCGACCTGGGGGTCGTCGGCGTTCAGGACGGCGACGCCCGCGGTGGGCAGCGCTTCCACCAGTTCGCCCTTGGTCTTCGCGATGGCCTCGCGACTGCCGAATTCGCCGAGATGCGCGGTGCCGACGTTGAGAACGACGCCGATCGCGGGCGGGGCGATCTCGGCCAGCGCGGCGATATGCCCCGGCCCGCGCGCGGACAGCTCGAGCACGAGGAAGCGGGTCGCTTCGTCGGCGCGCAACGCCGTCCACGGGTGGCCGAGTTCGTTGTTGAAGGAACCGGGCGGCGCCACCACCGGGCCGAGCGGCTCGAGCACCGCGGCCAGCAGATCCTTGGTCGAGGTCTTCCCGGACGAGCCGGTGACCCCGACGACGGTCAGTCCGGGACCACCGTCGGCGCGCGGGCGCGAGAGCCGTTCCACGCTCACCCGTGCGAGTGCGGCCAGCGCGGCGAGCACCGCCGCGCCGGAACCGTCCGAATCACCGGCCAGCGCCACCGAACTCGCGGGCACCGTGCCCGGTTTCGGAGCCACCACGACGGCGGGAACACCAACCGGTCGCGCGGCGAGCACCGCGACCGCGCCCGAGGCGATCGCGCCATCGGCGAAATCGTGACCGTCCGCGCGTTCGCCGGGCAGCGCGAGAAACAAGCCACCGGGACCGACGCGCCGCGAATCGAATTCGACCGAACCGGTCACCCGTACCTCCGGGTCGGGTACGTCGTGCAGCGTGCCGCCGACGACGTCCGCGATCTCCCGCAGTGTCATCTCGATCATGAAATCGTCATGTCCTTCGCGTCCGTACCCCGCGAACTCCGCCGTACCGGACGGTCGTTCCGCGCCGTACGCATATTCCACACCGACACGGTGGCATCGGCGGATCGAGCGTGCGCGGTCCGCGCCACCGCGACCGACGGTATATTGTGCGCTACTCCGAAAGCATTGCGGCGCTGGGGTATCCCGTTCATCGCAGCGCCTCCGCCACACTCGCGCCGTTGTCCTGGTCGCCACCGGCGAGCTGGTGTTCGACGGCCCGCGCCAGTACGTCGCGATCGTCGAAGGGATGCTTCACGCCCGCGATCTCCTGTCCGGCCTCGTGGCCTTTGCCCGCGATCAGCACCGCGTCGCCGCGCCGAGCCCAGGCCACGGCCGCCGCGATGGCCGCCGCGCGGTCGCCGATCTCGCGGACCTCGCCGCGCTCGGCTTCCGGCACGTCGAGCGCGCCCGCGCACAACGCGGCGCGGATCACCGCGGGGTCCTCGGAACGGGGATTGTCGTCGGTGACGATCAGCAGGTCAGCGCCGCGCGCACCCGCCGCGCCCATGAGCGGGCGCTTGCCCGCGTCGCGGTCGCCGCCCGCGCCGACCACGACGGCCAGCCGTCCCGGCGGATCGGACGCCTCGTCGCGCAGATGCGCGCGCAAGGTGGCGATCACCGACTCGACCGCCGCCGGTTTGTGCGCGTAGTCGACCACGGCGAGGAAATCCTGGCCGCGCTCGATCCGCTGCATCCGGCCCGGCACGTCGACGCCTGCCAGCGCGGCGGCGGCCGTCGCGGCATCCGCACCGGCGGCCGCGCAGACCGCGATCGCCAGCAGTCCGTTGGCGACGTTGTAGCGCCCGGGCAGTCGCAGGCGCACCTCGAGCGCGCCCGCCGGACCGCCCGCGGTGAACCGCTGCGCACCGCCGCGCGCCTCGACCGCGCCCTGTACCGTCCAGGTGGCCGCGGCGGGACCGGTGGACACGGTGATCGGATCGGACAGATCCGCGGCCAGCCGCGCACCCCAGGCGTCGTCGACACAGACGACCGGGGTGCGCGCCGCCACCGGCGACCCGGCGTCGAACAGCCTGCGCTTGGCGGCGAAGTAGTCCTCGAGGTCGCGATGGAAATCCAGGTGATCCTGCGAGAGATTCGTGAACGCGCCGACCGCGAAACGCACGCCGTCGACCCGGCCGAGCGCGAGCGCGTGGCTGGAAACCTCCATCACCACCGCGTCGACGCCCTGCTCGACCATCAGCGCGAACATCGCGTGCAGCTGCGGCGCCTCGGGCGTGGTGAGCGCGCTCGGCACCCGACGCCCGCCGATCCTGGTCTCGATGGTGCCGATGAGCGCGGTGGCCGCGCCGCTCGCCGCGAGCCCGGCCTCGACCAGATACGAGGTGGTGGTCTTACCGGAGGTTCCGGTGATGCCGACGATGCGCAGCCGCCGGGACGGATGGCCGTAGAGCGCGGCCGACAATTCGCCGAGCACCTCGCGCGGCCTGTCGCGCACCAGCACCGGTACGTCGAGCGCGCCCGCGAGTTCGGCGCCGTCGGCGTCGGTGAACACCGCGACCGCGCCGCGCGCCACCGCGTCGGCCGCGAAACGCGCGCCGTGCGCCTTCGCGCCGGGCAGCGCGGCGAACAGGTCGCCGGGTAGCACCTTGTCCGAGCGTTGTTCGATACCGGTCACCGTCACCTCGCCCGCGCCGGGGACGGACCCCGTCGGGCGGGCGCCGGTCAGCTCCAGCACGGTGGACAGCGGCGTAGACGGCGGGGCGGCCGGCCGCAGCGCGTGCGGGCTGGACTGCGCGGGCACCTTGCTCCTCTCCGATCGGGACTTGGGGATACTGCGACGACGAGTCAGGTTACCGACGCGCTGTCGACGGGGCTCAACGCGCCTCGGTGTTGCGCGGCGAGCGTGTCACGACCGGTGGTTCGAACTGCTCCGATCTCACACACCGGCCTGGAGGACGAACTGCCGGGCGGGCCCCGGCGACGGCGGAATACGGTCGCGCTGCAAGGCCCACGAGGCGATGCTGTGGAACAGCGGCGCGGCCGACTGACCACCGCTGCCGTCGGAACTGCGCACCGGATTGTCGAGCATCAGCCCGACCACGTAGCGCGGATTGTCGGCGGGCGCGATCCCCGCGAAGGTGATCCAATAACTGGAACTGGAATAGCATTTGCAGCGCGGATCGATCTTCTGCGCGGTGCCGGTCTTCCCGGCGATCTGATAGCCCTCGACGGCCGCGGGCCAGCCGGTGCCGTTCTGCGCGGAGTCCGTCCGGTCGCGTTGCACCACGGCCTGGAACATGGTCTTGAGGGTCGCCGCCGTGTGCGGGCTCACCACCCGGACCGCGTCGGGTTGCGGTTCCTCGGTGCGGGTTCCGTCGGGTGCGACGATGGCGCGCACGATGCGCGGCGGGATGCGCAGGCCGTCGTTGGCGATGGCCTGGTACATGCCGGTCATCTGCAAGGTCGACATCGAAAGACCCTGTCCGATGGGCAGGTTCGCGAAGGTGCCGCCGGACCACTGGTCGCGCGCGGGCACCTGTCCCGCGGTCTCGCCCGGCAGGCCGACGCCGGTGCGCTGTCCGAGTCCGAAGCGCTGCACCATATCCGCGTAGCGGTCCTCGCCGACCCGCTGGGCCAGCATGAGGGTGCCGACATTCGAGGACTTGCCGAAGATCCCGGTGGTCGTATACGGGGCTACGTCGTGATCCCAGGCGTCGCCGACGGTCACGCCCGCCATTCGGATCGAGCCGGGCACCTGCAGCACCTCGTCGGGATCGGTCAGTCCGTACTCGATCGCGGCGGCGGCGGTGACGATCTTGTTCACCGATCCGGGTTCGAACGGGTCGCTCACCGAGGGATTGTTGGTCTTGAGCGTGCTCCAGTTCTGCGCGCCGAGCGCGGGATTGAAAGTGCTGTCGTTGGCCATGGCGAGCACCTGGCCGGTCTTGGCGTCCAACACCACCGCCGAAGCCCCCTGCGCGCCCGACATCTCGCGCGCCTGCTGCACCTGCTGCTGCACGTAGTACTGGAGATCGGAGTCGAGGGTGAGTTCGACGCCGTTGCCGTTCACCGCGGGCTGCTTGTCGCGCCAACTGCCCGGGATCACCGCGCCGTCGGAGCCGCGGTCGTAGGTCACCGAGCCGTCGGTGCCCGCGAGCACCGAATCCAGCGAGGACTCCAAGCCGATCAGTCCGTGCCCGTCCCAGCCGGTGGCGCCGATGATGTTGGCGGCCAACGACCCTCCGGGATATTCGCGCAGCGGCTGCGCCTCGGCGCCGACCTCGCGGAACTGCGTCCTGATGTCGGCGGCGACCCGCGCGTCGACATTGCGCACCAGGTACACGAACGGTTCGTCGCTGTGCAGCATGGCGAGCAGCTCCGCCTCCGACGGCGACTGCTTGCCGATCTTGTCGTGAATCGTCTTCGCGATGGCCTGCAGCCGCTGCTCCGGCTCCGGCGCCTTGGCGCTCTTCTCGCGCGCCTCGGCGAGTTCCGCGCGCACCCGAACCGGCTGGAAGGTCAACGCCTTCGCGACGGTGGTGAACGTCAGCGACTTGCCGTTGCGATCGGTGATCGGGCCGCGAATAGCCATCTCCGGCTCACGCGTGGTCCGCTGCCCCGCCGCCTGCTCCGACAGCGCGGGCGCCGAAATGCTCTGGATCCACAGCAATTGCAGCGCCACGACGGCGAGCGCGACCAACATCACGATCCGCCCGACCCCGAGGCGCAACCGTAGCGGCCGATCCGCCGCCGCCCCCCGCGACGGACGCGGCCCGCGCTGCCTACGCGGCGCGGACCTGGTCTGCGTCACCGAACGCCCCCGTCCGGAGTCGAGTTCGGCCGCGCGGGCACGATCACGCCCGGCGGCGTCCGGCTCTGCGTCACCGGACGCCTCCATCCGGGGTGGACGACTCCTGCGCCTGCGGTGCCGCTGCCTGCGGCGTCGTGGGATCGGGAACCACCTGCGGCGCCGAGCCAGTGGCGCCCGCGGACGAGGCCGCCGTGTTCGGCTGGGTCGGGGCGGGGCTCGGGGGCGGGGTGTGGGCCTGGGCGCCGTTGGCGTATTCGGAGTGGGACTGCGTCGTGGTCGGCTGGCGCACCGAACTCACCGGGACGACCCGTTCGCCCTGGCCCTGCGCTTGACCGGGCTGACCGCTCGGGGTCGGGGTGCCATCGAGCGGGGGTGCGGGTGCGCCCTGCGCCGGGGTGGGATCGCCGATAACGGTGACGGTGCCGTCGGGGGCGACCACGAGGCGCGCCGGATCCTTGGCCGGGATCATGCCGAGTTCACGAGCCCGCGCGGCAAGTTCCGGCGCGGAATCGGCGGCCTCGACCTGTCGCTGCAACGCCGCACGCTCCTCGGCCAAGGTGCTGTTGAGCCTGCGCGCGTCGCCGAGCTGGTAGCTGTCCTCGGCGGCGCGGGTGGTGAGCAGCAATGTGAGCGCGAGACCGCAGCCGAGCAGCGCGATGATCGCGACCACGAACGGTACGCGCGCGGCCGTCACCGACCGGCGCGCCTTCGGCAACGCGGGCGTGTCCGAGCGCTGTTCGGCCCGCGTCCGCCGCTTGGCGTAGGCGCGCTGCGCCGCACCGGACTTCACTCGTTCGGCGGCCTGGACCCGGCGGGCGACCCGACCCGGCGCGGGCACGGCGCGTGTCCGAATACTCATGCTTTCCCTCCCTCGTGTAGCAGGCGCGGTGCGCCTTCGAGTCCCGGCCGCGACATGCCGCCTCCGCCGCTCATCGCGCTTCCGATGCCGTTCACGCCGACACCTCGACACGTTCGACAGCGCGCATCCGCACCGGATTCGCCCGCGGGTTCTCCTCGATCTCCCGCTCGGTCGCCTTCTCCGCACCGCGGGTCAGCGTCCTGAACTCCGGCCCCATACCGGGCAGTTCGACCGGCAGGTCCATCGGAGTGCGCGACGTGACCCTCGTCGCGAACTCCTGCTTGACGACACGATCCTCGAGCGACTGATACGACATCACGACGATGCGCCCGCCGACCCGAAGCGCGTCCAGCGCGGCGGGCAGCGCGGCGCGCAGCGAGTCGAGCTCGGCGTTGACCTCGACGCGCAGCGCCTGGAAGGTCCGTTTGGCCGGATGCCCGCCGGTGCGCCGCGCGGCCGCGGGGATGGTGGCGTAGAGCAGTTCCACCAGTTCCGCGCTGGTGGTGAACGGTTGCCGCTGCCTGCGCCGCACGATCTCGGAGGCGATCTTGCCCGCGAACCGTTCCTCGCCGTAGGTCTTGAGCACCCTGGCGAGATCGCCGTGGCTGTAGGTGTTGAGCACGTCGGCGGCGGTGGGTCCGGTGGTCGGATCCATGCGCATGTCCAACGGCGCGTCGATCGAGTACGCGAAGCCGCGGTCGGCCTCGTCCAATTGCATCGAGGAGACCCCGAGATCCATGAGGATCGCGCTCACCGAACCCGCCGGATCGAGTCCCGCCTGCTTCAATGCCGCGGCGATCCCGTCATAGCGGGTGTGCACCAATGTGATTCGGTCCTCGAAGGGACGCAATCGCCGCGCCGCGAGTTCGAGCGCCGCGGTATCGCGATCGAGTCCGACCAGCCGCAGCCCCGGATACGTGGTGAGGAAATGTTCGGCGTGCCCGCCCAATCCGAGGGTGGCGTCGAGGTAGACGGCGCCGGATTCGGTCAGCGCGGGCCCGAGTAGTTCGTCGGCTCGCCGCAACAGCACCGGAACATGACGGGGACCGGGCTGTGCACGGTTCACCTCGACCTCCCGGATCCTGCCTCGCTCGTCGCCCGCACGGCTCGCCTTGTTCCACAGCGCTTTCGTGTTCCCACAGCGCAATCGAATGCCGCGTCCGCGAACTCCGTTTCCGGAACTCCGACGACGCGAACCCCCGAGAAGACGAATGCCGCGGGGTCTCTGACCGAATTCGACACCTGGCGTCGGGGAAGTACGTCAGGGTTCGCCTCCGGGCAGAGGCCGCGTGGCACTCGTTCCGTTCGGGCTAGAAGATTCCGCCCAGCGACTCGTCTCTCGCTTCCGCGTAATCCTCCTCGTGCTCGGCGAGGTACGACTCCCACGCCTGCTTGTCCCATATCTCCAGGAAGTCCACCGAACCGATCACCACGCAATCCCGATCGAGATTCGCGTAGCGGCGGTGCTCGGCCGACAACACGATCCGGCCCTGGCCGTCCAGACGTTGTTCGTCCGTACCGGCGGCGAGTGCCCGGACGAACGCGCGCGCCCGCGGGTTGCTTCGAGAAGCCGCCGCGGCTCGCCTGGCGAGTGCGGTGAACTCTTCCTTCGGATAGACGGCAAGGCTGTGGTCCTGACCTTTCGTGACCATCAACCCTCCCGCCAGATCGTCTCGAAACTTCGCGGGCAGCGTGAGCCGCCCTTTGTCGTCCAGCCGAGGAGTGTAGGTACCGAGAAACATCCCGATACCTCCTGTGAGTCACCCCGCGGTTGCGGGGAGAACGATCACCTCGGATGTACGACTCTCCAGTAGTGCGCGCTCCACATTACCCCACTTTCCCCCACTTTCAATCGAAACAACCGGCGATCTCCCCCACGGTGCCGATGATTCCGCAGGTCATGCCAGCTATCACGCAGTGGAGAACTTTTTCGGTGTTCCGCCGACACGCCCCCCTCGAAAGGACAATCCCCCGAAAACACCCAGCAAACCCTGAGAGTGGCCTGAAACCGCCGATCAATGACGTGTCCAGTGACGCATGGCCTCGCTACGCACTGCTTTTGTCTCGCCGAAGGTTAGCCACGCCGGTCTCCGGGCGTGTCGCGCGGGCGTCGACGCGGGTGCCGGGGGCGACGGGTGGGGTGATGTGGGGAACGGCGGTGGAGCGATGTGGGGAGTACGGGCGACACATGCGACGGCGACGCCGCACCGGATCCGGTGCGGCGTCGCCGTCGATCTGAGATTGTCCCGCGGGGGCAGTCGGTGCGCGCCGACTACTCCTGCTCGAACCGTCTGCGGAAACGGTCTTCCATGCGTTCGGAGAAGCCGCCCGACTTGCGCTGGCGTCCCGATCCGCTCGATCCGCCACCGCTCGGCCCACCGGAGGACGCGTCGGTGGGGCGTGTGCCCTTGCCGACACCCTTCGAGCCGCCGAGCAACAGCAGTACGCCCGCGCCGAACATGACGATGAATCCGATCAAACTGATGATCGGGAAGCCGCCGGGCTTCACCGGAGCGGCGATCCCTGCGACGAGTAGAAACAGACCGAGGACGAACAAGGCAGCGGCCTGGAGTCTGCGACGACTCGAGGTCGAGCGAAGGCGTCCGCCGCGGACAGACGAGGCGAACTTCGGATCCTCAGCATAGAGCGCGCTCTCGATCTGTTCGAGCATGCGCTGCTCGTGCTCGGAGAGTGGCACGGTACCTCCCCCGGCACTAGACGTGGCTGTCGCCTCCGGGTAGGCGACAGACAGCCGACCTTGGCGGCTATCTGTCACCAATGATACGAGTTCGATGGGGGCCGTACCACCTACTCGCCGATAACTAAGCGGTCATGCCGTTCGACAAGCCGCGCGGCGGGCGCAACCGAGCCGTCGTGGCCAGCAGATCCTCCACGTCGTGCAGGAATGCGGCCACCCGCGAAGAGAACTCGTCGGCGGTGTGATCGTCGACATCGCGGTCGAGTCCGGCCTCCAACGCGGCGCGCAATTCCGAACGGGCGCTGAAGTAATCGGCCCACATGACGAATTCGGGCATCGCGCGCTGCAACAGCACCCATGCGCTGCGCGAACGGGCGCGCGGGGCGGCATCGGCGCCGGTGAACGCGAGCACCGCGCCCGCCCCGCGCAACGCGGCCAGGTAGGCGGTGCGGAATCGCTCACGCGGATCCGACTCCCCCGCGGCCTGCATGAGCAGTCCGTCGGCCTTCTTCAGTAGTGAGCCTGCCCTGCCGGGCTGTCCGGGCTGTTCGATCCGACCAGGCATCAGCGTCCCTCCGGTGTCGTATACCCGGGGATCCGGGCGCTCTGTGGTGACCGCGCGGACCGAACAGGCATTCGAACGTTTGAATTGAGCTTGAATATAGGGACACCCACCGACAACTTTCCGCGTCCGCGCGGCCGACGAGAGCCATGACAGCCGTCAAGCCGAAACACATCCCAGCCCAAGCACCCGTCGTCGTCGACCTGTCGGTCACCGACCTGCGCTACCGACTGCACGACGCGCTGTCGGTCTATGTCGCGGCGATGGACTATCCGCGCGGCACCGAGAACCACCGCGCGCCCATGTGGAACGAGCACACCACCCGCGCCGGGTGGCAGGCCGTGGCCGCCCTGCTCCCCGACGACGCCGGGCACGTCGATCTGCGCACCTCGCCGGTCGTCGCCATCGCCTACGGCTATCGGGGCGCGCCGCACCAGTGGTGGCATCAGCAGGTGCACACCGGCATGCGCCGCGGCGGCTGGCCGGAGTCCTCGGCGCGCGAGCTGCTCGCGAACTATTTCGAACTGACCGAACTGCACGTGCACCCGTCCGCGCAGGGTCGCGGCATCGGCGCGGTGCTGCTGCGCAGGCTGCTGCGCGACCGGCCCGAGGGCGCGGTGCTGCTGTCGACGCCCGAAGTCCCGGGCGAGGACAATCGGGCTTGGCGGCTGTACCGACGCGAGGGCTTCGGCGACGTGGTGCGCGATTTCGTCTTCGCTGGCGACACCCGCCCCTTCGCGATCCTCGGTCGACGCCTACCGCTATGAGAATCACGTGACGGTTGTGGTGCTCGGATCGGGGCACAACGCTCTGGTCGCGGCCTGCTACCTCGCCCGCGCGGGCGAACGGGTCGAAGTGCTCGAACGCGACGAGGTCGTGGGCGGGGCGGTGTCGACGGTGGAACGATTTCCCGGACACCGCGTGGACCGTGGCTCCTCCGCGCACATCATGATCCGGCACACCGGAATCATCGAAGACCTCGAACTCGACCGCTTCGGACTGCGCTACATCGACTGCGATCCGTGGGCCTTCGCCCCCGCCGATCCGCGCACCGGCGCACCGCCGATCGTGTTCCACCGCGACCTCGACCGCACCTGCGACTCGATCGCGGGCGCGTGCGGCGACCGGGACGCGCACGCCTACCGGGACTTCGCGCGGATCTGGGCCGACCGCAGCGCGAGGGTCATGCGCGCCTTCGACGGCGCGCCGGGACCCGGCCATCTGCTCCGCTCGTTCTGGGGGCTCGACGCCGCCGACGGCGGCAGCGCGCTGTCCCGCGAATTCCTGCAATCCGGTGACGCGCTGCTGGACGGCCACTTCGACGACGAACGCCTGAAGGCGGCGCTGGCCTGGTTCGGCGCGCAGTCCGGGCCGCCCATGTCGGAGCCCGGCACCGCGCCCATGGTGGGGTTCGCCGCGCTCATGCATGTACTGCCGCCGGGTCGCGCGGTCGGCGGCAGCGGCGCGCTCACCGAAGCGCTGGCCGCCCGGTTGCGCGCCGACGGCGGCGTGGTCGCGACCGGCGACGCGGTCACCGAACTCGCGCGGGTCGGGGACGGCTGGCGAGTGCGCACCGCGTCGGGACGCGACCTGCGCGCCCGCACGGTGATCGCGGGCACCCACGTGCTGACCACCCTCGACCTGCTCGACGCGGGCGGATTCGACCCCGCGGTGCTCGACGGCTGGCGGCGACGCATCAGGGTCGGACCCGGCATCGGCATGGTGGTGCGGCTGGCGACCTCGGCGCTGCCCCGATATCAGGGCGCCGCCGATCGCGAGTCCGCGCGCGGACTGCAACTGCTGGTCACCGACCGCGCCCAACTGCGCCGCGCGCACGGCGCGGCGCTCGCGGGCGACCTGCCACCCAGACCGGTGGTGCTCGCCATGAGTTTCAGCGCCCTCGACCCGACCATCGCGCCGCCCGACGAACACCAACTGTCGCTGTGGGCCCAATGGCACCCCTACGCGCTCGCCGACGGCTCGGACTGGTCCTCGCACGCCGACCGCGAGGCCGACCGCATCATCGCCGAAGTCGAAACGTACGCACCGGGATTCGCCGACACGGTGACGGCGCGCCACGTGCAGACCCCGGTGGACCTGGAACGCGAGATGGGATTGCGCGGCGGCAACGTCATGCACGTGGAGATGTCGCTGGACCAGATGATGCTGTGGCGTCCGATCCCCGAGTTGTCGGGCCACCGAGTGCCGGGCGCGGCAGGGCTGTACCTCACGGGCGCCTCCACCCACCCCGGCGGCGGCGTGTCGGGGGCGAGCGGTCGCACGGCGGCGCGACTGGTACTGCGCGACCGGCGACGCCTGCGCCTCGGATTCCGTCGCGGGCAACCGTGACTCCACTCGCGGACCGCCACGTGACTCCGGCCTGCTGCCTCCGCCCGCCCCGGCAACGGTGTATCGGAGTCGGCGGTGCGCCCAGCCCGGATTTCAGAGGACCACCGGAGATTTCACTCGCACACCACGAGACGCCTACCGGAAGCCTTCCCCCGTCCCAGCAACGATGCGCTCCGGCGCCTGCATCGACCACACGTTCGGACGCCGAGTCGCGGCGAACGCCGGATCGCTCACGCCCGGCCTGCGGCAGCGGATCGCGAATCGTGGGCGAGCGGCCGGACCGCCGCGCGGTGGGCGCGGGAACAATGACAGAACTGGTTCGGATTTCGAGGCGGACATCGGTCACTCCGCTCGCCGGCCACCGACGGACACCGACCGCGAGCGACCGCGCTACCGCGGGTACGTCAGGACGGCATCGGTGACACTGACGCGGTCATGGGTTCCAGCGCTGTGCGCGATTCTGCTCGTCGCCGCGCAGATCTGCTACCCCTTGGCCGACGGCAGCGCCCGCGACGCGGTGACGGTCGCGGTGGTGTTGTTGTCGGCGGCGACGGCCCTCACACACGCGGCGGCGACGCGGGGGGCGGGTTTCGCGCTCAGGCTCCTGGTGATCGTGTCCGGGCTCGGATTGCTCGCCGAAGCCGTCGGCACGGCCACCGGATATCCGTTCGGCTGTTACGCCTACGCGCAGGACCGGATCGGTCCCGCCGTCGCGGGTGTTCCGGTGATCGTGGCGTTGGCCTGGACCGGTGGGCTGTACCCGGTGTGGGTGGTGGCGACCGAGTTGGTGGGGCGCGGGCGCGCGCGGGTCGTGCTGACCGCCGTCGGCGCGGTCGGCTGGGATCTGTTCCTCGACCCGCAGATGGCCGCCGACGGGCAGTGGCGTTGGTGCGACACCGTTTCCGGACTGCCCGGTCTCGCGGACATCCCGATCACGAACTACGCGGGCTGGTTCGCGGTCGCCCTGGTGATGGCCTCGATGCTCGAGACCGCGGACCGCCGCGATCACCCCGCCCCCTCCCTCGTATTCCGCGCCGAGACCGCGGTACCCGTCCTCGTCTTCCTCTGGACCTGGCTCGGTTCTGCCCTCGCCCACGCCGTCTTCCTCGACCTGCCCGCCTCGGCGATATACGGCGCGCTCGGCATGGGCCTGCTCGGCATCCCCCTGCTGGCGGCCATGGCGGTGGCAGCCAGTAGAAATTGATTGCTATTGATGTGCCGGTGTTTCAATTTGAAAACTTTCACCAGCGGGAGGCAGGGCCGTAGGACCGCCTGCGGTGCTACACCTTTCAAACATGACGTCTCATGAATAGTGGCGCCTGGGGTGGTTTTTCTGCGTCAGGACCAGGGGTTGAGGTTGGCGGTCGCATTCCAAATGCCGCCCTCAGGGCGGTATTTGGAATCCAAACGGCTGCTCAGACGGGCTTTCCGGGATCAGCAAGCGGTAAGCGGGCCGCCGCCGCACTCGGATTTGTTGGAATATGGGAACTGGGTGTCAGAATGGTAACGACGGCCGATGCGACCCACGGCCACCGCGAATAGTAGCTATTCGATTGCTATTCGGGGTTGGCTGACGGAAATGGGTGGTGTCGGCCGTGAAAAAGGGGTTCGACAGAGACGTGTCCACTCAGGGGTGTCGTGGTTGTCGCGCGGTGACCTGGTGGGTATGGAGCGGAGATCGATCCGGAGCCGGGTCCGGATCGATCGGGCGATCCGCGACTGGAGGCCTCGTGCGTGTGTTCGACGTTTCTGTGGATCGAAGGAGTTTGACGGTGACCTGGCCCGCGTTGTGCGCACCGAGGGGTGTGTGTCGGTCGGTATTGCGGTGGACCATCGAGGATGAGCGGTCGCGGTGCTACCGCAGTGACGGTGTTCGATGACCGGGACCCCGGTGCCGGACGAGATCGGCGCCGCGCTGCGGCTGGAGTTGGCGCTGGATACCTCGAGCTACGCGGATCTGCGTGTCGAGTTCTTGGCGATGACCTCTCGGGCGCAACGGGATTCGGGATTGACCAAAGCGCGGATCGCCGCACAGGCGGGCAGGACGCTGAGCAAATCGACGGTCTACAACTACGCCGGTGATCCCAAGTACCGCAGTTTCCCGCAGCCCAAACAGCTGACCAGATATCTGGAGATCTGCGGGTTCGGTCCCGAGCAGGTGGTGTTCGCGGTCGCGCGCTGCGAATTGATCCGGATCCTGTACCCGGAGGGCAGCAAGACCCCAACGGTGAGCCCGCCCGCACCCGCGGCGCCGGAATCGGTGAGCGCGACCGATCCGCTGTGGGCGCGCTACGAGCAGGTGATGGCCGAGGCGAGCGCACAGATCGAGGCCCTGTGCGCCGATATCGAGCCGGGGCAGGTCGCGTTGGGAAAGGTCGACGCGGTGGTGTTACCCCTGCGCGAAGGGCAACACGAAGGCCAGGAGATATTCCTGCGCCGACTGTTCGAGATGGCCGGGCTGCCGCTGCCCGCCGATGTCGACTTCGAGCCGCCGTTGGAGATGGCCGCGCTGGCGCGGGTGCCGGTACGCCCGGGCGACATCGTGCGCACCGAACAGGGATTCCTCGGAATCCTGGCCGAGGGCAACCGATTGATCCACCTCGGCCGCCGCGGCCTGCCCGCCGACATCGGATTGAGCGACAGCCTCCCGGTGGCGGCGTGGCGGCCCACCCCCGGCCGCCGCGGCCACGCCCTCCAAACGCGGCTGCACCGGGTGGCGGCCACCACGACCGAGATCAAGATGGTCGGCACACCGCGGTCGCAACCCGACGATGGTCGCCCCGGACTGGACGCGGTCGTCGCATTGGTGTGCGAGACCGTCGAATCCGCGGCGCGCCACGGCGTGGCCGTACCCGTCGACGGCCGCGCGTTCTTCGGCGCCGCGGTCGCCCACGGAGTGGAATTCGACTACCCGACCGTCAACGCCTGGATCCCGACACCGAAACTCGCCGCCGAACCGGCGCCACCACCGTCGAAAGGCGCCGAACACGTGGTGACCGAACCGCCGACCGACACCTTCTGATACCCGAGCAGGAAAACGACCGGTCGCTTCTGCGAAAGTGGGCGCGCGCCACTGCCGTCGATTCGGGAAAATTCCATAGCGCTCGAATCGGAGATAAGCCAGGCCTTTGGCTGAACAAGAACAGCGTCACTCACTGACATTAATCAGAGTTTCGCGTACCACGGGCCGAATTACCATCCGTGGATATTCGAATTCTGGCTTTACCGATGGGCCTGCGCTTGCGGACGTAAGCCCACCGGTAAGGCACAATTTCTCGGTCACATTCCCCTGTGAACCGGAAGGTCGACTTCGAAGGCGATCGCCGCCTCCGAATGCGACGGGTGACAGTGAATCACGGAGCCGGCGATCGGAACAACCTCAGCCCGTGCGCCACCGCACCGGGACCAGCCGGTCCAAAGCCGTATGAGCGTTTCCAAATATGCAGGTGAAAGCGCATTTTCGTATTCCAAACCAACTGGTGAGACGGTGCGACAAAAAGTCATCCAGGCAGCTGGCCGTGGGGCATGCCCGGAATCCGGTCGCCCCGGTCCGTGACCGCTTCGTGTGCGGATCCGGCGGTCCTGCCTCGGGCAGGGTGTAGCACCCCGAGACGGATCGGAGCGTCTTTCTCAGCCCCACATTTCCTGTTCATCTGAATATGTACGAATTGCATCCGTGTGTTTAGGATGGTTCCGTCTCCCTCGGTTCCCGAGAGAGAGTCGAGTCCTGCCGAGTTCTTGCGGATCGGCGGACTCTTCCACATCGAACGAGCCACGAAAAGAACACGCTCCGACAGCGTGGTCACATTCCCCACCCATTGCGCGAGTCCCTATGCGTGCGCGAGTTCGGCGCCGCATACGACCCACCGAATCACGAGGACCGGAAACCTTTCGATGCTGAATACCCAGCCTCCCGTCGCCCCCGGCGAACCGCAGCTGCCCGGCGCCGTCGAGGACCAGGTGATCACCACGGTCGCCGCCATCGTGCACAGACCGCACTCGCCCGCGACGTCGTCCTCGGCCCGCGCCGAGATGATCACGAGCACGATCACCGCCGATCCGCCCACCCCGGCACAACAGCAGCTCCCGTACCCCCGGATCGACCGCGTCGCCGCCGCGCTGGTGCTCGGACTGACCGTGGCGTGCTTCGCTTTCCTCGCCTACCTGATCACCATCGACAAGACCGACCTGACCACCGGCGTCCCCGCGACCATGGCCATCGTGCTCACCCTCAACTCCGCGGTATTCGGCACCCGCAACTGGGTGCAACGAACCCGCCGAACCGCCGCCACCGCCGGTCGCGTCGTCGTCGAGGCCCTCGACCCCGGGAGCAATCCGTGACCGACGCTCCCATCGACGACACCGGTCCGACCTGGCCCGGCGCCCGCGGCGACCGCGGCCGCAGGAACTGGCGCACCGTGCCGGACCGATACATCCACGCCAGCAACAGGTTGCGCGAAGACACCCGACTCAGCCACAACGCCAAAGGAATCTGGTTCGCCATCGCCACCGGAACCGACGACACCCCCGTCACCATCAACAACCTCGCCGACCACAGCGCCGACGGCCGCCACGCCGTCAGCAGCGGAGTCAACGAACTCCTCCGATACGGCTACCTCACCCGCAGCACCACCCGCACCCGCAACACCCGCGGCCACCTGGGCACCTACGAGTATTCCATCATCGAGACGCCATGAAGCGGCCGCGGGCGGCCCGGGATGGCGCTGGTCCGTCGGCACGGATTCAGGCCGCTCGGCGGCGACCGTGCGACACGCCACGCCCGAGTGATCGAAAGACCATCGCCGTGCCGCCACGCACGGATTTCGGGCTGCTCGGCGGTCTCCTCGGGGATTCCGCGCGGTGCGGCGTGCGAGTTGCGCCCGTCGCGTGGCACGGCCGATGGCGGGCCTGGCACGATGTGATCCGTGCGATCGAGTCCCGAGCCCACTTCGTCCGATATCCCGGTCCCCGCGCGCCGCACCGGGAGGCGGATAGCCGCGGCCGCTCTACTCGCGGCGCTTTTGGCGCCGCTGCTCGTCGGGTGCCTGCGGGTGCAGGTGTCGATGGGCGTGTCGTCCAACGATCGGGTGTCGGGGCGCATCGTGGCCGCGGTGGTCCCGGAGAACGCTCAGGACAAAGGGCCGGAGTTGAAGGCGCCGGAGGCGTTGGCGGCGAAGGTGCGGGTCGAACCGTACAACCAGGACGGGTATGTCGGCAGCAAGGTGTTCTTCGACGATCTGTCCTTCGGTGAGGTCGGCCAGCTCGACCAGTTGTCCGAGCAGACCCAGGGCATGTTCCAGATCCAGTTCACCCGCACCGGCGACCTGGTGAGCCTGGTCGGGCGCGTCGACCTGAAATCGGTGCCGCCGCACGGTTCCGACGTGCAGTTCACGGTCGCCTTCCCGGCGCGGGTCGCCAAGACCAACGGCAACCGCGACGACGATTCGACGGTCTCCTGGAAACTGCCCCCCGGCGATGTCACCACCTTGCGCGCCGAGGTCAGCTACGCCGACCCGAACACCCGGTCCTTCGCGGGCTGGGCGGGTATCGTCGGCGGCATCACACTGGCGGTCGCCGCTATCGTGGCGGCCATGGCCTACATGGATCGCAATCCGGCGAGCCCGCACAGCCCCCTCGGCGGATTCTCGCTGAGCCGCTGGTGGCGATTGGTCAAGGAAGGTCACTGAGCGAGGCCGTGGCATCCACGCGCGACCTGCCGGGTGTGACCCGTGCCGTGCGATTCGGAGCGGGCGTCGCGACGCTCGGCTGCGCGATCGCCCTGTTCAACCGGATGACAGTACGCGGGCTGCCGGATTCGGCCGCCGCGATCGAGCCGATCACCGTGTGCGTACCCGCCCGCGACGAGGTGGACCGGCTGCCCGATCTCATCGCCGACCTGCGCGCGCAGACCGGCGCCCCGCGCATGCGGGTGCTGATCCTGGACGACGCGTCCACCGACGGCACCGGCGACGCCGCGCTGGAGGCGGTCGACGACGATCCGCGTTTCATCGTGATCCGTTCCGACGCCGAGCCGGAACCGGGCTGGACCGGCAAGGCGGCGGCCTGCGCGCGCCTGGCGGAACTGGTCGACACCGCCGTGCTGATCTTCCTCGACGCCGATGTCCGGCTCGCGCCGGGCGCCATCGCGGCCGCCGTGGCCGAATTGCGCGGCGGGACGGCGGCACTGGTGTCGGTGTGGCCGCGCCAGGACGCGGGCTCGACCGTGGAGGCGCTGGTGCAACCGCTGCTGTGCTGGTCGTGGGCCACCACGCTGCCCGTGACGGTGGCGAATCGGAGTCCGCGGCCGTCGCTCGCGGTGGCATGCGGGCAGTTCCTGGTGTTCGACACCGCCGCCTATCGCGCGGCGGGCGGGCACGCGGAGGTCGCGGCGAGTCCCACCGAGGACCTCGACATCGCCCGGGTCGTGCGGCGGGGCGGCCGGCGCACGGCGCTGGTCACCGCGGGCCCGCTGGCGAGCACCCGCATGTATCGCGGCGCGGCCGACGTCGACGCCGGATACTCCCGCTGGCTGTGGTCGGCCTACGGAGGTTCGCCGGTGGCCGCCGCTGCGGTGGCGGCGGTCGCGGCCCTGGCCTTTCAGCTTCCGCCGCTGGCCGCGCTCGCGGGCCGGGGCGCGACCCGCCGCGCCGGACTGTTCGGCACGGCGGCCGCGATCACGGCCCGTCTCCTCGCCCGCTCCGTCGAGACACGCACCGGCCTCACCCGCGCCGACATCCTTGCCGCACTCGCCCATCCGTTGTCGATCGCGGCATACACGCGACTCTCCGCCCGCTCCCATCTCGCCCACCGCCGCGGTGTGCTGACCTGGAAATCCAGACCGCTGCCCACCACGGCGGGCGGCTCACCGACCTGACACCGCCGTCACGGAACGGTCGTCATCCCCACGGTGGGCAGGAAGTAGCAGGTCTTGTTCCCGTTGCGTACCGAGCCGAAGACGGCGGCGAGGACGGTGCCCTTACCGGTGTCGACGGGGACCGCGCGGATGCCGCCGACGGGGAGGGCGGCGAGGAAGAAGTCCTGGATGGCCTTCGCGGCGGCCGGTCTGGCTTCGGCGGGCACCTGCGGCGGGATCATGGCGGCGAGCACGTCGCCGATGGGGCCCATGTTCGCGGCGCCGGTGCGGCCGTTGCTCACGTTGATCCAGGCGACCTGCATGCCCGAGTTCGCCGAGTTGTCGGGGGCGACGCCGTAGGGCACGAAGGTGAACATCGTCTGTCCCGAGCGGACGGCGGTCAGGTCGACGCCGGGGATGTTCACCGTGGTCTTGGGCCACGGGCCCGGCACCGCGCCCGCGACAGCGGGCACGATGCCCATGGTCGAGGCGTCGTCGCAGAAGGCCGCCGCGGTCGGATACGCGAAGGGGTCCATGCCGAACTGTTTGAGCGCCTCCAGATTCGACTGGTAGACCCCGAGCAGATCACCGGGGCCCGCCACGGCGGCGGGGGTGTCCGCACTCGCGGGCGCCGCGTGGGCGGGGGCGCACAGCGCGAACGCGGCGGCGACCGAACCGGTCGCGACGGCTGCACATGTGGTGAGACGGCGCACTACGGTCACATCAGACCTCCTCATCGTCGACACGAACGAGGAGGACGGTACTACCGCTAACGCTTTCAACAGCCGATTTACGATTTGGCAACTTCTCGGCGCGTCGCGTGGCCCGCTCTCTCGCGCGCGGCCAGAACGCGCGAGAGGGCAACTTCCGACCGGAATTGTCGTCCGCGCCGGCCGCGACGGAAAGACCTGCGCTCATGCTGATTTCTACCCTTGTCGCGCGGACCTCGCGCTTCGCATGATGTTTCGGGTTCGACCCCGTGTGCCCGCACCGCGACGCACGGGCCGCCCCGCCCATCCAGAGCGACCGAGAGACCTGGCTCGTCGACGTCGCAGCAACCCTTCGGCGACGCCGGACACGGGTGCTTCCGCCGGGATCGATGGAGGAACCGACGTGATCATCTCCCGAAGCGGCATTCGCTGGGCCCGCCGCCATGTCGACAACTGCCGCATCACCTCCACCGGCTGTCGCGGTCGCCGCGAAGCCAGATCGTGCCACCCGACGCTGGCCGGGTGAGGTGGTCGCCGCCTCGGCGACGGCCGCGTTTCGTAGTTGTCGAAGGATGAATCATGAGTGCGCCACCCGCACCCGACGCCCCGCCCGCTCGATCGGGCCGCGCCGCCCCGGACGATTCCGGCTCGGACGACCCCGCTGATCAGCCTGAGAGCTCGACCGAGAATCTGCGCATCGCCAAACGCAGGCATCCGGTGCGCTGGGTGGTCGCCGCGCTCGCCCTGGTGGTGGTCGCCCAGTTCGCACACGGCCTGGCCACGAATCCCGGGTGGGACTGGGGCACTTTCGCGCAGTACTTCACCGCGCGATCGGTGTTGACCTCGCTGAAGATCACCCTGGAACTGACCATGTGGGGCACCGCGCTCGGCTTCCTGCTCGGCACCGCGCTCGCGGTGGCGCGGCTCTCGGACAACCCGGTGCTCAAGGTCATCTCGTGGACCTACATCTGGGCCTTCCGGTCCATCCCGCTGATCGTGCAGTTGCTGTTCTGGTTCAACATCGCCTACCTGTACCGGACGCTGTCGGTCGGCATCCCGTTCGGGCCCGCGTTCTTCCGGTTCGAAGTGAACGGCGTCATCAGCGGATTCACCGCCGCCGTGATCGGACTCGCCCTGCACCAGGCCGCGTATTCGGCCGAGATCATCAGGGCCGGGCTCATCTCGGTCGATCAAGGGCAGCTGGAAGCCGCGGCGGCGCTCGGTATTCCACGCCTGCGCCAGTTCCGCACGGTGGTGGCGCCGCAGGCCATGCGCTCGATCCTGCCGAACGCGACCAACGAGGTGATCAGCCTGTTCAAGGGCACCTCGATCGTCTCGGTGATGGCGATCGCCGAGCTCTTCTACCAGGTGCAGGTGATCTACGGCCGCAACGGGCGGGTGGTGCCACTGCTGATGGTGGCCACCTTCTGGTACGTGGTGCTGACCACGATCCTGTCGGTCGCGCAGTACTACATCGAACGGCACTACGCCAAAGGCACGCGCCGGGACGTGCCGCCGACCCCGTGGCGGCGGGTGCGCGACCGGCTCGGCGAGATCGCCACACCGCGAGGAGCGACCCGATGACCGCGACCGAATCGACGGCGAACCGGACAGCGGCGCTCCAGCATGCGGAGCCCCCGCAGGTGGCGCCACAGCACGCGGCAACCCGACGGGCAGCACATGGACAGGCGGCGCTCGAACCGAAGGCGGCCCCGGAGGTGGCGAACTCGCAGGCGGCGACCCAGCTGACGGCGAACCGGTTTCCAGTGCACCCACAGCCGGCAGCCGAACAGGCGGCAGTACGAGTACCGGCGGCCCCGCGATCGGCGGATCCGCAGGCGGCGACAGAGCACCCGAGACGCGAGCAGCCCGCGATCGAAGTACGCGGGGTGCACAAGACTTTCGGAACGCACGAAGTGTTGCGCGGTGTTGACCTGACCGTGCGCCCCGGTGAGGTGGTCACGGTGATCGGCCCGTCCGGGTCAGGCAAATCCACCCTGCTGCGGGTGATCAACCACCTCGAGGACCTGGACGCGGGCACCGTGCGCATCGACGGTGAGCTCATCGGCTACCGGATTCGAGGCGATGTGCTGTATCCGTTGCGCGACAGCGAGGTTCGCAAGCAGCGCGCCCGCATCGGTTTCGTCTTCCAACAGTTCAACCTGTTCCCGCACCTGACCGCCTTGCAGAACGTGACGCTGGCGCCGCTGAC
This sequence comes from Nocardia bovistercoris, assembly GCF_015674855.1. Classification (GTDB taxonomy): domain Bacteria; phylum Actinomycetota; class Actinomycetes; order Mycobacteriales; family Mycobacteriaceae; genus Nocardia; species Nocardia bovistercoris. Next base: position 173,109 of record NZ_JADMLG010000013.1, on the reverse strand, counting down.
CGCGCAGCGCCGCGACCGCGCCGAGGTGGAACGCGAGGCGCGCGAACTGCTCACCAGGGTCGGCATCGGCGAACTGGCCGACGCCTATCCGCGCAGGCTGTCCGGCGGGCAGCAGCAGCGCGTCGCGATCGCGCGGGCGCTGGCGCTGCGGCCGCGCGTGATCCTGTTCGACGAGCCGACCTCGGCGCTCGACCCGGAACTGGTCGGCGAGGTCCTCGACGTGATCCGCGATCTCGCCGACGGCGGCACCGCGCTGGTGATCGTCACCCACGAGATCGGCTTCGCCCGCGAGATCGCCGACACGGTGGTCTTCATCGACGCGGGCGCGATCGTCGAACAGGGTCCGCCCACCGAGGTTCTCGACCACCCCTCCCACTCCCGGACCAGGGCGTTCCTGGCCCGGGTCCGCTGAAAGCCAGGACATGCGCACGATGAACAGGTTCTCCATGAAGTTCGCCCCGCTGGTCGGCGCCCTCGCGGTCGCGCTGCTCGCCACCGCCTGCTCCGATCCCGAGGCCGAGTCCTCGGTGCGACCCGCGGACGGTGCGGTGGCATTCGATCTGACGCCCGAGCAGAGCGGGCGCGTGCACACCGACAAGGTCGACGCCATCGCCGCCGGGGTGCCCAAGGTGATCCGCGACCGCGGCACGCTGGTGGTCACCGGATCGTCGGGCACCGCGCCGCCGCTGCGCTTCTACGCCACCGACGACAAGACCACCGTCGGCTCCGAGGTCGATTTCGCCTCGCTGGTCGCGGATGTCCTCGGTTTGAAACTCGTCGTGCAGGTGTCGGATTGGTCGCAGAACTTCGTGCGGATCGATTCCGGCGAGGTGGACGCGTTCATCTCCAACGTCACGGTCACCGAGGAGCGCAAGGAGAAGTACGACTTCGCCACCTACCGCACCGACACCGTCGCGCTCGAGGTGCCGAGTGACAGCTCTATCGATTACAAGGATCGAAAGAGCCTGGCCGGTAAGCGGATCGGCGTCGGCAGCGGCACCAACCAGGAACAGCTGCTGGTGAAGTGGAGCGAGCAGAACCGCGCCGACGGCCTGCCCGCGATCGACATCGCCTACTTCCAGCAGACCAGCGACTACTACCTCGCGCTCGCCTCGCATCGCCTCGACGGCTACATCGGCCCCAATCCGACCGCGATCTACCACGTCGCCACCGCGAAGCAGACCAAGATCGTCGGCACCTTCTCCGGCGCGGGCGAGCAGTTGCAGGGCGAGATCGGCGTGCTCACCAAGAAGGACAACGGCTTGATCGGCCCGATCCACCAGGCCATCGAGCACGCCATCGCCAACGGCTCCTACCGCAAGGTCATCGACCGCTGGGGCCTGGACACCGAGGCGCTGCCCGCGTCGCGGATCAACCCGCCCGGACTGCCCAAGAAGAGCTGAAAGCCCACCGAACCGACCTGTTCGACCGACCGAAACACCTGGAGTGACACAGTGATCCGATCCCGCCATCGCATCGCGGCGGTTGCCGCCGCCGTCGCCGCGGCCGCGAGTCTGGCGGCCTGCGGCAGCGATACGGCAGGCAGCGGCGGCGACGCGGGACCGCCGCGCCCCGGCGGCACCTTGCGCTACGGACTCTCGCAGGGGCCGACCTGCTCGGATCCGGCGCAGGCGGGAACCAACCAGACCATCTACGTGACCCGACAGATCGTCGACTCGCTGACCGACCAGGATCCGAAGACCGGCGAGTTGAAGCCGTGGCTGGCCCGCAGCTGGGAGGTCAGCCCGGACGCGACGACCTTCACCTTCCAGCTCGCGGACGGCGTCACCTTCAGCGACGGCACACCGCTCACCGCGGAATCCGTGCGGCGCAACTTCGATTCGATCGTGAAACTCGGTTCCGGCAAGTCGCCGCTCGGCTCGAGCTACCTCACCAACTACGTCGCGACCACCGCGGTGGACAAGCTGACCGCACGCGTGCAGTTCAGCAAGCCGAATGCGCAATTCCTGCAAGCGTCCTCGACCTCGCAGCTCGGCATCCAGGCCGACGCCACCGTCGCGAAACCCGCCGAACAGCGTTGCGCGGGCGACAATATCGGAAGCGGGCCTTTCACCTACGCCGGCTGGCGCCAGGACGCCTCGGCGACCCTGGCCAAACGGCCCGACTACGCGTGGGGTTCGAAGGTCTTCGCCCACGAGGGCGCCGCCTACCTCGACCGCATCGAATACACCGTGGTCCCCGAATCCGGGGTGCGCACCGGCAGTCTGGCCTCCGGCCAGCTCGACGCCATCAGCGACGCGCTGCCCCAGGACGTGCCCCAGATCGAGGCCACCGGTGGTCGGCTGCTCAGCACCTCGAATCCGGGCGTGCCGTTCGGATTCCAGCCGAATGTGACGCGCGGTCCGCTGCGCGATCCGGCCGTGCGCCTGGCGCTGCTGCCCGCGATCGACCGCGAACAGCTGGTCGACACCGTCCTCGGCCCGCAGTTCAAGACCGCGACCGGCGTACTCGCGAGTGCCACACCGGGATACGAGGACCTGTCGAGCAAGCTGAACTACGATCCGGCGGCCGCGCGCGCGGCACTCGACCGGGCGGGCTGGGTTCCCGGCGGCGACGGCATCCGCGTCAAGAACGGCGAAAAACTGTCCTTCAGCGTCACTTTCAGCCAGGTGTTCGCAGGCAACCAGGCCATCCTCGAACTGGTGCAGCAGCAGTTGCGGCAAGTCGGCGTCGACCTGAAGTTGGAGCTGGTGTCGACGGCGGAGACCACCGCGCGGCAGAACTCCAAGGACTTCGACACCTTCTACTACAACTCCACTCGCGCCGACGGCGACATCCTGCGCACCTCGTTCAGCGTGGAAGGACGCAACCTCAATGCGCGCGAACGCATCCCGGCCCTCGACGATCTGCTGAACAATCAGCTCAGCGCCGGTGACGCGGCCGCGCGCACCCAACTGATCCGCACCGCGCAGCGCACCATCCTCGACGAGGGGCTGTGGATTCCGACCGTCGAACTGTCCCAGGCCATCGGAGCGGCGGGCAAGGTACACGACCTGAAATTCGAGGCGTCCGCGCGGTTGCAGTTCTTCGACACCTGGCTGAGCGGGAGCTGATATGGCCCGGTATCTGGCTCTGCGCGTCCTGCAAGCGATCTGGGTGCTGTGGGCGGCGTTCACCATCTCCTTCGTCGTGCTCTACCTGTTGCCCGCCGACCCGGTGTCGATCGCGGCCGACGCGGGCGGCGCGGGCACACCGGTGGACAAGGCCGCGGTCGCGGAATTGCAGGCGCGCTACGGGCTGGACCGGCCACTGTGGGAGCAGTACTGCACCGCGCTCGGCCACGCCGTGCGCGGTGACCTCGGCCATTCCATCTCCTCCGGCCAGACGGTCACCGGCGCGATCGGCGACGCCGCGCCCGACACCCTCGCCCTCGCCGGGCTCGCGTTGCTGTTCGCGGTGCTCGGCGGGGTGGCGCTGGCCTTCGCCGCCACCTACACCCGGCGGCCCTGGCTGCGCGACACCCTGGCCGGACTGCCGTCGCTCGGTGTCGCGGTGCCGACCTTCTGGACCGGACTGCTACTGCTGCAACTGTTCTCGTTCCACTGGCGGCTCGTGCCCGCGTTCGGCGGGCGCGGGTTCGCGGGCACCGTGCTGCCCGCGCTCACCTTGGCGATCCCGATCGGCGCCGTCCTCGCGCAGGTGCTCTCCGCGGGCCTGGAATCGACTTGGCGACAACCGTTCGTCGACGTGGCGCGGGCCAAGGGCGGATCGCGCCTGTGGGTGCAGCGGACCCACGTGCTGCGGCCCGCCAGCGTGCCGACCTTCACCATCGCCGGTGTGCTCGTCGGCAATATGCTCGCGGGCTCGGTCGTCGTCGAAACCGTGTTCGCCCGGCCAGGATTGGGCAGGATCACCCAGGCTTCGGTGCTCTCCCAGGATATTCCGGTGGTTCAGGGCATCGTGCTGGTGACCGCGCTGGTGTTCGTCACCGTGAATCTCGCGGTCGACCTGCTCTATCCGCTGCTCGACCCGCGCATCGCCGGCCGGGCGCGCGGCGGCGGGTTCACCGGAGTCGAGAAGGACGCCGAGGCCGAGAAGGGCGCGGGCGGCGAGTTCGAGAGCGACGCGAGGGCCGAGGCGAGCGCGGGGGTAGTGGAGGTGGGTTCGCGTGGTTGACGTCATCGGTGTGCGCGCCGAGGAGAAGGACACCCGCGACCGCACCGCGCCGCGCCGCCCCGCACGGTGGCGGGCGCTGCTCGACAACGCCGGACTCGTCGCCTCCGGCGCGGTGGCGCTGCTCGCCGTCGGCTGGGCGCTGCTGCCGTCGGTCTTCGCGAGCGGCGACCCGCTGGCCGGGACGCCGTCACAGAAGTTGCGCGGCCCGAGCGCCGAACACTGGTTCGGGACCGACAACATCGGCCGCGACCTCTACACCAGGATGGTGCACGGCGCGAGCCTCTCGCTCACCGCGACACTGACCGCCGTCGGCATCGCGCTGATCGCGGGCACCATGCTCGGACTGCTCGCGGGCGCGGCGGGCGGCGTCATCGACAGCGCCGTCATGCGCGTGGTCGACGTCATGCTGTCCATCCCGTCGCTGCTGCTGTCGCTGGCGCTGGTCACCGCGCTCGGCTTCGGCACCCGCAATGTGGCGATCGCGGTCGGCGTCTCCCTGGTCGCCAACTTCGCCAGGGTCATGCGCTCGGAAGTGCTTCGGGTGCGCGAGGCGGCCTACGTGGAGGCCGCGCACGCGAGCGGGGTGCGCTGGTACGCCGTGCTGACCCGACACATACTGCCCAATTCGTATCAGCCCGTGGTCGCGCTGGCCGCCGTCGAATTCGGCATGGCCGTACTAGCCGTCTCCGCCCTCAGCTTCCTCGGCTACGGCGCGAAACCCCCCACCCCCGAGTGGGGTTCGCTGATCGCCGAGGGGCGCAACTACCTCGCCACGGCCTGGTGGCTCACCACCATGCCCGGCCTGGTGATCATCGCCGTCGTCCTGGCCACCCAACGCCTCGGCCGCGCCGTAGGAAGGAGCGTCGAATGACCCGCCCATCCCCCGGTGCGAACGCCGACACCGCCACCGAATCACACACCGCGCCGCCGCGCTCGTCGCGACACACACCGAAGCCCGTCGCCGCGGGCATCGCCGCTGAATCACCTGCGGAACAGGCACATTCATCGCATGAAGGTGCGCATCGACAGCACCTCCGGATCGACGACGACACGTCCGCCGACGGCCCCGGCGAACCGTCGCCGCGATATTCACGATCGCCGCAGGAGGCGCGAGCGCACCACCGAACCGACGCCGACAGGTTCACCGATGGCGTCGGCATCGGATCGCGGCCGCTGTTGCGGGTGCGGGAGTTGCGGGTTCGGTATCGCGGCGTCGAGGAGGAGACGCCGGTGCTGGCCGGTGTCTCGCTCGATATCGCGCGCGGGGAAGTGGTCGCGCTGGTGGGGGAATCCGGGTCGGGGAAGTCCACGCTCGCGCATTCGATCATCGGGCTGCTCGGGGCGGCGGGCGAGATCGTCGGCGGAGCTGTGGAGTTCGACGGTCGGGCCGTCGATATCGCCGACGAGCGGGCGGTGCGGCCGCTGCGCGGGGCGCGTGTCGGATTCGTTCCGCAGGATCCTGGATCGTCGCTCAACCCGGTGCGCCGGGTCGGGGACCAGGTCGCCGAGACGCTGCGGGTGCACGGGCTCGCGGACCGGCGTAGTGCGCGCGAGCGGGCGGTGCGACTGCTCGCCGACGCCGGACTCGACCGTCCCGAACTGCGGGCCGCGCAATACCCGCACGAGCTGTCCGGCGGGCAGCGGCAGCGGGTGCTCATCGCGGCCGCACTGATCGCCGAACCGGATCTGGTGATCGCGGACGAACCGACCAGCGCGCTCGACGCCACGGTGGCGCGCCGAGTCCTGGACCGCCTCGCCGAGCAGACCGCGGCGCGCGGCACCGCCGTCCTGCTGATCACCCACGATCTGGCGATCGCCGCCGAACGCGCCGACCGGGTCGTTGTCCTCGACGGCGGCGAGATCGTGGAATCGGGACCGACCTCGACGGTGCTCGCGCAACCGCGCCACCCCTACACCAGGAAACTGCTCGCCGCCTCCCCCAGCCTCGCGCCCTTCGACGGCTTCCGGCCCGCGCGCGGCAAGGACGGCCCGCCGCTGCTGTCGCTGACCGGCGTGCGCAAACGGTTCCGGGTGCGCGGCGGCGACGCGATCACCGCGGTCGCGGACGTCGGCTTCGACCTCGCACGCGGCGAAACCCTTTCGCTGGTCGGCGAATCCGGGTCGGGCAAGTCGACCACCGCGCGCATCGCGGTGCGCCTCACCGAACCCGACGGTGGCGCCGTCACCTTCGACGGGCAACCCGTGCACGGTGTGCGCGGCGCCCGACTGCGCGCGCTGCGCCGACGTTTCCAGATCGTCTACCAGAACCCCTACGCCTCACTGGATCCGCGCTGGCGGGTCGAGCGGATCGTGGCGGAACCGTTGCGCGCCTACGGCATCGGCACCGCCGCCGAACGCCGCGAACGCGTCGACGCATTGCTCGACCAGGTCGCGCTCCCGCAGCGGTTCGCCCGCCGCCGCCCCGCCGAACTGTCCGGCGGCCAACGCCAACGCGTCGCCATCGCCCGCGCCCTCGCCCTGCGACCGGACCTGCTGGTCCTGGACGAGCCGGTCTCGGCACTCGACGCCTCGGTCCAAGCCCAGATCCTCGACCTGCTCGACCGACTCCAGACCGAACTCGACCTGAGCTACCTGTTCATCTCCCACGACCTGGCGGTGGTCCGCCGCATCAGCGACCGAGTCGCCGTCATGCGCCACGGCCGAATAGTCGAATACGGAACCACCGCGGCCATTTTCGAAACCCCCGAACACGCCTACACCCGCGAACTGCTCGCCGCCATCCCCACCCCGAAGGGAGCGACCCGATGAACGCTCCCGCTGTCCTCGCCGCCCTCGGGCACCTGTCGGTCCGAGAAATGGACGGCACGACTCCAGATCGACCTGTGCCTCACGAAAGGGGTTACTCCGATGCATGATTCCGCCACGAGGCGCAGTACACCCGGTGTGCACGCCGAACACGTGGCCCGCGCACTCGGCTCGATCACAAGCCCCGACTGGCCCGATGCGGCACCGCTCACTGCCGACAGCTCCCGAGCGGTCGGTCCGGCGGCGTGGCTACGCAACCTGCTGCGGCGCTGCACGGCCCGGGTGGAGCGCGCCGAATTCCACTGGTATCCCACCGCACCGTTCGCCCCCGACCTCGCGGGCGGCGCGGGCCCGTTGGCGGCCCGCCTCATCGAGTGGAACGGACCGCTCTGATGCCGGAGCCGACACAGCCGACACACCACCGCGCGTCCGCGCGGTCCGCCGTCGAGTCCCCCACTGTTGACGAAGGAGCCAGAGCGTCATGACCACTACCACCGCACCGCATTTCGAGACCGAATGGGCGCAATGGCATCGGGATCGCGAGGAGGCGTTGCGCGATCCCCTCGGTTTCCTCTCGCTGACCGGACTGCACTGGCTCACCGACAGTCCCGATCGCGTGCCCGGTCTGCCCGGCACCTGGTGGGTGACCGATCACAAGGTGTTCATCACCGCACAGCCCGCGGACCGGCTGGAGTTCGACGGCACGCGGATCGCCGGTGTGCAGATCCTGCTACCCGCGGAGGGCGCGCCGGGATTACACGTGCGTCACGAGGGCAGGGTGCTGGAGGTGATCCGGCGCACCGGGCGTTACGCGGTGCGCGTCCACGATCCGGCGGCCGCGAACCTGCGCGAGTTCACGGGCGTCCCCGCCTACTCGCCCGATCCGCGCTGGGTGGTCACGGGCCGTTTCGAGGCGTTCGAGGAAGCTCGGACCGTCACCACCGGCGCGGTCGTGGACGGGCTCGAACACCATCACCGCGCGGTCGGCGTCATCGAGTTCACGGTGAACTCGGTGACCGAGCGGTTCGTCGCGTTCGGCACGCCGGACGATCTGCGGGTGCTGTTCACCGACGCGACCAGCGGGGTCACCACCTATCCCGCGGCGCGCGCGCTCACCGTCGGCGCGGTCGAGGACGACGGCGCCGTGGTGCTCGACTTCAACCGGGCGGTGAATCTGCCGTGCGCGTTCACCGATTACGCGACCTGCCCGATCGCGCCGGAACAGAACCGGTTGCGCATCGCCATCGAAGCGGGCGAACAGGATCCGGCGCTGCTCGGCGGTCGCTCATGAGCGTGCCACTATCGATCCTGGATCTCGCGCCGGTCAGCGCGGGGTCGAATCCGAGGCAGGCGCTGCGCAACTCCGTCGACCTGGCGCGGCACGCGGAGGACTGGGGCTACCACCGGTACTGGCTGGCCGAACACCATTTCGTCGCGGTCGCCAGTTCCTCGACGATCACGCTGATCGGGCAGGTCGCCGCGGCGACGAAGCGGATACGGGTGGGTTCGGCGGCCGTGCAGGCCGGGTTCCACACCTCGGCCGCGATCGTCGAGGCGTTCGGCACCATCGACGCCTTCCATCCAGGCCGACTCGATCTCGGACTCGGGCGTTCGGCGCATCGGCGCGCGCAACTGAACACGCTGAAGGCGCCCGCGTCCGATCGAGCGCGGCCGCCGGTCCGCACCGAGAACATCGTCCGCGACGGTGTGGTCGTGCCGCCGCCGTTCGACCCGAGCCGCCTCGCCGACGCGAGCCGCTTCGTGGCCGCGCTCGACGCGCTGATCCCGGAAGGCGCGAAGGCGCCGCCTTTCGCCGACCAGGTCGCCGAGGTGATCGCGCTGCTCGATGGCACCTTCACCACCGCCGACGGCACCGCATTGCACGCGGTCCCCGGTGAGGGCGCGCAGGTCGAAGTGTGGTTGTTCGGCAGTTCCGGCGGGGAGAGCGCGGCGCTGGCGGGCAGGCTCGGACTGCCCTTCGCCGCCGCCTACCACGTCGCGCCGGGCAGTTCGCTGGACGCGGTCGACGCCTACCGCGCGGCGTTCCGCCCGTCCCGCTTCCTCGCCGAACCGTACGTGGTGATCTCGGCCGACGCGGTGGTCGCCGCCGACGACGCGACCGCACGCGCGCACGCCGAGGGCTACGGGCACTGGGTGCACAGCATCCGCGGCGGTGGCGGCGCGACCGAATACCCGGCGCCGAACTCGGTCCCGCCGCTCACCCCCGAGCAGCGGGGTCTGATCCAGGACCGGCTCGACACCCAGTTCGTCGGCGCACCGGCCACAGTCGTGGAACGGCTCTCGGCACTGCAGCGGGTCACCGACGCCGACGAGGTGCTGGTGACCACCATCACCCACGACCACGCCGACCGTCTGGAGTCCTACCGACTGCTCGCCGAAGCGTGGGGCCTGCGCACCGCACGCGCCGCCTGACCCGGTCCGCGGCGGGCGGCGGGCCGCCCGCCGGGGACCACGGACACACGACCGATCACATGCCGCGCACGCGCCACCCGCCGCTGACTTCCGACTTTCGCCATGCTCGGAGGCGCCACGCGGGCCGGAAATCCCGACTTCTCGAACGCCGCGTTCGGCCGCACCATGCGCCCGCGCCGCCACGAGTTCGGCCACACCGGGCTCAGCCACACCGGCTGTTCGGAAACGCCCTGAATTCCTGAATCGTGACGAACCGGAGCTTGCGTAGGCTCAGCACCCGCGCATTCAGGCGCTGATCGGGGTGGCGGTGACCCCGTATCCCAGGTTGGTGAGCACCTCGCTGGTCGCCTTGGCGAAGTTCAGGGTGATGAAGTGCAGGCACGGCGCGCCCTCCTCGATCAGGCGCTGCCCCATCTCGGTCGCGATATCGATACCGACGGCGCGCACCGCGGCCCGATTCTCCTCGGGGCCGTCGCCCGCGGCCTGCCGCAACCGCCGCAGCACCGGATCGGGCAGCGGGCGCCCGCACAGTTCCTCGGCCCGCGCCACCGTGCGCAGCGAGGTGATCGGCATGAGTTCCGGGATGATCGGCTTGACGCTCTCGACCGGGTCGAATGCCGCCATCCGGTCGCGCAGACGCAGGTAGTGCTCCACGTCGAAGAACATCTGCGTGATCGAGTACTCCGCGCCCGCGCGGAGTTTGGCGGCCAGGTAGCGGGTGTCGTGTTCCAGGTCGGGCGAGCGGTGATGGCCCTGCGGGAACGAGGCGACGCCAACGTGGAAATCGCCGAGGCCGCGCACGATCCGCACCAGTTCCTCGGCGTACTCCACCCCTTCGGGATGCTTGTGCCACGCGCCGAGCGGATCGCCGGGCGGGTCGCCACGCAGGACCAGGATGTTGCGTATCCCGCAGTCCGCGTACGCCCCGACCAGCGACCGCAGCTCCGCGACGCTGTGCCCGACCGCCGTCAGATGCGCCACCGGTAACAATGTGGTCTCACGTGCGAGGTCGCCGGTGACCCGCACGGTGCGGTCCTTGGTGCTTCCGCCCGCACCGTAGGTCATCGACGCGAACGCGGGGCGCATGCATTCGAACTCGCGCACCGCCCGCCACAGCCGAGCCTCGCCCGCCGCGTCGCGCGGGGGGTTGAACTCGACCGAAAACGGTACCGCCGGACCGGAATACGAGCGCAGACGCGACACGACCGATGGGGTCGCGGAGACGTCCGGCAACGGCGCGGAATCGAAAGTCACCGCCCCAGTGTAGAGGCCGGGTCCGGCGTGTCGGCCCGCCACGTCGCGGGCCACGACGCGGAACGGGGACCGCATCGCGGGCGCCTACGCGGGCCCGCGTATCGTGGACAACTGGGCAGTATCCTCGCGGCGGCCCGCTCAGCACGCACCGTTATCGACCTCGGTCGAGGTATCGGCGCGCGCTTCGACGGGCCCGTGGCGAGCACGACGAAACCGATCGCCGCACACCGCGCTCACCGGGCGCACCAGCACCGAACCACCTGGAGGTTCCCCTGTCCGCCGGACCCGGCACCCCGACGCGCGCCCCGTCGGCGGTTACCAACGGAACCGTCGACACCGCAGGGGCAGGTTCGGCGACCCCGGTCGTGCCCGCGAAACTCGCGTCCCCGGAATTCGTCGCCGTCATCGAATCCGCGCTCGACGATTTCTTCGTCGCGCGCGAGGCCGCGGTGGGCGAGCTCGGGCCGATCTTCGTCGAGGCCGCCGAGGCGCTGCGGCTGTTCGTGCTGCGCGGCGGCAAACGGACGAGGCCCGCGTTCGCGTGGATCGGCTGGCAGGGCGCGGGCGGCGAACCCGGCGGCGCGCAGGGCGACGCGGTGGCGCGCGCGTGCGCGGCGCTCGAACTGGTGCAGGCGTGCGCGCTGATCCACGACGACATCATCGATTCCTCGCGCACCCGCCGCCGCTTCCCCACCGTGCACGTCGACTTCGAGCAGCGCCACCGCGATCGCGGCTGGGCGGGCGACGCGGCGCAGTTCGGCGCCAGCGTCGCCATCCTCATCGGCGATCTGGCCCTGGCCTGGGCCGACGACATGGTGCACGCCTCGGGACTCGACACCGCCGCCATCGCCCGCTTCGCCCCGGTGTGGGCGAATATGCGCACCGAGGTGCTCGGCGGCCAGCTGCTCGACATCACCGGGCACGCGGGCGGCGACGAATCGGTGGCGGCGGCGCTGCGCATCAACCGCTACAAGACCGCCGCCTACACCGTCGAACGCCCGCTGCATCTCGGCGCCGCCATCGCCGACGCCGACGCCGAACTCGTGGCGGCCTACCGGGAGTACGGCACCGATATCGGCATCGCCTTCCAGTTGCGCGACGACCTGCTCGGCGTATTCGGTGATCCCGAGATCACCGGCAAACCGTCGGGTGACGATCTGCGCGAGGGCAAGCGCACCGTCCTGCTGGCCGAGGCGCTGCGCCGCGCCGACGCCACCGACCCGCACGCGGCGAAACTGCTGCGCACCAGCCTCGGCACCGACCTGGATGCCGACGAGGTAGAACGCCTACGCGCCGTGCTCACCGACCTCGGCGCCGTCGACGATGTGGAACACCGCATCGCCGATCTCACCGAACGCGGCCTAGCCGCATTGGAAACCAGTTCGGCCACTGCCACCGCGAAAGCGACATTGCGCGCGATGGCAGCGGCCGCGACCAGGAGGATCGCATGAAAGCCGTCATGGGACCCGCCGACCGCGTTATCGCCGTCGGCGTCGGCCCTGCCCCTCGCACACCGGGTAAGCGCCGCGGGCGCCCGGCCGTCCAGACCGAGCGTCGGTTGATCATGGGCGCCGGACTGCCCGCCCGCCGCGCGATCCGGCTGCCGCGATCGTGCGCCGCGGAACCGGTGGAGGAGTTCACCGAGGAGTTTTCCGACGACGAATGAGATCCGTTGCGGGAGTTGATACTTCCGCATCCGAGACATCGATGCGGCCACGTCGGGGCCGCGAGGACCACGGTGCGCCGGATATCGGGGCGGCAACCCCGCCCCGATATCCGGCCATCTCCGCGCGCCCCGAGGTGAGCGCACGGCGTCGAGGAGAGCTCTGATGAAAACCGTCGCGGGACCGACCGAGCACGTCGTCGTGGTCGGCGCGGGCTTGGCTGGTCTGGCCGCGGCGCTGTACCTGCGCGGATCCGGCCGCGCCGTGACGGTTCTCGAGCGCGCCGACCATCCGGGCGGGCGGGTCGGGTTCCACCGCGGACCCGACTACGACATCGATTCCGGCGCAACGGTTCTGACCCTGCCGGAACTGATCGACGACGCCTTGGCCGCGGTCGGGCACACCCGCTCGACCTGCACGCCGCCGCTGCGCATCCGCGCGCTCGCGCCCGGCTATCACGCGCGTTTCGCCGACGATTCGACCATCCGGGTCTTCGCCGACCCCGACCTGATGGCCGAGGAGGTCGCGCGCACCTGCGGACCCGACGAAGCCCGCCGCTACCGCCGCCTGCGCGACTGGCTGGCCCGCGTCTACCGGGCCGAATTCACCGAATTCATGGACACCAACTTCGATTCGCCGCTGGACATGGTGCGGATCCCCGCGAAACGCGCCGCGCTGCTCGACCTCGTGCGGCTCGGCGGATTCGGCAGGCTCGGCCCGCGCGTCGACCGGTTCCTGCGCGACCCGCGCCTGGCCAGGCTGTTCACCTTCCAGGCCCTGTACGCGGGCGTCGCGCCCGCCGAAGCGCTCGCGGTCTACGGCGCGATCCCGCACATGGACACCTCGCTCGGGGTGTACTTCCCCGAGGGCGGGATGCGTGCGGTCGCCGCGGCCATGGCCGACGCGCTCACCTCGGCCGGTGCGACGCTGCGCCTGAACACCGAGGCGGTCGGCCTGGAATTCCATCGCCGCCGCGCGCGCCGGGTGCGGCTGGCCGACGGCGGTTCCCTCGCCTGCGACGCCGTCGTGCTCACCGCAGACCTCGGCTCGCTGCGACGCTTCGGCATCCGGCGCCGCCGACTGCGCGCCTCCCCATCGGCGGTCGTCGCACACGGCACCGTCCCCGCCCCGATCGCCGCGCGCTGGCCGATCCAGGCGCACCACACCATCGACTTCGGCGCCGCCTGGGAGCGCACCTTCGCCGAAATCGCCGCCGGTCGCGGCAGAGGCAAACTCATGAGCGACCCGTCACTGCTGCTGACACGGCCCGCCCTCACCGATCCCGCGCTGCTCATCACCCGCCCCGACGGCGCCCACGAGCCGTTCTCCCTGCTCGCGCCGTGCCCGAACCTGGACTCCGCGCCGCTGGAGTGGACCGACATCGGTCCGGCCTACCTGCGCGAACTGCTCGACGTCCTGGAGCGGCGCGGTTACCACGGCATCGCCGAGCATTTCACCGTCGACCGCCTCGACACCCCGCGGACCTGGCACGACCAGGGCATGCTCGCGGGCACGCCGTTCTCCGCCGCACATGTGTTCCGGCAGACAGGCCCCTTCCGCTCGCGCAATTTCCCGACCGCGGGCGACAATGTGGTTATCGCGGGTTGCGGCACCACACCCGGTGTCGGAGTGCCAACGGTGCTGCTGTCCGGAAAACTCGCGGCGAACCGGGTGACGGGCGGCGCGGACAACAGCCGGGACCGCACCGAACGCGCCGCCGGGATAGGGTTCCCCACGAACCATTAAACTGATCGCCGACCTATTCGCTCGCGGTTGCGACCGCACGACCTACCGGGGGGACCGACACCATATGCCACCCCCCGAGACGCGCGCCGACACCGCCGAATCCATAGCAACGGCGCCGCGCGAGACGAGCGCCGACGCCACCCACGCCACGAGCACCGACGGGTGGCGTTCCCGACTGCACACCTACGCCGACTTCGCCCGCAGCCCGGAAGGACACGCCGCGCTGCTCGGATTCTTCGGCGCGGTGATGATCACCTTCGGCGGACTCGGCGCGGGCAGTGTGCGCAGGCGCGATCCGCTGCTCGAGGCGATGCACCTGTCCTGGCTGCGATTCGGGCACGGCTACGCGCTGTCCACCATGGTGATCTGGGTCGGCGTGCTGCTCATGATCACCGCGTGGGTCCGCCTCGGCCGCACCACCATCGGACTCGGCGACCGCCAGGGCGCCGGTGTCACGCTCAACGAGTTACGCGCCATCGTCGGCATCTGGATCTTCCCGCTGCTGTTCGCGGTGCCCATGTTCAGCCGCGACGCCTACTCCTACCTCGCCCAGGGCGCACTGCTGCGCGACGGCTTCGACCCCTACCAGGTCGGCCCGGTCGCGAATCCCGGTGTGCTGCTGGACAACGTGAGCCCGGTGTGGACCACGACCACCGCGCCATACGGCCCGGTGTTCCTGCTGCTCGGCCGCGCCATCACCGCCATCACCGGCGACAACGTGGTGGCGGGCACGATCGCGCTGCGGCTGGTGATGCTGCCCGGCCTCGCGCTGATGATGTGGGCGGTGCCGTATCTCACCAAACACCTCGGGGGCAAGCCCGCCGTCGCGCTGTGGCTCGCGGTCCTCAACCCGCTGGTGCTCATCCATCTCATCGGCGGCGTGCACAACGAGATGCTGATGGTCGGCCTGATGTGCGCGGGCATCGCGCTGGTGCTGGAACGGCACCACGTGGCGGGCATCGTGGTGGTCGCGATCGGCGTCGCGATCAAGGCCACAGCGGGCATCGCCCTGCCGTTCCTGGTGTGGATCTGGATGCTGCACGAGAAGGAACGCCGCGCCGCCCAGCGCGCCGGACTCGACCCGTCGCAGGTCACCGACTCCGAACACGACGACGCCGCGCGCGCCTCCCAGGACATGCCGCATCCGACGATGATGTTCGCCAAGATCGCGGGCCTCGGACTCGGCGTGTTCGCGGCGGTCTTCGTCGCCGCCTCGGCCATCGCGGGCGTCGGCATCGGCTGGCTCACCGCGCTGTCGGGTTCGAAGAAGATCATCAACTGGCTGTCGCTGCCGACGATCATGGCCCACACCGTCACCTGGATCACCCCCCTCAGCACCGAACCGGTCCTGGCGATCACCCGCGCACTGTGCGCGCTCGCCCTGGTCGCGGTGCTGGCGTGGACGTGGTGGCGCTTCCGGCACAGCGAACGCGAAGCCGTCCTCGGCATCCTCATCGCCTTCGTCGCCATCGTGATCCTGTCCCCCGCAGCCCTGCCCTGGTACTACTCGTGGCCGTTGGCGCTGGCCGCCGGATTCGCGCTGTCCACCGGCACACTCATGGCGCTGGTCGGGCTCTGCACCTGGCTGATGCTGGTGTTCCAACCGGACGGCTCCATCGGCCTCTACAACTTCTGGCACGTGATGGCCGCGACTTTCGTCGCCGTGGTGGCCGCGCTGTCACTGCGCAAGGTCGACCCGCTGCGCCTGCGCACCGCACCCACCGAACTCCCCGCCGCCGCCACAAGCCGGTCGTGACCTCGACCCGAGATCGCCCCGCGTTCGACCCGGCCGAGGCATACCGCACCTGCCTGCGCGTCGCCGCCGAACACGGCCGCACCTACTACCTGGCGACCCGCCTGCTCTCCCCCGACCGCCGCCGCGCCGTCCACGCCCTGTACGCCTTCGCCCGCAGCGTCGACGACATCGTGGACAATGCCGAATCCGTCTCGGCGCAAGCACAATCGGCCGCACACGCGGCACATCGACTGGATCTGGTCGAACACCACCTGCGCACCATGATCGCCGAAGGCGCCGCACCCACCGCCTCGGCCGACGCCCCCATCGCACCCCATATCCTGTTCGCCGTCGCCGACACCATCCGCCGATACGACATCGACACCGCGCACTTCCTGACCTTCCTGGATTCCATGCGCATGGACATCCCCGACACCCCCGGATTCCGCGCCCGCTACGCCACCATGACCGACCTCCGCGAATACATGCGAGGCTCCGCGGCAGCCATCGGCCTGCAACTACTCCCCGTACTGGGCACCACCGTCACGATCGAGGAAGCCGAACCCGCCGCCGCCGCATTGGGCGAAGCGTTCCAACTGACCAACTTCCTCCGCGACACAGCCGAAGACCTGGACCGAGGCCGCATCTACCTCCCCACCGAAGACCTGGCAGCCTTCGGCGTCGACGAACCCATGCTCACCCACTGCCACCGAACCCGAAAAACCACAAAAGAACTCCGCCGCGCCTTGACTCACCTGATAGCCGTGAACCGCGACCTCTACCGCCGAGCCGCCCCCGGCACGGCCCTGTTACACCCCACGGTCCGCCCCGCAATCCGCACCGCGAGCACCCTCTACGCCGAAATCCTCACCCGAATAGAAAAAATCGACTACGAAATCTTCCACACGAGAGCCACAGTCCCCCACACCCACCGCGTGGGCAAAGCACTGACCGAACTAGCCAAAACTCCCTTCCAGCACTGACACCGCCCCCCTCAGAACGGCTCGGCCGCAGCCCTGCGCACCACCTCGCGCGCCAACGGCCCATGCAGGGCATCAACCGGCGCACCGGGCAGAGACGAATCCTCGGCGAACATCCACCCGAGAATCTCCTCGTCCGAATACTTCCCGTCCTTCATCACGGTAATAAGCCCGGGCAACGATCTCACCACCTCCCCATCGGCATCGAAAAACCGCTCGGGCACCCCGACAATCCCCGCCCGACGCACCGCGAGCAATTGATGGTCACGCAACATCTGATGCACCCGAGTCACCACAACTCCGAGCCTGTCCGCCACTTCGGGCAGCGGAATCAACACAACCGACTCGTCGAGGACATCGTCGCTACAGGGAAATGCGCTCACACCGACAATGTTAGTCGCTGCGAGCGGCGCCGGTCCGCACGCCCACCCCGTCGAACACACAGGCCGCATTCGACGCGCGCCCCGGTCGCGTGACCGGGCACGGTTACGATCGTTGGGGTCGCACCCAGGCGACCGTTGTCGGGAAAAGCCGGAGGACATCACTTGATCGGCCAGATGCTGGAGGGGCGCTATCGGATCGACGCGCCGATTGCCCGCGGCGGTATGTCGATGGTGTTCCGCGGTGTGGACACGCGCCTGGATCGTCCGGTCGCCATCAAGGTCATGGACCCGAAATTCGCGTCCGATCCGCAATTCCTGTCGCGTTTCGAATTCGAGGCGCGCGCGGTCGCGAAACTGAAACATCCTTCGCTGGTCGCGGTGTACGACCAGGGCGTCGACGGCGAGTTTCCGTTTCTGATCATGGAGCTGGTCGAGGGCGGCACTCTGCGCGAATTGTTGCGCGAACGCGGTCCGATGCCGCCGCACGCGGTGCGGGCGGTGGCCGAGCCGCTGTTGGCGGCGCTCGGTGTGGCGCACGCGGCGGGTCTGGTGCACCGTGACATCAAGCCGGAGAATGTGTTGATCTCCGATTCCGGCGAGGTCAAGATCGCCGATTTCGGGCTGGTGCGCGCGGTCGCGGCCGCCAGTACCACCTCGGCCAGTGTCGTTCTCGGCACCGCCGCCTACCTTTCGCCCGAGCAGGTGATGTCGGGCAGCGCCGATTCTCGCAGCGACGTGTACGCCTCCGGTGTGCTCATTTTCGAGCTGCTCACCGGGCAGGTGCCGTTCACCGGTGATAATTCGCTGGCGATCGCGTATCAGCGGGTGGAGAAGGACGTGCCGCCGCCGAGCCGGTTCATCGGCGGCATTCCGCCGGAGTTCGACGAGCTGGTGGCCAACGCCACGGCACGCGACCCGGAGGGGCGTTTCGCCGACGCGAACGAGATGGGTGCGCGATTGCGCGCGATCGCGGCCGAGTTGCGGTTGCCGCCGTACCGGGTGCCCGCGCCGCAGGAGTCGGCCGAACATGTGAGCGCGAGTTATCGACCGGCCCCCGAGCCGGTTCGGCAGGCGCACGCGGCCCCCGCGCCGGATGCGGCGCAGCACACCAGGATGGTGACCGCGCAGCGTCCGCGCGTGCCCGATTACGGTCCCGTCGACGGTTACGGGCCGCCCGATCAGCCCACCGGCCTGCGCCAGCCGACACCGTTCCAGACCTACGCCCCCGATCCGCGACAGACCCGCCGCACCACCTTGGTGTGGGTGGCGATCGTGGCCGTGCTGACCTTGATCGTCGGTGTCGGCGGCTGGTGGCTCGGCTTCGGCCGATACGAGTCGGTGCCGCCGATCGCGGGTTTGACCGCCGATCAGGCGACGGCCGAATTACGCGAGGCCGGGTTCGACACCGAGATCAGGCAGAAGGCCTCCGACACGGTGCCGGTGGGCGGCGTGGTCGGCAGCGATCCGTCCGCGGGCGCGAAGATCGGCAAGGGGTCGACGGTCGCGGTGCTGGTGTCCAGCGGTAAACCTCGGGTGCCCGAGATCGCGGTGGGCGACCAGGTGTCGAAGGTCAACCAGCTGATCCGCGACGCGGGCCTGCAACCGGTGGACGCGGGCGAGACCGGGAGTCAGGCGCCGAAGGGCACGCTGGCTCGGGTCGAACCCGCGTCGGGGACGGTGTTGCCGATGGGCGCGCAGGTCAAGGTGTATCGCAGCAGTGGCGCGCAGCCGGTGAAGGTGCCCGATGTGCGCGGCAAATCCACCGAGGACGCCGTGTCGGCGCTGGGTTCGGCGGGGTTGAAGGTGGGCGAGACCCGCACCGACTACGACAAACAGTTGGAAGCCGACCAGGTCATCGGCACCGACCCGGCGGCGGGCAGCACCCTGAGCCGGGGCGACAGCGTGACGCTCGTGGTGTCGAACGCGGTGAAGATGCCGTTCGTCGTCGGTCAGAGCGTCGGCGACGCCCGCGCGCGACTCCAGAACCTCGGTTTGACCGTGCAGGTCCAGCAGCTGACGCCGTCCGACAACTCCGTGGTGATCGGCCAGAGCCCCGGTGCGAACAGCAAGATCGCGCCGGGCAGCACCGTGAACCTCACGGCGCTGCCCTGAGTCGCGGGTTCGGATCAGCGCAACATCTCGGCGACCAGGAAGGCCAGCTCCAGCGACTGCTGGGTGTTGAGCCGGGGGTCGCACGCGGTCTCGTAGCGGCTGTTCAGATCCAGGTCCGAGATGTCCTGCGCGCCGCCGAGGCATTCGGTGACGTTCTCGCCGGTCAGCTCGATGTGCAGGCCGCCGGGATGGGTGCCGAGCGCGTGATGCACCTCGAAGAAGCCCTGCACCTCGTCGACGATGCGGTCGAAGTGGCGGGTCTTGTACCCGGTGGACGCCTCGTGGGTGTTGCCGTGCATGGGGTCGCACTGCCAGATGACCTGGTGGCCGGTGGCCTGCACCTTCTCGATGATGGGCGGGAGCACCTCGCGCACCTTGTTGTTGCCCATCCGCGAGACCAGGGTGAGGCGGCCGGGCTCGTTGTTCGGGTCGAGCCGCTCCACGTACTGCACGGCCTGATCGGGGGTGGTGCTCGGACCGATCTTCAGTCCGATCGGGTTGGCGATGAGTTCGGCGAGGGCGATGTGCGCGCCGTCGAGTTGCCTGGTGCGCTCCCCGATCCAGAGGAAATGCGCGGACAGGTCGTAGAGCGCGGGCTCGCCGGTGGTCGGGTTCTCGCCGAGCCGCAGCATGGCGCGCTCGTAGTCGAGGACGAGGGCTTCGTGGCTTGCGTAGATCCGCGCCGCCTGCAAGCTCGGGTCGTTGACGCGGCAGGCCGTCATGAACCGCAGGCCGCGGTCGATCTCCTCGGCCAACGCCTCGTAGCGGGCGCCCGCGGGCGACTGGGCGACGAAATCGCGGTTCCAGTCGTGCACGCGGTGCAGGTCGGCCATGCCCGCGCCGGTCAGCGCGCGCACCAGATTCATCGCGGCGCTGGCGTTGGCGTAGGCGCGGACCAGCCGCGACGGGTCGTGCTTGCGCAGGTCGGCGTCGGCGACCAGCGAATTGACCATGTCGCCTCGGTAGGATTTGAGGCCGAGCGAGTCGAGGTCGGCCGAACGCGGTTTCGCGTACTGACCGGCGATCCGCGCCACCTTGACAACGGGTAGGCTCGCGCCGTAGGTCAGCACGACGGCCATCTGCAACAGGGTGCGGATATTGCCGCGGATATGCGGTTCGGTGTTGTCCGCGAAGGTCTCCGCGCAGTCGCCGCCCTGCATGAGGAAGGCTTCACCGCGCGCCACCTCGGCGAGGCGCGCTCGCAGATCCTCGACTTCGGCGGGCACGCAGATGGGCGGCACGCTCTCCAAAACAGTGCGCATGTTCGCCGCCTGCTCCGGATCCCACGACGGCTGCTGGAGCGCGGGCCGCGACAGGGCGTCGTCGAGACGCCCGCGCAGCTCGGCTGGCAACGGTGGCAGTTCCGGCAAGCGGTCGATGGGTACGTCGACGGTCCAGTTCACGAATTCAGGATACGGACCTCCGACCATATCGAATACCCCGAGGTAGGGGTCGTGCGAAGGCACCTTGGTGTCCGGAATTCCCGCCCTTGGGTGCCCTTGCGCGACCTCGGGCCGCGTTCCGCATAGGGTTGGTTCGCGGCTTCCCGCCGTCACCGTCGCCGAGCACCGAGAGAGGTCGATCTCGCTGAGATATTTCTACGATTGCGAATTCATCGAGGACGGCGTGGTGATCGACTTGGTCTCGATCGGTGTCGTCTGCGAGGACGGACGCGAATATTACGCCGTGTCCACCGAATTCGATCGCTCCAAGGCGGGTCCGTGGGTACGCAAATTCGTCCTGCCGCAACTGCCCCCCGCCACCTCCCCCCGCTGGCGCACCCGCGCGCAGATCCGCGACGACCTCTACCAATTCCTCGTCCCCCGCCCCACCGTGCAACCGGAGATGTGGGCCTGGATCAGCGCCTACGACCACGTCGCCCTCTGCCAACTCTGGGGCTCGATGATCGACCTCCCCAACGCCCTGCCCCGCTACACCAACGAACTACGCCAACACTGGGAAGCCAACGGCCGCCCCACCCTCCCCCCACCTCCGCCGGACGCCCACGACGCCCTCGCCGACGCCCGCCACAACTTCGCCAAATTCGAAGCCATAGAAGCCGCCCGCCGTCGCTGAACCCCACGGGCGGAAATCCGAACTTCGGCGACCGAGCGTTCGGCCGACCGACTCGGGTCGGAACGGAGCGAGGCCCCGAGTCGGTCGACTCGGGGCCTCGGATGTTCGGTGCGGATCAGTGGCCGGAGTGGCCGTTGCGGGCTTCCTCCTGCACGCGCTGGAGCACCTTCAGTTGCTTGTGCTCTTCTTCGTGCTCGATGCGGAAGTGTTCGTCGGACTCGGACTTCGGGTCCGCGCGCACGAAACTTCCGGTGCCCGGGCTGCCCGCGGAACCCAGCTTGTTCATCTTCTTCGGGACGTGCGCGCCCTGGTATTCCAGCGGGAGCGGGTGGCCGTGGTCGTCGACCGGGCCGAGGGGCTGATGCACCTCGATGTACTCGCCGTGCGGGAGGCGCTTGATGACGCCGGTCTCGATGCCGTGTTCGAGGACCGCGCGGTCGCTGCGCTGCAGGCCGATGCAGAACCGGTAGGCCAGGAAGTAGGCCAGCGGCGGCACGACGAGCAGGCCGATGCGGCCCATCCAGGTGGTCGCGTTCAGCGAGATGTCGAACTTAAGCGCCACGATGTCGTTGACGCACGACAGGGTGAGCACCACGTAGAACGCGATGGACATCGCGCCGATCGCGGTGCGCACCGGCACGTCGCGCGGACGCTGCAACAGGTTGTGCGGCGCGTCGTCACCGGTCAGCCGCTTCTCGATCCACGGGTAGGCGATCAGCACGGTGAACACCAGGCCCATGATGAGCGCGACCCAGAACACCGCGGGAATCGTGTAGCGGCCGAGGTAGAGCTCCCACGGCGGCATCAGGCGCGCCATGCCGTCGGTCCACATCATGTAGAAGTCGGGCTGCGAACCCGCCGACACCTGCGACGGGTTGTACGGGCCGAGGTTCCAGATCGGGTTGATCTGGAGCACGCCGCCCATGATGCCGACGATGCCGAGGGTGAAGGCGAAGAACGCACCCTGATCCGCCGCGAACACCGGGACGATGCGCGCGCCGACCACGTTGTTCTCGGTGCGGCCCGGTCCGGGGAACTGGGTGTGCTTCTGGTACCACACCAGCGCGAGGTGCGCGGCGATCAGTGCGAGGATGATGCCGGGGAACAGCAGCACGTGCGCGATGTAGAGGCGCGGGATGATGATGTCGCCGGGGAAGTCGCCGCCGAACATCAGCCAGTGCATCCAGGTACCGATGATCGGGATCGAGATGGTGATGCCCGAGAACGCGGCGCGCAGGCCGGTGCCGGAGAGCAGGTCGTCGGGCAGCGAGTACCCGAAGAAGCCCTCGAACATGGCCAGGATCAGCAGCAGACAGCCGATGACCCAGTTCGCCTCACGCGGCTTGCGGAACGCGCCGGTGAAGAAGATGCGGAACAGGTGCACGATGATCGAGGCCGCGAACAGCAGCGCCGCCCAGTGGTGCACCTGGCGAACGAACAGGCCGCCGCGCACCTCGAAGGAGATGTTCAGCGCGGTCTCGTAGGCCCTCGACATGCCGACGCCGCGCAGCGGCTGGTAGGCGCCGTCGTAGGTGACGTGCGCCATGGACGGGTCGAAGTACAGGGTCAGGTACACACCCGACAGCAACAGGATGATGAAGCTGTAGAGGGCGATCTCACCCAGCAGGAACGACCAGTGGGTCGGAAAGACCTTGTTGATCTGACGTTTGACGAACGCCGCGGGGCGATACCGCTCGTCCATCTCGTTGGCTTGGTTTGCCACACGACTCATGATCGACGCTCCCAGTAAGCCGGGCCGAGCGGCTCGATGAAGTCGCCGTTGGCGACCAGGAAGCCCTCGGTGTTGACGGTGATCGGCAGCTGCGGCAGCGCGCGGGCAGCGGGACCGAAGACCGGCTTACCCCATTCTGTCGCAAGGAACTGCGACTGGTGGCATGGGCACAGGATCTTGTTGGTCTGCTGCTCGAACAACGAGGTCGGGCAACCGAGATGGGTGCAGATCTTCGAATAGGCGAAGTAGTCGCCGAAGTTGAAGCTCTCCTGGCCCTTGCGCTTGATCGCTTTCTGCGCGTCCTCGGTGCGCAGGCGGATCAACATGACGGCGTTGCGGATACCGCGCAGCGACTGCAGGGTCGCGTGCTCGTCACCGCGCCATTTCTCCTTCCACGGGAACACCGTTTCCATGGAACCGGCGTCCATGTCCTCCGGCCGCACCAGCACGATGTCGTCGATGCGACCGGTGTCACGGCGGATGTAGATGGTCTCGCCGGGGAAGTCCGGAGTCCAGCCGGAAACCCACAGCGGCGACTTGTCGCCCTTGGCCCACGGGTTCTTGATCATGCCGCCGAGGAAGACGAGCAGCGCGCCGACGCCGAGGACGCCGACACCGGCGCCCGCGGTGCGGGTGATCATCTTGCGCCGACCGAGGGTGGAGGTCTCGCCCGCGTCGGCGAGCTGGGCCACCAGGGTGCGGCGCTCGACCTCGGGTGAGCGGCCGTCGTGCCGTTCCTGGATGGACAGCTCGGAGGGGATGAACTTCTTGCGGATCAGCACGACGGCGATGCCGATCGCGAGCACCGACACACCGAAGGCGACGCCGACCAGCGGGGTGTAGAGCAGGTAGTAGCCGTGCTTGTCCTGTCCCTCGCCCTTGAATTCCCATGGCCAGAACAGGTAGACGCCGACCAGGGCGGCGGCGAACAGGCCCGAGAGCGCGAACCAGAAGGTGACTTCGCGTTCGGCCCGCTTCTCCGCGCGGGTGCCTGGCACCGGGAACCGTTCGCGGCGGTAGGCGACGTCGACGCCGTCGCGCTGGGTGCCGAGCCTGACCAGCTCGTCCCGCGTCATCGCGTCCAGCTCTTCCTCGGTGGGATCGAGCGTCGCGGCGGTCTTCGGGGCGACGACCTTGGTCTCGCCCTCCGCGCTGTCCGGCTTCGACAACTTCACCTCGTCGTGCCCATCGTCCGGCCGACCCATGTCCTTCTGCTCCTCATCACTCATGGCTGTGTCCTCCGGGTCATGAGCGCGGCCCCTACGTGGTCACGCTGCGCTACCGCCTCCGGGCCCGACGCGCTCATGACGGTGTCCTCTGGGTCATGAGCGCGGCCCCTACGTGGTCACGCTGCGCTACCGCCTCCGGGCCTGACGCGCTCATGACCGAGATCCGATCCACATAGCGCCGCCGACAACCGCGACGATACCGATGACCCAGATGGCCAAGCCCTCGGTCGCGGGTCCGAATCCGCCGAGGCCGTAACCGCCCGGCGTGCCCTCTTCCTCGGCGTTCTTGATGTAGGCGATGATGTCGCGCTTCTCGTCCGGCGTCAGCTGCCGGTCGGAGAACTTCGGCATGTTCTCGGGGCCGGTGAGCATGGCGGTGAGCAGCTGCTGCTCGGAGGCCTCGTTCAGCGGCGGGGCGTACTTGCCGGAGGACAGCGCGCCGCCCTTGCCGGTGAAGTTGTGGCAGGAGGCGCAGTTCATGCGGAACAGTTCGGAACCGCGGCCGATGTCGTCGCCGCGCAGCGACTCCTGGGCGATCTCGCCGTTGGCGTCGCGCACGACGGTGGGACCTCCGCCGTTGGCGGCGACATAGGCCATGAGCGCGTCGGTCTGCTGCGCGTCGAATTTCACCGGCTTGCGGGTGGCCTGGGCCTGGTTGGCGGCCAGCGGCATGCGGCCGGTGGAGACCTGGAAGTAGACGGCGGCTTCACCAACGCCGATGAGGCTGGGGCCGCGGTCGTTCACGCCTTGCAGGTTCGCGCCGTGGCAGGTGATGCACGAGGTCTCGTAGAGCTGCTTGCCCTCGCGGATCAGCGCGGACTGGTCCTCGTGCGCGGTGGCGACCTGCGGTTCGGGGGTGAGTGCGGTGGCGAGGAAGCCTGCTCCGAACAGACCGACCAGCAGCGCGAGACCGCCCGCGATCCGGCGCCGGGTGCGCCGCCGCTTGCGAATCCGATCGGTCTGGCCGACCTGGCCGTCGTGGCCTGTTGCCGCGCCCGCGGGTTCTGGCGCTGACGGGGGAGATGAACTCATCTGTGTCCCTTTGGAGTAGACGGAACCGACTTGTGCTCGAGCGACGTGGACCGATTCAGCGGACGAAGTAGATCGTCGCGAACAGGCCGATCCAGACGATGTCGACGAAGTGCCAGTAGTAGGAGACGACGATCGCGGCCGTGGCCTGCGCGGGGGTGAACTTGCTGAGCTTGGTGCGGATCAGCAGGAACACGAACGCGATGAGACCACCGATGACGTGCAGACCGTGGAAGCCGGTGGTGATGTAGAACACCGAACCGTAGGCGCTGCCGGAGATGGACGTGCCCTCGTGCACCAGGTGGTAGTACTCGTAGCCCTGACCGGCGACGAAGAACGCGCCCATGATCAGGGTGACGATGTACCAGCGGCGCAGCCCGAACACGTCGCCGCGCTCGGCCGCGAACACGCCCATCTGGCAGGTGAACGACGAGGCGACCAGCACCGCGGTGACCGGCACGGCAAGACCGAGGTTCAGTTCGGTCGGCTCCGGCGGCCAGTGGCCGTTGGCCTGCGCGCGCGCGACGAAATACATGGCGAAGAGGCCGGCGAAGAACATCAGCTCGCTCGACAGCCAGATGATGGTTCCGACGCTGACCATGTTGGGCCGGTTCAGCGAGTGCACACGCTGAGTTATGGCCGATCCAGGGGTTCCTACTGCGGTCGTCACGGGCTAAGTATGACTCGTCGTAGTACGACAGCAATAGCCGGGTACGAAACTGGCCGCCCCGTGTCGGAAATCGCACGACTACGCCGATCTCGACCCGCCGCGCACGTGCCCGGCGTTTGCCCTGTTCGCACCGGATCGCCAGCACTATGACAGCCTCGGATGAGGAGAACCTGAGACGGAGGCGATGTGGTGACCCGACTGTGGCGGCGCGTGTTCGGACGCGGCGGACCGCCCCCGCTGGACCCCGCCCGCACCGATCTGGTGGTCGTCGCGTCGAGTTTCGACGACGCCGAGGCGTGTTCGGCGGCACTGGCCCGCGCGGACGCGTTCGTCGCCGATCACCCGGTCCTGTTGCGGCACCATCTGCGGATTCCGGCCGCGCGGCTCGCCGAGGTCGGCGCGATCGCCGCGCAGGACGGATACGAGCCCGCCGAGACCGACGCGCGGGCGGGCGAGGACGGGCTCGTTCCGTTGATCCTGCGGCGGGTGCAGACCTTGGACGCGCTGCACTGCGCGCAGGAACGCTCGCGCATGGCCGGACTCGCCCAGCGCCACGACGGATTCGCCGACGGCTGGGACGCCATGCAGCCCGCCTGACGCCGCGCCGATATTCCCTGGCCCACTAGGCTGCTTCGCGACACACTGGTGCGCGAATCGGTGGTGACGGGAGACGATGAAGATGTCCGTGCGCAGTTGGCCCGCGATACTCGGAACACTCGCCGACGGCGGTGATCTGGCCGCCGACGACACCACCTGGGTGATCGACGAGATCTTCACCGACAATGCCACTCCAGCCCAGATCGCGGCCTTCGGCGTCGCCATGAAGATCAAAGGCCCGACGCCCGAGGAATTGTCGGGGATGGCGGCGGGCATGCTCGGGCACGCGCGGCTGGTCCCGCTCGACGGCGACGCGGTCGATATCGTCGGCACCGGCGGCGACCGTTCGGGGTCGGTGAACATTTCCACGATGTCATCGATCGTGGTGGCCGCGGCGGGTGTTCCCGTGGTCAAGCACGGCAATCGGGCGGCCTCGTCCAAGAGCGGCGGCGCGGACGTGCTCGAGGCGCTCGGGGTCGCGCTCGCGCTCGGGCCGGAGTCGGTGGCCCGCTCGGTGCGCGAGGTCGGCATCGGATTCTGTTTCGCGCCGCTGTTCCATCCGGCGCTGCGGTTCGCCGGGCCGGCGCGCAAGGAGATCGGCATTCCCACCGTCTTCAACGTGCTCGGTCCGCTCACCAATCCGGCGCGGCCGCGCGCGGGTCTGATCGGCTGTGCCTTCGCGGATCTGCTGCCGGTCGTCGCGGGGGTGTTCGCCGAGCGCGGGGCGGGCGCGCTCGTGGTGCGCGGCAACGACGGGCTCGACGAGATCACCACCTCCGACACCACCGCGGCGTGGGTGGTCGCGGGCGGGCGGATGCGGGAGACGGTCATCGATCCGACCGCGCTCGGCATCGCGCGGGTCGATCTGGACGCGCTGCGCGGTGGTGACGCCGAGGCCAATGCCGAAGTTGCCAGGGATGTACTCGCGGGTACGCCGGGTCCGGTACGTGACGCGGTGCTGGTGAATTCGGGGGCGGCGCTGGTGGCCTACGAGTTGTCGCGCGGTGAGCGCGATCTCGACGACGACGTGCACGCGGGCATCGCCTCGGGTATCGAGCGGGCGGCGGACGCCATCGACAGCGGCAAGGCCGCGGCGCTGCTGGCGAGTTGGGCGCGGCTCACCACGACGCTCGGCGAGGATTGACCCTGGATTCGAGGTTCGAGGATTGAGATGAGCTTCCAACGGGTACATGACGCATGTTCGTAGCAGGCCCCGAATAGCGAAAGATCGGCTAACAAACCGACCGGTCTGACCGAGCGGATGGCCGCCACACCGTGCACAATCCTCGTTACCGCCGGACGACGCGGCTACAGTCGCGACACCCCGGCCACGGATCAGCAAACCTCACAGGGCGCTCGGTCCGTCACGATTCGCGAGGAGCAACGGACATGGTGCGCGCGGCATTCGGTGCGCTGACAGTGGCGTTATGGGCGGCGACGTGGATCGGCGCCGCCCCCGCGGCATCCGCCGCACTCGGCAGTGTCGTGGTCAACGGGTCCGTCCACCGGGATCCCGGCGGCTGCATGGAAGTGGGCGGCCATCCCGCGGGCCTCGCGGTGGAGAACCACACCGACGTCGTGGTGACGGTCTACAGCTGGCCGGGCTGCCGAGGCGAGGTGCTCGCGGTCCTGACGCCGACGCAGAGCCTCACGATCACCGGCTCCTCGCTGCTGATCTCCTGACCGGCCTCACTCCCCCAGCGAGAATCCCGCCTCGACCTCCGCGCTCGAATACGACTTGAACGCGATGTGGGTCACGGTGCGCAGCACGCCGGGAGTCTTGTCGATGCGTCCCGTCACCACCTCGGCGATCCGCTCGAAGTCGCGCACCCGCACGACGGCGATCAGGTCGACGTCGCCCGCGCACGAGTAGACCTCGGCGACGCCGTCGGTGTCGGCCAACGCCTGGGCGGTCTCCGGAATACGGCCGTTGTCGGCCTGGATCAGCACGATCGCGTTAATCATGGCTGTCAGCGTAGGCGGCGGGCCGGGATCGGCGCCGAACCTCGCGAGGCACGGGCCGGACCGGCCGACGCGTCGAGGTAGTCCGCCCCCTCGTTCCGCGCCCGCGCCGCCGCTTCGGCCGCCGCCACCCACTCCAGCCTGCGGGCCGCCGCGAACAGCGGTTCCCGATATCCCCGCGAGGTCCGCACGATGCGCACGCCGGGGCGAGCCAGCCAGCGGACCAGCAAACCGGTCTCCTCGGGTGGTGCGCCACGCAACGGCGGGGCGGTCGCGGGCGCGTCGAGGAGCACCACGTCATCCGATGGTGTCGGCGGATCGCCCTCGGGCAGGACGGTTTCGGCGGCCGCGACCAGTTGTTCCACCACGGGCATGGGCGGTGTCCCTCTGGCGGCGACGCCCGCGGCGGCCAAGCGGCCGAAGCGGATCACCGCGAACTCCCAACCGCCCGCGCCGTCGGGAGCGGCGGTGATCAGTTCGGGGATCTCGGCCAGTGCGGCGAGTCGCTGGACACGGTGCAGGGCGCGGATCACCGCGACGGTGCGATCGCGCAGCCGGGCGGCGGCCTCGAAATGCTCGGCGCGGGCGCGGTGGTCGAGGTGATCGGCCATCCGGCGCAGGATGTCGTCGTCGCGGCCGGTGAACAGGGCGCGCACGGCGGCGGGTGCGGTGGCGTAGGCGGTGGCGTCGCGCGGCGTTTCGGTCGCGGCGGGGCAGCCGCCGACGGCGGCGGGTGCGCAGTCGTGCGTCGCGCGTCGTGGCAGCCGGGCTGTGCAGGTGCGCACACCGGCGAATTCGGCGATGGTGGCGCCGATGTCGGCGGCGTCCTGGCGGGAGTTGAACGGGCCGAGCGCATCCGAGACGGGTGTGCGGACCACCGCGAAACGCGGGAAGGGTTCGTCGGTGAGGGTGAGCCACCAGACGCGTTTCGGGAATTTCGAGCGGCGGTTGTATGGCGGTGCGTGCGCGACGAGCAGCCGCAGCTCCCGCACGCCCGCCTCGAGTCCGTGCGCGCAGACCACGTGGTCGACGCGGGTCGCCAGCGACACCATCTCCTTGATCCGGCCCCTGGTCTCGGAGCCGGTGAAGTAATTGCGCACGCGGCGGCGCAGATTCACCGCGGTGCCGATGTAGAGGACCTCGTCGGCGGGGCCGCGGAACACGTAGACGCCGGGCGCGGCGGGCAGGTCGGTGGCGAAGACGCGTTTGGCGCGCTGCTCCGAGGTCACTCCAGGCAGGTAGTCGAGCAGTTCGGTGAGGCTGTGCACGCCCTGGTTGCCGACCCGCGCGATCAGCGCGTGCAATACGTCGACGGTGGCCTTGGCGTCGGCGAGGGCGCGGTGTGTCGGTTCGGTGCCCGCGCCGAGTACCCGCGCCAGCACGCCGAGCCGCACCGATGGCGCCTCGTCGCGGGTGAGCACCCGGCGGGCCAGCTTGACCGTGCACAGCACGGGAAAAGGTGGCCACGCGGTGTCGAGGCGGGCGGCGGCCGCGCGCAGGAACGCGGTGTCGAATCGAGCGTTGTGCGCGACGAGCACCGCGCCCGCCGCGAACTCGAGGAAGCCGGGCAGCACCGCATCGATGCGCGGTGCTGCGGTGACCATGGCCGTGGTGATCCCGGTGACCCGCACGACCGCGGGCGGAATCGGCACGCCGGGATCGACGAGGGTGGCGAATTCCCCGAGCACCTCGCCGCCGCGCACCTTGACCGCGCCGATCTCGGTGATCCCGTCGCCTTCGGGGCTGGTGCCGGTGGTCTCGAGGTCGACCACGACGAAGGTCACGTCGTAGAGCGGCGTATCGAGTTCGTCGAAGGCCAGTTGCCTTGCGTGCGCCTGGCGCGCTGCGGGGTCGGGCACGGCGTGCAGCGTAGAGCGGGGGTACGACAGGATCGCGGGGTCGGACGGCCCGCCGCGACACGTTTCCGGGCGCGCGGAATCGCACGCGATTCGCCGGGACTGCCACGCGAGGATTTCGTTTCGATGCCCGTCTGCCGATCCGCTACACCAAAAAGTGGCCCACTTCACATTAATATCAAATATGCATCACCAGCCGGGATCCGGCGCGGGCAACCTCGATCACGATGGCGGTCCCGAGCCGCCCGTATCGACACCCGCACGCCATCGATCGATTCCGGGACGGTAGTACCACCGGATTCCAGCGCGCGAGCTGGCGAAACCCGCCGAATCCCACGGATGTGAGTCATCACGACGCTCCCGACGACACGGCCGCCGCAGCCCGGCGCGCCCCGCGCGTATTCCCATTCGTTATCTTTTCGTGATTCCTGTGAGAAATGTCCCAGCCCGGTTTCGCCGCCGACGCGGGTTTCCGGCATTTCGCGGTAGTGCGACTTTACAAACCACCGTGATGTGTTCGTAACCTTTTCGAGACCTCACGGAGTCCCGCCGCGAATCGTGGCGAGCCAACGTCAGCCGCGCCACCGGGTGCGGCGTCGTGGGGCAGATTGGAAGTACGCATCATGGCGTCCAACACCGTCAAGCGACAGGCGCGGCGTGCCGTCGCCGCCTGCACCGTCGGCGCTGCCTCCATCGGCGCGATCCTCCTCCCCGCCGCCACCGCCTCGGCCCAGCCGGTCACCATCCCCGGCGTCGGAACCTTCGAGGTCCCCAACGAGATCGCGATCCCGCCGGGCATCCCCGGCCTCGAGGTGCCCGGCGCGCCGCTGCCGTTCGTCGCGCCCAAGAAGAGCATCGGCGAGGTCGCCCTCGACGCCGCGCTGAGCAAGATCGGCGCACCCTACGTCTACGGCGCCTCGGGGCCCGACGCCTTCGACTGCTCCGGCCTGGTCCAGTGGGCCTACCGCGAAGCGGGCATGAACTTACCGCGCACCAGCGGCGCGCAACTCTCCTCGGGCGCGCCGGTTTCGCTGGACTCGTTGCAGCCCGGCGACCTGGTGTCGTTCTACGACGGCGGCCACTCCGGCCTGTACGCGGGCGACGGCAATGTGGTGCACGCCTCCACCTCGGGCACCCCGGTGCGCATCGCGCCGATCTCGTCCATGCCCTTCGCGGGCGCGCGGCACTTCTGACCCATCGGCGCCGGGTGCATCGACCCGGCGCCGGGACAGTCCGTCCCGGGTCGCCGCGGGCTCTGCTGGACACGGCACACGCCGTTCCGTAACCTAACCGAGACCTTCCGGGTTACGGGGTTCCCGAACGTCGCCGACTCCCCGTTCGGGCCTGGCCCGACACACCGTCGCTCGAGTAGAACGGGACAGCGCAGGCCGTGGCAGCAGACCGAAGACAATCGACGCGACGTCTGGTGGGAGCGGCGCTAGCGGCCGGTGTCCTGATCGTCGTCCCGAACGGCGGCACGCCCGCGCTGGCCGATCCGGTGGCGATGCCGAGCACGGCGAGCGAGGCCGTGCGACGCATGATCGAACTGTCGCGCGAATCCGAGCAGCTCAATCAGCAGGCGCTGGAGGCCCAGTCCGATCTGGACGCGAAACTGTCGGTGCAACACGAGGCCGACGCCGTACTCGCCGCGCGCACCGACGCGTTGAACGCGGCCCGCGACGAGGTCCGCCGCTTCCAGCCGGTCATCGACCGCACCGCCATCGCCGCCTACCAGGGCGCGCGCACCAACCGGATGTTCGCGGTGCTGGTCAGCGATTCACCGCAGCAACTGCTCGACCAGATGTCGACGCTGGACGTGGTGGAATCCAAGACCACCGAACAGCTCAAGCACTTCAAGAAGGCCAACGACGCCGCCCAGGCCGCGGAGACCGCCGCGCGCGCCGCCGCCGACACCGCGCGCGGCGCCGCCGACAAGGCCGAACAGGTGCGCGCCGACCTGGAGAGCAAGCGCGGCGCCCTCGGCGGCGCCGTCACCCAGGTGGTCGAGGCATGGGGCGCGCTGTCGGCGGGCGACAAGTCCGCGCTGGCGGGCGCCGCGTTCCCGCCCGGCTTCGACCGAGACAGCCTGCTGGAGGGTCTGGTGCCGGGCAGCGGCACCAGCGCGCTGGCCGCCGCGCTCACCCGCATCGGCGACCCGTACGTCTGGGGCGCCACCGGTCCGCGCCAGTTCGACTGCTCCGGCCTGGTGCAGTGGGCCTTCAAACAGGTCGGCGAGGATGTGCCGCGCACGAGTTCGCAGCAGGCGCGGTACGGCACGCCGGTGCCCAAGGACCAGATGCAGCCCGGTGACGTGATCTTCTTCTACTCCGACATCTCCCACGTCGGCATCTACGCGGGCAACGGACTCATGGTGCACGCGTCCACCTTCGGCGTTCCGGTCGCCGTCGCCCCCATCAATACGACACCGTTCCACTCCGCTCGGCGATACTGACGTCCCATGCGGATGCATGGGTTTCGCGCCTGGTGCGCCGAGCGCGGACGCGCCAGGTTCGCCGTGACGCTGGCGCTGCTGGTCGGGCTCACCGGCGCGGGCGGCGCGCTGCTGCTGGTGCCGAAGGTCGCGGTCCCGAGGATCACGGCCGCCCAGCCCGCGGTGGCGCCCGCGGGCGACGATCCGCGGCTCGCCCCGGTGCGCCGGACCATGGAACCTTTCGGCGCAGTGGTCGCCGAACGCTTCCCCACGGGCGCCGACCGCGAAGCCATCGTGGTCGGGCACGACGGGCAGCGCGCGGAGATGGCGGTGCTCGGCGCCGAACTCGCGCCCGCCACCGCGGCGATCACCGACCTGCTCGGGCGCGCGCGGCCGGGTTCGGCCCTGGTGGTGGTCGCGAGCAACCCGTCCGAATTCGCCGCGCTGGTGCGCTCGAGTTCGATACTGCCGGGCGAGGTCGCCGCGGTGACGGTCACCGATCCGTTCCCGCCGGGCGCCGAGCCGAGCGGTTCGCGCGTGGTGTTCAGTCCCGAGGCGGGCCGTCGCCTGTCCCCCGACGCGCTGCGCACCCTGCTGCGGCACGAACTCACCCACGTCGCCACCCGCACCGACACCGCCGACGGCGCGCCCGCCTGGATGCTGGAGGGTTTCGCCGAATACGCCGCACACCGCGGCGGCGGCCGGGCCTTCGCCGAGATCGCACCCACCGTCGCCGGTCACCTGGCGGCCGAACTGCTCCCCGCCGACCTGCCCGCGGCCGCCGACCTGGTCGGCCCGCGCGCCGCCGAGGCGTACGAGTCGGCGTGGACGGTCTGCGCGTATGTCGCCGACGCCTACGGCGAGCCGAGGCTGGTCGATCTGTACCGCGCGCTGGCGGCCGCGCCGTTGGACACCGCGGGCGAGGACCGGGTGCTGCGCGCGACGCTCGGCGTCGGCCGTGCGGAATTCGTCACCGGCTGGCGGGGTTGGCTGTCGACCCGCATCCGGTGAAACGGACGCACCGGATAGGTTGGTTGCCATGGCTCGAACCTTGCTGGTTACCAATGATTTCCCGCCGCGGCCGGGCGGTATCCAGTCCTATCTGCAGGCCCTCGCGGGCCAGTTGCCGCCGGATGATCTCGTGGTGTACGCGCCCCGCTGGCGCGGCGACAGTCATTCGAAGTTCGACGCCCGACAGAAGTTCCAGGTGGTGCGCCACCCGACCACGCTGATGCTCCCGACGCCGATGGTGCTGCGCCGGGCCGCGCGCCTGCTGCGCGAGGAGAACTGCGACACAGTGTGGTTCGGCGCGGCGGCGCCGTTGGCCCTGCTTTCCGCGCGGCTGCGCGCGGCCGGGGCCGAGCGAGTGCTCGCCAGCACGCACGGTCACGAGGTGGGTTGGTCGATGCTGCCCGCGGCCCGTCAGGCGCTGCGGTCGATCGGCGAGCACACCGACGTGGTTACCTACGTCAGCAAATACACGCGCGGCCGTTTCGCCTCGGCTTTCGGCCCGAATTCGGCGTTGGAGTACCTGCCGCCCGGCGTGGATTCGGAGGTGTTCCGTCCCGATCCGGCCGCCCGCGCGGAACTGCGCGCCCGCTACGGACTCGGTGAGCGCCCGACGATCCTGTGCCTGTCGCGGCTGGTGCCGCGCAAGGGTCAGGACGCGTTGATCGCCGCGATGCGCGATATTCGCACCCGGATCGACGGCGCGGTGCTGGTGATCGCGGGCGGCGGCCCCTACGAGCAGAAGCTGCGGAGTCTGGCGGACTCGGCGGGGGTCGCGCGGGACGTGGTGTTCACCGGCCGGGTGCCCTCGGCGGAGTTGGCGGCCCATCACACGATCGCCGACGTGTTCGCGATGCCATCGCGTACCCGCGGCGCGGGCCTCGACGTGGAGGGGCTCGGCATCGTGTACCTGGAGGCATCGGCGACCGGGGTTCCGGTGGTGGCGGGCCGCTCCGGCGGCGCGCCCGAGACGGTGATCGAGGGGAAGACGGGCCGGGTGGTCGACGGCCGCGACATCGCCGACATCGCCGGGGCCGTCGTCGACGTGCTCGCCGATCGCGACGCGGCGGCGCGGATGGGCGAGGCGGGTCGCGCCTGGGTGGAACAGCAGTGGCGTTGGGACACCCTCGGCGCCCGTCTGCGCCATCTGCTGCGCTGACCGTGCGGTGCCGAGGATGCGGCGGCAGCTGAAGGATGCGGCGGCAGCCGCGGACGCGGACGTGCGGCCATCTACTAGTCTCAGCGAGGTGAGCAGCATTCAGGTCGCGGACCAGACGTTCGTCGCCGCCGACGGCGCCGCGGTGGCCGAAATCCTCGGCGGTCCGAACCGGTGGCGCGAGTGGTGGCCGGATCTCACCCTGGAGGTCAGGGAGGATCGCGGCGACAAGGGGTTTCGCTGGTCGGTATCCGGCGGCTTGACCGGGACCATGGAGGTGTGGCTCGAACCGTCGCTGGACGGGGTGATCCTGCACTACTTCCTGCACGCCGAGCCGAAGGGCGCGCAGCGGATGTCGCCGCGCGACCTGCTCGCCGCGAATCGGGCGCGCCGGGTGGCGGGCAGGGTGATGTCGTTCGAGGTCAAGTCGCGTTTGGAGGCCGGGCGCCCCGCGGGCGTGACCCCGGCCGCCTGATCCGCCGCATCCATCGCACCGCCCACCGCATATCGTCGATGGGCCGAGCATCGTCGCTGGAAAGGAACCGTTGACCCCATGGCCGACCGCACTCAGAGGTCGATCCTGATCGAGGCACCCTCGCGGCGGGTGATGGCCGTCATCGCCGATCTGGAGTCCTATCCGGAGTGGGTCGCGGCGGCGAAGTCGGTCGAGGTGCTCGAGTCCGGCGCCGACGGGCGCGCGCGCACCGCCCGTTTCGTGCTCGACGCGGGCGTCGTCAAGGACACCTACGTGCTGTCCTACACCTGGCGCCCCGACGACAAGTCGGTCAGTTGGAAACTGCTCAGCGGTGAACTACAGAAGGCGCAGGACGGCAGCTACGAGCTGCTCGACCAGCCCGACGGCACCACCGAGGTCGTCTACGAACTGACCGTCGACCTGAACATCCCGATGATCGGGATGTTCAAACGCAAGGCCGAGAAGGTCATCACCGACACCGCGCTCAAGGAGCTGAAGAAACGGGTCGAAGGCTGACCGGGGCGCGGACCCGTCTGGAACTGTTCGTCGGCAAGGGCGGAGTCGGCAAGACGACGCTGGCCTGCGCGACGGCGATGGCCTATGTCCGCGCCGGGGAGCGGGTACTCATCGCCTCGCTCGACCAGGCCCATTCCCTCGGCGACGCGCTCGGCTTCCGTTTCGCCCACGACGCGGGTACGGTGCCCGGAATCACCGGCGTGGCACCGGGACTCGACGTGATCGAGCTGGATTCGCTTGCGCTGCTGGAGGATCGGTTCCGCGAGGTGGTTCGGGTCCTCGACACCGGCGGCGGCCACGATCACGGCATCGATCTCGCCGCGCTGGATCCGGCCGAATTGACCGGCCTGCCGGGCGTGCAGGAACTGTTGATGCTGGTCGAGGTCGCGCAACTGGTCGAGGAGGACGAATGGGACGTCCTCGTGCTCGACTGCCCGCCCACCGCCGACATGATGCGCATCCTCACCGCGCCGGACACGTTGCTCGGCTACGTGGAACGGGTGTGGCCGCCGCACGCGCGGGCGATGAGCGCGGCGGGTGTCGACCTGCGGCGCGCGGTGCTCGCGGCCACGGTGGACCGGATCGTGGCGACGGTGACCGCGGTGCGCGACCTGCTCGCCGACCACGGCAGGACGGGAGCGCGTCTGGTCACGGTCGCCGAGCGGGTCGCGATCGCCGAAGCCGAGCGGGTCCGTTCCGGGGCCGCGCTGCTCGGCCTTCGGGTGGACGAGATCGTCGTCAACAAGGCGCTCGCGCCGGTGCCGCCGCCCTCGGGTCCGGCCGAACATCCCGCCGTGCATTGGTATCTCGGCCGCCGCGCCGAACAGCTCGAGGTGATCGCGCGACTGCGGGACGCGGCGGGCGAGGTGCCGGTGGTGATCACCGCGCACACCGGTCGCGAGCCGGTGGGCCTCGACTCCCTGTCGGCCCTGTCCTACGCGGTGCGGGCGCGTCCTATGCTGGTCGACAACCCGGCGGAGGCGCGCGCGAGTTCCGGTGAACCGGTGGTCCGATGGGAATCGGGCGCCGGGCTGCATTCGGTGTACACGATGCGCATGCCCCTGCCCGTCGCCGATCCGGCGACGCTGCGACTGGGACGAGTGGAGGACGATTTGATCGTGGGAGCGGACGGAGTGCGGCGCCGGGTGCGCCTCGCGCCGGTATTGCAACGGTGCACGGTCGAGGGCGCCGAACTCGACGGTGACCGCCTGGTCGTGCGTTTCCGCCCCGACCCGCGGCTGTGGCCCCGATGACGGGGACGCGGGAACAGCGCGACGGGGGCGCCGAGGACAGCGGAGTCTCGGTGGACGGTTTGGCCGAATTCGCCGAGGAACTGAAGGCGCTGGCCGAGGCCGTGCTCGAGCGCGTCGAGCCGGTGCTGCGCCATGCCGCCGACGGCGCCACCGAATGGTCCAGTTGCAGTTGGTGTCCGGTCTGCGCCGCCGCGGCGCTGGTGCGCGGCGAACATCACGAGGTGATGGCCACCCTCGCCGAACACGGCACCGCGATCGTCACGGTGTTGCGCGAGGCGCTGGCGGGCACGCCGGTCGAACCGGTCATGCCCGACCCCGAAGACGTACTGTCACAACGCCGTTCGGCGCACGGCGCGCGCAGGCCGAGGGCGCGGGACGGCGCGGCGGGGCGCGAGGAGCCCCGGACGCGCCCGGCCTACGTCAGTATTCCGGTGACGATCAACCGATGACGGACCGGATGGCGACCGCCCGTCCGCTGACCGTCGGTATCGACGTCGGCGGCACCAATATCCGCGCCTCCGTGGTGGATGCCGAGGGCGAGGTGCTCGACACCGTGCAGGCGCCGACCCCGCATTCGGCTCGCGCGCTCGAGGACGCGCTGGAACGCGCCGTGCGCGAACTGCTTCCGCGCCACCCGATCGGCGCGGTCGGGCTCGCGGTGGCCGGTTTCATCAACGCCGACCGCTCGACCGTGCGTTTCGCCCCGCATCTGCCCTGGCAGGACACCCCGGTGGCGGAGCGCCTCACCCGCCGCCTCGACCTGCCGGTCATCCTCGAACACGATGCCAACGCGGCGGCGTGGGCGGAGTACCGTTTCGGCGCCGCGGCGGGCGGACACAATGTGGTGCTGGTCGCGATCGGCACCGGCATCGGCGCGGCGCTGCTCATCGACGGCAGGCTGTATCGCGGAAGTCACGGCGTCGCACCCGAACTCGGCCACCTCCAGGTGGTGCCGCAGGGCCGCGCCTGTCCGTGCGGCAAACGCGGCTGTTGGGAACGCTATTGCAGCGGTACGGCGCTCGCCGATACCGCGATCGAATTGCTCGCCACCGATCCGGCGCCGTCCACGGTGCTGGCCCGGGAGGTGTCCCGCGATCCGGGTTCGCTGACGGGTCGCCGGGTCGCCGGAGCCGCGCAGGACGGCGATCCGATCGCGATGCGGGCGATGGCCGATTTCGCGCGCTGGCTCGGTCTCGGACTGGCTTTCGTCAGCGATATCTTCGATCCGGATCTGGTGGTGATCGCGGGCGGGGTGAGCAGTTCGGCGCCGCTGTTCCTCGACGAGGCGCGCGAAGAGTACGCGCGCGCGGTCACCGGCGCGGGGCATCGACCGCTGGCGCGCATCCGCACCACCCAGTTGGGTGAAGCGGCAGGGATGATCGGCGCCGCCGAACTCGCGCGCGCCGTGCTCGCGGATTCCGGCGACGTGGCGCGCACGCACTGACCGGATCGAACGCATATTCGACAACCGTTGGCGCCGGCGTCGATTGGATCACACGGCTCGCCGTAATGTGGTGAGATACCGCGCTGCGGTTGGATGTGATCCTTTACCAGCGGTAAAGTCGGCGACATCGCAGGTTGCCCGTTTCTATCCCGGTCCGGGGGAAGGACGTCATGTTCTACTGGCTGCTGAAATTCGTGCTGCTCGGACCTTTGATGCGCCTCTACAACCGACCGACGGTCGAGGGCGTGGAGAATGTGCCCTCCGACGGCGCCGCCATCATGGCGGGTAATCATCTGTCCATCGCCGACTGGCTGTTCGCCCCGCTGCTCAGCCCGCGGCGTATCAACTATCTGGCCAAGGCCGAGTACTTCACGACACCCGGCTTGAAGGGCCGCTTCCAGAAGTGGTTCTTCTCCACCACCGGCCAATACCCCATCGACCGCACCGGCGCCGACGCCGCGGAGGACGCGCTGAACGCCGCCCGCCGTTTGCTGGATCAGGGTCGACTGGTCGGTCTGTACCCGGAGGGCACCCGCTCCCCCGACGGTCGCCTCTACAAGGGCAAGACCGGCTTGGCGCGTCTTGCCCTCGAAACCGGTGTTCCGGTCATTCCGGTCGCCGTCATCGGCACCGACGAGGTCTCGCCTCCCGGTCCGTTCCGCTGGCGCCGCCGCAAGGTCACCGTGAAGTTCGGCACCCCGATCGATTTCTCCCGCTACGAGGGCATGGGCGGCAATCGATTCGTGGAGCGCGCGGTCACCGACGAGGTCATGTACGAACTCATGCGCCTCAGCGGCCAAGAGTACGTGGACGTCTACGCGCACAGCCTCAAGAAGGGCGTGCCGTCGGGCAAGGCGCCCGAGGCCACCCGCATCCCCGACACCGCCGCGAGCTGAACCACCCGGCCACCTGCGCTGAACACCCCGGCCATCGAAGGCCCCGCCACTAGGCGGGGCCTTCGGCGTCGCAGGGCACACATGATCCGTCTCACAACACAAGCCGACGACAAGACGCTCTTATGGTGCGGCCGCGAGACTTCCCGGTATGTTCAAGAAATTGTTGGCCGCCGCGGGTGTCGGCGGCGCCGAGGTCGAGACCGAGCTGTTCACCCCGGGTGTCCAGCCGGGCGGCGTCGTCGAAGGTGTGATCCGGCTGCGCGGCGGCAATGTCGGACAGGACATCTCACGTATCGCGGTGGAATTCGTGACCCGTGTGGAACAGGAGTACGAGGACCACGAGGGTGTGCGGGACATGGGTTTCGGCTGGACCCACGTGTACGGCCCGCTGCACCTGCCCGCGGGCGCGCCCGCCGAGTTCCGCTTCGGTGCGCGCGCGCCACTGGAGACGCCGATCACCTTCTACAACGGCAGGCATCTGCCGGGCACGGTGGTCTCGGTGCGCACCGTCGTGGAGATCCAGGGCGCGGTGGACGCCGCGGACACCGACCCGATCGGCGTCGGCGCGCTGCCCGCCCAGCACATCGTGCTCGAGGCGCTGGAGCGCTTGGGGTTCCACCTGCGCAGCGCCGACGTGGAGGCGGGCCATATCCGCGACAGCCCGCAGCAGCTGCCGTTCTACCAGGAGATCGAGTTCTCCGGGTCGCCGAACTATCCGCAGCTGAACCAGCTCGAGGTCACCTTCATCGCCACCGAACACGGGATGAACGTGGTGCTGGAGGCGGACAAGCGCGGCACCTGGTTCGCCGAGGGCAGCGACGTGTTCGACTCGCTGTGGGTCGACTACGCGACGCTCGGTCACCGGGATTGGGCGGGCGAGTTACATCACCGGGTGGTCGGTATGACATCGCGCCACTGACCCGCGCGATTCGTCGTAACCCGACCGTGACCCGCGCCGCCGGTGCACAATCACCGGGTACGCCCTCCCCGATCCGATCCGCGCGGATTTCGTCGTTCCGCGGCAACCAGCGAGGGGCCGACGTGTCCGAGACAACACCCGATCCGATCGTGTCGCTGACCGTCGCGGCCGCACACCAACTCGGATACAGCTGTCGGGTGGCCGCTCGTGACGACGTCGTGCTGTCCGGTCCGAGCGGCAACCTGCGGGTCGGACTCGCGAACCTGCGACGGATGGCCGCCGACGAACCGCGTGAGCGGTGGCCCGCCCTCGTCGCCGACTACATCGGGACCGGCCTCATCGAACTCGACGTCGCCGACGACCCGCTCGATACCGACGATTTCGCCATGATGCGCGGACTGCTCCGCACCCGGCTCTACTCCGCCGACGCGGCGGGCGCCGACGTGGTGCGCCGCGAGATCGCGCCCGGTCTGGTGCAGCGGGTGCTCATCGACCGCGTGCACACCATGGCGCCGGTCACCGCGACGATGGCGCGGGACTGGCCGGTCGGGGAAGCGGAACTGTTCGCGCTCGCCGAGGCCAACACCCGCGGCGACGGACCGCTCGACCTCGTGACCCACGGATTCGAGCAGCCGAACGCCGAACGCGTCGACATCGCCATGCTGTGCGGACTCTCGGACTACATCACCGCGCACGCGCGCTGGCTCGGCGAGGACTATCCGGTGGCGGGCCCGGCGGGCGCGGTCTTCGTCGTACCGTCCCAGCGCCACATCTACGCCTACCCGGTCACCGACACCAAGGCCGTGCGCGCCACCACCCTGCTCGCCCAGCTCGCCGCGCTCGAGTACACGCGGCGGCCGTGGCCGGTGAGCCAGGACGTGTACTGGTGGCGCGACGGCCGCATCGAGCGCGCCGCCGTCATCGACTACGCCGCCGAACAACTGCGCATCCACCCCACCGAGGAGTTCGTCGCGGCGCTGGACCGACTGCGATCTTGACCACCCGCAACCATTGATAGCCTTGGGCTTTGCACGACGCCGAACCGTTGCCGAAAGGGCG
This sequence comes from Nocardia bovistercoris, assembly GCF_015674855.1. Lineage (GTDB taxonomy): Bacteria > Actinomycetota > Actinomycetes > Mycobacteriales > Mycobacteriaceae > Nocardia > Nocardia bovistercoris. Next base: position 131,591 of record NZ_JADMLG010000013.1, on the reverse strand, counting down.
CAGCGGTCGGCGCGCGAGGTGAGGTGAGCATGGTCCGCCGCGACACCGGTGGTCGAATCTTCCAGCTGACCGGGCGGACTCGCGGCGCGTCCAACGGCGCGCCGCCCACCGGCAAGATGGTGCGCGGCGCCAAATTGGCCGCGGTCCCGGTGGCGTTCGCGGGCCGCAGGGTGGCCGGTGTCGGCAAACGCGCGCTCGGCCGCTCCGCCGAAGAGGTGAACCGCGAGATCCGCGCCAGGACGGCGCAACACATGTTCGCGGTGCTCGGCGAACTCAAAGGCTGCATCGCCAAACTCGGCCAGGTGCTGGCCATCTACGAATTCGTGCTGCCGGAGGATGTGGCGGGCCCGTACCGGGAAGCGTTGGGCAAGCTGCAGGATTCGGCGCCCGCGATGCTGCCCGCGGGCGTGCACCAGGTGCTCGCCGAACAACTCGGGCCGGACTGGCGCTCGTTGTTCCGCGAATTCGAGGACCGCCGCCCGGCCGCCGCGTCGGTGGGCCAGGTGCACCGCGCGGTGTGGCACGACGGCCGTGCGGTCGCGGTCAAGATCATGTATCCCGGTGCGCGGCAAGCCATTCACGACGATCTGCAAACCCTGCGCAGGCTGAGTCCGCTGTTCGGGGCGCTGCTGCCCGGCGCCGACGCCCGCTCGGTCATCGACGCGCTGTGCGCCTACATCTGCGAGGAACTCGACTACGAACTCGAGGCGCGCCACCAGCGCGCGTTCGCCGCCGCCTACGCCGACGATCCCGATTTCGCCGTCCCCGACGTGGTCGCGCAATATCCGGACGTGCTGGTCACCGAATGGCTGGAAGGCGTTTCGCTCTCGCGCATCATCAACCGCGGCGCGCCCTTCGAACGCGACCGGGTCGGGCTGCTCATCCTGCGTTTCCTGTTCTCCGGCCCCACCCGCGCCGGACTCCTCTACGGCGATCCGCATCCCGGCAATTTCCTGGTCATGCCCGACGGGCGGCTCGGCGTGGTCGATTTCGGCGCCTGCGCGCCGTGGCCGCCCGGTTTCCTCGACATGATCAGCGATATCGCGCCCGCCCTGTTCTCCTGCGATCCGGTCGCGCTCGAAGCCGCCATCCGCCGCAACGGCTACATCACCCCCGGCCGCACCATCGATATCGACACCGCGGCCGCCCAACTCGCCCCCGTGCGCGACGCGGTGATCGCACCGACCATCGACCTCGAACCGAACTGGCTGCGCACCCACCTGGCGACCCTCACCGAACTGCGCGTGACCAACGTGGTGCGGCAGATGACGATGCCATCACCGCACACCACGGTCGCCCGCACCTGCGTCGCCGGACTCGGACTCCTCGGCCAACTGCGCACCACCCTGCCACTGCCCAAGGAGTTCGCGCGCTGGTTCCCCGATGTGGTCGAGATACTCGAGGACGTGCGGATCCACCGAGCATGAACAGCGGGGGCCGCCGAGACCGACCGGCATCGAGCGAACCTGTCGACATGTCGAAGTCGGCCCGCCCGGCACTGTGCGTTCGCATCGTGCCGGAGTGGCCTCGCGATCACCGATCCGGCGCTCGACATGTCCCCGGAGCGGTTCGATCGGCGGCGGCCGACGAAGGCTCGCGATGTGGATTCCCGGCGCGACACCCCGACGGTCGCACCCTCCGGCGCGCCGGTCGCGGAAACCGGCCACGGTCACCTCGAGGACCGGCATCCCAGCAGGTCAGATGGGGTGCACGAGGAGTGGCGCAAGTCCCCCCTTCTTCGGGTACGCATGGCGGCTCCGGCTGTGGCAAAGTTTCGTGCCATGAGCACGCCGCACACTGTCTCCTCCGAAGAATTTCTACCTCGTGACACCGCGGATGTCGTTCGCACGGTGCGGGATTCACGAGGACGTGCGGAGCGGTTGACGGTGCGTGGCGGCGAACTACTCGATGACGGGCTCGCGCTGCCCGATCAACGCGCCGTGGTCTCGCTGCGGCGCATGAACGCGGTCCTCGACATCAACCTCGGCCGTCGCACCGTCCGCGTGCAGGCAGGCGCCAAACTCTCCGACATCGACCGGCGCCTCGCCGCGCACGGCCTCGGCCTGCCCATCGTCGGCGACCACCGCGACATCACCGCGGGCGGCTTCGCCTCGGTCGGCGGCGTCAGCAGCGCATCACACCGCTTCGGCCTGTTCACCGACCAGATCGTCGACCTCGAATACGTCGACCCGGACGGGCGCATCGGCACCTGCGGTCGCAGACACCACACCGACCGGTTCCACCGCATCCTCGGCGCGGGCGGGCGGGCGGGCATCATCACCGCCCTCACCCTCGACGCGATCGATATCGACAAGGACCACACCTGGCTCACCACCGACGCCGACCGGTTCCTCGACTTCGATTCCTTCGTCGAACACGCGCACGCCGAGATCGCGCATCCGGGTAACGCGGCGCTGCAGGTCGGCCGCTGGGTCGACACCGCACCGCTGAAGGTCTCCCGCCCGGTCGGCACCGGGCACGTGCAACTCGGCACCGTCCGGTTCGGCCAGTGGTCGAGCCTCTACCCCACCGCGCCGACGCGGTCGCTGCGGGCCAGGCGCGAAGTCGGCACGAGGACCAGGAAATCCCTCGGCGCCATCGCCTCCGCCGCGGGCGGGCGCGCGGGCATGCCGGTGCGCAACGCGGCGGCGGGCGCACTCATGTTCGCCCCCAAGGTGCTGACGCTGCGCGACGCGGAATACCTCGCCGACACCGTGATCAGCTCCTCCGAACGCGGCCCCGCCTACCGCGTCGGCATCTTCGCGCCGCTGTCGAGCTACGCGTCGGTGTTCTACCGCCTGCACGACCTGTTCTCCGGACACCGCGAACGCACCGGCTGCTTCACCGTGATCTCCGCGATGACCTACGGCGTGCGCTCCACCTACCTGCGCGCCGAGGCCGAGGCGCGGAACCTGCCGGTCGAGGACTACGGTCTGATCACCTTCACGTGCCGGTTGCGCCCGACCGCGCTGCCGTCGGAACTGTTGCGCGGCATCGTCGCGAGCATCGACGACATCTGCGCCTCCGAACACGCCCTGCGCTACGAGTCCGCCGATTAGACTGTGCCGCATCGTAGTAGTCGCTGAGCGGTAGCTCCTTCCGGGGCCACCGCTCGGCGAGCGCCGTTCGACGCGGGCCTTCGGTGTCGAGGGACGTGCTCAGCGTTTCATCGACTGCGAAGGTTGCTGATCGGCGATGCTCGAATTCCGTCCCGCCCCCGGCCGTCTCACCGACCGCCTGCGCCGCCGCGAACGGGCAGGCGCCTGTCCGGCCGACATCCTCGCGGGCAGGTGCGTCGTGCTCACCGACGCCTGCTCGGATACCGGCCGCGCCACGGCCTCCCGGCTGGCGGTTCTCGGCACGCGCTTGGTCCTCGTCGACCGCGACACCGACCGCCTGACCGCTCTGCGCGAACAGATCACCTCCTCCGGCGGTCTCGCCCGCTCCCGCCGCTGCGACCTGTCGGCCCTCGGCGATATCGACCAGCTGGTGGAATGGATACGCGGGGAATTCGGCGCGATAGACGTGCTCGTCAACAATGCCCGCGCTGTGTCCCCCGGCGGCGCACACGCCTGCTCCGATCGATTCCGCGCATACCAGCACACCATGGCCGCCAATTACTTCGGCCCCCTCCGCCTCACCCTCGGACTGCTTCCCGCGCTGCGGCATTCGAGATCGGGCCACGTGGTCAATGTGGGTCCGCGTCTCGCAGAAGGCATCCCACACGACGCCCCTGCGGCGTTGGCCGGTGCGGCGGTCTCGAGGTCACGCGACAGCGCGGCGGACGCGGAGTTCCCCGGCGGACCGGCGACGAGCGCGGGTTCGACGGCCGCGTGGGCGATCTTCAGCCGATGCGCCGAGTTCGAGGCGGCGCCGCACGGCATCCAGGTGCACGCCGTGCACTGCCCGATCTCCCCGAAGGGCACCGATCTTCCATACGCGACAACCACGGCCCTCGCCATCGAATCGGCCATCCGCGGCGACCACAGCACACCCACACTCACTCGCCCCCCGCGCAGCCGAACCGAACGATAAGCAGCACCCCCGCCACCTATGGGCCAAGAACCCGAAAAGCGCACCGCCCCACCGGTTTCATCCGATAAGGCAGCACGCCACGGTTCACTCGAAGATTCGCGACCCGTCTCACAAGTCCCAGCGTTCGAGACACAGGCAGCACGCCACGGTTCACTCGAAGGTTCGCGGCCGTGGCGCGGGCCCCCCCACCGAAGAAAAGCGACAAGGCGACACATAAAATACCCAAGGAC
>NZ_JADMLG010000013.1:27411-127316 GCF_015674855.1 Nocardia bovistercoris | reverse complement strand
CCGTCTCGCGTCCCAGCGTTCGAGACAATGCGACGAAGGAGCAAGTATCGAACGCTGGGACGCGAGACCCAAAGGGCCGCGAACCCGCGGCGCCGAAGGCGCCGCCAATAAACACAGCTCAGTGCTTTTCGGGTCCGAGGTAGTACTCGAAGACCAAGCCGGCGGCGGCCGAGAGAATGCAGACCACGCCGAGCCCGATCAGCCAGAACTGGAAGAAGGCAAGCCCGAGCGCGGTGACCGAGCCCGCGCCCGCCAGCAGGATCGGCCAGAAGCTGCCGGGTGAGAAGAAGCCGAGGTCGCCCGCGCCGTCCACGATCTCGGCGTCTTCGTAGTCCTCGGGACGCAGGTCGAGGCGACGTGCGACGAAACGGAAGTAGGTGCCGATGATGAGCGAAAGGCCCGCCGTCAGCACGATGGCCGTGGTGCCCGCCCATTCGACGCCGGTGCGCGATTTGGCGGTGAAGAAGCCGTACACGACCGCCACGATGATGAAGAACACCGTGAGCAGCTCGAAAATCCGCGCTTCGATCTTCATATCAGATCAGTCCCTTACTTTGCCTCGGCCGCGGTCTTGGTGGTCCGGTCGGTGTCGAAGGGCCGGGTCGAGGTCGCGACCGGGGATTCGTCGATGGACTCGAGGGCCTCGGCGTTGGTCATGCCTGCCTTGCGGCCGTCGATGTATTTGGTGAACTTCTCCGGCGACACCGCGCGGACCTCGAAGTTCATCATCGAGTGGAACGTGCCGCACATCTCGGCGCAGCGACCGACGAACGCGCCTTCCTTCTCGATCTCGGTGATCTGGAAGACGTTGTCGGAGTGGTTCTCCTTCGGGTTCGGCATCACGTCGCGCTTGAACAGGAACTCCGGCACCCAGAAGGCGTGGATGACGTCCATGGCGGCGAGCTGGAACTCGATGACCTTGCCGGTCGGCAGCACGAGCACCGGGACCTCGGTGGAGGTGCCGACCGTCTCGACCTTGTCGTAGTGCAGGTAGGACAGGATGTCGTTGGCGGGCTTGCCGTGCACCGGCCCCGGCTGCGGGTGACCGTTCTTGGTCAGCTCGGCGTACTCCTCGAGCTGCTCCTTGGCCTGGTCCTCGCGCACGGTGTCGATGCCGTCGAATTTGTAGCCGTCCTTGAAGTCGACCTCGCGGTAGCCGAACTTCCAGTTCCACTGGAAGGCCGTGACATCGACGGTGACATCGGGATCGGCCACCTTCTCGTGCACGTAGTTCTGCACGACGACGGTGAAGTAGAACAGCACCGCGATGATGACGAACGGAATAGCGGTGTAGGTCAGCTCCAGCGGCACGTTGTAGCCGGTCTGGCGCGGGAACTCCGGGGAGTCCTTCTTCTTGCGGTGGAAGGTGACGGTCCAGAAGGTCAGACCCCAGACCAGCACACCCATCACCAGCGCGGCGATGACCGACCAGGTCCACAGTTCCCGCATCCGGGTGGCCTGCGGGGTGATACCGGACGGCCAGCCGAACCGCAGCCAGACATTGTCGATCGAGCAGCCCGAGACGAGCAGCGCGGTGATCCCGAGGGATACCGCCAGCCCGGCCCGCCGAAGTATGCGGCCCCGACCCGGAGCCGGTCGTGCCCCGATCTCTTCGCTCACCTTGTGCGCCACGCTCACGCCTTCCTGGTCGCCACACATTCCGACATCTGCGCCGCCGGGTGCGATCTCCCCGCGACACGTTCCAAGCACGTCTCGGCCCCTCACGTCGAAGCCTGCGGATTTCCACCCACACCAACTGAGAGACACCTGAGTACTACGCAGCGTAGACCAAACCCCACCCCAACCACACCGCCGGGTCACATTCAACACCCCACCCCCACCCCCACCCCCACAAAACCCCTGGAAACCACCCCCACCGATCACCCCCGAACCGCAAACATCCCCACACCCAGCCACGTAGGGAGCGAGCCCAACGAACGACGGCCCACGACCGTCCCGCACCCCAACGGCCAAACCCAACCCCGCAACACCCCCACCAACCCCAGCCCCGCCGGGAACGAGCCCAACGAACGACGGCCCACGACCGTCCCGCACCCCAGCGGTCAAACCCAACCCCGCAGCATCCCCCACCAACCCCAGCCCCGTCGGGAGCGAGCCCAACGAACGACGGTTCACGACCGTCCCGCACCCCAGCGGTCAAACCCAACCCCGCAGCATCCCCACCTACCCAGCCCCGTCGGGAGCGAGCCCGACGAGCGACGGTTCGCGGCCGTCTCGCGTCCCAGCGGGCGAGACAATGCGACGCAGGAGCAAGTATCGCCCGCTGGGACGCGAGACTCCCAGGGCCGCGAACCCGCGGCGACGAAGTCGACGCCAATAAACACAGCCCGCGGGTAAACCATTGCGAAGAGCCGCACCTGAAACTTGTCCGGACATCAGCACGCACCACTCGCCCGACACCGACGCCCATATAATCGACCCGACATCCCGGCACCCCCTCGACTCGACCACGAACGAGCAAGCCGACCCCACCGCGCCCGACACCCGCCGTCGACGCGACACCCACCCCAGGACGCCGACGAGCGTCCCGAACCGGAGAGACGAGGTTGCCGACACCGTGTGCGGACTGCTCGGATTCCTGACAGCTGACGCGGCGACCGCGGATGTGGTGGACAAGGTCTACGACGCCTTGCACTGCATGCGCCACCGCGGCCCGGACGAACGCGGCACCTGGCACGACGATCACATGATCTTCGGCTTCAATCGCCTGTCGATCATCGATATCGAGCATTCGCATCAGCCGCTGCGCTGGGGTCCGCCGGAGAATCCGCAGCGCTACGCGCTCACGTTCAACGGCGAGATCTACAACTATCTGGAGTTGCGCGCCGAGTTGGCGCAGGCGCACGCCGAGGAGTTCCCGGACGGCAGGATCTTCGCCACCGAGGGCGATTCGGAGGCGATCGTGGCGGCGTTCCACTATTGGGGCGCGGCGGCGGTGCGGCGGCTGCGCGGCATGTTCGCACTGGCGATCTGGGATACCGAGACGAAGGAACTGTTCATCGCCCGCGATCCGTTCGGGATCAAGCCGCTGTTCCTGGCCACCGGCCCCGGCGGCACCGCGTTCGCGAGCGAGAAGAAGAGCCTGCTCGATCTGCTGCCCGCGCTCGGCCTGTCCGACGATCTCGACCCGCGCGCGCTCGAGCATTACACGGTGTTGCAGTACGTGCCGGAGCCGGAGACTTTGCACGCGGGCATCCGACGCCTGGAGTCGGGTACCTACGCTACGGTCCGCGAGGGCGCCGATCCGGTGGTGACCAGGTATTTCCGCCCGGATTTCCGGGCCGAGCCGATCGCGGCGGGCGCCGAGCGGGAACGTTTCCGCGAGATCGCCGCGGCGCTGGAGGATTCTGTCGCCAAGCACATGCGCGCCGATGTCACCGTCGGCTCGTTCCTGTCCGGCGGCATCGATTCCACCGCGGTGGCGGCGCTGGCGATGCGCCACAACCCGAAGCTGATCACGTTCACCACCGGATTCGAGCGCGAGGGCTATTCGGAGGTGGATGTGGCCGCCGAGAGCGCCGCCGCGATCGGTGCGCGTCACATCGTGAAGGTGGTCTCGCCCGCCGAGTTCGCTGCGGCCATCCCGGAGATCGTCTGGTATCTCGACGATCCGGTGGCCGACCCGGCCCTCGTCCCGCTGTATTTCGTGGCCAAGGAGGCCCGAAAGCACGTCAAGGTTGTGCTGTCCGGTGAGGGCGCCGACGAGTTGTTCGGCGGTTACACCATCTACCGGGAGCCGTTGTCGCTGAAGCCGTTCGAGTACCTGCCGAGGGGGCTGCGCAGGCTCGCGGGCAGGCTCTCGGATCGGATTCCGGACGGCACGCGCGGCAAGAGCCTGCTGCATCGCGGTTCGCTGACCTTGGAGGAGCGCTACTACGGCAATGCCCGCAGTTTCAGCGACGCCCAGTTGCGCGCGGTGCTGCGCGAGTTCCGGCCGGAGTGGACCCACCGGGATGTGACGGCGCCGATCTACGCGGAATCCGCGGGCTGGGATCCGGTGGCGCGCATGCAGCATCTGGATCTGTTCACCTGGTTGCGCGGCGACATCCTGGTCAAGGCCGACAAGATGACGATGGCGAATTCGCTGGAGTTGCGGGTGCCGTTCCTGGATTCGGAGGTGTTGAAGGTCGCCGAGGGCCTGCCCTACGACAGCAAGATCACCAAGGACACCACCAAGTTCGCGCTGCGGCAGGCGTTGGACGGCATCGTGCCCGCGCACGTGCTGCATCGCGCGAAGCTGGGTTTCCCGGTGCCGCTGCGGCATTGGTTGCGCGGCACCGAACTGTTCGAGTGGGCGCAGGTCCAGATCGCCGATTCGCAGACCGATCACCTGCTGGACAAGGCCGCGATCAAGGGCATGCTCGACGAGCACCGGGCGGGGCGTTCGGATCACAGCAGGCGGTTGTGGACGCTGCTGGTGTTCATGGTCTGGCACGGCATCTTCGTCGAGGACCGCATCAAGCCCGATATCCAGGAGCCGGTCTACCCGGTGTCGCTGTAGTCGTCCCAGAAGACGGTCGTTCCAGAAGCGAAGGCCCCTCGGATCGCTTTCCGAGGGGCCTTCGCGGCTCCGGTGCTCAGCGCGGCGCTGTTCAGAGCAGCGGTTTGATCTCCGCCGCCGCTTCCGCGCCGTAGGCCGCGGCCAGCCGCTCCAGCGCGTCGTCCTTGTTCAGGGTCCATTCCTGGGTGCCCATGGTCTCGAGCACCAGCACCGCGATGAGCGAGCCGAGTTGCGCGGCGCGCTCCAGGCTCAGGCCCGCGGTGTGACCGGTGAGGAAGCCTGCGCGGAACGCATCGCCGACGCCGGTCGGCTCGACCTTCTCGTTCTCCGGCACCACGCCGACCTCGATCTCGGTGCCGTCGCGGTCGATGATCAGCACGCCGTTCGCGCCGAGGGTGGTGACCCGGATGCCGACCTTGGCGGCGACCTCGGCCTCGCCCAGGCCGGTCTTCTGCAGCAGCAACGCCCACTCGTACTTGTTGGTGAACAGGTAGGCGGCGCCGTCGATGAGGCGCACCGCCTGATCGCCGTCGAGGCGGGCCAACTGCTGGGAGGGGTCGGCGGCGAACGGGATGCCGAGTTCGCGGCATTCCTCGGTGTGGCGCAGCATGGCCTCGGGGTCGTTCGCCCCGACCAGCACCAGGTCCAGCGTGTTCGACTCGGCCAGTGCGGCGATGGAGATATCGCGCGCCTCGCTCATCGCGCCCGGGTAGAACGAGGCGATCTGAGCCATGTCGTCGTCGGTGGTGCACACGAACCGGGCGGTGTGCGCCCGATCGGAGATCAGCACGGTGGAGCAGTCGACGCCGAACTTCTCCAGCCAGGCGCGGTATTCGGCGAAGTCGGCGCCGACCGCGCCGACGAGCAGCGGCGCGCGGTTCAGGATTCCCATGGCGTAGGCGATATTTCCGCCCACGCCGCCGCGGCGGATCTGGAGGTCGTCGACGAGGAAGCTCAGCGACACATGGTCGAGCTGATCGGCGAGGAGCACATCGGCGAACCGACCGGGAAAACGCATGAGATGGTCGGTCGCGATGGAGGCGGACACGGCGATTGACACGAGGCTGAGCCCTTCAACGGTTGGCTCCGAAGAGCGTGGCTATGGTCCAGTGCGTTCCCTGCGTACTACCCATATGCGCGCGCTCGGTCGGCACGCACGGACACGCACCGACCTGACGACGGGAACCAGCCAAGGTTAGTTGAAGTCGGACCCGATCAGGGGACCCCGGTTGTCGATCGGGGTCGTACCGATCCGGGGGTCACAGTCCGTCGAGGCGATCAGTTGAAGGAATCGCCGCAAGCGCACGAACCCGTGGCGTTCGGGTTGTCGATGGTGAAACCCTGCTTCTCGATGGTGTCGACGAAGTCGATGGACGCGCCCTGCACGTAGGGGGCGCTCATCCTGTCGACGGCCAGGGTGACGCCCGCGAAGTCGACGGTGAGGTCGCCGTCGAGGCTGCGGTCGTCGAAGAAGAGTTGGTAACGCAGGCCCGCGCAGCCACCCGGCTGCACCGCGATACGCAGCGCCAAGTCGTCACGGCCCTCCTGATCGAGCAGCGCCTTGGCCTTGCTTGCGGCAGCGTCGGTCAGAGTCACACCATGGGTGGTCGTCTCGTTCTGCACAGTCATGGACTCTCCTAAGGGACAGCTGTGGTCAACCCGTGAACAGCGCACGGCTCCGTGGTAGCAACAGTCGTCAACACCACCCGGCGGGCTGCTATTCCCCATCTTGCCACTTCCGCGCCGCCGCGCGCGCCCGACCTCCGGTCCGATCACGTTCGCACGGCTGCCGATGGACCCCGTCGGAGACATGTCACACACCGCGACGGCGACCGCATTTCCCGCGCGGTATGCCATCGAATAGCCTGGTCGGTGTGAAATTGTTCCGTCGCGGCGAGTCCAGCAGCACCGACGCGACCGCCGACAGCACGGCGGACGCGAACGGCGGCGTGACCGCAGCCACCACCCGAAATTCGAGTACGGCCACCCTCGGCAAAGGCCGTCCCACCCCGAAACGCCGTGACGCGCAGGGCAAACGCCGCGGCCCCGTCGCACCAGCGCCGCTGACCGCCAAGGAGGCCAGAGCGCGGCGCAAGGCGACCAAGGGCTCCAAGGAGGACCGCAAGGCGGCCTCGGCCGAGCGCAAACTCGCCGCGCAGGACCGGCGCGCGCGGATGCTCGCTGGTGAGGACAAGTATCTGTTGCCGCGCGATCAGGGCCCGGTGCGCGCCTATGTGCGCGACGTGGTCGACGCCCGCCGCAACCTGGTCGGCCTGTTCATGCCCATGGCTCTGGTGCTGATCCTCTCGATGTTCGCCGCGCCGCGCCTGCAGACCCTGGTGACCTTGGTCATGCTGGTCATGATGCTGTTCATGGCGATCGAGGGCTTCGTACTCGGCCGCATCGTCAACAACCGGGTGCGCGAACGCTATCCCGACAGCGCCGACTCCGGATTCAAACTCGGCTGGTACGCGTTCGTCCGCGCCTCGCAGATCCGCAAGATGCGCGCACCGAAACCGCGCGTCGGACCCGGCGACGCGGTCTGAGTTCGCCACCGGACAGGGCCGCGGGTCCGTTCGTCAGCACACCCGGTTCGGGTGCGTTCACGGACGGACCCGCGGCCCTTTCGTTCGGGTCACCGATGATCGGCCGATCCCATGGCGGTGAGTTCGGCGCACAGGCGTTGGGCGTCGCGGTCGACGACATCGGTCGAGCCGAATCGACCGCGACCGAGGACGATCACGGTGGCGAAGGCGGCGGTGAGGAGCAGGGCGAGCAGTAGTGCGGTCATGGCAGTAATTTTGCGTCCATGAATTTCCTGCCGATAGTGGCAGTTCTGCCGTTATCCGCAAAAATCCGGCCAGCTACCCTGGTGCCATGCTGTCCAAGGTCGCGGTAGCGCTGAGCGAACCGCTCGCCATGTTCGAATTCGGCGTCGTCTGCGAGGTCTTCGGCCTCGACCGCACCATGGACGGACTGCCCGCCTTCGATTTCCGCGTCTGCGGCGCCGAACCCGGCCGCCCGCTGCGCTCGACCACCCCCGGCGTCACCGTCACCCCCGAATACGGACTGGCCGACGTGATCGACGCCGACCTCGTCGCCATCGCGGCCTTCCACGTCTCCGGCATCGACGATCCCGCCAACACACCCGTGGTCGACGCCGTGCGCGCCGCCGCCGCGGCGGGCGCGACAATCCTCACGGTCTGCTCCGGCGCGTTCATGGCGGGCGCGGCGGGCCTGCTCGACGGACGTACCTGCACCACCCACTGGAAATACGTGGACCAACTCGCCGCCCGCTTCCCCGCCGCCACCGTCGACCCCGACGTGTTGTTCGTCGACGAGGGCAATCTCGTCACCAGCGCGGGCACCGCCGCGGGCATCGACGCCTGCCTGCACCTGGTGCGCCGAGAACTGGGCAGCGCCGCCGCCAACGGCATCGCCCGCCGCATGGTTGTCCCGCCGCAACGCGACGGCGGACAACGCCAGTTCATCGAACGCCCGGTAGCCGACTGCGAATCCGAAGGACTGGGCGAGATCCTGCACTGGTTGAGCGAAAACCTCGAACTCCAACACACCGTGGACGACCTCGCCGCCCGCGCCATGATGTCCACCCGCACCTTCGCCCGCCGCTTCGCCGCCGAAACCGGCACCACACCGGTCAAATGGCTCACCAACCAGCGCGTCCTACTCGCCGAACAACTGCTGGAGGAGTCGGATCTCGGACTCGAACAGATAGCAGCCAGAGCAGGTTTCGGCTCCGGCGCACTACTGCGCCACCATTTCCAGAAACTGGTCGGCATCGCACCGACCGAATACCGCCGCCGCTTCGGAGCAAGACCCGAATCCGCGTGACACACGATTGGTAGATTCCCGCGTGTGTCAGAAGTCGACGCCCCCCGACCGGACCGCCCCCAACGCATCCTCGTCCTCGGTGGCGCCCGCTCCGGAAAGTCCGCCTACGCCGAAGAACTCGCCGCACGAGCGGGAGCGGTCCGCTACGTGGCGACCGCCGTCCCCGCCCCCGACGATCGAGACTTCGCGGCCCGCATCGAGGCCCACCGCCACCGCCGCCCCCCGACCTGGCATCTCGTGGAGAACACCGACCCGGCCGACGTCCTCGCCACCCCCACCGAAGGCGCGACCCTGATAGACGACATCGGCACCTGGCTGACCGCATGCCTGGACCGCCACGCCGCCTGGGACGCCCCCCGCGGCACCATAACCCCCCAGGCGAACCGCCTGATCGACGCGGTCGAAACCTATCCGGGCCACCTGGTGATAGTCAGCCCGGAAGTAGGCATGGGAGTGATCCCGGCAACCCGCTCGGGCCGCCTGTTCCGCGACGAGATCGGCACCATCAACCAACACCTGGCCCGCGCCTGCGACAAGGCAGTCCTGATAGTCGCGGGCCTCCCCCTCCACCTGAAGTAGCCCCACCGCACCGCCCCACCCCCGCCCAGGTGTTCGCGCCCATCCTCGAGGCGGGCAAGATTGATCCGCAAAGCATGTGCGGCGATGAAACCTGCCCCGACCGAGAGGCTCCACAGTGACACACGGCTTCGGACCAGTCGCTCCCCCCGACGCGGCCTACCGCACAGCAGCCGAACAGCGCCAGTCACGCCTGACCAAGCCCGCCGGAGCCCTCGGCCGCCTCGAAGCCCTCGGAAACTGGATAGCGGCCTGCCAAGGCGCCTGCCCGCCACGCCAGTTCACCCGTCCCCGCGTGGTGGTCTTCGCGGGCGACCACGGCGTAGCCCGCCACGGCGTATCGGCGTACCCGTCGGAGGTGACCGCGCAAATGGTCGCGAACTTCCTCGCGGGCGGCGCCGCCGTCAATATCCTCGCGACGGTCGCGGACGCGACGGTGCGCGTGGTCGACATAGCCGTGGACGCCGACACCGACCCGGCGGTGTCCACCCACAAGGTCCGCCGAGCCAGCGGTTCGATCGACCGCGAGGACGCCCTCACCGCCGAAGAGGTCACCGCCGCGCTCACCGCGGGCCGCGCCATCGCCGACGAGGAGATCGACGCGGGCGCCGACCTCCTGATAGCGGGCGACATGGGAATCGGCAACACCACCCCAGCCACCGTCCTCATCGCCACCCTCACCGACACCGAACCGGTGCGCGCCGTAGGCCGCGGCACCGGCGTTGACGACGCGGGCTGGTCCCGCAAGGTCGCCGCCATCCGCGACGCCATGCGCCGCGCCCGCCGCGTCGCCAAGGATCCGGTCGAACTCCTCCGCGTGGCCGCGGGCGCGGATTTCGCCGCCATGGCGGGTTTCCTCGCCCAAGCCGCGCACCGACGCACCCCGGTCCTGCTCGACGGTGTCGTGGTCACCGCCGCCGCCTTGGTCGCCGAGGATCTCGCCGAGGGCGCCCGCGCCTGGTGGCTGGCCGGGCACCGCTCCACCGAGCCCGCCCACACCCTCGCCCTGACCCACCTGCGCCTCGACCCGGTCATCGACCTGTCGATGCGCCTCGGCGAAGGATCCGGCGCCCTCACCGCCCTGCCGATCCTGCGCGCGGCGGTCGCCACCCTCGCCCAGATGTCGACCTTCGACGAAGCGGGCGTGAGCACCGCGCAGACCCCGGAGAACGAGTCGGACACCGCCCGCCCGAACCTCACCAAATGACCCCGTCGCGGGAGATGCTCGCGGCTTGTCCACCGACCGCGATCACGCGGTTCGGCATCGCCACGGAATGCCGACCATCTTCGCGGAACCGCGTCATCGCACTGCGCCACACCATTACGTCACGACACTTGCGCGCGGGCGCCTGGACCGCCGCACATCCGGAACAGCGCGGGCAGGCGTTCGGGAGATGTTCGACTCGAAACCTCGCGACCCCCGCGCGCCGCGCTTCCACACCACGACCTCCGCTCGACAGCGGTGACACCACGGCCCGCACGGCCGTTGCGCATTCCGGTGTGCGACGGCGCGACGGCGACCGGCACCGCGCACTCGGCGAGCGTTCGCGATGGTGAGCGGGCTGCGGCTGGCGCTGTCCTGGTTGACGGTGCTCCCCGTGCGCGGTCCGTCCGATGTGGACCGGCGGGCGGCGGGGCGGGCGATCGCGCTTGCGCCGGTCGTCGGGGTACTGCTCGGAGTCGGCGCGGTCGCGGTGGCGTGGTCGGCGCAGCGGATCGGCGCGGGAGCTCCGATGGCGGGGCTGCTCACGGTGGGTGCGTTGGCGCTGGCGACCAGGGGCATGCATCTGGACGGGCTCGCCGACACCGCGGACGGGCTCGGCAGCTACGGGCCGCCGGAACGGGCGAGGGAGATCATGAAAGGGGGCGCGGCCGGGCCGTTCGGTGTCACCGCGATCGTGTTCGCGGTGGGTGTGCAGGCCGTCGCGTTCGCCGCGCTCGCCGCCGACGGCCGATGGTTCGCGCTCGGACTCGCGGTGGCCGTCGGGCGGGCGATGACCGTCCTGGCCTGCCGTCGGGGCGTATCCGCCGCGCCGGGAACGGGTTTCGGGGCGCTCGTCGCGGGGACGCAGGCGCCGCTCGTCGGCGCGGCTTGGACGCTCGCCGCGCTGGTCGGCGCGGTGTTCGCGGTGCCTGCGCTGATCTGGCTCGGTCCCGTCGCGGTGGTCGCGGCGGTCGCGGCGGTCGCGGTACTGGTCCGGCACACCGTGCGGCGGTTCGGCGGGTTGTCCGGCGATGTGCTCGGCGCCGTCGTCGAGATCTCCGTCGCGGTCGCGGCGCTCGGGTTCTCCCTCGACCCCTGACCGGCTCAGCGGGCGGCATCGGACACCGTGTTTGTCGGAACCCACAATGAAACCGGTCGATTTTCGTGGGTCACGGCACCGGTCTGCCTGCCGTCTCAGTCACCGCATAAGGTGAGATGCATGTCTTCCGAGCGCCTGTACTTCCGCCAACTGCTGTCCGGACGTGACTACGCCGTCGGCGATCCCATCGCGACACAGATGCGCAACTTCGCCTACCTCGTCGGCGATCGGGAGACGGGCGAATGCGTCGTGGTCGACCCGGCGTACGCGGCCTCGGATCTGGTCGCGGTCGCCGAACAGGACGGGCTGCGGCTCACCGGCGTGCTCGCCACCCACCATCATCCCGACCATGTCGGCGGCACCATGATGGGGTTCACGCTCGGTGGGGTTGCCGAGTTGCTGGAGAATGTCAGCGTGCCCGTGCACGTGAACGCGGCCGAATTGGACTGGGTGGCCAATGTCACCGGGATTTCGCGCGGGGAGCTCACCGGGCACGAGCACGGCGACACCGTTTCCGTCGGGGCGTTCGATATCGAGTTGCTGCATACTCCGGGGCATACGCCCGGGAGCCAGTGCTTTCTGGTCGACAATCGGTTGATCGCCGGGGATACGCTGTTCATCGACGGGTGTGGGCGTACCGATTTTCCCGGTGGGGATGTGGACGCGATGTTTCGGAGTTTGCGGAATTTGGCCAGGCTGGAAGGTAATCCGGTGGTTTATCCGGGGCATTGGTATTCCGATGAGCCGAGTGCGCCGTTGGCTGTGGTTCGGGAGAACAATTATGTCATGCGGCCGCAGACCATTGAGCAGTGGCGGATGTTGATGCCGGGGTGAGGATTTCGGGCGCGGCTCTTCGCGATGGATGCTCGCCGACGAACGGGTGAGTGGGTCGGTTTACCGAGTGTCTCCTGGTAGAGCGGGGTGGTTCGGCTCGGGGGCGCCGAGTGCTCTTACATCGAGCGCATCCAGCCGTGGATGTCGGCGAAGGTGCCTCTTTGGATTCCGGTCAGGGTGTCGCGGAGGGCCATGGTTACTTCGCCGGGTTCGCCGCCGCCTATGGTGAATTCGCCTTCGGTGGAGCGGACCCAGCCTACGGGGGTGATCACCGCCGCGGTGCCGCAGGCGAAGACCTCTGTGATGGCGCCGGATTCGGCGCCTGTTCGCCATTCCTCCACCGAGATCTTGCGTTCTTCCACGGGGTAGCCGGAGTCGGCGGCAAGGGTCAGCAGCGAGTCGCGGGTGATGCCGGGGAGGAGTGAGCCGGAGAGTTCGGGGGTTACCAGGCGGGCTTCGGAGCCGGAGCCGAAGACGAAGAAGAGGTTGTTGGTGCCCATTTCTTCGACGTGGCGGCGGTCGCAGGCGTCGAGCCACACGACCTGGTCGCAGCCTTTTTCCGAGGCTTGGGCCTGGGCGAGCAAGGATGCCGCGTAGTTGCCCGCTACTTTCGCCTCGCCGGTGCCGCCGGGGGCGGCGCGGACGTATTCGGTGGACAGCCATACGCGGACCGGTTTCACGCCGCGCGGGAAGTAGGCGCCCGCAGGGGAACCGAGGAGGAGGTATTTGTAGGAGGCGGCGGGTTTCACGCCGAGGCCCGCTTCGGTGGCGAACATGAAAGGGCGCAGGTAGAGCGACTCCTCGCCGCCCGCTTCGGGGACCCAGCCTCGGTCCACTTCGAGCAGTTGCCGCACGGATTCGATGAACAGGTCCTCGGGCAGTTCCGCCATCGCCATGCGGCGCGCGGAGCGAGCGAAGCGGGCGGCGTTGGCGTCTATGCGGAAGCAGGAGACGCTGCCGTCGCTCTGGCGGTATGCCTTGAGGCCCTCGAAGATGGCTTGGCCGTAGTGGAAGACCATGGTTGCCGGGTCCATGGCGAGCGGCGCGTACGGCTCGATGCGCGCGTTGGTCCAGCCTCGGTCCTCGGTGTAGTCGATGGACACCATGTGGTCGGTGAAGAACCGGCCGAAACCGGGCGCCGCCAGGATCTCCTGTACCCGCTGCGCCGGGGTGGGCGCAGGATGAGCGATACGGGTGAACTGTGCGGCAACGGTCATGGGCATGATCCTATCCGGCACCGAATTCCGGTGTTGCTCGCGTTGGTCACGAAACCCGCGCGCGGTCGCGGAGACAGGCTCAGGACGTGTGCGCGGCCACGAACGGCGGCCGCACCACCTCGCAGCGCAGGCGGCGACCGCGTACGTCCACCTCGACCTCGTCGCCGGGAGTCAGGTCGGCGGCGGTGTCGAGCAGCGCGAGGGCGATGCCG
The DNA here is from genome assembly GCF_015674855.1 of Nocardia bovistercoris. GTDB lineage: Bacteria > Actinomycetota > Actinomycetes > Mycobacteriales > Mycobacteriaceae > Nocardia > Nocardia bovistercoris. The sequence continues at coordinate 113,800 of NZ_JADMLG010000013.1, read as the reverse complement.
ACTTCGAGGGTGGGCGAGAAGGTGCCCGAGGTGGTCTGCCCGATCGGCGCTCCGTCGCGCAGCACGGCCTGCCCGGCGCGCGGCACGCCACGGTCGAGGGCTTTGAGTCCGGTCACGATTCGGCGCGGACCGGCGGACTTCTCCCGCTCCAGCGCGGCCTTGCCCCAGAACGCCTGCTTCTTCCAGCCGACCGCCCAACCGCAGCGGGCCTGCACGGGGGTGATGTCGGGGCCGAGTTCGTGGCCGTGCAGCGGATAGCCCATCTCGGTGCGCAGCGTGTCGCGCGCGCCGAGGCCTGCGGGTTGGCCGCCCGCCGCGCGCACCCGGTCCAACAGGGCGCGGAACAGGGGTTCGGCCTCGGCCCAGCGCGGCAGCAGTTCGTAGCCGTGTTCGCCGGTGTAGCCGGTGCGGCACACGCGCACCGGGCGCCCTTCCCATTCGGCGTCCGCGTAAGCCATGTACTCGAGGTCGGTCGGCAGTCCGAGCCCGCCGACGACCTCGGACGACAGCGGTCCCTGCACCGCGAACACCGCGTAGTCGGCGTGCTGGTCGGTGACCGTGACGCCGTCGGGCGCCGCGGCGCGCAGCAGGTCGACCACCGCGGCGGTATTGGCGGCATTGGGTACGAGGAAGATCTCCTCCGGTCCGACGAAGTAGGCGATCAGGTCGTCGACGACGCCGCCGTCCTCGGTGCAGCACAGCGTGTACTGGGCCTTGCCCGGCCGGATCTTGCCGAGATCGTTGGTCAGCGCCGCGTTCACGAATTCCGCGGCGCCGGGACCGGCGACCGTCGCCTTCCCGAGGTGACTCACGTCGAACAGCCCGACCGCGGCGCGCACCGCGCGGTGTTCGCCGACCGTGCCCGCGTACGACACCGGCATCTCCCAGCCGCCGAACGGCGCGAAACTCGCCCCGGACTCGACGTGCACATCGTGGATCGGCCCTCGCCTCGGCTTCGTCTCGGTCACGCGCCGAGCTTAACCGTCCGGTCGGGACCGGTGTGGCGGCACGCGAGGCGGGCGGGGACCCCGCTCGACGGCGTCGCTCTGCGATATCGGGAACGAAGAGCATAGCCTTGGCCCATGACCGCTGTCGCAGATCGCTCACTCGGACCGGAACTGGCGCGTACCGAATCCATCGGACCCGATACCGATGTCCTCGTCATCGGATTGACCTCATCGGAGAACGGCCCGGCCATCGTGCCCGAGGACCTGTTCGGTGACGTGCTCGCCGCCGACGTGCGCGCCGACCTGCTCGACCAGCTCGGCGCGGTGGGCGCGAAGGGCAAGGCGGAGGAACTCACCCGCGTGCCCGCCCCTGCCGCGCTCGACGGCGTGACCAGCGTGCTCGCGGTCGGACTCGGTTCGGCCGAGAAACTCGACGCCGAGCAGATCCGCCGTTCCGCCGGTGTCGCGGCACGCGCGCTCAGCGGCACCGAACTGGTGGTCACCACCCTGTCCGGACTCGACCTCGGCGCCGCCGCGGAAGGCTTCTACCTCGGCGCCTACAGCTTCACCACGTTCAAATCCGACAAGTCGGCGCCCAAGCCCGACGAGCGCGCCGTGACCCGTGTCGAATTGCTGGTCCCCGAGCCCGAGTTCGGCGTCACCGAGCTACTGCGGGCGCAACTGGTCGCCGAAGCGGTCGCCACCGCGCGCGATTTCGTGAACACTCCGCCCAGCCACCTCTACCCGGCCGAATTCGCCGCGCGCGCCGCGGTATTGGCCGAAGCCGCCGGACTCGAGGTCGAGGTGCTCGACGAGAAGGCGCTGGAGGCGGGCGGTTACGGCGGCGTGCTCGGGGTCGGCAAGGGTTCCTCGCGGCCGCCTCGGCTGGTCAGGGTGACCTATCAGGGCGGCGGGAAGAAGGTCGCGCTGGTCGGCAAGGGCGTCACCTTCGACACCGGCGGCATCTCCATCAAGCCCGCGCAGAACATGGAGAACATGACCTCGGACATGGCGGGCGCGGCCGCAGTGGTCGCGACCACCCTGCTCGCCGCGCGGCTCGGGCTGCCGGTCACGGTGAGCGCGGTCGTCCCGATGGCCGAGAACATGCCGTCGGCCACCGCGCAGCGGCCCGGCGACGTGCTCACCCAGTACGGCGGGACCACCGTCGAGGTGCTCAACACCGACGCCGAGGGCAGGCTCATCCTGGCCGACGCCATCGTGCGCGCGAGCGAGGACGAACCGGACTACCTCATCGACGTCGCCACGCTCACCGGCGCGCAGATGGTCGCGCTCGGCACCCGCACCCCCGGCGTGATGGGCACCGACGCGTTCCGCGACCGGGTCGCCCGCATCTCCCGCGAGGTCGGCGAGAACGGGTGGGCCATGCCGCTGCCGACCGAGTTGCGCGCCGACCTGAACTCCAAGGTCGCCGATCTGGCCAATGTGGCGCCGCACCGCTGGGGCGGGATGCTGTCGGCGGCCCTGTTCCTCAAGGAGTTCGTGCCCGAGGGCGTGCAGTGGGCGCATCTGGATGTCGCGGGTCCGGCGTACAACACGGGCGGGCCGTTCGGCTATATCGGCAAGGGCGGCACCGGTGTCCCGGTGCGCACGCTGATCGCGGTGTTGGAAGACATCGCCGCGGAATGAGGTCGGGCGCTCGGGTCGGGTGATCCGAGCGCGCGCGCCCGTTCTCTTCAGCTCGCACAGCCCTGGAGGTCGCACAGCCCCAGGGCTCGAACAGCGCTACAGCTCGCGCAGATCGTCCTCGACGGCGCGGCGGCGCTCGACGCGTTCGCGGGCGTCGTGGTCGCGCATTCGCTGCGGGTATCCGGTGCGTTCCACGTCGTAGACCGGAATCCTCAGGTCCGAGGCCAACCTTCGCGCCCCGCGTTCGCCGACGATGCGCCGGGTCCATTCGCCGTCCGCGGCCACCAACACCACAGTGACATCGGTCACTGTGGTTTTCGGCTCGATGTAGCCCTCGACGCCGACGTGCGCGCGCACCCAATCGGCCAGATACCGAGCATCGCTCCCACCCGAGGTCACAGCACGTGAACTGGGGCGAATTCCGACCACGGCACCGCGGAGTCTGTCCAGCAGACCCATGGGCGTCCGCCTCCTCTCACCGGCGGAATCCGCTCACCGCCGATGCCACCATCTTGCCGGCTCATACACAGATCACTGTCGGATCACTGCCCTGTGCTACATGCCACGCGCACGAGTGCAAGGATGGTTCGCGGTACAAGAACCACCCGATGATCTCCGGTGCCCCACAATGATCGGTGGCTTCAGGACTTTCGCCGCGACCCGCGGTGCGCGTCCGCCGCGAGAACAACTGTTGTAGAACCCGTCGAGCAGTCAGAGGAGTCAACGGACATGGCCTTCTCCGTCCAGATGCCCGCTCTTGGTGAGAGCGTCACCGAGGGAACGGTGACCAGGTGGCTGAAACAGGAAGGAGACACGGTCGAGGTAGACGAGCCGCTGCTCGAAGTCTCCACCGACAAGGTCGACACCGAGATCCCGTCCCCCGCGGCGGGCATCCTGTCGAAGATCGTCGCAGGCGAGGACGATGTGGTCGAGGTCGGCGGCGAACTCGGCGTCATCAGCGGGGAGGGCGAGCAGCCCGCTCCCGCGGCGGCGCCCGAACCCGAAGCCCCCGCACCGGAACCAGAACCCGAACCCGCTCGAGCCGAGGCGCCCGCCCCGCAGCAGGCCGCCCCCGCCGCCGAACCGGCCCCTTCCTCCGGGTCGGGCACGCCGGTGAAGATGCCCGAACTGGGCGAGTCGGTCACCGAGGGCACCGTCACCCGCTGGCTCAAGGCCGTCGGTGACGAGATCGCCGTCGACGAGCCGCTGCTCGAGGTCTCCACCGACAAGGTCGACACCGAGATCCCCTCCCCTGTCGCGGGCACTCTGCTCGAGATCAGCGCGCAGGAGGACGATGTCGTCGCGGTCGGCGGACAGCTCGGCGTGATCGGCAGCGGAACGCCCGCACCGGCTCCCGCGCCTGCACCGGCCCCGGCTCCCGCGCCGGCTCCCGAACCGAAGCCTGCGCCTGCCCCTGCTCCCGCGCCCGCACCGGAACCCGCGCCCGTCGCCGCCGCGCCCGCCCCCAAGGCACCCGCCCCGGCACCTGCTCCGGCTCCGGCTCCGGCTCCCGCGAAGCCTGCCCACGCCGCGCCCTCCGACAACGGCGCGACCCCGTACGTCACTCCGCTGGTGCGGAAACTGGCCGAGGAGAACAACGTCGACCTGACGAGCCTCACCGGTTCCGGCGTCGGCGGACGCATCCGCAAGCAGGACGTGCTGGCCGCCGCCGAGGCGAACAAGGCGCCCGCGGCGCCCGAACCCGCTGCCGCACCGGCCGCCGCCGCACCCGCCGCGAAGGCGTCCGCACCGGCTCCCGCCGCCGCGCCGAGCCTCGCCCACCTGCGCGGGACCGTGCAGAAAGCCAACCGCATCCGCCAGATCACGGCGACCAAGACCAAGGAATCGCTGCAGACCACCGCGCAGCTGACCCAGGTGCACGAGGTCGACGTCACCAAGATCGTCGCGCTGCGCAGCCAGGCCAAGGCCGGGTTCAAGAGCCGCGAGGGCGTCAACCTGACGTTCCTGCCGTTCTTCGCCAAGGCGGTCGTCGAGGCGCTCGGCGTGCATCCCAACATCAACGCCAGCTACGACGAGACCACCAAGGAGATCACCTACCACGCGTCGGTGCATCTCGGCATCGCCGTCGACACCGACAAGGGTCTGCTGTCGCCGGTGATCCACAATGCCAGCGACCTGTCGCTGGCGGGCTTGGCGCGCGCCATCGCCGATATCGCCGACCGGGCCCGCAACGGCGGACTCAAGCCGGACGAGCTGTCGGGCGGCACCTTCACCATCACCAATATCGGCAGCCAGGGCGCGCTGTTCGACACCCCGATCCTGCTTCCGCCGCAGGCGGGCATGCTCGGCACGGGCGCGATCGTGAAGCGTCCGACGGTGGTGACCGACGAGACCGGCAACGAGTCCATCGGCGTGCGCTCGGTGTGCTACCTGCCGCTCACCTACGATCACCAGCTGATCGACGGCGCGGACGCCGGTCGGTTCCTGACCACCATCCGGCACCGGCTCGAGGAAGCGGCCTTCGAGGCGGATCTGGGTCTGTGATCGGGAAGGTCTGCCCGCCCGTATGAAGGTTGTGATCGCCGGGTCATCCGGGCTGATCGGGACGGCACTCGTCGCGGCGCTGCGCCGCGACGGGCACGAGGTGGCCCGGCTGGTACGCCGCCGGGCCGCCGCGCCGGACGAGTTCGTCTGGGATCCCGCCCGCGCCGAACTGGACGGGCGGGCGCTGCGCGGCGCCGACGCGGTGGTCAACCTGTGCGGTGCGAGCATCGGCCGCAAGCGCTGGAACGGCCACTACAAGCAGCGGTTGCGCGACAGCCGGATCGTCTCGACCGACGTGCTCGCGAGCAAGGTCGCCGCCGCGGGGGTGCCGGTGCTGGTGAACGCCAGCGGCGTGCACTACTACGGCGGCGGGCGCGGCGATCGGGTGGTCGACGAAGCTTCAACGGCCGGAACAGGTTTCCTGGCGACCCTGTGCCGGGACTGGGAGGCGGCCACCGAACCCGCCGCGAGCGCGGGCACGCGCACGGTCCTGGTGCGCAGCGCCGCCGTGCTGGCCGGCAACGGTGGCATACTCGCGGGGCTGCGGCCGCTGTATTCGCTCGGCCTCGGCGGGCGACTTGGCGACGGACGGCAGTATTCGCCGTGGATCTCGCTCGAGGACGAGATCGGCGCCATCGTGTTCGCGCTGACCGAGGCCGCGCTGTCCGGCCCGATCAACGTGGTCGGCCCCGCTCCGGTGACCAACGCCGAATTCAGCAGGGCGCTCGGCAAGGCGCTGCACCGCCCGACCCCGCTGGTGTTCCCCGGTTTCGTCCTGCGCGCGGCGATCGGCGAATTCGCCGAGGAGGCGGTGCTGACCGGCCCGCGCGCCATCCCCACCGCCCTCGAACGCGCAGGCTACCGCTTCCACCATCCGACCATCGGCGCGGCGCTGGCCGCGGCACTCGGCACGAACGGCGACGAGCGATGACCGATGCCGTCGTCAGGGACGCCGACCCCGATGACCTGCCCGCCATCCTCGCCATCCACAACGCGAACATCGCGACCTCGACGGCCATCTGGGATATCGAACAGGTCGGTATCGACAATCGCGTCGACTGGTTCCGCGACCGCACCGCCGCCGCGATGCCGATCCTGGTGGCCGAGGTCGACGGCGAGGTCGCGGGGTACGCCAGCTACGGCCAGTGGCGTCCCAAGGTCGGATACCGCTTCTGCGTGGAGAACTCGGTGTACGTCGCCGAACGCTTCCACCGTCGCGGTCTGGCCACCGCGCTGCTCACCGAATTGATCGACCGCGCCGCGCGATCCGGGCGGGTGCACACCATGATCGCCGCGATCGAATCCGGCAACACCGGGTCCATCACGCTGCACGAACGCTTCGGCTTCGCGATCGTGGGGCAACTGCCCGAGGTCGGCCACAAGTTCGACCGCTGGATGGATCTCACTCTCATGCAGCGCACTTTCCCCGTCGAGGTCACCTCCGCCTGAGTCCTGCGGGTATTCGTCGAGCAAGCTGGTCACGGTACCCCTGACCGCCTCGGGGTTCGAGCTCCGCCCGGTCATCTGTGGTCGGATACACACAACCCCCGGTCGGCCCTCCGTTCGGCGTAACGTCGTGACGGTGAACGACACGCACACCACAGCGTCTACTCGAACCACAGCGTCCGCTCGATTCGACACCACCCCGGTCGTGATCGAAGACCTCGGCCTCATCGAATACCACGCGGCCTGGGAGATCCAGCGCGGCTACGCGGCCGAACGCGCCGACGGCGTCGGCTCCGATCACCTGCTGCTGCTCGAGCACCCCTCGGTCTACACGGCGGGGCGGCGCACCGAGGCCGAGGACATGCCCATCGACGGCAGTCCGGTGGTCGAGGTCGATCGCGGCGGCAAGATCACCTGGCACGGTCCGGGGCAATTGGTCGGCTACCCGATCGTGCGGCTGGCCGAACCGGTGGACGTGGTGCGCTATGTGCGTCGTCTCGAGGAGGCGCTGATCTCGGTGGTCGCCGGATTCGGACTGGAGTGCGGCCGTATCGATGGCCGCTCCGGCGTGTGGCTGCCCGCGACGGACGTGTCAGCCGAACGCAAGATCGCCGCCATCGGCGTGCGCGTGCAACGCGGGGTCGCCCTGCACGGCGTCTCGCTGAACTGCGATTCCGCGATGGACGGCTTCCAGGCCATCGTCCCGTGCGGCATCCGCGACGCGGGCGTCACCACGCTCAGCCGCGAACTCGGCCGCCGGATCACCGTCGAGCAGGTCAAACCCCTGGTGGCCGACGCCATCCCGCGCGCCCTCGACGGCACGCTCCCGGTGTCGCCGCACGATATCGCGCGCACCGCCCGCACCTCGGCCGATGCCGTGGCCGCGTCCGCGTCGTCCGGGTCGGCAGGCGTAAGGTCGATCTCGTGACCTCGGCTCAAGCTCCTGCGGGACGCAAACTCCTCCGGATCGAAGCGCGCAACGCGCAGACGCCCATCGAGCGCAAGCCGAAATGGATACGCACCCGCGCCACCATGGGCCCCGAGTACACCGAACTCAAGGGCCTGGTCAAGCGAGAGGGCCTGCACACGGTCTGCGAGGAGGCGGGCTGCCCCAACATCTTCGAATGCTGGGAAGACCGCGAGGCCACCTTCCTCATCGGCGGTGAACAGTGCACCCGCCGCTGCGATTTCTGCCAGATCGACACCGGCAAACCCGCCGCGCTCGATCGCGACGAGCCGCGCCGGGTGGCCGAGAGCGTCCAGGCCATGGGCCTGCGCTACTCCACCATCACCGGAGTCGCCCGCGACGATCTCGACGACGGCGGCGCCTGGCTCTACGCCGAGACGGTGCGCGCCATCAAGGGATTGAATCCGAACACCGGCGTCGAACTGCTCATCCCGGATTTCAACGCCGACCAGGATCAACTGGACGAGGTCTTCTCCTCCCGCCCCGAGGTGCTCGCGCACAACCTGGAGACGGTGCCGCGCATCTTCAAGCGCATCCGTCCCGCCTTCCGCTACGAGCGTTCCCTCGCGGTGCTCACGGCCGCCCGCGCGGCGGGTCTGGTCACCAAGTCCAACCTGATCCTCGGCATGGGCGAGACACCGGAAGAGGTCACCGAGGCCATGCGCGACCTGCACGCCGCGGGCTGCGACATCCTCACCATCACCCAGTACCTGCGCCCCTCCCCCCGCCACCACCCCGTCGACCGCTGGGTGAAGCCGGAGGAATTCGTCGAGCACTCCCGCGTCGCCGAGGAGATGGGTTTCGCGGGCGTGATGGCGGGTCCGCTGGTGCGTTCCTCGTATCGCGCGGGCCGCCTCTACGCCCAGGCGATGGCCCACCACGGCCGTGAGATCTCCCCCGCCATGGCGCATCTCGCCGAGGAGGGCACCGCGTCGCAGGAGGCGAGTTCGGTGCTCGCCCGCTTCGGCGGCTGATCGCGGCGCGGTTCCACGCGGCCCGAATTTCACATCGCCGCAGGTTGGTAAGGCCCTTCGTCTTGACGACCGGGTTCTGTTGTTGATGCAATGTGATGCCCGCACATCGATCTCGACGGGAGATGCCCAGTGGCACTTGACAGTCCGAAGCTGCAAGACGTACTGGAGCAGATCGGGAGCGGGTTCATGCAGTTGCCCGACTTCCAGCGCGAGTGGAAATGGGACGATCAGCGGATCCGGGAGCTGATCGCCACCGTCACCCTCGACTATCCGCTCGGCGTGGTGATGACCTTGGAAACCGGTGCGGCGTCACGGTTTCGGGCCAGGCCGCTGACCGGAGTGTCCACCGAGAGCCCCGTCGATCCCGGCATGCTGCTTCTGGACGGCCAGCAGCGCCTGACCTCGCTGTTCCAAGCGCTCTACATGGATCAGCCGGTGCGCACCGTCGACGGCCGCGGCAACGACCTGCTGCGCTGGTACTACCTCGATATCGCGAAGTCCGTGTATTCGCCGTCCGACCGGGACGAGGCGATCGTGTCGGTGCCCGCCGACCGCGTACTGCGCCGCGACAACGGCAGGCGCGCGGGCCTCGACCTCAGCGATATCGAATCCGAGTGCCGCACCGGGCATTTCCCGCTCAACATCATCTTCGACGTGCGGCGCGTGCACGTGTGGCAGCGCGAGTTCGTGCGGGTCGACGACGACAACTGGGAGCTGTGGTCACGATTCGAGCAGGACATCGTCCAGCGGGTGCGCTCGTTCCTGATCCCGATGATCAAACTCGGCGCGGGCACCACCCCTGACGCGGTGTGTTCGGTGTTCGAACGGGTGAACACCGGCGGCGTCCCGCTCAACGTGTTCGAGCTGCTCACCGCCACCTACGCGGGCGACCGCGGCTACGAGCAGCGCAACGGCGACTACTACCGGCTGCCCGATGTCTGGCAGGACGTGAAGAAGGGTCTCGCCACCTCCCATCCCGTCCTCGGCCGCATCGAGAACGGCGTGGACGACGGGCTGAGCAGCAGCGACTTCCTCCAGGCGGTCACCCTGGTCCGCAACTGGGAACGCCGGGTCGACCGCCCGACCGCCGCGATCTCCTGCAAACGTCGCGACCTGCTCGAACTCCCGCTGGCCGATTTCCACCGGCTCGCCCCGCGCCTGAGCGAGGCGTTCGAATGGGTCGGCGAATTCCTCACCGACCAGTGCATCGTTCGCGTCAACGATCTGCCCTACCGCACCCAACTCATCCCGTTGGCCGCGGTGCGCGCCATCCTCGGCGACCGCGTCGACGATCCTGGCATGCGCGAGCGGATCACCCGCTGGTACTGGTGCGGTGTGCTCGGCGAGATGTACAGCGGCGCCACCGAGAGCCGCTTCGCGCGCGACGTGGAACAGCTGATCGCCTGGACCGATCCGGACGCCGCCGAACCCGACACGGTCGCCGAATCCGTCTTCGTCGCCGACCGCCTCAACTCGCTCACCACCCGAAACAGCGCCGCCTACAAGGGCATCTACGCCCTGCTCGTCAAACAGGGCGCGGTGGACTGGTTCTACAGCGACGACCCGCTCGATCCGGGCGCCATGCTCCAACACGCCGTCGACATCCGCCAGATCTTCCCGAAAGCCTGGTTGCAGCGCCAAGGCGGCGCCACCACCCGCGCCAACTCGATCGTCAACAAATCCCCCCTCTCCTACCGCGCGGGCCGCGCCATGATCGGCTCCCCCGCCACCTACCTCGACGCCCTGGCCACCGACTCCGACGCCACCGACGAATGGCTCGACGCCGCCGTCACCACCCACCTCATCGACCCGGCCATCCTGCGCAACGCCGATTTCGACACCTTCTACGCCGACCGCTCCCGCCGCCTGCTCGACCTGGTCGACCGAACCATGGGCAAACCCGCCATCCACCGCGACAGCCCACGCTGACCTGCGCGCCTCTTCGGCGCACACTGCCCGGCGGCTGCTTTGCACAGTCATGTCGCGTGTATGCGGCGAGCGGTGCACGAGGTGATCGCGTCGGCCGCCGACGGTTGCCGACCGGCCCCGTCGGGTGTGGAGGTCGATGCCGATCGACTTGCCGCACTGCCCGCGGCGGCGCCTGCGGTGCGCCGTCACGAAGACGGTGGAGTCGATCGTGGTGCTGTGCGAGTTGGCGCGGGCGGACGCGGTCACGGCGGACCAGGCGAATTGCGTTGCGCGTCGTTGTGTGTCCCGACGTCACGCTGATGGACCCGATCGCCGAGGAGACCTTCGTCGCCGCGCCTTCGGACGACACGCGCAAGACTGGGAAATACTGGACTTCACTGGAAGCTGTGCGTACGTTGCCCGCATGACGGATGCAGCGGTCGAGCTCGAGGAGCGGATCGCCGGGCTGCGGGCGGAGGTCCGGCGGGCGGCGGCCGGTGGTGACCGTGCGGGCGCCCGGCGGTTGCGGGCGGAGTTGCGGCGGGTGGAGAACCAGTGGGAGACAGCCGTTCTCGGGGAGGCGAGCGCAGCGGAACCCGAGAGCGGTGATCGGGAGTCGACCCCCGTGGTCGCCGTGCGTGATCACGTGCACCGCGCGCTCACCCTGCTCTCGGCGCCCGCGTCACCGAAGGTCGTGATGGCGGTGCACGAAGGGTTCTTCTCCGGCCAGCTGGTGGCCGCGCGGCTCACGAGCCTGCGCCGCGACGAGGAACGCTCCTTCCGCGCCGCCCCCTACGGCAGACCCTTCTACATCTGCGCGGCGCTCACCACCGATCTGATCGCGCCCGCCCGCGGGTTGCTGGCGGTGAGCACGTGGTCGCTGGCACGCCGTATGATCGGGCCGCTCAGTCCGCGCGTCGATCTGCTCACGGCGGTGATCCGGCTCGCGGAACACATGGTCGACCAGAACGCGACGGGTCCGGCGGCGCAGCGGGTGCTGTGGCGGCTCGCGGTGTCGGTCCCTGGCGTCGCGGGTTCGGCGGACGCGCTGGATCCGGCGGCGGTCGCGGCGGCGGCGCGGCGGGAATTGGCGGTGCACGCCGAGGACGACACCGGTCATCGCGAACAGGCGGCGCGCCGGGTGGCCCGTCAACTGGACGACGCGGCTGGGCAACTGTTCGGTGTTCGGCTGCGCGCGGCCGAACGGCGCGGAAACGAGTGGTGATGAACGATCTTGCGGCCCGCTTGGATCGGGTGCGTGACGACGCGCCGACCTGTCGGCACAATGCCCGCACCATCGCGGCGCTGACCACCAACCCCGGCTGTGTGCGGCGCGCGCTACTCGACGCCGCCTCGGTGGACAAGGCCGCCATCGCGCGCGAACTGGGTCACCCGCCGCAGTTCGGCCAGTCGCAGTTCGCGATCACCCGAGGCAACACCTTCGAGGCGATGGTGAAGGCGAACGGCTGCGCGGAACTGCTCGCGCTGCTGCGCGACACCCTCGGATTGTCGATTCCGGAGGTCGGGTACGTCGATCTGAACACGGTGGGCGACAACGCGAGCAACGTGGTGCGCCACCAGCGCACCCGCCAATTGCTGGGCCGCGCGATCCGCGACCACGAGGCCACCCTGTTCGACCATCCGCTGCTGCGCCTCGACATCGCGGGCGCCCCCGCGTATCTGGAGCCCGACGTGGTCGCCGTGCAGATCGACGGCCTTTTCCACGTGATCGAGATCAAATCCTTCCCGGTGATCGACGAGCAGGCCGATCCGACGCAGGTCGCGACCGCGGCCAAGCAGTCCGCCGTCTACGTCCTCGCGCTGCGACAACTGTTCGCCGAACTCGGCGAGAGCCAGGAACTGGTATCGCACAAGGCGATTCTGGTGTGCGCGCGCGATTTCACGAACCGCCCGACGGCCGCCATGGTCGATCTGCGCAAGCAGCTCGCGGTGGTGTCGCGACAGCTCTCGCGCATGACCTCCATCGAGAACCTGCTCGAATTACTGCCCCCGGGAGCGACATTCGCGCCGGGACCGGAACTCGGCGACACCATCGCCGCCATTCCGGCGCGCTACGCCCCCGACTGCATGTCGCACTGCGATCTCGCGTTCGCCTGCCGCGCCGAGGCACGCGCCGCCGGTTCGGTGGACGCGCTCGGCCGCGGCGTCTGCGACGACCTCGGCGGCATCGACAGCGTCGGCACCGCGCTCGGGCTGGCCGACGGCTCCTTCGCACCCGGACCCGAACACGCCGACATCGCGGCGATCCTGCGCGCCGCGCATCGGCTGCGCCTGGAGATCGCGGGATGAGTGTGCTCACCGCGCTGGCTCGGGTGCGGGCCGCGCACACGGGTCGCGCCGAACCGCTGGCGTCGGTGCGGCACTACCACCTCTCGGATCGCCCGCTGGTCATGATCCCGCTGCGCCTGGCGGGTGAGGCCGCCGCGCCGCTGGCGGTCATGCTCGGCACCGACCGCGAAGAGCCGACGGTGCTGATCGTCCCCCAGCCCCGCGACCGGGTGCTGCGCCTGCGTTTCGTCGAGGCGCTGGCCGGATACGTTCTGCCGCACGTGGCTTCGTACCTGGACGCCGCCGAGGACATCACCGACAAGTCCGGCGAGGTACTCGGCAGGCGCTGCCTCGACGCGGCCCAGATCTGGGTGCCCAATACCGGCGGCGTGGATTTCCTTCGCCTGCTCGGCCGTTCGGTGCGTTACAACAAGGTCGACGGACCGAATCCGGTCTCGCCGGAGATTCCCCTGCTCGGCCGCTGGCTGACCTGGTTCACCGAACGCGCCGAACGCCCCGGCTCGGCGTCGCTGCTCCCCATGACCTCGGTGCTCGCCATGCATTGGGCCACCGGCCAATCCGCGTTGGAGGACGCCAATCTCGCGGCGCTGCTGGGGTGGATCGCGCCGCCGCCCGGCCTGTCCGGCGCGCAAGCCGCCGCACTCGCGGAGGATCCGCTGCTCAGCCCGCCCGCCGGGCCCGCGACCGACCCCGGCTTCGACAACGAGGAACTGGCGCCGCTGGTCAACGCCTACGACACCGCGATCGACGATGTCGACGGCACCGCCAAAACCGTGGCGGCCCAACGCCTCGAGCAGGCACTGCGCACCCAGCTGGAACCGACATGGCATTTGCTGTGGCACGGCATCGACCTGCTGGCGGCCCTGCCCGAAGCCGCGAACGTCCCCGCCCGCTGGCAACGCGACCGCGGCTCCTTCACCTATTTCGCCGACACCATCGACGACGGCGTCGCCCAGGCCCGCCGCGACGCCGCCGTGTCGGCCGTGCGCCGCCTGCTCGACCGCGAGGCCGCGGCCGAAGCCTTCGCCGCCCAACGCGCCTACGACGACCCGCGTGTCATGGCCGAACACCGCCTGTCCGGTTCGGCGTTCCGCGCCACCGTCGTCGAGTGCGAACCCGACCGCGTCGACACCTCTGGCAAGCGCCCCGTGCTCCGTCCGCTGATCCGCGTCGACACCGCCGACCTGTTCACGCCGGCGCCCGGCGAGACCCTGCACAGCGCCGAACGCTCCAACCAGAAGGCCAAGGTTCTCGACTTCGACAGCGGCACAGTCACTCTCGAACTGTCCGGCGGTATGGGAAACGGCCGCCAGGCCAAACCGGGAACCGTTCCGCAGGTGGGTGATTCGGTCGGCTTCACCCGCTTCTCCCTCGGCTCCGCAGGCGGCAGGCTCACCCTGCCCGAACCCGAGGACACCCCGTGGACCCACGGCGGTCCCCCGCCGGAATACGAGCCCGACCAGCCCGAGGAGTCCTGGTGACGAAATCCGCCGACGAGGTCACCGCCGAAATCCTCGCCGACCTGGAGAATCCGACGCACCGCGCGATCGTGGTCGACTCGCCGCCCGGTGCGGGCAAATCCACGCTCGTGGTGCGCGCGGCCCGGCGCCTGGCCGCCGACGGCGCGCAGCGCATGATCGTCGCCCAGACCAACGAACAGGTCGACGACCTCGTCGACCGTCTCGCCCAGGCGGATTCGGCGCTGCTCATCGGAAGGCTCTCCGCCGCCAACTATGTCACCTCCGACCGAGTGGCCGCGCACCCGAACGTGGCGGTCGCCACCCGCCCCGCCGACCTCGCCGACCGCGCGATCATCATCGGCACCGCCGCCAAATGGGCCACCATCGACGACGGCACCTGGGAATGGGCGATCATCGACGAGGCGTACCAGATGCGCTCGGATATGTTGCTGCGCATCGCGAACCGCTTCCAGCACGGGCTGTTCGTGGGCGATCCCGGTCAGCTCGACCCGTTCGCCACTGTCGATGTCGACCGCTGGAAGGGCCTGTCCTGGGATCCGACCATGAGCGCCGTCAGCGTCATGCTCGCCAACAACCCCGGCATCCCCATCCACCGCCTGCCCGTCTCCTGGCGTCTGCCCGCCTCCGCGGCCCCCGTCGTGTCCGCCGCCTTCTACCCGTTCACCGGATTCCGCGCGGGCACCGAACCCGGAACGCGCCGTATGGAATTCAGCACCGCCGGACTGCTCGGCCCGCTCGACGAAGCCCTCGACGAGGCCGCCCGCTCCGGCTGGGCCTGGTACGAACTGCCCGCCCGCCACACCCTGCGCACCGACGCCGAAGCCGTGTCCGCCCTCGCCGCCCTCACCAACCGCCTGCTCGCCCGCGCCGCGGTCACCCACTCCGAACAGGGCACCCGCCCCGTCACCGCCGACCGCGTCGCCATCGGCACCGCGCACCGCGACCAGGCCGAAGCCCTGCGCACCGCGCTGCGCGACACCCCCGCCGCCGCCGTCACGGTCGACACCGCCAACCGCCTCCAGGGCCGCGAATACGACGTCACCTTCGTGCTGCACCCCCTGTCCGGCCGCCGCGACGCGGGCGCCTTCCACCTCGAAGCGGGCCGCCTCTGCGTGCTCACCTCCCGTCACCGCCACGCCTGCGTCGTCGTCGGCCGAGCCGGAATCCCCGAACTCCTCGACGCCCACCCCTCCGCCGAACCCGTCCACCTCGGCGTCGAAGTCAAGTTCCCCGACGGCTGGGAAGCCAACCAGGCCCTACTGACCCACCTGGCCCGCCACCGCGTCATCGCCGACGCCGTCACCCCGACGCTCTGAATCTGCCGGACTCATCCGGTCTCGGTGTCGGTGCCGTCGTGCAGGACCCATCTGTGCCTGCCGTCGGATTTCGCGCGGTAGAGGGCTCGGTCGGCGGCGTCGAGCAGTGCCGTCGCTTCCTGATCGGATACTTCGGCGACGACCGCGCCGATGCTGACCGACATGCGGACGTCGTACTCGCCGACCGCGATCGGGGTGGTCAGCGAGGCCAGCAACGCGTCGGCGACGGCCACGACCCGGGTGTCGTCGGCCGGGGGCGGGATCAGGACGACGAATTCGTCGCCGCCGATGCGTGTGACGGTGTAGTCGTACTCGGCGACGGCCGATTGCAGGCGGTGCGCGACCGCGGCGAGTACGGAGTCGCCGATGGTGTGCCCGTACTGGTCGTTGACCAGCTTGAACTGGTCGAGGTCTGCGAAACACAACCCGATGCGGTCATCGGAGGTCGCCGCGGTGACGATGGCGTCGATCTGTTCCAGCAGCCCGCGCCGGTTGGACAGGCCGGTGAGCGCGTCGTGGCGGGCCTGCCAGTGCAGTTCCTCCTGGAGTCGGCGCCGCTCGGTGACGTCCTCGGCCACCGCGACGAAGGTGTCGGGATGGCCGCCCGGCCCCGGCACCAGGGTCACGACGACCGACGACCACCTGACCTCGCCGTCCGGGCGGATCATCCTGGATTCGACGCGCGCGGTGCTCGAACCCCTGCCCATCTGGTCGAGGAACTGCGCGTTGGCCTCGTCGACGTCGTCGGGGTGGGTGTAGTCGAACACCGACAGGGTGCGCAGCGCCTCGAGCGGAACACCCATCTGTGCCGCCATGGCCGGGTTGGTGTAGCGCACGGTGCCGTCGAGGTCGCCGATGACGACACCGACGGCCGCACTGTCCAGGGCCGCTCGAAACGCTTCCTCGGTGATCGCGCGCGGCTCCGACGGGTCGATCGGGACCGAGCTCACGGCCCTCGCGCTCTTCTCCCGATACCCCCTGACGACCGACGCCAGCAGCACCGACGCCCGCCGTTCCGCATCGTCCACCAGACTGACCGCCGCCAGTTTCCGCAGCGGGAGCACCGACGATATCGGCGCGGCCTCCGGCAATCCCGCGGTGACCAGCGCCGCCCCGACCTGGAGCCCGACCGCGGCGTCGAACGGGTCGGTGTTCATCGACGCGGCGAGTTCGGCGATGAGATCCGCGAGCACCTCCTCGACGTTGCCGGGCGCGACCGCGGACGGGCTCGAGGCGATGATGTGTTCCCACCATTGCACCGCGAGCAGTGTCCGTTCGGCGTCCTCCATGTCGATACTTCCTCGCAGGTCTTTCCTCGCCACCGTCGCTCTCCGTTGGTCCCCACCGTCCTGAAGTGGGTGTGGCACGCATCACAATACCGACCGCCCCGCCCGAGATGTGCGCCAACCGCCACGAAGACCACCCAACCACCGCGACATAACAGGCAAATCACCGCGCACGCCTCGTGCAGCCGTTTCCCGAACAAGCTACCCACCAGCACATCGCCCACAATGTAAATTTCGATACAAGCCAGGCGCCGAGCCACGCCCGCGCCGACCTCGATGCCGAGGCGGATGACCACTCGCCTGCCGTCCGATCTCGATCCAGTAGCGCGGGCCGCGTCCACCGTCGACCATCTCCATCCGGCCCCCCGGGGAGGCAACCACCGCTCCGGCGGACGGACAGTCGACACCCCCCGTTCCCGGCCCGACCGTCGCCGCACTCCGGACAGGCACATGGAACACCGCAGCGAACCCCCGTCGATGCGCCCGACCGATCCGATCTTTCCGATCGCCCACCTGGACATATGTCGAGCCACGACAACAAATCCGCTGAACACACGGCACGCACCCAACGATATTCGGCCAGACGGCATGTGCGCACGATGTCGATATGCCCATTACCGCTCGGGCGACATGAACCATTCGATTTCCCGGGCGGCCGCCAAATAGTCACGACCGGACGGTATGTAGAACCTTTGTTCGGCCCCGAATATACACCCCTCTGCGAATACTCCAGAAAGGCAACGACCAGCCGGCGCCCTCGCCGATCCCTATGGTTCAATCGGTCGAGCGCTGCGCGGGGGGAGGTGCGATGACCGTAATGATTTCTCATGAGCTGCCGGACGGTTCGATGCCCGTCAACGGCATGCAAGAGGACCTCAGCCGTGCGTATGTCCATATGCTCGCCAGCTCGTGCGGGTTGAGTACTGACACCGGCCAATGTCGCTCAGTTTCTCGCCACTCGTAATTGGACCTGCCAGAACGATCGCACCTTCGACCAGACCTGGGTATTGGAGGCCGCCGAAGGCAGGCGGACAGCTTCGGTTCTCCTGCCGCGCGACCCGACGTTCGTGGACTACCGGAAGAGGCTCCGCGAGGCCGTGGATACCGTCTTGTCCACCTATCGTCTCGCGCTACCCGAGCTGATCGAGCAGATCGCATCGGCACATGCGGACCTGTTCTTCGTCAGGATCGACCAGGTGATGTCGGACAGCACGATCCCCTTGCGACAAGCCGCCACGCTCATCGAGAGCATCGATCAAATGATACGAACCGCGGCCATCTCAGCGCACAATCCGCAATCGAGCGGCCGAGGTCGAATCCCTGAATTCGTCAGCGATTTCCTGAAGGACGATATTCGCATGGGACACACGAAAAAGGGGAGTTTCGTCCTGACCGTCGCGGCTCGAATAGACGAATCCGAAACGCAGATGCCGGACCGAAGTTCGCGGAATTCCGACAGCGAGCACATACCCAGCTTCACCCGACAGGTGATGGTCACGCTGGCGAAGAGTTTGGACGTGACTCGCAGGTTCGCCGCGAATCAAGCCGAGTTCGCCGGCGTCGGTGACGCCGTCGCGCAGGGCCTGAAGCTTCAGATCGTCCAGGCGCTCCAGGAGATGAGCGATGCGGAAGGGCTGCGAGCACTCGACCTGTCGTTCGAATGGGCATCGGCCGAACCGCAACGAACCTCTGTGCCGACACACGTCTGCCTGAGCCGCGAGATGATCGACGTATTGCCGGAGATCGAGCGCCGCTTGGTCCGAAGTACGGCGCCACAGGAAGTCACGATCGTCGGTCCCGTCAAGGAACTGAAGATGATCGACGGTGACGATGTGTCCGACGACGAGCACGGTGGCGAGATCGTAGTGCACGCTGAAATCGACAATAAGATGCGCAGGATCGTAGTCCCGTTGAATGCCGAAGACTACAACTGGGCGATCGCCGCGCACCGGGCAAGATTGCCGTTCACCGCCACCGGAACATTGGGTAAACGCGGCAACCTGTGGCGCCTGAGCGGACCGATACGGGTCGACCGCTCATTTCTGGAGTTCCAACTGAAGGCCTCCGACGAGTAGGTGACGCGTTCAGCGGAGGATGCCCGCGGCGCGGGCGGCGATCAGCCAGTCGGGGAATTCGCCGAGGAGGCGTTGGTAGAGGTTGTCGTCGGTGGTCCGGTCTATGTCGTCCACGGCGAAGAAGCCCGCGTTGTCGACAACGCGGCCGTCCATGGTGTCGAGGGCGCGCAGGATGCCGTAGTCGGCGCGGCCGAGGCCGATGAACTGCCAGAAGATGGGGAGGGTCGAGGCTTCGCGCATCAGGGCGGTGATCTTGCGTTTCTCGTGGAAGCCGCCGTCGGTGAAGAACAGGACCAGGGTGGGGTCCGCGGCGGGGTCGAGGGTGTCCATGATTTCGCGCATGATCGGGATCTCGTTGTTCACCGCGCCGATGCGGCCGTAATCGATGCCGCCGCGTTTGCCGGACAAATGCAGGAAGGTGTCGCACCATTCGTCGGCGCGGTCGACGGTGACCGGGGGAAGCGCGGCGAATTTGTTGGCGTACAGGTAGGGCTCGAGTCGGCCGTCGTCGTCGAGTTGGATCGCCACCGGGATCATTCGCTGCACGACGCGTTTCAGCACGCCTTTGCGGTACAGGCTGGTCATGCTGCCGGTCTTGTCGATCACCAGGACGATCCGCGCGCGTGCGCCCTGCGCGCCCTTGGTCAGCAGGACCTTGGCAACCGCCTGTTTGCGCAGGTCCAGCTGTTGGCGCTTCTCGAGGGACAGCCGTTCCTCACCCGGAGCGGTCCGGATCGGGGACGGGTTGTGGTAGCCGGGCGGTGCACCCGGCGGTGGGTAACCGAAACCGGCGGGCGCACTGGTTCCGGGAGCGCCACGCGAGGAGTCGAACCCGGTTGGCGCGCCCGGAACCGGCGCACCCTGCTGCGGTGAGCCGAATCCGCCCGCGCCCGGTGGGGCTTGCTGCGGCGAACCGAACCAGGGGGTGCCGCCGCCGGGCGGTGGGGCGTACCCGTCCGGCGGCTGATTGCCGTAACCACCGGGTGTTCCGGTGGTCGGAGTTGGATGGCCGGGCGCGGGCGGCGCCGGTTGGTTCGGCGGCGCGGAAGCCCATCCCGCCGGAGCCGGGGCGCCCGGCACACCGGGTGGAGGTGGCGGGACAGGCTGGTTCCCCGTCGCCGGACCCCACCCCGGGGCGGGCTGCGGAGTGGGCGCCCAGCCTCCCGGCGTCGAGCCGAACGGCGCAGCCTGCCCGGCGACGGGCGACGCGGGCGCTCCAGCACGAGTTTCCCCGCCGAATCCGGGCGCGGGCGGGCTCTGCGGCGCGGGCGCGTCCTCGACGACGATGCCGTGATCGGTGACGAGAGCCGCGAATCCCCCCGCGTACCCCTGACCGACCGCGCGCACCTTCCACGCGCCGCCGCGCCGGTACAACTCGACCGCGATGACCACCGATTCGACGCCGAGTCCGTCGATACGGAAATGGCACAGCGGATTCCCGGCGGCGTCGGAAACCGTCGCGGTGGGTGCGGGCAGCGCGCCGAAGGTGGCGTTCGGGCCGTCGAGGCTGATCACCGCGCGCACTTCGGTGATGTCGGACGGCACGGCGGCGGTGGATATCGCCAGCGCGGAATTCGGTCCGGCCGGTCCGTGGCTCAGCCGCACGCCCTGACCTACCGGATTGTTGTAGAAGACGAAATCACCGTCGGAGCGCACCTTCCCGCGGTCGGTCACCAGCAGGGCCGACAGGTCAGCGGGGGCGGCGACCTGCACGGAGATCGTCACCTCGCCTGCGGGTAGCGGGCTGTTCTGGCCCTTCGCCAAGTGGGTCGCGGTCACGCCGGAGCCTTTCTGCCTCGGAACGGTTCGTGCGCCCCCGCACGGTCCATCCCGCTCTGGCGCATATCCAGCAAATCGTAATTGCACCGACGCTTTTTCACCCGTCTTCCGCCGATACCGCCGCACGATGGATCCGACCCGGACCGTCCGGCGCCCCCGCTACCGATCGAGACTCACCGTCGAGCGCCGAACCATCAGATTCGCTTGCGGCGCATACGTTGTCGTTGACTTGAGAATCACATTCTTCAATACTGAGAGGGCAATTCATGCCGTCTCGACGCGCACCGCCGCGCGGCGACCGAAAGGGGGGACATGACCGACCCGACCACGCCCGCGATCGCGAAAGCGCCGGCGTCGCAGGCGGATACCCGGCGCGCACTGATCTCCAGCTTTCTCGGTTCGACGGTCGAGTACTACGATTTCCTGCTCTACGGCGCGGCGGCGGGCCTGGTCTTCCCGGATCTGTTCTTCCCGAGCGACATGGACCACTCCCTCGGCGCGACCCTGTCGTTCGTGATCCTGCTCGCGGGCTATGTCTCCCGCCCGATCGGCGGAATCCTGTTCGGCCACTTCGGCGATCGCTTCGGCAGGCGGAACATGCTGGTGATCACGTTGACCATGATGGGACTGGTCTCCGTCGTCATCGGCCTCATGCCGACCTACGAGACCATCGGCGTGGCCGCGCCGATCGTGCTGGTCGTCCTGCGCGTCGTGCAAGGGCTCGCGGTGGGCGGGGAATGGGCGGGCGCGACGCTGATGGCCGCCGAGCACGTCGAGGAACAGCGGCGCGGATTCGCGGCGTCGGTGCCGGTGACCGGCGGCGCCGCGGGTTCGGTGCTGGCCACCTTGATCCTCGGCGCCTTCTCCGGCCTGCCGGACGATGCCTTCCTCGGGTGGGGCTGGCGGATTCCGTTCCTGCTGTCGGCGGCCCTGGTCGTCGTCGGTCTCTACATTCGGCGGCAGGTCACCGAGTCGCCCGAGTTCGCCGACGCGCGCGCCGAGGGCTCGGTGCACACGGGCGTGCCGATCCTGAGCGTGCTGCGCTTGTACCGACTGTCCTGCGTGTACGGGATTCTCGCCGCGGCCGGTCCGCTGTTCCTGCAGGCGCTGCTGGCGGTCTGGGTGGTGCCGCACGTCGCCGACCGGGGTGTGGTGCCCCGCCAGGACGCCCTCTACATGCTCACCTTCTCGACCGCGCTGTTCATCGTCGCGATCCCCACCTTCGCGCGACTCTCGGACCGTTTCGGCAGACGCCCGGTGATGCTCGCGGGCGCCGCGCTGTCGGCGATCCTGGTCTTCCCGATGTTCGCGCTGCTCAATTCGAGTGAATATTGGCTGGTAGCACTGGGTTTCGTACTCGGCAACCCGATCATGCAGGCGGCCATATACGGACCGATGGGCGCGTTCCTCGCGGAGAAGTTCGCGACCGAGCACCGCTACACCGGCGTCTCGCTGACCTACCAGGTCGGTTCGGTACTCGGCGCGGGAACCGCTCCACTGCTGGCGAATTGGCTGTTCGACCTGGACAACGGCGGCGGCACGAACAATATCGCCTGCTACTTCCTCGTCCTGCTCGCCATCGCCGCGCTCGCGGTGTACCTGTCACGCGAGACCGCGGTCCGGAGCCCGAAACCCGTTGACCGCGTGCGGGAAACCCTTCGAACCGAGCACTGATCCGGCTCACTCCCCTTCGGTCGGCCGGTCCGACAGCAGTCCGCCGCGCAGCAGTTCGGCGACCGCGCCGTCCCAGCGATCGAGTTGCTCCGGGTCGGCGAGCGGTGCGGGCAGGTGCCGCTCGATCTGCCTGCGCAGCATCACCGTGCCGAGCACCAGGATCAGGGGATGCAGCGCCGCCCAGGTGCGGTCGATGTCGGGGCGCAGCAGACCGTGATCGGCCAACTGGTCCCACTGGCCCGCGCTGATCGCGACCAGACCGTCGAAGATCGTGTGCGCGAGATCGTCGCCGTCGACGAACGCGCGCGCCAGATAGTCGACCACCTCGGGATGTTCGATCATGATCGAGCAGACTCGATGGCCGATCTCGCCGAAGGTGTCGGCGGGCGGTGCGGGCAGCGGGCGCGCGGCCACCCCGTCGGCCACCACCCCGAGTACGAATTCGTTCACGGCCGTGACCAGCCCGGATTTGGTGCCGAAATGATGCTGCACCAGGCCGATCGATACCTGCGCGGCAGTAGCCACCGACCGCAGCGACGTCGCGGCTATGCCTTCGGCGGCAAAGCATTTCAACGCGGCAACCAGTATGCGATCGGCCGCCGACGGGTCGGGTCGCGCCGGGCGTGGGAACGGTGGTGCTTGGCTCACCGAACCACTATAGAAAATACGGACATATTGTGTCACAATACGTTCATATTGTGACCGAGAGGCTCACACTGCACAGGGGCTCACACTGCACACCGAAGGGCGGAGGGGAGCATGACGACCGCCGAGCACGAAACAGACGACACGCGCGCATTGCGATGGTCGGCGGTGGCATTCGCGATCGGATTCGCGATCCACGGCATCGACCATTTCCGCAGGGGCATGTCGGCCTCGCCGATGGCGATCATGATCGGCGGAAACATCCAGGCGATTCTCATCGCCGTCGTGGTGTACATGGTGTTCACCCACCGCCGTCGAGCGGCCGAGGCGGCGATGGCGATCGGATTCGGCAGCGCGGCGGTCTTCGTCTACGCGCACCTGCTGCCGACATTCTGGAGCGATTTCCAGGACAGCTACATTTCACTGCCGCACACGAACGTCACGTGGTTCTCCTGGTTCAGCGCGGTGACCGAGATCGGCGCGGGCGTCGTCTTCGGCTGCGTCGGCCTCGCCACCGTCCGGGCACGCGGAGCAGCGGGAAATACGCGCGTCGCGGAGTCGGTGCGATGAAGGTCCTCGTTCTCGGTGGTTACGGCGCCGTCGGCAGGCATCTGGTCGCCGCGTTGCGCGGGGCGGGCGAAACCGTGGTCACCGCCGGGCGTGATCCCGCCCGCGCGGATACGGTGGTCGACCTCGCCGATCCGGCGCTCACCGGCTACCGCGCCGCACTGCGCGGCACGGATATCGTCGTGAACACCTCAGGTGCGGAGAATCCGGAACTCGCCGCCGTCGCGGGAATTTCCGGATGCGCGTTCGTCGACATCACCGCCACGTCCGGATATATCGAGAAATTACGGGAACTGCGCGATCCGGGCCCGATCCTGGTCGATGTCGGATTGGCTCCCGGACTCACCGACCTGCTCGCCGTCGCGGTGCACGCCGAATCACTCGGCCCCGTGGACATCGCGGTACTGCTCGGCGCGGGCGAGAAGCACGGCGCGGCGGCGACGGAATGGTCATACGGCCTGCTGGGCAAGCACTTCCACGATCAAGGCGCCCGCATCCGCAACTACACCCGGCCCGAACGGTTCCACCTACCCGGCGAGTCGAGCCCGCGCACCCTGTACCGCGTCGATTTCGCCGACCAACACACGCTGCGTCGCCAACTCGGGGTGCCGGTTCGCACCTTCTTCGGTCTCGACTCCCGACCGGCCACCGTCGCGCTTGCCGCGCTCACCTGGATTCCCGGTGCGTCGAAAGCCCCACGCGGACTCAGCCTTCCCGGCACGGAACGGTGGACCGTCATGGCACGCGGCCGCGACGGCGTCGGCAGGTGGGCGCGCGGCGCCAACCAATCCCGCGCCACCGCGACGATCACCGCGGGCGCCGTGCCACACGCCATGAAGGCCGCACCCGGCGTGCACGCGCTCCAAGACCTGTGCACCTTGGACGATCTGGCGACCCCCGAAATCGAAACCGGCCGAATACCGGCCTGAACCACGCCACCGTCTCCGGCGACATACCCGCCGCGAACAAGTGGACCCATGACGATACGGTGGGCCTATGACCGCGATAGCCAGATTCGGCGCGGTGTCGTTCGACAGCTCGGATCCGCGCCTGCTCGGGCGGTTCTATCGTGACCTGCTTGAGTTCGACCTGCGCTACGAATCCGATCATCTCGTCGTTCTCGTCGGCGGCGGCGTCACCATCACCGTCGAGCACGTCGCCGACCATCGGCCACCCGACTGGCCAGGCAACGACGTACCCAAGCAGATGCACCTGGACCTGCTGGTCGATGACCTCGACTCCGCCGAGGCGGCCGCGATCGAACACGGTGCGGTGCGCGCCGAATTCCAGCCCGTCCCGGACCGCTGGCGTGTGCTGATCGACCCCGCGGGGCATCCGTTCTGCCTGGCGCTCGCACCCGATACCGCAGGCTGAATCCCGGCCGTTGCCAGGGGTTTCAGCCCGATCCGCCCACGGTGACGTCGATATCGGTGAGCTGACCGTATTCGTCGAACTCGACGACACCGTCCATATCCGCGCCCTCGAAGCGCAGCGTGTCCTCGGACCCGGTGACGGACAGTCCGCGCAACGTCAGGTAGCTGAGCACCGCCTCGTATTCGTCGGGCGGGCACACGGCCGCGATGCCCTCGGTCACCACACGCGACAGTCTCGGCCCGGTCGGCGCGGCCAGTTCGAAACTCGGGTGCTCGAGCAGGAAGGCGACGAAAGTGCCGCCCTCCGCGGCGAGTTGGTAGCCGACCCAGCGGCCCGCGAGCGGTTTGGCCGCTTCCATCATCGCCCACGCCATCGCGCTCGGCTCGATATCGAGGCCGATCGCGTCGAACGGCACCTCGGCGGAGGACAATTCGAGAATTCCGCGCTCGGCCCCGGCATCGCGCACGGACCGCGCGGCGGCCGTCAGCTCGTCGGCGAACCCCATCGGATTCGCCCACGACCACAACCACGACCGCGGACCCGGTGCGGCGCTGCCGAGCAGGTGCACGCCGGTGCATTCGAGAGTCCCCCACGCGCAGCGGAATTCGAAGCGCGACGCACCGAGCTCGAAGTAGAAGGAGTGGTCCGCGCCGAGCACCTCCGCGAGGTGCAACTGGTGCTCGTAGGACAGCAGGGCGGCGGCGTCGATCAACTGGACGAAGGTCGAGGCGTTGGACACCGCGCTCACGGTAGCCGCAGGCGTCGCCGAGGACACCACTTCGGCGAGTGAACCGGCCGGTAGCCGGGTAGTAGTTTCCCGGCCGCTCACCGGCATCGAATCAGCCCGTTCGTCAGGCGAATTCGGCTCGTCGCCGACTGTCTCCGCCGCCACGCGCACACTCGTCTCGGCACAAGCGCCGCGCCCTCGGCCACGATCGCCGACCCGCGTCGAGCGCCGCCGGATGCCGTCGAACAACATCAGCACTCCGTCAGCAGCGGGAAACACACGGGCGGTGTCGAGACCGGCGTCTGCTGCACCTGCCCCACACCCTGCGGCGCCACCTCGGAACTCTCCGGCGACCGACGCTGCTCCTCCATGTCGCGGTAGGACGCCGTGCCCGTCGAAACCAGCAACCACACCGCGCCGACGGCGGTGGCGATGACCAGCACCGCGCCGAGTTGCTGCGGCAGTTTCCCGTCCCCGCTCACCTTCGGTAGCTTCGCGGGTACCCGTTCGCGCAGCGTTGTCATCCACTCCGGAACCCCCACCGGCGATTTCGTCGGTTCCGGCATGGCGTGCCTGCGTTGCGGCTCGATCGAGGTCGCCGCGCGCGGCGGCTGCCTGCGCAGCGGGATCGACGGCGCGGGCCGATGGTCCACCCACGACGACCAGCGATCGGTGAACGCGGCGGGCGACGCCGACGCGGGCGGAAGCACCGCATCGGGATCGGGATCGTCGAGGTCCTCGTCCGGGAATTCGGGAGCGTCGACGACGGTCAGCGCGGGCGCACCGCCGCGCACCGCGATCCGATCCGCGCCGAGGTCCGAGCGGACGGGTTGCGCGGCCTCGTCGTCGGGCTGGATCCACGGCGGGCGCACATAGCCGGGAGTCGCGGCGCCCGGCGGATCGACACCCTCGTCCGGCGCGATCCACGGCGGCTCGTGGTCGGGGCGGTGCAGCGGATAGTGCTGCGGTCGCTGACCACCGGAGTCCGGGGTGCGAGTCGGGGACGGATCATTCTGCGAGACAGGAAGTTCCGGGTACGGATCGATGGTCGGCGGCACCGGCCCGCCACCTTCGCGCAACTCCGAGGAGCGCGCACCGTGCGATTCCACCCGAACGAGGGAATCCGGCGGCAGCATCGTGTAATTCAATACCTGCCGAACCGGATCGTCGGCCGACATTCGTGGCATACGAGCGTCGTGGTCACCGGAAGAATCTCCCGCGTCCGACGATTCCCCGTACGGTACCGAACCGTGCTCCACCAGCGCGGGCGCGACAGCGGCGGCCCGAACCGAAAAACCCTCGAGCTCGGGCGTCGCGGAGACTTGCACGCGCGCACCGACCGTCGGCGAATGACCGGACACCTTTTCGGCGAACTCCGCCGCACGCTGGTCCACTACCTCACGCGGATACAGTCTTTCCAGCCGTACACCGCGGTATCCCGTTGCCGCCTGCGGCCGTTCGACCGCCTCGACCTCGGCCCGCCCGCGCGCCGAGGTCGCGTCCGCGATCATCGCGTCCGCGAGACTCGCCGACACACTCGACTCGGGCGCGGCGAGCAGGTCCGCTTCCGAGTCCGGCGCGTCGGCGTCCGCTTGCGCCGCGCGACGCAGCATCGGGCGGGACAGATGGTCGGGATAGGCAACCGACTCGTTCGCGGCGGCTTCGGGCGTGGCGCGGGGTTTCGGGCGACGCCCCGTGGCCGACGGAAACCCCTCGGCGAGAATGTCTTCGACGGTGAGCAGGTGATCCAGCGCCAGGTCGGCGAGCAGCGCGTGCACCGTTTCGGCGGTCCACAGCAGTTTGCGGTTGGACGTGCGGTACAGCCAGGCTCGCAGCTCGCCCGGCGTCGATCCGAGGACGACACCGCATCCGTCCTGGCGGGATTCGACTTCGAGGGTGACGGTGGACTCCCACGGCGGCACCACAACGATCAGCCCGTCCACGTAGGCGTCGGGTTGGTGTTTGCGCAGCAGTTCTTTCAGGTCGACGACCGTGTCGGTGACCTTGTCGAAGACGTTGTTGTCGTTGTCGCGCACGTGAATCGGGTCGCCGTCGAATCCGGACAGCCGCCAGCGCCCGTTCTCCCGCACCGAGAGCACGCCGTCGGTGGCGTCGGGCACGGTGCCGCGCACCTCGATGACGACCACGGCGCGCGGGGTGATGACGACGAGGTCGGCTTCGGGCGCGTCGTCGTCGGACTCGCGCTCGGAGACCGAACATCCCGAGATCGCCAGGCCGACAATGATGTATTGCCCGGTCCAGGTGCGCATCCAGTCGAGGACTCGCTGTTCGGATCGCGGCACGTCCGCCCGCTCGTTGATGACCAGCATCGGCGGTCACCTCCATCACGCTCGCACAATCGACCACTCAACGGTATTCAGCCGCTCGGCTCACCGAACCCCGAAAGGCACTGTAAGAGCAGGGCATTGGCAACGAAAAGTCCGGCGTGTAGCAGTGTGAGTGGCGCCACAGTTCGACGGCCGCCGACCTCGGCGGATCGCGACGGAGACGGCGGAGGCATGGAAACGAATGCGAGGGGGAACCCGACAGATTCGACAGTCGGGGCATCATCGGACAACATCCTCGAGGAGTGCACATGAACCGGTTCGGACGACGCCTGGCCGCGGCGACGGGCACACTGGCGGTGGTATCGGCCCTCGGCACGGGCACCGCGCAAGCGCAGGACAGCGGCCCGCTCTACTTCGGGACCGGCGCGTTCCAGTGCGCGATCTTCGCCGACGGCGCCGTCGGCTGCGACGCCCCGGGCTATCGACTGCAATACACCTGGCTTCCGGTCCCGTTCCCGGTGAACGAGGTCGTCATCGACCAGCCGTGGCTGCCCGCGCACCCCACCTTCACCCCCGGCAGCGACTACACCCGGCCGGGCAACAACCCGTCGCTCTACGAGGTCAGGACCGGCGACGGCACCTGGGGACCCTACGTCGAGTACGCGGGCGCGCGCTGCGAGGCCGGTTTCCACGGCAGCTTCACCTGCAGCTCCAAAGGCCGCGCGTTCAGCGCCTACAACTACACGATCACGGCCTGATCCATCGCGCCGCGGTGACCCGCGCACCGGTGCACGGTCGATCACGAGTCGCCGCAATCGGGTCCGTCGCGCCGAGGATGGTGGGAAGCTCGAAGTACCGCGGTGTCGAGGCAAGGACGCGTGACATGGTGGACAAATCGAGTGGACCCGCAGCGGGCAACGGCGCGACGCCCCCGGTGGACCGGCCGGACCTCATACGCAACGCCGTCCTGGTCGGCCACAGCGGCGCGGGTAAGACGACGCTGGTGGAGGCGCTGGCGCTGACCTCGGGCGCGGTGAATCGCGCGGGCCGGGTCGAGGACGGCACCTGCGTGTCGGACTACGACGACATCGAGCACCGCCAGCACCGCTCCGTGCAGCTGTCGGTGGTGCCCATGATCTGGTCGGACCGCAAGATCAACCTCGTCGACACCCCCGGATACGCGGATTTCGTGAGCGAACTGCGCGCCGGGTTGCGCGCCGCGGACGCCGCGCTGTTCGTCGTGTCGGCGGCCGAAGGTCCCGAGGGCGTCGGCGGCGCCACCCGGGCGCTGTGGGAGGAATGCGCGGCGGTCGGCATGCCGCGCGCGATCGTGGTGACCCATCTCGACGCCGCGCGCGGCGACTTCGACGACATGGTGCGCACCTGCCGGACCGTGCTCGGGGGCGGCGGCTCGGAGAGCGTGCTGCCGCTGCACCTGCCGGTCTACGGCGCGGCGGGGGCCGACGGGCACCGCCCGGTCACCGGCATGATCGAACTGCTGCCGAACTGCGTGGTCGACTACTCATCGGGCGAGGCGGAACGGGTCGAGCCGACACCCGCGCAGCGCGAACAACTCGCGGAGGGGCGCGAACGCCTGATCGAGGGCATCATCGCCGAGAGCGAGGACGAGTCGCTCATGGAGCGCTACCTCGCGGGCGATGACCTCGAACTCGACTCCCTCGTCGCCGACCTGGAGCGCGCGGTCGCACGCGGCGGATTCCACCCGGTGCTGTTCGCCGCGCCCGCTCCCGACGGCGCCAGACAAGGGCTCGGCACCGTCGAACTGCTCGACCTGATCGTGGGCGGTTTCCCCGCGCCGTCCGAACACCCGGTGTCGGCGGCGCCCGCGGCCGACGGCGCCGCACCCGTCGCACTGACCTGCGACCCCGACGCCGACCTCGCCGCCGAAGTGATCCGCACCGCCTCCGACCCGTATGTCGGGCGGGTGTCGCTGGTGCGCGTGTTCTCCGGCACCCTGCACGCCGACGACACCGTGCACGTCTGCGGACACGGCCAAGCCGAGCGCGGGCACCCCGATCACGACGTGGACGAACGCGTCGGCGCCGTGACCGCCCCCTTCGGCAAGCAGCAACGCCCGCTCGGCCAGGTGATCGCCGGTGACATCGGTTACGTCACCAAACTGGGCCACGCCGAGACCGGCGACACACTCTCGGCGACCGGAACCCCACTGCGCATCGAACCGTGGCCGATCCCCGACCCGCTGCTGCCCGTCGCCATCCGCGCGCACGGCAAATCCGACGAGGACAAACTCTCCCAGGGACTGGCCAGACTCGCCGCCGAGGATCCGGCGATGCGGCTGGAGAACAACGACCAGACCCACCAGCTGGTGCTGTGGTGCCTCGGCGAGGCGCACCGCGATGTCGCGCTGGAGCGGTTGCGGCAGCGGTTCGGCGTGCACGTCGATGTCATCGAGCACAAGGTCGCCTTGCGCGAGACCTTCGCGGCGGGCGGTCGGGCGCGCGGGCGGCACGTCAAACAGTCGGGCGGTCACGGCCAGTACGCGGTGTGCGAGATCGAGGTGCAACCGCTGCCCGGCGGGTCTGGCATCGAATTCGTGGACAAGGTGGTCGGCGGCGCGGTGCCGCGCCAGTTCATCCCCTCGGTCGAGAAAGGCATCCGCGCGCAGGCCGCGCGCGGGGTCACGCCCGGATATCCGCTGGTCGACGTGCGGGTCACACTCCTGGACGGCAAGGCGCACTCGGTCGACTCCTCCGACGCGGCCTTCCAGACCGCGGGCGCGCTCGCACTGCGGGAGGCGGCGTCGAACGCGGGCATCGACGTGCTCGAACCGTTCGCGCGCGTGTGGGTGACCGTCGCCGACGACTACCTCGGCCAGGTGCTCGGCGACCTGTCCGGCAGGCGCGGACGAGTGCTCGGCACCGAGCCGCGCGGCCACGGGCGCACCCGCATCGATGCCGAGGTCCCCGAACTGGAACTCAGTCGCTACGCCATCGACCTGCGTTCGCTCTCGCACGGGTCGGGCGAGTTCGGTCGCGACTACGCCCGACACGAGCCGATGCCGGCGCAACTGGCGAATGCCGTGCGCGCCGACGGTCAGGTGAGCTGATGCCTGCCCTTACCCAGCCACTATCCTGAGAGCCATGGCAGTAGGTAAGGGCGGCAAACCGTCCAAGGAAGCGAAGGCCGCGGCGAAGGCGGCGCGTAAGGCTGCGTCGAAGCAGCGGCGTCAGCAGCTCTGGCAGGCGTTCCAGATGCAGCGCAAGGAAGACAAGCTGCTGCTGCCCCTGATGATCGGCGCGCTCGTCGGCATCACCGCGGTATTCCTGGTGATCGGGCTGCTCACCGGCCTGTACTGGTACCTGCTGCCGCTGGGCATCCTGCTCGGGCTGCTCGCCGCGTTCATCATCTTCGGCCGCCGCGTGCAGCGCAACGTCTACGCCAAGGCCGAGGGGCAGGCGGGCGCCGCGGCGTGGGTGCTGGACAATCTGCAGGGCAAATGGCGGGTGAGCAACGGCATCGCCGCCACCACCCAGCTCGACGCCGTGCACCGGGTGGTCGGACTGCCCGGTGTGGTGTTCGTCGCCGAGGGTTCGCCGCAGCGGTTGAAGTCGCTGTTGGCCCAGGAGAAGAAGAAGACGGCCCGGCTGGTCGGTGACACCCCGATCTACGACGTGATCGTCGGCAACGACGACGGTCAGGTGCCGCTCAAGGAATTACAGCGCTACCTCACGAAACTGCCGCGCAATATCGACGCCAAACGCATCGACCTCATCGAGGGCAGGCTGGCCGCGCTCGGCGCGCGCGGCGGGCCCGCGATGCCTAAGGGTCCGATGCCCGCGGGCGCGAAGATGCGTGGCGTGCAGCGAACCATCCGCAGGCGCTGAGCTTTCCGGCGGCGGGCCCGTTCCCTTATCGGGCGTTGACCACGGCCGTGCCGGTGGCGCGATCGTGCATGCCGCGACCGTCGGCGTCGGTGAACAGCGCGGGCACCACGAAGATCAACAGCACCTGGCGGGCCAGCGCGCGCACGAATCCGACGCCGACCGGCTGATCGACGCGGATCACCCGCAGCCGCAGGAAGTACTGGCCCGGCGTGAAGCCGAACAACGTGACCGCGAACACACCGATGACGAACCAGATCAGCAGCGGCAGGTTCGCGTTCACGTGACGCAGGATCAACAGCGAGACGCCGACGGCCATCAACCAGTCCGCGAACGTCGCGGCGATCCGGCGCAACTGCCCCGCGATCGACCCGCGACCCGACTTCGGCAGCCCGAGATGCTCGCCGGGAAACTCGGGTGTAGCCGGGTCGTCGGACCCCGCCGATGGTCCGGATAGCCAGGAACCGGTGATGCGCGCCATGGCGTCCAGAGTAGGCTGCCGCTGACAGCCGACCGGCACGGCATAAGGGGAGTTCAGCCCGACGGAGACGGTGCGCGATGGCAGGATTGCCTGGTCGGTCGCGCCCGGCAAGTCGTAAACATGGCTCCGACCGCACGTGTAACACTGGCGAAACACGGCCTTGATAGCTGGGAAACACCGCCTCCATAGCGTCTGGACGCGACGAACCCACGCAATCGACACTGGCTGGGAACCGATCCGTAAGGAGAACAAGTGACGTTCAGCACGGCCGACGAGGTCATCCAGCACATCAAGGAAGAGGACATCGAGTACGTCGATATCCGCTTCAGCGATCTTCCCGGTGTGCAGCAGCACTTCTCGATCCCGGCGAAAGCCTTCACAGCTGACCTCGCCGAAGAAGGGCTAGCGTTCGACGGCTCCTCCGTTCGCGGTTTCCAGTCGATCGACGAGTCGGACATGCTGCTGCTGCCCGACTACAGCACCGCGCGCATCGACCCCTTCCGTGCCGCCAAGACGCTGAACCTGAACTTCTTCGTCCACGACCCGTTCACCCGCGAGGCCTACTCCCGCGACCCGCGCAACATCGCCCGCAAGGCCGAGGAATTCCTGCGCTCCACCGGCATCGCCGACACCGCCTACTTCGGCGCCGAGGCGGAGTTCTACATCTTCGACTCGATCCGTTACGACTCGGCGATGAACGGCGCGTTCTACGAGATCGAGTCGGTGTCGGGCTCCTGGAACACCGGTGCGAAGACCAACCCCGACGGCAGCCTGAACCGCGGCTACAAGGTCCGCAACAAGGGCGGGTACTTCCCCGTCGCGCCCTACGACCACTACGTCGACCTGCGCGACAAGATCGCCACCAACCTGCAGAACGCGGGCTTCGAACTCGAGCGCGGCCACCACGAGGTCGGCACCGCCGGTCAGGCCGAGATCAACTACAAGTTCAACACCCTGCTCGGCGCCGCCGACGACCTGCAGCTGTTCAAGTACATCGTCAAGAACACCGCGTGGGCCGAAGGCAAGACCGTCACCTTCATGCCCAAGCCGCTCTTCGGTGACAACGGCTCCGGCATGCACGTGCACCAGTCGCTGTGGAAGGACGGCAAGCCGCTGTTCCACGACGAAGCGGGCTACGGCGGCCTGTCCGACCTCGCACGCCACTACATCGGCGGCATCCTGCACCACGCGCCGTCGCTGCTGGCGTTCACCAACCCGACCGTGAACTCCTACCACCGTCTGGTCCCCGGCTACGAGGCCCCCATCAACCTGGTGTACTCGCAGCGCAACCGCTCCGCCGCCGTCCGCATCCCGGTCACCGGCAACAACCCGAAGGCCAAGCGCCTCGAGTTCCGCGCCCCCGACTCCTCCGGCAACCCGTACCTGGCCTTCGCCGCCATGATGATGGCCGGCTTGGACGGCATCAAGAAGAAGATCGAGCCGCTGGCCCCCGTCGACAAGGACCTCTACGAGCTCCCCCCGGAGGAGGCCAAGAACATCCCGCAGGCCCCCACCAGCCTCGCCACGGTCATCGACCGCCTCGAAGAGGACCACGAATACCTCACCGAAGGCAATGTCTTCACCGAGGACCTCATCGAAACCTGGATCAGCCTCAAGCGCGAAGGTGAGATCGCCCCGGTCAACCTCCGCCCCCACCCCTACGAGTTCGAACTCTACTTCGACGTGTAGGTCATGATCCGCGCGTGCACGCCTGATCCCAGGTTCGGCAAGCGGTGATGGGTTCTGAGTCCACCCGTTGAGCGATCGCTTCGGCGCCTGCTCAGCGGGTGGACTTATCTATGTCGGGCCACAGATGCTGGTAAGCGGCAAGAGGTCCAGCCGAACGTTCGAGCCGTGCGCACGCCTGACATTCCCTCTTACGTGGTAGGCGCACCCATCGCGGCCCCGGCCCTCCCCTGTTGGCCATCCCCTCGCGTCCCCGCACACGCCCCAACCGATCTACCTACCCTCCCAAACCAACCACGCTTACAACCCCCGCTCCTGTGGTCTTCTCTTCCTCTCTCGTGGTCATGTTCAATCCGTCTCCTGGTGGTCACGATCGCCGACATGCCGCGACGCTCCGACACCTATTTGGGGCAGTCACCATCTGAGGATCTGCTGGTAGGTATCCTCCTTAGGTGCGAATTACTGAGGTGAGGTTTCGCGGACTGAAGTCACTACTCGACGTAACCTGTACGCTCGATCAGCTAACCGTAATAACCGGACCAAATGGCGCAGGCAAGAGCAACTTTGTCGACGCAATCAATCTACTGTCCGAATGCTTCGAATTCGATCTCGAAATTGCAGTCGCCAGAGCAGGTGGTTATGCAAACATTGCCTACCGAGGAAAAGTTAGCGATACACAGCCTGTCACATTTTTCGTAGCGCTTGAAATTGATTCTCGCGAAATTCTCGATATTAGACACATCGGCAACCGTAGAGATCTCACCAAACCGATATCAACGACATTCTACATAACATACGAGTTTACAATAAATGCGGAAAGTGCCGATGCTTCCGACTTTAGCATCTCAAGCGAGCATCTCCGACTGCGCGACAAGGAAGCCCAGCTTCTTCGATTCGATCGCGCGGGCGACCTTTTAACATTCCGACGATCAAAGCGAATGACAAACCGTGGCTCAAATTACGGCAACCTATTGTACCCCCTTTCCGATAGCGCATTCCTTCGTTTCGTAAAGAACCGCGTCTCCCCAACCAGATTGACTCTATCGGTACTCCAGTTCGGCGGCGGAGGGTTGTTCGAATTGGTTAGCCGACAATTGAGCGATGCTCGCGTATTCCAACTATCGCCACATCAATGCCGCCTGCCTGGCGTATCCACACCTAACGCACGCCTAGACCGGCATGGTCAAAATCTGCCCGCCGTAGCGGACTATCTCCGGAGGCAACAGCCGTCGTCGTGGGAGCTAATTGAGCATGCAATGCGAGCGATAATTCCGCAACTAGAGTCGATCGAAACCACCTTTACAAACGATCGACAACTTGCCCTACAATTTAGAGAACAAGACCTACCACGCCCCTGGAACTCGAATGAGATGTCAGACGGCACTATACAGATGCTTGCACTATTTATCGCATTGTTCGATCAGCGTTTGCCCATGTTGGTAGTGGAAGAACCCGAAAACGCACTCCATCCGTGGATTCTCAGGCATTTTCTCGAAATGTGCCGAGAGCAATCGTATAAACAGATAGTTCTAACAACGCACTCGCCAATACTACTCGACGCAATGAGTCCGGAAAACATCCGATTACTCTGGAGCACCGCCGGACAGAGCCGAATGGCTCACGTCAGCGATCTAAAGCCTTCAATAATAGAAATGTGGAAGTCTGGCGATCTTCGAACATTTGAAATTTACGACTCCGGAATCATCCCCGAGTATCTGCCCGGCAGCTTCACCCCGGAGGACGAGGAGCGATGAAGATCGCAATCTTGACTGAAGGGAAAAGCGAGTTCAAATCGCTTCCCCGCTTGTATCCTCAAATAAAGGAAAAGCTCCCTAAGAAAACACAAATCATGAAACCTTTGCTTGTAAACGCGGCACCGGACGGGCCTCCTGGGCAGTTGGTCGCCGCATGCAGAGGGCCACTTCGAATTGTGGGCATAGACGGCGCGGCTCGGGCAATCTTACTTCTCGACAGGGAGCGACAGTCCGCGCACCCTGGAGAAATCGCTCAGACGATCGAAAAAGAACTGCACAAGAATTCTGATATACCGATCGATGTAGCCATCAAGGACAGGATGTTCGAAAACTGGCTAATTGGCGATCTGGACGCCCTGAGAGCCCAACCAGCTCGATTTAAAGTTACGCCTGCGCTCGCCAGGAAAGTCGAGCCAAACAAGGCCGACTCGGTAGATGCGCTGGCAGAATTGAAGCGAGCGGCCATAGGGATCCAGTACGATAAAATTGCAGACGGCGATAGGATTTCAGGACGAACACAGGTAGAACAAGTAGCGAAACATAGCCGAAGTTTTCGCCATTTTTTGCATCTCCTCGGCTACGAGACATATCGAAATCAATGCGTATACCCTGTTTAGGACCAGATTTAAGACATTGCGAGAAGGCTAGGCGGCAGAATATCAAAGAAGTCAGACTGTTTGGAGATCATACCGAAAGAAGTTGACTCTCGTGGTGCGGCCTAGAGACTGACTCATCGGCATCCTGCATAGGAACAGTGACGCCGTGTTCGCCATAGGGATAACTAGATAGGCTCACAACGTGATTAATACGCGATCCAGAGGCGCTGAAACCGAACAGTTTGGTGCTGGGCGATTCGGCTCTCATCACCCGACGATGCGGGTGCTGTCCTCATGCAGCGGCGCAGCGGCTCTGGGAACTGGGCGTTTCCGGGTGGGGTCATGAAGATCGGGGAAACTCTGAAGCAGTGTGTGATCCGTGAGACCCGCGAGGAAACCGGGCTCGATATCGAGATCACGGGGATTCTCGGGGTCTATACCGATCCCGAACGTGTGATCGCGTATGCCGACAGAGAAGTGCGTCAGGAGTTTAAATCACGTTCTACGGCAGTATGATCGAGGTCGGATCGCGGTGAGTTCGGAATCGACGGCTGTGCGGTTCCTGCATCTCGCGGAATCTGCGACCTTGCCTGTGCACGACACCGTTCGGTTCAGACTGCGGCATCATGCCGAACAGCGCGCGTGAGTTCCGTATCTGAGCTGATTCGGACTCATGCGGAGGATGTGGGACAGGATCGGCTGAACAACGTCGAGCAGCACAGTTTCCGGCGGCTCGGGCGGTCAACGCGGTAAATGTAGCTCGATCACCCGGTCGGCGAGTTCGCGTGCGTCCGCCTCGGCCGCGATGAGGGCGAGGCTGCGGTTGGCGCCGAGGGCGGCGATGCCGTGCAGATTGGTCCACAGGGCGAGGGCGCGGGCGGGGTCGTCGTGGCCGAGTGCCTCGGCGACGAGGGTGGTGAAGCGGGCGTAGGCGGGCAGTGTCGTGGCGCGCAGGTTCTCGCCGGAGCCCTCGAGGAGATCGTGGCGGAACATGAGCGTGAACATTTCGGGGCGAGCGGCGGCGAAGCCGACGTATTCGGTCGCCATGGCGTGCAGGCGATCTCGGGGTGTGCCGGATTCGGCGTGGGGGAAGCGGGCGAGCAGGTCGGTGAAACCGCGGGCGGCGATGGCGGCGAGCAGCGCGTTGTGGGTCGGGAAGTAGCGGCGGGGTGCGCCGTGTGAGACGCCCGCCGCGCGGGTGATGGCTCGTAGGCCCAGTTGGGCCGCGCCCACCTCCTCGAGTAGGCCGACGCCGACGTCGACCAGTCGGTCGCGCAAGGGTTCGCCGGCCGCTGTGTCGGTCATGCCGCCATTGTCCCGCAGGGTTGCCCGACGCCGATCCCGAGGGGTAGACAATGTCTATGCGAGTGCGGTAGACAGTGTCTACACATTCGTCCGGGAGGAACAGTCCATGTGGTATCGGCTCTTCAAACACATCATGCTCGGGCCGCTGCTGCGACTGCTCGGACGGCCGGAAGTCACGGGCCTGCACCATGTTCCGAAGCAAGGGCCGGTCATCATCGCGGCCAACCACCTCGCGATGATCGACTCGCTCTACCTGGCGCTCGTCCTGCCGAGGCGCGTCACCTTCCTGGCCGAGCGTGAGTACTTCACCGGGGCCGGTGTCAAAGGTCGGCTCACCCGCTGGTTCTACACCGTCTCCGGGCAGGTCCCGGTGGACCGGACGGGCGGCAGCGCCGCCGCCGACGCACTCGCCGCGGCTACCGGAATCCTCGAATCCGGCGGGATCTGGGCCATCCACCCCGAGGGCACCCGCTCCCCCGACGGCCGGATCTACCGCGGCCGCACCGGCGCGCTGCGCGTCGCCATCGCGACCGGCGCGCCCGTGGTCCCGGTCGTGCTCTCCGGCACCGAAAGGGTCAACCCGATCGGCAGCCGCCGCTGGCGATTCGCCAAGGTGCGCATCGACTTCGCGGCGCCGCGCCGGTACCCCGCCGCCGATCGGCCGCACCCGAGGACCGCCACCGACGCCTTGATGCGCGAACTCGCCGACCGCGCGGGCCGCCCGTACGTCGACCGATACGCCGCGACATTCGCCCGCGACGCCGAGATGCCGCGTTCGGCGTGAGCGGCCTACCGACCCGATCATCACGGAGGAGGGGCGGACCACGCATGCGAGGCAGGCAACGATACAGGCCGCGGCGGAAAGTGATCCGGCCTCTCGACATCCGCGGTTCGTGCGGATTCGGTCGTATCGAGATGCGGACGCGTTCGTCGCCGGGCTCGCGGAACCCCGGTAGCCACGGTTCCCGCACACGCGGAACTCCGGTAGCTACAGTTTTCGCACCCGCCGAATCCTGGTAGCCGCAGTTCCCGCACACACGGATTCCGGCAGCCAGGCTCTTGCGCTCACCTGACCCCGGTAGCCACGGTTCCTGAGCTCGCGGGATCCCGGCGGTCAGGGGGTCATGGAGGTCAGGCGGTATCGGGGCGGGCGGGTTCGGGTGGAGCGGCGGGTTCTATGCGGAAGATGTTCAGGAGGGCGAGGGCCGCTACGCCACAGACTATGGCGATGTCGGCGACGTTGCCGACGAAGAAACCGTTGTAGTCGATGAAATCCACGATGTGGCCGCGGGCGAAACCGGGGGTGCGGATGAGGCGGTCGCCGAGGTGGCTGATGGCGCCGCCGAGCAGGATGCCAACCGCGACCGCGCCGGAGCGGGTGCGCATGCGGCCCGCGAGGGCGAACAGGGCGGTGACGGCGAGGGCGGCGATGATGGTGAGGATCCAGGTGTGTTCGGCGGCCAGGCCGAATGCGGCGCCGGGGTTGTAGACCAGGCGCCACTGGATGAGTTCGCCGATCACAGGGTTGGCGGCGCCGGGAGTCAGGCTGGTTTCGGCCCACCATTTGGTGAGCTGGTCGATGACGATCACGCCCGCCGCCAGTGCGAGAGCGGAGCGGGTGAGCGCGCTCAGGTGCGGGCGTCTCATGGTCGGTTCCTCCCCGAGCGGCTGGTCATCGAGCAATCTACCCGGTATCGGCGCTCGCGCGTCCGCGGTGGCGGGGAACTGGTTGGATGGTGGCGTGACGGACGAAGGATTCCGGGTGATCGAGCCGCAGCCGATGGCGCGGGCGATGCCCGCGTGGGAGGGCGCCTTTCCGCAGTTCGACCTGGTGGTCGGCTATTCCGATCTGGGGCATGTGTTCATGGCGGACAGCGCGAGCTCGGAGTTCGCGGTGCTGCACACCTATCGGGCGGCGGCGAAGGGGTACGGGGCTTTCGGCGATGTCGCGGAATTCGCCGACGAAGTGCTGCGCGACCCCGGTTTCGCGGGCTATGTGCTGCGCAACGATCATGTCGCGGCGATTCGCGAACTGCTCGGACCGCTCGCGGATGAACAGGTCTATATCGCGACGCCGTATCCGTTCCTGGGTGGCAGCGAGGAACCGGACACGTATTCGGTGGGACAGGTGTGGGTTTTCCTCGACGTGGTCGGGCAGCTGCTCGGGCCGTGGGCGTGAGCGTCGGAAGGCGGACACCGTGAAGTGGATGTGGGCGGCGGGAGCGGCATTGCTCGCGCTGACCGGATGCGCCGTCGATGGCGCGGCGGGGCCGGAGAAGTCCGACGCGCTCGCGGCCGAGGTGGTCGAATTCGACGCGTCCGGGTTCAACGGACCGCCGTTCACCTCGGTCGTGGACAGCGCGACGGCGGTGCGCTACTTCGGCGGCTGGTTCGCGGCGCATCCGGATCGGTCACCGCAGGTCGCGGCGCATCCGGAGCGGTTCACCGAGCTGGACACCCACGCCTATGTCGCGGTGGTGACCTCCACCGGGTGCCGATTGCCGAATCGGGCCGAACTGCGGCGTGCGGGTACGGAATTGCGGCCCGAACTGCTGGGCGGGACCGATCACCAGGAGTGTTATCGCGCGTACACGCCGTTCGTGGTCTTCAAGGTGAAGAAGGCCGATCTGGAAGGGGTGCGCACCATCGGAGGCGAGCCGTTGGACCGCGATGGACCTGCGGAATCGGTCGGTCACGTCGAACTGGCGCCCACCACAACCGATTCCGCGCCGCGCGAGATCACCGATCCGGCGGCGCGCGCGGCACTCGGCGCCGAACTGGGCGGTGACACTCGAACCGTGCTGGACGCGACGTCGCGGATCGTCCAGCGCTACGGCACGAATGGCGTGCGCCGCTACGGGTTCCCCGTCCGCGCCTGCCCGGACGACCTCGTCGCGCTGAACGTCACCGCAACCGAACTGCGCGCCGAAGTCACCGCATCCCCCGATGCCACGCGCACCTGCGAAGCGCCGACCACGCACCTGGCGGTCTTCGATATACGCGACACGCATATCCCCGACGGCGCCCGCCCGACCTCCTGAACACCACCGGCGCGGCCGCGGTGCGGCGACCGAACCGGGCGCTGGATCGCTCCGGTGCTCCCGATAGCACGGGCGGTGTGCTGCCTGCTCGACATGATCCCGACCATGGGGAATGACGCGCCCCACGACCGTCGACAAGCCGTATCGACGGGACCGCCCCGACAGCACCGAGTCGAACGGCGGCCGGGGTATCCCTTCGAGCCGTGCGGCCCCGACCGGCACCCCCCTCGAGTTCCGGGGCTGGACGGGCTGGGGCGGGCGGGGCATAGTCCAGGCGTGAGATCGCTGTCGATACTGTCGCGGCTGGTCGCGGGCCCGCTGCTCGCGCTCGGCGTGATCGCGCCGATGAGTGCGGCGGAGCCAGGCGCCGAACCGGTGAGCACACCGCACCGCTACGAACAGCATTTCCTGACCGCACCGGACGGGACCCGGTTGCACGCCGATGTGCTGCGGCCCACGAATCTGCCCGAGGACGCGAAGACCCCGGTCATCCTGACGGTGAGCCCGTACCGTTCGCATACCGCCTACATCTCCGCGCCCCGGCTCACGGGTGGCCCGTCCACGGATTATCTGCCGGTCGATGCGGCGTTGCGGGCGGGCTACACGTTCGTGATCGTGGATCTGCGCGGGTTCGGCGGCTCCGACGGGTGCCCGGATTACGGCGGTCCGGGGGAACGCTCGGATGTGGCGACCGCGGTGGAGTGGGCGGCGACTCGGCCGTGGTCGACGGGACGTGTCGGGATGGTCGGGGTGTCCTACGAGGCGTGGACGGGGCTGCTCGGACTCGCGGCGCGACCGCGCGGGTTGGCGGCGGTGGTGGCTTTCGAACCGGTGGTCGACCCGTACTCGTATCTCTACATGCGGGGCGTGTCGTGGAAGTTCTCCGGAAAGCCGGTGACCGAGAACGGGATACGGCCCGCCGATGAGGTCGGCCTCGAACATGTCGCCATCGCTTCGACGCCGGGACGTCCGGACGATTCCGTCGAATACCAGGCCAATGCCGTCTACACCTCGGCCGAGTGCACGCGGCGGTATCTGGCGCTCACCGGCGACCACGACGCGACCGATCCGGACTGGGTGGCCCGCGATCTGGTTACCGAGTTGCGCGGCAACACGATTCCGTTGTTCCTCGGGCAGGGTTTCCTCGACGCCAACACCCGCCCGGACCGGGTGTTCGAGCTGTGGCGTGGGCTCGGCGCGGGTGCGCATCGGGCCTGGTTCGGGCAATGGGGGCACAGCGATTGCCGATTCAAGTGCGGCACTCCGGGATTCGAGAACGAGATGATGGCGTTCTTCGATCGTCATGTGGCGCTGCGGGATACCGATGTGCCGTGGCCTCGGGTCACGGTGCAGCAGTTCGACGGCGGGTGGCGTTCCGAGAATACGTGGCCGCCCGCGGATTCCCGGCGGTCGACGGTCGAGTTGCGCGCCGGGCGGTATGTCGATCGCGGCTATCTGCCCGGTCCGGATCGGGAGATCTGGTCGGTGTCGCAACCGTTGGAGTCCGCGGTGCACCTGTCGGGCGTGCCGACGGCGACGCTGGAGTCGATCGGTCCCGCGGCGGCGACGGCGGCGGTCGAACTCTACGACGTCGAGCCGAGCGGGCGGGCCACGATCATCACCCGGGGCATCGCGCCGGTCGAGCCGCGCACCGAGATCAGGCTGCTGGCCCAGGACTGGCCGATCGCCGCCGGACACCGGCTCGGGGTCAGGGTCACCGATGTGGTGGACGACGTCTGGTCGCACGCACCGTCCGGCGCGACGGTCACGGTGACGGCCGCGCGGCTGGAGGTTCCGCTGCTCACCGAGGCCCGCGTGCCCGACCTCACGGGCGGCGGCAGCGAGGCGCACGCGAAGTGGCGTGTCGAGAAGACCACCACCCTCGGGGCGGAGGTGATGAACAATGCAGTGGTGCCCATGAACCTGGTGTCGACGAATCCACCGCACGAGACGGGTCAGCGATGAGCCCGGCCGCGCCCAGCGACGCGCGAGACGCGACACGCGGCACGGCCCCGGTCACCGACGCGGTGGCCGAACGGCTGGCCACCGCGCTGCGCTGCGTCACCGTCTCCACCGACACGCCCGACGAGACCGCCGACACCGAGTTCACGCGGCTGGCCGAGCACCTCGAGCGATCCTTCCCCCGCGTGCACGCCGAACTCGAGCTGGAGATGTTCGGACACAGCAGGCTGTATCGCTGGGCGGGCCGGGAACCGGAGCGGTGTTCGGCGATTCTGCTGGCCCACCAGGACGTGGTCCCGGTCGATGATCCGCGCCGGTGGACGCACGCCCCTTTCGACGGCGTGGTCGACGACACCCACATCTGGGGGCGCGGCGCGATCGACGACAAGAGCCGTCTGCTCGCGATCCTGGAGGCGGTGGAAGCGGCGCTGACGGCGGGGCTGCGCCCCCGGCACACCGTCTACCTGGCCTTCGGGCACGACGAGGAGGTGTTCGGCGACAACGGCGCGGTCCGGATGGCCGAGCGCCTGCGCGAGTCCGGGGTGCGCGCGGATCTGCTGCTGGACGAAGGC
The DNA here is from genome assembly GCF_015674855.1 of Nocardia bovistercoris. GTDB lineage: Bacteria > Actinomycetota > Actinomycetes > Mycobacteriales > Mycobacteriaceae > Nocardia > Nocardia bovistercoris. The sequence goes on along the minus strand of NZ_JADMLG010000013.1, from coordinate 70,624 downwards.
GGGGTGATCACCGACGGCGTCGCCGACGGGGCGACCCGACCGGTGGCCACCGTCATGCTCGGTGAGAAGGGCTACGCGACGGTCCGGTTGACCGTGCGCGAGGTGGGCGGGCATTCCTCGATGCCGGGCAAGCAGACGGCGGTGGGGCGGATCGCGCGCGCGGTCGCCAGGATCCAGGACCATCCGATGCCGCTGCGGCTCACCCCCGCCGCGATCGACATGCTGAGCCGGGTCAGGCACGCCATGTCCGAACCGCGGCGCCGACTACTCGCGCTGGCGGGCCTGCCGCCCGCCGCGCCGGTGATCACGCGGATCATGGCCGCGCAACCCCAGACCGAGGCGATGGTGCGCACCACCACCGCGCCCACCGTGATCCGCGGCGGCGTCAAGGCCAATGTGCTGCCGCAGCGCGCCGAGGCGCTGGTGAATTTCCGTATCCTGCCCGGTGATTCGGTGGCGACCGTCCTCGAGCACTGCCGTCGCGTTGTCCGCGACGACGCGGTCGGCATCGAGTTGGTCGGCATGTCCTCGGAACCGTCGCCCACCACCGCGCCCGGTCCGGCCTTCGAGATGATCGCCGAGATCGCCGAGGCCGTCGTGCCCGGCATCGTGGTGACCACCGGCATCGTGCCCGGCGCCACCGACTCGCGGCATTACGACGGCCTTGCCGCCACCCGCTGCAACTTCGCGCCCATCGTGCTCACCCAGGCCGACCTCGACACGATCCACGGAACCGACGAGCGCATCTCCAGGGTCAACTACGCTCGCCTGATCGAATTCAACAGCAGGCTGGTCGAGGCGCTCGTCGCGAGCGGTCAGGACCGACAGGAGCAACGATGACCACCACCGAATCGGCCGAATTCGACGGCGCCGGAGGCCGGATCGCATGGCGCGCATGGCTTCCCGAGGTCGAGACGCGGGCGGTGATCGTGCTCGTGCACGGTGTCGCCGAACATTCGGGACGCTACGAGCACGTCGGGATCCGGCTGGCCGAGGCCGGGTTCGCGGTGTATGCGCTCGACCATCTCGGGCACGGCAAGTCGGCGGGCGGTGCGGCGAATATCGGGTCGATGGACGACTCGGCCGACAATGTGGCGGCCCTGCTCGCGCTGGCGAAGCGCGAGCGGCCCGGCGTGCCCGCGTTCCTGCTCGCGCATTCGATGGGCAGTCTCGTCACGCTCTACCTGGTGACCCGCGCGCCCCTCGAGGTGGACGGTCTCGTGCTGTCCGCACCGCCGCTCGACATTCCGGTGGGCAACCCGCTGCAGAAGGTGTTCGCGCCGCTACTGAGCCGGTTCACGCCGAATCTCGGTGTGCTGACCTTGGATTCGTCGGCGATCAGCCGTGATCCCGCGGTGGTCGCCGCCTACGACGCCGATCCGCTGGTCTTCCGCGGCAAGTTGCCCGCGCGCACCGGCGCGGAGATCCTGCGCGCCACCGACCTGGTGAAACAGCGGCTGGCGCGGGTCACCGCGCCGCTGCTGGTCCTGCACGGCACCGAGGACGCGCTCGCCGCTCCGTCGAGCACCGACCTGTTGGAACGCGGCGTGGGTGCGCAAGATCTCACGGTGATCCGCTACGAGGGTCTTTACCACGAAGTCTTCAACGAACCGGAGCGCGACAAGGTACTCGGCGATGTGATCACATGGCTGGAGAGCCACGTTACGGGCCAGTAGGATCACGGGATGGGAACGACATCCACCGGCTCGATCGCCTTCATTCGCGCCATGTGGCACAGCCCGATCGTCGGCAAGGCCCTCGAGGGGTTCACCGCCGAATACACCGATCTGGGCTTCGACCGCGACGATATCGACGTCTTCGAGGTGCCGGGCGCCTTCGAGATCCCGCTGCACGCCCAACGGCTGGCCCGCAGCGGACGCTACGCGGCGATCGTCGCCTCGGCGCTGGTGGTCGACGGCGGCATCTACCGCCACGATTTCGTGGCCACCGCCGTGATCGACGGACTGATGCGCGTCCAACTCGACACCGACGTGCCGGTCTTCTCGGTGGTGCTCACCCCGCACCACTTCCACGAGCACAGCGAGCACGTCACGTTTTTCACCGAACATTTCGTGACCAAGGGCGCCGAGGCCGCGCGGGCCGTGGCGAACACCCTCAGCTCGCTGCGCACCCGGCCCGCCGCCCGGTGACCGAGCGCGGGGCCCGTTCGTCGACCGGGCCGCGCGCAACTCACGGGAACTTGGTGAGGCAGGTCTGCTCGCCGTCGAGCACGCCGGTACGAAACGCCTCGAGGCGCTGGTAGCCGCCCGGTGCCACCTTGCCGTCCACGTCGGCGGCGGCCAGCCCGTCCGACAGCAGACCCGACACCGCCTCGTCCAGATCCTTCGCCGACAGGCGCGGGTCACTGCTCGGTTCGCTCAACTCGGTGGTGAACGCGCCGCTGAGGCAGGCCGTGCGGAGTCCGGCGGTGCTCGCGCCGGTGAGGGTGAGACCGCGGTCGCGCTGAACAGCGAGCATGTAGCGGGAGACGAAGACGACGAAGGCGTTGTAATCGCCGGTCACGGTCGACGACAGGATCTCCCCATCCCCCGTGTCCGCTTTGCCGCGTTCGGCCAGCGCCGACACGTCGGTGCCGACCGTATTCGAAGACGGGCAGTAGGACACCGGCTTGGTCGAGGTGACGTTCGCGCAGTTCTTCACGATCCCGGTGTATTCGAAGCGCGGGGGCTGCTTCACCGGGAAGTTCTTGGCCAGCGCCTGACTCACGCTCGTCAGCGACGGCACGTCGATGGGGAGCTGGTTCTGTTCCTCGTCCTCGGTCTCGAAGGTGGTCGGCAGGGTGCCGCGCCGGTTCTTGATCTCCTTGCGGTCGATCTTCTTGCAGGCCGAGGCGCCGTCGGTGTAGCCGAGTTGGACGGCGGTGACCCGTTCGAAAGCGGAGCCGTGCACGTTGTTCGGGTTGCTCGGGTCGGTGTCGCGGATGGCGACGGTCGCGCCGAGCACGCCGTCGAGTCCGTCGGTCATGTTCATCGTGAAGTGCTGGGAGTTGCCCTCGGCGACATGGCGCAGGAACACCCCTGCCAGGCAGTCGGCCTGCTGTTCCTGCACGAGAACGGGAGTGAGGAAGCCCGCGAGCTTGGCCTTGCCCTGGATGGCGTGCCCGTATTCGTGAGCAAGCACCATCACCACCGCCATCGCGCCGTACTTCTGCCGCACCAGCGGAAGCAGCACGCCGCGGTCCCAGCCGATGGTGTGGTCGAGCGAACAGTAGGCGGCGTTCACCACCTGGTAGGTGTCCTCGCGGCAGAATTTGATCGACTGCGCGCGCGGGGCTTTGGCATCCCAGGACAGGAACCGGTCGACCGGGTCGAAAACACCGGGAAAGGTCTTGGCGTACTCGGTCTGCCAGTACGCCTCGATATCGGCGAGCGCGTTGAGCGCGAGCTTGTCGATGGCGCCGCCGTCGCCGTTCTCCGCGGTGAGCGGCGCGTCGGGCACGCCGGGACGCGGGCCGCTCGTACCCGAGGTGGCGGCCGAGCTCGCCAGCTCCCACGGGTTCTGCGGGTCGGCGATCACGGCGCTCTCGGTACCGGTGGTGACGGTGTCGCAACCGGTCAGCGCCGCACCGACGGCGGCGAGCAGCGCCACCACCCCCAGGCGAAATCGCGCAGTCCTCATCAGGTTCCTCCCCGGAGCAGTTCGACTACACCAGCCATTGCGGGACCGCGGGATCGCACGGTCCCGCCGGCGGATACGGACATCCGCCGATCGAGCGTTCACATGGTAATCGCAGAAAACGCGCCACGCGCAGCGCGACCAGCCGACTCGGTTCCTACTACCCGTCCAGCCTGGTCCTGGCCAGCACCGCCCGGTGATCGCTGCCCGCGATGGTCATCGCCTCGACCTTCTCGGCGGTGCCGCCCGCGATCAGGATGTGATCGATGCCGATGACCGGGCCCCAGCGCTTGTCGGTCGGATAGGTGGGCAGCGGACCCGCGCCGACCAATTCGGCGGCGGAGGCGAATTCGCCGCGCAGCAGGTCGCGGAAGGCGGTGTGATCGCGGGTCGCGTTGAAATCCGCGCCGACCAGCGCCGGACCCGTTGTCGCGTCCAGGATCTCGCGGATACGGCGCATCTCGGCCGTCCACGCCGCGAAATCCAGCGGCGGCGGCATGGGGTGGAAGGCGAACACCGCGACCGGTCCGCGCTGCGGATGTTCCATCACCGCGCCCAGGTTGCCCATGACGAAACCGTCGTATTTCCTGGTGTCGCGCAACGGGTATCGGCTGTAGATGCCGGTGCCCTGGCCGTAGCCGCCGGGTTCGACGTAGCGGTAGGGCAGCAGGGCGGCGAGTCCCGCTGTCTCGAACTTCGTCACCGCCTCGGCCGTCAGTTCCTCCACGGTCAGCAGGTCGACCTGTTCGTCGCGGACCGTGCGCACGATCCGGTCCACATCCGCGCCGCCGAACAGCAGATTCGACTGCAGCACGGTGACGACGGGGCCTCCCGCCGCGCGTCCGTCGGAGACGAAGATCGGCACTTGCGTCCACAGCACGCCCGCGACCACGACGCCTGCCACGACCGCGCTGCGCCAACCGCGCGCGAGCAGGAACAACAGCAGCCCGACGAGTGCGCCGAGCATCAGATAGGAAGCGCCGGAAGCCAACAGCACCGCGAACTCGCGCTGCCTGCCGAGACCGAAATACAGAGCCATGCCGACGATTCCCGTGACGAGGGCGCCCCACCCCAGACCGAGCAGCGCCCGGTTCATCCATATACGCACCATGCCGTGCACTCTAAGGCGCGTCGGTGGAGACCGATTGTGGCGGATGTGAAGGTTTCGTGTGGACAGCCTTGGGCTTTCGCGGGCGCCGGACTCCGTCGGTCCGAACGGGTCCCGGTCGTAGCCCGATACTCGCGAGACGAAGCCGTTGTCAGATCATGTGCGTCAGCAGCCTCCCCGAGCGCGGGGGCAGGGTTTCACAATCGTGGGAACGCGGGACGCACTTCGTAGCCGTAGTCCGTGCCTCGGACCAGCGTGTCCGCGTGTTCCCGCGACGGGTCGGCCGCGAAGTGCCGAAGCTCCGACGGTATCCAGCGGTCCCAGAACTCGGCCTGCGCCGGGCCGTCCCGGAGGCGGCCGCGGCGCCAGGATTCCTCCGGGTCGGTATCCATCCACACCCTTGCCACGGTGTACAGGCGCACCGCGCGCCTGCCCGCGCCGACGCCCTCGATCAGCACCACCGGCGCGGCGGGGATCGCGCGGCGGCCGATGCAGCCGTGCGCGGTCCAGTCGTAGACGTCGTGGGTCGCGGCGACGCCAGCGGCGAACGGGACGAGGACCCCGGTGTGGAGGCGGTCGAACCAGTCGAAGAAGCCGTCGTCGGTGGCGATGTCGTCCAGGTGCAGGATCGGCGCCGACCCGAGTTCGGCGGCGAGGCATTCGGCGAATCCCGTTTTCCCGGAACCGGCGTGACCGTCGATCGCGACGAGGCGGACCGGTCCGCAGCGCGGACGCGATGCGCGCACCGCGCTCGCGAAGGCTGCGATCGAGGACGGGCTGGTCATTCGGTCGACTCTAAGCGGCCGACACCGCACGCGCTCCCGGGTCCATCGCACACTCCCCGTGAGATCGCACGTCCGTCGTGGATCGAGCATCAACTCTACCGCCCTCACCCGCTCGGTATATGCGCGAATCCGATTCACGGCGTCGATGCGTCACACCGCGCCGGGCGGTGGCACGAGCCAGCCGACATCGATCCGCGTCTCGCAAGGTTCGGTCAGGCATGCGGATCGACAGTGCTCGCGCGCAGCGCCGCCTTGGCGACCTTGCCGCCCGCGTTGCGCGGTATCTCCGCGACCACGGTGAATCGTTTCGGCACCTTGTAGCGCTCGAGTCCGGCTCGGAGGTGCCGGCGCAGGTCGGCCTCCGAGGGTGCGGCGTTTCCCGCGGGCACCACGAACGCATGCAGCACCTGACCGAATTCGGGGTTGCCAACGCCGATCACGGCCGCGTCGGCCACCTCGGGGTGCGTGGTCAGCCGGGCCTCGACCTCGCCGGGGAAGACGTTCTCGCCGCCGGAGACGATCATGTCGTCGGACCGTCCGTCGATCGTGAGTCGGCCGCGCGCGTCGAAGTGCCCCATATCGCCGGTGTCCACGTGACCGTCGACGACATTTTTCGCCGCGACCGCGCCGGTGGTCTCCGGTGTGTAGCCCGCGTAATCGAGTCCGGTGCGCACGAAGATACGTCCGGTCTCGCCGATGTCCGCCGGGCTGCGGTCCGCGCGCAACACCCGGACCGAGACGCCGAGCGCCGGATATCCCGCGGTGTCCGGGGCTGCGGCCAGATCCTCGGGTCGCGCGATCGTCACGAGTCCGGCCTCGGTGGAACCGTAGCCGTTCACCAGGATCGGACCGAACGCCTCGACCACCCTCGACACGGTGATCGGCGTGATGGGCGCGGCACCGGTGACGATGACGCGCAGCGATCGGCGCGCGGGCGCGGGATCGAGGTCGTCCAGCGCGAGGATGCGCTGCAACATGACCGGCACCGCCATCAGCACCGTCACCCGGTGCCGGGTGATGTCGTCGAGCGTCTGTCCGGCGTCGAAACGGCGGCGGCACACCACGGTCGAGCCGAGCGCGAGCGGACCGAGCAGTGCGACGAGGCCGAAACCGTGGAAGAACGGCGTCGCGGCGGCGACCGTATCGCGGCGACGCAATCGGATCGTGCCCATCGCGGTCACGCACAGCAGGGCGATCGCGCGCGGCTTCATCGCCTTCGGCACGCCTTTCGCCAGGCCGGTGGTGCCCGAGGTCAGCAGAGTGACCCGCACGGGACGCCGGACCGGCGGCGGTCTTCTGCCGGAGCGGGCGGCGAGTCCATCCAACGTCAGGTCGCCGGTGCCGGATTCGTGCCAGGCCAGTACCCGCAGACCCGCGAATCCCGTGTCCCGCACCGCGTCCGCGTATTCCTCGTCGTGGATCAGAACGTCGGGGCGGTGCCTGCGCAGGATCGCATCCAGTTGCGCGGCGGGAAGTTCGGTGTTGACGAACACCAGTTCGGCCCCCAATCGCGCACCAGCCGCCATGGCTTCGACGAATCCGCGATGGTTGCGGCACAGTATGGCGATCGAGCGCGGCGCGGTCGGGGCCGTCGCGTACAGGGCCGCGGCGATGGAATCCACGCGACGCCGCAACTCGGAGTAGGTGAGCAGGCCGCGATCGTCGACGACGGCGAGCCGGTGCGGATACCGGATCGCGCTCGTGACCAACAGCATCGCAGGCGTCGGGCCGAATTGCCGGTAAGCGCGAATGATCTCACGAAGGGCACCCGCACCGATCGGCGTGAACACCCCGGAGGTCGCCACCGCCGGGACAGCCGCAAACCACTGCCGGACAGTCGATTCCACCGCCGCGTGTACCGGCGCTCTCCGAATCGTCGCCCGTGATCCAGTCGCCACCATCGCGGCGATGGCCGAAAATGACTGCCGTAGGGTCGATTTCAAATCAGTGCGCACTGCGGCGCTCCGTACCGTCCCCAGCGATCCTGTCGCCTGCCACGCTCGAGTCACCTGTCCCACCTTGGCCGTCGGCCACACCCCGGTCACCCGCCATCTCCTGGCCGCAGTCCTGCACCCGGCCGTCTGCTACGCCCCGGCCGTCAGCCGCCGCCTGATCACCTGTCACGCCCCGGCCACCGGCCACACCCCGGTCACCCGTCACGCCCCGGCCACCGGCCACACCCCGGTCACCCGTCACGCCCCGGCCACCGGCCACACCGTGGTCACCCACCTCCCCTTGGCTACCGGCCTGCGCCCGGTCGTCAGCCACCCCCGGGCCGCCGGCCGCACCCCGGTCACCGGCCTCTTTTTGGCTACCGGCCACGCCGCGGTCACCCGTCGCCTCTTGGTCGTCAGCCGCGAATCGGTCGTCCGGCGACGGCCGCGCGCTCGCGAGGGATGCCGGGGTATCACCGAGGAAGCGGTAGACGAATCCGATGCCGACCTCGAGTGGCCAGCGCAGCATCGGGACCGCGATCGCGGACGGATGGCCGTATATGGGGGCGATGGTGCGCGGTTTGTCCACCACCGCGCGGGCGATCACCCGTGCGGCGTCGCTGGGCGACTGTCCGGGCAGCAGTCGCATCCAGGCGCTCGGTGCGCTCATCCTGGTGTGCATGAGTCCGGCGTACAGGGTGGTGGTGGTGACGCCGTCGGCGCGCGCTTCCATGGCGACCGCGCGCATCCACCAGTCGAACGCCGCCTTCGAGGACAGGTAGAAACCCCATTTCGGCATGACGGGGAACATGATGCCGACGGTGGAGACATTCACGATGTGTCCGCGTCCGCGAGCGCGCATCCCCGGCAGCAGGGCCATGGTGAGTCGCATGGGGCCGAGGTAGTTCGCGCCCGTGGTGGCGGTGAGGTCCTTGGGGCGGTCGTAGGACAGGTGAATGGATCGGCGCAGGGATTTGCCCGCGTTGTGGATCAGCACGTCGACCGCGCCGAAGTCGTAGAGCACCGCCGCCGCGAATTCGGCGACCGACTGTTCGCTCGTGAGGTCCAGCGGATACACGTACGCTTTTCCGCCCGCGTCGGTGATCTCGTCCGCGACCACGCGCAACTGCTCGAGCGAGCGGGCGGCAAGCACCACTCGCGCGTCGGCCGCGGCGAACAGTCGGGCGGTGGCCGCGCCGACGCCGTAGGAGGCGCCGGTGACGACGACCACTTTGTCGCGCACCGCGCGGCGCAGTGCGGATGTGTCGCGCAGTCCGCGCGGCCCGATGAGCCCGGCGACCGCGCGCGATATCGGGTGCCGGACGAACGAGGCCGGACCCCGAGGTGGTGCCGTCATGAAACTACTCCACTTCCGCGCGCAGAGGTACCGCGTCGGGGCCGACGAACGGTGCGATGAGGGGTGACTGCGAGGTCAGCGCGTCGAGTACCCGACGGCTGAGTTCGATCTCGGGATCGGTGTGCGCGGCGCCGAGCACGGTCGCGACGAAGTTGGCCAGGATCAGCGCGCGCACCTGCTCGCGCGAGATCTCCTCGGTGCGCAGCCAGTGCAGCACTATGCCCTCGATGAACGACAGGCAGCCGTCGACGGCCGCGCGCAGCACCGGGGTGGCTTCGGCGCCGGTGATCTCCACCGCGAGTGCGTGCGCGAGCAGGCCGCGGTGCCGGTCGCGGACGGCGCGCACCTCGGCGTCGGCCACGTCGGTGATCAGCGCCTCGAACACTCCCGGTTCCCGCCGCGCGCGATCGAGGAAGGCGTCGACGCCTCGGGTGAGCCGATCCAGCGCCGGGCCGCGCAGTTCGAGCAGTTCGCTCCAGAACTCCTGGGCCGCCTGTTCGACGACGGCGAGGTAGAGGCCGCGTTTACCGCCGAAGTGGTAACTCACCGAGCCTGCCGCCACGCCGAGCGAACGGGCCAGATCGACCACCGAGACCTCGTCGTAGCGCCGACCGCTGAAGGCCGCGCGCCCCGCCTCGAGCAGGACCGCCTTCGAGGCGTCACCGCGTCGGTTCCGACCCACCGCACCTCCAGTATTCGAATCCGATTCAAATTCGAGGATAGGGGCGACATCGGCAGGGATCAAGGACTTTCTTGAATCCGATTCAAATAATGCGGCGACGCCTACGCTGGTCGATGACACGAAGGAGGGGCGATGTACGTCGAGGAGATTCGGTCGACGCGCACACTCGGCGCGCAGGACGCGGAGGACCTGGCCGCCGTGGCCGCGGGTTTCAGCTCACGGATCACGATCAGCAGCGGCGGACGCAGCGTGAACGCGCCGGTCCTGCCCTACTGCTGGGATGTGCTGCGCGTGCGCCCCGGCAGCGTGATCTCGGTGACCGTCGAAGAGGGACGGCACCCGCCCGATATCGAGGACCGCCGCGCCCTCAGCGCCTTCGCGGGTCGCATGCGAAAGTTGTTGGCCGCCCGACCCGTTCCCCCGCTCGACCCGATCCGCTAGAAATCGAGGACTGCCGCGCCCCAAGCGCCCTCACCGGCCGCACGCGAGAGTCGTCAGCCGCCCGACCTGGACGCTGCCCGACTCGGCCCCATCGCCAGAACCGGTCCCCCACTCAACCCCGGCCCTCCGCCCACCTCGCCCCTCCGCCCGAACCGGTACCCCGCTCAACTCCTGTCCTCGCCCGAACCAGCCCTCCGCCCGGACCGGCCCCCTTTGGCCTGGTCTCGATCCGACGTAGGTCCCTCGCCTGAGTCAGCTCCTTCCGACTCAGTCCTTGGGGAAACCGACGACGAACCCCCAGGCGATGACAACGGCACTGACCACGGAAATCGGAAAAATCACCCACATGGGACACACCCTACGAAGCCGAACGCCGCGACCGATCGATTTCGGCGCATCCCCGCGCACCGGAATCGACCGAGGCACCGGCCGACTCCGGATTTTCGCTCAGGCCCCGAACACTCGCTCCACCACAGCTTTCGCGCGACGGGTGATCCGCATGTAGTTGTCCAGGAATTCGCTGCCGTCGTCGTTCGGCCACCCCGCGACCTTCGCGACCGCCGATAGTAGACGGCCCGGACCGGGCAACTGGTCGGTGGCCTTGCCGCGCACCAGGACCAGCGCGTTGCGTGCCTTGGTCGCGGTGAGCCAGGACTCGCGCAGCAACGCCACGTCCTCGGCGCCGAGCAGCCCGGTCGCCTCGATGACATCCAGCGATTGCAGGGTGGAGGTGTTGTGCAGCGCGTGGATTCGGTGCGCGTGGCGCAACTGCATGAGCTGCACGGTCCACTCGATATCGGCGAGCCCGCCGCGCCCGAGTTTGGTGTGGGTGGCCGGATTCGCCCCGCGCGGAAGGCGCTCGGAATCCACCCGCGCCTTGATACGGCGGATCTCGCGCACCGCCTCGGCCGATACCCCGCCCTCCGGATAGCGGACCTTGTCGATCACGTGCAGGAACCGCACCCCGAGCTCCTGATCGCCCGCGACCTGGTGCGCGCGCAGCAGCGCCTGCACCTCCCACGGCTGCGCCCACTGCTCGTAGTAGGCGGCGTAGGCGGCCAGCGTGCGGACCAAGGCGCCGTTGCGCCCCTCGGGGCGCAGTCCGGCATCGACGTGCAGCGGCGGGTCGGTACTCGGCGCGCCGAGCAGCCGCTGCACCCGTTCGGCGACCGAGATCGACCATTTCACGGCCTTGGTCTCGTCCTCGCCGGGTCGCGGATCGCAGACGAAGAGCACATCGGCGTCCGAACCGTAGCCGAGTTCGTGTCCCCCGAGCCTGCCCATGCCGATGACCGCGAAATCGGCGGGCGCGGGCGCACCCGTCTCGACCTCGTCGGACCTGATCACCGCGGCCAGCGCGGCCTCGAGCACCGCGACCCACACCGAGGACAGTGCCCGGCACACCTCTGGCACCTCGAGCATGTGCAGCAGATCCGCCGACGCCACCCGCGCCAACTCGTGCCGTCGCAGCGACCGCGCCGCGGCGACCGCGCGCTTCGGATCGTCGTAACGGGCCGCGGCGGTGAGGATCCCGCGCGTGACGTCTTCGGCCTTCGGGCTCAGCAGCAGCGGCCCGGTCGGCCCGTCGGCGTACATGCGGATGGTGTCGGGGGCGTTGATGAGCAGATCGGGCAGATATTCCGAGGATCCGAGCACGATCATCAACCGCTGCGCGATGGCGCCCTCGTCGCGCAGTTCGCGCAGGAACCAGATCTGATCGTCGAGCCCTTCCGACACCCGGCGGTAGGCGAGCAGGCCCGCGTCGGGATTCGGTGTATCACCGAGCCATTCGAGCAGCGTCGGCAGCAGCAGCGCCTGGATCCTGCCCTTGCGGGAGACGCCGCCGGTGAGCGCGCGCAGATGTCCGAGCGCGTTCTGCGGCGCCACGTAGCCGAGCGCGGCCAGCTGACGGATCGCGGCGTCGGGGCTCAGGCGCAGGGCGTCGGAGTCGAGTTTCGCCACCGACGCCAGCAGCGGGCGGTAGAACAGTTTCGCGTGCAGTCGCCGCACCCGCACCGCGTTGCGGCGGATCTCGGAACTCAGCACGCCGACCGCGTCCTGACGGCCGTCGGGACGGACGTGCGCGGCGCGAGCCAACCAGCGCATGCTCTCGTCGTCGTCGGCGGCGGGCAGGGTGTGGGTGCGCTTGAGCCGCTGCAATTGCAGCCGGTGCTCGAGCAGCCGCAGGAATTCGTAGGAGGCGGCGAGGTTGGCGGCGTCGTCGCGCCCGATGTAACCGCCCGCGGCCAGTGCCGTCAGCGCCTCCACCGTGCCCTGCACGTGCAGCGACTCGTCGACCCGGCCGTGCACCAATTGCAGGAGCTGCACCGCGAATTCGACATCGCGCAGACTGCCGTGGCCGAGTTTGAGTTCGCGTTCGCGCAGGTCCTCGGGGACCAGATCCTCCACGCGCCGCCGCATGGCCTGCACGTCGGCGACGAAATCGGGACGCTCGGAAGCGGTCCACACCATGGGCATGAGCGCGTCGCGGTAGCTTCGGCCCAGTTCCAGGTCGCCGGTCATCGGGCGATTCTTCAACAGCGCCTGGAACTCCCAGGTACGCGCCCAGCGCTTGTAGTACGCCACATGCGATTCCAGCGTACGCACCAGCGCACCGGCCTTGCCCTCCGGGCGCAGCGCCGCGTCGACGTCGAAGAACGCCTGGCCGCCGATGCTCATCGTCTCCGCGGCCAGTCGGGTTGCGGTGGGATCGGCCGGTTCGGCGACGAACACGACATCGACATCGCTGACGTAATTCAGTTCCCGCGCACCGCATTTACCCATCGCGACGACCGCGAGCCGGACCCGGCACGGCCCGTCCTTGCACACCCTTGCCACCGCGACGGCGAGCGCCGCCGTCAACGCCGCGTCGGCCAGGTCGGTGAGATGGTTGCCGACCACCTGATACGGCAGCACCGGTTCGTTCTCCACGGTGGCCGCGAGGTCGAGGGCGGCGAGCAGCATCAGCTGATCGCGGTAGCGCCTGCGCAGGCGTTCGGCGATGTCGGGCCCGAACTCCCGCGCGCGGTACAGCAGCGCTTCGGGTTCGCGGCCGTCCGGCCCCGGTGGCGCGGGCTCGGGCGCCGCGTCGACCACGTCGAGCAGATCGGCGAGCAGTTCGTCGCGATCGGGCAGGTTCTTGCGCTCGAGGACGTGCCAGGACGAAGGATCGGCCACCAGATGATCGGCGAAGGCGCTCGACGACCCGACCAGCGCGAAAAGCCTTCCGCGCAGCGAGGTGTCGGCGCGGATCGCCGAATCCAGCGCGGCCCACTCGGTTCCGAGCCGCTCGCGCAGCCGGAGCATGGTGCTCAGCGCGAGATCGGCGTCGGGCGCGCGCGACAGTGCCCACAACACGGGGACGGTGTCGATGTTGTCCCAGGCCAACTCGCGCAGCGACGCGGCGGCGGTCGGCTCGAGCAATCCGAGCCGACCGACACCTGGCACAGCGGAGCGGGCAGACGATGGCCGGACCATGCCCCCTAAATTACAGGGTGAGCGGCCGGAACAGGTGGCTCGTTCCGCGCGTGCGTGGGAACGGCCGCGGTTCGGCTCGCGGACGAAGGCGCGCGGTCCGCCCGCCCGGCTACAGGCCCAGGTACTCCTTCAGCTCGTATGGCGTCACCTGGCTGCGGTAATCCGACCATTCCCGGCGCTTGTTGCGCAGGAAGAAGTCGAACACGTGCTCGCCGAGGGTCTCGGCGACCAGTTCGGAACGCTCCATCGCCTGCAACGCCTCGTCCAGGGTGCCAGGAAGTTCGCGGAAGCCCATGGCGCGGCGTTCGGCGGAGGTCAGCGACCACACGTCGTCCTCGGCCTCCGGCGGCAGGTTGTACCCCTTCTCGATCCCGCGCAGACCGGCGGCGAGCAGCACCGCGAAGGTCAGGTAGGGGTTGCACGCGGAATCCGGGCTGCGGATCTCGACGCGCCGCGAGGAGGACTTGTTCGGCGTGTACATCGGCACCCTGACCAGCGCGGAACGGTTGGACCGACCCCAGGAGGCCGCCGTCGGCGCCTCGCCGCCGTGGATGAGGCGCTTGTAGGAGTTCACCCACTGGTTGGTGATCGCGCTGATCTCGGCCGCGTGTTCGAGAATGCCCGCGATGAAGGCGCGCGCGGTGCCGGACAGGTTCTGCGGATCGTCGGGATCGTGGAAGGCGTTGGCCTCGCCCTCGAACAGGCTCATATGGGTGTGCATGGCCGAACCGGGATACGCGGCGAACGGCTTGGGCATGAAGGTGGCGCGCACGCCCTCGTCGATGGCCACCTCCTTGATGAGGTAGCGGAAGGTCATCACGTTGTCGGCCATGGACAGCGCGTCGGCGTAGCGCAGGTCGATCTCCTGCTGGCCCGGCGCGCCCTCGTGGTGGCTGAACTCGACGGAGATGCCCATCGATTCCAGCGCGTCGATGGCGTGGCGGCGGAAGTTGGGCGCCGAATCGTGCACGGCCTGGTCGAAGAAGCCGCCGGAGTCGGCCGGGCGCGGCGGGGTGCCGTCCACGGGGCCGTTCTCCAGCAGGAAGAATTCGATCTCGGGGTGCACGTAGCAGCTGAAGCCGACATCGGCCGCCTTGTTCAGCTGGCGGCGCAGCACGTGGCGCGGATCGGCCCAGGACGGCGAGCCGTCGGGCATGGTGATGTCGCAGAACATCCGGGCCGAATGCTGGTGCCCCTTGCTGGTGGCCCACGGCAGCACCTGGAAGGTGGACGGATCCGGCCTGGCGACCATATCGGCTTCGGACACGCGAGCGAAGCCCTCGATGGCCGAGCCGTCGAAACCGATGCCCTCTTCGAACGCGCCTTCCAATTCGGCGGGCGCGATCGCGACGGACTTCAAATAACCCAAGACGTCAGTGAACCAGAGACGCACGAAGCGGATATCCCGCTCTTCGAGCGTCCGCAGCACGAATTCCTTCTGGCGATCCATGTCCGCGAGAGTAAAACCCTGGCGTTAAATCCGTGTTACGTACAGGCTCAGGTTTGCGATGTAGGTAGCGGAGCGGCTTTCCGGTATGAAGCTCGCGTCCGAAGTGTCGCGATTGTGAGGTCCGACTCGGGCCGGACACGTCGACTCCGGCGACTTCTCAGCACGTCTGCCCCCGCGCCGGTTCCACGAGGTCGACGAGGTAGGCGATCACCGCGTCGTCCAGACATTCGTCACCGGCGACCAGAGCGGCGGTGTGCCGATTTCCGCGATAGGTGATCAACGCCGCGCCGAGTTGCCGGGCCAGGTCGACACCCGCCTGATAAGGGGTCGCCGGATCGTCGGTGGTGGAGACGACAACGGTTTTCGGCACACCGTGCGCCGATATCGAATGCGGTTCGCTGGTATTCGGCACCGGCCACTGCGCGCACAGTTCCAGCGGCGCCGCGCCGGTGCCGCGCCCGTCGTCCAGGAACGGCGCCGCCCGGCGATATTCGCTGTCCTGACGGCCGACCACCGCGCGATCGGTGATCCTCGGATCGTCGACACAGCGGATCGCGTTGAACGCGTCCTGGGTATTGGCGTAACTGCCGTCCTCGCGCCGACCGTCGTACATGTCGGCCAGTTGCAGCAGGGTGTCGCCGCGGCCCTGGCGCAACTCGCCGAGTCCGGTGGTCAGCGCCTGCCACATGTCGTCGCTGTAGAGGGCCTGCTGCACCCCGGTGATGGCGTCGTCGTAGGAGAGCCCGCGCGGGTCGGACGTGGCGGCGGGCGTGGCGACCAGCGGGTCGACCAGCGCGCGGAACCGCGACACGGACGCGGTGGGATCGGTGCCGAGCGGACAGTCCGACGCGGTCGCGCAGTCCGCGCTGTATGCGCCGAACACCCCCTGGAACCCGGCGGCCTGGCGCAGCGACTCCTGCACCGGATCCTGCGAGGAGTCGACCGCGCCGTCCAGCACCAGCGCGCGCACCCGATCCGGGAACCGTTCGGCGTAGGCCGAGCCGAGCCGGGTGCCGTAGGAGTAGCCGAGATAGGTCAGGCCCGCGTCGCCGAGGACGGCCCGCATCACATCCATGTCCTGCACCACCTCGCGGGTGCCGACGTGGGCGAGGAAATCCACGCCGGTGCGCTCGGCGCAGCGGTCGACGTACTCCTTGTTGTCGGCCTCGGCCGCGGCGATACCTTGCGCGGTGTTGTCCTCGGGCTTCTCGGCCCGTTCCGCGTCGGCCTCGCGCGGGGTCAGGCACAGGATCGACGGCGTCGACGAGCCGACTCCGCGCGGATCGAAGCCGACCCGGTCGAAATGTTCGGACAGCGGCGTTCGGCCCGCGATTCCGGCCATCGAAAGCCCGGACACGCCGGGACCGCCCGGATTCATCAGCAGCGACCCGATCTTCGTGCCCGAGGCCGGAATCCGGGTGAGCGCGAGTTGCGCGGTTGGGCCGTCGGGGCGGGCGTAGTCGACCGGGACGGTGATCTTCGCGCACTGCGCGACGGGCGGGAACCGGTCGGTGGGATCGCCGTAATCCTCGCAGGAACCCCAGTTCACACTCTGGGAGTAGAACCGCTCCAACCCCGCGGGCGGTGCGGGCATCGGCGCCGCGTCCTGCTGCCGCGTCGCGGTGCACCCTGCCATCGCGAGCGCCACCGCCGCGCCGAGCAGTGCCACCCGCGCCGCACAACCGTTCCTTTCCCGACCCATGCCGACGATCCTGCCAGGGGATTGTGATGTGACCGCCACCACCTGCGGGTACGGCCGTTCGGTGTGAGCAATGGCACCGTCGCCCGGGCGCACCCGCCCTGGTAGCGGGCACGCGGGAGTGGCAGACTGACCGTGTCAGATGCACGGGGACCTGCTCAGGCCCCGAGGCGACACGTAGCGAAAGGGACGATGATGTCCATATCCGATTCGGAAACCCCTGCCTACGGTGCGACCCCCGCCGAACCCGCGCGGCGCACACGCAAGACACGGGTACCGCACCTGCGGCAGATGAAGGCCGACGGCGAACGCTGGTCCATGCTGACCGCCTATGACTACTCCACCGCCCGCCTGTTCGAAGAGGCGGGCATCCCGGTGCTGCTCGTCGGCGATTCGGCCGCCAACGTCGTATACGGCTACGACACCACCGTGCCCATCACCGTCGACGAGCTGATCCCCCTGGTCCGCGGCGTGGTCCGCGGCGCGCCCAACGCGCTGGTCGTGGCCGACCTGCCGTTCGGCACCTACGAATCCGGTCCCGCGCAGGCGCTGGCCACCGCGACCCGCTTCATGAAGGAGGGGCAGGCGCACGCGGTGAAACTCGAGGGCGGCGAGCGCGCGGCCGAACAGATCGCGCACATCACCGCCGCCGGGATTCCGGTCATGGCGCACATCGGATTCACCCCGCAGAGCGTGAACACCCTCGGCGGCTACCGTGTGCAGGGCCGCGGCGACGGCGCCGAACAGCTCATCGCCGACGCCATCGCCGTCCAGGAAGCCGGCGCGTTCGCGGTGGTGATGGAGATGGTTCCGGCCGAACTCGCCGGTCAGGTCACCCGCAAGCTCACCATCCCCACCGTCGGCATCGGCGCGGGCGTCGAATGCGACGCCCAGGTGCTGGTCTGGCAGGACATGGCGGGCTACACCAGCGGTAAGACCGCGAAATTCGTGAAGCGGTTCGCCGAGATCGGCGACGATCTGCGCCGGGCCGCCGCCGCGTACGCCGACGAGGTGCGGCGCGGGTCCTTCCCCGCTTCCGAACACAGCTTCTGATCGCCGCGCGGGCCGGGTCGGCGGGATCATCCGTCGGCCCGGTCCGTGCCTCGGCTTCGACGGCGTCCCCGGGCCGCTTCGGCCTCGCGTGTCCTCGGTCGCCGCTATCCGCACGCCCTCGGCCGCCTCTCTCGCGGGTCTCCCGACCGTGTGTGCCCGACAGCGTCCGCACCGGCCGTCCGCGACAGGGCGCGCACCGGTGTCGCGGAACGATGGCAGACTCGAAGCCGACAAATTCGACACGATCAGAGGTACCGATGCCCCATCGCCGATGGCTTCTCCGCAGCGCCCCGCTGGCGGCCGTCGCCCTGCTCACCGCCGCACTGACCGCGTGCGGGAGCACCGATGACCCGAATCCGACCGGGAATTCGGGCACGCTCACGACCACCGCCTCGCGGCCCGCGACCACCACCGGCGCCAACGCCACCGGAACGCAGAAGACGAGCCCGCAGGTCACCGACGCGGCGGCGGTCGCGCTGTGCGACGCGATCCGGCCGGAACTGTCCAACTTCCGCGTCCAGGGCCCGACGCTGGGTCGGGTCGGACTGAATCTCATCGTGCACCCGTGGGGTCTCCAGCACGGCATCGACGTACTCGGCAACAAGGCCGTCGTCGACACGGTCACCACCAAGAGCTGCCCCGATGTCCGTCAGCAGACCATCGAAGCGCTGTCGACACCGGATCTGGCCTCCGTGATCGTCGGCCTGTGATGCGCACCGTGTACCCGCCGATCGAGCCGTACGAGACCGGCACGCTCGACGTCGGCGACGGCCAGTCGCTGTATTGGGAGGTCAGCGGCAATCCCGAGGGCAAACCCGCGGTGTTCCTGCACGGCGGTCCCGGCGGCGGCACCGGCCCGCTCCAGCGGCGGTTCTTCGACCCGAATGCCTACCGCATCGTGCTGTTCGACCAGCGCGGCTGCGGGCTGTCCACCCCGCACCTCGCCGAAGGCGCCGCTCTCGAGACCAACACCACCTGGCATCTGGTCTCCGACATCGAAGCGCTGCGCACGCGCCTCGGTGTCGAACGGTGGCTGGTGTTCGGCGGCTCGTGGGGTTCGACCCTGGCGCTCGCCTACGCCCAGACCCACCCCGAACGCGTGACAGAGCTGGTGCTGCGCGGCATATTCCTGTTGCGGCGCAAGGAGATCGACTGGTACTACAACGGCGCGGCCGGCCGGCTGTACCCGGCGGAATGGGAACGGTTCCTCGCCCCCGTGCCCGACGCCGAACGCGGCGAGGACCTGGTCGAGGTCTACCACCGGCTGCTGCACTCCCCCGACCCCGAGGTCGCCACCGCCGCGGCCGTCGCGTGGTCGAGCTGGGAAGGGTCGACCAGTACGCTGCTGCCGCACCCCGACCGCGTCGCCGAGACCTCGAACCCGCGTTTCGCACTCGCCTTCGCCCGCATCGAGAACCACTACTTCCGCCACGGCGGATTCCTCGACGAGGCCCAACTGTTGCGCGACATCGACCGGATCTCCCACATCCCCGGCGTGCTCGTGCACGGGCGTCACGACGTCGTATGCCCGGCGGTCAGCGCCTGGGATCTACACCGCGCCTGGCCGGGATCGGTGCTGCACATCGTCGAGGACGCGGGTCACGCCGCCGACGAACCGGGCATCACCCACCACCTGGTCACGGCGACCGACCATTTCGCGAAAGTGAGTTGATCTCATGGGGGTCACCGCAGGAAAAGCACTGAACACCGCGCTGGGCGACGACGTCGACCGGTTGCTCGCCGCCGAACCCGACGTGCGCGCCGACGCCTACGACTCGGTGCACCAGATGCGCGTGGCGACGCGTCGACTACGCAGCGTGCTGCGCTCGTACCGGTCGCTGCTGCGCAAGGAGCCGGTGGCGCTGATGAACGACGAGCTGAAATGGCTCGCCGATCTGCTCGGCGTCGCCCGTGACGCCGAGGTGCGCGCCGAACGTTTCACCGCACTGCTCGCGGACAAGACGGCGGCCTCGGACCCGGCCGACGTGGCGAAGGCCACCGAACGACTGGTCACCGCCGAACGAGCCCGCTACACCACCGCGCACGCCGAAATCCTCACCGCCCTCGACGATGCGCGCTACCACACCCTGCGCGACCGACTCGTGCAGTGGCGCGGCGCTCCCCCGTTGCGCGGCGCCCGAGCGGCGGTGCCCGCGCCCGACTTCTTCGGCGTGGTGATGAACCGCGACCGGGAGCGGGTCGAGGCCATGGTGCGCTACGAGCCGACCGTCTCGGCGCAAGAGCGCGTCGAACTGCTGCACGACATCCGCAAGAGCGCCAAACGCCTGCGCTACTCCTGCGAGGCCGCCGAACCCGTGCTCGGTGAGGACGCGACCGCGATGGGGTCGCGGGCCAAGCGCTTACAGACAGTGCTCGGCGACCATCGCGACGCCGTCGAGTCGCGCGAGGCGATCCTCGAGCGCGCCGCCGAGGCCGAAGCCGACGGCGAGTCCCGCAAGATCTACGACCGGCTCGCCAAAGCCGAGCTGAAAGCGGCCGAACGCGAACTCGAGCGCTACCCGGCGGCCGCCGAAGCGGTGTCGTCAGCAGGGCGATAGTCGACGCGAGCTCATATCGCCCGTGCGGGCGCGAAGTGGCCTCGGCCGGAAGGCGGGATCGCCTGTCGCCGACACCACTTCCTTGGTTGTACGATATATCGTACAACCAAGGAAGGAAGTGATCACCGATGCCTTCGCTGCCGATCTCGAACGTGCGTCAGAACCTGTTCGGACTGGTGAAGCAGGTCAACGACGACCATGACCCGTTGACAGTGGTCACCAAGTCGGGCGAGAACGCCGTGCTGGTCGCCGAGTCCGACTGGAACTCGTTGATGGAAACGCTGTATGTGCTACGGACACACGGCGGTGCGGAACTGCTGAAGTCCGCACAGGACGCACGCGACGGCCTCACACAAGCCCGCGCCCTCATCGACCCCGACGAGGATGCACGGCGACATGCCTGACCGAAAACTGACCTTTACCGCCCAAGGTTGGCGCAGCTATTCGGCGTGGTTGGCGCGAGATCGGGCAGTGCTCAAAGCGGCGAACAAGTTGATCGACGCCGCGCTGACCGACCCGTTCGACGGAGTAGGCAAACCCGAGCCGCTGCGACACCAGCTGGCCGGGCACTGGTCGCGTCGGATCACCCAGGAGCATCGCCTGATCTACTACGTCACCGACAGCGAAATAGCGATCGTGCAGGTGGGCGGGCACTACGGCTACTGACGTGGCAGTCGACATCGCGCGAAGCGGCCCCGGCCGGATGGGCCGGGGCCGCTTCGAATTCGAGTCGGCAGGCGGAATTCGCCTACTGCAATGCCAGCATGGTGCCGTTCAACTCGTCGAACGGACCGAAGACGGTGAAGGTGACCCGGCCGTTCGGGTACGTCGACGACAGCGCCGCCGCCGAATCGAGGGCCTGGCCGAAGGACGACGCCGACGGGTGCGGCAGACCGGCGATAGCGTTACCGACATGACTGTCGTGCACCCACCGGGTGTCGGACGGACTCAGGTCGACCTGCACGCCACCCGGCAACGGGGTCACCGCGACCGCGCCGGCGGACCCCGCGCCGAGCGTTGCGAAAACCGATGCGGCTCCGGCGATCAGAGCGCCGAGAACCAATGAACGAACTACCCGCATAGAGTTGAGACCTGCTTCCGCGATCGAAGTGTGTGAAGGCTCGCCGCTGCCCTGCGGCGGGCCAAGCCAACAGGCAACACTCTATGATGTCGATCACGTTCTAGGCCAGCTCGGGGGGCGAATCCGTCCCCGACCCGCCGAACTGCGGCGCGCCGCGGCTGCCTGCTACCGTTCCCCGTCGGGGCGCCGCACCGGGTAGCCGAATACGCCCCGAACCAACCTCGTACGTCGAACAATTGGGAGTACCGCACTGATGTCATCGATCCTCTACGACTACCTGATGCCGCTGCTCGGTCCCGAGCAGGCCACCTACTGGGCGCAGGTACTCCTGGTCAACCCGGTCTGACCTCACAGTTTCGATCCACACAATGGTTGCCTCCCGTTAACCTCACGGGAGGCAACCTTCGTCAGTCGCCGCTAGCATCGCGCACCGTGACGAGAACTACCGCCGCGCTCGCGGCCTGTGCCTCCGCGTTCGCCCTGCTGCTCGCCGGTTGCGGCGACGACAGCTCCACCTCTTCCTCCCCGGCATCCTCCTCGACCGCCAAAGCGGCGGGCAATGCCGCCCAGGTCGTTGACAGCACCAAAGCGGGCACCTTCGTGGTCAGCTTCAAAGCCGCCTTCCCCAAGCTCGCCCAGGGCCGCACCGATGCCCAGATCAGCGACATCCTCAGCCAGACCTGCACGGACCGCAAGGCGGGCAAGGCCGAGGACGCCGCCGTCACCGCGCTGGTCGGTCGCTTGAAGAACGGTTCGACCGAAGCGACCAAGGAAGAGGCACAAGCCATCTACGCCATGGCGCAGATGATGTGCGGCTGACCGCACCGAAGCTGTCAGCACCGAAGAGGTGACACCGCGCCGCTCGCCGCACGGCGGGCGGCCGAATTCGACTCGAAGGGGGCGGACGAGCCGGCCTGTAAGCCGGATCCTGTCCCCGGCCGAAGCCGGGGGGCGACCATCCATCTGGACACACCGTCACCGGGTGCCTCGAGCGGTCAACCCGCAGGCTCGGGCGAGCAGCCCTCCAACACCTGCGCAACCGCACCGCGAACGGTGCGACCTTCGACCTTGCTCCGGGCGGGGTTTACCTAGCCGCCTCGGTCACCCGAGGCGCTGGTGCGCTCTTACCGCACCGTTTCACCCTCACCGCGCGACCCGCGCCGAAGCGCGGACCGCGGGCGGTCTGTTCTCTGTGGCACTGTCCCGCGGGTCACCCCGGGTTGCCGTTAGCAACCGCCCTGCTCTGTGGAGTCCGGACTTTCCTCGATATCGGGCAGCGGCACATCGTGCCCGTTCCCGACGCCGCGGTCGCCCGGCCGGCTCATCCGCGCACCAAGAGTACGCGATCATGATCGGCGGCGGTCCACGCGCCCGCAACCGACTCGGCGCCATGAATGACGCCGGGCAAACGGACTCGACGCGGCCGGATTCCACGGTCAACCGACCCGACGCGGGCAGGACCTGCCACGCAGCCGATCCGATACGACAGAAGCCCAGGGGCAACCAACCCGATGCGAGCACGAACTCGCGAACCGTCGACCCGCGGCGGCAACCGCCCCCGAGTAACCGACCCCAATGCTGTAAGCACCCCTCAGCAACCGACCAAGTACCGTAAATGCCCATGGAACGTGTCGAGGTAGGTTTCACGTCTGGCGGACAGCAGTGCGCGGCGTGGCTCTATCCCCCCGACGGCGTCCCCAAACCCCGTCCCCTGGTGGTGATGGGTCACGGTATGGGGGGCACGCGGGAGATGGGGTTGGACAGGTACGCGCGAAGATTCGCGGCCGCGGGCATGGCCGTGCTGGTCTTCGACTACCGACATTTCGGAGCGAGTCAGGGCACGCCCCGGCAGTTGCTGCACATCGCACGCCAACGCGAGGACTGGCGCAACGCGATCGCCTTCGCCCGCACCCTGCGCGGCATCGACAAGACCCGTATCGCATTGTGGGGCACCTCCTTCGGCGGCGGCCACGTGCTCTCCATCGCTCCCGAGGACGACTACATCGCCGCCGTCGTGGCGCAGGTGCCGTTCACCAGCGGCTGGGCCTCGGGAATGGCCAAGGGCCCCTTGAGTTTCACCAAGGTCGCCACCATCGCCACCACCGACGTGCTGTTCGGCCCGCTGCGGCGCAAACCGGTGCGCATCAAACTCGCGGGCCGCAAACGCGCCGCCGCCCTGATGAGCGCCGCCGACGTGCCGGAAGGCTACGGCCGACTCGCCGAGGAGAGCGCGAGCTGGGAGCCGAAAGTCGCCGCGCGCGTGGCATTCCCGGCCCTGTTCGACGCACCGGGCCGCCGGGCCAAGGCACTGAAGATGCCGGTGTTCTATGCCATAGCCGAACACGATTCGATCGCACCGCCCCGCCCCACCCTCAAGGCCGCCGCACGCACCAAACACGCGGTGGTCAAACGCTATCCGGTCGGACATTTCGACCTGTACTTCGACGACGTTTTCGAACAGGCCGTGTACGACCAGACCGAATTCCTGGTCTCGGTCCTACGTCCGTGACACCGCGCGCGGCGGGTCCCGGGGCGCCCGGGTCCGCCGCGAGGCGACTGCCGCGCCGGTCCGGCGCCGGCGATTACACGCCGACAACGACATGCGAAGCGCGGGCGCCAGAGCTCCTGTGTCCCCGGCACCGACTCGGTGCGCGCGGCTCCGAAACGCCCTCGTGCGGCCCACGACGCCACGGCATTCCGCGCGCCCGATACCCTGCGGTACCGTGGGAAGCGGTATTCCCGTCGATGGCCCCGATGCGCCGCGAAGCATCGCCACCATGAATCTCGTTCTCCCACGGGGAAAGGCATTCCCCATCCGCCCGTGAGCGCCGCGCGGGTCCGAACCCGCCGCGAACTACGCGGTCAGCGCCGCCGACGCGCCCACGGCTGCTGGAACCACCTGATCGCCGCCCCGTTGTGGCCCAAACACGGCGCCAACCTCGGCACCCTCCTGCGCACCTGCGACGCGGTGGGCGCCTGCCTGGCCGTCCCACGCCTGCCCTGGGTGCCGGCGGCCCTCGACCAGGGCAACACCCTACGCACCCGCTCCTGCGTGCACTGGATCGACGGACGCGTCGACCGCTGGCTGCAACGCCAGTCCCACGGCGGATCCGCACTGCTCGGCGTCGAACTCACCGACGAGTCCACCCGACTCGCCGACCTCCCGGTCGCGCGACGCCGCACCGTCATGGTCCTCGGCCACGAAAGGGACGGCATCGCACCGGAAGCCATGGAACTACTCGATCTCACCGTCGAAATCCCCATGGTCGGCACCGGCCACAGCCTCAACGTGGCGGTAGCGGGCTCACTGGTCCTCTACCGCCTCGCCGGACTGTCGTGAACCGCGCCGCATCCGCGACTAGGTTGGACCCCGGAGGTGGTGACGGTGGAAGACCCATCGATTCTCGAGACCCGACGGCTCGAATTGATCGCCCACGTGGCCCGAGCACGAAAAGAGCTGTCCGAACTACGCGACGCCTACGCCGAACTGCCGAACTCGGGCCTACTACTCGACACCGAGGGCATCGGCGCACTCACCACCCCCGCCTACTGCGTAGCGGGCGCCCGCGAGGTCCTGGAGGAAGCCTCCATCGAACTCGATGCCGCCGCCGACGCCTTGGACCGAGCGGGCACCTACACCAGCCGCCTCCGCACCGCCACGTTCTGACCTCGAACCCGCGTTCGGTCGGCTACCCGAACAGTCCGGCTCTCGAGTGTGCGTTCCGATGCGGACCGGGGCCGAAACGCGTTCACCGCCGCGGCCTTTCGAGGCGCGCGGCGGTGAACGCGGGGTGGCGGATCAGAGGGTGCGGAATCCGGCGCCTACGCCGCCCCTGGCGTTGACGGCGGCCAGGATGACGTCGATCGGGGCGAAGAACGCGGGCGAGTGGATCGGGTTGGCGGCCGAGGCGCAGGGCAGGTCGAAGCCGATGCCCGCGAGGCCGGTGAGCCTGCCCTGGTTCATGCCGACCAGTTTGTCACCGACGGTGACCGGACCACCGGAGTCGCCGGGCTTGGAGCACGCCTGGTTGATGGTGACCGAATCGTCGAGGTTGCCCCAGACCACGCCGCAGCCCGGTCCGCTGGTGCGGCCGTTGGAGCACACGGTTGTGCCCGGTCCGGGGGGTGTGCCGATTCCGGCGATGGTGGTGGCGCCGACCTTGCGCACCGGCTCGACCCGCTCCGGGTCGAATTGCAGAACGGCGAAATCCAGGCCTTCCCCGTTGTCGGAGTAGGCCACGACCCCGACCGCGCCCGCGGCGATGCCCTGCTCCGAGCCGAGCTTCGCGCCGGTGGGCGCGCAGTGTCCGGCCGTGAGCCCGACCAGGCGATTGGCGCTGTCGTAGCCGATCGCGGTGAGCGAACACGCGGAATTGTTGTCGAAGACGATGCCGGAGCTACCGCCGAGTACGACCTTGGCGGGCGCCGCCTGCGCGACACCCGCCACGCCCGCACCGACACTCGCGATGACGGCAACCGCGGCCGCCACCCCTCTGAATTTCACAGTGAATACTCTCTTTCTCGAAAAATTAAGGCCCGCACTCGATTCGGCCGGGTGCCGACCCGCCACACCATGGCGGACGCACGACCTACCCGAACGGCGGCCGTGCGCACTTATAGCGTCCACATCGATGGATCCCGCGAACCGCGGAAGTCTGGACCCCCAAATGCCGGTGAACAGATGGCGACGCCGCCCGCGACCGTCGAACCGAGGCGCACAGGCGAACAGGTCTCGGAATCTACAACCCCATTTGATCTTCGACCGGGCATTCACGGTAATCGCCGACCACATGGCCGGTCAATTCAGGTAGGAGGTGTCGTTGACCAACCGCACCGAGGCCCCGCCGTCGGGATAGAACTCCGCGATCGACAGCGACGCCAGATCCAGATGCAGCCGATACAGCAGCGACGGCCCGACCCCCAACGCCAGTTGCAACAGGGTCTTGATCGGCGTCACATGGCTGACCACCACCACGTTCGCCCCCGGATGCAGCGCGACCAAGTCGGCGCGCGCCGATTCCACCCGCTCCCGCACCTGGTCGAAACTCTCGCCGCCGGGCGCGCTCACCGAGGTGTCGCGCAGCCAACGCGCATGGCGTTCGGGATCGCGGTCGGCGGCTTCGGCGAAGGTCAGGCCGTCCCATTCGCCGAAGTCGGTTTCGATGAGCCCTTCCATCGGCTCGACCCGCACCCCGAGCGCCGTGCCGACGGCGGTCGCGGTCTCGATGGTCCGCCCGAGCGGAGAACTCACCACGGCCGCGATATCGCCCTTGGCCGCCAGCAGCCCCGCCGCCCGCTCGGCCTGTGCCCGCCCGATCGCGGTGAGCGGCGGATTCCCGCGACCCGAGTAGCGCCGCTGCACCGACAGCTCGGTTTGACCGTGCCGTAGCAACAGCAGTCTCGTCGGTCGCCCCGTTGCTCCGGTCCAGCCCGGCGACGTGTAATTCGGCGCCAACGACGCCCGATCAACTGCCCCGCCCGCCGTCCGCACGGCGACGCCACCGTCAGCCGTCCCCGGTACGCCATCGGCCGCGGTCGCGGATGCGCTCTCGGCTGCCCCAGCGGTCACACCATCGGCCGTCTTCCCTCGCGTGCGATCAGCCGCTTTCGCGGACCCACGATCGCCGTGGCCCGCCGCGCGCGCGGAACGAACCTCCCCGACCAGCGAAGCATCGTCCATCGCCGCGTTCGCGAGACGATCCGCGTGCGAGTTCTCGGCACGTGGAATCCACGTGAACGTCACCGTGTCGAAGTCGGGAACCAGCAGCCGCGCCCGCTCGGCCAGCGGGATCATCGACGCGTGTTTGACCTTCCACCGGCCCGACATCTGCTCGACGACCAGTTTCGAATCCATTCGCACGTCCACCACGCGCGCCCCGAGTTCGGCCGCCGCCTCGAGTCCGGCGATCAGCCCACGGTACTCGGCGACATTGTTCGTGGCGACGCCGATGAACTCCCTGCGCTCGGCCAGCACCGCCGCGTGATCGCAGTCGTAGACGACCGCACCGAACCCGGCAGGCCCCGGATTGCCCCGCGAACCACCGTCCGCTTCGACGATGACGTGTTCGTTGCCCACTACCCGAACTCCTCGCTCACAACCGCCTCGGGTCGTTCACAACCTAACCACTGCACCGCCGCCTGCTCGCCGAAACGAGCGAATCGGGCGGCACCGAAGGAATAGGTCACAGCCCCGATTCCTTGGTGCGCACCAGGATCGCACCGCATTCGGGGCAACGGACGACGGCGTCGGGCGCGGCTTTCGCGATCCGGGCGATCTCGCCGCGATCGAGTTCGATCCGGCAGCCGCCGCACCGGCGGGCCTGCAACAACGCGGCCCCGACCCCGTGCGCGGCGCGCTGGCGGTCGTAGACGGCGAGCAGGTCCACGGGCAGTGCTTCGACCAGTCCGCCCCGGTCGGTGTCGCAGCGGTGCTGCGCGACGTCCAGATCGGCCAGCGCCTCGTCGCGCAGCCGCCGCGCGTCGGTGAGTTCCTCGTCGGTCTTGCTCAGCCGCGCGCCCGCGTGATCGTGGTCGGACTCCGCGGCCTCCCGACGTTCCATCACCTCGAGGAGTTCGTCCTCGAGCACCGAGCGCCTGCGCTCCAGGCTGCCGAGTTCGTGCTGGATCTCCGAGAGCTGTTTGGCGTTGACCGAGCCCGCGGTGAGCATCCCTTTGTCGCGTTCCTCGCGTTTGCGGACCGCGTCGACCTCGCCCTCCAACTTCTTGATGTCGCGATCGAGGTCGTCGAGCTGGATCTCCACGGCCACCGCGGCGTCCTTGTGCGCGTTGCGCTCCCCCTCCAGCCGCGTGACCTCCTGCTGTTCGGGCAGGACGGTGCGGCGATGGGCGATCCGTGTCAGTTCGACGTCGACGGCGGCGAGCCTGAGCAACTTGGCCTGGATCGGTGGTTCGACATTCAACGGGGACAAACTCCCTGGATACGGTGCGCGGACGGGGAAAGCATCCGAACCGAGGGGTGCGAATGCCGATCCTCAACCGTACCTGTCTGCGCGGGTCCCGCGGTGCGGCCGTCCCGGGCTAGCTGCCCGCGGCGCGGGTCTTGATGGCGTCGCGGGAGATGTAGACGTCGAATTCGCCGGGTGTGGCGATCACCGCGTTGCCGTAGGCCGAGCGCACGAACGGTTCGGTGTACCAGGAGCCGTCGCGCATGTCGTCGAAGAAGTCGCGGTCGTCGCCGTTGACGAAGATGTGGTTCTGGGTGGTGGCGACGCCGTCGAGTCGCTGACCGTAGAGCCTGGTCACGCGGTATCCGGAGTGGAAACCCAGCGCGTTGACCCACGGCTCGAGTTCGACGATATTGGCCTGTAGCACCCACAAGTCGCCCTGCACCTGGTACTTCTCGGTGCGGTCGGTCTTGCCTTCGTCGTCGAAGAGGGTGAGTTCGACCTCGAGTTGATGATCTTGTCCGCCAACCTCTTTCACCACGACGTGGGCCGCCTTGATCTCACCGCTGAGCCCGAGGTAGGTCTGCATCAACGTGGCGACCCAGAGCAGCCCGCCCGCGACCACGAGTATCGCGAAACCGCCTATCCCCCGTCCGAGCAGGACCTTCGGTCCGCGTTTGCGCATCATCACCAGCGCCGAGACGATCAGCGCCACAGCGATCAGGATCAGCAGAATCAGGCCGATCTGCACGAACCCGAAGTCCACCGGGTAGTTCATAGCGGTAGTTGTACCCGGTTCGCCCGATTCGATTCGACCCGAATCGGGCGACACACCGGCAACACGCCGGCCGGAACCGAAATCATCGCGACCGAACGGTCATTCGGTGCCGTCCATCGTCCACGGATCGGTACGCAGCGACGAGACCCGCGTCCGTAGTTCCGGCAGCGCGCTGTCCACGAAGGCCGCCGCCTGTGCGCACCACGGGAATTCGGTCGCCCAGTGCGCGGCGTCGACCAACGCCGGGCCGCCCGCGCGCAGATGTTCGTCGGCGGGGTGATGGCGCAGGTCGGAGGTCAGGTAGGCGTCGACGCCCAGCCGCGACACCGCGCCGAGATACGAGTCGCCCGCGCCGCCGCACACCGCCACCGACTCGATCACCCGATCCGGGTCGCCCGCCGCCCGCACACCCCACACCGTCGCGGGCAGCGCCGCGCGCACCCGTGCGGTGAAGGCCAGCAAGGTCTCCGGTGCGGGCAGCGTGCCGACCCGCCCGATCCCGACGCCCGAACGCAGCGGCGCACGCTCGGTGACGTGATAAGCCGGTTCCTCGTAGGGATGCGCGGCGCGCAGAGCGGCGAGCACCGCCGCGCGCGCCGAGGGCGGCGCGACCACCTCGACCCGGTCCTCCTCGACCTGTTCGAGTTCCCCGACCCGCCCGAGCGCGGGACGCGCACCCGCCACCGGACGGAACTGCCCGACCGACGCGGACCGCACCGCGCACTCCCGATAGTTCCCGCTGCCGCCCGCCCCGGCCGCGAACAGCCCCGACAGCACCCGCTCGGTGTGCTCGCGCGGCACCTGCACCGTCCAGAGATCGACGGTGGCGGCCTGCTTCGGATCCAGCGGACCGGTGACAGTGAGCCCGAGCGCCGCCGCGAGCGCATCCGACACGCCCGGATCGGCGGAATCGGCGTTGGTGTGCGCGGTGAACAGCGCGCAACCGGCGCGGACGAGTTCGTGCACCAGCGCACCCTTGGGCGTATTCGCCGCCACCGAATCGACGCCGCGCAACAGCAGCGGATGGTGCACGACCAACGCCTGCGCCCGCCAGTCGATCGCCTCCGCAACCACCTGCGCCGTCGCGTCGACGGCGAACAGCACCCGGCGTACCTCGTCGCCGGGATCGCCGCACACCAACCCGACCGAATCCCACGACTCAGCGAGCCTCGGCGGATACGCCGCGTCCAACACCTCGATGAGTCGCGCCAGCGTCGTCACCATCCGCCTCTCCCAGCTCCGTCCGACCGTCCCCACCGATCCTCCCGCATCGGCCGCCACTCCTCGGTGCCGCGGTCACCGGCCACACCGCGAAAGCTCACGAGATCGGCGACCCACAGGTCAGGCGTCGAGGCGGACGGCGAAGGTTTCGATGGCGGCGATCAGGCGATCCACTTCGGGTTCCGCGCGGACCGCGACTCGCAGGTGGTTCGGTCCGAGGCCGGGGAAGGTGTCGGCGCGACGGACGGCGATGGCGCGGCGGGTGAGATGCTCGCGCAGCTCTTCCCCGTCGGGGACGTGCAGCAGCAGATACGGTGCGTGGGCGGGAGTGTGCACGGTCACCCCGAGTTCGGTGAGGCGCGGGATCATCGCGGCGCGCTGTCGGGCGATCTCAAGCGCGCGCACGCGGGTCTCGGCGACGGCTTCGGGGGTCGCTGTGGCGGCGATGGCCGCCACCTGGAGCGCGCCGAGCGGCCAGTGCGGCCTGCCGTGTTCCAGACGGGCCAGCACCTCCGGCGCGCCGAGTACGTAACCACAGCGCAGACCCGCCAGAGCCCAGGTCTTGGTGAGACTGCGCAGCACCAGGATGTCGGGCTCGGCGGCCACCGACTCCGGTTCGTCCACGATCGCGTCGGCGAACGCCTCGTCGACCACCACCGTGCGACCCGGCCGACGCAGCGCCCGCACGGTGGCGGCGGGATGCAGTACCGAGGTCGGGTTGGTCGGATTGCCGAGCACGACCAGGTCCGCCGCATCGGGCACGGCCGCCGGATCGAGCGCGTAGGGCGGTTCGAGCACGACCCGCGTCACCGCGATCCCCGCCTGCCGCAGCGCCAGCTCGGGTTCGGTGAACGACGGATGGATCACCGCGGCCAGTCGCGGCGCGAGCTTCGGGAGCAAAGCGAAACCCTCGGCCGCGCCCGCGAGCAGCAGCACCTCCTCCGGCGCGCGCCGGTGTCGCGCGGCCACGGCGGTGCGGGCGGCGAGGTCAGCGGCGGGCGCGGGGTAGCGGCCGAGGTCGTCGAGGGCCGCCGCGAGACGGGCGCGCAACCAGTCGGGTGGCCCGCCGCCCCGCACGTTGACCGCGAAATCGAGCATGCCCGCGCGCACGTCCACATCGCCGTGGTGACGGAGTTTCGCGTAGTCGACGGGGTCGGGAGACACGATCCAACACCCTACGTGGCGCCGTAGTAGCCCGACCGGACAGAATGGCTGTCGTGGGTCAGCTGCACGTCACATTCATCTGCACCGGGAACATCTGCCGGTCCC
Organism: Nocardia bovistercoris; assembly: GCF_015674855.1. Lineage (GTDB taxonomy): Bacteria > Actinomycetota > Actinomycetes > Mycobacteriales > Mycobacteriaceae > Nocardia > Nocardia bovistercoris. The sequence goes on along the minus strand of NZ_JADMLG010000013.1, from coordinate 39,190 downwards.
CGATGGCGGAGAAGATCTTCGCCCATCGCCTCGACGAGGCGGGGCTGTCCGAACGGGTCCGGGTGAGCAGCGCGGGCACCAACGGCTGGCACGTGGGCGACGACGCCGACCCGCGCACCACCGCAACCCTGCGCAAACACGGCTATCCGGTGGGTCACGAGGCCGCGGTGCTCGACGCGGGCCACCGCGCCGCCGACCTGCTCGTCGCGCTCGACCGCGGCCACGACCGTGAACTCGCCCGCCTCGGCGTCCCCACCGACCGGCGACGGTTGCTGCGCAGCTTCGACCCCGACGCCGACGGTCCCGACGTGCCCGACCCCTACTACGGCGACAGCACCGATTTCGAACGGGTCCGCGCCCAGATCGAGGCCGCCGTCCCCGGCCTGCTCGACTGGGTGCACATCGCACTCGGCGAGGGGGCCCGCTGATGCGACGCTTCGGATTCCTGCTGCGCCCCAGCTGGTTCATCCTCGCGGGCGTGGTGATCGCGTTCGCCTACCTGTGCTTCACCGTGCTCGCGCCGTGGCAGCTCGGCAAGAACACCTCGACCTCGCACCGCAACCAGGCCATCGCCGATTCGGTGCGCGCCGACCCCGTCGACATCACCTCCGTGATCGAGGGTTCCGGCACCGACACCGAGTGGCGACGCGTCACCGCGGACGGCGCCTTCGTCCCCGAATCCACGCTGCTCGTGCGGCTGCGCCACCTGGACGGCGCGCCGGGTTACGCGGTGCTGGCCGCCTTCAAGACCACCGACGGCCGCATCCTGCTCGTCGACCGCGGCCTGGTCGCCGCCGTCGCGGGCAGCACCCGTCCGCCCGCGATCGCGGACCCGCCCGCGGGACCGCAGCACATCGAGGGCCGCGTGCGCGTCTCCGAAGGCGTCGTCCCCGATCGCGCACCCCTCACCGAAGACGGTTTCCGCCAGGTGTATTCGATCGACACCACCCAGGCGATGACCGTCATCGGCCTGCCGCTGACCACCATCCCCGCCGGTGATCGCGGCGGCTACCTCCAGCTCTCGGAGAACCAGCCCGGCGCCTTCACCCCAACGCCCCTCCCCCAACTCGACGCGGGCCCGTACCTGTCCTACGGCCTGCAATGGCTGGCCTTCGGCATCATGGCCCCCCTCGGCCTCGGCTATTTCGTCTGGGCCGAAATCCGCGAACGCCGCAAGGACAAGGCCGCAACCGACGGACCCGCGCCGACCCCGCGACAGACACCGCAGAACCGCCTCGCCGACCGCTACGGTCGCGACAGAACCTGAGATCCCGCGCGACGTGCGGCATTATTCTCGCGGCGGGCGCTCCGCCCTGAACCACCGTTGCCCTGACCACCGGCACCCGTTGGCGTGCTTCGCACCGCACCTACCGCAGCGGTGCGACACTGACCGTCCACTTATCCATCTACGACACCTGAACGACGCAGATCCGGCACCGTCGAACCGACCTCGCCCCGGCATGCGACGCACCTCCGTACCGAGACCGCATCGTCGCCGGAAGGACATTCCCGCCGAACATCCGCCGTCGAACGTGGGTTCACGACCGCCGGAACCGCGTCACGCCGCACGCCGGAATGCGATGCCGACCGCGACCACGACGGCGGCGATCTGCACGGCTTCCGACATCCGCACCGCGCGCCGCAGGTCCGGCACCGCCGGAGCGGGGCCTTCGCCCAGTGTCGGACGCATTTCCACGCCGTGCCGATACTCCGTCCTGCCGCCGAGCCGGACGCCGAGCGCACCAGCCATGGTCGCCTCGACCACTCCCGCGTTCGGGCTCGGATGTCCACTCGCGTCCCGGCGCCACGCCCGCAGCGCGTCGGCGGGGTGACCGCCGACCATTGGAGCGAGCGCCGCGGTCAGCACCCCGGTGACGCGCGCGGGCAGCAGATTGGCGACATCGTCGGTGCGCGCCGCCGCCCACCCGAAGCGCAGATAGCGCTCGTCGCGGTAGCCGATCATGGCGTCGAGAGTGTTCACCGCGCGATAGCCGAGCAGTCCGGGCACACCGGCGACCGCTCCCCACAGCAGCGGAGCGACCGTCGCGTCGGAGGTGTTCTCGGCGATGGATTCCAGTGCGGCACGGGCCAATCCGTCGGCGTCGAGCACCTCGGGATCGCGCCCGCACAGCGACGGCAGCAATTCGCGCGCACCCGCGAGATCACCGGATTCCAGCCGATCCGCCATCTGCCTACCCGCCTTCGCGAGGCTGCGCCCACCCAGCACCGTCCAGGTGGCCAGCGCGACAGCCACCACCGCACCCCGGCGCGCGACCATACCGATCCCGAGCACCGCCCCCACCGCGAGCGCCTCGTGCACCACCCCCGCCGACCTGCGATCGGCATACGTCCGGCGCTCCAAAGCCACTGCCGCCGAGCCGAATCCGGCTACCGGATGCCCGCGCCGCGGATCCCCGAACACGCGATCGAGCGCGAAGCCCACCGCCAGCCCGACCGCCGTCGAAATCCCCTTCCGCACCCGGCGAGAGTATCGGCTCCGCGAAAACCCCCGTGCGCACACCCGTAGCCGGAGACTTAGGGAGTCGGTTCGACGGAGACAGCAAGCAGCGCGACGAGGGCGAGACCGATGCGGCGGCACACCCAACGGTCGACGGCTTGGTCGGAGGACGCGGCCCAGGAGGCGGTGCGGGCGAGGCCGATGCGGTGGTACGCCCAACGGACCATCCGAGGCGAAACGGCATGACATGTGCGCCGCACGTCATGGGAATGAAATGGCACGGGCGAAGGTAGAACACCCGTATGAGACTCGACGACACGGCTCGCGCACTCATCGGCGACGGCGCGGAAGCCACCCTGGTGACCTTGAACCCCGGCGGTGACCCGCAGGTCAGCGTGGTGTGGGTGGCCTTGCGCTCCACCGAGGACGGCGACGAACTGGTGACCGCCCATCTCGGCGAATACAAGAAGGTGCGCAACGTCCGCCGCGACCCGCGCGTCGCGGTGACCGTTCTCGCCCAAGAACGCGACGCGGTCATGCGCCCGTACCTGGCGATCACCGGTTCCGCGCGCGTGGTCGAGGGCGGCGCGCCGGAACTGCTGGCCGATTTGGCGAAGACCCTCGTCGGCCCCGACGCGGTCTTCCCGCCGCCGGACGCGCCGCCGGGATTCCTGACCCGCATCCGCATCGAGAAGGTCGGCGGCATCGGTCCCTGGACCTCCTGATCCGCGCGGATGTCACACTCGCGCGGCGGACGTCGTCTCCCCATCGACGCTCCCGCCCCGAACGACCCCCGCCGGGTCGTCCCGACCGAACGGTGACCGCTGTGAACTCCGACGAGCCCGCGACTCCCCTCGACACCGCCGAACTCGCCCGACGTTTCGAAGAGCACCGCCCCTACCTGCGCCGACTCGCCTACAGCACCCTCGGCAGTCTCGCCGACGCCGACGATGTGGTGCAGGAGGCGTGGCTGCGGTTGCAGCGTCACCACGAGGCGGGCCGGGCCGTCGAGATCGAGAACCTGCGCGCCTGGCTGAGTACCGTCACCGGCAGGCTCGCGCTCGACCAGCTCGGCTCGGCGCGCGCCCGGCGCGAACAGTATGTGGGCGATTGGCTACCTGAGCCGCGGGTCACGACCACCGACGATCCGGCCGACCGGATCAGCCAGGACGAGCGGGTCACCACCGCGTTGCTGGTGGTCCTGGAATCGCTGTCCCCCGCCGAGCGCACCGCTTTCGTCCTTCATGACGTGTTCGGCATGAGCGGTCCCGAGGTCGCCGAGGTCGTCGGCCGCACCCCGGCGGCGGTGCGCCAACTGACTTCGCGCGCCCGCAAACACGTGGAGGACGGCACGCCGCGCTTCCCCGCCGGCGCCGACGAGCAGCGCAAGGTGGTCTCGGCTTTCGCGCTGGCGTGGCGCTCGGGTGATCTGAGCGCCCTGCTCGGCGTTCTGGATACCCACATCAGCCTCACCGCCGACGGCGGCGGCAAGGTGCCCGCGATCCGACAGGCCGTGCGCGGCGCGGAACTCATCGCGAAACTGCTGCTCGGCTGGTATCACGCCCCCGCGGCCAAGGGCGGCTGGGGCCGCGCGGTCCTGGTCAACGGCAGACCGGGCCTGATCGTGTTCGACGGCAACCACGCGGGCGTGTTCGATTTCACGATCGACGCGGGCCGCATCACCGCCATCACCGTGGTCCGCAATCCCGACAAGCTGCGCGACCTACCGATGGACGGCGAACCCGACTGGTATCTGAACGACCCCTCCTGAACAGCCCGGCAGCAACGCCTTGAACGGGTTCCGACCGCGTCGACCACCACCACCGCCGCTGACCCGTACGCGACGGCGACTTCGACCGACAACAACCGCCCCCCCATCGGCAGCGAGACCGTGGCCCGAGATCCGAGTGCGTTTCGCAGGCCCGCCACCGACACGCTTCGGCGCCGACCCGAACAGCTTCACCCGACCGCACCGACCATCAGGTCCGCCGCGAAACCGTGCGCGACGGCGACTTCCCGACCGGCGCGGCGATGAACTCGTGCGCGATACCCGGTGCGTCCCGACGCCCGCCACCAACGCGCGCCTGCCCGAACGGTTTCACCCGACCGCGTCGACCGTCGGCGCCACCGCGAACCCGTGCGCCGCGGCGACTTCGACCGACAACAATCGCCCCCCGTCGGCGGTGAGACCGTGCCCGAGATCCGGGTGCGTCTCGCAGGCCCGGCGCCAGCCCGCGTCGGCGATGGCCAGGATGTAGGGCAGGGTCGCGTTGGTGAGGGCGACGGTCGAGGTGTGCGGGACCGCACCCGGCATGTTGGCGACGCAGTAGTACAGCGAGTTCGCCACGGGATAGGTGGGATTCGCGTGCGTGGTCGGTCGTGAGCCTTCGAAGCAGCCGCCCTGGTCGATGGCGATGTCGACCAGCACCGATCCGGGCCGCATCCGCGCCACCAGGTCGAGGGGGATCAGTTTCGGGGCGCGCGCACCCGGAACCAGCACCGAGCCGATCACCAGGTCGGCGGCGAGCACCGCGCGTTCGATCTCGGCGGCGTTGGAGGCGAGGGTGGTGAGCCTGCCGTGGTGTCGACTGTCGATGTCGCGCAGCCGCGCCGGATTGGTGTCGAGGACGGTGACCCGCGCGCCCATGCCCGCCGCCACCGTCGCCGCGTTGGTGCCCGCGACCCCGCCCCCGAGCACCACCACTTCGGCGGGCCGCGTGCCCGGCACCCCGCCGAGCAGCACGCCGCCACCGCCGAGCGGCGCCATCAGGTGATACGCGCCGACCTGCGGACCGAGCCGCCCGGCGACCTCGCTCATGGGCGCGAGCAACGGCAGCGTCCCGTCGGCGGCGCGCACCGTCTCGTAGGCGATCGCGGTGATCCCGGACCGCAGGATCGCTTCCGTGCACGCCAGCGACGCGGCCAGGTGCAGGTAGGTGAACAGCACCTGCCCCGACCGCATGCGCGAATACTCCGATTCGACGGGTTCCTTGACCTTCAGCACCAGTTCGCTGTCGGCCCACACCTGTTCCGTCGACGGTGTGAGGCGCGCCCCCGCCGCGGCGTAGTCGGCGTCGGAGAAGGCGGAACCGACGCCCGCGTCCGCCTCGACCAGTACGTCGTGGCCGTGCCGAACCAATTCCCCCGTGCCCGCGGGCGTCAGCGCCACACGGAACTCCTGCTCCTTGACCTCCCGCGGAACTCCGATCCTCATAACGCCATCGTCGCCCACCCGCGACGGCTTCGCCACGAAGGCGCGCGGGACGGCGGCGCCCCGAACGCACCCGAATACCGACCGGTTATGTTGCCTTCATGAGGATTGAGCTCGGCGGTTTCGCGCCACAGATCGATGAAAGCGCCTGGACAGCGCCCACCGCGACGGTGATCGGGCGCGCCCGCTTGGGCGCCGAGGTCAGCATCTGGTACGGCGCGGTGGTGCGCGCGGATGTGGAGGACATCACCATCGGCGCGCGGACGAATATCCAGGACGGTTGCGTCCTGCACGCCGATCCCGGTTTCCCGCTGCTCGTCGGTTCGGGTGTTTCGGTGGGACACAACGCGATTCTGCACGGCTGCGTGGTCGGCGACGACGTGCTGGTCGGCATGGGCGCCACGGTGCTCAACGGCGCGGTGATCGGCGCGGGCAGCCTGATCGCCGCCAACGCCCTGATCCCCGAGGGTGCGCGGATCCCGCCCGGCTCCCTGGTCGCGGGGGTGCCAGGCAAGGTGCGCCGAGAATTGAGCGAGGCCGATATCGACGGCATCCGACTCAACAGCGCCGTATACGTGCACAACGCGGCAGTGCACCGCGAAGCCACCGGATCCCGTGATCGCGATAGGTCATGACTGTGATGCCATTACCGCCGTGTGATACCTCGCACAATGGCCGAATGGCCCACGAAACGGCCTGATAACCTCTGTCTTGCGTGCCCGGCGTCGCGGGGGCTCTATGCCGAGACGTTTCGTCCAGCGATGTCGCTGAAGTGAATTCGCGGTAGCGAATCGCGAAGGCGGCCCCCGAAGGGTGGCCTGGCGTTGCGTGCGGGCAGGAGGTATCACGGTGTCGTACGGAAATTCGAGTATGCACCGGCCGAAGGGGCGGATCAGTGTCGCGGATATCGCGGCACAACCCGGCGGCATCGAGGCATTACAGCGTCGAGTTCACGAACTACGCTCCAGGGGCGTGGATTTCGCGGCCAACGCCATCGAGCGAGAAATGGCCGATCTGGATCTACCGAGTCGATAGCCGATTCGCGCCGTTCGGATCGCGGCGCGTGGCGATACGGTGAGATGATTCGTACACCTTCCACTCAGCGGATCATCGAACCAGGTCGCGGCAGCACGCGGCGGTGGAATAATGATCGTCCGCCCCGCGCTGTCCGCGCGCGCATGCCGCGCACCCGACCGACTGGAGATCCGATGCCGTCCATCCCGTCCATGCTCCAGCGGATCCTGGACAAACCTGTCAGCGACGGTGAGATAAAGGTTCTGGAAAGCGCGCTGTCGGCCTTCCTGGACTTCGGGATCAAACGCACGAGCATGGGTGAGATCGCGCGCCGCGCGGGCATCAGCCCCGCTACCCTCTACCGGCGCTTCGAATCCAAGAACGACCTGGTCGAAGCCGTCAGCCTGCGGGAGGCGCAACGCTTCGTCGCCGAGATCGACAAGCGCGTGCAGACGGTCGAGAGCACCGAGGACCAGCTCGTCGAGATCTTCGTCGCCTTCATCGCGTCGATGGCGGGCAACGAACTGCTGCGCCGCCTGCTGCGCACCGAACCCGACCTGATCCTGCCCCGCCTCACCACCGAAGCGGGCCCCATCCTCACCGTCGGCCGCACCTACCTCGCGGAGAAGCTACGCGAACTGCGCCCCACAGACCGCGACTTCGACCCCGACCTGGTCGCCGAGATCATGGCAAGGCTCGCCCTCTCCCTCGCCCTCACCCCCGACGGCCTGATCCCCCTCGACGACATCGACGCGGGCCGCGAATTCGCCCGTCGCACCCTGCTGCCCATGGTGGTCGCCCACGGCGCGAGCTGAACCGTCGTCGCGGACTACTCGAACACCGCACCCGAACTCGACACCACGACGCCCGAATCCGCCACCCCGGCCGAGCCTCGCGCCACGACCGAGGCCGGCTCCACACCCGAACACGACACCACGCCCGAACCCGACACCACAGCCGAGTCCGATGCCACAGCCGAGTCCGATGCCACCGCGTCCGCGACCACGCCGAACGCCGCGCCGACCAACTCGTCCAACAGCGCTCGCGCCTCGTCGTCGAAGGCGCGTCCTCCCATCAACTCACCGACCAGCTCGACGATCTCGGCCGCGGCGGCCGAACTCGGATCCGGTAGCGGCAGCCGCGAAACGTACTGGGTGATCCACCGCCGCCTGCCCGAATACAGGCGGTTACCGCAGACCGCGTCGTAGAAGCGCACCCCGAGCGTCGAATTCGCCACGCCCATCAGCAGATACGCCATGCGTTCGCTACCCAGGTCCGCCAGCGAGATCCAATAGCAGTCGCCGTTCACCACGGCCCCCGAACGATCCAGCGCGAACCGGGGACGCTCGCTGATATCGGGGAAGACGACTTTGGGCGCCCGCCACAGATGCGGCCGCTGCGGCACCCAGATCTCGAACCAGTCGCGACCGCTGTCGAGCACATAGCGCCGCCCCGCCAGCACCTCCTCGTGCGCCCGCAGATAGGCCGAGGCCGCGGGGAATCGCGCCAGGTCCACCGGCGTCCGCCGGGGCACGGAAGTGTCGTAGGGATACAGCACGCGGGTGTCGCGGGTCCGCGCGAGCCGCCACGGCGCCAGGTCGTGGTGGGTGATCAACGGCAACAACAACTCCGGCTCCGGGCACGGCGACGCCTGCTGCCACCGGTCGGAGATGAACACCCGGTCCGCGGTCGTCTTGATGCCGACCCGGATGCGGCCGACCTCGCCGAAATCGCGCCAGGTGCGGTCCTCGATATCGGCCAGCCAGGAGTCCAGATTCGGGCGCGACATCCGCCAGGTGCTCGCCGCGCGCGACGCCGAGTCGGTGGCGGCGTCGGCCCACAGCTTGCCCACCTCGACCGCGAACACCCGGCCGTTGTGCGCGACCCGGCCCCCGGTCGCACCGGTCAACGCCTCGAACAGGTCCGCGCTGGAATCGGTTTCGACCTCGGGCGCCTCGTAGGCGGAGACGAAGCGGCACTCCGGTCGCGCCCGCGTGCGGGTCGCGATGGTGATGGCGGGCAGGACCGCGGCCTCGAACAGTTTCGTGTCGCCGAGATCGTAGAGTTCGACCGGCGCGAGTTCGCCGCGCAGGATCGCGCGGATATTGGCCCCCGCGCGCGTGGTGAGGAACCGGTTCGCGCACAGCAGCCCGAGCGCGCCGCCGGGGCGCAACAACCGCGGCGCCACGGCCACGAACGGATGGGTGAGGTCGATACGCCCGCGCAGTCCGAAACGCCGGGCGAGCATGCGCGCCGTGGCGCCGCCCAACTGCTGGGTGCGCACATACGGCGGGTTGGTGATGATCACGTCGAAACTGCCGTCGGCCAGCCGGTGCGACTCGGCCAGGAAATCCCCCGCGTGCCAGGTGATCTCGATCCGCGCCGCCGCGGCCCGCTCGCGAGCCACCTCGAGGGCGTTCTCGTCCAGATCGAAGCCGGTCGATTCCACGCGCACATCCGGCAGCCGCGCGGCGATCTCGCGGTGCAGCGACAGCAGCAGTTCACCGTCGCCGCAGGCAGGATCCAGGACTCGCAGCGCACCCGATAAGTCCGGTCGCGGCAGGTTGGCCAGCAGCCGTCGCGCGAGGAAACGCGCGAGCGCGGGTGGCGTGTAATGCCTGCCGTGACGCTTGCGGGTGGCGCGGGCCTCGGAACGCGACGACGCTTCGGGTCGCGACGATCCGGCCCCTTCGGACCCCATGGCTCGGATTCTGCCGGCCGCCCCGACGGCCCGACCCGGTTTTGCGATGTGGGCCCGCGCACGGATTTCGGGCAGACTGCGAGGGTGAGACTTCGTGAAATATGGACACGGAGCCGGGGGCGGACGGCGCGATCGACAGACTCCCCCCGGCCGAGATACGTGCCGAGCGGGCGACTGGTGCTGCGCGTCGGCGCGGCGACGGCGCTGATCGCCTGCCTGGTCGCGGGCGCCGCGATCGGGTGGGTGCGCTACAGCGCCTCGGGTCACGAGTACAGCGCCGACGCGGTGCCCGCCGCCGATGTCGCGATCGTGTTCGGCGCGCAGATCTACGCGGACGGCACCCCGTCGCCGTATGTGCAGGCCCGCCTGCAGATCGGGCAGCGACTGCTGGAATCGGGCCGGGTGCGTGCACTGCTGTTGACCGGCGACAACGGCACACCCCACTACGACGAACCGACCGCCATGCGCGACTACCTGATCCGCCGCGGCGTGCCCGCCGAGAAGATCGCGCTCGACTACGCCGGATTCGACACCTACCAGTCCTGCACGCGGGCCAAGCGCATCTTCGGGGTGGAGCGCGCGGTGGTGGTGAATCAGGATTTCAGCATGGCGCGCACCATCGCGCTGTGCCGTTCGGTAGGGGTCGATGCCGTCGGCGTCGCCGATCACGGGCAGCCACACAACGGGGTGTACTGGAAGTGCTGGATCCGCGACCAGCTCGCCGCGACCAAGGCTGCGGTGGCCATGATCACCCGCCCCGATCCGACCTTCCTCGGCGATCAGGAGACCAGCGTCCGCGACGCCATCGCCGCTGACCCGCGCTGACCCACCGAAACGGTTTCGAAATGAGACCACCGATGCTAGATTTGGTCTCGAAATAGAACCACTTGCACGGAGGGGTTGGCCGATGAGCCCGACCGAAACACACACCGACACCTACGCCGTCCTGCGCGACCTGCTCGACCAGCGCTGGACCTGCCGCCAGTTCACCCAGCGGCCGGTCGACCGCGACACCATCGAAACCCTGCTCCGCCTCGCCCAGCGCACCCCCTCCTGGTGCAACACCCAGCCCTGGCAGGTCACGATCACCGAAGGCGAAGGCACCGAACGCTTCCGCACCGCCCTGCTCGACCACATCACCACCAACACACCGCGATCGGACATCCCCTTCCCCACCCGATACGACGGAGTCTTCCGCGACCGCCGCCGCGAATGCGGCGCGCAACTCTACGAAAGCGTCGGCATCGCGAGAGACGACAAGGCCGCCGCCCTGCGCCAAACCCTGCGCAACTTCGCCCTTTTCGACGCACCGCACGTCGCGATCATCACCACCGAGGCCGACCTGGGCCCCTACGGCGCCCTCGACTGCGGCCTCTACCTCGGCAACTTCCTGCTCGGCGCCCAGAGCCTCGGCCTCGGCGCGGCGCCGCAAGCCGCCCTCGCCACCTACTCCCCCTTCCTCCGCGAGCACTTCGCCATCCCCGACAACCGCCAGATCGCCGTCGGCGTCTCCTTCGGCTACCCCGACCGCGACCATCCCGTGAACACCTTCCGTACCACCCGCGCCGACATCGACGACGTCGTGACCTGGCACACGGATTGAGCGCCCTCCGGTGTCGGTGGGTTCTGCCACCATGCCGCCATGACATCAGCAGATCCCTCGGCCCCCTTCGAATGGCTCAATGCCACTGAACACCAGCCGAATCCACTGGGCGAGCGCGCGGAGGTAGTCGCATCGCGGCCGACATGATCCGCGCGAGTTGTGCACGCGCGGCCGTGAATCAGCCCGCGACCCGCCCGGACTCCGACGCCACCTCACCGGTAAGACCGGGCCCAGGCAGCGGTTCGACCTCACGCGCCGTCAAAGCCGCACCGCAGCAATCACATTCGAGGTGGACACGCGCCTCCCCCGTGCATCCGCGATGACGGTATTCCACCGGCGCACCCTCCGGGGCCATGTGCGCGTCACCCCAATCCCGGATCGCCATGAGAATCGGATAGAGGTCGTGTCCCTTCGGCGTCAGGCGATATTCCTCGTGCGCGCCTACCGCGGCCTTCTGTTTCACCAGGATTCCGTGCTCGATCAACCGATCGAGCCGATCCTGGAGGCGACTGCGGGAAATACCGAGCGCGCTCTGGAACGCGTTGAAACGCCGCACGCCCGCGAAACAGTATTTCAGGATCACCAGCGTCCACCGGTCGCCCAGAATCACCAGCGGCCGCGTGATCGAACACGGCTCATCGGCAAGGTCCTCGTAACGCACTCCCCGATGCTACCCAGCGCACGATTCCAGCAGGTCACATCGCGACCTGTTCACCTCGCGAAACGAGCCGTGGGGCCCCCGCCGGGGGGCGGGGGGCGACCGCCGGCCACCCGGGTGAGCCACCCGGCCAG
>NZ_JADMLG010000013.1:0-27401 GCF_015674855.1 Nocardia bovistercoris | reverse complement strand
CCCCTGCCCCCCCCCCCGCCGGGGGGGGGGCGCCCGGGGGGGCGGCCCCCCCCCCCCCGGCCGCACTCGCTTGTCAGCTCACGCGAAGGCGATCACAGCGGGATGTTCTTGTGATGGCTGGGGCGCGAAGGCGCGGCGGCCAGCGCCGCCGCGATCGTGCTGCGGGTCTTGGCCGGGTCGATGACCTCGTCAACGACCCCGATCGAGATGGCGCGCTCGACGCCGCCCGCGATCTTCTCGTGCTCGACGGTGAGACGCTCGTGCAGCGCCTCCCGCTCCTCCTCCGGCGCGGCGGCCAGCGCCTTCTTGTGCAGGATGCCGACCGCGGCCTTGGCGCCCATGACGGCGACCTCGGAACCCGGCCACGCGTAGACGGCGGTCGCGCCGAGCGAACGCGCGTTCATCGCGATGTAGGCGCCACCGTAGATCTTCCTGGTGACCAGCGTGACCCGCGGCACCCGCGCCTCGGCGAAGGCGTGCAGCAGTTTCGCGCCGCGGCGCACGACGCCGTCCCATTCCTGTCCGACGCCGGGCAGGTAGCCCGGCACGTCGGTGATCACGATCAGCGGAATGCCGAACGCGTCGCACAGGCGAACGAAACGCGCGGCCTTCTCGGCGCTCTCGGAGTTCAGGCAGCCGCCGAGGCGCAGCGGGTTGTTGGCGAGCACGCCGACGGTGCGACCGCCGAGGCGACCGATGCCCGTGACCATGCTGCGCGCGTAGCCGCCCTGCAGTTCCTCGAAGCTGGACTCGCCGTTGATGTTGTCGAGCAGCTCGTGCACCAGCGGCTTCACGTCGTAGGCGCGCTTGGCCGATTCCGGCAGCAACGCCTTGAGGTCGACGTCACCGTGTTCGGCGGCCACCAGATCGAAGGTGCCCTGCTCGGCGAACATCGACACCAGCCTGCGGCCGCGATGCATGGCATCGGATTCGCTGTCGGCGACGATGTGGGTGACGCCCGACTTCTTGCCGTGGGTCTCCGGGCCACCGAGGGTGACCATGTCGACCTGCTCTCCGGTGACGCTGCGCACCACGTCGGGGCCGGTCACGAAGACCCTGCCCTCGGGCGCCATGATCACGATGTCGGTGAGCGCGGGACCGTAGGCCGCGCCGCCCGCCGCGAAACCGAGCACCACCGAGATCTGCGGGACGAGACCGGACGCGCGAACCATGGCCTCGAAGACCAGGCCGACCGCGTGCAGCGCCTCGACGCCCTCCGCGAGCCGCGCGCCGCCGGAATGCCAGATGCCGACGACGGGAACGCCGGAGTCGATGGCGGTGTCGATGGCGTCGACGATGTGCTTGCAGCCCTCGACACCCATAGCGCCGCCCATGACGGTGGCGTCGGAGCAGTACGCGACGGTGCGAACGCCGTCGACCTCGCCGATTGCCGCGAGCACACCGGACTTGTCACGCGGGTGTAGCGGTAGAACCGTGCCGGGATCGAAGAAGCGCTGGAGCCTGCCCAGCGGGTCACGCGGGTCCGTCGCAGTCTCTTGTTGAAACGCGGGTGCCATGATTGTCATCGCGTTCACTCTCCTCAATCAATGTCTTGCGCCGCTACCGCGGCTGCGAATGTCGAACAGGCGGGGGCGATTTCCAGCCCCCGCCGGTTCGTTGTGCAGTCGGTCGAGCGGCTATGCGCGACCGAAGGCGAGCGCCACATTGTGCCCACCGAAGCCGAAGGAATTGTTGATCGCGTATTCGATCTCCTGGCGGCGGGCTTCACCGTGCACCACATCGAGGTCGATCTCGGGATCCTGGTTCTCCAGGTTCAGCGTGGGCGGCACGATGCCGTCGCGGACGCTGAGCACGGTCAGCACGGATTCGAGCGCGCCGACGGCGCCGATCGAGTGTCCGAGTGCCGATTTCGGCGCGTAGACCGAGGCGTGGTTGCCGACGGCCTTGTTGATCGCCTTCGCCTCGGCGGTGTCGCCGATCGGCGTCGCGGTGGCATGGGCGTTGATGTGGGTGATGTCCTTGGCGGTCAGCCCGGCGGTCTGCATGGCCCTGGTCATGGCGCGCGCGGCGCCGCTGCCCTCGGGGTCCGGTGCGACCAGGTGGTAGCCGTCCGAAGTGATGCCCGCACCCAACAGGCGGGCGTGGATGGTCGCGCCGCGCGCTTTGGCGTGCTCCTCGGTCTCGATGACCATGAGGGCGCCCGCTTCGCCGAACACGAATCCGTCGCGATCGGAGTCGAACGGACGCGAGGCGCCCCTCGGATCGTCGTTACGGGTGCTCATGGCGCGCATCATGGTGAACGCCGCGATCGGCACCGCGTCGATGAAACCTTCGACGCCGCCGGTGACGACCATGTCGGCGTCACCCATCACGATCATTCGCCACGCGTTGGCGATGGCCTCGGAGCCGGATGAGCATGCCGAGACCGGAGTGACCACTCCTGCCTTGGCCTTCAGTTCGAGACCGACGACGGCCGACGGACCGTTCGGCATGACCATCTGAACAGCCAGCGGGGAAATCTTGCGATAGCCGCCGTTCTTCAGCTTGTCGACCGAGTCGATGAGGGCGTCGCCGCCCCCGAGTCCGGTGCCGATGGCGACACCGAGCCGCTCGGGATCGACTTCGGGGCTGCCCGCGTTGCGCCAGACCTCGCGACCGAGAATGGTCGCGAGCTGCTCCACGTAGGCCATGCGCCGACATTCGACCCGGCTCAGCAGGGTGTCAGGCCGTACCTTCAGGTGGCCGCCGATGCGGACCGGAAGGTCGTATTCCTCGATGAAGGAATCCTCGAGAACGTCGATACCGCTCTCGCCGTTGAGGAGTCCCTTCCACGTCGCATCGACGTCACCCGCGATCGACGTGGTCGCCGCCAGGCTTGTTACGACGACGTTGGGGAAATTCCCGTTCAAGGTGGAAGGAGTGGTCACTGTTTCGGCCCTACTCGCCGTCGAACTTGGCCTTGAGCTCCGCGGCGGCTTCGCTGTTCTCCGCCTCGAGCTTCTGGATGTAGCCGACAGCGTCGCCGACCGTCTTCAGGCTCGCGAGATCCTCGTCCGGGATCTTGACCCCGTACTTGTCCTCGGTCTGCACCGCGATCTCGACCATGGACAGCGAGTCGATGTCCAGGTCATCGACGAAGGACTTCTCGATGGTCACCTCGGACGGTTCGATGCCCGTCACCTCTTCGATGATCTTGCCGAGTTCCTCGACGATTTGTTCCTGGGTCAGAGCGGCCACGTTGTGGCTCCCTTCTCGTTTCTTGTAGGGCGTTCTATGTTTATTTCGGGTCGAAGCCGCAGTTGGTTACCACGGTTCCGTCGTGACCGCACGGTTTTGGTCGTGCCGCCGCGGAGGAAACTAGCCGGAACTCGCGAGCCCGGCCAAAGCGGGGAGGTCGTCGGGAGTTTTCAGCGCCAGATTCGGGGTACCTTTCAGCTCCCGTTTGGCGATGCCGACCAGGGTGCCCGCGGGCGGCAGTTCCGCCACCCCCGACACCGCCGCGGCGCGGACGGTCTCGGTGCACAGATCCCAGCGCACCGGGTTGGTGACCTGCGCCGCGAGCTTGTCGATCGCGTCCCGACCCGACGCGACCCGCTGACCGTCGAAATTCGACAGCAGCACGCGCGTCGGCTCGTTCGGGGCGATCCGCCCGATGGCTTCGGCCACCGCGTCCCGAGCCGGAGCCATGAACGCGGTGTGGAACGCGCCCGCCACGGGAAGCGCGCGCACACGCGCTTTCTCCGGCGGGGCTGCCGCGAGTTCGGCCAGGGCTTCGAGCTTGCCCGCCGCCACGATCTGCCCGACCGCGTTGCGGTTGGCCGGAACCAGATCGAGTTCGGCGAGCCGTTCGAGTACGGCGGCTTCGTCGCCGCCGAGCACCGCGGACATTCCGGTCGGCACCGCCGCGCAGGCCTTCGCCATTTCCGCGCCGCGGATGGCGGCGAGCTTCACCGCGTCGTCGGGCGAGATGACGCCCGCGACCGCGGCCGCGGCGAATTCACCGACCGAGTGTCCGGCGACGATGGTATCCGCCGGAAGTGTGTTCGGCTCGATTTCGGCGAACGCCAGCAGCGCGGCGGCGACCACCAGCGGCTGGGTGACGGCCGTGTCGACGATTTCGTCGGCGGTGGCCGTTGTGCCGAGTCGGACCAGATCGAGGCCTGCGGCCTTCGACCAGAGAGCGAGGCGTTCTCCCGCGCCGGGAAGGTCGAGCCAAGGCGCGAGCATGCCGGGTGTCTGGGACCCCTGTCCAGGGGCGAGCAACGCGATCACGCCTCTAAGAAAACACTGTGAGGTGGCCCGCACGAGATGTCGACGCGAATGAAGCTTTCAGACGCTCTTTGTGGGGGTCCCACAAAAAGCCATGTGGGACCGCCTCGATCGACCGATTCGCCGGATCCGTTACATCCCCTCGGAACCCACTGGGATGTGAGGTACCTCTGATGCCGGTGTTGACGATTCGTTACGAGTTCGTGTCAAACGACCTACTGTCGACGCGATTCTGAGCACGTACGCGTCACGAGGATTCATCGGATCACGCCCCGTTATCTCGCCTATGCGCTTGAGTCGGTAACGAACCGTATTTGGATGGACGTACAGCTGACGCGCACAGGTCTCGACGGCTCCGCCGCAATCGAGGTAGGCGTCGAGGGTGTCCGCGAGCGCCGAACCGGCCGCCGCCAACGGGAGCACAAGATACTCGTTCAACGCGTCCACCGCCGCACGGTCGCCGAGCAGGGCGCGTTCGGGCAGCAATTCTGCCGCATGGACCGGACGCGGCGCACCCCGCCACCCCACCACGGCCTCCATCCCGGCCAACGCCTCGACGGCGCTGGCATGCGCGGCGCCCAACGTGCGCACCGTCGGACCGATGACGACCGGCCCCTCGGAGAACACCTCGCCGAGCAGATCGCCGAGGAACGGCGAGACATAGCCCGCCTCACCGAGATTGCCGCTGACCACCATCACCAGCCGCGAACCCTGCACGACGGCCAGCGCCGCGCGACCGTGCCGCGCCGCGATGGTGTGCACCGCGCCGACCATCGACACGCCCTGATCCCCCGGCGGCGTGCCGACCAGTACCGTCGCGGGCGCGGTGGCGTCCCAGTTCAGAGTCGCCGCCCGCGACAGCATGTCGGGACCGGTGTCGCCACGCACCACGGCGTCGACGACCAGCGCCTCGAGCCGAGTATCCCAGGCGCCGCGCGACTCGGCGGCGCTCGCGTACACCGAGGCGGCCGCGAAGCCGAGCTCACGCCCGTATCGCAGCACCGCCTCGGTGAGCGCGACCAGCTGTCTGTCGTTGCGCGCGAGCGCGGGCAGCCACTGTTCGAAGAACTCCATGGCCACTCGGACCATGTCGACGGTCTGGCGCAGCGTCAGCCGCCGCGCCAGATCCTGCGGGATCACCTGGAAGGCGTCCAGGCTGAACCGGATGTCGCTGTCCGGGTCCTGGAGCCATTCCAGGAAGTTCACCACCGCGGTCTGCACCAGCATCTGCACACCGGCTCGCTGGGCGGCGTCCAGATCGGCGAAGAACGGCAACCGATCCTGCATCGACCCGACCGCCTCGGTGGACAGTCGCCCCGAGAACTGCTTCACGCGTTTGAGCAGCGTGTCCGGGAGGGGGTCGCGGTTCTGCCGGTTCGGGGAGAGCGCGCCGGTCGGCAGATACACCTCGTGCTCGGATGAGCCCTCGGAGATCCGACGAGGCCGCGGCGGTTTACGATCCACCACTCAATAGTCCGCTATGCCAGTTCTTCCTCGGTGCTCGCGGCCGACTTCGGCGCGGCGTCAACGTCGCCGATGCGGTACCGGTCGGCCGCCGCGAGCACCCGCGCCTTGTCGATGCGACCCGCGCGGGCCAGCCCTTCCAGCGCCGCGATCGCGATCGACTGCGCGTCGACGTTGAACACCCGGCGAGCCGCCGACCTGGTGTCGGAGAACCCGAATCCGTCGGTGCCGAGCGTGGTGAAATCGCCCGGCACCCACTTGCGCACCTGATCCGGCACCGCCCGCATCCAGTCGGTGGCCGCGATATAAGGGCCGTCGACCTTCGACAGCGCCTCGGTGACATAGGGGCTCTCCACCCGCGCGCCCGGATCGCGCAGCGCCGCGATCTCCTTGGCCAGCGCCTCCTTGCGCAACTCGCCCCACGAGGTCACCGACCAGACGTCGGCCTGCACACCCCACTCGTCGGCCAGCAGCGCCTGGGCGCGCAGACCGTCGGGCACGGTGACCCCGGAGACCAGGATCTGAGCGCGGATATCGCCCTCGCCGCCGCGTTTGTACAGGTAGAGACCCTTGAGCAGACCATCGACATCCAGGCCGTCGGGCTCGGCGGGCTGCTGGTACGGCTCGTTGTAGAGGGTGATGTAGTAGAAGATGTCCTCGCCGCCGAAGTTGTCCTCCGGTCGGCGCACCGTCTCGGTGCCCGGCAAGGCGGCCTGGTGCGCCGGGGTCGCGCCGCCGCCGTACATCCGCCGCAGACCGTCGCGCACGATGTGGGCGAGTTCGAAGGCGAAGGCCGGGTCGTAGGTCACCACGGCCGGGTTGGTGGAGGCCAACAGCAGCGAATGCCCGTCGTTGTGCTGCAGGCCCTCACCGGTCAGCGTGGTTCGCCCGGCGGTTGCTCCGAGCACGAATCCGCGCGCGAGCTGATCGGCCGCCGCCCAGAGTCCATCGCCGGTGCGCTGGAATCCGAACATCGAGTAGAAGATGTAGAGCGGGATCATCGGCTCGCCGTGGGTGGCGTACGAGGTGCCCGCCGCGGTGAACGACGCCGTCGAACCCGCCTCGTTGATGCCCTCGTGCAGAATCTGCCCGACGGTGCTCTCTTTGTAGGCAAGCATCAATTCCGCGTCGACAGATGTGTACAACTGACCGTTGCGGTTGTAGATCTTCAACGAAGGGAACCACGAGTCCATACCGAAGGTCCTGGCCTCGTCCGGGATGATCGGCACGATCCGCTTGCCGATCTCCTTGTCGCGCAGCAGCTCCTTCATCAGCCGCACCAGCGCCATCGTGGTGGCGACGCGCTGCTTGCCCGAACCCTTGCGCACCGACTGATACGCCTCGTCGCCGGGAAGTTGCAGAGACTTTGCCACGGACCGCCGCTCGGGCAGGAAACCGCCGAGCGCCTTGCGCCGGTCCAGCATGTACTGGATCTCCCGCGTCTCGACACCGGGATGGTAGTACGGCGGCAGGTAGGGGTCCTTCTCCAGTTCGGCGTCCGAGATCGGGATGCGCTGCAGATCGCGGAAGTCCTTGAGGTCCTGCAACGTCAGCTTCTTCATCTGGTGCGTCGCGTTGCGGCCCTCGAAATGCTTGCCGAGGGTGTAGCCCTTGATCGTCTTGGCCAGGATCACCGTCGGCTGGCCCTTGTGCGCCATCGCGGCCGCGTAGGCGGCGTAGACCTTGCGGTAGTCGTGGCCGCCGCGCTTCAGATTCCAGATCTCGGGATCCGACAGATCCTGCACCAGCGCCTTGGTGCGCGGGTCACGGCCGAAGAAGTGATCGCGGACATAGGCGCCGTCGTTGGCCTTGTAGGTCTGGTAATCGCCGTCGGGCGTGGTGTTCATCAGGTTCACCAGCGCGCCGTCGCGGTCGGCGCCGAGCAGCGCGTCCCATTCGCGGCCCCAGATCACCTTGATGACGTTCCAGCCCGCGCCGCGGAAGAACGACTCCAGCTCCTGGATGATCTTGCCGTTGCCGCGGACCGGGCCGTCGAGGCGCTGCAGGTTGCAGTTGACCACGAAGGTCAGGTTGTCCAGTCCCTCCATCGCCGCCACGTGCGCCAGACCGCGCGATTCCGGCTCGTCCATCTCGCCGTCGCCGAGGAACGCCCACACATGCTGATCGGAGGTGTCCTTGATGCCGCGATCGTGCAGATAGTGATTGAACCTGGCCTGATAGATCGCGTTCATCGGGCCGATTCCCATCGACACCGTCGGGAATTCCCAGAAATTGTTCAGCAAACGCGGATGCGGATACGACGGCAAACCGTGTCCCGGCCCGCCGTGGCTGTACTCCTGCCGGAATCCGTCGAGTTGCCCGGCGGTGAGCCTGCCCTCGAGGAAGGCGCGCGCGTAGATACCGGGCGAGGCGTGTCCCTGGACGAAGATCGAATCGCCGCCGCCGGAATGATCCTTGCCGCGGAAGAAATGGTTGAAACCCACCTCGTAGAGCGCCGCCGAGGACGCGTAGGTCGAGATGTGGCCGCCGACGCCGATTCCGGGACGCTGCGCGCGATGCACCATGATCGCGGCGTTCCAGCGGATCCAGGCGCGGAAGCGGCGCTCGACCTCTTCGTCGCCGGGAAACCACGGCTCGTTCTCGGTGGGAATGGTGTTCACATAGTCGGTGGAAGTCAGCGCGGGAATCGAAACACGGCGTTCACCGGCGCGTTCCAGAAGGCGCAACATCAGGTAGCGCGCGCGGCCCGGCCCTTCACGATCCAGCATCTCGTCGAAGGATTCGAGCCATTCGCTGGTCTCCTCCGGATCGATATCGGGCAGGTAGGACGCCACACCTTCGCGGATCACCCTGACCCGCTCCGCGGGCTGCGCCTGCGCCCCGTTCGATGCGGGGCCGGAATCGGTGCCAGCGGATTTCGCTGGAGCGGACGAGTTGATCACGTCGGTCAAAGCTGCTCCTCGTACAGGGGGTGGACAAAGATGGCGTCTGTTTCCCCGGGCGGAGCGCTGGTAGGCGCACCACCCGTTACGACGGTTCTGGCGCACCTCCCATCCTGGCCGAAGGTGCGTCCCCGGTCATCATGTCAGCAGGAAATCCAGTACGGTTTCCTCGGCAATGGGTTACCCGGAAGTTTTTCCGCACGAGCGGGGAGGACGATGAAGGTGCTGGACCCACGCGGGTTCGGATTGGTGTGCGCGGCCGCGGCGGTCGCCACCGGATTGACCGTCGCGGGATGCGCGGATCGGATCGAGGGAACCGCCAACCCGAACGCCACGGATCTAGCCTCGTACAAAACCGAAGCCGCCGCATCCTCTGCGGCGGCCACGTCGTCGCGGCGCGCCGCAGCCGTGGCCCAGGCGATCACCGACAACTGCGCGCAATTCACCACCACCACCGGCGCCGGGGTGAAGGCGTACAACGATTTCGTCGACGCGCACGATTCGAACTCACCGGAATACGCGGCCAAACGTGAGAACGCGGTCACCGTCCTCGAAGACGCCGCCAACAAGGTGCAGGCCGGCGTCGACAACGCGGCGGGCGCCCTACCCGAGGATCTGGTCGCCAAGTTCACCGAATACGTCGCGGCCGCCAGGGCGCTGGCCGCCGAGACGCGGAAGATGAGCTACACCGCTCAGGTCGGGCCGCTCAACGACGCCAGCAGACGGGTCAACGACGCGCGCAACGCGGTGCGCGACGCGTGCCCGAAACGCTGAGCCACCGCGCGGCGCACCGCCCCGAGCAGTCCCACGCACTGGGATCGCACAGGTCGCCGCGCGACATACGGTGGCATTTCGGCCTATCGGCTTGCGCTCGGGCCGATAACCATGTTCGCTTGCAACTACCTACTGTCGGGAGTTGAGGAGGACACCACCGTGGTCGCCGCGGCGGACGCGCAGAACTACGCTCAGAAGCTTGGCATTACTCACGGCATGGTTGTCCAGGAACTGGGCTGGGACGAGGACACCGACGACGACCTGCGGGCCGATGTCGAAGACACCAGTGGCAGCGAAATGGTGGACGAGGACTCCGATGAGGTCGTCGACGCCGTACTGCTGTGGTGGCGTGAGGAAGACGGCGATCTGGCCGACGAGCTGATGGAAGTCATCAGCCCGCTCGCCGACGACGGCTTCATCTGGGTCCTCACCCCCAAGACCGGTCAGCCTGGCCATGTCGATCCGAGCGAGATCGCCGAAGCCGCGCCAACGGCGGGTCTGACGCAGACCTCCGCGATCAGCCTCGGCTCGTGGATCGGGTCTCGGCTCGTACAACCGAAGGCTCCGTCGAAGCAGCGCTGATCGTTTCGCTATGGTTCCTGCCGGGCGATGGTCTCATCGCCCGGCAGGAACCCGACTTGCTGGAGGGATGAGCGTATGCCGATCGAAGTGGGCACTGTCGCACCGGACTTCACACTCAAGGACCAGAACAACCAGGAAGTCACGCTGTCGGACTTCCGCGGCCGGAAGAACGTGCTCATCGTCTTCTACCCGCTCGCCTTCACCGGCATCTGCCAGGGCGAACTCTGCAAGGTCCGCGACGAACTGCCCAAATTCCAGAACGACGACGCCGAGATCCTCGCCATCTCCGTCGGCCCACCCCCCACCCACAAGATCTGGGCCGCCGAACAGGGCTACATCTTCCCGCTGCTGTCCGACTTCTGGCCGCACGGCGCCATCGCCCAGGCCTACGGCGTCTTCAACGACAAAACCGGCTTCCCCAACCGCGGCACCTTCGTCGTCGACAAGGACGGCGTCATCCGCTTCGCCGAGATGAACGGCCCCGGAGAAGCCCGTGACCAGGCGGCTTGGGAGAAAGCGCTCGCCGCGCTAGATTCATAAGCCGCACCGTCGGAATCCCGCCGACGGGCGCGGGCGTATAGCTCAGAGGTAGAGCACTGGTTTTACACACCAGCGGTCGGGGGTTCGATCCCCTCTGCGCCCACCATAACGGCCTTATTCAAACCGTTGACCGAGAAAACGTCGGCCAAGGTGAGTGAGTCCGTTTTGGTGTTATCAGGATCTGGAGCCTCGACTGCATGTAAGCGGTCGGGGCTCTTGTCGTGTGCGGGGGATGCTCCTCGCACGTCGTGTCCATCGGGCGACGCGTGTCGCTGCCGGGCTCGTGTGGCGACGATGCCTGCTCCTGGAGTACTCGCGCGATTGCGCTGGTGAGCGTGGGTGGCTTCGTAGAATTCTTGGAGCAGTGGTGTGCGGGTGCTGTCGCTGACGATGGTTTCGGTGGTGTCATCCACGAAGAAGCGTTCGTAGAACGTCTGATTGAGCAAGCGGCGGGCATCATCGGCGGCATGGCTGTAGAGGCTGTGTGGGTCGCAGAGGGCTTGCAAGGCTTGCCGGAGCACCTTCTCACCGATGGCGAGTTCGGCGCCGGTATCGGTCAAGCTGGCTTGGATGCGGGTGCGCTGGATCTTGATATTGCGCATCTTGAGGCGGATCTGATCGGCGGGCAGCGTGTCGTCGGCAAGAGCGTCGACCAACCGGGCTTCCTGTTCGGTCAGTCGGGTCAACTGGCGGTTGAGGCTGGCGTGGAGTTCGCGAGTGCTGGTCTGCTGGTCGTTAACGGTGTCATCGAGATGTGCAGTGACAACGTCGATGAAGTCCTTGGGAAGTTGTGCGGTGCGGTAGTGCTCGATGATCGCGTCTTCGATGGCGGGTGCAGGCACATGCGGAAGATCACACAGGCCCTCTTGTCGGACCCGGCACTTGAAGTAGTCGTACTTGCGGCCGGTGTGGCTGGTGGCCTTTGTGAAGATCAGCCGGGAGGTACGTCCCTTCCTGTGGCAGCGGCCACAGAACAGTTCGCCGCGTAGGTAGTGGGCATGTACGCGGTCACGCTGTCCCTTGGCGCTGCGAAGATTGAGCACATTTTGTACTCGGTCGAACAGTTCGTGACTCACCAGTGGCTCGTGACGGCCGGGATAGATATGACCCTTGTAGACGATGAATCCGGCGTAGTACGGATCTTTGAGCATGGCGTGCAGCTTGGACGCCGACACCGTGTGTTCGTAGGGCTTGCGCTGCGAAGGTCGCGAAGTCAGTCCCTCGTCGGCCATTGTGGCCTCAAGTCGCTCGATGCCGAAATCGCCGGTGGCGTAGAGTTCCCACGCTCGCAGCACCAGCGGCGAGCGTTGCGGATCGAGGATGACAGTGCTGATCGGTTTGCCCTCGAACTGCTTTTTGACATTTAGGTAGCCCAGCGGTGCACGGCCGACGGTGCCGCCCGCCTTCGCTTTCTGGAACATCTTGTCGCGAACGTCGAGGCCCTGCATGGTGTTTTGCAGGTCATTCATCACGTCGAGCATTCCGGCCATCGCTACCGCGTGCGGCCCTTCGCCGAAATCTTCCTTGACACTGATCAGGCGGACGCCAAGCTTCTGGAGCTGCATTTCGACCATCGCGGCGTCGAAGCGATTGCGGAACGCGCGTGAGCGCATGTACACCACGACGTACCTGATGCCGGGGTTCTTCTGTATATAGTCGAGCAGCAACTTGAACTGCGGACGGCGATCGACCGTCTTGGCTGATATGCCCTTCTCGATGAACGGCGGGTGTGCCAGTTCGGCTCCGATCGCGCTCACCTTCCCGCGCGTCTGCACTTCCTGGGTGGCAATCGACAAGCCGTTGGGATCAAGGTCGATAGCGGTATCGAGCTGCTTCTTGTCCGACACTCGCAGGTAGATCAATGCTAGTTCTGCCGGAGAAAGCAATGCCTCGGAATCGAGGCTCCGAGACGGTGGCATGACGGAATCGCCGCGTATTGACTGCGCGACAAGCTCACTGATAGACGGAAATTGAGGATTCTGCATGGACATAGGCTGCCTCCTTTACGGGTTACGTTGCTCTAGGCGCAAACACTCAGCGGCTCGATCTGCCCTGCCCTGATACAGGAAGAGGGACGCCATGATGGCGTCCCTCTTCCTGTATGCGGAAGTCAAGATCACTAACGGTTCAAATGCGTGGTCGCCATAAGTTAACTATACCCTCAAAAATGGCCTTTTTCAAGGCAATTCGTCATTTTCGGCCATGTGGTTAATTGACCAATAATGGCTTGCTGAGCTGGCTGCGCGGTCACTGAAGGTGACGCCGATACTGAAACCCGATCGGCAGAACTAGGTAAGTCCACTTGGTACCGTAGCTTCATGGGCACCGTCCCCCTCGAAGCCCTCCATCAAGCCATCCGCGCCGCCTGGTCGGCGGATACGAGCGCAGCGTCAGATTGGACCCATAGCAACCCCGCCAAGGGCCAATGTGCCGTCACCGCCTGCGTGGTGCACGATCATCTCGGCGGGGACATCCTCAACAGCGTCGCCGCGCTGCCCAGTGGGGAGACGGTGTCCCACTACTTCAACATCATCGACGGCGAGACGGTCGATCTCACCACCGAGCAGTTTCCGGAGCACACGCGCTTCTCCGAACCGGCGCCGAAGACCAAGGGCTTCGGCTCGACGCGCGACTACTGCCTGTCCTACGAGCGCACCCGGCAGCGCTACGAGCTGCTACGGAGGCGAGTCGCCGAGCATCTCGGCGATTAGCGTCACCGGGCCGTCCACAGTCCGAAGAACTCGCGCACTTCGGCCACTGCCACGTGCCGACGCAGTTCATCCGCGATATCGCTGAGCGTGGTTTGCAGTCGGGTCGAGGCCACCGTGCTGATGCCCGCGAAGTGCTCGATGAGCACCCCGCAGCCATCGGCAATCGCCCCGGCCTGGACGAAGTTCTGGGCCAACCGGATTTGCCAGGCGATCTGTTCGCGGGGGTAGGCCGCGGTGCCGTCGATAGCGGATTGCAGATAGGTGGCGGCTTCACTGTGGTCGCCGAGCCGCATGAAGGCCAACCCGGTAAGTCCGCTGAGCTGCGCCTCTGGCAGATGGGCGAGGTAGGCGGGATCGTGTCCCCTGGTCGATTCATACGCCCGGTGTGCCCTATTGACCGCACCGACCATCGCGGCCCGATCGCCAATGACGCTGAGGGCTTCGGCCTCGCGAATTGCCGCCAATGCGCGCAGTTTCGGACCGCCCTCCCGTCTGGCGGCAAGTTGGGCGGCTTGGGCGAGTTGCACGCCTTCCTTCGGGCGCGATCCTTCGCGGTAGGACAGCAGGCAGGCGTTGATCCAGGTATGTGCGGCGGCGATGCCGTCACCACTGACGGTGGCAGCCTGGGCTGCGTCGGCGTAGTAGCGCTTGGCGTCTTTCCAGCGACCAGCGTCGTAGTGCACCCAACCCGCGGCGGTCATCATCTCGGCCCCGGCACTGGTCAGTGCTTTACCAACCTTGTCGCTGTAGCTGCCAATGTCGAGGAGCTGCTCGACGTAGCGGACTTCGTTGGTGGCGATCTCGCACAGTCGATCCCCGCCGGCCATCAACTGGAGTTCGTGAATCTTGTCGATACTCCTCATGATTCGATCGACGTCGGCGGCGCCAACCCTCGGCCCCGAAGATGCTGACGTGCGAACTTCTGGACGCTGGCTCTCGGCGACGGTGGTACCGACTCCAACCACGCCCGTCTTGAAGAACTGGCGACGCCGCATGTCCGCCTCCTCATCTGACTCGGCCACCAACACGGTGAGCGGCACTTGCAGTGCCTTCGCCACGCGGCGCAGCACGCGCAGATCGTAGCTGGCGGGACCGTCGTGCTCCAGCTGTGAAATTGCCGGTTGGGTGAAGTGGAGGAGCGCACCCAGCTCGGCCTGTGTCATGCCGATGGACCTGCGAATCCGCCGGATGGTTTCGCCGGTTGTCATCGGCATGTCGGATACCCCCTGCGTGGCTGAAGCATTCATGGGCCGTGGCAGATAATCCACCGAATACCAGGTGGTTTCGGCCTCGACCGCACCATATACCGATTTGCGTATAACGGCGACGAGACCAGGTATTTGCGGGCGTAATAGGCCGTTTCCGGGGCCTACGGTCCTACTCGGTACCCGGTACCGGGCCGACGCCGACAACCCCTTGTCCGGCGCACCGGCCCGCCAGAGTGGCAGGCCGGTGGCGAAACGCCCCCGGTGTCGGGTACCGCCTGATCGTTTCCCACGCCCCCGAAACGGCCTGAAACGGAGATCCCCGGTGACGACGAATTCGCTTGCTATGTACCAACTTATTGCGCTGTACGATGCGGCGGCTCACGCTGCGCCGGTGCTGCCGTTCAGTGTTCATATGGCGCACGAGATGATGCAGCTCCATCTCGGATGCCGCGCCAAGCACTGTGCGCGCAAGGCCGCCGCTCAACAGACGCTCGTCGAGGCCGGACGAATGGTGCCGAGCAGTACGAAGCCGCGGTGAGGCGGATCTCTGATGCCGACATGGATGTCCTTGGTACTGGCGGCTCTGGCAGGAATCGGAACGATCGGGCTGCTGGCGGGGGTGATGTTGATGGCTGCTCGGTCGCCGGAGGATCTTGTCGATTCGAGCGCGGCGACGCGGGCGCCGAGGGACGATCCGGCATCGTCAGCGGCCGACTCCGCGACGACTCCAGGCTCTTCGGAAGCCGATGGGCGAGCAAGCATCTGGCCGCACACCTGGACCCACGAAGCGCCGGATGGCGCGCTCGGTGTGGATGAAGCGCACCGCGAAATGCAGGTGCACCGGAACTGCCGCTTGGATGGGTGCGCCAGGAAGGCTACCGCCTTCCAGACGCTCATTGAGGCTGGGCGGGTGGTGCCGGATTCGGGGCGGATGCCGTATTGAGCAGCTCATTGCGTAGTTCTTGCCCAGCATCGTGGTGGCGGTGCTGGGCTTTCTCGCTGTCCGCAGCAGCGCCGAGATTATATAGCGACTTTCTTACCCGATCTTGGCCCACATCCTCGGCGGTGGATGGCTCTGCGTGACATGCGGCATCAAGCATCTACTTCGAAATACACACAGCATGAATTTACCTCCTCGCGTCATCCTATCGATATACCCATTCGATTGGCCACCCCTGAGTGGCTGGCATATATGCAATAAAGCGAATATTCATAGGCATATCCATCAGTATCTTTACGCGCCGCACCTCCTTCGGTGCTAGATTCCTTATGCCATCTACGGATGCATCGAGTATGCAATCCGATTCTGACTTTACCGAATCGGTGACCGGATTTCCTTCGTTGCCATACCCATAGAATGCCTCCTTTATTAGGATTTGCGGCAAGGCGACCTCACTTGCCGTGGCTTCCAACTCTAATAACACAAACTGGCCATTCTTGGGATTAGGAACTGCATCCTGAGCGCCCTTATCGCACCTATCAACACGAGATACTTTGGTCAGCCTCAGAGTGAAGTATACGTAGTCCCTGATCTCCTCTCCATTCATATAGACTTTAGGCTTCTTAACCTCGACAGGTTGGCCCACGTCTAGCAGTAGGTTCCCGCGGGGAGAAACCCGGTTTCCCCGAAAGAAGTATTCCGAGGCGATCCACCATTGCCCCAGCAAAGGAACTTCAGGATGCCCGTTCGCGATCCGTGAACGATACGGAGAAACCAAGGCCGCGAAGAATAGCAGCGTTGCGACCAAGATGAATGCAATGCCCCCAAGTATAACCCTCTTAACCCAAGGCTCAACCACCTTCTTTTTATTCTTGTCCGCAAGAATAGAAGCACGTACTTGAACCGACTTGAGGAGTTTATCCTTTTCCGAACCAGGAGGAAGCTGCTCCAGCATGTCGAGATCATGCTTAATCGCTACCCGGAGGCGGGCATTCTCCCCCTTGTAGCGTCGGTCACCGTGATGGTTATGCTCATACTTTATGTCTTGAATCACGCTAGGATTTTCGCCATGCAATACTGCATGTGCTTCATCAACATGGAAAGAATTACCCTCCTTCATGACTCATCCCACCTGTCGCCTCTACCGCGGTACCCATAGTTGAATGTTTGCTTAACTTCGTGATTGCCACCATTGAAAACCGGGCCATTAACAATCCCGATACTAAGAGCATATTCGCCTGTCTGTCGGAGAGGTGATGACTCAGTAACGGCAGCCCGTACATCGGGAGTTTCAGAGTTCTGCGGATTTGTCATACCACCCTCGACTTCTGCTGCTAGGAGGATTGCCGCCAGTTTTTCGCGCATTGGCCCATTCACATATCGCTTGAAGGTATCTCGTTCATAATAGAATCCAGATTTCCGGCTTACATGCCAACCAAGACCTGCGTACCGAAACTTTGCCGTGCCGATCTCAGTCTCGACATCTTTGTCGAACTCCATCAGGTCATACATGATCAGCGCAGCCTCTTGCCAGGTAACTGTTGAGTCATCGGGAGTACTTGGAAGCTTCTCATCGGGAAGGCTCTTAATTGCTTCGTGTAGCATCTTCTCGATCGCATTACCGCGCTGCAACTCGTCGCTCCACAAAGCTGGATAAAGCCGTTCGGCCACCCGAAATAGAATACCAAATTTCTTTGAATCAAAGTCTTTTGGTTCAATTAGGGCGCGGGGTCCACCTCCGCTACGCAGCTGCTCCAACTGCCCCGCTAAAGCCGTCTGGTCCAGGTACGTCACGCCCGATGAACGCCGCATGGGCAGAGTATCGCATACAGGCTTCAACCTAGCTATAACACGGTGGATGTCCGTGTTCTGACTGGTGTGTCGCTACAGACACGAGGGATGTCTACTCATAGTCGTAGCGCTGATTGATTCGCAGACCATCCTTGGCTACGACGACGTCGCCGTTATGGTGTGCGATATGAATTCCCTGTTTCGCTCCAGTCGCAGCTTGACCGAGAGTGCGGTCTCGTTGTGATTTCAAATCACGCATAACCTCTGCTCGATCGCTAATGCGCATGCTGAAGTCCGATATAAGGCTGCCAGCGGTACGAAGGTCCATTCCGCCATTTTTTACCGCCGCATCAAGCATCTCGGGAACATGCCCTCGAACTTCATAGCTCTCATCTTCCAGTAGCCGGATCATTGATTCCGTTGCCCAGTCACGATGTGCGTCATGATTGCACAATTTGATAACCATCGTGGTTGCGGCCATGCGCTCCCACTCGTCGTCGCTGGCCATCAGGGATTCTATTAGGGCTTTTGCGTGATCCGGGTTCTGATCAACAAGGAGATCCATCTCCCAGGATAGCTGATTTCCTTGAAGCCCCGATTCTTCGTCCTGAACGTCAGCCGCATGCACTTCGGAAAGCATGTCGTGAATCGCACCGGTCGACCGCTCCGGCAAATTTAATTCTGGCGTTTGCGATCGGAGCCTGTAATCCGGCAACTCATACTCCGGATCAGGTTTGGAATGTTCGCCCATATTTAGTTGTCCTCTTACTTCTATATACCTCTACATAAGCACATTTTGTTCGCTATATCAATACGCTGGATTCGACGCAAGTGTTTTGCCGGGCAGGTTACCGGACGAATCCGGTCCGGCAACCTGCCCGGCAAAACACTTGGATTAGGCAGAGGGCGCTGCAATTCTCGATTCAGCTTCCAAATCGGGAAGTCAACTCAACGCCGAAGGAATCGAATGCAACCCACCCTCACCGCCTGGGCACTCTTCATGGCGTCGTATCTGCTCGTCTCTTTGGAGGCGACAGTCAAATTACGACTGGCGGGTTCTCGCTCGGGACGCCACCGCCGGTCCGCAGGTTCGTGGTGCCCTGCCTGCGGCCACGGGTCGAACGGGGAGACCGCCTAGCGCGATCTGTAGCAGTTGGCACCGGTCGCGGCTGGTGCCAACTGCTCAACCCAGAGCCTCGCTCGGTCGTTCCCATCTATCCCCAAAGGAGACTCACTTGCCACATTCCCACAAATCGCAGAACTCGCTGCGATCTTTCTGCTGCCCGCTGCGGCCGAATATCCCATCCAGCCTCGTCCTGATTCTCGTCTTCATTCTCCTCGTGATCGGCCTGGTGACCGGATGTGGGTCTTCCGCTCCATCGTCGACCGTTCGACCGATCACGTTGGTGGCGACGGCGACCAGCGCCGAACCGCGGACGGTGCTGCCGGAGTCGATGGTGGACGAATTGACCAGCATGGCAAAGCGATCCAAGCGCAAGGGCGGCGCCACCGTCAGGGCGATCACCGCCGCCAGCGGCGAGGCCAGCGCCATCGACCTCACCCCGCTCCGGCCGAACGGTCAGGTGCAGCACGCCACAGCCGACGCTGAGCGGCAGATCCGCGCAGCCATCGACAAGCTCGGCGTCACGCTGGGCGAGACTGCCTCCACGACGCCGGGCCTCTCCGTCCTGCCGCTCCTCGACCGGGCTGCCCAGATCCCGGACGCCGAGATTCACGTCCTTTCATCGGGTATCAGCACAGAGGCCCCGATGGACTACCGGGTGATCGGATGGAACACGAACCCGGCCAGCGTCATCGACAGCATCGCCCGACAAGGGCAGATCCCCAATCTGGCAGGCCGTCACGTGACATTCCACGGCCTTGGTGTTGCTGGTGGCTCGCAACCGAGCTTGCCGCCGTTCGCCCGCACCATAATCGAGCGGATTTGGGTCGGCATCTGCGAGCGGGCCGAAGCAGCGAGCTGCACGATCGGACACGACGCGCCAACCGCGGCGGCGCCCGTGGCCACCATGCCCGTGCCGGTGGTGCCCGTGCCCGAGGTGATCACCGAGAATGGCTGCGCCGTATGGCTGAACCTCTCGGATGCGGTGCTTCACTTCGCAGGCGGAAGCGCGGCTCTGCCAGCCAGTGCCGATGATGCACTTCGTCCGATCGTGGAGGCAACGTCCCGCTGCCTGGTTCAAGCCATCGACATCACCGGGCATATCGCCGACACCGGCGACGGCGACGATCACAACGACCTGGCCGGTCGCCGCGCCCGTGCGGTGGCAGATCGGCTCCTCGCCCTCGGCTTGCCGCCCGCACTGCTCGGCACCGTATCCGGTCACGGTGCGCACGAGCCGGTGGTCCCCAACTTCACGGGCGGAATCTTCGACGAGGACAAAGCGACCGCCAACCGCCGCGTCGAGGTCATCTTCCATCAGTCCGGCCGCTGATCGCCACCGACGAGCGTCAGCCGCTGGAGCCACTACCCCATCAACGAAATGGAGGTACCACCGTGCCCCTAACACCTACTCCCACCCCGAACGGCCATTCTGAGCCGCAGTCGCCGATGACGGTGACGAAGCCCACCGATCCACCTGTCGCGACCGCAGGGCCGCAGTTCGAGCCGACGTCCGTTCCCAAACGAGATATCGCGTGGTCGCTGGCGACGGGCAAACCGATCCCGCGTGAATGGTTGCCGCAAGTCCTGGCGCTGGTTGGTGAACAGCAGCGCATCGGCGTCACCCGCAACCCCGACATGCTCAGCCAGATGGAGGCCCTGGTACTGAGCCAGGGCATGCTGGTGGCCGAAGAAGCCCGCGACCGGGGTGCCGACCAACTGGGTGAATTGGTGGACCGGGCCGCCACGATCAGGGGAGATATCGACACGGCCCGTGCGGAAATCGCCCAGCTGGAAGCCCGGCCACTCATCGGTATGAACGGGGATATCATCAGTGCCCGCGGTGCCAAGGAACGTATGGGCACGGTCAGTGCGGTGGTCACCGAGGAACGGGATGCGGGCAGCGTGAAGCACCGGCGAGTGCCGGTCTTACTGCACCATTTCTCCACTTGTGCCGTGATGCTGGACTTTCCGGTGTTGCTGTATTTCCTGGCCCAGGTGTTCAATGTCGACCTGGCCGGGCTCGGTAGCGCCAGTGCGGCCGCGTGGGGTGAAAGCCTGATCCCGCTCATTACCTCTGTCGTCTTCGCGCTGCTGGGCACGGCGGCCGTGGCGGTGGGTTTGAAGTTCTTCGGACGGGATCTGAAGGGTTACAAGGACAAACACGGTCACATTCAGTTCCCGGCCGGGCAGGCGCGTGTCATTCCATCGCTGTTCGTGGGCTTGACATCCCTCCTGGCGATTGGGGCCGGGATCGTGATGGCCTACCGCATTGTTTCCGACAGTGTCGCGGCGGGTGGCAGTATCGCGAGTGCAGCCATACTCGCGGTGTTCTTCGCGGTCATCGTCATCGTGGTGAACGTGGTGGTGTTTTCGACGTGTTTCCGAGACGGTTCGCTTCAGACTGACGAGATCGATCACCTGATGGCGCAACTGCAACCGATCCAGAACCTGCGCGTCGATTTCCAGCGCCGGATCGACGGCTTGACCGTGCAGCTGCCGCCGCTCCGACTCAAGGCCGAGCGGGTCTATGCTGCAACGCTGGCCAGGATGGGAACACCGCTCAAAGGGGCAGATCAGGTTCGGCTACTGGCTCGCTCCTACCACCAGGGTTGCGGCGCGGAAGCGATGTTGACCTACGCGCAGGGCAATCCGGGCGGCAATCTACTGGCTCCACGAGTGGTCGTGGACTACTCGATACTCGATCACCTGATGGCCCGCTTGGGCGAATTGGTCACGGTGAGCGATCCGCCCACGATCAACCCGGCCGCCACCCCGGAGGCGTCGACGGAATCGGTGCCTGCAAACGATGAGGCTGACGACCTCGGCGGGGAGTGGTGACGCTATGAGCGATGACCTGAACATGGCCGAGAAGTTCAAGCGCGGCTGCATCAGTGTGCTGGTGGGGGCGGTTGCTATCTACTGTGCGGTCGGTGTCATCGAATCCATCTGGCCGACACTGGCGCTCATCTTGGGTATCGCGGGGGTGATTGTGCTGGTCGTCGGTGCGGTCATGCTGTACCAGAAAATCCGTTCCGGGTGGTAGCCCCCTCCTATCCGGCTGCTGATATTGATGGCATTTTTGCAACGTTGCCATAAGTGCAATGAACACAAAAATTGCCTCCAGGAGACCCACCCTTTCGGTGTTGTAGTTTAGTCAATACCGTTGATCGTTGCATCCATGCAACGCATAGTAGAGGGCGGCCGATCGTTGCATGCGTGCAACGCATCGCGCATGGCGTTAAGCGCCGAATCCAATTCAAGCAATATCAAACATAATTCTCGAAGGAGGACATCTATGTCTAAAACCGGACGCTATAACTACCGCCGACCTGCGAAGGGGCGCAACCGCCCTGCCGGGTACGAGCGCCACATCTCCGTACAGG
This sequence comes from Nocardia bovistercoris, assembly GCF_015674855.1. Taxonomy (GTDB): domain Bacteria; phylum Actinomycetota; class Actinomycetes; order Mycobacteriales; family Mycobacteriaceae; genus Nocardia; species Nocardia bovistercoris. The sequence goes on along the minus strand of NZ_JADMLG010000013.1, from coordinate 5,749 downwards.
CCGTGTCGAAGAATCCACCGGACTACCAGAAGCTGAGCCGCGCAATTATTGCGATGGAATTGGCGAAGATCGAAGACGAGAAAAATAATCCGACTCTCGAAAATACCTCGGATGAAGCAGCTCAGAAGGGTCGGCAATGACAATTGAAAATGACGCCCCCGAAAACCTCACCGCCGACTCCCTTGTATGGCAACTCCTCTTTTGGCCTGCCCCATTCCGAGAAGCCGCGGCGATGAGTCTGCTTCGCCATTGGGCTGCCCAAAAGCACGCCCCACAACTCATCCTCGAAGCCCGCTCGACTGTCGACGGTGTGGAATATCTGGTCGGCAGCCAACTACGCCATGCCCAAGGGGTCCGACGTTCGGTCGAGCAGTTGGTCGGCGGATCGGTGGTGACGCCCTTTGACCCCACCGAGCGCGGCAACATCATGACGGCTCGACGGATGAAGCTCACCGCAACGGATTGGCCGTTGGAGCCCGTCGACCGTGTGGCCTCTAGCCGTTCGATCCTGTCTGCCCTTACGGCGGTGAACCACGGTGAGCGCCTGGTGATTCAAGTCGTCCTCGGCCCTCGTCGACAGCCGATGTTGCCGCTGGTCGAACAAGCGCACGGTGGACACCAGTTGGCAGCCTCGAAGGTGTGGAATGGCCTGCTGCCGGATAAGCGGCCGAATGCCAAACAAGCCGTTGCCCGCAAGCTCGGACAACACGGCTTCGCGGCCGTGGTGCGGATCGGTGTCGAAGCCGCAACCGCGGACCGCCGAAGATCCCTCATGCTCGGATTGGCCGCCGCCATTGGGACGGTCGAAACGGCCGGGGTCCATTTCAAACTCGCCGACGAGAAGGCCGCGAAGATCAACCAGCCGAAGGCAACCTGGTCGATCCTGACCCCGGCCCAACCCCTCAGCGTGCCGGAACTGAGTCACCTTTTGGCGTGGCCGGTATCGGATAATCGTGACGACCGCTTCCCCGGTCAGCCACCCATCCACCCACGCCCTGTTCGCCCCACCCCGGCGCTCCTCAGCGGTGAACGGGTTATCGGCGAAGCCAACGCACCGGGAATTTCCGGCACCGTCGGGTACGACGTCCTGGACGCCATGCGGCATACCTGGGTGATCGGGCCAAACGGCACCGGCAAGTCGACACTGCTACTGAACCTGATCGTCCAGGATCTCAACGCCGGGCGCCCGGTGGTGGTCATCGAACCGAAGGATCTGGTGACGGACATCCTGGCGCGGATTCCGGAGCATCGAAAACGGGACGTAGTCCTACTGGATGCCCTTGATGAGGCGCCGGTGGGCATCAATCCGCTGGCGCACAGCAAGGGTCGCACGCCCGAGGTGATCGCTGACTCGCTGTTCGGCACGATTCATGCCATCCACGGTGACCTTGGGCCACGGTCGGCCGACATCCTGCGAAACAGCCTGGAAGTGCTGGCGAAGCGTGAGGATGCCTCGCTCACCATGTTGCCGCTCCTGCTCACCAATCCGGGGTTCCGCCGCTCCCTGACGCAACGGGTCATCCGCGACGATCCGTTCGCGGCCGGGCCGTTCTGGGCCTGGTTCGACTCGCTGTCGCCGGAAGCGGTGGATACGAAGATCGCTCCACTGAGCAACAAATTGCGTCCACTACTGACCAAACAGCTCAGGGCGGTTCTGGCACAGCGCAACCCGAGGTTCAACATCCGTCAGGTGCTCCGCGAGAACAAGGTGCTGTTGGTGCCGTTGCAGAAAGGCGTCCTTGGACCTGAAGCGGCCCAGTTGCTCGGTGCGATTGTGCTCGCCGAGCTGTGGCAAGCCATCAGGGAAAGGGCGGGAACACCGGAGTCCACCAGGACAGCGACGATGATCTACATCGACGAGGTGCAGGACTACTTGCGGCTGCCGACTGACCTTGGTGATGCCTTGGCAACGGCGAGGTCACTGCGCGCCGGGTTCCACTTGGCGCATCAGTACCAGAAGCAGTTGCCGCCCGCGATGCTCGATGCCTTCCGCAACAACGCCCGCAGCCGGATCACCTTCCAGCTGCAATCCGGCGATGCCAAGGACATGGCGACCGGGCAATCCGTCCTCGTACCCGAGGATTTCGGAGCGCTGCCCGCCCACCACGTCTACGTCAATCTGATGCGAGACAACACGGTACAGCCGTGGGCCTCGGGCGTGACGTTGCCACCGCCACCGGAAACCAGCGACCCGAACGAAATCCGACGGCTCAGCCGTGAGCGGTACGGGCAGCCGCTGGACGAGATCGAGGCCGGGTTCGCCGCGCTGCTGGAGCAAGTAAATAGCGGAGCCGGTAGCAGTGGAACCCGCCGCCGAAGGAGGAACGACGCATGATTCCACCCCACCCTATCGACCACCCTTTCGGCCCCACCAACAAATCCCCATCTACCAGGCATCTTGCTTCGCTACGGAAGCCGAATGATGGTGCCCATTCGGGCACCACAACACCAAGCCGCCGCGTGCGTGACCTCGACAAGGTTGCCCGGCAACTGACCGAACGTGATACCGCGATCCTGCGGTCGGTGGCCGAACACAAGTTCTTGACCATCGGCCAGATCGAAGTGTTGCACTTCGACAACACTCCCGGCTCGCGCGCACGCGCCGCTCGCCGCGCTTGCGCTCGATTGCGTCGACTCGGTGTGCTTGGCGGATTGACCCGAACAGTCGGTGGCACCAGCGGTGGCAGCGGCGGACTCATCCATTACGTCGATGAAGTTGGCGATCGACTGCTACGACGTGACTCGGAGCGACGCACGCGCCGACCGTTTCGTGAACCCACTGAGCGGTTCCTGAACCACCAACTCGGCATCGCCGACGCCCACGTTGCCCTCGTTCAGGCCGACCATGCTCGACAACTGGAACTGCTGCGCTGCGACATCGAGCCGACTGCCTGGCGTGACTACGTCGGCATCGGCGGGGCGCGGCTGACACTCAAGCCCGATCTTTACGCCGAAACCGCCTGCCCGCCTGGCAGCGAATACGTCGACGCCGCGTTTATCGAGATCGACAAGGGTACCGAGAGCATTCCCACCCTGATCAAGAAATGCCGCGAATACGAGAACTATCGGCGACAAGGGATCGAGCAGGAACGTAGCGACGGGGCCTTCCCGATCGTGGTGTGGAGCATTACCGCCGAGAGCGAAGCCAAGGCCGAACGACGCCGGATCGCACTGCGAGAAGCTATCGCCAGGGATCGCGGCCTGCCCGATGACCTATTCCAGGTTATTGCCTCCGAACAACTCATCGACACCATGCAGAAAGGGACCAGCCTATGACAGAAGCGAACACAAAACTTGTTCAATCACAACCGATTACAACGCCAACCAAGCGCTACCGCACCATCATGGCCGACCCTCCGTGGGATATCCTGCAACGGGGCAGGATCGGCGCCGAACGGCACTACAACCTGATGACCGTCGATCAGATCAAGGCAATGCCCGTCGTGGATCTGGCCGAAGACGACGCTTGGTTGTGGTTGTGGGTCACCAACGCCACCTGGCGTGAGGGATACGACGTCATGACCGCATGGGGCTTCACCTACCGCTCACCGCTGACATGGGTCAAACCGCGGCTCCAGCTCGGACAGTACCTCCGCAACATGACCGAGCATGTTCTGTTCGGCACGAGAGGAAAGGCCAAGGTCAACTTTCGGGCACAACCGACGTGGTTCATCGCCCCCACCCAGGAGCACAGCCACAAACCCGAGGAACAGTTCCCAATCATCGAGCGCGTCAGCAGCGGGCCATACCTGGAACTGTTCGCCCGCCGTCGGCAACCGGGGTGGGATGCCTGGGGCAACGAAATCGATTCCGACATCGTCATACCGGGCTACCCGGTGCCATCCGACCCCAAGCACGGCGACGGTCAGAAAATCCTCACTGGATAGCTCCGCGCTCGTCGGTGTCCTGCGGCCGTCACCGTAAGCACAGCAAGTGCTTACCGGCCGCTCGCACCGAGGAGGAGCGAACATGTCCACACCCGAAGGATCGAGCAGCCGGGAAATCACTCTGGCTATCAAGCTCGACCCCGCTCGCCACGCACAGCTCACCTGGATCGCGGAACTGCGCGGTACCAGCCTCAAAGCCGAATCGTTCAAAGCGGTCGACGCCTACATCGAGGCTGCCAAGCGAGATCCCGAGCTGATCGCCAAGGCCACCGCCGCGAGAGAAGAAATCGAGCGGCAGGCCAGGGAGCGACAGGAAGCTATCGCCAACCTGTTCACCGCCCCGACCTCGCCGCCGCCTGTTCAGGAGGACGAGTCGGAATCCGGCGACGGTGATGCGGTGAAGGGCACCCGCCGTCCGAGCGGACGGCGTGGATCGCAGGCTGGCGAGTAGCACCACCACGTCGGGCATCGCACTCCCGGCAAGGCCGGTCGGATCAGCGAATCGAGGAGCGATCCTCTTCGCTGGCCGATCGGCCACTACTCCTTCTATATTCAAATATGCTATGTGCATCTTATTTAAGTTGTAGTTTCTACAATTATCGTTGCACGTATGCAACGATGGCGCTATAGTCGAAAAACAAAAAGGAGTAAATAAATCAATGAATCAGGATCAGGCAATCGATATTGGAAATTTCCTGAGATCGAAACGTGAGGATGTAGGGTTATCACAGGCGGAGGTCGCTCGTCGGGCTGGTGTCGATAAAGGTACCGTCAGCCGTGTCGAAAGTGCACAGTTCACCGCTCGAACGGATAATTTGCAGGCCATCGGCGAAGTCGTGGGTGTATCGCTGACAGACATTTTCGCGGCAGGGGGTCGCATACCGTCGACTGACCTGCCTAGCATCCGCCCTTATCTGCGCGCCAAATATTGCAATATGCCCACTGAGCTACTGGAAGAAATAGAAGGCTACCTCGAACAGCTCGCCCGTGAACGTGGCATCAGTTTCGACGGACCGCTCAACGACGAAGACCAATACACCACAACAGCGAACTAATATCAGGAAGGAACGCATCAGGCTAGAAATCATAAACACAATGTAAAACCCTCAGGTGGGAGCAGGGTCGACCAGACGGAGAATTCACGTAATCAGATTCAACTGCTGAAAGGAGATGTCCTTATGCCCAACAAACCACCTACCTACCCCACCAGCCATATGCTCGCGCACTTGCGATCCTTGCTTCCTCGTCGTGACCAGCCATTGACCTATCGTGACGCGTTGCGAATCGCCCAGCAACAAGCCGAAGAGCTACACCACTTCCGTGGCGTGCTTGATGTCCAGGTTCCCGATTCAATAATCACCAGCCTGCCGCAACTGCACATCGAACTGGTCGACAGCCCGATCAGTAGTCTTCGATTCTGGGACGCCGCACAGCAGCAGTGGGTTATCCAGCTCGCCGCTTCAGATACTGACACCACTCGGCGGTTCCATCTGGCCTACGAGTTCAAGCAGATCCTCGACCACAACCGCCGCCACCGCCTCTACCGAGGCGACCAACATCACACCACTGCCTGCCAGGCCGAACGCGCCGCACGGCACTTCGCCGGACTCCTCCTTGTTCCCTCCGTAGCACTCGCTGACGCCTGGACTACTGGAATACGCGACATCACCACTTTGGCAACACTGTTCGCGGTCGACGCCACCGTCGTGACCGCCCGCCTAGCGCAAATCGGAGTCCCGAGTTAGGACAGGTTAGTGTGCAAGTCCGCCGGGTTTGGCCCGGCGGATCCGTGGATTTTGGTGAGTGCTTCGGCGAGGTCGGTCGGTAGCGGGTCGGCGGCGGTGAGGGTCTTGTTGCCGGCG
>NZ_JADMLG010000012.1 GCF_015674855.1 Nocardia bovistercoris | reverse complement strand
GAGGAATTCGCACAGTACTGCCTGGCGGCGTTGTCGGCCGCCAGTTCTCTGCGCTCCAAGGCCGCGGTTCGGCGCCTGGTCACCCTGACACTGGCGGGCGTTCGCCCCGTCGACTGAGCCGTCCACTCCGAGGCAGGCGCTTCGGACATTCCGATTCACCGCCGCGTGGGCCAGTCGGAACACCGCGATGAGTGTCCGCGCGTAGCGGGAGGTTACGGCGTGCTCGACGGTGTCGCGGTCACGGCCTGCGAGTGCGGGCCGCCGGCGCCGGGAGCGTGACCGGACAGGGGCACGTGACTGCTGCCGGGGGATCCACCGCCGGGCATGTGCCTGCCTGGGCCGTGCTGACCACCACCGACGAGCATCATGACCACGATCGCGGCGGCCGGCACGGCCACGGCGATGCCGGTGACCGGCAGCAGCAGCGCGGCGATCGCGTCGTGGTCGAAATGCGCACGGACATCACTGTTTTCGGTCAAAATGTCCACCATCGGGCGTCGAGTGCGTTCGGCCTCGAACGCCGCTGTTCGCAGGACGTTCTTTGCCGCGATTTTGCCCAGCAACGGCGTCGGGGCGGTCGAGAGTCGTTCGCTGACGATCTGGCCGGCGGTGAGGTCGAGATTCCGTCGCATCTGTGCGGTGTCGACGACGAGACCGTCGAGCAGTTCGGTGGTGGTGGCCGCGGCGGCGCCGACCAGGACCGGGCAATCGCGCAGCGGCTGCCATTCGCTGTGCCATGCTCCGGCGGGGCGTTCGTGCTCGGCTAGCATCGAGTGGTGCAGGATCGACACCAGCGCGGGCACTTGCAGGGCGGCCGACCGCACCAGAGTGAGGTGAAGCGGTTGTTCCAGGTCGTCGATGTCGCCCGGTCGTCGTTCTACGCGTGGATCGACGCCGCCGACAAACGAGCCGCCCGCATCGACGCCGACTCGCGCCTCGCCGCCAGGATCCGCGCGGTCCACGACCGAGACAACACCCGCGGGCGGCCCAGGATCACCGCCGAGCTCAATCACGAGCGCACCCTCCGGAGCGCGGATCAACCACAAACGTGTCGCGAGGATCATGCGCGAGAACGACATCGAGGGTTTGCGGCTGCGTCGACGGCACCGCACCACCGTGCCCGAACCCGCCGACACCCCGTCTCAGGACCTGGTGCGTCGTGAACGTAGATATGGATCGCGCCGTAGCGGCTGTGCGAGCCGCCAACGAGTTCGCCTGGTCCTGGACCGCCGAGGACCTGCCTGCCTTCGCGGCTTCGACAGGATGGAGGTTGGAAGATGTCGGCAAGAGGTACCCCCGCCTTGTCACCGATATCGAGGTGAACCGCCCGGACACCATGACGTTCATCTCCGAACCGCCTGCACCCTTTCCCCTGGGGCAACTCAACGAAATCATTTTCGATGTCGCCGACTACCTGGTGGATGATCCCGACCGAAAGCCCGCGCTGAACGCGGTTTTCGATGAGTTCGTGCAGCGGGTGTTCGAGACGGTGCGACAGCGACCGACGGGGTGGTGGGTCGAGCCGACCCGTGGGCTGCGATGGGAATTTCCCGATCTCGTCCTCGAGGTCACCGTCGGCGACCAGTCGGTCTGGGTCACACTGACCAATCCCGCCTACCATCGATGGAACGAGGAGATCGCGCGGATCGTCGAGCAGCAGCAAGAAGACGAGGAAGACGACGACTGATCGAACGAATTCGAAGACGGAAATCGTCGGTGGCGTCGATTCGGGCAGCGTGTGGCCGGCAAGGGTCGAAAGTCGTGTCGGCGCCGTTATCGCCTGCGCTCGGGCGGGGCGATCGACCGTGCCGTCGGCGCTCGAGAGATCAGGCCGATTCTGCTGGATTCGCGTGGTCGGCGGGCGGTTGGTCAGGGCTGACCGGTGACGAAGGCCTGTACGGCGTTGAAGAACTCCGGGCCGCCCATGATCGAACCTCCGACGGTTCCGCCGACCAGCACACCCAGGGGAATGCTGACGCCCCAGATCAGGAACAGGCATGCGCCGAGGAGGCCGCCCACGATGGCGCCGCCGACGACGCCGGGCAGGTTCTTGTCGATCTGCTCCACGAGTCGGTCGTAGGAGCTGATGTCCTTTGCTCGCGCAGCGTCTTTCACGGGTGACGCCAGCGTCAGGGTGTGGCCGTCGGGGGAAATGTGGTGCGTCATGGTGATCGAGCGGCCGTCGGCGGCGAAGGACCGCGGCACTTCGAGAACCGCGACTCCGTCGCTCGTCTCGAGCATCACCGCGCCGTCGCCCGCGAACTCGAAGCCGCCGTTCGCCACGGTGGCGGTGACGATCTCGTCCACCGGCGAAACGACGATCCGATAGCCGATCCCGTTGTCGACGCCCGAAGTTGTTGCTTCCCAGCTTTTTTCGGTCGGTGCGGCGGGCCCTGCGTGGGCGGTCGCCGTCGTGACGGCCATGGCCGAGGCTGTCAGGAGAACAGCTGCGGTCGTCTTTCCGAACTTCATGCTTCGAACCCCTCTACTCAGGTAACTCTGATAGGCGGATCGAGTCGGACCGCGAGCGGTCGTCGGCGTAGTGCAGCAGTGTAGCCAGAAGGTACCGGGTTGCGGATCGGCGGCGTGGTCGAGTGGCGATACCCGCCGATTCCGCTGTCCATTTCGACGGCGCCGCCGTCGATACCGAAGAGCTCGGCCGATGAGTTTCAGGCTCCCAGGCGGTCGAAGCCCATGACACCCTAGGAAAGGACACCGCCATGTCGGAGCTTCTCGTCGACTTCATCACCTCGCTCGACGGCTACGCATCGGGAGAAGGATGGCCCGGGTTCTGGGGCCTCGAGGGGCCGGAGTACCTCGCCTGGCTGGGCGAGCAGCCGGAGGCCACCCATCTGATGGGAGCGAACACCTACCGTCTGATGTCGGGCTTCGCCGCGGGCGAGGTCCCCGATGGCCAAGACGAGTTCAGGCCGGAAGAAGAGGCGTCCGTCGACGGGCTCACCAAAGCGTCCAAGGTGGTGTTCTCCTCATCACTCGAGCAGCCGCTGAGGTGGGCCAACTCCACGCTCGTGCGCGACGACGCCGTCGAGGCGGTCCGCGCCATGAAATCGAGTGGTTCGGGGCTGCTCACCACGATCGGCAGCCTGAGCCTGTGCCGGTCCCTGCTGCGAGCCGGACTCGTCGACCGATTCCGGGTCGTGATGTTCCCGGTCATCACCGGCGCCACGGGCGCGGAACGCATCTACGACGGCTATCCGGATGTCGCCCTCGAGATGATCGAGCACCGCACCTTCGACGGCCGGATCCAGCTGGTCGAGTACAAGCCCCGCGTCCTCGAGCACCCGCCGCTCGGCGCCCCGGCGTGACGTCGCTTCTCCCCCGGTCCGGACCGCGGCGACTGCCTGGCATTCCAGGTATCGACGGCGGCTGGACCGCAGCGAAACCGAACTCATGAACCAGGCACCCGAGGCCATGTAAACCCGCGCGTCGGTGCAGCGGGCGGGATAGGGTGCGGTCGTGGGGAGATTTCTCGGATCTCATGTCGCGGCGTCCAATGCGTTGACCGCTCGCTGGTGCGCAGCGGCGGGCGCGGACGATTTCGTGGTCTCCGGCGCGGGACTCTGGCCGCTGCTCGCACTGCTCGCCGCGGCCGCCGACGGGCCCGCGCGAGCGGAATTGAGTGCGGCGGTGGGGCCGACCACTTCGGCCTGCGCACCTGCGCCGACGGCGGACGCGGCCACTTCCCCGCCCTCGCCGAGGATCCGCTCTACGTCGGCAGTGCCGTCCAGGACGTGTGCGCGCGCTTCACTTCCGGAGGTTTCGAAGCCGCCGCTGTGACCGCTATCGGCATGGCCCGCGCCGCCGCGCCCTCGCAGTCGCGCAGGATTCGCTGTGTCGAAGTCACCTTCGACCGTCCCTTCGGATTCCTCGCCGTGCACCGCCCGACCGGACTGGCGATCGTGGCGGGTTGGGTCGCGACACCACCGTCCTGAGCACCGAGCTTCGTGCCCGCGGCGAGCCGGTTCGACACGTGCCGATCGATCTCACGGCGATACGACCGTGGGACGGCTGCCGAACCGACCGGCGTCTTCTCAGTTCATGCGGGAAGGCAGATTCCGGGCGGGTCGCAGTACTTGCCGCCGATATCGGGGAAAGTGACGCAGTTGTCCTCGCTGATCCGCAGGTCGAGGCCGTTGGTCGATTCGGTCGACGGGGTCGTGCCGCCGAGCGCCGAATGGACAATTTCGCGGAGGATTCCGACGTTCTTCACAATGGCGTCGCGGGCTTCCCGAGCACGCTCGAGTTGTTCACCGCTCAGCTGGACGCCTTCTTCGTACATATTGCAACCTTTCGTCGCTATTCGGCAGATATCTCGACATCGAGCTCTTGGAGGCACACCGGGCCGAGGTCGATGCCGAGATATTCTGGCCTGGGAGTGGATTGATCCTTAGGCACAGGTACTGCGGTCCGAAAACCTCGTAGACCACCGACAGGTCATAAGGGCTGGTGTTACTCGGACCCCATTCGACAGGGCCGACCACGAGAATGGCGGTACCCGAACCGTCCGTCTCCACGCGGAACTGGTCGACCTCGACGAAGGGCTGCACGCCGGGCAGAGGGGCCGGCACGGGAACAGCGCGACTCGATGAAAGACAGCACTTACCCAACTCCCCCGTGAAATAAGATTCGACCTCGATCAGTATCGGCCAGACACCCACCGGAACGCCATAGATATCCGATTATTGGAATCAGTCCGGAAAGAACTGTTCGGTCGACCGACAGGGACTTCAGTTTCAACAATATAGAAATACCGCCCGGTCGATACTTCGAAATGGCGACAGTTTCTCCTACCCGCCGATCCGAACAAGGGCAACTGCGCTTTCGTGTATCACGATGGAGCACAAGTCCCGGATTCGGTCACCTGCGTCAGAGGTTTCGGTCCGGGCGGAGAGCGGCGGCCGCGGCGGCTCGGGAGCGGACGCCGAGTTTGGTGCGGGCGTTGGCGATGTGGCGGTGGACGGTGTGGGGGCTGAGGGTCAGGTGGTCGCCGATCTGTTGGTCGGTGAGGCCGTCGGCGACAAGGCGCAGGATTTCGCGTTCGCGGTCGGTGATCGCGTCGGGGCCGGGTGGGGCGGGGCGGGAGCGGACGGGGTGGCCGAGGCCGCGCAAGGTGGCGTCGACAACGGAGGTGGCGTCGCCGCGCCAGGGGAAGTGGTCCTCGCCGGGTAGTTCGATCAGAGTCGCGCGGCGGATGCGGCGGGCGACGTCGACGCCGAGGGCGAAGGGGACGGCGCGGTCGTGGGTGCGGTGCAGCACCGTGGTGGGGGCGGTTACGGCGGCGAGGTGGTCGGTGGCGTCGATGTCGTAGGCGGCGGCCAGTGTGGACGCGGCCTGTTCGGCGGTGGCGGACAGGCGTTGGAACTGGGCGAAGCGGTCGCGTTCGGTGTTGTCGGCGCCGGGGACGAATACGTCGGCGAGCAGTCGCGACCCGAGCCCCCAGTGGGCGGAGATGGTGTTCACCATGGCTCGGCGCGCGCTCTCCGGCGCGATGTCGGCGCCGCGCGCGAACGCACCGTAGAGCACGAGGCGATGCACGCGGTCGGGCAGGCGCGCGGCGAGACCTGCCGCCACGGCCGCCCCCGAGGAAGCGCCGAGAACGTGCACGCGGTCGTGTCCGAGCGCGTCCAATAGTTCCGCGGTGACGGTGATCTCACCTTCCAGATCCAGCACTCGCCCGGCCGCACCGGACGCGCCGCGCCCCGGCTGGTCGTACCTGAGCACGGTGAACCGCTCGGCCATCCGCGACAGGTAGGCGCGGAACAGCGGATCTTCCCAGTTCAGCGTGAGATGGCCGCACCACCAACCGCCGATGAGCAGCGGCGGACCCGCTCCGACCTCGGACCACGCGACATCACCCGCGCCGATCCGCACATGGCGTACGACTTGGTCCTCGACGCGCAGCACCGCGCCCTCCTTCCTTTCGCTGGGACAGGCTCAGCCTGCGCCGTCGCGCCGCCGTCCGCACCGTGCCCACCACCTCACCCGACCATTCGATGATCGCCGATCGGCCCCGCCGCGAAACACCGCGTGCGGGATGTTCGCGCGAATCGGAGGCCGTTCGGTCCCGGCTCGGTGCTCAGGCGTGGGATTCGTCATACCGACAGCGAACCGGATTCGACGGTTGCGGCGGATCACCCGTTCCGGCCATCGAGAATGGCCGGAATCGGCCATGCGCTGCGGGCGGCCTGCGGATCACACTCGGGAGTCATGACCACAACAACCTTCGGCGCGCGCCTGTTCGCGCGCTGGTATCCCCGCTTCATGGCAGGCGTCGACCGCGCGGGCCAGGCCGATATGCGACATGCTCAACTCGCGGGCGCGCGCGGCCGGACCTTGGAGATCGGCGCGGGCAACGGGCTTTCCGTGCCGCACTACCCCGACGACCTCGACGAGTTGATCCTGCTCGAACCGAACTCGGCGCTGCGCACCGCGCTGGCCGACCGTGACGACAAGCCCGCCGCTCCGGTGACCGTCGTCGACGGCGACGCGCACGCCCTGAACTACCCGGACGCGAGTTTCGACACCGTCACCGCGTCCCTGGTGTTCTGCTCCCTGCGCGACCCGGCCCGCGCCTTGGCCGAGGTGCACCGAGTCCTGCGCCCCGGCGGGTCGTTCCTGTTCCACGAACACGTCCGAGGCACCGGAGCGCGCGCGGTCCTCCAGGACCTCATGACCCCGGTGCAACGCCGCGTCGCCGACGGCTGTCACGCCAACCGCGATTTCGAATCCCTGCTCCGCACAGCCGATTTCGATATCGAACACCTCACCCACACCCGCATGCCGACCCTGATGCCCACCATCGTGCCCCTCGTCGTCGGCACCGCGCACCGCCGCTGATCCCGTATGGGCCCCGCGGCAAGTCGCGGCCCGCGTGCCCATGCCCCCGTTGGTCGATTCGAATCAGCCGAGCTGGATGGAGCGCTTGGACAAACCGTGCCAGAAGTCGTCGATCACGGTGTGTTGCGCGCTCAGGTCGGCCGCGCCCGCGCCGAGGGTCACGAAGAGCGGGGCGAGGTGTTCGGTGCGCGGGTGTGCCAGATGCGGCGCGGGGGCGGTGTTCTCGAAGTCGAGCAGGGTGTCGATGTCGCCGTCGGCGAGTGCGCGGGCGCCCCATTCGTCGAAGTCGGCCATGACCGGGTGCACCGTGCCGTCGTCGGTGAGGGCGCGCAGGTTGTGGGTGAAGAAGCCGCTGCCGACGATCAGCACGCCTTGCTCGCGCAGTGGGGCGAGGGCGTGACCGATCTCGAACAGGCCGGTCGGGTCGAGGGTCGGCAGTGACATCTGCAGGGTCGGCACGTCGGCGTCGGGATACATCTCGACCATGGGCACGTAGGCGCCGTGGTCGAGGCCGCGCTCGGGTGCGTGGCGTACTTCGCGGCCCGGCGCGCGCAGCAGTGCGTGGACTTCGCGGGCGAGGTCGGGTGCTCCGGGGGCGCGGTATTCGACCTCGTAGTAGTGACGGGGGAAGCCCCAGAAGTCGTAGACCAGCGGGATCGTCTCGGTGGCGCCCAGGGCGATGGGTGCGTCCTCCCAGTGCGCGGAGATCATCAGCACCGAGGCGGGGCGCGGCAGGCGGGCGGACCAGGCGGCGAGTTGGCCGGGCCAGACGGGATCGTCGGCCAGCGGCGGCGCGCCGTGCGACAGGTAGAGCACCGGCATTCGTTCCGACACCGTCATGGCAACCTCCACGTTCCCAGTTATTCAAATTTGAACAACCAAGGCGATCGTAGCGCTTTGTTCGAATTCGAACAACATCGGTAAACTGGCGGCGTGACCGAACCGCGGTGGCTCACCCCCGAAGAGATGCGCGCCTGGCAGGCGCTGCTGTCGGGCTGGGCACTGCTCGACCGCGAGATAGAACAGCAGCTCAAACGCGACGCGGGCCTCTCGCACACCCAGTACGAGGTCCTGGTCCGACTCGCCGCGGCGCCCGAGCAGCGGATCAGGATGACCGAACTCGCCGATTCGCTGGTCAACTCCAAGAGCGGGCTCACCTACCAGGTGAGCCGACTCGAGGACGCCGGACTGGTCCGTCGCGAAGCCTGCCCCACCGATGTCCGCGGCGTCACCGCCGTACTCACCGCCGAGGGCAGGAAGGCGCTCGAGGAGGCCGCGCCCGCGCACGTGGCGCTCGTGCGCGCGTTGTTGATCGACGTTCTCACCGCCGACCAGCGCGAAGCTCTCGCCGACGGACTCGGGGAGGTGGCCCGGCGCATCAGGACCGGCATACCATCCCGTCATGGCGGAGATCAGAAGTGAACGACGGGACCGAGTCGCGATCATCACCGTGCACGACCCGCAGCGGCGCAACGCGCTGACACCCGCGCTGTCCGAAGAGCTGGCGGCGGCCATCGGCGCGGCCGAGCGGGACACCGACGTGCACGCGGTGGTGGTCACCGGCACCCCGCCCGCGTTCTGCGCGGGCGCCGACCTCTCCGAACTCGGCGCGGCACGCGAGCGGGGGCTGCGCACGATCTACGACGGATTCCTCGCACTCGCCCGCTGCGAGCTGCCGACGGTGGCCGCGGTCGGCGGCGCTGCGGTGGGCGCCGGACTCAATCTGGCGCTGGCCGCCGACGTCAGGATCGCCGGACCGCGCGCCCGATTCGACGCGAGATTCCTGCGCCTCGGCATCCATCCCGGCGGCGGCATGACCTGGATGCTGCAACGCGCGGTCGGCAGGCAGCGCGCGGTCGCGATGACGCTGTTCGGGGAAATCCTCGACGCCGAGGCCGGGCACGCCGCCGGTCTCGTGCATCGCACGGTCGACGGCGACCACGACGCGCTGCTCGCGGCTGCCGTGGACTTCGCGGCGGGCGCGGGCGATGCTCCGCGCGACCTGCTCGTCACCACCAAGCGCACGATGCGCGTGACCGCCGAACTCGACGATCACGCGGCAGCCGTCGACACCGAGATCGTGCCGCAACTGGCCACGCTCGAATCACCCGAATTCGCGGCCCGGCTCGCCGCCAAGAAGGCACAGATCAGCAGCTCCCGGTAATTCGCCCGCGCGCCCCGTCCGATCGGACATCGTGACCGGTCGGGCGGGCCAATAGCGCGGTTCACGCTGCGGCACGCACCCGGTGGTGATTAAGCTGTTGCGACCGCACGCGGGGGCTCCCACGAGATCTCCTCGAGCGCAGCTCGATTCGACCACCGCTGCGCCGACTTTCCGTCCGCCCGTCGCGTGCTGTCTTTGTGTGTCGGTGGACGGGCGCTGGTCCGTGGGAACGGAGAGAGTTCTGTGGAGACGTCGAGGGACTGGGGCAACGAGTTTTTCGAGTCGGTGAAATGGTTGTCGATCGCCTTCTCGATCAGCGCGGTCCTGTTCGCGGTCGTCGCCGCGCTGCTGCTGTGGACGACCAGCTGGGGACGCCAGTTCTGGCGGGTCAGCGGCGCCTACTTCACCGGCCGCGGCGCATGGCGCACGCTGCTGTTCGTCGCGGTCCTGCTGTTCATGACGGTGTTCGCGGTGCGCATGAACGTGTTGTTCACCTATCAGGGCAACGACATGTACACCGCGTTGGCGGCCGCCGCGGCAGCGTTGGCCAAGGGCGACACCGCCGGACTCGACGCCGCCGAGGCCGCGTTCTGGGATTCGCTGGTGCTCTTCGCGGTCCTTGCCACCATCCACGTGGTGCGCGTGCTGCTCGACTACTACCTCGAGCAGGCCTTCGACATCCGGTGGCGGCTGTGGCTCACCGAGCACGTCACCACCGACTGGCTCGACGGGCGCGCCTTCTACCGCGCCCGCTTCATCGACGACACGATCGACAACCCCGACCAGCGTGTCCAGGAGGACATCACCGGCTTCGTGCAGCAGTCGCGGGTGCTGTCGATGGGCGGCGTGAGCGCCGTGGTGACCGTCGTCTCCTTCACCCAGATCCTGTGGGATCTGTCCGGTCCGATCCCGATCTTCGGCGTCGAGATCCCGCGCGCGATGATGTTCCTTGTCCTGGCCTACGTGCTGGTCACCACGGTGGTCGCGTTCTGGCTCGGCCGACCGCTGATCCGCCTGAACTTCCTCTACGAACGCGTCACCGCCAACTTCCGCTACGCGCTGGTGCGCCTGCGCGACAGCGCCGAGAACGTGGCGTTCTACCGCGGCGAGGGCGTGGAGCGGCGCGGGCTGCTCGGCCGGTTCGCGGCGGTGATCAGCGTGTACTGGCAGGTCGTGTATCGGACGCTGAAGTTCAGCGGCTGGAACCTCTCGGTCAACCAGACCGCGGTGGTGTTCCCGCTCATCCTGCAGGCGCCGCGCTTCTTCGACGGCTCGGTCACCCTCGGCGGCGTGCAGCAGACCGCGAGTTCGTTCAGTGCCATCCACGATTCGCTGTCGTTCTTCCGCGAGGCCTACGACGACTTCGCCGCCTACCGCGCCGCCCTCATCCGTCTCGACGGCATGCGCGCGGCCAGCGCCGAGTCGCGTGAGCTGCCCGAGATCACGGTGTCCGATCTCGCGGACGCGGTCGAGCTGACCGGCATCGATGTGCGCAAGCCGGACGGCACGGTGCTCATCGAGCAGCTCGGGCTTCGGCTGTCCAGCGGCGACGCGCTCGTGGTGAAGGGTTCCTCCGGCAGCGGCAAGACCACCCTGCTGCGTTCACTGGCCCAGATGTGGCCGTACGGCGCGGGCGAGCTCGGCACGCCGGCGGGCGATGGCACCCTCTTCCTGTCCCAGATCCCCTACCTGCCGCTCGGCGACCTACGCACCGTCGTCTGCTATCCGGCGCACCCCGATGAATTCTCCGACGACGACCTGCGCGATGCGCTCACCAAGGTGCACCTCGCCCACCTGGTCGACCGCTTGGACGAGGAATCGGATTGGGCCAAGATCCTGTCCCCCGGTGAGCAGCAGCGCATCGCCTTCGCCCGCATCCTGCTCAACCGGCCGAAGGTCGTCTTCCTTGACGAAGCGACCTCCGCCGTGGACGAGGGCCTGGAATTCGCCCTCTACAACCTGATCCGCACCGAGCGCCCCGACACCATCCTGGTCAGCGTCGCGCACCGCAGCACCGTCGACCGCCACCACACCCAGCGTCTCGAACTCGAGGGCAACGGTCCGTGGCGGCTCGAGCCGGTCGCCGCGAGCGGCGGGCCGGAGCTGTCGAAGGGCTGAGGCGCGACCACCTCCACCGCGGCGACATACCTGTGGTCTGCTTCGGCGGCCGGCAGATGGTCGACGCCGACGGGACCCCGCTGGACTCGGGACATATCGCCGTCGACCCCGCCGCTGCCGTGCACTTGGCGATGCGCGGCGCAAGCTGAGCTCAGTCGACGGGCAGCGCAAGGCGGATGCGGGAACCGGGGTCGGCGACCGCGATGGTGCCGCCGTGCAGTTCCACGATCCATCGGGCGATGGCGAGGCCGAGGCCGGTGCCGCCGCCGTCGGTGCGGCCGCCTCGGGTGAAGCGGTCGAAGACCCGCGCGCGTTCGGCGCGCGGGATTCCGGGGCCCTGGTCCTCGACCTCGATCACCACGCGGCCGTGTTCGGGGAAGGCGGCCACCCTGACCTCACCGTTGGCCGGGCCGTGGCGACAGGCGTTGTCGAGCAGGTTGATCAGCACTTGATGCAAACGTGCACGGTCCGCGTGCACGCAGAGGTCGCTTGGATGCACGGACGTGCTGAAACGCACGCCTCGGCCCAAGGCCGCCGTCGTCACCTCCGCCTCGGCCGTGACCTCGGCCAACAGCGGGGTCAGCGCGATATTCTCGCGATCCAGCGGGATCGCGCCCGCCTCGATGCTCGACAGGTCGAGCAGTTCGGAGACGAGCAGGCCGAGGCGTTCGGTTTGGGCGAGGGCGGTGCGCAAGGTCTGCGGATCGGGTTCGGATACGCCGTCGACCAGGTTCTCCAGGACGGCGTTGAGGGCCGTGATGGGGGTGCGCAACTCGTGCGACACGTTCGCGATCAGGTCGCGGCGCTGCCGGTCGGCGGCCGCCAGATCCGCCGCCATCTGATTGAACGCTTCGGCCAGTTGCCCGACCTCGTCGCGGGAGCTGGCCCGCACGCGGCGCGTGTAGTCGCCGTACGCCATCCGCTTGGCCGCCGCGGTCATCTCGCGCAGCGGCCTGGTGATGCCGTGTGCGAGGAACTGCGAGGTCACCAGGGCGATCACCACGGCGGCGATGGTGGTCCTCGGCGGCAGCCAGCCGATCTGGAAGCGGAAGAAACCGAACGCGACCCCGCCCGAGACCAGCATGAGGATCGCGAGTTTCAGTTTGATCGAGCGCACCGGGTCGAGCGGGCGCGGCATGAGGCGCGCGGGCACGTCGCCGAACGCCCTGATCTCGCGCGGAATCCATCGCGACAGTCCCGCGGACTCATTCACCAGCGAGACCGGCTGCTCTTCCGTCGACCCTCTGGTCACGGTCCCTCCAGCGCGTAGCCGACACCGTGCACGGTGCGGATCAGATCGGCGCCCAGTTTGCGGCGCAACGCCTTGATGTGGCTGTCCACGGCCCTGGTGCCGGAGGCGTCGGCCCAGTCCCAGACCTCCTCGAGCAGTCGTTCGCGGGCGTGCACGACCCTCGGCCTGCGCGCCAGCCGCGCGAGCACCGCGAATTCCAGCGGCGTGAGCTGGGCTTCGTGCTCCGCGCGCCACACCCGGCGCTGGTCGACATCGATGCGAAGGTCCCCGACGACGATGGTCGCACCGTCCCGATCGGCGGCCCGGTCCACTCGCCGCAGCAGCGCGTGCACGCGGGCGGCGAGCACCCGCATCGAGAACGGTTTGGTGAGGTAGTCGTCGGCGCCGACGCCGAGACCGACGAGCTGATCGGTCTCGTCGGTGCGCGCGGTGAGCATGAGGACGGCGACGGCGCGGTCGGCCTGGATGCGGCGGCACACCTCGAGTCCGTCGAAGCCGGGCAGCATCACGTCGAGCACCACGAGGTCGGGTTCTTTGGCGCGGGCCGCGGCCACCGCGGCGGGCCCGTCGTGGGCGAGGTCGACGGTGAACCCCTCCGCGCGCAGGCGGGCGGCGATCGATTCCGCGATGGTGACTTCGTCGTCGACCACCAGGATGCGCCGCGCCTGCCCGTGCGCCGGTGCGCTGTGTTCCATGGTTCGAACCTAACCATCGGCTGTGCGGTAGGCCCGCGCGTCGTGTGGAGATTTCGTGAGCAAGCCCCTCCTCCGCTCACTGCCTTCTGTCCTCTTCCGATTCCGAAAGCCGTAAACTCATGTTTAGATCGCTATATCTCTATAGCGGTATGGCTAGGAATCCCGAGCGGCTCGGTGAAATCGACAGGTCCGCACCTCCTACCCGGCCACCCGCCGGTTATCGCCATGACCACTGAACAGTCTTCGGCTCCGCAACCCTCCGAACAGCGCGATCACCTCATGTCACCGGCGTGTTCCACTCCCCCACCGGCGGATCGGAAACCCCCGGCTACCGTTGCGCTCGAGGCGAACGAAACCGTCGCGGAAAACGACCGGCATTCCTACCCTTCGGGCATGACCACCGAGAGCGCGCCCGAAGATCCCACCGCCACCTGGAGTTTCGAGACCAAGCAGATCCACGTCGGCCAGCTGCCCGACGGCGCGACCAACGCGCGCGCCCTGCCGATCTACCAGACCACCTCCTACGCCTTCCGCGACACCGACCACGCGGCGGCGCTGTTCGGCCTGGCCGAGCCCGGCAATATCTACACCCGCATCATGAATCCGACCCAGGACGCGGTCGAGCAGCGCATCGCCGCACTCGAAGGCGGTGTCGCCGCGCTGCTCGTCGCTTCGGGGCAGGCCGCCGAGACCTTCGCGATCCTGAACATCGCGGGCGCGGGTGATCACATCGTCACCAGCCCTCGGCTCTACGGCGGCACCTACAACCTGTTCCGCTACACGCTGCCCAAGCTCGGCATCGAGGTGAGCTTCGTCGAGGATCCCGACGACCTCGAGCAGTGGCGCGCGGCGATCCGGCCCGACACCAAGGCGTTCTACGGCGAGACGATCTCCAATCCGCAGAACCACATCCTCGACCTGCCCGGCATCGGCGAGGTCGCGCACGGCGCGGGCATCCCGTTCATCGTGGACAACACCGTCGCCACCCCTTACCTGATCCAGCCCCTGCGCCACGGCGCCGATATCGTCGTGCACTCGGCGACCAAGTACCTGGGCGGGCACGGCACGGCCATCGCGGGCGTGATCGTCGACGGCGGCGGATTCGATTGGCGTTCGGGACGTTTCCCCGGTTTCACCGAACCCGACCCCAGCTACCACGGCGCGGTCTTCGCCGATCTCGGCGCGCCCGCCTACGCCCTCAAGGCGCGCGTGCAGTTGCTGCGCGACCTGGGTTCGGCGGTCTCACCGTTCAACGCGTTCCTGATCAGCCAGGGCCTCGAGACGCTGAGCCTGCGCATCGAACGCCACGTCGAGAACGCTGCCGCGGTGGCGAACTTCCTCACCGAACAGTCCAACGTGACCTCGGTGTCCTACGCGGGACTGCCCTCCTCCCCCTGGTACGAGCGCGCCAAGGCGTTGGCGCCCAAGGGCGCGGGCGCGGTGATCGGGTTCGAACTCGCGGGCGGCGTCGACGCGGGCAAGCGGTTCGTGGAGGCGCTGACCCTGCACAGCCATGTCGCCAATATCGGCGACGTCCGCTCGTTGGTCATCCACCCGGCTTCGACCACGCACTCCCAGCTGACCCCCGAGGAGCAGCTCGGCGCGGGCGTGACCCCCGGACTCGTGCGCCTCGCGGTCGGTATCGAGGGGATCGAGGACATCCTGGCCGACCTGCGCGCGGGACTGGCCGCCGCTCGAGGCTGACATCACGACCCGACTCGCGTCGGCCGCGCGAAACCGACCGCCGGGTTCACCATCCCGCCGGTCGGTTTCGCCGCCATACGATGGAGTCGCGTCGCGGGGCAGGATGCGACGACGGCCGACGGGGCCGCGGCGGACTCGTCACGCCGGGAGCGTCGACCCGCTGGAGCGAATGTGGTGCCCGATCTCGGTCCGATCAGACCCTTCACCCGCTATGTCGCGCTCGGCGACAGCCGCACCGTCGGGGTCGGCGATCCCGACGGCGCGGGCGGATATCGCGGGTGGGCCGACCGCTTCGCCGAACTGCTCGGCGCGCTGCATCCCGAGGTGCGCTACGCCAATCTCGCGGTCCGCGACCACCGCGTCGCCGCCATCCGATCCGAACAGGTGGACGCGGCTCTGGCGCATCGCCCCGACCTGGTCACCGTGCTGGCGGGGATGAACGATATCGTCCGGCCGCGCTGGAACCGCGCGGCGCTGGCGGCCGACCTCGATGTGGTGTTCGGTCGGCTCATCGGGTCCAGCGCCACCGTCGTGTCGTTCACCGTGCCCGATATCGGCGCGATCGCACCGATGGCCCGGCCGCTGTCCACGCGCATCTACGCGTTCAACGACGAGATGCGGGAACTTGCGGACGAACACGGTGTCGTGCTGATCGACATCGAATCCGTCGAGGCCATCGACGATCCGGCGGTGTGGGCCGAAGATCGGTTGCATCTCGATCCGCTCGGACACGATCTGCTCGCTCGCGCGGTCGCCGACACGCTGCGCCTGCCCGGCGCCGACGACTCGTGGCGCGACCGGCTGCCCGGCCCCGGCGATACCGCGCGCGGCGGCGAACTGCGCTGGGCCGCACGGCATCTGCTGCCCCGATTCGGCCGCGCCGCCCGCGACGGCGCCGAGGCCAAACGTCCCGACCTGCTTCCGGTCTTCCCGTGATCGGTTCGGGCGCAGGGGATCACGGCACGAACGGCGAATGGAACGAGGGGCTGATCCCGAAGACGTGCGCGTCGTCGGGCGAGGCGCGCGGCGCACGGACGGTGAGCGGTTCGTTGTTGCCGGTCAGGCGAACGACGATCCGTTCGAGCGCGGGCAGGATCTCGGTGCTGTCGAGGTCGCCGTCGGCGCAGCGGCCGATGAGCGCGTAGATCATATTGGTCATCACCAGGCCGATATCGGCGGCGTAGTCTTCGGGCACGCCCGCGAACATGTCGGCGAGGACCGGCAGCACCGCCGCGAAGCCTTGGGTGTCGAGTCGCCTGCCGCCGGGGCCGGATCTGGCGCGGAAGTAGGGCCGCACCATGCGCGGGTTGCGCTCCCACGGTTCGAATACGTGCCGCAGCACTCGCATCAGACCCTCCGCCAAGCTCTCCTGCGGCGGTGACGGCGCGAGTTCGCGATACATGGTCGAGGCGACCCACTCGCTCATCGCGGCGAGTATGAGTTCGTCGCGGGTGCGGTGGTGGCGGTAGATGGTGCTCAGGGAGACCTGCGCGCGCCGCGCCACGTCGCGCAGTTGCACCGCGTCGTAGCCGTCGGACTCGAGCAGCGCCAGTACGGCCTCGGTGATCCTGCGCGCCGCGTCACCGTCCCGTTTGCCGATCATTCGCACACAGTAACTCCGTTACCACCGGCCCGTGTCATGATCATTTCGATTGGCCGGATCCCCGTGCTCGGCTGCGCGCCGCCGCGGATCCGACCCCGAGCGGTCACTTTGTCTCGGACATTCCGCCCCATTCGCGCGGCGCCGATTACTCCCTACACGACAGTCGTATCCGCGCAATCGGCTCGATCGCCGAATTGTGGATGTGCACAATGGGACCCATGCATCCGACAGGAAATCGCCGATGCCGTCGCTGACGAGAGTCACGGTGAGCCGCCGCAGCCACTCCGACGAACGCCGCAACGAGTTCGAAGAACAGGTCCTCCAGGCATTGGAAGGGCTCATGGCGGACGGGACGCCCTACACCGAACTCGCCGTGCAGCGCATCGCCTCCGCGTCCAAGGTCGCCCGTTCGACGTTCTACCGGCACTTCCCGGACAAGTCGCAGCTGCTCATCCGCATGGCCGACCTGGCGACCAAGGATCTGTTCGACGCGGCCGAGAACTGGTGGCGCGCCGACCACGCCGACGCCGACCGCAGCGTGGTCGAGGCGATGCGCGCGATGATCTCCGGCTTCCGCCGCCACCGCCTGCTGCTGATGGCGCTCACCGAGGTCTCGGCCTACGACCGCGACGTCGGCCGATACTGGCACGCCCGCGTCCAGGCGTTCATGCAGATCGTCTGCGAACGCCTCGCCGCCGAACAGCACGCCGGGCGCATCGACGCCGACCTCGACATCGTGCCAACCGCGATCGTGCTCACCGCCATGGTCGAACGCTCCATCACCGCGGTCTTCGGCGCCGACTCCCCGATCGACGACGAACAACTCGCGAAGGCACTCGGCCGCGCCATCCTGCTCGTCACCTACGGCAGGAACTGACGCCTTATTCGACCGCGCCGCCTTCGAGTCCGGTCAACAGCACTCGGACGGCGACACGGCCCGCCTCGTCGCGGGTGGCGACCGCGTGACCGACTCGCTCCATCCCGTTCAGGCGCAGGGTGAGTGGTCCGCCCTCGCCGAGGAAGTTGCGCCACCAGGTCTTGCGGTCGGGCAGGGCGACCCGGATCGTGACCTCGTCACCGGATCGGCTGTAGGAGACCGGGGTTCGGATGGTACGGCCGGAACGGCGTCCGACGTAGCGGATCTCGGTCATGCCTCGGCCGAGCAGCGATCCGATGCCCGGTGCGTCGAGCAGGGCGAGGACTCCGGTGTTCACCGCGCGGGTGATCCGTCCGAACACAGGCATCGACTCCTTCGGTCGGTTGACGGGGCTCTCGGAAAGGTCCGCCACGACGGTAGCGCACGCGCTCGCACGGCACACCCGAGGACGGCGGGTCTCCGGTGCGGTGTCGGGGCGGTCCCGAATCCCGTTTCACCCGGAACAGGTGAGGTCCGCGGCGTGCGGGCGCGACGACAATCGACCGGTCCGGTCCGATTTCGTCAGGGATTTCGACAGGAGCCGACCATGGCCGACCATCGCGCGGCGTCGGGTGTGCGCACCCCGCCGCCCACCGAACCGTTCCAGACCCAAGGCGTCGCGACCGGCATCTCGGTCACCGCGGCGATCCTGCTGCTCGTGCTCGCCGCGGTCTCGATCCTCGAAGGGGTCTCCGCGATCGGCAAGGACGAGATCTACGTCACGGGTGTGTCCTACATCTACGAATTCGACACCACCACCTGGGGCTGGATCCACCTCGTCCTCGGCGTGATCGGCGTGATCTGCGCCCTCGGCCTGATGTTCGGCACCACATGGGGCCGCTACGCCGCCGTCGGCATCGCCGCGCTGGTGATCGTCGCGAACTTCCTCTCGCTGCCCTACTACCCCGCGTGGTCGCTGCTGATCATCGCCCTGAGCGTGGTGGTCATCTGGGCCGTGACCACCTGGCATCCGGCGCGCTGAACCGCTGTCGAAGGAGCATCGTGGGCAAGCGACACCACCCGCCGTCGGATTCCGGTGAACTGCTGAATCCAACTGCCGCGCAGCCGAGTTCGCCGATGAAGAACAAGGAGTACAGCAAGCTGCTGCGGCCGCTGCACGCCGAACTCGTCGCGTTGCAGGAGTGGGTCAAGTCCAGCGGCGCGCGGATCTGCGTGGTGTTCGAGGGACGCGACACCGCGGGCAAGGGCGGGGTGATCAAGGCGATCACCGCGCGGGTCAGCCCGCGCGTGTTCCGGGTGGTGGCGCTGCCCGCGCCGAGCGACCGCGAGAAGACGCAGATGTACATCCAGCGCTACCTGCCGCATCTGCCCGCGGCGGGTGAGATCGTGATCTTCGACCGCAGTTGGTACAACCGCGCGGGCGTGGAACGGGTGATGGGGTTCTGCACCGACGAGGAGGCGCGGCGCTTCCTGGAACTCATCCCTTCGGTGGAACGCGCCATCGTCGACTCGGGCGTCCTCATGTTCAAGTACTGGCTCGAGGTCAGCGAGGAACAGCAGACGCTACGCCTACAGAGCCGCATCGACGATCCGCGCAAGTACTGGAAGCTGTCGGATCTGGATCTGGCCAGCTACAGCCGCTGGTACGACTACGCGCGCGCCCGCGACGAGATGTTCCACTACACCGACACCGGCTGGGCGCCCTGGTTCGTGGTCGACAACGACGACAAGAAGCGCGGCAGGCTCGGCATCATCTCGCATCTGCTGGACCGCATTCCGTATGAGCCGCTGCCCGCGCGCGACATCACCCTGCCCGAACGGCAGGACCCCGACGGCTATCGGGCCCCGATGCAGCCACTCCATTGGGTACCGACCCCCTGAGGCGAGTACCCGTCGGGAAAGGACGACGACCATGACCTCCCTGCGTGACGCCCCGACGGACTGGTACGCCCGCGAACCCGATGCCGTGCTGTCCGACCTCGGCTCGGACCCGAGCGCGGGCCTGCCCGCCGGGGAGGTCGACGAACGCCGAGAGCGCTACGGGGCCAACGCGATCGCCTCGGAACCGGCGCCGTCGCTGTGGTCGATCGCGTTGCGGCAACTGCGGGATCCGATGAATCTGATGCTGATCGCGGTCGCCGTGGTCAGCGTCGTGATCGCCGAGATACCGACCGCGATCGTGGTCGGCGCGCTGGTGGTGCTGAACGTGGTGCTCGGCACCCGCCAGGAAGCCGAGGCGCGGGCCAGCGTCGACGCGCTGGCCAAGATGCAGACCCCGCAGGCGCGGGTGATCCGCGATGGCACGCTCGTGCAGCTCGACGCCACCGCGCTGGTGCCGGGCGATATCGTCCAACTGGAGGCGGGCGATATCGTGCCCGCCGACGGGCGGCTGCTCACCTCGGCCACCTTGGAGACCCAGGAGGCCGCGCTCACCGGCGAGAGCGCGCCGGTGGCCAAGGATCCGCACGCGCTCGACGGCGCGGACGTGCCGCTCGGCGACCGCGCCGACATGGTCTACCAGAACACCTCGGTAACCCGCGGCACCGCGACCATGGTGGTCACCGCGACCGGCATGGGCACCGAGATGGGCCGCATCGCCTCGATGCTGTCGGCCGTCACCCCCAAGAAGTCGCCGCTGCAACGCGAACTCGACTCGCTCACCAAGGTTCTCGGGCTGATCGCGTGGACCGCGGTGGCGATCATCGTGGTGATCGGCCTGATTCGCGGCCAGGACTGGAAAACCCTACTGCTGCTCGGCATCTCGATGGGAGTCTCGGCGATTCCCACCGGTCTGCCGACCTTCGTGCAGGCCATGCTCGCCTACGGCGCCCGCAGGCTCGCCGACGCGAAGGCGGTGGTGAAGAACCTCACCGACGTCGAAACCCTCGGTGCGACGAGCGCGATCAACTCCGACAAGACCGGCACCCTCACCATGAATCAGATGACCGTGCGGTCACTGTATTTCCACGGGCAGTGGTTCACCGTGGACGGCGAGGGCTACCGCAAGTCGGGGGCGATCACCACGTCCGCGGGCACGCCGACACCGGATTTCACGCTACTCGCCTACGGGCTGTGCCTGGACAGCGACGCCACGGTCGCCGATTCCGGCGAGGTCATCGGCGACCCGACCGAGGCCGCGCTGGTGGTGCTCGCGGCCAAGATCGGCGTCGACGCCCCGCTGACCCGCCGCACCACCCCGCGCATCGCGTCGGTGCCCTTCGACTCGGCCTACAAGTTCATGGCCACCTTCCACCACCTCGACGTCGACGGCCGATCGCACCTGGTCGGGCTGGTGAAGGGCGCACCCGACGTGGTGCTCGGCCGCTGTGCCACCGCATTCCGACCCGGACGGGTCGCGGTGCCGATCGCCGAGGTCGCCGACGAAGTGCTCGAGGCCAACCGGAGCATGTCCGAGCGGGGCCTTCGGGTGCTGGCTTTCGCCGCGCGCATCCTCGACGGGCAGGAGGCCGCGGTGCGCACGGACCCCATGGCCCTGGTGGACGATCTCACCTTCGTCGGCATGGTCGGCATCATCGACCCGCTGCGCCCGGAGGCCGTCGCGGCCGTGCGCACCGCGCGCGAGGCCGGTATCGAGGTCCGCATGATCACCGGCGACCACACCATCACCGCCGCCGCGATCGGCGCCGAGCTCGGACTCGGCCCCGGCGCGGTCGGCGGCGCCGAACTGCAGG
The DNA here is from genome assembly GCF_015674855.1 of Nocardia bovistercoris. Classification (GTDB taxonomy): domain Bacteria; phylum Actinomycetota; class Actinomycetes; order Mycobacteriales; family Mycobacteriaceae; genus Nocardia; species Nocardia bovistercoris. The sequence goes on along the minus strand of NZ_JADMLG010000012.1, from coordinate 274,519 downwards.
CCATGTCCGATGCCGAACTGTCGACGCGACTGCCCGAACTGCATGTCTTCGGCCGGGTGACGCCGCAGGACAAACTGCGCCTCGCCGACCTCATGCAGCGCGAGGGCGCGGTGGTTGCCATGACCGGCGACGCCGTCAACGACGCGGCGGCGCTGAAGAAGGCCGATATCGGCGTCGCGATGGGTTCGGGCAGCGAGGTCACCAAACAGGCGGGCAAGATGGTGCTCACCGACGACAATTTCGGCACCCTCATCACCGCGATCCGGCTCGGGCGCGACATCTACGACAAGATCGTCACCTATATCCGCTACCAGATGGCGAAACTGTTCTCACTGGTGCTGTTGTTCCTGGCCGCAAGCGTTTTCAACATCAACGAGGGCGTCGCGCAGACGCCGTTGCAGGTGTTGTTCCAGCATTTCTTCATCACGCTGTTCCCGGTCGCGGTGATCATGATGGACCCGCCCGCGCCGGGTCTGATGCGCAAACCGCCGCGCGATCCCGCCAAGCCGATCGCCAACCGCTCGGCGTTCACGCAGTGGCTCGCCTACGGCGTCCTGCAGTTCGCGGTCACCCTCGCCGCCATGCTGCTCGCGCCGGGGCAGATGAGCACGACCGCAGCGAACGTGCCCATGACGACGGCCTTCGTCGTGCTGTCCTTCGGTTCCATCCTCGGCGGACTCGCCATGCGCCGCGATCCCGACTCCGGATTCGAGGCGCCCATCCTCGGCGCCTTGAAGATCCTCTCGATTCCGGTCGTGGTCACGGTGTTCGCGGTCGAACTCGGATTCCTGCAGGACCTGCTGATGACGACCTCGCTCACCGGCGGCCAGTGGCTGGCCTGCCTCGGCTGGTCGCTGCTGGTCCCGATCGCGGTGGAGGCGGACAAGGCGGTGCGGCGCAGGCGGCGCGGCGCGCGGACCGCGCCCATACCCGCGCGCGATGCCGTCGACCCGTCCCGCGCGCGCGTGTCGAGCGAAAGCGAACGCGCATGAGCGGGCAGGCGCCGGATCGAACCGGCATGCGGCGGTGGGCGGCGCGGGCGGCGTTCGGGTTCGCGGGCGCGGCGGCGCTCGCCCCGGTGCTGTTCGCGGGACTGCTCGGCACGGTCGGGTTGTTCATCGTCGGCGCGGGCGGCGCGGTGGTGACGGTGGCGGCGCTGTACTGGTTCCTGACCCGGCGCGGTGCCGCGCGCATAGCGGCGCTCGTGCTGGCGCTGCTCGCGCCGCTCGTGGTGTTCGCCCTGTTCGTCCGCGCGAATCTGCTGTGGGTGGTGCTGCTGTCGTGCGGACTCGCGGCGCTGGCGGTGCTGTGCGCGCGCACCGCCCTGCGCGAGGACGAGACCATCGCGATGCCGGAGTATCCGACCGCGCGGCCGCGGCATCCGTTCCTCATCATGAATCCGCATTCCGGGGGCGGCAAGGTCGGCCGGTTCGACCTGCGGCGCAAGGCCGAGGACCGCGGCGCCGAGGTGCTGCTGCTGGAGGGGCCGGGCACCGTCGACGTGGTCGCCGCCGCGCGCGACGCGGTGGCGCGCGGGGCCGACCTGCTCGGGGTGGCGGGCGGCGACGGAACACAGGCGCTGGTCGCGGGGGTCGCCGCCGACAGCGACGTGCCGTTCCTGGTGATCAGCGCGGGCACCCGCAACCATTTCGCCATGGACCTCGGACTCGACCGCGCCGATCCGGCGGCCTCGCTGGACGCGCTCGACGACGGCGTCGAACTGCGGATCGATATCGGGGCCGTCAACGATCGCCCCTTCGTCAACAACGTCTCCTTCGGGGTGTACGCCGAGGTGGTGCGCAGCCCGGCCTATCGCGACGACAAGACCGCGACGGTGCTGGAGATGCTGCCGGATCTGCTCGCGGGCGACAAGGGTTCGCGACTGGTCGCGCATATCGGCGACACCGTGGTGGACGGTCCGCAGGCCGTGCTGGTGAGCAACAATCCCTACGGCAGTGGCGATCTCGCCGGATTGAGCAGGCGCGAACGCCTCGATCGCGGATTGCTCGGCGCGGTAGCGGTGTCGGTCGCCAACGCGCGCGAAGCCTTGGACCTGTTGCGTATCGGGCGTTTTCGGCAACTGGTCCGGCTCGGCGCGGGTGAGGTGGTCGTCGAGGCCGAGGCGAAGGACATCCCGGTCGGCGTCGACGGCGAATCGCTGATGCTCAGCACGCCGGTGCGCTGTGTGATCCGGCCGGGGGCGCTGCGGGTGCGGGTGCCGCGCACCCGGCCGGGGGTGCGGCCGACGGCGCCCGCGATGAATTGGACCCGCTTGCGCGACAAGGCCCGGCGGCCCCGGACCGCATGAGGGGCAGTTAGCGCTCGTCGGTCGGCATCGCCGCGCCGCCCGCGAGCAGCAACTCCGCCATCGAAGTCAGCCGTTCGGCCATCTCCGGGTAGGACGAGTAGTTCATCCCGGCCTGGATCATGGCGCCGCTCACCGCGATGTTGAGCGCGGCGAGCACGGCGTCGGAGCAGGTGTCGCCCGTCGCGGCGCGCAGCCGATCGGTGATCGCGCGGCCGACGCGGTCGCGCAGCCGGGCCACGTCGGGGTCGCGGCTGAGCACCGCCGCCGAGGCCGCCACGCTCAGTTCCGGCTCGGCGGCCATCAGCGTGCCGAGTTCGTCGAAGACCGCGCGCAGCCGTTCCATCGGGGTCGCGCCGACGAGCGGCTGTTCGGCCCACCCTCGGATGCGGCGCCAGTACGCTTCGGCCACCAGATGGTGCTTGGCGGAGAAGTAGCCGTAGGCGGTCGCGTGGGTGAGCCCGGCGCGGCGGCACACCTCGCGCATGGACATCTGGTCGTAGCCGCGTTCCCGCAGCACCTCAAGTCCGGCTTCGAGCAGCCGGTCCGCCGTCTCCGCCGAGCGCCCCGCGATCGCACGACGTCCCGTCACCGCTTCCATCGCCGCCTCCGCCATGCTGTTTACATTAGTAAAGACACCCGGATGGCGCGATGCCCGCGATGGCCGCTCGCGGTGTCGCCGCAACCGGCGGTCCGATAGCTGGACATTCATCTATACATGTGTCCACCTGATGGGTATTGTGCTCTACGTCGCACCTGGACTCCCGTCCCGTTCGGAGTGCGGTGCGACACACGCCCCGTGGCCGCGGCCGCACTGCGCGCGGATCGGAAGCATCGGATTCCACGCCGTCGGGATCGGTCCCGGCGCCCGAGTCGACCGGTCCGCGGGCGCGTGCCGTTGCCGGGCCGCGCGCGCTGACCCGCCTGCGTCCTCGGCGCGCCCATCGACGACGACGTTGAGCAGTGACAGGAGTACCCATGCCCGAGGCCGCCCCGCAGCAGTCCTCCATCATCGAGACCTTCCGGGCCATCGAAGCCGAGCTCACCGCCGCGGGTGCGCCGTTCGAGACGACCGAGGTCGAGATCGACGGCCACCGGGTGCTCACCTACCGGAACGCGGGCGCCACCTTCCACGAATCCGTCGCCGACCTCGCGACACGGTTCGCCGACAACGTCCTGACCGTGGACGACGAAACCAGGACCTACGCCGACATCTTCGCCCGCGCCGCTCGGTTCGCGGGCGCGTTGCGCGAGCGCTACGGGATCGCGGTCGGCGACCGGGTCGGGGTCATGATGGCCAACCAGTCGTCGTATCTGGTGGCGTTGCTCGCGATCACCAGGATCGGCGCGGTCGCGGTGCTCTACAACAGCCGCTCCAGCGCCACCGAGATCGCGGCGGCCTTCGAAGACGTCCCGTCCACCGTCGTCATCGCGGACCCGCCGCGGATCGAGCTCCTGCGCACTGTCGACCACGCCGCCACCCTGGTGTCGACCGACCGGATCGACGCGGAGCTGCCGACGGTCGATTCCCTGATCGCCGAAACCGACACCGACGGTCCCGTGGTCGAGGCGCCCGCCGACGCGCCGTGCCTGATCCTGTTCACCTCCGGCACCTCGGGGCGCGCCAAAGGCGTGCAATTGACCCACCGCAACCTGGTCAACGTCGTGCTCAACATGAGATTCGTCGTCGAGTGCAATCTGCGGATCGCCGCGCACCGCTACGGCATCGCCGTCGACGACATCCGCGCGCTGATGCCGCCCACCTCGGCGCTGCTGATCTTCCCGCTCTTCCACGTCTCGGGCCTCGCTGGTCTGATCTCGGCACTGAACTCCGGCGGCCGGGTGGCGACGATGCGACGCTGGGACCCCGCGGTCGCCGTCCGCCTGATCCACGAGCACAAGCTGACCCTCATGTCGGGGCCGCCCATGACCGTGGACGAACTGCTCAAGCAACCCGACGCATCGACTCTGCTCGCCTCCCTGGTCAACGTGACCCCGGGCGGACAGGCCACACCGCCCAACCTGACCGCGCACATCTCCGACACCGTGCCGGGCGCCCAACGCAGCAACGGCTGGGGCATGACCGAGACCGCGGGCAGCGTCTGCACCGCGGGCGGCGCCGTGCTCGCGGACTTCCCGAACACCGTCGGACCGGTCAGCCCCACGATGCGAGTCCGCGTCACCGACGCGGCGGGACAAGAGGTCCCGGCGGGGACGCTCGGCGAACTCGAGCTCAGCGGCGGCCTCGTCATGGCCGGTTACATCGACTCCGACGGATCCTTGACCGACGACCACCGCCCCTGGTTGTCGACCGGCGACCTCGGCTACGTCGACGAACACGGACTGATCTACCTGGTGGACCGCAGCAAGGACATCGTCATCTGCGCGGGCGAGAACATCGCGTGCAGCGAGGTCGAAGCGGCACTCATGGTGGGCGACGCGTTCACCGAGGTCGCCGCGTTCGGGGTGCCCGACGAACGACTCGGCGAGAAACTCGTCGTCGCGGTCACCGTCGACGGCGACCGAACCCTCGACGCCGACGACGTCCGCGACCTCGCGCGCGAGACACTGCCGCCACACAAGATTCCCGCCGAAGTCCGCTTCGACATGAGCCCGCTGCCGCGCAACGCCACCGGCAAACTCGTCAAACGCGAACTGCGCGCACGCTATCTCGCGCAGTCGACGGCGACGGCGGATTGATCATGCTCGCGGATCGACCTATGGCTGTCCACTCGCACAGCCGAAACCCGGCCGCGCTCAGCGGCAGCTCCGTATCCACGGCCGCCACGGCCCCTTCGCGCAGGAAGTAGACACGTCGATGAAGACAAAAGGCGCGCTCATCTGGGAGTTCGACCAGCCGTGGGCGATCGAGGAGATCGAGATCGGCGATCCGCGCCGCCACGAGGTGAAGGTGCGGATGGAAGCGGCGGGCATGTGCCACTCCGACCACCATCTCGCCACCGGCGGCATTCCCATGATGGGCTTCCCGGTGCTCGGCGGGCACGAAGGCTCGGGCGTCGTCGTCGAACTCGGCCCCGACGTGGAGGATCTCGCGGTCGGCGACCACGTGGTGCTCTCGTTCATCCCGTCCTGCGGTAAATGCCCGTCGTGTCAGGTCGGGCTGCGCAACCTGTGCGACCTCGGCGCGCTACTGCTCGGCGGCGCCGCGGTGAGCGACGGCACGCACCGCGTCACCGCGCGCGGACAGGACGCCTACCCGATGTCGCTGCTCGGCACCTTCGCCCCCTACGCGGTCGTGCACCAGACCTCGGTGGTCAAGATCGACCCCGACATCCCGTTCGAGGTCGCTTGCCTGGTCGGCTGCGGCGTCACCACCGGCTACGGCTCGGCCACCCGCGCCGCCGACATCCGCCCGGGCGAGGATGTCGCGATCATCGGCATCGGCGGGCTCGGCGTCGCCGCGCTCCAGGGCGCGGTGCACTGCGGCGCAAGGTACATCTTCGCCGTCGACCCGGTCGAGTGGAAACGCGAGCAGGCGTTGAAATTCGGCGCGACGCATGCCTACGCGAGCGTCGAGGAAGCCACCGCCGCGTGCGCGGAGATCACCGCGGGCGGCATGGCGAAGAAGGTCGTCGTCACCGTCGGCGAGTCGCACGGCACCGATATCGACACCTGGCTCGGCATCACCGCGAAGGCGGGGACCTGTGTGGTCACCGCGATGGGCCCGCTCGCCGAGAACGCGGCGACGCTGAACCTGTCCATGCTGACCCTGTTGCAGAAACGCTTGCAGGGCACCATCTTCGGTGGCGGCAACCCGCACTACGACATCCCCCACCTGCTGTCGATGTACAAGGTGGGCCGGTTGAACCTCGACGACATGGTCACTCGCACCTACCGTCTCGACCAGATCAACGACGGCTACCGGGACATGCTGGAAGGGCGCAATATTCGCGGCGTCATCCGCTTCACCGACGAAGACCACTGACCAGCGCCGCACCCGCGGACCGACGTGCGCGTACCCGGCATCGCAGACCCGAACTTCTCGACACGAACTCGATCCACGACGAATCCGACGCTGCCACAACTACTCTCGCAGACCCAGGCGGGAGTTGCCGAGCCACAACGGAGCTACCACATGACTGTCGGCACACCAGAATCGACCGTTCCGATCGGCGACCTGACCTTCGAGGTCAGGACCGAGGGAAGCGGCGACGGACCCATCGCGGTTCTCCTGCACGGATTCCCGCAGAGTTCGGCCTCCTGGATACCGCTGAGCGCGCTGCTGGCCGCCGAAGGGGTGCGCACCTACGCCCCCGACCAGCGCGGCTACTCCCCCGGCGCGTGCCCCGCCGACCCCGCGGCCTACTCCCTGTCCGCCCTCACCGACGACGTGTCGCGCCTGTGCGACGCGATCGGGGCCGATTCGGTGCACCTGGTCGGGCACGACTGGGGTGCGATCGTCGCGTGGAGTCTCGCGGCGCGGGAACCGGATCGGGTCCGTTCGCTGACCGCGGTGTCGGTCCCCCACCCCGCCGGATTCGCGCACGCCATCGAATCCGATCCCACGCAACGCGAGACCTCGCAATACATGTCGACCCTGGAAGCCGCGGGCACCGAAGACCTGTTGCTCGCCGACGACGCCGCCGCACTGCGCATCGGCTTCGGCGCCGACGTCGCCCCCGAACTCGCCGACCACCACGTCCGGGTGCTTTCCCGCCCCGGGGCGATGACGGCCGCGCTCAACTGGTACCGCACGGCCCGCCCCGACTGGGCGACGGTCCCGCCGGTCCGCGTCCCGACCACCTACCTATGGGGCAGCGCCGATATGGCGATCGCGCACTCGGCGGCACTGACCTGCGAACCCTACGTCGAAGCCGACTTCACCTTCGTGGCATTGGACGGCATCGGCCACTGGGTCCCCGAGCAGGCCCCCGAAGCCCTGGCCGCCCACGTGCTTGCCCGAATCGAGGGCGGGGCCCGAATCGCCGACTGACACTCGAACCTTTCGGCCGCCTGCGAGACGAACTGTTCATGCCTCGCCCGCCGGCGTTCGAACCGGAGGAGGGTTCGCGCCGACGGACAAGATGCGACATGTGCGGCGCTGAACGATGCCACCATTCCACGGTAGAGCGAAACCACTGGGTTCCGAAAGAGGTGGTTTCGCGGTCTGGTCCGGTCCACAACTCACGCGCTCACCACAGCGTTGCCCACCACAATCCTCGCAGGCGCAACCACCGAACCGAGGTTCGTTCAGCGGATGTCGCACCGACGGCGTTCGATGGGATCACGTGGTCGATGAAGGTGTCGCCCTCCCGCGAGGAGCGAGTCAGGAGGGGGCGGTGACGGGGGACGCCAACTGTTGGTCCTGGATCATCTTTTCCAGGTTCTCGAGGGTTTCGTCCAAGCCCACGCCGAGGCGGGGGGTGGGGGTGAAGGTGGCGGGGAGTTTGCGCATTCCTTGGATCACGCCGATGGTGTCGTAGTGGACGGCGCCTTCGGGGTCGCACTGGAAGTCGGGCATGCGGTCGAGGACGGCGGTGAGCATGCGTTTGAAGACCAGGCGGGCCACGTTGGAGCCGATGCAGCGGTGGATGCCGAGGCCGAAGCTGAGGTGGCGGTTGGCCTTTCGGTCGAGGCGCACGGTGTCCGGGTCGGGGAAGACGGTGCCGTCGCGGTTGGCCATCGCCCAGGACAGCCACAGTCGCTCGCCTTCCTGGAAACGCTGGCCCGCCACTTCGCAGTCCGCGGAGATCGTGCGGGCGTCGCCGGGGGCGGGGGTGAAATAGCGCAGGAATTCCTCGGTCGCCGAATCCAACAGGTATTCGCGTTCGCTGCTGAGGGTTTCGCGTTCCCCCGGATGCTGCGACAGCCATTCCAGGGAGTGGGCCGTCAGTGCCGTTGTGGTGTCGAAACCACCGCCGATGAGCAGGGCGAGGATGCCGAGCAGGTCGATTTCCTCGGGTTCGACGCCGTCGATGCGCATGCGGACGAGACCGTCGATCAGACCCGGGCGGGGTTCGCGCCGGATCTCCTGGAGGTTCGCGAGCAGGTCGAGGCCCATTTCCAGATTGAGTTGCTGGACCCGAGGGCTGTCGGGCGAATCGGGCGGGGTGTAGACCGAGGCGTGCGCGGGCTCGTTGTAGACGGCCCATTTCCGCAGCGGAATGCCCATCATGGCGAGGGTGAGGACGGCGGGGACGATATTGGCGAGGTCGTCGACGAAGTCGATGCGCCCGGATTCGATCTTCTCGTCGAGGCACGCGCGGATCAGGTCGTCGATGAACGGCAGCCAGCGCTGCACCGCGCGCGGCGACAGATACGGGTTGAGGACGGCGCGGAAGATCCGGTGTTCGGGTTCGTCCATTTCCAGGATCCCGTTGCGCATCGGCATCATCGACTGCCCGCCGGGGATGGTGATGCCCTTGTAGCCGCGGCGCTCGTTCTTGTAGTCCCGGTCGTTGGACACGTAGTCGCAGCGTGCGAGCTCGAAGACTTCGCGATTGCCCGCCGCGACCCAGTGACCGTCGTAGGTCTCGGTCCAGGCCAGGGGGCATTGGGCGTGCATGTGTTCGGTGATCTCGCCGAACCGGGTTCGGTATTCGGGGGTGTGGCGGTCGAAATGGAAGGTTTTCGCTTTCCGAACCGATTCGGATGTCGCATGCTCTGCGTTCACTGTTCGCGTCCTCTCGAAGCACCGGGGAGGTCCGTGGAACCATCGGCCCGGCCGCCCCTGATCGCAGGCGCTGCACGGGGATTGCTCACGAATCAGCCCGGCCCGCACCGCGAGTCGTGGTCGGCACGAGGTTACCGTAAGGACTTACCGCAAGACATACAATTCGACGTATCGCGGTCGGTTTTTCCGGCGCGGACCGCTGCGAGCACCGCACCCTATAGGCTGTTTTTCCGGCGCGGACCGCCCCGACCACGCACCCTATAGGCTCTGGCGTCCAGCCCCGTACAGGAAGGGAGTCGGTGAAACGCGAGACGAGCCAGATCCGCACGCCGCGTCGGCAGCGCCGCGAACGCGGCTCGATCAGCGCGCCCGACATCGTGGACGGCGCCTTCGCGCTCGCCGCCGAGATCACCGTGGAGAAGCTGAGCATGCCGCTGCTCGCCCGGCGCCTCGACGTCGGCGTGACCAGCATCTACTGGTATTTCCGCAGCAAGGACGCGCTGCTGGAGGCGATGCGCGAGCGCGCCATCGCCCAGTACGACATCGCACTGCCCTTCACCTCCCGCGGCCCGTGGAACGAACTGCTGCGCGAACACTTCAGAGCGATGCGCACCCTGTTCCAGGACAACCCGGTGCTGTGCGACCTACTCATCGCGAACACCTCGGTCTACGGCGACAATCCGACCAGGGTCGCCAACGAGCGACTCGAAACGGTGGTCACCGAACTCGTCGGCGCGGGCTTCACGCCGCGCGACGCCCTCGACACCTACTTCTCGCTGGCCGCGCACAGCCGCGGTTTCGCGCTACTGGAACGCCAGCAGAACCTCGAAGCCGCCGAGCCACCGGGCGCGGACCGGATCGACCGCGACGTCACGCCGACCCTCGGCGCGATCATAGACGACGGCTACGAGTTCCGCCTGACCCAGGAACGGATCTTCGACCTCGGTCTCGACGCGCTGATCGAGCGCGCCGAAAACGTGCTGCGGCGCACCACGCTGACCGATACCGCGATCCCGAGGACCGCCCCGCACGCGCCGGTGGGACGGCCGGGAACGGACCGCTGACACCTACCGCCCCGCCCGCGCGGGCGGCTGCGGGCGGTGCGGCACGCCGACGCGACGCAGGCTGCTCGGCGGAATGCCGCCCGCATCGCGCGCCGCCTGGCCGACGGGCCCGATCCGACTCGGTTTCGGCGCTACAGGCGCGGGTCAACGGGTTCGGACTCCGAGGCCAAAACCGCGAACACCGCCTCGTGCACTCGCCACAGCGGCTCCCCTGCGGCGAACCGGTCGAGCGCTTCCAGTCCGAGGGCGTATTCGCGCAGCGCCATGGACCGTTTGCGGCCGAGTCCGCGGTGGCGCAACCTACGCAGATTGTCCTCGTGCAGGTATTCGGGACCGTAGATGACGCGCAGGTATTCGGGGCCGCGGCATTTGATTCCCGGCTGCACCGGACGCGCGCCGGGCGCGGGAGCCGGATCGAACGGTTTGACCACCATGCCTTCGCCGCCCGCGGCGGTCAGGTCGGTCCACCACGCGGTCGCGGCGGCGACCTCGGCGGGTGCGCCGGGATCCAGCACCAGGCGGGCGGTGCGGGTCAGCAGGTCGGTATCGGCGGCGACGAGAGCGTCGATCCGGGCGAACTGCCAGTCGTGGTCGCGCATGGCGTGATTCGCACCCGCGCTCGCGAGGATGCGGAAAGGGGCGATGCGCAGGCCGTCGGCGCCGTCGGTCGGGGCGCAGTAGCGGCCGTAGGCGGCGGTGAAGGCGGCCGCGTCGGCGGCGCGCCGCTCGGTGCGCGCCGCGAGGTCGGCGATATCGATGCCGCGCGCGGCGACATCGGCGAGCACCCGGGTAGTCGCGTCGAGCGACGCGCGAGCGGCCGCGCCGACCGCGGCGTAGCGGCCGCGCAGCAGGCCGATGGCCTTGGCCGACCACGGCATGAGTTCGGCGTCGAGCAGCACCCAGTCCGATCCGAGGTCGTCGAAGAGCCCGGACCGCTCGGCCGCGGCGCGCAGGCGCGAGAGCAGCGTGTCGGTGGTCGAGGCAGCGTCGAAGAAGGCGCGGCCGGTGCGGGTGAAGATCGCGCCCGCTTCGCCGCCCTCGACGCCGAAGCGGTCCCGAGCGGCCCGCGCGGACCGGGCCAGCACCACCACGGCGCGTGAACCCATGTGCTTCTCCTCGCACACCACCCGCGATACGCCCGCGTCCCGGAAGTACGCGAACGCCTCGGCCGGGTGTTCCAGGTGCCCGTCGAGTTCGGAGGTCGCGCACGGTGACATGGTCGGCGGCAGGTAGACCAGCCAGCGCGGATCCATCGCGAACCGGCTCATCACCTCGAGCGCCGCCGCCGCGTTCTCCTCCCGCACGCTCACGCGGCCGTGGTGGCGGGTCTGCACCACCCGGCGGCCGATCACATCCTCCAAGTCGAGTACGCCGGGATCGCGGCGCACCACGGCGTCACCGGTCGCGATCGTCGTCGCCGCCAACGGGCGCACCGGCTCGTACCAGACCTGTTCGGCGGCGACGGAAACCGGTTCGCGCTCCGGGTAGCGCAGCGCGGTGAGGCTGCCGCCGAACACCACACCGGTGTCGACGCACAGCGTGTCGTTCACCCATCGCAGTTCGGTGACCGGGGTGTGCCCGTAGACGACCGTCGCCCGGCCGCGATACTCCTCGGCCCACGGATACCGCACCGGAAGCCCGTATTCGTCGGTCTCGCCGGTGGTTTCGCCGTACATGGCGAACGCGCGCACGCGGCCCGAGGCGCGGCCGTGGAACTGTTCCTTCAGACCGGCGTGCGCGACCACGAGCCTGCCGCCGTCGAGTACGTAGTGGCTGATCAGCGCGCGACAGAAGGCGAGCGCCGCGGCGCGGAAGTCGGCATCCTCGCCCTCGAGCTGCGCCAGCGATTCGGCCAGGCCGTGCCTCACGTTCGCCTTCTTCCCGTCCAGCGCGCGCACCAGCTTGTTCTCGTGATTGCCGGTGACGCACAACGCCGTTCCGGCCGCCACCATCCCCATGACCAGCCGCAGCACGCCGGGCGTGTCGGGGCCGCGGTCGACCAGATCGCCGACGAAGACCGCGAGGCGGCCGTCGGGGTGGTCGGCGCCGATCGCGCGGCCTCGGTCGTCGCGGGCGATCCGATAGCCGAGGCGGTCGAGCAGGGTCTCGAGTTCGGCGCGGCAGCCGTGCACGTCGCCGACGATGTCGAACGGGCCGGTGAGCTCGCGCCGGTCGTTCCAGGACTTCTCGTCCACGACGACGGCGGCGTCGACGGCTTCGACACCGCGCAGCACGTGCACCTTACGGAAACCCTCGCGGGCCAAACCACGCAGACCGCGTCGCAGTTCGCGCTGCTGGCGGTGCACCACGTGCGCACCGACCTCGGCGCGCTCGGGCCGGGCGGCGTTGCGCCGCAGGCAGATCGCGTCGGGAAGGTCGAGGACGACGGCGACCGGCAGCACATCGTGTGCCTTGGCCAGCGCGACCAGTTCCTGCCGCGCCTTCGGCTGCACATTGGTGGCGTCGACCACGGTGCGCAGTCCGCGCCGCAGCCGGACACCGACGATGTGGTGCAGCAGCGCGAAGGCTTCCGGGGTCGCGGACTGGTCGTTCTCGTCGTCACTGACGATGCCGCGGCAGGTGTCCGAGGACACGATCGCGGTGGCGGGGAAATGCTTGTGCGCGAAGGTCGATTTCCCCGATCCCGTGCAACCGACGAGTACCACCAGCGACAGCGCGGGCACGACGAGTTCGGTGGTGGCGGTGTCGTTCACGCTGCTCCTTCCCGCACCGACGACGTGCCCGCGGCGAAGATCGCCAACTGGCTCGGTGCACCGTGATCGGGGTCGACAACGCCGACCGGTACGACGCGCACCCGGTAGGCGAATCGTGCCGCGACCGTGCCCGCCCATTCCTCGAACTGCGCGCGAGTCCATTCGAAACGGTGGTCGTGATGGCGCATGTCGCCGGGCGCGAGCCCTTCGTAGCGGACATTGGCTTCGGCGTTGGGCGTGGTGACCAGGACCGTCGCCGGTGCGGCCACGCCGAAGACCGCGTGCTCGAGGGCCGGGAGCCGCGGCGGATCGATGTGCTCGATCACCTCCATGAGCACGGCGGCGTCGTATCCGCGCAGGCGCGCGTCGGTGTAGGTGAGCGAGCCGTGCAGCAGCCGCAACCGTCGCGCCACCGGTTCGGGCAGCCGGTCGAGCCGCAGCCTGCGCGCGGCGATCGCCAGCGACCGCGTGGAGACATCGACGCCGACGATTTCGCCGAAAGTCCTGTCCCCGAGCAGTTCACGCAGCAGTGCGCCCTCGCCGCAACCGAGGTCGAGCACCCGCCGCGCACCGTGGGCGCGTAGAGCTTCGAGTACGGCGATGCGACGCGCCTCGGCAAGCGACGGCGCGGGCGGATCGACGGTCGCCGGATCCGATCCGGACTCGCCATCACCGACCACGCCCGGCGGCACAGCGGCGGCAACCGCTGCGCCCGCCGACCGCGCGGACCCGGACTTTCCGTCGCGGCCGAGAGGCGACCGCACGCTCGATGTGTCCTCGGGCTCTGTGGCCCCCTCGAACGGCGCCGCGCCATCAGGCGACGCGGCTGCCTCGAGCGACCCGACTTCCCGCGCCGATGCCGCGCCGTTGTCGCGTGCCGGGTTCTCGAGCGACACCGAGTCTGCACGCGACACCGTCGGGTCGGGTCGAGCGTCGCTGTCGCGCGACTTGCCCCCACGCGATGCCTCGTCCTCGCGCGGCGCGGCGTCCACACGCGGTCCAGCGCCATCGAGCGGTCCGGCGCCATCGAGCAGCGCCGAGCCCTCGATCGACGTGGCGTCATCATGTGCACCGGCGTCATCGAACAACGCCGTGCCATCGGACAGTGTCGAATCCTCGATCGGCGCCGTGTCCTCGACCGCGTCGAGCTGTTCGGGATCCACATCGTCGACCTCGGCGAGCCGGGCGAGTGCGGTGCGCACCAGTTCGTGTCTGCGCGCGAGGTAGCGGCGGGTGATCCAGACGCGCTCCGGGTGCCCGCCGAGCCAGCCCTCGCCCGCGCGGATCAGTTTGTCGACCTCGTCGGCGGCCACCCAGTAGTGCTTGGCGCCGTCGAGTACCGGCAGGAGCACGTAGAGGTGGGAGAGGGCTTCGGCGAGGCGGACGGTGCCGGTGAGGACCAGGTGGACGTAGGGGGAATCGCCCCATTCGGGGAAGGCCGGGTCGAGGGGCAGGGGGGTGGCCGTCACGTTCCAGCCCAGTGGGGCGAAGATCCGGGTCGCGAGTTCCGGGCCGCCGTGGCACGGCGCGGAGGGCAGTTCGATGCGCAGCGGCAGCGGGGTGCGCGCCAGTTCGGGTCGCTGCTCGCAGCGCCCGCGCAGTGCCGTGCGGAAGACCGCGCCCAGCGCCACCGACAGCAACGAGGAAGCCGCGTAGGGACGGTCGTTCACGTACTGGCCGAGGCTGAAATCCGGGGTGCCGCGCGAAGACCCGCGCACCAGGCGCACGGGATCGACCTCCAGGACCAGCGCCGCGGTGCAGCGCTCGTCGGTTGCTTCGGAGTACACGACGTGCGCGGTCCCGAAGGACTGGTCGAACGCCTGCACCCGTTCCGGGCTCTTGTGCAGCAGGTAGCCGAGATCCGTCGCGGGCCGACTCGCCTCCCGCGGCCGGGTGTAGGTGATCGTCAACAGCATGCTGTGATCTTCGCCAATCCGATCGATCGCCCGCAACGAGGTTTTCACCGTATGGCCTGCGGCGGATACCGACGCGCAGGCGTGACCTCCCGTCGTTGGACCCGGTTCACCGACTCCACTGCGGTACGGGATCGTCCTGTCGCGACACCGCGCCGTCGCTATCGACAAGCAGGTGCTTCAGCACGGTTCCGATCTCGCTGCGGGGCAACGTGTCCCGGAAATGCACGTCCTGCGGGACCGACAGCGAACCGAGGCGGGCACGGACGTAGTCGCGCACCGATTCCGCGTCCGGCGCCGAATCGGGTGCGCGCACGACGAAGGCGACGAGGCGCTGGCCGCGATCGCGGTCCGGCACGCCGAGCACGGCGGCGGCGTCGATCTGCGGCAGCGATTCCAGCACCTCCTCGACCGGGCGGATCAGCACCCGCTTCCCCGAGGTGACCACCGAATCCGCGGCCGGACCCGCCACGAACAACCGACCGGCGACATCGACGTAGCCGACGTCGCCGGTGTCGAGCAGGTGCCGAGCCGACTCGTCGTAGCCGTCGAGCATCATGCGGTTGCGCACCATGATGCGCCCCACCGCGCCGACCGGCACCGGCCGCGCGTCGGGTCCGATGATCGCGACCTCGGTGCCGGTCGGCGGACGGCCGACGGTGCCTGGCGACACCCGCAGATCCCTCGGGCCCGCGATCGAGATCCACGACGACTCCGCGGTGCCGTACACGTTGTAGAGGATGTCGCCGAAGACGTCGAGGAACCGCAGGACCAGCGCACTCGGCAGCGGTCCCCCGCAGCAGGCGACCACCCGCAAACACGACACGTCGTACCGGGTCAACACCTGGATGGGCAGCTCGAGCAGCTGCCGCAGCATCGATGGCGCGAGCACCAGGACGTCGATCCGGTAGGACGCGACGAGCCACAGGCAGTCCTCGGGATCGAAATCGTCGGTGAACACCATGCGCGCGCGGGTCAGGACCGCGGTCTGGAACGCGGCGAGTCCCCAACTGTGCGAGAGCGGCACGGCGAGGAGCATGGCGTCGTCGACGCGTAACGGTATACGCGACAACAGATCCTCGAATCCGGCGATCGGGCGGTGTCGCGGAATCCACACCGGGCGCGGTGATCCCGCCGCGCCGGTGGTCGCCACCGTGACCCGACCCGTGCGCGAACGCCGCCGTCGACGCCCGCACGGCGCGGACTGCACCATCGCCTCCACCGTCGGCCACGCCGGGAACAGGGAGCGACCGTCGGTGCTGCACATGGTGATCCGCGGATCGACCGCCCGCGCCATCATCTCCAGTTCACCGTCAACGAACAGTATCGAGGCGCCCGTGGATTCGACGAGTCCGGCGACGTGCTCGGCCGACATCCCGGTATTGAGCAGCACGAGGTCGGCGCCGAGAGCGGCGGTCGCGCCGATGACCTGGAGCGCTTCGATGTGGTTGCGCGCCAGCAGCGCGACCGTGTCACCCGAGCCGATGCCGCGCTCGGCCAGCGCGGCGGCCAGCAATCGGGCCCGCTGATGCAGTTCGCCGTAGGTGACGGTGCCCCAGTCGTCGATGACGGCCACCCGGTCGGGGGCGTGCGCGGCGGCGGCCGTGAAGTCCGCGACGACGTCGAACCGGCCGCGCAGCAGTCCCGCCCACTGCCGCACCACGATATCGGGGCGGGAGCGCGCGACGTGGCGCGCGAGCATCGGGCGCAGCCGGGGCGCACGCCCGCCCCGATCCCCCGACAGCGTCGAGGTGGGCTCCCACCACACGAAGGAGGCGACCTGTTCGAGGCCGCGACGGATCCATTTCCGCACCGCGCCCGCCCCCTGGCGCTGGATGAACGGATGTACCCGGCCCGCGCCGAGCAGAATAACCTTCACGGTGGTGCGCGCCCCCTCGGACCGGATGCGCACCGAAACCAGACTGCCCGAACGCGGGCATTGCAGATCGAATTCCTCGTAGCGCCGCCCGACGGTCAGGTGCGCGCGCAGCGAACCCATGCCGACGGCGGGGGTGCCGACGTGGAAGTCGAGGACGGGCTGACCGTTCACCAGATCCACCTGCACGCACGCGCCGACGCCGCGGAACAGCCGAGGGTACATCTGCGGATCGATCAGCACATCCCAGATCAGGTGTCGAGGCAACACATATTCCTCGACGACCTCGATGATCTCCGACATCACGCCACTCCCCTCGCACCCGGGTGGCGTCATTAGATATCGGCGGCGCCGTGACACGGCCCGCGCCCGGCCCGAATTGGACATTTCACAGCGCAAGAGGGATATCGATCGGATTTCCTCCTACCCGCGGGCTCGCGACCACCGTGCGATCCGAGCGGACTCTCCGCCGACCTCGCCGGTTCGCCCGTGACCCTGTAGCGCCGATGTCCCGGTGGCGACCGCCGCGGCCGGGTGGCCCGACCGGGTCTCGACGGCCCGCGACCCCGCGGGCTAAGTTGGGCCGGGTTCACAGCGGCTCCGAAGATTCGGAGAGTGAGGAGAGCACCGTGGCCGACCACGACGCGACAACGAACACCCGGACCGCACGGCGCCTGGCCGCATTGCTGGCCGGCGTGGGAGTCCTGCATTTCGTCGTCCCCGAACAGTTCGATTCGACCATTCCGAAGCAACTGCCCGGCAAACCGCGTAGCTATACGTTGTGGTCCGGCGTGGCCGAACTCGCGGTCGCCACCGCACTGCTGATCCCGGGCACCCGCAAACTCGGCGGTCGACTCGCCGAACTGCTGTTGATCGCGGTCTACCCGGCGAATGTCCAGATGGCCGTCGACTGGGTGCGCGACGAACGCAAGCCGCTCCCGATGAAGATCGTCGCGGTGGTCCGCCTACCGTTCCAGATCCCCATGGTCCTGGCCGCCCGCAAGGTGCACCGCGAGGCGGTATAGCGAGCGCGGGTCGTCGGGGCCGGTGGTCGCGGGTCGACGACCGGCCGACGATGCCGCGCGTGCGCTTCGGACCTACCCGACCGGTTGCGGCTTGTTCGGCGGGGTGTAGACGCCCTTGCCGGTGACCAGGGGCAGGTCGAGGGTGGTGCGGATGCCGGGAGGGGCGGCTACCACGGTGGGTACCGCGTTCACGATGCGGCCCGCGGCGGCGACGATCGCGGCGTGGTTGTGGTCGCCCGCGAGGCTGGTGGGGCAGATGTCGACGGTGTAGGACGGTTCGCCGGTGATCTCGACGCGGTAGGAGCCGCCTTCCTGGGCGGGCTGCGCCCAGTCGGGGCACAGGTCGCCGCGCAGGCGGGTGACGTGCTCGATGACGATCGCCGGATGTCCGTCGACCATGCCGCGGATCTCGAAGCGCAGCGCGGCGACGCCGCCGACGGGCACGGTGCCAACGGCGATGTCGAACGCCTCGGGGGCGGGCACCCGCTCGTAGCTGTCGACGATCTCGTCGACCTCGATGCCGAGTCCGGCGGCGATCATCCGGATGGTCGTGCCCCACGCGATGCTCAGCACGCCCGGCTGCAGCAGCATCGGCACCTCGTCCATCGGCTGACCGAAGCCCATCACGTCGTACATGACGGTGGCGCCGTCGTAGGTGGCGTAGTCGGCGATCTCCATGCAGCGGATCTGTTCGACGCGCTGACAGGTGCCCGCGAAGGCGAGCGGGATGAGGTCGTTGGCGAATCCGGGGTCGACGCCGGTGATGAACACGCTCGCGTCGCCCTGCTGCGCGGCTTCTTCGATGGGCCGGAAGAACTTGCCGGGCAACACCTTCCACGGGTATTGCAGCAGGCCGGGCGCCGAGCCGACCACGTTGATGCCCGCCGCCAGGATTCGGCGGACGTCCTCGAGCGACTCCTGCAAGCGGGTGTCGCCCATCGCGCAGTAGACGACGCAGTCGGGGCGGGTCGCGAGCACGGCGTCGATGTCGGTGGTCGCGGTGATTCCGGTGGTGATGTCGAGTCCGGCGAGTTCGCCCGCGTCCTTGCCCACCTTCGCCTCGGTCGAGACGCCGAGGCCGGTCAATTCGAGGTCGGGATGGGTGATGACGCCGGCCAGCGCCAGCCGACCGACATTGCCGGTGCCGATGTGAGCTACACGGACAGACATTCGGGTTCTCCTCCTGGACGTGGTTCCGAACGGCGGCTTGTCCCACCAGTCACCACTCTAGACAATTGTCTAGAACACGTTCCAGTTCGTATGCTAGCGTGACGCCCATGGGACGTGTAGACGGCAAAGTCGCGATCATCAGCGGTGGTTCTCAGGGAATGGGCGCGGCGCACGCGCGCCTGCTGGTCGCCGAAGGCGCCAAGGTCGTCATCGGCGACATCCTCGACGACGAGGGCAAAGCGCTGGCGGACTCCCTGGGCGAGGCCGCCCGCTACGTGCACCTCGACGTCTCCCAGCCGGAGCTGTGGGACGCGGCGGTGGCCGAGGCGGTGAACTCCTTCGGCAAGGTCGACGTGCTGGTCAACAACGCGGGCATCATCAACGGCGGACCCATCCAGCGTTTCAACCTGGACAAGTGGCGCAAGATCATCGACATCAACCTCACCGGCACCTTCCTCGGCATCCGCGCCGTGGTCGACCCGATGATCGCCGCGGGCGGCGGATCCATCATCAACGTCTCCTCCATCGAAGGTCTGCGCGGCGCGCCGTGGGCACACGGCTACGTGGCCAGCAAATGGGGTGTGCGCGGCCTGGCGAAATCGGCCTCGCTCGAACTCGCCCAGCACAACATCCGGGTGAATTCGCTGCATCCCGGTCTGATCCGCACGCCAATGACCGAGAACATCCCGGACGATCTGGTCACCATTCCGCTCGGCCGTCCCGCGCAGCCCGAAGAGGTCGCGACCTTCGTGCTGTTCCTGGCCAGTGACGAATCCTCCTACGCCACCGGCTCGGAATTCATCGTCGACGGTGGCCTGGTCACCGCCGTTCCGCACAAGGCCTGACCCGCCGATCGGTGTCGCGCGCGAGAATTCACGCGCGACACCGAATACGCGGGCGAGGTGGCCCGGACTGTCGGATACCGCTAGCGTGGGAACGCGAATCCGAAACCGACGCCCGGGAGGACTGTGTCGTTGCCGACGATCGCGAAGGTGGGCACGCCGTCATCGACGGCCGAAACACCGCACGTCCGCACACTGCCGCCGCTCGCATTCTGGACGATTCTCGTACTCGGCGCGGTGGCCGGTGCGCGTTATCTCCAGCAGGTGCTCGACCTGCCGCAGTTCATGTTGCACCTGAAAGATCTCAGCGTTTATCAGATCGCCGGAAATCGGGTGCTGGACGGCGATTCGGTCTACGATACTCCGCTGCTCGGAAATACCCGCGGCGTCTGGGAATTCGTCTACACCCCGTTCTCGGCACTGCTTTTCGTGCCGTTGGCCGGACTCACCGGCGACCCGTACACCTGGCTCGGCGGTTTCGGGAATTTCGCGATGGCGGCGGGTTCGGTATTCGCCGCGCTGTCCATGCTCGGCTATCGACGCGACGCCCGCCTCGCCGTGAGTTCCGTCGCGGTCGCCGGATTGTTGATGTGGTGTGAGCCGATCCGCCAGACCATGGCCTTCGGACAGATCAATATCGCTCTGCTGCTGCTCGTCTCGGTGGATATGGCGCTGCCCGACTCCTCCCGCCTCAAAGGCGCGCTCACCGGTATCGCCGCGGGCATCAAACTCACGCCCGCCTTCTTCGTGCTCTACCTACTTGCCACCCGCCGCTACCGGGCCGCGGGCACGGCGGCGGGCGCCTTCGTCGCCACCGTGGCACTGGGATTCGCTGCCATGCCCGAGGATTCGCTCACCTTCTGGAGCGGCGCGTTCGCCGATCCGGCGCGGGTCGGCGTACCGGAGAACACCTCCAACGAATCGCTGCGCGGACTGCTCGCCCGCGCGATCGGCGTCGACGGACTCCACCAGGCACTGTGGCTGCTCGGCGCGCTCGCCCTCACCGCGCTGTGCCTGTATCTCGCGCGACGCCTGTCGCTGACCGGCCACGAATTGCACGCGGTCGCGCTGTGCGGCATCACCTCGACGGCCGTGTCGCCGTTCAGCTGGGTGCACCACTGGGTGTGGGTCGCGCCGCTGCTGATCGCACTGGTCGAGACGGCCGTGCGCGGCCGGGATATCGCCGCCGCCCTACTCGCACTGGTCGCGGCGGTGATCGTCTCCGGCGGCGTGCTGCCCGAGCTCGGCGTCACAGCCAATACGGTCCTGGACTACGGCGCGCACGGCGACATCGACCCGCTCTACCGCAACGCCTACCTCTGGCTCACCATCGCCGTGTTCGCCGCAGGCTACTTGCACCTGCGACGCCGTACGCGCGGGACGCAGGCCCTCGACCCGAAATCCGCCCCGCGCGAGGCGATTCCTTCGGGGTCCGAGACCGGACCTCGGCTCAGCGCGGCGGCGGAAAGTTCAGCCCGCGAATAGCATTCACCGATGCCCGCGGCGTCCCGAACCAGGGCTACTCCGGTCGACGCTGTTGCCCGCCGCATGTCCCGGTGTCAGCATGACCAGCGGGATGACGCGGGTGGTCTTGTCCTGGTAGTCGGCGTAGCCGGATTGCGCCTCGACCACGCGGGGCCAGAGTCGGTCGCGCTCCCCGCGCGGGAGTTCGCGCGCCGTCATCGGGCGGGTCGGCCCGTTGCGGAACGAGACCCGCACCGAGGGTTCGGCGCGCAGGTTGTGCAGCCACGCGGGGTCGACCGGGTCGCCGCCGCGGGAGGCGACCACGATCATGGCGTCGCCGTCGGTGACGGGCGCGGTCAGCACCACCCGGTGCGGGCGGCCCGACTTGCGTCCCACCGTGGTGAGGACCAGCGTCGGCATTCCGAAGAATCGGGTGCCGAGCCTGCCCCGGGTGATCGCGATGACGGCGCGGTGCGCGGTGTTGAGTGCTTTGAATCTGATATCGGTGGGCATCGGCCGACCTGCCTTCCGTCGATGTTCGGTTCCGACACTCAGCCTCCGCACCGGACTTGGCGACGACTTGCGGACGGCTTCGCCCCCGGCCGAACGCGGGTGAACCGGGTGCGAACGGCGGGGCTCCCCCGAGTGCCCGACATCCCCGATCGGGTGTAGTGCCGGTGAACACCTCACGACGCGAGAACCAGTGAGACGTTCACTCTCACCGCCGCACCCTCGCCCGAACCTCTTGCCGGACAGCATCTTCGGAATTCCACTCGGCCGCGTACGCCGGGCCGAGCACGACTCGTCACCTCCGTCGACGACCTGTCACGGCCGCCCCGATGGTGACACCATATGCCTCGGAGTGACGGCTCGACGCGGTACACGAGGGCAGCGGGATGAGGGAAACGCGGACCGTCGACGGGAGTCCGGGGCCGCGCGGCCCGCGCGGATCCGGCGACACCGGCAGGTCGATCAGCGCTCGGCTCACGGCGGTGGCGCTCGCGATCGGGCTGAGCCAATTGTTCGTCCTGCCGCTGGTGTTGCTGCCGCGCGACACCGCGTGGGGTTGGCTGCTCGTGCCGATCGGGCTCGCGACCACGCCGTTCTGGTCGCTGATCCACGAGGCGATCCACGGTTCGCTGATCCGGCGGCGCACCGTCAACGACTACTGCGGGCGCGCGCTCGCGATCCTCTACGGGTCGCCGTTCGCCCTGCTCAAGATCGGTCACCTGCTGCACCACCGGTACAACAGGACCCGTGAGCGCACCGAGGTATACGACCCGGCGACCACGAGCCGCCGGAGCGCGGCCGCGGGCTACTACCCGCGACTGCTCGGCGGCCTGTACCTGCTCGAGGTCGCGGCGCTCGCGCTCGCGCTGCTGCCCGCCGCCGCGGTGCGCGCCTTCGGCAGGCGGGTCGAGGAACCGGACTCGATCGCGGGCATGGTGTTCGAACGTCTCGCGCGGGATCGGGTGCTGCCGGAGTTCCGCGTGGACGCCGCCGCCGTGCTGGTCCTGCACGTCGCGGCATTCCTGGCCTACGGTCCGCACGGCTGGATGCTGGCGGCGGCACTGTTCGCCCGCGCGCTGATCATCTCGTTCTCGGACAACTCCTACCATTACGGCACCGCGCTGGACGCACCGCTGGAAGCCCTCGACCTGCGCTTGCCGCGCGCGCTGGAGGGTTTCGCGCTCAGCTTCAACCTGCACGGCGTGCATCACCGCCACCCCGGGCTGCGCTGGTACGAACTGCGCCGCGTCTTCGACCGGGAGGGCGCGCGCTACGACGACGGCTGGTTCGGCGCGGCGGCGCGGCAGTTGCGCGGTCCGGTACCGCTCGAGCCCGCGAGCGACGGGGCCGGACGCGCCTAGCGACACCTCCGCCGAGCGCGCACCCGCAGGCGAAGTACTCCTTGCGCACCGCGTGCGAGATACGGACGCGCACGGGCGCGGATTGTTCGACGGATTTCTCGTAGCGTCTCGAAAGAATGGCAAAACGCATTTTCGAATGAATATTCATGATTAACCACTCGCCGCACGCACATACAATCGAACCGCGCGCAACGCGAAACCGCGGGCCACAGGTATATCCGCAACACCCGCGCTCAAACAGGAATCGCGGATTAAAAACCTACGCCCCTCGACCGGCGCGACCGGATGGACCGACGGACGGATCAGACCACACGAATCCTCAGGTGGGACACAGTTTCTGCCCGTGAACCGACCATAGGTCCAACGCTGTCGGCAGACACCGGGCAGACGACTGCCATTCCCCGGCAAGGTAACATGATCCGCGCAGCTCAGCCCGGCGATTCATACCGACCCATCGAACGCTCCTCGTGAATTCTTCCCCAAACAGGTTTCAGCAATAATTACGCAGACCGAAACGAAAGCGACGCATTGCGCGCACAAGATAAAGCCTCCGCATCGAAGCCGCCGAAATACTTTTTTCAGAATTGCGATCGGCCTAGTGTTGAGTAATCGCCATCAGGTGGCGAAGGTGGGAATCCCTCCCATCGCTGAGAGATAAGGAGCACGACATGGACACACTTCTTCAGATCATCGTGGCGCTTCTCGATTCCCTGAGCGCCTCCTGATCCATCGCACAGTCTCCGAAGCGGTATCCGCCCCGACCCGTCACGACGGGCCGGGGCGGTCCCGTCACGGGCCGAAGGGCCATTCCGCGCACACGTCGCCGCCGAAGAAGTGGGCCGCGTGCTCACGCATCCGGTCGGCGTGGGCGGGGTGAGCGGCCAGCGCGGTGTAGGTATGGAAGTCGAATTCGACCAGGCCCGCGGTGTCGGCGAGGTAGACGTCGAAGCCCGGATACATCAGACCGACGTAGGGCATGTCGTCGAGATCCAGCGCCAGGACCGGATATTCGCCCACCGCGTCGGGTTCGCCGACCGCGAGCACCCGGCGCGAGTCCGAACCACCGGGCAGCAGGAAGCATTCGGGGAATCGCCCGGCCAGCGGCTCGAATTCCGTGCCCCAACCCTCGCCGAACTCCGCGGCCACGATCGCGTCCAACGAGCGCGGCGCGAAAGCGCCTTCGGCGGTGAACCATCCGTGCCGACGCAGCAGGTCGGTGTCGTAGGCCAGCCAGGTCCGCAGACTCGGCGACAGCGGACGCCCGGACGGAAACGTCATCCCCGCCAACGCTTCCGGCGCGACCGGAAACGGTCGCTCGCCGCCCCACGGCACGTTCCAGTAGTCGAGCGCCGACGCGGTCGGATCGCGCCGCACCACCTCGATCACCCGCGCGGTGAGTGGGATTCCGTGTTCGGCGGGCACGGTTCGGTCGATCGACATGCCGGGAAACCTAACACCGACACGCCGGACACGCAGCCGCGCCCGGGCTCCGCGCCCCGGAACCCGAAGGACCGCGCCACCTCGAATACGGTGGCGCGGTCCGGAATTCGGCCGATCAGCCCGCGGTGGCCTGCCGCTTCGGCAGCACCCACCCCGGACGCGGGTAGTGGCAGGTGTAGCCGTTCGGGTACTTCTCCAGGTAGTCCTGGTGCTCGGGCTCCGCATCCCAGAAGGCGCTCGCCGGTGTCACCTCGGTGACCACGGTGCCCGGCCACAGCCCCGACGCCTCCACGTCGGCGATGGTGTCGAGCGCGACCTGCTTCTGCTCCTCGTCGAGGTAGAAGATCGCCGAACGGTAGCTCGACCCGACGTCATTGCCCTGACGATCCTTGGTGGTCGGATCGTGGATCTGGAACAGGAATTCCAGCAGGGCGCGGTAATCGGTGGACTCGGGGTCGTAGACGATCTCCACCGCCTCCGCGTGACCGGGATGGTTGCGGTAGGTGGGGTGATCGTTGCTGCCTCCGGTGTAGCCGACTCGCGTCGAGAGCACACCGGGGCGCTTGCGGATCAGATCCTGCATACCCCAGAAACATCCGCCCGCCAGAATCGCCTTGCGCGGCTCGCTCACACGTCCTCCTCGAAAATCGTCCGGTACTGCCCGTAGCCCTCCGCCTCGAGATCGTCGAGGTGGATGAAGCGCAGCGCAGCCGAGTTGATGCAGTATCGCAGCCCGCCCTCGGCTCTCGGGCCGTCGGTGAAGACATGCCCGAGATGGCTGTCCGCGCCCGCCGACCGCACCTCGGTGCGGATCATCAGATGACTGAAGTCGCGCTTCTCCACCACGTTCGCGGCATCGAGCGGCTTGGTGAAACTCGGCCATCCCGATCCGCTGTCGAACTTGTGGACCGAGGCGAACAGCGGTTCACCGGAGACCACGTCCACGTAGATCCCCGGCTCGTGGTTGTCCCAATACGCGCCGGTGAACGCGCGCTCGGTGCCGTTCTCCTGCGTGACGTGGTACTGCTCGGGCGACAGGGCGGCCGTCGCCGCGGGATTCCGGTGGTATTCCTGTGCCACATGACCTCCTCGTTTCGGCTCCACGTACAACGACGCGACCGCGCCGGAAAATCCCCGCTCCCGCGCCACGTCACACTTCCGTCATACCTGCGCGGCGGCGCTCCCCTCGATGACCTCGTCCAGCGACAGCGCGCCGGTCGCGACGGCGACGGCGGTGTCGAGGGGTAGGTCGAGTTCCAGGTCGGCGGCGGGCGCCGGTCCGTCGTGGTGGGTGATTCCCGCGTCGGGATCGACCACCACGTGGAAGACGGTCTCGCCGATGCGCACGGTGACCGCGCCGGAGCGCACCCGCCGGGCCACGGCACGCCCCAGCGGCAGGGCGAACCAGTGCGCGCGCACCGCGTCGGTCTCGCGGCGGCCGTCGAGCAGCGGTGTGCCCCACGCCGACAGCGCGTCCAGGACCGGACGCAATGCCGCGCCCGCCGCGGTGAGCTCGTAGACCGCAGCGCCGCCGCGCCCGCGCACGCGGCCTCGGGTGAGCACGCCCTCGCGTTCCAGCTCGCGCAGCCGGGTGGCGAGCACGTCGGTGCTGATTCCGGGGAGGTCGGCGAACAGATCGCTGTATCGGCGCGGGCCCGAACACAATTCGCGCACGAGCAGCAGACTCCAACGGTCACCGACGACGTCGAGCGCGCGGCTCACCGCGCAGTAGTGGTCGTAGCTTCGGCGTGGCACGTGACCACTGTAACCTGCCACTTGGAAAATCCAAGTGCAAACTTGGAGATTCCAAGTAGAGTAGCCGCATTCGTATCGAGGAGAGGGTGTCCATGCAGGTCAGACAGTCGAGCAAACTGACGGGCGTGTCCTACGAGATCCGCGGGCCGGTGGCCGAACACGCCGCGCGCCTGGAATCCGAAGGCCATCACGTCGTCAAGCTCAACACCGGCAATCCGCTGCCCTTCGGCTTCGAGGCGCCGCCGGAGATCCTCCAGGACATCGTGCGCAGCCTGCCCGGCTCGAGCGGCTACACCTCGTCCAAGGGGCTGCTGCCCGCCCGCCGCGCGGTGGTGCAGTACTACCAGACCCTCGGCCTCACCGAGGTCGACGTCGAGGAGGTGTTCCTCGGCAACGGCGTCTCCGAACTGGTCATGATGGCGATGACAGGCCTGCTGGAGAACGGCGACGAGGTACTGGTGCCCGCGCCCGACTTCCCGCTGTGGACCGCCGCCACCACCCTCAACGGCGGGCGCGCCGTGCACTACGTCTGTGACGAGGGCGCCGACTGGTATCCCGACATCGCCGACATCGAAGCCAAGATCACCGACCGCACCCGCGCCATCGTGCTCATCAACCCCAACAACCCCACCGGCGCGGTCTATCCGCCCGAAGTCCTGCGCGCCGTGCTCGACGTGGCGCGCCGCCACCAGCTGGTGGTGCTCGCCGACGAGATCTACGACAAGATCCGCTACGACGGCTCCGCGCACGTCGCGGCCGCCGCCCTCGCGCCCGACCTGCTGTGCCTCACCTTCTCCGGATTGTCGAAGTCCTACCGCTGCGCGGGATTCCGCTCCGGCTGGCTCGTCGTGTCGGGGCCGACCCAGCACGCCGACAACTACCTCGAGGGACTCACCATGCTCGCGGGCATGCGGCTGTGCGCGAACGTGCCGGGTCAGCAGGCCGTGCAGGCCGCGCTCGGCGGCTACCAGAGCATCTACGACCTCACCCTGCCCGGCGGGCGACTGCGCGAACAGCGCGACCGCGCCTGGGAGTCGCTCAACGCGATTCCGGGCATCACCTGCGTGAAACCGCAGGGCGCGCTCTACGCCTTCCCGCGCATCGACACCGAGATGTACCGCATCCACGACGACGAACGCTTCGTCCTCGACCTGCTGCTCCAAGAGAAGATCCACATCGTGCAGGGCACCGGCTTCAACTGGCCGCGCCCCGACCACTTCCGCATCGTCACCCTGCCGCACGCCGACGAGCTGGAGGCGATCATCGGCCGCATCGGCCGCTTCCTGGCGACCTACCGCCAGTAGCGCCCTCAGTTGTCGTAATCCCAGTACTGGAGCCAGGTCACGGACGCGAACAGCAGCAGCGTCAGCGCGTAGAGGACAATCACCACTCCCGCACCCGCCAGACTCGCGCGCCCGCCCGCGCCGTCCACCGGATCGAGCCAGCGCCGGAAACACCAGGCCACCACGGGCGAGAGCACCCAGCTCATCGCGGCCACGCTGACGATCTGGCTCAACCACATCGCCAGCCACGGCGGCGCGCCCGCGGCGTCGAGCACCGGGCCGAGGAAACGCGACAGCGTCATCACCGTCGGATACAGCACAAGCAGCACGAGCATGGCGATCTTCCAGGTCGGCGTCACCTCGGTGCGGCCGTTCACGGTGCGCAGCGTGGAACCGAACGGCGTGGTGTGCGCCTCGACCAGGAAATCCTCGGTCAGTTCCGAGCGCAGCGCGGGCAGCGCCTCGGCCCGCTGCGCCGAGCCCATCCAGGTCGCCAGCTGACCCGGCGTGCGGAAACGCAGCACCGAATACCATTCGCCGGGACCGCCGTCGCCGAACAGCGCGGCGCCGTCGAATCCGGGGAAGCTCGCGCTCAGCGTCACCAGCCGCACCTCGGTGGCGACGAAATCCGCTTCCCTGCCCGCCGCGACGCTGTGGCGGAACACGCCGATCCCCGGCGGCGGCGTCTGCCCGGCCACGATCACCAGATCCGAAGCGCCGCGCAGGAATCCGCGACGCTGTCCCTCGGCGAGCACGGCGGCGCGGGCCCGCGAGTCGAGGAATTCGTGCGCCTGCGCCTCGGTGCGGAAGGTGACGCCGAGACCGGGGGCGAGCAGCGGCTCGTCACTCACCGCGCGTGCGGCTTTCTCGAATCCTTCTACAGCCGAAGCGATCTCGATGAAGCGTGGAAGCCATGCGCGGAAGTCGGCGAGATCGGCGGGAGGGTGGAAGACGGTGACGGCGGTCGCGGACATCAGTGGTCGTCGACGCGGCGACCCTGGACGTACACCCCCGCGACCGCGCGCTCGTCCAACCCCATCAGCAGGGCGAACAAGGTCTGGTCGCGGGCGAGCAGCGGATCCTCGGACCGGGTCCCGTCGGCCAGGGTCGCGGCGAGCGCGGGCGAACCGGACGGGTCGACCACCACGAAATCGGCCTCCTTGCCGAGGTCGAAATTGCCGAAGCGCCGTTCCATGTCGAGTGCGCGCGCACCGGCCAAGGTCCCGGTGAACAGCAGCTGCGCCGGATGCAGCGACACACCGTCCTCGCCCGGCTCGGAGATGTGCACCTTGAACGCGCTCGCCAGCACCCTCGGTATCGCCCACTCGTCACCGCCGCCGTAGTCGGTGCCCGCCGCCACCGTGACACCGGAGGCGACCGTGCGGCGCCACGGCATGGTGCCCGAACCGAGGAACTGCTGGGATACCGGGCAGTGCGCGATCGAGGTCCCGGTCTCTGCCATGCGCGCGAGTTCGGCGTCCTGACAGTGCACCGCGTGCGCGAGGATGCTGCGACGGCCGAGCAGGGTTGAGCCGCCGATCTCCGAGCCCGGCAGGAAGCGGCCGTCGTAGGTGTCGAGGTAGGACCGCACGCCGTAGACCCGCTTGGTGGTGTCGACCTCACCGGTGCCGGGCCGGTTGTTCTCGTTCAGGTGGGTGTGGAAGTACACGCCGCGATCGCGCACCTGGTCGTAGAGTTCGCCGAGGCGGCGCAGCGTCTCGGGAGTCACCGAGAGCGCGAAGCGCGGCACGATCGCCACGTGCAGCAGCGCGGTGTCGACCTCGCCGGTGTCGGCGGCGTGCCAGGCGTCGATCTCAGCGCGTACCGACCGCACCACCTCGGCCTCCGGGGTGAACAGCGGCGCCGCGGCGGGCTCGCCGGTGGTCTGGACGCCGCGACCGCTGACCATCCGCAGACCGCGCCGGTGCGTCTCGCCGAACAGGGCGTCCTGAGCCTGCCGGAAAGCCGACCCGAACACCATCGCGGCGGTGGTGCCGACGGCGACGCGGCGGCGGCAGAATTCGACGGCCGCCTCGCGCGCGAACCCGGGATCGGCGAAACGGGCCTCGGCCGGGTAGACGCAGCGGGTCAGCCATTCCAGCAGTTGCCCGCCGCCGTAGGCGTCGCCCGCGAAGGTCTGCGGGAAATGTACGTGGGTGTCGACGAATCCGGGCAGCAGATAGCCGGGGCGATGGTCGACGACGATATCGCCACGCGCCGGTGCGGGCAGTTCGGCGCGTTCGCCGCAATAGCGGATGCGGCCGTCGTCGTCGACGACCAGCGCGCCGTCCGGCACCGAGATCAGCGCGTCGGCGGCGTCCTCGACGGTGGGTCGGCCCGCGACGTGGAAGATGTGTCCCCAGTGGACTCGGCTCACCACTCGAGCACAGCACACAATGAGCGACCGATCTCGGCAATACCGGAAAAGGCGCTTCTAGCTGGAGTTGTTCCGGAGTGTCGGGAACGCGGCGCGGTGGCTGTCTCCGGACGCGCGAACTCCGGCACGCGCGTGTCGCGCGAGCCGGAGCCTGCGGGTCTCGGTCAGACGCCCGCGGGAATTTGCTTGGCGTCCCTGCGGATACCGAAGGAACTGACGATCTCCATGATGCCGAGCACGATCAACCAGATGCCCGCGACCCGCACCAGCGTGGTCGTCGAGGTGATCGGCCACACGATCAGCACCACGCCCGCGATCGCGGTGACCACACCGAAGAAGATCTGCCAGCCGCGACCCGGCACCGGTTCGGAGAGCGCACCGACCAGCAGGGCCACGCCGCGGAACAGCCACCCGATACCGATCCAGAGACCGAGCAACATGATCGAGGCCAGTTCGTCGCGGAAGCAGAACAGGCCGATGATGACGCACAGCACGCCGGTGACGAAATACAGCACGCGCATCCCGGCGCCGACACCCGAACCGAAGGCGGCCACCAGCTGCAGCACGCCCGTGACGATCAGGTAGATGCCGAACAGGATGCCCGCGACGACCAGGGTCGGCCCCGACCACACCAGCATCACGACGCCGAGGATCACCGAGAGCAGACCGAGGACCAGAACCGATTGCCAGGCCGTCTTCGCGAGCGACTGCAGAGGCCCGTCGAGCACACTGTTTGCGGTCATAACCTGATGTTATTCCGCACCCGACAGGATTACTGATCATTTGCTACACAAAGCGCACCGCGCGCCGGGTCGGCTACTGGGTCGGCGCGGCGATGTTCACCATCCAGGCGACGCCGAACTTGTCCTGGCACATCCCGAACTCGTCGCCCCACATCTGTTTCTCCAGCGGCACGCTGACCGTGCCGTCCGCGGACAGCCGCCCCCAGTAGCCGCGCAGCTCGTCGCCGTCGTCGCCGCTGAGGCTCACCGAGATGCTGCTGCCCGGTGTGAAGTCCATACCGGGCGGGGTGTCGGCGGCCATCAGCGTGAAGCCGTTCGGCGTCTCCAGCATGCCGTGCATGACCAGATCCGCGCCCGGCGCTTGTTTGTCGCCGAATTCGCCGAAGGTGCTGAGGGTGAGCGTGCCGCCGAAGATGTCGCGATAGAACTCGAGCGCCGCGCGGGCGTTCTCACCGAAACCGAGATACGGATTGAGCCTGGAGACCATGGGTTACTCCTTGCTGTAGGGGCCGCTACCTGCGAGGTTACTGCGCCGCCCGGCGCGGTGCCATCGATATGGGCGCACCGATCCGACGTTTACCGCCGCGACCGCGCGGGAAGTAAATCATCGGAAGTGAACTCGTGTCGGGTGGCTAGGAGTTGACGGTGGCGGTAGTACTCGTGCTACAGGCATGCGGACTCGGTGATGTGCTCACCGCGCTCCCGGCGTTGCGCGCGTTACGGCGAGCCGACCCGAGCGACCACATCGTGCTCGCCGCACCGCAACGCCTCAAGCCGATCGTCGATCTCATCGCCTCGGTCGACGCGCTGGTACCCGCGGGCGATCCCGCGGCCCTGCGCTGGGACGGCCCGCGTCCTCGGCTCGCGGTGAACCTGCACGAGCCGAGCACCGAGAGCATCACCGCGCTGCACCGCACCGAACCCGACCGCATCCTCACCTACCACCATCCGTCGTTCCCCGAACTCGGCGGCCCGCTCTGGCGAGAGGACGTGCACGAGGTCGACCGCTGGTGTCACCTGCTCGAATCCGACGGCATCGACGCCGACCGCCGCAATCTCGGCCTCGTGCCGCCCGTCTCGAGCATCAGCCACCGCGACTGCGTCGTGGTGCACATCGGCGCGGGCGCACCCGCCCGCCGCTGGCCGCCCGACCGGTTCGCCGCCGTGATCCGGCACCTACTCGTCATCGGCCGCGAAGTGGTGCTCACCGGCGACGAATTCGAACGCGATATCGCGCTGAGCATCGCCGCCCGCGCCGGACTACCGGTGCGCCGGGTGCTCGCCGGTGAACAGAACCTGATCGAACTGGCCGCCACCGTCGCCGAGGCGTCGCTGGTGATCAGCGGCGACACCGGTGTCGCGCGTCTGGCGACCGCGTTCGGCACCCGCACGGTGCTCATGTACGGGCCGACGCCGCCACGCCGCGGTGGGCCGCCGCAGCATCTGCTCGGCAGGCACGCGGTGCTGTGGGCGGGCGGCATCGGCGACCGCGAGGCCGACACTCCCGACCCGGGATTGCTCCGCATCGACGTCTCCGAGGTGGTCGAAGCGGTCGACAAACAACTGAGCCGCCGCACCTGGCCCGGCACCGAACGCCGCCGCACCCCCTTCCGCCGCGTCGGCTGAGTCCGGGCAGCTGGGCCTAACCGCTGGTCGCCGAGGTCGCCATGGCCGCCGAGTAGGAGGCGAGGGCGCTGGGCCAGAACTGGTCGAGGTAGTCGCGGGCGTCGCCGAGGCCGCGGGGGTCGAGGGAGTACAGGTGGCGGTTGCCGTCGGGGCGCATCAGCACCAGGCGGGCGCCGCGCAGCACACGCAGGTGTTGCGAGACCGCGGAACTGGTGATGCCGAGGGTTTCGGCGAGGTCGCCGACCGAACGCGGGCGGGCGGGCAGTGCCTCGAATATCGCGCGGCGGGTCGGGTCGGCGAGTGCGCGCAAGGCGCGGACTCCGTTAGTGGGCACTTACCGAGTGTGGCCGCCTCGGCGGATGCCGGTCAAACCGATCGGGTCCGCATCGACCCAGTTCGCGGGCGGAGTCGCGGACCGACGGAACCGATATCCAGGGGTTTCCCGCGCCGTGACGGTAGCCACAGGATTACTGGCCGGTAGTAGCGGTCCCGTACGTTCACCTCATGCCCGTGACCGTTCCGTTATCTTCGCGTCGACCCGGCACCTCCCGACGCCGCCGCGTCGCATCGCGCGCCGCGACCGTCACCGCCGTCGTCACCGCCTCGCTGGGCGTACTCACCGGCGCCGAACTACACGGCTCGTCCGACAGCCGCGAAACCCGTCTCGAAGCAGCTCCCGATCTGCTCGCCGCCGCCCCGAACACCGACCAGTTCGCCGCCACCGAGCCCGACCGCTTCACCGCTTTCACCCCGCCCGAGGCGCAGCGGCCGCAGGCGGTGCCGGAACCGGTGCTGTGGGAGCAACACCGGATCGCGACCGAAGCCGCACGGCCGCGCACCGTCCGCCCGGTCGGCGGCGTCCTGACCTCCCACTTCGGACAGCGCTGGGGCGCCATGCACGCCGGACTCGACTTCGGCGACCCGATCGGCGCGCCCATCGCCGCGGTCACCGACGGCGTGGTCGTGGAAGCGGGCCCGGCCTCCGGATTCGGACTGTGGATCCGCGTCCGCCAGGACGACGGCACCATCGGCGTCTACGGACACGTCGACGACATCCTGGCCGAGGTCGGTCAGCAGGTCCGCGCGGGTGACCGCATCGCCACCGTCGGCAATCGCGGCTACTCCACCGGCCCGCACCTGCACTACGAAGTCCACCACCCCGCCGCGGGCCCGATCGACCCGCTGCCCTGGCTGGCCGCACGCGGCATCGACGTACTTCGCTCCCCCGCCTGACCCACCGACCCCGGTTCGCGCGCACTATGAGGGGCGCGCGAATCGTGGGCACGCGCGGACAGCGCCGTCCGCGCGTGCCGCTCCACACTCCCGCACCGCTCGACCCGAGGACCACCGAGCAGCACTGCTCGACAGTCATCCATGGATGCCGCCCACTTCGACGCCGCTGGCCCCGGCGACCATCGACGAACTCGATTCGACGTCCATGAGATCGCTCGATCCACTCCGGCGCCACTCGACTCGCCGACCGACTACCGTGCACGACGATCGCCGACGCCTCGCCTCTCCCCTACTCCGGTGCCGCCCTCGCGGCATGACGGTACCGAGGTGCTACTCGTGAATCGTTCCGCGGCGGGACGTGTCGCGCGGGCGCGGATTCCTACCGTCACATCATGTCGACGATCGAATTCGATGCAGCGGTAACCGATTCCCGACCGAAGCGGCGCGCGACCGAACCGATGCCGGTGCGTCGAGCGCACCGTCCCCTGCTCTGCATGGTCGGCCTGATGGCGGCGCTGGTGCTCGTCGCGACCGTCGGCATGCTGGTCGACGACCGCAGGGTGCTCGGTGAATCGGTGTGGCTCAAACCGTGGAAGTTCGGCCTCGCCTTCGCCCTCTACGGGCTCACCCTCGCCTGGCTGCTGTCGCGGCCGCATCGCGGACAGCGCGTGACCCGGTGGCTCGGCACCGTCTTCGCCGTCACCGGCGTGGTTGACGTCGGCTTTATCGTGCTGCAGGCCGCGCGCGGCAGCTTCAGCCATTTCAACAACGCCGACCCCGACCCGGTGAACCAGGTCGGGCAGATCGTGTTCACGTCCGGCGTGCCCGGGCTGTTCCTGGCCAACCTCGTCATCGCGGTCATCGTGGTGCGGCAGCGACTGGTCGACCGACCGACCACGGTCGCGATCCGCGCGGGCCTGCTGCTCGCGGTACTCGGCATGGCGCAGGCGTATCTCATGGGGTTCACCGGCGAACAGCGCGTCCTGGACGCCTACGGCCGCCCCGTGCTCCTCGGCGCAGGCCACACCGTGCTCGACCACAACACCGACGCCGCGCGCGACGGCTACACCGACGCGGGGCGCGACGGCTACATCGACGCGGCGCACGACGCCGACGGCATGCCGCTCACCCACTGGAGCACCACCGGCGGCGACCTGCGCATCCCGCATTTCGTCGGACTGCACGCCATCCAGTTCCTGCTGATCGCGGTGATCGCGCTCGCGCTGCTCGCCCGTCGCTTCCGGTGGCTGCGCCCCGAACGCACCCGGGCCGAACTGATCACGGTGCTGGCGGGCGGCTGCGCGGCGGTGTTCGCGCTGGTGTTCTGGCAGGCGATGCGAGCGCAATCGCTCGTCCACCCGGACGCCGCCACGCTCGGCGTCGCGGCCGGACTGCTCACCACCCTCGCCGGCCTCACCGTGCTCGTCCTGCTGCGCGGACGCGACCTGAACCGACGTTCCGGCGCGGCTAGCGCAGCCGTTCGGCCTCGCGAGTGAGTTCGACCAGCGTGCGGCTCAGCATCGCCAACTCGTCGTGGCCTGCGCCCTCCTCGACGGCGGTGGCGACATCCTCGGCCGCGCAGCGCGCCGCGAACCAGCGATCGGCCAGATCGGCGGCCTCCTGCGCGCTGAGCACCACCGAATCGTCGGGGATTCCGGTGCCCTTGAGGCTGTTGCGGTGCTCGTAGGCGCGCTGACGGCAGGACTGGCGGCAGTAGCGACGGCGGCGTCCTGCCTCCGATTCCACGATATTGCGCCCGCACCACAGGCAGGACAGATGACGATCGGCGGCGGCACTGCCCGACCTGGCTGTATGAGGCACGCCGCACACGATAGCCCCGCCCGCCGACACCGCGCCAATTGATCCGCCAGGCCAATTGCCGTTGCGGTGCACGAGGTTCCGGAGCGCCGGTGTGCCCGCGCGTCCGACGGGCGGGCCCGACGACTACAATTGCGGTTCCCCGTCGCCGGGGCGGGAACTATTCGGGCAGGTCCCTGCGTTGTACACGAAGTTCGCAGGGTATCGATGGTCCACCGCGCGGTGGCAGAACACAGCGCGGCACAAACTCGAGTACACAGGGAGAGGCACACCATGGCAGATCGCGTACTCCGGGGCAGTCGGCTCGGAGCGGTGAGCTACGAGACCGATCGCGACCACGACCTGGCCCCGCGTCGGATTGCCCGGTACCGGACCGATAACAACGAGGAATTCGACGTCCCCTTCGCCGACGACGCCGAGATCCCTCCCACCTGGCTGTGCCGCAACGGCCAGGAAGGCGTCCTGCTCGAGGGCACGACGCAGGAGACCAAGAAGGTCAAGCCGCCGCGCACGCACTGGGACATGCTGCTCGAGCGTCGCAGCAAGGAGGAACTCGAGGAACTGCTCAAGGAGCGCCTCGACCTGCTCAAGACCCGCCGCCGCGTCTGAGCGGAGCAACCGACGACGAAGGCCGCCCCTTCCGGGAGCGGCCTTCGTCGTGTTCGTGCGGCGATCAGTGACTGGCGACCTTGCGGTAGCGCAGCAACGCCATCGGCATGGCGACGGCCAGGATCACGACCGAGCAGATCACCGCGTACAGCACGCAGTTGTCGGCGGCCCACCCGGTGGCGGGCACGAAGGTGGGCGGCGAACCGTTGTCGAACAGTTCGCGCCCCGACGCCGCGACCGCGGTGATCGGATTCCATTCGGCGACGGTGCGCAGCGGACCCGGCAGGGTTTCGGCGGAGATGAACGCCGAGGAGATGAACGACAGCGGGAACAGCCAGATCAGGCCCGCGCTCTGGGCCACCTCGACGGTCGGCGAGAGCAGACCGGTCAGCGCGCCGACCCACGACATCGCGAAGGCGAACAGCAGGATGACACCGAAGGCGAGCGCCGCGTCGGCCGCCCCGCCGTTGATCCGCCAGCCGACCACGTAGCCGCAGCCGACCATGACGATCAGGCTGAGCACGTTCACCACCAGGTCCGACAGGGTGCGGCCCATGAGCACCGCGAGCCGCGACATCGGCAGCGTGCGCATCCGGTCGATGATGCCGGTGTGCAGGTCGCCCGCGAGGCCGACGGTGGTGAAGGCCGCGTTGAAGGCCACGGTCTGGGCGAAGATGCCCGCGAGCAGGAATTCGCGGTACTGACTGCCGCCGAGCGAGGCGCCGAAGATGTAGGCGAAGAGGAAGACGAACATCAGCGGCTGGATCGTCGCGGTGACCAGCAGCGTCGGCACCCGCAGGATGGTGAGCAGATTGCGGTGGGCGACGATCGCGCTGTCCCGGAACAACCGTAGCCTCGGCGCCGCGATCTCCCGGCTCGCCGCCGACTCCGCCACCGAATCCACGCTCGGCGCTTCGTCTTTCAGCACGGTACCCGCGACACTCACGACATGATCTCCTCTTGTACGTCATCGGTGGCCGGTTCCCGCGTGTCCGCATCGGGGGCGGGAGTGCCGGTGAGGGAAAGGAATACGTCGTCCAGGCTCGGCCGGTGCACCTCGGCGTCGACCACGCACACGCCCGCGTCGTCCAGCCTGCGCAGCGCCTCGACCATGGTGCGCGACCCGTCGCCAACCACCACCGAGACCCGGTCGGTGCCCGGTTCGTGGATCGGTTCGCCGACGCCGACCTGGGCCAGCACCCGCCGTGCGGGCGCCACGTCCTGACCGGCGGCCAGCGTGACGGTGAGCCGGTCGCCGCCGATGGAGGTCTTCAACTCGTCGGCCGAGCCGCGCGCGATGACCCGGCCGCGGTCGATCACCGTGATCCGGTCGGCGAGCAGATCGGCCTCCTCCAGATACTGGGTGGTCAGCAGCACGGTGGTGCCGTCATCGACGAGTTCGCCGATGACCCGCCACATGTCGAGACGCCCGCGCGGATCGAGTCCGGTGGTCGGCTCGTCGAGCACAACCACCGCGGGCCGCGCCACCAGCGCACCCGCGAGGTCGAGGCGGCGCGCCATACCGCCGGAGTAGGTGCCCGCGCGGCGGTGCGCGGCCTGTTCGAGGCCGAGGATGGCGAGCAGTTCCTCCGCGCGGGCCGCGGCGCCCCGCGTCGACATGCCGTAGAGCCTGGCGACCATGCGCAGGTTCTCGTAGCCGGACAGGTTGGCGTCGACGGCGGCGTATTGCCCGGACAGCCCGATGCGCTTGCGCGCGCCCGCCGGGTCGCGCAGCACATCGATCCCGGCCACCCGCACGGTGCCCGCGCACGGCCGCAACAGGGTGGTGACGATGCGCACGGTGGTGGTCTTGCCCGCGCCGTTGGGACCGAGCAGCCCCATGACGGTGCCCGCCGGAATCTGCAGATCGACGTCGTCGAGCACCGTGACCTTGCCGTAGGTCTTCGACAACCCGAGTACTTCCACGGCGAAACTCATGAGCGCACCTCCCGGACGGGTTCGGCCTCGGCCTGTACCGGCGCGTGTTCGCCGGTCGTTCGCTCGTATCGGGTCACTCGGCATCCTCCTGGGCGATTTCGGTCACTGCGTCGAGATGCCGGTGGAGTACCGGGCCGATCACGGACAGCGATTCGGGGGTGGTCATCGCGGCGTGGCCGCACGGGAGTACGTGGTCGTGCACGTCGCCGGTGACGAACGGCTCCCACGCGCTCGCCCGGCGGGCCGGATCGGACCGGTTGATCTCGTCGGCGCCCGCGCTGAAGAACACCACGTCGCCGTCGAAGACCCGAGGGCGGAAACCGTGCGCGAGAACGGTGCCGTTGGCGTAGCCCTCGTACAGCCGCTCCAGGTGGTCGACGGTGAGCGCGGCGAACGGGCCGGGACGCGAGCGCAGCAGGTCGGCGGCCTCGCGCAGGGTCAGGTCACCGTCGGGAGCCTGCCCGCCGAGCGCCTCGTCGCCGAATTCGGCCACGATCTCGCCGACGCTCGGCATGGCCATCGACAGCAGGTCGTCGGAGAGCCGGTAGCTGTCCATCATCGACAGCAGCGCCACGCGTTCGCCCGACTCCTGCAGCCGCACCGCGACCTCGTAGGCGATCAGGCCGCCGAGCGACCAGCCGAGCAGATGGTATGGCCCGGTCGGCTGCACCGATTTGATGTGCGCGATGTAGCGCCGCGCCGCCTCCGCGATCGACGCGTATCCCGGCTCCCCCGCGATGTGCGGCGCCTGCAACCCGTACACCGGGCGGTTCGGCGAAAGGTGCGCGAGCAGCCCCGAATAGCACCAGGACAGGCCGATCGCCGGGTGCACGCAGAACAGCGGCGCGTGACTCGCGTCGGTCACGGGCCGGATCGGCAGCACCGGCGCGAGCGCCGCGGCCATCGCGGCCTCGGGCCCGACGCCGCCGTCGAGTCCGGCGGCGATGGCGGCGGGTGTCGCCGCGCCGAACATCATCTGCACCGGCACCTCGAAACCTTCGGCGCGCAGGCGCGCGACCACCTTGGTGGCAAGCAGCGAGTTGCCGCCCAGTTCGAAGAAGCCGTCGTCGGCGCCGACGGTCTCGACCCCGAGCACCTCGGCGTAGGCCGCGCACACCGCGGCCTCGGTCGGCGTGCCCGGCGCGCGGTAGCCCGCCGACCCGGTGAACACCGGTTCCGGCAGCGCCGCGCGGTCGAGTTTGCCCACCGGATTCAACGGCACCGTGTCGAGCAGCATGATCGATTGCGGCACCATGTAATTCGGCACCAGCGCGGACAGGTGCTCGACCAGTTCGCCGGTCGAGCACCCCGCCCCGTCGCGCAGTTTCACATAGGCCACCAGCGCGGTGGAACCGGCCGGGGTGCGGTGCCCGACGGTGAGGGAGAACTTCACCGCGTGATGGCTGCCCATCGCCGTGTCGATCTCGCCGAGTTCGATGCGGAAGCCGCGGATCTTCACCTGGTGGTCGGTGCGCCCGACGTATTCGATCTCGCGCGCCCGCTCGGCCGTGCCCCGGTCGGGCCCGGCGAACCAGCGGACCAGGTCGCCGGTGCGGTACATGCGCTCACCCGGCTTGCCGTAGGGATTGGCGACGAAACGCTGCGCCGTCAGGCCGGGCCGGTTCAGGTAGCCGCGGGCGAGCGCGGAACCCGCGAGGTGCAGTTCCCCGGTGACCCCGACCGGCGCCGGATGCAGGCGCGGATCGAGCACCGCCGCGCCGACGCCGCGGATGGGCGCGCCGATGGTGATCGGATCGCCCGGCGACAACGGCGGGCCGATGACCGTCACGATGGTGGTCTCGGTCGGGCCGTACACATTGTGCAGGCGGCGTCCCGGACCCCAGCGTTTCACCAGGTCCGGCGGCAGCGCCTCGCCGCCGACCAGCACGTGCGCGAGGTCGGTGATCCCGGTCGGATCCACCGTGCCGAGCGCGGAGGTCGTGATGAAGGCGTGGGTGATCCGCTCCTCGACGAAGACCTCCGCCAGTTCCGCGCCGCCGACCACGCCGGGCGGCGTGATCACCAGCGCGGCCGCGCCGCCGAGCGCGAGCAGCAGGTCGAGCATGGCGGCGTCGAAGCTCGGCGTGGCGAAGTGCAGCACCCGGCTGCCCGGGCCCACATCGAACTGCTTGGCGGTCTCCGCGGCGAAATTGGACAGGCCGCCGTGCGTGACGACGACGCCCTTCGGCGTGCCGGTCGAGCCCGAGGTGTAGATCACGTACGCCGGATTGTCCACGCGCAGTTCGCCGATGCGCTCGTCCCGCCGGATCGGCGCGTCCGAGGCGGCCAGCACCTCGGCGCGCAAGTCCGTGTCGTCCAGCACGATCCACGCGGCGCCGTCGGGCAGGTCGGCGCGGTAGTCGGCGAGGGTGATGCCGAGTGCCGCCGCCGAATCGGTGAGCATGTGCTCGATGCGGTGCGCCGGGTAGAGCGGGTCGACCGGGACGAAGGCCGCGCCCGCCTTGGCCACCGCAAGCACCGAGGCCACCGATTCCACCGAACGCGGAATGCCGAGCGCCACCAGCGTTTCCGGTCCGACACCGCGGGCGATGAGGACGCGCGCGAGCCGGTTGGTCCAGCGGTCGAGGGCGTCGTAGGTGATCCGGGTGCCGTCGGAGCACAGGGCGATCGCGTCGCGGTCGACGCGGGCCGCGGCCTCGAAGACCTCGGGCAGGGTCACCGGCCGGTCCGCCTCGGGACCGCGCACCGCGGCCAGCCCCGACCATTCCGCGGCGTCGAGCAGTTCCAGATCGCCGACCGCCGAGGTGGGATTGGCGGCCACCGCGCCGAGCAGCCGCACCAGGCGGCGGCCGAGTCGTTCCGCGCCCGACTCGTCGAACAGGTCGCGCGCGTAGTTCACCGACAGCGTGATGCCGTTCGGCTCGCGCCGCGCCGGGTCGGCGTGCGATTCGGTGAGCGTGAACTGCAGGTCGAATTTGGCGATGCCGGTGTCGATGTCGTTGGCCTCGATGCGCAGCCCCGGCAGTTCGAGCACCCGCACCGGCTGGTTGCGCACCGACAGCATGACCTGGAACAGCGGATGGTGCGACCGCGACCTTGCCGGGTTGAGCACCTCGACGAGCCGTTCGAAGGGCAGGTCGGCGTTGGCGAACGCGTCGAGGTCGGTGTCGCGCACGGCACGCAGCAGGTCGGTGAACGGCACATCGGGACGCACCGGGGTGCGCAGCACCAACGTGTTGACGAACATGCCGACCATCCGGTCCAGCGCCGGATGGCCGCGACCCGCGATCGGGGTGCCGACGGCGATGTCGTCGACGCCGGTCATGCGGTGCAGCAGGACCGCGAGCGCGGCGTGCAGGACCATGAACATGCTCACGCCGTGGCTCGACGCCAGCGCGTGGAGTTCGCGGTGGGTGCGCGCGTCGAGCTCGCATTCCACGATGCCGCCGGAATAGGACGGCACGGGCGGGCGCGGGCGATCGGCGGGCACGTTCAGCAGGTCCGGAAGTCCGGACAGCGCGTCGCGCCAGTACCGGAGGCTGCGGCTCACGGTCGAGTCGGGATCGTGCTCGGCGCCGAGCACCGCGCGCTGCCACAGCGTGTAGTCCGCGTACTGGACCTCCAGTGCGGGCGAGACGATGTCGACGCCCGCCGTCGCGGCCGCGTACGCCTCGGCGAAGTCGGCCGCGAGCGGCTCGAGCGACCAGCCGTCGACGGCGATGTGGTGCACGACGAGAACCAGGACGTGATCGGTTGCCGCGGAACCGGATTCGCCGGGTTCGGCGACGGTGATCAGCGCCGCGCGCAGCGGAACCTCGGTGGCCAGATCGAATCCGGGCGCGACGAAATCGCGCACGGCGTGCACGACCCGCTCCGGGGTCACGGTCGCGACGAACAGCGTGATCGCCGCCTCGGCCTGCTCGAGCACCCGCTGCACGGCGGCGCCGTCGACCTCGGGGAACACCGTGCGCAAGGT
The DNA here is from genome assembly GCF_015674855.1 of Nocardia bovistercoris. Classification (GTDB taxonomy): domain Bacteria; phylum Actinomycetota; class Actinomycetes; order Mycobacteriales; family Mycobacteriaceae; genus Nocardia; species Nocardia bovistercoris. Next base: position 232,882 of record NZ_JADMLG010000012.1, on the reverse strand, counting down.
CTCGTGCCTGCGCTGCACCGCGTGCAGCGCCGAGACCAGCGCGGGCACCTCGAGCGCGCCGCGCAGCCGCAGCACCATCGGGACGTTGTACGCCCCCGCCGCCCGGTCGGCGTCGGCGGCCGCGCCCGGCATCCGGTTGAACCGGTGCAGGAACCACAACCGCTGCTGGGCGGCCGAGAGCGGAATCCGCTCGGGGCGCGGACCCGCCACGAGGGCGGGCAACCGCGACTCGGACGCGGACGCGCGGTCGAGCAGCGCGGCGAGTCCGGCGACGGTGGGCGAGGTGAACACCGTGCGCACCTCGATCGCGACCCCCGTCGCGGCATTCAGGCGCGCCACCAGACGTGTGGCCAGCAGCGAATTGCCGCCGATGTCGAAGAAGCTGTCGTCGGCGCCCACCGATTCGGCCTCGATCAGCTCGGCGACGACGCCGGCGACCAGCCGCTCGTTCTCGGTCTCCGGCATCCTCGCCGCCGCCGTCGCATGCAGGCGCGGCTCGGGCAGCGCGGCGACGTCGAGTTTGCCGACCGGGGTCAGCGGGATGCGGTCGAGGACCGTGATCGCGGCCGGGACCATATGCGCGGGCAGTCGCCGGGCCACGGCCGCGCGCACCGCGTCGACGTCGACCCCTACCCGGTCGTCGGCGGCCTGGACGAAGGAGACGATCCGGTCCACGTCCGCGACGCGCCGCACCTCGGTGTAGGCGAACCGCACCGCGGGGTCGGCGTCGAGCGCCGCCGTGATCTCACCGAGTTCGATGCGGAAACCGCGCATCTTGACCTGGAAGTCGCTGCGCCCGAGGTAGACCAGTCCGCCGTCGGCGTTCCAGCGCACCACGTCGCCGGTGCGGTACATCCTGGCGCCCGCCGGACCGTGCGGGTCGGCGACGAACCGCCCCGCACTCAGCCCGCGACGGTCGAGATAGCCGCGCGCCACACCCGCACCGCCGAGATACAGCTCACCGGGCACCCCGATCGGCACCGGACGCAGCCGCTCGTCCAGGATCAGCGCCCGCGCGCCGCGCACCAGCGAGCCGATGGTGCTCGGTGCGTCCGCACGCGCGGGCGCACCGGAGACGACCACCGTCGTCTCGGTCGGCCCGTACACGTTGAACATCGCCCGCTCCGCCGACCAGCGCGCGATCAGATCGGAACCGAACGCCTCGCCGCCGACCATGAGCGTGCGCAGCCGTGGCAGCGGCCAACGCTCGTGTTCGATGGTGGCCAGCGCGGCCGGGGTCACGAAGGCGTGGGTGATTCCGGTGCGCTCCATCAGCGCGCCGAGTTCGTCGCCGCCGTACACGTCGGGCGGGCAGATCACCATGGTGGCGCCCGCGCCGAGGGCGAGCAGCAGATCGAGGACCGCCGCGTCGAAGCTCGGCGTGGAGAAATGCAGGGTGCGCGAATCGGCGTCGACCGCCATCCGTTCGCGGAACTCCTCGGCGAGATTCGACAATCCCGACTGGGTCACCGCAACGCCCTTGGGGGTGCCGGTGGAACCCGACGTGTAGACGATGTAGGCGAGGTCGGCGGGGCGGGCCGGGCGAATCCGCTCGACGTCGGTGAGTACGCGGTCGTCCTGGCGGGTGATTTCGGCGGCGAAGCCGGGGTCGTCGAGCAGCAGCCATTCGGTGGCTGTCTCGTCGCGGGCGGCGGCGCGCAGCGCGTCGGCGTGCGCGGCGGCGGTGATCCCGAGGCGGACGCCGGAGTCGGTGAGCATGTGCCGGATCCGGTCGGCCGGGTATTTCGGGTCGACCGGCACGAACGCGGCACCCGATTTGGCGACCGCGAGCACCGTGAGCACCGACTCGATCGAGCGCGTCAGGCCGAGCGCCACCCGGTCCTCGGCGCCGAGCCCGCGCGCGATCAGCGCCCGCGCGAGCCGGTTGGAGCGCCGGTCGAGTTCGGCGTAGCTCACCGATTCGCCATCGGCGGCGTCCACCAGCGCGGAGTGCGCCGGATAGCGCAGCGCGGCCGCGGTGAGCAGCGCGCCGAGCGGGCGGGGCGCGGCGGCTGGCGCGCCGAGCGCGGGCGCGAGCGTGCGACGTTCGTGCTCGGTCCGCGCGTCGATGTCGCGGATCGACACTCGCGGATTCCGCGTGATCGCCGCGAGCACCCGCTGGAAGCGGTCCGCCAGGATCTCGACGGTCCCCGCGTCGAAAAGTTCGTCGGCGTAGAGGAATTCGAAGGCGTAGTCCGGCGCCGAGACCGCGCCCGAATTCGTCACGCGCAGTTCGAGATCGAACTTCGCCAGCGCGATATCCAGTTCCTCGGCGCGCAATTCGAGTCCGGGCAGGCGCAGCGCGGGAGCGGGCTCCTCCTGCACGGTCAGCGCCACCTGGAACAGCGGAGGGCGGTTGGCGCCGCGGCCGCGGTGGCCGAGTTCGTCCACGACGCGCTCGAAGGGCAGGTCGGCGTGGGCGAGCGCGGCCAGTTCGGTGTCGCGGTCGGCGCGCAGCAGCGTCGCGAAGGAGGCGTCGGGATCCACGTCCGACCGCAGGGCCAGCGTATTGACGAACATGCCGACCAATTCGTCGAGCTGGGTGTCCGAGCGGCCCGCCACCGGCGTGCCGATGACGATGTCGCGTCCGCCGGTGACCGCGCGCAACAGCACCGCCAGCGCCGAACGCAGCACCATGAACATGCTCACGCCATGCTCGCGCGCGAGCAGGCCGAGGGTGTCGCGTGTGTCGCCGGGCACCTCGAAGCGCACCGATGCCGCGGTGTGGGCCGGGTGTTCGGGGCGCGGCCGATCGAAGGGCAGCGGCAGTTCCTCGGGCGCGTCGGCCAGCGCCGCGCGCCAGTACTCGAGCTGGGTGGCCGCGACGCTCGTCGGATCGGATTCCGCGCCGAGGCAGGCCCGCTGCCACAGCCCGAAGTCGGCGTACTGCACCGGAAGCGGCGCCCACATCGGGGCCGCCCCCTCGTGCCGCGCGGCGTAGGCGACGGCGAGATCGCGGGTCAGCGGCGCCAGCGACCAGCCGTCCGCGGCGATGTGGTGCAGCACGATGCCGAGGCGGTAGTGGTCGGATCCGGTGCACAGCAACGAGATACGCAGCGGCGTCGATTTGGTGAGGTCGAATCCGCGGCGCGCCGTCACGCGCAGCGCCCGCTCGGCGCCCGCCTCGTCGGTCTCCACGACCGTGAGACCGGGCACGGCCGCCGCGGTGGGCAGCACCACCTGGCTCGGGCCGTCGGCGTCCTCGGGGAACACCGTGCGCAGCACCTCGTGCCGGTCGACCAGGTCGGTGATCGCGGCCGTGAGCGCCTCGACATCCAGATCGCCGTCGATTCGAATCGCGAAAGCGACGTTGTAGGCGCTCGATTCGGGTGACAATCGATTCAGGAACCACAGTCGCTGCTGCGGCAGCGACAAGGGGAGACGTCCCGGACGCGGGGTGTGCACCGCCAGCGCCACCCGCCGCGTCCGGGGCGCTTCCACTATCCGTTCGGCCACGCCCGCCACGGTCGGCGCCTCGAAGAGTTCCCGCACCGGCAGGTCGACGCCGAATTCGGCGTGCAGCGCCGCCGCGAGCCTGGTGGCGAGCAGGGAGTTGCCGCCGATGTCGAAGAAGCTGTCCTCCACGCCCGCGACCGGGCGACCGAGCACCTCGCCGAACACCGCGGCCACCCGCCGCTCGGCCTCCGACCGCGGCGCGCGGGACGCGGCGCGCGCGGTGAACACCGGTTCCGGCAACGCTTTCCGGTCGATCTTGCCCGCGGGCGTGACCGGCATCGTGTCCAGCACGGTGATCGAGGCGGGCACCATGTAGCCGGGCAGCCGCAGACGCGCCGATTCGGCGACCTCCGCCGGATCGATGTCGTGGTCGCCGGTGAGGTAGGCGGCCAGCCTCGGCTGACCGTGCTCGTCGGTGTGCACGACGGTCAGCGCGAAACTCACGCCGGGATGCGCGCGCAGCGCGTGGTCGATCTCGCTGAGTTCGATGCGGAAGCCGCGGATCTTCACCTGGTCGTCGGCGCGGCCGAGGAAACGCAGTCCGTGCACGCGGTCGAGGACCACGAGATCGCCGGTGCGGTACATGCGCTCGCCGCGCCTGCCGTGCGGATTGGCCGGGAAACGCTGCGCGGTCATGGCGTGCCTGCCGAGGTAGCCGCGCGCGACGCCGGGACCGGAGACGTACAGCTCGCCCGGAGTTCCCGGCGGCACCGGGCGTAAGCGCGAGTCGAGCACGAACAGCCGCATGCCGCGCACCGGAACGCCCAGCGGCACCGGACGTCCCGCCTGCATGGGATGGGAGGCGGTGATCGCGACCGTGGCCTCGGACGGACCGTACATATTGTGGATGCGGTGGCGCATCGACCAGGTGCGCACCAGTTCCGCCGAGCACGCCTCACCGCCGACGATCACGGTCTCGAGGTGGTCGAGTCCGACATCGGGCACGGTGGCCAGCGCGGCGGGGGTGATGAAGGCGTGGGTGACGCGCTCCTCGCGCAGGATGCGCGCGAGTTCGGCGCCGCCGTAGACGCCCGACGGCACGACGACCATGGTCGCGCCCGCCGCGAATCCGAGCAGCAGCTCGAGCACCGACGCGTCGAAGCTCGGCGACGAGAAGTGCAGGGTGCGCGCGGAATCGGTGACCCCGAACAGGTAGGTCTGCTCGTGTGCCAGGGAGATCAGTCCGCCGTGGGTCACCACAACGGCCTTGGGCTTGCCGGTCGATCCCGAGGTGTAGATCAGATACGCCGGGTGGCCGATACGCAGCGGATGGTGGCGTTCGGCGTCGGTGACCGGTCCGCTGCCGACACCGGCCAGTTCCGCGGCGAGTTCGCGGGTGCCGAGCACCAGCCAGTCGACCTGGCTCTTGCGGTGGCGGCCCTGGACGGCGGGCCAGGCGGGCATCGCGGTGAGGCAGTCGGGCACGGTCAGGCCGAGCATCGCGCCGGAGTCGGCGATCATGTGCCCGATCCGGTCGGAAGGGTAGCCGGGGTCGACGGGCACGTAGGCGGCGCCCGACTTGGCGACCGCCCAGATGGCGAGGACGGAGTCGAGTCCGCGCGGCAGCGCGACCGCGACCACGACTTCCGGCCCCGCACCGTGCTCGATCAGCACCCGCGCCAGCGCGTTGGACCGCTCGTCGAGCTCACGGTAGGTGGTGCCGCGGCCGCGGTAGCGCACGGCGATCGTGTCGGGCACGCGTTCGGCGGTGTCGGCGAGCATCCGGGCCAGGGTCAGTGGCGGTTCGGCGGGCGAGCCCGCGAACGGGACCAGCTTGCCGGATTCGCGCGCGTCGAGGATGTCGACATCGCCGACCGGGGTCTGCGGCGATGCCACCACCGCGTCCAGGATCGTCAGGAATCGGCGCGCGAAGGTCTCCACCGTCCGATGGTCGAAGACGTCACGGGCGTAACCGAATTCGGCGTGCATCGGGCCGCCGTCCGGATCGTCGTGCAGTTCCAGCTGGAGATCGAACTTCGCCTGCGCGGCGTTCAGGTCGATGACTTCGGTGCGCACGGCGGGCAGTGCGATCCTCAGCTCGGGGACGCGGTCGTAGGACAGCATCACCTGGAACAGCGGGTGGCGGGCGCCGGACCGTTCCGGGTTGACCGCCTCGACCAGGCGCTCGAACGGCACGTCGGCGTTGGCGAAGGCGTTCAGGTCGGTTTCGCGGATCGCGTCGAGCATCCGGTCGAAGCCCGAGGCCGGGTCGACCTCGGTGCGCAGGACGAGGGTGTTGACGAACATGCCGACCAGTTCGTCCAGTGCCGGATCGGAGCGCCCCGCGATGGGCGTGCCGATGGTGATATCGGTGGTTCCGCACAGGCGCGAGAGCAGCGCGGCCAGCGTCGCGTGCAGCACCATGAACATGCTGACGCCCTTGGCCGCGGCGAGTTCGGCCGCCGCGCGGCGGGTTTCGGCGGAGATCGCGAACTCGACACGGCCGCCGTCGGTACTGCGGCGCATCGGGCGCGGACGGTCGAGCGGCAGGTCGAGCTGATCGGGCAGGCCGGTCAACTCGGCGCGCCAGTAGGTCAACTGGCGACTCAGCGCGCTGGCCGGATCGGACTCCTCGCCCAGCAGCTCCCGCTGCCACAGCGCGAAATCCGCGTACTGCACCGGCAGCGGCACCCAGCGCGGCGCCGAACCCGCGGCGCGCGCCGTCACCGCCGTCATCAGATCGCGGGCCAGCGGGGCGATCGACCAGCCGTCGCCGACGATATGGTGCAGCACCACCGCGAACAGGTGGCTGTCGGGCCCGGTCCGGTACAGCGCCACCCGAATCGGCGCCTGCTTGCGCAGATCGAACTCGTAGCAGGCGAATTCGGTGGCCGCCGCGACCGCGTCGCCGCCCGCCACCTCGACCGGTTCCAAGGTCAGCGGGATCTCGGCGGCCGGGTGGATCAGCTGATACGGTCCCTCGGCCGTCTCCGGGAATGTGGTGCGCAGACTCTCGTGGCGGGCGATCACGTCGAAGAGCCCGGCGCGCAACGCCTCCAGGTCGAGCGGCCCCTCGAGACGCACCGCCAGCGGCATGTTGTAGGCGGCGGCGTGCTCGGCGAACCGGTTCAGGATCCACAGGCGCTGCTGGGCCAGCGACAGCGGTATCCGCTCCGGGCGCAGCGCGGGCGCGAGTCGCGGCGACGCGGTGTCGACGGCGAGGTCGGCGAAGCGCTCGGCCACCGTGGCCACATCGCCTGCTTCGAACAGGTCGCGGATGGTCAGGCCGGTCGCGAAGGTCGCGTTGACGCGCGCGACCGCGCGCGCCGCGATCAGCGAGTTGCCGCCGAGATCGAAGAAACTGTCGCCGATGCCGATTTCGGCTTCGGCCAGGTCGAGCACCTCGGCGAAGATCGCGACCAGCGCCCGCTCGATCTCGGTGCGCGGCGCCTCGGCGACCCGGTGCGAGCGCAGCACGCCCGTCGGGGCGGGCAGCGCCTTGCGGTCGATCTTGCCGTTGGAGCTCAGCGGCAGTTCGGCGAGTTCGATCAGCGCCGCGGGCACCATGTAGCCGGGCAGCGTCGCGCGCAGCGCGTTGAGCAGCGCGGCGGTGTCCACCGAGGCGGGCGCACCGGGAGCGGGCACCACGTAGGCGACCAGTTCGTCGCCCTTGCGGCCCGCGTGCGCCACGCAGACCGCGCGCGCCACCGATGGATCGGAGAGCAGCGCGGACTCGATTTCGCCGAGCTCGATGCGCAGGCCGCGGATCTTGACCTGGAAATCGGTGCGCCCCAAGTACTCCAGGACACCGCGCGCGCAATCCGCGCCGACCCGCCAGCGCGCCAGATCACCGGTGCGGTACATCCGGGCGCCGGGGGTGAACGGGTCGGCGACGAACCGGTCGGCGGTCAGGCGCGGCTGTCCGAGATAGCCGCGCGCCAACTGCACGCCGGACAGGTACAGCTCCCCCACCGCGCCGGGCGCCACCGGATGCAGCCGGGAGTCGAGCACGTAGGTCCTGGTGTTCCAGACCGGCGAGCCGATCGGGACGGTGAGGGCGTCGGGCGGGCACGGCCAGTAGGTGACGTCGACGGCGGCCTCGGTGGGACCGTACAGATTGTGCAGTTCGGCGCCGCCGAGAGCGGCGTGGAAGTCGCGCACGGTGATCGACGGCAGCGCCTCACCGCTGCAGAACACCCGGCGCAGCCGCAGGCAGGCGGCGGTGTCGGCGTCGTCGAGGAACATCGAGAGCATCGACGGCACGAAATGCGCGGTGGTGATGCCGCGTTCGGCGATCATGCAGGCCAGGTAGACCGGGTCGCGGTGGCCGTCGTGTTCGGCGACGACGAGCCTCGCCCCGACCTGCAGCGGCCAGAAGAACTCCCAGACCGACACGTCGAAGGTGGCGGGCGTTTTCTGGAGGACGGCGTCGGTGGCGTCGAGCGGATACTCGTGCTGCATCCAGCGCAGCCGGTTCACGATCGCGCGGTGGGTGACCCCGACCCCCTTGGGTCTGCCCGTCGACCCGGAGGTGAACAGCACGTAGGCCAGATTGTCGCCGTGCAGCGGCGCGCGGCGTTCGGCGTCGACGAGCGGCGACGGATCGAATCCGGTGAGGTCGAGGGTGTCCAGCGCCAGCGTGGCGGCGCGCGGCGGCGCCGTCGACCCGTCGCGCGCGGCGGTGAGTACGCAGACCGGGCGGGCCTGGGCCAGGATGCCGTCCACGCGGTCGGCCGGATGGTCGGTGTCCAACGGCAGATAGGCCGCGCCCGCCTTGACGATCGCGTACATGCCGACGACGAGTTCCACGCTGCGCCGCAGATACAGGCCGACGACGGCGTCCGGGCCCGCGCCGCGCGCGACGAGCAGGCGCGCGAGCCGGTTGGACCACTCGTCGAGTTCGCGATAGGTGAGCGCCTCGTCCTCGAATTCGAGGGCGATGGCGTCGGGGCATTCGACGGCGCGTTCGGCGAACAGCGAGACCAGGGTGGCCGGATCGACCGGCCGGTCGGTGGCGTTCCAGCGATGCAGGACCAGGGTGCGCTCGGCGTCGGTGATGGCGTCCATGGTCAGCGCCCGGGTATCGGGCGCGGCGCCGAGGAACCTGTGCAGGAAGTCGACGAAGCGGCCGTGGTGGACGTCGACCTCGGATTCGGTGTAGAGCGTCGGATTCGCCTCGAAGTCGACGTGGATGCGCCCGCCCTCGCCGTTGTAGATATTGACCGACAGATCCTCGACCGGGCCGGTGGCCAGCAGATGCAGCGAGCCGACGATGCTGCCGAACCGCACCTCGTTGTGGAACAGCATGATGTTGACCATCGGGCCGAAGAATCCGCGCGCGTCACGCGAGTAGCCGCAGTCGCGGCGGATGTCGTCGTGCCGGTAGCGCTGATGCCGCAGCGCGCCGGTGATCTGGAGTTCGGCGTGCCTGACCACGTCGGCGACGGTGGTGTGCTCGTCGAATCGCACCCGGATCGGCACCACATTGGAGACCACGCCCGCCGAGCGCCGCAGGGCCACCGTGGTGCGGGCGGAGACCGGAAGGCTGAGCACGACGTCGGACTCGCCGGTCACCGAACGCACGTAGCAGGCCAGCGCCGCGACGATCAGGGTCGAGGTGTGCGTGCCGTGCGCTGCGGTGACCTCGGACATGGCGGCGTCGAGCGTGTCGTCGAGGACGCCGCCGACGAGCCTGCGCCCGCTCTCGGCGCCGGTGGCGGGCGCGGTGACGCCCGCCAGCGACTTCGGCCCGCCCGCGCCGTCGAGTTGTTCCATCCAGTAGTCGCGGTCGCCGATGAAGCGCGTGGAATTCCGGTAGGTGGACTCGTTGGCGTAGATGTCGGCCAGCGGCGTGGCGCGCGAGACGGACGGTTCACGCCGGTCCTCGAGCGCGGTGTAGATCTCGGCGGTGCGATTCATCCCGTTCATCGCGGCGTAGCCGTCGAGCAGGATGTGGTGGGCGCGGCCGTACCAGATGTAGGCGGCGTCACCGATGCGCAGCACCACATTGGTGATGAGCGGATCGTGCTCGAGGTCGAACGGTGATCCGGCGTGCTCGTTCATCCAGCGCATCGCGGCGGCGCGCGGGTCGGGTTCGCCGCGCAGGTCGACGCGGCCCCAGCCGGGGCGCCGCGTCGGGTCGACGACCTGGTGCGGCACCCCGTCGATCTCGAGCAGCCGCAGGTGGCCGATCTGGGATTCGGCGCCGTAACGCTCGATGGCGTACAGCAGCCGCCCGACGTCGAGGGCGCCGTGGATCTCCACGTACTGGGCGATGGTCAGCGGCACGTCGGGACGGATCCGCTGGGCGTACCACAGGGCTGTCTGCGCGGGTGAGAGTGCGAAGGGCTGCGGGGTGAACTCATCGGGTGAGCATTGGTCTACACGATCGGTGGCCAATGAACTCATCTAGAAACTCCGTTCTGCCGCAGTCGACGCAACTCCCCGAGCACCACCACGACGGTGCGCACGCGCCAGCCGTAGGACCTGATCCACGCCCTATGATTCGGAGCCTCACTCACCGCGGATGGCCGGCGTTTTGGTTTTGTTTCACTTCGAACGGCATCGACAGAACGACAGATTCGACGGCAACATCTCTGCAAACAAAAGGTCAGCGGCAGGATGATGCCCGGAAGTGCGTCGATAGCGCAGAGTCAAGCAGGATCGAGAAGTAGCAACTATCTAGCGAACACTGTGTGGACGGGTAGTTACAGCCCGTTAGGGGGTGGACCCGGCGAAGAACAGACCGATGTTCGGTTGAATTGTGACGATTCCTACCGTGGGCCCGCAGTCGTGGCTTCGGGAGTGAATTCGGCGGCGCCTGCCCGGTCGCGCCGCCTTCGCCACCGTCGCGACAGCGCGAACACCAGTGCGGCGCCGGTCAGCATAACGGACACCACCTCCGGCGCCTGCCCGATCCTGGTCGCCACCGTCGTGTCGTGGCGCAGCGGCAATTCGGCGACCAGCGCGGCGGGCACGAACTGTGGGGTCTGCTGCCGGACCGCGCCGTCGGCGGTGATGATCGCGCTCACACCGGTGGTCGCGGCCACGACGAGCGCCCTGCCGTGCTCCACCGCGCGCACCCGCGACATCGCGAGCTGCTGATAGGTCATCTCGCTGTCGCCGAAGGTCGCGTTGTTGGTCGGCACGGTGAGCAACTGTGCGCCCGCCGCCATCGAATCCCGGAAGGCGCGATCGAAGGCCACCTCGTAACAGGTCGCGACGCCGATGTCGACGCCCGCCGCGCGGACCGTGCCGTCGCCGTCGCCCGGCACGAAATAGCCCGCTTTATCCGCGTAGTCGGAGAACAGCCGGAAGAAGCCGCGCATCGGCAGGTATTCGCCGAAGGGCTGGATGATCTTCTTGTCGTGGCGGTCCCCCGGACCCGCCGCGCCGTCCCACACGATCACCGAATTGGTCGTGGTCCGGTCCCCGTTCACCAACACCGCGCCGACCAGGATCGGCGCGCCGACACGCTGCGACGCCTCGGTGATCAGCGCCGCGGCGTCGGCATTGCGCAGCGGATCGATATCGGAGGAGTTCTCGGGCCAGATCACCACATCGGGCCGCTCCACCCGCCCCTCGGCCACCGCCCGCGCCAATTCCTCGGTGCGCCGGACATGGTTGTCGAGCACCGCCCGCCGCTGCGCGTTGAACTCGAGCCCGAGACGCGGCACGCTGCCCTGAATCGCGGCAACCCGAATCATCGACTCCCCCGCCCCCGGCTCGGGCAGCGCCGCGCGCAACAGCACACCGCTCACCGGCAGCGCGACCAGCGTGAGCGCGGCCGCAACGAGCACCGCTCTCCCGGTCCGCCACACCCCACGCACGGCGAGTCGCTCGACCAGCGCCGCCCCCGCGGTCCCGGTCAACGCGACCGTGAAACCGATCAGAACCGGACCGCCGAGCACCGCGTGCGACAGATACCAGCCATCGGCCTGCCCGAACGCCACCCGCCCCCAAGGAAATCCGCCGAACGGCACGCTGGAGCGCAGCCATTCGCCGGTGACCCAGGCCAGCGCGATCCACACCGGCCACCCCGGCAACCGCCCGACCAACCGGGCCAGCACACCGAAAAGCCCGATGAACACCGCACAGGCGGTGGACAGCGCGATCCACGGCAACGGCCCGACATAGATCCCGGTCCACGGCAGCAACGGCAGAAAGAACCCGAGCCCGGCCACCATCCCGTAACCGAAACCCCCACGCAGCCGATCACCCCCGCGCAACACCAACGTGAGCACCGCGATCCCGAGCGGAGCCAGGAACCAGTACGGACGCGGCGGAAAACTCCCGAACAACAACATCCCCGCCACCAGCGCCCCGACCAACCGCACCGACACCGGACGACGCTCGACCATCGCACGCCACCACGACACAGCGGAGTTCGACGCGGCCGGACTCGTCGCACCGGCGTTCGACGCAGCCGAATCCGAAGCAGTGGGATCCAGAGCCGACTTCGTCGCAACCGAGTCCGACGCAGCGGAACTCGACGTGACCGTATCCGACCCAGCGGAGGTCATCGCCGCGGGGCCCGACGCGGCAAGGTTCGACGCCGGCGAGTCCGACCCAGCGGAACCCACCACGGCAGAACCCGACACAGCCACGCCCGACACAGCCGAATCCGACCCAGCGGAACCCACCACAGCAGAACCCGACGCGGCGAGGTTCGACGCCGTCGTGGCCGATGCGGCGGAGTTGGTCGGGGCCGGGTTCGAGCCGGCGGAATCAGGCTTCATGGATGACGGCTCCGCGGTGGACGGTGCGCAGGCACTTCGGTAGGGGGGCGTCGTCCGACAGCGACGGCAGTCCCGGTACGCGGGAGCGCGGGTCGGTCGACCAGCGTTGGACGGCGTCGGCGGCCGCGGCCACGACCAGCTCGCCCGCGTCCCACACCGCGTAGGACGCGGGGGCGCCCGGGGTCAAGGTGCCCGACACGCCGTCGCGCACGCCGCCCGCGCGCCAACCGCCTCGGGTGGCGGCGGCGAAGGCGGCGCGCGGTGAGAGTCCGCTGCCCGCGCTGCGGTGCCGGACCGCCGCACGGATCGCCGCCCACGGATGCAGGGCGGTGACCGGGGCGTCCGAGCCGATGGCCAGGGGGATTCCCGCGGCCGCCATGGCCGCGAACGGGTTCATCGCGGCGGCCCGCTCGGCGCCCAGGCGCGCGGCGTACATGCCGTCCGCACCGCCCCACGCGGCGTCGAAACCGGGCTGCACGCTCGCGATGACGCCCAGCGCGGCGAGCCTCGCGATCTGCCCGCCGTCGAGCATTTCGGCGTGTTCGACCCGGTGACCGCGCGCGGCGACCGCGGGTCCGCCGAGTTCGGCGGCGGCGCGTTCGAATCCGGCCACGGCGGCGTCCATCGCCGCGTCGCCGATGACGTGGAACCCGGCCTGCACCCCGGCCTCGGTGCAGGCGCGGACGTGGGTGGCGATCGCATCGACGTCGAGATAGCCGAGTCCGCTGCCGGACCCGTCGACGTAGGGTTCGCGCAGCCACGCCGTGTGCGAGCCGAGGGAGCCGTCGACGAACAGGTCGCCCGCGAGGCCGTCGACGCCGAGTTCGGCGATCAGTTCCCGCGCCAGGTCGGCGGTGTGCACCGCCTCACCCCAGTAGGTCCGCACCTCGACCCCGTGTTCGAAGGCGCGCAGTTCGGCGAGGTCGACGCGGCCGGAGATGTCGGGTCCGGCGCACTCGTGCACCGCCGCGACCCCGTGCGCGGCGGCCGCGTCGAGTGCGGCGCGGCGCGCGCGGTCGCGCTGCCCGAGTCCGATGGCGGCCAGCGCGGCGGCGCGCACCAGGTGGTGCGCCGCCGCCCGCACCGGTTCCCCGCGCGTGTACCCGGTGGCCGCGCCGAGTTCGGGCACCGCGTCGAGCAGGGCCGAGGACGCCACCGCCGAATGCACGTCGACCCGCGCGAGGTAGACGTGCCGGTCCGGCCCGGCGGCCGCGTCGATCTCGTCGACCGTCGGCGGTCGGCCTTCCGGCCAGCGCGTCTCGTCCCATCCGTCGCCGAGGATCGCGCCGTCGGGGTGCGCGGCGGCGTAGGCGCGCACCGCGTCGAGGCAGTCGCGCAGGGATGTCGCCCGCGCCAGGTCTAGTCCGGTCAGCCGCAGCCCGAGCGCGGTCACGTGCACGTGCGGGTCGACGAACGCGGGGGCGACGAACGCGCCGTCCAGATCGATGATCTCGGCGCCGGGATGCAGCGCCCGTCCCGGCTTCTCGGCTCCCAGCCAGACCACCGTTCCGTCGGTGACCGCCATCGCGGTCGCATCGGGTGCGCTCGAACTGTAGAAGCGGCCGCCGATCAACAACTGGGTACCCACGGAGCACCAGTCTGCCGTATCGGTGCCCGCACCGGTTCGGCGCGGTGATCCGCTCCTTTCGTGCCGGAGGCGACGGCGCCGCTCCTGGCCTCGGCGATGTCGCAACCGAACTCGCCCGCGCTCGAACGCATGCGGGCGGACAGCACATGCATCGGCGCCCCGCTCGGCGGCAGCCAGTGCGCGTGACGTCAGGTGCGGCGGGTTCGACTTCGCCTTCAGGACAGGCATTCGGGACCCACTCGTGTCCATTCGCGACGCCGCCATCCGCTACTCCGAGATCGCGGCCCTGGGTATCCGCGGCAGCGTCGCAACGATCCGTCTCGCCTTCAGGACAGGCAGTCGGGACCCACCAGTGTCCATTCGCGACGCCGCCATCCGCTACTCCGAGATCGCGGCCCTGGGTATCCGCGGCAGCGTCGCAACGATCCGTCTCGCCTTCAGGACAGGCAGTCGGGACCCACCAGTGTCCATTCGCGACGCCGCCATCCGCTACTCCGAGATCGCGGCCCTGGTTTCCGCGGCAGCGTCGCAACGATCCGTCGACACCGGCGTACCAGCGGACCGGTCGCCCACGATGAGACGCCGCGAGCGACCCGTGCGCGCGGGCCGAGATCGTCCGATACGTGGCCGAGGTCTCGGCGGCGAGCTCAGGCCGATCCGATGGCCCGGCGTCCGGCGCCGTGACCGTCGTCATACCACTGGCGCACCACGACTCCGTCGACGACCTCGCCGCCGTCGATCACCTCACCACCGTCGATGACGATCCCGCGGTAGGGCCGGGCGGCGGTGTACTTCGCGAGGCGGCGCGCGGCGAGTGCGGTGACCAGCGGCCGGATCAGCACGCGGGTCGGGGGCAGCAGCATCAGCAGGCCGAGCACGCCGGTGACGAGTCCAGGGATGAACATGAGGAATCCGCCCACCGCGACCAGCGCGCCGTCGGCGACCGCTTTGCCCGGATCGACTCGTCCGCGCGTGACCTCGCGGAACTCTTCGAAGACCTTGCGCCCCTGCGATCCGATCAGCAGCACACCCGCCGCCGAACTCGCGATCAGCAACAGGATCGCGGCGACCGCGCCCAACAACTGACCGACCGCGAACAGCGCGGCGATCTCGACGACCACGTACAGCACGAACAGCAGGGCGGGCATGGCGTTCCTTCCGGACGATCTACTCGTTCCAACGCGCGCGTGTCCGATTTTTCTCCCGTCCCGGCCTGATAGCTTGCTGAGATCGCGCCGGGTCTCAGCCGCCGGGTCGCACGAGTCCGGTCTCGTAGGCGAGCACCACCGCCTGCACCCGGTCGCGCAGACCGAGTTTGGTGAGCACCCGGCCCACATGGGTCTTCACCGTGGCTTCCGACAGATACAGCTGTTCGGCGATCTCGGCGTTGGACCGGCCCGCCGCGATGTGTTCGAGGACTTCGCGTTCCCGCGCGGTGAGCACGTCGAGGACGCGCGGGTCGCGCATGCCGCCCGGATCCTCGGCGATGAGCCGGTCGAGCAGGCGCTTGGTGACCTTGGGCGAGACGACCGCGTCACCGGCGGCCACGCTGCGGATGGCCGAGACGAGGTCCTCGGGCGGGGTGTCCTTGAGCAGGAATCCGCCCGCGCCGGCCCGCAGCGCGCCGAGCGCGTGTTCGTCGAGGTCGAAGGTGGTCATGACGAGGACCTTGCAGCCGAGGCCCGCGTCGATGATCTGTCCGGTCGCGGTGACGCCGTCGACCACCGGCATCCGCACGTCCATCAGCACCACGTCGGGCCGGAGTTCCTTGGCTCTGGTCACCGCGGCGGCGCCGTTGTCCGCCTCGCCGATCACCTCGATGTCCGGGTGCGCGCCGAGGACCATTTTCAGTCCCATGCGCATGAGTTCCTGGTCGTCGACGACGAGAACGGAGATCGGCACCTCCCCAATCTATCGGCCGCGCGCGGCCCGCCACCGAGGTGCGCGGAATGGTTACCGTGTTCGATTGCCGCGACCGGAATTTCGATTGTCCGAGCGGTTTCGCACCGCGAGGCACTCCCCGCACACGTGTCGGCGTCTCGCGTTATCCTTCTCGGTTGGATTCAGCCGAAGCCGGGGGGACAACGTGTCCTATTGGGAAGCTCACACACACCTGTATGCCCATGCACGAATGGTCATCGCGATCGACCCGTCACGCGGTCGCGACCGTTTGCGACGTGCCGCTGATTCCATTGTCGCGCAACGAATTCGAAGAAGGATGCGGAGCCTGGTGCACGATCCGGTGACCGATCGGCACGCCGCGCCCGGATCGCACGTCCTCGCGAGCTCGCCCGTGTGGGCCGTCTCGGCGATCACGTCGGCGCCCGGCCCGAATTCCGTCCCGAACGAACCGGGCACGCCGAATGACGAATCGGCCCGCGCGACGACGGAATTGGAGGCCGCGATGGCGTCCGCGCATATCTGGAGCGCGAAAGAATTCCGAACGGAAATACTCGCCGACCCGGTGCGCCACGCGGTGGCCCGGCGATTGGTGTGGGTGCGACTCGATCGACGGGGACGGCCGACCGGTTCCTTCCGTCCCTGCCCGGACGGCGGCGCACACGACCTCCGCGGTCTACCGGCGAGCGTCGACGGTCCGCGCATCGCGGTGGCGCATCCACTGCACCTCGGCGCGGACATCCCGCACTGGGCGCGAAACCTCGCCGCCGACGGCCTCACCCAACCCTTCGACCAACTCCACCGCGCGATCTACCGACTCGCCCCCGACGAGGCGGAGTCGACCGCGCTGGCCCGCTTCGCCGACCGCATGGTCGCCACCGCCGCGCTGCTGCGGCTCGAGGATTCCGGCTGGCGACGCAGCGCGCCCGCCGACGGCGGCATGCACGACTACCTGTTCCGCCCGGTCGGCGCCGACCTGCAGGTGCTGATCGTGCTCGACGACGGCATCGACGCCACCGATCCGCTGCTGATCCCGGAGCAGGTGCTCGCCGCGGTCGAACTCACCGCCCGCCCGGCGCGCAGTTGGATGCACCGATGCGGCGACACCAGATTCGCGGTGCTCGACCCGATCACCGCCAGCGAGATCCTGCGCGATCTGGAGACCCTGCTCGACTGATCGGCGGCGGTTCACTCCACCGACTCGATGCTCAACGGAATGGTGGCGAGCACATGCCAGGCGCCGTCGTGGCGGCGGCCCGCGGACAGGGTCCCGCCGAGCACCGCGACGCGTTCGCGCATGCCGACCAGTCCGAGTCCGCTGCCTCGAATCGGGCCCGCGGGCACCGTGACCGGCACGCCGCCGCTGTCGGTGACCTCGACCAGCACATCGGTCACGCGCCGCTGCACCCGCACCCACGCCTTCGGATGCGCGCCCGCGTGGCGCAGCGTATTGGTCAGCGACTCCTGGACGATGCGGTGCACGCCGAGGCTGACCTCGGGTGCGATGGTGTCGAGTTCCCCGGTCAGTTCGAGTTCCACCGCGAGTCCGGTGCCGCGCATCATCTCCACCACCCTCGCGAGTCCGGCGGTGCCGTGCTGGGGCAGTTGGTCGGGCGCGTGTTCGGTGCGCAGCAGCGCGACCGTGCGGCGCAATTCGCGCAAAGCCTCCCGACCGGTGCTCGCGATGGTGTGGACGGCCTGTTCGGCGGCGTCGGGATCGCGCCGCAGCGCGTAGCCCGCGCCGTCGGCCTGCACGATGATGACGCTCACCGCGTGCGCGACCACATCGTGCAGTTCGCGGGCGATGCGGGTGCGTTCCAGCGCGACCGCCTCGTGGGTCCGACGTTCCCGGTCGTAGTCGGCCACCGCGAGGCGCGCGGCCACCTCGGCGTCGTAGGCGTGGCGCGCCCCGTTGAATTCGGCGAGGGTCCAGCACAGCGCGTAGAACAGCGCGCCGAAGGCGACCGTGGACAACACCGGCTGATCCAGCAGCGTCACCGACAGCGCGGAGTCGACGGCGAGTCCCAGTGCCAGCAGCAGGCCCTCGACCCGCCCGACGTAGGCGACCAGGGTGTAGAGCATGATGCCGAGCGCGAGCAGCGCCGGATGTATCGAGTGGTCGCCGAGCAGGTGGTTGACCAGTGTGGTGGTGATCGCGAACAGGAGCAGCAGCGCCGCCATGGCGCGCGGATAGGCGCGCCGGAAGGCGACGGGGAGCGGCAGGAGTCCGCCGATGACCAGGTAGACGACCTTTTCGTCGCTGTCGGCGAGTCCGGTCATGTCGAGCAGCAGCAAGCCGAACGCCAGCATGGAATCGGCTACGAGAGGCTTGCCGCGAAGCCACAGACTGAACCGGCGCACGACCATCAGACTAGGTCGGCGCGCCCGCGCCGGGTCCGCTCGGCACACCGACGGTCGAGCTCTGGTTGGCTGGAACGGTGGATCTCGCAGACTGGATGGTGCTCTTGGCGGCCGCGACCGCCGCGGGCTGGGTCGACGCGGTGGTCGGCGGCGGCGGACTGATCATCCTGCCGACCTTGTTGCTCACCGCGCCGACGATCTCGCCGCAGACCGCGCTCGGCACCAACAAGATGGCCGCGGTCGCGGGCACCGCCGCCGCGGTGGCGACCTTCTCGCGCAAGGTCCCGATCCAGTGGCGAATCCTGCTGCCCGCGGCCGGGATCGCGGCCTGCGCCGCGGCGGTGGGCGCGGCCGCGGTCTCGCTGATCGACCGGGAGTTGTTCATTCCCATCGTCATGGCGGTGCTGCTCGGCGTCGCGATCTTCGTGACGCTGCGGCCCTCGGTCGGCGTCACGATGGCCACCCATCCGCCGACCCGCCGCAAGGTGATCCTGGTGGTCGCGATCGCGGCGGGCCTGATCGGCCTCTACGACGGCCTGCTCGGACCGGGTACCGGCACCTTCCTGATCATCGCCTTCGCCACCCTGCTCGGCACCGAATTCGTGCGCGCGGCGGCCATGGCGAAGGTCGTCAACTGCGGATCCAATCTCGGCGCTCTCGCCTATTTCGGACTCACCGGCCACATCATGTTCGCACTCGGCGCGGGGATGGCGGTGGCCAATATCGCGGGCGCGGTGGTCGGTTCGCACATGGCCGTGCGCAGGGGCGCCGAATTCGTGCGCGTCGTGCTGTTGGTCGTTGTGGTCGCGATGGTGATCCGGCTCGGCTGGCAGCAGTTCGCTTGAGCGTTCAGGCGCGCGGCGCGGCGAGCCACGGCTGCAGGACCCGCGAGGTGGTCTCGTGGATTCTGCGTTGCAGCCGTTCGCCGTCGTCGGTTCCCGAAACCGGTTGCTGGAACAGCACCGTGAGCGCGCCGGAGACCGCGCCTACCACCGCACCGACCAGCGCCGCCGCACCGACCTCGTCGAATTCGTCGGGGAAGGCCACGTGCAACTGCCTGCCGATCTCGCGCTGGGCCACCAGCTGCGCGTGCGCGGCCCGCCCGCTCACCGCGGGCACGGTGCGCGAGACCCGCGCCCGCACCGCCGCGATCCTGGCGTGCAGATCATCGACGAGGTGGTCGCCGGGGTTGTCGCCGGCCGCCCGCAGCGCGCGCAGCAACACCTCGACCGGACGCTCCCCCGCCCGCCTGCTCGCCATGGCCGCGACGGCCGCGCGCACCCGGTCGTCGGGTTCGGGGAACAGCAGTTCTTCCTTGCTCGCGAAGTAGTTGAAGAAGGTGCGTGTGCCCACCTCGGCGGCGGCCGCGATATCGGCCACCGTCGTCTCCTCGTAACCTCTGTGCTCGAACAACTCGACGGCGGCCTCGAGCAAGGCACGGCGGGTACGTTCCCGTTTGCGGTCGCGGAGCGCGGATGGCGGCACGCGGGCACAGTACGGCATCGACCGCCACCGGCGCGGTAACCACGGGTTTCGCGCGCGCCGTGGCCGACTGCGCACCGGCAGGCGTGACGGTAGCGTGGCAGGGTGACCACTCCGACCACACGGGAATCGCGGGCGCGTATCGACGCCGAATTCCTCGCCCTGCCATTGGGTCCGCTCGCCGAGGCCGCGCTCACCGCGGCCGCGGCCGCGGGCGCCGAACACGCCGACGTGCGGGTGCACCGGCTGGTGACCCAGTCGATCCGAGTGCGCGACGGTGTGGTCGAATCCATCGCCGACTCCACCGATCTCGGTTTCGCGGTGCGCGTGATCGTGGACGGCACCTGGGGTTTCGCCTCGCATCCCGCGCTCACCGCGCAGACCGCGGTCGAGGTGGCGCGCCGCGCGGTGACGGTCGCGACCACGCTGCGCGCGCTCAATCGCGAACGCGTCACCCTGGCCGATGAGCCGGTGTACGCGGATGCGCGCTGGTCATCGGCCCACGAGGTCGACCCGTTCACGGTGCCGACCTCCGACAAGGTCGCGCTGCTCCAGGACTATTCGCAGCGCCTGTCGGCCTCCGACGGCGTCGACCACGTGAGCGCGTCGGTGCTCCAGGTCAAGGAACAGACCTTCTACGCCGACACCGCGGGCTCGCGCATCACCCAGCAGCGGGTCCGCGTGCATCCGCAGCTCGAGGCGACCACCGTGGATTCCGCGGCGGGCGTGTTCGAGTCCATGCGCACGCTGGCCGCACCCGCCGCGCGCGGCTGGGAGTACGTGACCGGCGCCGACGGAATCTGGGACTGGGACACCGAACTCGCCCGCATCCCGGAGTGGCTCGCCGAGAAGGTGAAGGCGCCGAGCGTCACCCCTGGCCCCACCGACCTGGTGATCGACCCGACCAACCTGTGGCTGACCATCCACGAATCCATCGGCCACGCCACCGAATACGACCGCGCCATCGGCTACGAATCCGCCTACGCCGGAACCTCGTTCGCCACCCCCGACCTGCTCGGCACGCTGCGCTACGGCACCCCGATCATGCATGTCACCGGCGACCGCACCGAAACGCACGGCCTGGCCACCATCGGCTACGACGACGAAGGCGTTGCGGGCCAGCGCTGGGATCTGGTGCGCGAGGGCACCCTGGTCGGCTACCAACTCGACCGGGTCTTCGCGCCCCGCCTCGGACTCGACCGCTCCAACGGCTGCTCCTACGCCGACTCCCCGCATCACGTCCCGATCCAGCGGATGGCGAACGTGTCGCTGCGTCCGGATCCCGATCGCGACACCAGCACCGAGGAATTGATCTCGCGGGTCGAGGACGGCCTCTACATCGTCGGCGACCGGTCCTGGTCGATCGACATGCAGCGCTACAACTTCCAGTTCACCGGCCAGCGCTTCTTCCGCATCCGCGACGGCAAGCTCGACGGCCAGGTGCGCGATGTCGCCTACCAGGCCACCACCACGGATTTCTGGGGCGCGATGGAGGCGGTGGGCGGTCCGTCCACCTGGTATCTGGGCGGCGCGTTCAACTGCGGCAAGGCCCAGCCGGGGCAAGCCGCCGCGGTCAGTCACGGCTGCCCGTCGATCCTGGTGCGCGGGGTCAATGTGCTCAACACACGGACGGAGGCGGGGCAGTGACGGAATTCGCACCGGGGGCGACGGAATTGCCGCACGCGAGCGAGGTCGTGGAACGCGCGCTCGCGCTGTCCAAGGCCGACGAGGCGATCGTGATCGTCTCCGACGGCTCGGAGGCGACGCTGCGCTGGGCCGGTAATTCGATGACCACCAACGGGTCGTCGACCTTCCGCGAGTGGTCGGTCGTTTCGGTGTTCCGCGACGGACCCCGCAGCGCGCGGGTCGGCAGCATCCGCTCGACCAGCGTCGACCCCGCCGACATCGAGGCCGTCGTGCGGGCGAGCGAGGCGGCCGCGCGCGGCGCCGAACCCGCGAAAGACGCCATGCCGCTGCTGGAAACGCCGGGCGAGGCCGCCGACTGGTCCGATGACCCGGCGCGCACCGGGGTCGAGATCTTCACCGGAGCCGCCCGCGACCTCGCCGCCGGTTTCGACGGCGCCGACCGGCTCTACGGATTCGCCGAGCACCGGCTCGTCACCACCTGGCTCGGCGCCTCCACCGGCATCCGCCGCCGGTTCGTGCAGCCCACCGGGTCGGTGGAGATCAACGGCAAACGCGGCGCGGGCGCCGACCTGGCCAGCGCGTGGGTCGGGGTCGGCACCGTCGACTTCGCCGATGTCGACGTGGCGGCGCTGCTCGCCGACCTGTCGCGGCGACTCGACTGGGCAGGCAAGCGATTCGAGTTGCCCGCCGGACGCTACGAGACGCTCATGCCGCCGTCGACCGTCGCGGACATGATGATCTACCTGGCCTGGTCCATGGAGGGCAGGGGCGCGCACGAAGGGCACACGGCCTTCGCGCGCGCGGGCGGCACCAGGGTCGGCGAGCGGCTCACCGACATCCCGCTGACCCTCTACTCCGATCCCGCCGCCCCCGGACTCGAGTACCGCCCGTTCGTGGCCACGAGCACGTCCTCGGAGGCGGTGTCGGTCTTCGACAACGGCCTGTCGGCCGAACGCGTCGACTGGCTGAGCGAGGGCGTCGTGCGATCGCTGGTCTATCCGCGCGCCACCGCGGCCGAATACGACGCGCCGGTGGCGATTCCGGGGGAGAATCTGCTGCTCACCGGCGGTTCGGAAGCCACGATCGACGAGATGATCGCCCGCACCGAACGCGGCCTGCTGCTCACCACCCTCTGGTACATCCGCGAGGTCGACCCGGCGTCGCTGCTGCTCACCGGACTCACCCGCGACGGGGTGTACCTGGTCGAGGACGGCGCGGTGGTCGGCGCGGTGAACAACTTCCGCTTCAACGAGAGCCCGCTCGACCTGCTGCGGCGGGCCACCGAGGCGGGCGCCACCGAGATCACGCTGCCCAGGGAGTGGAAGGACTGGTTCACCAGGACGGCCATGCCGCCGTTGCGGATTCCCGATTTCCACATGTCCTCGGTGAGCCGAGCGACCTAGCGGACGGGGGCGGGCCGCCTCAGTGCGGCCTGCTCACCTCGTAGGTGCCGTCGCGATCGGTGACGGTCACGGTGACGGTCTTGCGCAGGCCGTCGACCCTGGCCGTGCAGTCGAAGACGACGCCGATCTCGACCGGTTGCTCGCCGGGGCATTTCACCTCGCGCACATCCGCGACTCCGTAGGACTCGCCGAGCACCCGCACCACGCCGCGCTGCACCGCGAGCGGGTCGAGGTGGTCGACCACGGCGGTGTCGACCACGATGGGCGGCGCCTCGGTGAGCGGCGCGGCCGCCGGTATCGTCGCGGGCGATTGGGCCGCCGCGGGTTTGGGCGCTTGCGGCGCCGATTCCCGGATGTTGACCACGACGAGTCCCGCGATCACACCGGCGATCGCGATCACGAACGCGGCGACGACACCGGCGATGATCACCGGAACCCACCCGTTCGCGGTGTATTCCGATTCAGGCCCGCGCGCCGAATTATCGGCGACCGGATACGGACGAGAGGTGTTCGGTGGTCGTGTCGGTACCGTCATCACGTTCCTCCCCCCGGGGCAGGGCCGAAATATGAGGTCCGCCACTGGACTACCCCGGTGCGCGACGAGGATATCGGAGCCGCCGCACTCTTCGTCCCACACTCCCCCGAATCACTGTCGCCGACGGCGGAATTCTGTGCCGAACGACGATCGCGCCCGCGGTCGGTCAAGACTTCGGGGTGATTTCGATACCGATCGTTCCCGCTTTTCCCCTGCGCAGATTGCTGCCGATGATGGTCAGCGGGCCGAGGATGAAGTACTTGCGCTTCAACAATTTCCGCACCTTCTCGGTGCCATCGGCGTCCAGGATCACCCCCGTGCCATCGACCACCTCGCCGCTGGTCTTGCCGCGCACGTCGCAGGGCTGCACGGTGACCGCGGGATTGCGCCGCAGCCGCTTCACCTTCCAGCTGTCGGTGACGGTCCAGACGTAGAGTTTGTCGCCGTCGGCCACGGCCCACAGCGGTGTCCCGACCGGTGTGCCGTCCTTGCGGAACGTGGTGAGAAATACATAGTTCGCGTCGCCGAGGGCGCCGAGCGTATTGGCCATACGGCGAGCCTATCGCCGCGCGAGGGTGGCGCGCTCAGTCCGACATCGGATATTCGCCCGCCTCCAGCCGATCCAGCACCCGCCCGGTCCACGCGGACAGATTGTCGAAAACCCCGCTCCACAGTTCGAGCAGGTCGGTGGCGTGCGGCTGTTCGTAGCGGCCGGGGAATTCCGGGATCATGGCGGTGAGTTGGTCGCGCGTCGCGGCGCTGTTGCGGCGCTGCTCGCGCAATTTCGCCACCACGTGCGCCCGCGGCAGCGCGTCCATGAAGGCGATGCCTGCCCCGAGTTCCTCCATATCGATGCTGACCAGCGCGCGATCCATGAGCGCGCGGAATTCCGCCTCCCCCGCGTCGGTGAGCGCGAACAGCGTGCGGCCCGGGCCTTTATCGCTGCTCTCGGTGCCCTGCGCGCGCAACTTGCCCTCGGCGGCGAGCTGTTTGAGCGCGTGATAGATCGAGCCGGGTTTGACATTGGTCCAGGTCTCGGCCCGCCAGGACAGCAGTTCGGCGCGCACCGCGTAACCGTGCGCAGGCTGGCGCCTGCGGATCACGCCGAGCACGAGCAGCCGCACCGCCGACATCCCTCACCCTCTCGTCCGTAGTCGGAACCCTACGGTACTCAAATTTGACTTCCGCGAATCCGCAGCCCTAACCTCGAGTAGTCAAATTTGAATAGCAAGATCCGGGAGGAACTCCATGGGCGATTCACCCGTGCCGGTGCTCTGGACCACCGCACCCGACACCGCGCTCGACTTCTATCGCACCCTCGGCTACACCGTCACCCACGAACAGACCACGCCCTACGTCTATCTCGCCTTCGAACGCAACGGCTGCCCGATCCACATCACCGAAGCCCCCCACTCTCTGCCCGCGCCCGTGGAACACGTCGCCGCCCTCGTCATGGTCGAAGACGTCGCCGCCGCACACCGAGAATTCAGCACCGCGCTGCGCACCCTGCACGGCCGCGTCACCACCGAAGGCCACCCCCGAATCACCCGCTTCCGCACCGGCCAGAGCCGTTTCAGCCTGGTGGACCCCGACGGCAACGAGTTGGTGTTCATCCAGCCCGACATCCCGGAGAACGTCGAATACGGCGGCGCCTCGGAACTCGACGACCTCGCCCGCGTCCTCGACAACGCCCGCATCCTGCGCGACTTCAAGAACGACGACAAAGCCGCCGCCCGCGTCCTCGAGGTCGGCCTCGGGCGCTTCGCCCTGCTCGCGAGCCCCACCGAACGCGGCCTCGCCCTGGCCATGCTCGCCGAACTCGCCGTCGCCACCGACGACCTCGACGGCGCGCAACGCTACCGTGCCCGCATCACGGAACTGGAGCTCGACGAAGCGGGCCGCGCGAAGGTGGACGAGGAACTGCGCGCGGGCATCGCACTCCAGGAATGGCTGCGCCCCGTGGCCGAACCACGCGAATAGTTCCACACCGCAAGGCCACGCGATCGAGTACCGGGACACCGGGCGGTGTGGGCCGAGAGCTTCGACCACCCGGCCGAGCTCTATCGGGCCGGGACGGTGAGTACACGCGGGCCGTCGGCGGTGACGGCGATGGTGTGCTCGGAATGGGCCGTGCGGGAGCCGTCGGCGGAGCGGATGGTCCACCCGTCCTGGTCGGTGTAGATGCGGTCGGTGGTCCGGCAGAACCACGGTTCGATGGCGAGGGTGAGGCCGGGGCGCAGGATCATCCCGCGTCCCTTGCGGCCCACATTGGGGACGTGCGGGTCCTCGTGCATGGTCCGGCCGAGTCCGTGTCCGCCGAATTCGGTGTTCACCGGATAGCCGTCGGCGCGGGCGACCTCGCCGACGGCCGCGGAGATATCGCCGATCCTGTTGCCCGGCAAGGCGACCGCGATCGCGGCGGCCAGCGCCCGTTCGGTGGCGCGCACCAGGCGAACGTCTTCGGCGTCGGCGGTCCCGACGATGACGGTGGTCGCCGCGTCGGCCACCCACCCGTCGATGCCGACCGCGAGATCGATCGAGAGCACATCACCGTCGCACAGCGCGTAGTCGAACGGAAGCCCGTGCAGGACAGCGTCGTTCACCGAGAGGCAGACAGTGTTGCGGAAGGGACCGCGGCCGAACGATGGCGCGTAATCCCAGTAGCACGACTGCGCGCCGCGCTCGGAGATACGTTCGCGCACATGCGCTTCCAGCTCGAGCAGATTCACCCCCACCCGTGCGCGGACACGCAGGTCGGCGAGCACGTCGGCGACGAACGCGCCGGTCACCCCCATGCGCTCGATCTCCTCGGGCGTTTTCAATTCGACCACGACGACCTCCACTCGGTATTTTAATACCGAGCCTAGCGCCTTGCGGTATTTAAATACCACTCGTATCCTGACCGCATGGTCCGCCTCCCGCTCACCCCCGCCCAGATCGAAGCGGGCCGCCGCCTCGGCGCCCGACTGCGCGCGGCCCGCGCGAACCGCGACCTCACCGACGTCGCCACCAGCGCGGGCATCTCCCCCGAAACCCTCCGCAAGATCGAAACCGGCCGCCTCCCCTCCCCCGCCTTCGGCACCGTGGTCGCCCTCGCACAGGCGCTCGACCTGCCGATTCAGGAACTCGCCGAAACCTGGCGCGCGGCAGGTCTCGCCGAATCCGCCTGAGCCGCTCTCAGATCTCGGCGATGGCCACACCCACCGACCCGTCCGCGCCCTTGAACAGCCGATGCGCCCGAATCAACAGACGCCCGGAAATCGGATACTTCTTGATCACCGCCGCACGGACCCGCTCGGTCCCCTCGGCCCCCAACACCTCCGCATGCCCCCGCACCACCGGCCCGCTGGTCGTCTTCCCCCGCGCATCGCAGGTTTGCAGACTCACTTCGGGATTACGACGAATCCGTTTGACCTTCCCCGTACCGGGATTGGTCCACACCACCAGCCGATCCCCGTCGGGCGCCACCCAGACCGGCGTCGCGACCGGCGTCCCATCCTTGCGATAGGTGGTCAAAAGCGCGTATTTGCTCTCATCGATCCCGTTCCACGTCATAGCACAACGGTAGGCGCGACCAGGTCCGAATACATCCGATCGAGGACGAACAGCGCGACCACGCACCGGACACCCCGCACGAACGCACGAAGAAAGCCCGCTCAACTCGCCCCGACACCCCCACCAATCGACAAATACACCACCATGAGCACGAACAGAAACCACCCCGCCCCCTGCCAGACAGGCCAACTCCCCCCGTCCCGCCACACCAGATAGGTACGAACAAAAGCCCCGATCCCCCCGCCCAACAGCACCAAGGCGGGAACCAGAACCACCACGAGCGCCGAAGGGTTGTCGCAAAGCACCACCTCCGCCCCGGCACACGACTCACGCCGATCCGCCCACGAATAAGCGACCACCGCGACAACCCCCGCCACAGCGATCACCCCGAGCACATACATCCCCGCCCGCCGAAACGCCCCATCGTCGTTCCAACTCTTCCCGACATCGTCACCCATGACACCTCCCGAAGGCGGTCGCTGCACGAATTGCCACGAAACCACAGGCCGAGGCCGTCTCGACCCACCGTCCGGTCAGCGTCGGTGAGGGCAGGGATTCAGTTCGGCTCGACACCCGGCACAGGGTCTATCGATCGTGCTCGTCGGCCGGCACCCTGGTCGGCCGCGGTGGAAATCGTCGGCCGAGAACCCTCTCGGCCTTACGGCGACGCGCCTCGATGTGCTCGGGCGACAGAATCACCTCGACGCCGTGCAGCGTTACCTGCGTCAACGCGCTCATCGCTCGCCCTCCACAACCAGTGCTCGGACACGCCATATGCTACGCGCCGCGTCTATCGCGCTCACAAACTGTCGCGCACGCTTTCCCTGAGCAGTTCACCTTCCAAGCCGAATGTGGCACGACGTACGAAGCCGCTTCCCTGTGCGCGCACCGTGGCCAGCTCGGCGCGGCCCGCGGGCACGGTCCTGATGACGATTTCGCCGTTCTCGGCACGATCCAGTTCGACGGCGATTCCGCGCAGTAGTCGCGCGCGGACCTCGTCGTCGAGCATGTTCAGATCGCCGTCGTCGAACATCTTCACAGCGACACCACGATTGCGCGCGGCGTCGGCGGACGGATTGACGATGTCGTCCACCAAACCACTGCCGCGCAGAATCGCCGACAATTGTGACTCCAATGCCTCACAGGCGCGGATGTGTGCCGGATCGAATCCCGTGTCCGTGCCCACCCGTTCCACCAACGGCCTGGCCGCGGCCGCGAGCGCATGCAACCGATCATCGAGTGCTCTTCGGTTCTCCGCTGCCTTCTCTATCTGGCGCAGCGCGGCATCCTGTTCGGCCTTGGCGGCGAAGATCTTCGCGGCCGCAGGGCGAATCGTGTACGCGAACATCGTGGACATGGCCAGCGGGCCGAGATTGGGTAACGCGAGGAGAATGCCGGGTAGCGGCCCGCCCTGACCGGTGATAGTCGACCACACGGCGATCACCGCGAAAGTCAGCCCTATCGATGACAATGCGAATCCGGTCCTGCCGCGGACACAGAGAAACGTCTGCATCACTATGTAGACGTTGGCGGGCCAGATCGCGTGTACGTAGTCGCTCCAGGGCGGCGTCAGTACGACCAGAGCGGTCATGACCGGCGCGGCGAGACAGATCAACATGCTCGAGGTAATCGGCAGCGGATCCCGGCGAATTGTCAAAAGGGCGACCCCGACGCACCAGTACACGACCACGGTGACGGCCGATTGCCAATAGTGACCGCCGGTGCTGTGGACCCCGATGACCGCCGGTGCCGCGACACCCGCGAGATAGAACGCGAGGATCGCTCCCGCCGCGGGGGTGTTCATACCCAGCAGCGCCCGGATATCGCTGGGCTGCTTCTCGGTTCCGATCATCCCGCGACCCACAACATTTCGATGACGGTGCCATGCCCCCTGGTCGACGAGATCTGCAGTTTTCCGCCGACACGTTCGACCTGCCTCGGCAACCTTCGAAGACCCCACCGGTTGCTGATCTGCGCGGTGTCGAATCCGCAGCCGTCGTCGGCGATGATTACTCTCAACAAGCCGGGATCCATCCGAACGGTAGCGGTCTGTGTCACCTCCGGTCCGGCATGTCTGGCACTGTTCGTCATCGCCTCTTTCACAACGATTCCCGCGGTCCGAACCACCGCGGCGGCGAATCTGGCTTCAGCTCCCGCGCCATTCTCGACCACCAGGGTCGAGGTCTCCTCGACCTCGTCGAGCGACTGCAGTTTTTCGCGCAAGTAGTCGATCACCTCGTCGCCGCTGAACGGCTCGTCGCCCGATTTGGCGCCGATGTCGTCCAATGCGCGCAGCGCCTCGCCCGCGTCTCTGGCACTGAATTTTCCGGCCATACCGATGCGCAGGCAGTGCATGACGTTGTCGTGGACGACGTTGGCGAATTGCTCGCGATCGTCGTTGTAGACCAGAACCGCCTCGGCCTCGGCGCTCAACCTGACCGCTTCCGCGCGTGCGTCATCGAGCGTCTGACCGGTCCGCACCGCCCGCAGCGTGGCGGCGACGTAGACAACACAGAAACTGGTCGCGTAAATCCAACCCATCCAGAACGGCTCGTTGACCTCGGGAGCGCGCGTGATGCCCAACACCTGCACCTCGGAAACGACCACGACCGTGTAGATCATGACCCAGGACGGGCGCCATACCAGCGCCGCGGCCATGGCGGCGAGCCCCGGAACGGTCGAGACGAACGGCCATTCCGGCATCGACTCCCCCTGCCATGCCAGCGGCCAGGTGAAGGCTGCCACGAAATAGCAGAGCGCCACCGCGCCCGCCGTACGTCGGAGTGTGCGCAATTCGGCGAAGAACGCGGTCGAACACAGGAGGAGCGGCGGGCCGTACACCAGCGTCAGACCGAACGGCAGCCACCAGCTGTCGAGGCGGGCCGCTTCGTCGGCCAGGCGCGGATACAGCAGGACGAAATAGATCAGATATCCACAGGCGACAAATATCGCGAACAACCTGAGTACCCGGTCGCTGTAACCGGAACTGCCGAGTGTCAGTGGATTCTCGCGCCGCATCACCGGCCCCCGCGGCTATTCATCGATATATCCGTCACGGCGGGCGATTCTGCGCATCTCACTCTTCTTGTGGATTTCAAGTCCGACCTCGGTATATTTGTCCTTGATTTTCATGACGTACTTGCGGACAGTTTCGGGAGCGAGATAGAGTTGCGCGGCGATATCCTTCGCGGTATCTCCGGACGCGTACATGGCGAGCACCTCACGCTCGCGCGGAGTGAGCTGCGGAATCAATTCCCGATCCGCGTCGAGCGCTGCGGCCCAGTCCACGGAAGGGGCGGGCTGACCATCGGCGGCAAGGCGGATGGCTTCGACCACGGTCGCCTCCGAGTCGGTCTTCATGACCACCCCGAGCACGCCCGCCTTGCCTGCCTCTTGCACGAGGTAGCGCCGGTCCCGGGACGTGTAGACGAGAATATTTTCGATACCGGCGGATTTGAGGGCCTTGATATTCTTGCGAGGTGTGGATTTATCGGGCAATCCCTGGAGATCGAGAATCACCAGATCGAGCCGGTCGGTCTGCGCAAGCAATTCGGGCACGGTGCTCGCCGCCGCGACGAGTTCCAGATCCGGGTGCGGCCGAAAGAATCCACACAGCGCGCTGCGCATGGCATCGAGGTGGTCCTCCACCAGCCCTATACGGCGCGGCGCCGACGCCGGTTCGGGTGTCGTCATCGCTGACCTTTCGAAACATGGCCGCCACTTCGATGACGACCGGTTGGATTTCTTTGCGAGCATCCGTAGCGGTGTCGGATGAACAACTTCGGACAAACCGAGTGATCCGAACACCGTCGGATCATCGTAGGAAACGCGAGGAGAATTCTTGTACCCCAATTTTTGGTATAGCGGTCGGATGGGAGGCGCTCAGCGCGCGGGTCCTCGGTCGGACTCCTCTTCCGTGGCACCGAAGTCGGCGGGCCTGGCGCCCGCGGCCAGTCGGAACCATTCGTCGGCTTCCGGGGCGTCGCCCCGATCCCGCAACAGCGTGCCGAGCAAGGCCATCGCATCGGTGTCGCCGGACGCGGCGGCCCGCCGGTACAAGGATTCGGCCTCTACGACCGCACCGCGGTTCTGCAACACCATCCCCAGCCAACGCGTGGCGTCGGTATCGCCCGCCTCAACCCCGCGGCGATACCAGATCTCGGCTTGCTCCTTGTCGCCGCGGTCGTGTAGGAAACTTCCGAGCAGGGCCATCGCATTCGTATCACCCATACCGATACCTTTTCGGTAGAACGCCTCGGCGCCTGCCTCGTCACCGCGCTCCTGCAACAGGATGCCGAGCAGAGCCATCGCCCTGATATCCCCCGCCTCCGCCGCCCGCCGATACCATGCCTCGGCCTCGGCGTCCTCACCACGCTCCTGCGACAGGATCCCGAGCAGATTCATCGCACGAGTACTGCCCGCCGCCACGGCTCGCCGGTACCACGCTTCGGCCTCGGCGTCCTCACCACGCTCCTGTGACAGGATGCCGAGCAGGTCCATCGCACGAGTACTGCCCGCCAGAGCGGCGCGGCGCAGCCAGATCTCGGCTTCGGCATCATCGCCACGTTCCCGCAGCAGACTGCCGAGCAAACGCATCGCGCTCGAATGGTCGCCCTCCGCGGCGCGGCGCAACCATGTTTCGGCCTCGGCGTCATCGCCGTGCTCCTGCAACGAGATACCGAGCAGAGCCATCGCCCTGATATCCCCCGCCTCCGCCGCCCGCCGATACCATGCCTCGGCCTCGACCTCGGCGCCACGCCGATACAGTGCGCTGCCCAGCCACCCCATGGCATCGACGTCACCGGCGTCCGCCGCTCGGCGATACCAGATTCCGGCCTCGGCCTCCGAACCACGCTCGTGCAAGAAGAGCCCGAGCAGCGACATCGCGTCACCCGCGCCCATTTCGGCCGCACGCCGTACCAATGCTTCCGACGCGTCCCGATTCTCACGGCTGCGCGCGGTGATACCGACCGAAAGCAAGGTATTGGAGTCGGCGTCGCGGGTCGCGCCGTCCCAGAAGTCGGGCGGGATGTCCCGGTGGGAATGGTGCCGGACAGCGCCGTCGTCCGCGGCGACGAGATAGTCGAAGGGGCGGTAGGCGCGGGATCGGTCCGGTAACCGATGGGTCACCAGCGCAGCGACGCTTCCGGCATCTCGGGTGGGCAGGCGTGCGACGCCGATCGCCTCACGTACCTGTTCCACCGTGACATCGAGTTCGGGACGCTGATCCTCGATGGTGCGCATGGTGAGTTCGATCAGCAGATCCTCCGGCACCGGCCGGGGATGCCCGATCCGAGCCCAGTCGATCGCTACCTGCAAGACAGCATGCAGGGCGGGGTTTCCGAATCGTGCG
Source organism: Nocardia bovistercoris (assembly GCF_015674855.1). Lineage (GTDB taxonomy): Bacteria > Actinomycetota > Actinomycetes > Mycobacteriales > Mycobacteriaceae > Nocardia > Nocardia bovistercoris. The sequence continues at coordinate 200,925 of NZ_JADMLG010000012.1, read as the reverse complement.
ACATCATATCGCCGGAGCTGCTCGGGAGCGCCCGCGAGAATCTCCGCCAGTCCGTGTCGACCGAGACTCAGCATCGGATAGGCGATCATGGCAGCCGCGTGCTCGAACGAATCGTCGCTGGTGGGAGCAAGTTCGATTGCTACGGCACGGTCCAGGACCGAGCGGATCTCGTATGCGAGATCTTCACCGCCCGCGCTCAGCCGATCGCGAGCTTCACTGCGCATCGTGGCCGCGACGACCGTCCGGGCCCGACGTGCGGTGAGACGGTTGAGCAGTCCGAGCGTGAGCGGTCGCCGTCGGACCAGGAACCTGTCGAGGTTTTCCAGCCAGATCACGATCGGTTCCTCGCTGCCGACGAATTCGTCGCAGTTGGCCAAGTGCGGCAGCGAATCGGGATTGGGCACCAGGATTCTCGCATCCGGCAGCTCGAGCCGCACGGCCTCGAAGAGGCTGCGCGTCTTTCCCGCTTTCGACTGTCCGACCAGTAACACCAGTCGCTCTCGTCGCAGTGCGCTTGCCAAACGCTCATCGACATCGTTGTGCGTGCGCCGCACATAGGGGTCATCGGATCCGGATCGGCCCGGCGCACCGAATTCCGAAGGTGTAGCCCCCAGTTGATAGCAATCCAGATCGGCTACGGCAGGGAGCCCGCCGTCGCTGCCGATGACCTCGATCAGTTCGATGAGAGGAGGTGGGGGCGGCGTGACGGCCGGATTGACCACGGCGGTGATAGCGGTCAGATCCCCACCGACATCGACGGCGTTGAAAGTCGAGCCTGACACCGCGGGATGCCCGGTTGCCGCCGGGCCACGGGAGGGTGGATCGGTTCTCCTCCCGCCCTGGCGCCGTCGATCCTCAAACGCCCCGTGAGGGAGAGGTCTTCGGCGGCCACGGCGGGCCCGTCGGATACCACGTCGGTGATCTCGACTTCCCCCGCCTGAATTCGGGTGAGCTGTATGCCCGCCGTCGACGATTCCCGGTCCTCGATCAGCCGCAACAGATGGCGGGCCGCCGTCAGAAGTTCCCCGTCCGCACCGGCGCCGATCCGTTGAAGTTCTTCGGCGAGAACCAGTCTGCGGGATTCCGATTCCGGCCTCGTCTCGACGACGGTCAGATCCACCGATCCGTAGCGGCTCACGATGATTTCCGTCAGCCGCCGATACGCGTCGTCCAGCTCTCGTTTCGGCGGCTCGGTCAGCCGTGCCGCCGCGCCCGCGGCAACCGCCGCCGCGACCAGCATCACCGGATCCACGCTACGAACCTCCCACCGTGAACAGCATGTGCAGGCCACTCTAACCAGGCGTTCCTCGTGCCCGGCTGTCAAATCCCATTGCACCGAGGAGGACTGTGCGAGTCGGCACGACCTGCGCCGTTCGTCTCGGGCGGACTGGTCGGTCGCATCCCAGTAGAGGCGTAACCCGTTGCCGCTGTGGAATTTTCGAGAAGTCGATCGCGCGAGTGTCCCGAGGAGTCCCGCGGTGATCGAACAGCCGCTACGGATCGTGACGTGGCGGGAACACGCGCTGCGACGCTCGCACTGTGTCGTGCCATACCGAGGTGTGTGAACAATCCGAAATGTCCGGAAGCGTCGTGGTCCCGCTCGCGGCCTCTCGCATAGTTCGGGCATGAAGAATTCCACCGGGAAACGCCGTCACCGCTGGGGCGTGGCGGCTGTCGCGGCCCTCGCCGCGGTGCTGCACGGCGGGCTCGCCGCGACCGTGCACGCCGACCCGCCGCCCGCGACACCGTATCCCGTGCCCCAGCATTTCCTCATCGATGCCATCCAGGGCGCGTTGCAGGGTGGAGCCGCAAGCCCGCCCGGCACGAACGACTGGTCGTGCAGGCCGACGCCCGAGCATCCGGAACCGGTGATCCTGATCCATGGTTTCCTCGCCAACCGCAACGACAACTGGCAGACCTACGGACCGTTGCCGGCCAACAACGGATACTGCGTCTTCGCACTCACCTAGGGCTCCCCCGACGGGAACCCGGACGCGTTCGTCGGCGGCATCACCTCGATGCGGATCAGCGCCGCGACGTTGGACGCCTTCGTCGACCGGGTCCGGCAGGCGACCGGTGCGCCGAAGGTCGCCCTCGTCGGGCACTCCGAAGGCGCGACGATGGCCTACTGGTACATCAAACTCGGGGCACGATGACGCGCACCATCGAGCGATGAGAGCCCGCGGCAATCGGATCCTTGCCCGACACGGCCTCTCAGTCGCCCCGACGACCCGCGGAAAGCGATTCCGCGGGTGGAAGGGCGGGTCGGGGCGAATCCGGTGGCCGATAGGTATCCGCGATCAGTGCCGAACGCAGTTTCCACGCGCCGTCACCGGAGGCCGGATCCAATCCGGTGAGGCGCGCGATTCGCTTGAATCGGTTGTCGACGGTGTTCGGATGGATGCCGAAGCGTTCGGAAAGGCCATGCCGATCCAGTCCGGTGATCATGTGGGCATGCAGGAAATCCATGAGGTCGCCGTGGTCGCGGAGCGGGGAAAGCATCGCGACGAGGCTGTCGCGGCCCGGCCCCGGCCGGGAGAGTTGCACCTCCATCGGCATGTGCTCGTAGCGGTAGAGGCCGCGGGGATAGCCGATCCGAGTGACCATGTCCAACAACCGGTGCGCTTCCTCCGCGGCCTCCGGAATATCGCGCGTATCGGCGGCGAGCGCGCATACGGTCAGATCCGCGTCGGCCGCCGAGGTCAGGTTGCCGACCAACTGGTCGAGATCGCCGACCCTGTTGCCGGGCAACAGAATCGTGCCTCCGATCGCACTGAGCAGTGCCATGTGGTGACGGTCGCAGCGGCGCGCCAGTTCCGTCCTGATCCGGCGGACCCGGTCGGCGCCCGTCGTCACGGCGTCTCCGGTCGTGGCGCTCGCGTCGGAACCGGCGGCGATGTGCACGGCGAGGATCACGTAGCGGGAAGCGAGGCGATATCCGTGTTCTCGTACCGCCGCCGCGGTCGCGCCGCCGCTGAGCAGTGCCACCGCGACCGCCTCGGGGCGTTGGCGCGTGGCCGCGATCGCGTCGCGTTCGGCGCGGATGTACGCGAGGGTCACGGCGGTGATGACGGCCCGGAGCAGATCTGTCGTGTGCGCGAACACGGCGCCGACGTCGACCGTCGGCGGCGGCGCCGACGGTGATCTCAGCATTCGGTCCCACTTCGAGCCGAAGGCGCTGTGCACGGCGTGCACGCTCGAGTCCAGCGGCACGGACGCCCGCGCGCACCGGGTGGCGATGTAGTCGAGGTGCGCCAGTCGGGCCGGTGCTCGACGATCGCGAAGACCGTCCTCGGGGAGTTCGAGACAGTATCGGGTGAGCGCGGCGAGAGTCGCGCGCTCTTCGCCGTCGGAGGACGGCAGCGCGAGCGAGTTGTGTTCGACGGACCCGATACCGCCGCGTCCGACGGCGCGGGCGCAGCGGGGAGATTCGGAGCGGGCCATCTCATGTCCGCGCGGCACGAGTCGACCGACGAATCACGGTGGCGGTCGGTGGTGGCATCGGAGAACCTCCTGGAGAGGGCGGTGTTTCGGCGGGATCGCCGGGTCAGCGGGTGCGGGGCGCTTGATGCGGATGCACCAGGAAGAAGTCCCACATGATCTAGTTGGCGCTGATCGCGGTGGTGGTCGCGCCGACGATCCGCGGTGGGAGCACGCCGGATCGGCCGCCGGGCCAGGTGTGGCCGCCACCGGCGATCGAATACAGCCACACGTCACCGTTGTCCGGGCACCGGTAGGAGTCGAGGGCGACGTCCGCCGCTGGTCGGGTGTGGACCGCGGGTTGGGCGGAACATCGTTGTCCTCGGGTCGATTTCGGGCGCGCGGCCCGTTCAGCGGCGTTGGCTGAGCGAGTCGAGCAGTACCCCCATGAGTCCGGCTTCCCGGCCTTGGCTGCTCATCATGTCGCGTGCGGTCTGTTCGATGACGCCGCCGTCGAGGAGCAGGTCGGCGGCTCGGGCCATCTCGATGCCGCCGTAGTGGTGGCGTTGCATCAGGCGCAGGAACAACACACTCGCCTCCTGACCGCGCGCGGCGGCGAGGGCGTCGAGTTCTTGCCAGGTCGCCATGCCGGGCATGGCGGTGTCGTGGACCGTGACATCGGTGGACTTCGCGTCGTGGTGATGGTCGGCCGCGGTCGGATCGGGCCGGTGCATCCACGACATGGGCGTCGGGTTGACCGAAGGCCGACCCGCCAGGCGCAGCCAACCGGTCAGCTGGCCGATCTCGCCGCGCTGCACCGTCTCGATCTGGCGAGCGATGGCAAGCACCGCGGAATCGGCGCCGGGGTCCAGCCGCGAGATCATGATCAGCGCCTGGTTGTGGTGGGCGAGCATGTCCTGGGCGAAGCCGGTCTCGGTGGGGTTGAGCACCGGCTCGGCGGGGGTTCGGTCATCGGTGACCAGCGGCCGCGCGGCCGCGCCGAGGACAAGCAGCAGCACGGCAAGGCCGGTGAGTCCGGCGGCGGTCACCATGGCGCGCGCGGTCATGAGCCGATGGCGGTCTGCTGGTTCGACGGCGGGGCGTAGACGGCCGGGTCGAGCGCGAGCACGTTGTAGGTGTTGTCGTTGCAGCTGACCCACAGCTGGTCCGCGCGCCAGTGCGGCGGTGAGGTGCACCAGTCGGTGGACATGTCGCCGAAGACGACCTGGCCCGTGCGTGAACTCAACGCCTGAGCGGGGTCGAAGACGCCTGCGGCGATGGCCTGCATGATCGCGCCGGTGCCGAGGATCGGCGCACCGATGACCGACATGGTCTTGTGCGCCGAGTTGACGATCGCGTCGGCGTCGTTCTTGCGCGCGGGCGGGTTGTAGTAGGCGATCTCCTTGACGTGGAAGGGGTCTCGGACGTCGAAGACGCGGATGCCCGAACCGAACCAGCCGCAGGCCAGCGCGGTGGGGTCGGCGGGTCGGTCGGCCGAGCAGTAGTGCGGGTCGTAGGAGAAGATCGAGCCGCCCATACTGGATGCCAGTGCGGTGTCCAGGTTTTCGGGCAGGTTGATCTCGAGTTTGATGGAGTTGACCACGCGCGGACGGGCTTCGTTCGAGACGTCGACGAGTTTGACGCCGCCGCTGCCCGCTTCGTCGGGGGCGAACAGATACGGTGTGCCGCCGTAGGTCACGGGGATGGCGTGCTGGGTGGCCCAGCCGTCGGTCCACGTGGTCTCCGACAGGATCGGCACCGAGGGATCGGGGTCGCGGCGCTGCACGGCGGAGATGTCCATGATGGTGACCCCGCCCAGGTTGTTGGTGAGGTACATGCGGTTGCCGTCGGGGCTGAAACCCATCCCGTGCATGGAAGGTCCCGGCATGCCCTGCCAGACGACCTTCGGTTGGGTGGGATCACGCAGGTCGACGGCGCTGACCAGGCCGGGCGCGGTGCCCGATGACCAGTAGGTGTTGCCGTCGGGCGAGAAGCCGCCTTCGTGGGCGGTGATCGGCAGCGGCAGCGACAGCGAGGAGCCCGCGCCGGTGTTGAGCAGTCGCGGGTTGCGGCAGTCGGAGATGTCGTAGACCGACATCAGTCCCGCGCCGGTGAGGAACGGCGCACCGGCGGCGACGAGGAGTTTGCGGCCGGTGTGGACCTTGAGCGATTCCCACGTGCCCGCGAGCATCGCCGGTTCGGTCAGCGCGCCCGCGAGGACGGGGTCGGCGGGGTCGGCGATGTCGAGCACCTGGACGCCGACGGCGGGGCCGTGGAAGCTGCCGGGAATGAAGCTGCCGATGTAGGCGCAGGTGTCGAACACCCCGGAGACCACGCCGCCGCCGTAGCCGCCGTAGCTTCCGACGCGGGTGATGTTGCAGGTGTAGCCCTTGGTGCTGCGACCGTTGTCGCGGTCGGCGACGGGCACGTCGCCCTGCAGCCCGGTTTCGGGGCTCGAGCCCGGCGCGCAGGTGGCGCGGGCCGCGGTCGAGCGGGACAGGTCGTGCAGCACCTGGACATCGGCGGCGGCGTGACCTGCGGGGCCGAGCACGGTCAACGTGGGGAACAGAGTTGCGGCGATGCCGAGCGTGGCTACTCGGCGGACACGCGTGAAGAGTGACGTCATTGCCTCCCTCACCGCTGAGGGACCCTTCCTGATCCGCTACCGGCGGCCCAACGCCGTCGGTATCCGTGGTGTCCGCGGATCCGTACCGTGCCGATCCCGTGTTCTCCCGGCGGTCGAGCCGCCCGGTCGCTGCGCGGGGACGTGGTGTCGCGGACGAGCGATGCGCAGCGCATCTGCTGTGAACACTGTCACTCGGCCGCGGGTTTGTGGCGTAGCTCGCGTTCCGTCAGGCGGAACGGCGGCATCGGCCCGCAGGCAGCGGGTTCAGCGCCCGCCGACCGCCGCGGGTTCGAGTCGCAGCAGCGCTCTGGCGGCGGCGGTGCACGTCCGGCGCAGGCGCGGCTCGAGCGCGGCGGTGTCGAGATGTCCGGCGGGAGCGGCGATCGACAGCGCCGCGAGCGGCCGTCCGCGACGGTCGAGGATCGGGGCCGCCATACACGTCAGTCCCGCTCGACTCTCCTGGTGATCCAGGGCGATCCCGCGGCGGCGGATCTCGCCGAGGTCCCGCTCGAGGTGCGCGGTTTCGGTGATGGTCCATTCGGTGAGCGCGGCCAAGGGTTCGGTCCCGGCTCGGGTGGCGGCGACGGGGTGATAGGCCAGCATCGCTTTGCCGACGGCGGTGGCGTGGGCGGGCAGTCGGCCGCCGATGCGGGAGGGGGCGGCGACGCTGCGATGGCCGTAGAGCTTGGCGAGGTAGACGACCTCGGTGCCATGGAGCGCGGCCAGATGCACGGTGTGGTGGGTGGATTCGTAGAGGTCGGTCAGGTACGGCAGCAGCAGATCCCGAGTGCGCTCGTTCTCGGGGGTGTAGGCGGCCTGCCCGAGTCGGTGCAGGCGGGCGCCGAGGCGGTAACCGGTGCCGACCCGCTCGACCACGTCGTTGCGCTCGAGCAGGGCCAGCACGCGGAAGGCGGTCGACTTGCTGAGCTGGGCTCGCCGAGCCAGTTCGCTGACCCCGATGCCGGTGTGGGACTGGTAGTCGAAGGCCGCGAGCAGGCTGATGGCCTTGTCGACGGCGGCGCGGTCGTCGCGAAGTGGTTCGGCAGTAGACGTCGGCATAACGGCTTCCTCTTGCTCGAAGCCGTACTGTCACTTTCAGTGCACCAGTACGGCACTTATATGTGACATATGATGGTCGCCACTCGCACCAATGGTCAAGAGTGACGAACCGTCAAATATAAGTGACATACGAGTATCAAGCCCCCGGTACGCGGTCCGCCTCCTCGTCGCCGGCGCGCACCCACGCCGGTACGGCGACGAGCAGCGCCAACTCGCCACCGGGAACATCGACCTCCACCACCGGATGCAACCCGACCTCCCGCGCGGCGGCGATATCGTCGGCCGCGGCCGCCGGAAAGGGGACGACGACCCGCCGACAGCGCGGGTCGGCGGAGTGGATCGCGGCGATCACCGCGCCGAGCAGTTCCGCCCGCACGGCCGCGGAGTCGACATCGGTGATCTCGAGGTCCACGTCGTTGGCCGCGACCGGGTAGGCGTCGCGCAACCGCCCGACCGTGCAGCGCTGGAGCCGCACGGTCGCCGTGTGTCCGTCGTCGTCGCGCACGGCGAGCTCGACGCGGCTCGGGGTGCGGGAGAGCGCCTCACCGTGCCAGGGCGACGGCAGTTCGGGGACAGGCAGCGGCGGGGTTCTCACGCCTGCCCGCTCCCGCCTTCGGCGATCATGGCGCGGATGGCGCGCTTGTCGAGTTTGCCCGAGGCATTGCGCGGCACGGTGGCGACCTGCTCGAGGCGGGTGGGCAATTTGTAGCGCGCCAGCGTGGCGGCCGCGTGATCGCGCACGAGTTCGAGGGTGAGTGCGGTGTCCTCGCCCGCGCTGACGACCGCGACGACCGTCTCGCCCCACCGCGGGTCCTCGGCGCCGACGACCGCGACGTCGACGAGGCCGGGCAGGTCGGCCAAGGCGCGCTCGACCTCGGCGGGGTAGATGTTCTCCCCGCCGCTGATGATCATGTCCTTGAGCCGGTCGACGATGAACAGGTAGCCGTCGGCATCGAGATAGCCGATGTCGCCGGAATGGAACCAGCCCTCGTCGTCGAAGGCCGCTGCGGTGGCGGCGGGGTTGTTCCAGTAGCCGGGGGTGACGTTGGGGCCGCGCACGACGATCTCACCGCTGACGCCCTCGGGCACGACCGCACCCGTGCCGGGTTCGATGACGCGGACTTCGGTGTGGGCCATGGGGATTCCGGCCGAGCCGAGCTTGTCGACGGTGCGCTCGACGGGCAGGTGGGTGGCGAACGGCGCGGTCTCGGTCAGGCCCCACGCCTGTTGCAGGGTGACGCCGTGTTCGGCGTAGAGCTCGATCAGCGACGGCGGCACCGGCGCCGCGGCCACGACGACGGTGCGCAGCGCGGGCAGCGGACGGTCGAAGACGCCGGGCACCCGCGCGAGGGCGGCGAGCATCGCGGGCACCGCGAACAGCGAGTTGACGCCGAATTCGAGCAGATCCCGCAGTAATCCGGCGGGATCGAAGCCGCGGCGCAGTACCACCGTGCCGCCGCGGACCAGGGTGCGCAGGGCAAGGGCGTTGAGTCCGCCGATGTGGAACAGCGGTGCGACGGCATGGGTGATGTCGCCGCGGCGGGTGTCCAAACGGGCGTCGACATTGATCCCGTTCCACCACAGGTTGCCGTAGGTGAGGATCACGCCCTTGGGCTGTCCGGTGGTTCCCGAGGTGAACATGATCATGGCCGGGTCGTCGAATCCGCGCGCGGGCGCGGCGTCCGCCGGTTTCGCCGCGTCCAGTAGCGCGGACCACGCCCGCCACGGCCCGGCGACGCGGGCGGCGGGCGTCTCCGGATCGTCGTCGACGAGCAGGAATCCTTTCAGCGGTGTCCGGTCGGCGACGCCGTCGAGGATTTCGCGGTGGCCTTCCTCGCACACGATGATCGTGGCGCCGCTGCGCTCGAGCACGGCGACCAGCTCGGGACCGGCGAGGCGGAAGTTGAGCGGGACGTAGATCGCGCCGCGCCGCATGGCGGCGAACATGGTGATCAGGAAGGCCGGACTGTTGAGTCCGAGGTAGGCGACGCGGTCGCCGTCGCCGATGCCGTGCTCGGCGAGCACGGTGGTCAGGCGCGCCACGCGGTCGTTCAGTGCGGCGTAGGTGAGGTCGCCGCCCGCGTAGTGCACGGCGGTGACCTCGGGCTGGTAGCGGGCGTTGGTGCGGATCGCGTGGGTAGGGTTGGTATCCGTCGCGGCGCCGGAATTGGCCGGATGGGCCGTGATCATCGTTCTCCTCGAACTCCGGGTGTGCGTGTCGATTACAGGTGGTCGCCGCCCGCCGCGCTCCCGAAGCCGCGGACACCGATACCGCCGTCTACCGAGATCGCCTGGCCGGTGATGGGGCCGCTCTGCGCACGGGAGGCGAGCAGGACGTAGGAGCCGGTGAAGTCGCGGGGATCAGTGCTCGAGTCGTGCAACGGAATCGGCGGCGGGGGCAGGTCGTCGGGACGCTTGTCGAACGAGGCGGCCAGTGACCGGCCCTGCATCTCCAATGACTCCGGCCCGCGCAGATCGGTCTTCATGCCACCGCACGCCACGCCGTTGACGCGGACCTTCGGTGCGAGTTCGAAGGCCAATTCGCGCATGAGCCCGAGGCAGGCGTGTTTGCTCGCGGTGTAGATCGGGCCGCCGCCGTTGACGTAGAACGAGGCATTGGACAGGGTCATGACGATGCTGCCCCTGGTCTTCACCAGTTCGCGCCACGAGGCTTCGGCGGCAAGCAGGTACCCCCTCACGTTGACGGCGAACAGTTCGTCGAAGGTGGTCGACAGTTCGGCGGCGTCCAAGCGGGTGAGGGCACGTTTGTAATCCCAGATTCCGGCGTTGGCGACCAGGGTGTCCAGCTTGCCGAACCGGGCGACCGTGTCGGCGACCGCGGCGTGCAGCGCGTCGGCGTCACGGACATCGGCGCGGACGGCGAACACGCGGTCCGGGTCCGGGCTGTCGGCGACGACCTTCTCGAGTTGCTCGAGGTTCCTGCCGAGGATGGCGACCGAGGCGCCTTCGGCGACGAAACGTTCGGCGACCGCACGGCCGATGCCCGAGCCGCCGCCGGTGACCAGTGCGACGTAGCCGTCGAGCCAGCCGGTCACGACAACTCGCCGAGGAAGTCGGTGACGAGGCGCTCGAATTCGCGAGCGCGTTCGAGCTGGACCCAGTGCCCACAGTTGCCGAAGATGTGCATCTGCACGTCGCGGATGTTCCTGAGCATGATCTGCGCGCCGTCCAGGGTGATGGTGCGATCGTCACGCCCCCACAGCAACAGGGTCGGCGCCGTGATCTTGTGCAGTTCGCGCCACAGCGGGTCCATGCCGTGACGTTTGCCGAAGGCGGCGTTGTAGCGGTGGTAGAACGCGATGTGGCTCTCGTCGAGGGAGGCTTCGTAGCGGGCGCGCACGACCTCGGCGCCGAACTGCTCGTGGTCGAACACCATCGTGCGGATGAAGTTCGCCATCTTCTTCTCGGTCGGGCCGCCGCCGTTGTAGTAGCGGAACATCTCCTTCTGGCCCTCGGTCGGGGTCGGCCCGAACGACAGCCAGCCCCCGCCGGGCGCCATCAGCACCAGGCCGGAGACCCGGGCGGGCCGGGTCTGGGCCATGCCGATCGCGGCCGCGCCGCCGAGGCTGTTGCCGAGCAGGTGGAACCGGTCGACATCGAGCGCGTCGAGGGTCTGGAACAGGGCGTCGACGGTGATCTCGGTGATGGAGCGCGCGTCGAGGTCGGCTTCGGTCGGCCGGTAGCTGCCGCCGAATCCGGGCTGGTCGGGCAGGATCACGCGGAACCGCTGCGCGAGCGCGGGCAGGTTCTGGTGATAGTTGGAGACCCCGGACGCGCCGGGGCCGCCGCCGTGCAGCATGACCAATGTCGGGCCGGTGCCGATCTCGGCGACGGCGATCGGACCGTTGTCGGTCTCGACGCTGCGTCGGGTGAGTTCGAGTTCATGCCACTGCAACAAGACGTCGGTGTCGGTGTCGGACACAGGCTTCCGCCTTTCGGGGTCAGAAGAAGGTGGAGATGTTCTTGGCCTGCAGGATGTTCTGATCGAGCAGGATGGTGCGGCGGGCGAGGAGAAACGATGCCCCGGCGGGCCGCAGGATGTCGGTGCGCCCGCCCGCGAAGACGTTCTCCTCGCGTTCGAGTCGGTTGCGGTAGACCAGGAAGGCCGAGCGGACCACCAGATCCTCGGCGCCGAATTCGGGGTGCTCGGCCGGATCGACATGGTGGACGGCGACATTGGTCACGAGGTGCCGTGTGCGCGACGGCGGGTCCTCGGCCCATGCCATGCCGGAGTCGAAGCGGCGGATGCGCCAGGCCAGACTCTCCTTGGTCTCGTCGTAGTAGGCGGCGTCACCGCGCGCGGCGATGGCGAGGGCCTGCTGGCGGCGCAGCCGGTTGGTGCGCGTGGGCATCCAGTACTCGAGGTCGTCGGCGAGCAGGTCGAGCCAGTCGGTGAAGCGGCCGTCGTCGAGCAGTTCGGCCTCGAGGTAGTAGAACTGCTCGACCTCGAAGTGGGTGTCCCGGTCGGCGCGGACGCCGGTGCAGGCGTATGCGGCGGATGTGCTCACGGTCTGGGGTATCCCTTCTCCAGGACTGCGCCGGGCGTCGTCACCCGCGCACCAGCTTCTTCAGGTCGACCGACGGGTCGGTCAGCCGTTCCCGGTCGACGGCGATGCCGCGGTCGATCAGCCTGCGCGCGGCCCGTACCGCGCCGGAGTCGCCCACCGCCGCCGCGGCGACCACCCGGTCGCCGACGAGTCCGAATACCGAGAACGGCTCGGGACCGAATTCCCCTCGCACCACGACGGATTCGGCGACGCCCAGGTACCCGACCACTTCGACGTGCACGCCGTGGCGGTCGGTCCAGAACCAGGACGCGCCATCGGCGGGCGGCGCCGTGCCGAGGATGGCGGCCGCGGCCCGGCCGCCGTCGCGCTGCGCCGCCTCCCAGTGCTCGGTGCGCGCGAGCACTTCACCGCCGCGCCGCACCCGCGCGCTGTCACCGACGGCGAGGACAGCGGGATTGCTGGTGACCTGCGCGTCGTCGACGAGGATGCCGCGATCGACGTCGAGGCCCGCGGCCCGCGCCAATGCGGTGTCCGGCGCCATGCCGACCCCGAGGAGCACCGCGTCGAAGGCGTGTTCGCCGGTGCCGTCGCCGAATTCGGCGTGCACGATCGGGCCGGACTCGCGCAGCGAACGCACGGTGGTCGCCTCGGTGCGGATACCTCGGATCGCGTGTTGTTCGTGCAGCCAGCGCGCGAGATCGGCGCCGACGGCGGCGGCCAGCGGCGGCGAGACCGGGTCGACCATGACCACTTCGCAACCCAGATCCCTTGCGGTGGAGGCGACTTCGGCGCCGATAAGACCCGCACCGACCACCAGAGCCCGTGCGCCCGGGGTCAACCGCGCCCGCAGCGCGTCCGCGTCCCGCGCGGTGCGCAGCAGATGCACGCGCGCGCCGTCGGCGCCGGGGATCGGCGGTCGAAGGGCGTGCCCGCCGGTGGCGAGCACCACCCGGTCCGCGGTCACGGCGGTGCCGTCGGACAGTTCGACCTGTCCGGTTCCCGGCCGCAGCGCGGTCGCGGTGCGCCCGGACAGCAGCCGCACCTTGTTGCGGTCGTACCAGTCGTCGGGCTGCAAGGCGATGTCGGACAACGACTTACGGCCGGACAGGAAGTCCTTGGACAGCGGCGGCCGGTCGTAGGGGAATTCCCCGGCGTCGACGAGGGTGATCTCGCCGGTGAACCCGCCCGACCGCAACGCGGCCGCGGCGCTCACCCCGGCGATGCCGCCCCCGACGATCGCCACATTCGCGATCACGGCGCCTGATTCGGGAACAGGAACACCTCGTCCTCGCGGACCTCGACCCGATGCGGGCGGGTGTTCTCGGTGGCGGGCAGGCACTGCACCGCACCGCTTTTCAAGCAGAACTTGCTCGAATGCAGCGGACATTCGACGTAGCCGTCCTCGACCCACCCCTCGGCCAGTGACGCGACCTCGTGCGGGCAGGTGTCGTCCAGGGCGTAGACGGCGCCGTCGTCGTCGCGCAGCAGCGCCACATTGTCCTCGGTGCCGGTGATCGACTTGTCGATCGCGATACCCTCGCCGACCGGGATGTCCTCGAGTGCGGCGACTCGTATTCCGGTGGTGTTCAACGGTTCCGCTCCTCGTGCCAGGCCGGGGTGTTCATCAGATCGCGCCAGTGCGCGTAGAAGGCGCGGCCCGCGGCGTCGCTGTAGAGTTCGCTGGTCAGGCCGGGATAGCGGCCGTCCTCGCGTTCGGATCCCAGCCCCATCTGGTAGTTCAGTGGCACGGTATTGGTGATGAATCCGTGCGAGATGGCCTGTACCTCACTCCAGTTCTCCCCGTCGTCCTGCTCGAAGATGCCGCTGGGACCGAAGGTCCGCAGATTGTAGAGCCGTTGTGCCTCACGCACTTCCGGCGGCATGGACTTGTCGACCACGGTCCACGACCACACCTCCATGCGGTCGGGGCCCTTCGGATGCCAGACCCGGATGGTGCCGATCACCGGCAGATACGAGAAGTTCGGGAACACGGTGGCGTGACCGTCGGTGAGCGGGCCCTCCACGCGCGCGTCGCCGAGCCGTTCGCGCAGCGCCGCGTAGTCGGTCCAGTCGTGCACGGTCCTGGCGTTGAACCGGTTCTTCGGGTGCACGGGGAATCCCGCGCCGTGACCGTTGCCGACATACTGGCGACCGGCACGGTGCACGATCTCGGTCTTGGGATTCTTGCTCGGCGAGAGCACCATCAGCGCCGAGGCGTGACTCATGTTGACGTGGTACCAGTCGGTGGCGAACTGTTCGGCGGCCAGCTTCCAGTTACCGTCGAGCACCCACTTGTGCACCCCGCCGACCACGACCGTGCCCTCGTCGTCGTGATCGAACATGGCGTCCATGTACCAGGCCATATCGCCGAGATAGTCGCGCAGCCCGACCGGCTCGGGATTCCAGGTGCCGAAGATCAGGCCGCGGTAGGAGTCCACGTTCGGCACCTCGACCAGACCCCAGTCGGCGGTGTCGAAGGAGTCCGGATAGCCCTCGCGGTTGGGCACCGAGACGAGTTTGCCCTCGAGGTCGTAGGCCCAGCCGTGGTAGGTGCAGGTGAAGTTGCGGGTCGCGCCGACATCGGCGCGGCACACGCGCGCCCCGCGATGGCGGCACGAGTTGAGGAAGGCGCGCACCCGGCGGCTCTTGTCCATCACCACGATCACCGGATCCGCACCCATGTAGGTGGTGAAGAAGTCCCCCGGCTTGTGGAATTGATCCGCATGCGCGAGGAACAGCCAACTCGGCGCGAACACCCGGCGCAGTTCCTGGCGGTACAGCTGTTCGTCGGTGAAGATCGCGCGGTCCAGCAAACCACCGTGTGCGTCGACCAGCCCGGACACATCGATGGACCGGACCAGTTCGGCGGGACGCCGTAACGCCCCGCACGGCGTCGCGCAGGCTGGGTCGCGACCGGAAACGGGTTCGACGGTGGAGGTCATGCCATCAAGCAAGCCGGACCCGGCGCACCGATTCCAGCTACCGTGCCGCAGGACGGAACGGCCACTGTCCGAGTGCCCGCGTCGCGGGGGACGGTGAGTCCATGCTCGCAGCACAGGCCCTCTCCCAGAACGCCGACGACCCGCTCTCGGGTCTGGTGGTGCACGACGTCGACCTGCCGCGTACGGAACCGGGCTGGACCCTGGTCCGGGTCGTGGCCTCTTCCCTGAACATGCACGACCTGTGGACCCTGCGCGGGGTCGGCCATCCCGCCGACCGGCTGCCCATCGTGCTCGGCTGCGACGCAACGGGTTACGACAGCGAAGGCAACCCGGTCATCGTGCACCCGGTCATCGCCGACCCCGACGCCGGCGGCGGCGACGAGACCCTCGATCCCGGCCGCGCGCTCATGTCGGAGCAGTACGACGGCACCTTCGCCGAATACGTCGCGGTCCCGCGCCGCAATCTGGTGCCCAAGCCGGACTGGCTGTCCTTCGACGAGGCCGCCTGCCTGCCGGTGGCCTGGACCACCGCCTACCGAATGCTGTTCACCAAGGCCGAGATCCGCCCCGGCGACCGCGTCCTGGTGCAGGGTGCGGGCGGCGGCGTCGCCTCGGCGGCCATCAAGCTCGCCGCCGCCGCGGGCGCCGTCGTCTACGCCACCAGTCGCAGCGCCGACAAGCGCGACGCCGCGGTGGCCTGGGGCGCGCGCGCCGCGCTGCCCACCGGCGAACGACTACCGGAACGCGTCGACATCGTCATCGAGACCGTCGGCGCGGCGACCTGGGAGCACTCCCTGAAGTCGCTGCGCCCCGGCGGCGCGATCGTGGTGGCGGGCGCGACCAGCGGCGGCGACCCGTCGGCGGCGCTGAACCGGATCTTCTACCTGCAGCAGCGCATTCTCGGCTCCACCGGCTGCACGCGCGGCGAACTGGTCGCCATGCTGCGGATGATGGAGGCCACCGGCGTGCGCCCGGTCATCGACCGCACCCTGCCGCTGAGCGATATCCACAAGGGATTCCAGCTGATGATCGACGGCTCGCTGACCGGCAAGATCGTCATCCACCCGCCCGCCCCGCAGTCGTGACCCGCGACGAGCATCAGGAGGCATCTGTGTCCACCGCGGCCGTCGGCCTGTCCCACTCCCCACTCATCGGCAAGAACGATCCCGCGCCCGAGGTGCTGAAACGCGTGGACGAGGCCGTCGCGACGGCGCGGGAGTTCATCGCGCGGTTCGACCCGCAACTGGTCGTGCTGTTCGCGCCCGATCACTACAACGGGTTCTTCTACAAGGAGATGCCGCCGTTCTGCCTGGCCACCGCGGCGCACGCGGTCGGCGACTTCGGTTCGTCGGCGGGGCCGCTGTCGGTGGACACCGCCGCCGCCGAGCGACTCGCGGCGGGCGTGCTCGCGCGCGGCATCGATCTCACGGTGTCCTCGCGCATGACCGTCGACCACGGCTTCGCCCAGCCGCTGGAGATGCTGTTCGACGGCATCGACAAGGTTCCGGTGGTGCCGGTCTTCATCAACGGCGTCGCCACTCCCCTCGGCCCGGTCGCCCGGATTCGGGCGTTGGGCACCGCGATCGGCCAGGCCGCCGCGGACCTGGACCGCCGCGTGCTGTTCCTCGGCTCGGGCGGACTCTCGCACGACCCGCCGGTCCCGGTACTGGCAGGCGCGCCGCCCCGGGTCGCCGACGCCCTGATCGAAGGCCATCCGCCGACCCCCGAACAGCGGGCAAAGGGCGAACAGCGGGTGGTGCAGGCCGGACGCGACTACGCCGCGGGCGCCGCGACCATGACCCCGATCAATCCCGACTGGGACAACCACCTGCTCGACCTGCTGCGCGACAACGCGCTCGCCGACTTCGACGACTGGACCGTGGACTGGATGACCCGCGAGGGCGGCGGCTCGGCCCACGAGGTGCGCACCTGGATCGCGGCATACGCGGCGCTCGCCGCGGGCGGGGACTACGAGCTCGAATACCGCTTCTACGAGGCGATTCCGGAATGGATCGCCGGATTCGCGGTGACCACCGCCGCCCGTCGATGAGAAGAGGAGCCGAAACATCGTGAACACCAGCGCAATCGACACCCCGACGGTCCTGCGGGCCGCCGAGCACCTGCGCGCGGCGACGCTCTCGGGCATCCCGGTCACCCCGATCCGTGACCTGTTCGCCCCCGACGACCTCGCCGCCGCCTACGCCGTGCAGGCCGAACTGACCCGGGGCCGCCTCGCCGACGGCGCGCGGATCGTCGGCCGCAAGATCGGCCTCACCTCCCCGGCGGTGCAGCGCCAACTCGGCGTCGACCGGCCCGATTTCGGCGTCCTGTTCGCCGACATGGACCTCACCGGCGCCGCCGAGATCCCCTCCGAGCGGCTGTTGCAACCGAAGGCCGAAGCCGAGATCGCCTTCGTCCTGGGCGCCGACCTCGCCGAAGGTGACCTGGAACCCGACCGGATCCGCGCCTCGGTGGACTACGCCGTCGCCGCGCTCGAGATCGTGGACAGCCGGGTCGCCGACTGGAATATCACCATCACCGACACCATCGCCGACAATGCATCCAGCGGCCTGTTCGTGCTGGCCGACACCCGCCTCACGCTCGACGAGGTCGAGCCGCGCGAGGTCACCATGCGGATGACGGTGGACGGCGTCGAGGTGTCGACCGGCGACGGCGCCGCCTGCCTCGGCGACCCCCTCAACGCGCTGGCCTGGCTGGCGCGCACCGCCCGCGAATACGGCGACCCGCTGCGCGCCGGTCAGATCATCCTCTCCGGCGCACTCGGCCCGATGGCGCCGACCCCGCCGGGCACGCACGTCGAAGCCTTCATCGAACCGTTCGGCTCGGTATCGGCGACCTTCTCCCGAAAGGAGCGCGCATGACCGGCAAGACCGCGGTCGCCATCATCGGCACCGGCAATATCGGCACCGATCTCATGTTCAAGGTGCTGCGGCTGTCCGAGACCCTGGAAGTGGGCGCGATGGTGGGCATCGATCCCGAATCCGACGGACTGGCCCGTGCCCGCCGCCTCGGCATCCCGACCACCTCCGATGGCGTGGACGGACTGATCGCACTGCCGAATTTCGATGCCATCGACATCGTGTTCGACGCGACCTCCGCCAAGGCGCACCTGGTCAACGCGGAGAAGCTGCGCCCGCACGGCAAGAAGCTCATCGACCTGACCCCCGCCGCCATCGGCCCGTTCGTGGTGCCGCCGGTCAACCTCGACCACCATCTCGACCTCGGCGCCGACAATCTCAACATGGTCACCTGCGGCGGGCAGGCCACCATCCCGATCGTCGCCGCCGTCAGCGCGGTCACCCCGGTGCACTACGCCGAGATCGTGGCCTCCATCGCCTCGAAGTCGGCGGGCCCAGGCACCCGCGCCAACATCGATGAATTCACCGAGACCACTTCGCACGCCATCGAATCGGTCGGCGGCGCGGCGCGCGGCAAGGCGATCATCATCCTCAACCCGGCCGAACCGGCGCTCATCATGCGCGACACCGTGTTCTGCCTCGTCGGCGACGCCGACCACGACGCGATCCGCGCCTCGATCACCGAGATGGTCGAGCGCGTGGCCCGCTACGTGCCCGGCTACCGGCTCAAGCAGCAGGTCCAGTTCGCCGAGGTCGGCAGCGACGAACCCGTGCACACCCTGACCGGCGCGCACGGCGGCCCGGTGACCACCCGCGTTTCGGTCTTCCTCGAAGTCGAGGGCGCCGCGCACTACCTGCCCTCCTACGCGGGCAATCTCGACATCATGACCTCCGCGGCGCTGCGCGTGGCCGAATCCGTCGCCGCGCGCACCGCCGCCCGACAGATCGCGCAGGTGCGGCCATGAACCGGCAGCTCTACATCCAGGACGTCACGCTGCGTGACGGCATGCACGCCATCCGGCACCGCATCGAACCCGCCGACGTCGGCGCCATCGTCGCCGCGCTGGCCGCGGCGGGTGTCGACGCCATCGAGGTCGCCCACGGCGACGGACTCGCGGGCGGTTCGGTCAACTACGGTCCCGGCAGCCACAGCGACTGGGAATGGCTCGAGGCCGCCGCGGCGACCATCGGCGACGCCGTGCTCACCACCCTGCTGCTACCCGGCATCGGCACCATCGCCGACCTGCGCCGCGCCTTCGACCTCGGCGTGCGCTCGGTGCGAATCGCGACCCACTGCACCGAGGCCGACATCTCCGCCCAGCACATCGCCACCGCGCACGAACTCGGCATGGACGTGTCCGGCTTCCTGATGATGAGCCACATGGCCGAACCGGCGAAGCTGGCCGAACAGGCCGCGCTCATGGAGTCCTACGGGGCGCACTGCGTCTACGTCACCGATTCCGGTGGCCGCCTGACGATGGACGGTGTGCGCGAACGGATTCGGGCCTACCGCGACGTACTCGACGCCGACACCGCGATCGGCATCCACGCCCACGAGAACCTGTCGCTGTCGGTGGCCAACAGCGTCGTCGCCGTCGAGGAGGGCGTCACCCGCGTCGACGCCTCCCTCGCGGGTCAGGGTGCGGGCGCGGGCAATTGCCCGATCGAGCCGTTCATCGCGGTGGCCGACCTGAACGGCTGGAAGCACAACTGCGACGTCTTCGCCCTCCAGGACGCCGCCGACGACCTGGTCCGGCCGTTGCGCGACCGCCCGGTGCAGGTCGACCGCGAAACCCTGACCCTCGGCTACGCGGGCGTGTACTCCTCGTTCCTGCGCCATGCCGAGAACGCGGCCGCCCGCTACGGTGTCGACGCGCGCACGCTGCTGCTCGAAGTGGGACGCCGCGGTCTGGTCGGCGGACAGGAGGACATGATCGTCGACATCGCCCTCGACATCGTCGGAGCACAGCGGGCTCCGACGGACGGCGCCCCGACGCGGCCCGCGTGAGCACGACGGGAACGCCGTGAGTCTCGTGCACCGGGTGTTCGTCGATAATGACGACATGCGTACCGGAAGCGACGGACCGACCAGCGACAACGAACTCGTCGCCCGCAACGTGCGCCGCTACCGCATGGAGCGCGCCATGTCCCTCGGGGACCTGGCGCGCCGCTCCGGGCTGTCCAAACAGACCCTGTCCAAGATCGAACAGGGCATCGGCAACCCGACCGTGGAAACCCTGTCGCAACTCGGCGCCGCGCTCGACGTCTCCACCCGGCGGCTGCTCACCGAATGGGGCACCCCCGTCTACGTCCAGCGCGGCGCCGACAGCATCTGGACCGACATCGACGGACGCGCCGAACGCATGCTCGACGACACCTACGGCTCGGGGCACGTCCGAACACTGGTGCTGCGGATCGAGCGCACCACCGAGCAGCCCCCGATCATCGAGCCCCATCCGCCCGGCACCCTGCACCACATCTACGTCATCACCGGCAAACTGCGGACCGGCCCGCTCGATGACGCCGTCGACCTCGCCGCCGGGGATTTCGTCCGCTTCCCCGGCGACGTCGCCCACCGCCACATCTGCCTGACCGAACGCGTTGTGGCCCATATGGTCACCACCATCCCCCAGGTCCGCCAGTTCGGTTCCACCGTGGTCGAGGTCGTCCCGGGATCGCCGCAACCGCCTCCCGCGCCGAATATCTGAAACCTCCCGCAGGCCATAGCTTCTCCGCCTCGGCGCCGGGTCCGAATCACCACCTCCGCTCGGTACTCGGCGCGGACACGGCGCCGTTGATCGCCAACTGGCTCTTCCTCGCGGACGAGACCGGCACTACCAATATCGCGTGCTACTTCATCGCCCTGACCCTCGTCTCCGCGCTCGCGGTGTACCTGTCGAAGGAAAGAACCACCGCGCACCGACCCTCGTCACAGCTGGTCGACGTTCCCGTCGACTGAACTTTCGCGGGTGGTGCGCCGTCGAGCGCGCCACCCACGAGTCGATCAGAACGGGGCTCCGCGCGTCAGGAGAAGAAATCGATGAGCGCGGCCGAGGTCTCTCGCGGAGCCTGTTCACACGGGAAATGCCCCGAGGGCAGCGCGGCCCCTTCGACCCGATCCGCGACCACGCGCCACGCGGCGAGCGGGTCGTAGTAGTTCCCGACGAAACCTGAAGCGCCCCAGAGAACCAAGAGCGGACACGAGAGCTTGCGCTCGGCATCGGCGGCGTCGTGTTCGAGATCGATACCGGCCGCCGCGCGGTAATCCGCACAGGACGCGCGAATGGTGTCCCGATCACGGAAACACCGCCGGTACTCCGCGAGCGCGGCGGGATCGAAGTATCCCTGCTGGACACCGAGCATGCGCTCCAACCACAGATCCGGCTCGGCGCCGATCAGCCGCTCGGCCAGACCACCGGGCTGCGCCAGGAAGAACCAGTGGAAATACGACGAAGCCATCTCCCGTCCCACCGTCGCGTAGGCGTGGCGTGTCGGCACGATATCGAGGACGGCGGCGGCCGACACCGCCTCGGGATGGTCCAGGCACAGCCGGTGCACCACCCTGCCGCCACGATCGTGTCCGGCGACGGCGAAACGCGAAAACCCCAGCGCCCGCATCACTTCGACCTGGTCGAGAGCCATCGCCCGCTTCGAATACGCCGAAGCGGTCGAATCGTCGTCCGGCTTGCCGCTGTCGCCGTACCCGCGCAGATCGGGAATCACCACGGTGAAGGAACGAGCCAAGGCGGGCGCGACCTTGTGCCACGCGACATGCGTCTGCGGATAGCCGTGCAACAGGAGCAGGGGCGGGCCGCCACCGGCGGTGCGCACATTGATCTCGACGCCGTCGCCGGTCGGCACCCGCCGCTGATCGAAACCTTCGAACAGATCCATGTCGCGCCATCATCGGCGGTGTACCGGCACGTCGCACCGAGCCGTTCCGCCCAGCGGAACGTCCGACACCAGAGCGAGGATCGCGGCCTGCGCCCGCCGTTTTCCGGCGTTCCGCTCGATGGAACGCGACCTTGCTCCGCCGCCGTCCGTGCCCGACATTCGCGGTGGTAGGCACCGTCGCGGCGTCCGGCTCGACCGGTCGGGATATCTCAGGGCGGCCGCCCACACGGGTGGTGCGCCCGCATCGGAGCACTTCTCACCTACTTCGAACGGCAGACACACGAGGACAGTCGATGGACACATCTTCGAACGGCGCTGATTTTCCCGAACTCCGGAAATATCGGTCCTCCCATCCGGCGACCTGGATCGAGTACCAGGCGCGACGAACGCCCGGAAAGATCGCCCTCGAGGAACTCGCCACGGGCATACGACGCTCCTACGCCGAGTTCTACGACCGCATAGCGCGTCTCACCACCTGGCTGCTCGACCATGGCATCCGCCGCGGCGACCGAGTGGCCGTACTCGCCCACAACAGCGCCGACAATTTCGAGATCCTCTACGCCTGCGCCGCCGCGGGCGCGATCATGGTCCCCCTCAACTGGCGACTGACACCGCACGAACTCGCGGCGATCATCGCCGACTGCACCCCGGTCCTGCTCTGCCACGACGCCGACAACGCCGCCACCGCCCGCGCCCTGCTCACCGACCGCCCCATGGCGACACTGCACTGGGGCTGCGACCCCGACACCTACGAGGTGGCGATCCGCGACTCGACGCCCGGCGCGCCGCGCGAGGACTTCGACGACGACACGCCCTGGATCATCATCTACACCTCCGGCACCACCGGCAGGCCGAAGGGAGCGGTGCACACCTTCCGCTCCACCCTCGCCAATATCGACAACTCCGCGCTCACCGCCGCGATCGGCCCCGACTCGGTCGTCCTCACGGTCCTACCCACTTTCCATGTCGCCGGACTGCACCTCTACGCGACCCCCGCCCTCACCCACGGGGGAACGGTCCTGCTCATGAAAACCTTCGACGCAGCCGAAACCCTGCGACTGTTCACCGACCACCGCCTCGGCGTCACGCACTTCTGCGGCGTGCCCACGATGTTCCAATTCATGTCCGCTCTACCCGAGTTCGCCGATGTCGACCTGCGGCCGGTCCACGTGGCGGTGGGCGGCTCGCCCGTCCCGCCCGCCATGATTACCACCTGGCGCGGCCGCGGCATCGCCATGATGCCCGTCTACGGCGCCACCGAGGCCGGTTCCACGCTGCTGTTCATGCCGCCGCGCGCGAACCCCGGCGCGGGTGTCGGTGTGCCGGTACTACACGCGCGCGCGAGCATCCGCGACGCCGACGGCAACGAGGTCACCGCCGGAACCACCGGAGAACTGTGGATCCGCGGCCCCATGACGATGGCCCGCTACTGGGACAAGCCGAAACAGACCGCGGCCGCCCTCACCCTCGACGGCTGGCTGCGCACCGGCGACGCCGCCCTGGTCGACGCGAACGGGATCTTCCACATCGTGGACCGCTGGAAGGACATGTACATCTCCGGCGGCGAGAACGTCTACCCGGCCGAGGTGGAGAACGTCCTCTACCGACACCCCGAGATCGTCCTCGCCGCGGTCATCGGAACACCGCACCCACACTGGGGCGAGGTCGGCGCCGCCTACATTGTCCGCACCACCGACAGCACGCTCACCGGCGAACGGATCCGCACCTGGTGCCGAGAACGACTCGCCGCCTTCAAGATTCCCGCCCACATCCACTTCCGCGACGACCTCCCCCGCAACGCCACCGGCAAGATCATGAAGAACCAGCTTCGAGATCCGGGCGCATGAAATCGTCACCGACGCCCCATCCGGAGGCGCACGGGACGAACTGCGACAGCCGCGGTTGTGGAGCCACGCCTGGAGCTATGGTGACCGCGCCGGGCGATGACACCTACACCATCTGCAATGGTCACCCGCGGGCGCGTCGACCGTCCCGAGCCTCGGCGACGACCTGCGCGATCCGATCCGCGCGTGTTGCTTCTCGGGCGGCGCTGACGATCCACCACAGCATCATCTTGCGCGCGCTGGGCGGGAATCGGTCCCAGGTGGCGCGAGCAGGCGGGTCCAGGTCCAGTGCCGCCGCGAGTTCGGGCGGCTCCCGCAGGTCTTCGACCTGGTCGGAGATGGTCCACCAACCGTTGGCCTGCGCCGCCGCTATGGCGCGGCGGCCCGCGTCGGTCATGAGGCCACGGCTCTCCATATCCGCCGCGCGGCTGCGGTTGAGCCGGGTCCACGCGCTCTTGGCGCGACGTGGTGTGAACAATTGCAAGCCGCGCTCGTCGTCGAACACGGTGGTGGTGGAGTCGATCCATCCGAAGCAGATGGCCTCTTCGACCGCCTCGGGGTACGGGCAGCGTGGGCGTTCGACACCGGTACGCCACGAGCACAACCACACACCGCGAACGGACGCGTGGTTGTGCTCGAGCCAGGTCCGCCACTGCGCCCGGGTCTCGGCGTGGAAGATCGGGTAGTCGAACTTCCAGGTCGAGACGTGCGCGGACGCCGACCGCGGCGATTCCGACGAGGTCACGCGCCCCTCCTCGAGGCGAGTGGCGAAGTGCCGGGCAGTGTCTGCGCCATGAGATCGTTCCGCATGTCGTCAGTCTGCCCGACTTACAGGACAGATCCTGTCCGCATTGTTCGGGAACTGATCGAACCGGACCCGCCGCTGACCATGACGCCGCCGAGCGACGCTATCCCCGCCGCAGATCACGGTAGTAGGTATGCGCCTTTTGCGATAGCGAAGAAACGGTTTCCGCGACCGGAATATCCACTGCGTATCCTTTCACGAATCCGTCGATCGAGTAGTATTCGAACAACCAATTTTCCAAGTCGTCTCGCGACTGGTCCGGCAACCTCTTCACAAACTCGATCGCACGGTCGAGGTGGTTGGGGTCAATGGTTTGAACTTGACGCTGAGAACGTAACCAACGAATACGTCCGAAATCGTCGGCCCGTTCCGCGAGAACGATATGCACAGCCATTTCCAAGATGAACGGTTGGTTACTATTCATACCGCTTGCGATCTCCTAGACGCTGGCTTTCGCAGGATCCGCGATCCTGTCCCCCGTGCCGGGCTTCACAGAACACCGTACAGCAGGTGTGGATCGAAAACCTGCGACAAGAAGGTCGCCGGATTCGCTGACCGACAGCCCAATTGATCGCCACACACCGGCGTCCCGAAGGCGCTTCGTTCAAACTGCCTCGATCTCGACGTCCGCATCGACGGGGACGGGTGTGGGTGGACGGGTGCGCAGGAGCGCGAGACCGAGCAGGGCGGCGGCGCTGAAGCCCGCGCTGATCCAGACGCCCGCAGACATGGCGGCGGTGACCGAGCCGTTCCGCGCCACCATGGGATCTCGACGATAGTTGAGGTCAAGGGTGCGTGATCACCTACGCGCCGGAACTTTTCGGCGTCACCACGAGAAGTGTTGGTGCCGGATTCGGGGCGGATTGCAGCGGAGGTGTGAACCCCGTAGCCTCCGTCGTATGCAGACTGAGGGGGTTCACACTGCGCGCGGCAAGATTTGGCGCTGGAATAGGAAGCGCGCCACCGGGATCGTAGAATCCACGACCGGCTATCAAATCTGGTTCGGCCTGGATTCCCTGCGCGGGAGAAAACTCGACGACATCAATCTAGGGGATGTTGTGGACGTCGAGTACGAATTCGCCCAGCAAGACTCGCACGATCGACGTGCGGTGCTGATAACCTGGGTCGAATCTTAAACAGAATACACACGGGGGAACAAGTGAATAAGCTTCTTTGGCGTTGATTGTCAGCGACAACCGCACTATCGATTATTGCCGCGCCAGCGACCGTGGAACCTAATCCTGCGAACCTCGAGTTCACACGGAGCAAGCCGTACAAAGAGTATCAGAACAACGTCGCTCGGTTCACAGGCCAGATGGACTATAGTACAGACACTCTCGCCTGGTCTCTGAAGCTCACGCCCTCGACGCAGAATGTTGCCTACGGGTCGATGAGCTGCCGCACGACAATAAACGGCATCTCGGGATACTCGGACAGTCATCTCGACATTCCGCGTGACTATCTGCTCCACTCGAGCGTTCGGATCGACAGAGGACGCTGGTACGGCCTACGGAGCCGGTGCGATTTCAAGGTCTTGACCGATACCGGAATGCAGCCTGGCAATGTCGAGACTTTCGTGGACTTCATAGCGCGGTAGGTATATTCGACACCAAGCGTGCCAGTTGTTCCAGTCTTGACAGCGAGTCGCTGCCGTCCGAGTGTCAGCCGGAACCGTGCGGTAGCGCCCGACCGTCTGGCAGGGTTCACATCTTGTCAGCCCGACCATCGACGCCGATTCAGACTGCCTCGATCTCGACTTCTTCATCGGCGGGGGCGGGTTCGGGTCGGCGGGTGCGCAGTAGGGCGAGACCGAGGAGGGCGGCGGCGACGCTGAAGCCCGCGCTGATCCAGGCGCCCGCGGACATGGCGGCGGTGAACGCCTCCTTGGCGGGTTCCATGTAGCCGAGAGCGAACGCCGCGCCGATGGATTCGCGTGCCGCGGAGGGGATGTCGGTGGGCATGTTGTCGGTGAAGACGCCCGCGAGCACGCTGCCGAGGACGGCGATGCTGATCGCCATGCCCACCTGTTGGAGGGTGTCGTTCATGGCGGAGCCTACGCCCGCGTGTTCGAGGGGGATGGCGTTCATGATGGAGGCGTAGGCGGCGGGCCCGGCCAGGCCGCCGCCCGCGCCCATGATGAGCATGCTCGCCAGGATCCACGGGTAGCTTTCGCCGATGGCGAGGACGGCGAATGCGGCGGCCATTACCAGTAGGCCGGACACGATCAGGGCTTTGTTGCTGATCTTCTTGCCGAGGGTGGCGCCGAGTCCGTTGCAGATGGCGGCCGCGATCGCGTATGGGAGCAGGGCGAGGCCTGCGCGCATGGGGCTGTAGCCGAGGACGAATTGGAGGTATTGGGTGAGGATCAGCATGACCGCGCCCATGCCGAAGACCATGAGCAGGAGGGTGAGGGCGGTGCCGGTGAAGTCGCGGTGGGCGAAGACGCCGAGCGGGAGCATGGGGTGGTCGGAGCGGGCCTCCCAGACCACGAAGCCGAGGGCGGCGGCGATGGCGAGCGCGATCATGGCGATGTTCCATTCGCGTTCGATGATGACGAAGACGGTGGCGCCGAGGGCGAGGATCGACAGGGTGACGCCGATGATGTCGACGGGGCGCTGTTCGCCGGTGGTTTCGGGCATGAGGACGAGCGCGGCGGCGATGGCCAGTGCGGCGACCGGGATGTTGAGCAGGAACACCGAACCCCACCAGTAGTGTTCGAGCAGGAATCCGCCGAGGGTGGGGCCCGCGACTATGCCGACCATGGAGACCGTGGCCCAGGCGGCCATGGCGGTGCGGCGTTCGTCCTCGGCGAAGGTGGTCATGAGGATCGACAGTGTCGAGGGCATGATGAGTGATCCGCCGACGCCCATGGCGGCGCGCGCGGCGACCACCTGCCACGGTTCGGTGGCGAGCACGGCGGCGAGGGAGGCCGCGCCGAAGACGGCGAGGCCGATGATCAGGACGCGGCGTCTGCCGAAGCGGTCGGAGAGGCTGCCCGCGGTCAACAGGAGACCGGCGAAGACGAGGACGTAGGCGTCCAGGATCCACTGGATGTCGGCGGGGGTCGCGCCGAGTTCGGTGATGAGGGACGGGATGGCCAGATTCAGGATCGTTCCGTCGATCATCAGAACCAGCAGGGACAGGCACAGCACCACCAGGATCCACCAGCGGCGCGGGTCTCGTACAGCGTTCGAGGTCACTCGCACACTGTACGATAATCTCGAACGGCGTGCGAGCGAATTAGGATCGGTGACGTGAGCAAGCAGTTCTCCTCGGTATGGACCCGCGAACCCCGTCAGGCGAGGGCCTCAGGACTCGACCGCGAGCAGATCGTGGCCGCGGCCATGGAGATACTCGACGCCGAGGGCCTGGCCGCGCTGAGCATGCGCAAACTCGGCGCCGCGCTCGACGCGGGCGCCACCAGCCTGTACTGGCACGTCGCCACAAAGGACGAACTCTTGGAACTGGTACTCGACGAGTTCTGGGGCACCCTCGACATCCTCGAACCCGAACAGGCGTCCTGGCGCGAGGTGGTCACCTCGTTCGCGCACGGCCTGCGCCACGCGATGATCGCCCACCCCTGGTCGGCCTCGCTGGTCGGGCACCTGCCGAGTATGGGTCCGAATTCGTTGCGCCTCACCGATCGGCTGCGCCGCACCTTCGTGCGCGCGGGCTTCACCGGGATCGACGTCTACCTGGCCAGCGGCACCGTCATGTGCTTCGTCCTCGGCCAGGTCATCCCCGAAATCGCCTGGCGCACAACCCTCGGCGGCGATGACGACGCCCGCGACGCGCTCATCGAGCAGACCCTCGAACTCGCGGGCGACTACCCGGAGATGGTCGCCGAATACCGCGCCGCGCCGCCCATCCACGACGCGACGGCACGTGAGATCGCCTTCGACTTCGGATTGGTCTGCGCGCTCGACGGACTCGCCGCACGCCTGCGCCAACCGGGCGAGAATTATGGCGCGAGTACCGAATCCACGTCACACCACGGCTGATCCGGCGCTGTTCGTCGACCGACCCGGCTGGACCTACAGCGGGAGTGACGAATTCACGCCACATCGCGGGGCGAACCCACGCTCGTCGCCGACTGTCCGACGAGAACTACAGCGCAAGTCGCGAATCCACATCGCGCTACCGCTCGGCCTGCGCTATTCGTCGAGCAACTCGGTGACCAATTCGTGCAGCAGTGGCGCGTCGATGAGCGGCAGAACCTTCAGTGGGACATCCCATCGGTCGAGCGACCATGCGCGCGCCAGGAAGCGCCTGCTTCGGCTTCCCTCGGCGCCGTCGGACGGTGCCGTCGAACGTCGGCTCACGATGCCCTGCTCGATGGATTCGTCGGCACCGGACTCGAGCACAGCCGCGACCGCGGCGAGGTCGGTGAAGACGTGCGCTTGCAGCAGCTGGCTCCGCATGTCGCGGGCGAGAGCGGCGGCGCGGTCGACGAGTCCGATCGCCCTCTCGGGTTCGATACCGGCCACGACCACGGCCAGGCGAAGCAGATCCTCGGGTTGGTGATACGACGTGGCGCGGTCGAGGATGAGGGCTTCGGCGCGCACGCTGAGCCGAGCAGCCCGGTCCCGGTCGAGCGGGGCCACCGCCGCCGCGAGGTTCGTGAACGCCGAGGCCCGCGCGTTCGAATGGACGAACCCTTCGACGATGCTGTCGGCGAGGATTTCGGCGCGATCGGGATCGCGGGCAGACAGCGCGACGGCCAGGTTCGCGAGCGCTGGCGTGCGGTCTTCGGGGATGAAGATGCTCGCGACGAGAGCCTCGGCGCGGGCCGGATCGAAATTCGCCAGCACGGGGACCACTCGAGCGACGGCATTCGGGTATTCGATCCGGTGGACACCACTTCGGAGGTCGGCCTCCGCGCGGTCGATGAGCCCGGCGGCCCGGTCGGAATCGGAGGGCCACAACGACATCGCCCGGTGGGCCAGCGCCTCGGACCGGTACAGCCCGGGAAGGTCCTGGATCAGCGACTCGGCTCGGTTCGGATTCACTCGCGCCATCGCGCTCGCCACATCGGCGAAAGCGAACGCTCGCTTGTCCGGCTCGCGAATGCGCTCGGAAACCTTCGCCGCGCGGTCGATGATCCGCTCGGCGCGGTCGGGGTCGACATCGATGGCATGGCGGGCCAGAAAGTTCAGCGCGGCGCATCGGTCCGCTGGATCGGGAATATCGTCGGCGACGACCTCGGCGCGGTCGAGGACTCGGTGAGCGCGCTCGACATCCATCCCGGCCAGTATCGCGGCCGTGCGGGCAAGTGCGTTGATCCGTGGCCGCGAGTCGAGGATGGCGTCGGTGCACGGATCGGCGCGATCGATGAGCCGCCGAGCGAGCGGGGCGTTCGTCCCGACCACCGTCCTCGCCAGGGCGATAAGGGATTCGGCCGCGAGGGCGGCCGGGCGGGATTCTCGGGTGAGCTTCTCGGCGTGATCCGCGAGCCGAACCGCACGGTTCGTATCCGTGCCCACCATCGCGACCGCGAGCCGCGCGAGGGTATCGGCGCGCTGTGCCGGACTGAGGACCTCTGCGGTCAAGGCTTCGGCGCGGTCGATGTCGAACCCCGCCACGGCGACGGCCAACCGCGCGAAGGCTGTCGAACGCTGCCACCAGACAGACAAGGCGCGCGCCAGAATTTCGGCGCGGTCGCTGTAGCGAACGGCACGGTCGCGATCCGACTCCACCGTCGCATCGACGAGCTGGGTCAACATCTCGACCAGATCCGACGGGTCTCGCAGGCTCCCGAGATGGGATTCCGTCTCCTCGACCAGGCGACCCGCGCGCTCAGGATCCGTTCGCGCGATCACCGCAGCGAGCCGAGGGAGGACACCGTACCGCGCTTTCCAATCGTAGAGATTGCCCACGAGGGCCTCCGCGCGGTCCGCGAGATCCATGGCTCGCTCGGGGTCCGCACTCACCACCGCCGCGCAGAGCTCGACGTAAGCCCTCGCACGCCACTGCCGGGGATCGGTGCGCTCGGCGATGACTTCCCCACGATCCGGATTCGCGCGTGCCACCACCGCCACCAGCTGATCGAACACGTCCGCGCGGCGGCCCGGCAGCGAGACCTTCGGGACGAGAGTCACGGCACGCTCTACGAATTCGAGTGCGCGCTCAGTGTTCGTCGTCATCAGCACCGCCGCCAGGCAGACGAGAACCTCGATCTCCACCTCCGGCCGCATATATCGGTCCATGAGGGTTTCGGTCCGATCGGCGAGTCGGACCGCGCTCGCGGGATCGGTATCGCGCACTTCTTCGGCCAGATGCGCGAATGCCTTCGCCTGACGTTCGGGATCGCGAATGCCGTAGGCGAGGGCTTCAGCGCGGTCGAGTCGGCCGAGCCGGGCGAACAGCGTCAGCAACTCGGTGGGAATGTACTCGTTGCGGTTGTGCAGGTCGTCGCGATGGCGAGCGAGGCGCGCGGTGGCGAACAGGTCGGGATCGGGTTGTTCACGGATGTGGTGCTGCACGGTGCGGATCTCGTCGAGCGCGATCGCGTCGCCGCCGGTGTGCGCGCGCATCCGGTCGTGCCGGGCAGCATCGACGGCCGCGGCCGTCATGCGCGGAAGGTCGTCGTGCTTGTCCAAGACCGTGAAATAGCGGCGGAGCAGGAAGTCGGGGGTGCGGTCGGGCCAGGCGAGGTTGCGGTAGCGATCGGCCCAGGCGTGGAACTCTTCGAGGCATGTGCCGATGTAGGCGACGCCGAGCTCGGATTCGGCGGTGCGCTGCAAGGTCTCGTGGGCGAGCGCGTACACCGGGTCACCCTCGTCGGGACCGGAATAGGCGGACAGGGTGCGCAGGCTGCGGCCCGCGACCACGTGCAGCAGTTCATGGATCCGGAACGGCGCCGTACCGGTGAGATCGGCGAGTTCGGAGGCGGTCAGGCCGTTGGCGGCGGTGATCAACGCGAGCAGGTCACGGTGCTCGACCGGGCCGCGCAGCAGAGCCCTGAGTTCCGCGAGGGCCTTGGCCCGGATATCGGCGGCGAACGGCGATGCGGCGAGTGGGTGCGGCGCGGTATCGGCCAAGGGGTGGCCGTGCGGGATGGGCAGGGGCGGACCGTGGCGGCTGGACACGATGACCCGCAGGTTCGGATCCGGTCGCGACGGCAGCAGAGTCACGATCGGTGGTGTGCCGGTGTCCTCGTCCAGTCCGTCCACGACCAGCACCAACCGGCGACCCGCGGCGGCTTCGCGGCGCGCCGCGAGGGTGAGCAGTTCGGCGCGCAGACCGTCGCGGTCGATGGTCGCCGCGGCGATCGATGCGTGGTGATCAGGAAGCAGAACGGCGAGTTGCCCGAGAACCGCGGCGGTGAAAGCGGTGTGGGTGTTCTGATCGGCGAGCCGATCGGTGACGAAGAATCCGATCACCGTCACCTTCGACGGCGGGGACAGGGTGAACCACGACAGTAGCGCGGTCTTTCCCGCCCACGGCTCCGCTTCGATCCACAGGTAAGGCTGTTCCCCACGACAGAAATCGGTGAGTTCGCCGAGTTCGTGTTCCCGGTCGAGGAGTCCGTTCACCGGGGCGAGGAACTCACGTACCTGAGAGATGTAGTGCGATCTGCCGTCGTGGAATCCGCCGGATGGCACCACGCCGACGTGGAGATGGTGCGTGATCCGCAAATCGCCTCCGACGGTGACGCGTTCGAAGTCGTAGATCGACGCGGCGGACCCCGACGTACCGCTCACCGGAGGGTGTGCGGCATCACCCGCGGTGATGCCGTCGACTTCGATATTCCCGCCGAAACGACCTCCATCCACCTCGACCGCGGTCCCCGAAGAATGGATCCCGTGAACCAGAAGCCCGCCACGGGCCTCGACCTTTCGCAGCAGGATTCCCCGTGCCCGCCCGCCGCCGGCGGCTGCGGATCGCAGCGATCGCGTCCACCACGCCACCGCGAACACCCCGATGATCAGCACCGCGACGCTCGCCCATATCCACAGCGAAAAATCTCCGTTGGTCACGTAATTCACCGCCGCCGCGGGCCCCGTCGAGATCACGGCGGTTACCGCCGTCGGCACGGCTGCGCGAGCCAGTACCCGTCCTGAAGCCACACCGACCTCCCACCCGAAACAGTGGGATCCATCCTCACCGCCGCACGGCTGGAAAACCAGCGGAAGCCACCCGCAGGCAACCGATCTCTACATCGCGACGGGCGGAGTCAGGGCTTCGTCACGAATCCGCGGGCGATCATCCAGTCGCGCGCCACTTCCGCGGGCTCGCGGCCCTCGACGTCGACCTGGCGGTTGAGTTCGGTCGCGACCTCGTTGGTGAGCAGTCGTGAGATCGGTGTCATGATCTCGGCGACGGACGGGTACGCCTCGGCGAAGTCGCGGCGCATCACCAGTGCCGCATTGTATTTCGGGAAGAAGGAGCGGTCGTCGGTCAGCAGTACGAGGTCGAGGGCGGGGATTCGGCCGTCGGTGGCGGCGACCGAGCCGAAGCGGCACTGTTTGCCGTCGGCGGTGGCCTGGTAAACGACCGCGTCCTGGACGATCTGGCGGCGGGCCGCGCCCACGTCGATGCCGTAGGTGCGCGCCATGCCGGGATATCCGTCCTGGCGGACGTTGAATTCGGTGCCGACGCAGGTGGTCGCCGCGCCCGGGTCGGTCGCGATCAGGCGGGCGTAGTCCGAGAGGGTGCGGATGCCGTTCTGGTCGGCGACGCGGCGACTGGTGGCGAGGGCGTAGGTGTTGTTCATCGGGGCCATCGCCGTCCACACCATGTCGTAGCGGTCCAGGTCCTCGGCGCGCACGGCCTCGAACTGACCCGCCTCGTCGGCCACCGGAATCTCCTTGCCCAAGTAGTTGATCCAGCCGGTGCCGGTGTAGTCGTAGGCGATATCGATCTGGCCGTGCACCTGGGCGTCGCGCAAGCTGTTGGAGCCCTGGATATTCGTGAGGTCGCGCACCTCGGCGCCCGCGGCCAGCAGTGCGAATTCGATGATGTAGCCGAGGATGTTCTGTTCGGTGAAATCCTTGGAACCCACCGTGATCGGGACGCCATCGAGGTCGGGCACCGGGGCGATGCTGCCCGGGCCGACGCGCAGCGGCACCGCGCCGCCCGATTGCAGTCCGCACGCCGCGATCAACGCGAGTCCGAGGGTGGCCGCCAGTGCGCGCAGTGTTCTCATCGCAGTCCCCTCGGTCCGAGGAATGCCTCGGCGAGGGCGCCGAACCAGTCCACGAGCAGCGCCAGCGCGACCGCGAGCACCGCGCCGACCACGAGGGTGACGTTGTCGCGCAGCTTGTATCCGGTGTCGATGAGGATGCCCAGACCGCCCGCGCTCACCAGGAACGACAAGGTCGCGGTGCCGACGGCGAGCACAAGGGCGGTGCGCAGGCCCGCGAGGATGTAGGGGACGGCCAGTGGGAATTCGATGCGCCGCAATACCGTCGCGGGCGACATGCCCTGGCCGCGACCCGCGTCGACCAGAACCGGGTCGACCTGCTGATAGCCCAGGATCGTGTTGCGCAGCACCGGAAGCAGTGCGTAGAAGGCGATGGGTGCGACGCCGATCCAGAATCCGGTGGTGCGGGTCAGCAGATAGAACAGCACGATCAGGCCGATGGCGGGTGCGGCGGCGCCCACGTTGGCGATGCCGACGAACAGCGGTGCGAGGCGGCGGAATCCGGGGCGGGTGAGCGCGGTGCCGAGCGGGACTCCGATCGCTACGACGATCAGCACCACCGCCGCGGTGATGAGGATGTGTTCCCTGGTGACCGTCGCGATGGTGTTCGCGTTCAGGCTCGCCTTCTGGGTCGCGGTGAGGTCCCGATCGAACGCCCACACCAGGACGCCGACCGTCAGCAGGGCCACCACGGCGGGTTGCACAAGCAGTCGCGTGAATTCGCTTTTCGTACGCGCGGTATCGCGCGTGGCCGGGGCGCCACGGGTAGCGGTCACGCCGGTCATGCCTTGGCCTCCGATGGCCTCTCGGCCTGGTCGGGCGCCGGACTCTCGACTTCGTCACGCGTCGATCCCCGGACTGAATCTCGCAGTGTCGACAGATGCGCGACGAGGGTCTCGACGGTGATCAGCCCGACATAGGCTCCGTCAGGCGCGACTACCACGGCGGTCGCCGACGCCTCGGCCAGCAGCGCGGCGAGCGCGGCCTGCAAAGTCGCCTCCGTCGACACGGTCGCCTCGACAGCCGTGCCCGCCGCGTCGAGCGTCGATGCCGTGTGCGCCTCGGCGGCGGTGACGCGTCGCAGCGGCCTACCGCGTTCGTCGAGCACGATCACCGTCGACCGATCACCCGAGGCCGTGCGCAAGGTTTCCACGGAATCGGTGGTGCCGACGGTTGCCCCGCGTTCGAGGGGGACCTCCCCGACGCGAGTCAGGGTGAGCTGTTTGAGCGAGGCGTCCGTACCGACGAAACCCGCGACGGTCTCGTCGGCGGGTCGGGCCAGGATCGCGGCGGGGGTGTCGTATTGGAGAATGCGGGAGCGGTCGCCGAGAACCGCGATGCGGTCGCCCAATTTCACGGCCTCGGCGAAATCGTGGGTGACGAAGACGATCGTCTTGCCGAGTTCCGCTTGCAGGCTCAGCAATTCGTCCTGGAGCGCGCCTCGGGTTATCGGGTCGAGCGCGCCGAAGGGTTCGTCCATGAGCAGGACCGGCGGGTCGGCGGCCAGTGCGCGCGCCACCCCGACGCGCTGCTGCTGCCCGCCGGAGAGTTTGCGCGGATACCGGCCGCGATACTCGGCGGGATCCAGGCCGACCAGTTCGAGCATGGCGTCGACGCGCGCCGCGATCCTGCGGCGGTCCCAGCCGAGCAGTCCCGGCACGGTCGCGATGTTCTTGGCGACCGTGAGGTGCGGGAACAACCCGGCCTGTTGGATGGAATAGCCGACGCCGCGGCGCAGCCGGTCGGGGTCCATGGCGGTGACGTCCGCGCCGCCGATGGTGATGGTGCCCGAGGTCGGTTCGACGAGACGGTTGATCATGCGCATGGTTGTGGTCTTGCCGCAGCCGGAAGGGCCGACCAGCACCACGATTTCGCCGGCGGGTATGCGCAGCGACACTCGGTCGACGGCCGGATCGCGCTGTCCCGGGTAATGTTTGGTGACGGCGTCGAGCACGATCTCCGCCCCGGATACCGCCGGGGCGCCGGGTTCAGTGTCGGTCACGGATTCCCCTCGAGGTGGTGAGGCGCCCGACGAGTACCAGTACACCGTCCAACGCCAGGGCGAGCAGGATGACGAGGACGGTGCCGGTCAGCGCCTGCGGCACGGCGTTCGGACTGCCGAC
Source organism: Nocardia bovistercoris (assembly GCF_015674855.1). GTDB lineage: Bacteria > Actinomycetota > Actinomycetes > Mycobacteriales > Mycobacteriaceae > Nocardia > Nocardia bovistercoris. The sequence goes on along the minus strand of NZ_JADMLG010000012.1, from coordinate 165,659 downwards.
GCGCGACAGTCCGGAGAAGATCACATTGCCAAGTCCAGGCCCCTTGGCGTAGGCGGCGAGCGCGAGGATGCCCATGCTCATCTGGGCGCTGACCCGCATGCCCGCCAGGATGGACGGCCACGCCAGCGGGAGTTCGATCGCGGTCAGCACCCGCAGCCGGTTCATGCCGACACCGCGCGCGGCGTCGGTCACCGACGGGTCGACCGAGTCGAGTCCGACGATGGTGTTGCGCAGGATCGGCAGCAGTGCGTAGACGACGAGTGCGATGATGGTCGGCCCGACCCCGAGCCCGAAGATCGGGATCAGCAGGCCGAGCAGCGCGAACGAGGGCACCGTCAGGGCCGCGCTCGCCGCCGCGGTGGCCGCCGAGGAGCCGAGCGGACTGCGGTACACCGCGATCCCGATCAGCACGGCGACGACGGTGGCCAGGAGCAGGGACTGCACCACCGCCGACACGTGCAGATACGAGTCGACGGCCAGTTGATGCCTGCGCGTGACGACGAAATTCCACAGTGTGTCCAGGACCGCACCTCCCCGTCGCCCGGCGGGCGGAAGACTTTCTCGCCGAGAATGCCCGCACCGCCGCGAACGAAACCTACCCGATCCCGACCGTGCGGGATAGCCTCCCCCACCGAGGATTTCGGCGTAGCGGCGGCTAGGCTGCGGCGTTGTGCGCGGGCTGTCGTTGGTAGCGAAGGTGTGGGCGGTGTGGGCGGTCACGCGTCTGCTCATCGTGGTGTTCACCGGGGTGACGGCGCTGCCGCACAGCGTGTGGGACGCCTCGGCCGCCGACATCACGCTGTATCGGACCTGGGCCGGGGACATGGTGTCCGGGCACGGGTTCCCCCTCACGGACGAGCGGTGGCAGTATCCGCCGCTGACCGGCGCGCTGCTGGTCGCGCCGTGGCTGCTCGGCGGCGGGCACGCCTACAACTGGTTCTTCTTCGCAGTGGTCGCCGCGGCCGACGCGGGGGCATTGGCGCTGCTGATCCGGGCGGCACGCCGCGAAGGCAGCGCATCGGCACCGCGCGAAGGCAGCGCATCGGCACCGCGCGAAGGCAGCGCATCGGCACAGCGGGGGCCGTGGATGTGGGTGCTCGGCGTGGCGCTGGTCGGTCGAGTCTGTTACGGGCGAATCGATCTCGTGGTCGCGGTCGCGGCGATCGCGGCGCTGCTGTGGGTAACGCGCAGGCCGCTGGCGGCGGGGGCGGCCGTCGCGGCGGGGGCGTTGCTGAAGCTGTGGCCGGTGCTGGTGCTGCTCGGCCTGCGCGGGCGTGCGCTGCGGCCGGTGAGTGCGGCGGCGGCCGGTATCGGAGCCGTGACGGCGGCGGCGCTGACGGCGTGGAGTCCGGGGGCGTGGTCGTTCCTGCGGTTCCAGTCCGAACGCGGCCTGCAGATCGAATCACCCGCCGCCACACCGCTGCTGATCGCGCGGTGGATCCACGGCGGCTGGACCATCACGCACCGCTACGGCGCCGAGGAACTGTCGGGTCCGCTGGTGTCGGCGGTGGCGCGCGGATGCGTGCTCGCCACCCTCGTCGGCGGCGCGGCGCTGCTCGTGGTGCGCCTGCGATATCGGCCGCCCGTCGCGGATCTGGCGTTGTGCGCGGTGCTGCTCGTCATGGTGACCAGTCGCGTGCTCAGCCCGCAGTACGTCGTGTGGGCGGTCGCGGTCGCCGCGGTGTGCGCCCTCGATCCCCGCACGACCCAACGCCCCGTCTTCGCGGTACTGCTCGCTGCCGCGTTCGCGACCCAGGTCGAATTCCCGTTCGTCTACGACCGGGTCGCCACCGGAAGCCTGCCCGGCGTAATCGTGCTGACGCTGCGCAACGGCCTGCTGCTGTGGGCCGCAGGGTGGTCGGCGCTGCTACTGTGCCGCAGGTCCGCACCGGAGTCGCCCGACACATCGGCGATCGCCGACGAAAGCCGCAGCGGCGGGCAGGCATCGGACAGCGCACCCGTGCGCTCCGGTGCCGTGGTGGACACCGGCACCCCCGCACCGGATCGCCGGACGTCTCCACCGCACGCCGGTAGCGGGCGACACGACGCAGGCCCCCGCACGTATGGCGGTCGACGCGAACCCACGACCCGACGCGGCTACTTACGGCACCCCGCATCGCAGACGTTCGCCTACTCGAGTTCGCCTTCTGTCTCCAGGTACACCTGACGCAGCCGATCCAGAGTCTCGGCTTCCGGGGCCGACCACATGCCGCGTTCGGCCGCCTCGAGGAGGCGTTCCGCGATGCCGTGCAGCGCCCACGGGTTCGACTGCTCCATGAACTTGCGGTTCACGTCGTCGAAAACGTAGCTCTCGGTGAGCTTCTCGTACATCCAGTCGGCGACCACGTCGGTGGTGGCGTCGTAGCCGAACAGGTAGTCGACGGTGGCGGCCATTTCGAAGGCGCCCTTGTAGCCGTGCCTGCGCATGGCCTCGAGCCAACGCGGGTTGACCACGCGCGCGCGGAACACCCGCGAGGTCTCCTCCGACAGGGTGCGGGTGCGCACGGCGTCGGGGCGGGTGCTGTCGCCGATGTAGGCCTCGGGGTTGCGGCCGGTGAGCGCGCGCACGGTGGCGACCATGCCGCCGTGGTACTGGAAGTAGTCGTCGGAGTCGGCGATGTCGTGTTCGCGGGTGTCGGTGTTCTTGGCGGCCACAGTGATTCGGCGGTAGGCGGTGCGCATGTCGTCGGCGGCGGGCGCGCCGTCGAGGTCGCGGCCGTAGGCGAATCCGCCCCACGCGGTGTAGACCTGCGCGAGGTCGTCGTCGGTGCGCCAGCTCTTGGAGTCGATCAGCTGGAGCAGGCCCGCGCCGTAGGTGCCGGGTTTCGAACCGAAGATCCGCGTGGTCGCGCGGCGCCGGTCGCCGTGTTCGGCCTGATCGGCGTCGGCGTGCGCGCGAACGTAATTGGATTCGGCGGGTTCGTCGAGGTCGGCGACCAAGCGCACCGCGTCGTCGAGCATGGCGAGCACGTGCGGGAAGGCGTCGCGGAAGAAGCCGCTGATGCGGACCGTCACGTCGATGCGCGGGCGGTCCATTTCGGCGAGCGGGATCGCCTCGAGGGTGGTGACGCGGCGGCTGGCCTCGTCCCACACCGGCCGCACGCCGAGCAGCGCGAGCACCTCGGCGATATCGTCGCCTGAGGTGCGCATGGCCGAGGTGCCCCACACCGACAGGCCCACCGAGCGCGGGTACTCGCCGTGGTCGTCGCGATAGCGGCGCAGCAGCGAATCCGCCATGGCCTGACCGGTTTCCCAGGCCAGCCGCGACGGCACCGCCTTGGGGTCGACGGAGTAGAAGTTGCGACCCGTCGGCAGCACGTTGATCAAGCCGCGCAACGGCGACCCGCTCGGCCCCGCGGGCACGAAGCCGCCGTTCAGGGCGTGCAGCACCCGCTCGATCTCGATCCCGGTCTGACGCACTCGAGGCGCTACCTCCGCAGCGGCGAAGCGCAGCACCGTGCCGACCGCGGCGAGCCGCGAATCGGACTCGACAGCACCGAGGGCAGATTCGGCAGCGAACCGCAACTCGGATTCCACAGCAGGCCGGACCTCGGACTCCGCGACGGACCGAACCTCGGATTCAGCAGCACCGGGAACGGATTCGGCAGCAAGCCGCAACTCGGATTCCACAGCAGGCCGGACCTCGGAGCCTGCGGCGGGCCGGACCTCGGAGCCTACGACACCAGAGGCAGATTCGGTGACGCCGAGGGCGGATTCGGTGATGGCGGCGCTGAAATCGCGCAGAATCCCGTCCACCGCGTCCACCGACCACCCGGTGGCCTGCAACGCGCCGACCAGCGCACGCGCGGTGGCCTCGGCGGTGTCCACCGAAACGCGTGCGGCGGCGCCGGATTCGTCCAGTCCGAGCGCTTCGCGCAGGCCGGGCACATTGCGCTCGCCGCCCCACAGTTGACGCGCGCGCAGCATGGCGAGCACGAGGTCGAGTTCGGTCTCGCCGGACGGCGCCTGACCGAGAATGTGCAGGCCGTCGCGGATCTGCACGTCCTTGATCTCGCACAGCCAGCCGTCGACGTGCAGGAGCATGTCGTCGAAGGATTCTTCGTCGGGCCGCTCGGTGAGGCCGAGGTCGTGGTCCATTTCGGCGGCGCGCATGAGGGTCCAGATCTGCTGCCGGATGGCGGGCAGTTTCGCGGGGTCGAGCGCGGAGATGTTGGCGTGTTCGTCGAGCAGCTGTTCGAGGCGGGAGATGTCGCCGTAGCTCTCGGCCCGCGCCATCGGCGGAATCAGGTGGTCGACCAGGGTGGCGTGCGCGCGGCGCTTGGCCTGGGTGCCCTCACCGGGGTCGTTCACCAGGAACGGATAGATCAGCGGCAGGTCGCCGAGCGCGGCGTCGGTGCCGCAGGAGGCGGACATGCCGAGGGTCTTGCCTGGCAGCCATTCCAGGTTTCCGTGCTTGCCGAGGTGCACCATGGCGTCGGCGCCGAAGCCGCCATCGGCCTCGGGCGCGCGCAGCCAGCGGTAGGCGGCCAGGTAGTGGTGGCTCGGCGGCAGATCGGGATCGTGGTAGATCGCCACCGGATTCTCGCCGAAGCCGCGCGGCGGCTGCACCATCAGCACGAGATTGCCGAAACGCAGTGCGGCGATGACGATCTCGCCCGCCGGATCGCCGGAGCGGTCGACGTAGAGTTCGCCCGGCGGCGGACCCCACGCCTGCACCACGGCCTCGCGCAGATCCTGCGGCAGAGTGTCGAACCAGCGCGCGTAGGTAGCCGCGCCCAGACGAATCGGGTTGCCGGCCAACTGTTCCGCGCTCAGCCAGTCGGGATCCTGGCCGCCCGCGGCGATCAGCGCGTGGATCAGCGCGTCGCCGTCACCCTCGGCCAGACCCGGGATCTCCCCCGGCGCGCCGAGATCGTAACCGGCCGAACGCATCGCGTCGAGCAGCCGGATCGCGCTGGCCGGGGTGTCGAGGCCGACCGCGTTGCCGATGCGGGCGTGCTTGGTCGGATAGGCCGACAGCATCAGCGCGATCCGCTTGTCCGCCGCGGGAATTCGGCGCAGTCGCGCGTAGCGCACGGCGATACCAGCCACTCGCGCCGCGCGTTCGGCGTCGGGAACGTAGGTGGACAGGCCGTCGGCGTCGAATTCCTTGAAGGAGAACGGCACCGTGATGATGCGGCCGTCGAATTCCGGCACAGCGACCTGGGTCGCGACATCCAGCGGCGACAGGCCGTCGTCGTTGGCCTCCCACTGGGAGCGGCCGCTGGTCAGGCACAGTCCCTGCAGGATCGGCACGTCGAGTTCGGCCAACGCGGCGACATCCCATGCCTCGTCCTCGCCGCCCGCCGACGCGGTGGCCGGTTTGGTGCCGCCCGCGGCGAGCACCGTCACCACCAGCGCGTCGGCGCGGCGCAGGGTGTCGAGCAGTGCGGGTTCGGCGGTGCGCAGCGAGGCGCAGTACAGCGGCAGCGGCCTGGCGCCCGCGTCCTCGACGGCGGCGCACAGCGCGTCGATGTAGCCGGTGTTGCCCGCCAGATGCTGGGCCCGGTAGTAGATCACCGCGACGGTGGGCGCGGATTCGTCGGCGGGGCGCGCGGCGCGGTCGAGTTCGCCCCAGTTCGGCAGGTGCACGGGCGGTTCGAAGCCGTGTCCGGTGAGCAGCACCGTGTCGGAGAGGAAGTTGTGGAGTTGGCGCAGGTTCTCCGCGCCGCCCGCGGCCAGGTAGTTGTGCGCGTCGGCGGCCACACCGCCCGGCACGGTGGAACATTCCATGAGTTCGGCGTCGGGGGCGATCTCACCGCCGAGGGCGACCAGCGGGATTCCGTGGGCGCGCAGCGCGTCGAGCCCGTCCTCCCAGGCCCGCTTGCCGCCGAGGATGCGCACGATCACCAGGTCGACCCCGTCGAGCAGCGCGGGCAGGTCCGCCACCAGCAACCTGGCCGGATTGCCCCAGCGGTACTCGGCGCCGCTGGCGCGCGCGCTCAACAGGTCGGTGTCGGACGTGGACAGCAGCAGGATCACGGGTGACCTTCCTCGGGTGACGCGCCCATCGGGGGTTGCGGTGCTCGCCGGAGAGGGTCTGGCTGTTCACAGTGGCGCGACCGCACCGGAATTCCACCGGTTTCCTCGTCGCCCGCCGAGCAACCAGATGCTACCCGGCGGCGAATCCCGGAATTCTCGGGTGTCCCGCGTCCGATTCGGCGACCGTGCGGGCGGCGGCGCGCGCGGCGAGGAAGTCGTCGACGATCTGGGCGCACTGGGCGTGCGTCGGCGCGCCGAGGCCGATGAGTTTGGTGAACACCAGCGGCCCGACCAACTGGGAGAGCGCGAAGAAGATGTCGAAGTCGCCGAGTTGCGCGCGCGCCTCGGCGGTGTCGAGGACCAGGTCGAACGGCACCCGGTACTGGTCGATGAGGCGGCGGCTCAGGGAGGTGAGTTCGGGGCTGTCGGCGCCGCGCTCGGCGCCGGTGGCGAGCCAGGCCAGGGTGGAGATCTGCAGCGGCGCGTCGTGGATCGCGTCGGCTTGACGTTCCAGCAGGGCGATGAGACGGTCGCGCAGCGGTCCCGGCGGCGGGGTCTCCAGCACCGGCGGCAGCAGTCGCTCGATCGTGGCCGCCCGCAACTGCACGGCGTTGTCGAAATGTCGATACAACGTGGTCTTGGCGACCTTCGAGAGCTTGGTCACACCTTCGACGGTGACCGCTTCCAGCCCACCGGATTTCAGGAGCGCGACCGACGCGTCGAGCAGCCGGTTGCGCGAGCGCACGCGACGGGGGTCGATTGCGGCCTCATCCTCACCGTTCATACCGACCCCTCACCGTTCATATCGACAACAGCCTTCCGCACCGCCGCTCCATTGTCATTGTCCTCGTCCGGCGGGCGAATACGGCGGGCAGGCCGAGCCGCGACCGGGCCGGGACGTGGCCGAGGTCACGCGGGCTATCGGTGCACGGCGAACTTATGCTACTGCTAGTAGCGCAGCGATACCGAGAGTTTCGGAGACCCGATGGATGTCAACCGACGCGGTGGCCTGACCGGCGTGCATCGCTGGCTGCTCACCCTGTCCTGCCTGGCCGTGACCTTGGTGATCGCCTCGATGGCGGCCCTCTACACGGCACTGCCGGAGATCGCCGCCGACACCGGCGCCAGCCAGGTCCAACTGACCTGGATCGTGGACGGATACACCCTCGCGCTGGCTTGTCTCGTACTGCCCGCGGGCGCCCTCGGCGACCGCTACGGACGCCGAGCGGCCCTCATCGCGGGCCTGATCGTGTTCGCGCTGGCATCCGCGCTGCCGCTGCTGCTCGACAGCCCCACCTGGCTGATCACCGCGCGCGGCCTGGCGGGCGTCGGCGCGGCCCTGGTCATGCCGTCCACCCTGTCGCTGATCACCGCGAGCTTCCCCCCGGAGCGCCGCAACGGGGCCATCGGGCTGTGGGCGGGCGTCGCGGGCGTCGGCGCCATCCTCGGCATCCTCGGCTCGGGAATCCTGCTGGAGTACTGGTCCTGGATTTCGGTGTTCGTCGGCATGACCGCCGCGGGCGTCGTCCTGTCGATCGCCGCGTTCACCGTCCCCGAATCAACCGACAGCGCAAGGCCCGCGTTCGACCCCTTCGGCGCGGTGACCGGCGCGCTGGCCGTCGGCGCGATCGTGGTGGCGGCGATCGAGGTGCCCGCGCGCGGCTGGCTCGCCCCCGTGGTGCTCGTCGCCGCCGCCGTCGCGGTGGTCTCGGCGATCGCGTTCGTCATGATCGAACTGCGCGTCGCCTACCCGCTGCTCGACGTGCGCCTGTTCGCCGACCGCGGCTTCGGCAGCGGCACCGCCATCGTGGCGCTGCAGTTCCTGGTCGGGTTCGGCATGTTCATGCTGATCGTGCAGTATTTCCAGCTGATCTTCGGCTACCGCCCGCTGGTGTCGGCGCTGGCCATGGCGCCGATGATGCTGCCGATGGTCACCATCTCGGCGTTCGCGCCCCGGCTCAGCGAACGGATCGGACTGCGCCTGCCCGCCGCGGGCGGTCTGGTCTTGATCGGCATCGCGCTGATCGCCCTCGGCGGGGTCGGCGTCGACGCTTCCTACGTCGACATCCTGTGGCCGCTGCTCATCATGAGCACCGGCATCGGCTTGTGCACCGCACCCGCCACCGCCGCGATCATCGCGGGCACTCCGGTGGCGAAACACGGCGTCGCCGCCGCGGTCAACGACGCGGCGCGCGAAGTCGGCGCGGCCATCGGCATCGCCGTCGGCGGCAGCGTGCTCGCCGCCGGATACAGCGACCGCATCGCGCCCGCGCTGCCCCGCCTGCCCGAGGAGGCCAGGGGCCCGGTCGAGGATTCGCTGGCCGCCGCGCTACAGGTCGCCGAACGCGCGGGGCCGACGGGGCAACCGCTGGCCGACTTCGCCCGCGAAGCGTTCGTGTACGGCATGCACCACTCCGCCGTGGCACTGGGCTGCCTGACCCTGGTCGGCGCGGTCGGCATCGCGATCTGGGCGCCGGGCCGTCGCCGGACCCCCGAACCGGCCGCAGCCGTCCCCACCTCGGAACGGCAGGAGCAGACCGTCGCGAGTTAACGGCGCGCCGTAGGCTGGCGGTGCCATGACCCGACGCGCTCCCGACTCCTGCCCCGGCGTGCTGCGGCTGCACCGAGCGGCCGACGGCCCGCTGGCCCGCATCCGCCTGCCCGGCGGGCAGCTGACTCCCGCGCGGCTGGCCGAACTCGCCGCGATCACCACCGACCTGGCCGACGGGAACATCGAACTCACCTCGCGCGGCAACCTCCAGCTGCGCCGGGTCCGAGACGCCGCCGCGCTCACCGATCGGCTCACCGCCGCCGGGTTGCTGCCGAGCCGCACCCATGAACGGGTGCGCAATATCGTCGCCTCACCGCTGTCGGGACGTCTCGGCGGACTGGCCGACATGCGTGATCTGGTCGTCGCACTGGACGAGGGTCTGTGTGCCGCACCGGAACTCGCCGAGCTGCCGGGGCGGGTGCTGATCACCTTGGACGACGGGCGCGGCGATGTGAGCGCGCTGTCCGGCGACATCGGAGTGCACGCCGTCGGGGCCGACGAATTCGCGCTGGTGCTCGCGGGCCGCGACAGCGGGGTGCGGATCGGCGCGGCCACCGCGGTCGACGTGCTCCTGACCGCCGCCCGCGGATTTCTCGCGCTCGACTCCGGTCAGTGGCGGCTGCACGACATCACCGACGGTCCCGCCCGCGTACTCGACCACCTCGGCCTGACACCCGCCGTCGAACCCCTCGAGTTTACTGCGGCACAAGATGATCCGATCGGCTGGTTGACCCAGGACGACGGCGCGGTCACGCTCGGCGCGGGCGTGCGACTCGGCACGCTGCCCGCGCGCACCGCCGAATTCGTCGCCGCGGTCGACCATCCGATTCTCGTCACCCCGTGGCGCGGTCTACTCGTCACCGATCTCGACGAATGGGCCGCCGAACAGGTGGTGCGCGTGCTGGCTCCGATGGGGTTGATCTTCGATGCCGAATCCCCGTGGCTGCGGGTCAGCGCGTGTGCGGGCCTGCCCGGATGCGCGAAATCGCACACCGATGTCCGGGCCGACGCCTCCGACGCCGTCACCTCCGGCCGCGTCCTCGATGGGGAGACCGCCCACCCCACCGAGCCGATATCCGCCGGCAAGATCACGGTGGGCGGCCGTCAGCACTGGTCGGGATGCGAGCGCCGGTGCGGTCGTCCGCGCGGCGAAGTCACCGATGTCACCGCCACGCCCGATGGGTACCGGATCGACTGATTCCATCTCGGCCTGCCAACGGGCATGGACATGGTTCCGCCGCGGACTCCGACCACGAACGGGTGGTCGGTGTGGACCCACAGCGGACCACCCGACCAGCCGGGCCCGAGGTCTTCGCGCAGCCTGCTGACGGAGGTGCCGCGCGCGACACTCCGGGCCGAGCCGCTCCGAGCGGACCTCCCGTGCCGGTTCGCGACCGGATTGTTCGATCATCCTGTGCACAGCGCGATTTCGAGGTGCGTCCGGCGCCGAAGGCGCCGTCACCGGATGATGCCGCGCAGGAGCAGATCGATGACCTGCCCGGCGGGCTGATGCGTGACCCTGGTGAGCACGCGATAGAGCAGTCCGCCGAAGAGGGTCTCGGACAGGGCATCCAGAGATACATCCGAACGGATCTGGCCGAGTTCGACCGCGACGGCGAACCGCCGGGCCAGCGCCTGCCGTAGCGGGCCGGTGATCAAGGCGTAGAGGCGATCCGCCTCCTCGTTGCTCTCCGCCGAGGCGGCGGTCCAGCCTCGCAGGATCGCAGCCGCCCTCGGATCGCGCAGCAGTCGCAACCGACCTTCCCACCATGTGGCCAGGTCCGCCGCGAAGTCTCCGGTGTCCGGCGGGGCGAGAACCTCACTGTCCATCAACCCCTCGGTCACCGCCTCGGCGACCACAGCGGCTTTCGACGACCACCAGCGATACAGTGTCGGGCGACCGACCCCGGCACGGGCCGCGATGGCTTCGATGGTCAGCGCCTCGTAGCCACTCTCGGCCAGCAGATCACGCGTCGCCTGCAGGATCGCCCGGTGCGCCCGGTCGCTTCTGGGCCGACCACCTCGATTGGTCGTCATGACCGCAGGCTGACAGGCCACGAAACAACACCCGATACAACGCCGTTCGCATGACGCACCACGTCCGTTGAGACCTCCACATGCCGACGCCCACACCACAGCCGATCGCCGTCGATGACCTCCGATACAAAAAAGGTTTCACAACGTATTGAAACCTGGGGTTCGTGCCGGCGAGGCTCTGCGCCGGAACTTCTCGAATACGACGCTGTCCGCGGTCGCGACGCTCGGTCGGACATTGCGAACTCACCGGGCACGATCCACCTCGGGTTCGGGAATGTGGAAACTGTTCGCGGCCCTCGCCGCGCGCGGCTACCTCGTGGTCCGGTAGTGGCGGTCGATACCCGATTGCCCGAATCCGCTGCTTCGGTACTGTTGGCGGACAACGGGATTCAGATGGCGCGCAAATGCGGCAGTCGCTGCCGTATCTGATTCCATATCGGCGAGCAATGGACTGTTCAGACGAAGGCCCTTCGAATCGGTGCGTAATCCGAGTCATAACCATCGGTTGTCGCCGCAGTTGTTGGACTTACCTCGGCAGAAGTCACAAGCTGGAACAGTCGACCTGTTGTGAGTCGATTGGTGCAGGAGGACGAAGTATGCGCGCACGAGTCGAGGACGTGGTCGACTTCTTCGCGAAGTGTCCGCGATGCGGCTATCACGCCACCGCCACCCGGACCGTCCGTGAACTGGATTCGGGTCGGATCGAGACCGAGATGCGGGCCACCTGCGGGCTGCCATGTGGATGGGAGCAGACCGTAGGAGCCGTACCGCCGCCGCACCGTTCCCCCGACACCGATCGAGGGCATTGGTGGTGATCGACCGCACCGTCCGTGGCAGGTATGGAATCGGCCCGCGACTCGGAATGAGCACGACATCGAGATCCGCGGCCGCGCAGACCTGACGCCTGTTCGAGTGGAGTTCGAGACAATGCATTCCGAATCGGTTCGCCTGCTCGAGTTCGAAGCGATGGTGTTGATGCTGCACCAGCTCAGAATGGACCGCTGCGGCGCTGTCGACGACCTCGAGCGCAGCGGCTACCTCGTGCTGAACTGGCTCCGCGCCCGCGGTCCGCTGTCGATCAGTGAGCTGAGCGAGTCGTTCTCGGTGGACAATTCGACCGTGTATCGACAGACCGCGACGCTGCTACGCCTCGGATTGGTCGAGCGCATCAGCGATCCCGGCGGCGGCATGGCCCGCAAATTCCGCGTCACCCCCTCGGGCGACCGGAGTCTCGATCGCGCACGCCACCGAAGAACCGCGATGCTTCGAGAGTTCCTGGGAGACTGGGACATCGAGGAGATCGCCGACTTCGCTTCCCGCCTCGCGCGATTCAATGCCGAGGTCGAACGCTACCGCCGCGAACAACACCCCGCGCGCGAAGCGACCGAGAGCGAGGCCATGTCCCCCTGACTTCTCGAAGGTGCCCGACGCGTCCGGGGTGCGCATCTTCCCGCGCTACTCGTTCGACGAGCAGATGGTGCACCGGTGGCGTAGTGCGCAGCCGCGTGATCGACTGGGAGAAGCACGTTACGGCGAGAACCCACGCTCGTCGCCCGCGCGCCCGTCGGCACTGGCTACGAGCAGTGCGATGAACACCTCCATGACCCTCCTCACCTCCGGGAAATTCCCGCCGTAGGAGATCACTCCCGTTGTCAGTGAGCCGATCAGCGCCCACAACATCGTCGCGGCGTCGCCCGCGCTCGGCACACGCACCGCGGACAGATCGCGCAGCAGGGTCTCGCGTGCGGTCGCGATGACCTCGCCCAGCACAGCTTGGACACGTTCGTCCCCGATGGAGTACAGCAACACGTTCACGCGGAAGAACTCGGGATCGGCTTCGAAGGCGTCGAGCGCGGCGCGGACTCGCGCCGACACCCGCGCTTCCGGGCGCAGATCATCCCTATTCGCGATGACGCCGCTATGTGTGAACCAGTCCCGGATCACCTCCGCGTACACGGCTTCCTTCGACGGGAAGTACCGGTACAGGGTGCCCAACGAGATATCGGCGTCCCTGGCGATGTTCGTCACGTGGATCTGCTCGTAGGAGTTCTCGCGCAATGCCTCTCGCGCGCATTCCACGATCCGCCGTCGACGCCGCTGCTTGAAGGTCGGCAGTTCCGCGGCGACCGGCGCGCCGGCGTCGCTGTTGACCTTGTGATCTCCCGTGACGGGCGATATCGGGTCCCCGACCGAGAGTCGGATCATCTGGTCGACGAGGTGATGTGCGTCGGCGAAGGCGGCGCCGTGGTAGACCGAGGCCATGACCGCGGCGTGCACGATCGCCTGCATGATGACCGCGGCATCGCGCGGCGCCACCCGCGTGGAATCGATGAAATCGTCGTGGAAGTACCGATGGGTGCGTGCGCCGACATCGAGGAGTTCACTCTTCACCACCGGGTCGGAGCTGGAGAACAAGGTGACAGCGAGCCTGAAGAACTGGGGACTCTCGGCGAACGCGGTGATCATGGCGTGGGCGCGGATCCGGGCGCGTTCGGGGCCGACCGCGGTGCTCGCGCGTAGGTGATTGGCGTCGACCCATTCCCGGAGCACGACGGCGTACAGCGAATCCTTGGACGGAAAATAGCGATACAACGTCGCCTTGGCCAGGCCTGCCGCGCGTGCCACGTCGTCGATCTTGATTCGGTCGAACTCCCCGACCGCGAGGCAGTCGAACGCGGCATCGACGATCTTCCGGTAACGCACGCGGCGCTGCACGGGCTCGCCGGCAGAAACAGAACTCCGAGTCTCATCGGATTGCCGCGAACGTGCCGACGTCATCGAATCACACTCCGTCTCTCTCGCATCGCCGACACCACACCGCGATAACTACGTGGCAGGCCGCAGGTCACCCGACCTCGACCATCGTAGCCCTTCCCTGCGCCGAATATGCCAGGTAGAAGGCAATCAGCGCGGTCCACCGACCTCGATCGCGCATCGTCGAGCGGACAACGCGACACGGTTGCCACATGCCGAGCGGACCTCTAGGCAAATTTGCCGCAGCGTATTGAAATGAGAACCTAAGTCTTGTTAATCTCTGTGAGCGGTGTCACCGGCTGCTCCGTCACGATCCGGCCGCACCTGATGCCCCGATGCGTGGGCGCGCGTTCAAGGAGAACCACCGAATTGCCCCTTCCCCAGACGCCGATGGATGGCGAAACCGTCAGCAGCGCTGATACTTTCGCCGCCGAGGCCCGTTCGACCGGTGCGTCGTTCGCGCGGGCCCCCGCCCGACCTGTCGTTCGGCGGTGCCGAGTCGAGCGGGAACGGCCAGTGCGGGCTCGATGAACGCACCCGATTCCAGGCGGTCACCACCGCGGCCACCGCGAGCTGCTCGCGAAGCATCCTCCGATCCGACAGCAGAGTCCGACAGGAAACCATCATGGAGTTGTTCAGTACCAGCCACCCGTTCACCACCGATATCGATATCTCGTCGTCGGCGTTCTGGGCGCGGCCGTTCGCCGAGCGGGAGAAATCCTTCGCCAGGCTGCGCGCGGAAGCGCCGGTCAGCTGGCACCCACCGGTGGCCTACCACTCACCGCACAACCAGCAGGGTTTCTGGGCGGTCACGAGGGCGGCCGATATCACCACGGTCAGCACGAACAGCGAAGTCTTCCAGTCGAAGTACGGAACCACACTCGACCCGACCGACCCCGCGGGTGCGGCCGCCAGCTTCTTCCTCGGCATGGACCCGCCCGAGCACACCCTCTACCGCGGCCTCGTCAACGCGGCGTTCACCCCGAAGCAGATCAAACGCATCGAATCGAGCATCGTCGCCAACGCCGAGTCGATCGTCGACGACCTGATCGGTGCGGGCGATATCGACTTCGTGGAGCGCTGTTCGTCGCGACTTCCGATGGAAACCATCTCGGACATGGTCGGCGTGCCCGAGGCCGATCGCAAACGCGTCGCGCGGGCCGCGGAGAATCTGGTCGGCGGTCTCGACGTGGCGGGACTCGAAGGTGAGGCCAAGCTCCTCAAGCTGATGGAGGAGGCGGGGTTCCTCTTCACCATCGCCAAGGATCTCGCGGTATTCCGCCGCAAGAATCCCGGCGACGATCTGATGACCAACCTGGTCGAGGCCCGCATCGACGGACATGGCCTGACCGATGATCACATCGGCGCTTTCATGCTGCTCATGAGTGTCGCGGGCAACGACACCACCAAGCAGACCACCACCAGGTCGATGCTCTCCTTGAGCGAGCATCCCGATCAGCGGGACTGGCTGATCGAGAACATGGACGCGGTGATGATGCAGGCGGTCGACGAGTTCGTTCGCCACGCCACCCCCGTGATCCAGTTCTCACGCACCGCCTCGGTCGATGTCGAACTCGGCGGGCAACAGATCGCCGCGGGCGACAAGGTCGTCATGTTCTACTGCTCGGGCAATCGCGACGAGACCGTGTTCACCGACCCGGAAGTCTTCGACCTCGGCCGCCCGCGCACCCGCCATGTCGCATTCGGCGGCGGTGGAGTGCACTACTGCCTCGGCCACAACGTCGCGAAGGTCCAACTGCGCTCGATCATCGGCGAACTGCTGCGCAGAGTGCCGAAGATCGAATTCGGCGAACCCGTGCGGCTGGTCAGCAATTTCATCAACGGCATCGAATCCCTGCCCGCGCACATCAGCTGAATCCCTCTCTCTCCCAGTCATATCGAAAATCTCGAAGGAATCCAGTGACCACGTCGCTCTCCGCCGTCATCCGCGACCCCGCGGCGCCGTTCTCGATCGAATCGATCCACCTCGACGATCCCGGTCCGGCGGAGGCATTGGTCCGCATCGTGGCCACCGGGTTCTGCCACACCGATCTCGTCGGACGTAGTGGACTGCTCGGCGAACACTTCCTCCCGGCTGTCCTCGGGCACGAAGGAGCGGGCATCGTGGAGAAGGTGGGAGTCGGGGTCACCTCGGTGGCGCCCGGCGATCACGTGGTGCTCAGCTTCGATTCGTGCGGTGTCTGCGCGTCCTGTCACGCCGGGCGCCCCACCGATTGCGAGGCGTTCGAGGCGCGCAACCTCCTCGGGCTCACGCCGGACGGCCGCCGCACCGCCCGTGACGCGGCGGGTGCGCCGATCACCAACCGCTGGTTCGGGCAGTCCTCGTTCGGGCAGTACGCCCTGGCGACCGAACGCAATCTGGTGAAGGTCCGCGACGACGTCCCGCTCGAAAAGCTCGGTCCGCTCGGGTGTGGCGTGCAGACCGGAGCAGGTTCCGTGCTGAACGTGATGCGGCTCGGCGCGGGACAGTCCCTCGCCGTTTTCGGCGCGGGCGCGGTGGGTCTCTCGGCGATCATGGCGGCCAAACTCTGCGGTGCGGGTGAGATCGTCGCGGTCGATCTCAATTCGGATCGGCGCGACCTCGCGCTCGAACTCGGCGCGACGCGCGCGGTGGACGGCTCGGACGGCGATGTCGTCGCCGCCGTACGCGGCGATTCGGGCGGACTGGATTTCAGCTTCGACACCACCGGCGTCGCGGCGGTGATGGCCAACGCCGTGCGCGTGCTGCGCAGGCCGGGCGCCTGCGTGCTCGTCGGGTCCGGCCTGGAGATGCTGACCGTGCACCCGTCCGAATTGACCGGCAAGACGGTGACTTTCAGCTACGAGGGCGGAGCGGTTCCGCAGAATTTCATCCCTCGTCTGATCGACCTGTGGCAACGAGGTCTGTTCCCGTTCGATCGATTGATCGACACCTACGAGCTCGCCGATATCTCCCGGGCCGAGGTCGACGCGGCGGCGGGCGTGACCGTCAAGCCGGTCATCGTGATGCCCTGATTCCGCCGACGCGTGCGCGGGCAGAGCCGACGCGATCTGCCCGCGCGCGTCGACATGACCCGAACACACGATGTCCCCCGCTTCCGAGGAAACAGGGGACATCGGCGTTATACGCTCAGCCGTCCTTCAGGACGTCGGGTCGGCGGACGCGGCGCTCGCGTTCACGAGGGCGTCACGGACCTCGCCGCGCCGCATCTTTCCGGTGGCCGTGCGCGGCAACACGGACTCGAAAACGATGCGGCGCGGCACCTTCGGGCCCGCGATCCGTTCCTTGGAGAAGACGCGCAGTTCCTCGGCCAGTGCGTCCCCGGCGGCGTAGCCGGGATTCAACTGGACCGCTGCCACGACGTTCTGGCCCCACTCCGGGTCGGGCACGCCGACCACCGCGACATCGGCGACCGCGGGGTGCTCCGCCAGCGTCTGCTCCACCTCGGCCGGATAGACATTGACCCCGCCGGTGATGATCAGGTCCACGCGACGATCCTGGATGTAGAGGTAGCCGTCCTCGTCCAGATAACCGATGTCGCCGCAGTTGATGAACCCGTCGGCGCCGACGCTCTCGGCGGTCTTGTCCGCGTCGTTGTGATAATCGAAGGTGCCACCAAGGGATTTGAAGAGAATCGTCCCGCTCTGTCCCTGGCCGACGTCCGCGCCGTCCTCACCGACGATGCGGATCGCGTCCGGATCGGGACGCCCCACGGTGCCGGGGCGTTCGAGCGCCTCGTTCGGGCTCACACAGCAGACGAAACCTTCGGTGGCTGCGAACGACTCCCAGACGACCGGGCCGAAGTACTCGATGGCGCGCGCCTTGAGGGCGGGCGCGAACTTCGCGCCCGCGACCAGAATGTGGCCGAGGCCGGACAGATCGAGATCCGCGCGCACCCGCTCGGGCAGCGCGAGCATCCGATGGATGTGCGTCGGAACCGCGTTGATCAGCGTGACCCCGTATTTCGGGATCGCACGCAAGACGTGCTCGGCCTCGAACTTCTCGAGGATGACGACCGTGAATCCACGGTTGAGCGCGTTCCACGTATTGGCTCCAGGAGCCGCGTGGTAGCCGGGCGAGAACAGCATCGCGACACCCGGGTCCCCCTCGATTCCGAATTTCGCCAGGAAGAACCCGGCGCCCGCCGCCAACACCTCCGGCGAGATGCGCAGCAGCGAACGACGCACGCCCTTGGGCCGTCCCGTCGTGCCGGAGGTGTAGTACATGAACGAACCGGCCATCCGATTCGCGGGATCATCGGCGGCGCCGAGATCGCGGAGATCGGTGTACGGTCTCCACCCGTCGACGCCGCTGCCCTCGACGAAGCGCTGCTCGGCCGGGATGGTCGGCGTCGCTTCGATACTCTCCGCCAGTTCCGCGGCGGCGACCAGCGCCTTCGCTCCGGAATCCCGCAGGATGTACTCGGCTTCCGCACCGGTCAGGTGAGTGCTGATCGGTACCACGAGAACGCCGAGTTGTAGTGCGCCGGTGAAGAATTCCCATTGCGCGACACTGTTGTACTGCCAGCTCGCCACGGTGTCGCCCGCGCCGATGCCAAGTGCGCGCAACTGGTCGGCGATGCTGTTGGCGCGGCGCCGCAACTGCCCGAAGGTGACGGACTCCCCGGTCGCGTCGCTGATCAAGGCGGGACGATCGGGGTGGTGCCCGCCCCAGGCGTACACGCCCTGATCGTGGAAACTCGGATCGTCGTAGATCGGTTCCGGATCGCTCATGCCGACCGTCCCGCCGCGAGTGATTCGGGCGCACCGGGAGATACGACGGCCATCGGACCGTAGAACGTCCAACCGTTGCGCGCCATCGCACGCAACAGTTCCGGCGCCGCGAACTTGTCGCCGTGCGCGTCGCGTAGGCGATCGAGTCGGGCGAGGACCTCGGTGATGCCGATCTGATCCATGGCGACGAACGGTCCTCCCAGGTGCGCGGGGAATCCGACGCCGAGCGTCGCACCGAGATCACCGTCGGCTGGACCGAGCAGCACACCTTCGGCGAACGCGCGCGCCCCCTCCGCGAGCTGCGCGTACAGGATGCGGACCTGGACCTCCTCGATCGTCGGCTGGACGGGCAGCGGCGGGATCGCCTCGGACAGGCCCGCCCACAGGCGCTTCGATCCGTCCGCGCCGTAGTCGTAGAAGCCCTTGCCGTTCTTGCGACCTCGCCGGTCGTACTTGCCGACCAGGAACGCGCCCAACTCGTAGTCGGCCGCCTTCGCGTTCTCGTCCGCGCGCACCTTCTCGATCAGCGCGGCCCGACCCACGTCGATGCCGATCGCGTCGGTGACGGTCAGCGCGCCCTGCGGCATGCCAACCATGCGCGCCCCGTTCTCCACCAACGCGGGCAGCACGCCCTCCTGCACCATGCGCATGCTCTCGGTCAGGAACGAGCCGATGAAGCGACTGGTGAAGAATCCCCAGTTGTCGTTCACCACGATCGGGGTCTTGCGCAAGATCTGCGCGAGATCGAGGGCGTGCGCCAAGGTCCTGTCGGAGGTCGCGCGCCCCCTGATGACCTCCACGAGCGGCATCCGCTCGGCCGGGGAGAAGAAGTGCGTACCGATGAAATCCGCCGCCCGCTGTGTCAGGTCGGCGAGGCCGGTGATCGGCAGCGCCGAGGTGTTGGAGGCCAGCACCACGCCCTCGGGCAGGTGTTTCTCGATTTCCGCGTACACCTCGCGCTTGACGCTCTCGGACTCGAAGACCGCCTCGACGACGAAGTCCACGTCGGCGAACGCGGTGAAGTCGGCGGTCGCCTCGATCCGGCCGAGTATCGCGTCGCGCTTGTCGACGGTCGACCGCCCCTTCTCGACGTCACGGTTCAAGCGCTTCTCCGCGTAGCCCTTGCCCGCGCGAGCCTTGTCCTCGGTGGTGTCCAGCAGCACCACTCCTAGACCTGCCTTCGCGGCGGCCAGCGCGATCCCCGCCCCCATCGTGCCCGCGCCCGCGATCCCCAGCCGCCGGATCTGCGCCTTGGGGATTCCGGCGGGACGGGCCACGAGTTTGTCGGCGGCCTTCTTGCTCACGAACATCGTGCGGATGATCGCCTTGGATGTCGGGTCCTCGAAGATTCGCTGGAAGTACTTGCCCTCGAGACGCACCGCGGTATCGAACGGAAGCCGGATGCCTTCCCACACCGCGGCCAGGATGGCGCTCTGCGCGGGCGCAGTCCCGAAGGTCTTTGCCCTGGTCATGGTGTTGCCGAGGAAGAAGACCCGGCCGACCTCCGCCGACGCCGTCGGCAGACCACCGGGTACCCGGTAGCCCTTCTTGTCCCAGGGCTGGACCGGATCGCCCTCCTCGAGCAGCCACCGCTCGGCCTCGGCACGCGCCTGCTCCGCGGGCAGCACCGCGTCCACGATGCCGAGATCCTTCGCCTGGCCCGCCGGGACGAGTTTGCCCTGGAGCATCAGTGGGACGGCCTTCTCGACGCCGATCAGCCTCGGTAGTCGCTGGGTGCCGCCGCTGCCGGGGATCAGACCGACCTGGGACTCGGGAAGGCCGAGCACCACGCCGCGGTCATCGACGGCGACCCGGTAGTGGCAGGCGAGGGCCAGTTCCAACCCCGCCCCCGCGGCGACTCCGTTGATCACCACCGCGACAGGTTTGCCGCAGGTCTCCAACTTGCGCAGCGCGTCGGACAACGCCTGTTGCAGGTCGAGTCGCTCGGCGGGGGACAACGCGGCAGCGGGACGCGCACCGTTGCTGTCCATCTCCTTGAGATCGGCGCCCGCCAGGAAGGTGTCCTTGCCGGAGACGAGCAGAATGCCCTTCGCCGCGGCGTCGGCGGCAGCGCGGTCGATCGCGGCGGCGAGGTCCGCCATGAACCGACTTCCGACGGCGTTCACGGGCGCGCCGGGAACATCCATCGTCAGAGTGGCGACGCCGTCGGCGTCGACGGCGTATCCGATGCTGTTGGTGTTGGTCGTCATATCTGTGTGTGCCGTCCTGCTCAGACTCGTTCGATGACTGTCGCGATGCCCATGCCGCCCGCCGCGCACAAGGTGGCAACGCCGGTGGCCAGTTCTCGGCGCTCGAGTTCGTCGAGCAGGGTGCCCAGGATCATCGCGCCCGAGGCTCCCAGCGGATGACCGAGGGCGATGGCCCCGCCGTTGACGTTGAGCCGGTCGTGATCGACTCCCATCTCGTCCATGAACACGAGCGGGACGACGGCGAAGGCTTCGTTCAACTCCCACAGGTCGATATCGGCTACCCCCATGCCCGCGCGCCGCAACGCTCGTCGGCAGGTTTCGGGCGGTGCGTCGAGGAACAGCAGCGGATCCGAGGCGTGCGTCACCGACGACTTGATCACCGCACGGGGGCGCAGGCCGGTGCGCGCACCGAATTCGCGATTGCCGATCAGCACGCCCGCCGCCCCGTCTACGACACCCGAACTCGAGCCCGCCGTGTGGACGTGCTGGATCTCGGACAGGTGCGGGTAACTCTGGATGGCGACGTCGTCGTAGCCGAGTTTCCGCCCCTCGAAGGCGAAGGCGGCGGGCAGGGCGGCCAGCCGTTCGAGGGTCGCGTCCGGGCGCAGATGCTCGTCACGGTCGAGCACGACGGTGCCGATGATGTCGGTGATGAGTACGAGCGCACCGTCGAAGAATCCGCCCGCCTGGGCCTTGGCGGCGCGTTCCTGGCTCGCGAGGCTGTAGCTGTCGAGGTCGGGACGGTCGACGCCGCGCAGTGTCGCGAGCAGGTCGGCCGCCACGCCCTGCGTCATGAACGGATGTTCGGCGGAGAACGCGGGGTCCACACCCCACGCGCCACCACCGCCGGTGCCGGGTGGCACCCGGGACATGGATTCGTACCCGCCGCCGATCGCGGCGTCCGCCCATCCGGCGCGAATCTTGGCCGCCGACACGGTGACCGCCTCCAGCCCCGAGGCGCACGCCCGGTTCAGGTGCAGCCCGCCGACGGTGTCCGCGAATCCGGCCGCGATCGGCGCCATCCGCACCGTCGTCGCGCCTGCCTCCGCCCCCGGACTGACCACGCCGAGCACGACGTCGTCGATCGCGTCGGGGGCGAGATGGTTGCGTTGCTTCAGCGCCGCGAGCACCTGGGTGATGAGACCGATCGAGGTGATTTCGTGCAGGGACCCGCTCGGTTTGCCGCGTCCGCGGGGCGACCTCGCGTGGTCGTAGATGAAGACTTCGTCCATGAATCTCTCCGTTGTCGTCGATGAATCGGCGCGGGGCGGGACAGCGTGCGAGCCGTCGTCGCGGCCGTGCGTGGCAGGCGGTGATCGCGCGGCGCGGCGGCCGGTCGAATAGAATTAGACTCTAACTTCAGTTGTCACCCGACGTCCACAGTCTGAATCGACCCCATCGCGCCACTATCGTGGCTTCAACCGACCACCTACTCGCGCCGATCGAAACGGGGAGCCCATGCCAGGCCGCACCGCCGGGAAAACACCACCGGAGGCAGACCTACCCGAATGGCAGCTCGCCCGCCGCGGACTCATCGTCACGGCCGCGATCGACCTGCTCGTCGAGCGGAGCTACGACCAGATCCAGATCCGCGACGTCTCCCAGCGGGCCGGTGTCGCCCTCGGCACGCTGTACCGCTACTTCGAATCCAAGGAACACCTCTACGCGGTGGCTCTCATCGAGTGGGTACGGCCGATGCGCGAACCGTCGCCGCACCCAGGCAAGGACGCGGCGACCCGACTGCGCTCGAAATTGCATCTACTCGTCGCCGCCAACAAGAAGTACCCGAACTTCCTCGCCATGCAGCACTCCCTGCACGCGAGCACCAACCCCCTCATCCACCAACTACTCGCCGAGTACCAGCAGGCCGGATTCGACTGGCTGGTCAGCGAACTGGATGTGTTGGAGGAGGAACGCGCACGAGACCTCGGCCTGATGTTGTGGGGCATCAACAATGCGGTCTTCACGCGCATCCGGCTCTCCTTCGGCTCCTACGACGATGCCAAACGGGTAGGCGACAAATTCATCGACCTCATCGCCCCGGAGCTGCACGAGGCCGAGAAGTCCACCGCACCCGCCGATTCCGCCGCGGCGGGCGACTAGGCCGCCACCTCTCCCGACCCTCGGAAGTGGCCGCCAACACACCACCCATCACGTGAACGGACGGAACCCGATCCATCCAGGATGCCGCCCTCGCAATCGGACCACTGCCGTGGCACGGATTCCGCGAGTTCCTCGACGGAGCGCCCGGGTGATACCCGCGGCGCGGTCGAGGGCGGCCGATCGGCGCGCCATGATCCCGCCTCGCGCGTCACCACGATCGGTCATGCCATATCGATCGAGATCTTGAACTGTCCCTTGCGCGGCGCTATCGCGGCGATGAAGGCCGCCTCGACATCGGAGGCGAGGAAGACGTCACTGACATAGACATCGCGCAACTCCGGATGCTTCGCGAGATAGCGGCTCGCTTCCTCGAGCACGCGCCTGCGTTCGATCGTCGCGCCGGAGCGCAGGGTGAGATTCTTGCGCAGCAGCGACATCATCTCGAAGGGATAGACCTGGTCGTCCGGAATGCCGAAATAGTAGATCTCGCCACCGAAAGCGACCGCGTCCAGACAGTTCTTCATGGTGGTCACCTGGTGTCCGACCGCCTCGACCACCACCTGTGGACGGTCGCGGGCATCCAGCGACCCGGCCCAGAGATTCGCGCTGGCGGTGACCACCTCGTCGACGCCGAAGATCGAGCCCGCGTCGGTGCGATCGACGCGATCGACGCCGATCACATGCCTGGCTCCTCGGCTCTTGAGGACGTGGCTGAACAGCAATCCGATCGGACCCTGGCCGATGACCGCGACCGTCTTGCCGGTGACGTCGTCGAGTTGATCCACGGCGTACAACACACAGGCCAGCGGTTGGAGCATCACCGCGGTGGACGGTGCGATGTCGGTGTCGTACCCGGCGAGACCCTCGCCGTCGCTGATGATCACCTCGGCCAGTGCGTCGAATCCCGATGCCCAGCCGACGACGAGATCGCCCTTGTCGTGATCGGAATGCTTGGAGGCGATGACCTCACCGACCACCTCGTGCATGGGGAATCCGGGAGCGCTGGTGACCCACCGTCCCTGATTCTTGGGGTGCGGGAACGGGGCGCCCTTGAAGTTCGGCAGGTCGCTGCCGCAGATGGCGCCCGCCCTGGTCGCCAGCAGTACCTGTCCGGGCGCAAGATCCGCGGCACCGGGCGCGGGCACCTCGACCGTCTCGAATCTACCTGGTGCGCTGAGCATCTGAGCCCACATATCTGTCCTCTCTCACGCCGTCGCCACGTCCCACCGATCCGGGTCACGGTCGGTGTGATGCTGTGGGTGACGGATCAGGGCTCCAGTCGCAGCGCCCGCTTGGGGCACACGCGTACCGCGGAGTCGACCCTGGCGCGCTCGGCGTCATCGATCTGGTCCTTGAGCAGTCGCAGTTCGTCGTCGTCATCGATCTCGAAGACGGTCGGAGCCTCGATGGCGCACACTCCGTTGCCGTCGCACAGACCCCAGTCGACAATCACTTTCATGGAGGTTCCTCGTCAGTTCGATGGTTGGGCTGATATCGCGTCGTCGGCGTGGGCGGCGACCCCGGTGCCGAATCGTTCGTTCCATTCGCCGATGCGGTGTGCTTCGGCGGCGAGTCCGGCGCGCACGTAGCCGACATCGCTGCCGAGGGTGACCAGTCGCACGCCCGCCGCAAGCAGTGCCTCCGCGTGCTCGGGACCCATCCCCGCCGCACCGACGAAGACGCCCTGCGCTTCGGCGGCCTCGACGACGGACGCCACGGCGTGCGCCACGACCTCGTTCGCGGGATCGGCGCCGCGCAGGCCGACTCCGAGAGCGAGGCCGAGATCCATCGGACCGATGAACAGGCCGTCGACCCCCGGAGTCGCGGCGATCTCGACCACGTTCTCCAGTCCCTCCGCGGTCTCGATCATCACCAGGCATGTCACCGAGTCCGAGGCGCCGTCCACGCCGTAGAAGTTGCGAACAGGACCGAACGATCGGGTCCCGAGGGGCGGATAGCGCATCGCCTCCGCGGCCGCGCGCGCCTGCCGCGCGGTGGAGACCATCGGCACGACGACCCCGATAGCGCCCAGGTCGAGGGCGCGCATGATCAGGCTCGGCTCGTTCACCGCCACTCGCACCAGCGACGCGCCCCCGCCGAGTTCGACGGCCTGGATCGTCGGCAGCAGATTGGCCGCGTCGATTCCGCCGTGCTGCATATCGAGCAGCGCCCAGTCCAGCGGTCCACGTCCGATCGCCTCCGCGGAGATATGCGAGGGACCGGCGACCCAGATACCGTAGGACGGGCGCCCATCGGCCAGCGCGCGCTGGATGACATTCACTGCTATGACCTCGATCTCGGGTTCGGCGGATCTCGTCTCCGTTCGGCCTTCGGCGCGATCCCACCGCGGTCCGACGTGCCTACCCAGTGTGTGACCGCCGCCGTCGGTATCGCCAATACCTGTGGCCATGCCTTTCGGTTATCGAGAACGAGAGTTCCGAGGATCGCGCCCGATCGCCGATAACCGACAGTTATGCATCGGGTTTTTGGACAGATGTCCCGGCGTCGCCACATAGTGAATCAACGCCGACGCACCCGCGGCGTCGTTCGACGGTAGGAGTCTGATGATCATCGACGAAGCGGACCGGGCCCACGGTGTCTCGACCGAGACGACCCGTGACGACAAAGGAGCGACGAGGTGAACATCGCCGTCGACAATTTCGTGTACGACCCGTTCGCGCCCGAGGTCATGAGCAATCCACTGCCGTATTACGAGGTGCTGCGCGAGCATTTTCCGGTCTACTACGCAGAGCAGTACGATACGTTCTTTCTCTCACGATTCCAGGACGCGCTGGACTTTCTGTCCATGCCGGCCAATGTATTCGTGACAAACGAGGGCTCGGTATTCAACAGGCCGGTCCTTCTCCGCCACAACACCGCCGCGACATCCGATCCGCCCACCGCCCCCGCGATGGGATCGCACCTGAACTACGGCGCGCCGATCTACGAACTCGTCCGGCAGGCGCACGGGAAGCAACTTCGGCCCGGCCACGTCAAGAGATTCGAACCGTTCGTGCGCGCCATGGTGCGTTCGAAGCTCGACGAGCTCATCGAGCGTAAACGCTTCGATCTCGTACACGAGTTCGCGGGCGTGATCTCCGCGTCGACGATCTGCCACCTGTTCCACATCCCGGTCGAGAACGCCACCGACGTACTCGACAACATCAACGCCATGACCCGAACCGACACCGACGGATTCGTGGAGGCGCGCGCGCATCAGTTCGCTCTCCTCGAGTATGTGCGCCCCTTGGTGGAGGCGCGCCGCGCCGAGGGACCGGACGGTAGCTGGCCGCTGGTCGACGGCATGCTCGAATTGCGCGTCGAGGGCCGCGAACTCACCGATATGGAGATCGCGATCAACCTGATGTGCGTGATGGTCGGCGGAACCGAGACGCTGCCGAAGGTCGCCGCGCACGGACTGCTCGAACTGCGACGCCACCCCGACCAGCTCGCCGAGGTCCGGGCCGACCTGTCGAACAACTGCGCGGTCGCCGCGGAGGAGATGAACCGGTTCTGCGGCCCCGCGCAGTGGTTCGGCCGGACGGCGCGGGAGAAGACGGTGGTAGCGGGCCAGGTCGTCGAACCGGGGCAGCGCGTCGTGTACCTGACCCAGTCCGCCAACCGCGATCCGCGGGAATTCGACCGACCCGATCAGTTCCGATGGAATCGCAGCATCCCGCGAACACTGGCGTTCGGATTCGGCCAGCACTTCTGTGTCGGTATTCACCTGGCGCGTCTCGAGGAACGGATAATTCTGCAAGAATTCCTGTCGCGGATCGACGACTACGACATCGATGTAGACGAAGCGACCCGCAATCCCGCGACCTTCCAATGGGGCTACAGCCATATGCCCGTGATCGTTCGCAGCACCTTCTGACCGCGAGCAGAACAGCTCGCGCACGACTATTCCCCCACCCGAGAGGCGGCGATCACCGTGGGTATCGTCCAAGTCAGTTCCGAGACCGCGTTCCAGAACAGCCCCGAGGAGGTCTACGACTTCGTCACCGATCCGCGCAACTGGGTCGAGGTCTATCCCGGTTCCGAGATGATCGAGGGCGTCGAACGATTGCCGCTCGAGGTGGGCGATATCTGGCACGAAGCAGGCGACAGTCCGCATCGCTACTCGTGGCGCCTCGTCACCGCCCACCGGCCGTGGCGCTGGGTATTCCAGTCGCACGGCGCGCTCGCACACGACCGCGAGAACGGGACCGGTGGCTACACCGGCATCATGACCGTTTCCTACTCGTTCCTGTCCCCCGGCGAGGGGGTCACGGTGTTCCACCGGAGCATGACCCTCGAGGTGCCGAAGGGCGCCGAACTTCCCCCCGGCTTGATCCGCAATTTCGATCCGACCTACATCGATCGCTATCACGCGGCCGTGAAGAAGGCACTCAACGGCTGACGTCGGTCAGTTCGCCACATCCGTCACGGTGAGCGCGTTCCACGCGCTCACCGTCGCGCGTACCAGGTCACGGACCTCGACGCGCGATTCGTCCTCGGCCCGCCACACCACGCAGTACTCGGCGGGTGGCTCGCCCTCGAGCGGAACGAACGTGACGCCGGAATGCGGATACCAGCGCGCCACCGATTCGGTGAACGCGCAGATGCCCAATCCGCTCGCGATACCGACGAGCGTCTCGTCGATGGTGGTGACGACGCGGGATTGCCCGTGCCCATGAGCCGCACCCGCGCCATTGAACGCGGAGCCGGCGGTGGGCACCATGAACATCGTCTCGCCGGTCAGATCGCTCGGGTACACGGTCTCGCGAGACGCGAGTCGATGCCCCTTGGGCAGCGCGACCACAGTGGGCTCCAGCCCGAGTCGATGGAATTTCAGACGCCGCAGCTGCTTTTCCTGAGGAAGCCAGATCAGCCCGATATCGGATTCGCCGCACTCGACGCCCGCGCCCTTCTTCGACCAATCGGCGCGTCGCAATTCCAGATGAATGTCCGGATGGGCGCCCGCGAACAGCTCGATGATCTTGCGCAGCATGTCCTGCCCCGGAGCGAGCCAGAAGCCCAATGTCAGCGTGCGAGTGGAATTCGTCGCCCGCCGCACCTCGTGCCTGGCTTCCTTGTCGAGTTCGATGATCTTCTGGGCGTACCCGAGCAACGCCTCTCCGGCCGCGGTGAGCGCGACGCCGCCACGGCGGCGGATGAACAGTTGAGCGTCCAATTCACGCTCCAGACTGGCTATCTGCTTACTCAGCGCGGGCTGGGTGATGAACAGACTCTCCGCTGCCCGGGTGAAATGCAGCTCACGGGCCGCGACGACGAAATAGCGCAAATCCCTGGTGTTCACCAGCATGCCTCCCGGATCATCCTCGGAAGCTCGCGTCCGCCTACACGAACCTGCGGTCCGGACATCGCCCACGACCTCCGCACGCTGAGCCTACTCGCCCGCGGAAACGCGAAGAGTGGTATCGCCGGTGCGCGATTCGATCGCTTCGACGTCGTCCAACTCGACACCGAACCTTTCTTCGAACGCACCTCGGGTGACCGGATCGACGGCCGCCCGAAGCGCCGCGGCGGCCGTCAGATCTTGGCCGCGGCCTTGTTCCGCGTGACCGGTTCGGCAAGTCGCTGCTCGTCGACGATCTCCTGCATGCGCGCGATGGTCGCATCGAGGCCGTCGCCGAGCCGTCTGCCCGGTGTGAAGGTCGCGGGCAGTTTCCGCATGCCGTTGATGATGCCCACCGAGGGATAGTGGACCGCGCCCGCCTCGTCGCACACATAGTCGGGCATCCGCTCGAGCACCTGGATCAGCATCCGCTTGAACAGATTTCGCGCCACGTTCGAGCCGATGCAGCGGTGGACGCCGAGTCCGAAGCTCGCGTGCCGGTTGCCGGTGCGATCGAGATCGATGGTGTGCGGGTCGGGGAAGATCTCCGAGTTGCGGTTGGCCATGGCCCAGGACAGCCACAGACGGTCGCCCTCCTCGAAACGCACTCCGTCGATCTCGGCGTTCGCTGTGACGGTCCGCCCATTCCCTTGAGCGGGTGTGTAGAAGCGGAGGAACTCTTCGGTCGCCGAGTCGAGCATCGTATCCAGATTCTCGCGCAGCCGCCTGCGTTCGTCCGGATGCTGCGACAGCCACTCCAGCGAGTGCGCGGACAGCGCCGTCGTCGTATCGAATCCACCACCGATCAGCAACTGGCACGAGCCGAAAACATCGATGTGCGGCACTTTTTCGCCGTTTCGGGTCAGCGTGTTCAGTGCGTCGACGAGGCCGGGCCGAGGTTCTTCGCGGATCCTCTTGATCCAGTCGCTGAGGTGCACCTCGGACTCACGCAGGCGTTTGATCACGCCCACGATCTCCGGTGAGGTCGGATCCGTGTAGACCGAGGCATGCACCGGTTCGCAGAAGATGTCCCAGTCGGCCAAGGGCATACCGAGCAACCCCATCGTCACCACGGCGGGCACGATGTTCGCCAGGTCGTCGATGAAGTCGATCCGCCCGCTCTCGATGACCTCATCGATGCACGCACGGGTGACCTCGTCGATCACCGGCACCCACCGCGCGACCGCGGCAGGAGACAGGTACGGGTTCAATTGCTTCCGGAAGTCCTGCTGCTCGGGTGGATCCATCTCGATGAATCCGCTGCGGTTTCGGTCCATCGAGTAGTTCGGGATCTGAATTCCCAGGTAGCCCTTGCGCTCGCCCTTCCCGTCGAAGTCGCTCGAGAGGAGTTTCGGGTCTCGGACGACCGAGAACACCTGTGGCATGTCATTGGCGACCCAATAGCCGCCGTAGGAGTCGGACCACGCGATCGGGCACTTGCCGTGCAACTCGTCGGTGCGCTCGACGAACGAGTCACGAAAATCCACGGTGTGTCGCTCGAAACCGATCGGGCACCCCTTCGTACCCGGTGTGCTTTCCGTACTCTGTTCAGTCATATTCGTTCCTCAGCCGATTACAGTTCGGATATCGCGCGCTCTCGGCACGAATTGATCGCGGCGCGGACGCGGGATCCGCGTACACCTGCTCTGTTGTGACGAATGCGATCGCCACCGAGCGTTCCTCTGCTTGTTGTGGAACAACGGACCGGGGACTCAGCCGACACGCGGGTGCCCCAACCGCCCCAAGGCTCCGTCGGCGGCGCTCCATACGAGCCCACGCGAAACATCGCCGTCGCCCAGCAATTCCGCCAGGATCCGGACATCCTTGCGCAGCAGGGGTCCCGCGGAGCCCGACAATGCGGCGAGGCTCCCGCCGAGTTGCCCGAGCAACGACATCGCATAGCTCGCCCCCGTGCCCTTGGCGACGACATCGCCGAGTGCGCGCGGATCCAGTCCGAGGGAACCCGCGATGTCCAGGATTCCCGCCGACATCTCCAACTGCGCGGCGAGCGACATGTTGTTGAGGAGTTTGGCGACCTCGCCGGTCCCCAACTCGCCCAGATGCACGACAGGGTCGCCGTAGGTACGGAACACGGGCTCGCAACGGGCGAAGACCTCGGGCGCCCCGCCCGCCATGACCACAAGGCGGCCCGCCACCGCCGCCGGTGCGCCGCCACTGACCGGCGCGTCCACGACGGCTATCCCACGCTCAGCGGCCAGTTCACCCATCCGCACACAGGTGGCCGGGTGCACCGTGCTGTGAATGGCGACGATGCCCCCGGGCGCCAGTCCGGACAGGACACCGTCCGGCCCGGTCAGCACCGCCTCCACACCCGCGTCGTCGACGACGCAGACGCAGACGAGGTCGCTTCCCGACGCCAACTCCGCCGCTGTCGCGGCGATGACGGCGGGCGTATCCGCATAGGGCTCCAAGCTCTGCGGGCGCCGAGCCCAGAGCGTGGTCGGATAGCCGCCTTCGATGATGCGCCGAGCCATCGGGGCGCCTTGACTGCCGAGCCCGATGAAGCCGACTCGAAGCTTCGCGACCGCCTCCTGAGCCACACCGACTTCTGTCGCCTCGGTCATGAATCTCCTCTCGTGACCGATCAGCACGTATCGGTCGATGCAGCTAGCCACGATACACGCGAGTGAAACATCTGACATAAAATTTCGCAAGCATTCAATGAAGTGAATTACTGTTCACATATTGCGCCGATGCCGGGCGAGGCGCTCTGTGGTTCTCGACGTTCCCAGTTGCCTCCGGATCAAGTTGCCGGGCGTCCGTGCGCGGCAGTTCCGCACGGAATACGACCTCCTCCAGGGTCTTCGACGAACGCGGGCGCGTCGCGGTTACCTCGCTCAGGAGCGGGCATCGAAGCGATAGCCCGCGCCCGTCAGGAGCAGATCGATGAGTTCACGGACGTAGGTTTCCGAGTGAGCCGCCATATGCCGTCGCCGTTCCGGCGGCGTGGTCATGACTCGCATCATCAGACCACCGAGCAGCGCGTCGAGAAAAGCTCTGGGCTCGATGCCGGTGAGCACGCCGCGGGCGATCGCCTCCTCGATCCAGCTCAGCCAGTTCCTGGTGTGCGGTCCCTGGAGCTTGTCGTAGTAGATGTCGCGGATCTCGGGATTCGCGGTGGCCTCCACCAGCAGTCGGAACGCGATCGTACCTTCGGGCTCCGACCATTCGGCCAGGGTCTGGAGCGCGACGGCGGTCAGCAGCTCCCGCAGCGAGGCATGGTGTTCGAAGTCCAGACTCGCGACCGGCACGGTCAGTGCCGCGAGCAGGAGATCGGCTCGGGATTCGTAGCGGCGATAGAGCGCGTCCTTGCTGACGCTCGCGTGCACGGCCACCGCGCGGAAATTGAATCCCGACCAGCCACGCTCACCGTAGACAGTGCGCGCGGACTCGATGATCCGGCGATCGACGTCGGCATCGCGCGGGCGACCGGCGCGGACCGGCGCCGCGGTCAGCTGCCCGCCCCTTCCGCGAACGCCACCGAATCTCCGAGTGCGGCCACGACGATGGAAATCGGACCGCTCGTGACCGTCCCCGGAACGGCCGTGAGATGGAGGACGACACCACCGTCGCCATCCAACCGTTCGAGAGCCGCGCCGATGCTACCGGGATTCGCCATATCGCAGAACACGTGAGTCGGTTCGGGGGTGGAGACCGCTGGAAAGACTTCCAGCGATCGACTGGTCATCTCCGCTGCGGTCACGACACACTCCTACGGCTCAGTGATCTGCCTCACGTCGAGGTGGACGAGTTCGAGGGTAATACCGACCATCATGGTCGGCAAGTCCCCCTGTGCGCCGGGTACGATCGGACCACCTGAACCAAAACGTAGACAATTGAACGACAGTTCAGCTAGGTTCGTGTCCATCGTGACCGCCACGCCGGATCGTGCGCGGAACCGGAACAGGCGTCCGCTCGAAAGTTCCGGACGTGCTGCGAATCATCGAAAGTCAGGAGTCGAACCATGACCGCGTCGACATCGGCAACCCCACGGAGCACGTCGGTGGCCGACGAGGTACAGGCCGCACGGCTGGCGTTCGAATCCGGTAGGACGCGGCCCTTCGCCTGGCGAACCGACCAATTGCGCGCCCTCGAAACGATGCTGGTGGAACGTTCGGAAGAACTCGAACAGGCGCTGCTGCACGATCTCGGCCGCAAGCCGATCGACGGTTACGTGACCGACGTCTACTCCGTACGCACCGAATCCGCGTACGTCCGCAAGAACCTGCGGAAGTGGACCCGCGACCGCAGGGTACGCACGCCGCTGACCATGGGGCCGGGCCGCTCGGTCGTGCACCGACAGCCCCTCGGCACGGTACTGATCATCGCGCCGTGGAACTATCCGCTGCACCTCGCGCTCATGCCGCTCATCGGCGCCATCGCCGCGGGCAACTCGGTGGTGCTCAAACCCAGCGAACTCACACCGCGG
Organism: Nocardia bovistercoris; assembly: GCF_015674855.1. Lineage (GTDB taxonomy): Bacteria > Actinomycetota > Actinomycetes > Mycobacteriales > Mycobacteriaceae > Nocardia > Nocardia bovistercoris. The sequence goes on along the minus strand of NZ_JADMLG010000012.1, from coordinate 133,497 downwards.
TGCTCGGCGGCGCTGGCCGAGTTCCTGCCCAGGTACCTCGACTCCGACGCCGTCAAGGTCGTGGAAGGCGGCGTGGACGAGACCACCGCGCTGCTGCGGGAGAAATTCGATCACATCTTCTTCACCGGCAACGAGACGGTGGGCAAGATCGTGATGGCCGCGGCCGCCCAGACGCTCACCCCGGTCACGCTGGAACTCGGCGGCAAGTCGCCGGTGTGGGTCGACGACACCTTCCCGATCGAGAAGGCCGCGGACTGGATCGCCTGGGGCAAGTGCACGAACCTCGGGCAGACCTGTGTCGCACCGGATTATGTTCTCACCACACCGGAGATCCGCCCCCGCCTGGTCGACGCGCTGCGCGAGTCGATCCATCGGCTGTACGGCGATGACCCCAAGTCCAATCCCGACTACAGCAGGATCGTCAACGAGCGGCACACCGCACGCCTGATCGGATTGCTCGATTCGGGGACCGTGGCACTCGGCGGTGGCCACGATCTCGCCGACAGGTACATCGAACCCACTGTGCTGGTTGACGTCCCGCTCGACGCGCCCGTCATGCGCGAGGAGATCTTCGGGCCGGTACTGCCGATCGTCACCGTGCAGAATATCGGTGAAGCGGCGGCGATGATCCGCCGCAACGACCATCCGCTGGCCGCCTACGCGTTCACCACGTCAGCCGAGGTGCGGGCCGCCCTGATACGCGAGACCACCTCCGGATCGTTGACCATCAACGCCCTCATGCTTCAACTGGGCATTCCCGACCTGCCCTTCGGAGGGGTCGGCGCCAGCGGCATGGGTTCCTATCACGGTGAGCAGAGCGTTCGCACCTTCAGCCACGAACGCTCGATCTTCCACCGGCGCAACGTCTCCGACTTCCTGCTGCGCTTCGCCCGCCCGCCCTTCACCGAGCGGAGCGAGAAGCAACTCCGCCGCTGAGGCCGAACAGACTCCCGGCGCTGCCCGACATCGACTCGATGGTCTCGAAGGGCAGCGTCATCGACCAATTCATCTGCCGGCGAAGGAAATCGACCGAGTAGCAGGCGAACAGCATCGCAGGCTGCTCGTCGGCGGTGACATGCGATCCCGAGGTGTGCCACACCCGACCGTCCATGGCGATCAACGATCCGGCGGGCGCGGTGTGAGCAGACATCCGATCGGCGACATCGGCGGGTAGATCGGCCACGCGGGTGATTCGGTGGCTGTCGGGCGGATATCTGGTGGTTCCGTCGGCTTCGTGCACACCGTCGAACCACCGGATGATGTTGATCGCCCACCGACAGAAGTGCCTACCCGATCGCTATCGAATCTCATACGATAGCGGATACCATACTGGCGGATGTGGCCGATCCGGGTGACCTCGGATGTGCACCGCACGACGATCCGATCCGTCGTGAAGAGTTCACTCGCCTTTCCCCACAATATTTTTCACGTATCAGGCGACTTACATCCAGTCGCCTGTCGACCGATACGAGAGCGATCATGAGCACATATTCGCCGATTCCCGCGAAGCCGGACGACGTGACCGCGAGCTGGATGTCCACGGTCCTCACCGCCGCCACCGCCACCCCCGTGACAGTGCACGAGGTCACTGTCGGCGCGGTCGGCACCGGGCAGACGGCCGCGACCTATCGTGTCGAGGCGACCTACTCCGGGCAGCCGGATCTGCCTGCCAGTTTCATCGTCAAGTTGCCCTACCAGGATCCCGAAGTGCGCGCGCGGGTTTCCCCGAGCTACCGGTCCGAACATGCCTTCTACACCGAGGTCGCCGACACCGTGCGGGCGCCGGTGCCGCGGACGTTCCATTGCGAAATCGGCCAGGACGGTGCGGATTTCGTACTGCTGATGGAAGATCTCGCGCCCGCGACACAGGGCGACCAACTGGCGGGATGCGACATCGACAGCGCCCGGTTGGCCGTCGAGGCTCTGGCCGGACTCCACGGCCCGCGCTGGTGCGACCCGAGCTGGCAGGCGTTCACGGGAGCCACCATGCCGAAGCCGGACGCGGCGACGGCCCGAGGTATGGGCGATATCGCGGCGATGGCCGCCGATATGACGCTGGAGAAGCTCGGACACGCCATGTCGGCGGAAACCGGACAAACGCTGCGTGCGGCCAACGCGCTGGTGGCCGACTGGTTGATGCTGGAGCCGGACCGGTTCTGCCTGCTGCACGGCGACTACCGGCTCGACAACCTCCTGTTCGACCCGACGGGCACCCGAGTGACGGTCGTGGACTGGCAGACTCTCACCGTGGGACTGCCCGCTCGCGACCTCGCGTACTTCGTCGCCACCGGGCTGTTGCCTGATGTCCGCGCCGCGGCCGAGTCCGATCTCGTGCGTGACTACCATCGAGCGCTGTGCGCCTACGGTGTCGAGGACTACGGCGAGTCCGACTGTTGGCGCGACTACCGGCTCGGTTTGTTGCAGATCCCCCTGCTCACCAGTTTCGGCACCGCGTTCTCCGCCTCGACCGACCGCGGCGACGAGATGATGGTGGCGATGCTGGAGCGAGGATGCCGGGCGATCCGCGAGCTGGGAAGTCTCGAACTGATCCGAGAACTCTCGTGAGCGCGCACGTCACCGAGGGCCCCGTGCCGACCCGCGACCTCGAAACGGCGGACCACGACCTGGCCGAGCACGGAGTCTGCGTCGTGCTCGACGCCATGGAGACCTCGTTTCACGACGAGGTGCGCCGGGCGCTCTACCATGCGGCCGACGGCGATGTGCGGCGCGCGCGCACGCGCGACTACGCCTACGGCGGCGACGATCACGTCAATCAGCGGCTGTGGAACCTGCCGAGCCGCGACCCGGTGTTCTGCGAGTTGGCCGAGCACCCGCTCGGCCTGCGCTTCGTCGAGCAGACCCTGGGTTGGCCCGCGCTGCTGTCGAGCATGTCGGCCAACATCACCGCGGGCGGCGGGGGGAGCATGGTCGTCCACGCGGACCAGGGATACGTGCCGGAGCCGTGGCACCGCCCGCACGGCATCAATATCGCCTGGTGTGTCGATGATTTCACGCTGACCAACGGCGCGACGAGATACGTGCCCGGCAGCCACCGTCACCAACGCAATCGGCGCGCGGACGAGGAACTCGGCGAACTCGCACCGCTGGTTGCGCCCGCGGGCTCGATGATCGCCATGGAAGGGCGCCTCTGGCACACCAACGGCGCCAACACCGACGACACCCGACGCGCGGGCATCTTCGCCTGGTATACCCTGCCGATCTATCTGCCCCAGGAGAATTGGTTCCTCTCCGCCAGCCCCTCGATCCGCCAGTTCGGTTCCGACACGCTACAGACACTGCTCGGTTTCCGACCCCGAGTGCTGGGTCGCATCAACGGTCTGGATCGGCTGGAACGCGTGGCCGATGTCGATGAGAAGAGCTGACCGCGCGCACGACTGCACCCCGAGGGCATGTTCGACCCGGTGACCTAGGTAGACGAACTCGAGGACCTCGAGCTCGCTGACCGCAAGAAGATCATGGGCGGCAACCTCGCCCGACTGATCGGCATCGACCCCGACTCCAAGGCCCTGCCCGAGACGAGCACAGCCACGACGAACGCCTGATCAGCGGCGAGTCCGCTGCCCACCCCGTACAGGAGACGTCTTGAAACCGTTGGATTCCGAGGACGATTCGGCCAGCCGAGGCGGACAGCGCTCAACACGGGGCCGTCGCGCCCCGCTGTCGAAGCGTCTGACCGCGGCCCTGCTCAGAACACGGTCGATACTGATCAGCGCCATCCGTTCCCGTTGATGCCCGGTGGTACGCGGCTACGACGCCACCGGCTGGTCGTTCTCGGTCGGAGTGGGGCCGATCTCGTGCGCGGGCGGCCGGCTTTTCGACCGAGCGCCGCCGATCTCCGCAGCCACCCGACAAATCGCCGTCCCGTAGCTCGGCGATAGCTCGATGAACCGCTGGCACAACCAACAGTTATGACAACAGTTCTTGGACACGGGTGGCGGCGCCAGCCCATAGTCATCCCGAGCCGTGCCTACCGCCGGTGAGTGAAGACCGGCAGGAGGCACGCGGATGAGCACAGACGAACGGGAGCCCGCGAACGACGACCGCGAGCACGCCTCGAGCTCCCCCGCCGCCGGTGCGCGGTCCGAGCGCACGCTCGGAATTCGCGGGAAGGTACTCGCGATCGCCCTCGTCCCCAGCCTCACCCTGCTCGTCCTCGGTGTCGGCGTCGCCGCTTCCTTGGTGAACAGCGGACGACAGGCCGAGAGTTTCGCCCAAGCGCAGCGCAGCAATCTCGAACCCACGCGCGACCTCGTCGCGGCGGTGCAGCGCGAACGCTCGCTATCGATGCGGCAACTGGCGGGCGAAGAGATCGATCCCGGCGTGCTGGGCGTGGCACGGTCGCGATTCGACAGGGCGATGCGCGAGGTTCAGTCGGCCCAGTCGGTTTCCACGGCGCTCGGCAGCGCCGAACAGGACACGTTGACAGAACAAGGCAAGCAGTTGAACGCCCTACTGCCCGCCCTGCGCGCGGGCGTCGACGCGCGCGCCGCCACGCCGTTCGACGTCTACCGTTTCTACAGCGGACTCCTCGACGGTGTCGCGCAAGTCGGCTCGAGGCTCATCAAACACAATTCGCCGGACGTGTCGGCGGCGGTCGAATTGACCCAGAGCAACGCGCTGCTTCAGGTCATCGAAGCGGTTTCCCGAGTCGGCGCGCTCACCGCGGCGATCGCATCCGATGACCGGCCCCCCGCGGAACTGTCGAGCGAGTTTCGAAATCTCGTGGGCTACTATCGAGTCGAAATTGCCCGCGTACGAGGAGTTTTCGATTCAGAGGACGCCACCCGCCTCGATCGGCTCACTGCCTCGCCCGCGTGGGGACAGATGACGGCTGTGGAACAGGCGCTTCTGGAGACTCCGCCCGCCGGAACCACTGGCAGACAAGCGCTTCCGTTCAGCGTCGAGGATTGGCGCACGGCGACCGATCAGTTCGCGGGCGACCTCACGAGCCTGTGGATCGATCAGAACGAGCGATCGCAGCGACGAGCGGCCGATGCCGGTGCGCTGAACGCGCGGAATTCGCTGTTGGCAGGCATCGGGATCACCGTGCTCACGGTCCTGATGATCCTGCTCTCGCTGTGGCTTGCCAACCGAATCATCAACCGCCTCGAGCGTCTGCGCGCCGAGACACTCGCCCTGGCGCGAGTGCAGCTGCCCGACACCGTGCGACGCCTCAGCGGAGGTGAGCGCATCGATCCGGGCTCGGCGACCGCACAGCTCGACTTCGGCCGCGACGAGATCGGAACGGTGGCCGAGGCGTTCACCATCGCCTACGCCGCCGCGGTCGGCGCGGCCGTCGAGGAGGCCAACACCCGCGCGGGCGTCCGCTCGGTGTTCCTCGAGATCGCGCACCGCAGTCAGGTCGTCGCACGCCGCCAGCTCGAGATCCTCGACGAAGCCGAGGCACGCCAGGAGGACCCGGCTCTGCTCGAGACCTTCTTCCGGCTCGACCACCTCGCGACCCGTCAGCGTCGCAACGCCGAGAACCTGATCATCCTCGGCGGTGGCCGTCCCGGCAGGCAGTGGCGCAATCCGGTCCCCTTACTAGACCTCGTCCGCAGCTCGATCGCGGAGACCCTCGAATACGCCAGGGTCAACACCGCCAGGCTGCCCGCGGTCTCGGTCGTCAGCAGCGCCATCGCGGACCTGATCCACCTGCTCGCCGAATTGATCGACAACGCCACCATGTTCTCGCCGCCGGAATCACGGGTGGAGATCACCGGCAACACCGTCGGGCGAGGAGTCGTGATCGAGGTCGGCGACCAGGGACTCGGCATGACCGACGAGGACATGGCGCAGGCCAACCAGACCTTGAGCAGGCCGACCGATTTCGGTTTCGCGAACCTGTCGCAGGACTCGCGGCTCGGACTGTTCGTCGTCGCTCAGCTCGGCTCGCGGCACGGCATCTCGGTGCGCCTGAGGGAGTCCGACTACGGTGGCATCCGAGCGGTCGTCCTACTCCCGTCGGCGATAATCGTCGACATCCCGGTCGAGGACTACGCGCCGGGCGAGTACGCCGGTAGTCGATTCGCACCGTGGGAGCACGTGAGCGCGGAACAGGCGACTATGACGCCCGCGCTCCCTGACACCCCCGCCGCATCCCGTGGCATCGCCGAGAGACCGCACGTGCCGACTCCGGAAGCTGTCGCCGTGCAGGACACGGCGACACTGCCACGGATCCAGGACGCGCGCCCCGAACTGCCGAAGCGTCGCAGACAGACGAACCTGGCACCGGAGTCGACCGCGATCCGCCCGGAACGGGGCGCGAGCACACAGGTCACCCGCAGCCCCGAGCAGGCGCGGAATCTGATGTCCTCCATCGAGAACGGAACCAGGCAGGGTCGGCTCGACATCCCCGAGCCGGACTCCAATGATCAGGAGGGTAACGGTGCAAGCTACTTCCGCGGGTGATCTCGATTGGGTTCTCGACGACCTGGTCGAGCGGCTGGCCGATGTTCACCACGCCGTCGTCCACTCCGACGACGGGCTGCTCCTCGGTCGGTCCAGCTCGTTCGCACGCGCGGACGCCGAGCAATTCGCCGCGATGTCGGCCGCGCTCTACGGCCTGGCACGCAGCGCGGGCAGGCGTTTCGACGGCGGAGCCGTGCGGCAGGCCGTCATCGAACTCGACCGTGCGGTGCTGTTCGTCACGGCGGCGGGCAGCAACGCGTGCATCGCGCTGCAGGCGGGTGAGGACGCCAACCCCGGAATGGTCGCCTACGAGATGAACAGCACGGTCCGGCGCGTCGGGCCGCACCTGTCCATCGCGCCGCGCCACGTCCGGTCGGAACAGATCCCGTTCCCGAGACCATGACCGAGGACGAGGAGTTCTGGTTCGAGGACGTGTCGGGACCGCTGATACGTCCCTACAGCCTGACCCGCGGGCGTACCGTCGGCAGCGGCAACGATCTCGACATCCTGACCCTCGTCGGCACCGCGCGATCGAGCCCTCGGCCGCCGCGCGCTCAGCCCGAGCATCTCGCCATCCTGCGACTGTGCCGCACACCGCACGCGATAGCCGAGGTCGCCGCTTTGTTGAAGCTGCCGCTCGGAGTCACCAAGATCCTGGTCGGCGACCTCGTCAACGACGGAAGTCTGGTCTGCCGCGCTCCCGTGAACACGGCGGGGCCGAGCAGCGACCCCGACCTGCTGCACACGATCCACCGTGCCCTGCGCGAGCTCTGAGGCGCCGCCCCGGTGCGGTTCACCGGGACCGAAGCCACGCGTAGGCGAGCCCTTCGGATGGCTTCTGGTCATCTGAGGCCCGTGAGCGTGCGGACATCGCCGTCGTCGTGGATCGCCTGATGGGCGTGCCTGCGCGACCGCCACGGCCGTCTCGTGGACCGACGTCGAAATGACGGATCTCGGGCTCGGGATCGACATCGGCTGATTCCGCCTCGACTGCGCACTACTCGAGTTACGCTCTGTCACACAAGGCTTGAGTTACATGCTGTATCAGTAGTTGAGAACGGCGTGTTCCAGGCGAAACAGGAGGCAGCCAATGCGATTCCACTTGCTGATCAAGGGCGGAACCGTGGTCGACGGAACCGGGGCTCTGGCCTACGACGCGGACGTCAGGGTCGATGACGGCCGCATCACCGAGATCGGAACAGACCTCGAGGCGGCGGCAGGCGAACGGGTAGTCGACGCGCGCGGCTGCTACGTCACTCCCGGCTTCATCGAGACCCACAATCACTGGGACGGCGGTGTGTGGTGGTCGCCGAACATGGAGCCCCTGCCCGCCTACGGTGTCACGACCTCCATCAACGGCAACTGCGCCTTCTCGATGGCGCCCGCGCCCCCGAATCCCGTTGATCAGGAAGACCTCATCGACATCTTCAACTTCTTCGAGGACATCCCGGAGGAGCCGATGAAGAAACTCGTTCCGTGGGATTGGAGCCTGTGGAGCGAATACAAGACATCGATGCAGCGCAACGTCCGGGTGCCGGTCAACTTCGCGGCATTCTGCGGCCACATCCCGATCCGTTTGACGGTGATGGGCCAGGAAGCGTGGAAACGCACCGCGACCCCGGATGAGATCCAGCAGATGTGCGTCCTGCTCGACGACGCCCTGGCCGCGGGCGCCATCGGGTTCTCGTCGAATCAACTGGACTACGACAAGCACGACCGCCCGCTGCCGTCCCAGTTGGCCGACGATGCCGAATACGAAGCGCTGCTGGGTGTGCTGGCTCGCCACGACGGCGCGACCTTCCAGGTGATCGTCGACCACTTCATGCGGATGACCGGACCCGAGCAGACCGAGCGACTCGGCCGCATCGCCGCGCGCGCAGGCGTTCGCATGCAGTGGGCCGGACTTCCGACCCTGAAATTCCAGGCCGAGATCGGCAAGCGCTCGAAGGAACTGCACGAGCGGTTCAAGGCCGATGGCCTCGATTTCCACACCGGCTACCACCACGTCTCGCCGACCTCGGTGATCAACTTCGGGCGCACCCTGGTTTTCGCCCAGAACGGCAATCAGGTGTGGCAGACCATGATCGACGCCCCGACCTGGGGCGAGAAGAGCGCGATGCTGTCGGACCCGACCTGGCTGGACAAGGCACGCGTCGCCTGGGACGGCGCCTACAGCCACTCCTACCTGCACGACCCCTCCGCGCTCACCTTGCGTGAAAGCGAAACCGGGTGGGGCCCGGTCGGGCTGACACTGGCCGACTACATGGCGCAGACCGGCATCGGGCACGCTTCCGACGCGCTGGCCGACTGGGTACTCAAGAACGGCACCGAATCCGTCGTCCACAAGCGGTCCTGGGAGGTCGACGAGTCCGTCATGCTCGAATTGCTGCGGGATCCCAACTCGGTGGGCAACATCTCCGACGCGGGCGCGCATGGCAAGATGTTCTGCGGAGCCGGTGACAACGTGTACCTGCTGACCGATTTCGTCCGGGATCGGGGCCTGCTCACGATCGAGGAAGGCGTCCACGTGCTGACCGGCAAACTCGCCGCCTTCTTCGGGCTGAACCAGCGGGGCACGCTCGAAGTCGGAAAGGTCGCCGACATCACCGTCTTCGACCTCGACGAGATCGAGCGGCGCCCCGAAGAGAAGATCTACGACGTATGGGACGGACGCGGCGGCCGCACCTACCGGTACACGCGCGCTGCGGCGCCGATGCGGATCACACTGGTCAACGGCGTGCCGACCTTCGACAACGGCGCGTTCACCGGACGTTTCCCCGGCGAGTTCGTCGGTCCCGAGAAAAGCGGCGTGATCGCCGCGGCGTCCCAGTAGGTATATGGCGACCGGGCCGGAGCGGGTTCACAGAACGCCTGACGACGGCGATATCCCGGATCCGCGCGTCGCAGGCCTGGTCGCCTTCCATCGGCAACGCAAACAGGACAGTCGCGCTCGCATACTCGCCGCCGCGGCGAAGAGTTTGTGCGAACGGGGCTACTTCAGCGTCTCCGTCGAGGACATCGCGACAAACGCCCAGGTGAGCCGCATGACCTTCTACCGGCACTTCCGAGGAAAAGCCGATCTGGCGGCACATCTGTTCGAAAGCGCCGCCGAATCCGCGATGCCGCTCTATCTGCGCATCACGACCGTGGACAGCAGGCAACGACGCTGCGTGATCGACTGGATCACAACCATATTCGAAGCCGATCAAGCCGACAGCAGGCTGCTGCGGGTCTTCGCCCAAGCCACCGCCGACGACGGCGATTTCACCCCGCGCGCACAGCGATTCATCGCCGATCTCATCCGTGCGCTCGGCATCTCGATCCCCGCTTTCCGCGTCGACCCCGACAATCCGGCCCAGCGGCGACGATGGCTCGAGGCGTGGCTGCTGCTCTACGAGATACTCGACCAGAGCAGCCATGCGGCCTTGGCCTCCGGCGTGGCCGACGACCCGCTGGTTATCGAAATCCTCGCCGACCGCTTCCTGGCGTTCGTCACCGCGGACTGACCACCACCGGCAGGCGACGTCGCCGATCTGTCGCCCGACCAGCCGGCTTCGACCGATCGGCCGGTCACCGTACATGGACGCATGTGGCGCGAATTCATCTCGGCTGTGGTCGGCGTCACCGCTGCGCACGACGTGAAACATGACCACCGGGAAGTCCCATGAGGTACGGTTCATCGCATTGAACTATGGTTCATCACAAGGTCGGCGCCTGCGGCTCGGAGGCGCCTGTTCGGGTCGACGGGATCGAGGGACCATGCACGACGCAGTCATCGCGGCCGAGGCATGCCCTCCCGATGACACGACGCTCAGCGCTACTTCGCCCGCGGCTACCGGACAGCAGCCCGTCGCGACCGGCTTCATCGCCGATTTCGGCCTGGTCTCGGTACAGCTCGACCGCGAACGCTCGCTGATCCGCTGCGATCTGCACGACAAGCTTCGATCGCACGCCGGGACGGCGCCCGTCGGGTTGCTGGCGACCGTGATGGATATCGTGACCTCCGATCCGGCTCTCGTAGCGGCGGTCCCCGATTGGACCGCTACGCAAGACCTCGCATTACACGCGGCCGAATGGATCACCGAAGGACCCGTCGTGGTCGACAGCAGGTTGATCCGTGCGGGCAAGAGGGTCGTCGTCGTCTCCGCCGACGTCTACGACGGCAACGGCTGCGAGGATCTGTCCGAGTTGGCGGCCGCGATCGACTCGGGATCGGCGCGGAAATCCCGCGGCGAACCCACCCTCGCCGCGCGCGGACTCGTCACCTTCGCTCGTCTGCCCCGTTCGGCCGCGCACGATGCGGACGCCTATACCCCGGATCGGTGGATCGGGAGAGTTCGCACTCATCCGGTGACCGCGATCGAGGAGTCGCTCTTCTCGAGATTGGGTATCCGTGTCGTCGACGGCGCGCAGGGCATACTCGAACTCGACCGTACCCCGTTCGTCGCGAACCAGATCGGCACGATCATGGGCGGAGCCCAAGCTCTGCTCGCGGAGTGCGCCGCGCAGGCGATGCGCCCCGAACTGGTCGCGGCCGACATACAGATGAATTTCCTCGCCCAAGTCAGAGTCGGACCCGCGCGAACCTACGGCAGTGTGATCCGAGACGCGGCCGATCACAGTGTGCTGAGCATCCGGCTCGTCGACGCGGGCGCCGACGACATGATCCTTGCCCTGACCACCGTGACACTGAGCAGACCCGGCTCGCTCGTCGATCGGCCGATCCGATCGACGCGGTGACTTTCCGCGTTCGGGCCAGGCGGCCCGACTCCGCCTCGACGCCATAGCCATGGCGCACAACGGGACCGAGGACGGCGGTGAGCCACGATACCGACGAGCGGGATGGCCATCACCGTCGAATTCGACACCGCGGGGCGCGCCTACCTATCCGAGGGAGGACCCGAGACGATCGGCACGGTCGGCCCGATCCTCACCGCGCAGGCCGCACTCGGCACATGGGCCGACACCCCCTGCGCCGTACCTTGTCGGTCACACGGTCCGAGATCGTGCACAGCCTGGAACGTCACTCGCCAGGCGACTCTTCCTATTTGGTCGGTAGCGCGTTCTGGAGACCACCGACGTCGGTGATCTTCCAGTCGGCGTTACGGTCGATGGTCAGCGAATACGTCACCGTCGTCACCGCGCCGTTCGCGCTCTGCACACTGGTCGAATTCACGTTCAGGTAGACGTTGACCTTGTAGACGCCCCCGGACTCCGCGGTGACCGCGGCGGACAGTGGCGTGGCGGTCGATGTCCACTGCAACGGGAGCAGGATCTGTTGGAGTTGCCGTGCGCCTGCGTCGAATTCGGCGGCCAACTGCGGGGTTGTCCCGGCCTCGAGACTGCCCAGCCAGGCCGCGATGCTCGGTGGCACGGGCGATCCACTTCGGCTGTACCAGGGAATGTCGGGTCATGAAATCAGATCTCCAGATCCGCCGCGACCGCATGGCTCGCAGCGCCGAAGATGTCGCCGAGCGAGAGTTCGAATGCGATGTGGGCGGCACGTGATGTGCTGACTGCCAGGGGAATTCGAGTGGAATTGAATACGGTAGCGGGTACCGTATTCGATTTACCATCGGCGATCAACACTCGACTATTTGCGAGTACCTTTTCGGGTCGACTCGGTCGCGGCCATAACCATCGGTTGTCGACACGGTTGTTGGACTAATCGTGTCGGAGGTCACACAGTGGAAGCGCGAGCTTACGAACGGAGTCATCGATGCAGGTGGGTCACCCTCCGCAGACTTGCCGAAGTCGTCGCCTCGATCTCCCGGCGACTACGTGCCGCCGACCCCACGCCGGGCGCCGCGATCCTGATCGTCACCCCGCTCGACAACGCCGCCGTGACCGCCTGTCTCGCCACGCCGGTCGAGGCCGAAGCCCGACGATCCGGCGCCACACGATGTCGACGCCTCGGCCATCGTCCTGTTCACGTCGGGACGACAGGAAATTCCAAAGGCGTTGTGCACAGCCTCAATACGATCCGCAGCGGGGGCGCTACCGTATCGAAATTACGAAATCAGCAGCTGGAGGCAACGATGGCCGAGGAGACTGTCGACGGCGCCGTGATCGACCGGTGTTTCGCGGGCCTGGAGGCAGGTGACGTCGACGCGGCGCTCGCGTGCTTGGCACCGGACGCCACCGTCTGGCACGGCTTCGACCGCGTCGCGCACGATCTCGGTGGCGTCCGCGCGGGGTGGGAGAAACTCGTCGCGGGCACATCGCACCGGGCTGTCGTCGACGTGCGGCGGGCGCCGACGCCGACCGGCTTCGTCCAGCAGCACTTGCTCACCATGCGCACCCACACCGGCATACGGCTCGCGTGGCCGGTGTGCATCGTGGTGCGCATCCGAGCGGGCCGCATCAGCCGCATCGACGAATATGTCGATCGCGCAGGGCATTTCACCCTGTCCGAAGACCGTGGTCGCACCGATCCGAAGCTCGGGGAATAACCCCCGTGCCCGAGCGTCGTGGATGACGGGCTCGACCCGTCCGTCCACGACGCCGGGGCGCCGACCGCTACTAGAGGCGTGTGCCGCACAAGGGGGTGCCGTTGGGCACGGGGACGAACCCGTCGCCCTTCAGGTCGACCAGGTAGACGCAGTCCTTTTCCGAGTTGAGCGTCGCGAAGTCGGCAGGGGCGGCCAGCAACCCGCTCGCGTCCCAACTGCGGTCACCGCGCAGCGCGGAGGTGAACTTGGCCTGCGACGCGTCGCAGCCCGCTGCCTCGAGTCCGTAGATCATCAGGTCGGCGGCCAGCCATCCGTAGGTCTGCGAGAAGGTGGGCACACCCGACGGCGAACCCGCGTACTGCTTGAGCGCGTCGGCGAACTTCTGTGTCGCGGGCGTGTTCATCTCACTCGGTGCGGTCTGGCTGACGAAGGTCATGCCCTGGGCGGCCTGCACCGCGGGCGGCGAGGCCAGCAGATCCGCACCGTATCCGGTCACCGAGACGATGCTCTTCAGGTTGACGCCCGCTTGCCGCAGGCCGCCGACGATCGCCAGCGAGGTGTCCGGGTTGATCGGCAGGTACAGTGCCTCCGCGCCGGAGTTCTTGATACCGAGCACGATCGCTCCGACGTCGGCGGAACCGATCGCGAGCGTGTCGTTCACATACGCGCGGCCGATGCCCGCCGCATCGGACGAGCGCAGCGCCTGGTTCATGCCCTCCTGCGACGCCTTGTTGTCGTAGGAGACCGCGGCGACCTTGGTGATCCCCATGGCCTTCCAGTAGTCGCCCATCGTCGTATAGGTGTTGGCGAAGTCGGGAACCTTCTGCACGGCGGCGAAGAGGTTGCTGTCGGTCTCCAGCCACTGGGGCGCGGAATCGAAGGCGCCACCGATGGCCGGGGTGCCCTTCGCCGAGGTGGTCATGTACTTCGCGGCGCCGAAGAAGTACGGGCTGACTTCGAGGACCGCATAGGCCTTGTCCTGCTGTACGAGCTTCTGCGCGCCCGCGAGCGCGCCCTGCGGACTCGACTGGTCGTCCGCGGTGACCAGGTCGAATTGCAGGCCCGAACACTTGCCGCCTTCGGCCTTGTATGCCTGCAACCTGGCTTCGACTCCCGGCTTCGCGCCGACGAAGCCTGCGCTGGCGGGACCGCTCAGGGTCGTGAGCAGCCCGACCTTGACCGTTCCGCCCGCGCTGCCCGCGCCGGAGTCGTTGTCGCCGCCGCATGCCGCGACTGCGAACATGACGGCGCACAGCACGCCTGTCATCCGGACCGCACTCTTGCGCATCCCTTCACCAACCTTCTTGCTCAGCTGTGGCCTCCGCCACTCGCCGGATGCCGGTTGCCACACTGCCTTAAAAACATGAAAGTGTCATCGATATCGAAAAAATTCGCTCGACATTGCCCGGAGCTGCATCGAGACCAGCATGGGGCATGCCTCGGTCTTGACAAGCACAGTGGGTCAGGTCACATAATCAGACCCGGTTCGACGTTCAGAAATTTACTTCGAGGTTCATCGAAGCGTATGTCTCGCTCACTCGCCCGCCCGCGACCACGAGATCCGGCCGGTGTCGCGGCGATCCCTCGAAGGTCTTGGAGGTTTGGTGCTCTCGTACATCCTGGCCGGACTGGCGCTCGGCTCCATCTACGCGATTGCCGCCGGTTCCCTGGTGATCACGTTCGTAGCGTCGGGTGTCTTCAACCTGGCCTTCGCGGCGATGGCCTTCGCGGTCGCGCGCTGCTTCTACTTCCTGAACACCGAACAGGGCTGGGCGATATTGCCGTCGGCATCGGTGTCCCTCGGTGTCTTCGCGCCGCTGCTCGGAGTGGTGTTGTACGGACTCCTGTTCCGCCACTTGCGACTGCGGTCCACGCTGATCAAGCTGGTGGCGACGATCGGCCTTTCGGTGGCGCTGCCGCCGCTGGTCAATCTGATCTTCGGCCAACTCGTCAACGTCACCGCGCCGGGCTTGGCTCCCCGGCCGCTGCACGTCTTCCATGTCTTCGGCACGGCGGTCAACGCCGACCAAGTCGTCGCCTACCTCGGGCTACTCGTGGTTCTCACCCTCGGGGTCGGCGTGCTCCGCTTCACCGAGGTCGGCTTGAAGATCCGTGCCCTGGTCGATTCCGAGGCCATGACCTCGCTCAGCGGTATCAGTCCCGGACGCGTCTCGGTGGGCGTGTGGGCGGCCAGCGGAGTGCTCGCAGGATTGGCGGGCATCCTCGTCGCGCCGACCTCCGGGCTCTCGGCCGAAGCCATGACCGGCGTCATGGCCACCGCGTTCGCCGCCGTGGTCGCGGCGCGCTTGCGCAGCCTGCCGGTGGCGATTCTGGTGGCCGTCCTCATGGGTGTCGCGACCGGTGTCGTGCAGAAGTTCATCGATCCCCAGAGCGCCTTCGCGGCCAAGGCGATCCCCAGCGTGCCGTTCGCGCTGATGCTGGTCTTCCTGCTCTACCACGCGTTCCGCGGGCAAGCGGGAGATGTCGTCGCGGGCGGCGGGCTCGACCGAGCGATCAGCACCCAGAGCAGCGCCCCCGTCGCCGTCGCGGGCGGCGACGTCCGCACGCGGCGTATCCGACCCGGACTCGTGGCGGGCGCCCTCGTCTTCGTCGTCGTGGCCGTGCTGCCCTCGGTCATGGACGAGTACTGGACCGGCCTCGTCACCGCAGGCATCTGCTGCGGCATCGCGTTGCTGTCCTACACCCTCGTCGTCGGCGAAGGCGGGATGGTCTGGTTGTCCCAGATCACCTTCGCGGGCATGGGAGCCGTGCTCGCGGCCGAGTTGACCGCCAACCGGGGGTGGTCTCCGCTGCTCGCAGTCGTCGTCGCGGCCCTCGTGGTGACCCCGGTCGGCATCCTCATCGGCGTGCTCACCATTCGCCTCGGCGAACTGTACGTGGCCCTGGTGACCCTCAGCTTCGGACTCCTCGTCACCACGTTGCTGTTCACCCAGGACTCCATCTACCAATACGGCATCGGAGTCGACATGCGGCGACCCGAGTTCGCGGCCGACTCCACGTCGTTCGCCTACCTCGCACTCGGCGCGTTCGCGATCATCGGTCTGCTCATCGTCAACGTGCGCCGCTCGACGACAGGCCTCGCGGTCGGAGCGGTGCGCTGGAGCGAGAACGGCGCGCGCACCATCGGTCTCAGCGTGGTGCAGACCAAAGTCGTTCTCACCGCCCTGGCCACCTTCGTCGCCGCGATCGGCGGCGGCTTCCTCGCGATGAACTTCCAGTCGACGCTGCCGGACAGCTTCAACCCGTTCCTCGGACTGGTCTGGCTCGCCGTGCTGGTCACCATCGGATCGCGCTCGATCGTCGCCGCGCTCGTCGCCGGGCTGCTTTTCTACCTGATGCCCGGCGTGTTCGCCAGTTACCTGCCCTCCGACCTCGCCAAGGTCCCGGTCATCCTCTTCGGTCTCGGCGCCATCTCCGTCGCCCGCAACCCCGAGGGGGCGATCGCGCAGATCGGCAACGACCTCGGCGGCCTCCTGGCGCGGCTGCGGCGCGGCGGCGCGAGCGCACGCTCAGCCGCTGCCGATCCGCCGACCGCGAACGAAGTCTCGTCCCATGCCGAACACATCAAGGTCGGAGGTCAGGTATGAGCGCCGAGCCGAACGCGACGCCCCGCCTCGAGGCCCGCGACATCACCATGCGGTTCGGCGGACTCGTCGCGCTGGATAATGTGTGCCTGTCGGTCCCGCCCCGGTCCATCGTCGGACTGGTCGGCCCCAACGGCGCGGGCAAGAGCACACTGTTCGGCGTGCTGTCGGGTCTGCTGAACCCGACGGCGGGCACCGTGTTCATCGACGGTGTCGAGATGACCGGGAAGTCGGCGCAGGCGCGCGCCGCGCGCGGCATGGCGAGGACCTTCCAGCATCCCGAACTGTTCCTGTCGCTGACGGTGCGCGAGCACATCGTGCTGGCCGACCGTATCCGCCACGCCAAGCGCAGGGTGTGGAGCGATCTGCTGACCGGACGGGGGCTCGGCAAGCCGGCGGCAGCCGAGAACCAGCGCGTTGACGCCCTGCTCGACGCGCTCGGCCTCGGACCGATCCGGCATCGCTGCGTGGGCGACCTGCCGCTCGGCTCGTGCCGATTGGTCGAGGTCGCGCGAGCGCTCGCGGTCGAACCCACCGTGCTGTTGCTCGACGAACCCTCCTCGGGGCTCGACGTCCGCGAAACCGGCGAACTCGCCGACGTCATGCAGCGAGTCGTCGCCGAGCGCGGGGTGTCGCTGCTGTTCGTCGAGCACGACGTCGAACTCGTGCTGCGCATCTGCGATTCGGTGACCGTCCTCGACTTCGGCATCGAGATCGCGTCCGGCACGCCCGCGCAGATCCGGTCGAATCCGGCCGTCCGCGCGGCCTATCTCGGCAAGGAAATCGAACAGTCGGCGACGGGCGCCGATTGGAATCAGGGAGCGGTTCGATGAGTACGAGTTCACCGCTGCTGAGCGTCCGCGAACTCGCCGTGCGATACGGTTCGGCGCAGGCGCTGCTCGACGTATCGCTCGAGATACCGGCCAACAGCGCGGTCGCCGTCCTCGGCGCGAACGGCGCGGGCAAGAGTACCCTCGCCCGCGCCCTGTCCGGTCTGATCCCGGTCGCGGGCGGCACGGTCGAATTCGACGGCGCCGACATCACCGGTTCCTCGGCGACGAAGGTGCGGCGCGCCGGGATGATCCATCTCCCCGAAGGACGCGGAGTGTTCCCTCGACTGACGGTGCAGGAAAACCTCCGACTGGCCCTGTCCGTGGACAGGATCGGCCGCGCCGCAGCCTTCGAACGCGCGTTCACGTTCTTCCCGGTGCTCGGGCAGCGCCGCAAACAGGTCGCGGGCACCCTCTCCGGTGGCGAGCAGCAGATGCTGTCGCTGGCCCGCGCGCTGATGGTGAACCCGAAACTCGTGATCGCCGACGAGATGTCGCTCGGGTTGGCGCCGAAACTGGTCGACGTCGTCTTCGATGGTCTGGCCGCGGCACGCCGGGCGGGCGTCGCGGTCCTGATGATCGAGCAGTTCGCGAGCCGGGCCATCGCCTTCGCCGACCACTGTGTCATCCTCCAGCGCGGCGGCCTGGCCTGGTCGGGGCCCGCCAGGCAGGCAGGCGACGAGCTCCTGCACCGGTACCTCGGCGGCGCCGCGTAATTTTCGCGCCGTCGCGTGTCAGTTGCCGAGGAATCGCGGAGACCTGTTCTCGCGGAAGGCGAGGATTCCTTCGTGGATATCGGCGGTGGTCATGGTGACCGGCTGGGCCAGCGACTCCCACTGCAATGCCTGCTCGAGACCCGTGAACGACTGTGCCAAGCCCGCTTTGGTCAAGCGCAGCGCGATCGGCCCCGCCTCGGCGATCTCGGTGGCCACCGCGAGCGCGCGGTCGAGCACGTTCGTGGCGACCTCGGTGACCAGCCCCCAGGTCAGTGCCTGGTCCGCAGGCACCTCACGGCCGGTGTAGAGCATGTCGCGCGCGCGGGTCACGCCGATCGCCTCCGGCAGCAGCCACGTTGCCCCCATGCCGCTGTGGGTGCCCCGGTGCGCGAACGGCGTGCTGAATCGCGCGGACGGACCGGCGAACCGGACATCACAGGCCAACGCCAGACAGACGCCTGCCCCGATGACGGGGCCGTTGACCGCGGCCAGGACCGGTATCGACAGTGCTCGCGGGCGTAGCCAGCTCCGGTAGAAAGGCAGCATCCGCGCGCGCAGGCGGTCGATCGTGGCGTCCTCGGACGGGCCGCCGTCCAGCCACGACATGTCGGCGCCGGAACAGAAGCACTCCCCCGCTCCGGTCACCACGAGGACACGGGCCTCGGCATCGGCCGCGACATCGTCGAGCGCTCCGTCCCAAGCCGCGGTGAGCTCCTCGGTCATCGCGTTGCGCACGCGGGGACGGTTCAGCGTCAGCAGGCGCACTCCCGCCGCCGGACGCGTCAGCAGCACGGGGCCGGACGAACTGGCCGACATGGGAACCCCTTCCGATCCGAGTCGCACCGCGACTCCGCTCAGCCGCATTCCTACCAGGTCAGAAGCCGGCTCACGGACTCGATCTCCGCGCGATCCGCCGCTTCGGCGCCGTCGGGATCGGCGTCCGTCGCCACCATCCGCATTCCGGGCAGCAGGGCGGCCAGATCCTCCAGCAGGTCGGCCAGCGTGTCGGGGCGCAACGCGTACGAGTGGTGGCGTCCCCGCTTGCGCACTTCGATCAGACCCGCCTGCGCGAGGATCTTGAGGTGATAGGAGATGGTCGGCTTCGCCACCGGCAGGCGGTCTTCGAGCACGGCGGCGGCGACCTCGACGCCACCGACCATCTGCCGGACGATATCCCATCGGATCGGGTCACCCAACGCCTTGAAGGCGTCGGCGATCACGATCGCGTCGCGCGCCATTCCACATCCTCCTCCGCTACGCCGCCACTTCCCGCCGCGGGCATCCCGGCGCGGCGAAGCGGACGCATCCCCGACGCCCGCTCGACTCGGACGACGGCGGCAACGATGGATCGCAGTCGAATGTACAGCCCACCCACGCGATATTTCGATATTTTCGCAAATATTAGTACCAGGCGGCGCGTGTCCGCCCCCTTCAGCCGATCCGCTCGAAGATGGCGGACAAGCCCTGGCCTCCCCCGATACACATCGTCTCGAGCGCGTAGCGTTGCTCTCGGCGGTCCAGCTCGCGCAGCGCCGTCGCCAGTATCCGCACTCCGGTCGCGCCGACCGGATGGCCGAGTGAGATGCCCGAGCCGTTCACGTTGAGGCGGTCGAAATCGCCGTCCCCGAATTTCCACGCCGCGGTGCACGCGAGGACCTGCGCGGCGAACGCCTCGTTGAGTTCGATCAGGTCCATGTCCGCCAGTTCCAGATCCGCGCGGGCGAGAGCGGCGGCGGTCGCGGGGACCGGGCCGATGCCCATGCGCGCGGGCTCGACACCGGCGGCGGCCCAGGTCACCAGGCGGGCCAGCGGACGAAGCCCGAGCTCGTCGGCCTTCTCGCGGGTGGTGACGACGCAGGCCGCTGCCCCGTCGTTCTGACCGCTGGAATTGCCCGCGGTGACGGTGGAGAGCGGGTCGGCCTTCGAGCGCACCGGCTTCAGGGCGGACAACGATTCCGGGGATACGTCCGGTCGGGGATGCTCATCGTGGTCGAGCACCACCTCGCCCTCGCGGGTACTCACCGTGATCGGCACGATCTCCTCGGCGAACCGGCCGTCCCGCTGGGCGGCCACCGCACGCCGATGCGAGAGCAGCGCGAGTTCGTCCTGCGCCGCTCGGGTCACCGAGTACTCCGCGCGCAGGTTCTCCGCCGTCTCCAGCATTCCTCCCGGCACCGGGTAGTGCTTGCCGCCCGCGGTGACCCGGCCCCGGCCGATGCGATCGGCGAGTTGAGCGGACTCCCCCCGCAAACCGAAGCGCAGGCCGAGGGCGTAGTGCTCGGCCTGGCTCATGCTTTCCGCACCGCCCGCGACGACCAGATCGCACACGCCGGTCTGAACACGCATCGCGGCATCGATCACCGCCTGCAGGCCCGAACCGCACCGGCGGTCGAGTTGCAGACCGGGGACCGTCACCGGCAGACCCGCGTCCAGCGCCGCCACCCGCCCGATACCGGGCGCCTCGCCGTTCGGATAGCACTGCCCGAACAGCACATCGTCGACATCGGCGCCGTCTATTCCGGTGCGCCGCACCAGTTCTCGCAGTACGGCGCTGGCCAGATCGGCTGCGGGCACATCCTTGAACATGCCTCCGTATCGACCCACCGGACTACGGAGGGGCTCACAGATCACCGCGTCACGCATTGTTCGTCTCTTTCGGTAGCCACCGTGGGGTCAGGACTCGGAGGGCGAGTCGCGCCTCAGGCACGGCGCGACATCGCGGCGAGATCGGCACGGAAGGCGGGCTCGCCGAAGGACTCCTAGCACCGTTCGTCAGCCTGCCAGAAATTATTGGTCGACGTCAATAATGAAAATCAGCCGTCGCTCCGCGCATTGCCCGTGTCCAACCCGAGCGAATTGGCCCAGAGCAGGGTCAGCTGCTCCACCGCGCGGTCGAAGTCGTAGGACCAGCCGCCGATGAACATCGTCTCGGCGAATCGGGCGACCATGCCACCGAGGGCCATCGCCGCGTAACGCTTGTCGATGCGCGGGTCCGCGAGACCGTCGGCTTGTAACCGAGCGATCGCCGACTCGAGGCGGATGCCGAGGTAGTCGTCTCGTTTCGTCCGGACCGCACGCACGTCCTGGTCGTAGCGGCTGACCTCTTCGATGACCCGCATGATCTTGGCTTCGCGCCGGTAGGCCAGCAGATAGGAGCGGTTCGCGGCGCGGATCCGAGCCATCGCGTCGCCCTTGCGGTCGCTGTCGTGCGCGATGTCGTCCATGGACACCAAGCGCACCTCGACCTCTTCGGCGATCTCCCGGAACAGAGCTTCCTTGGATTCGAAATAGTGGTAGAACGACCCGTGCGAGACCTCCGCCCGACTTGCGATGTCGGTGATCCTCGCCTGTAGGAATCCATCGCGCTCGAATACCGCTTTACCCGCCTCGAGCAGGCGAGCGCGGGTACGGCGCCCCTTCGGGGAACGCGGACCGGAATCCATCGAAACCTTCTCCTCTCCGGAGCGAGCCGACCGGCTCGGCTCGGACGCGAGACACACCTGCGAATCACATGAAACGGCCGCCGGTGACCTCGAGCACGGTCCCCGTCATATACGAGGACAGGTCCGAGGCCAGAAACAGTGCGACGGAAGCGATTTCGGAGGGCTCCCCGGCTCGCTGCATGGGGATGCCCGCGAGCTTCTCGGCGAAGATCCGCTCCGGCATCGCCTCGGTCATCGCCGTGCGGATCAGTCCGGGCTGGATCGCGTTGACCCGAACGCCGTGGTGCGCCATCTCCTTGGCCGCCGCCTTGGTCATCCCGACGATGCCCGCCTTGGCGGCG
Organism: Nocardia bovistercoris; assembly: GCF_015674855.1. Classification (GTDB taxonomy): domain Bacteria; phylum Actinomycetota; class Actinomycetes; order Mycobacteriales; family Mycobacteriaceae; genus Nocardia; species Nocardia bovistercoris. The sequence goes on along the minus strand of NZ_JADMLG010000012.1, from coordinate 111,678 downwards.
GAGTAGTTGGTCTGGCCCGCCATGCCGACCTTGCCCGAGATGGAGGACACGTTGACGATCGCGCCCGCCTCGGCCTCGCGCATGATCGCCGCCGCTTTGCGGGTACCGTTCCAGGTTCCCTTCAGGTGCACGGCGATCACCTGGTCGAACTGGTCCTCGGTCATCGTGCGCATCGTCGCGTCGCGCGTGATCCCCGCGTTGTTCACGACCACATCGAGCGTCCCGAATGCGTCGATCGCGGCCGACAGCAGCGCGTCGACATCACCGGACTGTGTGACGTCGCAGCGGACCCCGACCGCTGCGGCCTGGCCGCCGAGTTTCTCCGCGGCCACGGCGGCGAGGTCGGCATCCAGGTCGCCGATGACCACGCGGGCGCCCTCGCTGACGAACAATTCGGCTATCGCATAGCCGATGCCCTGCGCCGCGCCGGTGATCACGGCGGTCTTGTCCGCCAGAAGTGGTCGGGTCACATCGAACTCCATTCGAGAAGAGGTACGGTCACTGGGATTTCTGCTCGGTACGCACGAGTCCGCCGCCGATGATCAGCCTTTGGATTTCGCTGGTGCCTTCGTAGAGGCGGAGCAGGCGGACCTCGCGGTAGATCCGCTCTACCGGCACATCACGCATATAGCCGGTGCCGCCGTGCACCTGCACCGCGAGATCGGCGACCTTGCCGACCATTTCGGTGCAGAAGAGTTTCGCGACCGACGGTGCGATGCGGCGGTCGGCGCCGCTGACATACTGCGCGGCGGCATCGCGAACCAGGGCGCGTCCGGCCATGACGCCGGTCTGCTGATCGGCGATCATCGCCTGCACCAACTGGAAGTCGCCGATCGCGGTCCCGCCCTGCCGAGCCGATGCCGCATAGGCCACCGTCTCGTCGAGTGCGCGTTGCGCCGAGCCGACGGCGAGCGCGGCGATGTGTACGCGCCCGCGTGCCAAGGAAGTCATCGCCGCGCGGTACCCGACATCCTCGCTGCCGCCGACGAGGGCTGAGGCGGGCACGCGCACGCCGGTGAACGTGACGTCCGCGGTCAAGGCGCCTTCCTGTCCCATCTTCTTGTCTTTCGGGCCGACGTACAGCCCCTCGCTGTCGGCGGGTACCAGGAAGACCGCGATACCCGGCCCGGAATCGTCGGCGGGCCTGGTACGGGCGAACACGACGAACAGGTCGGCCGACGGCGCGTTGGTGATGAAGCGTTTCTGGCCGTCGATCACCCAGTCGTCCCCGTCGCGCACCGCCTTGGTGCGCAGTCCCGCCGGGTTGGATCCCGCGCCGGGCTCGGTGAGCGCGAAGGAGGCCACCACAGCACCGGAGGCGATCGCCGCGAGCCAACGTTGCTTCTGTTCCTCGGTGCCGTAATTGACCAGCACTTGGCCGGCGATGCCGTTGTTGGTGCCGAACATCGACCGCAACGCCAAAGAGGTGTAACCGAATTCCATGGCGAGTTCGACGTCTTGGACCAGATCGAGGCCGAGACCGCCCCATTCCTGTGGTATCGCGTAGCCGAACAGGCCCATCTCCGCGGTCTGCTTGCGGATATCGGCGGGCACGGCGTCGCTGTCGAGGATTTCCTGTTCGCGCGGAACCACTCTGGTCCTGACGAACCGACGGACCTGCGCGAGGATCGGCGCGAAGTCTTCGGGGCTCACTTCCGACATGTGATGTCGTCACTTTCTTTGTACGGAGGACGGTCCGGGGCCGGTGTCACGACCGTGGACAGGACTGACTCGCGCACCTCAGCCGGGCAGCGCGTAGTCCTCGAGCAGGCGCCGACCGATGATCATGCGCTGAATATCCGCGGTGCCCTCGCCGATCAACAGCATCGGTGCTTCGCGGTAGAGGCGCTCGATCTCGAATTCCTTGGCGAATCCGTATCCGCCGTGGATACGGAACGATTCCTCGACCACATCGCGGCAGTATTCGGACGCGAGGTACTTCGCCATGCCCGCCTCGAGGTCGTTGCGACTGCCCGCGTCCTTGACACGGGCGGCGCGCACCACCATCTGGTGTGCGGCTTCGACTTTCGTTCCCATCTCCGCGAGTCGGAACAGGATGGCTTGATGGTCGGCGATCTTCTTGCCGAACGTGCGGCGCTGCTGGGCGTAGGAGATGCCGAGTTCGAACGCGCGGGTGGCGACGCCGACCGCGCGGGCCGCGACATTCACGCGCCCGACTTCGACGCCGTCCATCATCTGATAGAAGCCGCGCCCCGGCGTGCCACCGAGGATCTGCCCGGCGTCGATTCGGTGGTCGTCGAACAAGAGCTCGGTGGTGTCGACGCCCTTGTAGCCCATTTTCTCGATCTTGCCGGGAACGGTGACGCCCTGCGCGGTCTGCCCGAAACCCGATTCCTTCTCGACCAGGAAGGTGGTCAGGTTGCGGTGCGGTTTGTCGTGGCCTTCGGGCGTGCGCACGAGCAGCGCGACCAGATTGGCCGAGCCGCCGTTGGTCACCCACATCTTCTGCCCGGTGATGCTGTATCCGCCGTCCTCGCGCGGGGTCGCGCTGGTCTTGATCGCGCTCACGTCCGAGCCGAGCGCCGGTTCCGACATCGAGAACGCGCCGCGCACCTCACCGGTCGCCATCCGGGGCAGGTAATTGCGCTTCTGCTCCTCGGTGCCGTGCTGCGACAGCAGATAGGCGACGATGAAATGGGTGTTGATGATGCCGCTCACGCTCATCCAGCCACGCGAGATCTCTTCCACGGCAAGCGCATAGGTCAGCAGCGACTCCCCCAGCCCGCCGAATTCCTCCGGAATCGTCAGTCCGAAGATCCCGAGTTTCTTCATCTGCTCGACGATCTCGGTCGGGTATTCGTCGGCGTGCTCGAGTTCGGTGGCGACCGGCAGGATCTGCTCGTCCACGAAAGTCCGCACAGCCGCGAGGATGTCGCGCTGGGTCTCGGTCAGCCCCGCTGTCGCGCAGAGTTTCGGCATATTTCCTCCAGTATCGGCTGTGGGATGCGCTAGGCGTCCGCGGCGGATGCGGCCGAGCCCGATTCGCTCAGTCCGAGTTCGGCGCGGATCGCCGCGGTGTGCTCGCCGAGTCCGGGCACCGGGTTCAACAGATCGGGCCATCCGGCGCCGATGAAGGCCGGGAGCAGTGAGCGCACCGGTCCCACCGGCGAATCCACCTCGCGCCACCGGCCGCGTTCGACGAGCTGCGGATGGTCGACCACCTCGCGCACCCGGTGGAACTCCGCGTTGCCGATACCGGCCGCGTCGGCGCGGGCACAGATCTCCGCGAGGTCGAGGGTTCGTGTCCAGGCGCCGATGTGCGCGTCCAGGGTCGGGCGGTGTTCGCACCGCTGCGGGTTGGACGCGTAGCGCAGATCGGCCGCGAGGTCGGGACGGCCGAGCAGGATCTTCGAGAGTCGTTGCCATTCCGCGTCATTGGTGGTTCCGAGGACCACCGTGCGGCCGTCACGGGTCGGATAGGCGCCGTAGGGCGAGACGACCGGTGAGCTCAGACCGTTCGGCGGCCGCTCGGCGCCGGTGTAGGCGGCGTGCAGCAGACCGAAGCCGAGCAGGTCGGCGACGGAGTCGAACAGGCTCGTCCGGATCGCGACGCCTCTGCCCGAACCGTGCCTACCGTTGAGGGCGGCGAGGACCGCGACCGCCGCCTGCAGGCCCGCGCCGACATCGGCGATCGGGATACCCGGTTTCGCAGGCGCGTCGGCGGTTCCGGTCATGGCGCAGGAACCGGCCTCCGCTTGGACGAGCAGATCGTAGGCACGCCGGTCATCGAGGGGTCCGCCGGTGCCGTAGCCGGAGATGTCGACCGCGACCACCGAGGGTCGTCGCCGCACCACGGTCGCCGCGTCGATGCCGAGTCCGCTCGCCACACCCGGCGCCAGATTCTGCACCACGACGTCGGCCCGATCCAGGAGCGCCTCGAGTACCGCGTCGGACCCCGGCGCCTTGAAGTCGACCACCATCGACTCCTTGTTGCGATTCAGCCACACGAAGTGCGTGGCCATTCCGTTGACCTCGGTGTCGTAGTCACGGGCGAAATCGCCGGTGTGAGGCCGCTCGACCTTGATGACCCGCGCGCCGAGGTCGGCGAGCAGGCGCGTGCAGTACGGCGCCGCGACGGCCTGTTCGAACGAGACGACGACCAGACCTGCCAGCGGGGCCGCGCCGCCGGGCGCACCGTCCTCCGCGTTCGCGGGCATACCGAACCTCCAGGTGTCGACCACCATCGTGGCAAATTATAAACTTGACGTCAATATCGAAAACTATCGTTCGAACAGTCCGTTGGACACCGGCTAACAGTTGTCGAGGACTTCACGGAACAGACGCAGGTCCCGGATCGGATCGTCACCGACGGGCTGCACCTGCACGACCGTCACCCCGCGCTCGCGGTAGGCGGCCAGCCGGTCCTTCAGATAGCTCGTGTCCCCGATCAGCGAAGTGCCCTCGAGCAGCGCGGCGGGCAGCTTCGCCGCCGCTTCCGCGCGGCGCCCCGCCAGATACAGGTCCTGCACCTGCTCGGCCTCGGCCTCGAAGCCGTACTTGCGGACGACGGTGTTGTAGAAGTTCTTTCCGCGCGCGCCCATACCGCCCACGTACATCGTCAGATGATCCCGATCGAGTTCGCGCTTGTGGGTGACATCGTCGCCGATGGCCATCGGCCCGCCCGCCATGATCTCGAGCGGTCCGAGTTCGGCGGGACGTTCCTCGGTCCCCCGCGCCAACGCCTCCCCCCACACCACGTCCGCGCGTTCGGGGATGTACAGGAACGGCACCCAGCCGTCGGCCAGTTGCGCGGTCAGCCGGGTGTTGGCCGGGCCGAGCGCCGCCACATAGACCGGAATCCGGGAACGCAGCGGCTTGTCGACGATCTTGAGCGGCTTGCCGAGACCGGTGCCGCCCGTCAGGGGAATGCGGTAGTGCGCGCCCTCGTGCTCGAGCCGTTCCCGGCGCCAGACCTTACGACAGATCTCGATCACGTCGCGGGTCCGGCCGAGCGGGGCGTCGTAGGTCACGCCGTGCCAACCCTCCACGACCTGCGGTCCACTCACCCCGAGACCGAGGGCGAACCGCCCTTTGGACACCCGATCGATACCCGCCGCGGTCATGGCCGTGAGCGCGGGAGTCCGGGAGTAGATCGGCAGCACCTGGGCCATCAACTGCACGCGATCGGTCACCGACGCGAGATAGCCGAGCCAACTGACGGCATCCACGCCGTATGCCTCGGGCACCGCGAGTACATCGACGCCCGCGTCCTCGTACGCGCGAGCCAGCGCGGCGTCTCGGTCGACGTCGGCGCTCGGCGCGAGCATGACGGCCAATCGGAGTGCGGACACGATAGTTCACCTCGGTACTGAGTCGGAGCCGACGGCATCGCGCCGTTCGGCGTGGTCGAAAAGAGGCTGCGCGGAAGGAGATCAGCGACCGCTCGGCAGCCGCAACCGGCGTTTGGCGATGATGTTGCGCATCACTTCCGAACTGCCGCCCGAGATCGTCAGCGCCCGCGACCACAACCACGCGTCCTGCAACCGCCGCGCCGCCGCGACGGCCGACTCGGGCACCGGCTGATGCGCGGTCGCCAGTTCGACGCCGAAGCGGGCGATGCTGTTGTAGGTCTCGCTGTAGAGGATCTTCGCGATCGGCGCCTCCGCCTCCCCTTCCGCACCGCTGAGCGCCCGAGCCACGTGGGCGTCGAGGAAACACTTGGCGGCGGCGAACCGGGAGACCAGATCGGTGATGCCCGCGGCCACGTCCGCCCGCTCGAGCAGGGGCGCCGCGTCCACCGTGACCTGCTCGGCGAGGGTGACGACATCGGCCAGCAGCAGTTCGAGGAGCACGACATTGGCCCCCACGGTGAAACGCTCCAGGTTCAGGCCCGACATCGCCACGGCCCAGCCGCGGCCCACCGCACCGACGACCTGCTCGGGAGCCAGGACCACGCCGTCGAGGAACACATCGTTGAACTCATCCGCGCCGCCGATGGTCGGCTTGGGACGGACCTCGAGACCGGGCGAATCCATCGGCACGATGAACGCGGTGATCCCGTCGTGTCGTTTCGTCTCGTTCGACGTCCGCAGCAGCGCGAGGCCGTACTGCGCCCAATGCCCGTCGGTCGTCCAGGTCTTCTGACCCGCGAGCACCCAGCTGCCGTCCTCGCGCCGGGTGGCGCGCGCCGTGATCCCCGCCAGGTCGCTGCCCGCGCCGGGCTCGCTGAACAGCTGGCACCAGATGTCGCGGGCTTCGCGGATGGCAGGCAGGTGGCGCCGCTTCTGCTCCTCGGTGCCGAACTCGAGCAGCACGTGTGTCGCCAGGCCGACCTGGTCGATGGGCCTCGGTGCGCGCGCCCTGATCAGTTCCTCGGTCAGGATCAGATCCTGCCGTGGTTCCCAGTCGGCTCGCCCGCCCCGTTCCGGTGGCCACGAGGCGCCGAGCAGGCCATCGGCGTACAGCGTGCGGTACCAATCCCGCAGCGCGCGTTCCTGTTCGGCTGACTCCGGCGCGCGATGGCCCTCGCGTGCCTCGTACGGACGGTGTTCCGCGATGACCTGCCGCACGCGGCGACGGAAAGCCGCCGAGTCCGCGTCGGCGTCGGCGGGCGCGGTCAGGGCGCCGAGCAGCGCCGCGGCGTCGGTGTCGACCGGATGCAGCGAAGCGTTGACGAGCACCCGGCGCATCGCGTGGTGCAGCCGCCATTCCCAGGTGAATCCGATGCCGCCCGCGAGCTGGATGCAGTCGTCGAGCGCGGCCACGCTACGCCGCGCGAGATACGCGTGGACCAGTTCCACCAGTTTCTCGGCGTGCGGCCGCCGCGCCGCCAGCGCCGCCGCCGCACTGTCGATCAGCGCGTTCGCGGCCTCGACGAGCACAGCGAGGTCGGCCAGCCGGTGCGCGATGACCTGGAAACCGGCGAGCGGCTGACCGAACGCGTCGCGCCCGACCAGATATTCGGTGAGAAGTTCCACGCTGCCCGCGAGGGCGCCCGCGCTGTCGGCGCACAGCAGCAGCACGAGAGCCGCGCGCAGGCCGGAATCGCTTGTGGCCTCGGGTGACCCGACTTCCACGAGGATCAGATCGCGCGTGGTGTCGAGACCGTCCGACACCTCGGCCGTACCGAGACCCGAGGCATCGGGCACGACGGCGAGTCCGGAGCCGCTCGACACGAGCAGCACGTCGGGTTCGGCGCTCCCGACCGCCACCCTTTGCCCGCCCGACGCGTTGGCGCCTGCGAGCGCGACCGTGCTGCGCCCGGCGAGCAGGCCGCCGATCGCCGCGCTGTCGTCGGACGCGGCGGCCGCCACGGTCGCCGCGATCCATGGCGCGCGGCTCAACGCGCGTCCGCATTCGCGCGCGATCGACGAGGCTTCGACGACACGCCAGCCGTCGCCGCCGTTCGCCTCGGACGTCAGCAGGCCGAGCAGGCCGAGCTCCCCGAATTCCGCGAGTCCGTCGGTCGATTCGAAGACCTTTCGCGCCGTGGTCTCCAGGAGTCGGAGTTCATCGCGATCAAGGGCGTTCGCGGTATCGCTCATGGGTTTTCGTGGTCCTTCTGTCTGACTGGTCGCGAGGGCTATCGGCTCAGGATCGAGACGGCGGCCACTCCCGGCGCGCCGTAGAGCTGGGCCAGACCCACCGATGGCGTGCCGTCGACCTGCCGGTCACCGGCCCGGCCGCGCATCTGGGTCACCAACTCGTATACCTGCCGCAGACCGGACGCGCCGACCGGCTCGCCGTTGGCGATCAAGCCGCCGTCGGTGTTGACCGGAAGTTCACCGTGGAGGTCGGTGACCCCGCGGGCGATGAGATCGTTCTGCTCGCCGTCCGCGCACAGCCCGACCTCGGCCATGTGGATGACCTCCGCGCCCGCGTCGGTGTCCTGCAACTGCGCGATCCGCACGTCCTCTGGACCGATGCCCGCGATCTCGAACGCCGCGCGCGCCGCGTCGACGGTCGGCGCGGGAATATTGTCGGTGGAGGTCGCGGGCGTGTGGACCTCGTAGGCGCCGTAGCGTCGGGTCCTGGTCACCACGCTGCGCAGGTAGATCGGGTTGTCGGTGTACTTGTGCGCGACCGAGGCATCGCAGACGACCGCGGCCGCCGCGCCCTCGTCGGGACTACAGAACATGTACTGGGTCAGCGGGTGGTTGATCATGCGCGATCCGAGGATCTCCTCGACGCTGAGCGGCTTGCGCCGGTGCGCGTTCGGGTTGAGGACCCCGTTCCGGTAGTTCTTGGCCGCGACCGCCGCGAGGGTTTCCGGCGTGATCGCGTGATCGTGCATGTAGCGGTTGATCTTCATGCCGAAGAATTTGGTGGTCAGGAACAGACCCAATTCGCCGTACCAGGCCGGGCAGCCGTAGTCGGTGGGGTCCGAGGTGAACGCGCCGCCCTCGTGCTTGTCCAGTCCGACAACCAGCCCGAGCCGCTGCTCACCCAGTTTGATCGTCTGGCTCGCGACCGCGAGCGCGCTGCCCGCGGTGGCGCAGCCGTTGTACACGTTCGTGAACGGCACGCCGGTGACGCCGAGTTGCGCGACGACGGCGTCTGGTTGGTCGACCTCGAAACTGCCGCCCACCGCGAACTCGACGTCCGGCCACGAGACGCCCGCGTCGGCCAGCGCCATGCGGGCCGCGTAAGCGCCCATCTCCAGGGCGGGCTTGCCGGGAAAGCGGCCGAAAGGATGCAGGCCGACACCGATGATCGCCACGTCAGACATCAGCACTCTCCGAGGTCGCGGCGGGCTCGAACGCGAACGCGGCGATCGTGTCACCCGCGTCGTCGGTGTGGAACGGGATCACCGTCAAGCGCAACGGCATCCCGAACTCGAGCTCCGCTTCGGTGACACCGGTGAGCAAGCTCTCGATCCTGATCTCGCCGCCGATCTCGACCAGGCCCACGTACCAGAGATCACCGCCCGCGCCGAGCAGGTTCCCGGTGAACGGCGCCTTGGGGCGGAAGCCTTGCGAAGTCCACGACCACAGCACGCCTTCGCGCTCGAGCAGTTCCCGGCGAATCTCGGTGCCGCCGCACCTCGGGCAGCCCGCGCGTAGCGGGAAGGCCATCGCCGCGCAGTCCGAGCAGCGCCCCGCGATGAGCGAGGGTTGTTCGGCGGGCCATGTGAACAAGTCCTCCGCGACTGGTTTCCAGCTCTGCATGAGCACCCTTTCTCACCGATACATGTCCGTCGCGGCGAACCGCGATCTTCGTTCGTTGCGGCCGGGAAGCGGCCGTGCTCGCACGCCTTGTGCAAGCTTCGCCCAAGATTCTACACTGACGTCAAAATCAAAGTAAGTGGCAGCGTCACCGACTGGAGGATTCTTGGGTACCGACGGGCACGGCGCGCACGCGCACGAATCGAACCTCCGAGACTTCGTCGAACGGTTCCGCGGTTGGATAGCCGACAATCGCACCGAACTGGACCCGCTGCTGCCCGCACGCGCGGACTACGACGCACGGGTGGCGACCGCGAGACAGCTCCGTCGGTTGCTCTTCGACGCGGAATGGGGCCGCTGGGGGTGGCCGGAGGAACTCGGCGGCGCGGGCGGCACCATCGCGCACCGCGCGGCCGTGCACGATGAACTCTTCCGGGTGGGCTGGGGCGGCCCGGTCGTCTTCGAGCACCTGGAGATCGTGGCCCCGACCCTGGTGCGCTACGCCGATCCGGAATTCGCCCGCACGGTGCTCCCCCGCTTCCTCGACGGAAGCCAGTCGTGGGCTCAAGGCTTCTCCGAACCCGAGGCGGGTTCGGATCTCGCCGCACTGCGCACCCGCGCCGAATTCGACGGTACGGATTGGGTGGTCGACGGCGCCAAGATCTGGACGAGCTGGGCCAAGTACGCGCGCTGGTGCTTGGCGCTGGTCCGCACCGGGACCGCGCAGCAGCGCCACCGCGGCCTGACGATGATCGCCATCGACCTCGAGTCGCCGGGGGTCACGATGCGCCCGATCCGCCAGGCCAACGGCACCGACGAACTGGCCGAGGTGACCTTCGACGCCGTGCGCGTTCCGGCGAACCGGATCATCGGCGAAGTCGGCGGCGGGTGGCGCGCGGCGATGTATCTGCTGGCGCGGGAGCGCGGCACGCTGTCCTGGGTCAGGCACTGCGGGTTCCGCGAGAACTTGCGGTCGGCCTCGAAGTCCATGAGCGAGAACACCGATCGTCAGGTGGGCGAGGCGGCGCTGCACCTGCTCGGGGTGCGGTCCGCCGCGATCAACCTCATGGCCCGCGAGGCCGAAGGCCGCGAGCTCGGCCCGGACGCGGCTCTCAACAAACTGCTCACCACCCGCACGGAGCAAACTCTGTACAACGCGCTCCGTGACATCGACAGCTCGCGCGTCGCGTTGCCCGACGGCTCCGACGACGCCGGAGTACTCCAGCAGGAGTACCTGTTCTCGCGGATCGTCACGATCTACGGAGGATCCCAACAGATGCAATTGATGACCATCGCCCGCCACATCCTCGGACTCGGCAATGCTGGATAACCTCCGCCCCTCGGAATACACCGACCTGCGCGCAGCCGCGCTGCCGATCTTCGGCCGCCTCGACGGCGAGGCCGCCGTCGAGGCGTTCGGACTCACCGAACTGCTCGAGCCGCACTGCGACCTCGAGGACCCACGGCCGGTTCTGGCCTTCCTCGAGGCCCAGGGTTACCACGGCGGCCGTACCGATGTGCTCGGTCGATTCGCGCTGACCGGCCCCCGTCCGGACTGGAGCCCGCTACCCGAGCGACGCCGCGTCGTCGCGGGCTACCCCGTGGACGCGAAGCGGTGCGTCGTGGCGGGTCTTGCGGAGTCCACCGATGTCGTCGTCGACGTTCCCGGCATCGGAGCGTTACTGCTGCCCGATCCTTTCGAGGCGGGCCTGCCCGCGGATCCGGCCGACCCGTATCTGACCCAGCTCGAGTTCACCGCCGAGTCCGCCGTGCCGCTCGTCTCGACACCGCAGGCCACGGAATTCTCCGACGATGTGATCGCCAGGACGCGTCTCGGCATCGCGGCGGAGATCCTCGGCGTGTGCGACCGACTGCTCGACGACGTGATCGCCTACGTGCGCACCCGGCACCAGTTCGGTCAGTCCATCGGCAGCTTCCAGGCGATCCAGCACATCCTGGCCTGGGCGGCCGCCGACCGCTATCAACTCGCCTGCCTGCTCGATCACGCCGTGATGAAAGCCGTTGCCGGGCACAATGACCCGGCAACGGCGCGCGCGGTGAAGGCGATGGCGGGGCGCGTCGGCCACGCGGTCGTCCAAGCGGTCACCCAGGCGACCGGCGCGATCAGTTTCACCTGGGAGTACTCGGTGAACGAGCGGCACCGGCGCATCCTGACCCTCGACGCGATCGCGGGGTCGTCGGCGGATCTGGTCGCCGCGATCGGGCGTGAGATCCGCTCCGGCGACACCTACCCGGAACTGCTCGAACTGGCGGATCTGGTTTGAGGTCCCCGGAACAGTCGTTCGCACGGCAGCCGGGGCAGAAAGCGCAGGTCGTCGACGGTCGAGTCGATCAGTTCGGCGACGCACCAGCAGCTCGTCGCGCAGTCCGCGATCAGGTTACGAGCCGCCTCGGCCGTCGCGGCGAAGTCGAAAACCGTGCCGGCCAACGATATTCGTAGATGTACGTCGATCTCGGCGGGTAACGCCATCTCCGACCACCTTCGCACACTACTGGCGCCGAGCAACCCGCGAAAGGCCGAGCGGCGACGCACCGGTCGGACACACACGGAGATTGTCGTGACCGCCGCCGGAAACGTCACCAAATTCTACACCGACGTCGAAATTAAGTATAGGATCGGCGGCAACTGCCGGATTATGATCCGGTACCTACAACCGTATCTATTACTACAACTGTGCGGGACGAACGGGAGAGCGGGAACATGGCAACCGAGCCGGAGACGACACAGTGGTCGGTGACCGAGATGCTGAAACTTTTCGACGTGTCCACGGGGTCCGATACGCACCTGTATGTCGGTGAGACCGGTCTCGTGGACGACGACGATCGCCAGGTGGTCGAGGGAACCCAGGTACTCGCGCAGGCGATCGTCGCGGCGGCCAAGCGCTTCGAGGGCAAGTCGATCCGCTCGGCGCACGCGGTGTTCGTCCGCGCGGTGCTGGTCGGCGCACCGGTGGAATTCGAACTCGATGTCGTCCACGAGGGCCGGTCGGTGGCGACCGCGGTGATCGCGGCGAAGCAGAACGGCAAACGATGCGTGACGGTGACGGTCCTGGCCGACGTACCGTCCGAGGACGTGATCCGCCATCACGCCGCGCGTCCCGCGGTGGGCTCCCCCGCCGACGCGAACCCCGCGACGATGCCCATGACCGGTCGTGAACTGCGGCTCGTCGGCGTGGCCGATGTCGACAGCCCCGACGAGGTCGGACCGCCGGAATTGCACGCGTGGCTGCACTACGATCCCGTACCGACCCGCGACGATCTGGCCAAGGCGCTGCTCGCGCACTTCACCGGGCATCTCGGCATCTCGACGACCATGCGCGCGCACGCGGGCATCGGCACCGCACAGGCCCATCACACCGTCTCCACCGCGCCCATGACCGTGACCGTCAGCTTCCACGAACCCGTGTCGTGGGACGGATGGCTGCTCTACACCCACGAGAGCACCCAGGTCGGAGCCGGCATGTCCTATGTCCGCGGGACCGTGCACACCGAGGGCGGCGAACTGATCGCCTCCTTCACCCAGGAGGGGCTCATCCGGCCGCTGCGGCGCACGGACGTCGCGATCGAAACCCGTTCCCGCCTCTGAGGCGACGAGACCGCGGAGGACCGATCACCATGTCGTTGCCCGCAGCAGGCGTCCGCCCCGACCGAGAGCAGGCCCGCCCGCGCGCGGCGGTCGAGCACCCCCGGATTTCGCGATGACCCTGTTCGCCGCGCGAGGCCCGCTCGGCCCCGACCCCGCGGGCCGCTTCTCCGCCCCCCTTCCCGACGATCTGGTGTACGTCGAGCCGCACCCCCGTCGGGTACAGGCGTTCATCGGCGCGACGGCGGTGATCGACACCGAGCAAGCGCTTCTCGTGCACCGTCGAGGCAAACCGCTGACCTACGCGTTTCCCGCCGTGCTCGTCGTCGGACTGGCCGCCGAACCGCTTCCCGAGGCGCCCGGCTATGCGGTGGTGGCCTGGGACGGGGTCGACACCTGGCTCGAGGAGGGCCGTCGACTTGTCCACTATCCGCCCAACCCCTACCACCGGGTCGACTGCCGTCCGACGACGCGACGCCTGCGGGTCGAGGTCGCGGGCCGACTCCTCGTCGACACCAGCGAGACGGTAATCCTCTTCGAGACCGCCATCGAGCCCCGGCTCTACGTCGCGCCGCATCTGGTACGTACCGAACTGCTGCGACGCACGGAGACCACCGGGTACTGCAACTACAAGGGCGTGGCGACCTACTGGGCCGCGGTCGTCGACGGCGCCACCGTGGCAGACGTGGCGTGGAGCTACGACAGCCCGTACCCGGAAAGCTCCCCGATCGGCGGATATCTCAGCTTCGATGCCACGAGGGTGCGGATGCAGGCCGAGCTACCCGTCTCGGGGTGAAGGGGTCGGCGGGTACTCGGCGCGCGGCAATCACGCCTGCTACCCGCCAGAATCTCGACCGCTGGCGAAAATGGAGGCACAATGACGAAAACCACTGGGGACACGGCACTTTCGGAACCACTGCTCAGGTCGCTGGATTCGGGCGTACTCACTCTCACCTTGCACCGCCCCGCCGCGCGCAACGCTTTGTCGCTGGAGATGCTCGACGCGCTGGCGGCAGCCCTCGACGAGGCCGCCGAGGACGACAGTGTCCGCGTGGTGCTGCTCACCGGAGCCGGGCGCGGTTTCTGCGCGGGCGGCGACGTCGAAACGCTGGCACGCGGGGAAAGCATCTTCGGCCCGATGTCGGATCGCCCGGCGCGGGTCGCGCGCCAGATCGAGGTCCAACGCGCCACCGCCGTACGCCTGTGGGAATACCCCAAGCCGACGGTCGCGGCGCTCAACGGCCACGCCGTCGGGGCGGGCATGGCGCTGGCCTTGGCCTGCGACCTGCGTTATGCCGTCGAGTCCGCCGAGTTGCGTCCCGGATTCTCCGCGGTCGGCCTGGCCGGGGACTTCGGCGCGACCTGGTTGTTGAGCACGCTCATCGGACGTGCGCGCGCCGTGGAGGCGCTGTTGTACGCCGAGCCGATCACCGCGCGGCGAGCCGTCGAACTCGGTGTGGTGAACGCCGTGTTCGGCGCGGACGAGTTCAGCGCCCGCGTAGCGGACCGGGTCCGTGCGCTGGCCAAGCGCTCGGCCCCCGCGGTAGCGGCGATCAAGCGCAACGTCGTGGTCGCGGGCCACTCGGATCTCGCGACCGCGGCCGACGCGGAGGTGTATCGGCACGTCGAACTGCTCGAGACCCCCGAACATCGCGCCGCGTTGGAGCAGATCCGTTCGCGCGGCGCTTGACCCGGAATCGCGCAAACGATGTGCGAGCGAGGCCCGCGGCTTGCTACCCGCGGCGATGCGGCAACAGCGATTGCGAGGCAGTGCTGATCGAACAGGGTTCCGATCGCCCCCCGGATCCCGTCCGGCCCGTACGCGACGCCGGTCCGGATGCCAACCCGTTGCTCACCCTCGGCCGGGCATTCGAACGCGGCCTCGATGATCTGCCTGCGACTACCGCGCCGATGCGTCGGCTCGCCACCGGAAACAGTAACCTGAGTCTCATGTGAGCGCTTGTCGTGCATCGCCGTCGTTCGATCGCCCCCGGTACCGAATCGAGAGATCAGACCATCCGCCCGCTTCCGTGATCATTCGAGGTGAACACGTGCCGACCGATCCGCCGCCTTCCGCCACCATCGACGATTTCGACCGTGCGCTGGACGCGCTGGACGAACTGGTGGCGACCGGCACGGATCTGCCCACCCTCATCGAGAACTCCGCCGAGATCTTCGGATGCCGCGTCGGCGCCGTGACCGCCCAGGGCGTATCGCTCAGCGCATCCCCCGTGCCGGAGAGCGACCGGGCGCACCCGGGGTCGACTCAGCGTCGCACCGGGCCCGACGGCGAAACGGTGTGGATCGCGCCCGCCTCCGACACCGCCTTTCCGACCGCCCTCGCGGACGTGGCGCGACGAGAATGCCTGCTGCGCCGACTCGTCATCGCGGTGATGGCTACGACACCACACTCCACCCCTGATCACACGCGCGCCGCCGACCTGCGATCGACCGTCGACCCGCGACTGTCCGATGACGATCGACGCTCCGCACACCGCAGACTTCGACTCACCGGGGCGACGGTGACGCCCGTCGCGCTCGCAGGACCCGACGACGGCATCGAATCGATCATCGATCAACTGCGCACACGGTCGACATCGCTGCACCACCTGCTGCTCGATCGCGTCCACATGGTGCTCGCGCAGGACCTGGAGACGCTGAAGAACCTCGACATCCCCGCCGGTTGTCGCTGCGCCTACAGCGCACCCCGCCCCGTCGAGCAAGCGCCCGCCGCCTGGCGGAAGGCGCGCGGTGCGTTGCGCTTCACCTTGCCGAGCACGCACGCGAACGGCCCCTACCTGGCCGAGGAGGCGGTCGTCCTCAATGCCAAGGCCGTCGGTCCCTACGCCGTACTCGCCGAGCAGTTGACCGCCGACCAGATCGCGCAGGTCGACGACGTGCAACGACTCGACAAGTTGTATCAGGAGAACGGACCCGAGATGCTGCACATCCTGCTCGCGGTGGCGGCAACCGAGTCCTTGCGGCAAGCCGCGCGCACCGTGCACATGCACCACAATTCCGTGACCCACCGGGTTCAGCGCGCGGAGCGGGCGCTCGGATTCAGTTGCACCAAGCCGTACGGCCGCACGCGCTTGATGTTCGTTCTGACGCTGCATCGCATCCTCGATTCCTGGCGTCACTTCTGAGCAGGCGAGAACTCGCCCGCACTATCTTCAGGGATACGGGGAAGCAGCCCGGCCGAGTCCCTCGACGGGGGCGTGCACAGCGACGCTAGCCAATCGGCGCGGGATTCGCGCTGATTGACCGATGACGCGGATCGCGAACTCTCGCAACATGAACAGAGCAGAGTGACAGCTCGGCTCCGTGCCATCCAGTTCCGCGAGCCTCCGTACGCCGGTTCGGTTACTACGCCGACACCCGCGAGACGGCCCGCGACGAGAAGGAGTACTTCCATGTCAGACATCCAGCGGTGTGACGCCGTCGTCATCGGCGCGGGTTTCGCGGGCATGTACGCCTTGCACCGGCTACGCGACGACCTCGGGTTGCGGGTGCGGGTCTTCGAGCGTGGCACCGATGTCGGCGGCACCTGGTACTGGAATCGCTATCCCGGCGCCCGGTGTGACGTCGAGTCGATGTACTACTCCTATTCGTTCTCCGCCGAACTCGAGCAGGAATGGGAATGGAGCGAGCTGTATCCCGCGCAACCGGAGATCCTGGCCTACGCCAACCACGTGGCCGACCGTTTCGATCTGCGCGCGGACATCGCCTTCGAAACCTCGGTCGAGTCCGCGGAATTCGACGAGGGAGCACTGGAGTGGATCGTCAGGACCGACCGCGGCGAAACCGTGGCGGCCCGCTTCCTGATCACCGCGGTGGGATGCCTGTCGGCCTCGCGGATCCCCCCGTTCCCCGGTCTGGACAGCTTCGCGGGCGAGATCTACCACACCGGCGAATGGCCGCACGAAGGCGTCGACTTCAGCGGTAAGAGGGTAGCGGTCGTCGGCACCGGCTCGTCTGGCCTGCAAGTGATCCCGAAGATCGCCGAACAAGCCGAGCATCTCACCGTCTTCCAGCGGACACCCGCCTTCTCCCTGCCCGCGCGCAACCGGCCGCTCGGCGCGCAGGAGGTCGCCGAGTTCAAGGCCGACTACCCGGCACGGCGCGCGGCGGCACGAATGGCCCCCTCGGGCGTGCCGGGCATTCCGCCGGTCGGCAGCGCGTTGTCGGTCACCGACGAACAACGCGAGCAGTTGCTCACCGAGCGGTGGAATCGCGGTGGCACCTCGTTCATGAGAGTGTTCAACGACACCGTGGTGAACCTCGACGCCAACGAATTCTCCGCCGAGTTCGTGCGCGAACGCATTCGCGACATCGTCGATGATCCGGCCACCGCGGACAAGCTCATCCCGCGCGGCTATCCGATCGGCGCGAAACGCATCTGCCTCGACACCGACTACTGGGTTACCTTCAACCGCGACAACGTGGACCTGGTGAGCGTCCGCGATACCCCGATCGAGGAGATCACCGCCGCAGGCCTACGCGTCGGTGACACCGAATACGCGGTCGACGTGATCGTCTTCGCCACCGGCTACGACGCCATGACCGGCCCGCTCAACGCGATCGATATCCGCGGCGCCGACGGCGTCGCGCTGCGCGAGACGTGGGCTGCCGGACCGCGCACCTACCTCGGCATCGCGACGGCGGGCTTCCCGAACCTGTTCATGCTCACCGCGCCGGGCAGCCCTTCGGTGCTGGTCAACGTGATCATCTCGATCGAACAGCACGTGGACTGGGTCGCCGACACCCTCACCCATATGCGGGAGAACGGCTACTCGCGCATCGAAGCGGTACTCGACGCGCAGGACCGATGGGTCGAGCACGTCAACGAAGCGGCCTCGCGAACCCTTTTCCTACAAGGCAATTCGTGGTACCTCGGAGCCAACGTCCCCGGTAAGCCGCGAGTATTCATGCCCTACGTCGGTGGCGCGGGCCCCTACCGCAAGATCTGTGACGAGGTCGCGGCCGACGGCTACCGCGGATTCACCCTCTCCGCCGCGAATCCCGAGTCCGCGACATCGGGGCGGGCCGTCGACGTTCCAGCCGGCAATTAGACAGGAGTCAACGATGATTTCCGACACCCCGGCCGGTCTGCGGCTGCTCGATCCCGAGATCGCACCTGTCCTCACCGCCTATCCCCCGTTCGGGTTGAGTGCGCAGACCCTCGCGGCCGTGCGCGAACGCTTACACGCGTCCAAGACATCCGCGCCCGACGGCGCGCAACTGCTCAGCGGCCGGCCGCACCGCGTGCGTCCCTCGCTGTCCGCGCACCGGTAATGAACGCGACCTTGGTGTCCAGTCGTCCCATGGTCATCGTTCGCTTCCGGTTGATTCGACGCCTGCTCGCGAGGCGGCATCGGGGAGCCGCCGAGCCAGCAGCTGCGCCAGATGCACCCCGTCTCGGTCCGCGAGATCCGCGGCCTGTGTCCGGCAGGAGAATCCGTCGGCGAGCAACACGTCCTGCGCACCGGCAGCTTCCAGTGCGGGCAGCAGCTGATTGGCCGCCACCGCGGTCGACACCTCGTAGTGGCCGATCTCGACCCCGAAGTTGCCCGCCAACCCGCAGCAGCCGCCCAGCCGCACCAGTTCCGCGCCCGCGTCGGCGAGCAACCGTTCATCGGCCTGCCAGCCCATCACCGCGTGATGATGGCAGTGCGGCTGGGCGATCACGCGAACATCGCGCAGCGACGGCGCTTGCCAGGATTCGTCACGTGTCAGCAGTTCCGCCAGTGTGACGGTGGCCGCGGCCAGCTTCCTGCTGTCGTCGGTGTCGATCAGTTCCACCAGGTCGCCGCGCAGCACACCGGTACACGACGGCTCGATCCCGACGATCGGAGTGCCCTCGGCCAACGCGGGTCCGAGCTGGTCCAGCGTGCGGCCGAGAATCCGACGCGCGGCGTCGAGTTGCCCCGTGGTGATCCAGGTCAGCGCGCAGCATGTCGCGCGTTCGGTGATCCGAGGGCGGTATCCCGCGGCCTCGAGCACTCGGACCATGTCCATGGCGACCTGTGGCGCGAAATGGTCGGTGAAGCTGTCGACGAACAAGACGACCGGACGACCTTCGGTCCGGCGCTGTCCGGCGTTGGCGACGAACCACTTCCGGAACGTCTGGTCGGCGAACGCGGGCAGCGACCGCCGGGAATCGACACCTGCCAGCCACAGCGCCGGACGGCGCAGCGCGCGAACGCCCATCATCCGGTTCACCAGGCGCGGCGCCGACGCGGCGAGCCGAGACCAGCGCGGCAGCCATCCGAGCGCGTAGTGGGACCGGGGACGCATCCGCCCGCGATAGGACTGATGCAGCACCTCGGACTTGTAGGCGGCCATATCGATCCCGGTCGGGCAGTCCGAGGCACATCCCTTGCAGGACAGGCACAGATCGAGCGCGTCGTGCACCGCCTCGGAACGCCAGCCGTCCGCGAGTTCGCCGTCGAGCATTTCCTGCAGGACCCTGGCGCGCCCGCGCGTGGAATCCTTCTCGTCGCGGGTCGCCAGATACGACGGGCACATGACCCCGCCCGACGCGGTCGAATCCGCTCGACACTTGCCGACCCCGGTGCACCTGTGCACGGCCGCGCCGAAGTCGCCATTGTCGCCGTGGTAGGCCAGGGCGAGCCGCTCCCGCACGGGGCGGGCGCCTGCGACCCGGATGCCCGCGTCCATCGGATCGGGATCGACCATGACCCCTGGATTCAGGAGCCCGTCCGGATCGAAGGCCGCCTTCACCGCACCGAACAGGCCGATGGCGGCGGGCGAGTACATCCGAGGCAGCAGTTCGCCGCGCGCGCGGCCGTCGCCGTGCTCACCGGACAGCGAACCGCCGAAGCCGACCACGAGATCGGCTGCCGCGACGAGGAATTCGCGGAAACGCCGGGTGCCGTCGGTGGCGGTGAGCGGGAAGTCCAGTCGGACGTGGACGCACCCGTCGCCGAGGTGGCCGTAAGGCATCGCGGTCAGGCCGTGCGCGCGCACCAACTCGTCGAAGGAGCGCAGGTAATCGCCGATGCGCGCGGGCGGCACGGCGGCGTCCTCCCAGCCCGCGTACGCGGGCAGACCCGAGGGGGCGCGGCCCGCGAGCCCAGCGCCGTCCTCCCGGATCCGCCACAGCGAAGCGGCAAGGCGCGTGTCATGCACCACCGCGGCATCGATCGCCGCGCAGGCGGCCACCAGTCCCGCGGCCCGTTCACGAACGGATTCCTCGGTGTCGCCGGACAATTCGACGAACAGCCAGGCCCGCCCGTTCGGCAGCGGCGGCACCGATCCGGGTCCGCGCCTGCTGGTGACGACCTCGACGATCCTGGCATCGATACCTTCGCAGGCGGTCGGGCCGAAGGTCAGAATGGTCGGCACCGCGTCACCGGCGGCCCCGAAATCCGCGTAGCCGAGCACGACGAGCAGGCGGTGTGCGGGATCGGCGACCAAGCGCACGGTCGCTTCGGTCACGATCGCCAGCGTTCCCTCGCTGCCGACCAACAACCCACCGACATCGAATCCCCGTTCCGGGAGCAGGTTGTCGACCGCGTACCCCGACACCTGTCGTCCGAAGGTCGCGAACTCGGTGCGCGCCACCGCAAGATGCGCGCCGATCACACGGCGCAGTTCGTCGGTGACCCGCGCGGCGCCGGTGACCCCGGGAGGACCGAGCAGGCGGGTGCTCGCGGCGAAGCGCTCCCCGCGCATGGTGAGCGCGTCGAGCTCCTCGACATTGTCCACGGTGCGGCCGTACCCGAGAGTTCTGGAGCCGCAGGCATTGTTGCCGATCATGCCGCCGATGGTGCACCGGGTGTGGGTCGAGGGGTCGGGACCGAAACGCAACCGGACTTCCTGCGCGGCGGCCTGCAGGGTCGCGTGCACGGTGCCGGGTTGCACTCGGGCGCGACGTGCTTCGGCGTCGAGATCGAGAACCCGGTTCATGTGCCTGCTGAAATCGATGACGACGCCCGCACCGACGGCGTTGCCCGCCACCGAGGTACCCGCACCGCGTGCGGTGACCGGCATTTCGAGCTCGCGGCACACCTCCACGGTGGCCGCGACCTCCTCGGTGTCGCGCGGGCGCACGATCGCCCGCGGCGCCACCCGATACAACGACGCGTCACTGCTGTAGGCCGCACGATGTGCCGAGGACATCAGTACGTCACGCACGCCCGCACGGCCCAGTTCACCCGCGAGATCGCGCGATCGGTCCGGTGCGCGGGTGGCCGCGGCGTGCGCGATGCCCTCGGCGAGTTCCGGCGTCAGCACTGACGCACCCTCCGGATGCCCGTATCGACGACGGTGGTCACCCCCGCCGCCGCCATGGCGTCGGCCCACAACACGGGTTCGACCAACATGCGCCGGTATCGGGTGACCAACTTGGCCTGGTTGAAGCCGACCGCCGCGACGAGATGCGGGCCACGCCGGTAGAGGGCGACGAAACGCTGCTCGTCGGCGGAGCCGTGCGCGATCACCGCCTCCTCGAATCCGAAGGTCGAGCCGACCACCTGGAGTTTGTTCTGGTACTGGTCCGACCACACCCACGGCACCGTGGAGTACGGCTCGGGTGTCCCGTGCCCGTGCTCGGCCAGCAGCCGCAGCGCGGCATGACGCCCCTGCCGAATCGCGTTGTCCCAGTGCTCGACGCGGCGAACCTCGCCGAACCGAGCATTCGGCCAGCGCGCCACATCACCCGCGGCGACGACTCTGGGTCCGGCCAGCAGCGTGGCATCGCATTCGACACCGTCACCGACGGTGATACCGCTGCCGTTCAGCCACTCCACGCGCGGCGTGACACCGAGGCCGAGGACCACCACGTCCGCCGCGATCCTGGTCCCGTCGGCGAATTCGACGGTCTCCACCCGAACTGTGCCGTGCAACGCCGCCACCGCGACCCCGGTACGCACCTCGACGCCACGACGGCGGTGTTCCGCGATGACAGCTTCGCCGACCTCGGCGCCGAGAACCCGCTCGAACGGCGCATCCCGAATTTCCAGGAGCGTCACCCGCAGACCGCGTTCCACGCAGGCGGCGGCCACTTCGGCGCCGATGAACCCGCCGCCGACGATCACCACGTGGTCGGGACCCCGGTCCAGGTCGGCGCGCAGGCCGACCGCGTCGTCGAGCGAGCGCAGCACGTGCACACCCGCCAGGTGCGCTCCCGTGAGCGTCCGCGGCGCGGCGCCCGTCGCGATCACGACGCCGCCGGGAAACTCGTGAACCGTGCCGTCGGCCGAGCGAAGCCGTGGCGTCGACCGATCCTCGGTGTCCAGGCCGACGACCTCGGTGTCGACCTTCCACGAAACCCGCTGGTCTGCACCGAGGTCGAGCGCACATCGCTCGACCTCCCAGGTACCCCTCAGCACCTCTTTGGACAGCGGCGGACGGTCGTAGGGCAGGTGTGGTTCGGCGCCGAAGACGGTGACACCGGTGACCGCGTCGGATTCGACGAAGGTCTGGACCGCTGTGAGACCTGCCAGCGACGCGCCGACGACCGCGATCTCCCCGACAGTCCCCCCGCTGTTCGCGGTCATCGACGGATGCCGGCGAACAGCGCCCCCGGCGCCGACACCGTCATGGTGTCGATATCCGCCTCGGCGACACCGCGCTCACGCAGCGCGGGCACGATGACATCGGAGATGTGGGTGGGCACCCAGGTCGGGAACCGCTTGGCGGCCATCCCCGGCGGACCCCAATCGGAGTACAGGACCGCGTCGTGCGACAGCCCGATCCGGTCGGCGTAGCCCTGCTTGCACAGCGTGGCTACCGTGTCCAGGCGCTCCTGCATGGTCGAAGTACCTGGCATGTACAGCCCGAAGCGGTCGAAACCCGCCATGGAGCCCGCGTCCATGAGGCTTCGCAGGTAGTCGAGGTCGGTGGAATCACCGCTGTGGGCGACGACCACCTTGCTCAGATCCGCGCCTTGCTCGGCGAGGATCTTCTGGATACGCGGGCCCAATTGATCGGCCGGATGCGTATGCACGGTGATCGGGGCGCCGGTCTGGGCCGAGGCGCAGGCCGCGGCGCGCAGGATCCGCTCGTTGTTGTCGGTGATGCCGGGCAGATCGGTGGCGACCTTGATCGACTGCGCCTTGACACCCGAGTCACCCACCCCGATGGTGATGTCGCGCACGAACATTCGCGTCAGGATGTCGTCCTCGACCGTCTTGGGGACGCGGTAGGACAGGTGGTACGGAAGGTAGTCGAAGGCGTAGATGCCCGAGGACACGATGATGTTGATGTCGACGCGATCGTTGACCTCTTTGACGAAGTCCATGTCACGGCCGTGGAAGAAGGCGGTGCAGTCCAGAATCGTGGTGATGCCACGATCCCGAACCTCCTGCAACGCGGCGGCCACCGTGTTCACGACCTCCTCGCGCGGCATACTCCACGCCAGCTCAGGGTAGAACTTCTGGAACTCCGCGGAGATCATGATGAGGTGCTCGTGGATGAGCGTCGGCCCCAATTGATCGAGCGGGACCGATCCGAGGACCGTGTCGACGGTGGACATCTACTTCCTTTCGTCCCGGGCCGCCGATTCTGATCGCGGCCCGCGGAATTCGTACCGTGTGCTCAGGACTCCAGTCGCAACGCCCGTTCGGGGCACACACGAATCGCGGATCCGATCCGGCGTGCTCGTCCAGTTTGTGACCGTCGCGGGCTCGATCGCCAATACCTGCGGCCATGCCATTCGGTTATCGGAATCGCACGGGTAGTGAACGGTGCCCGCCTCGTCGCACACGAAATCGGGCAGCCGGTCCAGCACGTGCGTGAGCATCCGGTTGAACAGATTCCGCGCGACAGTCGAGCCGATGCAGCGGTGCAACCGAGCCCGAAACTCGTATGCCGGTTGCCGGTTGCCGGTACGGTTCCGAGCACATCCATCTCGGGCACCCTCTCGCCATCTCTGACGAGCGTGTTCAGGGCATCGATGAGCCCCGGGACGCGGCTGCTCGCGAATTCTGCTCCGGCGGGTCCATCTCGATGAAACCGCTTCGATTGCCTCAGTGGTCGGAACGACAGGGATCGGCGCCGAGCGCGGCGCCCCGGCGCGGCTCGATGTCAGGTGACCGCGCCCGCGACCTTCAGGTCGATGATCTTCTCGACACCGAGACCGAGTTCCTCGAGGATCTCGTCGGTGTGTTCGGCGAACTGCGGCGCGCGTCCCGGTGCCGCGGGCGTCTCGTCGAACTGCACGGGCGAGGTGATGAGCTCGCGGCTGCGTCCCTCGACATCGACCACCGTCGCGACGTATCCGTTGGCGCGCAACATGGCGTCGTTTCCGATCTCGAGCGCATTCTGCACCGCACCCCACTGACCTTCGAGGGTCTCGAATCGTTTCGTCCAGAAGGCCAGGCTCTCGCGGACGATGGCCGCGGCGACCGCCTCCGCCGCGCTCTCCCAGTTCGCCATCAGCGCTTCCGCGTCGGCGAAGCGCGCGTCGGCGATCAGGTCCGCACGGTCGATGTGCTTGCAGAAGTCGGCCCAATACCGGCCCGGCTGCAGCATGCAGAGGTTGAGGTAGCGGCCATCGGCGGTGCGGTAGAGGCCGACCAGCGGATTGCCCGGCGTACCAGGACCGTTCGCGGGGTCGACGCCCTGCGCGATGGCGCCGCCGTTGAGCGCGATATCGATCGACAGCGCGTTCGCCCAGGCGCCGCTCGCCAACAGCGAAACGTC
Source organism: Nocardia bovistercoris (assembly GCF_015674855.1). GTDB lineage: Bacteria > Actinomycetota > Actinomycetes > Mycobacteriales > Mycobacteriaceae > Nocardia > Nocardia bovistercoris. The sequence continues at coordinate 87,279 of NZ_JADMLG010000012.1, read as the reverse complement.
CACGACGGACGGCTCACCGGTCTGGGCGCGCGCGAACAGGGCGGCGGCGATGCCGCCCGCGATGTTCATGCCGCCGATGGTGTCACCCCAGGCGGGACCGGGCTGTCCGACGACGCCGCCCAGACTCGGCGGGGTCGCTCCGACGGCATTTCCGCCCCGGCACCAGAAGGTCGGCGAATCGTAGCCGCCCTTGTCGGCCTCGGGGCCGCGCTCACCGAGCGCTGTTCCGCGCACATAGATGATGTTCGGGTTGACGGCCCTGATGTCCTCGAGATCGATGCCGAGTTTCTTGCGTGCACCGGGCAGGAAGTTGGTCACGAACACGTCGCAGGTGCGGACGATGTCGTAGAGCACTTCGCGGGCCTCGGAATTCTCCAGCGCCAGCCCGATGCCGCGCTTGCCCCGGTTGGGGTGCTCCATGATCGGCGCGAATCCGCCGTTGGACTCCACACCGTTGAGATTGCGCAGCCCGCGTTGGGCATCACCGCGAACCGCGTGTTCCACCTTGATCACATCGGCGCCCCAGTCTGCGAGCACCGCGCCCGATACGGGCACGTACGTGAACTGGGCGACCTCGACCACTCGCACGCCGCTCATCGGCCTCGACGGCATCCCGAACTCCCTTACTCACAACTGCATGATATTGATCAGATACTGAGATCTGCGTCACCAGACAGTATCTTCATTTGTTCTATCACACAAGCAAAACAAAAAAATGAACGATCATTCACCAGTGGGTGCTCGACGACCACGCGGCCCCGTCGCGAGGGTGGCCCATTCGCCGCTACGGCACGGAAGAATCAATCCCCGTCGATATGCCGAGGACGCACGCTGAAAGTGTCGAAGACGAAGTCGAGGAACTCCTGCGCTTCGGTCGGCCACCCGTCCTCGTCGGTCGTCTCGGCCACGGTGGTGACCAGGATGAACGCGGTGACGACCGCGAAATACAAGCGGCCCAACGCGATCGGCGAACCTGGCCGCAGCGTGCCGTCGGATTGCCCCGTCTCGATGACTTCACAGATGTAACTCAGCACCCGCCGCTGATACAGCAGCCATGCCTCGGGGATGTCCGTGCCGCGTGATCTGGCCATTCGCGAGATCTCGGCCGACACCGCGCCCCAGGCGGGGTGTTCCAGCGCGTGCTCTATCTGGAGTCTGGCGAGGCCGACCAACCGCTCGTCGGCGGGAACACCGTCGGGTATCAGCTTCTGGATCGACTCGATCGCGATACTGCGACGCATCAGCACCTGCTCGTACAGGGCATCCTTGCTGTCGAAGAACGAATAGATCGATCCGACCGAGAACTCACACTGCGACGCGACGTCCTTCAATCCGGTGTCGTGGTATCCGCGTTCGGCGAAGAGTTGCTCCGCGGTGTCGAGGATCTGCTCGCGCGAGGTCTCGATACGCTGCCTGCGGCGTATCTCACGGGGACTCGGAGCGGCGGGCGCCGCCCGGCCGGTTCCCTTCCGCGCCGCCGCGCCGCTCGACACGTTCGCGCCCTCGTCGTGTCCGGTGACCGCGCGATGCTCGCCGACACCGGCTTTCGCGTTCGGTCTCACCATGGCAGTCTCCTCTCCCACCGACGCATCTCCCCGCACGATCCGCCGAATCATCGGGAACCGGTTCGAACGGCCGTCCGATTCAATGAACACAGCATAGGTTCTACCGATCTGGTCCTCGTCGTCGTGGGAGACAGCCCGCGGGCGCGCCGTCCTCGGCCGTCGAGCGATCAGCCGTCGGATCGCAACAGCAGCACACCGCCGGGCGTCAGCCCACCGCTGCTGACGACGCCGACCCTGGCGCCGCGCACCTGCCGCTCCCCCGCCTCGCCCCGCAACTGCGTGACCATCTCCTGGATCAGCCCCATCCCGTGGGTTCGGCCGTGGGAGAGCTGTCCGCCGTGGGTGTTCAACGGGAGTATCCCGTCCCGCGCGATGTTCCGGCCGCCGTCGAGGAAATCCTTCGCCTCGCCGAAACCACAGAATCCGAGGGCCTCGATCCAGGACACGCAATTGAAGGTGAAGCCGTCGTACAGCGCCGCGACATCGACATCGGAGGGCCGTAGGTCGGTGCGAGTCCACAGATGCGCGGCCGGGCCGAGCACCTGCGGCTCATGCGTGGAAGTGCTCTGATCCCAGTCGATCTTCTCCATCAGTTGGGTGCCGACCGCTTCGACACGAACCGGGGGCTTGGCCAGATCCGCCGCGGTATCCGCCGCCGAGACCACCACCGCGATCGAGGCGTCGCACGGCACGTCGCAGTCGTAGAGGCCGAACGGTGTCGTGATCGTCCGCGCCGACAGGTAGTCGGCCATCGTCATGGGGTCGCGATACACCGCGGTGGGGTTCAACGCCGCGTTGGCGCGCTGGTTGAGCGCGATCCAGCCGAGCGTCTCCCGAGTGGTGCCGTACTTGCGGAAGTGACGATGCGCGGTCTGCGCGAGGGTGTGCGCCGCCGATACCGCGCCGAAGGGCATCGACCACCCCATCAGGCCCGCGACTCGTCCCCCGCCGGGAACCGGCAGCCTGCCCTGACGCATCAGCTCCTCGTGCGTGGACTGCCACACCGTCCGGAAGCAGAGCACATGCCGGGCCAGCCCCGTCGCGACCGCCAGCATCGCCGCGATCACCGAACCTCCGGGGCCGAAGGTCTCGCCGCCGCCGTTGTACCAGGTCGGACGAATGCGCAGGGCCGACTCGAGCGCGGTCACGCCACCCTCGCTGTGGCCGGACTCCACGCCCCCGCCCGGGTATGTGGACAGTCCGTCGATGTCGTCGAAGGTCAGGCCCGCGTCGGCGATCGCCCGTTCGCACGCCCGGATGGTGAGCGCGAGCGGATCGCGCATCAACCGGCGACCGATCTCGGACGCGCCGACTCCGCTGATGACCGCCTTGTCCTCGAACTTGTCGGTGGTGACCATCGGACGGACGAGCCGCGCGTATTCGGCGGGGGCGATCTCGTCGTCGGGCAGGTCGCGGACACCGGTCTCCGACGCGCTCGGCCGGAACAGCGGCAGCCAGACCTCTTGGTGTGCTTCGAAGAGGACTTCGACGGGCATCCCGAGTTCGACGGCCGCCGGATCACACTGCACCAGCAGCGTGGTGAGCCGCACCCGTGGATCCTCGTCCAGGGCGACCTCGGCGACGATGTAGGGCGGCGGCAGTCCTGGCAGCGCGAACCGCTCGTTGACGGTGTAGCCGAACAGGATGCCCTTCCCCGACACGATCCGATGCTCGGTGTCCGCCGAGCGGCACGCCGGACAGATCGGCTTCGGCGGGTGGATCAGCGCCGCGCAGGACCGGCACGCCTGGACCCGCAGCTGCCCGTCTTCGCCCGAGGTCCAATAGAATTCGGTTTCCGGAAGCACCAAGGGCAGCACCCGGTCGGAAGGATTGTTCATCGCGCGTTCCGGTGCGTCGTTGTCCGCGGTCACAGCAGTCTCCGTATCAGTTTTCCGGTGTCGGTTCGCGGCAACTCCGCGCGGAAGACGATCTCGTCGGGAGTCTTGGACGTACGCAACCGCTCGCGCACCCAGTCTTTCACCTCCGCCTCGAGCAGTCGTTCGCCCGCCCGCACCACCACGTGCGCGACGATGCGGTGTCCCCATTCGTCGTCGGCAGCGCCGACCACGCCCGCGTCGAGGACCGCGGGGTGGGCGATGATGGTCTCCTCGATCTCGGCGGGTGCGATGTTCTCGCCGCCTCGAATGATGGTGTCGTCCATACGGCCTTCGACGAACAGATAGCCGCCGTCGTCCAGATACGCTTGGTCCCGCGTATGGAACCAACCGTCGGCCGACGAGATACCGGGCTTGCCGTAGTACTCGCCCGAGACCTGCGGTCCCTTGACGCAGAGTTCCCCGCGCACCCGCGTCGGGCACTCGTCGCCGTTCTCGTCGAGCACCGCGATGGTCACGCCGGGCACCGGCCTGCCGACCGACCCGAGTCGGGCGCGGATCGCGGCGTCCTCGGATTCGATGGCGGCCCTGTGGTCGTCCGGGCCGAGCAGCGCGATGGTCGACGCCGTTTCGGTCAGACCGTAGGCGTTGACGAATCCGGTGCCGGGGAACATCGCCAGCGCCCGGGTGATGATGCTCATCGGCATCCGAGCGCCGCCGTAGGAGATGGCGACCAGTGGCGGCGCCTTCTGGCCGCGCTCGTCCAGGTAGTCGCAGATACGCGCGAGCATGGTCGGAACCACCATCGCGTGCGTGACCCCTTCGGCATCGGCCATGTCCAGCCAAGCCTCGGCGTCGAACCGGTCGAGGTAGACCAGCCTGCGCCCGGCGTACACGTTCGAGAGCAGGTTCGCCACGGCGGCCACGTGGTAAGGCGGCACGCTCACCAATCCTGCCTGCGCCTGCGCACCGGAACCGAATTCGACGGTCTCGAGTATGTAGGAGACGAGATGGCGATGGCGTAGTACGGCGGCCTTCGGCTCGGAGGTGGTACCGCTGGTGTACAGCAGCACGGCGACCCGTTCCGGATCTACCGGCCCTTCCTCGAGCGGCGTGGTAGCCGCCGCCAGTTCGAGCCACCGCGCCGCCGACAGGACACGCCCGCCGGTGCGGATGCGCTCGGGGGTGTCGGTGACCACGAGGGGATTGTCGAAGCGGTCGATCAGCGCACCGAGTTTGTCGTCGGCCAATCGGTAGTTCAGGGGAACGAAGGGGACTCCGGCCCGCGCCGCCGCGAAGAGCGTGACCGGGAACGCGACCCCGTTCACACCGACGAACAGAATCGCGTCACTGCCCGCCTCGGCGGCCACCCTGGCGCCGCCCGCCGACATCCGGGCGACATCGCGGTAGGTCGCGCGACGTATCCGGGCGGAGCTCTCCACCACCGCGTCCTCGTCAGGCCACGCCGACGCGGCCATGGTCAACAGCATTTCGAGATTCACTTCGACGACTTTCGTTGGTTCAGCAGGGACCGAGGTGGCGCCGGGTCCGCCGCGCCGTGGGTTCGAGGCCGTCCGCCATGCCGGGTCACCCGTTCCCCCTCGATTCGGAAATTTGAACAACCATTCAAGCAGATGAGTTCTACATTGAACAGATTGTATTGTTCATCATACTGAACTACTGTTCAAGTGGACTTCTCAGCCGGTAGGCATGCAGCGAATAGAGGAACAATGAGCGACGCCGTCATCGTCAGCGCAGTTCGCACTCCCATCGCCACAGCGCGGAAGGGGACGCTGAAAGACACCCCCGCCGAGGAACTCGCGAGCCACATCCTCGCCGAGGCGATTCGCCGCTCCGGCATCCCCGGCGAGGAGGTGGACGACGTCATCTTCGCCGAATCCCTTTACGGTGGTGGCGATCTCGCCCGCCACGCCGCAGTCGCGCTCGGCCTGACGCGAGTTCCCGGCCAGGCGGTGAACCGCCATTGCGCGGGCAGCCTGACCGCGGTCGCCAACGCCGCGGGCTCGATCCGGTCCGGCATGGACCGGGTCGTGGTCGCGGGCGGTGTCCATTCGTTCTCGACCGGTCCGACGCTGACGTGGCGGGTGCCCGGCACCGAGGAAACAATCAAGCGGATCCCGCCGAGCTTTCCCTACACGGCCGAGGCGACCGACGACACCAGCATCTCGGTGGGCTGGAATGTCGCGGTCAAGTACGGGTTGACTCGTGAACAGATGGACGCCTGGGCGGTCCGCTCCCACAGTCGCGCCGTCGCCGCGATCGACGCGGGCGTCTTCGATGACGAGATCGCTCCGCTGAAGATCGGTACGCCCGACGGCGAGATCATCGAGTTCGCCGTCGACGAACACCCGCGGCGTGACACCACCGCCGCGAAGGTGGCCGGATTGAAGCCCTTGCACCCCGAGATCGACGGTTTCTCGATCACGGCCGCCAATTCCAGCGGAATCAACGACGCGTCCGCCGCGCTCACCCTGACTTCGGCGGAGCACGCCCGCGAGCGCGGGCTGTCCGTTCTCGGGACCATCCGGTCCTGGGCCTCGGTCGGCGTCGATCCGAAGTACACGGGCGAGGGCGGTTTCGCCGTCATCGCCCCCGTCCTGAGCCGCGCCGGAATCTCGCAGGCCGACGTGACGTTGTGGGAGATCAACGAAGCGTTCGCCTCGGTTCCCGTCGCCGCGTGCCAGGAACTCGGCATCGACGAGGACATCGTCAACATCTACGGCAGCGGGTGCAGCCTCGGCCATCCGATCGCGGCCAGCGGCGCGCGCATGCTGACCACCCTCACCCACGAACTACGCCGTCGAGGCGGCGGCATCGGCGTGGCCGCCATGTGCGCGGGCGGCGGCCAAGGCGGCGCGGTCGTCATCGAGGTGTGAACTCTAGCAACGGATTCCGAACACCGATTTACCGAAAGAGCAGCAATGGAACTGAAGAACACCTCGGCACTGGTGTGCGGCGGGGCAGGCGGATTCGGCGAGGCGACGGTGCGCAGGCTCGTCGCGGCGGGCGCGCACGTGGTGATCGCCGACCTCGCCGAGGAGAAGGGCAAGGCACTCGAGGCCGAACTCGGCGACCGCGCCCGGTTCCTGTCCACCGATGTGACCAGTGAGGACAGCGTCGGGCAGGCTGTCGCCGCCGCCGCCGACGCCGCGCCGCTGCGATCGTGCGTCATCGTCCACGGCGGACCCGCGGCCGCGCGGCGCATCGTCGATCGCAAGGGCGAGCCGTATTCGCTCGACACCTTCCGGCGCACGGTCGATGTGTTCCTCTCCGGGACCTACAACGTGCTCAGCAAGGCCGCGGCGGCCATGAGCGTCAGCGAACCCACTCGCGACAACCAGCGCGGCGTCATCATCTCGACGGCCAGTATCGCCGGTTTCGAGGGCCAGGTCGGCCAGAGCGACTACTCGGCGGCCAAAGGCGGCGTCATCGGGCTGACGCTGACCGCCGCGCGCGACCTCGCCCCGGTGGGTGTCCGCATCATGTGCATCGCCCCCGGAACCTTCTACACGCCCGCGTACGGAATGGCGGAGGAAGAGGCCCAGAACCGGTGGGGTCCGACGGTGCCCAATCCGAAGCGCATGGGCCACGCCGACGAGTACGCCGCCCTCGCCGCGCACATCATCGACAACGACTACCTGAACGGCACGGTGATCCGTATCGACGGCGCCCTGCGCTTCAACATCTGAGTCCGCCCCTCCACAGGAACGAGCTCCCGAATGTCTGCGTCCACCACAGGAACTCGCCGAAGCCATCCGATCGGCGCCACGATTCTGCGTGTGGGCATCGGTGCGACGATGATCGCCCACGGCGTCGAGCACGGCCGCAGCCTCGACGGCACCGCGGGCTGGTTCGGATCGATCGGTTCCGGCGCCCGCGCCCGCAGGCGGGGGCGAGTTCGGTGGTCGAGGTCGGGGCGGGGACCGCGAGGGCGACGAGCGTGGCTGAGGAAATCGGCGGTCTATCGACTCACCGGCCGCCGAGTTCCGTCAGTTCCGCGCCGATGCGGGTATTGCCGCTCGCGCTGATTCCGAACAGGCCCTTGGTGCTGTCCGACATCGCCTCGATGGTCTTCGGCGGCAGGGTCAGCGACCAATTCATCTGCTGCCGGAGGAAATCGGCCGAGTAGTAGGCGAAAAGCATCGCGCGCTGCTCGTCGACGGTGACATTGGAGCCCGACGTGTGCCACACCCGACCGTCCATGGCGATCAGCGAGCCCGCGGGCGCCGAGTACGCGCGCATCCGCTGTTCGGCGTCGGCGGGCACATCCGCCCTGCGACTGAAATGATGACTGTCCGGCAGATACCTCGTCGCGCCGTTCTCCTCCCGCACAGCATCGAGACACCAGATGATGTTGATCGCCCACGGCGTCGTCCACGGCTCGGGAACGACGAGCGCCTGATCGGAATGCACGCGCATCGAGCCCGAACCGGGCAATGCGATATTCGCGGTGAAATTCGACACCAACGGCGGTGTGTCGAGTACGCTGCGCACCAGCGACATGGCGAGCGGATGCACGAGCAGGTCGATGAAATAGCGGTCGACCGCGGGCAGATTGAACACGCGCACATTTCGATCGTTGGGATCCAGATGCGCACCGCTCACCCCGGCCGCCGCCTGCGCTTCGGCCGCGCTCCACAGCAACTTCCTACCCTGTTCGACCTGTCGGGCGCTGAGCACGCCGGGCAGGACACACCAACCCTGTTCGCGCAGTTGCGTTTTCGATTCGGCCAGCTCATCCTGCGCGGGGGCAGGCCCGCCGACTGCTGTCTGTGCCATGACTGCTCTCCTCCGAAGTCGGCACGCGGCAACGACATCCGTGACTTCCGCACACATCGCCGATTCGCGGGGTCACAGGCGGCCACCCGATACCGGTCGATGACCGACGCCGCGGCTTTCCAGTCGCGTGCTACTCGCCAATCCTGGGTAGCGAACCACGGAAGCGCCAATGCTTTCGGCCATTCCGATCGGTTATCAACCCTGACGAATTCCGCGGGACCTCGTGCGCCTCGTGCGCCGCGCGATCCTTTTGTGCCCGGCACTGTCGACGATTCGGCAGGCGCTCGGATTTCGGTGTGATCATCGACCGCCCCGGATGCGCGCCGCCTACTCACGGAGGGCGCGGCGAGAACGCGCTACGGTGTCCGATACGGCCGACACAGCGGCGCCCGAGGTCGAGAAAGGTCGCGAACGTCACGTCCGCTCGCACAGCACGCGGCACGGCCCCGCATCCGATCCGCCGGACCGCGATCCAGTAGCAACCGAAAGGGTTTCAGTGGCCAGCGACAGCGTCGGGACCGACGTACCGAAGCGCCCGCGCCGCAGGCGAGGCTCGATCAACGCCGAGGATATTCTCGACGCGGCCTTCGAGCTCGCGGGCCGGACATCGCTGGAAAGCCTGACGATGCCCGCGCTCGCCGCGCACCTCGCGGTCGGAGTCACCAGCCTGTACTGGTATTTCCGCAGCAAGGAACACCTGCTCGACGCGATGACCGACCGCGCGCTCGAGCGGTACAGCATCGGGGTCCCCTTCGTGTCCGCGGCAGGCTGGGACCGCTCGTTGCGCGCGCACGCGCGAACCATGCGGCGCCTGTTCCGCGAGGATCCGGTCCTGTGCGACCTGGTCATCATGCGCACCACCACCTATGGCGCGAACGCGAACCAGGTGGTGATGGAGCGGTTCGAGGCGACCGTGGCAACCTTGATCGAGGTGGGGTTCCGCCCGAAGGACGCGCTGGACATCTATTTTTCCCTCGCCATGTACACCCGCGGCCTGGCGATGCTGGAACGCAGGCAGGACCTGGACCGCGCGGCGGGAATCCGAGCACCCGAGTCGGTCGACTGGGACCGGCTACCTACATTGAACAAGCTGATGAGACAACGCAACCGGATCGGCTTCGTCGAAGAGAACACCTTCGAGTACGGCCTGGACAGCTTCATCGCACATGCCAGAACGATCCTGGAGAAGACACAGCGGGCGGCGGACGCACGCCGCGAGCGCAGGAAGAAGTAGCCGAGCGTCCGAGCGATCCTCCGCAGTGCTTCCACTGCGAAATCGACAGGGAAGGCGCTGATTTCGTTCTCCTGATAGAGGACCTCGCACCCGCCGGAAAATGGTCACAACCCGAAGCTGTCGCTCGAATTCGGCCGCGGCGGTGAACCGCGCAATAGGCACAGCGGTGAACCGCGCAATAACTGACGGCTATACCGACGGTTATTGGACCGGCAGTGGCATGAGTCACCACAGTGAGTGGGCAGCGAAACGCCCGAAAGCGGAGAGTCGACCATGATGCCCTACAACTATGCCGGTAGCCGAGTCGTCGTCACGGGCAGTTCTTCCGGGATCGGCGCTGCCACCGCGCGCGCTCTCGCCGCGGCGGGAGCGCGGGTACACGGACTCGCGCGCCGCGACAGCACCGCCGGTCTGGCGTCCTTCACCACGCTCGACCTCACCGATCCGGCCTCGATCGAGATGGCGGCGGCCACCATCGAGGGTCCGGTGCACGCCCTGTTCAACTGCGCGGGAGCCAATCCGCTCGTCGGCGCGCTCGACATCCTGGCCGTCAACTTCCTCGGCACCCGCCTGCTGACCGAGCGCATCGTCCCGCTCATGACGCCGGGCAGCGCGATCGTCAACGTGTCCTCCGACAGCGGATACGCCTGGCGCAGACGCCAGTCGCTCGCCACCGCATTGGTCGGGACGAGTTCCTTCGAGGAGGGGCTCGAGTGGTACAAGGCCAACACAGCGGATGCGGGACATCCCTACAGCTTCGCCAAGGAAGCCCTCAACATCTGGACCATGTGGCAATCGAGGGTGCTCATCCGCGATGGCATCAGGATCAATGCCCTGAGCCCGGGCGCGGTGGAGACCCCCATGCTGGCCGAGATCGAGAAGGTGTTCCCCGCCGAGATGATCGACGCGGTCACCGACCCGATCGGGCGCCGTTCCACCCCCGACGAGCAGGTCGGTCCGTTGCTGTTCCTCAACAGCGACGCGGCCTCCTATGTCAACGGGATCGACCTCCAGGTCGACGGGGGATTCTGGGCGACTCAGACGCTGGCCGGAAATCTGCACTGACGCAAAACTATGCACTCCGAGGAGTCGACACGTGAAAACCAATGGTGGCGCTGTCCTGGCGCACGCTCTGCGCGCCCAGGGCGTATCGGATGCTTTCGTACTGCACGGCGGGCACCTCGACGCATTCCTGGTGGCTTGCGCCGAGGAATCCATTCGATTGACCGACACCCGCCACGAAGCGACCGCGGGTCACGCGGCCGCGGCCTACGCGCGGGCGACCGCGGATGTCGGGGTCTGCGCGATCACCGCAGGTCCCGGATTCACCAACGCGCTCACCGCCATCGCCGACGCGCATCTCGACGCCGCGCCGGTCCTGTTCATCACCAGTTCCCCGCCACTGCGCGAGGTCGAGACGAACGTCCTGCAAGGCGGCCTCGACCAGATCGCCATGGCGCTGCCGGTGACCAAATGGGCTCATCGAGTCACCCACGTCGAACGCATCCCGGACCTGGTGGACAAGGCCATTCGCATCGCGCTGAGCGGGCGGCCCGGCCCGGTGCTGCTCGAGGTGCCGATCGATATCGTCTTCGCGCCGTTGGAGCACGAACTGACGTATCCGACCCGTACCGCGCCGCGGGCCAAGCCCGCCCTCGACCCCGGTACCGCCGACCGGATTCTGCGACTGCTCGCCGAGGCCGAACGGCCCGCGATCATCGTTGGCGGCGGGATGCTCTTCTCCCCCGACAGCGGTCGGGAGCTGGCCGCGTTCGCCGAGGCGACCGGTATACCGGTGGTCTACAGCAGCAAGGCCAACGGCGTACTGCCGGTCGAGCATCCGTACAACCTGGGCAATGTGGGCGCCATCGCGGCCGCCGCGGCGGGCGCGAAACAGCCCGCCGATGTCGTGCTCCAGGTCGGCGCACGCGCGGGCATGGCGCTGGGCGGCCGGAGCGGGGCCATCGTCTCCCACGAGGCCACCTTGATCCACATCGATATCGACGGCGCCGAACTCGGCAGGATCGATACCCCGGTCATCTCGGCGATCGCCGACGCGGGCGAGTCCTTCGCGGCGCTCAACCGCGGACTCGCGGACCGCCCGGTCTCGGCTCCGACCGGTTGGGTCGAACTGCTGCGCAAGCTCCGGGCTCGGACGGCGGGCCGGTTCGGCGATGTCGCGCCCCACACCGACAGCGGATATATCCATCCGCACCACGCGGCGGCCGCCGTCGCGGCCGCGTTGGATCCGGATACCGCGATTTCCTACGACGGCGGCGAGACACCCGCCTGGTTCGTGCCGCTGTGCACGGCGCCCGGTCCCGGCCTGGCCACCGGCAACGGCTATCTCGGCACACTCGGCGTCGGTCAGGGCTTCGCGATCGGCTTGGCGATCGCGCGGCCGGGTCGCCCGGTGGCCACCGTCATCGGCGACGGCGCGGTCGGCTTCCACCTGTCCGAATTCGACACCATGGCTCGACACAACCTGCCCATCACCACCATCGTCTTCAACAACGGCGCGTGGGGCATCTCACGGCACGGACAGGAACTGGTCTTCGGCGAGCAGAACCTGGCGGTGGTCGATCTGGAACGCACCGCCTACCACGAGGCCGCGCGCGCCCTCGGGTGTGAAGGCGTCGAGGTCGACCGCATCGAGGATCTCGCCCCCGCCATTCGGAAGGCGCAGGAGAGCGGGCGGCCGACCTGCGTCAACGTGATGATCGATCGCGATCTGATCCATCCGAACATCGTCGCCATGGTCGGCTACTCCGACCGCGAGGACGAGATCGCGATCCCGTACTACGAGAACATTCCGGTGCGCTGAGCGCTCCGCCCCACCGGCACATAGTACGCATCCGTACGCAGCGAGGGAGACAATGACCGAGACATCCGCGACCACGAACGTGATCGACCGCCTGTTCGGCGCACTCGAGCGCGGTGACGTCGCCGCCGCACAGGCGTGCCTCACCGAGGACGCCGTGATCTGGCACGGCTTCGACCGCATTCGCCACGACCGCGAATCGGTCGGCAAGGACTGGGAGCAACTGGTCGCGAACTTCGCCCAACGCCGGTTCGTCGATGTGCACCGCAGGCCGACGCCGGACGGATTCGTCCAGCAGCACGTCATGAGCGTGCGGACCGCGACCGGCATACTGCTGGCCTGGCCCCTGTGCGTCGTCGTGACCGTCCGCGGCGACCGCATCGCCCGGATCGACGAATACATCGACCGTGCAGGGCATTTCACACCCGACGACCTCGAATCTGCCTCCTCGCGTTCGGCGCCGACCGGATCGATGACCTCGTAGAAAATATCCAGCGCCGCCGCGACGTCGCGGCAGCCATTCGTCGAAGGACGACGTTGTCAACTTCAACTTCTGCCGCCGCGATCCCCGCGGCCGGTGACTCACAGCGGGCAAGCCGCCCGTGGGCACGACAGCTACAGCACTACCCGAGGACACCGGCCAGGTTCGCGAACCTGGCGATAGTCCTGCTGATCACCATCGTCCTGTACTACCTGACCTACGTACAGGGTTCGGTCGCGGCCCAGATCATGCGCAAATTCGACTTCACCTTCACGCAGTACGTCTACGTGGGCGTCGTCGGCGCGCTCGTCGGCGCGCTCTCCGCCTACGGCGCGGGTATCGCCGATCGTTGGGGCCGGTGCAACGTCGTGCTGGTCTCGATGCTCGTCACGGTATTGCTCATCGCGTTCGGCATGCCCAACGCGGGCGGCAAAGTCATGTATTTCGTGCTGTTCGCGCTCGTCAGCGTCGCCGAAGGCGTTGCGCTGGTGGCGAGTCCGGCCCTGGTGCGAGACTTCTCGCCGCAGCTCGGGCGCGCGCAGGCCATGGGATTCTGGTCACTGGGACCGGTGCTCGGCAGCATCGTTGTCACCCAGGTCTCCAGTCGGACGCTCGACGATCACCCGGATTGGCGCTTCCAGTTCTACATCGCAGGCGCCGTCGGTCTGGTCGTGTGGGTCATCGCCGCGATCGGCTTGCGCGAGCTGTCGCCGCAGCTGCGCGACCAACTGATCGTCAGCGAACGGGACCGGGCGCTCATCGAGGCCAAGGCCGCGGGCATCGACCCCGACGAAGCGCTGGAAGGGCAGTGGCGGCGCGTCCTGCGTTTCGACATCATCGGTTCGTCGCTGGCCATCGGTCTGTATCTGCTGTTCTACACCATGGCGGCGGGCTTCCTCGTCGTCTATCTGGTCACCGTCTTCAACCGGACCGAGGCGCAGGCCAACGCGATCATGAACTGGTACTGGATACCCGCGGCGATCACGCTGATCATCACCGGATTCGGCTCCGATCTGTCGCGGGTCAGGAAGCCGTTCATCGTCGTCGGCACAGTGATCAGCATCATCGGGCTGATCCTGTTCATCGGCGCGACCACCGACAAGAGCACCTCGGTCGACTCGTTGCAGCTGTTCCTGGCCATCGCGGGCATCGGCCACGGACTGGTCAACACCGCCTGGATGGCGGCCTTCACCGAATCCGTGGAGAAGCACAATCCGGCTTCGACGGCGGCGGGTCTGGCCATCTGGGGATCCACCGCCCGGCTCATTTTCACCATCGCGCTGGCGATCTTCCCGTTCGCGGTCTCGGCGACCACCACACTGGTCGAGGACGGACCCGCGCTCCAGGAGATCACCACCAAGTACGCGAAGGAACTGGCCGCGCTGCAGACCGCGGATCAGGCCGCGCTCGCCACCTTGCGGACCGATCCGACCAACGCGCAGGCCCAGGTCGCCGTGCTGGCCTCACTCAGCGGAAAGTCTCCGGAGGACGTGGGCCGGGTCATGGCACTGAGCGCGCAGTACCCGCAGGAGCTGGCCACGGTAGGCGCCGTCGATCCGAACCTGCTGACGGCCATGGCCGCGAACCCCGCGGATCAACAGGCGGCCGTGCAGGCCATCCAGCAGATCGCACAGAAGTTCGGCATCGCGCCGACCGAGGCGATCGCCCGACTGCAGGCGGTCGGCACGATCCCGCCTACCGATCTGGCCTTCCTGCAGACCAACGGCCCCGGTGTCCAGCAGTCGTCGACCACGTTGCAGGCGATCGCGAGCATCCCGGCCACGGACCTACAGTTCATGCAGGACAAAGGCGCCGCGGCCCAACAGGCCACCGAAGACAATCCGAAGCAGTGGCAGAAGTGGTGGATCGTGTGCCTGATCGGACAGATCCTGTTCTTGCCCAGCGTATTTCTGCTGACCGGCCGATGGAATCCGCGTCGCGCCGAGCAGGACGAGATCGCACACGAGCAGCAGGTCCGCGCCGAGATGGCGACGCTGACCGGTAGGTAGACCGCACTCGGCGGCCAGGGGTGCCGGTTCCGACGAGCACGACGGGACCGGCAAACCTTCTCGCGTCCCGCGGGGACACCGAGATCTTCCACCGGATGATCAGGAGCGCCGACGTAACAACACCGACTGTTGGATGCCCGCGACAGGTCCATGCTGATCGAACAAGGTCCCGATCGTCGCTCCGATGCCGTCCGGGCCGTAGGCGGCGTCCGCGCGGATCCCGATCCAGTCTCCTTCCGGCATCCGATGCACGTGGACCGTGAGATCGGTGTTGAGGAAGGTCCACTTCCTGATGTCGGCTTTCGCCCCTACACCATTGGCGTTGTCGGCCACCACGAACAGCCGCTCGAGGGGCGACGGCGCTTCACCTTGTACGAGATCGACCGCGGAACGAATCCACGACTCCCCCGCTCCGGGTGTCGAGCCGGGTTCGACTATCCAACGCCAATCCAGGGTACCGACATAGCCGTCGGTGAAGTGACTCAGATCGTTGCGGTCGGCGACGTTCTCCAAGGGAGTCAAAGGTTCGCCGAAGTTCCGTTGGATCTCGACCGTGTCGGATCGCTCCATGCGCCACGCATGTGCCCGCGCGACCGGCCGCATATCGTCCGCCGACGACATCACGGCCGAAAGATATTCGATCCGCGTTCCGCGTCGTTCCTTCTTCGAGACGACCCGGACCGGGCCGACCGGCACCGGCCCCAGCAGCTCGACGACGATCCGGCTCAACCGTGCGTCCGCGCGGGGTTCGCACCGCTCGAGCGCCCGCACCAGCAGTGCGCTCGGCGGCCCACCGTGCTGCATGTCCCCCCAGGTTCCTCTGGTCAGATCGGCAGAAGAAAAGACTTCCCCCTCCGCGCTCGTATCGATCAACTCGTAGTACGCATCACCCATGTCGCGCCCTCTTCCGAATGAGACCGGTCGCGAATCAGTGATTCCGCGTCCTTGCCGAAACGATGAGACCAGTCTGCGTCGCCGCCGACCGCGAGCTCCAATGCCTGCGGTCATCCTGATCGGTTATGGCAATGGTTCTTGGACACCTCGACCATCGACGCCACATAGTGATCCCACGAACCAGACCGCGACCAGCCGGGGCATCGCCATGCAACACTCGCTGAACGCTCTACCGATCCGTCTCATTATTATATTTATGAGACGAGGCTGCGGGCGATCGTCTCAGATGTCGGTACACCGTCGCGCGGGAGACACCGAGCCGGGCGGCGATCTCCTCGACGCCGCGGCCCTCGGTATCCCGCATCCGCTCGGCCGACTCCACCATTCGCGCGTCCATCACCCCCGGCCGACCCCGCCCTGACGCACGCGCGGACCGCTCGGCGTCGACCGGGGCCAGCGTCGAGTCCAGCAGCGGGCGCACACCTTCGAGTATCGCGGCGCGCAGCTGGTCGACCGGCCGGTCGGCGAACAGCACCACCGGATCGCTGAGCGCGGCGTAGATCTGGGCGGCACGCACCTCGTCGACGAGATCCGCGGCGGGGCCGACCAGTGCCCGCTGGGCCGAGAGCGCGATGTCGCGCAGGCGGCGGTAGGTGTCGTCGGCCGCGGAAAGGGCCTGATCGTGCATCTGGATGCGTAACAACGCGCTGTGCTCGAGCCAGGTGTCGAGCAGGCCGTGCACCACCGCCCACCGCCGCGCCTGCGGGTCGGTCACCGCGTGTGCCGCGGCGAGCACCGCCTCGGTCTGTTCCAGCAGCGGTTCCACCAGCGCGGCCAGGATTTCCGCTTTGCTCGGGAAGTGATAGAGCACAGCGGTTTTCGTCAATCCGACACCTTCGGCGAGCTCGCGCACCGAGACCGCGTGGAAGCCGCGCTCGGCGAACAGCTCGAGCGAGAGGCGCAGGATGCGGGCACGCGGGTCGCCGGTCACGGATCCGATCCTAACCTTGACTGACCATTGGTCAGAGTCATAACCTGGAGACTGACCGATGGTCAGGACACGAGAGGGAGTCCCGGTGCGAAACGAACGAATTCTGATCTCCGGAGCGGGTATCGCGGGCCAGACCGCGGCCTATTGGCTGGCCCGATACGGATTTCGGCCGACCGTGGTCGAACAGGCCGCGCGGATGCGCGAGGGCGGTCAAGGGGTCGACATCCGGGGTCGGGCGATGGAGGTCGCCGAACGCATGTCGATCGCGACCGAGGTCCGCGCGGCGGCCGCCGACGTGGCGGGTATGCGTTTCGTGCGCGGCGACGGCAAGGAGGTCGGCCGCGTCGAGATCCCGCGCACCGACACTTCGGGTATCGAGATCATGCGCGGCGACCTGGTCACCCTCCTGCACGAGATATGCTCCGACACCGTCGAATACGTCTTCGGCGACACGGTCACCGCACTGCGACAGGAAACCGACGGCGTCCGTGTGGAATTCGAGCACGCACCGCCGCGGAACTTCGACTTGGTGATCGGCGCCGACGGTCTGCACTCCACGATCCGCCGCCTCGCCTTCGGCCCCGAATCCGGCTTCACCCGTCACCTCGGCCACTGTTTCGCCTTCGGCGACGCCGATTCCGCGCTCGGCCCCGACCGGTGGGTCACCCTGTTCAACACCCCCGGCCGCGTCGCGGGCGTCTACCGTTCCGGCACCCACCCGGGCGCGAAGGCCTACTTCCTGTTCCGCGCTCCGCCCGACGCCATCGACCCACGCGACCGCGACAGCGCCACCGCCCTGCTCACCGCCGAATTCGGCCGCGAAACCGCCTGGCACGTCCCGCGATTGCTGAGCGGCGTCCTCGCCGACCCGGACTCCTACATCGACACCCTTGCCCAGATCCGCATGCCGTCCTGGTCCACCGGCCGGATCGCACTGCTCGGCGACGCCGCCCACTGCGCATCCCCGGTCAGCGGCGCCGGAGCCGAACTCGCACTCACCGGCGCCTACCTCCTCGCGGGCGAACTCGCCGCCGCCGAAGGCGACCACACCGCCGCCTTCGCACGCTACCGAGCGGCCCACCACCCGCTCGTGCGCCGCCGCGGCCGAATCGGCCCGAATCTGCGCCTCATGGCGCCCCGCACCCGACTCGGCCTCGGCATCCGCGACGCGATCACCCGATCACGCGCCCTGGAATCCCTGGCGGGACTCGAGCGAGTCATGGCGCCACCGACCGTCGCGACGCTGCCCGACTACGAGAGCGCCGCCCACTGACGTATTCGGGTGACCACACCATCGGATCGCGGTCCCAGCGTTCTCAGCGATGCCGCTGGTCGGAGGCCGAGCAATCCGTGTCGCATGCCGCGAGACGTTGCCCGAGCGGCATCCGAGCCTCGGAGTCTGTGAAATCCCCGCGGCAGAACCACGGCGGGACGGTCGCCGAAACCGTGCGGCCGCTGTCAGGGGCGTGGTAGGCCGAGTACGTGTTGGGCGATGATGTTGCGTTGGATTTCGGAGGTACCGCCGGCGACGGTGTGGGCGAAGGTGCGTAGGTAGCGTTCGAACCATCCGGGTGCGGTGGGTTCGGGGTTGAGTGGGCTGAACAGTGATGTGACGGTGGGGTGTTCGAGGCCGCCGGTGTCGGTGAGCGCGTCCTCGGTGGCGCGTTGGACGGCTTCGGATCCGAAGAGTTTGAGGACCGATATCGCGGCGGTGTCGGCGTCGCCGCGGGCGGCACGGGCGAGTGCGGCCGATCCCATGAGGCGTAGGGCGTGTGCGTCCATGACCAGTCTGGCGTAGCGGTCGGCGTCGAGTTCGGTTCCGGGGGTGAAGTCGGTGAGGAGGTGGTCGAGGCGGTCGGCGTAGCCGAGCCACAGCAGGTTTCGTTCGTGGCCGAGTGAGCCGTTGGCGACTTTCCAGCCCCGGTGCAGCTCCCCGACCAGGTTCTCGGCGGGGACTTCGACTTCGGTGAAGGTGACTTCGTTGAAGTCCACGTCGTCGGCGGCGCAGATGGTGGCGATGGGGCGGCGTTCGATTCCCGGGGTGTCGGTGGGGATGAGTAGCGCGGAGATGCCGCGGTGTTTGGCGGCGGCGGGGTCGGTGCGCACGAAGGTGAGGATGACGTCGGCGTCGTGGGCGCCGGAGGTCCAGAGTTTGCGTCCGTCGACGACGAAGCGTTCCCCGTCGAAGCGGGCGCGGGTGCGCAGGGCGGCGAGGTCGGATCCGGCCTCGGGTTCGCTCATGCCGAGTGCGGCGGTGATATCGCCGCGCAGGATCGGGACGGCCCAGCGTTCGTGTTGTTCGGGGGTGCCGAAGGTGATGAGCGAGGCGGCGATGATGCCGAGGCCCTGGGGGTTGAAGTTCTGGTAGATGCGTCGTGCGGCGAGTTCGCGGCGGTGCACGTATTGCTCGAGCACTCCGGCGTCGCGCCCGCCGAAGCGGGGCGGGTGGCCGGGCAGCAACCAGCCGTTGTCGAATTGGACCCGTTGCCAGCGCCGCGCCCATTCGGGGATGTGGGCGGTGGAGTTGGGGCGTTCGTCGGCTTCGGCCTCGGCGGGTAGGTGTTGGTCGAGGAAGGCGATGAACTCCGCGCGGAATGCTTCGACATCGTCGTCGAATGTCAGCTTCACGACCGGTTTCCTTCCGGGTCGGCGGCGGCCGGAACTCGATGTGGCGCGGCGGGTGCCTGGCGGATCGAGATGGATTTGGTGTCGAGGTATCCGGCGAGGCCCTCGTGGCCGAATTCGCGGCCGATGCCACTGCGTTTGACGCCGCCGAAGGGTGCGACGGGGTCCATGGTGTAGGGCTGGTTGATTCCGAGGGTGCCCGATCGGATGTGTCGGGCGATGGCCAGTCCGCGGTCGATGTCGGGTGTCCAGACCGAGCCGGACAGGCCGTATTCGGTGGCGTCGGCGATCCGAACGGCGTGGTCGTCGTCGGTGTAGGTGTGCACGGTCAGCACGGGGCCGAAGACCTCTTCGCGCGCGATGGGCATCGAGTCCTCGACGTCGGCGAAGACGGTCGGGCGAATGTACCAGCCGCGTTCCACGGTCTCCGGCAGTTCGGCGCCGCCGAGGACGAGCCGTGCGCCATGGTCGCGTGCTTGGGTGATGTATCCGCGCACGCGTTGCTGCTGGCGTTGCGAGACCATCGGTCCGACCCTGGTTGCGGGGTCGAAAGGGTCACCGACGGTGAGTTTTTCGATTCTTGCCACGAGAGCGTCGAGGAATTCGTCGTGGCGGTGGCGTGGGAGGAGTACGCGGGTCTGGGCCACGCATGCTTGGCCGCTGTTCATGAGTCCGGCGACCAACATGCCTTCGGCGACATCGTCGGGGTCGGCGTCGTCGAGGACCACGGCGGCGGATTTGCCGCCGAGTTCCAGGCTCACCCGGCGCAGCGCGCCGCCGCAGACCTGCGCGACCTGGCGTCCGGCGGCGGTCGACCCGGTGAACGACACCTTGTCCACGCCGGGATGGGCGACCAGATGCTGCCCGGTGTCGCGGTCGCCGGGAAGAATGCTCACGACTCCGGGCGGCAGGTCGAGCTGTTCGAGCAACTCCGCCATGAACAGCGCGTCCAACGGGGTTTCCGGGGACGGTTTGACCACGATCGCGCAGCCTGCGAGCAGGGCCGGGATCAGTTTCGCGACGATCAGGAACGTCGGCATGTTCCACGGGATCACCGCGGCGACGACGCCGACCGGTTCGTGCTCGACCGCGACGTCGCCACCGAGGAAACCGGCCCGGGTCTCGCGCCACGGAAAGCGCTCGGCGATGTCGGCGAAGGCCCGCATCATGACACCGGGCAGCTTCACGTGCGCGGAACGGGCGAAGGTGATGGGGGCGCCCATCTCGGTGGTGATCGTCGTGGCGAGTTCGTCCTCGCGGGCGGTGTAGAGCTCGGCCAGGCGGCGGATCAGCGCGATCCGCTCGGCCGGCGGGGTGTGCGGCCACGGCCCGTGGTCGAAGGCCGCGCGGGCGGCGGCCACCGCGCGATCGATGTCGGCGGGCGCGGCGGCCGGGACGCGGGTCACGAGCTGTTCGGTGTGCGGGGAGATCACCGAGAGGGTGTCGGTGGTCGCCGGGGTGACCCACCGTCCGCCGATATACAGGTGCTCCGTCTTTGTCATCGGTTGCCTCGTCCCGTCGCTGGGGGCCGTCAGGCCGTGTGGGCGGAGATGTCGCGGTAGAACCGGACGGTGGGCGGCGGATCGGTGCGCAGTCCGACCGGGGCGCTGAATCCGCCCGCCTTGGTGATCTCGGCCAGTCGCGCCTGTACGTGGGCGATGTCGTCGGCTTCGATCTCGTAGACGGCGACGAACACGCCCTCGCCGGTGACGGGCGCGAAGCGGCGCGCCGCGACCAGACCTTCGATGCCGAGCATCTCCTTCATGTGGATCTCGTCGTACCAGCGGTGGTAGGCGTCGGCGTCCTCGGCCGAACGC
Organism: Nocardia bovistercoris; assembly: GCF_015674855.1. GTDB lineage: Bacteria > Actinomycetota > Actinomycetes > Mycobacteriales > Mycobacteriaceae > Nocardia > Nocardia bovistercoris. The sequence continues at coordinate 66,207 of NZ_JADMLG010000012.1, read as the reverse complement.
GGCTCCGACTCGACCAGCAATATTCCTTTGACCATGCGTTCATCTCCTGAAAGATGGTGCGTTCGAGTAATTTTCGGATGGGCGCTCACGGTTGCTTGTGGATCCGGCCGTCCTTCATCACGAAACGAACGTCTTGGACGGTGGTGATGTCGGCGGTGGGGTCGCCGGGCACGGCGATGATGTCGGCGAGCAGCCCTGGGGCTAGGCGGCCGCGATCGTCCACGCCGATGAGCTCGGCGCTGGTGATCGTCGCGGCGCGCAGGGCCTGGGCCGGTGTCATGCCGCGGTCGACCAGCGCCCAGAGTTCCTTGGCGTTGTCGCCGTGCGGGACGGCGGGAGCGTCGGTGCCGCAGGCGATCCGCACTCCGGCTTTGATCGCCTTGCGCAGGGTTTCGCGCGCTTTCGGGAAGACCTCGGCGGCCTTCTTCTGAAGTGCCGGTGCGGCTTTGGAGACGTCGAGGCCCTCGGACAGGTAGCTGGTCGGTACCAGGAAGGTACCGTGGTCGACCATCATGGCGATGGTGTCGTCGGTGGCCAGCGAACCGTGCTCGATGCAGTCCACCCCGGCGCGGATGCAGGCCCGGATCCCGGCGTCACCGTGGGCGTGGGCGGCGACCGGCACGCCCGCGCGGTGTGCTTCGTCGACGATCGCGGCGAGTTCCTCGTCGGAGTACTGCTGGGCGCCCGCGACGGTGCCGTGGGACATGACCCCGCCCGAGGCCGAGATCTTGATGACACCGGCCCCGTATTTGATCTGATAGCGCACACATTCGCGCACCTGCGGCACCCCGTTGGCGCGGCCCTCCTCCACGCTGAGCGGCATGATGTGCGGGGCCAGACGCTGGAACATGGTCGGATCCAGATGCCCGCCGGTCGGGGTGATGGCGTGTCCGGCGCCGATGATGCGCGGACCTTCGACCCAGCCGTTGTCGATCGCGCGTCCGAGATCGACATCGAGCAGATAGCCCCCGGTCTTCACCATGAGCCCGAGGTTGCGGACGGTGGTGAATCCGGCGTGCAGGGTGGTGCGGGCGTTCACCGTGCCGCGCAGTGTGCGGTAGACCGGGTCGTCCTGGACGCCGTGCATCGGATTCGGCAGTCCGGTGGGGGTGTCGGGTCCGCCGATGAGCAGGTTGATCTCCATATCCATCAACCCCGGCAGCAGGGTCAGCTCGCCCAGGTCGACGACCCGCACGTCCTGCGGTACCTGCGGCGGGTCGATCGCGGCGATCTGGTTGCCCTCGATCAGGATCGCGGCGGGGGTGTTGCGGCGGCCCGTCTCGACGTCGATCCACCCGGCCGCACGCAACAGCACGCGCTCCGCCGCACTCACAGCGCGGGCTCGATGACGCAGGTCAACGACGCGGTGCCGGTATCGGGGATACGCGGCTGGCTCCACACCTCGACCGGGAACGACACCTGGATCATCGAATAGAGCAGATACATGAGGTTGCGGGCATCCTCGGGCAAATCCTCGACGGCGAATTTGTCGCAGTAGGCGATGGCGTCCTCGGCGCGCGGCACGATCGCGTCGTAGAAACGCTGCATCTCTTCGAGCGTGCTGTTCAGACGGGTGTCGTAGCGTTCGGTCTCCGTCGCCAGACACCATGTCCCCGCGAACGGTTCCAGATCGGCGAATTCGCCGGGCAACAGGGTCGCACTCATGACCGGGCCGCCTCCGAACGCTCGCGCTGATAGTCCCCGACCCAGTCGGCGGCCACCTTGTGCAGATGCCGAAGCAGGATTTCCTGATCATTGAGCGGGAAAGTGGTGACGGCGCGGGATTCGAGCATCAACTGGGTCGCCTCCAGGGTCGAGGAATCCTGCAACCCGTATTCCTTGAAGGTGACCGCCGCCATCTCGTGCGCCACCCGATCGCGCGGTGTACGCGCGGGCGGGAAATACAGGTTGCCTTCGAAGATGTGACTGTTGTGCGAGGTCGGCCAGTAATGATAGGTCAGATACCAACCACCCGACCAGATCAGAATCACGAAATTCGGCCACAACTGGAACGAATCGAGTCCCCACGGGTCACAGCCCGCCGGATTGAGTCCCTTGGGCATCGGCCCCAGATCAGGAACGTCCCACGGGCCGAACAGACCGCTGCGGGTGATGTCCTCCATCGGTTTGCGCATGGTCGGATCGAGTTCCCAAGTCACCACACCCGAAGTGCTGACAAGCCGGTGCGGACCCTCCAGACGGTAGTGCGGCGCCTCGAATCCGGCCTGCTGCGCGGCGATCGAGAAATTGTCCGGCGTCTGCTTTCCGTGCAGGATCGGCGCGTGATAGAACTCCTGGAAGGCGTCCATGTACAACTTCCAGTTCGCGCCGACCTCGGAGCGGTAACTGTAGCGTTCGGTGAGCTCGCCGAACGGATAACCGTCCAGATCGGTGATCATGGGACCGAGGAATTCGGTGAGCGACTGTCGCGGTTCGCGATCCAGATTGACGAAAATGAATCCCGACCACACCTCACACGCGACGCTCACCAATCCGAGGCTCGCCTTGTCCAGATCGAAGAATTCCTCCTCCTGCTGCACGAAGGTCAAGCCGCCGTCGAGCCCGTAACGCCAGCCGTGATACTTGCAGGTGAACTGTCGACAGGTTCCCGAGGTTTCCGCGCGCGGGAATTCGTCCCACACCAGTTTGTTACCTCGGTGGCGGCAGATGTTGTGGAACGCGCGGACCGAGCCGTCGCGGTCACGCACCACGATGACCGAGGTGTGCGCGGCGTGGATCTCCTTGGTGAAGTAGCTGCCGGTGCGCGGTAGTTGTTCGATCCGGCCGACGTTGAGCCAGGCGCGTTTGAAGATCGCCTCGCGTTCGAGTTCGAAGAATTCCGGGGTGATGGAATCCTCGTAGGACATCGGCGCGGTGCCGAGGTCGGGATAGTGCTGGGTCCAGCTGCCCTCGGCGGGCTTGGGCCAACGCGGCATGGGTGACTCCTGAACGGGCTGGGTGATGGGCTAGGCGATGGGCTCGTCGCCCAGGACGGTGGTGCGCAACATCTCTCGCGGCGAATCGGCCGGATAGGGTGCGGCGCGGTGGATCACGCCGCGGTTGTCCCAGATCACCGTGTCGCCGACCGACCATTCGTGCCGGTACACCCGTTCGGGTTCGGTGGACCGGTGCAGCAGGTCGTCCAGCAACGCACGACTGTCCCCGGCGTCCATGCCGACGACGTGATCGGTCGACGCGCCGAGCACCAGCGAACGGCGACCGGACTTGTGGGTCCAGATCAGCGGATGCTCCTTGCTCGGCCGTCGCCGCCATACCGCGAGTTGTTCCGGGGTCGGCTCCGCGGTGACCAGGCGCTGGGACGCCTCGAGCGAATGCACCACACGCAACGACGCCAGGCGTTCGCGCTCGCCGGCGCCGAGCTGGTCGAAAGCGGCGTAGGTGCTGGCGAATTCGGTTTCCCCGCCGCTGATCGCGACCGCCTTGGCGGTGAGCATCGTCGCCTTCTGCGGATAGGCGTCGTCCTCGGGGGTGCAGCCGTCGATATGCCAGTCGAAGGTCGCCCGAAGGTAACTCGCGGAGGAGTTCTTGCTGGTATCCAAGCTGACCCGGTAGATGCCCGCGACCGGGTGATGGCCCGGCGAATAGTCCACCTCCCCCAACTCTCGGCAGAACGCGACCTGGGTCTCCGGATCCAGATGCAGATCACGGAAGACGAGAACGCCGTGTTCCTCGAGAGCGTCGAAAATCGTTTGGGGAAGGGTTTTGTCGGCGAGCAGCTCCTCGACACGCAGTCCGCGCACCTCCGCGCCGACGGTATCGCTGAGTTCGTCGATCGTGATCGTCATCGTGACGTCCTTTCCGCCGCGGGCTCCGAACGAGCCAGGCTGTCGGGAATGGTCGAAGAGGGCTCGGCCGCCACCCACCCACGGCGGCGGCCGAGATTCAGGACCCGGTCATGGCCAGGGTTCGGCAACGCGCTCGAGTTCGGCGTCCGCACTGTCGACAGGCTTGGCCTGCTGGAAGATTTCGATCGCCATCGACACCATCACCAGCGAATACACCAACCGAAGCAGGTTGATCGCGTCCTCGGGCAGATCGTCGAGCGGAAACTTGTCGCAATAGGTGATCGCGTCCTCGACACGGGGAAAACACGCGTCGTAGAACAGGCGCATATCCGCCAACGGGGTATTCATACGCTTGGTCCAGCGTTCGGTTTCGGTGGCCAGACACCAGCTTTCGGCGAAGCGTTCCAGATCCTCGAAGGCCGGGGGCAATACGGTCGACGTCATCGCCCACCCGCCTGCTCGCCGCGGTACTCGTCGACCCAGTCGGCCACCGCTTTGTGGAAATGGCGCACCAGGATCTCCTGATCGTTGACGGGGAAGTGGGTCATGCCCGCGGTGCGGTACGCCGACTCCAGCGCCGTCTGGGTGCCGGTGAGCATGCCCGCGTCCTGCAACGCGAATTCCTTGAAAACCACCGCCGCCGTCTCGTGTTCGACGCGCTCGCGCGCGGTGCGGGCGGGCTGGAAACACAACATGCCCTCGAACCGGTGGCTGTTGTAGGAGGTCGGCCAGTAGCGGTAGAGCAAGTACCAGCCGCGATAGATCAGGATCTCGATATTGGGGAAGATCTGGAAATTGTCGATACCCCACGGCTCTACGCGACCGGGGTTGAGCCCGGGAGGAGGCATCCCGATGTCGGGTGATTCCCACGGCCCGACCAGTCCGCTGTGAGTGACCCGTTCGATCGGATACATGAATTCGGCGGGTAATGTCCACCGCCGGGCGCCGCCGGTGGACACCATCCGATGCGGTCCGTCGATCTGGAAATGCGCGCATTCGAAACCTTTACCGGGGGTGCGCACCCCGCTGGGCACCTGCTGAGAATGCAACCCAGGTACGTGGTAGTACTCCTGGAACGCGTCCGCGAACAGTTTCCAGTTGCTCTGGTTGTCGGCCCGGAACTCGTACCACTCGGTCATCTTCTCGAACGGATAGCCTTCGAGGTCGGTGATCATCGGGCCGAGGAATTCGCGCAAGGTCTGGCGGGGTTCCACATCGAGATTCACGAAGATGAAGCCCGCCCACACCTCGCAGTGCACCCGCGCCAGACCCAGATCCTTCTTGTCCAGGTCGAAGAATTCGCCCTCCTGCTGCACGAATTCCAGCGCGCCGTCGAGTCCGTAGCGCCAACCGTGGTATTTGCAGGTGAACTGACGGCAGGTGCCCGAGTCCTCCGCGCGCGGGAACTCGTTCCACACCAGCTTGTTCCCGCGGTGGCGACACACGTTGTGGAAGGCGTTGACGTTCCCGTCGCGGTCGCGCACCACGACGATCGAGGCGCGCACGACGTCGAGTTCCTTGGTGAAGTAGCTGCCGGTGCGCGGAAGTTGTTCCACACGACCGATATTCAGCCAGGCGCGCGCGAAGATCGCCTTGCGCTCGAGTTCGAAGAACTCCGGCGACACCGAGTCCTCGAACGACATCATCCCGGTGCCGAGCTCGGGGTAGTGCTCGGTCCAAGTGCCCTCAGCGGGCCGCGGCCATTGACGCTGTTTCGCCGGTGCGCTCACGGTCGTTCCTCCGTTTCCGGTTGTGACGGTGTCTCGGGATGATCGGGATCGGGTTGCAGGTCGACGCTGTTGAAGACCAAGGCCAGGCACAGATACGACCCGACGACGAACAGCAGCTCGAGCAGTTGGCGGTTGTCGAGGTGGCGTGCCAGCACGGACCAGGTCGAGTCGTCGACCCGGTGGTCGGTCAGCAGTTGATCGGTCGCGGCCAGCAAGGACTTCTCCAGCGGAGACCAGGTCGCGGCGGCGGCGCCGCAGCGCACGGCATCGATGCGTTCCTCGGACATACCGAGTCGGGTCGCGGCGCGGACGTGCTGGTGCCACTCGTAGGCCGACCCGCAGCGCCGAGCGACCCGCAGAATCACCAGTTCGCGGTGGTGCGGGTCCAGCGTGGGACGGTCGAGCAGCAGTCCGTTGTAGCCGAGCCACGCCGAGGCCAGTTCGCCGTGGTGCGCCAGCATGCCGAGCACATTGGGCACCGGCGGCGCGTCGGGAGCGCCGGACAGGTACCGGTCGGCCGCGCGCAGATGACCGCGCATCATCTCGCGGGTGCGCTCGTCCCACTCCTCGACCGGCAGCGGAGCCAGCCGCGGGCTCGCCCGCGTCATATGACCGACCCGCCGTTCACGCCGAGTACCTGACCGGTGATGTATCCGGCGTCCTCCGATGCCAGGAACAGGCAGGCCGCGGCGATGTCCGCGCCGGTGCCGAGATGCCCGACCGGGATGGCGCGGGCCATGACGGAGTTGTCGGGAAGGTGACCTTCGGCTTGGGATCGCCGGGACATGGGGGTGTCGATACCCGAAGGCGGAATGGTGTTCACGGTGATACCGGCGGCCGCGTACTCGCGCGCCAACCCCTTCGTCATCGCGACCACCGCGCCTTTGGCCGCCGTGTAGTGCACCATACCGGGCGATCCGCGTTGGGCGCTCGAGGACGAGATGGTGACGACGCGGCCCCAGCCCGCCGCGATCATGTCCGGGATCGCGGCCTGCACGCAGTGGAACACGCCGTTCAAGTTGACGTCGATCAACCGGTTCCACGCCTGCGGCGAGATCTCGGTGAAAGGCGCGAAACCGACCAAACCCGCACTGGTGACCAGAATTTCGATCGCACCGAATTCCGCGCGGACCTTGTTCACGGCCTCGTCGACCGCCCCGCGATCGGTGACGTCGGTCGCGCAGGCGATCGCCGTGCCACCTCGGGCGCCGATGCCATCGGCGACGCGCTCGGCGCCCGCACCGTCGATATCGAGCACGGCGACGCGATATCCGTGCGCCGCGAATGCCTCGCAGATCGACTGTCCCATCCCCGAGGCGCCGCCGGTCACCACGACGACGCGATCGGGTCCCGCGTCGGGCGCGGCGCTCGGATTCATCGTGTCGCCTTCCGACGGCGGACCGGGTGGATCGGTGTGCGCGGAACTCGCCTCATCGGGGCGACGGAACGGGGAGGTTGCACGGGCGACACTCACATTCTTCGCGGCCTGCGGCGGAGTCGACAGTCATGATCGGAGCGCCGATAAGCGCAGCTCCGGGGCCTTAATCGAGTGATTGATTAATCGAGTGCCTAAGATATACGTGACGCATGTCGCAGCTGTCAAGGGCGTACGAGGGAGCACCTCGCGCATCGGAACGGGCTATGTTGTGCGCCGCGAGCACCGGCACAATCGCGGCAAGCGGTCATCGCGGTATCGAGGCTGCCGCGTCGAAGCAACCCACGCGCACCGGAAGCGGTGTGCGCACAGCGAGAGGCAACAGATGAGTTCCGCCCGCGAACCAGACCGTGAGAACTCTCCCACGCGTACGGCACTGCTCGATGCCGCCGAGCAGATCATGCTCGCCGAAGGCTACGCGGCGGTCAGCACGCGACGCCTCGCCGCGCGAGCCGAGGCCAACTCCGCGCTCGTCTACTACTACTTCGGCAATATGGACAACCTGTTCATCGAGTTGTTCCGCCGCGGCGCGGAGCGCAGCTACCGACGCCAGGCCGAGGCGCTGGGATCCGCCCAGCCGCTCTGGGCGCTGTGGGAGGCCATCCACGACCAGTCCCACACCGCGTTGACGATGGAATTCGTCGCGCTGGCCAACCACCGCAAGGATATTCGCGTCGAGATCGCGGAATCCTCCCGTCGATTCCGCGCCTTACAACTCGACGCCGTCACCCGGATACTCGACGCCTACGGCCCCCGCGCGCACGCCTACACCCCGGCCGCGCTGGTCCTGCTCATGTCCGCGATATCTCGTTTCCTGCGCATGGAGGAGGCTTTCGATCTCGATACCGCGCACGAAGACGCGGTCGCTCTGGTCGAAGACGCCCTGCGGGAAATCGAAGGCGACCGCGAATCATCGCCGGAGTCGTAGTGGTCGCGCGCGCTCGATGAGATTCGAGCCTTTGCCGTCAGGGCAGTTCGATCACGGACATATACATTTCGAGAGTCGGCCGGTACAGGTCCACATCATCGAGACGAGTACCGAGCACTACTGAATCGGTGGTGGCGATGAGCACGCGCGCGAAGGTCGACGGGGGGATGGAAATGGTCGCCCCGATACGCTCCAGACCTTCGGTGATGAAACCGGTGAGCGCCGCGACGACCTCCGCCCGCTTGGCCGCGACACGCTCGCGGGCATCGGGGTTGCGGTTGAGGTACAACGTGAACTCGAATCCGAGCGCCGCATGCTCGGCGCCGCGGTCGGCGCCGAGCTGACGCCACCGCTGCGCGACCTGATCCAGAACATCGGCCCCCACCTCGCTCGCCGCCGACAGCACCTCGGCGAAGGTATCGAAATAGCGCCGCCAGTACCAGTCGCTCACGGCGAGGAACAGATCCTCCTTCGTGGCGAAATGCTTGTAGATGGCGCCCTTCGTGTAGCCGGCCGCGTGCGCGATGTCATCGAGCGTCGCTGCCGTGAAGCCTTTTTCGGCGAACACTTCCTCCGCGGCGTCCAGCAGGAGCGATCGGGTGCGCTCCATCCGTCGCTCCACCGTCCATCGCTCGACCATATCCGCCAGCCTATAACAGGATCTTCGATACCCCTTGGATGGTCAGATACTCAGTGGTATCTTAAACGAGCAGGGCCCGAGCAGAAGGGGAGCCGTCGGCTCCCCCGTCGAAGCGAATCCCCGACGCGAGCCCGTTGCCGCACCGCATCCCGTTTCCCCGCCGATGCCGTGCCTGCTGTACCGCGACGATCCGAAGGGACAGTGTCGTGACCGAACTGTCGAGCAGGAAATCTCCCACCGTCACCGAGTCGATCGGCGGCTCCGCCGCACTGGGGGCGCAGGTGAAATCGCCCAGCAAACCCGTGCTGGTCTGGGCCGTCATCGGCGCCGTGATCCTGGCGTTCCAGGCATACGTCTGGATCCGCTGGGCGACCGGACCGCATTTCGAGCGGGTGCCGACCGGGCCGAGTGATCCGCCGACGTGGATGAAGACGATCCTGATCACCTGGACCACGGTGATCCTGGCCGGATGGCCGATCGGCGTCTATTTCTTCATCGTCAGACCGTGGCGACGCGAGCGGCGGATCACCACCGACGGCATGTTGTTGGTCGCGTGCGGTCTGCTGTTCTTCCAGGATCCGCTCCTCAACTACTTCAACACGTGGAGCACCTACAACACCTGGATGTTCAATCGCGGTTCGTGGGTGGCCGAAATCCCCGGCTGGCGTTCGTATTCGGAGCCGGGCGCGATGATGGCCGAACCGCTGCTGATGAACGCGGCGGGCTATTCCTACGGCGTGCTGCTGTGCACGATCCTCGGTTGCTGGATCATGCGGCTGGCCAAGCGGAAGTGGCCGAACATCAACAACTACGGGTTGATCGGCGTGCTGATCGTGTGGACGTTCTTCTTCGATCTGGTCATCGAGGGCTTGTTCCTGATGCCGATGGGTCTGTTCACCTATCCCGGTGCGATCCAGTCACTTTCGATCAACGCGGGCACCTACTACCAGTGGCCGATCTACGAAGGGCTGATGTGGGGCGGGGTGCAGGCTGGACTGTGCGCGCTGCGCTACTTCACCGACGACCGAGGCCGGACTTTCGTGGAACGCGGGTCCGAGCACATCAAGGGCGGTTTCGTGAAGCAGCAGACCACGCGCTTCCTTGCCATCTTCGCCGCGTGCAGCGTGTTCTTCTTCGTCTTCTACAACCTGCCCGCGCAGTGGTTCGCGATGAACGCAGATCCCTGGCCCGAGGACATCCAGAAGCGCTCCTACTTCGACATGGGCATCTGCGGGGAAGGCACCGGAAGACTGTGCCCGCATCCCGTGCTTCCGATCCCGGGCAAGGACACCGGATACGTCGACCCCGACGGGAAGTTCGTACTGCCCGAGGGCGAGGAACTCCCGAAGATCGTGCCGTTCGAGCGAGGAAACTGACATGTCGAGCAATTCCGCCGCCGCACTTCTCCCCTCGGTCGCGGCGCCGTTCTATCGAGCGGTCGGCGACGAGGTCGAGGTCTTCCTGGCCGCCGCCCGCCGCAGCGCGCCGATCCTGCTGAAGGGGCCGACCGGATGCGGCAAGACCCGATTCGTCGAGGCCATGGCCCACGAGCTCGGGCGCGAGCTGATCACAGCGGCGGGTCACGAGGACATGACCTCGGCGGATCTGGTCGGTCGGTTCCTACTGAAAGGCGGTGAGACGGTCTGGGTCGACGGACCCTTGACCCGTGCCGTGCGCGAAGGCGCCATCTGCTACCTCGACGAGGTGGTCGAGGCGCGCCAGGACACCACGGTGGTCATCCATCCCCTCGCTGATCACCGCCGCGAGCTACCCATCGACCGGCTCGCCACCACCCTGCGCGCGGCGCCGGGATTCCAGCTGGTGATCTCCTACAACCCCGGCTACCAGAGCGTGCTGAAGAGCTTGAAGGAATCGACCCGACAGCGTTTCGTGGCCATCGAACTCGACTTCCCGCCGGTCGAGACCGAAATCGAGATCGTCGCGCACGAGGCAGGCATCGATACCGCGACCGCGAGCGCACTGGTCGGGCTCGGCCGTGCGATCCGGAACCTGGACGGCTCGCCGCTGCGCGAAGTCGCCTCGACCAGGCTACTGATCCTGGCGGGCGGCTTGGTCGCCGAGGGGCTGAGTCCGCGCGCCGCCGCGCGGTCGGCGATCGTGCGGACACTGTCCGACGACGCCGATGTGGTGCGCGCCCTCGATGAACTCGTCGACGCCGTCCTGCCACGGCCATGAACAACTCGATGATCGACGGCGTGGACCGGTTCGCGCTGCTGGCCACCCATCTCGCGGGCAGGTCCATCCAGGTGGCGCGTGCGCCGGTCGGTCGGCCCGCGCATACGAACGGTCGGGTCGTCTTCGTCTCGGCCCGCCTGCCCCTGGCCGAGCAACGGCGCGAGGTGCTGGTTCAGAGCGCACTCATCGGCGGGGGCAGTCTGGACCAGCGGTTGGTGAAGTCACTGCGGGGGCGTCCGGGCTTGGCGCGGCGATACCTGGCGCTGGAAGGCAGGCGGGTGCTGGCCGAGTTGGCCCCCGTGCTTCCCGCGGCGGCCGAGATCTGCCTCGACCGGCGGGCGAGAACCGAAACCGCCGAGAAATCACTGGAATTGGCGGCAAGTCGGTTGGAGGTCGATGAGCCGCCTGCCTGGTTCGGCGTCATCGAACCCGGTCGGCTGCTCGGTTCCGCAGCCCGACAGGCAGGCGCCCCCACCGACAAGGAACTGCGTCTGGAGTTCGATCTCGTCGAACCACCCACCGACGCGGAAGACGACGAGGAGGACGGCGGGGCATCCGGGCAGAGCAAGATCCTGAAACTGTTCGAGAACCCATTGTTCAGCGCGCGGACCATGTCGGACCAGTTACGCAAGATACTCGGCAATTCCCGCTCGCCCGGAGACGGCTCCGCCGGTGCGCGAACGCAGGCGCGGGCGGTGCGGCGTGCGCGCACGGTCGGTGCGAACGCGCGACCGCTGCCAACCCGAATCCGGTTCACCGACGACGGCAAACCCGGCGCCGCCACCGGAATCGGCGGCGCTCTGCACCCGGAGTGGGATGTCAACGGCAACAGGTACCGGCCCGACTGGTGTCGGGTCATCGACTTTCCGCTCACCGTCGCCGCCGACATCTCCGACGCGGGCGTTCCGCACGACGATGTGCTGCGACGGCGGCTCTCCCGTGTCGGTCTCGGGCCCAAGGTGCTGCGTCGCCGTCCCGACGGTGACGAGCTGGACATCGAGGCGCTCATCGACCTGGTGGTAGACCTGCGTTCGGGCTTCGCACCGCCGGAGCAGGTGTACCTGGAACGCCGAAAACTCGCTCGCAACCTGAGCGTCCTTGTCCTGATCGATGCTTCGGGCTCGGCCACCGACACCGACCGAGCGGGTTCGGCGGTCCACGATCATCAACGGCGCGCGGCGGCGACCCTGGCTCTCACGCTGGAGGAACTCGGCGACCGAGTCGCGGTCTACGCCTTCCGGTCGCAGGGCCGCCATGCGGTCCACCTGCCCGCGATCAAGACCTTCGACCAGCGTTTCGGCGCCATCGGGCGGGCCCGCCTCAATCAACTCCAACCCTCGAACTACACCCGTTTGGGCGCGGGTATCCGTGGCGCGGGGGAAATCCTGAAAGCGCGAGCGGGAACGGAGAACCGGCTGCTGCTGGTCTTGTCGGACGGATTCCCCTACGACGACGGCTACGAAGGCCGCTACGCCGAAGCGGACGCGCACAAAGCGCTCGCGGAGCTTCGCACCGACGGCGTTGCCTGCCTGTGCCTTTCGATCGGAACCAGCACCACCACCGACGCACTGGAACGAGTCTTCGGCTCCGCGAGCCATGCCCGCGCCGCGACCCTGGCCGAACTCAGCCCCCGAATGGATGAACTGTTCCTGTCCGCACTACGAGAACTCGCCGCCCCCGCACCTGCCTCACGGTAGGACGTCCCCGCGACACCGCACATCCCGTCGGTCTTCGTTGTCGAAGAATCACGCGTTGGCATACGTGCGCGCGAACGGACATCGCTACCAACGTCTTTCACGCAATCCCCTGAGCCGTCGACCCCCTGGAAAGAGGAGGCTCGCAGTGACACTCGACGACCCGGTCACTCGCCCGGCTACCCCGACCCCCGGCACCGAAATCAAGGAGTGGACAAAGGGTTACGCACAACGGCACCCCGTCGCATCGCTACGGACCGTAGGGCGGCAGGTGCTCCTGGGGCGCGACGCCGCGCGCCATCTCGTCACCGATACGGCCAAGGGGCGCTTTCCCTTCGACGAATTCGTCGCCCAGGCGGCGTTCATGGTCAAGACCTCGCTGCTGCCGACCGTGGCGGTCGCGCTGCCCATCAGCGCGACGCTGTCCATCCAATTCGGCCTGTTGGCCGGGCAGGTCGGCGCTTCCGCGCTGGCCGGGGCGGCGAGCGGATTGGCCGTGATCCGCCAGTCGGCGCCGCTGGTGACGGCCATTCTGCTGGCGGCGGCGGTGGGTTCGGCGTTGTGCGCTGATCTGGGATCACGCAAGATCCGCGAGGAGATCGACGCGATGGAGGTCATGGGGGTCTCGGTATTGCGACGTCTGGTGGTGCCGCGGCTGGCCGCGGGGATCGTCGTGGCCATGGCGCTGACGGGGGTGAGCTGCTTCGTCGGATTCCTCGCGGGCTATCTGTTCAACGTCTACGCGCAGGACGGAACGCCGGGCAGCTATCTGGCGACCTTCTCCTCCTTCGCGACCGCGGGCGATCTGTATCTGGCCATGGTCAAAGCGGCGGTGTTCGGGGTGATCGTCACCGTCATCGCGTGCGAGAAGGGCCTGAACACCCGCGGCGGGCCGGGGGGAGTGGCGAATTCGGTCAACGCCACGGTGGTGGCCTCGATCATCGTGCTGATGGTGGTCGACCTGGGATTCACGCAGTTGTACACGATCCTGTTCCCGAGGACCACACTGTGATGGCCACCGTCTATCGCCCGACCGTCGTGCGGACCGCGGCCGCGGTGGCGGGTCCGCCGTGGCACGGCATCATCCGGCTCGGGCACATGATGACCTTCTTCGTGCGGACCGCGGTCTCGATCCCGATCGCACTGCGACACTACAGCCGCGAATCGTTGCGGATCCTGTCGGATGTCACCTGGGGCAACGGATCTCTCATCGTCGGCGGGGGCACGGCGGGGGTGATGATCATCCTCGGCGCCGCCGCGGGCGGCATCGTCGGGATCGAGGGCTTCGACGCGCTGAAGCTACTCGGCATGGAGCCCGCGACCGGGATGATCGCGGCGACCGCCGCGACCCGCGAGCTGGCGCCGATCATGGCTTCGATCGCCTTCGCCGCGCAAGCGGGATGCCGGTTCACCGCGCAACTGGGAGCCATGCGGATCTCCGAGGAGATCGACGCGCTCTATGCCATCGCGATCCGACCGATCCCGTATCTGGTCTCGACCCGACTCCTCGCCTCGGTCGTCGCGGTGATCCCTTTGTTCCTGGCCGGATTGGCCGCGGACTACATCGCGGTGGAGGTGTTCGTCGGCGTGATCGGCGGACAGTCCTTCGGGACCTACGAGCACTATTTCGCGCTCGTGCTCAGCGGCACCGACATCCTCTACTCACTCTGCAAGGCAATCATTTTCGTGATCGTCACGACCACCATCCAGTGCTACTACGGCTACTACGCGCGTGGCGGCCCGCAGGGCGTCGGCGTCGCGGCGGGACGGGCGATGCGCGCGAGCATCACGGTGATGATCTCGGTGAATCTGCTGATGACGTTGGCGCTGTGGGGTTTCGACGCGGGCTCGAGGATAAGCGGGTGAGGCGATGTCGATAGCGTTCGAAGCCGAGGATCGGAATCTGACCGATGTCGGTCTGTTCCTACGCGGTCTGGCGGTGCTTGCGGTGGTCACCGCTACCGTGGCGGCGATGATCGCCCGGTCCGAAGGAGCCTTCACCCCGACCGTCGAGGTGACCGCGATGCTGGTCGATGTCGGTGATGGGCTGCCGAAGCGATCCGATGTGAAGTATCGCGGTGTGCTGGTGGGTAGCGTGGCCGAGGTGGCAGCGGCCACCGCGGGACAACCCAATACGGTGCGTATCGACCTGGTGCCCGAGCACGCCGCCGGTATCCCGGCGACCGTGACCGCGCGGGTGGTCCCGAGCAACGTCTTCGCCGTCCCCTCGGTGCAACTGATCGACAACGGACCCGGTCCGGCACTGGCCGCGGGCGCGTCGATACCCGAAGACCACAGTCGAGCCAGTGTCCAGCTCCAGACCTCCCTGACGGCATTGAGCCGCATCGTCGCCGCGGTGGGACGTCCCGGCGCCGATCCGACGGTCGGAGTTCTCGAAACGGTGGAGCGAGCGACCAGTGGCCGGGGTGCGGATGCCCTGCGCGCCGCGAGTCAACTGGACCGGATCGTGCGCGCCTACAATGACGAAGCCCGTTCCGGCGCGGAGTTCTCCCTGCTCTCGTCGCTGGCCGAGGCAGTGACCGGATTACAGCAGTCCGCACCCGATCTGCTCGCGGCGCTGCACAGTGCGATCGGGCCGATGCGCACGGTGGCCGAACAGCGGTCGCATCTGAGCGAACTCCTGACCGGCGGCACCGCGACCACCGGCACTGTCGGCACGGCGATGACCAACCGCACCGATACCATCGTCGACCTCAACAGCAGACTGGGTCCCGTCCTGGCGGTGCTGGCCGCAGGCAGCGACGACTTCGTGCAGATGACCACCTCCCAGACCCGCGTCGCCCACGTGTTCACCAGCGAATTCTGGAATGCCGAGAACCAGAGCGGCACAGCGAAGGTCATCGCCGAACTCACACCGCACAAGCAGTACACCCGCACCGACTGCCCCCGCTACGGAGACCTCGCGGGCGCCAGTTGCGACAACGGTCCCGCGGCGGGTCCACCGGTGATCGGCGCTCTCGACCCGTCTCCCGGCACCGACGAGCAACGCAGGCGATTCGCCGAGGCACTCGGCATTCCGCCCGAAATCGCCGGCGTGGCACAGTTGCTCGGCCTGTCACCGCAGGCGCCGCCCGGCACGGACCCGCCCGGCATCGGCACGCCGACCCCCCAGCCGGGAGGACCGCGATGAAACATCGCCGCGACCTCGCCGGACTGACCGCGTTCCTCTCGGTCGCCGCCCTGCTCACCTGGATGGTCCACGCGACGCTGCAACGCGACGTCACCGGCGACACCGACACCTATGCCGCGGTCTTCACCGACGTCTCGGGACTGCGCGCCGGTGACGACGTCCGGGTCGCCGGGGTGCGGGTGGGCCGGGTGGACGCCATCGACATCGACGGGCCGCACGCGAAAGTCACCTTCCGGCTACGTCACGATCAGACCGTCTACGGCGACACCCTCGCCTCGGTCACCTACCAGAACCTGATCGGCCAGCGATATCTCGACCTGAGCCTGTCCGACTTCGGCGACCCGGCGCCCCTCCCGCCCGGAGCACGGATCCCACTGGAACACACCCGGCCCTCCTTCGACATCTCCGCACTGCTCAACGGATTCCAACCCCTCTTCAGCACCCTGGACCCGCAGGATGTCGACAACCTGACCGCCGCGCTGATCCGGGCACTGCAAGGCGACGACGGCGCGGTCGCCGCACTGATCACCGAGACCGCGACGCTCGCCCAGACCTTCGCGGGCCCCGACCAGATCCTCGGCGCACTCATCGACAATCTGTCGGCGGTCATGACCGCACTGGACGGACAGAGCGCCGCCATGCGGACCACGATCGCCCAGACCCGCAAGATCTTCGACGGACTCGAGTCCCGTCGCGACACCCTGCTCGAGCAGACCGGTCGGATCGCCACCGTCCTGTCCGACGCCGCGGCCGTGGTCGAGGGCGCATCGCCCGCCCTGAACGACTTGGTGCGCCGCGAACCCGGCTTCGCCCGCCATTTCGTCGACGGCCGGGAACGTTTCGCCTACCTCGGATTCAATATCCCGCTGCTGCTGCAAGCCATGGTCCGTGCCACCGACAGCGGCGCGTGGGTCAAGGCCTACGTCTGCGATATCGGGTTCAGTGTCGTGCCAGGGATCGATCCGGTGATCTCACAAATCCTCGGGGCCGCGTCACCGACCGGCACACCTCAGAACTCCGCGATCTGTCGCTAGGACCCTGATGAAAAGACTACGCACACTACTCAGAAGCGAGTCCGCGCGTCGTGCGGGTGCGGCGGACGCCTCGCTACGAATCGGACTGACAGCGGTGGTCCTGCTACTGGTGGCACTGGTCGCGACGGTCGGGATCAACTCGCTGCACCTGGGAGCCCGAACCTATCGGGCCGACTTCGCCCAAGCCGCCGGAATCGACGCGGGCGACGCGGTCACCTGGGCGGGCATTCCGGTCGGCACGGTGACCGGCACGCGGCTGGCGGGCGACCATGTCGAGGTCATCATGAAGATCGACAACGACGATGCCGCGCTCGGCGCCGACACCGAAGCCGCGATCAAGCTCACCACGCTCCTCGGCTCGCGCTACGTCGAACTGCGCTCCACCGGCGCGGGAGTCCTGCCCGACAATCGAATTCCGTTGGCACACACCACTGTTCCCTACGATCTCGAAACCGCTCTGCAAGACGCCACCACCACCTTCGACCAGCTCGACGCCGACCGGATCGCCGAGTCGATGACCGCGCTCTCACACGGACTCGACGGCGCGCCGACCCTGATACCCGGCATCCTGCGCGATGTCCGATCTCTGTCGAGCGTCATCGCCCAACGCCGCGATCAGATCGGGGACCTGCTGACCAGCACCGGTCACCTCGCCACCGTCATCGAGACCCAGCGGTCCGATCTCGCCGCGATGGTCGGTCGCGGTCGCACCCTGCTCCAGCAGATCAACGCTCGCCAGGACGCCGTACGTCGCCTTCTCGACGCGACGACCACCCTGGTCGGCAGGCTCGAACCGATCGCGGTAGGCGAGCACGCCGAGATCGAACAGCTACTGACCGACCTGCACGATATGACATCGATGATCGCCGCTCACGACGATCTGCTGCGCAACACCCTGCAAATCCTGCCGGTCCCGTGGCGATTGTTCGCCAATGCCACCGGCAGCGGCGCCGAGCTCAACGCCGACATCCCCGACGGAGCGTTCTTCGACACCTGGATGTGCGCACTGAGCGCGGTCGCCGTCAGCGCGGGCAAAGCCCCTTACCTCGAGGACTGCCGATGAGCCTCACCCCGCATACCCTCAAACTCGCCGTCCTGGTCTCGAGCGCCGCGTGCCTGGTCGGATGCGCGGGTGGCTCCGGTTCCGACACCACCACCGTCACAGCACATTTCGCCAACACCAACGGTCTCTACGAAGGCAACGCCGTCTCCGTGCTCGGCATGCGCGTGGGCCGGATCGACCGCATCACCGCCCGCGGCGCCGACGTCGAAGTGCGGATGAGCATCGACGACAGCATCCGGTTGCCCGCCGATGTCCGGGCGGTGACCATCTCGGACTCGATACTCACCGACCGCCACATCGAGCTCACACCGGTCTACCGCGACGGGCCGACACTGGCCGACGGCGCCGTCCTGGACGCGACCCGCACGAAGACACCGGTCGAATTCGACGCTCTGCTCTCGATGACGCGGAAACTGGCCACCTCCCTCGGCGGGGACGGCAACGGTTCGGGTCCGGTCGCCGACCTGATCGGACTGAGCGCCGCTGCGACCGAAGGCAACGGCCAGGAGATGCGCACCGCCCTCGACGAACTCTCCCGCGCACTGCGGCAGGGCCCCGACAACGGCGCGGCCGCCCGCGCGGCCATCACCGATATCGTCACCAACCTCGACTCGCTCACCGAAGCCGCCGCCCGCAACGACGCCACGCTGCGTGAATTCGGCCGCGCCATAGCCCAACTCGGCGACTTCCTCGCCGATCGGCGACTGGGCGGCGGCGACACCGGCGCCACGCTCAACCGGATCATCGCCCAGGTCGCCGATCTGCTTGTCCGCCACAAGGACACCATCTCCGGCCTCGTCGGCAACGCGAACACCCTGACCGGCACACTGGCTGCCTACGACTACAACCTCGCCGAATTCCTCGACGTGTTCCCCTTGGTCACCGACAACGCCTACAACGCCATCGACCACAATGTGGGCGCGCTGCGCGCCTCGGTGGACCTCAACAGGGTTCTGCTCGACGGTCAGATGGTCAAGGAGATCTGTAATCTGTTGCAGCTGAGCAACCTCGGCTGCGCCACCGGCTCCATGCGAGATATGGGCCCGGATTTCGGTATCACCGCCATCCTGACCGGACTGGCAGCGCGGAAGCAGGGCCGATGACACTTCGCTCCCGCACCATCCTCACCGCGGCCGCGACCCTCGCGCTGTCGGTCACCGGCTGCGCCGCCGGGCTCGACCGACTTCCGTTACCCGCGCCCGGCCTGAGCGGCGACACCTACACACTCACCGCGACCTTCACCAACGCCCTCAACCTGCCGACCGCGGCGAAGGTGAAACTGAACGGCGCCGACGTCGGCCAGGTCGAATCCATGTCGGCCCGCGACTACACCGCCGTGGTGACCCTGCGCATCACCGCCGCCGTGCGCCTTCCCCTCGGCACGGGCGCACAACTGCGATCGGCGACACCCTTGGGAGATGTCTTCGTCGCACTGCGACCACCCCCGGATCCGGCGGCGGATACCCCGACGCTCGCCGACGGCGCCACCATCCCGCTGGAGTCGACATCGGCGGCCGCCACCATCGAGGAAATGCTCACCCGCGCATCACTTCTGGTCAACGGCGGAACCATCGAACACCTCACCACCGTCCTCTCCGCCCTCGGCGAACACGTCGGCGGCCGCGGCGAACGACTCGCCACCCTCCTGGCGGAGACCCGCACGTTGCTGAGCACACTCTCGGCCCGATCCGCCCGGATCAACGACGTCCTGGCCGCCTCATCCGAACTCGGCGCCACCCTCGCCGCCCAGCGCGGCGTCCTCACCGACGCCATCACCGCCGCCGGCCCGGCCATGGAGGTTCTGGCCGACAACACCGACTCCTTCGCCACCCTCGTCGACCGCTTGCACATCATCACCACCCAGCTCGCGCGGTTCCCCAGCATCGCGGGGACCAACGATACGAGCATGGCGGCCAACGCCGACCGGCTCGCGGCAGGCTTGAACGCCGCCGCGCTCAATCCCGAAGCCGACCTCGGCGAACTGAACACCATGCTCTCGGTCGTCCTGAAAATGATCAGCGGCCCCAACGGACACATCGATGCCGATGTGGCCCAAGTGGCCGTCGGCGCCGTCCCCGACCCCGGATTTCCCGGCACGTCGGGCGCTCGATTGCCCGATACGACCGATTGGACGGCATTCGTCGGCTCGTTGCAGCACATGCTCGATCGCCTCGGCCAACGGTGGGGAGGTGTGCCGCGATGACAGACGCACGTGGCCGCCGCGCGGCGGATATCCCGGCCTACTTGCTGGTCGGCGCCGTACGCCGGGCGCACCGGTGGCGCACGGCGAGCTCGCTGGCCGGGCTGCTCGCGATTCTGCTGGCAGGCAGTGGATACCTGCTGGTCGGCGCCCTCGATATCGACCCGCTCGATGATCCCTACCGGGTTCGCGTGGAATTGCGCGCCTCAGGCGGGCTGCTCCCCGGCCAGGACGTCACGGTACGCGGGGTTCGCGTCGGCCGCGTCGAGTCGGTCCGGGTCGCCGGAGACAAGGTGGTCGCCGTCGCCGCCATCGAGGAACACGTCCGTATCCCCGCCACCGGACGGGTACGCGCCGCCGGGCTTTCCGCGGCAGGCGAGCAATACCTGGATTTCGTGCCCGACACCGATGACGGCCCCTATCTGACCGATGGCGCGGTGGTCGACGCCGACCGCACATCCACGCCGGTGCCACTGTCGGACATGCTCGAGAGCCTGAGCGCGACCCTCGCCCAGATCGATCCCGAACGGCTCGCCGCGATCTCCCGAGAACTCGGCGTCAGCGCGAGCGGTCCGGACAAACTGGCCACCATCATCGACGGCGGGACCTTCCTGATCTCCACCCTCGACACCGTGCTGCCGCAGACGGTGAACCTGCTCCGCAACAGCGGAGTCGTCCTGAACACCCTCGACGACGGGAACGCCGCACTGCGCTCCGCCTCGGCCGATTTCTCGACCACCCTCGCAGGCGTGTCCTCGATGACCGGCGGCTACGAACGACTGCTCGACCGAACCCCGCCGATGCTGTCGGCCCTCGATGTCGTCCTCGCCCAGAACTCGCCGACCATGGTCCAGCTACTCGGCAATCTGGTCACCGTCTCCCGAGTAGCCCATTCCCGCATACCGGCGCTGAACGAGTTCTTCTTCCCCCGGCAACGCGACGGCTCCGCCCTCGACGCGGTGGCCTCGGCATTCCACGACGGTGGCGTGTGGGCACTGGCGAGCATCTATCCTCGCTACGCCTGCGACTACGACCTGCCGCGACGCCCCGGGTCCGTCCCCGACTACCCCCTGCCGTACCTGAACGCGGACTGCACCGATCCCGACCCCACCCTCATACCGCGTGGCGCCCGCAACGCCCCACGCCCACCCGATGACCCCGTCGTCCGTCCGCCCGCGGGCGATCCATTCGAAACCGCCGACCCGGCTCCCGTCGGACCCCTGTCGATCCCGAGCCCCTATGGCGGCCCCTCCGCACCGTTGACTCCGCCGCGTCGATGAGCGTCTCGGCGCGGGCGGACACCGACCGATACCCGATTTCGCCGCTGAACGGTTCATCGAGTCGGTCGGTCGAAGCCGTGGATGTCACAGCACGGGTGAGGTCTTCAGTGCAGTTCGAGGGTGCAGCACTTGACGCCGCCGCCCGCTTTGAGCAGTTCCGACAGGTCGATGCCGACCGGGTTGTAACCGCGCTCGCGCAGGGCATCGGCCAGGCCGTGAGCGCGGGCGGCGAGGAAGACGTTGTGGCCGTCGGAGACGCCGTTGAGGCCGAGGACGAGGGCATCGGCCTCGCGGGCGAGGATCGCGTCGGGGTAGAGGGCGGCGAGCACGTCGAGGCTTTCGGCGTCGAAGGCGGCCGGGTAGTAGGCGACGGTGTGCTCGTCGAGGGCCATCAGGGCGGTGTCTAGGTGGTAGAAGCGCGGGTCGACGAGGCCGAGGGTCACCACGGGGCGGCCGAAGAAGGATTCGACCTCACGGTGCGCGGCGGGGGAACTGCGGAATCCGGTGGCGGCCAGGATGCGGTCGCCGACCCGCAGGAAATCGCCCTCGCCCTCGTTGATTTCGCCCGCCGCGACCAGGTGGGCGAAACCGCGCTCGGCGAACCAGGCGTGGTAGGCCGGGCCTTCGGCGGCGCGTTCGGGGTGGGTGAAGCGGGCCGACATGGCCCGTGCGCCGATCACCACGCCGCTGTTGGCGGCGAACACCATATCGGGCAGGCCGGGCACGCCGGGGACCACCTCGACGCTGTGCCCGTGGCTTTCGAAGCAGCGGCGCAACGTGTCCCACTGGGCCAGCGCCAGCGCGCGGTCCACCGGCGCGCCGGGATCCATCCACGGATTGATCGAATAGGCGACCTCGAAGTGGTCAGGTCGGCACATGACGTAACGGCGGGATGTGGAGCGCCGGGCCGGAGTGGGTTCCGGTGCCCGAAGGGTGGCTACTGAGGTCAATGTGATCTCCCGGAGTAGGCGCGAATCCTTGCACTGCCACGACCGTAAATGACCTAGCATTGCGCCTGGAATACCGAATCGTTGTGTCATGTGTGCTCAAATCAGCGAATCGTTGTGTCAGAAGCGGAGAAAGTGATATGGACCATATCGATCGGCAGATTCTGGGCCACCTGCTGAAATCCGCGCGCGCCTCCTTCCAGGAGATCGGCGCGTCGGTCGGGCTGTCCGCGCCCGCGGTGAAGCGCCGCGTCGACCGGATGGTCGCCAGCGGGCAGATCACCGGCTTCACGGCGCAGGTGAACCCGTCCGCGCTCGGCTGGAAGACCGAGGCGTACGTGGAGGTCTACTACCGCGACAACATCAGCCCGGCCGAACTCAAACGGAGCCTGGAACCGATACCGCAGGTTGTCGGCGTGTGGACGATCGCGGGCGAAGCCGACGCACTCGTGCACGTGATGGCCACCGACATGGCCGATATCGAGTCGACGGTGGAGCGGATACGGGAGAACGCGCGCGTCGGGCGGACGCGCAGTTCCATTGTCATGTCGCGCATCCTGGAACGCCCGCGCACCTGAGCCGCCGCACCCTGGGCGTCGCGCGGCGCGGATGGGCTCTTAATGTGGTGCGCATGTCCGACGTGCGTGCCAGCTACCTCACCGACGGCGCCGAGATCTACCGGCGCTCGTTCGCGACGATCCGGGCCGAGGCCGATCTCGACCGGTTCCCCGAGGACCTCTCGCGGGTGGTGGTGCGGATGATCCACGGCTGCGGGCAGGTCGACCTGGCCGAGGACATCGCCTTCTCCCCCGGCGTGGTGGCCGCCGCGCGCGCCGCGTTGCGCGCGGGCGCGCCGATCCTGTGCGACGCGAACATGGTCGCCGCCGGTGTCACCCGCAAACGCCTGCCCGCCGACAATGCGGTGATCTGCACACTGGCCGATCCCCGCGTGCCGGATCTGGCCGCCGCGGCGGGCACCACCCGCTCGGCGGCGGCGCTGGAACTGTGGCGCGACCGACTCGACGGCGCGGTTGTCGCCATCGGCAATGCGCCGACCGCGCTGTTCCACCTGCTCGACCTGCTCGACGCGGGTGCGCCGCGGCCCGCGGCGATCCTCGGCATACCGGTCGGCTTCGTCGGGGCGGTCGAATCCAAGGACGCGCTCGTGGCATACGGCGGCGTCGAATATCTGACCGTGCGCGGGCGCAGAGGCGGCAGCGCCATCACCGCCTCGGCGCTCAACGCGATCGCGAGCGAACAGGAATGAGCGACAGCGTCTCTCCCGGCAAACTGTGGGGCGTCGGCCTCGGTCCCGGTGATCCCGAACTCGTGACCGTCAAGGCCGCCAAGGTGATCGAGACCGCCGACGTGATCGCCTTCCACTCCGCGCGGCACGGGCGCAGCATCTCGCGCGGGATCGCCGCGCCGTACATGCGCGCGGATCAGGTCGAAGAACACCTCGTCTATCCGGTGACCACCGAGACCACCGACCATCCCGGCGGCTATCAGGGCGCCATCGAGGAGTTCTACGAGGAGTCGGCCCTGCGACTGGCAGCGCACCTGTCGGCGGGGCGTTCGGTGGCGCTGCTCGCGGCGGGCGACCCGCTGTTCTACAGCTCCTACATGCACATGCACCGCAGGCTCGCCGACCGTTTCGAGGCCGAGATCATCCCCGGCATCACCTCGGTCAGCGCCGCCTCCGCCGCGCTCGGCACCCCGCTGGTCGAAGGCGAACAGGTGCTGACGGTGCTGCCCGGCACCCTGCCCGCCGAGGAACTCGCCCGCCGCCTGCGCGACACCGAGGCCGCCGCGATCATGAAACTCGGCCGCACCTATCCCGCCGTGCGCCGGGCGCTCACCGAATCGGGCCGCCTCGACGACGCGTACTACATCGAACGCGCCAGCACCGGCCGCCAGCGCGTCGCGCGCGCCGCCGAGGTGAACGACGCCGACGTCCCGTACTTCTCGATCACCCTGGTACCCGGTCCGACACCGACAACTCCCCTGCCCGCGATCGCTCGACCCGCTGACTCGAAGACCGCGACGAGCCAGGCGCGGTCCGCGCCCGAGCACGAGAATCCGAGCGAGTCGGCCGTACGGGAGGCCGCACGCGCGAACTCGACGCGATCCGGCTTCGCGGGCTCGACGCGATCCGAGGCGACGGATTCGGCGCGATCGGACGGTCTGGTCTCGGCGCGTTCCGACGATGCGACAGACGGTTCCGATCCGCATACCGGCGCACGCGGCGAAGTCGTCGTAGTCGGGCTCGGCCCCGGTGCGACGGAGTGGACCACGCCCGAAGTGCGGGACGCGCTCGCCGAAGCCACCGATCTGGTCGGATACACCACCTATATCGATCGGGTGCCGGTGCGGGCGGGGCAGCGGCGCCATGCCAGTGACAATCGGGTGGAGTCCGAAAGAGCCGCCATGGCATTGGATCTGGCCGAACGCGGGGCACGGGTCGCGGTGGTGTCCTCGGGGGATCCCGGGGTCTTCGCGATGGCGGCGGCGGTGCTCGAGGAGGCAGCGCTACCGCGATGGCACGGTGTCGCGGTGCGGGTGTTGCCGGGGTTGACCGCGGCGAACGCGGTGGCCTCGCGGGTGGGCGCGCCGTTGGGTCACGACTACGCGACGATCTCGCTGTCGGACCGGCTCAAGCCGTGGGAGGTCGTCGCGGCGCGGTTGGCGGCGGTGGCGGCGGCCGATATGGCGATCGCGATCTACAACCCGGCGTCCTCGCAGCGCACCTGGCAGGTCGCGGCCATGCGCGAGGTGCTGCTCGAGCATCGCAAGCCGGACACGCCGGTGGTGATCGGCCGCGATGTCGGCGGTCCGACCGAATCGGTGCGGGTGGTGACGCTGGCGGCGCTCGAACCGTCCGAGGTGGATATGCGCACCCTGCTCATCGTCGGCGCGTCAACGACGGCCCACGTCGAGACCGAGGACGGTCCGCGCGTCTACACTTCACGCCGATACACGCGGTAGGGGGTGCGGGCGTTTCGCGTGGCGATCCGCTAACATTCCACTATGGAACGTGAGGATGCAGCACGCGGAACCCTGGCGACCGACCGTCGCAAGCCGTTGAACTCCACGGCCGCCTCCCTGCTCGGGTTCCTCCACGAAGGAGCCATGTCGGGCTGGGATCTGGTGACCCTGTCGCAGAATCGCATCGGCGACTTCTGGACCATCACCCAGAGCCAGGTCTACCGCGAGCTCGCCGCCATGGACGCGGCCGGACTCGTGGAGAAAGGCCAGGCCGGTGCGCGCGACCGCACCCCCTACGGCATCACCGAGGCCGGGCGCGAAGCCTTCGCCGAATGGATCGCCCGCGACCCCGGCGGCGAAACCATCCGCGTCCCCCTGCTGCTGACCCTGTCCTTCGGCGACCACCTCGACCCGGAACACCTCGACCGCATCATCAGCGCCAACCGCGACATCCACCAGCGCCGCCTCGATCGCTACCTCGAGGAGAAGGAGAAGTGCGGCAACGATGAACACGGCGGGATACCGCCGCATCAGTACGCGACCCTGGAATTCGGAATCGATTACGAACGAGCGGTTCTCGACTGGTTCGACAAACTGCCGGGCCTGCTGTCACGCTGATCGCGCAACCAGTCGACGGCGGCTTCGACGGCGCGCACCGCTCGCACCCCCGGCGCCAGCGCGGGCCGATCGATCATGAGCACCGGCACACCCGCGACCCGCGCCGCGAGCAGCTTCGCCTCGGTCTGATCGCCGCCGCTGTCCTTGGTCACCAGCAGGTCGATTCGACGCCGAGAGAACAACACCATCTCCTCGTCGACGCTGAAAGGACCTCGCGCGCACAGCAGTTCGTGCCGAGGCGGCAGCGGTCCCGCGGGCGGGTCGATCGAGCGGATCAGGAACCACGGGTGCGACAGCTCCGCGAACGCCGCGACGCCCTGACGGCCGATGGTGAGGAAGACCCGCTCGCCGAGGTCGGGAATCGCGCGGGCGGCGGCGGTCGGATCGGGCACGCGGATCCAGCGGTCACCGGGTACTTCGGTCCAGCCGGGGCGCCGCACCCGCAGCAGCGGCACGCCGAGCGCGCTGGTGGCCGCAGCGGCGTTGGCGCCGATCCGCGCCGCGAACGGATGGGTGGCGTCGACCACCACGTCGACGGCGGTGTCGGCCAGATAGCTCACGAGTCCATCGACGCCGCCGAAGCCGCCGATCCTGACCTGCCCCTCGGGCAGCAACGGATCGCGAACACGACCGGCGAGCGAGGAGACGATCTCGAATCCTCGCTCGCCGGATGTCAGTCGGGCCAGCTCCCGCGCTTCACGGGTGCCGCCGAGGATCAGAATTCTCAGGGCTGGCCGCTGAAGTAGGCGACGCCCGCGTTGATCAGGTTCGGGCCGCCCGCGATGAGCAGGCCGACCAGGGCGCCGATCGGCAGGCCGACACCGAAGAAGAAGAACCCGATGATCGCGCCGATCACCGCGCCGAGCGAGGCGCGCTGCAGCTCGGCGAAGAACCACTCCTGCGAACCGATCGCCTGGGCCTTGGCGGCCACGGCGTCGGCGGTGGGGGTGACCTCAGGGGTGAGGGTCAGCTGCTGAGCGGACGGGTCGATGGCCGCGCCGATGGAGATCAGCTTGTCACCCACCTGCGCCTTGAGCGGGATGGCGGTGACGACCTGGCCCTCGGCGTTCTTGACCACGACGTTCTTGCTGTCGGAGTCGAGGCTGAACGCGCCGCCGGTGATCGAGGCGACAATGGACTTGTCGAGCGACTGCACCGCGTAGTTCACGCCCTGGTCGGCGCCCTGAACCGCGGGAGCGGCCTGGCTCTGCACGGCGGGGGCCGGAGCGGCGGGCGCCGCGCCCGAGGTGCCTGCCGCGATACCGGTGGCGGCGACCGCCATCAACGCGGTGGCGGCGAACTTCTTGTACTTCATCAATCTCCCCAATAGAAACCACGGATCCCAGGTATGGATCTCGGGGAGACCCTACCGCGCCGTCGAGTCGGAATCACCCCTCCTCGAGGCCGTTCCGGCACTCACGGACCGGTTTTCGTCACCGTCCACTGAGCCACCGGGAGGTGCGGGCGCCACGCGGTGAAGTTGCCCAGTTCTTCTCCCCGATAGATCTGGAACCTGCGGAGTTCACCTCCGCGCGCCCGCGCCGCCGCGACCAGCAGCGACTCCGATTCCGCCGTCACCGCGTTCGCCACCAGGCGACCGCCATGACGCAAATGCGACCACAATGTCTCGAGGAGGCCATCGGCGGTGAGTCCGCCGCCGACGAATATCGCGTCCGGCGCACCGAATTCGTCCGGCACGCCGTCCAGATCCTGCGGCACGGCGCCGCGCACCAGCACCCGCGCGGCCCCAAGCGCCGCCGCGTTGTCGGTGATCTGGCGCCGCCTCGACTCGACACGCTCGAAACTCACCGCCCGGCACGCCGGATGGGTGCGGCACCATTCGATGGCTATCGTGCCCGAACCACCGCCGACGTCCCACAGCGCCTCCCCCGGCGCGGGCGCGAGCGCCGACAGCGTCAACGCCCTGACCTCAGCCTTGGTGAGCTGGCCGTCGCCGGAATAGGCCGCGTCGGGCAGGCCGGGCACCCGCGTGAGTCGCGGTCGCCCCGGTTCGGCCGCGCATTCCACGGCAACGATGGTGAGCGGATCACCCGGCGGGCGATCCCAACTCGCCGCGACACCGGACACCACGCGCTCGGCCGGGCCGCCGAGTTGCTCCAGCACGGTGATCGCGGACCCGCCGAAACCGTTGTCGCGCAGCAGTTCCGCGACCGCGGCCGGTCCCTTCGCGTCCGGGGTGAGCACCAGCAATCTGCGCCGGTCGGACAGTTCGGGCAGGATCGCGGTGAGCGGGCGCCCGACCGCGCTCACCACCGGCGTCTCGGCCGAGGACCATCCCAGCCGCGCGCAGGCCAGCGACGCCGACGACGGTTGCGGCAACACTCGCAGCGCCTGCGCGCCGAACAGCCCGACCAAGGTCACGCCGATGCCGTAGAACATCGGATCGCCGCTGGCCACGACCGTGACCCGCCTGCCTGCGACCTCCCCGAACAGCGCGGGCAGCGCGGGCACCAGCGGCGACGGCCAGCGCCTGCGCACACCGCCGACGCCCTCCGGAATCAGCTCGAGCTGCCGTGCCGACCCGAAAACAACCGCACCGTCGGCGATCGCATCCCGCCCGGCGCGCCCCAAACCTTCCCAGCCGTCCGCGCCGATACCGACCACCGCGATCGGCGGCCCCGCCCACGACGCCTTCACCGCGTCGGTCCGAACCCGCGCGCCGAAGTCGGTGACACCACGCCGAACGCCGCACGCACGAGTGGGTGCGGACCGTTCGCGCCCGTCATCGGGGCAGCCGCCGCCAGACGAAATGGGGGGCGAAACGCGAAGCCGCGCAGAGGAGTTGCAGTGCTCGGGGCACCCAGACCACGACTGAACGGCGGTGCAGGCCGCGCACCGTCGCGTCGGCCACCTGCGCGGGTGTGGAGGAGAACGGTGCGGGGCTCATGCCCTCGGTCATCTTGCCGATGACGAATCCCGGACGCAGTAGCATCAGGTGGACGCCGCTGCCGTGCAGGGCGGCGGCGAGTCCGGTGGCGAAACCGTCCAGCCCGGCCTTGGCCGAACCGTAGACGTAGTTCGCGCGCCGCACCCGGGCGCCCGCCACCGAGCTGAACACCACCAACTGCCCCGAACCGCGAGCGCGCATCAGGTTCGCCAGCGTGGTGAGCACGCTGATCTGGGCCACGTAGTCGGTGTGCACGACTTCCAGCGCGTGCGCCGGGTCCTGCTCGGCGCGCGCCTGATCGCCGAGCTTGCCGAACGCGAGCACCGCGACGCCGATGCCGCCGTATTCGGCGTCGATCTTCTCGAGCAGCGCCGCATGACTCGTAACGTCGTCGCCGTCGAACTCGACGGTGTGCACGGCCTCGGCGCCCGCCGCCGTGAGCACGGCGACCTGCTCGTCCAGCGAACCGCCCGCGCGCGCGGCGAGCACGACCACCCGGCCCGGCGCGAGCCGACGCGCGACCTCGACGCCGATCTCGCTGCGCCCGCCCAGAATCAGCACGGGCCCCTCGGCGATGCCGCGCCCACCTCGCAATCCCATGCGCCAAGTGTGGCATTGCCGCCGCCGCGGGTCCCGCACAGGTCGAGCGAACTCCGGGCGGGCGCGCCGACTACGGTCGACGAATGCCGACCGGAACCGAGCAACTCAGCGCCGCCGCCCTCGAATTCGTCACCGAACGCCACCTCGCGACCCTCACCACCCTGCGCGCGAACGGCACACCGCACGTGGTCGCGGTGGGATTCACCTGGGACCCCGAGGCGGGCATCGCGCGCGTCATCACCAACGACGGCTCGGTGAAGGTCCGCAATGTCCGCCGCTCCGGCTACGCGGCGGTGAGCCAGGTAGACGGCGTGCGCTGGCTCACCCTGGAAGGGCCCGCCACCGTGCTCGACGATCCGGACAGCGTCGCCGAGGCGGTCGAACGCTACGCGGGCCGCTACCGAGTACCCCGGGTGAACCCGACCAGGGTCGTCATCGCCATCCACGTCGCCCGCATCCTGTCCAGCTCCACCCTGCGCTGAACACGCCACCACGACGACGCGAAGGCCCGAAAGCGCTCGTCGACCCGACCGACGGCGCCGAGGCGGTCGAACGCCACGCGGGCAGCTACCGGTACCAAGCGTGAACCCGACCAGGGTCGTCGTCGCCATCCACGTCGTCGCCATCCACGTCGCCCCCATCCTGTCCAGCTCCACCTTGCGCTGAACTGCGCCCTCCGCGAGGACGTCACGGCCCGGCAACACTCGTCCCCCCGGCAGGCGGCGCCGAGCGGGCCAAAGCCAAGCGGACCGCTACCGGGCGCCAAGGGGGCGACCGGCCAGGTGGTCGTCGCGATCCGCGTCGCTCACATCCGGTCCGGGTCCACCCGCCGCGCAACCGCGCCGCCGTGACGACGCCACAACCGAAATGACAGCGCAATCGCGCGCACCGCGTCGCCGAGGCGGTCGAACGCTACGCGGGCAGCTGCCGGTGCCGAGCGCGAGCCTCAGAGCACCGTCAGGCCGTGGGGGCGGGCGTTCACGGATTCGCAGCCGTCGTCGGTGACGATCACGATGTCCTCGATGCGTGCGCCCCAGGCGCCGCGGAAGTAGATGCCGGGTTCGATGCTGAAGGCCATGCCGGGGCGAAGCACCAGGTCGTTGCCCGCCACGATGTAGGGCTCCTCGTGGACCGACAGTCCGATGCCGTGGCCGGTGCGGTGCACGAAGGCATCGCCGAATCCGGCCTCGCGCAACAGGTCTCGCGCCGCGGCGTCGACGGATTCGGCGGTGACGCCGGGGCGGGCTGCGGCGACCGCAGCGGCTTGCGCCTGCTCGAGGACCGCGCAGCGTTCGGCTGTCTCGGGGGCGGGGTCGCCGAGGACGTAGGTGCGGGTGGAGTCGGAGAAGTAGCCGGGGTCGACCGGGCCGCCGATGTCGACGACGACCACGTCGCCCGCTTCGATCACCCGGTCGGAGACCATGTGATGCGGGTCGGCGCCGTGCGGGCCGCTGCCGACGATGACGAATTCGGCGCCGGTGTGCCCCTCCGCCACGATGGCGTCGGTGATGTCGGCGGCGACCTGCGCCTCGGTGCGTCCGGCGCGCAGGAATTCGCCCATACGGGCGTGCACGCGGTCGATGGCCGCGCCCGCGCGACGCAATGCGTCGATCTCGGCGGCGTCCTTGATCATGCGCAGATCACGCAATACCGGAGTGGCCGAGACCGGGAGTCCGCTGAACGAGGTCGCCAGCGGGATCAGGTGCAGCGCGGGCATCGCATCGGCGACCGCGATCCGCGAGCCCGCGTGCAGGGTCGACTTCACCACCTGGTACGGGTCGACGCCGTCCACCCAGTCCAGCACCGAAAGACCGAGTTCACCGGCCGCCGAACCCGCAAGCGCGGCCAGTTCCAGTTTCGGGATCACCACCGACGGGGTCGCACCGTCGGCCGGGATCACCAGACAGGTGAGGCGTTCGAAGGACTGCGCCGACGAGCCGATCAGATAACGCAGATCAGGCCCGGGAGTGATGAGCAGGGCATCCAGATGCGCCGCTCGCATCAGTTCGACCGCCCGCTCCAACCGCTCCCCGTACACATCCGCCGCGAATCTGGATTCCGTGTGCGAACTCATACCCGACGACGTTACCTGTGTTCATTTTGCGGCGCCTGCGGCTGTGCTTAATTTGCGGCGCCTGCGGCGCCGCGGGTTCGCGGCCTGTATGTCTCGCGTCCCAGCGGTCGAGACTCGCGCCTACGGCACATTGTCTCGACCGCTGGGACGCGAGACGCCGCGAACCGTCGGTCGTCTGGCTCCCTCCCGGCGTGGCTGGGTGGGCGCGGATGTTGCGGGTTCGATTGAGCCGGGCGGGTACGCGGGCGCGGTTGTTGCGGGCGTCGCATTGTCTCGACCGCTGGGATGCAACGCTGCGAACCGGTGCTCGTCGAACTTGCCCCGCGCGTGGGTGGGTGGAGTGGCGGGTAACCTCGGCGCGTGACCTCAGCGACTCCTGGATCGCCCCTGCTGCTGCTCGACGGCGCCAGTCTGTGGTTCCGCGCCTTCCACGCCATCCCGGACAAGATCACCGCGCCGGACGGGCGCGCGGTGAACGCGCTGCGCGGCTTCACCGACATGGTCGCCGCGCTCGTCGCCAAGCACCGCCCCGGCAGGCTCGTGGTGTGCCTCGACCTGGACTGGCGGCCGCGCTTCCGCGTCGATCTGGTGCCCAGTTACAAGGCGCACCGCCTCGCCGATGTCGCCGACAATGTCGAGGAGGTACCCGACAAGCTCACGCCCCAGGTCGAGATGATCCTCGAGGTCCTCGCCGCGGCGGGCATCGCGACCGGTGGCGCGGAGGGGCTCGAGGCCGACGACGTACTCGGCACCCTCGCCCACCGCGAACGCGTCGACCCGGTGATCGTGGTGAGCGGCGACCGCGACCTGCTGCAACTGGTCCGCGACGAGCCCGCGCCCACCGTGCGCGTCCTGTACGCGGGGCGCGGGCTGGCCAAGGCCGAACTGTTCGGTCCCGCCGAGGTCGCCGCGAAATACGGTGTGCCGCCGGACAACGCGGGCCCGGGCTACGCCGACCTCGCCACCCTGCGCGGCGACGCCTCCGACGGACTGCCCGGTGTCGCGGGCATCGGCGAGAAATCCGCGTCCACCCTGATCACGCGATTCGGTTC
The DNA here is from genome assembly GCF_015674855.1 of Nocardia bovistercoris. Classification (GTDB taxonomy): domain Bacteria; phylum Actinomycetota; class Actinomycetes; order Mycobacteriales; family Mycobacteriaceae; genus Nocardia; species Nocardia bovistercoris. Next base: position 33,866 of record NZ_JADMLG010000012.1, on the reverse strand, counting down.
GCTGGAAGCGCTCGTCGCCGCCGTCGACGATCCCGACTCCGAACTCGCGGCGAATATGCGCGCCAAACTCCGCGCCGCCGAGGACTACCTGAAGGCCGCCGCGCCCGTCGTGCGGGTTGTGCGCGACGCCGAGGTCGAACTGTCCCGCGCCGACACCCTGCCCGCGACACCGGCGGATCCCGCCGAGCTGCACGCCCTCGCCACCGCCTACAACGCCGAGAGCCCGGTCAAACGGCTGATCACCGCCCTGAGCAACGCCGCGACCCCGTAACAGCCGCCACCGGACAGCACGCACGATCGCTCGATCCGCGACCGTTCGAACCACCGCACACACGACCGCCGAGCAGCGCGCGAACGCCGCACACAGCAACACCGTCGCAGAGCAGCATGCGACCGCCGCAAACACGACCGCCGGGTAGCGCGCGAACGCGACTACCCGGCGGAAGTACCTACCTCGGTGCTCCGATCAGCTCGGACGACCGACCTCGTAGGTTCCGTTCTCGTTGGTGATCTTGATGTTGACCTTCTTCTGCTCACCGCTGACCTTGAGCGTGCATTCGAAGGTGGCATTGATCTTGACCTCCTGGCCCGACGGGCAGGAGACGTCGGCGACGTCCTGGATTCCGTAGGAATCGGTGAGAACCTTCTTGACGCCGTTCTGCACCGCGGCCTGGTCCAGCTTGTCCTTGGAGGTCAACACCACGACCAGGGCGATGATCGCGCCGATCACCAGGACGGCGAGCACGCCGAGCCCGATGAACAGGCCCTTGCCCTTGCCGCCGCTCGACGGCGGGGCGGGCGGTTGGCCCTGGCCCCACTGCGGCTGGGGCTGCTGACCCCATTGCGGCTGGGACTGCTGCGGCTGGCCGCCCCACTGCGGTTGCGGCTGCTGGCCCCACTGCGGCTGGGACTGACCCCACTGCTGCTGCGGCTGTCCGCCGGTCTGCGGCTGGTTCCACTGCTGCTGCGGCTGGTCACCGGTCTGCGGCTGCCCCCACTGCTGCTGGGGCTGGCCGCCCCACTGCTGGGTCGGTTGCGCCTGCGCCGGATTGCTCTGCTGCCCGCCCCAGTGCTGGGTAGGAGCCGCCCCGCCGGGCGTCTGCTGTCCGCCCCACTGCTGAGTCGGATCATTGCGTCCATCCCCGGAGTCGTTCGGTCCATACGGGCCGCTCATCTGCTTGCCTCCACTCGCATCGTTATTCCCACGGTAGCCCCCCGACGGCGACTCGCCGCACTCCCACCCGGCCCGCCTCAGCGGGCCCCGGCCCCGTCGGAGCGGCGGGCCTGTGCCCGGTGCTCCGACGTGCGCCGCGTGCGACTCCTCCGCCACGGTCGGTACGCGAAGAAATCAAATCACAAGTGAATCGTCTACGCGGCGTCCACCGCAACGACACCCCGCCGTATCGCGCGAACCGCCTTGGCCGCCGTGGCGGCGACCTCGACGTCGTCGGCGGTGGTGTTGATCTGGTCGAGCAGGTCGATCACCTGGCGACACCACCGCACGAAATCGCCCGCCGACAGCGGCGCACCCTGGTCACCGCTGGCCAGCAACGATTCGGCCAACCCGTCGCCGCGCGCCCACTTGTACACGCCCGCCACGAACCCGAGGTCCGGTTCGCGGGTCGGCGTGAGCTTGTGCCTCGCCTCGTCGGTGCGCAGCTGACTCCACACCCCGATGGTCGCCGCGACCGCGCGCCGGATCGGTTCGGTCGGACCGCTCGCTCCGAGATAGCCGCCCTCCTGCCGGGATTCGTAGACCAGCGTGGAGACCACCCCGGCCAGTTCGGCCGGACCGAGTCCGCGCCACAGGCCCTGGCGCAGGCATTCGGCGACCAGCAGATCGGTTTCGGCGTAGATGCGCGCGAGCCGCCGACCGTCGGCGGTGACCTCGCCGTCGGCGACGAAACCGCGCTCCTGGAGCAGGCCGAGAATGCGGTCGAAGGTGCGCGCCAGCGAATTCGTGGTGGCGGCGACCTTCTGGCGCATGGCCTCGGTCTCACGCAGCAGTCTGCTGTAGCGCTCGCCGATGCGGCTCATCTGCTCGCGATCGGGCCGACCGTGCGCGGGATGCGACCGCAGGCTGCGGCGCAGCGTCGCCAGCTCGCGGTCGTCGGCGGCGCCGGAACGCCTGCCGCCGCGCTGCCTTCCCGGCGGGGAGATGCCGGTGTCGCGCAGCGCGGACGCCAGGTCGCGCCGGGTTCGCGCGGTGCGGTGATCGACGCGGCGCGGCAGGCGCATATGCCCGAGCGTTTCGGCGGGCACCGGGAAATCGGCCACCGACACCCGGCCCGCCCACTTGTCCTCGGTCAGCACCAGCGGGCGCGGATCGCCCGGCGTCGCATCGGGTTCGAGGATCACCGCGAGCCCCGCCCGCCGCCCGGACGGGATCGCCACCACGTCGCCGCGGCGCAGCGCCGTCAACGCCGTGACCGCCGCACCGCGCCGATCCGACCGGGTCTGCTGCTCGAGCTGCCGTTCCCGCTGCTTGATCCGCTCGCGCAGCGAGATGTATTCCAGGAAGCCGCCTTCCGCGTCGCCGAGCTGACCGCGCAACTTGCGCAGCTGCGCATCGTTGCGCTCGATGCCGCGCACCAGGCCGACCACCGAACGATCCGCCTGGAACTGCGCGAAGGACCGCTCGAGCAGCGCCCGCGACTCGCCCGCGCCCATCCGGTCGACGAGGTTGATCGACATGTTGTAGCCGGGCTTGAAGGAACTGCGCAGCGGATAGGTGCGGGTGGAGGCGAGTCCGGCGACCGCGCTGGTATCGACCTCCGGCTGCCACAGCACCACCGCGTGCCCCTCGACATCGATACCGCGCCGCCCCGCGCGCCCGGTGAGCTGGGTGTACTCCCCCGGCGTCAGTTCGGCGTGCGACTCGCCGTTGAACTTGACCAGCCGCTCCAACACCACCGTGCGCGCGGGCATGTTGATGCCGAGCGCCAAGGTCTCGGTGGCGAATACCGCGCGCACCAGGCCGCGCACGAACAGTTCCTCCACGGTGTGCCGGAAGGCGGGCAGCATCCCGGCGTGGTGAGCGGCGAGCCCGCGGTGCAGCGCGGCGCGCCAATCCCAGTAGCCGAGCACCTCGAGATCACCCTTGGGCAGGTCGCCGGTGTGCTTCTCGATCACGGCGTCGACCTCGTCGTAGTCCTCGGGCCTGCTCAGGTCGAGGCGCGAGCGCAGGCACTGGGCCAGCGCGCCGTCGCAGCCCGCGCGACTGAAGATGAACGTGATGGCGGGCAGCAGCCCTTCCTGGTCGAGCTGGGCCAGCACCTCGGGACGCGGCAGCGGCCTGAAGTCGCGGCGCGGGCCGCCGCGCCCACGCGAACCGCCGCTCCACCCGTTCATCCGGTCGGCGGCCTCGCGCTGCTTGATGTAGCGCACGAGATCCTCGTCGACGAGGACCTTCTGCTCGCTGGAATCGCTGTCGAACAGGTCGAACATGCGCCGACCGACCATCACGTGCTGCCACAGCGGCACCGGCCGCGTCTCGTCGACCACGACGGCGGTGTCGCCGCGCACGGTCTCCATCCAGGCGCCGAACTCCTCGGCGTTGCTGACCGTGGCCGACAGGCTGACCAGCCGGACCTCGGCGGGCAGATGCAGGATGACCTCCTCCCACACCGCGCCGCGGAAGCGGTCGGCCAGGTAGTGCACCTCGTCCATGACCACGTAGGACAGCCCGCGCAGCGCGTCGGAAGAGGCGTAGAGCATATTGCGCAGCACCTCGGTGGTCATCACCACCACGGACGCGTCGGGGTTGATCGACTGGTCGCCGGTGAGCAGGCCGACATTCGCGCGGCCGTGCCGTTCGGTGAGATCGGCGAACTTCTGGTTCGACAGCGCCTTGATGGGCGTGGTGTAGAAGCACTTCCCGCCCGCCGCCAATGCCAGGTGCACCGCGAATTCGCCGACCACGGTCTTACCCGCACCCGTCGGCGCACACACCAACACCCCGTGCCCGTCCTCGAGCGCGGCGCACGCGGCACGCTGAAAAGGATCGAGAGTGAAGTTCAGTGCCGCGGAGAATTCCGCCAACTCGCCTGTTCGCGACCGCTCGGTTGTCACTCCTCAGAGCGTATCGGAGTAGTCCGACACGGGTCGCCCGGTTTTCCCGCCCGCCGCATCGGCCCCGGCCGCCTCGGGCCGGATCGATTCCGGCGCCTCGATATCGGAGGCCTCGTCGTCCTCCAGCGCGGACCGCGCCTCGCGCTTGGCCCGCCTGCCATCGTTGATTCGAGCGAACTGGACAGCGAATTCGAACAGCACGGTGAGTGCGCAGGCCAGCGCCAGCATGGAGAACGGGTCCTGCGGGGTGACCACGGCCGCGAAGACGAACAGTCCGAAGATGAGGCCGCGCCGCCACGCCTTGAGGCGCGCGTAGGTGAGGATGCCGACCAGGTTGAGCCCGATGATGATCAGCGGCGTCTCGAAGCTCACGCCGAAGATGATGAGCAACTGGATGATGAAGCCGAAGTACTGCGAGCCGCTCAGCGCGGTGATCTGGACGTTGTCGCCGATGGTGAGCAGGAACGACAGCGCGTGCGCGACCACGACGTAGGCCAGTACCGCGCCGAGCGCGAACAACACCGAACCCGAGGTGACGAATCCGACGGCGTAGCGGCGTTCCTTGGCGTAGAGGCCGGGGGTGATGAACGCCCACAGCTGGTACAGCCAGATCGGGCCCGCCAGCACCACGCCCGCGGTGAAACCGACCTTCAGGCGCAGCATGAACTGTTCGAACGGCGCGGTGGCGAGCAGACGGCAGGCGCCGTCGCTGGTCAGCGCGGCGCGCGCCTCCGGCGGCAGCGAACAGTAGGGACCGGTGAGCAGATCGCCGAGACTCTCCAGCCCGAAGACCGAATGCGAATACCAGAGGAACCCGAGCACGGTGGTGACCAGGATCGCGGCCAGCGACTTCAGCAGCCTGCTGCGCAACTCCTGGAGATGTTCGACCAACGACATCGTGCCGTCGGGATTCGTCCTGCGCTTGCTGCGCCGCGGATCGAAGGGGATTCGCATGGGTTTGATTGGCCCTCGAGATCGAGCGGCGTCGAGCGGCGCGTGCGCCACGTACCGCGACCGGTGCGGCGGTCCGACGCGCGTCCGGTGACTACGCCGAACAGCACTGAACGGGGTGAGCGGCACTCACCCCGGTGGAATCGAGACGATCAGAGCGACTTGGGCTCGGCCTGCGGCTGCGTCTGCGCGGTGGTGGTCTGCCCCGACGGCAACTGCTGCGGCGCGGGGGGTGCGGCCGGGGCAGCGGAAGAGGTCTCTTCCTTCTGCATCTGGTTGACCTCGCTCTTGAAGATCCGCAGCGAGCGACCGAGACCACGCGCGGCATCCGGCAGGCGCTTGGCACCGAAGAGCACCACGAACAGCAACGCGATGATCAGCAGGTGCGTCCAGCTGAACGTGCCTGACATCTATACCTCCCAAGACAGTGGTATTTCCGATGTTACCGGACAGGCCGTGACCGAATAGGGCGCATCAGGCCGCGTTCGCCCCGCGTTCAGGTGTGCGCGGACCGCAACTGTTCCAGAAGTTCCGGTCCGGTCCAGGTCCTGCGGTCGCCATGCTCGGCCGCGACGATCATCTCGATCAGCCGCCGATTCACCGGGGTTGGCAGCCCGACCATCGCGCCGAGTTCCACGATTTCACCGCACAGCCACGAGATCTCGGTCTTGCGGCCGAGCGCGAGATCGTCGGCCATGGACGAGCGCGCCACCGGGTCGATGGCGAGCACCCGGCCCGCGACCCGACGGAACACGGCGTCGGGCACGGTGAGCAGGCGAGTCATCAGCTCGGGCGGCAGCGGGGTGAGGCGGGCGGGACGAATTCGCGCCCTGTTCATCACCGCGAGGGCCTCGGACTGGGTCATGGCGAGACAGCGCCGATAGTCGCGGTCGGCCAGTTCCGCGCGCAGCGGGCGGCCCGACAGCGCGTTGATCGGATTGTTCAGGTTCAGCAGCAGTTTCGCCCATTGCACGGGCAGCAGGTCGGCGTAGCGGCGCAGCGCGAGACCGGCCCGTTCGAACAGCGGCGCCACCGCCGTCAGCGCCGGGTCGTCCTGCACCGCGATACCGCCGTCGGTCCCCCGGTGGAAGCGCCCGCCGGGGTGATGAACGACATTGAACATGACCATGCCCGCCAGTACCGCGCAGGTCGGCAGCACGTCCCGGATCACGGCGTCGTTGCCGATGCCGTTCTGCAGGCTGATCACCGTGGTAGCGGGCCGGATCCGCCCGACGAGGTCGCGCACGATCTCGGCGGTGGCCGCCGACTTCACGGTGACCAGCACCAGGTCGGCGGTCTCCACGTCCTCGACGGTGGTGGCGGTGCGGAACCGGTCCGCGCGCAACGTCACCTCGTCGCCGTCGAGATCGGTCAGCCGCAACCCGGAGGCGGTGATCTCGTCGAGCACCCTCGGCCTGCCGACGAAGGTGACGCGGGCGCCCGCCGCCGCGAGCCTGCCGCCGACGAATACGCCGATATTGCCCGCACCGAGCACGACGACGTTCATGGGATGTCGAACCCGGCCTCCGCGTAGGCGGCGAGGGCCGCGTCCGAACGTCGCAGCACCGCGGCCACCAGCTCCGGCGGTCCGAGCACGGTCACGCCGGAACCGAATCCGAGCAGCAGGCGCGCCATCCAGTCCAGGGTCGCGAAGCGCATCGTGGCCTCCAGGCTGCCGTCGGCGTGCACGGCGCGGCGGTTCATCGGATACTGGTCGAGCACCCAGCCGTAGTCGGCGCGAATCCGCAAGTGCGCCAACGGAACCGCCGGGTCGTCCTGGAACAGGTCGAGACCGGCCGTCGCGGCGGTCGCGTGACTCGGCGGGCGGGCGGGCTCGTCGAGTTCGGCGGCCGCCTCGATCCGGTCGAAACGGAACAGGCGCGCGCCTTCGGCCGCACGACACCAGCCGTGCAAATAGCTGTTGTTGTCCACCATGACGATGCGGATCGGATCCACGACCCGTTCGGAGACCACGTCGCGGCTGGCCGAATAATAGACCAGCCGCAGCGCGTGCTGCTTGGCCAGCGCGGACCGCACCGTCGCCACCGCGGAGGCCTCGACCGGCGCCAACTGACCGTCGCCCGAGGGCGTCGGCGCGGATCCCCCCGCTGAATCAGACGCGAACTCACCCCCAGAAACACGCGCGGACTCGCCCCCGGAGCCACGCGCGGGCTCGCCCGCAGAGACACGCGCGGACTCGCCCGCAGAGACACGCGCGGACTCGCCCGCAGAGACACGCGCGGGCTCGCCCGCAGAGACACGCGCGGGCTCGCCCGCAGAGACACGCGCAGGCTCGCCCGCGATGGCCGATTCGATCTTGGCGATGGCGGCGTCGGCGGCGGTCGGGTCGACCATGCCCGGCATCTCCACGATGGAGCGCAATGCCACCAGCAGCGCCGTCGCCTCGGTGGAGGTCAGCCGCAGCGGCCGGTCGATGCCCGCCGAGAAGGTGACCTCGATGCTCTCCTCGGAGAACGACAGATCGATCAGGTCACCCGGCCCGTAACCGGGCAGCCCACACATCCACAGCTGATTCAGATCGCTCATCAGCTGTTTGGCGCTCACCCCGAGATCGGCGGCGGCCTCGGCGGCGCTGATCCCCGGATGGGCGATGAAGTACGGGATCATGTTCAGCAGCCGCGACAGTCGCACGGACAGTCTGCTGGTCACCAGAACACCTCGTCTTCCCGCTCCCGGTGCTCGCCGCGCGCGTTCACAGCGCGACCTCGGTGTGCGCACGCACCGAACGCAAGCGCGCGATCACATCGGCACGCAGCTCCTCGGGCTCGAGCACGAGGGCGTCGGCGCCGAGTCCGGTGATCAGGCGCGCCACCCAGTCCCAGGAGCGCACCGGCACCTCGAGCACCGTGCCGACGCGGGCGCCGACACCGCGCTGCCCCGCGACCTTGCCCAGCCTGCGCAGTTCCCGCCCGCGCCCCTCGGCCACCCACACCGTCGCCGTCCCGCTGACCGGCGCGGTGCTGGTGACCCGGTCCACGATGGTCCGTAGGTCGACGCCCTCCGGTTTGCGCACCGCGTTGACCGGGCCGTAGGCGGTGATGTCGTCGCCGATGCGCGAAAGACGGAAACTGCGCGTGGCGTCGCGACCGCGATCGTGGCCGACCAGATACCAGCGCCCGTGCCTGGTCACCACGCCCCACGGCTCGACATCGCGCATGAGGTAGGGCGCGTTGACCGCGCCCCGATGTTCGAAACGCACCGCCTGACCGGCGTCGATGGCCGCGAGCAGCTTCCCGAGCACGGGTTCGGACCCTCGGGTGCGCGCGGGGACGGCGGGCACCGAGGCCACCGCCGCGTCGGTCTCCACGTGCACGCCCGCCGCCCGCAGCTTCAGCAGGGCGCCCTCGGCGGCCGCGGCCAGTTCCGGGGACTCCCACATCTGGACCGCCACCGCGACCGCCGCCGCCTCTTCGTCGGTCAGGTCGATATCGGGCAGTTCGTAGGCGTCGCGGTTGATCCGGTACCCCTCGACCGTCGAGTACCGGCTGACCTGGCCAACCTCGAGCGGAATGCCCAGATCGCGCAGTTCGTTCTTGTCGCGCTCGAACATGCGACTGAACGCCTCGTCGCTCGCGGATTCCTCGTAGCCCGCGACACTGTCCCGAATCCGCTCCGCGGTCAGAAACTGACGGGTCGACAGCAGCGCGATGACCAGATTCATCAGCCGCTCGACCTTGGATATCGCCACCCGATAGAGGGTAATCGGCGTCGCGCGCTCCGTGCGCGGCGGCGCGCGATTCCGCTCGGCGCGGCGGCGCCGCTGCCGCGCTCAGCGCAGCGGCGTCTGCTGATAGCAGGTCAGCCGCCAGCCCTGCGGTGTGCGCAGGTAGGTGCTCGCCATCGCGCCGCGGAACGCGGGTTCGGCGACCTCGCGGTAGGCGGTGCCGACGTAGACGAGCACGTATCCGTCGGCGCCGACCCGCACCAGGCGCGGATCGTCGATGTCGAAGGCGTGCCAGGGCGGCGAGTGCCGCAGCGCCGTCACCACCTCGGCACGGTCGAGGACGGTGCCGTCGGCCAAGACCATCACCGCGTCGTCGGTCATCAGCGCGCCGTAGAAATCCGCCGCCTCCGACGAGCACAGGGCGTCCCAGCCGCGACGCTCGACCTCGAGCAGTTCGTTCAGGAGTTCCGTGTCGGTCATGGGTCCACGCTAGTCGCGGCCGGGTGCGCGGCGAGGCACACACACGAACGAGCCGCCCGCCGATTCGGCGCGCGGCTCGGATTCGTGAACGCCTACGTCGAGGCGATCGGCTACATCGAGGCGATCAGTCGATCGACACGTTCGTCCACCGAGCGGAACGGGTCCTTGCACAGCACGGTGCGCTGCGCCTGGTCGTTCAGCTTGAGGTGTACCCAGTCGACCGTGAAGTCCCGGCCCGCCTCCTGGGCGGCGGTGATGAAATCGCCGCGCAGTTTGGCCCGCGTGGTCTGCGGCGGGGTGTCCACCGCCGCGTCGACGGCCTCGTCCTCGGTGATCCGCTTGGCCAGACCCTTGCGCTGCAGCAGGTCGAAGACGCCGCGACCGCGCTTGATGTCGTGATAGGCCAGATCCAGCTGGGCGATCTTGGGATCGGACAGCTCCATGTTGTAGCGGTCCTGGTAGCGCTGGAACAGCTTGCGCTTGATCACCCAGTCGATCTCGGTGTCGACCTTGGCGAAGTCCTGCGCCTCGACCGCGTCGAGGGTGCGGCCCCACAGGTCGACGACCTGGTCGATCTGTGGATCGCGATCCCGGTTGCGCAGATGCTCGACCGCGCGCGCGTAGTACTCGCGCTGGATGTCGAGCGCGCTGGCCTGCCGACCGCCCGCCAGTCGCACCGGACGCCGCCCGGTGAGATCGTGGCTGACCTCGCGGATGGCGCGGATCGGGTTGTCCAGCGCGAAGTCGCGGAACGACACGCCCGCCTCGATCATCTCCAGGACCAAGGCGGCGGTGCCGACCTTGAGCATGGTCGTCGGCTCGGCCATATTCGAGTCGCCGACGATGACGTGCAGGCGCCGGTACTTCTCGGCGTCGGCGTGCGGCTCGTCGCGGGTGTTGATGATCGGGCGCGAACGCGTGGTCGCCGAGGACACGCCCTCCCAGATGTGCTCGGCGCGCTGCGACAGGCAGAAAGTGGCCGCTTTCGGCGTCTGTAGCACCTTGCCCGCACCGCAGATCAACTGCCGGGTGACCAGGAACGGCAGCAGCACGTCCGAGATCCGGGAGAACTCGCCCGCGCGCACCACGCAGAAGTTCTCGTGGCAGCCGTAGGAGTTGCCCGCGGAATCGGTGTTGTTCTTGAACAGGTAGATATCGCCGCCGATACCTTCCTCGGCCAGTCGCTGTTCGGCGTCGATCAGCAACTCCTCGAGCACCCGCTCGCCCGCGCGATCGTGGGTGACCAGCTGATGCAGGTTGTCGCACTCGGCCGTCGCGTACTCGGGATGCGAGCCGACGTCGAGGTACAGCCGAGCACCGTTGCGGAGGAACACGTTAGAGCTACGGCCCCAGGACACGACCCGGCGGAAAAGGTACCGGGCAACCTCGTCGGGGGACAGCCGACGGTGACCGTGGAAGGTGCATGTCACACCGAACTCGGTCTCGATCCCCATGATTCGTCGCTGCACATCATCGACATTACAGCCATGAGCGGCTCTCGCGTGGGGCTGCGGACAACACCGACGCATACGTTCTCACAACGATTCGGTGTGATTTGTCCGTTTCCACGGGGACGCGACAGCCGATTCACCAGGTGCGCGGCGGCGGATTCCCGCGCGCGCAACCCACCGGCGACCCCCGGAAAATATGCGGCGAGCCCGCGTCGGGAGCGGCAATTGCACCGTGCTCCCGACGCGGGCCCGAAGGGTTTCTACTCCGACTCGGAGGTCTCTTCCTCATCCGGGGCCGACTCGGCCGCGGCGCCCGCCGAGTCCCCGTTCAGCAGCCGCTCCAACTGGGCGTTCGACACCCGCCGGAACGCCCGGCGCGGCCGCGACCGCTCCAGGGTCGCGACCTCGAGCGAGGTGACCCCGAGCGTCCGCTTCTCCTTGTCCGCGGTGTCCGGAATACCTGCCTGCAACGCCTGCACCGCGATACCGAGCGCCGCGGCCAGCTCGAGGCCGGGCGCGTAGGACGCCTTCAACGCCGTCGTGATGGGTTCGGTGGTACCGCCCATCACCACGAATTCCCGCTCGTCCACGATCGACCCGTCGAAGGTGATCCGGTAGAGCACCGACGGCGCGGCCTGCTCCGGATAGCCGATCTCGGCGATGCACAACTCCACCTCGAACGGCTTGAGCTGGTCGGTGAAGGTCGAGCCGAGGGCCTGGGCATAGGCGTTGGCCAACGCGCGACCCGACACGTCGCGCCGGTCGTACTGGTAACCGCGCAGATCGGCCTGGAGAATACCGCCGCGACGCAGACTCTCGAACTCGTTGTACTTGCCGACGGCCGCGAAACCCACGCGGTCGTAGAGCTCACTCACCTTGTGCAGCGTCGCGGAGGGATTCTCCGCGACGAACAGCACACCTTTGTCGTACACCAGCACGATGACGCTGCGACCACGAGCGATACCCTTGCGCGCGAGCTCGGTCTTGTCGCGCATGATCTGCTCGGCCGACGCGTAGTACGGCAGCGTCATGCGGGTGAACTCCCTTCTTCGGCGGCCTGCCGGTCCGCGACGATCGCGCGGGCGATCTCCTCGAGCCGCGCCTCCGTCACCTCCTCGGCGCCCTCCTCGGTGATCAGGACCGCCGTCGGGTAGATGCCGCGCACCAGATCGGGCCCGCCGGTGGCGGTGTCGTCGTCGGCGGCGTCGAACAGCGCCTCGACGGCGACGCGCAACGCGCGGTCAGCGTCGATTCCCTTGGCGTACAACTTCTTCAGCGAGGTCTTGGCGAACATCGAACCCGAGCCGACCGCCGTGTAACCGAATCGCTCCTCGCTGCGGCCGCCGACCACGTCGTAGGAGACGATGCGGCCCGCGCGATCGGGATCGACGGTGTGCTCGTCGTAGCCGACGAGAATCGGGACCACCGCCAACCCCTGCAGCGCCGCGGGCAGGTTATCGCGCACCATCTTCGACAGCTTGTTGGCCTTACCGTCGAAAGTGAGCGAGACGCCCTCGATCTTCTCGTAGTGCTCCAGCTCCACCGCGAACAACCGCACCATTTCCACAGCCATGCCCGCGGTGCCCGCGATGCCCGCCGCCGAGTAGGTATCGGTGATGTACACCTTGTCCATATCCCTGCTGGCCAACAGGTTCCCCATGGTGGCCCGCCGGTCGCCCGCGATCAGCACGCCGCCGCGGAAACTCACCGCGACGATGGTGGTGCCGTGCGGGGCGACCTCCTTCGCGGCGGTGCCACCGGAAGCTCCGGTGGCACCGTCTATCGCGGCGAACCTGTTGGCGGGCAACAGCTCAGGTGCGTGTGCGCGCAGGTGTTCGGTGAAGGACGAGAGTGCGTGCCCCGGACGGAGCAGCATCGGATCACCTGCGGTCACTGGCCACCCTTCTGCACGTACGCGCGGACGAAGTCCTCGGCGTTCTCCTCGAGCACGTCATCGATCTCGTCGAGCAGGTCGTCGGTGTCCTCGGCCAGTTTCTCGCGACGTTCCTGACCGGCGGCGTCGACACCGTCCGTGCCCTCGTCCTCGTCGCCGCCCCCGGCGCGCTTGGTCTGCTCTTGTGCCATGGCAGCCGACCTCCTCTGTTCGATGGGGCGGCGCCATCGGGCCCTACGCGGGTGCGCAGGCTTTCGCCTCCGGGTCCGCCTCGCGCCGCCGTGTCCTCATCATGACCGGAGCCCAAGTATGAGCACGACTCCGATCATGAGCAATGTAGGTGCTCGTATATCAACCCTACCCAGCGCGACCGACACGATGGCGGATCTGTGTCGAAATCGCCCTGCGGGCCGCGTCACCGCGGCGCGCGCGAGTCACCGGGCGGGCGTTGGTCACTGGGTGAGCTGCTCAACGAGTTCGGCAGCGGTGTCCACCCCGTCGAGCAGCTTGCCGACATGGGATTTCGTGCCGCGGCGCGGCTCCAGGGTCGGAATGCGGACCAGCGAGTCGCCGCCGAGGTCGAAGATCACCGAATCCCAGCTCGCGGCCGCGATATCGGCGCCGAAACGGCGCAGACACTCGCCGCGGAAGTAGGCGCGGGTGTCGGTGGGCGGCGCCGTCATGGCCTCGAGCACCTGCTGCTCGGTGATCAGGCGCTTCATCGAGCCGCGCGCGACCAGGCGGTTGTAGAGGCCCTTGTCCAGGCGCACATCCGAGTACTGCAGGTCCATCAGGTGCAGTTTCGGCGCGGCCCAGCCGAGGCCCTCGCGGTTGCGCATGCCCTCGAGCAGGCGCAGTTTCGCGGTCCAGTCCAGCAGGTTCGCGGTTTCCATCGGATCGCGCTCGAGCAGGTCGAGCACCATCGCCCAGTTCTCCAGGATGTCGCGGGCGCGCGGATCGTCGTTGCCTTCGCGGTCCATGAACTTGGCGACGCGCTCGTGGTAGAGACGCTGGATCGCCAGGCCGGTGAGTTCGCGGCCGTCGGCGAGCGCGACCGCGGTGCGCAGCGTCGGATCGTGGCTGATCTGGTGCACGGCGGTGACCGGGCGGGCCAGTTGCAGATCCGAGAGATCCTCGCCCGCCTCGATCAGGTCCAGGACCAGGGCCGTGGCGCCGACCTTGAGGTAGGTCGACATCTCGGCGAGATTGGCATCGCCGATGATGACGTGCAGCCTGCGGTACTTGTCCGCGTCGGCGTGCGGTTCGTCGCGGGTGTTGATGATGCCGCGCTTGAGTGTTGTCTCGAGGCCCACCTCGACCTCGATGTAGTCCGAGCGCTGGGACAGCTGGAAGCCCGCGGTGTCGCCGGACTGCCCGATGCCGACGCGTCCCGATCCGGTGATGACCTGGCGGGAGACGAAGAACGGGGTGAGCCCGACGATGATCTGGTTGAACGGCGTGTCGCGGCTCATCAGATAGTTCTCGTGGGTGCCGTAGGAGGCGCCCTTGCCGTCCACGTTGTTCTTGTACAGCTGCAACCGCGGCGCCCCTGGCACGCTCGAGGCGTGCCGCGCGGCGGCCTCCATCACCCGCTCGCCCGCCTTGTCCCAGATGACCGCGTCCATGGGGTCGGTGACCTCGGGGGCGGAGTATTCGGGATGGGCGTGGTCGACATAGAGCCGCGCGCCGTTGGTGAGGATCATGTTGGCGGCGCCGACCTCGTCCGCGTCGATCACCGGCGCGGGGCCGTTCATCCGGCTCAGGTCGAATCCGCGCGCGTCACGCAGCGGCGATTCCACCTCGTAGTCCCAGCGTGTGCGCTTCGCGCGCGGCACGCCCTCGGCCGCGGCGTACGCGAGCACCGCCTGGGTGGAGGTGAGGATCGGGTTGGCCGACGGCTCGGTGGGGGTCGATATGCCGTATTCGACCTCGATTCCGATGATGCGCTGCATGATGTCGAGACTAGGCGACCGATGCCGATGTCATACCGACGGTGGTACTTCCGTAGGATTTCGGGCGCGCCCCGACCGGGCGATATTCGGTGCATGACCGAATCGATCACGACCACGCCGCGGCGCGGCGGCACACCGGCGCGCCCGCCACGCCTGCTCGCCCTCGACGTGCTGCGCGGCATCGCGATCCTCGGCACCCTCGGCACCAATATCTGGATCCTGACCGATCCGCACGGCCTGCCCGGTTACCTCACGAGCCTCGGCGCTCCGGCGACCGATGCCGCGATGTGGACCGAGCGGGTGCTCCAGCAACTCGCGCAGGGCAAATTCCTCGGCCTGCTGACCGTGATGTTCGGCATCGGCCTTGCCATTCAGCAGTCCTCGGCGGCGCGCGCCGGGCGCGGTTGGCCGGGCACGTATCCGATCCGCGCGGCGCTACTGCTGCTCGACGGCGTGCTGAACTTCCTGCTCATCGCCGAATTCGACGTGCTGACGGGCTACGCGGTGACCGGCCTGATCGTCGCTTACGTACTCGCGCGCTCCGATGGTGTCCGGCGGCGGGTACTCGTGATCGCGGCGAGCGTGCACCTGGCGATGCTCACCCTCGTCGCGGTCGCCCTCGTCGCCGCGTCCTCGTCGTCCGAGCCCGAACGCGCCGAGCTCGACCCGAATCCCTATGCGGACGGCTCCTTCTGGGATCTGGTGGTGTTCCGCTGGGAGAACGCGGGGCTGTTCCGTGCCGAGACGCTGTTCGTGCTGCCCATGTCGATCGCGCTGTTCCTGCTCGGCGCTCGGCTGTTCCGCGCCGGCGTGTTCGAGGAGCGGGGCGCGCGGCTGCGGCGGCGACTGCTGGTGCTCGGCTTCGGCGTCGCCGCGCCGGTCGACCTGGCGGTGGGCATCCTCGGCGGCGGCGACCTGATCCTGTTCACCCGCTACGGCAGCGCGCCGTTCGTCGCGCTCGGCATCCTCGCCCTGGTCGCCGGATTCTACCTGCGGCGCCCGCGCGTCGGCTGGGTGGGCGCGCGCCTGGGTGAGGTCGGGCGAATGGCGCTGAGCTGCTACATCCTTCAGAATCTCGTCGCCTCCGCGCTCTGCTACGGCTGGGGTCTCGGCTCGGCGGCCCGTGTAGGTCCCGAGGCCAGGGTGCCGTTCACCGTCGGGGTCTACCTGGTCGTGGTGTGCGTCGTCGTCGGCTTCGCGCACCTGTGGTCGCGCCGATTCGAGCGCGGGCCGGTGGAGTGGCTGTGGCAGCGCGGCCACGGCGTGCTCGCCCGCGCGACGCGGAATTCGCCGCGTGATGAGAAACACGAGTAGCCCGCTACTCGTGTCCGCCGTGTGGGCGGGCGGAGATGCTGGCCTCGCGCCGTCGTCGCGGCGCGAATCCAGCACGTGGGTGCGGGGGGGATCGGGCGCGAATCGCGAATCGGTCCGCGACGCACCGGAATTACGGAGTGTCACCGATGAAAGCCGCGGTTCGCGAGATCTGGCTGCCCTTCAATGTCGCACTGGAAGGCCGGGTGCCGTGGATGTACCTCGACGCCCGCGGCCGCGTGAGCACCGCGGTCGGCGTTCCGCTCGACGAGACGGTGCGTGAACTCGGCGTCCCCACCGCGCGGCACCGGGCGAATTCGCTGGCCGCGTCCCGGCGACTACCGTGGCGCCACGGCGTGCGCGGCCCGTTCGCCTCCGACCCGGATATCGACGCCGCCTGGGAGACCGTCAAGCAGCACCGCGATCTCGCGCGCCGGGGACGGCGGCGCTTCCAGCGACTCACCGATCTGCGGCTCACCGAAGGCGCCATCGACAGGATGGTGTTCGACCGACTGGACCGCACCGAGACCCTGGTGCGCGGCCGCATGGTCCGCGCGGAGTCGGGGGCGGTCGCGCTGCCCTTCGACGATTTCGAAACCTGGCCCGCCGACGCCCAACTCGCGCTGCTCAGCATGTGCTGGGTGGCGGGCCCGGCCTTCGACCTGCCCCGCTTCCACGCGGCCGCCGCGCGCCGCGACTGGCTCGCCTGCGCGGTCGAATGCCGCGTCGAACCCGATATGGGCGCGGTGGCGCGCCGCAACGAGCGCAACCGGCAACTGTTCCGCTACGCCTACCTGGTCGAACGCGACGCACTCGACCCCGAACGGCTCGCCTACGACCCGCGCTGAAAATCCGGCGCACGAAACTCCGCTTCCCGCAACACCGAACCAGCCGTGCACCAGCACCAGCAGGAACTCCGGCTTCCCGCAACACCAGACCAGCCCGTGTGTCTGCACCAGCAGTCCGCACTTCCCGCGACACCGGACCAGCCGTGTGCCTACGCCGACGAAGTGGCCGCATTCGCAGGCGTCGGCGCTCAGCGACCTCGCAGGCCGAAGACCGGTGGGCTGTCGTCCTGCCGCCTACGTGGTACGGGCGGCACTACGGTGGCCCCTTCGGTACCGATACGATCGCCGGATCGTGACTCGGACCTACTCGGAGAGGTCCGGGACGGAGGACAGCCATGATGCCATCGCGGACACCGGAGTCGCCGATGGAGCGAGTCGAGCCGGACGCGCCGCACCTGGAAGCCGTCGGGGGCGACACCCGGCATGCCGTGCCGAGGCCGCGCGGATCCGCGCCGAAGGAGCGCGCCCGCGAGACCGAGTTGAACGCCGCGCTGTTCTTCGACTACCTGCGGCGCGGCGTCGAACCGAGCGAGCAGGACAGCCGGGAACTCGTGAACTCCGTCCGCGCGCGGCTGCGCGACGGCGTACCGACCGCCGAAGTGCTGCACCGGTACCGGCTCGACACCGCCGCGCTGTGGGAGCGGGTGTGCGAGACGGCACCGACGGCGGAACCGGCGGCGCTGCTCGACGCGTCGCAGGCGCTGTGGAAGTTCGCCACGCTCATCCTCGCGCGGATCGCCGTCGAAGCCGCCCGGCACGGACTCGATCCGCGACGGTCGCTGTCCGAACGCCGCCGCGAGATCATCGACGCGCTGCTGAGCGGGCAGCACCCGGTCCCGGCGCTCGATGATCCGGCGGTGCCGATCACCGACGCGTACCTGGTCGCGGTCACCCGCACCGACGAAGGCGCCGACGCGGCCGCGACGGCGCTGCGACGGCGGATCGAGGCCGGGCCGGGTGTTTTCGCGCGGACCGACGAGCGCGGCTGGACGGCGCTGCTACCCATGGACGACGCGGACGGCGCGAGCGCCGTAGCCGCACTGCGGGCGCGGCTGCCGTCCCCGCCCACCCTGCCGTCCGCAGCCACGTACTGGGTCGGAGTCGGTGTGGCGACCGCGCGCACCGAGATCCCGGCGGCCTTCGCCGAGGCTAAGGTGCTCGCCGAACTCGGTCGCTGCCTGGCACGCGACGACATCCTGTGCCCGCGCGCGGATCTGCACTTCGAGTACACGGTCGCGGTCGGCGACGCGGCGCGGGCCGGTCTGGCCGCGGTCCTCGCCCCGCTGCGAACCCAGCCCATGCTGACCGAGACCCTGGAGGTGTTCGTGCGCAACGGTTTCAACCAGCTCGCCACCGCCCGGGCCCTCGACGTGCACCGCAATACCGTCACCTATCGGCTCTCGCGGGTGCACGAACTCACCGGCGCCGACCCGCACCGGCCCGCCGACGCGATGACCCTCACCGCCGCCCTGCTCGCCCGTCGTCTGGAAACCGCGTCCTTCGCACCGTGAGCCTTCGCACCGTGATCGCCTCGCGACCGGCGGGCGAATTCCTGGACCAGGTGGCCGAAACCCGCACCGCGACTCCTCGCGCCGGATAGTCTCGGCGGTGGATCCGAACCGGGATTCGCGTCACCTGCCGGGAGCGTCCGATGGAGAAGGCTCTGGTCACCGAGGGAGTGTCCGCGACACCCCGCATTCCGGGCGAATCGCGCCCGCCCGACGAGACATGTTGCGCGACAGCCATGCTGCGGCCCGGCATCCTCGCCTTCGGCGGCACGATCGGCGAGACCGCGCTGCACGCCCACCACGCCGTCCAGGTGCTCGCCGCGACCACCCCCCTGACCGTGATGGACGCCAGCGGCGTGCACCACCGCGGCACGCTGGTCATCGTGCCCGCCGACGCGCCGCACCGCATCGACGCGGGCGCCGCCCACGGCGCGGCGCTCTACCTCGATCCGGAGACGGTGGCAGGCGCGGCCGCGGACCGGCGCGCCCACACCGACGGCTGGACCGGCGGCCACCGTCCCCCCGCCGTCGACCTGCGCCGTCCCGCCCTCGCCGACCAGGTCGGCGCGATCGTCGCCGAGTTGCGCGGCGACCGGGAGTCCACGCGCACCGTCGCCCGCCACACGGCGGTCACCGAGGCACTGCGCATGCTGCCAACGCTGGTGCCCGACCGCACCGTGCGCGGCGCCGACGTGGCCCGGCGCGTCGGACTCTCCCCGACCCGGCTGTCGCATCTGTTCGCCGCCCAGGTCGGCATTCCGCTGCGGCCCTACATATTGTGGCTGCGGCTGCGCATGGCCATCGTCCGTGTGCGCTGCGGCGACGAACTGACCGAGGCCGCCCACGCCGCCGGATTCGACGACGGCGCCCACTTCACCCGCACCTGCCGCCGCACCTTCGGACTGGTCCCCGCGGCGCTGGACGCGACCCGCGACTGGGATCTGGGCGACAGCGCCTGGGCGTGCGACGCGAGCGCGTAGTTCCGCCGCACGGCACGTATGCTCGAACCGTGTTCTCGCGCGCGTGGCTGACCGTCTCCTCGGTCCTCGCCGTCCTCGCGCCTTTCCTGCTGCTCGGCGCCGCACCCGCCGGTGATTCCGGCGCGCTGATCCTGCTCGGCGCGGTCGCCACCGTCGCCGTCGTCGCGCTCGGAACTCCAAGAGCCGTCCCGGTTCCCGTCCCCGTCGCGGCACCCGGACCGCCCGCTTCCGCGCGCCGCCGCCGACGCGGCGCCTACCTGCGCCAGAGCAACCCGGATTCTCCTGGCCGTCCCCGACCGAGAGCACCGGGCGCGGTCGCGCGCTGACGACTGTCCCTTTCGTGGGAGTCGTCGGCCGTCGCCGACCGTATCCGCACGTGCCACAGGCACGTTCACCAGTCAGGTGCTCCCCCATGCTCGATATCGTCTATTACCCCGTGTCCGCCGTACTCCGGTTGTGGCACACCGTCTTCGCGGCCGCCTTCGGACCCGCCTCCGGCGTGGCCTGGGTGCTCGCCGTGATCTGCCTCATCGCGACCTTCCGCGCGGCCCTGATCCCGTCCTTCCTGAAGCAGGCGCGCAACCAGGCCGCCATGCGCCGCCTGCGACCGCGCGTCGCCGCCATCCAGCGCGCCAACGCGAACGACCGCGCCGAGCAGAGCGAGCAGATCCGCGCGCTGCACGCCGAACACGGCGTCGGCCTCTTCGTCGGCTGCCTCCCCGCGCTGGTGCAGGGCGTGGTCTTCCTCGGCCTGTTCCACGTGCTGCGCTCCTTCGACCGCACCACGGCGGTCGGCCACCTGCCGTTCCAGGCGATCGCGACGCCGATGACCCCCGAACAGAACGCCGCCACCCCCAACTACGTCTTCGACGCCGCCGACGTGCGGTCCTTCCTCGACGCCGACCTGTTCGGCGCGCCGCTGTCGGCGACACTCGCGGGCCACGCCGGTGTCGCGGTCGCCGCGGTGTCGATCACGCTCATGGTCGTCGCGGCGGTCGCCACACATCTCACCGCGCGCATCGCGGTCGCCCGCCAAGACCCCGACATGCCGCAGGCGCGACTGCTGAACACGCTCACGCTGTGGGTGTTCCCGGCGGGCGCGCTACTCGGCGGAGCGGTGCTGCCGATCGCGATCCTGGTGTACTGGGTGGCGAACAACGCCTGGACGGCGGCGCAGCAGTATCTCGTGCACCGGCGGGTGGCGGCGGAGTCCGCCGTGGCCGAGCGCGCGACGGTCGAGCGTCGGGCGAGCGCGCCGAAGCCGGGCGCGAAACCCGTGCGGACCAAGTCGCGCCGCGCCGACGGCTGAGGCCGCTACCCTCGACCGGTGTTCGCGCAGCAGAGTTCGGAGCAGATCGCCGTCTACGACCGGTCGGGCCGGGTCACCGGCGCCGCCGACCGCGCGCGGGTCTATCGGGACGGGCTGTGGCACGCGAGTGCGGGCGTGCTGGTCCGCTCCCGCGACGGCGAGCGGGTCTACGTGCACCGGCGCACCGACACCAAGATGGTGTTCGCGGGCATGCACGACTGCCTGGCGGGCGGTGTGGTCGGTCCCGGTGAGAGTCCGCAGGAGACCGCCGTGCGCGAACTGGCCGAAGAACTCGGCATCACGGTGTCGCAGGACGCGGCGCCGCTGCCGATGGCGAGCGCGTCCTGGGACGGCGAGTGGGCGGGCGCGCCGATGCGCTGCCACCTGTTCGCCTACGAACTGCGCTACGACGGGCCGATCCGGCACCAACCCGAGGAGATCGCCGACGGCTGGTGGTGGACCGACGCCGAATTGCGAGCGCGACTCGACGACCCGGAGTGGCCGTTCGTCCCCGATACCCGAGTACTGGTCGACGATCTGCTCGCGTGACGCCGGAAACCCGGATCGACCCGAAAGAAAACGGCCCGCCGGATATTTCGGCGGGCCGTGTTTTCCATCGCGCTACTACGCCGCGCTTCCCGCGCTCGCGGCGGAAAGGGTCTGAAGGAAATTGGCGAGTACGGCCAGCAGTTCCATGAAGAATTCCTCTGGGTCGGGATCGATGCGAGCCAACAGCATCGACCACGTTTGTGTCGCGCGGATTAACGGACGGTGACTTCCACCCGTCAGCCCGAGGAGACCATCGAGCCTGCCCAGGCGGCGAACGCCCCCGGATTCCGGGTCTGCAACAGCACTCGGCCCGGCCCGACGAAATCGAAGACGAAGCCTTCGCCGGATTTCAGCGATTGGATCGATCGACCGGACACCGCGCGCCGGATGGTGAAATTCATCGACAGGTCGTAGGCGACCACGTGCCCGGTGTCGATGGTGATCGGTTCGCCGGGTTGGAGATCGATCACGTCGATCGCCCCGAAAACTCCCACCACGATTTCCCCGGACCCGTGCGCGCGTAATCCGAAACCGCCCTCGCCGCCGAACAGATTCGAGAATCCGCCCCACTTGCTTTCCACCTGCACGCCATGCGAATTCGCGATCCAGCCGCCGCGGCTGATGAAATACGGGCGGTCCTCGCTGATCTGAAGATTCAGCATGTCGCCGGGCAGCGCGGGCGCGACGTCGACCCACCCGCCCTGCGGCGGCGCGGTGAACGTGGAGACGAAGAACGATTCGCCCGCGAGGACCGAACGCTTCAGGCCCGCGAGAATGCCGCCCTCGGCCTTCGCCTGCAAGCCGACTCCGGCCGAATGGGCCACCATGGCGCCGCTCTCGACCCGCATCGGCTCGCCGCCCGCCAGGAAGCACCGCGCGATCGTCGAGGCGGGGTTGTGGCGCAACTGTACCTTCATGCGGGCGACCCTACCGGGTGTCGGAGTCCACCGGCGGTGCGCCGAATGCCGCCGTGACCGGCGCTCAGCCGAGCGTGCGCAGCGATTCCTCGGTGCGGGCCAGCACCGCGGCGCCGTCGGCGGTGAGCACGATGGGGCGTTGGATGAGTTTCGGATTCGCCGCGAGCGCCTCGATCCAACGTTCCCGGTCGGCGGGACCGCGACCCCAGTCGGTCATGCCGAGATCCTTCGCGATCTGTTCGCCGGTGCGGGTGATGTCCCACGGTTCGGCGTCGAGGCGGGCCAGTACCGCGCGCAGTTCGTCGGCGGTTGGCGGGTCGTCGAGGTAGCGGCGCACGGTGTAGTCGACTCCGGCCGCGTCCAGGTGGGCGGCGGCGTTGCGGCTCTTGGTGCACCGCGGGTTGTGCCAGATTTCGGTCTGCCCGGTCATCGTCCAAGCCTAGAGGTGCATGAGATCGGTCCAGACCTCCGACCACGGATGCCGTCGCCCGGTGCACACCCAGACGGTGACCCCTTGCGTATTGCCCGGATAGCCGAGTCGGGTGTCGACGGCGCCCGCCGGGCGGATCTCGTCGAAGTTCCAGCGCAGGAAGCCCTCGTTCACGCCGACGGCGATCACCGCGCTCGCCGAATCCGCTGGGGCGCCGAAGTATCCGAAGCCGCGGCTGGCGCTGTGCACGGGCGGCAGCCGGTCGCGGCCGAGCTGGTCGAGCGCGCTCGCCTGCCAGTAGGTGTCGGTGAGCAGCACCGCGCGTTCCTGTTCCGCCGGTGGCATTCCGGCGTAGACCTCGTCGACCGCCGCGGTGAGTTCGGGCCAGCCGAATTCGCCGTAGACGCCGATATTGATCGCGGCCTCGGCGTCGTCACGCGGCGGCGCGATCCGCTCGGGCGAGCGCCACGGTGTGTCGTAGAGCACCAGACCGGTGGCGGCCGTCGCGAAAAGGGCCGCCGACACCACCGCGCCACGCCGCATGGTCGGTCGCAGCTTTCGTGCGAACTCCACGAGCCCGACGGCGCCCGCCGCCAGCACGACGGCGTACATGCCTGCCATGTAGTAGACACGGCCGCCGAGCGCCAGGAAGATCAGCGTGAGCGCGACGGCAGCGACACCGAGGAACCGGTAGGGCCGCAGCGAGGCATGACGCAACAGCGCCCACCCGCCGTAGAGCAGCACCACCGCGCCGAGACAGCCCGCGAGCAGGATGCCAAGCGGCACGAACATCACCCGTCCGCCGAGAATGCCCTGTTCCCCGCTGATGACCTCGCCCATGCGCAGTTGCGGCCAGCCGTGCCCGGACTGCCAGACCAGTTGCGGCACGGTCGCCGCGACCACGATCGCCCCGCCGAGCCACAGCAGCGGGCGGCGCGCCAGCGCGCGCGGACCGACCAGCAGCGCCGCGCTCACCACACAGATCCAGAAGAACGGGATCAGCCACTTGACCTGCATGTCGATCGCGGTCACCAGCGCCGCCGCGAACAGCAGCAGGTCGCGCCGGGTACGCACCCAGCACACCACGAGCCACGTGATCACCACCCACAGCGCGGTGTCGACGGCGTTGGTGGTCAGCATCTTGCCCTGCAGCAGCAGGAACGGCGAGGTCGCGTAGGCGAGCGCGGCGCCGGTCTGGGCCGCACGGCCGCCGCCGAATTCGCGCGCGATCACGGCGGTCAGCACGATCGCCAGCACGGTCAGCAGCACCGAGGGCCACCGCAGGACGAAGTAGGAGCCGGGGGCGAGGATGTCCATGAACCGGGCGAGCAGCGGCAGCGCCGGACCCTGATCGGCGTAGCCGAAGGCCGGGCGGCGGCCCGCGGCGAGGAAATAGAGTTCGTCGCCGAAATAGCCGTACCGGCCCGCCGAGAACAGCAGCACGCCCGCCGCGACGGCGGCGACGGACCACACACCGGTGCGCGCGAACGGCGGGCGCGGATCGGTCTCCTGTCGATCCTCGAGCGCGGGCGGTACGAACTCCCGGTCCGTCTGTAGCTCGCTAAGTCCCGACATGGCGATCGGCCACCTCCAGCACCTCATCCACGATGTCGAGTCCGAGCCGGATCTCCTCGGCGGTGGTGGTGAGCGGCGGCGCGATCTGGAATCGGTTGCCCGCGTTGAACGGCCACAGTCCGCGCGCCTTGGCCGCGGCGGTCACCTCGTTCATGGGTTCGGCGAGCGCACCGGTGGCCGCGAACGGGATCAGCGGTTCCCGGGTGTGCGGGTCACGCACGAGTTCCAGCGCCCAGAAGTAGCCGAGTCCGCGCACCTCACCGACGCTGGGATGGCGGGCAGCCAACTCCTCCAGCCCCTTGCCGAGGACCTGCGCGCCGACCGACCGCACGTGCTCGAGGATGCCGTCGCGTTCGAACACCCCGATCGAGGCCACGCCCGCCGCGCAGGCCAGCGGATGGCCCGCGTAGGTGAGTCCGCCCGGATACGGGGTGTCGTCGTAGCGGCGAGCGATGCGTTCGGCGATGAGCACGCCGCCGAGCGGGACATAGCCGGAGTTCACGCCCTTGGCGAAGGTGAGGATGTCGGGCGCGACCTCGAAGGCGTCGACCGCGAACCACTCACCGACCCGGCCGAAGCCGACCATCACCTCGTCGGCGATGTAGACGATGCCGAATTCGTCACACAGCGCGCGCACCCCGGCGAGATAGCCGGGCGGCGGGACGAGCACGCCGTTGGTGCCGACCACCGTCTCCATGATGAGCCCGGCGATATGCGCGGGGCCCTCGGCCTCGATGACCTGCCGCAGGTGGGTCAGGGCGGCGGCGGTCTCCTCCTCCGGTGTCCGCGCCCCCCACGGCGAGCGGTACAGGTACGGACCGAAGAACCGCACCACATCCACATTGGTCGGTTCGGCGCCCCACCGGCGCGGCTCACCGGTCAACCCGATCGCGACGCCGGTGCCGCCGTGATACGAGCGGTAGGCGGCCAGCATCTTGGTGCGGCCGGTGTAGCTGCGCGCCAACCGCACCGCGTGTTCGACGGCCTCCGCGCCGCCGGTGGTGAACAGCACCCGGTTCAGGTCGCCGGGCGCGCGCTCAACGACGAGTCGCGCCAATTCGCTGCGCGCCCGGTTGCCGACGGTCGGGGAGATCGTGGCCAGCTCCCGGGCCTGCGCGACCACGGCCTCGATCATGTCCGGATGCTGGTGGCCGATATTGACATTCACCAGTTGCGAGGAGAAGTCCAGATACCGTGCACCGGTCTCGTCCCAGAACCAGGACCCCGACGCGCCGGTGATCAGCACCGGATTCGGCCCGCCCTGGGCGCTCCACGGGTAGAAGACATGATCCTCAGCGGTCACCTGTACATCCCTCGTCACTCGGGGTCGCCCGGATCGGGCGCGATTCACGCGTGCCGGTCATCCGACGGTCTCGGTCGCGGTGGCGACCCGCGACAGCCGGGGCAGCACCGATTCACCGTATGCCTCGAGGGTGGATCCCTTCGCGTCGTGTTGCAGATACACCGCGAACTGGTCGACGCCGAGCCCTTCGAGTTCGCGCAGCCGCAGCAGGTGCTGGTCCGGATCGCCGAGCAGGCAGAACCGGTCGATGACGGCGTCGGGGACGAATTCGGCGTGGGTGTTGCCCGCGCGGCCGTGCTCGTTGTAGTCGTAGCCGTCGCGTCCGGCGATGTAGTCGGTGAGGGCGGCCGGTATCCCGCCGCCGGTGCCGTAGCGCGCCACGATGTCGGCCACGTGATTGCCGACCATGCCGCCGAACCAGCGGCACTGCTCGCGCGCGTGCGCCAGCCCCGCCGTCGACCCGTCGGTGACGTAGGCGGGCGCGGCCACGCAGATCGTCACCGCGTCCGGGTCGCGGCCCGCGAGTTCGGCGGCCGCACGCACCCGCGCGATGGTCCACGCGGTGATGTCGGGATCGGCCAGTTGCAGGATGAACCCGTCGGCAATCTGGCCGGTGAGATCCAGTGCGCGCGGGCCGTATCCGGCCACCCACACCTCGAGCCGCGAATCGCGCGCCCACGGGAAACGCACCACGGTGTCGCCGATCCTGGCGCTGCGCCCGTTGCCGAGTTCGCGGATCACCCCGACCGATTCGCGCAGGGTGGCCAACGTGGTCGGTTTGCCGCCGGTCGCGCGGACGGCCGAATCACCGCGCCCGATACCGCAGATCGTGCGGTTGCCGAACATGTCGTTGAGGGTCGCGAAGGTCGAGGCGGTGACCGTCCAGTCCCTGGTCGCCGGGTTGGTCACCATCGGGCCGACCACGACTTTGCGGGTAGCCGACAATATCCGACTGTGGATCACATAGGGCTCCTGCCACAGCAGGTGCGAATCGAAGGTCCACACATGCGAGAAGCCGTGCGTCTCGGCCAGTCTCGCCAACTCGATCACCCGAGACGCGGGCGGCGTGCATTGCAACACCACACCGATATCCATGCGGCACACTCCATTCCGATCGCGCGGTCAGAGCAGGTTCTGCGACAGTTCACGTTTCAGGAAGCGGCCGTCGCCCGCGCGGCCGAGATAGCGTCCGTCGTCCACGATCACGCGACCGCGCGCGAGCACGGTGTCCACGTGGCCGTCCACCTCGAAACCCTCGTAGGCCGAATAGTCCATGTTCATGTGGTGGGTCCGGCCGATCCCGATGGAGGTGTGGCCCTTCGGGTCGTAGATCACGATATCGGCGTCGGCGCCGGGCGAGATCACGCCCTTGCGCGGATACAGCCCGAACATGCGCGCGGGCGCGGTGCAGCACACCTCGACCCAGCGCTGCGGGGAGATCAACCCGTTCACCACGCCCTGGAACATCAGGTCCATCCGGTGTTCGACACCGCCGATGCCGTTCGGGATCTTGCTGAAATCACCACGGCCACGGTCCTTCTGGTCCTTCATGCAGAACGGGCAGTGGTCGGTGCTCACGGCGGTGACATCGCCGGTGCGCAGGTAGCGCCACAGCGCGTCCTGATGCCCTTCGGCCCGTGCCCGCAGCGGCGTCGAGCACACCCACTTGGCGCCGTCGAAACCCGGTGCGCCCAAATGCTCTTCGAGCGAGAGGTACAGGTACTGCGGGCAGGTCTCGCCGAAGACGTTGCGTCCCCGACCGCGCGCCTCGGCGATCTGCGCCAGCGCCTGGGCCGCCGACACGTGCACCACGTACAGCGGCGCACCGGTCACCTCCGCCAGCATGATCGCCCGGTGGGTGGCCTCTTCCTCCAGTTGCCACGGGCGCGTCACACCGTGGAAGTACGGAGCGGTGTCGCCGCGCGCGAGCGCCTGTTCGACCAGCACGTCGATGGCTATGCCGTTCTCGGCGTGCATCATCACCAGCGCGCCGAGTTCGGCGGCCGATTGCATGGCCCGCAGGATCTGGCCGTCGGTGGAGTAGAAGACGCCGGGATAGGCCATGAACAGTTTGAAACTGGTGACGCCCTCGGCCACCAGTTCGCTCATCCCCTTCAGCGATTCGGCGTCGACCGAGCCCATGATCTGGTGGAAGCCGTAGTCGATCGCGCACCGCCCGTCGGCCTTGCGATGCCATTCGGCCATGGTGTCCTGAAGGCGTTCGCCCGCACTCTGGACCGCGAAATCGACGATCGTGGTGGTACCGCCCCAGGCCGCGGCGCGGGTGCCGGTCTCGAAGGTGTCGGATGCCTCGGTGCCGCCGAACGGCATCTGCATGTGCGTATGCCCGTCCACACCGCCGGGCACGACGTAGCGGCCGGTGGCGTCGATGACGGTGCCGACGCCCGCGGCGAGGTCGGCGCCGAGCGCGCCCGGATCGAGCAGCGCGGCGATGCGCTCGCCGTCGACCAGGACGTCGAGCAGTTGCGCACCGGTGGTGGAGACGACGGTGCCGCCGCGGATCAGGGTGCGGCTCATGGCGCCACCAGCGGTCCGTAGGCGTCGGGTCTGCGATCGCGGTAGAAGGCCCAGCGGTCGCGCACGACCTTGATCAGATCCATGTCCAGATCGCGCACCACGAGTTCCGGATCGGTGTCGGAGGCCGGTTCGCCGACGAATTGCCCTTCCGGGTCGACGAAATAGCTGGTGCCGTAGAAATCGTCGTCGCCGTATTCGGATTCGACGCCGACCCGGTTGATCGCGCCGATGTAGTACTCGTTGGCGACCGCGGCGGCGGGCTGCTCCAGCTTCCACAGGTAGGACGAGAGACCACGCGAGGTGGCCGACGGATTGAACACGATTTCCGCACCCGCCAGACCGAGTGCGCGCCAGCCCTCCGGAAAATGCCGGTCGTAACAGATGTAGACGCCGACCCGCCCGACCGCGGTGTCGAATACCGGCCAGCCCAGATTGCCCGGCCGGAAATAGAATTTCTCCCAGAATCCGCGCACGTGCGGAATATGGTGTTTGCGATATTTGCCGAGCCACCGCCCGTCGGCGTCGATCACCACGGCCGTGTTGTAGAGCAGCCCCGGTTGTTCCTGCTCGTAGACCGGAAGCACCATGACCATGCCGAGCTCGCGCGCCAATGCCGCGAACCGCTCGGTGGTCGGTCCTGGAACCGTTTCCGCGTAGTCGTAGTATTTCGCGTCCTGCGTCTGACAGAAATACGGCCCGTAGAACAACTCCTGGAAGCAGAGCACCTGCGCACCCTGTGCCGCCGCCCGCCGCGCACTCTCCTCGTGCGCCACGATCATCGACTCTTTATCACCCGTCCAGTTCGCCTGGACCAGCGCCGCTCGAACGGTTCCCATGATTCCCATCGTGCACCCCGAACCCCGTTCGACACGTCACATCCACGCGGAAACCTCACCCGCGCGAGAATCGGCAACCCACGTTCACCAGAAGTTAGCCGATACCTCCAGGTCGGTTTCGCCCGAGATCGGTGCCGCACCGCGACCGACGCGTCCCGATCAGATCCCGCCCACTCCGATACCGCCCGTTTCGTGACGCGGTGTGCGGGGTAGATGGCAGTATGCGGGCCGAGCATCGATCGGTGCGCGGACCCGACCAGGGAGATCCCGACTGTGAGTAGTGGAACAGGCATGCGCGTGACCGGACGCGGGACGGACGGCGCGCGGCGTCGCGGGCGCGCGATGCGCCGGGTGCTGCCCGGGCTCGGCGTGCTGGTGGCGGGTGCGGCGCTCACCCTGTTCGCGGCGGGCGGGGTGTCGGCGCAGACCTGGCACCTGCGGCAGGCGCCCGCGGGTTGCGCGGCCGCGGCGCCCGGACAGCCCAACGGCAAGCAGTGGCCGGTCGAACCCGGACTGTGGATCGACCCGGCGGCGGGCTACACCGCGACACTGGACACCAACTGCGGCGCGATCACCGTCGCGCTCGAGGTCGCCCGCGCGCCGCGCACGGTGAACTCCTTCGCCTTCCTCGCGGGCGAACAGTACTTCGACCGCACCCGCTGCCACCGCCTCACCACCGAGGGCATCTACGTCCTGCAATGCGGCGACCCAACGGCGACCGGCACCGGCGGCCCCGGCTACCGGTTCCCCGACGAGAACCTCGCGGGCGCCACCTACCCGGCGGGCACCCTCGCCATGGCCAACTCCGGCCGCGACACCAACGGCAGCCAGTTCTTCCTGGTGTACCGCGACAGCCAACTGCCCCCGAACTACACCCCGTTCGGACGCGTGGTCGGCGGCCTCGACGTGCTCACCCGCATCGCGGGCGCGGGCGTGCGCGACGGTTCCGGCGACGGGACCCCGGCAACCGACGTCGCCCTGAACACGGTCACCACCGCACGCTCCTGAACCCGTGTGGGCTCACCGTGTCACGGCGGCCCGGCCGAAGTCGTCCTCGGGCCGGTTACCGGGCGGGCTGGGAAGCCTCCCGCGACTGGCGAGCCACGGAAGCGGATCGCCCCCTGTTACCGCGAAGGTTGGGAAGCCTCACGTCGTCTCGCGTCGACGCATCCTCGAACCGCGCGTGCGGGAGAGCGAGCGGCGGCGTAGGACCGCCTGAACCGGCGCAAGCGGGGGAAACCTCATTCGCCCGTGGGCAGCGGGTCATTGTGCCGTATTCCGCGATAGATGCCGCGGTGCACGATCCAAGGGTTCAGCACGCGGTCGACCGACCAGGCGGGGAGACGGACGACCCGGCCGCCGGGGGTGAAGATCTGGAAACCGTCCG
Source organism: Nocardia bovistercoris (assembly GCF_015674855.1). Lineage (GTDB taxonomy): Bacteria > Actinomycetota > Actinomycetes > Mycobacteriales > Mycobacteriaceae > Nocardia > Nocardia bovistercoris. The sequence continues at coordinate 3,891 of NZ_JADMLG010000012.1, read as the reverse complement.
GCTGCGGGCCGAGCACCGAACCCCAGTGGTGCGAAGGCGGGCGGTAGGCGCGGGGTCGGCGGCCGTCGAACAAGGCCCGCACATTGCGGGCGACGAGGGCGTCGGCCTGGTTGCGGGCGGAGGTGCGCATCGGGTCGGTGGCGGCCACGTCGCCGACCGCGAACACCTCGGGGTGGCCCGGCACCGTGAGTTCGGGGGTGACCCGCACGAATCCGCGCTCGTCCAGCAGCTCCGCGGGCAGCCAGCCGGTATTCGGCCGCGCTCGGCCGATCGCCCAGACCACGGCGTCGGCGCGGGCCTCGGGCTGCCCGGTGGACCAGGTCACGGGTTCGGCGGTGATCTCGTCACCGAGGAATTCCTCCGGTACGACGGCACGGTGTCCCGGATGCACGCCGACACCGAGTCCGTCGAGCCTGCGCCGGATGCTCTCCCAGGTGCGCGGGTGGTGGTCGGTCAGTGCGCGCGCACCGGGGAAATACAGGTCGACGCGGGTGGCGGGCCAGGTGCGCGCGAGGTTGGCGGCCGTCGACACCGCCGCCGCTCCCCCGCCGACGACGATGACCGAGGACGCCGCGGCCATTCGCTCGTTGGCCGCGCGCACCTCCGCGCGCACCTGCGCCTCGCTCTGCAATGTCGGCTGCCGCCAGAAACCGTTCGCGACACCGGTCGAGATCACCAACGCGTCGTAGGACATGCCGAGGTCCGTACCATTGCCGTTGTCCACGAACACTTTTCGCGCGGCCAGGTCCACACCGGTGAGCGCGGCGTGCACGGTGCGGACCTTGTCGAGTCCGCGCAGCCTGTCGAACGGGACGAAGAACTCGCGCGCCCACCGGCTCGGCGTACTCAACCGCAACCCCAGCTCCCGGCCGCTGACCAGCGCGGGCTTCACCGATACACCGACGACATCGGCATAGCGGGCCAACCGGATGGCGGTCAACACTCCCATGTCACCGAGTCCGGCGATCACCACACGTCTGCGTTCCACCACGCAACCTCCTGCCATGCTGACGCCAGGCTATGCGTCCGGCACGCGCGAGGGAATGTTCGCCTCCGGTCTCGAGCGAACAACCTCCCTTTCCCGAGCAGACGACCGCGCCCGTTGTGGCGGACAACAGCTCCGTCAGCCGAACCACTTCGCGAGGACTTCCTGGAGGCTGCCGAGCGCGCCGCCGAGGGTTTCGTCGAGCCAGTCGATCGTGTCGCCCGCGGCTTGTTCACTCCACGTCAGCACGCCGTCGAAACCGAGCAGGTACGCGATGGGCAGGACGATCGCCGCAACCCCGACGACCACCAGAATCGGGAAGGCGACGAGACTCCCGATGCCCTTGGCGATACCGAGGGCGTCCACGTGCTCGGGATCGCTCGGCCTGTAGACCACGGTGATCCGCGCCCCGACGCGGGGGCGGCTCATCACCGTGTCGGCCAGGGCGATGTGCCGGTGTTCTCCGGTCGCCGCGGTGAATTCCACGGCGGGCCGGTATATGCGATGGCCTTCGGAGTCGCTTTCCTCGGCGAACGAGGTGATGGTGCCACGCGCCCGGTGCCCGCCCAACCACAGCACCGCGCGCTCGATGGTCTGCCGCAGGAGTCCGACGCCGATGCTGAACTGCGCCACCCCGAACAGGACCACCACAACGAGGCCCACATAGTCCCAGAAACCATGCACGACAACAGGATATGGATCCGAGGTGGAATCTACGGGTCACGTGACGACGATCACTGCGCGGGGATGTATCGCCGACCTGGAAGGCCGAAGCGACCCGCCGACGGCGCACAGCGACTGTGGTGAAACTCCCTCATGCGCACCCGCGCGCTCGCCGTGGAACCGTCGGGCATCGAGCTCGACGCCACGTCAGGAGCCGGACAATCCCGCCACCCGGCCCGGGGCGGACGCACCACCCGCGGCGGACAAACCCTCACCCGCCCCCGGTAGCGGACTCCGTACCGTGTCGGGAAAGGATCCCTGCCGTGTTCGTCCGATTCGGCGGCCCGCCCCGAGGCGACGAGGCATCATGGGAGGCGTCATGGCACATCGTCCCAGCTTGTCCCGTCGACGGGCCGCACTCGAAGATGCCTGGGCCCGCTGGGTGCCGGGCCGCGCCCCTGAGTACAACGACGACGAGGACGACGCGGCGCCGCGCGGTGAGGTCGCGCAGTCCTGGTTGCGGTCGCTGCGCACCGTCGATCCCGCCCGCGACCGCGCACCGAGCGCCGCCGACGCCGACGCGCGCTGGGCGGATTCACCGCTGCGCGCCCCGGTGACCGATCTCGGCGAGGAATTGCGTTCGATCGCCGAGGACGCCGACTTCGTCGCCGCCGTCACCGACGAGACCGGCACCATCCTGTGGTCGTGCGGCGGCCGGGTCATGCGCCGCCGCGCCGAACGGGTGAACTTCGCGCCGGGCGGTCGATGGGACGAACCGAGCATGGGCACCAACGCGCTGTCGCTGTCGCTGCGCACCGACCGGCCGCACCAGGTGTTCTCCGCCGAACACCTGGTCGCGGCGCTGCACGGCTGGGTCTGCTACTGCGCGCCGATCCGCGCGGCGGACGGCGGCCTGGTCGGCGTCCTCGACCTGTCGACGACCTGGGATCGCTCCCATCCGCTGGCGATGTCGACGGTGCGCACGCTGGCCGCCGCCGTGGAGTCCAAGCTGCACAACCGCATGCAGGCCGCCGGTGTGCGGCTGCGCTGTCTCGGCGCGTCCACGCTGACCCGCGACGGGCAGCCCGTCCGCCTGCGACCCCGCCACCTGGAGATCCTCACCCTGCTCGCCCTCGAGCCCGACGGTTACACCCACGAGCGGCTGCACCACGCGATCTACGGCGATCGCGTGGTCGGTTCGAGCACCCTCAAATCCGAGATGTCGTATCTGCGGCGCGCCACCGGCGGTGACATCACCGCGCGCGTCTATCAACTGGTCAGCCCGATCTCCTGCGATGCGGTGGAGTTGGCCGCCGCCCTCGCCGCGGGCGATACCGCCGCCGCGGTCCGCCTGTATCGCGGCCCGCTGCTGCCGGGCTCGGATACGCCGGGCATCGTGGAGTGGCGCGAATTCCTCTATGTTGGCGTGCGCACCGCGGTGTTGGCGCACGGCGATCCCGAACTCGCGCTGCGCTTCGGCGAATTCGCGCCAGGGGATCGCGAGGTGCACGAGCACGCGCTGCGCCTGCTGCCCGCCGACGACGGTCGGCGCGCCGTCGCCGCGGCCCGTCTGCACCACGCGCTGCGCGACTGAGCGTCCGGCGAGTCCTTCAACGTTTCATCAACCCGCAGCGGGAATAGTGATTGCCGTCACGCAGTCGTGCCGTGACGGTGTCAGGTCAGGATCGAACGAGGAGACCGCCATGATCTACGCACAGCCGGGTACCGAAGGCAGCATCGTCGAATACGCGCCCCGCTACGACAATTTCATCGGCGGCGAATGGCGCGCGCCCGTCGAGGGGCGGTATTTCGTGAATCCCTCCCCCGTCGACGGATCGAGTTTCTGCGAGGTCGCGCGCTCCTCGGCGGCCGATATCGAACTCGCCCTCGACGCCGCGCACCGCGCCGCCGATTCCTGGGGCCGCACCGCACCCACCGAACGCGCGAACATCCTCAACAAGATCGCCGACCGGATCGAGACGCATCTCGAGGCGCTCGCGGTCGCCGAGAGCTGGGAGAACGGGAAACCGGTCCGCGAGACCCTCGCCGCCGACCTGCCGCTCGCAGTCGACCACTTCCGCTATTTCGCCGGTGCGCTGCGCGGACAGGAAGGCTCGATCTCCCAGATCGACGCCGACACCATCGCCTACCACTTCCACGAACCACTCGGCGTCGTCGGCCAGATCATCCCCTGGAACTTCCCCATCCTCATGGCCACCTGGAAACTCGCCCCCGCACTCGCC
>NZ_JADMLG010000011.1:302332-311389 GCF_015674855.1 Nocardia bovistercoris | reverse complement strand
GGTCCAGTGGTCGTCCGACGGTGGTTCGGGTGTGTGCTCGGTCGTGGTCGTGGGGTGCGAGCATGGTGAGTACGCCGGTTTCGGTGGTGCCGTAGACCTGGATGAGCACCGGACCGAAAACCTCCCTCGGTCCCGAACTGCCGCTGCAATAGAGCTCGGTGAGGCTGGACAGGTCGGTGCCCGCCCGGTCGGGATGCTCGCCGAGTGCGTACACCTGTGACGGTCCGAGGATGAGGCGACCGATCCGATGCTCGGCGACCGCGCGCAGTACCGCCGCGGCGTCGAAACCGTTGTGCAGCACAACCATTCCACCGGTGACGAGCGTATCTTCGGCGAGAAACACGTCGGTGTGGATGAGCGGTGTCGTGATCAGCAGGCTCGTCGCGGCGCCGACGGCCCTCGGCAGCAGGCACGGCGCCGAGGAGATCATCTCGTTCCTGACACCGAAGGCCCAGCACACGCCATCTCGGCCGCTCGGCAGCCTGACCTGGGTGATGACGGCGATATCGCTGTCGACGACATCGGCACACGCGCCCACCCCGTCCTCGGAACCGGCGCTCAGATCCACGGTATCGGGACCACCGGAACCCAGAACGGCCAGCACCGGCCGAACCCCCGCTTCCGCCGACAACTTACGGGCCCGCACCGCGTTGGCCGGATCCACCGCCAACATCCGCGCACCGAAATCCACGCCGACGGTGCGCCGCAACTCGGTGAGCAACTCGTCGTCGGGTGCGTCCGGATGCACCCAACGCAGATGCGCGGCGGTGGCCCCCACCAGATTGGCCGCCCACTGCAGGATCAGCGTGGCGGCGGTATTGGGCTCGGTCAGCACGGCCACCACATCCGAACGACCGATACCGTGGCGACCCATCACCGCCGCGGCCCGACGCGTCGCCTCGGCCAACTCACCCGCCGACACCGCGACACCGCCACTGACCACCGCGACACGATCGGGATCCGCGTCGAAATGGGTCAACAATTGCTGGACATAATGCACATGCGTGGTACTCATCACCCGGCGTGTTCCTGTTCGATCAGCTGAAGTCTTCGGCGTGGTCCTCGGCCCACTGCCGGAACGAGCGGGCGGGCGCTCCGGTGATCTCCTCGATGGTGGATGTCACGACGCACGGAGCCTTCATCAGTTCGCCCACCGTCCGGATCAGCCTCGGCTCGACCTCCTCCGGCGCCAACTCGACGACATCGATGGACCGCCCGATCGCCGCCCCGATAGCGTCGATGTGTTCCTGCTGGGTCAAACCTTGCGGCCCGGTCAGCCAATACTCCTTTCCGTCGTGCCCGGCGCGGGTCAGAGCCCGGACCGCCACATCGGCGATATCGCGCTCGTGAATCGATGCGGTGCGCAGTTGCAGGAAAGGAATGCGCAACTTCTCCCCGGCCCGGACCGCCTCGGCCCAGCTGAGCTGCTTGGTGGCGAACGTGGTCGGGCGCAGAAAAGTCCACCCGATCCCGGACTCCCGCAACGCCTCCTCCACCACCGAGTGCATCCGCGCACTCCGACTCTTCTGCATGACGGGTTCGACCACCGAAGCCGACGACAGCAGCACCACCTGCGCCACCCCGGCGGCCTCGGCCGCCTTCACGAACTCACCGATACTCTCCGGGTTGGCGTAGAGGAAGACCTTCTCGATACCCTCCAGCGCCGCGGGCAGGGTCTGCGGCACATTCAGATCCAGACCGACCATCTCCACGTCGTCGCGCGACGCACCGGCGCGCGGCGACCGGCTCGTCCCGCGGACCGTGCTTCCGGCGGACAGCAGCCCATCGACCACATAGCCGCCCACGCTGCCGTACGCACCGATGACAAGAACAGACATGTCTCTCCAAAAGGTTGGTTGATCGAAGTTCGGGCGAATCCGGTCGCGGCCCCGCGTGTATTTCTAGCGGACTTCGGCCGGTGAATTCGACTGTCCCACAAGCACGGGAGTCAGACTGCGCAGTCCGGGGAGCACCTGCTCGGCGAAGTTCGTGAGGAACCGCTCCTGATCGTGACCGGGGCCGTGGAAGACCAAGTGGTCGAATCCGGCATCGACGTACTGCTTGATCCGGGTGATCGCCTCGTCCGGGGTGGAGGCGACGATCCAGCGCTTGGCGACCTGCCCGATGGGGAGTTCGTCGGCGGCCTTCTCCATCTCGACCGGATCCTCGAAACCGGCCTTCTGTTCGGCGCTGAGCGACAGCGGCGCCCAGAACCGGCAATTCTCCAGCGCCAGGTCCGGGTCAGGGTCGTAGGAGAGCTTGATCTCGATCATCTTGTCGATGGCGCTGTGATCACGGCCTGTCTGGTCCGCGCCCGCCGCCACGGCGGGCAGGAGCTTCTCGGTGTACAGGTCCATGCCCTTGCCGCTGGTGCAGATGAAACCGTCGCCCGCGCGGCCGACGTACTTGGCCATGACCGGGCCGCCCGCCGCGAGGTAGATGGGGACGGGAGCCTCCGGCCGGTCGTAGATGGATACGGCGGTGGTCTGGTAGTACTGCCCCTCGAACGTGACGCGGTCCTCGGTCCACAGCCGCCGGATCAGCGTCACCGCTTCGCGCAGGCGAGCGAAGCGCTCCTTGAAATCGGGCCAGGTGATGCGGGCGACCGCCACCTCGTTCAGTGCCTCGCCGCTGCCGATGCCGAGTGCGACCCGGCCGGGGTACAGGACCCCGAGGGTGGCGAACGCGTGCGCGACCACGGCCGGGTTGTACCGGAACGTGGCGGTGAGCACGCTGGTGCCGAGTTGGACGCGCTCGGTGCGTTCCCCGACCGCACCGAGCCAGGACAGGGAGAACGGTGCGTGCCCGCCCTCGTGCCGCCACGGTTGCAGGTGATCGCTGATCCAGACGCTGTCCAGGCCGTGACGTTCCGCGCTGACCGCGTACTCGACCAGTTCGCGCGGGGCGAACTGCTCGGCCGATGCCTTGTAACCGATCTTCAGTGCCATGCTCCCAGTAGTAGGGCTCGCTGGGAGGATTCACATCCCCAGATCTGATGGTTGGCGCACGGATAGCCGGCGCCGCTACCGCACCGCGCGGGAGGCGCCGAGCAGGTCGAGTACCGGGGCGAACTGCTCGGCGAACACCGCGTTGATCGTGAAGGACGAGATCCCCGACCGCTCGCGGCGACGCAGTAGTTCATCGGCCATATCCCGCGCGGTCCCGCGCAGGATGCTCAGCGAGTCCCGTTCGACGAGGGTTCGCATGTCGGTCCGCAGCAGACGCGAGATCTGCGGCGGCGCTTCGTCTCCGATGACGTAGATCGGGGCGACGAATTCCAGGTCCGCGCCTCGCTCCCCGGCCTGTTCGCGGATTCGTGCCACCAGCGCGGCGATCTCGTCCCTGGTGGTGAACGGACCCGAGGCGACCGTGATCCGGTCGGCCTTGGCCGCGGCCAGCGCACGAGCCCTCGGGCCGCCCGCGGCGATCAGCACCGGGGTGTGACCGTCGGCTCCGTCGAGGGCGCGCAGTTCGTCGATGGTCTGTTCCACCTGTGTGAGCCGTTGCGCCGCCGAACCAGGGGTGAGGCCGAGCAGTTTCTTCGCGTCCTCGAGGACGAACGGCATCCCCGTTCCGACACCGAGATCGAATCGCCCGCCGCTGAGCACCGACAGCGTGTGGGCATCCCAGGCCGTCATCCGCGGTCCGCGCAGGGGCGCGGCGATCACCCACGTGCCGAGCCGCAATGTCGTCGTCGCCCCGGCTGCCACGGCGAGGGCGGGAAACGGCGACGGCGCCGTCAGCACGTCGGAACTCAGTAGGCTCGTGTACCCGAGGTCTTCGGCCTGCCGGGCTGCCTCCAGCCACTGCTTCCGATCCTTCGGCGCGGCTATCACGGCGAACTCGAACGCCTTGTCGGTCATGACGACACCTTGTCTTTCGTGAGCGGTTCGGTGGCTAGTCGGCAGCGTCGTCGAGAAGCCACAGCCCTTCGATGTTCACCTCGAGCCGCGGCGCGATGAGTATCCGGCGACGCGGATCGTCTCCGTCGTGGGAAATCTGCATGGTGAGGAAGAACAAATCCACCGGAAAGCCGTAGAAGGCGAATCCCGCCGCCGCGGCCGGTCCGGCCCACCAGCGGAAATACTCTCTGAACGAGAAGTTCACTATCTTTCCTCCGCTGTCCGAGAATCGGGGGAGCCTGCTGCCGCTGCGCACTATCGTGGTCACCGCTCGGTTCCGACGACAACTACGCGGTCTCATAGTTTTTCGGCGTTTCCGATGTCCGAGTCGTCGGCGGCGCTGCTCGAAGGTAGGCAATCCCGTCAGGCCGAGTGATCCCGAATCAGCGCGCCCACACCTAGCGTCGGGCAGCACAACGTCGACGATCGGGGCACGAGCACCATGGGTGACATCACCGAAATCCTGGACGGCATCCACGGGCCGCTGCTGTACCTGGCGTTCGCGTTGATCGCCGCGGCATTGTTCTGGTTTCCGATCGGCATGCTGTTTCCGGGTGAGCCCTTGGTGATCCTGGCCGGGTCGTTGGCCGCCGACGGGGAGATATCGCTGCCGGGTGTCTTCGTGCTGATGGTGGCGGCGGGGACGGCAGGCATGAGCCTGGCGTATGTCACAGGGCGGCGATTCGACGGTTGGATTTCGCGCCGCCCGCGCTCGAGGCTGCGGCGAGTGCTCGACCGGGGGGAGAACATTCTGCGCCCGCGCGGCGCCTCGGCCATCATTTCGGTTTCGTGGATCCCGCCGTTGCGAGCGACCCTGCCGGTGCTCGCGGGCGCGACCCGATACCCGTTCCGCCGCTTCCTGGCCTTCAACGTGGCGGGCGCGACGGTGTGGATCGCGGTATTCATGGGCGGCGGCTATGTGGCGGGGCCGCTACTGCTCGGGCACCCACTGCCCATCATCGCGAGCATCATCGTCGTGCTGCTCGTGATAACGGCGACCAAGTGGATTCGGCGGCGGCGAGCGGACAAGGTAGGCGCACCGACCGGTGCACAGCTATCGGTCGGAGCCGAGCAGGTGCAGCAGTGACCGTGCGGCCAGCCGGTACCCGAAGGCGCCGAGGCCGACGACGGCGCCCTGTGCCAGTGCGGCCGTCACCGACTGGTGGCGGAATTGCTCGCGTGCCCAGACATTGCTCAGATGCACCTCGATCCACGGCGGCGGGTAGGAGGCGAGGGCGTCTCGCAAGCTCCATCCCGCGATCATCAGCGCTCCCGGATTGACGATCGCCCCGGCGGTCGAATATCGGTGCGCGTGTAGGGCGCGGATCAGTTCGGCTTCGCTCTCGTCCTGGATCGCGATCACCTTCCAGCCCGCGTCGGCTACTTCGTCGCTCACCGCCGTCACGATGTCGGCCAGCGTGTCGGAGCCGTAGATCTCGGGTTCTCGGTCCCCGAGTATCCCGAGGTTCGGTCCATTCAGGAGCAGTATGTCGGTCATCTGCGCACCTTCTTCCACGGCGACCACGGACAGTTCGGTGGGCCATCGTCGCAACCTGTCCATGGCCCGGACAACTACCCGAACTGACGGTGTTCCGGCCGCTGAGCGTCCGTTTGAATTGGGCATGCCCAATTCCACCCATCCGCTGCGGCGACCGGAGATCGGGGCAGAGACGCGGTTGATCCCGGTCCTGGGGGACCCGATCGCCCAGGTGCGCGCGCCCGCGCTGATGAACGGGTTGCTCGCCGAGCGTGGTGTCGACACCGTGGTGATCCCGGTGCACGCGCGGGCCGAGAACCTGGATTCGGTGGTCCGCGGCCTACAGGCGATCGAGAATGTGCGTGGCCTGCTGATCACCGTGCCGCACAAGATCGACATCTTGCGCCACGCGGCCGTGCACAGCCCGGCCGCGGCGCTCGCGGGCAGCGCGAACGCCTTGCGCCGCGAGCCGGACGGGTCATGGCACGCAGCGAATTTCGACGGCGCGGGCTTCGTGGCCGGACTCGTGGCGCACGGCTTTTCGCCTGCCGGTCGGCAGGTGGCCGTGATCGGTGCGGGCGGGGCCGGTTCGGCCGTCTCGGCGGCGCTGCTGGATGCGGAGGCATCCCGACTGACGGTGTACGACCGTGACGGTGATCGGATGATCGCGATCGTGGACCGGCTCGGATCGAGGTGGCCGGGCCGTGTCGAGGCGGGCGCGGGCCTCGGCGCGGCCGACATCGTGATCAATGCCACCCCACTGGGTTTGGGCCCGACCGACGAACTGCCGTTCGACCCGGCCTGCCTGCGTCCCGGCGCGTTGGTGGCCGACATCGTCATGAGACCGAGACGGACCCGCCTGCTGCGTCTGGCGGAGACGCTCGGACATCCGGTCCACTACGGGGAACCGATGCTCACCCATCAGGTCGAGTTGTACTGCGCCTATTTCGGGCTCGCCGCCGAGGAACTCCGGGCATGACCACGGCTGTCGGCCCCCTCGCGCCGATCCCCGCGCACGGACTCCTGGTCCTGCTGGTTCAGCTGGCCGTGCTGCTGCTGTTCGCCCGTACCTTCGGGAGCCTGGTGGGCAGACTCGGGTGGCCCTCGGTGGTCGGCGAGCTGCTCGCGGGAGTGGTTCTCGGGCCATCGCTGCTGCCACATGTGCTGCCGGCGGTGTCGCGATGGCTGTTTCCGCCGCAGGCCGAACAGCTGCACCTGCTGGACGCGATCGGCCAGGTCGGTGTGTTGATGCTGGTCGGCCTCGCGGCCATGCAACTGGACCTGGGGCAGGTTCGCAGGCGGCTCGGCAGCGCCGCGGTGGTCAGCCTGAGCGGGTTGGTGATCCCGTTGGCGCTCGGCGTCGGGGCGGGCCTGTTCGCGCCGACCCCGTTGCGCCCCGAGCACACCACCCCGACGGTCTTCGCGATGTTCATCGGCATCGCCGTCTGTGTCTCCGCGATCCCGGTGATCGCGAAAACATTGACCGAACTGAACCTCATCCACCGCGATATCGGCCAGTTGATCATGACCGCGGGCATAATCGATGACACGGTCGGCTGGTTCCTGCTGTCGATCGTCACCTCGCTCGCGGCGCACGGTCTGTCCGCGGCGAGCGTCGCATACTCCCTCGGATCCATCGCGGCGGTCATCGTCTGCGCTGTCGTGCTCGGCAGGCCCGTGGCGCGCGTCGTGATGCGCCGAGCCCGGCGCACAGGTATGAACAACGTGCTGAGCACCGTGGTCGTCCTGCTCTTCGCCGCCGCGGCTGCCACTCAATCACTGGGCATGGAAGCAGTTCTCGGGGCTTTCGTCTGCGGCGCCCTGCTCGGCTCCAGCGGCGTCGAGTTGTCGGCGCTGGCCCCGCTCAACAGCGTGGTCGGCAGCGTGCTCGCCCCTGTCTTCTTCGCGACCGCGGGCCTGCGCATGGACCTGTCGAAACTGGTGACGGCCCCGATGCTCATCGCCGCGGCGGCGGCGTTGGCGATCGCGATCGTCGGGAAATTCGCAGGGGCGCTGCTCGGCGGAAGGCTCAGCGGCCTCGGCCGCACCGAGTCGATCGCACTCGGTGCGGGGATGAACGCGCGCGGAGTCATCGAGGTCGTCATCGCGATGGTCGGACTCAGAATCGGTGTTCTCGGCATCGAGGCGTACACGATCCTGATCCTGGTGGCGGTCGTGACCTCCGTGATGGCGCCTCCGATCCTGCGCCGCGCGACCGCAAGGATGGAGGTTTCCGACGTCGAGGCGGCCCGGGCGAGGCGCACCGCCGCACTGACGGGATTCGACCCCACCGCACCGGATCGACACTCGTCCGTGCACGGCGCGTCGGCCTGAATCCGTTGACAACCGGGCTGCCCGCACCGTGGTAAACCCCAGCCGCGCAAGATATTTGCGTGAAACGCAGACCACCGTTAAGCTGTTGTCGACCGTGAAAGCGTTGAAGGAGGTGAGACCCATGAACACAATCACCCATGGGTGCTCCCTCAGTCCGTCACGGTCCGGCGGCTGACGTCCGGTGTCGCGGGGAGTGCCTGAGATCTAGGTACTCTTGGAAAGAGACTCCGATGAATACGAATTCTTTCGTATCCGGCCCGGACGAGCGCGTCGTGTCGATCACGCGTGTCGATCACGGGCAATGGCATGCGATAGACGACCGCTTGGACGCTGTGGTCGGGCGTACATTTTCTGAACACCGTCCCGATGGGCGTTTGTTCGTCAGTATCGATGCTTGGCATGACACCACATTCGACCTCCTGGCCGAGGCGATGGTAGCGGGATTGCCCGCGCCGCTGTACACGGTGGTCGATGAGGCCGACGTCGACTTGACGGCGTGTTGGCGGCGAGCCGGTTTCGCGGTCCGGCGTCGTGAATGGGAATATCTGGTGCCGACCGACCCTCGGGTCACCGGACTGGAGAACGTGGAACTGCCGTCGGATGTGCGGATCGTGCCTGCCGGTGCGGTGGACGAGAGTCTGCTGCGGGCAGTGGATCTGGAGATCCGCGCGGAAGTCGAGGCCACTCTGGGTTGGCAGTCGATGCCCGCGGAGGTGCTCGCTCGTCCCGACGGCGACACCATCGGTGATGTATCGATGTACGCGGTGGCGGCGACGTCGGATCGATACCTGGGTGTGATCCGGGTGGAGACGGTGAACCAGCCGCGTATCGGGTTGGTCGCGGTGCGTGCTGACCAGCACCGCCGCGGTATCGCGCGGGCGCTGCTTGCCCACGCGTTGGGAACGCTGCACCGATCCGGTGTCGGCGAGGTCTGGGCAGAAGTCCATGAGTCGAATCGACCGGCGTCGGCATTGTTCGACGGCCTCGGGATTCGTCCGGTGAACAGCAACGTGGAGTTGGTGCGATGACGAGGATCAAGAGGGGGATCGAACTCGACGGCTTGGTCGTCGAGTGTCTCCGTAGTACGACGTTCAGGGTGGAGCTCGAGAACGGGCACAAGGTTCTCGCGCACATCAGCGGCAAGATCCGCAAGCATTACATCAAGATCTATCTGGGGGACAAGGTAGTTGTGGAGCTCACGCCCTACGACCTGACCCGCGGCCGGATCGTGTTCCGGTATCCCGTTCGCAACTGATCCACCGGTTCGCGGTCGCGGGTGGGGGGGCGGCCCCCCCCCCGCCCCCCCCCCCCCGGGGCCCCCCGGGGCCGCGCGGCCGGGGGGGG
>NZ_JADMLG010000011.1:0-302322 GCF_015674855.1 Nocardia bovistercoris | reverse complement strand
GGTTCGTGTTCGGTTATCCCTTTCGCAACTGCTCCACGGGTTCGCGGTCGCTGTTCGGCGTCCGGCCACCAGCCGGACGCCGAACACGGCTGCACCCGAGGCGCCGAAAGTACTGTCAGGCTGGGGGATCTCAGCGGCCCTGTCGGCGTCTACCGTCGAGACTCGCGCCGTGGCGGCGCGGCCGCCGATCGCGGGCGGTCGAATCGACCTGGGAGGAAGGGGGTATCGCGGTAATGACTGTCCGAGTTCCGGTCTGTTGTGGCGAGCGCTCGTACGACGTGGTGGTCGGTTCGGGGGTTCGGTTTCTCTTGTCCGAGGTATTGCGCGACCTCGGTGCGCGACGGGTGGTCGTGGTGTCGGCGCGCCCGCCGGACTGGGTGCCGGATACGGGCGTGGAAACGCTGTCGATTCCGTTCCGGGACGGTGAGCAGGACAAGAATCTGGGCGCGGTGGAAGCCCTGTGCGCGGAGTTCGCGCGTTTCGGGCTGACACGTTCCGACGCGGTGGCCGCATGCGGCGGCGGCACGACCACCGATGTCGTCGGTCTGGCCGCGGCCCTCTACCACCGCGGTGTGCCGGTCGTGCACCTGCCGACGACTCTGCTGGCCCAGGTCGATGCCAGTGTCGGCGGGAAGACCGCGGTGAATCTGCCGTCCGGGAAGAACCTCATCGGTGCGTACTGGCAGCCTGCCGCGGTGCTGTGTGACACCGACTATCTTTCGACGTTGCCCCCGCGTGAATTGCGCAATGGGTACGGCGAGATCGCACGTTGTCACTTCATCGGTTCGCCGAATCTGCTCGGCCTTCCGCTGGAGCGGCAGATCGTCGCGGGCGTCACCCTCAAAGCGAATATCGTTGCCGCCGACGAGCGCGACACCGGAATACGGCATCGGCTCAATTTCGGGCACACCCTCGGTCATGCGCTGGAACTGACCACCGGTTTCGCGATGCGACACGGCGAGGGGGTCGCGGTGGGAACGGTGTTCGCCGGGTTGCTCGCCGGGGCGCTGGGGCGGATCGGACCGGCTCGGGTGGCCGAGCATCGCGAGGTCGTCGAATCCTACGGCCTGCCGGTCGCGCTGCCCGCGGAAGTATCGGTGGCGGAGCTGATCACGGCGATGAAGCGGGACAAGAAGTCCGTCTCCGGGCTCGCGTTCACGCTGGATGGTCCCGATGGCGTCGACCTGATCCAGGACATCTCCGAGGATCTCGTCTCGGACACTCTGGCGCGGATGCCGCGGTCGTCGTAGCGGTGAACATTCCGGACGGCCTGTTCTCGGCGTCGGTGAAGACTTTCGGCTCATCGAAAAGGAGTTGGTTTCGAGTGCTCTTCCGTGATTCGTCTCAGATGGTTCGGTGACAACGGTGCTGTTCCGACTGCTGCGCACCTTTCTGGAGCCTTACCGTAAACAGTTGGCGGGGGTCGTGGTATTCCAGCTGATCTCGGTCATCGCCACGCTGGATCTGCCGACGCTGAACGCCGACATCATCGACAACGGCGTCACCAAGGGCGATATCGGCTATATCTGGTCGAGCGGGAACTGGATGCTGCTGGTCGCGGGCATTCAGATCGTGGCCCAGACCATTTCGGTGTACCTGGGCGCGCAGGCCGCGATGGGCGCGGGCCGCGATATGCGTGCGGCTCTGCTGCGCCGAGTCGGCACCTTTTCCGCGCGGGAGGTCGGCGTGTTCGGAGCGCCGTCGCTCATCACGCGCTGTACCAATGACGTCGGCCAGGTGCAACTGCTCATCGTCATGGGCACCTCGATCCTGGTCATGGCCCCGATCACCTGCCTCGGCGGCATCTTCATGGCGCTGCGCCAGAGTTCGCAGCTGACCTGGCTGCTGTTGATCGCGGTGCCCGCGCTCGGTCTTTCGATGGGCTTCATCATCAGCCGCATGGTGCCGGGCTTCCGACGCGTGCAGGTCCGTATCGATGCGGTGAACCGGGTACTGCGCGAACAGATCACCGGAATCCGCGTGGTGCGCGCGTTCGTGCGGGAGCGGCAGGAGACCCGGCGTTTCGGGGTCGCCAATACCGAGCTGACCCGGCAGTCGCTCTATGTCGGCAAGTACGTGTCGCTCATGTTCCCTGTGGTCATGCTGATCTCGAACCTGACAACGGTCGGCGTTATCTGGTTCGGGGGGCACGCCATCGACGAGGGGGAGATGCAGATCGGCGTGCTGACCGCGATGCTGGCCTACATCATGCAGATCCTGACGGCGGTCATCATGGCCTCCTTGCTCGCCGTGACGGCGCCGAGGGCCGCGGTCTCGGCCGAGCGCATCGGCGTGGTGCTCGCCACCGAGTCCTCGGTGGCCGATCCCCCTGTGCCGCAACCGTTCAAGAGCGATCCCGGCACCGTCGACCTGTCCTTCGCCGAGTTCAAGTTCCCCGGCGCGGACAAGCCGGTGTTGCGGGATATCCGATTCCGGACCGCGCCGGGCGCCACCACCGCCATCGTGGGAGCGACCGGTGCGGGCAAGACCACGCTGATCAATCTGATTCCGCGACTCATCGATGTCACCGGCGGCGCGGTATTCGTGGGCGGCACAGATGTGCGGCAGCTGTCCCTGGAGTCGTTGCGTTCGGAGATCGGCCTGGTCCCGCAGAAGGCGTACCTTTTCTCCGGCACGGTGGCCTCGAATCTGCGCTACGGCAAGCCCGACGCGACCGACGAGGAGCTCTGGCACGCGTTGGAGATCGCGCAAGCCGCCGACTTCGTGCGCGAGATGCCGCGAGGTCTGGATACACCGGTGGCACAGGGCGGTACGACGGTCTCCGGTGGCCAACGTCAACGCCTGGCCATCGCCCGCGCGCTGGTGCGAAAACCGAGGATCTACCTGTTCGACGATTGCTTCTCGGCACTGGACGTCACCACCGACGCGCGGGTGCGCGAGGCGCTGCGCCCGGAGACCGCCGATGCGTCGGTCGTCATCGTGGCGCAGCGGATCTCGACGATTCGTTCGGCCGATCAGATAGTGGTGCTCGAGGACGGCGCGATGGCCGGGATCGGCACCCACGACCAATTGCTGCGGGACTGTAACGACTACCGCGAGATCGTGGAGTCGCAGTTCAGCGCGGAGGAGGTGCGATGAGCAGGCCCGGAGCCGCCGATCCCGGTGCGCCGCGCGCGAAGGCGAAGTCCTTCGGTCCCTCGCTCGAGCGTCTGCTGCGCATGCTCGCCCCCGAGCGGGCCTACCTGGTGGTCGTCTTCCTGCTGGCCGTGGGGTCGGTGGTGCTGAACACCCTCGGTCCGCAGATCCTCGGTAGAGCAACCAATCTCACCTTCGACGGTCTGGTCGGCAAGCAGCTGCCCGCCGGGCAGAGCAAGGACCAAGTGGTCGAAAACCTGCGCGCACAGGGCAACACCACCTTCGCCGACATGTTGGCGGGAATGGACGTGATACCCGGCACCGGAATCGATTTCACGGCCGTCGGGCACGTGCTGGCCGGGGTGCTGGCCCTCTATATCGGCGCTTCGGTGTTCCAGTGGTTGCAGACCCAGCTGTTGATCATCGTGATCAACCGGACCGTGAACCGGCTGCGCGCCCGGATCGAGGACAAACTGCACCGGCTGCCGCTGCGCTACTTCGACTCCGTGCCGCGCGGCGACGTGCTCTCCCGCGTCACCAATGACGTCGACAATGTCGCGCAGACCTTGCAGCAGACCATGTCTCAGCTGATCATCAATGTGCTGTCGGTGATCGGCATCCTGATCATGATGTTCTGGATCTCGTGGCTGCTCGCCCTGATCGCGCTGCTGACAGTGCCTTTGGCGATCATGGTGACCGCGCAGATCGCCAAGCGCTCCAAGCCGTACTTCAAGGACCAGTGGAAGTTCACCGGCGAGGTCAACGCGCATGTCGAAGAAGCCTTCACCGGCCACGAGGTGGTCAGCGCCTTCGGTCGCGGGAACGAGGTCGGCGAGCGGTTCGCCGAGACCAACGACAAGCTCTACAACTCTTCGTTCAGGTCGCAGTTCATCTCGGGCCTGACCATGCCCGCCATCATGTTTCTCGGGAACCTGAACTACGTGCTGATCGCCGTGGTCGGTGGTCTGCGGGTGGCCTCTGGCCGGCTGTCGCTCGGCGAGGTGCAGGCATTCATCCAGTACTCGCGCGGATTCACCCAGCCGCTCACCCAGATCGGCGCGATGATGAACCTGATGCAGTCGGCGGTGGCTTCGGCCGAACGCATCTTCGAGATCCTCGACGCCGAGGAACAGTCGCCGGATCCTGATCGGGTGGATTCGCGGCGGATCGATCGCGGCCGGGTGGCGTTCGAGAACGTGTCCTTCCGCTACGAGGCGCAGACCCCGGTCATCGAAAACCTCTCGCTGGTGGCCGAACCCGGGCACGTGGTGGCCATCGTTGGGCCGACCGGCGCGGGTAAGACCACCCTGGTCAATCTGCTGATGCGGTTCTACGAGGTGGATTCCGGCGCCATCACCATCGATGAGGTCGACATCACCGCCGTCACCCGCGACCGGCTGCGCTCGGGTATGGGCATGGTGCTGCAGGACACCTGGCTGTTCGGCGGCACGATTCGCGAGAACATCGCCTACGGCGATCCGGATGCGACCGAGGACGAGATCCTCGAGGCGGCCCGCGCCGCGTACGTCGACCGGTTCGTGCACACGCTCCCGCACGGCTACGAGACGGTCATCGACGAGGAGGGCTCCGGTGTCAGCGCCGGTGAGAAGCAGCTCATCACGATCGCGCGAGCCTTCCTGGCCAAGCCGTCGATTCTGATCCTGGACGAGGCCACCAGCTCCGTCGACACCCGCACCGAGGTGCTGGTTCAGCGCGCCATGGCGGCGCTGCGCCGGGACCGCACGAGTTTCGTCATCGCGCACCGGCTCTCGACGATTCGCGATGCCGACACCATCGTCGTGATGCAGAAGGGCGAGATCGTCGAACAGGGCACCCACGAGTCGCTACTCGAGGCGCGGGGCGCCTACAGCCTGCTCTACAACGCGCAGTTCGCCGCCGCCGTCACCGGCGGCGAGGGCGGCGGAGACACGGACCTGCCCTACGCGGAGGTGATTCCCCGTTCGATGCCGCGGCGCGGCCGTCCGTGAAAGCCGAACGGCGAGGTATCAGCGGCGTCGAGTCAGAAGCATCGCCGTCACGGCGGCGCTGTAGGCGTGGCTCGCTGTGACGGGCCTGCGGGACGGGTAGTTCGAGCGATGGGTGACGGTGACACCGCCGGGAAGTGACACCGTCGCGTTTATTTCCGTGGCGACGCAGTTTCCGCCTGCTTTGCCGACGAGATCGACGACCACCGCTCCCGGCCGCAGCGCGGAGATCTCGGCGGCGCCGAGCAGTATCGGTGCGGGCGACCCGCGGCGCACCGCAGCGCAGATGATCAGATCGATCTGTTCGTCGGCGAGCAATGCCGGTATCTCGAGATCGAGAAGGAATCGGCTCGCGCCGTGTCGGATCGCCCGGTGTCGTTGTTCCGGCCTGTGTCCGACGGCGAACGTCTCGTCGCCGTGTCGCGCCGAGGCGGCGAGGGCGGCCAGTCCCGCGTGCCCGCAGCCGAGCACCAACGTCCGCACCGGGCGATCATGGTCGTTCGCTGTCAACAAACCGTGCCCTTCCTCATGGGCCACCTCCCCCGCGATGCGGCTCATGGCCGACAGCGCGTCGATGTCTTCCCCGCTGTCCGCGGGCACCTGTTCGAATGCCACCGACTCCACACGGCGGCGCCGAAGCCGCGCGATCGATGCGGCACGTGCGAGCGGATCCTGGAAGCCGATCAGCACGTGCCCCGGCCGTAGCGGCATCGATTCCAGTTCGTACAGCGGCGGTTTCACCCAGGTGACCAGATCGGCCGCCCGGAAAACCGTTGCCGGGTCGGAGACCAGTCGGGCTCCGGCGCACTCGTAGGCACTGTCGTCGAACCCGGCGCCCGTGCCCGCGCCGGTCTCCGCCACCACATCCAGGCCCGCCGTGACGAGCCGACGCGCATCGGCGGGGGTGACCGCCACCCGTCGTTCGTCGGCCGCGGTCTCGCGCAGCACACCCGCGATCATCGGCCGACCGGGATGCTGCGGAGGCCAGGCACGCCCTCTTCACGTTCGCTCGAACCCGCTGGTCGCGACGACATCTTGCTACTTTAACTTCCCTCGCGGCGCGACTGTCCGGTGATCGGTGGATGCGCTGCGCGAACACCGTCCATTGCCGCGCCGGGCGGAGTCGTTCCGGTCACGAGCGCCGGGAGAGCACGGCGATGTCATTGCCGAGCGCGAGCAGGATCTCGGATTCCGCGCTCACCGCAACGACTTGCTGCGGAGTCGGGAAATCGATGACCGTCTCGGGAGACATCGTGCGGAGATTCCAGATCTGTATGGACTGGTCGGCGCCTGCGGTGACGGCGACCGGGGTGCCGTCGATGTCGGCGCACGCTACCCCGTTGACCGCCCCGGTGTGGCCGGTCAACGTGCCGATGAGAGTTCCGGAGCGCAGATCCCAGATCCGTACGGAGCTGTCTTTGCCCGCGGTCACGGCGAGCGGCACACCGTCGATATCGGTGCAGGCCACCGCATTCACCGAACCGGTATGGCCGTGGAGCTTCTTCGAGAGCACGCCGAGTCGGAGGTCCCACACCAGTACTGTCCGATCGTCACCGGCGGTGACGGCGACCGGAGTGCCGTCGACCGTCGTGCACGCCACGCACAGCGGATTGGTGTGCCCGGTCAGTATCGTCCGTTCGATCCCCGTGCGTGGGTCCCATACCCGTACGGTGTCGTCGCGGCTGGTGGTCACCGCGACCGGATCGCCGTCGACGCTGGTGCATGCCACGGCCGTGACCCAGTGGGTGTGGCCGGTGAATTTCGTCCGTTCGATCCCCGTGCGTGGGTCCCATACCCGTACGGTGTCGTCGCGGCTGGTGGTCACCGCGACCGGATCGCCGTCGACGCAGGCGCATGCCACCGCCGTGACCCAGTCCGTGTGGCCGGTGAAGACGGTGTGCTCGGTACCGTCGCTCAGATCCCACACCCGCGCGGTGCCGTCACGGCCCGCGGTGACAGCCAGGCCGGATCCCGGCACGGCGTGCACGGCCGCCGCGAGAACGAGATCGGTGTGCACGGACGCCTTGCGCATGTGGTGCGAGACATCGAGATCCCATACGCGCACGCTCTGGTCCCAGCCCGCCGTGACGACGACCGGGTGGCCGTCGACTCCGGTACACGCCACCGCGCTCACCCAATTGGTGTGTCCGGTGAATGCCGCGCGCTCGATCCCGGTCCGCGGATCCCAGATCCGGATCTGCCGATCGTAAGAGGTTGTGACAGCGACAGGCTCGTGGGCGATGTACGCACACGCCACTGCGGTCACCGGGTCGCTGTGTCCGGTGAATTCCGCGACCGCGACCCCGGCCGTCAGATCCCACACCCGCGCGGATCGATCGTAGGAGGTGGTGATGGCGACCGGGCGACCGTCGATGACGGTGCAGGTCGTCGCGGTCACCCAGTCGGTGTGTGCGGTGAATGCGAGGATTTCGGCGCCGGTGCGCAGGTCCCATATCCGCGCCGTTCGATCGCGTCCGGTCGTGACGGCGACCGGACGCCCGTCGACGAGTGTGGTGCTCACCGATGTCACGGTGTCGGTGTGTGCGGTGAATGCGAGGATTTCGGCGCCGGTGCGTAGGTCCCATACGCGCGCTGTCGCGTCGAAGGAGGTGGTGACGGCGACCGGTCGGCCGTCGACGAGTGTGGTGCTCACCGATGTCACGGTGTCGGTGTGTGCGGTGAATGCGAGGATTTCGGCGCCGGTGCGTAGGTCCCATACGCGCGCTGTCGCGTCGAAGGAGGTGGTGACGGCGACCGGTCGGCCGTCGACGACCGCGCAGGCCGTCGCGGTCACCCAGTCGGCGTGTCCGGTGAGGACGGCGCGTTCGAGCTCCGCGTCGAGGTCCCACACGCGCACCGTCCGGTCGTGCCCGGCGGTGACGGCGACCGGCCTGCCTTCGATGGTCATGCAGGCCACCGAGGTCACCGCGCCCACATGTCCGGTGAAGGTCGCTCGGTGTGCTGGATCGGCGAGATTGCCTGTCGCCCAGCGGGCAGGCCAGTCCAGGGTGCGGTTCAGTTGCTCTTGTCGGTCCCCGGCCTGGAACCGGGCGGCATCGACGGCGAGGACTTGGCGGCGCCCCGCGGGCGGGAGTCGGCGGTGATGTGTGGCGGAGCAGCGGTACACCGCTCGGGTCAACTGCGCGGGCGCGGTGACGACGGTGCTCAGGACCGCGAGCAGGGCGGTGGGTTCGGCGTGCACGAGGTAGTCCGTGTCGGTCACGAGTTCGTCCACCAACCCGGCGTGAGCGGCGTGTGTGGCCAAGTGGCGCAGGATGTAGGGGTGCGCGCCGGACCAGTCGAGCCTGCCGTCGGGCAGCCTCGGCACGCGCAGGCGCAGGACTTCGACGAACTTGGCGTGCACCACGTCGAGCGCCAGATCCGTGGCGAGATGGTCGGCCAAGGCTTGGTGATGGAGGCGGTAGGCCGAGTATCCGGCTTCATGGGCTTCGACCACGTAGGAGCCTGCCGTGCGGAAGAGCCAGGTCAAGTCGTCGTGTTTGTATTCGACACCGGCGATGCCCGCGGCCAGCGGCGCCCACAGTTCCTTGTCCGGCAGTCCTTGGCCTTCGGCGAAAGCCAGGGGAAGCAGGAGATTCCGAGCGCGGTCCGCGGCGTCGCCGAGCCGGGAACGTAGATCGCGCGCCATCGCCTCGCCGGGGAGTCTCGGCAGGCTGCGACGCCACCGAGGATCGCCCGGGTCCGGAATCGTGTCCGCGCCGGACAGCGCGGTGGCTACGAGCATGGCGACCAGGAATGATCCGCGGGCCTGATCGGCGACCGCGGTGGCGATCGCTCGGACCTGTTCCGGTTCGCGATCGGCGTAGACGGTTCCGGGGAACGATCCGCGCAGGACCCGTTCGATGTAATCGATCGTCGCGGCGTGGTCGGCGTATCGGTCCGAGTCGAGATCGATCGTGTCACGGCCCGCGCCGAGGTCTTCGAGCACGGATCGGCGCGCGCCGATCAGCAGGCGCAGTCTGCCTTCCGCGCGATCGATCAGAGGGCGTAACAGTTTTCTGGCCACCGCATGGCCGTCGGTCGCCTCGTCGACGGCATCGATCAGAACGGTGAGCACCGTCGGCCGCCGCGCCAGGGCCCGGGCGAGTTCGTCGACGGTGGCGGCTGTCACGCCCGCGGCGGCCGCGATGCCGTCGCGCACCTGATCCACGCTCAGGTTCTGCGCGTAGATCGCCACGTGCACAGCGCCCACCGCCGGGATCACCTCCGGTGGCAGGTCGAGGACTCGGACGGCGTCGGTGCGGTACTCGGCATCGGCGAGTACCGCGATGAGCCCGAGCACCGCGGACTTGCCCGAGCCGGGCGCACCGGTGACCACAAGCATCGACCGATCGGGTTCGGGAGAACCCAGCCAGGTGGTGATGGCGGCCAGTGCGGAGCGACGCCCACAGAACCACCACCCCTTGTTGTCGTAGTTGCCCATGGCGCGTGTCAGCAGCCGGGTGCGGAATTCGACGCGGCGTCGCTCCTGCTGCGCGGACGAGTCCGTCAGCGGGCGAGATTCCCCCGTTGGCTGCGACGGCCCCGCCGTCGCGGCGTCGGGTGGGGCCTCGTTCCACGGTTCGATGCCGAGCCGGTCGGCGACCTCACCGGCGATCCGAGCCATCGCCGTGGTCTGCTGTGCTTTCCGCGCCGCCTGCTCGAGCACGACCGAGAAGGTTCCCTGGCGGCCGGTGCGCGTCAGATGCGGCGCGACAGTGCTCCACACGTCCAGAGCGGTGGTCTTGCTCAGGTATTGGTTGAGAATCTCGCGCGTTCGCGAGGTGAACTCGAAACTGTCCGGAGTGTTCGGATTCGGGCGCTGGAACAGCCCGCTCGCGAGCACTTCGGCGATGTGAACCTGCCGTCCGCCCGGAACGAGTTCGCGCAGAATCAATCTGGTGATCGTCAGGTCGACCTCGACGGCGGAGAGCAGCGTGGCCAACCGATTCGCGGGTTCGGAGGCGGTCGCGCGGAAGTTCTCGACGATCTCGCGCGGGTCGACATCCGAACGCGCGGGCCGACTCTCGAACGGTGACTGTTCCGGCGCGGGTGCGACGACGCCAGGAACCGAGAGTCGACCGCACGCCATCACCATGCGGGCCCAGTCGCCCAGCATGGACTCGTCGAGCGTGACGACCGGCGTGCCCGCGGCCGTGGCGCGCTGCTCGGTGGACCACCAGGGATACCGCACACGCAGGAGCCGATTGGGAGCGCCGCGCCCGGACCCCGATACGGTCACCTCACCGGAGGCGAGTCCGGTGGCGGGCCACAGCCGCCACGGCAGGGTTTGTACGAGCACCACCGGGTTGTATCGGCCCCACAGCTCGAGCGCGTCCCAAGCCGCGTGGTTGTCTCGCCACGCGCCGGAAACGCAGTCGCTGAACAGGAAGATCAGCCGTCGCCCGGCGTAGTCGACGAGTTGTCCGGTGGGACCGCCGGTTCCACTGCGATCGCGCAGTAACGGTGGATCGGACTCGCAGTCGAGGGTCCACCGGGTGACTCGTTCGAAAGCGCCTCCGTGCGTGAGTAGTCGGGTGAAGGCGGCGACCGTTTCACGCCACACGATCATGGTCGGACCCCCGTCCACCACGACGGCGGCCTCCCGGAACCAACGCTCGGTGGCCGGTTCGACGATGGGGATCAGTTCGCCGGTCCGGCAGTGATGTTCGACCGTCTCGTCGATGTTCAGCGCGGTGTCGGCCCCGGTCTTGCGACTCGGGCGGCGACGATGTCGGAGCGGACGCAGGGCGCCGGAGATCCGCAGCTCGCCTGGCAGCCGGTCATTTTCACGGTTCGGCGACAATCGCCGCGGGTCGGGTCGAGGTGGTGCGGCGACGGGCTCGGTGTGCTGTTCGTCCGGCGAGCGGGGTGTGTGGACGGCCAGCCACAGCGAATCGGCCAGATCTCGCCAGTCCAGCTCGGCGGCCCGCCCGTTCAGTGCCGCGGCCAGAGCCTCGATCATGCGCTCTCGGATTTCAGTTCCGCGAGGACGAGGTCGACGATACGTTGTCTCTCCTGCGCGTCGGGCGCCTGCGCGGTCACCAGGTAGATGGCGTTCATCAGCTGGTCGGTGGCCACCGCGCCGGGGTTCTTCGACCGTTGGACGAAGGCCTTGATCACATCCGTCGCCGCGCCCGCCGCGGCTGCACCGAGGTGGGCGGTGACGATCGCGGCCAGTTCCTGCTCGCCGAGGTCGGGCATTCGGAACCGGATGCACCTGCGCAGGAAGGCAGGTGGAAATTCCCGTTCGCCGTTGCTGGTGAGAACGACGAACGGGAACTCCTGACACACCACACGCCCCGCGATGATCGGGGAGTGCTCGGTGCTGTCGGCGTGCTGAATGTCGAACGGGCTCCGACTCTTCAGGCGTGCCAGCTCCTCGATCTCGAATTCGCCGCGTTCGAAGACATTCAGCAGGTCGTCCGGAAGGTCGATATCACCTTTGTCGATCTCGTCGATGAGCAGCGCGCGCGGACGGGACCTCGGCAGCAAGGCGGTGCCGAGCGGGCCGAGTCGCAGGTAGTCGCCGATCTCCGTCGGCCCGCCGTCGGCCAATCGTTGCGCGTGCAGGCGCCCAAGGGCGTCGTACCGGTACAGAGCGTCGTCCACGGTCGACCGGGAGGTGATCGGCCAGCGCAGCACCGGACCCAGATCCAGTTGGCGGGCAACGGATTCGATCAACGACGATTTGCCCGATCCCGGCGGTCCGGTCAGCAGCAACGGTCGACGCAGCGTCAGGGCGGCGTTCACCGCGTCGACCATGGCGCCGGTCGTTCGGAAGGGGCCGGGCTCGGACGCCGCCGGTCGATCGAATACGCGCCACGGCGGTGCGGGCGGAATCGTATCGGTCGATGGCGCCGCGTCGGAGCCCGCGTATCGTCGCATGGGGGATTGCTCGGTCACCGCGTGTTCTCCCTACATGCCGGGTCTATATGGCTGGGGCGGAAGCAGTCCGGGGTCGTCCCAGAGCAGGCGAACCGCGTTTCCGAGTTGTTCCGCGTTGTTCTGCCGCCTGTAGTGTAGGCGCGCGGGCAGTTCGTCGAACGGGCCTTCACCGATCAACTTGCTCAACCGCTGTTCTGTCGTCACGGGGTCGTCGCCGTCGTGTGTGCTCCACATGATGTAGGGCGCGCCGACCACGATGGCGGCCATGAGCGGATCCTTACGCACGTCGAACCCGTTCGTCGCGGGGGTGAACGCCATCCCTATACACGCGGATTTCGAGTCACCGACTTTATTGCGTACGACTTCCGGCTCCGTGTGTTCGATCCAGAACAGCAGATCGTCGGGGTGATCCGCGAGCCGGGTCCTGATCCTCGGGTGTCTCCTGATCCAATTGCCGCGCAATCGGGGATCACGCAGGCGCTCGGCGCTGTGCAAGAGCGTTTGTCGCAGGCGCCAATGTGCGGTCGGTGCGGTGAAAATATCACTGAACTCCCAAGCCTCGGGAATCTCGTCGAATGCTGCCCTGGGCACTCTGAATCCGAGCACGCAATCGTCGCCGGGTACCAAGAACATGTTGAGCGCGGCCCGCACTTGCGGCAGCGACAGTTCGCCTTCCGAATGCTCGAGGACCCAACTGCCGCCCGGCTCGTAGAGGTGCACATCGATCTCGAAAGGTGGCTCGAACCGATTCATGTCGCGGCTGCCGACGATGTCGACGACGATTCGGCGGCTCTCCTTGCGCGATTCCTCGGCATCTCTCCGCAGTGCCGCGAGCTGACCGTCGGAAATTCCGAACCACCGGTCGGGTGCGGTCCGCTTGGTCGATTCTTCGAGGTCGGCGATGAATCGGTGCAGCGGCTTCTTTCCGTCTCGCCCCGGGAGTCCGGCGAGTTCGTGCAGGGCGGTGGTGATGGACAAGTTCGCACGATCGGGGACGCTCGGGTGCGCACGCAGGTACGCATTCAAGATCATCTGGTTGGTTGCGTCCGAAAAATGCTGTTCGACGCGCGCTACCTCCAGGTCCTGAAACCACTGGATTCTCAGGCTCAACAGATCGAGGATCGACTGATCCGTCGTGGCGAAGGGGCGGAGAATTTCGAAGAGACGTTCGACCTTGTCCACGCTGAACACTCGGGCGACCAGCTCGGTCGCGTCGAGATCATCGATGCTCGGGTCGGGGGCGCCGCGCCGCAACGCGGCGATCAACCGCGGGCGAATGTCGGGCGGGGCGCCGTCGTCGGTCGTCCCCGCGCGCTGCGCCGTCGTCCACCACTCGAGCAGTTTCGCGAAGGATTTCTCGAAATGCCGGAAGGGGAGACTCTCGACGATCTCTCGGCCGGGATCGTCTCGCAAGACATAGCTGGCGCCGCCGGTGTCTTCGACCTGCCAGACCGGTGTCTGTGCGGTGCCACCCACCGCCGTCAATTCGTCGAAGCGCGCTCTCACCATGGTGTTGAGCGTGTCGATATCGGGAGCCAATTCTCCGGGAGTCATCGTCGCCAGCCAGTGGAATATCAGGTCGGAGAAGGCACTCGAGCGTGTCATGTTGTCGTAGTCGGCGCTCTGCCCCTCGCTGGTCGAGTGCAGAACGTACTGCCTGACCCGCTTGGGGTCTCCGATATTCAGGGTAGTCCTGACGAGTCGTTCGTTCAGGTGCTGCTCGTGATAGAAGTCCGCACACGCGTCGATGAAGATGATCTGATCGGCCAGCGCCCCTTTCACGGTCGTCGAGCCGAGGTAGTTCCGGATCTCCTCCACGAG
The DNA here is from genome assembly GCF_015674855.1 of Nocardia bovistercoris. Taxonomy (GTDB): domain Bacteria; phylum Actinomycetota; class Actinomycetes; order Mycobacteriales; family Mycobacteriaceae; genus Nocardia; species Nocardia bovistercoris. The sequence goes on along the minus strand of NZ_JADMLG010000011.1, from coordinate 288,532 downwards.
GTGAACCCGCAACGCGCCGGACTCGGCGTCGGAGGTGAACAGAACGCGCTTGCGGCCCGGTTGCAGCAGTCCGTGACCACACCAGTACATCAGCAGCAGCTCCGGTGCGGGTTCCCGCAGCACGGTCGCCTCGGGATCGTACCTGGTGGCGGCATCCCTCAGCAGATCGATGATGCCCGCCTGGGTGGGCTCCCACCGACGAATCCCAGGGATCCGGTCGGCTCCGCCGGATGCGAGCATTATGTTGTGCGCGGGCACACCCTGTCGCAGCGCCCAATTCGCGAAGCGCTCGGCGTAGGCCGCCGCGCCGGACAGCCGCATGGCCGATCGCCGGTATTCATCGATGCCGACCGCGATCACGAGCACCCGGTCCGGGCCGAAGGTTCTCATCGCGGCAGCACGGACTCGATCGAGGTCCAGACCTCGTCGTTGGACCAATAGGCGCTGTGCGACGCGGCGAAGGGCTCGCCGTTGTCGACCCGAAGGTCTACGACTCGGTCCGGAAATGTCTCGGCGGCGGTATAGGACAGCAGGTCTCGATGATCATAGATATTCAGCCAGGGCGGGAAATGCTCCGGCAGCGAGTCGGGCGGCTCGATGCTGGGCAAGGCGCCTATCTCGTAGAGGAAGGGCGCCTGTGAACCGACTGTCACCAGGGTTCGCACCGCCGGAATGCGCTCACGGGCCAAGAGGTCGACGCAGAGGATGCCGCCGAGCGAATGTCCCAGCAGCACCACCGAATCCGAGCCCGTATCGAGGATCGCGTTCCGCAGGAGTGTGGTCATCTGCTGACCCCTGGCGAGGTAGCGCAACACGTCACCCGCGGGCAGCGCCGTCGCATCCGTCAGCGCGCCGCGATGACCGACCAGGACGTGGGAGATGGGCCGCGGCAGGTATCGCTTGACCTGCTCGACGAGGAAATTCCCCACCCCGAGGCCGGACCCGCGCAGGTCGGCGACGAGTTGCCCCACCAACAACTCACGTTTCGCACCGCCCAGTGGCGGGAGCCCTTCGGCCATCGCCGCTTTCAGGCTGTGCGCGATCAACGCGCGCGCGATCGCGCAACGATGTTCGAGCGGGGTCGGTGGCGCCGTGGCGATCGCCTGCTCGAACACTTCGGCCGCCCGCATGGCGGTGAGCGCGTCGGCGAATCGGTCGGTGAGGTCGTCTTCGGCGAGGAGGCGGGCCAGTGCCTCGGAAGGGCGGAATGCGGCGATGGTCGCCCGTAAGGCCGCGGCGGGGGGCTGCCCACCGCCATAGGGCGTCGGCGGCATCCCCCGCAGCAGCCGTAGTTCGTACCAGGGGTCCAGATACAGAACCGCCCAGCGTTCCAGCTGTTCCTGTTCCGGCTGGAGCCCCGTGCCTTTCGTGGCGTCGTAGTTCGGGACCGAAAGTTTTCGATCTCGGCGAGCGCCCGCCGATCCCCAGAAGCACCCCGCGACGGTGAGAGGCCAGTTCCTCGACGCAACACAGGATTCGATCGTCCGCAGCGTCCGTGCGTACTCCTCGCCGCGGACCCCGGTGCCGTGTACGAACAGCAGTGTCGTCTGATGCGTCATCAGCCCCCCTCGTGCAGCCGCGCTCGGACGCCGCGCGGCCGGAACCGCTGCTTCGGCAATCCGTTCGACCCTCCGAGGTTGTGCGCGCCTACATCGGGCCGACATCGACGAATCTACCCGGGAGGGCGCCCGGGTACCGGGGATTCGGCGTCCGAGGTCACGAATTGTGTTCGTAGAAGGGATTTTCTACGGTGCGAAGTTCCCCCGGCTGCGACATCTCTCGTCGGCGGATACGGTCACACGCCCGCCGGAGGCAGTTCGACGCCTCCGCTGCTCGCCGACGCGCGTATTCGTAACGAGGTGGGGGTATCGATGCGCTACCGTACTGGCATGTACGCATTGGTGGTGAAGCTGACGCTTCACGATACCGACGCCGCAGTCGTATTCGATCGCCTCGCCTCGAACGCGGTCGCTCGCATCGCCGAAAACGAGCCGGGTACTTTGCTGTATGCGGTACACACCGTCGACGGTGAACCTCGGTCGCGGATGATCTACGAAGTCTATGCCGATCGCGAGGCGTTCGAGTACCACCAGCGCCAGTCGCACACGCGCTATTTTCTCGAACAACGCGACAACTATGTCGAATCGAGCCGTGTCGAATTCCTGACGCCGAAGGTGTTCGAGGGGTTTCCGAAAGCCGCGACCCGAGAACTCTAGTCGGATGCCGCGCGGCACTGCTGCCCGCGGCGGAATCACCGACGAGTCAGGGTTCGTATGTGGATGTCCACCGAGCTGTCCGCCAGTAGCAGATCACCGTCGACGGATCCGAACGCGACCGACCACACCGTGGCGGCGTGGCCGGTCAGCGGCGCACCGATCGGTTGCCTGGTGACGGGGTCCCACAGTTGGACGGTTTTGTCGTTGGAGCCGCTGGCCAACAGCGGGCGGCCCCGTGTGTCCACGCCGAACGCCAGCGACCAGACCGAGCCGGTGTGGCCGGTCAGCGGCGCTCCGGTGGGTTGCCCGGTCGCCGGGTCCCAGAATCGCATCGTCCGCTCGGCGGAGCCGCTGGCCAATATCGGAGCGCCGTCGGCGTCGACGCCGAATGCCACCGACCACACCGGGCCGGTGTGAACGGTCAGCCGTGCGCCGATCCGTTGTCCGGTGGTCGGGTCCCACAGCCGGACGGATTTGTCGTCGGAGCCGCTGGCCAACACCAGGCGGCCATCGGCTCCCGTGCCGAACGCCAGCGCGGTCACCGCGTCGGTGTGGCCGGTCAGCGGCTTGCCGATCTGCTGTCCGGTGGTCGGGTCCCACAGTCGGATGGTCTTGTCGCCGGAGCCGCCTGCCAGTATCGGGCGGCCATCGGCGTCCACTCCGAACGCCACCGACCAGACCGGGCCGGTGTGGCCGGTCAGCGGTGCGCAGATCGGTTGTCCGGTCGCCGGGTCCCACAGTCGCAGGGTTCGGTCGTGGGATCCACTGGCCAACAACGATTCCCGTTCGGTGGTCGTGCCGAACGCCACCGAATTGACCGCGGCGGTGTGGCCGGTCAACGGGTCGCCGATCGGTTGTCCGGTCGCCGGGTCCCACAGCCGCAGGGTTCGGTCGTCGGAGCCGCTGGCCAACACCGACCCGCCGCAGGCGCCGAAGGCCACCGAGTTCACCATGCCGGTGTGGCCGGACAGAACGCGGTGGTTCGAGGAATCGATAGCGGTCGAGTGCGTATTCATCGCGGATCGGTGCGGCAGGTGTCGAACGCCGGAATGGTCACCACGGAAGCTTAGGCTCCGTTCCGGCTATCGGTGCGTTGTATTCCGGTCGAGGTCTTCGCGCCGATCTGCCGAAGTGAGTATCGAGTCCAGCCGCGCCGCGACTTCGCGGACGTGCGGTTCGGTCATCATGTGCAGGTGGTCGCCGGGGACCGGGATCAGGGTGAATCGGCGGGCGGCGTAGGGCTGCCATCCGTTGTCCTGGCTGTCGAACATGCTGCCTACCGTGCGATGGGCCAGATCCACGCCCGGTGGCAGCCCGTCCTCGGCGCGCAGCAGGGTGATGTCGCGGTCGTAGGGGTAGAGGGGATATTCGAGCATCGCCGTGTAGTTGGCGTGGAACACTTCGTAGAGTCGCCGCAGCGTTCGCGGCGAACTGTTCGGGGGCAGGATGGCGGACCGGATCGCCTGGGCGAGCATCGCGTCGAACAGTTCCTCGGATCGGTGGTCGTCGGGATCGAATTCGACGTTCGTGACCTCGTTTCCTTCCGCATACCAGAGCAATTCGAAGAAGAACCACCGAATCAGCTGTCGGTCGGCGACGGGTTCGCGTGCTTGCTCGCGCAACGCGATGGTGTCGAGCAGTGTCACACTCGCCACATCCCGTTCGGGCAGTCGCCGCGCCATCTCGAGTGCGACGAATCCGCCGAAGGACCATCCGGCCAGGTGATACGGCCCTTCGGGATACACCCGCCGAACCGCCGCCAGGTAGGACTCGGCCATGCCGACGATCGTCGTCTCCGGTGTGCTCCCCGCGTCGGCGCCCGCCGCTTGGAGACCGTATACCGCGCGGCCACGAGCGAGTTGGCGGGCAAGGGGCAAGTAGCACAGCACATTTCCGCCGATGGGGTGGACCAGGAACAGTGGCGCCTCGGCGCCGCCGGGAATGATCGGGACCAGCGGGTCGAATGCGCTCCCGATATCCCCGGAGCGGATCAACGCCGCGAGTCGAGCGGCGGTGGGCGCGCCGATGAACGAATCCAGCGGCACGTCCACGTCGAAGCGCCGGGACAGCGCCATGACCGCGCGCATGGCGCCGATGGAGGTGCCGCCCGAGGTGAAGAAGTCGTCGTCGACGCCGATGGAGGTGCGGCCCGCGTATTCGGCGAGCAGTTCGACGGCCGAGCGTTCGTATTCGTCGGCCGGTTCCCGTCGCGCGCCACCGCCGTGGTCGGACACCGATTCGGCCAGCGAGCGCAGTGCGCCGTCGTCGCGCTTGCCGCTCGGGGTGCGTGGCAGTTCGGCGACGAAGACGAATCGGGCGGGCACCATGTGGGCGGGCAGTATCTCGCGCAGGTCGTTGCGCAGCGCGGCCGGATCGGTCTGTTCGGACGCACCGACCAGGAAGGCGACCAGTTCGCCGTCGACACCGCCGAATCTCCGTGCCACCACTGCCACTTCGGTGATGGCCGGGTATCGCTCGACCAGGCCGAGCACGCACAGCTCCACCTCGGCGGGCTCGACCCGGAAGCCGCGGATCTTCACTTGACTGTCACCGCGGCCGAGGCAGACGAGGTCGCCCGAACTCAGGCGCACGCCGAGATCACCTGTGCGGTAGCGGATGTCACCGCCGTCGGCCGCCACGAACCGCTGCGCGGTCAGGCCGGACCGGTCGTGATAGCCGCTCGCGAGCGACCTGCCGCCGAGATACAACTCGCCGATCACGCCGTCGGCGACCGGACACAGTGCGCTGTCGAGCAATTCGGCGGTGTCGCCGTCGACCGGACGGCCGATGGGCGGCAGCGCCGGATATCCGTCGGGAGAGCCGTGCAGGGAGAAGGTGGTCGCGACGTGTGATTCCGTTGGGCCGTACTGATTTTCGAGTAGCAGTCCCGGCACGCGGCGGCACAGTTCGCGGATCTCGCCGGTGATGCGCAATTGCTCACCGGAGGACACGAGAACTTTGAGGCGCGCCGGGAACCTGCGCCGCGCCACCGCGGCTTCGGCGAAGGCCTGGAGCGCGACGTAGGGCAGGAACAGGCGCTCGATGCCTTCGTCCACCACCGTATTCAGTAGCTCTTCGACGTCGGCGCGCAAGTCCGCTGAACTCACCCGCAGCGTGGATCCGGTCGCCAGGGTCGTGAAGATCTCCTGGAACGCCACGTCGAAGCTCAACGGCGCCAACTGCAGCGTGGTGGCCGGGTCGCGCCCCGACCGGCTGCGAATCTGCCAGTCCACCAGCGCGGTCAGGCCGCGATGCGACATGGCCACGCCCTTGGGTTCACCGGTCGAGCCGGAGGTGAACAGCACGTAGGCGATCGCGTCGGGGGAGAGGTGTTCGGGGACGGTGGATTCGGTGGCGGCGTCGTCGGCCGGAGCGAACAGGTCCGCGGTGTCGAGGACCAGCCGGGCATCGTCGACGATCTCGGCGAAGTCGGCGTCGGCGATCACCCGGCGCGGGCGTGCCCGGTCGATCATCAGATTCAGGCGAGACCGCGGGTAGCCGACATCGAGCGGTACGCAGGTCGCTCCGATCCGCGCCAGCGCCAGCACCAGGAGCACCGTTTCCGGACGGCGTCGCATCAGGATGCCGATCCGGTCGCCTGGCCCGATGCCCGCTCCGCCGAGCCGCCGGGTGAGTCGTTCGCCGCGTTCGATCAGATCGTCGTAGGTGATGGCGGACTCATCGCCTCGGATGGCGACGGCGTGCGGACGAAGCGCGGCCGTGTCGGCTACCAGGGCGCCGACGTCGCGCGCGGTGGCCGGACCGGTGGCGCGGTCGATCGGCTCGTCCACGTCCGCGACGATCGCCGCCGACATGCGCAGCAGCGTCACCGCGGCCGCGTCGCACTGTTCCTGCGTCAGCGCGCGATCACCGTCGACTCGCACCCGCATTCGGCCGTCGCGCGGGTCCCGGACCACCGTTACCAGCAGTTGGAAGTTGGTTTCCTCGCGAACGTCGAACTCGCGCAGAGTGACTCGGTCCGAACCGAGGATCGGGGTGAACAGGTGGTAGTTCACGAAGTTGAACGCCGTCTCGATGGCGGGTCCGCCGTCGGCCAGGATGGAACGCAACGGATATCGCCGATACGGATAGGAGTCGCGTTCGAGGCGAGCCACCTGTTCGACGGCTTCGCGCCAGGTCGTCGCGGAGGCATCGAGCCGCATGGGCAGCGTATTCAGGAACAGGCCCGCGAAATTCTCCGCGCCCGCGCGATCGGGCCTACCGTGGCCGATCACACCGGTGGTGATATCGCCGCGGCCGGTCAGGGTTCGGAGCATGAGGCAGTGCGCGGCGAGGTAGACGGCCTTCTCCGGCAGTCGGTGCCCGGCCGCGAAGGCGGTGACCCGCTCGGCGAGGCCGCGCGGCAGCACCGCGGCCGAGTGCGGTCGTCGTGCCGCTCGCGCGCTCTCGTGGACCTCCAATCCGGTCAGCGCGGTCGTCTCGGCGCCCGCCAGCGTCGTCCGCCAGAATTCACGGGCCGAATCGTTCTGCGCCGCTAAGACTTCGGCTTGTGCGTACTCGGCGAGGACACCGGTGGGCTGTGGCGTGTCATCGATATCGGATTCCAGCAGTCCGAGCTTGTTCAGATAGTCGACCAGCAGTTCGAAGACCGAGGTCGCGACACTCCAACCGTCGAGGATGGCGTGGTGGAAGCTGAGCACCAGATCGATGCTCGCCCGCGCGGGGCCGGACCGATGCCGGAACACCCGCACGGCGTGCAGCGGCCCCCGGCCGAAGTCGTAGTCGGCGTGTCGGCGCGCCCGGATGTAGTCCTCGATCTCTCGCGCGGCGTCCGCCGGATCGAATTCGGCGAGATCGACGATCTCGAGCTCGCCATCGATCGCGGCGTGCACGATCTGCAGGGGGATCGAATACTCGCTCGGTGCGAAGGAAGAGCGCAGGGCGGGCCTGCGGCGCACGAGTCGGTCGAATGCGGCACGGAATTGATCCGCGTCCCACGGCATGTCGAGGCGATAGCGGAAGACGTCCTTGTACGTCGCCGATCCCGCGCGCTCGATGCTGTGGAACAGCATGCCGAGTTGGAGTGCGGTGGCGGGGAAGGCGTCCTCGGCGTGCTGTAGGGCGGCGCGGTCGATCAGCGGCACCGTCGCCAATCGATCGGTCACACTCGGCCGGTCGCCGCTCGGTCCCTCGGACACGATCCGGGCGAGCTCAGCGATCGTCGGATGGGTGTGGAAGGTATCCACGTCGAAGTACAGGCCGGCGCGTTCCGCGGCGGTGCGCACCGACAGCGCGAGAATGGAGTCGCCGCCGTGGGTGAAGAAGTTGTCGTGGACGCCGATGGACTCGATCCCGAGCACGGTGCGCACCACCCGCGCCAGCTCGGCTTCGACCGGTGTCCGAGGCTCGATCGACGCGCCCCCGGAATTCGTGGCCCCCGGGTCCGCCAACTCGGCCAGCGCCTTGTGGTCGGCTTTTCCGTGGTGTGTCAGCGGAATTCGTTCGATGCGCGCGAGCCGGGTCGGAATCATATAGCGGGGCAGGCGAATCGCCAGCCGCGCGGCGATCTCCGGGCCGGTCACGGCGTCGCCGACGAAATAGCAGACCAGCTGCGATCCGTGCCCCTGCGCCCGCTCGGCGACGACGACGGCGGCGCGTACGCCCGCGCAGGCCAGGATCGCGTCGCGCACTTCGCCGAGGGCGATCCGGTTGCCGCGTATCTTGACCTGATCGTCGAGGCGGCCGAGGAACTCCAGGTCGCCGTCGGCACGGCGGCGTACCAGGTCGCCGGTGCGGTAGCGTCTGCCGCCGAGCACCGTCGGATCATCGACGAAGGCGGTCGAGGTCAGGTCGGGGCGAGCGCGGTAGCCGCGCGCGAGACCGACGCCCGCGATATTCAGCTCGCCGGGCACGCCGATCGGCAACCGCCTGCCGGATTCGTCGAGGACCAGCAGGTCGATATTGTCGATCGGGCGTCCGATCGGCACCGTGTCGTGCGCGGCGTCGTCTCGAGTGAACCGCGGGTCGTCGGGCAGCGGACAATCGAAAGACGAGACGTCGACCGTGGCCTCGGTGGGCCCGTAGAGGTTCACCAACCGCGGACCGCCTTCCCCGACGGCGGTGAAGGCGGCGTAGAAGCGGCGGACCAGCGCGGGCGGCAGCGCTTCACCGCTGCTGAACACCCGGCGCAGGCTCGCGACCCGCGTCACGGCGGTGCGGTCGGCCTCGAGTTCGTCGACGAAGGCCGCGAGCATGGACGGCACGAAGTGCACGACGGTCACTGCGTTCGCCTCGATGGCAGCCACGATCCGGCGCGGGTCACGCTCGCCGCCGCCACCGAGCACAGCGACCGAAGCCCCGGATATGGCCCACCAGAACAACTCCCAGACCGAGACGTCGAAGGTGGTGGGCGTCTTGTGCAGGATCACGTCGTCGGCGGCCAGCGGATAGCGGCGCTGCATCCAGGTCAGCCGGTTGACAACCGAACGGTGCTCGACCATTACCCCTTTCGGCTCCCCGGTGGAGCCCGAGGTGTAGATCAGGTAGCTCAGGGCGTCCGGGCGCGCGCGGCTGTCGAAGGCGCCGGGACGGATGTCGTCCACCGCGACGCGAGTCGGGCCGAGGTCCGCGCACAACTGTGCGTGGTCGCTTCCGGCGACCACGAAGCGGGCTCCACAGTCGGTGATGGCCGCCTCGAGGCGCACGGTCGGTGCGTCGGGATCGAGGGGGACGTACGCGCAGCCCGCGCGCAGGACGGCGAGCACGGCGACGAGCATCTCGGTCGATCGAGGCAGAATCACCGGGACGCATTCGTTGCCGGTCGCGCCGAGTTCGTGCAGGCGAGCGGCGAAACCGTCGACCAGACCGAGCAATTCGGCGTAGGTCGACTTGCCCGAATCGGCGGAGATCACCGCGACCCGGTTCGGATGGTCGGTCGCTGTCGCGGTGAAGAGCCGATCGATCGTGGTGTCCGGGAACTCGATACGCGGTCCCGCCTCGAACGCCGCCATTTCGGCGCGCGCCCGCTCCGACAGCAGCGGCAGCGCGCGCACCGGCGTCTCCGGCCGGTCCAGCGACGCGGTGAGCATGGTCGCGATACTGCGCACCGCCGCCTCGATCGGGAAGTTCGCGTCGAAAACGCGCTCGTCGTAGAACAATTGGATGCCGAGCGTGCCGTCCCGGCCGTCCTCCCCGGAGACGATGGTCACCGCGTTCGTCGCCGTGCCCGGGTTGTGCACCGTGGTCTTCGAGATCAGCTCGTGCACGTGGTCGGCGTCGGGAAGTTTCATGTGGGAGTAGGCCACATCGTAGAGCGGCGGCGCGGCCGGGTCGGGATTCACCGCACGGGCCAGCTCGCCGTACGGGAAACGCTGATACTTCTTGAGCTCTCGGATCCGCTGGGACACCTGCTCCGCGATCCGCACGAGCGGCAGATCGCGATCGACGCGCACCGGCAACGGGACCACATTGGCGCGATGGCCCTGCGTGCGATACGTCTGCGCGGAATGTCGGTTCAGCATCGGGACGCCGATCACCACCTGCTCGCGGCGATGGATCGTCGTGAGATAGGTCGCCACCGCGGCCATCAGATAGGCGAAGACGGAGACACCGGTGGCGCGGACCCGGTCGAGATACGCACCGGGAATCATCGTGCGGTAGTGTCCGCGCACCATTCTCGGCGTGCCGTGCCGCGCGGGGAACAGCGCGGGCTCGACACCGTGCAACGCGGCGAGCAGACCGGCGCGGTCGGCCGCGTACCGCGCCGAGGCCCGGTACATCGCGTCGTCCTCGACGATGTCGCGATAGGTGGCGGCGGAACGGTCGGTGTGCTCGTCGGTCGGTTCCGGCCGCGCGAGCAGGTCGAGCGGAACGTCGGTCATCTTGTAGCCCGCGTCGATCGTGGCGACGAGCGGATTCATGCCGTAGCCGTCGGTCAGCGCGTGATGCAGCGACAACATCAGGAAGAACCGGTCGGGGCGATCCACCACGGCGACCGCGCGGGCGGGCTCATCCGGGCGCGCGGGGGCGCCCGCCTCACGCCACAGCCATTCTCGGGCCTCGGTCTCCGGATCCGGCGCGCCGGTGAGGTCGACGATCTCGACCGGCGCGATCTCCTCCGACATCCATTGGCGGAATTCGCCGTTCTCGAATTCGAAGCGCAGCCGGAAGGCGTCGTCGCCCAGCAGCGCCCGCCGCCAGCAGGCTTGCAGCCGCTCGATGTCGAGCGGCCTGTCGATGCGCAGGCTGTAGGTCTGTTGCGCGACGGGTTCGGGCGCAACGCGGAACGCCAGACCGAGCACGTCGCGCTGGTAGGCACTGACCGGCCACGCCTCGGTGCGATGTCCGGGACTCGTATCGGTTCGAGCGGTCCTCGTGTTGGTTCGAGAGGTCCTCGTGTTGGTTCGAGAGGTCACAACCACTCCTAATCGCGACGGACGCGGCGCGGGTCTGTGATCGGTCGGGAATCTACCGTGACGACGCCGACGGGCAACCCGTTGCCGCGGATATTCAGTTCTGGGACAGCGTGAATGGTCGTCGCGGACATCGATGTCCCACCGTGACGAGCACGGTCGTGACCGGACTTGTCAGATCGCCGACAGCAGAGCGCGAATACTCTCGTCGGCGAGCCGATCGGCGCGTTGGCGGGACACCGCGGGCTCGACATAACCCAGGTTGAAGAACAGTTCGCCGTGCGTGGCGTTGGCGGTGGCCATGATGAATCCGCATATCGACATACCCGAGACGAACTGCGCACCCGACAGCCGCCACGCGCCGATCTTGTCAGGGAACGCGTAGTGCCCCAGGTCGGTGATACACAGGTGGCCCGGTCCTCGCGTTCGCATCATCCGGACCGCGGACGCACTGTCGGCCACCGATTTCGGCGCGGCCACAGCGAGCATGTTCAACATCGCGAGGTGGTCGTCGCGGTCCATTCGCGTGTCGTAGGCACGCTCGAGCCCGGCCGCGATCTGCCACAGCGAGCGCCACGGCGCATACCGCGCGGCGGTCGCGATCATGCCCTGATAGGTTCCGACCTCGGCATCGGCGACGACGCCGAGCCGGTCGCGGAAGTTCACCGAACTGCCCACCGTGTACCAGGATTCGGCGTCGGCGCCCGATTCGCGAGCCGACGCGGTGAGCAGCGCCGCGGACAGGGCGGCGCGCAGGCCGACCCCGTGGCGTTCGCAGGCCGCCAGCAGGGCGTCGAGCCGATCGGCGTCGAGGCCGCGGTGCACGACACGGCTGCGGCACCGCGACGGCGGGGCGAGCCGGGTGGGTTCCAATCGCCGCGGTCGCCGCAGCTGGGACTTCTGGTCGCGCAGCAAGGCGCCGACGGTGCGGCCCAAGCCACGCGCGCCCGTGAATCCGGCCGGGAACAAGTCCTCCGGTCCAGGCCGGACCGGGGCGGGTTCGAGGGCGGCGACCTCGCCCGCCGCGACTTGCAGCACCTGCTTCGCCACCGCCATCGCACTCTCCCCGTCGGCGATCGCGTAGTGCAGGGTGAGTATCAGGTCGCTCGCCTCACCGTTCGTATCGGTGATCAGCACGGCGCGGGCGAGCGGGCCGGTGCGCCAGTCGAAGTGATCGCGAAGTTCGACGTCGTCGACTTCGGTCAGCCAGGCCGTCGGATCCGCGGATTCGACGTGGCGCAGCGGAATCGGCGTCGACACGGGTACGAAACGCGGCGCGGTGCCGTCGCTCTCGGCCACGACGGCCACACCGAGCAGCGGATGCGCGCGTTGGGCTTCGTCCAAGCCGACCCGCACCTGTTCGGCGGTGATCGAGCCGTGCACCCGCACGCGGGCCAGAATGTGCAGCGGCGCCAGCTGATCGGCGATCCAGTGCCAGCGTTCCGCCGGGGACAGCGGGCGTGGCAGGCGCGCGGTCGGGCCGTCGAGCGGCGGAAACGACATCGGCTCGGCCATCTCGCGCAGGAAGTGTTCGGCGGGCGCGAACCGCAGGTAGGTGTCGCGCACCTTCACCAGTGCTGGGTCGACCAACTGCTCGATCCTGCCGAGCGACCTCGACCCGTTGATCAACGTCGCGGTGCGATCCGCGCGCATCCGTTCGTAACGGCGCAGTCCCGCAACGGGATCCAGCGAGGTACGCAGGCTGTTCGCCAGCACGACCGCGTCCTCGATGGCGGAGTTGGCGCCCTGGCCGAGGCTGGGCAGCATCGGATGCGCGGCATCGCCGAGCAGGGTGACGCGGCCGCGCCCCCAGTGGTCCAACGGCGGGCGGTCCTGGCATGGCACGGCGAGCACGTCGGCCCAGTCGGTGCGATCGATACAGGCGCGCACCTCCGGCGCCCAGTCGGCGTAGAGCCCCCGCAGGTCCTCTTTGTCGCCGTGCCAGTTCGCGGCTAGCGCACCCGGCATGGTCATCGTTCCCCACCAGTACACCCGACCGTGGCCGATGTCGTGGATGCCGAAACGCATTCCGGTGGACCAATAGTGGATGGAGGAGCCGCGCGGCACCGCGGCGTGCTCGAACGGGGCGCAGGCCAGCCACGCGACGAAATTGCCGGGACGCGGCTCGGCGCGCCCGTGCAACTGCGCGCGCACCACGGAATGGATGCCGTCGGCTCCGACCAGCAGGTCACCGTCGGCGACGCGACCGTCGGCGAATTCGACCCGGATCCGCTCGCCGTCGTCGATGAACCGACTGGCACGCGCGCCGGTATGGGTCGGCGTGTCGCCGATCGCGCGCAACAGGACCGCGTGCAGGTCCCTGCGGTGCAGGGCGACACTCGGGGCGCCGAGCCGCTCGTCCTGGCGGCGCACGAGGAATTCCCGTAGCCGGGTCCCGTCGGCGGTGTTGAATCGGAAGGTCTCGATTCTGCCGCCGCGTTCGAGGAGTTCCTCCTCGATGCCAGGACCGATCGTGCGCAGCGCCGTGATCCCGTTGGCCTGCAACGCGAGTCCGAATCCCTGCCCGCGTAGTTCCGGCGCCGCCTCGTAGAGTTCCACCGCGAAACCGGCCTGTCGCAGTGCGGCGGCCGCGGTGAGCCCGCCGATGCCCGCACCGAGCACGATCACTTCGATCGGTCTACCTGTTCGACCTTGCGCTGACAACGAACGCCTCCTCCGTACCGGGTGACTTGATCGTTGGATGCGACCACCCGTGCGGCGCGGCCCTTCCGGTGCTGCGGTTGCCGGATGCGGCATCGTGGGAAAGCTCGAAATCGACGAGGATGCAGACGTCTTCCTTCCGGTATGCGGCTGCGGTGTGAATTGTGAGCGCGGCTACGAAATCGAAGAGGGTCGAGTACGGCTCGAGCCGTAGTGGACGGCCGATTCACGAGGGTCGTGTCGAGGTGGTCAACTTCGGCGCAATGCAACCGTAGCAGGAATATTCGTGCTCTGGACAGCGGTCGGATAACCATCCGAGAGGTCCGCTATCGGAATCGTTGCTTTCTTGAATAGCGGCTTGTGAGTCTTTTGGTGGGTACAGCAGACCGCGCAACCGTCTATCCACCCCGTCAGCAGCTGCCGGCCCGGTATTTCGGGGAACTTCGGACGACACTTCTTCCTCCGACCGAGTTTTTCGGGGCATGACTTCGCACTCGCTATCCCGAACCTCACCGCCTACCACGGCCGGGTGAACGACGCGAGATTCGGTCGTGACGGCCGACTGCTCGTCGGCGCGGGCGACGAGAGAGTCGTCCGCCTCTGGACCACCGACCCCGACACCGTCGCCGACCAGATCTGCACCAGCGGAAGCACACTCCTCGACGCCGCCGAATGGGAACGGCAAGCACCCGGATATCCGATGGCGACTCTCTGCCCGAAATGAGCGACCTCCAGCGCGATCATGCACCGCCGCCGCGCACACCCGAACGCCGCACCCCACGTATTCGAGTTGCGGCCCGGTGACATCGTGCTGCTGCCCGCCGCGGGAGCGCGGGTGTCATCGGGCTGTTCGGTCGAGGTTCTCGGTGTGTACCGAGACTCGACACCACTGCCGGACGGACGGGTGCTCGCACCCGAGGGACCGCCGGACGTGGTCGTGCTCCGCGCACCCGCGCCGGGCGACTCGACGGTGCGGTTGACGACCGGAGACCCGTTTCGCGCGACGGCGTCGCGGGAGCTGTCGGTTATCGTGCGGTGAGGCGAAAAGGGGATGGCCGAGGCGTACCGGCCCACCGTGTGCCCCGGAGACCACGTCCGGGGCACACCGGGCCGCATCTCCGCGACCGGTGTGGACCTGGCTCTGCCTGCCGTCGCCATCACCTGGGGATCGAGCTACCTGGCGGCCGAGAACGGGGCGCGCTCTCAGGAGCGTTTCGGCAGCGGCTTGCCCGCTGTGGTGCCGCCGTCGACGGGGAGCACGATGCCGGTGATGTAGCGGCCGCGTTCGCCGGTGAGGTAGGTGACGGCCTCGGCTACGTCGCGGGGGGTGCCTTCGCGGGGGAGGGGGCGGTTCGAGCGCATGATTTCGCGGACTCTGTTTTCCTGGTATTCGATTTCTTCGGCGCTCATGCCCTCGCCCGAGGAAGCGAGCAGGGGGGTCGGGATATTTCCGGGGGCGATGGCGTTGACGCGGATGTCGTGGCGCGCCAGTTCGATCGCGGCGGATTTCGTGAATTGCACGACGGCGGCTTTGGAGGCGCGGTAGATCATCACTCCGCCGCCCGCTTCGGTGCCGCCGATGGAGGTCATGTTGACGATGGCGCCGCCGCCCGCTTCGGCCATGTGGCGCGCGGCGTGCTGGGTGCCCGCCATGACGCCGAGGACGTTGATGGACATGATGCGCTGGAAGTCGCCGAGGTCGTCGTCGAGGAACTTGCGCAGTCGGCTGGACACGGCCGCGTTGTTGACCATGATGTGCAGGCCGCCCAGCGTTTCCACGGTATTTCGCACCAATTCGCCGACCCGGTCGGGATCGCCGACGTCGACCTGCCGGAAGTGAGCGCGTTCGCCGAGGGATTCGGCGAGTTGTTCGCCTCGGTCGGCGTCGATATCGGCCGCGACGACCGTCGCGCCGAGTTCGTGGAACAGTTCCACCGTCGCCCGGCCGATGCCGGACGCACCCCCGGTGACGATGACGACTTTGTCGGCGAATTCGTCGGGCATCGGTTACCTCCTCGGTCGATCGGCGAGAAACTCGAGAATGGTCGGTGCGGCGAGGACCCAGGTGTCGAACAGGTTGAATCGGTCCACCCGCCCGTGCGCCCGGTCCCGCACCGCGCTTTCCCAGGCGTCCTCGGGCCACGGCGGGTCGACGAGGGTCGAACCCTCGATCAGGCAGCTCACTTCCACGGAAGTGCGCCTCGGGTGGTCGGGATCGTGCGCGCCGCCGCGAATGATCAAGGTGGGTACTCGAATTCGGTCGAACAGCTCGTCCTCGACGCCGGGGATGGTCTGTCCCGGTTTCGGGACGTAGGCGTTGAGCCAGCGCGACATGACCTTGACGAATTCGTCGTCGCCGAGTTCGCGCAGTCGCGCTTCGTTGTTCGGGTTGAGTGCGACCAGCTCGCGCCATTCCGGCATGCGCAGCAGGCCGTCGATGCCGAGGGTGCGCGCCGTTTGCAGGTTGGGCAGGATGTAGTGGGCGCCGAGATTGAAGGTGCCGTAGATCCCGCCGACGATGTTCCACAGCACCAGTCTCGTCACCAGGTCCGGGTATCGGATCGTGGTCAGCATCGAATCGCGTGCGCCGCCCGAACCGCCCGCGAGCACGACGGGTCCGGTGTCGAGCGCGGTGAGCAGGCCCCGCAGCGTGTCGGCGCGCATGTGGGATTCGCTCTGCCCGTTGAACTGGACGTCCGACGCACCGCAATTGGGGCGGTCCCACAGCAGCACTCGGTGGCCGCCCGCGGCCAACGCCTCGGCGAGCGGGCGCAGTCCCGGGATGTCCATCGCGAATCGGCCACCGGGGGTGAGCACGATGAGATCGCCTGTGTCGCCGAGAATCTCGTAGGCGATGCGACCGCCGTTCACTTCGACGAATTCCACGTTCATACCTTCCTTCCGGAAGCCGCGGGCACCTGCCAGAGCCGGACGATGGCGTCGGTCAGGTCCTCCGCGGCGTCGCGCCAGGTCCAGCGGGTGTCAGGTCCGTGCGCGGCGAGTTCGCCCTCGAGCTCCGCGCAGGTGTGCATCAGCAGATTGCGGGTCATGACGGTGTGCCGGTAGCGCACATCCCTGTCGAGTTTCGGCAGGCAGCCCATGATGCCGTCGAGTGTGCGGCCGAGTAGGGGAGAGGCCAGCGCGTCCGTCGTCACGATCTGGCGGAACACCGGATCGGCCATGGCCTGGGCGGCGAAACGCGCGTACCAGCTCGGATTGCCGAGCGCTTCCAGGTGATCGGTCAGCGGACGCACGAGCAGGGCGACCCAGTCGCGCAATTCCGTGGAATCGGCTGTCTCGGCGAACAGTGCGACACGCACCTCGTCTATCTGTATTCGATGTTTGCGCTCGATCGCGCGCAACAGCTCGCTGCGGCTTCCGAAGTGATAGTTGGCGGCCGCGTTGTTTCCCTGCCCGGCCTCGGCGCTGATCAGCCGGTTGGACACCGCGGACAGGCCCTGTTCCGCGAACAGCCGCTCGGCGGTGGACAGCAGTGCTTCCCGCGTGGCCGCCGACCTGTCCGCGCCGGGTGCGCGCGCACTGTTCACACGTTCGGTCAACATGATCCCACCTTCCGAATCAGAGGATCGATCTACCTGAATGAGAGCGGCGGCCATTTCTATCCTGGTCGGAGTCGTTGGAGCAGTGCGGATTCGAGCAGGCCGCCGAAATCGTGCGCATGCCACAGATTCAGTACGTTGGTCAGCATCTGTAGCGGTGCGCGAATACTCTCGTGGGATTTTATCCGCGGATCGGTGCGCGTCAGGTCGGCGGAAGGCGCGAAGCCGCGCATGATCACGGCGGGGACATCGAGCAGCCAGGTGACGCCCATGGTTCCGATGTAGAGCATGAGTTCGGCCGCGAGGCGGCTCGGATCGAGTCGTGGGCCGCCGGATCGGTGTATCTCGGTGACGAAGAGGTCGAGCAGGTCGTCGAGATGGCGGTCCCACAGTTCGACTTCCGCCCCGGACATCGCGCCCCAGACGGCCATGGCCAGGTTCATGCGGCTGACGCATCCCCAGTCCATGAGTCCGCAGTGCAGTTCGTCCTTGTCGTCGCGCCAGAACCAGGCGTTGTCGACATTGGCGTTCCAATGGCAGAGCCCGCTGTATTCGGTGTCGGAGCGCAACCGCGACCAGATCGCGGATTCGTGTCGCTGGAATTCTACGGCCGCGTCGGCGAAACCGGTGAGAAAACTGTCCGTGCGGACGTGCTCGGGTAGTAGCGCGGGAAAGGCCAGGCAGAATTCGCGCAGTCGGGTGAGTCGTCGCGGCAATTTCTGGGGCGAAGGGCGCTGCCCGGCTCCCGTGATCTGTTCTTCGGTGGGAAACCGTTCGATCAGATGTTCGGGGAGCGCGCCCGCGCGGTGCGCGCCCACCAATCGCGCGACGGCGGTCAGCAGCGCGCGGTAGTGCTCATAAGGCTGCGGCATCTCGTAGTCGAGGCATTTGTGGTGCTGTGGTTCGATGCCGTCCGCGCCGAAGGCGATTCGCTCGGTGATCAGCAGTCCGGTCCCCGACTCGGCGTGGTAGTCGCCGAATTGGGCGGCGGGCACCGTGACGGGAAATCCGGGAGTGCGGGCCAATTCGGCGAAGCCGACCTCCGTTTCCATCTGCGTTCGACCCCGGTCCCTGATCTCGTCGTCGAGGTCGCGGGAGAATTTGGCGAACAGGTCGGTGTGCAGGTGCGGTTGTTCGTGGCGATAGCGCACCGAGAGCAGCGCCTTGCGTCCGGTGCTGCCGCCGCCGATCTCCCGGAATTCGGTGATGGCGGTGACGGCGTTGTCGGGGGCGAGAGTTCCCGCGGTGTGGAAGGCTCGCGTGAGGAATTCGGCGCCCGCCAGGTGCAGCGCCTCAGGATGTACGGGGATGGGTAGACCGTGGCGGTCGCCGATCGCGGTTTGTTCGGGTCGCGTCGCGGTCATGGCGTGCCGTCGATCGCCGCGGTCGGCGAGGACAGGATCTCGGCGAGTACATACGCGTCGTGCTCGCCGAGACATGGTGCGCCGCGCGTGATTTCCGCTTCGGAACGCGACATTCGCCACGGTGCGCCCAGGATCGGGCGCAGGCCTTCGCGGTGGTCGGAGACGAATCGGTAGAACTCCCGGTCCCACAGTCCGCGGTCGCCGATGATCTCCGGAGCCGTCGCGCTCTTGGTCGCGGGCACCCCGGCCTCGGACAGCCGTCGAGCGAGGTCCTCGGCCGCGTGGCCCAGCGTGTGGCGGGTGATCGCTTCATCGAGTTCGTCGCTGTTCTCACTCCGGCCGCGGTTGTTCGCGAAGCGGCTGTCGGCCGTCAGGTTCGGTGCGTCGAGGACTTCGGTCAGCTGCCGCCACTGCCGGTCGTCGGCGACCGCGATGCTGACCCAGCCGTCGGCACACCGGTAGCATCCGTGCGGGTTCAGGTCCGGGTGACGGTTGCCGACGGGGGCGAGCGGTTGTCCGGTGAGACCGTGTTCGAGGAGTCGGTCGCCGATCATGGTCGACAGCGTCTCGACGGCGGACACGTCGACGAACTGGCCCTCGCCGGTGAGTTCGCGGTGCAACAGCGCCGTGACGGCGGCGAATGCCGCGGCGGCGCCGACCGTCGAGTCGCCGTAGCGACTGTTGGCGCCCAACGGCGGCCCGCCGGGACGGCCGACGGAGGCGGCCGCTCCCGACAGCGCGGCGAAGCAGGGCGCGTAGCCGGTCTGGTAGCTGAGCGGGCCGCTCGTGCCCCACATCTTGATCGAGACCGCGATGATGTCCGGTTTGATCGCTGTCAACGCCTCGTAGGTCAGGTCGAGTCGTGCCATGGCGCCGGGGCGCAGGTTCTCGATGACGATATCGCTGCGGGCGATGAGTTCGCGCAATCGATCCGCCCCGGTCGGTGATTTCATGTCGATCTCGACGCTGAGTATTTCGGGGTTGATGCTCAGGAAATAGGGGGCGTGGTCGATGTCGGTGCCGCCGTAGGCGCGCATCTCGTCCGGATTGTCGCGGCTCTCCACCTTGATGACCTCGGCCCCGAGGAATGCCAGCAGTTTGCCCGCATACGGCGCCGCCCACACCTTGCCCAACTCGACCACGCGAACTCCCGCGAGCGGTCCGCCTCGGGTGCTACGGGGTCGCTGGAATCGGGGTGGTACGGGCTCACGTACGGACCCGCGTGCCGTCGTCGTCGTGTATTCGCCCAATTCCGGTGCGCAACGGGTGATCCGGGCCGGTGTGCGGCTCAGTCGATAGGGCACGGTCGGATAGTCCGCGGCGCCGAGGGTCGGATGCGTGACCCGCTGGAAGAAACCGCGATGCCGGTATTGCGCTGACTGTTTCAGGTCGGCGGCGTCGTTGACCGGTACCAGGGCGACGCCGAGCTTCTGGGCGCGTTCGGTCAGCTCGGCGCGCGAGCGGGCGGCGACGGATCGGGCGAACCCGGCGCGGAAGGCGGCCACCTTGT
Organism: Nocardia bovistercoris; assembly: GCF_015674855.1. Lineage (GTDB taxonomy): Bacteria > Actinomycetota > Actinomycetes > Mycobacteriales > Mycobacteriaceae > Nocardia > Nocardia bovistercoris. The sequence continues at coordinate 268,849 of NZ_JADMLG010000011.1, read as the reverse complement.
CGGCCGAGACATCGAATTCCAGCCAGTTCTCGTCGAATTCGTCCAGCCACGCGGCCTCTTCCAGTAACGCGCGCAGGCCACGCCAGTGATTCCGGTTGGTCATGTACAGGTAGACGGCGCCGTCCGCGCAGGTGAAGAACGAGGCGGGTCCCTGCTGATCGAAGTCGGTGCGTGCGCCTTCGGGAGTCACTTCGCCCGCGAGAAACCTGCCGAGCACGCAATCCGCGCGGGAGGCGAGCACGGCCTGCTGGGACAGATCGATGAATTCCCCCGCCCTGCGGTGCAGCTTGCCGAACAGGGCGGACGCGACGCACAGCGCCGCGTCCAATCCGGCTTCGTAGTCGGCGACGAACCTGCCCGGCCCCTGTAGCGGTGCGGCTTCGGGATCGCAATTGCCCGGCGTGTGATGACCCCAGCCGCCGGCCTGGAAGATGTTCAGGCTCGTGGCATTTCGGAGCCGGTCGGGCGCCTGCGCGCCGAAGGGGGTCGCCGAGCAGAACACGACGCCGGGATGGTCGGCCTCGACAGCCGTGCGGGCAAGGCCGATGCTTTCGCGCCAGGACGCCGCGTGGTCGTCGACGACGGCGTCCGCGGTCGCGATCAAGGCGTGCAGGGCGGCGCGGTCGGCCGTGTCCAGCGCGACCGACCGCTTGTTGGTGTTCGCGTAGGCGAACAGTCCGCTCGATTCGGTCCCGGCGCCGAGCACGGGGGACATGCGTCGGGTCGGACTTCCGGTCCCCGGCCGCTCGACCTTGATCACCTCGGCGCCGAAATCGGCCAACAGCTTCCCGCAGTACTCCCCGGCCACCCGCTCGGCCAGTTCGACGACGCGGAAACCGGCCAGCGCCTGTGCGGTCACGGCTTCTTGCGGCCGGAGCGGCTGAGCCGCCATTCGGGCGGGAAGTTCAGGTCGTTGTCCTTGACGACGTTGTTGAGGCCCTTGCCGAAGGTGTCCCCGGTGAGGTCGACCTCGTTCTCCTTGTCATTGGTCATCATCGGCAGCAGCCCCTCGACAAGGCCGGTCAGCAGGCTGCCGAAGTACTCGCCTTTGTGCTGTTTGTAGAGTTCGAGGAAGGTCTTCTGCACCGCGACGGTGTCGGTCGGCCGGGACCGCGAACACGCGAGCGCGTACTTGAGCGTCTCGGCTTCCAGATCCTCGCGCGGCACCACGCTGTTGACGAATCCGCACTCGCGCATCTCCTCGGCGGTGAAAGGCCGCCCCGTGAACAGCATTTCGGAGAACCTGCGCAGGCCCATGGTCTCGGCCCACCACCACAGCCGCGGACCCCAGCCGACGTAGCGGAAGGCAGGATGCCCGAAGAGCGCGTCGTCGGAGGAGATCACCAGATCGGCGTCACCGGCCTGGTAGAAGTGCCATCCGTAGCAGTACCCCTTGGCCTCGATGATGCTGATCTTCTTCAGCTCCTGCAGCGGTCGGTTGCCCGCGCGGGCCTTGGCGTAGTGGTCGGTGACCGTCGACAGGTAACGGTAGGAGTCGCCGGGCGGGTACTTCACGTTCTCGTCGTTGATCGAGAGTTCGTGCAGCAGTGACATTCCGGGGTTCTCGAGCATTTCGCGCTGCTCGGGCAGATCGCCGCCGCTGCCGAAATCGTCACCCTCGCCGCGGATCACGACGACCTTCACGTCGTCGTCGACATTGCATTTGTGGATGAGGTCGGCATAGTTCTGCCGCATACCCATATTGGTGGAGTTGAGTTCGTCGGGGCGATTGAAGGTGATGTACGCGATGCGGTTCTTGACGTCCTTCTCGAACGTGATGAACGGCTCGGCGTCCTTCTTCATCTTCTCGTAGTCGTACTCCGGCATGGACCTCTCCCATTCGGTGGTGGTGGCGCGGGGGCTGCGTTTCGGGAAGCCGTGTCGGCTACCAGGTGACCAGAAGCTCGTACAGACCGTAGGCGAGTGCGTCGTGCTTGAACGGCAGATCGTCGACGGGCTGCACGAGTCGCAGCGTCGGGATGCGCCGGAACAGGGTGGGCAGCACGATCTGCAACTCCATGCGCGCGAGTTGCGCGCCGACGCACTGGTGGCGTCCGAAGCCGAAACCGACGTGCGGCGCGTCCTGGCGTTCCAGATCCAACCGGTCCGGTTCCGGGTAGCGACGGGCGTCCCAGTTCGCGGGGGCGACGTCGAGGATGACCCCGTCGCCCGCGCGGATGGTCTCGCCGCCGATCTCGATGTCCTCGACGGCGACGCGCCGCTGACCGGTCTGGATGATGCTCAGGAAACGCAGCAGTTCCTCCACCGCGCCCGCGATCACCTTCGGGTCCGTGGCGTCGCGCAGCAGCTCGAGCTGATCGGGCCGCTGCGACAGCGCCGCCACGCTCAGGCTGATCTGGTTCGCGGTGGTCTCGTGGCCCGCGATCAGCACGCCCGTCGCCAGCTGCGCGGCCTCGCGCACGCTGATGTCACCGGCCCCGACGCGTTCGGCGAGGTCGGACACCAGGTCCTCGCGCGGGTCCTCGACCCGTTCGCGGATGAGATTCGCCAGATACTTCGCCAATGCGCCCGCTCCCGCCGCCGCGTCCTCGGCGGTGGCGTAGCGGCTCATGCCCTTGTTGGCCTGCTCCTGGAAGAACTCGGCGTCGGCGTACGGCACTCCGAGCATCTCGCTGATCACCAGCGACGGAATCGGAAGCGACAGGGCGGGAACGAGATCGGCGGGTTGCGGTCCGGCCAGGATCGCGTCGATGTGTTCGTCGGTGACACGCTGCACGGACGCGCGCAACGCCTCGACGCGCTTGAAGGTGAACGACTTGGTGAGCATTCGTCGATAGCGGTTGTGCTCGTCGCCATCGGAGGTGAACACCGACCGGGGACGTTTGTGCACGGTGGATCGCATCGCCTCGTTCCAGTGCGGATACCCATCGATCCGGTCGTCGACACTGACCCGAGGGTCGCCGAACAGCGCGCGTATCGCGTCGTATCCGGTGATCAGCCACGGCGTGCTGCCGTCCCAGATGCGTACCCGGAACAGTTCGCGTTCGGCGTTGCGCGCGCGGACGAGCGGGGGCGGCGCGAACGGTTCCTCGGCGGCGCGCCGCAGGGGGAAATCGGGGATATCGAGTGTCTCGTCGGGGGCGATCACGGTGTTGTCGGCCATCTTGTTCCTTCCTGGCGATCCGGGCGTGGTTCAGGGCTGGGTCAGCAGCGACCGTGCGAGGTCGCGGGCGAAGAATTCCTGGTTCTCGCCGAATCCGCGCTGTCCGTCCCACTCCCAGTCGGTCAACGTCCAGAACGCGAGTTGGCCCGGCCAGCCCATCCAGCGCAGCACGCTGCGCACTCGCCCTTCGGCCTGGAATTCCCGCCCGAGATCGTCCTCGGCTTCGAACAGCACCCGCGCCGGTGCGCCCGATTTCCGTTCCAGCACTCGCCGCTGTCCCTTGACGAGATTGCCGACGACGCCGTCGCGGGCGAAATAGCCGCCGACCACGACGTCGGGGGCGTCTTCGCCGACACCGATGGCGATGGCATGCCAATGCGATTCCGGCGACGCCACGGCCCACACGAAATCACCGGAGGGCGTCATATCGTGCCGGTGCGGTCCCCAGGTGCGGTCGCGCATCGAGAAGCAGTCGACCTCGAGGCGCTCGCCGTGCAGCGTCGCGACGCCGCGCACCCGGCCCGCCTGGTCGAAGTGGCGAGGAATGGACGGATCGGGGGGCACGCCGAAATCGTGCGGCTCCATCAGCGCGGTCCATTCCAGATCGAGGTCGAGGCCCGGTTGCGAATAGGACAGCCGGTACCGCCGCATCGGGTCGAGTACCTGGTGGCGCAGTGAGTTCGGTAGCGAGAAGTCCTCGAATTCCATGGGGCCGGTTGGCGGTTGGTGCCACCGCCAGTCGTAGTACAGGCAGTCGTAGATCTCCGCGCCGCTGCCGTCCCACAGCGCGGGTCCGCCGCCCGACACCCCGGTGCGCACGTCGTGGAAGTAATAGAAGAAGCCGTTGATATCACGTTCCGGAATATGGAATCCGAACCATCCGCTCTCGTTCCAGTACGGATCCTCGCCCGCCGGGTGGAAGACCTCGTCGTGCGCCCCGATCTCGTTCGGCATATCCGCGCCCCTCTCGTGTGGTGCAGCGTGCGGACCGATCGATCGCGGGCCCGCCCACGATCGTCTCCGCAGTCAACACCTCCCCACGAGATAAATCAATCCCTTTATTTAAGTCGGTACGCTGGGTAGAGTCGCGAGCGGGAGACTTGCTCACCTAGGCGGTGGCCCGTCGGATTATATTGTCGCTCTGCTTATTTCAGAGTTCCGTCGGCGACCTGGGTGCGCAGACCACGGCGGTCGAGTTTGCCGCTGGGGAGGGTGGGGATGGTGTCGCTCGAGGTGATTATCCAGCGGGTCGGGACCTTGTAGGCCGAGAGTTCGCGTCGAGTGTGGGTGGCTATGGCGTCGAGGTCCAAGGTGTCGGGGCCGTCGGATGCGGGCACGATGACCGCGCAGACCTGCTCGCCGCGTTCGGGGTGCTCGACGCCGACGACGAGGCATTGCTGCACGCCGTCGTGCTGCTCGACCACCGCCTCCACCTCGCGCGGGGAGACATTGGCGCCCGCGACCTTGATCAGTTCGCTGGTTCGCCCGACGTAGAACAAGCGCGGGTCTTCGGGAATCCGGTAGACGCGGTCGCCGGTGTGGTACCAGCCGTCCGGGTCGAAGACGTCGTGGCGTTCGCGCTTGTTGTAGCCCGCCATCGAGCCGATCCCGCGGATGAGCAGTTCGCCCGTGGCGCCTACGGGTACCGGATCGCCCTGGGGGTCAACGATCTTCATGTCGGTGTGTGCGAAGCTGCCCGCGGATTCGGACAGGGTGCGGTGGATCGGGAACCGGTCGGGCACATTGTGCATGGCGATGTCGAGCGGGCCTTCGCGCAGCAGCGGCGCGGCGCTGAGGTCGCGGTCGGGGAAGCTCGGATGTTCGCGCAGGCGCTGGGTGAACGCGGGCCATCCGACGATGCCTTCACCGCGTTCGCGTTCGATGAGGTCCAGTGCCACACCGGCTTCCGGGCGCGGCATGACCAGAAGTGTCACCGGCTGATGCAGGGCGCCGGTCGCGGCCAGGACGCCGCCGATCCAGAAGAACGGCATCGAGGACAGGACGCGCGGCGCCGCCGAGCCGTTGCACAGGCCGCGAATGGCGTCGGCCCAGCCCGCGGTCTGGCGGACCAGGGTGCCGTGGGTGTGCAGCACACCCTTCGGGTCGGCGGTCGATCCCGAGGTGTGGATCATGATGGCGAGATCGGCGGGGCTGACCTCGTTTTCGACGGCGGCGAGGATTTCCGGCGCGAGCGCGGTGCTTTCGTCGGGCGCCGCGACATCGGCCCAGGCGCGGCCCGCGCCGCCGGGGATCGCGATGCGGCGCAGGTAGGGCGCGGTGGGCAGGGACAGCGCCGGTGTCGGTGTGGCGGCGAGGCCGGGCAGTGCGGCCTCCAGCTTGTCGGCGGTCTCGCCGCCGGGGATGTTCGGTGGGGCGACGAGGACGCCGATATCGGCGAGCCGGATCACCTTGCCGAGTTCGGCGGGGGTGTAGAGCGTGCTCAGCGGCACCGCCACGGCGCCGATTCTGGACACGGCCAGCCACCAGACGATCCAGTCGGCGTCGTTGGGGAACAGCAGCCCGACCCTGGCGCCTTTGCCGATCCCGTCGCGCAGCAGCTGCCGCGCGGCCAGTCCCGACCGGTGCAGCGCCTCGGCGTAGGTGAGGCGGGCGGTGGGAGAGACCAGGTAGGTGTGATCGCCGAATTCGTCGACCGCGCGAGCGAGCAGGCGTCCGACGGTCGGTTCGATGGTCGAGGGCGGCATATCTGCACTCCGTTCTGTCCGGTCAGTCTGACATGTCCGGTGCGCGCCCCGGACCGCCCCCGTGCCTTCGGACCGATCGGGCGCATGTCGACCGCGGGCGGCTCGGGCACGGAAATCATGTTCCGAGCCGCGCCCGACCGCACCGAGGGCGCTGCCGGAACGCGCCTTAGGATTCGATGGTGGTGTTCTCTCCCGTGTCGACCTCGGACCCGTCCGCCTACCTGGCGGCCGATCCGATCATCGAAGTCGATCATCCCGCGGTGCGGTCGTTCGGTGACGAACTTCGGTTCGGGTCCGAGGGGCAGGTCGATTTCGCGCGTCGCGCGTTCGAATGGGTGCGGGACGAGGTCGCGCACTCCTTCGACGCGCGGGACCCACGGGTCACCTTGCGGGCCTCGCAGGTGCTCGAGCAGCGAGTGGGCCTCTGCTACGCGAAGTCTCATCTCCTCGCCGCCCTGCTGCGCGGGCAGGGCATTCCCACCGCGCTGTGCTATCAGCGCCTGCTGCACGGCGACGGGCACGTGCTGCACGGTCTGGTCGCGGTCTACCTCGAGGGAGCGTGGCATCGTCAGGACGCGCGCGGCAATCGCGCCGACATCGCCGCCGAATTCTGTCTCGATGCGGAAAGACTGGCCTTCCCCGTCGACCCGAGCCTCGGTGAGATCGACTATCCCGAACTGCATCTCACCCCGGCGCGGGTCGTGATCGACGCGCTCCTGACGGTGACCGACATCCTCGCCGTCTACGACCACGGCCTGCCGACCGCGCTCAACTCCGGTTCGGATCCGCTGCCGCACTGAGGTATTCGCGCAGCTGAGCGAGATATTCGCTCGCGTCGGCGCTGCCCGCCAGCGCGGCCGACTGACCCGACCACAGATTGAGCAGTTCGAGATCGCCGCGCTGTGCGGCGCGCTGCCTGATAGGCGTCATGAGGGCGTTCTGCGCCGGATAGGCGGGCACGTCGGATTCGAATGCGACCATGTCGCGCACGAATTCGTTGGCGATGCCCCGCGCGGTGCGTCCGGAGAACAGGCGGGTGAGCACGGTGGTGCGGGCGCGCTCCGAGCGCAGCGCGGCCCGGTGCACCGGGTGCGCGCCGGACTGTTCGGTGGCGAGGAAGCCGGTGCCGATCTGCACCGCGTCCGCACCGAGGAGCAGCGCCGCCGCGATCCCGCGACCGTCGGCGATCCCGCCTGCCGCCACGACGGGGATGGAGACGGCCTGCGCCACTTGGGGAATGAGCGAGAAGGTGCCGACCAGCGACTCGTGCACCGGTCGGAGGAAGGCGCCGCGATGGCCGCCCGCGTCGGATCCGGACGCGACCACCGCGTCCATGCCCGCGGCCTGCACCGCCACGGCTTCCTCTACCGTGGTGGCGGTGCCGAAGGTCAGGATCCCGCGTTCGCGCGCCGCCGCCAGGAAACCCGCGTCGGGGATGCCCATCACGAAACTCGCTATCGGCGGCGCGGATTCGAGGATCGCCGCGAGTTGTTCGGCATGGTCCGGCATCGCGATCTCGTGCGGGGGCTCGACGCCGAGTTCGGCGTAGTAGGGGCGCAGACGATCCTTGTCCGCGTCGGCCGCCGCGGTGGGCTCGCCCGGTTGTGGCACCCACAGGTTGATATTGAACGGCCGCCGGGTGCGCGCCCGGCACGCGGCGACGAGCTCGACGATGCCTTGCCCGTCCAGTATGTGAGCGCCGTAGGAGCCGAGTCCGCCACCGTCGGAGACGGTCCCCAGTAGTTCGACCGTCGACAATCCGCCGCCGAACGGCCCCTGCACGATGGGAAGTTCGATTCCGGCCAGTTCGGTGAAGGCGTTCACTTCGCCACCGCCTGTCGGCCTCGGGTCGGCGCCGACGTGTGTTCGGCGACGCGGCAGCCGAGATGGGCGGCGTCGAGGTCGGCTTGCGCGGGTGCTCCGGCCCCGGCCTGCGGCACGGTGTGTTCGTATCCGCTGTGGTGGGCGACGGTGATTTCGGGCATGTCCATCCTTCGTTGGTAGACGGCCGGTCAACTATAAAGAGAAGTTGACCGGCCGTCTACAGTGAGGCGATGGGAAGAACGAGCGATGCCAGGCAGCGATTGCTCGCCGCCGCGGGCGACCTCATGCATCGACGCGGATACGCGGCCATCGGCGTCGCGGAGATCTGCGCCCGCGCCGAAGTGCGCAAGGGCAGCTTCTACCACTTCTTTCCCTCGAAGGAGGCGCTGTCGATCGCCGCGATCGATGCCTACTGGGAGGCGCAACGCCCCGAATGGCTGGCCGCAAGGGACCGCGCCGACGACCCGTCGGCCCGCCTGGAATCCCTGATCCACGCCCTGATCGAGGCCCAGCGGGCGTACCGGGAGACGACCGGCAACCTCGGGTGCATGCTGGTCAATGTGGGGATCGAGCTCAGCGATCGAGAGCCGTCGGTGCGCGCGCGGATTCGCGAGATCCTCGACGAACAGACGGCACTGGTCGCCGACATCGTCGTCGAGATCGACAGGGACACAACGCTGGTCACCGCGCGGGCCGTGCTCGCGCAGCTCGAAGGAGCGCTGCTGTTCGCCAAACTGCACGACGACCCGTCGCTGCTCGACCACGTGTGGGCGCAGATCCGACGCATTCTCGACGCCGCGGGCGATCGAGCCGGGGTCGGGACCGGCGGTGATTTCGGAACGGGTCGTTCGGAAGCGGGGTGAACGCGGAGCCCCGGTCGACGGCCGCTGGTCCGCGGGCCGCGCGCGGCGGCGTATGCGATCCTGTTGACGACGGGAGGCATGGATGGACAGCGAGTTCCACAGCAGGCTCTGGGCGCGGGTCGCGGATCTGCGCGCCGAGGCGGGGATACCGAGTCTGCTCGCGGCGGTGGGTAAGCACGGGGTGGTCGCGGCGGTGGCGGCGGTCGGGCAGGCGGATGTGGAGAACCGGGTGCCCGCGACGGGGGAGAGCGTCTACCGCGTCGGCGCGATCACCAAGAGTTTCACCGCCGCGGTCACGCTGTTGCTGGCCGAGGGCGGTGAGCTCGGCTTGGACGAACCGATCGACAGACATCTGCCCGGCACGCCGTTCGGGCGGGTGAGTCCGCGCATGCTGTTGTCGCACACCGCCGGTCTGCCTCGGGAAGCGCCGACCGACATGTGGGAGACCATGCGCGGACCGTCCTCGGCCGCGTTGCGTGAAGCGTTCGCGCGGGTCGAGTTCGTCGCCGAACCGGGTCGGCGCTGGCACTACTCCAACCTCGGATACGCGGTTCTCGGTCAGGTGATCCGAGCGGTGGCCGGGCGGTCGTGCGAATCGGTGATCGACGACATGCTGCTGCGCCCTCTCGGCCTCAACTCCACGTCGTGGTCCGCGCCGGACGGCGCCGTCGTCGGGTACCGGCTCGACCCGTTCGTCGCGCGGGTGCATCGGGAACCGGTGCTGGATCAGGGCGCGATCGGCGTCGCGGGCCAGATGTGGTCCACCGCAACCGATCTGCTGCGCTGGGGTTACGCGCTGGCGGGGCGCGAGCCCGCGGTGCTGCCGGTCGGGGTGGTCGAGCAGATGCACGCCACGCACACGATGGTCGACACGTCGGGCTGGACCCGCGGCTGGGGCCTCGGCCTCGCCCTGCGACGCCACGACCACGGCATCGTCGCCGGCCACACTGGAGCGCTGCCGGGATTCCGGTCCGCGCTGGCCGTCGACCGCGACACCGGCATGTCGGTCGCGGTCATGGCCAACGTCACCGGCGGAATCGAAACCGACGCCGTCGCCACCGAAATCCTCGCCGAGGTGCTGCGCGAACAGCCCGCGCAGACCCCTGTAGAATGGTTTCCCGCCCTGTGCCCGCCGCACATCGAACCGATGCTCGGCGTGTGGTGGTCCGAAGCGGGCGAGACGATCCTGCGCTGGGAGATCGACGGCCTGCACGCCCGCCTCGCGACCGACCCCGAGACCAGCGACACCCGTTTCACCGAAGCGGAGCCCGGGCGTTTCCGCGCCGTCGCGGGCAGGCTCCGAGGCGAACTCCTGCTCGTCACCCACGCCGACGACGGCATCGAATTGCACTGGGCGACCTACCCTCTCACCCGCACACCACGCGGGGCCGAGAGGTGACCGCCGCGACGGTGTAACCCCGCTCGCCGGTTGTCGACGAGTACGGTTCGGGCACCGCGCGATCCGACACGCCCCTCGCCGTAGCCGCGTCGACCGCTCGCCGACATCCGCTTGTAGACCGAGTTTCGGGGTCGTCGGCCACCGCTGCCGAGCTCCGGGTGTGCGGCTTCCGGGTTGATCCGAAGTGGTGGCACGGCGGTCGAGGGGAACAGCCGCTTCTCGGAACCCAGCTGTCGGTTTCGGCCGTGCGCCCGGTGGGGTTCAGGCGATGGCGCCGGATTCCTTGAGGGCTTCGATGCGTTCCCAGGGGAGGCCGAGTTCGAGGAGTACGACCTCGGTGTGTTCGGATGCCTGTGGGGCGCGGGTGGTTTCGAGGGGTTCGTGGTCGAACTGTACGGGGCCGCGCACCACTTTGAAGGGGGCGCCGCCGTCGGCGGCCTCGACTTCGGTGATCATGTCGTTGGCGATGGCCTGGGCGTCGGTGCCGAGGTCGATCAGGCTGGCGAAGGGGGCCCATTGCCCCTTCATGGTTTTGAGGTGTTCGCGCCAGTAGTCGAAGGGCTTGCTCGCGATGGCTTCGGTGATGAGCACGACGGCGGCGTCGGCGTTCTCGAGCAGTGGCAGGACGTCGCGGAAGCGCGGGTCGTCGGCGGCTTCGGGGAGGTGCAGGTGTTCGAAGGTGTCGCGGATGTAGCCGGTGGGGCTGACGATGCACAGGTTGATGGTGCCGCCATCGGAGGTGGCGTAGTTGCCGAGGAACGGATTCGCCGAGGGGACGGCGGCATCGGGCATCGCCGCGCGCATGGCTTCGCCGGTTTCGAGTCCCTGGGTGACGCTCGCCCCCGCCGCCCACCACGCCGTGCTGAGCAGGGAGACGTCGATTTCGGTTGTCTCGCCGGTGCGTTCGCGGTGGAACAGGGCCGCGGAGATGCCGCCCGCGATGTTCATCCCGCCGATGGAGTCGCCGAAGGCGGGGATGCCCTGGGACAGTGGGCCGCCGAGGGCTTCGGGGCTGAGCGCGTGGCCGACGCCGCTGCGGGTCCAGAAGGCGGTCCCGTCGAAGCCGCCGGTGTCGCGTTCGATGCCCTTGTCGCCGTAGGCGCTGCCGCGCGCGTAGATGATGTCGGGGTTGACAGCGCGGATGTGTTCGATGTCGAATTTGTTCTTCTGCCGTTGCGCGGGTAGGTAATTGGTGAGGAAGACGTCGGCGGTGCGGGCGATCTCGTAGAGCACTTCGCGGCCCTCGGGATGCGACACGTCGATGCCGACGCTGCGTTTGCCTCGGTTCGGGTGCTCGATGAGCGGGTGCCGGTCCGGGTCGAGCCGGAAACCGCCCATGTTGAGGAAGCCGCGCTGGGTGTCGCCGCGCACGGGATGTTCGACCTTGATCACGTCGGCGCCCCAGTCCGCGAGAATGGCGCCCGCGGCGGGAACGAACGTGAACTGGGCGACCTCGAGGACCCGTACTCCTCGCATGACCTTGGTACTCAACGCGACTCCTTCGCGATCGGGGTGCTCGCTCCGAGCACGTAGTGGCCGTCGTCGGGGTGGTGGTACCAGCCGCCCGATGCCGCGGTGCCGCCGTCGACGTGGATGGTCTGTCCGGTGACGTAGGAGCCGAGCGCCGACGCGAGGAACACCGCCGCCCCCGCCACCTCGTCGACCTCGCCGACGCGGCCCATCGGCACCATCAGGCCGGTGCGTTCGGCGAATCCCTCGGGCGCCATGGCGAGGATGCCTTCGGTGACGGTGATGTCGGGCGCGATGCCGTTGACCCGGATGCCGTGCGGAGCCAATTCCAGCGCCGCGGTCTTGGTGAAGTTGACCACGCCCGCCTTCGCGGCGGCGTAGGCGGCGTAGCCCGGCGCGGCCCGCATGCCCTCGATGGTGCTGATGTTGACGATGCTGCCGCCCCGCCCGGATGCCGCCATCGCGCGCGCGACGCGCTGCGTGCACAGCAGCACGTGGGTGAGGTTGGACCGGATCAGGGTGTCCCAGCCCTTCGGGGTGGATTCCAGCAGCGGCGCCGGGAACACGCCGCCCGCGTTGTTCACCAGGATCGTGGGCGTGTCGAGAGCGGCCACGGTGTCGGCGAGCGCGGTGTCGACCTGCGTCTCGTCGCGGACGTCGCATATGCACGCCAGACCGTCGACCAGTTCCGCCGTCGAGCGCGCGGTGTCGGCGTCGCGTTCCCATACCGCCACGCGCGCGCCGTATGCGGCGAAGGCCAGCGCGATCGCGCGGCCGATGCCCGCGCCCGCGCCGGTGACCACCGCCGTGTGCCCGTCCAGAGAGACCGCGTCACGGCTCAGGACCATGGTCGTCTCCCTACTTGTAGACGTCGATGACCGCGGCGCGGAAGCGGTCGAGTTCCTCGAGCAGCGGTTCGACCCCCGCGCCGGGCAGCGGGACCTGCACCCAGGTCACGCCGAGCGCGGCGAGTTTCTCGAGTCCGTCGAGGTAGGCGTCGGCGTCGAAACCGGGCTCACCGGGGGAGCCGCCCGCGAAGTTGGTGAAGCTGATGTCGAGGGTCGACCAGTCGCGTCCGGCGGCGTCGCACCGCCTGCGCAGATCCTCGACGCCGTGCCGCAGGGCCTCGACCGAGTCCATCGATGTGGTGCCCGCGGTCTGCGCGAGGACGGGCGGCGCGGCGAACGGGCACCAGCCGTCGCCGTGTTTCACCACGCGGGCGCGGGCGCCGCCGGTGTTGCCGCCGATCCAGATCGGGGGGTGCGGTGCGCTGATGGGACGCGGGTGCGCGGTGATGCCGCGCGCGCTGAAATGCTTGCCGTCGTAGGAGACGTCGTCGCCGGTCCAGATCGCGCGGATCACCTCGAGTCCCTCGTCGACCAGTTCCTTGCGTTCGTCGAAATCGACGCCGAGCGCGGCGAATTCGCGCTTCATGTAGCCGGTGCCGATGGCGAGGGTGAAGCGTCCGTCGGAGAGCCGGTCCAGCGTCGCGCCCGCCTTGGCCACCAGGAACGGGTTGCGGTAGGGCAGGACGACGATATTCGGGATCAGCCGCAGTGTGGTGGTGCGCGCCGCCGCGAATCCCATGGCGACGAACGGGTCGAGCGCGTCGTGCCCGCCCGCGTCGAGCCACCGTTGCGTTGGGGCCGGGTGATCGGTGAATCCCAGCGCGTGGAATCCCGCCGCCTCCGCCCCCGCGGCGACCGCGCCGACTCCGGCGCCGGAGGCCAGGCCAGGGTCGCAGGGGTGGCTGAGTATCGGATAGGTCATCGCGAAACGCATGACGTCGCCTTTCACCCGTGCATCTCGGTCGACCGCCGGGAAATCAGATTCTTATCTGAAGCGAGTGGTCCTCGCATTCCAGGAGAACTCTACTAGCGCGGGGCGGCCCGCCAACAGTTTTTCGATCATCGCGCGAGTGCTCGGAGTACACGACCGACCGCACCGGCCCGCTAGGAATGCGCGGCTTCCTGGGCGGCTTGCCCCTCGGCGATATCCCGCGGGGTGAATCGAATGCCAAGTGTCGCCAGACCGATCGCCACCGCGATCACGGCGCAGCAGGCGAAGGCCAGCCCGTAGCCCTGGGCCAGTGCGGTGATCTGCTGCTCGGACATGTCGTCGACCGGTGCGCTCGGACCGCCCAGCGACAGCGTCCGCGAACTCGCGAACGCACCGACGACCACGAGTCCGACCGCGCCGCCGAGGTTCTGGGCGACCTGGGCGAGCGCGGTGAGCGGCCCGATGTCGGAAGGTGTGACCCCCGCCACCACCGCGAGAGTCAACGGGATCGCCGCGAGGCCGACACCGAACCCGATCATGACCACGGTGGCCGCGATGCCGGGAAAGTAGGCGGGCGAATCGGTGGCGGTCCACGACGCGTAGAGGCAGCCCGGAATGATGGGAATCGCGCTGAGCAGCACCAGCGGGCGCGGCGGCAGGCGCAGCGCGAGTTTGGAGGCGATGATCGCCGCCACCGCGAGCCCGCCCGCGAACGGCACGACCGCGAGTCCACTGTGCACGGGCGAATACCCGCGCACGATCTGGAGGTACTGGGAGATGAACACCGCGAGGCACATCATGTTCGCCCCGCAGAACACGATGGCCAGCAGCGTCGCCACCCGACTCGGATCGTCGAAGACCGTGAACGGCAGGATCGGGTTGGCGGCGCGCCGCTCCACGAGCACGAACGCGGTCAGCAGCGCCGCCGCGGCGATCGCGGGCGCCAGCACGATCGGGCGCTGCCAGCCGCCGGTGAATTCGTTGGCCGCGAACACCGCCGAGGTCACGCCGAGAGTGGCGAGCACCGCGCCCGGCACGTCGAGCTGGCTGCGCGCGCCCTGCGATTCCCGCAGGCAGGTGAGCGCGCCGAGCACGACCAGAACGCCGATCGGCACATTGATCAGGAAGATCAGCCGCCACGACAGTTCGGTGAGCAGCCCGCCCGCGATGAGGCCGCCGACCGACGCGACACCGGTCAGGGTGGCGTAGATCGCGAACGCTTGACTGCGCGGTTTGCCAGGCGCGTAGGTGGTGGCGATCAGCGCCATCGCGGTGGGCGCCGCCACGGCCGCGGCCATCCCTTGCAGCGCGCGCCCGACGATCAGGCTGGTGTCGTCCCAGGCCAGACCGCTCAACAACGAGGTGAGCGTGAAGACGGTGACGCCCGCCGCGAACACCCGGCGGCGGCCGAAGGTGTCGCCGAGTCGCCCGCCGAGCAGCATGAGGCCGCCGAAGGCCAGCACGTAGGCGGTGATGATCCAGTTGCCCCCGGATTCGGTGAGCCCCAGCGCGTCGCGAATCCGCGGCAGCGCCAGCGCGACGACCGTTCCGTCGAGCACCACGAGCAGCTGCAGTCCGCCGAGTACGAAGATCGGCAGCCCCCATACCTTGGTCTGCCCGCCGCCGTCGATCGCCGCCGCCGAGTTCGCGACACCCGAGAGGGTCGGCGTCGGAGATCCGCTCACGATGTCACCCGCCCGTTCGGCGATTCCGGCGCTCGGCCTCGGCTTGGGATCGCGAGATGACCCATGAAATCCTTCGATCTGCACCGCGTTTCGTGCGTTATCGGGTCGGACCCACAGGCGTTCTCGACGACGGTGCCGGGCAAGGCCATGTCCTACGGTTCTCGGTGCGGGCCCTCGCGCCGTCCGGCAGCGGGCGCGGGACATGACGGTCGCACCGATGCTGCGCGTCTCACCGTGCCGCACGCCGCTCGCCCGGACAACCGTGGCGGCGATCGGAGGGGGAATTCACAAACTATCCCGAATCGACCGGGGCAAGTCACAATTCGCGGTCTGCCGAGCAGCCTTCGCGTGGATTCCACGCGACAGCGAGCCGGTGGAGTACGCCCCACCGGCTCGCCCGTGTCGAGAATCGGTCAGTGCCCGATGTAGACCGACTTGATGTTGAAGTAGGACTCGAGGCCCTTCTTGCCGCGTTCGCCGCCCCATCCCGACTGCTTGTGGCCGCAGATCGGCATCGAGGGGTCGGAGGCGAGCGCGGAGTTCACCCAGACCTGGCCCGCGCGCAGTTCGTTGACGACGCGGTGGGCGCGGCCGAGGTTCTCGGTCCAGATGGACCCCGCGAGTCCGTAGTGGGTGTCGTTCGCGGCGGCGATCACCTCGTCCTCGTCGTCGAAGGGGATGACCGAGCCGACGGGGCCGAAGATCTCCTCGCGGATCAGGCGCATGTCGGGGGTGGTGTCGGTGACGATCGTCGCCTCGTAGAAGTAGCCGCTCCGATCCAGCATCTTGCCGCCGGTCACCACATGCGCGCCCGCGGCGACGCCTTCGTCGACGATGCTCGCCACGCGGGCGCGCTGCTCCTGGCTGATCAGCGGTCCGAGCACCGAGTTCGGGTCGTCGCTGCCGCCCATCGGGAGCATCTGGGCGAACGCGGCCAGACCGTCGACGACCTGTTCGTAGATGCCGCGCTGGACGTAGATGCGCGAGGTGCACGAACAGTTCTGGCCCGAACCCGCGAGCAGGCCCATGCCCGCGCCCATGATCGCCTTGTCGAGGTTCGCGTCGTCGAACATGATCAGCGGCGACTTGCCGCCGAGTTCGAGGGTGAGCCGCTTGAGGTTGCCCGCGGCCGCCTTCACGATCAGGCGGCCGACCTCGGTCGACCCGGTGAACGCGATCTTGTCGACATCCGGGTGCGCGGTGAGCGCGGCGCCGGTGGTCTCGCCGTAGCCGGTGATGACGTTGAGGACACCGTCGGGCAGACCCGCTTCGCGGAAGATCTCCTCGAGCTTCAGCGCGCTCAGCGGTGTCTGCTCGGCGGGCTTGAGCACCGCGCTGCAACCGGCGGCGAGCGCGGGCGCGACCTTGAGCATGGCGATGAAGAACGGCCCGTTCCACGGGATGATGAGGCCGACGACGCCGACGGGTTCGTACTGGGTGAAGGTGTGGTAGTTCTCGAACGTGCCGAGCAGCCCGTCGGAGACGAGGTTGCTCGACTCGCCGTGGATCTTGCCGACCCAGCCCGCGTAGTACACGAGCATCTCGTGCGACACCTTGATGATGTGGCGCGCCGCGGTGGCGTTCATGCCGTTGTCGCGCGCCTCGATGGCGGCGAGTTCGTCGGTGCGCGCCTTGATGATGTCGGCGGCGCGGAAGAGCACCTCGGCGCGGTGCGCGGCGGGCAGTTTGCGCCAGACACCGGATTCGAAGGTCTCCCGCGCCCTGGCCACCGCCTCGTCGACGATCTTCTGGTCGGAGTCGACGACCTCCCCGATCAGCTCTTCGTTGGACGGGTCGTAGACCGGAATGATCCCCGATCCGTGGCTCCCGGCCACGGTGGCGGTGTCGATGGCGTTACTCAATGTCCCTTGTCCTTTCGCCGAGCCGCTCCGACGCGGAGAAGCGCGGTGCCCGACGGCCGCTCGGCCGAGCGGATGTGCTCGCGGCACCGAGGTTAAGCGCTTAATTTACGATGCGAGAATATCACTCTCCGGATGTGGAAACGACAGTTTCATGCGGGCGGTTCGATCCGGCCCCGGATGCGCTATTCCGGGGCTATCGTGGCGCCGGACTCGGCGGACGTGACCAGGATCGCCTCGACCGGGCAGGACTCGGCCGCCTCCACCACCGCGGTGTCGGGCGGTGCGTGCTCGCGCCGCGGACTGGACAGCCCGTCGACCAGGCTGAAATGGCTCGGCGCCACCCCGACGCACATGCCGGACCCGAGGCAGGCGGTGCGGTCGACGGTGATGCGCCACTGTTCCTCGCTCATCGCGCCCACCTCACCACGCGACGGGCAGCTCTCGGGGCCCGCGCACGAGAAGGCCCGTCTTCCAAGGGATTTCCTCGACCGGGACCGCCAGGCGCAGGGTGGGGAAGTGGTCGAGGATGCCGCCGAGTGCGATCCTGAGCTCCAGTCGGGCCAGCTGCGCGCCGAGGCAGTGGTGCACGCCGTGGCCGAATGCGACGTGCGGGTTGACCTTTCGTTCGAGTACGAGTTTCTCGGCGTCGGGGAACACGGATTCGTCGCGGTTGGCCGATGGCATGTGGACGAGCACCGCGTCGCCCGCGCGGATGCGCACACCGCTCAATTCCACGTCCTCGGTGGCCATTCGCGCGAAGGAGGTGCCCGCGCCGAGCTGGATGTAGCGCAGCAGCTCCTCGATGGCGCCGGGCAGCAGGTCCGGATTCGCCCGCAGCCGTTCCCATTCGCCCGGATTGCCGAGCAGGGTGTAGACGAAATTCGCGATCTGGTTGGCGGTGGTCTCGTGGCCCGCGATCAGCAGCACGATGCCGAGGTTGACCAGCTCCTGTTCGCTGAGGCGGTCGTCCTCGTCGCGGGCGGCGGTCAGGGCGGCGAGCAGATCGTCGGTGGGACGGGTCCTTCGTTCGGCGACGACCTCGGCCAGATAGGCCTCGAGGCCGCCGCGGGCCGCGGCGATCTCCTCGCGCGTGTACGCGGTGGTCGACAGTGTCGCGTCGGAGAATTCGCGGAATCGGTGCTGGTCCCGCGCCGGTATGCCGAGCATTTCGCAGATCACCGCGACCGGGAGCGGCAGGGCGAGGTCTTGCACCAGATCGGCCGGTGCGCCGCGGCGCCGCATGGCGGTGAGGCATTGCTCGACGATCTCGGCGATGCGCGGGCGCAGCTGTTCGACGCGGCGGCCGGTGAACGCCTTGGCTACCAGTTTGCGCAGGCGGGTGTGTTCGGGCGGGTCCATGGTGAGCAGCCCGTCGGGCCGCGACGGCTCCGGGGTCGAACGCGGAATATCTTCGCGCGCAACGGTGTCCGCGCGGCTGAAGCGCCGGTCGGACAGGACGGACTTGACGTCGTCGTATCGGGTCACCAGCCAGCCCTCGCCCCCGTAGGGGAGTTGGACGCGGGCGACGGGCTCGTCTTTGCGGAGTTCGGCGAAATGGGGGTCGATCTCGAGGCGGAACGGTTCACCGAAGGGGTATCGGCGGACCTGGCTGTCGACGGTCATGCGCTCTCCCGTTCTGGGATGTCGGTCGCGCTGGGATGTCTGTCGCGAGACGTCTGTGATGTAAGCGATTGCTTACAAATTGACGATAGGACTGGTCGCGGGCGCAGTCAACAGCGGAATGCGTTACCCCGGTGGAAAGTTGGTGTCGACGTTCTCGAGCATCGCCTGCGTGGCGCGCAGTACGATCTCGGCGACCGCGCGCGAGTCGGCGTGCGCGAGTGGCTCGCGGCGGTGCACCGAGCGCACCAAGGCGATGCCGAGCAACCAGGCCAGCAGCAGATCGGCGCGCAGTTCGCCGTCCGGCGCTTCGGTGAGGGTCGACAACGTGCGCGCGTACGCGTCGCCGAGTTCGCGCTGGATCAGCAGGGCGCCGTCCTCCCGGTCGGCCGAACGCAATGCGGTGATCAGCCAATTGCCCTGGGTGGCGGTATCGCTCGGGTCGAGGACGGAGGCGAGCAGGCGCGCGGGCAGCGAATCGTCGGCCCCGTCGGACAGCATCTGCCAGCCGCGATCGGTGAGCGCGGCGCGGAACAAATCGCTCTTCGAGCCGAAATAGCGGAACAACAGGGCCTGATTCACGCCCGCCTCGGCCGCGATCGCGCGCACCGTGGTGCGTTCGTAGCCGCGTTCGGAGAACAGGGTGCGCGCCGCGGTGAGCAGTGCGGCCCTGGTCGCGGTCGCATCCTTGCGGCGACCCGATGGGCGATCTTCCAGCGACATCCGTCCTCCAATTCGGTGTACCGGCTCGGAGCCTATGTGCTCGGCCCTGGCGTCGGCGCGATCACGGTCGCGCGAACGGGTGCGCTGGGAGTTCACCAATTTGTCAACCTGTGTCGTTAATGTCGCGGAATGACCGATTTCGCCACCTCCCAGCCACTGTTGCGCGACCTGAGCGAGATCAAGGACCTCGACTCCGCGATCGATCTGACCGACACCGCCGGCTACACCGTCGACGACCTCGACGACGACGACCCGCGCCTGCTGACCGCGGACGGCGCGTTCGTCGTCGACACCTGGCGCGAAGGCTATCCGTACGACCATCGACTATCCCGGCAGGTCTACGAGGCCGACAAACGGCTGCTGCAGATCGAATTGCTGAAGTTGCAGAACTGGGTCAAGGACAGCGGGCGCCGCCTGGTCATCGTGTTCGAGGGCCGCGACGCGGCGGGCAAGGGCGGCACCATCAAACGGTTCACCGAACACCTCAATCCGCGCGGTGCGCGAGTGGTGGCGCTGGAGAAGCCGAGCGCCCGCGAGCAGACCCAGTGGAATTTCCAGCGCTACGTCCAACACCTGCCCGCGGCCGGGGAGATCGTGCTGTTCGATCGGTCCTGGTACAACCGGGCCGGAGTGGAGCGGGTGATGGGTTTCTGCAGCCCCGAACAGCATCGGCGCTTCCTGGCCCAAGTGCCGCTGTTCGAGCGCATGCTCGTCGACGACGGCGTCGACCTGGTGAAATTCTGGTTCTCGGTGTCGCCGCTGGAACAGCGCACCCGCTTCGCCATCCGCCAGGTCGATCCGGTCCGCCAGTGGAAACTGTCCCCGATGGACCTCGCCTCGCTGGACAAGTGGGACGACTACACCGCGGCCAAGGAAGAGAACTTCGAACACACCGACACCGACTACGCGCCGTGGACGGTGGTCAGGAGCAACGACAAGAAGCGCGCCAGGCTCAACGCCATGCGCCACGTGCTCGGGCTGTTCGACTACGACAACAAGGATCTCGAGATCGTGGCCCCCGCCGACCCGCTCATCGTCGGGCGCGCCCGCGACATCATCGGCTCCTGAGTCGACGCCCCGAGTCAGCGCCGCAGCTTCTCCCGCAGCCAGGACCAACCGCCGGTCGACCACAGCGCGATCGCGATCAGGACGGGCTGGAAGAACAGCCGGGTGAAGCGCTTGCCGTCGGTGTCGAGGCCGAAGGCGTCCACGTGTTCGCGCCACTGGCCGATATTGCCCGGGAAGATCACCAGGAAGAACGCGGCGGCCAGGACACCGACGATCGGCCGCCAACGCCGGACCACGAACACCAGCGCCAGGCCGAGCCCGATCTCGACGACACCAGAGGCGAGGACGACCAGATCCTCGTCGACCGGAACCCACGCGGGAACCTGGGCCTGGAATTCCTCGCGTGCGGAGGTGAGATGGGTGATCCCCGCGAAGACGAGGGCGACCCCGAGCAGCAGGCGCGCGATCGTCCGAATCGCTTCCGCGACGCGGGATGGTCGGTTCGATGTGACCGGGGTGCTCATATCGCCGATCGTGACATAAGCATTGTGCACAATCAAGTTGTTGACGATGTACTGCGGCATGTGATTCTGCCCTCGGCGGCCGGACGCACGTGGAACCGACGCCGCGATCCACCGCGAAAAATCGCAGGCCGAGGTGCGGGCGACCGGATATCGTCGAGTCCACTCGGATGCGGTGAGCAGGGGGTGGCGGTGATCGAGGTGCGGACGCTCCGGGCCGACGACTGGCGACTGTGGCGCGGTCTTCGCCTCCGCGCGCTGACCGAGTCGCCCGCGAGTTTCGGCTCCGTACTCGCGGACTGGAGCGGTCCCGGTGATACCGAGGCGCGGTGGCGCGCCCGCCTGACCGATGTCCCGTTCAATGTGATCGTCTACCGGCACGGGATCGCGGCGGGCATGGTCGGTGGTCGTGAGGCCGCCGAAGGCGTCGTCGAACTGATGTCGATGTGGGTCGCCCCCTTCGCTCGAGGTCGAGGTGTTGCGGATGCCGCGGTCGGAGCGGTCGTCGACTGGGCGGACGGTCGCGATGTCACTCTTTCGGTGAAGGCGCACAATCGGCCCGCGATCGGCCTCTACCGCCGCCACGGATTCGTCGATGTCGGTGTCTCGTCCGATGGTCGGGACGAGCGTCGGATGTGGCGGTCCGCAGGGGGAAGCGGCGCGGTCGCGGGGTGAGTCTCGGGTGCGGTGCTACCGGGGCGGGAAGCGGCGGGCGCCCGCTTCAGGTGGTAGGCGCAAGCTGTTGACGAGGTAGCTCACCGTTCGGTAGGTGCCTGCCAGCATGAGCAGTTCGAGGATCGCTTCCTCGCTGTGGTGTGCGGTCAGATCCGCCCAGAGTTCGTCGTCGATCGTGCAGTCGCGGTGCAGGGTGTCGCACAGGCGCAGCAGTATTCGGTCGGGCTCGTCCCAGCAGGTGTCTTCGGGGCCGCCGTGTACGAGCGAGGTGATCTGGTCCTCGGTGAGGGCCGCCTTCTGAGCGAATGCCGAGACGTGTACGCCCCATTCGTACTCGGCTCCGCAGCGGGCGGTGACCCGGTCGATGACGATTTCGCGTTGCCGGATCGTCAGGTGGCCGCGATCGAGGAGGCCGGAGTCGAAGAACTTGAAGAACAGGCGTCGGTCCCGAGCCATGGTGGTGAACAGCAGCAGTGGTGGGGCGCCGCGCATGATGGCGTCGATGGCGTCCTGCATATCGGTAGGTAGCGGCGACGGAGCGGGAGCCATGCGTGCGCTATGAATTTTATAGCTGGTCATATTTGCCAGATTACGGACTTCCGCTACAAAATGTAAAGCATGAATTCGCCCGGAATCGGCTCGCCCGCCCGCGGATCCAGCTCGGGCAGACCGATCATGGTCGCCCTGGACATGCTCGGCAGGCGTGGAGCGCTGCGCCTGCTGTGGGAGCTGCGCGGCGACCCGCTCACCTTCCGTGCGCTCCAGCAGGCGTGCGAAACCAATCCGGGCTCGCTGAACACGCGCCTGAAGGAACTGCGGGACCTGGGCATCGTCGATCACGACGCGGGCGGGTATCGGTTGACCGACCACGGGCGTGCGTTGATGATCGCGCTGCAACCGCTGCAAGCCTGGGCGGAGGAGTGGGCCGAGGCGACTTCCTGACGCGGGCTGTCGCGCGCGGTCGAGCGGTGGCCGAAACAGCATCGAATTGGCTAATCTCGCCATATGCTTTCGGTGGATGTGCTGGTGATACCCGGTTCGGGATCGGTCGGGGTCGCCGCGACGGTCGACCTCGCCGAGGCGCTGTCGCGCAGTCACGCCACGGGCCACGCGCCCGCGGTGGACGTTCGGGTGGTCGGCGGTGACGGTGGCGCGGTCGACCTGCGCGGCGGGTTGTCGGTCGCCGCGACCCCGTTGTCCGAGGCCGGTGCGGCGCGTCCGTGGGTGGTCGTTCCCGGCATCGGCTGTTCCGGGGCGACCGAGATCGAACGGCGCCTCGGCGAGCCCGATGCGCGCGCGGCGGCGCGCTGGCTGGCCGACGCGCGCCATTCGCGGATCGCGGCTTCCTGCACCGGGACGTTCCTCGCCGCGGAAGCGGGCGTATTGGCCGATCGGAACGTGACGACCACCTGGTGGCTCGCAGGCGTTTTCGCCCGACGGTATCCGACCTGTCACGTGGACGCCGACCGGATGCTGGTGCGTGACCGCTCGGTGCTCACCGCGGGAGCCGTCCTCGGGCACGTCGACTTGCTCCTCGCGATCGTCGAGGAGGCTTTCGGCTCCGTCGTCGCCCGCTCGGTCGCGGCGAGAATCGCTGTGGCGCCGCGCGTCTCGCAGACACCCTTCCGGCGCAGCGAGGCATACCGCGATATCGATCCCGACCTCGCCACCGTCGAACAGTTCGTCCTCGACCGACTCGACCACCCGATCCGCCTGAGCGAATTGGCCGCGGCCACCCACCTTTCCACCCGAACCCTGACGCGCCGCATCCACGCCACGACCGGACTGTCGCCCATCCAGTTCGCCCAGCGGATCAAGGTCGAAGCCGCGCTCGACCTGCTGCGCGATCCGCATCGCAGCGTCGCCGACGTGGCGCGGTCCATCGGCCTCGCCGACGCCTCCGCCCTCAACCGCCTGCTCCGCCGCACCACCGGACATTCACCCGGCGCTTTCCGGTCCGGGTGAAAGGCGGAGTTCTTCTGGAGCGCAAGCGGTTCGGCCGCTGGATGTGGCAGGCCGACGCCGATCCGCGCGTGCCGCGCAAAGACCCCCGCTGTCCCGGTTCGTCCGATATGCTCACCCTCGGAACGACTTCCGCCGCGCGGCACCGACGCCGCAGAGGTCCGTCCGAGTGCCCATGACCTCCGCGCGGCGCACGAGGAAGGTCTTCGACAGATGAGGCTACGGCGACTATCGGCGGCAATGGCGGTATCCATCGGAGCGGTCGTTCTCGGGAGCGTGACGACAACCGTTCCGGCGCAAGCCGATCCGCTGCCGCAATGGGCTCCGATCGGCAACACCCTCTACACCTTCGGCGACGCGAACTTCTGCACCGGAGCGATCACCGTCGACCTCGAAGCCGCACGCGGGCGGCCCGGTTTCGTCCGCGCGCACGTCACGCCCCAGGGCTACCAGCGCGGCCCGTGCGGGAACCACGTGATGCTCGGCTGGGTGGGCTCCGCGGGTTTCCGGCATCAGGACGTCTACGTCCGCACCGGCGCCGCCCGCGGCGACACCGTGACCGTCGACCTCTGGGTCGGCATGGGCCCGGCCAAAATCATGGCCGACACCTGGCCCGTCCAAGGCCCTTTCGCAGAGTGGTACCTCTACGTCCCCTGAGGTCGTGCCCGACCGGTGCGGGTAGTGTCGGCGGTCGGTGCTGTTCCGAGCACACGGTTACGAAGGTCGGGGGGTGAAGTCCTGTTCGCGCTCGCCGACCGATGGCCGAGCGCCGCCGACGCGCGGCGAGCGCACGGGTCGACGGCTCCGGCCGCACGCACTGTCGAGGAGTCGCCCCGATGACCGATGTGTCCGTTCGCCCGGTCCGAGAACTACCGCACCCGCCGCTGCGCCTGCCGCTGATCGGTGACCTGCTCACCGTGCGACCCGGCACACCGACCCAGGCCGCGATGCGCGACGCCCGCGCGCTCGGCCCGATCTACGAGCGCCGGATCATCAATCATCCGGTGGTCGTCGTCTCCGGCGTCGACCTGCTCGCCGAGATCAACAACGAGGCGAACTGGACCAAGAATCTGAGCCCGCTGTTCAAGCTGATGCGGCGCATCGCCCGCGACGGCCTGTTCACCGCCCACAACGCCGAACCCTCCTGGCGGACGGCGCACAACATCCTGATGCCCGCGTTCACCCAGTCGGCCATGCGCGGCTACCACCGGACCATGACCGAGACCGCGGTGGAACTGGTTGACCACTGGTCCGAGCGCGCGGGCCGCTGGATCGATGTCGCGGAGGACACCAACAAGTTCACCCTCGAGGTCATCGGGCGCTGCGGCTTCAGCACGGGTTTCGATTCGTTCACCCGCTCCGAGACCGACGACCACCCGTTCGTCGCCGCGATGACGCGCAGCCTGCGATTCGTCAACCGCAACTCCAACCTCCCGCCCGTCCTCCACAACCTCCCGCCGGGCCGGGCTCGGCAGTATTCGGCCGATATCGATTTCGCCAAGAAACTCGTCGACGACGTCATCGCCGCCCGCCGCCGAGACGATTCGCACCGCACCGACGACCTGCTCGGCCTGATGCTCGACAGCACCGATCCCGAAACCGGGAAAGCCCTCGACGAGAAGAATATTCGCTACCAGATCCTCACCTTCCTGGTCGCGGGCCACGAGACCTCCGCCGGGCTGCTAGCCTTCGCCCTGCACTATCTGGCGACCCGCCCCGACATCGCCGCCACGGCCCGTGCGGAAGTCGACGAACGTCGGCCCGGACGCGATTCGTTTGCCATCGACTACGAAGAGGTGGCGAAACTGCGGTATCTGCGCCGCGTTGTCGACGAAACCCTGCGGTTGTGGCCGATCGCGCCGGGATACTTCCGGGAAGCCAAGCACGACACCAGCATCGGCGGCGGCCGATACCATTTCGAACGAGGGGACTGGGTTTTCGTCCTGACACTGGCCGCGCACCGCGACCCCGGCTGGGGCGAGGACCCCGACGAATTCGACCCCGACAGGTTCCTGCCGGACAACCTGCGCACCCTCGCCCCCGACGTGCGCGCCGCCTACAAACCCTTCGGCACCGGCGAACGCGCCTGCATCGGACGCCAATTCGCCTACCACGAAACCCTGCTGGCCCTCGCGCACATCCTGCACGCCTTCACCCTCGAAGCCGACCCCGACTACCGACTCGACGTCGCCGAACAGATCACCCTCAAACCACGCGGCCTGAAGCTCCGATTCCATCGTCGGGGATGAACCGGGTCCGCCCCGCACGACTCACCTCCAAGCGCCGTTGGCCGCGGCGGTTTTCACGAAGGTGCGGAATTCGCGGGCAGGCCTGCCGAGCGCGCGTCGCACGCCGTCGGAGACGTGGTGATCCAGGCCGCGACGGATCGCGCCGACCGTGTCCGCGAACTCGCCCGCGTCGGCGGCCGACATGCCGTGTCCGGTGAGTTCCGCGACGAACTCCGCATGGCTCAACGGCACGTACTTCATCGGGCGGCCGGTGGCCTCGGAGATCTCCGCGGCCGCTTCGGCGAGGGTCACCGCGCGCGGGCCCGACACCTCGTAGACCTGTTCGTGGTGGATGTCGTCGGTGAGCGCCGCGACCACAACGGCAGCGATGTCCTCGGCGTCGACGAAGGTCGCCGCGCCGTCGCCGGTCGGTAGGCGCAGCTCACCCGCTAGCACCGCGTCCAGGAAGAAGCCCTCGCTGAAGTTCTGCGCGAACCAGGTCGGTCGCACGATCGTCCAGCGCAGGCTCGACCCGCGCAGCGCCTCCTCCACATCGCCGAGAAGCTTTCCCGCGCCACTGTTCGCACCGGCGTAACCGGGAGTGTCGATACCGCGGCCGGACAGGCCGACGACGCGTTCGACACCGAGTTCCGCGGCGCGCGCGACGAAGGGCTTCGCGAGCGGATCGAGCTCGTGGGGAACCAGGTACACCGCCTCGACACCCGCGAGGGCGGCGTCCCATGTCGAGCGATCCGCCCAGTCGAACCGGGGTCGGGCCGAGCGTGATCCCGGGCGGACGGCGATGCCCTTCTCGCGGAGTAGGGATACGACGCGCGAGCCGGTCTTACCGGTCGCTCCGGTGACCAGAATTGGTTGCTCTGTCATGCCGTCGAGTCAATCCGGTCAGGGGGTGTCGCGGCCATCTCCGGAACGCTCGGATGGATTTTCGAGCGTCTATTCGACTCTCGAGCGTCGATACATTGAGAGGTGTGGATACGCTCTCGCAGCTGTTGGACGGGGTTCACGCCCGAGGGGCGTTGCTCACCCAGTCGATCCTGAGCCCGCCGTGGTCGCTTCGATTCACCAGCGGCGCCGCGCTGAGCACGGCCACCATGCTGAGGGGCCGAGCGTGGATCACGCCGTCGTCCGGCGACCCGGTGATGATCGACGCGGGCGACATCGCGATCATTCGTGGCCCGGCCCCGTACACCATCGCCGACGAGCCGACGAGTTCGGCGCACCGGGTGATGACGGTCGCGGACTACTGCGCCGAGACCGCCACCCGCCGCACCGACGATCGGTCGCGGCCGCGACCACGAACCTGCGGCGTCACCGGCCATGGTGACGCGGTCTTGCTGAGTGGCGCTTACGAGGGCGAAGCGGGGATCAGCGAGCGGCTGCTCGGCGAGCTGCCGCCGGTGCTGGTCGTCGCCGAATCCGATGGCCGAAACCCGCTTCTGGATA
This sequence comes from Nocardia bovistercoris, assembly GCF_015674855.1. Taxonomy (GTDB): domain Bacteria; phylum Actinomycetota; class Actinomycetes; order Mycobacteriales; family Mycobacteriaceae; genus Nocardia; species Nocardia bovistercoris. The sequence goes on along the minus strand of NZ_JADMLG010000011.1, from coordinate 241,937 downwards.
TCATCTCCCGCGAGATCCTTCGTGACCGGTCGGGACAGCAGGCCGTACTCGACCGATTGCTGGATCTCATGTTGATCGCCACCCTCCGCGCCTGGTTCGACCGCCCGCAGCGGCACGCGCCGAGCTGGTACCGCACCGGCGACGACACGACTGTCGGTCGGGCACTGCGACTGCTGCACGAACGCCCCGCCGAGTCATGGACGGTCTCCGGACTGGCCGCCCGGCTCGGCGCCTCCCGCGCGGGGTTGGCTCGCCGGTTCACCGCGGAGGTGGGCGAACCTCCCATGGCCTATCTGGCCGGTATGCGGGTGGCGCTCGCGGCCGACCTCCTGCGGGACACCGATCTGACCGTCGCGGCCATCGCGCGGAAAGTGGGCTATGCCAACGCGTTCGCGTTGAGTGCGGCGTTCAAGCGGCGTCGCGGCATGGCCCCGACCGAGCATCGGGCCCGCTTCGCCCCGAGAACCCGTGCGGGGTAGATGATCTGGTGATCCGCCTATCCGATATGCGGTCAGAAAGGGAAAAGTGGGGTGCGGATGGGGGCTGGAGGTGCGGGCAGCGGTCGCGGGGTTTCGGGTGTCGTAGCCGGTGGCGTCGTCGTGGCCTCCGTAGTCTCCACCGGCGGAGGTGGTGGCGGTGGCGGCGGCGCGGGTTCGGGCGTGGTCGTCGGTGGCGCGGTCTGCGAGATCGGTGGTGGCGCAGGGGCTTCGGCTTCGGATGTCGGGACGTATACGACGAGTGTGACACCGCACGCGATGGCGGCGATTCCACAGACGGTGGCGCCGACGGCGGGCAGTAGGGCGGGGCCGGGACGCACGGCGAACGACGGCATCGTGAACCTCATCGGATCGTCTCCTGGGGTGCGCGCCCGAGGGAGCGGTCGGTGGTCCACACCGCCACCTCGGCGGGAAGCCATATGCGACGGGCCCGGTCCTCCCAGCCGACCCGGATCGACTCGGCGATGACACGATCGTGGTTCGCGTGCTCGGTCAGGCGATGCTCGACCGCGTCGTAGCGGCCACCGTGCTCGGTGTATATCTCGCCTGCCTCCGCGTCGAAGGGGTAGACCTCGCTGGTCTCGAGCACCTGACGGATCTGCAGCCTGGTCCGCTCGGTCTCACTGACGTTGTAGGCGCGGATCAGTCCGTACACGATGCCGTTGATCTCGTGTTCGAGCTCGTCGATTCGCTCCGCCTGCTGTGGATCGGGGACTTCCTTGATGATCTCGACGGTGCGGGTGTCGGGCTGCGAGTATCCGCCCCACGGCGATCCCGACTGGTGCGCCGCGACGTGCCGCGGCTCGGATCGCCGCCGCGGCTCCTCGCGCAGGACCTGCAGTACGCGCACGAAGTATCCGAGCCCTACGCAGCTCACGCCGAGCAGCAGAACGATTCCCGCGCGGATCATGAGGTCGGTCATGCCGAATGCCCCTCTCGGGTCGTGGTCAGTTCCATACGCCCGCTCCGTCCAGAATCCAGCGCACCGGGTCGAGGCAGCGGAACGGCGAGATGCCGCCCTCGTACACCCGCTGCCCCGCGGGGAGGGCGCCGAGCGCCGACACCGCGAAGAAGCGCGAATTCAACCGCGCGCCGGTGTGCGGTGAGTCGACGGCGTCGATGATCGGTTTGGCGCGCAGCATGGTCAGCAGGCTGCGCACTTCGGCGTCGACCAGTTCGCCGTCGTTTTCGTCGTAGCCGGTGCGGTTCGCGCTCGGATCGCGCGAGAATCCGGCGCCGGGATTGCTCATCACGGTGCTCCATTCCGATCCACGCACATTCCGCAGTTCGTGCAGCGCGTCGAATTTCGAGAGCACCACCGCGAGTCGCGGGTTGTTGGATCCGATCATCGACAGCACCGTTTGCAATACCGTCAGCGGCGGGCTGGTGTCGGGGGCCGCCTGCGGGATCAGTCCGCGTAGCTGATTCTCCACACTCGGGACCTTCAGCGGATCGAACATGAAGACGACGCCGTCGGCGTGACCGAAGAACCGAGTCCACTGTTCGCTCGCGTTCGCGCGATTCTGCAGGTCCTCACCCGCCACGTCACGGATCACGAGCAACTGTTGCCTGCCGCCGGAATGCCCGAGGCGCAACACCAGGGTGCCGTGATCGGTGTCGGCGGCGGTGCGTCCGGCCAGCGAGATGGTGCCGCTGAGCATTCGCCGTTCCTTGTAGAGGATGGTCTCGTAGAACTGTTCGTAGCTCTCTGCGGTGCGCTGGTCGTGCGGCTCGACCACGCGGCCGAGGCGTTCTCCCGCCATCTGCAACGCGCGCACCAGAACGGCGATGTAGATCGTCTTGCCGGTCGCGCGTGCGCCCGCCATGGCGATGCAGACGGTGTCGTGGTCTCGCCAGCGCTCGGGAAGCGGATGGTGGCAGTCCGGGCATACTTCCTGGACTTCGGAGCCGACCATCGTCATCGCCGCGTCGCGGGAGGGGACCGGAGCACCGCGCTTCTTGCTGTGCGCTTCCACGATGGTGCGTGAGCTGACGGGGAAACCGGCGTAGCGGGTGGCGATCCGGTCCGCGGTCGCCTCGCCGGAGGTGGACATCCAGCTGATCCGATCCGGCGTCAGCGTGTGGAAACACAACGGGCATTTGGTCATCGGGATACTCCTCAGGCTCGGGCCGCCAACGCGGCGAGCAGTCCGCGGACGAGGTGTCGCAAGGTGGCGGCATCCTGATCCGGCACGGTGGGGGCGGTCACGGCGGTGGCGGTCAGGTGCGCGGGGACGATTCCGGTCTGTGCGGGCGCGTCGGCGGCGATCGGTTCCTCGCTCAACACCAGATGCCGCACTCCCGGCCCGGTGTCGAGGCGCTCGACCGGCGGTGCGTCGGTGACCACGAGGACGACGTCGTCTCCGTTGCCCGATTCCGCCACCCCCGTGGAACGCCCGATGCCGACGCCTGTCTCGCCGACGACGGCCGCCACCCGGTCGGCGAGGGTGCCGAGCGGTTCGGCGGCGATGCTGTCGGCGAGCGGGCCGAGCAATCGCACATCGCGCAGATCGCATCCGGCGGCCCGGCTCACCCCCGCGATCAGATCGGCGAGGGCCGGAATCGACCCGTCGGTGAGCCGCGCGGCCATCGACGCGGTGGTGTCGATGGCGATGTCGATCTCGTCGGCGACGGCATGCGGACGCGTGCGGGCGCCGAGTAGTTCGTGCGCGGTGCGGAAGGCGGCCAGCGCGCGGGGCGAGAGTTGGTCCGGCGCGCGGACGCTGAGTTCGATGCGGTTGCCGACCGGGGTGAGCCGTGCCAATTCGGCGCGGAACGTGGCGCCGACGTCTTGTTGGACCACCTCGACCGTCAGCGGTTCGGATCCGTGCTCGTCGTCGGACTCGATGAACAGCGCGACCCTTGCTCCGTCGCGGAAGACCGGCGCCCCGTCGCCGGGCACGGCGGCGATGATCGTGCGCTGGGTGATCCGCGAGACGGTGGCGCGATCTCGGCGACCCGAGCTGAGCCCCTGGTGATCCCGGTGCGTGACGTCGATGGCCACGCGCCCGCCCGCGCCGTCGACACGTAGATGGAATTTGTTGCCGGGCAGCGTCATTCGGCCGCCTCGGTCCAGAAAGTAGGTGGTCACACTCGGACTCCTCGCGGCGTGCTCCGGTCTCGCCATTCGCCTGCGAACTCGCGCAGGTCGGTCTTGTCGAAACGTCGATCGTTCCCGTTCGCCCGCAGTTGCCGCCGCACGGCGTCGGCCAACCGGTCCGTCGTCGCGGGCGCGCCCCAGCGATGCGGGCATTCGAGCAGGTTCCGAGCGACTTCTTCGAACAGTGTTTCGCCACGGTCGCCGTACAGGCTGCGCAACGGATCCTGCGTACTCAGCGACGCCGAGGCCAGCGGTTCGAACGTGGTGACGACCGCGAGTCCGCAGATCCAGGCGGCATCGAGACAGACGTGGTCGACGAGTCTGCGCAGTATCGCGACGGTCGCGTTCCAGTTCTCGGCCACCGCGTCGATCACGGCCGCCGCATGGTCGGGACGCAATGGAGCCGCGACGGTTGTCCGCCGCTCGACTTCGGTGGACCGCGCCAGCAGGTAGGCGATGCCGAGATTGAAGTTGAGCGCCGCGGGCGGTCGGGAATCGGGGCGCGAGTAGTGGTCGACGAATACCGCGGACCACCGATCGAGATCGTCGCGTCGCACGGTGTGCCAGTTCACCCTGGCCAATTCGGCCCATGACTCGGTCAGCGCGTCGAGTCCGGGATTCGGCGCCGTCGCCCGCAGCGCGATGTCGGGGTCGGGATCCGATCCGGCGCGTAGGAGGATGTGGCGGGCGAGTTCGTCGAGTTCCTCGGTTGTCGCGGCCGACACCAGCGCGCGATGGTAGAGGTGTATCGGTACGACGCCGCCGTACCCTCGGTCGATCGCCACCAGATCCGTGATGTTCGAGTGCTCCTCGAACAGCGGTGCGATATCGGTCGGGCGAAACCGGTGCGGCGCGCTCGCCTCGTGCAGCGCCCGCATGAGCGCGATCGGCGCGTACTGTGCCCAGCCCGACCGGGATCGGGGTCCGGTGAGGTTGCGGAAGATCCGGTCCGCGCCGATGTGGTAGGGGAGCGAGGCGATCAGATCGGGATCGCGGCGCAGCGCCGCCAGATCGGGGACGGCGGGTCCGATCAGCCAGTCGGCCACCTGATCGGCGAAACGCTGTCCGAGCGGCTGATCGAAGTCGCGGTCCGATGCCATCGCGGGCTGCACGAACGCGGCGCGGACGTGATCGTCGATCGGTCCGTAGTCCCCGACGAATTCGAGGCCGCGCGGCCGATCGAGCAGCACGGGACCGAGGGTCTGTTCGAGGACATCGATCATCGTGTCGTCGGCGCCGCGCCCAGCGGGGCCGAGATGTTCGAACAGCTCGAGCGTGCGCAAGGCGGCGCGCGCGATCTCGGCGACCGCGGCGAGGTTTCGACGGTGGGTGTCCGCCCGCATCGCGAGCCGCCGTGCCGCCGTGCGCACCTTCTCGGCGATCCCCGCGGTGTCGGCTTCGGTCAGCACGGGCGGCGAAACGGCGTAGGACCGACGCTCCGCCGCGACCCACGCGGGTTCGTCGAGCGCTCTGTCCACGAAGATCTTCCACACCAGGTCGCGGGTGGACGGGTCGAGGAAACGCGCCACATCCGGGGCGGTGAGCACCCGCCACGCGTCCTCGGCGCTGTCCCCGATGCCGGGAAGCATGACCGCGAGGACCTTTTGATGCAATGCGGGGTGGTCGGAGAGCCGCACGCGGGTCTCGCGCACGATCACCTGCCGCGCGTGGCGATGGGCCTCGCGCAGGTCGGTGTTCGCCGCGACCGCCATCGCCAGCGGCCACGCGGGCTCGAGCAGCGCCCGGTCGCGGACATCGTCGGTGATCGTGTCCAACTCGCCCAGCACGGCGTCGGCCGTGGCGTGGTCGACGAGCGCGGTTTCGGCCAATTCCGACCATTCGGTGACCTCAACCTCGGCCCCGCGTGCCGTGCGATGCGGCGCCGTGCCGAATTCACCTCGGCGCGCGGATCGCGCGGTGTCGCTCGTGTCGACCACGACGCGCCGATTGTCGTCGACGAGCGCGGCGGTGTCGCGGGTCGGGATCGCGACGAGGTGCAGCCCGCGGGCGAGGGCCGCGTCGACTTCGCCCGCGCGGACGAAGGTCGACCAGCTGATGGTCGCCGCGCACGCGGGCGAGGTGAACGCGGTGAGCGCCGCGATCCACAGCGCCGCCGTGTCGGGATCGTCGACGGCGAGCACGATGCGAGGTCCGCCGCGCAGGCAGTGCGCCACCGCGTCGAGCAGCAGACACAGCGTGGTGATCCGCCGGGTCTGGCTGCCGAGCAGGAAGTCGAGGACGGCCCGGCGTCCGACCGCGTCGGTGGGGTGCGGGCACGGTGTGGCCGGATCGAGGGTGGCCGCCGCCACGTCGGTCTGTCCGAAGGGGGTGAGCCAATCCGGCGACCGCCACAGGTCGATCGGCCTGCGGTGCGCGGCGCCGCGGTGCACGGCGCGGTCGAGCAACAGGTGCGCGAACACATTTCCCGGCCTGCCCTGATTGTCGGAACCCGCGGGTGCGGTGTGGCTGTGCACGGCGCGGGCCGCGTCGAGCCGCACATAGGTGAGACTGCGCGGCAACGCCGCGATGTCGGCCGCCGTCGGATACTGCGGGATGGGCTCGACGGGGTCGAATGTCCTGGTCACCCAGCCGGTCAGCAACGCCGTCTCGACGTCGTCGATGTCGGCCGACTGCTCCTTGACCTGCCAGCCGCTTCGACCCGGCGCACCCGGGTTGGATGGCGCGGAGTACGAGGTATAGGTGAGAGCGCCGAAGCGCCCGACGCCCGATGCGGGCGTGTCGAAGCTCGTCATGTCAGCGGCCTCGGGGCGGATCGGTGATCCACAGCGTCCGCACCGGCGGGTCGAGCAGCGCGAGCAGTCCCTGGTGTTCGACATTGATGTCGGCGAAGAGCCGAACGAAGCCGCGGCGGTCCTCGATGCGGACCCGCCAGATCAGATGATCGTCGGCGCGGCGCATCTCCATCGGGTGGATGGCCTCCATCCGCGCGGGCCCGGAGTTCTGGTCGTAGTGGTACTCGGTGAACCGGTGGCCGTCCTTGCGGTGCAGGGGAATCCGGTCCTCGCGATGCACGAGGACGAACGGCGGCGCCGGGTTGACGTCGAGTTCGGAGGCGAGTTTGACGACGAGCCAACGTTCGCGGCGTTTGTCGGTCGTGAAGCCGATCTCGTAGCGCACTCGCAGCAGTCCCGGATAGGCGACGGTGGTCACGGCGCCGGGTCTGGCCAGACCGCCGGAATAGGTCACCGGCACCAGGTGGACCGCGCAGCCGCGGGCGGGCAGCGGGTCGGGCAGCCGCAACCCGCCGTCGCGGTCGTACCCCGCGGCGTGCATGACCGAATCGGGGGGCTCGGCGACCGCGGATTCGACCGGGATGTGCTGATCGGCCAGGTGGACTCGGACCTCGTCGGTTCCTTCGGGCCAGGTCAAGGTGATGAACTGCTCGTCGCAGCGTTCGATGATCCGCGCGGCGCGGATCGACCCGTCCCGCACCGCCGTCACGGTGGCGCCGACCTGAACCTGGTCACCGACCGTGGTGACCGGCGTCAGGTGCACGAAAACCCAGTTCTGTGGCCACGCGATCTTGGTCATGCGCGAGACCACGCCTGCGACAACGGGATTCGGAAGCAGGCTGGTGTCGTCGAGTCGGGCGTCCGGCGCGATGGCGGTACTGCTGATGCTGCCGCGGTCCATCGCTTCCTCGCTCAGTGACAGCGGTGGTTTCGCCGCGGTCCGATAGATGCTGACCGTGCCCGTCGGCGGCGGGGTCCAGGCCAGATCCAGCCATATCTGTTCGCCGTCGACGGTTTCGGTCACCGCGAGGTCGGTCACCGGTCGCAGATCACCGGGAATCGCGGCTTCGGCGAAGACGGGCTCGGACAGGATCGTGCCCTCACCCGCGTCGATCTCGCTCACGGCGCGGTAGACGTATTCGACGCCGGGCACGGCCTCGGTGTCGGTGAACCCGGTGAGATTGTCCTGGTCGGCGAGGATCCGGTACGGCTCCTCGGCGCGCCGCACCCCGGCCTCGACCGGCTCGCGGTACACCCGCACCCGGCGGGTCCGCGCGAGCGTCGACCATTGCCCCGCCACCGACCCGTGGTCGGTCGAGATCGTGAATCCGACTGGCGCGCAGGTGATGTGGCCGCGCGCGACGGCCACGGCGGGTCGAGCGTCGGCCTGCTCGACGGTGTCCGCGCCGAAGCGCCAGACCGCCACGAAGCGCACCGCGTTGATCAGCGGCGCGGTGTCGACGATCTCGTTCGAGTCGGTCTCGCCGATGACGCGTCCCCCGTCGGCCCGGTACGGCTCCTCGTCATCGAGAGCGGTGACCCGATACCGCACCACCCGGTCGGCGCCGGGACCGGCCGCGGGCCAGCTCAATCGGTGTCCCGTGGCCGTCGCCTGCACCGAAAGACCCGAAACCTGAACCGAATCCGAGTCGCCGCCGATGGGTGGCGCGGCGGTCGACGCGGTGTCGTGATCGGCGCGGACCGGGTCCGGCGCGGGAGCGGCGGGTTTCTCCTCGCGCGCGGCCATCGGGCGTGGCAGCGCCAGGATGCGTGCCAGGTGCGCCGCCGCCCACTGCACCGAATCCGGAAGAATTTCCGCGATCTCGTCCGCGTCGGTGTACCCGGAGCGCAGCACCTGGGTGAGTTTGCTGTTGTTCAACGCACCGGCTCGCAGCTTGCCGAGGGTGATCTGGTCGTCGCGCCACGCGTGCAGAGCTTCGAGGATGGGGTCGTCGAGGGCTTTCACGTCGGTGTCCTCCTTCAGAATGTCGATGTCCCGGACGACCCGAGATCGGTCACTTCGCCGCGTATTTCGAGGTCGTCGACGGCGAGGCCGTCGCTGAACTGGGTGGTCACCGCGACCCAGCCGAGCTCGTCGTCCACGAAGTCGATCGCGGGTCGGTCGGTGGTCCTGGTCTTCCACCCGGCGACCGCGACGTCGGTGAACAGCGCGGTGTCGAAGCGGCCGTCGGCGGCGGGCTTGCGTGCGCCGACGCCCGCGCGGAAGTGGTCGACCGAGACCATGCGCGCCACGCCGTTCTCGAAGTACTCGACGTCGCGGACCATGCGGTCGCGCGCCGGGCCCGAGCCGAGTTCGTGCAGCGCCGTCGACCACATGGCGGTGGCGCCGGTGTCGGGCACGCCGTCGCGGCTGAATCGGCGCGCCCATTCGTCGAGGGCCGAACCGGTGCCCGCGCCGGGTTCGGACAGGATCAGTTCGGGACGGCGGCGGATGTCCTGGGCGGCGGGGCCGAGTTGGTCGCCGACGCCGGCGAGGATCCGGTTCCACGGCGTCGACAGCCAGCCGACGCCGAACAGGCGGGTGCGCAGTTCGGCGGCGACCTCGTCGACCTCGTGTTCCTGCACGCGCGCCGAGCCGACGGCGGTGGTGCGTGGCAGACCCCAGCTGATGCGGGCGGGACGGCGCCGCGGCGGGCCGGTGCGGCCGAGCGGGTCGGCCAGGTAGGTGCCGAGGATGTCGGACCAGGACCGATGCTGGTCGGCGGCCTGGCCGAGGCGTTCGACGTTGCCGAGGGCGGTGGCGAGGTCGAGTTTGTCCAGGTCGACGGTGTCGGAGACTTCGCGGAGTCGGTTGATGAGGCGGAATCGGTCGCGTTCGGCGACCCAGAACAGCGCGAACGCGGCGAGCAGGAAGGCGAATATCGCGCTGCCGCCGACCCACAGCGCGGTTTCGAGGTCGAACCATTCCCGCACCGCGCCGACGACGGCGAGGATCAGCACCACAGGGCTGAGCACGAGCACGCAGCGGGCGAGGAAGAGTCGGAGGCCGCCCGCGCGGATCCTCGATTCCGTGGTCGCGGCTTTCGTGGCGTCCTCGATCCGCTTGACGAGTCGGCGGACCTCGCCGAGCTGATATCCGAGTTCGGCGGAGATCTTGGCGCCGAAGGCGACGCCGAAGGTGCGGTGCAGGCCGCCGCGCCAGCGTTCGAGTTCGGCGCTCGCGGCGGCGGCATGGGATTTGAGGGTGGGATCGGAGTCGAGGTGGCGCAACCTGCGCGCGAGTTCCTCGACGGTCGCGTGGTCGGCGGGGGATACCTCGGCGACGCCGAGATGGTCGGCCAGCGAGCGCGGTTCGACGGTGAACATGGCCGAGGGGGAGCGGATGACCTCGGCGGCGTCGGAGATGACGGCGCGGTTGCCGCCGACGCGCGCGGGCGGCAGTTGGTCGGAGCGTTCCTGGCCGTCGCAGAGGGTGAAGGCGGCCGAGGCGTAGTCCTTCCACAGCGTGGACAGGTCCGAGGTGCCGACGCCGTTGGTGACGCCGAGGCGCGGGTCCTGCAGCGCGGCGGCGAGTTGTCCTGCGGCGGGGCCGTAGTCGGTGGCGCGGGCGGTATGGCCGTCGGCGGTGAGTCCGTTGACCACGACGCGATAGGCCGAGCGCCTGCCGAGCACGACGCTCTCGATCAGGCGGGCGGTGCCGATGGCGCGTTCGTCCACGTAGCGCTGATGCCAGGTGCTCGGAACTCGTTTCAGCGAGGCCAAGAGAAACGACAGGAACATCCGCAGGATCGCGCGTCCGCCGATGGGCCGAGGACCGGTTTCGGCCGGCCGCGGCTGCATCGGTTTCACCAGCTGCCGCTGGTGTTTGGTCCAGAGCTGTTCGGCCATGCGCTGGTTCTGCTGGCCGACGTCGGCGACCCGGCGGACCGGGTCCATCTGGTCGAAGGGCAGCGGCAGGCGCCCGTCGGTGTCGAACAGCGCGGCGCGCAGCCGCTCGGCCACGGCCGAGCAGTCCAGGCGTCGGTAGAACGAGCGCGCGACCCGCAGCGTGCGGCCCGGCGGCGCCTGCATCTCGCGCAGCGGGCTGTGGTCGACGGTGGTCCACAGCCCGCACAGCGCCGCGAGCACCGGGGCGGCGTAGCGGGCCACCGGCACCGGGTGGTCGCTGCGCAGCGACTCGTGGCCGAGGGCGGGGCCGTAGGCGTCCTCGGGGGCGATCACGATGTTGTGCCTGCTGTCGAACGCGGCCGTCGCGCCCTTGGGCAGTTGGGAGCCGGGGCGTGGGATCAGCGCCCGCAGTCGGGTCACGGTCTCGGTGGCTCGGCCGTGCTCGTGCAGGTAGTCCGACAGTTCGCTCTCGCTCTGCCAGTCGATGGCCCCGTCGCCGCCGACGGTGGTGATCAGCACGCACAGCGTCAGGTGCGCCACCGGCGTTGCGTCGGAGAGGATGTCGGCCATGCGTTCGGTGTGGCGGCGGCCCGCGCGGATCCGGTGCACCACCGACGAGCCGGAGACCGCGGCGCCGTCCGCGCTGTCGAGCCAGTAGAACTCGCGGACCAGACCCACCGCGGACAGGTCGGTCAGCACATCGCGGATCGCCGCGGAGGATCCCGGCGGCGCCGCGATCAACGTCACGGTGCGCATGATCAGAACGTCCCTCCGCTTTGCGGGCTGCCGGACGCGGAACCGGCTTGTGGGCGGTCGGGGTACTCGGCGGCCCGCGCGAGCGGCACGCAGCTCTCGACCAGTGTCATGAGCGTGCCGAGCACGTGGTGCACGTCGGGCGCCAGATCGCGGAAAAGTGGTGTCTGCGAGGCGAGTTCGCGATTGCCGATGGTGGAGAACTGGCCGCCGCCCGCCGCGCCGTCGACGCCGCGCGGCAAGTAGACGCGGCCACAGAACTCGCGCACCCCCGAATACCATCGGATCAGTGCGTCCGCGCGTTGTTTCGGATCCGAGCCGCTCGCGATGTCGTCGACGGGCGGTGTGCCCGAACGGGTCACCCCCGATGCCAGCCATTCGATGACCAGGGTGTTGGCGGATCTGGTCGTGATGCTGGAGTTGACCGGGTCGTAGAGCGAGTCGTCGTAGATCGCCCGCAGCGCGCGGTAGGGCCGCATCGAGTCGAGTACGGGCGCGTCGTGGGAGTGCGCCATCGCCAGCAGGATCGATTCCAGCACCGCGGGCAGCCAGTCGTTGGGGCCGACGAGCTGATCGGGTGGGGTCAGCATGGGGTGCGGGAAGTCGCGCCACCTGCCGTCGGCGATATCCCAGACCCGGACCGGTTGGTCGTGCGGCGGGGCGGGCAGCCGCAGCAGGCCGAGTCCGAGGCCGAGGAACCAGCCCGCGACCATAGCCCGGCGTTCGGCGTCGTGCATGGGCAGCGCGGCGGGCAGCGGCCTGGCGCGCCGCCACTTCCAGAACTCGATGCGCTGCGACTTGTTGGAGCGATCCCATTGGCGGGCGGCGGGGTCGAGCACCGAACCGAATACCAGCGGCGAGTAGTTCGGGAAGGAACCGAACAGGTCGATGCGGGTCAGGCCGTCCTCGTTGCTGAGCGCGCCGTCGAAGGCGATCGGCACCGTGAACGCCATCGCGGTGTCGCTGGTGATGGTGGCCTTCAGGGTCTGCGCGATCGACATGTCCGCGAACGGGATCTCGGAGAACTTGAAGCGGAAGCTCAGCGTCTCGCGCGGATGCAGCACCGAGAGCGCGTCGTTGTTGACATTGGTCAGCGGCCTGGCCAGCCGCAGCGCGTCTACGAAGCGGGACACCACGAGGTCGCGTCGTTGCGCGAGCACCGATTCGCGTTCGCGGCGGTCGGAGACGAACTCGCGCAGGCTGACCTGGATGAAGCGGTCGAAGGACTCCCCGGTGCGCGCGACGAAAGCCCTTGCGCGGTGCAGGATCTCGCCGGAGCCGAGGCGCAGGTCGTAGCGCGCGGTCGAGGGCGGGGGCAGTTGTTCGTCGGTGGTCGGGTCGACGACGAACACCTTGGGACGCCAGTCGGCGGTGCGCTGGATCAGCGGTTCGCGCACCCCGGGCGCCTCGGTGCCGTCGATGGTGCTCCACAGTCCGGTGATCACGGTCCTGGTCGCGGTGCGCACCGCGGTAGCGAGGGGCGGCGGCGCCGCGCCTTCCTCGACCACCGCGCGCGGCAGGTCACGGCCGTATTGTTCGGCGAATTCGGTGGACGTGGTGAGCATCACCTCGTTGTTGGCCTGCACGAAGCGTTTCGGCACGATGGCGTCGTCGGTCGGCCACGCCGCGTACTGATCGGTGGCCAGGGTCGCCAGTCCCACATCCGATTCCGGCCTGCGGCGGGCGTTGCGCAGCTGGGTCTGCGGTTCGTTCATGGCCTCGAGCAGCGGATTGAGCATCTCCGGCACGATCGCCGCGGCGATGGCGGCGACCTTGCCCGACAGCGCCGCCATGATCTGCTGTTCGATGCGCGGGCGCAGATCGTCGACCAGCGCCTTCACGACCGGTTCACCCAGTCGGATCTGCCCGCGCAGGTCGTTGATCCGCTTCCTGGCATCGCGCGGCAGATCCGTGATGTCGGAGGGAATGAGTTTGGCCAGATCCTCGGCGCCGGGACGCAGGTAGTCGGCGAAGTGCGCGGCGAAGCGGTTGCGCATGGCGGTGGCGTAGGGCAGCCCGATCGCCGCGACGGCTTCGGAGATCTCGGCCTCGATGGCCGCGACCATCGCCGGATACCAGATGAAGGCGTGCACGTCGGCCCATCGGTTGGCGGCCTTGCGCAGCCGTTTGCGCAGTTCCTCGTCGCTGAGCGCGCGATGCACGTCGGGCACCCACTGCTTGGCGTGGCGGCCGTCGGCGGCCGGGATCGCCGGGCGCAGCACGGTGCGCACCACATGGTCGACCATCGGGACCAGGTCGGCGGGCGGGAGCAGGACGGTGGTCAGCCAGTCCATCACGCTCGAATCCTGCGCGTCGAAGGTGCCGAGTCCGGTGCGGCGCAACACCGTCGACCATTGGTGGTCGAGGATGGCGTCGATCTGCTGGTCGTCGGAGGCGCGGCTGCTCGGGTCGGCGTGTCCGTCGAGCAGGACGTCGACGCAGCTGCGCGCCAGCCGCTGCGCGGCGTACTCGCCGTAGCGGTCGCGGCCCATGCTCAGGCTGGAGAACCCGAAACTGCCCCACGGCAGGTTGTTCCAGTACTGCGCGCCCCAGCCGACGAATTCGCGTTCGCCCGCGATGCCCGCCGCGGCGTTGGTGAGGTCGTATTCGACGAACTGGTTGGAGGCGGTGTCGCTCATCATGAGTCCGGACAGCCCGCGGGCCAGGCCGCGGTAGATCGCGGACTGGGTGCCGTCCCCGAACGGGGTGCCCTCCGCGCCCATGGTGCGGCTGACCGGGAAGACCCGCGCGAACGGGACCGGCTCGCCCGCGCCGCGCTGCTCGCCGAGCGCGGTCAGCAGGTCGACGTCGTGGTCACAGGCCGACCCGAGTTGGCCCGCGATGATCTCGCCGAGCATGGCAAGGGAATTGGCCTTCACCCCCGAGGTCGCGGTCGGGCCGAGGTGGTCGAACACGTCGGCGGTGACCATGAACACGCCGATCGTGCGCGGGTCGGGGCCGCGGTCGACCTGGGTGAGCAGCCTGCACACGTCGAGCGTCATGGAGGCGCCCGACCCGCCCGCCATGGACGAGACAACGAGCACCAGCGGGGACGCCTCGTGGTTGTACGCGCCGCTGCCGGGGAAGGACAGCTCGCGCATCTCGGTGGCGGTGTCGTTGGTGGTCAGGCGCTCCCAGGCCAGCTTGAGGCGCTGCGAGATGCCCGCGGCCTGGTTCAGCGTGATCATCCGCCCGACCGCGCGGTACTGGCCTGCGCCGTTGGTGACCGGAACCGGCACCGCGCGCGGATCGCGGGGCGCCCAGGTCGCGATGGTGTCGAGCTTGTTGCGTTGGCTCAGTTGATGACTGAGCGCGTTGTCGAGGACGCCGTACCGCTCGCCCTGCGGCGCGGCGCCGAAGTAGTCCCCGTTCCGGTCGTCGCGCACGTCGCGCAGTCCCCTCGGCAGGCCGCCGGGCGCGCTCGGCACGTCGATGCTGACGAACTGCCAGCCGCTGGGAATGGAGTTCACGCCGACCTTGGCGAGGTCCGAGCGCAGCTGATCCATCATGTACGCGAGGGTGACGGCGCCGGAGCCGCCGCAGCCGACGACGAGGAAGCGTCTCACTGGGATTCCTTCATTCGGGGTGCCTGAGGCATGGAAAGGGTCATCGGGCGAACGGGTTCTCCGGGACTTCGGCGCGTGTCGGCGTCGAATCGCTCGCGCCCGTCCGTCCGTGTTCGGCGAGCAGGGTGGCGATACGGGCGGCGCCGCGGTCGCGGGCGTCGGCCACCAACGCGGTCCGCTGCGACGCACTGGCTTCGCCGCTGACCAGCAGGACCAGGGTCGCCTCGTCGGCGGGCCCGCTCGGATCGCACAGCACGAACCAGGACGAGTGCAGGTGCAGCGGCAGCAGGGCGTTGCCTCCGGCGTCGGTGGGATGCTCGGCGTTGGAGGCGCCGACCATGCCGGGCGCGGCGGCGACCACACGGCCGAGCCCGATCGGCGACCATCCACCGCGCGCCTGGATCTGTATGCCGTCGAGGGTGATCCGCCGCGCCGACCGGTGCAGTTCGGGGACGCTGTGCACGAGATCGTCGGGGCGAAGGGCGAACGGCCTGCCGTCGCGGTGCAGCACCGAACCTCTGACCCGCACCGGGAACCGCTGTGCTTTGAGCGACTGTGCCGGGATACGGGTGGTCAGCCATTTCAGCAGGTAGAGCAGCAGTATCGGGATTCCGGGGCCGAGCAGGACGGTAAGCGCGAGGGTCAACCAGTAGATGGGCTTGTCCGGCGGTTTCTGGATCTCGGCGCGGAAGGGCACCTCGACGGTGACAGTGGCGGCGGGGTTCTCGGCGCGCGTGGCGGTGACCGGAAGGACACCGCTGACCACGCCGTTGGCCGCGTTCTCGATGCGCAGCGTCACCGGGATCGCCCGCGCGGCCACGCCGGGGGCGCAGCCCGAGGCCCCGTCGGGGCCAGCGCCGCGCAGTTCGAGCGTGCCGACATCCTCGGGGCGGGTCTTGAAGACGGCGGGCCGGTCGGCGGGCAGCCACACGCAGCCGGTGCCGGTGACCTGCACCGTCGCCTTGAATTCGCCCGCGCCCTCGAGGGTTCCGAAATCGAGGGGGGCGAGTTCGGGCACGTCGATCGGCGGCGCGATCGTGAGCGGGATATCCAGCGGCTCCGGGGTGAGCGCGGTGCCTGCGATGTCGCCGGAGGGCGCGGTGGTGATGGCGAGCGCCAGGCGCAGGGTGGCCGGGCCGGGACCGATCTCGGTGAGATCCACCTCGACCGGACTCGCCAGCTTGCTCTTGTCCAGCCCGGCGGCGATCTCGTGGGTGACGCCCGTGTTGTCGATGATCGACACCGAGAGCTGCGCCGTCCCTTCGACATCGGCGATCTTCACGGCCTTGCCCTCGCGGTCGGCGATGCCGAAACGCAGCCGTGTGCGCTCCTCGGCGTGCAGTTTGCGCTCGGCCTTCTCGGTCCAGGTCGGCACGAGGTCGCCGTAGATGGTGATGCGCGAGGTGGTCATGACCTCCGCCCCGCTGACCCGCTTGTCCACGAAGGCGAAGGCCCACGCGCCGCGCCACTGCGCGCCCGCGGTTCTGGCCATGGTGAACGACAGCTTGTTCTCCGAGGTCCAGCGGTAGGTGAGCGGGACGCCGCCGATGGTGGTCGAACCCGAGCCGACGCTGTCGATGGTGACGCGGGAGCCGTCGGGGGCCACCAGCGTCGGGGTGAGACCCGCCGCGCCCGCGTCGGCCTCGATCTTCACTCCGCGGATGGAGTTGTCGAGTACGAAGCGATGTTCGCATTCGGTGCGGATGCCGGCGCGACACGCCGGTCCCGATGTGGCCACCCTGGTGCCGCCGGTGGCGATCTTGGTGAACTGGGCGAGCAGGTCCCCGATGTCGGTGGCGAGGTAGAACTCGCCGGGGCGCGGTGTCTTGATGTCGCCGCACGTCGTGTGCGGGTCCGCGGCGCCGGTGGCGATGGCGGAGAGCAGACCGAAGTCCGGTCGCTGTCCGCCGCCCGCCAATCCGATCGCGAAGGTGCGGATGCCGGTGGCCCTGAGCAGGTCGGCGGTGCCGCCGGGACGGCAGATCGAGGTCTTGGTTGCCTCGATGCGCGCGGTCGGATCGGCAGGCGTGCTGAAATCGAGTTCGCCGTCGGTGAACCACGCGACGGCGCGACAGGTCGCCGGATTCCGGTCGCCGCGATGGCCGACCAGCGATCGGTGGGCCTCGCGCAGTGCCAGACCGTAGTCGGTGGCGCCCGCCTTGGTGCGGTCGCGCGCCCCCGCGATCGCGGCGTCGAGCCCGGGCAGCGACGCGCGGTCGAGGGTGACCCAGTCGTGGTGTGTGGTGTACTCGTCGCCGAACCCGGCCACCGCCACGTCGAGGCGAATGAGCGAATTGGCGGTCCACTCGGTGAGTTCCTGGAGCAGACGCTGCGCGGCGGGCACCCTCGCGGCGTCGGGGTCGGAGGTCATGAGGCTGCGCGACTCGTCGAGCAGCAGCAGCAGGTCGCCGCGCTGCTGACCCGACAGGCAGGCGCCGAAATCGACCACCGCCGAGGTGTTCTGGGGCTGGGCGGGGGCGGCGGGGCCGGGCAGCAGCACCGAGGCCAGCGCGATCGCGATCACCGCGGCGACCCGACGGATTCGTTGTCTCACCGGCGCGCCAACCAATCCGCGAAATGCCATCCGCTGAGCAGGACGCCGATGGCGGCGCCCGCGAGTACCGCCGCGTAGAGGATGCCCGCGAGGGCCGTCGGCCGGTAGCTGAATCGGGCGCGCTGCACGAGGTCGGCGCGGGTGTACACGGCGAGCAGGCCGAGCGCGAGCGGGCCGGTCAGCAACCAGGCCGCCGCCGCGAGGGCGGAACGGCCCTCGCTCACCGCGATCACCAGTCCGACCGCGACGCCGAGCGCGGCCGCGAGCAGCCAGTGCACCGGCGGCTTGCCTTCCGACAGCGACAGCGATTCCGACAGCGAGGAATTGACGCGCGCGGTGGGTTCGTCGAAGACGGTGCTGCGCGTCGTCGGCGCGTCACTGTTCGCCGCGTTCGAGAAATCCGTTCTGCGCGTGCGGTATTCGCTGTAGTCGAAAGGACCTTTCGGTCCGGGCGGAGATGCCACCGGTTTTTCTCCAACTCGGTTCGAGTCGTGTGCCATTGAGTCGACCAAGAATATGGAGACCGGTGTCGGCTGTTTATCGTGCGAATGAATGACAATGCCCGACAGGGTGATACGGCGCTGGTAGGGGAGTCGACGTGTCCTTCGAACGGATGACGGCGCGGCGGGCGGCGGTCAGCGCGAGAGGGTGGGGGTGATGTCGGTGGCGGCGAGCGCTTCGCAGGTGGTCGTCGCGAGGTACTCCGCCCACGCCGTCTCCGGCGACTCCGATTCCGCGCCGCCGGTGGCGCAGTGGAATTGGGCGGTGGCGGTGCGGTCGTCGAGGGTGAACACCACGTCGACGGCGATGCGGCGATGCGCGGCGACGGTGATGGCCGCGACGGTCTTGCGCTCGATCGCGTGTTTGGCCCCGGCCGCGGCGAGGGTGAGGTCGCGCACCTGGGGTGCGCCGATGCCGACGACGTTGCCGAAGCGCCAACGGCGGCCCGATAGGCCGCCCGACCGGTCCGCGACCGCGTGCACCGCCATGATCAGATCGCTGAGGGCCGAGGCCGATACGGCCACCTCGTACGACGGTCGACGGTTCACGATCGGTCCCAACACCTTCCGCATGCGGTCGCGACTCCTTGGCGCCTGCGACCGAGTTCGGATCAATCAATGCCCGAAATCGTGCTCGAGCGCAACTGGTCGGTACGATGGCGCGCTGTCACGCGGGAGGTTCGAAATCGTTCACCCGCGAAACGAAACGGTGTCACGAATCGGTTACGTTGTCTGTCGGTCGAACGCGCGACAACGTCGCGGCGCCCGTCCGCCGATCGGTGGATATCGACGGCGGACGGGCATTGTTAGCGTCGGTGGCGGCGGTTCGGGACAACGCGCGGTCCTCACAGCGCGTCGAGCTCGATCAGACCGTCCTGGAGGGCGCGAGCCACGAGGGCGGCCTTGGTGCTCGCGTTGCGCCCCACCGCGTCGTACTTGGCCCTGATGCGGGTGATGTGGGTGTTGACCGTGCCGACCGACAGGTAGAGGCGTTTGGCCACAAGGGTTTTGGAATCGCAGGTGACCCACGCGAGCAGCACTTCGCGCTCCCGGGTCGACAGGTGCGGGTCGCGCCACCGGACGGGGTGCGGCTCGGGCTGGAACTCGGGTGCGGTCATCGGAGGTCTCCGCTTCGCTCGGTGGTCGGACGGCTCCGATGCCACGCCTCCCCGAAAGTTGCGGACCGATAACCGAATGCCTTCCGAATATAGGAGCGGTTTCCTCTCAAAAACATTCCCCGGTTATCTGCCCGTGGATCTCGGCCCTCGAGTCCGGGGGCATCATTAGCGTCGCGTATCAACTTCGATCGTCGAGATCGGACCGCACCTCCCCGTTCGCCTCGACCTCGATGCGCAATTCTTCATTGTCGCGCAACAGAATCGAGATCAGGCTCGCGCGTCCCGGCGGCAGCACCCGCGCGGTGATGGTGCCGCCCTCCGCGTAGTCGAGTGCGTCGCGCACGACGATGCGCACATGTTGCCGGAGCGCGTGTGGGACCTCGTCGAGGCCGCCGCCGTCGTCGAGCACGACGGTGACTCCGCGTTCGCGGGCCGAACGGGCCGCGGTCGCCACCGTCGCGTCCATCATGACTCCGCCGAGGATGTCGTCGCGGAGTTCGGCCTCGACCAGGCGGCACTCGGCCTGTTCGGCGGTGCTGAGCGGGCGCCCGGAGGCGATGGTCTCGAGCAGCGGTCGCGCGATGCGATCGAGGCGTGCCACGCGGCGGTCGCGTTCCTGCTGCGCGGCGCACGCGGCGGCCTCGGCGGCGGCGCGTTCGGTGTCCGCGCGGCGCAGCGTGAGCACTTCCTGCGCGATCGGCCGGATCACGCGGGCGAAGAAGGTCGCCATGAGCAGCGGGGTGACATTGATGAAAGAGAAGCCGACGCCGGTGATTACGCCCTGTCCCGTGGTCGCGGTCCACAGCGCGCAGGTGAGGATCTGCCCGATCAGTCCGAGCCACGCCCAGCGTGACGCGCCGCGCACACACAGGAAGTTGAGATAGGCCGAGGCCGCGCCGAGGAACCAGATCTGTGTGGATCCGGCCATCGGCACCGGCAGCTGCCACAGCGCGAGGCCCGCGCTGAGCGGCGCGGCCGCCGCGACGGGCACCGCGAAACGCGCGGGTATCGGATCCCCGGGCGCGACGAGGATGCCGAGGCCCGCGAACAGGACGAGCACCGCCGCCAGCGCCGTGAACCTGGCATCGCGCACGCCGTCGGTGGATCCGGCGGCCATGGCGAGCACCGCCGCCGCGAAGAACAGCGAAAGCAGCCAGGCGCCGACGGTGCGGATGCCGAGGATGTCGCGGACGTCGTCGTCGACGGTCACGGCGCGGCCCAGCCCGCGCTGATCCGGCAGCCGCGGCCGGGGGCCGAGTCGATTTCGGCCCAACCGCCGGGGAATTCGGTGAGCCGGTCGGTGATGCCCGCGCGCAGGCCGAGCCGGTTGGACGGCACCGATCCCGGGTCGAATCCGACTCCGTCGTCGACGATGTCGACGCGCAGTGCGCGGTCGTCGGCGGTGAGCTCCACCTCGCAGGCGGCCTCGCGCCCCGGCCACCCGGCGTGGCGTTGCCAGTTGCGCAGCGCCTCCGACACCGCGGCGGCCAGCGCCGCGGCGACATCGCTCGGCACGGTGAAGGCCGCGCTGTCGACATCGATCGAGAGCGGGACCGAATCGTCGATGTCGGCGACGGCCGCGCGCACGGTGGCGGCCACCTGGTCGAGGTCGAGATTGTCGCGGGCGGGCAGGCCTGCGCGCAGCCGCTCGAGATCGCCGAGGGTGATGTCGGCGTGGTGGGTCAGGACAGGGTTGTTGGGAGTGCGCGAGGCCTGCAACAGCGTCGCGAGCACCCAGTCGTGGGTGAGTGCGTCGAATCGACGGCGCTCGAAACGCCGTGCCTTCGCCTCCGCGGTGGTGACGGCCTTGGCGCGCACCTCGTGCGCGGTCCGGTCGAGGGTTCGCCCGATCCGGATCAGCACCACGCAGGCCGCACACGGCAGCGCCGAATAGGCCACCGCGAAAAGGAATTCCGGCAGCACCGGATAGGCCGCCGGACCTCGGGCCAACGCGGCGTCGAGTTGGCTCACCGCGGCCGCCGCGACCAGATAGCAGAACGGCGTCACCCGCCAGAACACGCACATCGCGACCGCGGGCAGTCCGGGAATCCAGGTGATCCACAGCGATTCCTCGTGCGGAACGGTCGTCCCGGTGCGCAGGATCGCCCAACTGAGGGCGGCGAGCAGATAGCCCGCGGCGAAGGCGAGCGCGCCCGCGCGGGCCAGGTCGAATCGCGCACGCGCGGCGGCGAGCGCGATCGCGGCGGCCGGGCCGTAGACCGCGGCGAGCGCGAGCGGGGTCCACCACGGGACGGCCAGGTCCCGCTGGGCGAGCGCGACCGGCGTGGTGAGCAGGGCGTAGAACAGGCCGCCGAATCCGACGAACAGGCAGGCGCCGCGCACCAGGCGTCGTTCGGCGTCGTGACCGCGTGCGGTGTCGTGGCCGAGTGCGGCGCGGTCGGTCATCGATTCCGTCGGTCGCCACCGCCGATGTAGCCGTCCCTTTTCGCCTCCCGGTAGAGGTCGACTCGGGAACGGACCGGTCGCCCGGCTTCGGCGTAGCGCCGTCGGATGCGGCTCAGGTAGTCGTTGACGGTGTGTTCGGACAGCCCGAGTTTGTGCGCGACCGAGGCTGCGGTCTCGCCGTTGGCGTAGTGCTCGAGCACTTCGCGCTGGCGCGGCGGCAGATTGATGTTGGTCAGGGCGGGGTCGCTGTCGATGGCCGAGGCCCACGCGGTCGTGGCGACCTGCTTGCCCGACGCGGCGGCTCGGATCATCGCGATGGTGCGCTCGGCGGGGTCGCTCTTGAGCGCGACCCCGAGCACGCCCGCGCGGGCCGCGGAGCGGATCAGGTCGCGCCAGTCGCCCGAGGTGTGGACCAGGCACGGGATGCCCCGGTCGTGCAGGGTCTCCACATTCGACCGGGGACTCGAGCCGTCGGCGAGGCGCAGGTCCAGTATCGCGAGATCGAGTTCGGCGGACCGGCGAAGCAGTGCGGGCACCGTCGGCGCGATCGCGGCGACGGTCAGATCGGGCTGGTCGGACAGCATGGCGGCCAAGCCGACCGCCGCGGCCTGGTGATCTTCCACGATGCCGATCCGGCGAGCGGTACCCGGCGCGGCGTAGGGGCCGGGCAGATCGGTGACGGCGACGCCCGCCATGACGAGTAACCGTCTGATCCCCATGCACGGAATTAAAGCATCGGCCACCTGCCGCCGCTACGAACTACCCACTAGTACCCACATTTTCGGCGTGACAATGCCCACTCGACGGAAAGATCTCCGGTGATCATACGATGTACGGCAAATTCGACCGGTCGGTTCCTGTTCTGCGCGGCTCGATTTCACGGGATGCGCCCCGACCGACCGTCCGAATGAACCGCAGCGGAAACGAATTCGTCACCCGCTGCCGGAACGGATGCCGACAACTCGGCGAGAGGTATTCTCGGGCAGCGCATTCGACACGGTGGAGACCTCACACGCTGATCCCGTATTCCCGGACCAGACTGTCCAGCCCACCCGGATATCCCCGGCCGAGGGCGCGGAAGTGCCACCGCCCATCGACGCGGTACAGCTCACCGAACACCATCGTGGTCGCCTCCGACGCGGCCCTCGGCGCGTCGTAGCGCAGCAACTGTCTGCCGTCACCGTCCGCGATCCGAACGTACACATCGGTGACCCGGTCGAAGGTGTGTCCCCTGGTGCCGGAGTCGTAGATCGAGACCGCGAAGACGATTCCGGTGACGGTGGGCGCGAGGGCGCCGAGGTCGACGCCGATCACGTCCTCGGCGGCGCCGAGATGCTCCGCCCCGCTGTGCACGACCGCGCCGTCCGGCGAACGCAGGTTGTTGTAGAACACGAAATGCTCGTCGGAGACGGCTTTTCCGCGGCCGTCGACGACGATCGCGCTGGCGTCGAGGTCCATGTCGACGCCGCCGGGGCGGGTGCGCCAGCCGATGGTCACCGATACCCGCGGGCCGGAGTCGCGCAACTCCTCGGACTGTCCGCGCTGCAGCCGCACTCGACCCGTATGACCCGTATTCGGCGGTGGCGGAGCCGGATTCGGTGGCATGCCCGAAGGCGGGCCCGGCGGGGTCACGCCGCCCGCGGAGTCCACGCTGAACGCCGGGCGGCGGTGCACGGGCGGGTCCTCGCCGAGCGGGGAGGCTGTGGCAGGAGAGGCTGTGACACGAGAGGGCGCGGGCGGTGCGGGTGGTGCGGGTGCGGGAAGTCGTCCGAGACCGGGCAGCGCGCCAAGCGGAACCGGTTCGGCGACGGCGAAGATCTCCGCGAACGCGGCGGGCACCATGGCGCCCGCGAGCCCGGTGTCGAAATGCCACGGCGGATGCAGGCGCTTGCCCTCGAAGCGGTCGACGAGCTGGGCGGCGATGAACTCGGCATCGGAATCCGCGAAGCAGAACACGGCGAGCGCGGATCCCGCCGGACCGCTGAGTGCGGACCAGATGATCTCGTCGCAGCCCGGAAATCCGCCGAGATACCAAGACGGACAGACGAGTTCGGTGGTGCGCAATACCGGCGCGGCCGCCGCGCCGCGCTCGAAGCAATCGGCGATCGCGCCGCGACCGTGGATCAGCAGACTCCTCGGCGCGCGCCGCAAGCCGATGTAGGCCGACTGCCGCGCGGTGTCGGCGGCCTTCGGATCGCCGAGCGGGACCAGGTCGGGAACCCGAGGCGTGGACGGTCGCGATCTGCCGGTGAACAACCCCATCGATCAATGCCCGCCTTTTCGCCTACCGCATCGGCCCTGTTTCGTGCCGGACGCGCTCGCGTCGTCCGTCCGCCGATTATCGAATTCCGAAGGGGGTTCGGACTGTCCTGCGAACGGCGGACACGGGAGCTCGCTGTCGCACGATCGACCGATACCGCGCCGTCTCGGCGACTTCTACCCTCGACACCAGCGATCCGGCCGGATAGGGGCGCCGCGACTCGGTCCGAGGGGATGAATGAGCATGAGCGACGACCCGCGCGCGCGTCCCGGCGCCCACCGTGTCGATCTGTCGAAGGCGCCGCGCCGCAAGGTCGAACTGCGCAAGGCGCGCAGGCCGACCCGACAGGCGGCCGCCGCGCCCCCCGAAGGCGCGCCGGTCACACAGGTCACCGCGCGGCCGCGGGGTGCGCGTGCCGTGGTGATCGGCGTCGCGGCGGTGGTTGCGGTCGCGCTGGCGCTCACGGTGGCGGCGGCGGTGCGTGATCGCGGTGACAACGCTCCGGCTGCGGCGCCGGGCGTCGAGGCGAACTCCTCGGTGATCATGGACTGCCCGGCCGATCCGACGCTGTCGGTGCGCGAGTTCCGCGCGGCGGGCGACGCCGTCGACCTGACCGTCGACATCACCGCGGCATGCCCGAGCGGTGATGTTTTGTCGGGCAGTGCCACTCGGCTCACCGTGGTCTCCACCGCGGCGACCGTGGCCACGGGCGAATTCGATCTGTCCACCGCCCCGGTGGTGATCGCGACGGATTCGGTGCGACGGGTGTTCCGGTTCCCGGCGGGCACCTTCTGGACGCCGGCGAACGCCGTCTCGGCGGGTGCGCTGCGGGTCGGGATCGTCGAGTCGGGCGCGCGTCCCGATCTCGTTGCGACCCAGGCGTCGCCGTCCACCGCGCAGGTCTCGACGGCGCGCCCGGTGATCGTCGGTGCCGCGGACCGTGAAGCCGCCGCCGGGCTGTCGGCGACCGCGGAATCCGATCGCGCGGTGCTGCAGCGGGATCTGCTGAACCGCTGGGTTCCGCAGATCAGCTCCAAACGGCTCGGTCTGGTGGCCGAGGGACGCACCTGGACCGACAGCGAGATCCTGCGCGAACACCTCGACCTGCGCGCCCGCCATCCCGAGGCCCGCCTGCTGTGGTCGGGCTCGTGGTCGACCTTCAGCTACCCCGACTTCTGGATCACCGTCGTCGGCATCGCCTACACCGACCCGCAGGCCGCCCTCGGCTGGTGCGCCGCGCACGGATTCGACGGCGACCACTGCTACGCGAAGCTGGTCAGCACCACCCACCCGGTCCAGGGCAGCACCTTCTACCAGAAGTGAACGCTCAGGCGGGGGTCTGCCACACCAGCCACTTGTCCGCGACGACTTGCTCGAGGTCGACGCCGTGGTGGCGGGCCAGCAGCAGGGTTTGGCAGAACACGTCGGCCAACTCGTCGCGGAAGTCGGACTCGACCTGTTCGGGGGTCCGGCCGCGGTCTCGTGCCTGCCCGGTCTTGGTCAGGAATGCCTGGGTGAGTTCGCCGACCTCCTCGTGCAGCTTCAACAACAGCCAGCTCGCGTCGCGCTCGATCGCGTACTTGCGGGCATAGGTTGCCGACACGGCCTCCACGCGATCTGTCAACTCTTCCAGATGCATCCGGCAAGCATAGGTCGACCGCGTCCCGCCGCGACCGGGTATCCGCGAGCGGATCGGGGGACCGCTGCGCGGACGGCGGCACGCGGGCGCGATGGCATCGGCCGGGCCGGGCGTGTGCCATCCGGTCTGTTTCGGTAGCCTCGGTGCACTGACCTGCGGCGTTGCCTTTGCCGCAGCCGATCCACACAGGTAGTTCGATGCACGACACTCCTCTCGAGTACACCCGCAGAGCGGCATGGGAGCGCGCGACCGGGATTCCGATGATGGCGCTCGCGGTGGTCTTCCTCGGCGTCTACGCCTGGCAGGTCCTCGACACCGGCGCCTCGCCGCGCCTCGACTCCTGGCTCACCAGGGTCGACGTGACGATCTGGGCGGTGTTCGCCGTGGATTTCGCGGTGCGGCTGTGGCTGTCCGGGAATCGGTGGCGCTTCCTGCGCACCCACCCGATCGACCTGTTGATCGTGGTGCTTCCGCCCTTCCGCCCGCTGCGGCTGCTGCGCGCGGCCATGCTCGTGATCGGCACGCTGAACCGCAACACCATGACGAGGGCCCGGCTCGCGGTATTCGTCGGAACCAGTTCGGTCCTGGTGCTGCTGCTGTGCAGTCTGGCCTTCTACGACGCGGAATACGGCGCACCCGACAGCAAGATCGACAGTTTCGGCGACGCTCTGTGGTGGTCGATGGTTTCGGTGACCACGGTCGGCTACGGCGACGTGTACCCGGTGACCACCGAGGGCAGGCTCATCTCGCTGATCCTGATGACCTTCGGCATCGGCCTGATCAGCTTCGCCATCGGCACCACGACGAGCTGGGTGATGGACCAGCTGAAGACCGTCGAGGCCAATGTGGGCAACACCGACCGCGAGCTCACCGAACTGGTCGCCGAGATCCGGGCATTGCGCGCCGAGGTGGCGACATTGCGGGCCGCGGGCCTGCCTCCCGTCGACGCCGTCGTCGTCGAATAGCGGCTCGGCTCACGGCGGGTCCGTGCCCGCCCGGGGCGCCAGCGCGTCGACTATCACGGCGAACAGATGGTCTCCGCGCCCGGCGAGCTGTGGCGCCTGTTCGGTGATCCAGCCCACCGCGCTGATCAACGCGATCACGTCGATGCGGTCGACGTCGGCGCGGACCTCGCCGCTGTCCTGTGCCCGCCGCAACAGATTCGCCGCGGCCTCGCGCATGTCCGCGCACGCGGCCGAGAGCGCGGAGGATTCGTCGGCCAGGGTGGACATCATCGCCGTCACCAGACCGCGATAGGTGATGCTGCCCGCGAGATAGGTGCGCAGCCATTCGACGAGCGCGGCGCGCGGTTCGTGCGTGCGCGCGAGCGTGTCGGCGAGGGCGGTGAGTCGTTCGAAGGACTGGCCGAGCAGGGCCTCGAGCAGCGCCTCGCGGTTCGGGAAGTGGCGGTAGAGGGTGCCCATTCCCACTTGCGCGCGCCGCGCGATCTCCCGCAGCGACGCCTGCGCGCCCTGCTCGGCCAACACCTCGCGAGCGATCTCCAGGAGATGTTCGCGGTTGCGTCTGGCGTCGCTGCGCGGTGTCCGACCCGCTCGTGAGACGGCGGAATCCATTCGTCCACCTTCCTATGACATGTAGAACGTTGACAAGTGGAGCAGTGCTCCGTTTTACTGGACGGGCGGGCGACTCGACCCGCCACTCCCATTGCCTCCAGGATCGCTGATGACTCCGCCCACCATGAAAGCTGTCGTCGTCGAACGTTTCGGCGGCCCCGAAGTCCTCGTCGAGAAGCAGGTGCCCCGCCCGGAACCCGGCCCCTTCGACGCGCTCGTGCGGGTGCGGGCCGCCGGGGTGAATCCGCTGGATCTCTACCGCCGCGCCGGATATGCGAACATTCCGGAACACATGCGTCCTCCGCTGCCCGACCTGCCGTTCATCCCAGGTGTCGACGCCTCGGGCGTCGTCGTCGCCGTCGGTGACCGGGTGACGCGCTTGGCTCCGGGCGACGAGGTGTTCGGCCTGATCCGATTCCCCGCGCTGAACGACGGCGGGCACGCCTATGCCGAATACGTCACCGCTCCGCAGGATCACCTGGCGCGCAAGCCCGCCCGGCTCGACCATCTCGAGGCCGCCGCGGCGCCGCTGGTCGCCTTGACGGCGCAGCAGTTCCTCTTCGACCACGCGGGCGTGCGTCCGGGAGACGCCGTGCTGGTCAACGGCGCGGGCGGGGGAGTAGGGCACATTCTCGTCCAGCTCGCCGCGCACGCGGGCGCGAAGGTCGTCGCGGTGGCATCGGGACGGCATCGCGAGCTACTGGAACGACTCGGCGTCGACACTTTCGTCGACTACACCGTCACTCCGGTCGAGGACTGGCCGCACGGTGTGGATTTCCTGTTCGACTCCGTAGGGGGTCCCCAGGCGTACCGGTTCACCCCGGTAGTGCGCGACGGCGGCACGATCATGCCGATCTTCCACGGCGACTACCGCCCCGATCGCGCGATCACCGTGCGGCACAACCAGGTTCACTCCGACGGTGACCAACTCACCGCTCTCGCCGAACTCGTCGACGCGGGAGGTCTGCACGTCGCCGTCGACAGTGTGTATCCCCTCGCCGAGGCCGCCGCCGCGCATCGCCGCGCCGAAACAGGCCACATCCGAGGAAAGATCGTCCTGCGGGTCACCTGAGACACCGCGTCCCCGCGGGGCCGTCCCGCCGTGCGATTCGCGGCGGGACGGCCCAGATGCGAAGGTTCTGCCACCGTGCCCCGACGACACGATGCCGATCCCTCCGTCGAGCCGCCATCACGTTGTGGCGGGCTCGATCTCGGCATACCCGTCGCGAGCGGGTCGACACCCTCGAATCGCGAACGCTTCCCGATCGTGGGCGAGATCACGGAGCAAACCTGACAGTTGGCATGTCACGTGCCCGATATGTACGT
Source organism: Nocardia bovistercoris (assembly GCF_015674855.1). Classification (GTDB taxonomy): domain Bacteria; phylum Actinomycetota; class Actinomycetes; order Mycobacteriales; family Mycobacteriaceae; genus Nocardia; species Nocardia bovistercoris. The sequence continues at coordinate 214,042 of NZ_JADMLG010000011.1, read as the reverse complement.
TGTCACGTGGTCCGTCGGACCGTATCGATGATGAAGGGGCATTCGATTCGTGAAAACCATTCTCACCGCCGTGGTCGCGGTCGCGGCGGCATTCGCCGCGCTCGCCACCTCGGTTCCCGCCGCACAGGCGCAAACGGGCTTCTACGGGGCCATCGCCGTCGGCAGCAACGGGCGGTACAGCATCAGCAACAACTACGCGAGCTACAACGCGGCCGAGATCAACGCCGTGAATTCCTGTGGGCCGGGCTGTGCTGTCTCGATCTCCTGGCGCAACGGATGCGGTGTGCTGGCGAGGTCGGCGACGCACTGGAGCAGCGCCTCGCGCTCGAGCTATCCGGCCGCGCGCGACGCCGCGCTCTCGCGCGTCTACGGTGGCCGCGTCGTGAACTGGCGCTGCACCGAAGGCTATTCGAGCTGAGCCTGAACGTTCGCCGCCGAATCCGGCGCGAAAATATCTTTCACCCAGGGGATTTCGTGAAACATCGCTCAATATCGGCCGTCGCCTTCGCGTTCGCCGCGGCCATGACGCTCGCCGCCTGCGGCGCCGATTCCGGCTCCGACACCGCGTCCTCGCAGGCCGCGACCACCTCCACCGCGAGCAATTTCGAATCCGGCAAGACCCAGGAGGGCCTGATCGAGGGGGAGGCGCCGCCAACCACGACGCCGCCGAATCTGGCGACCCCCACGGCGCAGGAACTCAACAGCCGCATCAACCGCGCCTTCGACCGGTCGGTCGGCTCGCAGGAGAAGACGGCCTGGGTCCAGGACGCCGAACGCGATCCGCAGCTGGTCGACAAACTCGTCGACGCCGCCGAACGCAACAAGGTGAAGGTCTCGATCACGGGGGTGCGCCCGCCCGAGAACGGCAAACTGAAGGCCGACGCCGATGTCAGCATCGACGGCAAGCCGGTGCAGGACGCCTTCGTCGAATTCGTCGCCGAGGACGACCAGTGGAAGGTCTCCAACCAGTTCACCTGCAATATCGTGCGCACCGCGAAGCTGGATTCGGCGGCCTGCCAGGCCAGGTGAGCGCTGAACCACGGCAGGATCCCGCCCCCGCCGGATCATTCGGATCCGGCGGGGGCGGACTTCGTTCACACTGCGAAGCGCGGCCGATCAAAGATGTCGATACGCAGATATGCGCATGTAGGAATGTTTTTAAGGAGGCCCCGGCGGTCACACGCTGGGATGTCGCGGGCACCTGTCCCGAGATCGTGCTGCCGTCGAACGGGCCTCACCGGATAACCGTCGCCCCGACTCGGGGTAGCGCCCACTGCACGCTGTTCGTCGAAATCGTGTAGGGCGCCGCCACCGCGACGGAATCCGATAGAGGTCAGAGACAGACGCTGATGCTGATGGGCCCGATGGGGACGTTGAGACAGACAGCGACCGAGCCGACGGCGGTGGCGGAAGGGGTGGTGGCGGGCGCCGCCGATGCGGCGGGCGCGGCGAGTGCGCCGATGGACAGTGCGATGGCGGCGGCGGCGGAAACCTTGGTTGCTTTGTTGAGCATGTGCTTATCCTCGATTGAGCTGGTACGGCTGAAGAACGGGTCGGGGTCGACCCGCTTGACATCATGCGCCGATGCCGAGGGGGAGGCAAGGTCGCGGGTCGCGACGGGTGCCCCCGTCGGCAGGGTTGTCGTCGCGGGAGAAACGAGAGGGTCGGTCGGCATCCGTGACGCGCCTGCGGAACTCGGGTCGCCGACGAACCCCGACGCGCCCGCCACGCTCTAAGGTTGGCGGTATCGAGGGAAGGGTTGCGATGGATTTGGTGAAGGGCGCCAACGCGCCGGTCCCCGCAGGGGAAGTCCTGGTCACGGTCGCGGCGTCGACGCCGGTCGATGTTGCCGCACTGCTGCTGACCGAGGCGGGGAAGGTTCGCTCAGACAGCGATTTCGTCTTCTACAACCAACCGAGCGCGCCCGGTGTGGAGGCCAGGCCGCCGGACGCCATCCGGGTGGTGCCGGGCGCGGTGCCGGGGGAGATCGAATCCGTCGTGGTCACCGCGAGTCTCGACGGTTCGGGTCCGGCGAACTGGGGGCAGGCTGGTCCGCTGCGGATCTCGGTGACCGACGCCGCCTCCGGCGCGGTTCTGGCCACCTTCGCCCCGACGGGTCTCGGGCCGGAGACCGCGCTCATCGCGTGTGAGCTCTACCGCCGCCGAGGCGCCTGGAAGGTGCGGGCGGTGGGGCAGGGCTATGCCGAGGGCCTGGCAGGTATCGCGTCGGACTTCGGGATCAGCGTGGACGACGACGAGCCGTCGACCCCCGCCGCGCCGCCCGTGATGTCGCCGTCCGGCGTGATATCGCCACCCGGCGTTCCGGCGCCGTCGCCTGCCGCTTTCGCGATGCCACCCGACGCGCAACCGGTTGCGGCGCCGCGCTTCGGGCAGCCGACGGTGAGCCTGGACAAGGGGCGGGTCACGTTGCGCAAGAACGAGACCGTCTCGCTGATCAAAGCGGGCGCGCCGCCGCTGAGTCGGGTGCGCATGGGATTGGGGTGGGATCCGGCCACGCACGGCCGCGATATCGATCTGGACGCCTCGGTCATCGCCTACGACGGCAATGGGAAGAAGCTGGTCAACGTCTGGTTCATGAAGCGGGAGGCGTTCAACGGCGTCATCCGGCACTCCGGCGACAATCTGACCGGTCACGGCGCGGGTGACGACGAGGTGATCTCGGTGGATCTCACCGCTCTGCCGCCGGAGGTCTACGCCTTGGTGTTCACCGTGAACTCGTTCGCCGGCCACAAGTTCGACCAGGTGGGTCGTGCGCACTGCCGTCTCGTCGACGATCACTCCGACACCGAACTGGTGCGGTTCGAACTGTCCAAGGGCGAGCCGATGACGGGGGTGTTCATGTGCATGATCGCGCGCGGGGTCGACGGCTGGAACATGACCGCGCTCGGTGAGTACGCGAAGGGATCGACCGTGCGCAAGATGGTCGATCCCGGTAAGCGGTTCGTCCTCGGATCTCGCTGAACCACGTTTCACACCAACTATTTTCGCGAGATGTGAGCGTGCGGCGCCGCGCTGTCGGGTAGGAACTACGGAAGTCCTCGTCGAGGACCCGACCCCGCGGTGCGAGCGCGGCGAGCGAGGATCCCCGGCAGGGCAGGTCTACGCCGAGGTGGGCTCGGCGTGCGCGAGAGCCGACTGCGTGCGGCACCCGACGATAGCGGGCGCCCGCCGGACGAGGGCGTCGTCGGTGAGTGCGTGAACCATGAAGTCCGCGAAGTCGATTCGCCGGGTGAGATTGTCCGCCAAGGCCGGGTCGCCGACGTGCTCGCGCCAGATCGGGAGCCCTTCGGCGGGGCCCTCTTCGAGGTCGCTGCCGCGCACCACGGTCCAGCTGGTGTCGCTGTCGAAGATGAGGCGACAGGCCCGCACCTGGTCGTCGAGATCGGCGATGCGTGCGACGCGGGCGAGGAAGCCGAAGACCGCGACGAACGCGCGGAGCTTGCGGGTGTAGCGGTCTTTTCCGTCGCGGGTGATGTGCCATCCGCAGGAGAAGACGAGTCGCGCGCCGTGGCGGGTGTGCTCGAGTACCGCGCGGGCGGTGCCGGAGGCGTAGTCGTCGGTGCCCCACGGAGCGAGCACGGTGAGCACGCCGTCGCAGCCGTCGACGGCGCGGGCGATGACCTCGGCGTCATCGGTGTGGCCGGGCAGGATGCGGATGCGGTCGCCGAATCGTTCGAGTTTGGCGACGCTGCGTTCTCGGCAGACGCCGGTGACCTCGTAGCCGCGGGCGAGGGCGTTGTCGATCATGTACTGCCCGAGCTTCCCCGAGGCGCCGACGATGCAGACGCGCAGGGGCGGCGTGGGATGGGTGTGGCTTTCGGTGGTCATCGGCGGAATCCGTCGCTTTCGTCGGGTGGCCTTACGTCATAAGGTGACCTTACGGCATAAGGTAGGCGTACCGGGTAAGGTTGTCAAGATCTTCGGCGAGCGGCGAAAGGGCGGTATGGCGAGGGAAGCCAATGTCGATGGCGCGCAGCGTATTCCGCTCACCAGGCAGCGGTTGGTCGCGGCCGCCGTCGCGGTCGCCGACGAACAGGGCGTCCATTCCTTGACCATGCGCAAGGTCGCCGATCGGCTCGGGGTGGAGGCGATGTCGCTCTACCACCACGTCGGCGGCAAGCCCGAGATCCTCGACGGCATGGTCGACGCGGTGTTCGCCGAAGTCGAACTCCCCGATCCGGAAGGCGGGTGGCTCGCCGCCACTCGGTCGCGCGCCGTCTCGCTGCGCGCCGCGCTGCTGCGGCATCCGTGGGCGGTCGGGCTGATGGAGTCGCGCGCCGATCCCGGTCCCGCCACCCTGCGCCACCACGACTGGGCCATCGGCGTCCTGAGCGGGGCGGGCTTCTCGCTGATCATGATCGCGCACACGCTGTCGGTGGTCGACAGCTACGTGTACGGGTTCGTGCTGCAGGAGGTCAACCTGCCCTTCGACGGCGAGGGCGAACTGGGCGAGATGGCCGCCGACATCAAGGCCGCCATGCCCCCCGACGCCTATCCGCACCTGAACGCCTTCATCACCGGACACGCCCTGCGACCCGGCTACGCCTACGCCGACGAGTTCACCTTCGGGCTCGATCTCATCCTCGACGGCCTCGTCGCGCGCGCTGCCGCGGAAGCGGCCGATCGGAACTGAGTAAGTTCCCGACGTTCACGTGGGATCGCGGCTCCGTTCAGGAACAGGTCGACCGGGGCGGCTCTCCGAGGTCGGCCGCCGCGGAATTCGCGCGGATATGCGGGGTGCGGCGGAAAGTGGACAGCAGGTTCCGCGGATAAATTATTGCCGATACCCCGGAAGCGTAATTCGAAACAGTCGGAGGCGATAAATAATTAGATTTCCGCCCGGGGGGAGAGCGCGGACCTGATGGTCGAAACACGCTACCGGTTGCCGAATGGTGTGATACTACTGGCGGCCGTTTCCGACCGCGAGTACTAGAAGTGATGGTGTTTCCTGATAGGGGCCGATCGCAGTCGGTCGTACCGCATGGTTAGATGTCCGATTTCGTGCCCCGGGTACGGGTTCGCGTTTATTTCCGGACAGCTGTAGCGGCTTATCGAGAATGTGGGCACGATCATTCTTGAAACCGCTCGAGTCGGATAAACTCTGGATAACGGGTGGTCGAAATTGTGTTTTGACTCGACGGGGGTGGGTTAGTTTTCATGTATCGCCGAAATCGCGGCGAAGGTGGGGATATTCTCACCGTGACGAGAAAAGAGGAAACATGGACATCATCGGTGACCTGCTCGCTCTGCTCGTGACGCTCCTGGGCTCGCTCAGCTCGGATTCCTGATCCGAAGCCGCTCCACATCGAGTACCCCATCGATCCGGATCGCCGTACCGGCGGTCCGGATCGATGTCGTTCGGCGACAGTGGGTTTCGCGTCGATACCGTGCGGCCCGCCTGCTGTCGGAGCGCGTGGCGGAACCTGGCCAACCAGCGCCGATTCCGTGACACGCAATGAAGGTATCGCACTATTGCGTGTGCTGGAATGGTTGAGGGCCGCCCGCTCCCGGTCGGACTTCCGGTTCGGATTCGGTTGTCCGCCAGGTGCATTCGTCTGCGGGAGGGCCCGCGCTCAGCAGGCGGGTGACCGGGTGTCCGCGAGCAGGGCGGTGTCGACGGCCTCGGCCATGGCGCGATAGCCCGCGAGGCTCGGGTGCAGCCGGTCGACGCTGGAGTATTCGTCGCGCAGCACCGCCGGATCACCCGGATCGCGCAGTGCGGCGTCGAAGTCGACGATGCCGTCGGCGAGGCGCTGGCCGCGGATCCAGGCGTTGATGGCCTGACGTTCGGTTTCGCTGCGCGGGGCGATGAGTACCCCGTCGACGAGCGCGTCGGAGGCGGGCAGCAGCGTGCCGAGCCAGACCTTCTTGCCCGCGCGGCGGGCCGCCGCGATGAGCTGTTCGTAGCCCGAGATCATGGACGCGGCGTCGGCCTGCGGCGGCAGTCCGAGATCGTTGATGCCCTCCTGGACGAGCACGCCGCTCACCCCGGCCTGATCGAGCGCGTCACGCTGGAATCGCGACAGGCCGCTCGGGCCGAGCAGCAGCGGTTCGCCACTGGCCAGCACTCGATTGCTGCCGATGCCCGCGTTGACCACCGAGACCGGAACGCGCTGCGCGTTCAGGCGGTGTTGCAACACGTCGGGATAGCGGCCGTCGGTGTCGGCGGCGGCGCGGTCGACCGGGATGCTGATCGGGGTGCTGCCGACGAAACCGTCGGTGATGGAGTCGCCGAAGGCCACCACCGCGCGGGTGCCCGCCGGGGCGAGCACGTCGACGGCCGAGACATAGAACCAGGACTGGGTGGTCGCCGTGAAACCGCCCGCGTCGGCGCGGCCGGTGAGGTCGCCGCTGCCCGCGGGGGAGTAGTAGGAGGTCGCGTTGGCGTTCCAGTGTTTGGTCGGCGGACCCGCCTGCCCGGCGACGTGGATGCTGACGGCAAGCGGCGCGAACGCGGCGACCGGGAACGACACCGGATCGCTGAGCGCCTCCGCGCCGGGTTCGATGGTCACCGAATCCCGGCCGCCGAACCGCACCGCTGCGACATTCCCCACCGTCGCGCCGGAGATCCGGTCGCCGACGCTGACCCGGTCGAAGGTGACGGGGGTGAGTCCGAATCGGTTGGTAAGCCGCACGCGCAACTGTTCGCCGCCGAGGTGGGGTGAGACGATCATCCGGAAGGTCTGATCGTCGACCGTGAGCGGGACGAGTCCGCCCGTCGCATCGAACGGGGTGACGGCGTCGGTGGGCGAGGCCGCCCATGATGCCACGAAATGCGTTCCGCCACAGCCTGGTTCGTCGGCCGATCCGATCGCGGGCGGAAGCGCGGTGACGGCGAGAGCCCCGGTGAGCACCCCGGCCGCGGCAGCGGCGACCCAGGGCGACGGCGATCGGCGCGCGCGCTTTCCGCGCGCGGGCGCGGCGGGATGTCTCATCGTCGAACTCCCATTCATTTCGGTGACCACGGTGTCGAGCGGTCGGCGATGCCGATCCGACCGATGCGGGACCAACCTATCCGGACTTTATTGTCCGGATCAAGGATCTTCCCGCATCGCGCCGGCTCGGCGGTCCGCGACGCCGCTACCCCACGGTATCGCTTACCGCAGGATCTTCGGCTCGCGCTCGGTGGGCGCATTCGATTCGTCGGCTTCGCGCGACCGCGGCGACAGTCCACGGCCGCCCTCATACCGTGCGCGTCCCCGCGTCTGGTGGCGGCGGCCGGACCGAACGGCGTCTGCCACGCGTCGGCCGCACCGCGGCACGGCCCGATCCGGCCGCACCGTTGCCACCGCTTTCGCGAACTTCCTGATCGGGAGATGCCGCCGTGGCGACGCGTATTCTCGGCTCGAGCACGACATGTGGAGGGCTACGGTGGGGTCAGCGTTGGTTCCGGGGCGGATATTCGCCGGATACCGCATCGAACGATTGCTCGGGGCCGGGGGCATGGGCGAGGTCTACCTCGCCCACGACCGCGGACTGCCGAGATTCGTCGCGCTCAAGGTGCTCACCCGCGCGGTCGGCGAGGACGAGGACGCGCACCGCAGATTCCAGCGGGAAGCCGATATGGTGGCCCGGCTCTCGCATCCGAATATCGTCACCGTGCACGCGCGCGGCGACGAGGACGGACGGCCGTGGATCTCGATGGCCTACGTGGACGGCGCCGATCTGGGCGCGGTTCTGGCGCGCGGACCGATGGCGCCGGAACGGGCGGTGCGGATCGCGCTCGCGGCCGCCGACGCGCTCGCCCACGCCCACGACGTGGGCGTCCTGCACCGTGACGTCAAACCCGCCAATATCCTGCTCACCCGAGGACCCGCGGAACGGGCGCTGCTCACCGATTTCGGCATCGCGAAACATCTCGAGGACAGCGTCGTGCTCACCCGGACCAACGAGGTGTACGCGAGCTTCCAGTACACGGCCCCCGAACGGCTCGATTTCGGCGCGCCGGTGGACCGGCGCGCCGACGTCTACTCCCTCGGGTGCACCTTCTATCACATGCTCACCGGCGAGATCCCGTATCCGGGCGGCAACGCGGCCCAGTTGATGCACGGCCATCTGCACCGCCCAGCGCCCCGCCCGAGCGCGCGGAATCCGTTGGTGCCGGAGGCGTTCGACGCGGTCGTCGCGCGCGCCCTGGCGAAGGACCCCGAGGACCGCTATCCGGATTGCGCGCGGTTCGCCGCCGACCTCGAGGCCGCTTCGTCGGGTCGCGCCGTCGTGGCTCCCTACCGATCGGCGCCGCTTCCTGCGGCCCGGCCGACCGAGGGCTACGGCGTCTACCCGCCCACGGTGTCCGGCGAGTCGGCGGCCGATTCGACCGGCGGCGAAGTGCGGGCGCGCGGTCGTGGCCCGCTCGGCCTCCGCAAGCCCGCACTCGTGGTTGGCGCCGTCGCGGCGGTCGGCGCCGGAGTCCTCGGACTGACGGCGGCGCTCGAGCACGGATTCCCCTTCGGCGACTCCTCGGTCGTGATACCGGCCGTCGAACCGCTGGTCGGCAAGTGGCAGGGCGTCGCGGAGCAGGACGACGCGGGCGTGCTGACGCGGTATCGGATGACCATCAGCCTGCGTTCCGGCCCGGTGGGCACCGTGGTCGGCAGCACGCTCTACGAGGTTCCCGGCGGAAACTGCTCCGGTGAGCTGACGCTGCGCGAGGAAGGCGAGGACGGCCGCGCCGCGTCCTACTACGAGCAGATCGTGTCCGGGCCGTGCATTCCCAACGGCACCGTCGCGGTGACGGCGGCGGCCGACGACGGTCTCACCTTCTCCTACTCGGGTGTGACCCGCGCGGGCGCGCCGGAGCGGGTCACGGCCCGACTCGACCGGGTCGGCTGAGGACCCGCCCGCGCGTTCACCCCACTGGACCGCACCCATCTCCGGGGCCGGACGCTCCGAATGCGAATCGACACGACGTACGGTTCACGATGAAAAGGTGATCGATGGGTAACGGTAAACACCGGGTGGTCGGCCCGCGCAGGCAGAAGGTCGGTTCGATGGTCGTCGCGGGCGCGGTGCCCGTGGTCCTGAGCCTGGTCGGCGGCGCCACCGCAGAGGCGACCCCGGAACAGGACGCCGCCGTGAGTCGCGTCGACTTCGGCGTCGGCCCCGCGCGGGCGAATCCGGTCCACCCGGTCGCCGACCCGGTCGATGGCGATCCGGCGGCGCAGTGGCCCGCCGCCGAGGTCCCGAATGTCCGGCCGTACCAGGGCGCGAAGATCCCCGACGACACGCTGAGCTCGTTGCAGTGGGCGCGGCCGGTCCCGCAGCCGCAGTACCTGTCGCCGGTGGACGCGTTGCACGCCCCCGTCGAGGTGCCGCGGGTGCCGCCGATCGCCCCGCCGCCGGGGATGCTGCGCGTCGGCGACGTGCAGGTCGCCGCTCCGGACTGGCTGCCGCGCGAGCAGGCGATCCAGGTCAACGACGCGGCGGCGGCCACCGAGGCCGAGATCGCGACCTTCCTCGACTCGGTCGGCATGGAACGCACGCGTTCGGATCGGATCGCGGGCCAGACCATGGGCGCGGCCGCCGTCGGCGCGACCGCGGGCGCGGCGTTCGCGAGTCCGTTCGCGCTGGTCGGCGCGGGCGTCGGCGGGGCGCTCGGACTCGCCATCGGCCTGCCGTTCGCGCCGATCGGCCTGGCCGCCGGTCCCATGGGCGCGGTCTACGGCGCGGCGCTCATGGCGGCGCCGCTGGCCGCGATCGGCGCGGGCATCGGTGCGGGTATCGGCGCGACCGCCGCTTTCACCGCACCGCCGCGCGCCATGGGGCCGACCCAGGACGCGCCCGCGGTCGAAGAGATGCCGGGCGGCTGACACGCTGCGGATCCACCGTCGGAACCGACGGTGCGCGGTCACTCGACCGCACCGGAGTTGTTTTCCGAAAGTCATTGTGCACGTGTGCTTTCGAGTCGGGGCCTCGCGGATTCGAGGGTTCGGAACGGGTGGTCCCGTCTCGCTCGGGCTGAATTGTTACCGGAAAACGCGCGTGGCGAGTCCGCGATTGTCGCCTCGTGGACCGAGGGTCGCCGTAAGGTTGCGGGGGGAGCGGCGGCCGGTCGGCGGGAGAGCGGATCGCATGGCCGTCGCGGTGGTTGTGTTCGCGGCCTTCGACATGAGGTGCGGCGCCGGTGATCGACGGTGGAAGGGCGGTACTGATGGGCAGGCATCGCAAGCGCACGCGGCGTTCGGCGGTCGCGTCGAGCCTGATGTTGGTGGTGATGGCGACCGCGATGGTCGCGGTGACGGCCGTTGGTATCGGTGTGCGGCGACTCTGAGCCCGAAACCGGCGGATAGGCTCGCGACGTAGACAACGGGGTCGTCCCGCGAGGGTCGGCTCGCTCAACGAAGGAGCTGTCATGATCGCTGTCATCGCCGAACTGACCATCCAGGAGGGCAAAGGCGCGGACTTCGAATCCGTCTTCGCCGACCTCGCCGCACAGATCGCGCTGCACGAACCGGGCAACAAGCAATACCAACTGGTTCGTTCGAAGGCGGAGCCGACCTCCTACCGGATCTTCGAGCTCTACGACGACGCGGCCGCACTCGAACTGCACGGCAAATCCGAGCACTTCCGCGCCGCCGGTCAGCGGCTGGCCCCGCTGCTCGCCGCCGCGCCGAAGATCGACTACTTCGAGGCTGTCTGACCCGTCCGACGCGGACGCGACGACCGCCCGAGGCGGACCGGACATGCGGCGGGCCCGTGGCTCGCCGCATGTGTCCGTCTCGATCGTCGACCCCGACAACCCCTACCGCTATATCGAGGTGCGCGGCGTGGTCGAACGCATCGATCCCGATCCCACCGGCGCGTTCTTCGTCACCCTGAACGAGCGCTACGACGGACCGTTCGGCCCGAAGGACCCCACCGACGCTCCCGACCGCGTCGTGTTCGTGGTTCGCCCCACCGCGGTCGGCCGACGCGGCTGATCTCGTCCGTGCCGCGGGATTCGAATCCGCGCGAGGACAACTGTGGACTGTGTCCGGTGTGTGCACGAGTCTCGCTGTACCGCGGCACGAGGACGTGTCGCTCGACGGACGCAGGAGTACGGGTGTGATGGCGCACGGCAGGTTTCGGGTAGGGGCGAGCATGGCCGCGGCGGCTGTGGTGCTGCTGACGGCGATGGTGCTGACCGCGTGCGGTGGCGGTGCGGTCCGCGAGTCCGGCGGCGTGCCGGTGCTGCGCTATCAGGGGTGGGCCTCCCAGGTCGTGATCCCCGAACTGGCGGAGGATCTCGGCTTCTTCGAGGGCAAGGTGAAACTCGAATGGCAGGGCAACACCATCAGCGGCCCGCAGGACATCCAGTCGGCGGCGACCGGTCAGGTCGATTTCGGCGGCGCCTTCGGCGGGGCGGTGGCCAAGCTGGCGTCCGCCGGTGCGCCGATCACCGCGGTGCTGAACTACTACGGCGCCGACGCGAAGACCTTCACCGGGTTCTACGTGCCCGAGGACAGCCCCATTCGCAGCCCGAAAGACTTGCTCGGCAAGAAGATCGGCGTGAACACCTTGGGCGGGCAGGCCGAGGCCGACGTGCACGACGTGCTGAAGAAGCAGGGATTCAGCGAAGAGCAGATCAAATCGGTGCAGCTGGTGGTGCTTCCGCCGCCGAACACCGAGGACGCGGTGCGGCGCGGGCAGGTCGACGTGGCGGGGCTGACCGGCCAGTTCCAACAGCGCGCGATCGCCAACGGCGGATTGCGCCCGGTATTCACCGATTTCGACGAATTCGGCCCGTTCAACGGCGGACAGTACGTGTTCCGCAACGACTTCGCCGCCAAGAACCCCGAGACCGTCGAAGCGTTCGTGGACGGTGTCGCCAAGGCCATCGAATGGCAGAAGACCACGCCGCGCGAACAGGTCGTGGCGCGTTTCACCGAAATCATCGAGAAGCGTAAGCGTTCCGGTGAGGACGCCTCCTCGGTGAAGTACTGGCAGTCGGTCGGCGTGCCCGCCACCCACGGCGTGATCGCGGACATCGACTTCAAGCGGTGGGAGAGCTGGCTGCGCGACACCGGCGCGATCGACGGCCCGCTCGATCCGTCGAAGTTCTACACCAACAAGTACAACCCGAACGTGCCGAAGTAGTCGCCGGGAATACGGGCCGGTCGGATCGTGCTGATTCGACCGGACCCGTGCCCCGCGGTGCGGGCGCGTGCTGTTCCGCGCACCGGCGAATCGCCGCGGCGCACGACTACGGAGGTTGAACGTGACGAGTACGACCGGACCAGCGCGGGCGCGACGAATTCTCGGCAGGCCGTTCGGTGTCGGCGATCTCACCCTCACCAATCGGATCGTGATGGCGCCGATGACACGCAGCCTCTCCCCGGGCGGCGTCCCTGGCGATGACGTGGCGCGGTACTACGCGCGCCGCGCCGAGGCCGAGGTCGGGCTGATCATCACCGAGGGCACCTTCATCGAACACCCGTCGGCCGGTATGAGCGACGACATCCCTCGGCTGTGGGGCGCGGACGCGCTGGCAGGCTGGCGGCACGTGGTGGACAGCGTGCACGCCGTCGGCGGCAAGATCATTCCGCAGCTGTGGCACGTCGGGGTCGCCCGCGAGCCGGGGACGGGACCGATCGCGAGCGCCGCGTCGGTCGGCCCGTCCGGAATAGACCTGGACGGCTCCGCGAAGGGCGAGGCGCTGAGCCTGTCCGATATCGACGATCTCGTCGCCGCCTACGTCGCCGCGGCCGCCACGGCGCAGCGACTCGGGTTCGACGGACTCGAAGTGCACGGCGCGCACGGATATCTCATCGACCAATTCCTCTGGGAGCGCACCAATCAGCGCACCGACGCGCACGGCGGCAATCTCGCGGCGCGGGTGCGCTTCGCCGCCGAGATCGTCGCGGCGGTGCGCGGCGCGGTGTCACCCGGATTCCCGATCTTCTTCCGGCTCTCGCAGTGGAAGATCGGTCAGTTCGATGCCAGGATCGCGCACACCCCCGGCGAATTCGAGCAGATCCTGCTTCCGCTGGTCGAGGCGGGGGTCGACGTCTTCCACGCCTCGACGCGGCGCTACTGGTTGCCCGAATTCGAAGGCAGTGACCTGAATCTCGCGGGCTGGGCGAAGAAATTGACCGGCAAGAGCACGGTGACAGTCGGTTCCGTCGGATTGGACGCCGAATTCGTCGGCCCGTCCGGTCGTGCGGGCCAGAGTGCCGTCACCGGTATCGATGAACTGCTCGATCGTGCCGAGCGCGACGAATTCGACCTGGTCGCGGTGGGGCGGGCCCTGATCGCCGATCCCGAATGGGCGCGTAAGACGCTGGCGGATCGCTCCGGCGAAGTCCAGCCCTACCACGCGCGGCAGTTGGCTTCGCTGCACTGAGTTCGGCCGCGGCCGTGCGGAGTTCGCGGGTCTAGCCGCTCGGCGGCGGCGCGGCACGGTCGGCGACGGCGTTGGCGTGCAGGACTGCGAGGGCGCGCAGGAAGGTCTTGCGGTCACCGGGAGGTAGCGCGGCCAGTACGGATTCCTCCTCGTGGCGCTGGATGTCGCGCTGTGTGGCGTCGCGCAGGCCTCGTCCCTCGTCGGTGATCGAGACCAAGTTGACGCGGCGGTCGGCCGGATCCGGTTCACGCCGGATCAGGCCGCGCCGCTGCAGCCCGTCGAGCACGCCGATGACCCGCGTCTTGTCCGCGCCGATGGATCTGGCCAGCGCGGTCTGGGTATAGACGGGCTCGCTGTCGAGGCCGAGCAGCACGGCGTACTCCCACATCGTCAGTCCGTGCCGGTCGAGCAGCGGCTGTTCCGCGGCCATGAGGCCGCGGACGAGCGGCACGATCATGGCCGCGAGATCGGGACGTCGGATTTCGGACATGGGTCGAAAATAGCGCTTGGCAAATCATAAGCTCATACATACGATACGCATGAGCTTACTGAATGGCCTGCCGAACGAAGGAGCGCGTGATGTCCACCGACACCGAAAACGAACCCATAGCGACCGAATTGGCGGCCTTCGAGGCCCTCGCCGAGTCCGGAGCGCTGATCGAGCACCACGCCGCGGCCGTCCGCGTCAGTATCGAACTCGTCGATCACGTCACCACGGCCGACCTGCGCACCTCAACACCATGCGCCGACTGGACCCTGCACGGGCTACTCACCCACATGATCGCCCAACACCGCGGTTTCGCCGCCGCCGCACACGGCAACGGCGACCCCCAGCTGTGGAAAACCCGCCCCCTCGGCCCCGACCCCGCCGCCGAATACCGCACCGCCGCCGAGTCCGTCCTCGCCGCCTTCGCCGAACCCGACGTGTTGGCGAGAGAATTCCCGCTCCCCGAGTTCAGCCCGACCCATCCGTTCCCCGGCTCCCAAGCGGTGATCTTCCACTTCATCGACTATGTCGTGCACTCCTGGGACGTGGCCGCGACCCTTGCATTGCCGGTCCGCTTCGACCCCGCCGTCCTTACCGCCGCGCACACCGTGGTCGCGGTGATACCGGGCGGCCCGTCCCGCCGCGCACCGGGCGCGCCCTTCGCCCCTGAGGTGCCGTGGTCCGGCGGCGGGACACTCGACGAAATCGTGGCGATGCTCGGCCGCGCACCGGACTGGACGCGGGACTGACCCCCGCACTGGGGCGCGGTCTGTGGCACACGTCTCCTCGCGGAACGCCGTCGCAGGTATAAAAACCGCACGTGGCGGTGTAATTGAGGACACGGGCGTGTTGGGGTTCTCGGAGGGTTTTCGCTCGGTAGCGTCGCCGGCATGCAACTGTCCAGGTTCACCGACATCGGGCTTCGGGCCGTCATGCGATTGGCGGTGAGCGAGGAATCGCAGGGGCGAGTCACGATCAAAGTGATCGCCGCGCAGGTCGAGGCTTCCGAGCAGCAGGTCGCGAAAGCGGTGGCCAAGCTGGTGGAGCTCGGTCTCGTCGAGGCGCAGCGGGGGCGGCGGGGTGGGTTGTTTCTCACCCCGGCCGGGCGGGAGATACCGCTCGGGCGACTCGTGCGGGAACTCGAGGGCGGGCGGCCCGTGGTGGATTGCGAGGGTACGCGGCCGTGTCCGCTGATCGGCGGGTGTCGATTGCGGCGGGTGCTCGCCGATGCCGAGGACGCCTTCTATCGCGAACTCGACGGGTACACGATCGAGGATCTGGTCGCCGCGCCGACCGCCGGACTGTTGCGCCTGCTCACCGTGTCCACGGTGGGTGACGGTTCGTCGAGTGAGAGGACTCCGACATGAACACCCCCGTGACCACGCGCGACCGCGAACTGTCCCCCGAGCACGCCGAGGTGGTGCGCGCCACGCTGCCCCTGGTCGGCGCGCACATCGACGAGATCACCGCGGAGTTCTATCGCACCCTGTTCGGCAACCACCCCGATCTGCTGCGGAACCTGTTCAATCGCGGCAATCAGGCGGAAGGGACCCAGCCCAGAGCGCTGGCGGCATCCATCGCGCGGTTCGCGACCTGTCTGGTCGACCCGGATCTGCCGCATCCCGCCGCCATGCTCTCGCGCATCGGCCACAAACACGCCTCCCTCGGGATCACGGCCGACCAGTACGAGGTGGTGCACGACAACCTGTTCGCCGCGATCGTGGCCGTTCTCGGCGCCGACGTGGTGACCGAACCGGTGGCCGCGGCCTGGGACAGCGTGTACTGGGCGATGGCCGACACCCTGATCGAGTTGGAGCGGCGGCTGTACGCGGAATCCGGGGTCGAGGCGGGTGCGGTCTACCGTACCGCGACGGTCGTGTCCCGGGTCGACGACGCGGTGGGCGTCGCGGTGTTCACGGTCGAATCGGCGGCTGACCCGCTACCGGAATTCGTTCCTGGGCAATATATCTCGGTGGGCGTGACGTTGCCCGACGGTGCCAGGCAGCTGCGGCAGTACAGCCTGGTCGGCGCGCCTGGCGGTGGTCGCTTGTCCTTCGCGGTCAAGCGCGTGGCAGGCGGGCCGGACGGACCGGCCGGGGAGGTGTCGAACCGGTTGCACGACACGCTCGGCGTCGGGGACGTCGTCGAGATCACCCTGCCGTTCGGCGATGTCACTCTCGACACCGCGTCGAGCCCGCCGCTGGTGCTGTTGTCCGCGGGCATCGGCATCACGCCCATGATCGGCATGCTGGAATACCTGGCCGTGCACGACCCGAACCGCACGGTCCTGGTCGCTCACGCGGACCGCGCTCCGCACACCCATCCGCTGCGGACTCGACTGCTCGAGCTGGCCGCTCAGCTGCCCGGACTCAACGTCGAACTGTGGTACAGCGAACCCGCCGTCGCCGCGAGACAGGGCAGACTCGACCTGTCGGCTCTGGATCTACCCGCCGCCGCCGACTATTTCCTCTGCGGCGGTGCGGAATTCCTGCGCGCGATGCGCACCGGGCTGCGCGAACGCGGGGTGGCGGCGGACCGCGTCCACAGCGAGCAGTTCACCCCGACCGACTGGCGCGACGGCACCGCCTGAGGACCGGACGCTGTCGGAATCGCGGTGATCGGAACCGGTTCGGTCGGTCATACGGTTCGCTAACGTTTCGGGCGGCAGGGTTCGTCGCGGAGGAGGCACAGGTGAGCGCGGAATCGACCATCGATATCGACACCTCGCTGCATCCTCTCGACGACCCGGTGCGTTCGTCGCTGCGGGGCGAGCACCGGCGATTCGCCACCTGGGTCGGGCGCACCGGCCGCTACGACCGCGAGGTCGCCGAATTCGTCGGGCACCCACCGCGACTCGACGGTCAGGACTGGCGGGACCTGGCCGAGGCCGTCGGTCCAGGCGGCACGGTCGGGCTGCGGGGCTTCGGCCACGAGCCGCCTGCGGACTGGACCGTGCTGAAGACCTTCGACTCGGTGCAGATGGAAGGGTCGGGCCTGCGCGTCGCCACCGATCCGGAACTGCGGGAACTCACCGCCGCCGACGTCCCGGAGATCCTCGACCTGATCGCCCGCACCCAACCCGGCCCGTTCGCCCCTCGCACCATCGAAATGGGCGCCTACCTCGGCTTGCATGTGGACGGCAGACTCGTCGCCATGGCGGGGGAGCGGATGCGTCCGCCCGGCTGGACCGAGATCAGCGCCGTGTGCACCGATCCCGCCTTCCGCGGTCGTGGTCTCGCCTCGCGTCTGGTGCGTGCGGTCGGCGCGGGCATCAGGGCGCGCGGGGAGATTCCGTTCCTGCACGCGGTAGCCGACAACACCACAGCGATCAGCCTCTACCGAACCCTCGGATTCACTCTCCGCAAACGCTCCGTGCTCACGATCGTCCAAGTCCCGGGCATCGACCCGAGCGGCGTGTGACCGCAGCCTCGCGGCCTCGGAATTATGTTTGCGGAGACCGTAAACAGTGCGCCCCGAGCTGGGCGGAACTAGGTTTGCCACAGAGCGATTTCGGTACGGTGCCACGGTTGCCGCACCGATGAGCGGGTTCGTCGCTCCCTCCGCGCCGTAGCGCTCCTGAGGGAAGCCATCTCCGGTTCCGCCGATGTCGTCCCGCACCCTGGAGGAGTGGAAGATGAGCGAGCACGCGCCCTCGGCGCCGACCGAACACGCGGCGCCGACCGAACACGCGGCGCCGACCGAACACCCGACGGTGGCGGAGCGCCTTATGGTGGCCGCGAGCGTGGTGTCGGCCGAACCTGAACTGTCGGCTGAATTCACGGCGACCGCCGAACACGCCGCGTCGAACGAACGCCCGACAATAGGGGAGCGCGCGGAGTCGACCGCGCGGGCGGTGTCGACAGGACACGTGCTGCCGATCGAGCGTGCGCCATCGAATGAACATGCGGTGCGGGTCGAGCGTTCGACGGTGACCGATCGTGTGGTGTCGAGCGAACCTGCGGTGCCGTCCGAGCGTTCGGTGCCGTCCGAGCATCCGGCATACCGGGCGTTCGCCGAGGTGGTATCCGACGTCATCGCGCCGCGTGCGGTGGAGGTGGACGCGACCGAGGTGCCGCGTTCGCATGTCGAGGCGTTGCGGGGGGTCGGGTACTTCTCGTGGACGGTGCCGAAGAACTTCGGTGGTGATCCGGTGCCCGCGGCGGTGAAGCATGCGGCGGACGAGCTGCTGTTCGGGGCCGATCCTTCGACGGCGTTGGCTGTCACCCAGCACGACGGGCCGGTCGGGCAGATACTCGCGTCCCGGCGACCCGCCGCGCTCGCGTTGTTGCCGCTGCTGGCGACGGGGGAGCGGATCGGTGGCGCCGGGTTCGCGCAGATCCGGGCCTGGCCGAAGCGTCCGAGCACGATCGCCACCGCGGTGGCGGGCGGGTATCGCATCGATGGTGTCGTGCGGTGGCTTTCGGGGTGGGGGCTGGTCGATACCGCGTGGCTGGGGGCGGTCGACGAGAGCAACAACGCTTATGTGTTCGGTGTCGGCGATCTCGGTAGGCCGGGGATCACGGTGTCGCGGCCGCATCTGGCCGCGGTGCAGGGTTCACGCACCGTGTCGTTGACGTTGCGCGACTACTTCCTGCCGGATGAGTTCGTCACCGAGGTGGTCGATATCGCGACGTGGGATTCGCGGGACGGGTCGGTCGCTCCCGGCAAGCACTGCGCGCCGTCGGAGTCGGGTGTGCGACTGCCCGCCGTTGGCGCGATCGGATTGGCGAGGGCGGCGTTGGCCGATGCGCTCGCGACTCATCCCGACGAACCGTCGCTGCTCCGGTTGCTCGCGGAGCTCGAGGAGGCCGCGAATACACCGCTGCCGGAACCGCATTGGCGCGCCCGACTGGACGAACTCGCGATCCGGGCCACCACGGCCGGTCTGGTCGCGGCGGGCGGGCAGGGGCTGCTGCGTTCCGATATCGCGCAAGTGCGTGCTCGCGCCGCGCTGTTCCTGCAGTTGCGTGGTCTCTCCCCGAAGGTGCGTGCCGCGCGGTTTGCGCGGTACGCACGCTGAGCAGGTCGGCCGGGGCGAGCAGCTCGGTCGGAAGAAACCGAGCGGGTCGGGAAGAAGTCGAACAGGCGGGCGGGAGAAACCGCGCGGGCCGTCAGAAGAATCCGACGGCGGGCAGGTCTGCGTCGTTGACGACGACGTCGCCGACGACCCTGGCCTTGTACACCGTGGGATTGTGCGAGAACAAGGTGCGCAGGTTGCGCCAGTGCCGGTCGAGGTGCACCGACCGGCGTGTCCAGGACGCGCCGCCCGCGTCGTAGGCCGCGCTCGCCGCCCGCAACGCCACCTCCTCCACTGCGACCTTGACCTGCGAAGTGTGCAGTGACGCCGCGAATTCCAGCTCGTCGTCGGCGGTTCCGTGCTCCCACAGGTGGCGGGTGGCGCGATCGAGGGAGTCCGCGGCGGCCAGTACCGCCGCCTCGACCATGAACGTCGCGCTCGACAGCGATCCGACGACTGCGAGCAGTTGCGGATCGTCGCGGGCCAGTTCGGAATTGCCCCAGGAGTAGGAGCGGGTCCGTTCGCGCAGCAGCGTCGCGGTCTCCTCGGTGAGCGCCCGCAGCACGCCCGCCCCGATCGCGTGCATGAGCAGGTGCGCCTGCGCGGCGCGCGGGCGTCCGGGACCTGGGACGCGGCGGAATTCCCCGACCTCGTTCGGATACACCAGCACGTCCTCCAGAACGGTTGTCCCGCTGCCGGTTTCGCGTTGTCCGATGCCGTCCCAGTCCTCGACGTGGAGCACGCCTTCGCGGTGGGCGGGAATGGTGACCCCGACCTGTCCGCCGGATTCGTCGTTGGCGGAGATGCGCAGGTGGTCGGCGTAGGAGCTGCCGGTGCTGTAGAACTTCTGTCCGTTGAGCCGGAAGTTCGGGCCGTCGGCGGTGAGGGTGGTGTGGTAGGTGTACACGCCCGGTTGCCCGGACAGTTCCGATTGCGCGCCCGCGAAGATCTCGCCCGCGAGTATCTGTTCCAGCCACCGACTTCCGCGCTCGGTGTCGCGCGAACGCCACGCCTCCTCGGCGGTGCCCCAATGTCCTCGAAGGATGTGCGGGACATCGGGATCGGCTTGCGCGAGGCGGATTACCAGGGTGAAGAATTCGCGCATGTCGTAGCCGCCGCCACCGGCTTGCTTCGGCAGTCGCACCGCGCCGAGCAGATGTTCGCGGACCAGCGCGAGCGCCGCGTCGGGGCGACCCGCGCCCGTATCGCGGCGTAGGCGCGCGTCGGCGGCGATCCGCTCGAGCACCTCCCGCAGTTCGGCCGAGTCGAGGGTGGGCGGTGCGGTGCGCGCGGTGGTCACTGGAGCGCCGTCCTTTCCGCGGGCCTCACAACGAGGTTCGTGATCGGCGCTCGGCGGGAGCCGGGGCGACGGCCTGTGAAAGTCATGGATCCTCCACTGGTTCGGTTCATTTCGAGAATTCCTCGATACCGGGCACCGAGGCGATGAGCCGTGCGGTGTATTCGGCGCGCGGTGCGTCGAATACGGCTGCGGTGGCACCGGATTCCACCACCGTCCCGGCGCGCAGCACCGAGACCGTGTCGCAGAACAGGCGGACCACGCCGAGGTCGTGGGTGATGAACAGGTAGGTGAGCGCGTAGGCGGCCTGCAGGTCGGTGAGCAGGCGCAGGATGTCGTGTTGCACGGACACGTCCAGCGCCGAGACCGCCTCGTCGAGCACCACGATCTCCGGGTTGAGCGACAGCGCCCGCGCGATGGCGACCCGCTGCGCCTGTCCGCCGGACAACTCGCCCGCGCGGCGACTCGCGTGCGCGCGCGGCAGCCGCACCGCGTCGAGGAGTTCGGCGGCGATCCCGGCGCGCGCCGACCGGCCGATGTCCCTGCGGTGCACCCGAATCGGCTCGGTGATCAGGTTCGCGACCGAGAAGCGTGGGTTCAGCGAGGAATACGGATTCTGGTAGACGAATTGCAGGCTGCGGCTCAGCCGGGTGCGGGTCCACGGCTCGGTCTGCCCGAGCAGTCGCACCTCGCCGCTGTCGGCGGTGGTCAGTCCCGCGACGATGCGGGCGATCGTCGACTTGCCCGCGCCGGATTCGCCGACCAGCGCGTGTGTGGTCCCGGCGGGGACCGCGAAGGACACGCGGTCGGCGGCGCGCACCGTGTGTTCGATGCCGCCGCGACGAGTGCGGAACGACTTGGACACCTCGCGGACCTCGATGGCGTACCGGTGGTCGGGCCGGTCGGCGGAGGCGGTGGGAGCCTCGTGCGCCGCGGCACCACGCGGGCGTGCGGACAAGCTGTGTCCGCCGCTGCCCGTGTGCGCGCCGGGCTCGAGCGGACGCGGGGTGAGACGAGCGGTGTGCAGTCCGGGCGCGGCGTCGAGCAGGCGGCGGGTGTACGACTCGCGCGGCCGCCGGATCTCGGCGGGCGTACCGGTTTCGACCACACGCCCCTCGCGCATCACGACGATGCGGTCGGCACGATCGAGCGCCACCCCGAGATCGTGGGTGACCAGCAGGATGCCGATGCCGAGTTCGGCGCGCAGCAGGTCGAGGTGATCGAGGATCTGCTTCTGCACCGTCACGTCGAGCGCGCTGGTCGGTTCGTCGGCGAGCAGCAGTTTCGGCTCCCCGGACAGTGCGATCGCGATGAGCACCCGCTGGCGCATACCCCCGGACAACTCGTGCGGGTACTTCGCGTAGATCGTCTCCGGCGCGGGCAGTCCAGCGAGCTCGAGGAAACGCAAGGCCGACAGCCGGATTCGCGCCTTGTGCGCACCGGCGCCGAACGGGAGCAGGCGGTGGCGGCGCAGCCGGCCGCGCAACGCGTCCTCGAGCTGGCGGCCGATCGGCTTGACCGGATTCAGCGACACCGCCGGGTCCTGCGGGATGTATCCGATATAGGAGCCGCGGTAGCGGGCGAACCGATTGTGCGACCAGCCCGCGACATCGACGCCGTCGAGCCGGATGCGCCCACCGACCCGGCTGGTGAGCGGAAGCAGCCCGATCGCGGCGCGGATCACACTGGACTTGCCGGATCCGGACTCGCCGACGACGGTCACCAGTTCGCCCGCCTCGACCGTCAGCGACAGTCCCGCGACGGCCCTGGTCGGCGGCACACCGCGGCGTTTGTACCAGATATCGAGATCGGTGCAGGTCAGCAGAGACATCAGAGAAGCCTTTCCGGCTGCAAGGCGCGGCTGATCCGGTTGCTCGCCAACACCGTCGCCAGGATCACCGCGCCGGGGAACAGCGAGATCCACGGCGCCACCGCGAGCAGGTCGCGGCCCTCGGCGACCAGCAGCCCCCATTCCGGTTGCGGCGGCGGCGCGCCGAATCCGAGGAATCCCAGCGCCGCGATGGCGAGGATGGACGCGCCGAATTGCAGCGGTATCAGCGAGACCACCGAACCGAGGGAATTGGGCAGGACGTGGCGCAACAGGATGGCGACGCGATGGGTGCCGATCCCGGCGGCGGCCTCAACGTAGTCGGTCGCGGTGACCTCGAGCACTTCCGCGCGCATGACCCGCGCGAAGTTCGCCACCGACGAGATACCGACGGCCACCGCGACATTGGTGGTCCCGTAGCCGACCGCGGAGACGATGACCATGGTGAGCAGCAGGCCGGGCACCGAGAGCAGGACATCGACCACCCGCATGAAGACGAGATCGACCGGCCCGCGCACGAATCCTGCGACCAGACCGAGCGCGGTCCCGACGAAGAACGCGATCGACACCGCGAGCAGCGTCGCGGACAGGGTGACGACGGTGCCGTAGACCGTGCGGGTGTAGATGTCGCGGCCGAGTCGGTCGGTGCCGAAGGGATGCTCGGTGCTCGGGCCCACCAGAATGGAACCGGTATCGGGCAGATACGGGTCCTTCCAGGTGAACAGTCCGGGCACCGCGCAGAACGCGACGGCCGCGACGACCACCGCGACCGCGAGTATCAGCCCGGGCCGCAGTAGACCGGGACGCAGTGCGCCGAAACGGCGTGGGGGTACGGGTTCGATCGCGGCGACCGGGGTTTCGGGCAGCGGTGGGCGGATGCTCGGTTTGTCGAGGCCGATGGTCACGGGGTCACGCCCTCTCGCACGTTCTTCAACCGCGGGTCGATCAGCGGGTAGGTGATGTCGACGACGAAGTTCACCGTCACGAAGCAGACCGCGACGAGCATCACGATGCCCTGCACGACCGGTACGTCCTGGGCGCGCACCGCCTCCTCGGTCAACCGACCGATGCCCGCGCGGGAGAAGATGGTCTCGGTGATCACCGCGCCCGCGAGCAGTTCGCCGACCACGATGCCGCCCTGGGTGAGCGCGGGCAGGCTCGCGTTGCGCAGTACGTCGATGGTGAGCACGGTGCCCTTGCGCAGCCCCTTGGCGTAGGAGGTGAGGACGTAGGGCGAGGAGTACTCGGTGCGGAAGTTGCGCAGCAGCAGTTGCGCGATCGGCCCGGCGACCGGGATGGCCAGCGCCACGGCGGGCAGCACAAGACCGTCGATCCCCTTGCTGCTGATGGGCGGGAACCAGCCGAGTTGGAAGGAGAAGATCTTGATGATGATCAGGCCCAACAGGAAACTGGGGAACGACACAAGCAGCGGCGGCACGCTCGCGATGAGATCGCGTAGCCACGGCGACTCGGGATAGGTCGCCACCCAGGCGATCACGAGGGCGAATACCGCCGCCAGCACCAGCGCGGCGGCGGCGAGCACCACTGTATTGGGCACGGCGCGCCAGATCGCGTCGAGCACCGGCTCGCCCGAACTCACCGAAGTCCCGAAGTCGCCGTGCAGCGCGGCCCACAGCCGGTCCAGGTACTGCCGCCACACCGGACGGTCGAAACCGTAGGCGCGCTCCATGTCCGCGAACGCCGCCGGGTCGATGCTCGCGCGCTCGTTCGGCGGGAACAGCAGCTCGATCGGGCTCGCGGGCATGAGGTAGAGCAGGACGAAGGACGCGGTGAACGCGCCCCACACCACGACCGCGGCACGTCCGAGTTTCAGCAGCGGATAGGTGAGCACGTGGCTACCCGTTCACCCAGGTGCGCAGGAACAGCAGCCTGCCCGACGCGTCGAGGTGGATATTGTGCACGCCCTTGACCGCGGCCACCTGCGAGGTCTGGAAATGCGGGTCGATGAGCACGAGTTCTTCGTGGATCAGGTCCTGCACGGCCTTGGCTGCCGGGATCTGCGCGGCGCCGATGGCGGTGTCGAGCGCGTTGAAGGTGCGCACGATCCGGTCCCGGTCCGGGAAGTTCTCGGGGATGACCGCGCCGTTGCCTCTGGTCGGATTGAGCTGGGTGTTGAGCACGGCGACGTCGTTGCGCGCGCGGTTGATATTGGCGAGATGGAATTCGGAGGTGAGCTGTTTGGCGGGGATGTTGCTGGAGTCGAAGATGATCTCGACGTCGATGCCGATGGATTTCAGCGCCGCCTGGGTGGCCTCGTAGGCGACGCGGGCGTCGGGCACCAGGATATTGCCGGTGCCTTTGAGTTTCAGCGGGACGCCGTTGCGCTCCCTGATCCCGTTCGGGCCGGGTTTCCAACCCGCGTCGTCGAGCAGTTTCCTGGCCTTGTTCAGGTCGAAAGCCAGTGCGCCCTTGCTGTAGTCGACGAATCCGGGCACCTTGTCGGTGAGCACCGAATGGGCTTCGCCCTCCGAAGCCGACAGCAGCGACTTCTTGTAGCCCGCCCGGTCGGTGGCCGCCACGATCGCGCGCCGGACGGCGATGTCGTCGGTGGGGGCCAGACTCAGATTGAACTGCCAGCCCAGCGTGAAGCCCGGCACGGTGCGTGAGGTCAGCTCGAAACCCAGTGCGGTCAGCACTTTTTCGTCGGTGGGCAGGATGTCGAAGGCGGCCGGGACGTCGCCCGCTTGCAGCGCGCCCACCCGCACGCTTGCCTCGGGGATGGTGATGAACTCGATCTTGTCCAGGTAGGCCGCGCCTTCGTGCCGCAAAGCCGCGGGCGCCCAACGGTAGTCCTCACGGCGCACCACGACGGTGCGTTCCTTCGGCACGTATTCGGTGACGACGAACGGTCCGGTACCGATCACGGCGGACGGGTTCAGCCGGTCCTTGGCCGAGGACCGCAGGGTGCGTTCGGCCAGGAAGGAGATGTTGCCGGTGCCGCTGTGCGCGGTGAGCTGGAGGAAACTCGAATTCGGTGCGCCGAAAAGGACTTTGACCACGTACTCGCTGACGACCACGGACTCCTTGTACGGGCCGAGGTAGCTCTTGCCGTTGGGCTTGATGCCGAGCGCTTCGTCGCCGAAGTAGAACTGGTCGAGGTTGTTCTTCACCGAGGTGGCGGTGAACTTCGTTCCGTCGCTGAAGGTCACGTCCTCGCGCAGGGTGAAGGTGTATTCGGTGAGGTCGGCGTTGTACTCCCACTTCGTGGCCAGCCACGGGCCGAGTTCGCCGGTGTCGCGGTCCTGGAACAGCAGTCGGTCCACGATGTTGTTGGAGAAGTTGGCGCCCGCGAAGCTGCTGTTGACCTGCGGGTCGATGGATTCCGGCGCGCCGAGCCAGGCGAAGGTCAGTGTGCCGCCCCGCACCGGCGGACCGTCGGCGTGCACCGCGGAGTTGCCCTCGGCGCCGCAGCCGATCAGCAGCAGACCGCCGAACGCGCCCGCCATGGCCAGGAAGCCGCGTCGGCTCGGGGTCGAGGAGAAAATGGATTCGGCGGTCGCCGAACGGCCCGTGTCGTTCATAATTCGGTGACTGTGGCATAAGGTGTTCGGTGTACCGAGAGTTTGGTTCACGCCAAGTTTTATTGGCGATCCCCGCGCCCCGAATCGTGTCGCGGATACTTCGGATTTTCTTCGCAATTGTCGAAGCGGAACTTCGTTGATCGCGGGCGCCGCGGCCTCCGACACTGGTGACGCGCACATCGCAACAGTGGATCCGCCGGAAATGCCCGCGGCGTCGGTCCAGGGGGTGCGCGGGGTATCGACCAAGGATGGGACGCAGCATTGAGTTACCGCACGCTCGGCAGGACCGGTGTCAAGATCAGCCAGTTGACTGTGGGCGCGATGAACTTCGGTTCCCGCGCGACCGCTGATCACGACGAGGCGATCCGAATCCTGCACCGCGCCTTCGACGCCGGGATCAATATCGTGGACACCGCCGACGGCTATTCCCAGGGGGAGAGCGAGATAATTGTCGGCAAGGCATTGAAGGGGCGCCGCGACGATATCGTGGTGGCCACCAAATTCCACAGCCAATGGGGCGACGGGATCAATACCAGGGGCAGTTCGCGGCGCTGGATCTTCCAGGAGGTCGAGAATTCGCTGCGCCGACTCGATATCGACCATATCGATCTGTATCAGCAGCACAAACCCGATCCCGAGGTGGATATCGCCGAAACCGTCGGCGCCCTCGACGATCTCGTGCGTCAGGGCAAGATCCGCTACTACGGCACCACGACCAACGAACCCCACCTGTTGGTGGAGGCGCAGTGGGCCGCGGCGCGCGACGGACGCAGCCGCCCGGTCTCCGAGCAGGCGCCCTACTCGATCCTGGCACGCGGTGTCGAGCGCGCCACTTTGCCGGTGGCGCGGAAGTACGACCTCGGCGTGCTCACCTGGAGCCCCCTGGCGGGGGGCTGGCTGTCGGGCCGTCACGTGGAAGGCGACGAGGCGCCCGCGTCGGCGCGCGCGGCCCGCCAACCCGACCGCCACGATCCGGCGCTGCCGATCAACCGCACCAAACGCGAGATCGCCATCCGGCTCGGCGATCTGGCGCGCGCGGCCGGGCTGAGCCTGCCCGAGCTGGCGGTGGCGTTCGTCCTGAACCATCCCGCGGTCGACAGCGTCATCATCGGCCCGCGCACCTTCGAGCACCTGGAGAGCCTGCTCGGCGTGCCCGACATCGTGCTCGACGCCTCGGTGCTCGACGCGATCGACGAGATCGTGCCGCCCGGCGTCACGCTCAACCGCGCCGACGAGGGCTGGCTGCCGCCGTGGCTGAAGGAGTCCGAGGACCGCCGCCGCCATGGTTCGGCGCGGCCGACCGCCACCCTGCCCACCGCCGCCCTCGCGGGCGTCTGACCGATCGGGAGCGAGCCGATGTCCGGACAACCGCCGCTGCACCTGGGCGTCAACTGCCCCGGCCACGGCTCCTACCGCAATGCCTGGCGTCGCGACGGCATTGATCCGCTGGGCACCGCCAACCCGGATTTCTATGTGCGCGTGGCGAAGACCGCCGAGCGCGGCCTGCTCGACGCGGTGTTCACCGCCGATGTGCCCGCGCTCACCCCGGGCTGGGAATCCGAGCCGCAACGCGCGACCCTCGACCCGATCCTCGCGCTGACCGTGGCCGCCCAGCAGACCGAATACGTGGGCGTGGTGGCCACCGTGTCCTCGACCTGGCATCACCCGTTCAACCTGGCGCGCTCCATCGCCACCCTGGACCGCATCTCGCGCGGCCGGGCCGGTTGGAACGTGGTGACCAGCTACAACCCGCTGGTCTCACCCAACTACGGACTCGACGTCCTGCCACCCAAAGCCGAACGGTACGCCCGGGCGGGGGAATTCCTGGACGTGGTGCACGACCTGTGGCGCACCTGGTCGCCGGACGCCATCGTCGCGGACAAGACGGCGGGGCGTTACGCCCGCGCCGACGGGGTCCGCCCGATCCGACATCGCGGCAAGTACTTCGCGGTGACCGGCGGCGGTCTCGTGCCGCCGTCCGAACAGGGCGTGCCGGTGGTGTTCCAGGCGGGCGGCTCCCCGGACGGCCTCGACCTGGCCGCCCGCTACGCGGACGCGACCTTCGTGGCGGCGGCGACGCTCGACGCGGCGCGCGAGTACCGCACCCGCCTGGACGCGGCGTCGTCGGGAGTGCGCACCCCGGGCCGCGGTCCGGTGCTCGCGCTACCCGGTCTGGTCGTGACGCTCGGCTCCACCGACGAGGAGGCGCGCCGCCGCCGCGAGGAACTGAGCGATCCGGAATCCGAGGCGGCCACGCTGGCCATGCTCGCGCAGCGCCTCGGCATCGCGGCCGAAGAGATCGACCTGGACGCGCCGCTCGCGCTGGACGCGGCGCATTTCGAGACTCAGCGCCACGCCACCTCGGAGGGATTCCTGCGCTCTTTGGCCTCGCTGGGCGAATCCGGGCGAACGGTGCGCGAGATCGTGCGCGACGGCATCGGCCATCTCGTCGTCACCGGCGGGCCGAAAACCGTGGCCGACACCATCGAGGCGTGGTTCTCGACCGGCTACGTCGACGGTTTCAACCTGATGTTCGACGTGATCGAGGAACGCTTCGACCCCTTCGTCGACGAGGTCGTCCCGATTCTGCAGGAGCGCGGGCTGTTCCGGCGCCGCTACCACGGCGCCACCCTGCGCGACCACCTCGGGCTGCCCATCCCGACCTGGTAACCCATCCACCCGCCACCCGAACGAGGAGTTTCCGATGGTTCACATCGTCGAATTCAGTCCGGTCTTCGCCGAGGCCGCCGACGAGCGGTACCACCACGTCAACGGCATCTGGAACGCCCGCGAGCAGACCGAGCGCCTGGCCCGCGAGCGCGGACACGCCTACGTGCGCCCCGAGGACGGCGGGGTCACCGTCGAATTCGCCGACCGGGCGCTGCTGGAGGCCGACGCGCTGATCCTCGCGCCGACCGTCGCCACCGCCGCGGGCATGTGGCAGCCCGCCGACGGTGCAGCGGCCGGCCGGGTGCTCGGGCACCGGGTGCTCGACCGGATCGCGGCGGCCCGTCCCGACCTGCACATCGTGCTGGTCTCGCATTTCCTGGTCGGACACGGTGTGGCGCACCGCAACGCCAAGCCGAACACCTGGAGTCTGCGCGCGCTCGAGGCGCATCTGCGCGCGGGACCCAATCCATGGACGATTCTGCGGCCCACCTGGCTGTCCACCATCCACGACCCGTCGTACCAGACTCGGCTGACCGGTGACCGGCACGCCGACGGCCTGGTCAGCACCGACAGCGTCGCCGCGACCGTGCTCACCGCGATCGAACACCGCGAGGCCGCGGCCGGGCGCACGGCGGCGATCTTCAACCTGAGCATCCCGGAGACCGGCGCCACCGATCTGGTCGCCGAATTCACCGCGCTGGAGCGGGATTTCGAGGCCGAGCTCGCCGGGGTGACCGAATGAGCCTGCCCCCGGGTCAGCACGAATGGGAGGCCACCTTCGGACACGACGAGTTGGGTCGGCCGGTGCCGCCGCGCAGGCAGCTGCTGGTCGTCGCCGACCTGGCCGACGCGCCGAGCGCGGCGGGGGCGGCGCATCTGGAGGCGGCGCTGTCGGGGCTGGAGAGCCGTTTCCGCTACGGACCCGACGGTCTGCTCAGCACGGTGGGCTGGGGCGGCGCGTGGTTCGACCGGCACACCGAACATCAGGGCGTGATCGCGGCGCCCGCGCGCATGTCGCGCTGGGAGGACCCGGTGATCGAGACCCCACATGCGGTGTTGCATTTGGCCAGCGATCATCTCGACATCCTCGACGAGGCGTTCGACACCCTCTTCGGCGAGGGCGCGCGCGCCCAGGGACAGTATTTGAAGGTGCAGCAGGTGCGTCGCGGATTCGTCGGCGCAGGCCTGCCGAGTGACGCACTGCCGGAGTTGAAGATCCCGCGGAATTCGCCGCTACTGTTCGGTTTCCATTCCATCCATCGCGGCAATCAGGCCACCGAGGCGTCCATCACCATCGGCACGGGTCCGCTGGCGGGCGGCACCACCGCCCACATCAGCCGGATCGTCCTCGACGTGGGGCGCTGGCACGCCCGCGACCGCGACGAACAGGCCGCTCTGCTGTACGCGCCGACGGTCACGGCCGCCGAGGCCGAGCAGTTCGCCGACGACGCCCCCAGCGATTACACCGACTACGAGCAGACCGTGCGCGAACACGGCGTGGTCGGACACGCCCAAGCCGCCGCACGCGCTCGGGTGAACAACGTGCCGGTCATCAACCGGCGCGATTTCGCCACCCTCGACGACGGCCTGCCCGGCACCCACTTCGTCGCCTTGCAGCGAGAACTGCGCGATTTCAACAACACTCGCGCGATCATGAACGCCGCCGACGGCCCCGGCTACCACCGGTCGGTCGGCGCGCGCAGGCGCAACGGCATCAACGCCTTCTTCGACGTGACCCACCGCGCCACCGTCGGCATTCCGGCGCGCGCGTCGCGCGCCTACCCGCATCTGAGGAGTTGAGCGATGACCGTTGTGAACGAGGGCGTCGATGCCGGACTCGACCCGGAATCCGTTCGCGCGCTACGCGAAATCCTCGAAGAGCCCGCGCTTCCGGTCGCGACCACCGCGAGCGGACCCGGCCCACGAGTGGCCGCCCTGCGCGAGGCGCTCGACCACCTCGGGACCGTCGGCGCGCTCGCGGTCACCTCGGCCGAGGCGGGCGCGCGGCTGCTGCGCGCACTGGCCGACCTCGACGCCGAACTCACCGAGATCGTGCGCGGACACGTGGAACTCACCGCCGTGCTGCGCACCGCCGAACCAGGACGAGCCAGGAACACCGTGCTCGGCAACACCTTTCGGGGCGATCTGCTGACCGCGGCGGTCGAGGTCCGGCGCTGGTCGTGGACCGACGGCACGCCGCCGAGTCCGCACGCCTCGCTCGGACGCGCCGACGGCGAACTCACCGTCGGACACTATCCCGGCCTCTACGACTACATCCTCGCGTGGGAACCCGGTACCGGAGCGCTGATCGCGGTGCCCACCTACCGCGACCGGATCTCCTGGGCTCCGGACGGCCCGAACACATGGGTTGTCCGTCTGGCCCACACCACTTTTCACCAAGACGACCTGATCCCGATCGACCGGCGCCCGCAAGCGCTCGGCGGCGAGCCCGCCCCACCGGAAGGACACTGATATGCCCGCACCGACACTCGTGCGCAGACTCGCGGCGGTCGCGGCCGGGTTGATCCTGGTCACTTCCGCGGTCGCCTGCGGCGCGAACGGTGGATCGGGTGCGGGAGGCGGCGGGCAGCCGCGGTCCGGCGGCGACATCATCTTCCTGGAGAACGGCGAATTCGCCGGCTTCGCGCAACAGGACCTGCGCACCTGGCAGACCTCATCGGTCGCGGTCAACCTCTTCGACCGGCTCGTCTACCTCGATCCCGAGACCGGGAAACTCGCGCCGTGGCTGGCCACCGCGTGGACGGTGAACGACGCGGCCACCGAGATCGAGCTGACGCTGCGCACCGACGTCACCTTCAGCGACGGCTCCCGGCTCACCCCCGAGGTCGTGGTCGCGAACCTGAACCACCTCGGCTTCGGCGACACCGCGCGCGGTATCACGCCCTCGCGCCCGCAGTTCGCCCGCTACGCCGGATCCGAGCCGATCGGGCCGGACAAGGTCCGCATCCGCCTCAGCGCACCGGACACCGGATTCCTGAACAACCTCGGCGATCTGCGGCACTCCATCGTGGCGGCCTCCACATTGGCCCTCGGCTACGAGCAGGCGTCCGAACTGAAGAACGCCATCGGCAGCGGACCGTTCGTGTTCGCCTCGGAGAAACCGGGCAGCGAGATCAAGATCGTGCGCCGCGCCGGCTACAACTGGCCGCCCGGCACCGCCGACCACACCGGCGAGGCGTATCTGAACTCGATCACTTACATCATCTCGAGCGAGGGCGCGTCACGGACCGGCCTGCTGCTGTCCGGGCAGGCGCACGCCGCGCGCGACGTGCTCATCACCGACGAGAAACAGTTGCAGAAGCGCGGTTTCCACTATTACGGCGCGCGTCCGTTCGGCGGCGTCCGCGATCTGGAGATCAACCCGAGCGCTAATCCGGTGATCGCGGATCCGCGGGTGCGGCAGGCGATCCTGCACGGCATCGACCGCAACGAACTCATCACCGGCGTCTACAACGACAACTGGGTGGCGGCAAAGGGATTGGTGCAATCCAATACGCCCGGTTTCGTCGACATCGGCGCCGAGTACGGATTCGATCCGGCGCGCGCCAACCGGCTGCTCGACGAGGCGGGCTGGACGGCCAAGGGCGCCGACGGCATCCGCACCAAGGACGGCGCGCGGCTCAGCTTCCGGGTGTATCCGGAATCGCAGTGGGTGGTGCCGATTCCGGACGCCGAACTGATCGCCATCCAATTGGCCCGCGTCGGTATCCAGTTCGAGATCGTGAAGGTGGATCGCTCCACCTACAACGCGCAGGTGGCGAAGCCGGACAACCCGTTCTCGTGGGGTCACACCACCGCGACCGATGTCAACCAGCTGTGGAATCGCTACCGCTCCAAGGGACTCGGCGGATTGAACGACCCGGCCTTCGACCAACTGCTCGACACCATCAAGGCCGTGCCCGTCGGACCGCGCCGCACCGAGGCGGTCGGCGCCGCGCAGCGCTACCTGCTCGACAACGCCCTGATCGTGCCGCTGCAGGAGACCCAGCAGTCGTTCGTGACCGCGCCGAAGTTGCAAGGCTTCGTACCCGAGACGCTCGGCCGGTCGTACTTCTACGACGCCTGGCTCGACGACTGATTCCCGATCACCCTCTTCCAGTAGGAGTTCCGACCATGACCGCATCCGCCCGACCACGACCTCGGACCGCCGCGCTGCCCGCCGCGCCTTCGATGGTCGCCGGGAGCTGTCACGGCGTGCGACGATGGGCGGGACCGGTGCCGTGAACCGCCCGATCCCGTCCTCGTACGGCCGCTACTGCCTCGGCCGCGCGGGACAGGGGCTCGTGGTGCTCGCCCTGTCGTATCTCGTGGTCTTCCTGCTGCTGTTCTTCCTGCCCGGCGACCCGATCCGCGCCCGCCTCAACGATCCGGAATCGAACTACTCGCCCGAGCAGATCGACCAACTGCTCGCCTACTACGGCCTCGACGAGCCGCTGTGGGTGCAACTGTGGCATTCGGTGCACAGGCTGGCTCGAGGGGAACTCGGATATTCGCTGAGCACGGTGGAACCCGTCGGCCGCCGGATCGCGCAGGCGCTGCCGTCCACCCTGGAACTGGCGACGGTGACGGTCGTGTTCGCGGCCGCGCTGGCGCTGCTGGTTGCGGCGGTCGCGGTCGCGGCGCCGTGGGAACCGCTGCGGCGCGCGGCGACCACGATCCCGGCGGCGCTGCTCTCGGTGCCGACCTTCGTGATCGGCCTTCTCGTCCTGCAGGTGTTCTCCTACAACCTCGGCCTGTTCAGCACGCTGCGCGCCGACGGCTGGACCGGGGCGATACCCGCCGCGGCGGTACTCGCGCTCCCGGTGTCGGCGCCGGTGACCCGGGTGATCATCGAGAACGCCCGCGAGGTGAAGGCCGAACCGTACGTGACCTTCGCCCGGTCCAAGGGCCTGCCCGAGATCCGACTGTTGCTCGCCCATATCGCGCGTCCCTCGGCGTTGCCGGGGGTGACGATGGCGGGACTGGCGGTGGCCGAACTCGTCACCGGCTCGGTGATCGTGGAGGCCATCTTCAACCGGCACGGCATCGGCTCGGTCATCGAAGCGGCGGTGTCGAGCCAGGATTCGCCGGTGCTGCTCGGGGTGGTCCTGTTCGCGGCGGGCGCGATCGTCGCGGTCAACCTGCTCGTCGACCTGCTCTATCCGCTCCTCGACCCGCGGCTGCGCGATCGCGTCGCGGTCGACTCCCACGCGAAGGTCACGCCATGACGGCCACCGTACCGGTCGGCGAATCCGACACCGTCGCCGCGCCGGGACGGTGGGACGCGCTGCGCCGCAGGCTTTCTCCGACCTCGGCGGCGGCCTTCCTCGTCATCGCCGTGATCCTGCTCGCCGCGCTCGCCCCCGACCTGCTCAGCACCAACGACCCCTATCGCGAGCACCTGGACGAGGTACTGCTGCCGCCGTCGGGACAGTATCGGCTCGGCACCGACTACCTCGGCCGCGACATCTACTCCCGCGTCGTGCACGGCACCGGCATGTCGGTGGTGAGCGCACTGCTGGCGGTGGTGATCGGCCTGGTGGTCGGGTCCGCGATCGGACTGGTGACCGGGCACTACGCGGGCGGGCGCCTGGAATCGGTACTCATGCGCCTGATCGACGCGCTCATCGCGATCCCGTCGCTGCTGCTATCCATGGCCATCGTGGTGGCGCTGGGGTTCTCGACGGTGAACGCGGCCATCGCGGTCGGCGTGTCCTCGGTGGCGGTGTTCGCGCGCCTGATGCGTTCGGAGGTGCTGCGCATCGAGAGCCTGCCGTATCTCGAGGCCGCAGGACTCCTCGGGGCGCGAGGGCGGGCCATGATCGTCTCCCACATCCTGCCCAACGCGTGGAGCAGCGTGCTCGCGCTGTCGGTGCTGCAATTCGGCGCGGCGATCATGTCGATCGCGGCGCTCGCCTTCCTCGGCTACGGGGATTCGCCGCCGTCGCCGGAATGGGGCGTGCAGGTCGCCGAGGGCAAGAACTACGTCTTCGCCGCGCCGTGGATGGTCGCGGTGCCCAGCGTCGCGATCGTCGTGACCGTCGTGGCCTTCAACCGGCTGAGCGCCTTCGTCAAGGAGTTGAGCACCGATGAGTGAATCCGTTCCGCTGCTGTCGGTCGAAGGACTGACCGTGGCCTACCGCCATCGCGGGCGCGTGCGGCCGACCGTGACCGACGTGTCGTTCACCGTGCCCGCCGGGAAGGCGGTCGCGCTGGTCGGGGAGTCCGGGTCGGGGAAGACGACCATCGCGAACACCGTGCTGCGCCTGGCCGCACCGACCGCGGTGGTGCGGTCCGGGCATATCCGCTTTCGCGGCGAAGCGCTGCTCACCGCGCGCGACCGGCGACTGCGGGAATTGCGTGGCAACGAGATCGCCTATGTGCCGCAGGATCCCGCGAACTCGCTGAATCCGGTGCGCACCATCGGCAGCCAGTTGCGCGAGACCCTGCGCGTCACCGGCGCGGCCGAACCGAAGCAGATCCCCGAACGGGTGACCGCGCTGCTCGCCGATGTCGGGATCGCGCGGCCCGCCGAGGTCGCGCGGCAGTACCCGCACCAACTCTCGGGCGGCATGTTGCAGCGAGTGTTGATCGCCTCGGCGATCGCCGCGCGTCCGGCCCTGCTGGTCGCCGACGAACCGACCTCGGCGCTCGACGTCACGGTGCAACGCCGGGTGCTCGACCTGGTCGATCGGCTGCGCGCGGAGCTGGGACTCGGCGTGCTGCTCATCACCCACGACCTCGCCGTCGCCCGGCAGCGCTGCGAGGAACTGGTCGTCCTCGAGCAGGGCCGGGTCCGCGAAGCCGGGCCGACGGGGACGGTGCTCGACGACCCGCGCAGCGACTACACCCGCCGCCTCGCCGCCGATGTGCCCGCGCTGAACCCGGACAGGTTCGCCGCCGCGACGCGGGTGAATTCGACGGTGCGCGAACAGGAGCCGACGCGGACGGTGATCGAGCTGGTCGACGTGACCAAGGTGTTCCGGCGACCCGGCGCCCAGGGATCGCTGACGGCGCTGGACGCGGTGAACCTCACCGTGGCCGCGGGCGCCACGCACGCGATCGTCGGCGAATCCGGTTCCGGCAAGACCACGATCGCGCGCCTGCTGCTCGGACTCGAGCGACCGACCTCGGGACGCGTGCTGCTCGACGGTAAACCGCTGGCCGACGACTCCGACGCGGCCATGCGCGCGGTCCGCGAGCAGATCCAGCTCGTCTACCAGAATCCGTTCGTCTCCCTCGATCCCACCTACAGCGCGGCGCGCGCGGTGGCCGAACCGCTGCTGCGGCACGGCATCGGCACGCGCTCTTCGCGGGCGCGGCGCGCGAGGGAACTGCTGCACCTGGTCGGGCTGGCCGAGCACACCCACGACAGCCTGCCCGCGCGACTGTCGGGCGGACAGCGCCAGCGAGTGGCCATCGCTCGCGCGCTCGCTCTGGAGCCGAGGGTGCTGGTACTGGACGAACCGACCAGCGCGCTCGACGTCACGGTTCAGGCCCGCATCCTCGAGCTGATCGTCGACCTGCAGCGCGAACTCGGCTCGACCTACGTGCTGATCTCCCACGATCTGGGCGTGGTGCGCCAGATCACCGACACCGTCACCGTGCTGCGGCACGGCGTCGTCGTCGAATCCGGTTCGGCCGCCGCCGTTCTGGACGCACCCGCCGACGACTACACCAGGGACCTCATCGATTCGGTGCCCGGATGGTCCACCGCCGAGGGCCGCGTCGCGGTCCCGGCCTGAAGCACGACACCCACCACGGACAGGAGACGAGGATGTCAGCACACGACGCTACCGGGAACGGGGCACCGAGACCGGTGACCGATGCCGAACTCCTGGAACGGTTCGGGCCGGTCTTCGAGCGGATCGCCGAGGGCGCGCTCGACCGCGAGACCACCCGCCGCATACCGCTGCGCGAGGCTGGTTGGCTCGCGGAGCTAGGCTTCGGCGCGCTGCGGGTGCCCGTCGAACTCGGCGGCTCGGGCGTCACCCTGCGACAGTTGTTCCTACTGCTGATCGAACTGGGCGCCGCCGAATCCAACCTGGTCCAGGCGCTGCGCGTGCACTTCCGATTCACCGAGGACCGGTGGCGCGAGCGCGACACCGAACGCGGGCGGCGCTGGCTGGCGCGGGTCGCCGATGGCGCCATCGTCGGCAACGCGAGCAGTGAACGATCGGGCAACGTGCGCGGACAGACCAACACCACCCTGCGTGAGGTGGATGGGAAGCTGCTGCTCAACGGCGTGAAGTACTACAGCACCGGCAGTCTGTACGCCGACTACATCTCGGTGGCGGTCGCGACCGCCGAAGGGCAGCGTTCGGCCGCGATGGTGCGCAGCGACGCCGAGGGCGTGCACCTGCTCGACGACTACACCGGATTCGGTCAGCGCACCAGCGCCAGCGGCACCTCGACCTTCACCGACGTGGTGGTCGATCCCGGCGAGGTCATCGCGTTCGAGCCGAACTTCGCGGGCCAGACGGCGATCGTGCAGCTCGTGCACCTGGCGACGCTGGCGGGCATCGTGCGCCGCGCCGTGGACGAGACGGCCGGATTCGTGCGCCGCCGCAGGCGTTCCTACAGTCAGGCCAGCGCCGACCTGCCCCGCGAGGATCCGCAGGTCCAGCAGGTGCTCGGCCGCGCCGACGCGGTCGCGCACGCCACCGCGCAGATCGTGCTCGGCGTCGCCGCGTCCCTCGACCGCGCCGTCGACGCCAGGTTCGCGCTGCGCACCGCGCCCGAGGAGCAGCGCACGGACGCGGCCGAAGCGCGGGTGCGCGCACTGGAACTGGAGGCCGAGCTGAACGTGTACCGGGCGCAGAGCACGGTGATCGACCTGGCATTGCGGACCACCACCGAGATCTTCGAGGTGGGCGGCGCGTCGGCGCTGGACGAGAGCCTGCACCTGGATCGGCACTGGCGCAATGCCAGGACGTTGGCCTCGCACAATCCGGTGATCTATCGCGAACGCCAACTCGGCGACCACCTGCTCAACGGCGTCGAACCGTTGAACCAGCCATCGGTGGGCGAGGCGCCGGGACTGCCGGAGGTACTGCCGGAGGCCGGGCCGCGACTGGTCGTGGTGCCGTGAGCCGGTGGGCCGCCGCGACGAGGTCAGGACGCCGCGAGACCCGCGTCGGCCGTCTCGTCGTGGCGGCCCTCGATGCGCTCGCGCGCCAGTTCGCGCAGCGTGCGCAGCACCAGCGACACGGCGGGATTGCGCAGCGCGCCCTCGCGGTGCACGGCGGTCACGGTGCGGCCGTCGAATCCGGCGGTGTCGACCACGATGTGGCGCAGCGCGGCGGGCACCGCGAGCCTCGGCACCAGGGCGACGCCGACGCCGACGGCCGCGAGCTGGCACATGTTCGGCGCGCCGACCACCCGGTGCTCGACCTGCGGGACGAATCCGGACTTCTCGCCGAGCCGGACCAGCGCTTCGGCCAGCCCGGAATCCTGCGGCCCGGTGATCCAGGACTCGCTGGCCAGCGCGGCGGCGCCGCCGGTGCGGATCCGCGCGTGCAGGCGGCGCGGGGCGAGCAGCACCAGTGGGTCGTAGCCGAGTTCGTGGCTGTGCAGTCCGGCCAGGGACGCGTCGGCGCGGAAGGTCAGTCGCGAGGTCAGCGCGATATCGATCTCGCCGTGGCGCAGCGAACGCAGCGAACTCGGACTGTCGGCCTGCAGTATCCGTAGTTGCAACTCGGGCTGTTCGCGCCCGAGCCGCTCCAGCAGCGGCGCGGCGAGACTGGCGATACTGGTCTCGAATCCGGAGATCGCCACCCGCGCCGCGGCGCGCTCGTGGGTGACCGCGACCGCGCCGATCGCCTCGTCGACCACCCGCAGGATGGTGCGCGCGTGTTCGACGAGCACGTCACCGCTGGTGGTCAGACGCAGGGTGCGACCCGCACGGCGGAACAGGATCGCACCCACCTCGTCCTCGAGGATGCGCAACTGGGCCGACACGGCGGAGCTGGTGATATTGCGGCGCTCGGCGACCGAGGTGAGGGTGCCGAGTTCGGCGAGGTCGCACAGCAGCATGAGGCGGCGGAAGTTGAGCATCACAGGTCCTCGGTACTCAGGAGCCGAGGAAGGGGTCGCCCTCGAGGGATTCGGACTCGCGGCCGTCAACCCCGCGCGGCACGTCGCCTTCGATGGTGACCCGATAGAGCACCCGGTCGTGGCCGAGATGGCCCGCGTCCGGGATGGCCAGGTGCGAGGTGGCGCGGTTGTCCCAGAACGCCACGCTGCCCGGCCGCCAGCGGAATCGCACGGTGTATTCGGTGCGGGTCGCCTCCTCCCACAGCGCCTCGAGCAGGTGCGAACTCAGCCGGGGGCCGAGGCCGCGCAGGTTCTGGGCCTTGCGGGTGAAACCGGGGCTGACGAACAGCGCGCGTTCTCCGGTCTCGGGATGTACTCGGACTACCGGGTGGAAGGTGCGCAGTGGCTTGCTGTCCACCACGGCGGCGCGGGCGCTGCCGCTGGCGGCGCGGTTGTCGAAGGTGTGTTCGGCGTCGAGGGTGTCGACGAAATCGCGCAGCCGGTCGGGCAGGTTCTCGTAGGCGGCGACCAGATTGGTCCACGCGGTGTCGCCGCCGTAGGGCGGCAGGATGTCGGCGCGCAGGATGGAGAACGCGGGCGGGTTCACCAGCGCGGTGACGTCGGTGTGCCATGAGTTGTCATAGGAGGTGCGCTTGCGGCCGTACAGGTTGGTGTAGCGTCGGCTGTCGATCGGCAGGATCTCCGGGAAGCCCTCCGGCGGATTCTCCTCGTACGGGTGCGCGGGGGTGAGCTTCCCGAACCGGCGCGCGAACGCGATCTGCTCGGCGTGACCGATGCTCTGGTCGCGGAAGAAGACGACCTTCCAGGTCAGCAGTGCCTGTCTGATCCGCGCGATCACCTCCTCGGAGAGATCGTCCGCCAGGTCGACGCCGCCGATCTCGGCGCCGGTGTAACCGGACAGCGGCTCGACGGTGAGCGTCGAGGCGGATTCGGAGTCCGTGGAAATCGGTTGTACCGCAATACTTGTCATCTGACCTACCACCTGATGTCGTGCGGGAGAAGACGCGAGCTCAGCGTATGTCCGCGCGTGCGGTGCGGCGCGTATTGCGATCGGCAAGATTGCCTACAGCTTTCGTGAAGTTCGCCTTGATCGAGCCCGGATGTCGGCCACGACGGTGAGATTCTCCACATTGCGGCGGGAAATCCTGCGACACGCGCTTTTTCGGCGCTTTTCGGCGCGACAAGGAGACCGGTCGGCGCTAGGCTTGGCCAAGCCGATAACGGTGTATTTGCCGAGCCAAGGGGTTCGAATGACAAATGCTGTTCCCCAGCCGGTGTCCCTGAGCGATGATGCCGCCAGGACACTGGCTAATGCTACGAAGTCCGTTCCGCAGATGGAGTCGATCAGCCCTCGGTGGTTGGTGCACCTGCTGAACTGGGTTCCGGTGGAAGCGGGTATTTACCGGCGTAACCGGGTTACGCACGAAAATACTGTGGACATCAAGTGCGACAACCTCGATGAGTCCCCTCTGCCGGAGACTTTCGTTGACTACGAGCGCGACCCGCGCGAGTACCGCCTCAAGGCGGTGCACACGATCATGGATGTGCACACTCGTGTTTCGGATTTGTATTCCAGCCCGCACGATCAGATTGCGCAACAGTTGCGGCTAACGATCGAAGCTATCAAAGAGCATCAAGAAGGAGAGCTGATCAACAGCCCGGACTACGGGTTGATCGCCAATACGGCGGACAAACAGCGAATCTCCACGGTGGCCGGACCGCCGACTCCCGACGACCTGGACAATTTGATCACCAAGGTGTGGAAAGAACCCGCTTTCTTCCTCACCCACCCCAAGGGAATCGCGGCTTTCGGACGGGAATGCACCCGGCGCGGTGTCCCGCCGCCGACGGTCAGCCTGTTCGGATCGCAATTCATCACCTGGCGCGGCATTCCGATCATCCCGTCGGACAAGGTGCCCGTCGAAGGCGGGAAGACGAAATTCCTTCTGGTCCGCACCGGCGAATCCCGCCAAGGCGTGATCGGGCTCTACCAGCCGGGACTGTCCGGCGAACAGGGGCTCGGACTCTCGGTCAAGTTCATGGGCATCGACCGCAGCGCGATCGCCTCCTACCTGGTGTCGCTGTACTGCTCGCTCGCGGTGCTCACCGACGACGCGGTGGCGACACTCGAAGGCGCCGAGGTGGACAAGTTCCATGACTACGCACCCAGCTACCGGAGCTGAGCCGTTGGGCGCGGCCGAGCGGGCCGAACACGCTGCGGCGGCCGGTCCGTTGCTGCCCGACGAGGCGGCCATGAACCGGCTCGCCGCGCAGATCTTCGCGGCGCTGCCCGGCGCGCCCGGTGTCGCGGCGCTCGCGCCCGATGCTTCCGCGCCCGCGCCCGATACCTCGGCGCCGTCGTCGTCGCACTCCGGCGGGGCCGCGCCGCCGGGTGGGCCGACGCCCGAGCCGACGGTGCCCGGTCGGGACGCCGGGGGCGCGGCGGCGCCCGCGAATGCGGTTCCGTCATCGGCGCAAGCCGTCGCGGTGAAGGCGTACACGCCGGAACCCTTCGTGGCGTCGCGGTCGGACGGAAATGCGTCGCGACCGGAAGCGCAGGTACCCGCGACGGACGGGAGCGCACTGCGCTCCGGCGGGTATTCGACGGTACCGCTGGGATATTCGCCTGCATCGACTCGCCCGACGGATCTCGGCGCGGCCGATCCGATGGACGCCATCGCTCCCGTGGGCGATTCGACCTCGTTCGCGCGGGCGTTCACACCGCCGCTGCCCGCGGTGGAGGATCTGCTGCCGTCCCCGCACGGGGTGCCCGCCACGCCGCTGAGCTCGATATCCTCGGCGCCGAGCTTCTATTTCCTGGAGCCGCCCGCGGTCTCCGCACCGCCGTCGTCGCCGTTCTATTTCCTCGGCGCCGACACCGCGACGATCGCCCCCGATCCGCGGCCGCCGTTCGACGTGTACGCGGTGCGTAACGATTTCCCGATCCTGCGCGAACGGGTCAACGGGCATCCGCTGGTGTGGTTCGACAATGCCGCCACCACCCAGAAGCCGCGCGCGGTCATCGACCGGCTCGCCTATTTCTACGAGCACGAGAACTCCAATATCCACCGCGCGGCGCACGAACTGGCCGCGCGGTCGACCGATGCCTACGAGAACGCGCGCGATACCGTCGCGCGGTTCCTCGGGGCTGGGTCGTCGGAGGAGATCATCTTCGTGCGCGGGGCCACCGAGGGCATCAACCTGATCGCCCAGACGTGGGGGCGCGCCCATATCGGCGAGGGTGACGAGATCCTGATCTCGCACCTCGAGCACCACGCCAATATCGTGCCGTGGCAGATGTTGGCGGCCGAACGCGGCGCGGTGCTCAAGGTGATCCCGGTGGACGACAGCGGGGCGTTGCTGCTCGACGAGTACACCCGGCTGCTGTCGGATCGCACCAAGATCGTGTCGGTGACCCAGGTGTCGAACGCGCTCGGCACGCTGACACCGGCGGCCGCGATCGTCGACCAGGCGCATCGCGCGGGCGCGATCGCGGTGATCGACGGCGCGCAGTCCGTCCCGCACACCAGGGTCGACCTGCGTTCGCTCGGCGCGGACTTCTTCGTGTTCTCCGGGCACAAGCTGTACGGCCCCACCGGGATCGGCGCGGTCTACGGCAGATCAGAAGTGCTGCGGGATCTTCCGCCGTGGCAGGGCGGCGGGAACATGATCAGCGATGTGACGCTGGATCGTTCGCTGTTCCAGCCGCCACCGGGACGGTTCGAGGCGGGCACCGGCAATATCGCCGACGCGGTGGGGCTCGCGGCCGCGATCGACTACGTGGAGCGCATCGGCATCGAGAACATCGCCCGATACGAACACGATCTGCTGGAGTACGCGACGCCTCGGCTGGCGGCGGTGCCGGGTGTCCGGTTGATCGGCACCGCACCGGAGAAGGCGAGCGTGATCTCCTTCGTGATGGCCGGACTCGAACCGCTCGAGGTCGGCAAGGCGTTGAACGAGAAGGGGATCGCGGTGCGCGCCGGGCACCACTGCGCGCAGCCGATCCTGCGTCGGTTCGGACTCGAGGCGACGGTGCGGCCGTCCTTCGCGTTCTACAACACCTGCGAGGAGATCGACCGCATGATCGCGACTCTGGAACAGTTGTCGCGCACACGCGGCTGATCCGGAGGCCCCGAACACCGCGCGCACTCGAACACCTCGGTCACCCGAACGCTTCGCTCACCCTCGCCGGGTGAGCGGTTCGCGGAGACCGAGGTGTTCGCGCAGTGTGGTCCCGGTGTACTCGGTGCGGTAGACGCCGCGTTCCTGGAGTTCGGGGATCAGCCATTCGACGATCTCGTCGAGTCCGGTGGGCACCAGATACGGCGAGACGTTGAATCCGTCGGTGGCGCCGTGGCGCACCCAGCGGGCCAGTTCGTCGGCCAC
This sequence comes from Nocardia bovistercoris, assembly GCF_015674855.1. Classification (GTDB taxonomy): domain Bacteria; phylum Actinomycetota; class Actinomycetes; order Mycobacteriales; family Mycobacteriaceae; genus Nocardia; species Nocardia bovistercoris. The sequence goes on along the minus strand of NZ_JADMLG010000011.1, from coordinate 171,414 downwards.
CTGCGCCGGGGTGCCCGCGAACCCGGACCGTCCCGTGCTCGCGATCACCACCTGGCGCAGCGACAGGTTCTCCGCCTCCGCCCGCTCCCGCCACTCCCACGCGATCGCCAGCGGATCCTGACCGCCGCGCGGCGCGCCCCTGGTCTCCGAAATCGGCCTCGGCTCCGGATCTTCGGCGGGCAGCGGGCCGTCGGGATCGAGGTGCGACAGGTCGCGGCCCCACACCTGACCGGCGAGCGAGAGCGTGGTGCGGCCGGTGTACTGGTTCTCCTTCACCCAGCGCACCTTCTCCTCGACCTCGGATTCCTTCTCCGCCAACACGATCTGGGTGCCGGGCAGGATGCGGATGTCGTCCTCGGGCCTGCCCGCCGCGCGCAGCCTGGTCCTGATGTCCTCGGCGAAACTCAGCGCCGCGTCGAAGTGCGTTCCGTGCCTGGAGAAGATGACATCGGCGTGCGCGGCGGCGAAATCGCGGCCCGCGGGGGAGTCGCCCGCCTGGAAGATCACCGGGTGGCCCTGCGCACTGCGGGGCAGTGTCGGCCGGATGGTGGCGCGGATGTGGTCGCCGTCGCGTTCGACGGTGTGGACGGCGTCGGGCTCGATCCAGGACGGTTCGCGGTGCGAGGTCGCTATCGCGTTGTCGCGCCAGGAATCCCAGATCGCGCGGACCGCGGTGACGAATTCGGCGGCCCGGTCGTAGCGGTGCGCGTGGTCGAGGTAACCCCCGCGCCGGAAGTTCGCGCCGGTCCACGCGTTGTCGGTGGTGACGGCGTTCCAGCCCGCGCGCCCACCCGACAGTACATCGAGTCCGCTGAGCCGCCGCGCCAGGTCGGCGGGCTCGTTGTACGTGGTGTTCTGGGTGGCGACCAAGCCGATGCGTTCGGTGACGCCCGCGAGCGCGGCCAGTTGCGTGATGGCGTCCGGGCGGCCGACGATGTCGAGTTCGAGGATGCGGCCGTCCTGTTCGCGCAGCCGCAGCCCTTCGCCGAGGAAGAACGCGTCGAACAGGCCGCGTTCGGCGGTGGTGGCGACCCGGCGGAAGGTCTCGAAATCGATCTGTGAGCCGCTGGCCGGATCCGACCAGATCGTGGTGTGGTTGACGCCTTGGAAGAAGATTCCGAAGTGGACGTGGGCGTCCGGGCGCGGCACGTCGGCGCGGCGGTCGGTCATCAGCGTCTCCTCTCCTGATTCAGTGTGCGGTCGCGTAGCGGTTGGCCGGGCGCGCCAAGCCGAGTTCGGCGCGCAGCGTGGTGCCGGGTATCGGGCGGTGGGCGTGTCCCGAGCGCAGCAGGGCGGGCAGCACCAGGCGGGTGAGCACCGGCAGTTCCTCGTCGATGACGGCCGGGCGGAGCCGGATGCCGTCGACATGGCCCGCGAGTTCGACGAGTAGTTCCACGAGGTCGGCGGCCGCGCCCGCGAAAGCGAGGCGGTCCGTCTCGGGAGAGTCGGCGTGCGCGTCGAGCTCGGCGCGGCGTTCGGCGGCCGTCGCGGTGGGAGTGTCGAGGGTGACGGCGAGCTCGGCGAAGGTCAGCGGCGCATCGGAATGCCCTGCCGCTTCGGCGATCTCGGCGACGGTCGGCGCGGTGACGAGCAGGACGTCGACATCGCCGTCCGCGCCGAACACCACCGGTTGGCCCTGTGGCGGCCTCGGCACGATCGCCGGGCCCTTCACCGAGAAGGTCTCGCCGACGAAGTCGATGTAGTGCAGCCGGTCGCGATCGAGGAACCGGCCGCTCGCGTAGTCGCGAATGACGGCGTCGTCCTCCCAGGAATCCCACAGTCGCCGCGCGACCTCGATCGAATCGCGTTGTTCGCGTGCGAGATCCGTCGGGGCGGTGACGGTCGGGCGACCCCAGGTCGCGGCGGCCCTCGGATCGGCCGTCGGTTCGGCCAGCCAGCCCGCGCGGCCGCGCGCGGCGTAGTCCAGCGAGGCGATCTGTGACGCGGTGTGGAACGGCTCGGCGTAGGTGGTGGCCACCGCGGGGACGAGACCGATGGTGCTCGTGGTGGCGGCGACGAAGGCCGCCCGAGTCACCGCGTCGACGCGTCCCGGTGTCTGCTCGCCGGGCACGATGGAGTCGGCGAAGGTCGCGAACGTGAATCCGGCGTTCTCCGCCGCCAGCACCCGCGTGCGCACGGTGTCGCCGGTCAGTAGCCGATCCGGCCGTTGCCGCGCCCGCCGCCACGCCGCCGGATGATCACCGTCGCCGTCGAGTTCGATCCCGATCGCGAAGCCGCCCATGAGCCACCTTCTCCCGTTCGCCTGCCGAACCGAGCATGCGGGCCGGTTCGGTGGTGCGCTACGGTTTGCCTCGCGATGATTCCGAGGGAATCAAGACGCCTTCGGGTAGCGGAAGCATGCCGAGATTCGCGTCGAGTCCGCCGCCCACGACCAGGGTCGTGCCGGTGATGTAGGAGCGGCGGGGGACGCGAGGAACCAGCTGTGGCGGCGAGGTCGACGACCGCCTTGCGCTCTGGCGGGTCAGTGGGAGGCGAAGGCCGCGGCGATGCGGCTCACCGCGGTGCGCAGATCCTCGGGTGCGATATTGCTGAAACCGAGGCGGAATCGGTCGGTGTAGTGAATCGCGCCTTCGGGGTCGAAGTAGCGGCCGAGGGCGAAATCGGTGCCGAGGGACTGGGCGCGGAGGCGGACGGCGGCCAGGTCGACGTCGGGGTCGGTGGCGCGCGCCCACAGGAAGATTCCGCCTTCCGGGTCGTCGAATTCGACGGCGTCGGACAGTTCGGCGCGCAGTGCGTCGGTGAGGGCGGTGGCGCGTTCGCGGTAGAGGGCTCGGGCGTCGGTGACGACGGTGTCGAAGACGTCGGGGGTGTGCAGCAGTCGGGCCACGGCGGTCTGGGTGAGCAGGGCGGAATGCTGATCGGTGTTGGCGCGCAGGCGGGTCAGCGCCGGGAGCAGCCACGGGGGTGCGGCCAGCCAGCCGAGGCGCAGGCCGGGGCCGAGCGTCTTGGAGAAGGTGTTGACCCGGACGGTGGCGTCGCTGTCGAGATTCAGGTCGGGGACCATTTCGCCCGCGAAGCGCAGGTCGCGGTACGGGTTGTCGGACACGACCACGAACCCGTATCGCTCGCCGAGCGCGACGGCGCGGTCGCGGTCGGCGGGGGAGAGCGTGGTGCCGGTCGGGTTCTGGAAATCCGGGATCAGGTACAGCAGTTTCGGACGCAGGCCCGCGCGCAGCCGCTGCTCGAAGGAGTCGAGATCCAGTCCCTCGCGGGAGACGGGTACCGGTACCGGCTGCGCGCCGTAGTGGCCGAGCAGACGCAGCGTCAGCGGGAAGGTGGGACTCTCCACCGCCACCACGTCGCCGGGGTCGAGCAGCGCGGCGAAAGTCAGGCTGAGCCCGTGCAGCGCGCCGTTGGTGACGAGCACCCGGTCCACGCTCGTGCCCTCGTGCGCGGCCACCCAGTCCCGCAACGCCTCGATTCCGGGTGCGGTCGAATACTGGAGTGCGGCAGCGGAAGTCGCCGGATCACGCAGGGTCGCCGCGAAGGCGCGTTCGAGATGTTCGACGGGGAGCGCCTCGTTCGCGGGCACGCCGCCGAGCAGACGGATGGCGTCGGCCGGTATGTCGGTGGCGGCCGGGCCGAATCCGCCCGCGGGCGACACCCGCGCCCCGGATCGGGACAGCAGTGCGGCGGTGTCGAAACCGGGTGTGAGCGTGGAAGTCACGGTGTCTCCTCGTGGTAGGCGGGAATGGCGGCGCCCGGTACCGCCGCGAGCAGCGACCGGGTGTAGGGATGGGCGGGTGCGGTGTAGATCTGTTCGGTGGCGCCGGATTCCACGATCAGTCCGCGCTCCATCACCACGACGTGATCGCACAGGAAGCGCACCACCGCCAGGTCGTGGGAGATGAGCACGAGCGTGAGTCCCCGCTCGCGACGCAACCTTTCGAGCAGCCGCAGGATACGTGCCTGCACGGAGAGGTCGAGCGCGGAAACCGGTTCGTCGGCCACCACGACGCGGGGATCGTTGGCGAGCGCGCGGGCGATGACGACCCGCTGCAACTGACCGCCGGACAGTTCGCGCGGCAGCCGCCCGGCACAGGACACCGGAAGTTCGACCTCGCCCAACAGCTCCCGTACCCGCTGCGCCACGGTACGCCCGCCCAATTCGACGCCGTTGAGCTCGAGCGGTTCGGCGATCGAGCGTGCGACGGTGAGCCGTGGATCGAGCGCACCGTACGGATCCTGGAACACGTACTGCACCGCACGCCGCCACCGCCGACGCGCGGGCTTGTCCAGCGCACCCAGCGGCGCGCCCTCGTATTCGACGACACCGCTGTCCGGCTGGTCGAGTCCGACGATCTGCCGCGCGAGAGTGGTCTTCCCCGAGCCGGATTCGCCGACCACGCCGATCGCCGCCCCGTACGGAATATCGAGAGAGACGCCGTGCAGCGCGATATGCCGTTGCTTGCGCAACCTGCCCGGCACCGTCACCGCGAACGCCCGCCGCACCTCGCGCACCCGAACGATCGCCCCGACCTCGCGTACCCGGTTCGACTCCGCGTCGGACCGGTGGTCAGGCTCCGTGCCGTACTTCGTGCTGGGCTCCGCGTCGGTTCCCGCGCGACGCAGTAGGGCGGGGGTCGCGGCGAGGAGTTCGCGGGTGTAAGCGTGGCGGGGTGCGCGCAGTACCTGGGCTGTCGGGCCCGATTCCACGATGGTTCCCGCCGACATCACGTGCACGCGGTCGGTGCGGTCGCCGATGACGCCGATGTCGTGGCTGACCAGCAGTACGCCGAGGCCGAGTTCGTGTTTGAGGCGGTCGATGAGATCGAGTACCTGTGCTTGGACGCTCACATCCAGGGCGGTGGTCGGTTCGTCGGCGACGAGTAGCGCGGGGTCGCGTGCCAACGCCATGGCGATGACTACTCGCTGATTGAGTCCGCCGGACAGTTCGTGCGGGAAGGCGCCGAGCGTTTTGCCGACGTCGGCGATGCCGACTCGGCCGAGCAGGTCGGCGGCGCGGGCGCGACGGCGGCCGCGCGAACCCGCGTCCCGAGGTAGGGCCTCGAGCAGTTGAGTCGCGATGGTGAGGCGTGGGTTGAGCGAGGCGGTCGGGTTCTGGAACACCACGCCGATGCGTTCGGCGCGTACGCGGGCGCGCCTGCGCTCGGTGAGGGTGTCGAGGTCGGTGCCCGACAGCGTCACCCGGCCCGCGTCGACGGCGGCGCCGCGCGGCAGCAGGCCCGCCAAACCCAAGGCGGTCATGGTCTTTCCGGATCCGGACTCGCCGACCAAGCCGACGGTCTCACCCGCGCGAACGGACAGCGAGACGCCGTCGACCACGACGTCGCGGTGTTCGGCGCCGCCCACCGAGATCCGCAGGTCTTCGATCTCGGCGACCGGGTTTCCGAGACGTGCGGTCTGGTCGGCCGAAGCTGTCAGCAACGTCGTCATGGCGATACCGTCTTCTCGGTGATGTGGTGTACCGCGCGATGCGGTCCGTCGGCGAATTGTTCGGTGTCCTCGGTGGGAGCCGTCAGCAGCGTGGTCATGGCAGCACCGCCTCCTTGATGTCGTGTCCAGCCATGACGTGGTCCGTCGGCGAATCGTTCGGCCTCGTCGGAGACAGCAGGCGGCAATGTCGTCATCGCGGTACCGCCTGCTCGGTGATGTCGCGTCCCGCACGACGTGGTCCGTCGGCGAAACGCTCCGCGAGCGCGTCACCGGTCAGTTGGAATCCGACGATGGCCAGGATCAGCGCCGCGCCGGGGAACAGCGCGGTCCAGGCCGCGGTGTCGAGCCTGGCCTGACCGCCCGCAACCATCGCGCCCCAGTCGGGGGTCGGCGGCTGCACGCCGAGACCGAGAAATCCGAGGCTGGATTCGAGCAGCAGGATGGCCGAGGCGTTGAGGGTGAACGCGACCGTGAACAGCGGCAGGACGCTCGGCAGCAGGTGCCGCACCGCGATGTCGCGCCGGTTCGCCCCCGACAACCGCGCCGCCTCGATGAAGGGCCGGTTCACCACCGATTGCGCGTGCCCGCGGATCACCCGGAAGGTCAGTACCCACGAGCCGGAGACCAACACCAGGATCAGCGGTCCGAGGGAGTTGCCGACGAAGGACAGGATGACGAGTGCGAGCACGATGGTCGGGATGGCCAGCTGCACGTCGGCCAGCCGTCCGAACACCGCGTCCACCCAGCCGCCGAACAGCGCGCCGAGCAGGCCGAGCACCAGCCCGATGGCGGCTGCGACGACGGCGGCGACCGCGGTCACGGTGAGCCCGAGGCGTCCGCCGTAGAGGACGCGGCTGAACACGTCGCGCCCGAGTTCGTCGGTGCCGAACCAGTGTCGGGCGCTCGGCGGGCCGAGGACCGCGCCCAGGTCCTGGTCGAGCGGGCCGTGGGTGGCGAGCACCGGCGCGAGCACCGAGACCACCGCCAGTAGCGCCAGGATCGCGACGCCGAGCGCGCCGGTCACCGGTACGCGTCGCGCGCTCACAGCGCGATCCTCGGATCGAACAGCGCGGACAGCACGTCCACGACCAGGTTGATCACGACGAATCCGGATGCGATCACCAGCACGCACGCGATCACCAGCGGATAGTCCCGATTCTGGACGGCGTTCACCGACAGCTGGCCGACCCCGGGCCAGGAGAAGATCGATTCCGTGACCACCGCGCCGCCGAGCAGCACACCGGCTTGGATGCCGAGTACGTTGAAGGTCGACCCCAGCGAATTCCCGATGACGTGGCGCACCGTGAGACGGAACGCGCCGAGCCCTTTCGCGCGGGCGGTGCGCACGTGGTCGGAGTCGAGCACCTCGAGCAGTGCGGTGCGGAAGACGCGGGAGATGCTGGGGACGAAGAAGATTCCCAAGGTCAGCGCGGGCAGCACCAGGTGGGCGAGCGAACCCGACCCGCGCGAGGGCAGCACGTGCAGGGTCACCGAGAACAGCAGCACCAGCAGCACGGCCAGGAAGAAGCCGGGTATCGCGTCGAGAACGGTAGCCAGCGACACCGGCAGTTTGCGCAGCAGCGGCGAGCGGCTGGTGGCGGCGACGTAGCCGATGATCCCGCCCGCGACCACCCCGATGACCAACGCGGCCGCGCCGAGGGTGACGCTGGGCAGCAGCCTGCCCAGCGCCAGGGCCAGCGGATCGCTGTCGTAGCGCAGCGAATTCGGGAAGTCCCCGCGCAGCACCGCGCCGACGAAGCGGACATACTGCTCGTAGAGCGGCCGGTCGAAACCGTAGAGCCTGCTGACCCTTTCGAGTTCGCCCGCGGGCGCGTCCGGGGCGATGAGCATCACCGCCGGATTGCCGGTGGCGTAGAGCGCGAAGAACACCACGGTGATCGCACCCCACACCGCGAGCAGACCGGTGAGCACGCGCGCGCCGATGTAGCGCGGCGGCAACGGCAGCCGCAGGACCCCGCGCGTCACTCCGAGCGCGGTCATCACGGCCTGCCGTGCGCGTAGGGGCGGCCCGCGAGATTGCCGCGCAGCGTGGTGTCCGCGTATTCGGTGCGGAACAGCCCGCGCCGCCGCAGTTCCGGCACCACCGCGCGCGCGACGTCGTCGAAGGCGCCGGGAAAGTGCGTGGGCGACAGCACGTATCCGTCCACGGCCTCCGCCTCGAACAGATGCGCGAGCTGATCGGCGACCTCGACCCCGGTACCGACGATCTGCGGCGTGAACTCGCTGGCCCCGAAATGGCGCGCGACCGCACCGAGACTCAGTGCGGTGTCGAGGGTTTCGCCGTTGCCGCGGGCCAGCGCGGTGAGGTTGTCCAGCAGCCGGACCCCGGCCGCTTCGTCGGTGGCGCGCTGCGCGACCGCGTCGGTGAACCGCAGATCCGGTGCGAGACCGGTGAGATCGGTGCGCACGAACTGGCTCAAGAAGGCGATCGCGGCCTCGGTGTCGACCAGCGTTGCGAGGAATCGCTGCCTGGCCCTGGCGATCTCGGTGGTCTCCCCGACGATGGGCTGCACGGCGGCGATCAGTTTCACGCTGTCCGGGTCGCGGCCCGCCGCGGCGGCGAGGCGGCGCAGGTCCTGGCGTTTGGCGCGCAGGTCGGCTTCGTTGTTCTCGATCGCGAAGATCAACTCGGCCCACTTGGCCCCGAATCGCCGCCCGCGCGGCGAGTCGCCTGCCTGGATCAGCACCGGCTTGCCCTGCGGCGACGGCGGCAGCGACAGCGGCCCGCGGACCTGCACGTACTTGCCACGATAGTCCGGCGTGGTGACTTTGTCGGTGTCCACGAACAATCCGGAATCCTGGTCCGCCACCAGCGCGTCCGCCGCCCACGACTCCCACAGCGCGACGGTGGCCTCGACCACCTCGTCGCCGCGATCGTAGAGTTCCTCCCGCTCCAACTCCTCGACGAACGGGAAATTCGCCTGCGTGGCGGCGCCTCGGCTCATGATGATGTTCCAGGCGACGCGCCCGCCGCTGAACTGGTCGAGGCTGCCGAGGGTGCGCGCCAGGTGGTAGGGCGCGTTGTAGCTGGCCGACAGGGTCACGCCGATGCCGAGGTGGCGGGTCGCGCCCGCGATCACCGCAGCCAGCTGCGTCGGCTCGTGTTTGATGCCGTTGCTCAGGCCGTAGCGCGCGAAATCGGGCTTGTAGGCGAGGGTTTCGGGGATGAAGGCCATGTCGAACTTGGCCCGCTCCAGGGTGCGGGCGACGTCCTCGAACAGCGCGCGGTCGTTGAAGTCGCGTTCGGAGTACGGGTGCCGCCAGGCGCCGACGTAGTGGTTGCTCGGAAACAGGATGTATCCCGCGAGGAAGATCTGTCGATCGCTCATGCCCTGCCGACTTCCTGTGCGTAGAGGTAGCGCGTGGTGCGCGGTGACCAGCTGAGCCCGGTGGCGACCAGGGAGGTGAAGGTGCCGGGCCAGAGGAATACGGTGTGCGCCTCGTCGTGGTAGCGCTGGGTGGCCTGCGCGGCGAGGGCGCGGGCCGATCCGGCGTCGGTGGCCGATTGCAGGCGGTTCACCAGATCGTCGAACACCGGGTCGGTGATGTTGCTCTGCTTGTAGCGGGACTTGCTGGTGAACGGGTCGAAGACCGTCCACGCGTTGCGGTACTGGCCGCCCCAGCCGATGTAGACGAGGTCGGCGGCCTGGTCACTGGCCTGGTTCTGGCGCGAAAGCCACGCGGGGAAGGGCGTTTCGGTGATGGTGATCTTGATGCCCACCGCCGCGGCCTGCTGCGCGACCGCCTGGCCGATCGCCGCGCCCGCCGCGTAGGTGCCCGCCGGGATGTCGAGTGCGAGGGTGATGCCACCGGAGTAGCCCGCCTCGGCGAGCAGTTGCCGTGCGCGTTCCGGATTGTATTCGTATTCCGACACAGCGGGATTCGGCTCGAAGAACGGCGCGGCGATCACCTGACCGCGCGACGGTTGCACCGCCCCTTTGAGCAGGCCGTTGATGATCGACTTCTTGTCCACGGCATAGTTCAGTGCGCGCCGCACCCGTGCGTCCGCCAGCGGACCGCCCTTGTTCTCGTTGATGGAGATCACCTGCACCCACGAGCTGTCCGACAGCGTCGAACGGTATTTCGAGTTCTCACCGAACTGGTCGAGGCTCAACGGATCGAGATTGAGCGCGATGTCGACCTCGCCGGACTGCACCGCCGACACCCGCGCCGCCTCCGACGGCAGCACCTTGTACTCGACCTCGCCGAAAGCGGGCTTGTTGCCCCAGTATTCGGGATTGGCGGTCAGTTTCGCGCCGTTCTCCAAGTCGATCGACTTCAACAGGTACGGTCCGGTCCCGATCGCCTCGGTGTTGAGATTGCCGGTCTGCCAGAATTTCTCGGTGGTGATGTAGACATTCCACAGCCGTGACGGCAGGTCGATCGCGGGCGACTTCAACCGGAACACCACGGTGTCGGCGCCCTCGGCGCTCACCCCGGCGGTGTAGATCTTCAGTTGCGCGCCCAGTTGGCTCTTGGTCTGCGGGTCGAGCAGTTCGGCGAAGTTCCACGCGACCAACTGCGCGGTGAGTGGCGTGCTGTCGGAGAACCGCACGTTCTCGCGCAGCGTGAAACGCCACTCCAGCGGGTCGGGATTGGACCAGCTCTCGGCAAGGCGCGGCTGCACCTGACCGGTCGGGTCGAGATAGGCGAGCGATTCGTAGACCGACCCCTTCACCGATCCGTCGCTGTCCGGCGAACCCCCGTTGTGCGGGTTGAGTCCGGTGAACTGGCGCGACAGCGCAAGGCGCAACGTCTGCCCCGCGCCGGGGCCGCCCGCGGAGTCGGTGTCGCCGCCGAGGGCGGAGGTGCAGGCTCCGGCGAAGAGCATCGCGCCGACCGCGAGCAGGGCGGTCAGGCGGCGTCGACCGGATGGGGAAACAGTCATGGAAGGGCTACTCCGATACTTTCTGACGAACAGTCGCGGCCGGGGGCACGCGGGTCGAGAACGGGCAACGGGCCTGCGGTGGGCGTCGATGCTCCACGGACGGCACGGCGAGCGGGGCTACTACGGCAGCCGAGAACTCGGCACGCCGGGATCAGCTACGACAGCGACAGTCGCGACGAACGATCCGACGGGGCCGACGCGAGCGGCCGCACATGTCGCCACGCATACGCCGCTCCTTCCTGCTCGACCCGGTCGAATCGCGAGAGCGATCCCAGGAGCAGTGTGCACAACGGCGCGAAGCCGAACAATAAAGTTGAACTTCGAGAATCGTTCAGATTTCGTGCATCGTCGGTCGCGCGTATTCGCCGAGCCCCCGGTTGCGCGCCGTCGTCGTGAACGCGTCGCGCCGGAGTGAATCGCGGGGGGATTTCGAATCAGCGTGAGCCGACCGGTCGCCCGACGGCCGGTGCGGGTGGTCTCCTCTCGAGTGGAGCAGCCGATATCGGAGGCTCGACGCGAGGGAACAGCCTGTCGCGCGCGCTGACCACCCGACCGCTCTTCGCGACACGAGGAAGTGAGAACCCATGCCCCACGGCGCCCATGATTCGCCCTACGCCCCCGCGTCGGACCGCTACGAGAAGGCTACGTTTCGCCGCACGGGCGCCTCCGGCCTCGACCTTCCGGCGTTCTCCTTCGGTCTGTGGCAGAAATTCGGCGCCGACCACGCCTTCTCGACACAGCGTCAAATCCTGCTGCACGCTTTCGACCTCGGTATCACCCACTTCGACAACGCCGACCGCTACGGGCCGCCGCACCGCGCCGCCCAGCGGAATTTCGGCGCGGTTCTCGCGAGGGATCTCGCAGCGCATCGCGACGAACTCGTGCTGTCGACCAAGGCGGGCAACCCGATCGGGCCCGGCCCGTACCAGCGCGGCGGCTCGCGCAAAGCGCTGCTCAACTCGCTCGAGCGCAGCCTGCGCGACCTGAGCACCGACTACGTCGACATCTTCTACCACCACAGCCCTGACCCCAGCACACCGCTGGAGGAGACCGCCGACGCGCTGGCCGCCGCGGTGCGCCAGGGTAAGGCGCTCTATATCGGCATCTCCAACTACTCGCCCGAGCGCACGCACGACGTGGCCGAACTGTTGCGCCAGGCCGGTGTTCCGCTGCTCGTCCACCAGGCCCGGTACTCGATCTACGACCGCGGCCCCGAACGCGAGTCCGACGGGCACCGGAGTCTGCTCGACACGGCTGTTCGCGACAGTTTCGGGGTGGTCGTGTATTCGCCGCTGGCGCAAGGACTGCTGACCGACAAGTACCTCGACTCCATTCCCGACGGCGCGCGTGCCCGCGACAGCGCTTTCCTCAGCCCGGACGTGATCGACGAGACCTACCGGCGGCGCACTGCGGCGTTGAACAAGATCGCCGTCGGTCGCGGACAATCGTTGGCGCAGTTGGCCTTGCAGTGGGTGCTGCGCCGCCCCGAGGTGACCTCGGCCCTGATCGGCGCGAGCTCAACCGCGCAACTCGACCACAACGTCGCCGCGTTGGACTTCCCACCGCTGACCGCCGAGGAACTCGCCCTGATCGACGAGCACGGGGTGCACGGCACCGGATCGGGCAGCTGAGGCGGATCAGCTCCGCAGCAGCGGAAGCAGCCGTTCGCCCTGGCGCTCGATCTCGGTGAGGTACGGGGTGTCGGAGAGGACGAAATGGGTGATGCCGAGCTCCCGGTATCTGCGCAGTGATCCGGCGACGTCCTCGGGGGAGCCGACCAGCCAGGTGGTGCCCGCACCGCCGCCGCCGTAGCGGCCGGGGGCGGTGTAGAGGTTGTCGTCGAGTACGTCACCGCGGGCGGCCAGGTCGAGCAGTCGCTGCTGGCCCACCGCGGGGCGGCGGTTCGCATCGTATTGCGCGGCATGGTTCTGCGCCATCCGCGCCACCTTCGCCTCGGCCTCCGCCCACGCCTGCTCGGTGGTATCGCGGACGAAGGTGGTGACGCGCAATCCGAATCGCAGCGGCGGGTGTTCGCGTCCGAGTTCCGCGCTGAGCGCCTTCAGCCGCGCGATCCGTTCGGCGACGCCCGCCAGCGGTTCGCCCCAGAACAGTTGCACGTCGGCCTCGGTCGCCGCGACTCGCTCGGCCGCCGCGGAGGCGCCGCCGAAATACAGTGTCGGATGCGGGCGTTCCGGTGTGGCTGCGATGCGCGGGACGACCGTGGCATCGGTCACCCGGTAGTGCTCGCCGTCGTAGGTGACATTCTCCTCGGTCCAGAGCCTGCGCACCAGTTGTAGGAATTCCTTGGTGCGGCCGTATCTTTCGGCCTGTTCTTCCTCGGCGGCGCCGTAGGCCGACAGCTGGTCCTTGCCGGAGACGATGTTGACCCGAACCCGCCCGCCGGACAGGTGATCCAGTGTCGCCGCCGCGGACGCGAAATTCGCCGGATGCCAGTATCCGGGTCGGATCGCGATGAGTGGTTGGAAGGTGGTGGTGCGCGCGGCGAGTGTCGCGGCGACGGTGAGCGTGTCGGGCCTGCCCCAGCCGGTGCCGATGAGCGCGCCCTCCCAGCCGTGCTTCTCCAGCGCCACGGCCTGCGCGGTCAGGGTGTCCACGCTGTTGTGATCGTCGGCGACGGTGTCGCCCCGGTGTCCGGCGGTGACCTGATTCGGGATGTACCAGAGGAATTCGAGGGTCATCGGTCTCCATTTCGAAGGTCGTGCGGGCTCGAGTGTCCGCGTGTGGCGGTGGTGAGCACGTTGGCCGCGTCGGTGACCTGCGTGACGGGTCCGGTGATGGTGCGAACCCCGCTCTCCGTGGGTCGCGTCACCCGGCGTCGGAACCCGTCGGCAGCGGAACGAGCAGGCCGCCCCGCGGGATTCGTCGAGCTCGTCTCGACATGAGGCAGCGCTCACGAGGCGAGGCGTTGCGGTCCGCCCGCGATCGTGCGCAATGCCCGGATCGCCGCGGCGACGGCGGGCCGTTCCAGCGACGCCTGCCGGTAGGTGACCCCGACCTGCCGAGTGCCGTTGGCGACGGTGCAGGCGATGAGGTGCCGGTGCTCGTCCTCCACCGACATCTCCGGCACGATGCTCACCCCGAGCCCGAATTCGACCATCTCGGCCATGGATGCGAAACTGCCGCCGCGATGTTCGATCCGCGGCGCGAAACCGGCCTCGCGGCAGGCGTAGAGCACCGACACTATGGAAGGCGCGCCGTCGCGCGCGGTGATCCAGTCGGCGTCCCTTGCCGCGGTGAGCCCGCCCTGGCGCACCTGCTCGCGCAGCCCGTCGGGGGCGAGCAGCACCAGCGGGTCGCCGAACAGGAACTCCGAACCCAGTCCGAGCGGAAGATCACGCGCCCGAAAGGAATACGCGTAGGTGATGGCCAGATCCACCTCCTGCTGACGCACCGCGGGCACCGACTCCACCGGCATCAGATCGACCACCCGAACCCGCAGATTCGGGTACTCGGCGCGCAACTGCACGACCAGCGGCATGGCGAGGCGGCGCTGGGCGGTGCGGAAGGTCGCCAAGGTGAGCACTCCGGTGACGTTCTCGGCGGTCGCGGCAACGGCGCTCTCGGCCTCCTCGAGCGCCGCAATGATGCGCGAGGTGTGGTCGACCAGCACCCGGCCCGCGGGGGTGAGCCGCAGCACCCGGCCCTCCCGGCGGGTCAGGACCGTGCCGACCTCGTCCTCGAGGATGCGCAACTGCTGCGACACCGCGGAGGTGGTGATGCCGTGCAACTCCGACACCGCGGTCATGGTCGTGCGCTCGGCCAGATCCCGCAACAGAATCAGACGCCGGATGTCGTACACGACTGCCTCGCTTTCCTGCCCCGCTCCGCTCCGATCTTCGGCGCGGGCCACCGGTGAGGAAATCCTTAAGATCAGCGCGATTCTGTGTGGGAGCCGTTCGGACGACACTCGCCCGCTCCGGTGTCCGTGTCGCGTCCGCCTTCGAGAATCGTTCGGTGTTCGTGAACGAACGCGGCGATCTATCGGCCTTCGACCGCTGCGGCGTCGCGGAAACCGTGCGCACCGTCGAGAACCGGAACCGAACGGCTGCTGTCGATTTCGGCGGCGATCAGCACATCGCCACCGAAGCCGCCCTCGACCAGTTCGCGGCCCGAGGCGCAGTCGAGCAGTGCCTCCCGCGGTCCTTCGGCGATCGCGCGCCAGGCCGCGACCGCGACCTTCGCCTCGGGGGAGGCCGCGGTCGCCCCGCGCGAGCGAAGCAGTTCGGAGATGACCGCGCCCGCTCCCCACAGGTCTTCCACGGCCGGACGCAGGCTCCCATCGGGCCAGAGTTCGCCTGCGGCCACCACCGCGACCGCGGCCGTCGCCGGATACTCGGCGGTGATCCACGCGGCGACCGCACGGGCGTTGCGCAGCGAGGCGCCGACGCAGGTGGCGTGTGCGGCGAGGGTGTAGGCGATGGACGAGCCGTTCGGGGAGGGCAGCACCAGACGGGTGAGCCCGCTCGCCGACCGGACGGTGGCGGGGGAGAGGCTGACCTGTCCGGCACCGGCCTCGCGACGCCCGACGGCGAGCACCGCATCGTGCTCGGCCGCGTATCGCGCCGCGGATTCGTCGCGCCAGCGATACGGCAGCACCGTGACACCGAGGTCGGCGGCCACCGACAGCGTGGTGGTGAAGGAGAGCACGTCGACCACCACCGTGACCCGCGCGTCCGCGCCGACCGCCGCCGCGCCGACGCGACCCCAGTCGAACCGTACGGTGTGCCCGATTTGCCTGTGCGCGGAATTCACCTGTCCACCTTGGCATATCGACCTCATCGCGGGTCGGCTTGAGGGCGCGGGTAGCGGGATTCGGATCACCTCGAGCGAGTTAGTTGTCCGAAGCAATGATCTCGAGGGAGGGTGGAACGGCGTATGCGTCGGACACGGAGGAGGTATCTCGGGTGAGCTACGGCAGAGGCGCGTTGCTCGCCGGGGCCGACATCGGCACGACTCGCGACGCGCGCACCCTGCGCGTCGGACTCGGCGTCATGTTCAGAGGTTGCGCCGAATCGCCGGTGGCCGCGGCCGTCGCCATCGGCGCGGGATCGGTGAACGCCGCCTGTATGGTGCTCGCGGCGAAAGCGGTGGGCTGGGGCACCGAACACGTGGTCGTCGCGAGCTTCGATGAGGGCCGATTCCTACCGGGCGCGGCCGCGGCGGGAGCGCTGTTCGTGCTCGCCGTGTCGCTGCTGCGTATTCTCACCATCATCTTCCGCGGCGTCGCCACCGGCACCGTCCAGTTCCGCAACGAGGCCGAGACCCGTAAAGCGATCGTGCGCGCCTACCTGCGCCTCGGCATCTCCTGGCATCGCCGCCGCCCGGCCGGGCAACTGGTCTCGCGCGCGGTGTCCGACGCCGAGACCGCCTGGGATCCCATGCAGCACTTCCCGTTCGCTGTCGGCATGTCGGTGATGCTGCTGCTGGTGATGCTCGACATCGGACTCATCGACCCGTGGCTCGCGCTGGTCGCGGCCATCCTGATCCCGCTGGTCTTCGCCGCCAACCTGCTCTACCAACGGGTGCTCGCGCCCCGAGCGCGCGCCGCGCAACGCGAACGCGCGCTGGTGAGCGGACTCGCGCACGAGGCCGTCGCCGGTCGACAGGTCATCCGCACCCTCGGCATCACCGACGGCGAGATCACCCGCTTCGCCGCCGCGGCCGACGCCTCGCGCGCCGCGAACCGGCGAATGGGCAACGCGGGCGCCGTCTTCGACCCCGCCATCGAACTCATGCCGCCGCTGGCCGCGCTGCTCATCCTCGCCATCGGCGTCGACCGGGTCGAAGGCGGGCATCTCGGCGTCGGCGCGCTGGTCGAGGTGATCTACCTGCTCATCACCACCGCGATACCGCTCAACATCATCGCCCGCTTCCTCGGTGTGCTGCCGCTCGGCGTCGCCGGGCACACCAGGGTCGAGGACGTGCTCACCGCCACCGAGCGGCCCGCGCACGGACACCGCGGCGCGGACGCCGGACCCCGGGGCGCGAGCGTCGCCCTCGAAGGCGTCGGATTCGGATATCGCGGGTCCGCGGAGCGCGCCGCCGTGCGCGAACTGAGCCTCGACATCCGGCCCGGCGCGGTCGTCGCGGTGGTCGGCGCCACCGGCGCGGGCAAGAGCACCCTGCTCTCGTTGCTCGCCCACCTGGTCGAGGCCGATCTCGGCGTGGTCGCGCTGAACGGGGTCGACACCCGACAGCTCGCCCCGGACGCGGTGCGCCGCGACACCGCGCTGGTCACCCAGAACGCCTTCCTGTTCGCCGACACCGTGCGCGCGAACGTCACCCTCGGCGCGCAAGCCACCGACGCGGACCTGCACCGCGCCCTGCGAATCGCGGCCGCCGACGAATTCGTGGCCCGCCTGCCCGAAGGACCCGACACCGTGCTCGACGCCGACGCACAACTCTCCGGCGGCCAACGCCAGCGGATCGCGTTGGCCCGCGCCGTATTCCGCCGACCCGGCCTGCTGCTGCTCGACGACGCCACCTCCGCGCTCGACCCGCTCGTCGAACGATCCGTGGTGGACGCGCTGCGCGCCGAATACGCGGGCGACGAACGCCGGACCACGGTCGTGCTGGTCGGCCACCGTGCCGCCACCGTCGCCCTCGCCGACACGGTCGTCTTCCTGGCGGGCGGTCGCGTCCTCGCGCGCGGCCGCCACGCCGAACTGCTCGACACCGAACCCGCCTACGCCGCGCTACTCGGCGCCTACCGCGCCGAGGACTCGGCGGATACGCTATGAGCGCGAAGGATTCGCGGCGGGTCTACGGCACCGCCGCGCTACTGCGCCGGGTGCGCCGCGACACCACGCTCAGCCGTCGGACCCTGGTGGTGATCCTGGTGCTCGCCACCGTCGCGGCCTCGGGCCGGATCGCCATCCCCGTGACGATCCAGTACGCACTCGACCACGCGCTGCTCGCCGAAGTGGACGCGCAGGCCAGGTCGCGGGTGGTCACGGTCGCGGTGCTCGCGGGCGTGGCGGCGGTGCTGGTGGCGATGGTGTCCTCGGCGGTGATGAATCACCGGCTGATCCGCACCGTCGAACACGCGCTGTACGAACTGCGGGTGCTCGCCTTCGCGCGCATCCTGCGGCTCTCGCCGGCCGACCCGCGCGCCGATTCGGCCGGATCGCTGGTCGCGCGCGTCACCAACGATGTCGACGTGGTGACCCTCTACGCCCAGTCCGGCGGAATCACACTGGTGCAGAACGTCACCCAGATGACGCTGGCGCTCGCGGTGATGCTGGCCTACTCCTGGCCGCCCGCGCTGCTCGTGCTGCTGATCGGCATCGGCGTTCCGATCGCCGGACACAGTCTGCAACAGTGGGTCGGGCGCCGCTTCGACGCCGTGCGCGTCGGCATCGGCGAACTCTACGCGGGCCTGCTCGAGATGCTGGTCGGCATCGACACGATTCGCGCCTACGGGATCGAGGACCGGATGCGCGAGCGCGCCGAGGCCCGCGTCGACGCGGTGCGCGACGCGCAATGTCGCACGTTGTGGCCCATGGGATTCAACGTCTCCATCGGGGAAGTCGCCAGCGGACTGATCACCACCGCCGTGCTGCTGGTCGGCACCGCCGCCGGTGTGGGGGCGACAGGCTTCTCGCTCGATCTCAGCGCGGGCGATGTCGTCGCCTTCCTGTTCCTGGTGACCTTTTTCGTGCGGCCCATGCAGTTCGCGGTGAGTAGTCTCGCGGACGCGCGCAACGCCGAAGCTGGACTGCGCCGGGTGGTCGAGATCCTCGACCTGGACGAGGGCGTCGGCGCGGGCGCGCGTACCGCACTGCCCGCCGGACCCGCCGCGGTCGAATTGCGCGGCGTCGGATACCGATACACCCCGGACCGTCCGGCGTTGCACGAGGTCGACGTGCGGATCGCGGCGGGCGAACACGTCGCGATCGTCGGCGAAACCGGTTCCGGCAAGAGCACATTCGCGAAACTGGTGACCCGGCAACTACTTCCGCGCTCGGGCACGGTGCTGCTGTGGGGCATCGACATCGCCGAGATCGCCGATTCGGCGCTGACCCGCCGCGTCGCCATCGTGCCGCAGGACGCGTTCCTGTTCGATCGGACCGTCGGCGAGAACATCGCGCTCGGACGCGAAGGCGCGGGCCCCGACGACGTGTCGGCCGTCCTCGCCGAACTCGGCCTCACCGACTGGGTGCGCGGACTGCCCGACGGCCTCGACACCGGCGTCGGCCAGCGCGGGGAATCGCTGTCGGCCGGTGAACGCCAACTGGTCGCCCTCGCGCGCACGGCCATGGTCGACCCGGACCTGCTGGTGCTGGACGAGGCGACCAGCGGCGTCGACGCGGGCACCGACGTGCGGGTGCAGCGGGCGCTGGCGCGTCTGACCCGTGGCCGCACCACCATCGTCATAGCGCACCGCATGCACACCGCCGAAAGCGCGGACCGGGTGCTGCTGTTCCACGAGGGCGGCGTCGTCGAGGACGGCTCCCACGCCGAACTGCTCGCCCTCGGCGGCCGCTACGCCCGCTTGCACGCGGTGTGGCGGCGCGACTCGGTGACGGCCGCGCCGGTGCCGACGGAAGTGATTCGCGCCGGGGTGTTTCCGGCCGGATTCGCGGGGTAGACGGGAGTTACCACTGCGGCGCCGCGCGCTCGCGTACGGCCCGCGGGGTCTGGTGCGGCGGCGCGACCACGCGAAAGGACGCGAGATCGAATGCACGCCACCGACCAGGAGAACCGCACCCGCGCGGTGACGATGTCGAGTTCCGGCCCCGTAGCCTTGTCGTCACAGTGGCGGCTCGGCACGGTGGCCTGGTTCGACGGACCCAAGGGATTCGGATTCATCCAGCCCGTCGGCGACCGTGAAGCGCCGGTGTTCGTGGAACATTCCTGCATCGACACGCCGGGCTATCGGGTGCTCGTGGAAGGCCGGCAGGTGCTGTTCCGCGACCGCGGCGGGCGACCGCAGGCTGCGGTGGTCCGCCCGGTCACCGGCGAACTCGCGAACTGCGGCGACCTCGCGAACGTGATCGGTCAGGAGTCGCCGCGGTGAGCCTGTCGACTCGCTGGCGCGTCCGTCGCGGACAACTCGCGCGCCGCGTGCTGGCCCGCTTGGCCACCGACACCGGCCACCCCGTCGAGCAGCAGGCCACGCAGCGCGCGACCGACAGCGCGCGGATGCTGGGTCGGCCCGGTGTGACCGCCGGGAAAAGTGACGGCCCGCGCGCCGATCGCCGCGCCGAGAGTGTGCGCGCACTGCGCGACGACACCCGTGGTGGTCGCGCCGACGACGGCGACGACGCGTCCCTTGTCACGGTCGAGCGCGTCGCGGTCCAGGCGGTACCGGCGGACCGCGGGGGCGTCCACGCCGAGGAAGCGTCGCAGATTGTCGGGCCGGTTCGCACCTGCGGGCCGGGGCGTGACCTCGGGCTCGTGATCGGCGGGGTCGAGCTGGACCAAGCGGGCGAATCTGCCCATCGCGGCCGGTATGTCGTCCGCGCGGAAGGCGGCCTCGACTTCGAGTTGAGCCCTGGTGAATTCGGTGCGACCCGGTTCGGGCAGCATCGTCGCGATCGGCGGTTCGTGCACGACGGCCATGCGCACCGCGTGCGGATGTCGCGCGAGTAGTTCCAGCGCGATCACCCCGCCGATGCTGCTGCCGAAGACGAACGCGGGCTCGTCGGTGACCGCGGCGAGTACGGCCGCCGCGTCGTCGGCGTGGTCGGCGATCACGTCGTCGGTGACCGCGCGGGTGCTCCGGGACAGGCCGCGCCGGTCGTGCGTGACGACGGTGAAGTAGGCGTCGAGTTCAGCGGACACGCGGTCGTAGGCGTCCGCGTCGCCGTCGCCGCCGACGAGCAGGAGCAAGACCGGCCCGCGACCTCGGGTCTTGTAGTGGATCTCGGCGTCGGGGAGGGAGATGTGTGCGTTCACGATGGCTCCATAAGCGACTCGTAGTTGCTTAGATCGATGCTAACCGCAACGCGGCAGTTAAGCAACCTGTAGTAGCTTAAGAATCGTGGCCGGAGTCAGACGAAGAGGTCGGGATCTCGAACGCACGTTGCTGGACGCCGCGTGGGAGGAACTCACCGAATACGGGTACCACCGCATGACCATGGCGGGCGTCGCCGAACGCGCGGGCGCCGCCAAATCGGTGCTGTACCGGCGCTGGCCCGACAAATCCGCGCTGGTGCGCACGCTGGTCGAGGCCCGCGTGCCGCGCCTGGGCGACCCGCCCGTCACCGGCGACCTGCGCGCCGACGTCGTCTCCGCCCTCGAGATCCTGCGCGCCGCCTACCGCGGACTCGCCGTCCTCGCCGACGCCGACCCCGCCCTGTGCTCCCGGCTGCGCCACGAGGCCGACGTGGACGCCGTGGCCCGCATCGTCCGCGCGCTCATGGCCGTCGGCGTGAACCCGGAACCGATCGGCTCCCGAATCCTGCGCGTGCCCATCGACCTGGTGGTGCGCGACGTGCTCGACGGCGGCGAATCCGCGCCGGGCGAAATCGTGGACGAGGTCTTCCTGCCTCTCGTACGCCTGCGCACCGAGAGTCGCCCCGAAGCGACCGCGGGCGGAAAGTGAGTCGCCGCTCCCCGGCGGACGCCGAGCCCGACGGGGAGACAGGCGCGCCGCCGGACCGAGGACGCGGGCGGGCCATGTGCGTCCTCACCCACCTTGGGACGCGCAGCCGCTACGCCGAAGGCAGGCGCGTGCGGATCAGCGAGCCGTCGTCGTCTCGGGCCGCGCCGACCCCAGCGCATCGGCGGCGCGACGCCGCGCGCGATAGCGCACCGCGAACAGGTAGAGGCCGGTGACCAGCAGCGCGGCGAGCGGGATCAACGGCAGATAGGACACCCAGACGATCGGGTCGGCCGGAGCGAGCGCGACGAACGTGGCGAGGATCGTGAGCACGAGGACCACACCCGACCAGCGGTGCACCCACCGTGCGCGCGGTGCGGACCCGGCCGCCGCGTCGTCGCCGGAGGCCGTCCGATAGCGCGCCACGAATACCGCGATCCCCGAGAACAGCAGCAGCGCGAGCGGCGGAAGCGGCAGGTAGGACACCCATTGCGGACCGCCCGCCGCCAACGCCACCGTGGTGACGACCACCGTCGCCACGAAAACGATGGCCAGCCACCGATGGATCCGCCGCGACGACCCGTTGCCTGTCATCGAGATCTCCTCCGAGTCGAGTTCCCCGCGCACCGGTCGGGCGACCGGACGTCGTGCCGATGACGGTAGCGGCGCAGCCCTGACCAGCGCTTCTCGATTCCTGATCATTACGGCGGCGGCGCGTCGACCGCGCGGGGCACGACCCCGTCGAGCAGGACGTCGAGGAAGTGGCCCGCTTGTGACGGCTGCCCTGCCCTGGCCACGGCGGTCGTCAGGGCGAGCAGTTCGGCCGGATCGAGGTCGTGCCGGATCGCACCCGCCCGCTGCGCCGCCCGCAACAGCGGCTCCGCGGCCTCGTAGATCGCGTGGTGCCAGGCGACGACCTGCGGTGGTTCCGTGTCGGCGGGCCCGTCGTAGCCTGCCATGAACGCCTCGCTCAGCAGGCGGCTCTCGGTGATGTGGGCAACCACTTCCCTGAGCCAGGCCACCAGCGCCGCACCGGGCGGTCGCGCCGCGCCGATCTCGCCCGCGCTCTCACACAGCCGCAGGATGCGCTGGTCGTAGACGGCTTCGATCAGTTTCTCCCTGGACGAGAAGTGACGGTACAACGTCGCGTTGCCGACCCCGGCGACCTTGGCGATGTCATCGAGCGAGGCATTGACGCCGCGTTCGTCGAGGGCGGCAGCGGCGGCGGTCAACAGACGTTCGCGATTGCGCTGAGCGTCGGCCCGACGCGCGGGGGGAGTCATGGGAACAGGGTACTTGCCAACCGGGGAGCACTCCCCGTATCGTCGGGGTAAGGAAAACGGGGAATGATCCCCGTTTGAGCGGAAGGGGAAGAACATGACCGACATCGACTCGCCATCGGCCGTGGTGCGCGCCATCGTCGCAGGCCGCGACGGCGATGTGGACGCGGCCCTGCGACTCATCGCCCCGGAGTCGCTGGACCAGGGCGTCCGGGTCACTCGTGAGGACTGGCGCCGCAAGTGGGACTACATGCGCGCCGGGTCCGCCGACATGGAAGTGATCACCGAACACACCGTCGAGAACGGCGAATGGGTCGCCAACCGCTACGCCATCCGAGGCACCCACACCGGCGACTTCTTCGGCGCCGCACCCACCGGCGAACGTTTCGTCACCGGCGGCTTGGACATGATCCGCGTCGTCGACGGCCTGCTCGTCGAACACTGGGCATACGCGGCCCCGCCCAGGCCCGAACAATGACGGGGCGCGGTCACATGCCGCGACGAGTTCAGGGCAGTAGCCACACGGGAATGCCCGTGCGGGGATCGTGCGGCAGGCGCACCGGATCGCCGAATCGATGGAGCAGGTCCGTCGCGGTCAGGGTGACCGGGGCGAACAGTACGAAGGCCACACCGAGCGGCGCGGTATCCGCCCAGAGGCGGGGATCCAGCGGCGCCGCCTCGGCGCCGCGCACCAGAATCGATCGGCCGGGGCCCCAGGTGGCGACGAACCATCCGTCGCCGTCGTATGCCACCGTCCCGCGCAGCGCCTTGGCCAGCAGGTCGCGTATGCGCGGCAGGTCGGACACGGTGAGGCCGAACAGCGCGGGCTGCTTCGCTTCGACGGCCGGGATCGGGAAGTCGACGGGCCTGCCGGAGTCGCGGGGAGCCACCCGTGCGATGAATTCGTCGTCGCGCTCGACCAGTTGGAGCAGCGTCCCGAGTCCGCTGTGCTTGGGGTGCACGAACATCTCACGGAATACCGGCGTGTCGGGGCGATCGGCGAACATGTCGAATCCGGAGCGGGTGAGATCGTCGACGACCTCGCCCAGTGCGGACACCTTGAAGGTGAGGTGGTGCGGCGCGGGACCGTGGCGCAGTAGGAATCGTGTCATGAAGCCGTCGGGCGCCGTCGGCGCGATGAACTCGATGCGCATGCCTGGACCGTAGGAGAGCTGGAACGGGGCGAAGTCGCCCGACGGCCCGCCGAGGGCCCAGCGGCCGCCGAGGTGGTGCACGAACCTGTCGTAGGCGTCCGACCAGTTCTGGACCCCGATCGCCAAGTGATCGAGGATCGGCGGATTCGGGCTCTCCGGTCGCGGTGTGGATGGTTCCGTCAAGGAGGGCTCCTGGTGTCGGGGCGAGCGCGGACGCCACATCGCGTGTTCGAAGGACGTGCAGGACACGATTCCTGCGAGACAATTGAACATATCGTGTCCTATTGTCCTATCGCGACGCAAGCGAGCGAGATCTTCGCCATATCGGGACGCCGAGCGGTACCGGTCGATATTCCAGTTGACACAACAGTAAATATTTCTATCCACTCTCGCGAGTCCGTGCGGGCGGCTAGTATCGCTGCGATGCAGGATGCACTGGACGATGCGGTCGTCGAAAGCCCGGCCGATCTCACGCGCGAGTGGTTGACGCAGGTCGTCGGGGCGGGCGAGGTGGCGGAGTTCCGTTACGAACGGGTCGGCACCGGTCAGGTCAGCGACTGCTTCCGGGTCCATCTCGATTACGCGCGCGACGGCGCGGGGCCGCGGTCGGTGATACTCAAGGTCGCCTCCAGCGACCCGACCAGCAGGCAGACCGGGTTGATGATGGGACTCTACGAGAGCGAGGTCCGCTTCTACCGCGAGTTGGTTCCGCACCTGACCGGCGGGCCGCTCGCCGCCTGCCATCACGCGGCGATCGACACCGAAACGGGCGCGTTCGACCTCCTCATCGACGATGCGCTGCCCGCCGTTCCCGGCGACGAGATCGTCGGTGCGACAGCCGGACAGGCCGACCTCGCCGTTCGGGAACTCGGCAGGCTGCACGCTCTGGTCCGGGCGAATCCCGCGCTGCTCGACGCGGCGTGGATGGATCGCGGCTCGATGCTGGATCAAGCGGTGTTCGCGCAGCTCTACGCGATGTTCCTCGATCGCTACACCACCGAAGTCGACCCGAGGCACCTGGCCGTGTGCGAGGCGTTGGTCGCGTCGTTCGACGACTACCTCGCCATGGTGAACGCCGACGCCAAGGGCCTGGTGGACGGCGACTACCGGCTGGACAACATGCTCTTCGGCGACACGCACGCGCGCCGCTCGCTGACCGTGGTGGATTGGCAGAGCGTGATGGCCGGACCCGCCACCACCGACCTGTCCTACTTCCTCGGCGGCGCGCTCACCGCCGAGACCCGCCGCGCTCACTACGACGATCTGCTGCGGGCCTACCACCGCGCCTCGGACTCCGGGACGGCGGTGACGCAGGCCGATATCCGGGAATCGGTGCGCAAGCAGAGTTTCATGGGTGTCACGATGTCGATCGCTGCATCGGTGGTCGTCGAGCGGACTCCGCGCGGCGACGAACTGTTCATGGCGACCCTGAGCAGGCATTGCGAGCACGTCCTCGACACCGACGCGGTGGCGCTGCTGTAGGGGTTCGGCGGCGAATCGACCCGATGGCGCGCGCCGTGGGAACCGTTGTGATCACGGTGATGTTTGCCGCTCGCGGCGGGAAAACCGCATGCCGGGGGTGTGCGCCCGGGACGCGGGCGACGGGGGTGGAGCGAGTCGGTCGCGGGCAGTGGTAGGAAAGGGGGCGTGTCCGTAACTGAAGGATCCGGTTCGATCGAGCACAGGTCACGCGCGGTGGACGAGGTCGTGGAGTTGGTCAGCACGCTGATCAGGTTCGACACCTCCAATACCGGGGATCTGGCGACCACCAAGGGCGAGCGCGAATGCGCGGAATGGGTGGCCGAACGCTTACAGGAGGTGGGTTACACCACCGAATACCTCGAGTCGGGCGCGCCCGGCCGCGGCAATGTGTTCGCGCGGCTGAAGGGCGCGGATCCGACCAGGGGCGCGCTGCTCATGCACGGGCACCTGGACGTGGTGCCCGCCGAGGCGTCGGACTGGAGCGTGCACCCGTTCTCCGGCGCGGTGCGCGACGGCTACGTCTGGGGGCGCGGCGCGATCGATATGAAGGATATGGTCGGCATGATGCTGGCCGTCGCGCGACAGTTCAAACTCGAGGGCACGGTCCCGCCGCGCGATATCGTCTTCGCCTTCCTCGCCGACGAGGAGAACGGCGGCAAGTGGGGTTCGCAGTGGCTGGCCGACCACCGCCCCGACCTGTTCGACGGCATCACCGAGGCGGTGGGCGAGGTCGGCGGATTCTCACTCACCGTGCCGCGCCCCGACGGCACCGAACGCAGGCTCTACCTGGTCGAGACGGCCGAGAAGGGCCTGGGCTGGATGCGGTTGCGCGCCAAGGCCCGCGCCGGACACGGCTCGTTCCTGCACGAGGACAACGCGGTCACCATCCTGGCCGACGCCGTCGCACGCCTCGGCAAACACACCTTCCCGCTGGTGCTCTCGGATTCGGTCGCCGAATTCCTGGCGACGGTCGCGCAGGAGACCGGGCTGTCGTTCGACCCGGACGGCCCCGACATCGAAGGCCAACTCGCCAAACTCGGCACCATCTCCCGCATCATCGGCGCCACGCTGCGCGACACCGCGAACCCGACCATGCTGCAGGCCGGATACAAGGCCAATGTCATTCCGCAGACCGCCGAGGCGGTGATCGACTGCCGGGTGGTGCCCGGCAGGCGGGAGGCATTCGAACGCGAGGTGGACGAGCTGATCGGCCCCGATGTCGAACGCGAGTGGATCACCGCGCTCGACTCCTACGAGACCACCTTCGACGGCGACCTGGTCGACGCCATGAACGCCGCCATCCTCGCCAACGACCCGCAGGGCCGCACCGTGCCCTATATGCTGTCCGGCGGCACGGACGCGAAGGCGTTCGCCCGCTTGGGTATTCGCTGCTTCGGCTTCGCGCCGCTGCGCCTGCCGCCGGACCTGGACTTCAGCGCGCTGTTCCACGGCGTGGACGAGCGGGTCCCGGTGGACGCCCTCGAATTCGGCACAAGGGTGCTGGAACACTTCCTCCTGAACAGCTGACCTCACGGAAGAGAGACGATGAGCTACAACCCCTACGACGCGCTGCCGAAGGTTCCCGCGTTCACCCTCACCTCCGACGATGTCACCGACGGCGCGCCGCTGAACAACGAGCAGGTCAGCGGCGTGTTCGGGGCGGGCGGCAAGGACATATCGCCACAGCTGTCCTGGTCCGGATTCCCCGCCGAGACCAAGAGTTTCGCGGTCACCGTCTTCGATCCCGACGCGCCGACGGCATCGGGTTTCTGGCACTGGGCGGTCGCGGACATCCCGGCCTCGGTCACCTCGCTTGCCGCGGGCGCGGGCAGCGAGAACGAGGGTGAGGGCGCGTTGCCGTCCGGTGCGGTCACCGTCCGCAACGACGCGGGCTTCGCCGGTTACGTCGGCGCCGCGCCGCCCGCCGGACACGGTCCGCACCGCTACTTCGTCGTCGTGCACGCGGTGGACGTGGAAAGCCTCGGCATCGACGGTTCGGTCTCGCCCGCGCTGCTCGGCTTCAACCTGTTCTCCCACACGCTGGCCCGCGCTGTCCTGGTCGGCACCTACGAGCAGTGACAGGCACGCGGCAGTAGTCGACACGGCGGTGGCCCCGGGGGGAATCCTCGGGGCCACCGCTGTTTTCGTTCGACTCAGACGTTGATCACGGTTTCGGGCACCGGATCGGCGTAGAGCGAGACGATCTGCTCGGCGTACTTGGCCGCGATCGGGTTTCGCTTGAGCTTCATGGTCGGGGTCAGCTCGTCGCCGCCCGGCTCCCACGGCGCGCCGACCACGGTGAACCGCTTGATCTGCTCGACCCGCGAGAGCTTCTTGTTGCCCGCCACGACCGCGGCCAGCACCTCGTCGAGGATCTCCTTGCGGCCCGCGAGCGCGGCCAGATCGTCGGCGGGCGCGTCGAACTGCTTGGCGCGCAACGCCGCGGTGTCGGGGTCGAGCACGATCAGTGCCGAGATGTAGGGCCTGGCCTCGCCGATCGCCACCACCTGACCGATCAGCGAGGACGCCGCCTTGACCGCGTTCTCGATATTGGTCGGGGACACGTTCTTGCCCGACTCGTTGATGATCAGTTCCTTCTTGCGGTCCACGATGCGCACGTAGCCGTCGGCGTCGATGGTCGCGACGTCGCCGGTGAACAGCCACCCGTCGGCGTCGAGCGCCTCCTTGGTCTTGTCGGGCTGCTTGCGGTAGCCCGGCGTCACGATCGGGCCGCGCACCAGCAGTTCACCGTCCTCGGCCAGCCGGATCTCGAGCCCTTCGACGGCGCGTCCGACCGAACCCGGCCTCGGCTTGTCGAGTTCGGTGTAGGTCGCCACGCCGGTGGTCTCAGACATGCCCCACACTTCGCTCACCGTGAACCCGAGTCCGAGGAAATACTCCAGGGTTTCCGGCGGAATGGCCGCGGCGCCCGAGGACGCCACCCGCAGATTCTGCAGGCCGAGCGCCTGACGCAGTTTCGACAGCACGAGCGCGTCGGCGACCTTGTACCGCACGGCGAGTAACGGATTCGCGCCCTTGCCCGCCAGACCCGCGCGCGCCTTGGCGATTCCGGTCTCGATCGCCCAGGCCGCCAGCGCCTTCTTCACCGGGCTCGGTTCGGTGCCGAGCTTGCCGTCGATACCGGCCTTGATCTTCTGCCACACCCGTGGCACGCCGAAGAATATGGTGGGGCGCGCGTCCGGGAGCGCGGCCGCGATCTCGCGCGGATCGGGCACGGTGGTGATGAGAACGCCGGTCAGCAGGCTGATGGCGTGGCCGGAGATGCGGTCGGCCACATGGGCGGCGGGCAGATACGAGATGGCCCGGTCGTCGAAGCCCACCGCGAGCGGGCCTTTGACCAGCGCGATGATCTGCGCCAGCACATTGCGGTGGGTGATCTCGACGCCCTTGGACGGGCCAGTGGTGCCCGAGGTGTAGATGAGCGTCGCCAGATCGTCGGCGGTCACGGCCTTCCAACTGGCCTCGAAGTCGAAGTCGGGGGCGGGATTCGCCTCGACGTCGGCGAGCGCGACGGTGCCATCGGCCTTGCCGTCGACCAGCACGATGTGCTCGACCGCGACGTCGGCGGCCTTGATCGAATCCAGGAACGCCGATTCGGTGACCACGACCTTGTTCTCCGCGTTGGTGAACAGGTGGGTGATCTGGTCGGGGGAGCTGGTGTTGTAGATCGAGAACGGGACCGCGCCCAGGTGCAGCAGCGCCGCGTCGACGACATTGAATTCGGGCCGGTTGGTGAGCATGATCCCGACCGCGTCGCCGTGGCCGACCCCGAGTGCGGCGAAGCCCGCGGCCAACGCCTCGACCCGCTCGGCGTACTGCTTCCAGGTGATCTCCTGCGTGCCGCCGACGGTGCGCAGCGCCACCTGGTTCGGCCGCAGCTTGACGGTCTCCTGGAAGGCCGCGGGCACGGTATACACCGTGGCGCCGGACTCGTGCGCGAAACCTATCTCTGTTGTGCTCATCATCCCTGTCCCGAATTGTCTGTCGTGAACCCGCTCGATGCGCCCCGCAGTTCCGCTGCCGGGTCGGATCCGTGATCGCGACAGAATGTTGCTCTGTTTGTCTCATCGTCTCACGGATCGGCGCGTCATCGAGTGGCGCGGCTCACTTATCGTAGCCAGAGGTCGGTCCTCCGGGTGTCCGTTACTTCCTATTTGTCAGTTCCCGGGGCGTCGTCGCCGTCGAGGCGGATGATCCTGTCGATCTCGTCGGTATCGGGCATGGCCTCGGGGATGTCGCCGAAGGACTGGGTCGCCGCCATCGCCGCCGTTGCCCAGCGGAACGCCTCGCGATCGGCGGGGCGATCCCTCGTCACCAGGCGCTGGACCAACGCGGCCGTGAAAGCGGCTTGCGCACCGAGGGATTCGCGCAACTGCACGGCCGCGAACCGACGGATGTCGATGACGGTCTCGTCGGCGGCGCGCACCTCGCACTCGAAACCCTCCACGGTGCAGACTGTGTCGACGCCGAGTGCGAGCAGTTGTTTGGGAACGTCGGTGTCCTCGACCGCGCCGGATTCGGTGTCCGACCGGTGGGGCAGCAGCCCGCGTAACTCCTGACGGCTTCCGATCAAATAGTCGATGCGGCGGAAGTACTCGTAGAAATGCTGCGGCGTGTCGCTCGGCGGCGTCGGCTGCACCAGCAGCCACGGACCATCGGGCGCGGTGGGCACCGTGCGCAGGATCTGTTTGACGATCTCGGCGGGCTGCTCGAAAGTCAGGATCACCGCGTCGGATTCGACGATCGCGCGCCGCGCGGCGGGGGAGTTCAGGTCGTCGCGACCGATGTGCACGCTGTGCTCGGCGCCGATGATCGCGCCCGCGCCGCTGCCGGTGACGATCAACGCGGCCACCGGAGTCGGTTCGTTCGGCACGATCTTGACCAGCTCGACGTCGACGCCCTCCTTGCGCAGACAGCGCAGAATGCGCCGACCGGCGGGATCGTCGCCGACCGCCGTGATCAGGCGCACGTCGAAGCCGAGGCGGGCCGCCGCGACCGCCCGGTTCACGCCCTTGCCGCCGATGTGCTCGTGGAAGGTGCCGCGCGCCGGAGGGCCGCCCGCGGTGGGAATCAGATCGGTGTCGTAGTGGTGATCGATGCACGCCCTGCCGATGACGGTGATGACGCCGATGGCGTGCCGGGTCGAGGACCGGGCGGCATCGGCCGGATTCGGGAGTTCGGTGTCGCCGGCGAGCAGTGCGGCGAGCGCGGTGAAGGCGCGCCGCTCGGGGGTGGCGCGCAACGTGCGCACCGTAGGGGAGGGCGGAACCCTTGTCGCGCCGAGGATTTCGTGCAATTCCTGCCAGTGCTCGGTGAGGTATTCGCGGCGCGCGCCGAGATCGGAGGCGTAGAGGCGTTCGATGTCGACGCCGGGCGGCGGATCGTCGCGAAGCAAGCCCAATGCCAGTGCCGCGTCGGCGATCAGGCGATCGGTCGGCTCGAGGTGGCTCGCCATATCGCGCACCACCGACACCACCACCTGCCTGGGCTCGAGTCCCTCGCGATGAGCCCGCTCCCTGACCACGGGTAGGGTGAGCAACGGCGCGATGTCGACCTGGGTGGTGCGCAAACGGTCCGCGCCCGTGGCCAGTCCGCGATGTTTGCCCAATCGGGCCAAGGTGTTGCGCACGGCGACCATGACGGAATCCTGCGGCGCCATAGGCGGAATCCACCCCCGCACGGTCGTTGCCCATACGTTGTCCCGTCATGTCAACCATAGGTCGCGGCCAGGTGTTTAGCCAGCCGATTCCGGGATATTCCCGTGAGTGTCATGCCAATTGACACCATCGAGATGTCAAATGGCATGCGGGTAGTAGCGATTTCACGTTCGACCGGCGACACTGTAGTCAGGCGTCTGATCGCCCACCAGGAACTCGGGAGGGTCTGGTGATGAGAGTGATGCTCGTGGCGCGCGGTTTCCGCCGATACGGGATGGGCCTCACGGAGATCGTCAGCACCTTCGTCGTACCGACACGCGAACACGGTGTCGGAGCATGCTGAATTCCGCTCGAACAGTACTCCGCGGAGCTGCGCGAGCGCGTGATACCGGAGGATCCATGACCGTTTACGCCACCCCTTGGACGATGACCAGCGACAGATCACCCGAATACGCCTACCGGCGCGACGGATCGGGTGCGCGGGACTGGCGGTTGAGCTGGTTCGCCGACCGTCGCCTCACCCGCGAACAGGCCGTGGCCGGTTTGGAGCTCGACGAACTGGTCAGCAATCCGGATCTGGTCGCCGACGCCGTCGCCCACGCCGCGATCGCCGACCGCGCCGACGTCCTCGGCATCGACTGGCGGGACGCCGTCGTGCTGCTCGCGCGCGAAATGATCGCCCGATCGCAGGGGGAGCAGCGGGTTTCGCCGTCCGCGGGCGGACCCCTCGCGAGTCCGCGGCTGTCGGCCGCCGCGCGCGGACCCATGGCGGTCGGGGCGGTCGCGCACGTGTCCACCCGATGATGCCGGTGGAGTGCCGGGGTCGTTGACAAGATCCGAAACCGCATGTGGAGAAGGAATTCGGGGATCCGCGCGAGGATAGCCGGAAGAATTCGGGTGGCGCGGGCGCGGCGATGGCGAGACACTGGTATCGGGTGTCGGAGACACCCGCCAGTCAGGGAGGGTCTGGTTCACACGAATGGTCAACGCGATCGCAGCGATATCGATGCGGACACGCGCGATCGCGACGCACACGATCGGTTCGGAACACATATATCGAGGGGATGTTCGGCCCGGACATCCGTGATCGCGGGCGGCCACGGCGGGGATGCACCGCCGAGGCCGCCGCTCACGCACCCGCGGGGACGATTTCGGCGAAATCGTCAGCACCCAGGCATGCCGGCGCCATCACACGA
This sequence comes from Nocardia bovistercoris, assembly GCF_015674855.1. Lineage (GTDB taxonomy): Bacteria > Actinomycetota > Actinomycetes > Mycobacteriales > Mycobacteriaceae > Nocardia > Nocardia bovistercoris. The sequence goes on along the minus strand of NZ_JADMLG010000011.1, from coordinate 139,730 downwards.
CGCGACTTCGTCGTGGCGGTCGACCGGAAAAGTCCGAGCGGCATCCGATGCCGCCCGAGCACGAAAGCAGCGATGACCGTTTATATCTCCGCATCGATGATGACCAGTGACATAACCCCGGAATGCGCGCGCCGCGAAGACGGCGCGGCGCGGTGGCGGCTGAGCTGGCTGCCGGACCGCGCGCTGACCCGCGACCAGGCGCGCGCGGGCATGGAGACCGACGAACTGCTCAGCGATCCGACCCGGGTCGACGACCCGATGCTGCACGCGGCGGTCGAGGCGGGCGCCGCGGCGTTGGGGCTGCCCGCCGAACAGGTGATCCTGGTGTTGTCCACCCGCATCCTGGCCCGCATGGCCGAGGAATTCGAGGTGACGCCGCGCGTGCGCGGCGGGCACGCCGGAGGTGACCGCGCGAGTCGGCGCGCGCATCTGCGTGTCATCGAACCGCCGAAGGTGTTCGGCTGACACGCGAGATCCGGGGGTGTCAGGTCCTGGTGGCGTGTTCGGCGCCGATCGCCTCGGCGATCGACCCGAAGCCCTGCGCGCGCAACCGCTGGGCGAGGCCGCGGTGGATGACGCGGGTCCAGAACGGGCCGCCGTAGATGAAGCCGGTGTAGCCCTGCAGCAGCGTCGCGCCCGCGAGGATCCGCTCGAACGCCTGCGCGGGAGTCTCGATGCCGCCCACCGAGATCAGCACCACCCGATCGCCGACCCGGCGGTACAGGCGGCGCAGCACCTCGAGTGAGCGGTCGGCCACCGGCGGGCCGGACAGTCCGCCCGCGCCGAGCGCGGCGACCTCGCGGGCGTCGGTGCGCAGGCCCGCGCGGCCGACGGTGGTGTTGGTGGCGACGATGCCCGCGAGGCCCAGTTCGACGGCGAGATCGGCGACCGCGTCGATGTCGTCGTCGGACAGGTCGGGCGCGATCTTGACCAGCACCGGCACCGAAACCTTGTCCAGTACCGCGCGCAGCACCGGGCGCAGCGATTCCACGGCCTGCAGATCGCGCAGTCCCGGCGTGTTCGGCGAGCTGACATTGACCACGACGAAATCGGCCAGCGGGCCGAGCAGCCCGGCGCTGGTCGCGTAATCGGCGGCGGCGTCGGCGGGTTCGACCACCTTGGTCTTGCCGATGTTCGCGCCGATGGGCACCGAACCGGCGCGGGCGTGCAACTGTTCGGCGGCGCGGGCCGCGCCGTGGTTGTTGAACCCCATGCGGTTGATCAGCGCTCGGTCGGCGGGCAGCCGGAACAGCCTCGGGGTCGGGTTGCCTGGCTGCGCCCGCGCCGTGACGGTGCCGATCTCCGCGAACCCCCAGCCGAGCGTGCCCCAGACGTCGACGCCGTCGGCGTTCTTGTCGAATCCGGCGGCCAAGCCGAGCGGTGCGGGGAAGTCGACGCCGAACGCGGTGTTGCGCAGGATCGGATCGTCGCTGACGAGCAACCGGGCCAGCAGCGCGCGCGTCGGCGCGAAACGCGCGGCCAGACGCATCGCCGCGAAGGCGAGGTGGTGGATCCGCTCCGGCGGGAACAGGAACATCAGGCGCAGCACCCATGCGTACATCGGCGGCGTCACATCCCCGGTTCCGGCTGGGGTAGCGCCGCCGATTTTCGTCTGCGCAACAGCACTCTGCGGCTGCCGTCGGTGTAGGCGCGCACCCGCGACAGCTCCCACCCGCCGAATTCGGCCTGGATGGCCAGACGCATCGAGGCGGTCACGCGGCTGACGTCCTTCGGTAGTCGCAGCGGCACATATTCGTAGTCGTCGTTGGTGGTCTCCCAGTTCGCCGGTAAAGCCCCGCGGGAGGTGTTCGGCGCCATCTACTGCCCTCTCTTCCGCTCGTCCGCGGCTATCCGCTGCAGACCGTCCCCGGTCGCGGAACCGACGAACAGGTCGCCTGACCGGTCGTCGACGGTCACCGAATCGGGTTGGCGCACGGTGGAGAAGCGACCCACTTCCTTCGGTATACCGGTCGACAGATCGAATCCGAGGACCTCGTTGCTCTGCGTGCACGTGACCCACACGGTTTCGGACCGTCGATCGTAGGCGAGTGCGTAAGGCGAAGATCCTACCGGGAATCGTTGACGCAACACGAGAGGTTCGGTCGTGTACACGAGCAGCTCCCCGCCCGCGGTGTCGGTGACCATGACCCGACCGTAGTGGTCGGCGATCATCCGCGCGGCGCCGTCGCCCGCGCGCAGAGCCAGGCCGAGGTGGTCGGAATCGGCGCCGATCTCGGTGACCGAGGTCTGGTGGCGGTCGAGTACGGCGATACGATCGGCGACCGGCGCGACCGCGTCGGCCGACACGAGTCCGGTCACGGTGCGGCGCACCTCGCCGGCGTCGGAGAGCGTGCGCACCGAGCCGTCGGCGGCGCCGACGATCATGGCGCCGTCCTCGCGGTAGCGCACGGCGACGGCGTCGCCCTCGACCGGGATCTCGGTGACGGCTCCCGAAGCGAGATCGACGCGCAGCACGCGCCCGCGCGCGGGCAACAGGACCTGGCCGGGTGCGCCCTGGGCCACCGCCGCGGCCGCCGCGGGCAGCACGACGGTCCTGCCCGGGGGGTTGTCGCCGCGCGCGGCGGGGTCGAGGATCGACAGAGTGGTTCCCGCGGTGTCAAGCACCGCGAGCTTGCCGCTACCGGATTCGACGACCAGGTCCGCGATCGGCCCGGAAGATGCGACCGAGCCGGAGGGATTCGCGGTGGGGACGGGCGCGGCGGCGGCCGTCGCGGGTTCGCGGGTGGGGATGTCGGGGCCGATGCCATCGGAGGAGCATCCGGCCAGCAATGCCAGCGCCGCCGCACCCGCGAGCGCGTGGGCGACCGAGCCGCGAGCGCGCATCCACCGACTCCTTCTACCGACGACGTGTATCCCCATCATCTGACCACGCCGATGCGACATCACGTCCGACCGGGGTCGCGGCGGCCCCGGAATGTCGGTGCCGCGGGCTACCTTAGAGTTGAAACAATGACCAACTCAGGGGAGATCCGGTTGAAAGCCGACCATCCAGCGGGTTTTGCCATAGACGACATTACCGTTGGTTCGTTCGCACACGGTTTCGGCCGCACCGCGAACGGGCGGCCCTTCGCCTTCCGTACCGTCGGATCCACCCTGGAGCTCGAGATCTACCGGGCCGATTCGGATTCCGACGTGCCGGGCCCCGAGGATGTGGTCGCCGTCGGGCGGGCGCGCGTCACCGATGTCGACCTCGACGACGAGCGCAGTGTCGTGGCGCTGGTGCGGGATATGATCCCCGACGCCGCGCCGGTCGAACCGGCCGCGGACCGGGACGTCACGACCGTGCGTGCCCTGCTGGGACGGATCGGCTCCGTCATCGATGGTAGGTAGGTAGTGATGCGCCCCACACGACCGTCCCGCGCGCTGGCCGCCCTACTCGGCGCCGCGGCCCTGCTCTCGGCCTGTGATTCGACACAGGACGAGTCGGCGGTGGACGCGGCGCGCTCACGGGCCAACGCCGCGCTGTCCACCTCCATCGCGGCATCCTCCAGCGCCGCGCACCGGCCGTTGCCCACCGCCGCCGAACTCGACGCGCAGATCAAACGCGCGCTCGACCCGGCCCTGCCCGACAGCGAACGCACCGCCCTCATCGAGGACGGCGCCGCGTTCACCGACGCCATCCCCGACATGTACCGGGCGTTGCAGGACAACCCGCACGCCGTCTACGGGGTCACCGACCCGGTGTTCGACAATCGCGACGGCACCCTCACCGCAACCATGCGCCTCGACAAGGACGGCACCGGAACGGCGGTACGCACCACCGTCGTCCACTTCGTGCTGATCGACGGAAAATGGAAGATCTCCCGCACCGACCTGTGCGGCATCCTGCGTTCGGCCGACTACCGCACCCCGGCCTGCGGATAGGAACGCGGCCGTGGTGAGCCTGCGGACACCGCCCCCGACCTCCTCGGACGGACCACGCCGCGTGCACACGGCGTCGCTGCGATGGGGTCGGTTCGTGCACCGCAACCGCTACGCGGTACTGATCGTGTTCGGCCTGATGGTGGCGCTGTCGGGCTGGTACGGGCGCGACCTCACCGGCAGGCTGACCCAGGAGGGCTGGTTCGACGAGAGCAGTGAATCGGTGGCCGCCTCCGAACTCGCCGACGCCACCTTCGGCCGCGACACCGACAGCGACCTGATCCTGCTCTACACCGCTCCCGATGGCGCCACCGTGGACGACCCGCCGGTCCGCGCCGCGGTCACGGGCGCGTTGGCGAGCCTGCGCGAACGCTTCCCCGACCGCGTCCTCAAGATCGACAGCTACTGGGACAGTCCCTTCGCCGCCGACGCCACCGACGCTTCGCGCACCCACGCGTTCGCGAGCGTCGGGCTGCGCGGCGAGGGCACCGCCACGGTCGAGAACTACGCGGCCATCGTCGACGATCTCGGGCTCGGCCCGCCCGGCTCGGGGCCGGGCGGCACCACCGTGCAGGCGGCGGGCCTGCAGCCGATCCTCGCCGGGCTGAACACCGGTATGCAGGACGACATCCACCGCGCCGAACTCATCGCGTTGCCGCTGGTCGCGCTGCTGCTGTACTTCGTCTTCGGCGGTGTGGTCGGTGCGCTGCTTCCGGTGCTGATCGGTGGCATGACGATCCTCGGCACGGCGGGCATCATGCGCGGACTCACCGACTTCATCGACGTGAACGTGTTCGCCAGTACGGTCATGACGCTGGTCAGCCTCGGATTGGCGATCGACTACGGGCTGTTCACCGTCACCAGGTTCCGTGAGGAAATCGCCGCGGGGCACAGCGTGGAGGAGGCGACCGCGCGCACCGTCGCCACCGCCGGGCGCACCGTCGTGTTCTCCGCGGCCATCATCGCGCTGAGTCTGGCCGCGCTGTTCATCTTCCCCAACGGCGTGCTGCGCTCGGTGCCCTACGGCGGCATCAGTTCGGTGCTGCTCGCGGCGCTGCTCTCGGTGACCGCCCTGCCCGCCGCGCTGAGCATCGCGGGTCGCGGCGTCGACTTCCTCGGGTGGAAACGGTTCTCCCGCACCAAGACCGAGGAACAGATCGACGCCGGATTCTTCTCCCGGCTGGCCCGGTGGTCGATGGCTCGGCCGCTGGCGGTCACGATCCCGATCGTGCTTGCCCTGCTGGCCTTGGCGATTCCGTTCCGGCACATCGAATTCGGCGGAATCAGTGAGAAGTATCTCGCCGCGGAGAATCCGGCCCGCGTCGCGCAGGAGCGATTCGACGAACTGTTCCCGAGTTTTCGCACCGAACCGCTGAAACTCGTTGTGGTCGGGGCGGATCCGCGGCAGCTCGGCGATATTCGGCACGAGGCCAACCAGATCCCCGGGCTCACCGGACGATTCGAGCCGAGTGCGCCGACCAAGGACGGCGTGAACGTGCTCAGCGCTGGGCTCAGGGACAAACGCGACGCCGACCGGGTGATCGCGGCCCTGCGCGACATCCCCGAACCGCCCGGTGTGCGCGTGATGGTCGCGGGCGTGCCCGCGTTGGAACGCGACAGCATCAACGGGTTGATCGCGGGTCTGCCGCTGCTCGTGGCGATGCTGGCGTTGGCTGCCGCGCTGCTCATGTACATCGCGTTCGGTTCGATCGTGCTCGCGCTCAAAGCGGTGGCGATGAGTGCGTTGAGCCTGGTCGCCACGCTGGGCATACTCACCTGGATCTTCGTGGAAGGCCACGGCGCCGACCTGTTCCACTTCACGCCGGGGCCGCTCATGTTCGCCGTGCTCGCGTTGATCGTGACCGTGGTGTTCGGTCTGTCCACCGACTACGAGGTGTTCCTGCTGTCGCGGGTGGCCGAGGCGCGGGCGAACGGAGCCGACCCGCCCGAGGCGATCCGTTACGGGGTCGCGCACACCGGCGGGGTGATCACTTCGGCGGCCGCGATCCTCATCGTGGTGACGGGCGCGTTCGGCTTCTCCGATCTGGTGCTGATGAAGTACATCGCCTACGGCATGATCGCCGCGCTCGTTCTCGACGCGACCGTCATTCGCATGCTGCTGACTCCTGCGGTGCTGAAGCTGATCTGGCGTTGACCGATCCGATCTCGAAGGGAAACACTGTGACAGTCGTGCGGGGTGCTGCCCTGGTGCTGATGTTCGTCCTCGAACTGGGGGTGATCGTCGGCGCTGCCGTCTGGGGGTTCACCCTGCCCGCCGCTGTCGCGGTGCGTGTGGTCGCCGGGGTCGTCGCGCCCGCGGTGTTCATCATGATGTGGGCGCTGTTCGGGGCGGCACGTGATGCGCGGTTTCCGGTGCGTGGGGTGTGGCGAGTTCTGTTGGAGGTGATCTGGTTCGGGGGTGGCGCGCTCGCGTGGGCGGTCGCGGTGTCGACGGTGTCGGGGGTGGTGTTCTTCGTGCTGTGGGTGGTGGACGCGCTTGTGCGTTGGCTTGTGGGCGGTGAGGTGTCGGAGGTGGTGGGTGGGCCCGGTGGAAATGTGGTCAGCGGCGGACCGGGAGGACCAACTGCGCGCCGGTCACCGGGTGGTCGAGCACCTCGACCGGGTGGCGGTAGACGCGGGTGAGAAGGTCGGTGGTGAGGACTTCGCGCGGCGGTCCGTCGGCGGCGATCCGGCCCTCGTCCAGTACCGCCACGCGGTCGGCATAGGCGGCGGCGATGCCGAGGTCGTGCAGTACGACGACGACGGCGGCGCCCGCGGCGGCCCGTGCGGTCGCCAAGGTGAGGACCGATTCCTGATGGCCCAGGTCCAGTGCCGCCGTCGGTTCGTCGAGCAGCAGCGTGGTGGTGTCCTGGGCGAGCACCCTGGCCAGCGCCACCCGCGCGCGTTCGCCGCCGGACAGCGTGGGGAAGGGGCGGGCCGCGAGGTGGCGCACATCCGCCGCCGTGAGCGCCGCGTCGACAGCCTCTTCATCGCGGTCGGCGCGTGTGGTTCGTGCCCACGGCGCCCGGCCCATCGCGACCACCTCGCGCGCGGTGAACGGGAATCCGACGGTGTGACTCTGCGGCAGCACCGCACGGCGGCGCGCCATATCCAGCGGTGTCCAGTGTGTGAGCGGTGCGCCGTCGAGTTCGATCGACCCCTCGGACGGGGTGAGTTCGCCCGCCAGCGCCGCCAGCAGTGTCGACTTGCCCGCGCCATTGGGCCCGACCAGCGCCACCACCTGTCCCGCGACCACCTCGAAATCCACGGCGTCGAGCACCCGCCGTCCGCGCGTCTTCGACGGGCCGTGCCGCTCGAGGCCGAGTCCGCGCGAACACAAGGTCACCGCGCCGGGTTGCGGGGCCGTCGGCAGTTCGTGGACGCGGCCGAGCGCGGCGTCGAGTCCGCGCGGCAATCTCGTCACGCCCGCCTCCGCGTCGCCGCGCGCCGCTGCGGCAGCGGATCAGGGTGTGGCCGCCAAGGCGCTCGTTCGCGGGGTACCACCGCGCCACAGCCGAGCCGCCGCCGTAGCCGGTGGGAGTACTGCGTCCGCGTCGCGGGTTTGTCCGGTGCGGTCGCGTCACGGACTTGCCGCCGCGCAGGCACAGGAGGGTGTCGCCTTCGCCTCGTCAGGCCGTCGGGTATCGCCGTGTCGATCATGCCCAGCCGCCCGCGCGGGAACGTGTGCGGCGCAGGAGCCAGAAGAAGAACGGTCCGCCGATCAGGGAGGTCAGCATGCCGAGCGGCAGGTCGGCGTTGTCGACCAGGGACCGCGCGGCCACGTCGGCGGCGAGCAACACGACCGCGCCGAGGATCGCGCTGAGTGGAATCAGCACCCGATGCGCGGGCCCGACCAGCATGCGCACCACGTGCGGCACGATCAGGCCGACGAACAGGATGATTCCGGTGAACGCGACTCCGGCTGTGGTGAGCACCGCGACGATGATGATCACCGTGCGGCGTAGGCGTTCCACGTCGACCCCGAGGTGGCGGGCGGCGGATTCGCCGAGCGCGAGCAGGTCGAGGCGCGGGGCGACAACGACAGCGGCGGCCACCCCGAGCGCCGTCAGCGGCGCGACCACCCCGACCGACTGCCAGGTCGCGCCGTTGAGGCTGCCCAACTGCCAGAACACGATCTGATCGCGGGCCGCGGGGGAGGCCACGAAGAGCAGGAACGCGATGAGACCGCCCGCGAAGGCGTTGATCGCGACGCCGGTGAGCACCAGCGTCACCACTTCGGTTCGCCCGTCGGCGCGCGCGAGCAGATAGACCAGCGCGGTGGTGAACAATCCCGCGACGAACGCGGCCGCGGCCACCGACCACGCCGCCACGAAGGCGCCGCCGATCACGATGACGGCGCCTGCCCCGACCGCCGCGCCCGCCGACACCCCGATCACGCCGGGTTCGGCGAGCGGGTTGGCGAACACGCCCTGCAACAGCGCGCCCGCGGTCGCGAGCGCCGCGCCGACCAGCACGGCCAGCAACACGCGGGGGAAACGCACCTCCCACAGCGTCACCTCACCGGCGGGATGCGCGGGCATCGGCCCCCAGTCGAGCCCGATGCGATGCGCGATGCTGCCCGCCACCTCGACCGGTGTCGTCGGGACCTGCCCGATGGCCGCCGAGGCCAGCGCCAGCAGCACCAGCGTCGCCACCGCGACCGCGAACACCGAAGTCGTCCGCGACCGGCTTCGCGACTTGGGCGTGCTCGGCCCCGAGTCGCCGTGCGGCTCGTCGGTCCGCGACGCGGAAGCCGGATCGGCCGCGGCGGATTCGATCATGCGGGTTTCGTCCCGTACACGGCCTCGTTCAGCGCCTGGATGACACGGCCGGTATTGGGTCCGAAACTGAGCAGCACCGCGTCGGACATGTCGATGACCCGTTTGTTGCGTCCGGCCGGGGTCTGCGCGATGCCGGGCACCTTCTCGAGTCCGTCGACGCCGCCCACGGATTTCAGTCCGTCGGTCATGACGATCAGCACATCGGGCGCCGCGCCGATCATGGCCTCGGAGGTGATCGCGGTGAACGGCTCGGTGAGCCCGGCGACCGCGCTCGCGTCGCGTCCGTGCAGTGCGGCGATGAGCGCGTCGCCGCCCGAACCGGGACCGGCCATCATGGTGATCGCGGTGCTGCGCAGATACAGCATGGCCATGGTGAGCGGCGGGTCCTGTGCGGGCACGGCGGCCGAGGCCGCGCTGACCTCGTCGCGAGTGCGATCGGCCAGCGCCTGCCCGGCGGCGGGCACGCCGAGTGCGGCGGCCACCGCCTCGATCTGCGGCACGACACCGTCCATGGTGCGCTTCGGGTCGAAGTAGACGACGGTGACGCCCGCCGCGCGCAGTTGTTCGCGGATCGCGGGCGTCGCGGTGGTGGTGTCGGTGAGGAAGACCGTCGGGCGCAGCGCCAGCACCGATTCCACATTGAGCGAGCCGTTGCCGCCCGCGACATTGGGCACCTGCAGCACCGAGGGGAAGGAGGCGGAGTTGCTGCGGCCGACGAGTTTCGGGCCGAGTCCGAGCGCCCACACCACTTGGGCGAGGCTTCCGGAGCGGTCGACGGCGATGATGCGGTCGGCCGAGCTCACGGTGACGTCCGTGCCGTCGAAGGAGCGCACCGTCGTAGGTAGCGACGGTGTCGGTTCGGGCCCGATCGGGACGGGATCGAGGTTCGCGAGCACGGCGGTGGCGGGGCCGGACTGCTGGGTCGCGGTGGCGCCGGTGTCGGTTCCGCAGGCCGTGGCGCCCGCCAGCAGCGTGAGCGCGAGCACCGCGATCAGCCCGCGCGCGCCCCTCGAGCGGGCGCGGTGACCCCACCGCGCGGAAACCGATGAAACGCCGGGCCTCGCACTCCTCATGGCGGCCAGCCTAATCGGCGTCATTCCACGCGTACGCTGACGTCGTCGAGGGCGGCGGCGATGGCGCGCGGCAGTTCCAGGGTCTCGGCGGCGATGATGCCGGTGAGCTGCCCGATGTCGCGTGCTCCGACCACCATGCTCGCGATGCCCGGCCGGTCCCGGATCCAGGCCAGCGCCACCGCGAGCGGCGAGGTGCCGAGTCCGTCGGCGGCGGTGACGAGGGCGTCGACCACGCGGGTCGCGCGGTCGTCGAGTCGGTGGCTGATCTCGTCGGCGGTGGCCTCGTCGGCGCCGCGCGAGTCGGCGGGCACGCCGTCGCGGTATTTGCCGGTGAGGATGCCGCCCGCGAGGGGCGCGGTGGCGACGAGGCCGATGCCGTGGTGTCGGGCGGCAGGCACGACATCCTCCTCGGCGGCGCGTGCCAGCAGCGAGTACGGGGTCTGCGCCGCGACCACCGGCGCGATGGCGGCGATGCTGGCCAGTTGCCACGCCTCGAAGCCGCGCACGCCGGTGTAGCGGACCCGCCCGGAACGTACCGCGTAGTCGAGGGTGGCGGCGATCTCGTCGAGCGGGGTGTACGGGTCCCAGGCCGCGACGGTCCAGAGGTCGATGTGGTCGGTGCCCAGTTCCAGCAGGGTCCGGTCGAGTTGGCCGAGCAGGGCGCGGCGCGAGGCGTCGACGGTCGGGCGCACGGGTTCGGGGGTCGGCACGCCCGAATCCTCGGTGGGCTCGCGCACCGCGATCCCGGCGGCGACGGAAAGGACGAACTCGTCGCGCGCGACGATGTCGCCGAGCAGGTCGGCGAGGATGCGCTGGGCGGCGCCGCCCGCGTAGGCGGGGGAGGTCTCGACCAGGGTGCCGCCCGCTTCCGCGAAGGCGACCAACTGCCCTGCGGCGTCGTCGGGGTCGGTCTGCGAACCCCAGGTGTGGGTCGCCAGTCCGATTCGGGATACCCGTAGGCCGCTGCGGCCGACCGTCCGCTGTTCCATCACCGCGTCCGCGCATTCGTCACGGCGCCAAGAGTAGTGCGCCGGCACCGCCGGAGTCCGTCTCCCCGGCCGGTGCCGCGGCCCTCGGGCGCGCGCGGGTGCATCGCGTGCGAGGTGAACTGCGCGATCGCCGGATCCGCGTCCCCTTTCCCCGGCGCGCCGCGGGTGCGGGTGGCGCGTCTCACCCGCCCGCTTCGCGGCCCGGCCTCCGGCACGGCGCGTGAGCCTGTACTGTCGCTGCGGGATTGCGGTGGCGCCCACGTTTCCGAATGTTTCGACGGTGGCCAATTGGCTACTCGGAACGGATATTTCGGGCATCGCCGCGAAGTCGAAGGCAACAATGGCGGGTGCGCGGCACACGGCGGGCGCACCGCGCGAAACGGAGGAGAGTTCGTGGGCGAGTCGATGACCTGGATACAGGCGCTGGTTCTAGGTCTGGTGCAGGGACTCACCGAGTTTCTCCCGGTTTCCTCCTCGGCGCATCTGCGCATCGTGTCCTCGATCTTCTTCGGCGACGACGCGGGCGCGTCCTTCACGGCGGTCACCCAGCTCGGCACCGAGGCCGCGGTGCTGGTGTACTTCGCCAAGGACATCGCGCGCATCGTGCGGGCCTGGTTCACCACCTTGCTGATCCGGTACCGCGAGCGCTCGGGCGCCACCGTGCCGCTGGCCGAGCAACCGACGCGGAAACTGCCCGTGATCACCGGTGATTACGCCGCCGACCTGCGCGGCGACGAGGACTCCCAGCGCGAATTGGATTATCGGATCGGCTGGTACGTGATCATCGCCACCATCCCGATCGGCGTCATCGGCTTCGTGCTGAAGGACCAGATCCGCACCGGCGCGCGCAATCTGTGGCTGGTGTCCTTCATGCTCATCGCGTTCGCGCTCGTCATCGCCGCCGCCGAATACTACGGCCGCAAGAACCGCCCGATCGAGCAGCTCACCACGCGCGACGGCTTGGTCATGGGCTTCGCCCAGTGCCTCGCCCTGGTTCCCGGCGTCTCGCGTTCGGGCGCGACGTCCTCGGCGGGCCTGTTCCTCGGACTCGAACGCGAAGCCGCCGTGCGATTCTCGTTCCTGCTCGCGATCCCCGCGGTCACCGCGTCCGGCCTGTTCAGCCTGCCCGACGCCTTCGAGCCCGCGGGCGAGGGACTCAACGCGAGCGGCGCGCAACTGCTGGTCGCGACAGTGCTCGCCTTCGTCGTCGGCTACGCCTCGGTGGCGTGGTTGCTGAAATTCGTGGCGCGGCATTCGCTGAACTGGTTCGTCGGCTACCGCATCGTGCTCGGCCTCGTGGTCATGGCGCTGCTCGCGACGGGCACGGTGAGCGCGACGTGACCGCCGCCACGGCACGCGCACCCCGCCCGACGGCGCCGACTAGGCTGAGCCGATGACGGTGATCCTGTTGCGGCACGGGGTGTCGACCTCGAACACCGCCCGAACTCTCGCGGGCCGAAGCGTCGGCGTCGATCTCACCGAACGGGGGGCCGAACAGGCTCGCGCCGTCGCGGATCGGCTCGCCGCACTGCCCATCGAGTACGTCGTGCACTCCCCGCTGTTGCGCTGTCAGCGAACGATCGCGCCGCTGGCCGACGCGCTCGGCGTCGAACCGATCTACGACGACCGCCTGATCGAGGTCGACTACGGCGAGTGGACCGGGCGCCCGATCGCGGAACTGCTCACCGAACCGCTGTGGAAAGTGGTGCAGCGCCACGCCTCGGGCGCCACCTTCCCCGGCGGCGAAGGACTCGCGCAGGTGCAAGCGCGCGCGGTGGCCGCGATCCGCGAACACGAACGCGCCTTCGCCGAGAAACACGGCCGTGACGTGCTGTGGGTCGCCTGCACGCACGGCGACGTGATCAAATCCGTACTCGCCGACGCCTTCGGGATCCACCTCGACGGCTTCCAGCGCATCGTGGTGGAACCGGCCTCGCTCAGCGTCGTCCGCTACACCCCCACCGCGCCCTTCGTGTGGCGTCTCAACGACACCGGAACCGATCTGAGCGCGCTGATACCGCCGGATCCGGCGGCGGTCGGCGCGGGCGCGGCGGTCGAAGGTTCCGTGCCAGGTGGCGAGGTGACGGGGACCGGTAGCGCGGATAATGGGAATGCGGAGCGGTGAGATTCCTCGTGCACGGATGTGGTGCGGGTGCGAGGAATCTCCGCGCGCTGCGGGTAGTCGATCAGGGTCACGTATCAGGAGGTGCAGATGGCACGAGAAATCCATGTATTTCGCACCCCCGATCGTTTCGTCGCCGGGACCGTCGGTGAGCCGGGCGATCGCGCGTTCTATCTCCAAGCCGTGCAGGAACCTCGGGTGGTCAGCGTGCTGCTGGAGAAGCAGCAGGTGAAGGTGCTCGCCGATCGCATGGGCCTACTGCTCGACGAGGTCGCGCGCCGCTTCGGCGCCACGGTGCCGCCGCAGGCCGAGGACGTCGCCGACACCGCGCCGCTGGTGACGCCGATCGACGCCGAATTCCGGGTCGGCACCATGGGTCTGGGCTGGGACGCCGACGCGGGCGCGGTGGTGGTCGAATTGCTCGCCATCACCGAGACCGAGGTCGACGAGTCGGTGGTGCTCGACGATACCGAGGAAGGGCCCGACGCGGTCCGGGTGTTCCTCACCCCCGTGCAGGCGCGCGAATTCGCGTTGCGGTCGACCAGGGTGATCGCGGCAGGCCGCCCGCCGTGTCCGCTGTGTGGTGAGCCACTGTCCGCGCGCGGGCACATGTGTGTGCGCACGAACGGGTACAAGCGCGGTGAGATCTTCGGTACGGCCGAGTTGGAGGAGTAGACGGGTGACCGTCGGGCACGGTGATGAGGGAGACGGCTTACGCCGTGACGGTGACCGGTTCCGCACCGGTGAGTTGGCGGTGATCGGCCGGGTGAACGTGGCCAGCAATGTCACCCTGGTCTGCGATATCGGTCCCGATGACGATCCGCTGCGCGTGGTCTACAAGCCGGTGCGCGGCGAGCGTCCGCTCTGGGACTTCCCCGACGGCACCCTGGCGGGCCGCGAAGTCGCCTCCTATCTGATCTCCGAGGCGATCGGCTGGGACGTGATACCGGAGACGATCCTGCGCGACGGGCCGTACGGGCCAGGCATGGTGCAGCGCTGGGTCGAGTCGGTCGACCATCACACCGCGCCCGCGGGCAGGCTCGACCTGGTCGACCTCTGCCCGCCCGGCGCGGTTCCCGACGGGTTCGCCGAGGTGTTGCGGGCGCTCGACGGCGCGGGCGACGAGGTGTCGCTCGTGCATGCCGACGATCCGCGACTACAGCGGGTCGCGGTGCTCGACGTGCTGATCAACAATGCCGATCGCAAGGGCGGTCACGCGCTGGAGGGCGTCGACGGCCGGGTGTACGGGGTCGATCACGGCATCTGCCTGCACCGCGAGGACAAGTTGCGCACGGTGCTGTGGGGATGGGCGGGTCAGGCCGTCGGCGACGAGCTGATCGCCGATGTCGAGACCTTCGCCGAGTCGTTGCCGGGTGCGGTGGCCGACGCGCTGTCGCCGCATATCACCGACGCCGAGATCGACGCGCTGGTCGCCAGGACCAAGGATCTGCTCGACCACAGGGTGATGCCGCTGCCGCGCGGTTCGCGCCCGATACCGTGGCCCGCCTTCTGAACGGCGCGCCGCGCAACCATGCGGCGAATGCCGGCACGCACCGCGCGTGATACCGATCGGTCTCGATCGTGTCCGGGCTCACGTCCGGAGGGGGTTGCGGCGCGCGACGCGCTGCGGCAGGTTTGTCGAATCCCGGATACCACCCCGCGCCGCCCTCGGCATCTTCGATTCTTCCGGACCGTAACGATTGACATTCCCCACGGACGGCAACGTCGCAGGTCGCACCGGGTGATCGGGGGAGGGGGTAGGGGCCGGGACGCGGGCCGGCAGCCGGAGATCCCGGCCACACCTCTACTCTCGAACCATGCAGTCCTGGTCCGACACCGCCGTACCGACCATCCCCGGAGCAGGGCCTCCGTTGCGTTTGTACGACACCGCAGACCGCCGGATCCGCCCGGTGACCCCGGGGGCAACGGCCACCATGTACGTCTGCGGCATCACTCCCTACGACGCCACCCACCTCGGGCACGCCGCCACCTACCTGACCTTCGATCTGGTCAACCGGCTGTGGCGCGACGCCGGTCACGAGGTGCACTACGTGCAGAACGTCACCGACGTCGACGACCCGCTGTTCGAACGCGCTGACCGCGACGGGATCGACTGGCGTGAACTCGGCAGCCGCGAGGTCGAGCTGTTCCGGGCCGACATGAGCGCGCTGCGGGTGCTGCCGCCGCGCGAGTACATCGGCGCCGTCGAATCGGTCGACGAGGTCGTGGAGCTGGTCGAGAAGCTGCTCGCCGCGGGCGCCGCCTACGTCGTCGAGGACGACGAATACCCCGACGTCTACTTCCGCGCCGACGCCACCGAACAGTTCGGCTACGAGTCCGGCTACGACCGCGCCACCATGGAACGGCTGTTCGCCGAACGCGGCGGCGATCCGGACCGCCCGGGCAAACGCGACATCATCGACGCCCTGCTGTGGCGCGCCGCCCGCCCGGGCGAGCCGTCCTGGCCCGCGCCGTTCGGCGAGGGCAGGCCCGGCTGGCACATCGAATGCGCCGCCATCGCGCTCAACCGCATCGGATTCGGTTTCGACGTCCAAGGCGGCGGCAGCGACCTGATCTACCCGCACCACGAGTACTCGGCCGCCCACGGCGAGGCACTCGAGACCGGCCGCCGCTTCGCCCGCCACTTCGTGCACGCGGGCCTCATCGGACTCGACGGCGAGAAGATGTCGAAGTCCCGAGGCAACCTGGTCCTGGTCTCGACCCTGCGCCGCGGCGGCACCGACCCCGCCGCCATCCGCCTCGGCCTGTTCAGCGGCCACTACCGCGCCGACCGCATGTGGACCGCCGAGGTCCTGACCGCCGCCGAACGCCGCCTCGACCTGTGGCGCCGCGCCGCCGCCCTCCCCTCGGCCCCGGCGGCCGAAGACACCGTCGCCCGCCTCCGTCAACACCTGTCCGACGACCTCGACACCCCCAAGGCCATCGCCGCCGTCGACAGCTGGGCGTCCCAGGCGCTGAACTACGGCGGCGAGGACGTCTCCGCGCCCGGCACTCTGGCCGCCGCCGTCGACGCCCTACTCGGCGTGCGACTCTGAACCGAACCGCTGTCAGGCAGGGAGCGCGGTCCGCCGCGCTCCCGTCCACGCCGCGACGGCATCGGCCGGATTCGAAGCTGCCCGCGCGGAAACGTTGGAGGCGGGCGCGTCGACCGGGCTCGTCACACCGCGCCTATCCGGTCGAGTGCGCCTGTTCCACCCAGCGCACATAGGTCACCTTCGATTTCCCCTTGCCGGGACTGACCTCGCGCACGTCGAACAACGCGCTCGCCGCGACGAACTTTCCGAATCTGGCGTGCCCGTAGGATCTCGGAGAGAACTCGGGGAAATGCTTGATCAGCATGTTCGCGACCATGCTCAGATGCGCCCAGCCGTCCTCGTCGGCAGCCGACTTCGCCACGACCTCCCGAAGTCGCGCCGCGACCTCCGGCGATACGTCGATCGCGGTTCTCGGCCCTCCGGGCGCCGATTCCGGGACGGCCGCCGGTCCTGGCTGTGGGGATCGAGGTGCGGCGGTGAGGTTTTCGAGATACAGGAACTCATCGCACGCGGTGACCAGCATCTGCGAGGTCTGCGCGTTTCCGACCCCGTAGACGCGGCACCCGAATTCGTGGATCCGTCGCGCCAGGGTGGTGAAGTCGGAGTCGCTGCTGACCAATACGACCGCGCGCAGGTCGGTGGTGTGGAGCAGGTCGAGCGCATCGATGGCCAAGGCGATATCGGTGGAGTTCTTGCCCGACGCCGAGGCGAAATGATGGATCGGTCGAATGGAATACACGATCACCGGATGTCTCCACCCGCCCAGGTGCGGCCGACTCCAGTCGCCGTACGCGCGCACGATCCCGGCGCGGCCGTAACGCCGCTCGATCTCGGCCAGGACAGCACCGATTCTGCGAGGCGGTGTGTTGTCGGAATCGATCAACACCGCCAACTCTCCCTTCGCCGCGGCGCCGGGACCGACGCGCGCGCCACGGGCCGCGAGCCGCTCACCCGCGAAGATCAGCAAACGCCCGAGGCAGCCCCACAGTCGCCGGGCGGGGGCATGCCATCGCTGAGGTCCGTTCACAGGGCAGATGAGGTCTCGGTCATATCGTCATCATTCCTTACGCTCGTGCTTCGCCACCGGCGGTTCTCTGCACCGGCTGGTCACCGTCAAGGGGCTGCTCATAGCGGCGAATCGGGCCGGAGCGTCGAGGTCGGGCTCGTATCCGTGCCCGGCCGATGACGCGTCGCCGACAAGCGGTCGAGAGCCACGCCGACCCGACGGCCGGGAGGATCACCTGCGACCGGAGCGGCTCACCTCGGCATTCCGATCCGCTTCGGGCAGGTGTCTGCTATCGGCGAGGGTGAGGACGCGGCGGTCTCGGTTCCGGTCGTCCTCCTGCAGGACGGTGATGCCGCCGGAGGTCGAATGGAATCCGACGTGGCCCGCCGATTCCAGGGGCATTCGGATCCAGGCGGCGATCACGAACGTCAGGGAACCGCCGTGGGTGACGATCACGGTGTGTTCGCGTTCGCGGTCGGTGATCACCTCGAGCGCGCGGTAGACGCGTTCGGCGTGGGCGCCGCGGGTTTCCGCGCCGGGGATTCCCTCGTCGTGCCACAGGCGGTTGCCGACCGGAGGTGGCGGGACCTGTCGGCGGTCGAGCCAGTCGCGTGGTCGTCCGCCCGCTTCGCCGTAGGAGCGCTCCCGTAGTCGGGGGTCGAGGATCGGTGTGAGGCCGAGTCGGGCGGCGAGGGGTTCGGCGGTCTGCACGGTGCGGCGCAGGTCGGAGGTGAACAGTTCGACCGGTGCGTTCGTGGGGATCAGCGCGTGCACCGCGTGCGCGATGGCATCGGCGGCACGCAGGCCGTACGGCGTCAGTTCGGAGTCGTACCAGCCGCCGACGACGCCGTCGACATGGTGGGTCGCTTCCGGGTGCGTCACGACATAGACGGTGCGCATCGTTCTCCTCGTTCGTCGGGTGTGTTCACCATCGGCTCCGCCGGAATCCACCTTCGGAGTCGATGACCTGTCCGACCACCCAGCGGCCGTCGTCGCAGACGAGCCAGGAGATCAGGCGAGCGGGATCGTCGGGCTGCCCGACTCGTCCGCGCGGGAAGGCCGCGTGGATCTCCTCGACGACGGCCGGGTCCCGGTCGGCGGTGTCGGAGGTGAGGAATCCGGTGTCGACAGGGCCGGGATTGACGGTGTTCAGCACGATGCCACGGTCGATCAGCTCGGCCGCGACGGTCGCCGTCATGCCCGCGAGCACCGATTTGGCACTGGCGTAGGCCACTTCGCCGCGCATCGGTCCGAGCTGCTGTCCAGAGGTCATCCAGACCACGCGGCCCCGGTCGGCGATCTCGTCGCGCTCGGCCCGGTACTGCCGCGCGAATGCCTGCGTCAGCAGCAGCACCGACCGTGCGTCCACCGCCCAGTGCCCGTCCAGTTTCTCGGCGTCGATCTCCCACAGCGACCCGTCGCCGCCGCTGCGCGCGTGATTGGCGACCAGAATGTCGATATGCCCGAATTCGGCGACGGCGTCGGCGATCACTCGCGCGGGCGCCTCGGGATCGGCGAAGTCGACGGAACGGTCGACCATCCGCGTGGCGTCCAGTTCACGGCGGACGAGCGCGAGATCGTCGGCGCCCCACGGCTGTTGTGCGTCGTGCGGCGCCCAGTGCGTGAGGTAGAGCTCGGCTCCCATCGCCGCCAGCCGCCGTGCGACCGCGAACCCGATGCCCCGCCGCCTGCTCACACCGGTGACCACCGCGACCCGACCGGCCAGTGCGCGCGATTGTGACACGACTGTCCATTCGATACCGCCGAGCTCGCGAACGCAATGCAATTCGCGCGTTGCTCGCCGATCCCGCGGAGTTCTCAGCCCGGACCGATGCTGAGCCGGGTGCCGAATTCTCGGAATCCCAGCGCGAGGGCTACCTGTCTCGACCGCGTCGCACGCGCTCGCCATTGGGGTCGCAGGCCTGCCGCCAGAGCATGTGCCACCGCTGCGGATCCCGTTGTCCGAGCCAGGCCCTGTCCGCGTCGACCGGGGGCTGTCGACACGCACAGATGAGCGGTTCGCCTCGGCAGGCCGCGGTATCCGGCGGCATTCTTTTCGGGCCACCGCATTTCTCCGACCCGGAAGCGGGTGTGGCTAATCGAGTCGTTCCCGCACGACCTGGGCGGGTGTCTTGTCGGGGCGAAGGCCGCGCCATGTCGGGTGGCGCAGGATGCCGTCGCGGGTCCATTCGCTGAACGCCACCTCGCCGACGAGGCGCGGCTCGACCCAGATCACGCCGGGGATGTGTGGCGGCTTGCCGAGCGGTGCTGATTCGCGGTGCAGCGGGGCGAGTCTGGCTTGGAGGTCGGCCAGTGTCGCGCGGCTGAAGCCGGTGCCGACGTTGCCGATGTAGACCAGGTCGCCCGCGGCGTCGGTGACCGCGAGCACCAGTGAGCCGATGCGGCCGATGCGGTTGCCCGCGCCGGGTTTCCAGCCGACGATCACGCCTTCCTGGTGGTCGACGTTCTTGATCTTGGTCCACAGTGGGCTGCGCCGTCCGGGCAGGTACGGTCCGTCGAGTCGCTTGCCGATCAGCCCCTCGAGTCCCAGGCGCGCGGATTCGGCGAGCAGGTCGGCGCCGTGGCCGTGCAGGCGGGGGGACAGGCGCAGGTGCGGGCCGCGCGGGTCGATGCGTTCGAGTAGGGCGCGCCGCTGTTCGTAGGGCAGGTCGACCAGTGGGCGTGCGCCGATGTGCAGCAGGTCGAACACCACGTAGGTGGCGGGTGCGGCGGCGGCCATGGCGTTGATCTCGCCGGGGTGGCGCTGGTGCATGCGTGGTTGCAGCGATTCGAAGGAGGGGCGGCCGCGGTGGTCGAAGACGACGATCTCGCCGTCGAGGACATGGTGCGGTTCGGCGGGGGCCAGTTGGGCGAGTTCCGGCCAGGCGACCGTGATGTCGTTGCCGTTGCGCGACAGCAACCGCAGGGATTCTTCGACGTAGCAGATCGCGCGGATGCCGTCGAATTTCATCTCGTAGGCCCAGCGGTCATCGTCGCTGGGCAGCGGCCCCCGCGCCGCCAGCATCGCCGCGTACCGCGGCAGACGGTTCACCCGCGCTTCGCCGCCATCGCCGATCCCTTCTGGAGATGATCCGAGCTGGCAAACTTTCAGCATACAGCGTGGCCTGCGGTGGTCCACCGGTCACGGTCGATGCCGTGAGTGTGTCCGGGCAACGCCGTCGCCGTCGGCGCGGATCGACTCCGCGCGGTATGCGCACGCGCGTCGAGCATTTCGAGCCCCCGCCGAACTCGCCGAACCGACCGCGCGGATTTCGTCGCGCACCGGCCGCCCCACGCCGATGCGGTACTGTTCTGGGCTCGAACTCCGCCCGCCCCGAGAACTCCGTCCGCAAACGAACAGAACGGCGCCCGTATGTCACGAGTGGTCACCAAGGAGCAGTACTTCGACACCGCGCTCGCGGTGCTGGCCGAACTCGGCTTCAAGGGCCTCAATATCGGCGTGCTCTGCCGCCGCCTCGGTGTCACCAGCGGGTCGTTCTACCACCACTTCGGCAGCTGGCAGGGTTTCGTGGACGCGCTGCTCGACCACTGGGAGAACCGCCAGGTCCGCATCCTGCGCACCCTCAACTTCAACCAGGGCAACCCCGACGACGACATCCGCGCGATGTCGGATCTCGCGACGGGACTGCACCATTCGGCCGAGGCCGCGATCCGCGCGTGGGCCGCCAACGACGAATCGGTGAACCTCGCGCTCAAACGGGTCGACGAGTCCCGCCGTCGCACCGTGCACAAGGCGATCAAGGGCGTGGTCGGCGACGACGACACGGCCGCGGAGGTGACCGCGCTCGGCATGGCGATGCTCATCGGCTACCAGCAGATCGCGGGCGGCGGAGCCGAACTGTCGCTGGACCGGCTCATCGCCCAATACGCTCGGCTCATCTACTCCTACGCGCGCCGCTGACCCTCAGCCGAGCAACTCGTCGACGTAGCACCACCGCCACGCCTCACCCGGTTCGACACTACGGATGACCGGATGTTCGGTGGCGCGATGATGTGCCGTCGCGTGATTGCCGGGTGAGGAATCGCAGCAGGCCACGTGCCCGCATTCCAGGCACATGCGCAGATGCACCCAGGTCAGCCCCTCGGCGACGCACTCCTCGCACCGATCCGGCTCCACCTGCGCGCGCAGCAGCGGCGCATCGCGCAGATGCTCGCAGGTGTCGGCCGCGCCGGGTCCGTCCAATGTCTCGTCGGAGTCGTCCTCGGCCTCGTCGAACCGGTCGATCATGGACTCCTCGAGATCCAGCCGCGCCAGTACGCTCTGCAGGATCTCGTAGTCCAGCGTCCCCGAATCCCGTACTCGCAGCACGGTTTCGCGTTCGGCGCGCAACATGGCCAGGCGCAGCCGCCGGTATTCCGCGGTGGGGGTCGCCAGTTCGGATTCGGGTCGCCCCAACCGCTCCCATGCCGCGTTGGTCTGCCAGGTCACCCGATCGCGCAGTGACCGCACGACGGCCTCGGGTGTCTCGGGGGTGAGTTTCGCGTCGAGTTCGGCGAGACCGGCCGACACCGCCTGCTGCAACAGGCTCGCCTTGCGCAGCGCGTCCTCGGCGCGACTCGGCCCGCGCAGTTTCAGCAACCGCACCAGCCACGGCAGCGAGGTGCCCTGCAGCAGCAGCGTGCCCGCGACGACCACGAGTGCCAGCATTTTCAACACCGCGAGCTGCGGGGTGTCCTCGGGGAGCAACAGCACCGCCGCCAAGGTGACCACACCGCGCATGCCGGCCCAGGAGACCACCGCGGGCTCGGTGAGCGGGGCTCGCTCACGCCCGAGCGCGCGCATGAGCAGCAGCAACGGGAAAATCCAGAGCGGCCGCACCAATATCGTCGTCACCAGCACGGCGACCGCGGTGATGAGCAGCGTGTCGTGGCCGAGTCCGCTGCTCCACGCCCCTTCCAGGATCGCGCGCACCTGCAAGCCGATGATGAGGAACACCGAGGATTCCAGAATGAACTGGATGGTGCGCCAATTGGTGCGTTCGGCGATGCGCGAGGCCGCGCTCTGCCACACCGGTGCGCCGTGTCCGAGGATGATGCCGCAGGTCACGACCGCGATCACGCCGGATGCCTCGATCTCCTCGGCGGGCAGGTAGGCCAGGAACGGCGCGAGGAACGACAACGTCGTGTCCAGGACGGGATCGGTGATGCGCCGCCGCAGCATCGCCAGCGCGTACGCCACCAGGATTCCGACCAGCGCGCCGCCACCGGCCGCGATCGCGAAATCCAGTCCGGCCCGCCACAATTCGTAGGTTCCGGCCATGGCCGCGATGGCGGTGCGCAAGGTCACCAGCGCGGTCGCGTCGTTGCACAGCGATTCGCACTCCAGGATGGTGACGATCCGTCGCGGCATCCCGACCCGCCGCGCCACCGCCGTGGCCGCCACCGCGTCCGGCGGCGCGACCACGGCGCCGAGCGCCACCGCCACCGCGAACGGCACCGGGAGCAGCAACCACACCACGGCGGCCACGGCGAACGTGCTGAACAGCACCAAGCCCACCGAGAGCAGCGCGATCGTGCGCGCGTTGGCCCGGAAATCCACCAGCGAGGTCCGGATCGCCGCCGTGTAGAGCAGCGGCGGCAGCAGGCCGAGCAGCACCACCTCGGGATCCAGGTGGATTTCCGGGACATGAGGCAGATACGACGCGGCGAAACCCGCCAGGGTCAGAACCAGCGGCTCGGACACCCCGAACCGCCGCGCCGCCGCCGCCAACGCGGTCGCCGACGCGACCAGGACCACCAGCTCGATCGCGAGATGCACCGGCAGCATTCTTCCAGACCTGCCGGTCCGCTACCGGCTCGGCGACCCCTCGGCGACATGCGTCACGCGCGCAGGGCGGCGAGGGCGAGGTCGGCGTAGCGGCGCCACTGGGCGGGGTCGCGGATGTCGAGGTCGAGCAGGACGCGGGCGTAGCCGCCGACGAGGACGTGGATGTCGAGGGCGGTGACGTCGGGGCGCAGGTGGCCGCCCGCCTTGGCGGTGGTGATGATCCGGGTCAGCAGCGCGGAGGCGCGGTCGCGGTCGCTGGGTTGCAGTGTGCGTGGCAGGATTTCGGCGAAGGAACGGTCGCCCGCGAGTTTCGCGGACAGGTCGGTGAGCAGGGCGTGCAGCGCGGTGAGCGCGTCCGCGTCCTCGGCGGCCGCTTCCATGCGTTCGGTGAGCCAGGTGCGGTGGTGCCGGGCGACGGCGTCGACGAGGTCGGATTTGGTGGGGTAGCTGCGGTAGACGGTGGCCTTGCCGACGCCCGCGCGGGCGGCGACGTCGGGCACGGTGGCCTCTAGCCCCCGTTCCGCGAAGACCGCCAGCGCCGCCGCGGTGACCTGTTCGTGGTTGCGGCGCGCATCGGATCGGCGTTCGGACCAGTCCCTGGCTTCGCGGACGTTCGGGGGCTGTGAGTGCATACGACTCAGTGTGGCGCGCCGGGCGACACGGCGACCGCACGGGGCGCGGACGCGGGCGCGACGTCGACGGGTTCGACGGGACCGCGGCGGCGGGGAATGAGGGCCGCCGCGACCGCCGCGACGGACACGCCCGCGGCGCCGATCCAGAACGCCTGGCTGTAGGCGTGGTCGCTGGGCACCCGCAGCGACGCGCTCACGCTGCCCGCGAGCAGGGTGGCCACGATCTGCGATCCGAGGGACGACCCGACCGAGCGGATGAGGTTGTTGACGCCGTTGCCCTGCCCGATCATCTCGCGCGGCACGGATTCCATGACGAGGTTGGGCACCGCGGCCATGCCGAGTCCGATGCCGCCGAAGATCACCATGGACCAGGCGATGACCCCGAGTCGGGTGCCGTGTTCCATGGCCAGCGCCACCAGGCCGAACGCGGCGACGACCGCACCGCCGGTGAGCGGGATCTTCGGCCCGAATCGAGCGCTGAGCCGCCCGGAGGCGCCGCCCGCGACGAGCATCATGAAGCAGGCGGGCAGCAGGAGCAGTCCGGCGCCGGTGGCGTTCATGCCGAAGCCGTATCCGACGCTGGTCGGGGTCTGCGCGAGCTGCGGGATGAGCATGAACGCGCCGAACATGCCGAAACCGAACAGCAGCGTGGTGATGTTGGTGCCGAGTACGGCGGGGCGACCGAGTACGCGCATGTCGACGAGCGGGTCGGTGGTGCGCCGCTCGACGAAGACGAACACGGTGAGCACGAGCAGGCCGAACAGGATGAGTCCGAGGGTGCGTTCGTCGCCCCAGCCCCAGGTGGAGGTGCGGGTCAGCGCGAACAGCGGTGCGACGAGTCCGACGGCGAGCAGGACCACGCCGAGGTAGTCGAGCCGGGCGCGCGCGCCGCCTTCGTCGGCGGGCAGTCGCAGGGCGCCGAGCGCCGCGGCGGCGGCCATGGCGGCGCCGCTCCAGAAGATCCAGTGCCAGGAGGCGTGGTCGAGCAGCAGCCCGCCCATGAGCAGCCCGACGCCCGCGCCGATGCCCGCGATGGCCGAGATGACGCCGAGCGCGACGGGTCGCCGCTGCGGTTCGAACCAGTCGCCGACGAGTCCGAGGCACAGCGGGATGATGCCGCCGCCCGCGCCTTGCAGCACCCGCGCCGCGACCAGTACCCAGACGTTGGGCGCGAGCGCGGCCACGACGCTGCCCACCGCGAAGACGGCGAGGACGACGATCAGCATGCGGCGCTTGCCGTACATGTCGCCGAGTCGGCCCAGTACCGGGGTGAGCACCGCCGCGGCGAGCAGGTAGCCGCTCATCACCCAGGACACGTCGGTCGTCGAGGCGTTCAGCGCGTGCGACAACATTCCCATGCCGGGCACGACCGCCGTCTGCGCGATCGAGAACGCGGCCGCCGCCAGCGTCAGTACCGGCAGGCTGCCCGCGCCGCTGACCGGCGGCTGTGTGGTCTGGTTCATCGCTCCCCGCTCACCTCGCGCGTCAATAAGTGGACCACAAGGTCCACTTGTCACACTGTAGGGGTTAATGGACCTCTAGTCCACTTAGCGGGCTGTGTCCCCGGGAGTCGGGCGCCACTGACCGCGCACGAGTACGGCGGGCCCGAGCCAGCGCCGCAGGAACGCCCGCAGCTCCGGCGGTTCGAGCGCGGGTTCCGGCGCGACCAGGAACGACTGGAGGATGCGCTGCATGAACACGATCAGGTCGTTGAGCGCCGCCTCGTCGTAGCCGAGTGCGGCCCAGTCGGCCTTGCTCTCCACCACGACGCGGCGGCAGTAGTCGACCATCAGCGGACTCATGACGATCTGGCCGAAGGTCTTCATGTGACCGGTGGCGACGAGTAGATGCAGCAGCGGGTCGCGCGGCACCTCCTCGATCGCGAACGCCAGCGACTCCACGACCAGGGTGACCACGTCGGTCAGCCCCGCGGTGGCCTCGTCCAGCCGGGTCTGGAAGTCGTCCATCGCGCCGCGGCCGACGGCGGCGAAGAGATCTTCGATGCCGTCGAAGTAGCGGTATATGGTGCGTCGGCTGATGCCGGACTCCTCGGCGACCGCGGCCAGGGTGGTCTGCTCGGCGCCCAGCCGCTTGACGCAGCGGGCCGTCGCCTCGAGGATGCGTCGACCGCCCTCGTCCTGACTCTCCGGCGGCACGCCGGCCCAGCCGCGTCGTGACAATTGCCCGCCCTCCTCCGCGCCGCTTCGGCGACACACTCGTGCGGACAGTGTGTCATATCAATCAGCGACACAAATGATTGAACAATGTGCCACTACCGTACCTGGGCGGGGGGATCGGGCTGGAAAGTTCTTCAGTAAGGCGGGGGATTCGTGTCATACTTTGCTTCTACTTGTGACATGGGCAACCGCGGGAGAGCTGTGACCGACCTCAAGATCCGTACCCTCGACTTCGACCTCGACGGAGCGATCCCGTTCCGCTGGCATCCCACGAATTCGGCATTCGGCATCCAGATGAACGCGGTGTCCATCATCGCGATCGCCTTCGAGAAATTCATCGTCGCGGCGGTCCGTGAGGCGATCCCGCTCATCACCGACCCCGAGGCCAAGGAGGAGGCGCGGGCATTCCTCGAGCAGGAGGCGCAGCACTCGCGGGCGCACCGCCGCCACCTCGCGGCGCTGATCCGCAGCCATCCCGGTCTCGAGGAGACCCTCGACGGCGTCATCGCCCTCTACGACGAGCTCACCGAGACGGAGTCGCTGGAATACCGGCTCGCCTACGTGGCCGACCTCGAGGCCACCTTCACCCCGTACTTCAAACTGCTGCTCGACCACGACGAGAAGCTCTTCCGCCCCGGTGACGAGCGCGTCGCCTCGCTGCTGCTGTGGCATTTCGTCGAGGAAGTCGAGCACCGTTCATCGGGCCTGATCGTCTACAACGCGATGGTGCCGAACAAGAACTACCGCACCAAGGTCCTGCCCAAGGTCGTGCGCCACGTCATGAAGGTGACCGACGTCATCGCGGACGGGTTCAACCGGCACGTCCCGGCGTCCGAGCGCGGCATCGACGCGCGCGTGCTGCGCGACGCCGCCGATCGCCCGCTGCTGTGGTGGCAGCGCCTGGCCTCCCGCTACCCGCGCAAGGTCAGGCTGCCGGGCGGCGCGCTGAGTACCCTGCCCAAGGGCGACCAGATCATCTCCTTCACTCGAATCCTGCTGTCGCAGACGCCGAACCACGACCCGGTGCACCAGCCGCTGCCCGAGTTCGCCGACCGCTGGTTCGCGCACTACGAAGCGGGCGGCGACGTCACGCACTGGTACACCTCCACTTCCGGCGACGGTTCGAAGAGCGCCGCGCGGGGCGCGCACGGTTTCCACGAACTGCGGATCAGCGCCGTGGACCGGATGACGGCCGACAGCATCGCGGTGACCTTCGACGTTCCCGCCGCCCTGCGCGACACCTTCGCCTTCACCCAGGGCCAGCACGTGTCGGTGCGCGCGCTGATCGACGGACAGGACGTCCGCCGCTCCTATTCGATCTGCACCCCGCCGTCCTCGGACACGCTGCGGGTCGGCATCAAACGCACGCCCGGCGGACTCTTCTCCGGTTGGGCGGTGCAGCACCTTCAGGTCGGCGGCATGCTCGAGGTCGCCCAGCCCACCGGGCTCTTCCACGCCCCGCTCGACCCGGCGCTGGAGCGCCACCACGTGGGCATCGCGGGCGGCAGCGGCATCGGCCCGATCCTGTCGGTGCTCGCCACCACCCTCGAGGTCGAGCCGCGCAGCACGTTCACCCTCCTGTACGCCAACCGCACCGCCGACGCGGTGATGTTCCGCGACGACCTGGCGGCCCTCGGCGCCGCCGTCGGCGACCGTCTGCGCGTGGTCCACGTCTTCGAGGACACCGACGGTTTCATCGACGCCGACAAACTCGCCGCGTGGCTGGCCGACGGCACCCTGGCCGAAGCCGGTCTGTGGTTCCTCTGCGGTCCCAACGCGATGGCCGACGCCGTGCACGCCGCCCTCACCTCCAATGGCGTCGATCCCGCGCTGATCCGCTCGGAGTCCTACACCGCCGGGGAGTCCCGCAGCCTGCCGACCTCGGAGGCCGCCGCCCGTTTCGCCGACGCCGACCTGACGTTCACCCTCGGCGGCAGCGAGCGGACCGTCCCGGTCGCCGGGCGCACACTGCTCGACGCCGCCCTGTCCACCGGCACCGACGTGCCGTGGTCGTGCCGGTCCGGTATCTGCGGAACCTGCCGGGCCAAACTGTGCGACGGCACGGTCGAGATCGCCTTCAACGACGTGCTCTCCGAGCGGGAACTCGCCGACGGCTACGTGCTGACCTGCCAGTCCCGCCCGACCAGCGACCGCGTGTCGATCGACTACGACGTCTGAGCCGCACGATGTCCCAACCGAGGAAATGCTCATGAGTACCGGCCCGTGTCCTGACATCGCCGACGTGATGACCCGCGAACTCGGCGGATTCGACTGCGGCGGTTCGCCTTTCGTCGAGTTCCGCAACCCCGCCGACCTGTCCAACTGGACGCTCCCTGTCGTCGAGGCGCTGATGATCGCGGGCTCGGTCTACGCGCTGTGGTGGGCCGTGCGCAGGCTGCGCCGCGACGGCGACCCGACGAACCTCGCATTGTGGTTCGGGGCGATGGTGTACCTGCTGGTCATGGAGCCGCCGCTCTACCTGCCCAACAAGTTCGGGATGATGGACAGGACGGGCCTGAACTTCGTCCACAACGTGTTCACCGTCGACATCTTCTACGACCGGATGCCGCTCTACATCGTGGCGCTCTACGGCGCCGTGCCGATGCTGGCCTACGAGACGACCCGCGCGCTCGGCGTCTTCCGGCGCTTCGGACTCCTGGCAGGCGCGCTGAGCGTAGGCATGACGCACAGCGCGTTCTACGAGATCTTCGACCACATCGGCCCGCAACTGCGCTGGTGGGCATGGAACGCCGACGCGCCATCCAACTCGGTGTTCTTCGACTCGGTGCCGTTGGGCAGCGTGACATTGTTCTCCGCCATCGGACCCGCGATCCTCGCCTACCTCGTCGCCCGCTACGTCGGGCGGCCCACGTGGGCGGGGCAGGCGCCGAGAGGATGGTCGCTGACCCTGCGCACCATCGGCATCGGGGTCGCGGTACCGATCCTGATCGTGGTCGTCGGAGCCCTGATCAGCATCCAGCAGGCGATCGGCGGCGGCGACACCGGCACCGCCGTCCTGCTGACCATCGAACTCGCGGGCATCTGGCTGGCCGGCGGCTACTTTCTGGTGCGCGCATGGCTCGCGGGCCGCGCGGCGGGCGATCTCGAACCGAGTCCGGCCGTGAGGAACTTCGGCTGGATCTACCTCGCGACGTTCGCCATCCTTTGGGCCACCGCCCTGCCGGACTTGTTCGACGCCGAGGGCGGGATCACCTCCGACAACACCCCGACGGGCAACATCGCCTTCACCATCCTGTGCTTCGTCGTCGCGGCGGCGGCGACATGGGCGGGCGGAAGCGGTGTCCGGCAACCCAGCGAAGAGCCTCGGGCGATGTCACCCGCGAGCTGAGTTCGACGGCACAGCGCCACGACACCACCTGCCGCGAGGACGACCCGGGCCGCCGGTTTCCGACCGGCGTCCTCGGTTCAGGATCGGCGCGTCGTCAGTGGTGCGCGACACCGCGTGAGACCGGATCGTGCAAGCACATGCCCGCTGGGTTCGGGAACAGGCGCCGGACAGTGGCGGTCTGCACGTGACGGCCGAATTCTCACCGCGTTGTCGCGGTGGTCGCGCATCGGCCGTCACCGGTTCACCCCGGTCCGGCACGGTTTGTCGGTGGCGCGCGGGGTTCGGATCAGGCTGACCCCACTGCTCGCCGCCACCCCGACCGCCATGGTCAACTATCCGCAGCACGCGCGAACACGGGCGTCCGAGCTTCATGGAGACCTGTTTCCGCGATGAACCACCAGCACGACCGCGCGCAGTCGCGCACCGAGCGATCCGGATCCGCTCGCGACCTCTCGGTCCGATGACCGCACGCGACAAGCGACTCCTCCCCGGACTCGGCCTGATCGTGCTCGCGTCGGCGTTCGCCGTGAGCAGTTGCCCGCCGACCGGCGGCGCCGTCGGGGAGAGCCGGGAAAGCGCCGTCGTCGAATACGTCGCGCTCGGCGATTCCAGATCGGCGGCTCCCGACCGGGTCGTCGGCGCCGGAGCCGACGGTTGCGGCCGCAGCGCGACCGGCTATCCCGTGCGGGTCGCCGCCGCGATCCACCCGAATTCCTTCGTCGACGTCACCTGTTCGGGCGCGACCTCGGCGAACCTGCTGACCGCCGCGCAGCAGACGACGAGCGCCGACGGCGTCCGGTACCGGATGTCGCCACAGGTCGCCGCACTGAAACCGTCGACCACACTGGTGACGGTCAGCATCGGCGGCAACGACCTGCGCTGGTGGGAGCTGGTGTCGGCGTGCTTCCCGCCGATCGACGGCATCGACGCGGGCTGCCGGTTCGATCGCGCCGCTCGCGAGCGCGTCGAGCACCGGCTGGCCGAACTCGCCGAGCTGATCGAGTCCGACCTGGACGCGGTGGTCGCGAAAGCGCCGCACGCCACCGTCGTTGTGGTCGGTCACGGCGGCATCTACGGCCCCGCGGGCTGCGGACCGACGGCCACCTTCAGCGCGGCCGACGCCGCGTGGGTCGCCGAGGTCTTCGCCGGAATCGACCGCGTGCTGCGCGGCAGCGCCATCGCCCACGACGCACGCTTCGTGGACGTGCGCGCGGCGGCCGCCGGACACGAGGCATGCGCGCCCGCGGAGAACCGGTGGTTCGAAGGCAATGTCTCGACCGGCAGCACCCCGGTGCGCCACCCGACGCCGGTCGGCAGCGCCGCCATCGCCGCACTGGTGGTCGACGCCCTCCGCTGAACCGCTCACCGCGACAGCCGAACCGTCACAGCGGAACGACGGTCTCGAGCCGGCCGGCCTCTACAGCGTGGTCACGACCGCCTCCGTCGTAGTACGAACCAGGTGACGACGGCGGCCGACCCCGCGGCCACCACGGCAACCGGTACACGGTGCCTGCGTACGGAATCGGCGACCTGCTTGCCCGCGTCGCGGACCGGTTCGCCGAGCGAGGGCGCTTGGTTCGCGAACCTGTCCACCTGCGCCTTGGCGCGCTGCGCGGTCACCGCGACCTGGTGGCTCGCCGCCGCGGTGCGCTGCCTGGTCGCCTCGGCGGTCTCGTGCAGTTTCGCCTCGGCCCGCGCCGGGATGTCGACCTTGTCCGCGAGTTCGGACACGGTCTGCCCGAGTTCCGCGCGGGTCAGATCACGGTCGGCGCGGATCTCGTCCGCCGTGCGCGGGAAATCCTCGGGGGTGTCCGGGATTTCGGGTCGGTTCTCGGTCATCGTCGACTCCCGTTCCGCACCGCGTCCACATCCGCGCGCACCCCTTCGACCGCCTCCGTCGGCACCGGCGGCGCCGCCTTCGACACCGTCGACTTACCGAAGTAGGCGACGGTCCCGCCGACCGCGAGCAGCGCGGCCCCGACGATCGCCGCCGACGCCCAGTCGGGCAGCACCAGTGCCAGCGCGAAGACGGCGGCGCCGGTCAGCGCGATCCCGCCGCAGAACGCCGGCAGCGCGCCCGCCCCGGCGAGTCCGACGCCACGCGCCATCCCACCCGCCTTGTCCTGAACCTCCAGCCGAGCCAGCCGCATCTCATCCCGAACGAGACGCGTGATCTGGCTACTCGCGTCCTCGACCAGCTCAGACACCGACCGCACGTCGGCATAGGTCCTGCTCTGCGTCTGCACCATGAGCCTCTCACCTCCTGCTCGCGGCCTACCCGTAGCAATAGTGGTGAAACGAACGAGACGACCGGTGCGGTGGGCCCGGACGTTCGACGTACCGGCTCCGGATCGGCTCGACTACGCCGCGGCGGGCGCGCGGTGCGAACCTCCGGACAGCACGTTCGCGGTGGCTTCGCGTACCGCGAACCAGCGGCGCAGTTCGGCGTACCGCGCGGAGCGGTCGCCGCCGCGATCGATCACGAGTTCGGCCAACAGTTCCCGGATTCGAGTGTTCTGCATCGCGTGCAGGGCGGCGAGATCCCGTCTGCGCCGTAGTGCTGGATCGTCGGCCAGGTCGGTGCGATCATTCGTCATATGCGTTCCCCGGTTCGGGGACCCGATGCTCGGTCCGGCGGCAAGCCGCATGGGTCCGTGCCGCGAGTCCGGCTCGTGGTCGTCGCCGACATACCCGGCCTCTCGGGATCGAATCCGATCTTCCGCGACTCGGGTTCGATCGGAGCGACACTCGCCCTCGACCGGTGCGATCCCGTTAGGCCGAACCCTCCGCGGGTAGGGCGTTCCCATGGAACTCTTGGTGATCGTCGCTCTGGTCGTGCTGGTCGGCGCGGTATTGCTGTACCGCAAGGTCAAGGGCACTGATCGGAATCTGGACGTGACCACCGGCAATCCACCCGCGAACAAGGACGAGAAATACAAGCCTCCGTGATCGGGGCGCGGTCAATCGAGGTGTGTGCGAATCGGAGTGGCGATCGGAAAGGACGCGTCCGCGCCGCGAAGTTTCTCGAGGAAGCGATGCAGATGCGGATCGAAGCGCCGTGCATCGGCAACGGTGATCTCCTCGACCCGCCACCATCGTCCCCCGTGGAATTCGGCGGGGTCGAGCACGAATTCGGTGCCGGACGCGGCGGTGGCTACATACCAGAGGCTGACATCCTCGTGACCGCTGTCGATATTGACCGTGGTGGTGAGCGTGAGGAACAGCGGAGCCGTGTCGGTGTCGAACGGTGCGGCGACGCCGAGTTCCTCCTGGACTTCCCGGCGGGCGGTGACCGCAGGATGCTCACCCGGTTCGACATGGCCGCCGGGCGGCAGCCACCGTCCCGCCTTGATGTGGTCGACCAGGAACACGGCCTCGCGCGTCGGATCAACCACCGCGACATAGGTGACCAGATGCCGTGGCGGCGTGGCGGGTTCGACACGCCGGAAGATGTCGTCGGTGCCGTCCAGCCAGGCGAGCACCTCGGCGCGGTGCGCGTGTTCGACGTCGTCGGCCGGGGCGATGTCGGAGACGAGTTCGCGGATGACGGATCGCATGCGCACAGATTCGCATTCGCCACCGACAAGAAATGCCCTCGGCGGGTGCAGCCGATCCGGCGACCCGGAGGCTACCGGTTCGTGCGGCGGCGACACGCGGGTGGTTGCCGCGAATGGCTGTGCGCGCGGCGCGACTGGCGCATGCTGGTCGGCACACGGAGGAGGTAGTCATGGAGGAATTCGCGGCATGGCGGGCCACCGGTCGACGGTTCACCCATCGTGGCCATCAGATCTTCTGGCGCAACGGCGGTAGCGGCGTCGATGGCGACACGCTGTTGTGCATTCACGGCTTCCCGACGGCGTCGTGGGACTGGCACGCGCTGTGGCCGGGGCTGTGCGCGAACTTCGCGCGGGTCATCGCGCCGGACATGATCGGCTTCGGCTGGTCGGCCAAACCGCGGCACTACGAGTACACCATCGCCGACCAAGCCGACCTGCACGAGCAACTTCTGCGCGAACAGGGTGTGACGCGCGTCCACATCCTGGCGCACGATTACGGCGACACCGTCGCGCAGGAACTGCTGGCCCGCGCCGCCGAGCGCGCGGGCTCGGATTCGCCGATCATCGAATCGGTGTGCCTGCTCAACGGCGGCCTGTTCCCCGAAACCCACCATCCGCGACCGGTGCAGCGCCTGCTCGCGAGTCCGCTCGGACCGCTGGTCGGCAGGATCGGCGGGGAGCGCGCCTTCACTCACGCACTGTCCTCGGTCTTCGGCCCGAACACCAAACCCGACGCCGAGGCCATGGACCAGTTCTGGATCCTGTGGTGCAGCAAACACGGCAAACGCAACGGCCACAAGCTGATCCGCTACATGGCCGAACGCCGCAGACATCGCGAGCGCTGGGTGGGCGCGCTGCACACCTCGGTCGCGCCGATCCGGTTGATCGATGGACTGCTCGACCCGGTGTCCGGAGCCCACATGGTGCGCCGCTACCGCGAAGTCGTGCCGCGCCCCGATGTCGTGGAACTGCCCGACGTGGGGCACTATCCGCAACTCGAAGCTCCCGAGGAAACCCTGCGCGCGCTCATGGAGTTCCACGGCAGCCGCGTGCGTTAGGAACTAGGGCGCCGCGCTCACCGTCACCCAGGTGCTGTTGACCGCGGCATTGCCCGAGAAGGCGTCCACCACCGCCGGATCGTGCAGCAGGTTCACATTCGCGCCCGGCTGCGCGGCCGCCACCATCCAGCCGACGCCGGGTTCGTCGTGTCCCCACCCGTGCGGGACAGCGACGGTGCCGCGCCGGATATCGTCGCTGACCTCGAGCGGCACCACGATCGAACCGTTCTTCGACGCGACGGTCACCGGCGCGCCGTCGGCCAGTCCGCGTTCGGCCGCGTCACGGGGATGCATGAGCGCCGTGCAGCGGGCGCGGCCCTTCACCATCGGCGGCAGGTTGTGCAGCCACGAATTGTTGCTGCGCAGGTGGCGTCGCCCGATCAGGCGCAGGTCGAATCCGTCGGCGGGTTCGGTGGCGCTCGCACCGCGCCGCGCGTCCTCGATCAGCGTGCGCGCCGCGGCCACGAAATCGCGCGGCGCCAACCGGACCTTGCGATCCTCGGTGCCGATGATCCGCCGTAACCGCGGCCGCAGCGGACCCAGATCGATACCGCCCACGCTGCGGCGCGCTTTCGCCACCGTCAGCCCCGACGGCCCCTTGCGCAGCACGCCGTAGGGACCCGCGGCGATCCCGAGCGCGGACAGTCGCATCGGACTCAACCGGTCGAATACGGCATGCACCGCACGCGTGGTGAATCGACGGGCGGGCAGCGGGAGTATCTCGGTCACCAACCGGGCCATGATCTCCCAGTCCTCCAGCCCGTCGGCGGGCGGCTGGAAAACCCGGCGGTTGTAGCGCAGATTGTTCCTGACGCTGAACACCGGCATCACGACATCGAGATCCTCGCGTTCCAGCGGCGAGATCGGCGGCAGGATGATGTCGGCGTGCCGGGTGGTCTCGGTGATGTACATATCGACCGCGACATAGAAGTCGAGCGAATCCAGCGCCGCCGCGAGCCGTCCGCGCTGCGGCGTCGACAGCACCGGATTGCCCGCGTAGGTGACCATCGCGCGGATCTTCGTCGGCCCGTCGCCGAGGATCTGATCGGCCAGCGCACCCACCGGCAGCTCGGCCCGGAACGATTTGAACGTCCCGGAGTCGTCGGTCCAGTCGCCGTGGGTGATCGGCAGATACTTCCCGATGCGCGCGACATCCACGGGTGCGGTGGTGAACATCTGGCCGCCGGGACTGTCGAGGTTGCCGGTGACGGTGTTGACGGTGTTGATCAGCCAGTGGGTGAGCGTGCCGGTCACCGTCTGGCACACGCCGATGCGACCGTATACGACGGCCGATGGCGCGGCCGCGTGCTCGCGCGCGAGCCGCCTGATGGTCTCGGCGTCGACCCCCGCGTGGCGGGCCGCCAGTTCCGGCGTGAAATCGGAGACCAGCGCGCGGATCTCGCCCCACCCGGAACAGGTGTCGGCGATCCGCCGCTCGTCGCACAACTTCTCGGTGACCAGCACGTGCAGCATCGCGAGCAGCAGATACGGGTCGCCGCCTGGTGCGACGGCCACGTGTTCGTCGGCCAGGCGCGCGGTCTCGGTGCGGCGCGGGTCGACCACGACCACGCTGCCGCCGCGTGCGCGAACATCCTTGATGCGCTGTTTGGCGCCGGGCATGGTGGTGATCGACCCGTTGGACACCGCCGGATTCGCGCCGACCACAACGAGCCGGTCCGTGCGATCGATGTCGGCGACCGGCATCAGCACATTGGACCCGAACATTCGCCACGCCGCGAATTCCTGCGGGAACTGGTCGATGGAGGAAGCGGTGTAGAAGTTCTTGGTCATCAGCGCGGCGCGCAGCATGCCGCCGTAGAGCACCGACGAACTGTGTGCCGCCGGATTACCCAGGTACATCCCGACGGCGTTCGCCCCGTGTGCCTTGCGTACCCCGCGCAGGCGCGCGCCGATCTCGGCGAACGCCTCGTCCCAGCCGATCGGCTCGAACCGGTCGCCGACCTTGCGCACCGGCGTGCGCAAGCGATCCGGATCGTGGTGCAGCCCACCCATCGCCGTCGCCTTGGGGCAGATATAGCCCTTGGACAGCACGTCGTCGGGATTGCCCTCGATCCTGCTCACCTGATCGCCCTCGACGGTGACCAGGATTCCGCAGTGCGCCTCGCAGAGGGTGCACTGTCGCGCAATCGTCGTAGCGCCCATGAGTTGTCGCCTCTTCCCGCGAAGTCGATTGATGACAGAGTACCCGTCTCATTCTCTCGCCGTGGCGACTGTGCACGGGAACGTGAAAACCACTCCTCGGCGGGATGCGGCGCGCCCAATCCGCGTGATCGTCGGTGCTCGCCCACGGTCGAACCGGCGGCTCGCGAGCGCGCGGGAAGCCCGTCGGGCCTACGAGTTCCGAACGGCCGCTACGCGGCGGTGCGGAGGTGAAGTCTCGGCGGTCGCCGTGTGGGCCGCGACCCGTTCGGGGCGCTCGATCGATGCCGAATCGTGACGTCCCGACCGCATCGTGACCGGATCGCGCCTGCCGCCACCCGAATTCGAGCATGGTGCGCACGGCGGCATCCCTTGCGGTGAAACGTCCGCCTCGACGTCCTTTTTCGCGCGACCGGCGATCGTTTCCCTTGCCCGGGCACCGTCCTCGTGTTTCCGCGACGTGAACGATCCCGCACTCCCGACTCGCTCGCCCGGCCTCGGATACAGCTCGATCCACCCGAATCACCCCCGGTGGGGCACGTTCTCGGGTGGATCGGCGCGTTCGCTCGCGGACGGCGCCGCCGCCCGCGAGCGCCGGTCAGTGCGCGGCGGGTTCGGGCAACCCCGCGCCGACGCGGTCGGCATGCGGCGCCGCGGATTTGCGCGCTCCGGAAGCTTCCGCGTCCTGAAGGATCGAGACGACACGGGCCCATGCGGGCCCTTGGGCGATGGCACTGGGTACC
Organism: Nocardia bovistercoris; assembly: GCF_015674855.1. Classification (GTDB taxonomy): domain Bacteria; phylum Actinomycetota; class Actinomycetes; order Mycobacteriales; family Mycobacteriaceae; genus Nocardia; species Nocardia bovistercoris. The sequence continues at coordinate 103,357 of NZ_JADMLG010000011.1, read as the reverse complement.
AGCAGGGTGAAGACCATGCAGCCCTCCTAATTCGAGAGATCGAGCAAGGCGCCGGATATTCCAGCACCATTCACGGTAAACACCTGGCAATTGAAAAGCCAGATATCGACACGTGAATCATGATGCATCATCGTAACGGAACGCAAACCTCGGCGGAGTGTCCGGCCCGCGGTGCGTACATCACCAGCCTACGCGCGGCCTCTCCGCTGGGACAGATGGTTTCGTTCGAGCGACCCGCGAGCGGTGGCGCCGACCATGTGGGCGCCGACGGCGGGCGGCGAGGACGCGGGCGAGGCTCTCCGACTTCCGCACGCGTGGGGTGGAGAGGTTCTCGTGTGTTCGCCGGCAATTCGAAAGTGACCGCGCCGTAGAGTGGTCGCAACATAGCGGCATCCGTGCCGGGGACATCCGAGGCTCGAAGCTGTACCGGCGAGCGCGAGGTCTCGGCGGAATATTCCGCGAACGAGAAGATGATTTCGAGCGGATGGCCTGCGCGGCGATCCCGTCGGAGAGCGGGTGAGTGGACGAGGGGCCGGACGACATGAATCCGCCTCGAGGCGCTCGGCGTCGGTCGCCGGGTCGCCGTCCTCGCCGTATCGCCTCGCGGGGTGGGCACACCGCGCTCGTGCGTGTGTTCGTCTGTCACTCAACGGGATGCCGTGCTGCGGGGCGGTCGCCGCGTCATTGCCGCGACGAAAACGATCGGGGCGATATTCTGTTTCGATTGCGCGTGAATTTCGATCGGAATCGTGACGTTCTATGCATCGATTACCCTGTATCTCTGCCGCCTCCTCGACGGTGCGCGAAATCTCCTGCCATTCGGCGGCGAAATAGTTACCGCGCTGTCCGCCGACCGAATACTCGCAGGTCAAGGCTCATTTGGAGAGGTGGTGCGCGAAGGTGGCGATGGAATAGAGGTGATTCGGCTATTGCCGCCACCGTGTGGCGTGGTCGTATACTCCCGCTATGGTGGAAGAGCGATCCTCCGCGAAATTCTCCGAATCGCCGGTCCTTGTGGTACAGACGCGAGAACGCGTCTATCGGCTGCGTGCCGGGGGTTCCTACAATGTCGGTCGCGATCCGAGCGCCGATATCGTCGTCGACGATCCTCGGGTGTCCACCGTGCATGCCGTGCTGGAGCGGGGCGCCGGGGGCTGGGAGATCGAGGACGCGCACAGTCGCAACGGCACCTTCTTCGACGGTCGTCGTGTCGAGCGGATGGTGATCGACCACGACGAGACCTTCCAACTGGGGCACGCGGTCGACGGTGAGTGTTTGGTCTGTTCACTCGAGGGGGCCGCCCGCGCCACGCCGGAGCGCGACGGTGGTATCGGCGGGGACACGATGGTCGTGCCCGATCCCGGCTACGACCTGGACGACGAGGCGACGGTCACGCTGCTGGACGCGGGGCCGCCGCGCCGGGTTTCGCGCGCTCGGCCCGCGAGCACGGGGTCGGGTGCCCGTACCATCTCGGGCACCATGCGGATGGGGCGTTCGGCCGACAACGACATCGTGGTGGCGGACCTCATGGTGTCGCGCCACCACGCCGAAATCCAGACGATCGACGCGGGCAGGTATCGGGTCGTCGATCTCGACAGCCACAACGGCACCTACGTCAACGGCGCCCGCGTCGAGGTCGCAGAACTGGCGGAATCCGACGCGATCGGTATGGGGCACACCACGTATCGGCTGGTCGGTGCCGAGTTGCGGGAGTCGGTCGACACCGGCGACATCTCGGTGTCGGTGCGGAATCTGATCGTGCGGACGCCCGAGGGCAAAGTCCTGCTCGATGACGTGAGTTTCCCCATCCCGCATCATTCGCTGGTCGGTGTGATCGGTCCCAGCGGAGCGGGCAAGTCCACGTTACTCGGCGCGGTCACCGGATTGCGGCCCGCGACCGAGGGGACGGTGCGCTACGACGGTCGCGACCTCTACGCCGAATACGAGGAGTTGCGGCACCGGATCGGGTTGGTACCCCAGGAGGACATCCTGCACAACCAGCTCACCACGCGGCGTGCACTGCTCTACGCGGCCGAATTGCGCTTCCCCGGCGACACGCGCCCGCAGGAGCGTGAGCAGCGGGTCGACGAGGTGCTCGAGGAACTCGGTCTGACCCGGCATCGCGACACCCGCATCGATCAGCTCTCCGGCGGACAACGCAAACGTGTCAGCGTCGCACTGGAATTGCTCACCAAGCCGTCGCTGCTGTTCCTCGACGAACCGACCTCCGGCCTCGACCCCGGCCTGGACAAGACGGTCATGGAGATGCTGTCCGAACTCGCACACGACGGACGGACGGTCATCGTCGTCACCCACAGCGTGGCGAATCTCGACACGTGCGACCGCCTGCTGGTGCTGGTCCCCGGCGGCAAACTGGCCTACTACGGGCCGCCCGCCGAGGGATTGCGGCAGTTCGGTCAGGGCAGCTGGGCGGAGGTCTTCCAGGCGTTCGATCGCGAGGAGGACCGCGACTGGGCCGGGGAGTTCCGGGATTCGGCGCGCTACGAGCAGTACCTGGCGGTCGGGTCGGACGATGATGTCGCCTCGGCGCGTCCGCAGCATCCCCCGCCCCCGCCGCCCGCGCCGCAATCCGCGCTGAGCCAGCTGAGCACCCTGTGCAGACGCTATCTCAGGGTCATCTTCTCCGATCGCAGTTATGTCGCGCTGCTGGTCGTCCTGCCGCTGCTGCTCGGCGGATTGATCGCCGCGGTGCCCTCGGGCGAAGGGTTCACCGGCGCGCCCGGCACCAATGTCGACGCACCGACCAAACTCATGATCCTGGTCTTCGGCGCCTGTTTCGTCGGTACCGGCAACTCGATCCGCGAGATCGTCAAGGAGCAGACGATCTACCGACGAGAACGCGCGGCAGGCCTGTCGCCCGGCGTGTACCTCATGTCGAAATTCCTGGTCCTCGGCGTGATCACCATTCTCCAGGCCGCGGTGCTGTTCCTGATCGGCACCATCGGCGAGAGTTTCCCGCCCAGCGGCATATTCACCGCGGTCGAGCTGGAACTGATCATGGCCATGGCGCTGCTCGGTCTCGCGTCGTTGACGCTCGGCCTGCTGATCTCGGCGGCGGTGGACACCTCGGAGAAAACCCTGCCGTTGTTGATCGTGGTCTCGATGGCCCAATTGGTGCTCACCGGCGGGCTGGTGCGACTGCCGGGCACACCGGTGCTGGAACAGCTGTCCTACCTGTCGCCGTCGCGCTGGGGTTACGGCGCGGGCGCCGCCACACTCGACATGGATACGCTCTCACCGCACGACGGCGACCCTGACCCGCTGTGGAAACACACCATCGGGACCTGGCTACTCGACATGGGAGTCGTCGCCGGTCTGGCGGTCCTATTCCTCGCTTTGGCCTGGTATCGCCTCTATCGACTGCGGCCGAGGCGGCGCGGCGCCCGTCCGGCACGGATCTGACCCGGGCCGGTTCGTGCCGTGCACAGCTATCACTTTGTGACCTCGGATCGGGACCCGGGCGATACGCGCTCGCCCTACGATGAATCGGAACCGCGAACACCCTCACTACTGATCTGATCTGTCTTGTCCTCTGACCTGGAGGCGTCCATGATCGAGCCAGTGCAGGTGTCGTTTTCGACGGCAGAGGTGGCGATGCCATCGCTGAGTGCTATGCACCTGGTCGACACCACCAATGGCGATAACCCCGATATTCGGATGCCGGCGCGGATGTCGTCGGTCGTCACTTCACAGTTCACCGCTCGTTCGGTCGAGGGCGCGGTGAAGACCGGCGAGAATCTCGCGTAGCGCGCGCCGGGGAGCGTGCGGCGCGACGACCTGCCGATCACTCGACGGTTCGCCGATCCACGGTCGAAGACTTGCGGCAGAAGAGCCGAGATCCTGCGGTTCGGGGGAGGCCGCGCGCCGGCATTGGACGAAATACTCTGTCGCACAACGGTAATCATGCCGGCACCGGGCGCGGACGTGCGCTGTTCGTACGCGGTGCCGTCACCCGGCCCGGTTCGACGGATTCGGTCGAATATCCAGCGCCGGAGAAGTTCTCGACCTGACCACCACGCGGCAGGCGCCCGCGTGCGCGGTGCTCGTGGCGGACCGCCGCGTCGACATGCCTGTCCGCGGCCCGCGCGGCGTCGGCGACCACCACATGGACGCCGCATCGAGCCGAGCGTGGTGGTCCTGTCCACCCATTGTCCGACTGCCCCGAAATATCAAGTCCCCCTTCGAAGAATGGAGTAATCATGGCGCAGAACCCTGGAAACGGCTCCGGTGACGTCAGTGGTCTGAGCAGTTCTCCCGACGAGTTGTTGCAGGCCGTGCAGGAACGCGGCGACGAGAGCATGGAGACCGGCCGCTATGTCATCAGCTTCCGGGTAGACGCTGAAGACGGAGGTGTGCAGGCGCTGCGCAGCCAAGGCTGCAACGTGATCAGCGCCCGCGACTTCGGCGACCAGGCGGTCACCCTCGAGGACATCGGCGACTCCGACGCTCTGGTCCTGCCGGAAGTCGGGTGCGCGGTGGTGTCGGGTAACGCACTGCAGGCCCACGAACTGCTCGCGCAGGTCGAGTCCGCGGACAGTCCGATCGAGACCGTCGAGCCGGAGTACTTCGCGTTCAGCGAGTCCGACGTCGACTACCTGCGTGGGTTCAACAGGGCGGCCGAGGTCATCGCCGACGATCTGCGTATGAACGGCGGACGCGAACTGGTCATGGAAGACGAAATCGTCGCCCAGGTGGCGGGCGCCACCTGGGGCCTGGTCGCTTGCAAGGTGCCGCCGAGCACCCGCGGCGGCGCCGGAATCCGGGTGGCGGTGCTCGACACCGGAATGGACTTCGGTCACCCGGACTTCAAAGGCCGCGAATTCGTCAGCAACACTTTTGTCGGGCAACCGGTGCAGGATCTGCACAGTCACGGAACGCACTGCGTCGGCACCGCATGCGGTCCGAAGGCGCCCGTCGGCGCGATCCAGCGGTACGGAATCGCGTATCGGGCCCCGATCTTCGTCGGCAAGGTTCTCAGCAACGCCGGGTCGGGAACGACCGGCAGCATCCTCGCCGGAATCGACTGGGCGCTGGCCAACCGCTGTGTCGTGATCTCGATGTCGTTGGGAGCCCCCACACCGGTTCAGGCCGCGTACACCACGGCCGGAGAGCGGGCGCTGCGGCGCGGGGCGCTGATCGTCGCCGCCGCCGGAAATCACGGGCCCTTGTTCACCGGCGCGCCCGCGAACTCGCCGACCATCATGTCGGTGGCGTCGTTGGACACGAACCTCACCCCCTCGTCCTTCTCCGCCATCGGCAAGGTCGAGATCGCCGCGCCCGGCCGCGATGTCTTCTCCTCGGTGCCGCGTCCGTCACTGCACGGCACGAAGTCCGGCACGAGCATGGCGACCCCGCACGTCGCCGGGTGTGCGGCGCTGTGGGCGGAATCCGACGTCAATCTGCGTGGCGCGAAGCTCTGGAAGAGGTTGGAGGAGACCGCCAAGCGGCTACCGTTCCCGGCTTCCCGCGTCGGCGCCGGTCTGGTGCAGGCGCCGTAACCGTGTCGTAGGCCCCGTCGAGTCCCGAGGAGGAGAACAATGGCCTGCGTGCGGAAATGGATCGTCACCACGGCTCCCGACCGTCCTCTCTCGGAGATCATCGGCGACCTGACGGCCGCGGGATTCATGATCGACACGATTCTGGAAGAACTCGGTATCGTCACCGGTGAGGCCGGTGACGATACCGCCCAGCGGCTCCGAGAAATCCCCGGTGTCACCGATGTGTCGGCGGACTATTCCGTCGACATCGGGCCGCCGGATTCGCCGGAAACCTGGTAGAGCCCCGATCACCTCGGGTCGCGTCGCTTTCGAAATTCGCGAGCCGTCAGCCGAAAAGTAGCCGAGAGAGGTGTTGCGTGAATCTCCTACCCGATGCGGTGACGAAACAGATCCCGAAGGTTGTCGGTCCGCTCGGCCTCGGTCGGATCGAGCCGTTCAGAAGGCTGATCAGCCGAATAGCGATCAACAATTTCGCGTACTCGACGACGTTGCGGCCGCGTGCACTCTCATTGGCCGGCGACTACACGAGTTGGCTGAGTCTGACCGACCGCAGCTACTCGGGCAGGCATCTGCCGCCGTCGACACCGGAACAGCAGGCGGCGCTGCCCGCCGAATCGGATGTGGTCGAGTTGTATCGGCGTGCGCGACTGACGCAGGCAACCGATACCAGCGTGATGTTCATGTTCTTCGCGCAATGGTTCACCGACAGCTTCCTGCGGACGAGTCGCACCGACCCGCGCAAGAACGAGTCGAACCACGATATCGACCTGTGTCAGATCTACGGCAGGAACATCGACGCGACGAATCTGCTGCGCTCGAAACGGGCCGGTCGCCTCAAGAGTCAGGTGATCGACGGGCAGGAATATCCCGAGTTCCTCTTCGCCGCGCGCGCGGCGGGTCGGCCGCCGACTTTCAAGCCCGAGTTCGAGAAACTGTTCGACCAGAAATTCATCACCGACGTGATCCTGCGAAATGCTCCGGAAGAGCACGTCGATACGTTCTTCGCCGTCGGACTCGAACACGGCAATTCGACGATCGGCACCACGACCATGAACATCGTGTTCCTGCGGGAGCACAACCGCATCGCGGGCATTCTCGCCGCCGAGAACCCCCGGTGGGACGACGAGCGGATCTTCCAGACCACACGCAACATCATGATCGTGCTGTTGCTGAAGATCGTGGTCGAGGAATACATCATGCACATCGGGCCGTTCGACTTCCCGATCGAAGCTGTCCCGTTCATCGCCGACGAAGAGCGCTGGAACCGAACCAATTGGTGCGCCATCGAGTTCAATCTCCTCTACCGCTGGCATTCGCTCGTCCCGGACGCCATCGGCGCCGGTTCCGGCGCACTGGACGCCCGCGGCTTCCACAACAACAATCCGCTCGTACTGAAGCTGGGCATCGAGGAGATCACAGCCGAGTGCTCGCGGGAGCCCGCGGGCAGAATCGGGCTGATGAACACCCCCGCCTTCCTGATCGACAGCCCGGATCCGCGATGGCCTTCGGTCGAGCAGGCGACGGTGTCGCTCATGCGCAAGGCGAGACTGCGATCGTTCAACGAGTACCGTGAGGCATACGGCCTGCGCAAACTCACCGACTTCGCCGAACTCACCTCCGACGTCGAGGTGCGGGAACGACTCGAAGCCCTCTACGGCGATATCGATGATCTCGAATGGTATGTCGGAATATTCGCCGAGGACTATCCGGACTACATGATGATGGGCGAATTGATGACCCGAATGGTCGCCAACGACGCGTTCACCCAGGCGCTCACCAACCCCCTGCTCGCGCGCAATGTCTTCAACGAAGCGACATTCACCGAGACCGGGATGCGCATCATCAAGGACACCAACGCGCTGCACCAGATCGTGGCCAGGAACGCCGCCGAACCCGACACCGTTCACGTGAGCTTCAGCTACGCTCGCGATCCCCGGCGTGACGTCGGCGAGGAAAGCCGGAACGGCGGTCCGTGGGCCACATCCTCCTGAACCCAGGGTTCTGCCTCACCGAGTTTCTCGCACTGCCACCGCCGCTCCGTCGGCAAGATCCTGCTCATTCCCCGACCCGCGCCGAGGCCGTTGTGCCACGGCGCGGGTTCGACTGTCGGGCCGCACACACCGGACCGACGCCGGTTCGGCCGTCCAGCTCACGACGAGGCGGGTCAGGACTCCGCTCCCATGGCGGCGGCGACAACGGCGATCATGGTGCCGACGGCCCGCGCCCGGCGGTCGGAAACCTGCCCCGGGGCGATAATCGGTCGCTTTCCGCGCCGCTCGGTTGCTATGTTGCGGTCATGGAGGTCACTTCACGAAACGCCGCCGCTGCCGCACGAGCTCTCGGCTCGCCGGTCGCGCCCGCCTGACCTCTTTCCCCATGCCGGCGACCGGAAACGGTCTGCCGGTGCGTGTCGGTGATGTCGCCGAAGTTGCCCCGTGTGGTCGCTTCCGGTCGATTCCATCGATGGAGCCACCACCATGATCACGACCGACCAGACGATTCGGACCTTCCTCGAGTTCTTCCGCGAACGCGGGCACGAACTCCTCCCCGGCGAATCGCTGATTACGTCGCCGGGGGATCCGGTGTTGTTCACCACCTCCGGGATGCACCCGCTGACCCCGTATCTGATGGGCCGACCGCACCCGCTGGGACCGCGGCTGACCAACGTGCAGCGATGCCTGCGCACCACCGACCTCGACGAGGTGGGTGACGACACGCACCTCACCGTCTTCGAAATGCTCGGGTCGTGGTCGCTCGGCGACTACGACGGCCCGCGGAGTCTGCGATGGGGTCTGGAACTGTTGCGCGAGGGCTTCGGCATCACCACCGACCGACTGCACGTGACGGTGTTCGGCGGTGACGACCACGTCGAGCCCGACCGCGAGTCGTCGCGCACGTGGGACGAGCTGGGCGTGCCGGTCGAATCCACCATCGACGAGAACTGGTGGTCCAACGGCCCGACCGGACTCTGCGGACCCGATTCCGAGATCTTCGTCTGGACCGGAAACGAAACACCCAGGGGCACACCGACTTCCGATTATCGGTGGGTGGAAGTATGGAATCACGTCATGATGCGATATCGCCGCCGCCCCGACGGCGGCCTCCAACTTCTGGACCGACCCTGCGTCGACACCGGCCTCGGCCTGGAACGGCTGGTGCGAATCCTGAACCACACCCGATCCGTCTTCGACATCGATGTCTTCCACCCCTGGCTGACCACCCTGCCCCGCATCTGGGGACCCCTGGACCGATCCTCGTCGCGACTGCTGTCGGACCATCTCCGATCGAGCGTCGTAATACTCGGCGACCGCGTCACCGTCTCCCCGTCCGGTCGCGGTCACGTACTACGCCGCCTGATCCGCCGCACCCTGACCACCCTGTGGCGCGACGACCCGACCCGCACCCTGTCCGATCTGCCGATCGAACTCGTGGAACACACCCTCGACCACTTCCGGCAATCCGTGCACCCGAACGAGGTGCGCACCCTCCTGCTCGAGGAGGAGCACACCTTCGGCCGACAGCTCCATCGTGGACGAAAGATACTGTCCCGCAATCGCTTCACCGGAACATTGACCGAAGACGACTACCACTACCTGTACGACACCCACGGCCTGCCCCGCGATCTCGTGCAGTACCTGAAGGACTGTCGTTGATCTATTTCGCCAGAGCTTGTTTGAGCGCCTTCGCCGCGGCGGCGGGATCGGCCGCCGAGTAGATGGCCCCGCCCGCGACGGCGACTTCCGCGCCCGCGTCCCGGACCGCGGCGATCGTGTCGAGCTTGACTCCGCCCGCGATCGAGAACGGCACGCCCGCCGCCTTGCCGTCGTCGAGCAGCGCCTGGATCGAGTAGCCGGGCTGAGCTTGTTCGTCGAGGCCCGCGTGGATCTCGACGAAAGCCACGCCGAGTTTCGCGATCTCGCGGGCCCGTTCGACGCGGTCGCTCACGCCGATGAGGTCGGCCACGACCTTCTTGCCGTGTCGAGCGCCCGCTTCGACGGCTCCCTTGATCGTGGCGTCGCCCGCGGCGCCGAGCACGGTCACGAGGTCGGCGCCCGCGGCGAAGGCGAGATCGGCTTCGAGGAAGCCCGCGTCGGCGGTCTTCAGGTCGGCGAAGACCTCCTTGTCCGGGTGCGCGGCCTTGACCGCGCTGATCACCGCGAGTCCCGCGCTCTTGATCAGCGGGGTGCCCAGTTCGATGATGTCGACGTACGGGGCGACCTTGTTCGTCAGCGCCAGCGCGTCGGCGGTGGTGAGCAGATCTACGGCAACCTGCAACTTCGTCATGCTTTTCTCCTGTTTCCGGATCTTCGGGTTATGGGCGGGTCAGCCGATGTTGGCGTGGCGTTCCCACAGCCGTTCGGCGCTCTGGGTGTCGGCGCTCCACAGCGACTGGAACAGCGCGTCGAAAGCCAGTAGCACCGCTTGTTCGAACAGGGTGCCCGCGTACTGGCGGGTGCGGGAGCCGCTGTGGTCCTGCTTGTCCGCGGCCGCGAGCAGCAGGGTCAGCTCCGCTCGGTGCGCCAGTTCGGATTCGGGCGCGGTGGTCACCGCGATGACCGAAGCGCCGACCGCACGGGCCGTGTCGGCGGCGTCGACGACCGCGGTGGTCGCACCGGACCCGGACACGGCGATCAGCACGTCCCCGGCGCCGATCGCGGGCGCGGTGACCTCGCCCGCGACGTGGACTCGTAGTCCCAGGTGCATCAAACGCATCGCCGCCATCTGGACCGCGAGCCCGCTGCGCCCACCGCCGATCGCGAAAACCTTTCGCGCCGAAAGGATGCGGACGCCCGCTCGATCCCACTGCGTGGCATCGACCGCGTCGAGCACACGCTGGTTCTCCTCCAGCACGATTCGACATCCGGCGGTGAACGTCAGGGGCGCCTGGACCGCGGCAGTCATTGTTCTCCTCGGGAGTCGGCTCATCGGTACATCGCCAAGCCTGTCGCGAGTTCCGGGCGCGGACACCTGGCCGCTCGGCGAGTCCGCACTGACCCGACGGCCAGTGCGTGTGTTCCGTCGCGGGAACTACGATCGGGCTGTGGTGAGTACGGATACGCTCGGGCTCTCGCACGAGTGCTGGACGGAGATGCGCGAGGTCATCGCGGGTCCGCTGCCGGAGATCGCGGGCCGGTTCGCCCAGGTGCTGAATCGGCTGTGGCCGCACGAGGCGTTGATCATCTTCACGCGGGAATGCACCGGCCGTCCGCGCAAGGTCGCCGGTTCTCGCGAGATCGTCGACCGCGTCAGCATCGCAGAACTCGACCGGATACGCGCGACCATCGAGCTCGGCGCGGTGTTCGACGGGCCCGCGACGATCGCGGGCGCGACTCGCGACATCTGGGCCCTGCGCGACTCCTCCGATGTGCTGCTGGTCCTCGTCCCGCGTGCCGCCGGATTCGCGGCGCCCGACCCAGACCTGGCCGGTGGCCTGTTCGGCATCGTCGCCACGACCATCCGCCATCAGGTCTCGCAAGCGGGCCCGGACTATCTCGCCGAATCGCGCGCCGCCTCGAGCGAGCGAGCCCGCACCATCGCCGAGCTGACCGAACAACACGAGGCGACCCTCGCGTCGATCCTTGCCACCCTGCGCTCCCACGACCTCGACGACCACCGCGCCAGGATCACCGCGGGCGAAACCGCCTCCGCGGCGCTGGTCTCCCTGCGTGCCGCGAGCACCGCGGACCGCGAACTCTCCGAGGAGACGGTCACCACCGCCTTCGCGCGCCTGCGCGGGGAGTTGCGTCCGCTGCTGCGCGGCCAGCGCGCGCGGATCGAATTCGCGGAGCCACCCGCGGACGGACGCCCGTTGCCCGGTGAGATCGCGCACGCGGCAAGGGCGATGGTGCGCACCGTCGTCCTCGCGTTCCTCCCGCAGCCGGAGCTGACGCGCATCCGCATCGCCTGGGACTGCGACGGCGACAACGTCCTCATCGAGGCCCGCGATCAAGGCGCCGGCGAATTGGACCGCACCGCACTGGTTCTCCGACTGTCGGGACGGCTACGCACCCTCGGCGGCGAGATCGACGTCGAATCGGTCCCGGGCTGGGGCAACCGGGTGTCGCTGACCTTGCCGCTCGACCCGCCCGCCGCCCGCCCCGGCGACCACCTGCTGTCCACCTTGAATCCCCGTGAGATCGAAGTACTCGGACATCTCGCACTCGGCAAGCGCAACAGGGCGATCGGCGAGGAACTCGGCATCAGCCAGAGCACCATCAAATACCACGTGGCCGGAATCCTGCGAAAGCTCGCGGTCACCAACCGCAGCCAAGCGAGCGCGATAGCCATCCGAGCCGGGATCCTCACCTACCCCTCGACCGAGCACTGACCACCCGGCGGTTGGGGTGTGGCACTCCGAACCCGTACGCTTGTCCTGTATCGACGGCTCGCGGGGAGAAGAGATCCGTGCTGCATCATGTTCAGATCGCCGCGCCGGTTGGTTCGGAAGAGCGGCTGCGCGCGTTCTACGCCGACGTGCTGGGGTGGTCGGAGCTGCCCAAGCCGCCGCGACTCGCCATTCGGGGCGGTTGCTGGTTCCGGGTGCCGGGACACGGCGGTCCGGACGCGGAACTGCACGTCGGCATCGAGGCGGATTTCCGGCCGGCCAGGAAGGCGCATCCGGCGTTCGTGGTCGACATCGACGCCACGGCCGCCGTGATCGAAGCGGCCGGACACGCGGTGCGCTGGGCGGACCCGGCGGAGATCCCCGGCCGCCGCCGTTTCCATACCGATGACCCGGTCGGCAATCGCCTCGAATTCCTCGAGGGGTGACCCGCTGAAGCCGCCAGGAAGGTCTACGCGGCCGAATCGGTTCTCCAAGACGAACTCGAGTAGTTCGACAATGGAGGAGGGTTCATGATCGTTCACCAACTGCGCTTCGGATTTCGTCCCGAGACCACCGAGGAACAGAAGGCCGAAGTCCTCGCCGTGATGCGCCGTACGGCCTCGGTGGAATCGGTGTCCTTCGGCACCGTGGGTCCGCTGCTCGGCGCCGCCGAGGACGGCTTGACCCACGGCTACAGTGTCGGCATCGCCGACCTCGCCGCGATGGAGCGCTACATCTACGATCCGGCGCATCTCGAGGGCGATCCGCTGATCGTGCCGCACCTGGACCAATTGGTGATCGGACCGGATCTTTCCGATGACACCGATCCCGGCTTGTGGGCGAAGATCGGTGCGCTGAACGAGGCGAAACTCGCCGCTCATCCGGAGTGGGCGACGTTGTTGGGCACGATCCCGCGACTGCGGGTGATCGGGTAATCGGATCACCGCAGATCGAGTCGTCGCACGATCCGGAGGGTTGTCGGATTTCGTCTGTATCAGGATGTTTCGGCATACGGTGTCGAGCCCTCGGCTCGTGTCGCTGTGAGCGGCAGGGGTTGCGCATCGGTGAGACCAGCGGCCCTGGAGTTGTCCTTGACATCTACGCCCGATCGGCCCAGTTCCCTGGCGCCCGCCACCAGGCCCGAAACCACCCGTGCGGCTTCGGCGTAGCCGAGGCCGTCGGGCGGGTGGATGTTGGACACGCAGTTGCGGTCGGCGTCGGTGCGGCCGGGGCGCGGCAGGTGGGTGAGGTAGATGCCGACGCTGTCGGCCACCGACAATCCGGGACGCTCGCCGATCAGCACGAGGACCGTGCGCACGCCCATGGCGGCGCCGAGGTGGTCCCCGAGCGCGACGCGGGCCTGGGTGGCGATGATCGGCGTGGCGAGGGTGTAGGTCTTGCCCAGCTCCCGGATCAGGGCGTCGAGCAGGGCGGGGCCGTGGTCTTCGATGGCGCGTGGCGACAGTCCGTCGGCGAGTACGAAACCGATGTCGGCGTCTTCGTTTTCGATGCGGGACAGATCCTCGGGCAGGCGGCCGAGGTCGGGTCGGCGCAGGTATTCCGAGCGCGATGTCGCACGGCTTGTGACCGGTATCGGCGTGCCCGATCCCAGGTCGGCGACGCGCGCGGTGAGCGCGTTCACGTCGAGGGGTTCGTGCACGGCGTCGCGGGCGGCCGCGTGCGCGGCGCGTAAAGCCAGAATCTCGGTGGTCGGCAGTGCGTTTCCGGTGCGGCCGAGTCCGATCCTGGCTTGGGTGGCGCGCCGCAGCTCCTCCCAGAACCGCAGGGACGCGACGGAATGCACCGGTCGGCTCATCGGGAGCCCGCCAGCGCGCGCAGCGGTGAGGACAGCGGTTCCAGCTGACGCAGTCCGCCGCCCGCGTCGAGCATGCCGAGTCCGGCGAGCCAGTCCTCGAATTCCGGCGCGGGACGCAGCCCGAGCAGTCTGCGCACGTAGAGCGCGTCGTGGAAGCTGAGGCTCTGGTAGCCGAGCATCACGTCGTCGGCTCCCGGCACCGCGATGACGAAGGCGCAGCCCGCCGCGGCGAGCAGGGTCAGCAGGGTGTCGGTGTCGTCGGCGTCCGCTTCGGCGTGGTTGGTGTAACAGACGTCGACACCCATCGGGAGGCCGAGCAGCTTCCCGCAGAAGTGGTCTTCGAGACCGGCTCTGATGATCTGTTTGCCGTCGTAGAGGTATTCGGGTCCGATGAATCCGACGACGGTGTTGACCAGCAGCGGGCGCAGGTCTCGCGCGACGGCGTAGGCGCGCGCTTCGAGAGTCTGCTGGTCGACCGGTCTTCCGTCGACGCCGAGGTGCGCGTTCGCGCTGAGCGCCGAACCCTGTCCGGTCTCCAGGTACATGACGTTGTCGCCGACTGTCCCGCGCCGCAGTGACCGGCCCGCTTCGTTGCCTTCCCGCAGCAGGGCGATGTCCACGCCGAATCCGGCGTTGGCGCTCTCGGTGCCCGCCACCGACTGGAACACCAGGTCCACCGGCGCGCCCGCCTCGATGAGCCCGATGGTGGTGCTGATGTGGGACAACACACACGACTGGGTCGGGATGGCGAACCGCTCGCGCGCCTCGTCGAGCAGGGCGAGCAGGTCGGCGGTGGCGCGTGGCGAGTCGGTGGCGGGATTGACGCCGATGACCGCGTCACCGCAGCCGAGCAGCAGTCCGTCCAGGGTCGCCGCGGCGATGCCGCGCGGATCGTCGGTGGGGTGGTTGGGCTGTAGTCGGGTGCTCAGTCGGCCGGGCAGGCCGATGGTGGTGCGGAAGCCGGCGGTCACCCGTGCGGCCGCGGCGACGGCGATCAGGTCCTGATTGCGCATGATCTTGCTGACCGCCGCGACCATTTCGGGGGTCAGTCCGGGGGCGACCGCGCCGAGCGCCGTCGCCGGGTCCTCGCGGGCGGCGACGGCGAGCAGCCAGTCGCGCAGGTCGCCGACGGTGAGATGAGCGATGGGGGCGAAGGCTTGCCGGTCGTGGCTGTCGATGATGAGCCGGGTGACCTCGTCGGTCTCGTAGGGCACGACCACGTCGGTGAGGAAGGTGGTCAGCGGGACCTCGGCCAGGGCCCATTGGGCGGCCGCGCGTTCGGCGTCGGTGTCCGCGGCGCAGCCCGCGAGCTGGTCGCCGCTGCGCAGCGGGGTTGCCTTGGCGAGCAGGTCGGTCAGGTCGGCGAAGACGTGGGTGCGGACGCCGTTGGTGCTGCGGTAGGCGGTCATTCGAGGTCCTCTTCCGCTTTCACCAGTGCCGCGAACTCCTCGTCGGGGGAGCTCGCGACCAGGTGGCGGCGGCTGTAGAGGCCGAAGTAGGCGAGGAAGGCGCAGAACACACCGAGGGTCCACAGTGCCGCCTTCGGGTCGACCAGGAAGGTGGCCGCCACCGAGGCCGCCGCGATCACCAGCGCGAACGCGGTGGTGACGATGCCGCCGGGAGTGCGGTACGGGCGCGGCATATTCGGTTCGCGCACTCGTAACACGATGTGGCTCACCATCATCAGCACGTAGCTGAGCGCGGCGCCGAATACCGCCATGTTCAGCAGCATCGCGCCTTCGCCGGTGAGCGAGAGACCGAAACCGATCGCGCCGGGCACGATCAACGCGAGCACGGGCGCCTTGCGGGAGTTGGTGACCGAAAGGCTGGTCGGCAGATAGCCCGCCCGCGAGAGCGCGAAGGTCTGGCGGGAGTAGGCGTAGACGATGGAGAAGAAGCTGGCCACCAGACCGGCCAGGCCGATGTAGTTGACCGCCTTGGCCGCCGCGCCGTCGCCGAGCGCCTCCACCAGCGGGTTCCCCGAGGCCGACGTCGCCTCGGAACCGAGCGCGCCCGGGACGAGCACCAGCACGACCGCGCCCGTGACCACCAGGGTCAGCATGGCGACGATGATGCCGCGCGGGACGTTGCGCGCCGGATCGCGGGACTCCTCGGCGGCCAGCGGCACCCCCTCCACGGCGAGGAAGAACCAGATCGCGAACGGGATGGCCGCCCAGATCCCGAGGTAGCCGAACGGGAGGAAGGTCGAAGCGCCCGCCGCGTCGGCGTCGGGGGCGATATTCGTGAGGTTCGCGGCGTCGAAGCGCCCGAGCGCCGCCACCGCGAACACCACGAGTCCGACGAGCGCGATCGCGGTGATCACGAACATCGCCTTGAGCGCCTCGCCGACACCGGCCAGGTGGATGCCGATGAACAGCGCGTAGACGGCCAGGTAGACCCACCATCCGTCGGTCACGCCGAACAGGTTCAGCGATTCGACGTAGGCGCCGATGAAGGTGGCGATGGCGGCCGGTGCGATGGCGTACTCGATGAGAATCGCGGTGCCCGTGGCGAACCCGCCCCACGGGCCGAGCGCGCGACGCGCGAAGGTGTAGCCGCCGCCCGCGGCGGGTAGCGCCGAGGATAGTTCCGCCATGCCGAGCACCATGGCCAGGTACATGGCCGCGATGACCACGGTGGCGATGAGCAGTCCGCCGAATCCGCCCTCCGCGAGGCCGAAGTTCCAGCCCGAGTAGTCACCGGAGATGACGTAGCTGATGCCGAGCCCGGCCAGCAGCACCCACCCGGCCGAGCCCGATCGCAGGGTGCGTTTGGCCAGGTAGCCGTCCGCGGGCGCGTCTGTGGTGTTGGTACTCATCGAGACTCCTCATCGGCCGGGACCACGGTTCGTTCCCCTTGGAACGGACTCTCGCCTATCACTGTTACGGCAATGAATCGCTGAGGTCAGCGGCAGATATAGGTGGATTACGGCGCGGTGAGGACGAGCAGCCGATTTCGATCGCGCTCGATCCGGGGCTCCCGCACGGTCGTCGGCGCTCGGATCCGAGTCGGGTGTGGACGTCGGCGCGAGGGCCTACGATTCGACCTATGACCGGTCCCGGAACGGTGTTGGCCCGCGCATTCCACAACGATCCCATGTTCACCTTCGTCCAGCCCGACGCGGCGCGCCGCGCGGCGGTGCTGCCGTGGTTCTTCGGCGCGGCGGCCCGGCTCGGAACCAAATACGGCAAGCTCGACGAACGGCCGGGCCGGGCGGCCGCGATCTGGCTGCCGCCCGGTCACAACGGCCTCGGCCTGCGCGAACTGGTCGGCTCCGGTTTCGCCGCGGCCCCGCTGCGCCTCGGGCTCGGCGCCTTTCGCCGCTTCGGCGCGATAACCACCGCGTTCGAGCGCGCCCAGCGCGACGTGGTGCGTCAGCCGTTCCTGCACCTGTTCATCCTCGGCGTCGATCCGGCCGAACAGGGCCGCGGCCACGGCGGCGCACTGATCGATCCGGAACTGGCGCGCGCGAGCGACGAGGGCCATCCGTGCTACCTGGAGACGGCCAACGAAGCGAACCTGCCCTTCTACGAGCGACACGGTTTCACGGTCACCTCGGCGCACGCGCCGGAGGGATTGCCGCGCTTCTGGACGATGGTGCGGCAGCCCGGCTGAGCGTACGAGTTCTACGCGAAGCCGGGCTGTCCGCTTCCCGTCCGGGCCCGCGGGTGGGGTTCAGGGGGTGCTGCCGACGATGCAATCTCCCAAGATGGAAAAGGACTCCGGGCTCTTCGGATCGGACACCGACGGCCGAAGCGGCCACAGCACCGTGTTCGGGCGGTCCGCCGGGAACCTGGTCGGCTTCGTTTCGATCGTCGTTTTTTGCTCGAGCTCGCGCAGGGACATGCCGATTTCCGGGTAGAACACTCGACATTCGCGGGGATCGGCGGCACAGACGGCTGCCACGGCCTCGGCGGAGGGATCGAGTATCCGCGTCCACCATCGGCTGTCCCGAGGGGGGGCGACGAGGCGGGCGGATGTTCCCGTCCCCGCCACCGGCACCACCGCCCTGAGTTGTCGGTCGAGATTGACGGCCGCTTCGACGACGTTCTGGGAAGTGCCCAAACTGCCTGCGGTCGCGAGCAATTGACGGCGGTATAGTTCCGGCGCCAGGCGGGTTGCTTTCTGGCCTGGCGGGAAATGCCACAGGCCGCCACCGGTTCGGACCAGTGCGAGCATCGTCTCGACCGCGCCGCCGAACCGAGCGGCGTGCTCGCCGAGCAGCCGATCGACTTCATCGCTGTCGGACCCGTCGAGTTCGATGGACAGTCCGTGATGCCCGGCTTCGGCCTCGAGTCGCGCGCGGTCCGCTTCGCCGAGTCGGAACGCGAGAGTGGGCAGCAGCGTGCCGATCTCGTCGTCGGTGCGCGTCGGCGCCGCCAGTTCGGGTGTGCCTCGGGTGTGGTTCCGCCACAACTCGACGCGCGGACTCACCGGGATGTCCTCGGGCGGTGGGTCGAGCGTATCGGTCTCCGGCTCGTGCTCCGGGCGATCCGGTGCCGGGTCGGTGTCGGGAGTCGGCCGACTCAGCAGTGTGCCCACCGTGATCAACAGTTCCCCGATGTGCTCGGTGAAGGTGCGCGGGGTGCACAGTGTGTGCGCGATGCCGCCGAGGAAAGCGGTGAACTCGTCATGGGGTTGCTGATCCGAATCCTGTTGTGCCCGATAGCCTTCCAGTGCCGTGATACGTTCCTCGAGCTGTTCGAGCCGGTCCGGGATGTTGGTGTCGCTCATCAGTGTTCTCCGCTGAAAGGATCGAGTTCGGGACGCGGTTCGGCGGGCTCGGGTTCGGTGTCGACCAGGTGCACGGTGCCCGATTCGTGCCACATCGCATCGATCGAGTCGACGAATCGGAAGACCGGGTAGCCCGCGTGGATCCGCAGCTCTCCGTATTCGTCCAGGGTCGCCCAGTCGGGGCCGTCCACCTCGATATCCGGGTCGAAGGTCGGGGCGTGGAGTTCGATGCCGGTGTCAACGCCGTCGACGGCGAAGGTGTACTTGCCCGAACCCGCCAGCGGGAGTGGCTGTGCCGAAATGCCGATACGACCCGCGTCCTGCCCGAGCGACGCGCCGGGGTGGCGCGAGTCGCCGGTGAAGGCGCCGTCGGTGGTGGTGGCCGCGGTCAGCACGGACTCCGCGGTCGCGGCGCCGAACAGTTCGGTCCTGGTGCGCTCGGGATCCTCGGTGCTCCACACCTCGATCCTCGGCACGCCGCGCAGCCGGTCGCCCTCGAAGCAGTGCCGCGCGGCCTCCACCTCGGCGAGCCGCATCGCCTCGACCGAGGCCAGGTGATTTCCGAGGTCAGGATGCAACAGCGGCCGCACACCGTCCTCGGTCCCGTGGCAGATGAGCAGCCGCAGCATCAGATTCTGATCGATCTGGGCCTGGTACCACAGCGTTCTGCTCGCTATCCGGCCGCCGCTGTCGGGGAACAGGTAGTGCCCCCACACCATGGATCTGGCGCCTTCGAGCGGTCCGAGCAGCCGGTGCAGCGAGATCGACGCGGCCAGCGGCTGCCAGGCGGACCGGGTGAACGCGATCGTCGACGCGTACCCGGTCGGGTCGGTCATGGCGTAGCGGGTGCCCACCGACAGGATGGGGATCGGGGTGCCGAAGGCGCCCGCGGGACCCAGGCTCATGGGCAGGGTCCAGCGCAGCTCGCCCGCCTGCACCGTGAGCTCGTCGCCGCCGTGCGCGCGGCGGTTGGCGAAGCCGAATCTGTTGACCCCCGCCACCCACGCCGCGCCGATGGCGGCGGCCTGCTTGGGGTGGGTGGTCTCGACGATCACGCCGTTGGGATTCCAGCGGACCGTTCCCGGTCCGTCGGCCCGCTCGAACTCGCGCGCCAGCACCTCGGTGATGTCGTCGTCCGCGCCGGGCAGGGTTGTGGTCCGCCCCGACAGCGCCACGATGTCGAGTCGCGCGGAGGTGTCGCCCCCGAGGCAACGCCGCACCAGGTCGGCGCCGAGGCGCGCGGCGCCGGTGATCAGCGGTGCGCACAGCTGCCGGAAATCGGCCTGGCTCAACTCGATCGAGATGTCGCCCGCGCGCAGGGCGTCGATCCACGCGACGCCCGATGGCAGGTCGGCGGCGTGGGTGGCGCCGAACCTGAATTTGATGCCCTTCGAATCGACCCCGTTGCGCTTCGCGTTCTCCACCGCGCCCCACAGCCGAAGGAACGCGGCGTCCTGCCATCCCTGCGGTCCGTCCACCTCGGCGGTGCGGTGCGTCGGCGTCAGCCGCCGCAGCGCCGCGCGGACCTCGGCGGGCACGGGCCGGTAGTCGTAGGACCGGAGAACGGCGGGGGCCAGCGGGATGTGGTCGGGATCGTCGGCGTGCAGGCGGTCGGCGATCGCGGCCTTGAGCCAGTAGAACATGCGCAACGTGAGCAGATCGCCGCCGAGCTGCGGATGGCCGGTGGAGCCGAGCAGTCGTGGCACGAGAGTATAGCTGCGGCCCTTCAGGTCCGGTGGGTCGTTCGGGCCCGCGGGATCGCCCGCGGTGAGGTCGACGAGGTCGAGGGCGAGCAGCGCGATGTCGGTGGTGCCGCCGCCGACATCGATGACGAGCATGTGCGTGCGCCAGCCGCCGCGGCGGCCGGGCAGCCCGACCGCGCGCGAGCGGAAGGTGTCGAGGCCCTGTTCCAGGAAACCGGAGAGCGAGCGCAGCACGAAGTACATGGCCGCGGCCACACCCTCGTCCCAATCCATCGTGATGGCAATCGGTTTCGCCGTCGGGTCGATGTCAGGGGCTACCGCGAGGGCGTCGTGCGCCAGGCGCCGGTACCGTTTGCGCGCCAAGGGGTCCAGCGTGGTGGGAAAGGTGATCACGAACTGGGTCAGCCGGGGTCGGATGGGCAGCTCGAACTCGTTCGCGGAGGAGAGCGCGTTGAACTCGACGCGTTTGACCAGATCCCGGATCGAGAGCCCGACCAGCAGGTCGGTGTCGGCGCGCCAGCCGAAGGGTAGCGAGCGGTCGGCGAGCCTGCCGCGGCGTCGCGGTTCGGCGAGCGCCCGTTTCGAACCGGGGAACGCTTCGTCGGTCTCCTCGTACTTCGATTCGTCGCCGATATCGCGCAGGTGCGCCGAACGCACCTCCTTCGGGGCCACCATGAGCACGCTGCTGACGTCGAGCAGATCGTCGGTGTCGGGGATGTCGTCGCGTCGACCGAGCGCGGGCAGGTGCAGGCGCTGCACCGAGAGCGCGGGCAGCGCGAACACCCTCGTGTAGAGGTCGTCGAGCGTAGGCGCCAGACGCGGACCATTCACCTCGTCGTAGGCGAGCACCTGTTCCAGCGCGATCGCGGTCGTCGCGGCGAGGCGGTGCCGGAGTCCGCCCGGGTCGCCGCCGAGCCGATCGAGCAGTTCGCCCACCGACGCGGGGATGCGCAGTTTCGGCGACCGGTGATCCAGGCGGGCCGCGCTGTCCAACCCTTCGCACACCTTCTCCGCGATCCCGCTCTCCGCGCCGAGCAGGGCGGCGAGTTCGGCGCCCCACAGGTCGAGGGCCTGCGGTTCGAAGATGTCGCGCACCTGGCGATTGGCGAAGATCGCGGCGGCCGACGACCACGAGCCGTAGTCGACGGCCACGGTCAGGTCGGTGTTGTCGGCGCGGTCGCGCGGCTCGTAGCGCAGTGATTCGCGGGGGCCGTTCGCGGGATCGGGCGTGCTCATCGTTGGTCTCCGTTCATGCGCTGCTGCTCGGCGGCCGAGGGCAGGATTACCTTGTCGATCGATTCCGCGCGGCCGCGCACCTCGGCGCAGACCCGGTCCAGCGTCTGCTGGGCATATCGGCAGGCGTCGCGGTGCAGCGCCGCCACGAAGTCGTGCCTGATCCGCAGCGCGGTGAACGGGTGGGCGAGTTCGGCCAGGCCGCCCGCCTCGGCGGCGGGCAGATCGGGATGCCACGGCAGGGCGCGGTTCGGATGCGCCGGGTCATGGTTCTCGTCGCGGGTGGGGCGCTGTGCCGGAGTGAGCTCGACCAGCGACGGTCCGGTGAACACCCGGTCGACCACGGCCAGCCGCTTGCGCACCAGGTCGAGCGAGCTGATCGAGCCCCACCGTCGCTCGAGCAGCCGACGGTCCTCGGAGGGCGCGTCGGCGCTGCCGTACCGATCGGCCGCGACGCGCACCGCTTCGGCGGTCCTGACCTCGTCGAGCCATGCCGTCAGCGCCGCGCCGAGCAGGGTGTCCACTTCGCCCGCCAGGGCGGCGGCGCTGTCGCGATAGTGGACGAGCAGCGGTCGGGTGGTGAGCGCGACCGAGTCGTGCGAATCGCCGCGCTCGTCGGCGATCTCGTTCTCGATGCCGAGCCAGTCGTCGAACGCGCCGGATTTCGGGGGCGGTGTATGCGCGGTCGGGTCGGCGGCCACCCGAATGGTTTCCTGCCACAGCGGCCAGCCGTGCACCAGCTGCGCGGCTCGTGCGCGCAGCGCGTCGTCCAGCGGTACCGACGCACCGTCGGCATCTGCGGTGGTGAGCCCGGACAGCAGCCGGATGTCGTCCACTCCGTCCCGGATGTGGTGCATGACCCGCGACAACGCCGAGACCAGGGTATGGATCCGCTCGCGCTCGTCCGCGGCCGCGGGTCGCGCGGGCGGTCCGAGCAGTCGCATCAGCTCGTCGAGCTCGGCCTCGGCGGCGCGGGCTTCGGCGAGCACGATCGGATGCCCGTGGCGCAGCAGGTGTTCGGTGATCAGGTTACGGGCGGTGCGCACCCCGTAGTCGGCGATGTAGCCGCGCAGGGCGGGAACGGGGTGATCGCCTTCGCTCGCCGCGGGCAGATGCGCGAGAGCGTGCGCCCACCGCTGCCGCGAATCGTCGTTCTGGTCCTTGGCTTTCGCGCCGGGCACGGTCTGTCCGCGCTCCCCGGCGGCGCCGAGCGCCGAAAGCAGCACCAGTCGTTCGTAATGCTGCCCCGCCAGCGCGTCGACCTGGGCGAGCACCCGGGCGACGCCCTCGTGCGCGCCGAGCTGCGCCGCCGAATTCATCGGCTGCACAGGCGGATTCACCCGATCGAAACGGTTCGCCAGCACCAGCGCCGACGCCGCGACGGCCCGGCGATCGCGCCGCCCCTTCTCCAGCGCGTGATGGATGCGCACCACCCGATCCGATTGCGGATTCTCGGCGTCGACCATGAACGCCACCACCGTCGCCTGCGCGATCGCCAGATCGATGAGGAAGTCGTCGTGCTTGCTCGACGCACCCGCCCCGGGGAGGTCGAGCAGATCGGTGCCGGTGTCGGCGATCGACCACACCCGCGGATCGACCACGACGTCCACGACCACCTCGTGGATCAGCGGGAACACCGCCCGCAGCCCGGCCTCGGACGACAGCTGTGCGCCGCCGATCTCCTCGTGCGGGGCCGCGGCGCCGAGCGGGTCGTCCGAGATGTCGCGGCTGTCCTCGATCAACAGCGCCGCGGGCAGCAGGTTCAACCCTATGGGTATCTCGGCGCCGGGCAGGCGGCGCGGCAGCTGCCGACCCGCGACCCGCAGCGCGTTCCTTATACCGAGCAGTTCCACGGTGGCGTTGCGGATCGCCGGACTGGTCGCGGGCGCGCGCCATGCCTGTGCGAGCGCGGATTCCAGCGCCGACCAGTCCGTCTCCGCCGGATCGTCGACATCGACGATCGGCGTGCCGCGCAGCGCTCGCAGCGCCGCGTAGGCGGGCAGTGTCCCGACCTCGTCGGTGACCCCCGCGATGACGTATTCCACCATCTCGGCGACGATTTCCACCGGCATCAGCGTGATCGCGGCGTAGGTGATCGCGGGGGTGGCTCCTGGCCGCAGCCGCATCCGGGTGATGTTGCCGGTGGCCGCTTCGGCCCGCACCGGCAGCAATTCGGACAGGCCGAGCAACTCCGAGACGACGAGCGTCTTGCCGATGTTGAAACCGCCCGCGATGGCGACGGAGGTGTTGTGGTGGGTGATCTGATGCAGCGCGCGCCGCACGGCGTTCGCGCGCTGAAAGGTCTTCGCCAGGTGCGGTGGCGGTTTCATCGCGGCCAGCTCGGCGCCGATCCGCACCGCCTTGGCGCGCAGCTCGGCGATGGTGGCGGGGTAGTCCTCATCAGGTCGGCTGTTGCCCATCGCGGGGTCTCCTCGGGTTCAGGTGATCGGTGCGGTTGTGGAAGTAGAAGGACTGGGTGTCGTAGCGCAGCCGTGCCGCGAGGCCTTCGTCGTGGTCCCGCAGCGCGGCCGACCGATCGAGGTGCCGCAGGCGGGACCGGAGCAGGCGGCGGTCGTCGTAGCGCACCGCGAGCGCCTGATCGCGGATCCGGGCGCCGATCACGGTGTGCGGGGTGAGCAGCTTCAGGCTCAGCGGCAGCAGGTCGACGCTCAGCAGCAGCACCCGCAGCACCCAGGGCACCGCGAGCACGAACCAGCTGTCCTGTCGGGAGAGGTAGGTCTCGAGCGCCTTCTCCTGCTCGACCCAGCCGGGGCGCGCGTGGGTGCGCTCCCACGCCGCGCGGCCCGCGTCGTCGTCGGCGACCGCCTTCATCGCGTCGCTGTCGATCGCGCCGCCGCTCAGATCCTTGATCTGCTGTTCGAGTCCGGCCGCCTGCCCGCGCAGGATCGGGGTGGCCCGGTCGAGCTCTTGCTGGGCCGCCGTGAGTTGTGCCTCGGCGTGGGTGTATTTCGCCTGCGCGTCCCCTTCCTCTCGGCCTCGGCCCGGAACGCCGGTGCCGCCGGTGCCGTTGAGCTCTTCGTTGTAGATCGCGTAGGCGCGGTCGCGTTCGGTCTTGGCGGTGTCGCGTGCCGTGGTCTTCGCGGCGAGGGTGTCGTTGACGCCCGCGAGCTGTCGCTGCAACCCCGGCACCCGCTTCGGCCCCAGCTCCAGCAGCTCGCTGCGGTAGTCCTGCTCGGCGGTCGCCCGCCACACGCTCATGACCTCGGGATGCAGGACGGCCAGCACCAGTGCCTCGCCGACCAGGAAGGCGACCGCCACCGCCAACAGGACGCGCGCCGCGTACACCACGATCCTGCTAGCTCCCGCGCCGCTCGGACGCGGCATTCGCCCACGGCGGGTACGCTTCTCGTCGGCCTCGGACTCGTGCGGCGGCCACGGGGTCCGCAGTTCGGCGGTGGATTGTTCGGACCTCCGGTCGGCCTCGGCGTCGGTGTCGCGCAGGTTCCCGTAGTGCGGTTCCACCAGAATGGACCGATCGACCCAGAAGACCACCGTGGCCCATCCCGCACCGGCCGCGAGAAACCAGAACCGGAACCCGCCGACGACGGTCCACAGCAGGACGGTCACCCCGAAGGCGGCCAGTGCGGAGACGAGCAGGACCAGAACGCCCGCGCAGACGGCTCGGTACCGTTCCACCGCGGTCGCGAGCAGCGCCGGGTCGTATCCGGACACCCAGATCATGGCCCGTTCGACGCGGCTCGGTGCGCGGGCGCCGTCCGACCCGTCGCGCCGTGCGTTCTCGGGTCGCGTTGTCCCCGGCCGAGTCCGGCCGATCCGGTCGATCGGTGCGCCGCCCGCCTCCGCGTCCGCACGGCGTGCCGCCCGCGCGGTACCGTGTCCGCCCGCACCGTCGTGAGTCGAGCCCCCGCTCGACCCGGCGCGGCGGCCCGGGGTGGTGGGCGCCCCTGTGTCCTCCGCTCGGTCCTCGGTGTCCGACGCGGCTGCGGAATCGAGGCTCGCGGAGTCCTTCTCGACCCGGATACGGTTGTCCTGGCGCCCATTTCGGCGGGCGTTCGCGCTGTCCATGTTGCCTCCCGTGACCGGTTCGACCGATCCGTCACCGAAGGTAGAGCGAGAGGCCGGCCGCGACCTTGTCCCGACCTTGCCGCCATGGTTCGTGCACGATCATCACGACCGAGCAGGCCACCAATTGTGTTGGAGCCTCGCATGTTCGAGGTTCGCTGCGATCATCGACGACTCGTCGCCCCGCGGGCCGCTCGTCGAAGATCGCTGACACGGTGCCAGCGAGGGAGTTGTACGAGCGATACGGGGGCTGACGCCATCGGGAGTCGCGTACAGCGACTGCTCGGCTAATATTATCGAGCCGCCCGATGCGTGTGATCCGATCGAATCCGCGATATATCCGGACCCGAAAAAAGACCGGTAGGTTCCTGATACTACCGTTTCGAACTACTTACGCCTTGTCCGGTGTTAGGTGATCCTGATACGCTGATAACGCATCAATCGAGGCCGAACGGATGAATCCCCTTACATTTCAGGCGACTTCGACCGGCCGCGAGATTCGCAACTCTTCAGTCGTCGATGCAGGGGGAAGCGGTGAAGCCGGTGTGTCGTCCACTTGGTCGGAAAATGTCGAGCGATATGTGCCGAGAGTTATTCTACCTTCCTGTTCTTGACTCCGATTAATCTATCCGATTCGGCTGTTCGTACGAGATGCCGTGCGGCCCTGCGGTCGACGGGAAAAGGCATGCCATGGTAATGAGCGAAGACGACACCTTTGTGAATTTTCGGCAGAAGAACGCGGGCGTGAAGACGTACAAGCGCATGATCAAGTTCTTGCGGGACCGCTACGCCACCCGCCCCGGAGGGGACGGCGACGTTAAGTTCTTCCGGGTCGCCGTGATCACGGACAACCGGCGTGAAATCGGGCTGTACTTCGAGAAGTCGAGCCTCTACCTGCGTGGATGGACTGTCGGCGGTCAAGAACCCGCCACCGCGTTCATGGCGGCATGGGACAACGAGGAATGGGCGAGGATTCAGGGGGGCGACCGAGGTCCGATCCAGGCCCTGCCCGCGGGCGGGGCAGGATACCTGGGTCCTCCGCCCGGCGGCTATATCAGCCTGAGGTATTCCGACAATGACAATGCGAAGAAGCCGCGACTCTCGAGAGCTGAATTCTTCACCGCCGCCGATAAACTCTACGACTACCTGGCGGACGGGGCGTGGCGTACCGCCCCGGAACCGAAACGGGCGGAGGTGCAGGGCAAATTGCACCTCCTGGCCAAGATGACGTCGGAAATGGCGAGATTCGATCCTTATCACCAGCTGTTCGCCGCGCAATGGAACTGCGGCGTCGACCAGAATATGCGACCGAGCCCGTCTACCCACTGGACGGTGATGCCACGTTTCGACGTCGCTCACCTGAAATGGCAGAAATTCAGCAAGAAGGCCGTGGAGACCGAATCGAACAGCGAAGCCTTCGAACTCGGAGGCATAAAGGTGACGAAGGAAATGGCCGAGGAAGTTCTGGGGAAGGACGGGGCCCGGTGTTAGAGGATGCACGCTCGGCGAGTCGGACGCCGGTGGATCTGAACGGCCTGCAGGCGCATCTGATCGGTTTGGGTGACCAGCCGGTGCTGGCCGCCGCGGACACCACGCTGCCGGATTCGTTGCGAGACATGCTCACCACCTTCGCCGGTCGCGAGGTCCACGCGGCGGCAGGTGTCTTGGACCCTCGAATCGACTCGGAGGGAAAAGAACTGACGCTGGCGGTGACATGTGCCGCAGGCGGCGCCTGGCCTTCCGACGCGACGGCAACCGCGACGATCAGCGCGATGACGGTCGTCGTCACGAAACAAGGCGCGGTCACCCTCACCCTGAACGGAGAGTTCGACGCCACGGCCGTGGTCGCCACCGTGACCGAGGACGACACCGGCGCGGTGACCGGTGCGGTGCGATCCACGACGCCCGGCGCCTTCCAGGTGGCGACACTCGTCGCCCGCCTGGCCGCGGGTGACAGCTGGAGCGAACTGGAAAGCGGGCTCAGGGAACTGGATCTCAGCGTGGGACAGGCCACCGGATTCGACTACCGCCTCGAGCGGACCCCCGGCGCCGACCCGATCGCCTATACGCTGCGCTCGAGCGCCGTCACCGCGGCGCTCCCGCTGCACGACCTCACCTTCGACATCTGGTTGTGGTTGCAGGACAAATATATCGAGGGCAGCCTGCACGCCACATCGGGCGGGAAGACCGATGTGGCGACGCTGCTCGCCGCCTTCGGCCTACCGACCGATGTGCCCAGCGGACTCGACGTCAGGGAACTGGATTTCTCCGGCGGTTTCGGTGAGACCTACCAACTCGCGCTCGGCCTCGAAGGCAGTTGGGCCGTAGGCCCTTTCGACATCGAGAAGCTGTCCGCGCGGATCGCCTACGACACCGAGGAGAAGTTCGTCGCCGGGTTCTCGGGCACGGTGGGCATCGACTCGGCGATCACCGTCGAGATCGACGCCGCCAAATCGGCCGACGCGAGCGGCGGCTGGACCTTCGAGGGCGGGCTCCCCGCAGGCGACGCGCTCACGATGGCGGCGGTGGTCACGGCCCTGAACCTGACCGGTGTTCCCGAGGTCGTGCGGAGCCTCGAACTGACCTCGCTCTGGTTCGCCCACACCACCGGCACCGAGAAGTTCCACTTCACCTGCCAAGGCGATATCGACATCACCGAAAGCGTCACGGCGACAATAGGGGTGAGCATCGACCGCGACAGCGCGCAGACGCGGTACGGGGGAGTGCTTCGGGTCGGTGAGTTCGAACTGGACCTGGTCTTCGACACCGGCGGCGGCACCGAGGCGATCGTCGCCGCCTACCACAGCACCGCCGAGGCGGCCGAGGTCGAAGTGCACGACTGGGTGGCCGACTTCTCCGCCGATCTCGCGGCGGTGGTTCCCGATGGCCTGCGTGTCGACCTGATCGACGCCAAGGTCGTGCGCGTCAAACCGGGCGGGAAAACCGCGAGTCTGGCTGTCGGATTCGATCTCTCGGCCGATATCGACCTGTCCGGGCTGCCGCTGGTCGGCGGTTTCCTGTCCGAAGCGGGGACGCTCGGCATCGACGGTCTCCAGGTTCTCTACAGCACCGGGATCGTCGACGCCGCGACCGCCGCCGCGGTCAACACCTTGCTCGGCAGCCTGAGCGTGCTGCCGATTCCGGCCGCGGGACTGAAATCGGGTCTGGCCGTGCAGGCTTCGCTGCGCCTCGGCGGTCGACTGGTACCGGTGGCGCTCGGCCTGCCCGCCGGGCAGAGCGCACCGCAGACCGCGCTCGCCGCCGCGGACACCGCGCCGAGTTCGAATTCCACCGGCGTGTGGGTGCAGGTGCAGAAGCAGCTCGGCGTGCTCCAGATCAACCGGGTCGGATTGATCTATCAGCACAACGCACTGCTGTTCGCCCTCGACGCTGCGGTCACCCTCGGCCCACTGACGCTGAGTTTCGACGGACTCGGGGTCGGTTCGCCGCTCGAGGAGTTCGCGCCGACCTTCGCGCTGTCCGGTCTCGGCGTGTCCTTCACGAACCCGGCCGTGACGATCACCGGCGGCCTGCTGCACGTGCCGGACCCGCCCGCCCCGATCGACTTCCAGTACGACGGCGCCGCGGTCGTGGAGACCTCGAAGTTCTCCCTCGCCGCGATCGGCTCCTATGCCCAGCTGAGCGGCGGCGCGCCTTCGCTTTTCGTGTTCGCGCAGCTCGATGTCCCGCTCGGCGAGCCGCCGCTGGTGGTGAGCGCGCTGATGGCGGGCTTCGGATTCAACCGGAAGCTGACCATGCCGACCGCCGCGCAGGTGCCCGGCTTCCCGCTGCTGATCCTGGACGCGCCGGGGCAGAAGGCGATGCACGTCCTCGACGTGCTCGAGGGCCGCGCGTCCACGCCCGACGGGACGACGCGGCAATGGATAGCGCCGCTCGAGGGGAACTACTGGCTGGCGGTCGGAGCGCAGCTCACCGTGTTCGAAGTGGTGACGGCCACGGTCGTGCTCGCCGCGGAATTCGGTCAGGACCTGATCTTCGCCCTGCTCGGCACCGCCGTACTCCAGCTGCCGCTCAAGGACGAGGGCGCGGTCAGGTACGTGTACGCCGAACTGGGGTTGGAGGCAACGCTGCGCCCCACCGATGGCATCGCGCAGGTGCAGGCACAGCTCTCGCCCGCCTCGTATGTGCTGACCCCGGACTGCCATGTGACCGGCGGTTTCGCGGCGGCGGTGTGGTTCGGGTCGAATCCGAACGCCGGACAGTTCGTCGTCACCCTCGGCGGCTACCACCCGGCCTTCCAGCCGCCGTCGTGCTATCCCACCGTGCCCCGCCTCGGCATCAGATGGGCGGTCAGCGACGCCGTCTCCGTCACCGCCGACGCCTACCTGGCCGTGACGCCGTCGTGCGCGATGGCGGGCACCGACCTGCGGGTGCTGTTCCACGCGGGCCCGGTCAAGGCGTGGTTCAACGCCCAGGCCGACCTGCTGGTGTCCTGGCGCCCGTTCTTCTTCCTCGCGGGCCTCTCGATCGAGATCGGCGCCTCGGTGACGATTTCGGTCTTCGGCATCCAGAAGACGATCGGCGCCTCGGTCGGCGCGTCGTTGCGGTTGTGGGGTCCGCCGACCGGCGGCACGGTCACCGCACACATCGTCGTGTTCACCGTGACCATCAGCTTCGGCGACGACGGCCGAGGGGGTACCAGCACGCCGCTGACCTGGTCCGAGGTCGCCGCCATGCTGCCCGAGCGGGACAAGGTGATCGGCATCGTCGCGGTCAACGGCCTGGACGCCACCATTGCCGACGGCGAGAGCACCGGCGGGAATCGCTGGCTGGTCCGCGCCCGCGACCTGCGGTTCAGCACCGGGTCCGCGATCCCGGCCAGCCACCTGCGCATCGGCGACACGCCATGGGACACAGCGCAATCCGGTGACCTGGCCGGTGTCGACATCCGCCCGATGAACAAGTCGGCGCTCGCGGGCGTGCACCGCCTGCGCGTGCGCCACGACGATCGACTCGTCGACACCTCCGGCTGGACGATCACCGCGGACACCCGCAACCTGCCCGCCTCGCTGTGGGGCGCGCCGCCCTCGCCGTTCGGCCACACACCCGACGCGCCGAGCGCCGACACCGTTCCCGATCTGCCGGTGGGCTTCTCGGTGCAGGCGCCGCTGCCGGTGCTCGCCGATTCCCGCGGTGTCTTCCCGCTCAGCGAATACGACGACGAGGAACTACCACCCGGCCTGTCCCCGCTGCCGAGACATTCCGACGACAACCGCGACTACGTCCTCGACGCCGATCCCGACGTCATGGACTACCTCGGCGAGATCGCGACGGACCCGGTACGCGAGCAACGCGACGCGGTGTTCGCGGCGCTGGCCGACGCGGGGCTCTACACCGGCGGCAACGACGCGATGACGGCGCTGGCCGCCGCCGCGGGCCACCTCTACAGCCAGGCGCCGATGGTCGAGAAAGTGGGAAGTCCGACATGAGCAGCAGGCCCCATTCCGCCCGCGACACCCTGCCGCTGGGCGATGTCGAACTGCACGACAACTACCTGCCCGGTCTACAGGCGGGCGACTACTCCATCGAGGTCACCCACGATCTGCTCGACGGAACCGGTTCCGGCGCTTCCTCGATCATCGACGGCGGCCGATTCGGCAGCACCCAGCGCTTCACCGTGCGCGGCCCGCAGGTGGCTCTCGACCCGAGCGCGGTGGTCGCCGTGCAACCGGCCGACGGCAGCAGCGGACGGTTCGCCGAGGTGCTGCCGCATGTCGTGCTCGGCGACCCCATGCTGCCGTGGGAACGCACGATGCGCGACACCACGGAGGGCACGCCGTGGCTCGCGCTGCTCGTGCTCACCGACGATCAACTCCTCGGCGCGCCGACCGATGTCACCCGTACCATCGGCGCCACCGTCGAGGACTTCCTCGCCGCCGACCCCGACGTGCTCAAACCCGACCTGCCCCTGGAACCCGACATCGCGCCGGACACCCCGTGCTCCTATATCCAGGTCGCCTCCGCCGCGTTCCGGGCGGTGGCGCCGCGCCCGGACGACGCGCGTTTCCTGGCGCACTGCCGCGGCGCCAACACCGGCGACCGGCCGATCCTCGGCATCGAGGAGGACGGGCTGTTCTCGGTGGTCGTCGCGGGCCGGTTCCCGGCGGCTCCGACCTCGCAGAACGTGAAAGCGACGAAGAACATCGCGCATCTGGTGTCCCTCGAGGGCCATCAGCGCATCCTGACCGACGATCCCGATTTCGGCGGCCACACCTCGGTGGCGCTGCTGTCGCTGCGCAGTTGGTCGTTCTGGTGTTTCCCCGACCCGCAGGCCGACTTCCGCGAACTCGCCGAAGGGTTGACCCACCTGCCCGACTCGTCCACCCCGGCGCCGCGCGAACGCATGTGGCTCAGGCTGCCGTCGCCCTATCCGGACGACGCGAGCGCCACCGCGGCGCAGCGGCAGGTGGCGCGCCGCCTCGACGACGGCTATGTCGCCGTGCCGTATGTGACCCGTTCCGGCGAGTCGACCTACGGCTGGTATCGCGGACCGCTGACGCCGGTGGCGCCGCTCGCCACGCCGCAGGCCGCCACCGCCACCTCGGCGGACGCGCTGATCGGCTACGACCCGGTGTGGGGAACCTTCGACGTGTCGCTGGCGAGCGCCTTCGAACTCGGCCGCGCGCTGGCCACGGCCGATTCGGCCTTCGCACAACAACTCGTGACGCTGCGGCGCGGCGCCCGCGGCGTGGTCGACGCCCTCTACCACCGCGACACCAGCACCCACCTGCCCGCCGACGGCGGCGCCGCGACCGTGCTCGAAGCGTTCGGCGCACTCCTCGACGGCGACATACTGACCACACTCGGACAGGCGCCATCCCGTCCCACCGGAACCTGGACGCCGCCGACTCCCGCCGCGCCACCGGCGGATCCGACGCGCGACCTCGCCGCCTTCCTCGATTCGGACCGGGCGCGATCGGCACTGCTGGACGCGCTGGACGATGCCCTCGGGGAGCGGCTCGAACCGGTCGCGACCTGGCTGGGCCAACGGATGCTGCTCTACGGCGTGCCCTTCACCCACCTGGTTCCCGACGAGCGGATCCTGCCGATCGAATCGCTGCGTTTCTTCCACCTCGACGGCGCCTGGTCGGACGCGCTGGTCTCGGGGGCCTTCGCCATCGGCGCGCAGTCCAGCCGAGAGACCGAGCAGGACCGGATCATCGGCGCCGCGGTCCGCGCGGCGGCGGCGCGGTTGGCCTCGATCCACCGCGACACCGCGCGTGCGGTCAGCGTCCGCCGACTCGCCTCCTCGGCGAATGCCGAAGCGCTGCACAATGTCTCGGGCTTCCTTCTGCGCTCCGCGATCGTCGCCGGTTGGCCGAATCTCGCGGTGCGCGGCTACGACCCCGACGGCGGGCTGCTGCCGGTGCTGCGCATGGACCATCTGTCGCCGACGGTGTTGCTGTGCCTGTTCGACGGCATACCCGCGCGGGTCGAACTACGCCAACCGCAGGAAGGCTTCCGATTCGGGGTGGACGACGACGGCTACATCCCGTTGCGCAACCTGCTGCCGCCGTCCGAATCGCCCGGCGGCCTGAAACTGGGCGACACCTTCACCCCGGACGTGACCTTCCGCGTCCTCGACCACCTGCGTAGCGGCGGCGACTGCCGGGTGCTCGAGGTGAGTTCGCTCGTCCCGGCGCTCGAACAGGCCCTCGACACCGTGCACGGTCGGTCGGTCGGCCCCATCGGCCCCGCCGACCTCGCCATGCAGATGGTCCGCGTACCCGAGGCGATCCGTTTCGACGGACCCGATCAGGAGCAACAGTGAGCATGCGTCCCACTCTCGTCGTCCCCGTCGCGCTCGACGCGCTCGTGATCACCCCGGCCGTGCTGAACGAGAACACCTTTCGCGTCTGGCGGCAGAGCTACACGGCACTGGCCGACTACGGCAGCCCCGAACCGGACGAGGGCGACCGGCAGGTCAGCGACCCGAAACTCGCGGGCGCGGGCGTCCACCTGCACTGGACGCTGCCGCGCGGCCTGCGTCACGGCGTACAGGATGAGAAGTCCGGGCAATTGACGTTCCCGCTGGTCCCCAACCGCTGGCTGGTCACCCGGTTCAGCGGGACCACCAGCCGCACAGCGAAGAGTTGGGTGATCGAAAGCGATTGCCCGCACAGCGCTTACGCGGTCCACAACGGCGGACACGAGGTGGCCTTCTCCACCGACCATCTGGTCGCCCCCGACGTCGCGGGCGCCTGGCGGACCAGCGCCGACCCCTACCGCAATCAGGCCGAACCCGACGACACGGTGCCTGGCAGCGCCCGCGTGCCGATCGGACTCGCCTTCGACGCCGATTCGTGGACCGAACGCGCCGCCGCCGATCCGCTGTTCCTCACCGCCCTCGGCGCGGGCAACCCGTCCTTCGCCTCCTACACACCCCACAACAGCAATATCTTCTCCTGCACCGACGACCTCGCCGATCTCGGCTACGCGACGACCCTGGGCTACCACGTGATTGGGTGGTACTCCGACCCGGACGCCGACATCCTCGCCACCCTCCCGCCCGGCGCCACCTACGCCGAACACCTCGCGCACCTGCAGTGGCAGGACCCGCGACTGACCGGCGACGCCGACCACGACGCGGCCGTGACCCCGGCCACCCGCAGCCTCTACTCCGGCCAGGCGCTGACCGTCGCGTGGGATCCGGACGGCCCGGCGCCCGCACGGGATCCGCTGCGTTCCTTGCGGGACAGCGGCGCGCTCGACGTCGCGATCGGCAACACCACCGAGGACGCGTTCGCGGCACTGGCCGGTCGCGCGGTGGACGACGCCGCCGGGCTGACCGTCGCCGACATGCAACTGCTTCGCGCCTTCCTGCACGGTCTGCTGGCGCGGGCCGACGAATCCGGCGGCGACGCGAAAGTGCTGCGCGGCATCCGCGATTCGTGGTTCGACGCCACCGCGGGCGGCTACCACTGGACGATCACGCCCCCGCCGACCCCCGACGGCGCGCCCGCGAACTTCACCACACCCGACTGGCTCGACACCCTCAACGACGACCAACGCAGCCTCGACGCACAACTGGGTCTGCTCGCCTCGTCACAATGGCGACTCAACGCGCTCTGGCTCAAACGCGGTCTCGTGGACGCACTCTGGCCCGCCCCCGACGACGCGCCGGATCCCGACGAGATGGACGCCCAGCTCGACCCGGACCGGGACGGCCTGGCCGCGACGGTGCGCGGCCTGACCGACGCGGTGCGCGCCTTGGCCGACGCGGTGCCCCAACCCGACCCCGACACCGCGCACGCCACCGCGCATCAGGCCCTGCGAGCGGGCATCGGCGCCTTCGCGGCGACCAGGGACCTGCCCGCAGGGGCGACATTGAAAGCGATCCCCAAATCCTCGTTCTGGCAGAGCAACAATCCGGTCGTCGCACTGTCGGGCGTGCTGCCGCCCTCCGACGCCGTGGCCGAGGACCGATCGCTGCCCGTGCGACCGGTGGACGAA
Organism: Nocardia bovistercoris; assembly: GCF_015674855.1. Lineage (GTDB taxonomy): Bacteria > Actinomycetota > Actinomycetes > Mycobacteriales > Mycobacteriaceae > Nocardia > Nocardia bovistercoris. The sequence goes on along the minus strand of NZ_JADMLG010000011.1, from coordinate 68,509 downwards.
CACAGCTCCAGCCTGATCAGCCGAGTCACGGTGTCGGGCACCGACATCGACGCCACGCCGGGCCGACCACCCATGCCCGAGATCCCCGTTCTCGCCGCCCTTCCGGACGGCGCCGCCGCCCTGCTCGCCGAATACTTCCTGCTCGACCCCGGCAACGCCACCGTATTGGCTACCGCCGCAGGCATTTCCGTCGAAGCCGTCACCGCCGCGCTCACCGCGCACGACCCCGCCGCCTACACCGGAACCCTGCCCGCCCTCGGCCTGACCGCGTGGACCCAACCCTGGCAGCCGCTGTTCATGGAATGGAAGGCGCAGTACCTGCCGATCCCGTACACCGAAGGCGCGCAGCGCTGTTGGACCTTCGACGGCACCGACTACCGCTACACCCCCGGAACGGCCACGGTGTCGGCGAATCCGGTGGACATCAAGGGCATCTCGGCCCTGAGCCCACACCCCCGCAGCCTGTTCGCCGCGCGCCTGGAGAAGTTCGTGACCGATCACGGCACCGGCCCGCAGCGCGACCGGCTGGCGCGGTGGCTGGCCGCCATCGGCGACTGGAGTTTCCTCGCCCAGGAATTGACCGGCTTCAACGAGCGCCTGACCGCCCGCGACTCGCGTGCGTTCCGCCGCCCGACCCCCGACGACCCGCACCACCCCCGCATCGCCGACCTGGTCGGCTATCCCGACGCGGCGGGTGCGGACAGTCTGCCCGCCCGCTACCGCGGCCGCGTCACCACCGTGCCCTACCTGCCCGGCGGCGAGGACGCGCCGTTCCAGGAAATTCGGCAGGGGCAGCTCTATTTCCAGCAGCTGTTCCTCTACGACAAGTTCGGCCGGGTCCTCGACGTCGTGAACCCCGACACCGAACACGGTGGGCTGCACGACTACCGGAACTTCCCGTTCGTCATCGACGACGCCTTCGCCACCGACACCGCGCTCGACCCGACGATCGCCGCCGTCGCCCAACTGCCGCCGCGCCTGCTGCAACCGGCCCGGCTGAACTTCGAACTGCTCGACGGCATGACCGGCACGCGCGTGGTCGGCACCGACGCCGAGGCCAACCCGGTCGGCGGCTGGCTGCTGCCCAACCACCTCGACCACAGCCTGCTGCTCTACGACCCGGCGGGCGCGCTGCTCGGCACCTACCGGCTCGTCACCAGCGGTTCCCGACGCGTCGGACAGTGGGATCCGCCACCGGACGGCGCCGTCACCACCCTCGCCGAACTGGCCGCCCGCGCACCGGTCGTCGCGGGTCTCATCGGTTCGTCGAAGCTCGCCACCGAAGCCGACTTCACCGCCTTCCTCGACGTCATCGACTCCACCCTGTGGACCGTCGACCCGCTCGGCGCCCGCGCCGACCGGAACCTGTCGGTCCTGCTCGGGCGTCCACTGGCGCTCGTGCGCGCCCAGCTGCGGCTCGAACTCGACGGCACGCCGATCTTCGACACCGGGTGGGCCGCGACCCTCGACCCGCCGCCAGCCGCCTTCACGGCGTATCGGTTCGCCGTGCGGCTCGGCGACCAGGCGGCTCGCGACGACGGCCTCATCGGCTACTTCACCGCCGACGCCGACGGAACCTACCGATACGACCGGTTCAACAGCGTCACCGCACCGGACCCGCGGCAGGACTACATCACCCGCATCGGTCCCCTCGGACCGTGCGCGACCCCCTCGGACGCGAACTACCTCGAACTCACCTTCGCCGATCCCGCGCCTACCGAAGTGCTGCTGCTGATGGACCCGCACGCGAGCGTGCACGCCGTCACCGGCATCACCCCGACCGCGGCGGTGAGCGTGGCGCCCAGCCACGTCCAGACACCGCTGGACCACATCGAAGCCCTGTTCCGCTTCGGCCCCGTGCTGACCGTGTCCGACAAGAGCGGGCAGTCCGTCGCGTTCCCGCAACCCAGCGAGAAGCACGGCAGCTGGTCCTGGCTGCGTCCCGGACCGGACGGCGTTTGGACCCCGAACACGCTCACCGCCGTCACCTCCGACGCCCGATTCCCCGACACCCCGATCACCGTCGAGGACGGGCTGCTGCGGTTCACCACCGACCTCGAAGACGACAACCCCGAGGAGATCACACGATGACCGATCCGCCGCTGCTCCGCTACGCCGCCGCAACCAGTCCCGACCCGCTGCAAGCCAGTGGCGCCACCACACCGAGCGAGAACCGCATCACCATAGCCGTTTTCGCTCCGGAAGACGGTCCGGTCTACTGCGACAAGATCCAGCTGGCCGTGCCCAAGAACGATGTCGACGGCAATCCCTACTTCACGCAGGCCCCGAACTGGTCGTGCAGCAACGCCGCGTGGGAGATCGACACCAGCACCGACATCGACGACTGGGACATCGGCGGCAAAGTGCAGTACTACCGCACCGGCTTCCGCACCGTCGAACGGTCCGACGACCGCGTCGACTACCCCCTCAACTTCGGCATCGACGGAATCCTCGGCGCCAACACCGGCACCCTCACCTGCCTGCTGCGCGAGCACTCCGGAACCACCGACACCCCGGCTGATTTCACCTACAAACAGGGGGCCCTCACCATGCCCGTCGACGAACAGACCTTCTACCTCAACAACTTCCTGGCCCGCGACCCCGGCAACCCGAACGTGCCGCGCACCAAATTCACCGTCGGTGACCGGATCGACCTCACCTGGGAGAGCAACGGCACCGCCTTCCAGCTCTACGACGGCGACGGCAGCCTGCTCACCGACGGCGCGGGCACCCAGTACACCGTGTGGGACGGGATCGACAACGACACGACCTTCACGCTGTGCGCCACCCTCACCTCTGGAAACGCGCAGCCGCAGAACGGTTTCGAACCCATCTACCAGTACGCCACCCTCACCGTGACCGTCACGAACCCGATTCTGACCGACCTCACCGTCGCCGGGTATTCGGGGACGAAACTCACCACCGCGGACACCGACGGACTCGCGGTCCTCGGCTCGGTCGAAGTCCAGGGGGAGTGCACCGTCGAAGAACTCTTGAGCGCCAAGGGCGATCTGATCGTCTACGACGAAGGCGAACGCAAGATCGACACCTCGGGAACCAACGGCCTGACCGTGCTGGGCGAACTGTACGTCGAGGACAACTGCGCCATCGACGGATCACTGCGCACCGACGGCGACCTCACGGTCTCCTCCGACGGCGAACGCAAATTCACCACCGAGGACACCGACGGCATCGAGGTCAGCGGTGAACTCGCCGCGAGTGGCCGTCTCACCGCCCGCTCCGACCTCGACGTCTCCGGCGACCTGAGCGTCTACGGCAGTGTCTCCGGAAGCCTGTCGGTCAACGGCAGCCTCTCCGTCGACGAGAGCATCAGCTCCGGCTCCGGCATGTACTCCGAAGGCAGCCGCGTCATCAGCGAGAACGACACCATCGCGCTGCACAACACCTACTACCCGTCCTACCTGTACGCCAGCGAATGGCAGGAGGACAGCGACCGCTGGAAGGTCTTCACCTGGCACGCCGCCGACGAGCCGGTCCTCGAGGCCTACTGGACCATCGAGCGCGGGTGAGGCCGCGCTGAGTCAGAACGGTTCGGCGGCGGTCATGCGGCGGACCTCGGGCAGGTAGGGGTCGAGTTCGCCGATCTCGAAGCGGGACATGCCGATCACCTGCCAGAACTGGCCCGCGATGGCGCCGTCGAACTTGTAGCGGCCGTCGGGGGCCAGCGCCGCCCAGCCTTCGGGCAGCCCGAGCAGGGTCGCCCGGATGGCGGGGGAGTCCGCGTCGGTGTCCCACAGGATGGTGTTCCCGTCGTCGCCGCCGCTGGCGAGCAGGCCGCCGCCGGGACGGAACGCCAGCGACCACACCCGCCGTTTGTGGCCCTCCAGGGTGTGCAGGTGGCGCCCGGTGGCGACGTCCCACAGCCGGACGACGAGGTCGTCGCCGCCGGTCGCGAGCACGCCGGTGGCGGTGTCGATCGCGGCCGCCCACAGCCGCGAGGTGTGCCGTTCCAGGACGTGCGCGCATTCGCCGGTCGCGGTGTCCCAGATCCGGGCCGTACCGTCCCAGGACGCGCTGACCAGCCGGTCGCCGTGGGTCAGCACCGCGTAGACGCGGTCGGTGTGGCCGCGCAGGGTGCGCAGCAGCTGTCCCGACTGCACGTCCCAGATCCGCACCATCGAATCGTCGCAGCCGGTGACCATGACGGCGCCGTCGGCGCTGAAGGCGATGGAGCGCACCCGTCCCCGGTGTTCGCCGCACACGGTGTGCAGCGCGCCGGTGTTCTGCACCCAGATCACCACCGTGTCGTCGTCGTTGGCGGTGGCGAGCAGTTCTCCGGTGGGGTCGAACGCGAAGGCCCACACCGGCGCCGCCTCGACGCTGATGTGCCGGTCGTAGGCGTCGCCGCCGAGATCGAACAGGCCGAGCCTGCCGTCGTTGCCGACGGTGCCGATCAGGTTCGGCCGTACGGCGCTGAACGCCGCGGATTCGAAGGTGAACAGGCGGTCCCGGCTGCCGATGAGCGGTCGGGTCATGCGACCGGTCACCGGATCCCAGATCCGGACGACCCCGTCGTTGCCCCGGCAGGCCAGCAGCGTCCCGTCGGCGTTGAAGCTGACCGAGGTGACCTGGCGGCCGTGGCCGGTCAGGGTGTGACGGCAGGCACCGGTGACCGGATCCCACAGTCGCGTGGTGAACTGGTCGTCGGTGACCGCGAGCTGCGCGCCGTCGGGGCGGAACGCGAACGGCCAGATCGAGCCGGTGTGCGTCGAGAGCTGGTGCCGCAGTTCGGCGTTCACCCCGTCGCGCAGGCAGACCAGCCCCGCGCTGTCGCCCGAGGCCAGTACCGAGCCCGTCGGGTCGAACGCCATCCAGTAGATCGCCGCGCCGTGTTCGGCGCACACGTGGGTCGACGCACCGCTGCCTGCGTCCCAGATGCGCACACTTCCTTCGGTGTCGCCGCTGGCCAGTATCGGTCGGGTGGGGTGGAAGGCGAGGGTGTAGACGCGCCCGGTGTGCCCGTGCAGCCGGTGTACCCGAGTGCCGGTGAAGGGATCCCACAGCGCGAGCGCGCCGTTCGCGCCGCCCGTCGCGAGCAGTCGGCCGTCGGGGCTGAACGCGATGCGGAACACCGCACCGGACACGGCGGTGAATTGTCCCGTCCGCGCGCCGGTTTCGACATTCCAGAGCCGAACCGTGCCGTCGCGGTAGGAGGCCGCGAGCAGGGCGCCGTTGAAGGCCATGCTGTAGATCAGTTCGTGGCCGGTTTCGGCCCGGCAGGTGTGGCGCAGGTCGCCGCCGGGCAGCGACCACAGCCGCAGCACGCCCTCGGCGTCGCCGGTGGCCAGCACCGTCCCGGTCTCGTTCAGCACCACCGGCCACGGCCAGTCCTTGTGCCCGTGGATGATTCGGCGCAGTTCGCCGGAGGTCACGTCCCACAGGCCGACGGTGCCGTCGCCGGATCCGGTGACCAGGACCGTATCGGTGTATCCGACGGCGAAGGTCCTGGCCCGGTGGGTCTGCAGGGTGCGCAGCGGGCGTCCGGTCTCGCTGTCGCAGATCAGCACCCCGCCGTCGTCGCTGCCGGTGGCCAGCATGCCGCCGTCGGGGCTGTAGGCGACCGGCTGCGGGAGCCTGCCGTGCCTGGCGTCGAAGCCGTGCCTGACACCGACGGCGGCGGGCGCGAATTCGGTCTGCGCCGCCGCGCCGGGCACGACGGCGGCGCCGAGCAGGTCGGTGCCGAGCGGTCGGCCGGTGGCCTCGACCAGCGCGGCCCGCGCCCATCGGCTGCCCACCGCGCGCGCACCGGTGAGGTCGGCGCGCGCCAGGCGCGCCCTGGTGAGGTCGGCGTCGGTGAGGTCGGCGTCGGTGAGCACCGCTTCGTCGAGCCGCGCCCCGACCAGCCGGGCGCCCCGCAGGTTCGCGCCCGCGAGGTTCGTGCCGACCAGTCTGGCGTCGGTGAGATCGGCGCCGCTGAGATCCACCCCGCGCAGGTCGCGATAGGAGAGGTCCTCGCCGATCAGGACGGCGTCGCGCAGATCCGCGGTGGGCGCGGTCCGCATCCTTGTGGTCAGTCGCAGCGCGTTGGTCCGCGCGTGCACGTCGGCGTCGGGGTCGGCGAGCACCGCTTCGGCCCAGGCGCGCGCGGGCCGCGGATCGGCGAGGTCGCCGAGGAAGTCGATGGACAGCTGCGACAGCGGCGCGTGCGACAGCTGCGGTGGATGCGCCACGCCCGCGCCGAACTGTTCGGCGATGTGGTCGGCCACAAGCCATTCCATCACCGAGGTGTGGATGAACCCGAACAGGTTCTCGTCGGTGCGCACCAGCAGGCTGCCCGATCCGATGGCGTGCGCGGACTGCTGCACCGACATCCGGTTCGGTCCGGTCAGGTCGACCAAGCTGCGCGCCACCTCGGTCAGTTCCGACAGCCGCAGGTAGGGTTCGCCGATCTCCCAGCAGCGCAACGCGAACGCGGTGACCGCCTGCCACAGGTCGGGCAGGCGCAACCCCGGCTGCCCGCCCGCGACGCCCGCGACCCGCGTCGCCTCGAACGACAGCCACGACTCCAGGATCTGCCGGTACAGGCCCGCGGGCCCGACGGCCTGCTTGGCGCCCGCCGCGGTGCGCAGCCGCCGCTCGTCGAGATCGGCGATGAATCCGAGCATGCGCGGATTCCTGGCCAGCCCGAGCAGATCCTGCAGGCCGGTGATCAGGCGCATCCGGCTCGCGGCCCGCTGCTCGTCACCGTCGTATCGGTTGGTCAGGAAGGCCATGATCTGGGATTCGCCGAAATCCTCGATCGCGAGGATGCGCCGTTCCCGCAGCAGCCCGACGCGCTCGCCGAGCGCGGTCAGCACCTGGGCGCGCGACTCGAAATGCTGGGTGCGGCCCGCGACGATGATCTTGGCCTTGCCCTCGGCGGCCTGCAGTAAGGTCTGCAGGTGATCGGCCGCGAATTCGTAGCTGATACGGGTGACGAGTTCGTCGAATCCGTCGAACAGCAACACCACTCGGCCTTCGCGCAGCATGTAGCGGAGGGCCTTGAGGTCGATGCGGTCCTCGCCGTGATTGGCCAGGTGCGCCGCCACCAGCCCGTCCACCGAATGCGATTTGTCCAGGGTCCGCAATTCGACGAAGATCGGGATCAGCGCGGGCATGGTCGCGGTGATCCGCCGGGCGAGCTCGCGCAGCGCGAAGGTCTTGCCGCGGCCGAAGTCGCCGAGCAGCAGCACGAAACGACCGTGGTCGGCGGCCACCATGCGGGTCAGTTCCTCGACGAGATCGTCGTGGACGCGCTGGTCGTCCTCCTCCATCGCGCGGAACCGTTGCGGCACGTACATATTCGGCGGATACCTGTGGTCGGTGCGCAGCCGCGCCTCCTGCTTGGCCAGGTAGTCGTCCAGATCCAGCAGGCCCTGGAATTCGACGAAGCTGCGCACCCGAAGCCCGTTGCTCGCCGCCTGCTCGCGCAACGAGCGCGGCGGGGCGGCGCCACGGTACACGATCTCGGATCCGTATTCGGGATCGAGGGCGAGGAAGTCCTCGACGACCTGCCTCGTCGTCTCGCCGACGCGCACGCCGATGCGCCACTGCGCGGCCACCCCTTCGTTGTGGTGGGTGACGAACAGGTGCGGCGGGTCCGATTCGACCCGCCGGACTCGGGCGCCCGGATAGCGGTTCTCGCAGATCTCGGTGACCCGTTCCAGCAGTCTGGCGTGCGGATCGAGGACCTGGTTCCGCTCGGTCGGCGCTTCGATCCGGCGCGGATCCGTCGTCTCGGGCGCCGCGGCGGCCAGTGCGGTGTCGGCTTTCGGCCACGCTCGCTCCACCCGCGCCTCGGGTTTTTCCGGTGTCGCGCTGTGCGCGCTGTACCTGACCAGTCCGCTCGCGGTGATGTGGATCAGCTCGTCGCGGCCCGGCGCCGCGGCGGGCATCACCACCAATTCCTTGCCGAGCGTGTCGGGCAGTCGACCGCCGGGGCCCGGTCCGTGCACGAGCAGGTGCAGCCTGGCGCCGAGCAGACGATTGAGCACGTCGGCGTCGCGCAGCAGCGCCGGGTCGTCGTCGGCGGCGTTGGAGCCCGGCACCGGATCGTGGCGCAGGATACCGATCCGCAGCCAGCCGCGTTCCTCGAAGGCGCGCAGTTGTTCGGCGAACCAGGCCGCCTGCGGCGTGCCGATCTGGCCGTAGTCGTCGGCCGCGCGGTGGGTGGCCGACATCGTGGAGTTCAGGCCCGCGATCACCACGTGCAGTTCGGGTATCGGGAACAGCGTCCACGGCTGCCCGATGTCGAACACCAGGTGGTCCAAGCCCTGGTAGAGCTCGGCGAACAGGCGCGCGAACTGGTCGAGCTTGGGGAAGTAGGGCGGCTGCGGGAAGCGGTCGCGGGCCTCGCACTGCAGGAAGTAGGCCTGGCAGCCCGCTTTCGACACGTCGTGGTTGCCCGGCACGATCGCCAGCCTCGCGGGTTCGAGCCCGAGCAGCACGCGCAGCCCGGTCAGGAACGACAGCGCCTCGTCGACCTCTTTCGGGCGGCCGGATTCGGTGAGGTCGCCGGTCACCACGATCAGGTCGGGTTTCGGGGCGCCCTGGTCGATCAGGTGGGTGACGTTCGCCCAGACGCGGGACTGGAGTTCGCCCGCGGTCGCGGGGTCGTCGCGTCCGAACATGCCGCGTCCGAAACGCGGGCCCGCGATGTGCAGGACGCTGATGCCGTCGTGCCGCTTGCCCGCGGCGTCGGGCGCGGCGGGAAATACGGGCGCCGCGACCGGGGTGCGCCTGCGCAAGGGCGATTCGACCGGTCCGAGGTCGCTCGGGTCGCTGTGCCCGAGATCACTCGTCTCGCCGCCGATCCCTTCGAGCATCCCGACCGACGGATAGTTCGGCGCGATGCGCGGTTTGGCCCGTCCCTCCAGCAGGTGCCCGATGCGTTCGAAGAGGGTGCGCCGGGCTTCGTCCGCGGAGGTGACGCCGACCAGGTCGACGTAGGTGAGGGTGGCGAGCAGCCCGTCCAGTGCGCAGTCGGCGATCCGTATCGGCAACAGCTTCCCCGGATCGGTGCGATATGCCGCCTGCCACTCCATGGTTCCGTAGCGCGAAGCCAGATATCTGTCCGACAACACCGCGATCACCACGACCGACTCGCGCACGCCGCGGTCCATGAAGTCGATGAAGTTCGTTCCGGGCACGAAGTCCCATGCCTGGATGAGGGTTCTGTGCCCCGCCGCCTCCAATTGCCACGCCAGCCAGGTCGCCCACCGTTCGTCGGCAGGGGAATAGCTGATGAAGAAGTCCCTGGGAAGCCCACCCCGCGCTGTCACCCACCCAGTATGCCCCGCCCTGATCCCCGTGGAGCACAGGTGGATTGCCATGATGAGATGGCGGGTGTGTCCGAACAGGTGGATCCCTCCGCGTCGTCGCCGTCGAGTCCCGGCGCGGCACGCGCACGCCCGGCGCGGCTGAGCGTTCTGGACCGGGTGCGGCTGTCGCTACTGGCGGCCGGGCTGCTCTGCGTGCTCACCGGTCTGCTGCCGCGCGCCGACGCCGTGGACAACATGCGGCGCATCGGGCCGCTGCTGCTGTTCCTCGGCAGTGTCGTCGTGCTGGCGGAATTGACAAGACGCGCCAGGGTTTTCGAGGTGATCGCGCATCGCGTCGTGATCGCGGCCCGCGGCAACTATCCCGCCCTGTTCGTGCTGTGCGTCCTGTTCGCCTCCGCCACCACCGTCCTGCTCAACCTCGACACCACCGCCGTGCTGCTCACCCCGGTCATGCTCGCGGTCGCGGCGCCCGCCCGGATCGCGCCGCTGCCGCTGGCCATGACCACGCTGTGGCTGGCCAATACCGCCAGCCTGCTGCTGCCGGTCTCCAACCTCACCAATCTGCTCGCCTCCGATCGCGTCGGTATGGATGCCACCGCGTTCGCCGCGGCGATGTGGGCGCCGCAACTGGCCTCGATGCTCGTGACCTCGGTGTGCCTGTGGGTGTTCTTCTGGCGGCGCCGACAACGCGACAGCGACCGGTACGTGGTGCCCGAACCCGTGCGGCTCGACGGCGCCGACGAACGCCGCCTGTTCCGCATCACGGCGGGCGCCTGCGTGCTGTTCATCGTCGCCGTGCCGATTCTGGGCGAACGTGTGGAGTTCGCCGCCGCCGCCGCGGCGCTCATCGCGCTGGCGGCTTTCGCGGTCCTGGACCGCTCGGCCCTCACGTTCTCGTTGATTCCGTGGCGGCTGCTGGTTTTCGTGGTCGGGCTGTTCCTCGTGGTGCCGACGCTGAGCAGGCACGGCCTCGACGATGTCATGCGCGGGCTGATCGGCGCCGATCCCGGTGCGGCGGGCGCCTACCGCGCGGCGGGCGCCGGTGCGGCGCTGTCCAATATCGCGAACAATCTGCCCGCCTACACCGCCGGTGAGGCGGTGGTGCCGGAGCAGAACCGCAACCAACTCCTGGCCCTGTTGATCGGCACCAATGTGGGGCCGGTCATCACGCCGTGGGCTTCGCTGGCGACCTTGCTGTGCCTCGAGTTCTGCCGCAGCCACGGGGTGCGAATACCGCTGTCGCGCTTCGTGCGCACCGGCATCGTGCTCGCGGTCCTCGCCACCTCGGCGGCCGTCGGCGCGCTGCTCGTATTCGGATGAGGTGCGTGCTCAGCGTGCGAGACCGCTGACCCGCACATCGGCCGCGGATTTCACCAACAGCGCCAGATCGTGCGGTATCTCGCCCGTGCCCGCCAGGAAGTCGACGCCGCCGTCGGCGGGGTCGATGCGCTCGTCGAGCGGCGCGCCGTCGAAATCGGTGATCCTGATGCCGGATTCGCGCGCGATGAGACTGCCCGCTGGCAGGTCGATCACACCGGCGCGGTAGCCGACGAATCCGTCGATGTCGCCGCGACTCACCATCATCCAGCACAGCAGCGGCGACCACAGCTGGATCACGCGCCGCGCATTGGCCTCGAGTGTGAGCCGCAGCCCGCGCGCCACCGGATCGGCGCTGCCGACCGAATACCCTTGCAGCCAGGCCAGTGTGGGGGCCGAGCGCTTGCGTTCGCGAGCCAGGCCGCGGATGCGGCCGTGCGGGCCGAAAGCGCCGCCGCCGCGCACCGCCCACCATGTCCGGTCGGTGGTCGGTTCGTGCACCACGCCGACCACCGGTGTGCCCGCGTGGCACAGCGCGATGCCGACGGAGTAGACCGGCAGCCCGACGGCGATGTTGTTGGTGCCGTCGAGCGGGTCGACCACCCAGCACCAACTGTCCTGCGCGCCGCCGTGCCGCCCGGACTCCTCGGCCAGGATCGCGTGTCCGGGAAAGGCCTCGCGCAGCCGCCGCAGGATGATGTCCTCGGCGAGCAGGTCGAGTTGGGTCACCAGATCGCCGTCGGCGCCCTTGGCCCGCACCTGCAGGGCCTCGCGTAGGCCCGCGCGGATCGCCGCGCCCGCTTCCTCGGCCGCGGCGATGGCGATATCGGTGGCCGAAGCCACGACGGCGGCGTCCGGCGCCTCGTTCATGATCTCGCCTGATCGCATCGGTCCTCCAGCTCTCGCGGGGTGTTCGAATCGGCCAATCGTTCCAGCACCACCCGCGCGAACCGGCGGGTCTCCTCGGCGGTGCAACGGATGCGATATACCCGATGATCCTCCCCGAGAACCGCTCCGAGTGATCGATCGGGGCAATCCGGCCGATAATCGCCCAGGACGACGGTGGCGGCGTTGCCGCGCACATCGGACAGATGGAACACCCCACGCGGCAGCCGGTAGGTGTCGCCGCGGCCGAACAGTTCCCTCGACCGGTGCCGGTGGCGCACCAGCCGCGGCGTCGCGCGCACCAGATCGCCGTCCTCGTCGCTGCGGACCTCGAAGATCCGGTGCGTCGGCGCCGCCGCGTCCACCACGTCGACGACCTCGTTCGCCACCGTCCCGTACAGGACGAAACTCACCAGGTCCCAACTGTGCGCGTGGATCGGGGACGTGGTGAGCCGGGCGTGCACGCCGTCGCACCACACGTGCACGCAGATGCCGAGCGTGCCGCCGCGCCACACCGGAAAGCACAGGAACCCCAGCGGATGTCGCACGGCGGTGACCTCGCCTCGGCCCGCGACGACGTCGCTGAGCCAGGCGCGGGCCCAGCGGCGCATGTCGGCCGCGGTGGTCTCGGAGGTGATCGGCCAGCGGGCGGGTAAGTGATCGTGCACTAGTACGGATTCCTCGGTTGCAGCGCGCGCCGCGTGATATCGGCGACATCGCGGTCGGTGAAGGATGCGGGCAGGCCGAGTCCGAGGGCGTCGAAGAGTCCGCGGACCTCGTCGACCGTCGGCTCGTTGCCCAGCGGCAGTTCCTCGCAGCGGCTGAGCTGAACCCGGCGGGTCTGTTTGAAACTCGCCACGAGTTCTCGGTTGAGGTCGCGGTAATAGGGCTTGTCGCGTTCGAACATGAGCGCGGGGGTGTTCGGATTGTCCTGGGTGACGATGACGCAGCTCGACGACAGATCCCAGCGGAAGGTGGTCATCACCGAGGACAGCCCGACCTCGATGGTGAGGAAGGTGAACCGCTGCCGGAACCAGCACGCCGCGAGCACCGTCGCATACGACTCCCGCCGCGTCCGCTCGGTGGTCCACGCCTCGTCGGAGCGCCCGGTCTCCGGGCTGAGCGAGGTGCGGAACTGCGCGTAGGTCTTGCACAGCGGTTCGTTGGCCGGGTCGAGTATCTCCAATTGCATACGCAGCGGCCGCTGTTCGCGGCGGGCATTCTCGACGCAGGCGCGCAGCGTGACCGCGCGGATGTAGGTTCCGGTGCCGCCCTTGAAGATCCATACTTCGGTATCGCGCCGCGCCAGCGTGTGCGCGTGCCCGATGTCCGGCCCGTACAGCAGTTGCACCGCCGACGCGTCGCGCACCGCCTGCGCCGACAACTGCCGGTCGCGCAGCAGGGTGGTGGCGAGCAGGCCGAGCACAAGCAGTACGACCGCGTTCACCTGGTCGACGTCGATGAGGTCGAGCACCGCGAGCACGCCGACGACCATGGCCAGCACCAAGGCGACGACACCGTCGATATTGCCGCGCAGCCAAGCCAACAACCGAATCATGAACAGCCCTCCCCTGTCCCTTCCACAGAATAGGCCCAATATCGCGGAAAACCCGAGCTTCGACCACACTTCGCACCCCTCACACCCGGCGATCCCGGCCCGTGCGGAGCCTCGGGTGCGTCGCGGAGCGGTCGCCGGGGCGGGGGCGGCTAGCCTTGGCCGGTGACGTTCACCGAGTTGCCCTTCGGTTCCTGGCCGACCGCCATCACCTCCGAATCCGTTGTCGCCGCCGCGGTGCGACTGGGGGAGGTACGGGTCGACGGCGACGATGTGTACTGGTCGGAGGGGCGTCCCGCCGAGAACGGCCGCACCCAGATCGTGCGGCGCGGCGCGGACGGCGTCGTCACGGATCTACTGCCGGGGGACATGGACGCGCGCACCGCGGTGCACGAGTACGGCGGTGCGGCGTGGTGGGTCCGCGACGGTGTGCTGTGGTTCGCGAACTGGGCCGACCAGCGGCTGTATCGGCTCGAACCCGGAGGGGTTCCGGTGCCGATCACCCCGGTTCCCGATGTCGCGCGTGGTGACCGGTTCGGTGACGGCGAGATCGGTCCCGGCGGCGAGGTGTTCGCGGTGCGGGAGCGCCATCCGAGCGACGGCGGTGGCGCGGTCGCGGTGCGCAACGAGATCGTGCGGCTGTCGGATACGCCCGAGGTGGTGGTGAGCGGCCCGGATTTCGTGGTCGCGCCGCGGCCGAGCGCGGACGGCGCCCGGCTGGCCTTCGTGGCGTGGGATCACCCGTCCATGCCGTGGGACGACACCGTGCTGCGGGTGCGCGACCTCGCGACCGGCGCGGACACCGTCGTCGCGGGCGGGCCGGGGGAGTCGGTGGGGGAACCGCGGTGGCAGGCCGACGGGTCGCTGCTGTTCCTGTCCGACCGCACCGGCTGGTGGAACCTCTACCGCTGGACCGCGGGCGGCGGTGTCGTCGCGGTGGTCGAGGTCGATGCCGAGATCGGCGTGCCGGCATGGCAGTTGGGGTCGGCGCGCTACGCGGTGCTCGACGACGGCGGCATCGTGTTCGCGCGGTGGCGCGACGGCTACGACGGCCTCGCATGGCGTCGCCCGGACGGCTCGGTCCGGGAACTCGACCTGCCGTTCTCGGCGTTCTCGGCCGTCGTGCGCGCGGGCGCGGACTCGGTGGTCGTCGTCGCGGGCAGTCCCACCGCCGAATTCGGCGTCTACCGCGTCGATGTCGGCGCCGTGGCGGTCGAGACCCTGCGCGCACCGCGCGATCTCGGCCTCGACCCCTCGGAAGTGTCGGTGCCGGAACCCATCTCGTTCCCTTCGCAGGACCCGACCGGCGCACCGCGCACCGCCCACGGCCTGTTCTACCCGCCCGCCAACGCCCGCTACACCGGTCCGCGCGGGGAACTTCCGCCGCTGCTCGTGTTGATCCACGGCGGCCCGACCGCGCAGGCGCAACCGGTGCTGTCGCTGTCCACCCAGTACTGGACCGGCCGCGGTTTCGCCGTCGTCGACGTCAACTACGGCGGCTCGACCGGTTACGGCCGCGCCTACCGTGAACTGCTCGCCGGCGCTTGGGGGATCGTCGACGTCGCCGATTGCGTCGCCGCGGCCCGCTGGCTCGGCGAACGCGGCCGCGTCGACTCGCGACGGCTGGCCATTCGCGGCGGCTCGGCGGGCGGGTACACGACGCTGGCCGCGCTCACCCTGCCCGACACCCCGTTCAGCGCGGGCGCGGACCATTTCGGCATCGCCGACCTCGAGGCGCTCGCGGCCGACACCCACAAGTTCGAGAGCCGCTACCTCGACCGGCTGGTCGCGCCGTATCCGTCCGGGCGCGACATCTACCGCGACCGGTCGCCGATCCATCACGTCGACCGATTCCGCAAGCCGCTGATCGTGTTGCAGGGCAGCGAGGACGCGGTGGTGCCGCCGAACCAGTCGGAGATGATCGTGGCGGCGCTGCGCGAACGGCGGATTCCGGTGGCCTATCTGTTGTTCGAGGGCGAGCAGCACGGTTTCCGCCGCGCCGCCAACATCCGTCGCGCACTCGACGCCGAATCCAGCTTCTACGCCCAGGTGTTCGGGTTCGCGCTGCCGGAGTCCGAGGGCATCGAGCCGGTCGTCGTCGAGAACCTGAACTAGCCCGCCGACACCGCGCGGCGCAGGCACCGGCCCGCTTCCTGCCTGGCGCGGACCGGGTCGTCGGCGTCGGCGATCGTGAACGACATCTCGGTGAGCATGCCGTAGAGGCCCGCCGCGTGCAGGTCGGGACGAATGTCACCGGGCAGCAGACCGGCGTCGATCATGCGGGTGGCGCTCGCGAGCAGCAGGCCGTGGAATTGCTGTCGGTCCAACTCCCGCCACCGCTGCCAGCCCAGCGCGACGGGCCCCTGGACGAGCACGATCTCGCGGTAGTCCCGTTCACCGCAGATGTCGAGGAAGGTGTCCATTCCGGCCAGCAGTTGCTCGAGCAGGTCGTGGTCGGCTCGTACACGGGCCTCGACGCGGTCCCGTGCGTGTCGCTGCTGGTCTTCGAAGACCGCTTCGAACAGTCCGCGCTTGCCGCCGAAGTGGTGGTACAGCGCGCCACGGCTGAGTCCGGCCGCGCGCACGAGTTCCTCGGCCGACACCGCCGCGAAGCCCTGTTCGACGAACGCCCGCAAGCCGGTGTCGACCAGGACTCGGCGGGTGTTCTCGGCATACATCCGGCGCAGCGACGGCCCTGAGCTCATACGAACGGTATAGCAGATACAGCCTGTAGCTGATATACAACGTGTATGTGAAGTGTCGGTGGCGACCGGCGCGGAACGCACCGACAACCGACATCGCCGAGGAGTCGTCGTGGCCGAATCACCGCTCGGCACCCTCGAATGGGCGCGCGCCGACAACGGCGCACTCTCGTTCGCCGAACGCGCGACCTTCCGCCGCGCTGCCCTGCGCGCGCAACTTGCCGAAATCCGCGCCAGAGCGCTGACCGCCCTCGCCCCCGTCGAGGGCACATCCCCGCGCGCGGACACCGCACCGCCCGACAGCGCCCTCACCCGCACCGCCTACAGCCTCGCCGCCGACACCTACTCCGCGCCGCTGCTGCACCACTGCCTGCGCAGCTGGCGATGGGCCGAATTGTTCGCACGGCGCGACCGCGTCCGCTTCGACCCCGAAATCCTCTATCTCGCCTGCCTGCTCCACGATCTCGCGCTACCGAATCCGGTCGAGGGCCACTGCTTCGCCGTCACCGGCGGCATCGACGCGAAGACCCGACTGCTCGCCGACGGCGCGGACGAGGCCACCGCGACGCGGGTCGCCGAAGCCATCGCCGCGCACATGAACATCGACGTCCCCCTCGAACTCGGCCCCGAGGCCCACTTGCTGCACGCCGGAGCCCACCTCGACGTCGCGGGCACCCGATACACCGCACTGCCGACCACCGCCTTGCGCGCGGTGCTGGCCGACCACCCGCGCACCGGATTCGTCACCGAATTCGGTGGTCACATGCGTGCCCAGGCCGCGGCCGCCCCGCACACCAGGGCCGGACTCGCATGGCGCGCGGGCATGGCCATCCCCCTGAAACGCAACCCGCTGAACAAGCTCGAGGCGGTCGCGCGCCCGGACGAGCCGATCGGCGCCCCGCTCACCCTGCCCGACGGGCTCACCGGCGTCGAAGCGGGTCCGCCCGACGCGACCCCGGTCCTGCTGCTGCACGGCATGATGGGCGGCGCCTGGCAGTTCTCCTGGTTCCAGAAGGCGCTGACCGAGGCCGGATACCGCAGCCTGGCGATCAACTACCGCGGCCACCACGACAGTCGCCCCGTCCCGGCGCTGGGACGGGTGCGGGTCGCCGACTACGTGCGAGACGCGCTGGTAGCCCGCGAATACCTGGGCGCGGCGCCGATCGTGGTCGGCCAGTCCATGGGCGGACTCCTCGCCCAGGTGCTCGCCGCGCGCGGCGCGGTCGCGGCGGCGGTCTTCCAATGCTCGCTGCCACCGGCCGGAATCAGATGGGAGGGCGCGCGGAACCCCCGCACGATGCCCGCGCACATCCCCGCCGGACTCCTGCGCCGCCCCCTGACCCCCAACCGCGCCGAACTCGACGACCTGATCTTCAACCGTATCCCCGCCGCCGACCGCCCCGCGTTCTTCCACCGCCAAGTCCCTGAGAGCAGCCGCGCGGGCGTCGAAATCGCCTACGGCGCCATCGAAGTCGACCCCGCGGCCGTCACCTGCCCCACCCTGTCGGTCAGCGCCGCGCACGACCGACTCGTGTACCCACGCATCGGCGCGGCCATCGCCGACCGCTACCGCGGCGACCACCTCGAGATCCCCGACGCGGGTCACTACGCCCTCGTCGGCGAACCCGGCTGGGACAAGACCGCCGCGCGGATCATCGCCTGGATGGACGAGCGACGCGGTCGCGGCGGTGCGACACTCGACAACTGAAGTCCCGGCGGGATCGAACGCCGTCGAGTCGAGTGTCGCGCCGTCCACCGCGACGCCGGCGGGCGGGGGAAGCGCCGAGCGTTCGACGTATCGTGGGAGGACTCCGGACACCGAGGTTCCGCGGGGGTGAGGACGACACATGGTCGAGCACATGGTCGCTCGCGCGGAGCGGGCGCGGATCGCGCTGGAAATCGCGGGCGCGGGCGCACCGTTGGTTCTGGTGCCGGGCGCGGGCGGGCGCCGTGACGGCTGGGATCCGTTGTGGCAGTCGTTGACGGCCTCGAACCGGTGTGTGCGTTACGACCTGCGTGGCTGCGGCGCCTCGGAGTCCGTCGCCGACGCTTCTTTCCGGCACGCCGACGACCTCCGCGCGGTTCTCGACACCGTCGCGGCGCCGCGCGCGGCGATCATCGGAGTGTCGATGGGCGCGCGCATCGCCGTCGATTTCGCCCTCGAACACCCCGACCGGGTCGAGCGACTCGTGCTGATCAGCCCCGGAATCGCCGACTGGGACTGGACGCCGCGGTGGCGACAGCTCTGGGACGACCTCGTGACCACCACCCGAGCCGGACAACTGGACCGCGTTCGCGATATGTGGTTCCGCCACCCCCTGTTCGCCACCGCGCGCCGCGATCCCGCCCTCGCCGCCCGCCTGCGCGCTCAGATCGCCGCCGACACCTGCCATGTCTGGCTGCACGGCGACCGCGAGCGCCCACCCGCGCGCCCCCCTATCGAACACCTGCACGAGCTGGCGATGCCGACCCTGCTGCTGAGCGGAACCGAGGACCTCCCCGACTTCCGGCTCATCGCGGACATCGTCGCAGCCGCCATCCCAGACCTGGACCGCATCGATATCTCCGACGCGGGACATCTCCTGCACCTCGAACGTCCGCACAACGTCCTGAGCGCGCTCGAGAACTTCCTCGCCCGTCCCTGAGCTGCGGCGCGTCTCGGATCCTGCCGACCCACAGCCGCGCTGGACCGGGTGCGCCGACTGGTCGGTGCGCGGCGGGGAAACCGTCTATGGTCAGGTGCGCGGCGTCGGTGACCAGCACGCCATGATCGAGGCCCTGGAACAGCGTTCAGGCAGGGCCTCGAACCCCCGGAGCGGCGACTGCGCTGCCACGAGGTGACCTGAATCGCGCTACAGGAGGATCGCGAGCTGGCGCGATTGCGCGACGAGCGCGCCGGTGCTGTCCCAGATGTCGAAATCCTCCTCGTGGAACCCGTTGACCAGATGCGCGGTGCGCACCCGGCAGGCCAGCCAGCCGGGAGCGGGACGGCGCCGGATGTGCACGGTGAGTTCCACGGTGGAACTGCCCGCGACGCCGAGGTCGAACACCGCGGGTGCGGCGGAGTCGACCAGCAGCGCCAACGCGATCGGGTCGGGTTCGCGGCCGTCGGCGAACCGCAACCAGAAATCGAGAGCGGTGGTGCCGCCCGGGGCGCCGCGGAAGAATCCCGGCACCTCCGCCATCCGGAATTCGACGCGGGCGGCGATGGTGGCGCTCGCGGCGGAGATCCCGGCGAGCGGGTCGACGCAGCGGTCCGGCGGCGGCAGTCGCGGCGGCTCGCCGGACTCGTGGGTGCGGCCCTGCGCGCTCGCCAGATCGGTGAAGGTCGCAAGGACGCGCACGATCTCCTTGTCCTCGCGCAGCAGGGTCGCCGCGCCGGTCCCGGTGCGCCTGCCGACCCGCGCGGTCTCGGTGCGGATACGGGCCGGGCCGGTGCCGCCGGGACGCAGATAGTGCGCCGACGCCGACAGCAGATCGGGTTGCGGGATCTGTCGGCTCAGCGCCCGCAGGCAGCAGGCGAGCAGGTAGCCGCCGTTGGCGGTGCCCGCGCCGGTGATCCAGCGCGGCGACAGGTCGATCGCGTACTCGTGTTCGCCGAGCGCGGTGCTCGCGGTGTCGGTGTCGAAGGCGTAGCGCGTCGTCGTGGTCATCGGTGGCGTTCCTTTCGTTCCCGCGAATGATCATGCCCGTCACGCGCTCCCGTCGATTGCCGGGGAGGTCCCGCGCCGACAGCCGGACTCGCTTCCTCGATGTTCGGCACCTCGGTGAACGTGACCGTCGCGAACTGGCCGTCGAATCGTGCTTCCCGGTCGACGAGGCGTCCACGGCGGCGCCGACCGGCCGGTGACTCACACCGCGAGCGCGGCTTCGGCCGCGGCGACGACCTTCTCGCGATAGGAGCGGCCGAACAGCACCACGTGCACGAGCAGCGGATGCAGTTGATGCAGCGGCGAACGCTCGCGCCACCCGTCGGCCAGCGGACGAGCTTCCTGGTACGCGCCCATCAGGCGGTCCAACTGCGGTGCGCCGAACAGGGCGAGCATCGCCAGATCGGTTTCGCGGTGCCCGCCGTGGGCGGCGGGGTCGATGAGCCGGGCGCGGTCGCGGCACCAGCGGATATTGCCCGACCAGAGGTCGCCGTGGATGCGCGCGGGCGGTTCCGGCGGCCCGGCCAGCGCTTCGACACGGTCGATGACCCGCTCCACCAGTCGCACGCCGTCGGGTCCGAGGTGGCGCGCCGCCGCGGGCAGGTACGGCGCCAGCCTGCGTTCGGCGTACCAGCGCGCCCACGACATCTCGGCGGTCTCGGTGTTGTCCAGCGGCAGCCTGGCGATCCAGCCGGGCCACGGCGCGCCGAAGGCGGCGGGGGTGTGGGCGTGTAGCGCGGCCAGGTCGCGGCCGAGTTGTTCGGCCGCCTCCGGCGTCGGCGCGCTCTCGGGCAGCCACGGCAGCACCAACAGGGTCTCGTTCACCGCGAGTACGCTCGCGACGGCGTTCGGCGCGGCCGCGCCGAGCCAGCGCAGCCCGTCGGCTTCCGCGGCGAGCGCCCCGGCGTGCGCAGCGGTGGATTTGACGAAGACGTCGCGTCCGTCGGACAGGATCGCGCGGTGCAGTGTCCAGCTGTGACTCGTGCCGAGATCGGCGATTCCGCGCACGGTTCCGTCCAGGAGTTCACCCAGCCGCACCGCCAAACTCATGACACCTCCGTCACCCGCACCGACGCCTTCCACGGCGCGTTCGCGGCGCGTATGCGCGCGTGCGCCGTCGCACCGATGCGAGCGTACGCACCGCACGCGCCGCGTGCGCGGGGTATGGGGTGGTTGTCCGGAGTGTGCGCGGGGCGCGCGGGGGTTCAGCCGTTGGTCGCGGCGATGACGCGTTCGGCGAAACGGCTCAGATTGCTGATCTTGGTGTCCAGGCTCTCGGTGTCGTGCTCGGTGGTGTAGGGGTTGCGGAATCCGACGATGACATCGGTGACGCCCTTGTCCTCGAGGCGTTTGACCCCGTCCACGGTGAAGCCGTCCAGCGAGATCACGTGGATTTCGAAATCCTTGCGGGTGTCGTATTCGGTGCGCAGGGTGTCGAGTCGGGCCAGCAGCCGGTCCAGTTCGGCCGGGTCGCCGCCCGCGTGCATCCACCCGTCGCCGCGGCGCGCGGCCCGGCGCAGCGCGGGTTCGCTGTGACCGCCGATCAGGATCGGCAGCGGCTCGGTGGGCACCGGGGTGATCTTGATCGGCGGGAGATCGTAGTACTCGCCGTGGAATTCGAAGTAGCCGCCCGCGCACAGCCCGCGCACGATGTCGACGCATTCGTCCATGCGCGCGCCGCGTCCGGCGAACGGCACGCCCATGATCTCGAAGTCGTCGGGCCACGGGCTGATCCCGACGCCGAAGCCGAACCGGTTGCCGCTCAACGCCGCCAGCGACGCGGCCTGTTTGGCGACCAGCACCGGCGGCCGGATGGGCAGTTTCACCACGAACGGGGTGACGCGCAGCGTGGTGGTGGCCGCGAGGATCGCCGCGGACAGCACGAACGCCTCGACGAACGGTTTGTCCTCGAGGAATTCCCGATTGCCGTCGGGGGTGTACGGGTAGGTCGAGTCGGATTCCTCGGGGTAGGCGATGCTGTCGGCGACCGTGATCGAGGAGTACCCGGCGGCTTCGGCGGCCTGTGCCAGCGGCACGTAGTAGGACGGGTCGGTCATCGCCTCGGCATAGGTGAATCGCATATCGCTCGCCTTTCGTCGCTGGGTTCCGGCCCAGCGCACCCGCCCGCGCACCCGAACTGGAACGTGTTCTAATTCTGTCACCCCCAATTAATCATCCCGGCCCGAGCCCGTCAAGGCAGGCGCCCGTCGCCTGCCCGCGGTTCGCCCGGCGAACCCGCAGCCCGCGCGACTCCGGTTCCGGGTGGTCGAGCGACTATTCGGCACTCGAAGAACTCGATGTCATCTCGATTCTCCGGGAACCGCCCATGACAGGCTCCGAAACAGGTAGCGTCCGACCAGGTTTCCGGAAGTCGAGGACCGCGGCGAGCGGAAACCAGGGCAATCCGACACGACACCGAGACAGATCGGCCCTGATCGATGGACGACGCCGACCGCGCCCAAGCCCGAGTCTTCCTGCAACTGTTGAGCATGCAGGCAAGGACACTCAGCCGCGAGATCGCATTGACCGGCACCGGGAGTTCCGCGACCCGGAGACTGGAAACCGAACTACAGGACGTTCGACGCTACATAGATCGACTGCAACACCGTTTCCCGGACGCCGTCGCGCCCCGCTGACCCGCAGGGGGCGACGCCGCGAACCCGCCGATCCGTGGATCGGCGGGTTCGCCGAACCTAGCCGGCCACGACCTCGATCCGCGCCTCGTCGACCTCGATACCCGAATCGCTCGGATTCGCCTCCGCGCGCACCGTGATCCGCGCCCGATCGACGCCGTCGGCCTCCAGCGCCGCCGCGATATTGTTGCCGCGCGCCTCCGCGAGCGACTTGGCCTTCGCCACATCGGCGTCCGCGGCATAGGTGCTCACCCGGATACGGGTGTCGTTGCCCTGTAAGGGAATCGCCACCGCCTTCAATGTCACCTCGTCGACGGTGCCCAGATCCGAACTGCCGCTGTCGAAAGAGATCGGCGCGGCGGCCAGCGCCGCGTTGATCGCGTTCTGGATGCCTTGGCGCGCGGTGTCGAGCGCCGAACTCACCACCGAGGACGCGGTGGCGCCGAGGCTGGTGTGCCCGGCATGCGTCGTCGATGCCGCCGCGGTCGTGGTATTGGCGGTGCTCGCGGCCGAGGAATCCGAATCATTGCCGGAATCGCAGGCCGTCGTCAGCAGTAGCGCGGCGGCCGAAAAAGCGACTGCGAAAACGTATTTCCGGGTTGTCATCGATCAACTCCTGAATTCGGGCGGAATCCTACGAGATGGTGCGATGCGAGATCAGGACGCCAGGATCTTCGCCTTCATGGCGGCGAATTCGTCATCGGTCAGCAGTCCCTGTGATTTCATCTCCCCGAGTTGCCGCATCGCCGCCACCGGATCGGCGACCGGCGCGCTCGGCACGGCCGCGAACGCCTCGGGAGCCGGTTGCGGCGGCGCGCTGCGCTCGGCGGCCCACCGTTCACCTTGGCGTCGCGACACGCGATTGGACACCGCGGTGGCGGTGCCCGCGATGGCGGCGGTCCGCACGACCCCGCGCAAGAGACCTGGCATGGTGAACTCCTTCGGATGTCAGACGGTGGCTTCCAGCGCGTCGAGCGCGCCGAGCAGCGCCTGGGTTGGAATGCGGCCGGAGGCGACGAGTTGCGCGCCGCCACGCCGGAGGGCGACGGCGAACGGTGCGGCCCAACGGTTTTCGTACACGATCACGGCGCCCGACGCCCCCGGCCGCAGCGCCTCACCTGCGGCGTCGATATCTCCGCGATCCAGCAGACCCGATGACGCCTGCGCGAACAGGGTGACATCGAACTCGCCGTCGAGTCCCATCGCGTCGATCGCGACGCCGACCAGGCTGCCGTCGGCCTCCTTGCGCACGAAGCCGAGATCGAGGACGCGGATGATGTCGCGTTCGACCAGATCCCGCAGCAACGGCAACGCCGAACCGTCCGGTTGCCGGTCCGGCGGGAATTCCACCACCAGATAGTCGATCGGCCCCAGTTCCTCGATGTCCTGCTCGTTCGACATGAATCCTCGTTTCGGTATATCGGGGTGACGATTTCACTGTCGAGAACCACCGCCGACCCGGATCGGAACATTGTCGGAAAATCGGCGGACAAGGCGTAGCATCGGAGCGACCATCCGATGCCGGGTCGGTCGCGGTGGCTCCGAGTATTCCATGTGCGCGAACATCGGGACAGGGCACAAAATGATCACTTCGGCGACAACGACGCGAAAAGAAATCGAGTCCGCGGGCTCTCGCGCATTCCGCGCGCATTCGGGACGAATTCGATGAATTCCGACCCCGCGCCCTCCGACCCCGCGCCCTCCGGCCCCGCGCTGTCCGAGGACGAACGCCGGGAACTGCTGCGGCTGCGCCGCGAGGTCGCCGAACTGCGCGCCGCCGCACCGCGACGCACCCGATCCCGCGGGCGGCTCGCCCGCGGGGCGGCGGTGGTCGCCCTGCTCGTACTCACCGCCGTACTCGCCTTCGCCGCGGTGCCCGCCCGCTACCTGCACGGCGAACTGCTCGACACCGAGCGATATCTGGCCACGGTGGGCCCGCTCGCCGACGACCCGGTGATCCGCGCCGACCTCACCGACGCCGTCACCGACCGCATCACCGAACGCCTCGACCTGGAGCGGACCACCGCCGACGCGCTCACGGCACTGACCCGCGAACTGCCGCGCCTGCCCGACGCAGTCACCGGCCTGGCGCCGGTGCTGGCGAAGGAAGGCGAATCCTTCATCCGCGACACCGTCGCCGACTACCTCGCCTCCGACCGCTTCCGGGCGCGCTGGATCGAGGCCAACCAGCGCGCACACCGCATCCTGGTCGGCGCCCTCACCGGCGAGACCCGCGACGGGGTGCGCGTCGAGAACGGCACCGTGGCCATCGACCTCGGCCCGATCATCGACGCCGTCCGCGCCCGGCTCACCGAGCGCGGCTTCACCTTCGCCGCCGCCATCCCCGACGTTGACACGAACCTCGTCCTGATCGACTCACCGCGACTGGCGAAGGCGCAGCGCGCCACCTCCGCACTCGACACCGCGGCCACCGTGCTCCCGGCGGCCGCGGTGCTGGCCGCCCTCGGGGCCGTCGCGCTCACGGTCCGAGGGAAACGCCGCCGCACCGTCGCGCTGGTCGGCGTGGCGCTCGCCGTGTCCATGCTCGCGCTGGCCATCGCGATCGCCGTCGGCCGTGCCGTCTACCTGCGCGAGATCCCCGCCGACGCACTGTCCCCCGAAGCGGCGGGCGTCCTCTTCGACACCCTCGCGCTCCCGCTGCGCACCGCAGTGCGCGCGGTCTTCGTGCTCGCCGTGGTCCTGGCCGCCGTCGGATACCTCACCGGCCCATCACGGCCTGCGACGGCCCTGCGGCGCGGACTCGCCACCGGACTCGACGCCGTCCGCACCCCCGACCGGGCGCCGTACCGTCTGGAATCCGCGGTCGCCGCGCACCGGACCTCACTGCGGATCGCCGTGGTCGTCGCGGCAGCCGCCACCCTCGTCTTCTGGCGATACCCCTCAGGTGTGGTCGTCGCGGTCACCGTTCTGATCGCGCTGGCCGCGCTGCTGCTGGTCGAACTGATCGCCCGACCGGCCAGGGCTCGAACCGGATCGGAGTGAGCGCCGATGGACACCGACGCCGAAACCTTCCTGCACGGACCGCTCTACGCCGGAGGCGCGCCCCTCGACCGCGCCAACGCCGCGGCCAGGATCAGCGCCTACATCTACGGCAACGTCCTGGTGCTCGCCGCGCTCGTGCCGATCGTCACCACCGACACCTACGTGGGCATATTCATCGTGCTCGGCACCGCGCTGTCGACCTTCATCGCCCACGTCTTCGCCGAGACCGTCGGTCGCACCGTGCAGGACGACGCCGCGCCGACCCGCGCGGAACGCGTGCGCGAACTGCGCAACTCCGTCCCGATCCTCACCTCGGCCCTGCTGCCCTGCGCCGTGCTCGCGACCACCTTGGGCGACTGGGTCGCACCGCGCACCGCGCAACTGCTCGCCGAAGCGGTGATCCTGGTCCGCATCGGCGGGATCGTCTTCGTGATACGCAGGCTGCGCGGCGAGCGGCTGTCCCGCGCGACGGTGGTGGCGGCGGTCCTGCTCACCGTCGCCGCCGCGACGGTGGTCGCGGTGAAGGTCGCGCTGACACACTGACGACGTCGCGGAAGTAGGCGGCGGATGTCGCCGGAACTCCGCACCTCGATCAGCGCGGGGCGGCCGTGTCGGCCATCGACGCGGCGCCGCGCCCGGACCGGAGTCAGCTCTCGCGAGCGCGGCGCGCCAATGTCACCGTCGCCGCGCGGAGTTCGTCGATCGCGTCGATGCGCTCCGCGTAGCCGACCCTGGTGCGCGCGACCCCGCGCGGTGTGGTGACGCGCAGGTCGAGTCCGTAGCGGTCGGCGCGTTCGCACTGCGCGGCGGTGGCGTCGGGGTAGCCGCCGAGTACGCGCGCCATGGCGGCCAGCGAGTCCGCGTGGTCGGCGTTCAAGTGCTCGATCGCGCCCGCCGCGTGCGGCGACACCGGGTCGGGCGCGGCCGCCGCGTACTGTTCGGCGGTGGCCGAATCCATCCGGCCGTATCCGCCGACCCACCTGATGCGCCGCACGCGCAGCACCCACAGCGAGAAATCGCTGTAGTCGATGTAGTACTTCGCCGCCGGGACCGCCGCGAGATGCGCCGCGCGCGCCGCCTCGGCCTCCGCGCCCTCCGGACGTTCCGCCACGCCGGCGAGGGTGATCCTGGTGCCCGCCAACGGGTCGGCGGGCGGATTCGGTTCGACCACCGCGATACTCGCGCGCGGGTCGGCGTCGAGGTTGCGGCCGTGTTCGGCCATCCGCGACACGCACAGCACCGGCTGCCCGTCCAACAGGCCGAAGGTGACGAAGGAGGCCCACGGCGTGCCGTCCTCGCTCAGGCTCGCCAAGGTCGCGGTATTCGTCGACGCCGCAACGGTTCTGGCCTCCTCGGCGGCCGACGGGCGGGCCGGATTCAGCACCTCGGCGGTCGGAGCCGGGATGGACGGCGCGTCGCCGGGGTCCCCATGATCGAGAGTCATCTGTCAATCCTAGGTTCGGCCGGGCGCGCGCCCGGCGGCTGCCGTCGATTGTCGCACCGGGGCACGACACCGCGATTTCGGTGTCCCGACACGTGGTCGAAGCTCGTCACGTCAGGGCCGAAGTTTCCTGTCACTCTTGTGTGCCCGTGCCGCAACCGGCGGCGTGATGAGGCGAACGCGCACATAAGTTATCGAGAATTTCGATGTGGCCGAAGGTTCGCCGTCGGCACGGAGGTGCGGCCCTCCGCTCGAGGAGCGGGCGGAGGGCGTGCCGACAGCCCGTACCGTGTTTCCCTCACTGAAAGCGAAACAACGGCAGGTCAACGGGGGTTGTCACCGTGCGTCGAGTTTTGAGTACGGCAGGTGTTGGGCACTATTGTCGTATCGAAGAACGTCCGCGAACTCGCCTCATTTCCTGTATGTTACTAAGAATTCTGGCGCAGCAAAGTCGTTGAGCCCGGTGTGAGGCGCCCCATCCGCCCGTACCGACCGTGGATCGCCGTCAGGCGCCTCCCGGCGGCGAAGACACGGAGAACCCATGTTCACACGACGCAAGATCGGCACGGTCGCCTGCGCCGCCGCGATGGCGGCCGCGGTGGCACACTTCGACGGCGCGGCGGTCGCGAACGCGGCGCCGCAATGTCCTGGCACCTATGTCGTCGCGGTGCCTGGCACCTGGGAGACGTCCAACTCCGAGCCGGAGCAGGGCATGCTCGCCATGATCACCGACAACCTGCGCGGCGACGTGCGCACCGACTACGTCCACTACGCGGCCACGGCCTTCCCCTGGGAGGGCGAAGTGTACGGCCGTTCCAAGGCCGAAGCCACCGACCGCACCCGCGGACTCGTCGCCGCCATGGCGCGCGAATGCGCGGGCACCAGGATCGTGCTGCTCGGCTACAGCCAGGGCGCCGACGCCGCGGGCGACGTCGCCGCCGAGATCGGCACCGGACTCGGACCCGCCGCGCCCGCGCAGGTCGCACTCGTCGGCCTGATCTCCGACCCCAAACGCTCACCCACCGACAACCTCGTCGGCCCGGCCGTCGTCGGCGCGGGCGCGGGCGGCCCGCGCATCGGCGCTTTCGGCTGGGTCAGTCCGCAGACCTACACCTTCTGCGCCGTCGGCGACCTGTACTGCTCGATGCCGAGCGGCGACTTCGCCGGACGGATCGCGGGCCTGGCCGCCCAATTGTCGAATCCCGACCCCACCAAGATCGGCGACTACCAGCAGCAGGCGGGCGCCCTGCTCGGCGACGTGCTCGCCGCGGGCGGCATCGGACTGCTCTCCGACCAGCTGAACAACACCGCCTACGAACAGCGCAGGCGTCAGATCGACGACTTCGTCAAATCCGGCATCCACCAGAGCTATCCGAACTACGCGGTCGGCGGCGGAGCCACCCCGATCACCTGGCTGCGCCAGCGCCTCGTCGACGTGACACGCTGACCGGTGCGGGCCGACGGACGACAGCCGTCGGCCGCAATCGCGTTCGCGGACTCAGGACGGCACGTTCGTCACGGCGACGGCCTGCTCGGTGAGACTGCCGAGATACAGCGTTCCGTCGTGCTCGACCACGCCGGTCGCCATCGCGAAATCGGCGCCGGGCCGTTGCAGGTCGTGCACGACGGCGCCGTCGAAGTCCACCGCGACAACCCATACGGTCCGCTTCGGCTTCGGCCGCGCCCACTCGGGCAGCGCCCACACCGCCCGGCGCAACACTCCGGGCAGCGGCAGCAGTCGATCCAACAGCGGATCGCGCGGCGCGGGCACGGCGATCCACACCAGGCCGTCGCTGCCGAGGGCCATATTGTCGGGAAAGCCGGGCAGGTTGTCGACGAGTACATCGGTCGCGCCCGCCCGCGGTCCGGTGAGCCGGTATCGGGTCACTCGATAGGCGCCGGTCTCGGCTACCAGCACACAACTACGGTCCGGCGCGAGGACCACGCCGTTGGCGAAGGACAGCCCGTCGAGCAATGTCTCGACCTCGCCGTCGGGCGAGCGCCGCAGCAGTCGTCCCGTGGCCGAATGTTCCAGCAGATCGCCCATGTATTCGTCCAGCGAATAGCGGCGAGTCGAGGTCGAGAAGTAGATCGTGCCGTCGGAATCGCGCACCACATTGCTGGCGAAGGTGAGACGTTCGCCGTCCACTTCGTCGACGAGCACTTCGAGCGTGCCGTCGGGGCGCAGTTCCAGCAGTCCGCGTTCGAAATCGCAGATCAGGACGCGCCCGTCGGCGTCGGCGTGCAGTCCGAGCGGGCGTCCGCCGGTGTTCGCCAGCGTGGTCACGGACCCGCCGTCCGGGTCGATCCGCAGTATCGAACCATCCTTGATGCCGGCGATGAGCGTGCCGTCGGGGGAGCGGACAACGTCCTCCGGGCCCGCGCCGGGCAGCTCGAGTCGGCGGATCGGGGGCAGGGGAGGTGTGCTGCTCTCGGCGTGGACCCGCGCGGTGGCGGTCGGGGGAGACCAGCGTTGCGGTTGCATCGAGGATCCGGAGCGCATGTGGCTCAGACTAGCGCCGGGTTCATCGGCAACGGGCGGGAATCCTCCTGATTACACATCTCGATACGTAGATATGCGCATCTAACTATGTCTTCTCATCACCACTGTTGTAAACACAAACATGCAGCTCA
Source organism: Nocardia bovistercoris (assembly GCF_015674855.1). Classification (GTDB taxonomy): domain Bacteria; phylum Actinomycetota; class Actinomycetes; order Mycobacteriales; family Mycobacteriaceae; genus Nocardia; species Nocardia bovistercoris. Next base: position 39,408 of record NZ_JADMLG010000011.1, on the reverse strand, counting down.
CACTTCAAAAGAAGCTATAGACGTACGGAAGCCCCTGCGGCTCTGCGGGGCTCTAGCACTTATGCGCGCTGCGGTCGTCTCAGGGTTGACGGGTAATCGCGTACCAGAGCACCGCGAGCGTGCCCACCACGAACAGCGGGGAAATGACCCAGGTCTCGACGAAATTCCCGGTCCGTTCGATGATCGGGAGTCGCACGCGGGTATCGAGCGGCCAGAAGAGTCGGCACCCTCGGTCGGTGAGGCAGTCGCCGAGGATGTGCGCCAGTGATCCGAGCCCGACGGCGAACGGTAGCCAGGACGGTTTGTCGGCGAGCCAGTGGTCCATGACGAAGGTGCCCGACGCGGCGAGAACGACGACGGTGCCCCAGGACCGGGCGCCGTCGCCGCCGGGGCACAGGTGCAGGGCGCGCACGGCGAGGGCGAGGAGGAAGAAGACCAACGCGAGGGTGAACGGTTTGCCGAGCCAGTGCACACCGGCCCAGGTGCCGTAGGTGACGGCGGCGACGAAGGCGAGCGAGTGGGTCGCTTTGCGGTGTCCACCCGCGGCTTTGGAGATGATGGTGCACGCCAGGTAGGAGACGGGGCCGAGGACGTGCGCGATCGAGCTGTTGGGGTGGTCGGCGTCGGGCAGGAGCGCGGCGCCCGCCGTGAGCAGAGCGCCGAGGACGAGGTCGACCGGCCCCAGGTGCGCGACGCCCGCTTGTACGGCGGGATAGGTCAATACGGTGACGGGCAGCGCCACCGCTGCCGCCGACCAGGCCAGCGCGCCGCTGGTCGCATGCGAATGTCCGAGCACCGATCCACGTTAGCTCGAGGAAAGCTCGGAACCTATCCGCGGGATATTCGAATAGCGTTGGCACACTGTAGTACTCGCGGTGTAATCAAGATCACCAGCGAACGGCTGTGCGCTGTTGTATTGCGAAGGGCGACGTTTCGCGCCACCGCCGAGCGGTCGGCCTCCGATATCGGAGGCCGTCGCCGAACTCGCGGCGCGCACCCGCGGGTCGACCGATCGTGAAATGCCAGGTGAGACATTGAAACGAAGTCGGACTCGCGGGTGCGGCCCGCTAGCGCTATGCTCATGACCCGATAACCCGACCTTGGGTCGAAACCGCTTGCCGGTCCGTGCATTTGACGTGGGTGAACAGTGTGTCGGGAGATTCAGGGAAAACTCTGCATTTTCCCTGCTGACGAACACGCGAGGATGGTAGTACGGATTTGTCGCAGTCATCGAAACGCTCGGATGACGGTAATTCGGAATCGCCGCGGCGCACCAAGCCGCGGTTTCCGCACATAACGTGGTGGACGACCCTGGTGGCGACCTCCGGCGGTTCGGCGGCCGCGGTGTTCTACGCGCCCGACGACTTCCGAATTCCGTTGAGTATCGGAGCGGGCACGACGTCGGTGGTGCTCAGCGTCGCGGTATCGGCCGCCGTGTACTTCCGGCGCGCCGCGATCGACGCGGGCGCCCAGGAACAGCATATTCGCGTCGCGGCACAGGAATACGTCGACGCCACCACCTTCGACCTGCGCGGGCAGCTCGCCGCGATGCAGGAGACCTCCACGCAGCAGCGGTCGCAGGCGAGTTCGAGCGAGAGCCGTCGCGTCGCCGCGATGGCCGCGTTCGCGGGCGCGGCGGGCCGCATGCAGGCCATGACCACGAGCATGCTCGCCGAACTGCGCGAGATGGAGAACCGGCATTCGGACCCCGACGTGCTGGCCGATCTGCTCCAATTGGACCACCGCACCGCCCAGGCGGGCAGGCTCGCCGACAGCATCGCGGTGCTCAGCGGCGCGCGCTCGGGTAGGCGGTGGGCCAAACCCATTGCCATGCAATCGATTCTGCGCGGCGCGATGGGTCGGGTCGCGGGCTATCAGCGGGTGCGGTTGCGCGCGGTGGCCAATATCGCGATCGCCGGCCACGCCGCCGAGGCCGTCATGCACGCGCTCGCGGAGTTGATCGACAACGCCTGCAACTTCTCGCCGCCCACCACCGAGGTGCACCTGTACGCGGCCGAGGTGCCCGCGGGCGTGGTGATCACCATCGAGGACAGCGGCCTGGTCATGAGCGAGTCGGCGCTGCGGCGCGCGGAGACCGCGGTGAGCGCGAGTCCAGCGGGGGAGCGGGTCACCACCGCGCCGGACCTGTCGACGCTGTCCGGCACCCGACTCGGGTTGGCCGTGGTGGGCTATCTGGCCCGCAAACACGGTCTGACCGTCTCGTATCGTCCGTCGGCGATCGGCGGCACGGCCGTGGTCGTGGTGATCCCGCGTGATCTGACCACCCGTGTCGACAACTCCGTGATCGAGCCGCCGATCACCCCGCCCGCGCCGAAGGCGCTGGCCGCCGCACGGGCGGCGCAGCCCGTGCCCGTCGCCGCCACCGCGTCGACCGGCGCCGAACTGCCGAAACGTCGCCGCGGCAGCACCTTCGCGGCCGTCCATCCCGAAGGCCTCGGCGTCGGCAAAGACGTCGACGCGTCGTCCGCACCCGCGAACTCCGCCGCGCTCGGCGCGTTCCAGCGTGCGATCAAGGGCGGCGAGTCCGCCGTTCCCACCCCGTCCGCCGCTCTGGAGACCGATCGATGACAACTTACGCGACCGCCGAGCTCAGTTGGCTGCTCGAACAACTGCTTGCCCGCACCCCGGGCACCCGCCACGCGCTGCTGCTGTCCAGCGACGGTCTGAAGATGTGCCACACCGAGCGGCTCACCGAGGACAACGCCGATCAGCTCGCCGCGATCTCGGCGGGCATCCAGAGCCTGGCGCACGGCGCGTCCATCGAGTTCGGCGACGGACGTTCCGGTGTGCGGCAGTCGATGACCGAGTTCTACGGCGGCATCCTGTTCATCGTGGACGCGGGTATGGGCGCGCATATCGCGGTGGTCGCGAGCGAGGACGCCGACGCGGGCTTGGTCGGGCACAACATGCGGGAGCTGGTCGAGCAGCTCTCCGACCATTTGGCCACTTCGCCGCGGGTCGGCGAGGCGAGAGTGTCGTGAGCAGACCCGGCCGCGACGACGATCCCGACAGGCTCTACACCCTCACCGGTGGCCGCAGCCGACCCGATTTCGATCGGTTCGACCTGGTCACCCTCGTCGTCAGCGAGTCCGAGCCGACGTCGGGCATGAGTTCGGAGCAGGCGGCCATCCTCACCATGTGCCGTGCTCCGACCGCGGTGGTCGAGATCGCCGCCGAATTACGAATCCCCGTCGGCATCACCACGATCCTGCTCTCGGATCTGTTGCACGCGGGCAAGATCACCGTGCGTCATCCGACCGTGGCCGATCCCGGCGAGCCCGGTGCGCCCTGGACCGCGATGCCGGACACCACCACCCTCGAGAAGGTGCTTGTTGGACTTCGCAGCCTCTGACCCACGCCCGGAGCGCGCCGACGCGCCGCTGCACGCCGAAACGCGGCGGGCGTTGAAGATCGTCATCGTCGGCGGATTCGGGGTCGGCAAGACCACGATGGTCCGTTCGGTGAGCGAGATCCGCCCGCTCGACACCGAGGCCACCATGACCCAGGAGGGTCTGCGCGTCGACGACCTGACCGGCGTGACCGGGAAGACGACGACCACGGTCGCTTTCGATTTCGGCCGGATCAGCATCGACGCCGAGCATGTGCTGTATCTGTTCGGCGCGCCGGGGCAGGAACGGTTCTGGTTCCTGTGGGATCGGCTGTTCAGCGGCGCGCTGGGTGCGATCGTGTTGCTGGATCCGCTGCGGATATCCGATTCCTGGTACGCGATCGACCGGCTCGAACATCAGCGGGTGCCGTTCGTGGTGGCGTGCAACAATTTCGGCGGCGCTTTCCATCCGGATCGGATCCGGGACGCGTTGGATCTGGACGCGCATGTGCCGTTGATGGAGTGCGACGCGCGTTCGCGGGGGTCGAGTCGGGATGTGTTGATCACGTTGGTGGAGCATCTGTTCTCGCGCGGCGCGCGCTCGTGGACGGTCGGCGGAGCGGCGGTGCTGTCGTGACCCGGTCGCAGACCACCCATTTCGGGGACATCACTCCCGATGGCACGCCGGTTCCATTGAGCGGGCCCGGTTTCCATATCGATCCGCAGCGGCTCTACCAGGACATGCGACGCGAGCACGGCCCCGTGGTTGCGGTGGAGCTGCCGGGCGGCTTCCCGGCGTGGCTGGTCATCGGTTACCGCGAGATGCATCAGGTGACCAGCGATCCCGAGTTGTTCCCGCGCGATGTCAGCATGTGGAATCAGTGGCCGAACGTGCCGGAGGACTGGCCGTTGCGGCCGATGGTCGGGCAGCCGATGCCGTCGATCTATTTCACCGCGGGCGCCGAGCACCGTCGGCACGTGGCGATGGTCGAACCGGCGTTGGATGCGGTGGATCCGTTCGAATTGCGGCGTTTCTGTGAGGATCTGGCGGACCGGCTGATCGACGGGTTCTGCGGGAAGGGCGAGGTCGAACTCGTCTCCGAGTACGCGGTGCCGCTGCCGGTGTTGGCGTTGGCCCGGATTCTGGGTTTCCCGGACGAGGACGGCGCGCAGCTGGCGTGGACCATGAAGACCCTCGCCGACGGCGGCGCCGACGCGCAGCTGGGGTACGCCCAGTTCTACGGGCACATGCAGAGCCTGGTGGCCAACACGAAGGCGCGTCCGCCCGCGGACAATCTGGTGTCGCGGATGTTGGCGCACGGCGGGTTCAGCGACGAGGAATACGTGCTGGATCTGATGGCGGTGACCGCGGCCGGACATCTACCGACCTCGGACTGGATCGGCAATTCGGTGCGCCTGATGTTGACCGACGACCGGTTCGCTGCCGCGCTCGGCGGCGGCCGCCACAGTGTCGGGCAGGCGATGAACGAGGTGTTGTGGGAGGACACGCCGACCCAGATCCTGGCGGGCCGCTGGGCGGCCAGGGACACCCGTTTGGGCGAGAAGGTGATTCGCCGCGGCGACATGCTGCTGTTGGGTCTCGCCGCCGCCAACGCGGATCCGCATGTGCGCCAACATGCTTCGGATTCGGTGGAACCGGCCTACAGTGGTAACTGCGCGCATTTCGCGTTCTCGCACGGTGAATATCGGTGTCCGTTCCCGGCGCAGCAGATCGCGGAGATCATCGCGCGCACGGGGATCGAGATCTTGCTGGACCGCCTGCCCGATATCGACCTCGCGGTGCCCGCGCAGACGCTGGTGCGGCGACCTTCGGCGTTCCTGCGCGGCATGACATCGCTTCCCGTCCGATTCACCCCGGTTCGAGCTGTTGGAGGTACCCCGTGACGCACGCCCAACCCCTCGTCATCGACCCGATGGTCGCCGATCTGGCGGGGGAGACCGCGCATCTGGTCGCGGCCGACCCGCTGACCCGCATCGAACTGCTCGGGGTGCCCGCGTGGACGGTGACCAGGCACGGGCTGGCCCGCCAACTGTTGGTCGACCCGCGGCTGGTGAAGGGCATCGACGCGTGGTCGCTGTGGCAGGACGGCACGGTGACCAGGCAGTGGCCGTTGATCGGGATGATCGACGCGGGCCGGTCGATGTTCACTGTGGACGGCGCCGAGCATCGTCGGTTGCGGATCAAGACCACCCAGGCGTTGACGAAGCGCAGACTTGACGCGTTGCGTCCGGATATCGAGCGGATGACCGAGGAACTGCTCGACGATCTGGAGCGGGCGGGTGCGGACGGCGAGGTCGTCGACCTGAAGGCGATCTTCGCCTATCCGCTGCCGATGCGGGTGGTCAGTCAGCTGATGGGTGTGGACCGCGCCGACCACGAGATGCTGCTGACCTGGTACAAGGCGTTCTTCTCGCTGCTGACCCCGCAGGACGAGCGGCTGCGGATCATCGATGATCTCGACGCGTATTTCACCGATCTGGTGCGCCGCAAGACCGCCGCGCCGTCCGACGACCTCACCACCGCGCTCATCCAGGCCACCGACGGTGGTGAGCCGTTGACCGAGGAGGAGGTCATCGGCAACCTGAAAGCGTTGGTCGCGGCCGGGCACGAGACGACGATCGGCTTGATCCTGAGCGCGGTGCGCGCCCTGCTCACCAACACCGATCAGCTGGCCGAGATCCGGTCGGGGAATGTGAGCTGGGAAGCGGCGGTGGAGGAAACGCTGCGCTGGGACGGGCCGGTGACGCATCTGCTGATGCGTTTCGCCACCGAGGACATCACCGTCGACGGTGTCACCATCGGCAAGGGCGAAGGCGTGGTCATGTCCTATCGCGCGATCGGCCGGGACTGCGCGGTGCACGGCGCCGACGCGGGCGAGTTCGACATCACCCGCCCCACCGCGAACCGGCACATCACCTTCGGGCACGGCCCGCACATCTGCCCCGGCGCGGCGCTGGCCCGCCTGGAGGCCGGTATCGCGCTGCCCGCGTTGTTCGAGCGGTTCCCGAAGCTGAGCCTGGCGGTCCCGGTGGCGGAGATCCGGAATCTGCCGGTGCTGACCCAGAACGATCTGGCGGGGTTCCCGATTCGGTTGCACGGCTGACCGGTCGGTGTGATCTCACAACCGACACCCGCGATGCGTCGTGGACCCGCCAGGGCCGACACGTGACGGGTTCACCGCGACAGGGTTTCCGATATCCTGCCCCGGTCGCATATCCCGCACACGAGAGGTAGTTTCACGGTGAGTTCGGTGGTCGACGCAGCACCCGATGTCGCGTCGTACGTGGGTCATTACTACAAGGTGGACGGAACCTTCGACGTCGGCCGGGAGAAGATCCGCGAGTACGCGCGCGCCGTGCAGGACCGGCATCCGGCGCACTGGGACGAGGACGAGGCCGCCGCGCTGGGCTATTCGGGGCTCCTGGCGCCCCTGACGTTCACGTCGATCCCGGCGATGGCGGCCAACCACACGCTGTTCGAAACGGTGGTGGTCGGCTACGACATGTTCGTGCAGACCGAGCAGGTGTTCGAACAGCATCGGCCGATCGTGGCGGGGGACCGGCTGGTCACCGACGTCGAGCTGTCCTCGGTGCGCCGGATCGGGGGCAAGGACCTGATCACCGTCACCAACACCTTCACCGACGAGGCCGGTGAGGTCGTGCACACCATGCACACGACGGTCGTCGGGGTGACCGGCGAGGAAGTCGATCCCGCCATCACCGAGGCGGTGAACAACGTCATGGTGCACGGGGTGAACATCCTCGGGCGCGGCGGGGAGGAGTCGCGGCACGAACGGACGCCGCGTCCCGATGGCGAGATCCGGGTGGGGGGCGCCGACCGGACGTTCGCCACGGACCTGCGGTTCGAGGATCTGAGCGTGGGACTGGAACTGCCGTTGCGTGACACGCGCATCTCCCGAGGCGATCTGGTCAACTACGCCGGTGTCTCCGGCGACGGCAACCCGATCCACTGGAACGACCACATCGCCGAACTCGCGGGCCTGCCCGGCGTGATCGCCCACGGAATGCTGACCATGGGTTTGGGGGTGGGTTTCGTGTCGTCGTGGTCCGGCGATCCCGGCGCGCTCACCCGCTACGGAGTGCGGTTGTCGAACTACACGCTGGTGGACGCGCGGCAAGGCGGCCTCGTCGAATACAGCGGCCGTGTCAAGTCGCTGGATGCCGACACGCGCAGCGCGGTCGTGGCGATCGTGGCGAAGTCCGGCGGCCGCAAGATCTTCGGTTTGGCGACCGCCACTCTCGGGTTCCGCTGACCGTCCGGCGCCGCGGCAACTCTCGTTCGTTCGTGACTGGCCGCCGTCGGGTCCGTTGTCTGTCGGTATCCACTCGCTAGTGTGAGGCGCGACATCGACGCAGGCCACAGGCACGACGCAGAGGAGATCGGTAGTGAAGGACGAGGTCCGTATCGCATGGGAAGCGTTCACCGTGCCGTTGGCGGGCCGGGTCCCGTGGATGTACCTCGACGATTCCGGTGCGGTCCGCACCGGAATCGGCTATCTGCTCGACGCCTGTCGCGCGCCGAGGTCGGAGCCGAGCGCGGGGGAGCGCGCGCGGTCACACGAGATCGCGCGTGCCCTGGACTGGCGTCTGGGCGTCGACGGGCCGCCCGCTTCTGAGGTCGATATCGACGCCGAATGGGATCTGGTGAAGGCGCGGCTGGATCTGGTGCCGCGCGGCTGCGAACAGTTCGAGACGTTCACGAAGCTGCGGTTGAGCGAAGACGTCATCGATGAACTGTTGATCGGCAGACTCGCCGAACTCGAACACGTGCTGCGCGGTCGGGCCCCGTTCGCCGAGTTCGATTCCTGGCCCGCCGACGCCCAGCTCGGTCTGTTGAGCATGGGGTGGGCGATGGGGCCGAAGTTCTCGCTGCCGGAGTTCGAGGCCGCGGCGGCGCGCCGGGACTGGACCGCCGCGGCCGAACTGTGCCGGATCACGTCCGCCTCCGATGCCGCGCGCGACGATCGCGATCGGCGACTGTTTCGCAATGCGGCCGTGGTGCAGGAGTCGGGCGCCGATCCGGAAGCGTTGGTCTTCGAGATCGCCTGAACCGTCAGGTGCGGTCGTGAGTCACGGTGAGCGGCTCCGGGTTTCGCGGTGCCAGCGGGTTTTCGTCGCGGGGGAGCAGCAGCGGTGTCGCGAGCATGAGCGCGCCTGCGACAGCGATCGCGGGCCTCGGGCCGGTGAGGGCGGCCAACACACCCCACAGGGCGGTCATGGCCGCGATGCCCGCTTTCGTCGAGATCGACCACGCGGCGAGGGTGCGGGCGACGCGATCGGCGGGGACCTGCTCGAGACGGTAGGTCACCGACACCGTGCTGAACACCGCGCTGCAGGTGATCAGCCCCAGTTCGACCACCATGACCAGGATCAGGCCCGCCGCGCCGGGACCGACGAACACCAGGCCGAGCAGCCAGCACGCGCGGGCAGCTCCCGCGACGACCATCACCCGGTGCAGACCGAATAGAGCGGTGAGCGGGCGAGCCAGTCGTGCGCCGAGCAGGCCGCCGACGCAGGGCGCGGCGAACGCGAGACCGTACTGCCACGGCGCGAATCCGAGCTGCCCGAGCATGAGGACCGCCAGTAGTGGCGCGGTCGCCATGATCAGTCCGTTGACCAGGATCACGTTGGCGAACAGTGGCCGCAGCACGGGGTGAGCGAGGATGAGACGCCACCCCTCGAACAGGTCGGCGGCGCGCAGCCGTTGGCCCGCGGAGCGGGTCGGGCGAGGTTCTCGCCCGCCGATCGCACGGATGCCCGCCGCGGACAGCAGGAAGCTCACCGCATCGGCCACCACCGTCGTCACCGGGCCGAACAATCCCACCGCCGCGCCACCCAACGGCGGCCCGAGCATGGTCGCGGTCCAACTCGTCGACTCCAGCCGTGCGTTGGCGCGCAACAGATCCTCCATGCGCACCAACGCTTTCACCGTCGCCCCGCTCGCCGCGGTGAACGCGATATCGGCGGCGCCGACCACGACCGCGACCACCACCAGATGCCCGAACACGAGCAGATCCAGCCAGTAGGCCACCGGAACACTCGCCAGCACCGCGAACCGCACCAGATCCATCCCGATCATCACCGACCGTTTCCGTCGGAACTCCACCCACGGCCCGAGCGGCACCGCAACCACCGCCGCGACCGCGAGCCCCGCGGCCGCCATCCCCGACACCGCACCCGCCCCCACGTGCAGCACTTGGATCGCGATCAACGGGAACGCGTCGAACGCCAGCCGTGTGCCGAACGCGCTCACCGCGTACGAGGCCCACAACCATTCGAACCCCGACCCCAACGCCCGCCCGTCCCGCATCCCGACTCCGTTCCGCTGCTCGCCGTGTGGTCCTGGACCGCAGGTTTTCGTTCCTCGGCGCCGTCGGCATCGAAGCCGACCCGCTCTGTCGGAGTCAAACAACCGATTCGCGCCTCGACACAACCAGGCGTTGTGTGCGGAGGTCGTCGACCGTCCGACCCATACAGCCTGGGGGAGAAGTATGTTCACCTCGAAGTCATGCCGATCGAGACGCTATGATGCCCAACCGACCGGTGTAGTCGGGAGGTGTGGGGTGACAGATCTCGATCTGGCGGCTGTGCGAGCTTTCGTGATCGCCGTCGACGAAGGACAGTTCAGCCACGCGGCAACGGAACTGAGGATCACCCAGCAAGCGGTCTCCAAACGGATCGCGAAACTCGAGAACCTGCTCGGGGTGAAACTCTTCGACCGAGGTCGAGCGGGAAAGCCCACTGCGGCGGGCGCCAAGATGCTGCCCCACGCCCGCCTGCTGCTGGCGGCCGCCGAGGAAACGGTCGCCTCGGTACGCACCGAACAGCGCCCACTGCGCGTAGCGGTACTCGGCGAACGACAGTCGACCTCCCAATCCCTGCATTACTACCTGCAGAGACATCCCGAATCCGACATCGAGATCGTGATCTCCACCGCCTTCGCCACTTCCCGAGACGCCCTGCTCGCGGGCCGCGCGGACGCCGCCTTCGCCCGCCCCACCGGGGGACCACACCCGCTACCGCCCGCGATCGCCGCCATCCCCGCGTATGTGGAACCCCTGCACCTGCTCGTCGGCAAAGACCATCCGCTGGCGGGCCGAGTCTCGGTGCGTGCCACCGACATCACCCCGTACCCGGTCTGGGTGCCCGGCTCGGCGGTGCCATCGGAATGGACCGACTATTACCGCGAATGGAGCGAATTCACCGGCATCACGGTCACCGCCGATCCCGTCACCCCGAAACCCGAAGGCATCGAAGCCGTACTCGACCACATCGCCACCTCCACCACCATCGCCACCTTCCACGGCGAAGGCTTCCTCACTCCCTGGCATCCCCACATCCGCAGAGTCCCGATCACCGACCCGACCCCCGCATATCCACACGCCCTACTCTGGAGCACCGCCAACCCCCACCCGTCCCTACCGCATCTGATCACCTACTTCCGCGACACCTACAACCGAGATACCGCGTCCGACTGCTGGATTCCAATGGCAGATCGCTCACTCTTCCACGTGCTGTACACGGAAAGCGTTCGTGGGGCGCCTCATCGTGGCCTTGCCGCGACCGAGTATCCGAAGTAGGGTCACCTCTGGATGGATCTCGATATGCCGATCTCATGTATGGCTGAGGACGGGGATTCCCCGGTACGCCTGGGGATTCGGGTCGGCATCTCTGAACCGAGGGGGACTGCTTGTATTCATCGTATTCGTGCTGGGATACCTGTTGTCGGTTGGTGGCGTGAACCGTCACGAAACGGACAGCGAAGTCCGTCATCCTACGCTGCCGGAGAGATCGTCTTTCGTTGGTGTCGAGGTAGGCGAGGACAACTTGCCGGTGGCGATGACCATCAAGCCGAGCTGGAAAGATGCCTTCGGCCCGACCGAATACGGCGAATCCATCATGACCGCCTACCTCTATGCTGTGCTCGAGCAGAATACCCGGCGGATCACCTCCGGCCGCACGCCGGATCCGGGAATCGGGTTGCGTGACATGGTTCCGACGTTATTGCGTACCCGAGATTACGCGGAGTACCGCGAACTCTATCTGGGCATGTGCGGCGCAGGCTCGTATCTGGCATACGGCCTGGGGTTGGACGAGTTCGACCAGCCTGCGATGATTGTGCGCGCCGACAACGCAGGCTTGACATCGATAGTGATCGATGCACGGTGGGCGGCAGCGGCCGACGCTTTTACCATTGCCCACGATATTGTCGCGTGTTCGGATCAGATCCGTATGCAGAGACCGCGCCTGTACGTCGACTCCGCTCTCGAGGGGGAGTCCGATGATCAGCTCCGGGCGCGGCTGATCGAACACGTCAACCGATTGGTCAAGGACTACACGGCATGACCGATTTCAGTGTGGAAGTGGAACGTCTGAGCAAGCTGTCGCGGGCTTGGTCGAGTGGTGTGCGAATAAATCTGAACGGCGCTGCCGATCAGATCGAAGATCTGAAAGTGTCGCGCGTGCAAATGGGACTTTTCCAGATTCCGTGGAGCAAGTACACGGAAACAGCGAAATACATACAGGATCGACTGCGTGAAGGCGCTCAGGAAGCGACCGAGATAGGAAAATCTTTGCATATAGCTTCGGGACGCTACGACGAGCAGGATCTCGAGCGCGCGAAATCGACGCAGAACCTCTCGGTCGATATGGACTTCTCGATATGACCGATCTCGTTTCGGTGGAAAGCTTGCGCACTGCAATCGATAATTTGGAAACAAAGATCGACGAGTGGAAGCAGGTGCCCGATAAACTGAACGATACCGTGGACGGACTCAGGAACGCCGGTATATTCAATGCTGGAGCGTTGGCCGCGTACCAGTTCGCCACCGGATATCGAGATAAGGCCCAGGATCTACTGCAGGATCTCTTCGAGCTGTTTCAGCAGATCATTGATGGTATCGCCGCCCCGTTCTCCTTCATCGACTACGCCGCGGATTGGCAGTCCGTTGGAGCGTCGATTCGAAAGGCGTACGGCGAACAGGACGATCAGTCCGTCAGTATCGAAGGCTACTGGAAGGGTGCCGCGAAGAACAAGTTCGCCGCGGCGCGAGCCAACCAGATGAAGGCCATGACAGGTATGGAGTCGCTGACCGACAAGGTGCACACCAACCTGCTCGACCTGGCGAAATCCGGTCTTGACCTCTACATCACGGTGTTCGATAAGATCACTGGGCTGTTGGCGAAGTTGGTTACGGCGGTCGAACAAACCGGAAGTATCGTCTTCACCTATATGGGTGCCCCGGAGTTGGTCGCGGTGCTCAACGACACCATCAAGACCGTCGCTGACCTGATTTCCGCCATGGTCAAGAGTGTGGCTTCGCAGATGATCGCCGCGAACGAGTTCGACAATCTTTCCGATAACCCCTGGGGTGTGCCGCACAATCGTTGGCCGCAATCCGAGGCCGACAGCTACGACGGCGTCACCGACCGAGGCGACGAAGCATGGGAGGTCGCGAGGTGATGACGCCCGGTTCACGATCGGCCACTCGGTGCCGGGGATCGACAGCGGTATTCATGCTTTCGGTGGTGGCGGCGGGGGCGATCACAGGATGTGACAGCGGGACCGAGTCTGTGCCTACCATTCCGACCGAAGCCGCCGACCCTTCCTGCTATCAGGCCGCGCACGTGGGTTCCGCGACGATCGCCGATCCCGAGTTCGCGATGTTCGCGGAAGGTTTGCGGCTACCGAGTCGAGCGCGGGTGATCACAGGACGGATGAACACCGCCGAACACAATCCCGGCGAAGTCGTTCTTGCACTGGACATTTGCATACCGGACTCGGCCGATGTGGCCGGGCTCGTTCCGGTCGCCACCTACATCGCACGCGCCTTGAAGCCGAGCCCGCTCGGTGCGCGAACGGCCGCGCTCTATGTCGCCGACGTAGGACCGCAGATCGAGGAGCAGGCAAAGATCAGGGATGCGACGTTCCGAACTCGTCCCTGGAGCGGCGCCCCGTCCGAGGAAGTGGGGGCATGGGAAGTCGTCGTCGAATAAGTGCGCCACGATAACTTGACATAATGTTGATTATCGGCGCGGATGCGGCGGTGGCGAGTTCGCCGATTGCCGCACCGTTGTTCGTTCCGATGAAAGGCGAGGATGGTCCGGAACGAGTTGCGAGCCTCCGCATGTCGCGTCGATTCCGGAGAACGCTACGAGGTGGATGATTCATTCGGGTTTATGCGCATATCCATTCAGCGCGACTGATGTCACTGTGACGTATATGACAGCCCCGCGCGCCGATCGACAGGCTGCGCTCGAGCAGGTCGCCGATCGAATCGGGCGCGCGCGACGTCAATTCGCTGAAAGGCTGGAGGATCCGGACTGCAGCAGGCTGGAGAGCTGCTCGAGCAGAGTGAGGGGGCGGCAGAAGGGTGACCAGTCTCCCGAGGCGCATGGTTCGACGATCGGCGCGGTGGCGGTCGGTTCGGGGGCGGCGTGCGCTGTGACTGTCGGAGCCAGCGCCAGCGCGCCTGTCAAGGTGACCGCGGCGAGCGATCGTTTCATCGGGATTCCCTTCCGGTATGACTTTTCCGAGATATCGAAACGTTGTTCGGGTGGCGGCCACAACGCTATGCGGAGGTGCCTCGGTGATATAGACCCGGGTTTCACGGCCCACATTCTTTGGGGCCTATCTCGAATGCCACCCACTCCCCTCCGCCTCCCCCGAGCCTCTGGTTCGATTCGTCACGGTGACAAATCTCGGCTCTCTATCGAGAAGTGGAAGCCGTAGCATTCGCCGAAATCGGGCGGATATGGCGTAGCCGACTAGTAGGCACCAGTTTTCGGTTCGACATGCGCTGTCGGCTGGTTGGTGCTTGGCTGCCGGTGATGTTGTTGGTCGGCGTTGGTGGAGGCTGGGGTTCGTGGCGACGCGGCCTCGTCGCCGACATCTGTCCTTGTCGGTTCCACCGAGCCCGCGCCTTCGGAAACGTCGTCCCCACCCACACAAACGGTGTCGGGACCGCCCCCTAAACCGACGTTGCTATTACCCACAACGTCCCAGCCGGATCCGACCTCGGGGCCGTCTACTGTCCCGACCACCATGCCGACCAACCCGTCGTCCAGCGTCGTGCCGACCAACCCGCCTACAACGCGGTGGCCGTCTACAACGGAGTCGACACCGACCACTTCGAGCGCAGGCGTCGGGCGGTGATGTACGGCCATGGAGCAACCAGGGAGATCGATGTGCCCGGCGAGAAATATCGGTTCTACTACAGCGGAATTCGGCTGTTCCATCAAACTGCGGACGCCTATTACTTGATTCCCACGCAGTGGAAACCCGGACGCGAACGCGTCCTCGTGATTCCCCGAACCGACGGCATCCGCATCGATCTCGACGCCAGGCACGGCAGATAGGGTTGCGGTGGTAATCGCCGAGAAATGGAACGAGGTGTTCGCCCACGGTTCTCCGGCGCGCTCGGAGAACATCGACTTCTGCGGGCTCGCCCGCGACTGCGTCCCACCGCGTGAGTCCGGGTATCAGGGCGTGCGAAGGAAAGGTTCGCCTCGTGAACCGATGTTCCCCGACACCCGTGGCTCCCACCGGTCAGGACGATTCCGGGACAATCGCTCGGCGCTGGATGTCGACGTATCCGTTCATCAGGGCGTTCACTTCGTCTTCGTCGATTTCGGTCTCCAGGACCGACTGTCCTTCACCGCCGAGTTTGACGGCGGCCACGCCCTCGGAAGGTCTGCCGATCGAGACGATCCGGCCGACCTCGTCGTACACGACAAATGCTCGTTGTTTCGCCATCTCCATTACCTTTCAGACAATTTCGAAACGGGGTCGTCAGATCGATTCGACCTGAGCCAGGATGTGGACGTTGCACGTATTGAACGGCGCCTTGTTCTGGATGTAGATCTTGTAGGCCTTCGTGCCGTCGACGTGTTGGAAGGATTCGCCCTGGGTCAATACCGCGTGGCCGACCGGATTCGGAACGCCTGCCCCGGTGCCGGGGAACACCGCGATACTGAAGGACACCGCCTCGTTGTTGGTGAACCCGTGGATGAACCAGCTGGTGCTGCCGTTCGCGGCAACGGTGTCCCATCCGATTGAGCGTGCTGCCATGATCGTCACCTTTCTCGATCGGTCGATGTGACCGCGGTCGATTCGACCGGAATACATCGTCATCGAAGGTGAACGCGACGGCGTGAGTAGGCTGCTACTCGATTTCCTGACACGTTGCTGTGGGTCTACGGAGCTGCGGCGACCGTCTTCAGGACTCCGGCGGATTGCGGGCGGATTCCTCGCCGGAGGAAGGTAGGAGTTGTTCGAGTCCGGCGAGGATCACGTCGAGTTGGAATTCGAGTTGGTCGCTGTCGTCGCGGCCCGCCACCACTTCGCGCAGGAGTGGGAGTTCTCGGTCGGGGGCGGCGTCGAGGGCGCGGATGAGGCTGGGGACTTTCGGGTGGGTTTCGTATTCGGCGAGCATGACCGCGGCCAGGCCCGCGGCGGAACCGGTGTCGGCTATGAGGGTGAGGGCTTCGCGGGCTCGTGGGATGTCGAATCCGGCGCCGACGAGTGCCTCCAGGACCCGTTCCACGGCGACCAGGGTGGCGGGGCCTTGGACGGCGGGCATGAGGCGGCGTACCGAGATCGCCTGCCAGCCGACTTCGGCGAAAGCGTCGCGCAGGGCGCGCGCGTAGCTGCGCGCGACGTCCTGCCAGCTTCGGTCCAGTGGCAGCGCCACTTTCGCCATCGCGGATTCGAAGACGTCGAGAGCGACGAGTTCGCGTAGGCCCTCGCGGTCGCGGACGTGATAGTAGAGGGCTTTGGGGTCGACGCCGAGTTCGTCGGCGACGGCCTGCATGGTGACCGTCCTCGGCGAGAATTTGCGGGCGGCGGCGGTGATCCGGTCCAGGCTCAGTTGCCGTGGTCGCCCGCGCGGGCGACGTTCGGGGTCGGCGGGTGCGAAGTCGTCGGAGTTCACGTGCTCAATGTATTGGTTGCGTGCCGTCGGCCGCGCCGGACTCCGCCGCTTCGTCGTGTGCGCGCAGCCCGCCGAAGATCAACGTGCGGTAGGTGTCGACGACGTCCTGGACGTCGTCGTCGGTGGCGCCGCGCAGCCAGCCGCTGACTCCGTTGAGCATGTCCATGATGCCGAGGGCGGCGAGTTTCGTATCGAGGGAACGGAATTCGCCCGAGCGCACGCCCGCGGCGAGTACGTCCTGCACGCGGCGTTGGTAGTACTGGCGGTAGTCGTCGATGGTGGCGAGGTGTTCGGGGGTGAGCGCGGCGCGTTCGTGCAGGGCGACGAGGTGTTCGAGGCGGCGACGGCGCAGGTGTCGGATGTGGGCGGCGATCAGGTCGGCCAGACGCCGCGACGGGGTGCCAGCGGCGTCGAGCAGTGGCAGGTTCTCCTCGACGGGTTCGCGGGTGACGGCGAGGCAGATCTCGTAGAGGATGTCCTCTTTGGAGGGGAAGTGGTGGTAGAGGCTGGCGCCGCGGATGCCGACGGCTTCGGCGATGTCGCGCATGCCGACGCCCGCGTAGCCGTCGGCGGCGAAGATCTTCGCCGACGCGGAGACGATGTCGGCGCGGCGCAGTCGTGTTCGTGTCGCTCGCTCGAGCGGCTTCACCTCGTTGTGTGCGGTCACGGTTCCCAGTTTCCCCGGTTCGGGGTCGTGGGCGCGCGTCGGGGCGACAACCTCGGCCGGTTCGGTCATGCTTTGGTGGGTCGGTAACCTTGGGTGTGAAATCGTTTCCGGCTCTGCGGAGTTCGATCGCTTGCCGGCACGCTCGAGGTGTTCGCGCCGATAATGGGCACGATGATCGCGGGCGGTGACGGTTTCGGCGGGTCGCTCGTGTGGTCGGGTAGTTGGCGAAGAGAGGTTGGAGATGGAACTCACCGAGGCGATGCGTACCGTCGGGACATGTCGGCGCTTCCGGCCCGACCCGGTTCCCGACGATGTGCTGCGCCGGGCTTTCGACGCCGCCCGGTTCGCGCCTCAGGGCGGTAACCGGCAGCCGGTGCGTTGGATCGTGGTGCGCGACGCGGGGCGCAAGCAGGCGTTGCAGGATCTGTATCTGCCGCTGTGGAAGGAGTACCTTTCCGGTGTCGTCGGCGGCACGATCGATGTCGGCGCGTTGCCGAAGACGGTGCGCGAGGCCGACTATTTCGCCGAGAATCTGGCCGCGGCGCCCGCGATCGTTGTGGTGTGCGCCGAGGTGGCCGGGCTGCATCCCACCGATCACGAACTCGGGCGGTTGTCGGTGGTCGGCGGCGGGTCGATCTATCCGACCGTGCAGAACCTGTGCTTGGCGTTGCGCGCCGAGGGGGTGGCGTCGGCGTTGACGACGTTGCTGTGCGCGCGTGAACTCGAAGTGAAGGAGCTGCTCGGCATTCCGGAGGGTTTTCTCACCGCCGCGCACGTGGTGATCGGCTATCCGGCCGAAGGGTTCCCGACCAAGTTGACCCGCTCCCCCGTCCACGAGATCGTCTCGGCCGACACATTCGGCGCGCCCTATTTCCCGGCCTGAACGTAGGGACGAACGCGAGGCCGAACCGCGAGAGATGTTGGAGGTCATCCGGTGCCCGAACTAGCCCCGCAGCATCGAAATGTGTTGGGACGCGCCACGATCGGGGATCAACTGCGACGGCACGCGCGGACCCGACCCGGCAAGGTCGCGATCATCTCGTACGCGGCCGACGGGACCCGCCGGGAGACGACCTACGCCGAACTCGACGCCCGCGCCAACCGGTATGCCCATCTGTTGCGCGCGTACGGCGTCGAGCGCGGCGCGCGGGTGGCATCGCTGGCTCGTAACAGCGTCGAGGTGGTGGCCGCGTATTACGGGGCGCTCAAGCTGGGGGCGGCGTTCACGGGGATCAACCCCGCCCATCGCGGCCCCGAGGTCGCGCATCAGATCACCCACAGCGGCGCGGCGATCGTGTTCGCCGACACCGAATTCGACGATCGGCTCGGCTCGGCGCTGCCCGAGGGGGTCGTGCGTCTCGACTACGGTCGTGAGCTCGACGCGGCGCTGGACGCCGTGCCCGATACCGAACCCGAGGCCGAGCTCGACGAGAACGATGTCGCGCTGCTCGTCTACACCTCCGGCACGGAGGCGACGCCGAAGGCGGTGCTGATCCCGCACCGCAACTATCTGGCTTCCACGGCGCCCGCGTGGAGTTGGGGACTCGACATCGGCCCGAACGACACGTGGCTGTTCGCGATGCCGTTCCACACGATCGCCGGTATCGGTTCGATGACCAGTCTCACGATCATGGGCGCCACTCTGGTGCTGCTCGCCGCGGTGGAGCCCTCGGGTGCGTTGGAGATCATCGGGCGCGAACGGATCACGGTGATCGCCCAGACTCCGACCTTCTATCTCGCGCTGTGCGGCCAGGACGGGTTCGGTGCGGCTGCGGTCGGTCAGGTGCGGCGGTGCATGACCTACGGCGGGCAGATCTCGCGTCACGTCATCGAAGCGTGGGCGGCGGCGGCGCCGGAGGTGTGGTGGGGCACCTATTGGGGGCAGTCGGAGTTGGCCCAGCTCGGCACCGTCGGGTTCTTCCGCACCCTCGACGATATCCCCGACGGTGATCCGTCCTGGATCGGTAAACCCGTGACGCACTTGGAGGTTCGCGTGGTAGACGCCGAGGGGCGTGACGCGGAGATCGGTGAACTGATCTGCCGCTCCCCCTCGGTGATGCTGGGCTACCTCGACGATCCCGAACGCACCGCGCACGTGTTCCGCGACGGTTGGGTGCACACCGGTGACATCGTGCGCGTCGACGGTGCGGGCAATCTGTTCTTCCAGGACCGGCTCAGCGACATGATCAAGTCCGGGGGGATGAACGTGTCCTCACAGGAGGTGGAGCGGGTGGTGCACGACCATCCCGCGGTGTCGCGGGCCGCGGTGGTCGGGCTGCCCGACCCGTACTGGTCCGAAGCCGTCACCGCGTTCGTGATCCTGCGGGACGGGAAGTCCACGACGGCGCAGGATCTGCTCGCGCACTGCAAGGGGCGTCTGGCGGGGTACAAGGTGCCCAAGGTGGTGCACATCGTGGACGAGCTCCCGGTCGACCCGCAGGGCAAGATCCTCAAGCGGGTCCTGCGAACCACCTGAGAGGCTTTGCCGCCGAGTCGACATCGACGCCGAATTCGCCGCTCGGCCCGACCGGCTACCGCCCCTGCGGGTCCGGGACACCTTGTTCCGAATGGGGGGTCCCGCGGGCCGGCCAGTGGCAGCAGTCGGGGGCAGGCACCAGGCACCGTGCGGCGAGGGCGTCGCGGCGGGCGTGGTAGGAGGTATTACTCGTCTAGTTCGCGGTGGGTTCGTTCTCGTCGGTCGGCTCGAGTACGAAGACCGGGATTCGGCGGTCGGTGTCGCGCTGGTAGGTGGCGTAGTCCGGGAACGCGTGTACCGCTCGGCGCCACCAGCGCGACTTCTCGGCTCCGAACACCTCCCGTGCCCGGTAGCGGCGGGTCATCGGGCCGTCCTGTAGTTCGACGGCGGGTTCGGCGCGCAGGGCCGCGTACCACTGCGGGTTGGTCGGCTGGGCGCCGTTGGAGGCGACCGCAGCGTACCGACCCTCGTGTTCGACGCGCATGACCGGTGTCTTCCGTATTTTTCCGGTCTTCACCCCGCGGTAGCTCATCAGCACGGTGGGGTGGCCGTTCATGGTGACGCCGTCGGTGGTGCCGGTGCGCAGGATCTGCTCGACGTGGTCGCGCACCCAGTCCAGCGCGCTCGGCGCGTACTCGTCGCCCGACCGGTCGGGGCCGACGGATCGAGGCGACGGTGCGACCGGATCGTGGCGCCGTCGGGGGCGTCGGGTGTCGACGTTGGCGGTCATGGCCGCCAGGAGTTCGGGGATTTCCGCCACGGTGTCGGCGGGCAGTCCGGCCACGGTTTCCTCCGCGAGGTCGCGCCACAGGCGTTTGATCCGGTCGGTGAGGGCTCTACCGCTGTCGGTGAGTTCGAGGATGCCCGCGCGCTTGTCGGTGGGCGCCCGAACGCGGCGCAGGTGGCCGGTCGCCTCGAGTTTGCGCGCCATGACCGTGACACTGGGCGGTTCGCAGCCGAGGGCCTCGCTGAGTTGGGCGCCGATCATCGGCCCGGTGCGGGCGAGTTCGAGCAGTAGCGCTTCTTGACCCGGGTGCAGGCCGAGCGGGGTCAACAGCGCCGCGGCGCGGGCTCGATGGCGCAGGCTCAGCAGGCGGATGGCCTGATTGAGGGCGTCGGCCTGGTCGAAGTCCATGCATTCTCCTGAGATAGTTATGCGGATAATATTATCCGCATAACTAATCCTGGGCAAGGAACGCGGGGTCGAGTCACGCCCACGGGCCGACGCGGCACATCGACATCATCAGCGGCGCGGCAGGCAACGCGTTCTTCGCCTCGATCGTCGTCTGACAATTCTTGACGAAGTTCGGTGGACATCACCGTAGTTCGGAGTCTTTCACCGTTCTCTGACATTCGGGACATTGTCTTCTCACATCGTGGTCGGCAAAGTTGTTGCCAGACAGAGCATCTCGGTTCGCCGAGCGGTGAATCCCGGCCCCCTTGGGCGAGGAAGGGAAGGCAATGGCAGAGACAGAGAGTGTGGCGCGGCGGTTCCGGGCGGTTCACCTGTCCGACGCGACCCTGCGTGATTCCGCGCATATGGCCGGTGTCGAACTGAAACCGGCGGATGTCGCGGTGATCGCGACGCTGCTGGTGCGGACCGGGATCGAGCTGGTGGAGGTCGGGATGGTGTCGGGGCCCGACTCCAAGGACGCCGAGCTGGTGCTGGCCGCGCACGAGGCGATCGGGCCCGAACGCAGTATGACGTTGGTGATGGTGCGCGACCGCCGCCAGGTCGCGACCGCGCTCGACGAGGCGCGGCGGCTCGGGGTGCGCCACATCATGTATTCGATACCCACCTCCGAATGGCACGCCCGGTTGAAGTTGGGCTCCCCCAGCGCCCAGTATTTGCAGGCGTTGGCGCGCTCGGCGATCTCGCAGGCCAAGGACCGGGGCTTCCATGTCACCTTCAGCGGTGAGGACGGTGCGCGCACGCCGCGGGAGCGGTTGGTGCCGTATGTGACGGCGGGTTTCGCGGCGGGCGCGGACCGGTTCCGCCTGGCCGAGACCGTCGCGAGTCTGTCGCCGTGGCAGATGGAGGCCAAGATCGCGGATCTGGTCGAGATCGACGGCGCCGAGATCGAGATCCACTCCCACAACATGCTCGGCATGGCGGTGGCGAACTCGTTGGCCGCGGTGCGGGCGGGGGCGCGCTGGATCTCGGCGACGGTCGGGGGCATCGGTGAACGCGGCGGCAACGCTCCGTTGGCCGAGCTGCTGACCTCGCTGCGGGTCATCCACGGCGACACCCGGTTCGACCTGGGGCATCTGACCGAGTTGTCGCGGGTGACGTTGGCGGCCGCCGGTCTGGGCGAGGCGTTCGGGTCGGGTCCGACCACCGAGCATTCCTTCGCCTACGAGCTGCCCGGTCAGCTGTCTCATCCCGACGCCTACGAGACCCTGCCCGCTGAGGTGGTCGGCAACGCGCGCGCGTTGCGGGTGCGGACCAGGATCAGCCGCCCGCTGGTGGAGTGGGCGTTGGCGGGCTCGGGGATCGGCGTCGACACCGCGGCGTTCACTTCGTGGCTGGTGGCGCGGCAGCGGCGCGAGGGCGGTCCGCTGCTCGACCGCGACGACATCCAGAAGGCCGCCATCGACTTTCAGGCGGCCATCGATTTCCAATCCGCACAGCTCGGTTCCGCCGAGTCGACCGCACCTACGACGAATCTGGAGTTGATCAAATGACCACCGCTACCTTCGCCGGTGTCTGCCCCGAATGCGAAACCGATCTGACCGTGCCCCCGATCGTCAAGGGCGAAACCCTGACCTGCCCCGAATGCATCCTGACCCTGCGGGTGGAAGACGTCGCCGACGGCACGCTGACCCTGCGGATGGTCGAGGTCGCGCTGCGGGATTGGGGCCAGTGACGTGGGCGCCAGAGTCGCGATCGTGGCCGACCGGATCGGGTGGGAGGAGCGAAGACTCATCGACAGCGCCCGCGCGCTCGACCTCGACATCGACTGGGTCAACGACGAATCGCTGTGCTTGGGCGCGGCCGAGGTCGCGACGCTCGAAGGTTACGCGGCGCTGCTGATCCGCAGCCGTAGCTATACCCGAGGCGGGCTGCTGGCCGCGCTGGCCGAGGCGTCCGGTGTGCGGGTATTGAATTCGGCGTCGGCGATCAACGCGTGCGAGAACAAGCTGGTGTTGCGGGCGGTGCTGCGGGAGGTGGGGGTTCCGGTGCCGGATTTCCGGTTGGTGCTCTCGCGCAGCGATTTCGAGATCGCGTTGCGCGATCTCGGCGTGCCCGTGGTCATCAAGCCGGTGTACGGGGGGATGGGTAAGCGGGTCACGTTGATCCGGGA
Source organism: Nocardia bovistercoris (assembly GCF_015674855.1). Taxonomy (GTDB): domain Bacteria; phylum Actinomycetota; class Actinomycetes; order Mycobacteriales; family Mycobacteriaceae; genus Nocardia; species Nocardia bovistercoris. Next base: position 16,637 of record NZ_JADMLG010000011.1, on the reverse strand, counting down.
TCTGGATCTGGCGAATTCGGTGTACGACCACATCGAGGATCTGGGGCACGCGTTCGAGCAGGCGTGCCTGGTGGAACCGTATCTCGGTGGCGGGCGGTCGATCCGGTGCCTTGTGGTGGGGCGGCGGATCGTGGCGGCCGCGGAATTCGAGAGCGCGGGCGGTGATTGGCGCAGCAATGCCGCGCTGGGCAACCGGAGTCGTTCGCTCGCGCACAGTCCCGAAGTGCACAAGATCGTTGACGCGGTCGTGGACCGGCTCGGCGCGGGCATCTACGGGATCGACCTGTTCGACACGCCGTCGGGATATCTGGTCAACGAGGTCAACCACGCGCCCGCGTGGCGCGGTGTCGCCGCCACGACCGAGGCCGACATCTCGGTGGCGGTGGCCGGATATGTGCGGGAGGCGCTGACATGACGATCAGGGTCGGTGTGGTCGGCGCGTCGGGGATCTCCGGCGGTGAGCTCATCCGGTTGGTGAGTCAGCATCCCGACCTCGAATTGAGTTATCTGGGCGGCAATTCCAGCGTCGGGCGGCGGCCTTCGCAACTGCATCCCGGCCTGCGCCTGGATCTGGGATTGACGATCGAGGCGGTCGACGCTGAGGTGATCGCCGGGCGCTGCGACGTGGTGCTGCTGGCCACGCCCGCACCGGTATCGGCCGGGCTGGCCGCGCTGCTCGCCGACCGGGTGGGCTGCGTGATCGACCTGAGTGGTGCGTTCCGCATTCGTGACCAGCGTCTGCACGGGCAGTGGTATCCGAAGGTGGAGCGCGGGGCCGAACTGGCGGATCGTTTCGTCTACGGGGTCCCCGAGCTGTTGGGCGACGAACTCCTCGGCGCGGCGCTGATCTCGCTGCCCGGCTGCTACGCGACCGCGATCACCCTGGGGTTGGCGCCGTTGACCCTGGGGTTGGGGCTGCATCTGTCGACGGTGGTGGTGGACGGCAAGAGCGGGTCCAGCGGCGGCGGCCTGCAGCTGCGGGTGGCCGATCTGCACCCGTTCCGCAACGGAGCCATCGCCCCGTACGCGCCGACCGGGCACCGGCACGCCGCCGAGGTCAGCGACTTCCTGGAGCGCAGCAAACCGGGCAGTGTCGGGTCGTTGACGATGTCGGCCTACGGGGTGTCCCACGTGCGTGGGCTGCTCGCCAGCGCGTACGTGTTCACCGACGAGAAGGTGGACGCGCGCGACTTGCAGCGCGCCTACCTGCGGTTCTACAAGGGTAAACGGTTCGTGCGGGTGCGCCGCCACGACGAGACCCTGATCCCGGTGCCCGATCCGCAGGCGGTGCTGGGCTCCAATTTCTGCGATGTGACGGTGCTCGACGACGCCGACGGGGCACGGATCGTGGTGCTGGCCGCCCTCGACAATCTGGTCAAAGGCGCCGCGGGACAGGCGATCCAGGTGTTGAACCGCCGCTACGGGCTGCCCGAGGAGACGGGGCTGACGATGCAGCCGGTGATGCCTGCATGAGCGGGTCGGTGCCGGTGGTGGTGAAACTGGGCGGCAGCTGCCTCGACGAACTGGCCGGGTCGTGGTGGGACGATCTGGCCCGCCACGGCCGCGACCACCCGCTGGTATTGGTGCACGGCTGGTCCAAACCGTTGCGGAGACTGCGCCCCCACTACGGCGAGCCGTCGGCGATCCTGCGCGACCGCTACGGCAACCAGAGCCGCTGGACCACCACCGAGGTCATCGACGACATCAAGGTCGTCAGCGCCGAGGTCGCCGCCGAGGTGTTCGGGCGTCTCGAGGCGCGCGGGATCGCCGCGCGGCGGCTGCTGGGCAGCGACGGGCTGTGCCGGGCCGGGACCGGTGAACGCTGGTGGTGGCGCGACAAACAGCTGGTGGAGTTGGAGAATCTGGTCGGCCCGATCGAAGGGGTCGATCCGGCGCCGCTGCGCGATCTGCGGGCCGGGCACGCCTGCCTGGTCACGCCGCTGGCCCGCGACACCGAGGGCCGCGAGGTCAACACCGACGCCGACCGCGCCGCCGCGGCCATCGGCGGCGCGCTCGCGGCCACCGACCTGGTGCTGGTCACCGACGTGGCACATCTGCTCATCGACGGCGAACCGGTGCGTGAGATCAGCGCCGAGGCCGCCGCGCGGTTCCGTGACAAGGGCGCGGTCGGCGGTATGCGCAAGAAGTTGCGCGCCGCCGGTGAAGCGCTCGAGCGCGGTGTGCGGCGCGTGGTCATCGGCAGCGCGCCGGTGTCGGATCTGCTGGCCGGGCGCACCGGCACTGTCATCACCCGAAGCTGAAAGGTGTGTTGCCATGACGCGCTCACGTGTCCTCGTGGTCGACAACGGAACACTGTCGCTCAAACAGTTGCGTGCCCGGTTCGAGGCGTTGGGGTCCGATACCGACGTGGTGGACGCCGCCTCGGTCCCGGCCTCGGTCGAAGGCCGCTACCAGGCGATCGTGTTGAGCGGGACCAAGGTTCGCGCCTACGACCGCGACTACTACCGGCCGCTGGTCGAATTGGTGTCCGGCGCCTCGGTGCCGGTGTTCGGGATCTGCGGCGGCATGCAGATCCTCGCGGTGGCGGCGGGGGCGACGCTGTCGGCCGGGCCGCAGCGGGTCGGCGGGTACGAGGTGAGCGTCGACACCGCCGAACCGTTGTTCGGTTACGTGAAGCCGACGGTGACGGTGTTCCACCGTCACACCCTGTATGTGCGGGCCGCGCCGCCGGGCTACCGGTCGATCGGGCGGTCCGAGCACGCGCCGGTGGAGTTCCTGCGTTCCGAGGACGGCCGGATCCTCGGCGCGCAGGCGCATCTGGAATTCCGGCGCGACGGAACCGAGATCCTGCGCGGATTCGCCGCCATCTACAAATAATGCCGCGCGCGCGGCGTCTGTCCGAAACCTGTTCTCTGCGTGAGGAATCGATATGGTAAATCCGAACGATCCCGCGTTCGCCGTGCATCTGAACGGCAGCGGCGGACCCATCAAGGGCTGGGTGGTGGTCGACTCGCTCTACGACGGCCTGGCCATGGGCGGGGTGCGCATGACCCCGACGGTCACCGAAGCCGAGGTCGCCGGTCTGGCACGTGACATGACCGACAAGTTCACCATGGCAGGCCTGCCGATCGGCGGCGCCAAAGGCGGCATCGTCGCCGAGGGCGGCGACCGTGAACAGACCTTCCGCACCTTCGGCCGCACCGTGAAACCGTTGCTGCACGGCGGTATCCACCTCGGCATCGACATGGGCGTCACCCCCGCCGATCGGGCGATCTTCTTCGCCGAAGCGGGCTACGACCCCCGCTATCGGCCCGGCGTCGCGGACATGCCGATCGACTGGCGCACCTACTACGAACCGTTGATCGACGCCACCGGACACGGCGTCGGCGTCGCGGCGCTCGCCGCGCTCGAAGCAGGCGGACGCACCGGGGCCGGGCGGGTCGTGGTGCAGGGGTTCGGTGCGGTCGGGCGCGCGGTGGCGCGGTTCCTCGAGGACCGAGGCCACACGATCGTCGGGGTCGCCGACGTGGCGGGCACGATCAGCGCCGACCGGTTGCCGGTGCGCGAATTGATCGCGGTGACCGACGAATTCGGCACCATCGACCGCACTCGGCTCCCCGGCGAGGTGCGCACCGGAACCGAAACGGACGCGTGGCTGGACGTGGACGCCGACATCCTGGTGCTGGCCGCGCAGAAATACGCGTTGAACGCGAGCAACGTGCACCGGTTGCGGGTCGGGCTGGTCGTCGAGGGCAGCAACCTGGGGTCCAGCGACGAGGCCAGGGACAAGGCGCGCGCCGCCGGTGTCACGCTGGTGCCGGGCGTGATCGCCAATATCGGCGGCGCCGGGTCGGCGGCGCTGGCGGTGACCAGGGTGGTGCCGTTCGACCTGGAAGCGGCGGCGCGCAAGGCGTGGGTGTTCGACTGGATCGCCGACCGGGTCCGCCGCAACACCCGCGACCTGCTCGAGATCGCCGCCGCCGAACCCGGTGATCCGCTGACGGTGCTGCTGGACGCGCGTCGCCGGGAACGCGGATGACCGGGGTGGCGCCGGTCGCGGCCGAATGCGACACCGAGGAATACCGTGCGCGCGGCTGGTGGCGGTCGCAAACCTTCCTCGACGACCTGCACCGGCAGGCACGGCTGCGCCCGCACCACACCGCGCTCGCGGGGGTGCGGGTGCGGGAAGCGCGCACCGACCTGCTCACCTTCGCCGAACTCGCGCGCACGAGCGACCGGTTCGCGGCGGCGCTGCTCGAACTCGGCGTGCGCGCGGGCGAAGTGGTCGCCTTCCAACTGCCCGACCGGTGGGAGGTGGCGCCGCTGATCTTCGCGTGCCTGCGGGTCGGCGCGGTGATCTGCCCGATCGCCACCGACACCCCGCCCGAGGAACTGCGCCACCGGCTCGCGCTCACCGAAGCCGCGGTGCTGGTGACGGTGGACGAATGGGACGGCCGGGCAACGGCAGAGGCGGCGCTGGCGGTGCGGGCGGGTCTGCCGCTGCGCCACATCGTGGTCTGCGGCGGCGCGCCGCGGCCCGAGGTCGCCGACTTCCACGAACTGTTCGTGGCGCGCGCCGATCCCACGCCCGACCAGGTGTCCGGGCGTGAGCTGGGTCCGGACGAGGCGTTCGTGGTGCTGTTCACCTCCGGCACCACCGGAGCCTCCAAAGGTGTTCTGCACAGCCAGAACACGATCTACGCCGCGGTGCGCGGATACGCCGACGCGCTCGGGTTCGACACGAGCCTGGTCGCGGCGCTGACCTCGCCGCTGGTGCACTACTCCGGATTCGGGCAGGGCATCCTCACCGGGGTGCTGCTCGGCGCGACCATCGTGTTCCAGGACCACCGCGACCTCGCCGGATTCCCCGCGCTCATCGAACGATTCGGCGCCACCCTGCTCTACGGGTCGCCCCCGACGATCGCCGCGGTCCTCGACGCGCAACGCGAACACCCGCGCGAGGTGTCCTCGCTGCGCCAGGTCGTGGTCGGCACCGCGCCGGTGCTGGACCACCTGGTCCGCGACGTGGACGCCGTGTTCGGGGCGCGCACCCACTCGCTGTGGGGGCTCTCGGAATTCGGGCCGATCACCATCAGCCGACTCGACTACGACCCCGGATGGGCCGCGCGCAGCCACGGACGCGCCATCGACGCCGTCGACCTGCGCATCGACGCGCGCGCGGACCCCGACACGCGCGCCGAGGTCGGGCGGTTGCGGGTGCGTGGCGCCTCGCGCGCGCTGGGATATCTGCGGCGCGACGCGGAGTTCGAGGCCGCCGCCACCGCGGACGGCTGGTTCGACACCGGGGACCTGGCGCGCGCGGACGGGCGCGGCGGGGTGCGGATCCTCGGGCGCGCCAAGGACGCCATCGTGCGCGCGGAGCAGGTGGCGCCCGTGGCCGAACTCGAGGCGTTGATCGCTCGGCATCCCGCGATCGCCGAGGCCGCGCTCGTCGGGGTCGCGGGGCGCGACGGCGAAGTGGTCGTCGCGGTCGTCGTCACCGACGGCGCCGCGCCGGTGGCGGTCGAGGAGGTGCGTGCGCTGCTGCGGGCGGCGGAGCAGGATTCGCGGTTCCTACCCGACCGGGTGGCATCGGTGACGGCGCTGCCCAAGACGCTCACCGGCAAGGTCCGCAAGGTCGAACTGCGGCAGCGTTACGGGGAACCGGCTCCAACCGTCGAAGTCGCCGCCCCCGCGCACTGATCTTCATCATCACCTCCGAGCGATACCCTTGAACAGGTCCGGAACGGCTACTGCCGCAGAGAATTCGACATACCCCCGACCCTTGCACCCGACACGGCCGTGGCGCCGACCGAATGGGCATTGTGGGCATGACCTCTGATCGTGGCAGGACGCCGAGCAGCCTCGTCGGGGGTCCGCTCACCGGAACCGAGGGTCTGCTCAGGGGATGAGTCGGGCACCGAAGGGGTTGTCCAGCGCGATCTTCCAGCTGTCGTCGGCCTGTCGGCGCAGCGTGGCCACCGACAAGCCGCTCTGAGCGACCGGCGTGCCGTCGGGGGCGGTGCCGGTCATCGTCCACGGCGCGATGTGCACCGCGGTGTCACCGCTGATCATGACCTCGTGGCCGTGGTCGTAGCGGAATCGCGGGTCCAGCGCGGCGAACGCGGCGAAGCCCTCCCGCAGGTGCTGCTCGCCGCGCACCGACGCGCCCGGCTCGAACGCCACGACCGCGTCGGCGACGTAGTGGGACAACACCGCGTCGATATCGCCGCGTTGCAGGGCCTCGGTCATCCGCGAGACGGTGTCGATCACGTTCTGTTCCATCAGGATTCCTCGTCTGGTTCGGGCTCGCCGCAAGGGGTTCGCCGAGGGATGTGCTCCGGAGTGCCGACAGAATCTAACCCTAATAATTGTGTAATGCAAATGTTAGAGATAAGCTGGGGTTATGAAGCGTCCAGCAGGGAAATCGACGTGTCCGATGAACATGTTCCTCGAACTGTTCGGCGACCCGTGGACCCTGCTGGTGCTGCGGGACATGCTGCTGGTCGGCAAACGACGCCCCGCCGAATTCCTCGACTCCGCCGAGGCGATCTCGACCAGCGTGTTGGCCGATCGGCTCAGACGGCTCGAGGCCGCCGAGATGGTGCGCCGTGTGGGAAGCGGGGAGCGTAACCAGGTCCACTACGTCCCGACCGGCAAGGCCGTGGACACGCTGCCGGTGCTGTTCGAGATGGCCTTGTGGAGCATGGACCACGAACCGGCGGCCGCGCCACTGCAACGGGTGATCACCCGCATCCGAGAAGACCCCCTCGACTACATCGCCGAGATCCGCGCCGAACTCGAACGCGAGACCGCCCTCGCACGACCGTGACCCGGTCGGCCCGACACCAGCCCCGGCTCGACCCGCGCTCACCGCGATGGCAGGGCCGGCTGCGTCCTCGGCTACGCCGCGGTCTCGCGTGAGCGGTGCGACTGTGGCTGTTCGGCGGCCCGGCCGCGGCGCGTTCGCCTCAGGCGGTGGCCTGCGCGGCGGGGTCGGGGGTTACGTTGTCGCACACCGCTTTCAGGTAACCCGCGATGGCGTCGCGGGAGCGGACCAGGCATTCGATGCGGTCGGTCATGCGTTCGCGTTCGGATTCCAGCAGGGCGATCGTCTCGGGGGTGGCGTTGTCGATCTGGATGCCGCGCGGATTGTTCAGGCACGGCAGGATCTGTTTGATGATGCGAGTGGGCAGCCCGGAGTCCAGCAGGCCGCGGATCTGCAGGACTCGGTGCACGCAGGCGTCGGGATAGTCGCGGTAGCCGTTGGGCGCGCGGTCGGCGACCAGCAGGCCCTGCTCCTCGTAGTAGCGCAGCAGCCGCCTTGGTGTTCCGGTGCGCTCGGACAGTTCACCGATCCGCATGTGACCCACCTCATTCCCGCCGACTTGACCTTCACACCTATGTCAAGGTTGAAGGATACAGTATGTCGATTTCCGGGACGGGCCGCGCGCCGCACGCGCACCACCGACGATACTGCGCCGCACCGGCTTCGGAAACCGTCGCCGCGAATCCGTCTCCATCCGAATACATTCCGAATGGTTTGAAATGATATGATTCGAATGTGTCCATTGCTGCGTCCGGCGAGCTCGAAGCACCGATCCGAGCCGTCGCGACATCGCTGGACCGCGCCCACGAACGCGGCTCGCTCGGCGAACGCGAGCACGGGGAGATCCGCCGCCGCGTCACCGAGGTCGCCACACTCGACGATCTCGACGACCTGGTCCGCTCCCACCCCTGCCTGGACACCGCCTTCTGCCGCTACCCCCGCTGCTTCCGACCACGCCGCACCGCCGTCGGCGGCGGCAAACCCCCCGCGTACTGCGCCGACGGCGTCGACGAACAAGGCAGGCCGCACACCGCCGCCACCGCGCACCGCCGCAGACGCCGCACCGCCCCGCATCCTTCCGCCCCCGCCGGTCCGCACGCCGCCCGCGGCGAAGACCGCCCGTACACAGTCGCGAAGGCAACAGTGTCGATCCGGATCGAGGAGTTGCTCAGAGCGTTCGGCGCGCTGAGCGCCGAGGTCGCGGCACTCGAATCGACCTACCGCAGTCTCGGCGACAACGAGACCCGCGAAGCCGAGATCGAATCGGTCCGCGTCGAAGCCCACCGGCGTGTCAACGAAGCCGAGGCCGCGCGACTCGACGCCGAACGCGACGCCCGCGAACTGCGCGAAGCCGCCCGGCTGCTCACCGTGCGCCTCGAGGAAGCCGACGCCGCCGCCGAACAGAACGCCCACGCCGCCGACCTCGCCGCCGTCGAACGCGACCGCGCCGCCGAGAACGCGAGAATCGCCGAACGCGACACCGCCGCCGCGATCGAGGGCGCCACGGCCATCGCGCGCTGGCTGGTCGCCGAAGCCCACCATCTCGCCGCCGAGACCACGCGCTGGGCCGCCTCCCGCCACGGCGGGCCCGGCGCGGCACTCGACCACGGCGAGACGCCCGGCGCGCGGGAACCCGCCGACATCGCCCGCACGCCGAGGCGAACCGGTCTCGGCGAGTCCGGACTCACCCGCCGACGAGCGCCCCGACGCGGCGCGAACACGGTGCGGGCGCCGGGGCGTCTGGGTGTGCGACGGCAACCGCGCACCTGAGCGCGTCCTCTGCGGGCGCCGAAGCCTCGACGGACATGCCCGCCTCATGAATCGCACCGGTCGCGTCCCTGGCGCTACCGGCGCGGCCCGCGGCCGGTGACATGTGGGCAACCCGCGCGAACACCGTGCCCGCGCGAAATGAATCGCCCTGAATCACTTTCCGAAAAGTAGAAGAATCGCGCGCGATACATTGTGATCGGCGAGGATCGGACAGTGCCGTAGCTTATGTATCAAATGAATGCCGTGCGCCGCGGTCGACATCCGAATGTCTTTCCGATATCGGGTGTATCGAGAGAAGAATATTTCCGCGCGGCCGGGCGGTGGAGAAATAGGCGACGAAATCCAGGCATTCTCCGCACGCTGGCGGACAATAAGTTCCCTATCGGCCGAAGAGCGCTGGGCAACCGGTCATCAGAGCCCTCCCGCACAGGTAGCGCGGTGCGTAGTCGCAGTTCAGGCAGCATAGTCGGGGTCCGGGTACGGGGCTTCCCACCGCGTTCCGCCGGGTCGATCGGTACGGAAGCGCTCGCTAATTTCGAGCATCGCGATCACCTTGATAGTGCATTCGGAGTGACTTGTGAACCCCTCGACTCGATGCGATTTTCGGGGTGCGTCCGCGACGGCCGCGCAGTTACGCTTCCACTCGGCAGAAAGCGGAAAGGGGGTTTCATGCGACTGCGAAACAGCGGCGGAGGCGTACGGCCCGTGGATATATCGACGAGAAGGGATATCGGGCGGCGGGCCGGGCGCGGACCGAGAATTCACCCGAACGCGGGCTCGATCGCGTTCGGCGCGAACACCGCCGTCGAACTCCTCGTCGGAGACGGTGGTGACGCGCAGATGGCAGTCCGGGTACTCGTGGTCGCCGACGACACCGAGGCCATCGCGGCGCGGCTGCGCGAACTGCAACGCCGCGGCTACACCGCGCGCGGCGTCGGCACCGGCGCGGCGGCCATCGAGTCCCACCCGCGCGCGGACCTGGTCGTGCTCGACCTCGACCTGCCCGATATCGACGGGCTCGAGGTGTGCCGGTCCATCCGGGAGGTCAGCGACACGCCGATCATCTCCGTCGCCGCGCGGGACACCGAACTGGACCGGGTACTCGCCCTGCAAGCGGGCGCCGACGACTGCGTGGTGTCCTCCTGCGGGGAACGCGAGATGCTCGCCCGCATCGAGGCGCTGCTGCGGCGCGCCTACCCGGCCGCCGAACCCGCGCGCAACCTGGCCGTCGGCGCGCTCGAGATCGACGGCGGCCGCCACGAGGTCCGCCTCGACGGCGTCGCGGTGAAACTCACCACCAAGGAGTTCGAACTGCTGCACACCCTGGCCGAGAGCCCAGACACGGTGATCTCCCGCAAGGAACTCATGGTGCGAGTGTGGGACACGACCTGGTCGGCGTCCACGCGCACCATCGACACCCACGTGCGGGCCGTGCGCGCCAAACTCGGCTCGAACTCCTGGATCATCACGGTGCGCGGCATCGGCTACCGCATGGGGCACGGCCCCGGCGCCGCACGCCTGCGTCCGCGCGCCGAGCTGTCGGGGTCGACGACGGTGGAGGCGATCATGTCGACCTGGACCTCACCCGACGACGTGGTCGACCGGCCATGGTCGGCGGTTCGAGCCCCCGGACGGTTCAGTGCATGAGGCCGATGGTCAGAGCCAGCGCGGCGCTGATACCTACGGCGACCGCGATCGCCGCGAGGATCGAGGCCGACAGGACGGCGACGCCGCCGGTCAGCGCGGTGACGATCAGCCCGGACAGCCAGGCCGATCCGGAATCGAGCGTGCGGGGTCGCGGGGACGGGGTGTTGTTCGCAGCCATGGCAATCTCCCGGCGGCAAGGGCGGCCCCACGCCGGTGACAGCGGGGCGACCGCGACGGTCCACACCGGCGCCTCGTGCGGCGACTGCTCGCGCCACCGAGGTTGCGGTGGGATTGCGGTGCGGCATCACATCCGGGTTGGATAATCGTCCTGATCGGTGGGGAGCGATGTCGCCTTTCCGTATCGGCGCTGTCACGCCGGACGAACATCTCGATGACTGGCGTGCAACACCTACTTGATAGTTGTATCACCGGTCCGGATATCTGTGAAGCCGATTCCGAGATAGTTAACCGTGATGTTGCTTGCATGCGGTGGGTGAAGTGGCGAATCGCACGCACCCCATCGAGGCAAAGGGTATGCACAGAATACTACTAGGCGTAGTATTCGCTGCGTCGGCTCGGGCGTCCGATCCGGGCGGTGGGGAGCGGATATGCGCGTGATCGAGCGGATCCGGCACTACGTGTCGGCCATGGGACAAGCCAAGCGGCACCGGTCGGATCTGGGGCGATGGCTCGTGCGGCGACCGCAGGTCCTGGTCGGCACCGGCGTGTACGAGACGATGCTGCTGCTGTCCAACAGTCTGGACCCGCGACTGAAGGAACTGGCCGAACTGAAGACCGCCGGACTCGTCAACTGCGAATTCTGCCTCGACATCGGCTCGGCGCTGGCGCATTCGAGCGGACTCACCGAGCGGCAACTGCTCGACCTACCCCGCTACCGGACCAGCGACGCCTACGACGACCTCGAGAAGGATGTGCTCGCCTTCGCCGAGGCCATGACCCGCACCCCCGCGGTCGACCTCGACGAGGTCCGCGAGCGGCTGTCGAAACGGCTGAGCAAGACCCAGCTCGCCGAACTCGCCGCCGCCGTCGCCTGGGAGAACCAGCGGGCGCGACTCAACCAGGGACTCGGCGTGCGCCCGACCGGAATGTCGGAGGGCATGGTGTGCGCGCTGCCCGAACTCGGCGGCGGCGAATCGTCACAGTGACATGATGTGCGCGGTCGGTGGCCGGGAAGTACGCTCACCGAGTGCGGGCCGAGGACGTGGTCGAGTCTGCGGACACGAACCGATGGGTTGCCCCCGTAGCGTTCGGCCCGACTCGGCGGCGATATCGCCGCTCACGGTGACGCCCGGATCGCGGTCCAGGACGGCTGGGCCGGCGTAGGCGCGATCACGCACCGCTACCGCGCTCGGCTCCGCTGCCGAGCGGGCGTTCGACAGCGCGGCCTGCCCATGTTGCCCGCGCTCCGACCGAGGGGCGGGATCGTTGAGCGTAACAAGCGCTTGATTCGGCGTCCGGGATATGAACCGAACCCGCGAACGACTCACTTTCATAACAGTCCTGGCCGTCCCTGGGCCTAGGCGCCGCATTGGTACGCCCCGAACACCGACGGCGAGTAGGTTGAACCCGCCGAGCAGGGCACGACAGTGGCGACAACAGCGCGGAAAGGTGGGACGCGACCGATGAACGAGCCGTATTCGCGCAGATATGCCCGGAATTCGGCCGACAATCCCATCCTCGCCGACCGTTACACCTCCGCCGATCCGATCCGCTGGAACGGCAGCATGATCTACCCGATGTACACCGAACCGCTCGGTCCCGCACCCAAGCTGCTGACCATGGCCCTGCTCTCGGCGGCCCCGCCCGCTGGACTGCGCGGACACGGCATCGGACTGTCCATGGTCGACGGCTACATCGACCTCGACGGGCGCCACCTGGGCGGCGTCGACGTCTGGAGCGACGCCCTCTACAGCGGCGTCACCTTCGAACTCACCCCCACCGGGCCCGGCGCGCTGTTCACCCTGACACCGGTTTGGGTGGACGCGCTCGGCGTCCAGAAATCGTGGATGGGCAACTACGGGATCCTCGTCGAGGACATCCCCGACGGGCGAATCGCGTTGTGGTGCAGCATCGGCGAAGGCCCCCCGAACTTCGCCAACCTGGTGGTCGCGCTGCTCACCACCCCCGCACCGGCCCGACCCGTCGACGGCGAGCCCGCCGAACCCGCGCCGCTGCCGGTCCGAGTGCCGCTGGCCCGGCCGCGCACCCCCGTCGCGCAACCGGATGAACCACAACAGGTTCGAGACGAACCCCCGCCACCGGAACCGGAGCCCGCCGTGTGGGAGCCCGCGGCCGCGATCGAGGACACCGAGATCACCCGACCCCACCACTTCGGTGATCGGCTCGAGCACGAGACACACCGCGGACCCGATCACGAGCCACGCGCGGCATCGGACCGCGAGACACATCGCGAAATCGAGCGCGAGACACGCCGCGAGGTCGAGCACGAGCCACGGGGGCAGTCCGAGCGCGACCGCCGCGCATCCGGGCCGCCCGGTCCGGAGTCGGAGGCCGCACACCCTACCGCGGGCGGGGCCGACCCCGGATTCCGCAGCGCGCTCTACGATCTGGGCGTCGCGATGTACGCGCGCGGCGACGAGGAACAGGCGTGCACGCTGTGGGAGCAGGCGGCCACCGCCGGACACCCCACCGCCGCCTACGATCTGGGCGTCGTGCGCTACCGGCGCGGCGATCAGGCCGGAGCCGAGCACTGGTGGCGCACCGCGGCCGATCTGAGCGAGACACGTGCCATGGCCGGACTGTCCGAACTGCTCGACCGCCAGGGCAACCACGCCGAGGCCCAGATGTGGCGCACCCGCGCCGCGCGCGAAGCGGGCCGATCGGCGGGATCGAGCTGAGAAAGCGCCGGTCGGAAAAACGCTTTCCCGACCGGGGACCGATGGGCTACGGTCGCGGGCATGGGTGGTAGTCCGAATCTCGTGGGAGCGTGCGCGGTCCACGCGTATTACGTTCGTCCGCGCGCGGCGGCCCGGATCCGGTCGGCGCGACCGATCCCACGGCACCGCTGAACCCCGACATCGCCGAGCGTCGATAGCGTCTCCACGTCGCTGAGCTTCGGCTGAGCCTCGACCGTCGCTGAGTCTCCACGCGGCCGAGCCTCGACGGGCTGAGCTTCGACGCCACGGCGTCGGGCCTCCGGCTCCCGTACGCGCGGAGTCTGTCCGGCGTGTGCCCCGATCGGCTGAATCCTCGTTCGCTGTCGCGGCGGACGGTCGTGCCCCGACCCGGGTCCGGGCGAATCAGAGTCCTGATTCGACCACTCCCGGAGGACACCCATGTCCCGCACCCCCTCGCGCGCCCGCGCGGGCTCCCCCGTCAGCGACCGCAGGCGGCTGTCGCAGAACTTCCTCGCCGACCCCGCCACCGCGGCGGCGCTGGTTCGCGGCTCCGGTGTCGGAGCACGAGATCTCGTCGTGGAGATCGGGCCCGGCGACGGCATGCTCACCGACCGGCTGCTCGCCGTCGCCGGGCGCGTACACGCCTACGAGATCGACCCGCGCTATGTTGCGCGCCTGCGCCGCCGCTACCGCGACGAACCCCGATTCCATTGCCACCGAGCCGATTTCCGCGACGTCACGACACCGGACGAGCCGTTCGCGGTGGTCGCCAACATCCCGTTCACCGGCAGCACCGACATCGTGCGCTGGTGCGCGACCGCGCCGCGACTGACCTCGGCGACCCTGCTGACCCAGCGCGAATTCGCCCGCAAACACAGCGGCGACTACGGCCGCTGGACCAAACTGACCGTCACCCACTGGCCCTCCCACACCTTCGAACTCGGCATAAGCGTGCATCGCGACCGATTCCGCCCGGTGCCGAAGGTCGACGCCGCGGTACTACGCTTACGCGCCCGCGCGCGGCCGCTCATCGCGCCGGGGCACGAGCGCGCCTACCGGGACATGGTGGAACTGGGGTTCTCCGGAGTGGGCGGCTCCTTCGCGGCGTCGCTGAGTCGCGCGCACCGCGCGGCGCGCGTGCGAGCGGCCTGCGAGCGCGCGGGCATCGACCCGCACGCACCGGTGGGCGTGGTCGGCCCGGACGGGTGGATAGCGGTGTTCTCGGCGCTGCGCCCGACGCGCGACTCTCGCGGGTAGGGCGCCGGTGAGAAACGTTTCACCGGCCGCGGACCAGCATCCGTGATGGGAGGCTGCTCGGGGTTCGACCCGACCGGCGGCTGATCGGTCCGAAACCGTCCTTGTCCGTGTTCTGGACCGGATCGTGTGTCACGCGAAGTCGGCCGCGTGCCTGGCGGCCCAGTCGCGGAACCGGTTCGGGGCGGCGCCTGTGATCTCCTGCACGGTCGGGTGCACGATGGAGGTGAACGATTCCAGTGCGGTGGCGCGCAGCGCCATGATCGCGTCGGCCATGACCTGCGACACTCCGTGGTCCACGATCGCCCGACCCGCCACGGCGGGCTCGACTTCGACGAACCGCAGCGGCCTGCCGAGAACATCGGCGAGAACGGCGGTCATCTCACCGGGAGTCAAGGCCTCCGGCCCGCTGAGCCGGTAGGTTCGCCCGTCGTGACCCTCGCTGGTGAGCACGGCGGCGGCGACGGCCGCGATGTCGTGTTCATCGATGACCGCGATACGGCCGTGGCCGTAGGCGGCGAAGACGCTGTCCCGGTGACGGATCGAGCCTGCCCAGTGCAGCGCATTGGCCATGAAGCCGAGCGGACCGAGGACGGTCCACGCGATGCCGCTGTCGCGCAGCGCTTATTCGCCGAGGCGGTGCCAGCTCGGAATGGGGTCGGTGGCGGTGTCGTCGCCGGTGCGGCCCGAGGACAACTTGACGACGTGCCCGACTCCGGCGCGCGCGGCGTCGTGGAGCACGTTGGCGTCGTGCACCGGAATGTCGGGGCCGGTGGACAGCAGGAAGACGCGTTCCACGCCGTGCATCGCGGCCGCGATGCACGCGCGATCGCCCAGGTCGCCCGCGACGACCTCGACGGCATCGGGAAGGCCGGCGTCGGCGGGTCGGCGCGTCAATGCGCGAACAGGCGCTCCCGAGACGGCGAGCTGGTCGACGAGCGAGCGGCCGACGGTGCCGGTGGCTCCGGTGACAAGAATCATGACGGTCCCTTTCCGTGGTGTCGGGGCGGGGCCCGCGACTCGATCAGCATTCGGTCCGGACTGCTTTCGACTCCATGGGGCGGATCGCATCGGTCGATAATTTCCATCCAGGCCGCGATACTGAGGGAAATGACCGTCATCGACGAGCTGGATCGGGGCATAGTCCACGCCTTGCACATCGACGGCCGGGCGCCGTTCAGTCGCATCGGCACGGTGCTCGGCGTGTCCACACAGACAGTTGCCCGTCGCTACCGGCGGATGCGCACGCAGGCGGGCCTGCGGGTGATCGGCGCCGGTCACCTCGATCGCGACGGGCACACGCGCAGGCTGGTTCGTCTCGGCGCCACCCCGGCAGCGGCTCGCACGCTGGCCCAGTCGCTGGCCCGCCGACCGGACACCTCGTGGATCAAACTGCTGTCCGGCGGCACGGAAATCCTTCTCATCGTGCGCACTCCACGACACGCCGATGCCGCCGACTCGCTGCTACTGCACGAGATCCCGCGCACCGCCGCCGTCACGAGTGTGTCGGCCCACTACGTGCTGCACACCTATCTCGGCGGCCCGACCCCGTGGCACGGCCAGGTCGCGATACTGACCGAGCACCAGACACGACAGCTCGAACCACGCCGCGACGGACCCGTGTCCGGTCGCGCGCTGTCGAACGCCGACAATGCCCTGGTGACGGCACTTCAGGCCGACGGACGGGCCGGATTGACCGAACTGGCCACGGCAACCGGCTGGTCGTCGGCGACGGTCGCCCGCCGACTCGCCGACCTGCGGGCACGCGAGGAAATCTTCTTCGACGTCCAACTCGACGACACCCACTTCGGAATCACCACTCGGGCGCTGCTGTGGATGTCGGTGCCCTCATCCCAACTCGACCGGGCCGGCGCGGAACTGGCCGAACATCCCGAACTCGCCTTCGTGCTGGCCACCACCGGCCCGAACAACCTCGTGGCGCAGGTCATGTGCCCGGACCCCGGCGCCTTGCACCACTACCTGACCCGCCGCCTCGGCGGCATCGCCGCCATCCGCACACCAGAAGTCACACCCGTGCTGGCCACGATCAAAGCCGCAGGCCGCATCACCGCCGAACTTCCCGAACCTCCTCGCGCCACACATCACCGACGCGTCGAACCGCGATAGCCCGTCCCCTCGGAAGGCACCCGACCGACGGCGGAACCCGCTTGTCATCCGTTCCACACCCGAGGAAGTGGAACGACCGGGCATCCCGACGCGCCGGTGCGGGCGATACGCCCGCCGCACGGAGGTCCGAGCGCGCGAACGCGTCGTGGGGGGGGGGGGGGGGGGCCGCC
>NZ_JADMLG010000010.1 GCF_015674855.1 Nocardia bovistercoris | reverse complement strand
CACGTAGGCCACCCGGCCCACCCTACGAAGATCGAGTTAGTGCGCAAACTCAGGCCCCCGGCGACAGCGAACCCGCTGATCACCCGGCCGCGAACACTCCCAAGATCAACATCTGTCCGAAGTCAGGTTCCAGTGCGGTAGCCGATCACCGCGGTGACTCACAGACGCCCGCCATCGCGCCCGAGTCGACGCTCGAAACGCCTCACCGATGAGGGCACCAGGCTGCTGGAAGTCATCCGCAGGAGCCCAGAAACGCCAAAACCTGCGCCGGTTGGCGCAGGTTTGAAAGGCAATGATCTGGTGTCCGGAGGGGGACACGCGCGCTAACCACCGTGTTTGAATTGGGAAAATAGCGACATCGATATCTGCGTCCTCGCACATCGTGGATCTCTGTATCTTTGTCCAAAGAGTTCCAGATTAAGATCAAAGAGACAGAGCCAACATTCCTGCTTCATCATAGTCTGTAGGTATATTTGCATCTTCGAGAATTTTACGCAGGGTGGAGAAGTGTCGAGGTGAGGTAGCCAGCACTAGAAGTCGTCGCGCCCTACTCGCGCCCACATAGAGAACGCGCACTGCCTCGTGCGTTTCTCCAGATCGCCACAAATCTAAGACATGCGGACGGCCCCCTTTCGGCGACTCCTCTATATCCAGCAGTACAGCATCGTACTCTTTTCCCTTTACGGCGTAGGTATGAGCTGCAGCTAGGGCTGATAGGTCGAATACAGAGCCGCTAGATCTTTTCCAGCGATTCCAAGCAGCACCTTCTATATCCTTAAAACGCGCCTTCGTGGGCTTTATCCCAATACAACCCCTCGCAAGCTCGGTAGAAATAACATCTCGAATAGATTCAATTGCTGCCGAAGGGCTCGTCCAGCCACGGGATTCCGACAGAAGTACTCCTACGATTCCTCGGAGATCGCCAGGCGTGAGACCTGCGATCTCCAGTCGTGCCTGTTTGGTTTTACAACCAGGCTCGTCGGGGAATTTGAAAGTAGAAAGGATAATATCTTCGATCTGAGAAATTGCCTCCTTCCTGACCTCTGCAACCCTACTTTCACTCAAGATTGCGAGACCTTGCAGAATCTGAGACGAGCAATGTTTACCAGCCGCCTCAATGGTGTCTCGGCCAGCAAGGATAGCTGCCCCCTTTCGTGTCGCAGACAAAGCTATACGCTCAGAGCGAGCGATGCCGAGATCGGTCGATAGCTCGTCGAATTTCAAACGGGCATCAAGACTGTCGCCTGACACTACATGGATGCGTTCTGCACACCGGACCTTCGCGTCGATCGGTCTCTTTGATACGATTTGACCATCACCTATGGTTCTGAGGCTGGAAACCAGCATGCAAATTGCAGCCGACGACCTGTAATTGTCGACCAAGTGAACAACTTCCATCGCGGTGAGCTGAGATCGATATAGAGCATAGGCTTCAGGTGATGCGTGACGAAATTCGTATATTGCTTGATCAGGGTCAGCCACTGCAATTATTCTAATTCCTATGGATTTCAATCCAGCTATAAGCCTGTGATCCAGCGACGAACAATCTTGAAACTCATCGATAATAACTTCTTCAAAACGATGCGCAAGGCGTTGCCTAAGCCACTCGGAGCGACCATCGTGCAGCAATTGCAATGCCTTCAACCGAGACTGATCAGAGTCGTATATCCCGCTTCTGACAAGGCCGGATATTTGCCCCTTCGCCTTCCATAGTAAATCTCTGGGAGAAATTGCTTCCTTCTTGAGTGATGCGACATACGATTCATCCACCCTCGGGGCATCTACAGGATATGAAACATCGCCGTTCGCATCTATTCGAAAGTTAGCAAGCAGAAGACCGGTTCCATTCACATCTTTGTGTCGAATCTTCGGTGTCATTCCACGGCTATCCGATATATCATTCCAACTGTCGACATATCGCGGTTGCTTACCAGTTTCTCGGATTACAGCCGGTGTGACTAGGTAGCGATGAATAAAGCGGTCGAACGTTCCAATGAAATTTGGGGCTCGTACGACATCGGGCGTTTCTGCGCAACGTGCAGTTGCCTCGCTTACTGCCGCATTGGTGAATGAGAGGAAAGCAACCCCTCGACAACTGCGTTCTGAACTTTCTATAAATCGTCGAACGATCGCGCGCGTCTTGCCCGCGCCCGGCCCTGCTTCAACCAACCGTATGTCCGGATTGAGGATTGACTGTTGCGCGTCACTCAACTTATCTATGGACAACTTGCCACATCCACAATAGATGAATTCTCAGTAGGCGGCTTTAGGGCTTTTCGTAGCGCGCTGAGGGCGCCCTCAATGTACGTCGGCAGAGATACAATCTCATCGAGCTTGCCGGAGTGTTCAGCAATCATCTCGCATATGACATGGGCGAAGTCTCCTTTACCGATATCGATTCCACCCTTGTCCGCACGCAGAGCTTCCGCAAAAGCGTTAGCGCGAACTTCGGTGTCCAATCCAAGTTCTCCAAACAGATTATCCCATTTTTCTCTCGAACGCTCGTGAAGTCTCACAAAAGCTTCACGGAGAATCGCATAGTTTTTGACGTGAGAGAATAACTCGGCCTCAAAGGTGGTGCCGCCGACAAAGACTTCGAGGCGACTATCCCCCTGAAATAGTTCTCTATAGCGATCCCTGCGGCTATCGCCCTGTCTAACTCCGGTCTTCTTAATTGGATCGCCATCCGTAATTACGATAACTTTATCCACACGGTTAGACGAACCGGAGAGTAGGAGTTTCAAATATGGTTCAAAATCGACGCCATCAATTGCCACGAAGGATATGCCAGCCAGGTGACGAAGCAGATCTGGATCGTCTGAGTACAGTTTCCTGGCGAATTCAGGGATTACTAGCGATTCGGCGATACCTTCGACTAGTACAACATGACGAGCAAAAAGAAGTGCAGAACGTGTTACCGAAAGATACCGGTTTAGCTTGCGAAATTCCGGTTTCGTCAACTTTAGGCCGCCGAGCGGGGTTGTGCTTGTCCGCCAGCGGCCATCGGCATCCTGATCACGTGAGACTACGAGGACTTTTTCGATGGCAACGCTGCTGGCTAGGTTAGGGGAATGGGTTGAGACAATCACCTGTACTCTGCCTGCTGGCTCAAGCCCAATTGGTTTCCTTTTGCGTGACTCGGCCGCCTGCTGTTCCAGGTAGTGAAGAAGTACAGCTTGAAGCTGCGGATGAAGATGTGCCTCCGGTTCCTCGACCAGAAGTATCGTTAGATCGTAATCCTTGGCATTCACTAACTGTACAATAACTGTGGCGATATACATCAGATTCGCGTATCCGAGGCCGGACGACGCCAGCCTTAGTGGATCGATGTGATCATCCGCTAGCTGCATTCGTAACAGCGCAGCAAGTCTTCTGAGTTCTTGTTCCTTTCCGACAAGCCTCACGTTGTGAGTTCTACTTGGCGGAGTAATCTTGTGAAGGTGCCCAGATATTTCCTTGCGTGCGTCTTCTGGCAAATCAAGTTCTGCCACCTGAGCCAGTACCTTGTTTGCATCATTGACGAATCCCTCGCGCCTTGACTTGTCTCCGGCTGTCAAGACCTTTAAAACCTCCGCCAAGCGCTCGCCGTTGCCTGAGTCCAGCTCTCGTACGGCATCGCGAAGTGGCGGGAGATATACATGCGCTATTCGTTTGCGGTTAATCGGCTCTGGATCATCGACTACCAGCTTGCCGATTGAATGATATGCCGCGCGCCAATAGGGTAGATCTAGGCTTGTAGAAAAAGTGACATTATATCGGAGCATGTCATCGGGATCGATCAACGCAGCGAGGTACACGGCCTTCTCGGAGTCCGTCAGATCACAATACTCTGCCGATATCGATACCTCTGTGGCCCCTATTCCGCGCGTGACGTCAAACTCGGCAGAAAACCGAATCCCTTTCCCCTCGATAGCGGGAATCGTTGCAAACCGAATTCCGTCAATTATTGCACTTTTCCCAGATGCATTTTCGCCGACGATAACCGTCAGATCCTCTGCTAGGCAGGCAGTAACCTTCTGGCAGCTCCGAAAGTTGCTTAGCGAAACTTCCGAAAGTCTCACATCCATCCCCTTGAGCTTTGCCCATGCGCCAACAGGGCTAGTCGATCACACGAATTACAAGCGTGTGACTATAGCACAGCAACTACTTGGCACCATCAACGCAACCAAGGCTGGGAGGGGACTCGGATATAAAACCTTACGATCGTCTTATATTCGGAACTCGGATAGAGGCGGATACGGGGCTTCGACCCGCTTCGCTGCCAGTCAACTTCTTCTCCCCGCATCCGGCACCAAAACCCCAGCCTCCCTCAACCTCCGATACGCCGCCGTCTTGGCCGCACACTCACCCACCAAGCACTCCAAGTGCACCTGCATGGCCGAATGCGCCGCGGTGACGCTGGATGACGCCCACCCGGTGTTGTAGCAGGCGATCCGTTCCAGCAGTTCACCGTCCAGCATCACGGCGTCTGTCGTGGTGTCGAAGGCACGTCGAGGATGGCGCGGCCACGGATTGATCCGGCGAAGGATCGTCCGCGTTGACTCAGCCCCCACGCGATGGAGTGCCCATCAGGTACCGCCGTCAGCAGACTACGGAACGTCAGCGCTACCACCGCCTGTCGGACACGACGAGTATCGAGGCCGGTGGCATCACGCAGTTCGGCAGTGGAGCAGTGCTCGTGGGTCGTCAAAACGGCCAGTATTTTTGCCTCGTCATCGCGCATCCTGCCACCCCTCTGCCGCCGCCTGATGGTGAGGCAACGCGCTACCAGGAGAGGACATCGCCGGTAGCGGGCGCCTGGCGGAAACGGTAGGAGGCCCGCTGTGGACAGGACAACGAGTGTGCGTGAACTTCCGTCGATGATGGAAAATCGTTGACTGGCCGGAGATATCGCGGTGAGGATGGGATTGCTCGACACGCAAGCTCGCGCACATTCGTTGGCAGGGGCTCCACCATGCGCTTACGTTTCCTCGGCAAGAACACCGGCACTCACCAGTCCCCGACGCTGTACGCCAGCGATCGGGGCACCTATGTGGTGCAGGGATGGCGGGTACCGGATCAGCCGGAACTCATCGAAATACCCCATCCGCTGCTCGGCTTCCTGGAGCGCGGAACCTGTTTGGGGACACCGCTTCAAGACACCGGTCACGGTACCTTCACTCTGACGGGCAATCCCGTCACCGACAGCGAGGCGCTGGCACAGATGGATATCCCATCGCACGAGGCGAGCATCGAGGTGCCGATCGGGAAGGAGGTTCGACGTGATGTACCTACTGGCGGGTGACCAGCTCGACGAATTGTTCCGCTCTTCGTGGCAGCGGGCGTTTCACCTGGAACTGCAAGATGCCTACGCTGTGTCCAGTGAATTCGAGCCGCTCCGACAGTTCTTGGCCGGGGAACCTGAAGACACCACATGGCAGCAGGGCTGGCTTGACCTGATCCACGAGATCACCGACACCGGCAAGAAAGTGCAACGGGTACGGGTTGTCACCGAACCACACACCGACTACACCCGATGGGCGCTGTCGGTGTCCCCGCGCAACATCGCCGCGGGTGAGGACATCCGTTGGTTGCCGCGACATCAGATTGCCCCGTCCGATCTGACGGGTGACGACTATTGGTTGTTCGATGATCATCTGGCCGCCTTCAGTGTCTTCACGCCCAGTGGCGAAGGAACCGGATTCGCCGTCACCACCGATCCCGTCATTGCCGAGCATTTTCGGACGGTGCGTGACCGGGTGTGGCAAGCCGCCGTACCGCACGACGAATACGGGCACACACTGCATCAGTGACCAATCTCCGCGAAGCCAAGGAGGCCCTGGGCCAGCGCCTGCGTGAGATCCGCAAGAGCGCCGGTCTGACCGGCCGCGCCTTGGCGGACCTCGAAGGCTGGCACGAATCCAAGGTCTCGAAAATCGAATACGGCAGGCAGACACCATCGGAGAAGGATCTCCGGGCATGGTGTCTGCATTGCCGTGCCACCGACCAGTTACCGGATCTCATTGCCAGCTTGCACAATGTGGAGACGGCCTATCTCGAACTGCGACGGATGCGTATCCCGCAGTGGCAGCGTGTGGTTTCTAAGGTAGAAGCAAATGCCGAGTTGGTCCGCCTCTACGAACCCGGCCTTGTGCCTGGCCTGCTGCAAACACCACGCTACATCCGTGGCGTGCTGGAAACTGTCGAGGCTCTGTATGGCGGACCCAACGTTATCGAGGCTGCGGTTGCCGCCCGATTGGAACGTCAGACGATCCTCTACCGAGGACGACACCGGTTCCACTTCCTGATCGGCGAACAATCCCTCCGTACCGTAGTCGGCGGGTCGGAGGTCATGGTTGAGCAGTTGGATCGCCTGTTGGTGGCCATGACGCTCCCACGCCTTGTGCTCGGGGTGATCCCAGCCGATGCCGCCTACCGCATACCCCTGATGAACTTCACGATCTTCGATCGGAAGATGGTCCAGGCCGAGACGATCTCGGCCCAACTGACTATCACTCAGCCGCGTGAGGTTGCCTTGTACGAGAAAGCCTTTACGGCACTGTCCGAGCAGGCCGCCATCGGCAGCAGTGCCCGCGAGCTGATCAGGGCAGCGATGGGCAGACACGGCAAAGCGGCGGGTTCATCCGAACCGGCGCATTGAAAGAACGTTGCTCAGCCAGCCGCCGCCATCCTTCCCAGCAGTTCCCGCACTTCCGGCACCTTGACATGAGGACGAACGTCCTTGGCGATGACCTCAAGGGTGGATTGCAGCCGTGATGAGGTCACGCTGCCGATCTGCTCGAAATGGTCGGTCAGGCGCTGGCACCCTTCAGCGATGTCACCGCCCTGGATGTAATTCTCCGCCATCTTGATGCGCCAGCCCGCATTCTCCCGAGGCCACGCCACCGTGCCGTCGACGGCGGCTTGCAGATGGGGTGTCGCCTTCTGGTGATCACCAAGCTGCATGTAGGCCCATCCGGTCATGCCGGACAGCGCCGCTTCCGGCATGTACACCCAGTCGGGATCGTAGCCACGACTCGACTCGTAGGCACGATGCGCCCGACTGATGGCGTTTTCCATCGCGCTGGCGTCAGCCGTGGCACTCCGGGCTGCGGCCTCGTAGATTGCCCCAACGGCGCGAAGCTTCGGCCCACCATCTCGACGAGCGGCAGATTGCGCCGCCTCGGCCAGATTGACGCCCTCGCGGGGACGGGCATCCTTCGGCAGTTTGGTTGGTGAGAAACTGCCACCGAAACTCAGCAGGCTGGCGTTGAGTAGGGCATGGGCAGCCGCCATGCCGTCGTCGGCCGCGGTGGCGGTTTGGGCGGCATCTGCGTAGTAGCGCCGTGCCTGGTCTGTACGGCCAGCGTCGAAATGGACCCACCCGGCTGCCGTCATCATCTCGGCTGCGGCAGTTGTCAGAGACCGTCCCACCGTCTCGGTATAGCTGGCGGTGTTGAGGAGCTGCTGAACGTAGCGCACTTCATTGGCGGCAACCTGACACAACCGGTCGCCCCCGACGAGCAGGTCGAGTTCGTGGATCTGGTTCGTGCTCTCGACGATGGCAGCCACATCGGCTGTGCCGACATGAACCCCTGTCGAAGATGCTGCGGCAGCGCCGTGCCCCGCGGCGCCGACCGTAATGGCAGCTCCGGTACCGAAAGCACTGGCTCGTAGGAAATTGCGACGATTCACGTCCGCCTCCTCGTCTGACTCCACCACCAGTATGGCAAGCGGAACCTGAAGCGCCTTGGCTACACGGCGCAGGACACGAACATCATGCACAGCCGCGCTACCGTTTTCGAGCTGGGAAATGGCGGGTTGGGTGTAGCCGAGGATGGCTCCCAGTTCGGTCTGTGTCATGCCGAGAGATTTACGGATACGGGCGATGACCTCGCCTGTTGTCAGGTGCATCCCGCTATACCCGCCCTTCGTGAACGTACAGATGCAAAATCAGGAGGCAGCCGGAAGTATTGCCCGGCAACGGTTTTCGCCCCTGAACGCACCTTATACGAATTCCCTTATTTCCGAGAACCTTTAGCTATTTGGGCCGGTCAGAGGAGAAAAACCCGCCTTACGGTCAACCGGTACCCGGTACCGGGGTGACGCCGTACCCCTCAGCGGCGCACCGGTTGACCCGAATGGCGGGCAAACGGTGGCTTTCGCCCCCGGTGCTGGGTACACCCCGTCTCGGCCAGGTTGGTCGAGTTCACCCCAACCGGGAGAGATCCACCATGCATTCGCTGGCCATCCACCACCTCAGCAGGCTCAATCAGCAGGAACAACATCAGGCACCACAAGAGCCATTCACGGTGGAACAGGCTCACGACGTCATGCGATTTCATGTCGCCTGTCGGGCCAAGTGCTGCCCGCGGAAGGCGGCTGCTCAGTTGGTCTTGGTCGATGCCGGGCGCATGGTGCTTGCCGAGAACAAACCGTGCTGAGGCGACGACGATGCCTCCACGCCCACCACGCCGCCTTCGGCATCTGCGCATCGAATCCGGCCCCTTGCGGCTGGACTTCCAGGCCAGTGCCGAACAGGCCCAAAACGTTGCCGACGAGCTGGCACGGGGATGTCCTGAATTCTCCGTGATCGTTGATGACGAGCTACACGACGATCTGCCGTCGCTCCCATGCGCTGGCCTCTGGGACTGATCCACATCCGGCCGCGAAGCCGCCATTTCACTATTTTGCATCTAGATTCCGAAGGGACACCACCTCACTGTGTCATCCGATCGCCCCACCTACAGCGTCTATGGCCTGACGCCAAACCAGCCGTTCGCTTTCACAGTTCCACCGGTCGAGGCGAGGCCGGATCAGCCGCTGCCGGATGCGGGACTGTTCCTGCGGATCTGCGCGGGAGTCGAAGCACCGACCACGGTGCTGATGCGCTGCGCACACGGATTGGTCGGCGAATGGCGTCATGTCCATGAACATGGCCGTGACGATGCCGCCTCGGTCGATGAGCAGTTGAACCTGCTCATCTGGTTCATCGACAGGGAGGCAGGCGGACACACGAAAGAAATTGCCGTGAGGGCTGACGCTCCCACGGCTCCCTCATCGTATGGCCAATGGGTCGCCTGGCTGGTGTGGAGATACGTGCGATATGCGTTGCGGCAGAATGACCCTCAGCACTGCGAACGGGACGCTGCCGAACTGACATGGTGCATTGAGGGATTGAACCAAATCGTCGCAGATGTGCGAGCAGGGCGAGTCCGCCTGCCGGAACAGGCGACGGAGGTGTTCCCGCCGAGGCTGGCGATGCCGGAGTCGGGACAGAGGTCGTGAATGATCCCCGACATCCGGAAGCAGCCGAGCTGACTTCCGAGGTCGACTGACGTGACAACCTCGCTCGTGTGGATGCTGTGGCCAGCATCGGCACTTCTGACGGCACTGCTGGGCTTTCGAGTTGGTGCACGGTGGAGAGGCATTCGGGATTTAGGGGATGAAGCTGTCGGCTCCCGTCGTCACGGTGACGACGGGAGCCGACAGTCGGAACCCGGCGGTGAGAGTGTTTTTGTGGTTTTTGTGGGGGCCGCCGCCCCCGGCCGGGGGCCCGGGCCCCCCCGACAGTCGGAACCCGGCGGTGAGAGTGGCGATGCGGCAATGCAGATGGTCTCGCCGCCAGCACCGACCGGAGATGACAACTGGCACAGCGGGGATGCTGAAACGGATGTCCTGCCGCGGGTGCAGGACATCCGGCCTCCTACACGGGCAACGCCGATTCGACGGCCACCGTGGGTGTGAAGACTCAGCCAGCCAAATCCTCCAGTACATACTTTTCCAGCTGCTTGTGACGGAACAGATAGACAGCACCAGATTGACGCAACACTCCTCGGTGGTGGGCTTCTTCAAGAAAGCCCACCAGGTTCTGCGGCAGTCGCCCGCTTATCGGCACCGCGCCACGGGTGATAAGTACCCAACGTCCCCATGCGCTATCCGTAATGCATATATACAGTCCAACCGCAATCCCGAATACCACACTCGTGAGTAGATTGGTCATAAAATAATAGACGCTAGCGTGTGCGAGGCCATTCATTGTCATGTAGTAAAGAGACTGCGAGCGGCTCGTGGATATCATTTTTGAGGGGGTTGCGACAGTGTCAGCTTGCAGATGCGCACGTGGCCCAAATGCCAGCGTCAGGAAGAATCCGTATAATGTGGCGATACCCAGCCAGGCCCAGATTGAACCGATAGGAACGTCTCTCAGATACGCGATAATCCCCATAAGCACACCAGTGAAGAACCCCGATCCCGATGCGATTAACGTTTCGGGCCACCACTCATTCATGTGCTTTTGCTTCATCAACTTGATAAGCGGATACGTCGTAAGGCCCGCTGCAAGACCGCCTATAGGAAGATACAGCCAGCCGCCGTAGCTGACCAATGGATAGCCTACAAGCGCGGCAGTAATTCCATGAGCTGGCCCTTTCAAGGCTTCGCTTATAAAATTGTGAAGACTACCTGGGGCGAAAAGGCTCCATCCCACCGGTGGACGCCCTGCGGAGACAAGACCATAAAAGCATCCAATCAACGCCCCTACAAGCGGGCCGAGGAAGAGGTACTTGTGGTCCAGACTTACTGCAACAGCCGCAGTTCCAACAAGGGCTGAAAAGATGGCGAATACCAAAGCGGTAATAGGCTTATGAACCTTATTTGCTATCGACCACCATTTCAGCTCCCCGCCGTCCAAATTATGTGCGATATGATGAAGCCATACTAATGCCTTCTCTCGCGGGTAATATGGCGGTATACGCCGCTTACTGTTTCCGTCTGACGCCTTGATGCTGTTAGAGCCTGGATGTATCCACGGGGGCGGGAAGGCTATATCTAGATACCCTCCCAGTAGCAGACGCTCGACGTCAGTGGCCTTCGCGTATTCCATCGATACAAAGGCTTCCGGATCTCCCTCGCCCTCTCCGGATGCAAATATCCTTGAGGCAAGGTAGACCATCAGTGGATTTTCAAGAACTGCCAGTAGGGTTGCCGCTGATGGTTGTGCATCGTCTTTTAGCGATTGTATGGCGGAACGCCACCGCCTGCCTGCGGCGGGAGAGTTGGCGGTGCGAGGAAGGTAGCTTTCAATATCCTCCACGCTCAGTGGCTCAAGCTCGATGACAAATCCTTTTTCCAGGACTCGCGCTGTTCGTGCTGTTTCCCGGTATTCCACGGTGCGGCACGTGAGAATGAACGGGCCGCCGAATCCATGCAATTGAGTCAATGCAGCGATGCGTCGAACCTTTTGATTTAGATCTAGCTTACGCATCGAGTTGTCGGCCTTTTCGCCAGGCTCATCCACCTCATCCAAGCCCTCAAAGATCGGCAGCACTCGCCGATCGACGATAAGTGCCTTAGCTTCACTTGGATCGAGACCTGGATGGTCGCGAACAAGGATATCTGCCATCCAGTCATCAAGTAGGACTTTTGAATTAGTTGAGTCCCAGGATGAAAGATTGAAAATAACGGGTATGCGGCCCTCAAAGGTGCCTGGATCAGTCGCTGGAGTATCGCCTTCGTATTTTCCCAGTATGGTATACGCGAAGTCTCGGACTATCGTTGTCTTGCCGGAGCCGGGTTCACCGAGTATAACGAGCCTCCGCGAACCAATCTTGGAATATAAACTCAAGATATCGGTGAACACGCCACTCTGAACCGTCTTGTCGTCAGGGTCCATTGGGATTCGTTCCGCGTACTCGATAAGATCATCACCCGCGATATGCCAACGGACTGGCATGACAGGCCACTCAGTTTTCCACTTTATGGCCTCGGAATGCAGTTCGGAACGAATCGCTTTTGCAATATTTTCAGTCATTCTATCGAACTCAGGGTTACGAGGAGGCTTCGATGTGTCGTCATCCAATACCTTCGATATGGTGCTCCGCTGACCAGTCGACGGTTCATCGTCAATATCAAGTGCTGCTTTAGGAACAGCCTTGGGCGGTAACGTTTGGACCTCTGGAGCTTTAGCGTCGACAACCACCACCTGATGCGGTTCTGGTACAAAGTCGGTTTCTGCGACAATGATGCAACGACGGCTTCGATAGACCGGTGCCTCTATAACGTCCCAGCTTGTGGCATTCTCGATGAGCAGGTAGAGGTCAGGCCCGGAATGCTCCTCCAACGCGGAAAGCGCACTCTTCAGATCTGAAGGCTGATCGCCTGAATCAAGATGGCTTTGCACAGAACGGAGTAAAGACTCTGAGGACGTGCCGTCGAGGACGACAGCGCGGCTGGCTCCCGCAACTTTCTGGATCGCCTGCCTGCCAATGTCAGCCTTGCGCTCGTCACCTGTCAGGACCAAGATATTTTCGCTGGATGTTGTGATCCAGTAGTCGAGTTGAAGGTGGGGGTCGCGGCTGATGTTGAACAAGATATGTGCAAGTTTATCGCGCATGTTTTTCGCCCAATTATTACGCGTGCTTTCACTGTGCTGAATAACATCATATTCTGCAAAAAGCGCAAAGGACGCAATCGAATCTTTTCGAGTGTGCTTGCGCCTTGCCGTTTCGTCCAGAAGGAGTCGATGGTAGTCGACATAAATACCTTGCGCCAGCTGGCGGTGAGTGACATTGGTTGCCCGCCCGAGAGCTGTAGCTGGCAGCAGCTGAATTGCATAGCTTAGAACCTTCATGGTTGTCGCCAGAGAATTCTCATGTAGCGCCACCGGCTCTAACAGTACAACGATGTCCGTAATTATCCGCAGTCTATACTTGTCAGTTTTGATAGCGGAAGCGGCATCTCCGGAAATCGTTGATACATCGCTCAAAAACCGACTGGCCAGTACATTTTCAACCTTCTCGCGGCTCTTAAAGAGCTTGACAAGCTCATCATTCAGAGCCTTCAAAATTTCCTCAGATGCTGCATCGCGTACCACCCGAAGATGGTACGCGACTACGGCCCGTCAGGAGGGCTAGACAAGTTCTTTGATCAGTAATCCAACTCTTCCAGATGTTGGTTAAAGCGTTGCTCGATGTCAGATTTTAGGTAATTGCCATCTACTGCATTGTAGATCGCGTGGCGAGGCCCCTCCGAATCGCTAAAGTGTCTTGTATGGATGAACGTATGTAAGCCCATCATGTGGTTGGCAGTGACAGAGACCGCCTCATAATCCTCTATCTCATGCTCGCGCCTCAATAGCGATTCTAGCTTAAACGGCACAAACAGTTTGCGAGCGATAATATCACTCGTTGCCATACCATGAAGCAGCTCTCTCGCTTTGCCTATGTTGTTCACGATCAGCTTGTTGATGTCAACATCACTCTGTTCGGAGAATATCTGCAATAGCCAGTTCTGCTCCTCGGGTGCGTCGAAATCAAAGAACTGCTCATAAATAATCTCCCCCAAAAAAGCACTCTCCTCAACCCCTAACCCCTCCAAATTAAACCCAATCTTCACCCTATCCCAGTACTCCCCCTCCGGTTCAGGATGCGGTAGTACGTTATCTAAGATTGTTGCAAATGGATGTGAATCAGGACTTGTTTGGTCATAGCGTAGTAGTTCAAGCGAATAGGCATTGGCTTGTCGTTGGACCCTTTCGTCAGGACTGGCCGCCATCAAGCGGTGTAGTCGACGGGCCTTGAACGGATCTTCAGCGATCATCTGACTTCTGCCGTGTCCAATCGCCCCATAGAGCGATGTTAATGCGGCAGGACGATCGGCATCAGAATAGGCGGAATAGCGCCTGTAGATAACTTCATCCAGCGCCATGATTCCTTCTGGCGAACTATCGCCATTGGAAAATGCGGATGGAGGCCGTTCAGGCGACTCCATTTCAGATCGAGGTATAGGTACCTCAGATGGAAAATGGTTTCCCGCATTATCATACGAAGTTAATTATGGCATATTTCTTTAGCAATTGCAACGATCTTCTTTGGTCGCTTCTATCACAGGGGTAGTCGTCTTGCAAGTCAATGTACTCGTTTACCGCCATGACCTGCATGTTTACCGCCGCAGTTCACCGCCAAATGACCACTTTGGCGGTGAACTGGGGGCTATTGGCGGCCAACCCCGATGAATATTTGCGGTCCGCCCGACGAGTTGTAATCGTGGTGCTTGTCAGATTTCGTCCCGCAAACAGCTCCCGTTTCCACGGCCCTCGGGCATTCATGGTTCGGGATATAGAGGAGACAAACAATGGAACCGGCGATCACCGCAGGCATGCTGATTCCGGTCATGGTGTATTTGGCCTTCAAGTCGAGGGCCGACATACACGTCGGGTTCTTTGTGAAGGTCATGCACCGTCGGCCTCGGGTAGAGGAAGTGAATTCCGAAACTCATCGCGAGATGGCGACGCGAAACATTGGGGAACTGACCGAGATGGTCTCGGATATTTCCCCGTCGGAAAGGGGTGTGACGATCGACTGACGCGGCGGTGTGGGCTGGCGGATGTCAGCCCACACCACCGTCCTGATCGCTACATCCACGTTCATTAGTCAGGAAGGTATTTGCTCATTGTCCGCTACCCGTCGACGGTGGAAGCGCGCAGGTCCCACAGTAGTTGTGTGTATCACGGCCATATTTGGCCTTCTGGCCATTTCCGCCTGTACCCCCACCCCCCTCGAAACCCCCCAACCCACAATCCTCGTCACCTCCTCCACCTCCGCCGAACCCCTGGCGTCTCTCTCCGCACCCCTCAAATCCCATCTCCTCACGCTCGCTACGGAGAGCAAGAAACCCGGCAACGCCCTGGTGCGGATCATCAGTTCCGTCGATGGGGCAGTTATCGAGAAGGATCTGACACCGCTCCGAGGCCGAGACGTCGAACATGCCTCTGCCGCCAAGGAGCGCAAGATCCGGGACAACCTCGATGCCCTGGAATCCGACCTCGCCAAGGTTCAGGCATCAAGGCCGGGTTTGGATGTGCTCCCACTGCTCGACCGAGCCAGTCAGTATCCGGGTGCCCGTATCTACGTCCTGAGTAGCGGTCTCTCGACCAAAGCTCCCGTAGATTTCACTGCCCTCGGGTGGTCCTTCGATCCTGCCGCCATCGCCGAGTCGGTGGTGAAGCAGGGCCTTCTGGATCTTCGTGGCCACGAAGTTCACTTCGTCGGCCTCGGGGTAACAGGCGGCAACGTGCAACCTCGTCTTCCGGCAGCACTACGCGAGAAGGTACAGACCACCTGGATGCAGATTTGTCAGCGGGCCGGAGCTGCCAGCTGCGTAGTCCAGGATGGTGATCCCGCCGCGGGAGCACCCCGATGCACCCTGCCGGTTCCAGTAGTGCCCATTCCAGCGGCTATCACCGACGCTGGCGGCTGCACCAGTTTCGCCCGTTTGGATGAGCGCAGCTTGCCCTTCTCGCCGAACAGTGCAGAACTGGCGCCCTCGGCGGATGAGGTACTCCGGCCCTTGGTGCAATCGGCGAACGTCTGCCAGGTGCAGCGCGTCGATCTGGTGGGGCATATTGCCGCCACGACTCTGGATGGCCGTGACGACAGCAATCTGTCGGGCCGTCGGGCTGAGGCAGTGGCATCCCGGCTGGTGGAGCTGGGGCTTCCCTCCAATCTGCTCGGCACCGTAGTCGGCCGCGGTGGGAGGGAACCCGTCATCCCGAATCTCGATGCCAGTGGCCGCTTCATCGAGGAGAACGCGGTAGCGAATCGGCGGGTGGACATCTCCCTGATCCGCTGAGGCTGTCCTTCTCGGTACTCGAAGCAACCAAATCTGTTGAACTCCAATATGTTTCACGAAAGGATGCAGCTCCGTGAAAGTTCGTGTTCGTCGTTCTGCTGCCAAGGTGGTGAAACCGGCACCGGCAGCGTATTCACCTCCACGCTTGCCCTGGATCGACATCTGGAAATCCCGGCTGTTCGGCTTCCCGATCCCCCGCAGCATGCTGGCGGTGGTACTGGCCCTCTACCGAGAGCAGAAGTACCGCATCAAGATTCGTCGTTCCGCAGATCGGTACAGCTACCTCGAAGCTGAAGTTGTCAGTGGCGGACGCGCAGCTGCTCATCGGTTTCGTGATCGTGGTGTCGCCACCATTGGGAAGTTGGTCGATCAGGCGGGGGAACTGTGGCAAGAGGGGGTGGTTATTGGGGATGCCATCGGCAGACTGCCCAGAGAGCCGCTGACCGGTGTTCGTGGGGAACTGCTGACGGCCGAGGAAGCCGACGTGCGCATCGCTTCGGTGTCATCGCGCATCGAGCGTGAAACGAATGAAGGCAGTATCCAGCATCGTCGAGTCTCAAACTCAGCGAAACTGCTGGTACCGCTCATCACGGTGCTGGACCTCCCCATTCTCACCCTGTTCAGCGGGACCATCTTCAACGTCGCTTGGGATCAAATTTCTTCCGGTGGGTCGATCGTCCCAGCGACATCGGCCATCGTCTTCGGGCTCCTCGGGACGGTTGCTATTGCGGCGGGCCTGCATGTGGTGGCCCGTGATGTCCGCGCCTACAAGGACCGACAGGGGCATATCTCCCTGCCGAAAGGTCAGGCCGGACTGCTGCCGAAGATCTTGCTTATCGGGTCTTCTGTGGTGGCGGTTGGGGCTGGGCTGCTGATGGGTCTTCGTATCGTCAGTGACGGGATGGCCGCCGACAGCGGCCCGGTGGTGGCCATCACGCTCGGTTGCTTCTTCGGCCTCGTCGTGGTGCTGCTCAATCTGATCGTCTTCACGCTCATCTACCGCGACGGATCGGTGTTGACCGAGGAAGTGGATCGGCTGACGTTCCAGCTGAGTGCAGTGCGGCGACGTGAACTTCGTTTGGAGCAGCGGCGTGACGAGTTGGTTGCCCGTATGGCGCTGCTGGTGGTTCGTGGCAGCAAGGTCTACGGCCTGACGGTGGCGAAGATGGCGCGGCCCATCGACGGAGCCCATCAGGCCGTCGCCATCGCCAGGAGTCTGCACCAGGGCGTCAGCTGGAATGTGGAATTCCTGCCGGTAGAGAGCACGTCATTCGGATTGTTCGCCCCTGGGCTCGACATCGACATGGTGCCGCTTGACAAGGTGATGGCGCAGCTTCAGGCACTGGCCTGCTTGACCAGTGCTGACGAACTCCGCGGTGGCGCAGCATCTTCCACGACAGATAGAGCCGATTCGACAGATCAGGCTATCTCGACGGTAGCGGCGTAGTCCGCCGCCACCGAACGCTTTCTCTTCATCCCCTGAATTGCTGAGGTGGCCCCGCCTACCCAAAAACAGTCTGACCAGAGCGAATTTATGGGCCATCTCAGCATATTCAGCAATCTACTCAAGGAGGTATTCATGGGACATAGGCACGATGGCCCAAGCAGTGACTTTCAGGGAAAGCCTTTGCCCTGGGAATTCGAGGGCAACATCCCCGAAGGAGACAACCCGGAGATCACTCGCCATTTGGCCGAATCGACGGTAGCGAAACTGACGGCCACGATGCGCGAGATCGTGACAATGGTTGAGATCCACGAAGAAATGGCACCGCGGAGCGCTACGCGCGTGTGGGATGTTCTGTCCAGTATCAGCGGCGAGCTGGTGGCCTGGACTCAGTGGTGGCAGGCATGAGCGGCCACGAAGAACCGGGGTACGTCGATCGGTTCGTCGGCGCCTGCCTGAAGGTGCTGGCTGGTGCGTTTGCCCTGTACGTCGCAGTGCAAGTGGTGCAGTCGGTGATGTGGCCGGTGATC
This sequence comes from Nocardia bovistercoris, assembly GCF_015674855.1. GTDB lineage: Bacteria > Actinomycetota > Actinomycetes > Mycobacteriales > Mycobacteriaceae > Nocardia > Nocardia bovistercoris. The sequence goes on along the minus strand of NZ_JADMLG010000010.1, from coordinate 314,617 downwards.
ATCATCGTCGGGAGCGCCGCTCTGATCTGGTTGGTGGTTGTTGTAATCCGCACACTGCACGAACGCTGGTAATTCGTTTCATCAGCACGCGAGACGAATTGTTCGCTTCGGTGTTGCAAAATTTGATCATTTAACGGTTCGTTAATAACTTTTCCACATAGTGGAATTAAGCGGCAGCGACAGGCAGGGTGGGCGCATATCTACGCCGTTGCTCGTCATGTTCGCAAAACAGTAACGGTAATGGGAAGAAGGGGTGCAGTATGTCGAAAAACAACAAGTTCAATTATCGGCGGGCGGAAAAGGGACGGAATCGGCCGAACCGTCCGGAACCTCGGAGCACGGTGCGCAGCGTCAAGCGGACACCGCCGGATCTGCGCAAGTTGGGGCGCGCCGCCATCGCCGTGGCCTTGGCGGAAGCTGCCGCCGAGAAGACGGCCGAACTGGCCGAAAACGATGTAGTCGCAACCACTCCCGAGACGGCCCCCGACACCTCGACCACTCCGTACACGGACGAACAGGAGCGGGCCGATGACGACTGACCAACTGCCTCTTCCGTTGACACCGACGGCAATGGTCTGGCAGTCGGTGTTCTGGCCCAGTCCGTTCGATGAAACATCTGCTCTGGGCCTGCTCCGACACTGGGCCGCCCAGGACCATCGCCCGAAAATCATTCTGGAAGCTCGGGCAGATTCCCACGGTATTCGCTACCTCATCGGAACGCAGCGGCGCTACGCGGAAACGATCCGCCGCAGCGTCGAGCAACTGGTGCCGGGCAGCATGGTGACCGGTAGCCCGGAGGACAGTCGTCCACCGGTGGGGGCCTCCCGCCGGTTGGGACTGTCGGCATCAGATTGGCCCCTGGAAGCCGTCGACCGCTTGACGGCTGGACGCTCGATCCTCTCGGCCCTGACTGCTGCCACCGACAACGAGACACTGGTAATTCAGATCGTCCTGGGGCACGGCCACCAGCCGTCCCTTCCGCCTGCCGAGCGCCACGACAGCCACCAGAGTGTGCTGTCGAAAGCGCTCATCGGACTGCAATCCGACGACCGGCCGGGCGCCACCCAAGCCATCAGCCGGAAGATGGGACAGCACGCCTTCTCGGCCACGGTACGTATCGGGGTGTCAGCGCTGGCCGCGGGACGACGAAAATCTCTGCTACTGAATCTGGCCTCCGCCCTGGGCACGGTCAATGCTGCGGGAGTGCATCTGCGCCTGAAAAGTGATGCGCCCGAACGGCTCAACAGTCCTCGGACGTCATTCTGGTCCCTGTTCACCCCGCCCTCGCGTCTCAGCGTTCCGGAAATAACGCTGCTGGTGGCCTGGCCGATTCGCGACAAGGACGATATCCCCTTGCCGGGCGTCCCGTCCTCGCACCCTCGCTTGGTACGGCCAACCCCCTCGGTGCAGTCCGGGGAACGAATCATTGCCCTGGCCAATGCACCGGGATCGTCAGGAACGGTCGGCTACAACGTGGTTGACAGCCTGCGCCATACCTGGCTGGTGGGACCGACCGGGACAGGGAAATCCACGCTGCTGCTGAACCTCATTGTCCAAGACCTGGAGGCCAACCGGCCGGTCGTGGTCATCGAACCGAAAGATCTCATCAACGACGTGTTGGAGCGGATTCCTGCTTCTCGCCGCGACGATGTGGTGATCATCGACCCGCTGAGTGATGCACCGGTTGGCCTGAACCCCTTGGACAGGTCACCGGGAAGTGGCCGCGAGAACATATCGCCGGATGTCATCGCCGACAGCATGTTCGGCACCTTTCGTTCGCTCTACGGGGAATCGCTTGGCCCGCGGAGTGGCGACATTCTACGAAACTGCCTCAAGGCTTTGGTGCACCGTGAAGATGCCAGCCTGATCATGCTGCCCCTCATTCTGACTAATCCCGCGTTCCGTCGACCGTTGATGCAAGCGGCCGTGCGTGACGATCCGTTCACCAGTGGGCCGTTCTGGCAGTGGTACGAGGGCATGACGCCTGAAGCTGCTGCCAATGTGGTTGCGCCACTGAGTAATAAGATCCGGCCCCTGCTGGATCGACACCTGCGGGCGGTACTGGCGCAGCAACGTCCCCGCTTCAACGTTCGGCAAGTCCTGAACGATCGGAAAATTCTGCTGGTCCCGCTTCAGAAAGGAATTATCGGGCCGGAAGCATCCCGACTCCTGGCAGCGGTGGTGCTCTATGACCTGTGGCAGGCCATCTTGGAACGAGTCAGCTTGCCCGAGGGACTACGGATTCCGGTCATGGTCTACATCGATGAGGTACAGGAATTCCTCAACCTGCCAACGGATTTGGACGAGGCTCTGGCGCTGTCGAGGAGCCTGCGTGCCGGATTCCACCTGGCGCATCAGTACGAAAGGCAACTTCCGGCCGCGATGCTCAACGCCTTCCGAAACAACGCCAGGAATCGCGTTACCTTTGCTCTCAACGCTGACGATGCCAAGACGGCGGCCACCGGGCAATCCGTCCTGACGGCGGAGGATTTCACCGCCTTGCCCGCGCACCACATCTACGCCCGACTGGTTCGGAGCAACAGCATGCAGCCGTGGGTGTCGGGAGTGACACAAGCTCCACCACCGAAGACAAGTGATCCTGCGAAGATTCGTCGCCTCAGTCGGGAACGCTACGGCCGACCGGTTCGAGAGATCGAAGCCGGATTTTCACAACTCCTCGATGGTCTGGGAAGTGACGGACCGGGGAATCGGACGAATCAACGAAGGAGGCGGTCATGACCGACCTTCCTGCCGTGCCTCACGAGGGATGCCCCGCCGCCCAGGCTCTATCTGGGGGAGATACCGATCTGTGCGAACTGCTGCGACGCAGCCATTTCGATGATCATCTCGATCGACGTATCGCGTTGTCTTCCACCAGTGCATCACCGCCGGTGGATGGCCAATCCGGCCGCACCCACGCAACGACTGATGCGGATTTCGCTTCATCATCCTCGCGTCCCCGTCGGCCTGCCAGCATCCGTCATGATCTGACAACGATCAGTAAAGAGATGAGCGAGCGCGATTTCGCCATCCTCCGCTCAGTAGCCGAACATCGCTTCCTCACTGTCCGCATGATCCATCAGCTCCACTTCCACGAACTCAGCCCGAGATCGGGACTTCGCATCACCCAGCGCACACTGGCCAGATTGCGACGATGGCGCGTACTCGGCACCCTGGAACGCCGTATCGGAGGACTCCGCGCTGGATCGGGTGGGTTGGTGCATTACGTCGATCTCATCGGCGCGAAACTGCTCCAGATCGAAAACGGCGAACCACCCAAACGCCGCTACACCACCCCGAGCACCACCTTCCTGAGCCACACCCTCGCCATCGCCGAAACCCACATCACCCTCCTCACCGCCCAGCTTCAGGGACGACTGGAACTGATCCGGGCGGATATCGAGGCAGTGGCCTGGCGTACCTACCACGGCCTCGGCGGTGCCCTGCTGACGCTGCGGCCGGACATGTACCTGGAAACGGCGGCGGAAATAGGCGGCGACCTGATCAGTAGTTGGTTCTTCGAGCAGGACATGGGCACCGAGTCCATCCCGACCCTGGTGCGCAAGTCACGCGAGTATGAGAACTACCGACGGAGCGGCACCGAACAGGATCAGGCCGAGGGTGTCTTCCCTCTGGTGATCTGGAGTCTGACGGCCCGCACCGAGACCAAAGCCGAACAACGACGGCTTGCCCTCGTCGAAGCCATCGAACGCGATCAACGGCTCGACGGCCGACTGTTCCGCATCATCGCCCCGCACCAACTCATCCGTCTCATCCAAACCGGAGGGACAGCATGAGTGATGGTCGACGCTACCGAACCATCCTGGCGGACCCGCCGTGGGATGTGTTGCAGCGGGGGGCTATTGGGGCTGATCAGCACTATCCCCTAATGTCCGTGGAACAAATCACGGCCCTGCCGGTGGCGGACTTGGCGGAAGAGGATGCCTATCTCTGGCTGTGGGTCACCAATGCCACGCTCCGGCACGGCTTCGAGGTCATGGAGGCATGGGGTTTCACCTACCGATCACCGCTCACTTGGATGAAACCACGTCTGCAACTCGGCCGCTACCTGCGCAATATGACGGAACATGTCTTATTCGGCACCCGAGGAAAGGCATCGGTGAACTTCCGGGCACAACCCACCTGGTTCATCGCGCCGGTCCAAGAGCACAGTCACAAGCCGGAAGAACAGTTCGCCATCATCGAAAGAGTCAGCAAGGGACCATATCTCGAACTGTTCGCCCGCAGGCGGCAACCCGGCTGGGACGTGTGGGGCAATGAAATCGACTCAGACATAACCATTCCCGGCTATCCCGTGCCATCGGATCGGCAGGTCCGGCAAGGAGAAGCGGCATGATCGGGCGCCGGATGACGGTTCGGGCAGGGCCATGGCGGCGACGCTTCAGGAGTCGGCCTTGTCGGTAGTCCGCGGCTGAACCAGTGAGCCTGCATCCAGCACTCACCAGTCGCGTCCCTACCGAGGAGGTAGCTGCTATGTCCATGCCGGACAACGACTCCACCCGCAAGACCATCGCGATCAAGGTCGACGCGGAGATCCACGCTGAACTGAGCCTGATCGCTCAACTGCGTGGCAAGACTCTCGCCGACGAACACCTCCAGGCAATTCTCGATCATATCGAGAGAGCCCGGACTGAGACTGATCTTGCGGATCGCGCAGATGAAGCAATTGCCGAGATCGAACGCGAAGCAGCAGTCAGACGGGCAGCAATCGAGCGCCTGCGTGGTGGTCGTTCCTCGGGGGCATCTGCCACCGGGGCGACGAGCCAGGACAGCGGGGAAGCCTCCCCGTCGTCCACGCGACGCAGCAGGAAGAGCGCCGCACCGTCGGAAGACTGAGCACCAGTTTTCAGTAGACGATGCCCTTTGATGGGCACGTCATGAAGCTGACCGGCTCAGTCGCCGGATGGAATATCTGAAGATTCGACAGGCTGGGCCAGTTTCATGGAATCCACCATGACGCTACCCACCTGTCGGACTTCGATCCCATCCCCAAAAAGAAGATAGTGAAACAAAATAGTGAATATGCGTGATGGCAATTATTTGGGATAAATGGATGTTGCCAGCGATAAAACGTTGTTAAATAATCCCATCAATATTGATGGGTCAACGCTATAGCGGTAAAATCTGGGTAAATCCGGACAGAAGAGAAAAGACCTGTTCGGCGCACATCTTGAACCCGCTCAGCCGCTTCGCATCGCAGTACAAGGAAGGAGGGAACCACCTATGTGTCTATGTATTAATTTTTACCTCGGAGCCTATTATTTCAGGTTCCCTCTGACGGAGACATTGCAATGAGTGGGGCATTGCGGCAAGGGCAGATGCTCCGCACCCTTGCTGATGTACTTGTGCGCATTGCGGATGGTAATGAGGTTGAACGGGATTGGCTGATCGACCAACTGGCCACGACTGACAGTCCGGTTCATTTGTCCACTGCTTCAAGCGAACTGCTCGAAGTACCGGAAGCCTGCCAGCGTCTACGCATCAGCAAGTGGAGTCTGTACCAGCTGATTCATCAGCGAAAGATTGGCACGGTGAAGATTGGTCGACGTCGGTTTGTGCCATCGACTGAAGTTGCCAAATTTATACAGGAACTGGCAGCAGCCGGAGCTGCGCTATGAGTCGGCGCGCTATTGGTGAAGGAACGATATACCGCCGGAAGGATGGGCGATGGGAGGGGGCGGCGTATCTAGGAACGGTCAGCGGAAAGGTCCGTCGGTTGCGAGTTTATGGGAGGACGAGAAAGGAGGCGAATGAGAAGCTGACGGTGAGGATGGCTGATGCGCAGCGGGGTAGTCCACTTTCGGATAGATCGTGGAGGGTAGGTCCTTATCTGGACTATTGGATCGTCGAGATTGCGCCGAAAACCCTGAGAGAATCGACGCTAGTTGGCTATGAAACAACAATTCGACTGTATGTCAAGCCGCTGTTTGCCTCGCAGTCACTTACTGGCCTTAGCGTGATGGGCCTTCAAAGAATCATGGAAGATCAACTCGCTAACGGCATGACGGTCGCAACTGCCGTACGGGTCAAGTCGGTGCTCATGTCAGCGCTGACGAATGCCATGCGTGAGGATCTGATAGTCCGTAATGTGGCCAGACTCGTCAAGATTGGCGCTCCCAATCGCAAAAAGATTCGGCCGTGGACGGCCGAGGAAGTGAGGCATTTCCTGGAGTTCGTCAAGGATGAGCGACTCTATCCGGCATTTCTTATTCTGGCCCTATATGGCGTCCGTGTCGGTGAAGTCCTAGGACTTCGCTGGTCGGATATCGATTGGGATCATGGCGTGCTGCGCCTACGGCAACAGCTTCAGGCGGTTCGGGGAAAACTCGTCACTGGACCTCTGAAAACCAAGCACAGTAAGCGTGACCTTCCCTTGCTGCCACCAGTCCGTGAGGCGCTTGTTCGCTATCGGGCGACCATGGACACACTCGGTATCGAAGCTGTTGATGACCTAGACCTAGTATTTCTCTCCAAGAAAGGGCGGCCCGTTCGGCCGAACTATTTCTCCGATACCATATTTCAAAGACTAGCCAGGCGCGCTGGACTTCGACGTGTTCGCGTGCATGACTTTCGGCATTCTGCTGCCACCTTGCTCAAGAACCTCGGCGTGCCCGACAGGGATATTCAAGCCATTATGGGGCATGCGCGAATCAGTACGACTCAAGAATTGTACGAACATGGTGACGTTACGGTGCAAGAACGAGGACTCAGCCAAGCGGAGCGTCTACTAATGCACGAGAGCGGCGGTCGCATTAGCCGTCAGCTTTCACCGTCAGTGGACATTTTCGATGTGAAAGCTACATCAGTTCAATCTGTTAATTATGATGAAAGTTGCAAAATGCGGAGAAATCTGGCATTTCGCTCCTTTCAAAATTCTACTAATCCTATTATATCGCATTCTACAGAGATAGTTGTGAATTTTCTCTGTCGCGATCCATTGCTTGCACCCACCCTGCTGCAACTCCGCACCCGCACAAAAACGTATATTGTCGGCTCAATAGCCGTCAGGTTTGCCGTCAAAGACGGTCAACTAGACATTCCGAATGCGACACTGTGGCAATGGATTTCGCTGCGCGATGCTCTCGCTCCGCGCCCACGGCGATTTGTCGATCGCCTCGCTATCGCCACTTCGACCGCCAGGAATTCTAAATGAGAAATGACGGTCCCCAAGTGGAATATTTCCTCATCTCCACTGCTCGCAAAAGTCATCGAACCACCCCCCTGGCTGGTTCCCATTGAACCCTGAAACCCCGGAAATAGCCGTCATGGTTCCTCCGAGTCCGCCGGTGCTCAATCCCGCAGCATCCCGCATCCTCCTGCACATGCTTCTTCACGCTTCCCAAAACAGAAGATCAACCCCGGAAAGAGGCTCATGTCAGACACTATCAGTGAGTGGGCAACCCTCGATCAGCTCCTCGGTATCACGGTCGAAGACTCGAACACGATCGGCGACATCTCCTTCGCCTTCTACGGCCGGTGTTCGACAGAAGACAACCAAGACCCGGAAACGTCTTATGCCTGGCAGTACGGCAATGGGGAGAAGTTCACGCCGGGCACGATCGTCACGTCGTACTTCGATGTAGGACAATCCCGTTCGGTTCCCTGGCATCGACGCACCGAGGCGGGTCGGCTCCTGACGGACATGAAGAACCCGAAACGTGGCTGGACAGCAGTTGTGGTGGGTGAAGGCACTCGCTGCTGGTTTGGTAACCAATTTAGTTTGGTGGCACCACTTTTCAGGAACTACGGTGTCGAGATCTGGGTGCCTGAACTTGGTGGCCGCTACGATCCGTTCAACCCCTCGCACAACATGCTGATGAGCATGCTCGGCGGAATGAGCGAGTCCGAGCGTCAGCATGTCCAGAAACGGACTCGGGCAGGCATGGATGCCCAGGTACTCAACGAAGGCCGCCACCAAGGCGGCAGAGCCCCCTACGGGTACGTCACGGTGGATGGACCACCCCATCCCAATCCCAGCCGGGCAGCAGCAGGTTTGCGGCTTCGCATCCTCGTGATTGACGAACCCGCGGCCGAAGTCGTACGGCGGATCTTCCGTGAGTATCTGCAAGATCGAGGAGATCGAGCGATTGCCGCCGGGTTGAACCGTGATGGCATCCCCTGTCCCTCAGCGCATCATCCCGGCCAGAATTCTCACCGTTCCGGTGATGGCTGGCAGGCATCGACGGTACGGGCGATTCTGGAGAACCCCCGCTACACCGGCTATGCCGTATTCGGCAGATGGAGCAAGCACGAAGAACTGCTCGATCCCGACGATGTGGCCGCTGGTCATGTGGTGCGGTTCAAGCGAGCGAATCAGGATCGAATCGTCCGTTCCCGCCGACCGGCACATCCGGCAATCGTGTCAGTCGAGACCTTCACGCAGGCGTACCTGACGCGCCGTCGCAAGGCGGCAGGAGGCAACCAGGGACAAGCCCGGTTGGAACGAACCAGAACGACGACATCGAGCAACCGGTGGTACCCCTTGCGGGGGTGCATCCGCTGCGATCTGTGCAGCCGGAAGATGGAGGCCACCGCCAAGGGCGGCCATATCTACTATCGCTGCCGTATCCGCAGTCTCGTTCCCAATAGCCCGGTGCTGGCGACACACCCGACTACCGTCAACCTGCGTCAGACAGCCTTGCTCGGCCCGCTGAACATCTGGATTGGCACTCTGTTCGATCATGAGCATCGCGCCGATACCATCGCCCAGTTGATCGACGCCCAAGATGTCGTGGACTACGAACAGCAGCGTCAGGCCACCAGGCAACGGCTCAGCGATGCCGAAACCAAGCTTCGCAGGCATCAAGCGGCCATAGAAGCTGGTGTCGATGCTGGCGCCCTGGTCGACGCTATCAACAGCGCTCACATGGACCGAGCTGTCGCGCAGGCAGAACTTGATACCATCCCGAACCTCCAACCCATTGAGGCCGACGAACTGGAACGAATGGTCGATGGTCTGGGAGACATCGGTGAGGTACTGTCGATGGGAAGTCCGGCAGACCAAACGGCCCTGTACCAGGCTTTACAGCTGGAAATCCGGTACAACCCTGAACAGAAACGGGCTACCGTCAGTGTTCAGGGACCGGTGGTTAACGTGTGTGTCCGGAGGGGGACTTGAACCCCCACGCCCGATAAAGGGCACTAGCACCTCAAGCTAGCGCGTCTGCCATTCCGCCACCCGGACCGGTGATGGGTTCCTCTGTGCCGCTACGGACTTCGCAGTGTCACCGGCGAGTTCAAATCTTAGACACAGAACGCGGTCGAGCGCCAATCGCGGGTTAACCGATCGCGCCGGCCCCGTCGCCGAGCCGGGCAACGACACGATGGCGGGCCGAATCATATTCTGTCGGTTCGCATTCAACGCGAGGTGGAAGCTCGAGGAGATCCCGAGGATGAGGATAGCGTCCTCGTACTGGTCGCGCGGGTGCTGGGCGAACAGCTTCTCGGGTACGCCGGACGGGCCTCGGTGCAATTCAGTGGCGCGGGCCGCGCTGTGGCGAATCCGAGGGGGCCGGGCACCTTCCGTTTGCCGCCGCGCGGCCATGGCGGAGTCGATACCGCGGAAGCATGAGCCCGATCTCTTCGCGCCATCACGTGCCCCGGTTGCAGGTCGGAGATGCATCCGCCATGCATGCGCTCGGGAGCTTGGTCGCGGCGGGAGCGAGGTCGTCCCCGCAGCGTTACTCGACCATGTGGCCGGTGCGGGAGATCTGCGATCCGACAGTCGCCGACCTGGCGAGCAATCACCGCGCCAACCTGACCGGCGCTGCCCCCGGGCCGCCTGCTAGCCGCGGCGCGGCGGCCCGCTCTAGGCCGAACCGTGGACGCTTGCGGCTGCAAGACCAATGCCAGGGCTTTCCGCAAACGGGACTCGATGCGATCGTGTGCGCTTTGATCGATGCCAGTGCGGCCACCGAGCATGCCGTGCTGGCGTGGCACCCCTTGATCGGCTTTCCGACCGTGCACGGCGGGTTCACGGTGAACTGGCCCTGCATGGTCGGAAACGCCTCTTACCTGGCGTTTGTACCGGGATTTGGTCCCAGCCTGCATATCCGTTAATCTTGCTGAGCACACCGGTCCGGGTGGCGGAATGGCAGACGCGCTAGCTTGAGGTGCTAGTGCCCTTTATCGGGCGTGGGGGTTCAAGTCCCCCTCCGGACACCAGCTTATTACCTTTCAAACCCGCATCCACCGGTGTGGGTTTGTTGGTATCTGGGCGCCTCCGGATGATCTCCATCAGCTCCACGCCGTCCGCAGTCACTCGCTGGTCGTCCGGGGCGGTACCGTCGGCCTGATCTGCTCGAACATTCTCGATATCGCTTACGCTGGCGGCGATCAGTTCACCACCCAGCAGAGTCTTGAACGGTTCGGCCAGCTCGATCCGAACATGGTCCTGTTCGAGGTAGACCTTCTCGAAAAACGCTTGGTTGAACAGGCGACGGACGGGGTGACTCGCTTCCAGGTAGCCCGCATGGCAGTTGCTGGCGTAGTCGAGCGCGGTGCGCAAGTTGTTCTCAGCGACCTCGATGCTGAGCAAGCTGGCCTCCAGGCGAACTTCGATCCGGGCCAGCTGTGAGGTTCCCCCAAGGCCGGGTAGTTAGTGTTTTCGCTGGTGGCGCAAGCAGTTTGAGGATTTCGGGTATAGGGCAACGGAGCTCGTTGGTTCAGGTAGTCGACCAAGACACCCCTGCGCCGAGGAGCTCCGTTGCCGTTTCATTCTCCCCCGTCTCCCGTGTTGGCGACGATCACCCGGTCGGTGACCGTGGCCGCGGGCCGGTTCGCACCCGGTCATCTGGGCGAGTTGACCGCGGTGGTGCCCTTCGAACTCGTCGACGCGGTCCTCGCCGAGACCCGGTCGACCCAGCGCCGGTTGCGTGATCTCCCGTCTCGGGTCGGGGTCTATTTCCTGCTGGCGATGTGTTTGTTTCCCGAGGTGGGTTATCGGTCGGTCTGGGACAAACTGACGGCCTCGCTGACCGGGATACCCGTGTCCGCTCCGACCGCGAAAGCATTGCGGGACTTGCGTCGTCGGGTGGGAGTCGCGCCGATGCGGATGTTGTTCGACGTGTTGTCCGGGCCGTTGGCGCAGCCCTCGACTCCCGGTGTTCGGTTCGGGAGGTATCGGATGGTGTCCTTCGATGGCTGCACCTCCCAGAAAGTGCCCGCCACCGCCCGCAACCGGTCCTGGTTGCGTGCCACCGCCTATTACCCCTACCCGATGCCGGCATTGATGACGCTGGTGGAGACCGGAACCCGCGCGGTGATCGGGGCGGTGTTCGGGCCCACCGATCCGGGCGAGACCGGTTACGCGCGCAAGCTTCTGCATCTATTGCGCCCGGACATGCTGGTGTTGTGGGACAGGGGATTCGACAGCAACGACTTCCTGGTCGAGGTCCGCGCGACTGGCGCCGAAGTGTTGGGTCGCTCGCGCGCCAACCGGCGCATCCCGGTCCTGACCCGCCTGGGCGACGGCTCGTATCTGGCGGTCATCGCCGGGATCCCGGTACGTGTCATCGACGCCCGGATCACCGTGACCTGTATCGACGGCACCGTGTTCACCGCCGACTACCGCCTGGTGACAACCCTGACCGACGCCCGCCGCTACCCGGCGGCGACGCTGGTGGGTCTCTATCACCAGCGGTCCGAACACGAATCCGCCTACTACGCGCTGCGCCACACGATCATGGCCGGACGAATCCTGCGCTCGGGAGACCCGGTCGGTGTCGAACAGGAAATGTGGGCACTGCTGAGCCTCTACCAGGTACTGCGCACGGTGATGGTCGACGCCGCCGAATCCCGTCCGGGCACCGACCCGGACCGATGCAGCTTCACCATCGCCTTCCACACCGCCCGTGACCAGGTCCTCACGGCGGGCGGGGTCGTCCCCGCCGGCACCGGAAGCGGCCTTCTCGGGCGGATCGGTGCCCGGATCCTGGGACACCTGCTGCCACCACGCCGCCAACGCCTCAGCACCCGCAAGGTCAAATCACCGATGTCGCGTTACCACGAACGCCTCGACGACGGACGCCCCGACACCAGTCGTACCGTCACTGATCTCGACCTCGCCATCGTCGTGCCCGACACCGAACAACTCCCGCTCCCGACCACGTCCCGCCACGGCAGCCGCACCGCTCCCGACCAGCGCCGACGCCACCGCATCCTGACCCTGCTCACCACCGACCCCACCCGCTTGTGGCGAGCCCGTGACATCGCCGCACACTTCGGCGACATCACCCTCAACACCATGTACAGACAACTGACCCGATGGGCCGCCGACGGCCTCATCCACAAACTCGGACCAGGCATCTACAGCGCCACCACCTGGTCACCCGAACCCCTTGCATGACAAGCGAAAACACTAACTACCCGGCCTTGGGGGAACCTCACGTGACCTGTTGGTTTTGTTGTTGTAATTCAGTTTCAGGCCGAGTTCCCGGGCACCTCGAGTTTGCCGCCGGGGTCGGCGGCGCGCAGGATCGCCAGTTGCCCGCCCAAACCATCCACCAGTCGACGGATCTCGTCACGGGTGATGCGCCGGGTCGGCGGGGTTCGGATGGTCGTGGTGGCGAGTTGAGTGACCAGGCCCGCGCGTCCGGTGTCCGGGCTCGTCTCATGCCCGCACACGATCGACGCCTGACTCGTTCCCCCTGGTTCGAACCTGCGTTCAGACCGACCAATCCGGCGGCGTGCGTGAGCAAGGTCCTGCCGAATAGGAACGCGCGTTAGCTCCGGTATGCGACCGTGCTGTCAGAAGACGGTGTCAATGTCTTGGTCGATGATGGTGTCGAGGCATCGCTCGGCGAGTGCGGCGATGGTCCAGCTGGGGTTGCAGGCACCGGTGGATCCGGGGATGAGTGCCGCGTCGGTGACGTAGAGACCTCGGTGGCCGTGGACTCGCCCGTGGTTGTCGCAGGCGGTGTCGAGGGTGGCGCCGCCGAGGGGATGGCCGGTGAAGGGAACCAGGGGGCCGACGTTGACCGAATCGGTCGGGACACCGGTCAGTAGGTGCAGGAGTCCGCGGGCCTGGGTGGGCACGCCGGGTCGATCGGCGAGCGAGCTGATCGCGTGGTCGATGGCGGTGGCCAGTTCCGCACCGGCGGCGTCGGATCCGGCGGCGATTCTTCGGATCAGGTCGCGTGTGGCTGCCCGGTCGGCTGCTTGGATGTCGGGTGGCCAGTGCGGGGTGACCTGGCCGGTGGACGGGTCGTAGCGGAATTCGCCCACGGCTGGGCACACGCTCATGCCGAGCATGCCCAGCAGATGGAGGTCGGCAGGTAGCGGCAGTGCCGTGTTTTCGAGTGTGACCGGAGCCGACGGGTTGTCGTCGTCGCGGATCGCGACACTGATCCCGCCCCCCTGAGTCCCCGCCGTGGCCTTCACGGTCATGAGCTGCGCCCAGCCTTCGTCGCCGTTGCCGCCCCAGTACCGGCCGACCTCGTCGTTGAGATTCGCCAGCGCGCCGGTTTCGCGGGCGGCGACGAGGAGTTTGGAGGTCCCGGCCGATCCTGCCGCGCAGAACACCGCGTCGGCGACGACGTGCAGGTACTCGACAGGCGAGCCCGAGTCGGTGACGCGTTCCACATCGAGTCCGAATCGGCCGGTGCCCGGGTCGGTTTCGATGCTCAGGACCCGGTGCAGTGGGGCGACGACGACGTTGCCGGTCCGTTCGGCTTGCGCCAGATAGGTCTTGTCGACGGAGTTACGTGCTCCGCTGTTGACTCCCAGCAGGTACTCGCCGACGCTCAGCGCGGGCACCCGCTCCCCGCTGAGTTCTTGCCGTACGATGTCCCAGTCGACGGTCTGTAGGACTCGCTCGGGTGTCATTCCGGCGGCTTCGGCGATTCTCATGAATTCCCGCGCGCCGGACCAATTCGGGTGTGCCAGAACATCGTCGGGTATCGGCGTGGCCTGTAGTCGGCGCGCGGCGCGTGGGTAGTATTCGCCGTCCATCGTGGCCCAGTCGATCGTGGGCAGCATCTGCCTGAACACCGCTTCGCCGGGCCGGATCGTGGCACCCGCGTAGATCAGCGTGCCCCCGCCCACACCCGCACCGCACACCACCGCCAAACCGTCACCGGGCAGGATCTCGACGATTCCCGGAAAGGTATCACCACCCGGAAACGTCTGATACAGACTCGAATTCGGGTCAGCCGAGTAGAAGGCGCGTTTATCGAGAGTGCGAGTGGTGGCGAATGTATCACCTGCGTGGTCGACGTCCCAGCGCCTGCCGCGTTCGAGTACCAGGGTCCGCACTCCGGCCTCGGCCAACCGGTATGCGGTGACAGCGCCCGCCAAGCCCGCACCGATCACGACCGCGCGACAACGGACCTCGCGGATCGGGGCATCGGTGAGCGCCGATTGCGCATGCGCGAACCCGCCGGACGAGACGCCCGCGATGCCGAGCGCCGCGCCGATCAGGACAGCACGGCGCGTGAGATCGTTCAGGCGTTCGCGGCGCAGCTCCGAGCCCGGGGCGGTCACTTGGCCACTCCGGGAATCGCGACCGCCATCGGCAGGTTTCCGGCGGGAATGGTCGCGATCTCATCGAAGGTCCTCGCGTCGTAGACACGAACGATCCCGCCCGGTTTCCACGATTTCAGGAACGCCGGAATCGCGTACCCGAGGCCCAACGGCGCCACTACCGTTCCCGGCGGAGTAGTCGGGACGTAGACCTTGCTGCCGTCCTGGGAGAAGGTGACCCCGATTCCCCACCCGGCGGTCTGATGGATGCGCAGGATCGTCCCGTCGGCGATGTCGACAACGGCGACCTGTCCGCTGAAATACGCCATCCACAGGTGTTTTCCGTCCTGGCTGATGCCGCCGTAGGCGGGCGAACTCAGCTCTCCCGGGAGCACCACCCTGGTTCGCACCATATGCGAGGCGGTATCCACGAGCGAGATTCCCGTGCTGTCGGCAACTGCCAGGGTGGCACCGTCGGGGCTCAGCGACATCTGCTGCGGCGCAGGACCGTCGGTGTGGAGGGGGCTACTCTCTGTCGACGCCCCGGTCTCCCGGTCGACGCGGTAGACCAGATTCGGCAACGCGGTGATCCACAGGCTCTTTCCGTCCTCGTCACCGATGACGCCGGTGGGAACCGAAGTGGTGTGGAAGGTCCGGCTCACCTCGTCGCGATCGGTGTCCAGCACCAGGATCTCGCGCCGGAAGTAGGCGGCGGTGAACACCTCGCGCCCGTGTGCGGGTGCGGCTCCGATGGCCAACCCCGACGTGGGTATCCGGGCCGTCACGGCGTGCGAACACGCGTCCACCACAGCGATGCTCGCGTGAGCGGGATCGAATACCGGAACGTCGTCCACATACAGCGCCGACCCGTCAGCGGTGACGTTGACGTTCCAGGGATGGGAGAATCCGTCGATCGTGTCCACGACGCGATCGGTGGTCAAGTCCACAACCGAGATCGTCCCGTCGCCCTGGTTGGAGAAATAGCCCCGAGTCCTGAGCTCCTGCGGACCACAGCCCTGGCCTCGCTCGGCGGGCGGGCGAGCGGCCGAGACCGCCGACGGCGGCCCGAACAGACCGCACCAGGACAGCACCACCACAACGGCGGCCGCGACTCTCGATCTCACAACGATCCCCTTTGATCTCGACCATCGTCGAGCGCATCGTCCACGCGGGCAGCACTCCGACGGTGGAAGCGATGCCTGTCGCGTGACCGCGCCCGGAAGCCCCACGACGGCGCTCGATTCCCTTCGGGGTTCGCGGTAGAGCCGGGAAGCCTCACATACAGCTGCATGTGACATGCGACTGTATCTGGGCGGCTGCGCGAGTGCAATAGAGTGCTCACCGTGAACAACGCCCCTTCCGACACCTCCTCCACCGCCGCACGTCGCGCGGCTCAGGCAGAGGCCACACGGAGAGCCCTGCTCACCGCCGCCCGAAAGCTGTTCGTCACGAAAGGATTCGACGACACGGCCACCACCGAGATCGTCACCGAGGCGGGGGTAGGCACCCGAGGGGCCCTCTATCACCACTTCGCCGACAAGAAAGCCTTGTTCGAAGCAGTCGTTCTGGAGATCGAGCAGGAACTGATCAACGCCGCGGTCGACGAGTTCACAGTCGCCGACGCGAGAGCGTTGGACCTGATCCAGGCCGAAGTGCACGGATTCCTACGAGCTTGTATGAACCCCGACGTCCAACGAATACTGCTGATCGACGGTCGGGCAGTCCTCGGGTTCCGACGCTGGCGGGAGATCGAGAGCCGTCACGGGATCGCGGTCCTGCGGGCACTGCTCACCCGAGCCCGCGCCGAAGGCGACTTGGAGGCCGACTCTCCGGTCGACGCCTTGGCACACGTGCTGCTCGCCGCGCTCGACGAAGCGGCGATGTACATCGCTACCGCCGACGACTCGGTCCGAGCCCACGACGACGCCGTACGCGGAATGGACATGATCCTCGACGGACTCGCCAAGACGATCTCCTCCTGATCACCACTACTCGAGAAGCGAGTAGCTCACGCAGGGGGATCCAGCAGACCACACACGGTTCCAATCAGGTCACAATCGCGAGCACGCCAACCGCCGGCCGCCATTGCCGCAGTTCAGGTATGGCGAAGGCGACGTCGGTCCTCTGCGGCCTGCTGGACGTACCGTCTTCAGGACGGACGGGTGTATGGAAGACTCCGGTCAGCCACGTGTCCAGGGGTTCGGTCAGGCGGTCCTCCCGCGGATACACCGACCTCGGGTGATCGGAAACACCAATCCGAAACCCCTCATGCCGGCACACCCGCCTCGTGAAAGAAAATGGTTAGATAGCGGCTATCCCGCGACTGAACTTCGGTCGCCCCGTCGAGAAGAAGCCGGCACATTCGTGGCGCACCGAGCAGTCGTCACACTCCGCGACGTACGCGTTCTTCCAATCCGAGATCGACTGCACCGCGAACGGCCGGATGCCCGCATCGAGGACACACAGGGGCAGGTTGTAGATCGAAACGTTCACCCCGGCGACGGACAGGGCGTCGACACCGGCCTTCAACTGCTCTTGGTAATCGACGGGATCGATCCACAGTGTGGCGTCGTTGGCGATCGCGAAGCCGGTGTTTTCCATGCCCATCAGAGCGACGTGATCGACGAATGGAAGGTTACGCGCGATCCACGAGCAGGTCTCGCGGAGGCGCGGTGTGGTGATGGCGTGCAGGACAATACGAATCTCGACCCGTTGTCCGAGGTTCTTGAGTCGGAGCACGCCGAGAACAGTTTCGTCGAACGCGCCCGCGGCCTGAACCACGTAGTCGTGAATGTGATCCACCGCCGCGTAGATCGGTATACCTGCCGAGAGGTGCGGATGCCCGATCTCGGCCCAGGCGTGCGCGACCTCGGGAACGGAGAAGGCGCGCCCGTTGGTCAATACGTGGATCGCGGTGTCCGGGAGCAGATCCCGCGACAGCTCCAGCAGCCCGATGAATCGGCGCCATTCGGTGAGCGGTTCCCCGCCGGTGAATGTCAGTGCGGGAGTCGCCGGGTCGAGCAGCGGCAATGCCTCTGCGATCTCGTCGATCAGCCGGCTGTCATCGACCTTCTTCGGCGGCTGCGAACACATCAGGCAATAGTTGTCGCAGCGTTCGGTGACGAGGAAGAAGTTGTGTCGCGACGACCGTCGGTAGAGCAGCCTCACTCGACCCGACCGCGGGTAGATGCTCATCACATCGCCATCGCCGACCTCGGCGAACCCCGCCGGAAGTCGGATGTAGCTCGACGACGCACCGTCCGGGCACGCGTCGCGCCCGACCGCGATCCGGAATCCGTTCGCCTGCGCCGCCGTCCAGTCACAATCGTCGACGATCAGCGCGGCATCGCGATCATCCGACGGGGCACTGTTCGGGGGGCGCAGCCGCACGATCCGGTTCTCGTCACCGAGTCCGACGTTGTCCGCCGCCGGTGATCGTCCCACGAGCAGAAGAGGTTTCACGACGCCCACTCCCGCAGAACGGCGGCGTCTTCGGGTGAGTGTTCCAACAGTTCGAACAAGTGCGTGATCACGCCCTTCTGTCGCTCGCAGAACTCCGATAGCGGTTTGATCCCGAGCAGGTCCCCCTGCGTCGCGTGGTGATACACCGGGTCCGCGCCGCAGTTGGGCTCGAATACGCAGGCCGAGCACTGTGGAGCGGTCTGGGTCAGCGAATCCGCCACCGCTGACACCAGCGTGTCGGACAACACCAGATCTCGGTAACCATGCTCGTGTACGTTGCCGAGTTCGAAGCTGCGGTCCCCCATTTCGGCGAGCATCCGCGCCTCGTCCGAGGCGAATACGGTGCCGTCGTAGTTGTAGACCAGCGCACCGAGACCGATCCCCGCCGGACTTCTCAGATCGACATACCCGATGGGCTCATCACTCAGCATCCGGCGAAGGATGAAGGCCGAATAGAACTCGGGAAACCGGCGGCCGGACTTGTTGATCTCCAGGATGTAGCGAAGACCGCGCTTCCAGAATTCGAGCCATTCCCGGGCATCGTACTTGTGGAACTGTTTGGTCTTGATCGCATGACCGTACGGAGACAACGGCCTCAGGAAGATGCCGTCGAGACCCTGTGCGAGGTACTCATCGACGATCTCCTCCACACGATCCAGACTCGCTTCGGTGGTGGTCATCAACGCACCTACCCGGTCCGGGCCGAGCCGCTCTCGAATGCGCCCGATTCCGGCCACCGCGAGCTCGTAGCTGTTCCCGCCACGACGTGGCCGATTCCTGTTGTGCAGATCGCGCGGCCCGTCCAGTGACGTACTGAGCAGAACATCGTGCTCAGCGCAGAATTCGAGCACTTCGTCATCCAGGAGCGCCAGGTTCGTCGTGATCACGAATTGCAACTGCTTGCCCAGGGGCACCGCCCGCTCCTGCGCGGTCACGACGATCCACCGGATGAGCTCGAAGTTCAGCAGCGGCTCGCCGCCTTGAAACTCGATCTTGATCATCGGCGCGGGCGCGGACAGAGCGATATCCAGTGCTCTGGACGCCGTGGCGCTGTCCATGTCGTAGCGGACGCGGTCCTTGCTCTGACGCGACACCTGGCAGTACGGGCAGGAGTGCTCGCATCGCAGCGTGACGACGAACAGGTGCAATGGCGTTGCGGCGCGCAGGAAGCTCAGGCGGCTACGCAGGCGAAGGGCGAGAAGCTGCTGCGGTGCGCGCTGATCGGCCGATGCGACGAAGAGCTTCTCGAAAGCCCTCTCATAGAGCCCGTCACCAGGGGTGAGATCGAGCGCGCACAGCCGCTCCAGCTCGGTTGTCGTCATTTCCGCCATGTCGCCGACCATGTTGCCGACGAGGAAGCGGTCTGCACCGAGCCGTTCGAACCGAATGGGCAGGAGTCGCAGCCGGGACGTGTCCGGACGGAACGAGTCCGCTGAGGCGAAGCCGGCCAACGATCACTCCCCCTCGGCCAGCGATCCGAATGCCAACGCGACGATGACATCGCGATACCGGCCGGTCTCGCGACCGACCTTCTCGCGCAGGTTCTCGTCCGTCACGAGATTCAGGAAATGAGTGCGCAACTCATCGCCCCGAAGCTGTGACTGCGTTGGTGAGAGCCGACAGACGTATCGCCCGTCCGCTTCGTCGATCTGGCATGCCGCCTGCCCGATCAAACGGTAAGCGGCCTCCCGCAGCGCGTCGAGCGACTGCACCGACCTGCTGAAGTCGACCACCGAATCAGACCCTGACATCACTCGATCCCATCACAGAACGCGGAACCCGCACTCGCCGAGAGCATCTGACATAGTTCGAAGGCAACTGCACTGCTCGGTCACCGAGGGGGCACGGCAGTCGGGTCGACCTTCGTACACAGGTCCAATGCTCGCTGGGCAAGATCCTCGGCCTCGGTCGCGGCGAGGCCGAAGACCTCTTGCAGCTCGCGCGCGATCTCGTTCAGGCCGAAGCCCTCCTTTGCCCGCGTGCACGCCAGAGAGAACGGATCGGAAGCAGGCTGCGAGCTGGTCGGTGGGGTGGTGGTGGTAGGCGGAGCGGCTGCGGGCGGCGGAGGGGCCGGTGGGGTCACGGCAGGCGGTGGAATGTAGCCCGGCTTCGGCACATTCGGTCCGCCGAACCCCGGACTGGAAGACGCATGAGATGCATGAGACGAATGGGATGAGTGAGACGAATGGGAACCATGCCGCGCGAACAATCGGCCGTCGGCGGCGCGATGCGTCGTGAAGCTCATCAACTCGACGTTGTCCGGCAAGGCAACCCGAGGCTCAGGCCGGTCATCCTCCCGTGCCGCCGTGACGCGAGATTCGTCCGTTCCCGTCGAGACGGGCGCCTCCGCGACCGCCTGTGCGGCGGTGGGGATCGCGAGGGCGGCGAGGGCCGCCGTCAGACTCACGATCTTCGGCGTCTCACGCATTCGTACCTCCCAGAATCGAACCCGAGTCGACCACGGCGGACGAAATGCCCGTGCGTTCCATCGTCACTCCTCTCCATCACCACCCGACGAGCTTGGAACTCGTTACGGCAACTAGTATCTCGCCCGGCGCCGGACCGTTACACATCGAGGCCGCACGCGCCCGCACAACGTTCCGGTGACGTCGACGACCGCACCCATCGGTCACAGGATGCGCCGTCACACCGGCGACGTTGACACCGATACCGCGCTCCCTCGGTATCCCGGCAGGTCGCGGTCGACGATATCGGCGATATCGGCCCGTCGCGGTCCGACAGGAGAGACGGGCCCGTCGGCGTGGTGTGTCGGTCGGCGGGATGTCGGCCTCGCGCGGTGCGCGTGAATCCAGCTTTGTGTCGTGTGGAGCCGAGTACTCTGACGCCGGTGGTTGAAGTCGTGCTGTCGGTGACTGTGACGTGGGATCGTGATCGCGATTCGGGTTCGATCCTGGAGCGTCTTCTCGAGCAGGCGGGCACCGAAAGGCGGTAGTGGACGAGATCGCGCGCAGGCAACTGGCTCGGCGTTGGTGGCAAGCCCTCGCCAGTGGGCACGCGGCGCCGCTCTCGGCGCGGCTGGGTCAAAGGTTGCTGCTGAGGTTCATCGATGACCTCGTCGCCGCGTTGGGTGCGGAGCGTTGCGACCCGTCGCGGGCTTGGCGGGTGGGCGCCGCGCTCGTCGATGCGCGGCTCTCCGATCCGGCCGTGCCGTTGTCGTCCGCGCGGGTCCTGCGGAGTCTGGTCGATCGCGACAGCCGGGAAGACGCGGAGGAGCGGCTCGCGGTGTTGTTGGCCGCCCTGGCACAGGGGCACCAAGCCCGGTTGTGCGGTGCGCACGACCGCGGCGAACCACCGTCCGAGGTGACCGAATCGGGCGGTGCGGACGGTCTGTACCGGCATCTGTTCGACAACGCGCCGCTTGCCATCGCGATAGCGGACACCGACGGCAGGCTCGTGGAGGTCAATCGGAATCTCGCCGACATGCTGGGTATTCCCGCCGATGACCTGCGCGGAGCATCGGTATACCAATTCGCGCCTCCGGATGATCACGAACTGATCCGTGCACGGGTGTTCGAGGAAATGGTCTCCGCGAAGGAGGGCACCGTGCTGATCGATCGCCAATTGACGCGTCCGGATGGTGAGGTCATCTGGGTCAGCTTCACGGTCACCTTCGTGCAGGGCAGCGGTCCGTACCCCGACTACACCCTGGCGGTCGGCAGCGACGACACCGCCCGCCGCCGGACCCAGGAGCAGCTGCGTCATCAAGCGCGCCACGATCCACTGACCGGACTGCCCAATCGGCGCTACCTGCTCGAGCGGATGGGGCGACTGATCCGCGACGCGGGCGACGGCGACGACCGTATCGGCCTGTGTTTCGCCGATCTCGATCACTTCAAGCGGATCAACGACCGGTTCGGGCACGGTGTCGGCGACAAGATCCTGACCGCCATCGCCGCGCGACTGCGCGATATCGCCCGGGAACACGACTGCCTCATCGCGCGCATCGGCGGTGACGAATTCGTCGCGCTGATCCCGCCGCCCGCCGATCTCGACCTGGTGCGCAAAATAGCCGACCTATTGTTGTCGCAGATCACCGCGCCGATCGATCTCGACACCCGACAGCAGCGGATCTCCGCCAGCATCGGCGCGGTCCTCGCACCGATCGCCGACGCCGAATCCGTGCTCGAGGCGGCCGACAGCAGTCTCTACCGGGCGAAGGCCACCGACAAAGGCCGATACGTCATCCGCGACCTGCATGGGCACCCGCCCGAGGATGACGCCACGACCTGTCCGTGATCGCGTCGGCGAACGCCAGGACTCGTATCGGACGACTTCCCAACCGATACGGCCACCTACCATGCCGCTGGGCCAACCGTTGCGGCCGCCGGTTGAGGTTCGAGGTGGGCGGTGTCGTTATGTCTACTGAGCCCGTCGGCCGAGCCGACGATCGAAGAGCGCCGGTCGCCTCCGCCGCATGTGCTCCGGTCGAGTCAGAGCCGTTTGCTGAGCAGACGGCGGCCTTCGTCGAGGAAACCGCGGGCGCGGTAGTAGGTGAACAGATGCCCGACGTCGCGACCGTTGGGTGCCACGACCAGTTCGAGATACGGGCATCCCCGTTCACGCGCCCACGCGGTGCAGTCCTCGATGAGCAGGCCGCCCAGCCCGAGCCGCCGCGCGCTCGGCACCACGAACAGATCGTCGAGCACGGCGATCGGGCCGTTCTCCAGCCCGAAGCCGGTGGTGGTGACAGCGAAGCCGAGCAGCTCCGCTCCCCCATCCACGACCGCGACCCGCGCCGCCGGCGATGCCAGCAACGTCACGAGATTGTTCCCCAATTCCCGTGCGTCGGTGGCGAAACCTTCCGCTGAGTAGAACTCGACGGCCATGGCCGTTACGGCGGCCGAGTCGACCGCGGTGGCGACACGCACCGTGGTAGCCGAAGACGTCATCGGGGCAGTACATTCGATCGGCGGCGATCGGGCAACTGATTTTCCGCCGCGATCAGCACCCGCCATGTGTCGGCCGATGGCGGATCAGCCTCGTCCGGAGCGGACAGCAGCCGGAGCGGGTCGGCGGGATGCACCCGGCGGGCGACGAGCGGACCCGGTGCCGGGCTGTCACCGTTGTCGGCGTTCATGATTCAGGCTGCCAGCATGGTTTCGAGCTGGACGGGGTCGCCCAGGTAGAGCGCTCCCGCGCCTGCGGAGGCGTCGTCGGGCCAGATGATCTCCCGGCCGGTTTCCACGCCGGTGAGGATGCGGGCGGCGACCTCGGCGGGATCGGCTTTGTCGGCGTCGACGCCCGCGAGCATCTCGGTGTCGATGCCACCGGGGTAGGCGCCGATCACCTCGATGCCGTCGCCGCGGACCGCGGCGCGCAGGGCCTGGGTCATCGAGTGCGCGGCGGCTTTGGACGCACAGTAACCCGCCATGGGCGCGACCGGCGCCAACGCGATGAGGGTGAGGACATTGACGACCGCGGCGCCGCGGGGGCCCGCCGCGCGCAGCGACGGCAACCAGGCGCGGGTGACCCGCAACGCGCCGAGGTAGTTGGTGGCGAGGTCGCGTTCGAACACCGCGAGGTCACCGGTGAGCACATCGCCGAAGCCGAGTACGCCCGCGTTGTTGATCAGCAGGTCGACACCGGTGCAGGCCCGGGCGGCGGCGGTGACACTGTCGGGGTCGGTGACGTCGAGGGCCAGCACCCGCACGCGGGGATCGCGACGGACGTCCTCGGCGACGGACTCCGGATCGCGGGCCGCGACGTAGACGGTCGAGGCATCGCGGCGCAATAGTTCGGCGACCAACCGGGCGCCGAGGCCTCGGTTCGCGCCGGTAACCAGGGCGGTGGATCCTGAAATGCGCACGTATCGCTCCTTCGAGAGTGGGGTTCTTGAGAACGAAACAAACCTATCCGCTCACTACTGCGCTGAACGATGCCTGAAATGCTCAATTTTTTGACCGAAGCTCTCAATGGCTAGAGTGGAATTCATGGATCCCTTGACGGATGTGCTGGCGGTGAGCGGCGCGCGGGGCACCGTCGCCGCCACGGTCCACGCGGGCCCGCACTGGGGACTGGCCATCGATGATGTGCCCGGAGCGGCGTTCCATGCCGTCAACAGCGGAACGGCCTGGCTGATGCTCGAAGGGCAACCGCCACGACAACTCGTTCCCGGTGACGTCGTGCTCCTGCCGATCGGAACCCGCCACCGCCTGGCAAGCGACCCGCACCACCCGTGCCGCCCCTTCGACCACGCGGCCGCTCGCGCCGCACTGAGCAACGGCGGCGTCCTGCCCGCGGGCGAACCACCGCGCCGAACCCGGATACTCTGCGCCTCTTACCATCTCGACCCGGCCACCACCACGCCGCTGCTGACGCTGCTTCCTGAGTCGATCCAACCCGAGTCCGACCCGACGAACGCACTCGGCGATCTGGTGCGGCTACTCGGCCACGAGATCCAGCACCCCCGCCCCGCCGCGGGCACCGCGTTGAACCGACTGCTCGACCTGATCCTCATCCACATCCTGCGCACCTGGCTCTCGACCGCCGACCCCCGTACACCACCGTCCTGGTTGAGCGCACTGCGCGATCCCACCATGGCCGCGGCGCTGTCGGCACTGCACACCGACCCCGCCCACGCGTGGACGGTCGAGGAATTGGCCACCCACATCGCGGTATCCCGCGCCACCCTGGCCCGCCGCTTCACCACGCTGGTCGGCGACACTCCGAACAACTACCTCACCCGCTGGCGCATGGAACTCGCCGCCCACCGACTGCGAACCACCACCGATCCGATCGCGCCCATCGCCCACTCGGTCGGCTACACCAGCGAACACGCCTTCAACCGCGCCTTCACCCGCGCCCACGGGCACTCACCCGGCCGTTACCGGACCCGGCACACGCTCGGTGAGCAGCCACCGCCGTCGATACCGTGACGGGCAACGCAAGGGAGGAAACGTGAGCGAGGAAACGGTGCGCGTCGAGCTGTTCACCGGGGATCGTCGAGACATCGCATGGTCGTTCCGGCTGGCCGAGGATTCCGAGGAGAAGCTGAGGGAGTACATCGATCAAGGGCGTGTGTGGGTCGCCCTCGGCACCGACGGCGAGGTTCTCGGCCATCTCCAAGCCGTCTCCGATCGCGACGGGACCAGCTGGGAAGTCCTGAACACCGCCGTCGCCGAGCACCGGCAGGGAACCGGCATCGGCACACGACTGCTCGAGCGAGTCTGCCGAGAAGCGCGGCAGGCCGGTGCGCGCCGCATCGAATTGGCCACCGCCACCGCCGATATCGGCAACCTCCGCTTCTATCAACGCCGCGGTTTTCGGGTGAGCCGGGTGGTTCGAGACGCTTTCGGGCCGGACACCGGATATCCCGAACCGATCCTCATCGACGGCATACCACTGCGGGACCAGATCTGGTTCGACCGCGAACTCTGACACCGACCGACACCCCCGGCGCCGATTCGACCGTCGGCGCCGATATCTCCGGCATCGGGGAAGGAAACCCTCGAGGCCCGAGCCGGCATTTCCGCGCTCTGGCGCTCACTGCGGTGGTATCCGGTCGAGGTAGGTGTCGAACTGGGCGGCGTCGAGTACGTGGTCCTTGAGTAGATAGCCACTGGGCTCGTCTTGTCCACAGCGCGCCGTGGGTACGCGGCCGGGTGATCGCTCGGCGGATCGTCAAGGAATGGTGACGATTTGGATCGGCGTGCCCATTGGTGCGCCGTTGCTTGTGGTGTTGTAGGAGAGGGTGCCGCTGCAACCGGGAATGGCGTAGGCGGTGTTCAGGTTGCGCAGCTGCGTGAGAACATCGGGCGGCTTGGGAAGTCGAGGGTTTCGGGTCGCCAGTCGGATGGCTTGGGTCGCGGTGAGCACGGCGTCGTGCGCCAAGCAGGTGTAGGCATCGGCGCTGTCGAGACTGTCACCGCCAAGGCCCGCGAGCGCTTCGGCGTAGGTCAGGTAGCCGGGAGGCGGATCACCACGGCCGTCCGGCCAGGTGTGCGGGTCGGTGACCCCGGCGTAGGTCAGAGTCAATCCGGCCTTCTGCAGCTTCTCGCGCGCGGTGCGGTCGACGGAGGTGAAAGCCGCCGCGGCGCTGATGATGCGCAGCGGTCGTGGGCAACCACGGTGGGCGAGTGAGTCGATCAGCGCGGACAGGTCCGTGACGCGGCCCGCGTACAGGACGATATCCGCGCCGGATTGGCAGATGTTGATGGTGACATTGTCGAAATCCCGGGGCCAGGTGTCGCCGGGTATCGTGGCGCCGACGAATCCCTGGTCGTTCAGGTTGCCGATCCATTTGCCGAGTTTGTCGTGGAACGCCTTCTGCAGACCGCCGGTGAACAGATCACCGCGGGTCTCGGAGTTCTGATCCCACACCACGATCGCCGAACTGTCACGCACGTTCTGGATGCGGTCCGCGAGCGCGGCGACGTAATCGCTGGTGGTCGGCGAGGCGCGCAGCATGCCGTCGATGTGGGCGTAGTCGAAGTCTTCGGCGGTGGCGATCGCCGCGACCAGAGGGATACCGGCGTGGCTCAGTGCCAGCGCGGCATCGCGGGTGGGAACCACACTGGTGCCGATCGGGATGACCGCGACCAAGTGCTCGGCCGGGTTGCCCGCGATGTCGATGAGCTGTTGCACCGGCGCTTGCCAGTGCGTCTGGCGAGCACCGGTGTTGGCCAGCAACAACCGGATTCGTGGACGTGTGTCGCGGAGCAGGGGGGTGCTGTTGACTCGCTGCTGCGCCAGGGCGGCGCCGGTGAGCAGTTGCTCGGCCTGTTCGGAGTCGAGCTGGCCGGGACGCTCGGGGTCGCCTGGCTGTGACAGCGGCCCGAGTAGCGCGATGGTGACGTAATCACCGTCGAGCTTCCGGTTCTGCTCCTGAATCCGGGCAACCACCTCCTTCGACGCGGTGTCGAAGTCGGTGAAGGCCGCGTCGGTGACACCGACGCACTCGCCGTCGATCAGCGTCAATCCCGCCGCGACACAGGGGTGCTCGTCGTCGAGCATCGACAACGGCGCGAGCACGGCTGCCAGCACGACCGAAACCACCGCGACGATCGTGACACGAGGGTGCCGACGCACCCGCGCGCGAACGGCGCCGAAGATCCGTCGAATCGGGGCGACCCGCTCGGGTTCCACCGGTTCGCCGCGCGGCCGGTCCATACCGGGAGGCGCGATCACCAGACCCGATCGCCTGTCGGCGCCGCCGAGTCGGGCGACATTGCTCGCGACCTCGGCGTTCTGGCGACGCTGTTCCCATCCGGCCAAGACGTTTTCGCGCTGATCCGCGGTGAACAGCGGATCGGTGTGGCGCAGGCACTCGGCCACGATCGCGCGCGTGACATCCCGCGTCGGCACCGGCGCGTCGGCGGAGATCGCGGCGCTCAGTTCGACGCTGGTCACCTTGGCCTGACCTGCCAGCGTTCGCCGCTCCATCGCGCTCGCCTCGAGCGCCTTGTCGACCAGCTCTCGCAGCTTCCGCTTGAACCCTGTCACCGATACCGGCTCGGTCACGACCTGACCTCGAACACGCGGCCGAGCGGCGACAGCTTTCCGATACGCGCGGGCCGATCCGATCGTCGTCGCGCGCGGAGCATCTCGACCATCTACCCCCATCGACCTTTCTCTGCGGTAGAGATCCCCCGATCCGGGTGAACCCTTGTTTTCCTATTCCCTCGTGCACCCGACCGTTCGGTAGGGGCGAGGGAATCGGCACGCATGCGCCTTCGAGTCGACGGCGTGCCGCGCATCGAGTGTCGCGTTCCGCCGACCGACGCCGGGACCTCGACGTGTGAAACCATACGCGCGCGAACACATTCGACAAGTGAATCCACGAAATGTTCCCCATAACGTCTTCCACGGTCATACGCCACGCCACAGGCCCCTGAGCCACTCCGACGCGGACCTGTGCGAAATCGCCGTCGTCCCTTCGCCCGCTCGGCCCGATGGAATTCCGCGTTTGTCGGCGCCGACATCTCCGGCCATCGGACCGGGGAAGGCGTCGAGGAAATCCCGGAACTGCGCGACCGTCGGGTGGTCGGAACCCAGACCTTCTTCCAAGGGGTTCAATGCTTTCTCGAGCAGAGCGAATACTTCGGCGAGTTTTCGCGCGGCCCGGTGCGCTTCGGCGAGTTCATCGCCGGTGGCCGCGGTACCGGGATGGGTCGGACCGAGTACTCGCCGCCGTCGGTCCAGCGTGCTCTCGAACAGTCCGATGGCGTCGGCGACGCGTCCGGCCTGCCGATAGGCGACGGCGAGGTGATGGCTGGTGTTGAGCGTGACGGGGTCGTCGAGCCCGAAGACGCGCTCGCGGTCGCTCAGCGTCCGCTCGAACAACGCGATGGCTTCGGCGACCCGCCCGGCCTGCCGATAGGCGACCGCGAGATGGTCGTTGGCGTTGAGGAAACCGGGATCGCCGGGGCCGAACACACGCTCTCGGTCGCTCAGCGTCTGCTCGAACAGTTCGATGGCATCGCGGAACCGGCCCGCCTCTCGGTAGGCGACCGCGAGATGGACACTGGTCTCGAGCGTGTCCTTGTGGGCCGCGCCCAGTACGCGCCGCCGATCGGCGAGGGTCTCCTCGAATACGTCGATGGCGTCGGCGACCCGCCCCGCCGCGCTGTAGGCGCCCGCGAGGCCGTCACGGGTGGTCATGGTGTCGGGATGGTCTAGACCGAAGACGCGCCGCCCCCGTTCCAGCGTCTTCTCGTACAGTTCGATGGCATCGGTGACCCGCCCCATCTCCCGGTAGGCGACGGCGAGGTTGTGGCCGGTGGTCAGGGTATCGGGGTGCTCGGGGCCGAGGGCGCGCCGCCGCTGATCGAGCGTCGTCTCGTACAGTTCGACGGAGTCGGCGACCCGCCCGGCCGCGCTGTAGGCCCGAGCGAGATTGTCACCGGTGTCGAGAGTGTGCGGGTGGGTGGGACCGAGGACGCGCCGCCGCTGATCGAGCGTCACTTCGTACAGTTCGACGGAGTCCGCGACCCGCCCCGCCGCGCTGTAGGCCCGAGCGAGATTGTCACCGGTGTCGAGAGTATGGGCGTGCGCGGGACCGAGAACTCGCCGTTGTTGGTCGAAGGTTCTTTCGAGCACTTCGACGGTTCCTGGCGCGGGTGTGCGCGGAAACAGGACCAGGCGACCCGCATTGTTGACACTGCGACGTTGGGGTGGCGGATGTCCGTTGCGGTGGAGGTGATGCTCGATATCGACATAGAGCTCGTCGAGGGTGAGTCCCGGCGTGGTGATCGCCGAGGCGAGCAGCGCCGCGGTGAAGGCGGTATTCGGTTGCCCCGGTGGCGCATAGGAGGTTTCGTTGCGAGCGGATGAGGTGATGGTGTAGGTGCCCGCGACGTCGGCTTGACCGAGGATCACATCGGGTCCGTCGGAGAGGGCGTCGAAGGCACGGCCGGAGAAGCAACAGTCCAGGATCAGAATCCGCGTGGTGGCGGGGCTGTCCAGGATGGAATCGCGCAACACGGTGATCGGAAGAGCCGTGAAGCGAGTGCGATCCGGGTGGGTGCCCGGCAGCGCCAGGTGCAGGTGCCCGGAACTGTCGAGCAGGCCGTGGCCGGTGTAGTAGATCAGCAAGGTGTCGCGCGCTACCGCGGCGGCTTCGAGAATCTGGCCGATCTCATCGGTGTTCGCGGGATCGGTGACAGCCTGGCACCGCTCGGGATCGAAGGTGCCGCCGGAAGCGGTGAGCAACTGATGCAGGTCGTCGATGTTGTTGTCGACAGCGGGAATATGCGGCAGGCGGTCGTGATGCTGATAGGCGCCGACACCGATCAGAACCGCGCGGGAGTTCTCCCGGTCGGGGTGTCGGGGGTTCATCGCGGATCTTCGGTGGTATTCGGCATCACCGCAGTCCTCCCCTGCTGTTCCGAGTAAGCAAGCAGCGTAGCGGGCACCGCGCGCGGGAGCATCCATTGTCGCCCCTCGGCCGAACATCGATCAACCAGCGGGCGGACCGGCCGATCGAACCACGCTCACGGTCGGATGCGGCGCCGAGCCTTGTCGGGATCGATGTAGAGCCGAACACCCTTGTATACCACGGTATTCGGAGCATCGTCGTCGTCCGGGTCGCCCGAGTCCGCTGGATCGGGCAGTTCCGCGCGCTCCTCGACGACGATCTGAGCTCGCGCCGCCCCCGGATCGAACATCTCCTGGAACGGCCCGACGAACGCCCCTCCGAGGCCGCGGCTCTTCGCGCGAACAGCCGCCCACCCGAACAGCGCCAACGGCCCGATGGTGGCGATCAGAAATATAAGGTCCCCGCCCATGCCGACGAGCGTACCGACGAGATCCTTCGCCCGGTCGAGGAGAGCACGCCACCCTGCCGGACTTCTCGGCCACCGACAGGTTCACCGGGACGGCGCGTCCCGCATGCCGAACGCCGCGTCCCGCGCGTCGAGCCACGTCGTCATGGCGTCGAGTGCGAAGCGGAATCCGTTGAGCTGGTGTCGATTCAAGTATCCGTGCCAGGAATTCGACACCACCGTGCGCGACACGGGGACGCCCGCGGTCTCGAGTTCGGTGGCGAAGGTCTCCCCCGAGGCGCGCAGGGTGTCGTGGTCGGCGTCGAGGAGCAGCGTGGGCGGTAGACCGGTGAGGTCGCCGCCGCCGGGGAAGGCGCTGTCGAGCAGGTCGGGTCGGCCGACGTAGTTGAGGTTCATCCGGTGGACGGCGGGGCGGGACAGTTGGCGATAGCCCGCGAGGCCGCGCACGCTGTCGCGGACCGATGCCGATGGCGGCGGCAGTTCGGCGTGGTAGATGCCGTAGCACAGGACGAGTCCCGACACCGCGATCAGGCGTCGCGCGGCGGTGACGGCGAGGCAGGCGCCCGCGCTCGCGCCGCCGAGCACGATCCGCTCGGCGTGCTCGGCCAGGTCGCGGGCGGCGTCGACCACGTCGTCGAGCCCGGCGGGAAAGTGATTGACCGCGCCGGGGCGGCTCCAGGGGAAGCGGGGCGCGAGCCGGTAATCCACCGTGCGCACCGTGCGCCCGGATTCGGCGATCCGCGTGGCGACCATGTGGGATTCGGCCGTGTCCAGGTTGCCCCAGGCGAATCCGCCGCCGTGCAGCCACAGCAGTGCCGCGGCGTCCGCGCGGGCGGCTTCCGGGACGTAGTCGCGGACGGGTATCTCGCCCTGTCGTCCCCGCAGCGTGCGGTCGCGGGTGCGGACCGCGATCCGGTCGATCGCGTTCGCCGCGGCGGGAGCGCTGTTCGTGGGAATCGGCGAATCGTGATGTCCGAGCATGGGTTTGCCTGCCACTGGGGAGAACGTGTCAGCCCGGCAGCATACTCGTCGGTCCGCTGACCGTGATCATGTGCGGGCCGGTGCGGGCGCTCCCGGCGCCACGGTGTCCTCGACTCGCCGGGATGCGCCCGTCACTCGGGTTTCTCAGGGTCGGGTCGGGGGCGTGATGACGCCGTAGTCGCCGTCGTAGCGGTGGTAGAGGACGGTGCCTCGGCCGGTGGCGCGATCGTGGAAGAACACGAAGGGCATGCCGGTGGCCTCGAGCCGGACCACGGCGTCGTCGATGTCGAGGCTCGGGGCGGGCGTCGGGCTCATCGAGATCGGCAGCGCGCCGGTGGTGATCGCGCCGGGCCGCGGATCCACTTGCGCGAGACGGTATCCCGCGCCGTCAGTGCGGTAGAGCACGCTGTCGGCGCCGCTGCCCGCCTCGGTGAACAGGTGGAATCCGTAATCCATGAGCTCCATGTCGAAAGCGGCCTCGTCGCAGGTCTCACCGGCCAGCGCGTAGGACTTGCGGCGAATGATCCGGCGTTCCTGGGCCGAGTCGAGGACGCGAGGCAGGTCGCCGTGGTTCCACTCGTGGTTGTGCCTGCCGTGTCGCGACCCGTTGCGATGCCGCGCCAGCCGTTCCAGGCGCGTCTTCAAGCGGTCGGCGAGCCGATCGACGGCCTCCGCCGTGGTGGCCGCCGCGACCTGAACGCGCACCGCGCGGCCGTTGACGTCGACATTGATCTGCGCGACGACCGGCCGGGCCACCGCGGGATCGGCGTGGCCCGCGATCCGCACCCGCGCCCCGAGCACCGGCTCGTGCGCGTGCCGGAGCGCGGGGCCGAGCTTCGACCGCGCGTAGGTCGCCGCCGAGGCCGACACATGGTGTCCGGTCGACACTCGTAGCAGCGGCGAGACCTCGATCGATTCGGTCACCTCGCCCGCACGGACCTTCGTCCTCGATGCGCTCATTCCCGTTCCTTCCGTCGGAGCCGATCTCGCCGCACGGATGCCGACACCCGCGCCACCAGGGCACCTCCCCCCGCTCGGCGGAGACGATCACGGTGACCTGACCACCCCGATTCGATCAGCCCTTCGCCGCGGTGGACCAGGGACCGGAGTCCCGTGATATCGGGACGTTCGTAGTCCTCGATCAGGGAAAGCAGGCGCATCCGAAGAGGTCGCGAACCGCATCGGAATACCGGCCCCCTGGCCGGAAGTCCCTAATTATGGGGGCCTGTTCGGCACTATCGCGCGCCGGGCGACGGGCCTACCGTCGAATTTATGGCAGACAAGGATGTCGACGACCGGTGGCGCGGCGCTGCCGCGCCGATCGTGGTCGGGGTGACCGACGACGGCGCCTCGGATCCGGCCGTCTGCTGGGCTGCGAAGACCGCGGCGCGGCGCGGTCGCCGGTTGCGTCTCGTGCACGGACTCGACCTGGTCGCCGTGCACTCCGCACTCGGCGCCTACGACGTGATCGGCAAGGGGCCGACCGAACATCGCCGCGAGCGTGGCGTCCAAGCGCTCGCCGCCGCACGCCGACTCGCCAACGCCCTTGCCCCCGATCTCGCGATCGACCTCGAACTGTCGGAGGCGAATCCCGTTCGGCTGCTCACCGACGCATCGGACTCCGCGCACATGGTCGTGCTCGGCGCGACGAACGGTGTCGGCGGCGTCGGTCACCTCGGTTCGGTCCTGTTCGCCGTCACCGCGCACGGCCGAGGGTCGATCGTGGTCGTGCGCGACGCGGTAGCCGACGCGCGGGCGCGGCCGTACGGTCCGGTGGTGGTCGGCGTCGACGGCGGCGAGGCGAGCGCGGACGCGGTGGCCGTCGCCTTCGCCGAAGCGGACGCGCGCCGAGTGCCGCTGCTCGCCGTGCACAGTTGGAGCGACCTGCGTTTCGATTGCCCGGCGGTACTTCCCGACACGTTCGGCGGCGCGGATTTCACCTCGATCGGGCATCGGGTCGTCGCGGAGAGCCTCGCCGGATGGCCGGAGAAATATCCCGAGGTCGAGGTGATCCGGCGGATCTACCTGTCGAATCCACGCCGCCACCTGCGGCAGTGGTCGAAGACCGCGCAACTGCTCGTGGTGGGGAGTCGCGGTCGCGGCGGCATCACCGGACTGGTACTCGGCTCGACCAGCCTCTTCCTGGTCCAACGGGCCGATTGCCCCGTCATGGTCGTCCACCCGCACTGAATCCCGACACCGCGCTCGTGCGCGTCACCCCAGGATCGCCGTGCTCACCCACAGATAGATGAAGATCGAGATGAGATCCTGGAGCACGGTCGCCAGCGGACCCGAACCGAACGCGGGATCGACCCGCAGTCTCGAGAACGCCCACGGCAACGCCATCGCCACCGCCGCCGCGACCGAACACGCCGCGAGCAGCGACAGCGACACGGCGGCCGACACCGCGGCGTCGTGCCAGAACACCAGCGTGATCGGATACGCCGCGGCGGCGATCAGGACACCGATGAGCAGACCCGTCACCGACTCGCGCCACACGATGCGCCTGATCCCGACACCGACGGACAGACCGCGGATGACCAGCGCCTCGGTCTGGGTGCCGACCGCGTCGGCGAGGTAGACGATGCCGGGAATGAAGAAGGCGACAAGGACCTGCCGTTCCAACTGGGCCTGGAACGCGTCGACCACCCCCGCGGCCAGCATCGAACCCGCCAGACCGACCAACAGCCACGGCAGCCGATGCCACAACCTGCGCCGGACGGATTCCGTACTCGCCGAACGCGCCCCGGCGGTGGACTTCAGATAACCCGACAGCCGTGCGACGTCCTCGTCGTGTTCGGCGAGCAGCACCGACAGCAGCCGTTGCGGCGGTATCACCCCCATCCACCGCCGCTGGTCATCGATCACGGCCAGTCCGGGCTCGTCGTGGCCGAGCGCCGCCCAGACCGCGCGCTCCTGATCTTGATCTCCGACCACCGTCGGCGGATCGCGATCCATGATCTGCGCCATCGTCGCCGCGTCCTCGGCGGCGAGCAGCTTCTCGATCGTGAGCAGCCCGGCCAGCTCCGGCCCCTCGCAGATCGCGACCACCGCGACGCTGGCGAACCGGCGCCCGCGCATACGGGCCAGGACGGCGCCGACCGTGTCACCGGGTGCGGCAACCGGCACATCGGTGCACGCGTGTCCGCCCGCGGTCGTCGAAGGCTCACCGGAGGTGGCAGCAATTGTCACCACCGAAAGGTATCCCGGTGCTCCCGCGGCCGCGCAACACCCGAACGACCTCGATATCAGAGACTTCCGTCATTTCACGACCACAACCGGGTTGCCCGGGTTCGGCTCGAGAATTGCCGAGCCGGCCGCGGTGCCATCGCGTCCGACGATGCAGACGGACGCCGGCGGCCCGAGATCATCTCGGGCCGCCGGTCTTCGGACTTTCATACCTGGTCGCCGTCGGAAGCCGCCGGAGAGATCGAATACGCCGCTACCCGACGGAGGCCGCCAGCCGATCGGCGTAGGGGGCGACGAACTTCCCGACCAGAGGAAGCTCGACGCGAACACCGCTACTGCTGTTCGCCGCCACCATCGCCATGATCCACACGACCACCGCGAAGACCCCGAGCGCGAGGCCCGCGAGGCTGAAGACGATCCCGAGGGCGCCCAACAGCGAGCCGACGATACTGAGGACGATATTCAGCGCCGAGACCGCTCCGAAGAAGACGATCGATTGCGAGGCATGGAATTTCACATCGGGGTCGTGCTTGCCCACGAACAGGAAGACGATTCCGGTGACCCAGCCCAGTGCGTAGGACAGGACCGCGCTGGTCTTCTTGTCCGGGCCGGTGGACTGCGGGCGGTTGGCGGGAGATTGCGAAGATGTCATGGGACAAGTAGATGCCGCGCGCACCACCTACCGATCCCAAGTTTGCTCACGAGCCGCAGGTGGCCGTGTGCCTGCTTCACGACGGCAGTCGCGGTGGCGTCGGCGCGAGCGCGAGGACGGCGTTCAGGATCGTGCCTACCTCGGCGATCGCCGCGGGCAGGTCGAACTCGTCGTGGGTCGCGTCGACCACGTGCTCGCTGATCTCGCCGTCGATCGCGTCTGCCCACCGTGGCGCCAGTGGTCGCGCCACCGAGGACCCGTCCGCGGCGCGTCCCGCTCGGAAGACGACCGCGCGACCGCGATACCGGGATGAGCTGTGGTCGAGCAGCATTCGCCGGTTGTTCAGCATCACCGCGAGGACAGCCTGCGCGATCCGCCGGTATTCGGCAGATTCGACCAGCTCGCCGTAGCGAGTGGCCGCCCACACCCGCATGGCCGCGCTCACCTCGGCCGCCGATGGTTCGGCCTCGGGCGCCGTCGATCCAGCGGGCAGGCAATCGAGGAGTGCCAGCAGCGCGATATCGTGGCCCCGGCTCTGCAATTCGACGGCGATCGCGTGCGCGGCGGTACCGCCGAACGACCAGCCGAGCAGGTGGAACGGGCCGGTCGGCTGGGCGGTGAGAATTCGGTCGACGTAGTCGGCGACGAGTTCGGCCATCGACTCCGCCACCGGGGTCATGCCGTCGAGGCCGCGCGCCTGGATGCCGAAGACCGGGCGGTCGATCACGTGGTCGGCGAGTCCCTGGTAACACCAGCCGAGGCCGCCGCCCGGATGGACACACCACAGCGGCGCGCCGGATCCGCCCGCGCGGATCGGCAGGATGGGCGCGAACGGATCCGCGCCTTCGGCCGCCGCGTCATCCGACAGCCGCGGCGCCAATTCCGCGACGGTCGGCGCCTGGAAGATCGTGCGCACCGGTACCTCGACACCGAGCCGAGCGCGAATGGCGCCGACCAATCTGGTCGCCAGCAGGGAATGCCCGCCGAGCTGGAAGAAATCGTCGTCGATGCCGACCGACGCGGTACCCAGAACTTCGGAATACAGTGCCACCAAGGTCTTCTCGACATCGGTTCGGGGCGCTCTGTGCGTGCCGCCGACGAATTCCGGTGTCGGCAGGGCCCTTCGGTCGAGTTTGCCGTTCACCGTGAGCGGAAGCTCGTCGAGGATCACGATCGCGGCGGGCACCATGAATTCGGGGAGCCGACCGGCGAGGAACTCGCGGATCTCGGCGGTGCGGCGGCTCGCACCCGGATCGTTGACGTGATCGGCCGCCGTGCCGATCGTCGCGGCGGGCCGGTAGAGGTCGGTGCAGGCGGCGCCGTCGGCGACGGCGGCCAACACGATGTCCATCCGCCCCGGCGTGGGCGACGGTGTCACCGCGACTCGATAGCCCGTTCGCCTGCCCGCGTCGAGGCAGTCGTGCGGCCAGACGCCGGACTCGACCCGCACCGCGTTGCGCACCGCGGCGACGTCGGACCGTGCGTCGGCCGACCGGAGTGCCCGCGCGAGCGCGAGGTCGGGCATGATGCCCGCGTGCGGGACCCCGGTCACGCGCAGTCCCGGCCCGTCGAGCGTGGCGACTCGGGCGCGCAGACCGTCGATGCCGTCGAGTTCGCTCCACGCGACGCCGGGCAGGTCGGCGAGCGAGTGCACCGGTGTCGGCGTCTTGTGCAGGACGATGTCGTAGCGGTACCGACTCAGCTCGTTGTCGAACCCGCCGGATTTCAGTTGGATGTCGACGCCGCCGATCGCGTCGATCCGTGCGGCGGCGGCGACGAAGAACTCCGGCGCCGCCAACAGTTCCTGTTCCGCGGCGATCTCGCGGCGGACGCGGTCACGCACGACCGCGACGGTCTCGGTGTCGGCGGCCTCGGCCGACTGGACTCCGGTGGCGAATTCGCGCAGCAGCGCGTAGTTTCGCACGTCGCCGAGGAACAGGGCGCCGCCCGGCGCGAGCAGGCGCATCGCGTTCTCGATCACGTCGAGCAGGTAGCCGGGATTCGGGAAGTATTGGATCACCGAGTTCAGCACGATGGTGTCGAACCGGCTCCCGGGAAGACCGTCAACCACATCGGCGGGCTGCACCCGCAACCGGACCCGCCGCACCCAGTCCCGTGCGTGCTCGCGCAGGCGGGCGGTGAGGATCTCGATCGACGTGGCCGAGAAATCGGTGGCCCAGTACTCGGCACAGTCCGGGGCGAGCCGCGACAGCAGCAGCCCGGACCCCACACCGATCTCGAGAACCCGGTTCGGCCGCAGCGCCCGGATGCGGGCCACCGTCGCGGCCTGCCATTCGCGCATCTGCGCGGCGTCGATCGGCGCTCCGGTGTAGCTCGAGTTCCATCCGGAGAAGTCCGCGCCGAATTCGCCTGTGCCGGAATCACTCGCGTAGTGGCCCGCCCCCGAGGCGAGGTCGTGGTAGACCTGCCGCCACTGCCCGACCAATTCGTCCTCCAGCGCTCGATCGCGCCGCATCGCCGCCTCCGGATCGAGGACGGCGTAACCGACCAGCTGTTTCGCCGCACCGGCCGGATCGTCGCGGGCGATCACCGCCGCACGGGCCACGGCCGGATGCGCGGTGAGCGCCGCCTCGACCTCGCCCGGTTCGATCCGGAAACCGCGGACCTTGACCTGCTCGTCGGCGCGGCCGAGATACTCCAGCGCCGCGGCCCGCGTCCAGCGCACGAGGTCGCCGGTGCGGTACATCCTCGCCCCGTCCTCGCCGAACGGGTCGGCGACGAAACGGTCCGCGGTCGTCGTCGGTCCGCGCAGGTATCCGCGGGCCAGATGTGTTCCGGCAATGTATAACTCGCCGCCGACACCGATCGGCGCCGGACGCAGCGCCGCATCGAGCACCCGCACCTGCACGTTGTCCAGCGGCACGCCGATCGGGACACGGCCGTCGGCGGCGGGGCCGGACCAGCGGGTGGCGAAAGTCGTCGTCTCGGTCGGACCGTAGCCGTTCACGATCCTCGTCTCCGGGCAGGCGGCGTGGACTCTGCCGAGCGCGGCGGCCGGGAATTCCTCGCCGCCGACCCAGACCTCCTCGGCGCGGGCGAGCGCCTCGGGCGCGGTGTCGGCCAGTAGGCCGAACAGCGACGTGGTGAGGAACAATCCGGTCACACTTCCGACGGCGATCGTCGCACCGAGCCGGGCGAGGTCGACCGGTCCCGGCGCGGCAACCACCGCCGCGCCGCCGGACAGCAGCGGCACCCACAGTTCGTAGGTCGAGGCGTCGAACGCCGACGAGGAATGCACCGACACGCGCCGGTGCGCGCCGCCGCGCCAGCAGCGGTCGAGGGCGAGCGCCGCGACGGCTCGGTGGGTTGTCATGACTCCCTTCGGCCTGCCCGTCGAACCGGAGGTGTACATCACGTAGGCGAGTTGGTCGGGGTGGACGACGATTTCGGGATCGTGATCGAGGACATCGTCGTAGTCGAGTGCGTCCAGGTCGATCCGGGGGTGGGAGGTCGGCGCCAGGCTCGTCGCGCCCGCGGTGTCGGTGACGATCAGGTGCGGGTCGGCGTCGGCGAGCAGGTATCCGGTCCGTTCACTCGGGTAGTTCGGATCGACCGGCAGGTAGGCGGCGCCCGCTTTCAGCACCGCAAGTACCGTGACGACGAGTCGGGCCGAGCGCGGCAGACACACCGCGACAATCGTTTCCGTGCCGACGCCCGCGTCGTGTAGTATCCGCGCGAATCGGTTCGCGCGGCGGTTCAGCTCCCGGTAGGACAGCTCGGCGTCGACGGCGACGACCGCGACGGCGTCCGGGGTCAGCTCCGCCTGACGGGTGAACAGTTGCGGCAGTGACAGATTCGGCAGCGGCGTCGTCGTGGCGTTCCAGGTGCGCAGCACCAATTCACGCTCGGTGTGCTCGACCAGGTCGTGGCGACCGATGGACGCGGTCGCGTCCGCGGTGACGAGTTCGAGCAAGCGCGCGAACCGCGCCGCGGTCGTTTCCACGGTCGCCCGGTCGTACAGATCGGTCGCGTACTCGATCGATCCGATGATCGCCGGAGCGTCCCCGGCATCCGCACCGACCTGCTCACCGAGTTCGAAGAACAGGTCGAACTTCGCGGTGCCGGTCGGCACGGGCAGCGGCGTCAATCGCAGGTCAGGGACGTCGAGAGCGGGCGGTGTGGTGTTCTGCCAGGCGAACGACACCTGGAAGATCGGGTGGTGGGCGGTCGAGCGCTGTGGGTTGAGCAGTTCCACCAGCCGCTCGAACGGCGCGTCCTGATGCTCGTAGGCCCCGAGCGCCTTGTCCCGAACCATGGCGAGCACCTCGTCGAATGTCGGATCGCCGGACAGGTCGACCCGCAGCACCCAGGTGTTGACGAAGAAGCCGACCAGCTCCGTCATGGCCTCGTCGGTGCGTCCGGCGATCGGGTTGCCGATCGCGATGTCATCGCCCCCGCCGAGCTTGTGCAGGAGCACCGCCAATGCGGCCTGGAGCACCATCGACACCGTCACTCGACGCGTGCGCGCGAGTTCGGTGATCGCGGCGTACCGGGTGGCGTCGATCGTGATCGGGACACGGTCGCCGCGATTGCTCGCCACCGCGGGGCGGGACCGGTCGGTCGGCAGTGCGACGCACTCCGGGAGGTCGGCCAATTCCCCTCGCCAATAGTTCAATTGGGCCGAAAGCAGGCTCTCCGGATCGTCCTCCTCCCCGAGTATCCGACGCTGCCACAGCGTGTAGTCGGCGTACTGGACCGGAAGCGGGGCCCAACCGGGCTCGTCCCCGGCGTGCCGCGCGGCGTAGGCGATGGCCAGATCACGGATCAGCGGCGTGGTCGACCAGCCGTCACCGGCGATATGGTGCAGCACCACCGACAGCACGTGTTCCCCCGGCGCGCAGCGGAAGACCGTCGCCCGCAAAGGAATCTCGTGTGCCAGGTCGAATGGGTGGGCTGTCGCCCCGGCGACCGCCGAAGCCAGCTCTCGCGGTGCGACATCGACCAGCGGCGGATCGAAGTCGACCGAATCGGCGGGCAGTATCCGCTGATACGCGACACCGTCGTCGGCGCCGAAGATCGTGCGCAGGCTCTCGTGCCTGGCGATCACATCACCGAAAGCGGCGGTGAGGGCGACCATGTCGAGCGCACCGGTGACGCGCACCGCCAAGGGAATGTTGTAGGTCGCCGACGGGCCATCGTAGCGGTGGATGAACCACAGCCGAGATTGCGCGTAGGACAGCGGGATCCGTGTCGGTCGCGACTGCGGGGCCAAGGCTTCGCGCCGCGCCGTCGCCCGTGCCAGCGCCGCGGCCAACCCGGCCACGGTCGGGTGCGCGAAGACCGCACGGATGGGGATCTCGGCATCGAACCCGGCGCGAATCCGGCCGACCAGCTTGGTCGCCGTCAGCGAATGCCCGCCCAGATCGAAGAAGTCGTCATCGAGACCGACGCGGCCGACGCCGAGCACCTCGGCGAAGATCTCCGCCAGTCGCCGCTCCGGCTCGGTGTGCGGGGCACGGAACGGCGCGGACGCGAACACCGGCTCCGGCAGCGCCTTTCGATCGACCTTGCCCGCCTGCGACAACGGCAGCGCGTCCAGCACGGTGACGGCGGCGGGCACCATGAACGCGGGCAACCGCTCGGCCAGGGATCTCCGCAGCGCGGTCGGATCGATCGTATGCCCGGCCGCGGCGACCACATACGAGACGACCGACACCACACCGCCTGCGTCGGCGCGGCCCAGTGTCACCGCGAATCCGACCTCGTCGTGTGCTGTCAGCGCGGCATCGATCTCGCCCGTCTCGACTCGCGATCCCCGCACCTTGATCTGCAGATCGCCGCGCCCGAGAAACTCCAGCTGTCCCGTTGACCGCCTGCGCGCGATGTCGCCGGTCCGGTACATCCGCTGCCCGGTCTCGAACGGATCGGCGACGAACCGCCCTGCGGTGAGCACCGGCTGCCGGTGATAGCCGCGCGCGACCTGCACGCCCGCGAGATACAGTTCACCGGCGACGCCGACCGGGACGACGCGAAGTCTGTCGTCGAGGACATACGCCCGCGTGTTCCACACCGGAGATCCGATCGGAGCGACGTGGCCGACCTCGCCGTCCAGCGCCGCCTCGGTGGCGTGCACGGTGTATTCGGTGGGGCCGTAGAGATTGTGCACCCGCGTGCCGGGCAGCGCGGCGCGGGCGCGCACGACGGCGCCCACCGGCAGCTCCTCCCCCGCGGCCAGAATCGCACGCAGCGACGCACACCGGCCCGGCGCCAGTCCATCGACGAAGGCCGCGAGCATCGACGGCACGAACGACACCATCGTGACCCGATGTGCCTCGATGACGCGGACCAGGTACGCGGGATCGCGGTGACCGCCGTCGGCGGCCACGACCAGCCGTGCGCCGCGGATCAACGGGCACAACAGTTCCCATACCGACACATCGAAGGTGAACGGCGTCTTGAACAGCACCGCGTCCTCGGGCGAGACGGCGAACCTGTCCGACAGCCACGCCACCTGGTTGAGCACCGCCGCATGGCTGACGACCACGCCTTTGGGCACGCCGGTGGATCCGGAGGTGTAGATCACGTAGGCGGCGCCATCCGGCCGCGGCGGCGCGATCCGGTCGGCGTCGGTGATCCCGCTGTCATCGATGCCGCCATCGTCGCCGGTGACCGGATCGACAAGCGGGATCGTCGCGGGCACCGGCAGATCGGCCGACCCGATCACGCACACCGGCTCAGCGTCGGCCACGATTCGCTCGATGCGCTCCGGCGGATAACCCGGATCGATCGGCACGTAGCCACCACCGGCCTCGAGCACCGCGAGGACCGCGACCACCAGGTCGATCGAGCGCGGCAGCGCGACGGCCGTGAGCGACTCGGGACCGACGCCGAGCCCGATCAATCTGCGCGCCGATCGGTTCACCCGACTCGCCAGTTCCGCGTAGGTCAGCGCCGCGACGCCGTCGGTGATCGCCGTCGCGCCCGGCGTGCGCGCCACCTGGGCGGCGAACAGCGACATCACCGTGGCGTGCCGATCCACCGGCACGACCGCGCCGTCCCACCGCGGCAGCGAGCGCGCGCTCTCGGCGGGGTCGAGGATCACGACGTCCTGGACTCGCATCCGAGGATCGGCCACCACCGACTCCACCGCCCGCTCGAACCACCGGGCGATCCGCCGCACCGTGTCGGCGTCGAAAGCCGAGGGCAGGTACTGGAATCGGATGTTCAGCCGGTCGCCAGGGTGCACGATCAGCGACAGCGGATAGTGCGGCGAATCGTTCGAGCGCACCGCCCCGAGTGCGAGTCCGTCGATGGTGTCGGCCGCCGCGGCGACCGCGTCGCGATCCACCGGATAGGACTCGAACACGATCAGGGTGTCGAAGAGCGCGCCGAGGCCCGAGGCCCGCGCGATATCGGCGAGACCCAGGTGGTGATGGCCGAACAGGGCGGCCTGTTCGGCTTGCACCCGCGTCAACGCCGCGGCGACCGATTCGCCTGCGGCGCAGCGGATCCGGACCGGGATGGTGTTGATGAACAGCCCGACCATGGTTTCGACGCCGGGGACCTCGGGCGGCCGCCCGGACACCGTCGCGCCGAACAGCACATCGTCACGTCCGGCCATGCGCGACAACAGGATCGCCCAGACCAGTTGCATCACGGTATTGGTGGTGACGTCGAGCCGACCGGTAAGTCCGGACAGGCCCGCGGTCAGCTCGACGCTCAGCGCTAGGTCGATCTCGGCGACACGCGCGGTGATCTCGCGATGCGTCTGCCGCGGCGCGAGCATGGTCGGCTCGGCACCGGCGAGGGTGTCGGTCCATACCCGCGAGGAGGTCTCCCGATCCTGTCGGGCGAGCCAGCCGAGATAGGACCGGTACGGCGCGGGTGTCGGCAGCGCGTCGGCGCCCGCGGCATAGCTCACCAGTAGATCCCGCAGCACCACGGGCATCGACCAACCGTCGAGCAGCACATGGTGATACGACACCACCAACTTGGACGTCGTGTCGGTGAGGGTACACAGGACGAACCGGATCAGCGGCGCCGCGGTGAGGTCGAATCCGGTCCGCTGATCCTGTCGGAGGACCTCCGCGAGGCGAGCGGCGCGCTGTTCGGCGGCCACCGCCCGCAGATCCACCGCGCGCCACGGCGCCGTGACTCCGTCGAGGACGATCTGGACGGTGTCGCCCTCGGCGTCGGTGCCGAAGGCGACCCGCAGGTTCGGGTACCGGTCGAGCACCGTCTGGGCCGCCGCGCGCAGCCGCGCGCCGTGCACCCGCCCCGACAGGTCGAGCACCACCTGGACCGCGTACACGTCGACCGAGGTCAGGGCCAGCATGGCGTGGAACAGCAGGCCGGACTGCAACGGCGTGAGCGGCCACACGTCGGCGATCGCGCCGTAGCGCCGCTCCCAGGCGTCGATGTCGTGCTGACGGACGCGAACGAGTCCGAAGTCCGCGGGCGTGTGCCCGCCCGCGTCGGGGCGACGAACGTGGCGGGACAACGCCGACAACACCGTGACCCACAGTTCGGCGAGTTCGGCGACCTCGGAGCGGGACAGCACGCCGGTCGGATAGGCGAAGGATCCGCGCAACACCGGTCCCACGGGCTGGTCGGCGACTATGGCGTTGATGTCGATCACCCGGTTCGCCGGCATGTCCGCGTCGACGCTCGCCGACACCTCGCCGAGGTCGTCGGCGGGCAACCACGCGCCGCCTCCGGCGCTCACCTCGTCGGCGCCGAGCCTGCCGAGATAGTTGAAACTCACCTGGGCGCGGTCGCGCTCGGCCAACGCGGCGCGCGTCTCGTCGGCGAGGTAGCGCAGCAGTCCGAAGCCGATTCCGCGCCCCGGCACCGCGAGCAGCTGTTCCTTGACCGCCTTCACCGCCGCGCCGAGCGCGTCGCCGCCCGCCATGGCGTCATCGATGTCGATGCCGTCCAGCCGCAGCCGCACCGGGAAAGCGGTGGTGAACCACCCCACGGTGCGCGACAGGTCGGCGCCCTCGACCAGGTCCTCCTCGCGGCCGTGACCTTCCAGTTGCACCAGTGCGCTCGTTTCGGCGACGCCGCGGCGCGCGCGCCATGCCGTCAGAGCGAGGGCGAGAGCCGCGAGCAGTCCATCGTTGACGCCGCCGTGGAACCGGCCGGGCACGGTCGTGAGCAGCGCCGCGGTCACCTCAGCGGGCACGACCACCTCCACGTGCTCGACCGTGGCGGCCACGTCGACGGCGGCATCGAACGGGCGGGCGCCGAGCAACGGATCCGGTCCGTCCAGCTCGTGCAGCCACCGGG
Organism: Nocardia bovistercoris; assembly: GCF_015674855.1. GTDB lineage: Bacteria > Actinomycetota > Actinomycetes > Mycobacteriales > Mycobacteriaceae > Nocardia > Nocardia bovistercoris. The sequence continues at coordinate 270,361 of NZ_JADMLG010000010.1, read as the reverse complement.
TCGATTCGGCGGCCAGGTCCGGTCGGCGCGCGCACTCGGCGAGTGCGTGCGCCCAGCGGCGCATCGAGGTGCCGACCGGAGCGAGAGCGGGTCGTCGCCCCGCCGACCGGTCGGACCACGCCTTCATCAGATCCGGCACCAGGATTCGCCACGACACCCCGTCCACCACCAGGTGGTGCGCCACGATCAGCAGCCGCCCGCCGATATCGGGTCCGCGATCGAACCACACGAACCGCAGCACACTGCCGAGGGTCGGATCCAGGAGGTCGACGGCCTCATCGAGAGCCCGCCCGGCGGCCACGTCGAGAGCCCGCCCAGCGGGCGCGTCGAGACCCCGCCCAGCGGGCGCGTCGAGACCCCGCCCAGCGGGCGCGTCGTGAACTTGCCCGGCGGGCGCGTGCTCCGCCGACGGGACGTGCCGCACCAGCATGTCGACGTCCACCGATCCCGGCGGCGGCACCTCGATCGACGTGGCGCCGTCGCGGTGGATCAACCGGGCTCGGCGCATGTCGTGGTGATCCACCACGGCCGACAGCGTCGCGACCAGTGCGGCCCGGTCGATGCCAAGCGGCAGTTCGAGGGTCAGCGACTGATGGATTCGGCGGAACCCACCGCCGCGCTCGGTCATCCACCGCACGATGGGGGTCAGCGGGAACACTCCGACGCCGCCGCCCGGCAACTCGGGCAGCCGCCGCACGGCGTCGTCGCCCGTGGTCGCGGCGGCGGCCAGCGCCGCGACCGTTCGGTGTTCGAAGACCTGTCGCGGTGCGAACACCAGCCCTCGGGTCTTCGCCCTCGACACCAGCTGGATCGACATGATGCTGTCGCCGCCGAGCGCGAAGAAGCTGTCGTGCACGCCGACCTGCCGCAGGCCGAGCACTTCGGCATACACCTCGGCCAGAATTCGCTCGGCCTCGGTCCGCGCGGTCCGCGCGTCGCCGTCGACCGCGAACGCCGGCTCCGGCAACGCCTTGCGGTCCAACTTGCCCGACGGCGTCATGGGCAGTTCGTCCAGCACCACGATCGCGGCGGGGACCATATGGGCGGGCAGCCGGTCCCGGAGCGCGGCGTGCACCCGGTCCGGGCGCACGGTCACGCCGTCGGCGGGCACCGCGTAGCCGACCAGTCGCTCGCCTGCCCGCACCGCGACAGCGGCCCGCGCGACGCCGGGCGCGGCGAGCATCGCGATCTCGATCTCCGCCAACTCGATGCGGAAACCGCGCACCTTCACCTGGAAGTCGTCGCGGCCCAGATATTCCACCAGTCCGTCGGCGGTCCAGCGGGCGAGGTCGCCGGTGCGGTACAGCCGCTCACCGGGTCCGCCGTGCGGGTCCGCTACGAATCGCTCGGCGGTCAGCCCGGGCCGGTTCAGGTATCCGCGGGACACCTGGCCGCCCGCGACATACAGGTCACCGGCGACGCCGACCGGCGCGGGCCGCAGCCGCCGATCCAGCACCAGAACCCGCAACCCCGGCAGGCCGCGGCCGATCACACTGGCCGAACCGGCGCGGGCCGTGGCGGCATCGAGCGCGAGCGACGTCGCGTGCACGGCGGTCTCGGTGATGCCGTACATGTTGACCAACCGCGGCGCGGAGTCGTCGTGTCGCTCGTACCAGGCCCGCAGTTGTGCGAAATGCAGCGCCTCACCGCCGAATACGATGTAGCGCAGCGACAGTGGGCCTGCCCCGGCACGGTCGGCGGCTCGGTCGGCCGCGATGAACCGATAGAACGCCGAAGGGGTCTGGTTGAGCACCGTGACCCGCTCCCGGCGGACCAGTTCCCGGAACTCGAGCGGCGAGCGGGACAGGTCGTAGTCGACCACGACGAGCGTCCCGCCGTGGGCGAGCGCACCCCACAGCTCCCAGACCGAGAAGTCGAAGGCATAGCTGTGGAACAGCGTCCAGATGTCGGTGTCGTCGAAGCCGAACTTCTCCTGCGCGTTCGTCAACAGCTCGACCGCGTTGCGATGGGTGACCACCACGCCCTTGGGGCGTCCGGTCGACCCGGAGGTGTAGATGACGTAGGCGGAGTTCGATGAGCGCAGCGGGGCGATCCGTTCGCCGTCGCGGATCGGCGACGCGTCGTCCGACGCCTCGAACGCGGGACCCGACGGCTCGGGCGAGCCGAGTGCGTCGAGATCGATCCGGAGCACGCCGTCGACGGCCGGGACAGCGACGTCGGAGGTGCTGAGCACACAGACCGGCGCCGAATCCGCGAGGGTGTAGGCGATGCGGTCCGCCGGATAGTCCGGGTCGACGGGCACGTAGGCGCCGCCCGCGGCGAGCACCGCCAGCACGGCGACGACGAGGTCGGCCGAACGCGGCAACGCCACCGCCACCAGCGCCTCCGGCGCCACGCCCGCCCGGATCAGGATGCGCGCCAAGCGATCCACGCGCGCACCGCACTCGGCATACGACAGCGCGGCGTCACCGCACCGCACGGCGACGGCGTCCGGCCGCAGCCCGACCTGGGCTTCGAACAGCGACACCAGGGTGGTCTCGGCCCGCACCGGCCGACCCGGCTCCTGCCACCCGGCCAGCACCGACGCCCGCTCGGCCGCGTCGATCACCGCGATATCGCCCACCGGCATGTCGGCCTCGGCCAGGATCGCTCCGAGCACGCGCTCCAGTCGCGTCAGGATCGCGGCGACCGCCGCCGCGTCCAGCAGGTCGGGCTGGTAGCCCGCGTTGATCGACAGACGCGAATCCAGTTGCGCGACAAGGGTCAGGGGATAGTGTGTGGAGTCGTCGGTGCTCACCTCGGTGACCGTGACACCGTCGAGTCCGGCGGCCAGCGTCGAGAGCGCCGCGGTGTCGACCGGATAGGACTCGAAGACCAGCAGGGTGTCGAACAGGTCGACGCGGCCGACGGCGGCGTGGATGTCGGAGAGGCCGAGCTGCTGATATTCCAGCAGCGCGGATTGCTCGTCCTGGACGCGGCGCAGCATCGCCGCGACGGTCTCGCTCTCGTCGACGCGCACCCGAACCGGAATCGTGTTGATGAACAAACCGACCATCGACGCGATACCGGTCAGCTGCGCGGGCCTGCCCGATACGGTCGTGCCGAAGACGACGTCACCTCGATCGGTGGAGCGCGACAACACGATCGCCCATGCGCTCTGGAGCACGGTGTTCGCGGTGACGCCGAGCCGCAGGCACAGGCCGGTCAGCCGCGACGTACGCGCCTCGTCCAGCGTCCACCGATACTTGGTCGGCGCCGTCGCGGCCGCCGCCGCGGTCCGCGCGTCCGCGAGCAGGGTCGGTTCCTCGACCCCGGCGAGCGCCTTTCGCCACGCCGCCACCGAGGTCGAACGGTCCTGCCTGCCGAGCCAATCGATGAAGTCACGGTACGGACGCACCGGTTCGAGCGGCGCCGTGTCCCCGCGCGCGGCGTACAGCGTCAGCAGATCGCGCACCAACAGCGGCATCGACCAGCCGTCGAGCAGGATGTGGTGATTGGTCACCAGCAGCTGCCACCGACGATTCTCCAGCCGGATCAAGGTGAACCTGAGCAGCGGCGGCGCGGTCATGTCGAACGGCGCCCGCCGATCCCGCTCGCGCAGCACGGCGGCGGTCGCGACACCGTCGGCGTCGACTTCGGTCCACGGTATCTCGACCGTCGCGGGCACCAGCTGGACCGGCGCTCCGGACGATCCGGTCACGAACGCGGCGCGCAGGTTGGGGTGTCGGCGCAGCAGCGCGGCGGCCGCGGCACGCAACCGCGGCGCGTCCACTTCACCGGTCAGCGAGACCACCGTCTGCGCGGTGTAGGTGTCCACCGCCGATTCGGCCACCAGCGCGTGGAACAGCAGCCCGCTCTGTAGCGGGGTCAGCGACCACACGTCGATTCCCCCGGGGTGGGCGGCTTCCCAGGTGTGGATATCGTCCTGGTCGAGCGCCAGCGGCGCGAAGTCCGCCGGGGTGTGCCCGCCCGCGCCCGGTGTGGCGAGATGGGTGGCCAACGCCGACAACGCATCCGACCACGATCGCGCCAGCTCGGCGACCTCGGCGCGGGTCAGGACCCCGGTGGCGTAGGTGAACCTCGCCCGCAGCCGCCGCCCGTCGGTGGCGACGGCAGCGGCGGCGTCCGTGGCAGCGGCAGCGGCAGCGGCAGCGGCAGCGGCAGCGGCAGCGGCAGCGTCCGTGGCAGCGGCAGCGGCAGCGGCGTCCGTGGCGTCCGTGGCAGCGGTGGCGGCAGCGGCAGCGTCCGTGGCGTCCGTGGCAGCGGTGGCGGCAGCGGCAGCGGCAGCGTCCGTGGCGTCCGTGGCGTCCGTGGCGTCCGTGGCAGCGGTGGCGGCCGTGGCAGCAGTGGTGGCCATGACGGCGGTGGCGTCCGTGGCAGCGGCAGCGGCCGTGGCGGCCGTGGCAGCGGCAGTGGCGTCCGTGGCAGCGGTGGTGGCCGCGACAGCGGTGGTGGCCGCGACAGCGGTGGTGGCCGCGACAGCGGTGGTGGCGGTGGCGTCTACGGTGTCTTCGACGGCCATGACATTGATGTCGATCGCACGGTCGACGGCCATGTCGAGGTCGGGACTCGCGGCCCATTCCGTCGGCGTGCCCGCGGGCAGCCAGTCGCCGCCCGCGTCGTTCGGGAGGTCGCCGACCGAGGTGTGGCCGAGATAGTTGAAACCGATCTGGCCGCGGCGATCGTATTCGGCGAGCAGCGGCGCGGTGCGGGAGTTCAGGTAGCGCAACAGCCCGTATCCGATGCCCTTGTCCGGCACCGCGGCCAGCCGCTCCTTCACCGCCTTCACCGCGGCCCCCATGGCGGCGCCACCGGCCAGCGCGTTCTCGACGTCGATGTCGCCGAGATCCAGGCGCACCGGAAACACCGTGGTGAACCAGCCCACCGTCCGCGACAGCGACGCGCCCGGTATCACCGACTCCTCGCGGCCGTGCCCCTCCAGCCGCAGCAGCAGCGAGGATTCGGCGTCGCCGCGACGAATCCGCCAGGCCCGCACCGCGATCGCCAGCGCGGCGAGCAGCCCATCGTTCACGCTGCCGTGGAAGGCGGCGGGCGCCGCGGTCAGCGCGGCGGCGGTGACGGCCGAAGACACCGAAAGCTCGACATGATCCAGAGTCGCGGCGACGTCGACGGTCGCGTCGAGGGCGCGCGCGCCGAGCAGCGGATCCGGTCCGTCGAGCACGTCTTGCCAGTAGAGGTGTTCCCGTTCCCGCTCGGCGCCGAGCGCCTCGTCGGCCATGGCGTGCGCCCACCGCCGCAGCGACGTGCCGACCGGCGCGAGCGCCGAATCCGACACCGACGCGAGCGCCGAATCCGACACCGACGCGAGCGCCGAATCCGACACCGACGCGAGCGCCGAATCCGACACCGACGCGAGCGCCGAATCCGACACCGACGCAAGCGCCGAATCCGACACCGACGCAAGCGCCGAATCCGATGCGGCCGTCACTCGGTTCCACGCGGAGATCAGGTCCGGCACCAGAATTCGCCACGACACGCCGTCGACGGCGAAATGATGCGCGACGAAGAGCAGGTGGCCGTGGTGGTCCGCGCCCGCATCGATCCAGACGAACCCCAGCATCGCGCCGGACTCGGGGGAAAGCCGATCCAACGCCGAATCCAGTTCCCGTGCCGCTGTTTCGCGCATCGCGTCCGGCTCGACCCGCACTCGACGCACGAGCGCCGCCACATCCACGCTTCCCGATGGCGCGACCCGCAGCACGGGCTCGTCGCCGAGCACAAGGCGCGACCTCAACGCATCGTGGCGGTCCACCACGGCGGTGAGGGTCGCGACCAGGTCGGCGTGCTCGAGCCGCCGCGGCAGTCGCAACACGAGCCACTGGGCGAAACGACCGAACGAGCCGCCCCGTTCGATCAGCCATCGGTGTACGGGCAGCGGCGGCAGATCGCCCACACCGCCGCCCGCGAGTTCGACCAGCGTCCGCGGGCCGCCCTCGTCGATGGCGACCGTTCGAGCCAGAGCCGCGACGGTCTTGTGCTCGAACACATGTCGCGGACTCAACCGAATTCCGCGTTCGGTGGCCAGCGCGGCCAACTGGATGGACATGATGCTGTCGCCGCCGAGCGCGAAGAAGCTGTCGCCCGCATCGACCCGATCGATGCCGAGCACCTCAGCGAACAGCTCGGCGATCGCGCGTTCGTACGGCTGTTCGGCGACCCGGATGCGCCGCGAACCGAACATCGGTTCGGGCAACGCGGCGCGATCGACCGTGCCCGCGGGCGTGAGCGGCAACCGATCGAGAACGGTGACGGCGGCGGGCGTCATGAACACGGGAAAATCGCGCGCAACGGCCTGGCGCACCGCCACCGGATCGAGGTCGGCGCCCGCGGCCGGGAGTACGTAGGAGACCAGCTCCGCGCCACCCGCAGCGGTGCGATAGCCGGTGGTGACGGCGACATCGACGCCGGGCAACGCGGTGAGCGCCGCGTCTATCTCGGTGAGTTCCACTCGGACACCGCCGATCTCGACCTGACCGTCGCCGCGGCCGAGGTACTCCAGTCCGCCCGCGGCGTCGCACCGCACGATGTCACCGGTGCGGTACATCCGCCCGCCCTCGGACCCGAACGGGTCGGCGACCATCCGGTGCGCGGTCTCCCCCGGCCGCGCGTGATATCCCCGCGCCAACTGGGCGCCGGACAGGTACAACTCGCCCGCGACTCCCACCGGGACCGGCCGCAGCCGCGCGTCCAACACGATCGCCGCGCTGTTCCACACCGGCGATCCGATCGCGACCGCCGCATCGACCGGCCTGTCGAGCGCCGCGAACGTAGCGTGCCCGGCGAATTCGACCGACCCGAACCCGTTGTACAAGCGCGCGTCGGGAAGCAGGGCGCGCACCCGGTGCGCGGTGCGCGGCGACAGCGCCTCACCGGCGGTGAGCACCGCGCGCAGCGACGAGCAGTCGCCGGGACGCAGGTCGGTCAGGAAGACCGCGAGCGTCGACGGCACGAACGACGCCATCGACACCGCGTGTTCCTCGATGACCGCACGCAGACGCGCCGGGTCGCGGTCGGCGATCACCAGTTCGGCCCCGGCGATCAGGGCGCCGAACAATTCCCACACCGCGACCTCGAGCGCCGGGAGAGCCTTCAGCGCGACGACGTCGGACTGCGAGATCGCGAAACGATCGGTCGCCCACAGCGCCTGGTTGACCGCCGCGGCATGGCTGACCACAACGCCACGCGGGTGTCCGGTCGAGAAGTGCGGATAGGTCACGTAAGCCGGATGCGACGGTCGCAGCACGGCGTTGCGCTCCGATTCGGCGATCGGCTCGCCGCGGCCGGACTCGGCGGCGCTCGTCTCGAGCACGACCGGCCCGTCGGGCACGGCGATCGTGGCATCGGGACCGACGACGACGCAGACCGGCGCCGCGTCGGTGAGCAGTGCGGCGATGTCCTCGGCCGGAGATCCGGTGTCGATCGGCACCGCCGCCGCACCGGCCGCGAGCACCGCGAGCACCGCGACCACCAGCTCCGGCGAGTGCGGGACGGCGACGGCGACCCGCGCCTCGGGCCCGGCGCCCGCGGCGATCAACGCTCGCGCCAATCGGTGTGCGCGCGTTGTCAATTCGGCCGCGGTCAGCACGGCGTTCGGGCCGCGCACGGCGACGGCGTCCGGCGCCGCCGCCGCGCGGGCCGCGACGAGCGACACCAGCGTGGCATCCGGGTCGAGGACGCGGTGCTCGCCGCGGGCCCGGTGCAGCACCGCCGCGTGTTCGTCGGCGTCGAGGATGTCGATCGCCCCGACGAGTCGCGCGGGGGCGTCGGCGAATGCCGTCAGCACCCGCACGAATCGCTGCGCGAAGTCGCGGACCCAGCTCCGCTCGAACACCGTGGGCTGATACTCCAGATGCGCGCGCAACCGCTCTCCGGTGAGCACGACGACCGACAGCGGATAGTGCGGTGCGTCGTTGGAGGTCACGCCGTCCACGCTCAGTCCGTCGATCTCCCGCACTCGCTCGGCCAGCGCGGCCCGATCGACGGGGTACGACTCGAACACGGTCAGCGTGTCGAACAGGGTGGCGACGCCGAGGCCGCGCGTGATGTCGGGCAATCCGACGTCGTGGTGATCGAGCAGGCCCGCCTGCTCGGCTTGCAGCCGGATCAACAGGTCGGTCACCGATTCGTCGGATGCGCACCGCACCCGCACCGGGATCGTGTTGATGAAGAGTCCGACCATCGACTCGATCCCCGGCACCTGCGGGGGACGTCCGGCCACCGTGGCGCCGAAGACGACGTCGCCGCGACCGGTCAAGCGGGACAACAACACTCCCCACGCCGCCTGCACCACGGTATTGACGGTCACGCCGAGCCGGGCGGCGAGCCGCGACAGCCGTCCGGTCAGCGCGGCGTCCAGTTCGACCTGCCATTCATCGATGCGCGGCGCCATCTCGCGGTCGAGTCTCGGGGCCAACAGCGTCGGTTCGACGCCGTCCAGCGCGCGAGTCCACACCCGCAGCGAATGCCGACGGTCGCGACCGGTCAGCCAGTCGAGGTAGCGGCGGTAGGGCGGCGCGGACGGCGCCTCGGCGAGGTCGCCGTCCGCGGCGTAGGCGGTGAGGAGGTCGCCGAGCAGCAGCGGCATCGACCAGCCGTCCAACAGGATGTGGTGATAGGACATCACCAGACGGAAGATGTCCTCGCCCAGGGTGATGAGCGTGAAGCGCAGGAGCGGCGCCGCGGTCGGGTCCAGACCTCGGCCACGGTCCTCGGCGAGCAGCGTCGCCAGTTCGGCCGTACCGACGACGCCATCGCTGTCCCCCGCGTCCCGACGACTCGGGCGCAGATCCACCTCGCGCCACGGAACCGCGATGTCGCCGACCACGATCTGGACCGGGATGCCGTCGCGGTCGGTGCCGAAGGCGACTCTCAGGTTCGGATGCCGGTCGACGACCGCCTGGGCGGAGCGGCGCATGCGGGCGGAATCGAGCGGTCCGGACAGCTCGACCGTCAACTGCACGGTGTAGACATCGATCGTGGCGGCGGCCACCAACGCGTGGAACAGCAGGCCGGACTGCAGCGGCGCCAGCGGCCAGACATCGTCCACGCGCGGATACCGCGCCTCCCAGGCGTCGATATCGGACTGGGTGACCGTGACGAGCGGGAAATCCGACGGGGTGTGCCCGCCTGTCCCGTCGGTCGCCACCGCCGCCGATACCGACAGCGTGCGCTTCCACAGCTCGCCGATCGCGGTGACCGTCGCCGTGTCCAGCAGTGTCGCGGGGAATCCGAGATCCGCGGTGAACCGGCCGTTGTGTACGAACGCGTTGACATCGAGAACAGCGCTCGCGGGCATATCGTCGTCGGGTCGCTGCGGCAGCTCCCCGAGCTCGCCGACCGGTCGCCATCCCGCCGCCGGAAGGTCGGCGTCGGATATCCGCCCGAGATAGTTGAAGCTGACCTGTGCGGGCGGTGGCGCGGGCAACTCGGCGGCGGTATCGGGGTTGAGATAGCGCAGCAGGCCGTAGCCGATCCCCTTGTCGGGCACCGAGCGCAACTGTTCCTTCACCCGCTTGACCACCGCCGCGAACGCCGCGCCGCCGCTCATCGCGTGCTCGGGATCGACTCCGGCGAGGTCGATCCGCACCGGGAAGACCGTGGTGAACCAGCCCACCGTCCGCGCGAGCTCGGCGCCCGCGACCACCTGCTCCTCGCGACCGTGCCGCTCGAGCCGCAACAGCACCGACGACTCGGGAGCGCCGCCGCGTGCACGCCACAGGGCCAACGCCAGCGCCAGCGTCGCGACCAGGACGTCGTCCACACCGCCGTGGAACGCGGCGGCCGAACCCGCCACCGCCTCGGTGACATCGGCGGGCAACTCGATCCGCAGCCGCCGGACTCCCGTCGCGAGATCGATCCGCGGATCGAGCGCACGCGGACCGATCAGCGGATCCGGCCCGTCGAGGACCGAAAGCCAGTAGGACAGCTCGGCGGCACGCTCCGGTCGACGGGCCCGCTCCGCCAGCGCGTGCGCCCACCGCCGCAGCGAAGTGCCCACGTCGGGAAGCATCGGCCGCCGTCCCGCGGACACGTGCGCCCACGCCGATATCAGATCCGGCACCAGGATCCGCCACGAGACGCCGTCGACCACCAGGTGGTGCAGCACGACCAGCAGTCTGCCCGGCCGTTCGGGCCCGGCGTCCAGCCAGACCAGCCGCAGCACCCGGCCCGCCGCGGGGTCGAGTCGGCCGAGGGATTCGTCGAGGGCGGCCGCCTCCCGCAGGCGTTCGGTGTCGGCGGTGACGGCGACACGATGCAGCAGTTCGTCGACGTGCACCGTGCCACGGGGTGCGATGTCCAATGTCCAGCCGTCCGCGGCGCGCACCAGACGCGCCCGCAGAGCATCGTGTCGGTCGACGACCGCGGTCACCGTCGCGACCACACCGGACCGGTCGATCCCGACGGGCAACTCCAGCGTGAGAGTCTGGTTGAAACGGTCGAATCCGCCGCCGCGTTCGACCATCCACCGCTGGATCGGCAGCAACGGCGCGGAACCGACGCCGCCGCCGGGAAGTTCGGCGAGCGTCGGCGGCTCGGTGTCGCCGACCTGCCGTACGACGGTCGCGAGGCGGGCGACCGTCGGATGCTCGAACACCTGCCGCGGTGAGAACACCAGTCCGCGTTCTCTGGCGCGCGCCACGAGCTGGATCGACACGATGCTGTCCCCGCCGAGGGCGAAGAAGTTGTCGTCCGTGCCGATCTCGGCGATCGCGAGCACGTGCGCGAACACTTCGGCCAGGGTGCGTTCGACGTCGGTCGCGGCGACGCGGGTCGAGGTGGATCCGAAGACCGGCTGCGGCAGCGCATCCCGGTCGAGCTTGCCGACCGGGGTGCGCGGCAGCTCGGCGAGCATCATGATCGACGCGGGCACCATATGGTCGGGCAGCCGGTCGGCGGCGAAGCCGCGCAGTGCCCCCGCGTCGATCGAAACACCCGCTGTCGCCACCACATACGACACCAACCGGGTTGGACCGTCCGACCGGCCGTGCCCGATCGTCACCGCCGACTCGACGCCGTCGAAATCGGCGAGCACCGCGTCGATCTCACCCAGCTCGATCCGGAATCCGCGCACCTTGACCTGGAAGTCGCTGCGGCCCAGGTACACCAGATCGCGGTCGACCGTCCACCGCACCACGTCTCCGGTGCGGTACATCCGTTCGCCCGGCGGGCCGTAGGGGTTGGCGACGAATCGCTCGGCGGTCCGTGCGGGCCGCCGATGATAGCCGCGGGCGAGTTGGGCGCCCGCGATGTACAACTCGCCCGCGACCCCCTCGGGCACCGGGTGCAGGTGCTGGTCGAGCACCAGCGAGGTCATCCCGCGGATGGGTCCGCCGATCGTCACCGCCGCCGCCGGGGCGAGCGCGGCGCTGATATTCGTCATCATGCTGGTCTCGGTCGGACCGTAACCGTTGTGGAATGCTCGGCCCGGCGCCCACCGTGTCACCAGGCCCGGCGGGCACGCTTCGCCGCCCGCCACGAGCACCCGCAGGTCTTCCAGGCCGGTCGGGTCGACCGAGGCCAGGGCCGACGGGGTGAGGAACGCGTGCGAGACCCGCTGCTCGATCAGCAAGCGCCGCAACTCGTCTCCGCCGTACACGGTGGTCGGCGCGATGACCAGCGTGGCCGCGGCCTCGATCGCCATCAACTGTTCGAGCACGGCCGCGTCGAAGCTCGGTGACGCGAAGTGCAGGACCCGCGCCGAGGGCGCCACCGCGTATCGCTGCCGTTGCTCGGCGGCGAAGTTCGCCAGTCCGGCATGGGTGACGAGCACCCCCTTGGGGCGTCCGGTGGAGCCGGAAGTGTAGATGACATAGGCCGGATGGGACACGCGCAGCGGCAGTCTGCGCTCGGCCGCCGTGATCGCCGCGCCCGACGCGGCGGCGAGATCGGCGCACCGCTCGGGGGCGTCGAGCACGAGCCAGTCCACCGCACCGGGCAACGCGGCCGCCGCCGACACCGTGATCCCCACTCGGACAGCGGAATCGGCCAGCATGAACGCGATCCGCTCGGCGGGGTAGTTCGGATCGACCGGAAGGAAGGCCGCACCCGACTTCGCCACCGCCCACATCGCGAGCACCGACTCGATCGATCGGCGGATGCCGATCGCGACGATGTCCTCGGGGCCGACGCCGCGTCCGATCAGCATGCGCGCCAGGCGGTTCGACCGCTCGTCCAGCTCGCGGTAGCTCAGCGCGGCGCCTTCGAACACGACCGCGGTCCCGTCCGGGGCAGGCTCACACGCCGCGGCCAGCAACTCGGGCAGCACTCGCGCCCGTTGGGCCGCGCCGCCGCGTCGCGACAGGAGATCCGCCCGCTCGGCCGCGGCGAGCACATCGATCCGGGCGACGGGCGCGTCGGCGTGCTCGGCGAGCCCGTCGAGCACTCGGGTCACGCACTCGACCAAGCGCGCCACGGCATCGGGCTCGAAGACATCCGGTCGATAGCAGAAGCGCAGTCGCAGTCGGGAATCCAGATGGGCGACGAGGGTCAGCGGATAGTGCGCGCCGTCGTCGACTTCCACTCCGGTGACCGCCATGCCGTCGACATCGGCGGCCAGTTCGGCGATCGTGGCGACATCGATCGGATAGGACTCGAAGACCAGCAGGGTGTCGAACAGCGACGGCAGTCCGGTGGCGGCCTGGATCTCGGCGAGTCCGACATGGTGGTGCTCGAGCAGCGCCGCCTGTTCGGCCTGCACACGCCGCAGCAGGTCGATGCCGGTCTCGCCTGGACGCGGCCGCACCCACACCGGAACGGTGTTGATGAACAGGCCGACCATGGATTCGATGCCGGGCAGATGCGGGGGGCGCCCCGACACCGTCGCACCGAACAGCGCTTCGCCCCGGCCCGTCGACCGCGACACCACGACCGCCCACGCGACCTGCAACAGGGTGTTCATCGTGACACCGGCGCGGGCGGCCAGTGCGCTGAGCCGCGCGGTGCGGCGCTCGTCGAGTTCGGCCGTGCGGTCGACCGGTCGGGCGCAGGCTCGGGTCGCCCGCGGCGCGAGCAGCGTCGGCTCGGCCACGCCCGCGAGCGCCTGCCGCCAGGCCGATACCGACGCCGAATGATCCCGGCCCGCGCACCATCGCAGGAACTCACGGAAGGAGCGAGCCGATTCGAGCGCGGGCGCGCGCTCCGGGCCCGCGTAGCAGGTCAGCAGGTCGCGTACCAGCACCGGCATCGACCAACCGTCGAGCAGGATGTGGTGATTGGTGACCAGCAGCCGCCACAGCCGCGGCCCGAGCCGGACCAGGGTGAAGCGCAGCAGCGGGGCATCGGCCAGGTCGAACGGCGCGGTCCGCGTGGCGGCGGCGATCCGGTCGAATTCGGTCTCGGCGTCTGCGCCGCTGACGTCGAGGTACGTCCACGGCGCCCGCACCGACGCGGCTACGACCTGAACAGCCGCCTGCCCGGCCGCGACGAATCGCGCGCGCAGATTGGGGTATCGGTCGACCAGCGCTTCGGCGGCGGCGCGCAGCCTGCCGGGATCGACGCGGCCTTCCAGGGTGAGCGTCCACTGCGCGGTGTAGGCATCGACCGCGTCGGCGGCGGCCAAGGCATGGAAGAGCATGCCCGATTGCAGTGGAGTCAGCGGCCATACGTCGACCAGCGGGCCTTGCGCCTCCCACCGCTCGATCTCCGCCTGGGTCACCGTGACCAGGCCGAAGTCGGAGGGACTGTGCCCGCCCGCGCCGGGGGCGGCCGCGTGGGCCGCCAGCGCCGACAGCGCGCGCACCCAGAGCTCCGCCAGTTCTCGAACCTCGGCCCCGGAGATCACACCGGTGGGGTAGGCGAATGTGGCCCGCAGGATCTCGCCGCCGGTCACCGCGGCGTTGACATCGATGACCGCGGGCGCGGGCGCGTCGTCGTCTCCGCCCGCCGCCGCCGTGCCGAGTTCGTCGGTCGGCAACCACCCCGGTCCCGCCGTCGAGGCGACCGGTTCGGCGAGCGCGGTGCGGCCGAGATAATTGAACGAGAGCTGCGGCACGGCGCCGCCGATCGGTTCGCCGGAATCGTCGAGCCCGCGCAGCACCCCGTAGCCGATGCCGTCGTCGGGTACGGCCAGCAGCTGTTCCTTCACCGCCTTGATCGCGGCGCCCGCCGCGGGCCCGCCCGCCAGCGCGTCGGCGACGTCGATCCCGTGCAGACGCAAGCGCACCGGATAGGCCGTGGTGAACCAGCCGACGGTGCGCGACAGATCCGCGCCCGGCGCGATCGACTCGGTCCTGCCGTGGCCCTCGCGCTGGATCAAGGTCTCGGCCGTGGGAATCCCGCGCCGTGCCCGCCATGCCGCCATCGCTATCGCCAGCGCACCGAGCAGGCCGTCCTCGACGCCGCCGTGGAACACCTTCGGCACGGTGGTCATCAGCGCCGTGGTCACCTCCGCGGGCACACTCACCGCGACCCGGTCCACCGTTGCGGCCACATCGACGGCGGGATCGATGGCGCGCGAACCCAGCGGCGGGTCCTGCCCCTCCAGCACCGCGCGCCAGTAGCCCGCCTCCGCCCGCCGACCCGCCTGTCCGGTCTCCTGCGCGAGCACGTGCGCCCAGCGGCGCATCGAGGTGCCGACCGGCGCCAGCCGCGGGGACCGCCCGGCCGAAACCTGCGCCCACGCGGACATCAAGTCCGGCACCAGGATTCGCCACGAGACGCCGTCGATCGCGAGATGATGCGCGACGACGATCAGCCATCCCGCGCGCTCGGCGCCCCGATCCAGCCAGACCAACTGCAGGACCGTGCCGGCGACCGGGTCCAATCGCCCCGCCGCCGCGTCCTGCTCGCGCGCGGCCACCGCGGCCGCGTCGACGGTCTCCGGCACGGGCGCCCGGTGGATCAGCGCGGCGACGTCAACGGTCCCCGGCGCGGTCACCAGCACCTGCCACCCGTCGGCGGCGCTGATCAGCCGCGACCGCAGCATGTCGTGGTGATCCACCACCGCGGCAACGGTTTCCACCAGGCCGTCCGCACCGATACCGGTCGGCAGCCGCAGCACCAGCGCCTGGTGGAAGGACGTGAAAGCGCCACGCTCGATCATCCAGCGCACGATCGGCGGCGCGGGCATCGTCCCCACGCCGCCGCCGGGCAGTTCCGGCAGCGTGGGCGCCGACACCCGGTCCGCTCGCCGGGCGACGGCGGCCAGCGCGGCAACGGTCCGGTGCTGGAACACCTCTCGCGGCGAGAACACGAGACCGCGCTCCTTCGCCCGCGCCACCAGTTGAATCGACATGATGCTGTCGCCGCCCAAGGCGAAGAAGCCGTCGTCGGCGCCGACTCGGGCCACCCCGAGCACCTCCGTGAAGAGCTGCGCGATCGTCGTCTCCGACTCCGAGGACAACGCCCGGCGGCCGCGATCGCCGACCACCGTGTGCGGTGGCAGCGCCGCGCGATCGATCTTGCCCGCGGCGGTGAGCGGCATCGCGTCGAGTACCAGGATCGCGGTCGGAACCATATGACTCGGAAGGCGTTCGGCCGCCGCGGCGGTCAGTTCGGCCGGGAGCACGGTCCGCCCGTTCGCGGGCACCACATAGGACACCAGAATGTCGGCGCCCGCGGCGCTGGTACCGGTCACCGTCACCGCGGACTCGACGCGGTCGTCGGCATCGAGCACGGCGTCGATCTCGCCGAGCTCGATCCGCAGTCCGCGGATCTTGACCTGGAAGTCACTGCGTCCCAGTATTTCCAGCTCACCGCAGGCGGTCCAGCGCACCAGGTCACCGGTCCGGTAGAGGCGCGTGCCCGCCCGCCCGTAGGGATCGGCGACGAACCGTTGCGCGGTCGAGGCCGCGTTGCCCAGATAGCCGCGCGCCAACTGCCCGCCCGACAGATACAGTTCGCCGACCACACCGGGGGGCACCGGTCGCAGCCAACCGTCGAGCACGAGCGCGCCCGCACCGCGAATCGCGGCGCCGATGGTGACCGGCGCGCCGGGCCGCAGCGGCGCCGAGGCCGTCGCCCAGATCGTGGTCTCGGTCGGCCCGTACAGATTAAGCAGCGCGCGGCCGTGCGCCCATGTGTCCACGATCCGGTCCGGGCACGCCTCGCCGCCGACGGCCAGTACTCGCAGGTCGTCCAGACCCGCGGGTTCCAGCGTGGTCAGCACCGCCGGGGTCAGCACCGCGTGCGTGACCCGTTCTCGGCGCAGCAGCGCGGTCAACTCGTCCCCGCCGTAGCTCTGCGGTGGCGCGATCACCAGCGCCGCGCCCGCCCCGAACGCCATCAGGTACTCGAATACCGAGGCGTCGAAACTCGGTGAGGCGACATGCAATACGCGCGAGGCGCCGGTGACGCTCAGCCGGGTCCGCTGCTCGTCGACCAGGTTCGCCAGTCCGCGGTGGCTCACCACGACGCCTTTGGGCCTACCGGTGGATCCGGAGGTGAAGATCACATAGACCGGGTGGTCGGGGTGCGACGGCCGGACTCGTTCGCCGTCGGTCACCGGCTCCGGACTCCGCCGCTCCCAGCGCGCCAGGAACGCCGGATCGTCCAGCGACATCCATTCGACCGAATCGGGGAGCCACGCCGCGTGTTCGAGAACGGTCAGACCGTGTCGAACGCCGGAATCCGAGACCATGTAGGCGATCCGGTCCGCCGGATAGCCCGGATCGACCGGCACGAACGCCGCGCCCGCCTTGGCCACCGCCCAGACCGAGACGACCGATGCCGTCGATCGGTGCATCGCGACGGCCACCCGTGACTCCGGTCCCACCCCACGTGAGATGAGCACGCGGGCAAGTCGATTGGCTCGCTCGTCGAGTTCACCGTAGGTCAGCTCGGCGCCATCGGCGCGCAGCGCCGTCGCGTGCGGACTCCGCGCGACGACCTCGTCGAGCAGACTGGCCAGTGTCGCGACGGCGCCGACCTCGGCACCGGGACCGACGACGCTCGCGCGTTCGCGGTCCGACAGCAGATCGATGTCACGCAGCCGGGTCCGCGGGTCGGCCGCCGCGAAACGTGCCAGATAGGCGGTGAACCGGCGACGATGACCGTGCAGTTCGTCGAGGGAGTACAGGTTCGGATTGCCGTGGAATTCGACCGACAGCGGCGCGTCGGCGCCGCCGCGGACCAGATTGACCTGCAAGTCCTCCAGCAGCCCCGAACGCAGGATGTGATACTTGCCGACCGAATCACCCAGCGCGATATCGGCGTCGAAGAACACGATGTTGACGACCGGCCCGAACGATGCCGGGTTCGCGCTCACCGAGTCACCCGACGCGCTGTCGCGCAGGATGTCCTCGTAGCGATAGCGCTGATGCCGAAGGGCGCCGGTGAGCTCACGGTTGGCCTGCGCCACCACCTCCGCCGTCGTCGCGCCCGCCGCGAGCCGCAGGCGAATCGGCAGCAGGTTGGCCATCATTCCGGCGCAATTCTTGAGCTTGGCGGTCGTGCGCGCCGCGACCGGCAGGCTCAGCACGATGTCCTCGGTGTTCGTCATCCGCGCCAGGAAGGTTCCGAGCGCCGCGACGACGACCTGCGCGGGACTGGCGTGCAGCCGTTCCGCGGTCGTGCGGAGCAGGTCGGCGACATCGCCGGACAGCGTGCTGACCGACACCAGGTCGTGGGCGGCGGCCGCGGCCGTCCGCCCGGCCAGACTGACCGGATCGGGCAGCCCGCGCGTCCGCTCCATCCAATAGTCGCGGTCGAGGGCGAAGCGGGTCGACGCGCGGTACTCCCGCTCGGCGGTGTCGATCTGCCGCAAGGTCGCGGCGCGCAGCGGTGCGGGCGCGCGGCCCGCCGACGCGGCGTTGTATCGCTCGGCGACCCGCGCGGTGAGCACGAAGCCGCCGTAGCCGTCGATCGCGACGTGGTGGATGCGGGAGTACCAGTAGTAGTGCCCGCGCGACAACCGCAGCAGCCGGGTCTCGGCCAGCGGATCCCGTTGCAGGTCAACCGGTGTGCTGTAGTCCGCGCGCATCCACCGCAGCGCCGCCGCGGCCGGATCCGCGCGGTCGCCGAGGTCGACGACCGCGCCGTCGTAGTGCTGGTCGGGATCGATTCGCTGGTAGGGCCTGCCGTCGACCTCGACGATGCGCAGATATCCCGACGCCAGTTCGAGCCCGGCCGCCTGTACGGCCTCGGCGAAGATCGCAGCATCCACCTCACCGTGGATCTCGATGTACTGCGCGATATTGATCGGCAGCCCATCGGACACCTTGTCCGCGAACCACACACCGTACTGCGCGGTCGACAGCGGGATCAGATCCGCGTGCACATCGCGCGTTCCGGCCTGCCTCGGATCCATTTCGAGAACTCCTCGTTCGATATGTGACGAATCCCGTTCGCCCGGGCCCGCGAGCTTTATGGCCCGCGACCGGGGCCTGCGATCGGCACGCCTGATCGCACCCATTCCGAATGGAGATGGATGTGACAGGAAGATGCGTGATCCAATGCCGCAGCGACGCTGCTACCGCAAAAATATCTATTGCCTACCGACCGGTGGCAATAAAATTTCGGAAGGCCGATTACATTCAGCCCGATGCCAGGCGCCTTGCCATGCCGGATAGAGCCGAAGAATTGGATTCGCCGAAAGAGGCACGTGCGCAGGACCGGACAGCTCGCACGTACGCCGACGGAAACCACCAGGCCGGGCCTCGAATCCGAGGCCCTGTCAACGCCGCGCAAGGCTCGGTTCACATATCGAACCGGCCGATCGCTATAGTCGAGACATTCCCGTCGGGCCGCCGCACCGAGCAACACCGCTCACGCGACCGACCCTTCTCCGACCGGCCCTCACGGATATCGACACCCATTGCCGGCGATCACCACGAACCGGCCGCCTGCCCCGCCGAAAATATTTGTCACACGGGCCTCCCTACCCAACACTACGAGAACATCTCTAAGAATACGATGTCGGGCCCGTGTAGCCAACCATAAGAAATACGAAATTCACTCGACTATTAATGCAAACGTCCAGTCGGTATCGCACGAAGATCACGGGACCAGGAAACCGGGGGCAAGTCCGTCGGCGTGGCGCGGGGGTACACTGCGCAGCACGATCGAACGGGGACGGTACGACAGCTGCCGAAATCGCCCCCGCGACAACCGAATCGGTCACCGCCGACAACGCGTGCCCTGAAGACGACGTCGACTCGCGCGAGTCGTGAGCCCTCGAAATCGTCGGGGCCCGCTGTCGGTAGGCTGTCCGCCGGAGAGGGCTTCGATGCGAGAGATGAAGAGGGGCAACGGATCGGCCGCGCCGTCACGTGCGGTCACCGCGTGGACGCAGGGCCTGCTCTGCGTGGCGATCGTGGCGTGCGGCGTCATCGTCGGGGGGCTGCTGCACGAACCGGAACCGGAGTTGACCACCGCGCCGATACCGGCGACGACCACCGTCGAGCCCGCGCCGCCGACGTACTCGTTCGTCACGCCGCCGGTGACATACCCGACGACGATCCCGGGCTGCGCGAGCGTGGAGCCGCCATCGGAGGACAGCGCGTTCGGGTTCGTCGCCGCCGGGTCACCCGTCTACGACAACCCGAGGTATCCGTGGTTCTCCGGCCGCAAAGCGGTCGCGATGTCGGAGGCGCTGCGGGGCGCGCTGCCCGACGGGGTCGCGGTCGATTTCGCGCCCGCCCGCGAATCGCTGCTCTTCCAGCCCATTGTCGACGCGCCGGCGGACCACCCGGAATTCAGCGGATTCACCGGCGCCTACGCCACGGTGCGGCGCGGGGATCGAACGGGGCGGCTGCAGGTCAACGTGCAACGATCCGATCGACCGGTCCCGCCCTGCGTCGCGGGCGCGCTCGACGAACGCCGCCTACTCGATGACGGCGTCACGGTCGACACGCAGGACACCTGGTCGGAGACCAACGGGGTGCGGACCCTCACCCGCAGCGCCCAGGCCTATGTGCCGGACGGCACTGTCGTGACGGTCTTCTCGGACAACAACCCCGACGGATCCCGCCCGGCGAGCGCCGTGCCGCTGTCGGTCGACGAACTCCGCGCGCTCGCGACCACGCCGGGTATGCGGGTCACCGCGCCGGTGCCCGCCGGAACGCCGGACGCGCCCGAATCCTGCGACATCCGGGGCATCCGGGACGAGGAGTCCCCCGCGATCGACCAGGGCGAGGCGGAACGGCTGAACAAGGTGTTGGCGGCGATACCGCTGGACGATCTGTCCTTGAATCGTCCGCTCGGCGCACTGCTGCCCGGCGAGTTCGACAACGGCGGCCTGTGTCAGGTGGTCCGCGTCACACGGGCGGCCGGGCCGTCACAGCTAGAGGTCGTGATCACCGTCGGAGCCGAGGAACCTTCCGGGTCGTCGGACAAGCAAGTGGTCGATACGCGCCGGTTGCCGGACGGGACGGTGGTCGAGAATCGAGAATCACCCGGGTGGTCGCCTGCGACGCGCGGAGTCGTGGTGACGTATCGGTCCGGCACCAGGGTGGCGGTGGATTCCAGCGCGGAGGACCGGTCCGCGCTGCTGACCTTCGCGCAGCTCGAGGCGATCGGGCTGGCGCCTGGCTTGGAGGTGTCGCGATGACATTGCCGCCCGGAGTTCGCGGTCTGGTACTCGCCGCGGTGGCCGCCGTCGTCACCAGCGCGGGCGCCGTCGCGGTGTTGCTGCACCCGCAGGACGGCACCCGTAAGATCACCGGAACCGTCGATGCCGCACCGGGTCTCGCGTGGTCGGTGGATGCCGCCGAACGCTACGGGCGCGCGTCGGCGGAGTTCCGAGATCCCGTCAACGGCTCCGAATACGGCGTGGATGCAGCGGGTTTCGTCGACGCGGGCCGAACGGTGGTGAGCATGATCGGCATTCCCGACGACACGCATCTGCGCGACCCCGCGCTGATCGGGATCGACGCCGAGACCGGCGCGACGCGCTGGCAGGTCCCCGCCGATGGCCTGGTCGGCTGCGCGAGCGCTCCGGTACACGGCCAACTCGTGTGCTACACAGCCGAGCGTTCCACCCTGGTCGGTTTCGACATCGACAGCGGAACGGTCACCCGCACGCCGGTCCCGTGGCTCGTCTTCGGACTCGCCGCCGTCGACGACCGCGTCTACACCGTGGAGGGCGACGTCGAATCCGACGATGTGCGAGTACACGCGGGAACCCTCGCCGACCCGGACGCCTACTGGACCCGCGCGTTCGCCATGGGCACCGGCTGGGACGACGTGGCCGACGTACTCGACGTCGCGCACGGACAGGGCACACTCGAAATCGGCGCGGACATCGCGGGTTTCGACCTCGACACCGGCGCGCAGACCTGGACCGCCCCGCTGGGATGCGGCCGCGCAACCCCGACCGTCGGCGCGCTCGTCGTGCGCACCCGCACCGACTGCGACGATCGCCTGCACACGACCGTCGACATCCTCGACCGCACCGGGCGCGCCATCGTCACCGAAGTCGGCGCGGACATCCGCCTCCCGACGCTCGAACGCCCCGCCGACGACACCGTGCCGGTGCTGTTGGCCGACAGCGCCTACGACCGACGCGACGGCACGCTGCGCTGGACCAGCCCCGACCTGGCGCCCGGCTCGCCCGAATCGGACTCCACCACCGTCTATGTCGTCGGTGATGTGGTCCTGCGACACGACGCCGCCGCACGAACCTTGACGGCGCTGAATCTGCGCACGGGGCAGCGACTCTGGCGAATCGAGACCGACCGCTTCGGCGACGTCGAGGCATCCGACGGCCACACCGTCGTCCTGCGCGACGCCACCGGACTGTGGGCCGTCGAACGACGCACCGGCGAAACCATCTGGGACATACCCTTTCTGGCCGTGAACACCGATCACGACGCCTTCACCGGCGGCGGCGCCCTCGGCGTCGAGAACGACGGCCGCTACCTCTACGCCGCACCGCACACCATGATCGGTCTGCGGCCCATCCGCTAGCCGCGCGGACCGGACGGGCGTGAGTCCCGGCGCGTACACCGCGTGGCTCACCCCTCGTGGTCCCCCGGCATCGCTCGCCGCTGCGCGTCGAGGTGTCGGCCCGCTTCGACCTGCCGGTCGAGGAGGCGCTGTTCTACCAGCCCGGCCGCACCACCGCGCGACTCACCGTGCCGCTGCCCGAGCCCGAGCCGGTCCCGCCCTCGACCCCACCGATCGAGTCCGCGCCCGCGACGAAACCACGCGACCCGCGCATCTTCATCTCCTACGCCAGCGAGGAGGCAGATGGTCCGCTTCCGGCGATCGCCGATCGAATCCGGCGACACGACCGCACGGGAGGCATCGGTTCGCCTATTCGAATCGTGTAGAGGAAATCGTTGGTTCACGGTGGCCCGCGCTGCAAGACTCCGGCTGCAGACACCTGTCGGTCGATCGAGGCGGATCCGCTGCGACCGGCCATCGCGAAGGGAAGCATCATGACGAGCACTCCGGTCCACGTCGATCGTGTCACGATCAGCGCGGAGAGACTGCGGAAGAAGATCGCGAACGGCCGCGACGTCGTCGTCCTCGAGGTCCGTCGCACCCCGCAGACCGATGATGCGGCAGCACAACGCATTCCGGGCGCACACGCGGTAACCGTGGCGGATTTCGCCGGACCCGAGACCGAGACCTCGGGAACCTTCCCGCTGCCGTCCGCCGAACAGATCCAGGCATCGATCCGCCACTGGGGCATCACAGCGGACTCGATCGTGGTCACCTACAGCCCGGACAACGCCGCCGCGGCCGCCCGCGCATGGTGGACACTGCGCTGGGCGGGCGTCCCCGACGTCCGCTACCTCGACGGCGGCGTCGAAGCATGGACCGCCGCGGGTGGCGCCCTCACCGACGAGCCCGCGACCGAGGGCGCGAGCGATTTCGTCGTCACCACCGGCGCACTGCCCACGCTGGACGCCGACACCGCGGCCGCACTGGCCCGCTCCGGTGTCCTGGTCGACACCCGAGGCGCCGAAGGCTACGCCGAAGCACACATCCCCGGCGCGGGCTACCTGCCCGGCACGGCCAACCTGACCGACGACGGCCACCTCGCCGACGACGAAACCCTGCGCGCCCGCTACCGGGAGCTGGGCGTCGAGGCGGACACCGAGGTCGGGCTGTACTGCGTGGTCGGCAACGCGGCCGCACTCAGCGTCCTCGCCCTCACCAAGATCGGCGTGCCCGCGCACTACTACCCGGGGTCGCTGTCGGAGTACCGCACCGACCCGACCCGACCCATCGCCACCGGTCTCGAACGAGGCTGATCCCGGCACCGCGCCCGGCGCGACGTGCCCGCAGCCTGGTGCGCCGAGGGGGCACCTCCTTCGGCCACGGGATCCGGCCGATGGTCCGGTATCGGTTATGTGGCACGGTGGTGTCGGTGGGATACGGCCTGCCGTAGGGGTCGGTCATCTCGACGATTGCGGTGCCGGACGCCGGTGCAGGTGTTGGCGCCCCATTCGAGCGGGGCGCCGGTCACGGTGTCCTCGACGGTGTCGCCGGGGTCCGGCATGCCGGCGCCGACGGTGACGAACAGTGTTGTGCCACGCAGGTTCTCGGCCAGTAGCAGCGGGTCGTGGTCGCGCCGGCGCGGATCGTCGGGCGGCCCACACATCAGGTCGGGATCCCCGCCGCGGGACACGACGTTGGCGCGGATCGACTGCTGGGCGAAAGGGTCGGCGCTGGCGGGGCAACTGCTGAACGCGCCGGCGAAGCGGTAGTGCCCCGGGTGTCGCGCGGCCAGGGTCAGCGCGGCGTGTCCGCCCATCGAGGGACCGATCAGCGCCGATCTGTCGGTGTCGACGGCGTAGGCGGCGCGCAGAGTGGCGGGCAGTTCCTCGGTGAGGAAGGTCTCCCACCGGTAGGTTCCCAGCACCGGGTCGGGGTGGCGCCAGTCGGTGTAGAAGCTGCCCGCACCGCCCACGGGCAGCGCGACCGTGACGTTCTTGTCGCGAAATAGTTCGGCCGCATCGGTTTTGGTGAGCCAGTCGCCGGCGCGGGCGCCACTGTCGCGGCCCGCGTCGGCGCCGTCGAGCAGGACCAGCACCGGGCTCGCCACCGGGTCGGCGGGCACCAGGATGTCGACGTCGATGTCGGCGCCCATGGACGCCGAATGGACCACGAGCCTCGTGGGCTCGCCACCGGGATCGGCGTGCCCGGCGCCTGCGGTCAGCACCGTGGTGACGGCCAGCACCGTCAGCATCGCCACCCCGCCCAGACGCCGTCTCGCGCCGATACCACCGCCGACCGAGTGCTGCTCATCGTGATTCTCCTGCTCGAGCCTGCGACGAGCCTGGTCATGGACTACGTCCGCGAACGCGGCCTCCCCGCTGTCGCGATGTGCGTATCCACCACCTACGGACCCGGAGGCTGGGGGCCGACTCCCCACGGCTCGCTCATCGCCCGAGTCGCCAACGGCCGATTCCCCTTCTACCTGGGTTTCTCCGCGGAGGTGGTCGGCATCGAGGACGCCGCGCGCGCCATGATCCTGGCGGGCGAACACGGACGGCCCGGAGAACGCTACATCGTCTCCGATCGGTACCTCAGCGGCCGCGAAGTCCACGAGATCGTCGCCGACGCCGTGGGCATCCGAGCCCCGTTCATCGGACTCCCCATGCCCGCGCTGCGTCTGGGCGCCCGCGCGAACGATCTCGCCGCCCGCCTGCTGCGCCGGGATCTGATGTTCGCCTCGGTGGGTCTGCGCATGGCCGAACTGATGTCGCCACCGGATCACAGCAAGGCCGAGCGCGAACTCGGCTGGAAACCCGAACCGGTCGAGGACTCGCTGCGTCGCGCCGCGCGATTCTTCGCACAACGCGAAAACCGCTGCCGCCACCGTCGACGAGGTCGTCGCCGAAGCCTTCGCCCACCTGACCAAAGGCCCGACTCGTCTGGCGCACAAGAGAATGCGACGCGGCCTGCGCGTGCTCTACCCCGTGCCGCGCAACCTCCTGGTGCGGCTCACCACGAAACTCGCGGCCAAGGCGATGGGACCCACCACCACTGCCGGCTGATCCCACCCACGGGCATCCCGATTCACCACGCACCGGCCCGCGTGCCCCGAAGACGAAGCGCGCGAGCGCGGACCTCGACGGTGCGAATCGGATCGAGTCCGTCTCACGCCGCGGGCTGTTGCCGCGGCGCGGCGCCGAGGCGCGCGGACGTGGTGGCGCACAGTTCATAAACGAAACGCATCTTCTCCAACACCGGTTCGGGTAGGACGAACGGGTATAGGTCCACGTGGCCCATGGACCTGTTGACCATGTTCAGCGACCAGGCCAGCGGCAACCACAGTTCGATGATCCTGTCGAATCCCGCGCGGCCGAGTTGGGGACGGTCCAGGGCCGCGCCCGCGGGAGCGAAGCCGAAAGCGGCTGCGGTGTCGAGGGTGTCGCGGATGTGCAGATAGTGGGCGAAGGTCTCGGCCCAGTCCTCGGCGGCGTGCATCGTCGCGTAGGAGGAGACGTGATCCGCCTCCCACCCCGCCGGCGCGCCGTCGGCGTAATGGCGCTCCAGCGCGGCCTGGTAGTCGGCGTCGGGATCGCCGAACAGCGAGACGAACCGTTCCCGGGCCTCGTCGTCGACGAGCACGGTGTAGTAGTAGTGACCGATCTCGTGCCGGAAGTGACCGAGCAGCGTGCGATACGGCTCGCCCATCTCCACGCGCAACTGTTCGCGGTGCGGATCGTCGGCCTCGGCCAGGTCGAGGGTGATGACCCCGTCCTGGTGGCCGGTGAGCACCTGATCGGTGGCGCTGGACAGCAGGTCGAACGCCAACCCGAAACGCGGATCCGCCTCACGGTCGGTGATCGGCAAACCCAGTTCGGCCAGTTCCAGGATCACCCTGCGTTTGGCGGTCTCGGCTTCGGCGAACGCCTCCAGCCCCCCGGTGTCGGAGTCGTTGGGGCGCGTCCGGGTCAGCCTGCACGACTCGCACAGCGCCGGACCGCTTTCGGCCGCGGGCGGCGCAGGCGCCACGAGAGCGGAGTTCGCTCGACCGGATCGTCGCCGAAGACGCCACCGCGAGCGCCGACGCTCCGGTTTCGACGCGCTACCCTCCGACTCCGCACCACCTTCCCCGCGCCGCGCCGCGTCGACTCCGTCGTCGGCAATCTCCACCAACCAGTTGCATCGGGCCACGTGCAGGTTGTCGCACAGCCGGTAGCGAAGCCCGTCGACGATGCCACCGAGGCGTCCGGCGGCATCGCTCGGGGCGAAATCGGAGATCACCACCAACGTGCGCGAGCCGAAGCTGAAACCCAATGGGCTGGAACAGGAAAGACACACCGAATTCTCGAACGCCAACCGCTGACCGCAGTTGGGGCAGGCGAAATCGCGCACGGGTCACACCTCCGAAAATCACACCGATACGGACCCGACATGCCCATCCGCGCCCGGTTCACACCGCCGACCGGGATGGATCACGTCCCGGCGAACGGAGAACACTCCGCGGCCTGCGACTCGGTATCCTCACGCCGAGGCCGCCGGCCGCACACGAGCCGCGGCACCACCGTGGGAACAGTCGCTGACCGACGAAGCGTCGACGTGGACGCCGCCCGAGTCCGACGCCGCCCGAGTCCGACACCACCCGAGTCGGACACCGACCGACCGCCGACCCAGCGTGAGTCCGAGTGCGAGACTCGACACCGCGAGCGTCGGCCGACGAAGTGAATCAACCTCCGATGTGGACGAAAGCTCCCCACCGGTGCGGCCTTTCGTCTTCGGCGCGCAATGCATGGACCGCGACGTGCAGCGCTCGCGCGACCGCGCCCGATCCGCCGGACCCGTCGCAGTCCACGGCTCGGTAGAACCGTTCGCTGGTGACTGCCGCGCGTTCGGCGTAGACGCTCCACAGCGTGGCCACGGTGTCGCGCCAACCGGTGTAGGAGAGTGCGGCCGCGAGACTGATCATCTCGTCGGTGGCGATCGCCCGCCCGGAATGTGTGTGGCAGGCCGAGAGGAACACGAAATCGCGACCGCCGTCGTCGCGTTCGGCGACCTCGGCGACAGTCAGGATTCCGTCGTGCAGCGTGAGACCCGCGGCCGAGGGCACGGCACGGTCGGGTCTGCCGTGGCAGGACAGGTGCGCCCAGCGATGGGTGGCGCAGCGAGTGAATAGCCCCTACCCGTCCACCCGGGACCCCGGATACGCCGCCGATCTCCACCAGCTGGGCAAAGAGATTCTGGCCGAAAGCGATTCGTCCCTGTGGGCGCTGCTCGACCTCTCCTGGCTGCAGCAGGTGGTGAACGAAGACCCGACGACCATGCAAGCGCACACCTGTTTCGGACTCGACCAGACGATAGACCTGCACACCTGGCTCGACCTGTACAAGCCGCATCTGGTCCTGAACCGAGCCGCCCGCCGGAAGAAACAATTCCGAGAAATGGAACCCGTGAAACGTCGATCGGCGATTTCTGCAGGGTGAACTTGCCGTGCGACGTTTCGATTGGTCCCCGCTCAGCAGGGATAGCCGAAATAATTCTGTGTGGCCCAGCGACGAACGTCCAACCGAAATCCCGAGCACCAACCGCGGTTGACGTACTGCTTCGCGATATTCAGAGCATGTACTACACGATGGCGTTCATGCGACGAGTCTGATCCGCCGCCGAGGCGCTCGTCAGGCGCGCCCGGATGTGCCGGTTCAGGCGGTCGACACTCCTCGGAGCACGACAGGGTCTCCGCACGCGAGGTAGTCCACCTTATGACGCCTGATGTTTGCTATTTGGTCAACGCTCGCGGCCGACCAAGCCGGAACTCGTCGATGCTCGCACCAAGATTTCGGGCATCTGCCCTGGCTGAGTCGGCTAGTGTTGAAGTTGTCCGCTCGCGTCGCGGGTGACACAGCAGCAAGTGCAGCCGGTAGCCAGATGGTCACGGGACGGCACCATGGATGACATACCAACCAGTGGCGGGGACACTACCCGAGCTTCGGGGCGGCCGGTTTCCTTCGGGCGCTATCAACTGTTGTCGCTGCTTGGCCAAGGCGGCATGGGCCAGGTGTGGCGGGCGCACGACTCGCTGACCAACCGCGTGGTTGCGCTCAAACTCCTGCCCGAGCGCTTCGCCTACGACGAACAGTTGCGCGAACGATTTCGCCGGGAATGCCGGGCGGTATCGCAGTTGACCGAGCCGCATGTGATTCCCATCCACGACTTCGGCGACATCGACGGTCGGCTCTACCTGAACATGCGCCTCATCGAGGGCACCGACCTGCGCAAGGTGATCATGCGGGAAGGGGCCTTGGCGCCGCGCCGGGCGGTCGCGATCGTCGCGCAGGTCGCGGGCGCGCTGCAGGCCGCGCACGACGCCGGACTCGTCCACCGCGACGTCAAACCCACCAATATCCTGCTCGGCGACGACGAGTTCGCCTCCCTGATCGATTTCGGCATCGCCCACGCCGCCGACGACCGCACGCTGACCGCGACCGGCGAGACCATCGGCACCGTCGCCTACCTCGCGCCGGAGGAGATCGGCGCGGCGGTCCGGCCCGACGCCCGCGTCGACGTGTACGCGTTGACGTGCGTGCTGCACGAGTGCCTGACCGGTCGCCCGCCGTTCACCAGCGAAACGGGAATGCAGGGGGTGATCGCCCACCACCTGCACACGCCGCCGCCGCGTCCCAGCGCCACCACCCCCGGCGTTCCGGCCGCATTCGACGCCGTCATCGCCAAGGGGATGGCCAAGGATCCCGACGCTCGCTACCGGACCGTGCGCGAGCTGAGCACCGCGGCCCGCGCCGCGCTCGACGATCCCCAGGTAGGAAGGGGCGAAGACCCGACCGTGCGACACGGACGTCGGTTCGGCTTGTCACCGAGAACCGCCGGTGCGATCGCCGCCGTGATCGCGCTGGTGGCCGTCGTGGCCGTGGTGATCGGTGTCCAACGGGAGTCCGAGGGCAGCGGCGACTCGCCCACCTCGATCGACTCGGCCTACAGTTCACAGACGCCGCTGCCGTTCACCGGCCTCAGTCTGCCCACCGGCGTGGCGGTCGACGCGGCGGGGACCGTCTACGTCACCGACATGGGCAACGATCGGGTGCTGAAATTGCCCGCGGGCGCGTCGAACTCGACGTCACTGCCGTTCACCGGCCTGAAGAATCCCCAGGACGTGGCGGTCGACACCGCGGGCAACGTCTACGTCACCGACACGAGCAACGATCGAATATTGAAGCTTCCAGCAGGCGCTTCCACCTCCACCCCACTGCCCTTCACCGGACTGAAAGACCCCCGCGGCGTGACGGTGGACGGCTCGGGCGCCGTCTACGTCGCCGACCGCGGCAACGATCGGGTGGTGCGGTTGGCGGCGGGCGCATCGGAGTCGACCACGCTGCCGCTGGCCGGACTCCAAGGCCCCGACGCCGTAGCGGTCGACCCGGCGGGCAACGTGTACGTCACCGAATTAGGCACCGAACAGGTCCGAATGTTGGCGCCGGGCGCCTCGACCTCGACCTCACTGCCGTTCACCGGGCTCAAGGATCCCCGCGGTCTTGCGGTCTCCACGGGCGGCGACGTGTACGTCGTCGACTGGGGCAACAAATGGGTGGTGATGTTGGCGGCGGGCGCCTCGACACCGACCCCGCTACCGTTCACCGGCCTGAAGAATCCCCAGGGCGTCGCCGTCGGACTCACGGGCGACGTGTACATCACCGACCTCGGCCCCGATCCGGTGGTGAAACTCCCGGCGAGCTGAACCACTCCAAATGGCCCTCATCCGCCGCCGTAGCTGCGCCCGACCAACGGTATTGTCAACCGCTTCTTTCCGTTCTCGTCCAGAATCCGAAGTTCGGCTCGGTATTCTCCGAGTTCCACGGGTGGCCGGAGAGATGACGGAGTGCCCTGGATATGGCCACGATATCGCGGCCGACCGATGCTCAGTGCAGTGCGGCGGCAACCGCGCGCCCGGTTTGGGTGTTCTGTAGATAGTGGCTCGCGTCGTGCGACCGGCGCCGTTGTCGATCGGTTCCGGCGGGGTCACCGGCCGCCGCGCGAATTCGGTTGCGACTCAGCGCAGGACGCCCGCCGCGGCGGCGACGCGCAACCAGTCCGGGAATTCGCCGAGCAGGCGTTGGTAGAGTTCGTCGTCGCCGATGCGATCGATGTCGTCGACGTCGAAGAAGCCCGCGTTGTCGACCACTCGACCGTCCATGGTGTCCAGTTCGCGCAGCAGACCGTAGTTGGCCGCGCCGAGTCCGATGAACTGCCAGAAGATGGGCAGCGCCGAGGCTTCTCGGAGCAGGGCGGTGATCTGTCGCTTCTGGTTGAATCCGCCGTCGGTGAAGAACAGCACCAGGGTCGGGTCGATGGTGGGGTCGTGGGTGTCGATGATCTCGCGCATGATCGGGATCTCGTTGTTCGCGCCGCCGATGTGGGCGTAGTCGATTCCGCCGTGCACGCCCGACAGGTGCAGATATGTTCGGCACCATTGTTCGGCGGTGTCGACGGTCACCGCGGGCAGGGCCGCGAATTGCTTGGCGTAGAGGTACGGTTCGAGTCGACCGTCGTCGTCGAGTTGGATCGCGATCGGAATCATCCGATGGACCACTCGATGCACGGCGCCGATCCGGTACAGCGGCGCCATGCTGCCCGTCTTGTCGATCACCAAGACGATGCGCGCGCGTGCGCCGGGTACGCCGCCCGTGGTCAGTACGTTCAGCACGACTTTCTTGCGATGGTCGAGCTCACGGCGTTGGTCGATGGACAGCATATTCTCGGCGGCGACGTATCGGAGCATCGGGTTGGAGACGGTGCGGCTGTAGTCGGGGACGGTGCGGGTGGTGGACACGGTGGGAACCGGCGGCTCCACCGCGGGCGCGTCCTCGACGTCGATGCCGTGGTCGGTGATCAGGTCGGCGAACCCGCCCGCGTAGCCCTGCCCCACCGCCCGGATCTTCCAGACGCCGTTGCGGCGATACATTTCCAGCGCGATCACCACGGCTTCGTTCACGAGTCCATCGATTCGATAGTCGCACAACGTATTTCCTGCGGCGTCGGTGACGGTCGCGATCGGCGGCGCCAGACTCGCGAAGGTAGCGGCGGGGTCGTCGAGGGTGATGACGGCGCGGACCTCGGCGATATCGGCCGGTATGGCGGCGGGGTCGACGACCACGGCCGCGGGCGCGCCGGACGGGCCTGCGACAAGTCGCACCCCTTCGCCGAGCGGGTTGTTGTAGAAGACGAGATCGTGGTCGCCGCGCACTGTTCCGCGATCGGTGACCGACAATGCGACGAGATCCGCCGGTGCGGCGACTCGGATCGAGAGCGTCACCTCCCCGGCGGGGAGCACAAAGTTCTGGCCTTTGATCATTGCGAGTGCGGAC
Organism: Nocardia bovistercoris; assembly: GCF_015674855.1. Lineage (GTDB taxonomy): Bacteria > Actinomycetota > Actinomycetes > Mycobacteriales > Mycobacteriaceae > Nocardia > Nocardia bovistercoris. The sequence goes on along the minus strand of NZ_JADMLG010000010.1, from coordinate 239,189 downwards.
ACACATACCCCTTTTCAGCGACCGGAGAATCATGGTGCGCTCGGTGATCGCGATGTCGGCGCACAATGAGCAAATCGTATGTGGGTCATGAATGTTTCGTCGCGGTTCGGCCGGTCCGAGGATTCGGAAGCCGCCGATCAGTACGGAGGGCGAGCCGCCCGGAGTCGGTCGATCTGTGCGCCGATCTCGGATACCCGCGGATCGTCGGCGCCGTAGCGGGCCTCGGTCTGGATGTGCAGGCGTTCGAGTCGGGCGATCGCCTCCCGGAAGTCACCGGTGTGCACCTCGCATGCCGCCAGGTTTCGCTGGCAGTACATCACCTGATCATCGTAGGGGCCGCGTTCGACGGTGAGTTCGTCCACCAGCTCGCGGTATGCCTCGATCGCGGCCGGATAGTCGGAATTCTCGCGCCGCAGGTCGGCCAGGCGCACACGCGCGTCGACGACATCGGCGTCGCGAGCGCCGAGCAGCGGTTCGGCGACCGCGACGACGGCCGACAATTCGGCCAGTGCGGCATCGTAGTGGGAGTCGTCGGCGATTCGGCGGGCACGGCGCACGGCCCGGTGCAGATCGCCGCGGCTGAAATCCGTTGCGGCACTCTCGTTCCGATCGGCGTACGCACTGCCGGGGGCGGCGCCGTCGACGGTGTTCGCGACCAGCGCCATCGCGTACATCGCGACGGGACCGCGACCGTCGGTGACCTCGGGCAGCGTCGCAGGCGCGCCCGCCGCCCGCACCAGGACCTCGTGGACCGCGGACGCGCTGGCGGGGCGGTCCTCCGGAGATTTCGCGAGCATGCTCATCAGCAGACGGGCCTGCTCGGCCGGAACATCGGGCCGCTCGGCGGCGATATCGGGCGGCGTCGAGTTCACCTGCCGATCCCAGACCACATAGGGCGAACTGCCCGTCATCACCCGCTCACCGGTCAGCAGTTCGTACAGGACGAGTCCGAGGGCGTACAGATCGGTCTGGGGCACGACCTCGCGCCCTTCGACCTGCTCCGGCGCCATGAAGGAAGGGGTCCCCAGCGTCTGTCCGGTGCTGGTGTAGCGGGTCAGCTGGACGTCGGGCGCGATCGCGAGACCGAAGTCGAGGACCTTCACGGCCGCGTCGGCGCACAACATCAGGTTCGACGGTTTGAGGTCGCGGTGACAGATGCGGCGGCGGTGCGTCGCGGCCAACACCGCGGCCGCTTGCGCGCCGAGCGCGGCGACCACGGGGACCGCGAGCGGTCCGTGCCGGTCGAGCAGATCATCGAAGGTGACCCCGTCGATATACTCCATGACCAGGTAGGGGCGCTCGGGACTGCCCGGCATCACGCCCGCGTCGTGCACGGCGGGCAGACCAGGATGGGACAGGCTCGCCATGATCTTCGCTTCCCGCAGGAACCGACTCGCCCAGTCCGAATCGTGCCCGAGGCCGGGGTGCGGGAATTTCACCGCGATACGGCGGCGCAGATGGCGGTCGAATCCTTCGTAGACCTGCCCCATTCCGCCCGCGCCCAGTTCGCGGATCAGTTCGTAGCGACCGCCGACGATCTCCGATCGCACTGCCGCTCACCCCTTTTCGCCCCACCGACCACAGCGTCACGCCTCCGGGGACAGCCGACCGGAGGCCAGACCACCGTATCCGATGCGCAGGATTCGCTCGACCCGCTCGACGCGCACGCGGGACTCGTCCTCGAGCTGGGACAGACGAGTGAACGCGTCGGCGTAGCGCCGCTGCCCGGCGGGCGGGATACGGGGGACGGCCACCGCGTGGAGATCGCGGGCGCCGCCATCGAGCGCGGCGCGCAGTATGCCCGCGAGGAAGATCGGGTCGAGTCCGCGGGGACCGGGCCTGATCAGGGTGATGCCGGGTCCGAGCACCGCGCCGTCGGTCTCGATGACACGCACCGCGCATTCTGGGCCGAGGACCGCGGCGATATCGCCCGCGCGCACCGTGACCGCGCCCGGCACGGTCGCGTCGCCGCGCCGCGAGGCGGGACGGCCGAGCCGAACGTCCTTGGCTGTGAGCAGCGCGGCGGTTCCCGCCGCCGACAGCACCGTCGGCGGCGACTCGTGGAATTCGACGGCTCCGGCCCCGAGTAGTTCGGACAGCGAAACCGATCCCGGCTCTTCGGTATTCGGAACCAGCACGGGCGGCGCGGCCGACGGCGCCGACAGTGCGGCGCGCAGGTCGGCGTACTCCCCGATCGGATCCTCGGGCGCCCCCGCGTTCTGATCGCCGGACAAGAGGCGGACAGGGTCACCGACCGTCGGCGCGTGCGGGGACTTCTCGGCGGTCATCGGCGGTCGCCGGTGTCGTCGGGTTCCAGCGCGCCCGCTGTGAGTCCGGCCGTGAGCTGTTCGGCGGCGCGTTCCGCGGCGTCGGCCGCCTCTCGTGCGGCGACGCGCGTCAGGAACAGCTCGCGGAACAGCGCGCCGTATCGGTGTTGTTCTGCCAGTGGCAGGATCGGGATCCGCAGGCGGCTCGGATCGAAGCGGATCGTGGCGGTTCGGGTCATGGGCTGATTCTCGCCGCCACCGAGGAAGCCCGCGACGAACCAGGGGTCAAGCGACGCTGGGTCGGCTCGCAGCAGATGGATGTGCGGTCCTCGGACCGCCCCCGCGTCCTGCGGTCCGGCCACGCGGGCAGCGCGTCCACCACCGCGGTCGCTGCGGACCGCGGGGACCAGGATGTCGCCCGCGGCGAGCACGGTCGCTTCGGCGGGAGCCACGGTCGCCGTGGTCGCGGAAGGCGGTGCGCCCGAGGCGACATCGGGTGCGGTGAGCACCGGTCGCGCGGCGCTCTCGGCGTCGACCGGTCCGCCGTGGACGGCCCTGATCCAGTCGAGTCTGCCGCGATCGGCGAGTTCGGCGACGGTGACCGAACGCCACGAGCGCTCGGGTGACTCCCGCCAGCCGGTCAGCGCCGCCACTTGCGCGGCGAGCCGGGTGGTCGACTCGCCCAGTGTCGTGACGGCGGCCGCGGTCCGGTCCGATACCGCGCGGGGCTCGAGGTCGGTGCGCACGTATCGGGCGGGCGTGAGATCGACCGTGTCGTCGAGTACATCGATGAGCCGGGCGACGGCCGCCAGACCGGCGTCGGCGGCGCGGCGCGGCGTCGCGCCGAGGAATGTGCGCCAGGCTTCGGCGACACGGTCGCTCAGCGCCGCCCAGTCGGTGTCGGGTTGTTCGGTGTCGGTGTCGACGAACAGCAGGTGATCGCCCACCGGTCCGCTGTCGGACTTGCGCAGCACCCAGATGTGCAGACCGATGTGCCAGGGTTGGGCAACGCCGGGGGGGAGCCCGATCACGGCACGCAGGGTGCCTGCCCTGACCAGGTTGGCGCGGATCTTGCGCCCGGCGTTGCGTGCGGCGACGGCGGGCGGCAGAAGAACCGCGGCGGTGCCTCCCGGTCGCAGATGCGCCAACGCGTGCTGAACCCACGCGAGTTCGGATTCCCCGCGCGGCGGCAATCCGTACTCCCATCTAGGGTCGAAGGCCAGTTCGGCCGAGCCCCAATCCCGTTGTCCGTACGGGGGATTGCACAGGACCGCGGCCGCTTCGAGCCCGGCGAAGGCGTCGGCGCTCAGACTGTCACCAACGCCGAGGTGTGGGGTGACGCCGGTTTCGGCGGTTACGACCAGGCGCGCACGCGCGACCTGGACCGCGAGCACGTCCTGGCCGTAGAGTTCGCGCGCGCCCGCCGCGCGTGCCGCGCACAGCAGACTGCCGCCGCCGCACGCCGGATCGAGCACGTCGATCGGTGGTGCGGCCGCCGCGACGACCGCGGCCATCAATGTCGCCACCGGCTCGGGTGTGGGATATACCCCGGTCGCCGCTATTTCCTCGAGTCCGCGCTCGGCGAGGATGTCGATGGCGACCCGCATGCCTTCGGCCGCTGTGCACCGATCGAGTGCCCGCAGCACCTCATCGACAGGTTCGTCGGAATCTCGGTGATCGCCGATCGTCCAGCGGCCGTCGGCGCGCTCGAGTTCGTCCAGCAAACGGGCGACATCGGCGGGGGTGAGCCGGGATCGCAGCACGGCGCGCAGCTCGGCTGCCGGGGAACGGGCCGGATCGAGACCGTGCCCGATCAGCCATTCGCGCACTTCGTTCAGATCGAATACCGGCCGGTTCTCGCTGCCACCGACGGCGGCCGGGAAGTCGTCGTGGCGGCGCCGCCAGTTGCTGACCGTCGCGCGGGTGACTCCGGCCAACCGTGAGATCTCCGAGGCGCTGACCGTGGGAACCGTCGGCGCGGGGTCACCGCTCGTCTGCATGCGTCAACACTGCTCCGGCAGTTGGCAAAAAGCAATCACGAAATATAGATTGACAATGCTTTCATCAAACCGATAGCTTTGACATCAACACACCCGGCCACCTGGACGTCGCTCCGCACACCCACGGCCGCGCGGTCCCCTCTCCCCCGATATCAGCACCGACCGAGGAATCCTCATGTCCCACACCGCAACAGACCTCACCACCATGGGCCTCACCGAACACGACGGCCTCGACAAGGCACTGCTCGCGGCCTCCGCCGACGCCGCGGCCGCGGGAGCGCGTGTGTTCCCGTGCACCGTCTTCAAACAGGGCACGCGGACCATGATCTCGACCTCCTTCCCGTACTCGTTCCTCGCCAACCAGGTGGTATCGGACTCGGTGGACAAGGGCGGCGACCCGGCGAACACCACCAATCGCCCGCTCATGGCCGATCACGTGCGCAACATCAACAGCTACGTCCGGGAGAACCGAGAGGACTACATCCTGCCGCCGGTCACCCTCAACGCGCGGGAGTTGCCCGCGCTGCACGTCCCACGGGGCAACTTCAAGAATCGGCTCGGCTTCATGGTGATCGGTGACAGCGTTCGGTTCTACGTGACCGACGGTCAGCACCGCATCAGCGCGATCAAGGGCCACGGCGCCGGGCGGTCCGCCGTACCTGCGCTGGTGGATCTCGGCAGCGGTTTCGAAGACGACAGTCTCGCGGTCCTCATCGTCGTCGAGGCCGAACTCAAGCGCATCCACCAGGATTTCGCCGACGCGGCACAGACCAAGCAGATCCCGGCGAGTCTGCTCGCGGTCTACAACACCCGCGAACCCGTCAACGGGGTGCTCGCCGATCTCGTCGACCGCACCCGGTTCTTCCGCGGTCGGGTAGATGCCACCGCCAAGACCCTGCCGAAGGCGTCGCAAGCGGTGTTCCTGCTCAATCAGGTGCGCCAGTTCGTGAAGGAACTGCTGTTCGCCGACTACGCTCTCGCCGAGGACTCGGTGGCCCGCCAGAGCGCGAAACTGGTCGGCGACAAGGCCGTGCGCGACGAATTCGTCGACGACGCGGTCGCATTGGTGCAGATCCTGTCCGACGGCATGACGCCGTGGCGCGAGATCTGCGATCTTCCGGTCAGTGGCGGGCCCGCCAACCAGGTCGCCGACTTCCGGCAGCGCTATGTGAACATGACGGCCAGCGGCCTGGTCGTCATCGGCCGGGTGGCCTACGAGATCCGCAAGAGCCCCGACGCCGCCTGGCGGGATCAGCAGTACAAGCGGCTGGCCGAGGAGATCGATTGGCGGCGCGGCGCGACGATCTGGAAGGGCACGATCATCACCGCGGACGGGAAGGTCGCCACCCAGCGCGGACCGGTCCGCGAGGCGGCGGCGCGGGTGAAAGAGCAACTCGGTCTGCCCACCGACGGCTCGCACTGACCGGCTCGCGCGCGCAGGCGCAAGGCGAACCTTACGGAAATGGCAGCGGGGACACTGTCGATACTAAGTTGTTGCTGCCCGCCGACGACCTTGGGAGCTTGTTGATGACCGTTGCCGAACCGTCCGACCGACTCGATATAGCACCCGGCTCGATCGTCGTCGTCCGTGACGAGGAGTGGCTGGTCACCGGATGCGCGACGGGCTCGGACGGTGCGGTGGTCCGGGTCCGTGGGCTCTCGGAGCTGGTGGCCGACACGACCGCAACGTTCTACTCGAGCCTGGACGATATCCAGGTGCTCGACCCGGCTCGGGCGCAGGTCGTCGCCGACGGGTCGTCCGGCTACCGCGACGCGCGGCTCTGGCTGGAAGCACTGCTGCGCAAGACGCCGTTCCCCTACGGCGACCAGACGCTCACCGTCTCCACCCACATGCTCGCCGATTCTCTGGAGTATCAGCGGGCGGCGGTGGCCAAGGCGCTCGACCCGTCGCTGATCCGCCCGCGCATCCTGCTCGCGGACGCGGTCGGATTGGGTAAGACCCTGGAAATCGGCATGATCCTGGCCGAACTCGTGCGGCGCGGGCGCGGCGACCGGATTCTCGTCGTCACGCCGCGCCATGTGCTCGAGCAGATGCAGCACGAGCTCTGGTGCCGTTTCGCGCTGCCGTTCGTGCGGCTGGATTCGGCGGGTATCCAGAAGGTCCGCCAGAAACTGCCCGCGACCCGCAATCCGTTCACCTACTACAAGCGCGCCATCATCTCCATCGACACGCTCAAAAGTCCCCGCTACAAAGCACATCTCGCGCGTCAGCACTGGGATGCGGTGGTGATCGACGAATCCCACAACCTCACCAACGTCGGCACCCGGAACAACGAACTGGCCCGCCTGCTCGCGCCGAACACCGAGGCGTTGATCCTGGCGTCGGCCACCCCGCACAACGGTAAGGAGGAATCGTTCGCGGAATTGCTGCGGCTGCTCGACCCTACCGCCGTGGCGGCGGACGGCTCGTTCGCCAAGGATGACGTGTCGGCCCTGGTCATCCGTCGGCACCGCCACCATCCCGAGGTCGCCGCCGAAGTCGGCGCGGATTGGGCCGAGCGGGCCGAGCCCGAGCACCGGCTGGTGCGGCCGTCGGAGGCCGAGGACGCGGTGGCGCGGGAACTGTCGCGGGTGTGGCTGCATCCCGAGCACGGATCGTCGCCGTATTCCGGCGAGGCGAAAGCGCTGTTTCCGTGGACGTTGGCCAAGGCGTTCCTGTCCTCCCCCGCCGCACTGGCCGAATCCATCGAGCAACGCCGTCGCAGACTCGGCGAACCCGGCGGCCCCGAGACCCGCGCCGAACTCGCGGCGCTGAATCGGCTGGCCGAATTGAACGACAAAGCACTCGGGGACTCGGCGGGCAAACAGGCGGCGCTGGTCGACCGGCTGCGTGAGATCGGCGTCGGACCGAAGTCGCCGATGCGCGCGGTGGTCTTCGCCGAGCGCATCGCCACCCTGTCCTGGCTCACCCGCGTGCTGCCCGCCGAACTCGGTGTGGGCGCCGACAATGTCGTGATGCTGCACGGCGGACTGTCCGATATCGACCAGCAGGCCATCGTCGACAGTTTCAAATTGGAGACCTCCCCGATCCGGGTGCTCGTCACCGGCGATGTGGCCTCGGAAGGGGTGAACCTGCACGCGCAGTGCCATCACCTGATCCACTACGACATTCCCTGGTCACTGATCAGGATCGAACAGCGCAACGGCCGCGTCGACCGCTATGGCCAGCAGCATCCGCCGGTGATCTCCTCGCTGATCCTCGAACCGTCCGATCCGGAATTCTCCGGTGACCTCAGGGTGCTCTCGCGCCTGCTGGAACGCGAGAATCAGGCGCACACCACCCTCGGGGACGTGGCCTCGCTCATGGGCAAGCACAGTGTCAGCGAGGAAGAAGCCGCCATTCGCGACGTGCTGGCGGGCAGGTCGACCGAGCAAGCGCAGGTCCGCGAAATCCAGGACGTGCTCGAGGCCGACGATTTCGACGCCTACTTCACGCAGCTGTCCCTCGATGCCGACGCCGAGCCGACACTGCCCGAGGCGCCCCGCCAGAGTCTGTACGGCACCGACGTCGAATTCCTGGAGGAGGCCTTGCGCGCCGGGTTCCCGGTTCCTGACGCCGCACCGTCGGCGGGCGGGGTCGGGTGGGTCCACCACGCCGAATACGGTGTAGCCGAACTCGTTCCGCCGACCGACCTACGCAAGCGGCTCGGCCTGCTGCCGCAGAACTACGTGCGGCAGGGCCGCGTGCTGGAACGGCTGAAACTGGCTACCTCCGCGCAGGTCGGCAAATCCCAGTTGCGGGCGGCCCGACGCGGGCGCGGCATCGATGAGACGACGTGGCCCGAAGCGCATTTCCTCGGCCCGCTGCATCCGGTGCTGGAGTGGGCCGGTGATCGCGCGCTCAGCGCCCTCGGCCGCAATCAGATCTTCGCGATCCGCGGAAACCTCGACGCCACGACGGTGTTGTTGATGGGCACGTTGATGAATCAGCGCGGCCAGCTGGTCTCGCGGGTGTTCGCGACGGTCGAATTCCCGGACGCGGACCGGCCGTCGTTCGGCCTCGTCGAGGCTCGTCCCGACCTCGATTTCCTATTGAGCGACACCGGTTTACAGCCGGGCACACCCAATCCCGGACCGATCGCCGACCCCGAGCGGTTGCGTCCGCTGATTCCGGCCGCCGTCGAGTCGGCGCGTGTTTCGATGGCGTTGGTGCTGACCGAGCAGGAACAATCCGCACGTGCACGCCTGGCGCGGTGGCGTGCCCGTGCCGACCGCTGGCACAGCGGCGCCGAACAACTGGAGATGTTCGGTGCGCGCAAGAGCACCGTGGACAGGTGGTCGCGGCGCATCGCCGAGGAGCAGCGCCTGGCCGAATCCCTCGCCCCCACCCAGCAATTGGTGCGCCCACTGCTGGTGATCGTGCCCGAGAAGGATCAGTGACCCATGGCTTCTTTCGATTCCATCGTCGTCGGCGAGGACTGGATCAGCGAGCACTACTTCACCACCGACTCGGTGAAGGAGTCCTTTCACGGCAGAGTTCTGGCATTGCGCAAGATGTGGGACGCCGAGGCCAAGGAAGGCCGGGCCACCGTGCGCTCGGCGCTGCTGTCGGCCGCCGGTGATCTGCAGGTGAGTTTGGCCGCGCTGGCGGAGAGTCCGGAAACCGTCCCCAAGGCGCACGGGCAGGTTCGCGCCGCCCTCGGATACCACGGCGAGCTGTCGGCCTTTCGCGGCGAGCGAGCCGGTGGCGATCTCGAGATTCCGGATGCGGCCCTGGCCGGATTCGACCGGGTGTTGGTGTTGCAGGCCCATCCTGTCGCCTCGCTCGAAGGTCTGCTCTCACCCGAGGAAGGCAGGCTGCTCACCGCGGCCGCCGAGGACGGCACGCCGCTCGAGTCGGTGACGAAAGCGGTATCGGCCGCCTTCCGCTGCGAGACCCCGCCCGCGTTCGTCCTGGTGCAGGCCGGTCAGTGGATGCTGCTCACCGAGGCCGAACGCTGGGCCGAGGGACGGTACCTCGCCGTGGATCTGCTCGTGGTCGCCGAGCGGCGGCACGAGGCGCGCGGCGGCGAGATCGACCGCGCGGCGGCTATTCTCGGCCACCAAGCCGTGCGCGAGGACGCCGACGGCGGCATCTGGTGGGCCGATGTGCTCGAGGAATCGGTCAAACACACCGTCGGTGTGTCGAAGGACCTGCGGGAAGGGATCCGGCTCTCGATCGAGATCATCGCCAACGAGGTGGTGCGGCGCCGCGCCGCGCGCGGCATGTCCATGGCGGGCGTCGACGGCAACGAACTGGCCAAGCACGCGCTGCGGTTCCTGTATCGGATCCTGTTCCTGCTCTATGCCGAGGCGTCCCCGGAAATGCAGGTGTTGCCAACCGGCGCACCGGAATACGACGAAGGCTACGGCCTGGACCGGCTGCGCGAGCTGACGCTCACCGAATTGGGGTCCGAGCGCGCCAGGCACGGCACCCACCTCTACGAATCGCTGGCCACCCTGTTCCGGCTGGTCGACAAGGGACATACGCCCACCGGAACCGACGGACTCGCCGACGATCCGGCGCCGGGGCTGGAATTCAACTCGCTGAGAGCCGATCTGTTCTCGCCGAAGGCGACCGCGCTCATCGACGAGGTCGGACTCGGCAACGAGAAGACCCAACGGGTGCTCGAACATCTGCTGCTCACCAAGGAGAGCAAGGGCCGCAAGGGCGCCGACCGCGGATTCATCAGCTACGCCGAACTCGGCATCAACCAGTTGGGCGCGGTGTACGAGGGCCTGATGTCCTACACCGGATTCTTCGCCGAGCAGGATCTGTACGAGGTCGCCAAGGACGGCAATCCGGAGAAGGGTTCGTGGGTGGTGCCCGCGGGCAGCGCCGACCACCTGTCGGAAGCCGACTTCGTGCGCGGCGAGGACCCGGACACCGGGGAACAGAAGGCGGTGCTGCATACGAAGGGCACCTTCGTCTTCCGGCTCGCGGGCCGTGAACGCCAGCAGTCGGCCTCGTACTACACCCCCGAGGTGCTGACGAAATTCGTGGTGTCCCAGGCGCTCGAGGAACTGCTCGACCAGGACGGCGTGCGCACCACCCCCGAGCAGATCCTCGGATTCACGATCTGCGAACCCGCGCTCGGGTCGGGGGCGTTCGCCGTGGAGGCGGTGCGCCAACTCGCCGCCGCCTATCTCACCCGCAAACAGGAAGACCTCGACCAGCGCATCGAGGCCGACCGGTATCCGGTGGAACTGCAGAAGGTGAAGGCGCATATCGCGCTGCACCAGGTGTACGGGGTGGACCTCAACGCCACCGCCGTGGAACTCGCCGAGATCTCGCTGTGGCTCGACACCATGGTCGCCGGATTGCAGGCGCCGTGGTTCGGCCTACATCTGCGACGCGGCAATTCGCTCATCGGTGCGCGGCGGGCGGTGTACCAGCCGAACCAACTGGCCAGAAAGGTCTGGTTGAAAGCCGTGCCCGCCGATGTGCCGCTCGGCACGGAGATCGGCGCGGGCATCCACCACTTCCTGCTGCCGTCGGAAGGGTGGGGCGCGGTAGTGGATACCGCCGAAGCCAAAACCTACGCTCCCGACGCTCGCGAGACACTGCGGTTGTGGCGCAACGAGATTCGCAAATCCCCGAACAAGGCGATCGTGAAACGCCTCGCCGCGCTCGCGCAGCGGGTGGAGACGTTGTGGGAGTTCACCTCCCGGCGGCTCGAGATCGCCGAATCCGAGATCCGGCGTGATATCCACCTGTGGGGCAGTGAGCCTGTCGACGTCAGCTCCGCCGTCACTCGCGAGGATATCGAGAAGGTACTCCACGACCCGAACGGGGCGTACCAGCGTTTGCGGTGTGCGATGGACGCGTGGTGCGCGCTGTGGTCGTGGCCGCTCACCACTGACATCGCTCCGCCGGACTGGGATCAGTGGGTTGGTGGGCTGGAAGCCGTTCTCGGTGTCGCGCCTCGCGAAACCGCTGCGGAAAGGCGAGGACAGCTCAGCTTCGGGCGCGATGCGAGTTGGCAGGAGTTGAATACCGCCGAGGAGAACGATCTCCTACTCGCCGCGGCTCAGCGCGCCGACCGGGCCGTCGCGCAGTTCCCCTGGCTGACAGTGGCACACGAGATCGCCCGCGACGCGGGATTCTTCCACTGGGAACTCGATTTCGCGCAGGTGTTTGCGCGCGGGGGCTTCGATCTGCAGGTGGGAAATCCGCCGTGGGTGCGACCGGACTGGGACGAAGCGTCGGTGCTGGCGGAATTCGATCCGTGGTGGCAGTTGGCGCACAAACCGTCCGAGGCGGCCAAGCGGGCGAAATCCGCTGAGCTACTGGGCGATCCGAAGGTGCTCGCGGTGTACCTCGATGAGCGAGCCGCGCAGGCGGGGCAGAAATCCCATCTCGGGTCAGGAGTGGACAGGCCGGTTTTGAACGGTCTTCAGCCGGATCTTTATCGATGCTTCATGGAACGCACTTGGCGCTCTAGAGCGTCGGACGGAATTGTTTCACTGATACATCCAGAAAGCCATTTCAGCGAACTCAGAGCCAACGTACTCAGGCGCTCCACCTATCGTCGACTCCGTCGCCACTGGGGATTCAAGAACAACGCATACATCTTCCGAGAGATCAGTGACAAGCGAGATTTCGGCGTACACATCTACGGCGAAGAGAGCTCTGATATTCAGTTTCTCCACGCGGGATGGATATACCACCCAGATGTTGCAGTTAGATCGCTTCGCCACGATGGCACCGGACCCCCGCCAGGTGTCCGAGACCGATATGATAAATGGGACGTTAATCCCCACAGTGACCGCATCATACGGGTCGATAGTGGCGTACTTGCCAATTGGGGGGCCTTGATCGACGATCCAGGTACACCTCCAGCAGAAGCTCGCATGCTGTACCCGGTGAACCGAGTGAACGCAACCACCCTGAACAAGCTGGCATCGGCATCGCGACTCGGAGATATAGGCTTCGAGTGGACTAGCGGCTGGCACGAATCAGCCGACCGAAAGCTCGGCTACTTCGAATCACGCTCGGCCACGCCTGAACATTGGAAGGAAGTAATTCTACAGGGTCCACATTTAACTGTCGCGTGCCCCATCTACCAGGAGGGCAACCCGACCATGCGCAACGGAGCCGATTACTCTCTCGTCGACCTCGAAGCAATGCCCGAAGATTTCATCCCTCGTACGAACTACCAGATCGCGCGGCCACTTTCAGAATACATCGCAGCCTATCCGAAGTGGGATGACGAACCCAGTTCTTCCTACTTTCGACTGGCTTGGCGGGCGATGTGCGATCCCGCCACGGTCCGCACTCTGCATGCGGCTCTACTGCCACCTGGACCCGCACATGCAGGAGGGATATTCAGCCTCACAACAAAGAGCTCCACGGATCTCGTAGTCTCCGTAGCATTCGCAACTTCACTTGTCGCAGATTATCTGATCAAGGTGATGGGTGTAGTCAATATAAAAACATCGGCGATAGGGAGGATTCCGCATATCCGCAACCATGTTCTCGAGCAAAATCTTCTACTGCGCACGCTCCGCCTCAATTGCGTGGTGCGACAGTACGAGACGCTCTGGAACTCCCTCTTCGATGAGAGATGGCGACAGGATTCTTGGACACCGACGATTCCACGACCGCACTCCGCCGAGAGCATTGGTGTGATCGGCGCTGATTGGTGTCCGTCTACGCCACTACGATCGGCTGCCGATCGTAGACAGGCTTTGGTCGAGCTGGATGCGATCGTCGCCATCATGCTTGGGATTACCGCTGACGAACTCGAAGCCCTCTATCGAGCACAGTTCCCGGTACTCCAGAAGTACGAGCGCGAAGCCCTGTACGACGCAAGCGGGCGCCAAGTTCCGGGGCGACTCGCCACCCTGTACCGAATGGACGGAAGGCTCTCTCCTACAGAACTCGCCGTCGATGGAATCACCTATGAGCTGCCTTTCACTGGTGTAGATCGCGCGCGGGATATGCGGCTCGCCCACGAGCACTTCTCACGTCTGAAGAGCTAGCGATGACGCCGCGGTGCACTCGGTCCCGGACGAGGAAGTACGGTCGAACGACTGAACATCCGGAGTCCGCATACGCGCGGCCGAGGAAAACAGGACCACGACGACACCGCGGGCCGATTCCGTACCGGGATCGTGGAACCGCGGGCGATAGCAGAAGGGAACGGGGCGCATGGGGGCACTACTGCCCACGTTGCAGGCGAATCACCTGCGGGAGGGGTTGACCGACTACCTCACGACCACATTCGCCTTGACCGATGCCGACACCTTGGGCGCCTTGACCGATTTCGTCGGGCATCCGAGGGACGGCATGTTCAAAGGGCCGTACGTCCGTCTGCGTCTGCCGTTCGCGCCCGCGCTCGGCAATTGGGGTATGCATCTGGATTGGTGGCCGAAGGGTTTCACCCCGTACGGCCATCAGGCGCGCGCGTTCGAGCGTTTGTCGACGAAATTCCAGGATCGCGCGCAGCCCACCTTGGTGACCACCGGCACCGGGTCGGGTAAGACGGAATCGTTTCTGGTGCCGATCCTCGATCATGTGTTGCGCGCCAAGAAGAACGGTGTGGCGGGGATGAAGGCGCTGATCATCTATCCGATGAACGCGCTGGCCAATGATCAGGAGCAGCGGCTCGCGCGGCTCATCGCGAGACATTCGGAGTTGGCGGGGATCACGGCGGGGCTCTATACCGGCGAACAGTCCAGCGGCGGGCGCACCATGGTGTCGGAGCAGGGACTCATCACCGACCGCGGGCTCATGCACGATTCGCCGCCCGATATCCTGCTCACCAATTACAAGATGCTCGACCATCTGCTGTTGCGTCCCGATCGGGCAGCCATGTGGCGGCAGTCGGCGGACTCGCTGCAATATGTGGTGCTCGATGAATTCCACACTTACGACGGCGCGCAGGGCACCGATGTGGCGATGCTGCTGCGTCGGCTCGGATTGACCGTCAAATCGCAGTGGACTCCGGAATCGCCGGTGACGGAGGCGGATCGGGCTCGCCCGCTCGGCCGGATCACACCGGTGGCCACCTCGGCGACGCTCGGCGCCGAGGGCGACCCCAGCGCCATGACGGATTTCGCGCATACGGTTTTCGGCGAGCTGTTCACGGTGGACGACGTCATCAGCGAGACCCGCCTGACCCCCGAACAGTGGCTCGCCGACCGGGATCGCGCCCTCGACAGCGCCTACGAGGTAGTCAAGGCGCCTCGGGTCGAGGTCGCGGTCACCGAACTGCGCAAACCCGAGCACACCGGCAACGCGAAGCTCACCGCCCTGGTGCTCGCCACCTTGTTCCGGCGCGCGGGCGACCTCGACGACGACCTCGCGGGCGCCGCCGCGCGGATGCGCCGCCTCGACCCGGTGGAACAACTGGATCTGCTCAAAGGGCATCCGCTGTTCGTCCGCCTGCTGCGCGAAGCCACCGACGCGGTGTCGTTGCGTGACCTCGCGAGCACCGTGTTGCCGATCCACACCAACGACTCCCCCGCGGCGCGGGCAGACCGGGAGCGCTACCTCGACCACCTGTTCGCCGCGCTGTCGCACCTGCGCGCCGAGGTCGGCCGGGCCGCGCTGAATGTCGATGTGCACCTGTGGATCCGGGAACTCTCGCGAATCGACCGAGCCGCCGGGCCCGCCGCGCTGTTCCGCTGGGCCGACGACGGCAACAGCGAAAGCCAGCGCACCGAGTACCACAGCGCCGTCTACTGCCGCCATTGCGGCCGGTCCGGGTGGGGCATCCGTTTGGCGCCCACCGGTGACGCGCTCGATCCCGGTGACGAATCGGTGCGCACCTACCACCTCACCGGCGGCCCCCGCTTCCGCGCGCTGATCTCCGCCCCGGCCGAGGCCCAACTCGGCGCGGCTGTCGAAGATCTACGGTGGTGGCGCGTCGACGATCGCGAAATATCCTCCGACACACCCGATCCCGCGAGCGCCGAAGTGCTGGAGGGCAAGGCGCTGCCGGTGCTCGTACTGCACGGTCCCGACGCCGACGACAACTCGCAGAAGGATGTGTGCCCGGCGTGCCGCACCGCCGACGGCATCCGCTTCCTGGGCAGCGCGGTCGCGACCCAGCTCTCGGTGTCGCTGTCGAGCATGTTCGGCGACGCCGGACTCGACAGCGCCGAGAAGAAGGCGCTCATCTTCACCGACAGCGTGCAGGACGCCGCGCATCGCGCCGGATTCGTGCAGGCCCGCTCCCACATCCTCAGCCTGCGTTCGACGCTGCGCAACGCACTCGGCACGGCGAGCGCCCCGATGACCTTGGGCGAACTTCGCGACACCGTGCTCGACCTGGCGGGCGACGACCCGATGCGGCGCTACCACCTGCTGGCTCCCGATATCGTCGAACACGAGGAGTTCACCGCGTTCTGGCGGCCCGGCGGCTCCGCGGAGGACCGCCGCAACGCGCTGCGCACCGTGCGCAGGCGCGTCGAATTCGACATCGATCTCGAGTTCGGCCTGCAGTCCCGACTCGGCCGCACCCTCGAACTCACCGGAAGCGCCTTCGCCGAAGTCGATCTCGGCGCGCCCGAGCGGATCGCCCGACTGGGCGCGGCCGCCCTCGACGGCGCGCAGCGCCAACTCGGCTTCTCGGACCCGGACGCGAGCGCCGTCACCCGGTGGGTGCGCGGCACCGTCGAGCGGATGCGTACCCAGGGCGCGATCGGCCACCCGTGGCTGGACAAGTACGTCCACCGCGACGGCAACCGCCACTGGGTGTGGACCGGCCGACCCAAGGGCGAAGGTATGCCGGCGTTCCCGCGCGGCCGTCCGGCGCCCGCCTTCCCCGCGGTCGGGTCACGGACCATCCCCGAGGGTTTCGACGCCATCACCGCGCCGTCGTCGTGGTATGCGCGGTGGGCGGCGGATTGCCTGGACGTCGCCCCGTTCGAAGGCGGCGCGCTGGCGCGATCACTGTTCGCTGTGCTGGCAGAGGACCGGATCGCGTCCACCGTCACCACCGAGAAGGATCTCACTGTCTACGTGCTCGGCACAGAGTCGATCCTGGTCGGCGTTCCCGAACCGGACGCGTTGAAAGCGGGCGACCACCAACTGGTCTGCGATGTCTGTCAGACGCCGACGCCGGGCAGCCGCGCCGTGGTCGACCAACTCGACGGCGCACCGTGCCTGCTGGTGCGCTGCCCCGGCAGGCTGCGTCGCGCACCACGCGGCGACAACTTCTACCGCCGCCTCTACAGCGAGTCGGAGATGAAACGCGTTGT
This sequence comes from Nocardia bovistercoris, assembly GCF_015674855.1. Taxonomy (GTDB): domain Bacteria; phylum Actinomycetota; class Actinomycetes; order Mycobacteriales; family Mycobacteriaceae; genus Nocardia; species Nocardia bovistercoris. Next base: position 222,712 of record NZ_JADMLG010000010.1, on the reverse strand, counting down.
GGCACGCGAACACACATCGCTGCTGCCCACCGCGACCCGCCTCGAGTACGAGACCGCGTTCAAGAACAGCGACGCCGAACCGTCCGCACCCAATGTCCTGGTCGCCACGCCCACGCTGGAAATGGGTATCGATATCGGCGATCTGTCCACGGTGATGCTCGGATCGCTGCCGCGCACCGTGTCGTCGTATCTGCAGCGGGTGGGTCGCGCGGGCCGCTTGACCGGCAACGCGCTGGCGCTGGCCTTCGTCCGAGGCCGGGGTGAGCACCTGCCCAAACTCTACGAACCCACCTCGGTCATCCAGGGCCAGGTGCGCCCACCGGCCACCTTCCTCGACGCCGAGGAGATCCTGCGCCGCCAGTACGTCGCCCACATCGTCGACCTGCTCGCGCGCAGGCCGGGGGCAATGGACCCGCACAAGGCCGCGGGCGTACTCGGCGGATTCGACGACGGCAGCTGGATGGCCGCGCTGATCGACACCGCCGACGGCGACGCGCGGCCGCTGCTCGACGGATTTCTCGGCCAGTTCGGCGATCTATTGTCGGAGGCCGCGATCGCGGGCCTGCGGGCGTGGGCGACTCCCGCCGGTCCGGACGAACCCAGCGACCTAGCGACACATCTACGCGAAGCTGTGCACCGCTGGCGCCGTGACGTGGCCGAACTCACCGAGCGCCGCACCGCTGTCGACGCCGCGATGCCGGAATTCGAGCGGCGCGCGAACTCACCGGCCGCCACCGAGGACGACCGGCGCGATCTGCGCACCGCACGCGGCACCCTGCGCCTGCTCGGCGCCCACATCCGCGACCTCACCGAGGAACACTGGGTCGGTGTGCTCGAACGCTACGGTGTGCTGCCCAACTACACACTGCTCGACGACGCGGTCACCCTCGACGTCGGCATCACCTGGATAGACCCGGAAACCAACGACTATGCGGGCGACACCGCGAGCTATCGTCGCGGCTCACGGGTCGCGCTCACCGAACTCGCGCCGGGAGCGACTTTCTACGCCCAGGGCCTCGCGGTGCAGATCGACGCCGTCGACCTCGGCGCCGACGCCGCCGACATCCACACCTGGCAGGTCTGCCCGCAGTGCGGCTGGGTGCGCATCAGCCACGCCGCCGAGGATGCCGCGCCGCTGCGCCAGTGCCCGAGGTGCGGCACCGGGGCGATCGCCGATATCGCCCAGCAAATGCACGTGCTTGAGATGTCGCGGGTGTCGGCGGAGGTGCGCCGCGACGAGGCGTCCATCACCGACAACCGCGACGAACGCGCCAAGGAGTCGTTCCGAGTGGTCACCGCCGCCGACATCGACCCCGACGAGGTGGTGCTCAGCTGGTATGTCGAGGACTACGAGTTCGGCGCGGAATACCTGCGGCACATGGACATTCGCTGGCTGAACGTAGGCAGACGCGGCTCCCAGGGCGCGCGCCGAACGATCGCAGGAGAGGAGACGACCACCGCCCTGTTCCGGGTGTGCTCGGGCTGCGGGCAACTGGACAAGGTCGCGGGCCGCAACCAGCCGCACGAACATCGCGCCTGGTGTCGGTTCCGCAAGGCGGCCGACGAGAACCACGTCCGCGAGATCGCGCTGGCCCGCACCCTCAGCACCCAGGCCGTGCTGCTGCATCTGCCCGGCCGGTTGGAATACGACTCCTTCGCTCATCCCAGTCTCAGCGCGGCGCTGCTGCTCGGACTGCGCGAGGTGATCGGCGGCGCGCCACAACATCTGGATGTCGCCGTGATCGCCGACGCACTGCACGCGCCGCAACAGCGCGCGCTGCTGTTGCACGACACCGTGCCCGGCGGCACCGGATATCTCGCCGAACTCGCCGACCCGCACAAGGTGTGGTCGGTGCTGCACGCGGCGCGCGCCGTAGTCGCCGAATGCGCGTGCGCGCACGAGGACCGTCTGGCCTGTCACCACTGCCTGCTGCCCTTCGCGACGCCGCAGACCATCGACAAGGTTTCGCGCACCACCGCGCTGACGATTCTCGACGACCTGCTCGGCATCACCGCCGCCCTCGGCACCAGCACCGCCCCCGGCACCAGCGCAGCCCTCGGCACCAGCACACCCGCCGTGCCGTCCTGGGAGCAGTGGACGGCGAGGCTCACCAGGCAGTCACCGGCGAAACGGCCGACCAGCGAGGAATCCCCGCTGGAACGACGCTTCTACCAAGCCTTCATCGGGCGCCTGAAAACCTTCGGCGCCACCGTCACCGAACGTCCTGGCACCTACGGGCCCAGTGCCATCATCACCATGCCGGGCGACAAGATCCGCCGCTGGACCCTCATCCCCCAGGTGCCGCGCGGCGACGTGCGGCCGGACTTCGAACTGACCACCCCCGACCCGGCCATCCCGGAGATCCTGATCTTCGCCGACGGCCGCAGATTCCACGCGGTGCCCGGGAAGAACCGCGTCGCCAAGGACGCCGAACAGCGCGCGAAACTTCGCTCATCGGGCCGGGTCGTTGTGTGGTCGTTCAGCCATGACGACCTCGAAAACTTCCGCGCGAACAAGGTGGCGCCGCCGCGCTGGCATTCGGCGAGCGGTGCGAAAGTCATGATGCAGCGCGGCAATCTGAAGCCCGACCTGGTGAAGTTGCTGAGCGCCGATCCGGTCACCCAATTGCTTGCCTTCATGTCCGCGCCCGACCGGGAGGATTTCGAGCGGGTCGGCTCGTGGCTGCCGATGATGTTCCTCGCCGGGGCTCCCGCCCGAGGCGACAACTCGGCCATCGCGGCCTGGGCGCTCGACCTGCTCGACGGCAAGGACACCGCACCGCCCGGCGGACACTACGCGTGCTGGTCCTATCGCGACGGGCCCCTCACCGTCACCGCCGCCTTCCAGCCCCCGAAAGTGGCGGCCGCGGGTCCGCGCATGGCCGAGACCATGACCGCCGTCCTCGCCCTCGACGACCGCGACGACCACCTCGACCGCGAGGACGGGCGGTTCTGGAAGGATTGGCTGCGGCTGTCGAACTGGTTCGGCCTGCGCGACGGACATCTGGTCACCACGCGCAGTCTGTTGGCCGCCGACAGCGTCGCCCCCGAGCAGGCCGCCGACACCACCGGGTTGTCACCGCAATGGCAACAGCTCCACGAGATGACGATGCCCGGCCTCGAACGCGAACTGGTGACGGCGCTCGCCGAGGCGAACGCCCCGCTGCCGCAGCTCGGCGTCGAGACCGACGACGGCGCGGTCATCGACCTGAGCTGGCCCGAGCGCCGCGTCGCGGTGCTGCTCGATGACGACGGCCACACGGCGGCGCGACTGAGCGAACAAGGATGGACGATCTGCCCGCCCGACGCGGTGCGGATCATCGAAACACTCGCAGAGAGCGGAGTGCGGTGATGGTGAACATCGTGATGGGCAACAAGGCATTGGGGAAGCTGGACGGCTCGGTGAAGAGCCGGGTCTACGACTTCCTCGACAAACTCCAAACCGACCACACCGCACCGGGTCTGCACATCGAACCGCTCAGGATCGCCGTCGATTCGCGGGTGCGCACCGGTCGCGTCGACCTCAACCACCGTGCCGTGCTTTTCCGTATCGATCCCGACAAGGGCGAGACCACCTACATCTACATGGGCACGTGGAAACACGACGACGCCAACGCCTATGCCGAACGCGCTGTGCTGCGGGTGAATCCGGTGAACGGGATCCTCGAGGGCATCCTCGCCGAACCCGAGACCGCGGCCCCTCCCGTCGCGCCCCGCCCCGGGGCGCGGGCTGCCGAACCCGTGCCCGGTTACCTCGCAGGTGTCGGCTTCACCCTCGCCGACCTCACCGAACGACTCGGATTCGATCCCGCCTTCGCCGCCCGCGCGCTCACGGCCCCCGACGAGGACGCGATCAACGACCTCGCCGTCGAGGCCGACGGGTGGCAGGGCAGCGCGCTGTTCGACCTGGCGTGCGGCAAGGGCATCGATGATGTCAGGGCCACCTACGTCGTAGCCGAACAGCCGCTCGATCCCGCTCTCGGCGAGGACGATCGGATCATCGAAGCGCTCGCGCACCCGTCGTCGCGGATGCAGTTCACCTATATCGAGGGCAGCGAGGAACTGCGCCGCGTCATCGAAGGCGGCGACTTCAGCGCTTGGCGGGTGTTCCTGCATCCGCAACAACGCGCCTTCGCCGAGAAGAGCTACAGCGGGCCGTTCCGTATCTCGGGAGGCGCCGGAACCGGCAAGACGGTCGTCGCCCTGCACCGCGCGAAGAATCTCGCCGACCGTAACCCCGGCGCTCGGATCGTGCTCACCACGTTCAACAGGACACTGGCCAAGGAGCTCGAGAACAGTCTGCGCGTACTTGACCCGGATCTGCCGCGCGCCGCGAAACCGGGGGAACCCGGCATCTACGTCGACAGCGTCGACCGCCTGGCCAACGCGCTGGTGCAACGCGGGGGCGACCTCGGCCCCGCCGCGGAGGCGCTGTTCGGCGCCATGGTCGAGGTCGGTACGGGGCGCACCGAGCATTCGCGCTTGTGGCGGGAGGTGATCGAAACCGTAGACAGCGGATTGGATCGGCGGCTGGCGACCGAATCGTTCCTGGAGAGCGAATACGTGAGCGTGGTCCTTGCCAATCGCGTCACCGCCGTCGAGCAGTACGTGAAGGTGGCGCGGGCCGGGCGTGGCGTGCGGTTGAGCAGGCCGCAGCGGATCGCGGTGTGGAAGCTCGTCGAGGCCTTCCGCCGCCGCAGTCGCATGGACGGCACCCTGAGCTTCCCCGAGGTGCTCGCGCTGGCCGCCGAACATCTGCGGCTCGCCCACGAGCGAGGTGCGCCGCGACCGGCCGATCATGTGATCGTCGACGAAGCCCAGGATCTGCACGCGACCCACTGGGCGATGCTGCGCACCCTCGTCGCCGAAGGCCCCGATGACCTGTTCATCGCCGAGGACTCGCATCAACGCATCTACGGTCAGCCCGTGGTGCTGAGCCGGATGGGCATCAAGATCACCGGCCGTTCCCGGCGACTCACGCTCAATTACCGGACCACGGCGCAGAACCTGCGTTTCGCCGTCGGGATCCTGTCCGGCGCGGAATACCACGACCTGGTGGGCGAGCGGGAATCCACGCTCGAATACCGTTCGGCCCGTAACGGTCCGACGCCACGACCGCTGCCCTGTGATTCGGCCGTGGACGAACTGGACAAGGTGGCGGCCACCATCCGCGCGTGGCTCGCCGACGACGTCGACCCGTCGACCATCGCTGTGCTCACCCGGAGCAAGAACGAGCGCAGCCAATTCGTGCGCGGCCTCGCGGAGCGCGGCGTCGAGGCCCGTGCGCTCGACGACAGCCCGATCACCTCGGGTCACGTGCAGGTGCTGACCATGCACCGCGCCAAGGGCATGGAATTCTCGCGGGTGATCCTGGCGGGCATCGACGAAGGTCACGTGCCGGCCAAGGCCGCGCTGGCGGAGGTACCCGACGAGGAACGCGGCGAAGCCGAACTGCGCGAACGGTCACTGCTCTACGTCGCGGCCAGCCGCGCCCGCGACGAGCTGGTCGTCACCTGGAGCGGACGCAGGTCGCAACTACTGGGATGAGCGGACGAGAACACACAGCGCCCCGACGCGGCGCGGAAGGACACAGCACCATGGGAACGGCGACCGTCGTGTTGGCGACCAACAGCAGATCCATGCCGAAACTCGACGGCGCCGTCACCGACAAGGTCTACCGGTTCTTCGAGAGCGTGCGCGCCGACCACGCGGCGGCGAGCGCGCACATCACCGGTATCGATGGCGCGACCGACCACCGGGTGCGCGTCGGCCACATCGATGCCGAGCATCGGGCCGTCATGTTCCGGGTCGACGACAAATTCGGCGACGCCACCTACATCTACCTCGGCACTTGGCCGCACCACACGGCCACCGAACTCGCCGAACAGTCGACGCTTCGGGTGAATCCGGTCAACGGCGTGCTCGAAGGCATCGTCGGACAACTCGACGGGCGCGGCGACCGCAAGAAGCGGACCGTGGTGCCCGATCCCACCGGCGACCTGGCCAGAATGGCCGCGGCAGCACCGGATGGCCACCTCACTCGCGCCGGACTCACCGGCGCCGACCTCACCGACCGGCTCGGCCTCGACGCGGAGACGGCCGCCCGCGCGCTGGCCGCCACCGATCGGGACAGCGTCGCCGAGGTGGCCAGGTCCACCGAGGTCAGCTGGCAGCAGACCGCGCTCCTCGGCTTGGCTGCGGGGCACGGCATCGAGGACGTCCGGGCCGGCCTGTCCTTCACCGACACCCCGGTCGACACCGACCTCGACGAGAACGAACAGATCCTCGCCGCGCTCGAGCATCCGGCGACCAAGATGCAGTTCACCATGGTCGACGACAACGACGAACTGCGTCGGGTGCTCGAAGAAGGCGACTTCAAGGCGTGGCGCACCTTCCTGCATCCTGATCAGCGCCGATTCGCGGAGAAGGATCAGCGCGGGCCGTTCCGGCTGTCCGGGGGCGCGGGCACCGGGAAGACGGTCGTACTCTTGCACCGCACCCGCGCGCTGGCCCGACGCGATCCGCTCGCGCGCATCGTGCTCACCACGTTCAACAAGACCCTGGCGAGCGGGCTGGAAGACGACCTGAAAGCGCTCGACCCCACCGTGCGCATCGCGACTTCCTTGGGCGCACCGGGCGTTTTCGTGTCCGGCCTCGACTCGCTCGCGGCAGGCGCGGTCCGGCAGGGCGATCAGGGGCCCGCCTACGCCGCCGTGTTCGGGCCCGGCCTTTCCGCGCACCGCCGCAAACGGGTCGGCAACGAGGCCGGGTGGGCACAGGCCGCGGCGGCGGCGGGCGACGGCCTCGACGCGCGGTTGCGCCACCCGACTTTCCTGTCCCAGGAATACGTCAGCGTGGTGCTCGGCAACGAGATCACCACCGTCGAGGAGTATGCGCGGGCGCCACGCGCGGGGCGCGGAGTGCGGGTCTCACGGACCCAGCGCATGCAGATCTGGCGTGTGGTCGAGGAATACCGCAGGCAAGCGGCCCGCAACGGGTCGCTGACCTATCCCGAGGCGGTCGCCATCGCCGCCGCGCACCTGCGCCTACGCGCCGACGCCGGACACCCGGAGCCCGCAGACCACGTCGTCGTCGACGAGGGACAGGACCTGCACGCCTCCCATTGGCGGCTGCTGCGCGCACTCGTCGCCGACGGCCCGGACGACCTGTTCATCGCCGAGGACCCGCACCAACGCATCTACGGCCAGCCGGTCGTGCTGAGCAGGCTCGGCATCAACATCCGCGGCGCCCGCTCCAGCAGGCTGACCCTCAACTACCGGACCACCGCGCAAAACCTGCGTTTCGCGGTCGGCCTGCTCGAAGGGGGCGAGTACCGCGATCTGGAGGAAGGCCACGACACCACGGCCGGATACACCTCCGCGCGGCTCGGCCCCGAACCGACTCTGGTCGAATGCGACAGCGCCGCCGACGAACTCGACGTCATCGAGGCGCGGATCGGGCGCTGGCTCGCGACCGAGCACAGTCGGCCGGGCGATATCGCGGTCCTCACCAGAGCGAAAACCGATCGGGACATCCTCGCGCGTGGACTGGTCCAACGCGGCATCCCCGCGACCGTACTCGACGACGACCCGGCCACCGCCGACCACGTCCAAGTGCTGACGATGCACCGCGCCAAGGGCATGGAGTTCCGCTACGCGATACTCGCCCGCACGGGCAGCGACCGAGTACCGTCGCGTTCCCAGCTGCGCCACATCCCCGAGGAGGACATGGCCGAGGCCCGGCAGCGGGAGCGGTCGCTGCTGTATGTCGCGGCCAGTCGCGCCCGCGACGAACTGGTGGTCACCTGGTCGGGCGGGCGCTCGGAACTGCTGCGCTGAACAGCTCTGAAAAACTCTGTTCCGCAGGCGTTCACCGTCGAACGAGCAAAGTCAGCAGCTGTGCCGCCTCGGCGTCCTCGACGGCGACGACGTGGAACCCGTCGGCGGTCAGTTCGCTGTCGCGTTCGGGCTGCTCGCCCTCGACCACCACCACCTTCGCGTGCGGCCAGCTGATCTCCACCGGCCAGTAGTGCCTGCCCTGCTCCACACCGATCTCGGGTTCGGGCACACCGAGAGCGGCGAGTTCGACCAGCAGCGCGCGCACCGCGTCCGAACTGTGGACGGCGACGGGATCCCAGCGAGGCTGGTCGGCGTCGGCGGGTTCGTCGAGGACGGCCAGTCGCTCGAAGACCGCCATCGCGCCATCGCGCGACAACTTTTCGTGGAAACGTTCGTTGCGGAATGTCCGCAGACATCCGTAACACGAGGTCTCCCTGCCGCATTCACAGGAGTTCACCCGTTTCGCGGCGGTCTCGACCACCTTCCGGAATTCCGTCGCGATCTGTTTGGCCGCACCCGCACCCGCGGGCACCGTGTCGAACAGCACCAGGCTGCGATGTCCGTCCGCGCTCCAGGACAGGGTGCCGTCGATATCGTCGCGGCTGATCTCCAGCGCCTGCGAAGCACCCTCGAGCAGCGCGTACAGCACCGACAACCAGTTTTCATCCGACGCCGTGACTGCGTCGAAGCCACGGAAGGTGAATTCGGCGACATCGGTTTCGTAGCGGTGCGCCAGCGAGGTGACCGTCGGCCGCCCCTTGCACGGGGTGCCGGTGGTCGGGTGCTGGTGGGCGCGCGCCACCGAAGTCCCCCCGGCGTAGACATCGGCCCAGCCGCACCACGGGCAGAGCTGGAAACCGGCCCCACCGCCGTCGCTGACAACCGCCATCCGCGCCCGCGTTCCGGCCCGCGCGCGCACCTCGAGCCCAGGAGCGGGAGTCCAGCGCGGCATCTCGGAGATATCGCCGGTGTGCTCGACATAGCTCGTGCCGCCCCACCTACGCTGCGGCGGCTCCGGTCGCACGTCTTGGGGCCGACGTTCGGCGACGAAGCCGAACTCCGGCAGCACACATCGGCGGACTGCGCCGAATGCGGTGTCGCAGTTCGGGCACAGCGCCGTGCTGTCGAGCACATGGCCGCATTCGAAGTACGAGCATTCCTTGCACACCCGGTACTGCAGTTCCTCCAATTCGCGTTTGGGCAACTTGTGCAGCCCGCGCGACGTCCACACCTTGCCGCCCGCCACCACCTGATTGCCCGGTGCGTAATCGAAGACCGCCTGGCTCAGATCGCGCGACAGTTCGAGTTTGTCGCCGATCGTGCCCTCACAGTGCAGGGTTCGCAATTCCACGGTGTCGACGGGGAATCCGTACTTCGGGAGAATGTTCTTGTTCGCCAGATAGCCGAGCAGTGCGCGTTCCCGAATGGTGCGCAGCGTGCGCTTCAACCTGTCGGCGAGCGCGTACTTGCCCGCCTCGACCGCCTCCGCGATCAAACCGTCGAAGGTGGCGATATCGCTGACGATGTCGTGTTCGGCCACCTCGAGCAATGCGCACAACCGCGCCACCCAGCCGTCGCCGTCCACGTCGATCGCGGCGGCGGTGGCGGCGGGCAGCGCCGCACGCAGCGAACGGCGGATCGCCTCCGGCACGGGCGTCAGGAAGGCCCGCACCTGGGTGGCCGCCGAATCGCCGCCCTGCGGTGTCGGGGTGAAGAAGTCACCCGCGTGCCGCCATTGGAGCTTGTCGGCATCGAAGCGGAGCCGGAAGTAGGCCGCCAGCGCGATCGAATGCGCGTGCCGTCGGCCGATCCTGTCGTTCTCGATGGGAATCCACGGAATTCGCATCTCGCCCGCGATCATGGAGTCCGGCTGCTGGAACTTCGACAGATCGTGCGAACTGCGTTTGGCGTAGGTCACCACCAGGGCCGCCGCGCTCACCCGGCGACCGGCGCGGCCTGCCCGTTGGACGTAATTCGCGGTCTTCGGCGGCATATTGCGCAGCATCACCGACTGCAACTCACCCACGTCGACACCGAGTTCGAAGGTGGTCGAACACGACAGCACATTGACCTTGCCGTCCACGAAATCGCGTTGGATTCCGGCGGCCTCGCCGGCCTGCCACTGCGCGGTGTGCTCCTGCGCGCTCAGCGGCGCCATCGCCAGCGTGCGATACACGGTGCGATAGTGGTTGGTGTCCTCGCCCGGCGCAGGCACCGAGAACTCCGAGACGGTGCCGTCACAGCCACCCTGCGGGCACAGTCCGCGGATATCGTTGGTGGTGAGCCTGCGGCAGGCCGAGCACTGGTACCAGGCGCTGTCCATGCCGCGGCCGAGTCGCAACTGCTCGTGGTCCAGCTGGTAGATCACCCCCGCGACCTTGTCGGTTCGGGCCACGACATATCCGTTGTCCCGCAGGAAATCCCAGCATTTCTCCAGAACGGTCTCCGCAGGCGCCGACGCCTCGAGTGCCGACAGCACCTTGCGCACGAGCAGGATTCGGTTGTTGGTGGTACCCGCCCGGCCCGCGGGCAGCCAGCTGATGATGCGCCGATTGCGATCGGAATCCCGGGTGCGGATCCGGATCTCGGCATTGCGGGGTTCGAAGATCGCGGCCTTGATGTCCACGTCGTCGAGCAGCGTCATCGCGCCCTGCACGCGCAGCGTTCGCACCAATTCGTCCAGCAGCGCCCAGAACTCGTCTTCGGAGAGCCCGAGCGCGGCGAACCCCTTCGGGACCGCCGCGCCGCGTGGACGGAACAGCGTCACCCGCATCAAGCCGAGCCCCTCGAGCGACTGGCGCTGATCCATCGACATCAATTCGGCCATCACCCAAGGATTGACCTCGCGTAACATCGTCGAGCGAGTGGCGCGTTCGTCGAAGTGACCGCCACCGCGCGCCACCGCGCGCGCCGCGGCCGCGAGATCCTCCACCGACAGCGGCTCGTCGGCGTTCTTCGGATCGCTCAGCGCCTCGGTCAGATAGCGCCGATGCAGCAGCCTTCCGTAGGTGCTCGCCAGATACGGCGCGGCGAAGGCGGCCGCTTGTCGAGAGTCGGAGAACATCAACAACTTTCGCCCGCCGCCGACATGCAACGCGGTCGCGTCGTCGGCCGTCGGGATGTGCTGGTACAGCGCGGTCGTGATGACCGCGGGCGCCGCATTGGTATCGGTGTGCAGACGCCGGATGACCTGGCGCGCACGGGCTCCGCATTCCGTGCAGGTGCTCATGACACGTTGCGGGCTCTGATGCTCGCGCACCGCCCTGACCGCGCCGCCGGGACAGTCGAGTGCGCACACCGCAGGAGCACCGTACGCGCCGCATCCGGTACACAACATACGCACGCTCGCGGCGGTCTCGGATTCCTTGTCCTCGGACAGCGTGGCCTCGTCCTCGTCGACCACACTCGCCGCGTCGCCGTCGGTGAGCACCAGCCAGCGCACTGCCTTCTCACTCGCGGCGGGCCGGAACACCCGCCTGCCTTCCTGCTCACTCGTCTCGCCCGCCAGATGCACCGCTCCGCAGCGATGGCAGGCGCCGAACTCGAATACCGCGCGCCCGGTGTCTGGATCGATCTCATGCCTGCTCAGCAACACCTTGGGGGCGCCGTCCGCTTCGAAGGAGACGAAGGCGCCTTCGGTGGACCGGACGAACAGGTGATAGCGAGCCGACAGCACCGGTCGGTCCGCGTCGTCGGAGACCTTCGAGCCGAGCGCGACCAGCGCCTCCACCTTACGCGCGGCCGACTCGTCGTCCGGCCACAGTTTTTCGGCCAGTTCCGAGACCGCCACCGGTTTACGGTTGGCCTGCGATTTCAGAGCGGCGATCCGCTTTTCCCGGTGCAGCGCGTCCGCGACATCGCCGATCGGCGAATGCGTCGCCAGCTCGGCCGGATCGGCGTCGGGCTCTGCCAGCCGAAGCAATTGCTCATCGGTGATGGTCCAGGTCGACTCGGCACGGCTGCCCAACCGCGTCGCGGTGACCAGATCCTGACGCGACGGGTCATCGGCGACGAACTCGAACGCCTGGTCGAACAGTTTGCGCGCGAAATCCGTCGCCTCGCGGCCCTGATTCGCCTCGCCCGTCCCCGTCAACGACGCCGAGGTCGCGATGCACTGAACCGACCGCGAGCCTGCGACCCGGTCGCGGAGCCTGCGCAACAACAGCGCCACCTCGCCGCCCTGAGCGCCGTCGTAGACGTGGGCTTCGTCCAAGGCGATGAAACGCCAGGTGTCCCGGTATTCGCCGTCGAAGAGTTCGATGTCGAGAGGACGCAGCAACAGGTATTCGAGCATCGCGTAGTTGGTCAGCAGGATATGTGGCGGCCTGTCCCGCATCTCGTCTCGGCTGAGCAGTTCATTGGGCAGGCGTTCGCGGCCTGGATACATCGCGCGGAAAACGGTTTCGGCATCGCGGCGATCCTGGCGGGTCTCGCCCGTGTAGCGACCGAAGGTGATCTCGGGTGAGTTCGCCAACAGCTCACGCAAGCGGCCGAGCTGGTCGTTGGCCAGCGCGTTCATCGGATAGAGCAGCAGCGCGCGCACGCCGGGTCCCAGTGTGCCAGCGGCCTTCTCGGCGACCAGGGCGTTGAAGATGGGCAACAGGAAACTCTCGGTCTTTCCCGAACCGGTACCGGTACTCACGACCAGGTTGCGGCCCGCGACCGCCTTGCGCACCGCGGTCTCCTGATGCCGGTAGAGCGGACGATCCAGCGACAACTTCTCGGATTCGAACTCCGCGAATCCCGGATGCAACACCCCCTCGGCGATCAGATCGGCGAGTGAGGCGCCGGGCTCGTAAGGGGGCGTGAGTTCGAGCAGTGGCCCCTTGGTCAGCATGGTGGTCGCGTCGATCCGATGATCGAATTCCGCAGCGAGCGCCGGATCACGCGGCGCGATCAGCGTTTTCAGGTAGCGCTTGTAGCTCGACTCGATATCGGCGGCGGCGGCCAGTGGATCGAGGCGGTCGGTCACGCGGTGACTCCGATCAGGTCGTTGTGGATGTGGTAGCAGGCGAGCGCGTCGGCGATGAGCAGGTCGGTCGCCACAAGGGCGGGACACAGTTCGGCCAGCCGCGCCCAGGCCCCGCGGGTCTCCGGCGAGAACGGGCGCGACAACACGCCACGCGCCGCGAGCCGGGCCGAGACGGCCATCAGCAGCGATTGCAGGGACATGAGCAGCCACGGATGTTCGGTCGTGTCGACCCCGGTGAGCACCTCGTTGCGCGCGGCGACGACACCGTAGACAAACGGCGCGGCCCGGTGCAGCAGCGCCAACGCCGGGGCCGATGCCTTCGTCAGGATGCCGAGGGCGGGATCGCGCTGCCATGCCTGCCGCTGTCCGAAAGCGTCGAACACCGCCGAGAATCTGGTGTCGATGTCGAGCAGCGCGCCGGGAATTATCTCGCAGGCCGACTTCAGCTCTTCGACGCGCACCGCGTCGAACCCGGTCATGCGCAAGGTGTTCGCGTCGAGGACGCCTACCCGCGGGTCGCCGACCTTGCCGGACAGCAGTTCGGTCAGCCACGGGCCGCCGCGACTCGCGAGATATCCCGCCACTTCGGCGCGTTCGGCCTCGGCCGAGGTTCGCAGCTTCAGCAGCGGCAGATCCGCGATGTCCATCAGGCAGCCGAGCCACGGATGGGCGTTCCGCTCACCGCGCACCACGGAGTCGAAGCCGCGCTCCACGAGTCCCGAGCGGATCAACAACGCCGGGAACTCCGATTGCGGAATCGCGCTGTCCGCCAATGCCTCCACCGCGCCGCGCGGGTCGACGGACAACGCCTCGATCAGGCCGTCGGCGACCCGGTCGCGCCCGTGCGCCGCGTCGAACTCGCGCACAAGAACCGGCCAGATCGCACCGAACGCCATGCCGTCACGCGGCAGCGGCGCCGCCCCCGCGAGATACCGGGACAAGCGGGCGCGCGCGGGGTCGGGGTCCTCGACCCAGCCCGGCTGTTCCATCCGCACCGCGGTGTCGTCGGGCCGCGCGGGCGACGTGATCACCGACCACGGATCATCGACGAACACCTGAACGGTCAGCGGGCCCGCACCGGTCAATTCCGCAGGTAGACAGGCGGTTCCATCCGAGATCGCGACCTGCTCCGGCGGCCGCCACGGCGCCGTGTCGGCCCACACGAACGCCGCCATCTCCGGTCCCGCCAATCCGTCGAAGATCAGCGACGAGCCCGCGAGGCGCACGCCCGCGAACAGCCGCGTCGGGCGGATGCGCGCCAAGCTGACCAGCCGAGTGACATCCGCCGCCACGTCGACGCGCGCCGACAGCGTCGACGTGCGCAGCGCCCGCGCGGTATCGGCGAACACGCGAGTGGAGACCTGGAAGACGTTGCCGCGCAGCACCTCGGGGATCTCGACCTGCGCGACCGACCCCGTCGCCGTGACCAGGGCGAGATCGACTTCGACGTCGCCGGGTACGCGCACCGCCACAACAGCGTCGTCGGTCATGTCCTCGGCCGACAGCACCGTCGCCGCGGTGCGCCACCGCGCGGCCGATCCCACGGGGTCGACCCGCAACTCGACATGCGGCGGGCGCAGTATCAACCGCTCCGACCGGTCGCGAGACCGGACCCGCACCTCGGTTTCCCGCGTCGAGCGGTCGAATCGCACCCTCTCGGTGTCCACCGCCATCGGGGATAGCGCGACAAGTTCAGCGGTGCACTCCGACATGCCGTCCTGTTCGGGCACCCGGAACGGCGTGTCGTACTCGACGACCAAACCCTCGGCGAGGAAGAAGGTATGCCGCAGATCGGACCCGAGCGGGCCGCTGACCACGATGTCGAACAACCCGAGCAGACCGGACTCGATCCCGTCGAACGGGTCGAGGCAGGATTCGGTGTCCGAGGATTCCCATTCCTCGTCGGTGAGCCAGTCCACGGTCCCGGCACGCCGAGTGCGCACCCACCATACGACGGACGCGGCGGTGGCGGGCGGCAGCAGCACCGTGGGTCGCTCGGCGTAGACGTGCAGACCGTTGCGCGTACTCAGCCCCGGCAGCGGTGTCGCAGGCTCCAGCCGCGCCGCGCCGACCGCCCGCACCGCGCGCACGACGGGACCGGTGGAACCGTCGCGGCGCAGGACGACACCGTCGACGTCGTCGAGCGCGCACACCCGCGCCACCCAGCCGCGCCAACCCACCGGAACGCATTCGGAGGTCGCGGCGATTCGGGCGCCGCGATCGGCATCGAGCAATTCGGCGTCACCGGGATGGACCGCGATCACCTCACCGCGCGGCAACGCCGTGTGCCGCGACAGTGCGCGACCGTACTCGTCGAACAGCAGCAGGGGTTCGTCCTTGTCCACCACCGGCAGCGTGTGTCTGGCCCCCGAACCGGGATGGGTGAGCAGGACGTGTCGGACGCGGCGCGGTACGGGCACCGACGTAGGCGGGCAGAGTCGGGTGTCGGACAGGCCCCACGGTCGCTCGGCGTACACCTGAACGGTGTCGCCGTCGAACGACACCAGCCACGGGGTTTCCGGCGCCGTGCTCGGATAGGGAACCTCGATCACGATCTCGTCGTCGATCCGATTGTAGGCCACCGCAGGGCGCCGCCCGCGCGCTTCGGCGGGCCCGGAAACCCTTGCCTCCGAACCGAAAGGACGCTCCTGGAGCCGATCGATGAGCGCGTCGAGCAACGCGTCGGGAAGGCCCGTGGTCGAGGTGTCCAGACCGAGGTCGTTGGTGAAATCGGGGTGTTCGACGGTGTATTCGGCGAATTCGATGATCCGGTCCACGATGTCGACGGCCACCTCGCCACCGAACCGGAGGAAATTGCGCACGGGGACATCGAGCGACCCCATCCGGTAACCCATGCCGGGTTCGGTGAGCCATTCGAACAGCGCCGCACCGTCACGATCGCGTCCCGCCGCGATGTGCTGTTCGATCACCTCGACCAGATCGTTCAGGCAGTGCACGGGAATACCCGCGTGCACCGCCAAGACCTGGACGTACTGGGCGCCGAGATCATCGAATTCCCGCATTCCGAATTTGCGCAGCATGCCGCGTAGCCGGGTGCGCAGCGCCGCCTCGAAATCCGGTTCCGGCGTCAGATCGACCACCGCCCAGAAACTTTCCCAGTACTTCCCCTGGTCGTAGGCCAGTCCGGCGTGGCCTATCAAAGTCGTCAAGGTCAGCGCCGGATACCGGTCGATGACCGACCGTATCCCGAAGCGCCGCGCCCGCTCGCGCGCCAGCCTGCCGAACAATTCCTGGGCACGGGCGATCTCGTCGGCGTCCAAGCCGGTCTCGACGAACAATTTCACCGACCGCAGCGCCTCGGCCAGCCGGAATTCCTCATCTCCGGCCTGCCGGGCCAGGAACGATTCCGCCACGCAGCCCCCTCCGCAACTACTCGACCACCGTGCGCCGCGTGCGGCGAAGGTCACCATCATCGCATCGACAATCGGCCGACAGGTACGGATCGTTTCCCTCGGTCCGTTCCACTCGAAACCGGTATGCGGACGATACGCTTACACGCGATCACGCGGTGACAGCGGGGGAAGGTGAACGCGCACGTGACGGATATTCTTCGGATCGCCGAGCACTTGCTGGCACATCCGAAATGCTCGGCGGCCCAGATCGCGAACGCGCTCGCCGATCCTCGGATCACCCGGTCGGTGGTCAACAGCGCGCTCTACCGGCGCCAGGACATCTTCGAGCAGTTCGACGACCAGCCGCCCGTGTGGGCCGTGCGAGCGGATTCCGAAGCCACGGTGCGATCCTGGTTCGATTCCTCTCATGCCGCGCGTACATCGGACGCCGAGGTATACGCCGGGCCGCCGTTGCGGGCGTGGCAGGACGAAGCGTTGCGGACCTGGAGCGGGAACGACCACCGCGCGGTGGTCGAAGCGGTCCGCGGCACGGGCAAGACCGTCCTCGGCATCGCGGCCGTCGCCGAAGCACTCGCCCACGGACACCGAGTGGTCGTCGTGGTGCCCGATGCGGCACGTCTGGAGCACTGGATCGCGACCACGCGCACGACACTGCCCGGTCGCGCGGTCGGCGGGCTCGGCGGGTCGACCGAATCGCTGCCGACGCGGGGTGAGGTGCTGGTGGTCACGGCCAAAGCCGCCGCCCAGCTCCGCCCCGACACCGAATCCGCGCGCGCGTCCGCGCTGGTGGTCGATGAAATACAGGACTACGCCGCGGGCGCCTACCCGAAACTTCTGCTCGACCACTACGAATGGCGACTCGGCCTGGCCACCACCGCCGAGCGCCACGACGACATCATCGAAACCGTGGTGCACCCCTACTTCGGTGCGGTGATCAACGGCTGCGACCACCCGAGGGCGGTTCGCGAGGCGATCCTCCCGCGGGTGCGCGTCCTGCGGGTCGCCGTCCGGCTCGGGGAACGGGAAACGCAGCGCCTCCAGCACATCGACGAACGGATGGCGCGCGCCACCGACACCCTGGTCGGCACCTACGGCGCACCCGAGTCGTCGCGGCGTGAATTCGACGCGTACGCAAGACTTCTGGCCGACGCCACCGGCCCGAGCGCGCGCATCGCCGCGCGCTATCTCGACGCCGTCATGGATCGCGACGCGATCCTCGCCGACTGCGAACAGAAGATGCTGCTGGTCAGGCAACTGCCGGTGCGCGCTCTCGCGCGAACCCGCACGGTACTGTTCGCCGGTCGGGCGTCCTCGGCAGGCCAGGTCGTCCAGGCGCTCACCGAGTCGGGAATGCGAGCCGCGCGCGTCGGCGCCGGTGTGAGCGCGTCCGAGCGCGACGAGATCGTTCGGCGACTGCGCGACGGCGACCTGTCGGCGATCGTCGAATCCCGCGTTCTCGACCAAGCCGTCGCCATACCGGACCTCCGAGTGGGAGTGGTCCTCGCGACCACGCGGACCGAACGCCAACTGGCCCATCGGCTCGGCCGGATCATGCGTCCCGACGCGACGTCACCGCCGATCCTGCTCATCGCCCACCTGCCGGGAACCTCCGAGAACCCGCGCGACGAGGCGGGCGCACAGGATGCCTACCTCGCGTCGATCGCCGAGGAAGTGTCCACCGCCGACCTGGCGGAGATGGCGGCCGTCCTGGAACGGTGGCTCGCCGACAGCAACCGTCCCGACACGCGGGATCGCGCCACACCCGACCCGACCGCGCCTCCTACCGCCGCGCCTCCCACCCCCGCACGTTCCGCTCCCGCGCGTCCCACTCCCGCGCTACTCGCGAACAGTCGGTCGACGCTCACACCGCCGTCGGCCGCAACAGCCGAACAGCCGCTGTCCCCGGAGTTTTCGTCCCCGAAGTTTTCGACTCCGCAGGTTTCGCCCGCACGAGACACCGGAATCGTCGCTGAATTCTGCGGGGCGCTCACCGATCGAGGCGGCATCGGCACCGCCGAAGAACTCGGCGACATCATCGGGCTGACCGATCAGACCGGACTCGCGGCGGCGGTCGAGGCCGCGGCCGCGGCGGCGCGGCTGCACTTCTACTCTCTCGACACCGATTTCGAGGATCTGCTGCTGCTCTCGGTATCGACCGGTGGCACGCCCAACGAGCGGGACCGTGCGTCGAGGCTGGTCGCGGAGTGGATCAACGCCGCCGATCCGCTCGCCGGACTACACGGCCTGATGTCGGACATCCGACCGGTGCGAGTTCCCGCGCGACGCCTGGTGCAGATCGCCGCCTTTGTTCGCGGGGTGACCCCGACGGCGTTGCTGTGAACGAGAGTCACGACACCGGCCGAGGCTCTGGGATCGGCCGCGTGGCCAGCGGCAGCACCAAGGCCAGCTCGGCGACAGCCTCGTCGGTCAGGTCCGATTCGCCCAGTTCGCTCAGGACCGCGCGCATGAGCGCCGCTCTGTCGGTCCACCCGAGCCGGTCGCCGCAGTTGCGCATGACGTCCGCGAGTTCCCGAGCGGGAACCTGGCTGATCTGTCGCGCACCGAGCGTCCTCGGCAGGAAATGGGGTTGGTCGGGGAGCCGATAGGTCCAGCGCTCGGGGTCACCGAGATCGAGTGGGTCCTCGTCCACGAGCACCGCGGCACGCACGGCTTCGCGCAATGCTCGATCCACCGCTTCGCGCAGCCGATCGTGCTCGGCGGCCGGGCGACCGCGCAGATAGATCGCGTGCACGCGACCGCCGCACACCGGCCCCTCGACGCCGACGATCCGCACGAGATCGTGCACTACCGTGTCGTCGGCCACCTCGTCCGGTCGGGCCGCCAACTCGGAGAACGACTCGTAAGGAACCACTTTCGGTGCGACCGCCACATCGGCAACCGACACCGCCGCCGATTCCTCCTCCCTCGAGACGCCGACCCGCTGTCCCCGATCCCGCGTGGACCGACCAACTCGCGGCTCGGGAAGCGCGGCGGATTCCTCGACAGCCGCGTCCGCGAACTCCTCCGACAGGTCCTCGTCGAATACCGGAGACCGCGCAATCTCCTCAACCGGCTTACGCGCAACGTCTCCGACCCGCGCACGCGCGACGTCCTCGACCGACGAACGCCCAACATCATCGACCAGCGGGCGCGCAATCTCCTCGACCGATGGGCGCACAACGTCCTCAACCGGCGAACGCACAACGCCCTCAACCGGGAGACGCGCGATGTCCTGGACCACCGGACTCGCGCTCGCCACCGCCGACTCTTCGAGTGCGGGAGCAGCCTGCGCGCTCGCCGGATGGATACCGTGCTCGCCGAGCATCAGCCACAGTGGCGACATCGCCGATTCCGGATCGGCGATGAACCGCGACCGCCGCACCCGGAAGAACGGCCACCCGCATCGTTCCAGATCACGTTGCCGTGCGATCTCCCACTGGAACTGCTCCGGCCCTTCGACCGTATCGCCATCGCATTGCACCGCCACCCGAGAGCGACCACCGACGACGACCATGTCCATGTCGTAACCCGTGGCGTCCTCGTGTGCGGTCACCAGGTATCCGCGATCCACCACACGATTGAAAACCTGCTGCTCGAACAGGGAATCGAAAGGCGCGACCGGACGATCCTCGGCAACCCGCCGCGGCATCGTCACACGGGCGCCACCCGATTGCCGCGCGGTCCGACAGTAGTCGAGAAGCCGAAAACGCAGGTCCTCGGGATTGCGCAATTCCTCGATGGCGACCGAATGGAACAGCCACAGCTGATCTCGGGCGCGCGACACGGCGACGTTGTAGCGCTGCACCACCTGCTCACCGGTCTGTGCCACCAGCAACGAATCCGGCCCGGAGGATTTGACCATCGACAGGAAGATCACGTCGCGTTCGGCGCCCTGGAAGTCGGCGGCGTCACCGCAGCGCAGCTGTCGGCGCGCGATCTCCTCCGGCGCGAGACGCCGCAGCACCTTGTCCCAGACGAGTTTGGCTTGCTTCTTTCCGAGTAGCGAGATGACACCGAAGGTCTTGCCCGCGTACGCCGGATCCCCGACACATTCGACGATGCGCTCGACCAGCCGCTCGGCCTCCCGCTCGTTGACATTGTCACCTCTGCTGACGCCGTCGGCGACATACACCGCCTCGATCGGCGGCAACCGGTCACTTCCGAACATCCGGACCGGCGCCAATCGCACCCCGTGCGGTTCGTAGGCGATCATGTTCGAGAACCCGATGATCTCGGGAACGCAGCGCCGATGTTCGACCAGGGTCAGCCGTCCGGCGAAACGCAGCAGCGCTTCGTCGAAAAGGCTGTGCTTGGGGTTCTCCCAGGAAGCGCGGAACCGGAAATCGAACAGATACTGCGAGGCCAGCCGTTGCAGCTGCACCTGCTCGATGCCGACCCCCGACGGCGACACCTGTTTGTCGTCGCCGATGACCACGATGCGCGGCGCGAGGTACTGCAGGAAAACCGACTCCAGGCCCGCCTGCGACGCCTCGTCGACGACGATCACGTCGAACATGTCCGGCTCGATGTCGAGTTGTTCCACGATCCGGTAGATCGGCATGATCCACACCGGAACCGCTGCCCGGCAGCGGGTCAGAGCCTGTTGCACATTGCCGCGGTGGCGCGCGGCATGGGTCCCGGTTCCTTTGCCGAGCATCCGCACCAGCTGCACGTACTGTTGCAGGTCGGCGCGCGCGGTGCGGGTGAGTCCCCCCGGGCCGACGGCGCGATCCCAGGATTTCTGGACCGCCAGGTCGGTGGCGGCCGCGCGCAGTCCGGACTCGATGTCGTCGAGCGCGGTGAACAGGTCGTTCACCTCCGCGTCCGACTCGTCGGCGAGCCACCCGCCGACCGCGACCCAGTCCCAGGCCGCCGACAGCTCGGCCGCGTGGGCTGCCCACTTCGGATCGCTCGGGGTCGCCTCGACGGCCGAACGCAGCGCGGGTAACGCCGACATGCGAGCCTCGAGAGCCCGCAGCCGCCCGTAGCGCTGCCTCGCGCCGTCCACCACGGCCAGCCGTGCCACCGCCGCGGCGTAGGCATCGCCGTCCCCGTGTTCGATCGCCGCGCAGGCCGCGGCGATCGTCGCCGTACTCCCGGGATCACTTCGCAGGCCACGCAATCGCGAACGCACAGCCTCGATCGGCACGTCGGCTGCCCGCAGTTCGTCCATCGCGGCGACCGCGTCGAACGCCGCGAGCAGCCACCGCACCGACCGGGCATCGGCCCAATCCGGTTCCGCCAGACCGTATTCGCGCAGCGTCGTCCCCGCGGCCCGCAAGCGGCCGTCGAACTGGGTCAACCGCACGATTCTGGCGTGGGCATCGCGGTGCCAGGCCAGCCGACCACCGATGGTCACGGCGGCGGGCGGCGGGACCAGCACACCGAACCACATGGCGTCGAGCCGGTGCAGCAACCTGATGGCTTCCTCGGCGCGGCAGAAGATCCGCAGCGGCGCCTCGGTGGTGGGGATGCGGCCGTCGACACGAACCCGCTCGAACAACGGCGCCGCTTCCTTGACGATGCGCGGCGTGCGGAACCCGATCTTCGGTGAGCCGTCCGCGTTGGTCTTGATCGCGTCGTTCTCCGCCAGGTGTGCGATAAGCTTCTCCGCCAGCGCCACCAGCGGCCCGTGATCCTCGCCCGCGACGGTGACCTCGGTCATCCCGACCTCGGCGGCACAGCCTTCGGCGGAGCGCAGCAGCGCGTCGATCTCCTCGGCTCGGGTGTGCCACTGGGCGGCGTGGCCCGCGCGCAGGTCCGCGACGGCCTGCCGGATCCAGGGTTCGCGAGCGGATTCCTCCTCGGTCGCCACCCGGTCCATCTCACAGATCAGACCGCGCAATTCGGCTCGCACGTGCGGCTGGAGCTCGGTGATCCCGATGGCCCACGAACTGCGGCCTGCCGCTTCCAGTTCGCGGCACCGGGACGCGGCGCTCGCACGGCGCGCGAACCATCCGCGCATCTCGTGCGCGGATGTCAGCTCGTCGGCGCGGATCAGCGCGGGCGCCCGCACTTCCGGGTCGCGCAGGGTTTCATCGAGCAGCAACCGCCGCCATTGCTCGACCTCCGCACCGTCCACCGGCAACGGCACGTCGACCCGCGCGGGCAACAGATCGGTGGCCCACGCGTGGTGTCGCGCCTGCGCACGGTGCCGCACGACGATGTCCGACAGCGTCCCGCGGTAACCGCGGACATCGTGGCGCGCGACCTCGAGCTCGCGGGCACGCGAGAGCCGCTGCCGCACATCGGCACGCCGAGCACGCAGATCGGCGATCCGCAGCCGTGCCTTCTCGCCGCGCGCCGCCGAGACCTTCGGATCGTGGTCGTCGGCCATCTTGGAGATCGTTCGCACCGCTGATTCGAGGTCGGCGAACGATTCCCGCGAGGCGCCCACCACCGAGACGCACAACGGCCGGATCTCCTCGCGGAGTTTTCCCCGCACCTCCTCCAGGGCACGATCGGTCTGCGCGGTGACCAACACCCGCTTGCCCTGCGCCAGCAGGTGGGTGATCAACGCGGCGGCGGTATGGGTCTTGCCGGTCCCCGGCGGACCCTGCACCACCGTGTGCGCGTGATTGTCGACATGGTCGAGGATGCGTAGCTGAACATCGTTGAGCGGCAACGGCAGAAAACAATCCGTTCCGTCCCTGACGATGGCCCCGTCATCGGCGTCGGACACCGGTGCGGGCACGTGGTCGGGGTCGACGAGATCGCGGAGTCCGTCCGGAAGGGCTCGCCGCTCGCGGATGCGCCGGGCAATGGATCCGAGGAGTCGCTCCAGACCGCGGCGGCCACGCGGGCGCACGATCACGGCGGGCGCGTAGGTGGCCACCGGTGTTCGCGTCGCGGTGGCGGCTGTCATGTCGTCGAGGTAGGTCGCCGCCGGATCCACACTGTGGACCATCCGCCGCACGAGGGCGCCGACGGCCGCGCGATCCAGCGGATCGATGTCGTTCTCGCGAGCCGAACGTTCCGCCTCGCGCAATCCCGTCGGCGCGCACACCTTGGCACTGTCGAGGAACTCCATCAATTCGACGCTCATCCCGCCCACGCCCGCCTCGGTCAGCACGCTCACGCTGACCTCGCCGGAATCGGCGTCGAAACCAACGGTGACCGGCACACTCAGCATGTGTCGGCGCACTGCGGCGTGTCCCTCGGGACTCCAGGACAGGCAGCCGACTCCGAGCACCGCCTCCTGCGATTCCGCAGCAACGCCGAGTGTCACATGACACTGGTAGAGGTGACGGTACAGCTGTTGCGCGGCGACATCGGGTCGTGCCCGCAGCGCCCACATCCGCCACCGCGCCAACCACTCGTCGAACAGTGCCGCGATCTCGGGATCGTGCGCGGCCCGCTGTGCGCCGCCCGCACCGTGACGCCGGTCCCGCAGGGTGGGTTCCCGGTCGGGGTCCTCGGTGTCGGCGGCGGCGAGCAGGCCCGCCAACCGCGGGTCCACCGCGGGCGGCTGCTCCACCTGTACCTTGCCGACCACCAGGAACGGCCCATCCGAAGCGGGGGCGTACCGGACCGTGTGATGGCCCGGCAGATTCGCCAACCATGTCACCGACCCGGAATCGGCGAGATCGGACATTCGCGTCGAACCGATACCCTGCACCTGCGCCAGATACTCGAACAGCCGGGCACCGCGATCCACCATCACGGCATCCGGCTCGACCGTCGCCCCGTCACCCAAAGTCCCACTCCTCCTGTCCTGTCACGACATGGCGACTGTATCGCCCGGCCCGAACTGTGATTATCGTCGCTGTCATCGGGTATGGCTGGTGGAGCACGGGCAGGTACGTCCACCACGATGGTCGTGGTCTCGCACTCGCGGTTCGTCGTCCGTGCGGACGGTCGGGCGCGCGAGGTGGGGATCGGGTTCGGCGACGGGGCCGCACCGATTCGTCGTGCCCGCCACCGATTTCGTCACCGGAAGGTTCGGATGCGATGACCGGCACTCTGATCGATGTTCCCGCCCACCGTGAGATTCCCGTCGAACGCGAGTTGATCGCGCGGCCCGCGCCGCGCGGGTATCACCGGATGCGCACGCCCGCGCGGGAGCCTTCGCCGGTCACGGCGTTGTGGCGGGAGGCGAGGACGGTGTTGGCGGCGCGGCCGGTGGTCGGGCCGCGCAAGTTGGTGACGGTGCCGAGGCTGGTGGTGCCGGTGGGTGCGGGGCAACTCGCGTTCAGCGTGTCGTCGCGTTCGGCGGAGGCCGACCAGTTCGCCACCGACGAGCGGGTGTTGGTGCAGCCGGGTGACTGGCGTGGCAGTCCGGTGCTCGGGTCGCGGCAGCGTGAGGGGCACGCGCAGTTGGTGACGGCGGGCACGCTGTTGCCGTATGTGCGCTCGGAGCTCGACGCCAAGTATCGGTGGCGAATTCCGCTGGCGCGGTTGGCGCATCGGCTCGCGCGCCGCGACGAACCGTTCGGCGACGCCGTAATCCTCGTCACTGTCCACGATTCCGATTCGCTGCCCTTCGCACCGCCGCGGCCCTGATCGGAGCGCCGGTGCGGGTACTCCCGCCGCATCGGCGCACGGCTCGCCGCATTCGGCTCGGCACTCCGGCACGCCGCGGGCGTCGTAGCATGGACGCGTCTCCGATGCCGTCCGGATCAACGGCGCGGGAACCGTCTCGGCCAGCGTGACTCTTTCCCCAAATCCGTAGCTCAGAAAGATACCCGGGAGTTCTGCTTGAGCACACCACCTGCCGTCGACCGGTCCTGCCCGGTCTCCCACGGCTCACCGATCCTTTCCGACGAACCGCGCGTTCCCCTGCATTCGGCCGAATTCGCGGCCGACCCGCACGCCTTCTACCGGATGATGCGCGACCGATACGGCTCGCTCGCCCCGGTCGAGTTGGCCCCCGATGTGCCCGCCACCCTGGTGATCTCGTATCGCACCGCCGTGCGCGTGCTCAACGATCCCGAACACTTCCCGGCCGACCCGCGCGCCTGGCAGCAGGGCGTCCCCGAGGACTGCCCGATCCTGCCGCTGCTGGAATGGCGGCCGATGGCCAGTCGCAGCACCGGGCTGGAGTTCGCGCGGTATCGGCAGGCCATCACCGACAGCATCAGGCGGGTCGACCTGTTCGCCACCAGACAGGCGGTGGAGCGCACGGCCTTGGACCTGGTCAACTCGTTCTGCGGGGACGGCAAGGCCGATCTCATCAGCCAGTACGTGTTCCCGCTCGCCTTCGCCGCGACCAACCATATTCTCGGTTGCCCGGACGATATCGGCAGACAGGTCGCCGCGGGCACGGCGGCGCTGTTCGAAGGCGCGGACACCGAGCAGGGCAATCAACTGCTGAGCGAGGCGCTCTCGCGGCTGGTCTCGGTCAAGAAGTCCGAGCCCGGCGCCGATCTCACCTCGGTGCTGCTCACCCACCCGCTCGACGATGTCGAAGTGTCGCACCATGTCTCGCAGGTCTACGGCACCGGGATCGAGTACGAACTCAACCTGATCGTGAACACGCTGCTGCTGCTACTGACCGACGATCGTTTCGGCGCCAGCGTGGTCGCGGGCAACCTGTCCTCGCGTGACGCGCTGGACGAGGTGCTGTTCAACGACCCCCCGCTGGCGAACCTGCTGGTCACCTATCCGCGTCAGCCGATTCTGATCGATGACGTGTGGCTGCCCGCGCACCAGCCGGTGGTCATCAGCATGGCCGCCTGCAACAACGATCCGGCGATCCGCGCCGAGGACCTCACCGGCAACCGCGCCCACCTGGCGTGGGGCATCGGCCCGCACGCCTGTCCCGCGCAGTCGCTGGCCTATCTGATCGCGCAGTCGGCGATCGACCAGTTGCTCGATGTGCTGCCCGAGATGCGGCTCGACCCGGACGAGGAACCGCCCGCGTGGCGTCCCGGTCCGTTCCACCGGGCGCTGACCGCGCTTCCGGTCGTCTTCACACCGACGACGCCGCTGGTGGTTTGACCGTGCCGGAGGTCGACCCCGCGACGAAGCGGTCGCGGCGGTCGGTTCCGGTTATCGCGGGCCGTCGGATTCCGTTGCGGTGCTGAATATCTCGCGCAGCGCCCGCTTGTCGAGTTTGCCGCGCGGGGTGCGGGGCAGACTCGCCACCGGCAGCACGCGTACCGGCATGCTCGGGGTCGGCACGGTGGCGCGCAGGTGTCGCCAGATCTCGGCGATCGGGGGCGGGTCGCCGTCGACCACGATCGCGGCCACCGGCACCTCGCCCATGCGCGGATCGGGGATGCCGATACAGGCCGCTTCGCCGATGCCGGGCAGCGCGGTCAACGCCGATTCCACTTCCGCCGGTTCGACATTCAGTCCGGCGCGGATCAGCATCTCGCTCGCGCGGCCGAACAGTGTCAGCGCGCGGCCGTCGACCTCGCCGCGGTCGCCGACGGTCATCCAGCCGTCGACCGGTCCGCCGGTGCGGCCGCTGTCGGTGAGGTAGCCGTCGAAGAGCATGTCGCTGCGGACATAGACCGATCCGTCGCGGATCTCGGCGTCGACGCCGTCGAACAACTGTCCGGCCGAGCGGTCGTCCACACCGCGGTCGAAAGACACGAAGCTGAGTTCGGAGGCGCCGTAGAAGTGGGTGAGGGTGGCGTTCGGCAGGGTCTGCCGCAACGCCTCGCGTCCGGCCCGCGGCCAGCGCGCCGCCGAGGACAGCACCTCCCGCACCAGCGGGAACGGTCCGCCGCCGCCGCGCACCACATCCCAGGCGATGGTCGGCACCGAGTACAGGTGGGTCGCGCCGTCGCCGAGCGCGTCGGTCACCGGGCGCAGGTCGACGCTCGCCCCTCGGGTCAGCGCGTGCAGCGCGCCGTAGAGGAAATGCGTGTGGTCGAGCACGCCGGGCACCGATACGCGGTCACCGGCGGCGATGTCGAAGACCTGATCGCTGCGGTCAAGGGTCGCCGCCCACGACTTCTGGTCGCGCACGAACAGTTTCGGCTCGCCGGTGGTGCCGGAGGTGATGCCGACCAGCAGTTCGGAATCCGGATGCGCCGATTCGGGCGTGCCGTCGGATTCGAGGTCGGCGGCGGTGACCGTGTGCGCGTGGCCGAGCCTGCGCAGTCGCGCGTGCTGTCGCGGCGCGGCCACGACGGCGCCGGGTCGGGCGAGGTCGAGCACGCGGGCCAGTTGCGTGGCGAGCAGGTGGCGGTGCAGCAGTACCACCGCGACGCCCGCCCGCATCGCCGCCGTCACGATCACCAGGGATTCGATATCGGAGGTCGGCAGCACCGCGACCCGGCGCATTCCGCGCAGACCGGCCGCGGTGCGGGTCACCCGGCGCCAGAATTCGCCGTAGTGCACGCGGTCGGACGCGGCGCGCACGGCGACCGCGTGCGGATCGCGGTGCGCCGCAACCGCGATCCGCTCGGTCAGCAGGTCACTCATCGTCGACTCCTCTCGCGGCCAGCGCCTCACCCAGGGCGTCGGCGGTGCGCAGCGCGCGCACGAGTACCGGGGTGACCAGCGCGGTCATCGACCATTCCGATCCGCGTGCGCGGCGCGCCTCGGCGACCTCGTGCACGATGCCCGCCAGCAGCGGCACGCACCGAATCGCCAGGGCGAGCAGCAGTCCCAGGCGGTCGGGGTCGACGCCGAAGCGTCGCAGCGGGCCGAGCGCGCTGGTCACGGCGTCGAGCATGTCGCTCACCCGCGTGGTGAGGGTGACCAGTGCCGCCGCCGCGACCGAGATCAGCAGGACCCCGCACACCACCGCCGCGCGCTGCGGCGAGGTGATCAGCACCTGGAACACCGCGATCACCGACAACATCCACACCACCGGCCGCAGCTGGGCCAGCGCCGTGCGCCACGGAATCCGCGCCAGCGCGAACAGCGCGCCGACCGCCACCGCGGCGATCAGGACCTCGAGCGGTGTGCGCAGCGCGACCGTGGCCGCCACGATCGCGAGGAACAGCACCGGCAGCTTGAACCGCGCGGGGAGGCGATGCAGGATCGAATGCCCCGGGTGGTAGAGGCCGATCATTCGATCAGCTCACGGTAGGCGGGCACGGCGTCGGCGGGCGCGCCGTCGAAGACGATCGCGCCCTCGTCCACGACGATCACGCGGTCGAAGGTATCCAACAGCGGCAACTGGTGGGTCACGACGATCACCTGCTGGTCGACCGCGTCGAGCGCGGACGCGACGATGCGGGCATTGCGCAGGTCGAGCAGGGTCGTCGGTTCGTCGGCGACGATCACCGACGGGCGGCGGATGAGGACCGCCCCGAGTGCGAGCAACTGTTTCTGGCCGCCCGAGAGCAGGTGCGCGGGATGGTCGGCGTGGTCGCGCAGGCCGAACCGCTCCAGGATCTCGGTGACGCGCGCCGCGATCTGGGCCTTGTCCAATCCGCTGCGCCGCAACGAGAACGCCAGATCCTCGCCCACCGTCGGCATGACGATCTGGGTGTCGGGATCGGTGAACACGAAACCGACCTGGCGCCGCACCCGCGCGCCTTTGCGGGCGGTGTCGACGCCGTCGACGGTGACGGTGCCCGAGGTCGGGGTGAGCAGGCCGTTGACCATGCGCGCGAGCGTCGATTTGCCCGACCCGTTCGCGCCGATGACGCCGATGCGGCGTTCGGTGAGCCGCAGTCGGATATCGCGCAGGACGTGGCGTTCGCCGTAGCGGTGATGCACCCGGTCGAAGACGATCTCGCTCACGACATCCGCTCCACCAGCATCGCGATCCCCTGTCCCCCGCCGATCGCGCAGGCCGCGACGCCGAGTTCGGGACCGTCGGCGGCCAGCATCCGACTCGCCAAGCGCACCAGAAGGATCGCCCCCGACGCCCCCCACGGATGTCCCATGGCGATGGCGCCGCCCTGCGGGCAGATCAGCGATTCGTCGATGCCGAGTTCGTCGGCGACCGCGAGCACCACCGACGCGAACGCCTCGGTGATCTCGAGGATTCCGATATCGGTGACGGTGAATCCGGTGCGGCGCAGCAGTTTCCGGATCGCGAAGGCCGGGCCGAGGCCGGGCAGCGCCGGATCCGAGCCGGTCACCGCGCAGCCGAGCACACGCAGCGCGGGCAGTCCGGCGGCGCGGGATTCGGTGGTGACGGCCAGTGCCGCCGCGCCGTCGGAGATGCCGCACGAATTGCCCGCCGTCGCGGTGCCGTTCGCGCCGAAGCTCGGGCGCAGGCGGGCGAGTCGCTCGACGGTCATGCCCGACCTGATGCGCTGGTCGCGCGACAGCGCGCCGACCGGCACGATTTCGGCCGTGAAATCGGTTGCAGCAGCCAGAGTGTGGGAGCGTTCGGCGTATTCGTCCTGGCGCCGCCTGTCGATTCCGCGAGCGCGCGCGAGATCGTCGGCGGCGACGCCCATGTCCGGGTCGGGAAACTCCGGCGGCGCGAACGGGGCGCGGGTGTAGCGGACGGGATCGGCGTCGCCGACCGGCGGCCAGAAGCGCCACGGCGCGGTACTGGCCGACTCGACGCCGCCCGCGATCAGCAACTCGTCCGCGCCGGCCCGCACACGGGTGACGGCCTGCATGACGGCGTCGAGTCCGGAACCGCACTGCCGGTCGACGGTGACGCCGGGAATGCCGACCCCGAGCCCCGCGCGCAGCGCCGCCACCCGCGCGGGATCACCGCCGGGACCGAGACAGTTGCCGAGCACCACATCGTCGATCTCGGCGTCGATGCCCGCGGCGCGCACCTCCCGCGACACCGCGGCCAGGACGGGAGCGGCCAGGTCGATCACGGTCAGGTCGGCGAACCCGTGCCCGGCATTGCCGATCGGGGTGCGACGCGGCGCCATCAGAACGGGGCTCATACGAGCATATTCTTCAGGTGTCCGCGCGCGACCTTGCCGGAGGCGGTCCTCGGCAGCGCGGACACGGCCACCCACCGGCGCGGCATGGCCTCCTTGGTGAACAGTCCGCGCGCCGCCGAACGCACCAACGCCAGCTCCCTGGTCTCGTCGAGTTCCAATGCGGCGGTGACGATCTCGCCGAACACCGGATGCGGCGCGCCGACCACCGCGACCGCGGCGATACCGTCGAGGCCGCCCAGTATCCGTTCGACGTCCTCGGCGACCACCGTGGTCCCGCCGACATTGATGACCCCGTCGCCGCGACCACGCACCCGCAGCGTGCCGTCGGGGCCGAGTTCGGCGAGATCGCCCACCGGATGCCAGGTCGGCCCGCCGAGCACGGTGTATCCGGAGCGCACGAACAACAGGCCGTCCCTGACTCGGGCCCGCACGCCATCGAACAGGCGCAGCGGTTCGGGGACACATCGCGCGGCCACCAGGGAAACCTCCGCCGATCCGTAGTACTCGATGATCCGCACGCCGCGCGCGGCGGCGACGGCGCCCTCGTCGAGTGCGATGCCCGCCACGATCGCCGTGCGCAGTTCCGTTGCGGCGGTGACGATCTCGCGCAATATCGCGGGCACCGCGTGCGCGACGGTCGCGCGGGCCGCATCGTCGGTGACGCAGGCCCCGCGCCACAGCGCGTGCAGTGTGCCGAACAGGTGCATGGTGGCGTGCAGCGGACCGGTGAGCAGCACGCGGTCGGTGGGCTCGATCCCGGTCAGGCGGGTGAAGGCCGGGAAGCTGTCATACCAGGAGGCCGCGGTGCGGGCCAACGGGCGCGGCGCGCCGGTCGAGCCCGAGGTGGCCACGAGCAGGAAGGCCGCGTCCGGGATCCACGTGCGGGCAGGTCGGGCGGCGGGGTTCTCGACGCGCACCGGCCTGCCGCGGCGGGCGGCGGCGCACACCCGGATCAGCGCGTCGGCGGGTGCGAGATCGGAGACGTCGTCGACGTCGGCATCCGGCACGCCGTCGACCGCACGATCGAGTTCGGCGTAGGTGTAGGTCCGGCCGCCCAGGTCGAGCGCGGGCCGCTCGTCGGCGCGCCCGCGCAGCGGATCAAGCACCGATCACACCGGGATAGGCGCGGTGCACACCCTTGGCGACCACCGTGGCGGCGACGACCTTCGCCAGATCGCCGGGAATGAACGCGCCGTTGGTCGTGATCGCCGCACGCACCCCGAGATCGGTGCGCAGCAGCAGACCGACGGTGCCGAACAGGTAGATCACCGCGATACCACCGAGTGCGTTGACGAGCAGGCCGAGCACGATCGGATACTTCGGCAGGATGCGCGCGGTGAGCGCACCGATCACGAACGCCGCCGGAATCCAGCCGATCAAATACCCCGCGCTCGGCCCGGCGAGTGCGGTGAGGCCGGTGCGTCCGCCCGAAAGCAGTGGCAGGCCGATGATGGTCAACGCGAGGAAGACCGCCACCGCGGCCGTTCCTTTCCGCGCACCGAGCACCGCGCCCGCGAGAATGACGCCGAGCGTCTGGAGAGTGATGGGAACGCCGCTGAAGCCGACCGTGATCGCCCCCGGCAGACCCAGCGCGGCGATGAGCGCCGCGAACACCGCGATCTGGGCCATGTCCCGACCGGAAAACATCAACCGACGCGCGCGGGGGTTGTCGACGCCCTCCATCGGATCACCTTCCACTCAACACTTGAACGGCGTTCAAGATAGCAAACGATCACCTCGAGCACCGCTCAGGAGCCTCTGCGGCTATCGGCGTCTTATCGCTGCACGCCGGTGTCGACTTCCCCGCGAGAGCGCGGCCTCCCTGCCCTTTCAGGGCTCACCGACGAACCCGGCGACGGGCCGAGGGCTGTCCACGATCTGGCCGCGAGCAGTCGCGTTGTTCGCGCGCCGACTCGACCCATCCACTGGCGGACCGATATCCCATTGGCGCCGCCCGCACGGGTAGACCTTCGCAAAGCGGTCGTGAAATTGGTTGCGGCGCTGTGACAATGGCGATAGGCATGCAACAGTCCCATCCGAGTTCCGAATGGAAAGGGGTCTTCTACCTGGCATCTCTTCCGAAGAAGTAGCCGATCACGATACCTGCCAGTCCGTCGGCGTGTTCTCTCCGGGCGAAACCCACCTTGCCCGACGATGATTACAGTGTTGCACATGACAATCGAATACATTCGTTACCGGGTCGCGCGCCCTGACGCCGCCGAATTCGAAGCCGCCTACGCGCGTGCCGCGCGAGCACTGGCCCTCGCGCCACAGTGCGTCGACTACGAACTGTCGCGATGCGTCGACGAGCCCGAATGCTATGTCCTGCGGATCACTTGGACCTCGGTCGACGATCATCTGCAAGGCTTCCGACGCGGCGAACACTTCGTGGCGTTCTTCGCCGAGATCGAACCTTATGTGGGCGGGATCGAGGAGATGCGCCACTACGAGCGGACCGCGGTGCGCGGGGTCGGGGCCTCGGTGCCGACCATGTGCGAATGGCTCGGCGGCACAGCGGCGTTGGAACATCTCACCGAGGTCTTCTACACCCGCGTCGGCGCCGACGACCTGGTCGGTCCGCTGTTCGCGAACATGGACCCCGGCCATCCCCGCTATGTGGCCATGTGGCTGGCCGAAGTGTTCGGCGGTCCGTCCCGCTACACCGACGAACGCGGCGGCTACCACAACATGTTGGTCCACCACCTGGGCAAGGCCATCACGGAACCACAGCGGCGGCGGTGGGTCGGCCTGCTGTTGGACGCCGCCGACGAGGTCGGTCTGCCCGCCGACCCGGAATTCCGCGCCGCGTTCCTCGGCTACATCGAATGGGGCACCCGAATCGCGCTCGCCAATTCCCAGCCCGATGCCGACCCACCGACCGAAGCTCCGGTGCCGCACTGGGGCTGGGGCGTCGCCCCGCCCTACCACCCGGCCCAGGCGTGAAACGAACTGCCGCCCTTGGCCTTGCGTTGCCGACCCGCTCGGTCGGCGGACCCGCGTCAGCCGCGCCACCACCGCAACTGACACCCGGCCCCCGGGCTACAGCGGCTACGCGGCCGTCGTGCCTTCGTTCACCACCCTCACCGCCCACTGGACGTACCCGAAGTGATTTCGCCGGGCGGACGAATACTGCCGAATCGGCGAGGTGGACTTCGCTGCTCGGATGCCGATTTCATCGGCGAGGGCCGACTTGTCGCAGAACTCGATGACCGCGGCGCGGCCGGCTGAAAATCGCCGATCTGGCGGGAAAGCGGTATCCGCGCGCGGGCGGTGGTTTCTACTGGTGTCCGAGACAGGCTCGCGCGACGCCGCCGACGGCGTGGCCAACACCGGGTCCCGGGGGGATGGTCACAACAGGGGGGCGTGGCCGCGTCTGTGACCTCACTCGTCAAGGAAACCGGCTCTCGGTTTCAGACAGGAGTTCTCGATGAACAGCGGCCTTTCCGACACCGACCCGATCGTCCTCGACCCGCACGGCGCCGACCTCCAAGGCGAACTCGCCCGCATCCGAGCCCGAGGAAACGTCACCCCGATCGAACTGCCGGGCGGAGTACGCGTGTGGTCGGTGACCGGCGCGAAGGCACTCGAACACATCCTGACCAGCGCCACGGTGTCCAAAGACCCACGACAGCACTGGCCCGCGTTCATCGAAGGCAGGATTCCGCAGGACTGGCCGCTGGCCGCCTGGGTCAACACCCCCTCCATGTTCACCGCCTACGGCAGCGAGCACCGCAGACTACGCAAACCCGTGTCCGCGTGGTTCAGCCCCGCCCGCACCGAGACACTGCGCGAACACATCGACGCGATCGCCGAGCAACTGCTCGCCGACATGGACGCGGCCTACGCGGGCCAGACCGTGGACGCGCGGGCCGAATACGCCTACCCGCTGCCGATCCGGGTGATCAACGCACTGCTCGGAGTTCCCGACCACCTCGCCGAGCCGCTGCGCCACTGCGTGGACGCGGTATTCGACACCGACAACCAGGATGCCGCCGCGACCTACACGACGATGATCACGCTACTGCGCGAGGTCATCGCCCACCGCCGCGAACACCCCGGCGAAGACGTGACCAGCGCCCTGATCCGCGACAGCGCCGAAAGCGGCCTGACCGAAGCCGAAATCGTCGGCACCCTCTACCTGATCGTCAACGCGGGCCACGAGACCACGGTGAGCCTGATCGACCACACCATCCACCTCCTGCTCACCCACCCCGACCACCGCCGCGCCGTGACCGACGGCGAGCTGGAATGGAGAACCGTGATCGAAGAGGCTTTACGCCTCGAGGCGCCCATCGCCCACGTCCCCCTGCGCTACGCCGTCGCCGACTTCGTCCTCGACGGCGTCGCGATCACTGCGGGCGACCCGATCATGCCCTGCTTCGCCGGACCGGGCCGAGACCGCACGGTCCACGGCCCCACCGCCGACGCCTTCGACCCCACCCGCTCGAGCGCGACCACCCACCTCGCCTTCGGATACGGCATACACCGCTGCCTCGGCGCGCCCCTGGCACGCCTGGAAGCCAATATCGCCGTGCCCGCGCTGTTCGCGCGCTACCCGGACATCCGACTGGCCGACGAACCCGTCCACCCCACCCCCGGATTCATCTCCAACGGACACCGCCGACTACCGGTACTGCTGAAATGAGCGATCATTCGACTCCTACCCGAACATGGCGCGACCGCGTGTTCCGAGAAATTCCGCGAATCAACTCGACGATGGAGGAGGCGGGCAACTGCTCCGACGCGAGGAAGGACACCTCCTCAGATAGTCGTCGTGATCCTCCGGAATCACGGGATCCACGCTATTGCTTCCTGGGATCGGCTCGTCCGGGCTCGGTGTCCGTTCGGTCGTCACTACGCTGAGGATCGCGCGGCGTCGGACATCCGGGGTGGCGACGGTTCGGGTTCGCTGTCCCGGTTCGAAGTCGGCGTGCATGGTGTAGAGATCGTCGATCTCCTGAACGAAGGTGCCTGATTCGACGTTCGCGTCGATCACGATCAAGTACTGACCGGGTCGATCCTCGTCCGTCGGTACGTCGGCGATGTAGAGCCCCTTTTCGGCTGCGCTCTGCTCACCGCGTACCAACCGTGCTTCCGTCCAAACGCCCTCGGGGGAATGGATCCGGGCCAGGATGGTGGCGTGCGGTACCGGATGCGGACTGAGCAGGCGCGCGCGTATACGGAAGGTTTCCCCGCGGGCCGGGTGGTGCGGGATCGCGGTGGCCTCGAGCCTGATATCCGGATTGACTTCGAGGCCGAGACTACGCAAGCCGGAATCACCGGATATCTCACCGAGTACTTCGACATGCCAGATGCCCGGCATCGGGGTCGAGACCTCGTAGAACGCGTATGCGTCGATTCCCTCGACGTAGCGGACTCCTCGGCCCGGGGCTACCTCGCTACCGTCGGGATCGTAGATCCTGACCTGGCGAACGCTCCGGTATCCCGAATTCCACAGCGCGCCGAGTGTGGCGTGAACGCTTCCCTCGCTGAGGTTCACGGGGAACCGTAGAGGTCGCCGCGGGTCGGGTTCGCCGAATCCTCTGTTGGACCCGCGGAAGAACGGTGCGCCTCGATCGATCGGGGCGCCTGCGCCGTCGATGTCGTCGAAAGCGACCACACCGCCGTTTTCGCGGCTCTCACCGGCGATCTGGACCATGGCGGCGAGGATCGCCTTTTCGGCCTGTTCGGGTGTGAGGTCGGCGGAGATGGGAAAGTACCTGGCCCCGGTGGTCGTGGCTACCGATTCGAGCATCACCGAATCCTGCTCTGCGCCTATTCCGATCGTGTAGACACGCACACCGCGCGCGAGCAGCTCCGGCAGGATCTGCTCGACGGTTCCCACCCCCACATTCCGGCGCCCGTTGGTGAACAGCACCATCACCTGGCTGGCGGCTCGGCCACGGGCGGTGATCTCGTTCACTGCTTGTAGCAGTGCGGCGACGATGCCGAATTGGCCCCCATCCGCGGCGAGCCTGTCGATGACGGCATGCCGATCACGACGCCAGGCCGCGGCTTCTTCTTCGGCCGCGGGCACCGCGCTTCGCGCGATGTCGATGGTCGCTTCATCGGCAAAGGTGACCATCCCGAGTTCTTCGAGTGGGTTGACGTAGTCGATCCAGAACTTGGCGCCGATTTTCAGCTGCTCGAGTGTGGTCCCGGCCATCGCGAGGGAACGGTCGAGTACCAACTCGAAACGTTGAGCCGGTATCAAGATCGTGCAGGCGACGTCCGCGGGCGTTAGGTTCGATTCCAGGCCATCGGCTTTCGGTTCGGTCAGGCCGTAGGCGATGTTGTTGTGGTTGTTGTCCGCGGCCATGTATGTCCAGCAGGACTGCAGGCCGTGGCAGTCGTTCTGGTTGTTGTGAACGTCGGTGTTGTGGTTGCCCGCATGGCAATACCGCGTGGGTTCGCCCTCTCGAAAGATCGCGGTCCCATCGTTGTAGTCCCGCAGGAACTGCTCGAACGAGAGATGGTAGTCCTTCTCTTTCGCATCGGTCCAGCGGGTTTGGCCCTCCCAGGGGTAGGTCTCCATGATCGATGCTCGGGTCTTGATATCGCCCTGGCACCAACTGGAGTTGTTGTACTCGTCGAGCAGGTCGTACAGATAGTGGGAAAGCTCGTGGACCAGGACCGTCGGCCACATCAGATAGTCCTGCGAGGTGTCCAAGGACTCCGCGGGCAGCCACAATCGCGCCGCGCCGGAGTCGGGCCAGAATCTGCTGCGGGGATGCAGCCAGATACTCGCGTCGGCTCCGCCGAAACCATCGGTGGCGAAGAGCACCGTTCCGATGGAATGAACGCCATCGGTCGCGCCGTGCAAAAGTCGCGACGTGCGGTTGAACAGATCGAACAAGAACTCGAGCTCACCCGCTCGCGGCGTGTAGCGCAGCGAAACAGTGAGGTTGAATCTGCCCCCGTTGAAGTACCCCATACCCTGCTGCGCCTCCCCTTGGTGATCGAATGTCGATGATAGTCAACCGGAGTCGCGCATACGGGACAGCCGTTTCCTCGGAATCCCCCGCGGTCGCGGCCTCCGGCACGGTCGAATGCTTCCTACTGTGAACCGACCAGCCGGGCCGGGTAGAGATTGCGAACGAAGTGGTGGTCCTGATCGTTGATATCGAGGCCACCGGGTACCGCACGGCCGTCACGCATGATGTATCCGGGCAATTGATAGCACATGATCGATTGCGTATCAGTCGGAGTCGCGACGAGTGCGGTCTCTTCGAGTGGAGTCAAGACCTGGGCGCGTGTCGTCTTCTCGCTCCATCCCGAACGGTCGCGGAAGTACCGGATCGCCTTGTCCGGATGAATGCGTCCGACTATCTCCCGGCGCAGATGTTCGTGTGGGAACCCGAGGGTGTGACCGGTCTCGTGACGGACGACCCGTCGGTATTCGCGTTCGTCGGTGTCCATCGAGAACGAGTCCAGATTCATCGTCGGCTGGTCGATCGGGATATGGAGGATATCGGTGCCCAAGTAGGACCAATATCCGTCGCCGGGGGTACGCGCGATGCGGACCTCGGCCTCACGACCGAGGCTGAGACCGAACTTGACATTCGCCCCCGAAGACCAGGCGTTCATGTGGACGAGGATGCGGTTCCGCAACGCGGTGTCCTCGGTGTCGAGGAATCGGACTCCCAGATGCACACCGCCGCTTCGCCAGTACTTCGTCGCCAACGCGGCGATCAGTTCCTTGGTCGAACTCTGTGCACCGATCATCGCGGCGGCGGGACGGAGGTAGGGACGGTTGGCCGGGTTGATTTCCACGGCGGTCCTGGCGGATTCGATCCGGACTTCCTCCGGCAGGGATTTCGGGCTGCATACCGGAGTACGGTCGGGTGTGTTCATTATCGCTCCATGACTCGTCGCCGGGCCGAACGATGCCGGTCGGCCCGGACAGTGGAAGGTGTGGTACAGCAAGGACATCGACGTGATTCCTGGTTCATCGTCGATGCGCTGACATACTTCAGAATGGCTGAAGCGGCCCTTCCAGCGAATCAGCGCACTGTGGTATCTCCGGCATACCGTGTGGCGATGAGAGAATTGATCCAGCGCCGAGAGCGCCTACCGCACCGGATCGCGACTTCAATTCATCAGGCCGCTCTGATAGGCGAGAACGACGGCTCGGGTGCGATCGCGCGCGCCGGTCTTGGTGATGATGTGGGAGACATGGGTGCGGGTGGTGGCTTCGCTGATGAACAATTGCTTGCTGATCTCGGCGTTGGAATGTCCCAGAGCCATCATGGTGAGTACTTCGCGTTCTCGGTTGGTCAACTCCGCCAACGCGGCCGGTGCGGTGTGCGCGCGGGGGCCGGTTCGGCGTAGTGCGGTGAGTACGCCACCGATGACCGCGGGATCGAGCCATCCCTGTCCCGCCGCGCAGTGCCGGATGGCTTGGGCCAGATCGGCGGGCGCGGCGTGTTTGAGCAGGAAGCCGCTCGCTCCAGCGGACAACGCCTGTTGCACCGCGGTGTCCTCGTTGAACGTGGTGAGG
Organism: Nocardia bovistercoris; assembly: GCF_015674855.1. GTDB lineage: Bacteria > Actinomycetota > Actinomycetes > Mycobacteriales > Mycobacteriaceae > Nocardia > Nocardia bovistercoris. The sequence goes on along the minus strand of NZ_JADMLG010000010.1, from coordinate 184,262 downwards.
ACGAGAACAGCGGGCGGGTCGGAGATTTCGGTGATGGCGCGGGTCGCGGCGATGCCGTCCATCACCGGCATGCGTAAGTCCATCAACACGACGTCGGGACGCAGCGAGCCTGTTCGCTCCACCGCCGCCGCACCGTCGCCGACCTCGCCGACGACCTCGATATCGGCGGTGGCTTCCAGCAGCATCACACATCCGGCGCGCACGAGCGCCTCGTCTTCGGCGATGAGCACGGTGATCGTCATCGAGCCCTCATCTCGATCGGCGGGACAGGTTCGACGCGGTGAGAGGAAGTTCGGCGTTGACCCGCCAGCCTGCGTCCACCGGACCGAATTCCAGGCTGCCACCCAGCGCCTCGATACGTTCACCCAGTCCACGTAGTCCCTGCCCGGAAGACAGGTCCTTCGCCGTGTCCGCCGACCCGCGTCCGCCGCCGCTCTCGACGGTCACGATCACGGTGCGCGCACCCCACTCGATATCCACTGCGGCGACCGCGTCACGACCGGCGTGTTTGATGATGTTGGTCAACGATTCCTGCACGATGCGGTAGACAGCCAGATCGATATCCGGGTCGAGACCGTGAGCAGGTGAGCCGGTGTGGTCGAAGCGGACTTCGATTCCACCTTTTCGGGTCAATTCGACCAACTCGTCGATGCCTTGCGAGCGTGGCTTCTCGCTGTGGCCTTTCACGGTATCGGTGGAGCGGAGCAGGCCGAGCAGCGCATGCAGCTCGCCGATGGCCTGCTGCCCCGTCTTCTCGATGGCTTCCAGCGCGTCGTGGGTTCGAGGATCGGCACCCGCGGCGACCGCACGCGCCGCGCCCGCGTAGAGCACCATCCCGGCGACCGCGCCGGAAACACTGTCGTGCAGTTCATGGGCCAACTGCAGCCGTTGGGCGGCCAACGCCTGTTCCGCCTCTTCTGCCATCCGCGCCTGCACCGCACGGGCCTGCTGCTCGCGGGTGTAGGCCAGCCGCCCCAGAGTCCATGCTATCGACATGAACATCGTCCAGATGCCCGCCGCGACGAGGAACTCCCGCGCAGCCTGTTGTCCCGAAGCGGCGGTCTGGGCGGAGTGATAGCTGAAAAGGGCGAACGGCACAGCGGCGGCGGGCAGGATCCACCGGGCGACCGACATCGTCTTGCGTGCGGCCACCGCGTAGGAGGCCACCAGCAGGTAGGCGAACGGGTAGTAGGCGGGAATCAGGAAGTTGATGCCGGTGTAGGCGGCCTGCGCGACCCACACCGGTATCGGGTGCCGCTGTCGCAACAACAGCAGCGAACACATCACCGCGCTGAGGAACGGCACGACCCACAGCGGCAGCACGCCACCACCGGCCAACTCACGACTGCCATTCCAGAACGCCAGATCCACCGCCCCCGCCGAGACCACCAGCGCCACGTCGACGACACGATTTCGCGGGATGCCGTGGCGCTGCGCATCGCCCACTGTCGCGGCCTGCTCTACCTGTCCCAACCCATCACCTTGCGGAACACGGCGACGGGGTCGGCGGGATCGCCGATATGGGGGGCGGACAACGGGTTTCCGTCGAGCACACCGCGCAGTGCGGCGACAATGTCCTCCCGAGGGGGCACCAGGAACGGCAACAACACAGGCGCCGCCGACTCGACCGCGAGGTCGAGCAGGACCAGTTCCCGATCCTCCTCGACGACCCGGGTGAAGGCGACGTCGATGATCTCGCCACAGGTCGTCACCTTCGGCGCCTTCTGATAGGCATGTCGTGCGGCGAATACCCCCACCCGCATTCGCCTCGGATGCTCGGCCAATACCCGGTTGAGAGGTTCGGATACGAGGGCGAACTGCCGGTTGATCAGCGTTGCCCGCCCCAACAAGTCGGCGGTGGCTCCCGTCTCGCCCACCGCGTACACGACGACCAATGCCTCCGGATTCGGCCGGGAATCACCTTCCACGCTCTGTGTCATACGAAGAATTCTGGCAGCGATCACACTGCACAGCCATCTATTTCACTGTCGATACGTCGAATGGATGACAGGGTCATCGCCACACGGTACGTCGAGAACACCATCACGCTCCGATGCGCCGACCTGGCCTTTCCCGCGATTCTGGAACTCGTTCGCAGCACCTGCGGATTTCGACAGAGATTCGAGCGGAAGGAATCACGTGCCATGACATCGCGTGAAGTAGACAACGAAGAGAAGATCACCGACCTCCTGTCCCGAGCGGCGGTCGACGAACTCCGCGTCATCGCGAGCGTCGGCGGATCGGCCGAGTTCGAACTGATCGAGGATCTCGACCAGCTGAAGGAGCTGTATCCCGATGCGACCGAGATGATCCAGTTCGACGGAGCCCTCCCCGAGCCCGCCGCCGATGTGCCCGCGGTCATCGGGCCATTCCACACCGGCAACATCACGTTCAACAACGGGGTCCCGGTGAACGGATTCGCCTCCTTGACTCTGCACCGGGACGGCAAGTGTGTATTCACGGGCCACTTCCACGACTCCGGCTTCCCCAGCTACGACCTGGTCTTCGTTTGGGTCATCACGGATTCGGCAGGCACCGCCTACACCTTCACCGCCAAGGGCCGGATGCACGGCACCAGCGAACCGGGTTCGCGCAATGTCGACTGGAACCGCACCGTGGTCAGCCCGCAGGTCGCCGCCAACTGGCCCAAGCTCGTCCGCGGCTGGCGTTGGCACTGGAAAGCGCGGGTCAACTTCAATCCCGTGGCCCTGCTCAATTCCGTCCTCGACGCACTCAAGGTCGCGGGCGCGGTGATCGGCGCCGTCATCGCGGTCATCTGACCGACCACACCCGGGGACCGCTGCGCTGAGGCGGCGCGGCGGTCCCACCCGAGCACCTGAACCGTCACATACCGATTACTTCCATGGTTTCGAGGCCCAACATGAAGATCGCGTCGCTCACCCTGCTCACCGTCGCGGGCATCCTGTCCGGGCTTCCCGCCGCGATCGCCACGCCGACCACGTCGCCCGCGCCGGGCACGGCCGAATGCCACTACGTCGGAACAGTTCCCGGACGCCACGGCACCTGGTACATCTGCTTCGAACCTGACCAGAACGGCACAATACGAACAACCTACGCCCCTGCGCCCTCCGCCGCCTCGCCTCGGCCACAGCGGTGGCCGTAATCCGAACACAACACGTGCGGGCCGATCGGGCGGTCAGTTCGTGCGGTGCGCGACCGGCGCGCCGGACCGGGGTGATCGGCCGAACAGCAGGTCGCTCAACGCGATTGCCAGCCACTGTTCGTAGCGCCGCGGACTCCAGCCGAGGCGACCGGTCAGCTTGTCGTAGTTCTCTACCGAGATCAGCAGCCACAGGCTCACGGTGAGTTCGTCGTCGGCGATGTCGGTGCGCAGCCAGCCGCGGGCGGAAAGCAGTTCGACCGCGCTGCCCGCATTCGCCCTGATCATCGTTTGCGTGTGCGACAACTCGGCGTCCACCTCGGGATCGTCGGCGGCGGCCGAAAGGAACGCGCGCCACACTCCTGCCGTGCGGGCGGCGAGGCCGGTCAGCAATCGCGCCGCCGCCGTCGCGAATTCCGCGGGGGTCGAGGCACTCCGGAGATCGCCCGCCTCGGGGGCATCGAGCACCGACTCGTCGACATCGCGGCCGAAACTGAGCACGCGCACGGCCGAGGTCAGCAGACTCCCCTTGCGGCCCTGGACCCGAACGGTTTCCAGCGACACCCCGGCCGCCTGCGCGATCTGGCGAAGCGACGTACGCCCGTAGCCCTGCGCGGCGAAGAGTTCGGCGGCTGTGACGAGGATCTTGTGGCGGGTGGCCGCCGCTTGCCGAGCCCGCACCGGTGAAACGTAATTCGCCTCCGACACAATATCCCTTCGACACGATTCACTGGTATGACGTACCAGTGAACTGTATCCCGCCGACCGCCATCGAAGGAACCCGCGCATGTCCCAGTACCTCATTGCCAGCGTCCCCATCCACGGGCACGTCACTCCCCTGCTCGGCATCGCCACCGAACTCACCCGGCGCGGGCACCGGGTCCGATTCCTGACCGGAGCCCGCTTCGCCGACGCCGTGGCCCGCACCGGCAGCGAATTCCTCGCGCTACCAACCGAAGCCGACTACGACGACCGAGTCATCAGCGCCGTCCTCGCCCGCGAGCGGCCCGCGGGCATCGCCGGACTGCGCTACGACGTCGCCCAGAACTTCCTGCGCCCCGCCCGAGCCCAATACGACGCCCTCCTGGAACTGACCATGGACGACCCGACCCAGCCCGACGCCGTCCTGGTCGATCCGACCTTCATCGGCGCCATGCTGCTCGCGGGCCACCCCCGCGACACCCGTCCCCCGGTGATCGTCGCGGGCATGCTGCCCCTACCGCTCGCCTCCACGGCGGTGCCGCCCTTCGGACTCGGTTTCAGGCCGTGGCGCGGCCCGTTCAACCGCGTGCGCAACACCGTCCTGCGCGCCCTGGTCGAGAAGGTGGTCTTCGGCCCCGTCCAAGCCGACCTCGACCAACTGCACCGCTCCGTGCACGGACGCGCCGCCGAAGCCTTCGTCGTCAACTGGATGAGCGAGGCCGACGCGATCGTCCAACTGTCCGTGCCGGGTTTCGAATATCCCCGCCCCGACGCCACGGTGCCCATCCGCTTCGCGGGCCCGGTGATCGCCCCCACCGACGGCCCTCTCCCGTCCTGGTGGAGCGACCTCGACGGCGCCCGACCGGTCGTACTCGCCACTCAAGGCACCATCGCCAACCAGGACTACCACGACCTCGTCCGGCCCACCATCGACGCACTCGCCACCGAGGACGTCCTGCTCGTCGTCACCACCGGCGGACGACCGATCGAAGAACTCGGCGAACTCCCCGCCAACGTCCGCGCGGACCGATTCCTGCCCTACGACAAACTTTTCCCCCACCTCGACCTGCTCGTCACCAACGGCGGATACGGCGGCGTCCACTACGCACTCGCCAACGCGGTGCCGATCGTGATCGCCGGAGACACCGAGGACAAACCCGAAGTCGCGGCCCGTGTCGCCTGGTCGGGCACCGGAATCAACCTGCACACCGGTCACCCGAGCGTCACCGCGATCCGCCGCGCGGTCCGCAAAACCCTGAGCTCGCCACGCTATCGGGAAGCCGCCGCCGTGCTGGCCGAACAGATCCGCGCAACTCGGGGCATCGACGAACTCATCGACACCGTCGCCGCCTCGAGCACCGACCGTGGCCGACCGGGCCGCAAGACACCGACTCGGGACGCGAGTTAACTCGGGGCGCAGTCCGCGCGATATTCCTGCGACGGTCCCGGATCATCCCCTTCGATCCGGGACCGTCTTCTCCCCCGACGAAGCCTCCGGGACAAAACTCGCGGGCGACGGCGCTTCGGCAGCCCCGCACCGGACGAGCCGCGGCATGGACATCTGGTATGCCGATCGCCCCGACCCGTGCGCGGCGCTCATCCACAATTGCGATGAGTTCCGCTCCTTCTCAGGGGATTTCGATGACCACTTTGCCGAGGGCGTGACCTTCACCGACGTGTGCGAGCGCACTCGGCACCTCGTCGAGGGTGAAGGTGCGATCGATATGGATATCGATCTCGCCCGCCACGCAGCGTTCGGCCAGCGGGGTGAAGTGCGCGGGCCCTTGCCGCACCGCGAGCACGCTCAGCCTGCGTCCGGTCATGGCGCCGATGGCAACGCCCGCCGTCGTGACGCGCAGCAGTGCGCGCGCCGTTCCGCCGACGCATCGGTAGCGGCCGCCGCGCGCGAGCGCTCTGCGGTAGGCGAATACCGAACGGTACGCGACGAGATCGAGTATCAGGTCGTACGAACCGGTGCGGGTGAAATCCTGTTCGCGGTAGTCGATCACCTCGTCCGCGCCGAGTGAGCACATGAAGTCGAGTTTGCTCGCGTTGTCCACCCCGGTCACGTGGGCGCCCGCGCGTTTCGCGAGTTGGATGGCGAACGAGCCGGAACCTCCACCGGCGCCATTGACCAACACCGACGTGTCGGGGCCCGCTCCGGCAACACCTTGCAACGCGATCACACCCGCCTGCGGCAGCGCGGCGGCCTCGGCGAAGGTCAGCGCCGCCGGTTTGCGCGCCAGCGCCGACTCGGCCACGACGGCGTATTCGGCGAATCCGCCTTTGAGAGCGAGATTGTCACCGTAGACCTCCTCCCCGGGCCGGAATCGGGTGACTCCGGCGCCGACAGCCACCACCCGCCCCGCGATATCGGAGCCGAGAATGCGGTTCGCGGGTGCGCGCAGCCCTCCGAGGCGCGCATACAGCGGTGTCCCGCGCAGACATTCCCAATCGGAGAGATTGAGCGAGGTGGCGTGGACGCGAACGAGCACCTGCTTCTCGCCGGGAGACGGTACCGCGACCTCCGCGACCGACAGCACCTCCGGACCGCCGTAGCGGTCGTACACGACAGCTCTCACCCGGCACCGCCCGTACCGCGAGCACGCGGCGCCGTACCGCGCACGGCGGCGCCGTCCGCCTGTTGTGGCGATGCCGCCGATTCCGCTTCGGCAGCCGGTCCCAATTCCGCGGTGATTCGTTCCTCCCAGTTCTGCTCTGCCAGACCAGCGGCCACGAGGACATCGCGCCAATCGGATCGGGCAAGGTCTACTTCGCTGACGTTACAACGATTTTCGCCTGCGGCGACCCTAGACGAACTGGATTTCGCTGAAGTCGTGCAATTCGGTGACACCGCTTTCCGGTTCGCGGAACGGGTCGAGGTCGGCGAGACCGCGGAACGACAAGCCCGCGCGGCGCTCGATCCATTCGATCCGGCGTTGCGCGGTCTTGAACCGGCCGAAGACGAATTCCTCCTCGGCGAAGAAATCCCGTTGGGACATACTGTATCCCGTCGCGGTGAGCGCTCCGGTCGCGTCGTGCACGAAGACGATCACCTTCCAGAAGTCCACCGGGATCGGCACCCCGAATCGAACCGGATCGTCCTCCTCGAGGAAGGGGCCGGTGATGACGGAGATCCGCATCCGGTCCTGGCGCGCGTTCCGCAACGCGTACTCCTCGAGACCGAGCCAGACACCGCCGTTGAAGGTCTGCATCTGCGGTACCACATTGGTCACGTGCATGGTGTCGCTGTTCGCGCGCGCCGCCGTCGCGGGCGAACCCCAGACCGGGTCTTCGCGCCGCGTCATATGACCGCGGGAGAACTTCGGGGGATTTCCGTAGCATTCGGCGCTGATCTGCGCACCCTTCGGGATGCGCGGATCCTGGCGCCAACCCGGGCGTGGCAACCGAATGAGTTGCTTGCCATCGATATTGACCGCGCTGTAGTGGCACATGCGACGTTTCTTGCTCATCACCACCGAGAAATGGTCGTACTTCAGCACGGTGCCCGAACTGCCGTTGTCGTCGAAGACGAGGACGTCGTCCTGGTCCGCGACCACCGGCAGGGCGACGGGCGCCTCGGCGCCGAGGAATGCCTCCGAGAAGCCCGCGCGGTCCGTGTAGTCGGCGGCGACGCCCTCCACGACGACCTCGTCCGCGTCGACCTCGGTGACCGGGCTCGTGGCGGTCACGGGAGCAGATGCGTTGTCCCAGTGCGGATCCGCGAGCTCCACCGTGACACGCAGCGGAACGACCGCGGTGAACCTGGGCGGGCCCGCGGCGACCGGACCGGGACCATCGGCCCTTGTCTCTCCTCGCACGCCCGCGTCCACGCCCGGGTCGACGGTGACGGCGGGCTGCCGTGGACGGCGGACCCCGCCGCCGAGCACCGCACCGAGGCGCTGCTTCACCACCGGCGCGGCGACCGCGAAGTTCGACTTCAGGAAGCGCCCCGCGAAGTGCAGGCCGACCGCCTCGCCGGTGGTCAGCGACACCACGACCGATCCGGAGTTCCCACCGAGAGTCGAGCAGTCGTGCAGGATCACCGGACCTTCGGTCCTGGTGAGCCGCCCCGGCGCCAGGCGCTTCTTGTCGTAGATGTCGCCGTAGATCTTGTCCATGAGCGCTTGGTCCGGAATCCGGCTGTCCCTGGCCGGGTAGCCGATCACGGCGAGCAGGTCGTCGGCGACGGGAGCCTCCGACAGCGGTATCGGCGCCGACATCCCCGCGCCGGTCTGCTGGACTCGCAGCAACGCGATATCGGGACCCGCGTCGTCCTCGATGTGCAGGATCCGGCTGATCGCGAAGGTCAGGTCCTCGGGGCGGTCGGCCTCCTCGAGGAAGTCGATGGACGCGGTCATCGGCCCGAAGAAGCCCTGACGGAAGACGAACCCGGCGCCGCCCGCCCGGCCGAACTCCCTGGCGACATGCCGATTGGTGACGACGATATCGGAGGCGAGCAGCCACCCGGTGCCGAGCCATGCCGCGTCGTGGCCCGTGACCTCGATCCGTCCGACGGCGCGCGCCGCACGCACCAGCGCCTCCGACGCCGCGCTGAGACGGGTGCGCCAGACTTCGCTCTCGGGATCGGTGAACGTCAGTTGCGCGGCGTCGCGCCGGATGGTCAGCACCGGCCTTCCGGTGCGTAGGACGATCGTCTCGGCGGTGAACCCGCCGTCGCCCTCCCCCGAAGCCCCCTCCGCGCCGGACCGTCGAACGAATCGCCACTCTCGGGCGAGAATCCCACTTCCGGCCGCTCCTCGATCGCGGCGCGGGTCTCGATCAGTTCGGAACGCAGTTCGTCGTCATCGGCGACCAGTACGGCATTCTTGAGCGCGAGCCGGGCGCGCTCGTCGTCCTCGGAGTTCCCCATGGCGGAAAGGTACTGCGACGATCTCGGCCCCGGCGCCCGCTTCGATGAATTCGATGATGAACAGAGACTGAACACCGTCGCGAGCGTTCGTCGATACGCGATCCGCGCGGCGTCCGGAACAACGAGTCGCGCCGGGCCGTTCGGCTGTCATTCGATCCGCCGACGACACGGCGATACACCACGAATCGCCCCGCCGGTCCGAGTGTGGCGCTCGCTTACGACAGCGCACCCGCGAGCACCGAGGACACCATCCGCCGCACCTGATCCGAGTGCGGTGCCGCCGAGCGGTCGGCGTAGAGCAGGTGGCCGACTCCGATGACGGTGGGCGCGAGGGCTTCGATATCGGCCGCCGCGTCGATTCGGCCCAGCGCGCGCTCGCGCGTGAGGTATGCGGCGATCATGGCGGCGGATTCGGTGACCACGGGCAAGCCGCGCAGGCCCGCCGCGCGCAACCGTGTGCGCAGTTCGTCGCGGAAGGTGATCAGCGGGAGGATCGCGCCCGCCACCGATTCGAAGACCTCCGTCAGGACTTCGGTGACATTACCGACGACGGTGCCGGTGCCCGCGGCCGCGCACAGGGTGGCGGATCGGTCTTCGATGCCCCGGATCCGGTCCAGGACGAGCTCGACCAGGAAGGCGTCGAAATCCTCGAAATGGCGGTGCAGTACGCCTTTGGCGCAACCCGCTTCGCCGGTGACGGACCGGCTGGTGAGCGCGTTCGGGCCGTCGCGCAACAGGATTCGTTCGGCGGCGTCGAACAACTGCTCGCGCGCGTCGCGCATGTGGACTCCGGTCGGCACCGCACCTCCTCGTTTCGCTCCGAACGAACATAGCGCCCGTTGACAAGTGGGCACCCGCCCACAATAGTGGGCGCATGCCCACTCCACGTGCGGAACCCCCGAATCCGCTCCCCACCGAATCGCATCGAGCCAGGAACATCGCCGAATCCTTCGGCGTGGACGCCGCTCGCTACGACCGCTCCCGCCCCCGCTATCCCGACGCGCTGATCCGCGAGATCCTCGACGCGAGCCCCGGACGCGACGTCCTCGATGTCGGCATCGGCACCGGGATCGTCGCGCGGCAGTTCCGCGCCGCGGGCGCTTCGGTGCACGGCGTCGAACCCGACGCTCGCATGGCGGAATTCGCGCGCGGCGGCGGATTCCCGGTCGACACCGCGACTTTCGAGAAGTGGGAGCCGCGCGAGCGACGTTTCGACGCCGTCGTCGCCGGCCAGACCTGGCATTGGGTCGACCCCGATCGCGGCGCGGAGCAGGCCGCCCGAATACTGCGCCCCCACGGCAGACTGGCGGTGTTCTGGAATGTGCAGACACCGCCGGAACCGTTGCGGGCCGAATTCGCCGACGTGTATCTGCGGGTGCTGCCCGACTCACCGCTCGCACGCATGGCCGCGAACTCAGCCGGCCCGCAGACACATTCGCAACAGGTCGACAAGGCGAGCGACGGCATACGTCGAACCAATGCCTTCGAGCGTCCGCAGTTCTGGGAATTCGATTGGGAACAGCGGTATTCCCGCGCCCAGTGGCTGGATTTCGCCGCCACCAGCGGTATCGCGACGAACCTCCCGGAATCGGTCCTGGCCGAGGTGCTCTCGGGCCTCGGCGCCGCCATCGACCGCGCGGGTGGACATTTCACCTGCGCCTACCGCACGGTCGCCGTCACCGCCGCCAGACTCTGACCGGGCGCAAGCTCGCCGTCGACCGACGGGAAGACGGCATTCGCGCAGGACTCGACGGGTCGCGGCGGCGGTCAGCCGAGTTCGATCTCGTCGAACCCGACGGTCATCGTGTGCCATCGTCCACGCAGGACTCCGCCCTCGCGGTGCACGATGCCCTCGCCGAACTCCAGACGCAACTCGGCCTTTCGGACATCGACCGCACGGACGACACCGCACACCCCGCTGAACGGTCCCTCCGGGAAGTACACGACATCACCGGGAACGAACTCGGCAGATCCCACGCCGCCACGATAGCCCACCGAGGGTGCGGCGGCGCGTGAGATGTCGGGGCGAATCGCGGTGCGAGGTTTATCCATCGGCCGAATCGAAAGAGGAATCACACCGTGGCCTCGCGGGTGATTCGCGCAAGCTTGCCGAGGACATCTCGACCAGCGACACGCCTCCCACATGAAGGAAATCGGTCATGAGTCAAGCAGGCGCACCGGCGCAGCCGACGACGGCGGACGAGCTGTCGACGGAACTGCGGTTGATGTTGCAGATCTTCGATCCGGCCAATCGCCACGACCCGTTTCCCTACTACCGGCGATTGCGGGAGTTGGGACCGGCGCACCGCTCCCCGCTCGGCCTGACCCTGCTCACCCGCTACGACGAGGTCGCCACGGCGCTCACCGGCGCGGACTGGGGTCACGACCAGGAGGTCGAGCAGTTGCACTCCGGTCAGGAGGAGGCGTTCCCGCCGGTGTTCATGTGGATGGAGCCGCCGGATCACACGCGCCTGCGCGGTCTGGTGTCCAAGGCGTTCACCCCGCGCCGGATCATGGCGATGCGCCCTCGGGTCGAGCAGATCGTGGCCGGTCTGCTCGACACCGCGCTCGCCGCCGGGGAATTCGACGCGATCACCGGGCTCGCCTACCCGCTGCCGCTGACCGTGATCTGCGAGATCCTCGGGGTGCCCGCCTGCGACCACGACCGCGTCCAGGACTGGTCGCAGGTTCTGTCCCGCGGCCTCGACCCCGATCATCTGCTGCCGCAGCGTGACAAGGACGCGCGCGCCGCCGCGACCCCCGCCTTCCTCGACTACCTGCGCGACCTCATCGCCGAACGGCGGGCCGCGCCGACCGATGACCTGATCAGCGCGCTGGCGGCGGTGGAGGAGCAGGGCGACCGGCTCACCGAGGAGGAGATGCTCGGCACCATCGTGTTCCTCATCGTGGCGGGCCACGAGACCACGGTGAACCTGATCGGTAACGGCCTGCTCGCGCTGGTGCGCCATCCCGACCAGTTGGCGCTGTTGCGCGCACGGCCCGAACTGGTGCGTCCCGCCATCGAGGAGATGTTGCGCTACGACGGTCCCCCGCATCTCAACACCCGTTCGGCGCGGGTGCGCACCACCCTCGGCGGGCAGACCTTCGAACCCGGCGACGGCGTGGTCACGCTGCTGGCCTGCGCCAATCGCGACCCGCGCGCATTCGACGACCCCGAGGTGTTCGACATCACGCGCTTCGACGGCCACGCACCGGTGTCGCGGCACCTCGCGTTCAGCCTCGGCCACCACTACTGCCTCGGCGCGCCCCTGGCGACCATGGAGATGGAGGTGCTGCTGCAGGCGGTGCTGGCGCGGGTCGGCTCGATCGAACTGCTCCAGGACGAGCCGCCCTACCGGCCGAACGTCCTCATCCGCGGACTCGCCGAACTCCGGCTGCGTTTCCGGGGCTGATCCGCGCGTCCACTCGGCGGCCCCGCACGGTCGATGTCCGATTCCCTTTAGGGTGAAGGCCGACGGGCGGTGCCCGCCGAGAGGAGTTGCCGATGGATGCCGAACACTTCCTGCCGTTTCGCAAGAGCGCGGTGATCTCGCTGTGCGCGGAGCAATTACCCGAGGCCGACCGCGGCGCCTTCCTCGAGTTCGCGCGTTTGCTGGCGGCGCTGACCCACCACGGATTCCACGCGCGCGGCGACGCGGTGCTCGACGCCTACCACTTGGTCGATCCCGCCGAGGACGTGCGCACGGTCGGTGTCCCGACGGCGCACGATCGGGCGGCGGCGCGGGCGATCGTGGAACGAGAACTCGTCGCCCTGGCCGAGGCGGCCGATTTCACGCGAGTCGAGGCCGAGGAGATCCGGCGCGCCTTCGACGAGCATTCGCTGGTGAAGCTGCGCCTCGAGGTGGACGACGCCGACATCGACACCGCGCTGTTCTTCCGGCGCGGGGTGACCCAGCGCACCGAGAAGGTGAAGTGGCTGTACGGATTGCGCACCCGCGAGATCGAATTCACCAGCTATTCCAAGGTTCTGGTGTACATCGCGTTCGCCGAGCGCGCCGAGCCGGATCCGGACCGGCCGAGCGGCGTGCTGTTGAAACTGTTCCAGAACGTGCCGAAGAACGATCTGGAGATGCTGTATCCCAGTGTCCGCGTGGGAATGCGGCCGTTGGACAAACTGCTGATCGGGGTGCCCGCGGTGATCTCCGGCATCATCGTGCTCGTCACCAAACTGGTCGCCTCGCTCGGGTTGTTGATTCTGCTCGTCGCGTTCTGGCTGGGGCTGCGTGAGGAGTCGGTGCGCCTGGATCAGACCGCGCTGGTGACTCTCGGCGCCGGGATCGCGGCCTTCGGCGGCTATGTGTTCCGGCAGTTCTCGAAGTTCAAGAACCGCAAGATCAAGCTGCTGAAGACGCTGTCGGAGCATCTCTATTTCCGCAATCTCGACAACGACGCGGGCGTATTCCACCATCTGCTCGGCGCCGCCGAGGAATCGGAGGTGAAGGAAACCGTGCTGGCCTATCACTTCCTGCGCACCGCGGGCGCGCCGTCGACCGCCGATGACCTCGATCGGCGCATCGAGGACTGGTTCCGCGCGCGCTGGGAGACGACCTTCGATTTCGAGATCCGCGCCGGACTGCGCCGACTCCGCGAACTGGATCTGCTCGTCGAACACGGAGACGGCACGTTCGGCGTCGTCGAGCCGGTGCGGGCGCGCGTGCGTCTGGATCGCCACTGGGACGAACTCTTCCCGCGTTCCGCACCGGTCCCGAGTGAAAAGCCCAGGGAATCGGTGTGATTCGTCGCGCAGGCCCGGCGACGCTCCCCTCCGGCGGGCGCTGCCGGGCTAGCCGCGCGAATCGTGACGGGAATAGCCGCGCACGGCGAGCACGCCGAACACCACGGTGAGTCCGACCGTCCACGCCGACGCGCGGGCAAGGGGCTCCGCGATCGCGCCGGAGGAGGCCAGCGCGCGCATGGTCTCGACCACCGAGGACACCGGATTGGCGGCCGCGATCGGCTGCACCCAGCCCGGCAGCTGGGCGCGCGGCACGAAACCGGTCGACAGGAACGAGGCGACGAGCAGCAGGGCGTTCAACGCCGAGGTCACCGCCTCCGCCGAGGAGGCCCGCACCGCGAACGCCACCATGACCCAGGCCACCGCACTGCCGAATACCAAGGGCAGCAGGAAGAATCCGATCGTTCCGGCCGCCGGTCCGCTGAATCGGAACCCGAGCGCGTAGCCGACGAGCACGACCACGATCAAGGTGATCAGGTTGCGAACACCGTCGCCGAGTACCCGGCCGAGCAGCGGCGCGGACCGGCTGATCGGCATGGTGCGCAGGCGGGCGTCGAATCCGGAGTGCAGGTCGGCGAACGCGGTCATGGCCGTGCCGAGTCCGGCGAACAGGATGCCCATGACCGCGAACAGCGGCAGGCTGTAGTTCACGTAGTCGGCGCGGTCGCCGCCGGGTGCGACCAGCGTGCCGAAGGACACGGTGATCAGCACCAAAAGGATCACCGGGAACAGGGTGGCGGGTCCGATCAGCGCCGGGTCGCGCAGGGTGACCCGGACCGCGCGGCCGGTCAGCGCCGCGAGCTCCACGGCCTGAGCGACCACGCGGCGCGGCGCGGCGGTGTGCGGTGCGGGTGTCGCGGTCATCGGGCCCTCCGGTAGGCGACGGTGGCGCCGATCGCGCACACCACGAGCAGTGCGGCCACCCACGCGACCGCGACGGCGACCGGTTCGGCCAGCGCGTCGTCGGCGGAGGCGAGGGCGCGCAGGGCGTCGGCGGTGCGGCTCAGCGGCTGATTCGCCACGAACGGCCGTAGCCATTCCGGGAAGGCCTCGGTGGGGGTGAACGCATTGGAGACCAGCAGGAACGGGAAGAAGATGAGGTTGGTGACCAACTGCACCGATTCGAGTTTGCCCAACGCGAAGGCGAGAGCGACGAATCCGGTGCAGGCGGCCGCGCCGAATCCGAGTCCGAGGAGTACGAACCCGATCGAGGCCGCCACGCCGCCGTGCAGCGCGAATCCCAGTGCGAGACCGGCGATCAGCAGAACCGCCGTGGTCAGCACCGCCCTGGCCAGTTCCGCCGTGACCAAACCGAGCGGCGGCGCGCCCGAAGCGACGGCCATCGAACGCAGCCGGCGGATCAGGCCGCCCGTGATGTCCTCGACGGTCAGGATCGCGGCCGACATGGCCGTGAACAGCATGGCCTGCAACAGCACCGCGGGCAGCACGTACTGGCCGTAGTCGCCGTCGATGTGGCGTTCCACGACCTTGCCGAACACCGCGAAGAACAGCACCGCGAACACCAGCGGCAATACGATGGCGCCGAAGATGGAGGCCGGGCGCCTGCTCATCAATCGCAGATGCCGCCCCGCAAGCACCGCGACATCCACCGGTAGGGACGCGCGCGCGGCGGGAGGCGCTTCGTCGACGGTCATCGGGCCGCCGGTCCGACGGGCTCGGCCGACTCCTCGGATGCCGCTTCGGGTTCGGTGGGATGTCCGGTGAGCCGGAAGAACACGTCGTCGAGGGTGGGACGGCGCAGCGCGATGTCCTCGGCGTGGATTCCGGCGGCGTCGAGGCGCCGAACCACCTCGACCAGGGTGGCGGACCCGTTGGCGGGCACCGTGACTCCGTCGGCGACGAGTGCCGCGCCCGCGAAACCGTTCAGCGCGGCCATGATCCGGCCCTGTTGTTCCGAGTTGTCGGCGGCGATGTGGCAAACCGGTTCGCCCGCTTGGTTCTTGAGCTCGTCGGCGGTGCCGCCCGCGATGACGCGGCCGTGGTCGACCACGACGATGCGGTCGGCGAGTTCGTCGGCCTCGTTCAGGTACTGGGTGGTCAGCAGGATGGTCATGCCCTCGTCGCGCAGGCCGCGCACGACCTCCCACAGCACCGCGCGGCTGCGCGGGTCCAATCCGGTGGTCGGTTCGTCGAGGAACAGCACCTTCGGGTTGCCGACCAGCGAGGCCGCCAGGTCGAGCCGCCTGCGCATGCCGCCGGAGAAGGTGCCGCTACGCCGGTCGGCGGCCTCGCTCAACTCGAATCGGGCCAGCAGTTCGTCGGCTCGCTCGCGCGAGCGCTTGCGCCCCAGTTTCAGCAGTCGCCCGAACAGGACCAGGTTCTCCCGCGCGGTGAGGTTCGCGTCGATGGCCGCGAACTGACCGGTCACGCCGATCACCGAGCGCACCGCGGCCGCCTCGGTGACCACGTCGTGCCCCGCGACGCTCGCCCGGCCGCTGTCGGGTCGCCGCAAGGTGGTGAGTACATCGATGGTTGTGGTCTTACCCGCGCCGTTCGGGCCGAGAACGCCGGTGATGGTGCCGTAGTCGGCGGTCAGGCTGAGCCCGTCCAGTGCGGTCACCGCGCCGAACCGTTTGCCTATGTCCACCACTTCGATCGCATGCCCCGTCCCCGTGCGACAGAATGCAGCAGTGCGAGAAACCTCAACCATGTGGTAAGCCTAACCTAAGTGCACGATACATATTCAACACTCCGACCATCCGGCCTGCTGAACCGCCCGACGCGACACCGGGTCGGGTGTACTGCCGAATGCGGCCTCCGGGGAGAAGAATGGGCGGCGGAGCAAACAGGCCGCGCACGGCAGGAGACAGACCATGTCCTATCAGTACCCGCCCCCGCACCAGTCCCCGCAGCAGCCGTATCAGCAGCCTCCGCGCTGGTCGCCGCCCCCCGCACCGGCGCGCGGCGGGGGCGTCGCCCGCAATTTCTTCGGCACGTTCCTCGCGCTGGTGCTGACGCCGATCGGCATCACCCTGGTCGCGCTCGGCGCCGAAGCCACCGGCCGCTGGGAGGGGTACCAGACCTCCGACCGGCTCGGACCCA
Source organism: Nocardia bovistercoris (assembly GCF_015674855.1). Lineage (GTDB taxonomy): Bacteria > Actinomycetota > Actinomycetes > Mycobacteriales > Mycobacteriaceae > Nocardia > Nocardia bovistercoris. The sequence goes on along the minus strand of NZ_JADMLG010000010.1, from coordinate 167,747 downwards.
ACCTGCAACTCATCGGCGGCGCGTTCCTGCTGCTGCTCGTCGCGGCGCTGGCCGCGATGTCGCCGGTCGGCACGATGCTGGCGGGACTGCTGTGGGGGCTGATCCCCGGCATCGCGGGCCTGCTGCTGCCCGACGACACCGCCGAATTCCTGACGGACCTGTCCGTGCTGCCGCGCGACACCCGAATCGCGTTGAGCATGTGGGCGATCGGCGGCGGACTCTTCGTCGTCGGCGCACTCCTGTTCGGCGCGGGTCTGGCGGCAGGTCTGCGACGCCGCTGACCGCGGTCTTGACCTCAACCTCGGTCGAGGTATGACGATATGGGCATGAGCCTCAACGAGATCGAACTCGGATACCTCGGCGTCCACCCGAGAGGTCACCTCGCGACGGTGTCGCCCAACGGCACGCCGCAGGTCAAACCGGTCGGCTTCGAGTACAACGCCGAATTCGGCACCATCGACATCGCCGGATACGAGATGGCCGCCTCCGCGAAATACCGCAATATCGCCGAACATCCCAGCGTGGCGTTCATGGTCGAGGACGCGATCGGGGTCGGTGCGCAGGGCATGCGCTTCCTGGAAATCCGCGGCCTGGCCGAACCCGCCGTCACCGAAGCCGCCGACGCGCACCTCAGCCCGCACATCATCCGGATCCGCCCGCAGCGCATCGTCGGCTGGAACGTCGACCCGCAGCGGCCCGGCACCTACCGGAGGACCCTGTGAAGCCGCACCGCGCCGTCGTGCTCGGACCCGGCGGCGTACCGGGGACGGCATGGCTGCTCGGGCTGCTCACCGGACTCCGGCGCGGCGGCATCGACCTGGCGGAGGCCGACACCGTCGTCGGCACCTCGGCGGGCGCCATCGCGGGCATGCTGCTCGGAGGTGACACCGATCTGGCGCGGCCCGCGCCGAACCCCGAGCTCGAATCGGGTCCGAACCGGGGCGACCCGAACGCCATGGCGCAGGCCCACCTGCTCCTCGGCGGCAGCGCGCCGACCACCGACACCAGGCGGCAGGTCGGCCGGATCGCATCGACGGCCACCGCGACACCCGCCCACATCTGGGTCGCCCGGATGCGGCATCTCATCGGCGACGTCGACTGGCCCGCGAATCTGCTCGTCCCGGCCGTCGACGCGGATTCCGGCGAGCCGATCGTGTGGCGCGCGGGCGACGGTGTGCCGCCCGCGTCGGCGGTCGCGGCCGGTACCGCCGCCCCCGGCATGGCCGAACCGATACCCGTCGGCGACCGCCGGTATTTCGACGGCGCCTTCCGCGCGGGCCTCAACACCGATCTCGTCCCGCCGAAAGCACGCGTGATCATCGCGGAACCACTCGGGCTACGAATGGGCAACGCACCTGTCGACACTCATCCCGACGTGGTGCGCATCACCGCCGACGCCGCCGCCGATTCCGCGTTCGGCCCCGATCTGTCCGACCGGTCGAGATGGCAGGCCGCCTTCGAAGCGGGCCTCCGCCAGTCCATCGAAGCCACACCGCTCATCCGCCGAATCTGGACGCTCACTACTCCCGTCGACGCGGACCTGGTGCGGTGAACGGCACCTGCCGCAGATCCACCTCTCCCTGACGACTGACAGAGAACCCGGCGCGAGCATGCGGCCGGCGCGAGCATATAGAACGGTTGTCCGTCGGGCTTTCGTACCGTCCGGAACTGCCCGGCGGCGCGCGCTGCGGCACGGTGCGGGCGCGGGGTCGCTAGGGTCGCGGGTATGCCGGAATTGATCGCGCCAACCGTCGGTCTGCACAGCGCGTGGCTTGATGCGCACCGGGAGTGGGGGCCGGGGGCGCACGAGGACGGGTTCGGGCTGCGCACCAGCGACGAAGTGGAGTCGGCGGCGGGATTCGCGGAGTGGGTGGGCAGGCTCAGCGAGGACGCGCGGCACGACCTGTGCACCTACCGGTGGATCACCGAGGGCGACCGGGTGCTCGGCGGTATCGCGCTGCGGCACGGATTCAGCGAGTTCGTCTCGCGCGCAGGGCATATCGGCTACGGCGTGCGGCCTTCGGCGCGCAGGCGCGGACTCGCGGGCTGGGCGCTGGGTCGGATGCTCGACATGGCGGGAGATCTCGCGCTGGAGCGGGTGCTGATCGTTTGCGCCGCCGACAACACCGCGTCGGCGCGGACGATCGAGGGCAACGGCGGTGTGCTCGAAAGCATCCGTGACACGGAATTCGGTCCGGCGCGGCGTTATTGGATCACCGTCGGCGCGCCGGATATGTAACCGACCGGTCGCCGGGTGGCTCGAGTTCGACACGGTCGCTCCGGCGCGGCGAGTCGACATGCGGCCCCCGGCTGCGACCTGTCGTCGCGAGCCGATCATGCGGACACTACCGGACAGAACAGTCCGCATCCGCGCCCGATCATTCTCTCCGACAAGAGTTTTCCCGCACGGCCCGCCGCGGACGCCGCGAGCGGGGCGACCTGTTTCGGGACACCGGCGACGCTTGACCATTCGGGCCTGCCGCGTGACACTGGGCTGGCTCGTCCGGGATACGATATCGCCGAGGGGGCCGACAGGTGGCAGGCGCGACCACGGGGTGTCGAGGTGGGATCGTCGCCCGGCACGGGCTGTTGCACGGTTCCTTCTGCGTCACGGTTCCTTTGCCCATCATCCGAACGCCGTCACGGCGAGCAGCACAAGTACAGAGGGGGATTCAGGCGATGATTCGCGAGTCAGCCGAGGATTTGGTGTCAAGCCGCCGCTGAGCGACGACCAGCCGCGCCGCCGACCGGTGATCGAATGCGATCCCGGTCGCGGACGCGTTACCACTTCCCTTCCGGAGAATATCTGTGAATTCAGAGAACGATTCGACGCGAAATACCGGTTGTCGCCCATCGGATTTCGACGAACCGCGCGTGCCGCTGTATTCGGCGGCCTACGCCGCGAACCCGCACGGATTCCACGAAGCCATGCGCGAACGGTACGGTTCGCTGGCCCCGGTCGAACTCGCGCCCGGCGTGCCCGCGTGGCTGGTGTTGCGCTACCGCACCGCGCTGCGAATCCTGCACGACCCGCGGAACTTTCCGGCCGACCCGCGCGTCTGGCAGCGCACGATCGCGCCCGGCTGCCCGGTGCTGCCCATGCTGGAATGGCGGCCGAATGCCTTGCGCAACACCGGTGCGGCGCACCGGCGTTACCGGCAGCCGGTCATCGCGGCCATCAACGACGTCGACACCTATCGCCTGCGGCGCACGGTCGCGCGAGTAGCGGCCCGGTTGGTCGAGGGTTTCGAATCGGGCGGTAAAGTCGAATTGGTCACCGCCTACGCCTTTCCGCTGGCCTTCGAGGTGATGAACGCACTGCTCGGATGTCCGAGGCCGACGGGCGAGCGAGTGGGCGAAGGGTTCGCGGCGATGTTCGACGCCGCGGATCCGGAGAAGGCGGGCACGCTCCTCGACGAAGCGTTCGCCGAATTGGTCGCGATCGAACACCGAGCACCCTCCAACGGCATCACCTCCGCGCTGATCGCCCATCCCACCGGACTCGACGACGCCGAGGTGTCGCAGCAATTGCTCACCCTGTACGCGGCGGGTCTCGAACCGGTCGCGAATCTCGTCCTCAATACCCTGCTGCTCCTGGTTACCGACCCGCGATTCGGCGCGGGTGAAAGATCCACCAGGGAAGCCATCGATGAGGTCCTGTCGCACAATCCGCCGGTGTCGAATCTGTGCGTCACCTATCCGCCGAATCCGATCGAGATAGACGATGTCGTGCTGCCCGCACACCAACCGGTCGTCATCAGCATGGCGGGCTGCAACGGCGATCCGGAAATGGTCGCCGACAATTCCGGCAATGCCGCGCACCTGGCATTCGGCGCGGGCGCGCACGCCTGCCCGGCCAGGGATATCGCCTACATCATCGCCGAATCCGCGGTGGACGAACTTCTCGACGCCCTACCGGAAATTCGCCTGTCGCGCCCCGCCGACACCTTGACCTGGCGACCGGGCCCCTTCCACCGCGCACTCACGAGCCTTCCGGTCGCCGTTTCCCCCGCCTCCTGACCGGTCGGCCACGAGCGATTCGCGCGGCGCGCACGCGACACCGCCCGGCGACGCCGAGACGTCACCGGGCGGATCGGGCCACACGGACCGCGCGCGGAGGGGTTCCGACTAGTGGCGCACGCGCCGCCCCGTGGCCAGGCCGACCAGGAACAACAGGATCACCGCGCCGCCGAGGCAGGTGAAGAAGCTGAACCAGAGGCCGCCGCCCTCCACGTCGACGTCGAGCAGCTTCAGCAGGAATCCGCCGAGCAGACCGCCCACGACGCCGACCACGATGTTGAGCAAGATGCCTTGCTGCGCATCGGTTTTCATGATCTTGCTGGCGATCCAACCGGCCAGTCCGCCGATCACGATCCATCCGATGATGCCAAGTCCGAGCATTGCGGTACTCCTGTCGGTCGAGCGCGTCCTCCATGCCGACGCGTCTTTCGCCGGCGGCATACCCCGTCGAACCCGGATCATGCACGCGCAGGTGAATCACCGGGTCTCGATTCGGTGGCGACCGCGTATGCCATCATGTCGCCATGGCCGCTCGTGAAGGTGACGCTTCCGGCGTCGAGGACAAGGTCGCGCGGCCGACGAACGCCGATGTGGCCCGCTTGGCGAAGGTATCGACGGCGACGGTGAGTTATGTGCTCAACAATGCCGAGGGTCGTCGGATCTCGACGCGCACCAGGGAGGCGGTCTACCGGGCCGCCGAGCAACTGGGGTACCGGCCCAATGTGGCGGCCCGGAATCTGGCGCGCGGCAAGGGCGGGGTGGTGCTGTACGTGGTGCCCCGCGTCGCGGTCGGCGAGATGCCGATCCAGGTCGGCAGCTGGATGACCACGGAACTGGCCAGGCTCGGGCTGTTGCAGGTGCAGATCTTCGAGACCGAGGACGACCAGCAGGTGGTCGACGCCATCGAGAACCTCGATCCGGCCGCGGTCGTGAGCATGTTCCCGCTCAGCGCGGGCGCGCGCGCCGCCGTGGTGGCCGCGAAGGTGCCGCATATCGGAATCGGCCTGCTGCCGACCCTCGGTGACCCGCTGCTGTCGGTCGGCGCGTTGCGGGTCGGCCATCTGGTGGCGCGGGGGCATCGTGCGATCGCGTTCGCCTACACCGGAATCGCGAAGTGGCGCGCGCTGGGCGACTACTGGTTCGAGGGCGTGGCGCGGGCGGCGCGGGCGCACGACCTGCCGTCCGTCACGGTGGGTGCGGTGACCCCCGAGACCGTCGCGGAGGTGCTGCTCGGCTGGGTTCGCGACGGCGTGACGGCGGTGTGCGCACAGAGCGACGAGATCGCCGGACTCGTGCTGTTCGGCATGCGCGCGGCAGGTTTGCGCTGTCCTGAGGATCTCGCGGTGATCGGGGTCGACGCGAATCCGATGGGCGCCTTCGCGTCTCCGCCGTTGACGACCGTCGAGTTCGATCCGGCCGCCATCGCCGCGGTCGCGGTCGCGGCGGTGCTCGCGGAGCTGGGGTACGCCGCATCGCTGCCTGCGGAGTCGACGGAGGTCGCCCGGCTGATCGTGCGCGCGTCGACGTAGCGGGCAGCACCGCGCGGACGATCTATTCTGGACACCGGACGGTTAAGCGCTTAACCTACTGGGGGACGGCGCGCTGGGCATGGAGCCGCCGGTCGAACGAGTCGTAGCCGTGCGAGGAGTGAGGCGCATGACGGTCAGGGTCGAGGATCGAGCCCGTCGGCGCGATACTCCCCCTCCACACCGGACCGCACCGACGCTTCGCGAACGGCCCGCGCACGGGGCCGAAACCGCCGCGACCGCACCCCGGCACCCGAGCCGGAGAATCGTCGCGTTCACCGAGGGAATGGAGATCTCATGGTTGCTCGACCGCTCGACCCCGCCGACCGCGGCATCCGCCCGGCCGCGGGCGTCCGCCCGCCCCGCGACGCGGTGCGCTACCGACTCGACGTCGTCGCCCACAATGTCGCCGATGCCGTCGAACACGCGGGCGGATGGTTGTTCGACCGGGTCGGAGCGGGCTGGGAGGTGACCGTGCTCATTCCCGGTCTGCCCACCGCGGACGTGCGTCCGCTGCGCATCCTCGGCGCCGAGGTCCTCGACCTGGACTCGGTGATCGCCGCGCGCGGCCAGGGACGCAGGCCCGACGCGGTCGCGATCTCCTCGGTGGTCTGCGAACAGGATTCGCGCACCCACCGCGGACTGCTCAACGCCCTGCACGACGGCGGCGTCGAAGTCGTGGTCTGGGGTCGGGCGTGGACGTCGCCGCCGCAGCACCAGGTCGATCCGGTGGTGCACCGGTTGAGCATCGCCGCGCAGGCGTTCAAGGCCCAGGCGTTGACCGCGGCACAGCTGCCGCAGGCGCTGAACACCCCGACCGAGGTCTTCCGCAGCGGCCTGCCGAGCTTCCCGCCGCTGGGTTTCGACCTGGTGCCGGTCGGCTGACACGCCGCCTATTCGACGCCGAGGGTGACCTCGGTGGATTTGACGAGGACCTTGACCGCGCTGCCGTCGGCGAGTCCGAGGTCGTCGAGTGCGTCGCGGGTGATGGAGGACGTGATCTCGTCGCCGCCCGCGAGGCGGACCCGGACCACGGCCATGGCTGCACCACGGGTCACGGAGACGACGGTGCCGTCGAGTTGATTGCGTGTGGATAGCCGCATGTCGGCGATGGTACCGAGCCGATCGGTCGGTTGCGGGGACCCGGAGCGCGCGGGTCGGCCGATCGACGGAAACGAACCGACGCGATTTGGAGAATCATGATCTCCTGAGCGAGAACGAGCTATTGACCACACCTCCGGACCGGTGCTAAGCATGTGCACAGCATTGGTGGGCGTGCGGCCCTCGGCATCGAAAGGACTCGGCGATGACGCTGCAATCGGTTCTGGAGGACATCCGTAAACGCCCCGGCACGGGCGAGGTCATCCCGGTCATCGACCCGGTGACCGAGGAACAGATCACCGAGTTCACCGACTGCGGCGAGGACGCGGTGAACGAGGCGGTGGCGGCGGCGCGCACCTCCTTCGACTCCGGGATCTGGCACACCATGCCGGGACGCGAGCGGGCCAAGATCATGTGGCGCATCGCCGACCTCATGGACGAGCACGCCCAGGAACTCGCCGAACTCGATTCGCTGAACACCGGCATGCCGCTCGCGCAGGCGCAGATGATCGTGCCGACCTGCGCGGAGTTCTTCCGCTACTACGCGGGCTGGTGCACCAAGGTGCACGGCAGCGCCTACGAGGTGCAAATGCAGGGCGGGGTGTCCGGCGCCTACGCCGACATGCACGCCTACACCCTCAAAGAGCCCTACGGCGTGGTCGGGCTGATCTTCCCGTGGAACGGCCCGGTGTTCAACGCCTGCGCCAAGATCGCCCCGGCGCTGGCCGCGGGCTGTTCCAGCGTGGTCAAGCCCGCCGAGGAGACTCCGCTCTCGGCGCTGCTGCTGGACCGGCTCATCCACGAGGCCGGCGTGCCCGAGGGCGTGGTGAACCTGCTCACCGGCTACGGCCACACCGCGGGCGCCGCGCTCACCGCGCACCCCGACGTCGAGAAGATCGCCTTCACCGGCTCCACCGAGGTCGGCAAGAAGATCGTCGAAGCCTCGGCGGGCAACCTCAAGAAGGTCATGCTCGAACTCGGCGGCAAATCGCCGGTGCTCATCTTCGACGACGCCGACCTCGACATGGCGATCATGATGGCCTCGATGGGCATCTTCGTGCACTCCGGACAGGGATGTGTCTGCGGCTCGCGGATCTTCGTGCAGCGCGGCGTGTACGAGCGGGTGGTCGATGGCATCGCGACCGTCGCCAACAACCTGAAGCTGGGCGGGCCCAAGGAAGACGGCTCCATGATCGGCCCGCTGATCAGCGCCAAGCAGCTCAACCGCGTGATGGGCTACATCCACGAGGGCAAGTCCGACGGCGTCGAGGTCGTCACCGGCGGACACCGCCTCGACCGCACCGGCTACTTCGTGCACCCGACCGTGCTCACCAATGTCGACCCGGCCACCAGCAGGCTCTACCAGGAAGAGATCTTCGGCCCGGTCGTGACGGTGCTGCCCTTCGACAGCGAGGACGAGGCCGTCGCCCTGGCCAACGACACCAGCTACGGCCTCGCCGCCACCGCCTGGACCACCAACCTCAGCCGCGCGCACCGCATCGCCAAGCGCCTGCAGGCGGGCACCGTCTCGCTGAACTGCCAGTTGGTGTTCGACCACGCCGTCCCCTTCGGCGGGTACAAGCAGTCCGGGTGGGGTCACGAATTCGGGCGCGAGGGCGTCGAGGCGTACATGCAGACCAAGTCGGTGTGGGCTCAGCTCTGACACCGCATCGGAATTCCGGAACCCCTTGCGGCACGAGGGGTTCCGGAATCCGAGGTCAGGCGACGCTGATCCGGTCGGCCCAGCGCACCGTGTTCTCGAGCACCACGTCGTGGCTCGCGAACTCGATGGTGACGCGATCACCGTGGGTGAGCCGGAAGCCGTCGTGGAAGCTGGCCTCGTCCGCACCGAGCAGCAGATAGTTGACCAGGCCTGGCCGGTGCAGCGCGGGATAGGACAGCAGGTTGTCAGCCATGCCCTTGGCGGGGAAGTGCAGTGCTTCGGCGCCGCACCGGAAGGTTCCCTCCCACGCGAGGCCGTCCGCGCGGTCGATGGCAACGCGCCCGGTCACCGATTCCGGCGGCTCACCGAGGAAGAGCCACGGCGAGATCGAGGTGTCGCAGAGTTTGCAGTAGGAGTTGTAGATCGGGTTGAGCCGGTGCAGCCCGATATCGCACAGGTCGTTGCCGAAGGTGTAGCCGACGTAGTGCGGCCTGCCTTCGTCGTCGTTGACGTAGACCAACACCACCTCGGGTTCCTCGATGAGCGCCACGGCCGAGGACGGGACCGTCAGCGTTTCGCCCGGCAGCCGCAGCCACGACCCGAAACCCTTGAAGAACCACTGCGCGTGCTGATTCGTCTCGTCGTGCGGCGGCGCGTCGACCCATTTCTTCTCGTGGGTCCGCATGAAACCGCTCAGCAGCGCGTTCCCGGTGTGCTCCGGCAGCAGCGGCGGACGGAAGCGCAGTTCGGAGGCCGCCGTCGCGGGCACGATCACCGGATCGCTCTCGGCCGTGACGACCGCGCCGACCCCGCCGGGGCCCGCGCCGAGTATCGCGGCGCGCAACTGGCCTTCGCGCACCCGGTAGAGCGTGGTCGGGGCATTCGGGGCGGGCCGCTCGAAGCCGACGAAACGTTCGCCGCGGTATTCGCATTCGAACAACAGTGACATGGAGACTCCTCGTGTTCTCGGGTTTTCAGCGACCGGTCACGGCGGTGAGCACCGATCCGATGCGGTGGACGGCGTCGCGGATCCACGGCAGCGCCACCGGGTCCTCGGCGGCGAGCGCGGCGCGGCGCTGGTCGTCGGTGTCGCCGTAGAGCCTGCTCACCGAGGCGCGCACCCGCAGCGAGCGCTCCGGTTCCCCGAAGGCGGCCGCGGGCAGCAGGCCGATGCCGTGGCGGGCGAGCAGCAGGTCGGTGAAATCCGCTCCGCTGTCGATGTTTCGGCGGCCCAGTTCGGCGCGCAGCGGTTCGAGATCCGGGTACAGGTAGCAGGTGGCCCGCACCGGGGCCAGGGCGGCGCCGACCGCCGTGAACTTCTCGGCCACGGCCCGCGCCACGGCCTCGTGCAATCCGCGGGCGGCGGCTACGTGGTCGACGAGTTCGGGCGGCTCGTCGAAGGCGTAGGCGGCCGCGCGCTGGATCGGCGCGACCGGGCTCGACCAGATCTGGCTCGCCACGCCTGCCAGCCGCTCGCGCAGGGCGGCGTCCGGGAGTCGGGCGATGCCGATGCGCCAGCCGCCGAGCGCGAAACTCTTCGTCAGGCCGGTGGTGACGACGGTGCGTTCCGGCGCCAGGCGCGCGGGCGAGACCGGCGCCGGACCGAACACCAGATCGCAGTAGATCTCGTCGGAGATGATGATCAGGTCGAGATCGAGGGCGGCGGAGATCAATTCGGTGGTCGTCTCCGGGGTCGGGAAGGTGCCGGTGGGGTTGTCGGGCACCGTGACGACCACCGCGCGCACGTCGCGGCCCGCCGCGCGGTGCTCGCGCACGGCCGCGCGCAGCAGGTCGGGATCGGGGACGCCGCCCTGTCCCGGCCGGATCGGCACGGGTATCGGGCGCGCGCCGACGAGCCGGATCTGGGCGGCGTAGCTGACCCAGCTCGGCACCGGTACGACGACGTCGCCGCCGATGGCGAGCAGCAGTCCGAACAGCAGCGGCTTGCTGCCGGGACCGGCTACGACGAGTCCGGGGTCGGCGTCGATGCCGCGCCGGTTCCAGTAGCCCGCCGCCGCCGCGAGCAGTTCCGGGCTGCCCGCCACGGGGCCGTAGTCGTGGACGTCGGCGGCCGCGGCGAGTCGGTCGCGCAGTTCGGGATGGGCGGGTAAGCCGATTTCGCCGCTCGCCATGAAGAGTACGGATTCGCCCGCGGCGCGGCGGGCGGCGAGTGCCGCGTCGGCGGCCAGCGTCGCCGACATGGTGATGGTGTCACTCGGGGGCATGCGAATGCCTTTGATCGGCCTGCCGCGTTGTTCCCGCTGATATTTCGGGCGCGTCCGTCGATTCGGCCCGTGCCGATCTCGCGGCCGGACATGGGCCCGACAGTAGGCGCTGTGGTCTGTTTTCCGCGACAACCATCGCATTCATCCTTTCGAATTCCGCGCACTCGACGCCGCTGATCCGACCCGCCGAATACGCTGTGATCGACTGTGTAAGAGTCATTTTCGGCGAACCGGCCGTCAGAACGATCTTGTCCGCTCGCGGCGCGACGGTCAATGAATCGCAGGTCAGGGAACGTCAGGAAATGTGAGGCACTGTCAGCCGGTATCCGGCCTCGGCCAGGTGTGGTCAGGGCGTGGTCAAATCACTCGGTGAGCCCTCGTCCGGCGAGCGCGCGTCGACCTACCTTCTTCCCCATGGACATTGGTCATACTCCCCGGCTCGGACTCGTCGTCCCGCCCGAAAACCCCACGGCCGAACCCGAATACACGCGACTGGCCGGTGATCGGCTGAATGTGCACACCTCACGACTACCGGTGTACCCCGGACTGTCGCTGCGGGAGACTCTCGACAAATGGATCGAGGCCCTCCCGGAGACGATCTCGCGATTCGGCGCGCTCGATCTCGACGCGCTCGTGATCGCTTGCAATGCTTCGCATTACCTGCTGTCACCCGAGGGCGACCGGCGGGCGTGCGCGGAACTCACCGAGCGCGCGGGTTTTCCGGTCGTCTCCAGCCCGCTCACCATCCTCGCCGCCTTCGAGGCGCTCGGCATCGACCGGATCACCCTCGTCTCCCCCTACGAGCCCTGGCTGACCGACATCTCGCGCGTGTACTGGGAAGCCGCGGGCATCGCGGTGGACGCGGTCGCGCTGGTGCGCGCGAACCCCACGACCTACGACCCGTACCTCGTGACCACCGAACAATTGCTCGAGCAGGTCGACGCGCTGCCTACCAACGACGCGCGGGCCGTGCTGTTCACCGGCACCGGCATGCACACCCTCGCCGCGCTGCGAACCCTCGACGTAGGTGCGGGGCCGGTGCTGCTCAGCACCAATCTGGCGAGTCTGTGGTGGGCGCTGCACACCATCGCGCCGCACCAACGGACACCGGCCCACCCACTGCTACAGGCTCTGGACGACCGCCGCGTAGCGACTGAGCGGCCTGGTCAGGCCGAGTCTGCCGCGTAGGGTGTCCGCCTCGCGGTCCGGGGCGAACGCGCCGCGGCGGCGCAATTCGGGCACCAACTCCTCGGTGATCAGCGTCAGGTCGTGTGGGAGGGCGCCCGGTCGCAGGCGGAATCCGTCGAGTCCTGATGCTCGCCGGTCCAGCAGCAGGTCGGCGAGTTCGGCGGGCGTCCCGGTGAAGATCTCGGCGTCCGAGGTGAGCGGCGCACCGTCGAGTTCGTCGAGTCGCTGTGCGCGGCCCGCGGCGGCGCCCGGTTCGCGATCCAGGAAGACCACGAGTTCGCCGAATACCAGCAGCGGGTGGTCCGCCGGTCGTCCGACGGCCGTCTTCGCCGACTCGACCTCGCCGAGTACCCGGGTGACGTCGGCGGCCGAATGCGGGGTCACGTAGACCACGTCCGCGCCGCCCGCCGCGAGCCGGAACGGGGCGCAGGCGTGGGCGAGCACCGTGATCAGCGGCTGTCCCTGCGGCGGGCGCGGGGTGATGGCGGGTCCGCGCACGCTGAAGTGCTTACCGCGAAAGTCGATGTGGTGCACCTTGTTCCGGTCGAAGAAGCGTTCGGTGGCGGCGTCGCGGATCTCGGCGTCGTCCTCCCAGCTGTCCCACAGCCTTCGTGTCGCCTCGACGGCCTCGCCCGCCTCGGCGTGCAGATCCTCCAGCGCCGCGGCGATGGCCTCGGGTCCGGTGAGATCGGCGTCGGTCAATTGCGGGGTGGTGCGGCGACCGAAGTGCGCGGCGTCGGCGGCGCGCGAGGCGACCTGTGGGCGCCATCCCGCTCGTCCGTTGCTCACGTAGTCGAGGGTGGCGATGCCCATGGCGATGTGGAACGGTTCGGTGTGGGTGACATTCGTGGTGGGCACCAAACCGATCCGCGAGGTCAGCGGCGCGACGCGAGCGCACAGCAGCACCGCGTCGAGCCTGCCGCGCACCTGGTCGGTGCGGTCGTCGGGCAGGTGGAATCGCGCGGACTGCACGCCGAGGGCGTCCTCGACGGTGACGAAGTCGAGGTCGGCGCGCTCGGCCTCGGCGACCAGATCGGCCCAGTAGCCCACCGTGAACAGGTCGGCGGGCCGCGCGTCGGGCAGTCGCCACGCCGCCGGATGCCAGCCCGCGCCGTCCAGCGCGACCGCGAGACGCAGACTCATGAAGCTCTCCTCGATGCGGCCTCGTTCGGTGTGACGGCTTCGTTCGATACGGCGGTGAGGCCGAGATGGTCGCGCAGGGTCGAGCCGGTGTAGTCGGTGCGGAACACGCCCTTCTCCTGCAGCAGTGGCACCACTCGGTCCACGAGTTCGTCCAGGCCGGAGGGTGTGAGGTGCGGGACGAAGATGAAACCGTCCGCGCCGTCGGTCTGCGCGAATTCGTCGATCGCGTCGGCGACCGAGCGCGGTGTGCCGACGAAGGTCGGTGTGGCGGCGACCTCGATCACCAGGTCGCGGATGCCGAGCCCGCGCTGTTCGGCGATCTCGCGCCAGCGCCGCACGGTCTCGGCCCGACCGTTGCGGAACGTCGAATGCCCCTTCAGGAGTTGATTTTCCGGCTCGGGGTCGATGTCGGGCAGCGGTCCTTCCGGATCGTAATCGGACAGGTCGCGGCCCCAGAATCCCTCCAGGTAGATCAGCGCGGTGCGCGGCCCGACCTGGGCGCGGGCGATCTCGCGGGCGCGTTCGCGCGCATCGGCCTCGGTGTCGCCGAGGACGTAGGTCACCGAGGGGAAGATCTTGACCTGTTCGGGTGACCTGCCGTGCGCGGCCACCCGCGACTTCACGTCTCGATAGAACGCGCGGGCCTCGTCGAGCCGATCGTATTTGCTGAAGACGACCTCCGCCTCGCGGGCCGCGAAGTCACGACCGGTCGGCGACTCGCCCGCCTGGATGACGACCGGATGTCCCTGCGGACCGGGCGGAGTGGTGAAACGCCCCGAGATGTCGAAGTGTTCGCCGCCGTGGGTGAACGCGCCCGCGTCGGCTCGGACGAACTCTCCCGAAACCTGATCGGCGCGAACATCTTCGGCGCGCCAGCTGTCCCACAGCTCGCGCGCCACGGCCAGGAATTCCGCCGCTCGGCCGTAGCGGTCGGCTTCGTCGAGGAAACCGCCGCGCCGGAAGTTCTCGCCGGTGAACGCGTCGAAGCTGGTCACCACATTCCAGGCCGCGCGGCCGCCGCTGAGCACGTCCAGCGTGGACAGTCGCCTGGCCACCTCGTAGGGCTCGTTGAAGGTGGCGTTGACGGTCGCGGCCAAGCCGAGGCGTTCGGTGACCGCCGCGAGCGCGCTGAGCACGGTCAGCGACTCCGGGCGGCCCGCGACGTCCACGTCGTGCAGTTCGCCCTTGTGCTCGCGCAGGCGCAGCCCCTCGGCGAGGAAGAAGAAGTCGAACTTGCCGCGTTCGGCGGTGCGGGCCAGCCGCGCGAAGGACTCGAACCCGATCTGGCTGGCGGAGCGTGGATCCGACCACACCGTGGTGTGATGGATCCCCGGCAGTTGCGCCGCGAGGTGAATCTGCTTCATACCAAGTCCTTTTCGGCCACCGCCGGTGCGGGAGCGGCCTGTTCCGGCGCTGGAGCGCGGTCGGTGAAGCCGTGGGTGCGCGCGGCGATCACCACGACCAGCGTCGGGAGCAGCAGCAGGAGCACGGTCCACGGGAACACCTCGGGGCCGAACGCGTCGAGCAGCACACCGCCGACCACGCCGCCGCCCGCCATCGCGACATTCCAGAGCGTGACCAGCATGGCCAGCGCGGTGTCACCGGCCTCGCCGCCCGCGATCGCCACCGCGGTCTGCAACAACGTCGGCACACCGCCCCAGCCGAGGCCCCACAGCGCCGCCGCGACGTACACCAGCGCCGCGTTGCCCGACAGCACGGCCAGCACCGCGACGGCAACGGCGACCAGCACCGTCGCGGCGATGGTCAGCACGCGCAGCCGCCGGTCGATGTGCACGCCGACGAACCAGATGCTCGCCATCGACGCGATGCCGAAGACCAGCAGCACCTCGCCGACCGCGTCGCCGAGCCCGGTCTCCTCCAGGAAGGTGGCGACATAGGTGTAGAGGATGTTGTGCGCGAGCACGAAGGTCAGGGTGACGAACAGCACCGCGCCGACGCCGGGGACCTTCGCGGTCGCCAGCAGCGGGATGCGGCCCGCGCGGCCGGGGCCGTCGAAGTCCGGCACGACCACCGAGATCCAGCCGATCAGCAGCACCGCGATGGCCGACATCACCCCGAAGGTGACCTGCCAGCCGAGCGCGTCGCCGAGGAAGGTGCCCGCCGGGATGCCGAGCGACAGCGCCAGCGGGATGCCCGCCATCACGATGGCGATCGCCTTGCCCTGCAACGCTTCCGGAGCCAGGCGCACGGCGTAACTCGCCAGCAGCGCCCACACCACGCCCGCGCCGATGCCCGCGACGAACCGCGCGACCAGGGTGAGCGCGAACACCAGCGACAGCGCGGTCACCGTATTCGCCACCAGGAATCCCGCCACTCCGACCAGCAGCAGCCGTTTGCGCCGCCACCCCGCCGTGGCCACCGAGAGCGGGATCGCGGTGAGCGCGGTGCCGATGGCGTAGACCGTCACCAGTTGGCCGGTGGCGGATTCGCTGACGTTCAGGTCGGCGCTCATCCCCGGCAGCACGCCCGCGGGCAGCGCTTCGGTGAGCACCGTGAGGAACGCGGCGGTGGCCAGCGCGAGCAGTGCCGGAATCGGCAGTCGCGGACCGTCTTTCACAATGTCCGAGTCACTCGGGTGAGATATGCGATCGACCATGTACGTATGCTGAAACCCTCACATTAATGTGAGGGTCAAGCGGGACCGCGATGTGATGCAGAACACAATCCGGACTTCGAAGCCGCCTTGCACATGCTACTACGAGCAGCGACACCTCTCAGCGGAGCGATCGGCGGCGACAGAGCTCCGACCAGGGCTGATTCAAACCCTTGACACTCGTCTCCCCTTCTACTCGCGCACGCGGGCAAGCCGCGCGACGGAGGTTGCGCGGCGGTGAGCGGCACGGATATGGCCGGGAGTCGTTCGAGCATTGGCCCGCCCGCGACGGACTTCTAGCGTCGATGTCAGCGCACCACCGACCCGAGGAGGAAATCCATGACCGTCGCCATCGGCGTCATCCTGCCCACGTCGACCCCCGACCCGGAACATCCGATCCTCGGCGACGTCCGGGCCAGCGCCCGCCTCGCCGAAGCGCTCGGACTCGAATCCGTCTGGACCTCGGACCATCTCATCGCGAGCGCGCCGATCCTCGACAGCACCGTCACCGTCGCCACCGCCGCGGCCGTCACCGACCGCATCCGTGTCGGCTTCAACGTCATGCTGCTCGCGCTGCGTCCCGTGGCCTGGGCCGCCAAGCAGATCGCCGCGCTGCAGCACGTCTCCGGGAATCGGATCGTCCTCGGCGTCGGCACCGGCAATCCCGCGCACGGTGACATCGGCTGGCGCGCGGCGGGCGTCGCGTTCGACGGACGCGGCGCGCGCACCGACGAGGCGCTCGCCGTACTGCCCGACCTGGTCACCGGAAAGCCCGCCACCCTGTCCGACGGTCTCGAGGTGACCCTGTCCCCCGGCGCCGAACTGCCGCCGATCCTGGTGGCGGGCAACGGCGATCGCGCACGAAGGCGCGCGGCCGCGCACGCCGACGGCTGGATCGTGCTGCGCCCCGAGCCCGGCGAGATTCCGGCCGCCCGCGCGCACCTGCGTGAACTCGCCGAACGGTACGGACGCCCCGTACCGGCGATCACCGTCGTCGCACCCGAGCTCCCGACCGATGTCACCGCCGCCGCCGACCGGCTCGCCGAATACGCCGCGGCGGGCGTCGAACGCGTCGTCCTCGCGCCGTCCGGTCCGGACTGGGAGCGCGACTACACCTTCGCCGCCGAACTCGTCCGACGCTGAACCGTGCGCACTCGCGTCGTGCGAACATCGGATATACACCCGCGTGCTGCGGTGCGACCATCGTCCCGACGGATGTTCCACCCCGGATCGTGGAGGAAATGTGTTGGGCAAGAAGGTATTCAGCGCTGTCGATATGCGGGTCGCGATGATGGTCCCCGCGCTCGCCGCAGCGGTCGTCCTCGGCACGGGCGCGGTGGCCTCGGCCGCGCCGTCCAGCGGCAGCAGCGGCAGCAGCGGCGGCAGCGGTGACACCGGCAGCGGAAGCGGAAGCGCCGACGGCGGAGGGTCTTTCGGTCCGCTCACCCAGTTGTGCAACCAGTCGACGAAATCCGGCGGCGCGGGAGTCACCAGTACCGTGCACCAGATCGGTCGCAGCGGCCCCACCTCGTTCGTGCTCAGCTACGAGACCTACGCGATTCCCGACCTGATCGAGGTCTTCTACGAGGGCTCGCTGGTCCGCAGCACCGGGTATGTCGGCGACAACATCAACCAGGGCACCGGCTCGGTCGTGGTGAACCTCCCGGCGGGCGCCGCGACCTCGGTGACCGTCCGCGTCACCGGACCCAACAGCACCGACTGGGACTACACCGTGCACTGCCCCTCGTAGTCACCGCGAGCAAGGCTCAGTTCGGCGCGGTGATCCGATCGATCTCCGCGAGATCTTCGGCGGTGGGCCGCCAGCTACCCGCCGCCACGTTCGCGGCGACCTGTTCGGGCGAGGTGGCGCCCGCGATCACCGAACTCACGGCGGGCTTGGCGGCGAGACCGCCGATCGCCACATCGAGCACCGTGATCGAACGCTGCGCCGCGAACTTCTCCAACTTCTCGACCACATCGAATTTCGCCGCGGTAAGCGTGGATTCGCGATTCCACGCGCGGATCCTGCTGCCTTCCGGCGCGGGCTCGCCACGCCGGTACTTGCCGGTGAGCACGCCGCTGGCCAGCGGAAAGAACGGCAGCAGGCCGATTCCGTACTGTTCGAGCGCGGGCACCAGATCGGCCTCGACACCCCGTTGGAGCAGGTTGTACTCGTTCTGGGCGCTGACGAAGCGGGTCAGTCCTCGGGTGCGGGCGGTCCACTCGGCGTCCGCGGCCTGCCAGCCGGTGAAATTGGAGTGGCCGAGGTAGCGGACCTTGCCCTCGCGCACGAGATCGTCGAGCGCGGAGAGAGTTTCCTCGATCGGGGTCGCCGGGTCGGGGCTGTGGTACTGGTAGAGGTCGATCCAGTCGGTGCGCAGTCGCCGCAGCGAATTCTCCACGGCGCGGCGGATATAGCGTCGCGACCCGCGCGCGCCCCAGTCCACCCCGTTGTCCTGGCCGAGCCGCCGGACATCGTTGCCGAACTTCGTCGCGATCACCACGTCATCGCGCACACCCTGCAAGATCTCGCCGAGGCGCTGCTCGGAATCGCCATAGGAATCGGCGGTGTCGAACAGCGTGATGCCGTGATCGAGCGCCGCGTGCACCACCGCCTTGGTCTGTTCGAAATCCAGTTTCATCCCGAAGTTGTTGGTCCCGAGCCCGACGACCGAGACCGCGAGCCCCGAATTCCCGAGACGACGCGATGTGGACGAATCGACCATGATTCTCCTCGATGAGACGACGATGCGGACATACCGAGCCCGCGCCTCGACCGAAACCGAGACGCAGCCCCGGCTCGACCCTACGACCTACCCGCCCGGCCCAGCAGAGTTGGACGCAGCGTGACCGGATTCGACGGTGCTACCGCACCCACCTGTGGCACGCTCACGACGAGACGAGTCACCGCGGGAGGTCGCGGGACGGCCTGACGACGCCGTTCACGGGCATGGGCCCCGCACGGTAGGCCGAGCCGTGCGGAAATTCGGTGGAAGTCCAGGGGTGGAGCGGAGAACATACCGGGATGCGCCAAGAGCAGATCTGGGACGACGAAGCCGCTCGGCTCTACGACACCCCCGGCGTCGGCATGTTCGCGCCCGAGGTGCTGACGCCGACGGTGGACCGGCTCGCCGAGTTCGCCGGGGGTGGACGCGCGCTGGAATTCGCGGTCGGCACCGGGCGGGTCGCGGTGCCGCTGGCCGAGCGCGGTGTGCCCGTCAGCGGAATCGAATTGTCGACGGCGATGATCGAACGGTTGCGGGACAAGGTGGACGAGACGGTGATTCCGGTCGTCGTCGGCGATATGGCGACCACGCGGGTTCCCGGCGAGTTCCAGGTGGTGTATCTCGTGTACAACACCATCGCGAATCTGCTCACCCAGGCCGAACAGGTCGCCTGTTTCCGCAATGCCGCACGGCATCTCGGCGCGCGGGGGCGTTTCGTCGTCGAATTGTGGGTGCCCGAACTCCGCGCGCTGCCGCCGGGGCGCACCGCGGTGGTGTGGAGATCGGAGCCGGGGTATACGGGGCTCGACACCTACGACGTCGTCGGTCAGCAGGTCGTTTCCCATCACCTCCGGTTCGAGCCCGAAGGCGGGGACACGGCACGGGTCAGGCGCAGTCCGCACCGCTACGTCTGGCCCGCCGAACTGGACCTGATGGCCCAGCTCGCGGGCATGACCTTGGAGTCGCGGCACGCGGACTGGAGTCGCGGCGAGTTCACCGCCGATTCACCCTCGCACGTATCGGTCTATCGGATGGCCGAAACTCTGTGATCACCGGACCACGCCCCGCCGACGATTACCCGCCCGGCGACCGGTCGGTCTGTCCTGTCGACGCACGCATGCCTCGCCGGGCCGACGCAGCCGCCTCGCAGCCGAAGCACAGGTCTCGGTACTCGAAACCTACTGGGGGGGAATCAAATTCGGCAGATGTCACTGTCGGGCCCCGTCGCTCACCCGATGACACGCAGTGCCACGGCACATACGGAGCGAGCGCCGCACCCACGGGGGCACGGCGCTCGGCGCACGATCAGCGACGCGTCCCGGCCCCGAATCGGCCATCGGGCGCCGGATGCGGCGCCGCCTGCTGGAAACGGTTCGAATAATCGTGCGGCGCAGGATATTCCGCGTCCTCGACGGGCTCCCACGACTCCGCGTCGTCGTCCCGTCCGGATAGCCCGTCACCGCGACGATCGAGGGAGTCGATCTTGCCGACCGACACCAGCATCACGATCGCGAGCAGGACCACCGCCCCGAGACCCGCCACACCGGCGTAAAGCACCGTATTCCACGAGGACATCGCTCCCCTTCCGTTCGGGACGCACGGCGACCCGTCTTCTTTGAAATTGTTTACGCGGAAACCTGTTTCAGTTTCGGCTCCGCTCCATCCACCCCCGGCCCACGCCGCTGCGGGTCGTGGGACCCCCGCGGGCGCGGGCAGCTCGATCGATGGTCAGTTGACTCCGAACATCGGACCGAAGCGATCGAAGTCGAAGGCATTCTGCACCGAGAATTCGTGACGATCGCGCCATTTCGGGCGATCGGCGTCGGCGCTCGCCCACGCGGCGATGGCGCTCGCCGCGCGCACGACCAGATCCGCGGGCAGGTCAGCGCGTCCGACCGATCCCGATGCCGCCGATGTCCGCCGTGGTAGAGCGGGTCGCTGGCGGTTCTCTCGCGACCCGCCGTGTTCCGCGTTGGGGCTCTGGCGCATGGTGACCTCGGTGCTCGTGAATGTCGCCACGGGTTGACGACTGGGTTCGGGCATCTACCGACAAACGGCCCGAGACGACTTACTCACTACCGTTGTGTGCTTCCGACCGGGACCGACGCCGACGATAGACCACTCGACCGTCCGGCAGGGGTGCAAACGGTGTCGCGCACATCCGGCACAGCAGGCGAAGGGCAAGCGCGCCAGAGTAATCCGAGATGGAAATGTCACATGGATTTCTGACGGATCATCAGATCTACTGGTAGAGGCTGCAAAATCATGCACACCGGCTATTGAAATGCCCCAGAGTGCAGTGAGGAACATCACATAACGCGCAGGTTTGCGCGTGAAACGTTCTCGACGGCAACACGATTGGTTACCTACCGGTAAGTAATCCGAGCAAACTCCGGATTCGACCCCGAAACGGGTTCACAGACCGGGGGAACCGTCTGGTTCCACAGTGGGCGCGAGCCCGCTCGCCTTTCGTAATCTCCCGTGCGACAGTGTGACTCGGTCAACAGGTCCACATCGACCGCTTCCACTTTCGCACACGAACACGCGATGAACAACCGCGGGCGCGAGGGTAACCGGCGGTACGCCTCCGCCGCCCGAGACGCCCCGGGAAAATGCCCCGCCCATCGGAAACGCTCCGCCCATCGGAAACGCCGCGCCCGTGGAACGAAGAAGTCCGCGCCGCCGGGCATCCCGGCGGCGCGGACTCGAGACACTCAGGCGTCCAGCAGCACCGGATCGGCGAAGCGGGAAACCGCCTTGTCCAGAACGCTCTTGGCCTCGGCGACGATGCGCTCGACCAACTCGCCCGCCGACGGGATGTCGTGGATAAGGCCCTGGACCATACCGACCGTCCAGATGCCCGCCTCGGGATCGCCGAGATCGTAGACGGTGCGCCCGCGCGCACCGGCGACCAGCTCGCGCACGTCCTCGAACTGCCCGCCCTCGTTCAGGATCGAGACGACCTCGCGCGACACGGTGTTGCGCGCCACTCGCGCGGTATTGCGCAGCGGGCGGAAGATCAGGTCGGTCTCGCGCTCGTCGGAGTCGACGATCACCTGCTTGATCGACTCGTGGATCGGCGACTCGGTGGTGCACATGAACCGCGTGCCCATATTCACCCCGTCGGCACCCAGTGCCAGCGCGGCGGCCAGACCGCGCCCGTCGGCGAATCCGCCGGAGGCGATCATCGGAATCGTCAGCTTGGACGCGGCGGCGGGAATGAGCACCAGACCCGGGATGTCGTCCTCGCCGGGATGGCCCGCGCATTCGAACCCGTCGATGCTGACCCCGTCGACGCCGACCTTCTCCGCCTTCACCGCGTGCCGCACGCTGGTGCACTTGTGCAGCACCCGGACGCCGTGTTCCTTGAACATCGCCATGTGCGGTTCCGGATTGGACCCGGCGGTCTCCACGATCGTGATACCGGAATCGACGATCACGCGCCGATACTCGTCGTAGGGCGGCGGGTTGATCGAGGGCAGGATGGTCAGGTTGACGCCGAACGGCTTGCTGGTCAGCGTCCTGGCGCGCTCGATCTCCTTGGCCAGGTCGGCGGGCGTGGGCTGGGTCAGGGCCGTGATCATCCCGAGGCCGCCCGCCTCCGACACTGCGGCGGCGAGTTCGGCGCGACCGACCCACTGCATCCCGCCCTGCACGATCGGATACCGGACGCCGAAGGTCTCGGTGAACGACGTGGACAGCGTGTACGACATAGCATTCCCAACTCGTAGAGGCCGCGACGCGCGATCGCCGCAGGTCATCGACGGCAACGGCAATCGACAACAGTGGCGAGGCGAAAGTTCGTGGCGCGTAATCGGTCCGGCAGCTCCGTTCGGGTCGACCGCCCAGTCGCATGTTAGGCGGCGGCCCACAGACTAGTCAATGTTGACTATTTTGGATGCATGTCGCAGCAACGGCCGCCGCAAGCCCGCGGACTGATCACCCAGCACCGCATTCTCGACGCCGCTGTGCGCGCGCTGGTCGACCACGGCTACGCGGGCGCATCCACCCTGCGCATCCAGCAGCTCGCGCGGGTCAGCCGGGGCAGTCTGCTGCACCAGTTCCCCTCCCGCGACGCGCTGCTCGTCGCCGCCGTGCAACATCTGGCCTCGGCGCGTTTCGAGGCGCTCGGGTCGCAGGTGAGGTGGCCGCGCGATCCGGCCGAGCGGGTGCGCGCGGTGGTGGAGACCCTGTGGGCGTCCTATCACCAGGACTATTTCTGGGCGGCCACCGAGTTGTGGGTCGCCGCGCGCCACAACGAGGAATTGCGCGCGGCCCTGCGACGCGAGGAGCGGGTGCTCTATCGCGAGATCCGCGCCTCCACCGACGCCATGTTCGGCGCGCCGGTCAACTCCCATCCCGACTATCCGCGCATCCGCGAACTGCTGACCACGAGCATGCGCGGGGTGGCCATGACCTACGCCTTCGATCGGCGCGACGCGACGCGCGATCCGCATCTGCGGTCCTGGACCGCGCAAGCGATCGATCTGCTCGTCCCGTATCTCTGACCGACTCCTGTGACGCAGATCGCCGTCCTCGACTCCTGACAGGACCGGGCAGGCGGGGTTACGCTGACAGCACCGTCTACTACGAAACGTAGTGTCACACAGTGGTATTCACGACTCCATCGGACTCGTGAATCGAATGCGGTCGCGTCCGGCGCGGTTCGCCCCGCGATAGCCAGATGCGCGAGGGCAACGTAAGGCCGTGCGGTGATCCGCGTCATCCGCAAGGAGTTCTCCGGTGTCGATCCCCACGCCATCCCCGTTCGTCCCGTCCGCCCGCGCGGTGATCGGCCGCCGCGGCCTGCTCGCCGCGACCGCGTTGCTCGCCCTGTCCGCCTGCGGCTCCCCCGACGGGCGATCCGATGTCGAACCGACCCCCGCGCCGCCGCACTGGGACTACGACGCGGACGGTCCCGACCACTGGGCCGACATCGACAACCGCTACACCGTGTGCGGACGCGGCGCCGAACAGTCGCCGATCGACCTCGCCGACCACGCCCCGGTCGATTCCCGCGATCACATCGACATCGATTACGGCCCCGTCGCCTCGGTCGAACTCGTCAACACCGGACACACCGTGCAGGCGAACCTACCCGAGGGCAGCCCGCACCGCATCGTCGTCGGCGGCCGCGCATTCACCCTGACCCAGTTCCATTTCCACGCGCCGAGCGAGCATACGATCGACGGCGTCGGCACGGCCATGGAACTGCACCTGGTGCACCGCGACGCCGCCGGCGGACTCGCGGTGCTCGCCGTGCTGCTGACCGAGGGACCGAACTCACCGTTCGCATCGGTGCTGACCGATCTGCCGCGCGCGGGCGAGAAGCGAACGCTCGGCCCGGTCGATCCGCGCACCTTCCTACCCGGTGATCGCACCCAATTCCGGTACGCCGGTTCACTCACGACTCCCCCGTGCACCGAAGGCGTGGCGTGGACCGTGCTGCATAATCCGGTCACCGTCGCCGCCGCCGAGATCGAGCGCTACCGCGCGCTTTTCCCGCACACCAATCGGCCCGCGCAGCCGCGCAACGGACGCTCGGTCGTGCTGGCAGGCGGCTGAATGGTCCGGGGCCATCGATTTCCGAGGGAAAAGAATTGGGGATTTCGGCGGATTCACCCCGGCCAACCAACCGGTTTGTGGTACCTGCGGTCTGCTTCGACGGCGTCCGGTTATCGCGGAGTTCGAATCCGACCGGATGCCTGCGGGGAACGGTCGGCATTACTCCCGAATGTTACCGGCGCGTTCGATATTGCGGGCGTGGCCGACGGTCGACGCGCGGTATCGAAACTCGGACCGGCCTCACCGCGGATGCCCGTACGCGCGGTTCACGGTGGCGGTCAACAATTCCAGCGCCTCCGCCACGCGGGCGCCGTCGACTTTCCGGTCCGGCGCCGAATTGCGGGCTGTCGCGGCGACGGCGTCCGTGCACCACTGCACCCCGTCGTATACGGCGCGCAGCACCGCTTCCATCGGGACGCCTTCACGGGCCCGTTGCGCCGCCGCGAATTCGAGTCTGGCCAACACCAGACCCGATTCGTCCAAATCCTCCAGCAGCGCGATCGCCCTGTCCAAGCCCTCGCGCAACGCCGCGCGGAACTCGATGCCGGCCTTGCCGAGGAATCCGCGCGCCGCCTGCGCAGGCCACTCGGCGTCGGACCGGCCGTTCGTCTCCACCGCGCACTCCCTTCACCGCTGAAAGCTCGGCTTCGACGGTAGTGGTGTGCCGCCGCGCAATTCCGGTCGAGCGCCCGACTCGGGCGAACCACCTAAGTCGGCGAATCCGGATTGTGAGGTCTCCCAGGGCTCATCCCCGCGGGCGCACAGCGGACGCGGTGAACTCAGGCCGTGGCGCGTTCGTAGGCTTCCACGACACCGGAAGCGACGCGCCCGCGCGCGGATACCGGATGGCCGTTGCGCCGCGCCCAATCGCGAATGATCGCACTGCGTTCGCGATCCGCCGCCGAGGGCGTCTTCGCGATCAGCGAGCGTTTGGTACGCCCGCCGGTGCGGCGCGCCTTATCCACCCACAGCTCCAGGGAATGACGCAGTTCCGTCGCGTTGGGAGTGGACAGGTCGATTTCGTAATCGACCCCGTCCAGGGAGAATTGAACGGTTTCGTCGGCGATCGAAGTTCCGTCGAAGTCGTCGACCAGGGTGACAGTTACCTTCTCGGCCATAGGAGCCCCCTTGTTCTAATTCAGCACTGTCTCTTCGGTGTATTTCCGCGATGCTGTCAGCAGAATAGCGCGCGAGCGCCGAACGCTCACGTTCAGATCGGAATCAGAAGTATGGCACCGCCCCGGTTTGGGTACTCGACTGGGTCGAAAGCGCCACTCCCGATACCCGGGGACAACGTTCCCGGACAACGGCAACCGATACTGTGTACACCGGAAAGTTCCCAGGTAGAGACATCGCCGCAGCCGTAATCCCATCGGGGCGTTGCCCATCCGCGCCCGTCACGATCCGGGTCGGAATCCCACCACGGCGAGCAGGCCGTCGAGTTGGCGTTCGAACAACTCGTCCCGGTCGGCGAAGGTGTCCGCGCCGTACTGGTCGAACACGTCGAAGCCGACCGTGCCGAACAGCGCGGGCCATACCGTCACCCCGCGCAGCATCAGCCAGTCCGGCACCTCGAGCCCGAGGAAGTCCCTGATCGCGTCGAAACTTTCGGTGAGCGGCACGGATACGGACCGCTCACCGGCGGGCGCGGTCAGCAGGCCGCGCTCGTAGGCGCGGGCGAAGATCCGTTGCATGGCGATCACGACGCGGGTGCCGGGGGCGGTGGTCTGCTCGGCGGGCGCGTCGTAGCCGGGCACCGGCGTGCCGAAAAGCAGTCCGTAGCGCGAGGGTTCGGCGCGGGCCCAGCTCAGCACCGTGCGCGCGAGGACACGGAACTGTTCGGCGGGTTCGTCGGGCGCCTCGGCCAGCGCCGCGTCGACGGTGTCGCCGAGGTCGGTGTAGCCGTCGACCACGAGCAGGGTCAGCAGTTCGTCGCGACTGCGAACGTACCGGTAGACCGCCGAGGACACCACGCCCAGTTCGCGGGCGACGGCACGCAGCGACAGCGCGGCCGCGCCGTCGGTCGCCAGGTGTCGGCGACCGATTCGGACGATGTCTTCCATGGTCTGCGCGCGAGCGCGGGTTCTCGGCGTGGTCGGCATATAGCAACGATGCTCTCTACAGAGAGCAATGTCAACAAACGAGAGCAGCGCTCTCTACTGTCACGCGGTCAGTAGTAGTGGCGGCGTCCGCCGACGGCGCGGCCCATCGACCCCAGCAGCAACAGCACCAAGCCGATGACCAGGACGACGAGCCCGATGGTCCACAGAATCGGGATACCGAAAAGGAATCCCACTACCAGAAGGATGATTCCGAGAATAATCATGACGACTTCTTGTTTCGATGACGGGCAAGTGGTCGACGGCCGCGAACCCGCTCACCGGTCTTTCCCGGTGACCGAATACGCGATCGTCGGTCGAGGATCGGACCTACCGAACCCCGAACCGAGACCGTGCTACCCACGAGCGGACCCGCGAAACTCCGCCGCCTCGACACCTCACCAGGAATGCGCCACGTCGACCACGACGCGCGAGCCGCTGCCAGGACCGTCGAGGGTGTAGACCTTGAACGGGAGTCGGGCGCGCGTACCGAGCCCGACCCGCGTCTGACCTTCGAAGGAGCCCGCCCACGACGCCTGCCGGAAGGTCCGGTAGTCCCGCACGTCGACGAGTTCGGTTCGATCGGCGGGGTCGTAGGTGGAAGTGAACGAAGCATCGTAGGCGGGGGCGTTCACGGTGATGTTCAAGAAGGCCGTACCGCGCAACGGCACCGGCGCGCCGGAACCGTCCATGCCGACCTGCTCGACATAGCCGACGTAGTAGCCCGTCGCGGGCCCGCTGAGGTCGAACACCAAACGGTCGAAGCAGTCGTGGCGGCCCGCGTGGATTCCGGTCAGCGGCGCCGACGCCTGGGCGCGGCTCACCGCGGGCAGTGAACCCCACCCCGACGCGCACGCGGGCGCGGCGGAGACCTGGGCAGGCGCGACCGACAGACCGACGACACCGAGAATCGAGAACAACAGGAGAGTCAAGCGACGCACGGCCGCACCACCTTCGAAGGCGAAAAGGATTGATGTATGAAACGCATCGTCACAAGTCAACGCCCCGTTAGCATCCGACACGGCGAAAAGCCTTGAAGTAACCGCCGACTCGCGTGTCCTCGGCGGCGCCGGAATCAGCGGATGCTCTCGGAGGGCTGCGCGAGGTCGTCGAGGTCGAGTTCCGGCTCGGAGTCGGTCGCGCGGTCGGGGCGCCATGCCTCGATGACGCCCGGTTCGCCGTCGCGCACCACGTAGGTGGCGCGGGTCAGCACCGGCGCGCCCGGCCGCGTCACGTAGGGGACGACGCGGAAGTCGTTGCGCCACAGTTGTCGATCGACTTCGACACGGACGTACCCACGTTGCGCGTTGAAGAACTTCAGGTCCGGATTGGCCGCGAGCAGGCGGCGGCCGTGGTCGTAGACATCGACACCGTCGCCGCCGCTGGTCACCGAGGTTCCGGTGAATTCGCTGCCGACCACCGCAGAGTCGGGATCGGCGTAGTCGCGACGCAGGTCGGCGGCGTAGTTCTCGTGCCGGTCGCCGGTGATGACGACGAGGTTGCGCACCCCGCGGTCGGCGGCGGTCGCGAGCAGGGTATCGCGTTCGGCCACATAGCCGTCCCACGCGTCGGTCGACACCGATATCGCCGGGCCGGGATCGTGGTCGGTCTGCCCCATGACGACCTGGTTGCCGATGATCTGCCAGCGCGCGTCGGAGTGCGCGAGGCCGTCGAGAAACCATTCCCGTTGCGCGGCGCCGAGAATGGTCCGGTCGGCGGCCCGGCGCTGCCTGCGGTGGGTGGTCAGGTCACCGTTGAGACTGGCTTGGCGGGTGCGGTATTGGCGGGTGTCGAGCATGGTGATCTCGGCGAGGTCGCCGTGGCTGTAGCGACGGTGCAGGTGGACCCGCGTGCCGGACGGACGCTGTGTCAGTCGCAGCGGCTGGTGTTCGTACATGGCTCGCATGGCCGCGGCGCGGCGACGGCGGAAGACGGCGGGTAGCACATCGATGTCGAGGTCGAGGCCGGAGGAACCCGAGGCCCAGTTGTCGTCGACTTCGTGATCGTCCATGGTGACCAGCCACGGGAACCGAGCGTGCGCGCGCTGTAGTGGCGCCTCGACCTTGGACAGCGCGTAGCGCAGGCGGTAGCCTGCCAGATCGCGCGCCTCGGGCCGCAGATGCGACTCCACCCACCGCCCGGTGCGCTGCCCCGAGACGGCGTCCTCGTAGATGTAGTCCCCCAAATGCACGACCAGGTCGAGATCTTCGTCGGCGATGTGGTCGTAGGCGGTGTAGTAGCCGTCGCTCCACGCCTGACACGACGCGAAGACGAAACGCAGTCGATCCGGTCGGGCGCCTGCGGCGGGCGCGGTGCGGGTGCGCCCCACCGGCGAGATCACCGATCCCGCCCGGAAGCGGTAGTAATACCAGCGATCCGGTGCGAGACCGTGGATCTCGGGGTGCACGCTGTGCGCCGATTCCCTGGTCGCCACCGCCTCGCCCGATCGCACCACCCGCGTGAACGCCTCGTCCTCGGCGACCTGATAGTCGACGGTGACCGGGCTTCGCCCCGATCCGCCGGAACCGTCGGGGGCGAACGGGTCCGGCGCGAGCCTGGTCCACAGCACCATCCCGTCGGGTGTGGGATCACCGGAGGCCACGCCGAGGGTGAAGGGGTCGTGCGACCATCGCGGCGCCCGGAACCGACTGCTGCTCACCGCCGACGTGCCGACCAACAGCGCGGCCGAACCGGCGGCGCCGACGCCCAACAACTGCCGTCGCGACATGCCCATACCCGACGGTACCTCGAAGCGGAGGTGAGACCTCCGATTGTGATCTATCCTACGTTTCCGGCCATTTTCGACTCGAATCAGGCACGGGGCGCGGCTCAGCTGGGCAGGACGGCCACGATCTGTCGGGCGGCCGCGCGCCAGCGAGCGTCGGTGGGCGGCGCGGAAAGGTTGCTGCCGACCAGGACGATGGTGGCGACGAATCTGTCGGTGAAGACCCACACCTGCGGGAAGTCGGAATCGGCTTCGATGAGGACCGCGCGGCCGATGTCGGTGACCACCCGGGCGCCGGGCTCCTTGCGTTGCGCGATCATCTCGTCGGTGACCCGCCCCTGCCGCGGTCGCATGACCTTGATGGTCGCGGTGAACGACAGGATGCCGCCCGCGGTCAGGTAGTAGGTGCAACTTCGACCGTAGGTGCCGTCCGAGCGTTTGGTGCTGGTGTCGCGACCGCCGTCCAGACTCACCCCCGCCAGCGCGCTGATCTGGGACGAATCCAGTACGCATTCGTTGTCGACGGCATGTTCCTCGAACGGCGAGCCACCGGCGGCCTGGGTCGACGTCGCGCTCGGCGTCCGCGAGCCCGACGGCCGGGCAACCGGCGTGCGAGTGCTCGACGGCCACGAACTCGACTGCGCCGGACCTCCCGGTTCCGCGACCGGCGTGCCCGCCACGACGCTCCCGCACGCGGTGGCCGCCAGCGCCAGCACCGCGATCAGCCCTTTGGTCCCCACACGCACGCGCATGATCCGCATCCCCCTCGCCCATCGGTATCGACCGAATACTTCCACACCGCTCGGCCGACCGGAGCGCCGTATACCGGGCGCGGTCGGTCTAGGGGGTGAGCAGGATCTTGCAGTGGTCCTCGGGGTTGCGCAGGTCGGCGAACGCGCCCGCGGCATCGGCCAGGGTGCGGGTCGCGGTGACGAGGGGGCCGACGTCCACGGTGCCGTCGGTGATCCACCGCGACGCGCGGGCGAATTCGTCGGGGCGGTAGGCGAAGGCGAAGCGGAGGGCGAGTTCCTTGACGATGGCGATCGCCGGGGTGATCGTGTCGGGCTGCTGGCACACGCCGACGACCACGATGCGGGTGTGCGGGGTCGCCGATTCCATGACGCTGTTCAGAACGCCCGGCGCGCCGACGCATTCGAAGACGACCGTGCGGGGCCTGCGCAAGGTTTCGACCAGCGGCGAGGGAGGTATTTCGGGGCCCGCCAGTTGCGCCCACGCGGTGTAGGGACTGGTCTGCGCCGGATCGACGACCACGTCGGCGCCGAACTTCTCGGCCAGCGCCCGGCGCGCGGAGGAATAGTCGGCGGCCACCACCTCGACCGAGCCGACGGCCTTCAACGCCGCGATCACCGACAGTCCGACCGGCCCGCATCCCACCACCAGCGCGACATCGCCCGGCGCGAGGTCTGCGGCGCCGACCGCGTGCACGCCGACGGCCAGCGGCTCGGTCAGCGCGGCGTACTCCGGCTGTGGTATCGACGGGACCGAGACCAGCCTGCTCTCCTGTAGGACGACGACATCCGCCAACGCGCCGGTCACGGTCGGGGACAGTCCGATCAGCTGTGGGCCGTCCGGCTGATCGAGGTAGGGCACCGAGGTCACCACCGAGCCGATCGGCAGGGTCCGCTCGGTGTCCGGTCCGTAGTCGAGGATCGTGCCGACGTACTCGTGGCCGAGCACGATCGCGGGAACCAGATCCGGCATGGCGGCCTGGGTTTCCAGCAGGTGTAGGTCGGACCCGCAGATGCCGCACGCCGACGGTGCGACCAGCACCTGGCCCGGCCCCGGCGTCGGGTCGGGCAGCTCCTGCACCTCGATCGCTCCGGCTTTCGCCACCACCGCACGCATCGGTGCCACCTCTCTTTCCGCGGCGCGCGGCGCGATCACCATGCGCACCGGACGGAACTGCCATATGGGTCATCCGGACTCTAGGACGAAAATAGCCTCGAGGGCAATGATGCAATGGGGACTACTATTCGATCCATGGTTGACAGCCCGGCAGACAGCGCTCCCCGCGGTTTGCGCGAGCGCGCGAAGACCAAGCGGCGCATCGCCATCCAACGCGCGGCGCTCGAATTGTTCGTCGAGCGGGGCTTCGAGGCGACGACGATCTCGAACGTCGCCGAACGCGCCGAGGTCGCCCGTCGCACGGTCATGATGTATTTCCCGGCCAAGATCGACCTCGCGCTCTCGTGGTTCGACGAGATGGGTGTGCGATTGCAGGCGGCCTTCGCGGCGAGCCCTTCGAATCCGGACTTCGTCTCCGTCCTCGAACAGTGGCTCGGCGCCGAAGCGGCCACCCAGGATCCACAGCTGGCCGCGCTGGCCTGGGACCTGCTCGAAAGCGACCCGCGACTGCGCGCGCTGAGCCGCAGTCGCATGGTGGCCAGGCTCACCACACAGACCGCCGACGCCTTCGCGCTGCGCACCGGACTCGAACCCGACCGGCCGATGTTCGCGATCGCGGGCCAAGCCGTCGCGGCCGCCACCGACGAATACCTGGCCACCACCGCCCGCCACGGCTACCGCCCCGAACTCCATCGCGACTTCCTGCGCTTCCTGCGTCGCATCACCGATGCCGACAGTCCGGCGGATTCCGCGCCGACGCCGGTCCACAGTCGAGTTTTCGATAGTGATCAGGCGTCGTCCCCACCACCGTCTTGAACCTTCTGCGCATCGCCTCGGATGAACCGAATCCGGTATCCGCTGCGATGCGCGCGACCGTCAGGTCCGTGCGTTCCAAAAGCTGAACCGCCCGGCGGATGCGTTCTCGATCGATCCATTTTCCCGGCGGCAGTCCGACGGTTCTCCGGAATCGACGAGACAGCTGGCGCGGACTGATGTTCGCGTGCTCGGCCAGCTCGCGCACCGTTACCGGTGCCGCGAGCCGAGCCGACAACCACGCGAGCAATTCGATGATCTCGGCATCGGGAGCGGCGTCCGGGCGCCCCGATACGAAATAGCCGCTATTTCCCTGATGCCGACTCGGCAGCACGAGGCGATGCGCCAACGCGGCCGCGGCCGCGTCCCCGCAATCCCTGCGCACCATATGCAGACACAGATCCATGGCCGCAGTCTTTCCCGCCGAGGACAGCAATGATCCGGAGTCGACATAGACCGCCCGAGGATGTACTTTGACCAAAGGAAACAACTGCTGGAATCGACTCGCGTACATCCAATGAGTCGTCGCGTCGCACCCATCCAGCAAACCGGTGCCCGCCAGCACGAAAGCGCCGGTACACAGCGATGCCAGGCGCGTCCCGCGCTCGAAGGAGCCACGGAGGAATTCGATCAGAGCCTCCGGGGAAGCTCCGGGCGACGGGCGCGCGGGCGGAATCACCAGCGTATCGAATCGCCGTTTCACATCGCCTATGGGCGGGATTCGGGACATATCGAATGGAAAATCGTTCCGAAATTCTCCATACCGCAGGATTTCGACCGAATAGCGTCGCCCCGCCCGGGCGGACGACACGGTCGAGAAGACCTCCAACGGAATCGCGAGTTCATAAGCCGAAACTCCCGGCAGCGCGATGATGCCCAGTCGATGCATGCGCGAATTCCCTCTGCGAATCGCACGGCGATGTGCCGGTGCACGGTGAAATTCTAGTGCAGCATTTCGGCGTTTCTCGCGGAACTACCCGCGACTACTTGTCTTGGTAGCGGCGGCCGCCCGGTCGACGGTACGCGCGGATCGCGCTACTCGGCACGTGCGATTATCTGCCCGAGTTGCGCCCTGGACGAGATCTCGAGCTTGCGATACACCTTCCGCAGATGAAAGTTCACGGTGTGGTCGGTGAGGCCGACCTGACGCGCCACTTGACGATTGGTCAGACCTCGACCGACCAGAACGGCGATCTCCCTTTCCCGATCGGTGAGGTCGGAGATCTCGGGACGGGCGGCGTCGGATCCCGCCGCACGGGCCGATCGGCGCGCGGGCAACGCACCCATATCCGCGAGAATCCGACTGCGCACGTAGGGATCCCGACTGGACTCGAGCGCCGATTCGAGAAGCGCGCGATCGTAGGTGAGTACTCCCCGCGCGTGCACCGAGCCGACCTCCAGCGCGGACAATCCGGGGTTACGGCGTGCGATCGAAGTCGCCGCGGCGGCCACCCCCTCCGCCAACGGCATATCGCCACCCTGTATCGCGATGCGGACCAGCCGTGCGGCCATCGAGGGATCCTCCGCGAAACACGCGCTCTCGGCGCCGATCAGATACAGCGACGATCGCAGCCGCATGCTCGCGAGCCTCGGTCCGGAATCGAGGGCGGCGATCTCGATCTCGAGGAACTCGGCACGAGCGACCGAATCCGATAGCGCGTAGTAGTGTGGTTGCGATCGCATCCGGCCGAGGGCTTCGACCGCATGCGCGATCTCACCGAGCCGCAGGTGGGCGGATGCCGAAATCACCAGTGCCCGCGCGACTCCGGCCGCGGTTCCATGCTGGGTGGCGATTTCGATCGCGCGGGCGGCGGTCCGCAGCGCCTTTCGCGGACTGCCCGCCTGTAGATGCAGGGCAGCCCGCAGGGCTAGAGGTATGGAATCGAAGGCATGCAGGCCGGATCTGTCGATGACGGACTGCAGGTCCGACAGCAGTCGGTCGGCTCGATCGATGATCCGTAGATCGACCAGCCGCTTCGCCAGCATGATCTGGGCGTGCACGCGCCAGATCGGCGCCGCCGCGGCCGATACGTGCACGGCCACCTGATGCTGCCAGAGCCCGGCGGCCAGATCACCCGTCGTCCAGCTGCGATTCGCTCGAATGCCAAGGGCCACAGCCCGAGAAGCGATGCGATTCGCCGCACCGTGCAGAACCGCGGCGGCGACATCGTAGGCACGCCGCTCGTCGATCTGCGACAGCATGAGCATTCGCAGCGCGGTCAGATGATCGTCGAACTCGGGCGAGGTATCGCGTGCCACCGACAGCCGTTCCAGGTCCGCGAGAGCCCGAGGGAAGTCGCCACGCACCAATGCGGTTGTACTGCACTTCAAGTCGGCGAGTATCCGAGGGTTGAGGCCTTCGACGGTTTCCACCGTGGCTGCCATGAACAGAAGATCGCTGATCAGTTCGGGAGCCGACTCCGCCGACGGCGGAGTCGCGGCCGGTTCTTCGGTGTACATTCTTGTCGCCGAGAGGGATTCATCAGCCATGCCCGCCTCCGATAGGTCTGCTCAAGTGGTGTCGACCTGTCGGCTGAGCCGAGTAGTTGTCGACCGAGAACCTCGTTACCACAGTAGTGCACGATGCCGGGGTTGGGGTGGTCCACCGGGGCCTGCGGACACCCTCGCGCACCGGGCCTGCCCGAGATCGGTCATAGCCATGGTCGATTTCGGACAGACTCTGAGCGACAAGCAGTTTCGCGCCTCCCACAACTGCGACGATGTGGCGATGACCGACGAGACGACACCATTACCCGGTGGCTCGGGCCGCGGCGCGCGGCGGCCCGCACGTTCCCGGAGAACAGCCGAGGCGGCGACACCGAGCCTGCACGCGATCGATACCCCCGAGCGCGTGGCGATCATGATGGCGACGAGCGGGGAGACCGTGACCTACACCGATCTGGAAGACCGTTCCGCGCGATTTGCCGGTGCACTACGCGCACGCGGCATCTCGGCGGGCGGCCAAATCGCCATCCTGATGGAGAACAACCGCGCGTACCTCGAAGTCGCTTGGGCCGCACAGCGTTCAGGGCTCTACTATACGGCGGTCAACAACCACCTGCGCGTCGGCGAGGTGCAGTACATTCTCGACGACTGCGGTGCGCAGGCCATCGTGACCAGTTCCGCGACGGCCGAGATCGTCGCGGGTCTCGACCTGTCGAGGATTCCGGTGCGCGTGTGCGTCGCGGGCGACGTCGACGGGTTCGAGCGCTACGCGGACCTGCTGGCCGAACATCGGCGAATCGAGGTCGAGGACGAGCGCGAGGGCAGGGAGATGCTGTACTCGTCCGGCACCACGGGGCGGCCGAAGGGGGTGCGCAAACCGTTGCCGGGCACCGAGTTCGGGCACCCGTCCGCCGCTCCGGTGCAGATCGCGAACGGACTTCTGACACAATGGGAGTCGGAGTCGGTCGTATTCCTTTCTCCGGCTCCCTTGTACCACGGGGCGCCACTGATCTTCTCGATGTCCCTGCATCGGTTCGGAGCCACGGTGATCGTGATGGAGCGATTCGACGCGCGGCAGTGCCTCGCCTTGATCGAGCGTCACCGCGTCACCCATACCCAGATGGTGCCGACGATGTTCGTGCGCTTGCTGCGACTACCGCGGGAGCTGCGCGAGCGCCACGACCTCTCCAGCCTGGTCGACATCGTGCATTCCGCCGCGCCGTGTGCGATCCCGGTCAAGCGAGCGATGATCGAATGGCTGGGGCCGATCGTCAACGAATACTATTCCGGGACAGAGGATATCGGCTCGACCTATATCACGTCGAAGGAATGGCTGGCGCATCCCGGGTCGGTCGGACGGCCGACCCAGGACTGCTTCATAGTCGGCGAAGACGGCGAAATCCTGCCGTCCGGACAGGTCGGAAGCATCTATTTCGGCGGTGGGCGGCCGTTCGAATACCACAACGACCCGAAGAAGACAGCCTCCGTCGCGCATCACCGACACCGTGACCGGCGCACTTTCGGCGATATCGGGTATCTGGACGACGACGGCTATCTGTACCTGACCGATCGGCAAGCTCATATGATCATTTCCGGCGGCGTGAACATCTACCCGCAAGAGGTGGAAGATGTCCTGGCCACACACCCGGCGGTCCTCGATGCCGCGGTGATCGGAGTTCCCGATGGCGAGATGGGCGAATCGGTCCGCGCGGTGGTGCAGCCGACCGATCGGTCGGCCGCCGAGGACACGGCAGCCGAATTGATCGCCTACTGCCGTGCTCGACTCGCCTCCTACAAATGCCCACGCGCCGTGGATTTCGTCGACGAACTGCCGCGCGATCCCAGCGGCAAGCTCTTCAAGCGACATCTGCACGAAAAATACTGGGCAGGAAGATCATTCATCGATTGAAACGCTCCTCGAAAGCGGCGCGGCGACTACCTCGTCGTGCCGTACGGGCGCCGAGCGCGCTGTCGTCACCCTCGCGTTGACCACGACCACCGCCGCGGTCACCGATGTCACCACCGCCTCCACGATCAACCACGGCGCCCAGTCCACACCGCCGGACAGGACCTCGAGCAGATAGGGAGCGGCGAATCCGAGGTAGATCAGGGTGTAGAACACCGCGACAGCGGAGGCCAGTTCGTCCGGCTCGGCCAGTCGTTGCACCGCGAGCAACCCCGCGACCAGCAGAATTCCGTACGCGGCGCCGAGCAGCACGGCGGCGGGCAGAATGAGCGCGACCTGATAGCGCGCACCCGCGGTCTCGGCGAGCACCGCGGTGACCACGAACCCACCGCCTGCCAGCAGCAGGCCGACAACCGGTGGCCACTGCGCTCCACGCGAATCCAACCGCCGCGCCAAGGGCTGAATCAGCACGCCGGTCAGTAGCGTGAGACCTGCCACGGCGCCGCTGAACGCGATCGGCAGGCCACCCGCATGTGCCGAGGCCAGTTTCGCCGCGGTCACGAAAGATGTCGTCGCGGCTCCGAAAACCCATGGCGCCCACGGAAGAACGCCGACCAGGAAGCCTCGGGTCCGTACCATCTCCGGCAGCGGCGTCCGAGGCCCGAGCCGAGTCGACGCCGGATCGGGGCACCGACGGACCAACAGCACCGCCGGGAGCATCAACACCAGATGCGGGAAATACGGAGCACTCGTCGCGAGCGGCAGCCATTGCGCGACCGCACCGGACACGAGCGGTCCGGCGCCGAACCCCGCCGACAACGCGATCGCGGCCCGACGGGCGCCCGCCCCTTCGGCGGCGCCCGCGGACAGTTCCTTCACCCAGGCACTTCCCGCGACAAAGGCGGCGCCCGAGGCGATTCCGGCCAGGAACCGCGCCGAGCCCATCACCGCAACCTCGCCCGGTCCGCAGATCAGTACGATGGTCGCCACGATCGACAAGACGGCCGTGCGGATCGTCACCCACCGGCGCCCGCGCCGGTCGGCCACTGCTCCGGTGATCAGCAGCGCCGGGATCAGCCCAGCCGCGTACACGCCGAACAGCGCGGCGAAGGCGGCGCCGGACAGGTTCGTGTCTCGCTCGTACACCCCAGCCATGGGCGAGAACTGATTCGCACCCCAGCCGACGCCGAACATGACGAACGCGGCACGAAACCAATCCTGAATCGAGAAGCGCATGGAACTCATCCTGGCACCGGAATACTTCACGCTCGGGTGAACGGTGCGCCGGTCACGATCGCAGCTCCGCGGCGACCCGCCGGACCCATTCCCGGAAGCAGCTGTCGAAGGCGACCGGCCTGTCGACGTGCGGGTTGTGGCCGCACGCGTCGAGGACCACATTGTCCATACGAGTGTAGGTACGCGACAGAATTTGCTGATCGGACCAGCCGACAATGGTGTCCTGCCGTCCCGTGATCAACAGCGCCGGAATATCCACCGAGCCCTTTTCGTATTCCACCCGCTCGACCGGAACGAACGAGGCCCGCAACAGTTCGCCGAACTCGCGGTCGTATACCTGTAATCCGGGCAGCACACAGCGGGCGAACCGGTCCCACGCACCCCAGCTCTGATCCATGGCGTTGGCACGGAACAGCGCCCGTTCGACCGGGTCGAGTCGATCACGCAACTCACGATTGGACCGGGGAAAGACCTTCTCCGGCAGCGTCGCGTCGCGCGGATCGACCAGCACCGGGGAGAAGAAGGCCGCACCGACCACTCGATCACGAAATGCTCCGACCAGATGCCGGGCGAGTTGCGCGCCGAAGGAATTGCCGACCACCGCGAAACGGGAATCGATGCGGTTGTCGACGAATCTCTCGATCAACGCGAGAAACGCGTCGGCGTTCGGCGCGGTGCCCTCGGCCGGACTCCCGCCGAAACCGGGGAGGTCGACATAGATTCGCTGCCAAGGTTCGTCGTCGGTGAAGACATCCTCGCACGGCAGGAAGGTGCGGTGATCCACCCCGTAGCCGTGCAGGAACACTATCGGCAACCCCGACCCCTTGACCACGACATTCAATTCCGACGTTCGCACTGTCACTTTCTCGGCCCTCACGTTCCGACGTTCAAGGCGGGCTCGACCGTTCGCGCATCCCCGCCCGGGCTACGCACCCGCGCGCGACCGGCGAACAGCCGCAGCAGCGGCGCGGTCATCGCGGTCGTCACCAGAGCCGCGATCACCAACAGCGAGTACATTTCCGGCCCGATCAAGCCGAGCGACAGACCCGCGACCAAGATCACCAGTTCCGTCAACCCTCGGGTGTTCATCAGGCTCGCCAGCATCCCCGCCTCTCTCGGGGGTGAGCCGCACAGGCGCGCCGCGCCGTAGGTGCCACCGAATTTGCCGAGCACCGCGGCCGCGATGATCACGCCCAGCTCCAATGCGCTGCCCCGATCCAACCCGCTCAAGCTGACCTGCAAGCCCGCGGTCACGAAGAACGCCGGGAGGAACAGTGCGCTCACCAGCCGGGTGTGCTCCAAGAGCAGAGCGCTGTGTTCCCGAGGGAACACCAGGCCGAAGAGGAACGCGCCGAAGATGAGGTGCAGGCCCATCCACGCGGTGGCGGCCCCGCAGATCAGTGTCCCGCTGATGCCGACCGCGATCAGCGCGCTCGGCGTCGCCGACCGCGACAGCCGCGGCAGCAGCCTGCGCATCGAGACGATCGCGACGAGGAACGGCGCCACCGCGATCAGACGCCATCCCTGCGCGGAGTTCGCGCTCGTCGCCGCGACCAACACGCACAGAACCGTCCACGCCAGCACGTCGTTGACCGCGGCCGCCGCCAATCCGATCTGGCCGACCTTGCTGCGCAGCAGGCCGCGCTCGGCGAGTATGCGAGCCAGCACGGGAAAGGCCGTCACCGCGAGAGCCGCGCCGAGGAAGAACGCGAACCGGGTCGAATGTCCTTGCGCGTGCCGGGCCAACAGCGTCGCCCCGAGCACGATGCCGAGCACGAACGGCGCCGCGTACGCGGCGATCGACACGGAGGTGACCAACCGACGCGCGCCGGAGAACGAATTCCGATCGATCTCCAGTCCGGCCTGGAACATGAAAAGGGCGATGCCGACGTTGGCGAACGCCGCCAGGTAGTGCTGGACGTCGAGCGGGAATATCGCGGTGGATATCGTGCTGCCGAGCACGACCGGCCCCGCTACGATGCCCGCGGCGATCTCGCCGATCACCGCGGGCTGGCCGAGCATCTCGGCGACCCTGCCCAACAGTCGCGCGGCGACGGTGATCAGGACCAAGTCGACCAGTAGCATGACGAGCTGATGGTCCGACATCACACTTCGTACTCGACACCGACGCCGTCGAAGCGCAGCCGGTCCTGGATCGCGACCCGCTCGCCGTGCTTGTCGTAGCCGGTGATCAGCCCGGCCTCGATCAACCGGATCACGATCTGTGAGCTGACGTCCTTACGGCCGATATCGCCGAGGCTCTTCACCAGCGCCCGGTATCCGGTCTCCTGTTCCTTGAGGTCGGTGAAGATGCCGAGGTGTTCATCATCGAACGTGTATTTGATCATGTCCTGGCCCTTGTCGTTGGCCAGGACCTTCTTGGCTTCCAACCGGAAGCTCAGCGGGTCGACTTTGTAGTAGTCCGCCAATATCACCTCCCCGCCGTTCCATTCCAGTCGGGTGATGCGGTTGAGTTGTTTGGTCAGCTCGCTGATCCAGCGCACCCGTGCCGGATTGAGTTCGTTGTCGGAGAATTCGTCGCTGAGTTCCATGCGCTGATGTCTGCCGATCGCGATCATGGTCGACGCGCGGTCCCGGAAATCGCCGATCGACCAGTCCGGATTCTGCTGATCCTTCTCGATCAGCTTGTCGAACCAACCGCGCCGTTCCAGCCGGTCGTCGTCGGACTCCGCGATACGACGCCGCAGCCAGAATTCCGACTCCGGCTCGGTGAACGACGCGAAAGTGTAGAAGGAGGCCAAGAACTCGTGATACTGCTCGTAGGTCTCCTGGTAGCTGCGGTTGTACCACCGGTGCACAGCGTCCTGCTCGTCGGGGTGTGCGGTGATGCGGTCGATGGACGCCGCCGCCGACACCGCGGACTGCGCCGCCAGATGGACGCCCTGGGAGAACAGCGGGTCGGTGAAACAGGCGGAGTCCCCACACAGGAAGAACCTTCCGCCGGAGAAGATCTCGGAGTCGTAGGACCAGTCGTGGACCACCCGTACCTCTTCGTACGGAGTGGCGCCGTCCAGGATTTCCATGGCCCGCTCGCAGCGTGCGAGGGTTTCTCGATAGAACTGCTCGCGACCGACTTTGCGCATTTCGTCGACCTTGGACCGGTCGACGACGACACCGACGCTGTAGATGTCACCTTTGAGCGGAATCATCCACACCCAGCCGTCCTCGAAGGTGATCGAGTAGGTGGTGCCCTTCAGATCCCCGGTGAACGGGTCGTCTCGCCGGAAGTACGACCAGACGGCGAAGTTCTTGTAGAACTCGTCGAAACGACGCACATCGAGCTGACGGGCCAGCGGACCGCCCGATCCGCCCGCGTCGATCACGAAATCCCCGGTATGGGTTTCCGATTCGTCGCCGCTGCGCGCGGTCAGCGAGACCGAGTCGGCCGCGTCGACATCGACGTTCTCGACCAGCGCGTTCTCGTGCACGACGACGCCGCGCGCCCGTGCCTGGTCGAGCAGAAGCTTGTCGAAGTCGCCCCGGTCGACCTGAATCGAGTGATCGAATACCCACGGTGCGGTGCGCGGCGTGTTGAAGGAGAAGGTCCAGGGCGCCTGATCACGCCCCCACAGGAAGGTCGCGGACGGCTTCTTGACATATTCCGCCGCCTCCAACGCGTCGGACAGCCCGAGTCGGTGCAGGATCGACAGGGTGCCGGGCAGGAACGACTCCCCGATTCGATAGCGCGGAAACCGGCTCTTCTCGAATATCTCGACCTCGTGCCCGAGACCGTTGAGCGCCAGCCCCGCGATGCACCCGGCCGGGCCGCCGCCGATGATAAGCACTTTTGCACGCTTCATGTCATCTCCTTCAACGATTTCATGGACTTCAGCCGATTCGGCAGGAAATACGAATGGTCGCTCGGCGGATCCTCGAACAGGCAGATACCCGCCTGAAAGACGCTGCGGTCACCGACCGACACCTCGGGCGCGACGGTGCAACTCAACCCGAAGAAGTTGTCGTCGCCGATGCCGACGCTGTTTCCGCAGTTGAAATTGGGGGCGAGAAAATTATTCGACCCGAGCCGAGAATGGTGGCCTATCGAGCACTGGTAGTTGACGACGTTGAAACTCCCGATGAGGGTGTCGACGCCGACGTAGCACCACGGACCGAGTACGTTCCCGTCGCCGGAGAGCGCCGCGGGATCGATTCTGGTGCTGGGATGGACGATGTTGGCCGCGGTACGTCCGCTGGGACGAACGTAGCCGTCGATGATCTCCCGACGTGCGCCGATGTCCGCCACCGCCACGACGACGGCGGCCGAGGACGGCACCTGGTGCTCGGCGAGCACGAGCTCGGCGTCGACGACGTCCGCTTCGGCCGCGACCGACAGATAGCCGGCTATTCTGAATTCGGAACGGTCCGCGTTCATGTCCTCGACATACCGGGCGACTTCCAGCGCGAATTTCCCGGCGCCGATCAGCACGAGATCTTTCAGGACAGTATCCTTTTCTTCTTGAACCGCTCCGACACCGCGATATCGGTCACCGGATTGACTTTCGAGGGAATCTTGAACTGCGCCACCCGCCCCGCCAGGAATTCGTGCACGTGGCGGCGCAGCTCCGTTTTCGACATCGGCTCGACGGTCTGCACGTCCACGCAGACGGCTTGGCCGGTGATATTGTTCGGCACGCCGTAGACGGTGCAGTCGGCGATGACCGGACTGGACAGCAACAGCGATTCGAGTTCCAGTGGAAGAACTTTCTCGCCGCCGACATTGATGACCTCTTTGGCCCGTCCGACGACCCGCAGATAGCCGTCCTCGCTCTCCTCCACCAGATCTCCGGTCCGGAACCATCCATCGGGGGTCAGCGCTTCGTTCGGGTAGTTCAGGTACCCGACGAACTGCGTCCGACTCTTCAGCTGCAATTCGCCCTCGACCACCCGGAACTCGACCTCGGCATCGGTGATCTTGAAGTAGGTGCTCCCCGAGGACTCGCTGGCGGTGGTGGAGATCCCGGTCTCGCTGGTGCCGAAGGTCTGCACGAACTTCACCCGAGGAAACGCGGTGGTCAAGCGCTGCAACAATGCCGCGGGCATCGGCTCGGTGCCGTAGGTGATCAACCGGAGACAAGACAGGTCGTACCTGCGGTGGAAGTCGCCGATGAGGATCAGGTTGAGAAAAGTCGGACTGGTTGGCAACACCCTGACCTGGCGCCGTTCGATCATGGCGCACACCGCGTCGGGGGTTCGTTCGATCGGCACGATCGCCGGACTGCCGCCGAGAACCGCACCGAGGACGGTGTTGATGCCGCCGATATGGTCGAACAACAGGAAGATCAGAATACTCGGCACCTTCGTGCCGGTACGGGCGCGAGCCGCGAGCTTCTCCTCGACGAGGGCGTCGAGATTGTGCAGAATCGCTTTCGGCTTACC
Source organism: Nocardia bovistercoris (assembly GCF_015674855.1). Classification (GTDB taxonomy): domain Bacteria; phylum Actinomycetota; class Actinomycetes; order Mycobacteriales; family Mycobacteriaceae; genus Nocardia; species Nocardia bovistercoris. Next base: position 125,489 of record NZ_JADMLG010000010.1, on the reverse strand, counting down.
GGTGCTGCCGCTGCTGAGCAAGATCAGCCCCGACGCACCCGCACCCACGATCGCCTCGAACATCTGGGGCTTCGCCCTGTCCACGGAAGCGCCGAACGGCTGCACCGCGATGCCGTCGGCGATCCTGATCAGGTGGTCCGGGGCACAGTGATCGGAGATGGTGGCCAGTGCCGCGTCGGTGAGGTGCACGATCGGAACGACGATGTTCTTGTTCACGTAGAGCGCCAGGAGAATCGCGATGGACCGGAAGGAGAAGTCCCCGTGCAGCACGACCACGTCGTGCCGCCGCACTCCCGAATCGCGAAGTAGCGCTTCGGCGGATCGCACCTCTTCGAGCAGATCGAGATAGGAATGCTCGACGTCACCATCGATGATCGCGGTGCGGTCGCCGAGATGCTTCAACCGATCGAAGAGTTCGTGGCTGCCCATCAGTTCACCCCGCCCAGAAACAGCGTCTCCCCGGTCACGAAGGCGGATTGCTGCGTCATCAGAAATTCGACTGGTCCGACAATATCTTCCACGCTGCACATCCGATTGATTGTCTGTCGGCGGATCAATTCGTCGATCTTCGCCTTGGAAACTGTTCTGGTGAGAACTGTCCGCACCGGCGGCAGACCGATGCCGTTGACCCTGATCTCGAAATCAGCGAGTTCCTTGCTCATTACCCGCGTCAATTGCTCTATCGCGCTCTTGCTCGCCGAGTAGACCAACTGGCCGTCCAGCGCCCACGGCACGGCGACGGTGGAGACGTTCAAAATCGCCGAAGGCGGGTCGGCGCTGCGCTGCAAGAGTTTCGTCGCCTCTCGACAACAGTCGAGCACCGCGAAGAAATTGAGCTCGAATATCTTCCGCGAGACATCTCCCGGCGTCATCATGAAGTGATTCATCGTCGAGGTGCCCGCATTGTTTATCAGGCCGTCCAGATAGCCGTATTCGCGCCGAACGGCGGTGAACAGACTACGAACCTGATCCGCCCGGGTCAGGTCGACCTCGTAATGTCTGTAACGATCGTGCTCGATCGTCGCCGATCTTCTACTGCAACCGACGATCTGGTGTCCACGATCGAGCAGCTGCTGCGCGAGCGCCTGGCCGACCCCGGTCCGAGTGCCGGTGATCAAGATGAGCATGGCAGGCCGGCTCACACCGCTTCGGAGACGCCGGCGTCCTGCAACTCTTCTTCGATGAAGCCGACCAGGTTGGTCACGCTGGAGAACGGACTCACCCGGCGAGACACCGCCTTCTCCGAGGTCAGCGACACCTGGAAGTCGAGCTCGTCCTCGATCTGCTCCTCCAACAAGCTCAGGAAGCTGACCAGGTGCATCGAGTCGAACAAACCGTTCTCGCCATACAATCCGATATCGAGGATATTGTCGAGCGGTATCTTCTCGCTCCGTGTCAGATTTATCTCGTCGAACGTCGATCGGACAAGTTCCAGTATTCGGTCCTTCATCGGATTTCCCTCCCGATACGGAGAACGCGACGTGCAGAATTGTGTTCGGTACACAGCGGCGGGTAGCACGAGCAGATCGAACGAGCAATTCGCTAGGCTTTCGATCTCCCCCGACGATATCCGACCACTATTTAGGTCGGGAACCCACATGTTCGGGTAGTGGCTACCCGTTCCACGACGCGTCCTCCCGTCTCGGACGGCAACGAAGAAGATTCATGAACAGCGGGCTGATCGGGGTACGGTCCGCTCGGTCGAGAAGTTCGGCACGGGTGACCACGAGACCGCGATCAGTATTTCGGACTCGGTAACGGTCCGGTATCCGCATTCGAGTACCATGCCGGGCCGATAGTCCTCGAACCAACGATCGGTGATCGGTGCGGCGAAATCGATGTCGAGCAGGGAACGCGACCCGGATTCCGCGACGGTCATCGTGACATCGGAATATTTCACGCAGGCCTGAACAGTCCGCGTCCTACCCTGAAAATGTGTATGCGGACTACGACCTGGCGGCCACCGGCCGTGCCATCGCCGACCCGACGCGGGCCGCCATGCTGCTGCGCCTGATGGACGGCCGCGCCCACACCGCGGGCGACCTGGCCCGGTCGGCGGGCGTATCGGCTTCGGCGGCCAGCGCTCACCTGCGCCACCTCGTCGACGCGGGACTCATCGCCGTGACGATCGCCGGTCGCCGTCGTCTCCATCTACTGGCATCCACCGAAGTCGCCAACGCCATCGAGGCATTGGCCATGGTGTCACCGCTACTCCCGGTGGAAAATCTCCGCCAGGCCCGCACCGGCAGTCGTCTGCAGGTCGCCCGCGCCTGCTACAGCCATCTCGGCGGCAGGCTCGCCGTGGCGATCACCGGGGTCCTGGTGAGCGACGGGGTCATCACCGCGCTGCTGCCTCGCGCATCGGGCGAGATCCGCTCGTTCGACCATCCGCTGCTTCGTTCGCTCGGGATAAGCCGTGTGGCAACGGGCTCCGCACCGGCGGTCCGCGGCTGCCCGGACTGGACCGAAGGCACTCCGCACCTCGCCGGACGCCTCGGCTCGGCGGTCATGGCGGCGATGCTGGAGCAAGGCTGGCTGAATCGCCGCCCCCGAGACCGCGCGCTCGCGATCACCGACGCGGGCGCCACGCGCCTGGCCGGCCTCGGTGTGTGGCCTGCGGCCTGAAGCGCGCCGCGGGTGGGCCGACAACGCCACCGCAACGACCACCCGCGCTCGGGATCCGTCCCGCACCCATGGTCTCCGCCGATACTGGCGGACATCCGGCGAAGGCCATAACCTACCCGGGAGTAATGTTAGTGTCGTCACCGGTGACGCGATCTAGGAGAGCCACATGAACCAGCGAGCGACGGACTTCGATGTGCTCGTGATCGGGTCCGGCTTCGGCGGCAGCGTCACGGCGCTGCGCTTGGTGGAGAAGGGCTACCGGGTCGGCGTCCTCGAGGCCGGTCAGCGCTTCGCCGACGACGAATTGCCGCGTACCAGTTGGGATCTGCGCAAATTCCTGTGGGCGCCCGCGCTCGGCTGCTACGGCATCCAGCGCATCCACCTGCTGCGCGATGTGCTCATCCTCGGCGGCGCGGGCGTCGGCGGCGGGTCGCTGAACTACGCCAACACTCTCTACGTTCCGCCGGAGCCGTTCTTCCGCGATCCGCAGTGGCGCGACATCACCGACTGGCGCGAAGAACTCGCGCCCTACTACGAGCAGGCGCAGAAAATGCTCGGCGTGGTGCGCAATCCGCACATGACACCGGCCGACGAGGTGTTCAAGAAGGTCGCCGACGATATGGGCGTCGGCGACACCTTCGTCCAGACTCCGGTCGGGGTGTTCTTCGGCGAACCGGGAAAGACGGTGCCGGATCCGTACTTCGGCGGCGTCGGGCCCGAGCGCACCGGATGCCTGGAATGCGGCGACTGTATGGTCGGCTGCAAATTCGGCGCCAAGAACACCCTGGTCAAGAATTACCTGTACCTCGCCGAACAGGCGGGGGCGCGGGTGATTCCGATGACGACGGCCACCGGCCTGCGCCCGCTGCCCGATGGCACCTGGGACGTGTCGACCGTGCGCACCGGAGCCCGGATCCGCAAGCGCCCCGCGACGTACACGGCCACGCACGTGGTGCTCGCCGCGGGCACGCGCGGCACCCAGCGACTGCTGTTCGACATGCGCGACCGCGGCGTGCTGCCGAAGCTGTCGGATCGCCTCGGGGTGCTGACCCGCACCAATTCCGAGTCGATCGTCGGCGCTGCGACCAAGAAGGTCACTCCCGGAGTCGATTTCACCAAGGGCGTCGCCATCACCTCCTCCATCCACCCGACACCCGACACCCACATCGAACCGGTCCGCTACGGCAAAGGCTCCAACGCCATGGGCCTGCTGCAAACCCTCATGGTCGACGGCGGCGGCCGGATTCCGCGCTGGCTGCGATTCGTGCTGCTGGTGCTGCGCCGCCCGCTGGATCTGTTCAGCTTCATGACCACCAAGAACTGGAGCGAACGGACGATCATCTCGCTGGTGATGCAGAACTTGGACAATTCGATCACCACCTACACCAAACGCGGGCTGTTCGGACGCAAACTCACCAGCAAGCAGGGGCACGGCGAACCGAATCCCACCTGGATTCCGGTCGGCAACGACGTCACCCGCCGCGTGGCGGACCGGATCGGCGGAATCGCGGGCGGCAGTTGGGGTGAGATCTTCAATATCCCGATGACAGCGCATTTCCTGGGCGGCGCGGCGATCGGCGCCGACGCCGAGCACGGTGTCATCGACGGATATCACCGGGTGTTCGGCTATCCCACGCTGAGCGTGGTCGACGGCGCCGCGGTGTCGGCGAATCTCGGCGTGAATCCCTCGCTGACCATCACCGCACAGGCCGAGCGCGCGGCGGCCTACTGGCCGAACAAGGGCGAGATCGACAGCAGGCCACCGCAGGACTCCGGTTACCGCCGCATCGCGCCGGTCACCCCCAAGGCTGCGGTGGTTCCGGCGAGTGCGCCCGCCGCACTGGTGTTGCCGATCGTCGAAATCCGCGCGAACGACGCGTCCACGGCCTGAGGTCGGTTTCGTTGCCCGACCGGGCGATTCGGTCGGGCGCCGACCGACCCCGATCGTCCGCGCCGGAGCGTGCGTCCGAATCGCGCACGGATACATCCGGTTTCGTTGTTTCGATTTCGTGAACGAACGGGCACGGAATTGTCTCGACAGTGGGATTCGACCGCACCGTTTTGCCCCGGTGAAACCGTCTCGGTATGTTCGCTGCATGGCGCGAGCCCATGACGAACTCGACGAGAAGATCCTCGACGCGGCATTGCAACGTATTCTCCAGGTCGGCATTCGCCGCAGCAGCCTCGACGATATCGCACGCCGCTCCGGCATCAATCGTGTGACGATTTATCGCCGATTCTCCGGCAAGGAGAATCTGATCGAAACCGTGCTACACCGCGAGATCCGCCGAATCCTCGCCGAGGCCACCGCCATCGCGGCGACCACTTCCGGGGTCGAAGCCCAGATCGAGGAAACCGTCCTCTACGTCCTGCATCTGACCCGCACCCATCCGCTGGTGACCCAGATGCTCGCCGTCTCCCCCGAAGAAGCGCTCGAATTCTATACCGTGCGCGGCGAAGAGCTTGTCTCCCAAGGTATTTCCTATATCGTCGGCGTGCTCGAAGGGGCCCAGGAGAAAGGCGTCGTCGGCCGGTACGACCCGCGCCCGGTCGCCGAATTGGTCGCGCGCTTCGCCCATTCGCTTATGCTCACTCCCACCGCGGGCGCCGACTTCGGCGACGAGGAGACCGCCCGCGCGTTCGTCCGCACCGCCGTGGTGCCGCTCATGCTGCACGGCATCGGCCCGTCGGGCGCCGGCCGAAATCCGGCGCCGCGCGAGACGGTCGCGGCGACGCGCGCCGAAGGGCTGTAGGCGGCGCGTTCGGGTCAGTGCGTGCCGCCCGGCGGATATTCGGAGAAGAACTGCTGCAGCAGCGGAGTCGCCGCGTCGAACCCCCACTTGGCGATTCCGAGTCCCGCGTTGCCGAGGTTGACGACCACGAAGGCGATCACGTCGCGATTCTGTTCGGCGAGTTCTCGCAAAGGTTCGATCACGCTGGTGAACATGGGCCGGTCCTTTCGCATCCGTTCTGGATGGCCCGATCAAGCCTGCCACTGTCACGCGCGCCCGGCCGCAGGTTTCGACGAACCGTCGCGAATTCGCCGCGACCCGTGCCGGGACCGGTCCGGCGAGTGCAGGTGAACTCGCAGGCCCGGATCGCTGTCGAGCCGGTCGGCGCGGGTGCGGCCGTGTCCCGCTCGCGCCGCCTGCGCGTCTCCCGGTCGGTCGGCGCGGTCGCGATGTCGTCGCCGAGACGGCGGCCGATTTCCGGACCGGGCGCCGACCGTGCCGGGTAGGCGTCGCCATGGCCACCTTGACACCGCCCCGAGAGCCACGGTAGGCATGAAGTCGAATCTGGCATATCACCTGGTAGTCGGGGTCGTCCGCGAGGGCAACGCCCGCGGTGCGGAGGGAAATCCCGTGACCACGACAGACACCGCCCCGCGCACGGCGATCGTGACCGGGGGCGGCTCGGGAATCGGCTCGGCCATCGCGCGCCGTATCGCGGGCGACGGGGTCACGGTGGCGATCTTCGACCTCGACGAAACCGCCGCCCGGTCCACCGCCGAAGCGATCACGGCGGCAGGCGGGCGCGCGACCGGCATGCGCGTCGACGTCACCGACCGCCCGGCCATCGACGCGGCGGTGCACACGGTGCGCCAGACCATCGGCGTGCCGACCATCCTGGTGAACAGTGCGGGCCTCGACGGCTTCGCACCGTTCCTCGACATCACCGCGCAGAGCTGGCAACGCATCCTCGCCGTCAACCTGACCGGCACCTTCGACTGCTGTCAGTCCGTGACGCCGCACATGATCGAGGCCGGCTGGGGCCGCATCGTCAATATCGCCTCCTCCAGCGGCCAGACCGGAGCGCCGCTGATGGCGCACTACGCCGCGGCCAAAGCGGGCGTCTTCGGACTCACCAAGTCACTGGCACTGGAACTCGGCCCCCTCGGAATCACCGTCAACACCATCCCACCCGGCTTCGTCGACACCCCGATGCTGCGCCGCAGCGAACGCAACGGATTCCTCGGCCCCGGCGTCGCCGCACTGGAAACCGCCACCCCGGTTCGCCGAGTCGGACAACCCGAAGACGTCGCCGCCGCCTGCGCCTTCCTGATCGGCGAGGACGCGGGCTACATCACCGGCCAGGTATTCGGCGTCAACGGCGGCCGAGTCCCCGCCTGATACGGCGAGGCCCGCCGTCGGCTACACGGCCGTGATCGCTTCGCGCGCCACATCCGTGCACGCCGAACGCAAGCCATTCTCGTCCCCACGAGACAGGTAGTCGCGTACTCGCGATCCCTGTGCGCGCGGTGGTCACCATGGACTACGCGGGTGACCGCGGTGTCCGCTCGGCTCATGTCCGACGGTGCTCGCGACCACGGAAGGAGACCGAGGAAATGAAGAAATACAAGATCCAGCCCGGTGACACGCTGTCGGCGATCGCGCTGCGTGAATACGGCACCAGCATGTTGTTCTCGGTGATCGCGATACAGAATCATCTGTTGGATCCCGATGTCATCCACGCGGGCGACGAACTGCTCATCCCGTATGTCACATTCCGGCACCGGTTCGCAGGCGAGAATTCCACGGCCGCGCGGCTGGCGGTCACCGAGCGTTATTACGGCGGCGACCCGGACGCGCAGTTGATCTGGGAAATCGTCAACGGCGTCGCCCAGAAGCCGATCGCGAAAGGCGCGTGGTTGCTCATCCCGGATCTCGCCGATGTCGGTCACCACACGGTGGTCGCGGGCGAGACCCTGCCCGGACTCGCCTTCGACTGGTACGGCGACGAACATCTCGCGCGCATGATCGAATTGGCGAACCACCTCCCGTTCCAGCACGTTCCCGCGCCCGGCGACATACTCGTCGTCCCGAAACTCAACCGCCGCAGCCACGCCCGCGGCGACACCCTCGCCGCCATGTGCCGTCACGAGTACGGCGATGTCGATGATCTCCAGACCCGCGTCGACGTGGTCGTCGCCGCCAACAACATCGCGGACCCGGACGCGATCGTCTCGAATCAGGTCGTGTACTTCCCGTCCTGAACGAGCCGGGTCAGGACGGGGTGACGCGTTCGGCCATCGGGATCAGGACCGCCTGGGCGAACGCCCGGAGTTCGGTGTCGTCGCGGACGTCTGGGTCTACGGGGGGTAGGGCCAGGTAGGTCAGGAAGAGGCGGGCGAAAACGTCTGCCACCCAGCGCGCTTCGCGGGACGGCTCGCCCGGGTTCGCGCCGTGTAGTTGCCGGGTGATGAATGCCGTTCCGGCGGCGAAGAGTTCGGCGTCGGGGGCGTGGGCGAGGTCGACGACGCTGCCTGGGGCGGTTTCGGCCATGCGGCGCATCATGGGGTGTTTGCGCGCGAAGGAGACGGCCGCGACGAAAGCTTCGACGACGCGCTCGCTGGGGGCTTCGACGCTGTCGATCCCGGCGGAGACGGCGCTGAGGAAACGTCGGGTCTCGCGGGTGGCGAGGGCGCGCACGAGTTCGTCGCGGGTGGGGAAGCGTCGGTAGACGGTGGTGCGGCCCAGGCCGCTGCGACGCACCACGTCTTCCATGCGCAGGCGGTCCAGGCCGACGGCGGCGGATTCGGCGACCGCGGCGTCGATGATGCGCTCGGCGGTGGCGTCCGGGGCCGCCGAGGTGTCGGAGGTCGCGCGGCTGAGCAGCTCCGACAGCGCTACGGGCGAGGAGTTCATTGGTGGATTATCGCCAATGACTCGGCGGCCTTCGACGCCACACCGGTCGTGCGCGCCTTGGCGAGGGTGTAGTAGGCGGGTTCGCCCAGCAACCGGCGGGTGACATACGGGTCGATGGTCAGGTACGGCGCGAACAGGAGCTTGTGCAGCAGCGGCGGGTGGTGGAAGCCGCTCATGCGCCGCGCCCAGTCCGGGGCGAGACTCATGCTGGCGTGCGCGTAGTAGAGGTGCAGCAGCCGGCCCAGCGACCCTGGTGCGCGGATCGGGAGCAGCGGTGCGGTCATCAGGAATTCGAAGAACTCGAGCGTCTGCTCGGTCACGGCGAGGTGTGGGCGCATGGCCTCGACGTAGTCACGCAGTTCGGCCATGGACTCCGGGACGCCGGTCGCGCCGCTCATGCGGCCGATGACGGCCTGCTCGGCCAGGTACCGGTCCTGCTCGGCGGCGGTGAGGGGCGCGTTGTTGCGCTCGTAGCTGCGCAGGATCATCCAGGGGATGCTGATGTGCACCCAGGTGAGCAGGCTCGGGTCGAGGGCGCGGAACGGCACGCCGTCGGGGCGTTCGCCGTTGATCTTCCCGTGGATGCGCGCGACCCGGTCGATGAGGCCGGTGGCGGCTTCGGTGTTGCCGAAGGTGGTGGTCAGGACGTAGCCGAGGGTGGTCCGGGCGCGCCGGAAGGGATCCTTCTGGTAGCTGGACAGTTGTTGGACACCGGCCATGACCGAGGGGTGCAGCAGTTCGAGGACGATCGCGCTGGTGCCCGCGTGCATGATCGAGGTGAGATCGCTGTTGACCTTCCACGAGACGCTGCCGGGACCGCAGAGCCCGGGATCACCGGGCGGCCCGCCGTAGACGGCCGGGTCGTCGTGGCGCCCGACGATGTCCTCGAGTCCCGCCACGACGCGGCGCTGGATAGCGTTCACAACAACTCCATGGGACGTATGGTACTGATCAAGTACGAAAAGTACCAGAGTCGAGTTAGGGTGAGCGCGTGGATGCAGTGGATTCATCGAACAATCGTCCCGATCACGAGGTGGCGATCATCGGCGGCGGCTTCTCCGGGATCGGCGCGGCCATCGCGCTCGATGCCGCCGGATTCGGCGACTACGTCGTCATCGAGGCGGGCGACGGCGTCGGCGGCGCGTGGCACTGGAACACCTATCCCGGTGTGGGCGTTGACATCCCGTCGTTCAGCTATCAGTTCTCCTTCGACCAGCGCGCGGACTGGTCGCGCGTGTACGCGCCGGGCCGCGAGTTGAAGGTCTACGCCGACGACCTGGTCGACAAATACGGTGTGCGACCGCGGCTCCGGCTGAATTCCGAGGTGACGGCCTGCGTATTCGACAGCGAACGGCACCTCTGGCGGATCGAGATCGCGGGCGCGAGTCCCGTCACGGCGCGCTTCGTGATCGGCGCGACCGGGGTGTTCGCCCAACCGCGCGACCCCGACATCGCGGGGCTCGCCGACTTCGCCGGGCCGAGGATGCACACCGCGCGCTGGGATCACGGCGTCGACCTGCGCGGCAAGCGGGTCGGGATCATCGGCACCGGCGCGTCAGCGGTGCAGGTGATCCCGGAGATCGCGACGCGGGTCGATCAGCTGGTCGTCTTCCAGCGCACGCCGATCTGGTGCCTACCCAAGCCCGACGCGCGCATCCCCGGCTGGCTGGCCGCACTGCTGCGCCTGCCCGGCGGAAAGTTCCTGCCCCGCTGGCTGAGTCAGGCGTTCGTCGAACTCACCTTCCCGCTGCCCGCGCAATTCGGCGCACGCTTCCCCCTGCTCGGCGCGGCGGGTCGGCGACAGGGACTCACCCACCTGCGCCGCCAGGTCGACGACCCCGAGGTGCGCGCGAAACTCACTCCGGAGTACGGCCTCGGCTGCAAACGCCCCAGTTTTCACAACAGCTACCTGTCCACCTTCAACCGCGACAACGTGACGCTCGAGACCACCCCGATCGCGGCGGTGACCCGCGACGGCGTCCGCCACACCGACGGCACCGAGCACGCCGTCGACGTTCTCGTATTGGCAACCGGCTTCGCGAGATTCGACGACGGCGTGCCGCCGTATCCGGTGTTCGGCCGCGACGGCGTCGCGCTCGCGGACTTCTGGCAGACCAACCGCCACCAGGCCTACGAAGGCGTGAGCGTGCCCGGATTCCCGAACATGTTCTCGATTCTCGGACCGTACGCGTTCAACGGCCAGTCCTTCTTCGGACTGATCGAGACCCAGATGCGCCATATCACCCGCTGTCTGGACCGCGCGCGACGCGAGGGCGCGACCCTCGTCGAGATCCGCACCGAGGCGAACCGGCGCTTCTTCGACGAGATGCTGGCTCGTCGCCACACCCAGATCTTCTGGCAGGCAAGCTGTTCCAACGCCAACAGCTATTACTTCGACCGACACGGCGACGTGCCGTTCCGCCCGTCCACGTCCTTCGGCGCGGCGATCCGCAGCGCGCGCTTCGATCTAGACGACTACCGATTCGAGACGCGGACCGCCGACCCACGCCCGGCCGCAGCGCGAAAAAATCAGCACACCAACGATATTCACACCCCTACGACGCTCGCACCGAACGAGTGAAAGGAAACACCGACCGAATGCTCACACGAGGCATCGCACCGAGATTCGCGGCCGCCGCCGCGGCGCTGTTCTTGCTGCATACCGCTCCGACCTCGATCACCGAAGCCGATGCGGCGCCCGCTCATTCGCGCCTGGTATTCGCCGCCGGGGAGGAGGTGTCGACGCTGCACGGATTCACCAGCGGCCAAGTCCCCGATCCGAACACCTACTGGACCGTCCCGCGTGACTTCAGCGCCTACACGCCCGAAGTCTGGCGCCTGCTCCAGAACCGCGGCGCCGCGATCGCGGTCAACATGCGCTGGCAACGCGACTTCGGACCGGTCCCCGCTGGCATGCCTCGATTCGACGAACTGCTGCCCTTCCTGCGGACCGCCGCCGACCATCACGTCGGCGTCGTCGCCTGGCTCACCATCCCCTACTCCGACGGCTACTGGGCCACCGAGGACAATGTCGCCCAGCACGAGCGGATGATCCGCGATTTCGACGCCTGGACGCACGCGGTCGAGTTCCGGCCCGAGGAGGTGGTGCTCGATCTCGAGGCGCCGCTGACCGATACCGCGGTCTTCAACAAGGCATTCCGCGATCCCCTGCCCGCGGTGCAGATGCTGGCGCGAAATATCGGTCCCGAACAGCAGTGCGAGGCGATGCACGGATACGAGCGGGTCGTGGCCTGGCTCGAGGAACACGGGTATCCGACCAAGGCGGCGGCCTACTCGTACCTGTTCGACGATATCGCCGACGGTGACCTCGGCCTTTCCGATGCCCTCGATATGCCGGTGCCGCGCCCCGGAGTCTTCCGCGAGCTCGGATTCATGGCGATGCGCTCGGTCTACGCGTCGATGATCGGCAGCGATCCCGGCCCGTCGATCCACTCCGCCTACATCGCCGAAATGAAACGCTGGTACGGCGATTCGGCCACCTTCAGCCTCGGCGAGGCCGGTGAAGGCCCGTACGAACACGATCTGGGCGAACTGGTGCGCGACACCCGCCTGGCGGCCGCGCTCACGACCGGCACCGTCGGCATCTACTCACTCGACAAAGCGTTGGCCGACTACGGCATCGCCGGGGTCTCCGAACTCTTCGACGCCGCCGAGCGCCCGCTGACGGGCGCCGAACTCGCCGCGGCGACCGAGATCTCGCCGACCGCCAAGGCGGCGCGCGGACTCGTCGGCGTCGAGAACGCCGCGGTCGGCACGCTCGCGCCGATCGCCACCGGCTCGCAGGGTTCGGTGCGCTCGCCGAACCCGTGGCCGCCAACCTGCTGAGGCGAGCGGCCACGGTCGGAACGCGCGGTCTAGGAGGATCGCGCGTTCAGGCGAACCGGGATGCTGTGGTGGCCGTTGACGACGATGCTCGGAATCTGTTCGAGGCCCGCGGGATCGGCCGCGAGTTCGACCTCGGGGAACCGCGCGAACAACGCGGGCAGGGCGATCGCCGCCTCCAGCCTCGCCAGCGGCGCGCCGAGGCAGTGGTGCGGACCGTACCCGAACGCCAGGTGGTCGTTGCTCGGGCGACTCGGGTCGACGATGTCCGGGTCGGCGTGCACGCGCGGATCACGTCCCGCACCCGCGAGTGACGCGAGGATGACCTCACCCGCCGCGATCCTGACACCGGCGCCGAGGTCGATATCGGTGACCGCGAAACGGAACGGCATGTGCACGATCGGGGGCTGGACACGCAGGATCTCCTCGACCAGCGTGGTCCACGCCACCCGCTCGGCGAGCAGGTCGGCGCGCAGCTCCGCGTTCGTGAGCACCGCGAGGATCGACTGGTCGAGCAGGTGGGTCGTGGTCTCGTAGCCCGCCGTGATGATCAGCGTCAAGGTGTCGCCGAGTTCGCGTTCGCTCAGTCGCTCCGCGTCGTTCTCGTGCGCGGCGAGCAGCGCGCTGGTGACGTCGTCGCCCGGATTCGCGCGTTTGTGGGCGATGAGTTCGCCGAGCACCCGGTACAGCGCGGCGAAATTGGCGCCCGCCTGTTCGGGAGTGAGCGAGGTGTCGAGGATCGCGGTCGTGCAGGCGCACAGCTCGGCGGCGGGCCCCGGCGGCACACCCATCAGTTCGCAGATCACCCGGATCGGCACCTCGTTCGCGAAACTCGCTCGCAGGTCGGTGATCTCACCCGCGGGAGCGGCGGCGATCCGGTCGAGCAGGTCGGCGGTGATCGCTTCGATGCGCGGGGTCAGCGTCTTGAGGCGGCGGTTGGTGAAGACCGGGGTCACGATCGAGCGCAGGCGTTTGTGATCGGCGCCGTAGGTGGTGAGCATGCTGCGCACCGCCACCCACGGATACATCACCCACTCCGGGGTGATCTCACCGTCGACCAGTGCGGGCCAATGCTGTTGCGCGTCCTTGGAAACCCGGGGATCGGTGAGCAGCTTCTTCAGCAGCACGGTATCGGTGACCGCCCACGCGGGCACCGCACCCGGTAGTTCGACGCGCGCGATCGGGCCTCGAGCGCGCAAGCGAGCCAACTCCCCCGGCCAGTCGACGCCGGTCAACACGAGCGGATCGTTGTCGGTACGCGTGGTCATGGGTGGACCTCCTCTGGGATCGGTTGCCGCGAAACCGGATGCGTCGGCGGGCCGGGTGGGAAGACGACCGGCAACGATTCCACGGCCCGGTGGAACGGTCCCGGCCGCCACCGGGGCGATTCCCCGTCCGCGAGACGGAGATCGGGCAACGCGTCGAACAGCTGATCGATGGCGCGGTGCACGATGATCCCCGCGATGTCCTGCGCCGGGCACGCGTGCGGACCCGCACCCCAGGACAGGTGGGACCTGTTGCCCCACCGGCCGACTTCGTCCGGACCGCGCGCTGGAGCCATCGTCGGGTCGGTGTTGCACGCGGCCATGCTGATCACCACCGGCTGATCGGCGGGCAGCCACACCTCATCGATCAACTGGGGCTGGCGCGGATACGTGATACAGAAATTCGGCAGCGGGGTGTCGGCGAACAAGACCTCGTCGATCGCGTCCCTGGTCGCCAGGGAACCACCGTGCAACCCACCGGCGAACCGGTCGTCGGTCATGGACAGCAGCACCGCGTTGATGATCAGGTTGCAGGTCGGCTCGGTGCCAGGTCCAAGCAGCAGCGCGGTCTGCTCGACCACCTCGATGTCGTCGAGTTTCTGCTCGTGCGTGATCAGCCGCGACATCATGTCCGCGCTCGGTGCGGCGCGTTTGCTGGTGACCACCTCGTACAGCGCCGCACCGAACCGCGCTCCCGCCTCGGGAACGCCGTCCATCATGGCGGCCATCTCCGCCCACACCTGATGCGCGCGGTCGGGGGTGAGTCCGAGTAGCTCGCACATCACCCGAACGGTCAGTGGAAAGGCGAACTGGGCGCGCAGGTCCGCGCTGCCGTCCGCACAGAAACCGTTCACCAGGTCCTCGGCGATGCGGTCGACGGTCGACTCCACCTTGAACCGATCGGTTTCGTCGAGGGCCGACTTGATCGTCGCCCGGTAGCGCGCGTGTTCGGCGCCCGCACACCGCAACGCGTTGCGCCGTCCGCGCAACACCTCGAACACGGGGCTGTCGGTCCGCGCCGTGGACTCCCACCGGGCCGGATCGGCCGGAAAATGCGCCGGGTCGTTGAGGATTCGCACCGCGGCGCGCCATCCGACGACCAGCGTCGCCGGTACTCCCGGCGCCAGCCACACCGGCACGAGCGAGCCGTACACCTCGCGCATACTGCGGTAGGCGTCGTGGGGTGCGGCGGCGAACCGCTCCGAATACAACGACACCCGCGAGTTGTCCGCGCCCGTCGGCGCTCCGCCGCCGCGTGCGAAAACCGATTCCGTCACCGAGAAACCTCCACGTGACCGCCATCCCCCCGCGAACGTATCGATCCCCCGCGACCCGAGGTCGTGCGTAGGCGATCCGATCCATCGCCTCGCGCCCGCACGGGATCGGTAGAACGTCCCGGTCCGTGGAACTGGACGGCCCGAGTGTGTGAATACCTGTACAGCAACAACTCCCATGTTCGAATTCCGAATCAGCCCGGCGCGTGGCATCTTTCCGTCGCACCGGGAATCGCCCGACGTGGATCACGACGGCGCGTATCGTGCACTCCTCGGCGGGGATGGCCGGGAGTCCGGTCGGTATCCTACGGGCTTCCCCGCAGTGCCGGACGGGAACCATCATCTCCGACTACAGTCATTGTAAGCCAACGTGATTCACCGAAAGAGTCGCCTGCGGGGCGAATGCTACGCACACTTGACGGATCAACGGAAGCGGCATCCGCGACAAGTGGCTCGGACGAAATCCGGCAGCGGCGGCGCGGCCGGATACGGCAGACTGTCGGCATGGATGCGAGTTCGGTCGAGGAATTGGTGGCGCTTCTCGACGCGGGAGCGTCGGTGAAGTACCTGTACTTCTGGGGGCATCGACCGCAGCGCGACGGCAGCGTCGGGCAGGGATGCCTCAGCCAGTGGTGGCCTGTCGAATTCACGGCGGACGGAAACACCTTCGCCACCGCCGAGCACTACATGATGTGGCGCAAGGCCATGCTGTTCGGCGACGAGGACGCCGCAGGGCGGGTATTGGCGGCTCGACACCCGAAGCGGGCGAAGGAGATCGGTCGCGAAGTCCGCGACTACGATGAATCGCTCTGGTGCGCACATCGTTTCGATATCGTGGTCGCGGGAAATACCGCGAAGTTCGGGCAGCATCCCGAATTGGGCGACTATCTGCTGCGCACCGGCGACCGCGTGGTGGTCGAGGCGAGTCCGGTGGACCGGATCTGGGGCATCGGGGCGGCGGCCGACGATCCCGTGGCGCAGGACCCGCGACGGTGGCCGGGAACGAACCTGCTCGGATTCGCGCTGATGCGGACCAGGACCGCGCTGCGCGCGTCCGCCGCCCGACGCCCCGAGTCCGAGGCAGGTCGATCGCCGGTCCGTGCGGCGGAACTTGCACCTGACGTGACGTGAGGTTCTAGCGTCACCGATGTGACAGACAACGAGCTCACGATCGGCGAGGTCGCGCGCCGCACCGGCCTCACCGAGCGCACACTGCGCTACTACGAAGAACTCGGGCTGGTCACGCCGGGCCGAGACAGCGGCAGCCGCCGCCGGTACGACAGTGCGGCACTGGACCGGCTCTACCGGGTGCGGCTGCTGCGCGACCTCGGCACACCGCTCGCCGAGGTCGACCCGGCGGCCGGGGACCTCGCGTCGCTCACCCGGCGCCACCTCGCCGAACTCGACGCCAGGCTGGCCGTGCTAGCCCGCCAGCGCGAACGCGTGCGCGCCGTCGAGGACCGCCTGCTGTCCGGCAATGCCCCGGCGGACTCCGCGCTGCTCGACCTGCTCGCCGGACTCGCCGGTGCGGAGCAGGTGCCGACCCGCCGGATCACCCTGCTCGTCTACCGCGACCTCGTGGGCGCGCACACGTGGCTGGTCGAGGTCTTCGGATTCGCGCCGGGCGGCCTCACCTACGACGAGTCCGGTCGTGTGGTGCACGGCGAGGTGCACGTCGGCGACGGCGTCATCTGGCTGCACCGGGAAGCCCCCGAGCACCGATTGCTTTCGCCGCTGGCCACCGGCGGCGCCTTGACGGCGTCCCTCGCGGTCGCGGTCGACGACGTCGACGCCCACCACGAGCGGGTCGCCGCGACCGGCGCCTCGGTCGACTACCCGCCCGTCGACCAGCCCTACGGGTTCCGCGAGTACTCCGCACGCGACCTGGAGGGGCACCTCTGGTCGTTCCAAACCCCCATTTCCTCCACCCCGCAGGGAGATACCGATGAGTGAGATCACCCCGTACCTGGCCGTGGCCGACGCCCACGCCGCGATCGACTGGTACATCTCGGCGCTCGGCGCCGAAATCGCCCACGACCCGATCGTGATGCCCGACGGCCGCGTCGGGCACTGCGAGCTCCGGGTGGCGGGCGCCCGCTGGATGATGAGCGACGAGCATCCCGAGATCGGCGTCGAGGCTCCCGACCTCGCCCGCGGCGCCGCGGTCTCGCTGCACCTCACCGTCGAGGACTGCGACGCGGCCGCGGCGCGCGTGCTCGCCAACGGCATCGAGATGACGCGCGGCCCCGAGGACAGCCCACCCGCGGGCCGAGTCGCGGTATTCGTGGACCCCTTCGGTCACCGCTGGTTCCTCGATGCCCCTGTGCGGCAACGGTAGCGATCCGATGAGCAAACTGCTGGTCCTGATCAACGGCCTGCCCGGGGCGGGCAAAACCACACTCGGCCGCTCGCTCGCACCGGCGTTGGGTGCTCGGTTGCTGTCGAAGGACGCGGTCAAGGAAGCGCTGGCGGACTGCCTCGACGACGCCGACGCCCTGCCCTGGCTCGGCGGCATCGCGATGGACACCGTCTGGGCGATGGCGGGCGCGTCGACCGGCGACGTGCTCATCGATTCGTGGTGGTTCGCGCCGCGCGACCTGGAATTCGCCAGGGCCGGAATCGCGCGCGGCGGAGCCGACCGTGTCGCGGAGGTCTGGTGCGACGTTCCGGTGGCGATCGCCCGGGACCGCTACCGCGACCGACGCCGGTCCCCGCTGCACCGCGACGAGCAACGGTTGGCCGAGGATTGGGACGCATGGGCCGAACGGGCGGCGCCGCTCGGGCTCGCACCGGTTGTTCCCGTCGACACCGCGAAGCCCGTCGACGCAGCCGACCTCGCCCGGCGGATCCGTCACGCGGCCTCCGGACCGTGCTGACGCCGAGACGGACGCCGCCCCGACGAATGTTCGCCGAGGCCGATGCATGTCGTGAGCGCGAACAGCGCGATCGGCCACCGTCGGTGGTCGCACGGCTCCCGGTCGATTTCGGGTTGCGTCCGGAGTGGGCAGACGGCTGAGGGCTAGGTGAGGGATTCGTAGGCGGACATCAGGAGGGCGATGGAGCGGGCGTAGCCGTCTTCCCAGAGCATCTGGTTCATGACGTAGGAGAACGACATTCGGTGGTCGAGGTCGTTGAAGGCCAGGGAGCCGCCCCAACCACCCCAGGTGAAGGTGTTTCCTTCGAGGCTGTAGCCGAGTCCCCAGCGGATCGGGCGGCCGAGGATGCGGTCTTCGCCGCGGGACTGTTCGTCGAATACTCGGGCGCAGCCTTCGGGGGACAGCAGGCGGACCCCGCCCACGGATCCGCCGCAGACCAGCAGGGATTGGATGGTCGCCACCGCTCGGGCGTTGCCGTGACCGTTGACGGCGGGGATCTGGGCGCGGCGCCAGGCGAGGGTGTTGGCGTCGGAGACGCCGACCGGGAATCCTTCGGGGCGGTCGCCTTTCGGGTCGGGGACGAGGGTGGCGACGCGGTGGTCGTGTTCTGCGGGCAGGCCGATGTGGAAGTCGGCGCCGAGGGGTGCGGCGACCTCCTCGGCGAAGAACTCGCCGACGCTGCGGCCGGTGACTCGGGCGATCACCTCGCCGACGAGGTAGCCGTAGGTGAGGGCGTGGTATCCGCCCGCGGTGCCCGGCTCCCAGCTCGGGGTCTGTTCGGCCAAGCGGGTGGTGACCGTGGGCCAGGAATAGAGGTCGGCGGCGGTGACGGGGGTGTCCCAGGCGGGTAGGCCCGCGGCGTGGCCGAGCAGATGTCGTACCAGCACACCGTCTTTGCCCGCGGCGGCGAACTCGGGCCAGTAGGTGGCGACCGGGGCGTTCAGATCGAGATCGCCCCGGTCGGCGAGGATCAGCGCGCACACGGCGACCATCGTCTTGGTCGTGGAGAACACGTTGACGATGGTGTCGGACCGCCACGGGATGGTCCGGTCGGCGTCGGTGTGCCCGCCCCAGATGTCGACCACGGGTTCACCGTCGATGAACACCGCGACGGCGGCGCCCACGTCGACGGTGCGCAGCGACTCCTCGAGCGCGCGGACGACCGGAGCGAAACGCGGATGATGAGTGCCGTGCACCTCATTGGCCATGAGCGCACTGTAGAAGGGTCGGGGCGCACCGAGCCACCGAATTTCACGGGTGCTCGACGCCGTCGACAACAGCTCGACACCGCCGCCGCGGCACCGGGCCGATGCCTGCCGCGGGCGAAACCACCTCGGATCACGACACGCCCCCCACTCACGACCCCACCTACAGCGCGGCATCACCGGTCGAGCGCTCACCGCAGGAGGCGCGCGCGACGAGTTCCGGTTCGAAGATCGTGCGCACCGACCGATCAGGGTTCTCGATGATGAGTTCTGCTGCCCGCCTTCCCATTTCGTAGGGCGGCTGCGCGATCACGGTAATGCCGAGGGTTGGCGCCCACGGGAAGTCGTCCATCGCCAGGAGTCCGATGTCCGCGGGTATGTCGATGTCGCGAACCGTGAGCGCCGTGTGGGCGGCGACGGTGAGGCGGCCGGTCAGGCACACGAGCAGGTCGACGGCGTGGACACGCTCGAGCAATGTCGCGACCGCGCCGTCGACGTCGGCGGGAACGGCGGCCGAGGCCACGGCGTGCTCGGGTAGCGCCGCACCGGCCTCGGCGAGCCCCCCGCGCAGTCCTTCGATGCGTGCGAGCTGGGACGGACGGGCGCCCGATGCGAGCACCGCGACCGACCGCCGCCCGCACGACACCGCGTGCGCGGCCATCAGGCGGCCCGCGGCGAGATCGTCGAGGGCGACGGTGTGCAGGCGGGGCGGCGGGGCGGGGATCGATCGCGCCATGACGACGCAGGGAGTACCGCGTTCGGCCATGCGGCGGGTCCGGTCGTCGGTGGCGGCGCCGGTGGTGACGACCAGCCCGCGCACGCGCTGCTCGTCCATCATCCGCACCTGGGCGATCTCGCGGTCGACGCGGCGAAAAGCGTTGGCGAACATGACCAGAGCGTTGTCGGCGGCGGCGATCTCGTCGATGCCGCGCATCATGTCGAGGTAGAACGGGGAGGCGAGGTCCCGCACCACGACGCCGATGGTGGTGGAGCGGCCCGCGAAGATGCTCTTGGTGAGCGCGTTCGGCGTGTACTCGAGCCGGTTGGCCGCCTCCCACACGCGCCCAGCCGTTGCCTCTTTGACATTGCCGCCGTTGAGCACCCGCGACACCGTGGCCACCGAGACGCCCGCGGCGGCCGCCACATCACCGATCGTCGTACGCTTCAACGACTTCCGCCCTTTCCACAGCCGTCACCCGCCGACCCCCGCTGACCACGATCGCACCGCCGATGAGCACCGTGTCGACCTGCGAGAGCCGCGCCGGGTCCGTGACCACGATATCGGCCACCGCACCGGGTGTGACGCGACCGCGGCGCGGTGCGAGTCCGGGGACGGCGTCCGCGACATTGGCCGTGGCCATCGCGATCGCCTCGGGCAGCCGCACGACACCGGCTTCGGTGGCGCGTTCGACGGCGAGCAGGATCGGATCGTGATGCCCGCCCGCGTAATCGGTGGAGATCGTGTCGATGAGGCCGTCGCGCAGCATCGCGTAGAGCAGTTCGGGTCCGGTGGTGAGCCGCCGCGCGCCGAAGGTGTCGAAGGTCGACACGTCCACGGTCGCGCCGAGTTCCTTGAGGCGTTCGGCGTGGCGCAGCGCTTCGCGCGGGTCGAAGCTCGCGTGGTTGGAATGGCCCGCGATGAGCCGAACATCGGTTGCGGCGATGGCGGCGACCTGCGACATCGACGCGGCCGCGTTGTGCACGAGTACCGGCACGTCGGCGCGGCGCGCGTAGTCGGCGGCCTCGGTCAAGCCGTCGAGCGCGATATCGAAGGCGGGCAACACTATTTCCGAGACGAGAGCACGCGCCTGCGTGACGGACAGATGCTCGGCGAGCCCCGCGCCGACGAGGGCTTCCTCGACCGCGTCCCGGTCGAACGAGGAGCTCGAGATGTGGCGGCCGAGCACCGCGATCTTGATTGCGTCGGCTTGGCGGGGCGTGATCGTCTTTCCGGTGCGGCGCGACACTTCCGCCGGGATGTACAGGTAGCTCGCTCCGCCGCCGCCGAGGGTGTGGCCCGCGCCGATCTCCCCCAGCGCGACGGCGCCCGCGGCGAGCGCCCGGTGCGCGGTGAAGGCGCGAATCTCCTCGGTGAGACCGGCGCCGTCCGCGATCGACGCCGCTCGCAGGCACGCGGGCGTGTTGCAGGAGGCGAGCCGCACGCGCATCGGATGGTCGTCGGCGGTGCGCGCGGCGGCCTCGGCGGTGACGAAGCCGTCGACGCACAGCACGGTGGTCGTGCCTTCGAGCAGGTGCCGGTCGAGGTTCGCGCGCACCCGCTCGGATGGGAGTCCTTCGTGCGCGCTGGGGAACAGCGGTCCGTACGCGGTGCCATGGGTGTGGTTGTTGATCAGACCCGGAATCACGAGAAGTCCTCGGGCGTCGAGAATCTCGTCCACGGTGCCGTATGCCGGTCGCGGTGCGCTCGGCAGGATCGAGCGGACGGTGTCGCCTTCGATCACGATGTCGACCATCGGTCGCGGCGGCGCTCCCGTGCCGTCGACGAGATCGCCGCCACGTAACACTGTCGTTCGCATGACGTCACTCAGAACCGCTCGAAACGGAAGTCGGCCAGTTCTTCGTCGCGGTCGACGCCGAGCGCCTCGGCCGCGACCAGCGCGCCCGCGACCAGCGCGAGGGTCGCACCGCTGTGCGAGACCGCGAAGTGGAAGTTCGGCACCGCGCGCGCCCGTCCGAGCACCGGCAGGCCGTCACCGGGGATGGGCCGCACGCCGACGCGCACGCTCTCGACACTCGCCGCGGCGATACCGGGGTACAGCGCGGCCGCGGCGGCGATCAGTTCCTCCGCCGCGTGCCCGTCCACGGTGAACTCACCTTCGCCCGCGAGCCGCGCCGCGTGATCGAGATCGTGGGTGTGCAGCAACAGGCGGCCGCCGCCGTCGGGACGTAGGTGCACGCGCGGGGCGTGGATCACCCGCGACACGGAAACCGGTACGGGCGTGGTGTAGACGAGGACGCCGGGCGTATTGCGCATGGGCAGTTCGAGTCCCGCGAATCCGGCGATGTCGGCCGCCCTCGGCCCGGCACAGTTCACCACGGCGTCGGCGCGCAGCAGCCGACCCGAGGCCAGGCGCACGGCGCGCACCAGGCCGTCCGACATGTCGAAACCTGTTACGGCGTCGTGCCATACGCGGTGGGCGCCCGCCACCGAAAGCAGGTGCCCGATCAGCCGGACGGGTTCGAGCCACCCTTCGGCCGGGAAGTACGCGATATCCCCGTCGGGCAGTGCGGCCGAACGTATTTCGGGCTCCAGCCGCAGTACGTGCGCGCGGGTGAGCCACTGGGCTTCGTACCCGGTCTCGCGCACCGCCTCCACTTTTCGGCGCAGCGCCGCCCGTTCGACTTCGCCGTCCGCCCATTCCAGATTTCCGCCGCCGTGGTACCAGTCGGCTCCGGTGATCCGCGCGGCCAATCGCCGGTGCGCGGCCATGCCCGCCACATTGAGATCGTGGTACGCGCGCGGCTGCTTGCCGCAGGAGTTGATCCAGGAGAACGTCGCGCGCGAGGTGCCCGAGGCGGGTGCGCCGGAGTCCACGATCGTGACTCCGGCGCCGCGCCTCGACAGCTCGGCGGCCACCGCGGCGCCGTAGACACCCGCACCGATGACGACAACTTGTGAGACCATGAGATTCCTTGTCCGAGAACAGCTTCGACCGACAGGGCGGGACATCGACGGCGCACCCGCCACCGACGCGGCGATACTCGCGCGACCACAGGCGCCATCGAAGCGGCGTACGGCCGGATGTCGTCCACACCCCTCGACATGGACGATCCGAAAAGTCAGCCAATTCTCCTGATCAGCAATAGAATTCAGCCTGATCCGTACACTCCCCCCACAAATGTAACTAGTTACATCAGGCTCGTCAACGCCTTGGTCGATACCGCACGGCAGTCCGCGGCCACGCGACCGGACACGAGCGTCACCACCGAGGGCCACTCCAGCCGAGTGGCGAACTCCGGTCGACCCGCGACCTCCCGAACCGGGGAAACAACCGGCGATCCCGCCCCACCGCGCCTTCCACACACCGGAGAACTGGTTGGACCACCGGATACTTCGACGGCCCACCGCCGCCACTTTCCGTTGACAGCATTTCGACCCACAGGTACGGTTTTTCTCAGCAGGGGTTGCGTCACTTGTCACAGTGGCGGCCGGAATGACATCGTTTCCATACGTCACCGCTTCCACTCCATATTTCTCACGATATTCGGAATACACCCGCACCCGAGCAAGGCGGTGCGAGACAGTGGACCGAAGCGGCGAGATATACCCGTCTAAGGAGCTGAATCCGAAATATCCGCGGGGGAGGCTCGAATGCGATGGATGGCTGGCATGGTCTTCGACAACTCGGCAGCGCGCGATCCGAAACGCTATCTCTGGATTCTGGGACTGATCGCCCCCGGATGCGCACTTCTACCCTCGATTCTCGTGCAGCACACCGGTCTCCAGCTGTTCTGGTGGATCGGCCCGATCATCATATTCCTGGTGATCCCGCTGCTCGACGTCGCGATCGGCGAGGACGGCAGCCGTCCGCGCGAGGAGGACTACGCGGCGCTGACCGAGGACCGCTACTACCGGTGGTGCACCTACCTGGCCTTGCCGCTGCAGATCACCGGCCTCTTCATCGCCGGATACCTGTGGGCCGATCCCGGGCTCGACCTCGTCGACAAGATCGGGCTCGCCACCACGCTCGGCGTGGTGTCCGGGGTCGGCATCAACGCCGCGCACGAACTCGGCCACCGCGCCGAACACCTCGAACGGCGACTGGCGAAAATCGCGTTGGCGCAATCCGCCTACGGGCATTTCTTCGTCGAACACAATCGCGGCCACCACGCCCGCGTCGCCACCCCGGCCGACCCGGCCAGCGCGAGGTTCGGCGAATCGCTGTGGCAATTCATTCCGCGCAGCGCCATCGGCGGTGTGCGATCGGCCGTGCGACTCGAGGGAGAACGCCTCTCCCGAAGAGGAAAATCCTGGTTCAGCCCGAACAACCATATTCTGCAGGCATGGGCGATAACCCTCGCGTTGTTCGGCGCGATGGTCGTCCTCTTCGGCTGGATCGTGCTGCCTTTCCTGGCCCTACAGGCATTGATCGGAATAACACTGCTCGAGTCCGTCAACTATATCGAGCACTACGGCCTGCTGCGTTCCCGCCGACCCGACGGCGGTTTCGCGCGCTGCTCGCCGCGGGACAGCTGGAACAGCGATCATCTGGTCACCAATGTCTTCCTGTTCCATCTGCAACGCCACAGCGACCACCACGCCAACCCGGGACGCCGCTACCAGACCTTGCGCAGCAGCGAGCAGGCGCCGCAACTCCCGGCGGGTTACGCCACCATGATCCTGCTCGCGGCCGTGCCACCACTGTGGCGGGCGGTGATGGACCGCCGTGTCCTCGCGCACTACGGCGGCGACCGCACCTTGATCAACACCAGACCCGGAAACGGACGACAGATCAGCCCCGCGCGTTGAGGCGGCGAAGCGTCGAGCCGAAACGAGAATATGATTCCCGATCTCGACTATCATCCTCGTCGTTGACGAGAATCATATTCTGACGGCAGTCGCCCGCGAACCGGATACTCGTCGGCGCCACCCGAAGACGGCCGCTCGACACGCACGTGGCTCGGCCGAATCCCGCGTCGGAGGAAGCCTGTGACCACACTGCGAGTCATCCAATGGACCACGGGGAAGGTCGGCAAGCTCAGCCTGCGCGGCATACTCGACGACCCGCGCCTCGAACTGGCGGGCGTCTACGCCTATTCCGCCGACAAGGCGGGCGTCGACGCCGGAGCGCTGTGCGGCCGACCGGACACCGGAATACTCGCCACCACCGATATCGACGCGCTGCTCGCGCTGGACGCCGACGTCGTGCTCTACACGCCGTTCATGGCCGATCTCGACCACGCGGTGCGCTTGCTCGACAGCGGCCTCGACGTGATCAGCACCAACCTGTTTCTCAACCTCGGCGGCATCCAGGGCGAGACCAGGGAGAAACTGGCCGCGGCCTGCGCGCGCGGCGACAGTTCGCTGTTCATCACCGGCATCAATCCGGGTTGGATCAACTCCATGGTCACGGCGATGACCGCGGTGTGCAGGCACGTCGAGACCGTGTCGATCCACGAATCCGCCGACGTGTCGGTCTACGAGTCCGCCGAGACCTGGCAGGCGCTCGGATTCTCCTACCCCGAAGCGACGCCCGAGAAGATCGAGATGTCGAAACTCTGGCTGAGCACCTTCCGCGACTCCAACGAGCGCATGGCCGCCGCCCTGGGATACCGGCTCGACGACATCGAATTCTTCATCGAGCACGCCACCGCGTCGACCGAGGTCGACCTCGGTTGGCTGCGCATCGAGAAGGACACCATCGCCGCCATCCGCGCGGGCTGGAACGGCAAGGTGGCGGGCAAGACCGTCGTGCAGTCCAATGTCGCCTGGTATCTCACCAAGCAGCTCAACGAGGACTGGCAGTTCGACGACGACCACTACCACGTCGTGATCGAGGGCGAACCCGAAGTGCGGACCCGCATTCGTTTCGTCCCGCCCGACACCTGGGGCAACCACGAGTGGGACACGATGACCGCCATGCCCGCGGTCAATGCCGCGCTCGAGGTCGTCGCCGCGCCCGCCGGTATCTCGACGCTCAAGGATGTGGGCCTCGTCTGCGCGCCCGCGGGAGTCTGGCTCGACCACTGACCGCACCGACATGGACTTCACATAACGTTTGCGGTGGCGTTGCGAACAGTGGGTGCAGCGGAGTCCGTTGCCGCATAGTCTATCCGCGTGCCTGTGACGCCCGCGCCGAAGGACGAGACCGATCCGCACCGGAAGCCACGGCTGGGTGCACTACTCGCGGCCATCGCCCTCGCCGCGGGACCGCTGACGATCACCGGTTGCGGAGCCGCCGACACCGCCGACGCACCGCCGCTCACGACGACGGCGGCGCCGCCGACCGTGATGGCGGCCGAACCCGTACCGCCACATGTGGCGACGCTGTTGCCGGGAATGCCGCCGCCCCTGTCGCCGACCGACGTGTACGCCGCGAACCGCACGCTGAGTCCGGCGGTGGCCGACCACCGGCCGTTGGTCTATGTGCCCAACAGCCGGTCGAATTCGGTGACGGTGATCGATCAGGCCACCTTCGCGGTGGTCGACACCTTCTCGGCGGGCGGGCTCGAACCGCAGCACGTCGTGCCGTCCTACGACATGCAGACGCTCTACGTCACCAACGATCTGCCGATCGGCGGCGGCAGCCTGCTGCCGATCGACCCGCGCACCGGCGCGCCGGGCGCGCCATTCCCGGTGCGCGACCCCTACAACATGTACTACACGCCGGACGGCCGGTTCGCCCTCGTGGTGGCGGAGGCGGACAAGTCGCTCGACTTCTACGATCCGAGATCCTGGGAGAAACTGCATTCGATGCCGGTCCCGGACTGCGCGGGCGTCGACCACATGGATTTCACCGCCGACGGCCGATTCGCCTTGGCCAGTTGCGAATTCATGGGCAGGATGCTGGTTTTCGATGTCGCGCAACGCACCGTGCTCAAGCTGATCGACCTGCCGGGCGGCCGCTCCGGCATGCCGCAGGATGTGAAGCTCTCCCCCGACGGGCACACGTTCTTCATCGCCGACATGATGGCCGACGGCATCTACACCGTCGACGCGGCGAGTTTCGAATACACCGGCCACATTCCGACCGGCAAGGGCACGCACGGGCTCTACATCACCCGCGATTCCAAGCAGATGCTGGTCACCAATCGCGACGAGGGCAGCATCTCGGTGTGGGACTTCGCGGAGCAGCGGATCGTGCACAAGTGGCAGATTCCCGGCGGCGGCAGCCCCGATATGGGCAATATCTCCGCCGACGGCCGGGTGTTCTGGGTTTCGGGGCGCTACCACGGCGAGGTGTACGCGATCGATATCGTCAACTGGAACCTGTTGGCCCGCATTCCGGTCGGCGGCAGCGGACCGCACGGGCTCACGGTCTGGCCCCAGCCCGGCCGGTACTCCACCGGTCACACGGGCGTGATGCGCTGAGGTCGCGGGTCGGTGTGGATCGCACCGACCGAACCCCAGATGGTAGATGCATCAACTATCGCTACAGTAGTAGTTTACTGTATATGCACTCCGTAGCGGTCGCGAAGGTGAACCCCCAGCTCACAACGCCCGTCGAGGACGCGTGTCGGATTTCGTCGAAGCCTTGCAGAAAGTACCTACCACAAGGTATTCGATATAGGAGGCCGGTCGCCGAGCCGCGACCGACCACCGACAGAAACGAGTGCGAACGATGCTCCTGGACATGACCTCCGACCAGGAGTTCTTTCGATCGACCACCGCCAAGTTCCTCGCCACCCACATGCCCGTGACCATGCTGCGGCAGCTGCGCGAGCACCCGACCGGATTCGACCCCGACTATTGGCGCCGCGGCGCCGAACTCGGCTGGACCGCGCTGCTCGCCGACCCCGACGGCCACGGGATAAGCGGCCGCCCGCTCGTCGACCTCACCCTCATCGCCAACGAATTCGGCACGCACTCCGCACCAGGCCCGCTGGCCGCCGTCAACGTCGTCGTGCGCGCACTGCACGACACCGGCGCGCACCCGGAGGTGCTGGACGAACTGACCTCGGGAGCGGCGATCGCGACCTGGTGCCGCGCCCCGTCCGGTCCCGACGGCGAACTCCGCATCCGCTCCGACGGCGGCGATCTGGTGATCGACGGCGCCTGCCGACCCGTGGAGTCCGCGAGCGCGGCCCGCTACCTGCTGGTCGCGGGCCGGACCGACAACGGCCCGACCCAGGTGCTCGTGCCCGCCGCGGCGCCCGGCGTTTCCATCACCCCGCTGCGCTCGATCGACCTGGTCCGCCGCTTCGACACCGTGGTCTTCGACAATGTCCGGGTGCACGCGAGCGCGGCGGTCGGCGACATCGACGGCGCGGGCGAGCAACTCGAGAGCCAGCTGCACACGGCGCTGATCCTGCAATCCGCCGAAACCGTCGCCGCCATGCAGGTCGGATTCGACATGACCGCCCGATGGGCCGACGACCGCTACAGTTTCGGTCGTCCGCTGGCCTCCTACCAGGCGCTGAAACACCGGTTCGCCGACATGAAGATGTGGCTGGAAGCCTCGCACGCGATCGCCGACGCCGCGGCCGCCGCCGTCGAGGATCGCCGTCCCGACGCGGGCGTGCTCGCGCGGGCGGCCGCGGCCTACACCGGCGAATACGGTGTCGAACTGCTCCAGGACTGTGTGCAGCTGCACGGCGGCATCGGACTCACCTTCGAACACGATCTGCACCTGTTCCTGCGCCGGGCGACCGTCAACCGGATGCTGCACGCCACACCGGCCCAGCATCATCGCGCGATCACCGAACACCTACTGAGCGAGAGGGTTTCCGCATGAGCGCCGAGACCGTCGAGGACTTCCGGCTGCGGGCCCGCCGATGGATCCGCGCCGAACTGGGCGCCTTCCGCCCCGAGACCGCGTCCGGGCTGCGCAGCGTCGCCCGCGAGGCCGAGTTGGCCGCGGTCGCCTACGACCGTGAACTGCAACGCAAGTTCTACGACGCGGGATTCGCCGGACTCGCCATCCCCACCCGCTACGGCGGCCGCGGCCTCACCGGCGACCATCAACGCGCGTTCAACGAGGAACTGGCGGGCTACGAATATCCGACCCGATTCCAGGTGCCGACGCTGTCTCCGTGCGCCGCGGTGCTGCTCGACTTCGGCACCGAGGAACAGAAGCTGCGCCACATCCCGGCGATCCTGCGCGGCGAGGAGATCTGGATGCAGTTCCTCTCCGAGCCGGGCGGCGGCTCGGATGTGGCGGGCGCGGTCACCACCGCGGTCCGCGACGGGGACGACTGGATACTCAACGGCGCCAAGATCTGGACCACCGGCGCGTGGTGGTCGGACTGGGCGCTGTGCCTGGCGCGCACCGACTGGGATGTGCCGAAACACCGCGGGCTCACGGTGTTCATCCTGCCCATCCACCAACCCGGCGTGCAGGTGCACCAGATCGAAATGCTCAACGGCGCCAAGGATTTCTGTCAGGAATTCCTCACCGACGTCCGGGTTCCCGACACCGACCGGGTCGGCGAGGTCAACGACGGATGGACCGTCGGCAGGCGCTGGATGTTCCACGAACGGATGCTCGCCGACTCCCCCTACGTGACCTGGTCCGACCGGCCGGGGCTGACCGACGCTCCCCTGCTCGACGTCGCGTGCCGGGCGGGCGTTCTGGACGAGCCGGGCACCCGCGAACTCGTCGGCGAATCGCAGATGCTCGACCTGGTCGAAACGGCGCTCGCGGGCCGCCTCGCCACCGGCATCTCCTCCGGGGCGATCTCGGATCAGTCCGCCGCGCTCGGACGGCTCTTCCGCGGCCTCGCGGGCGTGCGGCAATCGACCATCCGGGCCGAGGTCGCGGCGGGTGCGGCCATCGCCTGGTCCGAGGACGACGTGCACGCGGGCGCGGCGGAGACGTTCCTGATGCGGCAGACCGCGTGCATCGGCGGCGGCACCACGGAGATGGCTCGCAACGTGATCAGCGAAAGACTGCTCGGGATGCCACGCGAACCCTCGCCGGACAGCACCCTGCCCTTCCGCGATGTGCCGCGCGGACCCGCGCGCGGCTGAGCGTCGAAACAGGGCTGAGCGTCGAAACAGTCTGCGGCGCCGGAGGATTCGGCGCCGCGACTACTTCCCTTCGCGGGCCATCTCGCGCAGGGTGGCGAAACGTGCTTCCAGATACTGGAATTCGGCCTCGTCGACCACGGTGCGCTGGATGCCCGCATCGACCAGGAACGCGCCCTGGCGGTGGTCGTCGATCACCTCGACCGCGATCGCGACGGCGACGTAATCCTCCGCCTCGGGCATCGGATCCGCGATCACCTCGGCGCGACCGCGCGCCGAGAGCGCGACGTTGCCGCCGCCGAGAATGACCAGCGCCACCTCGGCGCTGTCGCGCAACCGCGCGAGCGAACCGCGATTGTTGCGCAGACTCAACAGGATTCGCTTGTCACCGGCGCGAACCGGCCAGGACACGGGGATCGCGTGCAGTGCCGGATCGGCGGTCACGAGCACCGCGATGGTGTCGCGCGGCCATTCCGGCAGTACTCGCAATTCCGGATGCCCGGCGGGCTCGGTCGGCACGACGGTCGAATCCTGCTGACGTTCCCGAGCTTCAGCCACCATAACCCCTGCTACCTCACGCTCACCCCGACACGGATCAACTCCCCTGGGCCAACAGTATAGGCCCCGCCTCCGACAGGTTGCCCGATCGCCGCGATCCGGACATCGACCAGGGTTTGCCTAACCTCATGAGACCGGTACGACTCCCGAACCGGCGAAGGATCCCACGGGCTTTCGACGCACCGAAGGCCGTGGCGAGTAGACCGGCGCCGGATTGAGGTAGTCGAGTACTCAGGAAATTTCCAGCTATCGGAGGGATAGTTCCCCGTGCCCGCACAGTAGCGCAAACGTCGAGGAAGAGGTGTGCCATGCCGACGGATACAAAACCTATCGACTATTTCGTCACCGACACCGGAGCGCGCGTGCCACGCTACGCGTTGCAGTTCGACGCCGACGGCATATCGACGAGCCCACTCACCCAGCGCGCTCTGATCGATGCCGTCGGTGCGGGCGAATTCACCGACGTCATCGCCTTCTGCCACGGCTGGAACAACGATTGGGACGCGGCCAACGAGACGTATCTGCGATTCCTCTCGGTATTCCACAAGATGATGCACGACGGCGGCTACCGATTCGATCGGGAATACCGGCCCGCTCTCGTCGGGCTCTACTGGCCGTCGGCGGCGCTGGAGTTCTCGTGGGAGCACGGCCCCGATATCGCCGCCGCCGACGAGCGCGCGAACACGCCGGACACCACGCTCGAGTTCGCGCCGCTCGTCGCCGAGGGCGATCGCGCCGAGTTCTACCGTCTGACCGAGCCCGCCAGGATCGACGAGACCGAGGGACGCCGCTTGATCGACATGCTCGTCGACGTCTGCGCGACCGGCGACGCCGACCTGCCCGCCGATACCGCCCGCGACGCCGACGACATCCTCGCGGCATGGGCGATGATCGAAGCGGAGCTCGCGCCGCGCGTCTCCCCCGGCGATCCCGGCGGTTCGGCGAACGGCGGCGGGCCGTCTCCCGAGGCCGCCGGATTCCTGTCGGCGCTCGATCCGCGCAAACTGCTGCGGATGTTCACGGTGTATCAAATGAAGGATCGGGCGGGCACGGTCGGCACGGTCGGCGTCGGCCCGATGCTGCGCGAAATGCTCGAGAAGTCGAACAGCGACACCCGTTTCCACGTGATCGGGCATTCCTACGGCGCGCGGGTATTCCTCAACGCGGTGTCGCGGCCCGCGGGCGCCCCGCTGCCCCGTCCCGTGGATTCCATGCTGTTGTTGCAGCCCGCCGTGAACTATCTCTGCTTCTCCGCCGACCATCCCGAAGGCGGATATCGCGGGGCCGGGGAATTCGTGCGGCAACCGATCGTGACGACTTTCAGCCTGGAGGACCGCGCGTTGCGTTGTTTCTTCCACCTCGCATTGCGCCGCGGAAAAGACCTCGGTGATATCGGCGTCGCGGGAGCGGACGCGCCCAGTGACTATGCCGCACTCGGCGGCTACGGGCCGGGCGGGCGAGTGCGGGTCACTTGGGCCGACATCAAAGATCCCGGCGATCTGTATCCGCACGTGGACACGGAGGTGTTGTCCGTCAACGGTTCTCGCACCATTCACGGGCACAGCGAGATCTTCGACCCGTCCACGGCGTGGGCGCTGTTCACTCTGATGAACGGGTAGCCCGCGGTTTCTCGGGCCGAGGGATCAGAGATGGGACTCCGCGCTGCGGCGGTAGGAGGACGGTGACTGGCCGCTGAATTCGGTGAAGGCCCGGGAGAAGGAGCCCGCGTTGTCGAAGCCGACGGCGCGCGCGGTCTCCTGAACGGTCTGTCTCGGGGAGGCGAGCAGAGCCATCGCGCGCAGCATGCGCACGTTCAGCAGGTAGGTGCGCCACGAGTAGCCGACGTGGTCGTCGAACAGGCGGCGCAGGGTGCGTTCGGAGACCGCCACCGCGCGGGCGACCTCGGCGATGGTGACCTCGACGAGGTGCTGTTTGGTGTAGGCCATGGCCGCGCCGACCACGGGATGGTCGGAGACGGGGAGGTTGAGGTAGGTCTCGTCGGTCTCGATGGCGTCGAGGACCAGTTCGCCGAGGGTGGTGAAGTATCTGTCGGCCATCGGTTCGGTGCCGAGGCGGTAGATCGGCCAGCGCTGGGCGTGGATGATCATCTCGCGGATCACCGCGGACACGTCGAGCACCGCGGCGCGGTCGCCATCGGCGTGCACCAGGGACGGGTCGAACATCACCGAGATGGCGCGCACGTTGGCGCTCATGACGGTCTGGTGGGCGAGTCCGGCGGGGATCCAGACCGCGCGGTGCGGCGGCGAGAGGTAGTGGGCGGTGGCGGTCTCCACCTCAACGACGCCGCCCGCCGCGTACTGGATCTGGTGCAGGTCGTGGCGGTGCCATCCGGTGACGAGGTGTCCTTCCTCGTACACGTAGCTGCCCGCCGTGACCGCGGCGCTGCGACGCAGATACTCGACTTTGGCCGATTCTGCGTCATGTGTGGCCGATAGCGTGGAGTCGGTCATATCGGAACAGCGTACAACTGAGGGCAGACATTTGTAGCCGAGCGTATCCAGGAATCGAAATGCGTTGTGAGGACTTGATTCTCGTCAGTATCGACGACCACGTGGTGGAACCGCCGGATATGTTCCACCGCCACGTGCCCGCGAAATACGTCGACGAGGCGCCGCGGGTCATCGTCACCGACGATGGCATCGACCAGTGGGTGTATCAGGGCAAACCGACCGGGGTCAGCGGCCTCAACGCGGTGGTGTCGTGGCCCGCCGAGGAATGGGGGCGCGACCCGGCCCGCTTCGCCGAGATGCGGCCCGGCGTCTACGACGTGCACGAGCGCGTCCGTGACATGAACCGCAACGGCATCGTCGGCTCGATGTGCTTCCCGACGTTCACCGGATTCTCCGCGCGCCACCTGAACCAGCATCAGGCCGACGTGACCATCGTGATGGTGCAGGCGTACAACGACTGGCACATCGACGAGTGGTGCGGCGCCTACCCCGACCGGTTCCTCCCGCTGGCGCTGATGCCGACCTGGAATCCGGAAGCGATGTGCGCGGAGATCCGCCGGGTGGCCGCCAAGGGCTGCCGCGCGATCACCATGCCCGAGATCCCGCACCTCGAGGGTCTGCCCAGCTATCACGACATCGACTACTGGGGTCCGGTGTTCCGCACGCTCGTCGACGAGAACGTGGTGATGTGCCTGCACATCGGCTCGGGACTCGGCGCCATTTCGATGGCCGACGACGCGCCGATCGACAATATGATCGTGCTGGCCACCCAGGTGTCGGCGATCACCGCACAGGATCTGCTGTGGGGGCCCGCGATGCGCGCGTTCCCCGGACTCAAGTTCGCGTTCTCCGAAGGCGGGATCGGCTGGATTCCGTTCTTCCTCGATCGGTGCGACCGCCACTACACCAATCAGCGGTGGCTGCGCCGCGACTTCGGCGGGAAACTGCCGAGCGAGGTGTTCAAGGAACACTCGCTGGCCTGCTACGTCACCGACCCGACCGCGTTGAAACTGCGCCACGAGATCGGCATCGACATCATCGCCTGGGAATGCGACTACCCCCATTCGGACTGCTTCTGGCCCGACGCCGCCGAGAAGGTGCTCGCCGAACTCGACGGAGCGGGCGCCGACGACAGCGATATCGACAAGATCACCTGGCAGAATTCGTGCCGATTCTTCGACTGGGATCCGTTCGGGGGCAAGCGGCGCGAGGACGTCACCGTCGGCGCGCTGCGGGCGGCGGCCACCGATGTCGACGTCTCCATCCGCTCGCGCGCCGAATGGGCCCGACTCTACGAGCAGGCCCACGCCACGGCCGGATAGCGGTCAGTTCTTCTTCGAGCGCGAATTCATCAGCCGGGCGCCGCGCGCCAGCAGCGTCGTGTAGGAGACCCCGAGAACGCGCGGCAATGCCGCCATGACGCGGCCGTCGGGACCGACGAGAATCCTGGCGCGATTCTTGTCGACACCGCGCAGTATCACCTCGGCCGCCTTCTCGGGGGTGGTCATGGCGGCTTTGTCGAACAGGGTCCTCGCGATATCGGCGTCGGCTTCGGCGGTCCGCATATTGGCGCCGAAGTTCGTCTTCACCACGCCGGGATGCACGCAGTGCACCGATACCGGGAGGTTGTCGAGGATCATTTCCTGGCGCAGCGCTTCGGTGAGACCGCGCACCGCGAATTTCGACGCGCTGTAGGCGCCCTGGGCGGGCACCGCGATCAGGCCGAACGCACTGGACATGGTGATCAGGTGCGACGGTTTCGCCGCGGTGCCCGTTTCCAGGAGTTGCGGCAGGAATGCCTTGATGCCGTTGACGACACCGCCGATATTGATGCCGAACAGCCAGTCGAGATCGGCCGGGTCCATGTCGGCGATATTGGCCATCAGGTCGACGCCCGCGTTGTTGAACACCATCGAGGCGGGACCGAGATCGGTGCGCACCTGCTCGGCGTGCGCGGAGAACGCCGCGCGGTCGGCGACGTCGAGCGGGTAGGTGGTGACGCTGCCCGCCGGACCCGCGGACGCGGTCTCGGCCAGGCCCTTCGGGTCGATGTCGGAGGCCGCGACTCGGGCGCCGTCGCGGGCGAGGGCGATGGTCAACGCGCGGCCGATGCCCGAACCCGCGCCGGTGACCACCGCGACACGATCCTGATATCTCATGCCGGTTCTCCCTTGTCACGGACGCGAGCGTCCCCGTTGTCACGGACGCGAGCGTCCCCGTTGTCACGGACGCGAGCGTCCCCGTTGTCACGGACGCGAGCGTCCCCGTTGTCACGGACGCGAGCGTCCCCGTTGTCACGGACGCGAGCGTCCCCGTTGTCACCGACGCGAGCGTCCCCCTTGTCACCGACGCGAGCATCGGCTTCGGCGATGCTCTTGATGCGCGCGACCGAGGCGTCGAGATTGGCCTGCAGGTCGGTGCGGCGGTCGCGGACGAACAGGAACAGCCGCTCGAAGGCGAGCACGCTGTTCGGCAGTGCGACGCACATGCGGAAGGTCTCGGTCAGGCGGGTGGTGCCGGGCGCGGCGCCGGGTTCGACAAGGTAGGTCCACTGCGTCCAGTCGCCGCCCATGACCTTGACGACGAAGGAGAACCGCTGTCCCGGAACCGATTCGACGATCTCCGCGTCGGTTCGCCACACTCCGAGCCGCCGTCGGTTCCAGGAGCGGAACCGCTGCGCGTCGAGGTGGCGCACGCGGACGGTCTCGGTGCTCCACTCGGGGATGCGGGTGACGTCGGAGACCAGTGCGTAGACGGTGTCGATCTCGGCGTCGACCTCGGTCGAGGAGCTCAAGGTCTCCTCCGCTTGCAACCGCTGCATGTCGTGCCTTTCTGTGATCGGGTACCGCGAACACGCCGCGACGCCCGCCCGGGTGCCGGGCGGGCGCCGTCCGCAACGTGTCAGCGGGCCGTACCGGGCAGGGAGAAGATACCTTTCGTGTCGATCGGCTTGATGTCGACCAGAGTGCCGTCCTCCTTCGCGGTGCCGAGCAGGGCGCCGTCGGAGCAGATGTTGGGCACGACCGGGATGGGCTTGCTGCCGCACTGGAAGGTGCCGCCGCCGGAGAGCGGGAGCGGCTTCGGCTCGGGCATCGCGCTCAGGCGCGCGAGGGTGGATTCGCGGGTGATCTCACCCGGGGCGCCGTTCAACGCCGACTGCAGGCTCAGGATCGTCCGGTAGATCGAGGCGGCGCGCTGCGGATCCTTGGCTCCCGACCCGTCGACCACCGCGGCGAAGAGCTTGCCGTCCTCGGTCGAGGTGTCGAACACCGCGTTGGCGACGACCTTCACACCCTCGTAGCCGCCGGGGATCTGCGCGGCGGCGTCCGCGCTGCCGACGCACTGGGTCACCGACATGACCGGCTGGCTGGTGTTCAGCGTCTTCATGGCCTTGAGCGCGGCGGTGCAGAACGAGACGTCGCCGAGCAAGTGGAACATCTCGGGCTTCTTCTCGAGCGCGGCCTGGACCTGCGGGGTCATATCGGCGGTGCCGAGCGGCACGGGCACCACATCGACCTGCGCGCCCGCGTTGCCGAACGCGAACGGCCCGAGCTGCTTGAGCGGGTCGACCGCGGTCGGCGAGTCGACGGTCATGATGGCGACCTTCTTGTAGCCGTTCTGCTTCGCGTACGCCGCGGGCACGCCCGCCAGCGAGTTGAGCGCGTTGACCAGCACGAAGGTGTTCGGCAGCATCATCGACTGCTGGCCGCCCGCGGCGGTGAGGTAGGCCATGGAGGACGGCGAGGTGATGGCGGCGACGGTGTCGGCGTTGTTGGCCTCACCGCTGACCACGGCCACCGCGTCGGACTGCACGAACTTGTTGGCGCAGTTGCGCGACAGACTGACCTGGATCTCGTCCTCGCACGCGATCAGCTCGATCGGGCGGCCGTTGATGCCGCCGAGGTGGTTGTTGATGTAGGCGACGGTGGCGTTGGCGACCTCGGTCTCCTCGGTGTAGACCGGCGCCTTGGGTCCGGTGGTGATGAAGCCGATCTTCACCGGCGCACCGGTCGCCTTGTTCTCCGGGCCGAGCACGGACTTGTCGACCGGGGCCGAGGAATCCTTGTCGTCACTGGAACAGCCGGACGCGAACAGCGTGGCCGCCAACGCGATACACGGCAGCGCCAGCCATCGCTTCGTGGTGAGTAAGGACATGTCTATCTCCTGGGAATTGTGCTGTGTAGTGGGCTTGTTCGCGACCTCGTGTGCGGATCAACGTGCGGCTGTGGCGGATTCACCTCCGAGGTAGGCGGCCTCGAGCCGTTCCGGTGCGCCGCGCAGTTCCGCGGCGGGACCGCGCAGCGTGACGTCGCCGTGCACGAGGACCACCGCGTCGTCGGCGACCTCGAGGGCGAGCCGCACGTGCTGTTCGACCAGGACGATCGCCGCGCCGGTGCTGTCGGCGATATGCCGGACCGCGGGCAGCAGATTCTCCACGATGACCGGCGCGAGGCCCATGCTCATCTCATCGATGAGCAGCACTTTCGGTTTCTGCACCAGTGCCCGCCCGACCGCGAGCATCTGCTGCTCGCCGCCGGAGAGCGCGCCCGCCGCCACGTTCCAGCGCGGTATCAGCGCGGGCAGCGTCTCGCGGATCTCGTCGAGCGATGGCCCGCCGCGTTTGCGGGCGATCTCGAGGTTCTCCGCGACGGTCAGCCCGGTGAACAGCGCCCGGTTGTCGGGGACGAGCACGACGCCGGAGTTGTTGGCCCGCGCGGGTCTGCCGTCGGGCAGCCGCTTGCCTTCGACGCCGATCTCGCCGCCGAGGGCGGGCAGCAGGCCCGCGATCGTCAGCATGAGGGTGGTCTTGCCCGCGCCGTTGGGGCCGAGTACCGCGGTGACGGTGCCCGACGGCACCTCGAGGTCCAGATTCCTGACGATGGGGAGTTTGCCGTATCCGGCGGTCACGCCGCTCAACCGCAGGCTCATCCGACGACCTCCTCGGTGTACATGGTGCCGAGGTAGGCCTCGGCGACATCGCGGTCGCCGCGGATCTGCTCGGGCGTGCCGGAGGCGAGGCTGCGGCCGAAGTTCAGGACCTCGACGATGTCGCAGATCCGCAGCACCAGGCTCATATCGTGTTCGACGAGCAGGATGGTCACGCCGCTGGCGCGGATCGCCAGCAATCGCTCACCGAGCCAATGACTTTCGGTGGTGTCGAGGCCGCCCGCCGGTTCGTCGAGCAGCAACAGTTTCGGCTTGCCCGCCAGCGCGCGGGCGATCGACACCAATTGCCGTTGCCCCTGCGACAATTCGCCCGCCGGGGTGTCGCAGACCTCGGCGAGGCCGAGCAGGTCGAAGATCTCGTCGAGTTCGGCCGTGGCCGCGCCGTCCTCGCGCCCGCGACCGGACAGTCCGACCACGACGTTCTCCCGGACGCTGAGATCCTCGTACAGCTCGATCGCCTGGAAGGTCCGGCCGAGACCGGCGTGGATCCGGCGGTGGGTGCTCTTGTCGCCGAGGTCATTCCCGCCGAGCGACACCGTGCCCTCATTGCGCACCGAACCGCTGATCGCGTCGATGAGCGTCGTCTTGCCCGCGCCGTTCGGTCCGATCAGGCCGACGATCGCGCCCTGCGGCACCGCGAAACTCACCCCGTCCACGGCGACGACGCCGCCGTAGCGGACCGTCACGCCGTCCAGGACCAGCAGCGGATCGCCCAGGCGCACGTCGCCGTGGTCGACGGCGAGCGATGGCGCGGCGACCTGCGAACCCGCGCGCGGCGCGGTCTTGCGCCCGACGCGGGCCAGGGCGCGTTGCGCGGGTGCGACGATGCCTTCCGGATTGGTCAGCACGGTGATCATGAGCCCGATGCCGACGATCACCTGGTACCAGGTGCCCGCGTTACCGCTGACGTTCTCCAGCAGCAGGAACGCGACACCGCCCGCGCCGAGCACGCCGCTGAGGACGGCGCCGGAGATCGAGGTGACACCCGCCAGGTACACGATCGCGAACAGGGTGACCCCGGCCAGCGACGTGAAGGACTGGAACGACACGTTCGTCTGCTGATAGGCGAGCAGGCAGCCGCCGATGCCCGCGATGAACGCTCCGATCGCGAAGGCCGCCAACTTCGTTCGCACGACATCCACGCCCGAGGCCGCGGCCGAGCGTTCGTTGGCGCGCACCGCCAGCATGCGGGTGCCCAGGCGGCTGCGCCGCAGATACGCCACCGAGACGCCGACCACGACCAGCACCGCGAGACAGAACAGCCCGAATTCCAGGCGCGGATAGTTCTCGCCGCGACCGATGCCGATGCTGTGCCCGAAGATCTTCGGATCCGGGATGTTCACACCGCTCGACGGCACGAAATCCAGATTCCGGAACCACAGCGCCTCGATCGCGTACGCGAGAGCAAGGGTGACCACCGCGACCGTGAGTCCGCGAATCCGCAGCGCGGGCAATCCGACGACCACGCCGAGCACGGTCGCCACCAGCGCCGCGAGCAGGGGCGCGAACGGGAAAGGAACGCCCCAGCTCTCGGTGATCGGGCCGAGGATGTAGGCGGCGGCGCCCGCGAGCGCGAGCTGCGCCAGCGACACCTGACCCGCGTAACCGGTGACCACGACCTGGGATATGCCGATCACGGCGAGGATCAGCGTCGTGATCAGCGCGACCCGCAGATCGTTTCCGGACACGATCAGCACCACCGCGGTGACCACCGTGCCCAGGCCCGCCCACAGCGGAATTCGGCGCGGATAGGGCGCGTTGCCCAGTTCGGCGACGATGACCGCGCCGCGCGATGGCAGCGGCTTGGCCCGGATGACCAGCACCACCAGGATCACGATCAGCGGAACCAGTTCGACAAGTCCGCTCGAGGGCAGCCATTCGTAGGTGCGCGAGAGGTAGGTGGCCTCGGACTGCAACATGCCGATCACCAGACCCGCGAAGACCGCGGCCACGACCGAGGAGAACTGGCCGATGATCGCGGCGGCCAGCGCGGGCACGATGAACAGCGAGTATCCCGTCGGGCTCAGCGGCACGATGGGCGAGATGAGGATGCCCGCCGCGCCCGCGACCGCCGCGCCGATCATCCAGTTGTAGGCGGCGATCCGGTCCGGGGACAGGCCGCTGACGTAGGCGCCTTCCTCGCTCTCCGCGGTCGCGCGGGTCACCAGGCCGAATCGGGTGAACTTGTAGAGCGCGGCGAGGACCAGGGCCAGCACCACGATGCTGATACCGAAATAGACGCGGTCCTGCGGAAGCCGGACACCGCCGAAGGTCCAGATATCGACCGGGAAGATCGCCTTCACGCCGACGGCGTTCGTGCCGACCTGTTTGGCGGCGACGGCGACCATCACGATCATCAGCGCGATCGAGGCCACGGCGCGCGCGATGGGCGGCGCTTTGCGCAGCGGGCGGAACACGACCACGTAGACGAACAGGCCGAACAGCGCCGACAGCGCGACGGCGATCAGGGCCGAGACGGCGAACCCGGGGTCACCGCCGATATCGACGGATTTCGGCAGTCCGGGAATCAGGACGACGAACTCACCCTTACGCAGGAAGGCGTAGATGTAGGCGCAGTTCAACGCGATCGCCCCGGTCGCGAAGTTCAACACCCCCGAACTGCGGTAGGTGAGCACCAAAGCGATCGCGAGCGCACCGAATACGCCACCGCTTCCGATTCCCAACAACAGGAACTGGATATGTTGTGTCATGCCGGTCGTCCCGCGGGGGTGCCCGCCGATGCGCCGTGCGGGTTCCGGTCGACGATCTTTCTCAGATTCGTCGCGTTCCGCGCCGTCGCCGATCTCGATGTACCAAATCGCATCGCGTGCCTAACTTCCGCTCCGGGGGGCGAATCATGCCGAATCGGTATCACCGATCGGGCACGTCGCCTGACCCGCCGACCCTCGGGTCGAAACCACTGCATTTCCGTGTGACCTGGGCAACACTACGGTAACCAATACGGTAAGCACAATAGTCCAGGTGCGGGCAATCTTCGGGCGATATCGATGTCACCGTCGCCATCCGCATCGACGTCTTATGCCGGACGCGACGGATACTTGACCCGCGCCACAGTTGGACTAATGTCTGTACTCGTGTCCACGCGGTGGGGCCGCCACCGCGTTGGTCATCCGCCGCGACGGAGGAAGGACAGCTGTCGTGACGATCGCGTCGACCCCCGAACAACGTGAACTCGGCACCTACGTCGAACAGTTCGCCGCCAGGTACGCACCGCTGTCGGGTGCCCGCGACACCTTCGCCGGGCTCGCCGCGGGCGAACTCCCCGCCTGGTGGAAGGAGCTGACGGCCAACGGGTTCCACGCGGTCCACCTGCCCGAGCACTACGGCGGCCAGGGCGGCGACCTGCTCGACGCCGCCTGCGTCCTGGAAGCGGCGGGCAAGGCGGGACTGCCGGGGCCGCTGCTGCCGACCATGACGGCGGGGGCGATAGCTCTGCTCGCCGAAGCGACGCCATCCGTGCGCGTCTTCCTCGAACAGCTCGCCGGGGGCGCCACGGCAACGGTGCTGCTACCCCGGTCTTCGGGCCCGCGCGCGCGACCGGAGCGCACGGGGTGGTCGATCACCGGCGCCTCCCCGGTCGTGGCCGGTGCTCGCTCGGCCCGGTTCGCGCTGGTCGGTGCGGTGCGCGACACCGGAGAGACGTTGTGGGTCGCCGTGGACACCGCGCGGCCCGAATGCGTGGTCGAGCCGGTCGACGGGACAGACCTGCTCACCGACCTCGCGACGATCACCCTCACCGACTACCCGGTCGACACCGCCGACGTGTGGCACGGCATCGATGCCGACCGCGCCGAATATCTCGCGGTCGCGGCGACGGCGGCGATGGCGGCGGGCATCGCGCGATGGTGCGTCGAAGCGGCGACCGCGCACCTGCGGGTCCGCGAACAGTTCGGCAAACCGATCGGCGCGTTCCAAGCGCTGCAACACCGCGCCGCGCTGCTGTTCGTCGACAGCGAGCTCGCGACCGCCGCGGCTTGGGACGCTGTACGCGCCGCGGGCGACACTCTCGAACAGCATCGGATCGCCGCGGCGGGCGCGGCGCTGACCACGATCATCCCGGGCCCCGACCTCGTACTCGACACCATGACGATGTTCGGCGCCATCGGATTCACCTGGGAACACGACCTGCATCTCTACTGGCGGCGCGCGACATCGCTGGCCGCATCGATCGGCGCG
The DNA here is from genome assembly GCF_015674855.1 of Nocardia bovistercoris. Taxonomy (GTDB): domain Bacteria; phylum Actinomycetota; class Actinomycetes; order Mycobacteriales; family Mycobacteriaceae; genus Nocardia; species Nocardia bovistercoris. The sequence continues at coordinate 83,935 of NZ_JADMLG010000010.1, read as the reverse complement.
CCCGGCCGCTGGGCCAGGCGGCTCGGCGAATCCACCATCGCGACCGAGCGGGACTTCACCGTCGACATCGGCGACGCCGACGCCGAGTTCCGCGCGGGCGTCGCCGCGACACTCGACGCCGCCCGAGCGCTGACCGACGACGGACCCGGCCGCCAGGGCGACTACCCGCACTTCGCGACCGGTGCGCGACGCGACACCATCGCCGCGGCCGGACTCGTCGCACCGCAGTTCCCCGCGCCGTGGGGAATCGATGCCTCGCCACTGCGCCAACTCGTCATCGACGAGGAATTCCGCAGACGCCCGGACCTGGTGCGTCCATCACTCGGCATCGCCGAATGGATTCTGCCGTCCCTGCGACGGGCCGCCACCGAAGAGCCGAAGCAGTTGATCACACCGACGCTGCGCGGTGAACTCGCCTGGTGTCAGCTGTTCAGCGAACTCGGCGCGGGCTCCGATCTGGCCGCGCTGGTCACGCGCGCCGAACGCGTCGAGGGCGGCTGGCGGATCAACGGGCACAAGATCTGGACCTCGGCGGCGCACCGGGCCGACTACGGCGCGCTGCTCGCACGCACCGATCCGCAGGCGGCCAAGCATCGCGGCATCGGATATTTCGTGGTCGACATGCGGTCGCCGGGAATCGAGATCAACCCGATCCGGCAGGTCGACGGCGACGCCCACTTCAACGAGGTGTTCCTCACCGACGTCTTCGTGCCCGACCACATGCTGATCGGCGAACCCACCGCGGGATGGGATCTCGCCATCGCCACCATGGCCGAGGAACGCACGGCCATCAGCGGATATGTCGTGCTCGACCGGGCCGCCGCGGTGCGCACGGTCGCCGCGACGGCCTCCGGCGAAGACCGTGACGACGCCGTGCGCGCGCTCGGCGAACTCGATGCCTACGCGAACGCGATCAAGGCGCTCGGGGTGCGCGAAATCCTGCGGCTGCTCGACGGGCATGGCGCGGGCGCGGCCTCCAGCGTCTCCAAGGTCGCGATGAACATCCTGCTGCGCCGCACCTTCCGCGCCACCCTCGCGACCACCGGGCGCCTTGCGATGGCCGCCGCCACCGAACCCGCGGTCACCGGGCCGTATCTCACCATGCCCGCCGAGTTGATCGGCGGCGGGACCAAGGAGATCCAGCTCAACATCATCGCCCAGATGATTCTCGGACTCCCGCGGAAGTAGTCGTCCGCATCCGGCGACGCGCGAGGAGATCCAGCTCGACAGCCCGCGCGCGCTGTCGATATCACCCTCGGTGGCCGACTCCCAATAGAGCGAGGGCGAACCCGGCGTAGTCGCGTGCCACGTCTTCCGGGGTGAGTGGACCGTCGTCGCGGAACCACTGCGGGATCGAGGTGCACATGGTGGCGATGGCGCGGCCCGCGGTGTGCGGGTCGGAGCAACACAGCCTGCCTTCGGCGGCCGCGGCCTCGATGGCGTGGTCGAGGACGCGTTGCAGGCGGCTGCGGGAATCGGCGATGCGGGTGCGGTTGGCGGCGGTGAGGCTGCGCATCTCGCTCGCGCCGATGAAGGCGAGCGCGCGGCGGTGGGTGTGGAACAGGGCGAGTGCCTCGACCACGCGGGCTACCCGTTCGACGCTGTCGGCCGCGCTGTCGGCGGCGGCCGATACGCGCAGGTGCAGTTCGTCCATGGTCAGGTCGAGGATGCGTACCAGGAGCTGCTGTTTGTCGGTGTAGTGGTGGTAGATGCCGGGAACGCTGAGTCCGGCGCGCGCGGCGACCGAGCGCATGGTTGTGCCGTGGTAGCCGGTTTCGACGATCGCCGCGACCGTGGCGGCGAGGACCGGGTCGAGCGTGAGGGGCGGGAAGTCGCGCCAGTCCGGGAGGTCGGCGGCGTGTTCGGGTTCGGCGGCGGGTGCCACCGCATCGACCGGCGCGCCGCCCTCGGCGAGCAGGTGCGCCGTGGGGACCTCGAGCACCGTGGCGAAGCGGCGTAGGCGCGCGACGGTGACTTCGGTGCGTCCGTTCTCGATCGCGCTGATGGTGGCGGGGCTGAGGTCCATGTGCGCGGCGAGCGCGCGCACGCTGAGTCCCGCTGCGGTGCGCGCCCGCTTGATGGCCGCACCCGATCCCGTCACGCCCGATGTCACCGGACTCGATCTCACGGCGCCGGAATCCGAAACATTCTCCACACGATCATTGTGTTCAGCCACACTGAACAATACAAGTAATTCGTGTTCGGTTTTCACACTCGGAACTTGACTGTCAACACCGCGAGTGGGAGATTCGTCGGGTACCGAGCGATCGTTCGGTAAGCACACTTCGACGAGACGAGGCGACGTGCCGATCGAGCTGTCCTACTCCCCCGAGGTCACCGCGCTGATCGAGCGGACGCGGGAGTTCGTGCACGGCGAAATCCTCCCCGTCGAGGATCGACACGGCGGCGACATCGCGGCCGCGGGCGGCGACACGCTGCGCGTGCGCATGCAGCGAGCCGCGAAGCAGGCGGGTGTCTTCGCCCCGCACGCCCCGGTCGAATACGGCGGGCTCGGGCTGAACATGTCCGATCGCGCGCCCGTCTTCGAAGCGGCCGGATACTCGCTGTTCGGCCCGACGGCACTGAACATCGCCGCCCCCGACGAGGGCAATGTGCACCTACTCGCCCACATCGCCTCGCCCGAGCAACAGGCCCGCTACCTCGCGCCACTGGCCGCGGGCGACATCCGGTCCGCGTTCGCCATGACCGAGCCCGCGCCCGGCGCGGGATCGGACCCCTCCGCGCTGCGCACCCGCGCGGCGCGCAGCGGTGGCGAATGGCGCATCGACGGACAGAAATGGTTCATCACCGGCGCGGACGGCGCGGGCTTCTTCATCGTGATGGCGCGGACCTCGGGCGAACCGGGGTCGCGGGGCGGGGCGACCATGTTCCTCGTCCCCGCCGACACGCCCGGCGTGCGGGTCGGTCGCCATATCGGCACCTTGGATCGCGCGATGATCGGCGGGCACTGCGAGGTCGAGTTCACCGATGTCACCGTGCCGGATTCGGCCGTACTCGGTGAGGTCGATCGCGGATTCGACTATGCGCAAGTGCGTTTGGGGCCCGCGCGGATGACGCACGTGATGCGGTGGCTCGGCGCCGCGTGCCGCGCGCACGATGTCGCGGTGGACCTGGTCGCGCACCGGGAAGGGTTCGGACAACGGCTCGGCGATCTCGGCATGATCCAGAAGATGGTGGCCGACAACGAGATCGACATCGCGGCCACCCGCGCGTTGCTGGTGCGGGCCTGCTGGGAACTCGACGAAGGACTTCGCGCCTCGGATTCCACCTCGATCGCGAAAACCTTCGCCGCCGAAGCCATCTTCCGCATCGTCGACCGCAGCGTGCAGATGGCCGGTGCGCGCGGCGTCTGCGAGGATCTGCCGCTGGCGCGCCTGTCGCGCGAGGTCCGCCCGTTCCGCATCTACGACGGGCCGTCCGAGGTGCACCGGTGGGCGATCGCGAAACGCCGTGTCGGCGCGGCGAAACGCGCGGACGCCGAGTCCTCGGGTCGGAAGTGACCCACCGACCTCGCCCGGACGCGCCGCGGCGACAACCGGGTATTCGGGCGGCGCGGTGTCGCCCGACGCGAAAGATATAGGGAGACAACCCCCATGGGAATTCTGGACAGCTTCAAGATGGACGGCCGCGTCGTGGTGGTCACCGGCGCGTCCTCCGGACTCGGTGTGGCCATGGCGCGCGCCTACGCCGAGGCGGGCGCCGATCTGGTGCTGGCCGCGCGCAGGCTCGACAAGCTGAACAAGACGGCCGAACTGGTCCGAGGCGCGGGCCGACAGGCGCTCACCGTGGAGACCGATATCGCCGATCCCGATCAGGCCCAGCGCATGATCGATACCGCCATGGCGCATTACGGCCGCGTCGACGTGCTGGTCAACAACGCTGGCATCGGCACCGCCGTGCCCGCGACGCGCGAGACGCCGGAACAGTTCCGCCAGGTCGTCGACGTCAATCTGCACGGCTCGTACTGGGCGGCGCAGGCCTGCGGGCGCGTGATGGAGCCGGGATCGTCCATCCTGAACATCTCCAGCGTTCTCGGCATCACCACCGCCGGTCTGCCGCAGGCCGCCTACGCCGCGAGCAAGGCCGCCGTGATCGGCCTGACCCGCGACCTCGCCCAGCAGTGGGGCGCGCGAAAAGGCATCAGGGTCAACGCGATCGCGCCGGGATTCTTCGAAACCGAGATGACCGACCACTACCAGCCCGGCTACCTGGAGGCCATGAAGTCCCGCATCGTGTTGGGCCGCACCGGCGACACCGACGAACTCGCCGCCTGCGCGATCTGGTTGACCTCCGACGCCGCGAGCTATGTGACGGGCCAGACCGTGGTCGTGGACGGCGGCGTCACACTGACCTGATCCACCCGGATCGCTCACCCGCCCGATTCAGTGCTCCGTGATGTGCAATCGGGCGCGTAGGAAGGCGATGATCTCGTCGCGCGCGGCGCGGGTCGGTTCGCCTTCGGCATCGACGAGGTGGGCGGTGACGACGCTGTGCGGACAGCCGACCACCTGTTCGAAGAACGGCGGCGGCGTCGGATTCGCCGCGCTCGCGGGCAGCACGCGCGCCTCGAAGCGCGGGCCGAGCGCGGCCGCGTAGGCCGCGAAACGCTGTGCGGTGCACACGCGGTCGCCGTCGAAGCGGTAGGCGCGCACCGCCAGGTCCTCGCGGTCGAGGCGGGCACGGATCGTCGCGAGTTCACTCTGGGAGATCTCGATGCCGCCCGGCTCGTCCAACGGCAGCGACGGCTGGCACAGCACCGGGGCCAGCATCGACGGTTCGCACATCATGGTGAGGGCGAAATTGCCGGTGAAGCACATGCCGACGGCGCCGACGCCAGGGCCGCCGCATTCGCGGTGGGCGAGCGCGGCCAGCGCGCGCAGCCAGTCGGTGACGGGACTGGAACGGCCCGCGCCGAACGCGCGGAACTCGGCGCTGACGCAGGCGCGGCGCAGCACCGCGAGTCCTTCCTCCGCCTCCGGGTAGGCGCCGTCGCGTCCGAACAGCGACGGCAGGTAGACGGTGCAGCCCGCGTCGCGCACCCAGCGCGCGAATCGGGCTACGTCGGGGCTGATTCCCGGCATTTCCGCCATCACGATCACCGCCGGTCCGGTCCCGCTCACGTACACCGTTCGAGCGGTGTCCAGCAGGGTGACAACGCGCGGGCGGAAGTCGGCGAGGCTGTCGTCGCGCCTGCCCGCGGCGTCGCGGGGGCTTTCAGTGGGGTTCGGCACGACTCCAACGGTGCCGGACGCGAGGAGCGCTCGCCATTGACAGGATCGCCACTATTCGGTCTGATCTCGCCATGATCACGCACCTGGTGCTCGACGGCGTCCTCGAAGGGGCGCTCGGCGTCGGCATCGACATCATCGACACCGCCGAGCCCGCGCTGCCGCAACGGGTGCTGTCGCTCGACGGCGGACCGGTGCGTTCCGGCGCGGGTCGAACCGTCTGCGTCACGGCGGCGACGCCCGCGGGCGCGGCGGAGTTCGGTCCCGGTGACGTGCTTGTGCTCCCCGGACCGTCGGCGTCGAGTCCCGAACTGGTCGAACGCCTGCTCGCCCACCCCGACACCACCCTGGCGGCCGAACTCGTGCGGCGGGCCGCGGCGAGCGGGGCGACGGTCGCCGCGTCCTGTTCGGCGACCTTCGTGCTGGCGGCCGCGGGTGTGCTGGACGGAGCCGAGGCCACGACCACCTGGTGGTTGGCGCCGGAGCTCGCCCGCCGGTTCCCACCGGTGCGGGTGCGCGCCGACCGGATGGTGGTCGACGGCGGCGCCGTCCTCACCGCGGGCGCCGCCTTCGCCCACGCCGATCTGCTGCTCGCGATCCTGGCGCGCCTGCGCGGGCAGGACGCGGCGCGGCGCGTGGCGGGTTACCTCGTGCTCGACGCCCGAATGTCGCAGTCGCGGTACATGGCGCTCGAACACCTGCGGGCGGACGATCCCGTCGTGCGCGCGGTGCGGCGGTATGTCGCCGCGCACCTGACCAGGCAACTCGGGCTCGCCGAATTGGCCGCGGCCGCATCGGTGTCCCCGCGCACGCTGGCCAGGCGACTGCACGCGGTCCTCGGCGTCACTCCCACCGATTTCGTGCACCGACTCCGTGTCGAGCACGCGAGCGCGCTGCTCACCACCACGCGGAATTCCGTCGACGCGGTCGCCGCCGCCGTCGGATACGCCGATGCCGCCGCCTTTCGACGCGTCTACCGTCGATACACCGGCGAGACGCCGAGCGCCACGCGCAGCCGTTCCCCACTCCGGTAGACGGGCCGAGCGCGCGCTCGAAAATGCCGCTTCGGCCCGGCGATTCCGGTAGTAGTCGTCACAAAGATCCGCCGGGTGAACGTGAGATGTCCAGAGACCCGGCCGAAGGGTCGATCGGCGAATACGGCGCTGCTAGACGTTGATCGACACCTGATCCTCCGCCGTTACGGAGATTTCGGCCGACCACTGGAGAGTTCATGCCCGTCTCACCGTCCAAGCACCGCGCCCGCCACCGACGCCCCTCCCGCACCGGCAACGCCACCCGAGCGCTGCTCGGCACCTTCGCCATGGCCGCCGCGACTTACACCCAGGCGGCGCCCGCGGCGCAGGCCGATACCGCCGCCACCTGCTCGGTGCCGTCGGCCGCGGGCCAGCTCGTCGACGCGTTGCGCGCGATCGCGACGGTGAGCCCGCAGACGCTGCCGGACATCCACGGAAGGTCGACGGCCATCGTCATTCTCGGTTACGGCTTGCAGGACGACGGCAGCATGCGCCCGGAACTGGTGGAACGACTACGCGCGGGCTACCTACAGGCGCTACTCGCGCCGATGTCGCCGATCATCGTGACCGGCGGCAACCCGCACAACGGCATGACCGAGGCCAGGGCCATGGCGGACTGGCTGCTGCGCCAATGCATGCCCGCCGATCGCATCCACATCGAGGACACCGCCAATTCCACGGTTCAGAACGCCGAACACTCGGCTCCGATCATGCGCCAACTCGGCGTCCGCGACGCGGTGGTCGTCACCTCCGTGGACCACCTCGACCGCGCCGTCGACACCTTCCACGAGGCGGGCGTCGAGGTCATCGGCACCGTGACGCCCAATGCCACCGCGCAACCCGGCGTGTGGCAGTTCGGCCCGGACCACCCGCTCGCGTAGCGCCCCGCGCCCCCGCGGGCTAGCACCGTGGGGTGAGAGGCGAACAGCCCGGACGGGTGATGCGGGTCGGCGGTGTGGCCGGCGAGGATCGGCACATGTTGTCGGGCCGGAACGGATTCATGGTCGCCATCGCGACCGTACTCGCCTGTGGCGCACTGACGAGCTGTGCGCAAGATCCACCGCGCGCCGGGCTCGAGTGGCGCAGTTGCCCGGAGCGGCCGGAATTCGATTGCGCGACAGTGACCGTGCCGATCGATTGGTCCGCTCCCGACGCGACGATCGACATCGCGGTGGTCCGCGACCGCGCCGATGACCCGAATCATCGTGTCGGAACCCTGATCTCGTTGCCGGGCGGCCCCGGCACCTCCGGCGTCGACCAGATTCTGCGCGGCACGGCGCTGTCACCGCGATTGCGCGCCGCCTTCGACATCGTGAGCATCGATCCGCGCGGTGTCGGCCGCAGCCATCCGGTGCGCTGCGACGAAGGACTCGCGACGCGACGCCCGCAGCTCGCGCCCGACGCGGGCGCCTCACTCGTCGAAGTGCATTCCTACGCACGCGATCTCGAGGCGAGTTGCCGCGAGCACACCGGGCCGCTACTCGATCACGTGGACGCGGTCAGCGTGGCCCGCGATGTGGAGGCGCTGCGCGTCGCGCTCGGCGAGGAGCGCGTGACCTTGTACAGCCGCTCCTACGGGACGATGCCCGCGCAGGCGTACGCGGAGTTGTTCCCGCGACGTGTGCGCGCGTCGGTGTTGGACAGCGTGGACGATCACAGCCGCACCGGCGACGAATTCCTCGCCGACGAGGCCCGTGCCGGACAGGACGCCTTCGATGGATTCACCGAATGGTGTGCGACGCATCCGGACTGCGTCCTGCACGGACGCGATGTCGCCGCGCTCTACGCGAATCTACGCGCCACCGCGACCGAGGGGCGACTGCGCGCACCCGGCCGCCCGGATGCGGTCTGGGGGCCGGTGGATCTCGCTTCGGCGGTGATCCAGTATCTCTACGCCCCGACCTGGCCGGACTTGGCGCGCACACTGTTCGACCTCGCCGAACAAGCGCCTGCGGCAGCCGAAGCCGTGCCGTCGCCGCGCCGCGGCGGCGTCGTGACGGACTATCCCGGGGTGATCGTCTGCGCGGATTGGCGTTTCGATATTCCCGACCAGGCCCGCTGGCTCGAGCTGTGGGAACGGCAGCGGGTCGAGGCGCCGGTGCTCGGCACGCATTTCGCCTGGGCCGCGGCGGCTTTCTGCTCGGGGATGTCGACGCCCGTCGCGAATCCGCAGCATGTCGCGTCGACGGTGGACACACCGCCGGTCCTGGTGCTGAACGCGCGTCACGACCCGGCCACTCCCCACGGCTGGGCGTCCGGGGTCGCCTCGCGAATCCCGGGCGCGCGACTGGTGACCTGGGACGGCCGGGGTCACGGCGGCTACGACCGAACCGAATGCACGCGCACCGCGGTCGACGACTTCCTACTCGACCCGACCACCTCGACCGTCGCGTCCTGTCCCGCGCGGTGATGTCGGCGGTCGACCACGAGGGCTCTCCGTGCTTATTATGAACGTGCGTTCATGAACAAACGTTCATAACGAGGAGGAGGCGCGCATGACCGAGATCGTCAATACCGGCCAGTCCGCGACGTGGAACGGCTACGACGGCGGCCACTGGGCGGACAACGAGGACCGCTATGACGGCATCAACGGCGGATTCAACGAGTCGCTGCTGTCCGCCGCGCAACTGACCAGGCACGACCGGGTACTCGATATCGGCTGCGGCAACGGGCAATTGACCCGCCGCGCGGCGCGGCGAGCGGTGTCGGCGACCGGGATCGACCTGTCGGAACCGATGCTGGCGGTGGCCCGAGGTCGCGCCGCCGCCGAGCAGGTCGACAACGTCGAATTCGTGCACGGCGACGCGCAGGTCCACGCGTTCCCGGCGGGCGCGTTCGACGTCGCCGTCAGCCGGTTCGGGGTCATGTTCTTCGCCGACCCGGTCGCGGCCTTCACCACCGTCGCCCGCGCACTGCGACCCGGCGGGCGACTCGCGTTCGTCTCGCTGCCCCCGCTCGAGGATTCCGATATCGGACTCGTCTTCGAGGCGGCCGCGCCCTACCTGCCCGCCGTCGAAGCCGGCCATCGCAACTCCGCGTTCGCCTTTCCCGACGCCACCACCGACGTGCTCACCTCGGCGGGATTCGAGGCCGTCGAGATCCGCCGGATCGTCGCCGACAGCGTCTGGGGCTGCGATCCCGCCGACGCCGCGAACTTCATCATCGACTGGGGGCCGATGCGCCACCGCCGCGGCCTGTGCGAATTCGCCACGGACACGCAGGTGCGCGCCGCGCTGACCGCCGCGCTCGAGCAGTTCGCCCGCCCGGACGGCGTGCACCTGGACTCCCCCGCCTGGCTGGTCACCGCCACCGCCCGACGGTGATCCCGAATGTCACCGAGGAAAGCCGCGGCACTGCCGGACAACCGCGACCTGCGCGCGCATCTGATCGCCACGGCCGAGCGGATGCTGGAGAAACAGGACGACGCCACACTGACGGTGCGGGCGATCGCGCGAGCCGCGGGCGTCGCCGACGGCGTGCTCTACAACCATTTCGCCGACAAGGAGGAACTGCTCGCGACCGCCCTGCGCGCACACATCGATGACGCCCACCGCCGCATGGGTCCGCTGCCGGAACCCGGCACGGCCACGGTCGCCGAGAACCTGGGCGTGCACGTCCGCGAAGGTCTGGCCGTGCACCGGGCCATTCTCCCGGTGCTCACCCTCCTACTCGGCCGCCCCGCGCTGCGCGACCGCCTCGGCGCGAGCCACGGTGCCGAACGCGACTGGCGCGATCTGCTCACCGACTATCTGCGCGCCGAACGCGACCTCGGACGCCTCGCCCCCGACGCCGATCCCGAGGCCGCGGCCGCCGTACTCGTCGGACTCTGCCACGATCGGGTGCTCGCCGCCCTGCTGCCCGGCGTCGTCCCGACGACAGCCGCGTCTGTCGAGCGGGTGATCGCCACCCTGCTCGCCGGCATCGAACCGGTGCGAGCGCGAAGTCGTCCGTCGCCTGACACACTGGCCGGGACGGAGTCCGCCGCGACTTCGCCGACCGACCGCAACGACGCGCAGAAACACAGGTAGTCATCGATGTCGAAGATCGTGGTGTTCGGAGCGACCGGCTTCACCGGTCGACTCACCACCGAGGCTCTGCTCGCCGCGGGCGCCGCGCCCGTACTGGCCGCACGCGATGCGACCGCGCTGGCGAAACTGGCCACCGAACTCGGCGGCGCGGACACCGCCGTGGCCGACGTGCGCGAGCCGACCTCGGTACGCGCCCTGCTCGGCCGAGGTGACGTACTGGTGACGACGGTCGGCCCGTTCCTGCGCTACGGCCGCCCCGCCTTGGACGCCGCGCTGGCCGCGGGCGCGCACTACCTCGACTCGACCGGTGAGGGACCGTTCATCCGCACCGTGTTCGAGCACCACGAGCGCGCACGCGATTCGGGCATCGCGCTGCTCCCCGCCTTCGGATTCGACTACGTGCCGGGCAATCTCGCGGCCGCGCTCGCACTGCGGGAGGCGCCCGACGCGGTGCGCGCGGATATCGGCTACTTCCTGGACCGGCCGGGAACCAGCGGCGGCACACGCGCTTCCATCGCGGGCATGCTGTTCGAGGAAGGCTTCGCGTTGCGTGGCGGCCGGGTCGTGGCGCAGCGGTCGGGTTCGCGGGTGCGGGCCTTCGATGTCGCGGGCGGGAAGCGTTCGAGTGTGTCGATTCCCGGTTCGGAACATCTCGTCCTGCACCGCGCGCATCCGGGGCTACGCGAGGCCGACGTCTATCTCGGACTGCCCGAGGTCGCCGCGCGCGGGATGCAGGTCACCTCGCTGGTCGCGAGTGCCGCTGCCGGTGTCGCGCCGGTGAAACGGCTCGCGCTCGGCGCGCTCGGACGAGTCGTCAAGGGTTCGACGGGCGGACCAGGCCCGCGAGCGCGCGCCCGCACCCGTTCGCACACCGTCGCCGACGTCTCCGACGCCGACGGCAGGCTCCTGGCCTCGGTGACGCTGACCGGTGGCGATCCCTACGATCTCACCGCGGCGATGCTGTCGTGGGGTGCGCGCACGGCGCTCGACGGCGGACTGCGCGAGACCGGCGCCCTCGGCCCCGTCGAAGCCTTCGGCCTCGACGCGCTCATCGCCGCCGCCGCGGCTGCCGGACTGACCCGCAGCGAGGCAGGCGCCCGATGAGAACTGTTCGACAGTTCGCCGAAAACATCTACGGCACAATGATATCGGAGACATGTCCGCTCGAGGCGAAGGCGTCGTCGCAAGACCGGAGAGTGCCGTGAGTTCGTCGCTGCTTCCACTGGACGGGTTCACCGTCGTCGCCGTCGAACAGGCCGTCGCCGCGCCGCTGGCCACCCGACAACTGGCCGACCTCGGCGCCCGCGTCATCAAGGTCGAGCGCGTCGGCGAGGGCGATTTCGCGCGCAACTACGATCACGCCGTGCACGGTCAGGCTTCGCATTTCGTCTGGCTGAATCGCGGCAAGGAGTCGATCGCCGTCGATCTCAAATCCGAGCGCGGGGTCGCGATCGTGCGCGAACTCCTCGACCGCGCCGACGTACTGGTGCACAACACCGCGCCCGGCGCCATGGAACGCCTCGGACTCGACCCGCACGCGCTGCACCGACGGTATCCGCGCCTGGTGATCGGCTGCATCAGCGGATACGGCACGGCCGGGCCGCTGCGCGACCGCAAGGCATACGACATGCTGATCCAGGCCGAATCCGGCCTGATCTCGGTCACCGGCACACCCGAGACGGCCACCAAGACCGGTGTGCCGAGCGCCGATATCGCCGCGGGCCTCTACACCGCGCAGGCCGTGCTGGCCGCGCTGTTGCGCCGTGCGCGAACGGGTGTCGGTGCGCTGGTGGACATCTCGATGTTCGACGCCACCGTGGAATGGCTCGGCCATCCCATGTACATGCAGCTCTACGCGGGCGTGCAGGTGCCGCGCATGGGGCTCGGCCACGCCGCCATCGCCCCCTACGACCGCTACCCCACCGCCGACGGCGACATACTCATCGGCGTCCAGAACGACCGCGGCTGGCGCGCGCTGGTCTCCGACGTCTTCGGCCGCCCCGACCTGGTCGACCATCCCGATTTCGCGACCAACCCGCTCCGTGTGGCGCACCGTTCGGCCTGCGACGCGACCGTCGCCGCGCTGACCCGCCGGTTCACCACCGCCGACCTGGACCGCCGTCTCGCCGCGGCGGGCATCCCGGCCGCGAGCATCAACGACATGGCCGCGTTGGCCGAGCATCCACAGCTGCGCGAACGCGACCGCTGGCGCGAGATCGCCACGCCCTCGGGCCCGATCGCGGCGCTGCTGCCGCCGACGACGTTCCACGACGTGGAGCTTGCGCTCGGCGCGATTCCCGCACTGGGACAACACACACGCGCACTGCTCTCCGAGATCGGTTGCGCGCCCGAAACCGTCGAGGAACTGATCGCCGACGGCGTCGTCGCGGGCGCCGACCGCGTTGAAAACGCGCGCGGCGCATAGATTCCGCGCGCGACAACGCGGTCCGGATGAGCGCGTCCACCGCCGCCGTGCACACGCCTGCCTGCTCCGACTGCGTCATCACCCGAGGGTTCGGGGCGTCATCACCCGAGGGTTCGGATCGGGTCGTCGCCGTCCCAGCCGTCGGCGGCGGCGCGGAGCATGCGGGCGAGTCCGGCGGTGCTGTCGGTGTATTCGCTGATCTCGAGGACGGTGGCGATTTCGTCGCGCGGCTCGAAGTAGGCGTAGCGCACGCCGCCGTCGGACCCGCCGGACCACACCGATTCGTAGCCCGCCGCGCGCACGGCTTCGACGGTTGCCTCGAAATCGGTCGACCACCAAGCGAGTTGATGGAAGCCGCCGGGGCCGTCACCCAGGAATTCGGTGTAGATGCTCGGCGTTTCGTCTTCCTGCTGGATGAGTTCGAGCTGCAGATCGCCGGAGTGGGCGAAGGCGACCGTGACGACCACGTCGCAGGGCGCGCCGCGATAGCGCGCCCGCTGCGGGAGTGCGCGCAGCACGTACCAGGGGCCGACGCCGAGCCGAATCCAGGAGCGCATGGCCGCATCGATATCGGCCACCACGTAGCCGAGCTGCCGCACGGGTCCGGGCAGCAGCGGCGATCGGCTCGTCTCCGTCACGCGACCTCCGAAAGTTATGGACGCCGGCAGGAACTCGCGAAGTTCCGATCGCGTCGCACAGGTCGTCGCGAGGGCCACAACCTGCAAGTACGATAATCTTACTTCTAAGAATAGCATTCTTGTTTCAGAGATTGCCGATCTTTCCGGGATGTTCTCCTTCCCACGTTCTCGCCCGACGCGGTTCCGGTGCGGCAGACTTCGCAACCATGCACGACGACACCGCTCCCACTGTCACCTGCGGCACCCGCGTCCGCCCGCACTCGCAGGTGCACGACCGCGCGGGCCGCCTCGCCGCCGCGCTGGTCGAGGCCGGGATCGCTCGCGGCGATCGGGTGGCGGTCATGGCGCGCAACGACATCGAGTTCCTGGAGATCTCGCTCGCCGCCGCGAGCTGCGGGGCCAACCCGGTGCCCGTCAACACCCGCTGGCGGGCGCGGGAGGTCGCGCACGTCCTGCGCGACAGCGCCGCCCGCCTGGTCATCGCACACACCGAATTCGTGCCGGTCGTCGAGGACGCGCGCGAATACGCCGGGACCGAGCCGGGCGTGCTCGAGGTGGCGATGCCGCCGGAGACGATCGAGGAGGCGGGCCTCGACGCGGTGTCGACCGAGCCGACCGGGCGACATCCGCTGCTCGACAGTTGGATCGAATCCCAGTCCGAACCCTTGGGATACGTGGAAGGCGCGATCGCCGATTCCATGGGGTTGATCTACACCTCGGGCACCACGGGAACACCCAAAGGCGTACTGCGTGCACGAATGTCCCTCGAGCAGCTGCTGGCGACGGCGGCGGGCACCGCGCGGCGGATGGGGCTGGCCGCGGGCGGGCGGATGCTGGTCGCCGGGCCGCTCTACCACACCAGCCCGAACGCGGTCACCGTGCTCGCGCTGCGCATGGGCGCGCACATCACGATCATGCCCCGCTGGCATTCCGAACGATTCCTGCGCCACATCGACCGGCAGCGCATCCAGCAGGCCAAGGTCGTGCCGACCATGCTCTCGCGCCTGCTGTCCCTGCCCGAGGACGTCCGCGCCCGCTACGACGTGAGCAGCCTGACCCATCTCATCCACTCCGCCGCCCCCTGCCCGCCCGCGCTGAAACGCGCGGCCGTCGACTGGTTCGGCGACGCGCTGTGGGAGTTCTACGGCAACACCGAATGCGGCGCCATAACCTGGATCTCGGCCGCCGAATGGCTCGAACACCCAGGCTCGGTGGGCAAGCAGGCCGACGGATCGGCCGTCCTCATCGCCGACGAACACGGCAACCCGCTGCCCGCGGGCGAAACCGGCCGCGTCTACGTACGCGGCGCCGACTACTGGCCCGCTTTCACCTATTCGCACCGCGGCGCACCCGAAAGCCCCGTGCCGCGGATGACCTGGGTCGGCGACCTCGGTCACGTCGATGCCGACGGCTACCTCTACCTGTCGGGGCGAGCCGCCGACATCGTCATCCGGGGCGGAGTCAACATCTATCCCGCCGAGATCGAGAACGCCATCATGGCCATCGACGGCGTCGAGGACGTCGCCGTATTCGGCGCACCCGACGACGGCGACCTCGGCGAAACCGTCACCGCCCACATCCTCCCCCGCCCGGGCGCCGCGCTCGACCCCGCAGGCATCCGATCCGCGCTGCGCGCGTACCTCGCCGACTACAAGATCCCCACCACCGTCACCCTGGTAGCCGAACTCCCGCGCGACGATTCCGGCAAGATCTACAAGCGCCGCCTCCGCGAAGCCGCCGGATGAGCGAACTCGTTCGCACGCAGCATGATTCGACAACAGGCGCCGAGGATGCGGCGACATGTCCTCGGCACCCTTCGTCGACCTGACCGACCGCTATTCGCTCCCGGCGACGACACTGTCGCTGTGGCGGGCCAGGACCCCGACGGCCTCACTCCGGGTTCGCAGCGCAAGGCGGCGGGCGAATTCGCGGATCTGATCGCCGACGAACCAGGTCGGGCCGTTCGACAGGTTCGCGATGGCCTCGGCGACAACCTCTTCCGCCGTGACCGCACCGGCCACCGGCGTCGTGTCCTCGGGATCGAGGAGGCCGCGTTCGGTGAGCGCGCGGCGCAGGGCGGGAGTGTCGGTGGTACCGAGTACCAGGGCGAGGACATCGACGCCGTGTCCGCGCAGCTCCGCCCACAGCGCCTCGGTCATGACCAGGTCAAATGCCTTGGTGGCCGAGTAGGCGACCATATTGGGCGCGCCGTAGAGGCCCGTGACCGAGGTGAGCACGACGAGGGCGCCGCGGCCGCGCCGGGCCATGTCGCCCGCGAAGTGGTGGCACAGCGTCAGGGGCGCCGCGCAATTGCGTCGCACCAGCGCCAGAGCCGATTCGACGGGACCCGACAGCAGCGGCGCGTAGTTGGGATCCGCTCCGGCGCAATACATCAGCATGCCGACCTCGAGTCCGGCGGTGGCGGCGAAGACGGTCGCGGCCGCGTCGGGTTCGGACAGGTCGACGGGGACCACGCGCACCTGCACGCCGGTGTCGGCGCGCAGGTCGGCGGCGAGCCGCTCGAGCGGTTCGCGGCGCCGGGCGAGCAGGACGAGGTCGAGTCCGCGTTCGGCCATCGCGCGGGCGTACACGGCGCCTATCCCTTCCGAGGCGCCCGCGACGACGGCCCAGCGACCGTAGCGTTCCCGGAAGGGCGGGTCGGCGGGTTCGCTCACTCGAACGGTTCCTCGCCCTCGAGTTTCGTGCGGTGCAGCAGCCTGCCGGAAGTGGGGTCGTAGGGCCGCGCGCGGTGCATCGTGCCGGTGTTGTCCCAGATCACCAGGTCGCCGACGGACCAGGTGTGCCGGTAGACGAACTGCGGTTTGGTGGCCCAATCACGCAGGCGCACCAGCAGATCCAAGCTCTCGCGGAACTCGGAGTCGATGATGTGGCGGGCGGTGCAGCCGAGTACCAGCGACTTGCGGCCGGAGCGGTGCGTCCACACCAGGGGCAGTTCGCGGTCGCCGATGGCCATCATCCGGCGCAGCGTCCGGTAGTCGGGTTCCGGGTCGTAGTAGAACAGCGTGTTCCAGGCCGAGTGCATGACCCGCAGCTCGGCGATGCGCTGCTTGTCCTCGTCGGAGAGGTCGTCGTAGGCGGCGTAGGTGTTGCAGAACTCGGTGTCGCCGCCGCCGGTGGACGGCAGCACCTTCGACGACAGCAGCGAGGCCCGGATGGGGACTTCGTTCATGGTGCCGTCGATATGCCAGAACAGCGAGCCCTTGAGATAGTCGGCCAGCTTGTTGACGCTGGTGTCGAGGGTGACGCTGTAGACCTCTTCCCCGCTGCGTTCGGGCGCGAAGGTGCCGAGGGTGCGGGTGAACGCCACGTGTTCCTCGTCGGTGAACCCGATCCGCGGGAACACCAGCACGCCACGCCGTTCGAGCAGGTCACGCAATTGGGTGGCGTGGCACCCGCTGAGCAGCGTTTCCTTGTCGGCGTGCACGGCCGAGGCGATGCGCGGGGTGAGTTCGGTCGATTCCAGCGCGGTGTCGGTGCTCATGCCGTCACCGGCCTGTGCGGGAGCAGGTCGGCCGAGCGGCTCGATAGCGATTCAGACATCGAATCTCCTCAGAAGGTCATCGGCGGTGTGCGGTTTCGGTGTACCCGTCGCCGATGCCATAACTATACACAGGCGTCTAGTTATTGGCGGCGTTCCGCGCGAGGACTTCCGATCGGGCTCTAGAGTCGGGGGAATGACGGTGAACGGGTCGACGGGATCGCCGCGGCGCGGCGGTCGCCCCACACAGGCCGAAGCCGCGGCGCTGCACCAGCGACTGCGCGAAGCCGCGGTCCGCACCTTCCTCGACAACGGCTACGACGCGACCACCATGGTCGCGATCGCCGAAGCGGCCGAGGTCGCCAAAGCCACGCTCTACGCGCGCTACCCGGACAAGCGCGCGGTCTTCCTCGACGTGATCCCGTGGGCGCTGAGCCGCGCCGTGCGCCCCGAGCCCGATCCCGACGACGGCGACAGCGACGGCGACCTCAGAGCCACCCTGCTCGCCATCGGCCGCGCCGCCATCGAACACGCGCTCGACCCCGATATCGTCCAGTTGCACCGCATCGCCCGCAACGAATCCCACCGATTCCCCGAATTCGCTTCGGCGGCGAGCTCACTCGGCTGGGCACGACGCCAGCAGCAGGTGATGGACGTGCTGCGCCACCACACCGAGACGGGCGCGCTCGACATCGATGACATCGAACTCACCGCCGAACACTTCATCGCGATGGTGGAGATCCTGCCCGCCCGCCTCGCCGATTTCGGCGTCTACCGCACACCGAGGGAACAGCGCCGCCACCTCTCCCACGCGGTCGACCTGTTCCTGCGCGGTGTCATGGCGCGCTAGCGGCGCGGATTCAGCTCACCTCCGGACCCGTTGTGCCCGCGTACGTCTCACGACGGATAGACGCGCACGACGACGAATCCGGTACCGGGCGACACCACGCCGACCCGCGATGGCCGCCCCTACCCGGGGGCCGACATGCCGGTCGGCGCTACCGAAGCGGCGCCCGACCCGCGGCGACGCGGTCGGCGCGACTCAGCCCGCGGTGTCCTCGGACAGGAACAGGGCCTGGGCCGGGCAATATTTCACGGCACGTCGCACCTCGGCGTGCAGGCTCGGATCCGGTGTGGCGTCCAGGATCTCGACCGTCCCGCGCTTGGGGACGGTGAACACGTCGGGCGCCTCGTCCTGGCAGACGGCGTGCCCCTGGCACAGGTCGAGATCGGCCTCGATTCTCATGTGCTCCGAGCTCCTTACTCCGCGGCGCGCAGCGGCGCTTCGGGTTGGACTTCGATCAGGACGAAGTGGACGCCGCGCGGGGCGCTGACGACCGTAACGGCGGCCGCGGCGAGGTCGCTCGGGCGCAGCATGTAGGGGTGGCGGGCGAAGCCCCAGCGCTGCCAGTCCTCGATGACCGGGCCGACCGCTTCGGGGGTGGCGTCCATGCCCATACCGGTGAAGGTCGGGCCGGGGCGCACCAGCGACGCGCGCACGCCGGTGCCCTCGAGTTCCATGCGCATTTGCAGCGCCATCGCCTCGAGTCCGGCCTTGGCCGCGCTGTAGGCGCCGGTGCGCGGGCGCGGGCGGTCGGCGCTGTCGGAGCTGATGAGCACGAAGTCGCCGCGCTGCCGCTCGATCATGCCGGGCAGGATGCGGTGCGCGAGGCGGTGCGCGCCCGCAAGGTGCACGCCGACCTGGGCGAGGAAACGGTCCGGCGGCATTTCGTGGATCAGGCCGAATTCGATGTCGCCCGCGCCGGAGACCAGGATCTCGGCGGGCCCGAATTCCTTCTCCGCGGCGGTCACGAACTCGTCGACCGAACTCTCCTCGGAGACGTCGAGGGGGTGCACGAAGGCCGATCCGCCGCGCCCGTGGATTTCGGCGGCGAGTTCTTCGAGTTTCTCGACGCGGCGCGCGCCGAGGGCGACCGGGTGGCCGAGGTCGGCCAGCGCGAGCGCGGTGGCGGCGCCGATGCCGGAGGACGCACCCGCGACGAGGGAGGGCCGCCGCTCGGGGTGCGGTGCGAAACGTGGCATTACCGACGCCCACCCGTGGCCGGATCACAAACCGTCGCACCCCGGGGTGCCAGTAAGCTGGACATGTGTCCGGACACTACCAGCGGGTTACGCGCGCGGACAACGATTACGCCCGGATCGGCCCGAGAACGGCCGGGACGCCGTCCGACGAAAGGGCGGCGGCGCCCCGTTCTGAAACAGGTTCTTGCGTCGCGACACCTCACGAGCCTATATTTCCGTACACGTGTCCAGACAGTATTGTGATCGGCGTGGCAGGCCGTCGGACACCCCGGCACACCGACCTCCCGACCTCGTAGAGGAGCAGGAATCCATGACCCGTTTCACGGGAAGATCCGTCATCGTCACCGGCGCCGCCCAAGGCATCGGCGCGGTGTACGCCCAAGCACTGGCCGCCGAAGGCGCCAAGGTCGTGGTCGCCGACCTCAACACCGAACTCGGCAACGCCGTCGCGGAGAAGATCGTGGCCGACGGCGGCACCGCCGTCTTCGCCTCCGTCGACGTCGCCGACCCCGACTCCGCCACCGCACTCGCCGAATTCACCGTCAAGGAATTCGGCGGCATCGACCACCTCGTCAACAACGCCGCCATCTACGGCACCATGAAACTCGACCTCCTGCTCACCGTCCCCTGGGACTACTACAAGAAATTCATGAGCGTCAACATGGACGGCGCGCTGAACATGATCCGCGCGGTGTGGCCGCACATGACCAAGAAGGGCGGGTCTATCGTCAACCAGTCCTCGACGGCGGCCTGGTTGTACTCGGGCTTCTACGGCCTGGCCAAGGTCGGCGTCAACGGCCTCACCCAGCAATTGGCGACCGAACTCGGCGGATCCAACATCCGCGTCAACGCCATCGCGCCCGGGCCGATCAATACCGACGCGACCAAGTCGGTGACACCGGGCAATATGGTCGACGACATGGTCAAACGCCTGCCACTCAAGCGCATGGGCACCCCGCAGGACCTCGTCGGCGCCTGCCTCTACCTGCTCTCCGACGACGCGAGCTGGGTCACCGGACAGATCTTCAACGTCGACGGCGGGCAGGTGTTCCGGTCATGAGCGGTGGTGTCGGCTTCATCGGCCTCGGCAACATGGGCGCGCCCATGGCCAAGAAACTCCTCGATCACCCCGGCGGCCTGACCGTCTGCGATATGCGCCCCGAAGTCGTGGTCGCCTACACCGACAAGGGCGCCACCTCCGCGAGCTCCCCCGCCGAGGTTGCCGAGCGCTCCGAGGTCGTCAGTGTCGCCGTGGTCGACGACGCGCAGGTGCGCTCGGTCATCGACGGCGCCGACGGCATCCTGCGCGCGGCCAAGCCCGGCACGGTGATCGCGGTGCACTCCACCATCTCCGACACCACGGCCGAGGAAATGGCGCAGCTGTGCGCGAGCCACGACGTGGAATTCGTGGACGCGCCGGTCAGCGGCGGCGCGCAGGCGGCCAAACTCGGCAAGCTCGCGGTGATGGTCGGCGGCACCGAGACCGGCTACGAGCGGGTGAAGGAACCGTTCAGCGCGTTCGCCGACCTGATCGTGCACGCCGGACCGGTCGGCGCCGGAACCCGGATGAAGTTGGCGCGCAACCTGCTTCACTTCATCGCGTTCACCGCGGCGACCGAGGCGCAGCGCCTGGCCGAGGCCGCGGGGCTCGACATCACCGAACTCGGCAAGGTGGTCCGCCACTCCGACGCGATCACCGGCGGCGCGGGCGCGATCATGCTGCGCGAGACCACCGCGGCGATCCCCGAGGGCGACTTCTGGCTGCCCATCCTCAGTCACGCGCGCGATCTCGGCGAGAAGGACCTGTCGCTGGCGCTCGGACTCGGCGAACGCCTCGGCGTCGATCTCCCCCTCGCCGATGTGGCGCTGGGCGGACTCGGCATCGGACTCGGCACCGGCCCCGGCGCCATCGCCGAAAAACACATCGCGCCCTGACCACGGCGGTCGGGTAGCGACCGTGGCGGCTGGGTGAACGACACTCCCCGTGACCACAGCCGCCACGGCACACGCACTGGTGTCGCCACGGCGCGGTGACCAAGTAGGATACAGACACATGTCCGAAGCCGATTCCCTCAGTCTCGAGGCCACCCGTCGCCGCCTCAGCGGCAAGCAGGCCGACACCGTCGACAAACTCACCAGAGCGGCGGTGGAGGTGCTTGCCCGCGAGGGCTTCGCGGGCATGACGATTCGGCTGGTCGCGGCCGCCGCGGGTGTGGGGACGGCGACGGCCTACACCTACTTCTCGTCCAAGGAACACCTTGTCGCCGAGATCTTCTGGCGTCGACTGATGGCCGCGGGCTCGCCCGCCAGCGAGGATCCCGATCCGATCGCCCGGGTGGTCGCCGAATTGCGGGCCATCGCGATGCTCGTGGCCGATGAGCAGGAGCTCTCCGGCGCGGTGACCAGCGCGCTGCTCGGTCGGGATGCCGATGTCGAGCATCTGCGGTTGCGTATCGGGACCGAGATCCGCAAGCGGATCATCACCGCGCTCGGACCCGACGCCGACGTCGACATCGTCGAATCCCTCGAACTGCTCTACGCGGGTGCGCTGGTTCGCGCGGGCATGGGGTACGGCTCCTACTCCGAAATAGCCGACCGCATCGAGAAGTCCGCGCTACTGATCCTGCGCTGAAGCCCGCTCAGGCGAACGCGAACAGCGCGAGCGAGCCCGCGGCCGCCGCGAGATACGGCAGCGGGTATCCGATGTCGGAGTACACGCCCGCGCGCACGATGGTCGCGACAGCCAACAGGAAATACAGGACGAGGCCGAGCGCGGCCGCGAAACCGAGTGCGGGGACGAACAGTCCTGCCAACAGCCCCAGCGCGCCGACGGCCTTGATCACCGCGAGCGGCGCCAGACTCCACGGCGGAACGCGGTAGCCGCGCATCGTCTCGCGCACGCGATCGGCGGCGACCACGTCGTATCCTGCGGCGAAAGCGGCCGCCGCGGCGGCCAGTACGGTGACGACGATGTAGGCGATGGTCATGAAACCCTCCTCCGATGGTGGTCGACGCGATCTGCCAGGCTTGCGCCGACCGCGCCCTTCCAACAGATGACGCGCGCCGACGCGGAAAGGTGACCAGTGCGCGAACCCGACCGGCTCTTCGAATCCGAACGCGGCCGTCTGCACGCCGTCGCCTACCGCATCCTCGGGTCGGCGGCCGAGGCCGAGGACGCCGTGCAGGAGACCTGGCTGCGCGTCGCGCGCACCGACATGGCCGCGATCGAGACACCGGCGGCATGGCTGACCACGGTGGTCTCCCGCATCTGCCTGGACATGTTGCGCACGCGGGCAGCGCGGCGCGAGGACTTCCTCGACGGCGATATCGATCCGCGGCGCGCGGATTCCTCGGCCGATCCGGAACATGAAGCGGTACTGGCGGATTCGGTCGGTCGAGCGCTGCTGATCGTGCTGGAGACCCTCGGCCCGGCCGAGCGGGTCGCGTTCGTCCTGCACGACATGTTCGCGGTGCCGTTCGATCTCATCGCACCCGTCGTCGGGCGCGGCACCGCAGCGACCAAGAAGCTTGCCAGTCGGGCGCGAGGGCGGGTCGGAGTCGAATCCTCGCGCACCACAGTCGAATTCGGTGAGCAGCGCCGAGTGGTCGAGGCATTTCTCGCGGCGGCGCGCGAGGGTGACTTGGCAGGACTCGTCGCGGTGCTCGCCCCCGATGTGGTCAGGAGCGCCGATCCGGCCGCACTGCCCGCCGCGTCGGCGGCGGTGCTGCGAGGTGCGCGCGCCGTAGCCGAGGAGACCGCGCTGCTGCGCGATCGGGCGCGGACGGCCGCGGTCGCCCTCGTCGAGGGCGCGGTCGGCATCATCGTGGCGGAGGGCACGCGGATGCGCCTGGCATTGCGGATCACCGTCACGGCGGGACGTATCTCGTCTTACGAGGTCATCGCCGATCCGGCGCGGCTACGCGCGCTGGAGATCGCGATCCTGCCGGAGTGACCGGCAGCGCGGATTCAGTGAGCGGGAACCCGCGCGAAGCCGAGTGGGGGCGTGGGATCGGGGCCGATCCGTGGGATTCGGCCGAAATCCGGGAGGGCGGTGAGTATGTCGACATTGCGCGCGGCGTAGCAGCGCACGGAGGGCAGCGCGGCGGCGACTTCGGCGCGTTCGACTGGTTCGGCGTCGATGAAGGCGACGGATTCCAGGGTCAGGCCGAGGGTTCGGGCGATGTGGATTATCGCGGTGGATTTGCGGCCCCAGCCGATTTCGATGGCGGAGAACATTTCGTAGACGCCGTGGCGGTAGAGGCGGTCCATGGTTTTGTCGCGGTCGCTGCGGCTGGCGACGGCGTGCCAGATGCCGCGTTCGCTCAGGGTGCGTAGGGTGCGCAGGGCTTCGGGTCTCGGGACGGTACTCGTCGCGTCGCAGACAACGCCGTCCCAGAGGGTGTTGTCCAGTTCCCAGACAAGACATCGCAGAGCCGGTCGCATGCCTGCCCCTATCGTTCGCCGTTCGCTGCCGCTGCTGCCGTGTCGCGAGCGGGAAAACCACACTGTCGCAACCTTCCCGGACACGGCACACACCGGGCAAGCCCCTGGTTTCCGGGGCCGTTCCGGCCGAAGCGATACTACCGGTACCGCGAGGCGGCGTCCTCACTCAATTCGAGAAATAGGGCCTGAGCAGGTATTTCATATCGGTTGCCAAGTGCGGAAAACAGAGAGAACAGTCGGGTTGGAATTCCGCGTGGCACAATCGCTCCCGTAAACAAGGGCGATCGACGCCGCTGTCAACCGGCCGGCGAACCGAGGACGCGTGCGTCGCGGCGGGACTTTCTGCCCGTGCCGTACGTGGACGACGCGGGTCTGTTCGCGCGCGACAACCGCGACAACGACAACGACTGGGTGCAGCTGTGCGACTACTGAACCGGTCCTGTGACGACTCACAACGGCCTGCCGCACGGCCCGACCGATGTCACAGAACCGGCCGAATCGATCCGCTCCCCGCCACCGCAAGTTAGTGTGAATGCGCCGCACAGTAATTTCTGGGGGCGGAAGGAGTCGCCAATGACCGTCGACAGTTCGGCCAGGCCGAGCCTCACCCTGTCGGGCAGGCCGATGTCGTCGCAACTACAGGACATCCGGTCGTTGTCTCGACAGATGGTCGGCCACTTCGTGGAGAACGTGGCACCATGTGGAACATTACCGGGCGACGCCATCAGCGGCGATGTGACCACCATCACGCGGATCTGCCTCGAGTTCGCGGTGACCATGCTCGACGGGCGCGATATCCCGGCCAAGCTGCAACGCCTGCAGGACGCCGCCGCGGGCTGGGCGCGCGAGGGCGTGCCGATCGACACCATCCACCACTCCATCCACGAGGGCTTCAAGATCGGCCTGGATCTGGTCGTGTCCGGCGCCTCGATCAAGGATTACGACAACCTCGTCGACGGCGCCAAGGCCGTGGTGGAGATGCTCGACCAGATCACCTCCGCCATCTCCGTCGCCTACGTGCGCGAACTGCGCGCGGTGGTCAGCGAACACCACACGGCGGTGCACACCTTGACCTCGGCACTGCTGGGCGGACACAGCACCTCGACCATGGCGCGCGAATGCGGCATCGCCATCGCCGAGTCCTATTCCGTCGTGGCGGTGGCGATTCCGGCGCACCGCGAGGAGCAGAACCCGGCGGTCGACACCCAGGTGGTGGCCCGGCGCAAACTGCGCAGGGTGCAGGCCGAACTCGCCACCCGCTGCGGCAACAAGGCGCTGTCGCTGCTCAGCATCGACGGCGGCACCCTGCTCATCCCCTCGACCATGTTCGACCACAAAGGCCTGGAGGCGCTGACCGACCAGCTCTCCCAGGCGGCCCAGGTCGGCATCACGGCGACCATGATGGACGCCACCCCGCAGCAGATCCCCGATGCCGCCGACCAGGCTCACGAACTGCTCGACATGGTGCAGCGGCTGCAGGCGGTGCCCGGGCTGTACCGCTTCGACGAGCTGGCGCTGGAATACCAGCTGACCCGCCCGGGTCCGGGTCGCGAATACCTCGGCTCGCTGCTCGATTCGCTGGACGAACATCCCGAACTGCTGGAGACGCTGCAACGCCACATCGCCAACAACCTCAACCGCCAGCGCACCGCGCGGGTGCTGCACGTGCACACCAACACCGTCGACTACCGACTCAAGCGCATCGGCCAGCTCACCGGATTCGACCCGACCCAGCCTTCGGGCCTGTGGTACCTGCGCTCGGCGCTGGTCGCCCGCACCTATCGCGCGTAGCGCGGGCGACCCGACGCGCCGGGGCGCCTAATCCCGCCCGGCCCGCGTCATCGACCGGTTCTCGGCCGTGACCATGTAGCGCTCGAGAATCGGACCGACGACGGCGAGCGCGGCCGGGTGGGTCAACTCCAGATGCCTGGCGTCGACCACGGTGTTGGTGATGCCGCCGGTGACGTACGGCCGCCAGGTCTCGGCGATCGCGTCGTGGTCATCGCGCTCACGCCCCGCGGTGAAGAACACCAGATCACCGTCGAATACGCCGGGGCGGTATTCGTGCGCGATCTCGGCCGCGGTCTCGAAACTGGTCATCAGTCGGTCGACCTGGTCGGCGGTGAATATTCCGGTGCCGACGACCTGGTCGCGGATGACCGACCACGCCTGCTGGTGGGTGTCGGCGGTGACCGCGTCGCCGAGGTCGAACAGTTCCCGCCAGCCGCCGAGCAGATCGGCCATCAGCTCACCGGGCGCGGCGTCGCCCGCGACGTGTTCGGGCAGCGGCGGGCCGACCATGGCGTCCAGCACGGCCAGCATGCCGACCTCAGCGCCCTCGCGCTGCAGCCGCACCGCCATGGCGTGCGCGATCTCGCCGCCGAGCGACCAGCCGAGCAGGTGATACGGGCCTTCCGGCTGGAGACGGCGGAGCTCGGCCACGTAGCGTCGCGCGAAGTCGTCCACCGAGGTCGCGCTCGGCTCCCCCGCCACGACGTGCGGGTCCTGCAATCCGTACACCGGGCGGTCCTGGTCGAGGTGTTCGACCACCCCGCCGTAGAACCAGGCCAGACCGCCCGCGGGATGTACGCCGAAGACCGCGGGCTTGGCGCCGCCCGCGCGCAGCGGCAGCAGCACCTGGAGTCCTGACCCGCCTTCGGCCTCGTCGGCGCGCCGCGCCAACGCCGCGGGTGTGGCGTCGTCGAACATCCACGGCAGCGAAATGGTCACGCCGCGGGCGCGCGCCTCGGTGACCACGGTCGCGGCCAGCAGCGAGTTGCCGCCGAGGTCGAAGAACCCGTCGCCGACCCCGACCCGCGCCACCCCGAGCACCTGCGCGTACACCTCGCACACCACCTTCTCCGAATGCGTGCGCGCGGCGACGAATTCGGCGCTCGCCGTGCCGAATTCGGGGGCGGGCAGCGCGGCGCGGTCGAGTTTGCCGTTGACCGTGAGCGGCAGCCGCGCCAGCACCGTGACCGCGGCGGGCACCATGTAGTTCGTCAGCACCCGCGCCGCCGCGGTGCGGACCTCGTCGGGATCGACCACCTGCCCGTCGCGGGCCACCACGTAGCCGATCAGCTGGTCGACGCCGCTCTCGTGCCGGTGCACCGCCGCCGCGGCCTGGCCGACACCGGGATGCCGCAGCAGCGCCGACTCCACCTCGCCGAGTTCGATGCGGAATCCGCGCACCTGCACCTGGCCGTCCGCGCGACCGACATAGGCCAGTTCGAGCCCGCGTCCGGTGCGCCGCCACCTGGCAACGTCGCCGGAGCGGTACAGCCGCGAACCCTCGGGGCCGAACGGATCGGCCACGAAACGGCCCGCGCTCACGCCGGGCGCGCCGAGATAGCCGCGCGAGAGCTGGGCGCCCGCGAGGTAGATCTCCCCCGCCACCCCGACCGGGGTCGGGCGCAGCCGGTCGTCGAGCACATAGGCGCGCAGGCCGGGCAGCGGCGTGCCGATGCCGCCGGCGCCGCCTGCCGGATCGGTGCGGTCGACCTCGGAATAGGTGACGTGCACGGTGGTTTCGGTGATGCCGTACATGTTGACCAATCGCGGCCACGCGCCGTCGTTGCCCTCGAACCAGCCCGCGAGCCGCGCGGTGTCCAGCGCCTCGCCGCCGAAGACGACATAGCGCAGCGCGAGATCACCGTGCGCGCGCTCGGATTCGCGATACCGGCGTTCGGCGTCGGCGAATCCGTAGAACGCCGAGGGTGTTTGGCTGAGCACCGTCACGCCCTCACGCGCCGCGAGTTCGACCACGGCCTCCGGCGAACGCGAGGTGTCGTGATCGACGACCACGACGCGACCGCCCGAAAGCAGCGCGCCCCACATCTCCCACACCGCGAAATCGAAAGCGTAGGAATGGAACAGCGTCCACACGTCGTCGGGGCCGACGTCGAAGCGGGTCGCGGTGTTGGTGAACAGGGTGACCACCTGGCGGTGGGTCACCGCGACGCCCTTGGGGCGTCCGGTCGAACCGGAGGTGTAGATGACGTAGGCGATGGTGTCCGGCGCGATCCGCACCGTCGGCGCTTCGCCTTCGCCCACCTCTTCGAGCAGGACCGTCGGCGCGTCCACGGCCGGAACAGCGGATGCGGTTGCGGCGCAGGCCAATACCACCGCGGGGGTGGCGTCGTCCAGGACCAGCCGCAGCCGTTGCGGCGGATACGTCACGTCCAGCGGCAGGTAGCCCGCGCCCGAGCGCACCACGCCGAGCAGCGCGACCACGAGGTCGACGGTGCGCGACATCGCCACCGCGACCAAGGTTTCCGGGCCTGCGCCGAGCGCCGCCAGCCGCGCCGCCACCGCCGCCGACCTGCGATCGAGTTCGGCGAAGGTCAGCCTGGACGCGCCGTCGGAGACCGCGACCGCGTCGGGTCGTGCGGCGGCGATATCCCGGAACCATTGCGCGAGTGAGCGTTCCGCGACCGGAGCGCTCGCCGTGCCCGCCGCGTCGAGCAGTTCGCGGCGCTGCGCCGGATCGGTGATGTCGATCGCCTCGAGCGCCACCGCCGGGTTCTGGGTCACCGCCTCGAGAATCCGGACGTAGGCGGCGGCGACGCGGTGCATCGTCTCGGCGGTGAACAGGTCGGTGGCGTAGGTCAACCGGCCGGACATGCCCGCCGGGCCCTCGACCAGTTTGACGTTCAGGTCGGCCTGCGCCTGGTCGAAGCCCTCCTCGATCGGCTCGATGACCAGATCGGGCAGCGTCAGCGCCGCGGCGCCGAGGTTCTGCACGTCCAGGGTCACCTGGTAGACGGGCAGGTGGGCGGTGGAGCGCGGCGGATTCAGCATGTCGACGACCTGTTCGAAGGCCACGTCGGCGTGCCCGAAGGCGGCCACGTCGGCCGCGCGCACCTCGGCGAGCAGTTCGCCGAAACTCTGCCTCGGCCGCACCCTGGTACGCAGTACGACCGTGTTGACGAACATGCCGACCAGATCGTCGAGTTCACGGGCGCCGCGCCCGGCCACCGGTGTGCCGACCGCGATGTCGCCGACATTGGCCCACCGCGACAGCAGCACGGTCAGCGCGGCGTGCAGGACCATGAACACGGTGCTGTTCGAGCCGCGCGCCAGCGCCGCGATCCGCGTCCGCAGCGCGTCGGGCACCGCGAAATCGACGCCCGCGCCGCGCATCGACGACACCGGCGGGCGCGGCAGGTCGGTGGGCAGTTCCAGCAGTTCCGGCAATCCACCGAGGGTGTCGCGCCAGAAGCGCAGCTGTTCGGACACCAGCGAATCGGGATCGCCGTCCTCGCCGAGCATTTCGCGCCGCCACAGCGAGTAGTCGGCGTAGTCGACGGCCAGCGCGGGCCATGCAGGTTCGGCGCCGCGCAGGCTCGCCTCGTAGGCCATCGCGACATCGCGCGCCAGCGGGACCATGGACTGGCCGTCGGCGCAGATGTGGTGCACGGTGATGACGACGACGTGGTCGCGCGGATCGAGCCGGAACAGTTCGATGCGCACCGGAGGCGCCTGCGTCACATCGAAGCTCGCCGACACCGCGGCCGCCACCCGCGCCAGGATCTCGGTCTCGCCGACCATGATCGGGACCAGGTCGGGCACCACTTCGTCGGCCGTCACGATCTTCTGGTGCGGGGTGCCGTTGGTCACCGGGAACGCGGTGCGCAACGACTCGTGCCGGTCGATGACCATGCGGCAGGCGCGCTGGAGGGCGGCGATGTCGAGTCCGCCGCGCAGCCGGATCGCCAGCGGGATGTTGTACGCGCCCATCGAGGTGTCGAACTGGTTGAAGAACCACATCCGCTGCTGGGCGGGCGAGAGCGGGATCAGGTCGGGACGCGGACGCCGGGTCAGCGGCGCGCGGCGGATCGCGGGCGCGAGCCGTGCCGAGGCAAGGCGTTCGGCCAGACCCGCCACCGTCGGCTCCTCGAACAGGTCGCGGACGCCGACCTGCACGTCGAGCGCGGCCTGCAGCCGCGCGGCCACCCTGGTCGCCGACAGCGAGTTGCCGCCGAGGTCGAAGAACCCGTCGAGCGCGCCGACCGGCTCGACTCCGAGCACCTCGGCGAAGACCCGCGCCACGGCGGTCTCCGCTTCGGTGCGCGGGGCGACCCACTCGGTGCGTTCGGCGAATTCCGGTGTCGGCAGCGCCGCCCGGTCGAGTTTGCCGGTGGTGGTGAGCGGCAGGCTGTCGAGTACGACGACCGCTGCGGGCACCATGTGCGCGGGCAGGATCAGGCGCGCGGCATCGCGTACCGCCGCCGGGTCGAGTCCTGCGGCGCCGACCAGGTAGGCGACAAGGCGATCCACGCCGCGATCATCGGTGCGCAGGACCACCGCGGCCCGCTCGACTCCGGCCTGCGCGGTGCACACGGATTCGATCTCGCCGAGTTCGACACGCTGGCCGCGCAGCTTCACCTGGAAGTCCGCGCGCCCCAGATATTCGAGGGTGTGATCGGCGCGCCAGCGCACCAGATCGCCGGTGCGGTAGACGCGTTCGCCCGCGGACCCGAACGGGTCGGCGACGAAGGCGGACGCGGTGGCGGCGGGCCGGTTCAGGTAGCCGCGCGCCAATTGGACACCGCCGACGTAGAGTTCGCCCGCGACGCCGACCGGCACCGGGCGCAGTCGCGCGTCGAGTACCGCGGCCGTCACGCCGCGAATGGGACCGCCGATGGTGACGTCGCGGCCCGGCGCCATGGCGTCGCTGATCATCACCATGACGGTGGTCTCGGTCGGGCCGTAGCCGTCGAACAGCGCGCGGCCCGGCGCCCACCGCGCCACCGTCTCCGGCGCCACCGCCTCGCCGCCGACGACCAGCACGCGCAGCGCGTCCAGCCCGTCGGGCGACATGGTGGCCAGCACGCTCGGGGTGAGGAAGGCGTGGGTGACGCGCCGGTCGATCATCAGGCGGGTGAGTTCGTCGCCGCCGAACACCTCCGGCGGCGACACCACGAGCGCCGCGCCGTTCACATGGGCCATCAGCAGTTCCAGCAGCACCGCGTCGAATCCGGGCGCCGACACCTGCAGCACCCGCGCGCGCTCGTCCACCCGGTACCGATGCCGTTGTTCGGCAGCGAAATTCGCCAGGCCGGTGTTGGTCACCGCGACGCCCTTTGGCGTTCCGGTGGAGCCGGAGGTGTAGACGACGTAGGCCACATCGTTCGCGCGGACCGGGCGGACCCGGTCGGCGTCGGTCACCGGATACGGCGGCCAGCCCGCGATCGAGACCTCCATATCGGGATCGTCGAGTTCGAGCAGGCGCACGCCGTCGGGCACCACGTGCCGCGACACCGCGACCGCGAGCGCCACCCGCAGACCGGAATCGGCGACCATCCCCGCGACCCGCTCGACCGGATAGCGCGGGTCGATCGGCACGAATCCGGCGCCCGACTTGGCCACGGCCCACATGCCGACGACGAACTCCACCGACCGGCCCATGGCCAGCCCGACCAGGTCGCCGGGGCCGACGCCCCAGGCGATCAGCTGCCGCGCGACACGGGTCGACCACGCGTCGAGTTCGCCGTAGGAGACGACGCGCGCACCGCAGATCACGGCGGGGGCCGAATCCTCGCGCACCGCCAGCAGATCCGCGAGCGGCCAAGCGGTTTCGGCCGCCGCGCCCCTGGCCGGGGCGAGCAGCGCCCGCTCGGAGACCGTCAGCAGATCCACCGCCCCGACCCGCGCGTCCGGATCGGCGGCGATGGCGCGCAGCGCGGTCTCGAGGCGGGCGGCCAGCCGCGCCGCGGTGGCGTCGGTGACGTGCCCGCGCTGGTAGCGCACCCGGATGTGCAGGGTGTCGAGCAGGTGGGCCTGCACGGTGATCGGGTAGTGCGCGGCGTCGGTGCCCGAGGCAGCCGTCACCCGCATACCGTCGATGTCGACCGCGCCGAGTCCGCTGCTGTCCACCGGGTAGGACTCGAGCACGACCAGGGTGTCGAACAGCGCGCCCGCGCCGGCGGCGGACAGGATCTGCGACAGCTCGACGTGATGGTGGTCGACCATCCTGGCGCTGTCGGCCTGCAACCGCACCAGCGCGTCCCGGACGCTGCTGTCCTGGCGCAGCTCGACCGGCACCGGAATCGTGTTGATGAACAGGCCGATCATCGATTCCACGCCGGACAGTTCGGCGGGCCGCCCGGAGACGGTGCCGCCGAACACCACGCGGTCGGCGCCGAGTTGATTGCCCAGTACCAGCGCCCACCCGAATTGCAGGATCGTCGCCATCGTGATCTCTTGCGCCCGTGCGAATTCGGTGAGTTCGGCGGTGACCGAGGGCGGCAGGTCGACGGGCAGGTCCACCGGGATGTCGACCGGTGCGCCGGTACGCAGATCCGCGACCACCGTGGGTTCGGTGACCTCGCGCAGCGCCTCCCGCCACGCCGCGAGGTCATCGCCGCGATCGTGCAGCCAGGTCAGGTAGTCGCGGTAATCCGGTGCGGCGGGCAGCAATTCGATGCGCGCCCGGACCGCGTACAGCCCGATCAGCTCCCGCCACAGCAGCGGCAGCGACCAGCCGTCGAGCAGCAGGTGGTGCGCGGTCAGCACCAGGCGGTGGGCGTCGGGGCCGACCGTGATGGTGAGCAGGCGCAGCAGCGGCGGCTCGGCGGGATCGAAGGCGGTGGCGCGTTCGGCCGCGATCACCGACTCCAGCGCCGACGGGTCGTCGGACAGGTCCAGGCGCGACCAGCACGCGGCGATCTCGGCGGGCACCACCTGCGCCGCGACCCCCTGTGCGGTGCGGGCGAATCCGGCGCGCAGGTTCGGGTGCCGTTCCAGCAGCGCCGCCATCGACCGCTCCAGCCGGTCGGCGTCGAGTCGGCCTTCGATCTCGAGCACCGACTGCGCGGTGTACACGTCGAGTCCGCCCGCGGCGAGCTCGGCGTGGAACAGCAGACCGGCCTGCAACGGCGCGGGCGGCCACACGTCGGTCAGGCGGCCGTACCGCTCGGTGAAGGCGGCCAGGTCGGCGCCGGTCAGGTCGATCAGCGGCAGGTCGCCGGGGGAAAGTCCCCAGTCGGCATCGCGGTCGGCGGCGGCCGCGATCTCGGCGAGAGCGGCGGCCCAGTCGTCGGCGAGTTCGCTCGCGGCGGTGCGGGCGATCAGGCCGCCCGCGTAGCCGACCCGCGCCGTCAGCCGAGGTCCGGCGGCGGTGTCGAGCACGTTCACATCGATGGTGAGCGTCGCGGCTGCGGGCATATCCGGATCGAAAGCCGCTGTGCGGTCGAAGTTCTCGTCGGTCGGGAGCCAGGGCACCTCCGCGAGTGCTGACATGTCGGCGCCGACGCGGCCGAGATTGTTGAAGCTGATCTGCGGCGCGGGCAGCGCGGCCAAGGTCGCGGCGGTGTCCGGGTTCAAGTAGCGCAGTAAGCCGTAGCCGATGCCCTTGTCCGGAATCGCGCGCAACTGGTCCTTGACGGCCATGACGGCGGCGCGCGGATCGTCCTCGGCGACCTCGGTCAGGTCGAGCGCCACCGGGTAGGTGGCGGTGAACCAGCCGACCGTGCGCGACAGGTCGGCGCCCTCGACGAGCTGTTCCGCGCGGCCATGGCCCTCGAGCAGCACCTTCAGACCGCGGTGGGCGACGCCGCGACGCGCCCGCCAGCGGGCGGTGGCCACGGCGAGGCCGGCCAACAGCGCGTCGTCCACGCCGCCGCGCGCGGCCTCGGGCACCGCGTGCAGCAGCGCCGAGGTGACCGATGCGGGCAGGGTGAGCTCGACGTGGCGGACCGTGGACTGGGTGTCGAGCACCGGATCGAATTCGCCGCGGCCCAGCAGCGGGTCGGACGCGGTCGCCATCCGCCGCCACAGGTCGAGTTCGCCCGCCCGGCTCGGCGCCGCCTCGGCCAGCGCGTGCGCCCAGCGGCGCATGGAAGTGCCCTGCGCGGGCAGCGAAACCTGCTGTCCGTTGGTGAGTTGCCCCCATGCGGTGGCGAAGTCCGGGACCAGGATGCGCCACGACACTGCGTCGACCACGAGGTGGTGGATCACGATCAAGGCGCGGGCCTCGGCGTCGACGCCGCGGGCGGGCAGCAGGCAGACCACGCGCAGCATGCGGCCGTCGGCGGGATCGAGTCCATCGGCCGCCGCCATCGCGGCCGCGCGGGCCGCCTCGGCGAAACCGACCGTGCCCGGCGCGGAATCGGCGTCGAAGGTGCGGACCAGGACCGCCGCGTTCGCGTCGATGGCGCCGACCGGGGCGACCTCGAGGCGGCCGTCGCGCAGTCGGGCGCGCAACATGTCGTGCTGATCGAGAATCGCGCGCACGGTGGCGGCGACCTGTTCGACGGTGGCCGTGCGCGGCAACCGGACCAGCAGCGACTGCGCGAAACGGTCGGTGTGTCCGGGCAATTCGAGCAGCCAGGACACGATCGGGGTCGGCGTGATCTCGCCGATGCCGCCGCCGGGCAGCTCCGGCAGCGCGGCGCGACCCGCGCGGTCGGCCACGCGGGCCAGTTCCCGAACGGTCTTGCGTTCGAAGATGTCTCGCGCGGTGACCAGGATGCCCGCGGCCTTCAGACGCGATGCCAGCTGGATCACCATGATGGAGTCGCCGCCGTGGGCGAAGAACGAACTCGTCGCGCCGATCGAGGCGAGGCCGAGCACCTCGGCGAATGCCGCGGCGATGATCCGCTCCGATTCGTCGGCGGGGGCGACCTCCTCGGTTTCGCCCACTTCGAAATCGGGTTCGGGCAGCGCTTTTCGATCCACCTTGCCGGTGGCCGACAGCGGCATCCGGTCCAGCACGGTGACGGTGGCGGGCACCATGTGCGCGGGCAGTGTCGCCGCGACGTGGGCGCGCACGCCGGCCGGGTCGAGTTCGGCGCCCCCGTCGGCCACCACGTAGGAGGCCAGCGCGGGCTGACCGCCGGGGCCGCTGCGGCTCACCGTGACCGCCGTCGCGACACCGGGATGGGCGAACAGCGCCGCGTCGATCTCGCCGAGTTCGATGCGCTGCCCGCGGATCTTGACCTGGAAGTCGATGCGCCCCACGTATTCCAGGGCGCCATCGGCGGTCCAGCGGACCATGTCGCCGGTCCGGTACATCCGCGCGCCCGCCGCGGCGAAAGGATTCGCGACGAACGCGCCCGCCGTCGGCGCGGGCCGGTGCAGGTATCCGCGAGCCAATTGGTCGCCCGCGAGGTAGAGCTCGCCCGCCACACCGATCGGCGCGGGCCGCAGTCGCTCGTCGAGGACCACCGCGGCGACGCCCGCGATCGGGCCGCCGATGGTGATGGCGTCGCCCGCGCCGACCGGTTCGCCGATGGTGACCACGATCGTGGTCTCGGTGGGGCCGTAGATGTTGTGCAGCCTGCGTCCCGGCGACCACGCGGCGATGATCTCGGCGCTGACCATCTCGCCGCCGACCGCGAGCACCCGCACGGATTCGAGTCCGTCGGGGCCGATGGTCGCGAGCACGCTCGGGGTCAGGAACGCATGGGTCACCGCGTGCGCGCGAACCAGGGTGTCGAGTTCCGAGCCGCCGAACACCTCGGGGGGCGAGATCACCAGCGTGGCCGAGGCCGCCACGGCCATGAACGACTCGAGCAGGACCGCGTCGAAGGCGGGCGCCGAGACCTGGAGCACGCGGGAGCGGGAGTCGACCCGGTACCGGTCACGTTGGACGGCCGCGAATCCGTGCAGGCCGCGGTGGGTCACCACGACGCCCTTCGGGGTTCCGGTGGAGCCGGAGGTGTAGACGAGGTAGGCCGCGTCGTCGAGGTGCACCCGACGGGTGCGGTCCGCGTCGGTGATCGGCGCGTCGGAGCGCGCGTCGATCGCTTCGGCGACGGCCGGATCGTCGAGTGCGAACCAGGCCACGCCGTCGGGCAGCGCGGCGCGCGCGTCGAGGTGGGTGAGGCCGATCGCGGCGCCGGAATCGGCGATCATGTGCGCGATGCGGGCGGTGGGATAGCGCAGGTCGACCGGGACGAAGGTCGCGCCGGTCTTGGCGACGGCCCACATGGCGACGTGGTAGTCCACCGATCTCGGCACCGCCAACGCCACGAAGGACCCGACACCGACACCGCGGGCGAGCAGGTAGGCCGCCAAGCGGTTCGATTCGCGATCGAACTCCGCGTAGGTCAACGTCCGGTCGACGCCGATCAGCGCGGCGGCCTCGGGTGCGGCGGCGGTCGCGGCGGTGAGCAGGTCAGGGAACAGGCCGGGGGCGGCGGTCGCGCCGCCGCTCGCGGGGACGAACCGCGCCAGCTCGCTCGCGTCGAGCAGCGAGATGTCGCCGACCCGCGCGGCCGGATCGGTAGTGACCGATTCCAGTACGCGCAGCAGGCGCGCGGCCAGCGACTCCGCGGTGGACGCCACGAAAAGATCTGTGGCGTAGATGATCTCGCCGTCGATGCCTGCGGCGCGGCCGTCCTCGGCGCGCTCGGTCAGCAGGACCGTCAGGTCGGTCTTGGCCTGGGACAGACCGGGATCGACGACCTCGACCGCGATATCGGGCAGTTCGAAACGCACGCCGCCCGCGGGCTGTACGCCCAACATCACCTGGAACAGCGGCGAATACGCCGCCGAGCGCGGACGGTCGAGGATCTCGACGAGACGCTCGTAGGGCAGGTCGGCGTGGGTGAGCGCGGCGAGGTCGGTGTCGCGGACCCGCGCCAGGAATTCCCGGAACGACCGATCGTCGCGCACGTCGGTGCGCAGCACCACGGTGTTGACGAACATGCCGACCAGGTCGTCGAGTTCGCGCCTGCCGCGTCCGGCGACCGGCGTGCCGACGCAGATGTCCGAGTCGTGCGCGGTGCGTGCCAGCACGACGGCCAGCGCCGCGTGCAGCACCACGAACATGGTCACGCCCTCGCGCCGCGCCAAACGCACCACGGCCTCGTGCAATTCGGCGGAGACGGTGAAGCGGGCGCTCGCGCCGACCATGGACATGGCGGCCGGACGCGGACGGTCGGTCGGCAGGTCGAGCAGTTCCGGCGAGCCGTCGAGCGCGCCGGTCCAGTAATCGATCTGCCGGGCGATCGTGGATTCCGGATCGGATTCCGAACCGAGCGAATCACGTTGCCACAGCGCGTAGTCGGCGAACTGGACGGCCAGCGGCTGCCAGCGCGGCACCTGGCCTCGTCCGCGGGCCTGGTAGGCGGTGAACACATCGCGCGCCAGCGGCGGCATGGACGCGCCGTCGGCCGCGATGTGGTGGACGACGACCACGAGTACGTGACTGTCCGCGGCGGTGCGGAACAGCCGCGCGCGCACCGGGACCTCGCGGGCCACGTCGAAGCCCGCCGCCACCGTCGCGCCGATGCGCGCGGTGAGTTCGGATGCGTCGGTGACGGATTCGGGTTCGAACACCGCGATCTCGCGCGTGGCCGCCGCGCCGAACGCCGCGACGGTGTGCACGACCTGGCAAGGTTCGCCGTCCACCGCCGGGTACACGGTGCGCAGCGGTTCGTGCCTGGCGAGCACGTCGAGGAAGGCCGCGCGCAGCGCGTCGACGTCGAGTGCGCCGGTGAGGCGCACCGCGAGGCAGATGTTGTAGGCGGCGGATTCGGTGTCGAGCTGGTTGAGCAGCCACATCCGGCGCTGGGCGGTGGCGAGCGGGACGATCTCCGGTCGCGGGCGGGTGAGCAGCGGAATCGCCGCCGAGGCGGTGCGCGTGGCCAGCAGGTCGGCCAGCTCGGCCACGGTCGGCGCCTCGAAGATGTCACGGATGCCGACCGCGACGCCGAGCGACGCTTCGGCGCGCGCGGCGATGCGCGCCGCCGACAGCGACGTGACGCCGATATCGAACAGATTCGCGGTCACCCCGACCCGCTCGGCGCCGGTGAGTTCGGCGACGATGCCCGCGAGCAGCGTCTCCCGTTCACCGCGCGGCGCCACGAACTCCTCGCCCGCGTCGAACACCGGCTCCGGCAACGCGGACCGGTCGAGTTTGCCGTTCGCGCTGAGCGGCATCTCCGCGAGCACCGTGACCCCCGAGGGGACGAGGTAGGCGGGCAGCGCGCGCGCCAATTCCGCGCGCACACCGCGAGCGTCCAATGTGGCGCCCGGCGCGGGCGTCACATAGGCGGCGATGCGATCGGGCGTCACCACCACCGCCGCGCGCGCCACCTGCGCGAGCTCGTGCAGCGCGGCCTCGATATCGCCCGCTTCGACGCGCTGGCCGCGCACCTTCACCTGGAAGTCGCGGCGGCCGAGGTACTCGAGCTGCCCCGCGTCGCTCCAGCGCACCAGATCGCCGGTGCGGTAGAGCCTTTCGCCCGCGCCCTCGAACGGGTCGGCGACGAATGCCGCGCAGGTCAGGTCGGTGCGCGCGTGGTAGCCGCGCGCGAGCTGGGTTCCGGCGACGTACAGTTCGCCGATAACGCCGACCGGCACCCGCCGCAGCCTGGCGTCCAGGACGTGGGTCCGCATCCCCGAGACCGGAACGCCGATCGGGACGGTGGCCGCGGTCTCGTCGGCGGTGTCGGGCGCCGCGAAGGTCACCACCTCCGCCTCCGCCGGTCCGTACCAGTTGACCAGTTCCGCGTAGGTGAACAGATCCGTCGCGGTCTCGGCGGTGCGCCTGGTCAGCGCCTCGCCCGCCACGAACACCCGCCGCACCGAGGTGCGTGCCTCGCCGCGCGCGGATTCCAGCAGCACGTCCAGCATCGACGGCACGAAATGCACGGTGGTGACGCGATAGCGGGCAATGACGTCGAGCAGGTAGGCCGGGTCGCGGTGGCCGCCGGGTGCGGAGACCACGATGTGCGCGCCGGTCTGCAACGGCCAGAACAGTTCCCAGACCGCGATGTCGAAGGTCACCGGGGTCTTGAACAGAACCGCGTCCGAGGCATCGTGAGGCCAGCGCCGCTGCGCCCATGCCAACTGGCTGACCGTCGCGGCGTGGGTGAGCGCGACCCCCTTCGGGGTGCCGGTCGAGCCGGAGGTGAACAGCACGTAGGCCAGGTGATCGGGACGCAGCGGCGCGCGGCGGTCGGCGTCGGTGATCGGGCCCGCCGACATCGGGGCGGTGTCCATCCGGTCGAGGTATTCGCGGCGGACCTCGGCGGGCAGATTACCGCTGTCGGCCTCGGTGGTGAGGACCAGCAGCGGTCGCGCCGCCGCCGTGATCCGCGCGATCCGCGCGCTCGGATGGGCGGGGTCGATCGGCAGGAAGGCCGCGCCCGCTTTCATCACCGCGTACAGCGCCGTCACCAGCGCCGCGCCGCGCTCGACCGCGACGGCGACCACGGTCTCCGGGCCCGCGCCGAGTTCGATCAGCGTGCGCGCCAACCGGTTCACGCGCTCGTCGAATTCGCGGTAGGTCCAGGTGACCCCGCCGGGCACCCGGATCGCCGGGCGGTGCGGAGTACGAACGACCTGCGCGTCGAACAGCTCGGCGAGGGTGGCACGCGCGACCGCGCCGCCGGTGTCGTTGACGCGGTCGATCATGGCGCTCTCGTGCGCGTCGAGCAGATCGATGTCGCCGATCCGGACGGCCGCGCCCGCCTCGGCGGTGACGGCGTCCAGAACGCGCACCAGCCGCGCCAGGCAGCGGCGCATCGACTGTTCGTCGAACAGGTCGGTGGAGTAGGTCAGGCGCAGAGCGGCGCCTGCGGGTTCCTGCCGCGGCCCGAATTCCTCCGAGACCATCAGCAGCAGATCGTAGATGGCGGCGCTGTCACCGGGATCGACGTTCTCGACGGTGAGCCCGGGCAGCTCGAGGCGGGTGCGTCCCATGTTCTGGTAGGCCATCATGACCTGGAACAGCGGGGTGTGCGAGGTGGATCGGGCGGGTGCGAGGGCCTCGACCAACTGCTCGAAGGGCACCGTGGCGTGGTCGAACGCCTCGAGGTCGGCGTGGCGAACCCGGTCGAGCAGATCCGAGAACGACTCCCCGGCATCGACTTCGGTGCGCAGCACCAGGGTGTTGACGAACATGCCGACCAGATCGTCGAGGGCGCGGTCGCCGCGACCCGCGTGCGGCACGCCGACGGCGATGTCGTCGCTGCCCGACAGGCGCGCTAGCACCACGGCCAGCGCCGCGTGCAGCACCATGAACGGAGTGCATCCGGTGCGGCGGGCCAGTTCCCTGACCCGCGTGTGCACTTCGGCGGGCACGGTGGCGTGCAGTACCGCGCCGTGCTGGGTGCGCACCGCCGGGCGCGGGCGGTCGGTCGGCAGGTCGAGACGATCCGGGAGGCCGTCGAGCCGTTCGCGCCAGTAGGCGATATCGCGCCCGACCGGGGATTCGGGGTCGTCGGCCGAACCGAGCACCTCGTGCTGCCAGAGCGCGAAATCGGCGAATTGCACAGGCAGCGGCGACCATTGGGGCGCGGCGTCGTTCGCGCGCGCCCGGTAGGCGGTCATCACGTCGGTGACCAGCGGCGCCACCGAGAAGCCGTCGCAGCTGATGTGGTGCACCGCGACCGCGACGACCCAGTCCTGTTCGGCGAGCCGGAACAGCGCCGCGCGCACCGGCACCTCCAGCGACACGTGGAATCCGACCGCGCAGAACTCGGCGAGCCGCGCGGGCAGTTCCTCGGCCGTGATCGGCGCGGGGATCAGGTCGTGCGCGGCGAAGACCTCCTCGGGATCGAGGACGAGCTGGGCGGGTACGCCGTCGATCACCGGGTAGGTGGTGCGCAGACTCTCGTGGCGGGCCACGACATCGCCGAAGGCCGAACGCAATGCCGCCACGTCGAGCGCGCCGCTGAGCCGGATGGCCAAGGGCACCACGTAGCCCGGCGCGTCCGGTTCGAACTGGTTGAGGAACCACATCCGGGTCTGCGCGTGCGACAACGGAATACGCTCGGGACGCGACTTGCGTTCCAGCGCGGGCAGACTCGGGGCGTCGCGCAGCCGCGCGACGCGCTCGGCCAGCCGGGCGACGGTGGGCGCCTCGAAGATCGTGCGCACCGGAATCGTCACGTCGACGACCGCGCCGATGCGGCTCAGCGCGCGGGTCGCGATCAGCGAATTGCCGCCGAGTTCGAAGAAGTCGTCGTCCGCGCCAACCTCGGGTACCCCGAACAGGTCGCCGAAGACCCCGGCGACGGCCTGTTCCACGACGCCGCGCGGCGCACGGTACTCGGAGACGAAATGCGCGGGATCGGGTGCGGGCAGAGCGCGGTGGTCGACCTTGCCGTTCGGGGTCAGCGGAATCGCGTCGATCGCGATCACCACCGACGGCACCATATAGGCGGGCAGGCGAGTCAGCAGGAACGCGCGGATCTCCTTGGCGTCGAACGGATCCTCGGCTACCGCGTAGGCCACCACGCGCTGTTCGCCGCCCGCGGCACGCACCTGCGCGACCGCGGCGCGCACCGACGGGTGCGCGCGCAGCGCCGCCTCGATGTCGCCGAGTTCCACACGCAGACCGCGCACCTTCACCTGGGTGTCGGCGCGCCCGACGTAGCGCAGATTCCCGTCGCCGCCCCAGCGGACCAGGTCGCCGGTGCGGTACATGCGCGCGCCGGGTGTGTACGGGTCGGCGACGAAAGCCGCCGCGCTCCGGCCGCGACTGCCGTGATAGCCGCGCGCCAACTGCACACCGCCCAGATACAGTTCGCCGGTCACGCCGGGCGGGGTCGGACGCAGTCGCGCGTCGAGCACCTGCACCGTCACATTGGCCTCCGGCGCGCCGATGGGCACGGTGCCCGCGTCGACCTCGCCGATCCGGTGCGCGGTGACGCTCACCGCGGCCTCGGTCGGACCGTACAGATTGTCGATGCGCGCGCCGCTGTGCTCGCGGAAGCGGCGCACCGTCGCGGCGGGCAGCGCCTCGCCGATGCACAGCACTCGGCACCGGTCCGCGATGGTCCCCGCGGGGGTGGCCTCGAGGAAGGCCGACAACAGTGAGGGGACGAAATCGACCAGGGTGACGCCGTATTCGGTGATCGAGCCGGCCAGTGCCACCGGATCGGTGTGTGCGCCGGGGTCGGCGACGACCAACGCCGCGCCGGACACCCCGGCCGAGAACAGTTCCCATACCGAGAGATCGAAGGTCACGGGGGTGCGCCAGAGCAGGACATCGGTGCCGCCGAGTTCGTAATGCGCGCGCATCCAACGCATCTGGTTCGCGACCGCCGCGTGCGGCACCGCGACGCCCTTCGGCTCGCCGGTCGACCCCGAGGTGTAGATGACGTAGGCGAGGTCGGCCGGGCGCAGCGGGCGGATCCGGTCGGCGTCGGTGACCGGTGCGACGTTCTCGGACGTGAATTCGGCGAGCTTCCAACGGGTCGCATCGACCGGCAACGGGGCTTCGTCGTCCGCGCGGGTGAGCACCGCGAGTGGTCCGGCCGCGCCGAGTACCGCGCGGGTGCGTTCCATCGGATGGTCGGGGTCGAGC
The DNA here is from genome assembly GCF_015674855.1 of Nocardia bovistercoris. Classification (GTDB taxonomy): domain Bacteria; phylum Actinomycetota; class Actinomycetes; order Mycobacteriales; family Mycobacteriaceae; genus Nocardia; species Nocardia bovistercoris. Next base: position 42,307 of record NZ_JADMLG010000010.1, on the reverse strand, counting down.
GGCAGATAGGCCGCGCCCGCGGCGTGGATCGCGTACAGCGCGGTCAGCAGATCCACACTGCGCCGCATCGCGACCGCGACCAGGGTGCCGGGGGCCACGCCGCGCGCGATCAGACCGTGCGCCAGCGCGTTCACTCGCGCGCCGAAGTCGCGGTAGGTCAGTCGCGCACCGGTTTCGGCGTCGATCAGCGCGGTGGCCTCCGGGGTGGCCGTGACCTGCGCGGCGAACATGTCGGCGAGCGTGGTCGGCGACTCGACGACCACCGGTCCGATGGACAGCGCGGTCAGCCGGTCGCGTTCGGCGGCGGTCAGCAGGTCGATGTCGCCGAGCGCGCGGGCCGGATCGGCGAGCGCGCCGCGCAGCAGACGAACGAAGCGTTCGAAGATCGCCGATACCGTGGATTCCTCGAACAGATCTGTGGCGTAGGCGAATTCGACGGCCATGTCCTCGGGTTCGCCGTCCGCGCCGATGGTGTCGACCAGGTTCAGGTGCAGATCGTATTTCGCCACGCCCGGATCGACCATGCGCGTCGAGACCGTGAGGCCGTCGAAGTCGACGGTGGGGATCTCGATGTTCTGGAAGGAGAACCCGACCTGGGTCAGCGGGGCGTGCGCGGCCGAGCGGGGCGGGTTCATGACCTCGACGAGACGTTCGAACGGGATGTCGGCGTTCTCGAAGGCCGCCAGGTCGGTGGCGCGCACATCGCGCAGCAGGTCGAGGAAGGAGGAGCCGGGCGAGACCTCGGTCCTGAGCACGAGGGTGTTGACGAACATACCGACCAAGCCGTCGAGTCCGGGTTCGCCGCGACCGGCGATCGGGGTGCCGACCGCGATGTCGCCGCTGCCCGACAGCCGCGCCAGCAGTGCCGCGAAGGCCGCGTGCATCACCATGAACACCGTGACGTCGTTGGCGCGCGCCAGCGTGCGGACGGCGGCGTGCACGTCGGCGGGTACGGCCGCCGACACCGTCGCGCCGCGGAAGGACTGGATCGCCGGGCGCGGGTGATCGGTCGGCAGGTCGAGCACCTCGGGCAGATCGGCCAGCGCCGTGCGCCAATAGGTGGTCTGGGCGACGGTGGGGCTGTGCGGATCGTCCTCGGCGCCGAGCAGATTCCGTTGCCACAGCGCGTAATCGGCGTACTGCACCGGCAGCGGCGCCCAGTCCGGGGCCTGCTGCCGCGACCTGGACCGGTAGGCGGTCATGAGGTCGGCGGCCAGCGGCGCGAGCGAGGAGCCGTCGATGCCGATGTGGTGCACGACCAGAATCAGGGTGTGCCGCCCGGGTGCGCTGCGCAGCAACGCGATACGGCACGGCGGCGCGGCGGTCACGTCGAAGCCCGCCGCCACCTCGACCGCGATCCGCGCCTCGAGGTCGGCCTCGGCCACCGGAATCGGCGTCAAGCTCGCCGCCACGGCACCGCCCGTGACCACAGCCCCGGCTGCCACCGCGACATCTCCCGCTGCCGCGGCACCCTCAGCCATCACAGCGTCGCCCGCCACCGCAGTCTCGGTAGTCGCCACAGCCTCGGTAGTCTTCGCAACCTCGGTAGATGCCGCAGCCTCGGCAACCGCGGCGGCATCGACCGCGACGACTACCTGGTGCGGTCCGCTGTCGCTGTCCGGATAGAAGGTGCGCAGGGTTTCGTGGCGTTCGAGCAGGTCCATCAGCGTGGCCCGCATCGCATCGATGTCGAGGGCGCCATCGATGTGCACGACGATCGGCACGTTGTAGACCGCCGACTCGGGATCGAGCCGGTTCAGGAACCACATGCGGGCCTGCGCGGGTGAGAGCGGTACGCGGTCCGGGCGCGGCTGGGGAACCAGCGGCTCGCGGGTCGTGGTCCGCGCGGTGCGCAGCTGCCGCGCCAGCGCCGCGACGGTCGGCGCCTCGAAGATCGCGCGCAACGGCACCTCGGCGCCGAAGGCGGTCGCCAGCCGCGCGGCCACCCTGGTGGCCGAGAGCGAGTTGCCGCCGAGTCCGAAGAAGTCGTCGAGCGCGCCGACCCTGGTGACGCCGAGCACTTCGGCGAAGGTCTCGGCCACGGTCTGTTCCGCGGTGTCGCGCGGCGCGACGAATTCGACGGTGGTCACGAAATCGGGGGCGGGCAGCGCGGCGCGATCGATCTTGCCGACCGAGCTCAAAGGCAGTGCGGCCAGCACGGTCACGGCGTCGGGCACCATGTGCGACGGCAGTCGCCCGCCGGCGTGCCGCAGCAGTTCGGCGGTGTCGAGGGCGCCGTCGGCGGGCACGACGTAGGCGGCCAGTCGCGTGCCGGATTCTCCGGCGAGCCCAACCACGACCGCGGCGGCGACCGAGGGATGGCTCGCGAGCACCGACTCGATCTCGCCGAGTTCGATGCGCTGGCCGCGGATCTTGACCTGGAAGTCGCCGCGTCCCTGATACTCGAGGCGGCGATCGCCGCGCCAGCGCACCAGATCACCGGTGCGGTACATGCGCGCGCCGGGCTCGCCGTACGGGTTCGCCACGAAGGCCGCCGCGGTCGCGTCCGGGCGCGCGAGGTAGCCGCGCGCCAATTGCACACCGGAGACATACAACTCGCCCGTCGCGCCGATCGGGACCGGGCGCAGCGCGGCGTCGAGCACCACGGTGTCGGTGCCGCGGATCGGGCCGCCCATGGTCACCGTCTCGCCGACCCGCAGCGGATCGCTGATGGCGACCATGATGGTGGTCTCGGTGGGGCCGTAGCCGTTGAACAGCTCACGCCCCGGCGCCCACACCGCCACCGTCTCCGCCGTGACGGCCTCGCCGCCCGCGACCAGCACCCGCAGCGATTCGGCGCCATCGGTCGACATGGTGGCGAGCACGCTCGGGGTGAGGAAGGCGTGCGTGACACGGTGCGCGCGAATCAGTTCGGTGAGTTCGGCGCCCGCGAACACCTGCGGCGGGGACACCACGAGCACCGCACCGTTGGCGTGGGCCATCAACAGTTCCAGCATCACCGCGTCGAATCCCGGCGCGGCGACCTGCAATACCCGCGCACGCCGGTCCACCCGGTACCGATCGCGTTGTTCGGCGGCGAAATTCGCCAGACCCTCGTGGGTCACCGCGACACCCTTCGGCGTGCCGGTGGACCCGGAGGTGTAGAGCACGTAGGCCACGTCCCTCGGGCGACTCTGGCGCACGCGCTCGGATTCCCGCACCGCCTTGGCCGATTCCGAGCCGAGCTCGTCGGCGGTGCACGGGTCGTCGAGCACGATCGCGCGCACGGTCCCCGGCAGCAGTTCCCGCGCCGCGCGCACGGTGAGCGCGACCTCGATCGCGGAGTCGGCGATCATGTGCGCGATCCGGTCGGCCGGATACCTGGGGTCGACGGGCACGAATGCCGCACCGGACTTCGCCACCGCCCACACGCAGGCCACGAATTCCGCCCCGCGTCCCATGGCGAGCGCGACCCGGTCCTCGGGACCCACGCCCGCCGCGATCAGCTTGCGGGCGAGGCGATTCGACCACGCGTCGAGTTCCCCGTAGGTGAGGACACGCCCGTCGGCCACGACCGCCTCGTCGGTGGCCGCGCCCACCGTGAACACCTCCGACAGCACGCGCGCGGGTTCGGCGACGGCGCCGACGGCGGGCACGGTGTCGTGGATCTCACTGGCCGAAAGCACCGGCGCCGCACCGACGCTCAGCTGCGGGTCGGCGACGAAGGCGGCGAGCACCCGGTTGAGGCGGCGCACGAACTCCTCGACCGTTGCCCGGTCGAACAGGTCGGTGGCGTAGTTGACCCGCACCGCGACATCGCCGCCGTCGGCGGTGTTCTCGGACACGGTGACGATGAGGTCGACCTTGGCCGGTTCCGGGCCGGGATCGAGGACCTCGACGGTGAGGTCGGCCAGTTCCGCGGTGGCGCGGCGGGTGTTCTCGAACACCAGGTACACCTGGCACAGCGGCGCGTAGGCCATCGACCTGGTCGGGTCGAGTTCGTCCACGATCCGCTCGTAGGGCAGGTCGCTGTTGGCGAACGCGTCGACGTCGGTTTCCTTGACCCGGCTCAGGAAGGCGCGGAAGGATTCGTCGCGGCGCACGTCGGTGCGCAGCGGAACGGTGTTGACGAACATGCCGATCAGCGGTTCCAGCGCGCGTTCGCCGCGCCCGGCCACCGGCGCGCCGATCGCGATGTCGGCGACACCGGACATGCGCGACAGCAGCGCCGCCAGCGCGGCGTGCACGACGACGAAATTGGTCACGCCCGCGGCGCGCGCGACGCGCTCGACACCCGCGAAGACCGCCGCCGGGATCGCGCCGGTGGCGATATCGCCGCGCAGCGACGCGCGCGCGGGACGCGGGCGGTCGGCGGGCAGTTCCAGCACCGGGGCCAGCCCGGCGAGGCGCTGCGCCCAGTACCGCAGTTGCCGCGCGGCAACCGAATTCGGGGCGGTCTCGTCGCCGAGCAGGCCGCGATGCCAGACGCTGTAGTCGGCGTACTGCACCGCGAGCGGGTGCCAGTCCGGCGCCTTGCCGTCGACCCGCGCCTTGTAGGCGGTGGCGACATCGATCGCGAGCGGGCGCAGCGACCAGCCGTCGCAGCAGATGTGGTGCAGCACGACGACCAGAACGTGGTCGTCGCATTCGGCGGTGCGCAGCAGCGTGGCCCGGATCGGCGCCTCGTAGCGCAGGTCGACGCCCACCGACACCAGCGCGCGGATGCGCTCGGCCAGTTCCGCCGGGCTGGTCGCGGTGTCGCGTTCCAGATCCGGGGCGGCCTGCGCGGCGGACAGGATCACCTGCGAGCCCTGCCCGTTGTGGTCGGGGTAGATGGTGCGCAGCGCTTCGTGGCGGTCGATCACGTCGGTGAGCGCGGCGCGCAGCGCGTCGAGATCGAGTCGCCCGGTCAGCCGCAGGACCAGCGGGATGTTGTAGGCGGCGGATTCGGGATCGGCCTGGTTGAGCACCCAGATCCGGTTCTGCGCGGGCGCGAGCGGGATGGGCGCCTCGCGGTGCACTGCGGTCAGGGCCGGGCGGGCGGGACGCCGCGTCTCGCCGAGGCGCGCGGCGAGACCGGCCACGGTCGGGGTGGTGAACAGGTCGCGCACGGAGACGTCGCAGTGGGTCACCTCGGCGATGCGCACCGCGGCGCTGGTCGCGGTGATCGAGTTGCCGCCGAGTTCGAAGAAGCCGTCGAGCACCCCGACCCGTTCCGTACCGAGCACCTCGGCGAACACGTCGGCGATCGCCGCCTCGACATCGGTGCGCGGTGCGACATAGGGCGCCGCGGCGTCGAAGACCGGTTCGGGCAACGCGCGCAGGTCGACCTTGCCGTTGACCGTCAGCGGCAGCGCATCGAGGGTGACCAGGGCGGAGGGCACCATGTATTCGGGCAGCTGCGCGCCGACGTGGGCGCGCAGAGCCTCCGTGTCACAGCTCGACCCGGCCGCCGGGACCACGTAGCCGACGAGGCACGCGCCCTCGGTGTCGGGCAGGTGCACGATGGCGACGGCCGCCGACACCGCGGGATGGCTCGACAGCGCGTTACGGATCTCGTCGAGTTCGATGCGGAATCCGCGCAACTGCACCTGCTGGTCCGCGCGACCGCGATACTCCAGTTCGCCGCCGTGATTCCAGCGCGCGACATCGCCGCTGCGATACAGCCGTGAACCGGGCGCGCCGAACGGGTCGGCCACGAAACGCCCGGCGCTGAGCGCGGGCTTGCCGAGGTAGCCGCGCGCGAGTTGGTCACCGGCGACATAGATCTCGCCCCACGCGCCGAGCGGCGCGGGCCGCAGCCGCCCGTCGAGGACGTAGGTGCGCAGCCCCGGCAGCGCGCGCCCGATGGCGCTCGGCGCGCCGGGCACGGCATCCGCGCGCGCCATCGACCGATGGGTGACGAAGACCGTGGTCTCGGTGATGCCGTAGCTGTTGACCAGTACCGGAACCTCGGGATCGTGCTCGTACCAGTCGGCGAGCCAGCCCGGATGCAGGCCCTCACCGGAGAGCACGACCTGGCGCAGCGCCAGCGCGCCCCCGGGTTCGCCCTGGTCGGCGTAACGCCGTCGCGCGGTGGCGAATTGGTAGAACGCCGAAGGCGTCTGGCTGAAGATCGTGACCTTCTCGCGGGCCGCCAGCGCGACCATCTCGTCGGGCGCGCGGCTGGTCGCGGCGTCGACCACCACGATCCGGCCGCCGGTGCTCAGCGGACCGAAGATCTCCCAGATCGAGTAGTCGAAGGCGTAGGAGTGGAACAGGGTCCACACGTCGCCCGGCTCGATGCCGAACTTCGCGCAGGAGTTGCGCAGGTAGGAGGTCACCGCGCGGTGGGTGATCGCGACGCCCTTGGGCTTGCCGGTGGACCCGGAGGTGTAGATGACGTAGGCGATCTGCTCGGAGCGGGTCGGCGCGAGGCGGTCGGCGTCGGTGAGCGGGCGGGCCGAATGCCGCTGGTCGGCGTCGAAGAGCAGGACCCGGTCGGGGTCGCCGGGGACGCGGTCGCGGAACTCCTCGGTGGTCAGCACCGCGATGGGGTCGGCGTCGGAGAGCACGTAGGCGAGCCGGTCGACCGGATGCGCGAGGTCGAGCGGCAGGTATCCCGCGCCGGATTTCAGCACGGCGAGGGTCGCGACGATCAGGTCGGCGGTGCGCGGCATCGCGATGGCGACCAGGGTCTCCGGGCGCGCGCCGCATTCGATCAGCCTGCGCGCGAGCCGGTTCGAGCGCCGGTCGAGCTCGCGGTAGGTGACCGCGACCTCGCCCGCGGTGACGGCGACCGCGTCCGGTGTGGTCGACATCCGCCGCGCCAACAGGTCGGTCAACGTGCCGGAGACGGTAGCGCCGTCGACGCCCGCGAGATCGCGCACGATGCGGCCGCGTTCGGCCCGGTCGAGCAGTTCGATCTCGACCACGGGCGTATCGGCGGGCGCGGTCAGCATCCTGCTCAGGAAGTCGACGAATCGTTTGGTGTGCGAATCGAGTTCGTCCTGCTCGTACAGGTTCGCGTTGCCGTGCAGTTCGACCTGCATCGGCGCGTCGTCGCCGGAGCGGTACATGTTGAGCTGGAGGTCGTCGAGAACGCCCGAGGTCAGCGCGCGGTAGCGGCCGAGCGCGGCGCCCATGCGGACCTCGGTGTCGAAGAACAGGATGTTGACGATCGGGCCGAAGGAGTTCGCGGTGGCGTCGATGGCGTCGGATTCGCGGCGCAGATCCTCGAAGCGGTAGAGCTGATGGCGCATGGCGGCGACGAGTTCGCCGACCGAGGCGTCGACCATGTCGCGGATCGTGGTCGAGGCGTCGACCCCGAAACGGATCGGCACCATATTCGCCAGCATGGCCGCGGCGTGGCGCAGCCGTTTGGTGACGCGCGCGCTGACCGGCATGGAGAGCACCACGTCGTCGGTGCCGGTCATGCGGGCCAGGAAGGCGGCGAAGGCGGCGATCACGATCTGCGCGGGCGAGGCGCCCGACGTGGCGGCGAACCGGTCGAGCGCGGCGGCGACCTTCGGCGGAATCTCCTGTCCCGCATAACGGTCGACCTTGTGCCAGCGGGCGGTGCGCCCGGCCAGGCTGACCGGTGCGGGCAGGCCGCTGACCTTGTCGAGCCAGTAGGCGCGGTCCCGCTCGAAACGGGGGCCTGCGCGGTAGGCGTCCTCGGCGGCGGCGACCTCGCGCAGGTCGGCGGCCACCAGCCGGGACGGCCGCCTGTCCTCGATGATGGCGTTGTAGTGCTCGGTGGCGCGGGTCAGGACGTTGAAGGCGCCGTAGCCGTCGATCACCAGGTGGTGGGCGCGGGCATACCACAGGTAGCGGTTCTCGCCGAGCTTGATGAGCATGGTGGCGGCGAGCCGGTCGACGGCGAGATCGCTTGCCTTGGTGTTGTAGTCGCGGCGCATCCACGCCATGGCGGCCGCGTAGGGGTCGTCCGCTTCGCTCACGTCGAGGACGGGTTCGCGGTATTCCAGGGTGTCGTCCACGTACTGGTACGGACGCCCGTCGACCTCGACGACCCGCACGGCCATCGATTCGGTCTCCCGGCCCGCCAGATTGACGGCGCGGCGGAAGGCGTCGTGGTCGATCGGACCCTCGATCTCGACGTAGTGCGCGATGTTGACGGGAGGCCCGCCCGGCATGTTGTCGGCAAGCCACATGCCGTACTGCGCCCTCGACAGCGGAATCAGATCGCGCTCGCCCGCGCCGGATCGGTCCGACTTCAGATTCATTCGTGTGACCCCTAACTCAACTCGAAAGCACGCCACGCACGACGAGACGCCTGCGTACCGCATCCGAATTTCCCCGATTACCCGAATTACCTAACGACGGGACGGCGCGACCCCTGCTACGAATGCGCCGACCGTGTACCACATACGACGTGTCCCCGTGCGCGGATCATCGAACCGATGCCGACACGGTCTGCTATAGCGAACCCACCTCCATAACCACGTCTTCCACCAACTACCGCGAAACGAGGACATGAATCATGCGATGAAGCGATCGAGCTCTGCGCCATTCAGCTATCAGGCAGCATTCCCCGCTCAGTGTAGACGGGTCATACCGAGCTGGGGCCGAGTTGTTTGCCTGGCGTAATGTTGTTCGCCCGCGTGTGCGGCAACGTTACTCCGGCTTCAGCACGGATCCCTACCGGGCGTCGACCGGCGTATATACCGTCTGACTAGCAGTTTTGCCGCGATTTCCGCGCGGCGTGTCGCGGATGGGTGAGATCCGCTCGCGACCGTCGACCCCGATGTCGACGCGCGAAATATCCACCGACCAACCGGTCAGCTCCACCCCTTCGGGTTCACCGATATTTGCGACCGAGCACCCGAATCTCATGTCCGATTTTCTGGCTAACTACCGACCGACCATTTCGCGAAGGCGCAACGATCGCGTATCGGTTCTCCACGGCCGACCGACCCGGATAAAGGTCGAGACTCCCGCAGAACAAGGCGAACAGTCGGATCCATTCCCGAACGACATCTGTGAATTCATTGATTTTCAGAATTGGCAGCTCGGTGGTGAATCCGGTACACCGGCACGCGCCCTCATTCGCGTGTCGCGACTCGAGATCGTATAGCACCCCGCCCACCGGGCTCGAATCGGCATCCACTTCCGTCCTTTACGTCCCGTCTGCCGCACGGAGCCATCCCCGCGACACGCGCCCCGCGTGCGCCCAGGACCGGCGGGCGAGAAGACCTCGGCGGCGCCTCGGTACGAGCGTCGGATGCCGGACTTCGGACGCGGAATCGGACATCCGACCGCGACCGCGGGGCACGCCCGCGCAGCGGGGCAAGCGGCAGCCGCCACGACCCGACACGTCCGAAATACCAAAAGCACGGGTATGTCACGGTGAGAAGTCAGCAGGTTACGAAAATCGTTGTGGCCGCAGTCGATAACGGGTCCACCATAGAGTGACTGATCCATTAGTAGACAACCTGTGGCTAACCGACGGAGTTGCCATGCCGATCCACCGCGGGTCGCCGCCTCGCCCAGGCCAGCCGGATGGCTAGGCCGTCCGAGACTCGGCCGACACGGGAGTCGCGACCGTCACCCTCGATCGGACGCGCGCCTTGCCGCCCGGTCCGCGCACCCGCCCGACAGCGGTAACCCGCGCGCACAGAACCACATTCGAGTGAATCAGCGAATCGAGAGCGAATTGCGTGAATCCGCAGGATCGGCCACCGTCGACACGGCGGCGGTCGACCGCCGCCGCATCTGTACCGGCCCGCATCCGATCGATGCGGAGACCATCGCCGAATTCGTCCGCACCGTGCGGGAATTCCCGCGTCGGGATCCGGCGACCGGCCGCGCTGTCGCGCCCGTCTCCTTCGCGGCGACCGTCCGCACCGGCGCGGTCGGCGCGCTGCTCGCCGACTTCGTCCCCGACGGCACCGCCGAGCGCATCCTGCACGTCGACCAGGTGCTCGACCTGCGCAGGCCGCTCGTCGACGGCGACCTGGTGGTCTGCCGCGCCGCGATCGAGTCCTTCCGGCACTTCGCCGACTACCACGTCCTGGCGATCCGCACCGCGCTCGTCGACGACAACGGCGCGGCGATCCTGTCGGGAACGACCTCCCTGCTCACCCGCATCGGCGGCGACGGCCACCGCTGCGCCCCGGACGACGACCGTGACCGTCCCGTCGGCGTATCGGGTTCGGACACCGATGAATTCGCGAGCGCCGACGGCGCGATGCCCGCGATCGGAGACCGGATCGCGCCGTGGTCGGTGTGGGTGCCGCGCACCGACCTCCTCGGCTACGCGCGACTCGCCTGCGCCACCGGACTTGCCCCGAGCACCATCGAACTCGCCTACGCCACAACCTATCTCGGTCGGCGCTTCGGCCCCGACGCGCTGGTGCGGCGGATCCGCACCCAGACCTCACGCCACACCCACCATCTGACCCTGCCCGCGCCCGACGGCGCACACCTGCGGATGGGCGGTCGCGTAACCGGACTCGACCTCGGCCGCCGCCGCGCCACCGTCGCGCTCACCGCGCACGCGGGCCACCGAGCATTGTTCAGCCACGCCTCGGTCGACGTGCAACTACCGCCACGACGATGAACGCACCACACCGCCCATCGTGGCCGACCCCACACGTGCCCTGCCTTCGAGCGCTGGTCGGTCACGCCTCGGTCGATAGGCAGCGCCCGACCACTCACAGGCGGACGGCCGGGTCACTGCGGGCGCGGCACCCCGAGCGCCTCGGCGAGCACGTTCCAGGCGCGCGGTAGCTGGGCCTCGAAATCGACCCAGGTGTGCATGCCCGCGTCGGAGTAGTCGACGGTGACCGGGATGCGCAGTTCGGCGAGCCGGGCCGCGAAGCGTTCGGTGCAGGAGCGCGCGCCCGCCTCGAGCGCCGCGCCGCCGCCGACGAGGCCGAGGGCGGCCATGACGTCGGTGGCTCGGGCCACCGCGGAGAGATCGGCGTGCGTCGGCGCGCCCGAGGCCGCCGACAGGTAGACCGCGGTCCCCCGCAACTTGTCCGCGCCGAGCACGGTGTCGTGTTCGGCCCATTCCGGCGAGGTGGGCGGACCCCACAGGTTGTTCACGTTGCCGCCGCGCGAGGCCACGGTGATGGTGGTGATCGCCTGGCCGAGCGGGTCGGCGGTCGAATAGCAGCCGCTCATGCCCGCCACCGCGCGGTACAGCCCCGGATGGCGCTGGGTCAGCATCATGGCCGCCTGCGCGCCCATCGATACGCCCGCGATGGCGCGCGCGCCGTTGGATTTCAGCAGCGATTCCACGATCGGGGGCAGTTCGTCGGTGAGGAAGGTCTCCCACCGGTTCAGGCCGAGCGCGGCGTCGTGGCGATCCCAGTCGCTGTACATGCTGCCGGTGCCGCCAGCGGTCAGCACCACGTCCACCGGCTTGTCGGCGAAGAATCGGGCCGCGTTGCCCTTGGTGAGCCATCCCGAGGTCGGCTCGCCGTCGACGCCGTCGAGCAGGTAGAGGGTGGGGCGCGGGCCGTCACCGGCACCGCGCAGCACGTCGACCTCGACGACGCGGCGCATGGCCGCGGAGGCGATACGCAGTCGCTCGTGCTGCGGCGCGATGGTCTCGCTGCTCAGCAGTCCCGTTCGGGTCATCTTCGGATCGACCGGGGGCGGCGGCGTTGACGGCGCCATCGGATTGGGCGGCTCCGCCGCGGGCGGTTCCGCCATGGAACGACCGCCGATGCACAATGTGGTCGCCGCGACCGCGGCCATCGCGGCAGCGGCGATCGGTACTCGTTTGCTCATCACCTTCTAGGGCTCCTCCGACACCCGTCAGGACCGGGTATCCAGACAGTAGAAGAGCCACTCCATTACAGGACGGAGGTTACCCATTTGCTGGGCGAATCACAGCGCGGATGACGACGTTCAGGACCTTTCACAACGATTCGGCCCGATTTGCCGCGCTCGCCGGTCAATTCGACATGACACGGAATCGCGCGCGGCGGGGAATGTGAGCGATTCGACGGCCCCCACGCGGCTCACCGTCTCGCTCGGTCGCGGCGCGGCGCGGGCTCGACCTCGGGTGCGGGGAGCTCCTCCGGCTCGGGGACCGCGTACAGGCCAGGCGCCCGCCCCTCGACGCGCAACCGGTGCAGGAACTCGTGCGCGCGGGCGGCCAGTTCGGGGATGTGTTTGGTCCGGCCGGCGACCATGGTCGCGATGAGCGGCACCTCGGCGGCGGCGCTCACCAGTTCCAGCACCTCGGAGGTCATCGCGAGCGGGGTCAGCGCGCCCGCCTCGTCGTCGATGGGCACCAGCACCGTGCCGCCGCCGCTGGACAGCAGCGACAGCGCCCGCGAACCCAGCGGATAGGCCAGCGCGGCCTGCACCCTGCGCAGTTTGTAGCGCGCGGCCGAGAGTCCCGCGCCCGGCCTCGATTCATCGGGATGCGGCGGTATGGACAACGCGATCACCTGGTAGACCGGGGCCACCGTGATACCGGTCTGGCGTGCCATCCGCCCGACGCCGTGTCCGGCCAGCAGCGCCGACACCAGGGTCTGCGCCGCGGTCTGATGCTCCTTGGCGACCACACGATGCTCCTCGACGTAGGCCGTCGAGGCCGCGAGCGTCACCATCTCGAGTGCACGCACGATCAACCGGGCGCCAGCGACCACCTGTTCGGAGTCGTTGTTCTCGGCGGCGGTCGCGAGGAATTCGAGGCCGGCGCGGATGCCGTCGTGATAGGCGCCGAGCACGGTCTCGAGCGCCACTCCTTCGCGCGCCCATCGTGCCGCCGAGCCCGCGATCTCGGAGGGCTGCGCGCCCGGCGGAGCGGAGGGGCCGAGGGAGCTGCGCACCGCGGCCGCGAGGCAGTGCCGCGTGACGGTTGTGAGATCACCCGGCGCCGCGCCACGCGGACGATAGGCCAAGTGATCGACGAGCCTGCTCGTCAGGGTCGTGGTATCCGACCCGATCTCTATACCCACCATGACTATCGAAGGCTAGCCACGAGTCGATGCGAATTACAGACGCGCAGACCTGAACTTGGCATCTCCTGAGGGTTCGGATTTCCCATTGGGCGAAATCACAAGACGATCACGGGCGTTCGCCGTCATTGGTCCGGACGTGCCGGGTCCGCAGCACTCCGACAATGGATTTCGTGTTCCCGAATCGGCAACTGCGCAGCCAACGACACGCCGATCACGATTCGGATACACGAAGTGCGAAAGCGAGACTCCCCCGGAAGTGCGCGGCGCCGGCCGCGCAATTTCCGGCGCCGCGCACAGTCACGGTAGAACCTCCCGCGCCGCGGGGTGAAAAGTCTGTCGTTGTCACCACCGGACCCACACCGCGCCGGTACCGCGCACAACGTCGGCATCGCCCGCACGATACGGTCATGCACCGAGAGAACGTGCGACATCGCCGTGCCCGGCCCACCGGATCGGCCGATCGGCTATACCAAGCGCCTCATCAGGGCTAACATCGAGCGCCGCACCCCGAGCACGGCAGCACCGGCGCCGGGGGCGGCGACACCTAGTTCGAAGGACAGCACGACACATATGAGCGGCACGCGCGAAAAGCTGGAGGAACTCCGGGACATCCTGGAGCTCGCCCGAGAACCCGCAGGCGAGACCGGTATCGCGAAACGCAAGAGCAAGGGTATTCCCAGCGCTCGCGAGCGCGTTCGAATGCTGCTCGATCCGGGGACCTTCGTCGAAATGGGCGCACTGATGCGCCAGCCCGGCGGAAAGAACGCGATGTACGGCGACGGCGTGGTTACCGGACGCGGATACGTCGACGGCAGGCCGGTCGTCGTGATCGCCCACGACCAGACCGTGCACGGCGGGTCGGTGGGCGAGATGTTCGGGCGCAAGGTCGCCGCGGCCATGGAATTCGCCCAGGACAATGCCTGCCCGGTGGTCGCGATCAACGATTCCGGCGGCGCCCGCATCCAGGACGCGGTGACCTCGCTGGCCTGGTACGCGCTCATGTGCCGCCGCCAGGAGGACCTGTCCGGCTACGTCCCGATGGTCGCGGTGATGCTCGGCAAATGCGCGGCGGGCTCGGTCTACGGCCCGGTCAACATGGATGTGCTCGTCGCGACCGAGAAGTCCTACATGTTCGTCACCGGCCCCGAGGTCATCAAGGCGGTCACCGGTCACAGCGTCAGCGCCGAGGAACTCGGCGGCGCGGCCGTGCAGGCCGAGATCGGCACCATCCACCACGTCGCCGCCGACGAGCGCGCCGCCTTCGACTGGGTGCGTTCCTACCTGGGTTATCTGCCCTCGAGCTGCCTGGAACAGCCGCCGGTGGTCAATCCTGGACTCGAACCCGAGGTCACCGCGAGCGATCTGGAGCTCGACGCGATCATCCCGGATTCGGACAAGGTCGGCTACGACATGCACGAGATCCTGTTGCGGATCTTCGACGACGGCGCCTTCCACGAGATCGGCGAGGCGACCGCGCGCAACCTGATCACCGGTTTCGCGCGGGTCGACGGCCGCAGCGTCGGGGTCGTCGCCAATCAGCCGCAGGTGCTCGGCGGCGCGCTCGACGCCAAGTGCTCGGACAAGGCGACGCATTTCATCCGGCTGTGCGACGCCTTCGGCCTGCCGCTGATCTTCGTGGTGGACACACCCGGCGTGCTGCCCGGCGTCGAGGAGGAGCGCGCCGGGGTCATCAAGCGTGGCGGCCGGTTCTTCCGCGCGGTCATCGAGGCCACCGTGCCGGTGGTGACGGTGGTGACCCGCAAGGCGTACGGCGGCGGCTACGCGGTGATGGGCTGCAAGCAGCTCGGCGCCGACATCAGCCTGGCCTGGCCGACCGCGCGGATCGCGGTGATGGGCGCGGAGAGCATGGTCGGCATCGTTGGCCGCAGGCAGCTCGAGGCCGCGCAGCCGCAGGATCGTCCGGCGCTGCGTCAGCAGATGATCGACTTCTACAACGCGACGCTGGCCACGCCGTGGATCGCCGCCGAGCGCGGCTACGTGGACGCGGTGATCGAACCGTCGCGGACCCGCCTCGAGATCCGCAAGGCGCTGCGTTTGCTGCGCGACAAGGACGCGGTGCGCAAGCACAACCCGCGCAAGCACAGCCTCATGCCGGTCTGAGCGGTTTTCGCGGTTGTATTGTGTTCGCTCACACCGCGACCGGACTATTCTGTACGCATCCTACGAATCGGTCCCGGCTCCGGGCCCGATTGGTAGCGGATCCCCTACTCTCGGTGCGTGCCCGGCCCGCGTCGCCGCGCGGTGGCCCGGCGCCGCGGCGTGCCCGGCGAGCGAGTCCCTACCCTCGCTCGCCGGGCACGCCGCACTCCTTCTGCGACGCAACCGATCTCAGCTCGCGCCGTGTGCGCCCCAGGTGAGCCCGGCGCGTTCCCACTCGGATTCCCAGAGCACTGAACGGCGCCGGTTCAGCGCCAGGCGCGCAGCGAGATAGCTTCCGGCGCAACCGATCAGCACGGCGCAGAGCACGGCGGCGCTGACGAGCACGGCCCGGCCGACCGGTCTCGTGGCGGAGGGCGGTTCGGTGACGCGATCGGCGCCGTCGAGCCAGATCGGCAGTGTGGCACCGACTTTCACCACGATGGCGCTGTGATATGTGGCGGTGCGCGGCAGGCCGTCGGCTCCGGTCCACGACACCGTCACCGGGGTGACCGGAGCGTAGAGCGGCGTCTTGCCCACCTCGGTCACGGTGGCATCGACCCGGTGCAGGCGCGCGTATTCGGCGTGCAGAGCGCGCGTCTGGGCCGCGTGGATCGGCACACCGACGCCGAGGACGACCAGCGGCACGCTGACCACGACACACAGCGCGAGCAGCGCGCCGATCGCGGTTTGCCAACGGTCCTCGCGCCGCCGCAGCGGATTGCGATCCAGGCCGACGCGGCGGCAGGCGCGGCGCACGACGCGGGCCCTTCCGATGGTCATGACATCGACTCCTCGTACTTTCGCGCGGCTACCAGTTCGTCCAGCGCCGCGAAGAAGCGTTCGACGAGGCGCGGCAGCGCCGCGGGATCCTCGCCCTCGGCCCATGCCCGCGAGGCGGCGAGCAACATGCCGGATCCGGCGGCGACGGCCGCGGCAGGCCTCGGATCGACGGCCGGGTCGACCCCGAGGCGGGCCGCGACGATGCGCTCCGATTCGCGCTGACCGTCGATTCTGATCCGCTGATACTCCGCCGAGAGCGCGGGCTCGCCCTCGATCCGGCGGAACAGCTCCCACCGGTGCGCGAGCCGGGCGGCACGATCGGCGCCGTAGGCGTCGTCGAGCCAGTCGTGCACGGCGGCGCGAAAGGCGACCAGCGGGGATTCGGCGAGCGGGCGGCGCAGCAGGGCGTCGTTGAACAGGTGCACGTCCTGGTCGACCGCGCCGAGCACGGCTTCTTCGAGGGAGCCGAAGTGCCTGCTGAAGGTTCGCCGGGTGACACCGGCGCGTTCGGCGACGCCTTCGACGCTCAGCGCGCCGAGTCCGTGTTCGGCGAGCAGTTCGAACGCCGCGCGCGACATGGCCTCGTGACTGCGGCGCGCGCGCAGCCTGCGACCGTCCACATCGACCTCGCCGACCATGACCTCATGGTACGACTATTGTCCCGGCGGGACATTACCTGCCCGGGGTTCCGATCGGTCATAGCCGCGAGCCACCCGAGCCGCGGCGACACGAGTACGCCGCGGACCCGCGCGGCCTCGGAACGCAGCGCGGATAGCCGAACGACATGACACCGGAACAAGCGAAATAACAACCGTCCAATTATGATCCGTCACAATCGCCGGACGATTCCGCTCGACGCGGTGCGCGCTACCAGGAAAGACCGTCTCGCGGCCATCGAATCATGTTCGATCACAACTCGATTCGATGGCGCTTTCGAATAATCACACGGAAGGCCCGTGCAGGCTCCCGCTGCTTGACCGTAGGTGAATCCAGGGTTACAAATGAATTTCCCGCCGACCCGAGCAGTTCGAACCGGCCGACGAGAATTGACACGCCAGTGGTTGCCGATGTCATCGACGTGGTCGCGGAGTTCGCGATCCCCAAGTCCGCAGTATGGGAACTCCTCCTGGAGTCGCAGACCTACCCGAGGGTCTTCCCCGGTATCGGCGCATGTGAACCGCTCGAGAGCAGCGACGGGCACATGATGATGCGCCTGCGGGTCGGCACCGCCGACCTCGGCATCCGTACCCACAGCGTCCGCATGGTCGTCGGCCGCATCCGTGACGGCTTCGAGTTGCAGTGCCCGACGCTTGGCAGTTTCGCCTCGGTCAGGATCACCGGCGACGAGCAGCACACCAAGATCGTTGCCACCTTCTTCGCCGCCAACCGCGTGCACCCCGCGGTGGCCGGGATGTCCAACGCCACCGTCACCGAATGGGCGCGCGCCGGGCTCGGACGGGTCGCCGACCTGGTGCGCGGCGCGCACACCTCGGTCGTGGTCAATGGCGAGAACTCGCCGCTGCGCAGGCACGCCGAGGTCACCAGGCAGATCATGACCGCGGGCGTGGCCGTCACCTACCGCCTCGACCGCGGCGTGCGACAGCTGCGCCGACTGGCCGAGTGGGGGTTCAACCTGGCGGGCGGCTACGCCGCGGCCGCCGCCTTCGCGCCCGAGCGCACCGCGCTGGTCGACGCCGAGGGCGTGCGGACCTTCGCCGAGATGCACGACCGCACCCACGCGCTGGCCGCGGCCATGCACGCCGCCGGACTCGCGGCGGGCGACGCCATCGGCCTGCTCGCCCGCAACCATCGCGGCATGGTCGAAATCATGGTGGCGGCGGGCAAACTCGGGGTCGACGTCGCCCTGCTCAACACCGGCCTGCCCGCCCGCAGGATCGAGGAGGTCGTGCAGCGCGACAAACTCTCGGCGCTGTTCATCGACGCCGAATTCGATCACCTCGTGCAGTACCTGCACGCCGACATCGCCCGCTACGCCAGCGACATCCGCCCCGGCGGCTTCGGGCCCGTCGGCGTCGACGAGTTGATCGCGCGCGGGCACCGCACCTTCCCGAAGCCGACGCACCCCGGCAAATTGGTCGTGCTCACCTCGGGCACCTCAGGCACGCCCAAGGGCGCGCGCCGACCGCATCCCAAGGGATTCGGCACCGTCGCCGCGCTGCTGTCGCGAATCCCGCTGCGGACCGACGACACCATGCTGATCCCGGCGCCGCTGTTCCACACCTGGGGCCTGGCCGCACTCCAGATGAGCACAGCGCTGCGCGCGACGGTCGTGCTGCCGTCGCAGTTCGACGCCGAGGAATGCCTGCGGCTCATCGCCGAATACAAGGTCACCACGTTCATCGCGGTGCCGATCATGGTGCACCGCATCCTCGAACTGCCCGTGCACATCCGCGAACGCTACGACACCTCCAGTCTGAAGGTGGTCGCCAGCTGCGGGGCGCCGCTGGCGGCGAACACCGTGCTGCGGTTCATGGACGACTACGGCGACATCCTCTACAACGTGTACGGCTCCACCGAGGTCTCCTGGGCGACCGTCGCCGACCCGAAGGATCTGCGCGCCGCACCGACCACGGCGGGCCGTCCCCCGCTCGGCACCAGGGTCGCGGTGCTCGGCACCGACCACAAGCCGCTGCCGGTCGGCGCCACCGGGCACATCTACGTGGGCAACCACATGCTGTTCGACGGCTACGTCAACTCCGCGCCGCCGAACGAGGCCGACGGCATGCTCGACACCGGCGACCTCGGCTTCCTCGACGCCTCCGGCAAACTGTTCATCGACGGACGCGACGACGAGATGATCATCTCCGGCGGCGAGAACGTGTTCCCACGCCCGGTCGAGGAGGCGCTGGCCTACCTGCCGCAGGTCAGCGAGGTCGCCGTGGTCGGCGTGCCGGATCAGGAGTTCGGCCAGCGCCTCGCCGCGTTCGTGGTCAAGCGGGAAGGCTCCGGCCTGGATTCGGATATGGTCCGCAGCTATATCAAGCACCGGCTGAGCCGGTTCTCGGTGCCGCGCGACGTGACCTTCCTCAACGCGCTGCCGCGCGGGGAGACAGGCAAGATCCTCAAGCGCCTGCTAATCGGCCCGGACGCGACCGATCCCCCGGTGATCCGCTCGGTCGCCCCCGGCTCCCCCTAGACCGCCGCGACGAGCCCGACTGTGCAACTCACCACCGCATCGCCGAATTTGCTGTGAGTCCCACGAGGTGTGGGCTGAACCACATATGCGGGCAACCTCGTGGCTCTAGTGTCGCCACCATGTCTGATGTCGAGTCGCTCGCCCCATGAGCGCGCAGAGCCGTCCGGTCGCCGTCCGGACTCACGAAATCCTGAACTACTTCGGCAAATGTCCCGCGTGCGGTTATCCCGCACGCGCGACGGAGGCTCGCGGCATGAGCCCGCGCGGCGAAGTCGACATCACCGTCACCGCTAATTGCGACCTACCCTGCGGATGGTCGGGGCCGGTGCCCCTGACCATCATGACCTGACCCGACCCACAACCGTGCCCGGCGCGTTCAGCACTCGTCGGGCGCGGGCAGTCCGCGCAGACGATCATCGAGCCACACGATGGCTTCGGGATACCCGGTCGCCGCGGCGATCACGTGTTCACCGAACACACTCCGATAGACCGCGGGCACACCGAGATCGCACTGCTCGCGGAAGAGGTTCCTTGCGCCCTCGGCCGGAATCCACCACTCCTGCTCGCCGTTGTAGATGTAGAGCGGCGTCGCCGACTTGCGGCCCTCCATGCGCAGCGTCCGGTAGATCTCGGCGGCGAATTCCGAACGCAGCGGGTCGGGGAAGTTCGCGGCCACGTCGATCGGCAGCATCAGCACGCCGGTCGCCCCGAAACCGTCCGCGCACAGGTCCTTCACCGGTGAGGTGGCGATCCACTGCGCCAGATGATTCATCCGCGACAGGATCTCGGTGCGTTCGCGTGCGATACCGAAGACGGCGCCCGCGAACACGCCCGCCGCCAGATTGCCGTTCAGGCTGCGCGCGAGGATCTCGGCGTCGGCGGGCACGCCGCCCAGCGCCGCGCCAACCACGAATTCGGCCAACTCCGGTGCGTAGTCGGCCAATTGCTTCACCGCGCCGTGCGTCGCGATCGCGCCGCCGGAGTATCCCGTCATCCCGAACCGGCTCGTCCCGTACGCCTCGGGCCACAGCCCACGCACCGTTCTGATCGCGTCGAGGATGGCGTGCCCGGCCACCACGGGTTCGGCGTAGGCCATCCACGGACCCTCGTGGTCGGGCAGCAGCACCGCGTAGCCGCGCAGCAGCGCGAGTTGGATCGTGGGCGGAATGTAGTCGGTGACACTGTCCTCGTACGGGCCGTGAGCCAAGTTGTAGCCGATCGTGCACCGGCGGCCGAGACCGTTGATGGGCAGGTTGTTCACCACCACCGGCCGCTGCCCCGGTCCGGTCCACTCGCCGAGCGGCACCACGAGGGTCGCGGTGGCGAAGGAGGGCCGCGCGCCGGAATCGGTGGTGCGATATTTGATCTGAAGCGCCCGCTGGAACGGCATCAGAACCATGGCGGCCGCCGTGGCGGTGATGTCGCGCACCTCGATCGGCTGACCCGGCTCGAGCTCGCCGAGCCCTTCCGGCCACGCGTCGAAGAACGGGTCGCCCACCGCGGCGGGCAGCACCGCGAGCCGAAGGGCAGCCAACTGCGCGGACGATTCCGACACCACCGGCGAGTTCGGTTGCGGCACCGGATCGATGGGCGGCGCCGGGATGACCGCATCGATCCACCGCTGCAACTCCGGAAGCAGCGATCCCGAGAGGTCGGCCGGTGCAGGCAGTCCGGGAAGGCTAGGCGGGGCGGGTTCGGCGGGTGGTTGCGCACCCGCCTGTCCGGTCGCGCCCGCGACCACGAGGGCCGTCACGAGTAAGGCCATCGGTGAAAATCTCATGGCACACGCCCCCGAAGAGAATGTCGAATTGTGCCGCACCCGATATGCGTATTCCGGTAACGAAATGTCCCGTGGGATATGGGTGCAGGACTTTCAGGCTATCGCCGCCGGCGAACGCGGCACCGCCGTTGTTCCCGAGTTGTGCATGTCACGTCTCCGAATCGAAATCTGCGGATATTCCGAGCGACGGCAAGAGCTTTCGGGCTCCACGTCACTCCTCCTGAACAGTGACTAGGCTCGAACGCGACACGGCACGCGAACGGCCACGGCACCCGAAGGTCATTCGCCCGAGGCGATTACGAGACCGATTCGGCATTCGATCGAAAGCCGTTGCCCGACATCCGTTCCGCAACCTGGCAACATCACAGGACGAGATACGAACGCACCGGTAGGAATACGATTCTCCGAAGGTCTCACCGACCCCGACTTCGCAAATCCGAGCGCGGGCGCCGCATCGAATCCCGTCCCGGCGCCGACGTTCTCGGGACGGATCCCCGAGAGTGCGCTACCATACGGGCGCGCCGGACGGCTCGGACGCACCGCGGCCGAGCCCGGCGAGCACCGAACACCTCCGCACCGTGGCGGATTCGGCGCACACTCCGGCATCGTCGCCGCTCCGGTCACCTTCGGCTGTCCGGTCGAGGACCCGGCGTCCCGATCGCGCGACGTGACCCGATTCTCCATGCGTCGTGACTTGTCCCAGCGCCGAACCGTGCGCGCCCTGTGAGATGTCAAACGCCGCGCCGCGCCTCTGGTTTCGGCGGCCCACCTCGACTTACCGTCTAAGTTACCGAGCAGTATCGCCCGGTCGAAGGGAGACGGTGGCATGGACGGCACTGTGACGACCACAACGGTGACACCTCGAGCGGTGACACTGCGGGCCGCGAGAACCAGGAAGTCCGCGAGGGCGACACGGGACCGGCGGGCGAACGAGATCTTGAATCGGCGCGTGACCGTCTACTTCGACGGCCCGAATCCCGAGGATCCGCTTGTCCTCGAATACGTGGCCACCGGCGTGGAAGCCGCGCAGTTCACCCTCGCGGCGACCCAGGCGGGACTGACGGTCACCGTGGACGGCATGGTCCGCCCCGGACTGCGCCGACTGCCCTGCAACACGCTCTGGCACTGAACAATCCGGCCGCGCGGGCCGCCCGACGCGACGTCACGGCCGGTCGAGCACCCGGTGCAGGAAGGCCACGGCCTCCGGCAGCGCCGCACGCGCCGCGCCGAGATGATCGCCCGGATACACCCGCACCTGGAGATCGGCGCCGCCGAGCGCGAGATCGGCGATCAGCTTCGCGCTCAGCGGCGCCGGGACCTCCGCGTCGGCCAGGCCCTGACCGATGAACAGCGGCATCAGGTAGCCGGTCGTCGGAATCCGCAGCATCGCGGACACCACCTCGGTGAACGCCGGATCGTCGAGCGGACCGGTGAGCATCTCCCCGATCGCCACCTCGCGAACCAGCGGATCGGCCTCGGTCACACAGACGTTCTCCACGATGTCGAGCACCCGCCGCCCGGTCGGCGTCAGATAGCGGTTCACGTCGAGTTCGGGCGCGGTGGCGCGCACGCCTGCCAGGATCATCGCGACGTAGGCGGTGGTCACCCGCAGCGGCAATCTCGGCACCCACGGGCCGAGCAGCGGCGCGAGCAGGTCGAGATTCGACGGCGGACCCGTCGCGGCGGCGCCGCGGAAGTCGAGTTCCGGCGCATCGGTCGGGGCGATGTTCGCGGCGAACAGCGCGGCTTGGCCGCCCTGGGATTGACCGAGCACGGCCCAGCGCGCACCGAGCTCGGGCGTCTGCGCGCGAGCCGCGCGCACACCGTCGATCACGCTGTGCGCCTGCGACGGACCGTCGAGATAGGGATGGGTGCCCGGTGTACCGAGTCCGACGTAATCGGAGATCACTACGGCGTATCCCGCGCCGAGCAGCGTCGGGTACACCGTATCCAGATAGTAGTCGCGGCGAATCGTGGTGAACGCGCACTTGTCGGCGATGCCGACGCTGCCGTGCGCGTACGCCACCACCGGCCAACCGCCCGCAGGCGGGTCACCCGACGGCAGGTAGACCGCGCCGCTGCTGAGCATCGGGCCGCGCGGACCGCGCGACCGGTAGGTCATGGCGTAGGAAGCGCCCGCGGCCGACACCTGTACCTCGCCGGGCAGCGCCGACACCTCGGTCACCGTCCCCGGCATGGTCGCGGTCCCCGGCAAGGTCACCGTCCCCGGCGCGGTCGCGGGTTCCGGCGCGGTCGCGGGTACCGCCGACGCCGTCGCGAAGGATATCGATACCGCGTGCGGGCCCGATGTCGAGACCGGAAGCGCCGGGATCGAAACCACCGACGGAGCCGACACCACCACCGCGACCATCGCGGCGACGGCGAGTCTCGTCAACCCGGCCTGCCCACGGCTCGACTATCGTCCGCGCGCTCTCCCCCGGCAAGACACCACCTTCGGTGGCCCGACCGCGCCCACCGTCGATGCAGGCGCGGCCGGCTACCCTCGACATGGCGACCAATCACGAGCACCGGATCGGAGAGGACACGCGTGACACCGAGGAGACGGGCACCGCGAAGACATCGACGCGCCGCGGCGGCCACCGCGCTCTGCGCGAGCTTGCTGCCACTGATCGCCTGCGCGGACACCGGCGACACCGATCCGGTCAGCATCGGCACCCTCGCCGCGAGCACCGCCGTGCCGACCGCGACGGTGGCGAGATCCGCGTCCGCGCTGACCACGCCCGCCGGACTGCCCACCGTCGACCCGTACGCCGGGCTGCCGCTCATCGAACGCGTGGAGTGGACCTCGAATGTCGACGGCCCGCGCCTGCTGGTCTTCCCGACCACGGCCGGGCGACGCACCACAACGCAGGGATCCGACGAGCGGGCATGGCAGGAGGTGCTCGCGCTGTCCGCCGACGCCGAATCCCCCGGCATGCGTGACCAATTCGTCTGCCACTGGGAATGGGCGAGGCTGGTGCAGCCGAACAAGCCCAGCTGGAATCTGGAGCCGTGGCGACCCGACGTCGGCTACCAGGCCGTGGTCGCCGCGTCCTGCAATCCCGGCGGTCCCGAACGCTGAACCGGTTCCGACGACAGGAAAGGATCGATGCCATGCACATCGTCATAGCGGGCGGTCACGGAAAGATCGCCCTGCTGCTCGCCGAGGCGGCCACCCGACGCGGTGACACCGTGGACGGCCTGGTCCGCAATCCCGACCACGCGGGCGCGGTGGCGGCCGCCGGTGCGCGACCGGTGGTTCTCGACCTGGAGAACACCACACCCGACGCGCTGGCCGCACTGCTCGACGGCGCCGACGCGGCGGTCTTCGCGGCGGGGGCCGGGCCGGGCAGCGGCGTCGCGCGCAAGTACACCGTCGACCGGGACGGGTCGGTGCTGCTCGCCACGGCCGCCGAGCGGGCGGGCGCGCGGCGGTTCGTCCAGATCTCCAGCATGGGCGCGGGGCAACCGCCCGCGGCGGGCGCCGACGAGGTGTGGGCGGCCTATCTCGACGCCAAGTCCCAGGCCGAGCAGGATCTGCGCGGCCGCGATCTGGACTGGACGATCCTGCGTCCCGGCCGTCTGGTGGACACTCCAGGCACGGGTGCGGTCACGCTGTCCCGGCCACCGGTCGGCCGTGGCGACATCCCGCGCGCCGATGTCGCGGCCGTCGTGACCGAACTGCTACATACGCCCGCGACCGCCGGTGCGACGCTCGAACTCGTGACGGGCGCCACACCATTCGTCGACGCCGTGGCCCAGACTGTTAACTAATAATTAGCCATTGCCGGTGTCGCGCACCGGGATACCGCGCGCGACACCGGGCGATGCCCGCGCGTCGCCGCGAACGCGCCGAGCGGCATGACGACAGGCCCGAAGCACCCACAGCGCGCGACACACCGTACGGACAGTGCCAACTCTCCGGCGCGGCGGGCTCCGAACCGACCAGTCGGGTGATTCCACCACATCGCAAGCCCGCACCCAACCCCCGAGACCGCCGCAGAAACACCCGGTCACGATGGCGTCGAATACCGACGAATGCCCACGTCGAATCCGCGCACCGGGCCGCTGCCACGACTTTGCTCCACACACTCCCCGCGGCCCCACCCGAACCGTCCGGTCGGCATTGCGTGCGAATCGGCCCGGAACCGTGAAAAATGGTCCGTACGAATACAAATCGAAATTGCAGATGTACTTGCATCTGAAAGCCCAGCGGACCTAGACTCAGTCCGCAGCGCAAGTCAGGGGACAATCAGGGGAGGCCGCGTGGGCAGACCGACGGCCCAGTAGCTAAAGGTTTGCTGCCGCCACATGTCAGGGGAGTTCCTATGGATCGACCACTTTCCGGCGGCCGGCTCGGTACACCGAAGCCGCACTGGCCCACCAGCCAGGGAACGGTATGACAATCATGAGCACAACATCGGCTTTCAAAAGCCCTCGCACCATCGCGTACTCGCGGGAGACCGCGGTCGCCTTCGTGATCGATGCGGTCGAATCCACCGGCGCCGCCACCAGGAACGACTTCGACATCGACCGGATCGTCTCCATCGCGCACGCGATGGCCGACGACTGGGATATGAACGCCTTGCAGCCCTCCACGTTCTGGCGCATCGCGTCCAGTTTCATCAAACAGTAGTCGGCATCCGCCGGTAGCGGTCCCGCCCGGGACCGCGCCACCTGCGGCACGAAGGTCGAACCGCCGGGTACCGCGTCCACGCGACGCCCCCGGCGAGTGACAGCTGTGCCATCGAACTGTGCACCGCAGGTCACGCGCGAACGGTCGACACCTCGCGCGCGACCGCGTGTCCGCGAAGAGCCACGCGGGCCGCCGCCGCGACGATCCGGATGAAGCACCGCGGGCGAAGAACACCGTGCGCTCGAGATCGCATGCGCTCCAGTCGAATTCGATACCCACCTGCGGCCTCACACCTTCGGTGTCGAGGCCGCTCGCGTGTCCGCCGCACCTCGCCCGGCGACCCTCCGTGACCTACGCGACACCACCGGATTCCGGCGCGAAAGCAGTGCAGAGCCCGAAATGCACAGGGTGCGTACCGATTTCCTCGGTACGCACCCTGTGTTGATTTTCGTCCTGTGACGGCTCCCAGGCGGAGTGCTAGGACAGTTTTGTCGCGTACTCGTCCAACATGTCCATCGACTTCTCCGGCGGCAGCGACTGCACGCTGAGACGGTCCATGATCGAGAGGTACTGGGCGAGATCCTGCCTGCGGTCCAGGTACAGGGCACTGGTGAGGTGCTCGAGGTAGACCACGTCGGGCAGTTCGGGTTCGGCGAAACGCAGGATGCTGAACGCGCTGCCCGCCGCGGCATGTTCGCCCGCGGAATAGGGCAGGACCTGGATCGTCACGTTCGGCAGCTCGCCGAGGGTGATGAGATGGCGCATCTGATCGCGCTGGACCCGGCGGCCGCCGACCGGGCGGTGCAGGGCCGCTTCGTCGAGCACGACCCACACCACCGGGGCCTCCGGCCGGTACAGCAATTCCTGGCGACGCTGCCGCACGGCGACGCGCCGTTCGGTGTCGGCGTCGTCGGCGCCGAGTGAGAGTACGGCCCTGGAATAGTCGGGTGTCTGCAACAGGCCGGGCATCAGATGCGCCTCGTAGGTGCGGATCTTGCCTGCGGCCTGTTCCAGACCGAGATACGTACTGAACCAAGGGGGCAGCAGATCGCTGTAGCGATGCCACCAGCCGGGTTCGTTCGCTTTGCGCGCCAAGTCGATGAACGCGTCGCGCTCCTCGACATCGTGCACGCCGTAGAAGGTCAGCAGATCACGGATGTCGCGTTCCTTGAAGCCGGTTCGACCCAGCTCGAGGCGACTGATCTTCGCGTGGGAACCGCGAATCGCATCTCCCGCGGCCTCTCGGGTGATATTCCTGCTCTCCCGAAGTCTGCGCAGTTGACCGCCGAGCGCGATCCGAAGCACGGTCGGACCACGTTCCGCGACAACCGATTGCACACGACCGTCGTCATCGGGTTCTGCGATCATGGAGTCGTCTCCGATACTCGAGGTTGCCCACCAGTGTGTCATAGACCAGCGGCTGTCAGACACACCGCGCCGACCGCAATGTTACCTTTCAGCTAGTCAGATAGTCGAATTCCCCGGCTTTCGCCCCGCGAACGAAGGCATCGATCTCGGGACGGGTGTAGAAAAGCACACCTCCTTCGGGGTTTCGCGAATTGCGCATGGCGACGAGTCCGCCGGACGCCTCCGCGACCTCCACGCAGTTACCGCCGTTCGGACCGCTGAACGAGCTCTTGCGCCAGTCGCTTTCGATCTTGGGCTCGGGTGTTGCAGGCATTTGCCACTCCTCGGTCACACCAGTGTTTGAGAGGGAGAGTGTTCGCCGGCTTTGCAGATGCACGCTCAAACGTTCTTGCATTTGCACCGACGAACGGACGATAGCACGAAGTTCACCCTTGCGTCGGGGAATTTACATACCTATCGGTCGGCTTATTTACTGTGCGACAAGGGCGTTCGGAAAGCCGGTGTTCAGGTCCCTGATCAGCGCCGCCGCCTCCCCGCGAATCTTGTACTGTCACACTGCACATCGGATGCACCAGCCGTTCGCGACACCCACACCGGCGTGCCGTCGAACATGTCCGCCGAGGAGATGGACCCAATGACCGAAGCCAACGCCCCCCTGATCCGCACGGACATTCCGCATTCGGCGCGCATCTGGAACTACTGGATGGGCGGCAAGGACTACTACGAGATCGACCGGGTCGCGGGCGACGCGGGCAAGGAGGTCGACCCCGAGATCACCACCATGGCGGTGCAGTCGCGCCAGTTCCTCATCCGCGCCGTCAGCTACCTCACCGGCGAGATCGGCATCCGCCAGTTCCTCGACATCGGCACCGGCCTGCCCACCATGCAGAACACCCACGAGGTGGCCCAGAGCATCGCCCCCGAATCGAAGATCGTCTACGTCGACAACGACCCGCTGGTGCTCACCCACGCGCGCGCGCTGCTCACCAGCACCACGCCCGAAGGCGTTACCACCTACATAGATTCGGACTACCACTTCCCCGAGCAGATCATCACCAGCGCCCGCAACGTGCTGAACTTCAACCAGCCGATCGGCGTGATGTTCATGGGCGTGCTCGGCCACGCCGCGAGCTACGAGGAACTGCGGCGCATCGTGCGCACGGTGCTCGACGCGGTGCCCTCGGGCAGCTACCTGGTGATGTGGGACGGCACCGACGACAGCGAGGCCTACGTGACGCTGTGCAAGGAGTACACCAACACCGGCGGCGCACCGTACGTTCCGCGCCCGCAGGCCGAGATCCGCGCCGTCTTCGACGGTTTGGAGTTGGTCGAGCCCGGTTTCACCTCGCTCACCCAGTGGCGCGCGCCCGACGCGGAGGTCGGCGAGATCCGCCCGATCTCGGCCTACTGCGCGGTGGCCCGCAAGCCCTGACCGCCGCCTTCGGCGAATCCCCAGCGGCACACGGCGATTTCCGACCGGCAGGTCGGTAATCGCCGTTTCCGTACCTACCGGTTTTCTTTCGAAATCCCTTGCCGTTCGTGCAAATGTACTTGCATCTGCAAGCGACGACCCCATAAAGTAGAACTCGCAAAACGGGGAGGTAACGCACGGAGCACTCTCCCGCGTCGCCACACATCCGCCTCCCCCGAGCCACACGCGAGGGGCGGTCGACATGAGCCAGGCATATCGCACTTCCCGCCGGTCCGTCATGGCGGGCGCAGGCGCCGAAGCACCACGACCACGCCCCACCTCGGAGCGCTTCACCGATTGTGCCAGCGAACCCGGCGGCCTCACCTACCGCCGCGCCCGCGAAATCCTGCACCAACACGAGGTACACGGCCCCCAATGCCGCCAATGGCTGGCCGCCGCCGCCTACCTCTCAGCCGGCTTGGACGACGAGTAACCCACCCCCGCCGCACCGGTTCACCCCACCGCGACACCTCCACTCGCCCAGCCCTATTCGGCCCCGCCCGTATCAGCATTCCCTCACGCCGAGCCGCCACGCGCACACCCACGAACCGCTCGTTCACCTCCTCCCCCACCCTGGAGAAAATCGAACGACCGACAGGTTCGTACCCATCTCCCACTCCACATGCGGCAAACCAACGAGCCCCCTCCCGTGCCCGGCCAACCACCCCGGAGCGCCCCTTACCCAGGTTCCATCCCCGAACAGTCACGTTCACAACCCCTCACCCCCAACCGGCCACCCCCCGGCTCACCACGGAAACCATCAAGAACACCCACAGCACACACATCTGTTCTTGCATCTGCACGGTACAAATCTCTAGACTCACCATCGTTAGATCACGGGAGTTCGCACCCGGAGCCGTGCCAGCGTCGCCAATCGGATTTCGGTGCGCCAGAGTCCAAAGGCTAGACGTGGACCAGCCACCTAACCGCTCGCACCGGCTCGGCATCGCCGACATCGCCGCTGCCTACGGCACCGAAGCTTTGCACCATCGCATCGCTCAGTTACGCGCGTGCGGCCAGCATTACGCCGCCGTGGCGATCGAGCACGAGATTCGCGCTGTTCCGGAGTTCCGGGGTAGTGGGGAGCGTAATCAGCACTGAGGTTTCCGGTGTGGCGTCGGTGGGTGGGGGCACGGGTCTTCCCACTGGGTCCTGGTGGGGAGCCAGGGATACGTCGGGATGGTCGGGTGCCGATCTCGGGCACGGCTCTTCGCAACCGTCCCAGTGGTGAGCTAGCGGTCCGTCGCGATAGTCAGGTCCAGAACCCCGGGCACGCCTCTTCGCAACCGTTCCAGTGGTGAGCTGGCGGCACGTCGGGATGGTCTGGTACGGAACCCGGGCGCGCTTCTTCGCAACCGTCCCGGGGGTGAACCAGCGGCACGTCGTGAAGAACCCGGGCACGGCTCTTCGCAACCGTCCCAGGGGTGAACCGGCGGCACGTCGGGATGGTCGGGTCCAGAACCCGGGCACGCTTCTTCGCAATGGTTTACCCGCGCGCTGTGTTTATTGGCGTCGCCTCCGGCGCCGCGGGTTCGCGGCCCTGGGAGTCTCGCGTCCCAGCGGGCGATACTTGCTCCTGCGTCGCATTGTCTCGCCCGCTGGGACGCGAGACGGCCGCGAACCTTGTCGGTGTACCGAGGGGCTCCCGACGGGGGTGGGTATGTGGGGACGGAGCGGTTTAGGTGAGCCGGGGTCGGGGGGTCAGTTCGGGTTGGCGGGGTCGTCGGGGGTGGGGGTGTCTTCGGTGGGGGCTGGGCGTTCGTCTTTTTTCGTGATGCGTCGGGCTTTGGTGGGGCGGGGGTCGTCGCCGCCTCGTCTGCGGCGGAGGGCGTCGAGGTCTACGACGTTGCCTTGGGGTGGGGCGGTCGGTGGTTTTTTGGGGGTGGGGCCTGCGGGCCAGCGGCCGGTTTCGTGTTGTAGTTCGGATCGGGAGACGGGTCTGGTGGGGGCCGGGTCGTAGACGGGGCCGCCTTGTGGGTCGGGGGCGCCGCGAAGGTCGTCGGTGACGCGCCGGGGGCGGCGTGGTAGTCGGGTGACCTTCGGCGTGCGGTTGCCGGAGGACGGATCGGCTTCGGCGGATCTCATGTCCTCTAGTTGGCGTCGCAATTTGTCGCGCGCGTTCGCGCGGTCGGCGCTCGACTCGTTGTGCCTGCCCGGCACCTCCCGGTCCGACATCGAGCTATCCGCCGAGCGGCGCGGGTGCGCCCGGTGGTCCGGCGTCTGTCGCCGCGCCTAACCGGGGTGCGCGCGTGGTGCTGGTCGCGTCGTCCTTCACACCGCTATTGTCCCTCGAGCCGACGTCTTCGTGTCGCCTGCGCTCCACATCCGCTCCGGCCCTGGTCGGGGGCGGTTGTCGGCGGATCCGTGCGGGCCGCGGCACGGCGGGCCGACCAACTGGGCGGAATCGATGCTGGTCACGGGGGCGGGAAAGCGGGATCCTTGAAGCCCGTGCCCATTGGATGGTGACCTATGCGAATTACGGAGATCCTTCGGCGCAAAGGCAGCGCTGTCACGACCGTCACACCGGCCACGCCGGTGCGGCTGCTGCTCGCCGTGCTGGCCGAGCACAATATCGGCGCGGTGGTCGTCTCCCCGGACGGCGTCGCGATCACGGGCATCGTCTCCGAGCGCGATGTGGTGCGGCATCTGCACCGGCGCGGCGCGGAACTGCTCGATGCGGCGGTCTCGGAGATCATGACCACCGATGTGCGGGTCTGCGCGCCCGACGACCTGGTCGACGGGCTGCGGCGCGTCATGACCGAGCATCGCGTCCGGCATCTGCCGGTGGTGTCCGGCGGCGAACTCGTCGGCATCGTCAGTATCGGCGATGTCGTGAAGAGCGCGTTGTCCGAGCTCACCACCGAGCGCCAGCAACTGGTGAACTACGTGCAGGGCCAGTACTGAGCGAGGCCGCTCGCCGCCGCGCGCGCCCGTCCGTGGCGCGCGCGTGAAAGATGTTGTCCACCTGAAACCTTCGATGTGATCGCGCGGGAGTGCGTATCGTTGGTCGGGTCAAGCGCATCCTGCGGAGGGAGCGTCACGTTGCGGTCGTCCGCACCAGGGCCACACGCCGCCCGGCCGCCGATCACGCGGCAGGCGCCGGGGGCCGCGCCGTCGCGCGCCGCGGTGCGCGCGTTGTTCCCGGCGCTCGCCGAGTCGCGGGAAGTCTATCTGGACAGCGCGGCCACCACCCAGAAGCCGGAGCCGGTGGTGCGCGCGGTGACCGAGTATCACGCGTCGCGCACGGCCAACGCCGATCGCGGCGCTTATCCGTGGGCTACGGGGCTCGGCCGCCGCGTCGCCGAGATCCGCGCGCGCACCGCCCGATTCATCGGCGCCGACGACACCGACGAGGTGGTGTTCACCTCGGGCGCGACGGCCGCGCTGAACGCGGTGGCGATGTCATGGGGGCTGGCCGAACTCGCCGACGGCGACCAGATTCTCTACAGTCCCGACGGGCACAGCTCCAATGTCTACCCCTGGCATCACCTGCGCCAGTTGCTCGCGCGTTTCGGCCGCCGAATCGAGCTGGTCCCGTACCGCACGAACGCGTTCGGCGAGGCCGACACCGCCGACATCCTCGCCAAGGTCACCGCGCGGACCCGGTTGATCACCACCGCCCACGTGCATCACGTGTTCGGCGGGCGCACCACCCTCGAGGAACTGCGCGGACTGATCGATCCGGCGATCCTGCTGTGTTTCGATTGCAGCCAGAGCGGCGGGCACCAACCGGTCGACGTCGCCGAACTCGGCGCCGACTTCGCGATATTCGCCGCGCACAAGATGTTCGGCGCGCCCGGCACCGGAATCCTGTACTGCCGCCGCCGGGTCCACGACCGGCTGCTGCCGTTCCTGCCCGGCGGCAACAGCGGCGTGCGGCTCACCGACGCGGGCCTGGTGGCGACCGGGATGCCGGACCTGCTCGAGGGCGGAACCCACAATCTCCCCGGCATTCTCGCGCTCGGCGCGGCGCTCGAGGTCATCGATTCCTTCGGCGTCGACGCCATCGCCGGACACGATCGCGATCTGACGATCCATCTCGTCGAGCGGCTGCGCCGGGTGCCGGGCCTGCGGTTCCTGCCGGGTCCGGCCTACGCGCCGTGCGCGGTGGGCTACGGGATCGTATCGTTCACCCTCACCGGAATCTCCTCCGCCGACGTGGGATTCGTACTGAGTGAGCTCGGATTCCTGGTGCGCACCGGAGCGCACTGCACGGTCCCCGACGGCGACGCCGATGTGCGCGAGACGGATTCGGTACGGGTCAGCACCCACATCTACACCACTTTCGACGAGATCGACCGGTTCGTCCGGTGCGTCACGACGATTGCCGAGGAGGTTTCGTGAACGAGCGCGGCGAAGGCAATATCACCACCCGCGGCGACATTCCGCGCTACGACAGGCGTGCCGCCTCCCGCGTCCTCGCCGAACTCGCCCACCCCGGTCTGTTCCCGAACCTCGCTCCCGCGCCACGCGCGCCACGCATCGAATACACCAGCACCGCGCTGCGCACCGAGCCCAACAGCCACCTCACCCTGTCGCAGCGGCTGTATCTCGAGCGGTTCATGCGGCCGTGCCTGCCCTACCAGGTCACCAGCGCGACGCATCGGATCAGCTGGGTCGACAGTGACGGCATCCCGAACGGCGGCCACTACCGCGCCGACGGCCTCGGGCCGCTGGTCCCGATCGCGACCCGCGAGGCGGTGCTCGCGCTGTGGCACGCGCTCTCGGCCGACGCCGCCTTCGGCGCGCGGGTGGACGCGCTCGGCCCGCAGGCGCACGCCGTGCTGACCGGCACAACCACCGATCACGATCCGCGCGAGATCTTCCGCGTCGGCATCGAGGCCACCGGCCGCGCCCTGGCCCAGCACGCCCTGCTCGCTCGCCAGACGCCATACCGGAGTTCGGCCGAATTCGCCTCGGGCATGCACGAATCCGGCATCTTCGCCGCCGTCGCCACCCGCTGGTACTGGGAATTGCAGGCCTCGACCTACCGCCGCGGCATGATTCCGGTGACACTCACCGCGCAGCCCGACGGCACGGTCCGGTACAACGCCGACACGGTCGCGACGCTGCGCGCGATGAAGGACGCCACCATCGCCGAGGCCCATTCGGTGATGCGCCGCGCCACCCGCGTCGAGGGTCTCGGGGTCGAGGAGGCGATCGCCAAGTACCACGACGAACTCGACCTCATCTCCCGCCAGTACGCGCTGCTGCCCGCGGGTACCAGGCCCGCCTGTCTCGCGGCCATGCCGCATCAGCTCGACGGCGAGCACTACAGCGTGCTGCCAGCGGTGGCGGCCCGATTCGTCGAGGTGTTCGGCGATCTGGCGGCGCGCTGCGAGATCGTCGAGGTCGGCGCGGATGTCGACGACGACATAGGCGACTTCCCGGTGGGCGCCGAGGACCGCGTGTTCTACGTGCCCGACATGAACTGCAAGCACTGCGTGCACACCATCACCGGGGTGCTCACCTCGATGGATATCACCGTGGACGATATCGACCTGGTCAGCAAGCGGGTGGTGGCCGAGTTCCGCAGCCCGCGCAATCGCCTGCGCGCCTTCGAGGCGATCCGGGACGGCGGCTACAACCCGGTGATCCGGCGCCCGCCCGCCGCGCGGCCATCGGAAACCGCGGTATGAGCGCGAGCCTGCCCGCACTGCTGCCCGACTTGGTGCGCGCCTTCCTCGATGATCCCGCCGCCGTGCGCGCGGCCGTCACGGACACCCCGACGCACCTGGTGTTCCCGCAGGTTTACGCACGGAACCTGGCGGATCTCGAAGCGGTGCTGCGCCGTCGGCTCGACCGGCACCGGATCTGCTACGCGCACAAGGTGAACCAGTCCGCCGCCTTCGCGCGCACGGCGTGCCGCGCGGGTATCGGCATCGACGTCGCCTCGCCCCGCGAACTGTCCTCGGCGCTGGCGGCGGGCTTCGATCCGGAGCGCGTGGAGGTCACCGGGCCGAAAGGAGATCGGTTCCTGCGCGAGGTGATCGGGCGCGGGGTGACGATCAGCGTGGACAATCTGTGGGAGTTGGGCCGGATCACCGAATCGGCCCGCGACCTCGGTCCGGTCCCGATCCTGCTGCGGGTGTCGGGATTCGCGGGCACCCCGCCGAGCCGATTCGGTATCGCGCTCGCGCAGGTGGACCGGGCCTTCGACCTAGTGTCCGACCATCGCGACCGAATCACCCTGCTCGGCTTCGCCTTCCACCTCGACTCCGGCGAGACCGCCGACCGGGTGCGCGCCGTCGACGCCTGCCTCGGCCTGATCGAGCGGGCCTACCGCCACGGCCACACCCCGTCGGTGCTGAATATCGGCGGGGGACTGCGCCAGGTGTTCACCGCCGACGCCGACCGCTTCGACGGGTACGTGCGCGCGTTGCGCGCCTCGCTGCTCGGCCGCGGCGAGCCGATGAGCTGGGGCGAGAACACTTTCGGCTATCACGTCGACGGCGGTGCGGTGCGCGGGGTCCCGGTCTTCCACAAGTACGCCAACACGGTGCCCGCCGCGCGGATGCTCGACGACCTGCTCACCGCGCCACTGGAGCGCCACGGCGGCCGGACCGTGGCCGAGGTGGTCGGCGACAATCTGCTGACGCTGTGGCTGGAACCGGGCAAGGCGCTGGTGGATCACGCGGGCATCACCGTGGCCACGGTGGAGTTCACCAAGGAACTCGCCGACGGGACGATCGTGGTGGCCGTCGATCTGAGCCGTGATTCGGTGACGCCCGCCGATCAGGAGGTGATGGTGGATCCGCTGGTGCTGTCGAATACCCGGCAGGGCGGGCGCGGCCCGGTCGGCGTCTATTTCGCCGGACGCTTGTGCCTGGAACGGGACATGATCACCAATCACAAGGTGTGGCTCGAGTGGATGCCGCGGCCGGGCGATCTGGTGGTGTTCCCGAATACCGCCGCCTACCACATGGATCTGTCGGCCTCATCGGCCTCGATGCATCCGCTGCCCCCGAAAGTGGCTGTCACCCATAGGGACGGCCGATTCGTCGCGGTCCCGGACGCCGACCACGTGCCCGAGGACGAGCCGCACGGACTCGACGCGGTCGCCTTCGCGCGCCGGGGCGAGCAACGCTGATGCGCTACGACAGCATCACCGACCTGATCGGCGACACTCCCCTGCTGCGGCTCGACCCGGCCGTGCACGGTCTGGCCGGGGTGCAGTTGTACGCGAAACTGGAGTCGCACAACCCGTTCGGCTCGGTGAAGGACCGGGTGGCGTGGGCCATGATCCGCGACGAGGTCGACGAGATCGCCGCCGCCGGACGCACACTCATCGAGGCTTCCAGCGGCAATACCGCCAAGGCGCTGCGCGTGCTCGGCGCGATGCACGGCATCGAGCTGCGGGCGGTGACCAATCGGATCAAGGTGGGCGAGGTGCGCGATCTGCTGCATCTGCTCGGCGCCGAAATCGAGGAACTGCCCGGACTTTCCGAATGTCCCGACCCGACGACGCCGAACGACGTGTACTCGGTCATCGAATCGACCATGGCCAGGCAGCCCGGCGCCTACCACCACCCGTCGCAGTACACCAACGAGAAGAACATCGAGGCGCATTTCCTCGGCACCGGCCGCGAGATCCACGAGGATCTGACCGCCGACGGCGGACCTGGCCGGATCGACTACCTCGTCGGTGGACTCGGCACCACGGGCTCGACCCGGGGCGCGGCCACCTACCTGCGCAAACACCATCCCGAGATGCGGACCGTCGGCGTGGTTTCCGAACGCTCGGACTTCATTCCCGGCATCCGCTCCGAAACCGAGATGTGGGATGTCGGGCTCTTCCGGCCCGAGTTCTACGACCGCGTGATCACCGTGGACTCGACCGCGGCGATCGACGGCACGCTGCGACTGGCCACCGGCC
The DNA here is from genome assembly GCF_015674855.1 of Nocardia bovistercoris. GTDB lineage: Bacteria > Actinomycetota > Actinomycetes > Mycobacteriales > Mycobacteriaceae > Nocardia > Nocardia bovistercoris. The sequence goes on along the minus strand of NZ_JADMLG010000010.1, from coordinate 6,216 downwards.
ACGGCGTGCTCGCGGGCCCGACCAGCGGCGCGTCCTACGCCGCCGCCCTCGAAATCCTCGGCGCGCTCGACCTTTCCGAACGCGAGGCGCCGGTGGTCGCGGTGCTCGTCGTGTGCGACCGCCTCGAACCGTACCTGTCCTACATCAGGAAACGCCGCCCGGATCTCTTCGGCCGCGACGACCGGCGACGCGCTCCCACCGCCGAGGAACTGCGCGCGGCCCCCGAACTGTCCCCGACCGAACTGGCCGACCTCGACCGCGACGGCGCACCGCTGATCGTGGACACCCGCGGCGCCATGGCCTACCGCATCGGCCACGTCCCCGGCGCACTCAACATCCGCGACGACCATCTCGACGACCTGTTCGCGCACGGCATCCCGTTCCCGCGCTCGCGCCCGGTCGTCTTCGTCTGCCCGGTCGGCGAGATCTCCCGCCGCTTCGCCGCGCTCGCCAACGCGCGGGGTTACGACGCGGCGAGCCTCGCGGGCGGGATCATCGCCTGGCGCGACGCCGGACTCGGTCTGGAAAGCGGCGGCTGAGCGCGCCCTCGGCGGCCGCGATTACTGTGAAACGGTGCAGACAGGTCAGGAATCAGCGGACGGCGGTCCCCGCATCTGGGGCGGGACAACGCTCACCGAACGTCGCGAGGCGCGCCGCGCGGCGCTGCTCGAGGCCGCGCTGAACCTGATCGGCGAATCCGGCGCCGCCGGTGTCACCATGCGCGCGGTGTGCAGGCGGGCCAACCTCACCGACCGCTACTTCTACGAGAGCTTCACCAGCCGCGACGAACTGCTCGACGTGCTGTATCGGCAGGTCGCCGCGGAATTCCTGGAGCCGATGACCGCGTTCGCCGATGCCGACGAGCCGAGCCGCGACCGCGCGCTGGCCACGACCTTGGTCGACAAGGTGCTCGAAGATCCGCGCAAGTCGCGATTGTTCCTGGTCGAACCGTATTCCAGCACGGGCCTCGGCGCGACCACGATCGCGGTGATGCCCGCCTTCACCCGGCTCATCCAGGATCACCTGTTCGCCGGGATCGAGGACCCGGTGCGCCGACGCCTGGCGGCGGTCACCATGGCCAGCGGCAACGCGGGCATGTTCTCGGCGTGGCTGAGCGGTTCGCTGCGCGCCACCCGCGACCAGATCGTCGACCACTGCGTCGCGACCCTCACCGCCTACCGCACGCTGTACCGGTAGTCGGCCGCATCGATCCCCGCCGTGTACTGGGCGGCGGGGCGTCCGTCGACGTAGGCTGAGCGGGTTCGGCGAGCGATCCAGGAGTGCGGCACGATGACCGATCCCGTGACGGGATTGACCGGTACGATCACGTCGCCGATTCGCGGCGCCGGGGCGCTGGGAGAGGTCTTGGTCGCGATCCGAGGGGGCACGGAGCTGTACATCGCGCGGGCGCAGGAGCCGATCGCGGCGGGGGCGAGCGTACTGATCATCGAGGCGCATCCCGGACGCATCGTCGATGTCGTCCCCTGGGTGCCCCTGACCTCGCCGGATCCGAGGTAGACAGCCGAGAGGAGTTCGACGTTGCTTGGGTACCACGTACCAGATCCCGACGAGGCGATGCTGGTCAGCGGCGCCAAGGTCAAAGACAACGCGCCGTTCAAGGTGGTGATCGGCCGCGGCGCGTGGGTGGTGCCGCTGTTCCGCAAGGTCAGTTATCTGTCGCTGGCCATGTTCGAGGCCGAGATCAAGGAACGCTGCGTGACCAAACAGGCCATTCAGCTCGACGTGCGCGCGGTCATCGCGTTCAAGGTCGCCAACGACACCATTTCCATCGTGAATGCGGCGCAGCGATTCCTTTCCGAGCAGGAAAAGGAGATGTCGGTACTGACCGGTCGCATTTTCTCCGGTCATCTGCGCTCGATCGTCGGCTCGATGACCGTGGAGGAGATCATCCGCGAACGCCAGAGGCTGGCGGACGAGGTGCTGGTCGCGTCGAAAGTCGAGATGAGCAATATCGGGCTGTGGGTGGATTCGTTCCAGATCCAGTCCATCGACGACGGCAATCTCGGCTACATCAACGCGCTCGCCGCCCCGCACAATGCCGCCGTCCAGCGCGACGCGCAGATCGCGCAGGCCCAGGCCGCCCAGCGCGCCGCCGAGGCCGAACAGGAATCGCTGCGCCGCCAGGCCGAATACCAGCGGGAGACCTCGATTCTGCAGGCGCAGTTCCAGCGCGATATCGACAAGGCCAATGCCGAGGCGGCCCAGGCCGGTCCGCTGGCGGAGGCGGTCGCGAAACAGGAAGTGCTCACCGCCCAGGCCGAACAGGCCCGCAAGGAAGCGGACCTGCGCGAACAGCAATTGCAGGCCGAGGTGGTCAAGCCCGCGCTGGCCGAGGCGGAACGGGTGCGCATTCTCGCCGTGGCCGAGGCCGATCGCACCAGGATCCAGGCCGAGGCGGCCGCGTCCAACAATAGGATCGCGCTCGACCAGTTGCTGATCGAGCAGCTGCCCGAAATCGTGAAGCAGGCCGCAGGCGGTCTGTCGAATGCGAATCTCACGGTGCTCAACGGACCGGATGGTGTGGGTGAATTGGTGAACGGAATGGTCGGACAGGGTCTGACGGTGTTCAATTCGCTACAAAAGGCGCTTTCGAACGACGTCGTGGATAAAGCGGACTAGAGTTGCCACGGTAGAGACGGGCGGCGGCGAGGAGTGGGTGTTGGTGTCCATCGGTAAGTTGGTGTCGTTCGACAGTTCGAGGGGGTTCGGGTTCATCAGACCCGAGGACGGTGGCCCCGATGTGTTCGTGCACGTGAACGACATCGGTCTGGACGAGGACGAACTGCGGCAGGGGCGGGTGTTCGAATTCGATGTCACCGAGGGTGATCGGGGTCCGAAGGCGGTCAATCTGAGTGCGGCGGGTGGGCAGCCCGCACCACCGGCCGCCCCTCGCAAGAAGGACAAGTCCGTGACAGGTCAGCTCTCGGCCGCCGAACACACCCGGCTGGTCACCGAACTGCTGCTCGACGCGAGTCCCGCGCTCACCGCCGGTGAGATCCTCACCATCCGCGAACGCCTCACCGCCTTCGCCGAACAGCACGGCTGGCTCGACAACTGAGTTCGCGTCCCCGATCACGGCCGATACCGGGTCGCGGTCGGGGATCCGTCGCACCGAATCCGTTGCGTCCCAACGGGTACGGATCAGCCGAGCGCGAGCAGTCCGCGCACGGTGAAGAGCAGGCCGAATACGAGTGAGACGCACACGGCCAGCATCCGGTCGTTGGCGACCATCCACCGGGTCGCGCGGTCCAACCCCCGGCGCGCCCGCACCCCGAGCAGCACGTACATGCCGATGGGGATCGCGAAATCCAGTGCGGCCGAGACCAACAGCAGTAGCGTCGCGAAGATCGCGGCACCCGGCCCCGCATCCGAACTCGCGATGACGCTCACTCCCGACAGCATGATCAACAGCTTCGGGTTGAGCACCGCGAGCACCAGCCCCGTGGCGAAAGCCCTTCGCGCACCGGCCGATTCGAGTTCCGTCAGCCACCGCGGCGGGCCCGCGCGCGCAGGCGGGCGCGCCAGCACCCACGCGCCGAAACCCAGGAACAGCACGCCGACCAGGAATCCGAACCAGTGCGCGACCGCGGCGGGCGTGGCGTGCTCGCCACCGGCGCCACCGAGCAGGCCGGCGATCCCGATCTGGAGATACACCAGCAGGAATGCCGCCCCGAAGGCGTAGGCGTTGCGCACCGCGTTGCCCGACCGCAACAGCAGGACGCATCCGACGACGGCCACCGGGGTGACAACGAGACCCAGCAATTCGGGAAGCAGCCGTCCGATCAGTCCGCCCACCGCAGCTCACCCGCCTCTCGCATCCGCCGGGCGATGTCCATCGACGTTCCCCCTTCCGCGCCGGGTGATCCGCCGACACCGGTCGCGCCTCCAATGTCGCAGGTCCGCGCGGCGCGCGACATCACCCGTCGCGGGTGAGCCTCATGGTGCCGGTGGGACCGGGCGCGGCACGGCGGGCGCGGGTCGATGTCGGGCCGTTGTCGGTGCCTGCGCCTACGATCGAGCCCGACGCCGTACCGATGAGTTTCCCCAGGCGGCGGCGTCGACATGGGTGACCCCACGATCCGAGGAGGAGCGCGTGGACCTACCGGTCATGCCGCCCGTGCGCCCGATGCTGGCCAAGACGGCGCCGTCGGTGCCGCGCGAGCCCGGTCTCAGCTACGAGCCCAAATGGGACGGCTTCCGCTGCGTGGTCTTCCGCGACGGCGACGAGGTCGAACTCGGCTCGCGCAACGACCGCCCGCTCACCCGCTACTTCCCCGAGGTGGCCGAGTCGCTGAAGCGGGCGCTGCCGGACAAATGCGTGGTCGACGGGGAGATCGTCGTGGTCACCGATCATGGCCTCGACTTCGACACCCTGCAGAACCGCCTGCACCCCGCGGCCTCGCGCGTCGCCAAACTCGCGGCGGAGACCCCGGCCAGTTTCGTCGCCTTCGACCTGCTCGCCCTCGGCGACCGCGACCTCACCGAGGACCCGTTCGCCGAACGCAGGCGCCTGCTCGAGACCATCCTCGACACCGAGCTCGCCAGAGTGCACCTCACCCCGCTCACCAGGGATCCCGATATCGCGCAGGACTGGTTCACCCGCTTCGAGGGCGCCGGATTCGACGGGGTGATCGCCAAATCCGACGAGCTGGCCTACCTCCAGGACAAGCGGGTCATGCTCAAGATCAAGCACGAGCGCACCGCCGACTGCGTGGTCGCCGGATACCGCGTGCACAAGGACGGCGAGGGCGTCGGCTCGCTGCTGCTCGGGCTGTTCGACGACGAGGGCAACCTGCACCATGTCGGGGTGGCCAGCAGTTTCACCGCGGCGCGCCGCCGGGAACTGCTCGCGGAATTGGCGCCGCTGCGCGAGAACGCGCTGGACAACCACCCATGGCGGGAATGGGCCGACGCGGCCGCGCAGGCCAGGGCCGACGGCAAGATGCCGGGCGGGATCAGCCGCTGGACCGGCGGCAAGGACCTGTCCTGGGAGGCGCTGCGGCCCGAACTCGTCGCCGAGGTGCGCTACGAGCACGTGCAGTCCGGGCGGCTGCGCCACGGCGGCAGGCTGGTGCGGTTCCGCACCGACCGCACGCCGCGGTCCTGTACCTACGCCCAGCTCGACGAGGTCGCCCCCGCCGAGCTCGGCGCCATCTTCGAGGAAGCGGCCCGGCGATGAGCGCGTCGATCGAGATCGAGACCGACGGCAGGACCGTCACCGTCAGCAATCCGGACAAGGTCTACTTCACCAAGCGCGGCGAGACGAAACTCGATCTGGTGCGCTACTACCAGGCCGTCGCCGAACCCTTCCTCGGCGTGGTCAGGGAGCGGCCGCTGCTGCTGGAGCGCTATCCCGACGGTGCGTCGGGGAAGTCCTGGTTCCAGAAGCGGGTCCCCAAGTCCGCGCCGGACTGGTTGCACACCGTCGAGGTCGCCACGCCCAACGGCACCACGAGCGACGCGCTGGTCGCCCACGATCTGGCCCACATCCTGTGGGCGGTGAACCAGGGCTGCCTCGGCTTCCACGTCTGGCCGAACCGGGTCGGGAACCTGGAGATCGCCGACGAACTGCGCATCGACCTCGACCCGTCCCCCGGCATCGGATTCGAGGATCTGCGCAGGGCCGCCACCCACACACGCGACCTGCTCGCCGAACTCGGCGTCGCGTCGAACGTGAAGACCTCAGGCTCGCGCGGGCTGCACATCTACGCGGCGCTGGCGCCGAAGTGGGACGGCTACCAGGTGCGGGCGGCGGCGGTGGCGCTGGCCAGGGAGTTGGAGCGCCGCTTCCCCGAGGAGATCACCGCGAAGTGGTGGAAGGAGGAGCGCGGGCACCGGGTATTCGTCGACTTCAATCAGAACGCCCCGCACAAGACGGTCTTCGGCGCGTGGTGCGTGCGCCCGAAGGTGGGCGCGCAGGTGTCGACGCCGATCTCCTGGTCGGAGTTGGACACCGTGGTCCCCGACGAGCTGACCATCGCGACCGTGCCCGCGCTGCTGGCCGAGCGCGGCGATCCGTGGGCCGATCGCGCGCCGCAGTCGATCGAGCCGCTGCTCGCGATGTCGGACCCGAGTTAGGACAGGTTAGTGTGCAAGTCCGCCGGGTTTGGCCCGGCGGATCCGTGGATTTTGGTGAGTGCTTCGGCGAGGTCGGTCGGTAGCGGGTCGGCGGCGGTGAGGGTCTTGTTGCCGGCG
>NZ_JADMLG010000001.1:487994-883358 GCF_015674855.1 Nocardia bovistercoris | reverse complement strand
TTTGGGAAATTCTTGCGTGTTGTGGTGGGGGAAGTGGGGATGTTTCGGTGGGGGTGGGGTGGGGGATTTTGTTGGGGTGATCTTGGTTCGGGGGATTTGTTGGGGGTGCGTGGGGTTTGCTTTGTGGGGGAATCGTCTGATTTGTTGGGGATAAAAGTGAGTTCCGGTCGGTTTGTTTTGGCTGTCGGGGTGGGTTTCGGTGGGGGTAGCTGGGGTTGTGCTGGGGATGGTGGTTCGGGTGGGGACGGTGGTGGTCGTTTGGGTGGGGACGGGGTGTGTGTCAGGTGGGTGAAGGCTCCTGGAACGCGAGAAGCCTCCCGGGGGCGGGAGGCTTCTCTTGGTGGGGGAGCTAGCCGCTCTTGCGGCGGAACTCTCTCTTGTGGGAGGCGGGGGTGTGGGGGCCCGCTGCTTTCGAGGTGCCGTCCAGGTGGTCGTTCTTGCGGGTGGCCTGGGCGTTCTTGCGGTCCAGGGCCTCCTTGAACTTGCGTTTCACTTCGTCGGAGCCGTTGGGGGAATTTCGTGCCTTCGTCATCGACTGCTCCTCGCTTCGCGGCGCGGCTACCGCTCTTGGGGGTGGGGTGTCCGGCCGGACCTATGGATGGGTCGACGCTAGTGGTTCGGGTGGGTGGGTGTCATCGGGTTTTACGGTGCGCGTCGACAGAAGTTGTCATAGGCGTTTGTGCAGGGCGTCGGCGGCGGCGACGAGGTCGGCGGCCCAGCGGGCGCCCGGTCGGCGGCCCATGCGGTCTATGGGGCCGGAGACCGAGACCGCGGCGACCACGGCGCCTGCCGCGTCGCGGACGGGGGCCGAGACGCTGGCCACGCCCGCGGCGCGTTCGGCGGCGCTCTGGGCCCAGCCGCGCTTGCGGACCTCGGCGAGAGCGCGCTCGCCGAAGACGGCGTCGGCGAGAATGGTGCGTTGGAGTTCGGGGTCGGCCCAGGCCAGCAGGACCTTGGCGGCGGAGCCCGCGGTGAGTGGCAGGCGGGAGCCGACGGGGACGGTGTCGCGCAGGCCGACCGGTGGTTCCAACGCGGCGACGCAGACCCGCGCATTTCCGTCACGGCAGTAGAGCTGCACGCTCTCGCCGGTGATCTCGCGCAAGCGGGGCAGGATCGCGCCCGCGGCCTCCTGTAGCGGGTCGGCGGCGCCCGCGGCCAGTTCGGCCAGCGCAGGCCCGGGGCGCCACAGGCCGTTGCCGTCCCTGGCCAGCAGGCGGTGCACTTCCAGGCCGACCGCGAGGCGGTGCGCGGTGGCGCGCGGCAGGCCGGTGCGGGTGCAGAGTTCGTTGAGGCCGCACGGGTGCTCGGCGACGGCGTAGAGGACCGCCACTGCTTTGTCGAGGACGCCTATACCGCTATGCTGTCTCATAGAACGATACTAGCGTCTCGGATGCTGAGAACATCACCGATGAACGTCACCGATGCTCACACTGTCGGTCCGATGGTCGGAACCTTCCGTGCGCACGATCGCCGCACAGGCGAACCGGTGCGCGGAGTGCGAACTCCGGCTCGCGCCGAATCATCCGTGACATCGCATCATCCGTGACATCGCTGTCAATATCGCAGCTCGCGTCGCGCTCACAGCCCCGAGGGGTCGTCGCGGGCCGCCCTTCGAAAGGTGATCGAAAATGGCCGACCGCCCACGCACCCTGGCAGAGAAGGTGTGGGACGAACACGTGGTGGCCCGCGGCGCGGGCGAAGGCGACGCGCGCGAACCCGACCTCATCTACATCGACCTGCACCTCGTGCACGAGGTGACGAGCCCGCAGGCCTTCGACGGCCTGCGCGCCGCGGGCAGACCGGTCCGCAGGCCCGATCTGACCATCGCCACCGAGGACCACAACGTCCCCACCGTCGACATCGACAAGCCGATCGCGGACCCGGTCTCGCGCACCCAGGTGGAGACGCTGCGCCGCAACTGCGCCGAATTCGGCGTGCGGCTGCATCCGATGGGCGATATCGACCAGGGCATCGTGCACGTGGTCGGCCCGCAGCTCGGCCTGACCCAGCCCGGCACCACCGTGGTGTGCGGCGACAGCCACACCTCGACCCACGGCGCGTTCGGCGCGCTCGCCATGGGCATCGGCACCTCCGAGGTCGAACACGTGCTCGCCACCCAGACCTTGTCGCTGCGCCCCTTCAAGACCATGGCGGTGAACATCGACGGCGCGCTGCCCGAAGGCGTCACCGCCAAGGACGTGATCCTCGCGGTGATCGCGCAGATCGGCACGGGGGGCGGTCAGGGCTACGTCCTCGAGTACCGGGGCGATGCCGTGCGCGCCATGTCCATGGAGGCGCGGATGACCATGTGCAACATGTCCATCGAAGCGGGTGCGCGCGCAGGCATGGTGGCGCCGGACGAAACCACCTACGAATTCCTGCGCGACCGCCCGCACGCCCCGACCGGCGCGGACTGGGACGCCGCCGTGGAGGCGTGGGACGCCCTTCGCACCGACGATGGCGCGGTGTTCGACGCCGAGGTCCACATCGACGCGAGCGCGCTGAGCCCGTTCGTCACCTGGGGCACCAACCCCGGTCAGGGCGCCCCGCTCGGCGCCGCGGTGCCCGATCCCGCCGAGATCGCCGACCAGACGGCGCGCGAGTCCGCGGAGAAGGCGCTGCGGTACATGGATTTGACGCCGGGCACGCCGCTGCGCGAGGTCGGCGTCGACACCGTATTCGTCGGGTCGTGCACCAATGGCCGTATCGAGGATTTGCGTGCGGTGGCGAGCATTTTGCAGGGCCGCCGGGTGGCCGACGGGGTCCGAATGCTGGTTGTGCCGGGTTCGATGCGGGTGCGGGCGCAGGCGGAAAAAGAGGGTTTGGGCGAGATTTTCGACGCGGCGGGCGCCGAATGGCGGCAGGCCGGGTGCTCGATGTGCCTGGGAATGAACCCCGATCAGCTTTCCCCGGGGCAGCGCTGCGCATCGACATCGAATCGTAACTTCGAGGGCAGGCAGGGCAAGGGCGGTCGTACCCACCTGGTCTCGCCGCTGGTCGCGGCGGCCACCGCGGTCCGCGGAACGCTGTCCTCGCCTGCGGATCTGGACTGAGCCCGGCCCTGATCCCCGCGTCGCCGACCGCGATACCGGCGCCGGTCGCCGCGCTGATACCTTCACCGAATCGAGGAGAATTCCGATGCAACCCTTCACCCTGCACAAGGGAACCGGCGTCCCGCTGCGGCGTTCCAATGTGGATACCGATCAGATCATCCCCGCCGTCTATCTGAAGCGGGTCACGCGAACCGGATTCGAGGACGGCTTGTTCGCCGCGTGGCGCTCCGATCCCGACTTCATTCTGAACACCGAGCCGTACAAGCACGGCAGCGTCCTGGTCGCGGGGCCGGATTTCGGCACCGGGTCCTCGCGTGAGCACGCCGTTTGGGCGCTGTCGGACTACGGGTTTCGGGTGGTCATCTCCTCGCGCTTCGCCGACATCTTCCGCGGCAATGCCGGTAAGGGCGGCTTGTTGGCCGCGCAGATGTCACAGAACGATGTCGAATTGCTCTGGAAGATGATCGAGGAACAGCCCGGCATCGAATTGGTAGTAGACCTGCAAGCGCGAACCGTGACCGCCGGAACCGTCGTGTTGCCGTTCGATATTGATGACTACACGCGGTGGCGTCTGCTCGAAGGTTTGGACGATATCGGGCTTACGCTGCGGCGCAGCGACGTCATCACGGACTTCGAAAAGGCAAGGCCGAGTTGGAAGCCCACCACCCTCCCCGAGCGTATTTCGCGAGCGTAATCGCCGGATGTCGATAGCGGGACTCCATGGGGTGTGGTAGCTAGACGTGTGCTAAACCACCATGAATTTTGGCGTGGCACATAGACTCTTGCTCAAAGTGGGTTTACCGTGGTACCTAGTCGGTCCGACGACGGGCCATTAGTCTGCGGAGGATTCAATGAACAAGGCGGAACTGATCGACGTTCTGACCGAAAAGTTGGGTACGGACAGGCGCACGGCTACCGCGGCAGTCGAGCATGTGGTCGACACCATCGTGCGCGCGGTGCACAAAGGCCAGAGCGTCACGATCACCGGATTCGGTGTGTTCGAACAGCGTAAGCGTGCCGCCAGGGTGGCACGGAACCCGCGCACCGGCGAAACCGTCAAGGTGAAGCCGACTTCGGTGCCCGCGTTCCGTCCCGGCGCCCAATTCAAGGCCGTCATCGCGGGCAAGCAGAAGCTCGCCGCGACCGGTCCTGCGGTCAAGCGGGGTGTGAATGCCCCTGTGGCGGCTAAGAAGGCCGCCGCGAAGAAGACGGCGGCCAAGAAGACCGCCGCCAAGAAGGCGACCGCAACCAAGGCGCCCGCCAAGACGACGGCGCGTAAGGCCGCGGCCACCGCCCCGGCAAAGACGGCCGCTCGCAAGACGACTGCCACCAAGACGGCGGCCAAGAAGGCGCCCGCGAAGAAGACAACCGCCACCAAGGCCACAGCGGCCAAGACCGCGGCGGCCAAGAAGGCGACGGCGGCCAAGACCACAGCGGCCAAGGCCACCGCCGCCAAGAAGACCCCCGCGAAGAAGACCGCGGCCAAGAAGGCCCCGGCTCGTCGCGCTCGCTGATCCGCGTATCGGCGGTTCGACGCCGCCGGGTGATTCGTCCAAACGCAGCCGAATCACCCGCCGTACCGCGGAGAAACGGCCCCGGAAGCCTCCGGGGCCGTTTCTCGTATCCGCCTGTCGTGCGGCCGGATCAGGCTTTGACGATGTCGGTGGACAGCGACCGCTCCAGATGGTCGGCGGCCACGAGCCGCCCGTCGGCGAACGACAGCACCCACACGCTGCCCTTGCGGTTGCGCGCGGGCGGCAGCGTCAGGCCGTCCTTGCGGGCCCACCACGCCATCAGATCGGGAATCACCTTGCCCTGGCTGCACACAACCCGCACCGAGCCGGAGGCGACGAGGTCGACGGCGCGTTCGCGGGCCTTGTCGGTCTCGGCGGCGTAACCGCCCTCCGACAGCAACGGTTCGATCTCGATCTCGACGCCGAGCGCGCGTGCCAGCGGCCGCACGGTCTGCACGCAGCGCAGCGGATTCGCGGAAAACACCTCGCGCGCCCCGAACGCAAGTAGATTCGGAACCAGCGCCTCGGCGCGGGCCACACCCGCCCGCTCGAGCGGGCGTTCGTCGTCGGGACCGTCGAACCGGTCACGATGCCCGGCCTTCGCGTGCCTGACCACGAGCAGGGTGTCGAGCCGGGCGGGCAGCCGCGAGAATGCCCGCACCACCTGCCGGTCCATCGGATACGACAGCGTGTCCATCACCCGGTCCAGTCGGTGCCAGCTGAGGGCGTCGACCTCGGCATTGGCGTCGAATTCGCCGCCCAGCGCCTCGGCGGCCCAGTAGTCGACCCGTTTGAGCTTGCGGTGCCCGGTCACCGGGTAGGTGACATAGCCGAGGTAGCGGCCGAGCCGACAGCTCAGCCCGGTCTCCTCGCCGACCTCGCGCACCGCGGCCGCGATCGGCGTCTCGCCCGGGTCGAGTTTGCCCTTGGGCAGTGACCAGTCCCGGTATTTCGGCCGGTGCACGACGGCGATCTCGACGGTGCGCGGATCCTCGGCGCACCCGCGCCAGACGAGGGCTCCTGCGGCGTGGATGTTGGCGGTGATTCGGGGGTCGGAGAAATGTCCGGTGGTGTCGAAACCCGTCGTGCCGCTCACCGCTGATCCGGTCTCCGCAGTCGCATGAGGAAGTCCTGGTGATCTCTGACCTCGACGCCCTCGGCGCCCGCCTGTTCCGGCCACGCGGTCCAGCCGCCGTCGGCGTGCAGTTCCCAGCATCGGGTCGCGGGGTGCAGCGCCGAGTCGAAGACGTCGCCGAGTTGAGCGCTCAAGCGCGGATCCTTTACTTGCGCCATGACTTCCACGCGCCGGTCCAGATTCCGGTGCATCATGTCGGCGCTGCCGATCCAGTACTCGTCCTGCGCCTGGAAGTGCAGCACGCGGGAGTGTTCGAGGAAGCGGCCGAGAATGGAACGCACCGTGATGTTGTCGCTCATGCCAGGCACGCCGGGGCGCAGTCCGCAGATGCCGCGCACCACGATCTGCACCGACACGCCCGCCTGGGAAGCGCGGTAGAGGGCGTCGATGACCTGTTCGTCCACGATCGCGTTGGCCTTCAGGCGGATTCGCGCCTGCGTGCCCTGGCGGGCGAGTTCGATCTCGCGCTGGATGCGTTCGATGATGCCCGCGCGCACGCCCTGCGGCGCCACGAGCAGGTTGCGGTAGTTGGCTTTTCGGGAGTACCCGGTGAGCGAGTTGAACAGGTCGGTCAGGTCGGCGCCGATTTCCGGTGCGGCGGTGAGCAATCCGACATCCTCGTAGAGGCGCGCGGTCTTCGGGTTGTAGTTGCCGGTGCCGATGTGGCAGTAGCGGCGGATGGTGGAGCCCTCGCGGCGCACCACGAGGCAGGTCTTGCAGTGGGTCTTGAGGCCGATGAGGCCGTAGACCACGTGCACGCCCGCTTGTTCCAGCGCCCGTGCCCATTTGATGTTGGCCTGCTCGTCGAAACGCGCCTTGATCTCGACCAGCGCCACCACCTGCTTGCCCGCTTCGGCGGCGTCGATGAGGGCGTTGACGATCGGGGAGTCGCCGGAGGTGCGGTAGAGGGTCTGCTTGATCGCGAGTACCTGCGGGTCGGCGGCGGCCTGTTCGATGAAGCGCTGCACGCTCGTGGAGAACGAGTCGTAGGGGTGGTGCACCAGCACGTCGCCCTCGCGCAGCGCCTGGAAGACATTGCGCGGGGTCTCGCGTTCGCCGAAGGCGTGCGGGGTGGCCGGGACGTAGGGGGTGTCCTTCAGGTTCGGCCGGTCGACGCCGTACACCTGCCACAGGCAGGACAGGTCGAGCAGGCCGGGCGCCTGGATCACGTCGCCAGGGTCGACGTCGAGTTCGCGCAGCAGCAGATCGAGCATGTGCTCGGTCATGTCGTCGGAGACCTCGAGCCGCACCGGGGAGCCGAAGCGGCGGCGGGCGAGTTCGCGTTCGAGCGCTTGCAGCAGATCCTCGTCGCGATCCTCGTCGACCTCGAAGTCGGCGTTGCGGGTGATGCGGAAGGAATGGTGTTCGACCACTTCCATGCCGGGGAAAAGGAGATCGAGGTGGGCCGCGATGAGCGCTTCCATCGGAAGGAAGGCCGCGATGGGCGATTCGGCCTCGGTGCGCCGCACGCGCACGAACCGGTCGACGTTGTCGGGCACCTTGACCCTGGCGAAGTGTTCGCCGCCGGTGGCCGCGTCCTTGACCGTCACCGCGAGGTTGAGGCTGAGGCCGCTGATGTAGGGGAAGGGGTGGGCCGGATCCACCGCGAGCGGTGTCAGCACCGGGAAGACCTGGTCCTGGAAGTGCTCCGATAGTCGTCTGCGTTCGTGCTCTTGTAGGTCGGCCCAGTCGATGATCCTGATGCCCTCCGCGGTGAGCGCGGGCTGCACCGAGTCGAGGAACACCCGCGCGTGCCGATCGGCGATCTCCTGCGCGCGGGCGGCGATCAGGGCGAGCTGTTCGGTGGGCGAGCGGCCGTCCGCGGAACGAACCAACAGGCCGGTTTCGGCGCGACGTTTGAGTCCCGCGACCCGAACCATGTAGAACTCGTCGAGGTTGGACGCGAAGATCGCGAGGAATTTCGCGCGCTCCAGCAACGGCAGGGACTCGTCCTCCGCGAGCGCCAGTACCCGCGCATTGAAGTCGAGCCAACTGAGTTCGCGATTGAGGTAGCGATCTTTTGGCAACTGTTGCTCGGCCGTGGCGGCCGATACCGGTGTCACAGCAGGCGGCGGGGTGGGAAGCAGCTGTTGCTGCCTGACAATTTCGGTATCGCTCACATACCGATCATCCCCTACCGGCGGGTCGGATTGCACGCCGACAATGGGATTGGCCTGCTACCCCAACCGGGGGTGGCGACCCGCTAGCACACGCCGCGAACGACCTCGTGAACGGCATCGGACCAACCGATGTCGCGCAGGAGCGCGCCGGTCGTTTCGCCCGTGCCCAATGCTACCGCCCGGTCCAGGTCGGCGGCGGTGTCGACGTCGAGACGCAGGCCAGGCCACGCGCCGGTCAGGTCGACCGCGCCCGCGCCGATGTGGGCGCGCGCGGAACCGGCACCGAACCGCGGTTCGAGTTCGACGGCGGCGCCGCCCGCGAGCAGCGCCGCGGTGCCGGTGCCCGCGTGATCGACCACGAGGGACCGCCGGTCGCGCGGCGCGTCGGCGAGCATGGCCGCCAGCTCCGCCGGACGCAGGGCGGGCAGGTCGGCCTGCAGTGCCAGCAGTTCGACGGGTCCGTGCCTGCGCCGCAGCGTCGCCGCGGCGTCGGCGAGCGCGGCGTTCAGATCCGAGATCGTCGGCTCGGGATGGATGTCGGCGCCGAGCGAGCGCGCGAGTTCGGCGACCGTCGGATCGGGGGTGACCACGGTGACCGAATGGACGGCGTCGACCGCCGCGGCGGCGGTCATGGTGTCGGCGAGCATGGCGAGCACCAGCCGCGCCCGGTATTCGGGGCGTAGCCGGTCGGCCAGTCTGCTCTTGGCCAGATCGAGGTTCTTGACCGCGATCACGGCATGCACGGCGTGCGAGCGCATGTGGCCAATACTTCCACTACCCGCATTTCCCCCGTTCGTAGCCTGCCGGTCACCTGAGTCTTTCGGGGGTATCGGGCTGTACCGACCGTTTCGGATGGCATATTGAGCAGATGACGAGGGCTGCGGTACTTGGTGCGGGGTCATGGGGCACGGCGTTCGCGAAGGTGTTGGCCGACGCGGGCACCGAGGTGACGATCTGGGCGCGGCGCCCCGAGGTCGCCAAGGCGCTGGCCACCGAGCATCGCAACCCGTTCTACCTGCCCGATGTCGCGCTGCCCTCGGTCTCGGCCACCGACGATCACGTCGAAGCGCTCGACGGAGCGGGCATCGTGGTGCTCGCGGTGCCGTCGCAGTCGCTGCGCGGCAACCTCGAGCACTGGAAGGGCGCCATCGGCGCCGCGCTGGCCCGCGACGACGCCAGCCTGCTGAGCCTGGCCAAGGGCATCGAGACCGGGACGCTGCTGCGGATGAGTCAGGTGATCGGCGAGGTCACCGGCGCCGACGAAGGCAATATCGCGGTGCTGTCGGGGCCGAACCTGGCCAAGGAGATCGCGGCCGAACAGCCCGCCGCGACCGTCATCGCGTGTTCGGACGGCGCGCGTGCGGTCGCGCTGCAACAGGCGTGCGCCAACGGCTATTTCCGGCCCTACACCAATACCGACGTGATCGGCTGCGAGATCGGCGGCGCGTGCAAGAACGTGATCGCGCTGGCCTGCGGCATCGCGGCGGGCATGGGTCTCGGCGACAACTCCATCGCCAGCCTCATCACCCGTGGTCTCGCCGAGATCATCAGGCTCGGCGTCGCGCTCGGCGCCGAACCGGTGACGCTGGCGGGTCTGGCGGGCGTAGGCGACCTGGTCGCCACCTGCACTTCGCCGCTGTCGCGCAACCGCTCCTTCGGGCACGTGCTCGGCGCGGGCGGTTCCATGGAGGTCGCCCAGAATGCGACTCATGGGCAGGTCGCCGAAGGTGTGAAGTCCTGCACATCGGTGCGCGCGCTCGCGGCGGCCCATGATGTGGAGATGCCGCTGACCGAGGCGGTGCACCAGGTCTGCCACGAGGGCATGTCGGTGGCCGAGGCGGTCGGCAATCTGCTGGGCAGGCGCATCAAGCCGGAATGAGCACGGGCGCGGGCGCCCTCTCCGAATGCTGGCGCGGGCGCCCTCTCCGAATGCGGCGCGGGCGGCCCCTCCGAATGCGGGGCGCTCGCGGCCCCTCCGAACGCGTGCGCGCGAGTAGCCCCTCCGAACGCGTGCGAGCGGCGCGCGTGACCAACCGAAGGGGGTATTGTGCGCGCGATGCGGGTACGGTTCGGAGCATGACGAACCGGATCAGGGTGGCCGTGGTGTTCGGCGGACGCAGCAACGAGCACGCCGTATCGTGCGTCTCCGCGGGCAGTGTGCTGCGCAACCTCGATCCGGAGAAGTACGAGGCCGTCCCGATCGGCATCACTGCCGAGGGCGGCTGGGTGCTCGGCACCGCCGAGGTCGCCGCACTCGGGTTGCGCGGCAAGGAATTACCCGCGGTCGACGCCACCGGCACCGCGCTCACGCTCACCGCCGACCCGAGTCGGGCCGGCGCGCTGGTCGCGCTCGACGATCCAGGGGCCGCGCTCGGATCGGTCGACGTGGTCTTCCCCGTCCTGCACGGGCCCTTCGGCGAGGACGGCACCCTGCAGGGCATGCTCGAACTCGCGGGCGTCCCGTACGTCGGGCCGGGCGTGCTGGCCAGCGCGGCGGGTATGGACAAGGAATTCACCAAGAAACTGTTCGCGGCCGAAGGCCTGCCGGTCGGCACCCAGGTCGTGCTGCGGCCCGGCGACCACACCCTGACGGCGGCGCAGCGCGAGCGGCTCGGGCTGCCGGTCTTCGTCAAGCCCGCGCGCGCGGGATCCTCCATCGGCATCACCAAGGTCACCGACTGGGCCGCGCTGGACGCGGCGGTCGCCGTGGCGCGCGCCCACGATCCGAAGGTCATCGTCGAGGCGGGCATCGTCGGGCGCGAAGTCGAGTGCGGCGTACTGGAATTCCCGGACGGCCGGGTCGAGGCCAGCGTGGTCGCCGAGATCCGGGTGCCTGGCGGCTTCTACGACTACGACACCAAATACGTCGACGACGTCTGCGAATTCGATGTGCCCGCTGACCTCGACGACGAGACCTCCGAGCAGATCAGGGATCTCGCGGTGCGGGCCTTCCACGCGCTGGACTGCCAGGGCTTGGCGCGCGTCGACTTCTTCGTCACCGAGAACGGCCCGGTGCTCAACGAGATCAACACCATGCCCGGTTTCACCGCCATCTCGATGTACCCGCGCATGTGGGACGCCGTCGGGGTCGACTACGCGAAACTGATCTCGACGCTGATCGAGACGGCCGTGGCGCGCGGCACCGGCCTGCGCTGAGCGGCGCGCCCGCTCAATTCGGCAGCGGGCCCGGATCGAGCGGGCGCTGCGGCAGATTCGCGACGATGGTGTCGGAGACCTCCTGCAAGGGGGTCGGGCCGGAACCGTCGGGCACGGTGAGCGCGATGTAGGTCTCCCGGTCGACGGCGAACCAGGTGCTCGCCGTCGCCGCCGGATCGCGGACCTCGAACCACTGCACGGTGTCCACCAGTTGCAGCGGGGAAGCGCGGTGGAATTCCAGCGGGCGGTCGAGTCCGCAGCGCAGCACGATCGCGTCGCCGCCGTCGGGGCGCTGCCAGGCGCGGGTCGCCGGTGGCGCGGGTTCGACCAACTGGGACTTGGTGTAGTCGCCGAGGTCGCTCGGCAGGGCGGGCAGCAGTGTCGTGCAGGCCGGGCCGGCGGCGGCGGGTGCGGGCACCGGGCCGAGGGCCAGCGGTTCGCGTTCGGTGCGCAGGTCGCGGCCGACGAGCGCGGCGACGACGAGTCCGACGATCAGGACGACCGGGAGTGCGACGGCGGTGGCGATCAGGGCGGGCGGGTAGCTCGAAAGGCGGCTCGCGGGCTCGGCGTCGGCGGATTCGCCCGCATCGGGTTCGGCGTCCGAATCGGCGGCGTCGGTTTCGCCCGCGTCAGATTCGGCATTGCTCTCGCCCTCGGAGCCCGCGCGGTCTGTCGTGGGTTCGTCCTCGGATGTCGCGGCGGCGGAGGACGTGTTCGCGGGGCGGCCGGAATCCTCGGCTGGGGTCGGGTCGGTCGTCTTCGGGTCGCTGTCCGACGTGTCCGCCGCCATTGCCTACCGACCTTCCTTCCGCGTTCCTCGGGCGCGGTGCTACCGGCTCGATGGGCCTGGGCAGCCCCCGACAGGGTACCGTCGACCCGTTTCCGGCCCGCATCGCGCCTCGAGCGCAGACGGGTCTCGACCACGGACGAGGGAGGGATCATCGGCGAGAGCGCGGGGCCGAGGACGGTCGGGGAGTTGGGCGAGTTCGCGCTCATCGACCGCATCAACGCGGGTCGTTCGCAGGTGGCGGCGGTGCTGCTCGGCCCCGGTGACGACGGCGCTCTGGTGGCCGCGCCGGACGGGCGCTTCGTGGTGACCACCGACATGCTGGTGCAGGGTCGGCACTTCCGGCTCGACTGGTCGAGTCCGCGCGATATCGGGCGCAAGGCGATCGCGCAGAACGCGGCGGACGTGGTGGCGATGGGCGCGGCGCCGACCGCGTTCGTGGTGGCGCTCGGCTGCCCGGCGGATACGCCGCTGGAGCTGGTGGACGGTCTCGCGGACGGGTTGTGGGCCGAGGCGGGGCGGGTCGGCGCCTCGGTGGCGGGCGGTGATCTGGTGCGCAGCCGCGATCTCATCGTCTCGGTCACCGCGTTCGGCGATCTCGGTGGTCGGGCGCCGATCACCAGATCCGGTGCACGCGTAGGGGATACGGTCGCGGTGGCGGGACGGCTCGGCTGGTCGGCGGCCGGTCTCGCGGTGCTGGCCGCGGGCGCCGATCGGGAGCGTTACGCCGATGTGGTTGCCGCCCATCGTGTTCCGCGACCGCCGTACGCGGCGGTGCTCGACGCGCAGGTGAGCAGGCCGCACGCGCTCACGGACGTGTCCGACGGGCTGTTGGCGGATCTCGGTCATATCGCCGCGGCGTCGTCGGTGCGGATCGACCTGGATGCCACGGCGCTGCGCGACTCGCGTCTCGAGGCGATCGGAGCGGCGCTGGGGACCGATGCGGCGCAATGGATTCTGGCGGGCGGTGAGGAGCACGCGTTCGCCGCGTGTTGGCGGACAACCGCCGAACTGCCCGGGGGCTGGCGGCCAATCGGACAGGTGTGCGCAGGTCAGGGCGTCACGGTGGACGGCGCGACGCCCTCGGGTGCGCGCGGCTGGGAATCCTTCCATGGGGGAGACTCGGCGAACCGGGACGCGCCGTTATAGGTTGTGCGGTCATGAGCGTGAAACCACTCTCGGAAATCATCGATCCGGGCTGGGCGCGAGCACTCGAGCCGGTCGCCGATCAGATCACCGCCATGGGCGAATTCCTCCGCGCGGAGAATGCCGCGGGCCGCGGCTACCTGCCTGCGGGCGAGAATGTGTTACGCGCCTTCCAGCGTCCCTTCGACGCCGTTCGCGTGCTGATCGTCGGCCAGGACCCGTACCCCACTCCCGGACACGCCATGGGGCTGAGTTTCTCGGTCGCGCCGGATGTTTCGCCGGTGCCGCGCAGCCTCGTCAACATCTTCTCCGAACTCGCGAAGGATCTCGGCCACCCCACACCGTCCAACGGCGACCTGAGCCCGTGGTCGGATCAGGGTGTGCTGCTGCTGAACCGAGTGCTCACCGTGGCGCCCGGTCAACCCGCCTCCCATCGCGGCAAGGGCTGGGAGAAGGTCACCGAGCAGGCCATTCGCGCTCTGGTTGACCGTGACGAACCGCTGGTCGCCATTCTCTGGGGGCGCGACGCCTCGACGCTCAAGCCGACGCTGGCCGCCGCCGAGGTCCCCTACATCGAATCCGCGCATCCCTCGCCGCTGTCGGCCTCGCGCGGCTTCTTCGGATCCCGTCCCTTCTCCCGCGTCAACGAACTGCTCGACGAACTCGGCGCCGAACCTGTCGATTGGCGCCTGCCCTGAATCGCCGGTCGGGTTAGCCTGACCGACACGGATCTCGACCGCTCGGCGTCGCCGGGCACGCACGACCGCATCAGATGAGGAGTTCTTCCATGCACAACCGGACTGTCCGCGGCACTTTGCGCGGCGCAACCGTCACCCTTGCCCTGTGTGCCGCCGCCGTCGCGGGCGGCGCCGCGGGCGCGAGCGCCGCACCGCTGAAACTCGAGCCAGCCGCCGAGACCGCCACCGCTCCCGTGGCCGAAGAGTTCACCTCCACCGGGTCCTCGACCATCTCCTCCGGCGTGAACGCCAAGGTCACCTGCCTGTTCCAGAACACGTTCAGCGGGACCAAGCTGAACTGCTGAAAACGAGGCTCGCGCCGGGCCGGAATTCGAGCTGTGCGATCCTCGAATCGTGAGTAATGCGAACTACTTGCTCGAACCGGCCCGGCTGCGGCTGCGCGGTGCGGGCGGGATCGAACTGGCGGCCGACCATTTCGGCCCCGAGGACGGGCCGCTGGTGGTCTTCCTGCACGGCGGTGGTCAGACCCGCCATTCCTGGAAGCAGACCGGCGCGAAACTGGGCCTCGCGGGCATGCGCGTGGTCACCCTGGACGCCAGGGGACACGGCGACAGCGAGTGGGCGCCCGACGGCGACTACTCGCGTGCGACCATGGTCGCCGACCTCATGGCCGTCTTCGACCAGCTCGGCGTCACCCTGGACGCTCCGGCGGTGGTCGTCGGCGCGAGCATGGGCGGCATGACCGGGCTGGTCGCCACCGCGGGGCCCGGCGGCGACCGTATCGCCGCACTGGTGCTGGTCGACATCGTCACCCGCCCCGAAGCCGAGGGTGTGGAGCGGATCATCGACTTCCTGAGTCGCCACCGCGACGGCTTCGACACCGTCGCCGAGGCGGCCGACGCGGTCGCGGCCTACATGCCGCACCGCCCGCGCCCGAAATCCACAGACGGGCTGCTGCGCAACCTGCGCGAACGCGACGGCCGCTGGTACTGGCACTGGGATCCGGACATGCTTTCCGGCCGGGGCGGCGGCGACCCGGTCCAGATGGCCGAGACGATGGAGGCCGCCGCCCGCGAGCTCACCATTCCGCTGCTGCTGGTGCGCGGCATGCGCTCGGACGTGGTCAGCCCCGAGGGCGCGGCCGCGTTCCTGGAGTTGGTGCCGCACGCCGAACTCGTGGAGATCGGCGGCGCGGCACACACCGCGGCGGGCGACGACAACGACGCGTTCACCGATGCCGTCGCCGACTTCGTGCTCCGCACGAACACTCGATAAAGCGTTCCTCGAGGCGACCCGTCTGCGCAACGTGCCTGCGCACGCAGCGGCAGGCCGAGCGCACTCCGGACGATCGGAGCGGACACCGCGTCCCCGCGGACGCGCCCGGTCAGTTCGTCGCGCTGTAGTCCGGCTTGCGCTTCCCGACGAACGCGTCGACGCCTTCGCGTCCGGTCGGGGTCGACGCGGCGGTGGAGATGGATTCCCGTTCGCTGTCGAGTTGTTCGCTCAATGTCGCGGTGGGCGACTGGTTGAGCAGTTTCTTGATGCTCGCGTACGCCGAGCGCGGTCCGGCGGCGAGTGATTTCGCCAGCGCGTCGGCCTCGGCGCGGACTTCCTCGTCGGCGACGACGCGGCTGAGGATGCCGAGGCGGGCGGCTTCCTCGGCGTCGAGGACGGCGTCGGTGAGCAGGATCTCACGCGCGCGGCCCGCGCCGACGATGCGAGGTAGCGTCCAGGACATGCCGCCGTCGGGGGTGAGTCCGATGCCGGGATAGGCGGGGCGCAGTTTGGTGGAGTTGCCGCCGATCGCGATGTCGGCCGCGCAGACCAGGCTCATGCCCGCGCCCGCGGCCCAGCCCTGGACGGCGGCGATCACCGGCGCGGGACTCGCGGCCAGCGCGCGGACGAACTCGTGCAGGTCGGTGGCGATCTCGTGGATATGGACGGACCGGTCGGCGGCCGCGGCGAAGCCTCGGACATTGCCGCCCGCGCAGAAGTTCGGACCAGAGCCGGTGAGCAGGATCGCGCCGATCTCGTTCTTGCGCGCGCGCAACGCCGCGGTCCCCGCGTTGATGCCGCCGAAGTCCAACGATGTGCCGTTGGCCGCGGTGGCGATAATGATCTGGAGAACGCCGTCTACCTCGGTGACGTAGTCGGTCTGCTGGTCGGTGGAAGTCATGTTCTCGAACCTAGCGCCCGCGCGGACGCTGACCAATGCCCTCCGGCGGACGAATCGGCGGTCTCAGTCGGCGGAGCCCGGGTGCGGCAGCGCGGGACGGACGAGTCGGACCATGGGAACCCGGCTGAAATCCTCGGTCCGTGCGGCGCCGTCGGGTCGGAATCGGTGGCGCCGGTAGAAGGCTCGCGCGCGGGGGTTCTCCGCGAAAACCCACAGCGAGCAGGACGTGGCGGGGCCGATCGCGGCGTCGATGAGGGCGTCGGCGAGGCCGGTTCCGTACCACGGCGCGCGCACGTAGAGCGCGTGGAGTTCGCGCTCGGCGACGGGCGGGGCGTCGTGCGGGTCGCCCGCGCTCGCGAATCCGACGACAGTGTCATCTATCACAGCGACGTGGGTGCCGTGCGGATGGCGCGTGCGGATGCGCTCCCACTGCTCGGCTCTGCGGTCGACGTCGAAAGCGTCGAGGACGTGGCGCGGCACCAGGCTGTCGTACGCCTCGCGCCAGCAGGCGATGTGGCAGCGCGCCAGTCCGGGGACGTGCTCGGCCGCCAGCGGCAGGATTCGCCGGTCAGTGTCCATGGGGCGCGTACGCGCAGTGTCCATGGGGCGCGTACGCGCAGTGTCCATGGGGCGCGTACGCGCAGTGTCCATGGGGCGCGTACGCGCTCTCGGGTACGCGAACGAGCCCCGGCACTCCTGGCGAATGACGGGGCTCGGCGTCGATCTCAGGTGTCGGCCACCGGGCGGCCCGGGGCGCGACGACAGAAGTCCGACTCACCGGGTATATCCACCGATGAGTCGGACCCGAGACGGTCGATCGGACGGACTCAGCCGCGGACGACCTTGCCCGCCTTCAGGCAGGAGGTGCACACGTTCATCCGACGGGTGTTGCCCGGCGCGACCTGCGCGCGGACGGTCTGGATGTTCGGGTTCCAGCGACGGTTGGTGCGCCGGTGCGAGTGCGAGACCGACTTCCCGAAGCCGGGGCCCTTGGCGCAGACGTCGCAGACGGCAGCCATAGTCGCGAACTCCTTCGTGTTCGAGTGGGGACCGCCGCGTGGTGGCGGTCGTCCGAGAAACGATTGCGTGATGTGCCCGCCGAATATCGGCCAGCGCAAACCGGGAGGGCCGCGCGAGGCAACCCTGCAAGGGTAGCCAACTGCGCCCCGATCCACCAAACCGCGATCGTCGAGGACTGTCGAGGACCGCCGCCGGGTGACCGGTACGCGCTCAGCCTACTGGATCGGTGTCGCGGGTCCGATGTCGGGATATCCCGCTAACCTGGCGGGGTCCGATGGGGTTGTCGGTACGTGGGAAGTGAGGTGACGGTGAGCGAGGTGCGGGACTCGATCGACGGTGCGGCATTGCTGCGCTGGGGGTGGATCTGTCTCGCCGGTCTGGAACAGCGGCGCGAGGAGATCAACGCGCTCAACGTCTTCCCGATCGCCGACTCCGACACCGGCACCAACATGCTCGCCACCATGCGTGCGGCCGTGCGCGAAGCGGAGGCAGGCGGCGCACCGAACGCAGGCGGCGCACCGGATATCGAGCGCGCCGACACCGGCGGCGAATTGCTCGCCACCACGCGGGCTGTGTGTGCGGAAGCGGCGAACGGTCCGCAGGAGGTCGAGGAGGCCGAGCGCCCGACGGTGGACGGAGGCAGCCCACCTCGCCTTGCCGCGGCCGATTCTCGCACGGGGGGCGTCCGGGAGCGCCTTGCGCGCCACTCCGACGCGCACCGCGGACTGGAGGAGGCCGCGCTGAGGATCGCGAGCGGTCGTACCGCGCGCGAGATCGCCGCCGCCATGGCGCGTGGCGCCACCCGAGGCGCGCGCGGCAATTCCGGCATCATCCTGTCCCAGGTATTGCGCGGTATCGCCGAGGCCGCCCGGGGTGGGCCGCTCACCGCCGACACGGTGTGCGATGCCTTGTCCACCGCGGCCGCACTGGTGCGCGGTGCGCTCAGTGTCCCGGTCGAGGGCACCATCCTCACCGTCCTCGAATGCGCCGCCGCCAGCGCTGACGCCGTGCGCGGCGGCGATTTGGCGGCGGTGGCGCTCGCGGCGGCCGACGGAGCCGCCAAAGCGCTCGGCGAGACGCCGTCCCAACTCGGGGTGCTGCGCGACGCGGGTGTGGTGGACGCGGGCGCGCGCGGGCTGGTCGTCTTGCTCGACAGTCTTGTTTCGGTCGCGCGCGGCGAGGCGCCCGCGCGCCCGGACTACGTGCGCGGGGCCGCCGTCGCCGCTGGTGCGTCCGCGCCAGGCGATTTCGAAACCGCCACGCCCGAAGCGCATTTCGAAGTCATGTACCTACTCGCCGGCACCGACGAACGCCGCGTGTCCGCATTGCGGGATCAGCTGGGGGCACTGGGTGATTCGGTCGTTGTGGTCGGTGACGGCGCCGAAACCTGGTCGACGCACGTGCATTGCGCGGACGCGGGCGCGGCGATCGAGGCAGGCCTCGCCGCGGGGACGGTGAGCGCCATCAGGATCGAGAGTTTCGCGATCACAGCGGTCGCCCCGGATGACGTAGCCCTCTCGCGAGCCTCGACCGTCCGACACGGTGCGGCTTGCTCGCGCGATGCGGACCGCCCGCTCGGCGCGGGCTCCTCCCACGGCGCAGGCTTGTCGAGCGAGGCGACCGTGCCCGGCCCGGCCTCGGCGCGTGGGGGCGCGGTCACGTGCGCCGAGACAGCCGCTCGTCGCGGCGTGATCTCCCCGCGCGACAGTCTCGGCGGCTTGGCGGGGCGCGGCGCGGCGCGGCGCACGGAGGCGGTGGCGGATCGTGCGGTGCTGGCCGTCGCGGCTGGTGAGGGCGCCGCGGCGTTGTTCGAGGCGGCGGGGGCGGTGGTGCTCGGCGGTGACGATCCGGTGACTTCGGCCGCGCTGCTCACCGCGATACGGCGGATGCCCAATCGCGAGGTCCTGGTGCTGCCCAACGGGGCCTTGCCCGCGCACGAGTTGGTCGCGGTCGGTGTGGCGGCGCGTGACGCGCGGCGTGACGTGTTGATGTTGCCGAGCGGGTCGATGGTGCAGGGGATGGCCGCGCTGGCCGTGCACGATCGGGGCAGGATCGCGGTGGACGACGCGTTCGCGATGTCGGAGGCGGCCGCGGCGACCAGGTGGGGTTCACTGCGCGCGGCCACCGGGCGCGCGCTCACCATGGTCGGCACTTGCGAAGCCGGTGACGGACTCGCCCTGGTCGGCCACGATGTGGTGGTGATCGAACGCGGGGTGCTCGCGGCCGGGCGCACCTTGTTGGATCGGATGCTCGGGCTCGGTGGAGAATTGGTGACCCTGCTCATGGGCGTCGACGCGCCCGCGGAACTCGGCGCGGAACTGGCGGCGCATATCGCGCGCGGCTTTCCCGGTGTCGAGGTCGCCGTGTATTCCGGCGGGCAGCGGGGTGATCTGGTGCAGATCGGGGTGGAATGACCCGGGAGAAGGAATGAGTCATGGCTACGCTCGGTGACCGGCTCGACCACATCCTCGGCGCGAAGGCCGCCGACTCGCTGGCCGAATCCTTCGATATGACAACGGTCGAGGATCTGCTGCGACACTATCCGCTGCGCTACGCCACCCACGGTCAACCGCTGACCGAGGAGGCCCCGGAGGACGGCGCTCACATCACGGTGATCGGCCGGATCACCAAGACCGATCTCAAACCCATGCGCAATCGGCGCGGTTCCCTGCTGAAGGTACTGCTCGACACCGGTTCCGGGCGTCCCGTCGATGTCACCTTCTTCAATGGCGACAAGGTGAAATACGTTGTCAAACAGGGGGTTCGGGCGATGATGTCGGGCACGGTCAGCTACTGGCGGCCCGGCAGCTGGAATCTGTCCCATCCGGGCTATCTGATCCTGCCCGAGACCGAGGACGAATCGGTGAGTTCGTTCACCAAGGTGCGCGGCGGCGGCGATCTGCGCGGCCTGGCCGAGAGCGCGAAAGGCGCGGGCGGCGTGGACGTCTCGTTCATGGAACGCGAGTTCATCCCGGTCTATCCGGCGACCGCGAAGGTGCAGAGCTGGGATCTGCTCGCCTGCGTGCGCCAGGTGCTCGAACAATTGGATCCGATCGATGACCCGCTGCCGGAGCAGACCCGCGCGGAGCGTTCGCTGCTGAAGGTGTCCGACGCGCTGCGGTTGATCCACCTGCCTGAGCACAAATCCGATATCGATCAGGCCAGGGAACGACTGCGTTTCGATGAAGCGCTGGCTTTGCAGTTGGTGCTGGCCGAGCGTCGGCACGAGGTGTCGGGGCGCGCCGCGCGGCCGTGTCCGCCGCGCACCGACGGTATCGGCGCGGCGTTCGAGAAGAAGTTGCCCTTCGAGTTGACCGACGGGCAGCAGCAGGTGATATCGGAGATCTCCGCCGATCTGTCCCTGGCCAAGCCGATGCACCGGTTGCTGCAGGGCGAGGTGGGTTCCGGCAAGACGATCGTTGCCCTGCACGCGATGCTCCAAGTGGTCGATTCTGGACAGCAGTGCGCGCTGCTCGCGCCCACCGAAGTGCTTGCCGCCCAGCATCATCGCTCGCTGCGCGCCATGCTCGGCGAACTCGCGACGGCCGGTGAACTCGGCGCCGCGGACCAAGCGACCAAGATCGTCCTGGTGACCGGCTCGATGTCGGCCGCCGCCAAACGCGCGGCGTTGCTGGACGCGGTGACGGGCGAGGCGGGCATCGTCATCGGCACGCACGCGCTGATCCAGGACGCCGTCGAATTCTTCGATCTCGGCATGGTGATCGTGGACGAACAGCACCGCTTCGGCGTCGAACAGCGTGACGCGTTGCGCGCCAAGGCGAAATCCGGCGCGAACCCACATCTGCTCGTGATGACGGCGACCCCGATTCCGCGCACCATCGCCATGACCACGCTCGGTGACCTGGAGACCTCCACGCTGACCCAGCTGCCGCGCGGACGCTCGCCGATCACATCCAGAGTCGTTCCGCGCAAACAGCATCCGAACTGGGTCGACCGGGCGTGGGAGCGGATCGTCGAGGAGGTCGCCGCGGGCCGCCAAGCATATGTGGTCTGCTCGCGGATCGGCGAGGACGAGGAGAACGACAAGCCAGGCAAGGGGAAGGGCAAGG
This sequence comes from Nocardia bovistercoris, assembly GCF_015674855.1. GTDB lineage: Bacteria > Actinomycetota > Actinomycetes > Mycobacteriales > Mycobacteriaceae > Nocardia > Nocardia bovistercoris. The sequence continues at coordinate 862,483 of NZ_JADMLG010000001.1, read as the reverse complement.
GGAAAGCCAAGACCGAGGAACGGGAGGCGCCGACGACGCAGGCGGTGCTCGACATGTTCGACGCGCTGCGCGCGGGTCCGCTCGCGGGGGTGCGGGTGGGTCTGCTGCACGGTCGGCTGCCCGCCGAGGAGAAGGATCAGGCGATGCGGGCCTTCAACGACGGCGATATCGACGTGCTGGTCTGCACCACCGTCGTCGAGGTCGGTGTCGACGTGCCCAACGCGACGGTGATGGTGATCGTCGATGCCGACCGGTTCGGCGTCAGCCAGTTGCATCAGCTGCGCGGCCGGATCGGGCGCGGCGCGCATCCCGGGCTGTGTCTGCTCGTCACCGATGCCTCGCCCGGCGGCTCGGCGATGGCCAGGCTCGAGGCCGTCGCCGCGACCACCGACGGTTTCGAACTGGCCGTGCTCGATCTGCGGCAGCGCCGCGAGGGTGACGTGCTCGGGTCGGCGCAGTCCGGCACGGCGCGTTCGCTGCGACTGCTCTCGCTGTTGGACGATCTGGAAACCATTACCGCCGCGCAGGATTTCGCGCGCGCGGTGGTACGCGCGGACCCGGGACTGCGCGAGCATCCCGGACTCGCCGCCATGATGCGCGCCGCCGTCGACGCCGAACGCTTGGAGTACCTGGCGAAGTCCTGAGCGCGCCGGTCAGCGGATGGCGCGCGGATAGGGCAGATCCGTGCTCGTGTGCTCCGAGACCGCGAGCGGGCTGCCGATCTGCGGGAAGGCCCGCTGCGGGCAGGCCGGGCGTTCGCACACCTTGCAGCCCGCGCCGATCTGCACCGCCGTGGTCGGGTCGTCGTATTGCAGGCCGGTGGAATACACCAGCCGATCCGCGTATTCGATGTCGCAGCCGACGCCGATGGCGAAATTCTTCGTCGCCGTGCCGAATCCCTGCGGCGCCGTCATGGAGGTGCGCGCGACCCACAGGTAGCGGCGGCCGTCGGGCATCGCGGCGACCTGGGTGAGTACCCGGCCGGGATGGGCGAACGCCTCGTGCACCACCCACAGCGGGCAGCTGCCGCCCACCCGCGAGAAGTGGAAGGCGGTGGCGGACTGGCGTTTCGAGATGTTGCCCGCCCGGTCGGTGCGGACCAGGAAGAACGGCACCCCGCGCTGGCCCTGGCGCTGCAAGGTACTGAGGCGGTGGCAGATGGTCTCGAAGCCGACCTCGAAACGCAGGCTGAGCAGGTCGATGTCGTAGCGCAGTTCCTCGGCCGAGCGCAGGAACCGGCCGTAGGGCAGCACCAGCGCGCCCGCGAAGTAGTTGGCCAGTCCGACGCGGGCCAGCGTGCGCGATTCCCCGACGAGGGAGGGGGTTTCGTCGAGTACCGCGTCGAGATCGGCGCCGTAGAGCAGGAATCCGAGGGTGGTCGCGATCTGGAAGGCCCGCTGTCCCGGGCGCAGCCTGCGGGCCAGGGTCAGTGTCCGGCTCTCGGCGTCGTAGTGCCGCTTGGGAATCGAGGGATCGGCGCCGTCGCCGCGGACCAGTACGGTGACGCCCGCGCGCTCGTCAGCGATCCTGGCCAGTTGGCGATCCAGTGAGCCGATGCTGAGCCCGCATTCGTCGAACAGTTGCTCGGCGGCCAGATCCAGTGCGGGGATGTGGTTGTGGTGGTCGTAGAAGAAGTCGCGCACGTCCTCGTAGGGCATCGGAACGCCGGGCGCGCCCGCGGGGGCGGCGACCCGCGAGGACAGCAGGTCGAGTTGGTCGGTGGCGGCGCGCAGACGCCGGTGCATCGCGACCAGGATGCGCGCCACCTCGGGCTGTCTGGTCGCCAGTTCCTCCACCTCGGTGAGCGGCGCGCTGTCGCCGCCCGCCGCGTCGACCAGGACTTCGTGCAGGTCGGAGACCAGTCGGGCGTCGGAGTCCGCGGCGAAGAACTGGACGTCGAGGTCGAAGGTCGAGTTCAGTTTCAGCAGCACCGGGATGGTGAGCGGTCGCTGGTCGCGCTCGAGCTGATTGAGATAGCTGGGCGATAGATCGAGGGATTTCGCCAGCGCCGCCTGGGTCATCCGTCGTTCCTCACGTAACCGCCGCAACCGGGCGCCCGCGTACATCTTGCGCACTCGGCGAATACTAGCGCCGCCGCTTTGCAAGCATCGCAGAATGCGTGGTAACTCCTCGCTGAAATCGCTGGACCGGGTATTCGCTCGGGGGCGTGACGTGCGTAGTGTGCGAAGAGCGTGGCAGGAATGCGGCGCGCAGCAGGCAGTGATGTGAGATAGATCATCCTACGCGGGTCCTCCGTGCGGTCCGAGTATTTCGGTCCGGGTGATCCGAAACAGGGATTTGCGGGGAGGACGCGAAGGCTCGGACACGCTGATTCGACGGCGTCGCTCGCGCCGCTGTGCGCCGATGTTTCGAATTCGTTTCGAGCGGGTACCAAATCATCCGGAAAGGTCCGTATCTCTACGCGGCGCAACGGATTCCGGGAGTCCGGGTGAATCGACCATCCGGAAGCCCCCGCCGGGCGCGGGGTGTGCGGTCGGGCGACGGAGGTTCGTGAGGGGATCTCCGCTGCCCGGCCACCCCCGCGCGCACGCCGTACTCGGCCGACTCGATCGTTCCCCCGGCGCGATGCTCCCACTACCGGAAATTCGGTGGAACCGGAAAGCGGAAAGGCGCGTCGAAGAAGGCGAACAGGTGTAGTCGACGTGCGAGGAGGGTGAGAGATGGATCGTTGTTCGGGGCACGCGTCGTGGCGGCGTGGAATCGACCCCAAGGCCCGATTGCGGCCCGCGTTGCGCGCCGGAGAGGCATGCGAGTCCTATCCGTCCGGACGGCGGAAGCGTGGTCGCCCCGAGGCGCGGCCGGAATGAGAGCCGGTGGGGTGAGCACCGAGCGAGGCGTTCTCCGTACGGAATCCGTACGGAGAACCCTCTCTCGGCGCGTTGTCGCAGCGCGCCGTAGGCTCAGATCACCCGGGAGGCGGGCCTACTCGGCCTGCGGTGCGCTCGTCCTCGCCCGCTCAGCGCACCGCGTGCGCGGCGGCGACCATATTGCGCAGCGACGCCTCGACCTCCGCCCGGCCCCTGGTCTTGAGGCCGCAGTCGGGGTTCACCCAGAGCCGCTCGGCCGGAACGGCTTTCAGGGCGGCGCGCAGCGCGGCCGTGATCTCCTCGACGCCTGGCACGCGCGGCGAGTGGATGTCGTAGACGCCGGGGCCGACACCGAGGGCGAATCCGGCGGCGTTCAGGTCGTCGAGCACCTCCATATGGGAGCGGGCGGCCTCGATCGAGGTCACGTCGGCGTCCAGGCCCGCGATGGCGTCGATCACCTCGCCGAATTCCGAATAGCACAGATGGGTGTGGATCTGGGTGGCGTCGGAGACCCCGGAGGTGGCCAGCCGGAACGCGTGCACCGACCACTCGAGGTAGGCGGGCTGGTCGGCGGCGCGCAGCGGCAGCAGTTCGCGCAGCGCGGGCTCGTCCACCTGCACCAGCCTGATGCCCGCCGACTGGAGGTCGACGGTCTCGTCGCGGATCGCCAGCGCCACCTGTGCCGCCGAATCCGCCTGCGGCTGGTCGTCGCGCACGAACGACCAGGCGAGAATGGTCACCGGGCCGGTCAGCATGCCCTTGACAGGTTTGTCGGTCAGCGACTGCGCGTAGGTGATCCAGTCCACCGTCATCGGCGCGCGCCGAGTGACGTCGCCGAACAGGATCGGCGGGCGCACGCAGCGGGTGCCGTAGGACTGCACCCAACCTTCCTCGGTGGCCGCGAACCCGTCGAGCTGTTCGGCGAAATACTGCACCATGTCGTTGCGTTCGGGTTCGCCGTGCACGAGCACATCGATGCCGAGCTGTTCCTGCAACGCGATCACGTCCGCGATCTCCGCGCGCATCCTGGCGTTGTAGGCGGCCTCGTCGATCTCGCCCTTGCGCAATGCCGCCCGCGCGAGCCGGATCGCGGGGGTCTGCGGGTAGGAACCGATCGTCGTGGTCGGCAGGACGGGCAGGCGCAGGCGTTCGGCTTGCAGCACCCTGCGCTCGTCGGCGGGCGCGCGGCGGGTGGCGTCCGGGCCGAGCGCGGCGAGGCGGGCGCGCACCTGCCCGTCGGACAGGCGAGGATCGGCGGCGCGCGAGCGGGCCGCCGCCCTCGCCTCGGCGAGTTCCTCGGCGATGGCTTCGGTGCCCGAGGTCAGCGCCGTCGCCAGCAGGCGCACCTCGGCGACCTTCTCCGCGCCGAAGGCCAGCCAGGTGCGCAGCGCCGGATCGAGTGCGGTCTCGGCGGCCAGCGTGTACGGAACGTGCAGCAGCGAGGCGGAACTCGACACGGCCACCGACGCGGCCGAGCCGAGCAGCGTGCCGAGTGTGCTCAGCGCGCGGTCCAGGTCGGCGCGCCACACGTTGCGGCCGTCGACCACACCGGCGACGAGCAGTTTCGACGCCAGCGCGGTCACGCCCGCCACCTCGGCGAGTTCGCCCGCGTCGGTGAAATCGAGCGCTATGCCGTCCACCGCGGTGCTCGCCAGCGCGGCGAGCGCCGCACCCGGCCGCCCGAAGTAGGTCGCGACCAGGACCGCCGGGCGATCGTCGGATTCGGTGAGTTCGGTGTAGACCGCGCGAACGCGCTCGATCTCCGCGTCGGTGAGATCGGTCACCAGGATCGGCTCGTCGATCTGCACCCAGCTCGCGCCCGCCGCCGCGAGCCGCCGCAGCAGTTCCCGGTACAGCGGGATCAGTTCGGCGAGCCGGTCCAGCGGCGCGCCGCCCTCGGATTTGGCCAGCTTCAGGAAGGTCACCGGGCCGATCACCACCGGACGCGCGGGCACGCCGAGGGCGAGCGCTTCGGCGAGTTGCTCGAGCAGCGTTTCGGGGTGCAGCGAGAACGCGGTGTCCGGGCCGAGTTCCGGCACCAGGTAGTGGTAGTTGGTGTCGAACCACTTGGTCATCTCGAGCGGTTCGACGCTGTCGTCACCGCGCGCGGCGGCGAAGTACCGGTCCAGCGGATCGGTGATGTGCGCCACCCTCTCGGGCAGCGCACCGAACAGTGCCGCGGTGTCGAGCATCTGGTCGTAGTAGGAGAACGTGCCGACCGGTATCGAGTCCAGGCCCGCCGCCAGCAATTGCGCGTACTGCGCCGCGCGCAGGTCGCGGGCGACGGCGCGCAGGTGGTCGGCGTCGTCGCGGCCCGCCCAGTAGGACTCGGTGGCGCGCTTCAGCTCCCGGTTCGGGCCTACTCGCGGCAGCCCGAGAACCGTTGCGGTGAACGGAGTGTGCGGAGAAACAGTCACGTCGGTGCTCCAGTGCTGTGGTGGTCGGCCACCGCCATGCGGGCAGCGAGCACCGGCCGACGCACCGGGCCGCGCGATGGGAGCCCGAGAGGTCGGTACGGATGGTCGCGCGCCCGGTCCACGAGGCGGTGGCCGCCGGATACGGCGTATCCGGCGCAGTGGCAGGTCTTCGGACTCGCGGGCACGGGCCTTCTGGCCGACCCCTGGACGGGGCTCACCTACTGGCCGTCGCTTCCCGTGCGCTCGGCGCACAGTGCTCATGACGGCGGTCGTTCCTGCTCACCGCTGCGGGACAGTCCCGGAATCCCACCGGGTTCCCTCTCATCCGCCCGACGGATGCGCTCCGGGGCGAATTCGACGCCGGGGGCGCGACGTAGGGGCTCCATCTCGTCTGCGCTCGGCGAACCAGCTGCGAGGGCAAGCATACGCGCAACCGCCGCGCGCCGGTGGGCTCGTACGCCCGGCATCCACCTCGCGATCGCGCTGCCGTCATCGCCGGTTAATGCCCAGCGCCGCGCCGGTGGCGCATCCTCGCAGCATGTGACCGTTCGATGAACACAACTTCGCAGCCCTGCTATTTTCTTTGTGAAGATTTCTGCGAAGGCCGCTTCCATGTCGGATGCCGCTGTCGGGGCAGGTACCTTAGGCCAATGTTCTCGAAAGTCTTGGTTGCCAATCGTGGTGAGATCGCAATCCGTGCCTTCCGCGCGGCCTACGAACTGGGGATCGGGACGGTCGCGGTCTTCCCCTACGAGGATCGCAACTCCCCCCATCGGTTGAAGGCGGCGGAGTCCTATCAGATCGGCGTCGAGGGTCACCCGGTACGCGCCTACCTCTCGATCGAGGCGATCATCGCGGCCGCCAAGTCCGCGGGCGCCGACGCGATCTATCCGGGCTACGGGTTCCTGTCGGAGAATCCGGACCTGGCGGCGGCCTGCGCGCGCGAGGGGATCACGTTCATCGGTCCCTCCGCCGAGGTGCTCGAGCTGGCCGGGAACAAGGCCCGCGCCATCGAGGCCGCGCGGGCGGCGGGGCTGCCGGTGCTGAAGTCCAGCGCGCCGTCGTCGGATGTGGCGGAATTGCTGGCCGCCTCGCGGGAGCTGGAGTTCCCGATCTTCGTGAAGGCGGTCGCGGGCGGCGGCGGTCGCGGTATGCGCCGGGTGGCCGAGGCCGGGCAGCTGCGGGAAGCGATCGAGGCGGCCTCGCGGGAGGCGGAGTCCGCGTTCGGCGATCCGACGGTGTTCCTCGAGCAGGCGGTGGTGAATCCGCGTCATATCGAGGTGCAGATCCTGGCGGATCAGCACGGGAATGTGATGCACCTGTTCGAGCGCGATTGTTCGGTGCAGCGTCGGCACCAGAAGGTGATCGAACTCGCGCCCGCGCCGAATCTGGACCCGGCGCTGCGCGACCGCATCTGCGCCGACGCGGTGGCCTTCGCGCGCCGCATCGGTTATTCGTGCGCGGGCACCGTGGAATTCCTGCTGGACGAGCGCGGCAATCACGTGTTCATCGAGATGAATCCGCGTATCCAGGTGGAGCACACGGTGACCGAGGAGATCACCGACGTCGACCTGGTGCAGTCGCAGCTGCGGATCGCGGCGGGGGAGTCGCTGTCGGACCTCGGGCTGAGCCAGGACACGGTGACGATTCGCGGCGCCGCCCTGCAGTGCCGGATCACCACCGAGGACCCCACCAAGGGTTTCCGTCCTGACACCGGCCGGATCACCGGATACCGCACGCCCGGCGGCGCGGGCATCCGCCTCGACGGCGGCGCGAACCTCGGCGCGGAGATCGGCGCGTACTTCGATTCGATGCTGGTGAAGCTCACCTGTCGCGGCCGTGACCTGCACGCGGCGGTGGCGAGGGCCGCGCGCGCGTTGGCCGAGTTCCGCATCCGCGGCGTGTCGACGAACATCCCGTTCCTGCAGGCGGTGCTCGAGGATCCGGATTTCAAGGCGGGCCGGGTCACCACGTCCTTCATCGAGGAACGTCCGCAGCTGCTCACCCTGCGCGAGTCGGCGGACCGCGGCACGAAGATCCTGGAGTACCTGGCGGATGTGACGGTGAACAAGCCGCACGGTCCGCGTCCGACGACGGTGTATCCGCACGACAAGCTGCCCGCGATCGATCTCGGCGCGCCGCCGCCGGACGGTTCGCGGCAGCGGCTGTCGGCGCTGGGGCCGGAAGGTTTCGCGCGGGCGTTGCGTGAGCAGAAGGCCGTCGGTGTGACCGATACGACATTCCGCGACGCACACCAGTCGCTGTTGGCCACGCGGGTGCGGACCAACGGCCTGCTCGGCGTGGCCGGTCACGTGGCGCGACTCACCCCGGAACTGCTCTCGATCGAGGCGTGGGGCGGGGCGACCTACGACGTGGGGCTGCGGTTCCTGTACGAGGACCCGTGGGAGCGGTTGGCGTTGTTGCGTGAGGCGGTGCCCAATATCTGCCTGCAGATGTTGCTGCGCGGCCGGAACACGGTGGGGTACACGCCGTATCCGGAGCGGGTGACGCGCGCGTTCGTGTCCGAGGCCGCCGACACGGGCATCGATATCTTCCGGATCTTCGACGCGCTCAACAACGTGGACCAGATGCGCCCCGCGATCGACGCGGTGCGCGAGACCGGCACCACCATCGCCGAGGTCGCGCTGTCCTACACCGGGGACCTGTCGGATCCGAACGAGACCCTCTACACCCTCGACTACTACCTGAAGCTGGCCGAGCAGATCGTGGACGCGGGCGCGCACGTGCTCGCGATCAAGGACATGGCCGGATTGTTGCGTGCGCCCGCCGCGGCGACGCTGGTGACGGCGTTGCGTCGGAATTTCGATCTGCCGGTGCACGTGCACACCCACGACACTCCCGGCGGCCAGTTGGCGACGTATCTGGCGGCGTGGCAGGCCGGTGCGGACGCGGTGGACGGGGCGAGCGCCGCCATGGCGGGCACCACGAGCCAGCCCGCGCTCTCGGCGATCGTGGCCGCGGCCGCGCACACGGAGTACGACACGGGTCTGAGCCTGTCGAATGTGTGTGACCTCGAGCCGTATTGGGAGGCGCTGCGCAAGGTGTACGCGCCGTTCGAGTCGGGTCTGCCCGCGCCGACGGGCCGGGTGTACACCCACGAGATCCCGGGTGGGCAGCTGTCGAATCTGCGGCAGCAGGCCATCGCGCTCGGCCTCGGCGACCGGTTCGAGGAGGTCGAGGCGAAGTACGCGGCCGCGGACCGGTTGTTGGGTCGGTTGGTGAAGGTGACGCCGTCCTCGAAGGTCGTCGGTGACCTGGCGTTGGCCCTGGTCGGGACCGGTGTCGGAATCGAGGAATTCGCGGCCGACCCCGGTCGCTACGACATTCCGGACTCGGTGATCGGGTTCCTGCGCGGGGAGTTGGGCACCCCGGCCGGTGGTTGGCCCGAGCCCTTCCGCACCAAAGCGCTCGCCGGTCGCACGGGCGCGAAACCGGAAGTGCCGCTGACCGAGGCCGACGAGGCGGGCCTGTCCGGTGACTCGGCGCGGCGTCGGGCGACCCTGAACCGGCTGCTGTTCCCCGGACCCACCGCCGAGTTCCTGGCGCATCGCGAGAAGTACGGCAACACGATTCGGCTCTCGGCCAACCAGTTCTTCTACGGCCTGCGGCACGGGGAGGAGCACCGGGTCGAGTTGGAGAAGGGTGTCACGTTGCTGATCGGGTTGGAGGCGATCTCCGATCCCGACGAGCGCGGCATGCGCACGGTGATGTGCATTCTCAACGGGCAGTTGCGTCCGGTCGCGGTGCGTGACCGGTCGGTGTCCTCGGAGGTGCCCGCCGCGGAGAAGGCCGACAAGACCAATCCGGCCCACGTGGCCGCGCCGTTCGCTGGTGTGGTCACCCTTTCGGTGTCCGAGGGCGACAGCATCGAATCCGGCGCGGTCATCGCCACCATCGAGGCCATGAAGATGGAGGCCGCCATCACCGCGCCGCGCGCGGGCACCGTCACCCGGATCGCGATCGGCGCGGTCCAGCAGGTCGAGGGCGGTGACCTGCTCATCGAGATCGCGGTGGGCGACCCCAAGACCGCGACGCTGTCCTCCGAATGACCCGAATCGTCGCGGGTGCGGCGGGCGGGCGGCGGCTGCGGGTGCCGCCCGCGGGCACGAGGCCGACCTCGGACCGGGTGCGCGAGGCGCTGTTCAGCGCACTCGACGCGCGCCTCGAGTTCACGGGCGTTCGCGTGCTCGACCTCTACGCGGGGTCGGGCGCGCTGGGCCTCGAGGCGCTCTCGCGCGGCGCGTCGGCGGCGCTGCTCGTCGAATCCGATCGCAAGGCGGCGGCGGTGGTGCGCGCCAACATCACCGAACTCGGGCTGCCGGGCGCGCGGCTGCGGGTCGGGCTGGTCGCGGCGGTGCTCGACCAGGGCGGCGAGTCACCGTTCGATCTGGTGTTCGCCGATCCGCCCTACGATCTCGACGCCGCCCGCGTCACCGCCGACCTGGAGCTGCTGGCGCGCCGCGGCTGGCTGGCCGATGACGCGGTCGTGGTCGTGGAGCGATCCACGCGCTCACCCGAAACCGACTGGCCCGCGGAGTATGTGGCGTCCAAGCCGCGCCGATACGGCGAGACCCGCCTCGAGTTCGCCGATTACACTCCCGATTCCCGACCGCCGGAATCTGTCGGTGGGGGGCGCTAGCGTGTGCGCGTGAACCGCACCGATCGGTTGTACGCAATCGTCGAGGAGTTGCGGGCCGTCGCCCCGCGTCTGCGCACCGCGCGTGAACTCGCGCAGCGCTACGGGGTGAGTGTCCGCACCATCGAACGCGATATCGCCGCGCTCCAGCAGGCCGCCATTCCCATCTACGCCGATGTCGGCAGGCGCGGCGGGTATGCGCTGGAGAAGAGCATGTCGCTGCCGCCGCTGAACTTCACGCCCGCCGAGGCCGTCGCGCTCGCCGTCGCGCTGGACAACAGTCGCGGCACGCCGTTCGAGGAGGCGGGGCAGAGCGCGCTGCGCAAGATCCTGGCCGCCATGTCGGATCGTAACGCCGCGGCGGCGCGCGATCTGGCGGCCCGCATCCACCGCATCGACCAGCCGGATGTGCCGCGCGCCCAACGGATTCCCGAGGTGATCGAGCGGGCCATCCAGATCGGGCGGGTATTGCGCGTCGACTACCGGGACCGATTCGACGCGGGCAGTGTCCGCGAGGTGGAGCCGACGGCGCTGATGAACGGCGCCAACGGCTGGTACCTGGTGGCCTGGTGCCGTCTGCGCGGCGACACCCGCTGTTTCCGGCTCGATCGCATCCGCGCGGTCGCGATCACCGACACGCCCGTCGCCCTGCGTCCGGTGCACGATCTGCCGCGCCCGCCGGACCGGGTGCTGCGCTCGGTGTCGCTGTGAGTGGTCGCGGACCGGAATTCGGATCGGGTCGAAAACACCGACAGGGGGTTGTCGCCGCGGCGGGTGATCGTGGTCGGGCAACACCGTGAACCACGAGAATTCCGGAGGACAATCCATGACGACACCGGCGATCAACACCGTGAGCTGGTTCCAGATCGGCAGCGACAAGCCCGACGAGGTCGCGAAATTCTACGGCGGGTTGTTCGGCTGGACCTTCGCCCCCGACCCGAACAGCGACGGTTACGACCTGATCAACTACGCGGGCGCCGACGGGGCGAGCGGCGGCATCGCGCACGTCCCCGCGGCCTCGGCCAATCACGCCACCTTCTTCGTGCTGGTCGGCGATGTCGCGGCCACGGTGGCCGCGTCCGAGAAGCTGGGCGGCACGGTGCTGGTACCGCCGACCACGAGCAAGGACGGTTTGGTCTTCGCGCACATCCTCGATACCTCGGGCAACAACTTCGGCGTCTTCACCCCGGCGCCGTAGGAACGCGCCCTCCGCGAAGTCCAGCCGCGCGACGGCAGATAGCCCACCCCGTGATGCGGTCGACCGATATTCGCGACGGTGCCGTGCGGCCGCGGTGGGTTGTCGTGCGGCGGCCGTCGATTCATCGCACGGCTGCGGTGAGTCTGCCGTGTCGTGTGGGTCGCCCGGCCATGCGACGGCGGTGGGTCCGTCCTGCGGCAGCAGTAGATCCGCGGTCGGTTGGCGGCGATGAACTGGGAATTCGCCGGGACGTCGGCGGCGCGCCGTCGTGCGGTGGGCTCGATCGCGGCGTCGGGATGCCTGTTACCGTCGGGCCATGGCAGGAGCACTGTGCCCCGGATCCTTCGATCCGGTGACCAACGGGCATATCGATGTATTCGCGAGGGCGGCGGCACAATTCGACGAGGTCGTGGTGACCGTCATGATCAACCCCAAGAAGCAGGGGATGTTCGACGTCGAGGAGCGCATGGAGATGTTGCGCGAGGCGACGTCGCATCTGCCGAACGTGCGCGTGGAGTCCTGGCAGGGATTGCTGGTGGATTTCGCGCGCACGCAGGGCATCGGGGCCATCATCAAGGGTCTGCGGGATGCGGGCGACTTCGGCTACGAACTGCAGATGGCTCAGATGAACAAGAAGTTGTCGGGTGTCGACACCTTCTTCATCGCGACCAATCCGTCGTTCAGCTATCTGTCGAGCTCGTTGGTGAAGGAAGTCGCCTCCTACGGCGGTGACGTCACCGACATGCTGCCGCCCTCGGTGCACAAGCGTCTGCTGTCCAGGCTGGCCGAACGCAAGGCGTAGCCCGAACACGAGGCCATGAACCCGAAGGCTTCGACACGACTCGGCCCCGGTCTCCGTGGCGGATTCCAGGGGAACCCGCCCGTACGGAGCCGGGGCCGAGTCGTCATGCCGATGTCAGACGGGTGCCGATCTCGATGTCGTGCCGATCTCGGGGGCACGCTGGTCTCAGCGTTGTCCCGATGTCGAGGACTCGGAGGTCAGAAAACCAGTCCGCGCAGGGCGAGGAAGCGCATGAGCCCCACCGCCGCGGTGATGGCGAGTACGGCCGCTGCCTGCGTGGCGTCGCCGAGCCCGGGCGCCCAGACCGCCAGCGCGGCGAGTCCGGCCGTGCTGATGCCGAGACCGACCAGCGCCAGACCGCCGCCCTCCCACTGCGCGGTGAACCAGCCGACCCGGTCCGCGGCGTGGAAGGTGAGCTGGCGGTGCAACTCGTTGGCGATGACGGTGCTGACCACCGAGCCGACGACATTGGCCATCAGCGGGCCGACGCCGTGCATGGCGAAGAACAGCAGGACATAGGCGATATTGCTGGAGCCGCCGACGAGCGCGAAGCGGATCAGCTGGGCGAGGGCGCGGTCACCGCGCAGGAATCCGAGCAGCTTGCCGAACAGTCCGGCGAGGCCGAGCAACTGGGCGGCGGAGATGCGTACGACAGGGTACGGTCCCGCCCAGGGGGTGTAGATACCGGCGGGCAACACGGGGGTCCGAGGTGCTTCCAGAACGGTCATGCGCTATCCGATCCAACATGTGCCTACGGTGGGAACAACTGCGATGGGTCATCGCATTCCTTCGATGAAGGGGTCGATCCGGCCGTCGGCCTCCTCTCGTTCCCACGGTTCCTCTCCGTGCCTGGAACTCGCTTATGAGGATCTTGTAATGATCCCCGTCGCGCAACAGCTTAGCATGAAGCGGAGGCCGTCTCTCCACTTGATTTTCTGTGGCGTGGCAGACACCGGGTGACGACACACCGGAGGGTGACTCGGCATGCGCGGTGATGCCGGGCACACTGGGCAGCGGCGGAAAGTTTCGCCGACATCTGTACGAGAGCGGGGTAGTGAGCATGTATCGCGTATTCGAAGCGCTCGACGAACTGGTGGCCATCGTCGAGGAGGCGCGTGGCATCCCGCCGACCCGCAGCTGCATCGTGCCCCGCGGTGACGTGCTCGAACTGCTCGACGACGTGCGCGACGCGCTACCCGGCGAACTCGACGACGCCCAGGACGTCCTCGACCACCGCGACAAGATCGTCACCGACGCCCGCACCGCCGCCGAGGCCACCGTCACCGGAGCCAACGACCAGGCCGAGCGGACGGTCGGCGAATCGCGCGCCGAGGCCGACCGCATCCTCGCCGAGGCCAAGGCGCACGCCGACCGCATGGTGGCCGAGGCCGCCGCGCACGCCGACAACCTGGTCAATTCGGCGCAGGCCGAGGCCGATCGCGTGGTGTCCGACGGCAATCTCGAATACGAGGAGCTCACCGCGCGCGCACGGGCCGAGGCCGATCGGGTGATCGAGGCGGGCAAGGCGTCCTTCGAGCGTTCGGTCGCCGACGGGCAGGCCGAACAGATGAGGTTGGTCACCCAGACCGAGGTTGTGCGCGCCGCGCACACCGAGTCGGCGCGGCTCATCGACGCCGCGCAGGCCGAGTCCGACCGGTTGCGCGAGGAATGCGACCACTACGTCGATTCCACTCTCGCCGACTTCGAGGAGACGCTGGCGAGCACGCTGCGCACCGTCGGGCGGGGTCGGCACCAGTTGCGCTCGGGCGCGGGCGCGCCCGATTACGCGGCCGACTACCGCCGCTGACCTGCGCCCGGAGCCGCCGCGAGCGTTTTGGCTCCGCGCCTGCTCTCGCGTACTGTGGTGTGGTTTCCCATTCCCTTTCGATCGTGAGTGAGTCCGTGATGTCCGCCGGTTCCGGTTCCACATCGCGTCCGCGCACGGCTTCGCGCCGTCGGCCGGACGCGGCTTTCGTGCTGGATGTCCGCAGCCTCGGTCGCCGTCCCGGCACCATGAAGGAGTTGCGCAGGGCGGTCCCGACGGCCGAGCGGATGGGTCTGGAGATGATCGCGGTGCCCTCGGGCGCCGAGTTCGATCTCGACCTGCGCCTGCAAGCGGTGTCGGAGGGTGTCCTCGTCACGGGCACCGCCACCGCGCCGACCTCGGGTGAGTGTTCGCGGTGCCTCGAGTCGTTCACCGGCACGGTGGAACTCTCGATCACCGAACTGTTCGCGTATCCGGACAGCGCCACCGAGCAGACCACCGAGGAGGACGAGGTCTACCGCCTGGTCGACGACCAGATCGACCTCGAACCGGTGGTCATCGACCAGCTCGGTCTGGAATTCCCGCTGCAGCCGCTGTGCACGCCGGACTGCCCCGGTCTGTGCGCGGAATGCGGCGTCAGGATGGCGATTGCGGGTTCGGATCACGGGCATGAGATACTTGATCCTCGCTGGGCCGGGCTGGCGAAATTCGCCACCGGATCGCCCGGCAACGGCGGCCCCAGTGCGGGCGACGCCGACCAGAACCACCAGTAGCCAGAACCAGTAGCCGCCGCGGCAGAACGACGCCGAGGTGCGCGAGGACAGAGGAGAGTAAGTCGTGGCCGTTCCCAAGCGCCGGATGTCCCGTTCCAACACCAGGTCGCGGCGCAGCCAGTGGAAGGCCACCGCGCCGACCCTGATCACCTGCCCGAACCGCGCCTGCGGCGAGAAGACCCTGCCGCATATCGCGTGCCCGTCCTGCGGCACCTACAAGGGCCGCCAGGTCACCTCCGCTGTCTGACGGTCCGAGATCCGCTATCGACGTGACCCTCAGCAAGGATGTCGCCGGCTCGACCGGTGAGCACACGAGCCTACTCGAGGCGCTCGGCGTCGCCGTCGGGCCGGAGCTGCTGCGCCTGGCGCTGACGCACCGGTCCTACGCCTACGAGAACGGCGGCCTGCCGACCAACGAGCGCCTGGAATTCCTCGGCGACTCGGTACTCGGCCTGAGCATCACCGAGCGGCTCTACCACGAGCATCCCGACAAGTCCGAGGGCGAGTTGGCGAAGCTGCGGGCGAGCGTGGTCAACATGCACGCGCTCGCCGAGGTCGCGCGCGGTCTCGGCGAGGGCGGTCTCGGCGTGCACCTGCTTCTCGGCAAGGGTGAGGAACTCACCGGCGGCCGCGACAAGCCGAGCATCCTCGCCGACGGCATGGAGTCGCTGCTCGGCGCGGTGCATCTCGAGCACGGCATCGAAGTCGCGCGCGAGGTGGTGCTGCGGCTGTTCGCGGATCTGCTGGAGCGCGGCCCGAGGATGGGCGCGGGCCTGGACTTCAAGACCAGCCTCCAGGAACTCACGGCCGAACGCGGTATCGGCGTGCCCACCTACGAGATCACCTCGACCGGGCCCGATCACGACAAGGAATTCACCGCGACCACGGTGATCGGCGGAGCGCCGTACGGAAAGGGCGTCGGTCGCTCGAAGAAGGAAGCCGAACAGAAGGCGGCGGGCGCGGCCTATCGTGCGTTGACGGCCGACGCCTGAGGTGCCCGAACTTCCCGAAGTCGAGGTGGTACGGCGCGGGCTGGCCGAACACGTGGTCGGCCGCACCGTGGAGTCGGTGACGATCACCCATCCGCGTTCGGTGCGCCGCCACCTCGAGGGCGCCACCGATCTCGCGGCCCGGCTGACCGGCCGCCGGGTGGAGTCGGCGCACCGCCGCGGCAAATTCCTGTGGCTGACCTTCGACGAGCCCGATACCGCGCTCGTCGTGCATCTCGGGATGAGCGGTCAGATGCTGGTACAGCCCGCCGCCGCCCCGGTGGAGAAGCACGCCCACATCCGCGCCGCGCTGCACGACGGCGCGGAACTGCGATTCGTCGATCAGCGCACCTTCGGCGGGTGGGCGTTGGCCCAGCTGGTCGAGGTGGCGGGTGCGCTGGTGCCCGAGCCGGTCGCGCACATCGCCCGCGACCCGCTCGATCCGCTGTTCGACGCCGAGGCAGCCGTGTCGGCGCTGCGGGCCAGGCAGTCCGAGATCAAGCGCGTCCTGCTCGATCAGACGGTGGTCTCCGGTATCGGCAACATCTACGCCGACGAGGCGCTGTGGCGGTCGGGCCTGCACGGCAACCGGCCCGCATCCGGGGCGAGCAGACCTGCGCTGCGCGCGCTGCTGACCGACGTGCGCGCGGTGATGGGTGAAGCGCTCGACGCGGGCGGCACCTCGTTCGACGCGCTGTATGTGAACGTCAACGGGCGATCCGGCTATTTCGAGCGGTCGCTCGCGGTCTACGGGCGCGAGGACGAGCCGTGTCGGCGCTGCGGCGCGCCCATCGTGCGTGAGCGGTTCATGAACCGATCTTCCTACTCGTGTCCGCGCTGTCAGCGTAAGCCCCGGCAACGCTGAGCCGAGCGAGCTACCGTTTCCTTAGGCGGTCGGTAATCCGGTCCGGCCGTTCGAGGAAGGACTTATGCGCAAGCTCACCTACTACGTCGCCTCGACGATCGACGGTTTCATCGCCACCGAGGACGGGTCGGTCGATTTCTTCCCCGTCGGCGGCGATCACGGTCCGGCGATCACCGCGCAATTTCCGGAGACCCTGCCGACCGAGGTCAGACAGGCGCGCGGGATCACCAAACGCAACGCGAGCTTCGACACCGTGCTGATGGGCCGCAAGACCCACGATTTCGGGGTCAAAACCGGCACGTCGAGTCCGTACGCGCATCTGCGGCAGTACGTGGTGTCGACGACATTGCCGGACAATCCCGACCCGGCGGTCGAGTTGATTCCCGGTGACCCGCTCCCGAAGGTGCGCGCGCTCAAGCGGGAGTCCGGGCTCGGGATCTGGCTGTGCGGCGGCGGCGAGCTGGCGCACACGCTGCTGCCGGAGATCGATCAGATCTTCCTGAAGCTGTATCCGATCGTGCTCGGCAACGGCACACCGCTGTTCGGCACCGGGCTGTTCGGCGCCGGGGCGCGGCTGCCCGACGCCGCGCGTTTCCGGGTGATCACGAGCCGGATCTTCGAGGACGGCGTGGCCTTCCTGAAATACAGCCGGATTCGATAGTGGTCGAGCGGGATCCGACCGCGGCGCCGGATCCGGCGGGAGCGCCGGGTCCGGTCGAGGCGTTGCGCGAGATCGGATTCTGGCTGGAACGCGCTCGCGCGCAGACCCATCGGGTCAAGGCGTACCGGCGGGCGGCCGATATCGTGGCGCGGCTGCCGGAGCGTGAGCGGGAGCGGCGCCGCGCCACCCGAGGTTGGCAGGAACTCGCGGGCATCGGCCCGAAGACGGCCGCCGTGATCGACCAGGCCTGTTCCGGTGCGGTGCCGGACTATCTGGTCGAGCTGCGCGGGCAGGCGCAACCGATCGGGCCGGAAGGCAAACCGGTGCGCGCCGCGTTGCGCGGGGATCTGCACACGCATTCGGACTGGTCCGACGGCGGCAGCCCGATCGAGGAGATGATGGCCGTCGCCGCCGCCCTCGGACACGAATACTGTGCGCTGACCGACCATTCGCCGCGGTTGACCGTCGCCAACGGGCTGTCCGCGGACCGGCTGCTGCGCCAACTCGACGTGGTGGCCGAACTGAACGAACGCGTGGCGCCGTTCCGCGTCCTGACCGGCATCGAGGTCGACATCCTCGACGACGGCACCCTCGATCAGCGCTCCGACCTGCTGGAACGGCTCGACATCGTGGTGGCGAGCGTGCATTCCGGGCTGCGCGCCGACGCCGAGGCGATGACCAAGCGGATGGTGTACGCGGTGGCCGACCCGAATGTGGATGTGCTCGGACACTGCACGGGCCGCCTGGTCGAGGGCAATCGGGGCACCCGCCCGGAATCGGCCTTCGACGCCGAGGTGGTCTTCGAGGCGTGCAGGCGATTCGGTACCGCCGTCGAGGTGAACAGCCGTCCCGAACGCCGGGATCCGCCGTCGCGGCTGATTCGTCTCGCCGTGGAAATGGGCTGTGTCTTCGCCATCGACACCGACGCGCACGCGCCGGGCCAATTGGACTGGCAGGGTTACGGATGCGAGCGGGCGCACGCCAATGGCATTGCGCCGGAACGAGTCGTGAACACCTGGCCGCTGGACCGATTGCTGGAGTGGACTCGCGCCATCGAGGCCGGTTGATCACACGTGAACACCCACTGAACATTCGTCCCCGCATCGGGTCGGCCGGAGTCGCGGGCCCAGAATGGTTGACACGCGCGGCGACTCGAATCGCCGCGCTCAATTCAGGGGAGGGCACGAGCCGGTGGGCGATATTCCGGTCGACACAATTCTGGCGCTTGTCGGTATCGCGATACCGATCGCCGCATTCCTGTGGGAATTCGTTTTCGTCGGGCGACATCGTCTCGGCTATCGCGTGCAGATGGATACGCCGGTCACCGGTGAGGTGGAGGCGGTATTTCCCGGTGTGCTGAGCCAATTGCGGGCCAACGACGCCGAATTGCGTGACCTGTCCATCGTTCTGGTGCGCATCGAGAACAGCGGCACCTCGACGATCGACGAATCGGACTATCTCGTGCCGGTTCCCGGGGTCGGACTGCATCTGCGCTTTCCGCAGCGGCGGGTGGTCGGCATGGCGGTGACCGAGCTCAGCGATCAGGATCTGGTGGATCGTCTCGGCCCGCTGTCCGGGATCAGCGTGCGACAGGACACCGGTGGTCGGATCGGGGTCATCGACCTGCCGAAGGTGCCGTTGAATCGCGGCGACCACTACAAGGTGCTGGCCATCCTGCAACGGTCCGAGGGATCGGGGGAGTATCCGGACCCGGAGTTGGTCGGCGCGATCCGGCGCGGACACGTCACCGAGACGAAGAGTCGTACCGGGGTCTCGCGCGTGATCTTCGCGCTCATCGCCTTCCTGGTCGCGGTCATCGTGGTGCAATTCGTGGTGGCCGCGGTCGAGCCGTCGCCGAATCCGCTGGATTGCGCGTCGGGCAAACTCACCGTGGTGGGTTCATCGGCGTTCGAATCGGTGCTCGAGAAGGCCGCGGAACAGTACAGCGAGCGCTGCGCGGGGGCGCGCATCACCTCCGAATTCTCCAGCACCGAAGCCGGACTCGACCGGGTGACCGCCGCGGGGCCGAATCCTGAGCTGCTCACGATCAGCGACGGACCGATGGGCAAGGCGTATCCCACACTGGTGCCGAGGCCGCTTGCGCTGTCGCTGTTCGCGGTGATCGTGAACAAGGATCTCGGGGTCGCCGATCTGAGTCCGGCGCAGATCAGCGGTCTGTTCCGGGGGGAGATCACGAACTGGAGCCAGGTCGGGGGACCGAATCTGCCGGTGGTGCTGGTCAATCGGCGGCCGGGTTCGGGTACCCGCAATATCTTCGAGAGCAGGTTGATGCCCGGCGGCCAGCCCGTGCGCGAGCATCAGAGTTGTATCGCCATCAGGAATACGCGGCAGACCTACTGCGAGGCCGACGCGACCAAGGAGATGCACAAAGCGGTCGCCGACCTGCCCGGCGCCATCGGCTACAGCGAATACGCGGCGGCGGTCGGGGCCGAAGTTCGGATCGTGACCATCGGCGGCGTCGCCGCGAGTCGGGAGCGGGCCATCGCCGAGGAGTATCCGCTGTGGGGCGTCGAGTATGCCTACAGCAACGGTGATCTGCCCGCGGGGTCGCTCGGCGCGAGTTTCCTGCATTATCTGACCGACAATGTCGGCGCGGAAGTGTTGCGGGCATTCGGCAACGAACCGTGCGGCAGTACCCTGCTGCCTCCGGATCGTTGTTTGAAGTGAGGTGACCGCTCGGTGACGCCGGCTGCTCGTTTCGATGCCGGTGGCGAGGTGGGCGGGTCAACCTTGGAACGGGAAGCGTCGGTCGAGTTCGAGATTGAGGGCGACCACGTCGACCGCGGGTTCGCCGAGGAAGCCGAGCGGTCGTCCGGCGGTGTGCGCATGCACCAGCGCGCGCACCTGTTCCGGTGTGATACCGCGCGCATCGGCGACCCGGCGCACCTGGATGTCGGCGTAGCGGGGCGAGATGTGCGGGTCGAGTCCGCTGCCGCTCGCGGTGACGGCGTCGGCGGGTACCGCGGGATCGGTCGGCGCGTCGCCCGGAATCGGGACGATCCTGCCCTCCGGGTACCCGCCGGGGTTCTCCGCGCAGCGCACCGGGACGCCGCGATAGCTCGCGAGGAACGGCACGGGATGTTCGGCGCACCGTTCGTTGACGCTGTAGACCGCGATCGGGCGGGTGACCTCACCGTCGGCGTCGCGCGGGCCGAGTACCGACAGGACGGCGCCGAGGCCATCCGGGGTGCAGAAGGGGCGGCGGCCGTCGACACCCTCGCGGTCGGCGATCTGCTTGCTCCTGGTGCAGACGGTGCTCAGCAGGCTCGGTTTCGTCGTCGCGCTCCCGGCGACGGTGGTGTCGATGATGTCCTCGGGGCCGAGGTTGGACGCCGAGGTGGACAGCGGGTCGTACCCGTCACCGGCTGCCGATGGCCTGCTCTGGAAGTACTGCCTCAGCGCGTGACCTTCCGCATCGATGAAGGGCTGCCCGATCAGGCTGCTGCCGACCACCTTCCCGTCGACCTCGAGCAGTGACCCGTCCGCCTTGTCACTGAGGCCGGGGAGCCTGCCAACCGCGAAAACGGCGACGGGATAGACGATTCCGGTGATGAGGGTCAGCACGAGCAGGGCGCGCAAGGCCGCCAGATGCTGTCGGGCCCATGTGGACGTGCGCATATCAGGACATCCCAGGAAGGAGGTGGACGACGAGGTCGATGATCTTGATGCCGAGGAACGGCGCGACGATGCCGCCGAGACCGTAGATCGTGAGGTTGCGGGTCAGCAGCGCCGAGGCGTTGTCGGGCCGGTAGCGCACCCCGCGCAGCGACAGCGGGATGAGCGCGACGATCACCAGCGCGTTGAACACCACCGCCGACAGGATCGCGGACTGCGGGCTCGCCAGTCGCATCACATTGAGCAGGTCGAGCCCGGGGAACAGGCTCACGAACAGCGCGGGAATGATCGCGAAGTATTTGGCGATGTCGTTGGCGATGGAGAAGGTGGTCAGCGCGCCCCGGGTGATGAGCAGCTGTTTGCCGATCGCCACGATCTCGATCAGCTTGGTCGGATCCGAGTCGAGGTCGACCATGTTGCCCGCTTCCTTGGCCGCCGCGGTGCCGGAGTTCATGGCCACGCCGACGTCGGCCTGCGCCAGCGCCGGTGCGTCGTTGGTGCCGTCGCCGGTCATCGCGACCAGGCGTCCGCCCGCCTGTTCCCGTTTGATGAGGTCGAGTTTGTCCTGCGGGGTCGCTTCGGAGAGGAAGTCGTCCACGCCCGCCTCCTCGGCGATCGCCGCGGCGGTCAACGGATTGTCGCCGGTGATCATCACCGTGCGGATGCCCATGCGTCGCATCTCGTCGAAGCGTTCTCGCATGCCCTGCTTCACCACATCCTTCAGGTGGATGACGCCGAGCACGCGTGCGTGATCGCCGACGGCCTCGCCGACGACCAGCGGGGTGCCGCCCGAAGCGGCTATGCCGTCCACGATCGCGTCGAGCCGATCCGGCGCCGAACCGCCTTGCGTGCGAACCCATTCGGTGACCGCGCTCGCCGCCCCCTTGCGCAGCAGGCGACCGTCGGGGTAGTCGACGCCCGACATGCGGGTCTGTGCGCTGAACGGCACCGGGTGCGCGCCGGTCGGCGCGCCGGGAGCTCCCGCGCCCGCGGGCCGTTGGGCGATGGCGACGATGGAACGACCCTCGGGCGTCTCGTCCGCGAGACTGGAAAGTCTTGCCGCGTCGATCAATTCGTCGTCGGTGATCCCGGGCACCGGCACGAACTCCGAAGCCCGGCGGTTGCCGAGGGTGATGGTGCCGGTCTTGTCGAGCAGCAAGGTGTTCACATCGCCCGCGGCCTCGACCGCGCGCCCCGACATGGCCAGCACATTGCGCCGCACCAACCGGTCCATGCCCGCGATGCCGATCGCCGAGAGCAGCGCGCCGATCGTGGTCGGGATCAGGCACACCAGCAGCGCCACCATCACGATGCCGGTCACGCCGTGCGCGTCGAGCGCCGGACTGTCCGGCACGCCGGGATTGTTCGACTTGGCGAAGATCGCCATCGGCTGCAGGGTGACCACCGCGAAGACGAAGATGACGGTCAGCGCCGCGAGCAGGATGTTCAGCGCGATCTCGTTCGGGGTCTTCTGCCGGTTCGCGCCCTCGACCAGCGCGATCATCCGGTCGATGAAGCTCGCGCCCGGTTCCTGGGTGATGCGCACCACGATGCGGTCCGAGAGCACGGTGGTGCCGCCGGTCACCGCCGAACGGTCGCCGCCGGATTCCCTGATGACCGGGGCGGATTCGCCGGTGATGGCGGATTCGTCCACCGCGGCGATGCCCTCGACGACATCGCCGTCGCCGGGGACGAGCTCGCCCGCTTCCACGATGACGTGATCGCCGCGGCGCAGTTCGGGCGCGAGCACTCGCTCCTCGACCACACGGGCGCCGGGCGACCAGTCCGTCAGTCGGCGTGCGACGGTGTCGGTTCTGGCCTTACGCAGTGTCTCGGCCTGCGCCTTGCCGCGTCCCTCGGCGACCGCCTCGGCCAGGTTCGCGAACAGGACGGTCAGCCACAGCCAAGTCACGACCGACCACGCGAAGAAGGTGGGATCGGCGACGGCGAGGACGGTCGACCACGCCGCGCCGACCTCGACCACAAGCATCACCGGATTGCGCCACAGGACGCGCGGATCGAGTTTGCGCAACGCCTCGGGCAGGCAGGTCAGCAGCATCGCGGGGTCGAGCGCCCCGCGTGCCACGTCGCGTCCGCGCGGTTCGGTACTCGCAGCTATGACGGCGGTTGACATGTCAGTGGATTCCTTCGGCGAGCGGCCCGAGCGCGAGCGCGGGCAGGAAGGTGAGTGCGACCAGGATCACCGCGACGCCCACGACCATGCCGACGAACTGCGGCCGGTGCGTGGGCAGGGTGCCTGCCGAGGTGGGGGTGTAGCCCTGCCGCGCCAGCGCGCCCGCGAGCGCGAGCACGAAGATCAGCGGCAGGAAACGGCCGAAGACCATGGCCAACCCGAGCGCGGTGTTGAACCATTCGGTATTGCCGGTCAGCCCCGCGAACGCGGAGCCGTTGTTGTTGGCGGCGGAGGTGAACGCGTAGAGCACTTCCGAGAGTCCGTGCGGTCCGCTGTTGAGCATGCTCGCGCGTTGGCCGGGCATCGCCATCGACACCGCGGTGCCGACCAACACGATCAGCGGGGTGACCAGGAAATACGCCGCGGCGAGCTTGATTTCGCGCGGCGTGATCTTCTTGCCGAGGTATTCCGGCGTCCGCCCCACCATCAGTCCCGCAACGAAGACCGTGATGATCGCGACCACGAGCATGCCGTACAGCCCGGAACCCGTTCCGCCGGGAGCGATCTCGCCGAGCTGCATATTGAACAGGGTCATCGCGCCGCCGAGGCTGGTGTACGAGTCGTGGAACGAGTCGACGGCGCCGGTGGAGGTCAGGGTGGTCGCCGCCGCGAAGGTCGCCGAATTCGCCACGCCGAAACGCTGTTCGACGCCTTCCATGGACGCGCCGACCGCGCTGGGAACGGTGCCGTGGTGCTGGAGCTGGAACAGGTTGGTGAGCGTCACGCTGACCAACGCGATGGCGCCCATGACCGCGACGATCGCGTACCCCTGTTTTCGGCTGCCGACCATGCGCCCGAAGGTGCGCGGCAGCGAGAAGGCGATCACCAGCAGCAGGAAGATCTGCACCCAGTTCGTCCACGCGGTCGGATTCTCGAACGGGTGCGCGGAGTTGGCGTTGTAGAAGCCGCCGCCGTTGGTGCCGAGCAGCTTGACGGCCTCCTGGCTCGCCACCGGACCGCCGGTGATCGTCTCGGCTCCGCCGCCGACAGTCTGCGCGAGCTGCTCGTTGAGCTGGAAGTTCTGGATCACGCCGCCCGCGATCAGCACGATCGCGAACACGAACGCGATCGGCAACAGGATGCGCACGGTGCCGCGCACCAGGTCCACCCAGAAATTGCCGAGCTCACCGGTGTGGCGGCGGACGAATCCGCGCACCAGCGCCACCGCCACCGCCATACCGACCGCCGCTGACACGAAATTCTGCACCGCCAGCCCCGCCATCTGCACCAGATGCCCCTGGGTTGATTCCCCGGAGTAGTTCTGCCAGTTGGTGTTCGTGACGAAACTGACCGCCGTGTTCCACGCCAGATCGGCCGTCATCTCGGTGCCCGGCTCCGACAACCGCAACGGCAGATGTCCCTGCGCGAGCTGGAAGAAGAACAGGAACAGCACGCCGACCGCCGAGAACGCCAGCACACTGCGCGCGTACACCGGCCAGGTCATCTCCACCTCGGGCCGCGCCCCGACGAGTCGATAGATCACCCGCTCCGCCCGCGTGTGCCGCTCACCGGTGTAGACGCGAAACATGTAGTCGCCCAACGGAACATGCACGAGAGCGAGCGCGAGAACCAACGAAGCGACGAACGCGACCGCCGCCGAAGTCGTATCCACCTAGAACCTCTCGGGAAACAGCAGCGCCGCGACCATGAACACCGCGACGAGCACGGCCAACCCCAGCCCGACCAGATTCGCGATCACAGCCGCTCCACCCCCCGAACCACCAACCCGAGCAGCGCGAACACCACCACGCTCACCCCCGCGAACACCACAACAGCCATCCCGGAATTCCCTCTCTCGCACCCACCCACCGGAGCGCGCCATCCCGAGTGAACTCCCCCGACCCCCAACCCGCCCCGCCCCTGACAACTCCTTAGCGCCCCGCACCTCGCCCTTGACGCTGCTTTGACACCAGGCCGATGGCTACCCAGTTGTCGGGGGAGGGCCGGCCTATTGTTCGGCCCAGAATTGGTCGAGCCGCGCCACGGCCTGCGCCTTGGTCATATGTTCGATCTCTTCCGGAGACAGCCGCACCAGCCGTATCAGTTTCTCGACTACGCCGAGTGGAATGGGTTCCTTGTCCGGGATCGTGACGGCACCCGACGTGCGTGCAGGCCGCTTCTTGTCATTGACGCATGACCAGAACTGCTCTTCGCTGACCTCGAGCTGTTCTTTGAGGATGTGACGCCACATACTGGCGCCGTAGTCGGTGTTGTCCACCGGACGGGAGATGCGAGTGCGTAGTACCCGGCCGTCCGTCAGCGACAATTCCCACGTGCGGTGATGACCGACCACACCTCCTGTCGCATTGCGCAGGAGTTTCCATTCGTCGTTGCAGCAGAACATTTCGTGGGTCTTCTTGCTGCCGGGCGCATACCGATTCACCGTTCGGCCGCCGTCAGCCACTCCCTCAGCTGTTCATCGGTGGATAGTTCCACGAACTGTACGAAGTCGACCTTGTCACGGTGATTGACTGCCGCGTGCAGATGGTCCTGCCAGTCGGCCGCGTACTCGCGCATCGCTTCGATGAGTGCCGCGATGGCGGTATCGAAGTCCGATTCCTCCACCGCGAGAGGCAGCCCCGGCAGGTAAGCGACCCATCGCCCGTCCTCGCGGACAACCTGAGCCTCGTGCGGCTCGATGATGTGCGCCAACAACAACCGCAGGCGCCCGACCTGCACCAACGCCGAATCCTTCCCTTTGCGGGAAACGACGGCGAGGTTGCCCTCCTCCGCGGCGGTGAGCATTTGACTGAAGTTGTTCCGAGCGTTGTGCATGGAGTCATACCGTGTGACCGAGGTGATACTGTCCACGATCGTCATCCGCGCCTCCAGCGTGCTGATGCGTACATGATGTACATGATGTACATGCGAGTCGAGGCGCGCCAAGTAAGACACACGGCGGAGACGCGGGTTATCCGCCGACGTAGTCGGCGAGGTGTTGGCCGGTGAGGGTGGAGCGGTCGGTGACCAGGTCGGTGGGGGTGCCTTCGAAGACGATCCGGCCGCCGTCGTGGCCCGCGCCGGGGCCGAGGTCGATGATCCAGTCGGCGTGGGCCATGACGGCTTGGTGGTGTTCGATCACGATGACGGACTTGCCGGAGTCGACCAGGCGGTCGAGGAGGGCGAGGAGTTGTTCGACGTCAGCGAGGTGCAGGCCGGTGGTCGGTTCGTCGAGGACGTAGATGCCGCCCTTCTCGGCCATGTGGGTGGCCAGTTTGAGGCGTTGGCGTTCGCCGCCGGACAAGGTGGTCAGGGGCTGGCCGAGGGTGAGGTAGCCGAGGCCGACGTCGGCGAGTCTGCCGAGGATGGTGTGCGCGGCGGGGGTGTTGGCTTCGCCGTCGCCGAAGAATTCGCGTGCCTCGTCCACCGACATCGCGAGCACTTCGCTGATATCGCGTCCGCCAAGGTGGTATTCGAGTACCGCCGCCTGGAATCGCTTGCCCTCGCACACTTCGCACGGGGTGGCGACGCCCGCCATCATCGCGAGGTCGGTGTAGATGACGCCCGCGCCGTTGCAGCCGGGGCACGCGCCTTCGGAATTCGCGCTGAACAGTGCGGGTTTGACGCCGTTGACCTTCGCGAACGCCTTGCGGATCGGGTCGAGCAGACCGGTGTAGGTGGCGGGATTGCTGCGGCGGGAACCGCGGATCGGGCTCTGGTCCACCGATACCACGCCCGCGTCGTCGTGGATGGACCCGTGCACCAGCGAACTCTTGCCCGAACCCGCGACACCGGTCACCACGACGAGCACCCCGAGCGGGATGTCGACGTCGACGTCGCGCAGATTGTGGGTGGACGCGCCGCGGATCTCGAGCGCGCCGGTGGATTCGCGCACCGAGTCCTTGAGTTTCGCGCGGTCGTCGAGGTGGCGGCCGGTGACGGTGTCGCTGGCCCGCAGTCCGTCGACGGTGCCTTCGTAGCAGACGGTGCCGCCGCCCGAACCCGCGCCGGGACCGAGGTCGACCACGTGTTCGGCGATCACGATCGTCTCCGGTTTGTGCTCGACCACCAGCACCGTGTTGCCCTTGTCACGCAGACGGAGCAGCAGGTCGTTCATGCGCTGGATGTCGTGCGGGTGCAGCCCGGCGGTGGGTTCGTCGAAGACGTAGGTGATGTCGGTGAGCGCGGATCCGAGATGGCGGATCATCTTGACGCGCTGCGCCTCACCGCCGGACAGCGTCCCCGACGGCCGTTCCAGCGACAGGTAACCGAGCCCGATCTCCACGAACGAGTCGAGGGTATGGGCGAGCGCGGTGAGCAGCGGCGCCACCGACGGTTCCCGCAGTCCGCGCACCCACTGCGCGAGGTCGCTGATCTGCATCGCGCAGGCCTTGGCGATATTGATGCCCGCGATCTTCGACGACCGCGCTTCCGGCGCGAGTCGGGTGCCCTCGCATTCGGGACAGGTGGTGAAGGTGACCGCGCGTTCCACGAAGGCGCGGATATGCGGCTGCAGCGCGTCGGGGTCCTTGGACAGGAACGACTTCTGCACCTTCGGGATCAAGCCTTCGTAGGTGAGGTTGACTCCGTCGACCTTGACTTTGGTCGGCTCCCGGTAGAGGAAGTCCTGCATTTCCTTCTTGGTGTATTTGCTGATGGGCTTGTTCGGGTCGACGAATCCGGATTCGGCGTACACGCGCACCGTCCAGAAGCTGTCGGATTTCCAGCCGGGAATGGTGAAGGCGCCCTCGGCCAGGGATTTGGAGTCGTCGTAGAGCTGGGTGAGGTCGATATCGGAGACATTGCCCCGGCCCTCGCAGCGCACGCACATGCCGCCGAGCCGGTTGAAGGTCGCCTTCTCGGCCTTGGTCTTGCCCGCTCCGCGCTGCACGGTGATCGCGCCGCTGGCCTTGACCGACGGCACGTTGAAGGCGAACGCCGACGGCGGGCCGATATGCGGAGCGCCGATCCGGCTGAACAGGATGCGCAGCATCGCGTTGGCGTCGGTGGCGGTGCCGACGGTGGAGCGCGGGTCGGCGCCCATGCGCTGCTGGTCGACGATGATCGCGGTGGTGAGCCCGTCGAGGACGTCGACCTCGGGACGCGCCAGCGAAGGCATGAAACCCTGCACGAAACTGCTGTAGGTCTCGTTGATGAGCCGCTGCGATTCCGCCGCGATGGTGCCGAACACCAGGGAGCTCTTCCCGGATCCCGACACGCCCGTGAACACGGTCAGCCTGCGTTTGGGCAGTTCGACGCTGACGTCTTTCAGGTTGTTCACGCGCGCCCCGACCACGCGGATCAGGTCGTGGCTGTCGGCGATCCGCGGCGCGGGCTTCGCGGCGCTCTTCCTGGTCGACGTGCTCATCGGTATCTCCCTCTGCTCGGGCGGGTCGGCGCTGCGGTGTTCGTTCGGTCGGCGTGTTCGTTCGGTCGGCGGCGCCGCTGTGTTCGTTAGGTCGGCGCCGCCGCAGTGGTCGTTAGGTCGGCGCCGCCGCAGTGTTCGTTCGGCTCGATCCGACCGGTGTCGAGCGAGATGTGAACGGTGGCGGCGCGGCGGCCGCCACCGTGGTCGGGCGCGGACTCCATCACCTGCCGTCCGCGCTGAACCGTGTCAGCCCTGTTGTTGGATGCGGATCAGGTTGCCCGCCGGGTCGCGTACCGCGAAGTCGCGCACCCCGTACGGCTGGTCGGTCGGTTCCTGGACGATATCGGTGTCGGCGGCCTGGACCTTCTCGAATACGCCGTCCAGATCCTTGGTTGCCAGCAGGATGCCGCCGTAGGTGCCCTTGGCCATCATCTCCACGATGGTCTTGCGCTCGTCGTCGGTGATGCCAGGGTCGACGGCGGGCGGGTGCAGGACGATGGAGGTGGCGGGCTGGTCGGGCGGTCCGACGGTGATCCAGCGCAACCCTTCGTACCCGACGTCTTTGCGTACCTCGAAGCCGAGGGTGTCGCGGTAGAAGGCGAGCGCCGCGTCGGGATCGTTGTGGGCGAGGAAACTCGAATGGATGGTGATGTTCATGATGGTCAGGCTAATTGCGGCTCGGTAACCACCGCTTCTCGATTCCTGATCGGTCTGGTCACCTGTTTCGACACGCACGACGGAATGCCCTCGGTGCCGAGTTCGGCGCTGCGGCGGTACGCGCTCGGCGGCATCCCGACCAGTTCGGCGAAACGCGTGCTGAATGTGCCGAGCGACTGGCAGCCCACCGCGAAGCACGCCTCGGTGACGCTCACGTCGCCGCGCCGCAGCAATGCCATCGCCCGCTCGATGCGCCGCGTCATCAGATACGAGTACGGCGACTCCCCGTAGGCGAGTTTGAACTGGCGGCTCAGGTGCCCCGCCGACATGTGCGCGTCCCGCGCGAGCCGCTCCACGTCGAGTGGTCGCGCGTATTCGCGATCGATCCGGTCGCGGACCCGGCGCAGCCGGGCCAGGTCACGCAGATGATCCTCGGTGCCGGGTTTGCTGGTCACCCGTACGATCGTGCCACGTGCGATCGGCCCGTGCCCAGCGGATGCCTTTCCGTCTTCGAGACATCGACGAGGGTAGAAGGTGAGGTGTCCGCGGAGTTCGGCGAGCGCATTCGACGCCGCGGCCCGTCGACCCGATCGACCGAACCGCTAGCGCGGCACGGCGATGAGCATGCGCAGGGCCTCGCGAACCATTTCGGGGAACGCGCCGAGCACATCGGCGGTCTGCTCCTCCGGCGTGCCTCGGGTGTGGGCGGCTACGGAGAATCCGGGACCGAAGGATACCGACGCGACCTCCCACGGCGGCAGATCCGACCAGCCCCATTTGGTGCCGACCACGCCGGGCAGTCGCGCGGTGCCCCAGTTCTGCGCGGTGCCGTCGGCGGCGGTCGGTGCGGCGGTGGCCATCCATTCGAGGATCGGGGAGGTGGGGTCGGTGCTCTGCTTGACCGCCAGGAAGGTGGCCAGGTCGGCGGTGCTGGTGACCGCGGTGCTCCAGTCGCCGGGGCCGGAGCGGGTCTGCGCCAAAGCGTATTCGGCGGCGACCGCGTCGATGGCCGCCGGGTATTTCGCGGACAGCGCGGAAGCCGCCGCGTCGTCGGAGTAGCGGATCATCCGTTCGGCTAGTTCGAGGTCGCCCGCGGAATCGTCACCGTGGCGCAGGGCGTAGTCGACGATGTACAGCTTGGCCGTGGACAGCGCGCTGCGGGTCTCGTACTGGTTGGGGGTGCCCCAGTCGAGGCCGAGCGGCGTGCGCACCGACAGGGCGGTTCGCGGCGGCACCGCATCGGGCGGACGATTCGGCGGACCGGGGTCGGCCGTCGCGGGTGCGGCGGCGAGGCAGGCGGCGATCAGGGTGGTCAGCGCGGCGGTGCGGTAGCCCATGGCAGCTCCTGGGTCCGGAAAGGCGTCGATCCGGAATTTCCACGCTCCTGTCGCCGGGCGTGACAGGTGTCACGGTGCGCCGCGACGACAGGAGCGCCGAGACGATGCGCTCGATACTGCGACGCATCCCATGTAGATCTCTTGAGGCTACTTCACAGCTATCTGACTGTCTCGAGAATCAATCGTCCGCTCATCTGTTCTCGCCCTATGGATGTCGTGACGCGACCTCGGAAACCGAGCGCTTGGCGGCCTCGGCGTCGTGCAATGAGTCGGAGTACAGCAAACCGTAGGTGAAACCGTTCTCGCCGGGCGTCGTCCCCGCGACCGCGCCCGTCCGGCGCAGGAATTCCGCGGACACGACCCCGTCGTTGTGGTCCCCGAGGACCCGTTGCAGCCGCTTGTAGTACGCGATGGAGGCCTTCGCCCGACGCGGTTTGCGCACCGGACGGTGCAGTTCGGCCGCGTAGCGCGCCCGCTTGGCGGCCTTGCGCGCGCGGTGCAGTGATTCGTCGCGCTGATCGTCGAGCGCGGTCGCCAGTCGCCGGTCGGCCTTGTCGGCGGCGCGGTCCGCTCGGTCGACGAGGTCGCGTCCTCGGATGTGCCGCGTGAACGGCGGCGCGGACTTCCACTCGCTGAGCGTCGCCAACAGGCGCAGATAGCGCGTCGAGTCCATGGCCGCGTCGAGTGCCGCCCGATTCTTGACCTGCGTGCCGAGCAGGGTGCTGTCGATCCGTCCCGCCACCGGCCCGAGCACGAGTTCCGGCGGCAGCGCGGCGACCCGGTCGGCGAGCCGTCGGCGCTGTACCTCGCAGTCGCGGACCTCGCCGAGCACGCTCGCGTACCACTTCAGCTCCGCTTCCACGTCCTCGATCGCGGACCGGTCGAGGAGCTTGCCGAACACCCGAAGGGTGCTGCGCAGGCGACGGGTGGCGACGCGGGTGTCGTGGATCGGGTCCGAACCCTGCCGCAGCTCGATATCACCGGTGAAGATAGCGTCGATCTGCGTGGTCAGGTAGTCGTGGACCGCGCGTTCGGCCGTGTCGGTGCCGAGCCAGCGCCGCCGCGCGGGCAACACGCGGGAGAGTTTCGACGGATAGATCGCTTCGCGGGCGCCCGCCGAGGACAGGGTGTCGGCGAGTGCGGGCGGCAGTCGATCGGTGTGCCTGCCGAGTTCCACCTCGACCTCGCGCCACGCCTTGACCAGTCCGGAACCGTCGACCGCGCTCGCCTCGACGGTGTCGTCGTCCACCTCGAGGACCAGTTCGCGATCCGGGCCGAACACACGGTGCCGACGCCGGTCGGTGCGGATCTCGGTGCGCGGATTCAACTCCTTGCCGAGGCCGATGCCCTTCACGATCGCGGTGAGTTCGTGCGGCGGCTCCTCCGACAGCGCTGTGCTCTGCTCGAACCTGCCGAGCGTCCTCGGCACCTTGAGCTGCCAACCCGATTCGTCGTCGCCGCGGCGCTTGCGCAACGTGACGTTGCTCGCGAGCAGGTCGAGGTCGGCGGTGTCGTAATAGGTGCTTGTCAGCCGGACCGTCTTGGTCTCGATGTAGCCGTTCGGGACGAGGTCGTCCAGCGCCGGGAACGCGAAGTCCCGTTCGACCTCCCATTTCGTTTCTCGTTCCAATTCGCCCTTCATCGATATCGCCTTCCCGTTCCGTCACGGTCGAAACCGCGCGACCGGTACGCGGACGCCCTGCTGATGTGACGCTCGTCCCCCGTATGGATAGCGCTAAGAAGCGCGGTGGCGGGTCGCGCGCCGTGCCTACAGTCGGTTGATCGGACAGGTGATCCGCGGGCGGCGCGGACGGGAGGTTCGGAAAGGGATCGGGTGAAACGCGGGCGGCTGCGGATCTACCTCGGTGCGGCGCCGGGCGTCGGCAAGACCTACGCGATGTTGGCGGAGGCGCATCGGCGGCTGGAGCGCGGACGTGACGTGGTGGCCGCGATCATCGAGACGCACGGGCGGGCGAAAACAGCCGAACTCATGGCGGGGATCGAATTCGTGCCGACCGTGTCCGTGCGCTACCGCGACGCCGATTTCGCCGAACTCGACGTGGCAGCGGTCCTGCGCCGCGCGCCCGCCGTGGCGCTGGTCGACGAACTCGCGCATACGAACACGCCGGGCAGCCGCAACGCCAAACGCTGGCAGGACGTGGCGGAACTGCTCGAAGCGGGCATCGACGTGGTGTCGACGGTCAACGTGCAGCACCTCGAGAGCCTCAACGACGTGGTCGAGCAGATCACCGGGATTCGGCAGCGGGAGACGGTGCCCGATGCCGTCGTGCGCGGCGCGGACCAGGTGGAACTGGTCGACATCACGCCGGAAGCGTTGCGGCGCAGACTGTCCCACGGCAATGTCTACGCCGCCGACAAGGTGGACGCGGCGCTGCGCAACTACTTCCGGCCGGGCAACCTCACCGCCCTGCGCGAACTCGCGCTGCTGTGGATCGCCGACCAGGTCGACGCCGCGCTGGCGAAATACCGTGCCGACCACCGCATCACCGAGCTGTGGGAGGCGCGCGAACGCGTGGTCGTCGCCGTGACAGGCGGCCCGGAATCGGAGACCGTGGTGCGGCGCGCGGGCCGGATCGCCGTGAAATCCAGCGCCGACCTGGTGGTGGTGCACGTGGTGCGCGGCGACGGACTCGCAGGGGTGTCGGCGCAGCGGTTGGCGCGGCTGCGCGACCTCGCCGCGAGCCTGGACGCGACCCTGCACACCGTCACCGGCGCCGACGTGCCTACGGCCCTGCTGGAATTCGCGCGCGAGGTCGACGCGACCCAGCTGGTGCTCGGCACCTCGCGGCGCTCGCGCTGGGCGCACATCCTCGACGAGGGCATCGGGGCGGCCGTCGTGCGGCGCTCCGGCAAGATCGACGTGCACATGGTCACCCACGAGGAGGCCGATCGCGGGGTGCGGTGGCGCCGGTTCCTGCCGCGCCTGCCCGTCTTGGCGTGGCTCGCCGCGATTCTCGTGCCCGCGCTGGTGTGCGCGGTGAGCGCGGTCGCCCTCGACGGATACCTCGAACTCGGCGGACTCAGCGCCATGTTCTTCATCGGCGTCGTCGCGGTCGCGCTGCTCGGCGGGGTGCTGCCCGCCGTCTTCTCGGCGCTGTTCTCCGGACTGTTGCTGAACTGGTTCTTCGCCGATCCGCGCTACAGCCTCACCATCGCCGAGCCCGACAGTTTCGTCACGGTCGTGGTGCTGCTGATCGTCGCGGTCGCGGTCGCCGCGCTGGTCGACCAGGCGGCCGCGCGCACCGCGCAGGCGCGCCGGGCCGCGCACGAGGCCGAACTGCTGACCTTGTTCGCGGGCGCCGTGCTGCACGGCGCCGACCTGCCGAAACTGCTCGAACAGGTCAGGGAGACCTACGGACTGCGCGCGGTGAGCATGCTGTGCGGTGACGACGTGGTCGCGGCGGTCGGCGTGGAACCGGCACGCCGCGGTGTCGACGCCGACGCGGTGATCGAGGCGGGTGACACCACGAGTCGCCTGCTGCTGTCGGGGCGTCCGCTGGCGCCGGGGGACCGGCCGGTGCTCACCGCCGTGGCCAATCAGGCCGCGGGGCTGGTGAACCAGGCCAGGCTCGCCGAGGAGGCCAGTGCCGCCGCCGCGCTGCTCGAAGCCGACCGGCTGCGGCGGGCGCTGCTTTCGGCGGTCAGTCACGATCTGCGGACCCCGCTGGCGGGTGCGAAGGCCGCGGTGTCGAGCCTGCGCGGCGACGAGGTGGAATTCTCCGCCGAGGACACCGCCGAACTGTTGGAAGCGGTGGAGGAATCGGTGGATCAGCTGACCGCGCTGGTCGACAACCTGCTCGACTCCTCGCGCCTCGCGGTGGGCGTGGTGTCGCCGCGGCTACGCCGGGTCTACATGGACGAGGTCGTGCACCGGGCGCTGGTGAGTGTCGGAATGGGCGCGCGCGGGCCGCGTCGCGCGGCGATGGACCGGGTGTCGGTCGAGGTCGGCGATGTCTCGGTGCGCGCCGACGCGGGGCTGCTGGAACGGGTGCTGGCGAATCTGATCGACAACGCGCTGCGGCACTCCGGGGTCGACACGCCGGTGCGGGTCACCGCGGAACAGGTGAGCGACCGGGTCACGCTCGCGGTCATCGACGTGGGACCGGGAATTCCGCAGGACGCCGAGGAACAACTGTTCGAACCGTTCCAGCGGCTCGGCGACCGGGACAACACCACAGGGGTCGGGCTCGGGCTCTCGGTGGTCCGCGGATTCACCGAAGCCATGGGCGGCGCCGTGCACGCCGAACCGACGCCGGGGGGCGGGCTCACGATGATCGTCGACCTCGCGGCCGCCGACCCGCGACCCGGTGCGGACAACGGCGCCGACCGGCCCGCGCGTACTGCCGTCGACGGCGAGACGGGTGGTCGATGATGACAACGAGCATGGTCGAACGGGCGAGGACACCGAATCCGGAGAGGCGGACCGAGGTCGGTATGGCGGACAAGACACAGGACGGCCAGGCCACCAAGGTGCTGGTCGTCGACGACGAACCGCAGATCGTGCGGGCGCTGCGCATCAACCTGTCGGTGCGCGGCTACGAGGTGATCACCGCGGGCACCGGCGCCGCGGCCCTGCGCGCGGCCGCCGACCGCCACCCCGACGTGGTCGTCCTCGACCTCGGCCTGCCCGATATGGACGGTATCGAGGTGATCGCTGGCCTGCGCGGCTGGAGCACCGCGCCGGTGATCGTGCTGTCGGCGCGCACCGACTCCTCCGACAAGGTCGAGGCGCTCGACGCGGGCGCCGACGACTACGTCACCAAACCGTTCGGCATGGACGAACTGCTCGCCAGACTGCGCGCCGCCGTCCGGCGCGGGACGGGCGGCGCCGAGGCCGACGACCCCGTCGTGGTGACCGCCTCGTTCACCGTCGACCTCGCCGCCAAGCGGGTCACCAAGAACGGCGAGCCCGTGCACCTGACGCCCACCGAATGGGGGATGCTCGAGATGCTGGTGCGCCATCGCGGCAAACTCGTCGGCCGCAAGGAACTGTTGCGCGAGGTGTGGGGTCCGTCCTACGCCACCGAAACCCATTACCTGCGGGTCTATCTCGCGCAGTTGCGCCGCAAACTCGAGGACGATCCGGCCCATCCGCGACATCTGCTGACCGAGGCCGGAATGGGATACCGATTCCAGGAGTGAGGGGGTTGTGTTGATTTTGCGAGACGGCCGCGAACCGTCGCTCGTCGGGCTCGCTCCCGACGGGGCTGGGTTTGGTGGGGGTGTTGCGGGGCTGGGGATACCGCGCGGTGTGACGTGGGGGCCTGTGGCGGAATGCGGGTCGGGGCGGTCGATGTTGGCATGCAGGTCCAGATGTTCGCTGTGCTGTAGTTCACCGGCATGTCGGATGACCCGATCACGATGGCAGGATCGAGAACATGGCCGAGCAGATCTCCGCATCGAACAGTGCGCCCGCGGCGGCGCCGACGACCTCCGCGACTCCGGCGGCTCCGGCGGTCGCGACTCGGGCCGGCGCGGCTCCAACCACGCTGTGGGCCGAGCGCACCGGGACCCGTGAGTACGTCGGCCGCAGTTCGCGCGGAGCCGAAGTGCTCATCGGCTCCCAGGGCGTTCCCGGTCGGTTCACGCCGGGTGAACTGCTCAAGATCGCGCTCGCGGCCTGCTCGGGGCTCAGCGCCGATCTGCCGCTCGCGCGCAAACTGGGCGACCACTTCGACGCGACGATCCGGGTCTCCGGTGACCCGGATCGCGAGAACGAGGTGTACCCGCAACTCGACGAGGTCTTCGAACTCGACCTCAGCGAACTGGACGACGAGGCGCGCGAACGCCTACTGGTCACCGTGCAGCGGTCCATCGACAAGGTGTGCACGGTCGGGCGCACGCTGAAGGCGGGGACGAAGGTCACTCTTTCCTTCGAGATCGACGGCTGAGCTGTTCTTCGTATTTCCGCTGTCCTGAGTGGGTTTCGCGCTCGGCGGTCGGGGCTGTCTTCGGTGACGACGGCCGTGGTCGCCCGGCGGGATCGACCCGTCCGGGGTGCGTCGCGCAGCGCGGCGTGACCGTGGGGTGGGACTACCGCATCACACCCGTTATCGTCTGCGCATGGGTGACTTACCTGGCCCCCGTCCCGAGGACGGCGGCGACGCGCGGCTGAGCGCCTGGGTGCACGGCCTCGTGCAGGGCGTCGGATTCCGCTGGTGGACCCGCTCGCGCGCGCTGGAACTCGGACTCGCCGGATATGCCAGGAACGCGCCCGACGGCCGCGTCCACGTGGTCGCCGAAGGCCGCCGCGCGGACTGCGTGCGGTTGCTCGAGGTCTTGCGGTCGGGTGATACGGCTGGTCGGGTGACCCTTGTTGTGGAAAGCTGGGAGCCCGCGCGGGGTGATATGTCCGGATTCGAGGAGCGCTAGTGGATTCGACGGTGCAGCGGGGGGTGCTGTGAGTACGGGGGATTCGGCGGACGGTTCCGGTCGCGAGGAGCAGGCTGGTCGAGGCGGCGATCCGGCGCGCGGTGGCGCCGATCGTCCCGAACAGGACGCTCCAGGCTCGGCGCCGGGGCAGGGTATTCCGCCCGGTCCCGTGCCGCCGCCGGGCCAGGGGTCGTCGTTCGGCGCGGTGCCGCCGCCAGGTCAGGGTTCGGCGCCCGGAGGTGTCCCGCCGCAGTTCCAGGGTTCGCAGTTCGGCGCCGCGCCGCCGCCTGGCCAGGGATCTCCGTCCGGTTCCGCGCCGTCGCCTTGGCAGGGTTCTCCGTCCGGTTCCGTGCCGCCGCCAGGTCAGGGTTCTCCGCCTGGCTTTCCGCCGTCGGGCGGACCGGGACAACCTCCCGCTTGGCAGCCGCCCGGAGAGCAGGTGGGCGGGCAGCGTCAGGGCAGCATCGAGCGTCAGGAACCCGGTGTCACCCAGCCGCGTCCGCCGACCGTGGCCGAGGCGAGGGCGCGGGACAAGGCGCGTCGCAATGCCGAACAGGCGCACCGCGCGGCGACCGCGGCGGCCGACGCGAAACGCCGCACCCGCAACCGGGTGCTCATCGGCGGTGTCGCGGTGGTCGGCGTCGCCGGACTCGTCGGCGGCGGCTACCTCGCCTACCGCGCGTTGACCGCACCCGACCGGGTCACGGCGTCCTGCGTGCAGATCAACGAGAACGGCCAGGAAGTCGTGGTCGACGACAAGTACTGCCAACCCGGGCAGAGCGGATTCGTCAACGACAGTTCCGGCGCGGGCATCGTCGTGCTCGGCGCGTGGCCGCAGTATCGCTACTACTACGGCGGCAGTTCGACCATCGGCAAGCCACCCACCGGCGGGACCACGGTCCGGCCCAAAGGCGCGGAGATCAAGACCAAGTCGGGAACCACCGTCCAGCGCGGCGGACTCGGCAGCAAGAGCACCGGGAGCGGTTCGTAATGCGGCGTGTGCGCGGCACACCGAGGGCGGATTGGCAGCAGATCGTCGAAGGCCAGGGGTTGGTCTACGGCGCGCCGGGCCGGGATGCGAGCGGTCAGCCGCGGCCGTACTGGGACGAGTCGGTGCACTACGAATTCGACATGGCGGAGATCCTCGCGTTGGAGGCCGATGTCGAACTCCTGCATTCCATGTGCCTGCACGCCGTCGAACACGTCGTGCTCACCGGGCGGTTCCGGGATTTCGGCCTGCCGGAATGGAGTTGGGAGCCGATCGCGGAATCCTGGCGGCGCTCCGATCCACACGTCTACGGCCGTTTCGACCTGCGCTACGACGCCCGCCGCCCGGCGAAACTGCTGGAATACAACGCCGACACCCCGACCTCGCTGCTGGAAGCGGCCATCGTGCAATGGCATTGGCTGACCGCGCTGTATCCCGACGACGACCAGTGGAATTCGCTGCACGAGAAACTGGTCGAGCGCTGGGGCGACCTGCGCGATCTGCTGCCCGCGCCGCAACTGCATTTCAGCTGGTCCGGCGCGGACGCCACCGGTGAGGACAATGTCACCACCGCCTATATGCAGGAAACCGCGGCCGAGGCGGGTTTCGACACCATCGCGCTGCCCATCGAGGAAATCGGATTCGATTCGACGCTGGAACGATTCGTCGACCTCGCCGAGGCGCCGATCGACGCCGCTTTCAAGCTCTACCCGTGGGAATGGGTGCTCGACGACGAGTTCGGCAAGCGGGTGGTGAGCAGCTTGCCCGGCACCATGTGGGTGGAGCCGCTGTGGAAGACGCTGTTGAGCAACAAGGCGATTCTTGCGGTGCTGTGGGAAATGTATCCGGGACACCCGAATCTGCTGCCCGCCTACCTCGACGACCCGCACGAACTCACCGAGTACATCCGCAAGCCGAAACTCGGCCGCGAAGGCGCGAATATGACCATCGTCGGCGCGGGCATGGAAACCGCGACCGGCGGGGTGTACGGCGAAGAGGGTTTCGTCTACCAATTGCTCGACCCGCTGCCGGAATTCGACGATATGCGCCCGGTGCTCGGCGCGTGGATCGTCGGCGATACCTCGGCGGGGCTCGGGATCAGAGAAACCGCGGGCCTGATCACCGACGACAGTTCGGCCTTCGTCCCGCACCGCATTCCCGCCGACCCGGCCTCGCACTGATTCGGAAATCACCGAACGGACCTCGCATGTCAGGAAAGGACCATCGATGACCGCAGTCGCCCTCGAATCGGGGTACTGGAGTTCACTCGGCGAAGGAGTCGGCGCGATCCTGCTCTACGCCGTGATCGGCCTGGTGCTCATGTTGATCGGCTTCTACGCCATCGACCTGACCACCCCCGGACATCTGCGCGGGATGGTGAGCGAGGGCAAACCCAACGCCATCATCGTGACCGCGGCGGGCATCGTCAGCATGGCGTTCATCGTGGTGCTCGCGATCTACTCCTCGGCGGGCAAGCTGTCGGAGGGTCTCATCGCCGCCCTGATCTACGGTCTGGTCGGCATCATCGCCCAGGTGATCTCGGTGCGCATCCTGGAGCGGGCGCTCGGCATCGATATCGGGGCCGCGCTGCACGCCGACACCTACACCACCGAGGTGCTCGTGGTCGCCGCCGCGCACTTCGGGCTCGGTCTGGTCGTCGCCTTCGCCATTCTTTGAATGTGCGCGGCTTGAACGTGCGCGGCCCGGTGCGAGGATTCGACCGGGCCGCATCGTCGGGTCAGTGCCCGCGCGCGATCCAGTCCGCCAACGCGGGCCGCTCCGCGCCGATGGTGGTGCCGTCGCCGTGACCGGTGTGCACCGCGGTGTCCTCGGGCAGGGTGAGCAGGCGGTCGCGGATGGAATCGATGATGGTGTCGAAATCGGAGTAGGACCGCCCGGTCGCGCCCGGTCCGCCCTGGAACAGCGTGTCGCCGGTCCACAGGGCCGATAGTTCGGGCACGTACAGGCTGACCGAGCCGGGGGAATGCCCCGGCGTGTGCAACACGTCGATATCCGTGCCGGCCACGGTGATCCGCTCGGTGTCGGCCAGCGAACGGTAGTCGACGTCCGGGTGGGTCATGCGCCACAGCGGTTCGTCGCCGGGGTGCAGCAGGATGGGCGCGTCGAATCGGTCGCTCAGTGCGGGCGCGACGGTGACGTGGTCGTTGTGGCCGTGTGTGCACAGCACCGCGACCACCTCGCGGTCGCCGACCGCCGCCGCGATCGCGTCGGCGTCGTGGGCGGCGTCGATCACGAGCACCTGGCGGTCGTCGCCGATCAGCCACACGTTGTTGTCGACGTCCCAGGTGCCGCCGTCGAGGGAGAAGGTGCCCGAGGTGACGACCCGGTCCACGCGCGCGGTCACAGGACCACCACCGAGCGCAGCACCTTGCCCGCGTGCATGGCGTGGAAGGCGGCTTCGACGTCGTCGAGGCCGATGCGTTCGGTGACGAACTTCTCCAGCGGCAGGCGGCCCTGGCGGTACAGCTCGATCAGCATCGGGAAGTCGCGTTCCGGCAGACAGTCGCCGTACCAGGACGATTTCAGCGCGCCGCCGTGTGAGAACAGGTCGATCAGCGGCATGTCGAGGGTCATGTCGGGGGTGGGGACGCCGACCAGGACCACGGTGCCCGCCAGGTCGCGGGCGTAGAACGCCTGCTTCCAGGTCTCGGGGCGGCCGACGGCTTCGATGACCACGTCGGCGCCGACCTCGTCGGTGAGTTCCTTGACGCGTTCGACCACGTCCTCGGTGCTCGCGTCGACGGTGTGGGTCGCGCCGAATTCGCGCGCCCACTCCAGCTTCGCCGGATCGCGGTCGACGGCGATGATGGTGCGCGCGCCCGCGAGCCGCGCGCCCGCGATGGCGGCGTCACCGACGCCGCCGCAGCCGATGACCGCGACGGAGTCGCCGCGCGAGACATTGCCGGTGTTCATCGCGGCGCCGATGCCCGCCATGACACCGCAGCCGAGTAGTCCGGCGACCGCCGGATCGGCGTCGGGATCGACTTTGGTGCACTGCCTTTCGTGCACGAGGGTCTTGTCGGCGAAGGCGCCGATGCCGAGCGCCGGGCTCAGTTCGGTGCCGTCGGCCAGCGTCATGGGCTTGCTCGCGTTGCCGCTGTCGAAGCAGTACCAGGGCCGTCCGCGTTTGCACGCGCGGCACTGTCCGCAGGTCGCCCGCCAGTTCAGCACCACGAAATCGCCCGCGGCGACATGGGTGACCTGCGCGCCGACGGTTTCCACGACGCCCGCCGCCTCGTGTCCGAGCAGGAACGGGAATTCGTCGTTGATTCCGCCTTCGCGGTAATGCAGGTCGGTGTGGCAGACGCCGCACGCCTGCACCCGCACCACCACGTCGTGCGGACCCGGATCGGGGATGACGATGTCCACGATTTCGACCGGGGCGCCCTTGGCGCGGGCGACGACGCCACGCACGGTTTCCGACACGAAGTACCTCCTCGAGGATCTGGCCACTGCGGTACGGCTCATCCTGCCGTGCGGCGGCGCGCGACGCCACGGCGCGCCCACGGTGACACTTGACATTCCACATAGGAGGTTTCATGCTTGATCTACATTCCAATGTGGAACATCAAGGACGAAGGATTCGGATATGGACATCGCGACCGGAACTCGCGCCTCGGACGCCGAACGCGACGCCGTGGTGCGCCTGCTCGCCCGACATCTGGCCGAAGGCCGGATCGACCTCACCGAATACGACCAGCGCGTCGCCGCCGTCTACGGCGCCGCCACCCGCGACGACCTACACCTGGTACTCGGCGACCTGCCCGCCCTGTCGAAGCCCGCACTCACCGAACACGCCACCCGCCCCCGCCGGGTGCCGCTGTGGCAGCGCATAGAAGCCACCACTTGGTTCGGCGTGAGCCTGCTCGTCCTGGTGATCTGGGCCGCCATCTCCCTCGGCGTCGGCGAATTCACCTACTTCTGGCCGGTCTGGGTGATCGGCCCCTGGGGCGCGGTCCTGGCCTTCCGCATGGTCACCGGATTCGAATCCGGACTCGGCTGCGGTCGCCGCCGCGTGTGAATCGACCTGAGACCTCGGCCGACGGGCACCGAGCCGACGACCGACCGAGGCCGGGGCGACCGGCCATCGGCCCGAACACCGACGGACGCGGGCCTGACACCCTGCGCGAGGCCGAGGCTCACCACTCGACCGATGTCGGGACGGAATCCGATCCGAGTCGACCTGTGACCGACCGAGATCGCCCGGATGTTGGGCCTGCTCCGGTCGTGGCCGGAATTCGGCGTCTTCACCGAAGCCGAGGTCGCCATCCGGCTCGATGTCGGGGCTGGACTCCGGTCGTGGCCGGTCTCGGCGTCTCGACCGAAGTCGGATGGGCACCTTCCGAGGGGATGGCCTGAGATCAACCTCGAGGCCGGGCCTGAATCGGATCCGACACGCCGGTTGCGGCCGTGGCCGAACCTTATGCTTCGACTATCGGCCGTGACGTGGACGCGACCCCAGGTCGTACCTGTCGCGGCCGTAGTCGTCCTGGTCCGCGTACCGGTCGTCGTAGTCGCGGCGCACGCGATCCTGCGTGTGCCGGTCGCGGGTGTCGGGCGTGCTGGAGCGTGAGCGAGCGTTCGGGGCGGGGTCGTAGGCGGCGAGGCCGTCGGGTGATCTTCCGCCGCGCGGCGCGGATCGGTCGAAATCGTTCGAGTCGATGGGGCGGCGGCGACCGGATTCGGAGTACTCGGCGCCGATTCGGTCGCGTCGGTTCGCGTCGCCGGGGCGTGGTCGCGGGGCGTTCCCGCCCGAACGGTCGCGTCCGTCGCGAGGCTGCGCGGCGCGCGGGCCGGTGTCGGCGCGGCGGTCGGCATCGGGGCGGTCCGGCGTGTGGCGCGGCGGTCGGGCTTCGGCCTCCGGGCGTCGGGTGTGGGCCTCGGCGTCCGGGCGATGGGCGCGCGTGGCGGTGTCGGGGCGTTCGGCGGCGTGGCGGGTGCGAGGCTCGGCCGGGTCGTGCCCGCTCGTGCGGCGTGACTGTCGGGTGTGCGGATCGATCGATGTGTCGGGGTGTTCGGAGGTGTGGCGGGATCGAGGGGCTGCGGTGTCCTGCCGGTCGGTGCGGCGTGCTTGTCGGGTGTGCGGATCGACCGGGGTGTCTCGGCGTTCGGGGGTGTGTCGGGCCGAGTCGTCCCGGCCGGATCGGCCCGTGTCGTTGGCGCCTGCGCGAGCTCTGTCGGACCGATCGGCATCGCCGCCGGATCGGCCGTTTGCCTGCGTGCCGGATCGGCCCGTCGCTCGGGCATCGGATCGGCCGATGTCTCGTGCGGATCGGCCTGCTCCTGATCCGTCCGAGTCGCGACCCCGACGGCTCGAAGGCGAGTCGCCCCGCCGGTCCCTGCCCTCGGACTGCTCGCCCGCGTCCCCGCGCCGCCGCGCACCCGACCCGCGCGACCCCCGTTCCGGGACGTCGTCGTAGCGGACGTCGAAATCGCGGTAGTCGTCGTAGTCGGCCGGACGGGCGGGTGGGCGACTCCCGCCGCGTGCGCGGTCCCGCGAGCCCGGCCGGACGGCCGCGCGATCGTCGTAGTCGTCCTCGACATCATCGAGTTCGTCGTCGAAATCCTCGTCGTACTCGTCGTCGAGGTCGTCGTAGTCGTCGTCCGCATCGTCGCGGTGGCGCTGGGGGATGGCCCGCGCGAGCAGCCCGCGCGCCCGGTCCATGCGTTCACGCCACGACGGCGGATCCTCGTAGTCCTCGTCCTCCGCGAAGTCGTCCACATCGTGCGACACGGACTCGCGGACCCGCGACTTCGGTTGTGTGTGCGACCCGGGCCGCGCAGCCACGGGCGAGTCGGTCCGACCGCCCGCGGACTCCGATCGCCTTGATCTCGCGGCCGATTCGGACCGTCCGACCGTCGTGTCGGACCGCCCGGCCGTTGTGGGGGATTCGGCATACCTGGACGGCGATTCGGACCGCCCGGTCTTCGCGGCGGATCCGGGGTACCCGGGTGCGGATTCGGGTCGTCCGGCCGATGCGGAAGTCCTCGACCGCCTTGCCGTCGCGGCGGATTCCTGGCGTCCCGAGGCCGTGGGCGACTCACGCCGCCCGGAGGCGACCGGAGACTCCGCCCGTCCGGCGGCGGAGCGCCTGGATTCGGTCGCGGCGTCGAGCCTGCCGGACGCCGCGCCGGACTCGGGTCGGGCGCCCGGTTCAGGTCGTCTCGCGGTGTCCTGACGTCGGGATATCGCGGGAGATTCGGGTCGACCCGCTGCCGGTCGCTCGGCCGCTGCCCGCCTGCCCGTCGCGGCGGATACGGATCGTTCGGGTTTCGCGGGGGACTCGACCCGCGCGGACGAGGTGACGCGGACGTTCGGGCCGGAGGAAGGCGATTCCGCCGCCGCTCGGGTGGACGGCGTGATCGGGATTCCGCCGGTGCGGCTCGCTTGGACTTCGCGCGGCAGTCCGCGTTTGAGGATGGGGAGTTTGCGGGTGGAGCGGCTTGGATTGTCGCCTTTCTCACGGTAGGTCGCGGGGATGCCGTGTGCGCGGACCCAGGCGCCGGGGTCGCGACGGCTCGGGCGATCCAGTTGCGGGATTGTGCTTTCCAGCAACTCAACGAGCTCGCCCGCACCGCCCCCGAGCGCGCTGCGGATGGCGGGGAAGGTGGCGGGGCGGAAGGTCCACGACCATTCGTGTGCCTCGTGTTCGCCGGAGCCCTCGCGGCCGTGGAAGACCAGGTTGCCGGAGGGGGCGATTCTGGCCCGGATCGTACGGTTCTCGTGTTCGAGGAGGAATTCGCCGCGCTCGCCGGTCTCGTCGGCTTCGTCGGCCTCCAGTTCCTCGGCGCGATTGCTCAGCGTGATCTCGAACCAGGCCGCCGCGATGCCCGCGATGCCGAGGCCCGCCGCGAGCAGCAGTTCGCCCCAGACATCGGAAAGCATCGAGGTGCGACTTTGCTCACAGGCGTACAGGAACACCAGGCAGCCCAGCACCAAGGCGGTGATACGGACAAGCCGGTATCTGGTGCTGGTCCCGAATAGGGGGGCTGGCATCGGTGAAACTCCCGAGAAACGTACCGCTGGCGAACCTGGAGGCATGTTATGCGCACTCGCGCCCTTGTCG
Organism: Nocardia bovistercoris; assembly: GCF_015674855.1. GTDB lineage: Bacteria > Actinomycetota > Actinomycetes > Mycobacteriales > Mycobacteriaceae > Nocardia > Nocardia bovistercoris. The sequence goes on along the minus strand of NZ_JADMLG010000001.1, from coordinate 817,927 downwards.
CAGAGTTTGCGAACGGTTCGACACACGGCATGCCCGTGAAGATTCTGTGAACGATCCCGACGTGGCTGTCGCGACGGGCAGGTCGCGTGGGCTCGGCAAACGCGGGGCACACCACACGGCGGCGCTGTCGTAGGGAGTCGATAACCTGGAACGGGCTGTCCCCCGGTCCCGCCGCCGGTGGATACGATGGCTGGTCGCGCCTCGCGGCACCGTGGGAAACGAACGACGGAAGGGTCGTCCGAATTTGCACCTGAAGAGTCTGACGTTGAAGGGGTTCAAGTCCTTCGCCTCCGCGACGACGCTGCGCTTCGAACCGGGCATCACCTGTGTGGTCGGCCCCAACGGTTCGGGCAAGTCCAATGTCGTCGACGCGCTCACCTGGGTCATGGGCGAGCAGGGCGCGAAGGCGCTGCGCGGCGGCAAGATGCAGGACGTCATCTTCGCAGGCACCTCGGGGCGCGCGCCGCTCGGCCGCGCCGAGGTGACCCTCACCATCGACAACTCCGACGGCGCGCTGCCCATCGACTACGCCGAGGTCTCCATCACCCGGCGCATGTTCCGCGACGGCGCGGGCGAATACGAGATCAACGGCAACTCCTGCCGTCTCATGGACGTGCAGGAACTGCTCAGCGACTCCGGCATCGGCCGGGAGATGCACGTCATCGTCGGGCAGGGCCAGCTCTCGGCCATCCTGGAATCGCGGCCCGAGGACCGCAGGGCCTTCGTCGAGGAGGCCGCGGGCGTACTCAAACACCGCAAACGCAAGGAGAAGGCGGTCCGCAAACTCGAGGCGATGCAGGCCAACCTGGCTCGCCTCACCGACCTCACCACCGAATTGCGGCGGCAACTCAAACCGCTCGGACGTCAGGCCGAGGTCGCGCGCCGCGCCCAGACGGTGCAGGCCGACCTGCGCGACGCCAGGCTGCGTCTGGCCGCCGACGACCTGGTCACCCGCCGTCAGGAACTCGCGTCCCAGCAGAGCAAGGAAGCCTACGCGCGCGAGCAGCAGATCACCGTGCAGTCCGAACTCGACGCCGCCAACGCCGCGCTGGCCCAACAGGAGTTCCAGCTGTCGCGGCTCACCCCGAGTTCGGAGGCCGCGGCGCAGAGCTGGTTCCAGCTGTCCGCGCTGGCCGAACGCGTGAACGCGACCATCCGCATCGCGGGCGACCGCGCCCGCCACCTCGACACTCCGGCTCAGGTCGGCACAGGCCGCGATCCCGAACAGCTAGAGGCCGAGGCCGACCGTGTCGAGGCCGAGGAACTGGAGCTGAACGCGGCCGTCGAGATGGCCACCGAAACCCTGGAGTCGGCGCGCGACGCGCTCTCCGACCGCGAGCACGCCGCCAAGGCCGCCGAGGCGGCGCATCTGGCCGCCGTGCGCGCCATCGCCGACCGCCGCGAGGGCCTGGCTCGGATGGCGGGCCAAGTGGAGATGTTGCGGGCGCGTGGGCAGTCGGTGGACGCGGAGATCGCGCGCCTGTCGATCGCGATCACCGAAGCGCGCGGACGCGGCGACACGGCCGAAGCCGAATTCGAGGCCGTGCAGGCCGAGTTGAGCGAACTCGACGCGGGTGAGGAAGGTCTCGACGCCCAGCACGAACACGCCGTGCAGGCCATCACCATGGCCGATCAGCGGGTCGCCGAGCTGCGCGAACAGGATCGTGACGCGGGTAAGCGGGTCGCGTCGCTGACGGCGCGCATCGAGGCGCTCGGCATGAACCTGGCCCGCCGCGACGGCGCCGCCTGGCTGGCCGAGCACCGGGCCGAGGGGCTGCTCGGTCCGCTGTCGGGGATGCTGCGGGTGCACGGTGGCTACGAGGCCGCGGTGGCCGCCACCCTCGGACCGCTCGCCGACGCCGTCGCTGCCGACTCCGGCACGACCGCGCACGCCGCCTTGAACGCGCTGAAGGAGGCCGACGGGGGCCGCGCCGCCCTGGTCTTCGACACCGCCGACGGCCACCGCGCACCGGGCGACCCGCTGCCGGAGGGCGCCCGCTGGCTGGCCGAGGTGGTGGAATGCCCCGACCACATGCGCGGCGCGGTCACCGCACTCGTCGCGGGCGTCGCCGTGGTCGCGGACCTGCCCGCCGCGACCACTCTGCTCGCGGCCCGCTCCGACCTGCGGGTGGTGACCCGCGACGGTGACCTCAGCGGCAGCGGCTGGGTGCTCGGCGGTTCCGATCGCGCGCCGAGCCAACTCGAGATCCAGGCCGATATCGATACCGCCCGCGCCGATCTGGCCGCCGCGCAGCGTCGCGCCGAGGAACTCGAAGCCGCGCTGTCGGGCGCCCTGGACGAACAGGCCGACCGCAAGGACGCCGTCGACCAGGCGTTGCTCGCCCTGCACGAATCCGATCAGGCCCTGCTCGCGATCTACGATCGGCTCGGCAGGCTCGGCCAGGCCGCCCGCGCCGCCCGCGCCGACAGCGATCGGCTCGGCGTCCAGCGCGCCGAGGCCGAGTCGAGTCGCGACGACGCGTCGACCGCGCTGGCCGAGATGGAAGACCGGCTGCGCGCGATCGAACTCGAACAGAGCGACGATCCCGACGGCCTCGGCTCGGCGGGCACCGAGGCCGCGGGCCGGGCGCGCGAGGAGGCCGCCGCCGCGCTCGCCGAGGCGCGCGCCATGGAGGTCGAGGCCAGGCTCGCGGTTCGCACCGCGGAGGAGCGCGCGCAATCGGTGCGCGGCAAGGCGGATTCGCTGCGTCGCGCCGCCCGCGCCGAACGCGAGACCCGCGCCCGCGCCGAACGCGCGCAGGCCGCGCGCAGACAGGCCGCTGCGGTGGCGGCGGCGGTCGCCGAATCCGGTGCGCGGGTGGCCGCCGAGCTGGAGCAGGTGGTGGCCGCGGCGAGCGCCCGCCGCGACGATCTGGTGCGCCGCCGCACCGAGGTCGCGGCGCAGGTCGATCAGATCAAGGAGCGTTCGCGCGCGCTGGCAGGCCAGCTCACCCAGCTCACCGACGCGGTGCACCGCGACGAAGTGGCCAAGGCGCAGGCCGCGCTGCGCATCGAACAGCTCGAGGTGACCATCGCCGAGCAGTTCGGCATCGCGCTCGCCGACCTGATCGCCGAATACGGTCCCGACGTGCCGTTGCCGCCCTCGGAGCTGGAGCTGCTCGAGTACGAGCAGGCCAAGGAACGCGGCGAACAGGTCACCGCGCCCGCGCCGATGCCGTTCGACCGCGCGTCCCAGGAGCGCCGCGCCAAACGCGCGGAGAAGGACCTGAGCACCCTCGGCAAGGTCAATCCGCTCGCGCTCGAGGAGTTCGCGGCGCTGGAGGAGCGCTACAACTTCCTCGCCACCCAGCTCGAGGACGTGAAGAACGCGCGAAAGGATCTGCTCGAGGTGGTCGCCGAGGTCGACGCGCGCATCCTCCAGGTCTTCACCGAGGCGTACGAGGATGTCGAACGCGAATTCGTCGGCGTGTTCGCCAAACTCTTCCCTGGCGGCGAGGGCCGACTCGTGCTCACCGACCCCTCCGACATGCTCACCACCGGCATCGAGGTGGAGGCGCGGCCGCCGGGCAAGAAGGTCAAACGGCTGTCGCTGCTGTCCGGCGGGGAGAAGTCGCTGACGGCGGTCGCGTTGCTGGTGGCCATCTTCCGCGCGAGGCCGTCGCCGTTCTACGTGATGGACGAGGTCGAGGCGGCCCTCGACGACACCAATCTGCGGCGGCTGATCGGGCTGTTCGAGCAGCTGCGGGAGAAGAGTCAGCTGATCGTGATCACCCACCAGAAGCCGACCATGGAGATCGCCGACGCCCTGTACGGAGTGAGCATGCGCGGCGACGGGATCACCCAGGTGATCTCGCAGCGGCTGCGCGGACAGGCGCCTGCACCTTCGGCGGCGGCGGATCCGGTGGAGCCCGCCGCGGTGTCGGGCTGAGGATCGCGCCGCGCAGTCCGCTCCTGCGCTGTCGAAGGTAGGCTCGGGCAACCGGTTGCCTTGCGTCCGAGATCAATTGCCTTGCACCTCACTGGTGCCATCCGCTGATCTCGCTCCGGCATATCCGACGACGGCAGCGCCGGAGATGTCGTTTCGCGGAGTGGGAGAACGCTTTCCACGTGCGCGCGGCGAGATTCCGGGCGTCCCGCAATACCATCGCGCCGCGGCGCGCGGACGTCGCGGTCGCCGACGCGCGTGATCCTGTTCACCGGATGCGTTGCCATCCAACGGCACCGGAGCAACTGCGCGATGACCATACGCGCGGACAGTCGAGTCGATAAGCGCGCAGGGCGGTCGAAATGTCGCTCGCGGCGGCCGCGCCAGAGCCCGACGAAATGGCCGGGGGAAACGTGATGAAAGTCTCGACTCGCCGAGCTGCGCTATCTGCCGGGCGTGGTCGCGGCGCTCGGGAGCGCCCCGCGATCCGGGACCGCGCAGACGATCCGGCCGAGCGCGCCACGTCGAGCGGGCACGCCGCGATCCGGCAATCCGGATGTCCGAATTGCCGGGCGCGGTGCGGCGTCTATCCAGGGTGGCTCAGAGCAGGTCGCTGACGTCGTCGGGGACGTCGACGGCGTATTTGCGCAGGATGTCCATGGAGATCACCTCTAAGGCGTTCTCGTGGGTGGCGGCGAGCACGACGGGGGCGGCGACACCGTCCTCGTGGGCGTGTAGCCAGCGCACCGCAACCACACACCAGCGATCACCCGGTTGCAGGCCGGGGAAGTTGTTCTCCGGACGCGGAGTGCTCAAGTCGTTCCCGATGGACGCCTGATGCTCGAGGAACTCTGCTGTCACCACGGTGCACACGGTGTGGCTACCGAGATCTTCCGGTCCGGTACTGCAGCAGCCGTCCCGGTAGAAGCCGGTGAGCGGATCGGTGCCGCACTCTTCCAGCGGCCCCCCAAGCACGTTTCGATCGGTCACGTCGCCGATCCTATTGTCCCTTCGCGAGAAGTTCCGCAGGACAAGAAATCTCGGGGGCTGTGTCGATGGCCTCAGCACCGCTGTGATCTGTGGCGCGCACGGCTGTGACCTGTGGTGCACGCGGTTGTCATCTGTGGTGCGCGCGGTTGTGGCCCGCGGTGCACGCGGCTGTGATCTGCGGCGCACGCGCAGTCGACCTGCGGCGCGACGCGGCGAAGGGCGCGAACGCATACTTCTGCAAGGATGGTCGGCGTGAGTTCCGAAGCCTGGATTCTGATCGCCGTAGTCGCCGCGCTGCTGCTCGTCGCGCTGGTGTCCGGATTCGTCCTGTACAAGCGCAGGCGCGTATCGCTGACGGCGCCGACCGAGGACAAGGAACTGACCGACCGGTCGGGCGGTTATACCGCTTCCGGTGGCTTCAGTTTCAGCCAAGGCGGCGCAACCACCGCGACACGCCCGGAACCTGCGCCCATCGAACGCACCGACACCGACGGCCAACCGCACATCGGTGACGATGCCGCGATTCCACGCGACGCGCCCAAGCGCGGCATCACGAATATCCCGCTGCCCGAATCCGACACCGCCGTCGCGGACGCCGCGCCCTCGACCGACGAACTATCCGAAGCCGCTCCGTCCGACACCACCGCGCCCGGCGCCGAAGACGTGTCGGCCACCGAGGCGACGAGTACCGCGCCCCCCGCGACAGGTAAGCCCGCCGCGCCGACCGAAGCCGGCCGACCTGGCGCCCCCACCGAAGCGGGGAAGCCCGCTGCGCCCGCCGAGTCTGCGGGCAAGACCACCGCGCCCGCCGAGCCTGCGGGTAAAGCCACCGCACCCGCCGAGCCTGCGGGTAAATCCGCCACTCCGACTGAGGCCGCGGGGAAGCCTACCGAGGCTGCCGCGCCCGCCGAGGCCGAGGACAAGGCCACCGCGCCCACAAAGGCTGCGGGCAAGACCACCACCGCGCCGACCGAGGCCGGCGGTGAGGCCACCGCGCCGACCGAGGCCGTTGCTCCCGCCGACGCCACGGGCAAGGCCGCCACGCCGCCGGGGACCGCGGGTACGGCTGTCGCACCTGCCGACACCGCGGGTGCATCCGTCGCACCTGCCGAGGCCGCGGGTACGGCTGTCGCGCCCACCGAGGCTCCGGAGAAGGCCGCGCCTGGCACGCCGACCGAGGCGCCGCGGACGACCACCCCGCCCGCCGATACCGCCAAGACCATCGCCGGGGTACCGACCGCCCCGGTCGAGGAGATCGAACCGACGGCGGGCCGCCTGGTGCGCCTGCGCGGCAGGCTGTCGCGCTCGCAGAACGCCGTCGGCAAGAGCCTGCTCGGTCTGCTCGGCGGCGGCGACCTCGACGAGGACTCGTGGGAGGAGGTAGAGGACACCCTGGTCCTGGCCGACCTCGGCACCGCGAGTACCGCGTCGGTGGTGAACCGGTTGCGCGAGGAGATGGCGGCGCGCAGCGTGCGCACCACCGACCAGGCCCGCGAGGTGCTGCGCGCGGTCCTCGTCGAGGCGCTGCGCCCCGAACTCGACCGTTCGGTACGCGCGCTCCCGCACGCCGACCATCCGTCCATCCTGCTCGTCGTCGGCGTCAACGGCACCGGAAAGACCACGACCACCGGCAAGTTGGCGCGGGTGTTGGTCGCCGACGGCCGCCGCGTCCTGCTCGGCGCCGCCGACACCTTCCGCGCCGCCGCCGCCGATCAACTCCAGACCTGGGGTGAGCGGGTCGGCGCCGAGACGGTGCGCGGCAAGGAGGCGGGTGATCCGGCTGCGGTCGCCTTCGACGCCGTGGCCGCAGGCATCGATCGCGGCGTGGACGCGGTCCTGATCGATACCGCGGGACGCCTGCACACCAAGACCGGCCTGATGGACGAACTCGGCAAGGTCAAGCGCGTCGTGGAGAAGAAGGCCCCCGTCGACGAGGTCCTGCTCGTGCTCGACGCGACGGTGGGGCAGAACGGTCTCACCCAGGCGCGAGTCTTCGCCGAGGTCGTCGACATCACGGGCGTGGTGCTCACCAAACTCGACGGCACCGCCAAGGGTGGCATCGTCTTCCAGGTGCAGCACGAACTCGGCGTGCCGGTGAAGCTGGTCGGCCTCGGCGAGGGCGCCGACGATCTCGCCCCGTTCGAACCGGCCGCCTTCGTCGACGCGCTGTTGGGCTGAGTCCGCCCGCGCGGCCGGTGGTTTCGCCGCTGTCCGCGCGGAATACTCCGCCTGCGGCGCTGCGCCGCGACGAGCCGGAGCGGTCGTCGGAGAATCCGCCGGATTTCCCCGCGATCCCGCGCAATTCCGGGTGCGGAGAATTTGCCGATTCTCGGCGAGCCGCTGATTGATTTGTGGTACCTGATGCGACGGTGTGATTGTTTTCCCCGGCGGCGCGATACCCCCGCAAACCGGGGGGCGTGGCGAGCGGGCGGTTTGCCGAACGCTACCGATCGGTAGCAGTGATTTCGATACGGGGTCGCGCCGCTCACACCTGCGGGGAAACCTGCGGTGTACGCCCTGAAACCTGGCGGCAACACAACTGCGCTATCCGTTCACGCGAGTGAAACATTGCAGCATGACGGATGAAACACCGAGTGAGGAACCTTCTGTGCAGGTCCATTTGCCGGAGTCGGCAGGGCCCGAGATGAGGAGGACATTAAGGTGGCATTTCCCGTAATCGGCGCGCCGGACGCCGGTGACACCGCATGGATGCTGGCCAGCTCAGCGCTCGTGCTGTTGATGACACCCGGACTGGCATTCTTCTACGGCGGCATGGTCCGCTCCAAGAACGTGCTGAACATGATCATGATGAGTATCAGCTCGATGGGATTGATCACGATCCTGTGGGTGCTGTACGGATTCTCGCTGGCATTCGGCGAGGACAAAGGCAATCTCATCGGAGACCCGGGTCAATATTTCGGATTGAAGAGCGTTTTCGGTGGTAGCTACCTCGCTTCCACAGATCCGGCGGCCCCGGCCGCGGTTCCGCTGAACGGTACGATTCCACTCTCGGTATTCGTCGCCTTCCAGCTCATGTTCGCGATCATCACGGTCGCACTCATCTCGGGCGCGGTCGCCGATCGCCTCAAGTTCGGCTCATGGCTCCTGTTCGCGGGCATCTGGGTGACGGTCGTCTACTTCCCGGTCGCGCACTGGGTGTTCGCCTTCGACGGCTACACCGGTGAGGAAGGCGGCTGGATCGCCAACAACCTCAAGGCGATCGACTTCGCGGGTGGTACCGCCGTCCACATCAACGCGGGCGCGGCGGGCCTGGTGCTGGCCATCGTCCTCGGCAAGCGCAAGGGCTGGCCTTCGACCCCGTTCCGTCCGCACAACCTGCCCTTCGTCATGCTCGGCGCCGGTCTGCTGTGGTTCGGCTGGTACGGCTTCAACGCCGGTTCCGCGGTCGGCTCCAACGGCATCGCGGGCGCGACCTTCCTGACCACGACGATCGCCACGGCGGCGGCCATGCTGGCCTGGGTGCTGGTCGAGAAGTTCCGCGACGGCAAGCCGACCTCCCTCGGCGCCGCTTCGGGCATCGTGGCCGGTCTGGTCGCCATCACCCCGGCCTGTTCCTCGGTGAACGCGCTCGGCGCGGTCGCGGTCGGCGTCGTGGCGGGTGCGCTGTGCGCCCTCGCGGTCGGCCTGAAGTTCCGGTTCAAGTTCGATGACTCGCTCGACGTGGTCGGCGTCCACCTCGTCGGTGGTCTCGTCGGCACGCTGATGGTCGGCCTCGTCGCCGCGCCCGAAGCACCGGCGGCGGTCGAGGGCTTGTTCTACGGTGGTGGTATCGAGCAGTTGAAGCTTCAGGCTGTCGGTGCGTTCACCGTGCTCGCCTACTCCCTGGTCGCCACCGCGGTGATCGCGTACATCATCAAGTTCACGATCGGTCTGCGGGCAACCGAGGAGGGCGAGTCGGCGGGTCTGGACGAGGCCGAGCACGCTGAGACCGCATACGATTTCGCTGCTGTGGGTGGCACGGCGCGCTCGCTCGTCAAGGAGGCATGACGACAATGAAACTGATCACGGCAATCGTCAAACCGTTCACGCTCGAGGACGTCAAATCCGGCCTCGAACAGGCGGGCGTGCTCGGTATGACGGTCAGCGAGGTACAGGGCTACGGGCGGCAGAAAGGCCACACCGAGGTCTATCGCGGCGCCGAGTACTCCGTCGATTTCGTTCCCAAGGTCCGCGTGGAGGTCGTGGTGGACGACGCCTCGGTCGACAAGGTCGTCGAGGTGATCGTGGAGGCTTCGCGCACCGGCAAGATCGGTGACGGCAAGGTCTGGGTGACGCCGGTCGAGGCGATCATCCGGGTCAGAACCGGTGAACGCGGAACCGACGCCCTGTAATCAGCGCGCGCAAGACGGAAAATCGAATCGAGCGGCGGCCTCGCTCCCACCGGATTCCCCGGTCGGGGCGGGGCCGCGGCATTGAATGGGCGGTGGGTCGTGGGCAACGAGCGTGACAGTGGCAGACAGCGGAACGACAGGGTCTCCAACGGGGCCGCGGACCTGGTCCGGGCACGGGAGCAATTACTCGACGGCGGGCTGCCCCGCAATCCTCGGCTCGATGCCGAATCATTGCGGTCGGCGCTGGTCGATCTCTACGAACTGTGGCTCACCAGCAAGGGAGCCGAACTCGGCATCGTGGCCGACAGCGGCCTGTCCGTGGTCGCCGTCGGTGGACTCGGGCGCCGGGAGATGCTGCCCTATTCGGATCTGGACCTGGTGCTGTTGCACGACAACGTCGATCCGACGCGGGTCGCCGAGGTCGCCGATCAGCTCTGGTATCCGCTGTGGGACGCGCACATCAAACTCGATCACAGCGTGCGGACCGTGCCGCAGGCGTTGCGCGTGGCGGGCGAGGACCTGATCGCCGCGCTCGGCATGCTGGAGGCCCGCCACATCGCGGGCGACGTGGAACTGAGCAATCTGCTCATCGGCGGCGTGCGACGGGAATGGCGAACCGGAATCAGAACGCGGTTCGACGAATTGATCGCCCAGGCGCACACCCGGTGGCAGCGCAGCGGCGAGATCGCGCACCGGGCCGAACCCGACCTGAAGAACGGTCGCGGCGGACTGCGCGACATCCAACTGCTCGACGCGCTCTCGATCGCCCAGCTCACCGACGCCATGCCAGGCCTCGGTCCCGATGTGCCGGGCGGCGGTCTGAAACACGCGCACCGCAGGCTGCTCGACGTGCGCACCGAACTGCACCGGGTCGCGGGCCGCACCCGCGACCAGCTGCGCGCCCAAGACGCGGACGAGATCGGCGCCGCGCTGCGCATCGGCGACCGTTTCGATCTCGCGCGCACCCTGAGCGATTCCGCGCGAACCGTCAGCTATTCCGTCGATGTCGGATTGCGCACCGCCGCCAACGCGCTGCCGCGCCGCGGGCTCGCGCGACTGCGCCGCATGCCGGTGCGTCGACCACTCGATGAGGGGGTGGTCGAGCACGGGGGGGAAGTGGTGTTGGCCCGGGACGCTCGCCCGCAGCGGGATCCGGGGCTCATACTGCGGGTGTCGGCGGCGTCGGCGCAGACAGGACTGCCGATGTCGGCCACCACCCTCAATCGCCTCTCCGAGGACGCTCCCGAACTGCGTGAACCGTGGCCGAAGGACGCGCTCAACGATCTGCTCGTGCTGCTCGGCTCGGGCCGAGGCGTCATCAACGCCGTCGAGGCGCTGGATCGCACCGGCCTGTGGGGGCGGCTGCTGCCGGAATGGGGCGCGGTGCGTGATCTGCCTCCGCGCGACGCCATCCACACCTGGACCGTCGATCGCCACCTCATGGAGACCGTCGCCTACGCGGGGGCCTTGAGCACCAGGGTCGCGCGGCCGGATCTGCTCATGCTCGGCGCGCTGCTGCACGATATCGGCAAGGGGCGCACCGGGGATCACAGCGTGGTCGGCGCGGAGCTGGCCACCCAGATCGGGCGCAGGCTCGGCCTGTGGCCCTCCGATGTGCGCACCCTCAGCGCCATCGTCCGCTACCACCTGCTGCTGCCCGACACCGCGACCCGCCGCGACCTGGCCGATCCCGAGACCGTGCAGCTCGTGGTCGACGCGCTCGACGGCGAGGTGCAACTGCTGGAACTGCTGCACACCCTGGCCGAGGCCGATTCGCTGGCCACCGGGCCCGGCGTCTGGGGCGAATGGAAATCTTCGCTGATCGGCGAGCTGGTGCGCCGCTGCCGCCTGGTGATGGCGGGCGATCCGCTGCCGACCCCCGAACCGATCGCGCCGGAATTGCTCGAGCAGGCCGCGGCGGGCGGCGTGCACGTCGACCTGCGCGCGGGCGAGGGCAAATACACCCACGTCGTGACGGTGATCGCTCCCGACGCCCCCGGCCTGCTCTCCGATGCCGCCGGGGTGCTCGCCCTGCATTCGCTGCGGGTGCTGTCCGCGTCGGTGGGCAGTGAAGGTTCGTCGGCGATCAACACCTTCGTGGTATCCCCGAAATTCGGCGACCCGCCGGATCCCGGACTGCTGCGCCAAGAGCTGATCCGGGCGAGCGCGGGCGAACTCGACCTGCCCGCTTTGCTGGCCAAACGGGAAAGGGAAGCGAGCGGGACGGCGCCGAGTCCGTACGCGAAGGCCCATCCGAAGGTGATCTGGTTCGACGGATCCGGCCCGGGCCAGGCGATTCTGGAACTGCGCGCCGAGGACCGGCTTGGTCTGCTCAGCAGACTGTCGGCGACCTTCGAGGCGGCCGAGGCGAATGTGCGCTGGGCCAAGGTGCTCACCATGGGCTCGGCTGTGGTCGATGTATTCGGCCTCGACCTGGGCCCGGGCGACGGGCCCGCGCGGCGCGAGGCGATCGAGAAGGCGGTTCTGGAGGTGGTGCCGCGTCCGGCCCCGAAGAAGCCGGAGGACGCCGACTCGACGGGAGCCGATCAGATTTCCTGATTGTTAACCGGATGACCGGTTCGCTCCTCGATCCCGTGGCATTACTGGTGGATCTGCCTAGAAATCAAACCGTTGCACATGATTCGCCGGAACGCCATGGCGGGCCACCGGACCGACCCTAATATCAGAGCGTCCGGCTATCGCGAGCACGAGGGGAGCGGTTCGGTTGGCAATCGAAGTTGTTTCTGCGCGCACGATGACCAGTGACGAGACGACCCACATGGCGCGCTGCGTCGGTGGTGACCGATGGGTCGTCTCCTGGCTGCCGGGTCGCACGTTGACCGGTAAGCAAGCGGTGACCGCCATGACCATTGCCACGACGGTCGCCACCCGCGAGATCGGCACCGACGCGGAATGGGCGCTGTTGGACGAGTTGGCCCTGCAACTGGGGTTGACCGGCCGCGAGGCCACGTTCATGGTGGCCGCGGAGAATCACGACTACCGCAGGACGGCGCGTCCGCGTCGCCGCGCCTTCGGCTGAGGGCGGCGCGGGCACCGGTTGCGCACGAGGGTGGACGATCCCATTACCCTGGGGACAATTACCTTTTCCGCTGAGCAGTGGATTATCCGGTAATCGAGTTGTCCACCCGGCCGGGTCTCCCGGCTGTCGTCCTCACGGACGTCCCCGAGATCAGGAGCGCGATCGGTGTTCGAATCCCTGTCCGACCGGCTTACCGGTGCCCTCAAGGATCTGCGCGGTAAGGGACGTCTGTCACCGGCCGATATCGACGCCACCTGCCGTGAGATCCGGCTCGCCCTGCTCGAGGCCGACGTCGCGCTCCCCGTGGTGCGCGGCTTCATCGCCAAGATCAAGGAGCGTGCCAAGGGCGCCGAGGTGTCCGGCGCGCTCAATCCGGCCCAGCAGGTCGTCAAGATCGTCAACGAGGAACTCGTCGGCATCCTCGGCGGCGAGACCCGCAGGCTGAGCCTGGCCAAGACCCCGCCGACGGTCGTCATGCTCGCGGGCCTGCAGGGTGCGGGTAAGACCACGCTGGCGGGCAAGCTCGCGCGATGGCTGAAGGGTCAGGGGCACCAGCCGTTGCTCGTGGCCTGCGACCTGCAACGCCCCGGCGCCGTCACCCAGCTGCAGGTGGTCGGTGAACGCGCGGGCGTGCCGGTCTTCGCCCCGCACCCCGGCACCTCGGTCGGCGGCGGCGAGAACCCGCTCGGCAGCACCGCCGCCGATCCGGTTGCGGTCGCGCGCGACGGTGTCGCCGAGGCCAAGGCCAAGCAGTACGACGTGGTCATCGTCGACACCGCGGGCCGTCTCGGCATCGACGAGACGCTGATGCGCCAAGCCGCGGGCATCCGCGACGCGGTCCAGCCGGACGAGACGCTGTTCGTGCTCGACGCCATGATCGGCCAGGACGCGGTCAGCACCGCCGAGGCGTTCCGTGACGGCGTCGGGTTCACCGGCGTTGTGCTCACCAAACTCGACGGCGACGCCCGAGGCGGTGCGGCGCTGTCGGTGCGCAATGTCACCGGCGCGCCCATCATGTTCGCCTCCACCGGTGAGAAGCTCGAGGATTTCGACGTCTTCCACCCGGACCGCATGGCCGGCCGCATTCTCGGCATGGGCGATGTGCTCACCCTCATCGAGCAGGCCGAACAGGTCTACGACGCGCAGCAGGCCGAGGAGGCCGCGCGCAAGATCGGCAGCGGCGAGCTCACGCTGGAGGACTTCCTCGACCAGATGCTCGCCATCCGCAAGCTCGGGCCGATCGGCAATCTGCTCGGCATGCTGCCCGGCGCCGGTCAGATGAAGGACGCCCTGGCACAGGTCGACGACAAGCAGCTGGACCGGGTGCAGGCCATCATCCGCGGCATGACCCCGGCCGAGCGCGAGAACCCGAAGATCATCAACGCCTCCCGGCGGCTGCGCATCGCCAACGGTTCCGGTGTCCAGGTCTCCGAGGTCAATCAGCTGGTCGACCGGTTCTTCGAGGCCAAGAAGATGATGGCGGCGATGGGGCGTCAGATGGGGATGCCCGGTTCGCGGCGCGCCAACAACCGCAAGGGAAAGAAGGGCAAGAAGGGCGGTCGCGGGCCGACACCGCCGAAGGTGCGCGGCGGCTTCCCGGGCATGCCCGCAGGCATGCCGGGCCTGCCGCCCGGCATGGACCTCTCGAACATGCCCCCCGGACTCGACGAACTCCCCCCCGGCCTCGAGGGCTTCGACCTGAGCAAACTGAAGTTCCCCAAGAACTAGGCAATCCCCGGCATGGTTCGCGGTGAGACATGAAGGGCCGCGAACCCGCGTCGCCGAAGGCGACGCAAGAAGACACAGCAGGGGAGCATCGGGATCCGCGCCGCGCGGTAGGTTGGGGCCAGTCGAGGCTCCGGGAGGTTGGTGTGCGGCTGCGTGGTGTGGTGCTTCCTCACGACGAGGTGCTCGAGCTGTGGGTTCGTGACGGCTCGGTGTCGTTCGAGCCGGTGGCAGGCGCCGACACCCTGTGCGATTCGGGATGGATCGTGCCCGGTCTGGTCGACGCGCACTGTCACGTCGGCATCCGCTACGGCGGCGGCCACGAGGATCGCGACGGCGCGGTCGCGCAGGCCGAGACCGAGCGTGACGCGGGCGCGCTGCTGCTGCGCGACGCCGGATCCCCGATCGACACCAGATTCATCGACGACCGCGAGGACCTGCCGCGCATCATCCGCGCGGGTCGTCACATCGCCCGCCCGAAACGCTACATCCGGGAACTCGGCATCGAACTCGATGACGAGCGCGACCTGCCCGAGATCGTGGCCGAACAGGCCCGCCTCGGCGACGGCTGGGTCAAGATCGTCGGCGACTGGATCGACCGGTCCGTGGGCGATCTGCGCCCGCTGTGGAGCGACGCGATCCTGAAGGAAGCCATCGACGCCGCCCACGCCAACGGGGCCCGCGTCACCGCGCACGTCTTCGGCGAGGACGCGCTACCGGGCCTGATCGCCGCGGGCATCGACTGCATCGAGCACGGCACCGGTCTCACCGACGACACCGTCGAGATGATGGTCGAACACGGCACCGCACTCGTCCCGACCCTCGTCAACATCGACACCTTCCCCGACATCGCCGCGGGCGCCGACAAGTACCCGGTCTACCAGGCCCACATGCGCGACCTGCACCGCCGCGTCCGCGACACCGTCGCCTCGGCCCATGCCGCAGGCATCCCCATCTACGCGGGCACCGACGCGGGCGGTTCCATCCGGCACGGCCGCATCGCCGACGAGATCGCAGCTCTCACCGCCGCCGGTCTGTCCTCCCACGACGCCCTCGGCGCAGCCTCATGGAACGCCCGCACCTGGCTCGGCCGTCCCGGCATCACCCACGGCGCCCCCGCCGACTTCGTCGTCTACGACGAGGACCCGAGAACCACCCCCGCCATCCTCACCACCCCCCGCCACGTAGTCCTGCGCGGCCGCGTCGTCAGCAGTGGCCCGGTTACCGGTCACCGCTGATCGGGGAACCTTCGAGTCCCGCCGGAACCAGCGAGAGCTGGCACAATAGTGACACGCTATAGATTTGCAACATTGGATCGCATTAGTGTTCTTGCTGGTCCGGCTTTGGTGTCTGGAGTTGCGATCTGTGTTCTAATCCAGCAAGAGGTGGCCGTACGCGACGGGGAGATCGGGCGGTAATGACGATGAGTGCCGAGGTTGCGATGCTTCATTCGCTGGGACCGACAAGCGTGAACGACTGGCTTGCTGAACCGCAGCCGTCGGATGGATCTCGACTCGAATTGATTCTGGGGTACCTCTACATGACGCCTGCGCCCGGTGGGCCGCATCAGTTCGCGGCGGGGGAGCTGTTCGCCGTTCTGCGTGACGCTATTCGCGCGTCGAAACGTGCTGACCTTCTTGCTTTGCCCGCGGTTGGTGTGCGGATCAGCACTGGGTTCCGTACTGCGGTGATACCGGATGTCGTGGTGGTACATGGCGGATTCAACCGCACCAGCTTTGCGGCGAGCGATCTGGAACTCGCTGTGGAAGTTTGGTCACCGGGCAATACCAGAGAGGAACGTGACACCAAGATATCCGGGTACGCGAGTGCGCGAGTGCCCTACCTGTGGGTAGTCGAGCTGCCCGACGGAAAACCCGCGCGGTTCGAGGGCTATCGACTCGACGAAGAGGGTTACCGTCAGGAAGTTTTCGCCACCGCGGGCGAGGTAGTGGTAGCACCGGGTCCTGTGCCGGTGGAAATCGATACCTCGACTCTCACGTAGTGCTACACCGGCTTTGCATCCCGCGATGAATCCGCGACGCCGAGCACGTCCGCATAGGTAGGAGGACGACTCGACATGGAGGATTGCGGATGCGGGATCTTGTGGTTACTCAGAACATCACGATCGACGGTGTGATCGACGCGAGCGGGGGATGGTTCACCGTCGGGAACGACGCGGTCGCGGACGATTCGGACATCATCGAGACGTTGATGGAGCACACCGAGCGCTGCGACGCGGTGTTGTTCGGGCGGGTGACCTTCGAGGAGATGCGCGGGTACTGGCCCGAGCAGACCGAGGACGAGACCGGGATCACCGATGACCTGAATCGGATGACGAAATATGTGGTGTCCGGGTCGATGGGGGACCCGGGCTGGCAGAACTCGATCGTGCTGCGCGATCTCGAACAGGTGCGTGCGCTCAAGGAACAACCGGGGCTGGATATCGTGAGTACGGGCAGCATCACCCTGGTTCATTCCTTGATCGCGGCAGGATTGGTGGACGAGTTCCGGCTGTTCGTCTATCCGGTCGTCCTGGGGAAGGGGGCGAAGTTGTTCACCGACGGCGTCGAGGTGCCCGCCCTGCGGTTGACCGAGACCAGGCGGTTCCGTTCCGGAGTGGTGTTGTTGCGATACCGGGCGGCGTAGCGACGCGATTTCGGATCGGCGCGGGGTGTCTGGCACAATGAACCACCGTCCGTTCAGGACAGTGTCAGCCCGTCTCCGGTCACGGACCGCGCGGCGGTCACACACTCCAAGCGTGAAACCGGGCTCGCAGACCGTGCGAGTCGCTGAATCGCGTCGTGACCAACCACTGGAAAGAGGCAGATCAGCATGGCTGTTCGCATCAAGCTCACCCGCCTGGGCAAGATCCGCAACCCGCAGTACCGCGTCGTCGTCGCGGACGCCCGCACCCGTCGTGACGGCCGGGCCATCGAGTCCATCGGCAAGTACCACCCCAAGGAAGAGCCTTCGCTCATCGAGATCGATTCCGAGCGCGTCCAGTACTGGCTCGGTGTCGGCGCGCAGCCCACCGAGCCCGTGCAGCGCCTGCTGGAGATCACCGGTGACTGGCAGAAGTTCAAGGGCCTGCCGGGCGCCGAGGGCACGCTGAAGGTGAAGGCCGCCAAGCCGTCCAAGCTCGACCTCTTCAACGCCGCGCTGGCCGCCGCCGACAACGAGCCGGTCGCCGAGGCCGTCACCCCGAAGAAGAAGGCCGCCAAGAAGGACGAGGCCGAGGCGTCCGCCGAGACCGCGGCTGCCGAGTAGATGAGCGCCGTCGTCGCCGATGCCGTCGAACATCTGGTTCGCGGCATCGTCGCCAACCCCGACGATGTCCGCGTGGAGTTGATCACCGGACGCCGCGGCCGCACGGTCGAGGTGCACGTGCACCCCGAGGACCTGGGTAAGGTCATCGGCCGCGGCGGTCGCACCGCCACCGCGCTGCGCACATTGGTCGCGGGTATCGGCGGGCGCGGTATCCGGGTCGACGTGGTCGACACCGATCAGTAGATGGAACTCGTCGTAGGGCGGGTCGCCAAGTCGCACGGTGTGCGCGGCGAACTCGTGGTCGAGGTCCGCACCGACGAGCCCGAGGAACGTTTCGCGCCGGGCGTCACCCTGCGGGGGCGCCCGGCGCGCTCGACTGCCGCTGTGAAGTCTGTGACGGCTGTGACCTCTTCGGAGATCCGCGAGTTCGTGATCGAGTCCGCCCGCGAACATTCGGGCCGACTGCTGGTCGTCTTGGCCGGTGTCACCGATCGCGGCGCCGCCGACGCCCTGCGCGGGATGTTGTTCTTCGTGGACAGCGCGGATCTGCCGCCGTCGGAGGATCCCGACGAGTTCTACGATCACGAACTCGAAGGTCTCGCGGTGCATCTCACCGACGGCACGGCTGTCGGCACCGTGATCCAGATCCTGCACTCCGCCGCGGGTGAGCTGCTTTCGGTGCGCGCCGTCGAGGACGGGCGTGAACTGCTCATCCCGTTCGTGAAGGCCATCGTGCCGACGGTGTCGTTGGATCAGCGCATCGTCGTCATCGATCCCCCCGAGGGTCTGCTCGACCCGGAATAGCAGGAGGGGCGGATGAGGATCGATGTCGTCACCATTTTCCCGGAGTATCTCGAGCCGCTGCGCACCGCGCTGCTCGGCAAGGCCATCGACAAGGGCCTGATCTCCGTTGCCGTGCACGATCTGCGGGACTGGACCCACGACGTGCACAAATCCGTGGACGATTCCCCGTACGGCGGCGGACCGGGCATGGTCATGAAGCCCACGGTGTGGGGCGACGCGCTCGACGCGGTGTGCCCAGCGGACGCCCTGCTCGTGGTGCCGACCCCCGCGGGCGTTCCGTTCACCCAGGCCACCGCACAGCGCTGGGCGCGGGAGCGGCACATCGTGTTCGCGTGCGGCCGCTACGAGGGCATCGATCAGCGGGTATTCGACGACGCCGCGCGCCGGGTGCGGGTCGAGGAGGTCAGCATCGGTGACTACGTGCTGATCGGCGGCGAGGCCGCCGTGTTGGTGATGACGGAGGCTTTCGTCCGCTTGATTCCGGGCGTGCTCGGCAATCAGCAATCCCACCAAGAGGATTCGTTCTCCGACGGACTCCTCGAGGGCCCGAGCTACACCCGACCGGTGAGCTGGCGCGGTCTGGACGTACCGCCGATCCTGCTGTCCGGCGACCACGCCAAGGTCGCCGCCTGGCGGCACGAGCGATCCCTCGAACGCACTCGCCTGCGTCGCCCGGACCTGCTGGACGACTCCGCCTGACACCCGTATCGGCTTGCGCCCCAACGTATGCGGTGTTGCGGATGCCCGTGGCGATCGTGTCGTTCCCGGTGCTGCGCGCGGTCCGGCGACACGGGGCGCATCCGTAGCCGGCCGGCCACCGCCGCTGACCATCCGCGAGACCCGTCGGGCGGCCGAACACGTGTTGCCGGGCGCGGTATCCGACGTCACCTGCTGCTCCGGTATTCGATCGTGTGGACGAAACCGTTGTAGCGGTGGGAGAACGAGTTCGCGGCGATGGGTTCGCGCCGGTCCGGGGCGCCGGTCGGCGGGGGCATTCACCCGGGTGTCGGTCACCTGTCAGCGGACAGAGGTAGTGTCTGGCAGGTGACGACAGCGCCCGAGATCGCCAGTTCGGCGACGAACCCCGATACGACCGCCGCTGCGGCGCCCGCACCGCTGCTCGGCGTCGGCCGCCGCATCGCCGAGGAACTCGGTGTGCGCGAGAGTCAGGTCACCGCCGCCGTCGAACTACTCGACGCGGGTTCGACGGTGCCTTTCGTCGCGCGCTACCGCAAAGAGGTCACCGGCGGCCTCGATGACGCGCAGCTGCGCCAACTCGACGAACGCCTGCACTATCTGCGCGAACTCGACGAGCGCCGCGGCGTCGTCATCGAATCCATCAGGAGCCAGGGCAAACTCGACGACGCGCTGCTCGGGCAGTTGATGACGGCCGAGACCAAGGCCCGCCTCGAGGACATCTACCTGCCGTACAAGCCCAAGCGGCGCACCAAGGCCCAGATCGCGCGCGAGGCCGGTCACGAGCCCGTCGCCGACGCGCTGCTCGGGGATCCGAGCACCGATCCGGGCGGGTACACCTCCGAACAGCTCGAAGGCGCCCGCGCGATCCTCGTCGAGCGCTTCGCTGAGGACGCCGACCTGGTCGGCGAACTCCGCGAACTCATGTGGAATCGCGGCCAGGTCAGCTCATCGGTCCGCGCGGGCAAGGAGGAGGCGGGCGCGAAGTTCGCCGACTACTTCGAATTCAGCGAGTCTTTCGACACCCTGCCCTCCCACCGCATTCTCGCGCTGCTGCGCGGGGAGAAGGAGGAGGTGCTGTCGTTGCAGCTCGAACCGGACGCCGAGGAGCCGGAACCGGGCGAGCGCACGATCTACGAGGGCCGTATCGCGGTCCGCTTCGGCATCGCCGAGCAGGGCCGCCCTGCCGACGGCTGGCTGCTCGACACGGTGCGTTGGGCGTGGCGCACCAAATTGCAGGTGAGTCTGGGCATCGACACCAGGATGCGGCTGCGCCAGGCCGCGGAGAAGGACGCCGTCGACGTCTTCGCGGCGAATCTGCGCGATCTGTTGCTCGCCGCCCCCGCGGGCACTCGCACCACCATGGGCCTCGACCCCGGCTACCGCACGGGCGTGAAGGTCGCGGTGGTCGACGCCACCGGCAAGGCGGTCGCCACCGAGGTCATCTACCCGCACAAACCGCAGGGACAGACCGAGAAATCCCTCGCCGTGCTCGGCGCGCTGGTCGCGCGGTTCGGCGTGGAACTCATCGCCATCGGCAACGGCACCGCCTCGCGGGAAACCGACGCGTTGGCCACCGAACTGATCTCGCGCATCCCGGAGCACAAGCCAACCAAGATCGTGGTGTCGGAGGCGGGCGCCTCGGTGTACTCCGCGTCCGCGTACGCCTCGCAGGAACTTCCGGATATGGACGTGTCGCTGCGCGGCGCGGTGTCGATCGCGCGGCGGCTCCAGGATCCGCTGGCCGAACTCGTGAAGATCGATCCGAAGTCCATCGGCGTCGGCCAGTACCAGCACGACGTGTCCGAAACGCTGCTCGCCCGCTCGCTGGGCGCGGTGGTCGAGGACGCCGTGAACGCGGTCGGCGTCGACGTGAACACCGCATCGGTGCCGCTGCTGTCGCGGGTGTCCGGCATCGCCGGGTCGGTCGCGGAGAGCATTGTCGCCCACCGTGATCAGAACGGCCCGTTCCGCAGCCGCAGCGCGTTGCTGAGCGTGCCGCGCCTCGGCCCGAAGGCATTCGAACAGTGCGCGGGCTTCCTGCGCATCCGCGAGGGTGAGGATCCGCTGGACACCTCCGCCGTGCACCCCGAGGCATATCCGGTGGTGCGCCGCATCCTGGAACG
This sequence comes from Nocardia bovistercoris, assembly GCF_015674855.1. Lineage (GTDB taxonomy): Bacteria > Actinomycetota > Actinomycetes > Mycobacteriales > Mycobacteriaceae > Nocardia > Nocardia bovistercoris. The sequence continues at coordinate 797,041 of NZ_JADMLG010000001.1, read as the reverse complement.
CACCGGCCTGCCGATCACCGATCTGATCGGCGACACCGCGGCCCTGCGCGCCCTGCGTCCGGCCGATTTCACCGACGAGACCTTCGGCGTGCCGACCGTCACCGACATCATCGCCGAGCTGGAGAAGCCGGGTCGCGACCCGCGCCCCGAGTTCAAGACGGCGGAATTCGCCGCGGGCGTGGAGAAGGTCGCCGACCTCGAGCCGGGCATGGTGCTCGAGGGCGTGGTCACCAATGTGGCCGCCTTCGGCGCCTTCGTCGATGTCGGCGTGCACCAGGACGGGTTGGTGCACGTGTCGGCGATGTCGCACAACTTCGTCAAGGACCCTCGCGAGATCGTCAAGTCCGGCGATGTCGTGCGGGTGAAGGTGCTCGAGGTCGATGTCGCGCGTCAGCGCATCGGTCTGAGCCTGCGTCTTGACGACGAGCCCGGCGCCGCCAACAAGTCCGGCGGCAATCGCGGTCAGGGTGGGCGCGGTCAGGGTGGCGGTGGTCAGGGCGGCGCTCAGGCGGGCGACCGGCAACGTCAGGGCGGCGGTCAGGGCAGGCAGCAAGGTCGTGGTCAGGGCCAGGGGCGCGGTCAGGGACAGGGCCAGGGGCAGGGACGCAACCAGGGCAATCAGCGTCGTTCGGCCCCCGCCCCGACCGGTTCGATGGCGGACGCCCTGCGGAGGGCGGGCTTCGGTAAGTAGCCGCGTACGACGAGCGAAGGGGGCCCGAGGCCATGCGCAGGTGGCTCGAGGAGGATGTGATCGCGCAGGGCCGCCTGCCGCTGCTGTGCTTCCTGCTCGGGTTCATCGTCGGCTTCCTGTTCATCAGGCTCAGCGTGCGCCTGATCCGCAAGAAGGTGCGCTGGTGGCCGGGCAATCTGCGCGCGGGCGACGTGCACGTGCACCACATGGTGTTCGGCGTGATCCTCGTGCTCGGGTCCGGCCTCGGCATGGTCGCGGTGTACGACACGGCCGACAATCTCACCGCGAGTCTGCTCGCCGCGGCCTTCGGCGTCGGCGCGGCCCTTGTCCTCGACGAGTTCGCGCTGATCTATTACCTGCGCGACGTCTACTGGGAGGAACAGGGCCGCACCTCGGTCGACGCGGTTTTCGTCGCGCTCGCGGTGACGGGGTTGCTGCTGCTCGGATTCCATCCGCTGTCGCTGCTGGAGATCAACGATTTCCGCAGTTCGATGGGTACCGAGGCGCGCACCGTGGTGAGCGCGTTCGCGGTGGTGAACCTGATGCTCGCGGCGATCGTCATCGCCAAGGGCAAGATCTGGACCGGGCTGTTCGGCATGTTCTTCCCGCCGCTGCTCATCATCGGCGCGCTGCGGTTGAGCCGACCCGGAGCGCCGTGGGCGCGCTGGCGCTACGCCGAGCGCCGCAGGCTGATGTACCGCGCGATCGTGCGCGAGCGCCGCTACCGTCGGCCGGTCATCCGCGCCAAGATCTTCATCCAGGATCTGATCGCCGGAAAGCCCGACGTCGAGCACATTCGCGCCGCCGCCGAGGCCGAACTCACCAGGAAGGTGGTGCCCGCGCCGCCATCCCCGCATCCGCATCACCTGCCATGGGAGCGCAAGGCCGACTCCTGAGCCGCCGCGTTCACGGGTGTGCGCGGGTCGATTTTTCCTGCGTGCGCCCGGTCTGGCACAATGCACAGGTTGCCCCCGGCGCGTGTCGGCCGCGGGAGCACCCCTATTCGGAGCATGAACCGGCCGCGCACCCAGTGCCGCCAGGGTCCTCTGTTCGCGCACACATCAGAAGGATGGACATGAACACCCTCGATTTCCTTGATGAGAAGTCGCTGCGCAGCGACGTCCCCGACTTCCGGCCGGGTGACACCCTGAATGTGCACGTGAAGGTCATCGAAGGCTCGAAGGAGCGCATCCAGCTCTTCAAGGGCGTCGTCATCCGGCGCCAGGGCGGCGGCGTCCGCGAGACCTTCACCGTCCGCAAGGTGTCCTTCGGCGTCGGTGTGGAGCGCACCTTCCCGGTGCACACCCCCAATATCGACCGCATCGAGGTCGTTACCCGCGGTGACGTCCGCCGGGCCAAGCTGTACTACCTGCGCGATCTGCGCGGCAAGGCCGCCAAGATCAAGGAAAAGCGCTGACCGTCGCGTCCTGACGGCCCGCGTGTTCCGCACGCGGTTCGATCGGCGACGCCGCGAAAGTTCTTCGTAGCCCGGCACCGGACGCCATGTCACGGTGTCGGGCTACTCTGTTCGGCGTGGCAGACGAAAGTGGGTCGGTGGCGATGTCCGGGTCGGACGACGAGCGGGCGGCGGGCGGTCGCCGTGGGCGGCGCCAGAAGAAGGCCAAGAAGCAGCGCCCCTTCTGGCAGGAGTTGCCGATCCTCATCGTGATCGCGGGGGTGATCGCCGCACTGATGGTGAGTTTCGTCGGGCGGCCGTACGTGATCCCTTCCCAGTCCATGGAACCCACGCTGCACGGCTGCACCGGCTGCACCGGCGATCGCATCTACGTCGAGAAACTCAGCTCGTATTGGAGCGATCCCGAACCCGGTGACGTGGTGGTGTTCGTCGGCCCGCCCTCCTGGAACACCCGCTACCAGTCGATTCGCTCGGAGAACACGATCGTGCGCGGGGTGCAGAACTTCTTCTCCTTCTTCGGCTTGGTCCCGCCCGACGAGAACGACCTGGTCAAGCGGGTGATCGCGGTGGGCGGTCAGACCGTGCAGTGCTGTGACGCCGAGGGCAGGATTCTGGTCGACGGCAAACCGCTGGACGAGCCGTACGTCCAGAACGACTACAAGTGGGTTTCCGGACAGCAGAACGCCACCTACCCCGGCGGCCGGGTCTTCGGTCCGATCAAGGTGCCCGATGGCAACTTGTGGGTGATGGGCGACAACCGCAACCAGTCGGCCGATTCCCGCGCCCACGTCGGCGATGAATTCCAGGGCACCGTGCCGGTGGACAACGTGCGCGGCAAGGCGGTGTTCAAGATCTGGCCGCCGAACCGGATCGGACCGATCAAATCCCAGGACCCCCAGACGAATTGACCGGTGCGGCGGCGGGATAATCGAACGGTGGCGCAGGGGCGAGTGGCTGTGATGTCGACCGGCGGGTGGCCGCCGCGCGTGGTGATGCGGCGCGCGGGCGGGCTGCGCACGCTGGAGGCCGCGCTGATCCGCAACGGCCTCGGCCCGGTTGCGGGCGTCGACGAGGCCGGTCGCGGCCCGTGCGCGGGTCCGCTGGTGATCGCGGCCTGCCTGCCGGCCCCGAAGGCGTACGACTCGCTGGCGGGCCTCGACGACTCCAAGAAGCTCACCGAAGCCACCCGCGAGGAACTGTTCCCGGTGATCACCCGCCTCGCGCTGGCCTACGCGGTGGTGGTGGTCCCGGCCTGGGAGATCGACGCCATCGGCATCCACGTCGCCAATATCGAAGGCATGCGCCGAGCCGTCGCCGGATTGGCGCACCCGCCGGGCTACGTGCTCACCGACGGATTCCGGGTGCCCGGCCTGCCGGTGCCGTCGCTGCCGGTGATCGGCGGCGACGCGACGGCGGCCTGTATCGCCGCCGCGAGCATCCTGGCGAAGGTCACCAGGGACCGGATCATGGTCGGGTTGGACGAGCGCCTGCCCGGCTACGGTTTCGCGGCCCACAAGGGCTACAACACGCCCGAACACACCGCCGCGCTGGAGCGTCTCGGCCCGAGCAGTGAGCACCGCAGATCCTGGCGCAATGTACGCGATGCGTCGGGTTCGTCGCCGCTGCCGAGCGCGGTCGCCGGTGTCGAGGCGGCGCGGGCCGAGGGCGTGCGGGACGGCCGAGTGGCTACCGACGCCGCCCATGCGAGATGATGTCCGCATACGACGCAGCGGCGTGCGTGACGGGCCCGGAGGAAAGTAGCAGGCTGTACACCCCTTGGCCCCGCGAATGTCGCACAACGAACGCAGTGCGGCGAGAAGGAGGACGTTCCACCCGATGAGTGCCGAGGACCTCGAGAAGTACGAAACCGAGATGGAACTCTCGCTGTATCGCGAGTACAAGGACATCGTCGGTCAGTTCTCGTACGTGGTGGAGACCGAGCGCCGCTTCTACCTGGCCAATTCCGTCGAACTGCGGCCGCAGAACGCCGACGGCGAGGTCTACTTCGAAGTGCGGATGAGCGACGCGTGGGTCTGGGACATGTACCGCCCGGCCCGCTTCGTCAAACATGTCAGGGTCATCACCTTCAAGGACGTCAATATCGAAGAGTTGGAGAAGCCGGACCTGCGGCTTCCCGAGTGAGCGGTGGCGGCGCGGCCGATGTTGTCCACAGTCGCGCCGTTATCCACAGGGCGGCTGTTCGCCCTGGTCGGCGCGGGTGAGTCGGTAGCGCCGGGACGCACCCTTTCGGGGTGGCAGACAACCAGGCGCTCGGCGCACAAGGGGAAGAGCTGGCGGCACAGTTCCTGAAAGCCGCCGGTATGGAAATCGTCGAGCGCAATTGGCGTTGCCGCTACGGCGAATTGGATCTGATCGCCCGCGACGGCGCGATCACCGCATTCGTCGAGGTCAAGACCCGTACCGGACTCGGTTTCGGCGTGCCGTCGGAATCGGTCACCGTCGCCAAGCAACGCCGTATCCGCACCACCGCGCTCACCTGGCTCACCCAGCAGAACGGCCCGTGGTGCCATATCAGGTTCGACGTCGTCGCGATTCTGCTGCGGCGCGGTCACCGGCCTGTCGTCGAACATTTCGCGGGGGTGTTCTGATGGCGCTCGGGCGTGCCTACTCGGTCGCGGTGACCGGCGTCGACGGCCAGTTGGTCGAGATCGAGGCCGATATCGGCCAGGGGCTGCCGTCGGTGAGCCTGGTCGGGTTGCCCGACACCGCGTTGCAGGAGTCACGCAACCGGGTGCGCTCGGCGGTGGCGAATACCGGCGAGAAATGGCCCGACGGCCGCGTCGTGCTGGCATTGAGTCCGGCCACGCTCCCGAAGGTGGGCAGCGTGTACGACCTCGCGCTGGCCGTCGCGGTGCTCGACGCGGCGGGCGCGGTACCCGCCGAGCGGCTCGCGCGCACCGTCATGCTCGGCGAACTCGCACTCGACGGCCGGGTCCGGCCGGTTCGCGGCGTGCTGCCCGCCGTACTCACCGCGCGCAACGCGGGCTGGTCCACGATCGTCGTGCCGGAATCGGCGCTAGCCGAGGCGGGACTGGTCGACGGAATCGAGGTCATCGGCGCCGACCGGCTGCGCTCGGTGATCGACTGGCTGCGCGGCGAAGGCGACCTGCTCACCCCGAGCCGAGTCGTACCCGACACGGAGCGGCCCGGCGGTGACCTGAGCGAGGTCGTCGGCCAGGACGAGGCCCGTTGGGCACTCGAGGTCGCCGCGGCAGGCGGGCACCACCTCCTGCTCACCGGCCCGCCGGGGATCGGCAAGACGATGCTGGCCCAGCGCCTGCCCGGCTTGCTGCCGCCGCTGAGCGAAACCGAATCGCTCGAGGTGACGGCCATTCACTCCATGGCGGGCGCGCTCGCGGGCGAGCACCCGCTCATCACCGCCCCGCCGTTCGTCGCCCCGCACCACTCGACCTCCGCCGCGGCCATGGTCGGCGGCGGATCGGGATCGGCGCGGCCGGGCGCGGTCAGCCGCGCGCACCGCGGCGTGCTCTTCCTCGACGAATGCGCCGAGATCGGGACGAAGGTCCTGGAGGCGTTGCGTACACCGCTGGAGGAGGGCGAGGTCCGCATCGCCCGCCGCGACGGCGTCGCGCGCTATCCGGCCCGTTTCCAACTCGTGCTCGCCGCGAATCCGTGTCCCTGCGCGTCCGCCAGGGAGGTCGACTGCATCTGCGCGCCGCTGGCCCGGCGTCGCTACCTGGGCAAACTATCCGGTCCGCTGCTCGACCGCATCGATATCTGGGTGCGTATGCACGGTCAGGACGGCGGGGCGTTCGCCGGCGGAACGGCCGAGAGCAGTGCGATGGTGCGCGAGCGGGTCGCGGCCGCTCGGTGCGCGGCGGTGCGGCGCTGGCAGGACTACGGGTGGACCACCAACGCCGAGGTGCCTGGCCATGCTCTGCGGCAACGGTTTCCGTTGCCGGAGGCGGCGATCGCTCCGGTCGAGTCCGCGCTGCGTCTCGGCCGGATGTCCGCGCGCGGCGCCGACCGGGCCATTCGGGTCGCCTGGACCATCTGCGACCTGCGCGAAGGTGAACTGCCGACCGCCGAGGATGTGCTGTTGGCGTTGAACTTCCGGCAGCGGGGTGCGCAATGAGCGGCGGTTGGGCGGAGGAGCCCGAGGACACCGTTCGGGAGTCCGCGTCGACCCCGCGGGCGCTGCCACAGGCAGCATCGGCCACCACCCGGGCGAGATCGACGGTCACGAGGGCCCCGGCGGGTCCGCCTGCGCTGCGGCGTGCCGCCGTACCCGAGGAAGTGACGGGATTGTTGCCGACAGTGGATCTGGATGCGCACCTCGAATTGCCACGGGGCGATCGTGGCCGTTCGATTGGCGACGTCACCTCGCCCGTACTCGTCGAACCGGACGGTGCGTCGGAAAGCGGGCGTCTGGCCGCTGTGCGTGCCGACGAGGACAGGCGTGCGGCCTGGGTGTATTTGTCGCGGGTGGTACTCGGACCCTGTGCACCACTGTCGGCACTGATCGAATCGGTGGGAGTGGTCGAGGCCGCGCGGGCCGTGCGGGAATGCGAATTGCCCGAGGCGTTGCGTGGCCCCACCGTGCAGCGTCGCGAGATCGATTGCGTGGAAAGTGATCTGGAAGCTGTGTGGCGCTGTGGTGGTCGCGTGGTCACACCGGATGACCCGGAGTGGCCCGCGTGGCGGATGCTCGGATTCACCACACTGCCGCGGCCCGATCCCGACGGTGCGGCGCCGCTGGTGCTGTGGGTGCGCGGACCGGGATCACTGGCGGATCTCACGGAGCGGGCGGTCGCGGTCGTGGGTGCGCGGTGCAGCACCGGATACGGCGACCGGGTCACCGGCGAGATCGCGGGGGATCTCGCCGCGCGCGGGCTCACCGTCGTCTCCGGCGCGGCCTTCGGGATCGACGCCATGGCCCATCGCGCCGCGCTCGCCGCGGGCGGTTCCACCGTCGCCGTGCTCGCGTGTGGCGTCGATCGCGCGTATCCGGCTCAGCACGAGCGGCTGCTCGCCGAGATCGCCGAAACCGGTCTCGTCGTGAGCGAGTACCCGCCGGGCACGCCCGCGCGCAAACATCAATTCCTGGAGAGGAATCGCGTCATCGCCGCGCTGTCGGACGGTGTCGTGGTAATCGAGGCGGGCATACGCAGCGGTGCGCGCAATACCGTGAAGTGGGCGCGTCGCCTCGGCAGGCCTGCCCTGGCAACCCCGGGACCGGTCACCTCCGCCGCGTCGGTGGGCTGTCACCGCATGATCCGCGATGAGGAAGCACTTCTGATCGCCGATGCCGAGAACGTGATCGACGAGTTGGGTCCGCTTCGCCTGTCGGTGGCGAGCGCGCCCGCTGTCGAGGAGCCGGTCGTGTCCGGCGATCCCGGCACGGTGCTCGCGGCCATGCCCGAGCGCGTCGACCACCTGCCGGTCGAACTCGCGGCCCGGACCGGGCTGCAACTGCCCGCGGTCCGCGCGGCGCTGACCACCCTCGAATTCGCGGGTCTGGTCGAGGAAGGGCGTTCCGGCTGGCGTCGCACGCCGCGGGGGCGGTCGTGAGGGGCGGCGCGGCGGCTTGCGCGGCGCGCCGGTCGCGGCGACGGTGGTCGGGTGCAGGATTTGCCCGAGGATTTGAGTGCGTTGGTGGACGAATACGGGCGGCATTTGCGGCTCGGGCGGAATCGATCGGCGCATACCGTGCGCGCCTATGTCGGGGACGCGCGGTCGCTGCTCGGGCATCTGTACGCGCGTTCGTCGGATTCGGCGGTCGGCGAACTGGATCTGGCCTTGCTGCGGTCGTGGTTGGCGGCGGAGTCGGCGAAGGGGGCCGCGCGCACCACCGTCGCGCGGCGCGCGTCCTCGGCGCGGACCTTCACCGCGTGGCTGACCGAGACCGGTCGGCTCGCCGTCGACCCCGGCCGCAGGCTCGGTTCGCCGAGTTCGCATCGCGTGCTGCCCTCGGTCCTCGGTACGGGGCAGGCGGTCGAGGCGATGGAGGCGGCGCGGTCGGGGGCGTCGCAGCAGGATCCGATGGCGCTGCGGGATCGACTGATCGTGGAACTGCTGTACTCGACCGGCATCCGTGTCGGGGAGCTGTGCGGACTCGATATCGAGGACGTGGACCGGGAGCGGCGACTGGTTCGGGTGCTCGGCAAGGGCAACAAGGAGCGCGCGGCGCCCTTCGGCGGGCCCGCCGAAGAGGCTGTGGACGGATGGTTGCGCTTCGGGCGGCCTGCCTTCGCGGTCGCCGAGTCGGGCCGTGCGCTGCTGTTGGGCAGGCGCGGCCGCAGACTCGACCAGCGCCAGGCCAGGACCGTGGTGCACGAGGTCGTCTCGGCCATTCCCGGCGCACCCGATCTGGGGCCGCACGGCCTTCGCCACAGCGCGGCCACCCACCTGCTCGAAGGCGGCGCCGACCTGCGGGTGGTGCAGGAACTGCTCGGGCACGCCAGCATGGCCACCACCCAGCTCTACACGCACGTCTCGATCGAACGGCTCAAGTCGGTGCACGACCAGGCGCATCCTCGGGCCTGAGCGATCCGTCCGGAATTCCGGCGCGGCGTCCGCCGACCTCGTATTCTGAAACAAGTTCTAGTTTCAGGAGGGTTCGTCGAGATGAGCACGCACACCGTCCTCGGTCGGGAAGTCGAGATGCCGGTGCGCATCAGGTCCGCGCGGGCGTTCATGGCGTCCTATCGCGTACCCGCGGATGCCGCGCAGCGGCTCATCGAGTACTCGGGCCTGCGGGTGCTGCGGCTGCCGCGCGAGCGGGCACTGTGCACGATCCTGTTCGTCGACTACATCGACGGCGACCTCGGCCCCTACAACGAATTCGGCGTGTCCTTCATGGTGCGCCACCACACCGAGACCGGCGGCGGCCGATTCCGCGACCTGCGTGCGCTCGCGACCGGGAAAGCGGGCGTATTCATCCATCACCTGCCCGTGGACGGCGAATTCACCCTCGCCGCCGGTCGCGAGATCTGGGGATTTCCCAAGATCATCGCCGACTTCCAGACCGACCACGAGGCGCCGGTGCGGCGCGGGACGCTGAGTCACGACGGATCGCTCATCGCGGACTTCTCGGTGCGGCCCGGCCTCGCCACCCCCGGCAGGCGCGGTGCGGGCACCTCCTTCGACGCCTACTCCCATATCGACGGCGTGACCCGGTGCACCACGTGGGAGATGGAGCCGTCCGGAATGCGCGCGCGACTCGGTGGCGCCGAACTGCGCCTCGGCGACCACCCGATCGCGAAGGAACTGGCCGCACTCGGCCTGCCGACCCGCGTGCCGATGACTTCGACCGTGGACCGCCTCGTCATGACGTTCCAGGACGCGACCGCGCTGTGACGGCGCCTTCCAGTGTTGCCACAAGGGCGTATCCGGCTGTGATCGAAGGGTTCTCGCCGAGTCGCGCGCCGAATATCGGGTGGATATCACACGGCGTCGATCATGGACGCTCCCATACCGTCCGGTTAGGCTGACGTAGCGGTTTGTTTGCCTCGTGACCACGACACCGACCAGGGCCGGGGAGGTCTCCGTGAATTCGCAGGATCGTTCACACGATGTGGAACGATCCTGCCGAGTGGGCGAATCACGTGGGTGTCGAGGCGCGGCGTCGGGGTCCGCGGCGGGAACCGGGGCGCTATGACATTGCCGACGCCCGGCGCCGAATCCGACGACGGTGAAGAGGACATCGACTACCGCTTCACCCTCGCCAACGAGCGCACCTTCCTGGCGTGGATGCGCACCTCGCTCGGTCTGCTCGCGGGCGGGGTCGCCGTCGAAACCCTGGTGCAGCCCTTCCACATGGCGGGACTGCGGCGGGCGGTCTCGATGAGCTGCCTGGTGCTCGCGGTCGTCGTCGCGGTCGGCGCGTACCTGCACTGGCGGCGCGTGCGCGCGGCCATGTACAGCGGCGAGTCGCTACCGGGGACGCTGCTGGTCCCGATTCTGTCGGTGGGTGTCACGGTGGTCGCGGTACTTGCCTGCGCGGCGGTGTTGCTGCGATGAACGCCGACACCGGGCTGGCCGCGCAGCGCACCGCACTGTCCTGGCGGCGGACCGCCATCGGCGCGGTGGCCGTCGGCCTGCTGTTCCTGCAACACGCGGTGGTCCTCGACACGCGCGCGGCTGTGTTGACCCCGCTCGTCGCGGCGGTCACCATGATCGCCCTCGGACTGTTGTGTTTCGTGCGCAATCGCCGCCTGCGGCGCGATCGGCGCGGCGCTCGATCCGCGCTCATCGCCACCACCGCGGCGGCGGTGGTGGTCGTCGCGGGCATGGCGGCGCTGGTCGGTTTCACGAATCCGAATTTCTGAAGGCGCACCGGACGTCTCGGCCGAGTACAGGAGGATGGGATATGAGCACAGCGACCGACCCGAGTGATCTCATCGTCGCCGCGCAGCGGCGCGCCGCCGCCGATCTGCCCTTCGCGGACGACACCGACGAATCCGACGCCCGCCGCGGATTCGTCGCCGCCCTCGAACCGGGGGTGGTCACCACCGCCGACGGCACCGTGGTCTGGGACAACGATTCCTACGACTTCCTGCGCGCCCGCTGCCCGGATTCAGTGCATCCCGGTCTGTGGCGGCAATCCGGGCTGGTCGGCGCCCAGGGATTGTTCGAGGTCACCGAGGGCATCTACCAGATCCGCGGCCTGGATCTGTCGAATATGACCCTCGTGGAAGGGGATTCGGGGGTCGTCGTGATCGATCCGCTGATCTCCGTCGAGACCGCCGCCGCCGCGCTCGCGCTCTATCGCGCGCACCGCGGTGACCGACCCGTCACCGGACTCGTCTACACCCACTCCCACGTCGACCATTTCGGCGGTGCGCTCGGGGTAACCACCGCCGAGGCGGTCGAGTCCGGCCGTTGCCCGGTGCTCGCGCCCGCCGGATTCCTCGAGCACGCCGTCACCGAGAACGTCTACGCCGGGACCGCCATGGCCAGGCGTGCCGCGTACATGTACGGCGCGGTGTTGCCGCGCGGTCCCCTCGGCCAGGTCGGGGCCGGACTCGGGCAGACGACCTCGGTGGGCACCGTCACCCTCATACCGCCGACGCGCGAGATCACCCGGACCGGTCAGCGCGAACACATCGACGGCGTATCCCTTGTCTTCCAGATCACGCCCGGCGCCGAAGCACCCTCGGAGATGAACATTCACCTCCCGGAACACCGTGCGCTGTGCGCGGCCGAGAACGCCACGCACACCATGCACAATCTGCTCACCCTGCGCGGTGCGTCGGTGCGGGACCCGAGACTGTGGGCGAAGTATCTGACCGAGGCGATCAACCTGTTCGCCCACGACTGCGATGTCGTCCTCGCCTCCCATCATTGGCCGACCTGGGGCACCGAGCGCGTCGTGGAATACCTGTCGCTACAACGCGATATGTACAGCTACCTGCACGATCAGACCCTGCGTCTGCTCAATCAGGGCTGGGTCGGCGCGGAGATCGCCGAACATCTGACCCTGCCGCCCGCGATCGAGAACGCTTGGCACGCACGCGGTTACTACGGTTCGGTCAGCCACAACGTGAAGGCCGTCTACCAGCGCTACCTGGGCTGGTTCGACGGCAATCCGGCGCACCTGTGGGAGCACCCGCCCGTCGAATCCGCGCGTCGCCATGTGGAATTCATGGGCGGGGCCGACGAGGTGCTGCGCAAAGCGCGCCGGTCCTACACCGCGGGTGACTACCGCTGGGTCGCCCAGGTGCTCGACTACGTCATCTTCGCCGACCCGGGCAACGAGGAAGCGAAACTGTTGCAGGCGAGCACCTTCGAACAACTCGGATACGGCGCCGAGAACGCCACCTGGCGCAACTTCTACCTCAGCGGCGCCTACGAACTCCGCTACGGACGTTTCGGCACCCCGACCACCCCCGACGCGCCGACCGTGCTGACGGCGCTCACCACCGAGCAGATCTTCGACGCGCTCGCGCTGCGGATCGACGGTCCGAAAGCGTGGGACCACCATTCGGTGACCGACTGGGTCATCGTGGACGAGGACACCGTGCACCGCGTCGAACTGCGCAACGGGGTCCTCGTCCACCACGCCCGCGTCGACGGCGTGAAATTGCCCGATCCCGACGCCGAATTCACCCTCACCCGCGCCACCCTCGTCCGAGTGCTTTTGGGCGGTGACGATTTCGGAGTGGCCGCCGCGGCGGGCGATATAGCAATCGAAGGTGATCCGCTCAGTCTCGCCGACCTCGTCAACGTCCTCGACGCTCCCGACCCGGACTTCGCCATCGTGACGCCGTGAGACGCGTGGCGCTGTGAGACGCGTGGTGCTGTGTGCTGTGTGCTGTGTGCTGTGTGCTGTGTGCCGTGTGGTGCCTGTGCCGTGAGACGCATGGTGCCGTGACACGGGTGCTGCGAGAGGCTGCGTGGTGCGGAAGTGGCGTGGTGCGTGAAGCAGCGATATCGCGCCGAGCTCAGGGACCGGCCGCGACCTGGTCGCGAGGAGTGGCTCGGTGCGATCGCACGGCACGCGAGTCCACAGCGGTGGAGTCGGTGGGCGGGCTTCGTCTCGTCCCCTGGGACGAACGGTATTCGCGAGGATACGAACGGTATTCGCGACCGGCGCGTGGCGGCGGCGCCGCGCCCGACTCGCGGCCGTCGACCGGACTGGGTGGTCCGGTCGCGATCACGAAAGCGGTTGCGTTCGCGGGGCCCATCGAGGCAGGGCGGGTGTGGGATGTCGTGCCGCCGACTGAGTGACGCCGCTGACCTCATCGTGCCGAGATCGTCCGAGCGCACGCGATCAATTGGCGAGAGTTCAACGGGATTGCGTGGTCGACGATGCGCTTGATGTAATCGGCGAGCGAGAGGTCGCGCCGCCGTGCCTCGGGCGCGCTGATTCGTAGCCGTCGGTGGCGTCCGCTCGAATGTTAAACCGTCGCAACCGAATACGAGAGGCACGGCCATCTCGATCGGGGCCGACCGGGCGGAAACGCGGTCTGGTGCGCCGACACGGTCGCGCGATCCCGTCGCGGTGGTGCGCGAGTCGTAGGCCGTGACCACATGCCGGATGCGTGACTCTAGGCGCGGGGCGGTCGGTTTCGCTATTCTGGCGATTTCCGAGCGATCGCGGTTCCCGTCGTCGGGCAGGTGGTTTCCAGGTGGATGTAGCACAGTTCGAACTCGTCACCGAGCGAGTCCGCTCGGCCCTACGCTTGGGCGGCGGTGATCTCTTCGCAGTCTGCGAAACCAGCGTGCAGGCGCTGCCTGTCCAGCGCGCCGCCGTCCTCATCGATGAACCTCATCTCGGCGCGCAGCCGTGGGCGACGACCGACGAGTGGACGGCGAGCGTCGAGTCCGCGCAGGCCACGGCGGGGGAGGGGCCCGCGTTCGAGACCATCGCCGCGGGAATGCCGATCGTGTTGACCGACCTGCGCGGAATCGATCGCTGGCCCGCCTACGCGACCGCCATGCGTCGATTGTCGGCCTCCGGCGCCATGCTCGCCGTACCGTTGCGCACCGGCGCGATCCGCTTGGGCGCCCTCGACCTCTACCGCGATGCCGCCGGAGAGTGGCCGCCCGCGCTGGTCGCGGTCGCCGAACAGATCGCCGACCTCATCGCCGAACACTTGGTCGCGGCGAACTCCGCGCCGCCGCCCACCAGCACGCTGATTCACGAAGCCGCAGGTCTGGTCATCGCGTATCGCGGAGCGGGCATCGCCGACGGCTACGAGTGGCTGCGCGCCGAAGCGCAGCGCCGCGACCTCTCGCTCGCCGATTGCGCCGAGCGCATCGTCGACCACGCGATCCCGTTGAACTCCCGCCACTGATCGCGCGCACCGAAGCTGTTTCGCGCGTCCGCACACGGACCGTCGACAGAGACCGCAGATCGCGTGCCGGAGCCCCGCGGCGGACGACCTCGAAGGTCGATCCATTCGAAACACTCTGTCACTGGGTTGCGGTAGGTCAGACGAGCGGCCTCGAGCATGGTCAGCGTCAGCGGTGTCACGTCACGGTGAACCGCGTAGCATTCGCCACCGCTGTCGAGCGACTACGTGCACGGATCCTGCTGCTGCTGCTGCCGCTGCCGTCGTCGCTGTCGCTGCCGCTGCCGTTGCTAGCGCCGTCGTCGCTGCCGTCGTCGCTGTCGTTGCCGCCGTTGCCGTTGTCGCCGTTGCCGCCGCTGTGCTGCCGTTGTTGCTGCCGCCGCTAGCGCCGCTGCCGTTGCTGCCGCTGCCGTCGCTAGCGCCGTTGCCGTTGCTGCCGTCGTCGTTGCCGTTGCCGTTGCCGTTGCCGTTGCTAGCGCCGCTGCCGCTGCCGGCTGTCGTTGCTAGCGCTGCCGTCGCTGCCGCTGCCGCTGCCGCTGCCGCTGCCGCTGCCGCCGTTGTTGCTGCCGCCGCTAGCGCCGCTGCCGTTGCTGCCGCTGCCGTCGCTAGCGCCGCTGCCGCTGCCGCTGCCGTTGCTAGCACTGCCGCCGTCGCCGCTGCCGCCGTCGCCGCTGCCGCCGTCGCCGCTGCTGCCGCCGCTGCTGCCGTTGCCGTTACCGCCGTTGTTGCTGCCGCCGCTAGCGCCGCTGCCGTTGCTGCCGCTGCCGTCGCTAGCGCCGCTGCCGCTGCCGCTGCCGGCTGTCGTTGCTAGCGCTGCCGCTGCCGTTGCCGTTGCTAGCACTGCCGCCGTCGCCGCTGCCGCCGTCGCCGCTGCCGCCGTCGCCGCTGCCGCCGTCGCCGCTGCTGCCGCCGCTGCTGCCGTTGCCGCCGTTGCCGTTACCGCCGCTGTACTGCCGTTGTTGCTGCCGCCGCCGTTGTTGTTGTCGCGCGACGCCGTCACGTCACGGAAGGGCGTATCGCGTGGGAATGTGCCTACGACCCGCCTTGTCGAGATCGAAGAGGAGCGGTGCGGTGGTGAACGCACGACTCGACTGCGGCCGTGGTCGTTGCACTACTCGGTCCTCGGCGGCTTCGATTGTGGTTGTACGGAATGGCGTGCGGTCAGGCGGTCGTGGGCAGGGCGGCGATGTAGCGGCCCGCGATGATCCGCTGCAGGAGGCGGACCGCGGGACCGCCGAGACGCACGTACCAGGCGCCCGGCCGGGAGAATGCCTTGACGAGGCCGTATACGGTGTCATCGGTCGGGTCGTATTCGACCGCGAACAGTTCCTCACCGATCTCCGGGTGGCCGGGCAGGGTCCCGTAGGCGAATCCCAACCGGTTCGTCTCGCGCAGGAGGTACACCACGCGACACGGCGCTTCGATAGCGAACGGGCCGACACCGAGCCGCACCGCGAGCGAGGTGCCGACCTCGGCCGTTGGCGTATCGGCGATATGGAAGATCCCGGTGCCCTTCTGCATGCGGTACGCCATGATCTCCGCACCCGCGCGCTCGAACAGCGCCCGCCCGCGCCCGATCGGCCGCCGCAACGTGAACCGGTGATATCCGGCGGGCATGTCCCCGTCCGTGGCCCCGACTTCGGTGTAGGTCAGCTCGTCCGTCTCATCGCGCATGCGTCGATCCTCGTCGCCCCGGCCCTCGGTGGGAACTCTCGCCCCGCACTCGAAGCGTCCGCCGGGCTCTGGTTCCGCAGGTGGTCTCATCTATGCCCGCCGCACACTCTGAAGTGGGCGCGGGCGGTAACTGGAATCCCTGCGGGACGGGCGGGTTCGGAGCGGATGTGGTAGGGGTACGGAGTGGATGGGACTCCCTTCGGCCGGTATCGGCTGCTCGGTCTGCTCGGGTCGGGCGGTATGGGGCAGGTCCATCGTGCCTACGACACCGTGACGGATCGGATTGTCGCGCTCAAGGTGCTCCCGGCGGACTTGGCGCACGATCGGGTGTTCCGCGAGCGGTTCCGCCGGGAAGCGCAGGCCGCCGCTCGGTTGAACGAGCCGCATGTGATTCCGATTCACGACTTCGGTGAGATCGATGGTCGCCTGTTCCTCGACATGCGGCTGGTCGAGGGCACCGATCTCGCCGCGGTCCTGGCGACGCGTGGCCCGTTGAGTCCGACGGTCACCATCGCCTACCTCGAACAGATCGCCTCGGCGTTGGACGCCGCGCACCGGGCCGGGCTCGTGCATCGTGACGTCAAGCCGTCCAACATCCTCATCACCCCGGAGAACTTCGCCTACCTCATCGATTTCGGCATCGCCCGCGGCGCGGGCGACACCGAGTTGACCACCGAGGGCGCGACCATCGGCACCTTCGCCTATATGGCGCCCGAACGTTTCGAACGCGGGGATTGCGACGGTCGCTGCGATGTCTACTCCTTGGCCTGTGTGCTCTACCAATGCCTCACCGGCGCCAAGCCTTTTCCCGGTGACAGCGTCGAACGCCAGGTCGTCGCACACCTCACGGCCCTGCCGCCGCGCCCGTCGACCTCGAACGTGGCCCCCGCCTTCGATCCGGTCGTCGCTCTCGGCATGGCGAAGAACCCGGCCGAGCGCTATTCCACCGCGGGCGCACTGCTCGCCGCGGCCCGCGCCGCAATCATCGGCGATCCGAGACAGGCTCCGACCCAACGCAATACCGCCGCGCAAGAACACTTGCCCTTCCGGTCCCACGGCGACACCGCGCCGATGACGGACGTCGTCGGTCCGTCGGGTCGTGGAGCCTCGATGCCAACCGTTCCGGTGGGGCCCGATGCCTCGGTAGCCGATCACAGTCGGTCGACCACTCTCAGAGGTACCGGTGCCACCAACCACGGTATGCCGGAGATCGGTGATGCCGGTGTTGCGGAACCCCGCGCGACCGGGGGTGACAACAGCTGGTCGACTGCTGTCGGCTCGGGCCGTCCGGCCGGCACCGGTGGTTCGGCGGGCACCGGTGGTTCGACTGGCGGCAGTGGTTCGGTGGGCGAGAGAGCCGGGCAGGGAGGACGACGGTTCGCGGATGGGACCGGTGCGGCGGCATCCGAACGCGCGCAGGCGTCAGGATCAGCGCCTCGACGCGTCGCGCCGATGGTCGCCGCGGCGGTGATCGTGCTGCTCGTCGTAGCTGGCGTCGTGATCGGCCGAGTGACCGCGGGCGACTCCGAATCTGATTCGACCACAACACTTTCCGGCGCAGCAGCCAGTTCCGATGCGGCGTCTGCGTCCGGCGCGGGCGAGGTGCCACGCACCGCGCCGACTACCGTAGGCGCGACCGCACCACCACTCGGACCGCATTCCCCGGCGAACTCCGCCCGCGCCACCGCACCGACCACCGTGCAATCCGTCGGCGATCCGCTCGGCGACTACGTCCGCGCCCACTACGCCCAACTCCCCGGCGACACGTCGGCGGCGTGGAACAGACTCACCCCGCGCTACCGGGACGAGATCGGCGGTCTCGACGCCTACCGATCCTTCTGGGGTTCGGTGAGTTCCACCGGCGTGCAGATCATGTCCGCCGATTCCGCGGCGACCACGGTGACCTACCGGCTCACCCTGCGCTACCGCGACGGTCGGGTCGGCGTCGAGGTTCGCCGAATCCACTTGGTGCCCAACGACACCGGATATCTCATCGATCGGGCGGAGCTGCTTGCCTGACGGTTCGAGCGTCGACCGGTTCGAGTCGCAGCGGTGAAAGACGCAGCAGGCCGAGCGGATTCAGGTATTCGCGACGGCCGCCGCTCTGCCGCCGCAGCCCCCAGTGCAGACACGCTTGCACCGGACAGCCGTCGTGCCCGGCTTCCAGTTCGCCGATCGGCGTGCCGCGCGCCACCCGACCACCCACCCCGATCCGCGCCCGCACCGGCTCGTAGGTCGTGCGCAACCCACCGGGATGGTCGACCGAAAGCACCGGCCGCCCCGCGACATCGCCCGCGAACACCACGATCCCCGCGCCCGCCGCGAGTACGTCCTGACCGGGAGCGCCCGCCAGATCCACCCCGCGATGCCCCGGTAACCAATCCTGCGCGGGCCCGTCGAAGCGTTTCTCCACCTGCGGACGCGGCGACAACGGCCACCCGAATTCCCCCGAGGAATCCGCGATTGCCCCGTGTCCGGCCTGCACGGTCGCGGCGGCCAGTCCGGCGGCGAACACCGACGCGCCACGCAGGTAATTCACGTGTCTCCGGTTCCGCCGCCGCCCGGACATCGATGCGCCGTCCTCCTGGTTCACGACCATGTGAACCGAACTCGCCCCGGATTCGGCGCGCTTTCCACACCGGAGGTGACCTGGCGGGGCGCCGAACGCCGCCATTCACCCGGCAGGCAGACCGAGCCGATACACGACGTGTCCGCCCGCGGGGGAGCCGCACGCGCCCGCTGCGCCATGGCCGCCGACAGTACGAAGAGCAGCGGGACCAGCAATGCCACCGACACCGTTATCGTCCTCATGCTCCGAGCTTGCGCCGCGGCGCTGCCGCGTGGAGCGCCGAAATCGCGATTGTGGACAACTTCCGCGTATGTGAATGCCGCACCCTCCACACTCGTGAAAGCAGGCGCTCCTACCTGGGAGTACGCGGGTTTCAGCTGGTCAGAGGCTCGCGCGCCGGGCGATTTCGGCGACGGCCCGCTACGTCGTAGACTGATCGAGCGGTCTGTGCTGGCACGGACCGACTTCGCGCGCCACCCCGTGCTTGTTCGTCCGGCGCTGTTCGAACCCGACCTCATTCCCGAGATCGTTCGCGGCAGTCCGTGCGGAGCAGGGAATCGCCGGCTGGTCCCGTCCTACACGGTCGGGTCCGGCGATTCGGAGGCGCCAGGGCAGCGGATCGCCGATTCGCTGCGTCAACCGGCAACGAAAGAGAGATACGAGAGCCATGGCTGTCGTAACAATGAAGCAGCTGCTCGACAGCGGCGCGCACTTCGGACACCAGACCCGGCGCTGGAACCCGAAGATGAAGCGGTTCATCTTCACCGACCGCAACGGCATCTACATCATCGACCTGCAGCAGACGCTGACCTACATCGACAAGGCCTACGAGTTCGTCAAGGAGACGGTCGCCCACGGCGGCACCGTGCTCTTCGTCGGCACCAAGAAGCAGGCGCAGGAGTCGATCGCTGCCGAGGCGACGCGCGTCGGGATGCCCTACGTGAACCAGCGCTGGCTGGGCGGCATGCTCACCAACTTCTCCACCGTGCACAAGCGTCTGCAGCGCCTCAAGGAGCTCGAGGCGATGGAGCAGACCGGTGGTTTCGAGGGTCGCACCAAGAAGGAAATCCTCATGCTCACGCGTGAGATGAACAAGCTGGAGCGCACCCTCGGCGGTATCCGCGACATGGCCAAGGTGCCCTCGGCCATCTGGGTGGTCGACACCAACAAGGAGCACATCGCCGTCGGCGAGGCGCGCAAGCTGAACATCCCGGTCATCGCGATCCTCGACACCAACTGCGATCCCGACCTGGTCGACTACCCGATCCCGGGCAACGACGACGCGATCCGTTCGGCCGCCCTGCTCACCAAGGTCGTCGCCTCCGCGGTGGCCGAGGGCGTGCAGGCGCGCGCGGGCGTGTCCGCGGGCGACGACAAGCCGGAGGCGGGCGCGGGCGAGCCGCTGGCGGAGTGGGAGCAGGAGCTGCTCGCGCAGGCTGCCCCCGGCGCCGACGCGGCGGCCGAGACCCCGGCCGACGCCTGAGTCGTCCACCGTATTCAGATTCTGTTCCAGCGGTGATCACGGTGTTGTGCTCTCGTGATCACCGCTGACCGGTACTCAGGAGCGTCCGGGCGGTATCAGTCGCCGCCCGTCGCACACTTTTTCGAAGGAGGCTCGCCACCCATGGCGAACTACACCGCTGCCGATGTGAAGCGGCTCCGAGAGCTGACCGGCTCCGGGATGATGGACTGCAAGAACGCGCTGGCCGAGACCGACGGCGATTTCGACAAGGCCGTCGAGGTGCTGCGCATCAAGGGCGCCAAGGACGTGGGCAAGCGCGCCGAGCGCGCCACCGCCGAGGGTCTGGTCGCGGCCAAGGACGGCGTCCTGGTCGAGATCAACTCCGAAACCGACTTCGTCGCCAAGAACGCCGAGTTCCAGAACCTCGCCGATCGGATCGTCGCCGCGGCCGCCGCCGCCAAGCCCGCCGACCTGGACGAGCTGAAGGCGCTGGCGCTGGACGGCGAGACCGTCGACGCCGCGCTGCAGGCGCTGGCCGCCAAGATCGGCGAGAAGCTCGAACTGCGCCGCGTGGTGTCCTACAACGGCCCGGTCGCGACCTACCTGCACAAGCGTGCCACCGACCTGCCGCCCGCCGTCGGCGTGCTCATCGAGTACACCGGTGCGGGCGACGCCGCCGCCGACGCCGCGCGCGGTGCGGCGATGCAGGTCGCCGCACTCAAGGCCAAGTACGTCACGCGCGAGGAGGTGCCCGCCGAGATCGTGGAGAACGAGCGTCGGATCGCCGAGCAGACCGCGCGCGAGGAGGGCAAGCCGGAGGCCGCGCTGCCGAAGATCACCGAGGGCCGCGTCAACGGCTTCTTCAAGGATGTCGTGCTGCTCGAGCAGCCGTCGGTCACCGATTCGAAGAAGACGGTCAAGGCCCTGTTGGACGAGGCCGGTGTCACCGTGAGCCGCTTCGCCCGCTTCGAGGTCGGCCAAGCCTGAGCGTCGTGTCGAAAAGGCCCCGAATCCAACGGAATTCGTTGGATTCGGGGCCTTTCCGCTATCTTGTACTCGGTCGGCGCGCCGGATCGTGGAAATGATCCGTGGCGGGCATGGATACGAGTCCGTCCCGTCGGCCGCGCCGGATCGCGCGCGCACCGACCCGCCCCGCTCGAGGGGGCCTTCTGCACCACTCGAAGCCGCATAGGGCAGGATAGGTTCGCCTTGTGTTGCGCCCGATCGCAGACGTATCCGATTTGCCTGATGACTCGCCGTGTCGACAAGACCAACACCGCTGAAGGAGACGAGCACGATGCCGGAACCCGGGACCGAACGTCCAGGATATCGCCGCGTGCTTCTGAAATTGGGTGGAGAGATGTTCGGCGGCGGTTCCGTCGGACTCGATCCCGATGTCGTGCAGACGGTCGCCGAACAGATCGCCGAGGTCGTCGAGGACGGCATCCAGGTGGCCGTCGTGATCGGCGGCGGCAACTTCTTTCGCGGCGCCGAACTGGAGGAGCGCGGTATGGACCGCGCCCGCTCCGACTACATGGGCATGCTCGGCACCGTCATGAACAGCCTTGCGTTGCAAGACTTCCTGCAGAAGCAGGGCATCGACACCCGGGTGCAGACCGCCATCACGATGGGGCAGGTCGCCGAGCCGTATCTGCCGTTGCGCGCCAAGCGCCACCTCGAGAAGGGGCGCGTGGTGATCTTCGGCGCGGGCATGGGCATGCCCTACTTCTCCACCGACACCACAGCCGCGCAGCGCGCGCTGGAGATCGGCGCCGACGTGGTGCTGATGGCCAAGGCGGTCGACGGAGTGTTCAGCGCCGACCCGCGCGTCGACCCGAGCGCGACCCTCTACACCGAGATCACCCACAAGGAGGTGATCGAACGCGGTCTGAAGGTCGCCGACGCCACGGCCTTCAGCCTGTGTATGGACAACCAGATGCCCATGCTGGTGTTCAATCTCTTGACGAAGGGCAATATCGCCCGAGCGGTCGCCGGTGAGAATATCGGCACACTGGTACGGTCCTGACCCCGCACCCCGCGGATCATGACGATGACGACGCTGTGGAGGAACGGTCGTGATTGATGAAGCCCTCTTCGATGCCGAGGAGAAGATGGAGAAAGCCGTCTCGGTGGCGAAGGACGATCTCGGAACCATCCGGACCGGCCGGGCCAACCCCGGCATGTTCTCCCGTGTCGTCGTCGACTACTACGGTTCGCCGACCCCGATCACCCAGATGTCGAGCATCACCGTGCCCGAGCCGCGCATGGTCGTGATCAAACCCTACGAACAGGCGCAGCTCGGTCCGATCGAGACCGCGATCCGCAACTCCGACCTCGGCGTCAATCCGACCAACAACGGCGACATCATCAGAATCTCGGTGCCGCAGCTCACCGAGGAACGGCGCCGCGAACTCGCCAAGCAGGCCAAGGGCAAGGGCGAGGACGCGAAGGTCGCGATCCGCAATGTCCGCCGCAAGGCGATGGACGAACTGGGTCGGATCCAGAAGGATGGCGAGGCGGGTGAGGACGAGGTCGGGCGCGCGGAGAAGGAGCTCGACAAGACCACCGCCAAGTACGTCGGCCAGATCGACGAACTGGTCAAGCACAAGGAAACTGAACTGCTCGAGGTCTGAGGCGCGCCGAGTGTGCGCGGTGCGGCCTGGCGCGTCGGGGCGCCGTGCCCGCCGGATTTCGGTGCGAGCGAAGACCCGCCAGGGCGGGGGATGAACGGAACGACGAGTTGAGCGACGGGACAATCGTGGCCGAGAAAGCCGCCGCGACCGGTGCGGCCGATGAGCCGACGCCGGCCAACGGCACACCGGGAGCGCCGCCCGGAAATTCCGGCGACGCGGCGCGTGCCGGACACCCGACCGACGATCGCACGGGTCGAGAGACCGAATCCATCATCGCGTCCGCGCTATCCCAGACCTCGCCCGAGCCTGCGCCGCCGCCGGGAGCCGCCGCCTCGAGTTCACGTGCCGGACGCAACCTGCCCGCCGCCCTCGCGGTCGGCCTCGGCCTCGGCGTCTCGCTGATCCTGATCCTGCTCTTCGTCCCGAAGGTGTTCATCGCGGTCGCGGGCACGGCGGTCGGCGTCGCGACCTGGGAGGTCGCCAAACGTTTGCGCGAAGCCGATGTCCTGGTACCGAGGATCCCGCTGATCGCGGGCGGCCAGGCGGTCTTCTGGCTCGGCTGGCCGTACGGCGCCAGCGGTGTGGCGGGCGCTTTCGCCGCGACCGCACTGGTGTGCATGGTCTGGCGATTGTTCGACCACGGTCTGCGGACCGCGCCGCGCAATTTCCTGCGCGATACGGCCATAACGATCTTCACCCTGGCTTGGATTCCGCTGCTCGCCTCGTTCGCGACATTGTTGCTGCTCGAATCCGACGGCAATCTGCGCGTGCTGACGTTCATGATTCTGGTGGTCTGCTCGGACGTCGGCGGCTATGTCGCGGGCGTGCTGTTCGGCAAACATCCGATGGTGCCATCGATCAGTCCGAAGAAGTCGTGGGAGGGGTTCTGCGGTTCGCTGGTGTTCAGCGTGATCGGCGGCCTGCTCACGGTGACGCTGCTGCTGGACGCGAACTCGATGATCGGCGTAGTGCTCGGCGTCGGCCTGGTTCTGGTGGCGACGGTGGGCGATCTGATCGAATCGCAGATCAAGCGCGAATTGGGCATCAAGGACATGGGCACGTTGCTGCCCGGTCACGGCGGCATCATGGACAGGCTCGATTCCATGCTGCCCTCGGCGTTCGTCTCGTGGCTGGTGCTGTCCACCCTGCTGTGACGGGCGGTCAGTGCTTGGCGGCGCGACGCAACTGGATGATGCGCACGCCGCCCACCAGCGCCATGACCAGGGCGCCCGCGATCACCGACAGCAAGATAGCGACGCCGACCGGCAGGTTGAACTCCCAGAAGAACAGGCTCAACCGGATGTCCTGCAAATTCTGCAGGATGAAGATCAGCAGGACGACCAGGATGAGCGCGCCCGCCACGAGGCCGGTCCACGCGTAGCCGGTCCGCGAGGAGATCGACTTGCGTCGAGTGACCGGGGGCGGGGTCGACGGCGGAACCGACGGCGCGACGGGCGGTTCGACCGAATCGGCGCCACCCGGCAGATCTTCGGCATTCGTGGACATCACTGCATCATCTCCGACCCCTGTGACCTCGGCGAGCATTTGCGCGCCTACCCGACATCCATGTCGCGGTACCCGCTTCCGGCCGGAATACGCGCCGAGCCCGGCGAATGCGAGAATGGGGGAACTATGACCGTCTCCCTGCCTCTGGTTTTCGACGCTCCACGTCGCGGTATGCCGCCGCGGCACCTCGCCGACCTCGACGCGGAGGCACGCAAGGCGGTAGTCGCCGAACTCGGTCTGCCGAAGTTCCGCGCCGACCAGATCGCCCGGCAGTACTACGCCAGGCTGGAGGCCGATCCGCGCCGGATGACGGATCTGCCCGCCCCGGTGCGCGAGGCGGTGGGCGCAGCGCTGTTCCCGCCGCTGCTGTCGGTGGTCAAGCACGTGGCCTGCGATGACGGGCAGACCCGTAAGACGCTGTGGCGCGCGGGTGACGGCACCCTGCTGGAGAGCGTGCTCATGCGCTACTCCGATCGCAACACCCTGTGCATCTCCAGCCAGGCGGGCTGCGGAATGGCGTGCCCGTTCTGCGCCACCGGGCAGGGCGGTCTCAACCGCAACCTGTCGACCGCGGAGATCGTCGATCAGGTGCGCGCCGCTGCGGCCGCGTTGCGCGACGGTGAAGTCGCCGGTGGACCCGGGCGGTTGTCCAATATCGTCTTCATGGGGATGGGTGAGCCGCTGGCGAACTACAAGCGCGTGGTCGACGCGGTGCGCAGGATCACTTCACCCGCGCCGGACGGGCTCGGAATCTCCCAACGCAATGTGGTCGTCTCCACCGTCGGATTGGCTCCGGCGATTCGCAAACTCGCCGATGAGGGACTTGCCGTCACCTTGGCGGTGTCGTTGCACACCCCCGACGACGAACTGCGCGACACCCTGGTCCCGGTGAACAACCGCTGGCCGGTCTCGGAGGTACTCGACGCCGCCCGCTACTACGCCGACACCACCGGCCGCCGCATCTCGATCGAATACGCGCTGATCCGCGAAGTGAACGATCAGCCGTGGCGCGCGGACATGCTCGGCGAGAAATTGCACAAGGCATTGGGCTCGCGAGTGCACGTGAATCTCATCCCCCTGAATCCGACCCCGGGCAGCAAATGGGACGCCAGCCCCAAACCGGTCGAACGAGAATTCGTGCGCCGGGTGAACGCCCAAGGTGTGCCGTGCACGGTCCGCGACACCCGCGGCCAGGAGATCGCCGCAGCCTGCGGCCAGCTCGCCGCCGAGGGCTGATCGGGCGGTCTCAGGCTCGGTTCTTGGCGGGGCGGTTGGTGGCGGCGCGGCGTTCGGCTTCCTTGGTTTTGATGCGTTCGTTTTCCGCGCGTACCGCTACCAGGGATTCGCGTTCGCGCAGCAACCAGGCCGGGGGATCGGCGAGTAGGGCGTCGATCTGGTCGGTGGTGAGGGCGTCGGAGACGTCGGCGCGGGCCAGGCCGCTGTGCGAGATGCCGAGTTTGCGGGCTACCACGTCGCGCGGGAAGGGGCCGGTGCGGCGTAGTTCGGTGAGCCAGGCGGGTGGGTCGGTGCGCAGTTTTTCCAGGTCCTCGCGTGTTATGGCGGACTCGCGGAACTCTTCGGGCGCCGCAGGCAGGTAGATGCCGAGTTTGTTCGCCGCCGTGAGGGGCTTCATGGTCTGCGGTTTCCGGTCGGGGCTCACCGCGCAAGTTTATGCGAACGCCTGCGCGACCCGAGCCGCCGCCCACCGTTGTGCGGTACAGGTGCGGCTCGATCGCCGGTCGGATGGCCGCCATCGACGCTGCCGTCTGTCGGGAGTCGCGGATGACCAGGCTAACGTTGGTGCGATGAGCCGGTTCGACTCGATCGATCCCACCCGCCTGCGCTGGTTCAGCGTGGTCGCCGAGGAATTGCATTTCGCGCGTGCGGCGAAGGCGCTGAACATTTCTCGTCAGCGACTCAGTCGTACCGTGATCGAACTCGAAGAGGAATTGGGGACGAAACTCTTCGTTCCCGGCGCGCAACCTACGCAGCTCACCGACGACGGTCGGGTGTTGTTGGAACAGGCGCCCGATTTGATCGCGGCCGCCGAGGTCGTGGCGATCGAACCGGAATCGGTGACGGCCGCGTCGCTGCGCGTCGGATTCGTGCCCGGTGTCACCGTTTCCAAATGGACACGGATCTGGGCCGAGCGTTTTCCCGACGCGGCGTTGGAGACGGTGCCGGTCGCGGCGGCCGAGCAGCTCGACGCACTGTGTGGGGAACGCGTTGACATGTGTTTCGTCCGGCTCCCGATCGATCGGGATGGTCTCAGCGCCATACCGCTGTATCGCGAGGTGCCGGTGGTCGTGGTGCCGAAGGACCATCCGGTTTCGGTGTTCGCCGAGGTCGGCATGGCTGATCTGGCCGACGAGCGCGTGCAGGAGGACCACGCGGTCGACGATGCCGCGATCACCTTGGAAATGGTCGCCGCAGGCGTCGGTCTGGCGATAGTTCCGCATTCGATCGCTCGCCTGCATGCCCGCCGTGACCTCGTCTACCGCACGGTCACCGACGCGCCGGACACCGAAATCGCGCTGGCCTGGCTGACCGAGCGCACCCGCGAGACCTTCGAGGATTTCGTCGGCGTGGTTCGCGGCCGCTCCGAGCGTAGTTCGCGGTCACCGGCACGCGTGGAGACTGCCGGGCGCGGGGCGAAGAGCACAGGCGGACGCGGCGGCGTCCAGAAAGCAGTCCCGGCTCGACGGGCCGCGAAAAAGATACCGAAACGCCGCAGCCGCTGAAGCGAAGGTTGTTCCTGCTGTCGGACCGACGCTGTCGTTCACTTCTGCCGACTGGGCGCTGTCCGCCATTCCCCTGACTGCGCGGCGTTCGCACTGCCGCTGACCCGGCGGCGGTTGTGACGACCGCCGCCGGATACGCACGAGTTATTTCTCGACGGTACGGGCGAGAATGCCGAGCGTGGCGCGTAGGCCAGCCTCGGGGATGACCGGGAAGAGGCCCGATTCCCGGTAGACCTGCGCGATCTGGCTCCAGTCGTAGTACGAGGTGACCAGCGTGCCGACGTCGCTGGGTTCCAGTCGGTATCCGTACCGATGCTCGATCGGCGGGTCGATGGCCGCCGCGATCCCCCATTCGAGATGGGCGTCCTGATCGAACCCGGTGATGACGACCGTCACGTCGTATTTGCCCAACGGCATGTCGTTGAGCGATTCCCGATCCATGTGCACGACGAATTGGTCACCCACCGCCGTGACATCTTCGCCTTCCGCCGACTGCAGCATCCCCGAGCTGTCGATCGCCACATGCCCGTCCGGCGAACACAATACGCCGAAGATCTCCGCGGGCGCCGCCGCGATCTGCCGCTGAACTTCGAACCGTTCTTCAGTCATACCCTCCACCATTGCACAGCCGAACCCTCATGCGAGAGTGACATTCTCCGGCCCGATTCATAGGCAACAGGCATGAATTGGGTGCTGGAGCAGATCGTCGGGGAAGAGGCGGAACGCTTTGTGTTCGCTGCCTGGTTCGCCGCCGGGTATCACGTGATCGGGGTGTTGGCGAAGTCGTCGGCGAGGTAATCATCGACGCGTTCGGCGAGCGCGGGGTCACCGCCGGCGAATCGGCGCAGTCGTAGCGGCTCGGTTCTGCGGCGTAGACGCTGTGCGGCCGGATGTATCGCAGCGCGGACGAGTTCCGCCTCGCTGACGTCTTCGCGCGCGGCCGCATCCTTGATCACGGCCAGATCATCGGCATCGGCGTAAACCATCGTCCGCTTCAGAGGTATATGAGCACCGCGACATATATGCCATTGGCGTTCGAGAAAAGCTCACCGGCCCCGTGCGGCACGGGAGCGGCGAGGTGAGCCTGGTTCAGCGGGGTTTGCGGGAGTAGATCTTGTCGTAGATCACGATGCCGATCAGGGAGGCCGCGAAGCCGATGAGGAACAGGTCTTCGATCTTGCCCTTGTGGTTGCCGATGATCATCGCGAGCAGGATGACGGCGACGACGATGGCGGCGATCTTGAAGGTGCGGGGGGATTCGCCGCTCCAGCCCCATTCGGCCGAAGGAACCTCGGCGGTGTCCACGTGGGTGACGACGGCGCGCTCGGTGTTGGCGGGTTCGAGTTCCGTGGCGGCCACGATCGCTCCTTGATTCGAGGTTCGGGTTGGCCCGTATGCGGGGCGCTTCCCGGATATCGTGACATACGACCGTCCGTCGTAGCCAGTGGCCCTGCCACAATGGGGCCGTGTCCGACATCGTGAGAGTTCTGCTGCTCGGCAGCACCGGATCCATAGGCACCCAGGCGCTCGAGGTGATCGCCGCCAACCCCGACAAGTTCCAGGTGGTCGGGTTGGCGGCGCGGGGCGGGAACACCGAGCTACTCGCGGCGCAGATGACGGCGACGGGCACTCGCAATGTCGCGGTGGCCGATCCTGGTGCGGCGCGGGCGCTCGGACTCGAACTCGGCGGCCCGGCGGCGGTGACCGAGTTGGTGCGCCGCACCGAGGCCGATGTGGTGCTGAACGCGCTGGTGGGGTCGTTGGGGCTGGAACCGACTCTGGAGACGTTGCGTTCGGGCACGAGACTGGCGTTGGCCAACAAGGAGTCGCTGGTCGCGGGCGGTTCGCTGGTGACCCGTGCGGCCGCGCCGGGGCAGATCGTGCCGGTGGACTCGGAGCATTCGGCGCTGGCCCAGTGCCTGCGCGGCGGTCGGGCCGAGGAAGTCGATCGCCTGGTGCTCACGGCCTCGGGCGGACCGTTCCGCGGTTGGACCGCCGAAATGCTGGAGTCGGTGAACCCGGCCGAGGCGAAAACCCATCCGACCTGGTCGATGGGCCTGATGAACACGTTGAACTCGGCGTCGCTGGTCAACAAGGGACTCGAGTTGATCGAGACGCACCTGCTGTTCGGCATCCCCTACGACCGCATCGACGTGACCGTGCACCCGCAGTCGATCGTGCATTCCATGGTGACCTTCACCGATGGTTCCACACTCGCCCAGGCCAGTCCGCCGGATATGAAGCTGCCCATCGCGCTGGCGCTCGGCTGGCCGGACCGGGTGCCCGGCGCGGCCGCGGCCTGCGATTTCGGCACGGCCGCCACCTGGACCTTCGAGCCGGTGGACGCCGCGGTGTTCCCCGCGGTCGAGTTGGCGCGGCAGGCGGGGACGGCGGGCGGCAGCGTCACCGCCGTCTACAACGCGGCCAACGAGATCGCGGTGCAGGCGTTCCTGGACGGGAAGATCTCGTTCCCGACGATCGTGGGCACGGTGGCGCGCGCGGTGGAGGCGGCGGATCGGTGGCGAGCCGAACCGGAGAACCTCGCGGATGTACTTGCCGCCGACAGCTGGGCGCGCGACTACGCGCGCGCACTGGTCGAGGGCTGATCCGCCGCGGCGGGGTGATTCGACGCGCGCGTATGACCCCGCCTGGCAGACTGTCGGGTGAGGGCCGGTTGGCCTGCGGCTACTGTGGTCGGGTGCGCTCGATCGAGCAGGTCGCGAGCATCCGGATGTTCGCGGCCGATCCGGCGGCCGGTGTGAGAGGCGAGCCGCGTCACGCAGGAGGGCTGTTCATCAATGGTGTTCGCATTGGGTTTCGTGTTGTTCGCCCTCGGCATCACGATATCGGTCGCGTTGCACGAATGCGGCCACATGTGGACCGCGCAGGCCACCGGCATGAAGGTGCGGCGCTATTTCATCGGTTTCGGCCCGAAGGTGTTCTCCTTCCGGCGCGGTGAGACCGAATACGGGCTCAAGGCGCTGCCGCTCGGCGGATTCTGCGATATCGCGGGCATGACCGCGCTCGACGAATTGGAGCCGGAGGATCTGGATCGCGCCATGTACCGGCAGGAGACGTGGAAGCGGCTGCTGGTGATGTTCGGCGGCATCCTGATGAATTTCCTGCTCGGTTTCATCCTGGTCGTTGTCCTGGCCATCGGCTGGGGACTGCCGCGTTTCGATCAGCCGCCCGCCACCGCGCTGGGCACGATGGGCTGTGTGCCGCAGCAGATTCCGGACCGCAGTACGCAGCCCTGCACGGGTTCGGGTCCCGCGCAGCAGGCTGGTCTGCGGCGCGGCGACGTGGTGACGGCGGTCAACGGCGTCCCGGTCGACACGTGGCAGAAGTTCCAGTCCGAGACCCAGAAGCAGACCGGTCCGTTCACCTACACGGTGCGTCGCGACAACCAGACCCTCACGATTCCGGTCGACCCGGTGCGGGTCATGCGCTACCCGCAGGACGGCGGGCCCGGCCGCGAGGTCAGCGCGGTCGGCGTCGGCGCCGACTACTACGAACCCGAGCAGTACGGCGTCCTCGCCGCGATCCCGGCCTCGCTGGTCTTCACCGGCGACATGTTCGTGCGCACCCTCGAATCGCTGGCCCAGATGCCGCAGAAAGTGTCGTCGCTGTGGACGGCGGTGACCGGGGGCGAACGCGATCCCGAGACCCCGGTGAGCGTCTACGGCGCGAGCAAGATCGGCGGTGAGAGCGCCGAACGCGGACTGTGGAACGTCTTCATCGTCGTGCTCGCCAGCCTGAACTTCTTCCTCGGCGCCTTCAACCTGCTGCCGCTGCTGCCGCTGGACGGCGGCCATATCGCGGTGGTGCTCTACGAGAAGGTGCGCAACAGCCTGCGCATCCGGCGCGGTCTGCCGCCGGGCGCACCGGTGGACTACCTGAAACTGCTGCCGGTGACCTATGTCGCGGTGGTGCTCGGCGGCGCGTACATGGTGCTGACGCTTGCCGCCGACATCATGAACCCGATCAAGCTGTTCTAGGCGCGCGAATAACCCATCGCGAGCGCGCCGAGGCGGGTTTGCGATGGGCAACCGGGGACAGGTCGCTGTCAGCGCGTCTGTCATCGCACTCACACGGTGGTCCCCGCGTCGACGCGACTAAGCTTGGCGGGCGAACGGCACGCTCAGACCGCAGGAAAGAAGGCAGCCGACAGTGACCAGCACAATCGGATTGGGGATGCCGACCGCGCCGGCGGCCGTTCTCGCTCCCCGACGCAAGACCCGTCAGTTGATGGTGGGCAATGTCGGAGTCGGTAGCGATCACCCGATCTCCGTGCAGTCGATGACCACGACCAAGACCCACGACGTCAACGCCACGCTGCAGCAGATCGCCGAGCTCACGGCCTCGGGCTGCGACATCGTGCGCGTGGCGTGTCCGCGTCAGGAGGATGCCGACGCGCTGGCCACCATCGCCGCGAAGTCGCAGATCCCGGTGATCGCGGACATCCATTTCCAGCCGCGCTACATCTTCGCCGCGATCGACGCGGGCTGCGCCGCGGTGCGCGTCAACCCGGGCAACATCAAGGAGTTCGACGGCCGCGTCGGCGAGGTCGCCAAGGCCGCGGGCGCGGCGGGCATCCCGATCCGCATCGGTGTGAACGCCGGGTCGCTGGACAAGCGGATGCTGGAGAAATACGGCAAGGCCACCCCGGAGGCGCTGGTCGAGTCGGCGCTGTGGGAGGCGGGCCTGTTCGAGGAGCACGGCTTCGGCGATATCAAGATCTCGGTCAAGCACAACGACCCGGTGATCATGGTCGAGGCGTATCGGCAGCTCGCGGCGCGGTCGGACTATCCGCTGCACCTCGGCGTCACCGAGGCGGGCCCGGCCTTCCAGGGCACCATCAAGTCGGCGGTGGCCTTCGGCGCGCTGCTGAGCGAGGGCATCGGCGACACCATCCGGGTCTCGCTGTCCGCGCCGCCCGCCGAGGAGGTCAAGGTCGGTGGACAGATCCTGCAGTCGCTGAACCTGCGGCCGCGCAAGTTGGAGATCGTGTCCTGCCCGTCCTGCGGCCGCGCCCAGGTCGACGTGTACACCCTCGCCAACGAGGTATCGGCCGGGCTCGAGGGGATGGAGGTCCCGCTGCGGGTGGCCGTCATGGGCTGCGTGGTGAACGGTCCCGGTGAGGCCAGGGAGGCCGACCTCGGGGTCGCGTCCGGCAACGGCAAGGGGCAGATCTTCGTCAAGGGCGAGGTCATCAAGACGGTGCCGGAGGCCCAGATCGTCGAAACCCTCATCGAGGAGGCGATGCGCATCGCCGAGGAAATGGGCGAGGAGTCGGGTGAACCGGTCGTCACCGTGAGCTGACGCCGCGCCGAACCGGTCGGATCCGGCGGCGCGGAGTGATCTTTTCCGGATGCGCATACCGCGCCGCCGCTTTTCGTGGCAGTCTGTCGATGTGCGGAGTCTGCTGGAGCCCGCGCGCCGGGCGAGGATCGCGCCCGCGCGTCAGCTCGCGAACAAGGACCTGGCACAGGTCCTCCGTGTTTTGGACACCGATCCGGTGGCCTCGTGCATGGTCGCGGCCCGAGTACAGGAGTTCGGTCTCGACACACGCGCGGGCAGCGGCGAATTGTGGACCCGGGGTGGCCCGCAGGATTCGCTCTGCTTCTCCGGGGCCAACCTGGTGCCGTTGCGCGGCGATCACGACGCGTTGCGCGCCTTCGCCGACCGGGCGATCCGATGGCCTCGGATGTGTTCGTCGGTGGTCGGCCGCCAGGAGTTGGCGCTGCCGCTGTGGGAGTTGCTGAGCAGGCGCTGGGGCCCCGCCCGTGAGCTGCGCAGCGAACAGCCGCTGCTCGCGCTCGCCGAGTCGCCGGTTGCGGCGCCCGATCCGCTGGTGCGCCGCGCCAGGCCCGACGAACTCGACCGCTACCTGGTGGCGGCGATCTCGATGTTCATCGAGGAGGTCGGTGTCGATCCGCGCGCGGGCGACGGCGGGCGCGGGTATCGGCGGCGGATCCAGAGTCTGATCGAATCGGGTCGGGCCTGGGCGCGTTTCGTCGACGGCGAGGTGGTGTTCAAGGCCGAGGTCGGGTCGCTGTCCCGGCGCACCGGGCAGATCCAGGGCGTGTGGGTGCATCCCGAGCATCGCGGCCACGGACTCGGCACCGGCGGCACGGCGGCGATCGCGAAGGCGGTGGTTGCGTCGGGGCGTACCGCGAGTCTGTATGTCAACGACTACAACCAGGTGGCGCGGCGGGCGTACGCGCGGGTCGGTTTTCGGCGGGTCGCGACCTTCGCGACGATTCTGCTCGACTGAATCGCGCCGCGCGAGTGCGCAATCCGTGATTTGCCGACAGTTGGCCGATACCATCGGAGTCGATGTCGATTCGTCTGATCGTCGCACCCGTCGTGATCGCGCTCGCCGTGACGGCCGCAGGATGCTCCGCGAGCTCACAGGGGCCCGTACCCGCCGCCGACGCCTTCGTCACCGCGTTCGCCGCCCGTGATCTCGATCGCGCCGCCGGGCTAACCACCGTGCCGGACAAGGCCGTCGCCGCATTGGAATCCGCGTGGGATCACCTGCAGGCGGAGGGTTTGCGCGCCGAGACCGGTGCGGCGAGAGTGACCGGCGACACCGCGACCGTCGAGTACACCTACGAGTGGGCGCTGCCGAGGAACCGGACCTGGCGCTACACCGGACAGTTGCAGCTCGGCCGCAGCGACGGACGCTGGGTGGTGCGCTGGACCTCCTCCGATATCCACCCGAAACTGGGGGATACCCAGACCATGATGTTGCGCGCGAATCCGGCGCCGCGCGCACGGGTGAACGAGTCGTCGGGCAGCGATGTGCTGGTGCCGGGCAAGGTGACTCGGGTGGCGTTCACCCCCGCCGAGGCCGCGGACGCCGGCACGGCGGCGAAGGCGCTTGCCTCGGCGCTGATCCGATTCGACAAGCGGCTGACACCGGAATTCGTCCTGAACTCCGCGCGGGCCGCGGCAGGCGCGTATACCGTGGCCTTGCTGAGCGAGGTCGAATTCGACCAGGTCCGCGATGAGATCCTTGGGCTGCCCGGTGTGCGGCTGACCCAGGAATGGGATCTGATGCCGACCGACCGGGATTTCGCGCCCGACCTGATGACCCAGGTCAGGCAGACGGTGATCGCCGAGGTGGACGGCAAAGCGGGCTGGAGCGTGGTCACCGTCAATGCCAACGGAGTCGACACCGATGTGTTGAAAGAGGTTGCTTCGCAACCGGCTCCGTCGTTCGCGCTGAGTATCGACCGTTTCGTGCAGTCGGCGGCGCAGCGCGCGGTGGACGCGCCCGCCCAGCAGACCATGATGGTGGTTTTGCGTCCGTCGACCGGCGCGATACTCGCGGTGGCGCAGAATCGGGCCGCCGATCGGGACGGGCCGGTGGCGACCATCGGCCAGTATCCGCCGGGTTCGGTGTTCAAGACGGTGACCGCGGCGGCCGCCATCTCGGCGGGTATCGCGACGCCCGACACGGTGGTTCCCTGTCCGAGCCGAATCGTCATCGGCGAGCGGACGATCCCCAACTACAACCTTTTCGGTGTCGGCGATGTGCCGATGGCGACGGCCTACGAACGGTCGTGCAATACCTCCTTCGCCAAACTCGCCAGCGCGCTGCCCGGCCTGGCGCTGCACGAGGCGGCCGCGAAATTCGGTGTGGGGCAGGGGTATACGCTGGCCGGTCTGCCGACGATCTCCGGCTCGGTGCCGCCTGCGGAGGATCTGGTGCAGCGCACCGAGGACGGCATCGGGCAGGGCAAGGTCGTGGTGAGCCCGTTCGGGATGGCGGTGATGGCGGCCACCATCGCCGCGGGCACGGCGCCGGTGCCGTATCTGATCGCCGGTCGTCCCACGATCGTCGACGGTGCGCGTCCGCCCGTCGAACCGGCGGTCATCGATGGTCTGCGGTCCATGATGCGCATGGTGGTGACCGGCGGCACCGCCGAGCGGATCGTCGACCAGGGCGAGGTGTTCGGCAAGACCGGCGAGGCGGAGGTCGAGGGCGGATCACATTCCTGGTTCGTCGGGTTCCGCGGTGATCTCGCGTTCGCGACCTTGCTGGTCAAGGGCGGAAGTTCGGACAACGCGGTGGGCGTGACCCGCGACATGCTCGCCGCGCTGCCTGCCGGTTATTGAGAGATGTCGTTGCCGCGGTCAGCGGGATTCAGACGCGGTGCAGGGTGGCGGCCAGATGGTGGGTCAGTGGCTCGCCGACCGCGGCCATGCGCAGGGTGTAATCGATGGTGTCGCCGACGAGGCTGAAACTGCGGCTCAGCGCGGTGACGAGTTTCGCGGTGCCGCTGCGCCCGATATCGGTGGAGTCGAATTCCATACGCAGCTCGTCGTCGGTGACGGTGAGTTCGCCTTCGCAGATCTCGGTGATCCCGGTGGGGTGGGCGAGGATCAGTTCCAGGCGTCGTGGCCGAGGGCAGCGCAGATATCCGGTCTCGGCGTGCATGGGCCGTCCGCCGTCGGCGGCGCGGGTGCGCTGCTTGTAGGTGAGGAAGGGCCGCCCGAGATGACCGAAGCGGATTTCTTCGAGGTAGTCGAACGATTCGATGGTCGGGTATTCGCCGTGCCCGGCCCCGCGCCACGCGCCGAGCAGCGGTGCGAGCGGAGCGACATCGGGGTGCGGTGCCACGGGCTGTTGGGGTTCGACCACGCGCGACAGCATAGTGCCCTCGAAACTCACCGCCACCGACACACCGGCGACCGCCCGATTGCGTCGCCGTCCCGGAATCGTGAGCATCTGAGCCGAGCAACTCGTTGTTGCCGCCGAGGCGCACCGAGACGCAGCTACCGGGCGTGATCCGGTGGTCGGCGCGGGCGGTCGCGCGAGTCCGGCGGGCGCGGCCGGTGCTGGTGTGGCGCCCCCCACGCCTCGGCTTCGTCACCTCTCGGAGTAGCCGTCCGCCGCGGCGGGACCGGTCTTAGGCAGGTCCCGGCGCCGCGTGCTCACCCGGAGCCGCTGTCCGCCGTGTCGGCCCAGCGACGTGACCAGTCCCATACCGAGGTCAGGGCGGTGCCGAGTTCGGTTCCGGCGAGGGTGAGTTCGTAGATCTTGGCGGGGGTCTTGACGACCAGGTCGGCGGCTTGGAGTTGTTGCAGGCGTACCGAAAGCACGCTCGAGGAGCACTGCCCCATGCGCCTGCGCAGTTCGAGGAAGCCGAGGGGTGCGGGTTCGAGTTCCCAGAGCACGCGCAGGGTCCATGGCCTGCCGAGGAGTTCGATGGCTGCCAGCACCGGTTCGTTCGCCGGGTCTTCGTGACCTCTGGAGGGCTTCGCTCCGCTTGCACTTCTCATTTCGAACTACCATAGTGATTCGAAATCAGAAGCAAATCGCCGGGACCTCCGGTGAGTGAGGAGTGGAAGTGTCGGACACCACCGGACAACGCATCGTCCTCGTCACCGGCGCCGCGCGCGGCATCGGCGCCGAGACCGCCCGCGTCCTCGCCGCCGAGGGCGATCACGTCGTGGTCAACTACCGCGAGAAGCGCAAGCGCGCCCAAGGTGTGGTGGACGCGATCCGGGCGGCGGGCGGCAGCGCGTCGGTGGCGGGCGCCGATATCGCCGCACCGGAGGCCGCGCGGACACTGATCGACGGCGTGGTCGCGGAATTCGGCCGCCTCGACGTGCTCGTGCTCAACGCCTCCGGCGGCCTGGAACGGGGCGCCGACCCCGGATACGCCATGGCCATCAACCGCGACGCCCAGCGGCGACTGGTGGAAGCGGCGGCGCCGCATATGCGTTCGGGCGCCCGCATCGTCTTCGTGACCAGCCACCAGGCGCATTTCCACGGGCGCAAACCGGTCCCCGAGGACTACGCGCCCATCGCCGCGAGCAAGCGCGCCGGTGAGGACGCGCTGCGGGCGATGATTCCCGAACTCGAGGCGCGCGGTATCGAGCTGCGGGTGGTCTCCGGCGACATGATCGAGGGCACCATCATCGTCACCTTGTTGGAGCGGCGGAATCCGGACGCGGTGTCGGCGCGCAAGAGCCACGGGGAACTGCCCACCGTCGCCGAATTCGCGGGCGCGGTTGCCGCCGCGACACGGGCGACGGGCGTGTCCGGGGGCACCGTGTATGTCGGTGGGGCGGACTATCTGGTCGAGGTCGGGGCTGTAGGCGTGGGGGCGGACAAGGGGGACGACCTGGTTGTCCGCATTGGTTCGGGGTTGTCCGCGGCGTCGCTCGAGAGAGAATTCGGTGGCTGATGGGAGGCCGATGGACAGGCGGCGCGAGGCTATGACGAATGTGCGTGGCAAGACCGATGTGCGCGATCGGGCGGCGGTGCGCGAGGAATGGATGCTGCCGGCGAAGGAGCTGATCATCGCGGCCTGCCGGGGACTGCCGCACGACAACCATCCGATGCTGGACGCGGCGGGCGAGCTGGCGCGGCTGCACGAGATCCGGGAGCGCGCACCGCGATTCGATGTTTCGAAGCTGGATCGGCGGCGGACGCAGCTGGTTCGGGCGGTCGACCGGTGGATCACCCTGGTGACGCCGATTCCCTACGAGTCGGTCGGCGCCGAGGACGAGACCGTTGGCCGCGTCGTCGACCGGCTGGCCGAACTCGTCGCGCAGACCCACAGCCCGATTCCGGATCCGCCGGATGTGTCGAGCGCCGAGGCGTGGATGCGGGTGAGCGAGGTCGCCGACAGTTACCAGGGTCTGGTGGACGGCCTGCGCGCGGGCACCTGCTGACCGGCGAAGATCAGCGGCTTCCCCGGCCGAACAGCCGGAATCCGCGCCCGCGCTTACCGGGCAGGGTGGCGTAGACCATGGTCATGTCGGCGAAGACCTCGGCCTCCTGTTCGCGGTCGGCGCCGAATTCCGTGCGCCCGAACACTTGTCGGGAGCCGAGCGAGGGCAGCAGCGCCGCCAGTGACGGGGCGAGCGCCGTCTGCTCGGGTTCCTCGTCGAAGTGGTCGTGGCCGAGCAACATGTGCCCGATCTCGTGCAGGATGATGTGCTCGGCATTGCGGTCGGTGGCGTCGGCGTCGTAGACGATGATGTCGTCGTACGCGCGTGCGACCCACAGTCCCTTGCCGCGACAACCTTTCTCGGCGAGCAGTTCGGCGGACACCGGGCGCAGCGCGATCGAACGACCGCGGTGCGCGGCGACATCGGCGAGATAGGCGTTGAGGTTCCACGGTTTGGGGAGCGGCACCGTGCGGGCAGCGTCACCGAAGTGGGCTTCCATGCTGGTCATCGGGGCACACCTTACCGATCCCGTCGAGCGGCTTCATACCCGCATACCGGACTTCACGCCCGTGAAGTACCCCGATGTCCGTCGCTCAACCTTCCGATGCCGTGACCTCCTCGGTCTTCGGCGGTTCCCGGTGCAGCACCCGGATCAGCACGTGGTTGACGAGCCAGAGAACCATTCCGATGGCGAGCAGGATGCCCGCGATGACGTACTGCTGGGTATTGCGATCGGTCCACGGCGTCACCAGGAATCCGCAGGTCAGCGCGCCGACGACGGGCAGAGCGGTGGGGGTGCGGAAGTGGTCGTGCTCGACCGGGTCGCGTCGCAGCACCAGCACCGCGATATTCACCACGGTGAACACCGCGAGCAGCAGCAGCGCGGTGGTGCCGCCGAGTTCGGGCACTTCGCCGACGAACAGGATCAGGCCGAGGGCGAGCACGGTGGTGAAGGCGATGGCCACGTACGGCGTGCGGCGGCCCGCGTGCACCTTGCCGAGCGGGCGCGGGATCACGCCTTGGCGCGCCATGCCGTAGAGCAGCCTGCTGGCCATGAGCATGTTGATGAGCGCGGAGTTGGCGACCGCGAACATGGTGATGAACGCGAAGATATGCGTGGGGAATCCTGGCGCGCCGACTTCGACGACCTTCAGCAGCGGCGTGTCGCCCGAGCCGAGTTCGCCCGGGGGCACCAGCGCGATGGCGGTGATCGAGACGAGCACGTAGATGAGTCCGGTCACCATCAGTCCGGCGAGCAGGACTTTCGGGAAGATCCGGCTCGGCTCCTTGCATTCCTCGGCCATGTTCACCGAATCCTCGAATCCGACCATGGCGTAGAAGGCGAGGGTGGTCGCGACGATGACGCCGCCGAGCGCGCTGCGGTCACCGGTGTCGAATTCGACCACCCGGCCGAAGTCGCCGTTGCCGAAGCCGAGCGCCCACAGTCCGATCACGATGACGATCAACAGTCCGCTGAGCTCGACGCAGGTGAGCACCACATTGAGTTTCACGCCCTCGCTGACCCCGCGCAGGTTGATCGCGGCGACCACGAGCATGAACGCCAGCGCGACCAGGGTGACGCCGATGCCGGTGCTCAGGTCGAATTCGAAGGCTTCGGCGAAGTTGGCGGCGAAGGCGCGTGCGGCGGTGGCGGCCGAGGTGATACCGGAACACATCACCGTGAAAGCGACCATGAAGGTGAGGAAGTGCACACCGAACGCCTTGTGCGTGTAGAGCGCGGCGCCCGCGGCGTGCGGATACTTGGTGACCAGTTCCAGGTAGCTGAACCCGGTGACCAGCGCGACCGCGAACGCGACGAGGAACGGCACCCACACCGCCCCGCCGACCTCGTTGGCGACCTTGCCGGTGAGCGCGTAGATGCCGGTGCCGAGGATGTCGCCGATGATGAACAGCAGCAACAGGCCAGGACCCATCACACGTTTGAGCGTCGGTTCTGGTGTCTGCCCTGATTCGGCGGTCACATCTGCCATGACGTGTCTCTCCTGGGTTCGGAACGGAATAGGGGGATACCCCGTTCGGGTGCCGAGTAGTCGCCGTGCTTCCGTGCGGTGGCGCCGAATCCGATTCGGGGTGAACCGGTCCGGCCGCTGTCGCGTTTATACCCATAGCGGCCGTGCCCCGTCGCACCGCACCCCTCGCGCTGTACCGCGGGGCGGCTGTCGGGCACGGCCGCGCGGGATGGAGGTGCCGATGCTCGACGTGCTCGTCCCCGCCGCGCGCCAGTGGTGGGTCCTGGCCGCGCGTGCGATCAGGCCATCGCTGCGCAACGGCGAGGTGTTCACCGCGTTGCTCGCGCCCACCGTGTTCACCCTGGGCTTCTATGTGCCGCTGAACATGGTGATGAACGTGTACGGCCACGGGCTGAGCAGTTACGCCCAGTTCCTGATGCCGATGATCGTCATGCAGTCGATCTCGTTCTGCGCGACCTCGGCCGCCTTCCGCGCGGCGGTGGACGCCCGCGACGGGCTCAATCGGCGATTCGGCGCCATGCCGATGCCGACCGCGCTGCCGCTGGTCGCGCGGATCACCGCGGCGATGTATCGTGCCGCGGTCGCGCTGGCGGCGGCGCTGCTGTGCGGATTCGTGATCGGTGTGCGCTTCTACGGAAGTCTCGCCGACACAGTGGGTTTCGTGGCCTTCGCCGGGTTGATCGCGGTGACCCTGTGTGTCGGCGCGGATGCGCTCGGTACGTACACGCGCAGTCCGGAGGCGAGCACCCAGTCGCTGGTGCTGCCGCAGCTGATCCTCGGCATGGTCTCGACCGGGTTCGCGC
Source organism: Nocardia bovistercoris (assembly GCF_015674855.1). Taxonomy (GTDB): domain Bacteria; phylum Actinomycetota; class Actinomycetes; order Mycobacteriales; family Mycobacteriaceae; genus Nocardia; species Nocardia bovistercoris. The sequence continues at coordinate 757,079 of NZ_JADMLG010000001.1, read as the reverse complement.
CCGCCGCGCAGTTCCCGTCCTGGATCAGGGGTTTCGCGCGCGACCAGCCGGTGTCGCAATGGGTGTTCGCGTTGCGCGCGTTCGCGGGCGATCCGTCCGGGAACGCGGGCGAGGTGGGATTCGCTGTCCTCGGTCCGGCGACCGCGTGGGCGGCGGGGTTGCTCGCGGTGTTCGGGGCGGCGGCATGGGGGCTCGCGCGGCGGAGGTCGTGGTGATCGCGCCGCGGGTGGTCGGGCCGACCGAGACCTGGCGGCACGCGACGACCCAGACGGCGGTGCAGACCCGGCGGTTGCTGGTGCGCTGGTGGCGCGACCCGTTCACCGTCGTGCAGTCGCTGCTGTTCCCGGCGTTGCTGCTGGTCGTGTTGAATACCGTGCTCGGCAAACAGATCTCGGCGGCGGCCGGGTCGAACGCGCTCTACGGTTCGGTGCCGATGGTGGTGCTGGTCGGGGTGATGTCGGGTTCGCTGGCGGGCGCGGTGACCCTCGGGCGGGAACGCGACGCCGGGCTGCTCGCCCGGTTCTGGGTGTTGCCGGTGCACAGGGCGTCGGGACTTGCGGCCCGCGTGGTTGCCGAGGGAATCCGAATTCTGTTGTGCACCACGGTTCTGCTCGGCGTCGGCACGGTCCTGGGGTTCCGTTTCGAGCGGGGTGTGTCGGCGGCCGCGGCGCTGTGGGGCGTTCCGCTGATGTACGGACTCGGATTCGCCACCCTGGTCACCGCCGTCGCCACGCTCGGCGCGAAAGCGGCACTGGTCGAGGCGATTTCGCTGGCCTCGTCATTGCTGATGTTCTTCAGCACCGGATTCGCGCCCACGCACGCCTATCCCGGCTGGGCGCGGCCCATCGTCGAACATCAGCCGATGAGCCACGCCATCGACGCGATGCGCGGACTCGCGGCGGGCGGGCCGGTGCGGGAACCGCTCGGCGCCACCGCGATCTGGTCGCTGGGCGCGCTGCTGGTCTTCGCGATTCCCGCGGCCGTCGGCTACCGGCGCGCGAGCCGCCGCTGACCGGTCATCGGCGGCCAGGGGACGCCTCGGCGACGTCGCGGACCAGGGCGATGGAATCGCGCGGACTGAGCGCCATGGCGCGCAGCTGGTCGAATATCACGCCGAAGCGGCGGATCTCGGCATGGCCCTCGATCAATTCGTCGCCTGCGATCCCTTCCACGTAGACCAGTTCGGGATCGTTGGGTTCGGGGAAATCCAGCAGTGTGAACGAGCCGGGCATACCGGGATGCGCGCCCGCGTCGAAGGGCAGGATCTGCAGGATGATGTTCTTCTGTTTGCTCTGCTCCACCAATTTCCCGAGCTGTCCGTACATGACCTCGGGGCCGCCGACCACGCGGCGAATGGCCGCCTCGTCCAGGACTACCCATAATTCGAGCGGCTCCTCCTTGGTGAGGACGATGGCGCGATTCATGCGCGCCGCCACCCTGCTCTCGGTGACCGCCGCTTCGACCTTCGGCATCGAGGTGTCGATAACCGCGCTCGCGTACTGCGGGGTCTGGAGCAGGCCGGGAATATAGGAGGTCTGGTAGTGGCGCGCCGAGAGCGCCTCGGATTCGAAATTGATATACGCGGAATAGACTTCGGTGAGATTGGCCTCGTATGGCCGCGACATTCCGGGCTTCTGCGCGTCCGACAGCAGATCCAGCGCGTATTTGCGCCGATCGGGTTCGATGTCGTACAGGTCGAGCAAAGTCATGAGGGTGCGCCGCTGCGGCCTGGCCTGTGCCGCCTCGATGCGATACAGCGTGGTGACATTGATCCCGGTCTTGCCGCTGACCTCCTCCTTGCTCAGCTCGACGCCCTCGCGCATCTCGAACAACAAGGCGGCCAGACGGCGCAATCCGGCGGTGAGAACGGTGCGCTTGCCTGCCATGTGGCCAATCCTTCCATCCCGAGCGGTATTCGACTCTCATATCGCCGCGTCGTTATGGGTTTCGCGGTGCGGAATATCCGAATTCGGGCCTCGCTCAGGTCTGCGGCATCGGCAATGGGATGACGATGCCCATCGGCAGCGTGATGCTCGGCTGATGCGTGGGCGGTGCGACGGATTCGGGTTGTCGCTGCTGTTCTTCGAGCGGGAACGGTTCGGGGGCCGAGGGCCGACCGGGTTGCTCGGTGTCGGCGGGATCGGAATGCATAGGAGTGCAGAGCACTCCGCATTCGAGGGTGAGGCCGGGCATACTGACCAGCGGTGGTGTCACGCGTGGCGGCGCGCTGACCTCGACCATCGGCTGCAGGGTGAGTGGGCGGTCCTCGGCCCGAGACCCCACGGCGAGCAGTCCCGGATCGGACGAGGTGGCGCGTGGCGGCACGATTTCGGGCGAGAGAGCGACCCTGGTCGGCGCGCCGCCGCCGCGATAGGCCGATGACCAGCTGAGCACGTCGGCGGCGTAGGCCATCGAGTTGTTGTAGCGCAGCACCGCGCGCAGTTCCTGCGCCGGATCGCGGAGGTCGAGGCCGCCCGAGCACAAGTATTTTCCCGCGCCGAGCGCGGCGTCGAAGACGTTGTGCGGGTCGGTTGTTCCGTCGCCGTTGCCGTCGGCGGCGTACCGATTCCAGGTGTCGGGCAGGAACTGCATGGGGCCGAGCGCGCGCACGTAGCCGCCGTTCGCGGCCGGGATCACCTCGTTACCGGGCAGGGTGCCGTCGAGTACGGGACCGAGAATCGGTGTGGTCGTGGCGCCCGAGGCATCCGTGCGTCCGCCGAAGGCGTGGTCGGATTCGATGTGTCCGATGCCCGCCAGCAGGTTCCAGCTCAGCCCGCAGGACGGTTGCGCGGAGGCCATGGCCAACTCGGCATTGCGGTAGGCCGCCAGCACGATTTCCGGAATCCCCAGCGCACCGGTGGAATTCGGGAGGGAGATCTCGTGCACCGCGACGGCGGTCGCGGTCGTCGATGTCGCGTCGGCGGCCGGTGTGACAGCGTTCAGGGTCCGTGCGGCGGCGGGCAGCGCGGGCAGCAGTCCGACGGTCGTCTCGGCGGCGCCTGCGGGCACGGCGGTGATCGCGGGCAGACCCGCCGCGGCGGCGAGGACGCTCGCGGTGGCGGATTCCGGTTCGGGCAGTGGCGCTTTCGCGGCGGAACCCGTCATGACGACGCCCGCCGCCAACAATGCCGACACGGTGATCGGGGCAGATATACGCATGCGGCCACACACCCATCCCGATGGCGCGGGATCGGCGCGTCTCACCTGCGGTGAGGTGCCTTCCCCGAACGGCACCGTCCAGAAATTTGAAGAACAGTCATTAACATAGCGCACTGGATGGCCATGTGGCGAGACTTTTCGAATCGAACACTGTAGTCACATCCGGGCGCGAGGTCGGCAAGCGCCTCGATCCCGGATGTAACGGGGTGTGGTCGGCCTCCGAATGGGTAACTGAATATCTGCTGTCGGAGGTGCGGGAGTCGGGGCGGCAACGCTGTCGGCAACGGCGCGCCTGCGCGGCTCGTCGTCGAAATCTGTGTGAGACGTGCTATCAGACCGCCTAGTCGGTGCGAAATAGCCGTGGTTCGGCCGTGTCCATATTGCGATGGATCGAAATCAATCCGGGTGCGTTCGCGACTCGAATAGTGATTGCTGAATGTTGACTGAACAGAGAGGCTTGGTCACCGAGGTGGTGCTGGATCTGAAAGTGGCGATAGTCGGAGCGGGATTCGGCGGAATCGGCATGGGAGTGGCGCTCAAACAGGCGGGCTACCACGATTTCGTCATCCTGGAGAAAGGCGATCGGGTCGGTGGCGTCTGGCGCGAGAACACCTATCCCGGCTGCGACTGCGATGTGCCCTCGCACCTGTACTCCTTCTCCTTCGCCCCGTACCGCAGTGCGCGACAACGGTATCCGGGACAGGAGCGGATCCTGGACTACCTGATCGGGGTCGCCGACGAGTACGGGCTCACTCCGCACCTGCGCCTGAATTCGGCGCTGACCACCGCGACCTACCTCGATGATCTCGGGCGCTGGGAACTCACCACCGCCGACGGCGCGATCATTCGCGCCGACATCGCGATTTTCGCCCTCGGGCAATTGCACCGGCCCTACATTCCCGATATTCCCGGACGGAACGACTTCGCGGGCACGGCATTCCACACCGCGCGCTGGGATCACCACGTGGACGCGCGCGGTCGCGAGGTCGCGGTGATCGGCACCGGATCCAGCGCGGCGCAGCTGCTGCCGAAGATCGCCTCGATCGCCCGCCGGGTGCACCTCTATCAGCGCACGCCGCATTGGTTGCTGCCCAAGCCATCCCGCGAATTCGGACCGCTGTCGCGGCTGGCCATGCAGGTGCCTGGCGCCCATCAGGCGTATCGCACGGCGCTGCATCGTGGCGCGGACGCGGTACTCGCGCCGATCATGCACCGTGGCTGGTCGGCACTTCCCGCGCAGTGGTTCGCACGCGCGTACCTGCATCGTCGCGTGGCCGATCCGCGGCTGCGCGCGGCGGTGACGCCGGATTATCCGATCGGCGGCAAACGAATCATCTTCGACAGCACGTATTACCCGACCCTGGCGCGGCACAATGTCCGGCTGGTCACCGACCCCATCCAGCGCATCGTCGCCGACGGCGTCGAAACCGTGGACGGCGCGCACCGGCCCGCCGCTATCCTCGTCTACGCCACCGGATTCCGCGCCGCCGAATTCATGGCGCCGATCACCGTACGCGGGCGCGACGGACGGCTGCTGCACGAGCAGTGGCGCGACGGGGCCGAGGCATTCATGGGCCTGGCGGTGCCGGGATTCCCGAACGCCTTCCTCATCGCCGGGCCGAATTCCTTCACGCCCGCGGGCAGCAATCCGACGATGAAGGAATACCAGATCGACTACATCCTCGAATGCCTGCGCTGGCACGAACAACTCGGCGGTCCCGCGGTCGAGGTCGGGCCGGTCGCCATGGCGAATTATCAACGCTGGCTGCGGCGGGCCATCGCGAAAACGGTCTGGTCGGGTCCGGTGCACAGCTGGTACAAGCACGTCAACGGCCGGGTGGTGAATCCGTGGCCAGGCACGACGCGGGATTTCGCCCGCATGCTCGCCCACCATCCGGTCGAGGCGTTCACGGCCGTGGCCCGCGACCGGAATCCGGTGCCTGAGGCCGCGTCGCTGTTCTGATCGCCCACCGCTGAACGGCGAAATCGACCGCCCGAACCCCGGTTCGGGCGGTCGTCGCCTGCGCACTCATTTCCGCTTGTCGCGCACCCCGGATTCGATCCGGTCGCCGAGATCCTTGTCGACGGCGCGCCAGTATTCGAAGGCGCGCGCCAGCACCGGTTCGCTGACTCCGTCGAGCAGGTGGCCGACGATATTGTCGACCAGACGCGCGCGGGCCGCGTCGTCGAGCACGTCGCGCACCAGCGTGCCCGCCTGACCCCAATCGTCGTCGTCACGGCGCGCGGTGTACGCCTGGCGCACCATCTCGCCGTCGGTGTGCCAGCCGACCGGCGGACCCGACACCTGGGCGTCGGCGTGCGGACCGCCCTTGGAATTGGGCACGTACACCGGATCGCCCGGATTGCGGTGGCGCATCTGCCCGTCCTTGGAATAGGAGCGGACGGTGGTCGCGTGCGGCGAGTTGACCGGAAGTTCCTTGTAGTTCACCCCGATTCGGTAGCGATGCGCGTCGGGATAGGAGAACCAGCGTCCGAGCAGCATCTTGTCCGGACTCGGCCCGGTGCCCGGCACGGCGTTGCTCGGTTCGAAGGCGGCCTGTTCGATCTCGGTGTGATAGTCGGCCGGGTTGCGGTCCAGCCGCAGCCGCCCGACCTCGACGAGCGGATAGTCTTCGTGCGGCCACACTTTGGTGAGGTCGAACGGATTGAACCGGTAGGTCTTCGCGTCGTCGAACGGCATGATCTGCATGTGCAGGGTCCAACTCGGGTGTTCGCCGCGCTCGATGGACTCCCACAGGTCACGCACGTGGTAGTCGGCGTCCGCGGCGGCCAGGCGGTCGGCCTCGTCCTGGGTGAGGAATTCGATTCCCTGGTCGGTCTTGAAGTGGTATTTCACCCAGAACCGCTCGTTCTCGGCGTTGTACCACAGGTAGGTGTGGCTGGAGTAGCCGTTCATGTGCCGCCAGGTGCGCGGTATGCCGCGATCGCCCATCAGCCAGGTGACCTGGTGCGCGGACTCCGGTGACAGCGTCCAGAAATCCCACTGCATGTCGTGGTCGCGCAGGTTGTTGTCGGCGCGGCGTTTCTGTGAGCGGATGAAATCCTGGAACTTCATCGGATCGCGGACGAAGAACACCGGCGTGTTGTTGCCGACCATGTCGAAATTGCCCTGCTCGGTATAGAACTTGAGGGCGAATCCGCGCGGGTCGCGCCAGGTGTCGGGACTGCCGCGTTCGCCTGCGACGGTGGAGAAGCGCGCGAGCGCCTCGGTGCGTTTGCCGGGCTGGAACAGATCCGCCCTGGTGTAGGCGCTCACATCGTTGGTCACCTCGAAGGTGCCGAACGCGCCGCCGCCTTTGGCGTGCGGCTGCCGTTCCGGGACGCGCTCGCGGTTGAACGCCGCCATCTTCTCGATGAGGTAGGCGTCGTTCAGCAGGATCGGTCCGTCGGGGCCGACCGTGAGTGAATGTTCGTCACTCGGAACCGGTATGCCCGAGTCATCGGTCGTGAAATTCGACATCGTGCTCCCTTCTACTCGAGGTCGTCAGGAGGGTGGGCGCGGTCGGCGACGACCGGCGCCCCCGTGCGGAGAGTACGCCGCCACGCCGAGTTCAAACATGGAAAGCCAGGTCGGCGGGGTTGGGCCCGCGACCTTGCGATCCGCCTCGAGTGGATCGCAAGGATTCCGTAGGAAAACTCCTAGCGCCCTCGGATTCCATTCACAGGTGCCGACACGACAGTGGGGCGTGCACAACCGGCCCGAAGGTCGGATCGACAGGGAATGGAGAAGACAGTGCCGACGATGCTTTCGACTTCCGTCACCGCCGCGACCGAGGTCGCCGCCGTGGACTACGCCCGCTTCGGGTGGACGGTAGCCGCGACGGCCGACGGACTCCGCCTGATCACCGACGACCAGGTGGCCGGAATCGAACTGACCGGTGCGCTCGCCGCGGGCGTGCGCCGCTTCCTGCGGGCCAACAACCTGTCGGGTCCGGTCATCGAGGTCCCCGGCCCGCTGCGCCGCGAGATCCACCTGGTCACCGGGATCGGCCGGGCGGGCATGGCGGTGGCGGCGCTGCGCGCGGCGGGCGCGGTCGTGCACATGGACGGCGCGGGTATCCCGCTACCGCAGGATGCGCCGGGCGGCGGCGATCCGGCGTGGGGTATCGCGCCCGGCGAGGCGCGCTGGATGCCGCCGCTGGTCGCGGTCGGTGCGGCGGTGCGGGCGGCGGCGCGCCGGGCTCGGCTGCTCGGCGTGGCCTGTTGACCTCGTCGCTGGATCGCGCAACCGGGACGTCGACCGACGACCGCACACCGCGTGCCCGCGTGCCGACCACGACACGGGACACGCCAAGTGTGATGCCGACCGCCGCGGTGTTTCGGTGTGTGGGGCCCGGGTAGTTCGGTGCGTGAGCAATCGCTGGACACGAGAAAGGCGAGCACGATGAGCACTCCGATCACGAGCACTCTCGACCCGGAACAGCAGCGGATAGCGGGCGAGGCGTTGCAGGCCACGGTCGTCGACCTGATCGATCTGACCCTGATCGCCAAGCAGGCGCACTGGACCGTGGTCGGCCGCAATTTCCGTTCGGTGCATCTGGCCCTGGACGAATTGGTCTTGGCGGCAAGGGACTTCACCGATGACGCGGCGGAGCGGGCGACCGCGATCGGCGTCGCGCCGGATGGGCGGGCGCAGACGGTGTCCAAGGAGTCCGGCGCGTCGGGTCTCGCGGCGGGTTGGCAGCAGGACACCGATGTGATCGACGCGATCGTCGGGAACCTGGCTTCGGTGGTGCAGGGCCTGCGGTCGCGGATCGAGGCGACGGAGAAGGCCGATCCGGTGACCCAGGACCTGTTCATCGAGATCGCCGCGCGCCTCGAGCAGTTGCACTGGATGTGGCAGGCGCAGTTGGCCAGTGCCTGATTCGCGCGGCTGACCAGCACCGTCGGCACCCCGATCGGGCGTTGTCCCGAAGGGGTGTCGATGGTACTGTCCGGACACATGTCCGAAAATGTGTCTGCCGCGCATCGGGGGTACGGAGCGGGCGGCCGGAAAGGTGGTCGCGATGGCGATCGTTGAACCGTTGGCGGCCGCGGCCGGAGAGCGTCGACGCTGGGCGCTGACGAGTCCGGTGGACGGTTCCGCGCTCGGCGAGTGGGAGGTGGCCACCGCCACCGACGTGGACGAGGCGCTGGCGCGGGCGCGGCGCGCGCAACCGGAGTGGGCGGCGCGGCCGGTCACCGAGCGGGCGGCCATCATCCGCGGCGCGGTCGACGTGCTGCTCGCGCGCAAGGAAGAGATCGTCGAAGCGCTGCGCGCCGAGACCGGCAAGCCCCGCGCCGAAGCGCTGACCATCGAGATCCTGCCCTCCTGCGACTTCCTCAACCACTGGGGTGCGCGCGCGAAGCGTCAATTGCGCGACGAGCGCAAGCGCCTGCACGGCTACCTGCTGCCCGTGAAGAAACTGACGGTGAACTACCAGCCGCTGGGCGTGGTCGGGGTGATCACGCCGTGGAACGCGCCGTTCGTGCTCTCGCTGAACCCGGTCGTGCAGGCGCTGCTCGCCGGAAACACCGTGGTGCTCAAGCCTTCCGAGGTCACGCCGCGCTCGGGCGAGTGGGTGGTGCGTGTACTGCGCGAGGCCGGTGTGCCCGACGACGTGGTGCAGGTGCTGCACGGCGACGGCGAGACCGGCGCGGCCATGGTGGCGGGCGACATCGACAAGATCACCTTCACCGGCAGTGTCGCGACCGGGCGCAAGATCGCCGAAGTGTGTGGGCGGCGGCTGATTCCGTGCACACTCGAACTCGGCGGCAAGGACGCGATGATCGTGTGCGCCGACGCGGATCTGGAACGCGCCGCGGCGGGCGCGGTGTACCTGTCGATGTTCAACACCGGCCAGGTGTGCTTGAGCGTGGAGCGCATCTACGTGGTCGAGGCCGTCGCCGACGAGTTCATCCGCAAGGTGATCGAGAAGGCGCGCGCGATCACCTACGGCGCCGAGAACAAGGATATGGGGCCGCTGTTCAGCGACCGGCAGCTCGAGATCGTGCGCAGGCACGTCGAGCAGGCCAAGGACAAGGGCGCGGTCGCTGCGGTCGGCGGCGCGCCGGGGGCGGGCGACGGGCTGTTCTTCCAGCCGACGGTGCTCGTCGACGTCGACCACAGCATGGACCTGATGACGCAGGAGACCTTCGGCCCGGTCGCGGCGATCATGCGCGTGCGCGACGAGGACGAGGCCGTTCGCCTTGCCAACGACAGCGAATACGGGCTCAGCGCGAGCGTGTTCACCCGCGACCCGGCCACCGTCGAGCGAATCGGCAAGCGGTTGATCACCGGTTCGGTGGTGCACAACGACGCCGCGACGATCTACGGTGTGGCCGAGGCGCCCTTCGGCGGCCGCAAGTCCAGCGGTGTCGGCCAGGTCAACGGCGTCGACGCGTTGCGCAAATACACGCACGCGCAACCGATTCTGATCGCGAGGTGGGCCACCAAGTCCGAACACGTCTGGTACCCCTACAGCGACAAGACGCTCGAAACGCTGGAGAGCATCCTGCGTTACGCGTTCGGCAACCGCTTCGTGCGCCGTCTGATGTCCTGAGCGGTCCGCGGAACCGACGAGCGCCGGAACCCGAGAAGGATTCCGGCGCTCGGCTTTTCAGTGCGGCGATCAGCTCGCTTCGGCGCCGATCTTCGCCAGCTTGCCCGACAGCCGCTCCAGGTAGGCGCGCACCTCGTCCTCGCTCTTGTCGGGCAGGCCGTAGAGCACGTCGGTGACGCCCTCGGCGGCCCAGGTCGTCAGGCGCTCGGCATCGGGCTTGAAATCGAGCACGACCACGCGCGGGTTGCCCTCGCGGCCCGCGTCCGCCCAGATCTTCTTGAGCAGCGCGAGACGTTCGGAGATGTCGGTCTCGCCGGGCGTGGTGATCCAGCCGTCGCCGGATCGGGCGATCCATTGAAAGGTGCGCTCGGTGCCCGCGGCGCCGATCAGCACCGGCACATCGCGGCGCACCGGCTTCGGCCACGCCCAGCTCGGTCCGAACTGCACGAACTGGCCTTCATAGGATGCCTCGTCCTGCGACCACAGCGCGCGCATCGCCTCGACGTACTCGCGCAGCACCGTGCGGCGCTTGTTCGGCGGGACGCCGTGATCGGCGAGTTCGTCGGTGTTCCAGCCGAATCCGGCGCCGAGCACGACGCGGCCGCCGGACAGGTGGTCCAGCGACGCGATGGTCTTGGCCAGCGTGATCGGGTCGCTTTCGACCGGAAGCGCCACCGCGGTGGACAATTCGATGCGCTCGGTGACCGCGGCGGCCATCGCCAGCGACACCCACGGATCGAGGGTGCGCGTGTAGCGGTCGTCGGGCAGGCTGGCGTCACCGGTCTGTGGGTGCGCCGCCTCCCGCTTGACCGGGATGTGGGTGTGTTCGGGGACGTAGAAGGAGTGGAATCCGGCGTCCTCGGCCGCGCGGGCCGCGGCGGCGGGAGAGATCCCGCGGTCGCTGGTGAAGAGGACGATCCCGAATTTCATCGAGCCCAGTGTCATGGCTTGGCCTTTCAGTTCTTCGCCGCGGCGATACCGGCCCTGCGGCCGTAGAAGCTTCCGTCTCCGAGCGAGGCGCCGCTGACGTAGCCGCCCGCGCAGATGCCCGAGGTGCACCGGCCCGCGGCGAACAGTCCGGGAATCGGTTCACCCGAGACGTGCAGGACGCGCGAGTCGAGATCGGTGCGCAGTCCGCCGAGGGTGAATCCCGCGGTGAAGCCGCGCATGTCGAAACCGGCGACGGGTCCGCTGATCGGCGCGACCCATTCGGATTTCTTGCCGAACAGCGGGTCGACGCCGTCGCCCGCGTGGTGGTTGTACACCTCGACGGTGGACTGGAGCGAACGGGCGGGCAGGCCCATATCGGATTCCAGTTCGGCTACCGTCTCCGCGGCCCAGGTCGGCGGGACGCGGAAGAAGGGGGTCGCGGTCTCGGTCTGCTGCGACGCCTCGTAGGAGGCTTCGTCGATGACCAGGTACACCGTGTTCTCCTGGCGCAGCAGGCTCATCTGCCCGATGCGGCCCGGATAGGTGTCCTCGGGCACGAAGCGCTGTCCCTGGCCGTTGACCAGGATGCCGCGTGCGAGCATCTGCGGGTCGCCGAAGAAGGCGACCTCGGTGGCGTCCATATGCGCGAGTTCGGCGCCGAGACCCTGCGCCAGCCGGATGCCGATGCCGTCGTGTTCCTCGATCGCGGCGCCGGGGCGGCCGATCAGGCGCGGCGCGTAGCTCTCGATCATCGGGTCGTTGTAGGCGAAGCTGCCGGTGGCGAGCACGACGCCGCGCTCGGCGCGCACCGTGATCTCCTCGCCGTAGCGCTTGGCGACGACGCCGACCACGCGGCCATCGGCATCGACCACGAGGCGCTGGATCCTGGTGTCGTAGGCGACGGTGACGCCGAGCGCTTCCGCGGTGTTCGCCAGCGGCTGCATCAGCATGTAGCCGCCGCCCTTCTGGCCGGTGCGCTTGTTCTCCATCTGCGGCACGTGTCCGCGCGGCGCGGGCGTCGCGATCTCGTTGAACGGCGCGGCGTTCTCCCCGCCGGAATACATGAGGCCCTCGTCGTGCGGCGGCTCCCAGCCGGGTTCGCCCCAGAACGCCTCGCGGAACGGGACCCCGTTCGCGACCAGCCATTCGTAGTGCTCGACGCTGCCGCGGCAGTAGTCGCCGATCTTGGCCTCGTCGACGCCGGGGCCGAGCGCCGCGCGCAGGAACGCCTCCATGTTCTCCGGGGTGTCCTCGAAGCCGAGCGCCCGCTGCAGCGGGGTGCCGCCGCCGAGGTAGATGAACCCGCCCGCCTGCGCGGCCGCGCCGCCCCAGCCGCTGGTCCGTTCCAGGATCAGCACCCGAGCACCCGCGCGCGCCGCCTCGATGGCCGCGCAGACGCCCGCGATGCCGTAGCCCGCGACCACGACGTCGGCCTGTTCGTCCCAGTTCTGGATCGAGTCCGCGGGTACCGGACGCAGCGGCGAGCCGCTCCGGGGGTTGCTCTCGGCGCTCATCGGGTGGCCTCTTCTTCCTTCTTCTTCGCCGCCTTGCGGCGCTGCGCGACCACCGAGCCGACGACCCGGTCGAGTTGGGTGCCCGCGGGCCAGCCCGCGTAGTGGCACAGGAACAGGGCGATCTCGCGCAGCTGCTCCTCGTCGAACTCCTCGTTGCCGAGGGCGGCGCCGATCTGGATCTCCGCCACGTCGAACAGCCCTTGCGCGGTGAGCGCGCCGAGCAGCAGCAGGCGTCGTTCGCGCACGGTGAGCGCGGGGCGTGACCAGACGTCGGCGAAGAGGTGGTCGGCGGTCATCGCGAAGTGGTCGCCCGGACCGTCCTGGAATTCCCAGCCGTAGACCTCGGACATCTTCCGCAGTCCCCGTTGGCGTACCTCGCCGCCGGCTTCCGAGGGCGTGTCGGTCATGTGGTGTCCCCTTTCAAGGGCACGTCGTGGTCGGTGAGCCGTACGCCTCGACGGGGGTGCGGTCAGCGCACACGCAGCAAAGGAATGCTGTCTGGACAGGTGTTCGGAATATACGGTGACTTCGCCGTTCGGCGCAAGCGTCGGCACGGGCGTGACATGGCCGACACGAGCCGTCCCGCATTGTCTCGTATCAGTGTCGATGATAGTGTCTGGACACATGTCCGGGCGCATGTCTTCCAGCAAACGGTCGACGCCGCGCCGGGACGTCGAGAATCCCTGAAGGCCCGCTCGGAGACGGAATGCCATGGCCTACAACTTCGCCGACCTGTTCGAACACTCGGTCGACGCCATGCCCGACCGGATCGCACTCGTCGAGGACGGTCGTCGGGTCACCTTCGCCGAACTCGACCGGCGGGCCAACCAGCTCGCCCACCACCTGGCCACCCTCGGGGTCGGCAGCGGCACCCACGTCGGCTACCAGATGCACAACAGCATCGAAACCGTCGAGACCTTGATCGCGTGCTTCAAACTCGCGGCGGTCCCGATCAACGTGGACTGCCGCCGCGGCGTCGGCGAACTCGCCGACCTCTACGCCGACGCCGACCTCGAGGTGCTGATCTACCACGCGGGCTACGGTCCTCGGGTGCGCGCGGCGCTCGACCTGGTCGGTTCGGTGCGCCACACCCTGTGCGTGGACGACGGCTTCGCCACCGCGTGGCCGCCGGCGGGCACCGCCTGCTACCACCGGGTCGTGGCCGAGGCGCCGACCCGGCGGCCCTTCACCCACCGCGGCGGCGACGATCTGGTGCTGATCTACACCGCGGGCGCCGAACCCAAGGGCGTCATGTGGCGTCAGGAAGATCTGTGGCGCGCCTTCGGCGGCGGCATCGACTTCTGCACCGGCGAGCGGGTCACCGACGAATACCAGCAGTCCAGGATCGCGGCCCGCACCCAACCGAGCACCTGGTTCGTACTGCCGCCGCTCACCGACGCCGCAGCCATGATGCCGACCTTCGCGGCGCTGTGGACCGGCAACGCGGTCATGTTCACCCCGCGCTTCGATCCCGCCGCGATCTGGCGCACGGTCGTCCGCGACCGCCCGCAGGTGCTCGTGCTCACCGGCGACGCGATGGTCGGGCCGCTGGTCGACTCCTACCGCGCCTGCCCCGTCGACGCTAGTTCGCTCGTCGCCATCGCCGCGGGCACGGCTTTGCATTCGGAGGCGGGCAAGGCGGCGCTGCTCGCGCTGTTCCCGCACGCGGTGGTCGCCGAGGCGATCGGTTCGGCCGACACCGACTTCGGGCACGTGGGATTCGCGCAGACCGAGGCCGGTTCCGCGCCCGAAGCCAAGGTTAGGCCCGGCAGCGGTGCGATCGTGGTCGACGAGGACGGGCGCCGGGTGCCCGACGGCGTCGAGGGTTGGCTGGCCCAGACCGACGCCGTGCCGATGGGCTACTACAAGGGGGTCGTGCAGTCCGACACCCTGTTCCGCACCGTCGACGGTGTGCACGTGGTCATCACCCGGCATCGCGCGCGGGTCGCCGACGGCGGTGCGATCGTCGTGACCGGCGAGGCGGGTCGCCCGGATCGAATGCCGCCGCCGCGTGAGCCGAGCGCGGGTGTGTCCGTGGTCGACGCCGGGTACGCGCGGCCCGCGCACGAGGTCGCGGTGACGGTGCCCGCGCGCTTCGCCCCGTTCGAATCGGCCGCGTTGCGCGAGCATGTGCGCAGGTCGGCGGGGTACGAACCGCCCGCGAAGATCTGGGTCGCCGAGGTCATAGTGTCGGTACCTGGGCCGTACCGGTTCGCGAACGAGTACCGCACCCGGCGCATCGCCGACCGCTGAACTCCCGGCATCGCGGGGCGTTCAGAACTGGGACGTTACGCCGGGTAGTCCGCCGAACAGGATCTCGAAGACCCTGGGTTGGTTCAGATCCACCTTGGTCGGCGGTACGTACGGCGCTCCCACATTGGTGTCGGTGACGAGGTAGTCGGCGTGACTGCCGGGAACCCGGTCGATCACGCCGTCGCAGCGCGGTCCGCCGGTGGCGTTCACCTTGGGCAGGTCCTCGGGGTATTTGTACGATTCGCCCGCGAGCATGAAGTTGGTGTTGAACGCCAGCCAGGGGTCGGGGCCGCCGCCGAAGAGCAGTTCCGCCAACGGCATCAGCGAGCCGAGTCCGTTGATGACGCAGTTCAGCGTCGGCGCGTATTCGAGCAGCAGTTCCGAGGTCGGGCGCAGCAGGGCGAGGGCGTCGACGAGGTCGCGTTCGCTCGCGCCGAGCACCGCGCGGCCGGAGTTCGCCAGGCCGGTGACGCTGAGCAGCAGCGCGTCCAGATCGCCCTGCGAGGTCGCGATCGTGGTGCTGGTGGCCGCCGCGTTGTCCAGGGTGCGCAGCAGGTCGCCCGCGGTGGCCGAGTACAGGGCGGTGACCTGCGCGGCGGCCGTCACGTCGCGTTGCAGGGCGGGCAGACTCGGATTGAGTTCCCGCAGGTAGGCGTCGGCGCGGGTGAGCAGGTCGCCGAGTTTCGCGCCGCGCCCGTCCAGCGCGGTGCCCAACGCCTCGAGGGTGGCGTTGAGTTTCGCCGGATCGATCTGCGCGAGCACCGCGGCCAGCTGTTCGAAGACGGTGTTGATCTCGACGGTCACCGATTGCGCGTGCACGGTCGTGCCGGGGCGCATCGGCGTGAGCGAGGCGTCCGGCGGCGCCACGAAGTTGACGTACTTCGCGCCGAAGATCGTGGTGGAGCGGATGTCGACGGTGGCGTTCTCCGGCACGAGTTCGAGTTGTTCGGGGTCGATGGCCAATCTCAGCAGCGCCCGGTCGTCGGCGTAGGAGACCTCGCTGACGTGTCCGATCTCCACGCCGCGGATCCGCACCTTGGCGTCGGGGTCGAGGACAAGGCCGCTGCGCGGTGCGTCGACCCGCACCGTGACGGTCTCCTGGAAGCTGCCCGCGAACATGCCGAGCGCGAGGGCGACCACCGCGGCGATCACCAGGACCATGGCCAGGCCCGCCAGTTTGAGCCCGTACCGGTCGCGCAGGGGCGTCGCGCGGCGCGTGCGGTGGGTCGGTGTTTTCGCGTCCACCAGTGTTCACCTCTCGGGCGGTGTCGAGCCCGTCGTGCTCGTCGGCGCCGGGCGGACGCCGGACCACGCGGGTCCTCCGAACGAGCCGTGCCCGGGGCAGGGGTCGATCCTATGTCCGGACACTTTCCGAGAAATGGTTTCGACGGATTTGCCGCATCGGTACCGCTCGGCGGTGTTCGAGTGCGGCGGGTGGCGCGGTCGGAGGTCGCACCAAGTCGACCACGCGCGAAGCCGCGGTGTCGGGAGGTGTGCGGCGGTGTGTCGGAATCGAGACCGGAGCAGACGCCGCGCGATATCGCGGGGGTGGCGAAGCGGCTACGGGCGGTCGGTCGAACGCAGCAACAGGATCGCGGTCTTCTGGATCAGGTCAGCGGTTTCGGTGTAGCTGGCGTAACCCATGCCTGCGCGCAGCAACGCGCCCGAGTACAGCAGTTCCAGAGCCTCGACGGTGTCGGGATCGGAATCGGCGCCGAGCGCGTCGTCGATCCAGCGGCGGATCTCCAGACCGATGCGGAAACGCAGGTGCGCCACATCGGGATCGGTGCCGAGCAGCGCGCTGGTGACCGCCTTGGCCATTTCGGGCTGGTCGCCGAGCAGGAAGGTGATCCGGCGCAGCGCGGTGATCGCGCGCGCCGCGGTGTTCTGGTCCTCGGTGTAGCTCGGCGGCTCGGTCTGGCGCAGGTGGCGCCACATGACCTCGGCGACCAGGTGGTCCTTGGAGGAGAAGTAGGTGTAGGCGGTCGCGGTGCCGACTCCGGCGGCGGTCGCGACCATGCGCATGGTCAGATTATCGAAGCCTTCGCGGCGCAGGAGGTCCATGGCGGCGGCGGTGAGGCGGTCGACGGTTTCGGCCTGTTTGCGATTCAGGCGTCGTCGAGTCGACTCGACGGTCGCGGAATCGTGAACAGACACATGTCCAAGCTACGGCCTCGCGGGTTCTCCGGGCAAATCGGGCGAGTCGGAACTTCCCGGCAGGCATGGCCGCTCGCGTTTTCGACACTTGGCGGTCATATGTCTGGAATCATGTCTGGAATACGTTCCAGTTTTTGTGATAGACAGGACGTCGAAGTCCCGCCGGAGAAAAGAAGTCTCATGTCGAACTCCTTCGCCGACCTGTTCGAGCACGCGGTCGACGCCATGCCGGAACGGGTGGCGCTGATCCAGGGCCAACGCCGGATCACCTACCGCGAGCTCGACGAGCGCGCCAACCGTCTCGCCCACCACCTCGCCGCGCACGGCGCGGGTAGTGGCACCCATATCGGATTCCAGATGCACAACGGCATCGAGACGGTGGAGACGCTGATCGCCGCCTTCAAGCTGCGCGCCGTCCCGATCAATGTCAACTACCGCTACGGACCCGAAGAGCTGCGCTACCTCTACGACAACGCCGACCTCGAGATCCTGGTCCACCACCGTGCCTACGCGCCGCTGGTGGAGAAGGCCCGCGTCGGGGCGCCCCGCCTGCGTCACGTGCTCGTGGTCGACGACGAACTCGGCGGCCCCGAGATCGAGAGCGCCTCGACGCCCTACGAGGAGGCGACGGCCGGGCAGCCCGGCACCCGACCCGAGGTCGAACGCACCGCCGACGACCTGTTCGTCGTCTACACCGGCGGCACCACCGGCATGCCCAAAGGCGTGATGTGGCGTCAGGAGGACATGTGGCGGGTGCTCGGCGGCGGCATCGACTTCTACACCGGTGAACCGGTGACCGACGAATACCAGCAGTCGCGCGTCGGCGCCGAGAGCGAGCCCGCCAAGTGGCTGATCCTGCCGCCGCTGATCCACGCCTCGGCCCTGATGTCGTCCTTCATGGCCCTGTGGACCGGCAACACGCTGATCTACACGGCCAAGTTCGACGCCGATGCCATCTGGGACACCGTGGTCGCCGAGCGCCCCGGCGTGCTGGTCATCACCGGCGACGCCATGGCGAGGCCGCTGCTCGACGCCTACCGCGCGCGCCCGGTGGACGCGACGTCGCTGGCGGTCATCGCCTCCGGCGCGGCGCTGCTCTCGCAGCCGGTGAAGAACCAACTGCTTGAACTGTTCCCGAACGCCCTCGTCTCCGACTCCATCGGGTCCTCCGAAACCGGTTTCGGCGGTATGGGTTTCGCGGAGAAGAGCGACGACCCGGCGCGCGGTCCCCGCGTGCAGACCGGGCGCGGCGCTGTGGTCGTCGACGACGAGGGTCGTCCCGTCGCGGACGGCGCCGAAGGTTGGCTCGCCAAAACGGGTTCCGTGCCGATCGGCTACTACAAGGATCCGGCGAAGACCGAGAAGCTGTTCCGCACCGTCGATGGCGCCCGCATGGTCGTCACCGACGACCGCGCACGCGCCGAGGGCAACGGCACCATCACCCTCATCGGCCGCGGCAACATGGTCATCAACACCGGCGGCGAGAAGGTGTTCGCCGAGGAGGTCGAGGCCGTGGTGAAGGCGCACGACTCGATCTACGACGTGGTCGTGATCGGTCTACCCGACGATCGATGGGGCCATCAGGTCGCCGCGGTGGTCTCCTGTTCCGGCGCGGTCGATTTCGACGCGCTGGTCGATCACGTCCGCGCGCATCTGGCCGGATACAAACTGCCGCGCCGGTTCTGGGTCACCGAGACCGTCACCCGCACGCCGTCGGGCAAGCCCGACTACCGCTGGGCAAAGGCGCACGCCGAGAGCCGCGAAGCCGACCACGTCGTCGGGGCGGTGGCGCGATGATCATCGAGAATCTGGTCACCTCGGGCACTTTCAGTCTCGACGGCGGCGACTGGGCGGTGGACAACAACGTCTGGCTGATCGGTGACGGCGACGAGGTGATCGTCATCGACGCCGCCCACGACGCCGCCGCCATCGCCGAGGCCATCGGCGACCGCAGGGTGTCGGCGATCGTATGCACCCACGCCCACAACGACCACATCAACGCCGCCGCCGAACTGGCGCGCGGCACCGGAGCCCCCATCCTCCTGCACCCCGCCGACCAGCCGCTCTGGGATATGGTCTACGGCCCCGACGCGATCTACAAGCCGCTGGCCGACGGCCAGCGAATCACCGTGGCGGGCAGCGAACTCCACGTGATCCACACCCCCGGCCACGCCCCCGGCGCGGTCTGCCTGCACGCCCCGGAGTCCAAGGCCCTCTTCAGCGGCGACACCCTCTTCCAAGGCGGCCCCGGCGCCACCGGCCGCTCATTCTCCAGCTTCGACACCATCATCGACTCCCTACGCCACCGCATCCTGTCCCTCCCGGAGGACACCGTAGTCAACACCGGCCACGGCGAATCCACCACAATCGGCGCAGAAGCCCCCCACCTCGACGAATGGATCCGCAGAGGCCACTGACAACACAAACACCTGACAACACGAAACCGGGCGCACCCTGAGGTGCGCCCACTTTCATGCCCATATCAAAAAGAACCCCCACACCTCGCACCCCACCCCAACAGAAGCCACCACTACCGACCCGCTCACCACAGCCCCGGCCCCGCAGCGACGGTCTGCGACCGCGGGTAGAGACACAAAACAGGGGTACCGAGCTGACGGTACCCCTGAAGTGTCGGAGACAGCGGTATCAGACCTTCCGCCGGCGGTAACGGATCTTGCAGGGCTGCTGCAACTGCACGACCATCTTCGAGTGGTCGTTGCGGTAGGTTTCCGACGGCTGGACCAGTTCGAATTCCCAGTCCCGCAGCAGGATGCAGAAGATCGCCTTGAGCTGCATGAGTGCGAACGCGGCGCCGACGCAGCGGTGGCGGCCCGCGCCGAAGGGGATCCAGGTCCAGCGGTTGACCAGATCTTCCTGGTTGGGGTCGATGTAGCGGCCCGGATCGAACTGGTCCGGGTTCGGGAAGTCCTCGGCCAGGCGGTTGGAGACCGCGGGGGTGGTCGCGACCAGGTCGCCGTTCTCGATGCTGTGCCCGCACACCTCGAACTCGCCCTGGGCCACCCGCATGAGGATGATCAGCGGCGGGTGCAGGCGCAGGGTCTCCTTGAGGGTGGCCTCGAGCTGGGGGATCTGGCGCAGCGCGTGGTGGCTGACGGTGGCGCCGTCGGCGAAGAGCTCGTCGAGTTCACCGACGACCTGTGCCAGTACGTCGGGGTGGCGCAGCAGTTCGATGACGGTCCACGCGGCGGTGCCCGAGGTGGTGTGGTGGCCCGCGAACATCATCGAGATGAAGATGCCGGTGATCTCGCTGGCGCTGAAGCGCGGCTTCCCGTCGTCGCCGGGGATCGAGACGAGCACGTCGAGCATGTCGCGATCCTCCTTGCCCTTCGGCGGGTTCGCGATGCGGCCGTCCATGATCCCCTGGACCAGCTCGACCAGCTTGGCGCGCGACTCGTCGCGGATGCGGAAGCTCTCGATGTCGGCGTAGGGGTCGACGTAGCAGTAGGCGTCGGTGCCGCGCTCGAGCTCGTGGTAGAGGTGGGCGAAGCGTTCGTCGAGTTCGTTGCGGAACTTGACGCCGATGAGGCAGGCGGAGGAGGTGTAGATGGTGAGTTCGGCGAAGAACTCGAGCAGGTCGATCTCGCCCTCGTCGTCCCACCGCTCCAGCATCGCGTCGACTTCGCGGGCGATGGTCTCGGCGTGGCCGCGCATGTGCTCGCCGCGCAACGCCTGGTTGTGCAGCATTTCCTTGCGGCGTTCCGGGCTGGCGTCGAAGATCACGCCCTCGCCGAAGATCGGCTTCATGAACGGGTAGGCGGCGGCCTGGTCCAGATCCTCGTCGCTGGATCTGAAGAAGAATTCGTTGGCCTCGGCGCCCGTCAGCAGGATCACGTCCTTGTCGGCGAGGCGGAACGAGCCGACGTCGCCGCATTCCTCGCGGACGCGTTTCATGAGCGCGATCGGGTCGGTACGGAACTCCTCGAGGTGGCCGTGTTCGTGCTCGCCCCCGGAAACCTGTCGCGGTTTGACCAACGTCATTTCTGCAACCTTTCAGGCATGCATGTCCGAAACCAGATCTGGACAACTGTCTGGACAGTACTACGGTGTGCGAGGGGCGGGCAAGTCCCGAAGGGTCCTCAACTCGGCCCGCGCGGATGGGCGGCGGCGTAATGTGCACCACGGTGGTACATGAAATGCCGGTCGTCAGGTGACGGATCGGCCGGTTAATGCGGAGTGGACATGCGCGTGACGGCTGGACGGAAGAGTACTAGGACCTCCCGAGGGTTGCTATTGGGCCTCGCGGCGGGAGGACTCGCGATCGCGGCACTGGTCCGGCGCGGTTCCAGCGCCTTCCACTCCGACCTCCGCTACGCCGCGGCATTCCTGCCCGGTGCGGCTATCACCCCGTTGACCTTGCCGGTGATCCGCAAGCTCGGCTCCCGCGTGCCCACCCTGCCCGGCGTCGAAGTGGTCGACATCGACGCCAACGTCTCCGTCCGGGTGCATCGGCCGGCCGGACTCGACACCCCCGCGCCCGCGCTGCTGTGGATCCACGGCGGCGGCTACCTGATCGGCAGCGCCGCCCAGGACGACCAGCTGTGCCGCCGCTTCGCCGAGAAGCTGGGCGTCGTGGTTGCCTCGGTCGAATACCGATTGGCCCCCGAACACCCGTATCCGGCGCCGCTCGACGACTGCTACGCCGCGTGGTCGTGGCTCGCGCGACAGCCCGAGGTCGATCCGGATCGGCTGGTGGTGGGCGGCGCGAGCGCGGGCGGCGGACTCGCCGCGGCCACGGTCCTCGCGGCCCGCGATCGCGGCGCGGTGCTCCCGATCCTGCAGCTGCTGGTGTATCCGATGCTCGACGACCGGACCGCGGACCGCTTCGAACTCGAATCGCCGCTGCACCGGTTGTGGAACCGGTCGGCCAACCGCTACGGCTGGAACTCCTACCTGGGCGCAGCGGATCCCGACACGGCGGTGCCCGCGCGCAATCCCGACCTGAGCGGACTGCCGCCCGCGTGGATCGGGGTCGGATCGCTCGACCTGTTCCACGACGAGGATCTCGAATACGCGCGGCGGCTGCGCGCGGCCGGGGTGGCGTGCGAGGTGGTCGAGGTGCCTGGCGCGTTCCACGGCTTCGATCTGGTGCTGCCCGCCGCGCGGGTGTCACGCACCTTCTTCGACGACCAGTGCGAGGCGGTGCGGGCGGCCCTGGCGCCGCGTTAACCGCGTCTTCAGTCGACCGCAAGCGCGTCGGCCCAGACTCGGAGTCCTACACCGACTTCCACGACAAGGACTCCGACCATGGCCATCACCACCGCCCGCCCCTTCCGCGCCGCCGCGCTCGCACTCACCTCCGTCGCCGCCGCGTGCGCGCTCGCCATCGGAGGTGCGGGCGCCGCGCAGGCCGTCGGGTACCAGGGCGAGATCCGGTTCGCGCCCGGTGCGTCGAGCGCGGTCGTGGACGGCGCGATCGTGCGCGGCGACGCCGATCACTACTACCTCGAAGCGCGTCGCGGCCAGGTCATGACCGTGAGCACGTGGGCGCTGGAGGGCAATGTCAACTTCAGCGTGTCGGGACCGGACGGCCCCACCCTCGTCGTCGCGGACCACTCGACCGACATCACGCTGCCCCGCGACGGCTACTACCGCGTGACGGTCGCGCCGACCCGCGGCAACGCCACCTACACCTTGTACGTCGAAATCCGCTAGCGCGGAGAATTATTCGGGATCACTTGCGCACGAGCGTCGAATCCTCGAGCAGCTCGGCCTGTCCGGCGACCACCGTGGTGAGGATCGCGCGCGCCACCCGAAGCAACTCGGCCACCTGCGGTGAGGTGAGCGCGTAGGTGACCGACAGGCCCTCGCGCCGGGCGGTGACCAGTCCGGTGCGGCGCAGGATCGCCAGCTGCTGAGACAGATTCGCCGGTTCGATGCCCACTTCGGGCAGCATCTCCGACACCGCGTGATCGCGTTCGCTGAGCAGTTCCAGCACCCGGATCCGCACCGGGTGTCCGAGGGTCTTGAAGAAATCGGCCTTCATCCGGTACAGCGGTTGGCCCGCACCGCCCACGACGACCTCCAACCCCGAACTCCGACCCAGATGATGTGCGACTCTTCGTGATCGACCAGTCTAACGATTCGGCCTCCGGCGAGGGCGCGGATGCCGATGACCGAGCCGCCGCGCCGCCCTACCGGCGCGGCGGCTCGGTCGGTGGACTCAGACCTCGAGTTCTTCCTCGATCGCCTCGAGTCTGCGCCGGGCGAGCGCGAGATTGCCGCGTGCGCGGTCGAGGGCGACGTAGAGGAACAGGCCCTTGACCCGGCGTCCCCGGGTGGGGCGGATGAGGTGGTACTGGCTGCCGAGGGTGATGAGCACGTCATCGATGTCCTGGTCGAGCCCGAGCTGTTCGATGGTGCGCAGCTTGGCGCGCACCACCTCGGTATTGCCCGCCGAGGCCACCTCGATGTCGAAATTCTTGGAGCCGCCGAGGGTTCCGAGTGGCATCCCGCTGCCGTAGTCGACGACGGCGGCGGCCACCGCGCCATCGAGCATCATCATGTCCTTCAGGGCAACTTCCATGTCCGCCAAGGTGTTTCCTCTCTCGCTGCGGGCCGACCCGCCGTCGCCGGTCGGTGAGCGCAGACGCTACCGGCCCACGGCCGCGGTGCGCGCGGCGATCGATGAAGAATTCCGCCAGGTATGCAATTGCCAAATTGCGCAAGCAGATTCGATACCCACAGGTCGCCGCCGAATCGCCGTACCCGCGATCCGGCGAACGTGTGGCTTCCGCGTGTCAATACCCCTGAACACAACCCAACTTGTCGGTTCGCTGACGGTGTGCTCCGTATCAGGGCCGGGTCGGTTCGTCCTCGCGCGGCAGCAACCGGATTCCGGTGACGATGGTCGGCTCGATGGCGATCACCGTGTCCATGACCTGACCGACCCACGGACGCAGCAACTGCTCGAACCGCGCGACCAGGACCGGATCGGTGACCTGCCGGGCGACCCCGGTGACCACCACCGACCACCCGAGCCGCCGCACCGGATCGATCTCGTCGGCCTCGTAGGCCACCACGACCCCCGCGTTCGCGCGCACCGCCCCGCCGAACCGGGTGGCCAGCCGGGTGCGCACGATGATCCGACCGTCCGGCTCCACCAGGTGGTTCACCGGCCGGATCGCCGGTAAAGCGTTGCGGGTGAACACCACTCGTCCCAGCGGGGTGGCCGCGAGCAGGTCGAGCGCCTCGTCCTGAGTAAGTTCGCGCACCGTGCGATCGTCGGGGTACACCGCCAGATCCTCGATCACGACACACCCGCCTCGCGCGGAACCACCAAGCCGAGATCGCCGTCGTAGCGGCGGTAGAGCAGCCTGCCGCGCCGGTCGGTCGGGTCGGTGAAGAAGACGAACGGCAGTCCGTAGCGGCACAGCCGGTCGGCGGCTTCATCCTCGGTGAACAGCGGCGCCGGTCGCGGATTCATGGTCAGCGGCAGCGCGTGCAGCGCGGGCGGCGGATCGACCCGGTGCTGGCGGCCCATCCGCACGCCGCGCGGTCCCGCCCGGTACACCGCCGCGTCCTCGCCGGTCTCGGCGTCGACGTAGAGGTGCGCGTCGTAATCCATCGCGTCCATGGTCCGCACCGCGACCGAAGGACCGCCGCGAAGCAGGGCGCAGTGTTTGCGGCGCACGATCGGGCGCGGGTCGGTGACCACGGCGAGCGCGGGTCGGTAAGGATCGGGCCAGATCCGGTCGGTGTCGGCGCCCGTGACCCTGCGCAACTGCCCGGCCAGCCGGTCGGCGGTCAGTTCGGCGATGCGCCCGCATGGCCCGCCGACCTGCACCCGCACCGTCGCGTCGCCGACGCGGGCGTTGACCTCGGCCAATACCGGCCCGCCCGCGCACTCACCCGAGGTGAGCCGGACCCGCGCGCTCGCCTCGGCCCGGCAGTCCGCGAGCGCCCGTGCGATCGAGCGAACCGTGTGGTCGACCACCTGTTCCTCGATCGCGCCGCGCACGACCGGATCCTGCACCGCCGAGCTGTCGTCGGACACGCCCATCCGCGACCACCCCGTTCCCTCGTAACCTTCGGATCGGACCTCTCCATGGCAGCATCCGAGGCGGGGTGTCCGACAGGGGCCAAAGTCCTGAACCGACCGTACGTTCTGCCTTCAGGGGCCTCCGGTCGATGACCTACCGTGCGGTGCTCACGGTGTTCGGCCGTCGGTCGGCGGTACCCCGTCGTCCGCCTGCGGCAGGCCGCCGGGCGCTTCGGCGCCCGACCGCTCGGCGGCGGTGACACCGTGTACCTCCGCCGATTCCTGGCCCGCGGGCGGGAGGGTGAAGGTGAATCGGGCGCCTTCGGTGTACTCGGGATCCAATGCGATGGCGCCGCCGTGGAATTCGACGATCTTGCGGCAGATCGCGAGACCTATTCCGGTGCCGGGATATTCGTCGCGGCTGTGCAGTCGCTGGAAGATCACGAAGACCTTCTCGGCGAATTCCGGCGCGATGCCGATGCCGTTGTCGGCGACCGAGATCCGGTGTCCGCCGTCGGGCAGTTCGGTGTGCCGGATCTCGATGCGGACCGGCTGGTCGGGCCTGGCGAATTTCACGGCGTTGCCGACGAGGTTCTGCCACAGCATGGTGAGCAGGGTCGGGTTG
This sequence comes from Nocardia bovistercoris, assembly GCF_015674855.1. GTDB lineage: Bacteria > Actinomycetota > Actinomycetes > Mycobacteriales > Mycobacteriaceae > Nocardia > Nocardia bovistercoris. Next base: position 731,879 of record NZ_JADMLG010000001.1, on the reverse strand, counting down.
CCGATCACGCGCGGCAGTGCGCTCGGGCGTTCGATGTCGGCGCCGGACTTCTCGATCGACCTCGCCAGATTGGTCAGCGCCTGATCGAGGGTGTCGTCGACATCGACCTCCACCTTGGTGTCGTCGACCCGTCCGACGCGCGAGAAGGTCAACAGGTCGTTGATGAGCACCTGCATGCGCTTGGCGCCGTCCACCGCGAAGTCGATGTACTGGAGTCCGCGTTCGTCGAGTTTGTCGCCGTAGCGCTTGGCGATCAACTGGCAGAACGAGGCCACTTTGCGCAGCGGTTCCTGAAGATCGTGCGACGCGACATAGGCGAACTGTTCGAGTTCGGCATTGGAGCGGCTCAACTCGGCGGCCTGCTGGCGCAGCTCCACGCTCTGCTGTTCCAGAAAGGTCTGCTGGGTGCGGCTGGCCTGCAACTCGGCGACGATCCGGCGGCGCATGGCCTCGACGGCGGTGGCGACGGCCGTGATGTCGGAGGGGCCGCGCACCCGGATGCGGTGGTCGAATTCGCCGCCCGCGACCCGCTGGGACGCGGCGGTGAGGGTGGCGAGCGGACGCGCCACCAGACGCCGCACCACCACGGTCAGGATCACGGCGACGGCGAGGAAGGTCGCCACCATGCCGATCAGCACGGCGTTGCGCACGGTGCGCGCGTGCGCGAGCGAGGCCCGGTTGGTCTGCACGGTTTCGGCGATACGGCCGTTCTGGTGGTCGAATTCACCGCGCAGCCGGTCGAAGATCTCCTTGCCCGACACCGCCGAGCCCGCCGCCACCGCACGCGCGGCCGCGGGTGTCGTGGTCGTGGTCACCGGTCCGGCGTACTTGTCGCGCCATTCGGCGGCCGTGCGCTCCACCTGCTCCAGATCGGCGAGCAGGTCGGGACGGTCGCCGATCAGTTCGCGCAGCCGGGTCGCGGCGCGCTGTTCGTCGCGGCGGCCGATCTCGTACGGGTCGAGGAACTGCGGGTCGGCGCCGAGCGCGTACCCGCGCACCCCGGTCTCCTGATTGAGCAGCGCGCCGTGCAACTGGTACACCAGCGCCGTCGCCGGATACAGCTCGTTCATGAGTCGGTTGGAGTTCTGCATGGTCTGCCCGATGACCTGGGCGCCCGCCACCGCGCCCGCGAGCACGAGGACCACCATCAGCCCGAGAACGATCTCGAACCAGGTCGCGACCGTCCACCGCGCGGTGATCCGGGCCGCTCGCCGTGTCCGGCGGTCCTGCACCACTGCCACCTCGAACTCCTCCTGCACCGCCGGACCGTCCGGACATCCGCAGAACTGTCCCACAGAACGATTCGGCGCGTCGCCTCGCGATCCGATCGGGAGCGGCAGGCTCAGCTGAGCCGGTGCGCGGCGAGAAGTTCGTCGTCATCGAGGATTTCGTCGATACCGCCGTCGGCGACGATCCGGCCGCCGTCCAGGATGACCGCGCGCTCGCAGATCCGGCGCGCGTAGGGCAGATCGTGGGTCACCATGACCAGGGTGGTCGGCAGCGCGAGCAGGATGTCGGCGAGTTCGCGGCGCGCGACCGGATCGAGATTGGCGGCGGGTTCGTCCAGGACGAGCACCTCGGGTCGGCAGGCGAGCACCGTGGCCAGCGCGGCGCGGCGGCGTTCGCCCAGCGAGAGGCGAGTGGGGGAGCGGTCGGCGCGATCGGACATGCCGACCGCCTCGAGCGCGAAGGCCACGCTCTCGGCGAGCGCGTCGCCGCGCATGCCGAAGTTCGTCGGTCCGAACGCCACGTCCTGGCGCACGGTCGGCATGAACAGTTGGTCGTCCGGGTCCTGGAAGACCACGCCGACGCGTTGCCTGATCGCGCGCACCGTGCCCCGACCCAGCGTGGTCGCGCCGACGCGCACCTCACCCGCGCCCGCGGTCAGCACACCGTTGAGGTGCAGCACGAGCGTCGATTTACCCGCACCGTTGGGCCCGAGCACCGCGACCCGCTCGCCCGCGGCGATCTCGAGGTCGAGCCCGTCGAGCGCCCGGGTGCCGTCCGGGTACGAGTAGCAGAGGCCGGTGACGGTGACAGCACACGCGCCCGTCGCGCTGGTTGTGCCGAGACTCGCCTCGGGATCCGCGCCGCTCACGGTAGGACCCGGGCGGTGAAGCAGATGGCGACCGCGACGGTGGCGACGGTGAGTCCGCTTGCCCACTGCCGCCGGGTGGCGGGCGTCGCCGTCGCGTCGGTGAACGCGCCGGTGTATCCGCGCGAGAGCATGGCGAGGTGCACCCGTTCGCCGCGTTCGTAGGAGCGCAGGAACAGGCTGCCGATGCCGCGCGCGGTGGCCGCGATCCGGCGGATCGTGCGCGGGTCGTCGCCCCGGGAGAGTCGTGCGATCCGCATGCGCGCGGCTTCGTCGGCGATCACGTCCAGATACCGCAGCATCAGGACCACGATGGTGACGATCAGGCCGGGCACCCGCAGCCGACCGAGCGCGGCGGGCAGTTCGCGCACATCCGTGGTGGCGGCGACCGTCAGCGAGACGCCGAGTCCGAGTGTGCCTTTCACGATGATTCCCCAGGCCGCCCACAGTCCCGCCGTGGACAGCGAGATCCCGAGCAGCGTGGTCCTCGGAGCGCCCGCCGAAAACGGCAGCAGCACCGCCAGCACGACGAATGGCGCTTCGATGAGCAGTCGCGGCGCGATCCAGCGCGGCGGAATCGCCGCGAACCGCCAGAGCGCGAGCAGGCCCGCGGCGTAGCAGGCGAAGGGCCACAACATTTCCCGCGGTGTCGCGACCACCGCGAAGACCGCGACGACGGCGCACACGATCTTCACCTCCGCCGGTGTCCGGTGCACCGGCGACGTGCCCGGCAGATGCAGCCGCGCGCCGAGGGCCGACACCTACGCGCTCTCCGTGCTCGACCCGGCGGCGCTCGCGCGGCTCGCCCATCCCGCTCGGATGGTGCGCACCACCGCGAACAGCACCGCGAAGACGGCGGTCGCACCGAGCACCCCGGCGATTCCGGTCAGCCGGTCGTCCCCGTCGACTGTGTAGTCGGCCAGCGGCGAATTCGACAGCGCGTGTTCCCGCGCGCTGCGGGCGATGCATTCGCCCTCGAGTTCCCCGGTGCCCTCGACCACCGTGCAGCCGCGCTGGGTGGTCGCGTCGAGGCCGTCGGGCTGCGAACTCGCCGCGTAGGACAGCAGACCCGCGATGAGCAGCGCGATCGCGGCGAATCCGAGCAGGAAGCGATTCGCGGAGAGCAGGGGTCGGCGCACGGCGCCGCGATCCGCCTCGCGCAGCAGATAGACCAGGTCCGGACGCGCGTTGACCACGGCGACCACGGTGATCGCGGTGACGAGACCTTCGCCGATGCCGATCAGCGAGTGCGTGCCGAGCATGTACCAGGTGACCGCGCCGACGGTGGAACCCGCCGCCCCGCCGATGGCGTACTCGGCGACGAACCCGAGGGCGGCGCACACGGTCCCGAGCAGCGCGGCCGCGAAGACGATGACGCCGATTCCGCCGCGCCGCGCCACCGGCAGCAGCACGCGCGCGATCAGGTAGCCCGCCGCGACGCCGATCAGGGCCATATTCGTGATGTTCGTGCCGAGCGCGGTGAGCCCGCCGTCGGCGAACAGCAGCGCCTGCACGACCAGCACGACGGCCACGCACAGTGCTCCGACGTAGGGCCCGACCAGCAGGGCGGCGAGCGTGCCGCCGAGCAGGTGCCCGCTCACGCCGGGCAGGATCGGGAAGTTCACCATCTGCGCCGCGAAGACGAACGCGGCAACCAGACCCGCCATGGGGGCTGCGCGTTCGTCCAGATCGGCGCGCGCTCGCCGAGCCGCGACCCCGATGCCCGCCACGGCGACGACCGCGAAAACCGCCGAGGTCGGCGCATCGACGATGCCGTCGCTCATATGCATGGCCGAGGTGGTGACGCTCACCTACCGGTACGATACTCGCAATATATGTACAAGTGAACAGATGTTGCCGCGGTGCGGAGCCCCGCGAGGAGAAATGGCAGAGTGGAACCGTGACCGTCGGTCCCGAACCCGAATCCGCACGCCCCGTCGTACCGGGGCTCGACGTCGCGGGCATCGAGCACTGGGCGCGCCGATTCGACCTGCTCTCCGACGCGAACCGGCTGCGACTGCTGGTCTGTCTGCACCACTCGCCTGGTCAGAGCGTCACCGAACTCGCCGCGGCGGTCGGCATGTCGGCCACCGCGGCGTCGCACGCGCTGCGCCTGCTCCGCTATCAGGGGTGGGTCACGGCCGCGAAATCCGGTCGTATCGTGCGTTATCGGCTCGCCGACGAGACGATTCACCAACTGCTGCACTGGATCGGCGCGACCCACGCCTGACGAACCGGGCTATTCCTCGGACCCTTCGCGCACCGAAGCGGTGATGGCCGTTGGGATCTTGGGCAGCGCGTGCGGATGGTGTTCACCGAGCCAGCACAGCAGTTCCTCGCGCACCGCGCACCGCAGCCGCCACACCGCGTCCGCGTCGGCGGCCGACATGCTCGCGCGCACGATGATATTGGTTGGCGTGCTGTCGGTGACGAGCAGATTCCAGGTGCGTTCGTCCCAGTCGGGATGGGTTCGCAGGTAGTCGTAGAGGTGGGTGCGCAGGCGCGGGATCGGCGTGCTGTGGTCCAGGTGCAGGAAGACCGTTCCGGTGATCTCGGGTCCGCCGCGCGACCAGTTCTCGTACGGTTTGCTGTTGAAGTAGGACACCGGCATGGTCAGCCTCCGGTCGTCCCAGACGCGCACGGTGAGGAAGGACAGGGTGATCTCCTCGACCGTGCCCCATTCGCCTTCCACCACGACGGTGTCGCCGATCTTCACCGAATCGCCGAACGCGATCTGCAGGCCCGCGATGAGATTGCTCAGCGTCGACTGTGCCGCGACACCGGCGATGATGCCGATCACGCCCGCCGAGGCGAGCAGCGAGGTGCCGAGCGCGCGCAGGTGCGGGAACAGCAGCAGGATCGCGACGGCGGCCGTGCTCACCACCAGTATCGAGGTGATGATGCGCCGCACCAGCGCCAACTGGGTGCGCAGTTGCCGGACGCGGGCGATGTCGCGGGTGCGGTCGGCGTAGGAGCGCAGCGTGTTGTCGGCCACGGCGTCGGCGGCCCTGATGATGGTCCACGCCGCCGACATGGTCGCCGCGGCCGCGAACACCGTGCGGATCAGCGTGTCCTGGCGCAGGTCGAGGTCGGCCAGCGGATAGGTGTGGTAGAGCGCCAGCGAGCCGAGCAGCGCCTGCAGCGGCAACTGGACACGGCGCAGCATCGCGAACAGATAGGTGTCGGGTCTGTGGGTGGACACATAACTCAGCAGTCGGTCGAACAGGAAGCCGATGGTTACGGTGACGGCGATCGTGGCCGCGAAGACGATGAGCGGCCGCAACAGTTCTTGCAACGAGATCGAACTCCTCGTGTGCCCGGCGCCTGACGTCGGACGCCCGTGCGGCGGGCAGGTCGGTCGGTTGGCTGTTTGACGTACCTGTCTGCCCGCGTACCCGTTTCGCGTCGTCTTATCGTGGCGGCGCCGTGGCGGATCTCACCCGACCTGCCACGGGCGTGACCACCCGATCCTCTACCGAGGTGATCACCCGATGGCCGGCGTGCGACGCGACCCGTGCACCTCGATGATCCCCGGACCGGGACGCGGTGCGTAGAGGGCTTCGATCAGTTCGGCGTACCGCTGCGCGATGATGGTGCGTCGCAATGTCATCTTGGGCGTCAGCTCCGCGGATCCCGGCTCCCACGTGTGGTCGAGGATGACGAAGCGTTTGATCTGCTCGGGCCGCGACACGGTCGCGTTGGCGCGGATCACCGCCTCGGTGACCAGTTCTCGGATCCGCGGGCGCGCGGCCAGGTCCGCGAGATCCGCTGCCACCACGCCCTTGGCGGCGGCGTCGGCGGCGATGGCGAGCGCGTCGAGGGTGACCAGCGCGGTCAAATAGGGGCGCGCGTCCCCGATCGCCATCACTTGGCCGACGAGGAAGGACACGGCTTTGACGGCATTCTCGATCACATTGGGCGCCACGTTCTTTCCGGCGTCGGTGATGATCATCTCCGACTTGCGGCCGATGATGTGCAGGTTGCCGTCGCTGTCGAGGGCGCCGAGATCGCCGGTGCGCAACCAGCCGCCGCCGAGGAACACGGATGCGGTGCGGTTCGGTTCGCCGCGGTAGCCGCGCATCACCATCGGCCCGCGCACCAGTATCTCGCCGTCGGTCGCCAAGCGAATATCGGTGCCGCGCAACGCCCTACCGACCGATCCGAGCGCCGGATCCGGGTTGGTGGTGGTCGTGGACACCCCCGCGGCCTCCGAAAGACCCCAGACCTCGGTGAGCGGGATGCCGAGTCCGTGGAAGAAACGCAGCGTGTCCACCGGGATCGGGGCCGCGCCGGATGCCGCGAAACGCACCATGTCCAGACCTGTTCCGGCGCGGATCGCGGACAGCGCGATCCGATCGGCGACGCGGTGCCGGAGGCGGAGGCCGAATGTGGCTCGTCCGCCCGCGATTTCGGCGGTGGCCCGTTGGTCGGCGACGCGCAGCGCCCACCGCGCGAGCCCCGCGGTGACGCCGGGCGCGTCGGCGACGGCGGTGGTGACTGCGGCCTGCGTCTTCTGCCATACGCGCGGCACGCCGAAGACCACGGTGGGATGAATCGTGGTGAGCGCCTCGGCCATTCGGTGCGGATCGGCCAGCGTGGCGACCTGGATGCCGCGGGTGAGCGCCGCGTAGTGCGCGGTGATCCGGTCGGCGATGTGGGCCGCGGGCAGGTAGGAGATGATGCGGTCGGTGTGGTCGGCGGGCAGGTGCTCGCCGAGTCCGACGAGTTGGGCGAGGATGTTGGAGTGGGTGAGCTCAACGCCTTTCGGGCGGCCCGTCGTGCCCGAGGTGTAGGTGATGGTCGCCAAGTCCTCGGGGTGCACGCGGGTCGACACGGTGTCGAGGTCGAAGTCGCGCGGTCGCAGTGTCATCAGGCGATCGAGGGTCAGCGTGCCTGGTTCTCGCGCGTCCACGCACACGATGTGGGCCAAGCGCAGGCCGCTGCGTCGGACGACGGGCAGGAACCGCTGTTCGGTGACGAGGACGCGGTTCGCCGCGTTGGCGCAGATGTAGCCGAGTTGTTCGGCAGGCAGGGTGTTGTAGAGGGAGAACGGGACCGCGCCGAGATGCAGCGCGGCGGTGTCGACGAAGTGGAATTCCGGGCGGTTGGTCAGCAGTAGTCCCACGGTGTCCCCGCGTGTCACCGAAAGCGCGGCCAAGCCCGCGGCGATGTGTTCCACGGTGGCGGCGTATTCGCGCCAGGTGTATTCGCGCCCGGTGTCGATGCTGCGCACCGCCGTCGCGTCGGGACGCTGCGCGGCGGTCGCCTGGAACGCCTCGGGCAGGGTTCGCGCCAGGATTCCCGAGCTGTGCCGGAACGAGACGAAGGGGTCGCGACGCTGCGGCATGGTGCGCTCCGATTTCGAGGGCTGGCGATCGCTACCACGATAGGAACTGATGGCATGTGCAGTCAATACGCTATGTTACTGATGAATCCTTCATATTTTGTGGTACTTACCTGGATCTAATGTGGTACATGTAAGGATCTATTCAGAGTTATACCGCGCGTTCGGGATACGAGGTCGGCATGGCAGAGTCGTACGTGGTAGCGGCCGTCGCGGTCCCCTCGCACGCCGATCCGACGGGCACGTCCACCGATGCGGGAATAGTTGTGCCCGAAGATCTTCAGCGCGTGGTCACGGTGTTCGGGGGAGTCTTCGGCGAGAGTGTGCGCGCCCGGTGGGGTGCGCGTGGCGGCACCGTCATCGCCCCCGCGGCGGACTTGCCCGCCGACCGTGTCGACCGCCTGTTCGCCGCGCTGTCCGCCGAGGCGGGCGTCGCGGTGACGGCGACGATCGTGCTCGGCTCGCCCGCGCGGATCGTCGAGAGCATCGACCGGGCGCGCGAACTGCTCGAAGTGGTGCACCGGCTCGGCCTACGCCCCGGACCGTACCGATTCGCCGACCTCGCGCTGGAGTATCAGCTCACCCGCCCCGGACCGGGCCGAGACCGCCTCGAGGAGATGCTCGCTCCGCTGGAGCGGCGTTTCGAGCTGTGGGAGACCCTGCGGTCCTATATCGCCAACGGTCATCTGCGCGGTCGCACGGCGCGGGAACTGAAGATACATCCCAACACCGTCGACAACCGCCTCAAGCGCGTCGCGCGGCTCACCGGCTGCGATCCCCTTCGCCCCGAAGGCATCTGGTGTCTGCGCTCGGCGCTGGTGGTGTACGCGTACCGGTACGGAGCGACCTCGGCGCCGCACCCCGCCGACCTCGCGCTCGCCCTGCCCTGAACCGGGCGCGGGGCTATGTCCTGCGGTGTTCCCGGAAGACGGGCGGCTCACCGGTCATGGTGGTCGGCGCGGCGGGACCCCGCCAACCGCACGGTGATTCGCACGCCGCGATCACCGCCGCCTCGGTGCTGCCGTCGCTGAAGGTGGTGACATAGGCCGAGGCGAGCGCGGGATAGCCGCACCGGGGGCACTTGCCGAAATAGTTGACGATCTCGTGCGCGCGCGTACCGATCGGCGCGCGTCGGGTTCCGTTGGTACTCAGGGGATTGCCGTTCCTCGGACTGCCGACCCGGTGCGAACCTCCGAGCGACCATCACCGCCGAATAACGGCGGTCGCGCTGGGCGACAGTTCTGTTGGTGTGAATCCAACTTAACGTACCGCACCAGAGCGCGGCACGGAACGATTCGCGCCGATAACCCTGGAAAGCGTTTGCGAACTGCGGTTTCAAGTGTCGGGCCCGCCGGTTCCGCGCCCGCTGGAACCGCGTCACAGTTATGCGAATTTCAACTAACTTGTGGCGGTTCCGGCGGGGATTCGGCATCCATCTACCGGCTCCGGCGCCGCAGGCCGAGCGTCCATTCGCAACTTATGTCCGTACGCGCGGCGCAGCCGTTACACCGCAGGAGTTCGCGCCGACCCGAGCCCTCGCATTCGCCTCGCGCTGCCCGCCGGTCGGGTCGGAGGAGGTGACCGCGGACGGAGCGTTCGGATCGTGCTGACGGAAATACTGGTCGAACCGGGTGCCGAATGGTTTCGTCGGTCCGTTCCGTCCGGTTCGCGCGAAAGGCCCGCCCATGCCTCTGGATGCCACAGCCTTCGACGACAAGGCCATCGATACACCGGCCGTCGGGAGCGCGGCGGGCGGCGAGACCACCCCGCGGGTCACCAGACTCGGCGCTCATATCGGCGCGCGGATCGACGGTGTCCGCCTCGGCGGCGACCTCGACGCTGCCACCGTCGCGGCGGTCCGCGCGGCGCTGCACGAGCACAAGGTGATCTTCTTCCGCGATCAACACCACCTGGGCGAGGACGGGCAGTACGAGTTCGCGCGACTGCTCGGCGATCCGACCACCCCGCATCCGACCGTCACCTCGGCCGGGCTGAAGAGTCTGGCCATCGACTCCCGTCACGGCCGTTCCAACAGCTGGCACACCGACGTGACCTTCGTCGACCGGGTGCCGAAGGCGTCGATCCTGCGTGCGGTCGCGCTGCCGAGCTACGGCGGTTCGACCACGTGGGCCTCCACCGTCGCCGCCTACGCGTCGCTGCCCGAATCGCTGAAGAGGCTGGCAGAAGGACTGCGCGCCCGGCACACCAACCTGTACGACTACGCCGCCACCGCCGCCGACGACCCGGACGAGAACGTCAAGGCGTACCGCCGCGAGTTCGAGTCCACCTATTTCGAGACCGAACACCCTGTGGTCGAGGTGCATCCCGAGACGGGGGAGCGCGCGCTGCTGCTCGGCAACTTCGTCCAGAACATCGTCGGGTTGACCGGCGCGGAATCGCAGGCGTTGTTCCGGCTGTTCCAGGACCGCGTCACCCGCCTCGAGCACACCACCCGCTGGGACTGGTCGCTCGGCGATGTCGCGATCTGGGACAACCGCGCCACCCAGCACTACGCGGTGGACGACTACGACGGCGCCGAGTACCGCAAGCTGACCCGCATCACCCTCGCGGGCGAGGTCCCGGTGGGTGTCGACGGCAGGCCGAGCACGGTGATCGCCGGCGACGCCGAACACTATTCGAGCGTCGAGGCGTTGACGCGCGCCGCCTGATCCGGGGCGCGCCCTCGCCCCGATCGGCCCGCATCGACTACCTTTGGCGGCCGACGGCGACCCACACAGTACCGACCATCGCGGATGACACGGGAGTCCCATGAATCTGTGGAACTACATCAGTGGACGGGGTGAGGTGCTGGCCTTCCTCACCTACCAGCACGCCTCCCTCGCATTCCAGACCGTCCTGGTCGGCACGCTGGTGGCGGTGGTCGTCGCCGTTGCGGTCTACCGACTGCCGCTGCTGTCCTCGCTGACGCTGACCTCGAGCCGGGTCGCGTTGACGATTCCGTCGCTCGCCCTGCTCGCGCTGCTGCTGGTGCCGTTCGGCCTCGGCGTGGTGCCTTCGTTCGTCATGCTGGCGTTCTTCGCGGCGCTGCCGGTGATCGGCAACGCGATCGTCGGCCTGCGCTCGGTCCCGGATTCGGTGGTCGAATCGGCACGCGGCATCGGCTTCTCGCGCTGGCGCATCCTGGTGACGGTGGAACTCCCGATCGCGTGGCCGGTGATCCTCACCGGCATCAGGGTTTCCACGCAGATGATCGTCGGTGTCGCCGCCATCGTCGCCTACGTGCTCGGTCCCGGTCTCGGCTCGCTGATCTTCAACGGCCTGTCCCGCCTCGGCGGCGCGAACGCCCTGGAGATGGCCCTGACCGGCACCATTCTCATCGTCGCCATCGCGTTGGTGTTCGACGCGCTGCTCGTACTGCTCGGCCGATTCACGATCGCGAAGGGACTGTCATGACCGACGAGGTGAGCGGCGCGCCCGCCGCACCGGCCCCGGATCGGACGGTGACCGGCGCGTCGATCCGGCTCGATTCGGTGGTCAAACGCTACAAGGGCCAGGACCGGCCCGCGGTCGCGCGCCTGGATCTGGAGATCGAAGCGGGCGAGATCGTCGCCTTCGTCGGTCCGTCGGGCTGCGGCAAGACCACGACGCTCAAGATGATCAATCGGTTGATCGAGCCGACCGAGGGCCGCATTTTCATCGGCGACCGCGATGTCACCCGCGAGGACCCCGACAAGCTGCGCCAGTCCATCGGCTATGTCATCCAGTCCGGCGGCCTGTTCCCGCACTGGACGGTCGCCAAGAACGTCGGCGCCATCCCCAGGGTGCTGGGCTGGGACAAGAAGCGGATCGCCGAGCGCACCGAATACCTGCTCGACCTGGTCGGTCTCGATCCCGCCACCTTCGCCGACCGACTCCCCAAGGACATGTCCGGCGGCCAGCAGCAGCGTGTCGGTGTGGCACGCGCACTCGCCGCCGACCCGCCGGTGCTGCTCATGGACGAGCCGTTCGGCGCGGTCGACCCGATCACGCGAGTCCGCTTGCAGGACAGCCTGATCGCGATCCAGCACGAACTCGGCAAGACCATCGTGATCGTCACCCACGATTTCGAGGAGGCCACCAAACTCGGCGACAAGGTGCTCATCCTGTCCGAGGGCGGCCACGTCGAGCAGTACGCGCGCCCCGAGGAGATCCTCACCGCCCCGGCGACGCCGTTCGTGGAGGAATTCGTGGGCTCCGGCGCGAAACTGGCGTATCTGACGGTGTCGCGGGTGCGCGATGTCGAGGTGGACGAGGTGATCACCGCGCGCGTCGGGGAGTCGTCGGCCGCGGTGATCCAGCGCGCGAAGGCGGCGAACCAGACCTGGGTCGTGGTCGTGGACGGCGAGGGCCGCCCGCGTTCGTGGCCGACGCTGGCGGAGCTGGCGAGCAAATCGGAGGTCTCCGACTTCCTCGATCGGCGCCTGCCCGTGGTCGCGCGTTCCTCGACCCTCAACGACGCCCTCGACGCCATGCTCGCCACCAGTCAGGGCGCCGCGCTGGTGACCGACGGGCGCGGCGCTGTGGTCGGATCGCTCGGGATCGGCTCGGTGACCGAGGTGATCCGCACCAAACTCGCCGAAGGCCAACCGGAAGCCGAGGACTCCTACACCAGCTACGTGGACGGCGCCGTTTCCGCGCCGACCCCGGTGGTGGCCGCGGACGAGGGGGCCGGATCGGCCGGGCCGTCATGAACCGGCTGCGCCGCGTCCCGCTCGACGTGTGGTTCGAGCCGATCATCATCCTGGTCATCGGCATCGGCTATCTGCTCTGGTACCGGTCGCAGACGTTCACACCCACCGAGCAGGCGTCCCTCGGCTGGGACAACCTGCGCACCACGATCTTCGAGCACGTCCGGTTGACGGTGGTGGCCACGCTGATCGTGGTCGCGGTCGCGATCCCGCTCGGCATCGCGTTGACCCGGCCCGCGTTGCGGCGACTCGAACCGTTCGCGGTCAATATCGCCAATATCGGTCAGGCCGCCCCCGCGGTCGGCCTGCTGGTGCTGTTCACCTTCTGGCTCGGCACCGGATTCCGCACGGCCGTGGTCGGTCTGGTGGTGTACGCGATCCTGCCCATCCTGCAGAACACGATCATCGGATTGCGGCAGGTCGACCAGCGCACCATCGAGGCGTCGCGCGGCATCGGCTATTCGGCGCGCCGCACGCTGGTGCAGGTCGAGTTGCCGCTCGCGGTGCCGGTGATCCTCAACGGCGTGCGCACCGCACTGGTCATCCTGGTCGGCACCGCCACGCTCAGCACCTTCATCGGCGCGACCAGCCTCGGCACGCTGATCACCACCGGCGTCACCCTGTTCCTGCCCAAACTGCTGGTGTCGGGCGCGATCCTGGTCGGATTGCTCGCGCTCACCATCGACTGGCTCGGCAGACTCGTCGAACTCGCCGCTACCCCGCGAGGTGTGTCATGAACCGACTCGCCCGTCTGCTCCCGCTGCTCGCCGTCGTGCTCGCGGGCTGCGGTCTGGTCAGTTCGTCGGGAACCTTCCACGACGCGACGCTGCCGGACGGCGCGCGCCCGCTCGACGGCGCGAAACTGGTGGTGACGTCGAAGAGTTTCACCGAGGGCGTGCTGCTCGGCAAGATCACCGCCACCTATCTGGCCGCCGCGGGCGCGAACATCACCGATCTGACCGGCGCGCCCGGTTCGGCGTCCTCGCGCCAGGCCCAGCTCAACGGCGACGCCGACGTGCTGTGGGAGTACACGGGCACCGGCTGGGTGAACTACCACAACGAGACCGAGACCATCTCCGACCCGCGCGAACTGTGGCAGCGTGTGCACGATGTCGAGAAGCGCGACCACGACCTGGAATGGCTCGCGCCCGCCAACTTCAACGACACCTACGCCTTCGGCGCGTCCACTCCGACCGCCGAACGCCTGAAGGTGAAATCGCTCTCGGAGGTCGCGGCGCTGCCCGTCGCCGACCGGACCTTCTGCGTCGACGACGAATTCTTCAGCCGCTCCGACGGTTTCATCCCGATGCTGCGCACCTACGGCATCCCCTACAACGATCCGAACGGTGTGCCCGCGGGGAATGTCACCCGCATGGACGCCGGCGTCGTCTACACCGCCACCGCCAAGGGATCGCCGTGTAACTTCGGCATGATCTACACCACCGACGGCCGGGTGAAGAACCTGAATCTGGTTGTGCTCGACGATGATCGGAAATTCTTCCTGCCCTACAGCGGCACCGCGGTGGTGCGCGGGGAGATCATCGAGCAGTATCCGCAACTGCGCGCGCTGATCGGGACCATCTCCGAGCGCTTGACCGACGATCTCATGCAGGAACTCAACGGCCGCGTCGACATCGACGGCGAGGATCCCGCCGACGTCGCCTACGACTGGCTGAAGAGCGAGAACCTGATCGCGTGAACCGAGTTCGCGTCCCCTGTGACGGAAAAGCGACGGTGCGCCGGGGAAGTGGCGCACCGTCGCGGTCTCCGGCCGTCACGGCCCGGCGCCTCAGGGCGTGACGATGGGGAAAGCGGGGTCCGGCGTTTCCAGCAGGCCCGTCAGGGTGGCGAGCAAGGTCGCGTCACCGTCGATGTCGATGCCGTCGAGGCCACCGCCCGACAGCAGTCGCAACAGTTCCGGCCTGGTGAGGGTGAGGGTCAGATCGGCCTTGTCCCGCAACGGGGTTCGCGGCGTCTCGGTGCGGTGGGTGAGCGCGCCGTTGGACAGCCGCAGCCGGGTGTACTGCTTGTCGTCGCTGAGGTGTAGGTCGATGGTGAATCCGAGACCGGCGGCCCTCGGGCCGTCGACGCGCACCGCGAGCGCGTCGATGAGCATCTCCACGCTCAGCGCCGACATCATCTCCGGATTCGAGGTGTCGAGGTCGGCGGGCGTGACGCCGCCGCGCAGTTCGCGCGCGCCGACCAGGTAGAAATTGCGCCAGGTACCGTTCTCGGACCCCTGCCCGAGCCGCTCGTAGATCTCCGCCAGCGATCGTTTCGCCCCGTCGTGTCCCGGCTCGGCGAAAACGGCGTGGTTGAGCAGGGTCGCGGCGAAACGCGGGTCGCCGCTCTCGGCGTACTCGCGCGCCTTCGCCACGAGCGCGTCGACACCGCCGTAGTCGGCGACATAGCGGCGCGCGGTCTCGACCGGCGGATGCTCCCACAGATGCGCCGGATTCCCGTCGAACCAGCCCATGTAGCGCTGGTAGACGGCCTTCACATTGTGGTTGAGCGAACCGTAGTAGCCGCGGTTGGCCCACAGGCGGTCCAGGCTCGGCGGCAGTTCGAGCTGTTCGGCGATCTCGGGGCCGGTGAGTCCGCGATTGAGCAACCGCAGGGTCTGATCGTGCAGGTAGGCGTACATGTCGCGCTGTCCGGCCAGCAGCGCCGTCCAGTTGTCGGCGCCCCAGGTCGGCCAGTGGTGGGAGGCGAAGGCGACATCGGCCTCGTCGGCGAACATGGCGATGGCCTCGTCCAGGTAGCGCGCCCAGATCCGGCTGTCGCGCACCAGCGCGCCGCGCAGGGTCAGCACATTGTGCATGTTGTGGGTGGCGTTCTCGGCCATGCACAGCGCTCGCCGGTCCGGGAACAGGAAGTTCATCTCGGCGGGCGCCTCGGTGCCCGGCGTGAGCTGGAACACGATGCGCACGCCGTCGATGTGCTCGACCTGCCCGGTGTGGGTGATGTCGACGGTCGGCGGGATGAGGCTGATCGTGCCGGTGGAGGTGGTCATGCCGAGTCCGCAGCCGATCTGGCCTTCGGGCGACTTCTCCAGTCCGGTGCCGTACATGAACATCGCGCGCCGCATCATCGCGTTCCCCGCGTACACGTTCTCGCTGACCGCGTGTTCGAGAAATCCCGAGGGCGCGACGATCGGCACCACCGGATGGCCCTCGGGCAGCACGCCGCGCACGCCGCCGAAGTGGTCGCCGTGCGAATGGGTGTAGATCACGCCGGTGACCGGGCGATCGCCGCGATGCGCGCGATACAGCGCCAGTCCCGCCGCGGCGGTCTCCACCGAGATCAGCGGGTCGATCACGATCACGCCGGTGTCGCCCTCGACGATGGTCATATTCGAGATGTCGAGATTGCGCACCTGGTAGATGCCGTCGGTGACCTCGAACAACCCCTGCTTGTTGCAGAGCTGCCCCTGCCGCCACAGACTCGGGTGCGCGCTGGGCGGGCAGTCGCCGTCGAGGAACGCGTACGCGCGAGCGTCCCACACCGCGCGCCCGTCCTCGGTGGTCACCACGGGCGGATCGAGTTCGGCCACGAATCCGCGTGCCGCGTCGTCGAAATCGGTGGTGTCCTCGAAATCCAGTCCCGTGCTCATCGTCCACCTCACACTCGGAGATCGGAATCGGTCCGCACTCGACCGCTCGCCCGAGCCGACCGGGGCGGTCGCCGCAACGCTAACCATTGCGACCCGTCGGCTTCTCATCCGTTTCGGGTGAGAAGCCGACGATCGGAGCTCACCCGGCGGGGGGTGATGACCGGTCGAGCCGCCGCCGCGCAGAGTCGGTGCGCGGCCGTCACCGACCCAGGAGGAAATATGCCGACTTCGCGCACCGCCAAGATCTCGACCGAGCAGGCGCACGACATCGGCGTCGAGGCGTAGGCCGCTACTACCTGCTCCCGATCTACGACATGTGGACCGACTCGGGGTCACCATGCGCATCTATGCCCCGCGCGCCGAGGTGCTGCACGGTCGCTGGGCGCCGCCGCTGATCCGCCGCGCGTGATCGGGAGGCTTGTCCGGCCCTGCGCTCGCGGCGGAGTCCGCCGCGATGGGCAAGAACCGAGGCGGTCCGAGTAATCGAACTGAACACCGATGTCCGGATCGCTTGCATTTTAGATAATTTCGCCGAGCGGCGAATCGAATGCGAAGTATGTGGTGCTGTCTCCGGAGGCGGGAGTCGTTTTTCTTGCCGGGTTGAGAGTTTCGGCATGAAAGTCGAATCGCCTTTGTCTCGCTCCGTGGTTCGCGCCGTATCGGACCGAATGGTCGATTCATCCCAGATGTTCGATTACGGGACCGGATTCTGTTGTGTCCGTGTCATATCCGAATGTAGCGTGGTCCGAACGGTCGGGTTTCCGGTCGTGCTAGAGCGTCCGAAGGTAGGCAGGGTGGATCCGGTTTCGCTGGGAATCGCGGCGGCGGCATTGTTGGCGTCGAAGTTCGGTGAGGAAATCGCGACAGCGGCGGCGGACAGTCGGCGCGCGATCGCCCGTCTGCGCGCACTCGTCGTCGAAAAACTCGGGAGGGTGGCCGAAACCGGGGCGGTGGAAGCGGTTTCCGGAGCTCCGGCGAAATGGGAGGATCGCGCGAACACCGCCGAACGGATCAGCGCGGCCGCCGAGGCGGATCCCGAGTTCGCCGATGAGGTGCGGCGGTTGGTGAGTTCCGCGTGCGCCGACGGCGAAGTCGAGGCATTCGTCGCCTACGCGTTCGACCACGCGAGACAGGTCAACCTCCGCGGCGACAACTTCGGCGTCATCAACCTCGGCTGACGGACCGCAGGCGAGATCAGGGGGTACGGCTACGCCTTGGAGCGTGGGGCACGCGTAGCTTCGGTCGGCGGTCGTGGTGGCCTGCGGTCTTGCCCGCGAGGCCGGTGCCGATCCGCCGGAAACGAGTAGGGCGCTACGCATGTCACGGAAGGTTTCCGCGAGGAGTATCGGTCCGACCTCCCGGTCGTGTCTTGCTGCCGGTTGTTCGGAACAACTGTCTCATTGGTTCATTTCCGCACGGGGAACCGTGTGGCTCGGTCTCGGGAGGACGTGATGGATCCGGCGGAGTCGATAGCGGCGGCCATCGCGGCGGGCGCTGCCGCGACAGCGACCGGTGTGGAACAGCACGGCTTTTCCACCGCGTATCACGCTGTGCGGACGTTGATATCCGAACGGTACGCCGGTGTGGATCTGACCGCTGTCGAAGCGGATCCCCGCTCGTGGACCTCCCGTGCCGCGCTGATCGAGAGCCTTCGCTCCACTGCGGCCGCAGCCGATGTGGAATTGACCGACGCCGCCGACCATCTGTCCGGAGTGCTGGCGCGACATTTCCCGGACATTGCCGGAGCGATTGGTGTTTCGCTGCACAAGGTGCGTGCGGGTGCGGTGCGGATCACCGATGTCGCAGCCGTGGGCCCAGGAGTGGTCGCGGTCGATACCAGCGTCGATGGATCCCTCGAGATCGGCGGGGTCCGCTCGGGTCGGGAGTCGCCTCCCCCTCCGATGGCGCGGCCGTAGACCGGGAGCGGTCCGCGCTGAAATCGTCCGGGGCTGGAATACGGATCGAAGGCAGCTCGATCGGCCGCGACCTGATCATCAACGGTAACCGTGCGCGGCCCGGCGGACGCGGGTCGTGGCGACGCGGACCGCGAGTCGTCAGCTGGAATGGTTTGCGTCCGAGCCGAGAGGCGTGGGGGCGTGCGGACGAGTTGCGGCGTCTCGATGCCGCGTTGCCCGCCAGGCGAACTCGGCGCAGGCCGATCGTGGCATTGATCGGAGGTCAAGGAACGGGCAAGACCCACCTCGCCCTCTCTTTCGCGCAAATGCGGCGGAACTATCGGTGCATCTGCGTATTGATCGGCGGCACTATCGGTTTCGACGTGCAACTGGGTCAACTCGCGCGTCTGCTCCGGGTGACCGTCGATGACGGACAGTCCCCGAGCGAGGCCGTTCGCGAGGCCTTGGCGGCTCGTGACGGTTGGCTGCTCGTTTTCGACAATGCGAACCGACCGCAAGATGTCCTCGACGTATTGCCCGCGAGCGAAACCGGACATGTGTTGGTGACCTCGACGAATATCGAATGGCGAACACATTCCACGGCATTCGTGGAGGTACAGGGATTCGACGGTCGCAAGTCCGCGGACTTCTTGTCCGCTTACGGTGGCCTCGCCGCCGCGCAAGCGGCGAACCTGACAGAGATCATCGGGCTTGTCGACCCGGCGACGGCCGAGATCTCCTGCCTGCCCATCGTGCTGCGTGAGGTCGCAAACGCGATTTCCAGCGGTCAGCTGACCGCCGACCAATACACCCGCCGTCTGGCGAGGACGAGTGCCCTGGTTCTCTCGGCGAAACCGACGACATACCGGGATCAGGTTCGCATCGTGTGGCGAGCTCACATCGCCGGACTGGCCGAAACCAGCCCGCGTGGACTGGCGCTGCTCCATTTCGCCTGTTTTCTCGCGCCGCAGCGGCTCTCCTACGATGATCTGCGCGTGGCGGATAGTACAACGGAGCCGTTGCGGACGTTGCTGACGGATGCGGACGAGCGCACTGATGTCGCCAGTGAGTTGAAGAAGTTCTCCTTCGATTTCACCGACGGTCACGCTATCGGACTTCATCAACTGCTGGCGGATGTGGCCCGCGAACAGATGAGCGACAGCCAACGTCGGGATTGGGCCGAGGTGAGCACGGCCGTTATCGCGGCAAGTCTGCCACCGTCCACTGACGACCGGAGCGCACGTGCGGTCTACGATCGACTTGCGCCACATGTGATCGCCACCGCCCAACGCTCCGGCATCCCGTACAACGATATCGCCGCCGAATCGTTGCGGAGATTGGGTGTGTACTTCATCGAAAACGCGGAGGGGCGTGCGGCGGTTGATGCGCTGGACCAAGCCATGCGTATCGTTCGGCCTCGCAACGAGCATTTGGCTGTCCGGATAGCGATCGAGAAGGCCGACGCACTTCGACTTTCGGGTCAGCTCGACGACACTGCGGTGAATTTCGCGACCGAGACCTGTGAACGAGCGGTCCGAATACTCGGAGACGACGACCAGGACCGGTGGCGGACGCAGGCGGATCTCGGCCATCTCTTGTGTGAACGCGGCGATGGCGAGCGCGGATACCCCCTCGTGCGACAGGCTGCCGAAGGTCAGCTGAGTCGATGGATTCCCCCGAACCGGCTGGGCTGGATGATGATCGCCGACCTGGCGACATTGCGGTTCGATCTGACCAACGATCCGAACGATTCCGTCGTTCTTTTCGGAGAGCCCATTCAGATCGAGGCCATATATCGGAAGGTGCTCGCGGAGAGGCTCGGTGAACTGGGAGGAGACCATCCCGATACACTTCTCGCCCGCGCCAATCTCGCCTGGCTTCTTGCTCTCCGAGGCGACTGGCGTGCGGCCGATGAATTGATTCGCGCGGGCATCGAGGCCGCTCCCGCGGACCACTCGCGACATCTCGACCTGCTGGCCGCGCGGGTGATGGTGTACCGTGCGCGCGTCAACGACGCTTCGTTATCCGGCCATTGGCGACGTCTGCGGCGAGCACTGGATATCATCCGATTGAATCATATTGCCGGACAGGTGATTCAGGCGCGCACCCGCCGAGGTATCCAGGCGCGCGCGGCGGTACTCGATCTCCGATTGGTGGTGCTGTCCACCTACGTCGAAGCCGGTTACGCGCGTCTGGCCGAGCGTGCCTCGCGGCGGCTCATGCAAGAAGCATCCGAACACTGGCTGGCCAAAGGGGAGAACAGAATCCTGCTCGCCTATCTGGCGGCCGAAATCGATTGGCAACGCGCTCGCCACGACGAGGCTATTCGTCGCATGCGTACGTCGGTGTGGGAAGTGACCCGAATCGAGCCGACAACGCTCATGGCTCGACAGAGCACCTGGAAGCTGTCCCACTGGTATCGAGAAGTGGGTCGATTCGATGAAGCGGCTGTCGTCGTGACCGATGGCTTTCGCTGGCTGCTCGACCTGCCTCCGGAGACGCTGCCACAGGCCACAGCCACGGCCAGGCAGGAAATTCAAGAATTTATAGAGAGCCTCCACAACGCGACATCATCGCAAGGGTGATACGACCGCTACGGACAATGTCGCGTTCCGGAGGTCTTTTGTGCTAGCTGTCGATCAAAGTGGTGATCGCCTTGCCGATCAATGCGCCGACGGCGGCACCGGCGGCAGCCGCCGCCACAATAGGCGCGGCAGCCACCGCCGCCGGGATGACGACGGGCGCCGCCGCCACGGCCACCGGCGCCGCGACCATACCGGCAGCCCCGGTTAACGCTCTACCGCCGAATTGAAGACTCATGACAACCACGTCCTTTCCGAATCCCCGGAAACCGTGCCCGGCCCCTTACCAGGAATAACGCCACCCGCCGCACCCGGCGTTCCCGTATTGCGTAGGTACGAAGAAAGATTCGTGCAGCCGTGGTGTGTCGCAGACATTCTCCGGTCGGCGCGACGGTGCGGCGTAAGATTGCCGTGGGCCCCCTCCGACCGTGACAGCCTCGCGAGTCCGGCCGACATCTTGGCTGCGATCGGTGCACGATGAGTTCGCGCGCGTCGGGCCGTCTGCACCGGCGAGCCCGTACCCCTTCGGAAGGAAGTGTCGTGAACTGGACTCTCGAGGTCGTCATCGTCCCCGTGTCGGATATCGATCGGGCGAAGGTTTTCTACAGTGAGCAATTGGGATTCGTCGTTGATCACGACACGCGGGCGGGCGAAGGTGTTCGTATCGTGCAGTTGACGCCGCCGGGCTCCGGCTGCTCCATCGTCATCGGTGCGGGTGCGGTTCCGAAGATGGAACCCGGTTCGGTGAAGGGGCTGCAACTGGTGGTGCCCGATATCAAGCGGGCGCACGAGGAGTTGGTGGCGCGTGGCGTGGCGGTCACCGAGGTCCAGGTGCTGGGGGAGAATCCCTCGCCGACACCGGATCCTCTCGACAACGTCGGGTTCGTCTTCTTCGAGGATCCGGACGGCAACAGTTGGGCAGTGCAGCAGATCTCTTCGCGGGCGTCGTCCGTCTAGCGGGCCGACCGGTCGCGGCGTTCGGCTCGGTGCGGGTGCCATCGGCCGCCCTGGTCGGCGGCAGCGAGGAATGAGTTCGCCTGCGCGCGGTCGTGTTCACATCGTCGCGCTCGCGGTCGGTTCGGCGCGGCGCGGCTCGGGCGAGTCGGTCGCCTACGCGGCTCGGCCGAACAGGGTGGTATGCCCGCCGGGGTCGGACGCGACGCGGTGATGTGGCGATGGGCGAGACAATCGCTACGCTGCGGATCGGCGTGTCCGGTCGGGCACATGCCGGAGAGGAGAGTTCAGATGGATTCCGCGCCGCGTTCGGCGAAGGGCCGCCGTACTCGCGCCCGTCTGCTCGAGGCGGGTAAGGAGGTCTTCGAACGAGACGGGTTCCTCCAGGCCAGGATCACCGATATCGCCGCGCGTGCCGAGGTGTCGCACGGGTCGTTCTACCACTACTTCGACTCCAAGGAATCGCTGTTCCGTGAGATCGCCGAAGAGGTCGAGGTTCGGCTGGTGTCGATGGACGATATCGGGCACGACAGCGAGCACAGGGGCAGCCCGGTGGACCGGATCCGTGCGGCCAATCGTTCGTATCTGCTCGCCTATCGGCGCGAAGCCAAGATCATGCGGGTGATCGAGGAGGTCAGCCGATACGACGACGACGTGCGCGCGGTGCGGACCAAGCGCGACGACTATCTCGGCGTCCGCCTGGAATCGGCGATCGCGCGGCTGCAGGCCGAAGGCTCAGCGGACCAGCGGATCGACAAGCGTTATGCGGCATTGGCATTGGGGGGAATGGTGGCGAGGTTCGCCGAGAACATGTTCATCGGCGGCGGCTCCTACGACCTCGAGGTGGCCGTGGAGCAATTGACCTTGCTGTGGGCGAATTCGCTCGGCCTCGACGGGGACGTCGTGCGGGCGAAGCGTCCGAGCGCGGGCTCATAATTTCATTATTGACGTCGACCAATAATTTCTGGCAGGCTGATGTCCGGTGCGAGGAGGTGCCCATGGCCGCAGGTTCTGTCCTGCTGATCGAACAGGACGACGACGGTGTCGGACTGGTCACGCTGAACCGTCCCGACGCGCTGAACGCGGCGAACGAAGAGCTGCACGGCGCCATCGCCGCCGTGTGGAGTGAACTGGCCACGCGTTCGGACCTGCGCGCGGTCGTGCTCACCGGAGCGGGCAAGGCGTTCTCCGCGGGCGGGGATCTGCCGCTGCTCGACCGGATGACCCGCGATCTCGACCTGCGCGCGCGGATCATGGCCGAGGCGGCCATGTTGGTGCGCGATATGACCGGACTCCCGGTGCCGATCGTCTCGGCCGTGAACGGCCCCGCCGTCGGACTCGGATGCAGTCTGGCCTCCCTGTCGGATCTGGTCGTGATGACCGAGGACGCGTACTTCGCCGATCCGCACGTTTCGCTCGGACTGGTCGCCGGTGACGGCGGCGCGCTCACCTGGCCGTTGAACATGGGTGTGCAGCGCGCCAAGGAATGGCTGTTGCTCGGCGGCAGGATCGCGGCGCACGAAGCGTTCTCGTTCGGTCTCGCGAATCGAGTGGTCGCCCCCGGCGAGGCCGTGGCTGAGGCGAAGAAGCTGGCGCGAAAACTGGCGAACCTGCCGCCGCAGGCGTTGCGGGAGACGCGCAGGGTGCTCAATCAGCCGTTGGTGGCGCGCATCGACGCGGCCCTCGACGATATCCTCGCCGCCGAGACGAATTCGTTCGACGAGCCGGCCTTCCAGCGCAACCTCACCGCGATGATCGGCCGCTCCCGTGCCTGAGTCCCGTGATCGGCTCGCGCTCACCATCGAGGACCGCCGAGCCGTCGACGATGTGCTCTCGGCCTACGCGCTGCGCCTGGATCTCGACGATGTCGACGGTGCGGCGGCCTTGTTCGCCGAAGACGCCGAGTTCGTGACCTACGGTCGGGTGTTCGCGGGCCGCGCGCGGATCCGCCGCATGTTCGCCTCGGCGCCCAAGGGCGTGCACCTGGCCGGACGTGCCACGGTGACGCCGCGCCCGGACGGCGTCGACGTCACCATGCAACTGGTGTTCTTCCCGGCCGACCGGGCCCCGCATCGACTCGCCTGCTACGACGTGCGGATGCTCAGGGGCGAGGACGAGAGCTGGACGATCACCCGGATGGAGACCCGGTTCATGAACGACGAGGGCGCCTGGGCCACCGAGCCCTGATCTCCCGGTGCCCCGCCGAGCTCCTGGTGCCCCGCCGAGCCTTTGGTGCCCCGCCGAGCCTTTGGTGCCCCGCCGAGCCTTTGGTGCCCCGCCGAGCCTTTGGTGCCCCGCCGAACCGCTGGTGCCCCGCCGAGCTCCCGGTGGCCGCTGAGCTCTCGGAGGCCGCACTCGGACTTCGATGACGACGGCGCCGCCCTGTCCGTCGCCCGCGCACATGGTGGCGACGCCGATACCGCCGCTGCGGCGGCGCAATTCGTGCGTGAGGGTGGTGAGCATCCTGGCGCCGCTGGCGGCGATCGGGTGGCCGAGGCTGCATCCGCTGCCGTATATGTTGACGATGCTCTCGTCGATTCCGAGCTCACGGCACGCGGCGACGGGACCGACGCGAATGCCTCGTTGATCTCCCAGAGGGTGACCTCGGACCGGGTGAGTCCGGCGGGGGTGAGTCCGGCGCGCTCGAGGGCGGGGCCGATGGCGGCCGGACCGCCGTCGCCGATGTATTTCGGGTCGACGCCGACCGAGGACCAGGCGCGGATCCGGCCGAGGGCGGTGAGATCGTGCTCCCGCACGTGGCGAGTTCCTCGGCGGGGGTGTCCTCGAGCGCCCCCTTGCGCGCGGTGCCGATGGGAGTGCGGACCGCGCTGACGATGACCGCGTCTCATTGTTCCTCGATTCGCCGACTGTGTCGCAGGCGCGTCGGTGCTACATGCCCGGTGCGAGCAAGGGGGTGTTCGCGAGTTCTTTCTCGTTGATGACGCTCCAGCGCATCGTGTCCGGCAGCAGCCGGAACCCGTCGGTGCGCATGATCGAATCCCATTCGCGCGCCACGATTTCCGGGGTGAGGTCGATGCCGGGATGGGTGTATCCGATCGTCTCGCCGATGAACATGCGCGCGACGCGCCGCAGACCGCTGACGAACACCTCCCCGTTCACCGGGCAGGTTTCGTGACAGAGCAGGGCGACGAGCGGCGCCACCAGATCGGGGCCGCGGTCGGCGATGTCGTCGGGCGCCTCGATCCCGGCGTCGACCATTCCGGCGATCATCATGCGGGTGAAGGCCATCGGCGCGACCATGTTCACCTTGATGCCCGATTTCCGACCCACCTGCGCGAGACTGCGCCCGAGTCCGAGCACCGCCGCCTTCGCGACGCCGTAGGCGACGGTGTTGTCGGCGCCGAGCGCGCTGGTCGAGGTCGTGAGCACGACCCGGCCGTAGCCCGCTTCCGTCAAGTGCGGCCATGCGGCGCGGGTCACCTGGAACGAGCCTTCGATGTGGACCGCGAACTGCCTGCGCAACAGTTCGTCGTCCATCTCAGGGAACGCGTCGTTGGTGAAGATGCCCGCGTTGTTGACCACGATGTCGAGCCCGCCGAAGGTGTCCATCGCGGTCGCGACCAGCGCCCGAGCGCCTTCGGCGGTGGTCACGTCGGAGGTGTTCGGCACCGCGGTGCCGCCTCCGACCACGATGGCCTCGGCGCAGGCCATGGCGGGGGATTCGGCGTCGGAGTGCCCGTCCATCGCCACGCCGAGATCGTTCACGACGACCTTCGCGCCGCGCTCGGCCAGCAGTTCGGCGTATGCCCGCCCGATCCCGCGTCCCGCACCGGTCACGATGGCGACCCGCCCGGTGTAGTCCAGTGTCGTCTCGCTCATTCGGCGGTCTCCCGTTCCGGCGCGCTCGCGCGGTAGTGGCGGTTCAGTGCGTCGATGAAGTCGCGGGCGTGGACGAGGGCGAGTCTGCTGCCCGGCACTATGTTGTAGCCGTGCGGTCCGCCGGGGTGCACATGCAACTCGGTGGGAACGCCTTGTTCCAGTAGCCGTTTCGCGTACTCGATGTCCTCGGAGGCGAACAGGTCGAGCGCACCGACGCAGAGGAACGCGGGCGGCAGGCCGGTGACGTCGTCGACCCTGGCGGGTGCGGCGTAGGCGGGCACGCCGTCGATTCCCGGCTCGTGGCCGAGATAGGACGTCCAACCGTAGAGATTGTCGGAAGGCGTCCAGACCGCGGCGCCGATCTGCGGGTGCGGTGCGGCGCCGCGGGCGGTGCGGTCGTCGAGCATCGGATAGATCAGCAGCTGGAAGGAGACGGGAAGATCGCCCTCGTCGCGGGCGCGGATGGCGAGCGCGGCGGCGATTCCGCCGCCCGCGCTGGTCCCGCCCACCGCGATGCGCGTCGGGTCGAGGCCGAACTCGGCGGCGTTGTCGTGCAACCACTTCAGGACGGCGTAGCTGTCGTTCAGCGGTCCTGGCGCCGGGCTTTCCGGCGCCAGCCGGTAGTCGACCGATACGACCACCGCGCCCGTCTCGAGCGCGATTCGACGGCAGGTGAGGTCGTCGTCATCGGCGCTCCCCATCACATAGCCGCCGCCGTGGTGCCAGACCAGGGCGGGTGCGGGCCCGGTCCGTTCCCTCGGTGCGTAGTACAGGACGCGGACCTGGGGTTCGTCCTCGAGGCCCGGCGCTTTGCGCTCGGTGCGATCGACGGCCGGAAACAGCTGTGCGCCATCGGGCGCCGCCGCCATCCGGGAGCGCAGCCGTTCGCGCACCGCGTCGATGGTGCTCGGGCCGAGTTCGAACGCCGGGAACGCGCCGATCGCGGCGGCGATCTCGGGGTCGAGCAGATCACGGCTCGGCCGGGAGTCGGAATTCATCGTCGCTCTCTCTGTCTCTTCTGCGTCGCCTTCGGCGCCGCGGGTTCGCGGCCCTTGATGTCTCGCGTCCCAGCGGTCGATGCTTGCTCCTTCGTCGCTTTGTCTCGACCGCTGGGACGCGAGACGGCCGCGAACCATGCCTTGGATACCGGAATCCGGCTGTGGGCTCACGGATGTGGTTTCTCTGGTCCGGGCCAACGGGGTGAGACGGTCTTGCGGTCACGGGTGCGGCCTGGTGAAACGGATTACATCGAAGAGACCTATCGTGTAGTTGACATTAACATCGAGTCACAATTCTGAACAAGGGTTCATTTCGGGTGCGTCTCGGGTGGCTCTCGGCCGGGCCGGGCCTCAGGGGGATGTCGGTGACGATTCGGCCGCTACCGTTGTTCGCTGCGGGGGTGCCGATATGGCGATTCGCGCCGAAGTATGCTGTGTTCATCATGTCTAACGATGGTTCAGACCAGTTCGCGGTGATTCGCTCATTCGAGCGACTGGGTGTCTCATTGGTAGGGAGCGGGCGAGAGCGGTAATGGCGAAGTCGAGAGCAGGTACGAACGGACGCGCGAAGGCCGATGCGGACAACGGCATCGCCGAACCCGCCGCTGTCGCCGCGCGAGACGGCGACGCCGAATCGGCGTCATCGGTGCTGAGTCCCCGCGAGCTGCGCAGGCAGCAGCGCATCGAGATGTCCCGCGAACAGATTCTCGACACCGCCGAGGAAATCTTCGCGGAGCGCGGCTATCACAACACCGGGTTGAAGGAAGTCGCCTCCAAATGCGAATTCTCGGTGGGCTCGATCTACGCGTTCTTCGACAGCAAGGACGATCTGTACGAGCAGGTATTGATGCGCCGCAGTATCGCGATCGAATCGATTCAGGGCCTTATTCCCGATGATGTGCCCGCCGACGAGCGGCTCGTCGGGCTCGCCGAAATCCAGATCGAGCACGCCCTCGCTCATCCGGCGTGGGGGACGCTGTCCGCGGAGATCTCGCGGATGGCCCGATCCCGCGGCGCGGTGCTTCCCGAAGCGTGGATCCATTACAACCAGCGAGTTCTCACATTCCTCGCCGAGGTCATCGAGCGTGGACAAGCCGACGGCACTTTGCGTCCGGGTTCTCCGGTCGCGTTGGCGCGCTTGTACTTCGCCGTGGTGACGTCGTTCATCCTGGTGACCACCGTGGCCAAGACCACCGACGAGGACGGTTGGCCGACCGACACCGAGGAGTTCCTCGAATTCGTCTTCGACACCTTCAGCGCCCGCCCCCGGCACGTGATCGGGGGCTGACCGCGGGCCGTCCGGCGAGCCCGAACCGGCCGTTGTCCACTCTCGCCCACCTGGCCGAAGCGGGGTCGTGGAAACCCGCTGACCAGTATGATCGACGTCTATGTCAGCAGGAAATCCGTCCTCGAATTCTGGCGTCGGCCAGTCGGGGACGAACCCTCAACCAGCAAGATCGCATGCGAAGAAGAACGCCTTGGTTCGGGCGGCGGTAGCGCTGTGGCGCAAGAACGGATACGCCGCCACCACGGTCGCCGATATCAGCAGCGAAGCGGGGGTGTCCGAGGCGCTGTTCTATTTCTACTACCCGAGCAAAGAGGATCTGCTGTTCGAGCTGGGGGCGCAGTCGACCAGAGACGTGCAGATCGAAATCGAGCAGCGGCTCCGGGAACCCTATGAATTGGCGGACGTGATCGTCGCCGCGCTCACCGTCCTGGAGAAAGAGCTGCGTCTCAACCCGCCGGAGTTGATCATCGAAGCCGTGCTCGAGGCGACCCGGCAGGAACATCGAACTCAAGCGTCGCTCAAACCGTACAAGCGGATGTCGCCGTTGTTCGGCAAGCTCTTCGAGCGGGCGCGGGCGGACGGGAAGCTCTCCCAGCGCGTCGACGTCCGGCACCTGGCGACCTTGACGCAGGCCGTGGTCAGCGACGGCACCCGCCGCTGGGTAGCGGGCGCCTACGGCGACCGGTCCTACGCCCTCGCCATCAGCGATGACGTGAATGCCCTGGTCATAGGGTTCAACCAGTTGGCCGAGGCCGCGGGGCCCGACGACGCGAACGCCTAGCCTCGCCGCGACGATCCGCTGACCTGCGGAGTCGCAGCCACTGGAAGTTCATCTTTTCAAGTGCGATGCCATCTGCTTGAATGGCTGTTCAGAATATTGACGGCTATGGCGAAGCGGAGGCGACCATCGCGGTGTCATCGAGGCTCTGACGACACCGATGCGGCGCCGTCGCCGGAATGGAGAACGATGTCGGACTCGATGACCCCGCGGCGGGTGGCTCTGGTATCCGGTGCGGCCAGGGGGCAGGGGCTGGCCATAGTGCGGCGGCTGCGCGCCGACGGGCTCGCGGTCGCGGCCTGCGATATCCAGGCGGACCTGCTGCGGGAGGCGGTCGCCGCGTCGGCGGACGAGGAGATTCTCGCGCTGGCGCTGGACGTGACGTCGGAATCGCAGTGGGCCGAGGCCGTCGCCGCCACCGTGGAGCGCTTCGGCGGGCTGAACGCCTTGGTCAACAATGCCGGGATTCTGCATCGCAGCCCGCTCGAGGACGAGACATCCGATGGCTTCGAACGGCTGTGGCGCGTCAACTGTCTCGGCGCGTTCCACGGCATGCGTGCCGCGCTGCCGCAACTGCGGGCCGCCACCGATCCGGTCATCGTCAACACGTGTAGTACGGGTGCGCTGCGGCCCTTCCCGAATCACACTGCCTACGGTTCGTCGAAATGGGCGCTGCGCGGTCTGACCCAGATCGCCGCGGCCGAACTCGCGCCGCACCGGATCCGCGTCAACGCGGTGCTGCCCGGCGCGGTCTCGACACCGATGCTCGCCGACGACGTGCAGAGCAGACTGGCGGCGTCCATGCCCGCGCGGCGATTGGCCGATCCCGCCGAAATCGCCGACGCGGTCGCCTTTCTGGTGTCCGGCCGGGCGACGTTCATCACCGGCGCCGAGATCACCGTCGACGGCGGCCAGTCCTTGTTCGGCTGAACGATCTACGCGCGCTCGGGGTCGCGCAGCCGCGGCGTCAGCAGCGTCGGCCTTCCGGCCGCGCGGGCCGCGACCTCCTTGCGCTGGATCTTGCCGCTCTCGGTGCGGGGGAACGGCTCGTCCCACAGCACGACCTGCTCGGGCAACTTCCATTTCGCCAGTCCGGACTGCCGCAGTCGGCCGGTGATCTCGGCGAGTTCGGGTGCGGTCGGCGCACTGCATCGGAGGGCGAGCACGAGCCGCTCGCCGGTTTCCGGATCGGGCACCCCGTAGGCCACGCATTCGCCGATGTCGCGCAGCACGGCTGTCGCCGCGTCGATCTCACCCAACGAGATCTTCATGCCCTTGCGGGCGACGATCTCCTTCAGCCGTCCCGTGATGGCCAGCCGTCCCGCGGTGATGCGGGCCTGATCGCCCGTTCGCACCCACTCGCCGTCGAAGGTGTCGGTGTTGTGGTCGGGGTCGAGATAGCCGAGGAACCGGTGCGGTCCACGCACCAGCAACTCGTGGTCGACGTCGTCGCGGATCGCGATGTCGACGCCGCGCAGCGGCATCCCTTCGTCGGACTCGGTCGCGGCGGCGTCCCGGTGCACCGGACTGCACGTCGAGAACGGAACCTCCGTCGAACCGTAGACCCGGATCGGTTCGATGCCGTATCGCCGGACCGCCGTGTCGATCAGGTGGTGTGGAATCGCGGTGCCGCCGACGGCGATCGAGCGCAACGGCAGGCCGCGCAGTCCTTGCCGCTCGTATTCGGCGAACAACTGCTCGAGGATGACCGGCGCGCCGCCGATGACCGTGGCGCCGTGCTCGCGAACGCGCGCCGCCGAGGAGACCGGGTCGAAAGCGTCCTCCAGGATCAGCGTGGCGTGCGCGCTGAGTGTCATGTGGAGTTGGACGACGCCGGTGATGCTCGCGAGCGGAGTCGACAGGAAAGGGATGTCGTCGGCGCCGAAACGCAGTGCCTCGGCCATATTCGCCGATCCGCAGCGCAGGGTGTTGCGGCTGTGCACGACGCCCTTTGGCGTTCCGGTCGTCCCCGAGGTGAACATGACCACGGCCGCGGCGTCGAAATCGAGGAGGGTCGGATCGTCGATCTCGGCGCCCGCCGACACGGTCGAGATCTCCTCGAGGGTCAGCACGGGACCGTATTCCCGCAGTCGCAGCGATTCGGCATCGTGCGCGCGGGCCAGCGTCAGGCGCGGCCGGGTCGCGGCGTGTGCGTGCCGGAGATCGGACGCGCCGCAGCGTCGATCGAGCAGTACCGCCACGCAGCCGTGGTTGGTCGCGGCCAGGTATGCCGCGACAGCGGCGTTGCTCAGCGGCGCCACGATCAGGACCGCGTCGCCGGGACCGATGCCGGCCGCCGACATCCGGGCGCAGGTCGAGGCGACCACGTCGGCGAGGTGTCGGTAGGACCATCCGCCCCGGTTGTCGACGAGTGCGGTGCGGTCCGCGCCGGATCGGAGTTCGCGGTGCTCGGCCGAGCGCGGTCGCGGCGCCGACCAGTATCCCAACCGTCGATACTGTGCGGCGGTGGCCTCGGTCGGCGGTCGTGTCGCCGTGACGGCTACGGATCGGTCGCCTGCGGGGTCCGGGGCTGAATCCGAAGTCATTGCTCTGCTTGTCCTTTCGCCTTCGGCGCGATGAACCCGATGGTGGGTGATCCCTACCCGGCCGCGGTGCGCCCGCGCGCGACATGTCGGCTGCGAAGTGGTCGTGGTGTTCGTCGGGCAGTCGCGACGTACTAGCGGGGAAAAATATTGAGCGGGCGTTCACTCTTGTGGCATTGCGATCTACGATATTGCATTGCCGAGTTGGCGGCAATGGTTGATCTCGGTCGCGATCGTGGATCTTGATGGTACAGTCAAAAAATTGAACCACTGCTCATATGACTGATATGCGAAGTCAAGGCTTCGTGTCCGGTGCCGGTATGTCATCCGGGGGCGGATGGGTGCGTTGGTCGAGCGAAGGTGGAGAGATGGACGCGACTGTCGAGTCTTTCATCGAGACGGTCGATGGGATCCCGATGGGGGGACTCGTCGCGCGGGTCGAGAATCCGCGCGCCGTGATCGTCGCCATGCACGGCGGCGCGGTGTCGCCGCACTACTTCGACGCGCCGGGGCATCCGCGCCACTCGCTGTTGCGCGCGGGCGCCGCGGCCGGTTACACGGTGATCGCACCGTTCCGGCCCGGCTACGGTCCGTCGTTCGAGGCACTGGGCGACGGAGTGTCGCCTGCCCGACAGGTGGATCTCGCCTTCGAGGTCATCGACCGCATGACGGCCGCGCACGGCAGGGGGAGCGGCGTCTTCACGGTCGGACATTCGATCGGCTGCGTGCTGACGATGCGAATGGCCGCTGACGTCCGAGGGGCCGAGTGGCTCGGCATCGAACTGTCGGGCACCGGGATCCTGCATCCGTCCGATGTCGTCGCCAGGCTGCCGGAGGAGCAGGTCGGCACACCCCGTCCGCTTCCCCGCGAACTCGCGCGCGAGTTGTTCTGGGAGCCGACCGAGTTGTACCTGGACATTCCGACGGTCTTCAGCAAACTGCCGCGACACGAGACCGAGGACGGCGCGCGCTGGCCCGCGCTGTTTCCCGCACTGGCGCCCCACGTCGCCGTGCCCGTGCGCATCAGCCTGGCCGAGCACGAGAAATGGTGGGAAGCGCCGCCGCGCGGACTCGCCTCGATGGCGGAACTGTTCACCGCGTCGCCCCGTGTGCTGACCGCCGAAGAGCGCGGCGCGGGACACAACATCAGTGTCGGCGTCACCGCGTGCGACTACCACGCGAGGGTGTTGGCCTTCGTCGACGAATGCGTGCCCGCCCGCGAGGGTGCGGGCCGAAACGAGAAAGTGGTGTGAACCCGATGGCCGAATACAAGGTTGGAGAACGGTTGCGCAGCCGAGGATCCAGCGCGCAGGTCATGGTCATCCGGACGCAGGGCGATATCGAGATCGCCTGTGCCGGAGAGCCGATGGCGCGCGAAGGGGACACCGTAACGGCGTCGGAATCCGCCGCGGCGGGTGCGGCGCTCGAGATGGGCAAGCGCTACGAGGACGGGGCCGGACTGGTCGAGGTGCTCTGTGTCGCGCCGGGCGCCGGTCCGCTCGCGGTCGACGGCGTCGCGCTGGTCCTGAAGACGCCCAAGCCGCTACCCGCGTCGGACTGACGGCCGCGCGCCCGACCACGGAGGTCGTCGAAATGGGCGAGACGAGTGCCGATACGGGCGAGCACCTGACGAGTGGCGCGGCGACGGCGGCAGCCGAAGGCGACGGCGCCGCGCCGAGCCCGCGTGAGCTGCGCAGGCAGCGGCGTATCGATATGTCGCGCGAGCAGATCCTCGATACCGCCGAGAGACTTTTCGCCGAGCGCGGCTACCACGACACCAGCCTGAAGGACGTCGCATCCGAATGCGAGTTCTCGGTGGGATCGATATACACGTTCTTCGAGAGCAAAGATCTGCTCTACGAACAGGTTCTGATGCGTCACAGCATCGGGATCGAGTCGATCCAGAACCTCGTTCCCGATGATGTGCCCGCCGACGAACGCTTGGCCAGACTCGCCGAGATCCAGATCGAGCACGCGTTGGCCCATCCCGCGTGGGGAGTGCTGTCCGCGGAGATATCGAGGATGGCCAGGTCGAGGGGCGCGGTGATTCCCGAGGCGTGGTTCCACTACAACGAGCGGGTGCTCGCCTATCTGACCGAGGTGATCGGTCGCGGCCAGGAAGCCGGAACGGTGCGGCCCGGTTCGCCTGTCGCGTTGGCGCGCCTGTATTTCGCGGTGGTCACCTCGTTCATCCTGGTGACCACGGTGGCCGAGAGTTCGGGCGCGGACGGGTGGCCGACCGATGCCGACGAATTCATCGAGTTCGTATCCGACACGTTCAGTACCCGCCCGCGCAAGAACGCGGACTGAGAGTTCACGGCCATGGCCGCCGCGCGAGTTCGCCTCACTCGTTTTCGATCAACGTCTTCCACCCGGTCATCAATGCTTCCAACTCCAGTTGGAACAGTTGCTCAGCCGATTTCAGGGTGGCCTTCAGAATTTTTCTGAGGTTGGTCTGATTTCGGCCGTGCACCTCGAGGCGTTCTTGCGCGGGCAGATTGCGCGGATTCATCATCGCCGAGGCGAAGGCCATCAGCTCCATGCTGTCCAGGATCGGATAGCACAGATGTTCCGGCACTCCGGCTTCGAGCATCAGGGTGACGATGTATTCGCGGGGGAGGTTGTTGAGCGCCTGCTGCCCGTGCGGCTGCATGAGCGGGGCGGCGTTGGGATGGGCCAGCAGGGCTTTGCGATAACGCTGGACCGATTGCAGGACGTATTCCTCCCACGTGGCGCCGACCATCCGCGGAATCACCTCGCGGGTGATCACCAGCTCGGCGACGCCGCGCAGGATCTCCTCCTTGTCGGCGAAATGGTGGTAGAGCGCGGCGCCGGTCACGCCGAGTTCGGTACCGAGCCTGCGCAGGCTGAGCGCCGCGAGCCCTTCGCTGTCGATGATGCCCAGTGCGGTGGTGATCACTTCGGTGCGTTCGACCAAGGGGATCTTCGGGCGACCCATCCGGTGCAGGCCTCCAGTCGTCGTGGCTCGCGGCCGCGTGGAGGGCGGCGGATTTCGAATCGCCCTCAGGTTATAACGTGCTCGTCGCCGTGTGCACGGCGGCCCGCGGCGTCCGCTCGCGGGCGATCTCGTCGGTGCGATGGCATCGATGAGTTGCCAGGGCCGAAGGTTCGACGCCGAGCAGTTCGTCATGTGACGAAAATGTGCGTGGGTAAATATGGGCTACCGACGCGGTCGGTCAGGAACCCTGCGGGAGGATCTCGATCCTTCGGCTGATGAAGAGCACCTTGCCGTCGGAGTCGGACGGCCGGATCTCGTCGTGGTAGAACCCCGACGGGGAACGGCCTTCGGATCGGGAGACGAAAAGCCAGCCGGTGGAGGCGATTATCCGATCCGCTTCCACCCGCAGCTCCGGAATGCTCGTGATGTGCGTCCCCGCCGGTGTGCCCTCGGCGAACGAGGCCAGTGCGGCGCGCCCGACGATCGGCGAATCGTTCCCGATCTGCAAGGAACCTTCGGGGACGAACAGTTCGCTCCATTCCTCCGCGCGGCGTAGATCGATCAAGCGTCCGTATCGGGACATGAGGTTGTGCACTGCGGCTGTGTCCATGTCGAATGCTTCCTTCGTCTCACTCATTTCGCGGCAATCGACTTCTTCATGCCGTCCAGGCCCGTCAGTACCGGGTATCCCGATTCCGAGATCGCATGGCCGTGCCCCACCGAATGGATGTCGAAAACGGCTTGGACGGCCGTCGTGAATCCCTGGATGTCGAGAGTCTGATTCACCGCGCGCTTGGCCATTCGCAGGGCGAACGGATGCTTGCTCGCGATCTCGAGCGCGAGTTGCCGCGTTTCCGTTCGCAATTCGTCGAGCGGGACGACGCGGTTGACCATGCCCGCCCGCAACGCCTCTTCGGCGCCGACCGAGCGGCCGGTGAAAAGAATCTCCTTGGCCAGGCGCGCCCCGAGCTCCCAGGTGTGTCCGTGGTACTCGACGCCGCCGATGCCCATGGCCACGACCGGATCCGAGAATTTGGCGTTGTCCGCGGCCACGATCAGATCGCACGGCAATGCCAGCAGCAGCCCGCCCGCGATGCAGACGCCCTGCACGGCCGCGATGGACGGTTTCGGGACATTCCGCCACTTCAGGGAGTATCCGACATACTGGCGAGCTTCGTAGGCGTAGACATCGGCGAGCGTCCACTTCTCCGAGCGTTCGCCGCGGGTGCCGCCGATATCGTGGCCCGCGGAGAAGTGTTTGCCATTGGCCTGAAGCACGATCACCCGCACTTCGGGGTCTTCGGCCGCCGCTGTCCACAGGCTGTCGAGGCGCGTGAGCAACTCGGCGTTCTGGGCGTTCGCGACCTCGGGGCGGTTCAGCGTGATGACGGCGATCGCCTCGGACACCTCGTAGGTGACCAGTTCGTCGGACATTGTTCTCCATTCGTCGGTGCGCGGGGGACGAATTCCGGGCCATCCCATCCGCGCCTGCCGCTGTTCGGTCGCGATGCCATGGCGCGCCCTGGCCGTGGAGTAGTGGATACGCACCGGATCGCCCGTACGGGCCTAACGAACATATCCGAACCATCGTTCAGTTGTCTACGAGGTGGTTCATGTAGGCGTGTGTCAAGCGGGCTCGCGTAGTCCATCTCGGAGAGTGGTTCATTCGGAAAAGTGGCTCATCCTCCTGTTCATCATACAGTTCATCTGCTTGAATAATGATTCATTATTTCGATACCTGGTTGAAAGGGTGGTGGCGATGGCGGACGGCCTCGCGCACACACTTCGTCGCAACGACTACGCACTGGACGCCGATCAGCGGGCGGTCAGCGAAGCCTTCGCCGACTTCTTCGAGGCCGTGTCGCCGAGTGCGGTCGTGCGCGCGGCCGAGAGCGGGTTCGACCGTTCGCTGTGGCACAAGGCATCGGAGATGGGCGCGCTCACCATGGCGGTGCCGGGATCGCGCGGCGGTGACGACGCCACCGTGATCGACCTGGTCCTGGTCGCGGAACAGCACGGCGCGCGCCTGGCGCCGATACCCCTCGTGGAATCGGTCGTCGCCGCCCGGCTCGTCGCCGAGACGGTGCAGGCCGGGCCGGACGATCCGCTGCCGTCGATCATCGACGGCGCGCGCATCGCGACGATCGCGCTGCGACCGGCGCACCGGGCCGCACGCCAGATCGTGCCCGCGGGCGCGGTCGCGGACCTCGTCCTGGCGCTCGACGGCGACGAGTTGATCCTGGTTCCCGCGCCCGGCGAGGTACACCGGGAGCCGAATATCGGTGGATTTCCGCTCGCGTGGTTGGACCTGCGTGAATCGCCGGACCGGCGGGTGCTGGCTCGCGGCGCCGAGGTGGTCACGGCGTACCACCGGGCGGTCCGGCTGTGGAAACTGCTCAGCGGGGCGGCCCTGGTCGGGTCCGGTCGAGAGGCCGTCCGACTCGCGGTGGAGTTCGCGAATTCGCGCAAGGCGTTCGGGCAGTTCATCGGCACCTTCCAGGCGATCTCGCATGCGCTCGTCGACGCGGCGACCCTGGTCGAGTCGAGCCGGAATCTGAATCGCAAGGCCGCGTGGTTCGCGGAGTACGAGCCCGATGCCGCGCCGGAGCTGTTTCCCGCCGCGTACGTGTCCTGCGTGCGCGCGGCGGTCGAGGCGACCAAGGTCGGCATCCACGTCCAGGGCGGATTCGGCTTCACCACCGAATCCGATATGACCCTGCATTTCCGGCATGCCAAAGGCAGGCCGCTGGTCGCTGGGCCGCTGGCCGACGACGTGCGCGCCGCGGGCGCCGTCCTGCCCGTCGCGCGGGCGTTGTAAGGGAACTTCGGGAACACGGGAGGAAGCACGATGGATTTCAGCAGCATCGATCTCACGGGTGAGCAGCGCGAATTCTGGGACTCGGTGGACGAGTTCTTCGAGGTCAACGCGACCGAGGAAGTCTATGAACAGGAGCGGCGAACCGGCTCGGGGTACAACGAGGCGCTGCACAAGGCGCTCGGGCAGCGCGGGTGGATCACGCCGACGTGGAGCCGGGAACGCGGTGGTGCGGGACTCGACGCCGTCTCGAATCGGATTCTGCAACTGGAGATGGACCGCTGGGACGTCCCCGGAATCACTTACGGCACTACCCATCTCGTACTCGGTGTCGTCGAGGCGGTGGGTAGCGAAACGCTGAAGGGTGTGGTTCTGCCCGGCGTCGCCTCCGGTGCGGTCCGCATGTGTCTTGGATACACCGAACCCGACGGCGGCTCCGACCTGGCCGGTGTCCGCACCCGCGCGGTCCGCACCGGTTCCGACTGGACCATCGACGGCGCCAAGATGTTCACGACCGGAGCGCACAATTGCCAGTACACGATGCTGGTCGCGCGGACCGATCCCGAGGCGCCGAAACATCGCGGCATCACCATCTTCCTGGTGCCGCTGGATCGGCCCGGCGTCGAGATCCGGCCGATTCACACCGTCGGCGGCGAACGGACGAACGCGGTTTTCTACGACGGCGTGTTCATCGATGACGAGTATCGCCTCGGCCCGGAGAACCAGGGGTGGCAGGTTCTCGCCTCGGCGCTGCAGGCGGAGCACGGTAATCAGGAGGCCGACGGGCTGGACGAGTTGAACAACGGGATGGTGTACGCAAAGACGTTGCGGACGCTGCTCTGGCACGCGACGAAGTGGGCGCGGACCCCTGCGACGGACGGCGTTGAACCGATCGACGACCCGATTGTGGCGACCCTGTTGTCGGAGATCGTGATCGATCTCGAACTGATGCGGAGCGCGCCTGGGTCCATGGGGCGAATCCTCGCCTCGGAGCGACTCATCCAGCGCAGCGCCGAGTTGCTCGACATGATCGGGCCGCGCGCCGTGCTTTCCCGCGGCGCGCGTGGCTGTGTCGAGGACGGAATCTTCGAGTGGGGCCACCGCTACGCGCAGGGCACCGCGATCTACGGCGGGACCACCGACATCGCCCGCAATGTCGTCGCCCAGCACACGCTCGGGTTGCCGCGGCCGCCGAAAGCGGGCTGAGTGCGCGCACCTTCTTATGAATCTATGTTCAAATTCATGTAGATCTATCAGATCTCGATATTTGACTGTTCATTCGCATGTATCGTGCGTGTCGAAGCCGGTGGTGTGACGTGAGAAGCCGCGTCCGAGGCGATCGAAGACGTGTAGGCGACCCGGCGGTGGCGTGACCCGCCGCGACCTGGCCGCATCCTGAAATGAATAGCCGTTCATTTTGCAGGTTGACTTGTGTAGGCGAATGAATGAAGATACCGTACAGTGATTCAGGTCTCAGTGTCGGACCAAATCCGCATGCTTTTGGCAGCAGAGACCCAACGACTATCTCGCCCAACGACATTCCCGTCGGCACGCAGACAGATCAGGAAAACCAATGACAGCACCGAATCACCTCTTGTTCATCGACGGGAAGTTCACGGCCGCGACGGGCAACCGGGTCTTCGAGAACATCAATCCCGCGAACGAAGAGGTCATCGGCACCGTGCCGGACGCGGGCGCCGAACAGATGGAACAAGCCATCCTGGCCGCGCGCCGCGCCTTCGACACGACCTCGTGGTCGACCGACCCGGATTTCCGGCGCCGCTGCCTCATCCAATTCCAGGACGGGCTGCGCAAGTCCGCGGAATCGCTGCGGCCGATGATCGTGGCCGAGGTCGGCGCACCGGTCATGACCACCTACGGCATCCAGCTCAACGACTGTATCGAGTTCATCAGCCACTACATCGACCTGATCGACGGCTACGAGTGGGAACGCGAGGTGCCGCTGTTCGCGGGCGAGGACCCGCCGTCGCAACGCATCGTGCGTCGCGAGGCCGCGGGTGTCGTCGGCGTCATCACCCCGTGGAACGTGCCGCTGTACCTCAACATCTGCAAGGTCGCCGCGGCGCTGGCCGCGGGCTGCACGGTGGTGCTCAAGCCCGCGCCGGACACTCCGTACAGCGCTTTGGTCCTCGGCGAGATCGTCGCGAACGAGACCGACATCCCGGCGGGCGTCTTCAATGTCGTGTCGACCTCCGACAACGAGGTCGCCGGACTGCTCACCTCGCATCCCGCCGTGGACGCGATCACCCTGACCGGGTCGACCGGAACCGGGCAGAAGGTGATGGCGGCGGCGTCATCGACGGTCAAGCGCGTCACCCTCGAGCTGGGCGGCAAGTCGCCCGCGATCGTCCTGGACGACGCGGATTTCGGCGCGCTCGCACAGGGTTTCGCGATGATGATCGGCTTCCACGCGGGCCAGGGCTGCACCACCTACACGCGGCTGCTCGTCTCCGAGCGGCGCCATGCCGAACTGGTCGAGGTCATGACCGAGGCGATGAAGATGATCCCGTGGGGCGACCCGACCGACCCGGCCAACATCATGGGCCCGCTGGTCAACAAGCGCCAGCACGAATCGGTGCTGCGGTACTACGACATCGCGAAGCAGACCGGGCGCGTGGTGCTCGGCGGCAACGCGGGCGACCGATACGAGAAGGGTTTCTGGGTCGAGCCGACGCTGCTCACCGACGTGGATCCGATGTCGCCGGTGCCGCAGCAGGAAGTGTTCGGCCCGCTGCTGACGATCCTGTCCTACCGCGACGAGGACGACGCCGTCCGCATCGCCGATTCCACCATCTACGGTCTCGCCGCCGGTGTGTTCAGCCCGGATCACGAGCGTGCGATGCGGATCGCGCGACGCCTGCGCAGCGGCACCGTGGATGTCAACGGCGGCCGGTCCTTCCACGTGTCCGCGCCGTTCGGCGGATACAAGCAGAGCGGGCTCGGACGCGAGTGGGGGACCGAAGGCCTCGAGGAATTCCTCGAACTCAAGACAATCGCCTATCCGCATATCGCGGGCTGACGGAAACGATCGGAGAGCAGAGAACAATGGGTGGAAGAGTCGAAGGCAAAGTCGCCTTCATCACCGGCGCGGCCCGAGGACAGGGACGCAGCCATGCGGTTCGGCTCGCCGAAGAGGGCGCCGACATCATCGCGGTCGACCTGTGCCGTGACATCGAGACCAACACCTACGCGCTGTCGCGGCCGGAGGATCTGGACGAGACGGCGCGCCTGGTCGAGAAGACCGGACGGCGGATCGTGACGCACCAGGCCGACGTGCGTCAGCGTGCGCAGTTGGAGGACGCGCTGAAAGCGGGCGTCGCCGAATTCGGCGGCCTCGACATCGTCGTCGCGCAGGCCGGTATCGCGCCGATGCTGTCCCCAGAACACGTGCAGGCGTGGATCGATGTGCTCGATGTCAATCTGATCGGCGTGCTCAACGCCGTGCACGCCGCGCTGCCCTATCTGAAGGCGGGCGGGTCGGTCATCGCGACCGGGTCGGCGGCGGCGTTCCTGCCCAACGACCAGGTCGCCGAGCCGGGCGCGGATCCGGGCGGTCAGGGCTACATGGTCGCCAAGACGGGTCTGGCCGCCTATATGCACGAACTCGCGCGCGCGTTGTCGCCGAAGATGATCCGGGCCAATGTCGTGCACCCGACGAACGTCAACACCGCGATGCTGCAATCGGATGCCATGTACCGGGTGTTCCGGCCGGATCTCGAGAACCCGACCAAGGACGACGCGGTCGTCGCGTTCCCGGCGCAGCAGGCCATGCCGATTCCGTGGGTGGAGACCGTCGACATCAGCAACGCGATCGTGTACCTGGCCTCGGACGAGTCGCGCTATGTGACCGGCCTGCAATTGCGGGTCGACGGGGGTTCCTACCTCAAGTCCTACGCCTACCACCCGTAGTCGCCGCTCCGCAGCCGAAGTAGAAGGACACCGATATGAAGGTTCGAGTGGATCCCGGCCTGTGCCAGGGACACACGCTGTGCTGGATGGCCGCGCCCGACGCATTCGTCCTCGACGAGATCGACGGCCACGCCACCGCGATCGACGCCGAAGTTCCCGCGGATCAGGTCGACCGAGTCCGTGACGCCATCCAGTCGTGCCCCGAGCGCGCCATATCCGAACTGTGATCGACCGAGGAATCACTATGGCTACAGAAAGCGCTCCCGGCACTGCGACAGACGGCGCCGTCGGCACTGCAACAGACGGCGCCCCCGGCACTGCGACCGACGGTGCCTTCGGCACCAAGGGCTGCCCCATCCAGTTCGAGCGGCACACGGTCGATTTTCGTGACTCGTTCGTCGAGCGCGCCGCCGAATTGCACAGCAAGTGCCCGATGGCGTGGTCGGACTCCTACGGCGGCTACTGGGTCGCCAGCGATATGCCGAAGGTCTTCGCGGTCGCCCGCGACGCCGAGTTGCTGTCCAGCGACTACGACGGCAACGGCGAACGGAAGGGCTACAAGGGAATTCTCATCCCCGGCTACGACGACAACCGCGTTCGCAGCGGTTTCATCGAGATGGACCCGCCGGAACAGCAGGATTTCCGCAAGCAGCTGAATCCGTACCTCTCACCCGCCGCCGTCGCGCGCTGGGTGCCGGTGATCGACGAACTCACGCGCGCGTGCATCGACGAGGTCATCGAGACCGGCCGTATCGATTTCATCGATGATCTGGCCAATATCGTGCCCGCCGTGCTGACGATGGGCCTGCTCGGAATGCCGTTGGCGGACTGGGAAATCTTCTGCGAGCCGGTGCACGCCCAGGTGTACACCGATCCGACCTCGCCGGCGATCATGGACGTCATGCAGAAGATGATGGCCGCGGACGCCCATCTCGGCGAATGGATCGCGAAGATCCGCACCCAGCCGCGGCCTGGCCTCATCAACGCGCTGAACACGCTCTCCCGAAACGGCGAGCTGGTTTCCGAGGCCGATGTCCTCGGGTCGTGCCAACTGCTCATCGGCGGCGGATTCGACACGACGACGGCGCTTTCCGCGCACGCGCTGGAATGGCTGTCACAGCATCCGGAACAGCGCGAGCAGCTCAGCGAGAATCTGGAGACGATGCTCGACTCGGCCACCGAGGAGTTCCTGCGCTTCTACACGCCGGCGCAGGGCAACGGGCGCACGGTCGCGCGGAATGCCGTGGTGGACGGCGTCGAGTTGCGGGAAGGCGATCGGCTCTGGCTGTCCTGGGCGATGGCGAATCGGGATGCCGAGATCTTCCCCGATCCGAACGAGGTCGACCTGCACCGGACCGGCAACCGGCACACGAGTTTCGGACTCGGGGTGCACCGGTGCATCGGCTCGAACGTGGCGCGAAACCTGTTCAAGCGGATGCTGACCCAGGTGCTCGAGCGGATGCCGGACTACGTGTGCGACGCGGCGGGCGCGATGCATTATCCGTCGGTGGGCATCATCAACGGCATGCAGAAATTGCCCGCGACCTTCACGCCGGGCGCGCGGGTCGGCGACGGCTTGCAGGACACGATCGCGCGGATGCAGCGCGTCGTGGACGAGCAGCGGTTGGCCGAGCCGATCACCAAACAGAAAGCCGCGGCACAGATCTGAGGCCGCCTTCGCGCGGACTCGGGAATCGGCGGGACAGCGGTCGGCCTCGGCGACCGCTGTCCCGCCGATCCCGTGATCGGCCGCGCGGACTCCCAAAGGCGAATCGGCGGTGATGGGGGGGGCGGGGGGGGGCCGGGGGCCCCGGCGGCCCCGCCGATCCCGTGATCGGCCGCGCGTACTCCCATCGTCGAATCGGAAGCGAGCAAGAAGGAAATGGGACGACTGGACGACAAGGTCGCGTTCATCACGGGCGTGGCACGGGGACAGGGCAGGGCGCACGCCGTCCGGCTGGCGCGCGAAGGCGCGCGGATCATCGGCATCGACCTCGCGGGCCCGCTGCCGGGCGCGGTCCCCTACGACTCGGCCACCCCGGCCGATCTCGAGGAGACACGTCACCTCGTCAAGGCCGAAGGCGGCGAGGCGCACCTGGTGCAGGGCGACGTGCGCGATCTCGATGCCATGAAAGCGGTGGTGCAAGAGGGTGTCGCACAGTTCGGCGGCCTCGATGTGATCGTGGCAAACGCGGGCATCTGCATTCCCGAGACGTGGAACGAGATCACGCCGACGAGCTTCGCCGACGTCCTCGACATCAACGTGACCGGTGTGTGGAACACGGTCATGGCGGGCGCCGATCATCTGATCGCGCGCGGCGGCGGGTCGATCATCCTGATCAGTTCGGCCGCCGGGGTGAAGATGCAGCCCTTCATGGTGCACTACACCACGAGCAAGCACGCACTCGTCGGCATGGCGCGCGCGTTCGCGGCCGAGCTGGGCAACCACGACATCCGGGTCAATACCGTGCACCCCGGCGGGGTGGCCACGCCCATGGGGTCGGGCAGTATGCAGCAACGCCTGGAGGAGACCGCGGCGTCGAATCCCCGACTGGCGCAGATGGGGATGACCTTCCTCAACCAGTTCGCGGCCGAGCCCGAGGAGATCTCGCACATGGTGGCGTTCCTGGCCTCGGACGAATCCAAGTTCATCACCGCCTCGCGGTTCTCGGTCGACGGGGGAACGACGGTCTTCTGATACGCACGACCCCCGGCCCGACCAGTTCGTCGGGTGCCGGTTCATCGGCCGAGCCCGCGATCGCGTCGGGCTCGGCCGATTCGTTCGCGGCTGTTTCGTCGTCGGCCGATTTGTTCGCGGCCGCGGCGAAACCGGCCGTGCGGGGAATGCGCGCCGCGACCGCCATGGCCGCCAGCGCCGTCAGCGCGCCGAGCGCGAAAACGAGTTCGAAGGCGCCCAGCGTCGGGACGTACCTGCCCCCGACCCGCATGGTGACGGTGGTGAGCAGCGCCGAGATGATCGCGCTCGAGATCGAGGTGCCCACCGAGCGCAGCAGCGTGTTCAGGCCGTTGGCCGAGGCGGTCTCGGTGACGGGCACCGATCCCATGATCAGCATCGGCATCGTGGCGTAGGCGATCGCGGTCCCGACCGTGACGAACATCGCCCCGAGCACGATCAGCGGTATCGATCCGGTCAGGAAGACCCTGGTCACGTAGGCGACGACGAGCACCCCCGTACCGATCAACAATGTGTGTTTCGCGCCGACGCGCTCGATCATCCGTGCCGATACCGGCGCGAAGACGACCATCATCAGACCGGCGGGCACCATGCACAGCCCCGCGGCGAGCACGGAGAGCCCGAATCCGTAGCCGGTGTCCCTGCCCGCCGCCAACTGCTGGGTGGTCGTCAGCATGTTCACATACATCGAGATGCCGCACAGCAACCCGGAGATGTTGGTGAGCAGCACCGGCCGTCGCGCCGATGTGCGCAGATCGACCATCGGCTGCTTGACCCGCAGCTCGTAGGGGAACCACACGCCGAAGGCGAGCAGCGCGATGATCGCCGCGCCGAGGGTGTGGTCGCTGGTCCACCCCCATGCTCCGCCCTTCGAGATGCCGAGCAGCAGCGCCGAGAGCGCGATCGAGAGCAGTACCGCTCCGCCGATGTCGAAGCGTCCCGGCGTCCGAACCGGCGATTCGGGCACCACCGCCAGGATGGCGACGAACAGGACGGCGGCGGCCAGCGCCGAGGACCAGAAGATCGCCTGCCAGCCCAGGTGCGCGTACAGTACTCCGGGCAGTGGAAGTCCGAGCGCGGAGCCGATTCCCAGCGTCGCGCTCATCATCGCGGTCGCGCCCGGCACC
This sequence comes from Nocardia bovistercoris, assembly GCF_015674855.1. GTDB lineage: Bacteria > Actinomycetota > Actinomycetes > Mycobacteriales > Mycobacteriaceae > Nocardia > Nocardia bovistercoris. The sequence goes on along the minus strand of NZ_JADMLG010000001.1, from coordinate 687,735 downwards.
CGCTCCTCGGGCAGTTCGTCGCGCAGGATGGCGATGCCGATCGGCACCAGCGCCGATCCGAGTCCTTGCAACGCACGCCCCACGAGCACGGCCGGGAACGTCCCCCCGACCGCGGCGACGACCGAACCGGCCGCGATCGTCGCCAACGACACCAGCATCATGCGGCGCTTGCCGAACATGTCCGCGAGGCGGGACAGGATCGGCGTGGCGGCCGAGGCCGTCAACAAGGTCACGGTCACCAGCCAGCTCGCACTGGCGAAGTCGACGCCGAGCAGTGCGGGGAACTCGCCGAGCAGCGGAACCACGAGGGTGTGTTGCAGCGCCACGATCACGCCCGACATGCACAGCACGACGGTCAGCAGTCGATTCGGTGGCTCCGCCGACAGTTTCACACGACTCACCACGAAGACTCGATTCACAGATGACGACACGATGCTATCTGTAGACAGTAACCTGAAGCGCGGCGACTGAACTACTGTTCATAATTCTGCGCACATGCTAGATCGTGATGCCTTGTCGGGGCCGGCCGGGGCGCGTCGCCGTGCGCCCTCCGGCCATCCGAGCTCTCGATTACGCAGTGCCACAACCTCTTCGGATTCGTCGCTCAGGAAACTAGACAACGTTTAATTATGTCCCTATCGTGAGATTCGAACCACCATCCCCACCGAATCCTCCGGAGGTACGTTCATGTCCAGGAAGTTGGACTTCCCGGTCTTCGACGCCGACAACCACATGTACGAGACGACCGACGCATTCACCAAGTACCTTCCGGACAGTCATGCCGGACTGGTGAAGTACGTCCAGGTCGCGGGACGCACGAAGATCGCGTTGCGCAACACGATCAGCGAGTACATCCCCAACCCCACCTTCAACAAGGTCGCTCCGCCCGGAGCGCAGGAGGTCGAGTTCAAACTCAAGAACCCGTCCTCGCGCACCAAGGCGCCCAAGGAGGGCGACAAGGTCCTCACCGACCCGCCCCGCTACATCGACGCGCTGCCCGCCTTCTTCAACCCCGCCGACCGGCTGGAGTTGATGAACGAACTGAGCATCGACCGCGCCGTCATGTGGCCGACGCTGGCCAGCCTGCTCGAGGAACGCCTCGCCGACGATCCGGAGGCGACCCACGTCGTGGTGCACGCGCTCAACGAGTGGATGTACGAGCACTGGTCGTTCAACGTCGAGGATCGGATCTTCCCGACCCCGGTGATCACGCTGCCGATCGTGGACGAGGCGATCCGCGAACTCGATCGCGTCGTGGAGCGCGGCGCGCGGGTGATCCTCATCCGTCCCGCTCCGGTGCCCGATCTCAAGGGTGGGCGCCGGTCGTTCGCGCTCCCCGAATACGACAGGTTCTGGCAGCGGGTGGAAGAAGCGGGCGTGCTCGTCGGCATGCACGCCTCCGACGACGGCTTCCAGCGCTACCTCAACGAGTGGGAAGGCAACAAGGGCGAATACCTGCCCTTCGCGCACCACAACTCGGGCTTCCACGAGCTGCTGCACGCGGAATCGCGCACCATCAAGGACGTCGTCGCCTCCATCATCGGCCACGGCCTCGCCACTCGATTCCCGAAACTGCGCTTCATGCCGGTGGAGAACGGCAGCTCGTGGGTGCGCCCGCTGGTCGAGACCTTCCAGAAGGTCTACGACCGCGTGCCGCAGGCCTTCGACGAGGATCCGATGGTGGCGTTCAAGCGCTCGGTCTACATCCACCCGTTCCACGAGGAGGATCCGATCGGCCTCGTGGACATCGTCGGCGCCGACAATGTCGTCTTCGGATCGGACTACCCGCACCCCGAGGGCCTGTTCGACCCGGTGACCTGGGTCGACGAACTCGAGGACCTCGATCTCGCTGACCGCAAGAAGATCATGGGCGGCACCCTGTCCAAGCTGTTCGGTCTCGATCCCGAACTCGGTGCGCTGCCCGCGACGAGCGGCGCCGCCCGCGGATGATGCACGGGGATCCTCCCGTCGCCCGCTGAAACGACGCGCGCCCCACCTGATTTCCGGGTGGGGCGCGCGTCGGCGTTTCGAGACGGTCGAGATTCCGTGTCGGCCGCAGGGTATTCGGGATGGCGCATCCGATCGGACCGGGACTTCGCCCCGGTCCCCGGACGAACTCCACGAGGGCGGGCCGCGTGGTGTCTACACGCGCGAAATCCCCCTGCCACGGCAATCGTCACTGTGACAGTGGGATTCGTCGATCGAGCTACTTGATCTGGCTACCGCAGATCGGTGAAGCCTGCGGCAGCGGAACGAATGTCTTGCCCGAGAGATCGGTCATGTACAGGCATTCGGTCTGCACCGTCAGCTCGGTGAAGCTGACCTTGTTCGCGTACTGGCCGCCCGCGTCCCAGGTCTTGTCCGCGCGCAGCGCCGCCATGAACTCCGACTGCGACGCGTCGCAGCCAGCGACCTCGAGTCCGTGGATCAACAGGTCACCGGCCCACCAGCCATAGGACTGCGAGAAACTCGGGAGACCCGAAGGAGAGCCCGCGTACTGCTTCAGCGCGTTCGCGAACTTCTGGGTGGCCGGGGTGTTCAGTTCGGTCGGCTGCGCGAGGCTGACGAAGGTCATCCCCTGAGCGGCTTGCACGGCGGGATCGGAGGCGAGCAGATCGGCGCCGTAACCGGTCGCCGAGACGATGCTCTTCAGGTTGACCCCGGCCTGCCGCAGCCCGCCGACGATGGCCAGCGAGGTGTCCGGGTTGATGGGCAGATACAGGGCGTCGGCGCCGGAGTTCTTGATCCCGAGCACGATCGCGCCGACATCGGTCGAGCCGAGCGGCAGGGTGTCGTTGATGTAGGCGCGGGAGATGCCGACCTTGTCGCTGGATCGCAGCACCTGCTCCATGGCCGAGCTCGACGCCTGGTTGTCGTAGGCGACCGACGCGATCTTCGTGATGCCGAGCCCACGCCAGAATTCCCCGTAGGTGGTGTAGGTCTTGCTGAAGTCCGGGATGTTGGGCACCGAACCGAACAGGTTGTTGCCGGGTTCGAGCCACTGCGGCGCGGAGTCGAACGCCCCGCCGACGGTCGGGGTGTCCTTGCCCGAGGTCGTCACGTACTTCGCCGCTCCGAAGAAGTACGGAGTGACTTCGGCGACCGCGAAGACCTTGTCCTGCTGGATCAGCTTCTGCGCGCCCGCCAGCGCGCCCTGCGGGGAGGACTGGTCGTCGGCGACCACGATCTCGAACTTGCGGTCCGAGCACTTCCCGCCCTCGGCCTGATATGCCTTCAAGCGGGCATCGAGTCCGGGCTCGGCGCCGACGAATCCCGCGCTCGCCGAACCGCTGCGGGTGGTCAGCAGCCCGATCTTGACCGTGTCGCCGGGGCCCGCCCCGCCGCCGGAGTCGCCGTCGTTACCGCATGCGACGGCCGCCAACGCGGCGACGCAGAGCACACCCGCCATCCGGATCGCCTTCTTACGCAATCCCCTCACCTACCTACTTCTCTCTGTGTGGCGCGTGCCACATGGGGCTTACCGGGTGACAGACTGCCTCAAAAATTCGAAATTGTCATCAGTATCAAAAAAGTTCTCTCGGAAAAACCTACTTTGTGGTCGTTTTCTGCCTATGTATGCCGTTAAGAGGCTCTAGACACTTGACAAGAGCGGTGGTCCGGTTCGCATAATCGACGTCGATGTCATATTTACTTCCCGCTCGGGTGCATCGTTCGGTCGGCCGCTGTGGTGCCGGCCTGCTATCCGAAGGCAGTTGCGAGCGGGTCCGAGATATCCCTCGGAGGTTGGAGGTTCGGTGCTCTCGTACGTCTTGGCCGGGTTGGCGCTCGGCGCCATCTACGCGATCGCGGCCAGCTCGCTGGTCATCACGTTCGTCGCGTCCGGAATCTTCAACCTGGCGTTCGCGGCGATGGCGTTCTCGGTCGCGCGGTGCTACTACTTCCTGAACACCGAACAGGGCTGGCCGATACTGCCCGCCGCCCTGGCTTCCCTCGGGGTCTTCGCGCCCGCGCTCGGGGTCACGCTGTACGCGCTGCTGTTCCGGCATCTGAGGCTGCGGTCCACACTGATCAAGCTGGTCGCCACGATCGGCCTCTCGGTCGCGTTGCCGCCGCTGATCAACCTGATCTTCGGCCAACTCGTCAGCGTCACCGCGCCGGGCCTCGCGCCGCGTCCGCTGTCGGTGTTCCACGTCTTCGGCACCGTGATCAACGGCGACCAACTCGTCATCTACCTCGGTCTGGTCGCGGTGCTCGTCGTCGGCGTCGGGGTGCTGCGATTCACCGACACCGGCTTGAAAGTGCGGGCGCTGGTCGATTCCGAGGCCATGACCGCGCTCAGCGGCATCAGCCCCGGACGGGTGTCGGTCGGGGTGTGGGCGGTCAGCGGCGTGCTTGCCGGCCTGGCAGGCATCCTGATCGCGCCGACCGCCGGACTGTCCGCCGAGGCGATGACCGGACTCATGGCCACCGCCTTCGCCCCCGTTGTCGCCGCGCGACTGCGCAGTCTGCCGGTGGCCGTCGGCGCCGCCCTCGTCATGGGAGTGGCCACCGGCGTCATCCAGAAATTCATCGACCCCGCCAGTGACTTCGCCGCGAAAGTCGTGCCGTGCGTGCCGTTCGCGGTGATGCTGATCTTCCTGCTCTATCACGCGGTGCGCGGGCAGGCGGGCGACCTCGTCGCGGGCGGCGGACTCGACCGGGCGATCAGCACACCGAGCAAGGAGCTGTCGAACGCGAGCACCGGCGCGATCTGGCGACGGCCTGGCACCATCGCGGGCGCGGTCACACTCGTCGTCGTCGCCGTCCTACCCGCGATCATGACCGACTATTGGACTGGACTGGTGACCGCGGGTATCTGCTGCGGGATCGCGCTGCTGTCCTACACACTCGTGGTCGGCGAAGGCGGGATGGTGTGGCTGTCCCAGATCACCTTCGCGGGCATGGGGGCGGTCCTCACCGCCGAACTCGCCACGAACCACGGCATATCCCCGCTGCTCGCGGTCGTGCTCGGCGCGGCGGCCGTCGTCCCGGTCGGCATCCTGATCGGGGTGCTCACCATCCGCCTCGGCGACCTGTACGTCGCGCTGGTGACGCTCAGTTTCGGACTGCTGGTCACGACACTGCTGTTCACCCGCGACGACATCTACAACTACGGCATCGGCGTCGCGGTGGAGCGACCCGAATTCGCGGTCGACACCGTGCCTTTCGCGTATCTGACGCTGGCGGCCTTCCTGATCTTCGGGCTGCTGGTCGCCAATCTGCGCCGCTCGACGGCCGGACTTGCGGTCGGAGCCGTGCGATGGAGCGAGAACGGCGCGCGCACAATTGGACTCAGCGTGGTGCAGACCAAGGTCACATTGAGCGCGATCGCGACATTCGTGGCCGCGGTCGGCGGCGGATTCCTCGCGCTGAACTCCCAGTCCACCCTGCCCGACACCTACAACCCGTTCCTAGGCCTGGTCTGGCTGGCCGTGCTGGTCAGCATCGGCTCCCGCTCGATCGTCGCCGCGCTGGCGGCGGGCCTGCTGTTCTACCTGATGCCGGGGGTGTTCGCGAGCTACCTGCCCGCCGACCTGGCACAGGTCCCGACCATCCTGTTCGGGCTCGGCGCGATCGCGGTGGCCCGGAATCCGGAGGGCGCGATCGCGCAGATCGGCAACGACATCGGCCGCGGCATATCGCGGCTGCGCGGTCGCGCCGCACCGAATCCCATCGCGGCGGTGCCGCCGGATCGCACTGCGGCGGTGCCGCCGGATCGCACTGCGGCGGTGCCGCAGGATCGCACCGACGCCAGGCCGGTCGCACTCGACCTCGGAGGACACCCATGACCACAGTCGACGCGCAAGTCACCGACCGGGTGCACACCGCCCCGCGCATCGAAGCACGCGACATCACCGTGCGTTTCGGCGGCCTGGTCGCACTCAGCGGTGTGTCGCTGCGTGTGCCGCCGCGTTCGATCGTCGGCCTGGTCGGTCCGAACGGTGCGGGTAAGAGCACACTTTTCGGCGTGCTGTCCGGTCTGCTCACCCCGAACGCGGGCGCCGTGCTCATGAACGGCGTCGACGTGACGAAGAAGTCCGCCCAGGCGCGGGCGGCGATCGGGATGGCCAGAACCTTCCAGCACCCCGAACTGTTCCTGTCGCTCTCGGTGCGCGAACACATCGTGCTCGCCGACCGCATACGACATTCGAGGCGGCGGATCTGGAGTGATCTGGTCACCGGCCGCGGCTTCGGCCGTCCGGCGTCCGCCGAGGTCGAACGGGTCGACGCGTTGGTGGACGCGCTCGCTCTCGGCGCCATCCAACACCGGCAGGTCGGGGATCTCTCCCTCGGCTCGAGCAGGCTGGTCGAGGTCGCGCGCGCGCTCGCGGTCGAGCCTGACATCGTGCTGCTCGACGAGCCGTCGTCGGGTCTGGACATCCGCGAAACCGAAGAACTCGCGGCGGTGCTGCAGCGCGTGGTCGCCGACAAGGGCGTGTCGTTGCTGTTCGTGGAGCACGATGTCGACCTCGTGCTGCGGATCTGCGACGCGGTGCACGTACTCGACTTCGGCGTGAAGATCGCCGAGGGAACCCCCGCCGAGATCCGCTGCGACCCCGCGGTCCGCGCGGCGTATCTGGGCGAGGAGATCGTGGATTCCGACGCGCTGTCACGAGCGGAGTCGGCGTCGGAGCAGGAGGCATTCGAATGAGCACACACGCCACATTGCTGCGGGTCCGCGACCTGACCGTGCGATACGGCTCGGCACAAGCCCTTTTCGGGCTGTCGTTCGACCTGCCGCCCAACTCCGCGCTCGCGGTCCTCGGCCCGAACGGCGCGGGCAAGAGCACCCTCGCGCGCTCGCTGTCCGGCCTGATTCCGATCACCTCGGGGTCGGTCGAACTCGACGGCGCCGACCTCACCGGCCGCTCGGCCACCCGCATCCGACGAGCCGGAATGATCCACCTGCCGGAAGGGCGAGGCGTGTTCCCCCGCCTGACCGTGCGGGAGAACCTGAAGCTGGCGCTCACCGTCGACAAACAGGAGCGCGCCGCGGCGATCGACCGCGCGTACACCTTCTTCCCGGTCCTCGAGAAGCGTCACAACCAACTCGCGGGCACCCTGTCGGGCGGCGAACAGCAGATGCTGTCCCTGGCAAGGGCGCTGATGGTGAATCCGAAAGTGGTGATCGCGGACGAGATGTCACTCGGGCTCGCACCAAAACTCGTCGACACCGTCTTCGAAGGTCTGGCGGCGGCCCGCCGATCCGGCGTCACCGTCATCATGATCGAGCAGTTCGCCGGTCGGGCGATAGCCTTCGCCGACCGATGCCTCATCCTGCAACGCGGCGCCGCCGCCTGGTCGGGCCCCGCCGACCAGGCGGGCGCGGAACTCTTGCACCACTACCTCGGATCCGCGACCGCGACCTGAGCTCCGGCAGCGCGGTGGGGTGAATCCCGCTCCCGACCGTCGAGGAGGGTTGCTGTTGCAGAACTGTGACCGTGGGGTTTTCGGGTCGCTGAAGGGTTGCGGAAGCGCTGTCTGTGACGGTTGTCGATCGTCTGACCTGCATATGAAAAATGCTTCGGGACAGGGTGTCTCGCTGTTGGCTACCTCCGCGGACCGTGGATTGTGTTCGGCAGCCTGCCAATAGCGTGGATGAGTCGCAGCTAGTAGGACGCAATCTTGCGTTCTTGCATCTGTGCGTGCAAAATCCAGCTAGCCTAGTTGAGTAACTACCGATCCGATGACCGGGATATAACCGAATCGAGAGCCAATCATGTTGGTATACAGAGCGTTGGTGGCGGGCGAATTCAGGGTGTGCCGATGAGCGCGCCTACCGTGGGGGTCTTGCCCACCGCTCCGCAGATATTGTGTGCATTCCAAGGACGGCGTTTTCAAGATCGTGAACTGTTGCGGTCCGCGCATGCGCTGTCGGAACTGCACGCACGTCGCCTCGAAGTGCGCGACGCGTTCCTGCTCGCCGAAATGGATTGCAGGCGCGGGGAGCTGATCGACGATATCAACGAATGGATCGCGCAGGAGATCCCGCAGGATCGATTCGGGGCCGCGCTGCACACCGAGAGCCTCGGCGCTGTGGTGGACCGAATGGCCAGGAGCTGGGTGGATGCCAATCAGGCGATCGATGTCGACGGGCCGCGCAGCGACAACACCCATAAACACTGGTATCACTTGGCGGAACTGGTCGACGGTTACACTGATCTGGTGACCGATGTGGCCGGAGGCCGCCGTCGACTGCCGGAACAATAGCGGGCGAGGCGGAACGGCCGGGTCGGCACTGCCCGACAAGATCGTCACCGAAATGTGACGCACGGGTGTGATTTCGTGGTCGTACGAAATCACCCCGGAGGCCGAATTCGCCGGGCACCCGTGGACGGCGGGCGCAATGGCGCGCCTCGCCCGGCGTGCCGCGTGGTCGACTGGCGCGGCACGCCCGCGTTTCCTTTCCGGAACGAACAATTCGATGAATTCGATATTTCCGATTCGCGGTGCGTAGTTCGAAAAGAGTCAGCCCGGAACGGCGGCTGTCGCCCGGCGTTCGCGGCGCTCCCTGAGACGACGGCGGAACCGCCGGATTCGCCCGGCGAGCAACCAGACCAGCAGCACCCCGAAGAACAGCAGGATCGCGGCGACGATCGATGCGGCCACCGGATGGAAGACGGCCAGCGTGATCACGCCCGCGACACTCAGATCCTCCGCCGTGCTGGCCACGATATTGCTCGCGGGTTCCGGCGAGGTGTTGATCGCCGCACGCAACCCGGCCTTCACCAGATGACTCACCAGCGCGGTGGCGCCGCCGACGGCCGCGGCCGCCAACTCGGGCAGCGAACCGTCGGAACCGGCGATGAGCGCCGCGACCACCGCCGCCGAGGCGGGGCGAACCACGGTGTGCAGCGCGTCCCAGAACGAATCCAGATACGGAACCTTGTCGGCGACGGCTTCGACGAGGAACAGCACGGCCGCGGCGATCAGCACATCGGTGCGCTGCAATCCGGCGGGCACGTCGTCGGACAGGCCGGTGACGCCCGCGAGTCCGAGAAGCAGCACCACCGCGTAAGCGTTGATCCCGCTGGCCCAGCCCGCGGTGAAGATCATGGGGAGCAGGGACACGGCTCGATCCTAATGACGTCGCCGCGGTAGGGCCGGTCACGATCCGGCGACGTGGTGCGCACGAATTACCGTTGCGACCAGTCGATATCGGGAACGGGCAGCTCAGCGCCGTGCCGCAGATCCTCGAGGGAGATCGGCGTCACCTCGCCCGGGCTCTGAAGGGCTTGCCTGCCCCTCGGTTCCTCCGGTTCAAAGGCCGAGGAGATCGGCGGTTTCCGCGCCGATGACGGGGCCGAGCGTCAGGCCGCGTTCACCCGCGCCGGTGATCACCCAGACATGATCGGCGGCACGGGCTCTGGTGACCACGGCGGCGGGATCCACACTGCCGCTGTAGACCCCGGCCCAGCGCTTCACCACCGCGGGTAGGCGGCGTCCGAGCAGCTCCTCGGCGACCTCGGTCAGGTGCTCGTAGGGCGCGTCGTCCACGGCGAAGTCGAACGGTTCGAGGTACTCGTGCGTGCCGCCGACGGTCAGCCCGCCGTGCACCCGCTGCACGCACAGCAACTGCATGGCGTGCTCGGCGGCGATCGCGGCCTGTGACTGTTCGGCCGCGAGCCGGTCCGCCTCGGGGCCCGCGAATCCGGGGGAGTGGCGGAAGGTGTCGCCGTCGGCCACGGCGGTGGTGAGCGGTTCGCCGAGCGGGGCGGTCTGCATCAGCTGGAGCCGGACCCTGCGCACTGGGAGTTCGCCCGCGAGTTCACGGGTGAGTCCGTTGTGCGCGGCGCCCGGGCAGTGCAGGACCAGGTCCGCGGCGAACACTCGCCCGTGATCGTCGCGCACGGTGGCGCCGGAGCCGGTGTCGGCGACGTTCCTGGCCTCGGTGGCCGCGTGGAAGGTGTAGCGGCCGGTGGCGGTCAGGTAGGCGCGAAGGGCGGGCAGCGCCTGGCGCGATTCCACCGCGGCGTCGGCGGCGCAGTGCAGTCCGGCGGTGAACTTCCCGCCCAGCGCCGGATGGACGGTGCGCACCCGCTCGGGGTCGAGCAGCTCGAATCCGTACGCCTCGGCGTCCGCGCGGGCGGCGGCGGCCTCGGCGACCGCCAGTTCGGCCTCGGTGCGCACCAGGGTGATCGAACCGCAGGGCCGGAAGCCGACCGTCGGCACCCGCCCGCCGATCTCCTCCCACAGCAGGCGGGACCGCAGCGTGCGGTCCAGTTCGGCGTCGGTGCACCCGGACACCCGAATCAGCCCGAGATCGCGCGCACTCGCGCCGCGCGCTTGCGACTCGCGCTCCAGTTGCACCACCTCGTGGCCGCGGGTGACGGCCGCGAAGGCATGCGCGGTGCCGAGTATCCCACCGCCGATGATGACCAATCGCATGCGCACATGGTGGCAAACGGTCGGAACCGTCAGGTGTGCACCGCACGAACTCTCGGTTGTCCGCGAGGTGCTCCGTCGTGTCGGATCGCCGAGTGGTCAGCCGTCGTGACCCGTCGCGTCGGGGTTGCCGAATGGCCGGCGGCGGTGGTGGCCGGTCGTATCGAGTGGCGGGGAGGCCGGTCGTGGTGGTGGCGTGGTCTGCGGTGGTGGTGGCCAGTCGTGGCAGGTTTGCCGGTGGCGATGGCGATCTGTCGCGCCGTGCGGTCGGCTGCGGTGGTGACCCGTCGTGCCGGTGACCGGGCGGTCAGCTGTGGCGACCTGTCGCGCCGGGTGGCTGGGAGGTCGGTGACGGTGATCCGTCGTGCCGAGTGGCCATGCGGTCCGCTGTGGTGATCCGTCGTGCCGAGTGGCCATGCGGTCCGCTGTGGTGATCCGTCGTGCCGAGTGGCCATGCGGTCCGCTGTGGTGACCTGTCGTGCCGAGTGGCCATGCGGTCCGCTGTGGTGATCCGTCGTGCCGAGTGGCCATGCGGTCCGCTGTGGTGACCTGTCGTGCCGGGTGGCCATGCGGTCCGCTGTGGTGATCCGTCGTGCCGAGTGGCCATGCGGTCCGCTGTGGTGACCTGTCGTGCCGGGTGGCCATGCGGTCCGCTGTGGTGATCCGTCGCGCAGGGTGGCCCGGCAGGCCGCGGTGGTGACCCCGCCGCGGCCGCGCGGTCAGCGGGTGCGGCCCGCGTCGGGGGTGAGGCGGCCCTCGTCGCGTAGGTGGACGAAGGCCGCTGTCTTGGTGGCGCATTCGCCGACGAGGCATTCCCGGTGGCGCTGCATGGCCAGGTGCGCGTTGGCGGTGCAGTCGCGCGCCCAGCGCGGATCGTGGCAGTCGAGCGGTTCGAGCAGTGCGACGAGATCGTGGACGGGCCGGTCGAGCAAGTCGTGGCCGGGCCTCGGGCGGTCGATGTCCATCGCGGTGCTCCTGTCGTCGACGTCGATGTCGTGCTATCGATAGTGACAGGATGACCGAACCCGATGGGCGACAAAAGCCTTGCCGCCGGGACAATTCGGAACATCGCGAAGTAAACCGGTGATTCGTTGTGGCCGGTCACAGCCGGTAGGCGGCGTCACGAGGGCCTGCGATGCGGCGCGCGTCACAGTGTCGTAGATCACGCCACCCCCCTTGGCTCGCGCTAGCGGTCCGAATCGCCCTGCATGGCCTGCCCGCCCGCGCGGATACCGCTGATCCTGACCGAACCGGCCGCGGTGATGTCGGTGCCGACGACACCGCTCCCGCCCGCCGCGGTCACATCGCTGATCTCGATGTCCCCGCCCGCGTCGACCCTGCTCAACCGTACCCCGACCGCACGCACGGCCTCCGGTTCCGCCTCGGAGACCAGCCGCAGCAACTCCTCGGCGGCCGCGCGCAGTCCGGCGTCACGCCCCGCGCCTGCTTTGTCGAGTTGGCGTGCCAACAACTGCCGACGCAGCGGTTCCTCCGGATCGTTCTCCACGCCGACGAGTTCGGCCTCGACACTCCCGTACCGGTCGATGACCAGACCCTTGACGGCCCGATACCCGTCCACCACCGCCTCTTTCGCGGTATCGGTCAACCCCGCCGCCGCACCCGCGGCCAGCGCCGTCGCCACCACTGTCACCGGATCCACTCGCCGAACCTCCCACTCGGACGCCGAGGCCGCCACTCGACCCCGATCACCTTGCCGCACAACCACCGTGCCGTACACCCCACCGCCGTGCGGTGCGTCGCGACCGCCGTGCCGTGCACCGCAAACACCGTGCCGTACACCCGACCGCCGTGTCGTGCGTCGCGACCGCCGTGCCGTACACCCGACCGCCGTGTCGTGCGTCGCGACCGCCGTGCCGTACACCCGACCGGCATGCGGTGTGTCGCGACCGCTGTGTCGTGCGCCGCAAACACCGTGCGGTGCACCGCAACCGGCGCGCACGCGTGCGGCACTACTCGTTCTCCGCTCCGTTCTCGGCCCCGTCCTCGTTATCGGTCTCGTCCGCAGGCGTTCCTTCTCCCCAGATCAGCCGGGCCAACTCTTCACGGTCGGCGACGTCGAGTTTCTGGCAGGCCCGGTAGATGTGGCCTTCCACGGTGCGTATCGAGACGTTGAGGTGTTCGGCGATCTCGCGGTTGGATCGTCCGCGTGCGATGTGCGCGGTGATCTCGCGTTCGCGTGCGGTGATCGGCAGCGGTTTGGAGGCGGCCACGATCGCGAGGGTGGTCGCGCCGTCGCAGCTCTTGGCCAGGCCGCGGGCGCGGGTGGCGGCCAGCGCGGCCGGTTTGCGCTGGCCCGCGCGTTCGTGCAGCGGCACCGCCTGGGCGGCGGCGTCGGCGGCCGCGAGCAACAGGCCCGCGTCCTCGAACTGGACGCTGACCAGCGCGAGCGCGTCCGCGTCGGAGTTGGCGAACGCGGCGGCGTGGCGCGCGTAGATCTGTGCGACCGGTCCCTGGATGCGACCGCTGAGGCTCGACAGCCGGGAACCGGCGGTGCGGTCGCCGAAGCGGGTGGCGAAGTGCAGCGCCTCGGCCTCCAGCGCGTACTGTCCGGTGCTGCGCGCGGCGTCGGCGGCCTTGCGCGCCATGGTGATCGCGGGATGCTTGGCCTGCTGGGCCGCCGCGAGCCAGGCGCGCGCGATCATGCGCTGTGGTTCGTGCAGGGCCAGGTGCGCGCCGAGGTGTTCATCGGCCTCGTTGAGCACGCGTTCGGCCTCTTCGACGTCGCCGAGGGTGGCGTAGGCGCGGACCAGCAGCAGTCGCGCGGGCAACTGCCACGGCAGCGAGGTCTCGGCGTTCAGGGCGGCGAGTGCCTGCTCGAAGGCGGTGATCGCCTCGCGGAACCGGCCACGGTATGTGGCGACGACGCCGACCGCGATGCGGGCGATGGCCCAGCCGAGAAACTGTCCGGCCGAGGAGAATTCGCTGTATTCGGCGGCGTGCTGCTGGGCGAGTTCGATATCGCCGATCATGGTCGCGGCCAGCACGTCGCCGTAGCGGACCATGACCCGGATCATGCCGTCGGTGGTCTTCTGCTGCTGCCTGCTGCGCTCGGCGATTGGGCCGAAGTCGGCGCCGCGCCCGGCCACCGGCATCGCGAGTCCGGCCGCGAAGGCCGCGAAATCGATGGCCTGCCTGGGAGACTGGGGATCTTCGAGCACCCGTTCGGCGGCTTCGATGCCCTCGGTGACCCGTGCCTCGTGCACCGCCATCGCCGCGCGCGCGGCATCAACGATCAGCCGCAGCACCGGCAGCTCGACACGGCTGTCGACCAGGGCGAGCAGTTCGTGCCCGCGCTCGACCTCGCCGAGCGACCAGAACAACAACCCGGCGCGCGGCACACCCCACTGCACGAGCTGGAGTTGGTCGAGTTGGTCGGGATCGAACGCGGCCAGGATCTCCTCGGCCTCCTGCGGGCGGCCTTGCCACAGCAGCGCGCGCGAAAGCAACTCGGCGGCGGGCAGCCCGCCGCCGCGTGCCATCGCGGCGCGCGCCAACCGCTCACCGAGCGGCAGATTCGACAGTGCGACAGCGTCTTTGGACGCGGTGATGAGCAGGTCGTTGTCGATGGGCTGATCGCTGTCCACGCACAGCCGCGCCATCCTGATGCGGTTGGCGGCGGTGCTCAGGTCCTGATCGCGCAGCGCCGCCACGATGCGGGAGCGCCTGCTGCTCGCGTTCACGGTGCCGATCCGCTGGCGCACCACCTCGCCGAGCAGCGGATGGCTGAACCGGGCGCGGAACGGGGAATCGTCCTTGTCGATGGTGATGAGTCCGGCGATCTCGGCGGCGTCGACGGCGTCCTCGCCGACGAGTTCGGTGAGCACGCCGATCTCCAGAGGTTCGTACAGGGCAAGCATTTTCAGCGCGTCGAGCACCTGCTCGCCCGCGCGCGCGAGGCGCTCGTCCAGCAACGCGACCAGGCCCGATGGCACCGCGGTCGGGCCGCGCAGCTGCCACACGCCGTTGATCTCGGTGAGCGCGCCCGCCTCGACCGCGCCTTCGACCATATTGCGCAGGTACAGCGGATTGCCGCCGGTGGATTCCCACATGACATCGGCGCTGAGCCCTTCGAGCGTGCCGCCGAGTACCGTCTCCACCAGCGTCACGCACTGCGTCTTGGACAGCGGTTGCAGCTCGATCCGCTCGAGGTAGCCGTCCTTCCACAGCGACGTGACCGCGTCCGGGACGGCTTCACCGTTGCGGACCGTGGCGACGATGCGCGCGCCCCTGTCCACCGCGATCTGGTGCAGCATCGTCGCCGAGAGCTTGTCGAGCAGATGCGCGTCGTCCACGCCGATCACGGTGTCCGGTTGTGCGACAAGGTTTTCCCGCGCCGAGGACAGCAACGCGATCGGGTCGCGCGAGGCCGATGGCGCGACCCACGGCGCGAACGCCCCCAACGGGATCGCCTGAGACGATTCGGTACAGGCCGCCCACCGCACCGGGACGGTGAGTCTCTCGGTGACGAAGCGAGCGAGGGTCGTCTTGCCGACGCCCGCGGCGCCGACGAGTACGACACCGCCTGCGCCGGTACGCGTCAACGCGCCATGTACCGCCGTGGATTCGACGGGGCGATCGAGCAGTTGCCAGCGGCGGTCACCCATGAGCTGGAAGTGTAGATCTTGTCCGAGACGGTCGCGACGGGTAGGGCGGGTAATGTCGGATCGACCGGAACCGCCGCCCGTGGCGGCGGTCCCGGATGAGCGCTCGCCGCCCGCGTCAGCGGGGGAGCTCGGCGGGGTCGCTCGGTTCGATGCGCGGTGCGTTGTTGACATCGTGTCGGAAGTTGCTGGACGCTTCGTACACCCGTTTCTTGAGTCGGTTGATCGATCCGAGCGGCCGGTGCGCCGCGATGCCGCGCCAGGAGTTGAACGAGAGCACGTCGTCGCCGTAGGCGCGCCGCTCCGGTGTGTAAGGGTCCTGGACGTCGAAGCGGATGGTCGCGACGGTGCGGTGTGGTGAATCCTGTTCCGGCCAAGCCACGGTGGCGTCTTCGATCGGCATCTTCTCCGCGTCGGTGCACAGTTGCACGCGCAGCTCGTATTCGGCGGCGTGGTTGGCGAAGAAGTCGACGATCAGGTCCTGGTGGGCGTTGATGCCCGCGTCCGCGCGCACCGGTATCCCTTGCAGCGCCGCCGCTTCCGGCGAGACCGGCACGTAGGACAGCTTGGCGACGTAGTCGCCGTAGCGCAGCGGCGCCGAGGAGTAGAACGTCTCGCCGAGGATGTGGGTGTTGGGTCGGATGAAGACCCCGAGATTGGGTGGCACGGCCATGCCGAGGGGGCGCAGCACCCGGTGATCGAGTTCGGACAGCAGCGCGCTGCCGCCCTGCAGCACCGGGTCGGGCAGCCGCGCGAGCACCCATGCGGTTGGCATGCCCTGGGTGAGGTAGGCGTGCGCGTCGGCGAACAGGAATTCGCGGTGGGTCACCATGATGAAGTCCTGGGTGCTCGCCGTGTCGTCGGGCAGCACCCGTTGACCTTTCACGCCGAGCACCTTGATGCCGAGTCCGCGCACCCCGCGCAGCTGGTCGCTGCGGATCACCCCCGATGTGCTGGACAGGCGGGCGATCACCGGATAGGTGGCGGGGGTGGCGAACATGCCTTGGGCGAGTTCGGGGGGCAGGCCATCGCGCACGGTCAACTCGCCGCGCAGGATGCCGTGGCTCTTGGCGTGCGCGTCGCGGACGCCGTGTTTGTACTTGCGATAGGCGCGTTCGTTGTTGTCGCGCAGTACCGCGATGATTCGGTCGATGTCCTTTTCCTCGTCCGCGCGCGGATGCTCGACATCCTCGCGGTAGCGCAGGTAGCTCTTCGTGCGCGGCGCGGCCACGTTGGTCACGGTCGATTCCTTTCCCGGCCGGGGTCGATGTTCCGCCACGGCGCGAAGGGGTTGGCGACGCCCTCGAGGGCGGGCGCCAGGGTGGGGAAGTGACGCAGCAGGACGCTGCGCATGGAGTTGTCGCGGACCCATGCCATGCCCGCCTCGGTGTAGACCTCGGGTCGGAAGTCGGTGGTGAAGAACCGATCCGCGGACAGCCTGCGTGAGGCCATCAGGACGAAGACCCGGAAAGCGGTGTCGCTGAAGCCGAATCCCGGCGGCTTCGGCTCGGCGTAGAGCCCGACCATGAGGTCGACACTGTCCACGTCGCCGTAGACGCGTTCGAGTTCGCGGGCCCATTGCGGGTCGTCGGTCAACTCGTCGAAACCGCGCACCGGCGCCAGCCGCAGCTGACGGCGGAACTCGTTGTAGCGCGGCACACCTCGCTCGCGCACCCGCAGGATGTCCACGGTCGCCAGGTCGAGCAGCGGGTGTCCGGGACGCTTGAGCGCCTGGAGGTGTCTCGGATAGTTGTGCAGGGTCAACGCGCCGGGATGCGCGCGGCCGAAGGAGTAGAACAGATCGGCCATCGGGGTCTCGGCGAGCCGGTCGCGCACATGCTCGACCATCAGCGCCGGGAACTCGTGTTCGGCGAGCACCCGGTCGTCGTCGAGCGCGCGCACCGTGAAATCGTCCGGAATCAGCGGGTGCATCCGGTACACCGACACGAACTCCTCGGTCAGCGAATACGGGACGCCGTGATCCTGCACCTGCGAACCCGGTATGCCGCACAGCACTTCGTTGTCGCTGACACGGCCGAACCGGCGGGCGAACTTCTCGCCGAGCAGACCGAACCAGTTGGCGCGCATGGCCGCGACCGTGGTGGGGTGCCCGATGATCGCCGGGGTCCAGTCGATGGTGTGGATCTTGGCGATCAGCGCCGAATTCACCAGGCGCGCGGTGTCGTAGAGCCGCTGGTCGTTCATGTCCGGGTAGCGACGCGCGAGACGTTCGCAGATCGCGTTGTGCTCGCGCATGAACAGCGAATGCAGCAGCGCGAGTCCGAGCCAGAAGTTCGCCGCCGACTCGTCGAGCTCGAGCAGGGTCTGCACGTCGATGGGCGGCAGGCCGAGATCGTCGATGTGCAGTTGTCCCTTGACCCCGGTCCGCAGCGAGGTCGCGAATTTCTCGCTGCTGCCGTAGATCTGGGAGGCGTCCCACCAATGGGACTCCTCGGTGGTGTAGGTCGGCGGCGCGGTCGGGTCCGAGCTCGGGACCGAGGCCGTGCGCGCGATGGTCATGACCTTCTCGGGCCACTGGTCACCCTCGGCGAGGGTGATACGGAACGGCGCGGTGTCGGCGTCCTCGTGGCGCAGCCAGTCGTGGACCTCGAACTGGATCCACGCCCCCGCCAACAGATTCAAGGTGGTCGCGGGCTGGAACCGCTCGCGGGCAAGCAGTTCCACGCTGATCCGACGCGGGTCGGGGTCGTACAGGCGCTCGTCGGCCTCGGGAAAGGTGTTCTCCAGCGGGAAATTACGGCCGAACCGGCAACCGACCGATCCGGTGCGCGGCCGGGCGAGGCTGTTGTAGGCGCCGTCGATGCTGCGCGTCGCCAGGTACCTTTCCTCCGCGGCCGGGTCGGGAGGCAGCGGGCCGCCGGGATGCGCGCCGGTATCGAAGAGATTGTCGGTCCGCAGCCGGGCGCGCAACCCGACGAGCACGCCCAACCCCACCGGGGTCGGCAGACGGAACCAGCCGACGCTTTCGTCCAGCTTCTCGGCGAGCCGGATCAACAGGCGAGTGGCCCGTGACTCGCGGCGGGTAGGCGGATGGGGCGGTGGTGTCGTCGACTGTGCCATGACCATGAAGGGACCTCACGTGGCAGGTGCGAGCGCGTGGCTCGCCCGAGATCGGATGTGGATGCTCAGTCTTGCGGGCCGAAGATCACCCGTCATGAGTAGTGGACTACCTTATCGCCGCTCGGCGCACCCGACCCGGCGATACGCGTAGTCGTAGCCGCGCCGAGATCTCCGCATACGTCCCGCGCAGGGCCGCGCTCGTCATCGTGCCGAACCCGGCGACCGCGGCGTCGTGACGGCCGTCCGGTGTCGCGGCGGGGCAATCGGGTAGCCCGGTACGCGCGCCGCGCGCCGTCGAGTGGACGACTCTGTTCTGGATGGAACTGCTCGGGCGGCGGGGGAGGCCCCCGTGGCGGGCATCAGGAAAGGGCATGCGGGTGATCCCTCCGATCGAAATCAAGGTCAACGTGGACGGGGATGTCGACCGCGCGCTGACCGAGCTCGGCGTTCGCGCGGGCACGTCGACCGATCGGCGCGTCTGGTTCGCCGAGCCGCGCGCGGGCGGCGGTGCGCCCGCACTGCTGTCGCATCGCATCGTGATCCGGCTGCGCAGTGGCGAGCAGGACGACCTGACCGTGAAACTGCGCCCCTGCGACCGTGAACAGCTGGTCGGACGGTGGGCCGAGCCGTTCGTCGACGGCTCGCTGGAATACCGCATCGAGAGCGATTGGTGTGGTCAGCGCCGGGTGCTCTCGGCCTCCGCGGTCGGCATCCGACCGCCCGGTTCCCTGCTGTCCGCCGCGCTGCCCGGCTCCGATGTCACCGCCGCGCTCGAATCGGGTCAGCGCCAGTTCCTGGTCAGCTGCACACCGCCGGGCGTCGCGGTCGACCGCCTGCTCGCCCTCGGCCCGATCGCCTCGGCGAAATGGACCGACCTGTCCTTCGGCGATCTCCGCGTCGATGTCGAACGCTGGCGCATCGCCCACCTCGACCTGCTCGAACTGTCGACGCGCATCACCCCGGAACCCGACGAAACCCTCGTGCACGTGCAGCGTCGGGCCGAAGCGCGACAACGTGAGCTCGAAGCCGCGGTCCGTGCCCGCGGAATGCGGATGGCGACCGGCGGGACCAAGACCGAACGGGTCCTGACCGCCCTCACCGCGCGCGCCGTCCGGTACTGAACCCCGCCGACCACCCGCACCCGTCGACGGGGCTCGTACACCGAGCACCCCGCCCCCGCACCTCCCGGACCCCTACCGCGGTCTTCCCGAACACCACACCGCCCCGAACCCCGCCCGCACCCTCCCGAACCCTGTCCCTCCGCGCGGCACCTCCCGCGTGGAACCGATCCGCCCCGATGAGAACGCCTCCGGCCCCATCGAACCCACCGACGCGACAGCCGAGAACACCTCTCGGCCGAGTATCCGCCTCCGGAACTCCCGTCCACGCTGACAGGAAACATCAACCTCGTTGCCGCACAACAACTATCTCCCGGCTCCGCGGACGTCGTCCCGCGTATTCCACTACTCGCGTTCGGGAATCCGCACCGTCGCCCGGTGCGCCGGACCGGAAGGTCCCCGCGACGCAGGACCGGAACCAGGGTCGGCCGTGCGCGCGCACGTATTCGGTACGCTCGTCGGCTCGTCTGCGGTGCCGGCCGGTGGGGACGGTGATGGGCGGATAGTCTTGTCGCATGGCTGTTCGGACCCGTAAACCGCTCGTCCCCGGCGCGTTGTCGCCGACGCGTGAGGTTCCGCGCTCGATCGAGCGTCCGGAATACGCGTGGAAGAAGACCGTGAACGAGGGGCGCGAGCCCTGGGTGCAGACGGCGGAGACGATCGAGAAGATGCGGGTCGCGGGGCGAATCGCGGCGCGGGCGCTCGAGGAGGCGGGCAAGGCGGTGGCGCCCGGGGTGACCACCGACGAACTCGACCGGATCGCGCACGAGTACATGTGCGACCACGGCGCCTATCCGTCCACGCTGGGGTACAAGGGGTTCCCGAAATCGTGCTGCACCTCGCTGAACGAGGTGATCTGCCACGGCATTCCGGATTCCACGGTGGTCGAGGACGGTGACATCGTCAATATCGACGTCACCGCCTACATCGACGGGGTGCACGGCGACACCAACAGGACCTTCCTCGCGGGCGAGGTGGACGAGCAGGTGCGGCTGCTGGTCGAGCGCACCGAGGAGGCGACCCTGCGCGCCATCAAGGCGGTGCGGCCGGGGCGCGCGCTGAACGTGATCGGCCGCGTCATCGAGTCCTACGCGAACCGGTTCGGCTACGGCGTCGTCCGCGATTTCACCGGTCACGGCGTTGGGCCGACCTTCCACAGCGGTCTGGTGATCCTGCACTACGACCAGCCCGCGATCGAGTCGATCATCGAGCCGGGGATGACGTTCACCATCGAGCCGATGATCAATCTCGGCGGCATCGACTACGAGATCTGGGACGACGGCTGGACCGTGGTCACCAAGGATCGCAAGTGGACGGCCCAGTTCGAGCACACCCTGGTCGTCACCGACTCCGGCGCCGAGATCCTCACCCTGCCGTGACGCGGCGGTAGCGGTGAAGGGTGCGTTACTGGTCGCCGGGACCACCTCCGACGCCGGGAAGAGCGTGGTGGTGGCCGGGCTGTGCCGCGCGCTGGCCCGGCGCGGGGTGAAGGTGGCGCCGTTCAAGGCGCAGAACATGTCGAACAACTCGGTGGTCACCCTGGACGGCGGGGAGATCGGCCGCGCGCAGGCGTTGCAGGCCGCGGCCTGCGGACTCGAACCGAGCGTGCGCTTCAATCCGGTGTTGCTCAAACCGGGCAGCGATCGCCGATCACAGCTGGTGGTGCGCGGCAAGGCGGTGGGCACGGTCGGCGCGCGCGACTACTTCCGGCACCGGCAGCGCCTGCGCGAGATCGTGGCCGCGGAACTGGAATCGCTGCGGTCGGAATTCGACGTGGTGATCTGCGAGGGCGCCGGGTCGCCCGCCGAGATCAACCTACGCGACACCGACCTGGCGAACATGGGGTTGGCGCAGGCGTCGGAGCTGCCCGTGCTCGTGGTCGGCGACATCGACCGAGGCGGTGTGCTCGCCCACCTGTTCGGCACCCTCGCCGTGCTCGAGCCCGAGGATCAGCGGCTGATCTCCGGGTTCGTGATCAACAAGTTCCGCGGCGACGTGGAACTGCTGCGTCCCGGACTGGATCAGCTGACCGAGCTCACCGGCCGCCCGACGCTCGGCGTGCTCCCCTTCAGCGCCGACCTGTGGATCGACGCGGAGGACTCGCTCGGCGCCGTCGCGGACGCGGCCGTCGGGCGCTCGGCGCCGCCGGTCGGCGCCGAATGGCTCACCGTCGCCGCGGTCCGGCTGCCCCGGGTGTCCAATTCCACCGATATCGAGGCGCTGGCCTGCGAACCCGGCGTCTCGGTGCGCTGGGTCGCCGAACCGTCGCGGCTCGCGGACGCGGACCTGGTGGTGCTGCCGGGCAGCAAGGCCACCGTGTCGGACCTGGAATGGTTGCGCCGCAGCGGAATCGCGAAGGTGCTGCGCGAGCGGGCCGCCATCGGGCGGCCGATCCTCGGCATCTGCGGCGGCTACCAGATGCTCGGCAAGCACATCACCGACCGGGTCGAGTCCGACGCGGGGGTGGTGAACGGGCTCGGCCTGCTGGATCTGGAGGTCGAGTTCGACGCCGCGAAGGTGCTGCGGCAGGTCACCGGGGTCGGAGTCGGGCGCGCGGCGACCGAGGGGATACCGGTGTCCGGATACGAGATCCATCACGGCCGTGTCACCCACAGCGGCGATCCGGCCTGGCTCGAGGTCGATGGCGCCGAGGAGGGCAGCGTGCGGCGCGCGGTGTGGGGCACCCACCTGCACGGGCTGCTCGAATCCGACGACTTCCGGCGGGCCTGGCTGCGGACCGTCGCCGACCGCGCGGGCCGCTTCGACTACCTCGTCGCCGAACACGTGTCGGTGGCCGACGTGCGATCCGCGCAATTGGATCTGCTCGCCGACCTCGTCGACGACCATCTGGACATGGCTCGTGTCGAGGAATTGATCACATCCGGCGCGCCCGCCGATCTTCCGGTGCTCGGCGCGCGACTGCGCACACCCGTTCCGGGCGGCACGCCGACGTGATCGCCGACCGCGCCGCCCGCCCCGGTGACGGTCACCACGGACTACCGGCGAGCGAGTGTCCGGCCACAACGAGGCGGTGACACGCGGTTCGGTTCAGGTCGGCGGTGTACCGTCCTTCGGCATGAAAGCTCGTCGGATCACGGTCGGTGACCGGACCTGGACGGTGCGGGTCGACGGCCCGGACACCCGCCACAGCGTGCTGCTGCTACCGGACGCCTCGGACCCGGTCGACGTGTTCGACCAGGTGTGCGCGCGCCTGCACAATTCGGATCTGCGCACCATCGTGGTCGAGGCGCCGGAGGGCTTCGACAAGGCCGCGGCGCACGCGATCCTCGACGAACTCGGCGTGCCGTACGCCAACGTCGCCGGACGCGGCACCGGCGCCGCGTTGGCCTGGCAGGTCTGCGCGGGCACCTACGGGCGGTTCAGCAGCCTCGTGGTCGCCGATCGGGGGCATCCGGCCGCGCCCGGCGCCGACGGCACGGTCGCCGATGCCGCGTGCCGTCCGATGGAGCTGCCGGTCACGGTGCTGGTGACCAAGCACCTGCCGCGCTCGGTTGCCGACGGTTCCGGCCGCTTCGTCTACGGCGAGTTCCGGGTGGTCGACGTTGACGTCGACAATGTCGCGACCGAGGCCGACCACGAATTCGCCACCGAGATCGTGCTACGCACCAGCCTGTGGTGATTCGAGCGCGCGCCGGTACGTGGCCAGCCAGTCCAGCCAGTTGTCGAGTTCGGTGAACGCGCGCTCGCGCGGCTGCGCCGAGGACAGGAACACGTCGTGGCGCGCGCCGTCGATCGGCACGATGTTGGTGCGGTCGCCGAGGCAGCCCGACCAGCGCTGGATCTGGCGCACGTCGAGCACCACGTCGGCGACGTCGGCGTTGGGCCCGTACTTGCGCGTGAACTTGGTGATCCGCGACCGCAGGATCAGCGAGGGCACGCCGATGTCGAGTCCGCGGTGCAGCCTGGCGTGTCCGTTGCGGATGGCGCGCAGCCAGCCGAAACGGATCGGGAAGCCCGCGCGCGGCTTCCAGTCCAGGTTGTAGTCCCATTCGCCCGCGACGGAGCGGTGCAGGCTGTCGCCGTAGGTGCTGATCTCCGCGCCGGGCAGCGTGAACATCGAGCGGAACCGGCCGAGGGTCTCGATCAGCGGCGTGCCGACGGTGCGGTAGTAGGACGGGCCCTGAAGGTCGAACCAGGGACTGTTGAGAACCACACCGACGACGCCGGAGGCGGCTGTTCCGTCGGCGGCGTTGAGTCGGTCCAGCCAGAGCGGGACGATGAGCCCACCGGTCGAATGGGCGACGAGCAGCACGTCCTGCCCGGTCTCGGCGCGCACGACGCGCAGCGCCTCGGACAGCTCCTGGTCGTAGTGCGCGAGATCGGTCACATAGTGGGGGGTCTGCCCCTCGCGTAGGGAGCGGCCGCATTTGCGCAGGTCGATGGCGTAGAAGTGGTGTCCGCGCGCGGCGAAGTGCTCGGCCACGTGCCGGTGGAAGAAGTAGTCGGTGTAGCCGTGCACGTACAGCACCGCGGTCGTGGTCGGCGCGGAATCGGGGCGGTGGCGCACCAGGGTGGCCACCACCTCGCTCTCGCCGTCCGGGTCGGCGCCGAGGTCGATGGTGCGCTGTTCGTAGCCCGTCCCCAGCACATCGGGACGCCACCCGTTCCGGTCCGTGATATCCGACACGCTGCCGGAGGTCTGCTCGGTCACGTGACTCAATCTAGGCGACGAATACCCCCGAACGCAGTACCGGCAGAGGAGGAAGGTTGGTCACATTCACGGGGTTCGCCGCCGGACCACGCACGTGTGAGGTGCAGAATTGGGGGTAGGTGAACGGCGGGTAACCTCTTGTCCGCCAACTGGTCGAGCCGAGGCGCATGCGTCAGGCTCGTCACGAACCCGATAGCGCCCGTGCCCAGGCTGTCCCACCTCCCGCCGGTGGGTCCGCGCAGAAGTGACAAGGAAGTCGATCTACCCGTGCCGAACGCTGCCATGACAGAAAAGACCGATGTCGTCCTCATCGGCGCAGGCATTATGAGTGCCACCCTGGGCGCACTGCTTCGCCAGGTGCAGCCGGAGTGGTCGATCTCGCTGTTCGAACGACTCGAGGCCGCCGCGGGCGAGAGCAGCGATCCGTGGAACAACGCGGGCACGGGGCATTCGGCGCTGTGCGAACTCAACTACAGCCCGCAGACCGCCGACGGATCGGTCGATGTGAGCAAGGCCATCGACATCAACGAGCGCTTCCAGGTGTCGCGGCAGTTCTGGGCGTACGCCACCGAGAACGGCGTGATCGGCGATCCGTCCCGGTTCATCAACCCCATCCCGCACGTCAGCTTCGTACACGGCGAATCCGACGTCGAATACCTGCGCAAGCGCTACGAGGCGCTGGTCCGGCATCCGCTGTTCGCGGGCATGGAGTACATCGACAGCCCCGACGAGTTCGCCCGCAGACTGCCGCTGATGGCGCGCGGGCGCGACTTCTCCGAACCCGTCGCGCTGAACTGGACCGACGCGGGCACCGATATCGACTTCGGCTCGCTCACCAAGGAGCTGCTCGCCTACCTCGGCGCGTCCGGCGCGGACCTGGCCTTCGGGCACGAGGTGCGCAACCTCAGCAAGCAGTCCGACGGCAGCTGGGTGGTGAAGGTACGCAATGTGCGCACCGGCCGGGTCCGCACCGTGCAGGCCAAATTCGTATTCGTCGGCGCGGGCGGCGGCGCGCTGCCGCTGCTGCAGAAGTCCGGGATCAAAGAGATCAAGGGCTTCGCGGGTTTCCCGGTGAGCGGGCAGTTCCTGCGCTGCACGAACCCGACGCTCATCGGCAAACACGAGGCCAAGGTCTACGGCAAGGCCGCCGTCGGCGCGCCGCCCATGTCGGTGCCGCACCTGGACACCCGCGTCATCAACGGCCGCGCCGGGCTGCTGTTCGGCCCGTACGCGGGCTGGACGCCGAAGTTCCTCAAGGACGGCGGCAACGGCGACCTGTTCAAGTCCATCCGGCCGGGCAACCTCACCCCGATGCTCGGCGTCGGCCTCACCGAGATGTCGCTGGTCAAATACCTGGTCAGCGAACTGCTGAAATCGCAGGCGGGCAAGGTGTACACGATGGAGGAGTTCATCCCGCGCGCCGAGGGCCGCGACTGGGAACTCATCACCGCCGGTCAGCGCGTGCAGATCATCCGGCGCAAGGGCGCGGGCGGCGTGCTCGAACTCGGCACCGCGGTCATCGCGGCCGGTGACGGCACCATCGCGGGTCTGCTCGGCGCGTCGCCGGGCGCATCGACCTGCGTCACCGCCATGCTCGACGTGCTGCAGCGCTGCTTCCCCACCGAGTACGAGAGCTGGGCGCCCAAACTCAAGGAGATGATCCCGTCGCTCGGGATCAAGCTGTCGGAGAATCAGGCGCTGTTCCAGGAAGTCTGGGACTGGACCTCCAAGACGCTGAATCTGGTCGATGTGGCGCCGACCACGGCGCAGCGCGTTACGGCCGCGTCGACCGTGTAGGTGTGATAGCAAGAATCGATGATGTCAACGGTTGCTCTCAAACGGTCATGGGCCCAGGATCTCGATACCGCGACGCTGTACCAGCTGTTGAAACTTCGCGTCGAAGTCTTTGTGGTGGAACAGAAGTGCGCGTACCCGGAGCTGGACGGGCTCGACCTGCTGCCGGAGACGCGGCACCTCTGGCTCGATGACGACGGCTCGGTGATCTCCACCCTGCGATTGCTCGAGGAGCACGAGGACGGGGTGAAGAGCTTCCGCATCGGCAGGCTGTGCACCGCAGCGCCGCTGCGCGGCCACGGCTACACCACCCGACTGGTCAAGGCGGCCCTGGCCGAGGTCGGGTCGTGTCCGTGTCGCATCAACGCCCAGACCTACCTGGTCGAGATGTACACGAAGTTCGGATTCCAGCCCGACGGCGCGGAATTCGACGACGACGGCGTACCGCACCTACCCATGCGGCGTGGTTGATCCCGTCCCGTCTCGCGCCCACCTCGACCGTCGAGGTGGGCGCACTGGTGTCCGGGATCGGGCGGGGTGCCGGTGGTGCGTCGGCGCGGCGCGCATAGTCTGAGGGCGTGTCCGTGTCCCATGCCGAACAAACCGCATCGCCGTCCCGGTCCGTCGCGTCGCGCGCCGACGTCGAGGCGGGATTTCCGTTCTCGGCGGTGGTCGGTCAGGAGCGGTTGCAGCTCGCGCTGATCCTGTGCGCGGTGCACCCCGGAATCGGCGGCGTGCTGGTGCGCGGCGAGAAGGGCACCGCCAAGTCGACCGTGGTGCGCGCGCTGGCCCAGCTGTTGCCGCCGGTGGTCGACGAGACCGGCGCGCGGCCCGCGCGACTGGTGGAACTGCCGGTCGGCGCCACCGAGGACCGCGTGGTCGGCTCGCTCGACCTGGAACGGGTGCTGCGCGACGGCGAGCAGGCGTTCCGTCCCGGCCTGCTGGCCGCGGCCCATCACGGCGTGCTCTACGTGGACGAGGTCAACCTGCTGCACGACCACCTGGTCGACGTACTGCTCGACGCCGCCGCCATGGGCCGGGTGCACATCGAGCGCGACGGGGTCTCGCATTCGCATCCGGCGCGGTTCGTGCTCGTCGGCACCATGAACCCGGAGGAGGGCGAGCTGCGCCCGCAGCTGCTCGACCGGTTCGGCCTGACCGTCGACGTGGTCGCCTCCCGCGACGTGGACGTGCGCATGGCGGTGGTGCGCCGCCGCCTCGACTACGAGGCCGATCCGGCCGCATTCGCCGCCCGCTACGCCGCGGAGGACCGCGCGGTCGCCGATCGGATCCTCGGCGCCCGCGACCGGGTCGGGCGGATCGCGCTCGACAACGGCGAATTGCGCCGGATCGCGGCGCTGTGCGCGGCCTTCGACGTCGACGGGATGCGCGCCGACCTGGTGGTCGCGCGGACCGCGAGCGCTCATGCGGCGTGGCGCGGGGCCGACCGGGTCAGCGAGGAGGATGTGCGGGTCGCCGCGGAGTTGGCGTTGCCGCACCGGCGCAGGCGCGATCCCTTCGACGAGCCCGGTATCAGTGACGAGCAGCTCGATCAGGCCATGCGTGACGCCGCCGAGGAAGTAGCGCGGGGTGCCTCGGAAGCCGAGGAGGATTCGGATCCTGGGCCGAATTCGCGCGGCGACATGTCGGAGGGTTCCGACCGGGACGCGCCGGAAGCCGAAAGCGTGCTGAAAGGCGAAGGCGCGCCTGATGATTCGGGCGCGTCGAATAATGGTGTAGGTGACGACTCCGGCCTCGGGGATGCGCGCGGCGATGCGGAGGGTGCGCGCGACGACGCCGGACCCGAGGGCGCGGTCGAGGATCACGGTCCCGATGGCGCGCGTGACGGTGGTTCCGATGACGACGGACCCGACGACAGTGGCCCGGACGACGGACCCGGCGGTGGTGGTCCGGACGGCGGTGGTCCCGACGACGACGGCCCCGGCGGCTCGCGCGGCTCGCGTGAGAACCGCACGGGCACACCCACTCCCGCCGCGGCGGCCGCGCCTTTCTGGGAGGTGCCCGGCATCGGGGAGGGCGCGCCGGGTCGCCGATCGCGCGCCGAGAGCCGCCACGGCCGCACGGTGCGGGCGAGCGCCGACACCTCGTCCGGGCTGCATCTGCTCGGCACGGTGTTCGCGGCGGCGCCGCATCAACATCGGCGCGGCCGCGTCGACGGCCCGCTCGCGCTGGCGGCGGAGGATCTGCGCGGTGCGTATCGCGAAGGGCGCGAAGGCAATCTGGTGCTGTTCGTGGTCGACGCCTCCGGGTCCATGGCCGCGCGCGACCGGCTCGCCGCCGTCACCGGCGCGGTGGTGACCCTGTTGCGTGACGCGTATCAGCGCCGCGACAAGGTCGCCGTGATCACCCTGCGCGGCACCGAGGCCGAACTCGTGCTTCCGCCGACCTCCTCGGTCGATATCGCGGTGCGCCGCCTCGCCGACCTGCGCACCGGCGGCAAGACCCCGTTGGCCGCCGGATTGCTGAAGGCGCGCGATGTCGTGCGCCGCGAACGCGTCCGCGATCCGCGCCGCCGCCCGATGCTGGTGCTGCTCACCGACGGTCGCGCCACCGGCGGTGTCGACCCGCTGCCGAGGGCGCGCGCCGCCGCGGCGATGCTGGCCCGCGACGCGGTGACGGCGATGGTGGTCGACTGCGAGCGCGGCATGGTCCGCCTCGGATTGGCCGCCGACCTGGCGCGCGCCCTGCGCGGCGGCTGCGTGCGATTGACCGAACTGACCGGCGAGACCGTCGCCGGCATCGTGCGCGCGGGCGCCGGACCTGGCGCGCGCGCCGCCTGACCCGCACCGCATGTCACCGCTACCACCGAGGAGTTGCCGATGCCGAAGGGCGTGCCGGAAACCGTTCCCGACGACGGCCTGACCACCCGGCAGCGCCGCAACCAGCCGGTGCTCGCGGTGCACACCGGACCGGGCAAGGGCAAGTCCACCGCCGCGTTCGGCATGGCGCTGCGCGCCTGGAACCAGGGCTTCGATGTCGCGGTCTTCCAGTTCGTGAAGAGCGCCAAGTGGAAGGTCGGCGAGGAAGCGGCGTTCCGCACCCTGGGCCGCCTGCACGAGGAGACCGGCGCGGGCGGCGCGGTGGAATGGCACAAGATGGGCGAAGGCTGGTCGTGGTCGCGCAAGCCCGGGTCCGACGAGGACCACGCGGCCGCCGCCCTCGCGGGCTGGCAGGAGATCGCCCGCCGCCTCGACACCGAACAACACCGCTTCTACGTCCTCGACGAATTCACCTACCCGCTCAAATGGGGCTGGGTGGACGTCGACGAAGTGGTCGAGACCCTGCGGAAACGCCCGGGCAACCAGCACGTCGTGATCACCGGCCGCGACGCCCCACCCGCCCTCGTCGCCGCCGCCGACCTGGTGACCGAGATGACGAAGGTCAAGCACCCCATGGACGCGGGCCGCAAGGGCCAGCGCGGCATCGAATGGTGAGCCGCCCGGCGCGAGGTCGATCGCGTGCCGCACGGTGTGGTGCCCTGCGATCGGGTGTCGTGCCGTTGTCGGCCGTCGGCGTGGGAACGGCCCGGATCGCGCCAGGGTGCGCGGTGCTCGGCGCGCAGGCGCGGGGGATTCGATGACCGCCCCCGCCGTCGTGATCGCGGCGCCTGCTTCCGGGAGCGGGAAGACCACGGTGGCGACGGGGTTGATCGGGGCATTGCGGCGGGCGGGGCATCGGGTGGCGCCGTTCAAGGTGGGACCCGACTACATCGATCCCGGGTATCACGGGCTTGCGGCCGGGCGGCCCGGGCGCAATCTGGATCCCGTGCTCGTTGGCGCGCATCGAGTGGCTCCGCTGTATCGGCACGGTGCCGCAGGCTGCGACATCGCGGTGGTCGAAGGCGTGATGGGGTTGTTCGACGGGCGCATCGATGACGGGGTCGCGCCGGTCGCGGAAGGTTCGACGGCTCAGGTCGCGGGAATACTCGGCGCCCCGGTCGTACTGGTCGTCGACGCGCGCGGGCACAGCCAGAGCTTGGCTGCCCTGCTGCACGGCTTCGCCACCTTCGACAGTTCCGTCCGACTCGGCGGCGTCATCCTCAACCGAGTCGGCAGCGAACGCCACGAACAGGTGCTGCGCGCCGCCTGCGACCGCGTCGGACTGCCGGTCCTCGGCAGCCTCCCGCGCATGGCCGCGCTGGAGGTCCCGTCCCGACATCTGGGACTCATACCCGCTGTCGAGCACGGCGCTGCCGCGACAACGGCGGTCGCCGCGATGACCGACCTGGTCGCCGCCCATGTCGATCTCGCCGCCCTCGTCCGCTCGGCCACCTGCACGGTGTCGGCCGCCGCATGGGATCCGCGCGCGGAAATCGCCGCGACCCGTGCGAAACCATCGCGCGACACCGCCTCCGAGGCGGTCGGAACGAAAGTGCCTCCGGTCGCGAGCGTCGCGACCGGAGGCGCGTTCGATGCGGAGGCGGTGTCCGCGCATCGCCGTCGCGCGGACCGTGCGAAGCCTGCTGATCCCCGGCGGCGTGGTCACCCGCTGACCGGCGATCGTGCCTGCGGCGCCGCGTTGTCCGATCCTGTTCTCCCGGAAAGTGATTCCGGCCAGTCAGTGGCAGGCGGGACCGCGTTGTCCGATCCCGGCCTCGCCGAGAGCGATGACGGTGAGTCCGCGCGCACCGCTGATCGGCCCGCCGCGACGGGGTCGGCACATCTCGCGGCCGAGCCGACCGGGTTCGGTGTCCTCGATGCCTCCGGTCGCGGCCCGGTGATCGCCATAGCGGGCGGCCCCGCCTTCACCTTCGGCTACGC
Source organism: Nocardia bovistercoris (assembly GCF_015674855.1). GTDB lineage: Bacteria > Actinomycetota > Actinomycetes > Mycobacteriales > Mycobacteriaceae > Nocardia > Nocardia bovistercoris. Next base: position 657,281 of record NZ_JADMLG010000001.1, on the reverse strand, counting down.
CGAGCATCGCGAACTGTTGATCGCCGCGGGCGCGCGGGTCGCGGTCTTCGATCCGCTGCGTGACGAATTACCCATGGGTACAGCGGCATTGGTTCTGCCCGGCGGGTTCCCAGAGGAACACGCCGCCGCTCTCGCGGCCAATACCCCCCTCCTCGACGCCGTGCGCGAGCTGGCCGCACGCGGACTCCCGGTACACGCCGAATGCGCCGGTCTGCTCTATCTCACCCGTTCCCTCGACGGCCACACCATGGCCGGAGTCGTCCCCGCCACCGCCGAATTCGGCCCCCGCCTGACCCTTGGCTACCGAGATGCCGTGGCACTGGCCGATTCCCCGCTGTGGCGCGCGGGCGAACGCGTGACCGGCCACGAATTCCACCGCACCCACCTACTCGACGTAGGGTCCGAGGCACCGGCGTGGGGCTGGCGCGGCGGCCTCGGCGAACCCGTGCGCGAAGGGGCGCTCGTACACCGCGTCCACGCGTCCTACCTGCACACCCACCCCGCCGGAAACCCCTCGGCGACCGCGCGTTTCGTAGAAGTCGCCGCCTCCTACGCCCGCGCCGATGCCGCCCGCTGACCCCGACGATCGGGATCTGCGAACGCGGTCCGCGCACAGGCGTCCAGGTGGTCGATCGTTGTGGCGACCGGACACCGCGCCGGGCTCCGTTCGGCGTGGACCACGAGGATGCCGCCTGCACCACGCTGATCCGGCAGGGCATCGCCTCGCGCCTGCGACGGTCGCGCCGACATGTCGTGCGTCGGGCGGATCGAGGTGAGTGAGATCGACCCGGCCGGTACCGCGAGGGACGTGGCCACCACTCGGGTGTCCTCGACGGACGTGCTCGCGGTCGGACTGGGGCTGCGGCCGGGTGTCTCGGCGGAACGCGTCGTGCGCGCCGTACGTGAAGTGTTGGGGGAGTGCGTGATCGGCTGCCTCGCCACGATAGACCGGCGGGCCGGGGAGGAAGGGTTGCGGTCGGCGGCCGTCGCATTGGGGGTGCCGCTGCTCGGCTGGACCGCTGAACAACTCGCGAAGGTCGATGTCCCGCATCCGGGTGCGCGGACAGCGGCGGTGGTCGGCACGCCGAGCGTCGCGGAGGCCGCCGCCGTACTCGCCGCGCACGGCGGTCCGATCGTGCTACCCAAACGGGTGGTGGACGGGATCGTAGTGGCCGCGGCGGTCCGTGGTCACGGCGCCACGGAGGTCCAGTCGGCGAATCCGGTGGGGTCGTGACGTCCGAGGGCGGCGTGTTCGAACAGGCCCCAGCCTTCGGAATTGCCGCAGCGGGCGTGTGCGACGTAATCGGTGGCGCCGTAGGGCAGGCGTGCGGCGACGGCGGGATCGGTGAGGTCGTAGCGGCTGGTGGAGCTCCAGTCGCGGCCTTTCCACTGCCCGTGCTGCCATTCGGGGTCGCCGCTGTATCCGCAGCCGACGTGCAGCGGCACGCCGATGCCGGGGGTGATCTCGACCGTCAGCGGTGACCCGTCGAGGGCGGTGAGGTCGATGCGCGCGGCGATCGGCGTCCTGGTCCCGGACCGGTAGTCGATGCGCACGCGCGGCCAGCCGAGTTGTTCGACGCGCCCGTCCGGCCACACCCGCACCGCGTCGTTGAGGGTCCGCGTGCCGTCGGCTTCCTCTTGGACGATGACGACGATCGCGAAATCGGGGAAGCGCAGCGGCACATACAGCCACCAGAATCCGCCGAGGGGTTCGCTCGCGGCGCGTCCGGCGGGTTCGGCCTCGCCGACCGGGCGGATGCCCCACGAACGATCGCGGCAGCCGGTCCACACCTCGGGATCGACCCGCACCGGGTCGCCTTCGACGGTGAGCGTGCCCTCCCACGAACCGACCTGCGCGAAACGCGACGAGTCGATGATGGGCCGCGCGCCGCTCATGACGACATGCGGCTGTTCCCGCACCGCCGGGAACGCGCCGGTCCAGGTGAGGTCGAAGCCGAGGTCGTCGTGTTCGCACACGACCCTGATCCGCGACAGCGGTTCGAGCACTTCGATGCGGTAGCCGCCGACCCGCATGTCGAGGCCGCGGTCGCCGAGCGCGTCGGAGAAGCGCACCGCGCGCTGGATGTCGCCGCGGCGCACGCACGCGTACGCGTCGGTCACCCCGAGGTTGGGGTAGACGCCGAATCCGCTGACGAGGAAGGTGCCGCCGTCGCGGTCGCAGGCGTTGAAGTAGCTGCGGTCGTAGAAGTTCCGGTCGCTGCTCGCGACTCGCTCGAACGACAGCGGCGCTTGGTGGATGGCGTATTCGTCCAGCGGGGCAGGCATGATCAGTCCCATTCGTAGGTTCCGTCGAGCATTGCCTCGAGGCATGCTCGGTGCATCACGTAGTCGTCGCGCTCGGCGGGTTCGACGGCCTCGCCGAAGTGGATCATGCGCCGCGTGATGCGGCCCATGACAATGGCGTGCCGCAGCGCGGCGTACACCAGGTGGAAGTCGAGGTCGCGCGGCATATGCCCGCTGCGGCGTTCGTATTCGGCCGCGACGTCGGCGCGGCGCAGGAATCCCGGTAGCCCCGGTTGGTCGAATCTCGCGGCGAGGTCCTGGAAGAACCGGTGGATGAAGATCATCCACGCGATGTCCAGTTCGCGCGGGCCGAGCGCGGCCATCTCCCAGTCCAGGACCGCGGCGGGTGCGAGACCGCGGAAGATGATGTTGCCGGGTCGGGCGTCGCCCCAGCTCAGCACGTCGGGTCCGGGGTCGGCCGGCCAGTGCCGTTCGAGCCAGGCGAAGGCGCGGTCGATGAGCGGTACGGCGTAGCCGTCGTCGGCCAATGCCCAGCGGTACCAGGCTCGCTGGGCTTCGACGTGGCGGCGCAGCGCCGATCCCGCACCGTCGAGCATGGGGAAGCGGGCGGCCGGGTCGGGGATGGCGTGGATCCGCGCGATGACGTCGATGGTGTTGGCGGCGAGGGTTTCCCGTTCGGCGTCGGTGGCGTCGAACAGCCAGCCGACGAACACGTAGGGCGGATTGTCCGACGGGATACGGCCTTCCACGCGCCGCATCACGAAGAACGGTGTGCCGAGCGCGTTCTCGCCGGTCTCCAGCCAGCACAGGCCGGGCACCGGCACGTCGGTCGCGGCGGCGACGCCTTCCATGACCCGGTACTGGGTCGGCAGGTCGTAGGTCCGGAAGACCGGGAAGGAGTTGTCTTCTGGCGCCATCCTGGCGACGAACGACCCGCTCGCCGCGCGTCCGCCCACGCTCCATTCGGCGTCGAACAGGATCGAAGTGCTCGACATCCCGCCGGATTCCGGTCGGGCCAGGTCGCGGATCCGCGGCGGCGCGTCGGCGTCGACCCGCGCGCCGAGCCACCGCGACAGGTCGAGGGCGAGGCGGTCGAGGTCGCGCTCGCTCACCGTCAGCTGTACGCGTGCGCTTGGGTCGGGGTCGACGGCCATCAGTCCTCCTGTGTCGGGGCGCTCACCCGCGGGACCGCACCGAGATAGGTGACTGTAACGTGTTCTAGTTGTCTCGCGCCGGGAAACTCCGAAGAACAGAATGTGCTCGCTACCGGGTGACGCCGTCGGCCACGCCGATGTCCTCGAACCACAACTCGGGCCGCTCGGCCACGAACCGGGTCATCAACTCCACACAGCGCGCATCATCGAGCACGGTCACGCGGACGCCGTGTTCGGCCAGCCAGTCGTGGCCGCCGTGAAAGGTCCGCGCCTCGCCGACGATCACCGACCCGATGCCGAACTGGCGCACCAGGCCGCTGCAATACCAGCACGGCGACAGGGTGGTCACCATGATCGTCGAGCGGTAGTCGCGGCGGCGGCCCGCGGCGCGGAACGCGTCGGTTTCGGCGTGCGTACTCGGATCGCCGGACTGCACGCGGCGATTGTGCCCGCGGCCGAGCAGCGCGCCGCCCGCGTCGAACAGCGCGGCGCCGATCGGTATGCCGCCTTCGGCGAGTCCGCGCAGCGCTTCCTGATAGGCCACTTCGAGCAGATCTTCGGGCATCGGCTGGGTCATCGGTCAACGATCCGGCCCGCGCGGTGCGCGCGCAACCTACCGAATGTCCGCTTTGCTGGACCGATGCCGAACAGTTGCCGGTCCGTCAGCCGCAGGCTGGATCGTCAGCCCCAGGCCGATCCGGTCTGATTGCTCCAATGCGCGGACGGAGCGAACAGTTCACCGCCCATCCTGAACGCCCGCCGCGCGTCGGCGTCGCCGCGCAGCTCGGCCATCAGCCACGCCGTCGGATACCCGAGGAATCCGTACACCCCGACCCCGCACGGCGCGGACGCGCCCGCGCAGTCCGGCTGACCCTGCACATCGTTGTGATCGACCCCGTTCAGCGTCGCCCACACCTTCGGCACGTGCGGCGGGGTCGCCTCGTAGTAGGCCCGATTGGACTGGAGTCCGGCGATCTGCCAGGGGATCGACTGGTTGGACGGTGAGATGAAGCCGTCGGAGGAGCCGTTGACGAAGAAGACCGAACCGGTGCTCAGGGTGCGGGTATCGGCGCAGGTCGGCCGGTTCGAGCACAGCGCCTGCGCGGGGATCTCCAGCGGCACCGCGGTCGCGATGGCCCCGCGCGCGTCGCGCAGCGCGTTCACGACGCCGGTCGCGCCCTGGGAATGGCCGACGGCGCCCACCGCGGCCGTGTCGAGCTTGCCGTGGAGTTCGTCGGCCGGATCGGCGGCCCGGTCGAGCAGGTACCGCAGTGAGTCGCGGATCTCGACGCCGGAACCGGTGGCGGTGTGCTCGGTCGCGACGACGACGAAACCCCACGACGCCAGATGCCGCAGCAGCGTCCGGTACTGGGTCGGCACCGCGTTGGTGCCGTTGCCCCACAACACGATCAGGTGCCCGGCGCCGCCCGCGCCGAGGCCGCTCGGGTACCACAGATCGAACGACGCGCCCGCACTGTCGCAGCAGCCCACCGAGATTCGCTCGCTCACCCGCCACGGACCCGGCGCGGAATAGGTGGCCTCGATTCCGGGATTCGGCGTGAACCCCACCGGATCTGCCTGCGCGACAACAACTGTCGCTTGTGTCGCGACCGCCACCGCGGCGATCAGGAACGTACGCACCCAACCGATCATGGGCCGAGTATAAGAACCGGGCATGCCGCGGTGTCGAGGTCTCGGGCCGATCTGTTTGCGGAGTTGTCGGAGACGGGCCGTAGTCTCGTCCTCTGTGCCGACAACGTCAGACCCCACCGAAGAACAGCCGACCGGCGACCCGAACTATCTGGTCGGGCTCGATCTGAACGGCCGCCGCGTCGTCGTCATCGGCGGCGGAACGGTGGCGCAACGCAGGCTCGGGCTGCTGATCGCCTCGGGGGCCGACGTGCACGTGATCAGCCGCGAGGTCACCCCCGCCGTCGAGGGCATGGCCACCTCCGGGCAACTCACCGTCACCCTGCGCTCCTACGCCGACGGCGACCTGGACGGCGCCTGGTACGCCATCGCCTGCACCGACGAACCGCACACCAACGCGGCCGTGGTCGCCGAGGCCGAGCGCCGCCGCGTGTTCTGCGTGCGCGCCGACAACGCGCGCCTCGGCACCGCCGTCACCCCCGCCACCGCCCGCTACGACGGATTGAGCCTCGGCGTCCTGGCGAGCGGTCAGCATCGCCGGTCCGCCGCGGTCCGCACCGCACTGCTCGAAGCGCTGCAATCCGGTGTCGTGACCGACGACTCCGTCCCGCTCACCCCCGGCGTCGCGCTGGTCGGCGGCGGTCCCGGCGATCCCGACCTCATCACCGTGCGCGGGCGCAGACTGCTGGCAAGGGCGAACCTCGTCGTCGCCGACCGCCTCGCCCCGCCGGAACTGCTCGCCGAACTCGGCCCCGACGTCGAGGTCATCGACGCCGCCAAGATCCCCTACGGGCGCGCCATGGCCCAGGAGGCCATCAACGCCGCCCTCGTCGAAGGCGCGAAGGCGGGCAAGTTCGTGGTGCGGCTCAAGGGCGGCGACCCGTACGTGTTCGGCCGCGGGTTCGAAGAGGTGCAGGCGTGCGCGGAGGCAGGCATCCCGGTGACGGTGGTGCCCGGCGTCACCAGCCCCATCTCGGTGCCCGCCGCCGCGGGCATCCCGGTCACCCACCGCGGCGTCACCCACGAATTCGTGGTGGTGAGCGGCCACCTCGCCCCCGACCACCCCGAGTCGCTGGTGGACTGGCCCGCGCTCGCCCGCTTGCGCGGCACCCTGGTGCTGATGATGGCGGTGGAACGGATCGAACAGTTCGCGGGCGCGTTGATCGACGGCGGCCGGCCCACCGAAACCCCCGCCACCGTCATCCAGGAGGGCACCCTGCGCACCCAGCGGGTGCTGCGCGCCGACCTGGGCACGGTCGCCGAGCGGGTGCGCGCCGAGGGCATCCGCCCGCCCGCCATCGTGGTGATCGGACCGACCGCGGGGTTCACCGTGGACGCGCTGTGACGTCGGTCGCGCGGTGAAGTCGGGAGTCGCCACAGTGCGGCGGCGGGCGTTCTGTGGCGTGTCGGCCGGTTCCACGGCGACAACCGGGGCCGCTGCCGCCGTCAACTACAGTGGCTCACCATGCTCCAGAATCCCGCTGTGACGACGCAGTACCCCGTGACGCAGCGGGCCTTCGGGCTCGCGATCTTCGTCCTCAGCGGACTCCAGCTCATGGTGGTGCTCGACGGCAGTGTGGTGATCCTGGCGCTGCCGCGCCTGCAACAGGAAATGGGGCTGTCCAGTTCCGGCAGCGCGTGGACGGTCACCTCGTACGGGCTCACCTTCGCGGGCTTGATGCTGCTCGGCGGCCGCATCGGCGACGCCTTCGGCCGCAAACGCATGCTGATCGTCGGCGTCACGCTGTTCACCTTCGCGTCGCTGCTGTGCGGGCTGGCCACCGGCGAGGCCATGCTCATCGCCGCCCGCGCCCTGCAGGGCACGGGCGCCGCGCTGGCGGCGCCGTCGGCCTTCGCGCTGGTCGCCACCACCTTCGCCCCGGGCAAGGCCCGCAACCAGGCCATCGCGATCGTCGGCTCGATGGTCGGCGTCGGGTCGGTCGGCGGACTCGTCATCGGCGGCGCGCTGACCGAACTGTCCTGGCGGTGGATCTTCCTCATCAACGTGCCGATCGGCGTGCTGATCGTGATCGGCGCCGTCTACTGCCTCGCCGACACCGACCACCATCGCGTCGGACTCGACATCCGCGGCGCGGTCCTCGGCACCTCGGCCTGCACGGCCATCGTGTTCGCCGCCACCGAGGGACCCGAACTCGGATGGGGTCACTGGTCCATCATCGGGTCGCTGGTCGGGGGCCTCGTGCTGCTGATCGCCTTCGTCTTCGCCGAGCGGCGCGTCGACAATCCGCTGGTGCCGTGGACGCTGTTCGACAGCCGCGACCGCGTCGCGACCTTCGCCCTGATCCTGCTCGCGGGCGGCGTACTCGGCGCGATGACCTACTTCGTCGCCCAGTTCCTGCAGAACGTGCTCGGCTACAGCCCCCTGCACGCGGGCATCGCGTGCATCCCGTTCACCGTCGGCATCGGCGTCGGCGCGGCGGCCGCGTCCAAGGCGGCGCTGGTGATCGCGCCGCGCTGGCTGCTGAACGGCGCCGCCATCGTCCTCGCGATCGGGTTGTTGTTCGCGTCCACCCTCGACCGCGACGTGACCTACGTGCCCACCCTGTTGACGCTGCTCGTGGTGATCGGCGCTGGCGTCGGCGTCGCCATGGTGCTAACCCCGCTGTGCGTGCTGGTCGGCGTGCCCGCCTCCGATATCGGCCCGCTGGCCGCCGTCGGCCAGATGTACATGAACCTCGGCACCCCGCTGGCCATCGGCATCCTGACCCCGGTCGCGGTGTCGCGCACCCTGTCCCTCGGCGGGCGCACCGGCAACACCGCGACCATGACTCCCGCCCAGATCGCGGCCCTCGGCAACGGCTACACCCTGGTCCTCGCCGTCTGCGCGGGCGTCGCGATCCTCATCGCCCTCGTCGCGCTCACCCTCCGCTACACCCCCCAGCAGATCGCCCAGGCCCATTCCGCGCAGGAAGAGGCCCAGCGCAGCTGATTCACCGGGGGACGGCTCGCATTCGGTCGGTGGGCGCGGCGGGGATTCCGCCGCGCTTCGGCGTCTTCAGAACCGGCCGGTGATCTTGCGCGGTGTCACGCGGACGGTGATGCGATCCGCGCTGTCGTCGGGAGCGGACGGGTTGAAGTCGCCGTAATCCTGTCCGGTGTACTTGCGAGACAGGCGATCCGGCAGTTCGCGGTTCGGGTCGGGGGTGAAGGTCGCGGTGCCGACGATCTCGGCGTACACGTACGGGTTCTCCGGGGGATTGATGAGGATGGTGACGCGCGCGTCGCGGGCGATGTTCTTACCCTGGCGGCGCGGGCGAGTGGTGGAGAACACGATGTCGTCGCCGTCGCGCTCGATCCACACCACCGTCAGGTGCGGTTCACCGGCGGGGTTGATGGTGGCCGCGGTCGCGAACACCTTCGATTCATCGATGTACTTCTTGAGCTCTGCGGACAGTTCAACTGTGGTCACGCTTGTGCGCAACGTGCTCGACCGGCCGATCATTCCTTTTCGAGTGGAGAACCCCGTGGGCCTAGCCTGCCCACGGGGTTCCGCGTGTGCCACCCAATTCGCACAACCGGATCGAGGGGATCGGGTCACTCTGATCGCGACGCGCCCTACCTTTAGGCCATCCCCCATCGTGGCTGAGGGAGCCGGAGTCGAACCGGCATCTCGGCGCTGCGAGCCCTTTCCTCCTGATCGGTGTTCGGCGGCGAATACTCGTGCTGGAGCGAGAATTTGAGTGTCGTCACGGCTGCCTCTTCCGCTTGGGCTACTCGGGCGGGTACCCGAGGCGGGATTCGAACCCGCACTGACACCGTGTGATTCATTTTCCGAACTTCAGTGTGAGTGTGCGCTCCTCGCGCTGTCCCCGCACGCGGCGGGGACGACTGTGGGACCGGGGCGAGCCGCACTCGCCCCGGTCGGTGTCACCGGAACAGATACTCGAAGATCGCCGCCCCCGCCTTACGGTCGGTGATCTCCGCGCCATTGGCCTCCTCCCGCGCGAACTTCACCGCCCGCTGCACCTTCTCGATCCGCTCCGCCAACTCGTTGACCCGCCGAGCGGGCAGCGAACCACTGAACTTCACCGTGGTCCAGTAGCCGATGGCGATGTCTTCGTAGTAGACCTCGACCTGGGCGGGGTGCTTGTCGGTGGCTTCGGCCTTGACGTGGTTGCGTGGGACCTTCTTGGTGCGCAGGGTGCGGACGGCGTCGGTGCGCCAGGTGTCGGTGGAGTCGTCGAAGGTCCAGGTCTCGGCGGCGTCGAGGACGGGGAGCTTCTTGACGAAGGTGTGCAGGTCGGTGAGCTGCTTTTCGAGGAAGAGCAGGTAGGAGACCGGTACGCCGGACAGCAGGGTGGTGTCGTCGACGGTGATGTCGGCCTTGGCCTCGGTATTGGCCCAGTCCTTGGTCGCCGTGACATCGAAGAGCCGGGTGAGCGTGGCGGCCGTGCGCCGCAACACCTCCTCCGACTTCACCTGCACCCGAGTCGATTCCGGAGGCAGCTGCTCGCCTTCTTCGTCCTTGGGCTGGTAGGTGCGCGCGATGCCGGCGAGCAGGGCGGGCTTGTTCAACAGCCCGTGGGTCTCCGCGAGCTCCCGCGCCGCGCCACTCTTGACGCCCTTCTCGACGGCGATGATCTGGTTGAGCTTGGTCATGTCCTACCTCCCCGCGGCGCTCGGTGTGTTCGCCGAAGTGCTTCCACCGCAATTCTTTTCACGGTTCTGGTGCGCGGCCTCTGGTTGTCCTGCCCGCCGCTGTGATCACGGTACGCGTCCCTCGAGACCGACCGCATCCGAATTTCGGCACTCGGCGGGCGCACCGATCGATGGTCGTCCGATCCCTTCGGTCCAGGTGGCTCCCTATCTGCACAACGGAACTCTTACAGTGAAGTCAGTCGCATGGAAGGACAGATGAACCGCATGACGGGAAAGGTTGAGTTGCAGATCGACCCGAATGTCGGTGCCGCGTATATCCAGTTGAACGACAGCGCCGTTGTCAGGACTGTCGAGGTCACGGACAGTGTGTTGATCGATCTGGATGCGATGGACATGGTGGTGGGGATCGAGGTGCTCAGCTTGTCGGCGGAGATTCCCGTGGGGCCGCTGATGCGGGACTGGCACATTCATTCGGACGTGGTCTCGGCTCTGCAGAACATTCGACCGTCTGTCAGTGGCTTCGTCGCCTTGTTCAGTTCGGTCGGTGGAGCGGCTGTCGGCGTCGGAGAAGGGGTGGCGCAGGTCAGGTCCTGTTGATGTCGGCAGGTCGGGTGCACTGCGAGATCGTCTGTTTCCGAACGGTTTTCAGCTGCGGAGACTGTGGCCTAATGTGTGTCTTCGGCTCCGTCGCCGATGTGCGTGCTGGAGCAGCTTGGGACAGGAACTCCTGCGCGACGTCCAGGTTCGCGCTCCTTTCATCGCCGCGTGTGTCGCCTCACCGGCGTGGGAAGGACTAGGTCGCGCCCCCGCTCGGGACGGTCGCGGCTTGGGCGCGGATGGCGGCTCCGAGCCAGCGGCGCAGGTAGTGGCGCTGTTCGGCTTCGGTGCGGGTGCCGGGGGAGATGAAGAAGGATTGCATGGTGCGCAGGGTGTATTCGACCAGTTCGTGTTGGGCGCGGTCATCGAATCCGTGGCCGCGCCAGTCGACGTCGAAGCGGTCGAGCATCGCCATGCCGAACAGGTGTGCTCGTTCGGAGGCGACTTCTTCGGGGTGGGCGTTGGAATAGGTGCTCGACAGCATGAGGCCGAGGTGGGGGATCCGGCGCACCTGGGTGAGGGTGAACAGGACGGCTTCGGTCATGGCGTCGGCGGGGTCGGTGTTGCCGCTGACGTGTTCGGCGAGCTGATCGAGGAATCCGTCGACGGCGGCGTAGGCGGCGGCTTGCATCAGGGCGTCGGAGCTGGGGAAATAGCGGTATACGGTCTGGCGGATGACGCCGAGTGATTCGGCGACGTCGGCGATGCTGATCTCGGTGCCGGTGCGCCCGATCAGTTCCACGGCGGCCGCGACGATGCGACGGGTCGCTTCCTCGTCGCTGCTCGGCGGGTCTCCGCCCCATCCGCGCCTGCCTGCCACTGCTCGCTTCCCTCGGTTCACACTGTGCTTCTCGGGTACCAAGTCGCCGCGGCGGCGCATGCGACCGTTCAGTGAAAATGACGCTACCACAGGCCGTCGGTCCGGATGTTCGCCCTGGTCGGAGCGATGTTCGCGATCACATCATACAGAAAATCGGTTCTGTGTATGATTACCTCGATCGTGGGTGAGCGGCGTCACGTCTGCCCGCTCCTGACCGACATGAGGTGAAAGCACAGTGACGGATCTACAGGTGCGGAAAATGCGTTTCGCATTCGCCGACTACGACGTCCCGTTCATCTGGAACGAGCGCAATCCGGCCTTCTCGGCCATGGCCAACGCGGTGTCGTTCCTGGCGATCGGCTTCGAGAAGATGATCGTCAACATGATTCGCGAGACCATGCCGCGCATCACCGATCCGGCGGTCGCCGAGGAGGCCGACGCGTTCGTGCGCCAGGAGGGGCAGCATTCGACCGCGCACCGCCAGCACGCCAACGCCCTGATCCGGCGGTATCCGGGGCTGCGCGAAACACTCGGCCAGGTCGTCGGTGCGTTCGACACGATGACCGCCGAGAAATCGTTGGAATACCGGCTCGCCTACACCGCCGACCTCGAGGCCACCTTCACGCCGGTCTTCAAACTCATGCTCGACAACGACGCGGAACTGTTCGCGCCGGGTGACGACCGGGTCGCCTCGCTGTTCCTGTGGCATTTCGTGGAAGAGGTCGAACACCGCAGTTCCGCGCTCATCGTCTTCGACGCCGTGGTCGGCAGCGACATCTACCGAATGCGGATGGCGCCGTCGATATTCCGGCACGTCCTCGAGGTCATACGCATCGCCTGCGTCGGGTTCAACGAGCACGTGCCGCTCGCCGACCGGCAGGTGGACTGCCTGGCCATGTTCGCCACGCACCGGCGTGTGCAGCGGATTCGCAAGCGACTGCCGTGGCTCGACCACACCGACCACGGGCCCATGCCGCGCGCGTTCGACGCCCTGCCGCTGCGTGCACAACTCGTCGCGCTGGTCGGGATCGTGCGCAGCCAACTGCCGAGGCACAATCCCGAGCACGAGAACCTGCCGGAACTGGCGGGCGTGTGGTTCGAACGCTTCGCCGCGGGCTACGACGTCACCCGCTGGTACACCGCCGAAGCGACGGCGGGAGCCGACCGGTGAGCGACCACTGCGCGGCCACGTTCGCGCGACTCGCGGACGAAATGGGTTTCACCTGTGACGATATCGGTGGTCTCGTCGACCTGAACAACCCCTTCGGGCTGGAGAACTGGACGCTGCTCGTGCTCGAGGTGACCATCGTGCTCGGCGCGATCCTGGCGCTGGTCTACGCGATCACCCGGTACCGCCGCCACGGCGACCCGACGAATCTCGTGGTCTGGTTCGGCGCGACCGCCTACCTGTTCATCATCGAACCGCCGCTGTATTTCCCCGCCGCCTTCGGCATCGACGCCCACGTGGACACGATGTTCGCGCACAACCTGTTCACCGTGGAATTCCTGTGGGGGCGGCTGCCGATCTACATCGTGGCGATCTACCCGTTCGCGGCGACCCTCGCTTTCGAGATCGTCAGGATGCTCGGGGTGTTCCGCCGGTACGGCGTGCTCGTCGGCGCGGTCTGCGTCGGATTCGTGCACCACGCCTTCTACGAGATCTTCGACCACATCGGGCCGCAGCTGCGCTGGTGGGAATGGACCACCGAGAATCCGCTCAACCAGCCCATGTTCGACTCGGTTCCGCTGCCGAGCGTGGTGGTGTTCGCGGCGCTGTGGCCGATGTCGCTGGCGTTCTTCGCGCAGCTGTTCGTGGGGCGTCACGTCGATCGGGGACGCGAGTTCACCGGGGCGCAGCTGGTGGGGCGCACGGTGCTGATCGGTGTGCTCGCCTCGCTCGGCACCTTCGTGCTTCCGCTGCCCGCCACGGTGGGTGGCGCCGGGAGCGACACGGTGCGCGGTGTGCTGTACGCGGCGGAGTTGGTTGTGGTCGCGGTCGTCGCGGCGGTGGTGTTGTTGCGGCAGTGGACGAGTCTGCGTGCGGGTGATTCCGATGTCGAGCCCTACACCAACCGGTTCGTCCAGATCTACGGCTTCGTGTATCTGGGGGTGCTCGCGGTGCTGTGGGTGACGGCGCTGCCCGCCTTCCTCGACGCTGTGGACGGTGAGACGCCCAACGGTGACCCGATCGGCAATATCTGGTATGCCGCAGGATGTTTCGTCATCGCGGTGCTGTGTCTGGTCGCCACGCTAACGGTGCCGAAGCGGACGGGGAGCGGTTCGCGCGCGGTAGAGGACGCTGCGGTCGAACAGGCCGTCTGATGGTGTCGTGCCGTCCGGTGTTCACTCGGACGGCATGATGCTCGCACCTGTCGCTCGGATCGTTCCGGGTTCGACACGGTCCATGTCGAGTCGCGGTGTATCCGGTTCCGGCGGGACCGGCTCGCCTACGCCCGGTCCTGCTCGGCACGCGCCGGGCGTGGCGCAACGGTGAGGGGGATCGGCTCGTGTGGGTCGAGGCGGTACACGCACCGGGTGCGGGTGTAGATGGTCGGCATGCAGCGGTTGCAGTGCACGCACGCCGAGCGGGTGGTTTCGTCGGATCGGATGCGGTGCAACAGGTCCGGCTCGCGCAGCAGCGCCCGGCCCATCGCGACGAACTCGAAACCCTCGGACATGGCGGTGCGCATGGTGTCCATATCGGTGATGCCGCCCAACAGGATCAGCGGCATGGACAGTTCGCGGCGGAACTGGCGGGCTCGTTCCAGCAGATAGGTTCCGCGATAGGGGTATTCCTTCAGGAATGCGCGCCCGATCAGCCGGAATCCCCATCGTGCCGGTCCGGGAAGGGCTTTCGCGAACTCGCGGCGCGGCGCGTCGCCGTGGAACAGCAGCATGGGGTTGAGAAGTGAACTGCCCGCGGTCAATTCGAGTGCGTCCAAGGCGCCGTCGGCTTCCAGCCAGGCGGCGACCCGGAGCGCTTCTGGCACGGTGAGCCCGCCGCGTCGCCCGTCCTCCATATTGAGTTTCGCGGTGACGGCGAGCCGCCCGCCGACGGCGTCGGCCACCGCGACGGCGATCTCGCGGGCGAGCCTGGCGCGGTTGCGCGTCGAGCCGCCGTAGCCGTCCTCGCGTCGATTGAGCAGCGGGCTGAGGAAGGCGCTCACCAGGTAGTTGTGGCCGAAATGTATTTCCACGGCGTCGAATCCGGCCTGTTCGGCCAGTCGCGCCGCCCGCACGTGCGCGTCAACCACCTCGCGCAGCTCCGTCTCGTCGGGAACCTTCATGGCGCGCATGCCGAGCGGACTGAACAGCGGACTCGGCGCGAGCGCGGGCGCGCGGTTGGAGGCGGCGTTGGCGACCGGTCCGGCATGGCCGATCTGGGCGCTCGCGGCCGCGCCTTCGGCGTGCACGGCGTCGGTGAGAGCGCGCAGTCCGGCGACGGCTTCCTCGCGCATCCACAGCTGCCTGCGGTCGGTGCGACCGCCGGGGGTGACCGCGCAGTAGGCGACCGTCGTCATCCCGACGCCGCCCGCGGCGACCTCGCGGTGGAAGGCGACGAGATCGTCGGTGACGAGGGCGTCGGGAGTGCGGGCCTCGAAAGTGGCGGCTTTGATCACCCTGTTGCGCAACATGATCGGGCCGAGCCGGGCGGGGGCGAAGACATCGTGCATGCTCACTCCTGTGTCGGCGCGGTGAGTCCGGCGACCACGAAATCCCTTAGGGTCGCCACCGCGCGTTCGGATATGCCGTATTCCTCGACCTCGGGGCTGCCGAATCGCATGATGATCAGGTCGAAGGCGAGCATCCAGCGACGGCGGCTCTCACCGGCGCTCAGATGCGGCAGCAGCCCGGTCCACGAGTCCATTCGGAACCAGCGGCCCTGCCATGCGGTGAGGTGGCGGCCGAGGACGAAGCGCGCGAGCAGCCGCAGGTGCAGCCGTCCAAGCGGATCGGCGGCGAGGGTGCGGAACGGCGCGAGGACGGTGTCGACCAGTTCGGTCGCCGAGGTGGGCCGCCGGGTGGCCGCGTGCGCCATGTCGTCGGCCCACAGCGGTCCGAGCCTGTCCTCGATCAGCGCGCCTACCAGCGCTTCCTTCGATCCGAAGTGGTAGTGCACGGCCGCCGGGTTGGCGCCCGCCGCCGTGCACACGGCGCGGACCGATACGTCGTCGTAGGGCTCGGTCAGCAGCAGGCGTTCGGCCGCCGCCAACAACCGTTCGCGGGTTCCTCGGGAGACCTTCTCGACCATGGACAGAAGTAGAACACGTTTCAAACGAGACTTCAATCAGTGATTGAACCATTGATGGGGTCCACCTGCGCGCCGCTTGACCTACGACGCTCTCGGGGGCGTGCGGGTGGACCGCGTATCGGAGCACCGTGAATTCGCCCGACCGGTCCGACGGGATGGCCGACTCGGGCGGAGCGGGTGCCGGGGTCGGGATCCGCGGAGTGCCGGAACGCACAACCCCGACCCGTTGTCCGCGACAGCGCACATCGGTGAGACTGGGCCGATGGCAACCGAGGCGGAACGAGAACTGTCGGTGCGGTGGGTCGATCTCGCCGGGGCCGAGAACGCGGCGGTCGGTGCGGATCTGGTGCGGCGGTACGCCGAGCCGCACCGCCGGTATCACACGGTCCACCACCTGCTCGCGATGCTGCGGGTGATCGATGACCTGGCCGAAGACGCCGCCGACGCCGATGCCGTTCGGTACGCGGCCTGGTTCCACGACGCGATCTACGCCGTCGATCGCGCCGACAACGAGGAGCGCAGCGCCGAACTCGCCGAGGTCGTGCTCCCGTCGATGGGAGCAGCGCCCGAATTGACCTCCGAGGTCGCGCGGCTGGTACGTGTCACCGCGCGCCACGATCCCGCGTCCGACGATCGCGACGGCGGCGTGCTCTGCGACGCCGACCTGGCGGTGCTGGCGGCCGACGAACCCGGATACGCCGCCTATGCCGCCGCCGTGCGCGCCGAGTACCGGCACGTACCGGACGATGCGTTCCGGCATGGCCGCGCGGCGGTACTGCGCGGACTCGCCGAACAGCCGCGACTGTTCCACACCGAGCTCGCGCGCGCACGGTACGAACCCGCGGCGCGCGCCAACCTCGCGCGCGAGCTGGCGGCGCTGACGGGCTAGCTCAGAGCGTCACGAGAGTTGTGCGGGCGACGATTTCTCCGTGCCTGCCTGCGCGGTGAAGCGGCGCGCGAACTCGCGGGAGAGCTCAGGTCACCACGAGAAGTTCGGTGGGGGAGGCGATCTCGACGCGCAACCCGGCTTTGGCGGCGATCCGGGCGACCGCGCGGATATCGGTCGGATCGGCGCGCGTCAGGACCAGGGCGCGCGCCAGGAGTCCCTTGTGGTGCTTGTTGAAATGGCTGACCACCGTGCGACTGCCGTCGGGGTGTTCGGTGAGCACATTGGCGGTGATCGCGCCGGGGACACGCCCGAGTTGCTGGTAGGTGCCCGAACGTAGGTCGATGACCAGTTCGCCGTCGGCCTCCTCGGCCAGCGCGGCGCCGAGGTGGTCGCGCCACACCGCCGACAACGTAGGTAGACCGGGCAGTTTGGAGCCGCCGGACAGGCGGTAGGCGGGGATGCGGTCGCCCGCGCGGACCGCGCCGAACAACGCGGAGCCGATGGCGAGTCTGGCCTCGGCCTTCTGCCGCTGGACCTTGGTGAACCCCTTCGCGTCCAGCGCGTCGTAGAGCACGCCGGTGTAGCGCTCGAGCGCGGGACGGGTCGGCGCGGCGCGCAATGCGGCGTTGCGGGCGATCTCGGATTCGGCGCCCTTGCCGAGACCGAGTGCGACGCGGGAGGCGTCGGGATCGGCGGCGAGTCGGATCAATTCGGTGAGCAGCTCCTCGCGCACGCTCGTGAGCTGCGGCATCGCGAGTCCGGTGAGTTCCAGTGGCGCGTCGGCGCCGCCGTCGGACTTGGTTTCGGAGGGAGGCAGCAGCACCAGCACGAGCGGATACGGTACCGGCGCGCTGCGCGGGCCTCGGGTGGTGGTGGTCCGCGCGGGCGCGGGGACTACTGTGTCAGCCGTGATCACCCGCCTCTCCCACCTGTTCCTGCGCACCCTGCGCGACGACCCCGCCGACGCCGAAGTAGCCAGCCACCGGTTGCTGGTGCGCGCGGGTTATGTGCGTCGCATCGCTCCCGGCGTGTACTCGTGGTTGCCGCTCGGTCTGCGGGTGCTGCGCAAGGTGGAGCAGGTCGTGCGCCAGGAGATGGATGCCATGGGCGCACAGGAGATCTCGCTGCCCGCGCTGCTGCCGCGCGAACCGTACGAGACCACGCGGCGCTGGACCGAATACGGCGACGCGCTGTTCCGTTTGCAGGACCGCAAGCAGGCCGACTATCTGCTCGGCCCGACGCACGAGGAACTGTTCGCGCTCACGGTGAAGGGCGAGTACAACTCCTACAAGGATCTGCCGGTCACGCTCTACCAGATCCAGAACAAGTACCGCGACGAGGAGCGTCCGCGCGCGGGCATCCTGCGCGGGCGGGAATTCATCATGAAGGACTCGTACTCCTTCGATCTCGACGAGGCCGGACTCGCACGCAGTTACGCGGCGCACCGCGAGACCTATCAGCGCATCCTGGCCAGGCTCGGGGTGCGCTACGTCATCGTCTCGGCCACCTCGGGCGCGATGGGCGGCAGCGCGTCGGAGGAGTTCCTCGCCGAGAGTCCCGTGGGTGAGGACACTTACGTGCGGTCGCTCGAATCCGGGTACGCGGCCAATGTCGAGGCCGTGGTCACGCCCGCTCCCGCGCCGCTGCCCCTGGGCGGGCTGCCCCCGGCCGTCGTCCACGACACGCCGGACACCCCGACCATCGCCGCGTTGGTGGCGTGGGCGGAGTCGGCGAAGGTCGTCGACCGTCGGGTGAGCGCCGCCGACACGCTCAAGAACGTCATGGTGAAACTGCGCCACCCGGACGGCAAGTCCGAGATCGTCGGCATCGGCATCCCCGGCGACCGCGAGGTGGACGAGAAACGACTCGGCGCCGCGGTGGAGCCCGCCGAGGTGGAACTGCTCACAGAGGCCGATTTCGCGGCCAACCCATTCCTTGTGAAGGGCTATATCGGCCCGAAGGCGCTGTTGGACAACGGCATCCGGTACCTGGTCGATCCCAGGGTCGGTACCGGGACGCGCTGGATCACCGGCGCCGACGAGCCGGGCCGCCACGTCGTCGGACTCGTCGCGGGCCGCGATTTCGTGCCCGACGGCACCATCGAGGCGGCCGAGGTCCGCGACGGCGATCCCTCCCCGGACGGCCACGGCACGCTGGTGGCCGCGCGCGGCATCGAGATCGGGCACATCTTCCAGCTCGGATACAAGTACACCGACGCCTTCGAGGTCGACGTGCTCGGCGAGAACGGCAAGCCGGTGCGCCTGGTGATGGGCTCCTACGGGATCGGCGTCTCCCGCATGGTCGCGGTGGTCGCCGAACAGCAGCACGACGACAAGGGCCTGCGCTGGCCGTCGGAGATCGCGCCGTTCGATGTGCACGTGGTGATCGCGAACAAGGACGAGAGCGCGCGCGCGGGCGCCGAGCAGGTGGTCGCCGGACTCGACGCGCGCGGCTTGGACGTGCTGTTCGACGATCGCACCGCGTCGCCGGGCGTGAAGTTCAAGGACGCCGAACTGCTCGGCATGCCGTGGGTGCTCGTGGTCGGTCGCGGTTGGGCCGAGGGCAAGGTCGAGTTGCGCGACCGCTTCACCGGCGCGGTCGAGGAGATCGACGCGCAAGCCGCTGTCGACGCGGTGGTCGCGAGGATTCGGGGCTGATCCAACCCCGGCTTCGGCCGGGGTTCCCACCTACGGTCGCGTAGGGTGAATCGGCTGGTCACACTTTCGGCGGACCCGCGACTTCGTGGTGTTACCCGCTGGTAGTTTTACCGTATGACGAGCACCGACGCGCTGTTGTTCAACCCCGCCACCTACGATCCGCAACACTTCGACGCGGAGACACGGCGGCTGCTGAAGGCCACCGTCGAGTGGTTCGAGGCCAAGGGCAAGACGCGGCTGCTCGCCGACGACCTGGACGCGGTGTGGGTCGCGGACTTCCTCGACTTCGTCAAGCGGGAGAAACTGTTCGCGACCTTCCTCACCCCGGCCGCCTACGCCGACGGTGATCCGAACCGGCGCTGGGACACCGCCCGCAATGCCGCGCTCTCGGAGATCTTCGGCTTCTACGGGCTTGCTTACTGGTATGCGGAGCAAGTGACGATTCTCGGTCTCGGGCCGATCTGGCAGAGCGCCAACGAGGAAGCCAAGCGCAGGGCCGCCGCCGATCTCGCCGACGGTCAGGTGATGGCGTTCGGGCTGTCCGAACAGGCGCACGGCGCCGACATCTACAACACCGACCTGGTGCTGACCCCGAGCGAACCCGGCAGCGCCGACGCCGAGGACGGCGTCCTGTTCCGCGCCGACGGCGAGAAGTACTACATCGGCAACGGCAACGTCGCCAGTATGGTGTCGGTGTTCTCGCGTCGCGCCGATATCGAGGGCGCCGACGGATACGTGTGGTTCGCCGCCGACAGTCGCCGCGCCGAATACGAACTGATCGACAATGTGGTGCACGGCCAGATGTTCGTCAGCAATTTCCGGCTGGTGAACTATCCGGTGCGCGCGTCCGACATTCTGCACACCGGCCCCGAGGCTTTCTCGGCCGCGCTCAACACCGTCAACGTCGGCAAGTTCAACCTGTGCCACGGCGGTATCGGCATGGTGGAACACGCATTCCACGAGGCGATCACGCACGCCGACAACCGAATTCTGTACGGCCGCCCGGTGACCGGATTCCCGCACGTCCGCGGCAACTTCGTGGACGCCTACAGCCGTATCGTCGCGATGAAACTGTTCAGCGACCGCGCCGTCGACTATTTCCGCAGCGCGAATCTCGACGACCGCCGCTACCTGCTGTTCAATCCGATGACCAAATCCAAGGTGACCTCCGAGGGTGAAATCGTCACGACCTTGCTGCTGGATGTGCTGGCGGCCAAGGGATTCGAGAAGAACACCTATTTCGCGCAGGTCGCGAGGCTGATCGGAACACTGCCCCGGCTGGAGGGCACCGTGCACGTGAATGTCGGCCAGATCTTGAAATTCATGCCGAACTATCTGTTCGACCCGCGCGAGTATCCGGAGATCGGCACCCGCCTCGAGCCGGGCGACGACGAATTCTTCTGGCGGCAGGGACCTGCGCGCGGCGCGAGCGCCGTACGATTCGCCGACTGGACCCCGATCTACGACAAGCACGCCGACGTGGCGAACGTGGCCCGCTTCCACGAACAGGCCCTCGCGCTGCGCACCCTGCTGAGCACCGCGGCGCCCGATGAGGCGCAGCGCGCGGACCTGGACTTCATGCTCACGGTGGGCCACCTGTTCTCGCTGGTCGTCTACGGACAACTGATCCTGGAACAGGCCGCGATCACCGCCATCGACCGCGATGTGCTCGACCAGATCTTCGACTTCCAGATCCGCGACTTCAACGGGCACGCCACCACCCTGTTCGGCAAGTCGTCGGCGACGCCCGCGCAGCGCGAATGGGCCGTCGGCGCGCTGCGCGCCCCCGTCGCTGACGCCGAACGCTTCGACCGGATGTGGGCGCGGGTCGCCGCCTACAACGGGGCGTACGCGATGCGGCCGTAGGCGCGCGTCAGACCAGGTACAGGTCGACCACCAAGTCGTCGGATTCGTCCTCGGCGTGGCTTTCCCGGCGGTCCTCGTCGGTCGCGCGGACCGGTGCGGCGGCCGGGCCCGCCGACAGGAAGGCGGCCACGGCGGCCAAGACGATGACGAGCAGTATGCCGATGCGGCGGGTGGAACGGGTCACGAGTCGAATCCTCCGGCGATCCCATTGGGCGGCAACACGATAGTGACAACTATTCGGCGCCGGTCCGCCTCGGGATGGCTGTGGATCGCCTGCGTTCCGGTGTCAGGCTCGGCCCGGCAGCGCGAACGTCGGCGTGCCGAGAATGGCCTGCCAGGTCGCCAGGCGCAGGGCGCTGTCGGTCAACGCCTCGACGCCCAGGCCGCGCGTCGCCTCGGAGACCGCCTGCTCGACCACCGCGCGCCAGGCGATCGCGGCGTCGTTCTCCACGGTGACCGCGAGATTCGCGGCCGGAATGGGATCGTCCACCGGGAACGGCGCGGTGTAGGCGGGTTCCGGCGCGGGAACCGGCACGCCCGCGGCGGTGAGGGCCGCCACGGTGGCGTCGCGGCGGGCGCGGTGCGCTGCGGTGTACTCGGCCACCAGGCGCGTGCGTTCGGTGGAGGCGTATGCCGCGATCACGCCGTAGGCGTAGACGGCCGCGTACTCGGCGCCGAGCGCGTCGAGCACGGCCCGGTGTTCGGCGTCGGTCATGCCAGCAGGACTCCCGTCTGGGTGGCGCAGGCCGCGCTGATGGAGGCGAGCAGGCCCGCGCGATAGCCGTTCTGGGTGCGGGCCAGGTCCGCCGCGGACCGCTGCGACCGGGTGAGCTGCTCGCGCAACTGGTCGAGGGACGGCGGTGCGACGGGTTCCAGCGGCGCGGTCGGCGCTGGTGTGCGGCCCGGCGCCGCGACCGGGGTGTTCGGGTCGGCGGTGCGGTGCACCGGAGTGGTCCCGTCGCCGTAGACGCCGATCACCCGCTGCACCTCGGCGAGCAGCGCCGCCGCGTGTTCGGTGCGCTGCGCCGCGATCGCGGCGAGCGCGGCCTGCCGTTGCGGTGCGAGCGCGATCGCCGCGGTGGCGGCCGCAGCATCGGCGCGCGCGGAGCTCTCCTGTGCGGCCAGCGGATCCGGGAGGTAGATCGGTTCGTCGGCGCAACCCGCCACGGCGGTGAGTGCGATGGCGCCCATCGCACCGCCGCCCGCGAGTCGAAGCGCGGTGCGGCGGTCGACGGCGCGCCGGACCCCCGCCGGGTCGGGATGTGTTGGCGCGACCGATCGTTCGCTCGCGCTCGGGTACGGGTCGGCGACGGAGACATGTTCGCGCTCGGCGCGGTGGTACGCGGTGACGGTCTGCGCGAGGCCGGTGCGGGGACGGGCCGGGACGTGGCCCGGCCGGTCGACCGGGACGCCTGCGATGCACCCGGCGGGCGGGGCAGGGGGGCGAAGGGGCACGCGACCATCGTGCCAGACTCGATACGGTGTCGAGGACCGCGGCGCGGGCTCGCGATTCGCCGCGGACGCGCGCGACGGTGCGCACCCGGTGTGCGTGCCGAAGGCTGCTGGTCCTTTACACTCTCGGGGCGCGTTACGCTAGACCTTCGGTGGAGAAATTTGCCGTGGACGCCTGCCGAAGCGTCGCTCGAACAGACCCGATCACGTCACAACTGAACCAGGAGCCGCCTCACATGCCGATGCCGACCGAGGAAAGGGTGAGCCAGCTGATAGCCGGGCTCGTCGAACGTCGAGGATTCGACCTGGAGAGCGTCGAGATCTCGGCGTCGGGCAGGCATGCGCAAGCGCAGGCTCGGGTGACGGTTACCGTGGACAGCGACGACTCGGCGGACCTGGACACGATCGCGGTATTGAGCCAGGATCTGTCGGCGGTGCTCGACGAGGTCGCCGACTTCGGCGAGACGCCGTACCTGCTCGAGGTCTCCACACCGGGGGTCGACCGTCCGCTCACCGCCGACCGGCACTGGCGCCGCGCGCGGGGGCGCAAGGTCCGCGTCGAGTTGCGCTCCGGCGTCCAGCCGCCCGATCCGGGCGGGTCGGGCCGATTCGACGCTCGGGTCGGCGCGCTCGATGGCGAGGACATCGCGCTCGTTCTCGGCGGCAAGCAGCGCCCGCACCGGGTGCGCGTGCCGCTCGCCGATATCGAGCGCGCGGTCGTGCAGGTCGAATTCAGCGCGCCTGGCGCGCGTGAGCTGGAACTGGCGGGCGGCGTCGCGCCCGGCAGGCCGACGCCGGGACGCGAACCCGACGACGACTCGGTGACCATCGACGACGCGGCAACCGCCGACGCCGCCGAAACCGACGCGGTATCCGAAACAACCTCCGATGCGCCGACCGAAGGGATCGTGGAATGAACATCGAAATCGAAGCCCTGCGCGCGATTGTCACCGACAAGGGGATCTCGATCGAGACGGTGATCTCCGCGATCGAGTCGGCCCTGCTCACCGCCTACCGCCATACCGAGGGCCACCAGTCGAACGCGCGGATCGACATCAACCAGAAGACCGGCGTGGTCAAGGTGATGGCGCGCGAGGTGGACGCCGACGGCAACGTCGTCTCCGAATGGGACGACACCCCGGAGGGATTCGGGCGGATCGCGGCCACCACCGCGCGCCAGGTCGTGCTGCAGCGCCTGCGCGACGCCGAGAACGAGAAGTCCTTCGGCGAATTCTCCACGCACGAAGGCGATATCGTCGGCGGCGTGGTGCAGCGCGACGCCCGCGCCAACGCGCGCGGCACCGTCGTGGTGCGCATCGGCAGCGAACTGCACGGCGCGGAGGGTCTCGTGCCGCCCGCCGAGCAGGTGCCGGGCGAGACCTACGAACACGGCGACCGGATCAAGTGTTACGTGGTCGGGGTGTCGCGCGGACCGCGCGGACCGCAGATCACCCTCTCGCGCACCCACCCGAATCTGGTGCGCAGGCTCTTCGCCCTCGAGGTGCCGGAGATCGCCGACGGCTCGGTGGAGATCGTCGCGGTGGCGCGCGAAGCCGGGCACCGCTCCAAGATCGCGGTGCGCTCGACGGTCTCGGGCGTGAACGCCAAGGGCGCGTGCATCGGGCCGATGGGGCAGCGGGTGCGCAATGTGATGAGCGAACTCGCGGGCGAGAAGATCGACATCATCGACTTCGCCGACGATCCGGCGGCCTTCGTCGGTAACGCGCTCTCACCCTCGAAAGTGGTATCGGTCACCATTGTCGACCCGGACGCGAGGGCCGCGCGGGTCGTCGTGCCCGATTTCCAGCTGTCGCTCGCGATCGGCAAGGAGGGCCAGAACGCCCGGCTGGCCGCTCGGCTCACCGGCTGGCGCATCGATATCCGCAGCGACGCGGCCCCTGACGTGGGTGGCAGCGTGCGGACGGAGGCGCACCGCAGTTGACCGAAGCAGGCGTGCCGACGGGTGCGGCGGTCCGCGCGGCGAGTCACGCGTCCGGCCGATCGAGTCGGGAAAACGATGCGGCCGACCCGGCGTCGACGGCCGCTTCGGGGGCGGGGTTCGGTGTTCGGGCCCGGTCGGCGGTAGAGTGGTCTCAGGTTCAGCGCGAGCTTGCACCTTCTCCACAGGAAAGCACCCTCGATTCGACGCCTCGGCGCCGATCGGCTCCGGTGCGGACCTGTGTGGGATGTCGCAAGCGCGAGTTGGCCGTCGATCTGTTGCGGATCGTCGCGCAGGTTCGGGAATCCGGAGACGGGTCCCGTATCGTCGCGATCGTTCCGGATCCACGGCGCAGACTTCCCGGAAGGGGTGCTTGGTTGCACCCCCTTTCGTCTTGTCTGAGCACCGCAGAACGGCGCCGAGCGATCGGCAGAGCACTACGAGTGTCCGGACATCTGGATATCTCAGCCCTGGAGCATTACCTCGAGAACAGGCACGAGCACTCATGAGCACACCGTGAAGTACCAACGATGAACGTCCGTCGGAGATAACCCGAGGTCGTGCGGGCCGCCGTCCCCTGAAACGGCGGAGCTGCTCGACCTCTCAGTGAGGAGAGCAGTGGCAGGCAAGGCCCGCGTGCACGAGTTGGCCAAAGAACTCGGTGTCACAAGCAAAGAACTACTCGCGAAGCTCAAGGAGCAGGGCGAGTTCGTGAAGTCCGCGTCGTCGACGGTGGAAGCGCCCGTCGCACGCAGGCTGCGCGAATCGCTGTCGGCGAAATCCTCGTCGTCGGAATCCAAGTCGGGCGCCCGTCCGGGTCCGTCCTCGGCGCGCCCCGGCGCGAAGCCCACTCCGGGCGGTCCGCGTCCCGGCCCGCGTCCGTCGCCCGTCCAGGCCGCCACCCCGGCGCCCGCGGCCGCGTCGGCCGGTCCGGCGTCCGCGCCGAGCCGTCCCGCGCCGCGTCCCGGTGATGGCGCGCGTCCCGGCCCGTCGGCGAAGCCGGGCCCGGCTCCCGCCCCCGCTCCCGCGCCGACCTTCCAGGCGCCCGCGGCCAAGTCCGCGCCGTCCCCGGCGGCGCCGTCCGGTCCGCGTCCGACCCCCGGCGGCGGTCCGCGTCCCGGCCAGCAGCAACAGCGCCCTGGGCCGTCGCAGAACGGCGGTCCGCGTCCCGGCGGCCCCAAGCCGGGCCCCAAGACCCCTCGGGTCGGCAACAACCCTTATTCCTCGGCTCCCGCGCCCGAACGCGAGCGCGCGCCGCGTCCCGGTCCGTCGCAGGGTGGTCCGCGTCCCGGTCCCGCGCAGGGTGGTCCGCGTCCCGGTCCGTCGCAGGGCGGCGGGCAGCGTCCGGCCGCCGCGCAGGGCGGTGGCCCGCGCCCGGGCGGTAGCTCGCGGCCGAGCCCCGGCTCCATGCCTCCGCGCCCGAATCCTGGTGCGATGCCGCAGCGTTCGGCTCGTCCCGGCCCCGGTGCGGGTGGCGGCGCCGGTCGTCCCGGTCGTCCCGGCGGCGGTCCCGGCGGTGGCGGCGGTCGTCCCGGTGGCGGCGGCGGTGGCGGTGGCTACCGCGGCGGTGCGGCCGGTGGCGGCGGTGCTCCCGGCGCCGGTGCGGGCGCTCCCGCGGCGGGCGGCGGTTTCCGCGGTCGTCCCGGCGGTGGCGGTCCCGGCGGTGGCGGCGGTGGTCGTCCCGGCGGTCCCGGTGGCCGTGGCGGCGCCGCGGGCGCGTTCGGTCGTCCCGGTGGCGCACCGCGTCGCGGACGCAAGTCGAAGCGGGCCAAGCGCGCCGAATACGAGAGCATGCAGGCGCCCGCCGTCGGCGGCGTGCGGCTGCCGCGCGGCAATGGCGAGATCATCCGTCTGGCCCGCGGCGCGTCGCTGTCGGACTTCGCGGAGAAGATCGACGCGAACCCGGCCGCGCTGGTCCAGGCGCTGTTCAACCTCGGCGAGATGGTCACCGCGACCCAGTCGGTCAACGACGAGACCCTCGAGCTGCTCGGCGGCGAGATGAACTACGTCGTGCACGTGGTCAGCCCCGAGGACGAGGACCGCGAACTGCTCGAATCCTTCGACCTCACCTACGGCGAGGACGAGGGCGACGAGGGCGACCTCGAACAGCGTCCGCCGGTCGTCACGGTCATGGGCCACGTCGACCACGGCAAGACCCGACTGCTCGACACCATCCGCAAGGCCAACGTCCGCGAGGGCGAGGCCGGTGGTATCACCCAGCACATCGGCGCCTACCAGGTGCTGACCCACCTGGGCGAGCAGGACAGGCTCATCACCTTCATCGACACCCCCGGTCACGAGGCGTTCACCGCCATGCGTGCCCGCGGTGCGAAGGCCACCGACATCGCGATCCTCGTGGTCGCCGCCGACGACGGCGTCATGCCGCAGACGGTGGAGGCGATCAACCACGCCCAAGCGGCCGACGTGCCGATCGTGGTCGCGGTCAACAAGATCGACAAGGAAGGCGCGAATCCGCAGAAGATCCGCCAGCAGCTCACCGAATACGGGCTGGTGGCGGAGGAGTACGGCGGCGACACCATGTTCGTCGACATCTCGGCCAAGCAGGGCACCAATATCGAGGCGCTGCTCGAGGCCGTGCTGCTGACCGCCGACGCCGCCCTCGACCTGCGGGCCAACCCGAACCAGGACGCCCAGGGTGTCGCCATCGAGGCCCACCTCGACCGCGGTCGCGGTCCGGTGGCCACGGTGCTCATCCAGCGCGGCACGCTGCGCGTCGGCGACTCGATCGTCGCGGGCGACGCCTACGGCCGCGTGCGGCGCATGGTGGACGAACACGGCGACGATGTCACGGCCGCGCTGCCGTCGCGGCCCGTCGAGGTCGTCGGCTTCACCTCGGTGCCCGGCGCCGGTGACAACCTCATCGTCGTCGACGAGGACCGCATCGCCAGGCAGATCGCCGACCGGCGCAATGCCCGCAAGCGCAACGCGCTGCAGGCGCGCAGCCGCAAGCGGATCAGCCTCGAGGACCTGGACGCGGCGCTGAAGGAGACCAGCGAACTCAACCTGATCCTCAAGGGCGACAACGCGGGTACCGTCGAAGCGCTCGAAGAGTCGCTGATGGGCATCGAGATCGACGACGAGGTGCGCCTGCGGGTCATCAACCGCGGTGTCGGTGGCGTCACCGAAACCGATGTCAACCTGGCCTCGGCCTCGAACGCGATCATCATCGGGTTCAACGTCAGGGCCGAGGGCAAGGCGACCGAGCTGGCCAACCGCGAGGGCGTCGACATCCGGTACTACTCGGTGATCTACCAGGCCATCGACGAGATCGAGAAGGCGCTCAAGGGCCTGCTCAAGCCGATCTACGAAGAGGTCGAGCTGGGTCGCGCCGAGATCAGGGCGCTGTTCCGGTCCTCCAAGATCGGCAATATCGCCGGTTGCATGGTCATCTCGGGCAGCGTCAAACGCAATGCCAAGGCGCGTCTGCTGCGTGACAACGTGGTGATCGTCGAGACGATGACGATCTCCTCGCTCAAGCGGGAGAAGGACGACGCCGTCGAAGTCCGCGAAGGGTACGAGTGCGGTATGACCGTCACCTACAACGACATCAAAGAAGGCGACATCATCGAGGCATACGAGTTGCGCGAGAAGCCGCGCGACTGATTCGACCGGGATGCACGGTGCCGCGCAGGCGCGCGGCACCGTGACCCGACACTGGAGAGGTGTGCGTGTACCTGGGGGCACTCGAGTTCGACATCCTGCTCGGCGATGTGCACTCGCTCAAACAGAAGCGTTCGGTGATCCGGCCGGTGCTGGCCGAATTGCAGCGCTTCGGGGTGAGCGCGGCCGAGGGCGGGGAACACGATCTGCATCGCCGTTCACTGCTCGGCATCGCCATGGTCAGCCCCGGCATGAGCCATCTGACCGAGGTGCTCGACAAATGTGAGCGGCACGTCGCGGCCCGTCCGGAGTTA
The DNA here is from genome assembly GCF_015674855.1 of Nocardia bovistercoris. Taxonomy (GTDB): domain Bacteria; phylum Actinomycetota; class Actinomycetes; order Mycobacteriales; family Mycobacteriaceae; genus Nocardia; species Nocardia bovistercoris. Next base: position 629,185 of record NZ_JADMLG010000001.1, on the reverse strand, counting down.
CAGTTGCTGGCAGTGCGCCGCCGGATCTTCGGACCCGAGGACTGAACGTTCGATAGTGATGTGAGGAGGAAACGGCCATGGTGGATCAAGCCAGGGCACGCCGACTCGCCAAGCGGATTTCCTCGATCGTGGCGACCGCGATCGAATACGAGATCAAGGATCCGCGGCTGCGTTTCGTGACGGTCACCGACGCGAAGGTCACCGGTGATCTACGCGAGGCGACGGTGTACTACACGGTCATGGGCGAAACCCTCGACGCCGAACCGGATTACGCGGCCGCGGCCGCCGGTCTCGAGAAGGCCAGAGGCGTGCTTCGTTCGAAGGTGGGCGCGGGCACCGGGGTGAAGTTCACCCCGACGCTGGCGTTCGTGCTGGACAAGGTGCCCGACGCCGCGCGCGAGATGGAAGAACTACTAGCGCGGGCGAGGGCCGCCGACGACGCGGTCGCCAAGGTAGCCTCGACGGCGACCCACGCCGGTGACGCCGACCCGTACAAGGTCGAGCGCGACGGCGACGAGTCCTGAGCCGAACGGCGACAGAAGTACCTCGAGAGACTGCGGCGCGAATGACATCACACGGTGAACCGATCGATTTCGGCGCTGCGATCCGGGCTCTGACGTCCGCCCGGTCGGTGACCGTCGTCTGCCACGTGCAGCCCGACGCCGACACCCTCGGCAGCGGGCTGGCGTTGGCGCTGGTCCTGCATCGGCGCGGGGTGCCCGTATGCGTGTCCTTCGCCGAACCCGCGCAGGTGCCGGTGTCCATGCGTTCGCTACCCGGGTTGCGGCACGTGGTGGCGCCCGAGCAGGTCCCGCACGAAGTCGACGTCCTGGTCGCCGTGGACTGCGGCAGCGCCGGGCGGCTCGGCGCGCTCCGCGACCGGATGGCGGGCGCGGCGACCACCATCGTCATCGACCACCACCGCTCCAACACCGAATTCGGGATGATCAACGTGGTCGACGCGGCCGCGGAATCGACAACGAGCGTGGTGGCGAGACTGTTCGACGCGTGGGGCGAGCAGATCGACCGCGAGATCGCGCACTGCCTGTACGCGGGGTTGGTGACCGACACGGGATCGTTCCGCTGGGTACGTCCGGGCACCCACGAACTCGCCGAACGGCTACTCGGCACCGGTATCGACGGCGCGGGCATCGCGCGCACGCTCATGGACACCCATCCGTTCGGGTGGCTGCCGATGCTGTCGAGGGTGCTCGGCACCGCGCGACTCGAACCGTCCGTGCACGGCGGCGTCGGGCTGGCCTACGCGGTGGTCCGCCGCGAGGACCAGGTGGATGTGCGGTCGGAGGAGGTGGAGAGCGTCATCGATATCGTGCGCACCACCGCCGAGGCGGGCGTCGCCGCTGTGTTCAAGCAGTCGCGCGTGGTGGAGAACCGGTGGACGGTGTCGCTGCGCTCGCGCGACAGCGGGCCGGGGGCCGACGACGGTGTCGACGTCGCCGGCGTCGCGACGACGCTCGGTGGCGGTGGGCACCGTTTCGCGGCCGGGTACACCGCGCACGGCGAGGCCGACGAGGTGATCGCCGCCCTGCTGACCGCGCTCGGCTGAGTACTCGACGTGGAATTCTTTGTCGCGGTGGGTATATCGCAATGGTTGGCTCATGCGCGGGTGCCGATCGGTCGGGCCGGTGCCGATCGACATCGCCCCGCACGCAGGCGGGTGCGTGAATCGCCCGGTGATGAGCGGACCGGGATCGTGGTCGGTCACGGATCGGTGGGACTGTCCGCGCTGTCGATGGGGCAGGTGCGACCGGTTCGATGGTCCGGCGGGAGCGGTGACGGGTGACGCGTGAGAACGGTGGTCCGAGTGCGGAACTCGGGGCGGTGGTTACCGCCGAGCCCGGCGAGGTGGCGTCGGCGGGGCCGCGCCGGATTCTCGGGCTCGCCGGTCCGACACTGGGGGTGCTGGTCGCCGAACCGATATATCTGCTGTTCGACATGGCGGTGGTCGGGCGGCTCGGGGCACAGGCGCTCGCCGGGCTCGCTGTCGGCGGGTTGATTCTGGCGCAGGTGAGTTCGCAGCTGACCTTCCTTTCCTACGGGACCACCGCGCGTTCGGCGCGACGCCACGGTGCGGGCGACGCGCGCGGGGCGGTGGCCGAAGGGGTGCAGGCGAGCTGGATCGCGGTCACGGTGGGAGTGCTGATCTTCGCGGTCGCGCAGGTATCGGCGGTCGCGGTCACCGATGCGATCGCGGGCGGCGGCGACATCGCGGCCGAGGCGCTGCGGTGGATGCGGATCGCGCTGTTCGGGGTGCCGCTGATCCTCGTTTCCATGGCGGGTAACGGGTGGATGCGCGGCATCCAGCAGACCCGTCGGCCGCTGACCTACGTGGTGACGGGGCTGGTCGCGTCGGGGCTGCTGTGCCCGGTCCTCGTACACGGCCTGCTCGGCGCCCCACGCATGGAACTGGCAGGCTCTGCGGTGGCGAACGTGGTCGGGCAGTCGGTGACGGCGATCCTGTTCGGTTCCGCCCTGATACGGGAGCGGGTCGCGCTGCGGCCGGATCGGCAGATGATCCGGGCGCAACTCGTCCTCGGCCGGGACCTGATCGCGCGCAGCCTCGCCTTCCAGGCGTGTTTCGTGTCGGCGGCCGCGGTGGCCGCGCGATTCGGCGCGGCGTCGGTGGCCGCGCACCAACTGGTGCTGCAACTGTGGAACTTCCTGACGCTGGCGCTGGATTCGCTGGCGATCGCCGCGCAGACCCTGGTCGGAGCGGCACTCGGCGCGGGGAACGTGCGGAGTGCGCGCGGGCTGGTGCGGCGGGTCACGGGGTGGTCGGAGCTGTTCGCGGTCGCGCTCGCGGTCTGTTTCGCCCTCGGCTACAGCGTGATTCCGACGCTGTTCACCGACGATGTCTCGGTTCTCGACCGTACGCATGTCGCGTGGTGGTTCTTCGTCGCGATCATCCCGGTCGCGGGCATCGTGTTCGCCCTCGACGGCGTGCTGCTCGGCGCTGGTGACGCCGCCTTCCTGCGCACCGCCACTCTCGCCTGTGCCCTGGCCGGTTTCCTTCCCGCCATCTGGCTGTCCCTCGTGTTCGACTGGGGGATAGCAGGCATTTGGTCGGGCCTTGTCGCGTTCATGCTGTTGCGGATGGGGGCGGTGGTGTGGCGGACTCTGTCGGGGAAATGGGCGCGAGTGGGGGCGGAGATCTAGTTGTGTTCATTGGCGTCGACTTCGTCGCCGCGAACGGCACCTTCGGTGCCTCCAGGGTTCGCCAGGGGGAGTTCGTGAGTGGGGGCGCTGCGGTTTATTCAGGCTGCGCTGCTTCGGGGTCGCGGGGGGCGGGATGGTTCGGGTCAGCGGTGGCGGCGGACGACTACTCGAGCGGGGCGGATCGAGCGGCCGGGCACGCTCAGGCCGGGTTGGATGACCGAGGCGACGGTGCGGTCGAATGCCGGGTCTTCGGTGTCGACGACGTCGGCGGCTTCCATGGTCAGCGAGTCGAAGGGGGTGTCGGTCGGCGGGTCTACGAGGATGCCGCCGCGGCCGATCAGTAGGCGTTCGATACGGGTGGTGATCGCTTCGAAAGCTTCTCGCTCGCGGTCGGATTCGGCGGTTCGCGCGCAGGCGGTGGTGTCGCCCAACAGCGCGAAGAGTTCGGTGACCAGGGGGAGGTCGGCGCCTTGGCGTTCGCGTTGGGCGCGTGCCTTGGCGTCGTCGGCGAGCCGTTCGATGCTTGCGGCCTGGCGCGCGAGCACACGGGTCAGGTCCTCGACGCGCTCGGCCAGATCGCGCTGCCCGGCGGCAAGATTCGTGACGGAGCCGTCGGGATCGCTTGTGGCGTCGCCGTATTCGGCCGAGTCGACGGTGTCCGAAACCGGGGCGTACTCGGCCGGGCCCGCGGTGTCGGCGTCCACCTGCGTCACGGGGGTGACTGGTTCGGTCATGGTCGCACGATAGCTCGCGCCGCTTTTCCGGGCCTGCGCCGAGTCCGAGACTTCCCGTTCTCACGCGCCGGATCAACTCGCGTACTCAGCTCGCGGGGACCGCGCCGGGGATCTCGATGAGCGAGCCGCTGTGGGTGCCGACGTAGACGCTCGTCGGGGCGAAACCCGCGCCTTCCTTGCCGACGGCGATGCCCGCGGGCAGGAGTCGACCGTCGAGGAGCACGCAGCCGCTGCTGCCGTCGGGGGCGATGCGCCACACCTGCCCGCCCTGCCAGGCCGTCACGAACAGGTAGCCGGAGCGCTCGTCGATCTTGATGTCGTCCAGGGCGACACCGCTCAACGCGGCGGGCGGGCGGAAGAAGGTGGTTGCGTTGCCGGTCGCGATGTCGATCGCCAGCACATGCGTGTCGCCGAAGGTGACGTTGACGTACAGGGTCGTGCCGTCCGCCGAGATCGCGCCGCCGTTGGTGTTGGAGCCGCGATACCAGCCCGCGGTGACGCGACCGTCGGGGTCGACCCGGTCCAACGCGTCCGAACCGTCGTTGGTGACGAAGACCGTGCCGTCCTTCGCGCGCACCACACCGTTGCCCTGGGACAGGCCGGTGGCGACCGTGGTCGTCGCGCCGGTGTCGAGGTCGAGCCTGCGCAGCTCCGCGACGCCGCCGCCCGGTGCGAGCGGGGAGGCGGGGGTGACGCCGACGCCGACCAGCATCGTTCCCCCCGGTTCCGGAGCGAGTCCGCCGGGGAGCGGGATGGGACCCGCGATCCCGCGCAGCGGTGCGCCGGGAGCGTCCATGACGTCGATGCCGCCGCCGACCCAGTCGCTGACCACGAGACGGCCGTTCCGGTCGAAGGCGATGGCCTCGAAGGTGGCGGGCGCCTGCGCGAGCGTCACGGGGGCGCCGACGCCCGCGCACCACGGCAGGGCGGTCTCGGGTGCGGCGTTCGCGAGTGTCGTGCCTGCGGCGATGAGCACGCAAGCGAGTGCGGCCGAAGCCACGCTCCGCACCGTTCGGAAGCGCGCCGATGTCCCGTGCGCGGCGGGTAGGTCGGAGACTTCGGTGTCCATGGTCGTGGCGTCCTTTCAGGTGCTCGGCGCGCGCGGCCGCGTCGGTGCGCCGCGCGATCGCTCGGCCGCGAGACGCCTCGACCGCCTGCGTCGTTGGGGCGTTGCGATCTGTGGAAGGTCGAATCGCGAGTTGTTCGACAGTAATTCATGCCCGTGGTCCGGGGCGCGTGGGCAGGGCGCGCAGGAGGCTGAATCGTGGCGGAAGTCCATGGGTTTCGCCATCGATATGCGGTGGTCGCGGTTGCGATCGTCGATGGCTGGGCCGCTGTCGGCGGTGGCTGCTACGATCGCTCGCCATGGGGGTCTACGGCATCGACCTGGGCACAACGAACTCGGCCATCGCGCGGATCGACGCCGATGGTCGTCCTGAGGTAATGGTCGGGATCAACGGCGAGCCGACGGTTCCGTCGGTGGTGCTGTTCGCTTCCGCGTTCGACCATCTGGTCGGCGAGGGTGCGCGCAGGCAGTCGCGGTTGGATCCCGAGCATGTCTGCGCGCTGGTCAAGCGGCGCATGGGCGAGGCGGATTGGCGTTTCACCGCGCACGGCGAGAGCTGGTCGGCGCCCGCGGTGTCGGCGCTGATCCTCAAGAGCCTGGCCGCCGACGTGGAATTCGGCGGTGGCGAGCCGGTGCGGCGCGCGGTGATCACGGTGCCCGCCTACTTCGGTGACGAGGAGCGGCGCGCCACCATCCAGTCCGGCGCCTACGCGGGCTTCGACGTGGCGGGTGTGCTGTCGGAGCCGATCGCCGCGGCGCTGTCCTACGGTTTCGGCCGCCTCGACGGCACGGTCGATGTCGGCAAGCCGGGCGAGCGCGAGACGGTCCTTGTCTACGACCTCGGCGGCGGCACCTTCGACGCGACGGTCATCGAACTCGCCGATCGCCGCATCTCGGTGCTCGCGGTGGAGGGCGATCACCAACTCGGCGGCGCCGACTGGGACGAGCGCATCGCGCTGTACCTGTCGCAGCAGTTCTGCGCGGCGAATCCGGACGCCGAGGATCCGCTCGACGATTCGGCGGGTTCGCAGATGCTGGTGCTGGCCGCCGAACAGGCCAAACGTGAACTGTCCGAGGTCGATCGCACCGATGTGGTCGTCGCACACGACGGCGCGCGCGCCGTGGTGTCGCTGACCCGCGCCGAGGTGGAGTCGTTGACGGCCTCGCTGATGCGCCGCACCATCGAGCTCACCCGCGATTGCCTGACCGCGGCCGGTAAGCGCGGCGTCGCCTCGGTGGACCGGTTGCTGCTGGTGGGCGGCTCGTCGCGAATGCCGATGGTGGAGCGCGAACTGAACAAGGAACTGGGGTTGCGCGGCGAACTGCGCGATCCCGACCTGTCGGTGGCGCGCGGCGCGGCGCTCTACGGCGAGAAACTCGAGATGGAGCGGCTGATCCTCGCGGATCTGGTGACGCGGGGCAGGTTGCGCGACGGTTCCGCGTTGCGCGAGGCCGCGCCCGCCGATCTGGAGCAGTCGGTGGCGAGGGTCGCCGCGTCCTTCGGCCAGCCGGTCGCGCTGGTGCGGCGCATGCTGGAGATCCAGGTCGACACCGTGGTCTCGCGCGGTTTCGGCGTGCTGGCGCTCGACAATCACTACGGCCTCGCGGCCGCGTGGCTGGTCCATCGCAACCAGACGCTCCCGGTGCGGGTGCGTCGGTCCTTCGGCACGGTGCGCGAGGATCAGGATCAGATCGAGCTCACCATCGTCGAGCAGCAGGGGCAGGCCGCCTCGGTGCGCCCCGAGGACACGAAGGTGTTGGTGGAGGGCAGGATTCGTGGCATTCCGCCGGGCTATCCCGCGGGCAGCGAGGTCAGGGTCACCTTCGAGATGGGCTTCGACGGCGTCCTGCACGTCACCGCGCACCATGTCGACGCCGATATGCCGTTGACCTTGTCGGCCCAGACCGGCGCAACGCTGTCCCAGGCCGACGTGGCGCGCGAACTCGACCAGGTGCAGCGCTCCCGCCGCCGCGCCGGTTAGCGGCGGGCATGGAAGCCTTCGATCCGAACGACTATCGCAAACGGGTGCTCGCCGCCGTCGAACGGCGCGGCGGCGTCGAGCGATCGGATTCGTTCGAGCTCTACGACATTCCGGTGGAGGAGGCCGAAACCCTCACCGACGCACAGGTTACCGAGCGTGTGGCGGAGGTCTGGGGTTTCTGGCAGCGCCAGCGCGACCATCCGAAGTACCGGGTGCTCGTCGGGTTGCTGGTCGACGAGCACGACCGCCGCAGCGAACTGTTGCTGCGGGCGAGTTCGCGCCGCGCCGAGGCCATGCGGGTGCGGCAGATGCGCGAGGAGCGCGACGCCGAACGCTACGAGATGCTCGACACCGCGATCGCACGTCTGGTGCAGCGCCACGGCGGCGTGCCCGCGAGCAAGGTGGCCGGTCTCGAGGAGATCGGCGCTATGGGCGGACTCGGCGCCGCCGAGGTCGCCGCGCGATTGCGCAGGCACCGGATCCTCGCGGAAGACGCGCCGCCATCCGCGCCCGCGCCGACCCTGACCGAGCAGCGCCGCAAGCAGATCCGCCAACTCCTCGCCGAATGGGAACGGCTGCTGGACGGCGGCCCGTCCGCACCCACCTTGTTCGCCCTGCTCGGACTCGATCCGTCCAGCGCCGGGCACACCGAGGAGATCCGGTTGCGCGCCGACGCGTTGCGCGCGCGGGCGCGGGAATTGCCGCCGGGGCGGGTTCGCGTCGTCCTCGACGAGTTGCTGGTCCACGTCAACGATCTGCTCACCGGCGGCGGTCCCGAGGTGGACGAGTACGTCCGCGCGGTGATCGAGGACGTCACCGCCGAATTGCGGCCGAAGGTGCGTGCCGCGGTGTTGGTCGAGGACCAGTTGGTCGGCGAGGACTACCGGTATCTGGTGGACGAGGCCGTCGAACTCGGTCTCGACCATGCCGAGGCGGTGCGTGTGCTCACCGATCTCGCGACGGGGTTGGGCGCGCGGATCGAAACCGGTTCCGCCGCACCCGCTCACCCCGTGGTACCGCGGACTCCCCGTCCCGCCCCGGCAGTCGGCGGTCGCGCCACCGCACCGCAACGGCAGTGGGAGGAGCCGCTCAAGGCGGCGCGCGCGGCGCTGCGCGGCGGTCGCCCTCAGGAGGCGGCCAAGCAGGTCGCCCGTGCGCGCCAGCTCGACAACGGCGCGGGTGCCACCTCCATTCGATCCGTCGCCGACGAGGTGGAGCGGATCCTCGCCGAGGCGGCCGTGCGCTGGCGCAATGTGGCCTCGGCTCGTGCGGCCCGACGCTACGTCGAGGCGCTCGAACACCTCGAATACCTGCGCCGCACGGCCGCCGACGTGCCGCCGCCGACCGCGCAGCGCGAAAGCTTGGACGAGCTGACCGCCGAGGCCACGCGTGCGGTAGCGGAAGCCGATCGACTCGTCGCCGCGGCGAGTTCGGGCCCCGCCGCCGATCGCGTGCGCGGTCTGCTGGCGGCACAGGGCGTGTGCGCCGATCACGAGGGCGCTTCGGCGGCGCTGGCGGCCACGCCGGTGGAGGCGCCGGGTCGGGTCGAGGCGAGTCGGATGGGCAACGGCTCGGTGCTGGTCACCTGGTCGCCGTCGACCACCGAGGACGTGGCGTACAAGGTCACCCGAAGGCACGCGGAGGGCAACTGGCGAGTTGTCGGCCGCACCAGGACCACCGAGTTGGAAGACGGCGGCGCGCCCCCGCACGAGATCCCGGTCTACGCGGTGGTTGCCACATCCGCCGGACGCTCATCCGAGGAGGCACGCTCGGACGCGCCTTCGAGACCGCTCGCCGCACCCGGCCCGAGGCAGGGTTCGAGCAGCGCGGCATCCACCTCGGGACAGCCCGCCACCGCGACGGTTTCCGCACTACCCGACGAACCGAATCCAGGCGGCATCCCCACCGTCGGCGCCCTCGCCGGGCAAGGCGGCCTGCTGGTGTTCACCTGGCCCCCCGGTGTCACCGAGGTCTACGTGGTGGCCCGCGCCGACGCGCCCCCGGTGCGCCCCGACGACCCGGCCGCCCGGTCCTGGAAGGTCACCAACATGCGCTACGAGATAGACGGCGGCGCGAAGATCCCTACCGACCTCCCTACCCCCTGCCACATCGCGGTCGCCTCGTGCAGACGCGAGGCCAACGGCGCACTCACCATCGCCCCCGGTTTCGCCGCCACCGCCCGCCTGCACTGGACCTCCTGACGCGGTCGGATCGGCGTGCGGCGCTTGGACCGCGTCCGGCCGCGATGGGCGTGGCGACAGTCCGTGACCGCTCGGCGGGACCAACCGACGGCGGGTGCGGCACGGCGGTGTCGGTGCGGGTATGACAATGTGGATGTGGTGATACCCAAGTTGATGGCGGTGAGCGACATCCATGTCGGGCACCAGGGGAATCGGCCGGTCGTCGAGCAGATTCGCGCCGATTCGCCCGAGGATTGGCTGATCGTGGCCGGTGACGTGGGAGAGAAGGCCGAGGACGTCCGCTGGGCGTTGGAGTTGCTGCGCGGCCGGTTCGCGAAGGTGATCTGGGTGCCGGGCAACCACGAGCTGTGGACCACGCCGAAGGATCCGGTGCAGATGCACGGCGCGGCCCGCTACGACTACCTGGTGTCGATGTGCCGCGACCTGGATGTGATCACCCCCGAGGACCCGTTCCCGGTGTGGGCGGGCGCGGGCGCCGAGGAATTCGGCACGCCGGTGACCATCGTCCCGATGTTCCTGCTCTACGACTATTCGTTCCTGCCCGAAGGCGCGCGCACCAAGTCCGAGGGGCTGGCCATCGCGCGGGAACGCAATGTGGTGGCGACCGACGAGTTCATGCTGTCGCCCGACCCGTACGCGACGCGCGACGCGTGGTGTCACGCGCGGGTGCAGTCGACGACGCGGCGCCTCGACGCCATCCCCGATGGCGCGCCGATCGTGTTGATCAACCATTTCCCGCTGGTCCGCGAGCCCACCGACGTGCTGTGGTATCCGGAGTTCGCGCTGTGGTGCGGCACCACCCTGACCGCCGACTGGCACACCCGCTACAACGTGGTGTGCTCGGTCTACGGCCACCTGCACATCCCACGCACCTCCTACTACGACGGCGTGCGCTTCGAGGAGGTGTCGCTCGGTTATCCGCGCGAGTGGCAGCGCCGCGGCCTGCCCGACACCCTGCTGCGCCAGATCCTGCCGACCCCCAGCTATCCGCCGGGGGCGCTCAACAAGTGGGGCGGACATTTCCAGGTGACCCCGGAGATGGAGGCGGCCGCCGCGCAGATGCGGGAGAAGGCCGACCGCCGCCGCGGCGTCTGATCCGGTCGTCGGCCCGCTCGCGGCGCTCGATTAGGCTGGTCGGTGATGATCGAGAACATCTTGCCCAGTGGGGTCGCCGCGTCCGAACTGTTGGCGTACCCGGAGGATCTGGCGCCGCATCCGGCGGAGGAACATCTCATCGCCAAGTCGGTGGACAAGCGCCGTCGCGATTTCATCGGCGCCAGGCATTGCGCGCGCCGGGCACTCGAGCAGTTGGGTGAGGAGCCGGTGGCGATCGGCAAGGGCGAGCGCGGGATGCCGCTGTTCCCGCGCGGCGTCGTCGGCAGCCTGACCCACTGCGAGGGGTATCGCGCGGCCGCGCTGACGCACAAGTTGCGTTTCCGTTCGGTCGGCATCGACGCCGAACCGCACGAGGCGCTGCCCGAGGGGGTGCTCGATTCGGTGAGTCTCGCCCCGGAGCGGAAGTGGCTGGCCGCCAACGATTCCGCGCTGCACCTGGACCGTCTGCTGTTCTGCGCCAAGGAGGCCACCTACAAGGCGTGGTTTCCGCTGACCCTGCGCTGGCTGGGTTTCGAGGACGCCCACATCACTTTCACCGTCGACGAGAATTCCGGCGGCGGTTCCGGAACATTCCACAGCGAGCTGCTGATTCCGGGTCAGGCCACCGACGGCGGAGTTCCGCTGACGAGTTTCGACGGGCGCTGGCTGATCGGCGGCGGACTGATCCTGACCGCGATCGTGCACGGCTGATGGCCGATACCGGCGCCATTGACCTGCTCGGCGGACTGCTCGTGGTGGACAAGGACGGCGGCCGCACCAGTCACGACGTGGTCGCCAGAGCGCGAAAGATCCTGCGCACCAGGAAGATCGGCCATGCGGGCACACTGGACCCGATGGCCACCGGCGTGCTCGTGCTCGGGGTGGAGCGCGCCACGAAACTACTCGGCCTGCTCACCCTCACCACCAAGTCCTATACCGCGACCATCCGGCTCGGGCAGTCGACCAACACCGACGACGCGGAAGGCGAAGTGCTCGCGACCACCGAGGCGCGGCACCTGGACGACGGCGCGATAGCCGCGCGGGTCGCCGCGCTGACCGGCGAGATCGATCAGGTGCCCGCCACCGTGAGCGCGATCAAGGTCGACGGCGAACGCGCCTACGCCCGGCACCGCGCGGGTGAGGAGGTGCGGCTCGCGGCGCGCCCGGTCACCGTCTCGCGTTTCGACATCCTGTCCCGCCGCGACACCGACGCCGGATTCGTGGACCTGGACGTGGTGGTCGACTGCTCCTCGGGCACCTACATCCGCGCTCTGGCCCGCGACCTCGGCGCCGCGCTCGGCGTCGGCGGCCATCTCACCGCCCTGCGCCGCACCAGGGTCGGCCCGTTCACCCTGGAACACGCCCGCACCCTCGACGACCTCGCGGCCGCCGCCGAATCGGGTCCGCCGCCGTTGAGCCTAGGCATGGACGCGGCCGTGGCCACGGCCTTCGACCGCAGGGTCGTCACCGAGGGCGAGGCCGAATCCCTGCGCGACGGTCGCTGGCTCGATCCCGTCGGCATGGCCGGGGTGTACGCGGCCGTGACCGAGGCGGGCGCGGCCATCGCTCTGCTCGCGGAGAAGGGCAAGCGCGCCGCGCCGGTGTTGGTGGTGCGGCCGCGCGGCCTGCTCGACTGAACCCGCACCGGGGCAGCGGAATCCGTACAGTGGACGCGGTGGCGTCGCCGGTGTCGGCGGGCTGGTGCGGAAGGCAGTGCGATGGGTGAGCATCCGGTCGACATCTTCGATCTGTGGGATCGCGACGGCGACGGGCTGGTCTCGGTCGAGGACATCACGCTCGGTTTCCGCTCGCAGGGCCGCGATGTCGACGTCGAGGCCGTCGAACGGATGGTGGCCGCCGCTGACACCAACGGCGACTACCTGGTCTCGCGTGCGGAATTCGACGCGGCGGTGGTCGGCGGACGCATCGAGGTGACCGACGCGGACGCCGCCTTCGAGGTGTTCGACGTCAACGGTGACGGCCGGATCTCGGTGGCGGAGCTGGAATCGATGATCCGCCACATCGGCGCGGGCCGCATCGATGAACCGGCCGCGTCGCTGCTGGCCGCGGCCGACCTGGACGGCGACGGCTACCTCTCACCGGCCGAATTCCGCGCCCTGCTCGATTTCCTCTCGCGCTGAAGCGTTTCGGGCGCGTCAGAAGGTGAGCCAGATGGCCTCGGCGGCGGGACGACCGAGGTCGGTCGGTGATTCGCCCGCGCCGATGCGAATGGCGATGGTGCCCGCGAAATCCCGGCGCTCCTGCACCGTGATCACGGTGTCGAGGGCGATGCCGACCGAATCGAAGTAGCGCAGCATCTCCGGATCGGAATCGGAGATGCGCGCCACCCGCCCGGATTCCCCGGCGTGGAAGTCGCTGAGCTGTTTGGCGGGCGGAGTGGGGACCGCGCCGTCCACCGACGGAATCGGATCGCCGTGCGGATCACGGTCCGGATAGCCGAGTTTGGCGTCGATGCGGGCCATCAGCAGATCCGACACCGCGTGCTCGAGCACCTCGGCCTCATCGTGGACCTCGTCCCAGCCGTAGCCGAGTTCGTTCACCAGGAAGGTCTCGAGCAGCCGATGCCTGCGCACCATCGCGATGGCGGCGAGCCTGCCGTGTTCGGTGAGCGTGATCGAACCGTAGCGCGCGTGCTCGACCAAGCCCTGGTCGGCGAGTTTGCGCACGGCCTCCGACACCGTCGAAGCCGAAACCCCGATCCGCTCCGCCAGCAGTTTGGTCGAAACCTTCTCCTGCGACCACTCCTGTGCGGTCCAGATCACCTTCAGATAGTCCTGGGCGACCGAGGTCAGCTCCGGGGCCACCGATGCCGTGGCCGCGGCGGGAACGCCGGATTCGTCACGCGCCGCGCGGCCTGCCAGCTCGCGTCGGGTGGCGATATCTCGTTTACCAGGCACATACCGAGCTTATGCACTCATCGGAGATTTCACACACTGCGACGCTCCCGCCCCCGCGACGGCGAACCACATGCCACCGCGCGGCCAATGACATCCGAACTTCACGTGACATCCGCTCCACGCGAATACCGTTCGCGCCGACCGCATACGAACCTCCGCGCGCGTCGGTCGCCGAGCGGCGGCTTCGGTCGGACCGGGCCGAGGCCGGTCCATTAGGCTTCGGACTGTGCAGAGATGGCGAAGCCTCGAAGAGGTGCCCGCGGACTGGGGCCGTTGCGTGCTCACGATCGGCGTATTCGACGGAGTCCATCGCGGCCACGCGCAGCTGATCAGCAGAGCCGTGAAGGCGGCGGCCGCGCGCGGCGTACCCGCCGCGCTGATGACCTTCGACCCGCACCCGATGGAGGTGGTCCGCCCCGGCTCGCACCCCGCGCAGCTCACCACCCTCACCCGCCGCGCCGAACTGGCCGAAGAACTCGGCGTCGACGTGTTCTGCGTGATCCCGTTCACCCACGACTTCATGAAACTCACCCCCGGTCGATACGTCCACGACCTGCTCGTGGAACGGATGCACGTGGCCGAAGTCGTCATCGGGGACAACTTCACCTTCGGCAAGAAGGCCGCGGGCACCGTGGCGACCATGCGCGAACTCGGCGAACGCTTCGGATTCGAAGTCGACGGCGTGAAACTGGTCGGCGAACACGCCGTCACCTTCTCCTCCACCTACATCAGGGCCTGCGTGGACGCCGGAGACATGGCGGCGGCCGCCGAAGCGCTCGGACGGCCGCACCGGGTCGAAGGCGTCGTCGTGCACGGGGACGGGCGCGGACGCCAACTCGGATTCCCCACCGCCAACGTCGCGCCGCCGATGCACGCCGCCATACCCGCCGACGGCGTCTACGCGGGCTGGTTCACGGTCCTCGGGCCCGGGCCGACCATAGGTACCGTCACGCCGGGAGAGCGGGCCATGGCTGCCATCTCCGTCGGGACCAACCCCACCTTCTCCGGGCGGTCGCGGACCGTCGAGGCATATGTGCTCGACGGTAACGCCGACCTGTACGGGCAGCATGTCGCGGTGGATTTCGTCGAACATCTGCGGGGGATGCGGAAATTCGAAACACTCGACGCGCTCGTCGAGGCGATGGGCCGCGATGTCGACCTGACTCGCAAAGTCCTCGGCTCCTGAGGCCGGATTTCACCGCCGGGGAGTGGTCCGGTAATGTGGCTCGTCGGGTTTGCTGCGGTCCGCGGCGGCGCCCATGTCCGGCCGTCGGACAAATCCGAGCGCGGAACTGGAAAATAGGAGTGGATGCCGCGTGGCTTTGACCACTGAGCAGAAGTCGGCGATTCTCAAGGAATACGGACTCCACGAGAAGGACACCGGTTCGCCCGAGGCACAGATCGCCCTGCTGTCGAAGCGAATCTCCGACCTCACCGAGCACCTGAAAGTGCACAAGCACGATCACCACACCCGCCACGGTTTGCTCGCCCTGATCGGCCGCCGCCGCAGGCTGTCGAAGTACCTGCAGAGCAAGGACATCGAACGCTACCGTTCGCTGATCGAGCGCCTGGGCCTGCGCCGCTGAGCAGCCACCCTCGGCGGCAGCACCCCTGCCGCCGAGCCCTGCCACATGGCGGGTGCGAGCCTCGATTCAGAGGTGAGCCTCGATACGGCTCTCTCCGCAATCTCACCAGCCCCCGAACCTACCCCCTCGTCAAACCGAGAAGTGTCTCCTTCCGAGCCCCACCCCCACCACAAGGGAGCGAGCCCGACGAGCGACGGTTCGCGGCCGTCTCGCGTCCCAGCGGTCGAGACAATGCGACGCAGGAGCAAGTATCGACCGCTGGGACGCGAGACTCCCAGGGCCGCGAACCCGCGGCGACGAAGTCGACGCCAATAAACACAGCGCGCGGGTAAACCATTGCGAAGAGCCGCGCCCGAAATCTCTCACGTTCCAGCCCTGCCCGCCCCGCTGGTCAGTGGGGGTTCTATTGCGAAGAGCCGCGCCCGAAATCTCTCACGTTCCAGCCCTGCTCGCCCACTGGTCCACCAGGTCCCATTACCGGGAACCGCCGTGTAATTCTCCCGCGTTCCGGCCCACAACGCCCACTCGTGGTGGGAGGTCTTCGGCCATGCAAGACAGGCGCCTGGATCTGCCCGAGCCGATGCCCACCTGAGGACGAGTCCCCAACAACGCACACACGACTGTCCGCAGGGCATTGACAGTCCCCCCGACGCGGAGACGTACAATCTCCTCGTTGGCTTTTCGTGTATGCGGGATTGTTGCCGTCGAGACAGTGCTCGAGCTGTCCGGGAGGCAGGTCGGATGCACGAACAACACGGCCGTACGCACTCGAACGCGTGGCGTCGGTCTTCGGTAGTGGCCCCTCGGTGCACCGACGGGCTTCGATCGATGACCGCCTCCGCGTCGCCGAGCCCAAGGGGGTTCGGCCGGGTGCGCGCGCGCAGCCAGGAGGGTTGCCGCGCGTCCGTATCCGGTACGGCTAACGACAGCCGGGTCGCGCCCTGCATGGTGCTCGAGACCCGGCGAGACGAGAGGTTGAGAGAAGAGATATGTCGGAGACAACTGAACGCAAGTCCTCGGCCGTCGAGGTCGAGCCCGGAGTATTCGAATCCGTCGCGCTGATCGACAACGGCGCCTACGGCACCCGCACCGTCCGCTTCGAGACCGGCCGTCTGGCCCGTCAGGCCGCCGGTTCGGTGGTGGCCTACCTGGACGACGAGACCATGCTGCTGTCGGCCACCACGGCGGGCAAGCAGCCCAAGGATCAGTTCGACTTCTTTCCGTTGACGGTGGATGTCGAGGAGCGCATGTACGCGGCGGGCCGCATTCCCGGCTCGTTCTTCCGTCGCGAGGGCCGTCCTTCCACCGACGCGATCCTGACCTGTCGCCTCATCGACCGGCCGCTGCGCCCGTCCTTCGTGGACGGTCTGCGCAACGAGATCCAGGTCGTGGTCACGGTCATGAGCCTGGATCCCAAGGATCTCTACGATGTGGTGGCCATCAACGCGGCCTCGGCGTCCACGCAGATCGCCGGGCTGCCGTTCTCGGGGCCGGTCGGCGGTGTGCGGGTCGCGCTGATCGAGGGGCAGTGGGTGGCTTTCCCCACCGTGGAACAGCTCGAGGGCGCCGTGTTCGACATGGTCGTCGCGGGTCGGGTCGTCGAGTCCGGCGATGTCGCGATCATGATGGTCGAGGCGGAGGCCACCGACAAGGTCATCGCGCTGATCGAGGGCGGTGCGCAGGCGCCGACCGAGGCCGTGGTCGCCGAGGGGCTCGAGGCGGCCAAGCCGTTCATCGCGCGTCTGGTGCGGGCCCAGTCGGATCTGGCCGAGCTGGCCGCCAAGCCGACCGGTGAGTTCCCGCTGTTCCCGCCCTACGGCGCGGATGTGTTCGAGGCCGTTGAGGGCACCGCCAAGCGGGAGCTGAACGAGGCGCTGAGCATCGCCGACAAGCAGAGCCGCGAGAACAAGATCGACGAGATCAAGGTCGAGGTGCTGTCGCGGCTCGGTGACGACTTCGCCGGTCGCGAGAAGGAACTGGGCGCGGCGTTCCGTTCGGTCACCAAGAAGCTGGTGCGTCAGCGCATCCTCACCGACGGGTTCCGCATCGACGGCCGCGGTCTGGCCGATATCCGCGCGCTGTCCGCCGAGGTCGCGGTCGTGCCGCGCGCGCACGGTTCGGCGCTGTTCGAGCGCGGCGAGACCCAGATCCTCGGCGTCACCACGCTCGACATGGTGAAGATGGCGCAGCAGGTCGACTCGCTCGGTCCCGAGACCAGCAAGCGCTACATGCACCACTACAACTTCCCGCCGTACTCCACCGGTGAGACCGGTCGCGTCGGCTCGCCCAAGCGCCGCGAAATCGGCCACGGCGCCCTCGCGGAGCGGGCCCTGATGCCGGTGCTGCCGAGCCAGGAGGAGTTCCCGTACGCGATCCGTCAGGTCTCGGAGGCGTTGGGCTCCAACGGTTCCACCTCGATGGGTTCGGTGTGCGCCTCCACGCTGGCGCTGCTGAACGCCGGTGTGCCGCTGAAGGCGCCGGTCGCGGGTATCGCGATGGGCCTGGTCTCCGACACCGTCACCAACGACGCCGGTGTCGAGGAGGTGCGCTACGTCGCGCTCACCGACATCCTCGGCGCCGAGGACGCGTTCGGTGACATGGACTTCAAGGTCGCGGGCACCCGCGAGTTCGTCACCGCGTTGCAACTCGACACCAAGCTCGACGGCATCCCCTCGCAGGTGCTGGCCGGTGCGCTGAGCCAGGCGCACGACGCGCGCACCACCATCCTGGACGTGATGGCCGAGGCCATCACCACCCCCGACGAGATGAGCCCGTACGCGCCGCGCGTCACCGCGATCAAGATCCCGGTCGACAAGATCGGCGAGGTCATCGGCCCCAAGGGCAAGGTCATCAACCAGATCACCGAGGACACCGGCGCCAACATCTCGATCGAGGACGACGGCACCGTCTTCGTCGGCGCCACCGACGGTCCCTCGGCGCAGGCCGCGATCGACGCGATCAACGCCATCGCCAACCCGCAGCTGCCGAAGGTCGGCGAGCGTTTCCTCGGCACGGTCGTCAAGACCACCGCCTTCGGCGCGTTCGTCTCCTTGCTGCCGGGGCGCGACGGTCTGGTGCACATCTCGAAGCTCGGCAACGGCAAACGCGTCGCGAAGGTCGAGGACGTGGTGAACGTCGGCGACAAGCTGCGCGTCGAGATCGCCGACATCGACAACCGCGGCAAGATCTCGCTGGTCCCGGTCGACGAGAACGCCGAGGAGCCCGCCGCGGTCGAGACCGTGGATGCGGGTGTGGCGGCGGGCGAGTAGTACTTGTCTCTGTGACGAAGAAGAAAAAGGCAACCCCTCTGCTCCACGGCGAGCAGGGGGGTTCGTCACTCCAGTTGCGTTCCGACGATTCGATTCACCCGCACGGCGCCCAGTCGGGAGTGCGTCGAACGGTGTTGCCCGGTGGTCTGCGCGTGGTCACCGAACATGTCCCCGGTGTCCGGTCGGCTTCGGTCGGGGTGTGGGTCGGCGTCGGCTCGCGCGACGAGGGCCCGACGGTGGCGGGCGCCGCGCACTTCCTGGAGCACCTGCTGTTCAAGGCCACCCCGACCAGGTCGGCACTCGATATCGCGCAGGCGATGGACGCGGTCGGCGGTGAGCTGAACGCCTTCACCGCCAAGGAACAGACCTGCTACTACGCCCACGTCCTCGACGAGGATCTGCCGCTTGCGGTGGACATGGTCACCGACGTGGTGCTGAACGGCCTGTGCCGCGCGCAGGACGTCGACATCGAACGCCAAGTGGTGCTCGAGGAGATCGCGATGCGCGACGACGACCCCGAGGACATCGTCGGCGACGCCTTCCTCACCGCGCTGTTCGGCGAACACCCGATCGGGCGCCCGGTCATCGGTTCCATCGAATCCATCGAATCCATGCAGGCCACCCAGCTGCGTTCCTTCCATCAGCGGCGGTACCGCCCGGACCGGATGGTGGTGGCGGTGGCGGGCAATGTCGAGCACGATCACACCGTCGAACTGGTGTATCGCGCGTTCGCCGACCGGCTCGATCCCGCCGCCGAACCCGCGGCGCGGCGCGAGGGCCGGTTCCGTCCGCACGGTGCGCCGGAACTGCACTGGAGTCACCGCGACAGCGAACAAGCGCACCTGGCGTTCGGCGTGCGCGCGTTCGGGCGGCACGAGGGCCCGCGCCGCTGGCCGCTTTCGGTGCTCAACACCGTCGTCGGCGGAGGTCTGAGTTCTCGCCTGTTCCAACGTATCCGGGAAGAACGCGGGCTGGCCTACTCGGTCTACTCCAGTGTCGACACCTTCGCCGACACCGGCGCGTTCTCGGTGTACATCGGCTGCCAGCCGGAGAACCTCGGCAAGGTCGCGAGCCTGGCGCGCGGCGTGCTCGAGGAGGTCGCCGCCGACGGCATCACCGATGCCGAATGCGCGCGCGCCAAGGGTTCGCTGCGCGGCGGGCTGGTACTCGGACTCGAGGATTCGGCGTCCCGGATGAACCGCATCGGCCGCAGTGAACTCAGCTACGGCAATCATCGGACGGTGTCGGAGACGCTGGCGCACATCGACGCGGTGACCACCGAACAGGTCACCACGATCGCGCGTAGCCTGCTGTCGCGTCCGTTCGCGGCGTCGGTGACCGGGCCGTACCGGCGGACCAGGGAGTTGCCCGCGGCGGTGCGGAGGTTGGTTCCCGACTGAACTCGTCGCCGCATCGTTTCGGTTTCGCCGCCTCCGCGCGGTCCGGGTTCAGTGGAGGTCGGCTGAGTAAGCGCGGTTGGCGGCGTCGACGATCGACGGTAGGACTCCGGGCAGTGCCGCGTCGAGGTCGGCGGCGCGCAGGCGTTGGCAGGTCTGGCCTTCGACGGTGAGGCGTTCCACGACGCCCGCTTCGCGCAGGATCTTGAAGTGGTGGGTCGCGGTGGATTTGTTGATGACCTCGTAGAGTGCGCCGCAGCGGACGGCGGCGCCCGCGTTGCTCAGTCTGCGGACCATTTCCAGCCGGACCGGATCCTGGAGTGCGGCGAGGACGGTGGGCAGCGGCGCGACCGGTGGCAACTCTTCGTTAGCATCGGTCATGATCTACCTCACTCGGGGGTTTGATGAACGTCAAACCGCTTGTATGGTCGAATCCGGTTCGATCGACATCAAACCTACCTGATCGGAGGAACGACCGCGGCGACTGCGGCAAATAGCGGACGGCCAATGCCGATGTGATCCACGCGGCACGAAGGCGCTGCTACCGTCACGACCCGCTACCATTCGGCATATGGTGTGGGGGTGGGTGCGTGATCGAATGCACCGCGCGGAGACGCCGAATCAAGTTGATCTCACCAAGATCGCGTTGTCGGTCACCGCCGGGGTGGGCGGCGCGGTCGCGCTGGTCGTGGCATACCGCAGGCAGCGAGATCTGGAGCGGGGTCGGTTCGCGGAGCTGTTCGGCGCCGCGGCCAAGCAGTTGGGTGATGCCGATCCCGCTGTCCGATTGGCAGGCGTGTACGCGATGGCCGGTGTGGCGGACGAGTTCTCGGCGCGGGCCCGCCGTCAGCAGTGTGTGGACGTGCTGTGCGGATATCTGCGCCTGCCCTATGACGTGCGGTCCGGCGCGGACCACCTGGTGTCGCGCTCGGAGACCTCCGACGAGTCCGGCATCCAGGTGGCTCGCACATATCAGGTCAGGCACAACGACCGCGAGGTGCGATCGGCGGTGGTCGGCGTGATCGCGAACCATCTGCGGCGATACTCCGAGGTGTCGTGGTCGCGCTGCGCATTCGATTTCACCGGTGCGGTATTCGAGGACGCTGATTTCGAGGCCGTGGAATTCGGTGGACGTCTGACGGATTTCACGCGGGCGCGGTTCGTGGGCGAGCGTGGTACGGACTTCCGCCGCGCGCGGTTCACCGGTGGCCATCTCACCTTTCGCGACGCTGTCTTCGACGGTACATCCGTCTCGTTCGAACGCGCTCGATTCGATTCGGCGCGAACCACTTTCGACGGCGGCGTGGTCTCGGCTCCGGTGTCCTTCGTCGAGACCCGTTTCCGCGGTGCGCGTACCACCTTCATCGGTACCCGCTTCGAGGGCGCGCGGACCTCCTTCACGGACGCTCGATTCGACGGCGCGACGGTCTCGTTCGAACGCGCGGTCTTCGCCGCGGGCCGGATCGGTTTCGAGCGTGCGCGTTTCGCGAACCGGCACATCACCTTCGCCTCCGCCCGTTACCAGGCATCCGCCGTGGATTTCACCGACGCGACACTGGGCGCCCACCGTCGACGGCCCCGCGCGGGCACCGGAGACCTGGATTTCACCGCGGTCGAATTCCACGCGCCCATCGCCTTCACCCGTGCCACCTTCGCGGCCCGACACGCAACCTTCACCCGCGCGGATTTCTTCGGTGACATCTCTTTCGATGGCGTCCGTTTCCATACCGGTGAAACGACCTTCGAGAATCCCACCGCCTGGGTCGGGTTGCGCTTCGACTGGGATGACGGGTCGGCCTCCAAACCTCTCTGCGTGAAACCCGACACCTGGCCGCCCGCGCCGCCTACACCTTCCTGATCCGCCGGAACCCGGAAGCACCATCACACCCGAACGACCCCGCGATCCACAGCCCCGCCCGCGCCGCAAATACACTCGGCTCATGAAGATTCGTGGTGCGGTTCTGGAACGGATCTCGGCGCCGTCCCCTTTCGCGGATTCGACGCCGATCACGATTTGCGACCTTGATCTCGCCTCCCCCGCCCGAGGCGAGTTGCTGGTCCGAATCGAAGCAGCTGGTCTGTGCCATTCGGACCTGTCGGTCGTGGACGGCAATCGGGTTCGACCGGTGCCGATGCTTCTCGGGCACGAAGCGGCGGGCATCGTGGAAGCGACCGGACCGGGCGATACCGACATCACCCCGGGCCAACGCGTGGTGATGACCTTCCTCCCACGCTGCGGAACCTGCGCGGGCTGCGCGAGCGACGGTCGCACCCCCTGCGTACCCGGCAGTGCCGCCAACAACGCGGGTGAACTGCTCAACGGCGGCCGCAGACTCCACCGCGCGGGTGACCCGATCCACCATCACCTGGGTGTCTCCGCCTTCGCGACCCACGCGGTGGTGGACCGCCGCTCGGTGGTCCCCGTACCCGACGACGTGCCACCGGAGGTAGCCGCGGTCCTCGGCTGCGCGGTGCTGACCGGCGGTGGCGCGCTGCTGAATTCCGCCTCGCCGTCCCCTGGCGACCGAGTGGCGGTGGTCGGCTTGGGCGGCGTCGGCATGGCCGCGGTCCTGGTCGCCGTCAGTCTCGGCGCGGAGGTGATCGCCGTGGACACCGTCCCCGAGAAGTTGGCGTTGGCGGCCGACCTCGGCGCGAGCGCGGGTTACGCCCCCGCCGAGGCGGCGGCCCAGCAGATCCGGGCCGAGATCGTGATCGAGGCCGCGGGTAATGTGCGCGCTTTCGAGACAGCGGTCGGCCTGACCGCGCCGGGTGGGGTGACGGTGACCGTCGGCCTCCCCGCCCCGGACGCGATGGCGAGCATCTCCCCGCTCGCGCTGGTCGCGCAGGGCCGCTCCATCGTCGGCAGCTATCTGGGTTCCGCGGTGCCGGAACGCGACATTCCGAAGTACGTGGCCATGTGGCGGGCGGGCCGCCTGCCGGTCGAGCGCTTGGTGTCTTCGCGGATCCGCCTCGAGGACATCAACCGCGGCATGGACGAACTCGCCGCTGGGCACGCACTGCGCCAGGTGGTGCTCTTCGACTGATCCGGTACGGCACGGATCACACCAGGTCGCCTGCCGCGAGTTCGCCGGGCCGGATTAGGCTGGCCTGACATCGGCGATACGAGGAGGTGCGGTGACCATTCGGGTCGGAGTGCTCGGGGCACGCGGGAAAGTCGGTCAGGCGATCTGCGCGGCGGTGCGGGACGCGGCCGATCTGGAGTTGGTCGCGGCCGTCGACAAGGACGACGCGCTCGAGGTCTTCACCGAGTCCGGCACGCAGGTCGTCGTCGATTTCACCCATCCAGACGTGGTGATGGGGAATCTGAAGTTCCTCGTCGAGAACGGTATCCACGCCGTGGTCGGCACCACCGGTTTCGACGCCGCCCGGTTGGACGAGGTGCGCGGGTGGCTCGCGGGCAGCCCGAGCACGGGTGTGTTGATCGCGCCGAATTTCGCGATCGGCGCGGTGCTGCTGATGCGTTTCGCCGAGCAGGCTGCTCGCTTCTTCGAATCGGTCGAGGTGATCGAGTTGCATCACCCGAACAAGGCCGACGCCCCTTCGGGCACCGCCTACCGAACGGCCGGTCTGATCGCGCAGGCGCGTCGCGAGGCCGGAGTCGGTGTCAGCCCCGACGCGACCAGCACCGAACTCGACGGCGCGCGCGGCGCCGCCGTGGACGACGTCCGCGTGCATTCGGTCCGGCTGGCAGGCTTGGTCGCCCACCAGGAGGTGCTGCTCGGCACCCAGGGCGAGACGCTGACCATCCGCCACGACTCCATCGACCGTTCCTCTTTCGCGCCGGGTGTCCTGCTCGGCGTGCGCGAGATCGCGAACCGCCCCGGCTTGACCGTCGGCCTCGACCCGCTGCTGGATCTGTGAACCGAGCACCGACGGGGGACCGCTCGTGACCGAGCGCCCGTTCGAAGGCGACGAGGGACAAGGCGGCGAGGGACAAGGCGACGCCCCCGCCGCGGGTGGTTCCGAGTCGAGCGGCGCGGGCTCGCGCGGCGTGATCGCGCTCATCGGCGCGCTGATTCTGGCTCTGTGCTTCTACTTCTTCCTTCTCGGCCGAATCGCGCTGAGCCTCATCGGTTCCGGCGAGGCGGCAGCGGTCGCCATCGGCATCGGCGTGCTGATCCTGCCCCTGCTCGGCGTATGGATGGTGTGGGCCAGCGTCCGCGCCGTCCTCGACCACCAACGCCTGGCTCGCCGCATCCACGAGGAAGAACTCGAACTCGACATCTCCGACCTGCCACGTCGCCCATCGGGCCGCATCGAACGCGCCGCCGCGGACGCACTCTTCGCCCGCGTTGGCGCGGAATGGGAAGCCGACCCGGACAACTGGCGCACCAGCTACCGCCTGGCCCGCGCCTACGACTACGCGGGCGACCGCCGCCGCGCCCGCGAAACCATGCGTCGCGCGGTCGCCCTCGAGAAACACGAACGCGAGGCCACCCGGTGACGGCCAGGCTCCTGATCATCCACCACACGCCTTCCCCGCACACCCAGGCGATGTTCGAAGCGGTGGTCTCCGGCGCGACCGACCCCGAGATCGATGGCGTCGAAGTGGTACGCCGAGCCGCACTCGCCGTCACCGCGTCCGACGTCCTGCACGCCGACGGCTATCTCCTCGGCACCCCGGCGAACCTCGGATACATGAGCGGCGCCCTCAAACACGCATTCGATGTCGTCTACTACCCCTGCCTCGACTCGACGCGCGGCCGACCGTTCGGTCTCTACCTGCACGGCAACGAGGGCACCGAGGGTGCGGAGCGCGGCGTCACCTCCATCACGACCGGATTGGGGTGGGTCAAAGCATCCGAGTACGTGGTCGTATCGGGCAAGCCGTCCAAGGATGATCTCGAAGCATGCTGGGAACTCGGTGCGACGGTCGCCGCTCAGCTGATGGCGTAGCCGGACGGTCTCAGCCCCGGTACGGCGAATATTGCCGGGCTGAGCGCGGTTTGGTACGTATGAAGGCTGTGGACGCTCGCACTTTGGCCCTGATCGATGACACCGACCGTCTCGTCGAGTATTCGGTCGCCATGGATCGGATGGGGGAACTGTGGCGGGAACGTGTCGAGGGGCGGCGGCCGGACACGTTGTGGCTGCTCGGGCACGAGCCGGTCTTCACCATCGGCCGCCGTACCCCGCGGGCGCATCTGCCGGGGCCCGAGAGCGGGATACCGGTGGTGGAGACCGATCGCGGCGGGCAGCTGACGTATCACGGTCCGGGGCAGTTGGTGGGCTATCTCGTGGTCGGGCTGCGTCGAAACGAAGGTGTGGTCGACTACATCCGTGAGGTCGAGTATCGGATGGTCGCGGCGCTGGAGGCGCTCGGTATCGCCGCCGAACGGCGGGAAACGCCGCCCGGTTCCGAGCTGTTGACGGGGGTGTGGACGCGCGCGACCGGTCGCAAGATCACCTCGATCGGTATGCGGGTGGGGCGCGGGGTCTCCACGCACGGTTTCGCGCTCAATGTCACCGGGGATTTGGGACCGTGGCGAACGGCCGTACCCTGTGGTCTCGCGGATGTGGACATGACCTCGGTCGAGCGGGAGTTGGGCGACCGCATGCCCACCGTGCACGAGGTCGCGGCGACGGTGTCCGCGGCCTTCGAAGCGAACGTTCTCAGTGGGCCGGTCCCGGCTCGCGTCCCGTAGTCCCGGTTCGGTCGTCGGGTGTCGAACCGCAGCCGACTCGTGGACCGAACACCCGCCGGATGCCGACGACGTGTCGCGTACCCCCGATTTCTGGTGTCTCTCCGCGAGGTGGTGCGGATTGTCATACTTCGAGGTGACGTCCACAGGTGGGGACGTGGGTTCGCAGTCGGTCGGAATGGGAGTGGTCGGGTGAGTTGGGGTGTCGGGGGCGAGAGCGCGCCGCGTCGGATCGGGTTGGTCGAGGATCACGAATCCGTGGCGATCGGGCTCGCCGCCATGTTGGCGCCGCAACCGGATCTGGATCTGGCGCTGACCGCGGGGACCGTGCCCGAACTGCTCGCCGCCGCCGACCGCGCGTCGCTCACCGCGGAACTGGATCTGGTTGTGCTCGATCTGCGCCTGGCCGACGGGTCGACGCCGCAGGACAATGTGTGCGCGCTGCGCGAACGCGGTATCGAGGTGCTGGTGTTCACCGGGGCGGACAATGCCTTCCTGGTGCGCTCGGCGGCCAAGGCCGGTGTGCTCGGGGTGGTGCGCAAATCCGAGGACGTGCCGACCGTGGTCGCCGCGGTGCGTCGGGCCGCGTCCGGCGAGCAGGTCGTTACCACGGACTGGGCGGCGGCCATCGACGGCGACCCGCGACTGTCGGATGTGGGTTTGAGCCCACGGCAGGAGGAAGTGCTGACCCTGTACGCGTCGGGGGAGAAGGCTTCGCGAGTGGCGCGGCTGACCGGGCTGTCGGAGCAGACCGTCAACGACTATCTGGGCCGCATCCGCCAGAAGTACGCCGACGCGGGCCGTCCCGCGCCGACCAAGACCGACCTGTACAAGCGGGCGGTCGAAGACGGATGGTTGCCGGTCCCCGAGCGGCGCGGGCGCGGATGACGGTGTCCAGCACGCTGGACGCCCCCGACGAGCGCGCCGCCGCGCGCGAATCCGCACGCCCGCGTCGCCGCGGGATGTCCGAACGGTTCAGGAACGAACCCGCCGCCGACCGCATCCTGCGCAGGCTCGGCCTGACCTTCGGGTTGGCCGGGGTGATCGCCGGGGTGGTCGAGATTCCCGAGATGCTCGATCAGAGCCGGTTCGCGCCCGCGACGTGGAGTGTGACGCTCGCGATACTCGCGTTCGGGCCGTTCGCGGTGATGGCGGCGGTGTCCGTCGGCATGAGCAGGCGGGTCATCCAGGTGGTGGCGGGGGTGGCGGCGACGAGTTACGTGGCCGCGACGGCTTTGGCGCCGCTCGCCTACGGGGAGATGACCGAGCAGACCACCTCGCTGTGGCTGTACCGGGTTTTCTCGCTCGGTGTTCTCGCGGCCGCGCTGGCTTGGCGTCCGCCGCTCGCGATCGCCTATCTGGCGCTCGCCGCAGCCTTGGCGGCGTTGGCCAACCGCGGGGTGCTCGCCGGCGGCGACGCCTGGTCGCTCGCGGGCGATTTCGCGCGCGGCGCGGGTCTGTCGGCGTTGTTCCTGTGGTGCGCGGTGTACGCGCGCGCCGCCGCCGCGCGCGTGGACCGCGAGTCGGCGATCGCGAGTAGTCGCGCCGCCGGTGTGGCGGGGGCCACGGCCAGGGATCGCGAAAGGGCACGTTTCGCCGCGCTCATCCACGACGCGGTGCTGTCCACACTGCTCGACGCCTCGCGCGGGGGCACGGAGTCACCGGTGTTGCGCAGGCAGGCCGAACGCACGCTCGCCCAACTCGACGAGGCGCGCGGCGGCCACGGCGGACCCGACCGGCTCAACGCCCAGTCCGCGATCGGTTTCCTGCGGGCCGCGGTGCACGAGGTCAACCCCGCGGTCGATTTCACGGCGCGGCGCTGGGCGGGCCACGACGATCTGCGGATGCCGGTGCGGGCGGCGAGCAGTGTGGCGGCGGCGCTCACCGAGGCGGTTCGCAACAGCTTGCGGCACGCCACGATGCCCGGGCGCACGGTGCGGCGCGGCGTCACGGTGACGGTCAGCGCGGGCGGAATCCGGGTGATCTTCCGCGACGACGGCGCGGGTTTCGACCTGCGGGAAGTGCCCGCCGACCGGCTCGGCATCTCGGTGAGCATCCTCGGCCGTATGCGGCAGTTGGCGGGTGGTGCGGCGTTCGTGGAGTCCGAGCCGGGGGAGGGCACGACGGTGACATTGGTGTGGGGCAGCAATGGATGAGACCCCGCGCGGGACCGCGACTCCGGATGCCGACCACGCGACCGACGTGCGTGACACGCAGGTCGAGCGCTCCGCCGAATTCGGCCTCGGCGATCTGCTCGGCCTGCGCGGCCGGGCGGCGTGGCTGTTCCTCGTGATCCTCGAAGTGACGATCGGGCTCTTCATGGCCCGCAACTTCGACACCGCCCCTCTGCCCGCGGCGGCGGCCGCTCTGGTGCTGCTCGTCACGGCCGGTGTGCTCGTGGTCGCGGTGCCGGTCGACCCGTTGCCGTGGCCCGCGACGATCGCGGTGGCGGTCGCGGGACCGGTGTCGACGATCCTCACCACCCTCGATGTCGAACAGGACTGGACACGTCCGGTGTGGACGGCCTTCGCCTCGTCCTATGTCCTCGCGGTGCTCGTGTTGCGCGGCAGGCTCGTGGTGGCCTGGCTCGGGGTGGCGGGTATCGCGGTGGTGATCACGGTCCTCGGTTTCGTGGCGGGACTGCGCGGCGGTGTCATCGCCGGGTCGATCGTGCCGGTGGCGACGGTGGCAGGTGTTTCGGTCTGCGTGGCGATCATGCGGCCGACGCAGCGGTCGCTGCGACTGCTGCGGGAGGAGGCCACCCTGCGCGCGGCGGCCGAGGCGACGATGGCCGCCGAGAACACCGAACGCGTCCGGCAACTCGCCCGCCTGGACCGGGTGGCCAGACCGATTCTGGAACGGATCGCCGAGGGGACGGAGCTGACCGCCGTCGAGCGCGAGGAGTGCCGACTGCTCGAGGCGGAACTGCGCGACGGGTTACGCGCGCCGCAATTGGTGAGCGAGGAGTTGAGCAGCGCCGCCCGCGGCGCGCGCTCGCGCGGCGTCGAGGTGGTGCTGCTCGACGACGGCGGATTCGCCGCGGTACCGCGCTGGGTACGCGACCGAGTGGTCGAGGCAGCCACCCGCGAACTCGACGCCGCGAATGCCGGCGCCGTAACCATCCGGGTGCTGCCCGAGGGCAGACGCATACTCGCGACGGTCCTGGCCCACGCCGCCGACCAGGACCGCAGAACCGAGATCGACGTCACCGGAGCGGTTTCGGTCACCACCTGAGCACGATCCCCCAGCCCCAACGGAGCAAGCCCGACAAGCGAAGATTCACCCCCACCTCACCCCCCAAACCAACCCCGGTAACTCGAAGAGTGTCTCCTTCCAAGCCCCACCCCAGCCCACTCGGGAGCGAGCCCGACGAGCGACGGTTCGCGGCCGTCTCGCGTCCCAGCGTTCGAGACGATGCGACGCAGGAGCAAGTATCGAACGCTGGGACGCGAGACTGAGGGGCCGCGAACCCGCGGCGCCGAAGGCGACGCCAATAAACACTGTCGTACCCCCGTGGCATCCTTCGGCTATGCGGAAGATGAGTGCTGCGGAGGCGCGCAGGACGGCGTTGGCGGCGCAGGGGTTCGGCAGGCGGCGTCCGGCCGCGGTCACGAGGCGCACGATCCTCGACACCGTCGCCAGAACTCGCCTGCTGCAACTGGATTCGGTGTCGGCGGTGGTACGCGCCCACTACGCGCCGGTCTTCAGCCGGATCGGCCCCTACGATCGCACCCTGCTCGACGAAGCCGCATGGAGCGACACCGCCCGCCGCCCGCGCGCGCTGGTGGAGTACTGGGCGCACGAGGCCGCGCTGCTGCCGGTGTCGGACTGGCCGCTGATGCGCTGGCGGATGCGGCGCTACCGCAACGGCCGCTGGGCGGGCGTGCGGCGGGTGATGGAGCGCAACCCCACCTTGGGCAAGGACATCCTCGACGTGATCGCCGAAGTGGGGCCCGCCACCGCGGGCGAGGTCGAACGGCATCTGGAACTGGACAAACCGCGGCCGAAGGGTTCCTGGTGGAATCTGAGCGACACCAAGGTCATCTGCGAGCAACTGTTCGCGGCGGGGGAGCTGTCGGTGCCGCGCCGGGTCGCGTTCGCCCGTCATTACGACCTCACCGAGCGGGTCGTTCCGCCGGAGATACTCACCCGCGAGGTGCCGGAGGCCGACGCGGTGCGCGAACTGGTCCGGCGTGCGGCGTCCGCCCACGGCATCGGCACCGAACCGGATCTGCGCGACTATTACCGCCTGCACCGCGCTCAGACGGCCCCGGCCATCGCCGAGCTGGTGGACGCGGGGGAACTCGAAGAGGTCGAGGTGCAGGGCTGGGACCGGCCGGCGTACCTGCACGCCGAGGCCGCCACGCCGCGCCGCGTCACCGGGGCCGCCCTGCTGTGCCCGTTCGATCCGGTGATCTTCTGCAGGCCGCGGCTCGAACGTGTCTTCGATTTCCACTATCGCATCGAGATCTACACGCCCGAGGCCGAGCGGGTGCACGGCTACTACGTGTTCGCCTTCTTGCTCGACGGCGAACTCGTCGGTCGGGTCGACCTGCGCGCGGAACGGCCCGCCGGACGACTGCTGGTTCCCGGCGTCTTCGCCGAACCCGGCCGCGACACCCCGGAAACTGCTGCGGCGCTGCGGGTTTCGCTTCGTGAGATGGCCGACTGGCTGGAATTGGACGATGTGGTCATCGGCGCGCGCGGCAATCTCGCGCCGTTGATGTGAGATGCGCGTGATGTGAGGTGCGCGTGGCGTCAGATATCGCGTTTCGGTCCGCGCATCTGATCTTTGAGCGCACCGGAGACGGCGTTGGACAGCCACGCGTTGAGCGAGACCCCGTTCTGTGAGGCGGCCTCCTCGGCCTTGGCCTTCATCTGCTCGACCAGCCGCAGGGTGACCCGGCTGATATCGCCGGTCATCTCCTCGAACGTGGGGTGTTCCTCGGCGGCGCCGCTCTTGCGCACGTCGACGCTCGCGTCGGCGCCGTCCAGTGAAACGTGCACGGTGCGGTCGCCGAGGGCCGCGCTGACCTCGGCCGCCAGTTCCGACAGTGCGGCGAGCAGTGCGAGCCGGGTTGAGCTCTCCGTGGCGGTGGCAAGGGCGGCGGCGGTGGCCTGTGTCTTCTCGTCGCCGAGGGCGGCGGCCGCGACGAGGTCTTCGCGGATGCGTTCGGTGTATTTGCTCAGATCCATGACACCAGTGTGGCGTCACTTCTGACATCGCGCAACGAGCGATACGGCGTCATGTCGACGGCGAGAAGGGGGTGATCATATGGCATGTCACCCATTCGCCAGTCGTGGATGTCGAGGCCGCCCCCTCGAACGGGTAACCTTGCTGACCATGACGAACGGTGAATCGACGCCAACGGAGCTGCGCGCATCCGGCACGGTAGGTGTCGCGATGGTGACCCCCTTCGGCCCCGACGGCAAGCTCGATGTCGATGCCGGGGTCGCTTTGGCGGCCCGCCTTGTCGATCGCGGCGTCGATCTGCTCGCGATCTCCGGCACCACCGGCGAGTCGCCGACCACCACCGAATCGGAGAAGGCCGATCTGCTGCGCGCCGTCGTGGACGCCGTCGGCGAGCGCGCCACCGTGATCGCGGGCGCGGGCACCTACGACACCGCCCATTCCATCGAACTCGCGCGCAATGCCCAGCGGGCGGGCGCGCACGGCCTGCTCGTGGTGACGCCGTACTACTCGCGGCCGACCCAGGCCGGTCTGATCGCGCATTTCACCGCCGTCGCCGACGCCACCGATCTGCCGGTCACGCTCTACGACATTCCGCCGAGATCGGTGGTGCCGATCGCGCCCGACACCATTCGGGTGCTGGCCGAACACCCGCGCATCGTCGCGGTGAAGGACGCCAAGGGCGACCTGAACGCGGGCGCCGACCTGATCGCGAGCACCGGACTCGCCTTCTACTCCGGTGACGACTGCCTGAATCTGCCCTGGCTTTCGGTCGGGGCGGTCGGATTCATCAGCGTCATCGGACATCTGGCGCCCGAGCGCCTGCGCGAGCTCGTCGACGCGTACCAGGCGGGTGATGTGGTGCGCGCCAGACAGGTAAACGCGAGCCTGATTCCGCTCAACGCGGCGATGGCGGGTCTCGGCGGCGTCGCCATGAGCAAGGGCGGCCTGCGGCTGCTCGGCATGAACGTGGGCGAACCGCGGCTGCCGCAGTTGATGCCGAGCGCCGAGCAGCTCGAGCTGCTCGCCGCCGACCTGCGGGTCGCGGGGGTGCTCGCATGAGCGAACCGCTATCGCGTCGTCCTCGTCGTGGCGCGAGCCGGGCCGCCGGCGCGCCCGCGCCCGCTCCGCCCGCCGCCGAGCGCGCCGCCGCCGTGCGGGCGCGTGCTGCCGAATCTGCTTCCGCCGCACCGGCTTCCGCGCCCGAGACCACCGCGCGTGCGACCACTGTGCCCGGCCGGGGCGCGCCCGAATCCGCTTCGCCCGACACCGCCACACGCGAGACCACCGCGTCGGAGCGGCCGAAGAAGGCCGCGCGTGCCGCCGAGCAGCCGCGTCGCACCGGTCGCGGCGCCCGCCAGAACGGCGCGCGGCGCACCGAGACCCAGGCCCCCGAACCCGTCGTGGCCGCGCAGGACCGGCTCGGCGCGCCGCCCCCGTTGCCCGCCAACGGTTTGCGCGTGTTCGCGCTGGGCGGCATCGGTGAGATCGGCCGCAATATGACGGTCTTCGAATACGGCGGCAAACTGCTGATCGTGGACTGCGGCGTGCTGTTCCCTGAGGATCAGCAGCCCGGCGTCGACCTCATCCTGCCCGATTTCCGGCCCATCGAGGACCGGCTCGACGACATCGTCGCCATCGTGCTCACCCACGGTCACGAGGATCACATCGGCGCGGTGCCCTTCCTGCTGCGCGGCCGTTCCGACATCCCCGTCATCGGCGCCAAGTTCACCCTCGCGCTGGTCGCCGCGAAATGCCGGGAGCACCGGCTGCATCCTCGGCTCACCGAGGTGGTTGAGGGCGAGACCACGATCCACGGTCCGTTCGAATGCGAGTACTTCGCGGTCAACCACTCGATTCCGGACGCCATCGCGGTCGCCATCCGCACGCCCGCGGGCGTCGTGCTGCACACCGGCGACATCAAACTGGACCAGCTGCCGCTGGACGGCAGGCTCACCGACCTGGCCGGTTTCTCCCGGCTCGGCGACGAGGGCGTCGACCTGTTCCTGGTCGACTCCACCAATGCCGAGGTCCCCGGATTCGTCACCCCGGAACGCGAGATCGGCGGCGTGCTGGACACGGTCATCGGCAAGGCCCGCCACCGGGTCATCGTCGCCTCCTTCGCCAGCCACGTGCACCGCATCCAGCAGGTGGTCGACGTGGCCCAGAAGTACGGCCGCCGAGTGTGTTTCATCGGCCGATCCATGGTCCGCAACATGCAGATCGCGCAGGATCTGGGCTATCTGACGGTGCCCGACGGCGTCGTGGTCGACATCGACGTCGCGGCTACCCTGCCCGGCGATCGGCTGGTGCTGATCTCCACCGGATCGCAGGGCGAACCGCTCTCGGCGCTGTCGCGGATGGCGCGCGGCGACCACCGGCAGATCCACATCCGCCCCGACGATCTCGTGGTGCTGGCCTCCTCGCTCATCCCCGGCAACGAGAACTCGGTGTTCGCCGTGGTCAACGGGCTGGCTCGGCTGGGCGCGACGGTCATCACCCAGCAGAACGCCAAGGTGCACGTGTCCGGGCACGCCTCGGCGGGGGAATTGCTCTACCTCTACAACGCGGTGCGCCCGACCAACGCCATGCCGGTGCACGGCGAGTGGCGGCATCTGCGCGCCAATGCCGCGCTGGCCGTCGCGACCGGCGTGCCCGAGGAGCGGGTGGTGCTGGCCGAGGACGGTGTCGTGGTCGACCTGGTCGACGGGATCGCGGGTATCGTCGGTCGGGTGCCGGTCGGCCACGTCTACGTCGACGGCCTTTCGGTCGGTGATGTCGGCGAGTCGACGCTGTCGGATCGGCTCGTGCTCGGCGAGGGCGGTTTCATCTCGATCACCGTCGCCATCGATGAGACCACCGGCAAGGCGGTCAGCACGCCCGAGGTCAGCGGCCGCGGCTTCTCCGACGACCCGAGCGCGCTCACCGCGGCCGCCGAACTGGTCGAGGCGGAACTGCTGCGGCTCGCCAGCGAAGGCGTCACCGAGACCCACCGCATCGCCCAGGGCGTGCGTCGGGTGGTGGGTCGCTGGGTCGCCGACACCTACCGGCGTCGCCCGATGATCGTGCCCACCGTCATCGGAGTCTGATCCGACCGCGACCTCGCGGCGAAGTATCGCCGCGAGGTCGTCTCGGATCGGCCGAGTTCTCAGGGCGAGTGGATCGCACGGTCGCGGGACTGCGGCTTCGTTGCACACCGGCGACATCCCCGATGGTCACGCCCGTGTCGCAGGCTTTCCCGCGGATGAATGGGTGGCGCATCTCGGCCGGCGGGGCCGAGGGCGGGCCAGGCGATGCCTCGAATGCTCCCGGGCGGCGATCAGGAGCCGTTCTCGGGCGGCGGTCTCCGCGCGGAAGGTCTCGCGGAGTCGCCCGGTGCTCGGTGCGGCTGTGGTGCCGATCACATCGTGCACGATGCATTTGGTCTGCCGCGAGGTGTGGTGCATCGGATATGTTCGGCTGGTGAGTATGGCACAGCGCGAACGTCAGGAACTGGTCGGCGCGATGGCCGCGGCGGGGCCCGACGCGCCCACGCTCTGCGGTCGGTGGACGGTGCGAGATCTGGCCGCCCACTTGATCGTTCGTGAGCGTCGCCCCGACGCGTCGGGCGGCATCATGATCAAGGCGTTGGCCGGGCATCTGGAGCGGGTGCAGAACCGGACCGCGGCCAAACCCTTCCCCGAACTGCTCGATCTGGTGCGCACCGGCCCGCCGCTGTGGTCGCCGCTCAAACCGTTCGACGCCGTGGCCAATATGACCGAGATGTTCATCCACCACGAGGACGTGCGTCGCGCCGCTCCCGATTGGGAGCCGCGTGAACTGTCCGCCGAGGACGAGGCCAAGCTGTGGTCGACGCTGCGGCGCATGGGGCGCATGTCCTATCGCAAGGCCGCGGTCGCCGTCGCGTTGGAGACCCCCGACGGTCAGCGCGCGGTGGTGAAGAGCGGGCCGGGTCCCGAGGTCACGTTGATCGGCAAGCCCTCCGAACTCACCTTGCACGCGTTCGGCCGCGACGAGGTCAGGATCGAGACCCGCGGCGACGCCGACGCCGTCCGCACGGTGCTCGAACTCGATCGTTCGGTCTGAGCCCGACGCCGATCCGCCCGGCGTGCCGTGCGCCGCGTGCGGGCGGCCGGGTCGGGTGCGGTGCGCCGACCTGCGAATCCGCGCTGCTGGCCGGTCGCGAGGCGGGTGAGACCTGTGTTGCGGATGGTCCTGACGGTGCGTTTGCGGCTAGCCTGAGTCCATGGCAGGTAAGCCCCGCAGCACCACGACGAACAGTGCGCGGGCGGGATCGACTCGGGGGAGGACCACCGCGGCCCGGTCTCGCTCGGCCACCCCGCGCGCCGGGGGAGCCGCGCGCGGCGCGACCCCGAAGACCGCACAGCCCCCGAAAACGGCGCAGCCCCGGCGTCCCGCGCCCGCGCGCCGCCCGGCGCGCGCCGCGTCGAACACCGCCCCGCTGGCCGTGTTCACCCGCACCGTGAGCGCGGGCTGGACCATGCTGGCGCGGGGCGTCGGCGCCGCAACCCGCACGCTGAGCCGGGCGGGCGATATCGAACACGGCCACCGCCGCGACGGCATCGCGCTCGCGTTGCTCGCGCTCAGCGCGGTGATCGCGGCGGCGGTCTGGCTGTCGGCGGGCGGGCCGATCGGGCACTGGGTCGACGAGGCCATTCGCGCGGTCTCCGGATCCGCCTCGGCCGCCTTGCCGTTCGTGGCGACGGGCATCGCCGTCGTGCTCATGCGCACCGAACCGCGTCCCGAGGTCCGGCCCCGGCTGGTACTCGGCGGACTGCTGGTCGGTTTGCCGATGCTCGGCATCTGGCATCTGGCCGCGGGCGCGCCCGGTGACGCGCACGGGCGTTCGCGCGCGGCCGGTTTCGTCGGATTCGTGGTCGGCGGGCCGCTCGCCGACGGATTCACCGTCTGGCTCGCGGTGCCGATCCTGTTGCTCGCCATCGTGTTCGGCGTGCTGCTGCTGACCGGGACCACCATCCGCGAGGTGCCGCGCAGGCTGCGCGAATACTTCGGAACCGCCGCGGGCGGCGACGAATACCACCCGTTCGACGGCGAACAGCAGACCTTCCAACCCACCGACTACGAAGCGGGCAGCTTGCCCGCAGGCCGCACCCGCGCCCGCAGGCGCGGTCGCACACCGGCCGAGAACTATCCGCCCGACGAATTCGGCGACCCGAACGCCGTCACCGAGGCGCTGGGCGAACCGCCGCTGCGCGATGCCAAGACCATCGCCACCGCGGCCGAATTCGGCGCCGAGCTCGACGGCGTGCCTGCACCCGCCCCGGCTCCCGCACCGCGCAAACGCCCGGCCCCGAAGGTCACCGATCAGACCCCGCCGCCGCCGAAGGAACCGGAATTCGTCGCCGACCGGGTGATCGAGGGCGACTACACGCTGCCGCCGCTGACCTTGCTGACCGAGGGCGATCCGCCCAAGAAACGCAGCGCCGCCAACGAATCGATGATCGAGGCGATCACCGAGGTGCTGGTGCAGTTCAAGATCGACGCCGCGGTCACCGGATTCGTGCGCGGGCCGACGGTGACCCGCTACGAGGTGGAACTCGGCCCCGGCGTGAAGGTCGAGAAGATCACCGCGCTCGCCCGCAATATCGCCTACGCGGTCGCCACCGAGAACGTCCGGCTGCTCGCCCCGATTCCTGGCAAGTCGGCCGTTGGTATCGAGGTGCCCAATTCCGATCGCGAACTGGTGCGCCTGGCCGACGTGCTCAAGGCGCCGTCCACGCGCAACGACCACCATCCGCTGGTGATCGGCCTCGGCAAGAACATCGAGGGCGAGTTCGTCTCCGCCAATCTCGCCAAGATGCCGCATCTGCTCGTTGCGGGTTCCACCGGTTCCGGTAAGTCCAGTTTCGTCAATTCGATGCTGGTCTCGCTGCTGCAACGCGCCACCCCGGAGGAGGTCAGGATGATCCTGATCGACCCGAAGATGGTGGAACTCACACCGTACGAGGGCATTCCGCACCTGATCACGCCCATCATCACCCAGCCGAAGAAGGCGGCATCGGCGCTGGCCTGGCTGGTGGAGGAGATGGAGCAGCGCTATCAGGACATGCAGGCCAACAAGGTTCGCCACATCGACGACTTCAACAAGCGCGTGAAGTCGGGCGCGATCACCGCACCGCTGGGCAGCGAACGGGTGTACCGGCCCTATCCGTACATCCTCGCCATCGTCGACGAGCTCGCCGACCTGATGATGACCGCGCCGCGCGATGTCGAGGAGGCGATCGTCCGCATCACCCAGAAGGCCCGCGCCGCGGGTATCCATCTGGTGCTGGCCACCCAGCGTCCGTCCGTGGACGTGGTGACCGGTCTGATCAAGACGAATGTGCCGTCGCGCCTGGCCTTCGCCACCTCCTCGCTCACCGACTCCCGCGTCATCCTCGACCAGCCGGGTGCGGAGAAGTTGATCGGCATGGGCGACGCGCTGTTCCTGCCGATGGGCGCGGGCAAGCCGACGCGTCTGCAGGGCGCGTTCATCAGCGACGAGGAGATCCACGGGGTCGTCGAGTTCACCAAGAACCAGGCCGAACCCGAATACCGCGACGGCGTCACCGCGGCGAAGGCGGCCGAGAAGAAGGATGTCGACCCCGATATCGGGGAGGATCTCGATGTCTTCCTCCAGGCGGTGGAGTTGGTCGTCACCTCGCAGTTCGGTTCCACTTCGATGTTGCAGCGCAAGCTGCGGGTGGGTTTCGCGAAGGCGGGCCGGTTGATGGATCTCATGGAGACCAGGGGGGTCGTCGGCCCGAGCGAGGGTTCGAAGGCGCGTGACGTATTGATCAAACCGGACGAGTTGGACGAGCTGCTGTGGAGTATCCGCGGTGGCGGCGACGCGACGGAGGGCGAGTCGGACGACGCGTGAGCCGGGTCGTCCGCGGTGTTCCCTCGGCGAGATTCGAACTCGCAACTACCGGTTCCTAGGGCCGGCGCCTCTGCCAATTGGGCCACGAGGGATTGTCCTGCGTCACATATGGGAAAGGGTCACTCCCGGCGTGGAGTGACCCCTGTCTCGGTGCTGGTGACATCGAGATATCAGGGGCCGCTCCGCGAACGCGCGGGGCGAAGTGACACCTCGGTCGATAGTGCGAGGCGGCCGCGCCGGGCGCCGCGGTGCGACAGCTGTCGCTCCCGTTCGGCATTCCCGGCCATCGCCACACCCTTTCGGTATCCGCCTCACAGCGGCGGTCGATTTCGTCGTCCCCGAAACTAACATTTGGATTCGGTACGTGGAACCCATTCTCGCCCAGTGTCTCCTCGTGTTGCCGGTCGGGGGTTGTGGTCGGGTACGCGCTGGGGCACGCACCGCACGGGGTGAGTGCTCCTCGACCTGTGGAATCATCGACAGCAACTGATCCGCAACGGTACAGGAACGGACAAATCGGGCATGATGGCTGTCATGAGCTTCGATCGGACCACCGCATGCAGGTAACCGCACTGATCTGGGTGATCACCGTGGCGGTGATCCTCGGCCTGTTCGTCTTCGACTTCTACGCCCACGTGCGCACCCCGCACGAGCCGACCTTCCGGGAATCGGGATTCTGGTCGGCGGTCTACATCGGCATCGCCCTGCTCTTCGGCGGATTCGTCGCCTGGAAATGGGGCGGAACCTACGCCGGGGAGTACTACGCGGGCTTCGTCACCGAGAAGGCGCTCTCGGTGGACAACCTGTTCGTCTTCCTCATCATCATGTCCACCTTCGCGGTGCCGCGCATCTACCAGCAGAAGGTGCTGCTCATCGGCATCGTGCTCGCGCTGGTCATGCGCGGTGCGTTCATCGCCGTCGGCGCGGCCGCAATCAGCGCCTTCAGCTGGGTGTTCTACCTGTTCGGCCTGTTCCTGATCTACACCGCCGTCAAGCTGCTCAGCGAGAGCGGGCACGAGGTGGAGGCCGAACAGAAACGCGACAGCAAGATCGTCGCGCTGGCCAAACGCGTGCTGCCGACCACCGACGAGTACGACGGCGACAAATTGGTGACCCGCGTCGACGGCCGCCGCGTGCTCACCCCGCTGCTGCTGGCGCTGCTCGCCATCGGTTTCGCGGACCTGCTGTTCGCGCTGGATTCGATCCCGGCCATCTACGGCCTCACCGAACAGCCCTACCTGGTGTTCACCGCCAACGCGTTCGCGCTCATGGGGTTGCGGCAGCTGTACTTCCTCATCGGCGGCCTGCTCGACCGGCTGATCTACCTGTCCTACGGCCTGTCCGCGATCCTGGCGTTCATCGGCGTCAAACTCGTGCTGCACGCGCTGCACGAGAACACGCTGCCGTTCGTCAACGGCGGCGAGCACGTGAGCGTGCCCGAGATCTCCACACCGCTGTCGCTCGGTGTGATTCTCGGCATACTCGTGGTCGCGACCGTCGCCAGCCTGATCAAGACGCGAGGCACGGTGAAGTCGCCGCCCGCGGGCTGACCTGAGCCCGCGAACAGACCGACGGCCCCCGATCATCGCGATCGGGGGCCGTCGGCGTCTCGCGGCGAACTCAGTCGGCCAGCACGCCCATGACCGGCAGCCATTCGACCACCCGGACCGCGTCGATCAATCGCTGCACGGCGAACGGATCCTTGGTCAACAGCTCCCGCAGCGACCCCTCGTCGTCGTACCGGAAGATCAGCAGTGCGCCCGAACCGTCGGGATAGGGACCGCTGGTGAGCAGCGAACCCGCGTCGACCAGGGCGTCGAGCCAGGTGCGGTGATCCGGTCGGTGGGTGTCGCGGTCGGCGGCGGTGGCCTCGGAGTAGGTGTAGTGGACGGCGAAGATCGGCACGGTTGACGGTTTCCTGTCTCAGAGATTCAGCAACATTCGAGTATTGCCGAGGGTGTTCGGCTTCACATAGCTGAGGTCGAGGAATTCGGCGACACCGGTGTCGTAGGACCGGCACATCTCCGCGTATACCTCGGCGGTGACCGGGGTGCCGTCGATCTCGGTGAAACCGTGCCTGCCGAAGAACTCGACCTCGAAGGTGAGCACGAACACCCTGCGCAGTTCCAGCTCCCGTGCCACCGCGACGAGCCGCTCCACGATCAGCCTGCCGACGCCGTGCCCCTTCACGTCCGGATGCACCGCGACGGTGCGGACCTCGCCAAGATCCGCCCACAGCACGTGCAGCGCGCCGCAGCCGACGACCGCGCCGCCCAGCTCGGCCACCCAGAACTCCTGGACCGCCTCGTACAGGGTGACCAGGTTCTTCTCCAGCAGGATCCGGCCCGCGTAGACGTCGACGAGGCGCTTGATATCGGGGATGTCGGAGGTTCGCGCGCGTCGGACCACCGGGTCGAGAGACCGCGCGGCGGGAGCCGCGCCGGGCATGGCGTCGCTGGTCGAACCACCTTGTGGTCCCCGAGAGGTCATGGGGTGCACAGTAGTCGGCCGAGTTACCGATAGTCTGATCGTGTGTCGCACTTCCTGTCGTTCCGCTCACCGCATCGCGCCGGGCGCCACGACCGGGCGTCGGCGGCGGGCGCGAACCGCTCGCGACCCGGCGCGAGCGAGGCGGGGGCATGAGCGTGCAACCCGACGAGATCGGCACGCACTTCTCCGAGCCCGCGCCGCTACGTCCGGCGCCGCCCGCCGGACAGGCCGAGCCCGCGG
The DNA here is from genome assembly GCF_015674855.1 of Nocardia bovistercoris. Classification (GTDB taxonomy): domain Bacteria; phylum Actinomycetota; class Actinomycetes; order Mycobacteriales; family Mycobacteriaceae; genus Nocardia; species Nocardia bovistercoris. The sequence continues at coordinate 589,275 of NZ_JADMLG010000001.1, read as the reverse complement.
CCGTGCCGCTGATGAACATCGCGAACGTGCTCACCATGGCGCGGATCGCGATCGTTCCGCTGTTCGTGGCCGCGCTGTTCGCGGGCGACGGCCACGAGACGAGTTGGCGGATCACCGCCGCGGCCCTGTTCGGCCTCGCCGCCATCACCGATCGATTCGACGGGCAACTCGCCCGCAAATACGGTCTGGTCACCGACTTCGGCAAACTCGCCGACCCCATCGCCGACAAGGCGCTGATCGGGTCGGCGCTGATCGGTCTCTCGGTACTCGGCGACCTCGCGTGGTGGATCACGCTGGTGATCTGCGGACGCGAGATCGCCATCACCCTGCTGCGGCTGGCCGTGGTCAGGCGCGGCGTCATCCCGGCCGGTCGCGGCGGGAAACTGAAGACCCTGGTGCAATCGGTGGCGATCGCGGTCCTGCTGCTCCCACTCACCGGTGCCGCCGCCACCGCGGGCATGGTGCTCATGTACGTGGCGGTGCTGCTCACCGTGGTCACCGGACTCGACTACGTCGGGCAGGCGGCCAGGGTGTGGTTCGCGGGCGGGTCACGGGCGCGCGGGCGATGACCGATCCGCTGGTCGAGGCGGCGCCCGCCGCCGAACTGGTGGCCGCGCTCGCGGCCGAGGGACAGACGGTGTCGACCGCCGAATCGCTCACCGCGGGTCTGGTGTCGGCCACGATCGCCGGGGTGCCGGGCGCCAGCGCCGTGCTGCGCGGCGGGCTCGTCGTCTACGCCACCGATCTGAAGCACGACCTCGCGGGCGTGAGCGCGGAACTGCTGCGCACCCGAGGACCGGTCGCTGCGGGCACCGCCGAAGCGCTCGCGGTCGGCGCACGCAGCCGGTGCGGGAGCGACTGGGGGATCGGCGTGACCGGCGTCGCCGGGCCCGATACGCAGGACGGGCACCCGGTCGGCACCGTCTTCCTCGGGCTGTCCGGGCCGCGGCATACCGAGGTGATGCGGTTGCGCCTGTCGGGGGACAGGTGGACCATCAGACTCACCGCGACCACGATCGCGGTGCGGGAACTGCTGCGGTGCGTCCAGGGCTGATGGTTCCGGACGGGAACCAACCGGCCATCCGCCGTCGTTGTGCCATGAAACAACGGTGCACGCTCGGCGTTCGGTCGCCGCGCGTCTACCCGGTCGACGCTGAGCGAAGGAGAAGAACATGACGCTGCTGCGAGAGGCGATCGGGGACAGTCTGCGGCGGGCGCGTCTGGCCCAGCATCGGACCCTGCGCGAGGTCTCCACGTCGGCGCGGGTGAGCCTCGGCTACCTGTCGGAGGTGGAACGTGGCCGCAAGGAGGCGTCGAGCGAACTGCTCGCCGCCATCTGCGCCGCGCTCGACGTGCCGTTGTCGCGCGTGCTGTGGGATGTGAGCACGCTCATGGCCGGCGCCGACGCACCACCGGTGAGCGAACAGGTCGACGTGCCCGAGCGGGAGACCGTGCCCGCGGAATCCGCGGCGGGGCCTGCGGCCGAACCGGCGGCCGAACCACCTGCCGAACCCGATCCGGCGCACGCGAGCGCGAGTATGACCAGGATCGTCATCCCCGCGCCGAAGTCGGACATGCTGGTGCTGGTCAAGAGCAACTGACGCTCTTGTCCTGCGCGAGGGTCACCGATGCTGTCGTCCTGCTCGAGGGGTGCTGAAGCTCTTGTCCCGATCGGGGGCACCGGTGCTCTCGGCCTGTTCGAGGCTGCTGACGCTCCGCCTGCCGCGGGCAACGCTGCGGTCCGATGCGAAAAGCGGATAGATTCTCTAGTAGGGGTCGCGCGGACCGGGATCGTCCGGTCCGGGCGCCGCATGGTGGAGGATAGGCACACAGCCGGCGCGTGACGGTCGCGCACCGGAGCCGCGCGAAGCGGTGCATCAGATGGAGGCGGGATCAATCGATGGCTAATCCGTTCGTCAAGGCCTGGAAGTACATGATGGCCCTCTTCGATTCCAAGATCGAGGAGCACGCGGATCCGAAGGTTCAGATTCAGCAGGCTATCGAGGAAGCCCAGCGCCAGCATCAGGCCCTGTCGCAGCAGGCCGCGTCGGTCATCGGCAACCAGCGCCAGCTGGAGATGAAGCTGAATCGACAGCTCGACGAGGTCGAGAAACTCAACGCCAACGCGCGTCAGGCGGTGCTGCTGGCCGATCAGGCCGCGGCGGCGGGCGACACCGAGAAGGCGATCCAGTACACCAACGCGGCCGAGGCGTTCGCGGCGCAGCTGGTGACGGCCGAGCAGTCGGTCGAGGACCTGAAGGTGCTGCACGACCAGTCGCTGCAGGCCGCCGCGCAGGCCAAGAAGGCGGTCGAACAGAACGCCATGCTGCTGCAGCAGAAGGTCGCCGAGCGCACCAAGCTGCTCAGCCAGCTCGAGCAGGCCAAGATGCAGGAGCAGGTCTCGGCCTCCTTGCAGCAGATGGACTCCACCCTGTCCGCGCCGGGCACCACCCCGAGCCTGGACGCGGTGCGCGAGAAGATCGAGCGTCGCTACGCCAACGCGCTCGGCGCCGCCGAATTGGCGCAGAACTCGGTGCAGGGCCGGATGATGGAGGTCCAGCAGGCCAGCATCCAGATGGCGGGCCACAGCAAACTGGAGCAGATCCGCGCCTCCATGCGCGGCGACGCGCTGCCCGCGGGCGGTGCGGCGGGGCAGTCGGCGATCAATCCCACGCAGCCGCAAGCCAATCCGGCGCAGCCGCAGATGAACAAGGGGCAGGCCGCTCAGCAGTAGCGGCCCGGAGATGGAGGACGGTTCGGTGAACAGGGTGCGGTGCGTATACGCGCGCACCGGCGCGCCGTCCGTCCGGTCTCGCCGCGCTCGCGGCCGTGTCGCGAAAAATCGGTCATGATGGAACCGAGTGAGGTGCGGTCATGATCGAGCGAATTCCGAGCGGTGCGCGTTCGGCGGGTTTGAGCGGGGTGTGCGGATGAGTCGGCGAACAACACCGGGGACTCCCGTGCCGTATCCGGATCCGCTCGGCGCGAGCGGTGGCATTCCGAGCGGCGGTATGGAGACCTTGCGCGATGTCGGCGAACACGCGCTCGGCGCGGTACGGCGCTGGGCCGATCCGCGCGAACGTGAACTGCGCAGGCGCCGCCGGGCGCGCCGCCGCAGTTTCCAGCTCGGCACCGTCTCCGGGCTGACCACCGCCGGAGCCGTTGGGCTCGTGGTGATCTCGGCGCCCGCCTGGGCGGTGGTGATACTCGGCGGCGGCGCGGTCGCGCTGGTCACCGGCACCGCGCTCAGCGCGAGACGCTATCTGCGCCTGCGCGGTAAACCGTTGCCGCAGGCCGCTTTCGTGCCGCGGCGACAGCCGCCGATGCGGTCGATCGCCCGCGCCCCCGTCGCCCGTCTGGTGCGCGCGGAACGGGTGTTGCACGGTCTGGTCACCCATCTCGGCGCCTCGAACCGGCTCCCGCGTGACGAACTCGCCGAAATGATCGAGACCGCGAATTCCGGTGCGGCGGCGCTGCACGCGCTGGCCGCCGACGTGGTCCAGATGGAACGCGCGACAAGTGTTGTCGGCCAGGGTAATTCTCCCGCGGCCGAGGCCATCGCGGGCAATATGCGTTTCGCTATGGACCGTTTGCACGCGGGCATCGGGGAATACGAGCAATTGGTCACCGCGGCGAGCAATATTCTCGCGGTTCCCGAGCAGACCGTGGTCGCGTATCGGTTCGAGGGGATCGTCGCCGATCTACGCCATGCCGCCGATCGTCTCGACGGGTGGGCTCAAGCCCTCGCCGAGATCGCCGATCGGCCCGTCATCAGCACCGTCGAGCCGCCCGGCTTCTCGAACTGAGTCGCTGCGCGCGTGCCGGTTCGGGGCGTGGCGAAATTTCGCGGCGGCACTCGGCGATCGCTCGAAAGCCTGTGCGCTTGGTATCCCAGCGCCTTGGAAAGTGCTCGTAGTAGCACTCGATAACGCTGTGCTCGAACAATGGGTGACGCCTGAGCAAATTTCAGGCAGAGCGGCGATAGAGACGTAATTGCCGCCCGTCGTTGATACCGGTCCGCGTATCTCCGACGCGTCGTAAGCGGTGCTCCGGAATGGGAGGGGGCGAATCCGCATCGCGGAAAGCGATGGCAGCGTGCGGATGTCGCGTAAGTGCCGTCGGCGAGCGCTCACTCGGGTCGGGCAAGGCGTGGTGTGTCGGTCACGGCGCGCCGGTGGCGGTGTGTCGAACGATCACGCGGGGCCGCCGGTACTGCCACCGGCGCAGGGTAATAGGTGTGCGTAGTGCAGCGGCGGGGTCGTGCGGGGGAGAATCGCCGCGCGCGGACCGGTCGGATTTCGTGTCGACCGGGTCTCGCGGTATCGCCCCGCACACCGTGCCGCGGTGTGCTGCGGATCTCTCACAAGGATTCCTGAAGTAGTCGAAACAGTGCTGAATCAACGACTCGACGGACGAAGACCATGACCGCCGATCAACATCCTGGCAGTTCCAACGGTTTTGGAGCACTGGTTTCCGAGAATTGATCGAATTCGGTGTCCGACAAGGTCTCGAAGGGGTCGGCATATCGCTGGTGAACGTACCGCTACCGTTCGGTAACCGCCCGTGGGGGTCGGTCAAGGGCCTTTGACCGTCGCGCGGTGTCGGCCACGGGTCGGGGACAACCCTGATTTGTACCCGGATATCGCGGCTGAGCTGCTGATTTCCGGGGACGGCACTGTCAGCATGGGAGAGGTCGGGTCGCCGGAGGGCGATTCGCCGCGGACTTCAGGAGGATCACATGCTGTGGAAGATCATCGGTGTCGTCGTACTGGTGTGGATCGTGCTCGCCGTCGTCGGCGCGCTCATCAAAGGGTTGTTCCCGATCCTGATGATCAGCGCCGTCATCTTCGGCCTGTATCTGCTCTACAAGGCGGTCTCGGGGTCGAACAACTCCAGTGTCGGCAAGCTGTGACGTCGAATTCCGCCGGGCGCCAACGGATGTCGGCGCGCTGCGGGAGATGGCCCGTCCGGTCCGCCCGACCTGCTTGAATGAGCGTCGTGGAGCAGTTACCCGAGGATTGGCAGCGCGGCCTTGTCATCGTCGCGCACCCCGACGACATCGAATACGGTGCGGCCGCCGCGGTCGCGCGCTGGACGCGCATGGGCAAGGACATCCGCTACGTCCTGGTCACCAGCGGTGAGGCCGGGATCGCGGGCATGCCGCCCGCGCAGGCGGGTCCGCTGCGGGAGGCCGAGGAGATCGCCTCGGCCGCCGTGGTCGGCGTGACCGAGGTGGAATTCCTCGGCCATCCCGACGGGCGGGTGCGCGAGGATCTGGACCTGCGCCGCGATCTCGCGGCCGCGATCCGCCGCCATCGCCCGGAAATGGTGCTGCTGTTCAACTTCGGCGACACCTGGGCGCCCGGCTTCGTCAACAGCGCCGACCACCGCGCGGTCGGGCGTGCGGGCCTCGACGCCGTCTCCGACGCGGGCAACGAGTGGATCTTTCCCGAACTGGCCGAACTGGAACCGTGGTCGGCGCGCTACGCCGCGGTCGCGGGCCCCGCCGCCACCCACGCGGTGGATGTGGCCGACACGGTCGAAGCGGCCGTCGCGTCCCTCGCCGAGCACCGGCGCTACCTCGAGGCGCTGAGCGACGAACCGGTGGAATCGCAGGTGCGCGCGATCATCGACATGACCACCGGCCCCAAGCCGGGTTTCCCCGCCGAACGCGCTGTCGGTTTCGAGCTGTACCACTTCGGAGGCTGAGCGCGGCCCCCGCGCGGTGCGTCGTGACCACGGCGGCGCGAGCCCGACGGGCCGCACGGGATCGCTCGTGCCGTGTGGCAGGGTGGGCGAATGCGTGTAGCCGTTGTCGCCGGGCCCGATCCCGGCCATGCGTTTCCGGCGTTGGCGCTGTGTGAGCGATTCGCGGCCGCCGGGGACGAACCCGTGCTGTTCACCGGACCGCGATGGTTCGACGCCGCGAAACAGGCCGGTATCGCGGTGCGGCGGCTCAAGGGCCTGGCGCCGCGTGCGGAGGACGACGACGCCGACGCGGGTCGCCGTATCCACGAACGCGCCGCCTACATCTCCACCGAGATCCTGCCGGATCTGAGCGCCATGCTCCCGGAGCTCGTGGTCTCGGATGTGCTCACCGCGGGCGGCGGCATGGCGGCCGAACGGCTCGGGGTGCCGTGGGTCGAATTGTCCCCGCATCCGCTGTATCTGCCCTCGAAGGCGCTGCCGCCCATCGGGAGCGGGCTCGCCGCGGGGGAGGGGGTGCGCGGCCGGATCCGCGACAGCGTGCTGCGCGCCATGACGGCCCGCGCCATTCGCAGCGGGCAACAGCAACGGGAGCAGGCCAGGCAGGGCGTCGGCCTGCCCGCCGTCGATCCGGGCCCGATCCTGCGCCTGATCGCGACCCTGCCCGCACTCGAGGTGCCGCGCCCGGACTGGCCCGACACCGCCCACCTGGTCGGTCCGCTGCTGTGGGAGCCGACGGACCGGATTCTCGCGCCGCCGCCAGGGGACGGACCGCTGGTCATGGTCGCCCCCTCGACCGCGCACACCGGTGTGGCGGGCATGGTCGAGACGGTGCTCGAAGCCATGGACGGGCTCGGCGTGCGGGTCGCGATCTCCATGCTCGACACCCCGCCCTTGGAGCTGCCGTCGTGGGCCACCGCGGGACTCGGTCGACAGGACGAGTTGCTCACCCACACGGCCGTCACCGTCGGCGGCGGCGGTCACGGCCTGCTGGCGAAATCACTGCTGGCCGCGGTGCCGGTAGTCACCGTTCCCGGTGGCGGCGACCAGTGGGAGCTGGCCAATCGCGCCGCCCGCCAAGGCGGTTCGCTGCTGGTCCGACCGCTGTCGGCGGACGCCGTGCGCGACGCGGTGCGCCGGATACTCGACCATCCGCGTTTCACCGCGGCCGCGGAGGAGGCGTCGATGAGCGCCGCGGAGGTCCGCGACCCGGTGGAACTGTGCCACGACGCGCTCACCATGACCGGTCCGCGATAGAGCAGGACGGCGCCGCACGCCCACAGCACTCGCAGGCATGACAGCGTGCGAGTACACGGCAGCGCTCGCGAGTGGCAGTGCACGTGGCGTGACAGCGCGCGCGGGGCGCTCGGGCGCGGTGGGACACGCGAACGCGGCTGCGCTCGTCGGTGTGGCAGGGCACGTGGGTGTGGCAGTGCACGCGAGTATCTTGAATACGGTGCGGTTGACTGAGTTCCAGGAACTGTTGCATACCGAGTTCGGGGTGGCGCGCGGCGACGCCCTGCTGAGCGATCACGTGATCCTCTCGTTGGGGGGTCGTACCGGGGCCGATGCGATCGAGGCAGGCACCGATCCGCGGGATGTGTGGCGGGCGCTGTGCGCCGAGTTCGACGTGCCGAGGGTGCGCTGGTGACGGGTGCCGAGCAGGACGTCGCGCCGCCGGATCGTTTCGACGAACGGCAGTGGATGATCCCGGTCGATCCCGAGGTGTTGGCCGCGCGGTTCGCCGCCGCCCGGCCCGAGGACTTCGTCGGCCATCGCCAGACCGGCATCGATGCCATGCTGCTCGGCCGGTACGAAGACGCGCTTGATCACCTGGACCGGGCGCTGGAACTCGCCGACACCGACGGCCGTCGCCTCACGGTCTGGATCAATCTCGGCGATGTCTACCAGTATCGGGGCGAGTTCGCCACCGCGACCCTGCTGTATCGCCGGGCGGTGGACGCGGCGCGCGCCGTCGCGCCCGACGCGCTGTCCTTCGCCGTCCAGCATCTGGGCAAGGCGCTGGCCGAACAGGGCGATCCGGACGCGGCGCGCGAGACGCTGGGGGAAGCGCTGCGGCTGCGGGTCGCCGAGGGTGACCCCGAGTTGATCGAGTCGACGCGGACGGCACTGGAAACCATCGAACAGTCGCCGATCCCGCTGCCGCCCGCGGTCACGGCCCTGCTCGGCGCCGCACCGGTCTGTTCGGATCGGCACGAGGGGATGAGCGGCGGCGTGGTCTCGGTCGGCGGCGCCTACTGGATGAAGCGGGGTCCGGGCGCCGCCGCGGAGTACGACCGGCTGCGCTGGCTGGCCGAACACGGTGTGCGGGTGCCGGAGATCGCGGTCTTCGAAGGGGATGTGCTTGTCCTGGTCGACGCGGGCGCGCGGAGTCTGGCGACGGTGGCGGACGACGGCGTGTCGGTCGGCGCGGCGCTCGGTGCGGCGGCCCGGCGGCTGCACGACCTGCCGATCGCGCGGTGCCCGTTCGACGGAGGTCTCGACGCGAGTCTCGCGCGGGCGCGCAGACGGGTGCTCGAAGGTCTGGTCGACACCGCCGACTTCGACGAGGAGAACGCCGGGCGCGCACCGGAGGAGATGCTGCGCCGACTTCTCGACACCCGACCGGAGGAATCCGATTTCGTGGTCACCCACGGTGACCTGACGCCCGCGAATGTGCTCGAGGGCGGCATCGTGCTCGATGTGGGCGGGCTCGGGGTGGCCGATCGCTACCGGGATCTGGCCCTGGCCGAACGCGATCTGCGCGGTGGCGGTGGCGGTGGCGAGCGGGCGGTGGCGGCCTTCTTCGAGGCGTACGGCCCGATCGACCCCGATCACGAGCGGTCGGCCTACTACCGACTGTTGGACGAACTGTTCTGAGTGCGCCGGTTCTGTGCGCCCGACTGTTTGAGCTTGCTGCCCGATGGGGCGCCTCTCGCCGGGGTTCTCGGTCGAATCGCACGGAATCACGCGGGTCCGGACGGTGGTCGTGACCGGGGCGAATGTGCGGGACGCGCAAATGTCCGACTTCGGTCCGGGCGCGTCGCTTGACTCGAACACCTGTTCGTTTAAGCTTGGCGCCGGAACTTGTCGGTGCCGCCCTCTACCGTGGGCGCCAACCAGAGAACGAGCTTCACCCGGCGGAAAAGGGGATCAAGGACATGGCACCACAGGCGTACGACCGTGACAAGGCGCTCGAACTGGCGCTGGCCCAGGTCGAGAAGAGCTTCGGCAAGGGCGCCGTGATGCGCCTCGGCGAGGAAGCCCGCCAGCCCATCTCGGTGATCCCGACCGGTTCCATCGCCCTTGACGTCGCACTCGGCATCGGCGGCCTGCCGCGCGGGCGCATCGTGGAGATCTACGGCCCGGAATCCTCGGGTAAGACCACCGTCGCCCTGCACGCGGTCGCCAACGCGCAGGCCGCGGGCGGTGTCGCCGCCTTCATCGACGCCGAGCACGCCCTCGATCCCGATTACGCGCGCAAACTCGGCGTCGACACCGACGCGCTGCTCGTCTCCCAGCCCGATACCGGTGAGCAGGCCCTCGAGATCGCGGACATGCTCGTGCGCTCCGGCGCCATCGACATCATCGTCATCGACTCCGTCGCCGCGCTCGTGCCGCGCGCCGAGATCGAGGGCGAGATGGGCGACAGCCACGTCGGCCTCCAGGCCCGCCTGATGAGTCAGGCGCTGCGCAAGATGACCAGCGCCCTCAACAACTCCGGCACCACCGCCATCTTCATCAACCAGCTGCGCGAGAAGATCGGCGTCATGTTCGGCTCCCCGGAGACCACCACCGGCGGTAAGGCGCTGAAGTTCTACGCCTCGGTGCGCTTGGACGTGCGCCGCATCGAAACCCTCAAGGACGGCACCGACGCGGTGGGCAACCGCACCCGCGTGAAGGTCGTGAAGAACAAGGTGTCCCCGCCGTTCAAGCAGGCCGAATTCGACATCCTCTACGGCCACGGCATCTCCAAGGAGGGTTCGCTCATCGATATGGGCGTCGAGCACGGCTTCATCCGCAAGTCCGGCTCCTGGTACACCTACGAGGGCGATCAGCTCGGTCAGGGCAAGGAGAACGCCCGCAAATTCCTGCTCGACAACACCGATGTCCGCGACGAGATCGAGAAGAAGATCAAGGAGAAGCTCGGTATCGGCGCCGATGTCACCGCCGACGCCGCCGAGGCTCCCGCGGACTTCTGAGTCGGCCCGGCATGAGCACGGCGTCCTCGCGCCCCGATGTGGGCACCGACCCGGTTTCGGACATGCGGCGGCGTCTGACCGAACTCGGCGTCGATATTCCCGCCCCCGCCCCGCCCGCGCGGCGCGGGGGAACCAGGCCGGTCCGGTCGGTCGAAGGTGGTTCGGCCGATACGGACTTCCCCGGTACCCGGTCGAGCGCGCCCGATCCGCTGCGGGCGCGCTCGGCCGGGGCCACACCGCGGGCGCGCGGTGCGCACGGTCGCAGGCGGCGGGAGGAATCCGCCCGCGAATTCGATGACGTCCCCTCGGCCGCAGGCAACGGCCTGATCGATGACGGCCCGACCGACGATGGCTCGTCCGGCGACGGCTTGTCCGGCGTTGTTCCGGCCGACGGAGATACGACAGGTCGAGGGGTGGATCCGGTGGCGGCCGGATCCGGGCGCGGTGCCGAGCGCACCCCGCGGGGCGGGACGGTCGAGCAGGCCAAGGAAGCAGGTCTGCGCCTGCTCGCCGTCCGCGCCCGCAGCCGCGCCGAACTAGGCGGACGGCTGATCGCGAAGGGGTTCACGGCGGAGGTCGCCGATCGCGCGCTCGGCCATCTCGCCGAGGTCGGACTCATCGATGACGCGGCCTTCGCCGAACAGTGGGTGCACTCCCGCCACACCTACTCCGGCAAGGGCAGGCAGGCACTCGCCCGCGAACTGCGCGACAAGGGGGTCGCCCAGTCCGACGCCGCCCCCGCCCTCGCCGCCATCACCGCCGAGGACGAGACGGCGCGCGCCACCGACCTCGTGCGCCGCAAACTCCGCACCATGCCCCGCGATCTGGATCGCGACAAGGCGATGCGCCGCTTGGTCGGTATGCTCGCGCGACGCGGCTACGGTCAGAGCGTCGCGTTCACTGTGGTGAAAGCCGAACTGGCACAAGCTGATCTGGATAACTTCGAAGGCGAGCCTGCTGATCACAGCCTGGATTGATGCGATTCACAGCTGTACCAAGGTGTTCGACTCGGGCGGCGGCTCAGTGTTCGCCGTAGAGCTTTTCGCCCGCGCGCCAGCGTTTCTCCAGGTCGGCCAGGATCTCGCCGATCGCGTCGAGGTTCAGGTCGGTCAGGCGCTTGAAGCGGATGCAGGACTTACCGCAGGACACCTTGCCGAGCCGGTCGGCGTGGATTTCTGGGACGTATCGTCCGTCGATGACGGCCGAGATGTAGAGCGACACATAGTTCTTGCGCGGCGCGAGCGAGACCACCGGCCATTCCGAGGGCTGCTTCATGCTCTTGGACTTGTACGGCAGCAGTCCGTACCCGAGCAGCGGCGCGCCGCCCGATTCGACCAGCACCGGCGCGAAACCCGGTGCACTGGTACGGATCACGGAGTGCAGCAGGCGCAATTCCTCGGCCCTCCGGCCGTCGACGCCCGCCAGGTATTCCTCGATGTCGGTGGGATCGGGAGCGGTCATTTCTTGGTGAGATCCATTCCGGGCGCGGCGTCGGCGATCACCGAGTCGGGGGCGAGTACGGCGCCGCCCTTGGTGCGCCGCCGGGTGCGCAACCGTCGTTCCACCACGGTCGCGACATAGGACAGCGTGCTGTTGAGGATGATCATGATGATCGCGACCACGATCAGCGCGGGGATGATGTTCTGCTCCGCGGCGCCGAGTTGCTGGCCCTGACGGACGATTTCGCCGTAGGTGATCTGGTAGCCGAGCGCCGTGTCCTTCAGCGCGACGACCATCTGCGAGATCAGCGCGGGCAGCATGGCGGTGATCGCCTGCGGCAGCAGGATCAGGCGCATCAACTGGTTCTTGCGCAGGCCGAGCGCGACGGCGGCCTCGGTCTGCCCCTTGGGCAGCGACCGGATGCCCGCCCGCACGATCTCGGCGATGACCGAACCGTTGTAGACGGTCAACGCCACCACCACCGCGGCCAGCGCCAGGTCGTCGGATTTGAAGATCTTGTATTCGGAGAACAACGCGAACAGGAAGATCATCAGGATCAGCACCGGGATGGCCCTGGCGAATTCGACGACCGCGCCCGCGACCAGCCGCACCCAGCGATGATCCGACAATCGCAGGATGCCGAAGATCATGCCGATGATCAGTGCGAACACGATGGACAGCGCCGCGGCGACGAGGGTGCCGCGCAGACCGGGCAGCAGATAGGTCTCCCAGACGTCGCCGTCGATGAACGGCTTCCATTTCTCGGCGGTGAGCTGCCCCTGGTCCGACAGTGTGCGGTACAGGAAGAACCCGGCGACCACGGCGGCCACGACCACCACCGCCGAGTACACGTGGTTGCGCAGGCGCGCGCGCGGACCCGGCGCGTCGAAGAGTACGGACGCGCCCGCGCTCATCGGGCCACCTCGAATCGTTTGGCGAGCCAGCCGAACAGCAGGCCGGTCGGGAGGGTCAGGCAGACGAAGCCGAGCGCGAAGATGGCGCCGATGGCGATGATCGCGGCCTCGTTCTCGGTCATCTCGGCCATCAGGTACGCGGCCTCGGCGACACCGATGGCGGCGGCGATGGTGGAGTTCTTGGTCAATGCGATCAGTACGCTGCCCAGCGGCGCGATCACGGAGCGGAAGGCTTGCGGAAGCACGATGTAGCGCAGGTTCTGGCTGAAACTCAGCCCGAGCGAACGCCCGGCCTCCGATTGGCCGAGCGCCACCGTGTTGATGCCCGACCGCAGCGATTCGCAGACGAAGGCGCCGGTGTAGACGCTGAGTCCGACGACCGCCCAGCGGAAGTTGTTGTCGGCGATGGACTCACCGGCGAGTTTCCAGCCCAGCGTGAGATACAGACCGAGCGAGCAGAACAGGATGATCAGCGTCAGCGGCGTATTCCGGAATATCGTCACGTAGGCGGTGCCGAGCGCACGCGCCACCGGGACGGGGGAGACCCGCATCGCGGCGACGAGGGTGCCCAGGATCAGGGCGCCGATCGCGGAGAGGACCGTCAGTTTGATGGTCACCCAGAACGCTTCGAGAATCCTGGTGTCGTACTCGGAGATCAGGTCGAACACGGTGGGCGCATCCCTCCGATCGGTGTGGACGGGCTAATCGGTGGCCGAATGCCCGCGGGTGGTCCGGAGGTTTCCCGGACCACCCGCGGGCGGAGTGCTCAGTAGCGGTTCACCGCGGGCGGCTGCGGCGCCGGGTAGCCGGAGCTGCCGACCGTGGAGGCGAACGCCTTCGACCAGGAGCCGTCCTTGATCATCTCCTCGATCGCGTCGTTGATCTTGCCGCGCGTCTCGGTGTCGCCCTTCTTCAGGCCGATGCCGTAGTTCTCGGTGGTGAACGGCTTGCCGACGACCTTCAACTGGCCGGGCGACTGCGCCGCGAAGCCCGCGAGGATGATGTCGTCGGTGGTCACGGCGTCCACCGAGCCGTTGCGCAGCGCTTCCACGCACAGCGAGTAGGTGTCGAACTCTTGCAGCTGGACGTCCTTGGCGTACTTCTCCTTGACGTTCTGCGCGGGGGTCGAGCCCTTCACCGAGCACAGCTTCTTGTTGCCGGTCAGCGATTCGACGCCGGTGATCTCGGTGTTGTCGGATTTCACCAGCAGCGACTGGCCCGCCACGTAGTAGGGGCCCGCGAAGTCGACCTTCTCCTTGCGCTTGTCGGTGATCGAGTAGGTGGCGACGATGAAGTCGACCTGCCCGTTCTCGATCAGCGTCTCGCGCTGCGCCGACGGCGACTCCTTGAAGGTGATGTTGTCCGGCTTGACACCCAGCTTCTCGGCGACGTACTTGGCGACCTCGACGTCGAAACCGCTGTACGAGCCGTCCTTGGTGCGCAGGCCGAGTCCGGGCTGATCGAATTTGATGCCGACGGTGAGCTTGCCGTCCTTGGCGCTGTCGAGGGCGGAGCCTTCGTCGCCGCCACCGCAGGCGGTGACGGTGAGCGCCAGGGCAAGCGCCGCGACGCCGTAACGCAGTGCACGAGAGATCCTCATCGAGTTCCTAACTCCTCTAATGGTTTTCGTTGCCGTGTTCCGGTGCGGTCGGGGTTCAGTGGCTCAGGATCTTGCCCAGGAAGTCCCTGGCGCGTTCGGATTTCGGCGCGGTGAAGAAGGCGTCGGGTGCGGTGTCCTCGACGATCTGACCATCGGCCATGAACAGCACCCGATTGCCCGCGCGCCGCGCGAAGCCCATCTCGTGGGTGACCACGAGCATGGTCATGCCCTCCTTCGCGAGGGCGACCATGACGTCGAGCACTTCGTTGACCATCTCCGGGTCCAGCGCCGAGGTCGGTTCATCGAACAGCATGACCTTCGGGTTCATGGCGAGCGCGCGGGCGATGGCCACGCGCTGCTGCTGCCCGCCGGAGAGCTGGGCGGGGTACTTGTCGGCCTGATTCGCGATGCCGACGCGTTCGAGCAGTTCCATGGCGCGGGTGCGGGCGGTGGCCTTGTCGACCTTGCGGACCTTCAGCGGCGCGAGCATGACGTTGTCGACGATGCTCTTGTGCGCGAACAGGTTGAAGGACTGGAACACCATGCCGACCTCGGCGCGCAACGCGGCCAACGCCTTTCCCTCGGCGGGCAGCGGGACGCCGTCGATGGCGATGTCGCCGGAGTCGATGGGTTCGAGTCGGTTGATGGTGCGGCACAGCGTCGACTTGCCGGAACCGGAGGGGCCGACCACGATCACCACCTGACCGCGCGGCACCTCGAGATTGATGTCGCGCAGCACGTGCAGATCACCGAAGTGCTTGTCCACCTTGCGCATCGAGATCATCGGCGGTCCCTCGGCGGACGCGGGGGCGGCCTGCCCGGCGGGTGTCGCGGTGGCGTCCGCTGTGGCGCTCTCGCTGAGCGGGGCGGCCCCGGTCGGGTCGGGCGCGGCGTCGGCGTCGGTCATGGTCACTGACCTTAAGCGGAAAACGCGGTTTTGCCCCGCTTTCTGTGACACGCCGCATCGCCACGCCGACTCGTCATGCGGACGTAACCTGCTGGTACCTCCTCCGAATTCCGTCGCCGCACGGCACGGCATCCGGTCTGCACGGGCAGAGCCTGCGCCGATGCCCGCGTCGGGCCGAATTCGGACGCCCGTACCCTGGACGGGTGGATTCGATCGGACAGACCGCGCTGCGTCCCGCCCCCCTCCCCGCGCTGCGTCCCGCCCTCCTCCCGCCCGAGGGGGATGCGCGCTCCTACGAGGTCCGCACCTTCGGTTGCCAGATGAACGTGCACGATTCCGAACGCTTGTCCGGCCTGCTCGAGGATGCGGGTTATGTGAAGGCCGCGCCCGGCGCGACGGCCGATCTCGTCGTGTTCAACACCTGCGCGGTCCGGGAGAACGCCGACAACAAGCTGTACGGCACCCTCGGCCATCTCGCCCCGATCAAAGCCGGTCGCCCCGGTATGCAGATCGCGGTCGGCGGATGTCTGGCGCAGAAGGACCGCGAGGTCGTGGTGCGCAAGGCGCCGTGGGTGGACGTGGTGTTCGGCACTCACAACATCGGTTCGCTGCCGGTGCTGTTGGAGCGGGCCCGCCACAATGCCGAGGCCCAGGTCGAGATCCTCGAATCGCTGGAAGCGTTCCCGTCCACGCTGCCCGCCAAGCGCGAATCCGCCTACGCGGGCTGGGTGTCGATCTCGGTGGGCTGCAACAACACCTGCACCTTCTGCATCGTGCCCGCGCTGCGCGGCAAGGAGGTGGACCGTCGCCCCGGCGACGTGCTCGCCGAGGTCGGCGCCCTGGTGGCACAGGGTGTGCTCGAGGTGACCCTGCTCGGGCAGAACGTCAATTCCTACGGCGTGAACTTCGTCGACCCCACCGAGGAGCGCGACCGCAGCGCCTTCGCGAAACTGCTGCGGGCCTGCGGCGAGATCGAAGGACTCGAACGGGTCCGCTTCACCTCGCCGCATCCGGCCGAATTCACCGACGACGTGATCGAGGCCATGGCGCAGACCCCGGTCATCTGCCCGCAACTGCACATGCCGCTGCAATCCGGCTCCGACCGGGTGCTCAAGGCCATGCGGCGCTCCTACCGCAAGCAGCGCTACCTGGGCATCATCGAGAAGGTCCGCGCCGCCATGCCGCACGCGGCCATTACCACCGACATCATCGTCGGCTTCCCCGGTGAGACCGAGGAGGATTTCCAGGAGACCCTCGACGTGGTGCGTCGCGCCCGCTTCACCAGCGCCTACACCTTCCAGTACTCCAAACGCCCCGGCACGCCCGCCGCCGATATGCCCGACCAGCTGCCCAAGGCGGTGGTCCAGGAGCGGTACGACCGGCTCATCGCCCTGCAGGAACAGATCTCCCTGGAAGCCAATCGCGCGCTCGTTGGCACCGAGGTCGAACTGCTCGTAGCCGATGGCGCGGGCAAGAAGAACGCGGCCACCGCGCGCATGAGCGGACGCGCCCGCGACGGTCGTCTCGTGCACTTCCGCCCCACCGAGACCGCCGCCCCCATCCGTCCCGGCGACATCGTGACCGTGGACATCACCGGCGCTGCGCCGCATCACCTCATCGCGGACGCGTCCGTCAAGACCCACAGACGGACCGCGGCGGGCGACGCCCACGAGCGCGGCGTCACCCCCAAGACCGAACCCATCGGCGTCGGCCTCGGCCTGCCGCGGATCGGCGCTCCCGCACCCGAGCCGGTCTCGGTGTCGGGCTGCGCCACCGGGTGCCCCAGCTAGAACGGACTACTGCGGGAGGTCGTGTGAACGGCGACGGCGCGGATTCAGGTGAACCGGATCGGTACGCGGACCACGCACGTCGAGGTCCCGAGGGGACAGGTACGCCGCCCGCGGCGGGTGACGGTGCTACTACCGAACGTAGTGGGTCGGCTGCGGCGCGGGCCGGGCGGGATGGCAGAGTGGACGTGTCCGGTGCGGTCGGCGATTCGGGTGAAGGAGGCGATGGCGCGGTGAGTGCGGGCGAGAACGGTGCGGTCGGGAAGGGCGCCGCCGGGAGCGGTGCGGTCGGGAACACCGACGGCGCGAACGGCGACGTTGCCTTCGAGCAGTTCCGAGGCGATATCGACGCCGTCGAACGCCGGATCGCGGGCGAGATCGATCCGGGCGTGCGCGCCATGGTGGTCGCGATCGGAGTCTTCGTGCTCCTGGTGTCGCTGGTGCTTCCGCACGCGGGTACCGCGCGCGGATTCGACGTGCTGCTGAACACCGACGCCGCCCGTATCGAACACATCGGCCTGCCCTCGCGCGTGTTCGTGTGGTTCGTGGTGACCTTCGGCATCGGGTTCTCGCTGCTGGCGCTGATGACCCGCCGGTGGGTGCTGGCCTGGATCGCGGTGGCGGGTTCGGCGATCGCGAGCGTCTTCGGCGTGCTCTCGATCTGGCACCGCCAGACCCCCGGCCTCGGCAATTACCAGGGCGCGGGCCCCGGCATCGGCCTGATCATCGGCGCCATCGCCATCGTCGTCCTCACCTTCCACTGGGTCCGCGTGGTGTGGAGCCGCACCATCGTGCACCTGGAAGCCGAGGAGCAACGCCGCATCGCCGCCGCACTCGCCGAACAGGACGATCGCCGCCGCCTCACCGGCGAATGACTACCTCGTGAAAGCCGAGCGAATCCCTGCGGTCGGTGAGTCGGTGACTTCGTTGTCCGAGCCGTTCAGCGGTTGCTGACCGCTCCTTCGGCGGCCTCGGCCCATTCACGCCACTGTTTGGCCTGCTCGAGCGCTTTTTCGGCGTCGCGTGCCTTACCGGCGGCTTGTGCCTTGGCGGCCTGTTCCTCGAACTGGGCGACCTTCTCGCGGAACTGGGCCGCGCGGGCCATGGCCTCGGGGTCGGAGCGGCGCCACTGGTCGTCGACGGCGTCGCGGACCCGCTTCTCGATGGTGCGCAACTTGCTCTCGAGTTCCTGGATGCGGTCGCGGGGGACCTTGCCGATGGCGTCCCAGCGGTCCTGGAGTTCGCGCAGGGCGGAGCGGGCGGTGTCGAGGCCGTTGGCCGGGTCGAGGTGTTCGTAGGCGTGTAGGAGCTCTTCCTTGGCGACGGCGTTGTGCTCGAATTCCGCGTCGCGTTCGGAGGCCGCGGCGTTGCGGGCGGCGAAGAACACGTCCTGGGCGCTCTTGAAGCGCCGCCACAGCGCCTCGTCGGCCTCGCGGGGCGCGCGGCCCGCGGCCTTCCACTCGGTGAGCAGGTCGCGGAAGATCGATGCCGTGCCCGCCCAGTCGGTGGAGCCCGACAGTTCTTCGGCGCGCACGCACAGTTCTTCCTTGCGCGTCTTGGCGGCCGCGCGTTCGCGGTCGAGTTCGGCGAAGTGCGCGCCGCGGCGGCGGTTGAAGGCCTCACGCGCCTTGGAGTAGCGCTTCCACAGCGCGTCGTCGACCTTGCGGTCCACGCCGCGGATGGACTTCCACTCGTCCAGGATCTCGCGCAGCCGATCGCCCGCGGCCTTCCACTGGGTGGATTCGGCGGCGATCTTCTCGGCCTCGAGGCACAGCGTTTCCTTGCGCTCGGTGTGCTCGTGTCTGGCGCGGTCCTTCTCCTCCTTGGCGTGCGCGGCCGCTTCCTCGGAGTGTTCGGTGATGGCCTGCAGGCGCCGGGCCAGGCCGTCGACGTCGCCGATCACGGCGGCGGTCGGCAGGGTTTCGGCCAGGGCGAGGGCGGCGGTCCTGGTCTTGCGGGCGTCGGCGCCCGCCGCGAGCCTGGCCTCGAGCAGCGCGACCTCGGTGGCCAGATCGTCGAAGCGGCGACCGAAGTGCGCGAGTCCCTCGGCGGCGGCACCGGCCTGCCACGAGCCGACCTCGCGTTCGCCGTCGGCGGTCTTCACCCACGCGGTGCCGTCCTCGTCGACGCGGCCCCAGACGCTGGGGTCGGTGACGGTCGGCACCACCACCGGGTGGGGGTGCTGCTGGGCGGGGCCCGGCGCCGGTTTGACCGCGTGCGGCTTCGGGTGGGGGGTCGAGCCGCCGGGTTTCGGGGCGCCGGACGGTCGCGGTGCACTGCCGGGGGTGGCCTTCGCGGTTCCGTTGCTGTCGCTCATTGCTCTCCGTCCCTGCCGCGCGTCACGGCTGCCTGGTTACGCCCTAGCTCATCCCATTGAACCCGGTCCGAGCCCTCGGGACGATCGATCCATGCCTCCAGCACGGCCCTCGCGGAGTTGTCAACCCGTGATGACCTGCGTGGTCGCACCTCGACACTATCAATCTCGGCCCGAATTGACGCAGAGACACTCGAAGCGGTCCACCGTGGTCGCCGGGACCTGCGCCTGCGCCGCTGTCGTAGGCAACGGCTACCGTTACGTGGTGTTCTCCATAGCGGCCCTGGTCCCGTCGCCGCCGATCCTCGTTCCCGAACTCGGCGGCGCCGTCGCGCGCGCGGATCGCGACGATCCCGCCGCACCGCTGCGTGCGGCGGTGCGGCGGGCGGTCGAGTCGGTGGCGGCGGTCGCGAGTCGCTGGACGGTGCTCGGGGCGGGGGCCGGGCAGCGATTCGTCGGTCCCGACGCGGTCGGCACGTTCGGCGGCTTCGGTGTCGACGTGCGGGTCGCGCTGTCCGAGTCGGCCGCCGCCGACCCCGACCCCGAGCTTCCGCTGCCGGTGCTGATCGCCGGCTGGTTGCGCGGGCTGGTCGCCCCCGAGGCAACCGTCGAGGCGCGCCTGCTCGCCGCGGACGCTCCGGCGGGAGACTGCGCGGCGGCCGGTGCGGCGCTGCGTCGCGAACTCGACGCCGCCGCCGAACCGCATGCGGTACTCGTCGTGGCCGATGGCGCGACGACGCTGACATCGAAGTCGCCGGGCTACCTGGACGAGCGGTCGGCCGACCGGCAGCGGGCGCTCGACGACGCGCTGAGCGCGGGCGACCGCGACGAGCTGCGCGCGTTGGACGCCGGACTGTGCGCCGAGCTGGGAATAGCGGGTCGGTCTGCATACCAGGCGCTCGCGGGTGTCTTCGCCGCCGACGCGACCGATCCCCGTGTCGAAACCCTGTACAGGGAAGCGCCTTTCGGTGTCGGATATCACGTGAGCGTATGGCGGCCGGGAGGTGTCTCGTGACCGGGGCGCGTACGCGAGGCCACATCGCCGAACGCGCGGGTGAGTCGGGGCGAAGGGGGAGCGCGTGACGATCACCCCGATCGCCGTCGTCGGCCCCACCGCCACCGGCAAATCCGATCTCGGACTCGAGCTGGCCGAACGGCTCGGTGGCGAGATCGTCAATATCGATGCGATGCAGTTGTACCGGGGCATGGATATCGGCACCGCGAAGCTGCCGACCGAAGAGCGCAGGGGGATCGCGCACCACCAGCTCGATACCCTCGAGGTCACCGAATACGCGACTGTCGCGGCCTATCAGAGCGCCGCGCGCGCGGATGTCGAGGACATCGCGGCACGCGGTCGGGTGCCGGTGATCGTCGGCGGCTCGATGATGTATGTCCAAGCGCTGCTGGACGATTGGGATTTCCCTGCGACCGATCCCGAGGTCCGGGCGCGCTGGGAGGACCTGCTGGCGCGCGCGGGGGTCGCGGCCGTGCACGAGGCGCTGCTGCGCGCCGATCCGGTGGCGGCGCGCACCATCCTGCCCACCGACGGCCGCCGCATGGTGCGCGCGCTCGAGGTGGTCGAACTCACCGGCCGCCCGTTCGCGGCCTCCGCGCCGACCATCGGCGAACCGCGGTGGGGCGCTCGCATCATCGGCGTCGACCGTGACACCGAGGAACTGGACGCGCGCATCGAGACCCGCACCGCGCGCATGTTCGATCTCGGCCTGGTCGACGAGGTGCGCGCGTTGATCGACCGCGGCCTGCGCGAGGGGGTCACCGCGCGCCGCGCCATCGGATACGCGCAAGTCCTCGCGTATCTGGACAACGAATACGACCTGAACCACGCGCGGGAACGCACCCTGATCGGCACCCGCCGCTACGTGCGGCGCCAGCGGTCCTGGTTTCGCCGCGATCCCCGGGTGCGCTGGGTCGACGGCGCCGATCCCGACCTGGTCGCGACCGCGCTGGCCCTGCTCGACTCGACGGAACGGACCGCAAGGTGATCGGACAGCTCGTACGGATGAATTCCGCGCGCCGGGCAGGTGCGCGATGACGAGTCCGGATTCCTACCGTGCCCGCCAGGGCCACACGGGTGCGCGGCGGGTCAGCACCCGCACCGCGTCGGTGCAGGTGTGGCAGGCGTATCTGACCAATCGGGCCACCCGCAACCGGGACGGCCGTTTCCTCGTGCAGGGCGTACGGCCCATCACCCAGGCGGTCGAGCACGGCTGGCCGCTGGAGACGCTGCTGTACCGGCTCGGCGCACCCGAGCTGTCGAGTTGGGCGCGTCGCCTGCTCGACACCGCCGAGGTGCCGTGCGTCGGGCTGGTGCCGGAGTTGATGGCCGAACTCGGCGAGAAGTCCACCGGCACACCGGAAGTCGTCGCGGTGGCGCATGCGCGCGGGACGGATCTGGCGAGCTTCGAACCGGGGGAGCCCGGGGAGGCGCCGCCGGTGGTCGTGGTCTTCGACCGGCCCAACTCGCCGGGCAATCTCGGCACCCTGATCCGCTCGGCCGACGCCTTCGGCGCGACGGCGGTCGTGGTCACCGGCCACGGCGCCGATCACTACGATCCGCAGGCCGTTCGCGCGTCCACCGGGTCGCTGTTCGCCGTTCCGGTATTCCGCGCCGCGGGAGCCGCGCAGGTGCTCGCGCTGCGGGACCGCCAGATCGCGCGCGGCATCCCTACCCGCGTGGTCGGCACCGACGAGAACGGCACGCACGCGGTGTTCGACCACGATTTCACCGAGTCGACGATTCTGGTGGTCGGCAACGAGACCGGCGGGATGAGCGCGGCGTGGCAGGCGGCCTGCGACGATCTGGTCTCCATTCCGATGGGCGGCAGCGCGAGTTCGCTCGGCGCGCCGTCGGCGGGCGCGGTGGCGTTGTACGAAATTTCCCGGCAGCGTCGAACGTTCGCCAAACGGTGAGGCCACGACGAGCGCGGCGGTGGATTCGCCGCGGCGGTGTTACCGGATAATCGACGTCGTCGAGTCGTCTAGTTCAGGAAGTGGGCAGCGTGGCGGATATCGAGTTCAGCAAGGGACACGGCACCGAGAACGATTTCGTGGTGCTGCCCGATCTCGACGTGCGCCTCGAGTTGACCGCCGAACGCGTCGCGGCGCTGTGCGATCGGCAGCGCGGCCTCGGGGCCGACGGCGTGCTTCGGGTCGCGCGGGCGGGCGCCCTGCGTGACGCGGGTGTGCTCGCTTCGATTCCGGAGGGCGTTGCGGCCGACGACTGGTTCATGGACTACCGCAACGGCGACGGGTCGACGGCGGAGATGTGCGGCAACGGCGTCCGGGTGTTCGCGCACTATCTCGCGGCCTCGGGGCTGGAATCGCGGGAGCGCTACGTGGTCGGCAGTCGCGCGGGCGCGCGACCGGTCGTCGTGCACGAGAGCGGGCCGACGCACGGCGAGGTCACGGTGGACATGGGTGTGGTCCGCGCGCTCGGCGCGTCCACGGCGACCATCGCGGGCTGGGCATATCCGGGCATCGGCATCGATGTCGGCAATCCGCACCTGGCCTGCGTCGACCGCAACCTGTCCGCTGAATCGCTGGCGAAGCTCGACCTGACCGTCTCACCCGGTTACGACCCCGACCTGTTCCCGCTCGGGGTGAATATCGAGATCCTGACCCCGCTCGGTCCCGACCGGGCCGCCGATATGCGCGTCTACGAGCGCGGTGTCGGCGAGACGCGTTCCTGCGGAACGGGAACCGTGGCGGCAGCCGCCGCGTTGCTGGCCGATGAGGGTTTCGATCTCGCCGTCGACACCGGTGAGGTGACGATCCGGGTGCCGGGCGGAGCCGTTGCGGTCGGACTAGAGGCGGGCGCCGCCCGGTTGCGCGGTCCTTCGGTCCTGGTGGCCGCGGGACGCATCGGCGAACAGTGGTGGAACGGGTTCTGAGGCGACGATCTCCGGCGCGGGAGCGGGTCCGATGGCCGCGTTCCGTTTCGCCGAGGACGAATATCGAATGCGCTGACCCGCGTCTACGTGGCAGCATGGATGGTGTATGAGGAATTCAGAGACTTTCGACATCAATACGGCCGCCGGTGACGACCTCGCCGACGAGACCGCTGATTCCGCCGACGCCTCCGCGTCCGACGGCGCTGCGGCGGTGAACGGTGACGTGGCGGCGAACGGTGACGTGGCGGCGAACGGTGACGTGGTGGCCGAGCATGCCGCCCGCATGCGCGCCCGCGACGAGCGGTTGCGCGGCACCAGGCACTCCGGGTGGGCCGCCGCCGAGCCGACCACCGGTGAACTCCAGTTGGAGGATCGCGGTTCGCTGCGCCGGGTCGCCGGTCTGTCCACCGAACTCACCGACATCACCGAGGTCGAGTACCGGCAGCTGCGGCTGGAGCGGGTCGTCCTGGTCGGTGTTTGGACCGGTGGCACCGCCGCGCGCGCCGAGGCCGATATGGCCGAGTTGGCGCTGCTCGCCGAGACGGCGGGCTCCCAGGTGCTCGAGGCATTGATCCAGCGCCGCGACAAACCCGATCCGGCCACCTACATCGGTTCCGGAAAGGCCGACGAGCTGCGGGCGGTGGTACTCGACACCGGCGCCGACACCGTGATCTGCGACGGTGAACTCACCCCGGCGCAGTTGACGGCGCTGGAGAAGGTCGTCAAGGTCAAGGTGATCGACCGCACGGCGCTGATCCTGGACATCTTCGCCCAGCACGCCACCTCCAGCGAGGGCAAGGCGCAAGTCGCGCTGGCCCAGATGGAGTACATGCTGCCGCGGCTGCGCGGCTGGGGTGAGTCCATGTCGCGGCAGGCGGGCGGTCGCGCGGGCAGCAACGGCGGTGTTGGTCTGCGCGGTCCCGGTGAGACCAAGATCGAGACCGATCGTCGCCGCATTCGCGAGCGGATGGCGAAACTGCGCCGCGAGATCCGTGAGATGAAGACGGCGCGCGACACCAAGCGCTCCCGCCGCGAGTCAAGCGGGGTGCCGTCGGTCGCGATCGTCGGCTACACCAACGCGGGCAAGTCGAGTCTGATGAACACGCTGACCGGGGCGGGCCTGTTGGTACAGGACGCGCTGTTCGCCACCCTCGATCCGACCACCCGCCGCGCCGCGCTCGACGACGGCCGCGAGGTGGTGTTCACCGACACCGTCGGATTCGTGCGACACCTGCCGACCCAGTTGGTCGAGGCGTTCCGCTCCACGCTGGAGGAGGTGACGGGCGCGGATCTGCTGCTGCACGTGGTCGACGGTTCCGATCCGATGCCGCTGGGCCAGATCGAGGCGGTGCGCGAGGTGATCACCGACGTGATCAAGGAGCAGGGCGCCGCCGCGCCGCCGGAACTGCTGGTGGTGAACAAGATCGACGCGGTGGGTCGCACGGAGCTGACCAGGTTGCGCGGGTTGCTGCCGGACGCGGCCTTCGTCTCGGCGCACACCGGCGCGGGCATCGATGAACTGCGTGCGCGACTGGCGGAGGTGCTCGGCGGTCTCGACGTCGAGGTCAGCGTGCTGCTGCCGTACACGCGCGGCGATCTGCTGGCGCGTATCCACGCCGACGGCCGGATCATCGGGTCCACGCACGAGGAGGGCGGTACCCGGGTGCACGCCCGCGTTCCGCACGCGCTGGCCGCGTCGCTGTCGGAGTACGCGCACGCCGGTTCCATCGCGTCGGAGTGATCGGGCCGGACTCTCGGAATGCCGGGTGGTCGATATCGATCGACCACCCGGTGTCGTATTCACATTTCTCGCCGGTCGCGGTTGTTTCGGTGTCGAGTACGCCACAGCCGTGTCATTGATCCGTTCCGCCATCGAATCGCGGACGGAGAGCATTTCCGGGTTACCTTGCGGCTAGCGGAAGTTGCCGCTGTGTGCGCGAGTTTCCTTCGTGGGCAACGAAATCCGCTGTGCGGGTGAATTCCGCCTTTTCGTGACATTCCATCGGGTCGGTTTCCGAAATGGGCCGTCGCCGTCCACTTCCCGGTCGCCCCGAGGTGGCGACCCGTTCCATTCCGATGCGGTACGGTTGGTCATCGAGGCCGCAGCTACGTGCGGCGCAGGGGCTGTTCATTCCATTACGACGAAGTGCTGGGATCCGACATTCGATGGGGACACCGATGCCTGAATCCTCGCCCGCCGAGGTAATCCTGACCGACGGCGCACCGCTGGATGTGGCGCTGGACGACACCGATATCCGAGTCCTCGAGACTTTGCTCGCCCCCTTGCGGGCATGGACGAGTCCGCGCTTCTACGGGTTGGAGAACATACCCGCCGAAGGCCCGGTGCTACTGGTCGGCAATCACAATCTGTTGGGGATCATCGACGCCCCCTTGCTGTTGCCCGAGGTGCTGCGCGCCCGGGGACGGCTGATCCGAGGACTCGCCGAGAACCTGCTCATCGCGGTGCCGGGCGTGCGGCATTTCCTGCACCACTACGGTTCGGTGCGCGGCACCCGCGACAACTGTGCGACGCTGCTCGGCCGCGGCGAGGCGGTGCTGGTCTTTCCCGGAGGCGGACGTGAGGCCATTCGCCGCAAGAACGAGAAGTACGTGCTGAAGTGGGAGGGCCGCACCGGATTCGCGCGCATGGCCATCGAGGCGGGCGCGCCGATCGTCCCGGTCGCCATGATCGGCATCGATGACGCCTTCGACATCGTCTTCGACGGTGGACACCCGGTCATGGCCCCGGTGCGCTGGGCGGTCGAGGCGCTCGGGTTGAAGACGGATCTGACGCCGCCGCTGCTGCGCGGCATCGGCCCCACCGTGCTGCCGCGCCCCGAGCGGTTCTACTTCTCGGCGGGCACGCCGATCGACCCCGCGCCCTGGCGCGACGCCGCCGACCTGGACGCCGCGGCCCTCGAGCTGTGCCAGGTGGTGCGCAAGGGCCTGGAAGAGGAGATGAAGTACCTGTTCGCCGAACGCGAGCGCGATTCCGGTCGCAGGCTCGCGGGTCGGCTGCGCGCGCTGCTTCCGGTCTGAGACCGCACCGGCGGGCGGGGTCGCCATTCGTTGGAAATCGGGATGTCGCTGCGGATTTACTCCAGGTGAGACAACAATTTCGGCACCGGAAGTGAACAACGGTTCTCATTCCGGGTACCGTATGTGGCAACGACGGGTCGGTGTGGACCGGCCGGTGTGGTCACTAGGAGGTTGGTGTGGAGCGCACACTGTTCGAACCCGAGCACGAGCTGTTCCGGGAGTCGTTCCGCAAATTTCTCGATCAGCACGTCGCCCCGAACCACGCGAAGTGGGAGGAGGCGGGCATCGTCGACCGGTCGGTGTGGCTCGAAGCGGGCAAACAGGGCTTCCTCGGCATGGCCGTGCCGGAGGAGTTCGGCGGCGGCGGCGTGCTCGACTTCCGCTACAACGCGGTGATCACCGAGGAGTCGTGCAAAGGCCAGTACTCGGGCCTCGGTTTCACCCTGCACAACGATGTGATCGCGCCCTATCTGATCGATCTCGCGAACGAAGAGCAGAAACAGCGCTGGCTACCCGGATTCTGCTCCGGTGAGATCATCACGGCCATCGCCATGACCGAACCCGGCACCGGTTCCGACCTGCAGGGCATCAAGACCCGCGCGATCCGCGACGGCGACGACTGGATCCTCAACGGCGCCAAGACCTTCATCACCAACGGCATCAACGCCGACATCGTGATCGTGGTGGCCCAGACCGATCCGGAGAAGGGCGCGATGGGGTTCAGTCTGTTCGTGGTCGAGCGCGGCATGGCAGGCTTCGAACGCGGCCGCAACCTGGACAAGATCGGCCTCAAGGCCCAGGACACCGCCGAACTCAGCTTCAACGATGTGCGGGTACCGGGCAAGAACCTGCTCGGCACCGAGGGCATGGGCTTCATCCACCTCATGCAGAACCTACCGCAGGAGCGCCTGTCCATCGCGGTCATGGCGGCGGCGGCCATGGAGGGCTGTCTGGACATGACCATCCAGTACGTCCGCGACCGCAAGGCGTTCGGCAAGCCCATCGGCGCACTCCAGAACACCCGTTTCGTACTCGCCGAACTCGCCACCAAGACCACCGCCGTGCGCGTGCTGGTCGACCGCTTCATCGAGGATCTCAACGCGAAGAAGCTCTCCGCCGAGGACGCCGCCATGGCCAAGTGGTGGAGCACCGAGGAACAACTCGACCTCGTCAACCGCTGCCTCCAGTTGCACGGCGGCTACGGCTACATGCGCGAATACCCGATCGCCAAGGCCTACACCGACGCCCGCATCCAGACGATCTACGGCGGCACCACCGAGATCATGAAGGAGATCATCGGACGGTCGCTCAAACTGTCCTGATCGTTCTCATCCGGGGGCGGTGCGGAGTCCGTCGAGGATCAGGTCCACGACGCGCCGCGTGGCCTCGGCGGTGTTCTCGCCCGCACGGGCGTAGATCTGCACCGTCATCAGGTTGGCGATGTCGGCGGTGCCGACATCGGTGCGCAGGGTGCCCTCGGCGTGCGCGGCGTCGGTCATCGCGGTGAGGTGATCGACCACGGCCGCGCGAATCTCCGTGAGTTCGGGGTTGTTTCGGATGCAGGTGTGCAGCGTCGGTTCGAGTGCGGCGGCGAGTGCGCCGAGCCGAGCCTGCGCGCATTCGTGCAGGAAGCGGGCCAGGGCGGTCCACGCGGTTGGTTCCTCGGCGCGTGCGGTCGCGGCGCGGGCGGCGAGGTCGGCCAGATAGGGGTGGGCGATGGCGGTGAGTACGGCGTCGCGATCCGGGAAATGACGGTAAAGGGTGCCGACGCCGACGCCCGCCAGGTCGGCGATCTCCTTCATCGGTACGTCGATGCCCTTCTCGCGGAATGCGATCAAGGCGGCGGCGAGGATCTGATCACGATTGCTCCTTGCGTCGGCTCGCACCGTCACACTCTCCATCCGGACGAAAGTATTCCGGTTACTGTACCGTCTATTAAGTGGACGAAATTCGTCCATTTAGTGAGGTGGGTGAACATGGCCGCGAACATACTGATTTCGGGAGCGGGAGTCGCGGGGGCGACGCTGGCCTACTGGCTGGCGCGGCGCGGCGACGTGGTCACCGTCGTCGAACGCGCGTCGGGGCAGCGGTCCAGCGGCAATCCGGTGGACGTGAAAGGCTTCGCGATCGACGTGGTCCGGCGGATGGGGATATTGCCGCGCCTGCGGGAAGCCGCGACCTCCGTCGACCGCATGACCTTCGTCGATGCGCGCGGCGAACACATCGCGGCACTGCCACTGTCGGCGTTCGGCAGCGGTTCCGAAGCACTGGAACTGCCGCGCGCCGACCTCGCGGGCATCTTGACGGAGAGTGCGCGCGAGATCGCCGACTTCCGTTGGGGGCAGAGCATCGCCGCGGTGGCACAGGACGCGCACGGCGTCGATGTGACCTTCGAGAACGCCGAATCCGGGCGGTTCGATCTACTGATCGGTGCGGACGGTCTGCATTCGGCCGTGCGGCGCCTGGCCTTCGGCCCCGAAACGCGGTTCCGTACCGACCAAGGCATGTACGTCGCGACTCTGCCGGTGCCCACGCCGTTCGGTTCCGAACGCGAGGCGATCTTCCACGGCATGCCCGGTCGCGCCGTCGGGGTCCATCCCGCCGCGGGTCGCGCGGTGGCGGCGTTCTTCTTTCGGCGTGATCCTGTTCCCGACCTCGACCACCGTGACCTCGCGACCCACAAGAGACTCGTGATCGAAGCCTTCCGGGACGCACGGTGGCGGGTGCCGGAACTGCTCGATCAGGTGCGTTCGGCCGATGATCTGTACTTCGACTCCGTGAGCCGCATCGATCTGCCGCGCTGGTCGACCGGACGCGTCGTCCTGGTCGGCGACGCCGCCTCCTGTCTGTCTCTGCTCGGCGATGGTTCGACCCTCGCCATCGCGGGCGCTTACCGACTGGCTGAATCCCTGACGGCGACGGTCGACCACACGGCGGGGTTCGTTCGGTACGAGTCCGCCCATCGCCGCTCGGTCGAACCTCGGCAACGAGGGTTCCGCGTCGGCGCCGCCCTGCTGGTGCCCGAGAGTCGCGCGGGTCTGCTGGCACGGAATACGGCCGTGCGCGTGATCGGGGCGGCTGCCGGTCGCCGTGCGCGGTGCGGTACTGGTGCCTGAAGCGGCGCGAAAGATGAAGACTTTCGTCGCGGGGATTCCCGGATTACGGTCGGAGCATGATCGGTGACGTGATCATCCTGACCGGACCGCCCGCTTTCGCCGACCTCGGGAATCTCGAACACCACGCTCTCGACACCGGCGCGATGGATGTGGACAGGACCGCGGCCGAGGTCAGGCTGCTGGTGGCCTCCGGCGCCTGCCTGCTGAGGTGAGTCGGGGGCGTCAGCGGTCGGGGTGCGCGGTCACTGCCGTCAGCACCGATCGCGGGGTCCACCTGAGGTTCGCGCCGGGCCTGGTGGCCAGGTATTCGGCGATTCGGGGGAGCGGCCAGTCGTGGGATTCGCGGAGTCCGGCGGCCAGGTGGCGCAGGTAGGCGGGAGACGGGGGATTGCCGGGCAGGGCGGTGTATTCGCGGGGCGCCGTGCAGGTGAGCATCGGGTGGCCATCGAGAGTGCCCGTGCGGATGAGGGTTTCGTAGCGTCCGGGGCCGATCGCGGCGTGGCCTGCGGACACGGCCGCGGTGAGGTCGAGATGGGCGTCGGGGGTGCGGTACATCTCCTGGGCGACGATATCGCCGAATTGTTCGGCGGTGACGAGATATGCGCGCGCGGCTGTCACACCGGCGGCCTCGGGGGTGTAGAAGGCGCGGCCGCCGGTCCAGGTGCGGGATTCGGTGGCGAAGTAGAGGAGTCCGGGCAGTGCGAGCGCGCGGGTGCGCCGCGGGGCGGTGCGGTCGCGGCAGCCGGGGAGATCGATCGCGCCGCCCTCGGGGGTTCCGCCCGCGAGGTAGCAGGCGAACCGAGCGGAATGCATATTCGATCCGTAGGACGCGTACCACACCAGATCTGTCATCGGTTCCATTGTCGCGCGCCCACCTCGAGTGGGAGCATCGGGTCGGTGGAGGATTCCGCTCGGTCTGATATTCGTTCTGGCAAAGTTTGGGCGAACGCATCGCGGCTATACCTGGTCTGTGCCGACACGGGATATGGACCGAATGGTCTCCACGCCGGGAGGGTCGCCGATCGCAAGCGAACGGTGATTTCGCGCGGCGGCAGCGTTTTTCGGGAGATCTTCCGGTCTCGGATTCGATCCCATCCCTGTTCCGTGTCACGTCGAATACCTGGTGAGTCAGCGCGACGGCGGTCAGGTCGAGGCGATGTCGATGTGCCCGCTCGCGGGAGCGAGCCGGTTTCGAAGTCTGTGCCCGCGTTTCGGTAGCGAGTTTAGGAGAAAGGAAGAGCCGTGATCCCGAACTTCATCGAGCAGCTCGTCAGCGCGTTTCAGAGTTTCCTCGGGATGCTTCTCATTCCTTGAGGAACGGCCGGGAGCGGTGACCACGGAACGCCGCTCCCGGCCGCAATTCCACCCGTACCCCGTATCCGGCGCAGGGGGCCGAATACGGGGTACGGGGATATAGATCGAGGTATCAGCAGCGCACGGGCGGTGCTTCGTTGCGGAATCTGGCCTCGAGGTAGTTCCAGGCGTCGGCGAAGCCCGCCGCCGCCGTCGTCATGTGCTCGGCGATCTCGTAGGGCACGAAGGTCAGCGGCGCGCCTGCGCGGCAGTACCGGTCCGCGACCTCCTTGACCGAATCGAACGGCGTCAAGGTGTCGTAGACGCCCTGCCAGATGTACATCGGCGCGGTCGGCGTGCCCGAGAAGCGACGCAGGCTGTTCTCGTAGAGGACCTCGCGGGCGGCGGGGCTGTCCATCAGCGACTTCGAGGCCGCGAGTTGATCGGCGCTGCGCATCGCCCCGTGGAAGAGTAGGAAGCGGCGGCATTCGTCGTGTGTGAATTCCCGGAACCACAGGCCGGTCGGGTTGAGCTGGTCGGAGATCGGCAGTCGGTCCGGGTATTCGCGCTCCAACCCCATGGCGGCCGCGAAAGCGAGTCCGAATCCGGGATGCGGTTCGAATCCGAGGCCCAGCGCCATCTGCTCGAGGTCGGCGGGAATACCGCCCGCGACGACGCCCGCGATCGGCAGTTCCGGTGCGTAGGTGGGCTGCAGGGCGGCCGCCCACGCGGAGGCCATGCCGCCGCCGGAATAGCCCGCGATGGCGACCGGGGAGGAGCTCAGGCCGATCTCGGTGGCGCGCCGCACCGCGCGCACGCCGTCGAGGGTGACCATTCCGCTCAATTTCGCGGCGCCGTAGGCGACATTGGGACCGAGATAATCCGGCAGTGAAATCGCCCAGCCGCGCCCGATCGGCAGCATCGCGCCCATCGCGTCCTGGAGTTCGCCGTTGAACAGCGATCGTGACGGATTACATTTGCTGCCCAGTGAATTGATCAGCGCCTGATACGACACCAGCGGCGGATTCTTCACCCCCACCGGCACCAATACGGTGGTGACGGCCATGATGGGTTTACCGCCGGAATTGGTGGAGCGGAACGCCACTTGCCAACCCTCGGTGCCGACATACGGTCCGGAATCTATGCGGCGGGTGCGAACGACATCGCCCGGCGCCTTGGACCCGAGATCGGCGGGCGCGGCGAAGAAAGGGTCGGGATCGGGTGATGGATAGAGCGGATCGGCGGCCGCGGTGGTCGTCAGCGAACCCGCAGAAAACAGGGTGATCAGGACCGCCAAGATCCTGGTCAATGTCCGAGGCAAGGGGATGATTCCTTTGTTTCCGGGAGTGTGGCGGCTGCACGGCAGCGGTGATGCCACCGGCCCCGACGCCGGATGCCACGGATACCGGCATCATCCGGATCCAGAGATTAGCCGAATGACTATGTCGCCGAACACTTCCGGAGTGCATGAATCATCACAAGGAATACCGGGCCGTTCGTGGTCGGTCACAAGGTAGGGTGGCGCTTCCGCCGCGGCGCCGATCCTCGGACCGGGTCAGGATCGGCGGGCTACGGTGAGTACATCGGGTACGAGCGCCGCGGGTATCGGGCGCCGTACCGGGCGTTGCACCGTCACCGAGAACCCCGCGGCGGTGACCATTTCCGCGAATTCGGCAGGCGCCGGGAAGTAGGCGATATCACGGAGCGCGCGCGGTTGCAGCGCGCGGGCGAGTGCGCCGGGGAAGTTGTTGAACACGATCGCGAGCAGTCCGCCCGGCGCGAGTACCCGATGGAACTCCCGCAGCGCCGCTCGGTGATCGAAGAAGTGGAAGGCATGGGTCGACACGATCGCGTCCAGCGCGCCGTCGGGTAGTCGGAGGTCCTCGGCGCCGCGTTCGAACCAGCGCACCCGCCGCGATCGGGCGCAGGCGCGGGTGAGCATGCCGGTGGAGGGATCGCAGCCGTAGACGAGGTCGGGACCGATCTCGTCGCCGATGCGCGCGGCGAGAATACCGGTACCGCAGCCGACGTCGGCGACGCGGCGCGCACCCGAGGTGCGCACCTGCTCGAGGATCTCGTCGTGCGGGGGCCGATAGGACAGCCGCTGGACCAGCGGCAGGTCGTAGGTGCGGGACAACGTCCCCCAGCCGCGGGTGACCAGGTCGTTGAGTGGGCGGGTGGTTGATGTGGACATCGGCGGCCCCCTTCGCGTCATCGCCTGTCGCGTTCGCTGACGATTCTGCCTCGCCGCGCGCCCGCTCGAGTGCCGGTGTGGCGGGATGGACGAGGGCGGCGACGCGAATGCGCCACCGCCCTCGGTTCCGGTACCGCGCTCAGATCTTGCGGATCACCGTCACGACCTTGCCGAGGATGCGCGCGTCGTTGCCCGGAATCGGTTCGAACAACGGGTTGTGCGGCATCAGCCACACGTCCGATCCGGTGCGCTTGAAGGTCTTGACGGTGGCGTCGCCGTCGATCATGGCGGCGACGATATCGCCGTTGTCGGCGACGTTCTGCTGCCGCACGACCACCCAGTCGCCGTCGCAGATGGCGGCGTCGACCATGGACTGGCCGACGACCTTGAGCAGGAACAGCGACCCGTCGCCGACCAGTTCACGCGGCAGCGGGAACACGTCTTCGACGGCCTGTTCGGCCAAGATGGGGCCACCGGCGGCGATGCGACCGAGGACGGGCACGTAGGTGGGTGTCGGATGGCCCGCGTCGCCGAGGGTTTCGGTGTCCGCGGCGGGCGCGGCGCCGGGCAGGCTGGTGACCGCGCGCACCGCCTCGTCGAGTCCGCGAACGTCCACCGCGCGCGGGCGGTTCGGGTCGCGGCGTAGATACCCCTTGCGTTCGAGTGCGCGGAGTTGGTGGGCGACCGAGGAGGTGGAGGTGAGGCCGACGGCGTCGCCGATCTCGCGGATGCTCGGCGGGTAGCCGCGCTCGCTCACCGAGGTGCGGATGACCTCGAGTACCTTGCGCTGACGCACGGTGAGATCTGCCCCGGTCAGGGACGGGTCCGCCCCGACTCCGCTCTCCTCACCCGTGTCGTCTGTGTGGCTCACCGGCAACCGCCTTCCTGTTGATGTTGTCGCTGTCTGAATTTAGTCCGGGTGTTCGAATGTTTCAAACATCTGTTCGACGTATGTCGGGTGTTCGAGCTGACTTTGTCGGCGGACCGTGGTAGAAATCGAACACCAGTTCTTCGAACATGTGATCGAATGCCGACTCTCCGAGCTACCCCACCGCACCCCTCACGGAGGTTTGTCCGATGAACACCGCGATCCGCGAAAACGTTCGAGCGACCGTCCAGTCTGATAGTGCCGAGCTGTTCGACGGCGCCGAACAGTCCGACAAAGCCGAGGCAGCGGCGTGCGCGCCGCGCCGGGCGGGCGCGCGGGCGCTGGAGGTCGCACCGCGGCGGGTCGCCAGGCGCCGCCCGCGCGACGGCAGGCCGGGCGCCCCGACGCGGCTGTACCGGCGCGGGCCGGTGCGTTCGGTGGTGCGGGCTCCGCGGGGTGAGCACCCCATGCGAGCGCGGGTCGAACAGGCAACGGTCGGCTTCGCGGTGCTCGCCGCGGCGGCGCTGCTCAGCGCGCTTGCGGTGACGGCGCTCATCGTGATCGCGCACTGGCGGGCCGGAACCCTGCCCGAGGAAACCTCGACGGTACCGGGCGTGGTCGAGCGCCATGACGTGCCGAGTGATCCCTTACCCCGCTGACGCGCCCGCGACACGCCTGCGCGCGCTGCGCGACTCCGGGCGAAACCCCCGGTGGTGTTCCGAGTATCCTCGAAGTGTTATAGAGGTGCGTCTGCCGTCATTCGGCGGTGCGCCTCGCGCCGGGTTCACGCCCTGTACACGAGCTCGTCGGACCGGTCACACCGGGACGGACGCGAGCGCGCGCGTCGTCGAAGGATCTCTCGGATGCATTGCCCGTACTGCCGACACCCCGACTCACGGGTGGTCGACTCACGCGAGGCCGAGGAAGGTGCGGCCATCCGTCGTCGACGCTCGTGTCCGACCTGTGGGAGACGATTCACCACGGTCGAGACCGCCATCCTGTCCGTGGTCAAGCGCAGCGGAGTCACCGAACCGTTCAGCCGGGAGAAGGTGATTCGCGGCGTGCGGCGGGCGTGTCAGGGCCGCGAGGTCGACGACGACGCCCTGAACCTGCTCGCCCAGCAGGTCGAGGACTCGGTGCGCGCGAAGGGTTCGCCCGAAGTGCCGAGTCACGAGGTGGGGCTGGCCATCCTCGGTCCGTTGCGCGATCTCGACGAGGTCGCCTACTTGCGCTTCGCCTCGGTGTACCGCTCCTTCACCTCCGCCGAGGATTTCGAACGCGAGATCCAGCACATGCGGACCGCGCGCGCGGCCGCCGCGGTCACGGTCGACTGAAGCGGCGGCGTACCGAGCGTGCGGTTCACCGCTTGACGGCGGCGATCGCCTTCTCGATGCGCTTGGCGGAGATCGGATACGGCGTGCCGAGTTTCTGTGCGAACAGGCTGACCCGGAATTCCTCGATCATCCACCAGATCTCGGCCACATCGGGCGCGTGACGGCGGTGCTCGGGCAGTGCCTCGAGCAGGCGGCCGTAGGCGGCGAGGACGCGATCCACCTCGACCATGCCCTGGCGGTCCCGGGTCGCCGAGCCGGGTAGGGATTCCAGGCGCAGCACTGCCGCGTCCAGGTAGCGGGGCAGCTCGCGCAGCCGGGCGCCGCCCCATTCGGAGAGGAAGCCGGGGAAGACCAGGTCGTCGAGCTGGCGGCGCACGTCCTCGGCGATATCCCGTTCGGAGGTGTCGGCCAGCGCCGTGGCGACCCGCTGCGCGCCCGCGAGCACCGGCACCGCGGCGCGCACCGAACGCGCTACCGCCGAGGTGAAGTCGGGGCGGATGGCGGCGACCAAGCGGTCGAAAGCGGCGGGATCGCGCACCGGCCCGCCCGCGGCGGCCACGAGTTCGTCGGCGGCCGCGGCGCGACAGTCCTCGACCAGCGCGTCGACGGTGCCGTACGGATTCTGGCTCAGGCTCAACCGGTCTCGCGGCGGCAGACTCGCGGTGACCGCGCGCACCGAGGTCGGCAGCGCGGCCAACACCAGAGCGCGGGTGCCCGCGCGCATGGCGGCGGCCTGCTCGGCGGGCGAACTCAACACTCGCACCGCGACGCCGTCGGTCTCGGGAACCAGTGCGGGATAACCGGTCACGGTCTGCCCGGCGACCTCCCTGCGCACGGTCGAGGGCAGCGTGCCGAGCGACTCCGAGGTCCACACCGCGGTCGGCGCGCGTTCGGCGCCTGCGGTGGCGCGCGCCACCGACTTCGAGACCTGTTCGGCCAGTTGCGTTTTCAACGCGGC
Source organism: Nocardia bovistercoris (assembly GCF_015674855.1). GTDB lineage: Bacteria > Actinomycetota > Actinomycetes > Mycobacteriales > Mycobacteriaceae > Nocardia > Nocardia bovistercoris. Next base: position 553,692 of record NZ_JADMLG010000001.1, on the reverse strand, counting down.
AAGATCTTTGCTCTTGGCCGTCACCGAACCGTCGGCGGTGACGGCGGCGAAGGTGACGCGCAGATGGTCGGGCAGCGCGGCGGGATCGAGATCGGCCGGGGTCACGGTGATCGAGCCGAGACGCGACAGCTCCCGCGCGAGCCCGACGCGCAGTGGCTCCGACCGGGGGGTGAGGGCCGCGAGCGCGGCGGCGGCGAAGTCGGGCGCGGGAACCACGGCGCGCCGCAATGACTTCGGCAGTGTCTTGATGTAGGCGGCGGCGAGCTCCTCGCGCATGCCGGGCACGAGCCAGTCGAAGCCGACGGGCCGTACGTGCGCCAGCTGTTCGATCGGAATGGCGACCGTGACACCGTCGTCGGCCTGCCCCGGCTCGAACTGATAGCTGAGCGGGAAACTCAGTTCGCCCTGCCGCCAGGCGTCCGGGAAGGCGGTGGGATCCAGGCCCGTGGCCGAGGCGTTGACCACCGTCGACTTCGAGAAATCCAGCAGGGCCGGGTCGGTGCGCGCGGCGCGGCGCCACCAGGTGTCGAAATGGCGCACCGAGACGATGTCGGCGGGCACCCGGCGGTCGTAGAACTCGAACAGCACCTCGTCGTCGACCAGGATGTCGCGGCGGCGGGCCCGGTGCTCGAGGTCGGCGACATCGTCGAGCAGGGCGCGATTGCGGTGGAAGAATTCGTGCCGGGTCTGCCATTCGCCCTGGACCAAAGCGTGGCGCAGGAACAGTTCTCGTGACAGTTCGGGGTCGATGCGACCGTAGTCGACGGCGCGTCCGGTCACCAGCGGAATCCCGTAGAGGGTGACGCGCTCGTAGGCGCGCGCCGCGCCGCGCTTGCTCGACCAGTGCGGTTCGGAGTAGGTGCGCTTGACCAGATCGCCCGCGAGGCGTTCGGCCCATTCCGGTTCGACCCTGGCCGCCATCCGGCCCCACAGCCGCGAGGTCTCGACCAGTTCGGCCGCCATCACCCAGCGCGGCGGTTTCTTGGCGAGCGAGGAACCGGGGAAGATCATGAATTTGGCGTTGCGCGCCCCGAGGAATTCGCGTGATTCGGCCTCGCGGACACCGATGTGGGACAGCATTCCCGCCAGCAGGGCCTGGTGGATGGAGATGGAATCCCAGGTGTCGCCGTCGGATTCGGCGGGCGTGTTGGTGCTCGCGCGTTCGGTGCGTGGCGTGGCATCACCGGAGCGTCGCGCGTCGGGAGCGCGTCCTCGTCCGCGCCGCCCGCGTGTGCGTGCGCCCTGTCCGGAATCGTTCGCGCCCCCAGCGGTGTCGCCATCGTGTCGGGCGTTGCCATCGCCGCTCTGCGAGAAGGTGTCCTCGCCGCGCTGCGGGGAGGTGCCGTCGCCGCGTCGTGGGGAGGTGTCGCCGTCGCGTCGTGGGGAGGTGTCGCCGTCGCGTCGTGGGGAGGTGTCGCCGTCGCGTCGTGGGGAGGTGTCGCCGTCGCGTCGTGGGGAGGTGTCGCCGTCGCGTCGTGGGGAGGTGTCGCCGTCGCGTCGTGGGGAGGTGTCGCCGTCGCGTCGTGGGGAGGTGTCGCCGTCGCGTCGTGGGGAGGTGTCGCCGTCGCGTCGCGGGGAGGTGTCGCCGTCGCGCCGTGAGGAGGTGTCGCCGTCGCGTCGTGGGGAGGTGTCGCCTTCGCGTCCGAGGGCGGCTGCATCGGTCGACCACCCGAGTCCTCGTGTGATGGTGCGTAATTGGCCGTGCAGGTCCTGCCATTCGCGGATGCGCAGGTAGTGCAGGAACTCGTCGCGGCACATACGGCGGAACTGGTTGGACGACAACGATTTACGCTGCTCGGTGAGGTACTCCCACAGGCGCAGGTAGGCCAGGAAATCCGAGCCGTCCATCACGAAACGCGCGTGCTTGGTGTCGGCGGCCTGCTGGAATTCGGCGGGTCGTTCGCGCACGTCCTGGATCGACAACGCGGCGACGATGATCAGCACATCGGCCAGGCAGCCCGTCCGGTGCGCCTGCACGAGCATGCGCGACATCCTCGGATCGACCGGTATCTGGGCCATTTCTCGACCGGTGGCGGTCAGTGTCAGCGCGTCCTGCGGTGCGCTTCGCCTGCTCGCGGGAGCCTTCTCACCGGCAGTATCGGGGCTGGAGCGGGTCTCGACCTCTGATACGGCGCTCGAATTGGAAGTCGTGTGTGCCGTGTCGTTCGAGGCCGTGACGGCGACGGTGTTCGAGGACACGGCTGTTTCGGGGATCGAGGGGGTCGCGTCGTTCGACACGGCTTTGCCTTCGGCATTCGACGTGGCGCCGGATTCGCTGTTCGAGGCGGTGTCGGTCGTGGCGTTCGACGCCGCACGTGCTGCGGCTACGAACGCGGTGTCCGGAGCGAGCGATGCGTCGTCGGCTCCGATACTCGATGTCGTGACATTCTCGGAGTTCGACTTCGAGACTCCCTCGGGCTTCGCGGCGCCATCGGACGCCGATCCGCCGCGCCGGTCGATGTGCCTTACGAGTGCGCCCAACTCCTCCAGCAGGGCGATGCCGTCGCGTATGGCGCGCTTGTCCGGGGGTTCCACGAACGGGAAGCGCTCGATGTCGCCGAGTCCGAGGGCGGTCATCTGCAGGATCACCGCCGCCAGGTTGGTGCGCAGGATCTCGGGTTCGGTGAAGGCTGGGCGTGCCTCGAAATCGTCCTCGGAATACAGGCGCACCGCGATGCCGTCGGCGACGCGGCCGCAGCGGCCCGAACGCTGGCGCGCGGACGCCTGTGAGATCTCCTCGATGGGCAGCCGCTGCACCTTGGTGCGCATCGAGTACCGGGAGATGCGCGCGGTGCCGGGATCGACGACGTAGCGGATGCCGGGCACGGTCAGCGAGGTCTCGGCCACATTGGTCGCCAGTACGACGCGGCGTCCGGTGTGCGGCTGGAACACCCGGTGTTGTTCGGCCGCCGACAGTCTCGCGTACAGCGGCACGATCTCGGTGCGCGGCAGCCGCAGGTCGCGCAGCGCGTCGGCGGTGTCGCGGATCTCGCGTTCGCCGGACAGGAAGACCAGCACGTCGCCGTCGCCCTCGGCGAACAACTCGCGCACCGCGTCGCCGATGGCGTCCACCGGGTCGCGGTCGACGATGCGGGTGTCCTCGTCGTCGTCCTCGGCGGCGGCGGGCACCTCGAGCGCGAGCGGCCGGTAGCGGACCTCCACCGGATACGAGCGACCCGACACCTCGACGATGGGCGCGGGTTCGCCTCGGTCGTCGGCGAAGTGCCGGGCGAACAGTTCGGGGTCGATGGTCGCCGAGGTGATGATCACCTTCAGGTCGGGGCGGCGCGGCAGCAGCTGTTTCAGGTAGCCGAGCAGGAAGTCGATGTTGAGGCTGCGTTCGTGCGCCTCGTCGATAATGATCGTGTCGTAGCGGCGCAGCAACCGGTCGCGCTGGATCTCGGCCAACAGGATGCCGTCGGTCATGAGTTTGACCAGGGTGCGTTCGGACGCCTGATCGGTGAACCGGACGGTGTAGCCGATGACGTCGCCGAGTTCGGTGCTCAATTCCTCGGCGATCCGCTCGGCGACCGTGCGCGCGGCGAGCCTGCGCGGCTGGGTGTGTCCGATGGCGCCGCGAATGCCGCGCCCGAGTTCCAGGCAGATCTTCGGGATCTGGGTGGTCTTGCCCGATCCGGTCTCGCCCGCCACGATCACCACCTGATGCGCGGCGATGGCTTCGGCGATGTCGCCGCGGCGCTGGGTGACCGGCAGTTGCTCGGGGTAGGTGATGCGGGGCACCGCGGCGCGCCGCCGCTCGACGCGCAGTTCGGCCGCGTCGATCTCGGCGGTGATCTCGGCGAGTTCGGCGCCGCGAGCCCGGTCGAGTCTGCGTCGGAGCCGGTATTCGTCGCGCAGCGTCAGGTTCGCCAGCCGGGTGCGTAGTTCACGGGTCGCGGAGTCGGCTGTCCTGGTCATTGCGCACTCCAGCGTAGTGGTCCGACTCGGGTCCGTGCCGCGGGAGCCCGCCGCGCACGGGGCGACAACCGCGACCGCGGTGGTAGCCACTCGGATGCCAACTGCTGTTCGCGGGTGCTACCGGGTCAGGTTGTGCGACCATCGTGCGATGGGACCGGGTGCGGGAACGGTGTGGTGGGTCCGGGCGCTGCGAGTTGCTATCGGGCTGCTCGGTACGGTGGCCCTGGTCTGGATACCGCTGCGGGACGCCGATCTGGGCGCCTTCTCCCCGGCGAACTACTTCAGCTACTTCACCATCCAGTCCAATGTGCTCGGCGTCGTCGTGTTGCTGGTCGGTGGCCTGCGTGACCCGCTCGACCGAGGTTGGCAGTTCGTGCGCGGTGCGGCGACGCTGTATCTGCTGATCACCGGCGTCATCTACGCGGTCCTGCTGGCGAATATCGACGTGTCGCTCACCGACCGCTGGATCAACGATGTTCTGCACCGCATCCTGCCGATCGTGATGTTGCTGGACTGGGTGCTCGCGCCCGTCGCGCTGGGAGTCAGCGCCCGTTCGATCGGTGTGTGGCTGATCTATCCGCTCGTCTACGGCGCCTACACACTGGTTCGCGGTCCGTTCGCGGACTGGTATCCGTATCCGTTCATCGACCCGCGTCGGCAGGGATATGTCTCGCTGATCATCGGTCTGATCATCCTCGCCGGTGTGTTCGCGCTACTGGCGTCGGCCGTGCTGTCGATCGGCGCGTGGGCCACCCGGTGGCGCCATCACGGGCCCGCACCACGCGGCGCGGAAGTGGACGGCGTGAGATGAGTGCCCTCTGGCACGGATTCGCCGATATGGGCGCCGTCGAGCGGGACGGACCGTTCGTGGTGGCACGCGGGGATGGCGCCTACATCTGGGATGCCGCGGGCAAGCGCTACCTCGACGCGACGGCCGGGCTCTGGTTCGCCAATATCGGTCACGGCCGCGCCGAGGTCGCCGACGCGGTGGCCGCCCAGTTGCGCACCATCGCCCACTACTCGAATTTCGGCGACACCGCCGAACCGGTGACCGCCGAACTCGCTCGGCGGGTCGCCGCGATCGCGCCCGTGCCCGACAGCAAGGTCTTCTTCACCTCCGGCGGCTCGGATTCGGTGGACACGGCCGTCAAGTTGGCGCGGCGCTACTGGCGCGAGGTCGGCCGCCCGGCCAAATCCGTGGTGGTCGGGCGCAGCCTCGCGTATCACGGGATGCATGTCGGCGGAACGGCGCTCGCGGGTATCCCGCGCAACCACGAGGGGTACGGCGAGTTGATGGCCGACGCGCGCACCGTCGCGTGGGACGACGCGACAGCGCTGCTCGCCCTCGTCGACCGGCTCGGCGCCGACCGGATCGCGGCGTTCCTCTGCGAACCGGTCATGGGCGCGGGCGGTGTGCACCCGCCGCCGCCGGGCTATCTCGGCCGCGTCCGCGAGATCTGCCGCGCGCACGACATCCTGTTCGTGGCCGACGAGGTGGTGACCGGATTCGGCCGCATCGGCGGGCACTGGTTCGCCTCGACCCGATTCGGCCTCGAACCCGACATCCTGCTCGCCGCCAAGGGTCTGACCTCGGGTTATATGCCGATGGGCGCGGTGGTGGTCGCGCCGCGGGTCGCGGAGCCGTTCTTCGCGGGCGGCGTGTGGTGGCGCCACGGCTACACCTACGGCGGACACGCGGGTGCGGCCGCGGCGGCGTCGGCAACCCTCGCGATCACCGAGCGGGAACATCTGCTCGCCGCGGCGACGCGGCTCGAGGCGGTACTGCTCGACCGGCTCGCGCCGCTGGCCGACCATCCCGCCGTCGCCGAGGTCCGCGGCGGTGTCGGCGCGTTGGCGGCCGTGCAGCTCGCCGACCCGGATCTGGCCGCGCCCATGGTGAAAGTGCTACGCGCCCATGGGGTCTCGAGTCGGGCCGTCGGGCAGGGCGCGTTGCAGATCTCCCCGCCGCTGATCACCACCGACGAGCAAGTCGACGAGTTGGCGTCCGGATTCGCCCGCGCCTTGGGATGAGTCTCACAGTCGCAGGGTCATGAAGACGCTGTGCGGGTCAGGGACGTAGTCGCCGAAGGGTGCGCCGATCTGGAATCCGTACTTCGAATACAGGCGCACGGCGGGTCGGTAGTACTCGTCCGCACCGGTTTCCAGACTCAGCCGCCGATAGCGACGGGCGCGGGCGACCGCGATGATGCGGATCAACACCGCGCCCGCGACACCGCGACCGGTGTGGTCGACGGCGGTGCGCATGGACTTGACCTCGCCGTGCGCGGGATCGAGCTGTTTGAGCGCGCCGCAGCCGATCAGCAGCCCGTTCTCGCGTGCGCTCCAGAAGGTGACCGCCGGATCCCGCAGCGCCGCGACGTCGAGGGCGTGCATGCTGTCGGCGGGGGAGTGCGCGCGCATATCGTCGAGATGTTCGGTGAGCAGCGCGGTGATGTCGGGATCGGCCGGATCCTCGATCTCGATGCTGAGTCCGGTGTGGCTTTCGGCGTTCGGCACACCGCGATTGTCGTCCGACGAGGTTCCCGACGGCGCATCGGGTCGACCGACCGGTTCCCTCGAAAGGGCTGGATGCGAACCCCGCCTGGTTCGGCGGCGCCGCGCGGGATGGGTGGAGACGACGGTTCAGGCATGTCCGAGTAGGCGCCGCATTCCTGCCCGTCGCCGCGTCCGGTCCGCGATCACCGAGCGCAGCCACCCGGCGGCGGGAACCTCGACGAGTCCGCCGCGGCGGTGCTCGACACAGTCGACGATGGCGTCGGCCACCGCTTCCGGATGCGGTGCGTTGCCGGGTGCCACGGTGCTGACGATCACGCCCTCGTCCGCGAGTCCGTGCTGCAGCGCGGCGCCGAGTCCGAGCACGGCGTGTTTCGTGGCCGAGTAGACCGCCGCGCCGATGGCCGCCGTCACACCGGCCGCCGACCCGATATTGATGATCTGGCCGTACCCTTGCTCGGCGAATCGTATTCCGGCCAAGCGTGATCCGGTCACCACCGCGCGTACGTTCACATCGATCCGCAGATCGGATTCGCGCGCCGACTCGGTGAGAAACCCGTCGCCCGGACCGATCTCGGCGGCGTTCACCACCACGTCCAGACCGCCGAGCCTGCCCGCCGCGCCGTCGAGGAATTCGGCGAAACGATCGGCGTCGGTGACCTCCACTGGCAGCCCGATCATGTCCGCGCCGTGGATCCGACTCAGCTGCGCGGTGATTGCGCGCACTTTGCCGAGATCCGAATCGCCGATTGCGACATCCGCGCCCGCGGCCAGGAACGCCAACGCGGCCTCGGACAGGAACTGGCGCTGGTGCGCAATATCGTTGCGGCGCTCGGTGATCGGTCCGGAGTGGCGACCGAGGCTGGGCTGCGCACCCACGCCACCTCGCTCGGCGTCTTCGGGCTCGCGGTCATGGGCAGCCCCACCGTGCGCGCCGGAATCGACGTGGCCATGCGATATTTCAGCCTGATGACCTCTTTCGGGCGGGCCTGGCACGTCTACCACGAGCGCGAGTGGTGGCTGTATCTCGATGACAGCGCGATACCGAGCGACCTGCGCGGATTCCTGCTCGAACGGGATCTGGCGGCGCTGCTGTCGAATTGGCTCGTGGTGTTCGGCGCGCCGCCGAGAATGCTGCGCGGCGAGGTCGCGCACGGACTGCGGCCCTGGCTGCAACCGATCCTGCGGCGCTTCGACGTGCCCGCCGTGGACTGCGTCGGGCCGCATATCGCGGTCTTCGACGCCGTCGGCATCGATGCGCCGATGCCGCAGGCGAGTCCGCACACCGTGACCTACTTCGAGGAACAGTGCGCGGAACTGTCGCGCCGCCGCGGCCTCGCCGAGCAGACCGTCGCGGGGTCGGTGCGCGCGATCCTCATGCGGCGGATGAGCGGGCGCCTCACCCAGGAGGATGTGGCGGTCGGGCTGCACATGAGCCTGCGCACGATGCGCCGCCGCCTTGCCGAGGAGGGCACCTCCTATCGGCGGCTGTGCGCGGAGACCTACGGTGAGCTCGCCGAACAGTTGCTCGCGGGCGGGCTCACGGTCGAGGACGTCGCCTATCGCATGGGATACGCGGGCGCGCCGAGCTTTTCGGCGGCGTTCAAACAGTGGCGCGGGATGCCGCCCGGACGTTTCGCTCGCGCCGCCGCCGAGGGGCGGGCCGGCGCGGGCCGCACCTGATCCGGGTGTGGCGGTGTCGTGGCGTCGCGAAGGCATCGGAAGGGCGCGTGATCCGGTACCGGGCCGTCGTCGCGACTGCGAGGATGTAATCCGCGTGTCGAGAGGTGGTGCGGGGTGACACATTTCGTGCAGGAGTACGCCGCGTTGCGGTGGTCGGTGGTGGCGGCGTTCGCGGTGGCGGGAGTTCTGGTGCTCGCCCGGCTGTCGGCTCCGATGCCAGCCGCGGCCCCGGGATCGGATGCGCTCGTCGCAGGCTATCGCGGGGTGGCGGCGGACGGACACCGCGAGGGTGATGCCGCCCACCTGATCATGTGCCTGGTCATGGCGACCATGGTGGTGTTCCCCTCGGGTGTCGACCCGCAGGCGATGCGCGGTGTGCTGACCGCGACGACGGTGGCCTTCGCCCTGCTGCTCGCGGGCCGGATCGCGCGGTGGCGCGGTCGGTTGCCCGGCGACGAGGTACCCCGTGCCGCGGTGCTCGGCTATCACACCGCGGCGTCGGCTGCCATGCTCTCGGTCATGTCGGGTCACACCGCGACCGGGCATGCCGCCCCCGCTCCGATGCTCGCGTACGGGGCCGCCGCGGTGTTCGCGGTGGACGCGGTCGTCACTCTGCTCGCGCTCGGCCGCCGCCATTGGTTCGGGCACGGGTCCGGCGACGCGCCCGCGATGATCCCGCATCTGATCATGGATGCCGGGATGGTCTACATGCTGGTCGGCGCGGTCGCGGGCTAGCGGCGGCTCACAGCTCCATGACCGAATCGGCGGCGACCCGCCCGCCCAGGTGCACCCACCCGTCGGAATCCCACTGCGTGAACAACTGGGAGCCCTTGCCCTGGGTGATCACCAGACTCTGGCGCAGCAGCGCGGTGAGCGCCACCGCGGCCGCCCCGGTCGCCTCGTCCTCGGCGATGCCCATGGTCGGGGCGAACATCCGCGAACGCAGCGCGCCGCGGTGCTCGTCGGTCCAGGTCCACAGGTAGTGCGGGCCGCCGGTGAAATCGTCGGGGCGCAACGCGGCGAGTTCCTCGGCGTCGGCGAGTTGGTGGTAGACGAAGTCGGGAGCCCATTCGCCGCGCGCCTTGATCCAGGTGAGGCCGCCGGTGAACTCGACGCTCACCGGTCCGGCGGGCAGGTCGAGCACTTTCAGCGGGACGCCCTGCGCGGCGAACCACCACGCCGTACCCACCGAGGGGTGACCCGCGAAGGGCAGTTCGACGGTCGGGGTGTAGATCCGCACCCGCGAGATCTCGTCGACCGGGTCGGTGACGACCACGGTCTCGCTGTAGCCGACCCGCGCCGCCAACGCCTGCGGATCGGCGTCGGCGACGTCGATCGCCCTTGCGATGCCGAGTTCGTTTCCGAGCCGCCCCGCCGCATCGGTGAATACGCGCACCACCTCGACCCGTGTTCCCATGGCCTCCGGTACTCCCTGTGTGCCCATGCCGCGAGCCTACCGGCGCGCCCGCACGTGCCGAGGCACGTCGTAACGGTGCCGTCGCCGCCGCTGACCTGAGTTTGCGGTGAACCGCGTGGTCAGTGCGGACATACGACAAACCTGTGATTTTGCCGATAACCGTCTAATTGCTGAATCAATGAGATCGACCCCGCCTTCGCCGGGCGGGGTCGATCGGGAACGACGCGGATCAGACCGAGGCGCCCGCGAGGGACTCGCTGGACTGCACGGTCTGGCCGACGCCCGCGACGATGGCCGCCGCGCGCAGCGCCTCGAAGATCACCTCGCGGGAAACGCCCGCCTCGCGCAAGGTCTTCTCGTGCGCCTCCAGGCAGTGCGCGCAGCCGTTGATCGAGGAGACCGCGAAGGACCACAGCTCGAAATCGGCCTTGTCGACGCCCGGATTGCCGATGATGTTCATCCGCAGACCGGCGCGCAGATCGTCGTAGCGACCGTCGAGGAACGCCCTGCCGCGATAGAACACGTTGTTCATGCCCATGATGGACGCGGCGCCGAGGGCGGCGTCGTATGCCTGCGCCGACAGGATGTCGGCGGCCTCCTCGGCGATCTCGCGCAACGTCGTCGCCGACCGGGTCGCGGCCGCCGACGCGAGCAGGGTGCCCCACAGTTGCTGTTCGCCGAGCACCGTGGTGCGCGAGAGGGATGACAGGTTGAGTTTGAGGTCCTTGGCGTACTCGGGTAGGGAGTTCTTCAGGTTCTCAATGCTCATGCGTAGTCCTCGGATCACTCCCCGCGGGCGGGGAAACGGTCTGGATGTCGTTCGGTGACTGGAGCGCGAATCAGACGCTCGCGGCGAGCAATTCGCCCGCGTTGATGGTCGGATCGCCCTTCTTCCAGTTGCAGGCGCACAGCTCGTCGGACTGCAGCGCGTCGAGTACGCGCAGCACCTCGTCGACATTGCGGCCGACCGAACCGGCGGTCACCGAGACGAACTGCACCTCGTTGTTCGGGTCGACGATGAAGGTGGCGCGATCGGCGACCCCGTCGGCGTTGAGAACGCCGCTGGTGGAGGACAATTCGCGCTTGAGGTCGGACAGGATGGGGAACGGCAGGGTCTTCAGGTCCTCGTGCTGGGCGCGCCACTGGAAGTGCACGAACTCGTTGTCCACCGAGGCGCCGAGCACCTGCGCGTCGCGGTCGGCGAACTCGTCGTTCAGCTTGCCGAAGGCGGCGATCTCGGTGGGGCACACGAAGGTGAAGTCCTTGGGCCAGAAGAAGATGATCCGCCACTTGCCCGCGTAGTCGTCGCTGGTGACGGTGGTGAAATAGTCGTCGGGCTGCTGAGCGTCGACCTTCGACAGATCGCCGCCGATGACGGCGGTGAGGTTGTATGCCGGGAATTGGTCGCCGATGGTCAGCAGGGCCATGCTTGTCTCCTCGTTCCTGTGGATTGGTGCGCGTGCGAAGCCTTCGGTTGTGATCTTGCCCAACACGCGATGAAAGGTAAAGGTGATCAGTCGCACTACACTGATAGGCGTGACTGATCAGACTTATCAGCCAACACTGTCGCAGCTGCGTGCGTTCGTGGCAATCGCCGAGTATCGCCATTTCGGTACCGCCGCAGCCCGACTCAGCGTGAGCCAGCCCACGTTATCGCAAGCGTTGGCCGCCCTCGAAAACGGCCTCGGACTCCAGCTCATCGAGCGCAGCACCCGCAAGGTGTTGGTCACCGCGGCCGGTGTGCGGCTGCTCCCGCAGGCGATGGCGACCCTCGAGGCCGCCGATCGATTCGTCGCCTCGGCAACCGGCGACGGACTCGGCGGAACACTGCGCATGGGCATCATCCCCACGGTCGCGCCCTACGTCCTGCCCTCGCTGCTGCCGCAGCTGCGCAGGCGACTGCCCGATCTGCGCCCGCAGATCATCGAGGACCAGACCACCCGCCTGCTCGAGGGTCTGCGCGGCGGCGTACTCGACGTCGCGCTGCTCGCGCTGCCGACCCAGACCCACGGCATCGTCGAAATCCCGCTCTACGACGAGGAATTCGTCCTGGTCGCGCCGTCAGGCCACGAGCTGGCGGGCCGCGTCGACCTCACCCCGGACAGTCTCGACGCGCTTCCCCTGCTGCTGCTCGACGAAGGGCACTGCCTGCGCGACCAGACCCTCGACCTGTGCCGTTCGGTCGACGCGCACCCGGCCGCGGTCGGCGACACCAGGGCGGCCTCACTGTCCACGGTCGTGCAGTGCGTGGCGGGCGGACTCGGTGTCACCCTGATCCCGCAGATGGCGGTGGCCGCCGAGACCGGACGGGCCGCCATCGACACCGCGCACTTCGCCGCGCCCGCGCCGGGGCGTACCATCGCGCTGGCCTACCGCGCCTCCACCGCGCGCGCCGAGGACTACGAATTCCTGGCCGCCATCATCCGCGCGCATCGCCCGCACTGACGCGCGAAAGTGCTTGAGCATCGAACGAACGGGTAGACCATTCTTTGTGATACCGCTTGTGACACGACATCGGTTCCGCGATCGTCAGGCGGACGACCCCTACGGGCAAGGGCGGAGCAACCTCTGCCCGGTTCCCGTGCGTGCTCGGCGCGAGTAGGGGACACTGGATGCGGAGCATCCGGGGGCCGTGTCACCGGACACGCGGCTCGACGGGTGGCACGGAGGCACTGGCTATGGTTGCGCGCATCGTTCTGATCGTGCTCTTCCCTGTCGCCTGGCCGATCTATTTCGTCCTCTGGTGCAAGCGCAACCCGGAGGAAGTGCGACACGCCGTCGGCTCGGCGCGCGACCTGATCCGCCGCCACCCCAAGCGGGCGGCGTGGCTCGGCGTGGTGTTCGGCGTGATCGGACTGATCGGGCATCTGGCCGATGGCGAATTCCTGGCGATGGGTGTCGGCGCGGTCGTCGCGAGCTGGTGCGCGCTGCTGCTGGTCAAATGGAAACGGCAGGAGACCGGGGCGGCGAAGGCCGAGGTGGTCGCACCGGGTCTCGATGACGTAGTCGCACCTGGTCTCGATGACAGTGGCGAGCGTTTCGATGTCACGACTGCGGAGCCGATCGGGTCCGCGGGCGGGAAGCGGGTCGGTGTGGTTGGCCGGGAGCGTCGTCGAGGCGTGAGCGCGCGCGCCGGAGATGAAGGCGAGGCGTATGCCGAGGTCGGTGCGCAGCGCCCCGGGGGAGTCGCTTCCGGGAACGACTCGCTGTTCGTCTACGGCACCCTGCAATTTCCCCGTGTGCTGCGCGAACTGATCGGGCGCAGTCCGGAATCCGCGCCGATCACCGTCGCGGGATGGCGGGTCGCCGCGCTGCCGGGACGGATCTATCCCGGCCTGGTGCCCGACACCGATGGCCTCGCGCACGGCCTGCTGCTGCGCGGACTCCACGCGGACGAACGGGCGATCCTCGACGCCTTCGAGGACGCGGAATACGAACTGCGCGTTCTCGATACCGAACACGGGCCGGTGCCGACCTACGTGTGGACCGCCGACGTCGCCGCCCAGGACTGGCACCCCGCCGACTTCGCCGCCACCCACCTCGACTCGTTCGTGACCGAATGCGAGCAGTGGCGCGCTGCCTCGTGAAAACCGTTGGAAGCGCTGGTATTTCGCTTCAGCTTACGGTGTCGACGGGAAACGCCCCGCCGCCGAGGATGTTCGGCGACGGGGCGTCCCGGTCGTAGCCGAACTACCGACCCGCGCGCAGCGCGTACGGTTCGATGGCGCCGCGAGTCAGCGCGCGGGCATCGATGGTCAGCGGCCGATACGGCAGCGTGGCCAGGCGACCGGTCATACCGGGGACCGGATCACCGACCTGTTCGTTCAACCCGAACAGGAACGACCACTCGTGTTCGTCGGAGGTGTAGAGCACGACACTCGCGAACTGGTCGTGGAAGCGATCCCAGGACCGCTTCAACGTCTCGTTGCGCCACATGGTCGCGCAGCCCGCCTGCGCGCACAGGACGCCGCCGGGTGCGAGCAGAGCCCGACATCGGGACAGGAACTCCGCTTCGTACAGGCGGTTGTGCTGGGCGTCCTCGACCCGCTCGTCGGGCAGATCGATGACGATCACGTCGTATCGCTCGCCCGAGGCCTTGGCCTGGGCGAGGAAGTCCCAGCCGTCGGCGTAGTGCACCGTGACCGGCCCCTCGCCCCGGACCGCGGCCGCGAGTTCGTCGCTGGTGTAGCCGTAGGGCAGGTGTTGGGCACACAACTCGACCTCGAGCTGGTCGATGTCGACATGATCGACGCGGGTCGCACCCGCCGCGACCGACATCTGGCTGGCCACGCCCTCGCCGGAACCGATGATCAGCACCCGGTCGAGTTTCTCGGCCAGCACGAAGGCGGGGACCATCATGGCTTCGTGATAGGTCAGCTGGGAGAACTCGGTGGACTGGCGGTCGTCGTCGGAGAACAGGCTGATGCCCTGCTCGGTCCTGGCGATCACCATGTGCTGGAACGGGGTGCGGGTGTCGACGATGACATCGCGCAGATCCCAGACGCGGGTCAGACCGGAGCCGACCGGCTCCCTGATCTGTTCGGCGCCGTGGCCGCGTTGGATCACCTGCATCCTGACGTCAGCGGGCGACAACTTGTCACGGAGCAGTTCGACCGCCTTCGTGGCGCCCGCACCGATGCTTCCGCAGGTGAAGACGTCGACGAAGATGTCGCCGGACTCCGGATAGGTGTGAATCGAGGCGTGGGACTCCGACAACAGCGCGAGGACGGTCACCCCCTGCGGATCGAACTTCTTGTGCACGACATCGCAGATGGTGACGCCCGCCGCGATCAGGGACTCACGCAACGCCGATTCGAGTCGTTCGAGGTCGTCGCACAGCGCCGCGTCGACACCACCGAACTCGGCCAGCACATGCCAGCCGGTGAATTCCGCCGTCATGGGCAAACTCACTCTCGCTCAGCGCCCGAGACATGAACCGTCAGGGGCGGAAAACCATTGAAGGACACCGACGAATAGCTCGCGGTGTAGGCGCCGGTATGGGGGATTCGGATGGAATCACCGGCTCGCAACGTGGTCGGCAGAAGGACACGCGTGCGTTGGTACAGTACATCGTCGCCGTCGCAGGTCGGTCCGGCGACCACCGCCTCGTCGACGGGATCGCCGTCGCGGTCGGTCAGGAATCGATAGGCGATGTACTCGTTCTCGGTCTCGGCCATGCCGTTGTAGCGGCCGATGTCGAGATACACCCAGCGTCGACCGTCCGGCGCCACGCGCACGCCGACGACCTCGGCGTGGATGGTGCCCGCGTCGCCGACCAGCGCTCGGCCCGGTTCGACCACGAGTGCGGTTGCGGCAGGCAGGAATCGGGTCGCGGCATCGGCGATGACCGCCGCGAAGACGTCGAGTTCGGGAGCGGTGTCGGCGTACGAGATGGGCAGTCCGCCACCGATGTTCACGGCGCGCACGGCGATTCCCTTGTCCGCCAACGCCTCGGTGATCTCACCTGCCTGGCGGATGCCGATCCGCCAGGCCTCGGGATCGAGCTGTTGGGAGCCGACATGGAAGTAGGGACCAGCCACCGTCAACCCGAGATCACGGGCGCGCGCGAGCAGGCGCACCGCCTCGGCGGGCGCACAGCCGAACTTGGTGCCGAACGGGGTGCGCGAGGCGGGAGCCGACGACAGGAAACGACATTCGACCTCGGAACCTGGCGCGTGCTCGGCGACGCGGACCAGGTCGTCCTCGGTGTCGAAGGCGTAGCGGCGCACACCGAGCGCGTTGGCGCGGGCGATATCGGCGGCCTTCTTGATGGGATTGCCGTAGCAGAGGGAGGCGGGCGAGACGCCCAGTGACAGGCATTGGTGGATTTCGCCGAGACTGGCGACATCGAATTCGGCGTTCTCGGCGGCGAGCAAGGTGATCAGCTCGTCCACCGGACTCGCCTTGACCGCGTAACGCACGCGGGTCGGACGGTCGGATCGCAGGGACAGGACGGAGGAAAGGGCGCGGTAGTTCGCGCGGACTCTTCCAGGGTCGATGAGCAGATACGGTGATTCGGGCATAGTTGATCTTTCGCGTCGGCAGCGGGGGAGAGAGTATCAGCGCCCGCTACCCGGAAACGAATCCGTCAAACCTCGGAAACGCCCCGTGTGCGAGCGGAGGCCGGTCAGTGCGTCTCATACGCCGCTGACCGGCGCTTATGCGGGGTTCCGGCGGGTGCTCAGCCCGCGGTCACGGCGATCTCGTCGAAGACGATCTCGCCCGCGGCGTCGGACTCGGCCACATCGATGGTCGCGTCGATGGACCAGCCGTGATCGCCCGCCGGATCGTCGAGCACCTGCCGCACCCGCCAGAAACCGGGTCTTCGTTCGATCTGGAACAGTTGCGGACCCCTGGCGTCGGGACCGGTGCCGATCGCGCCGTACTCGGCGAAATAGGGGGCCAGCGCCGCGGCCCAGTCCGGTCCCTCGCCCAGTTCGGCCAAGCCGTGCCAGTCGCGCAGCGCGGCGAACTCGACGCGCCGGAACATGGCGTTGCGGACCATGACGCGGAACGCGCGCTCGTTGGCCGAGATGGGCCGGACCGTTTCCGCGCCGAAGGCGACCTGTTCGGCATCGGCCTGCGCGCCGGGACCGGTCAACTGCTCCCACTCGTCGAGCAGACTCGAGTCCACCTGACGAACCAGCTCGCCGAGCCACTCGGTGAGATCCTCGAGATCCTCGGTGCGCGCGGACTCGGGCACCGTGCGGCGCAGCGCGCGATAGGCGTCGGCCAGATACCGCAGCACAACGCCCTCGGACCTGGCCAGCTCGTAGAAGGAGATGACCTCGACGAAGGTCATCGACCGCTCGACCATGTCGCGCACCACCGACTTCGGCGACGGCGCGAACTCCGAAACCCACGGATGGCCACCGCGATAGGTCTCGAAGGCCGGTTCGATCAACTCCGCCAGCGGTTTCGGCCAGGTGACCTCCTCGAGCAGTTCCATGCGCTCGTCGTATTCGATGCCGTCGGCCTTCATCTCCTGGATCGCCGCGCCGCGCGCCTTGTGCTGCTGGGCCATCAGCAGCTGACGTGGGTCCTCCAGGGTGGATTCGATGAGCGACACCACATCGAGGGTATAGGTCGGCGAGTTCTTGTCGAGCAGGTCGAAGGCGGCCAGCGCGAACGGCGACAGCGGCTGGTCGAGGGCGAAGTCGCGTTGCAGGTCCACCGTGAGCCGCGCGTGCCTGCCCGCCGCGTCCGGTTCGGGAAGCTGTTGCACCACACCGGCGTCGCGCAGCGCGCGGTAGAGCCGGATGGCGCGCAGGATGTGTTTGCGCTGGGCGGGACGCGGTTCATGATTGTCCTCGAGCAGATGCCGCATCGCCTCGAAACAGTTTCCGGGACGGGCGATCACGTTCAGCAGCATGGCGTTGGTCACCGCGAAGCGCGACACCATCGGCTCGGGCTGCGCCGCGACCAGCCGGTCGAAGGTCTCCTCGCTCCAGGACACGAATCCCTCGGGCGGCTTGCGGCGCTGGACCTTGCGCTGCTTCTTCGGATCGTCGCCCGCCTTCGCCAGCAGCCGCGTGTTCTCCACCTCGTGTTCGGGCGCCTGCACCACCACTGTGCCCATGGTGTCGAAACCCGCGCGTCCGGCGCGCCCGGCGATCTGATGGAATTCGCGGGCCTTGAGCCTGCGGGTGCGCACCCCGTCGAATTTGGTGAGCCCGGTGAGCAGCACCGTGCGGATCGGCACATTGATCCCGACACCGAGGGTATCGGTGCCGCACACCACTTTCAGCAGTCCTTCCTGGGCGAGGCGCTCCACCAGCCTGCGATATTTCGGCAGCATTCCGGCGTGGTGCACGCCGATGCCGTGGCGAATAAGCCGCGACAACGTCTTGCCGAATCCGGCCGCGAAACGGAATTCGCCGAGCGCCGCCGCGATGGCGTCCTTCTCGGCGCGGGTCGCGAAATTCACGCTGGTCAGCGCCTGGGCCCGTTCGAGCGCCGCGGCCTGGGTGAAATGCACGACGTACACCGGCGCCTGGTGGGTGGTAACCAATTCCTCGAGCGTTTCGGTGATGGGGGTGCGGGCGTAGGAGAAATGCAGCGGCACCGGACGTTCCGAGCCGGCCACGATCGCGCTGGACCGGCCCGTGCGGCGTTCCAGATCCTCGGCGAAGAAATCGACCTCGCCCAGAGTCGCCGACATCAGGAGGAACTGAGCGCGCGGCAATTCCAACAACGGCACCTGCCAGGCCCAGCCGCGATCGGGATCGGCGTAGAAATGGAATTCGTCCATCACCACCTGCCCGACCACCGCGTCCCGGCCTTCGCGCAACGCCATGTTCGCCAGGATCTCGGCCGTCGCGCAGATGATGGGCGCTTGCGCGTTCACCGCGGCGTCACCGGTCACCATGCCGACCCGGTCCGCCCCGAAAACCTCGCACAGTGCGAAGAACTTCTCGCTGACCAGCGCTTTGATGGGTGCGGTGTAGTAGGTGCGCTCGCCTCGGGTCAGCGCGAACAGATGCGCGCCGACGGCGACGAGGGATTTGCCGGAACCCGTTGGGGTGGCCAGGATGACATTGGATCCGGCGGCCAGCTCCAGCAGCGCCTCGTCCTGCGCGGGATATAGGGGGGTGCCCCGTTCGGCCGCCCACGCGCCGAACGATTCGTACAGTGCGTCGGCGTCGGTCCCCGGTATCTCGAGCAGTTCGGTCAGATCCACTCCGACCACCCTACGTGCTCGTCCGCGCGCGTCCGAGGCGGCCGCCGCCCGGTAGCGGGCGGTCAGCGCGTCGCCGGGACCAACCGTTCGGTTCGGACTCGCTTCGGCTCAGCCCTTCTGGGCGTCGCCGTCCCAACCGCCCTGTTCGGCGAGGAAGCGCTCGAACTCGGCGCCGAGCTCGTCGCCGCTGGGCAGCTCACCGTCGCCCGCCAGCAGACTCGACTGCTGTTCCTGGGCGGTGACGAAGCTGTCGTACTGGCGTTCCAGCGCGTGCACCACCGTCTCCACCTCGGCATTGCCCGCGATGTGCTCGTTGACCTGTTCGCGCACCCGCGCCGCCGCCTCGCCGAGCGCGGCCAGCGGAATCTCGAGGCCCGCGTTGTCCGCGACGTTCTCCAGCAGTGTCTGCGCGGCCTCCGGATAGGAGGTCTGCGCCAGGTAGTGCGGCACGTGCACCGAGAAGCCCACCGATTCGTGACCGTGCTGGGCCATCCGGTATTCCAGCAGCGAGGAGGCGCTGCCCGGCACCTGCAACTCGCCGGGCCAGCGCTGATGGTCGCCGACCAGGTCGCGATTCGACGAATGCGCGGTGACCCCGAGCGGGCGGGTGTGCGGAATCGCCATCGGGATCGCGCTGAGCCCGATGCTGCGGCGCACGCCGAGCTGTTCGGACAACAGGCGCACCGCGGTGGTGAACTTCTCCCAGCGCAGATCGGGTTCCATACCGGCCAGCAACAGGAACGGGGTGCCCGCGGTGTCGCGCAGCGCCCACAGATTCAGTTCGGGCTCCGCGTAATCGGCGAAGTGGTCGGTCTTGAAGGTCATGAGCGGACGCCGCGAGCGGTAGTCGAGCAACTCGTCGACGTCGAACGAGGCGACCAGTTCGGTCTCGAGGCTCTCGCGCAGGTGCGTGGTGGCCAGCCGGACGGCATGACCGGCGTCGGTGAATCCCTCCAGCCCGTGCACGAGGACCGGCCCCGAGCCGTCGGCGGACGACAGCTGCGGAGCGGGGAACTCCAGTTCGTACATTCGCGACTCGTAGTCCATCGCGTACTCCTTCCTGCGCGGTCCGCACCTGCGTGCCGGATACGGTGGCGGGACCTCCGTGTCCCGGCACCCGGTGCGCCGCGCGCGGGGGAACCTCGTTCATTGTCCCCTATGACGGCGACACCCACCGCACACGGTGTGACACCGCCCGACAGTCCAGCCAACAGCGGTCGGGGTGTGTGCATTCCCCACACCGGATGTACGAAACCCGCGTCCGGTCGCACCGCGGTGCGATCCCGTCGCGCCGCCGCACCGTTCGCGGTCGGGCACGGGCAGGTCAGGGCCGTTCGGCGTGGCGACACGGACGGCCGAGCGGAGTTTGACACAGTGGGTCCGTGACGTGGCCGGAGTCGATTCCGAGGCGGGGTTCGATCATCGCCGTATCCGGCGTGGTCTCCACCATCGTAGCGCTGGCGGCGGGGTGTTCGGGCATCGTGGCGGGACATCCGATCGCCGCCGAACCGACCACGGTGAACCGGCGAATTCCGGGCGACCTGAACGCGCTGCTGCCCGATCCGACGCGATTCCCGGCCGGATACCAGGCGGTGGTGCTCCCGCCGGAGGCGGCGGCGCAGGCGGCCGAGGACCTGACCGGCGTCGCGCGCGGCGCGACTGTGCTGCCCGCGCGCTGCACACCGCCGCAACAGGGCAACGGACCCGATCGCACCGCGATCGCCGTCGGCACGGACAACGACACCCGCGCCACCCTGACCGTCGAGCTGACCCGCACCGACCGGCCGCTGGGGGAACTGCGCGCGCAGCTGCGGGGCTGCGGCGAGATACGGGTCAGCAAATCCGGTCTGGTGACCACCGTCGGCACCGAATTGTTCGACGCGCCGCCCGTCGACGCCGACGACACGCTCGGCCTGACGCGCACGGTACGACCCGACGCGGGCGGGACCGGGACGGTCCGGACCATGCTGACGCTGGTCGGACAGATCTCCGATGTGCGAATCACGGTGACCTACATGAGCTTCGGCGATGCGCGACCCGATGCGGAGGCACTCGACGAACTGTTCGCGGTCGCGGCCCGTGAGGTGCGCGAAGCCTAGTTGTCCACAGGGGTCACATTATCCACAGGCCGGGAGAAACCCCAGGTCGTCGCACCTACGGCCGTGCGTCCGCAACGCATTCTCGGTCCATGAGCACATCCACCGAACCGCACGATCGCGGCGCCGAAGCCGATTCGGCCGAAGCTGATATGGCCGAGGCCGAGATCGCCGAGGCCGAGATGTTCGCCGACCGTCGCGACGTGCTGCCCGCACGCGCCTGCCGCAACGCCCCGCGCCGCCCGGTCGCGGGCGACGGCCTGCGGCGGGGCGCGCGCCGAATATCCGACGTCCCCGACGATTTCGGTGCCTTCACCACCGTGATAGCGCCCACCGCGCTGTGCCGCGAGTCCGGTCCGCGCTACGGCGCGCTGCGGGTCGACGATCCCGGCGAACTCATCGCCGCGTTGCCCGCGATGGTCGGATTCGTCCCCGAATGCTCACTGGTGGTCGCCGTCCTGCGCCCCGGCCCGAGCCCGACGATCGAGGCGGTGGTGCGATTCGACCTCGGTGACGGCGGCCACGAACGGATCGAGACGTACGCGGCCTGCCTCGCGCAGATCTGCTCGGTGGAAGGTGCCCGCGAAGTGCTGGCCGTCGTCGTCGACGATCGGCTACCCGAACCGGTGGGTCCGCACCGAGCCCCGCGTCCGGGGCCCGCGAGCGCGCTCCCCGACGACCGCGCACCGGGCCGGGTGGTGACGGCGCTCGACAAGCAACTGGCGCGGCGCGGCATCGAGGTCTCGGGCGCGTGGGCGGTGTGCGCGATCGAGACAGGTCGGTGGTGGTGGAATCTGTTCGATCCGGGTGAGCGGGGTGTCGTCGCCGACCCCACGGCGTCGCCGGTGGCGCTCGCGCAGGTCCTCGACGGGCGCACCATCCACCGCTCGCGCGCCGAACTCACCGCGCTGCTGGCGCGCGACGACGAACTGAGCGAGCGGGTCGCGGCACGGCTCGGCGCCGCCACCGACGCCGCGCACGACCGCTTCACCAGGGCGGTGCGCCACGACGATCTCGACCACTACCGCCGCAACATCGTCGAATACGCGCTGTGGCAGGTCGCGAACGCCGAATCCGGCGCCGAACTCGGCGACACCGAAATCGCCCGGCTCGTCGTCGGTTTGCGCGATCAGGTGGTGCGCGACAGCCTGTTCGCGCTCGCGATCGGCGAGCACGCCGCCGCGGCCGAGGACGTGTGGCTCACCATGGTGCGCGCGAGTTCAGGATCCGACCGCGCCGATGCCGCCGTCCTGCTGGCCTACAGCGCCTATGTCCGGGGCGACGGCCCGTTCGCCGGAATCGCCCTCGACACCGCGCTGACCGCCGAACCGGTGCACTCCCTGGCGCAACTGCTGGAGACCGCGCTGCGCAACGGTCTGCGGCCGGAATCCCTGCGCAGGCTCGGGCGCAGCGGGCACGCCACCGCCGCCGGTCTCGGTCTCGACCTCGGCCCGGAGGCGCTGTGACGAGGGTTCGGTTCGCCCCGCTCGCGGGAAACGGGTCGCCTGGTTCGCCCGAACCGGGCGGAGCGAGTGCGCCGTGCGCGCTAACGCGGGTGCAGGGTCACCGGTATGGCCGAGGGCGACAGCACGAAATCGCGATTGGAGGCGCGCACCACGTAGCCGGGGTCGGGCACCGGCCGCCAGCGCGCGAGCAGCGCCGCGGAGGCCAGGGTGATCTCGAGGGTCGCGAAATGGTCGCCGAGGCAACGGCGGCGACCGACACCGAAGGACAGAATCGCCTTCTTGTCGATATCGTCGGCCCGATCCGGCGACCAGCGGTCGGGATCGAAGGTCTCCGGGGCGGGATAGTAGCGCGGATCGTGTTGCACCATATAGGGACTGAACATGACGGCGGCGCCCGCGGGAATGGTGAGCCCGCCGATCGTCACGTCGCCGTCGGCGTTGCTCCCGCTGATCCAGGTACCCCAGAACCGCAGCGTCTCCGCCACCACCTGCCGCAGATAGGGCAGCGCGTGCAGATGCGCGGGTCCGACCGGCCCGGCACCGACCACGGCATCGAGTTCGGCGTAGAGCCGTTCGGCGATCGGCGGCCGGGTCATCACCTCGTGCCACAGCCAGCCCGCCAGCGACGCCATGGAACCCACGCCTGCGGCGAGCATGAGGATCGCCTCGTCGATGATGTGCTCGTCGGACAGCCGCGCCCCGGTCTCGGCGTCGGTGTGGCGGATGAGCGCGGACACGACATCGTTGAAATCCTCGTCGTGGCGTCGGTATTCGGCCACCACGCCGCCGATGACCCCGCGCAGGTGGCGCGCCTTGCCGCGCCACCGGTAGTTGGCGATCAACCGCATGCGGCGCACCTGCGGCGGCAGAGCGGTGCGCAGGAGTACCTGGCTCAGCAGCCACGGCACGTTGTCGCGGATGGCGCGGCGCGCCTCGTCGCTGAAATCCGCGGTGAACAGCGTGGAGGAGACGGTGTCGAGGATCAGGCCGTGCGCCTCGTCCATCAGATCCACGCGTTCACCTGCGGGCAGTCCGCCCGCCCAGGTGTGCGCGATGTCGGCCGCGGCCGCGGTGTATTCGGTCAGTCGGCTCTGGCGCAGCGCGGGCGCGATCATCCGGCGGCGCAGTTTGTGCTCGGGGCCGCGCAACACGTTCACCGAACCGCCCGCGACGTCCTCGATCGCCTCGCGCAGGTCGTCCCGGTTGAATTCGACCTCGCCGAGGCCGACTTCGCGCACCAGATCGGGGGTGGTGAGCACGTATCCGGTCTTGCGGCCGAACCGGATACGCACGACCGGGCCGAGATCCGACAGCGAGGTGACGAAGCCGGGGGCGTCGCGCAGCGCGCGCAGGCTGTGTCCCACGAACGGCACCGACCCCGGCGCGGTGGGCACCTCGGCGAGGGTACGCGGCATCGGCGCTACCGCGACGCGGCGGCGCGCCGCCGCGCGATAGACGTCGAGTACCTCCGCTACCTGCCGGGACATGCGCACCGAATCCGCCTGCGCGGCTACGATCTCGCGCATCCGCGACAGTTTCGCGCGATCCGCGTCGAGTTCGGCGATGGTCCGCGCGAGCGCCGCCGCCGACGGATCGGCGGCGCACACACCGCCGCCCTCTGGCACCGACTCGGCCAGAGCCGGATCGCAGTGGACGATCGGCACCCCGGCCGCCACCGCCTCGAGCAGGACCAGGCCCTGGGTGTCGAAATCGTGCGAGGTGGACAGCACCACGTCAGCGTGTGCGACCGTGGCGACCCAACGCTCGCGGGGCACCCTGCCGTGCGCGCGGATGCGGTCGGCGAGTCCGTCACGGTCCACGACGGCGCGTATCCGGTCGCGCAGATCGCCTTCGCCGAACAGGTCGAGGGTGCAGCCGGGGGTCATGCGCACGGCTTCCACGGCGGTCAGCGGTCGCTTCTCGGCCGAGAGTCGTCCGCTCCACACCAGCCGCAGCGGACCCTGTGTCCGCAGGTCCTCGGGCGCCGCGTCGCGCAGGCGGTCCACGAGTTCGTCGTCGACGCCGTTGGACACCACCCGCAGTGGCGCCGTCAGCCCGTGCGCCAGCAGCGCCTGGGCGAAATGCCGGGTCGGAGCGATCACATGGTCGGCCGCCTGCGCCTGGCCGACGATGGTCCGCCAGGCGTGCCGCGCGGCCCGACTCTCGGCCACGCGCGGCATGCGCCGATCGTGCGGGACGAAACACCCGTGAAACGCCCGCAGCGCCAATGCGGCGGCCAGCGGCGCGGGGGAGGTGTGCTCGAGGAAGTTGTCGTCACGGCTCTGCGCGGTGTGCACCAGCGGGACGCGGTGCCGACGGGCGGCTTTCATGCCCGCGATGGACACACCGTAGGTGGTGTGGGTGTGTACCACGTCGAAGGGGCCGCGCGCGGCGAAGACCGCGTCGATCAACTCGTCGTTGCGCGCCGTCGGCAGCACCATGGGGAAATCGTTCACACGTGGACCGGATGCGTGCAGTTCGACCACATCGGCGAGGGTCGGCGCGGCTGCACTGGAATGCGGCGCTCCATTGGAATGCGGCGCCACGAACAGGGTCACTCGGTGACCCGTACGTTCGAGGCCGCCTCGGAGCGCGGCGACTGCGGTCTGGATGCCGCCGAGCGTGTCCGGGTGGAAGTCCATGAACATCGCTACATGCACAACACGGCACTGTACTCGGCTGTACTGCCGTGCGAGAGAGCCGATTTCCACAAATATCTCGCCGTGCGTTGGGAAGGGTGCGATCTGTGACCGTGCGCCATTGCTCAGTGTTCTTCGATGCGTTTATGGTCGCTTCTGTGAATTCGAAGGAATGGGCGGCGTCGCGGAACTTCGAGTACGTGGCGGCGTCGTGAAAATAGCGATTCCGCTCACCGGAACCCGCGGGGATGTGCAGCCCGTGGTCGCGCTCGGCCTCGAACTGCGCGGCCGCGGCCACGACGTGATCCTCGGCGCTCCGCCGAATCTGGTCGACTTCGTCACCGCGACAGGTCTGCCCGCCGTGTCCTGCGGCCCGGATGTCCAACAGCTCTACAGCTCCGAGGAGGGGCAACGCGCGCTAGCGGCGGGCAACACCCTGCGCCTGATGCAATTGGTGGCGCGGCAGATGGCGGGTTACGCCGAGCGGATGAACCGCGAGGTGATCGAGGTCTGCGCAGGCGCGGATCTGATCGTGGCCAGCACCGTGACCGAGGACAGAGCGAGTTCGGTCGCCGAGGCGATGGGGGTGCCGCTGGTCAGCCTGCATTACTTCCCGTGCCGAGACAATGGCGCCTACCCCTTTCCCGGCTCGCTTCCGCCGCACTGGAATCCGCCCGCGTTGGTGAATCGCGGCACCTGGCTGCTCGCCGAGAATGTGCGGCGGGTGGTCTTCATGCGCTATCTCAACGCGCTGCGTGCGACGCTCGGGCTCGCGCCGTCGCGGGCGAGCACGGCGGCGGTCCTGGCGCGCGCCGGGGTCCCCGAGATCCAGATCTACGATCCCGCGCTGGTGCCCGGCCTGCCGGAGCAGTGGGACGAGCGCAGGCCGTTCACCGGATTCCTCACCCTGGACGCGGCGGCCCGCGCGGCGGTCGGCGAAACCGGCGGCGCGCACGAAGACATCCTTGCCTGGATCGAACAGGGACCGCCGCCGGTGTTCTTCGGATTCGGCAGCATGCCGATCCGCGACACCGCCGCCGTGGTCGACATGGTCTCGCGGGTATCGGCGCGGCTCGGGGTGCGCGCGCTGGTGAGCGCGGGCTGGAGCGACCTCGACCTGGACCGGGCACGCGAGCGCGGCGGCCCCGAACTGGCGGTGGTCGGCCCGTTCGCCCACGACCTGGTGTTCCCGCACTGCGCGGCCGCGGTCCACCACGGCGGGATCGGCACCCTGTTCGAGGGTCTGCGCGCCGGACTGCCGACCCTGGTGTGCTCGGTGTCGTTCGAGCAGCCGCTGTGGGGAGCGCAGGTCGAGCGCCTCGGGGTCGGTGCGCATCTGCCGTTCACCCGGCTCGGGGCCGACCGCCTCGAACGCGCGCTCGAGCGGGTACTGCGACCCGAACGGCGCACCGCCGCCGCGCGATTCGCCGCGACCCTGCGCACCGAGGGCACGGCCGCGCACGCCGCCGACATCGTCGAGGCGCGGGCTCGATGATCGCGGCCGTCGTCGCCGATTCTTCGGTCATGCTGCGCAGATGCGTGCGGCATACGCTGCGCAGCAGGGACACGCTGATCATCTCGGTACTCATGCCGATCTTCGTGATGCTGCTGTTCACCTACGTCTTCGGCGGCGCCATCGATGTCGGCGGGTCGTATCTGGACTACGTGGTGCCCGGCATCATGATGCTGTGCACGGGTTTCGGCTCCTCGATCACCGCGACCGCCGTGTCGACGGATATGACGCGCGGCAGCATCGACCGTTTCCGCACCCTGCCGATGTTCCGGCAGGCGGTCCTGGTCGGACACGTCGTCGAGGGGGTGCTGCGCAATCTCGCCGCGATCGCCATCGCGGTGGCCGTTGCGGTGGCCCTCGGATTCCGTCCGCACGCCAGGATCTGGCAGTGGCTGGGCGCGGCGGCGGTGATCACCCTGTTCGTGGCGGCGATCTCGTGGATCTCGGTAGCGCTCGGCCTGCTCGCCCAGAATCCCGAGGCGGCGGGCGGGTTGACCTACGCGATCATGTTCGTGCTCTACATCAGCAGCGCGTTCGTGCCCACCTCGACCATGCCTGGCTGGTTGCGCGGCTTCGCCGAGCACCAACCCGCCACACCGGTGATCGACACCGTGCGCGAATTACTCGGCGGCAGCGGAGCGGGCGGGTCGGCGACCGCGGCCGTGCTCTGGTGCCTCGCGCTCGGATCGGCGGGCGCGGCCTGGTCGACGCTGATCTTCGGCCGCCTGTCCCATCGTTGACCGACGGCCGAAGAACGGCTGTACAGCTCGAGCAGCCCGGCGCTATCCGGCGCTGTGCGCGCGATCGCCGAGGGAACGCAGGAACGACCAGGCATCGGAGACGATCTCGTCGAGATCGTTGTGCTCGGGCCGCCAACCCAATTCGGCGACGGCGCGATCACTCGAGGCGATCAGCACGGCGGGATCGCCGGGACGGCGCGGCGCGTCCTGAGCGGCGATCGGTAGGCCGGTGATCCGCTCGCAGGCCGAGATCACCTCGCGGACCGAGAATCCGGCGCCGCTGCCGAGGTTGTAGACGCGGTGTACGCCTGCTTCGGCGGTGTCGAGGGCGAGCAGATGGGCCTCGGCCAGATCGCGGATGTGGATGTAGTCGCGGACCGCCGTGCCGTCGGGAGTCGGCCAGTCGGTGCCGAAGACCGAGATGGCCTTGCGGTGGCCGAGGGCGACCTGCAGGACCAGGGGGATGAGATGGGTTTCCACGACGCGGTTCTCGCCGAGGCCGCCGTAGGCGCCCGCGACATTGAAGTAGCGCAGGCTCGTCGCGGCGAGGCCGTGGGCGATCGCATAGGAGGTGACGGCGTGATCGATGGCGAGCTTGGAGGCGCCGTAGGGGTTGGTCGGGCGTGTCGGTGCGTCCTCGGTGATCGGGACCTGTTCGGGCTCACCGTAGACGGCGGCGGTGGAGGAGAACACCAGCCGTGGCGTGCCCGTGTGCCGCATGGCCTCGAGCAGGCGGAAGGTCTTGACGACGTTGCCGTCCCAGTACTTCTCCGGCTGCTGCACCGATTCGCCGACCAGCGACTGGGCCGCGAAATGCAGTACGCCGTCGAAGGTTTCGGCGCGCAACAGCTCGGGGGCGGTCTCGGCGACATCGCCGTGCACGAAACGCGCCGCGCCCGGTACGCCGTCGGCGTTGCCGGTGCTCAGGTCGTCGACCACGACCACCTCGTGGCCGCGCTCGGCCAGCACCTGGGCGCAGACGCCGCCCACATACCCAGCACCGCCGGTGACCAGGAGTTTCACGCGGCGACCAGCTTCACCTGGACGGCGTGCGCCATTTCGTCGGGCAGTTCGAAACCGTGATGCCCCGGCACGGTGATGACCACCGAACCCGGCTTGGTCTCCACGGTGACGCGGGCGTCGGGCACCACACCGGCCTCGCGCAGGCGGCCGATGACCTCAGGGTCGGTCTGGATGTGCTCGGCGAGGCGACGCACCACCACGGCGTGCACATGTCCGTGCGGGAGATCGGAGAGCCGGACCAGGCTCTCGACGGAATCGCTGGGGGCCGCGATGCCGAGCTCGTCCAAGCCGGGGATCGGGTTGCCGTATGGGGAGGTGGTGGGATGGTTGAGCACCTCGACGAGGCGGCGCTCGACGTCCTCGCTCATCACGTGCTCCCAACGACACGCCTCGGCGTGCACGTTCTGCCAGTCCAGCCCGATGATGTCGACCAGCAGACGCTCGGCGAGGCGGTGCTTGCGCATCACCGCGACGGCCATGCTGCGGCCCTTGTCCGTCAACTCGAGGTGGCGGTCACCGGCGACCAGCAGCAGACCGTCGCGCTCCATACGCGCGACGGTCTGGCTGACCGTCGGACCGCTCTGCTCGAGACGCTCGGCTATTCGGGCGCGCAGGGGCACCACGCCCTCTTCCTCGAGGTCGTAAATCGTACGGAGGTACATCTCCGTGGTATCGACCAGATCCTTCACCTGTAACCCCTTCGTCGGCCCGAAATACTACCCACGCTCGACCACATCTCCGCGTGGAGGATCGTCAACAGTCGCGCGGTCAACGGACGTTGTCCGCGCCGCCCGCGATGACGTCCTCGTCGCCGGAATTCCGCGCGGGGTCCGGCGGGCCACCGCATCAGCACATGCCTCTATTTCTACTGCATGACAACGTGGAACGGGGGTGTCAGCTTCCCGCGTACCGTTGCGATCATGGCCACTACCCCGCCCGAGGAACACGACCCCGCACTCGGGACCGGGCCGTCACCGTCCCGCGCGGCGGCGCGGCCCGCCTCGGTGGTGTGGACCGACCGATTCCTCGACTACGCCTGGACCCCGCGCCACCCCATGACGCCGGTGCGCCTGAAATACACCATGGCGCTGGCGCAGGGGCTCGGCGTCCTCGACGGAATCGAGTGTCTGACCCCGGATCGGGCGAGCGAGCAGGACCTGTTGCGCGTGCACACCGCCGACTACGTCGAGGCGGTCGAACGCGCCGTCACGCCATCGGCCGAGCTCGTCGACCCCCCGTACGGCCTCGGTTCCGCGGACAACCCGGTGTTTCCGCGCATGCACGCCGCCGCGTCGGTGATCGTCGGCGGGACGCTCGCCGCGGCCCGCGAGATCGCCGAGGGCCGCACCCGGCGCGCGGTGAGCATCGGCGGCGGCATGCATCACGCCATGCCGGGCGCCGCCGCCGGGTTCTGCGTCTACAACGACGCCGCGGTCGCCATCTCCTGGCTACTCGACAACGGCTTCGACCGGATCGCCTATCTCGATGTCGATGTCCACCACGGCGACGGGGTGCAGCGGGTCTTCTATTCCGATCCACGGGTCTTGACGTTCTCGGTGCACCAGCACCCGGCAACCCTGTGGCCGAACACCGGATGGCCGGAGGAGATCGGCGCGGGCGCGGCCGAGGGCACCGCGATCAACCTCGCGGTCATGCCCGGCACCGCCGACGCGCAATGGCTGCGCGGCTTCCACGCGGTGGCGGCGGGCGCGCTCGCGGCGTTCCGGCCGCAGATCGTGGTGTCGCAGTGCGGCGTCGACACCCATCGCGAGGATCCGCTGGCCGATCTGGAGCTCACCGTCGACGGCCAGCGCGCGGCCTTCCGCGCGATGCGCGAGTTGGCCGACCGCTACGCCGAAGGTCGCTGGCTCGCCGTCGGCGGCGGTGGATACTCCCCGGTCCGGGTGGTGCCGAGGGCATGGACCCACCTGTTGGCCACCGCGTTGGATCGCGATATCGCCCCGGAGACCGCCCTGCCGTCGTCGTGGCGGGAGCTGATGGCCGCCGAGGCGCCCGGCGTCGACCTGCCGCGCACCATGGGCGACGGCGGCGATATCGCGTATCGCCCGTGGGACGGGCCGGGCGGTGCGGGGGAGACCGGCGACCCGCGCGTCGACCGGTCGCAACGCGCCGTGGATATCGCCGTGCTCGCCACCCGCCGAGCCGTCTTCGGACTGCTCGGCCTCGATCCCGAGGATCCCCGTGACTGATTCCGTGCCCGTACCGGATTCACCGAGCACCCCGGCCGTGCCGCCGCCACCGCCGCAGCACTGGTTCGCCGACGTCCTGGCCTCCGACGGGCGGGTGGTGCGTCTGCGCCCCATCACCGCCGATGACGTCGACCCGCTCCAGCGTTTCCACACCGAACTCTCCGACCGGACCCGCTACCTGCGCTACTTCGGCCCGTACCCGCGGATCTCGGCCAAGGATCTGTACCGGACCACCCACGTCGACTACCGCGACCGGGTCGGCCTCGTCCTCGAACTCGGCGAGCAGATCATCGCGGTCGGGCGCTACGAACTGCTCGACCGACCTGGACCGCGCGCCGCGGAGGTCGCCTTCGTGGTCGCCGACAGCCATCAGGGTCGCGGCCTCGGCTCGATCCTGCTCGAACATCTGGCGGGTGCGGCCGCGGAGAACGAGATCGACACCTTCGTCGCCGAGGTGCTGGCCGAGAACACCACGATGGTCACCGTGTTCCGCGAGGCGGGCTATCAGGTCGAGCGCAGCCGTGACGGCTCGGTCCTGCACCTGGAATTCGCGATCGACCCCACCGAGGCGCTGGTGTCGGTGCGCGACGCCCGCGAGCGCGGCTCCGAGGCGCGCAGTGTGGGCAATCTGCTCGCGCCGCGTTCGGTCGCGGTGATCGGCGCGACCCCGGCCGCGGGGCGGGTGGGCGGGGTGATGCTGGCGAATCTGCTGTCGGGGCTGTTCCAGGGGCCGGTGTATCCGGTCAACCCGAACCGGCGTTCGGTGCGCGGGGTGTTCGCCTATCCGACGGTGCGTGACATTCCGGACGAGGTGGATCTGGCGGTGGTCGCGGTGCCCGCGGTGCCCGCGGCGGCCATCGGGTCGGTCCTCGACGACTGTATGGCCAAGGGCGTCAAGGGTTTGGTCGTGCTGACGGCCGGATTCGGCGAGACCGGTCCCGAGGGGCTCGCCGCCGAACGGGCCCTGGTGTCGGCGGTGCGCGGGCACGGGATGCGGGTGGTCGGCCCGAGCGCCCTCGGCATCGCCAACACCGATCCCGCCGTATCGCTGAACGCGACCCTCGCCTCGATCCTGCCGCCGCGCGGTCGCATCGGATTCTTCTGCCAGTCCGGGCCGTTGGGCGCGGCCATTCTCGGCGAGGCCGCGGCGCGCAATCTCGGGCTGTCCACGTTCGTCTCGGCGGGCAACCGCGCCGACGTCTCCGGCAACGACCTGCTCCAGTACTGGGACAGCGCCGCCGACACCGACGTGATCCTGTTGTATCTGGAGAGTTTCGGCAATCCGCGCAAGTTCTCGCGGATCGCGCGGCGGGTCGCGCGCACCAAGCCGATCGTCGCGGTCAGCAGCGGGCGGCTGGCCGCGCGCGCCCAGCCCGCGGGCGATATGGACCGGTCCATCGTGCGTGACCTGTTCGCGCAGGCGGGCATCGTGCAGGTCGATTCGATCTCCGAACTGTTCGACTGCGCCGCCCTGCTCGGCTATCAGCCGCTGCCCGGCGGCCCGCGCCTCGCGGTGATCAGCAACAGCACCGCGCTGAGCTGGCTGGCCGTCGACGCGGCCCGCGGCGAAGGGCTCGAGGTGGGTGAACCGGCGAATCTTGGCCCGCAGGCCACGCCCGGCGACTATCTCGATGCGGTGGTGGCGGCCCTGCGCGATCCCGGGATCGATTCCGTGATCGTGGTTTACGCGCCGCCGGTGGCGCTGCCGACCGCCGCGTTCGCCGACGCCGTCCGGGCGGCGGCGCTCGCGGTCCCCGAGGCGAACACCCCGATTCTCACCACCTTCGTCGCCGAGCAGGGGATCCCGAATCTGCTTGCGGTGCGCGGTCCGGGCGGCATCGCCGCGCGTGGGTCCATTCCGTCCTACCCCGATCCAGAGCGGGCCGCGCGTGCGCTGGCACGGGTGCGCCGCTACGCCGAATGGCGCACCGGACCGGTGTCCTCGGTGGTGCGCCCGGACGGGATGGATACCGAGCGCGCCCGCCGGATGGTGGCGGCGTGGATGGCGGGCGACGGCGGCCGCTGGCTGACCGACCTGGAGACGGCGGAACTGCTCGGCTGCTACGGCATCCACGTGGTCGAGTTCCGCGAGGCGCGCGACGCGGACGAAGCCGTCGCGGCCGCCGAGGAACTCGGCTATCCGGTGGCGGCCAAGGCGACCGGTGAACTGTGGCGGCGCCGCCCCGACCTCAGCGGCGTGCGCCTGGACCTGTGGCGGCCGGACGCGGTGCGCCAGGCGTACCGGGATCTGGTCGCGGTCTGCGGCGACCCGGTGCTGCACATCCAGAAGATGGCCCCAACGGGCGTCGGTTGTGTGCTGCGGGTGCAGGACGACCCGTCCTTCGGCTCGGTGATCGAATTCGGTCTGTCGGGTCTGATCATCGAATTGCTGGGTGATCGCGCCTATCGGGCGCTGCCGCTGACCGAGGCCGAATCGGAGGCGCTGATCGACGCGCCGCGCGCGGCGGTGCTGTTGTCGGGCACGCCCGCGAGTCCGCGCGTCGACAAGGCCGCGCTGGCGGAACTGGCCCGCCGCATCTCCGCGTTCTTCGACGATCTACCGCTGCTGCGTGAGCTGTCCTGCGACCCGGTGCTCGCGGCGCCCGCGTCGGCCTCGATCCTCTACGCCAGGGTCCGCATCGGCCCGGAGCCGAGCCGCTTCGACATCGGTCCGCGCCGACTCGCCTGACTTCGCGCGCGGGAACTCGCTCGAGCCGGAACGACGCTCGAGCCGGAACAACCACACGGATTGCCCGGAAATGGCCATGCCGACACGCCGCTGACACCCCGCCGGAATCGCACGCACCCGGCGTGGCGCGTCAATGGGTCTACGCGGCGGGCCGACTCGAGGCACGATACAGATCCCAGACGAGAGGTAGTCACATCATGAAGAAGTTCGCCGCTGCCGCGCTGCCGCTGTTCGCCTGCGCGCTGGCCGCGTGTTCGGTGTCGATCGGTTCCGACCCGAAGATCGATGAGAGCGCATTGGAGAAGTCGGTCAAGCAGACGCTTACCGAGAAGGTGGGACAGGAGCCCGATTCCATCGACTGCCCCGGTGATCTGAAGGGCACGGTCGGCACCACCATGCGCTGCACCCTCACCGCGGGCGGTGATCAGTTGGGGCTGACGGTGACCGTCACCAGCGTGCAGGACGACACCGTGAACTACGACGTCGAGGTCGACCAGAAGTGAGCGTCGACCGGGACCGAGCGGTGTGCGCCCGCACCTGATCGGGGGTTCGCCGACCGGCTCGCGCGCACCCGGAGGGGGCGGGACGCGCGGACACCGGTCGGCGTCGGGACGGTGACCGGAATCGGTCACCGGGTATCGCGGCGATCGGGCTGGATGAGACCCTTCGCCGGGGTGCGACCCGACCTGTCACCACGCGATGGTCGTCTCGTCGACCCGCTCGCGGGGGTTTCGTCGGTCGCCGTGGAGACGCGCTCGCGGCGGCAGGGCTCAGCTGGCGTAGGCGCGCAAGCGGTCGGCCCGCTCGCCCTTGCGCAGTTTGGACATGACCTCGCGCTCGATCTGGCGCACCCGCTCGCGGGAGAGCCCGAACAGCTTGCCGATCTGGTCCAGCGTGCGGGGCTGGCCGTCGTCCAGGCCGAAGCGCAGGCGGATGACCTGCTGCTCACGCTCGTCGAGGGTGGCAAGCACGCTACGCACATCGTGGTGCAGCAGGCCCGCGATGACCGCCGATTCGGCGGAGGTGGCCTCGGAGTCCTCGATGAAGTCGCCGAGCGGGGCTTCCTCGTCGTTGCCGACCGGCATGTCGAGGCTGACCGGGTCGCGGCTGTGGTCGAGCAGATCGGAGATCTTGTCGACCGGGATGCCGGACTCGTTGGCCAGTTCCTCGTCGGTGGCCTCGCGACCGAGCTGCTGGTGCAGTTCGCGCTTGATCCTTGCGAGCTTGTTCACCTGTTCCACGAGGTGCACGGGCAGGCGGATGGTGCGGGACTGATCGGCCATACCTCGAGTGATGGCCTGGCGAATCCACCAGGTGGCATAGGTCGAGAACTTGAAGCCCTTGGCGTAGTCGAACTTCTCCATCGCGCGGATCAGACCGAGATTGCCCTCTTGGATCAGGTCGAGCAGCGGCATGCCGCGACCGGTGTAGCGCTTGGCCAGGGACACCACCAGCCGGAGGTTGGCTTCGAGTAGGTGCGAACGAGCAGTCTGACCTTCGCGGACGACCATCGCGAGATCCCGCTTGCGGGTGGCCGACAGTCGCTTGCCGGTCTCGAGCAGATGCTGCGCGTAGAGGCCCGCCTCGATGCGCTTGGCCAGTTCGACCTCGTCGGCGGCCGTGAGCAGCGCGGTGCGACCGATTCCGTTCAGGTACACGCGTACCAGGTCGGCTGCGGGGCTCTGGGCGTCGAGGTCGGAATCACTGGTGCGCACGCGAGTGGTGGCGGGGCTTGTCATGACTTGCCTCCTGTCGGTGGTGTCTCACTCCGAACAACGGACCCGACCTCAGGAAAGTTCCCGCTCCGGACCGCGATAAACCGCTCTGAGCTGCGGTTTGTCGGCCTCACTTCTGAGAAGTTCCTGAGAACCATCCGCTGTCGGAACACGCCGGGAGGCGACCGCCCGGATCACACGGGCCGAATCAACCCGTGCCGCACCAATCCGGCCACCACCGACAGCGCGTCGGTGGCGAATTCCGCGCTCACCCCGTCGGATCCGTGTGCCAGGGCGAGAAGTTCGACCAATTCCTGCAACGGCAGACCGTCCTGGCGCATTCCCGCTACCAGCCCGGCGGTGGACTCGTCCACCTCGTGCTGCCAGCGCGGGCCGTCACCCCGGTGCAGCCGTGCCACCCGCTGCTCCCAGCCCTGTTCGCCCGGCAGGTACACCCGCTCCAAGGCCGTCGCCGGATCGACCGTGAAACGCGCCGACCAGGCGATATCGGGATCCGCGGCGACCGAACGCAACCATGCCGAACGCTCGAAGTACGCGGTGGCCTCGGCGCCGAGCGGATCCTCGAATCCGTGCGTGAGGTCCTCGGCCAGCAATTCGGTGGGTCCGTCGATGGCGCGCAGATAGACGAAGCCGAAGCCGATGCCCTCGACCTCGGCGGCCTCGAAGGCATCGAGCCAGCGGTCCGAGCGGTCCTGCGACCGCGGATCGCGCGGGTCGAGTCCGGCGTCGCGCAGCCAGGTTCCCACGTACAGGGCCGGGTCGGCGACATCGCGCTGCACCACCCACGCCTCGACCCCGTGCGCGGGCAGCCAGGACGAGACCCGCTGCCGCCAGTCCTGGCCGTCCACGTGGATCCACGCGCCGAGCATGGCCGCGGTGCCGCCAGGGGCGAGCAGCCCGGGAGCCTGCGAGATCACCAGTTCGCTCGCGCCGTCCATGGCGAGCCCGGAATCGCGGTAGGTGTGCTCGACTCGCGCCGGACCGACCACGAACGGTGGATTGGCCACGATCCGGTCGAACCGGCGCTCGGCGACCGGCTCGAACCACGAGCCGTCGAGCAGTTCGATCGACACCCCGTTGAGCGCCGCCGTGGCCTCGGCCAGCCACAGCGCCCGTCGGTTCACGTCGGTGCCGGTGACCGAACGCGCGCTCGACGCGGCGTGCACGGCCTGGACGCCGCAACCGGTGCCGAGGTCGAGCACGGTGCCCACCGGATCGGTGGGTGTGGCGCGCAGCAGCGACAGTGACGCGTGGCCGACACCGAGCACGTGATCCTCGGTGAGGGTGCGTCTGCGCATCGAATCGTCCAGATCGGACAGGATCCAGCGGGTGCCCGCACCGAGATCGATCGGGCGCAGATCCAGCGCCGCGCGCACCAGATCGCCCTCGCGTTCCAGCAGTCCGGCCGCGACCGCCCGGTCGACCGGCAGCGGCGCCAGTGCGCCCGCGACCTCGCGCTCGGCGACGGCGTCGCCAAGGAGCAGCAGCCGGATCAGAACCCCGAGTCCACCCGCCGCGCGCGCGGCCCGGCGCACCGGGACCGGCTCCTGCCGTCCGAGGGCGGCGTGCGCGTCGGGCCCGAGCGCGTCGAGCAGGCTGTCGGCGTCGTAGCCGACCCTGGTCAGCGCGGTGCGCAGGTCTTCGGACAGCGCGGTGAGCAGGGATCCGGCGGCGGTTCGGCGGGTGGGCACATCGGTACTCTGCCACCGCGATCGCCCGCCGGACGCGTGCTGTACGCCGTGTCACACTCGACGGGCTCAGACGCCGTTCGGGTCGCGGGCGGTGACGCAGTAGACGCTGTCGCCGGGATCGGTGAGCACGATCCAGTTCTCGTAGCGCGCGACGACGGTCGCGCCGAGCGATTCGTGCCAGATCGCGGCGGCCTCGATATCGGATACGGCGATATCGATGTGCGCGCCTGCGGGACGGTCCTCGCCGAGCCGTTGCAGGAGGAAGTGAACGGGCAACTCGGCGGTGCGCAGCCGGGCGAATTCGGGCAGTCGCCCCAGCGTGTGCTCCCAGCCGGTGAGCGCCCGCCAGAACTCGGTCTCGCGCTCGTAGTCCGCGTCGCCGATATCGAGGCAGATCTGGTCGACCCGGCTAAGCGTGCCGTCGGGGGCGCGGAACGCGGGTGCGTGCCTGCCTTGCGCGCGCCCGGCCGGGGTGACGCAGAAGATCTGGCCCGATGGCGAGCGCAGTACGGCGTAGTCGCGATGGTTGGCGACCAGCTCGGCGCCGAGCTCGAGGGCGGCGCGGACCGTGGCGGGGATATCGTCGACGTCGAGGTCGAAGTGGACGCGGCCGAATCCGGTGACCGCCTGCATCTTGACGCTCGCCGCCGCGAACAGCGCCGGATCGGGCAGCAGCGTGAGGAATTCGTTGTCGGCGCCGCGGCGTTCGGAGGGTTCGGTGCCGGTGACCGCGGCCCAGAACTTCGCGCATTCGTCGAAACGCTGCGCCGGGCGGTCGAGGAATGCCCAGACCCACCGAATCATGTGGTCGCTCCTGTGTGTTGTGGGACACAGCACATGATGCCCCCCGGCACACAGTAGGTGTCGCTCGCGGCGGTGTCGAGCCGATTACGCACTGCTCGCGGGTCGGGACCACCCGGTGCGGAAGGTCTTTCGATAGTTCTGCGGCGTGAGGCCGAGCTCGCCGCGCATGTGGTGACGCAGCGAGGCCGCGGTGCCCATGCCCGCCGCGCGCGCCACCGCGTCGACCGGCAGATCGGTGCTCTCCAGCAGATGCCTGGCGTGTCGCAGTCGCTGCCGCAGCAGCCAGGCGCCCGGCGCCAGCCCGGTCTCGGCCTTGAACCGCCGCGTGAAGGTCCGCACGCTCATGCGCGCGTGCGCGGCGAGGGCATGCAGGTCGAGGTCGCGCTCCAGGTGGCGCAGCGCCCACGCGCGGGTCGGCGCGGTGCCGTCGGAGCCGGGATCGGGCACCTGACGGTCGATGAACTGGGACTGTCCGCCCTCGCGCCACGGCGGCACCACACAGTAGCGGGCCGCGCGATTGGCGATCTCGCTGCCGTGGTCGGCGCGGATGATGTGCAGGCAGACGTCGATGCCCGCGGCGAGACCCGCCGAAGTGCAGAGGTTGCCGTCCTCGACGAACAACAGGTTCTCGTCGAGCAGGACCTTCGGGTACATGGCGCGGAAGTCGTCGGCGAAGGCCCAGTGCGTGGTCGCGCGCCTGCCGTCGAGCAGGCCCGCGGCCGCCAGCGCGAACGCGCCGGTGCAGATCGACACGATGCGGGCGTCCGGGCGGATGCCCGCCAGCGCCGCGATCAGTTCGGGGCTCGCGCGGCCCTCGCGGCGCGGCCCGTCGACGCGGGTTCCCGGCACGATCACGGTGTCGGCCTCGGCCAGCAGTTCCGGGCCGTAGTCGGGCACGATCGTGTATCCGGCGGTGGAGCGGACGCCCGCGCGGTCGAGTCCGCAGATGTCCACCCGGTAGCGCGGTGTGCCGTCCTCGCCGACGGCGGCGCCGAGCACCGTGGGCGGGATGGTCATGTCGAAGCCGACGACGGGGTCGAGCGCGAGGACCGCGACCCGGTGCGCTGGCTGGTTCGTTTCCACTAGCGGCCTCCGATCGAGGTTGCGCGATCCGGCGATGGCCAGATCTTGACGTATTGTGTCATTCAAGCCACTCGTACGCGAGGACGGCATCCGGCAGGCTCGGTCCGTGACCGAATTGGAGAACCGAGAGCCGTTGTCGGACACCGCGTTGTCGGACACCGTGGCTCGTCCTTACCGCGGATTGCATCCGGCATGGCTGGTCGCCTGCGTCGGATTCGTCGCCCTGCTCGGCGCGGCGGCCTTCCGTTCCGTGCCCGGCGTGCTGATGGAACCGCTGCACCAGGAATTCGGCTGGTCACACGGGACCATCGGGGCGGCGGTCTCGCTGAATCTGCTGCTCTACG
Organism: Nocardia bovistercoris; assembly: GCF_015674855.1. Taxonomy (GTDB): domain Bacteria; phylum Actinomycetota; class Actinomycetes; order Mycobacteriales; family Mycobacteriaceae; genus Nocardia; species Nocardia bovistercoris. Next base: position 515,446 of record NZ_JADMLG010000001.1, on the reverse strand, counting down.
GGCTCATCTCGCCGTTCGCTGCCGCGCTCATGGACCGCTTCGGCATTCGCAGGGTGGTGGCGAGCGCCTTGGTGCTCGTCGCCGCGGGCAGCGGGCTCACGGTGTTCATGACCGAGGCGTGGCAACTGGTCGTGACCTGGGGGCTGCTGGTCGGCATCGGCGTCGGATCGATGTCCATGCCTTTCGTCGCGACCATCACCGGACGCTGGTTCGTGCGGCAGCGCGGCCTGGTCACCGGCGTGCTGACCGCCGCGGGCGCGACGGGGCAACTGGTGTTCCTTCCGCTCATCTCGGCGCTGGCCCGCGACCACGGGTGGCGGCTGCCGTCGGTCATCGTCGCGGCGACCGCGCTGGCGGTGGTCCCGCCGGTGCTGCTGTTCATCCGCGACTACCCCGGTGATGTCGGCGTCACCGCGTACGGCGCGCCACCCGGCAGCACGGTCGGGCTGCGCGTTCCGGCGCACGGTGGTGCGGGGCGGGCGCTCACGGTGCTGGCCCGCATCGCGCGCACCCCCGGATTCTGGCTGCTCGCGGGCGGATTCGCGGTGTGCGGCGCCTCCACCAACGGACTGGTCGGCACGCATTTCGTGAGCGCCGCTCACGACCACGGCATGCCGTCGACCGCCGCCGCGGGCCTGCTCGCGGTGGTCGGCGTCTTCGACGTGGCGGGCACCATCGCGTCCGGCTGGCTCACCGACCGCGTCGATCCGCGCTACCTGCTGCTGGCCTACTACACCCTGCGCGGACTGTCGCTGCTGATCCTGCCCTCGCTGTTCGCGCCGCACACCGAACCGAGCATGTGGGTGTTCGTCATCTTCTACGGCCTGGACTGGATCGCCACCGTGCCGCCGACCGTCGCGCTGTGCCGCGAACTGTTCGGCGAGGACGGACCGGTCGCGTTCGGCTGGGTATTCGCCTCGCACCAGATCGGTTCGGCGGTCGCGGCGACCGGCGCGGGCGTCATCCGCGACCTTCAAGGCAGCTACGACACCGCCTGGTACACGGCGGGCGCCCTGTGCGGCATCGCCGCGCTCATGTCGGTTCTGGTGCGCAGACAGCGTCCGGTCCGCGCGTGAACGGGTTCCGGCGGCGCGGGCGCTCGGCCCTCGTCGTGATCGGATAGCGGGCGATACCGAGCAGCCGTTCAGCCGTCGATGGCGTTGTGCGGTTTCGATTCGATGGCGAGGTGGTCGCCTCTGCCGTCCCAGCGGCTCGGTTCGTCCTTGCGTCGGGGCGGGCGGTCGTTGGCGATGAGCACCGCGATCCACGGCAGCGGTATGGAAGCGCCGATGATGAGCAGGGCGACCAGCGCGCTGCCCCAGACGCTGTAGGCCACCGCCGCCAGGACCAGACAGGGCAGGCGGAAGGCCATGATGAAGGTGTAGCGGCGCACGCGCGAGCGGTGCTGCTCCTCGAGCGACGGCGCGGCCTCGGTGATCAGGACGGCGTGATCGTCGTCGCTGCCGGGGAAGTATCCGCGCGAGCGGGTCCGTGCGGCGGACTCGCCGGACTCGGGGCGAGCAGCGCCGCGACCGGCGTTCTCGGATTCCCCGTGTTGTTGCATGTATTCGAGTCTCCCACGCGGGCGGTCGGCGTGCACACGCGCAGGTCACGCCGTCGAGGGCGGGTGCGGCGCACGGATCGCCCGCGGCGCCGTCGTAGGCGCGGGAATCGGTGATGGGGCATCATGGACGGCGTGAGTACCGACACCCTGGTTCGCCCGGATACGACGACCGACGAGACGACGGGCGACGACACCCCGAAATTCTTCCACTACGTGAAGAAGGACCGCATCGCCGAGAGCGCCGTCATGGGCACCCACGTGATCGCGCTGTGCGGTGAGGTCTTCCCGGTCACCCGCTCGCCCAAGCCCGGTTCGCCGGTCTGCCCGGAGTGCAAGAAGGTCTACGACGGCCTGCGCAAAGGCGAGTGAAGCCCGTCCGTAGCCTGCGGTTTCCGCGCCGAGGATCGGCCCGCGGTCGTTGCGGCGGTCGCGGGTGCGTCGCTGCCCGTCGACTCGTCGTCGCGTGCGTGTTCTCCTGACACGTCCGAGCCGTTGGCGCGCGCATCGACGTTCGAGCCGTTGGCGCGCGGATCAGCGGCTTCGCGGGCGATTCCGTCGGCAGGCGGTTCATCCGTGGCGACGCTCCGCTCGCAGGCGGCATCCTTTGTCTCGGCGGTCGTGACGTCCTTCGCTCGGACGCTCGCGTCGCCCGCCGGTTCGGCGGCGCCGATGCCCCGAGTTGCCTCGGTCCTGACGCCTCGCGCCGCGTCATCGGTGCTGCTCTTCGCCGCCGCGGTGGAATCCGTGGCGTCCTCGGGACCCGGACTCTCGCCGCGCACCTGGTTGGAGATCCATTCCTTCATCTGCTCGAGTCGCGTCACGCGCGCGGGCCAGAACTCCTGCACCGCGGCGTTGAACTCGGCGCCGAGAATCACCGCGAAGCCGAGGAAATAGGTGAACAGCAGGAAGGCGATCGGCGTCGCCAGCGCGCCGTAGGTGACGCCGGTCTCGGTCACCCATCCCAGGTAGCGGCGCAGTCCCTCGCTGGCCGCCATGAAGAACACGCCCGCCACCAGCGCGCCGCCGAACAGCCGAAGCCACGGCAGCGACCGGTGCAGCGCGAACTTGTACAGCGTGGTGAGGCCGATGATGAGCAGCAGGCCGACGCCGGGGTAGTAGAACGAGTCGAGCAGTCGCAGTCCCGGTTCGAGCCACGAGTCCGGCAGCACCCGGCCGATGATCACGGGACCGAGGGCGACCAGCGGCAGGATGAACACCGCAGCGATCAGGAACACCACGTACAGCAGCAGCGCGAAGATGCGCTGCCACACCGGGTGACGCGCGTCCTGCTGGTCGTGCGCCTCGACGATGGAGTCGACGAAGGTCGCCATGGCCGAGGAACCCGCCCACAGCGACAGCACGAAACCGACCGAGACGACCGCGCCGCGCCCGCGTCCGAGCACGTCGGTGACGGTGGGTTCGATGAGGTCGGAGACCACCGACGGACTGAACAGGTCGCGGCTGAAGACGATGATCTTGGTGCGGACGATCTCGACGGTGTCGGGCCCGAACCAGCCGCCGACGTACCCGAGACTGCCGAGCACGCCGAGCAGCAGCGGCGCCAGCGACATGGTCTGCCAGAACGCGGCCGCCGCCGATTTGGCGAAGATCGAATCCTCCCAGCATTTGACCGCGACCCGCGCCGTCAGCCGCCACGCCCGCCTGCCGAACCGCCGGGCCCAGCGGCGCACGTCCGCGCCCCGCGACTCCACGGCGCCCGCACCACCGCCGTGGATGGGCGCGGCGCCGGGCGATTCGGCTTCGGATAAGGCGCTGTCGTCGGTCATCGTGCCTACAGCATCGCGCACCCGCGCTTTCCGCACCGGATTGCGGGGTCGACGTGTCGATGCGCAACGCGTGAACACGACGTGGCCCGCCGCTGAAAGACCGCCGGTCCGCCCTACCGCGCCGGGGTCCGCGAATGCCGACCGTTCGCGAGCGGCGGTGGGTCTGTCCTGGTACGCCACCGTGTCGGGTGGTCCGGCCGGTTCGGGTGCGGCCACCGCCCCGTGGCCGCACTGTGATGCCCATCGCCCTCCGTCGAGTCGGTTTGGCGACACGCCGCGAGTGCCGAGTAGGGTCGTCGGCGTGACTGAATCGGGTGGCGCTGCGGCGGCCGGTAGCACCGCCTCGCCGGGCGATTCGGGATCGACGGTCGCGGCGGGGGGCTCGCTGCGCGCCTGGCAGCGGCGGGCGCTGACGAAGTATCTGACCACCAAGCCGAGGGATTTCCTCGCGGTCGCGACACCGGGCGCGGGTAAGACCACCTTCGCGCTGCGGGTGGCCGCCGAACTGCTCGCCGATCGCACCGTCGACCAGATCACCGTGGTCGCGCCGACCGAGCACCTCAAGCATCAGTGGGCCGAGTCGGCCGCGCGCGGCGGCATCGCGCTGGACTCGCGGTTCTCCAACGCCACCGGCGGCACGTCGGGGGACTATCACGGCGTCGTGGTCACCTACGCGCAGGTCGCCTCGCATCCGTCGCGGCACCGGGTGCGCACCGAGAACCGCAGGACGCTGGTGATCCTCGACGAGATCCACCACGCGGGCGACGCGAAGAGCTGGGGCGAGGCCACCGCCGACGCCTTCGGCGACGCCACCCGACGCCTCGCGTTGACCGGAACCCCCTTCCGCAGCGACGACAGCATGATCCCGTTCGTCACTTACGAACCCGGCGAGGGCGGGCTGCCGCAGTCGCGCGCCGACCACACCTACGGCTATGCCGAGGCGCTTGCCGACGGCGTCGTGCGTCCTGTGGTGTTCCTCGCCTATTCCGGCGAGGCGCACTGGCGCGACAGCGCGGGCGAGGAGTACTCGGCGCGCCTCGGCGAACCGCTCAACGCCGAACAGACCGCGCGTGCGTGGCGCACCGCGCTCGACCCGGCGGGCGACTGGATCTCCGCGGTGCTGCGCGCCGCCGACACCAGGCTGCGCCAGTTGCGCGGCTCCGGCATGCCCGACGCGGGCGGCTTGGTGATCGCCACCGATCAGGAGCGCGCCCGCGACTACGCCGAACTGCTCGAACACATTTCGGGGGAGCGGCCCGCGCTGGTGCTGTCCGACGATCCGACGTCGTCGAACCGCATCGCCGAGTTCAGCAGGAACACCCAGCCGTGGATGGTCGCCGTGCGCATGGTGTCCGAGGGCGTCGACGTGCCGCGTCTCGCGGTCGGCGTCTACGCGACCAGCGCCTCGACCCCGCTGTACTTCGCGCAGGCCATCGGGCGTTTCGTGCGTGCGCGCAGACCGGGGGAGACGGCGAGCGTGTTCCTGCCCTCGGTGCCGGTGCTGCTGGATCTGGCCGCGCAGTTGGAACTCCAGCGCGATCACATCATCGGCAAACCGCATCGCGAGAAGGACGGTCTCGACGACGAACTGCTCGTCGACGCCAACAAGCAGAAGGACGAACCGGGCGAGGAGGAGCGTTCCTTCGTGGCGCTGGCCGCCGACGCCGAACTCGACCAGGTGATCTACGACGGATCCTCCTTCGGCACCGCGACATTCGCGGGCAGTGACGAGGAAGCCGACTACCTCGGCATTCCGGGTCTGCTCGACGCCGAGCAGATGCGGGCGCTGCTGCGCGAACGGCAGACCAAACAGGTCGCCGAACGCGAACAGGCGCGCGTGCCGGAACCCGCCGTGCGAGTGGCGGCGTCGGCGGAACGGGTGGCCACCGCCGACCGGCTCGGTGAGCTGCGCCGAGAGCTGAACAGCCTGGTCGCCATGCATCATCACCGCACCGGCAAGCCACACGGCGTCATCCACGGCGAACTGCGCCGCGAATGCGGCGGCCCGCCGACGGCCTTGGCCACCGCCGACCAACTCGGCGAGCGCATCGCCGCCCTGCGCCGAAGATAGTGCTGCCGAGCCCGGGGTTCGTGAACCCGGGATGTGGGGTTCAGCGCGCGAAGTAGCGCACCGGCGACATGCCGACCGCGCGTCGGAACGCCGCTACGTAGGCGCTGGCGCTCGCGTAGCCGACTCGCGGCGCGATCCTGGCTACCGGGAGTCCCTCGGCCAGCAGGGGCAGGGAGGCGGCGAGGCGGATCTGGGTTCGCCATGCACCGAATCCGAGACCTGTTTCCGCACGGAAGAGGCGGGCCAAGGTTCTGGTGCTCGTGGCCGTTTCGGACGCGAACTCGGCGAGGGTGCGCGGGTCGGACGGGGTGCGCAGCAGTGTCTCGGCGACCGTGGTCGCGCGCGGGTCCCGCGGCATCGTCGCGCCGATCGGGACGACCTCGACCGGTTCGAGCAGGTCGAAGACGACCGCTTCGGCGCGCGCTCGCGGCCCGGGATCTGTGGTGTCCGCGTGCGTGGGGATGAGTGCCTGCGCACCCCGCGGTGTCGCGGTGAGGTGGTCGAACAGTTCGTGCAGCAGTCGTGAGACCCGCAGCATGGTCGGTGCGGCGAAGGCGACCGGGGTGCGCGGCGGTTCCAGGAAGATGCCGCGCATATCGGCCCCGCCGACGGTGCCGGTGCGGTGGGCGAGGTCGCCGGGAATCCACAGCGCGCGCGTCGGCGGCAGCACCCATCGCCCGTGCGCGGTTTCGACCGCGATGACTCCTCGTGCGGCCCAGGCGATCTGGTGCTGCGGATGGCGGTGGATGTCGAACCACAGGCCCGCGGGCAGCGTGCCCGCGCCGACGACCATGGCGGTCGGTCCGGCGGGGGCGGGCAGCAGCGGAGTCTGGCCGTTTCGCGACACGATCTGTCACGCTAGCCCGTCGTCGCGGCGGCGTGGTGTGCCTAGCGTCGATGCCATGCCTATGAACATCTTTCACCGGATGCTGTGCCGTTCCTCGATGTGGGAGCGGATCAGTGCCACCTCGATCGTCCCGTGGGCCCTCGCCGATGTCGATCTGGGTGCGGGAGCCCTCGAGATCGGCCCCGGCTACGGCGCCAATATCGGCAGTCTGCTCGGGCGCACGCCCGCGTTGACCGGCCTCGAGATCGATCCGGCGCTCACCGAGCGGCTGCGCACCCGCCACGGCGACTCGATGACCGTGGTTCAGGGCGACGGCGCGGCGATGCCGTTCCCGGACAACAGTTTCGATGCCGTCGTCTGCTTCACGATGCTGCACCACGTGCCGAGCCGACGGCAGCAGGACGCGCTGTTCGCCGAGGCGCTGCGGGTGCTGCGCCCCGGCGGCGTGTTCGCGGGCAGCGACGGACTCGACAGCACCGCCTTCCGCCTCATGCACCTCGGCGACACCTGCCTGCCGGTCCCTCCGGACACCGCCGAGGACCGTTTGGCCGGTGCGGGTTTCGGCAAGATCGGCATCGCCACCAAGGGGACCAGCTTCCGCTTCCGGGCGACCAAGTCGAGCTAGGGCGGGTATGTGTCCGGTGTTGTCGACCGGTCCGCCTTCGGGCGACCGAGTCGGTCCATAGGGCAGTCGTGTCCGGCGATTCGAACGAGTCGGCCCTCAGGACAACGAGGTCCGCGGCCGTGCCCAGTGGCAGCCACTGGTGCGCAGGCCGGGCGACCTGGTCCGACTACGGCCAGTGGTGTGAGCCACCTCGCGCCCGGGCGGCGAAGTCCGGATAGGGATCGGCCGCGTCGAACGGTGTCGGCCGAGTCGCTGTCCGGGTGACCGAGTTCGGCGAAGGCAGTGATCGCCCGGTTGTGAGCCGGTCGCCTTCGGGCAGCGAAGTCCGGCTAGGGGTCGGCCGGGTCCGGCGGTGTGAACCAGTCCGCCGGGTCGAGCGTGTGGATCGGTGTCCAGCGCGGCGCTTCGGCCAGTTCGGGTATATCGTCGGCGCTCGCGTCGAAACAGCCCTGGAGTTCCAGAGCCAGGCGGGGGTTCTCGTCCACGCGGCGCGCGGTGTCGTACAGGACCGCGAGCACGTGTACGCAGCGCGGCGTGCGGGCCGAGCAGGAGCAGTCGGTGGCCGCGAGAACCGGTGCGGGACGGTGGCCTTCGGCGAGCAGGGCGCGGTGGGTGTCGTCGGTGACGATGCCGGCCGCGCCGAGCAGTCCGGTGACCGCGGTGACCGCGGCCCGTGTCGCGGCGGCCACTTCGACGTGCGTCACCGACGCCTGACCGCCGCGATGGATGGCGGCCCGCACCACCCGGCCCTCGGTCTCGGCGCTGACGCCGCCGTTGCGGGCGATGCTGCGGGCCCGAGGCAGCAGCGGCTCCGGGCGGGTCGCGCGCAGCGGTTCGGCGAGCCGGACCCAGTCCATTCCCCACGCGGTGTAGCCGAATTCGTTGTCCGCCATCAGTTCCGCTCCCGTTTGCGGCGCAGGATCGCCACCAGCCGTTCGTCGTCCAGCCGGGCGAGCGCGGCGATGCCCGCGCTGTCGGACAGGTCGGTGAGCGCGGATTTGCGGTCGTGCATGCTCGCGATGTGCTCCTCGACGGTGGTGGCACAGGTGAGGGTGGTGACGGTGACGGTCCGGGTCTGCCCGATGCGGTGCGCGCGATCCGAGGCCTGCGCCTCCACCGCCGGATTCCACCAGCGGTCGAAGTGGATCACGTCGGCGGCCCTGGTCAGTGTCAGTCCGGTGCCCGCCGCGCGCAGGCTCAGCACGAGGACCGCAGGGCCGTGCTCGGCCTGGAAGTCGTCGACGATCGCGGTGCGTTCGCCCGGCGTGAGTCCGCCGTGCAGGAATGGGGCGGCGATGGCGAATCGTTCGCTCAGGTGCCGGACCAGCAGGTCGCCGGTGCGTCGGTACTGGGTGAAGAGCAGGGTCGGTGCGTCGTTCTCGAGATTGGCGGCGACGATGTCGGCGCACAGGTCGAGTTTTCCGGAGCGGCCCGCCAGTTCGTCCAGGTCACCGGTGATGAGGCCGGGATGGTTGCAGACCTGTTTGAGCGCGGTGAGCGCGGCGAGCACCCGGCCGTGGCGCTCGGCGCCCGCGCCGAATCCGTCGTCGATCGCGCGGTCGAGCAACCGGTCGTAGAGCTGTTCCTGTTCGGGGGTCGGATCGCACAGCAGATCGGTGTGGATCTTGGCGGGCAGCGCGGCGGCGACTTGTGTTTTGCGCCGGGCGAGCAGGACCGGTTCGACGGTGTCGCGCAGCCGCGCCGCCGCGGTGGTCGAGCCGTCGGCGATGGGGCGCACGAATCTGCGGCGGAACTGTCCTCGGTGCGCGAACAGCGCCGGTGTGACCAGGTTGAGCAACGCCCACAGTTCCTCGAGGTGGTTCTCCACCGGGGTGCCGGTGAGCGCGACGGCGGCGTCGCGGGTGATCGCGCGCGCCGCCTTCGACACCTGGGTGCGCGGATTCTTCAGGGTCTGGGCTTCGTCGAAGACCGCCGTGACCCAGTGCCGCGCGCTCAGCGCCGCGGCATGCAGGCGCAGGGTGGGGTATCCGACGATCAGCACCGCGCCCGCGTCGGCGAGGTCGGCGAGCGGTTCGGCCGCGCGCCACGGTATCGGGCGAAGTCCGGGGGCGAACGCGGTGATCTCGCGTGCCCAGTTGCCGACCAGCGAGGTCGGGCACACGACCAGTTGCGGTCCCGCCGCCGCCCGCCCGAGCAGGAAGCCGATGGTCTGCACAGTCTTGCCGAGCCCCATCTCGTCGGCGAGCAGCGCCCCGCCGTGCGCGTCGGCGGTCTCGCGCAGCCATCCGATGCCGCGCGCCTGGTACGGCCGCAGGTCGGCGGTGGTCACGTGCTGGAGCGCGAGGGTGTCGCGCAGGGTCCGCAGCGCGCGCTCGGGCGAGACGACGGCGCCGCCGCCCGCGTCGGGGACGGCGTGCGCGGCGATCGGCAGCGCGGCGATCTCGGCGCCGTCGATCGCGCGCCGCCAGAGCAGCAGCGAAGGTGCGGGGTCGGTGATCGCCGTGTCTGCGGCGAGTTCGTCAGGGGTGACGATCACACAGTCGACCTCGATGATCTCGACGCGCCCGTCGACGGGGACGGCCAGTGGCACCGTCTCGCGTACGCCGAGGCATGCGGGCGGACCGCCCGGCCGATGACCGGTCCAGGTCCAGAGTGCGAACATGTGGCGGTCGGGCAGATAGGTGGCCTGTGTGCTCGACAGGGTGATACCTCGATCGTCGTATGGCGTACGGAGTATCGCTATAACGTACACTGTACCGAATTGATTCCGCATCGCGAGGGCATCCGTGACCGAGGACACCGCCACCCATCAGGTCGAGCAGCTGATGACGCTGCTGTGGCGTCATATGGCGCCGCCGCGCGGAGGTATCCGCGGACCCAAACCGAAGGTCAGCGTGGACACCGTGGTCGCGACCGCCATCGCCGTCGCCGATCGGGACGGCTACGAGCGGGTCTCGATGCGGACCGTCGCCGCCGAACTCGGCCTGCGCCCGATGAGCCTCTACACCTATGTGCCGAGCAAGGAGGCGCTGACGGTGCTCATGGTCGACGCCGTCGCCGAAACCGACGCCCCCATCGACCCCTCGGCGTCCCCGCGCCGCCGGATGGGCGCCATCGCCCGCGGCGTCCGCGACGAATACCTGGCGCACCCGTGGCTGCTCGAGGTCTCCCCCTGGCGACTCGTACTCGGACCGGGACGCATCCGCCGCTACGAACGGCAGCTCGCGGCCGTCGACGGCATCGGTCTGTCGGATCTGGACATGGACCGGGTGATCGCGACGCTCACCGATTTCGCCACCGGCAACGCGCGTATGGCGATCGCCGCGATCCGGGAGACGCGGGCGCTCAGCGACCAGCGGTGGTGGGAGGAGCACGGACCGCTGCTCGACGAGCTCATGCCCGAGTCGGAATTCCCGCTCGCCGCGCGGGTCGGCGCGACGGTGGGGGAGCACTACCAGGCGCCGGGCGATCCGGACGACGCGTTCGAATACGGGCTCGCGCGCCTGCTCGACGGCATTTTCGCGGATCCGGCGGGACCGAGACGCTGACTCCCGCTCCGCCGTGGATGCCGTCCTGCCCCGGCGGGATGCCCTCCTGACACAGCGACAGCGGGCGACGTTGTCGCCCGCTGTCGGTCAATGCGATGTTCTGTTGTTCGATGCTGTTGTGTCGGGACGCGAATACCACCGGTTCAGAGCGCGGGCGCAGACTCCGTATCGATCACGGCGTCCAGCTCGCGCAAGCGATCCATGTGTTCGTTCGCGTGGTGCTGGCAGAAGAGCAACTCTCCACCTGCGGGCAGCGTGGCACGTACCCGTGCCGCCGCACCGCAGCGGTCGCAACGATCGACCGCGGTCAGTGGGGTGCTTGTCAGGGTTCCTGGCATGACTCCTCCGTCCTGGCTCCCGGCACTACAGTCCGTTCACCTGGTGTGGGGCCTCGTGGTCACTCCGCGAGGCTCGCAACCGCTACTTCCCAGCAGTGGTATGACTACTTTGTCAGACGTTCGGGACGGGGGCTTTGTTCCCGCGAATGATTCAGTGTGTTTTCGATAACATGACCTGCGATTACGCCGTCAGCGAACATCGCGGCCTCGGTTCGTCCACCACCTTCTCGTTCACGCCTCGATCCGGCCGATCCAGTTGTCTACCGGGAGATTACCCGTGATCCACGACACTCACACGCTTGTTCATCTGTGCACTCTCGAAGAATGGCTGACCGCGCGGCAAGCCGGCGGATATCGGCCATCCTCGTTCGAGGACATAGGCTTCGTGCACCTGTCCACGCCCGCGCAGGTCCACCTGCCCGCCAATCGGCTCTTCGCCGGTCGCCGCGATCTGGTGCTGCTTCGCGTCGACCCCGCGCGGGTCGGTTCGCCCGTGAAATGGGAACCGGGGGTACCGGGCGACCCGGAATCGATGCTGTTTCCCCACCTGTACGGCCCGCTGCCGGTCGGCGCCGTGGTCGCGGTCCAGGAGTACCGGCCCGGTCCCGACGGCGTCTTCGCGCCATTGGTAGCCGAGCAGTCGTGAAACGCGGCCCGGTCGAGCCTCGGCCCGATCGAAATCTTCTCACCGTGACTCGACTCAGTCCGCTCGACCGTCGAGCCCGCGCACGAGGATCGCGGCCTGCACCCGCGACCGCACGCCCAGTTTGGTCAGCACTCGTGACACGTGGGTCTTCACGGTGGTCTGCCCGATGAACAGACGGGCCGCGATCTGGGCGTTGGACAGGCCGTCGCCGAGGCAGTCGAGCACCTCGCGTTCGCGCTCGGTCAGTTCGTCGAGCCCGACGGGGGCGGCCGCGGTCTCGGCATCGCCCGCGGCGAAGCCGCTGATCACCGCGCGCGTCACCTCCGGTGCGAGCACCCCGTCGCCCGCGGCCACCGCGCGCACCGAATCCACCAGCGCGCGAGCCGAAGTCGACTTGAGGATGAATCCGGACGCGCCGGCGCGCAGGGTGCGCAGCACGTAGTCGTCCAGGTCGAAGGTGGTGAGCACAAGGACCTCGGCCAGGCCGTCGGCGGTGATCCGCTCGGTGGCGGTGATGCCGTCGACGCCGGGCATCCGCACATCCATCAGCACCACATCCGGGCGCAATGCCCTGGCCTGGCGGATCGCGATATCTCCGTCGGCGGCCTCGCCGACCACCTCGATGCCGTCGGCGTCGTCGAGGATCATCCGCAGACCGACGCGGATCGCGCCGTGGTCATCGGCGATCAGCACTCGAATCGTCATCTACCCTCCCGATTCTCGCGGACGAGTCCGCGCGCGATGTCCGCCCGCGCGCCGGTGTCGGTCAGTGGGAGTTCGGCGCGGACCTCCCAGTCGGACCGGTCACGGCCCGCGCGCAAGGTGCCGCCGAGGACCGTGGCGCGTTGCCGCATATTCGCCAGGCCGCGATGTCCGGTCGCGCTCTCGGCGCGCGAGTGGCCGGGCGCGGGCAGCGGATTGCGGACCGAGAGCAGCAGACTCGTCGCGTCGGCGCGGACGGTGAGGTCTACGGCCCGGCCCGGCGCGTGTTTCATGGCGTTGGTCAGCGCCTCCTGCGCGATGCGATAGGCGGCCTGGTCCACCGCCCTCGGCAGCGCCGCGCACCCGCGCGAATCCCGCACCCGCACGACGGTTCCGGCGGCCCGCGCCGCGTCCGCCAGAATCGGCAACTGGTCGAGCCCGCGCGGCGCCGCGGTCTCCTCGTCGTCGCCGTCGTCGCGCAACAGGCCGATCATCGTGCGCATCTCCCGCAGGGCCTCGACGCTGTTGGCGCGGATCGAACCCATGATCCCGGACACCGGATCGTCCTCGCGGCGGCCGAGCACCCCGAGCGCGGCCTCGGATTGCAGTGCGATGGCGCTGAGATGTCCGGCGATCACGTCGTGCAGGTCGCGTGCCATGGTGGTGCGCTCGTCGGCGATGGCGGCGCGTCGGTCCAGATCGGCCACCAGCGACATCGCCTGCGCGCGGTGGCGTTCGGCGGCGGCGATCTCCTTGTGGGTGCGCACCTGCAGCGCCCACCAGATCGGGGTGCCGACGAAGGCGAGCGCGCAGGCGCAGGCCAACGCCAGATTCCGCCAGTCGCCGGTGGCAACGAAGATCCCGACGGTCAGCGTGGCGGATACGGCGGCGCAGATCCACAGGACCGCCCTCGCCCGCGCGCGGGCGCCGTAGAGGACGGCCGCGTAGATCAGGTCGGAGTACAGCAGCCACACCGGCACCGTCGCGCCGAGCGCCAGGTCGAGGCCGAACGGCACGAGTCCGGCGGCCAGCGCGACCACGGGGCGCCGTCGCCGCCACAACGCCACCGCGCAGAGCAGGGTGAGCACCGCGAACCGCGTCCACAGCGGCTGCCGGGTCGCCCCGCCGGACATCGGGTACAGACCGGACGCGTAGAGCACCGCGCCGACGGCGAACCCGAACAGTGCGATCAGCACATCCTGTGCGGTATCCGACAGCGCAGCCCACCGCTTCATCGCCCCATCACAGCACAGCGCGCGCCGTCGGCGAGTCGGTCGAACTGATGAGTCGCATCGGCGAGCCGCGCCGACGGGGCTGTCCGGCGCGACGGGCGCGTCGAGAGTTAGTGTGGAGAGGTGAACGTCGATGTCACCGCATTGCCCGGAATCGGGGTACGCAAGGACTTCCAGGCCCGCTCCGGCCGCCGCATCGGTGTGGTCGACCACCGCGACGGCGGCATCGATCTGATCGTCTCCAAACTCGACGATCCCGACGCCTGTGCCGCGCAGATCCCGCTCACCACCGACGAAGCCGCGGTCCTGGCGAATCTGCTCGGCGCGCCGCAGCTGGTCGAACAACTCCGCGAGGACCACCGCGAGCTACCGGGAATCACCACCAGGCAACTCCCGGTGAACTCCGATTCCCCCTACGAGGGGCGCACACTCGGCGAGACCGCCATGCGCACCCGCACCAAGGCGTCCATCGTCGCGGTCATGCGCGCGGGTCAGCTGCATCCATCGCCCGGCCCCGATTTCACCTTCGCCGCCGACGACGTGCTCGTGGTCGTCGGCACCCCGGACGGCCTCGACGCCGCCGCGAAGATCCTGTCGCACGGGTGACCCGTGCACGCCACCGCGCTCGCGTTACTCGAGCTCGGGGCGGTGTTGTTCGCGCTGGGAATGCTCGGCCGCGTCGCCGACCGGGTCGGCATGTCGCCCATCCCGCTGTACCTGCTCGGCGGACTCGCCTTCGGACAAGGCGGATTCGTCGAACTCGGCGCGGCCAACGAATTCGGCCAGATCGCCAGTGAGATCGGCGTCGTCCTGCTCCTGCTGCTGCTCGGCCTCGAGTACACCGCCGCCGAACTCGTGACCGGCCTGCGGCGCTCGTGGGCGGCGGGACTGGTCGACATCGTCGCCAACGCCACACCGGGCGCGCTGGTGGCCCTGCTGCTCGGCTGGGGCTTCGAGGGGGCCATCACGATGGCCGGGGTCACCTACATCTCCTCCTCGGGCATCGTCGCCAAGGTGCTCAACGACCTCGGCAGGCTCGGCAACCGCGAAACCCCGGTCATCCTGTCGATCCTGGTGTTCGAGGATCTGACGATGGCGATCTACCTGCCGGTGCTCACCACCGTGCTGGCGGGCATGAGCCTGTTCGCCGGGCTGGAAGGGCTCGGGATCGCGCTGGCCACGGTCACCCTGGTGCTCGTGGTCGCGCTGCGCTACGGGCGCTACGTCTCGGCCATCGTCGACAGCTCCGACAACGAGGTGTTCCTGCTGAAACTGCTCGGCGCGGCGCTGCTGGTCGCGGGCGCGGCCTCGGCGCTCAACGTCTCCGCCGCGGTGGGCGCCTTCCTGCTCGGCATCGCCATCTCGGGATCCACCGCGGCCGAAGCCGCGAAACTGCTGGAACCGCTGCGCGACCTGTTCGCCGCCATCTTCTTCGTCGCGTTCGGGCTGAGCACCGATCCGCAGGCGATCCCGCCGGTGCTCGGCTGGGCGATCCTGCTCGCGGCGCTCACCCTGCTCACCAAGGTCGGCACCGGCTGGTGGGCGGCGGCGCGGCAAGGCATCGGACGGATGGGGCGCGCCCGCACCGGCGCGGCGCTGGTGGCGCGCGGTGAGTTCTCGATCGTCATCGCGGGGCTGGCCGTGACCATCGGCGCGGTCGACGGGGACCTCGCGGCGCTTGCCTCGGCCTACGTGCTGTTGATGGCGATACTCGGGCCGGTGGTGGCCAGGGTGGCCGAACCGGTGTTCGGTGCGTTCCAGCGGCGCACCGGCCCCGCTGTCTCGGGTTGATACGGGCCCGCTCAGTGCTGTTCCGCGGTCTCCGCTACCGCGCGAGCGGCGCGGTAGCGTTCGATTCTGCGCCAGAACACGCTTGCGACGGATCCGACCAGCAAGCCGATGACCGCGGCGCAGAGGTGTCCGTAGTCGGTGAAGGTCGGGCCGAAACCGAGTGCGGTCAGCAGCACCGCCAACAGTGCGCAGGCCCACAGCAGGCGCACCAAGCCGCGGAAGCGGAAGGCCATGGCCGCCAGGACCGCGGTGAATCCGTAGCTGGTGCCGACGTCGGCGGCCATGGCGACGCGTACGGGGATCAGGCCGCGGTCGATGGCGTGATCTATTGCGGTCACGGTGAGCAGGGTCGCGCCGATGTGGCCGGTCGCGAACAAGGCGATCCAGCGGGTGGTGCCGAGCCAGCGTTCGGCGGCGGCCATCAGGACCAGGAATTCGGCGATGGTCAGCCAAGGGAAGTCGCCCTCGGTCCAGAAGGCCGAGGCGACCAGTACCTGGACCGGGTTGTGGCGCATGTTGTAGAGGTTCGTGGAGGCCGACAGGATCAGGCGGCGTTCCACGGCGGGGCCTACTCCGCGTAGGGTCCACCACGTTATGAACAGGGTGAAAGCGTAGGCGGTGCTGGCGGGGGCGGCGCCGAGGTGGGCGCGGATGGCGGGGAGGATTCGGTGGAGCAGGCGTGGGGCGCGTAGGTGGTCCGCGGCGGTGCGTAATTCCTCGCGGAGGCTGATGGTGTCGGTCCAGGGGGACGGTGTTCGCGCAAGGGGGGTGGCGTCCACGGTATGAGTCTGCCGTGTGTTGAGGCAGTTGGTGGGGTGGGCCGGGTGAACTGCGGGTTTCGGGGTACGTGGGTGGGTTGTTCGGAGGGTTTGGGGATTGCCTGCCCGTATGGAGTTGAGGGTTTCGGCCTACCCGACGGGCTGGGTCAGCGGGCCGGTGGGCGGGTCGATGGCCAGTACGGGGTTCCCACCGGGTCGGGAGGGATGGTTCGGCCGAAGTTATCCGGTTCGGGGAACATGTCTTTCGGAGGTGGGGCTATGTCGTCGGTGGTCGGTCGTACGGTGGCGGGGCGGACCGGTGGCAGGTCGATGTCCATGTCGCGTTCGATCGAGGTCAGGCTTACCGCGATCAGCAGGAGCATGGTGATCAGGCTGCTGGCCACGATCAGGGGGGCGAGCATGGACAGCGGGTCGGTGCCGGTGGGGGCGCCATGGTGACCGAGGTGCGCGTGGGTGCCTGCCATGCCGGTGTAGTGCATGCCGCAGACCGCTACGCCCATGATCAGTGAGGCGCCTACGGCGGCGGTCATACCGCGTACGTGAACGGTGAACCAGAGGGCCGCGGTGGCCGCTACGACGGCGATCACCAGTGACAGCACTACGATTCGCCAGTCGTAGCTGATCTCCGCGTTGGATTTCATCGCGAACATGCCGGTGTAGTGCATGCCGCCGACGCCGAGGCCGGTGATCGTGCCGCCCGCGCCGAGCGCGAGCGGATGTGGTTGCGGCGCCAGCACGAGTGCGAGGCCGATGCCAACCACGACGACGGCGGTGGCGGCGCTCAGGAGCGTGACCGGGACGTCGAAGCGGATCTGTGCGCCCCGGATCGAAAACCCGAGCATCGCGATGAAATGCATGACCCAGATGCCGGTGCCGCCGATGGCCAGTGCGGCCAGCCCGAGCCATAGTGGCCTGCTCTCACCCGCGCGGGCGCGCGCGGCGCACTGCAATCCGAGCAGTGAACCGACGAAGGACATGATGTAGGCCAGCACGGGCGTCAGCCACCCGTAACTGAAATGGTCAATGTGTAGCACTGGATCCCCGCTACCGGCTGAGTCGGTCCGGCGGAACCGGACTGATTGGTCGCTCAGACGATACGGCCGGGTGTGGTCGACCGTGCATTAAAAAGGAATCCCACTCGGTGACGTCAGTCACATTTAAGTTTGCTCGAGCAATGCCCGGATACGCTCCGCCGTCACGCCGTGCGTCGAGTGCACTGCTGTGAGCAGGCAAGCGAAAGATATTGTGTGACAACGCTATACAATTGCCTCGCCGCGAACACTGGCTCGGGCTCGCATGATTCGGTCCGCAAAAATAGATCGAGCCGCCCACCGGTGCGGGTAGGCGGCTCGATCCGGGACACGCGAATTCAGTCGAGATAGTCCCGCAGCACCTGAGAGCGGCTCGGGTGGCGCAACTTGCTCATGGTCTTGGACTCGATCTGACGGATGCGCTCGCGGGTGACCCCGTACACCTGGCCGATCTCGTCGAGGGTGCGCGGCTGGCCGTCGGTGAGGCCGAACCGCAGGCGCACCACGCCCGCCTCGCGCTCGGACAGGGTCTCCAGCACCGACTGGAGTTGATCCTGCAACAGCGTGAAACTCACCGCGTCGACCGCGACGACCGCTTCGGAATCCTCGATGAAGTCGCCGAGCTGGCTGTCGCCCTCGTCGCCGATGGTCTGATCGAGGGAGATGGGCTCGCGCGCGTACTGCTGGATCTCCAGCACCTTCTCCGGCGTGATGTCCATTTCCTTGGCCAGCTCCTCCGGGGTGGGCTCGCGGCCCAGGTCCTGGAGCAGCTCGCGCTGGATGCGCCCGAGCTTGTTGATGACCTCGACCATGTGCACCGGGATGCGGATGGTGCGGGCCTGGTCGGCCATGGCGCGGGTGATGGCCTGCCGGATCCACCAGGTGGCGTACGTGGAGAACTTGTAGCCCTTGGTGTAGTCGAACTTCTCCACGGCGCGGATCAGGCCGAGGTTGCCTTCCTGGATGAGGTCGAGGAAGGCCATGCCGCGGCCGGTGTAGCGCTTGGCCAGCGAGACCACGAGGCGCAGGTTGGCCTCGAGCAGGTGGTTCTTGGCGCGGTTGCCGTCGCGCACGATCCAGTTGAAATCGCGACGGGTGGCCACCGGCAGCTTCTCGCCCGCGTCGGCCCACTCCCTGACCTTCTCCGCCGCGTAGAGACCGGCCTCGATCCGCTTGGCGAGTTCGACCTCCTCCTCGGCGTTGAGCAGGGCGACCTTGCCGATCTGCTTGAGGTAGGCGCGCACCGAGTCGGCGGAGGCGGTGAGCTCGGCGTCCTTGCGCGCCTGGCGCAGCGCCTCGGACTCCTCTTCGTCCCAGACGAAATCGCCACTGGCCTTGTCGGCCGCGGTCGGCTCGTCGGCCTCTGCCTCCTCGGTGGTCTCCTCGGCGGCCTCCTCGACGAGATCTTCGGTCTCGTCGGCGAGATCGTCTTCGGAGACCTCGAGGTCCTCGAGTTCCTCGAGGTCTCCGATCGACTCGTCCTCGAGTGCTTCGTCGGTGCCCGGCTCGCCGTCGGGGCCCACTTTCTTGGCGGCGGCCTTCTTGGCGGGCGCCTTCTTCGCGGCGGCCTTCTTCGCCGGAGCCTTCTTGGCGGCGGCCTTCTTCGCCGGGGCCTTCTTCGCGGCAGCCTTGCGGACCGGCCGTGCTTCGGTTACATCTGCGGAGTCGGCGTCGGCCGATTCGGCGGTCTGACGGGTCGTGGCTACCACGTACGCCCTTTCGTGACGGTCTCGTGCGGCGTCACGCCAGAGTGGTGATCCGGCGGAGCGGTCTGTCGGGTTTCACCGGCGGAGGGCCGGTCGGGTTTCTCCGGCTCACCGCCGGGCATGTTCCATTGTAACGATCCAACCAGGGTACCCATGGCCACCTTGCGTATTGCGGTGTCGCGTCACCTGCGCGGCTGCGGTGCTCCCCGTGGTGTTCGCCGGGTGTGTCGCGGGCCGGGCCGACGCCGTAGGCGGCCGGGCCTGGCGGTCACGGGAACAGGCCGGAATCGATCGCCATCGCGGCGCCGACGATGCCCGCGGTGTTGCGCAGATGGGCGGGCAGCACCGGAGTCCGGTTGGTGAGCAAGGGAATCCACTGATCCGAGTCGCGGCTGATGCCGCCGCCCGCGACGATGATCTTCGGCCAGAACAGGTTCTCCAGGCCGATCAGCACCGTGCTGACCTCCGCGGCCCACTGCGGATAGCTGAGGCCGTCGCGATCCTTGATCGAGGCCGCCGCGCGGTGCTCGGTCTCGCGCCCACCGATCTCGAGGTGGCCGAGTTCGGAGTTCGGGACCAGCGTGCCGTTGTAGAGCAGCGCCGACCCGATGCCGGTGCCGAAGGTCAGCAGCAGCACCAGCCCGTCGAAATCCTTTGCCGCGCCGTACCGGTCCTCGGCGAGTCCGGCGGCGTCGGCGTCGTTGAGCACCGAGACCGTGCGTCCGCCGAGGGTGGCGGAGAACAGCGTCCTCGCGTCGGTGCCGATCCACGCCCTGTCGATGTTGGCGGCGGTGCGGGCGACGCCGTCGAGTACCACCGAGGGCAAAGTGATACCTACCGGTCCGTCCCACTCGGCCTCGGCGACCAGTTTCGCCACCGCGTCGGCGATGGCCTGCGGGGTGGCCGGATGCGGTGTCGGGATCTTGATCCGGTCGTGGAGCAACTCGCCGGTGGCCAGGTCGACCGCGGCGCCCTTCACGCCGCTGCCGCCGATATCGATGCCGAATGCGTGCCCCCGAGCGGACATGACCAACCCCTCGTTCCGTATGCGTGGTGTGTGCGGACGATCCGGTCGGACGCCTACCGGCCGGTTGTGACAGCGCTGCCGCGGCGGCTCCCACGCGTCCGGGGTACGGAGATGACGGGGATGCCCGACGCGGCGTTGTGTCGTGCACGACAAGAGTAATGGGAGTTCGGTGCTGCGCACGCCGGCGGATATGTGATGCGATGGGTGCGTGCCCGAATCCACCACGTCAGTCGCTGCCGAATCCGTCGACCTGCCACCGGAAGAGGTGGCCGAACTGCGCCGCATCGCGGTCGATCTCGCCGAATCCGCCGCCGCGCACGTGCGCGCCCGACGCCCGGAGGTGTTCGGCCCGGCGGGGGCCGCGGCCGAGGACGCCGTCCGCACCAAGGACCATCCGACCGATCCGGTCACCGTCGTCGACACCGAGGCCGAGGAACTGATCCGCGCGCGCCTGGCCGAGGCGCGGCCCGACGATCTCGTGCTCGGCGAGGAGGGCGGCGGCGCGCGCGTCGGCGCCGAGGGCGACGCGGTGCACTGGGTCATCGACCCCATCGACGGCACCGTCAACTTCCTCTACGGCGTGCCGGGCTACGCGGTCTCGGTGGCGGCGATGCGCGGCGGCCGCTCGGTCGCGGGCGCGGTCGTCGACGTCGCCCGCGCGGTCACCTACAGCGCCGGACTCGGCCTCGGCGCGATCTGCGTCGACGCCGACGGCGCCGTGGAGCATCTGCGCTGCACGCCGGTCGACTCGGTGTCGCTGGCCCTGGTCGCCACCGGCTTCGCCTACGGCACCCACCGCAGGACCAGGCAGGCCGCGCTGATCGCCGAGATCCTGCCGAGGGTGCGTGACATCCGCCGCTTCGGCGCCGCCGCGCTCGACCTGTGCTACGTCGCCGCGGGCCGGGTCGACGCCTACTTCGAACACGGGCTCAACGCGTGGGATTGGGGCGCGGGCGCGCTGGTCGCCGCCGAGTCGGGCGCGCTGCTGCTGTTGCCACCGGCCGCGGCGCCGGGCGTCGACGGTGACCTTGTGGTCGCCGCGGCCCCCGGCATCGCGGCCGAACTGCACGCGCTGCTCGCCTCGGTCGGCGCGACCGACCCCATTCCGGATCGCTGACCGGTCCCGAGACACGCCGACGGCCGGAACCCGACAAGGGTTCCGGCCGTCGCCGTTCGGGTGCGGCCTCAGCAGCGCGCGGTGCGGGCGGCCTCGAGCAGTGACATATCGATGGAGCCACCGCCGGGCGTGGCGTTCTTCAGCGCGCGCAGCACTTCCTCGGCGTCGTTGCTCGGCCGGATCTCCCGGAAGAGCGAACCGAGTACGAGGTCGACGGTGTCGTCGGCGCGCGGGTCCTCGATCAGTTCCGCGCACGGTGTGACCAATTGCACCGACGCGGCGGCGGAGCGGCCGTTGACCCCGAAACGGATCTGTCCGGCGCATTCCAGGTCGCCGTTGACGTATACCGAATCGTTGCCGTACTGCGTGCCCGGCGCGCTCGCGAAGCCGAGGTCGCCGAGCTGGGCCGCGACGTGCGCGGCCTGGCCGCGCTGGTTGTTCGCGTTCAGCACCCTGACCTTGCTGTTCGCCAGCGGAGCCGGCTCGACGACCTGTAAGCGCGACGCCCCGACCCGGTCGCCCAGCTTCGCGGGCGCCGCCGCGCCGGGATCGCTGGCCGGACTGGGGGAGTTGCAGGCCATCGCGGAGGTGTCGGCGTCCTGCGTCGTCAGCGCCTTGATCCACACGACGGCGCAGATCAACGCCATGATGCCGAGCATGATGAGCCATGGGCGTGGGCGTCTACGGAGATAGGGTCGTCCCCTGGGGTCCGTTGCGCTGCCTTCGGTGATCAGTGAAACCACCAGCACACTCTACGAAAGCCGAGCGCGGTCGGTGCGAAAGGTCTCGGCGAGTTCGACGGCCGGTGTCGATTACCCGTCGGTTTCGACTCGTCTGTGTTTTGATTGCGACTTTTGCCGTGCGGTCCGCTATTGTCTGGCGGCCCAGATCGAATCACCAGCGGCGAAATCGGTGGTCGGTCGCGGGAACAAGTAGGGCATGTCCTGCGTTTACCGAGCGCTGTCGGGAGTGGATCGATGTGATCACACCCGAGAGAGCAACGGTGCATGTGTGATGTGCGCCACCGGCGGGGCGGTCCGGGGCACACGGATTCCGGCAGGAATCGGCGTGACACGAGCCGGTCCGGGATATACGGAGTAAGGACGAGGGGAAGACGACATGGCAACCGACTATGACGCACCGAGGCGCACCGAATCCGACGATGTGTCGGAAGATTCGCTGGAGGAGCTGAAGGCTCGTCGCAACGAGGCACAGTCCGCCGTCGTGGATATCGACGAATCCGATACCGCGGAGTCGTTCGAACTTCCCGGCGCGGATCTGTCCGAGGAAGTGCTGACGGTTCGGGTCATCCCGAAGCAGGCCGACGAGTTCACCTGTTCCAGCTGTTTCCTGGTCCATCACCGGAGCAGGCTCGCCAGCGAGGCGGGCGGACAGTTGATCTGCATGGATTGCGCCGCCTGACCCGTACCGGGACAGGCCGCACGACCCGTTCCGGGTCACGCTGCCTGCTCTCGAGGCGGGCTGTTCTTCAGGCAAGACGCGACAGCGGGGATCGGATACCCGCGAAGGCCGGATCGACGGCCGGATCACAGCCCTGATTCGGCCTGCCTTTCCGCCGCGGATCTTTCAGCCGCGGATCTTCCAGTTGTGGATCTCGGCCTCGATTCAGCCCGCGCTCGGTAGTCCGAGCGCGGCGAGGACCTTTTCCGGTCGACGGGTACTGATCAGCCAGTACGGCGTCGGATCGTCGGGGTCGTCGAGGACGAGCAGGACCATCGGCCCCACCCAGGGGCGGTGACACACATAGGCGGCGGGGTCGAGTTGACGACCGAGCGCCGCGCTCTTGGCCGTGGGAGCGACGACGGCCGCGCGCGAGACGAAGCTCACCGGGAGGTGGGCTCGGTCGGCGTGCAGTTCCGGCGTGCCATCGGCATCGGCGCGCACCTCGACGCGGTGCCTGCCGAGCCAGATCAGCGCCCAGACCGGCACCGGGAGCAACAACACGTACGGCAGCCAGGCCCGCAGACCGGGCGCGCCCATATGGATCTCTGCCGCGAGCAGACCGGTGACGGCGAAGGCGATCGGCCACCACCACAGCGGCACCCACAGGCGCTCGCGGTAGGCGTGCGCGGCCGGTGTCTTGTTGTCCGTCACGGCTGGGTTGGGCTGGTCCGACACGACTCAACACTAAGTCACGGCGCTCGTGGGCGTGCGCGTAGGCTCGTCAACCGTGAGGGAGCGAACCGTAGACACATCACCCCGGCTCTCGGTCCGGTCGAGCGCCGGTGAGGCGCGGCCGTGAGCGAATCGATCACCGCGACGGCCGTCGAGCCCGTCGCGAGTGCCGCGCCGATCGGCGCGGTCGCGTTGCTGCGGCTGGATCCGGGCATACCGGTGCCTACGCGCGCGCACGCGGGCGACGCGGGCGTCGACCTGTGCACCACCGAGGACGTCGTCATCGAACCGGGGGAACGCGTGCTGGTCGGCACGGGTGTCGCGGTGGCGCTTCCGGTGGGCACCGTCGGCCTGGTCCATCCCCGCTCGGGGCTTGCCGCCAAGACCGGGCTCTCGGTGGTGAACACTCCCGGCACCGTGGACGCGGGCTATCGCGGCGAGATCAAGGTGTGCCTGATCAATCACGATCCGCGCACTCCCATCGAGCTGCGCCGGGGCGACCGGATCGCGCAACTGTTGGTGCAGCGGGTGGAGTTGGTGGATTTCGTCGAGGTCGAGTCGTTGGACGAGACCGCGCGCGGTACGGGTGGTTACGGCTCGAGCGGCGGGCACGCGAGCTTGTCGGACGGTGAGCGGAAGGCGGAGACCGGCGATGTTCGGTAAGAAGAAGAAAAGCGCCGACCTGGACTACGACGAGACCTACTACGACGACGAGTCCTACGCCGCGGAATATGACGACGCGGCATACGAGGGCGACTCCTACGACGGTGTCGATTACGACGCCGACTACGACGACCTCGACATCGACGAGGACGCCGACACCGCCGACATCCCGACCATCGACCCCGCCGACGCGAAGAAGGCGGGTCCCTACGACTTCGACGACGTCGCCGAACTGCTCACCGACGTCAACGATCAGCGACTCGACCTGGGTTCGGTGATCCTTCCGGTGCCGCCCGGCGGTCAGCTCCAGGTGGAGATGACACCGGACGGGACCCCGCAGGCGGTCCATCTGGCGACCGATCACGGCAGGCTCACCGTCGCGGCCTACGCGGCGCCCAAGTCGCCGGGGCAGTGGCGCACGGTGGCCGCGGATCTGGCCGAGTCGCTGCGCAAGGACGGCGCGCGGGTCGCGGTGGAATCCGGTCCTTGGGGCCGCGAGTTGCTCGCCGTGACCGAGGGCGCCGACCTGCGTTTCATCGGCATCGACGGCTACCGGTGGATGGTTCGCCTGGTCGCCGCGGGCCCGTCCGGCTCGGCCGACGACGGCACGCCGCTCATCGCCGCCGCGCGCGCGATCCTGCGCGAGACGGTCATCCGGCGCGGCACCGATCCGCTGCCGGTGCGCGATCCGCTGCCGGTGGTGCTGCCGCCGCAGTTGGCCGAGCAGTTGGCCGCCGCCCATCAGGCGCAGGTCGAGGCGCAGCAACAGCAGTTGGCCGCCCAAGCCGCTGCGCAGGCGACGCCCGCCAGCGTCATTCCGCCGCGCATGCCGCAGGAGCCGCGCCGCGGCGCCGACGGTTCGGCGATGCAGCAGCTCGGGCTGACCTGACGGGTCACCCGAGCGGTTCGCCCCCGTCGACGACGGGAAAGCCGAAGGCGGCGAATCCGAGTCTGCCGAGGATCGCCGGATCGTCCCCGAGTTCGTCGAGGGTGATCCGGCGCAGCGCGGCCGTCGGAAGCAGGCGCGCCCACTGTTCGCCCACCTCGATCGGATGCACCGCGTCATCGGTGGCGGCCACCACCGCCACCGGGATGCCCGCGGTGGCGAGGCGCCCGGTGCCCGGCCACGGGTATCCGGCGACCTCCTCCAGCGCCGAGGGCAGCAGCGGCCACTGGGCGCGCCAGGACCGGGCGAGGGTGTCGCCGAGCCAGCGCGGACTCGTCGCCCGCATCCGTTCGACGACCGCGTCGAGTCCGTCGGCGCGCAGCTGTCGCGCGGTGAAGGCGGCGCTGAGCGCGGCGGGGCAGTCCGCGGTGTCGGTTCCGGTCCACGCGGGTAGCGCGGCGATGACGCCCGCGGTCGACCCGGGATGTTCGGCGGCCCATTCCAGGGCCACCGCCGCACCCAGTGATATGCCGGTGGCGAATATCGGGCCCGTGCTCGCGGCGGCTTCGAGGGCGGCCCGGTAGCTCGCCACCACACCCAGCGGATCTGGTTCCACCGCAATCAGTTCCAGGCCCGCCGCGGCGCACGCGGGGCCGAACGCGCTTCGCGCGAACTCGGCATCGGATCCGGTTCCCGGCAACGCCACGGCTACCCGCGCCGAACTCGAAGGTTTCAACCGCACCCGCTCGGGGGAATTCAAGGCCATGGATCGACGATCTTGCCGCACCGGGTGCCGCGGGACGAACACCGGGCCGTCCGTAGCGGGGGCCTCCCGAGGCATCTAGAGTGGCGTTGTACGGCCGATCGCCGATCGACCGTTGGAAAATACGATGGCGTGCGACCCATGCCATCTGCTCTAGCAGGAGAGCGTGCAATGCCATCCGCTGCCTCAGGATATTTTCGCCGTCTGGGCCGCAGACTGACCGAGGACATCGATCAGCTCGACGCCGAGGAACTGGCCGAAACCGCGGAGGCGTCGGGAGCGTGCCGGGCGTCGGAGTGTCGCCGCGGCGACGAAGCCACCATGCTCGGCAGACTGCGCAGCGTCGAGGCCTGTCCCAAGGCCGCGGGCGCCAGTGTGCAGGCGGAGTTCTTCGATGGCACCGACGCCATCACCCTGGTGTGGATCGGGCGGCGCCGCATTCCCGGCATCGAGCCGGGGCGGCGCATCCTGGTCCGCGGCCGTGTCGGGGACCGCGACGGCCGTAAGGTGATCTACAACCCCTACTACGAATTGCGCGGGAACAGCTGACACGTATGCCATCGAGCGACGACTACGGCGCCGAGACCGGCGCGCCGACCGAGACCGGGGTGCGCGGATCCGCCGCCCATCGCGTCGACTCCGCACGCGCCGATGCCGCGCCACCCGAGCGCGAGGAGAAGGCCGAACAGACCCTGCTCGAACAGCTGGGCGGCATCAGCGGCCTGATCTATTCGACGTTGCCGGTGGTGGTCTTCGTTCCGGTGAACGCGCTCGCCGGGCTGACCGCGGCGGTGTGGTCGGCGCTCGGCGTGGCCGCTGCCATCCTGATCTGGCGGCTGTGGCAGCGCGGCCCGATCCAGCCCGCGATCTCCGGATTCCTCGGCGTCGGCATCTGCGCCTTCATCGCCTACCGCATGGGTGAGGCCAAGGGCTTCTTCCTGTTCGGCATCTACACCAGCCTCGTGTACGCGGGCATCTTCCTGGTTTCCATCCTGGCCCGCTGGCCGCTGGTCGGCGTGATCTGGGGCTATCTGAACGGGCACGGCACCGACTGGCGCGCCGATCGCCGCCAGACCCGCCTCTACGACGTGGCCACCTCCACCTGGGTGGTGCTCTTCGCCGCGCGCTACCTGGTGCAGTCCTCGCTCTACGATTCCGACCACACCGGCTGGCTCGCCTTCGCGCGCATCGCGATGGGGTGGCCGCTGACCGCCGTCGCGCTCGCCGTCACGGTGTGGGCGGTGCGTCGCGCCGGACATCTCCCGGTGCGCGGGGCCGCCGCCTCCTGACCCCCGGCGCGCAAGGTGGGCACGGACCCACCGCCGAGGTGGGGTGTTCCCCACCCTGGGGTACCTGGCTCGAGCTTCGAGTTCATCAGACGATCGTTGTCGACACGAGATACGTAACGATCGGCTGGAAAGGACTCGGAAAGTGGCTACCGAGCACAAGATTGCGACCCCGAGGACCCGCGCTGCCAAGAATGCCGCGGCCTCCACCGAGACGGCCGTCAAGGGCACCGCCAAGAGCGCTGTCACTTCGAGGGGCGCCGTCACCTCCAAGAACAACGCGCACTCCAATCCGGCTCTGTCGGAGAGCAGGCGCGTCAGCGCCGAACTCGACACCCTGATCGGCCCGGCCGCCGCGGGCGACCAGCGCGCGGTCTCCGATATCGTGCGCCTGGTCCACCCGCTGGTGCGGCGCTACTGCGGCGCCCGCCTCGGCAACACCGCGCACCTGCACGTCACCGCGGACGACGTGGTGCAGGAAGTGCTGATCGCCACCGTGAAGGCGATCCCGCGCTACCGCGACCAGGGCAAGTCCTTCCTGGCCTTCGTCTACGGCATCGCGGCCAACAAGGTCGCCGACGCGTTCCGCCGCTCGCAGCTGCACCCGACCTACCCGATGGCCGAGATGCCCGACGAGCCGTGCGATTCGGCCGGGCCCGAGGAGTGGGCGCTGGCCTCCGAGCGGCGTGAGGCCACCAGGGAACTGATGAAGATCCTCGCCCCGGCCCACCGCGAGGTGCTGGTCATGCGCATCGTGCTCGGCTGGAGCGCCGCGCAGACCGCGGAGGCCATCGGCACCAGCCCGGGCGTGGTCAGGGTCATGCAGCATCGCGCGCTGAACAAGCTGCGCGCCCAGCTGCAAGTGGCGTGGGGGGGGGGGGGGGGGGGCCCCCCCCCCCCCGGGGGGGGGGGGGGGGGGGTTTGTTGAGAAGCGGCGCGCCCCCCC
>NZ_JADMLG010000001.1:302192-487984 GCF_015674855.1 Nocardia bovistercoris | reverse complement strand
CCCCCCGCGCGCCCCCCCCCCGGCGCGCCCCCCCCGGCCGGGGGGGGGGCCCCCCCCCCCCCCCCCCCCCCCACGGCCCTGTCGGGGAGTCAGGGTTTGATGCCGTGCGGAGCCAGCGCCACCCGCAGATCCTCCTCGGCCTCCACCGAGGTCACGAACAGCAGTTCGTCGTCGCCCTCGAAGGGGTCGTCGGCCTGCGGGACGATCACCCGGCCGCCGCGCAGGATGGTCACCAGCGCGGTGTCGCGGGGCAGGCGAAGGGTGCGCACCGGCTTGCCCGCGAGCGCGGTGTCGGCGGGCAGCGTGATCTCGACCAGATTCGCCTGACCCTGGCGCAGCGTCATCAGCCGCACCAGGTCGCCGACCGACACCGCCTCCTCCACCAGGGAGGCGAGCAGTCGCGGGGTGGAGACGGCCACGTCGACACCCCAGGAACCGTCGAAGAGCCATTCGTTGCGCGGGTCGTTGACGCGCGCGACCACCCTGCGCACCCCGAATTCGGTCTTGGCGAGCAGGCTGTGCACGAGATTGGCCTTGTCGTCGCCGGTGGCGGCGATGACCACCTCGTAGGTCTCCAGTCCGGCGTCCTCGAGCAGCGACAGCTCGCAGGCGTCGGCGTGCACCCACACCGCGTCCGGGATGGCGGCGGGGTCGATGTGGTCGAGTTGGCGCTCGAGCAGCATCACCCGATGCCCGCCGCGCAGCAGTTCGCGCGCGATGGATCGGCCGACGGCTCCGGCTCCGGCGATGGCCACCTTCATGATCAGTCCTCGCTCGCGGGGGGCTTACCGGCCAGTGCGACGGATTCGCCGACGCGACCCGAGGTCGCGGCCACGTAGACGATGTCGTCGGCCTGCACGATGGTCTTGTTGTCGGGCAGTAGTCCCTGCCCGAATCGGATGATGAACGCGACCCGCGCGCCCACGGCCTGTTCCAGGTCGCGCACGGTGCGCCCGTACCAGTCCTCGTGCAGATTGAGCTGGGTCACCGCGACGGTGCCGGTTGGGTCGCGCCAGGTGGTGGTGCTGGTGTCGCCGATCAGCGAACGCAGGAACCGGTCGGTGGTCCACGGCACCGTGGCGATGGTCGGGATGCCGAGCCGTTCGTAGACGGCGGCGCGTTTGGCGTCGTAGATCCTGGCGACCACGCGTTCGACGCCGAAGGTCTCGCGCGCCACCCGCGCGGAGATGATGTTGGAGTTGTCGCCGGAGGACACCGCGGCGAAGGCGTCGGCGCGTTCGATGCCCGCGCGGGTCAGCACATCCCGGTCGAAGCCGACTCCGACGACCTGTTCGCCCGGAAAATCCTCGCCGAGCCGCAGGAAGGCGCTCGCGTCGCGATCGATGACGGTGACGTCGTGACCGATCCTGACCAGGGCGCGGGCCAGTGCGGAGCCGACGCGCCCGCACCCCATGATCACTACGTACACGGCGTAACCTCGTTCCTGGAACCGTGGCGTTCGGTCGCTGACTTCTGGCAGAACCGTACCCGCCGGGTGTTTCCCAGGCCCACTTTTCCCGGTCCGGCCCGGTAGCAATCCCCGCCGCCACCCCGCCGCGGCCCGTGCTCGCTCGTCGTCACGGGCGCGTCGCCGACCCGCCGCGCGGGCGGGCGAACCCGGGGGGATCTATGCTCGCTCCAGTGTCCAAGTTGACGACGGCAGCCAAGCGCGTGCTGCTGGGCAGGCCCTTTCGCAGTGATTCGCTGGGCCACACACTGCTGCCCAAGCGAATCGCGCTGCCGGTATTCGCCTCCGATGCCATGTCCTCGGTGGCCTACGCGCCCGAGGAGATCTTCCTCGTGCTGTCCGTGGCCGGGATCTCGGCCTACATGTACGCGCCGTGGGTCGGGCTGGCCGTCGCCTTCGTGATGGCGGTCGTGGTGGCCAGCTATCGCCAGAACGTGCACGCCTATCCCTCCGGGGGCGGTGATTACGAGGTCGCCACCACCAACCTCGGCCCCACCGCTGGTCTCACCGTCGGCAGCGCGCTGCTCGTCGACTACGTG
Source organism: Nocardia bovistercoris (assembly GCF_015674855.1). Lineage (GTDB taxonomy): Bacteria > Actinomycetota > Actinomycetes > Mycobacteriales > Mycobacteriaceae > Nocardia > Nocardia bovistercoris. Next base: position 485,977 of record NZ_JADMLG010000001.1, on the reverse strand, counting down.
CTCACCGTCGCGGTGTCGATCTCCTCGGCGGCCTCCAACATCGGTTCGGCGATCCCGTTCGTCGCGACCCACAAGGTGCTGTTCGCGGTCGTCGCCATCGCGGTGCTCACCGCCGTCAACCTGCGCGGCGTGCGCGAGTCCGGCACCGCCTTCGCGATTCCGACCTATGCCTTCATCTTCGGCATGTTCTTCATGCTCGGGTGGGGCATGTTCCGCATCCTCGTACTCGGTGAGGACCTGCACGCCGAATCGGCGGGCTTCGAACTGCGCGCCGAGGAGGAACACCTGTACGGGCTGGCGTTCGCCTTCCTCATCGCGCGCTCGTTCTCCTCCGGCTGCGCGGCCCTCACCGGCGTCGAGGCGATCAGCAACGGCGTGCCCGCCTTCCGGAAACCGAAGTCGCGCAACGCCGCCACCACCCTGCTCCTGCTCGGCTCCATCGCGATCGTGCTGCTCATGGGCATTATCGTGCTCGCCCAGAAGATCGGCGTCGTCTACGCGCACAACACCGACGACCTGGTCGGCGCGCCCGCCGACTACCACCAGAAGACGTTGATCGCCCAGCTCGCCGAGACCGTCTTCCAGGGCTTCCCCGTCGGGTTCTTCTTCATCACCGTGGTCACCGCGCTGATCCTGGTGTTGGCTGCCAATACGGCGTTCAACGGCTTCCCGGTGCTCGGGTCGATCCTGGCCCAGGACCGCTACCTGCCGCGTCAGCTGCACACCAGGGGCGACCGGCTGGCCTTCAGCAACGGCATCCTTTTCCTGTCCGGCGCGGCCATCGCGTTCGTGGTGTTCTTCGGTGCCGAGGTCACCAAGCTGATCCAGCTCTACATCGTCGGCGTGTTCGTCTCCTTCGTCCTCAGCCAGACCGGCATGCTGCGGCATTGGACCAGGCTGTTGCGCACCGAATCCGACGCGGCGCAGCGCGCGCGGATGAAACGATCGAGGATCATCAACGCGGTCGGTCTCACGGCCACCGGCGCCGTGCTGGTCATCGTGCTGATCACGAAGTTCTTCGCGGGCGCCTGGATCGCGATCCTGACGATGGTGGCGATCTTCGTGGTGATGAAGATGATCCGCAAACACTACGACTCGGTCTCGCGCGAGCTCGACGAACACGACTGGGACGGTGTGCTGCCGAGCCGGTCGCATTCCATCGTGCTCGTCTCCAAACTGCATCTGCCGACCCGGCGTGCCCTTGCCTACGCCCGCGCGACCCGTCCCGACACCCTCGAGGCGATCACCGTCAACGTCGACGAGGCCGATACCCGCGCGCTGGTCCGGGATTGGGAGCGCAGCGATGTCACGGTGCCGCTCAAGGTGATCGAATCGCCGTATCGCGAGATCACCAAGCCGGTGCTCGACTATGTGAAACGGGTGCGCAAGGACTCACCGCGCGACGTGGTCACCGTGTTCATCCCGGAATACGTGGTCGGGCACTGGTGGGAGCAGCTGCTGCACAATCAGAGTGCGCTGCGGCTCAAGGGCAGGCTGCTGTTCGAGCCGGGTGTGATGGTCACCAGCGTGCCGTGGCAGCTCAGTTCCTCGGCGCGCGCCAGGAAGACGGGGGATATCGACGCGCCGGGAGCGGTCCGGCGCGGCTACGAGGATCGGGTGTGAGCGGACGGATGACGCGTCGGCGCGAGGAGACGTTCGAGGTCGAACTCGGTGCGCCGGGACACGGCGGCTTCTGTGTCGCGCGGCACGAGGGCCGGGTGGTCTTCGTGCGGCACGGGCTGCCCGGCGAGGTGGTGCGCGCCAGGGTCACCGAGGATCGCGGCGGCTCCTTCTGCCGCGCCGACGCGGTGGAGATCGTGGCGGCGTCGCCGGATCGGGTCGAGCCGAGGTGTCCGGTGTCGGGACCCGGCGGTGCGGGCTGCTGCGATTTCTCCTTCGCGACGCCGGACGCGCAGCGCGCGCTCAAGGCGAGTGTGGTGGCCGAGCAGTTGCGCAGGCTCGCCGGGATCGAGCGTGAGGTGGCGGTGGAGGCGATGCCCGGCGCGGCCGACGGCGACGGATGGCGCACCAGGGTGCGGCTCGCCGTCGATGCGCGCGGCCGTGCCGGTGTGCACGGGTATCGCAGCGCCGAGGTGATCGATGATCTGCGGTGTCCGCAGCCGGTCGCGGGCGCCATGGACGGCATCGCCGACCGGTTGTGGACGCCCGGTTCGGATCTGGTCGTCGCGGTCGACGGTGACGGCGTGCGCCACATCGTCGAACTCGCGCCTGCGGGGCCCGGCGCCGATCGCGGGCGGGGGCGGCGCGTGGAATCCGGTCGCCGGACACGGGCCGAGGAACTGTCCGAGGCCGCGGACGCGGCATCGGATCGTCGCGATGCCGCGGGTGCGCGGCGCAACGGCGGCAGGCGCGGGGTGGAGCGTCCGCGCGGCGGGTCGCGCGACGGCATCCGCAGGCCGACCGGACGCGAAGACGACCGAGGCACCTCGGAATACGGAGCGGGCGGCGGTCCGGGCGCGGCCGAGGAACGGCGCGGGGCCGCCGCCAGGCGCGCGGCGGCGCACGCACCGCGCGACGAGTGGGTGATCGCGGGCAGCGGTCGCGCGGTGGAATTCGTCTCGGGTCGGCGCTGGGAGGTTTCGGCCACCGGTTTCTGGCAGGCGCATCGCGGTGCGGCGCAATGCTATTCGGATCTCGTCGCGGACTGGTCCGGCCTGCGTGCAGGCGACCGGGCCTGGGATCTGTACAGCGGCGCAGGCGTGCTCGCGGCCGGGATGGCCGAGCGGGTCGGTCCGACCGGTGCGGTGCTCGCGGTCGAATCCGCGCGTTCCGCGGTCGCCGACGGCCACGCGGCCCTGCGCGATCTGCCGTGGCTCGACCTGCGCGCCGACCGCGTGGAGCGCTGGATCGCCGCCAACGCCCTCGGCCCCGCCCCCGAGGCGGTCGTCCTCGACCCGCCGCGCGCGGGCGCGGGCAAGGAGGTGATCGCGGCGCTGAGCGAGGCCGGACCGGCCCGCATCGTGCACATCGGCTGCGACCCCGCGGCCTTCGCCCGCGACCTCGGCCTCTACCTCGCGGCGGGCTACCGACTCACCGAACTGCGCGCCTTCGACGCCTTCCCCGCCACCCACCACGTGGAATGCGTGGCCCTACTGGAGGCGTGAGGGTCGCTCATGCCAGGCGCCAGGTGACGCGCAGCGTCGCCGAAACCTCGCTCTCGCCCAGTTCCACCGGGATCGGCGTGGCGCCGAAACTGCGTTCGAGCGGGGCGGATACCGCCATCAGCCGGGGGCCGGTCGGTGCGGCGGATGCGGTGTCCTCGGTGATCTCGAGGACCGGACCGAGCACCCGGTCCGCGCGCGCCGCGTACCGGGTGGCCTTGGCCAGCGCGTCGTCCCAGGCCGCGTCGCGGGCGCTGGCGAGCAGGGCAGCCTGGTCCGCTATCGCGCGGGTGAGACCGCCGAGACGCACGTCGTCGCCGCCCGCCTCGACGCAGTGGGCGATGATCGCGGCTGGACCGGGATCGGCGTCGGGGCCGATATCGCGCAGCAGCACGGTCAGATCGGTGCTCGCGACATAGCCGGTGATCCGATTGCCCTGCCCTTCGCTCCACACCGTCTCGGTGCGCACCGAGACGCCGCCGGTGGCGATATCGGCGTCGGCGACCCCGTCCGCGCGCAGCACGGCGGTGACGGCGGCGATCCGCGCGCCCGCCGTGCCGTAGGCCTCGGCGACCCGCTCGGCCCGCGACTCCACCGACACCGTCACCCGGATCAGATCCGGTACGGCACGAATGGCGCCGTACCCGAAAGTCGTCACGGTCGCGTCGGACTTCGAGCTTTCCACGATTTTGCTCCTGACTCGTACCTGGCGTGCGGTGGGCTGAACCGGCTCGGCCGTCCATGGCCGTTCGCTGCCGATCCGACGACCTGCGTTTCACCCACGGTAGTTCGCGAGTCCGAGGGTGGAGGTCGACGGCCGCACGGCGACTGTCCTCCCCACCGGCGCCGACCCGGTGCCGCGATCCGCGTGGGCGCGGCGGCGGTTTCCTGTCCGGGCCGGGTGTGCGACGACGGCCGCGCCGTGATCCGTGATCGTCGCCGGTGTGCACGACCGGGCCCGCTCGCGCCGTGGCCTCTCAGTAGTCGCCGCCGCGTACCGCGATGGCTCGTACAGCGGCGTCCATCTGGGCGTACGCGCCTGCGGCGAGCCGTTCCAGCAGCGCCAGTTTCAATCCGGGCGCGCGCTCCGCGAGGTGGTCGAAGTGCTCCGGGCTCAAGACGGCGAGTCGGGTCGCCGCTTCGGCGCGGGCCTCGTTGACGAACGGGCTGCCGACCAGCATCGGGATCTCCCCGAACGACATTCCGGCGGTGAGGGTGACCAGCCGGTGGATGCGGCGGTCGGCGCCTTCGAAGGACAGGCGGACCCGGCCTTCGAGGATCAGATACAGCCCGGAGCGCGCGCTGCCGCGTTCGGCGACCACCTCGCCGCGTGCGATGGTGCGGGTCTGGAATTGCGCGGCCAGTCGCGCGCGGTCCTCGGCGGCGAGCGCGGCCACGGCGGGATGGTCCTCGATCGAGATCGATGTGCACGGGGTCTCGCCCTCGGGACGGTAGCGCGCGAGCAGCACGTCCTCGCACCACTCGGTGGCGTCGTCGCGGTCGATGAAGACCCGCCCGCGGGGGTCGTCGGGCGCGAGGCCGGAGACGAAGTGACCGAGTCGCGCGTCGGGGTCGACCAGGGCGGTGCGGCATCCGCTGTCGGCCAGTTCCCGTTGCAGTGTGTCGAGCATCTCGACGGCGATCCGGCTGACCTCGCCGACGCGGCGCAGGTCGATCACCACCGCGTCCAGCTCGCCCGCCTTCGCTTCGATGGCGCGCACCGCGCGTTCGGCGCCAGCGAACAGCAGGTCGCCGTCGAGTTGGTACACCCTGGCGCGGTGGCCGTGCACGGCGAGCAGGTCGATCTCCTCGGTGCTTCGCCGCAGCCGCGACGGCACATCGGCCACGGTGTAGTCGGCCCGGACGGCGGTGCGCGCCGCCCGGCTGACGTGCAGGAAGTGCAGTTCCAGCCGCCGCGACAGCTCCCGGCACGCGGCCACGCCCCGCACGCTGTTGCCGTGCGAGTCCAGTCGCGGCGAGTAGACCGCGATGCCGATCTGGCCGGGCAGCACCGCGAGGATGCCGCCGCCGACCCCGCTCTTGGCGGGCAGCCCGACCGTGGTGACCCAGTCGCCCGCGGCGTTGTACATCCCGCAGGTGGTCATGACGCTGAGCACACGTTCGGTGAGCACCGCCGACAGCGCGCGTTCCCTGGTCAGGGGGTTGACGCCGTTGTTGGCCATGGTGGCGGCCATGATCGCGAGGTCGCGGCAGGTGATGTCGAGCGAGCACTGCCGGAAGTAGCGGTCGACGGCGTCGTCGGGGTCGGATTCGATGATGCCGAAGGAGCGCAGCATGTAGCCGATGGCGCGGTTGCGGAATCCGGTGCGCGCCTCGGAGCGATAGACCGCCTCGTTCAGCTTCAGTTCGCGGCCCGCGAAGCGGGAGTAGCAGCGGCGCACGCGGTCGAATTTCTCGGCGGAGTCGCGCCCGGCGATGAGGGAGGCCGCCGTGATGGCGCCCGCGTTGATCATGGGGTTGCGCGGTCGCTCGGTGACCGGGTCGAGGCTGATCTCGTTGAACGCGTCGCCGGAGGGTTCGACGTCGATGTGTTCGGCCACGGTGTCGACGCCGCGGTCGGCGAGCGCGAGCGCGTAGGTGAACGGTTTGGACAGCGACTGGATGGTGAAGATCTCGTCGACGTCGCCCGCGCCGTAGATCCGGCCGTCGGCGGTGGCCAGGCACAGTCCGAACGAATCGGGCTGTACGGCAGCCAGTTCGGGGATGTAGTCCGCCAATTCACCAGACCGATCGGTACGAATCAGTTCGTGCACCTCGGCCACCAATCGGGCGACCACACCGGGATCCATCGCGTCGGCAACCACTTCTCCTGGCTCGGCCACACGACCACTCTAGGGCGGGTACCGTTGGTCCGGCGGTCGCCCGGGCGCGTGTGTTCGAACCGCCGGACGCTTTCGTGTCGAGCCTCACATCTCACGGCGGAGCCCGGCTGTGTCGGGCCCGAAGTCGGGCCGTGTCGGCTCGGCGGCGGGAAAGTCCACTGTCGCGGCTCCGTAGACTGATCGGATCAGATGCACTATCCGGAGGGAGCGAGTTCAGGTGGGAGTGCTTTCCCGTGTCGAGAACCCCGACGACCTGCGCGGGCTGACCGTGCCGCAACTGCGGGATCTCGCGGCCGAGATCCGCGAATTCCTGGTGCGCAAGGTCGCCGCGTCCGGCGGGCACCTCGGCCCCAACCTCGGGGTGGTCGAGCTGACCATCGCCCTGCACCGGATCTTCGATTCGCCGGGTGATCCGCTGATCTTCGACACCGGGCACCAAGCCTACGTGCACAAGATCCTCACCGGCCGCAAGGACCAATTCGACACGCTGCGCACCCAGGGCGGCCTGTCCGGCTACCCGAGCCGCGCGGAGAGCCCGCACGACTGGGTGGAGTCCTCGCACGCCTCCGCGTCGCTGTCCTACGCCGACGGCCTGGCCAAGGCGTTCGCCCTCACCGGCCAGGACCGGCACGTCGTCGCCGTGGTCGGCGACGGCGCGCTCACCGGCGGCATGTGCTGGGAGGCGCTGAACAATATCGCCGCCGCGCCGGACCGCTCGGTGATCGTGGTCGTCAACGACAACGGCCGCTCCTACGCGCCGACCATCGGCGGCCTCGCCGACCGGCTCACCGCGCTACGCACCCAGCCCGCCTACGAGCACGCCCTCGACGCGGGCAAGCGCATCCTCAAGAGCATTCCGCGCGTCGGCGAATCGGCCTATTCGATGGTGCACGCGGTCAAGGCGGGCATCAAGGACGCGGTGAGCCCGCAGGAACTGTTCGGCGATCTCGGCCTGAAATACGTCGGCCCGGTCGACGGACACGACATCGTCGCGCTCGAGGCCGCCCTGCGCCGCGCCAAGGATTTCGGCGGCCCGGTCGTCGTGCACGCGGTCACCCAGAAGGGGCGCGGATACGAGCACGCGGAGAACCACGTCGCCGACCAGATGCACGCCTGCGATCCGATCGACCCGCTCACCGGCCGCCCGCTGGCCGGGAAGAAGGCGCCGGGCTGGACTTCGGTGTTCACCGAGGAACTCCTCGCGCACGCCGAACGTCGCGACGACATCGTCGCCATCACCGCCGCCATGCCGGGCCCCACCGGACTCGCGCCGTTCGGCGAGCGCTTCCCGGAGCGGATGTTCGACGTCGGCATCGCCGAACAGCACGCGATGGCCTCCGCGGCGGGTCTGGCGCTCGGCGGCCTGCATCCCGTGGTCGCCATCTACTCGACCTTCCTCAACCGCGCCTTCGACCAGCTGCTCATGGATGTGGCGCTGTTGAAGCAGCCGGTCACGATCGTGCTCGACCGCGCAGGCATCACCGGTCCCGACGGCGCGAGCCACAACGGCATGTGGGATCTGTCGCTGCTCGGCATCATCCCCGGCATCAGGGTCGCCGCGCCGCGTGACGCCGCCACCCTGCGCGAGGAACTCGGCGAGGCGCTTGCCGTGCAGGACGGCCCCACCGTGCTCCGTTTCCCGAAAGGCAGTGTCGGCGAAGACATCTCGGCTGTCGAACGCTACGACGGGGTGGATGTGCTCCGCCTGGCCGCCCCCGGCGCCGGCCCGGCCCAGACCCAGCGCGGCGATGTGCTGCTCGTGGCCGTCGGCCCGTTCGCCGAACTCGCCCTCGGCGCGGCGCGGCTGCTGGAACCCGAGGGCGTCTCGGTCACCGTCATCGACCCGCGCTGGGTGCTCCCGGTCTCGGACACCATCGTCAAACTCGCCGAGAACTACCGCCTGGTCGTCACCGTCGAGGACGGCGGCCTGCACGGCGGCATCGGCGCCACCGTCTCCGCGCGACTGCGCGCCGCGGGCCTCGACATCCCCACCCGCGACCTCGGCGTCCCGCAGGAATTCCTCGACCACGCCTCCCGCGGTGAAGTGCACGCCGACCTCGGCCTGACCGCACCGGACATCGCCCGCCGCATCACCGGCTGGCTGGACGCGGGCAAGGTCCAAGCCGAGATTCCCGCCACCGACGAGCGCGGTGTCTAGTCCGCCTGCGATTCCTCGGTGGCGGGCAAGGCGGACGCGGATTCCTCGGGGGTGCGCAGGGCTGCGGCGAGTACCGGTACCGCTAATTCGCGCTGCCAGGGTCTGGCCGCGCCCGCGGTGAGATAGCGGTCGACGTCGGCGGCGAGTCCCTCGACCGCGCCGTCGACGTCGTAGTCGGCGAGTCCGTCCCAGCACAGGCGGCGCACCAGGTCGGGGGAGAGCAGGTTCTCCACGGGGATCGCGTACTCGGTGGACAACGCGCCCATGGCGGCGCGGGCACGGGTCAGGCGGGCGGCCGCGGCCGGGTCGCGGCGCTCCCAGCGGTTGACCGGCGGTGGTCCGTCGAAAGGCTGGGTGAGCGAAGGCAGGGCGCTGTCGGGCATGAGGCGCGCGCGGTCCACGGCGGCGAGCCAGTCGCGGGAGTAGCGGCGCTGCCTCGGCCCGCCGAAGACCGGAAGGGCGCGCAGCTGGGCGATGGTGCGCGGGTCGGCGGTGGCGGCGGCCACGATCGCGGAATCGGGCAGGATGCGGGCGGGCGCCACATCCCTGGCGCGTGCCAGGGTGTCGCGCGCGGTCCATAACTCGCGCACCACCGCGAGCTGGCGCGCCCGGCGCAGCGCGTGGATGCCGGAGGTGCGCCGCCACCGCTCGGCCTTGGGCGCGGGCGGTTCGGTGCGGCGGATGTGTTCGAATTCCTCTGCCGCCCACTCGGATTTACCCTGCTTGTCCAGTGCGTCGGCGACCTCGTCGCGTAACTCGAGCAATAACTCGACGTCGAGGGCGGCGTAGTTCAGCCATTCGTCGGGCAGCGGTCTGGTCGACCAGTCGGCCGCCCCGTGACCCTTGCGCAGGGCGCGCCCGAGCAGCCGCTCGACCATCGCCGCCAGCCCCACCCGTTCGAATCCGGCCAGTCGCCCACCCAGTTCGGTGTCGAAGAGCCGTGCCGGGCGCAGGCCGAGTTCGGCCAAGCCGGGCAGATCCTGATCGGCCGAATGCAGGACCCATTCCAGATCGTTGATCACCGCCGCCAGCGGGTGCAGCGCCGCCGCGACCGGGATCGGATCGATCAGGAAGGTGCCCGCACCGGCCCTGCGTAACTGGATCAGGTAGGCGCGCGCGGAGTAGCGGAATCCGGAAGCGCGTTCGGCGTCGACGGCCAGCGGACCCGAACCGGCGGCGATCCGCGCGGCGGCGTCGGCGACCTCGGCCGGAGTGAGGAGTACCGGTGGCACGCCATCGACGGGGGCGAGCAGAGGCTCTGCTGTACTGTCTCCCACGATGTGCCCGCTGTCGGGCTGATCTGCTACCGGCATAGGGTTGAACTTTACGTTGTGGTCAACTCGGTTCGTTGCTGGTATACGAGTCCGGTCGCAGATGTGTGATGCCCGCGGGCGGCAGTCCCGCCGAGTAGGCGAGCACTTCGCAGAACGCTTCGACGTGCGGACGCATCTCGGTGCTCGTCGCCGTCCACGAGGCGCGCAGTTCGAGCTGGTGGGCGCGCGGCGGGCCCGCGATATCGCCGTAGCGCACCGAACTGGTCGAGGTGACGGTGCCGCCGAGCGCGAGGAACGGCTCGGTCCGTGATTCCAGCGCGTCCACCAGCCAGCTCCACGCCACCTCGGGCAGCAGCGGGTCGGTGGCGAGGGCGGCGTCGATATCGGCCTGGATGTAGGCGACCAGTCGGAACACGCCGTGCCAGGTGTCGTCGCCTTCCGGGTCGTGCAGCAGGATCAGCCTGCCGAACGCGTCGCCCTCGGAATCGGCCGGGACGACAGGGGTTTCGGGATGTTTGACCTCGGCGCCCATGGCATAGGAGTACGGGGCAAGGCGTTGCGGGGGCCGGATGGGCGCGAGCTCGATCCGGGGGTGCACGGTTGCGGAGCCCATCGCCTCGACCGCGGCGCGAAATGGCGCTGGCTCGCCACGGGATCCGTCGGTCGGTGCGGCGCCGTCGCGGATGTCGAGCGGTGTCACGGAAGCGACGGTAGACCTCGAGCACCCGGCGCGGTCGGAGGCGCGCCGCACGGCGGGGCTCGCGCGTGTGCGGGCCGTCACGTGGTCGCGCGTGTCGCGGGCAGGCGCCGCGGGCGTGAATTGTGTCGCCACCGCCGTGGGCGCGGCCGTGTTGCCGCTGCCGTGGGCAGCCGCCGTGTCGCCACCGCCGCGCCCGTCGCGACATCGGCCCGCATACGATGGGCGGCGATGAGCACACATACCCGCCGCCGGTTGACCGATGCCCCGTTCCTGGCCGCCGCCACCGGCGCCGTGCCGAGCAGGCGTCCGGTGTGGTTCATGCGGCAAGCCGGACGATCGTTGCCCGAGTACCGCGAACTGCGCGCGGGTATCGGCATGCTCGAATCCTGTTTCGACCCGGAACTCGTCTGCGAGATCACCCTGCAGCCGATCCGCAGGCACGGCGTCGACGCGGCGATCCTGTTCTCCGACATCGTCGTTCCGCTCAAGGCCGCAGGCATCGACCTGGATATCGTCGCGGGCGTCGGACCGGTGGTCGCGTCACCGGTGCGCACCGCCGACGATGTGCGCGCGCTGCCCCGGCTGCGTCCCGAGGAGGTGGGCGCCGTTGTCGAGGGCGTGCGCCTGCTCGTCGACGCCCTGGGTGAGACGCCGCTGATCGGTTTCGCGGGCGCGCCGTTCACCCTGGCCTCGTACCTGGTCGAGGGCGGTCCGAGCAAGAATCACGAGCGCACCAAGGCGATGATGTACGCCGACCCGCGCACCTGGCACGCGCTGCTCGGCGCCCTCACCGACATCACCATCGCCTTCCTGCGCGCCCAGCTGGAAGCGGGCGTCGACGCGTTCCAGCTGTTCGACTCCTGGGCGGGCGCGCTGTCGGCGGCCGATTACCGCGCCTTCGTCATGCCGCATTCCGAGCGCGTCTTCGCCGAACTGGCCGACGCGGGCGTGCCGAGGATCCACTTCGGCGTCGGCACCGGCGAACTGCTCGGCGCGATGGGTGCGGCGGGCGCCGATGTGGTCGGCGTGGACTGGCGGGTGCCGCTCACCGAGGCCGTGCGGCGAGTCGGTGCGGGAAAGGCGTTGCAGGGCAACCTCGATCCCGCCGTGCTGTTCGCGGGCCCGGCCGCGGTCGAGGAGCAGGCGCGCCGCATCGCCCGCGAGGCCGACGAGGCGATCACCCTCGGCGCGGCGGGCCACATCTTCAACCTGGGTCACGGCGTGCTGCCCGACACCGATCCCGGCGTGCTCACGGCACTGGTCGAACTGATCCACGAACTCTGAACCCGGCGGTCGATCGACGGCACGGTCGACCGCGTGCCACCCAACCCCTGTCCGCCGCGGCCCGACCGCGCGGACACGGCGGATGTGACCACGCCGGAGCGATCGAGCGGATCGAGTCGCAGGCCCGTGCGAATGTCGCGAAGATCGCGTTCGCGGGGCGCGGGCCGCGTTGTACGGTCGGTCGTATGAGGATCGCGGTGGTCGGTGGCGGGATCAGCGGGCTGGTGGCGGCCTATCGGTTGCGGACCTTGCTGGGAGATGACGCCGATATCGTGCTCGTCGAGGCCGAGTCCAGACTCGGCGGCATCCTTTTCACCGGGGAACTCGCCGGAGGGCCGGTCGACCTGGGCGCCGAGGCGTTCGTGGGCAGGCGGCCCGAGGTGCCCGCGCTGTTGCGCGAACTCGGACTCGAAGACCAGCTCGTCCATCCGGCGGGTCTGCGTCCGCTGGTGTGGTCGGGCGGGGCCGCGCACCCGCTGCCCGCCGCGACGCTGATGGGCATTCCGTCCTCGGCCGAGTCGGTGCGTGGACTCGTGGACGAGCAGACGCTGTCGACGGTCGCCGCCGAGCCGAGCCGTCCGATGACCTGGTACCCGAATGCCGATGTCGACGTGCACAGCCTGGTCGCGGGACGTTTCGGCGCGCAGGTGGTGGCGCGCAGCGTCGATCCGCTGCTCGGCGGCGTGTACGCGGGCACCTCGCGCACGATCGGCGTGCGCGCCGCGCTGCCGACGCTGGCCGCCGCGCTCGACGCGGGCGCGCCGAACTTGACCGCCGCCGTCGCCGCCGCGCTGCCCGCCCCCTCGTCCGCGCCTGTCTTCGGCGGCATCCGCGACGGCTACGACGTTCTGCTGCGGGCACTTTCGCGGCACACCCGCGCGCACGTGCACACCGGCGCGGCCACCGGGCTCACGAGGTCGACGCACGGCTGGATCCTCGACCCGGTGGGCGCGGTCGACGCGGTGGTCCTCGCCACGCCCGCACCGGTGACCGCACGCCTGCTGCGTACCGTCGCCCCCGAAGCGGCAGCGGCGGCGGGCGGCATCGACCTGTCCTCCTCGGTGGTCGTCGCGCTTGCCATGCCCGCCGAGACCGCCCTGCCGCGCAATTCCGGAATCCTGGTCGCCACCGACGAACCGTTGCGCGTCAAGGCGTTCACGCTGTCGAGCCGCAAATGGCCGCATCTGGCCGCCCGCGACACCGCCGTGGTCCGTGCGTCGTTCGGCCGATTCGGCGACGAGACGGCGCTGTCGTGGTCGAACGAGCGACTGGTCGCGGCCGCTGTGCGGGATCTGACCACGGTCACCGGCGTCGCGATCGAACCGGTCGACGCGGTGGTGCGGCGGTGGCGCGGCGGTCTCGCGCAGTACGCGCCCGGCCATCTGGACCGGGTCGCCGAGATCGAGTCAGCGGTCGCCGGACTGGACGGACTCGCCGTCGCGGGCGCGTATCTGCACGGTGTCGGCGTGCCCGCCTGTGTCGCTTCGGGGGAGCGCGCGGCACGGACCGTCGCCGCTCGTTCTCCCGAGACCACGGCGGCCACCCGGACCGGCTGAACTACGCGGCGTAGGCGAGTGGCACGATAGGAATATGGCGCGACTCGACTACCAGGCCCTCAATTCCACCATCCGCTACCTGATGTTCTCGGTGTTCCAGGTGAAGCCGGGCGTGCTCGGGGAGGACCGGGCCAAGGCGATCGCGGACGCGCAGGCGTTCTTCGCCGGTCTCGCGGATCGCGATGTGGTGGTGCGCGGCATCTACGATGTCGCGGGTCTGCGCGCCGACGCCGATTTCATGATCTGGACCCATGCCGAGCGTGTCGAGGGCCTGCAGGCCGCCTACGCGGATTTCCGCCGCACCACCGAACTGGGCCGCGCGAGCACCCCGGTGTGGAGCAATGTGGCGCTGCACCGTCCGGCCGAATTCAACAAGAGCCACATCCCGGCCTTCCTCGCGGGCGAGGATCCGGGCGCCTACATCTGCGTGTACCCGTTCGTGCGTTCCTACGAGTGGTATCTGCTGCCCGACGACGAACGCCGCAAGATGCTCGCCGACCACGGCAAGGCCGCGCGCGGCTACCCGGAGGTGCGCGCCAATACCGTGAGTTCCTTCGCACTCGGCGACTACGAGTGGATCTTGGCGTTCGAGGCGCCGGAACTGCACCGCATCGTCGACCTCATGCGCGACCTGCGCGCCACCGAGGCCCGCCTGCACGTCCGCGAGGAGATCCCGTTCTACACCGGCCCCCGCGTCGAACTCGAGGCACTGATAGCCGCCCTCCCTTGATCGCGTTCGACCTTCCGCCTCACGCGCGGGAAGGTCGGGTGCGTGTGGCGAGTTGGAGGCGCTGGTAGCTGCTTTCGCTTGATCGTGCTCGGCCTTCCGCCTCACGCGCGGGAAGGTCGGGTGCGTGTGGCGAGCTCGAGGCGCTGGTAGCGGCCCTCCCTTGATCGTGTTCGACCTTCCGCACTGCACGCGGGTCGGCGGCGCGTCGAGTGGTACGCGTGGCGAACTCTGTTGCTCGCTCGCCTGCGTGCGATGCGACCCACCCTGCTCGGTTGCGCGTGGCAGTGATCGACGTGCGAAGGTGTCCGCACGCTCGCGATTCGGCGCGACGCGATCAGGCTGGTGGCATATTTGCGACACACCCATCGGATCCTGCGCACGCCCCGAATTGCCGGGGCGTGCGCAGGTGTCCGCGCGGAAAGTATGCTGCGCCGGAGCGCGAGATTCGGTCGGCTACCCCGCAGCACTGTCCGAGGGGTGCAGTCGCAGCGCGATCGAGTTGATGCAGTAGCGCTTGTCGGTGGGCGTGTTGTATCCCTCGCCCTCGAACACGTGGCCGAGGTGGCTGTGGCAGTTCGCGCACAGCACCTCGACGCGGTGCATGCCGAGCGTGTTGTCCGAGCGCAGGATCACCGCGTCGGAGGCGGTCGGGTCGAAGAACGACGGCCAGCCGCAGTGCGAATCGAATTTCTCGGTGCTGCGGAACAATTCGGCGTCGCAGGCGCGGCAGACGTAGACGCCCTCGGTCTTGGTGTCGGTGTACTCACCGATGTGAGGGCGTTCGGTGGCGGCTTCGCGCAGGACCGCGTATTCCTCGGGGTCGAGCTTGGCCTTCCACTCCTGCGGGGTGAGCTGGATCTTCGGCGCGGGCAGTGACGTATCGGCGTCGGCACTCATGGTTCCACGCTAATACGTTTCTCCTCGAGCGGGGTCGTGCCGTTGCGCGGCTCGGTGCGCGGAGGCGCGGTCGGCGCGGGCGGCGGCGTTTGCGGAGTCCTCGATTCGGGGAGTTCGGGGTCCGCGTCCGTCCCGTCGCGCGAATCCGGCGCATACCGCATCCACGGCGGATCGATGATGCCGCTCGGCAGTCGGCCGTCGCGGCGGGCGGCGAGGTACCGGTCGCCGAGCACGCAGAAGATCACGATCAGCAGCAGTGTCCAGCCGAAGGTGATGCGCAGGTACTCGAGGTTGCGCCCGATGCTCTGCCAGCGGTCCGATAGCCACTTGTCGTAGGACATGAAGCCGAACACCGCGAGCCACGCGGGCCAGTTGCGCATCACCGAGTTGCGCAGCACCACCGTCATGAGCAGCGGGAACAGCATCATCGAGTAGTACATCTGGCCGAGGCCTGGCAGCAGGAAGATCGCCGTGAGCAGCACGCCGGAGGAGGTGGTGACGAAGAACAGCTCGTCGTGGCGGTAGTAGCGGTAGAGCAGCCACAGCGAGATCGCGACCAGCGCGGCCATGGTCAGACGCATGGTCCAGGTGAGCCAGTCGGGCAGGCCGTAGTAGGCGGCGTTGCCGGAGATCGCGCTGTTGAAGTAGTCCCTGGTCTCGAGGATGTAGGGCAGGGTCCTGGTGAAGAAGTCGTCGGCGTCCTTCATCAGCGGCCACGCGATCGCGGTGGTCGCCACCGGCACCCCGACACCGCCGATGAACACCTTCCACTGGCCCCTGGCCGCCGCGATCAGGATCAGCGGGGCCAGCGTGGGTTTCACCGTGACGCTCAGTCCGAGCACCACACCCGCCCACAGGTCGCGCCGTCGCAGCAGTAGGTGCAGGAACATCAGCTCGGCCAGCAGGATGCAGCCGTTGACATTGGTGAAGACCAGCGTGTTGGTGACGGTCTCGGACATGAACATGGCGAGCAGCAGCGCGGGCGCGGCGATCGAGTGCACCGTGTACGCGAACAAGCGCAGCAGCAGGTACCAGGCGAGCAGGATCGCCACCACGTTGAGCAGGATGAAGCACCAGCGCGACTTCTCGGGGTCGATGAGCGCGAGTGGCGCGATCATCAGCGTGCCGCCGGGCGGGTACAGGTAGTGGGGGTCGACCGAGTCGAAGTTCGCGGTGTACACGGGGCGGCCGTTGAGGAAGGCCAGCGACGCGTTGTACACCGGCTTGAAGTCGTCGGTGACGAATCCGTTGACGGCCTTGATGAAGACTCGGTTGAGCACGGTCATGACCGCGATCGGCCACAACGCGAACTTGATCACCTCGGCGGTGGTCCGAGCGGTACGTGGCTCGAGCTGTCGAAGTAACACTGGGGCACGGTACACCGGATCGCCGTCGAACAGGTTGCCGGGGACTGTCCAGACGCGTCGGGAGCGCCGAAAAAAGCTCACGCCGGGCAGGCGGTGCCGTCGCCGGGAAGCTTGCCCTCCTTCAGGTAGGTCACCACCGCGCGCTGCGCGCAGGAGGAGTGCGTGCTGACCGGATGGCCCCAACCCTGCCAGGTCAGCGTCGCGTGGGTGGCGCCCGCGGCGCCGAGCGCGCCCGTCACCGAGGACGATCCGCCGCTGCCGACCACCGGGTCCGCGACGCCGCCGAGCACCAGGACGGGCAGTGCGAGTTTCTCCGGCATGGCCGGGGCGGTCGCGACCGGCCACGCGGCGCATTCCATGAGCGCGATGGCCGCTGCCCGGCCGAACACCGGATATTTCTGGTCCCAGGTGGTCGTGAGTTCCTGGGCCTTGACCGGTGTCGGCGGCTGCTGGGTGTCGGTGCAGCGGTTGACGAACTGTCCGTCGGCGGCGGTCGCGGCGCTCTCGCGCTGGATCAGGGTGGTGAGCGCGGCCCGGTCGCCGCGTCCGGCGGCCGAGAGGGCGTCGGCGAGTTCGGTGACGCGGGCGGGTTGGTCGGCGCGCGGCGCGCCGAGGAAGCCGGTGATACCGGTCAGCAACGCGTTCGCCGAGATGTCGCCGAGCCCGCCGCTCGCCGCGCGGTCCACGAGCGCTTCGACAGCGGCGCGCGGATCGGCCCCGAGCGAGCAGGACAGGCCGACGCAGCGCTGCGCGAAGCCCTTGAGCGCGGCTTCCGCGCCCTGCAACCGCTGGTCCTCCTTGGTGACGGCGTCGCCGCCGACCGGTTCCGGCGCGTCGAGCACCAGCCGCGAGAGGTGGTCGCCGAATTTGCGGGCGTAGCTGAGCGCGACCCTGGCGCCGTTGCCCGCGCCGAGCAGGTCGATGTGCTCGACCTGCCACTGCTTGCGCAGCTGCTCGATGTCGTCGGCGGCGTGCGGGGCGTCGAAGGTGCCTTCGTAGGGCTGCAGGAAGTCGCGGCAGGCGATGGTGCCGTCCTGGCTGTAGCCGGTCACGGCCTCGATCGGCTGGTTCGCCTCCGGCCCGAACTGGCCGTTGTCGGCCAGACCGCGCCGGACGCTCGGCGGCAGGCAGTCGATGGCCTGCGAGGTGCCGATGCCGCGCCGGTCGACGGCGACCACGGGACGGTCGGTCAGCAGCGTGCCACCGGCGACGGCCATGCCTGCCAGCGTCGCGGTGGAGGAGCGGTCGGTGCCCGAGGTGAGGACCAGCGGCGGCGCGCCCGCCGGGGTCTGCGCGGTGCGCGCGCGCATGGCGCCCGCGCGGAAGCTGCCGAGTACCGAGCCGGAGGCGTCGATCGGCGTGGAGAATTCGGCGCATTCGAGCACGAGCCCGGCGGGCGCGGGCCCCAGTCCGAGTTGGTCGACGGTGGTTGCGGTGCAGTCGCGCCAACTCAGGTCGGTCTTGGGTACCTGCGCGGTGGGCGGCGGCGCGGGCGCGACGGACGTGGTCGGCACGCCGCCGACCGCGGGACGTTCGACGGCGACGCCGGGACGATCGGAGGGGCCCGCCCCGCAACCGGCGAGCACGATCGAGAGTGCCGAGGCCACAACGGCCGCTCGAGTCCAGCGCATGCGCTACAGCCTGCCAGGTTCGCGCGCGGGTTTCACACAGTGGGCGCGGCGCGCGGTGTGGCTCGCGTCGCGGTGCGGCCCGTGACGTGCGGGCCTGCGGCGCGCCACGGTCCGCTCAGGCCCGCGCCCACCGGGTCAACAGGGTGCCGTCGGCGTCGAGCAGTACGTGCCTGCGTTCCATCCTGCGGTGGAATTCGTGCGCCGACAGCGAGATTCGGCCCGCCGATCCGCCGACGAGCACCGGTGCGACGGTCAGGCACAGTTCGTCCACCGCGTCCGCGCCGAGCAGTTCGCCGAACAGGTGCGGACCACCTTCGCAGAGCACCCGCCGCAGCCCGCGTGCGGCGAGCGCCGCCAGCAGCGCTTTCGGGGTCACCGCGAATTCGCCGACCTCGATGACCTCCGCCCCCGCCTCGGCGAGCGCGGCCTTGCGGTCGCGCGGCGCGATGGCGGTGGTGATGATCAACGGCGCGACCGCGGTGTCGTGGAACAGCCGCCCGGCCGGATCCAGCGACGCGCTCGCGGTGACCACGGCGATCGGCGGCGGCGCCCCGTCGGCGGCGCCGCCCGCGCCACGTGCGTGCAGCGCCCGACGGCGCGCGGCGTCGGTGCGGGCGCCGCCGTAGTTCTCGGCGCGCACCGTGCCCGCGCCGACCAGGATCACGTCGGCCAGATCGCGCAGCAACATGAACACGGTCTTGTCGGCGGGCGTGCCGAGTCCGCCGGACAGCTCACCGCTGGTGGCGGCGCCGTCGATGCTGGACACGAAATTCGCACGGACCCAGGGGACATCGAGTGCGGACGGGTAGGCGTACAGCTCGGCCAGGTCGTCGGGATTCAACTCTGTGAGCTGGATCGCATTGTGGATACGCTGCATGACGCAACATCACACCACGTTATTAGGCTTCGTCCATGCAAGAACGCCTCGTCGATCGCCACCCTGAGGTCCCGGCGGATCAACTCGTCGCCCAGATGACGCCACCGCCCATGTTCGACGAAGTCAGTTTCGCCTCCTACATCCCGGATCCGAAACAGCCGTCGCAGGCGGCCGCGGTCCGCAAGGCCGAGGACTTCTCCGGCCGGGTCGGCGAGATCCACCGCGCCGTCAACAAGAAGGGCCTGTTCGGCAGGCGCAAACAGCTCAGCGGGGCCGGGCTCTACCTCGACGGTGGATTCGGCGTCGGCAAGACCCACCTGCTCGCGTCGATCTTCCACAGCGCGCCCGCCCCGAAATCCTTCGGCACCTTCGGCGAACTCACCAATCTGGTCGGCGCGCTCGGCTTCGACAACTCCGTCGAACGGCTCGCGCGCAACAGCGTGCTCTGCATCGATGAGTTCGAACTCGACGATCCGGGCGACACCATGCTGGTCTCGCGCCTGCTCACCGAACTGTCCGCGCGCGGGGTCTCGATCGCGGCCACCTCCAACACCCTGCCCGGACAACTCGGCGAAGGCCGTTTCGCCGCACAGGACTTTCTGCGCGAGATCAAGAAGCTCGGCGCCATCTTCGAATCGGTGCGCGTGGACGGACCCGACTACCGGCACCGCGACCTGCCGCCCGCGCCCGATCCCACCTCCACCTCGGCGCTCACCGAACGCGCCGCCGCGACACCGGGTTCCACCCTCGACGCATTCGACCCGCTGTTGAAGCACTTGAGCACCCTGCACCCGTCCAAGTACGGCGCGCTGATCTCGGGTGTCAGCGCGGTCTACATCGCGGATGTGCATCCGGTCACCGATCAGGCGGTCGCCCTGCGCATAGTGGTGCTGGCCGATCGGCTCTACGATGCGAGCGTGCCGGTCACCGTCTCGGGTGCGAAGCTCGACGAGATCTTCTCCGAGGAGATGCTCGACGGCGGATACCGCAAGAAGTACCTGCGCGCCATCTCGCGACTGCTCGCGCTGTCGCGTTTCGAGGCCGCCGCCACCTGAGGCGAATCGCCGTTCTCGGCGAATTCGTCGAACGGAAGGAGTCCACCACCGTGGTCCGTCACCGTGCCGTGCGCGCCTGCGCCGCCGTCACCCTCGGCCTGAGCCTGGCCTTCGGGTTCGCGCACACCATCGCCGCCGCGGCGCCGCCCGCGGCCTCCGATACCGCCGCCGACCGCGCGCTCGGCCTGCAGGGCGTCCAGAACGCCCGTGACGCGGGCGGCTACCGCACCGTCGACGGGCGCTCGGTGCGCACCGGACTGGTGTATCGCACCGGGCAGCTCAACAACGCCACCCCCGCCGATCTCGCCGTGCTCGGCGAGCGCGGCGTCGCGGTCGTCGACGATCTGCGCACCGGCTACGAGCGTGTCCTCGCCCCCGACCGGGTGCCGCCGGACGCCGTCTCGCACTGGTACGACGTGGTCGGCCGAGCCGCACCGCAGACCCTGGCGACCACCCTGGTGCCAGGAGCAGGCATGTACGACGCCTTCGTCACCGCACCCGAATCCTCGCGGGCCTTCGCCTCGGTGCTGCGCGACATCATCGCCACCGACCGCGGCGCCGTGCTCTACCACTGCACGGCGGGCAAGGACCGCACCGGCTGGACCTCGGCGGTCCTGCTGACCGTGCTCGGCGTCGACCGCGACACCGTCCGCCGGGATTTCCTGCTGTCCAACACCTATCGCGCCGCCGACGAGAACGATCCGCTCAACGGTGTGTCGCCCGCCTGGCTGGACGCGGCCTTCGCGCAGGTGGATCGCAGTTTCGGCGGTTTCGACGCCTATGTCCGCTCGGGACTCGGACTGACCGACGCCGAGATCGTCGCGCTGAAAACGAAGATGCTGTCCTGACGCCGACGCCTTTTCCTTCGAATGACGCCTGCGCGTTTTCCTTCGAATGACACAGCGGCTCTTCGCCATCGGGAGCCCGTATGCCCCGTCGCCCCGCGCGCATAGGATGCGGCGATGGCGACATTCAGAACACACGACGGACTCGAGCTCTCCTATCGGGTGTGGGAGGGCGAGGGCACGCCGATCGTCCTGCAGCACGGTTTCGTCGCCGACACCAACGCCAACTGGATGAGTGTCGGCGTGGTCGCCGCACTGCGGGCCGTCGGTCGCACGGTGATCTCCCTCGACGCGCGCGGGCACGGCCGTTCGGAGAAGCCGCACGATCCCGCGCGTTACTCGTGGACGGCGATGGCCGCCGACGTGCGCGCGTTGTACGACGAACTCGAGTTGGACGAGGTCGTGCAGGTCGGTTATTCGATGGGCGGGGTGATCTCACTGCTGGTGACCGCGGCGGACAGCCGGGTGCGGCGCCTTGCGGTCGGCGGCATCGGGTCGGGCGTGATCGATTGCGGCGGAATCGACCGCCGGGTCATCGACATCGAGGAACTCACCGAGGCGATGCGCGACGAACCGGGGCAGACGCCGCCGCTCGCGGGGATGTTCCGGATCCTCGCCGACGCGGTGCGCGCGGATCGCGCCGCCATCCGCGCGGTCGTCGCGGCCTTGGACGAGAGTCCGATCGGCACGCTCGCCGACGTCACGGTGCCGGCCCTGGTGCTCGCGGGCGAGGACGACCCGCTGGCGGCCGAACCGGAGCGTCTGGCGGCGGCGCTGCCCGACGGTCGGCTGGTCGTGGTGCCTGGCGATCACATGATGGCCCTGGTCGATCCCGGATTCGCCTCGGCCCTGGTCGATTTCGTGAAGTGAGGGCGGCCTCGACTAGGCGGCCGGAGTGAAGACCAGCCGAATCACGTAATCGTCGTGGAGTTGGTTGCCTACGTGGAAGGTCTTCGTCCCCACCCGACGGAAGCCGTGCTTGGCGTAGAACCGTTGCGCCCGTTCGTTGGCCTGGTTGACCCCGAGCCACAGCCCGGCCGCGCCGTCGGCACGCGCGCGTTCCAGCGCGGCGCGCATCAGCGCGGCGGACACGCCGCCGCCGTGATGGCCAGGCAGCACGTACATCTTCGAGATCTCGACCACCGGAGCCAGATCCACCGCGGCGGCGACCTCGGGATCGGCGGGCTGTCCGGCGTGCAGCATCGCGTAGCCGACGATTTCGCCGTCGGCGACCGCTTTGAGCACGGTGCGGTCCGGGTCGGTGAGGTATTCGCCGAAACGTTCGCCAGAGAGCGCCTCGGCGAGGAAGATCTCGATGTCGTCGGCGGTGGCATCGGGCGGGCAGGCCAGCGGGAAGGTCGCGGCGGCGACGTCACTGAGGGCCTCGGCGTCCCACAGCCCGGCCCGGTCGACGGTCACCGATGTGTCGCTCATGGGTCAAGTACAGCACGGTCGGCGGGCGATCCGTGACGGCTGTCGGTCGCCCGCCCGCCGTGGAACGCGCCCGCGAGCAGGATCAACGCCGCCGCGCACAGCAGCGGGACCACGAATCCGATCCGATAGGTGAGCGCCGCGGTGATCCCGCCGACGATCAGCCCGGCCGCCAGCGTGCCCGCGTAGTTGAACAGGTTGAGTCGGGCGATGAGCGCGTCGAGCGCGGCGCCAGAGGCCGATTCCCCGGCCTCGCTGAAACACAGCGGCGCGATCACGCCGGTGCCGAGTCCGGCGACGAGGAATCCGGCGACGGCCACCGCCGGTCCCGGTGCGACGACCACGAGCGCCATGCCCGCGGCGCCGAGCCCGGCGACCGCGCGCACCACAGCGCGCGGCCCGAAACGCCGCACCCAGCGGTCGCCGGTGAGTCGGGCCAGCAGCGCCGCCGCCTGGTACGCGGCCAGTCCGACCGCCGCGGTCGCCGAACTCGCGCGCAGTTCGTCGGTCAGGTACAGCGCCGACCAACTCCCGACCGCGACGTCGACGGCGAACACGAGCGCGATCGCGAGCCCCAACGCGAGGAACATCCGTCTCGCGATCGGTTCCGCGACCCGGTCCGCTGTGGTCTCGGCGCCTTCGGCCTCGTCCTCGGTCAACAGTGACGGCCCAAGCGCGAGCCCCGCGACCAGGGCGATGCCGACCGCCCCGAGCAGCGAAGGGCGCAGCGCGACGTCGAGTGACTCGGTCGCGGCGACATAGAGCGCACCCCCGATCGAGCCCGCGCTCCACGCCGCGTAGAACGACGCGAGCACGACCGTGCCGTACCCGCGCTGGATGAACACGGCCTGCATGTTCGCGCTCGCGTCCACCATCCCGAGCGCCACTCCGTAGCACCCGAGGGTCACCAGCAGCACCGGCGTATTCGGCGCGTACGCGACCGCGCAGCCCGTCACCGCGATCAGCAGCAGGCCAAGGCGCAAGGCGGTGCGGCTCGAGCGGCGCAGCGCGAGGCGTTCGGCCGCGAGACTGCCCGCGCCTGCCAGCGCCGAGGCGAGCAGGATGCCCACCGCGATGGTCGCGTCCGAGAGCCCGAACTTCTCCTGCTGTTGCGGCAGGTGGCTCAGGACGACGGCGAAGAAGAAACCCTGTGTCGCGAAGGCGCCCGAATCCGCGATCCGGGCGCGTCGCAGCTCGGGGGCCTGCGTGCGCATCCATGGAGGGTAGCGGCGGGCGTCGCGGCGCGCGCGCCGCCGGTGCGCGGCGCGGGCGGTTCTGGCCGGATCCGGGGATTCGTGCCACTATCGATGGCGGCCGGATCGGCCGATACCGCAAGCGATTTCGATCCGGCGCCGGGTTCCCGCGCGGGTCGCCGATGTACGGGCACGGCGGGGCACAGGAGTAGGCGAAGGCCGTGGTGCGCCGTCCGCGCATCCGCAGCGGGGAAGGGTCCGTATGAAACGTTTGCCACCCGAATTCTTTCGAGCGCCCTACGAGTACTACGCGGCGCTGCGAGCCGAGGGACCGGTGCATCCGATCGAATTCCGCACCGGCCTGCGCGCCTGGCTGGTCGTCGGCTACGACGCCGCGCGGCAACTGCTGCGCGATCCGACCGTGCGCAAGGATCCGCGCACCGACGCCGGGATGCGGGCGCGCGGAGAGGGCGCGGGCCGCAGCGGCCTCACCGCGGTCAACCACCGGCTGTCGCACCACATGCTCAACGCCGACGCCGCGCGGCACGCCCGCCTGCGCCGCGCGGTCACTCCGGCCTTCGCCCCCGCTCGCCTCGACGCGCTGACCGATCGCATCCGCGAGATCACCCACGACCTGCTCGACCGCATGGCCGCCGCGCCGGGACCGGTCGACCTGATGACCGAATTCGCCTTCCCGCTGCCGATCACCGTCATCTGCGAACTGCTCGGCGTCCCGTTCGCCGACCGCGAACTGTTCCGCGACTGGTCGACGATCGTCTCCGACACCGCGATGGCGGATCCGCACGATATGCGTGTGGCCACCGACGCCATCGTCGAGTACTTCGACGCCCTCATCGCGGCCCGGCGCTCGAACGGCCTCGGCGATGATCTGCTGTCGGGCCTGATCGCGACCTCGGACGAGCAGGACGGCCTCGACGACGACGAGCTCATCTCTATGGCGTTCGTGATGCTGATCGCGGGCCACGAGACGACCGTGAACCTCCTCGGCAACACCGTGCTCACGCTGCTCACCGACCGCTCGCGGTACCGGCGGCTGTGCGAGCGTCCCGACGAGATTCCGGGGCTGGTCGAGGAGATGCTGCGCTACGACGGCCCGGTGAACATGTCGACCATGCGCTACACCACGGCCCCGACAACCGTCGGCGGCGTGACCATCCCCGCGGAGGAACTGGTACTGGTCGCGCTCGGGTCCGCCGATCACGACGAGTCCCACTTCACCGACGCCGCCCGCTTCGATCCGGCGCGCGACACCGGCGGCCACCTCGCCTTCGGGTACGGCGCGCACTTCTGCCTCGGCGCGGGCCTGGCCAGGCTGGAGGCCAGGATCGCCCTCACCGCGCTGCTCGAACGGTGCCCCGACCTGCGGCTCGCGGTGGACACCGAAGACATCCGCTGGCGCGAGAGCATCCTGTTCCGCGCCGTGCACACCCTGCCCGTTGAGTCGACGCCGGTCGCCGCCGCGGCCGGGATCTAGGGTCGCCCACATCACGGCGGGCGGCGCACCGCGCACACCCGGGTGCGCGACATCACCGCGCACTCGTCGGACGGTTCGCCTCCGGTGGTCGAGCGGCGTGTGCGCCTGCTGTTCACCGGGGTCGACGGGCTCCTCGAACGGCAAATCCGGTACGCGGGCTTTGCGACGCCGCGCGGGCGGGTAATCTCGGTGCCCATGACGAGCGGGAACCGTATCGCGATCGTAGGTGCGGGCATAGCAGGGCTCGCCTCCGCGAAGGTGTTGAGCCGGGAAGGTTTTCCGATCGAGGTGTTCGACAGGACACCCGATGTCGGCGGCGTGTGGAGTGCCACGCGGCGCTACCCCGGACTACGGACCCAGAATTCGAAACGGACCTACCGTTTCTCGGATCTGCCGATGCCCGATGACTACCCCGACGTGCCCGACGGCGCGCAGATGCAGGCGTACCTGGAGGGCTACGTCGACCACTTCGGGCTGCGCGACAGCCTGCGCCTCGGCACCGAGGTGGTGGCCGCCGACCCGGTGGACAGCGGCTGGCTGCTCGAGATCCGCGACCACACCGGCGTGCACCGCGCCTCCTGCGATCACCTCGTCGTCGCCAACGGCGTGTACAGCGATCCGTTCGTCCCCGATTTCCGCGGCGCCGATCTGTACCAGGTCGGCGGCGGGCAACTGCTGCACACCTCGAACTTCCACGATCTCGAGGCGGTGCGCGGCCGCACGGTCCTGGTCGTCGGATACGGCAAATCCGCCTGCGACGTCGCCGAGGCCGTGAGCCATGTCGCCGCCTCGACCAGGGTCGTCGCGCGCAGGCTGCTGTGGAAGATGCCGCGCAAACCCGGCCTCAAACAGGATTACGAGCGACTCATCCTGACCAGGGCGGGGGAGGCGCACTTCCGCTACCAGCGGCTCGGCCGCGCGGAGAAACTGCTGCACGGCGCGGGCCGCTCCTTCCGCGACACCAACTTCGACGTGCTGCGCGAACTCGCCACCAAGAAGCTGATGCTGCGCGAACTCGATCTCGTGCCCGAGGGACGGTTCGAGGAGATCGCGCAGAGCAGTGCGAGCCTGGCCACCGAGGGTTTCTACGAACAGGTCCGCGACGGCAGGATCGTGGTGCACCGCGACACCACCGTGGTCGACATGCTCAGCACCAAGGCCGGCCCCGCCGTCGACCTGTCCGACGGGCAGCGGGTGCAGGCCGACGTGGTGCTGTGCGCCACCGGCTTCCAGCAGCGCGTGCCCTTCCTCACCCCGTACGTGCAGCGCCGACTCACCGACGAGAACGGCAACTTCCGCCTGTACCGGCACATTCTGCCCGTCGAGGTCCCGAATCTGAGTTTCGCGGGCTACAACTCGTCGTTCCTGAGCCCGCTCGGCGCCGAGGTCGGCGCGCACTGGACGGCGGCCCTGCTGCGCGGCGGCATCGTGCTGCCGCCGCAGGAGGAACTGGCCGCCGCGGTGGACGAGCGACTGAGCTGGATGGATTCGGGGACCGACGGCCACCACGCGCACGGCACCGTCGTCACGCCCTTCGCCATCCACAATATCGATGACATGCTGCGCGACCTGAAGTTCCGACTACCGCTGCGCACCCGGCTCGGCCAGTGGTTGCGGCCGGTCAAGCCGTCGTCGTATCGCGGGTTGGGCGCACGTTCGCAGCCCGCGACGCAGGCGCAGGCCGTGCGGCCGCAGGCCGAGCGATTGGAGCCGCACCGGTCCGGCGCGGATCTGAGCTGATCGGTCGCGGCCGAGCCGCTGTGCGCGAGCGTTCCTGTCGCCGTTCGATTCTCGTTCGGTGTGCGAGTCGCTCTCGCCGTGTGTGCTTGTGGCCGGAGACGACCGCCTACCCGCGATGTGGACGCGCAGCAGCAGAGCCGGATTCGATCGAGGCGACACGGCGGTGTGCTGGTATGTTGCCGAAGCTGCTGAGTGAGCGCGCGGGGCGGTCGTTCGAACCGTGCGGGCGGTAGGTTCGTCGACTGCTCACCGCATCGCCGCCTGCGGACCCGAGGTCGGGAACGCGCGTTCGCGCACTCGCCCGCCGATTGTCACCGAGGCAACGGTGCGGCCGAATCGTTCCGTTGGTGATAATCCTTGTGTGGAACCCTTGGATATGAATCTGCTGGTTGCACTGGACGCGCTGCTGGAGACGAGCAGTGTGACCAAGGCCGCCCACCGGTTGGACACCTCAGCCCCCGCCATGAGTCGAACGCTCGCGCGGCTGCGTCGCGTCCTCGGCGATCCGCTGTTGGTCCGCGCCGGACGCAACCTGGTCCCCACGCCGCGTGCCCTCGAGATGCGCTACGAGGTGAGCACGCTCGTGGCCAAGGGGCGGGAGTTGCTGAGCCCGCGCGGCGAGGTCGATCCCGCGGCGCTCAAACGATCCTTCGCGGTGCGCGCCGGTGACGCGGTGCTCACCGAACTCGTCGCGCCGCTGCTTTCGGCGGTGCGCACCCGAGCCCCCGGCGTCGGCCTCAACATCCGGCCCGACGCGCCGGAGGACATCGCCGCCCTGCGCGACGGCCGCGTCGACATCGAAGTCGGCGTCATCGAACGCACCGATCCCGAGACCACCGTGCAGCGGATATTCGGCGACCGCGCGCACGGCGTCGCCGCACCGGACCATCCGCTCGTGACCGAGCACGTCACCGTGGCCCGTTACGCGGCCGCCGCGCATCTGGCCATCTCGCGGCACGGGCGCGCGCACGGCCCCATCGACGACCGGCTCGCCCTGCACGGCCGCACCCGCCGCGTCGTCGCGACCGTCCCCGATCTGACCGCCGCGCTGCTCGCGGTCCGCTCCGGCGACGTCGTTTGCTCGGTGCCCGCGCACCTCAGCCGTTCCGCGGTCGCGGCACTCGGCCTGCGCACCTTCGAGATCCCGTTGCCGTTACCCGAGATCGCGGTGTCCATGGCCTGGCATCCGCGCAATGGCGCCGACGGCGGACACCGCTGGTTACGCGACCTGATCCGCGCACTGCTCACACCGCCCGACGAACCCGATCGCCCGAGCGGTGGGCGTCGCCGCCGCTGACGCCTCAGGCGGGCATCTCGCCGAGCGGCCGCCCGAAGGGGCCGTTGGGGTTGCGCTTGAGTTCGTCGAGCATGGCCTGCAACTTGTCGACGTGCGCGTGATCCTCGATGGTCGGCCGGTGCGCGCCGTTGGTCCCCGGTTCCGGGCGCGGGGCGGTCAATCCGGAGGGCGCGTGGCCGTTCCGTGTCGCGGGGGAGAGTTCTACCCGCCCGTTCGGGCTGGTAGGCGGCGAGTCGAGGTGCTCGGCGGCAAGGCCGTAGTCGGCGCTCGGCCTGCCTGCGTCGGACACCGGGACTGGTTCGTAGCGCGGGGTGAAGGTGTCCGCGGGTGGCGTCTCCACGCGGGATTCGTGTGCGGTCACCGCTGACGGCGGCTCCACCCAGTCGTGCAGGGCGGGCGGCACCGCGGGCATCCGGCGTTCGGTGCTCACCTCCGGCGGCGTCTGCGTCGGGATCTCGGCACTGTCGGCGGTTGGCGCCTCGATCCGTTCGCCTCGGCCGGCGGCGGCGCGGGGGAGCAGGCGTTCGCGGGCGGGGGCGCCTGCCTTGTCGCGCACCGGTAGGGCCGACTCGCCGCGCGTGGGTAGCTCCTGTTCGGCGCGGGCCGCGAGTTCCCGCCGCTCCGCCCGCGTCGGCGGCTGCGGGCGGGTGCCGATATCGGCGCGCACCATCGGCGCGGCATGCTCCAGGGAGGTATCGGTGGCGTGCGGCGGAAGCGTCGTCCCCGCGCGCGGGGAAAGTGCGTGCGGGGAATGCGTGTCGGCCGTGCCCGTCGGTGGTGCCGCGCCCACCCGAGAGGCAGCCTCGTCGGCGGCGTGCGAGGAGAGCGCGTCGGCCGTCCGCGGTGGAGGCGCCGCGCCTGGGCGGGCAGCGGGCGGGTCCGCGGCGTGCAGGGAGAACGTGTCGGCTGTGCGCTGGGGAAGTGTTCCGGTGGTCCGGGGCGCGGACGTGTCGGCGGCGTGTGCGGAGAACGTGTCGGTCGTGCGCGGTGGCGGTGCCCCGACCAAGCGGTGCGCAGTCTCGTCGGCGGCGTGCGAGGAGAGGGTGTCGGGAGTGCGCGAGGGCAGAGTCGCGGTGGTGCGAACCTGAGTCGCGTCGGCGGCGTGCGGGGAAACCGTGCCTGCCGTGTGCGTCGGCAGCGTTCCGGTGGTGCGGGGCGCGGGCGTGTCGGCGTGCGAGGCAGGCGTGTCGGTCGTGTGCGCGGCGAATGAGTCGGGCGTGCGCGAGGGAAAGGTCGCGGCGGTGCGACCCGAGGTCGAGTCGGCGGCATGCGAGGACAGCGGGTCGGCAGCGTGCGACGGCAGCGGGGCGGGTATGCGCGAGGGCGGCTGATCGGCGGCGTGCGATGGATTCGGATCGACCTGCCGTGGCCGCGGCGCGTCGGGGTGCCCGTTCGATTCGACGGCGGCGAGTCGCGTGTCCAGCCGTGCGACGTCCTGTTCGGTACGGAATGCCCAGGCTTCGACCTTCGCCAGGCGGGCGAGCAGACTGCCCTCGTCGGCGTTCTCTTCGCCGACACGGGCCGCGACAGCATCCAACTTGTCGCTGACATCGCGCAGGGTCCGCGCGATGCCCGACAAGACCGCACCGATCGACTCGGCGTCGTGCCTGCCGTGCTCCATCCGTACCTTCTTCCCCGTCGAGGCCAGGGGCTGCGCCGTGGCCGGCCGATTCTATCCGTCAACCCGTCACCGCGCGGAGCGAGAGCCCTGTTCTCGCCACGGTCCCGCGACCGGCTTTCCTCCGCGCGACACACCCGGCCGGTGCACCGCCGTCCTTGGACCGCCCGGCCGTGTCGCCGCGGGCTCCCGCCGCCCGTACGCGACCGTGGTCAGGCCGGTGCGCGTGTCCTGCGGATTGGCGACAAAGATCAATTCGGCGGGATTTCTGTGGCGATCCTCTCGCATGTCGCTACGAAATGCCTTGTGATGCATTACACATCGCCAGGTCGAGCGACGAACCGGGGGCCGCGGCGCGCGCGGGTGCGGGGTATAGGGGGCTGGCGAGCGGGCCGCGGACAGCGCACCCTTGATACAGGAGCGGGTCCAGCGGGACCGATGGTGGTATGGGCTAGGGGTGTGATCGCGTGAGGTCTCGGCAGCGAGCCGATCTGCCGTGCGGGCGTCGGGCTGTGCTCGCCGAATTGGGAATGGGAGAACTCGGCGCCGAGGAGCAGGCCGTCGCGGGCGGAGCACAGTCCCGCTTCAGCTGCCACTGCCCCGGATGCGCCGCCGCACAGTGGGATATTCAACGGTTGAAATACTGGATGTGCGCGCGGCTCGTCGCTTTCGGCGCCGACTCCGCCGAAGTGGATCAGCGAATCGGCATTCATCGCGTCGACGTCCTGTGGCGAAAAGGTGAGCGCACCTTCGCCGTCGAGGTGCGCGGCGGCCCGCTGGATCGCGCCTTGGCCCAGGACCACACCGCGCGCCTACGCGAGGCGGGCTGCGACGGTGTGCTGTGGCTGTGCCCGCCGGGATACTGGGTGCCGCATCTGCCCGCGCTCGGCGTCGCCGACTTCGCGCCGCCCGCCTGCGACTACCTCGCGCAGACCGGAATGCTCGACACCTCGACAACGGCGGTGGTCGTGCCCCGTCGCGCACCCTTCGAACTGCGCGAATTCCTGGAGGGTTGGGTGACGGACCGGATCGCCTGGGGCTATCGTGACGAGGTGCAGGGAGGCTGGGCAACCGTGCAGGACTGGGAGCATCACACACGGACGCAGGCCGCCGTCATCGCCCGCCAGCGCCAAGAGCTGGTCAATCAGCGCACCGCGCTCGCGCTGTCCCGTAAAGCGGTGCGGGACAAGCAGAAACAGGTGATGAAGCTCACCGCCCGCATCGAGCGCGCCGAACTCGACGCCCAGAAGCACGCCGACTCGCTGGCCGACGTCAGCCGCAAACTCGCCGACCACCATCGCGTCGACGCCACCCTGCGCGCCACCATCTCCCGCATGCAACAGACCATCAGCCACTGGCAACTGGTCACCTACTGCGCCATGCTGCTGATCCTCACCTTCGTGGCAGGCGCGATGGTGGTGAAATAAGCCGCTGACGACGGCCGTCACTCGGCCGGTGGTTTCGTCGCCCGCAGCACGAAAGGCGCTCGCTCCCAGCGCCAATCGTTGCGCAGGACCATGGCGAGCAGGTCGAGCAGGTCGAATTCGAGCTCCGTCGCGAGCGTCCGCGTCGCCGACCAGAACACCGGCCCGCTCGCCAACCGATCCCGCAGCCGCTGTTCGGTCTCGGAATCGACAGCGCGCTCGGACAATTCCTCGACACCGAGGTGACTGCCCGTCCAGATCAGCAGCCCCCAACCGTTGGCGTGCGCGTGCGCGCGAGCCGCCGCGGCCGCCGCGCGCCGGACGTGGAATCCGATCTGACCCAACGGTTGCACGTCGATCAACACCGCGCGACCGTCGGTCAGTTCGGCCACCACGCAAGGATGAACCACCTGGCGGACACCGTCGCTCTCGTACTCCACCGCGCAGGGCCGTTCGCGGAAGGTCGCGATGCCCTCGTCGGCGGTGAGCGCCTGGAACAATCGCGCCTCCATCGCCGATTCGAACGCCACTTCGCGCCCCACCTTGTCCAGATAGAAGCGCACGTCGCCCGCGATGTCGGTGACCGAGGCCGACGGGAGCGGCGCGACCGTTCCCGCCGCGGGCCACACGACCCGCGACAGCAGCGCGTCCAGCGCGCTGTCACCCCGCGCCGCACGCAATTTCGCGAGTTGGTGCCGAGTTTTCTTCTGCCACGCCATGATCCGCTGCGCCACATAGCCTGCGATCCGTTTCGAGTCCTCTGGATCGTGGCCCGCCAGCCGCAGTTTCAGATAGGACAACTCGGTGGCGGCGAGATCGGCGTCGCCCGCGTAGGTCTCGGCAAGCAGCGCGCGCGTCAACTGCCCGTCACGGGCGTCGAGCGGGTAGCGTTCGGCGAACACCTTGCCCGCCCGGTGCCCTGTGGTCGCGGCCTCGCGCACCAACTGCCCGACCGTCCGCGTGTGGACCTGCCGCACCCGATCGCGCGCGAGATCGAACCGCGCGCCGATCCGCGCGAACGTCTGCGGCCGCTGCCCGTGGATACCGAGCCGCGCGGCCACGATATCGGCGTCACGGCGCCGCCGTTCCCCCTGCGCCTCGACCAACTCCCCGAGCAGTTCGTTGATCTCCTCCACCCCGAAGGACACATCCCCGGCGACATCGTCGAGCAGGTCTTCCTCCTCGTCCGCCATCACCCGCCACCGCCGTCCCGAAACCCGAGCACCATCACCGCAGACTATCCCCGCCCACCGACACCGATCCGGCGCACGCGTCCATCGGCGCGTTCACCGCTCGGGTCAGTGCGGCAGGAGATCGTCGAGGTCGCCCGCGAAGACGCGCGCGATCTCGGTGGCCCTGATCCCGAGATCGGCGAGGGGGACGGGCGATGTGGCCGAGGCAGGCCCGGTGACATCGGTGCCCGACACCGACACGGTGACGACCGCGTTGCCGATCCGAAACCCCGTCTCGGCGGCCTCCCGGCCCGAGAACGGCGTCACACCCGAATACGCCTGGTCGCCGAGTCCCGCGACGGGCCGACCACCCGCGGACTCGCTCGCGGCGACGATATACCCGCGCATGTTGTCCACGGCGCGATCACCGGCGCCGACGACGAGCGTCACATTCACGGCACGCGTCGCGGGCGCTCCCAACGCGGCGCTGACCCCCGAGCCTCGCCGATCCGGATACCGCATCCTGCATTCCAACGTCGAACGGCTCGGGTCCGCCGACTGCGCGCCCGGTGACTCGAATTCGAGTGCCTCACTGAACAACTCCCCGGCGAACTGCCGGATCGCCACCTTCGCGACACCGATCACCTGCGGGCATCCGGCGGGCATGCCCCGATATTTCGGTGCGCCGCTCGAGTCGGAGGAGCACCCGGCCTGCGACAGCGACAGCACCGCCACGATCCCCGCCACCGCGAGAGTGCGCGCCGCAGTGACGAACCCCCGTCGGACGACCCCAGCCTTCGAGTCCGTCATCGCTACCCGCTTCCCCGCCTACGATCTCGCCGAAGGCGCGTTCATCGACAGCAGAGACTACCGACCCTTCGGTTGCCTCCAGCATCGATTCGACCGAATCCCCAGTCGCGCGGAAGCATTCGCAGCACCGCGATGACAACGCGATGGAATCGGCGCACCGACCGACCTCCGCACTCCCGATCCCTCGCGCGACAAGCGGTCGGCTGGAGGTTCGAGTGCCGACACGATTCCTGGCCGAGTGGATGTGAGGCGACAATGTTCGGATATCTGATCAGAAAATTTCGCAAACCTGTCGACCAGGTCTCCACCCCGCAGTACCCGGCGGGCGATTGTCGCTGCGACACACCGCCCTTCGACCTCAGGTACGCGAAAGTGGATCGCATCGGCGTCGCCATCGACGCGCGCTACGGGGAAGTCTCGGTCAAGTCGTGTAGGGACTGCGGCACATTGTGGCTCGAATACTGGTTCGACACCCCGCTACAGGAAATACAACCTCGGTTGGTACCGCGCGATCATCGCACCCGAGCTGGTCGAGACGGTGACGCCGGAAACCGCACCGCGGTTCATCGGATCCCAGAGCTGGTGGGTTCATGGCGGCAGCTACCGGTTCGACCACAACTGCTTCAACCACGGGCCATATCCGAGGGTTGGGACTGATCCGGCGCCACAAGCTCACCCGTTCGGCGCGAATCCAAGACGCCAACGGTGCGGCTCGCTTGCCTGAACGGAACCGACCGGGGGAATCGGATATCGAAAACACGAAGACCCTGACCGAATTGCTGGTCAGGGCCTTCGTGATGCACAGTGCGCGATACTGGGATTGAACCAGTAACGTAATCGCCAGCATCGTGAGGCGTGGACCGGCAAGTATCCCTCAAATATGCCGTTCTAGCAGCTATTTAGCTCTCTCGCACCCGTGTGCAAGGCGTTGCATTGGGGTACACTTGTTGGGCAGCATTTGGGCAATTTCAGCTGAATTGGGCACATGTTGGGCACGCCCGAAGGGGGAGGAATGGAGGAGGAGCGGCGACCTAAGCGGTCGTTCGGATCGCTTCGCCAACTTAGTTCAGGCCGATGGCAGGCGCGGTACACGGGGCCTGATCTACGGCGGCACAAGGCGCCGAAGACTTTCAGCACGGACGATGAGGCAAAAGCGTGGCTTCAAAAGCGGCACCGTGAGATTCGTGATGGGTTGTGGACCCCGCCGGGTGTTGCCGTGGGTGCCCCCACGGCGGCGAGCCTGACTCTCTCGGCTTACGCGACAGGTTGGCTCGCTCGGCGGCAGGTTCGAGGCCGACCACTCAAGGAGCGAACGAAAGACCACTACACCGACCTGCTTGAGCTCCACATTCTCCCAGAACTGGGAACGTTGCCGCTCCGATCAATCAATCGCGGCGACATCGAGAGTTGGTACGAGAAGACATTGGTCGATCGGCCGACCTACCGCGCGCACGCGTATTCGCTTCTGCGTACGATCTTCGCGACGGCAGAGCACGAAGGCCGGATCACCGTGAATCCGGTTCAGATCCGTGGCGCTGGCGCCGTCGAGTCCGTGCACGAAGCACCTCCAGCAACTCTTGAACAGCTGGCGATCATTGTCGAAGAGATGCCCGAGCGGCTGAGGCTCATGGTGCAACTGGCAGCCTGGTGCGCGCTCCGATTCGGGGAGCTGACCGAACTACGCAGGGAAAGCGTGGTTGTCGCCAACGACCGGGTGACACTCAGTGTCCGTCGCGGTGCAGTTCGGACGAAGCGAGGCCGCCGCGCCGACTCTACGAAGTCTCGGGCGGGATCAAGGCAGGTCACGGTGCCCCCGCACCTTCGGTCTGAGGTACTCGGTCACTTGAGGGACCACACTGGACGCGCACCGGACGCTCTCCTCTTTCCAGCGAACCACGGTGGTCACCTCGCGCCCTCAACGCTCTATCGCCACTACTACCGTGCCCGGAAGACAGCCAATCGACCCGACCTGCACTTCCACGACCTGCGTGTCACTGGCGCGACGATGGCAGCCGTTGCTGGCGCAACCCTCAAGGAGCTTCAGACTCGGTTGGGCCACAGCACTGTCGCAGCCGCGATGCGCTACCAGCGCGTGGCACAGGGCCGTGATGTCGAACTAGCAAGCAAGCTCTCGGCGATGGTGCCCAAGGCTGCGCCGAGCAATGAAACCGACGAATCTGAGACGTAGGCTTGTCGCAGGCAGGGGAGGCAGAAATGCACGCAGAACGGCAGTCGAGTAGGCGGCCCAATGAGCGGTTGGTCCGACTCATGGCCGAGCACAACGTGACGAACAAGGGTCTCGCCCGCCGGATGAAAGAATACAGTGAGCGCGACGGCGGCTCACTGCTGAAGCCGACCCATACGACAATCGCGCGCTACCTGAGCGGCGCTACAGAACGTCCATCCGAGCGAAGCTGCGCGGTCATGGTGGCGGTGCTGAGTAGTCTCACTGGTAGGACGCTGACCAGCGATGACCTCGGATATCCGGACGAGAAGTTCTCGATCGGCACGGAGTCGACCTCCGGTGGCGACCTGGCCTTCGATTTGGTGCTGTTGCCTCCCGCGCCTGTCGATGCGATCGCTCCGGAATTCGTGCAGCACTTGGGCAATATCCTCGCCGAGCATGTCCGAATGGATGCCTTGACCGGTCCTCGGTATGTGCTCGGGTCGCTACGCGCTCAGCTAGCTCTCGTTGAAGAGTTGTGCGGAAAGGCCCGCGGTGCCATACGTCCGGCACTGCTCGACGTCGGTGCTCGATTCTGCGAGTTTGCCGGTTGGCTCTTTCAGGATTCCGGAGACTTGCGAGCGGCGCTGTACTGGAGCAATCGGGCGATGGACTACGCGGAGGAGTTAGGAGACGCGCAACTTACCGCTTACGTGTTGCAGCGGCGAAGCAATATCGCCACCGAGAGCGGCTACGCGGCCCAAGGTTTGGGTTTGGCGAATGCGGCACTTCGCCGTAGCGCCGAACTTGCACCCGACGTCCGGGCTGTCGCGCTCCGACAGCGGGCGCATGCCTATTCGCTGACCGGTGAGACGGATGAATGTCGGCGCGCATTGGACGAGGCCATGGTAGCGACGTTGTCCATCGACGCTGGGAACGTGAACGGGCTCGCCGCGTACTGCACCCCTTCCTACATCGAGATGGAAGCTGCCCAGAGTTGGGCGCGGATCGGTCGGCCTGATCTGGCGGCAGAGACATACGCAAGTGGGCTGGCCGACTGGCCGGCTACACAGCGGCGTGACCGCGGGCTGTGTGTCGCGCGGCTGGCTTCTGTACATGCCACGCTTGGAAATCACGATGAAGCCGGTCAGTTGGGGGTTGAGGCAACGCAGCTTGTCCGGATCGCGCCTTCGGCGCGATCGCTGGCGGTCTTGCGGGATGTCGGTCGCGTTCTTGCGTTCAACGCTGGTCCAGCCGTGGTGGAGTTCAAGTCAGCGATGCACGCTTTCGGTGAATCAGGACAAAGCGCGTAGATGTGCCTCGAATGACTCGGATAGTGATTCGAGTGCACGACGGCCTTTCTCTGCTGTGCCAAGCGAGGGAAATCCGATCACACCGCTTTTCGTATACTCGCCCAGCCCCTTGACCAGCAGCAGCCGTCGATCATCAGCTCGCCAGTCGGCAGTTTCGTACCCAGGTCTCAGCAGCTCAGGCTTGGTGTGAAGCAAGATCGAAGTCTCCAGCTCGCCAGCATGCATGTCTTCATGTCCGCTGGTGACCATGCCGGCCGCGCGCCGGGCATCGTCCCAGTCGTCCTTATAGGGGAAGAGGGTCATACGTCGCCCATCGACGTTCGACTCCTGGACGACATTCTGGAGCACATAATTCCCGCCGTGGCCATTGACGATGGCCAGTCTATCCACTCCAGAGCGCGCGAGTGAGTCGAAGATATCAGCGACAACCGCCGCTAGAGTCGTCGCGCGAATACTGACCGAGCCGGAAAACGCCGCGTGCTCATGGGAGCACGAAAACGTAATTGGCGGCAACAGCAGCAAATCGTAATTTTGAGCGATCCGCTCGGCAATGACGCACGCGATTACGGTGTCAGTGACCAGCGGGTGGTACTCCCCGTGCTGTTCGAAGCTCCCGATCGGGAGAACGGCCGTCCGAGCGCCCTGCGCTTCGGCCTCGGTTGAAGTCGTAGTTGGCAGCAGGTGCTTCACGCGCGCCAACACTACTCCGCGTGCCCTGGATCAGATCAGCGCACTTGACTGCTCGGGGGCGCTCGCGCTCACCAGGTGAAAGCGCCCCCTGAGCCGCGCATGTACCCCAATGCGCACTAATGAAGCGCCCTGTTCACGAGTTTCGCTGTTTGCCAAGCGGTTTGAGCCGATGCAAACGGAAGGGAACAAGTGATGGGGCGTTCAACAAGACAGGAGACGCCGGGAGGCGCGGCGCGTAAGAAGTACATCCGTCTTCAGACGGCCGCCGAGATCCACAGCGTTCATGAGGTCACGATCCGTCGCTGGATTGAGGCGGGTCTGCTGACCGGCTACTGGGTCGGGCCGCACGCAATACGCGTCGACCTTGCCGAAGTCCATGCACTCGCGCGTCCGATCGAGGTAGCGGCAGGCGGTGAATCCTGATGCGGGCGCGTACGGCGGGTTCTGCGGTGTCTGCGGTCGGCGGTGACATGTCGCGGTCGGGTCTGGTGTCTTCCGGTGTGGTGTACGCCTCGCCCAATTCGTATCTGTTGGCGTTGCGGTTGGCGGCGTTGGTGCCGTCGGTGTTGCTGCTGGTCGGTATGGCGGGGTGTGCGCTCGCGTGGGTCGATCTGCAGGATTCTGTGCCTTCCCTGGATGTGTGTCGTGCGGTGGATGCGGGTGTGCCCGCGGAGCCGCCGGGTTCGTGTGTTCCGCGTGAGCAGTTGCCGTCGGGGGTGTCGCGGTGAGCGGGGCGCGGGAGCGGGGTCGGGAACGTGCGGAGTTGGAGGCCGAGTACGCCCGGTTGGACGTGGTCAATGGCGTGCTCACCGACATGATTTTCGCTGCTGGTGATGCGATGGCGGGCAAGGACTGGCGTGGTGTCGAGTTCGAGCGTGCACGCCAGGATCGTGCCGCCGAGCACGGTTCGCGGGCGTATGCCGAAGAGCACGCGGTGTGGGATCGGTTGCTCGATTACCGCTATGACGCGCAGGACGCTGCGGAGATTCGTGCTCGCGTCGCCGCTGATGGTGAGCGTCGCAAGCGTGGGCGTGAGGGGCGTTCGCGATGAGTCGTTTCCACGATCCCGAGGGGGAGAAGCACGGTATCCCGACCTGGCCGTGGGGGTTGGCGCCGCAGCACTTGCGCACCACCCGCCAGCTTGCCGGTGAGGGACTGCGGCCTGGTGGTGAGTACGAGGGCCAAGTTCTGCGCGCCCGACGCGGCAAGGAGCCGTTGCGCGCCTATCTCTTCGACGTGGATTCGGCTGTGCCCAAGCGGGAGTCGTCGGCGGCGCAGTTGGAGGCGTTGGAGTTGGCGCGGTGGCAGCGGTCGGTGAACGCGTGTGAGCGCCGCGGTATCGACGCCACGGATATGCGCGAGGTGATCGTGCAAGCCCGCGCCGATATCGCTGCCCGCCGCGCTGCCCAACGTCCTGCCCGCCGCAGTGAGCGTGAGGAGCGGAGTAGATGAACCAGAAGACGAAGGTCCGCCCGCGCTGGGATCGGTACGCGGAGTTGGAGTTCGACCACCGCGACCGGATCGTCACCGGTTTGCGCGGTGTCGGGTTGTCGTATCGAGAGATCGCGCAGCTGTTGGGTATCCGTGCCCGCCAGGTCGAGAGCGTCCTGGGTGAGGTGGCCGGTTTGCGGGCGCGGGAGGTCAGCCAGGCCGAGATCGCGCGTCGGGTCGGGTTGCCCCGCACCACCGTGCAAGGTCTGTTGCGTAAGGAACGCGCGCCGCGTTCGACGCCGCGTAAGACCGCAGTCTTGCGGGCGCTCTCGGAGATGCACGGCATGCAGCTCGATGTGTTGGGCTGGTTTCTGGGCATGGAACGCAACCATGTCTATGAGCTGGTCAAACGCTTGCACGTCGAGGGCATTGTCAAGGACCTGGAAGACGTGTTGGCGGGGGAGAAGTGGGTGATCCCGACCCGGTTCACCGCCTCGAAGTATCTGGGGTGGCGCACGGCGGAGTGGATGCCGCCCAACGGGCTCGCTGAGCACTACCGTCGGGTCGCTCAAGCCCGGGTCATGCTCGTCGGTTCCGACCCGGACCTGTGGGTTTCCGAGCGGGTGCTGCGCCACCGGATCGGTAGGACCACCGGCGCCAAGGCGGGGGCGGAGTTCGAGGTGTCGAGCGGGCGTGAGCCGCGCAAGGGGCACCCGCATGTGCACGACGGCCGCTTCCTGGGGGTGGTGGAGGGGTTGCGGGGTTGGTGGGCGCTGGAAGTCGAGTTGTCGATCAAAGATCCCGAGTACATGGATACCGCGTTGCGGGGTGCGATCCGCGCGGCCCGCGACGGTGTCTCGGAGTCGATGGTCGGGGTGCTGTATCTGTGCCGCGGCACGCGGGTCGCGGCGAATGTGACCGCGGCGTCGGAGCGTTTGCCGTCGGCCGAGTTCGCGCGTCTGGCACTGCATTTGGTGATCCGTGATTTCGATACCGAGTGGTCGCGGTGGCTGCGCGACTACACCGCGCGGCGTGAGGCCGCGAAAGCCGCGAGCGCCAATCGGCGCCGCCGCACTCTCGCCCATCTGACCAAGGAAGCCGAAGCCTCATGAGCAACGATCCGAATTGCACCCCGATCCTGACTCCCACCGATTGCGGCCCCATCGACACGGCGCCGCACGCCGACCCGAGCACCGCCGGCGCGGTCGATCCGACCATATCGCCGATCACGCCGCAGGCTCCGCCGGTCGAGGGTGTGCAGGGTTGGGACCTGCCCACACTCGATGTGTCCGCGGTGGGGCATGTCGCCGCGACGGGGACGGTGTGCGGGGTGGTGATCGTGGCCCTGCTGATACTCATCGTGGCGGTGGCCGTGGCGTGGTTGCCGCCGGCGCGGTTGCGGAACTTCGCGATCGCGTCGCTGCTGCTGCCCGCGACCTCCGCGCTCGCGGGTGGTTCGTGGTCGGTGCCCGCCTCCCTGTTGTGGTCGGGCGCCGAGCGTGTCACCACCGGCGATCTGGCCGGGCTGCGCGCCATGCTGATCCTGGGTGCCCCGGTCGCGGCGCTGATGGCGACCTATTACTGGGCGCAGTTCCTGCACAAGACCCACACCGTCGGCCTGAAGTCGTTGGAGCGCACCGAGCGGGTCAAAGACACCATCCACACCCGGCGCTTCGCCGCCGCGGCACGCGCCGCCCGGGTGGGGGCGCCGTCGATCACCGGTCACGGCATCGTGCTGGGTCCGCTGGCGAAGACCACGACGGCCAAGACGGCGGGGTTGTGGCAGGAGTTGACCGCGCGGCACGAGAACTGGCTGGTGGTGCCGCACAAGCAGGCTCGCCGTCACCTCGCGTTGGTCTCGACCACCGGTGGCGGGAAGACCGAGCTGATCAAACGGTTCTTCGCCGGGATGCTCGAATACGAGTGGACGGCCTGGCAGCAGTGGAAAACCACCCCCGGTGTGCGGGGGAAGTATCCGCGGCCGTTGATGGTGGTGATCTCGTGCAAGGGCGGCGCCGACGACAAAGCACTCGGCCTCGAAATCTCGGACCTGTCCCGAGGTTTGGGGATCGAGGCGGACCGGATCGCGACCGTCGGCCCCGGTGGTGACCGCCTCGATCAGTTCCGCGCCTTGTCCGCGCGGGATATGCGTGGGGTGGTGGGGGAGATGCTCAACGCCGGGCAGGCCAGCACGAGCGAGGGCCAGCATTTCGATGAGATGCGGCGTCGGATCGTGTCCCTGGTCGTCGGCGCCCCGGGTGGCCCGCCGCGTTCGTCGCAGGAGTTCTTGGCCCGCCTGAACGAGGACACCCTGCTCGACTTGTGGGGTCACGCCCCGGATGTGAAGCGGATGATCGATGCGTTGCAGGGCGAGAAGGTGCCCCAGCTCGATGACGCCCTGATCAAAGCGATGAACCTGTTCGATCTGTTGCAGGACCAGAACGGGGCGATGGTCTTCGACGGCGGCAAGGACCTCGACGCCCTGGACGTGCTGTATGTGACGGTGCCGGGGTTGGACAAGGACGCCGCCCGCGCCCAGGTCGCCGCGATCTTGCGCATGGTCATGCAGAAAGCCGGGCGCACCGCGAAGCATTTGCGGCGTTCGGTGACGGTCGTCATCGATGAAGCCTCGGCGACCACCACCGCCACGGGGGCGTTGAACCTGGTCGATGTGTGCGAGCGTGGCCGCTCCCAAGGCGTCGCTCTCGCGTTCGCCGCCCAATCCCAAGAGGGGTTGGCGACCGACAAGTGGTCGCTGAACCGTCTGCTGAAAGCCTGCGCGGGTGGGCTGATCCTGGGTTACAACGAGAACGCCGGTGACCTGTGCGAACACCTCGGGACCGTGCGCTCGATGCTGCCGTCTCGGCACCTGATCAAGGGCCAACGCACCGGCGACGAAGGCCAGGTCTCGGTCGGTGACAAATGGCTGGTCGACCCCGACCGGCTCCGTGAACTGGCCACCGGCCAATTCGTCTACGCCCGCGCCCGCCGTGCGGACTGGGGCCAGGTCGTGCAAGTCGACCGCTCCAGCGTGCGGCCGATGCCGGGCACACCCGCCCACACCGCGCACAAGACCGCGACCACGACACCGGGCGTCGGCGCCCCGAGGACCGCGGGCAACGCCGCCTGACCCCTCGACTCCCTACTTCCATTTTCTGTCTGTATTCGATTGCGAGGCAACAGCTATGCGCATCATCCGACCCGACGACAACCACGACCACAACGACGACCACCACGACGACGACGGCGGTGAACTGGGCCTGCCCGAGAGCGCGTTCACCGATGTCGGCGACGAGGCCGAGGAATACCTCGCCCAAGTCCTGGCCGACATCCCGCCCCCCGACACCGACGAACCGCCCCCGGCGCCGACGCGGCGCCCGGCGACTCCGCTCGGACCGAAACGACCCGCCCTGCACCTGGTCGCACCCGACGACGACCCCGATCCTTACTCCGCCGACCAAGACACGACCGCCGTCGCCGTCGACCCCGATACCGCGATTCGCGCGGGACAAGCGGCGCGGCGGCGGATGGTGCGCGGCGCGGCGGGCGGTTCCGCGGTCGTGGTCGCCGCCGCCGCGCTCGCGGGGTGGGGTGAACCGGTCACGGTCACCGGCCCGCTGGCCCTCTACGGCACCGGGTGGGTCGCCTTCTTGTGGTGGAACGCGGCACTGCGGCCCAGCATCCCCGACACCGGCACCGCAGTGGTCGGCGGGATCGGTCACACCGTCACCACCGTCTTCCTCGCCGTGATCGCACTCGCCCGCGCCGGTGTCGGGCGCTTGGACTCGGCGCGTTCGCGTCAGGAATCCCAGCGCACAGCCACCGAACCCACCACCTGACACCCCTGCTGAAACCCCCACCCGAAGAGAGGAATCCGATCCATGTCCGATCACAGCACCGAAGACGAGATCCGCGCCGAACTGCGTCAGTTCGCCCGCAGCCTGCCCGCATTACTGCGTCTGCATGCCCAGGCCGGGAATTGGTTGGAGCGCAGGCAGATCCGCAAACAGATCAGCCGCACCCTGCGCGAGCAGCGGCGTGAGGAGGACACCGCGCGTGGCCATCAACTGTCGTGGACACAGCGGATGGTCGAGAACTACCGAGCTCACTCGCTGACCGTGGCCGAACGCGCGCATAACCCGAACATCGACCACACCCGCCGCCACGAGGACCACCTCGCACTGCGCGCCCACGCCGATGGGTTGCGTGCCCGGATCGCCGTCGATGAGCGCCTGACCGTCACCGAGCGCGGTATCGCACTGGATGGTCTGGACGCGGCGACAACGTTCCCGGAGTTCGAACCGGGAAGGCTGTTCCGGAACGCGCACAAGGTGAAGGGCCGCGAGGCGTTGCACTACCGGGCGCAGGTCGCCCGGGTGCTCGGCGCCGACACCTACACCCGACAGCTACGCGCTCCCCACCAGCAGGACCGGGAGCCGGCCGACAGGATCACCGCCCGCCAGAATCCACAGCCCGGTCGGGACCGCGACCAGTCGATTCCGCCGTCCGCCCCGACGGACCGCGACCACGAGGAGACGGTGGGGCGGGCCGAGGGGGATCGGTTGGCCGCGGTCGAGACCGAGGTCTCACACCTGCGCGGCGACCGTGACCGGTTGGACGCGCGGGTAGGTGTTCTGCAGCGCGGTGTGGACGCGGTCACCGCCGACCGCGACGAATTGCGCGGCAAGCTCGCCACGGTCGGAGCCGAGGTCGCCGGGTTGAGAACTCGTAACCAGCGTCTGCTGGCCGAAATCGGCGACTTGCGCGAACGCGAGCAGGGGCAGGGGCAGCCGGTGCAGCGGTCGGTGGCCGAGCATCTACGCCATTTCCGTGACGAACGTGACCAGGCCCGCCGCGAACGCGACCGCTACCAGCGCGAACGCGACCAGGCACGCGCCGAACTCGCCCGACGCGACACCGACCACGACCACGAACGCCGCGACACCCACCGTGACGAATCCGCGCCGCTCTCGTCCGCGACGGGGGAGGCGGTGCGGGAGTGGAACGAGACCGTGGGCCGCAATATCGCCGAAGCGTTGGAGGGTATCGAGCACCCCGAGATCGCGAAACGTGATCTGGGACAGGTCCGGTGGGACAAATTCACCACCGGCACCGAATCCGCCGAAGACGTCGCGCGGTGGTGGGTCGAAGACGGCGCCACCGCCTACTGGGCCGAACAGAGCACCCCCGACCGGAGCGCCGAGCGTCCCAGGCTATCGCGACCGGAGAACACCCAGCCCTGGCAGCCCGACAGGGAGAAGCCCGCTCGTGAGCGGCGTAACAGGCACCGCCGCAACGGGATCGAACGGAGCCGCTGACGATGCACAGTGAACACGAAGACCACATGCGCGCCGAATACGACACCTACTATCGGCTCGGCCGCGACATGTTCGAGGCAGGCACCGAAGCCGAGATCGACCGTATGGAGGACCAGCAGAGCGAGATAGCGCGGCGCTGGCAGCAAGGCCCGCACGCCGAGCACTGGAATTACCTCGCCGACGCCGAACACGACTGGGAACACGCCCCCGACACGATGCGCCGGTTCATGGACAACGTCGCCTTCAACCGCGAACACCACACCGGTCTGGCGGCGTTGACCGATGTGCAGGTGCGTAGTCAGGAGCAGGCACGGGAGTTGACCGGCAACGACCGCCCCCAACCCCGCCGCGAGCGCGGGCGCGGGCGGTGAGCCGTGAACGCGCGCGATCAGTCCCGTGACTCCTACCGGATCGTCACCGACGCGTTGACCGCGCGGGTGGGTCCGCCCAGGTATCCGCGTTCGCCCGAGCAGTGGACGAACTACCTGTGCCCGGTGCACGAAGGCGACGGCCAACACCACAACCCGTCGTTGGGGGTGCGTTATGACCCGAAGCAGGCGCGCACCATCGTGCGGTGCTGGGCACGCTGTGACGACGAAGAAGTCGTGTCCCGCATCGGGTTACGGGTCCGCGACATGTTCGACCGGCTCCCCGAACGCACCCACGACACCACCCGAACCACCACCCCTTCTCCTTCTTCTGGTTCGCCTCGCCGGTCGGTGACCGGCGGGCGGAGTGCCCCACCCGCGACCACACCG
Source organism: Nocardia bovistercoris (assembly GCF_015674855.1). GTDB lineage: Bacteria > Actinomycetota > Actinomycetes > Mycobacteriales > Mycobacteriaceae > Nocardia > Nocardia bovistercoris. The sequence goes on along the minus strand of NZ_JADMLG010000001.1, from coordinate 441,784 downwards.
CGGGGGCGCGGCGGATCGAACGGGGTATCGGAGCCGGGGCGGGTCGCTTCCCCGGTCGAGAGGGCGATCCTGGCCGCGCGGTTCCCGATCCTGAACAAACCCGACCTGGGTGTGCGGACCGGGCGCCCCGAAACCGTCGATTCCTACATCTACCGGTGGCCCAACGGCCGCGTCGAGGGCGCGGTGCACCGGGTGCTCACCCCGCACGAACACGGGCACGCGAAGAGTTTCTGGCAAGCGCACTGGACCGGCAGCGAGTGGGAACGCACCGGGTTCGCGCCCATCCCGTGGAAACTCGCCGACATCCGACAAGCCCTCGACACCGGCCGCGAAATCTATGTCTGCGAGGGAGAGAAGGACGTCCAACACGCCAACCGAGCCGGACAGATCGCCACCTGCAACGCCATGGGCGCCGGTTCCTGGACCGAACAGCACGCGCGCTGGCTGAAGGGCGCGGCGCGGGTGATCGTGGTCGCCGACCGCGACCGCCCCGGCTACCGCCACGCCGCCAGAGTCGCCGACTCCCTCACCGGACGAGTAGGAGAGGTCCGGGTCGTGCAGGCCCGCGACGGCAAAGACCTCGCCGACCACTTCGCCGCCGGACACGACCTGTCCGACCTGGACCCCGTCCCCTACCTCGACCGCGCCCGAGAACCCCGGTTTCGACCCGCGCCCGTGAACCACGGGCGCCCACCCCGGCAACGCCACCACTGAACCCGACCACAACGAAAGCGAACACCGATGAACCACACCCCGATTCCACCCGACCCCTACACCCGAGCCATGTGGTTGCGCCGAGACCTGTTCAACGCCGTCGCCGCCGACAACAACCCCGGACTGCTCTACCCCGACCTGCCCGAGGGCACCCCGCTGCCCGAGACACCGTCACGGGAAGAGGAAATCGAACTCGCCTACTACCGCCACCTCGACGCGCACCGCGCCGAACTCGGCGACCACCCGGACTTCGCGCGGGCCTACAGCATCATCGACGACCTCACCGCCGACGGACTCGACATCACCGACCTACACACCGAACCCGACGATCCACCACAACGCCACGACCACGACTGGCCCGACCCCGCGCACCGGGACCGACCCTCCCGCAACCGCAGCCGGTGACCCGCACCGCCTGCGCACCAAGCGAACCGAGAGGAGACACGAACCATGACCACGAACCAGACCGGTGCGCAGGCGGTGCACACTCCCACCGCCACGCACCGCAACGCACCGACCACCGTCGCGCGGACTCGTGAGGAAACCTCCGCGATCCGGTTCTTCTGGGGTGAGTTGTTGCTCGTGGCGGCCATGTCGATCGCGGGCAACATCGTGCACGCCTGGCTCAACGCACCACCCGGAAAGCAATGGGTCGCCGCGTTCGTCGCCTCCTTCCCACCCATCGCGCTACTCGCGGCAACCCACGGCGTCGGACTGCTCGTACGCGCCCAGAACAAGGCGAGATTGGCGTATTGGGCCGTCGTGGCGCTCACAGCCGCCATTGCCGCGATCGCGTTCCGGCTCTCCTTCGACGCGCTGCGGGAACTGTCGATACAGGTCGGGATGAGCGAACACCTGGCATTCCTGTTCCCGCTCATCATCGACGGCGCCATCGGACAAGCCACCGTCGCCCTGCTCGTACTCGCACGCACCGACCGCACCGACCCCGAACCAACGGCGCGCACCGAACACGAACCGGTGCGCACCCCTGAACCGGTCCACGCTGTCTCGGTGCGCGAGGTCCGCACCGAGATCCAGTCCACCACCAGCCAACTCACCACCGAACCCGACCGGACCGAGATAGACCGATCGCAACGCACCGCGATCGAACCGCTCCCGCACCAGCCACGCACCGACGAACCCGAACACCTCGACACTTGGGCCGCGGTCGCTCAGCAGTTGTGCGCCGCCGACCCCGCCGGGCGCCGAGACCCCGACACCGTCACCACGATCCTGCGGTTGAAGCACGAACAGGGATACACCCATTCCCAGATCGCCGAACGGATCGAGGTCAGCAAATCCACCGTGACCCGCACACTGATCGCGGCACGAGAAATCACCGAGGAAGGAACGCTCTGATGCCGCGGTTGATGTCGGTCTCACTGACCGAGCACCAGGTACGCGCCCGCACCAAAACCGTCACCCGCAGAACGGGATGGCGCCACCTACGACCGGAAACCCGATTGACTCTGTGCCGCAAAGTCATGGGACGCCGCACAGGCGAGCCACTGGTACGGATCACCGACGTCGAAGTAGTCGACGTGCGCCGCGAACGCCTGGACCACATCACCACCGAAGACACACGCGCCGAAGGATTCCCGGAGATGACCGCGGCCGAATTCGTGGCCTTCTTCTGCCGCACCCACACCGGATGCACACCAGAAACGATCATCACCCGAATCCAATGGCGCTACCTCGACACCCCGGTCGAGGACCACCCGATACCCAGGTAGCCGAACACAGCAGAAGCGACACAGCCCGTGACCAGCAACATGGTCACGGGCTGTGTTGGCGAAGACGCCCCTTCGTCCCGAACTACCAGGTCCGGTGTTCGGCTGGTCGTGATGGCGTGGATTGTGTTGGTGGCGTGGCGGTGACCTGTAGGTCTGGCGTTGGTCAGATTGGTGACCGATGGGAGGTGTTGGTGAGGCTGCGGACGGTGTGCGGACCGGAGGCGGAGCTACCCACGTCGGCGTAGCCACGAGAAGCGGCCTTCCGCGCGCTCTCGTACTGCTGGAAGCTGTGGCGTGACTTGCTGGGCAAGTAGGGTCTGTACCTGCTGTGCACGCTCCAGCGCTTCACCGAACGCCGCTGGCTCGGATCGAGCGAATTTCGTCAGGATGTCGACGGCTTCGGTGGCGGCGCGTAGTGCTTCCTCGTGCTGTCCGGCGTCGGCCAAATCGGCGGCGAGGTTGTTCATGCTGGTGGCGAGGTTGGGGAGGTGGGCGTCGGGGTTGGTGGTGGCGAGGGTGCGGTAGAGGTCGACGGCTTCGGTGGCGGCGCGTAGTGCTTCCTCGTGCTGTCCGGCCGTGGCCAGCCGGACGGCGAGGTTGTTCACGCTCATGGCGAGGTCGGGGAGGTGGGCGTCGGGGTTGGTGGTGGCGAGGCGTCGTCGGATGTCGGCGGCTGCGGTGGCGGCGCGTAGTGCTTCCTCGTGCTGTCCGGCGTCGGCCAGGCGGTTGGCGAGGTTGTTCACGCTTCCGGCGAGGTTGGGGAGGTGGGCGTCGGGGTTGGTGGTGGTGAGGGTGCGGTAGAGGTCGACGGCTTCGGTGGCGGCGCGTAGTGCTTCCTCGTGCTGTCCGGCGTCGGCCAGGCGGACGGCGAGGTTGTTCACGCTTCCGGCGAGGTTGGGGAGGTGGGCGTCGGGGTTGGTGGTGGCGAGGATGCGGTAGAGGTCGACGGCTTCGGTGGCGGCGCGTAGTGCTTCCTCGTGCTGTCCGGCGTCGGCCAAATCGGCGGCGAGGTTGTTCACGCTCATGGCGAGGTTGGGGAGGTGGGCGTCGGGGTTGGTGGTGGCGAGGGTGCGGTAGAGGTCGACGGCTTCGGTGGCGGCGCGTAGTGCTTCCTCGGGTCGCCCGACCGCGCCCAGTCGGATGGCGAGGTTGTTCACGGCTTGTGCGAGTTGCGCCTGGTCGGACTCGGTGAGGTCGTCGGTGGTGCGGTGGTGGTCGGCGATTGCGCGGGCGATGGTGACCGCGGTACGGGCCAGCACGAGTGTGGACGTCGGGATGCGGTCGTGCAGGCTTTTCAGGGTGTCGGTGCTGGTTGTCGGGTGGGTGGCGATCTGGTCGAGTGCGTTCAGCAGTGGTGTGGGTGTTTCGACTTGGGTCGCCACCCGTAGTGCGGGGAACAGGAGGGTGTCGGGGTGGTCGAGGCAGAGCCGGGTGAGCCGGTCACCGACCTCGGGGAGGTCGGGGTGGGTGGTGGCGCGGGTGCAGACGGTGAGCAGGTGCTCGGCCTCACCCTCACTGGTGGTCGGGGCGAGGGCGTCGATGACGGTGGGGCGAGAGGTGTCGGTGAGCAGGTCACCGATGAGGTGTTCGGCGAGCCGGTCGGGCGCCAAACCGGCGAACACGCCGGGGTGTTGGCCGGGGTAGAGGCTCATCAACCAGTCCCGCAGCATGGTGATGGTGATCTGGGCCTGGTCGGTGAACTCCGGGATCCGTCGGACGCAGTTTTCGATGTCGGTGGGGGTGGTGGGTGCGAGGACGGCGGTAGCGGCGACGGCGTCGGTGAGGGTTTCGAGTGGCCATTGTGGTGTCAGGCCGCGTGCCTGGGCGGTCCTGCGCCAGTAGCTGCGTTCGTGGACCAACACCCGCCGCTCCAAACCTCCACCTGCGTTCGGTGTCCGGTTGGTTGTGTCCAGGAGGTCGACCAAGGCCCGCATCTGCACCCCCAACACCGTGGTATCCGCCTCCAACCCCGCCGGTACGGCCGCGGTCAGTGTCTCAACCGCAGCGGTGGGGTCGGGGAGCCCGGTGTGGCGCAAGCCCGGTAGTGCCTGACCGAACGCGCGGACCGCGCTCCGGTACGAGTCGTGGCGTTCCTCGCTGCTGGCGTCCAGGGCGGTGAGTTCGTGCAGGTGGGTGGTGTCGAGGATGTCGGTGACGGTGTCGGTGGTGCCGGTGGCCAGCTGTGGCCACCACGAATCGATGGTGCGGGCCAGCAGCAACACTTTCACCACCCGGTCGGTGCGCAGACGGGAGAGATGGGTGAGCAGGGCACGTAGTTGGTCGGGGCGGGTCTCGGCGTAGTCGATGACCACCAGCAGCGGTACCCGCACTTGGGCCAGGACCCGCAATTGGTCGGTGGCGGCGGGATCCAGCCACACCACCGCCCATCCACTGGTGGTGAGAATTTCGCCGAAGTAGTGCGCGAGGCGGGTCTTGCCTTGGCCGCCGCGCCCGTACAGCAGCCATACTCCCAATCCGGGTTCGGTAGCCCAAGTGTGGAGTTTTCGCAGGAGATCGGTGCGGCCGTGGAAGGGCACCACCGCACGGCGTGCGGTCAACAACGAGGCGGGTGTGGCGATGGTGGTGGTCATGTGCAGGGGCGATTGTCGGTCCATCAACTCCTGCAACTCGACCGGTTCACACCGCAACCAGCCCTCACCCGCGTTGTCCTCGACCGCGGTCCGGAAGTCGGGGTTGGTGAGCAGGACGTAGGCGGGGACGGCTTCGAGGGCGGCGTGGTCGCGGTGGGCGGGATCGACCGCGACCACGCCGGTCAGCAGGGCGCCGCAGAACACCGCCGCTCCTGACATGCCCGCCCAGGGTGATCCGCCGTCGGGCATGGTGGTCGGAGGGTGGGTGTCGAGGTGTAGGACGTAGGTGTCGGTGCTGTAGCGGTCGCCGGGGTTGAGGGTGCCGCGGGGTTGTTCCATATCGACGGGCTGATGCCGGCGTTGCACGAAGTCCGGGAATCCCCAGGACCGGCAGGGAATGCCGGGCTGGTAGGTGACGGTGCGCCCCCACACGATCGGCTCGATCGGTAGGACCGGCCACGCCGGGTCGGTGACCTGGACCAGGGCGGCGTCGTCCTTCCCGTCGGGGGTGCCACGCCACACCACGACCGCGGTGTAGGTGGTGGTGCGGGCGGGTTGGGTTACCGTCACCGCCCCACCCGTTTCGGGGACGACGTGGGCAGAGGTCAGCACGAGGGTGGGCGCGATCAGATACCCCGAACCCTCACTCCCACCGCGCACACCGACAACCTGGTCCCGCTCCACCCCGACCTACCTCCCCTTATCGCACGTGATCCCCCGAACCCTGTGGGCGGGCGAGGGATGATGTTCTGCTTCGGTCAGCGACCGATATGGCCAGGCACCGCACCCGAATCGGTTTCGCCCGCATCGCCGTTGGTGGTGCGGTGGCTGCCGACCCGGACGTCACCGCCACCGGGCATTTGCGGGTTCAACGTCAACGACACCTTCTGTCGACGGGCGCGTGAACCACCGGCTTCGGCTTCACCGGTCACCACCCACGCGGTGAACTTGCCTTTCACCTTCGCGTCGGCGCGCAGTTCGACCTCGAAGGACAACTCGATCGGCCCGACCACGAACTCCACTCCCGCACCGGCGCCTTTGGCCGCCGCGGCCAGCAGTTCGTCGCGCAGTGCGGCGACGGCGTCGCTCAACTCGATATCCATATTCCACCCATCGTTATCGGACTTCGACCGCTACACCCCACCACACAACACACCCCGACACGCCGCAGGCAGCGCCGAAAGCGGTTCGGGGTGGCTGATTTCTGCCGGGATTGTGCCGGGACTCTGCCGGGACAGTGCCGGGACTCTGCCGGGATTTCCAAGTCCCGGCACTGTCCCGGCAGGGTGTCGCTCACACGGGGTGTGAGCTGGGTGTTTTGTGCCGCCTGCTGCCCTGCCCGGCCGTCACTCTCTAGCGCTTCGCTGTTTCTAGAGAGTGACGGCCGGGCAGGGCAGCAGGCAACACAAAACACAAAGGACGGAAGAACGAAGAGACAAGAGATGACCACAAGGGGGGAGGGAGACCACAAGGGGAAGGGAGGACCACAAGTAGGGGTTGGGAGCGTGGCTGGGTTGGGAGCGGATGTCGCGTATAGGGCACGCGGGTTGGGGAAGTGGCTGGGTAGGTCGGGGCGTGTGCGGGTCGCGAGGGCTGTGGATGGACCACAAGAGGGAGGGGTGGGGGCATGCGGGCATCGGATGGTTGATGCGTAGTCGTAGGAGCGGATTGAGGCATATGCATCAAGAGATCTTTATGCATATGCGCCGACATCAATGTGGCGGGCAGCATGAAAAGTGCTGCTAGACAGGTATTTTCGTGCTAATATTGATGCATAAGGCTCAACCTGGGGAGGTCGATTGTGAGCCGATTCGCGGGAACCGTAGTCGTGGCGATCGAGCAGGCGTGGGCGGCGATCCGCGCCGCTCATCCGGACGTACCCGATGTGGTGGTGACGATGGCGTCGGGTTCGGCCGGTTCACCGCGGGCGCTGCGGCTGGGGCATTTCGGGCCGGACCGCTGGGTGCGCGGCACGGACTGGATGCCGGAGTTGTTCGTCGGCGGGGAAGGGTTCGCCTTCGGCGCCCGCGATGTGTTCGGCACCCTGTTGCACGAGGCCGCGCACGGCATCGCGCGGACACGCGATATCCAGGACGTGAGCCGGGGCGGTGCCTACCACAACGGGCGATACAGGAAGATCGCCGAGGAACTCGGACTCGCCGTCGCCCGCGATGGCCACCGAGGTTGGACCGACACCACCGTGCCCGACGAGGTCGCCGCACGCTACCGCCGCCAGATCGACGCGCTGTCGAAAGTGTTGATCGCGCACCGCCGCAACGAACACGATCCGGCTCCGGGGACACCGAAAGGAACAGCCGCCCCCGAGGGAGAGGGCCAGGACCGCGCTCCGCGCAACGGACGCGCCTTGGTCTGCGGGTGCGATCCGGTACGCCGGGTGCGGGCCGCGCAGCGCACGATCGAGGCCGGACCGATCCTGTGCGGGGTGTGCGGCCAAGCGTTCGCCGTGGTCGAGGCGGAAGCGGCATGACGCGTCCGCCAGTGGCCCCCATGTCCACCACCGCCGACAACCGCGACCCCGCCAGCTACGACGAGATCGACCCCATTGACCGGGACGGCGTGGCCGTCCCCGACACGACAAGGACCCACCGATGACCGAGAACACACCCGCCCCGCTGACCCTGCCCGCCGAGGTGCTCACCGACCCCACGCAGGTATGGGTGATCGCGGTAGGAGATCCCGCCGACCGGGTACCGGTGGAAGTGGTGCGCGGCACCGCCGCCGACGCCGAAGCGCGCGCCGCCGCCTACACCGCCGAGTACTACAACCCCACGTACGGCCCCGCCTACGTCTGGCTGTCGGTGCCACTGGTCGCCCCGTCCATCCAGTGACCACGTCCTCGTCGCCGAACGGCCCGGCCGATCGTCGCCGGCGCCGCGCGCGATCAGGCCGAACCGATCCCGTGCGGGGTGGGCAGACCTTGCCGTGGCCGAGACGGACGGGGGTGATGCGTAGGCATCAACCGGATTGATTCCTACGCAACAACTTCAACGGGGTTCGAGCCCGATTTCGGCCCTCGAGAACACACGCAATAACGGGTAAACTAGTGAATAGAATCGGTGGTGTGGCAGGACACCGCACCACCGATTCCTCGTCCACGAATCCGAGAGGGAGAACAGCGACGATGTTGGAATTGATGGATTGGTTCTGCGGTGCGGGCGGTTCGAGTCAGGGCGCGCATTCGGTGCCCGGGGTCCGGGTGACGCGGGCGGCGAACCATTGGGCGCGCGCGATCGAGACCCACGCGGCGAATTTCCCCGACACCGACCACCACCTCGGCGATATCCGGGAGGCCCCGGTGGCGCGGTGGCCGGTGGCGGATCTGTTCTGGGCTTCCCCGGAGTGCCCGCAATGGTCCTCGGCGCGGGGCAGGTCCCGCGACTTCCACAACACGATGCAGCCCGATTTGTTCGACACCCCACGCGATGCCGAGGCGGATCGTTCGCGAGCGTTGATGGAAGAGGTGCCGATGTATCTGCGCGGGGTGATCGCCCGCGGCGGCAAGGTCCGCGCCGGGGTGGTCGAGAACGTGATCGAGGTCCGCGCGTGGGATCAGTGGGACCGCTGGCTCGGCGAGATCCGCGCGCTGGGCTATCGGGTGCGGGTGATCGCGTTGAACTCCATGCACGCCCAAACCGCGCGGACCCCGGTCGCCCCACAGTCCCGAGACCGGCTGTACGTCGCGTACTGGGACACGAGTTTGGGGCGGGAGCCGGACTGGTCGAAATGGTTGCGTCCACAGGCGTATTGCGCGCGGTGCCAAGCGTGGGTGGCGGCGATGCAGGTGTTCAAGACCGAGGGCGCGGATATGGGCCGCTACCGCCAGCAGTACGTGTATCGGTGCCCGAGGGTGCGCTGCCGCAACGCGGTGGTCGAGCCGCCCGCGTTACCGGCCGCCGCCGCGATCGACTGGACCATCGAGGGAGAACGGATCGGGGACCGGGAGCGGCCGTTGGCCGAGAAGACCATGGAACGCATCCGGATCGGGCTGGCCCGATACGCGGTCCCGCAGCCGTTGATGGTCCCCGCGGGCGGAACCTGGCGGGTGGACCCGTCGCCGGTGACGGTGCCGTTGTCGGCGCGCACGACCCGCGAGAACGACGCGCTCCTGATTCCCCAACCGTTCCTCGCCCTACTGCGCTCAGGCCGCCCGCGCACGATCGGGGTACACGAGCAGCTGGCCACGATCGTGGCCGACGGCTCCAACCACGCCCTGGTATCCCCGCCTCCGAACGCGGAGGCGGAGGGCCGCGACGGCGGAGCCGCCGCCCCGGTCACGCTCCCGGAGCGCGCCCGAACCACAAGAGCGGAAACGGCGGTGGCGTTCTTGCCGTTCACGGCCGAACCCCACAGCGGTAGCGGCGGCGTGCGCTCGGCGGACGCGACGGTGAGCGCCGGTAGCGAGCGGTACGGCCTGGTCGTGCCCGCCGGTCTGCCGCCGCTGGTGCGGGATTCGTTGTTGCTGCCCTACTACGGCACCGGTGCGGCCAGGCCGGTGGATCAGCCGATGGGTACCCAGTCGACCCGCGACCGGTTCGCCCTGGTCGAGGAGACGAACACCGCCCTGGTCGAGGACGTGCGGTTCCGGATGCTGCAACCCCACGAGATCGGGCGCGCGATGGCCTTCACCACCGGCTACACCGTGCTGGGCAACAAACGCGAACGAGTCCGCCAATACGGCAACGCCGTCACACCCCCGGTGGCCGAGTTGCTGGTCTCGGCCTTGGTGGAGGCCATCACCGGCGAGGACATCGAACGCTGGGCCGCCTGACGGAAGAAGGGCGGCCGGTAACCCGGACCCGCGAGGGTTCGGTAGGACATACCGGCCGCCCGAACGTCCCGCCCACGAAGGAAAGGACCCCCGCACGATACCCACCCCAGCCGCCGTGGCCGGCGCGTGGCCACCGCGGCGACGATCGGGACACAATGACGGAATGGGAGACATGCTCACCCTCGAGGAATGGGCCGCGCGCCACGGCTACGGCCCCGATACCGTCCGCAACCAATGGTCGGTCCGCGACGACTTCCCCACCCACAAGCGACACCGGCCCAGGGTCGGGTCCGGCGCCCGCAGCGAAGAATACGACGCCGACGAACTCGACACCTGGCTCACCCACTGGCACCAGCACCGGCGCCCGACTCCCCATTCCGTGCCCGAGCACCCCGACGAATACCGCACCCTCGGCGCCATCGCTCGGCTGCTGGGCCTCGACGGCAAAACCGTCACCCAATACCGAGCGCTGATGGACGAACACGCCGAGCACGAAGACCGCGGCCAACGACGGTATTACCGAACCCGCGACGTCGTCACCGCTCTCAATGCTCGCCCAGGCCACGGCCGGACCACCGACCCCGACACCGACCGCCGCAGGAAACCTTGACGTACAAGCGTCAAACACCCGCGTCGATGCTCACGCACCACTCAGCGCGCCCCAAGCGACCGTCGGCGCCACCATCCCCGGGCGAGGACCCGCCGACGGCACGGGAGACTCGATTGACCGTAGGCGTAAAGCGCTTCCACACACGCGGATCGATCGAACGTCCACCGATCGGGCTGTGTGGAAGAAAAATTCCGATGTATCAAGATCGAACCGTCTCCGGATAACGTGCCCGCTGGACTCCGCCACAATATTTCCGGCTCAGGTTGATGCAGATGCGTCAAAACCGCTTGGTCGGCGATCACGAGTTCCATCGACTCTCTCGCAATGTCGGCGGCTCGAGTTACCTTGCCATAGAGGAAGTTTGACGCAGAGGCTGTCGGCCTCAAGGAATAGACGTCAAGACTTGGTCGAAGGTCAACAGCGACCCATTCATCACCCAGCACGGAGGACCACTGACCATGCAGCGCAACCAGTACCCGAGCTTGTGCATCGAATGCGCCCGTGGCGTAGCCAAGAGCTGCGGGTTCATCTACGACCCCGGCGGCCGAAACATCGTCGTCTGCGACGACTGCGTATACGCCATCTATGGCGAGCAGAAAGGCTTCCTGGTACGGCTTCTCGACAACGATTCAGAGCAGTAGCTCCGACCACCCCTCAGGTCGGCGTGCCGCTGAATCTCTCGACCTTGCCGCTCGCGTCTGTCTCATCTATCGGGACGGCCAAGGGCACGCATTGGGCACGAACAGAATCAGCCCCGGTGAAAACCGGGGCTGACCTCGTACTACGGTGGTGCGCGATACTGGGATTGAACCAGTGACCTCTTCCGTGTCAGGGAAGCGCTCTCCCGCTGAGCTAATCGCGCGAGGTGGAGACGGGAATCGAACCCGTGTGCACGGCTTTGCAGGCCGTTGCCTCACCACTCGGCCACTCCACCGTGCGAAGGGGGAAGGCTATCTTCTTTCGCCAAACCCTACCTTTCGAGCGGATGACGGGATTCGAACCCGCGACCCTCACCTTGGCAAGGTGATGCGCTACCAGCTGCGCTACATCCGCATTGTGCACCTTGAGGCCCCATTCGGACCTCTCTGCTGCGAGACAGAACATTAGCCCACCCCCGATGAAAGGTACAAATCCGCTGGTAGAACGCCCGGGAACCCGCATGTGACGAATGTGGCCCCGGTGGCCTGTGCGATTCGACGCGTCCCCCCGACCCGCACCCGATTCGCCCCCTCCCGCGTACCGAGTCCTGCACGCGCCCGCCGTATCTCGCCACCGACCACCCTCCGTCGAGCCCCGCGGCAACGGCGATTTGGTACCTCCCCGGTGCCGCGTGCTAGTGTTCCATCTCGTTCGGCCGCCACCTCGATGTCATCCGAACACCGCCTACGGGCAACCCTGGTCCCATAGCTCAGCGGGAGAGCGTCCGCCTCACACGCGGAAGGTCGCTGGTTCGAAACCAGCTGGGACCACTCTGTATGGCCTGGTCGGGGATATTTTGCGATGTCGCGTCTATTGTAATGCACCTATTGTGCCTCTACCGACCTGCGGCGATGTGGCGAGGCTGAGCTAGGGAAGTCATGGCACTTGTCCATGTGTGATCCATGTCACTGACTTGAGATATGCCTCGCCAACCCGGACTTCGGGCAGCCTGGGCGGTCTCGTGTTGGCGGAGGCGGGGCTCAGCGTAAGGGACGCATTGCCTTGTCGATGTCTTCGATTGCCAAGCGGATCTGTCCTCTGAACCGATATGCGGGCAGCGCGCCCTGCGATCATCCGTCGGATGGTGTCTTTGCTGACGCTCGCACGCTCGGCGGCGTACGCGATCGAGACGTAGCGGCTGATCTCCTTGGGCGGGTGTGCCGGCGGGTGACCGTGGAGCCGGACCCCAGCGAGCCTGGCGCGGGGCGACCGCAGCAGCCGACCTTCTCCGACGATCGGCCTGGACGGTGTGCGCTCAGCCCAGGAAGCCGAGCCTGCGGGCAGCGATGATGGCCTGCACACGGTTGGTGGCATGCAGCTTGTGCATGGCCGATTTGAGGTAGGACTTCACGGTGTTGGGCATCAGCCCGAGGGCCTCGGCGACCTGACGGGTGCTCAGCCCCTGGGCGACCTGCTCGAGTACGTCGATCTCGCGGGGGCGAAGCAGGGCGGGCGGCCACGCCGGCGCATCGGCAGCGATAGGCGCGACGCGGTTCCCGACGGCGTGCAGCCGCGCACGCAGCCCTTCGTCATCGATACGATCGGCCAGCTCGGTGAGTTCGCGGGCGATGTCGATCCGATCGTCGCGGCTGAGGCCGGGGTATCCGGGCTCGGCGTTGGGGCGCAGCAGGCTGAGCCTGCGCCCGACCTCGTCCTCGACGGTGATCTCGCGCTCGATGCGCCGCACCATCGGGGCGAAGCCATCGAACCAGCGATCGCCGAGCCGGACGTGGGTGCGGGCGGCCAGGTAGACCAGCAGCCGCGGCGTCCGGTCGACGATGATCGGCAGGGCGGCCAGGGTCTGGATGGCCTCCGGGCGTACGGCGTGGTCGTAGACGTGGGTGATGCTCTCGTCGGCCATGTAGTCGGCCACCGCCACCGGGCGGCCGAGCATCAGCGCCTTGCCGCCGAGGCCCTCGCCGTTGCGGACGACGAGGTCGGCTGTCGAGCGGGTCCGGCCGCCGGCCAGGTCGGTGATCTGCATGGCGACAGCGCCGTTGCGGACCGGCCCGCCGAAGGCCATGTCCATCCTGCCGTGCCGGCGCAGCGGCTCCAGATCCCGGGCGAGCACGCGACGCTCGATCGGCATCTGCGGTGGATTCAAGCTGGTCATGGTGGGCCTCCGGAGATATTTCCCCTGAGATTAGTGAGTGCCGTCACAGCCGACAACGCTCTACCTCCGAAGGTAGGTAGGCGGCCGCTATACCCCCCTTCGGGGGTCTTCACGGTGCGTGCAGGCGGGCAGAGTCCCTTCTCGTGAACTTCACTCAGCTCACGACGCTCGCCTTCCTGCAGCGGTCGGCCGAGGTCTATCCGTCGAAGCCCGCGATCGTCTACGGCACGCGCGTCTACACCTACCGGGAGTTCTCGGCCGCCGCCGAGCAGCTGGCCCGGGCGATCCGCGCGGACATCCGACCGGGTGACCGCGTCGCGTTCCTCGCCCCGAACATCCCCGAACTGCTGATCGCGCACTACGCGGTGCCGCTGGCCGGAGGGGTGCTCGTCGCCCTGAACTCCCGCCTCGCCCCGGACGAGGTCGCGAGAATCCTCCGCCACTCCGAGGCCGCGGTGCTGTTCGTGGACGCGGAGCTCGCGCCGTCGCTCGGGGACGCGCGATCACTGAGCCCCGCACTGAACGTGGTCGTCGAGATCGCGGACGCGGAGTTCGGCTCCCCCGCAGGCGGGAACGACCGCGGCCACGCCTCCTACGACGACTATGTCGAGCGCGCGGTCCCCGACGCCGAGCCGCTGGCCTGGAGGATCGCTGACGAGCTCGCCGCGATCTCGATCAACTACACATCGGGAACCACGGGAGCGCCGAAGGGCGTCGTGTACTCGCACCGCGGGGTCTACCTCAACGCGCTCGGCGAGATGCATCACACCGCGCTGACCTCGGCCTCTGTGTTCCTATGGACCCTCCCGATGTTCCACTGCAACGGCTGGTGCATGCCGTGGGCGGTCACCGCGGCGGGCGGAACGCACGTCTGCCTGCGAGCCGTGCGTTCCGACGCCGTCTGGCAGGCGATCGACGTGTACGGCGTGAGCCACCTCTGCGGCTCGCCGACGGTCTGCGGCACGATCGCGAACGGACCGGAGGCACATCCGCTCGACCGACCGCTGCGCATCACGACCGCGGGCGCCCCGCCGACGCCGACCGTGCTCGAGCAGCTCGACGTGCTCGGCATCTCGGTCGTCCACGTCTACGGGCTCACCGAGGTCTACGGCCCGTACACGGTCTGCGAGTACCGCGCGGAGTGGGACCTGCTGCCCGCGGCCGCGCGCGCCCGCAAGCTCGCGCGGCAGGGCGTCGCGATGGTGCAGGCCGACCCTGTCCGGGTGGTCGACGAGCACCTGGTGGACGTGCCGCGCGACGGCATCACGCTCGGCGAGATCGTCATGCGCGGCAACAACGTCATGACCGGCTACTTCAAGGACCCGGAGGCGACCGCGGCGGCCTTCGCGGGCGGCTGGTTCCACAGCGGCGATCTGGGGGTCATGCACGAGGACGGCTATATCGAGGTCAAGGACCGGGCCAAGGACATCATCATCTCCGGCGGCGAGAACATCTCGACCGTCGAGGTCGAGAACGCGCTCAGCTCCCATCCCGCTGTGCTCGACGTCGCTGTCGTCGGGCACCCGCACGAGACATGGGGCGAGCGCCCCGCAGCGTACGTCCTGCTCCGGCCCGGCCACCGCGCGGGGGAGCAGGAGCTCCGCGATCACGTGCGCGCTCGCCTCGCCGGCTACAAGGTGCCCGATCACGTGGTCTTCGTGGGCGAGCTGCCGCGCACGGCGACGGGCAAGGTCACCAAGGACGCGCTACGCGGGATCCCGGTGCCGCCCGAGTCCGCGACGGCGCGAACGACCTCATGAATCGGAAGGCCGAGCGCGGAGGCGCCCTATTCCGCTGTCGCCGACGTTCGGCGCGGCCTCCTCCCCTTCCACCGCACGAGTTTCCCTGTCACACCACCGATCGGAGTTCGACGATGAACGACACCAGTGACCGCACGACGAACGGGTCGCGCGGATGACGGCGCGGTCCCGGCTTCGCGCGCGCCGCGCCGGGCTGGCCCCGGCGACGCGATCTCGGGTGCGGGTCGAGCGCCGTGCCGGTGCCGGACGGCGTCGCGCTGCTGACCGACCGGTGGTACTCGAGCGACGGTGCGGATCCGATCGTGCTCATCAGGTCGCCCTACGGCCGGGGGATGGTCGCGTCCTATGCCCGTCTGCTCGCCGAGCGCGGATTCACCGTCATCGTGCAGAGCTGTCGCGGCACGTTCGGCTCGGGAGGAGTGTTCGACCCGATGTTCGGTGAGGTGGAGGACACCCGCGCCACCTGGGAGTGGATGGACGCGCAGCCGTGGGCGCACGAGCAGGTAGTTCCCGAAGTTTCGTCACGACAGCGAAGCCCGCGCCCGCTCTGGGCGGGACCACGCTGTTCCCGCCCGACGCGGGCGTAAAGAATCAGAAGAAGCGCGAGCGCCGCGCCGACGTGCTGAGTTACACGTGCGAAGAGCTGACCGAGCCGGTGACGATCGCTGGGCGGCCGAGCGTGCGGCTGTCGATCGAGGGCGACCCCGGGCCGTGGTTCGTGCGGCTGTGCGACGTCTCCCTGTCGGGGAAGTCGGTCAATATCTGCGACGGCGTGACCGGCGCTTCACCGGTGGGCGAGGTCGAGATCACGCTGTCGCCCGCGGCACACGTTCTCCTGCCGGGGCACCGGCTTCGCCTGCAGGTGTCGGCGGACGCGTCGCCGAGCTACGCCGCGGCCCCGGCCTGCTCTCGCCGCACGATTCTCGACGTGCCGGAGCGCCGGTCGGTCCTGACTCTCCCGACTATCGCCGGGGTGTCCGCGTGACTGCGCAATCGTGGACGAGGTGTACGAAGTCGATTCGGATTGGAGTTTTCGATGAAGTTCCCGCTCAGCCCTGCTCTGTCCATCCTGTAATGCCGACAGCGTGCACCGGTCGCCCCGAAGCCAGGGCGCAGCGAGGGTCGAAGTCGCTGAGCAACCGAGCCGGTGCACCGTTTCACACGGCGCTACCGGCAGCTGTGTGGATCACTGGCGGTCGCCGCCATACTGTGCGCCGTGCCGGGACCGGCCGCCGCACCCGACGACTTCTACACGCCACCCACTCCGCTGCCGACCGGAACCAGTGATGATCTCATCCGGGCCGCCCAGCTCGCGCTACTCGACGGATCGCCCCTCGCCGCAGCGCTACCGCCGGTGACCGCAACCCGACATCCGGGGAGCCCCGCCGCGGCCATGACGAATGCCGACGGCAGCTACGCAACCGGCCTCGCCTGCCTGTTCGTCAATGGACTTCTCGCCGGTCACCCGGAATTGACCACGCAGGTCACCGCACGCGGTCGGCGGCTGCGGTTATCGGTGTGTGGGGCGGGTTCGGCCGCGGGGAAGTGCTGTGTCGGTGGCGACGGCGCCCGGTCCCCAGCCCATGCTCGCCCCTGCCGATTATGATGATCATAATAGTAAACTGTCAAGTTATCCTGATATGAATAGCCACCCGCCCTTGCGCCTGGTTCGATGTGCTACCTATGATGATCGTAATTAATATATTATGATCGTACTAGAGAGTCGCCGCTGAGCCGCGGCGAAGAGGAGCGCGACCATGTCGAACCCACATACCGATCCGTCACCCGAGCTGTTTCCGCTGCGTGTACTCATCGCCATCCGTGCCACCCTCGCGATCGGGGGACTGCTCGTTCCGCGCTTCGGCTTCCGGCTGTTCCTGATGGAGGCCGCGGGCACACCGGCACCGGTCATGGGCCGCATGTTCGCGGTGCGAAACGCCGTGATCGCCTTGGGGCTGGCGCGACTCGACACGACTCGGGTGCCCCGTGCTTTCCTCCGCCTGAACATGCTCATCGATATCGTCGACGCGCTCGCTTTCGCGGCCTCGGGCCGACGGCGCGAGATCGGCGGCGGCGCGGCGGCGCTGGGCGTCGGGGTAGCGTTGACCGCCGCGACGCTGGGCGGCGCCGTCGGGGCGCGGATGCCCGCGGATCCTCGGTAGAGATTTCGCGAACCCAGCTCAGTGAAGGGAACCACCGATGACCGTGACGACCAGAGAACGCATGATCGCCAGCGCCGCGAGTGTCCTGGCCGAACGCGGATTCGAAGCCGCCAGCTTCACCGAGATCATGCAACGCGCCGGAGTCACTCGCGGGGTCATCTATCACCACTTCCCCGGCGGCAAGTTCGAACTCGTCATCGAAGCGCTCGATGCCACCGGACGCGCGGCCGAGGCACTGCTGAAAGCGGCCCGCGCGGGCGACGATCCCCTGGGAGCGATGCGCGCTTTTGTCGATCTATGGGCAGAGAACCTGCAATCGAGCAACTTCCGCAGCGGGTGCCCGGTCGTCGCCGTCGTGGCCGACGCACCCGCCGACCCCGAACTACTCGACGCCGCCGACCGCGCGTTCGGCCTGTGGCATCAAGCCCTCGCCGACACCCTCATCAACGGGGGCGTCGACTCCGACCGCGCGAATACCCTCGCCACCGTGATCATCTCCTCGGTCGAAGGCGCGGTGGTGCTGTGCCGAGCACAGCGAAACAGCCGCCCGCTGACCCACGTCAAAGACGAGCTCGAACGGCTACTCCACGCGGCAATACCGAGCTGACACACCCGCCGAGACCTCCGCGAACTCCTCACCGAGCCCGAACCAGCGCACCGTCCCCGGCCGAGGGCTCGAGCACGCCAGGGATTCGACGTCCTCGCCGTAGTCGGCCGGACCGCCGGTGCGCGAGGCGCCCGCGCAGGAGCACACAAAGCGGCGGGGTCCACGGTGCAGACAACGCGCGGCGGTCACGACCGCCAGGCCCTGCGGGGTCGCAGCGGACCACGCACTGCTCGCGCGACCACCAACCGTCGCCTGCACGTCCGGGCTGTAGGTCAGGTCCGCAACTCCTCGAGTCGAGCCGCAGTCAACTCCACCTCAACAGACCTACCCACGTAAATGAAACAGCGTTACGTTACGCCAGTTGATGGCTGTGTGGTCCGGGCGCACGGCACCGGACATTGATATGCGGGCACCCGCCGATCCGGGTCATCCGTGGAACGGGAGGCGGTGTGAGTGGTCACGGCGTCGGCGTCGGCGCGCCTTCGGCACCGGTGTTCTCCGTGCCGTTGTCCTCACCGGGAGGGCCGGGGTGAGCCTCGTAGATCAGCTTCACCTTCAGGCTCATGTTCGCGGTGCCGCTGGCCACGATGATGTCGCCCTTGGCCGAGAACCCGACCCCGAACTCCACCTCCAACCGGTCCGGGCGGGTCTTCTCACCCAACTCCCGCACCGTATTCGCCGTCGAGGCGGCCGCCGCGCCGATCACCGCGCGCGCACGATCGAGCGCATCCACCATCTTCGAGGACCCACCGGTTCCGGTGCTGGTGTTCTCGGAACCGGGCACCCGCACCGTCTCCACCAACACCTCCACACCCCCGAACCGCATCTCGGCCAACCCGGCCACTATGAACCACTCCTCACAGAATCGAAAAAGCTTCCATCCCGGCGCAACCAGCGGGCTACGGCCGGTGTCGAGGACCTTACGGTACACATTCCAACCCGTTCCGTGGCGACGGCGGAACAGAGGGTCTATTCGGCCGGCGACGGAGGAAGTGTCGCGACGAAAATGACACATCGGCAACAAGTCTCAGCGGATCTGGAATGCGACCGCCCAGTCTTCAACGAGCGCACTCGAAGCTCGAACGCTGCGACAATTCGTGCGCGAGATCGACCGGACGGCATCAGCTACGGATGAGTGTCAGCACTCCAGAGACAGCTTCGGCACGACCTCATCCATCAGAAGTCGGTGACTGCGCCACATCTGCTCCTGCTTGCCCAGGTGGTCGTACTTCGTGGGCAGTACCGTCCCGAATCCGCCGAGTTCTCCGTACAGGTCGTCCAGACGCCGGCGAACGGTGTCCGGTGAACCGACGATCCACAAGCGGTCCATCAGGTAGTCGACGGTGATGTCCGAGTCGTGCACGGAGTCATCGTGCTTCAGGTGACCCAGCCAGCCGAACACCCCCATGAAATCCAGGTAGTGTTTCCGCCAGACTTCGGCCTGGAGGCTGTTGCGGACGAATTCGCGCGCGTCTGCGTCGGTGTCGGCGACGAAGATCTCACGGTTCACACGCCACATGCCGCGGTCGACCTCGTGGCCGTTCTTCTGCGCCGCAGTCGAATAGGTTTCCCAGTGCCCCTTGAGGAATCGCGCGTTGAAGAACACGCTCAGGGGAATGTGGCCGCCGCGGCCCGCGAACTCGATACTGGCGCTGTTCGGTGAGATACCGGCGATCGCGATCGGTGGATGCGGAACCTGATAGGGCTTCCAGAAGGGACCGAATCCATACGAGCACCTGGTCGGATCCTCACCTGCCTGCAGTCCGTGGCCGGGGTTGCGGAAGTGCCAGAACTTGCCCTTGAATTCCCATTCGCCGTCGAGGTGTTCGGTCCAGATCCGCTTCATGATCTCGATCGCCTCGGCCTGCATCTCACGGTGCTGACCTGAAACATTGTCGACGTTCGTCAGCGCGAAGTCGCCCGGTATCGTGCCCGCCGCGATGCCGCACATGTATCGGCCTCGAGCCATGTGGTCGAGTTGCATGATCCGGAACGCCAGTGCCGCCGGATGGTAGAACTGGGGAACGTATCCGCCGGAGCAGAGTTTGATGTTCTTCGTCCGCGGGATGGCCTGCGAGATGATCAAGTCACCGGCAGGCCATGGCTCGGTCTTCGCGGTCAGATGTTCACCGAACCACGCCTCCTCGACGCCCAGAGAGTCCAGGAAATCCAGTTCGTCGAGGTCTTGGGCGATCCCGTCGAGCACGGAGGTGTTCGGCGGGTGAACAGGTTGCATGAAGAATCCGACCTTCATTCGCGTTCCCTTCTCGTGGTGGTGTGGTGACAGTCGAATCCGGGGTGGCTTGCGGCGGTGCGACCCCGATTCGAGGAATTGTCTTGTGCGGTCACGGTTTGCGTGCGACACCGCCGTAGGAGGAAATCGATTGCCACGCGCCGTCCTGCGTGGCGTCGTTGCGCCATGCTGTGATCGGTCCGAAGCCGGACTCGACGAACTCGAACCCGTCGAAAACAGCACGGATCGCGTCCTGGGTGCGCGGAACATAGGGGACGCCACCGGATTTGGTGTACTCGTCACACAGGGTGACATACGCCTGACTGTCGGTGGTTCCGTCCCACAGGGCCAGATAGCTTCCGGAGGGGGTCGCGTCCATTACGGTGCGCACGATGTGGACCATGTCCTCGTATGTGCGAGCATGGCCGAGCACGCCCATGAACATGACCCCGATCGGCTCGGTGAAATTCAGGATGTTGCGGGCTTCGGCGACGATCTGGTCGGGGGCGTGGAAGTCGCAGTCGAGATAGGCCGTGACACCTTCGTCGGTGGTGCTGTTCAACAGGGCGCGCGCGTGGGTGAGCGCTTTGGGGTCGTTGTCGATGTAGACGACCTTCGATTCCCGTGCCACCGCTTGCGCGACCTCGTGCGTGTTCTGCATGGTGGGCAGGCCGGTGCCGATATCGAGGAATTGGCGGATCCGTGCCTCGCCCGCGAGGTACCGCACCACCCGGGCGAGGAACTGGCGTGACTGTACGGCCACGGTCGCGATGTCGGGGTCGATCTTCAGACTCGCTTCTCCGACAACACGATCCACCTCGTAGAAGTCGTTGCCGCCCATCCAGAAGTTCCAGATCCGCGCGGAAGAAGGGATGTCGGTGCGGATCATCGCTTCGTATTCATTGGGCATGGGGTTCAGCTCCTCGGTCGAAATCGGACAGGTATCGGTGGCGATACGGCGACGACTTACGGTGAATCCTTCGATCGGACGGGCTACTCGATACCGTGGAGACAGAATGTATTGCGGTGCTTGAGTATTCGCAACTTTTCGCGTCACGGACAACATGTTTCCCGTGTCCTGGAGTGTTCGCCGGTTGTTCGGGTGGCGTCCACCGAGATGAATTCTCGGGTCGTGCGCCCGCGGCGGGCGGATCGTGATTTCGTGAGTATCTGATTCGTCCGAATTTTCTACCGGACCCACGGCGGATCGCGTGATCGATATCGAGGCAGGCGATCACCTCGCCGTGACCGGACTACTGTTGTCGATCGAGCAGATCCTCGAGAGCGACGGCCTGCGTGGTATCCAGGACTTGACGAATTCTTGCGTGAAAGGACCTCGGACCGATTCGGTCTCGCAGCTCGCGCAGTGCCCCGAGATTGTGCCCGGCCGCTGCCCCGAGTTTCATTTCGGTGCGTAGAAGCCAGGCCTGGATGTGCGGCTCTACTGCTTCGATCAGCTGGTTGCGCTCGATCTTCAAGGACCCGAGAGACGAGATGGTGGTGGCTATTCCGGCGCGGTAGCCGAGTTCCTCGGCTGCGGTGAGGGCGCGTAGGTACCGATGCTCGGCCTCGGTGTAGTCGCCACGGAGTTGGGCGAGTGTCCCGAGCTGGTGGTGGTTGCCTCCCGAGCCCACGCGGTTGCCGAGTTCCTCGTTGATGGTGAGGGCGCGCCGGTACCGATGTTCGGCCTCGGTGTAGTCGCCACGGAGTTGGGCGAGAGCGCCGAGTTGGTGGAAGTTGCCCGCCGTGCCTGCGCGGTTGCCGAGTTCCTGGTTGATGGTGAGGGCGTGCTGGTACTGCTGTTCGGCTTCGGCGTAGTCGCCTCGGTCCTGGGCCAGCGCTCCGAGCTGGCTGTAGTTGATGGCTGTGCCCGCGCGACTGTCGAGTTCTCGGTTGATGGTGAGAGCGCGCTGATATTGCTGCTCGGCTTCGCGGTGGTCGCCTCGGTCCTGGGCCAGCGCTCCGAGCTGACCGTAGCTGATAGCCGTTCCCTCGCGGTTGCCGAGTTCCAGTTTGATGGTGAGTGCGCTCTGGTATTGCTGTTCGGCTTCGGTGTAGTCGCCCTGTAGTTGGTTGATGACGCCGAGTTGGTGGTAGCTGGTGGCCATTCCGGCGCGGTTGCCGAGTTCTTCGCTGATGGTGAGGGCGCGCAGGTATTGCTGTTCGGCTTCGGTGTAGTCGCCCCGTAGTTGGTTGATGACGCCGAGTTGGTGGTAGCTGGTGGCCATTCCGGCGCGGTTGCCGAGTTCTTCGCTGATGGTGAGGGCGCGCAGGTATTGCTGTTCGGCCTCGGCGTGGTCACCCCGTAGTTGGCTGACCACGCCCAAACGAAGCAGCCAGTGCGCGCGCTCGGGCGCGTCGGACGGTAGGAGGCGGAGAGTGTCGTGGACAAGCGTGGTCTCGTGATCCCACGCCCCGACCGTATGTAGGCGATCGCAGATGGCCAGGGTGAGGTCGTGGGCCGCGGTCGTGTTGGCGGCTTGCCGGTAGTGATAGCGGGCTTCCAGGCGGTCGTGCAGGTCTTCGTCGCGACCCTGCGGCCAGGCTGCCACGCGCCAGACCCAGTATGTGGCGGCGCGGCGGTGTGCGATGGCGAGTATGTCGTCGCGCTGGTGTTGTGCGAGTGATCTTTCGAGGGCGGAAGCGGTCGAGCGATGCACGAACGCACGCCCGGTATCCGGATCGATGGTCAATAGGCTGTTGCGCGCCAATTCCTCGGTGAGTTTCCCGATATCGGCATCGGTGGAGATCGGCGGGCAGGGTTCGGTGTTGTACTCGGTGAACGCCGGCTCGATCTGATCGAGTACGTGCTGCGGGATCGAGGCGAGGTCGACCGTGAGAGCGGGATCGAGGCCGTGGCGGCCTGCAATGGCGGCGATCTTGGCTTCGAGTGCCCGATAGTCCGGTTGCCTTGCGGCGCTGGGATTGTCGGTTCCGATCTGGTACAGCAAGGCATTGCCTTCGACAGCTTCTCGGTATACGGAGGCGCCGATCAACAGTTGGTGCGCGGCCGGGGTCAGCCTGCTGAGAAGCTGATCGAGCAGGATGTCGTCGGCGATGAGCGTGACAGTGGTGGCGAGGGCGGTGTCGAGATCGAGTGCTGTGAGCGCGGGGCGTGCGTCCGGGTTTCCCGCGATAGCGTTCTCGAGTCGGTGGGTGATGTCGTGGTGGCGACCGACCCGGTTGTTCAACAGGGCGTCGAGGTACTCCAAGCTGCGGGGATGGCCGCCGACGAGCCGCCAGATATGGTTCAGCTCGTGGAAGCTGAGCCGGTCCAGCGCGGGTAGGGACCAGATCAGCTTGGACGTTTCCGCCCGCGACAGCGGTCCGACCTGATGCATGAGCAGTCGGTGGTGGGCGTTGTCGGGGAGTACGAACGGATGACGCGACGTGACGAGCAGCCTGCTGCATCCAGGGTCGGCCAGCCATGTCGACAGCAGTGCGGCCAGCGTGGGATCCGCCATGGAGCGCACGTCGGTGAGATTGTCTTCGAAGTTGTCCAGCACCACCAGCACCGGCACGCGATCCAACACGAAGGTGCGCAGTGCCGTGAAGCGATTCTGCCACGACTCCGTGGCATCCGAGGCGATCTCGGCTGCACGCAGCACATGTGGGCCGCGCGAGGCATCGTCATCGATCAGGCAGTGTCGGCGGACGGTGCCTGCCACCGCCGACAGCAGGCTGTCGACATTGATGTGGCCGGTGACGACCGGGATCACCCTGGTCGAGCGTTGGCGATACACGATTTGGGCGGCCAGGGCTGTCTTGCCGACACCGCCGAGGCCGTGCAGAACGATGCCTGGGTATCGAGTCCCCGTCAGATAGGTAGGGAGCCTGCGTTGTTCGCGGCGCCGTCCGACGAATTCCCCGACCGGGCGAGTCGACAAGCCGGGCACGGCGATGGTGGCATGTCGCGCAACGGCTTCGGATACGGCCGGGACGTGCAGACCGGTGTCACCGGCGCCGCCGAGCACCGTGACGGCACTCCATTCGTCCATCTTCGCCAGCGCGACCTCAGCGGGATCGGTCGATGTCGACCACTGCTGGTGGATCACGCGGCGGGCGTCGGCGACCGCGGCGACCACATTCGGAATCTGTTTCAGGGTGAGTTCGTGGTAGACGCGGGCGAAAAGCGCCGTGGCGTAGCGATCGGTTACCGAGGTTTCCGTGCCTATCACCACGCTGGCGCCACGGGCGACCAGTGCGGTGGCGAACGACGGTGTGGCTGTTTCGGCGGCGACATCGGTATCGCAGGCGGCCAGGCTGATCACCGGCGGCATCGAGCCGGGTGGGATCGCTTCGGCGACGAGTGTTTCCGCGTCGACCTCGCGGACTGCGCCGTTCTCGTCCTCGAGCAGCAGGTAACCGGGCTTGGCGTGGCCGGACAGGTGCAGCACGTGCGCGGGAGCCTGGGCCAGTTCTGCCCTGATGGCCGCAGTGGTGGCGAACTCGACGATGCGGACTTCGGCGTCGCGGTGGCGGGCGCCTCGTACCGCTGACATCACGTTGCGCAGTTCCCGCTCGTAGTCCAAGAGCGGGCCGCCATCGTTGTCCGGAGCCGCGATCGCCACCAGTATCCGTATCGGGGCCGGGATGCTGCGCGCAGGTGGGGCGGGCAGCCGCCGATAGACCGTGATCAGCGGATGCAGAGCGAGCGACTGTCCAGTGACGGGATCGGGTAGAGCCTCCCAAGGCAGTTCGGGGAACGGTCCCGTGTCGATCCCGAACTTGACCGGTACATGCGCGGCCACCGCGTCGGTGACGATCCGGGTGAGAGCCGCGGCCACCGGCGCGGGCAGGAAGGAATGCGCGATCAGTTCGCCCGCACGCCGCAGCGACGCCGAATGCGCTCCGGTCCGCGACGTCGCGTTCGCGAACTCGCCCCGCGTGATCGCCGAAGACCGCAGCCGTGTTCGTTCGCTGCGCACGTCGGCGATCGCGTTCAGTAGCCCGGGACGCACTCCGGTGTGTGCGGCGGATACGTCTGTACCGTTGCTACGCAACCGCACCCGATCGTCGGTGACCGTCAGCACCACGTCCGCGGCGCTGGTCGGCGAAGGTGGCCTGACGACGGCGATCTCGCTCGGCTCGCCGAGCAACGACCGCAGATCTTCGATTCGCGCTGTCCAGACACTGTCTCGACCCCACCCGTCCGCGGCGTTGTAGCGCTGCGACACGACCCCGATCACGACATCGTCGGACAGTCGCCGCACCGGCGCGCCGCTCATCCCTCGCATCACCGAGGAAGAAACGAAACGTCCCAGCGGGATCTCGTTGTCTCGAGTGGTGCCGCCACCCCAGTATCCCGGCGCGTCCAGGTAACGATGGACGTGCTCGTCGTGGAACACCGAGACTCCGGTCACCACAGCGGGGACCATCAGTTCGATCTGATCGGTCGCGGCCCATCCCGCGACCGATTCCGGCAACCGACCTCGGGAGTGCAGCACGGCCAGATCATGTAGTGCGTCCGTGTGTGCGACCGTGGCCTCGAACGTTGCGATCCCACCCGCCAACGCGTCGATCCGTACGGGCGAGCCTTGCCGGCTCGCGCCGATATCGTCGAGTATGTGAAGGGCGGTGGCAAGCACGCCCGGCGTAACCTGGAAACAGGATCCGACCGGTTCGTCTCCGTCCAGGATTCGCCCCAGGTAGCGCGGTACCCGCGGATCCGGCGCCGCCATCGGAACTGTACTCAATCCCCGGCGCCGAGTGCCGAAAAGGCTTCGGTCACAGGCACTCCGGCGCGTCGACCATCGGCCCACCTGCCACTGCAGACACCTCTAACAAGAACGCGAGAATCTCTCCGCCTGCCGCTGTCGGGCAAGGTCGGTGTCCGATCCGACGGACACCACACTGTACACAGTTTCGACCGGACCGTGCAGCGCGACGGCCTCGGATCGTCGACTTGCACAACATCTTTCTCCGGCGGAGACCGGCGCCCTCGGCTTGCCATGTCACGGTTGCGCTTTCGTGTCCGCCTCGGATGGGTGAGACCATATCGTGCGCGCGGGGCGGCATCACCCGATGCCACACCTCGTGTGGGGTGGGGGATTCGCCGAGCCGGCCTTCGCGTTCGGCCTCGATGACGCGGGCTTCGAGGTTGTCGTGGACCTCTTCGAGCCGTCTCCGGCGGGATTCGTGATCCGTTATTCCGAACACTACGTGGGAATCGAGTTGCTGCTGCCGGACGGCTCACTGTGGTACCACGACCCTTTCGCCCAGAGCGCCTCGCCGCCGTCATCATCGAATAAGGCCGTAACCGGCATAGGTTGGTGCCGCAGCCTTCTCTGAACCAACCTGGCCATACCCAACCCGGTTCCCCGAACGGGGGCTGCGGCACGATCAGGTGACAGTGGTGACCTATCCGTGCAGCAGCCCCATCGGGCCATGAGGAGGCGGGGATATCGCAACTACTGGGCCGCCGGGTTCAGACTTGTTGTCGTTTCATTGCGGAATGGCGTCGTGCCAGACCGCAGCCACCACGCCCACCCTTGGTATGGGGTATGTGACGGTGCGTCCCACTGCGCCAGGCGTCAGACTCCTGCCATCTTGTTTGGCAACCAGGGCTAGAGCCAAGCCTTCGATGTCGTCCGATGCCCCGTCGGTTACGTCGTATGTTGAGACGGATAATTCCAAGTTAGGGTCGCCGCCGAAGCGCTTCGTGAGCATGGTGGCCATATTCCGACTTGCGACCTGATTCGTTGTCTACCAGCATATTTGCACTACTTTTCGGAACGTGGTTGACATCGGCGTCGCGTTGGGTGAAGATTGGTGCAGCGCCAGAGCTGTGCCCGAAGCATTCGAAAGGCCTCGGAGAGAGAACATCTGGCGAACATTTCCCTTTGACGACTCATCCAGTCGGACCAATCTTCGAGTAGGACTGTGGCTTCGGCACCCGAGCGGGTGCCGAAGCCACAGTCGTTCCGGGGGCGGGTCGACCCACACACCTGCGACAGGATCCGGCGCGTCCGGAAACGGCGGATGCGGCCGGCTGGGCGGTTGTCCGCGGCGAGTTCTCTTCTCGCGCATCGGAAACGACACCGAACGATCAGAACCTATGGATGGTTGACTATGTCTTTCGAAGACGTGCGCGATGGCGTGCAGTTCATACGTTTCGCCGACGGCGGCGAGGTGGAGGAAGGACGCCGACCGAGTTGGGACGACGGGATGCTCGCGATGTCACGCTCGGGTTCGCTCGCTCCGTTCCTCCAATGGTCAACCGTGGCCGCTACCGGTGGTTCGATGCTGGGGAAAGCCCTGCGAGGAAAGGCGTTCGCCGCCGGAGGCGAAGTGGAAGAAGAACACGGCCCGAGCGATGACGGCGGCTTCCTTTCCACGGATCGGTCGGGATCGCTGTTCCCATTCCTGCAGTGGCACAACTGGTACAGCATCTACCGCAATACCCGAGAACAGATCGGGGAGGCGGGTGTCGAAGCCGCGATGACGGCGCTGGCAGGCGCGGTGACCGGGCCTGCGGGCGCGGCTGCCGCCGCTGCCTCGACCGCGTTGACCACCGTGGTCGGAAACGTGGTTCAACAGTTCTCGAACCAGGCCGAATCGCTGCGTCGAACCGCTCCGTTGCCCCGAGCGTCGCAACCACGGTTGCGCAGCCTCGAAGGACGGATGAGCGGTCCGGAGATCGACCGGTCGACCACCATCAACGTGATCGAATCCAGGGGCTACGGCCCGGCGGCGCCGAACAACGCGTTGCGTGATCGCGCACTGACCTACCTCTCACACGTGCACTGATCCCCGACCTGACCCGAGTCCGGGGGAGTGCCGTAGCGGCCGTTCCGGGCCGGAAATCAGAAAGGGGGTGAAATATGCACACCGTCTTCGCGGACATCGCCGAATCGATTCCGCTGCCACTGTTCGGACCGTGATCCGTGCAGTGCCGGAGCAGGGTTCGCGGGGCGGATACGCCGATGTGCCGCGTATCCCTGGAAATCCGACCGCCCTCACCTCGAGGCGCGGGCCAATACCCGAACGTATTCGCTACCACGGAGT
Source organism: Nocardia bovistercoris (assembly GCF_015674855.1). Taxonomy (GTDB): domain Bacteria; phylum Actinomycetota; class Actinomycetes; order Mycobacteriales; family Mycobacteriaceae; genus Nocardia; species Nocardia bovistercoris. Next base: position 413,766 of record NZ_JADMLG010000001.1, on the reverse strand, counting down.
TTCCGTGAACCCGACTTGGAGAATATCGTGCCAACCTCCGATGAATCCCTCGGCCTCGCCGAACAGATCGTCACGGACACTCAGGCCGTGGTCGCCCGTCTGGCGACGCTGAAGGCGGATATCGACGTCCTGTCGAATCTCGCGCAGGGTCTCGCCATGACCGTCGTCGCGGCTGTTCCGACGCCCGCACCGACCGAAGAGGGCCTCGACGCGACCGTTTCGCTCGGCTCGGCCCCGGAAGTGGTGTGATGCCTGCCTATCCCGTGGCGGGGGAGTTCCCTGATTTCGAACAGTTCATGCTCGATCTGCTCACCCCGGTCGCCACTACCGTCACCACATTGCCCGCCACCTCGGCGGCGCTGCAATCGGCGCTTCCGCTGATCTGGGTCCGCAATTCCGGTGGCACACTGGATATCAACGCGATCACCTACAAGGCGAAGGTCACTGTCGTCGCCTTCGGCACCACACGTGCCCAAGCGCAGCTACTGGCCGTCCAGATTCGCGCCGCGATGCTGGACGCACCGGCCAGCCGCGTCAATGGCGTGCTCGTCGACTACGTCGAGGAGATCGAGGCCGACGAGCCGAAATTCCATGCTCCGATCCTGCGCCGTAGCCGCGGTCTGACCGAGGTACCCGACCTCGACCCCCTCAACCAGATGGTCGAAGTCGCCTTCGCGATCGAAGCCCGCCGCCAGTAGTAGGCGCTCGAAAACCCGCCCCGAATGGGGCTTTTTCACCGACATCGAACCGATGTCGGTGCGTTGACCGTGCCCGCGTGTCGCGGGCGCTCGAATGGAGACACATGCCTTCCACCAACCTCACGGCGCTCAAGTCCGCGCAGCGGTCGCTGCTGCTCAAGCCGCTGGATGCCGCCGTGTTCATCGCCCCGTGGTACACCCCGGCGCCCGCGGCGTTCACCGACAGCTCCGGCAATCTGCAGTCGCTGCCTTCGGCGTTCCAGCCGGTCGGCCTGATCGACAAGAAGACCGGTGTGGCCTTCGCTCGTGGCATCACCGCCGCGCCGATCGAGGCATACGGCGAACTGCAGCCGGTGCGCAACGATGTCACCAGCGATATCACCACCATCGAATTCCAGCCGCAGCAGACCAACGCGCTCACGCTGAAGCTCGCGACCAGCGCCAACCTGGCGCAGGTCAAGGCCGATGCCGCCTCCGGTGAGGTGTTCTTCCCTCAGCCCGCCTCGGAGGAGATCACCTACTACTCGGCGATCATCATCGGCAAGGACGGCAACGACGCCAACCCGATCTACATCTACAAGGTGCTGCCCAAGGTCGCGGTCAGCAAATTCGGCGGGGAGCAGTGGAACCCGACCGAGGTGCTCGCCCAGAAACTGACCATGGTCGCGTTCAAGGACGACACCGCGGGCTACGCGGTGGCCCACGGCTTCGGTGGCCAGGGCTGGAAGAAGCTGGTCGCGCAGTCGGGCCTGAACTACAACGCCACGCTCAGTGTCGCTCCGGCCACCCTGACGGTGGCCACGGGCGCCACCTCCGCTCCGCTGGTCGTGACCGACCAGTTCGGTGGGGTCATCGCGAATTCCGCGGTCACCTTCACCTCCTCGGTGCCCGCGAAGGCGACCGTCGCCGCGAGTGGCGCCATCACCGGCGTCTCGGCGGGCGCGACCGTCATCACGGCCTCCTTCACCCCGCCCGGCGGAACCGCGGCCACCGCGACCTGTGCGGTCACCGTCAGCTGAGGCACTCGAACTCCCGGGGCCAAGACCCGGGCGTGGGGCGTGTCATGTGTCTCCGGTCATGACACGCCCCACAATCTCCCATCCGTTCTTCCGGAGCAGAAAGCGGGTCCAAGTGTCCGCCATTCCCACCCAGTACCCCGTCACGATGACCGACGGCGACAACGACTACGTCGTGTCCAACGCCTCGGAATACGTCAACGCCGTCTACAAGCTCGGACACGAGCCCAAGATCGAAGCCGCGGTCGTCGCAGACGCCGCACAAGGCGCGTCGAAGTCCAAGTAGCACAACATATCCGGAGACAACCATGACCAACTCATCCGATGCTCCCGTCGGGGGCGAAGTCGGCGGCCGCTTCCACGAGCTGCAGGCCGAACTCGCTCCGCGCCGCCGCGCTCCCTACCGCCTGACCGACGAGATCTCCATCGCGCCGGTCACCCGCGGCCAACTTCTGGCCCTGCGGCGCACACACAACGACGACGAGCAGATGGCCGTCGTCCTCGGCGACCAGTACGACGCCGTAGAGGCTCTGTTCGCCGAACGGCCCCTGGATGAGTGGTACGCCTTCCAGAAGGATCTCTACGCCCACCTCTTCGGCCAGGGCTCCTCGGAGCTGCCGGGGGGATCGCAGGGCTCGTAGAGTTCTGGGAACGCTTCGGTGCCGCGCTCGACTACGACTTGCTCGAGCGCGGCATCGACGTCCGGGACTGCTTCGGGCCCGACACTCTGCGCACCCGCGACTGGCGGACGATCTGGGCATTCAAGGACAGACTGCCCCACGGCTCCCAGTACCGGTCGGCGCTGGCCATGGACCGCGAACTCGCGGAACAGATCCTCGCCGCCGAACAAGCCGAGGTCGATCTCGACCTCTACGAGGAGACCGACGAATCAGCCGGTCCGACACCCGAGGGCTACACCGTCGACAGCTATCTACTGCTGTCGATCATCGACGCCCTGCAAGGGGTTCAGGTCGCGGTGATCGCCGCCGCGGGCGGTGACCCGCCGACGATCACACCGATGCCCCGCCCGGTCAGCGCCGTCGATCTGGCGCGGGACCGGCGCCGCGACGAGTCGCTGCGAAACCTCATCGACCAGTTCACCGCACCCGCCTGGGAGGGCTGATGATCTACACCGCCGTACTGCCCGCACAGGCCGCCGCGGGCGCCGACGTCACAGCGTTGGCCGGTGTCTACGCACCGGTCTTCTACAGCGGCGACACCGTCACCGATATCGAAATCGTCGCGCCACCAGCGTATTCCACGGTCACCGGCGCGACCACCAACAATGTCACCATCTCGGTGCGCCAGGTGCGCGCGGGCGCGGTGATCCAAACCTTCGGGTCGGTGACGACGACCTCCGGCGTGAATCTCGTCGCGGAAGTACCGATTTCGGCGCCGATCACCGCGCAACCGGTGTTCCTGCCCGGCGATGTCATCGACGTGCACATGCATCAGAACGGCGCAGGACAAGCGATCGGCGCCGGGTTGTGGGTGTGCGTCTACGTGAGTTGAGCCCCGATGCCCGCACTGCGTTTCGCGGGCGACTCGATCGCGGTCACCGGTGGATGGGGCGGCAGGCGAACCAGCCGTCGAAGACCCCGCTCTCGGCGTGACGCGGCCGGGAGATCGGTACCGTTATCCATCGCCGCAGGTCACGTGAATCCGAAGGATATCGACCGAACCATCGTTGATTCGGGCGAGCTGAGATTCTGTCAGCTTCGACTCGTCATGTGCATTGTCTATTCCTTTGTCTACCGAGACATGGCAATTGTTCGGTGCGTCCCCATAGGCTACCCAAGAGGAGTGATAGCGGGTATTCGCGCTCCCATCCGGCTGCGCTTGTCGATCGGCGGCAGGTGCGGGAGGATCACCGAGCGACAATCCCGGCGCCGTAATTATGCCGCGTACATCGCTGACCGGCTGTCCGATGTATAGAGCTTCAGCCCAAGGTCCGGCTCCGCTGACTTCTCTGACCCGAGAAATCTCGGTGTAGCCGGCGACGTCGATATCGTCCAGGTAGCGGTTCGCGGGATTTCCGAATTCTTGGCATGCGGTCAGTCCGCTGACGGCCACAGTCATCCCGGCCAACGCGGTAACGATCATCGGTATGCGATAGCGGAGATTGATTTGTCGACTCAAGGTCTTCCTTCGGGAAAAGCGCAGGCAGTGCTTGACGGTCTTGCTTCGCAAGCCTAGCCGATCCGCCATTGGATCGACAATTGTCATTTCGTCAGAAGGGGCTATTATGACCGATTACTCGGCGACGTGGCGCAGTCCAGCGCCCAAGTTCAATCGAAATCCTAAGGTCCAGGGGGTGCCGGAGGATGTCGATCCCAAGGTGTTCCGATGGCTCGAGTCCTCGGTCCGGCACGGTGCGGAAGCCGGGATAGATCCGCGTCTGGTCATGGCGATCGTCCTCAACGAAGGTGCGGACTCGAATCTCACCTGGGACGGTAAGCAAGGGGAATTGAAGGATTGGCTGCGCGAGAAGACCTCGCCGCTCCGCGAGGGCAAAGACGGGTATTCCAACTCGCTCGGGCTCACGAATATGAAGAAAGAAACTTTCAACCGGATAAAGGATGAGTACCCTCATGTCTTTGCCGGCCGAGAGTGGTCCGATCTCGCGGACGATCAAGATCTTGCGATTCAGGCTGCCGCGTACAACCTTGCTTGGATAAAGAGAAAATGGACCGACAAAATTCCATCGGACATGAAATCGCGCTACAGCTTGAATGAAGTCCTGGCGGCGGGATACAATGCCGAAGGTTTCTTCGGAGACTACGTGAAACAAGGGGAACTCGGCCATAAGGCCACGATGTACTCCAAGATGTCGCGAAATTCTTTCTATCGTGCCCAGGGGCTGATGGAGAAGGCGTATTCATGGGAGGATGTGGTCGATCCGGGCATGCGCCCCTGGCCGGTCGACCCGGGTCTCGACATCGTTGATATACCGCCATTCGGCGGCTATCCGGAGAAGAAAGAGCCCGGTTTCATAACCGGTCCGGGTAGGACTCTCGACCTGTTCGGCGCCGGAGTGGCTGGGGCGAGTTTTCTTTCTCGGATAATTGGAGAGAACGCACGTGCGTCGCTCGACGTCGGAAATCATATCGGCGCGCAGTCCGGTCGCATTCGAAATTCTGGTGTCGAATTGGCGGACGGCGGAGACGTACGAGGCGCCGGATCGTCCATCGGTGACAAGATCCCGGCCTGGTTGTCGGACGGCGAGTTCGTGATGAACGCCCGTACCACCGCTGTGAACCGACCCTTCCTGCAGGCGCTCAACGCCGATCCGCAGTTCTTGCAGAAGATGCTGGCATCGCAGGCCGATCGAGGTCGGCGTGGTTCCGGGAACGCGTACGCACCGCCTCCGCCGCCGGGCCAGCCCGCGACGGTGAATATTTCGATGTCGAGCGGCGAAGACATCATCAGCAGGTTGAAAGTGCTTGCCATCCAATGGGAATTGTCCCGTTCGTGATGGTGGGTCGACGAATGGATTGAGGTGAATCTGTGGCACCGAATGCCGCGATGATCACGGTGACCGGGGTGGATGGTTCGATATGGACGATCGCCGGTCAGGGTCGTGGTCGAGAGGGCGTGGAATTGGCGACCTCACCGAGCGGTCTGTACGACGCTCCGGTGACGACCATCTGGAATCAGTCGGCCTTTCAGGTCGGCTCGTCGTTCGGGGGATACCGGACCAACAAACGCGATGTCGTGTTCGCGCTCAACATCTCCGAGGCGGCGGGACGGTCGTGGGAGGCGGTGGATTCGGCCTGGCGCAAAGCGTGGGCCTACGACCGGGATTCGACATTGACGATCACCACCGACTTCGGCACGCGATCGTTGAAACTGCGCATGTCGGAGCAGCCGGATTTCAAGCCGGACAAGGATCCGCATCTGAAGCGGTGGGGCAAGGTCGTCATGACCTGTACCGCGGGCAATCCGTGGTGGGTGGAGTCCGATGTCACCGGAGTGTGGACCTCGACCATCTCCACCACCGCCCCGAATACCAGCCAGAGCGGCACCTTGCGTATCGCCAATCCGACCGATCAGCCGATGTGGCTGAAATGGGTGTGTTCCGCGCCGGGCAAGTGGACCCTGCCGGACTACTCGTGGGGCGCTGATTCCGGTGACGCGGCCCGCACCATCATCCTCCCGGTCACCACGACCGGCCAGGACCTGACCATCGACACCGATCCCATGGAGGAGATGATCGTCGCGGCGGACCGGTCGCAGATCTGGGCGTTGATGAACGGCGTCAGCTTTCTGTACCCGGTGCCGCCCTACACCGCGGCCACCGATGTCACCGTGTCGGTGACCGGCGCGCCGCTCGGCGCCTCCGTACTGGTGGTGCAGCCACGCAACTGGTCGCGCCCGTGGGGGCTGCAGTGACCACCGCGGCCGATCTGCCCGCGATCTACGCGGATGCGCGACAGGCCAGGGTGACTCGCAAGCAGCAGCGCTACGGTCGCCCGCTGGTGCGACTGTGGGACGGCGACTGGAATCTGCGCGGCATCTGCGGCGCCGAGATCGACGCGGACTTCCGCTGGGTGCTCAACCAGTCCGGCACCGGCGTGCTCGTGCTGCCCTACGACTACTACCTGGCCGCGTGGGCGGTCGACATCAACGGACGCGCGACGCAGAACGTGCACATCACCGTCGACAAAGACGGTGCGCGCTGGGACGGCAGGCTGGAGAAGGCGGTCATCAAGACCGACGAGCGCGGTGTCACCACGGTGGAACTGCTGTTCATGCACTCCTATCAGGAACTCAAACACATCTACTGCTGGTCGAATCCGTTCCTGCCCGCGGCCGTGCAGTTCCCCCGCGAGTTCATGCTCGCAGGGCCGAGCGTCTGGGTGCTCAAGACCGCGCTGCACTTGAATTTGCTGCGACTGGAATCCGCGCTGTCGGCGCCATTGCCCGATGATCCGATCGACGCGGGCCAGTGGGGCGGGCTCGATCAGTCCAACTGGGCCGTCGTGGTGAAACCCGGTGAGTTCGACTCCGACACCTCGATGTGGACGATCTTCGGTTCCCGATTCCGGAACTTCCACGAAGCCGCCTCCGGCGCCTTGGAATCCGCGCAGCTGGCGGTGATCACCCGCCGCTGGTTGCGCGGCGATCCGCCGCCGTGGCCGGGCGCCGACCTGCGCCACGGCTGCCTGGTCGTCGATATCGTGGACAAGTCCGGATTCTGGACCGGCACCAGCACCGGCGGCGATGTGTGGGACGGGCTCCAGCACACCGTGCAGGTCCTCGACAACACCCTGCTCGACTACAGCCCGGACGTCCTCCCGGATCAGAACGCCCCCGCGCTGTACAAGAATCCGGGATGGATGGGTACGTTGCCGTCCAATCCGTGGGTGGTGTACCGCCAGAACGACCACACCGGAATCCAGACCTCCCAGTTCGTGATCAACCCGTCCTCGGCCACCCAGATTCTCACCGGCGGCCATTCGATGCCGGGCGTGAACGAAGCGATCTCCTCGGCGATCCAGTTCATCGGCATGGTCACCGCGGGCGCGCTCGGCGAGGTGCCCTATGTCGGTCCCATCCTCGCGGGTGTCGCCAACGGCACGACCGCGGTGGTGAACACCATCGCCACCGCGTTGCTCTCGGATACGCTGCTGGCCTGGATGCAGTTCAGTTCGCCACAGCGCGAAGCGAATTCGGGATGGTCGCACTACTACGAGCATTTCGAGAACAGCGCCGACCGCGCCTACACCCTCGGCTCGCTGCTGACCCTCGGCGAAGGGCTGTGGAAGACACGGCGGCACTTCACCCACAAGTTCACCGTCGCGAACGGCGAACCGTACCTGATCGGTGACCAGGGTCAGGGCCACTTCTTCCTGGGTGACCGTGTCGGTTCCACCGTCAAAGGCATGCCGGCGGGCTCGGTCTACGTCGACCAGGTGACCGAGCTCGAACTCGCCTGGTCACGCACGGCCGCCCCCGCCTGGCAGATCACCGTCGGCTCGGACCGCGATCACGACATGCCGTTCGCCAAGTCGATGCGGGTTGTCGCCGACATCGTCGACGACATCCATTCGCTGGCCGTCCAGATGTGATCCGTCCGAGCCTGTCATCCATTCTTCTATTCGTCGGAGAGAACTATGCCCATTCCTTTGCATGAGGACTGCGACCCTGACGACCCGTACGAAGCCTTCGTCTGGGCGCTGGTCGGTTTGCCGGGGCCGCGGAACTCACCGCTTCTCGTGCATCCCGATGTGCTTCGGCAGTGGTCGAAACATCTGTGGGACCTCGGATTCCGTCACTACCCGGACGAACAGACCAAACAATTCCACCCACCCGCCCGCGGTGTCACGCACTGGCTCAACGGCGCGGGACAGTGGGCCGAGATGGGCGCGCAGCGGCCACCGGAGACCACGGCCCCCGATGTCACCCAGCTGACACCGGACGAGCGAGCGTACCTGGTGCGGCAGTTGCGCGAATCCGGTGAGCTGAAGCACCTGGTCGATGCTCGCGATCTCGACTCCGACCACGCGCGGGTCGGCAGTGCCCGAACGTCGCAGGCGGAGGTGACCGATGACGAGCCCCGATAGGAGCGTCCCCTCCGGCGCGTACACCGGAGGATCGATCCGCAGCTTGCAGAGCGTCACCTGGGCCGCGGCGCAGCAATCGATCCTGTCCAGCGTCATGGGGTCCTTCGCGGGCGTCGACGCGGTCGGATCGAACCTGAACTCGGTCACGAACCGTGCTCTGAGCGCGGCGAATTCGGCGCAGGTCGGCGCCTCGGACGCGCGGACGACGGCGACCGCCGCGCAGAACACCTCCGCGTCCAACGCGTCGGCGATCGCGAACCTGCAAACCGGTCAGACCCAGAACGACGTCGGCGGCGCAGCGGTCACCGATGTCTTCGAAATCTGGGACACCACCAAATGGGATGTCGTCAAATGGAACAACGGCGCGACCGCGGTTCCCGACATGGTCATCGTCGACAACCAGGCGGGTATCGCCAAGGGCGGCAACACCGGTACCGGCGGCGATTTCGCACTGTACAAGACGCCGTTGATGACCGACGCGCAGTCGGTGTCGCTGGTGCTCGGCCGTGCCAACCAGGCGGGCTCCTTCACCGGCAGCGGCCTACTCATCCGCGCGGCCGCCGACCTGTCCACGTTCGTCATTGTCCAGATCGGGACGACGAAGGTGTTGTTGCAGCGCGGCACGCTGGTGGGTGGGACCATGACCATCACGAACTGGGCCGAGAAGACGGGGCTGACACTCAGCACGGGGGATACCGTCACGGTCGCCGCGACGGGCTCGGCCTACGAGGTCCTGGTCAACGGCGTCAACCGACTCGGCTACACCGACACCGCGGTCACGTCCCCGGTCGGCGCGAACAACCGCTGTGTCGGGTTCTTCAGCGCCTTCTACGCCGAAACCGGCTGGGGTGGCACGACCATGTATTACGGATTCGATGCCGAATCCTTCGCCGCGGCCGACACCACCTCACCACCCGTGGTCGGAACCGGCTGGTCGCTGTATCGACAGAGCGCCACCGCCGTGACCCAGGGCGCGGGCAGCAATCGGTACGGCACGATCTTCGACACCGTCCGCCAAGCGAACAAGGTCAATGTCCTCGACCTCGCCTCCGGTCAGATCCAGATCACCAAAGCAGGCTGGTACGTCATGAACGTCAGCGCGCAATGGAACCAGCCGTGCGGAACCGGCTACCTCTACAACGTATCCCTTTGGAGCGCACCGAATCCGGGCGGACTGTGGAAACTCGTCCGCGGCGGTGGTGAGACCGAAGGATCCGTGGTCTACCGCTCGGCAGGCACCTTCGTCGTCTTCGCGGGCGAGGGGACCGTCTGGGCGCCGGGCTACTACATCGCGGGTTCGAACGGAATGTTCGGCGATACGTCCGGCACCCGAACCTATTTCGACGGCACGCTCTGCTCCTTCTCCTGACACCCGAACTCATGAAAGGAACCCTGTGACCACATCGAACGATCCCGGATATCTGGGGTATCAGCCGACACTCGAACCGTTGAAGCTGACCACGGGCGCGGGCTTCGTACAAACGATCCAACCATCCGACGGAGCCGTATTCCCTTCAGGCACGACGGTATCCATCGTCCTGACCACACCCGGCGGCGGTGCGCTCGGCACCTGGGCGGCCACCGTCACCTCGACCGCGGCGACCTGGAACGTGGCAGCCGCGACGTGCAACGACATCCCCGCCAATTCGCGCTACACGATGCTAGTGACCTACCCGACCGCACCGGTCACCACCTACGCCTGGTTCGCGGGCGTCGTCGTCAGAACCTAGTACACCACCACGTCCCTCGCGCCTGCGGGGACAGCGAAACAACCTTCCACACAACATCTCTCGAGGAGCCACCATGGCCATCGCCGTCACCTCAACCAAGAACGCCCTGTGCACCGCCTACGCCAACATCGCCACCACCGTCTACGTCTCGGTCCACACCGCCGATCCCGGCACCACCGGCACCAACGAGGCATCCGGCGGATCGCCCGCCTACGCGCGGGTCGCCACCACCTGGTCCGCCCCGGCCAGCGGACAGATCACCGGCAGCCAGGTCACCATCAACCTGCCCGCGGGCACCTACACCCACGCCGGACTGTGGAGCGCCGCCACCGGCGGCACGTTCATCGACAAGGTCGCCATCGCCTCCACCACCCTCGGCGCACAGGGCACCCTGCTCGTCACCCCCACCTTCAGCATGAGCTGAGTGGTAAGTGGTCGCCCTGGAAGATCGGGGCACAACCGAATAGGGAGGCACTATGACAGCGCCGCAACGGCTGCTGGTGGCGAGGCTGCCCACACCGCCGACCGTGGCTCCGGTGTTCCCCGGTCCGTCGACAACGGAGGGAACGGCGCCATCGTCGCCGGTCGCCCACGTCGACGGGAGCCGCGTCCCGGTCATCCCCGCCTTCGTCTCGGCATATTTCTCGGGGACAGCCACACCGACAGTACTGTTCGCACCGTCGGTGCCAACGGCCGTGACCGCGGGCGGTACCGGCCTGCTGACCGTGACCGCGCGGTACGCACAGTCCTTCGCCTCGAATTTCGGTGACACCGGGTTCACGTCGGCACGTGTGACGGGCGGCGCGGGCAGCGGGATCGTGGTGTCCGCGTCGTTCGGCGCGGACACCCGTGCGGTCGGTGCCGATGCCGCCCTCGTCGGTTTCGGCACGCTCTCCGCGACGGCGGCGGGGCACGCCGGTGCGCTGCCCGCGTACTCCGCCCGTGGCACGGCCACGGCATCGGTCAGCAGTTCCGGTCCGTGATCGGCTCACGCACTCCGATCGCTCGTGGCCGGACTTCGGCGTTCGAAACCGCACGGCGCCGCGCGCGACATGTCGTCGGGCGCGGCGCCGACGCGGTGTCGGGCAGGCGTCGTCCGCAGCCGGGGCGTATCGATCGGTCTGTATCGAAAATCTATACGCGATAATATCTTTGGAGGATTCCGCATGGCAGATACCGCGTGGAGTACGGCGAGGCTGCCCGCGTCGCCCTCGGCTGCTCCCACCGTCCCCGCCGCGCCGACGAGCACAGTGGCGCTGCCGTCGGCGCCGACATCTTCGGTCTCGGGTCGAGACATCCCCACCATCCCGCCGTTCATCACGGCGACACTGACAGGGGCGGGAACGCTACTCACGTCGACCAAGGCGTCCGCGGTCCTGCCGATGACGGCCGGTGCGGTCGGCCTGCTCACCGCGGTGGCAGGTCCACGCCCCTCCGTCCCGGCCGCGTTCGCCGACACCGGAACGACGAAAGGCGCTGTCGCCGGCGGAAATTCGACCAAGCTGTTGGTCGCGGCACCGCTCGGCGCGATCGGTCGCGCCACGACGACCAACGCGCTCTCCGACAGCGTCGGTGAACTCTCCGCGGCGGTCACCCCCCATGCCTCCGCCAAGCCGGCCTTCTACGCGATGTCCACCTCGACCGCGAGCGTCACCTTGCCACCCACACCGGTCACCGCCCCATTGACCGGAACCGGAAATCTCACGGCCGCTGTCGTTCCCGGTTTCCGGCCGTCGGGGATGAACAAGAGCGGAACCCAAACCGGGCCCAACGCCCAGAACACCTGGGTACAAGTAGTCGGTTGGACCGCAGACACCACGAGCTATCCGGGCTCGACCGTGACCACCAACGCCTTGGTGAGTCTGGGAGCCAAAGCTTCGGCGACCGTCGCGGCCAACGTCTCCTGGACGCCGAGCGGTTCTTCCAACTCGATCTCCGCGCGCCTGAAGAAGAACGGCACCGTCATCGCCACCGGCTCCGCCGCCAGTCCGGCGGTGGTGAGCACGACTGTCGCGGTCGCGGAGAACGATCTCATCACCCTCGAGGTCAGCGACAGCTACGGTCTCGCCGGGATCGCTCAGGCCACGATCAACGCGAGCGGCACCTATATACGAATCACCTGATACGACAGTCCGTTACAGGTTCGTTCGTAAAACTCGAGCTGTATCCAGGCCCGCGGGAAGCGCCTGCCGCAGAGGGCGGGTGCCTCGGCACGAGCATGATGCCGTGCTCGACCTCTCGGTCGGGTGCGGCGTCTTCTATTCGTTCTGAGCACATCTCATCGGATCGCCGACGACGTCGACCGGCACTCCGGTGGCAGGTCCGATCAACAAGGCAGCACCGCGGCACCCGCGGTCGAGGTGCGTTCAATCCCGGCTCGGTCTTTTCACTGGAGCCCGATAACAAACCGTGAGGTACTCCGATGGCACCGAAAGATCCGGCTGATAAACCGCCCAAGGATGGCAGCAGCAAACCGGCGGAACAGCGACCGACCTCCCCCTTCAGCGGCGCGTCCGCGAAGGGCAGTGCGACTGCCGCACCAAAATCGAATAGTTCACCGCCCCCGTCGGTCCCGTCCAGCACCGGCGGGGCGGGGGGAGGGCAACAATCGCCGCTGGACATGGGCCTGTACCCCGCGCTCACATCACCACCTCAACAGCGGCCCCCCTCCGGCGCGCTACCTGACGTCGTCGGCCTCGTCAACAACGGTCCGGTCGGAAGCGGTGAGACGCTCACACTCCCCAGTGGCACGACCGTCGGGGTCGAGTCCGTTCCGCTTGCGAACGGATTGACAGGCAAGGAGACCACGGTCTCGATACCCGGTGCGAAAACCTCACGATCGCAACCGAACACAGCCGTAACGCCCCAACAGCTCAGTGGCTACTTCGCCACTGACCCCACATACAGTCCCGAACAACGCGACCGCGACATCGCACTGCTCGGTCAGACCGTGATGGGCCCGCAAACCATCGAAGGCGCCAACGCGCTCAACCGGGCCAGAACCGAAGCGGCCAACCGGCTCAACAGTCACTGGAACCAGTCCGCTCTGCCGAAGACCGCCGACGGCACCACCGTGATGCCCGGACTCGGGTACAGCCCAGTCCAGTTGGTCAACGATCTGTCGCTGGCCGGCACCACCGGCACGCTCGACGAGCGCAGCGAAAAGCTACGTAGAGACGCCCAGGACCGGCTCGATCAGCACGCTTACACCCCACGCAAGCGAGACGACGACCAGCACCTCGCCGGCCTGCAATATCTGCCCATCGATGACCCATCCCGCAAGGCATATACGGATTGGCTTCTCGCCGAGGGTGTTCCGGCCGCCAGCATGCAAAATGTTCTATGGCGTAACGCCGTCGAAGCACGGGGCCGCCTGGAGAGCTCAGGCACCCCGATAATGCCCCCCGACCAGCTCAGAGCGCTCGAAGACTCCCCGCGGCTCTACACCTTCGACCCGAACCGGCCCTTCGAACCCGAGAGCAACGAACATAAATTCAACGAGGGGGACTTTCGTCAACTTCTCGGCGACCTGACCGGTCTCGGCGACCTCGATGAAGGACTCCGCGACGGCGACTACGGGCAAGCCGCGTTCGGTGCGGGCATGTCCATTCTCACTTTTACTCCGGGCGTGGTCTTCACACCACTGGCAAAGGGCTTTCGCTGGCTCGGAGGAAAGATCGTCGGTGAAGCCGAACAGGGGCTCGCGGCGGAGGCCGGCGCACTCGGTAGATCCGGCGGCGCCGGTGGTCGCGTCGGTGAGGCCGGGACCGAGGGCACACCAGCGCTGTATGCGCCCTGGGATCCCAAGCCTCAGACCTCGCTGTTCGTGCCCGAGCCCGCCAATCCCTACGGCACCGGTGCGCGTGTCGGTGCGGACGCGCGGGCGGGTGGTGAGGCCATTCCCGCCATCCTCGACTACCCCCGCGGCGAAATGCCCTGGAGCCCGCGGTCGCCATCGCCGGTTCCACGCGATGCCGTCCCCGGACACGTCGCTCCACGACCGAATGCGCCCGGAGGCGGAAGTGGATACGGGCACGGCTCAGACGGCGCGCCTCTCCTCAATGGCGAGAAGCCATTCCTCGGCGCGGAGCCCGTCGCCCCCGCAGGTCCGAAGTGGAGCCCTTATGACACCAGCCCCGGCAATCCCTTCGGCTACGACCCGGTGTGGAACCCCATCGGCCCGATGATGCGGCGACTATGGCAGCAGATACCACGCAGGGCTCCTGGCGAGCACGGCAATTGGTCCCGTGGCAATCCACTTGGTCCCGACGACGTTCCCTTGGACGGTAAACCGATACCCAACGGGTACCGTGTCGACCCCGAGGGGAATTGGTCCGCCATCGATCCGGACGGTGTGTGGGTTGATCTGCCGTTGGGGTCCAAGCCCGTTGTCATGCCGAAAGGGAACATTCAATGGCAGGGTCCATCGGGCGGTTTCGTGACAATGCCGCAGTGGGCCAAAGCGCCATCCGACATCTCCATATTCGGAAAATATGGGGAGCGTGAGGTCTTCAAAGGAGAGATATCCGATGAGGCTGCTCGCAATTTACGTTCAGTGGATGTGGCCCAGAACGCGAATAAAGATATCCGGGACAAAGCTATGTCTGATCTGGAAGACCTGGTCAGTAACCCGGATAAACCTATCAAGATTATAGGCAGCGATGGAAATCCGAGGTCGGTCACGATCGATGACCTATCACGAACCAATCTTCCTAAAACGCTCAGAAATCTCCGGGATACGGGAACATCCAGGACCGATAGAGATCTAATCGAGAGTCTGGCCGAGCAGATCAGTGTTTCGAAGGGGATGGTCACCAAGCTGTCGGAGACGCGGGGGGAGATCGGTGGTGAGATTGTTGCCGAGTACGAGAAAATTAACATTATTCACAGAGGTTCGGGGCCGGGGACTGCGGACCGTATCGGTGTGAAGAAGCTGGATGACGGTAGCTTGCAGGTTGTCGACCTGGAACTCAAGGGCGGCGATGGAATGAGTTCGCGTATTGTCACGATCGATGGAAAGCAGGTCAGGGTTCAACAGGGGACGCCAGAATATCTTCGTGACGAATTCAAAGAAGGCTCCGACGCGTACGAGGCTTTGAAGAAATATGACGAGGACAACAATACGAATCTGCTGAACGAGCTACTGGCCGGCAATGCCACCATCGATTACCGGTTGGTGCGCACCGACCCCGGCGGCAAGATCACCCTCTCGAGTTTCGATCCGGGAGTCGGTAACGACTTCTCGCTCAAACCGCCCGAAACGAGCGGTCCGCAGGCCAATCCTGCGGCTGCTCCGATTGCCGCCGACCTCTCCGCCGGTGGTGCGGGCGGCCTGGTACCTTCGCTGATCGACCTTATCCACAGTTCGCTCGACAGTGTCGTCGACAAGCCCCTGTGGACACTACCCGCCGCGATGCCTGCGGCGTCTGTAGCGCCGCGACCCGAACGCCGGGTGAACCAGCGATTGGTGGTGCAGATCTCGGTGCCGCGCCCACCCGATCTCGGCGCGTCCGAACACGAGAACCGGGTGGCCGCCGGATATGCGGCCAGTTGGCGCTGACGGTGCTTGCGCCCACTGCGGCCGTCCCCGCTTCGACAGCAGACTGCGGCCACGTGGGCTGCCGTCACGACCAACTCACGAGGAAAGTAGCGTTCGTTACATGCAGGTCGATATTCAAGGCGCTGTCCGGATCGCACGTCTGGCCATGGAACCGGGGTGGGACTGGAGCGTCGGTGCGCTCGACCAGTTCTGTGCATCTGCGGGCTGGGAGATCATCGACCGATCCGATCGGGGGTCCGCGACCCTTCGAACGAACTTGAGAGTCGGCCGACCCGAGTCCGATGTGTACGGCAATCCACGCAGAACCAACCTGATCTCCACCTACGTCAGCGATGTTTGCGATCCCGATATGCCCGGGCTGAGCGAGTGGCTGACCGAGGCGTTCGACCAGTTGTGTGCGGCCTTCACAGATGTGCTGGGAGAGCACAGTCGAGGCAAGCCAGGTCGTGAAGCAACAGTTTTCTGGGATAAGCCGAACATGACGATCGAGTTGTCCATGACCTGGCAGTCGATTTCTGTGGATCTGATCAGGCCGGACGGCTTCTACGGTATCGACTACCAGGAATGAGCGGGTCTGCTGGGCATTGTTGCCGAGTACGAGAAAATTGACACTATTCACAGGGGTTCGGGGCCGGGGACTCCACAGTTCGCTCGACAGTGTCGTCGACGTCAGGCTGCCGTCACAGCCAACTCACGAGGAAAGAGCGTTCGTTACGTGCAGGTCGATATTCGAGGCGCTGTCCGGATTGTAGGTCTGGCCATGGACCCGGGTTGGGACTGGAGCGTCGGTGCGCTCGACCAGTTCTGTGCGGCTGCGGGCTGGGAGCACATCAGCCAATACAGTGGGCGGAGCGCGACCCTTCGTACGAATCTGGGAGTCGGTCTACCTGAGTCCAGTGTGTACGGTAACTCACGCAAAATTAATCTGATCTCGACCTTCGTCGCTGATGATGACGATCCCGGTCTGCCCGGGCTGAGCGAGTGGCTGGCGGAGGCGTTCGGCCAGTTGTGTGCGGCCTTTACCATTGTGCTGGGAGAGCGCACTCGGGACGAGCCTGGCCGCAAAGCGACAGTCTCGTGGGATAAGCCGAACATGACGATCGAGCTGTCCATGATCTGGCAGGCGATTTCTGTGGATCTGATCAGGCCGGATGGCTTTTACGGTATCGACTACCAGGAATGAGAGGGTCTGCTGGGTGGGAAGTCGGTGCGGCATTACGTCCACGCGGTAGCGCCGCGAACCAGGTATACGACCGCGCGTGCACTACCTGCGATGCGGCCACCTCTCCGGCCATCTTCCTCATCCGGCGTTGCTGAACGTTGGTGGCAGGAGAAAGTTGATGTGTGACACGGTCGCGGCATTCGAAAAATCCGTGTCGATCGCGGATTCCGGCGCGGATGATATATTGCGTCGGCGCGATTCCGCGTTCGAGCGGGCGATGGCGTATCTGTTCGAGATCTGCCTCGACTCCGAGCTGACGACGGGTTCCGAGTGGGCTGAATTCCGGGGCCGAGTAATAGGTCTCGTGCGGAGCAACGGGTGGGCGTTCCACAACTATATCGATGCCACCACCGAATCGGCACTGCATTCCTCGGTGGACGGCTGGGACTCGTGGACGTCGGCGTGTCGACACCGGTCCTCGGTGCAGTTCGTCATGGACGAATTCGAGGGCGCCGCATCGCTGTACGCCGGTGACTATGACGTCGAGTTATTACAGGAGGCCGACGAGGAACTCCGCGAACGCGCGCACCGTGTCTCGCCGCTGCCTGACGACTTACTCCCGCCCGGTATTCCGGAAACCCACTGGTGGTGGTTGGCGCCGGGGAACCCATGAAACCGGTCAGAAAGGCGGGGACGACGAGTCCGGATCGAGTAGTTCGTGGGTGTGTAGGTAGACCTGCGATGGTGCGACCGGGATCGGGCGGTTGGCAGCGACATTCGACTGGAGCTACCGAAAAACCGCCGCCTGAAACCGTTCTCGATCCCCGCCCGGATCGCACGCCACGCTGGACGGATCCCCCTTGGACCGAACCTCGATCGGTGGAGGCCGACCGCCCAGGCGAAAGGCTGAGGTTGGGCATGTGGTCATCTGGTGCCGCGACCGCGCCCGGCTCATCGACCCTGCCTCAGCGTCGGCACCACGAGGAACAGCCCGACCACGAAAACCAGCGGCCGCCACGGAATCAGCGAGAATGGGATTCGTTCGAGCGTGCGTCGGGCTTCGATGCTGCGGTCGCCGAGCGGTTCCCGGCATATGCGCGCTTGCGCGAGTGAGTGAGTGCCGATCGCGTTCGACTCCTCCCGAGGGATTCCGGACGAGCTTCTCGTGGGATTCGGTCCCTAGTCCGGGTGCCCAGGATGTTCGCCGCGAGCTCACCGACTATCCGCGGGTCGATGATCGAATTCCGGCGTGAATGCGTGAGTTCCTCGGCTGAAGCCGACCGCGGCTCCGGGGCGCCACCTCGCTTCGATATTCGTCGCTGTCGGCTGGGTGACCCTGCTGATCGTCTTCCGCCGCGATCAATGGCTCCGACCGTCACGATCGGCGCCGCCGGAACGGTCCGACACCGGACAACGCGAGCGTGGACGCGATTCGGCAGCACCGATGAGTTTTGTGCCGCGCCGCGGTCGTTACTGCGGGATTCACCGACAGTGGTGGGCCTGTGTTGGGAAGGTTCCAGCGCGGGAGCGAGCACATGGAGGCAGTGATGGGCGCGGACGACACCGGGCGGGAACGCGTGATCCGGACGGGTGAGCGGGTGAGCGGTCCGAGGGTGCTGGTAGCGGGAGCGAGTATCGCTGGACCTGCGTTGGCGCACTGGCTGCATCGGTGGGGCGGCGAGGTGACCGTGGTGGAGCGGGCTCCCGAATTGCGTCCCGGCGGGCAGGCGGTGGACGCGCGCGGCGTGGCCAAGGAGGTCATCGCGCGGATGGGCTTGGACGCGGTGGTGCGCGCGGCGTGCACCGATACCGCGGGCGCGTACACCGTGGACGCGGACGGGACGGTGTTGGAGACGTTCAGTGCCGACGACGACGGTGGTGACGGGTTCATCGCGGATATCGAGATCCTGCGCGGGGATCTGGCCCGGGTGCTGTACGACGACACGCGCGAGGACGTCGAGTACATCTTCGGTGACCGAATCGCCGAACTCACCCAGGACGCGGACGGGGTCGACGTGGTCTTCGCGAGCGGCGCCCGGCGGCGCTTCGACCTGGTGATCGGGGCCGACGGTCTGCACTCGGCGCTGCGCTCGATGGTCTTCGGGCCGCACGAGCGGTTCCTGCACCACCTCGGGCATGTGCTGGCCTTCTACAGCGTGCCCAACGAGTTCGGGCTGGACCGTTGGTTGCTCGAGTACCAGGACCAGGCGTCCGGGCGCACGACCCTCCTGCGCCCGATCAGCGACGCCACCCGGGCCATGGCCATGTTCTACTTCGCCGCAACCGATTTCGGTGTCGACTACCGCGACGTCGCGGCCCAGAAGCATCTGTTGCGCGAGCGGATGGCGGGCATGGGCTGGTCGACGCCGCAGATCCTCGCGCACCTGGACGACGCCCCGGACTTCTACCTCGACCAGGTCGCCCAGATAGTGATGGACCGCTGGTCGAACGGACGGGTCGGACTGCTCGGGGACGCGGCGTTCAGCTCGTCGCCGATGTCGGGACAGGGCACCGGACTGGCTTTGGTCGGCGCCTACGTGCTGGCCGGTGAACTGGCCGCCGCGGGGTGGGATCCTGCCATCGGTTTCGCCCGCTACGAGACGCGGATGCGCTCTTATGTCGAGGCCAACCAGGAAATCGGCAGACTGAATGCCCGCACCCGTACCGTCCCCGGCACGGACACCGAGCCGATGCCCGATTTCGCCGGCGAATGGTTCACCGATTTGGTCGGTCGCGCGATCAACGGCGTCGAGCTGCCCGACTACACGGGGGCGCCGTAGCCGACCACGACGAGTCGGAACAGCCAGGGATCCCGTGCTCGCGATGTCATCGCCGGGACCAAGAGCGGCCGACGTCCAACGGGCCGCTCGCGTACACCAGGTCAGCCGTTCCTCCAGAAGTGCTGGATCAATCGACCGCCCCGGACCCCGGACTTATCAGTCCCGAGATCGCGGAGGCGGTTGATCCGCTCTGCGGAAGGGGATTACGCGTCCGCTACTCCACATCTCGCTCCAACTGCGCGATGGCCGAACGGATCAGGCGTCGACCACTGTCGGGAAGTCGGCCGACCGGCGGCAGCAGCGGTAGCGCCATGGTGTGTGCGATATGAGTTCGCAATGCGAACCGTAGAATTTCTGTCTGGGCGGGCAGCAATTCCCGTTGGGCGGTGTGGAGTCCGTCGGGCGGCGACAGCGCGCGACTCAACGCCGCAAGTGGCGCCAGCGTCGGCGCGCTCATTTCCAATTGATCGGTTGCCTCCAACCGTCCTATCGATGCCAGCAGCGCTCGCGCGACGGGCACTCGGTCGTCTGCGGCTCCGTGCACGACCGGTCTCGCCATGACAGCCTCACAGAATCGCGCCATCCAACTCGAATCCGACATGTCGAGGCGGTCGCCGAGCTTCAGTTGCGCCATTCGCCGCCATGGCCCGTCGGCGTCGTGCCGGTCGCGGCGGGTCAACCATTCCGAGACCAATGGCTCGATATGTATCGAGCGTGCGGCTCGTCTTCCGAGTTGATGCGCCATCAGTACCGACAGTCCCGCGATATCCGCGTGTGCGTCACCGACGGCGGCTGTCACGATGCACGCCGTCAGCAGCGGCAGCAGTTCGCATTCGCCTCTTCCCGCCACGACCTGATCACCGCCGTCGCGAAGCCACGCGAGGAGGATCCCGCCAAGTCTCGGGTCGTGCGGATCGTCGATGGCGACGCCTGCCGCACGGACGATCTGTTCTTCGAGCGGCCGCGACGCGTCACCGTGCAGCAGCCCTTCGCGATACGCGGATTCGAGGGTGGCGAACTGCGCGGTCATCCGGTCGAGCGTCTGAACGGGCCGTTTCGAGTTGGATTTCCGTTGCGACAGGGCTCGAAGACCTGTCGCTACGGCGGCGGGTACATCAAGGACGGTCTTCCGGGTTCCGATCGGTTCGCCGGTTGCCGTCGGCGTCGTCGCGGTGCTCTTCCCCGATATCTCGATGCTCAGATGGTCCCCGACGGTCAACTCGGTGTCGCTGTACACCGTGAGTAGCACATCGGTGAGCCGGGTGCGGGCCAGATAGGGGAACCGGCCGGAGTGGTCGGCCTCGGCGAGCGCCGCGCTGATGCGTACCTGCAGAGCGGAGCCGAGCGCGAGCAGGTCGAATTCCCGTGCTACCAGCGGCCGGTCGATCACCGAGAACCCACCGTGCGGGAGTCGTGTCACGGTGATCGGGTCGGTTGTGCCGAATACGGTCATGAAGGCTGCGGCGTTCTTGTGCTCGGCCCAGGAAGCCCGGTGCGTGGAGAGCAGGCCCATTGCCTGGGAGCGTGGATCGCGGCAGATGAAACCGAAGCATTCGGTGTCGTCGCCCAGGGCGTGCTGAATGTGAACTTGCCGTTCGTCCGTATCCGCTTCCGGCAGACCTGTGTGGGGTCGGCCGTCGGCGCCGACCGTCCACCACAGCGGCTCGGTGAGCGTGGTCAGCGCCGCGCTCACGGCCCCGGCCTTGACGGCCGAACCGGGGACCGCCTGGTCCGCGGTGACTCGGCGCAACGCGCCACCGGCACGTAGGACCAGGCTGTGGTCGGCGAGCGCGGCGGCGACCTCGGTGCGCGCCAATCGGTCCGAAGGCCACCAGCCGCCTGGCTGATGGCGACGAGATACCGCGATTTCGAGGTTGCCGTCCTCCTGCCGTCGGACTCGTTCGACGGTCACGGGCAGACTCCCGCCCAGTTGGTTGACGAGCGCGCGGCGGGCCGACACATCCTCGAGTTCGTCGTGCAACCAGCCGAGCGCCGACCAGGTGTTCTTGTCGACATGGGTCAGCACGACCCGCGCTGTCTCGATGCCGTGCACGCGAAGGTCTCCGGTGGTCGCGTCGACTCCGAGCAGCACGATGTCGTGTTGCGCCACTTCGCGTTCGGCATCGAATGCGACGTCGTTGCGTCGGTCGAGCCAGACCGCCGCGCCCACGGTGTAACGAGCGGTCGTCGGCGGATCCATCGGATACTTGATCGTTTCCCGACCGCTCCCGAGCAACAGACCGCCGTCGGGCAGTATGTATTGGATCGGCAACAACATCGCCGCTGTTCCCGGCGCCTTGCCGAAGGCCGCGCGAACCCCCGGTCGCCAGGTACGCAGTTCGAGAGTCGCGTATCCGGGCGAGTCGGGAATCTTGCGTACGGTGATCTCGTCACCGACGGCGAAGCGTGACCACTCCAACCGTGCCAGTGGCGTACCCGCCTGTGCGAACAAACTGGCTGGAATCTCGACCACCCGACCGGGGCCTAGTTCGACCCACAGACCGCGCTCGTCATGGCTGCCCGCTACGACGAGGTGGATATCGGCGGATTCGTCGTCGGTGCGGTCCAGCAGTTCGGTGGCGGGTAGCGCGAAACGATCCAGTGATCGGTAGCGCAGCGTCGGACCGGCTTCCGAGGCGAACATGACCGGCTCGGTCAGGGCGCAGATCTCGTCTCTGCGCAACGGCTGCGGCTCGACGGTGTCGTCGTCGACCCAGTACCCGGTTCGCGAATCGTGATATTTCCAGTGGTTCTGGCGGCAGCGTTCGGCGATCTCGGTCGCGGTCGCGTTGGCGAAACTCAGGCGCGCCCATGCCACGGGCTTGGTATGTCCGTCCAGGTAGCGGATCTTCGCGCTCAGATCGGAACCATCGATGTCGATGGTCGCGGCGAACGCGTTGCCCGCACCGGGATGGTCGCTCCGGTACAGGACGACGCCGTCCGAGCCGGACTTCGCGAAGAGCACTCGGGGATGTCGTGTGCGCAGCAGCGCCTTCGCGTCCATGCCTTTGTCCAGAGTCGCTTCCAGGTCGGGCAGCCCGGCTACGGTGAACATCCGCGGTCTCTTGGCTTGTGTGATTCCGTTCGGACGGAGCAGCGGATCTTTCGGCAGTGCCACCACCAGGCGGCCGTCTCGCACGTACTGTTCCTGAGCGGGAAGGGCGACGGTGAGAACGATCTCTCGTTTGTCGGACGCTTGGCTGAGCTGTACGAGGGTGCCCTCGGGAAGATGACGGCGTCTCAGGCTCGGCACTCTGTAGAACACACTCGGATTGACCTCGACGGTGATCTCGGAACCCATCGTGGCATAACAGGTTCCGCGGTTGTGGCGGATCCAACTCAGCAAGGTGAGGAACGGGCGCGGCGGACCATTGGTCACCGCGCCGAGCCAGCCTTTGTCGTTCGAGGGCAGCAATCGGACCAACATCATGCGCCTGTGAAAAGCGTCTTTTCCGTGGCGTTCGAAAGCTTGGTCGAGTCGTCCAGGGCTATAGGAGAATCGGCGGCGGTTGACGTGCACCGAGAACGCCGTATGCGCCCCGAGTCGATCCGGCAAGCGGAATTCGAGTGAGGTCCCGTTGCTCGTCTTCCTGATGTAGCCCGCCTTCATGTAGAGCCATTGACCGGCGGAAAGATCCGTCAAGGGAACCCAACTGAATTCGCGGAGCCTGCCGAGACGTGCGATATCGACGTCGAGTTTGGCCAGGATGCGCCGTCGCACCGGGCCGGTGGAATGTCGCTCGGCGTTCAGCAACGCGGTGATGCTGTCCCGGTGCATCCGTCCCGTGATCGAGTGGTCTGTCGTACGGATCCACCCGGCGGCCGCACCGGCGGATTCCGGTGATTGCGTGTGGATATTGAGGACCGTGACCATTTCGTCGCGGACATCGATCAGCACTTCGATCTCGTGGATGACCTTCTTGCCCGCTTCGCGCATGATCTGGCCCTCCACCGAGGGGTGGATGTCTTCCGGCGCGATATGCACGACCACGTGCCCCGGAACGGTGGGGTCGGCCGTGAAGCGCATGGCCCCTACGCGATCGGAATGGAAGAAGGGCGGGATGGCGCCGTCGATCGGATCGGCGCCGAGCCGTAATGCCTCCTCGGGAATGTCGAGCACCCATCCGAATCCCCATTCGAACCGGTGCACCGTCCGGTCGCCGATGGTCTCGTCGCCCACGTAGTAGACCCGACGGGTGCCGAAGTGCTCCCTGGAACCGTCTCCGCTGAGCTTCAGTTCTTCGATGAATTCGATCACGGTGAAAGGTTCGGCACGGGCGAACGATCCGACGTAACCCTGGCCCTCCGGTTCCACGCGTACGCGAGTCAGTTTCTTGTAGGCGTTGCGGGCCGCGATGAGGGGCTCCTCGTCCGGGCGCAGCGGCAACGAATTCCCCCAGGTGCCGTCGGGGCGCAGAGCCGCGATGTCGAGATGCAGCTCCGAATCGCTGAGCTCGCCGGTCAGATGGTGGCGCCCGCGTTCCAGTTCCTCGCGCCAGCGCTCCATCCGCTGTTCCGAGCCGACTTCGGGCCGTGCCGAACGCACCGCCACCGCTGCCTTCAGCTCGAAGGTCCTTGCGACGAAATACGTCCCGGCACCGACGCGCCGTGTGAGCTGGATGCGGGGGTAGTCGAGTCGCACATCCGCTCCGCGTTCGAATTCCTGAGCGTCGCCGACCATCGTCACATTGCCGTGCCGGACCGCGACCCGGATGTAGCGTTTGCCGTCGAAGATCGAGCCGTCGCCCTTCCCTATTTTCGCGATCGTGGTCTTGCCGCTCCAGGATGCCTGCTCATCGCTGATGGCGATGATCGGACGATTCGGGTCCTGCCACACTGATTTCCTGCGATTGCCGACCGTGGCGAAACCGATCAGGTGCCATCCGGTCGCACGCGCGTCGACCTGTTCGTAGAATCCACGCGCCCGAATGACGCGGTATCGCACGGAGAACACCCAGCCTTCGGCCGATCGACTACCGGCGATGTGGTCCCCCGCGTGCCTGCCGCCGACCGAGAACGCCGTCTCGGGCACGGTCACCAATACGACATCGCCGTCGAACCGCAGCCACACACCGTACGCGCGCACTTGGTTATCGGGTCCGCGAATCGTCCTGACGATCATGCCGGTGATCGAATCGGCCACGGTGAGACGCTCTCGCACGGCATCTCGTTCTCGGGCGTCTTCGATCGAGGACATGCCGAGGATCGTGTCACTCGTCGCGGCGACGGATGCGCGCTCCGCGTCCATCGGCTTGCTGTAGTCTCGCTCGATCTCTACGGGACGATCGCGGACGAATCTGTGTACGCTGTGCGGGTCGGCGTAGAGGGTGACCGATTCGGACTTGAGCGAGAGCGAGAGTCCTTCCGCGGTGAACCCACGGAGTACGCCACGACCGAGGTCATTGCCCGCGCAGTTCTTCAGCGTGACTACTTCGCCTTTCGACAGGCGGTGCAGTCGCTCGTATCGTTCGATGCTGTGATCCTCTGGATCGGTGATTCCGTTGTCTTCCGCTGGAAATGCGTCGATCTCACCCCTGCGGGCCTGGAACTCGCCCCAGCGGCCGAGTGTGAACAGCGGTGAGGTGACCGAGTCGTGTGGTTTGCTCACACGGATCCGGTCCGGGTACCCGTCGGGGGTGTCGACGTCGATCCACCAGGTGTTCGCCTCTCGGTGCGCGATCGTCAATCCGCTGTCGTCCTCGAAGAGGCTGAGCCATGTGATGTTTCGGTCGTCGAACGGGTCCGCGGGCAAGTCGAGCAAGCCGTCCGCGGTGGCGATGACATCGACGACCAGTCCGGTCGGCGCGTCGATGAGCCGTTCGGTCAGCTGTGCCCAACTCCGCTGTGTGAAGTCGGATTCGCCCAGCAGGTAGCACCGGCCGGGCGAACCGGCGAAACGAACTCGATCCGTGCCCATTCCGTCGTCACTGAGCGAGTGGTCGACGAAGGTGAGTCGCAGGCGGCCACCCTCGGCCAGTTTCGAGGATTCGGCGGCGAGCAGATCCAGACCGGTGCGATCGAGCGGGAGCCAATATTCGAGGGTCTCGTCCCAGATCGCGAGGGTCGTCCAGGTTTCGCCTTCCGGGGCGGTGAAGGCGCGTCCGAGATCGGGATCCCAACGCGATCGCACGCGCTCGGCCTCACCGGAATTGCCCTTGAACCCGGAATTTCCTTGGGAATTATCGACCCGCTCACCATCGATTTCGAGGCGTAGCCCTGGAAACTGCCGGATAGACCGCACGCGGGCGCGGCGGACCTCACCGGCGACCGGCTGCGCTCGGCGCAGCGGTATCGGTTCGGTGATCTTCGGCTCGTCGGTGCGGCCGGTCAGCTTGATCGCGACCGGTGACCCGACAGCCTGCGGTCGCGCACCGGGTTGGCTCTGATATTCGAGTGGGTAGCCGAGGCCGCAGTTGAACCACATCTGTCCGGTCGCCTTGTCGACCGCGCAGACGATCGCGAAGACCGCGCGGTTGTAGCGCAGAATCTGGGTGAGCGTCTGCGGTCGATCCGCTTGTGGGAGGAATAGATCCCGGACCTCTCCCGAGGTGTGCGTTTTCGACGGGTCGAATCGATGATGGTGACGCACCACCTGTCCGTGATGGTGGTCGACAGCGATGAGGCGGGTCGTTCGTTCGTCGCGCCACACCGCGGTCGCTTCGACTTCGGCGGATGTGGAGTATGTGACGGTCGCGTCAGGACCGTGGTGGTTGGTCGTCCACAGCCGTTCGATCGCGTCACCCAGTGTGGCGGCCTGCGTCGCAATCGTCCGCAGTACCGTGGCCTGAAGGAATGAACGCAGTTCCCCTTCGGTGTCGCGCGAACTGCGTCGGCGATTGGTCGTGTCGTACGGGCTGCGCGGTCCGAACCGGTAGGGATCCAGGATCGCCAGTCGGTGACACAGATTCATGACGCGGTATCGCCAGGAGTCGGCGATCGCATCCCCTGCCCTGAGCCGACGAGAGAGGGCTCGGAACAACAGGTGGTAATAGCGATGCGCGTCTCTGCTGATGTCGAGGATCGCGTCTATCACCGCCGTGCCGACGGCATCGACGCGTGCCTGTGAACCGTGCGCCGCCACCGGTGCGTCGAGTAAGCCGACCATGCGGAAACGTATGGCTCGAGGAAGTTCGATCGGCATGTTGATCGCTTCGATCAGGTCGAGCCATTTCTCGACCCATTCGCCATATGCGCCCACGTCACCGGACTCGGTGTCGGCCAGCAGCGCTTCCAGACGAACGGTCGCCATGGCCTGCCGCGCCCCGCCGCCGTCGAGCCACGGCTCGATCTCCGCGCTGTATTCGGTCCACACCTCGATGTCGTATCGGGGTGAGAGCAGCAACAGATTGCTGTTCAAGGGACGTTCGTGAAGTTCTAGGCTCGCCCTGCGGTGAGATTCCCTATCGCGGAACCAGTTCCATTCGTCGACATCGCGCGGATGCGAGTCATCGGCATCGCGCGGATGCGAGTAGATCTCGTCCAACAAGCGTTGCGCGTCGGAGAGGTTGGCGTCGAATCCCGCACCGGCTCCGCCCACCACGGCCGCCAGTAGTCGCCGTGCGTACGGATCGACGCCGTCGAACCAGCCGTCCCCCGCGGTCGTGGTGCGCGGCAGGCCTCCTGAAGAGGTCTCCTTGATCCAGTACACGGCGATCGCTCGCGCGGCTTGCCGGAAGAGCAGCCGCCATTGATCCGGCGCGTCGTCGAGTCGCTCGCGAGCGCCCGTGCCGTCCAGAATGAACCGAGCCAAACGCCCACCGGGGAGTTCCGGATACTCCCCCTTTCCAGCGCGGTCGATGGCCTCCATCGCGTGATAGGCGAGCCCCTGCAGCGGCAGCGGCAATTCGGTGGGCTTGACGGACTGGGATTGCTTGATGTTGTCGAGGGCGGTACGCAGCGAGCGGTCGCCTGTCACGTCGCGAAGGTGGAAGATCAGCGCGAACAGATGCGTGGGTTCGTCGGCCGGATCGACATGCCGGTTGGCGCGCAGCAGATCGACGGCGAGCAGAGCGGCGCAGCACAACCGGATCAAGGGGGCCGCCTGGGTACTACCGGTGAACTGGGCTGGTATCCGGCTGCCCCACTTGTCGGAGCGCCGGAACAACCATGGCGAGCCGATTAACACCGCGACTTCGTCGGAGGTGGCTCCGATCGCCCCGGTCCTCGGTTTGACCGCGATACGCGGATGTCTCGATCTCAACTGCAGACTTCGGGTGGCGAGCAGCGCGCCGAGATGCGCTTGTGTCGCCTGATAGCTGGGTTCGCACGGCACTCGCACCTCGACCGGTTCGGCGAATGTCGGTGACGGCGGCTGCCACCATCGACGCAGCAGTCCGATCGCCTCGACGGGTGCGAGCGCGGCGATCCTCTCCCAGAGTGTCGCTTGCCAGAGCACCGCTGCCGTATCGCGGGCGCGGGAGCCGTCTGCTCCGACTCGAGCGCAGGCCGCCGCCCGGGCGGGAATGGGGTCGTGCGGACTTGTGCCCGCGCGCCACCTGTTCAGTTCGTTTCCGTTGACGGCCTCCGCCTCGAGGACACGCAGATCCGTACCGACCGGAAACCGGAGTTGGACGAGGGCATGGACCAGATCCGGTTCCAGATCCGCGGCTCGGTCGCCGAACTCCCACAGCTTCTTCGCCAATTCGTCGATTGTGGCCGCGCGGTGGTCGACGAGAGCGACCAAGTGCGTCGCGAAGAGCAGAGGGAGTCGCCCGTATCCGCCCGAGCGCGCATGTTCGAGCAGGGTCGGTGCGCCGTCGACGATCCACCCGCGCACCTCATCGGCGTGCCTGGTCGCGACGTCGATGAGCAGCGCGAGGGTGACGGTGACGGCGGGATAGTCGACGATGTCCTGATACGGATCACCCGGTCTACGGGCGGCGTCCGGCGCATCGCAGGTGTCGGCGATCTCGGCGAGGACGACGAACAGCGCTTGCGGTGACTCGGGCAGGGCGGCGAAGGCCGCACGCAGTCGGTCACCGTCGGTGTGCAGCACCGCGCACAGGTCGTCGTAGAACCCCGCCGCCTGGGCTGTCACCGCCGTGACGTCCGCGAGGCGACGATGCGCGGCGGTGACCCGCGGCAGCGCATAGAGCATCAGGCCCGTGTCCACTCGACGGAGTTCATCGATCGCGTCGATGACGAGGGTCGCGCGCTCCCGCGGCTCCCGCAGCGCGGCGAGCATGTCGAGATAGGCATGGGTCAGGTTCGGTGGGAGCCGAAATGCCGAGCACAAGAACCAATCTGCAAGCATTGCCACCTCCGGATGTCAATCTGGCGTCACGAGCGGTGGCCAGAATCCGTTCCGAAGCGGAGTGATCGACTCTTCCTCGAGCAGCGATGGCGCAACCGTGCCTTCCAGCACCCTACGCAGCTGATCGTCCAGCTGTTCCACGAATGCTCGTATATCGTCGGTTATTCCGCGCCTGGCCAGTACCGCCCAGCAACCCGGTCGCACACGCCCGTTCGGTACGCGCGAAAGATCGACGGCGGACGCGAAGTTCGCGCGCATAGCAGCGACCGTTTGGTCTGCTGTCGCGTCGTGCACGAACGCAGTCGCGTCGATTCCGCTGTGCAGCGCCTCGATTACGTGTGCGACCGTGACGCTCGCGTAGGGAACCCATAATCCGGCGGTAGCGGTGTCGCCGCGCCGGACGAGCCCGAGCACTACGGCGTCGGCGGTGGCGGGATCGATCGATCGGGAGGGAATATCCGTACCGGGGAGCGGTAGTCGACCACCCGCCGCGGTGATCCAACTGTCCATGTCCTCGTCCGTTCGCGCCGCGATGCGCAGCGAGGAAAGACGTTGCGGGTCGATTCTTTTCGCGGCGCATTCGGCCAGCAATGCCGGAAACAGATCCGGTCGAAATTCACGGACCGCCGCGAGCACCTCGTATTCGGCCGTCTTCCAGGGATCTTCGGCATTCAACTCCTCGACCAATTGACGCGCGAAGCCACGGGGCGGCGCGTCGTCCGGAAGTGGTAGGGCATCGCGGTCCTCGCCGGGGAGACCGTACGCACCGTCTTCCAAGAGAGCGGCGACCAGAGCAGTGTGCGCGCCGCCGTCGTGCACCGGGCGGCGCATGCCACGATTCGTCGGGCTGCGCGGCACGGGTAAGCGGAGCAGGAATTCATCCGCGCCCGTCATCTCGGCCAAATCAGCTGCCGAATCGGCGGCGTCTCCCGCCCGCGTCCGCGGAATCCAGCCCACCACAGCGGCGTTCGGCACCCGACTCCGGATGGCATCTATGTACTTCTTTGCCGATGGCATCGGGTAGCCATCCGGAAATGACAGCACGATGCCGATGTCTTCAGTCTCGTCTCGGCGCCGCCAGTCGGCGGACTCGGTGACCAGATGATGGTCCAGTTCGTCGGTATTGGTCGGCGGCGCGGAGTGGGCCACCATCGACCACCAGGTACGCGGTACCCACCGCGGTACATCCCAGCGCGACAGACGGTCCTCGACCCTGTTGAGGGCGCTGCGGAGATCGTTGTCGGCCGCATCCGCTACCAGAGTGACGTGTGGGCCGCGGCGTAGTCCTATGCGAACGTCCAGGCGGCAGCGCAAATGTTCGTGAACAGGCGGGTACTGAATGCCTGCCGATTGTCTTCGGTACGACGCCGGTATTCGAAAGGCATCGAAAGTGGCAGTCGCCGCCGGTCTTGAATCGGATTCGACGTTTTCCCTGTACAACCGGTCGAGGAACAGCCGTAGGTCATTGTGAATCCCTACACTCAGTGGATCCTCGCCGACTACGATCAGAAGGTCATCGACAATGCCGCGGCTATTGGCATTGGTGAGGACATCGCGCCAGATCTCCCGCGCAGTCCCGTTCCACTTCGTATCCGCGTCGAGGTCGTGGCCGGATGGCAACTTGCTCACCAGTTCCCTGATCTTGTCCGGCTCCCGGTATTCGCGGGCTGTCAGCAGCACCTGGTCTCGGAGCTGTTCGAGCTCGGCATCGGTCCACAGACGGGATGGTTGGTTCCGGGACATGACCCTGTTCTACCTGAATTCCGTGCGCCTGCGGATGAAGCAACTCGCGTCACCCGGTTCCCGAACAAACGGTAACCTCGGATTTCCGCCGACGATCGATGCTGTGCGCGAGAGGCTGCCGCCCATGACCAACTTCCTCGACAGACTGCCAGTGGCATGGAGTACACCGGAACCTCCCGAGCTACGCGACCTCCTTGTGGTCGGATTCCGTCGTGTCGAGGCCCTCGAAAGTCTGGCCGAGGAAGCAGGGATCGTTCCGGGAACCTTCCCCTTCGCCTATGATGTCCGATCCACGTGTCACAAGCTGATCGAGACCATGGCCAGTCAGGGCAAGTTGCGAACCTTGGTCGAGAACGCCGCGCAATCGCCGCTCGCCGGAGCGTTCAAGGACCGGTTTCGGGAAATGCTCGGAGCGGAGCCTGCGCTCACCACCGTTGGCGCGTATATCGAGGAGCCGCACCGGGATGACAGCCGACTGGTGGCCAGAAATCTCGAACGTTTGATGGAGAAGCGCAGCCGTCTCATGTCTGTCGAATTAGCACGGCAGATCACCGGATTCGCTCCCGCGGTCGCGCGACTGGTCCTGAACTCGCGGGATCGCAGGGGGTACGGAACCGGCTTCCTGATCACCGCCGATCTGCTGTTGACCAGCCACCACAACTTGATGCTCGAAGCGGGCACGGAACAGCAGGCGCCGGTGATCACGGCTGTCGCGGAATTCGATTGGGATATGTCGCCCCCGGAGAAGCCCTTGGTCCGTGGGGTGAATATCGCGCCGGTGGCCGCCGACGCCGCGGCGGATTGGGCGGTGTTGCGGCTGGCTTCCCCCGTCGATCGCACGCCGTTCACCTTGGGCAGCCGCTCGGGTCCGTGCATCGATGATCTGCTGGTCATAATTCAACATCCGTTGGGTGCGAGGAAGCAGTTCGCGCTCGAACCGCTCGCCGTGTGGGAGGTCGACGAGCGTTATGTGCGTTACCTTGCCGATACGCTCCGCGGCTCCTCCGGCTCTCCGGTGTGCAACGAGAGGATGGAAGTCGTCGCGATCCACAAGGGTGAGTCCGGCCGAGTAGTACCGAGCGCGGATGGGCCGCAGACGATCTGGCGAAACATGGGTGTGCGAATCGAGGCCGCCGCCGCCGCGCTGGATGAGCTCGGGATCTCCTACCGTAGTGGCATGATGACACCATGACCGAACTGCATTCCTGCGTGGAAGTACATCCCCCCGGGGAGTCGTTCGAATCCGGCGCCGGTAAGGCCGCCATCGGCGTCACCGGTTCGCGAAACGAACTCGCGCTGGCCAGGGATCGGAAGTGGCAGGTCGGTCAAGAGTTGCGTATTCGATTCCTCGATGGCGATGCCCGCGGTAGATCACTGGTCGAGCGATACGCCCGGACCTGGCTCGAATATGCCAACCTCCGATTCGTATTCGGCGAC
This sequence comes from Nocardia bovistercoris, assembly GCF_015674855.1. Taxonomy (GTDB): domain Bacteria; phylum Actinomycetota; class Actinomycetes; order Mycobacteriales; family Mycobacteriaceae; genus Nocardia; species Nocardia bovistercoris. The sequence goes on along the minus strand of NZ_JADMLG010000001.1, from coordinate 381,821 downwards.
CACGCGAATGCCGAACTGCGTATCACCTTCACCGGTTCCGGCAACTGGTCCTACATCGGGACCGCCGCTCAGCGGATACATCCGACCGAGCCGACGATGCAGCTGGGCGGTTTGGCCGACGTCAACCCTCCTGACCTTGCACGTAGGTTCGTGCTCCACGAATTCGGTCACGCATTGGGTTGTGTGCACGAGCATTCCAGTCCCGTCGCTGAGATTCCGTGGGATGAAAGCGCCGTTTACGCCCACTATCGTTCGTCGGGGTGGGACGATGACCAGATTCGGCACAATGTGCTGCACCGTGAGAGTCCGATGGAAACCGATTTCAGCTCCTATGATCCCGACTCGATCATGCAGTATCCGGTACCCGCGGAGCTGACCACGGGTGGCTTCGAAATCCCCTGGAATACAGATCTTTCTGCTGGAGACAAGAATTTCATAGCGCAGCTCTATCCCTTCCGGGAGGAATGACGCACTCGCGATCGCCGACGCGGCCCGACCGGTCGTCATGCGCGCCGAACTCGAAGGTGCGCCGCTGTCTTCGCTGAATAGCCTGTGTGCAATCGGATTCGTGATCCGAGAGGTGCCCGTTGGGACCGCGGGTGCGTGGATGAGTTGTGCGCGAGAGGAATTCCGCGCGGCGGAGTCGCGGGTTCGGTGGCGGTCTCGGATGCCGGAGCGGTGGATCAGGATGCGGTGTCGAGCAGGTCGTCGATTATGCGCCGGGTCAGGGTCACGCTGTCGTCGTCGCCGAGGCGCAGGGAGAGGTTTACGGCATACAGTAGGGCGCTGATCTGGAAGGCGGCGGTTTCCGGGTCGGTGTCGGTGAGTTCGCCCGCTGTGACGGCGTTGCGGAATTGTTTTGCGAGGGTGGCGATCCAGACTCGTCGTTGTTGTCGAAGGGCGTCGCGGACCGGGCCGGGGTGGCTGTCGAAGATCGGGATGTTCGCGCCCCAGAAGCAGCCGCCGGGGAACAGGGGTTGTTCGGCGTAGTCGAGCCACCGGTCGACGAGGGCGCGGATGCGGGGGACGCCCGAAGGAGCTGTTGCGGCGGGGTGGACCACGGCGTCGACGAAGGCTTCTCGTGCTGCTTCGACGGTGGCGAGTTGCAGTCGTTCCTTGGTTCGGAACAGGGTCTGGATGCCCGCCTTGCTGAGGTCGAGGTCCTCGGCGAGGCGGCCGAAGCTGAGTCCGTCCAGGCCGTCGAGCGAGGCGATGTCGACCGCTCGTGCGGTTACCGCACGCCGTGATTTCGCGCCGCGAAGGAGTCGCTGATCGGTGCTCTCTTCGGCTGTTCCGCGCTCGGATTCGACCATACAGCCGATCGTATGCCGTTTTCGGCGGCGTGGGTGGGAGGGTTGAAAAATACATACATGCGACCGTATGTTTACTTGGTCGCATGGGTGGAGCTCGTGGTGTGGAGCCCGAGACCGGTGTCGACGGGAAGGGATGGCTGATGGATGGCGTAGCAGCCGGACGGGCCGTGGACACGGCGCCGCGGACGAATCGGGACCCTTCGACGGCGATCGTGTGGGTGGTGTGCGCCGCGGCGTTCATCGCGATGCTCGACGTGTTCGTCGTGAATGTCGCGTTCACCTCGATCGGTGCGTCGTATCCGGGACGTTCGCTCGCGGATGTGAGCTGGGTGTTGAACGGGTACGCGATCGTCTATGCGGCGCTGCTGATTCCGGCGGGCCGCCTGTCGGATCGGTTCGGGCGCAAAGCCGGATTCCTGGTCGGGCTCGGCATTTTCACGGTGGCGAGCGCGGCCTGCGCGGTGGCTCCTTCGCTGTGGGCGTTGGTGGCGTTCCGGGTGGTGCAGGCGGCGGGCGCCGCGGTGCTGACACCGGCCGGACTGGGTCTGCTGCTCACGGTGTTGCCGCCCGCACGGGTGCCGGGAGCGGTGAAGATGTGGGCGACGACGAGTTCCGTGGCCGCTGCTTTCGGTCCGGTGGTTGGCGGGGCGCTGGTCGAGGCGTCGTGGCGGTGGGTGTTCCTGATCAACGTCCCGGTGGGGGTGGTGGTCGGGGTCGCGGCCGTCCGGTTGGTGCCGGATCTGCGCGAGCGGCTGCGGGTGGAACTGCCCGACATCCTCGGCGCCGTGCTGGTGATCGTGGCGATCGGCGCGCTGTCGCTGGGGTTGGTGAAGACCGGTGAGTGGTCGTTGCCCGCGCTCTGCGCGGCGTCGGCCGTCGCGGTGATCGGTGTGATCCTGTTCGTGGTGCGCATCCTGCGACATCCGAATCCCGTAGTGCCACCGGCGCTTTTCCGGGTGCCGACATTCGTGTGGGCCAATGCCACCGTCTTGGCGTTCTGCACGGCGTTCGGTGCGTGGTTCCTGAGTATCGCCATGTGGTTGGAGAACGTGGCGCATTTCACCGCCGTCGAAACCGGGCTCGCCATCGTTCCTGGGCCGCTCGCCGTGGCGGTCTTCGCCGCCGTCGGCCCGCGGCTGACTACCCGGATGCCGGTGGGTGTCGTTGTGGCGCTCGGGAATCTGTTGTTCGCGGCCGGTGTGGCGCTGGTGCTGACCACCGCGTCCACGCCCGTGCGGTACGGCGTCGAGGTGCTGCCGGGGTGGCTGATATCCGGCATCGGCATCGGCCTCGCGCTGCCGACCATGATCGCCGCCGCCACCGTGGATCTGCCGCCCGAGCGGTCCGCGACCGGCAGTGCCGTGGTTAACACCGCCCGCCAGCTCGGCTACGTGCTCGGCGTCGCGGTGCTGATCGCCGTCCTCGGATCGCTCGATGTCGCCGACCGGGCGCTCGTCGTGTTCCGATTCGGCTGGCTCTTCGTCGCGGTGGTCGCCGTCGTCGGTGCGGTGACGGCGTTGGGCATCACGCCGCGCGACCGGAGGTCGTGACCATGCCGATGACCGAACAGTCCGACCTGTACTGCCTGCCCGAATCGACCTCCGCCGCATTGCTGTTCGACGCGCCGTGGCGTCGGTTCGGCGTGGTCGGCGACAGCTTGTCGGCGGGCATCGGCGATCCCACCCCCGGATACGCGAACCGGGGCTGGGCCGATCGGGTCGCGGACGTGCTGCGGCGGTTGGGTCCGGACGCGCGGTACCTCAACATCGCGGAATACGGGGTCACCACCGCCGAGACGGTGTCCGGGCAACTCGACCGCATGCTCGAGTTCGGACCCGATCTCCTGCACTTGCCGTGCGGTCCGAACGACATTCTTCGGCGCGATCCCGATTTCGACCGGATCGAGAAGGCGATGCGGCACATGTACGAAGTCGCGGCGGGCGCCCGCGCGCTGTTGACGACCTTCACGCTCGGCCGAGCATTCGTGGTGCCCGCGTTCCCGGACTGGCACCGGCGGATCCGGGACATGAACGAGATAACGCGCGATGTCGCCGCCGACTACGACGCCGTTGTCGTCGACATGTGGAATCACCCGTTCAACGATCGGGACAACCTGGTCAGCGCGGATCGTATCCACTTCTCGACTTCGGGTCAGGCGGTCATGGCGACCGAGGTCGTCCGGCGGTTGTCCCACGAACTCGCGAGCCGAAGTGGATAACGTAGCCGCTCGAAGAGACGGACCGCGCACGTTCGAGTAGAGGTGCGGGGTTCGTCTGTCGATCGACGCGCGTGCAGGCGGAGTTCGGCGACGCGGCGGCTTCTTCGGCACGGATATCGGGTGCACGGCTCACGACGGTCGCGTTCTTCGATCGATGCCGCCGATCGCCAGGTGCGGCGCGTGCCTCGTGGCGGTCGCCCCGCCGAGCGCAAGAGTCATTTGCCAGAGATTTACTATCCTGGGTGAACCTGCCGAGAGTTCGTCGCTGCCCATGGCTGCAGGCCGTGTCGGAGGAGTTGGCCGATGATTCGTTCGCTCGTTCGTTTCGGGGTTTGTGTGCTGGTGGTGACCGGATTGTCGGTGGTCGGCGCGCCGTCGCCGGTTGTCGCCGCGGCGACTCGCGAGGTCGTGGTGACCGGCGGTGCGATCGCGGGGGTGGTCTCCGATGGCGTGGTCGAATATTTGGGTATCCCGTTTGCCGGGTCCACCGGCGGTGCTGCTCGGTTCGGCGCGCCGCGGCCGGTGTCGGGGTGGTCGGGTGCGCGGTCGGCGCGCGGTCACGGGCCGCAGTGTCCGCAGAACGGGTATCTGCCCGCGCTGCCCACCGCGGGGCCGACCGGTGAGGACTGTCTGACGATCGACGTCTACGCGCCGGACGGCGCGGTCGGGCGAAATCTTCCGGTGATGGTGTTCTTCCACGGCGGTGGCTACACCACGGGTTCGAACGCGCAATACGATGCGCCGACGCGGATGGTGGCCGAGGGGGATGTCATCGTCGCGGTGCCGAATTATCGGCTCGGACCGTTCGGGTTCCTTTCGCTGCCCGAGCTCGCCGCGGAGTCGGGCGGCGCCACCGGGACGGTCGGCATCCAGGATCAGCAGGCCGCGCTGCGGTGGGTGCGCGACAATGCCCGAGCCTTCGGCGGCGATCCGGGGGCGGTGACGATCTTCGGCGAGTCGGCGGGCGGCGGGAGTGTGTGCACGCATTTCGCCGCGCCGGGTTCCGACGGGCTGTACGACAAGGCCATCGTGCAGAGCGGTTCGTGTGCGCGGTCGCCGTTGGTTCCCGGCGGTCGCGCGGACTCGTTCGCGCGTTCGGCGCGCTTCGCCGACAGTGTGGGATGCGGCGATCCCGCGACGCGACTGGCCTGTCTGCGCGGGTTGCCCGCCGAGAGGTTGCTGGACGCGTCGGCGGGGCAGTCCGACGACTCGACTCCGACGTGGGTTCCCGTCATCGACGGTGTGGTCGTGACGCGGGATCTGGAGGCGGCACTGCGGGACCGGGTGGACCGGATTCCGCTCATCGTCGGCAGCAATGGTGACGAGGGGGCGCAGTTCGTCGCGGAATCCGACTATGCGCGCGGCCGGATTCCGGATGCCGAGAGTTACCAGAGCTATGTCCGGTGGACGTTCGGCACGTACGCCGACGCGATACTCGCGCGATATCCGGTCGCGGACTATCCGTCACCGGCGGCGGCGCAGTCCGCGGTGATCACCGACGGGCTGTTCGCCTGCCCGGCCCTGTGGACCGGCCGCCTCGCCCGTGACGCCGGACATCCGGTGTGGCAGTACGAGTTCGACGAGGCACCCCTCGGGGACGGGAATCCGTTGCTGCCGGGGGCATTCCATTCCGCCGAGCTGTTCTATCTGTTCAACGGCGTGTTCGGCGTGCCGTTGCCGTGGACCGGTGCGTCGGCGGTGTTCGGTGAGCAGATGCGGCGCTGGTGGACCACTTTCGCGCATACCGGCGATCCGAACGCACCCGGTTCGGGCCCGTGGTCGGCGTGGCCGGGGCCGCCAGGAGACGGTGCGGTGCTGATCATGCGGGCGACGGGCAGCTTCATGTCCGATGATTTCCCCGTCCGGCACCACTGCGAATTCTGGGCCGCGCGCCCCATGTGAGCGCTGCGAAAGCCGGGAAACGTGCGGAATCCGGAGGGACGCGGGAAGGCCGGAGGGACGTGCGGGGGAGGTCACAGAAACGCGGAGAGGCCGGGGGCGCGCGGAGAGACCGGAAGGACTTGGGGGTAGCCGTTGTTCGCACGTCGAGATGCGAGTCGTGCCGTTCATTGCGCGAAAGCGGCCCGAGTACCGGTGATCAGCCTGCGGACCGTGCGTCGGGACGGTCGCAGGTGATCACCATCGCCCCGCGAGTGCGTCTTGAAGTGCCGGTACGGGATCCGCCGTGGTGGTCGTATTCGCCACGGCGACAACGGCGAGCGCCGCGGCCAGCAGGAGGGTGAACGCCGCGAGCCCGCGTCCGCGCCGTCCTGCGGCCGACCTCGCGGTGACGCGCCAGAATTTCGCGCCGACCACGCACAGGGCGACTGCCGTCGCGGCGGCGAGTACCGCCATGACCAGGTGGTATCGGGTGAAGTCTGCGACGATGACGGTGAGGGCGGGAGTGTGGTCGCCCGCGGCGAGTTGCTGGTCGAGTTGGTTCAGGGTGTCGGTGAGTCGTGGGTCGGGCGCGGTGTCGGTGAGCATCGGCAGCAGGGAGGCGAAAGGAGCGGTCGCGCCTTGGATATTGGCCAAGGTGAGGATCAGCGCGAAGGCGCCGCAGCAGGTGAGGAGCGCGGCCGCCGATGTCGAGAACAACCGTGAGCGACGGGTTTTCGCCATCGTTCGCCACAGCGCGATTCCCAGTGTGGCGCACACGATCACGAGGAGCGCGGCCATGACCGCCTTGGTGATGTGGTAGTGGAACCAGTAGTCGACGATATCGCCCAGTCCGGTGGGGAAGCCGGATCGCGGGGAGTTCCAGTACGCGGCGAATTCGGCGCGGAAGGCGGCGCGGAGGTCGCTCTCGTCGGTGAAGCGCATCCCCGATCGCGCGGCCGCGGCGGGCGCGGGGGCGAAGACGAACGCGAGGGCGAGGACGATCGCCTCGGTGAGGAGTATCGCGGTCGCGACGCCGAGTCCTCGCGTCGGTGACGGGGCTGGTCGCTGCGGCAAGGTGATGGGCCTTTCTGTCGCGCGCGATCCGACTCGGGAGTCGCGCACCTCGTCGGCCGAATGCGTTCGGAAATGGTCGCGCAACAGGACATCCCATCTGTCCGTGTCGTCGCTGTCAACGTCGGGGTCGCTCGTGACGCGGGTGCGTGCGCCGAATGGGAGGGTCATCGCCGAATCAAACTGTGATGTATGTCACAATTCGGTAGCATTATGTAGGAAGTGCTCTGAATCTTTTCATATGCTTTGCGAAGTCTTTACCCTCGGGGGTGACCGCTGTGCCACCGGGTCGTGTTCCACGATCGCCACTCGCTTTCGATGCCAGTACATGTTGACCGATGAACCGTCTCTTCGGGGCGGCGAAGGAGAGATATGTCCACCGACACCGATTCCGCCGCACCGACGACGCGCCTGAATGCCCTGCTACGCCACGACCTACCGGCGTCGGTCGTGGTCTTCCTCGTCGCGCTTCCCCTGTCTCTCGGCGTCGCCGTGGCTTCCGGCGCGCCGGTCGCCGCCGGGCTGATCGCGGCCGCGGTCGGCGGGGTGGTCGCGGGGGCGGTCGGCGGGTCGGCGGTGCAGGTGAGCGGGCCGACGGCGAGTCTCACCGTGGTAGTCGCCGAATCGATCCACCATTTCGGTTGGGCCGTCACCTGTTTCATCACGGTCGGGGCGGGAGTGTTACAGATCCTGTTCGGGCTCAGCAGGATCGCGCGCGCCACCCTCGCCATCGCGCCGGTGGTGGTGCACGGCATGCTCGCGGGCATCGGCGTGATCATCGCGCTGCAGCAGGTGCACGTGCTGCTCGGCGGGGATTCGCTGAGCTCGTCCTACGAGAGCCTGATTCGGCTTCCGCACCAGGTGATGTCGGTGCACAGCGGTGATCTGTGCGTCGGGCTCGTCGTGATCGCGATCCTGATCGGATGGAAGTTCCTGCCGCGCTCGGTGCGCGCGGTTCCCGGACCGCTGGTCGCGGTGGTGGCGGCGACCGTGCTGTCGCTGCTGCTGCCGACGCACGTGGAGCGACTGGTGCTCGACGGGTCGCTGGTCGATGCGATCGGGCTGCCCGCGCTGCCGCACGGCGACTGGTTCGCGGTGGGTGTCACGGTGGTCACGGTGGCGCTGATCGCGAGCGTGGAGACGCTGCTCTCGGCGGTGGCGGTGGACAAGTTGCGACCGGCGACGCCGACGAATTTCGATCGCGAACTGGTCGGGCAGGGTGCGGCCAATGTCACCTCGGGCCTGTTGGGCGGGCTGCCGATCGCCGCGGTGATCGTGCGCAGCATCACCAACGCGAACGCGGGCGCGCGCAGCCGGGCGGCGACCGTCACCCACGGCGTCTGGATCCTGCTGTTCGCCATCGCCTTGGCGGGCGTGGTGCAGCAGGTGCCGAAGGCGGCGCTGGCCGGTCTGCTCATCCTGATCGGCGTGCAGTTGGTGAAATTGGCGCACATCCGGCTGGCGCGGCGCACCGGCGACCTCTACGTGTATCTGGCCACGGTGCTCGGGGTGGTGTTCTGGAATCTGTTGATGGGCATGGTGATCGGGCTCGTGCTGTCCTTCGCGGTGCTGCTGTGGCGGGTGGTGCGGGTGAACATCGCCGCCGCGCCCGCCGCCGACGGGCACTGGGTGGTCACCATCGACGGCACCTGCACCTTTCTTGCCCTGCCGACACTCACCGCCGAACTGGCCGCGGTGCCGCATCGCGTGCCGGTGACCGTGCAGATGACGGTGGATTTCCTCGACCACGCGTCATGGGAACTCATCACCGAGTGGGCGCGCAGGCGCGAAGACGACGGCGGCACGGTGGATTTCGTGGAGATGGGCACCGCGCGCATGGCCGCCGCCACGGACGGCCCGCCCGAGCGGGGGCACGCGCGACAGGTGCTCGAGCGAGTGATCAAGCCGCGGCGGCGATCCGGTGACCCGGCGAATCCGATCGCGGCGGGTATCGCGGAATACCATCGCGGGCACCGGCATCTGATGCGCGGGCATCTGCGCGGGCTGCACGACCGTCGCGAGGCCGATTCCTTCTTTCTGACCTGCGCCGATGCCCGCATCGTGCCCAACGTGATCACCGACAGCGGCCCCGGCGACCTCTACACGGTGCGCAATGTCGGCAACCTCGCGCCGGTGGGCGGCGGTGACGTGTCGGTGGAGGCGGCGCTGATCTACGCGCTGGAGCAACTCGAGGTGCGCGCGGTGGTGGTGTGCGGGCATTCCGGATGCGGCGCGATGGACGCGCTGCACCGCGAGGTCGCGGCCGGTCCCGGGCTCGATGACTGGTTGGCGCACGCCCGGCCGAGTCTGGACCGGATGCGGCTGGGTCATCCGGTGGCCGCGGCGGCCGCTCTCGCCGGTTTCGGTGTGGTCGACCAGTTGGCGATGGTGAATGTGGCGGTGCAGCTGGAGGCGCTCTCGGCGCACCCCGCGGTGCGGCGCGGGGTGCGTGAGCGCGGGGTCGAGGTGAGCGGGCTGTTCTTCGATCTGGCGACGGCACGGGTGATCGAGGTGACCGTCGATGGCATCGCGGAGTTCGAGGACGACGGCGAGCGGGTGGCGGTCGAACCCGTGTGAGCGACGCATTCGGGTCGCGGGCCGAATCCTTCGGTCCGGCGGCGCATTTCGAACGGAGTGTGGGAACGGACACAGTCGCGCGGGGCTATGGCCTCCCGCACTCCACGGCCTCTTCTCAGGTTTTGCTAAGTCTTTACCAATACGCTTGACGAGGTTTACATCTCGATTCGTCGCCGCGTCGAGACCTGCTTCACCGCGAGATGCCGGTTCGCGGTCCATTGCCCTGCTGGACATGTCGATCGTCAACCGATCTCGGCGCCGTGCCGAAGGGAGCCGCGCGCTCCCCAGCGCCGCCGAGTCGGCGAAGGAGAAAAAATCATGGCTGTCGAGAACGATCTCGCCCCGCCGCCGTCAGCGCACCGGAGCCGTCCCTCCGTGGCTCGATCCGATCGTCTGACATCCGTACTGCGTCACGATCTGCCCGCCTCGATCGTGGTCTTCCTCGTCGCGCTGCCGCTGTCCCTCGGCATCGCCCTCGCCTCGGGCGCGCCGGTGGCCGCCGGGCTCATCGCCGCCGTCATCGGCGGCATCCTCGCGGGCACCCTCGGTGGCTCCACCTTGCAGGTCAGCGGACCCGCCGCCGGTCTGACGGTGGTCGTCGCCGAATCCATCAACCAGTTCGGCTGGCGGGTGACCTGCTTCATCGTCGTCGCCGCGGGCATCCTGCAGATCCTGTTCGGCCTGAGCCGCGTCGCCCGCGCGGCGTTGGCGGTCGCGCCGGTGGTCGTGCACGCGATGCTCGCCGGCATCGGCATCACCATCGCGCTGCAGCAGGTGCACGTCCTGCTCGGCGGCGCCTCGCACAGTTCGGCCTGGAACAACCTGCGTGAACTGCCGGGACAGCTGATGTCGCTGCACGGCGGCGACGCGCTCGTCGGCGCGGTGGTGATCGCCATCATGCTCGGCTGGCGCTACGTGCCCGCCCGCGCGCGGGTCGTGCCGGGCCCGCTGGTCGCGATCGTGGTGGCCACCGTGCTCGCCATGGTGCTGCCCATCGAGGCGGAGAAGTTGGTGCTCAACGGTTCGCTGTTCGATGCCATCGCGCTGCCGCGGATACCGGACGGCGGCTGGTCGGCGGTCGCGGTCATGGTGCTCACCATCGCGCTCATCGCCAGCGTCGAGAGCCTGCTCTCGGCGGTCGCGGTCGACAAGATGCACACCGGTCCGCGCACGAACTTCGACCGGGAACTCATCGGCCAGGGCTCGGCCAACGTGCTCTCCGGCCTGGTCGGCGGCCTGCCGGTGACCGGCGTGATCGTGCGCAGCGCCACCAATGTCACCGCGGGCGCGCGCAGCCGCGCCTCGGCCGTCATGCACGGCGTCTGGGTGCTGCTGTTCTCGGTGGCGCTGGTCGGGATCGTGGAACAGATCCCGAAGGCGGCGCTGGCGGGTCTGCTGATCGTGATCGGCATCCAGTTGGTGAAGCTGGCCCACATCAAACTCGCGCGGCGCACCGGCGACCTGCTGGTCTACGCGGTGACCGTGCTCGGCGTCGTCTTCCTCAACCTGCTCGAGGGCGTCATGATCGGCCTCGCGCTGGCCTTCGGGCTGCTGCTGTGGCGGGTGGTGCGGGTCGCCATCGTCGCCACGCCGATCCCGGCCTCGCAGCGCTGGCTGGTCACCATCGACGGGTCGTGCACCTTCCTCGCGCTGCCGCGCCTGTCCGCCGAATTCGCCAAGGTGCCCGGCGACGCCGACGTCACCGTCGAGATGACCGTCGACTTCCTCGACCACGCCGCCTTCGAGGCCATCGAGGACTGGGTGCGCCAGCAGGAGAGCAACGGCGGCAGCGTGGACTTCGTCGAGATCGGCAGCGCCCGCATGGCGCACGCGACCGCGGGCCCGCCATCGCGCGGATTCGGCCGCGCGGTCTTCGACGAGATCCTCGGCCCGTGGCGGCGCGAGGACCGGCATCCCGACCCGGTCGCGGCGGGCGTCGCGGCCTACCACCGCAGCCACGCGCACGTCGTTCGACCGCACCTCGACGAGCTTCGCGACCGTCAGGACCCGGATTCGTTCTTCCTGACCTGCGCCGATTCCCGCGTGGTGCCGAACGTGATCACCAACAGCGGCCCCGGCGACCTGTTCACCGTCCGCAACGTCGGCAATCTGGTGCCCACCGAGGGCGACGCCTCGGTGGAGGCGGCGCTGCTGTTCGCACTGCGGGAATTGAACGTGCGCTCGATCGTGGTGTGCGGCCACTCCTCGTGCGGGGCCATGGCCGCGCTGCATTCCGGGGCCGAAGCCGATCCCGGCATCGGCACCTGGCTGGCGCACGCCGGGCCGAGCCTGGAACAGTTCCGGGTCGGACATCCGGTCGCGGTCGCGGCCGAGGCGGCGGGCTTCGGCGCGGTCGACCAGCTCAGCATGGTGAACGTGGCCGTGCAGTTGCAGACCCTGCACCGCCATCCCGCGGTCCGCGCGGCCGTGGCCGAACGCGGCGTCACGGTGTCGGGCCTGTTCTTCGACATCGCCAGCGCCAGGGTCATCGAGGTCACCGTCGACGGGATCGCCGCCATCGATGACGGCGCGCGACCCGCGACGGCCGAACTGGTCTGACCCGAGCGCCCGCCCCGACTCGCCGCGCGCCGGGGCGGGCGCGGGGTCCGTAGGCTGGCGCAATGAGTACCGAGGTCGATCCTCCCGCGGCGAAACGCCCGGCGGGCGTGCGCGCCTTCCGCGCGGCCGTCGCGCGGCGGCCTACGCTGAACTTCGCCTACCGGATCGGGGTCGCGGTCGCGGGCATCGCGGTGCTGATCGTGGGAATCCTCGCGATTCCCTACCCCGGACCCGGCTGGGCGATCGTCTTCGCCGGACTCGGCATCCTCGCCACCGAATTCGCGTGGGCGCGGCATGCGCTCGGCTGGTTGCGGGACCGGTACCGGCAGGTCATGGCCTGGTACACCGCGCGCGGCCTGCTCGTGCGGGTCGGCGCGGCGGCGGCGACGGCGGTCCTCGTCGTCGCCACACTGTGGGTTTTGGGAACATTCGGAATCGTCGGCGGCTGGATCGGAGTGGAATCGACATGGTTGCGCAGTCCCCTCGCGTGGTGAACTCGGTGCACGGGGAAGCCATGACCCGGCCCGAGTGGCTGGCCGAACGCATCGCGGAGATGGGGCGGTCGTGGGGGACCGAGACGCCGCGCGTGGCGGGCACGCTGTGGTGGTGCATGGTGGCTTCGGCGCTGGTCGAGCAGTTGGCCCGGGCGTATGTCGACGGCGTGCCCGCGCCCGTGCCCGCGCTGGATCGCCTCGACTGCGAGGTGCGACCCGACGGCGGCGTCGAACGGGTTCGTGTGCTGCCGGGGACCGAATCCGCCGATGCGGCGGCCCCGGCCCTGCGGGCGACGCTGGAGGCGGTGATCCCCGCGGTGGCCGAGGTGTCGGGTGCGGGCGTCGCATCGCTGTGGGCCGTCACCGCCGACGCCATCGGCAACCGCGCGCTCGACGCGGGTGACGCGGCGGCCGGTGTACGGCTGGCGCGCGAGGTCGGCGGCAAACTGCCCGCGCCCCGGTTCGTCGAGGTCGGTGCGCGCACCTTCGTCCGGCGAATCTCGTGCTGTCTGGTGTTCGAGGCGCCCGGTTGCGATATGTGCACCAGTTGCCCGAAGCGTCCGGCCGAGGAACGGTTGTCGATGCTGCGCGAGTTGGCCGGGGGAGACTGAGCACACCCGTACGGCGTGAGTGCGCCGCGCGGCGGGACGGTTAGCATGGTCGCGCCGGGGCGAACACGTTCCCGGTCGATGACGCGCGCGGGATGGACCCGCCAACGAAACGCCAAGGAGTGCGCCGCCGTGACCACCTCGACCCCGATCAGCCAAGCCGCCCTCGTCCGGGTGCAGGCGGGTACCACGGCGGGCGCCGCGGTGCGGGAAGCGGGTCTGGCCACGAAGGGGCCGCAGACCATCGTCGTGGTGCGCGACGCCGAGGGCGCGCTGCGGGATCTGTCCTGGACCCCCGACGTGGATGTCGAGGTCGAGCCGGTCGCGGCCGACACCGCCGACGGGCGCAGTGTGATCCGGCATTCCGCCGCGCACGTGCTTGCCCAGGCGGTGCAGCAGGAGTTCCCCGACGCGAAGCTCGGCATCGGCCCGCCCGTCAAGGACGGCTTCTACTACGACTTCCAGGTCGAGCGGCCGTTCACCCCCGAGGATCTGGCCAGGCTGGAATCGCGGATGAAGAAGATCATCAAAGGCGCGCAACGCTTTTCGCGCCGCGTGGTCGAAGTCGAGGACGCCAGGGTCGAATTGGCGGGCGAGCCGTTCAAAATCGAACTCATCAGCGACAAGTCGGGTATCGACGACCCCGAGGTGATGGAGGTCGGCGGTAACGAGCTGACCATCTACGACAACCTGGATCCTCGCACCGGAGAACGGATCTGGGCCGACCTGTGTCGCGGCCCGCACATCCCGACCACCAAGTTCGTTCCCGCCTTCAAACTGACCCGCAGCTCGGCCGCCTACTGGCGCGGCGATCAGGATCGCGAGGATCTGCAGCGCATCTACGGCACCGCCTGGGAATCCCAGGAGGCCATGGACGAGTACCTGCACCTGCTCGCCGAGGCGGAACGCCGCGACCACCGCAAACTCGGTCTGGAACTCGACCTGTTCAGCTTCCCCGACGAACTCGGTTCCGGGTTGCCGGTGTTCCACCCCAAGGGCGGCATCATCCGCAAGGAGCTCGAGGAGTATTCGCGCCGCCGCCACGTGGACGCCGGCTACGAGTTCGTGAACACCCCGCACATCACCAAGGGGCATCTGTTCGAGGTCTCGGGACATCTCGACTGGTATCGCGAGGGCATGTTCCCGGCGATGCACCTCGACGCGGAGTTGAACGAGGACGGCACGGTTCGCAAACCCGGCCAGGACTACTACGTCAAGCCGATGAACTGCCCGATGCACAACCTGATCTTCCGCGCCCGCGGGCGTTCCTACCGCGAATTGCCGTTGCGGTTGTTCGAATTCGGCTCGGTGTACCGCTACGAGAAGTCCGGCGTGGTCCACGGGCTGACCAGGGTGCGCGGGATGACCCAGGACGACGCGCACATCTACTGCACCAAGGAGCAGATGCATTCCGAGCTCACCGACACCCTGCGGTTCGTGCTCGATCTGCTGAAGGATTACGGCCTCGACGACTTCTACCTCGAGCTGTCGACCAAGGACCCGAAGAAGTTCGTCGGTTCCGACGAGATCTGGGAAGAGGCCACCGAGACGCTGTCGAAGGTCGCCTCGGCCTCCGGACTCGACCTGGTCCCCGATCCGGGCGGCGCGGCGTTCTACGGCCCGAAGATCTCGGTGCAGGCCAAGGACGCGCTCGGCCGCACCTGGCAGATGTCGACCATCCAGCTCGACTTCAACCTGCCCGAGCGCTTCGACCTCGAGTACACGGCCTCCGACGGCACCAAACAGCGTCCGGTCATGATCCACCGCGCGCTGTTCGGTTCCATCGAACGCTTCTTCGGCGTGCTCACCGAGCATTACGCGGGCGCCTTCCCGGCCTGGCTCTCGCCGGTGCAGGTGGTCGGCATCCCGGTCGCGGAGGCCTTCGCCGAGCATCTGGACCGGGTGATCGAGCGGTTGCGCGACGCGGGGGTGCGGGCGCAGCTGGACCGCGGTGACGACCGCATGCAGAAGAAGATCTTCAACAACACCGCGCAGAAGGTGCCGTTCATGTTGCTCGCGGGCGAGCGCGATGTGAACGCGGGCGCGGTGAGCTTCCGGTTCCGCGACGGCACCCAGGTCAACGGGGTTCCGGTGGCCGACGCGGTGGCCACCGTCGTCGCCTGGATCGGCGAGCGCAGGAATGCCTCGCCGACCGCGGAGGGTTTCGAGATCGTGTCGGCGGAGCGGATATGAGCGAGCGCACGCAGGCCGACGGCATCGTGGATCGCGGCGCGGGCGAGCCGGACCGGCTGCAGCGCCTGTGGACCCCGTACCGGATGTCCTATATCGCCGAGGCCGCATCGACCCGCCCGTCCGCCGACTCCACCGGCCATCCGTTCACCGACATCCCGAGGATGTCGGACGAGGACGGCCTGATCATCGCGCGCGGCGAACTCGTGTACGCGGTGTTGAACCTGTATCCCTACAATCCCGGACACATGATGGTTGTCCCGTATCGCGTGGTGGCCGACCTCGAGGATCTCACCGAGGCCGAGAGCGGCGAGTTGATGGCGTTCACCCAGCGTGCGATCCGGGTCATGAAGAGTGTGTCCAGACCGCACGGCTTCAACGTCGGTCTGAATCTCGGCGGGGTGGCGGGCGGTTCGCTAGCCGATCATCTCCATCAGCACATCGTGCCGCGCTGGGGCGGTGACGCGAACTTCATCACCGTCATCGGCGGGGCGAAGGTCATGCCGCAACTGCTCCGGGAGACGCGAGCGCTACTAGCGGCGGCCTGGAAGGAGACGGAATGAGCGCGGTGTTCGGTCGCGCCCGGCGGGGGACCGACCGGTCGTGCTGAGCTTCCTCGGCCGCGAGACGTTCGCGAAAGCCACAGCGCCGCTGGGCAAGGCGCTGGTCAAGACCGGACTGACCCCCGACGCGGTGACCGTTCTCGGCACCACCGCGTCGATCGCGGCCGCGGTCACCCTGTTCCCGAGCGGACATCTGTTCTGGGGAACCATGGTGATCTGGTTGTTCGTCATGTTCGACATGCTCGACGGCGCGATGGCGCGGGCGAGGGGCGGCGGCACCCGCTACGGCGCGGTCCTCGACGCGACCTGCGACCGGCTCGCCGACGGCGCGATCTTCGGCGGGCTGGCCTGGTGGGCGGTCTACCACGAGAACAATCGAGCGCTGCTGTTCGCGACGCTGGTGGTGCTGGTGACCTCGCAGGTCATCTCGTATGCCAAGGCGCGCGCGGAGGCCAGCGGGCTCTCCGCCGACGGCGGCCTGATCGAGCGGCCCGACCGGCTCGTGATCGTGCTCGTCGGCGCCGGTTTCACCGGTATCGGGGGATACTGGGATATCGAATGGCTCACCTGGGCCGTCCACGTGGCGATGTGGGTTCTGGCCGTGCTGAGCATCGTGACGGTGGTGCAGCGGATTTCGGCGGTGCGCCGCTCGCACGGCGCCCGCGAGCTGATCGCGCCCGCACCGCCGCCGAGTGCGAGCAGCGGCGCCGGGCAGGCGGACCGGCCGTCGTGAGAGCGCCGGGGATCGGTGTGACGGGAGGTCGCGGGGGATGAGCGGATTCGGTCCGGCCGTGGCCGATCGCGGGTACGCGGCGGGCTGGCGACTGGTGCGGGCGCTGCCCGAGCCGACGGCGCGCAAACTCTTCGACTTCGGCGCCGACCGGATGGTGCGCAAGGGCGGTCCGGCGCAGTTGCGGCGCAATCTGGCCAGGGTGCTCGGCATCGCGCCGGAGGCGGTGCCCGCGGAGTTGATGCGCGCGAGTATGCGCTCCTACGCCCGGTACTGGCGTGAGGCGTTCCGGTTGCCGTCGATGGATCACAGCAAGATCGACTATCACGTGGACGGGCTCGCTCACCTGGACGACGCATTGGCCGCGGGGCGCGGTGTGCTGCTCGTGCTGCCGCATTCCGGGAACTGGGATATGGCGGGAGTCTGGTTGGTCCAGCACTACCGAGGTTTCTCGACGGTGATGGAACGGTTGAAGCCGGAATCGCTGTTCGATCGTTTCGTCGCCTACCGGGAAAGTCTCGGCTTCGAGGTGTTCGCGCTGACCGGCGGCGCGCAACCGCCGTTCCCGCAGTTGGCCGCACGCCTGCGCGACAACGGAATCGTCTGCCTGATGGGTGAGCGCGATCTCACCGGTCGCGGTGTGCCGGTCACCTTCTTCGGCGAACGCACCTGGATGCCCGCCGGTGCGGCGAAATTGGCGATCGAGACCGGCGCGGCATTGCTGCCGGTCCACGCGTGGTTCACCGGCGAGTCCGGCGGCCGCGAGAACTGGGGTCTGAAGGTCGAGCCCGCGATCGACGTGTCCGTCGGCGTCGGTGCGGCCACGCAGGCGCTCGCGGACGCGTTCGCGGCGAATATCGCCCGGTATCCGCAGGATTGGCACATGCTGCAACCGCTGTGGGAGTCCGATCTGTCCGACGCGCGGCGCGCGCGCATCGCGGCGGCGCGGAGCCGGATCGAGAACGGGCCGGTCGGTGCGGCGGGAGAGGGGACGCCGTGAAGATAGGCATGGTCTGCCCGTACTCCTTCGACGTCCCCGGCGGCGTCCAGGCCCACGTGGTGGAACTGGCCAGGGTGTTCATCGAACGCGGCCACAAGGTCAGCGTGCTCGCGCCCGCGTCGGAGGGGACGCCGCTGCCGGATTTCGTCGTCTCGGCCGGGCGGGCCGTGGCGATTCCCTACAACGGGTCGGTGGCGCGGCTGTCCTTCGGCCCCATGTCCTACGCCAGGATCCGGCGTTGGATCGACGGCAACGACTTCGACGTGCTGCACATCCACGAGCCGAACGCGCCGAGCCTGTCGATGCTCGCGCTGAAGATCGCCGAGGGGCCGATCGTGGCCACCTTCCACACCTCGACCACCAAATCACTGGTGCTCAGCACCTTCCAGGGTGTGCTGCGGCCCTATCACGAGAAGATCAGCGGCCGGATAGCGGTGTCCGAGCTCGCGCGGCGCTGGCAGGTTGAGGCGCTGGGCTCGGACGCGGTGGAGATTCCGAACGGGGTCGACGTGCCCGCGTTCGCGCGAGCGCCGAAGCTGCCCGGCTATCCGCGCGCTGGTCGCTCGGTGTTGTTCCTCGGGCGCTACGACGAACCGCGCAAGGGGATGGCGGTGCTGCTCGGCGCGCTGCCCGAATTGGTGCGCAGGCATCCCGAACTCGAGGTGCTGATCGTCGGTCGCGGCGACGAGGAGCGGTTGCGCCGCGAGGCCGGTCCGCTGGCACGGCACCTGCGCTTGCTCGGCCAGGTCTCCGACGCGGAGAAGGCGTCCGCGATGCGCAGCGCCGACGTGTACGTGGCGCCCAATCTCGGTGGTGAGAGCTTCGGCATCATCCTGATCGAGGCGATGGCCGCCGCGACGCCGGTGGTCGCCAGCGAACTGGACGCGTTTCGCCGAGTGCTGCGCGACGGAACGGCGGGAGTGCTTGTGCCGGTGGGGGATTCGACGGCGCTGGCGGAGGCCGTCGACAGCGTGCTCTCCGACGAGCGGCGCCGCGCCGAACTGGTGCGCACCGCGACGCGGGTGGTCGGCGAATACGACTGGCCGGTGGTGGCCGAGCAGATCCTGCGGGTCTACGAGACGGTCACCGTAGGCGACGTGCGGGTGCGGGCGGCCGGATGATCACGTTCTCCGCGACCACGGTCCTCGTCCTCGCGCTGATCGCGGCGGTGATCGTCGCCATCGGCATGTGGGCGTACTCGACCGCGAACCGACTCGACCGGTTGCATGTGCGCTCGGACCAGTCCTGGCACGCGCTGGAAGCAGCGCTGGCGCGGCGCGCGGTGGTGGCGCGCGCGGTGGCCATGGCGATCGCGGGACCGGTCTCCGACGCGCAGGTGGCCGAGCAGGCCAAACGACTCACGACGCTGGCCGATCGGGCCGAACGGGCCGAGCGGGCGGAACGCGAGACCACGGAGAACCAGCTGTCGGTGGCGCTCTCGGCGGTCGATATCGCGCAGTTGCGTCCACAGTTGGTGGCCGAGCTGGCCGATGCCGAGGCAAGGGTGCTGATCGCGCGCCGCTTCCACAACGACGCCGTGCGCGACACCCTCGCCCTGCGCACCCGCCGACCGGTGCGCGTGCTGCATCTGGGCGGAACCGCGCCGCTGCCAACGTATTTCGAGATCACCGAGCGGGTGACCCCGGCCGCGTCGACGGGGTTGGCCGTCGACACCACCCGCACCTCGGCCAGGGTGGTGCTGCTCGACGAACGCGACCGGGTGCTGCTGATGCGCGGTCACGATCCGCGCAATCCCGACCTGTCCTTCTGGTTCACCATCGGCGGCGGTGTCGAGCCGGGGGAGAGCCTGCGCGGCGCGGCGGTGCGGGAGCTGTGGGAGGAGACCGGGCACACCGCCGATCCCGAGACCTTGCGCGGTCCGGTGTGGCGCCGGGTCGCGGTGTTCCCGTTCGACGGCGAGCTGATTCGTTCCGAGGAACTGTTCTTCGTGCTGCGGGTGCCCGCTTTCGAACCGCGCGCGGGCAATCGGACGGCGGTGGAGCGGCGTTCCATCACCGGGCACCGCTGGTGCGAGTCGGCCGATATCAGGGAGCTCGACGCGTCGGGGGAGACCGTCTACCCCTATCACCTCGACGAGTTGTTGGCCGAGGCCGTCGCGGTGGCGTCGGGGGGCGCGGAACCCGAGGTCCGTTCGATTCGGTGAGCGTCCGCGCCGTCGAGAGCCGCGGCCGGATCACTGTGATGTGTTTCACCTTCGTGCTAGCTTCGTGACTGGATCGTGGTCGCGCGGGTAGCCATGGGAACAGGGTGAACCCGGATCGTCCGGCATCGGCGGGCTTCGTCCGTGCCGGTGGATCCCGTGAGGTGTGGAGGTAGCCAGTTCATGTCGTATCTGCTGTTCGATTTCCTGTTGCCGATACTCGGTCCCGCGCAGGCGCAGTACTGGGCCGAATTGCTGGTCGTCGCGCCGCTCTGATCCGGTCCTCGGATCGCGCGAATCCGCTGCCGGGCACGCGTATTCGCTCCGCGATTGCGGGGGGCCGGTGTGGCGGGCGTCACCATGGTGAGGTGACGCGCCGCACGCATCGCGTCGTTCGTCGGAGTGACGCGCGTCTCGGTCGCCGATTCGACCAGACCAGTGGTGCTCGACTGGCTATCAAGTGGCCTTTCGAGCGCGCCTAGACTTGGGGGTCGATTTCCGACCAGCGACCCGATTGGCGCCGATGACCCAGGAGTTTGCCGTGACCACGCCCGAAACCACCACCACCGTCGGTACCGCGCGCGTCAAGCGCGGCATGGCCGAGATGCTCAAGGGCGGTGTGATCATGGACGTGGTCACCCCCGACCAGGCCAAGATCGCCGAGGACGCGGGCGCGGTCGCGGTGATGGCCCTCGAGCGGGTGCCCGCCGACATCCGCGCCCAGGGCGGCGTGTCGAGGATGAGCGACCCGGACATGATCGACGGCATCATCGCCGCGGTGTCCATCCCGGTGATGGCCAAGGCAAGGATCGGCCACTTCGTCGAGGCCCGCATCCTGCAGAGCCTCGGCGTCGACTACGTCGACGAGTCCGAGGTGCTCACCCCCGCCGACTACGCCAACCACATCGACAAGTGGAGCTTCACGGTGCCCTTCGTGTGCGGCGCCACCAACCTCGGCGAGGCGCTACGGCGAATCACCGAGGGCGCGGCCATGATTCGGTCCAAGGGTGAGGCAGGCACCGGCGACGTCTCCAACGCCACCACGCACATGCGCAACATCCGTCAGGAGATCGCCCGCCTGACCGCGCTGCCCGCCGACGAACTGTACGTCGCGGCGAAGGAATTGCAGGCGCCCTACGAACTGGTCCGCGAGGTCGCCGAAACCGGCAAGCTCCCGGTGGTCCTGTTCACCGCGGGCGGTATCGCGACCCCCGCCGACGCCGCGATGATGATGCAACTCGGCGCCGAGGGCGTTTTCGTCGGCTCCGGAATCTTCAAGTCCGGCAACCCCGCCGAGCGCGCCGCGGCCATCGTCAAGGCCACCACCTTCCACGACGATCCCGATGTGCTCGCCAAGGTCTCGCGCGGCCTCGGCGAGGCGATGGTCGGCATCAACGTCGAGGACATTGCCCAGCCGCACCGCCTCGCCGAACGCGGCTGGTGAACAAGGTGATCGGGGTCATGCCGCCCTTATAGCGGCGTGACCTCTTGACCCTGATGGTTCGCCTGCCGGGGACCGCCGTGCCGACGAGGATCGCCGCATTCGCCCCGGCGGACGACGATCGGCATCACTCTCTACCCGGTCACGCCCTGGCCGAGGTCTGTATCCGGGTGCCCGATCGCGCGGCCGGTCGGGGTGTGGCCGCCGTGCCCGCGGCGAAGTTCTTCGGGCCGGCTCACAGCGGCCTTACTGTTCCCACAGAACGCCTGCATAACTTCGGCGTTCGTGGCCGTGGCCGTCGAGGGACGGCGCCGGGTGATTCCGGTTCGGCACGAACGAAAAGGACGAGCAGGTGCAGCTTTCCAGGTCAGGACGTCTCGTGGTGGCGGGGGTCGCGGTGGTCGCCGCGTTGGGTCTCACCGCGTGTGGCGGCGGTGACGATTCGAAGGAGGCGAAGCCGGCTCGCGTGCCGTCCAGTGCCAGGGCCGGGGCGAATCTGCCCGCGGTCCCGTCCTCGGCGCAGCTCGACGCGGACTTCCAGAAGGCGATCGATCCGAGTGTGCCCGCGGCGGAGAAGTTGGAGATGGTGCAGGGCGTCGACGCCGATCCCGACCTGCCGAATCGGCTCGCCGAGGCGTACAAGAGCGCGGGCGCGAGCGTGGTCATCACCGATGTGACGGCCTTCGGCGACACCCTCAACGCCAAGGCGAAGGTGACGCTGAACGGTCAGGAGAACATCGCCGACGTGCCTTTCGTCGCCGAGAACGGCCGGTGGAAGGTGCAGAAGGCGTGGGCCTGCCAGATACTGACGACACTGGGGCAGCAGTCGGTCGCCTGCGCCTGAGGTGACGCGGCACGGCCGCCGATGCGCGCACCGTCGTGGTGCGAGAGGGTTCGCGTCGGCGGCCTGTGCCGTATCGGTTTGCGGCCGTACCGCATTGAATTTGCGGCCGTACCGCATTGAGGCCGCGCGCGCCGAGCGGTACGTGTCGGATGGAATTCAGCGCTCGATGATCAGCGGAGCAGGCACGATCCGTCGATGCGCGCACCGTGGTGGTGCGGGATGGTTCGCGTCGGCGACCTGTGCCGTATCCGCCCCGCGGCAGGTGCGCGGTCGCGCTTTCGAGCTTGGCGATGCGCGCGCTGTATCGCCCTGCGGCCGTGGCGCATCGAGCTCGGACGCATCGCACGGAATCAACGTTCGGACACCAGTAGGGCGGGGCGGTCGGGGTGGTCCCATCGCAGGTGGTAGGTCGGGGTTTCGGGATGCTCGTGCGCGAAAGCCAGGAGCGGGGCGATCGTCCACAGTTCGTCCTCGGTGGTGCGGCGGCGTAGCGCGGACTCCGACATGTCCAGGCGCACAGTGACATCGAAGTCCAGTCCGCGTCCGAGCAGCATCGGTCCCGCGACCACGAGCACCGTGCGGGGATGCGCGGTGCGCACGGGTGTGCGGGCCGAACGGTCGTGGCGTTCGTCCCAGAGCGCGGGCAGCCATCTGTCGTGTGTACGCAGGGCGTCCAGCACCTCTCGGCGCAGCGCGGGGAAATCGAACCACGTGTCGCGGTAGGACATTTCGTCGGTGCGGCCGAATTCCAGGCGCAGCGACGCGGGGCGAACGAAGTCGTGGGTCGAGATCACCTCTGCGGCGCCGCCGCGTTCGCGCACCTCGGCGGCGAGGAGTTCGGCGAGTGCGACCGGGGCGGCGGCGTCGGCGCCGTCCACGGCGATCAGGCGGTGGCCGGCGCGGGCGTCTAGGTCGTCGGCGATGGAGGCGACGAGGCGCTGCGGGGTGATGGCGACGAAGTCGGGCACCGGTCCATCTCAGCAAATCAGATGGAGCCCCGGTCGGTCGGCAAGGTGGCCTCGCCAGTAGCGGTGCGGTCGCCGATCGAGCGGGCGAACGGGGCGAATCCGACGGGTCGGGATAATCTCAGCGCATGGCGACAATCGAAGAGGCGCTCGAGATCGAACGGCTGGAGCGCGACATCTTCCGCGGCGCGTCCCCGAAGACACAGCTTCCGCGCACATTCGGCGGGCAGGTTGCCGGCCAGGCGCTGGTCGCGGCCGTGCGCACCGTCGAGCCGCGCTACCAGGTGCATTCGCTGCACGGATACTTCCTGCGGCCTGGCAATCCCGACCAGCCCACCGTGTATCTGGTGGAACGCATCCGCGACGGGCGATCCTTCTGCACACGTCGGGTCACCGGAGTCCAGGACGGCGCCGCGATCTTCACCATGTCGGCCTCCTTCCACGTCGGCGACCCCGGTCCGCAGCACCAGGACGTGATGCCGGTCGTGCGCCGCGCCGACGAACTGCCCGACGCCCAGACCAGCATGGACCCGGAGCGGCTGTGGGCCATGCGGGAGTGGGAGCACTGGGATATCCGCCCGGTGCCGCAGGAGGAGGTGACGGCGCGCGACGGTGTGGTCGCCAAGCAGCAGGTGTGGTTCCGCTACCGGCACGCCCTGCCCGACGATCCGCTGTTCCACGTCTGCACGCTGGCCTACATGAGCGATATGACACTGCTCGGCTCGTCCAAGGTCATCCACCCCGACGAGCAGACCCAGAACGCGTCCCTCGATCACGCCATGTGGTTCCTGCGGCCGTTCCGCGCCGACGACTGGCTGCTCTACGACCAGTCGTCGCCCTCGGCCGGATTCGGTCGCGCGCTCACCGGCGGCAAGATCTTCGACCGGCGCGGCGCGCTGGTGGCCGCGGTCGTCCAGGAGGGCCTGATCCGCACCTTGCGCGAGGAGTGAGCGCGCCGCGCGGGTGCGTGAGCGGGGCCACAGCGGCGCCGATCGTAGAGTGTGGCCGGTGAACGCATCCCCGACCACCGCCGAACGCGCGCGCCCGGTCGTCGGCGTGCTGGCGCTGCAGGGCGATGTGCGCGAACATCTCGCCGCTCTCACCCGCTGCGGCGCCGAACCGGTGCTGGTGCGCCGCGCCGCCGAACTCGCGGCCGTCGACGGACTCGTGCTGCCCGGCGGCGAATCGACCGCCATCAGCAAGCTGCTCGTCGCGTTCGACCTGCTCGAGCCGCTGCGCGCCCGGTTGCGCGACGGGATGCCCGCCTTCGGGTCCTGCGCGGGCATGATCCTGCTCGCCACGGAAGTGCTCGACACCAGGCCGGACGCCAGGCATCTGTCGGGCATCGATATGACGGTGCGCCGCAATGCCTTCGGACGCCAGGTCGACTCGTTCGAGACCGATCTCGACTTCGCCGGAATCGACGGCGGGCCGATGCGCGCGGTGTTCATCCGCGCGCCGTGGGTCGAGCGCGCGGGCGCGGGCGTCGAAGTCCTGGCGAGGGTGCCGGACGGGCCGAGCGCGGGCCGGATCGTCGCGGTGCGGCAGGGCCGGGTGCTCGCCACCTCCTTCCACCCCGAGGTCACCGGTGATCTGCGGGTGCACGCGATGTTCGTCGACATCGTGCGCGCCGCGCGCGCCGAGGTGGGCTAGCGCGGCCGGACGGTCGGCGAATCCGCGTGGCCCGCGTCCTCTACGCTGGAGGAGTTGTCCGCTCGGCCCGCACGGCGGCGACCCTTCGGGGCCGCACCTGCGCCGCGGGTAACGTACTCACGTCACAACGTGTCACCGACCTGAAGGAAGTAGGGCATGAGCGGCCACTCCAAATGGGCCACCACCAAGCACAAGAAGGCCGCGATCGACGCCAAGCGGGGCAAACTCTTCGCGAAGCTGATCAAGAACATCGAGGTGGCGGCCCGCACGGGTGGCGGTGACCCGGAAGGCAACCCGACGCTGTACGACGCCATCCAGAAGGCGAAGAAGTCGTCGGTCCCCAACGACAACATCGAGCGCGCCCGCAAGCGCGGCGGCGGCGAGGAAGCAGGCGGCGCCGACTGGCAGACGATCATGTACGAGGGGTACGGCCCGAACGGCGTCGCCGTGCTGATCGAATGCCTCACCGACAACCGCAACCGCGCCGCGGGCGAGGTGCGCGTCGCGATGACCCGCAACGGCGGCAATATGGCCGATCCGGGTTCGGTCGCCTACCTGTTCCACCGCAAGGGCATCGTCACCCTGGAGAAGAACGGCCTGTCCGAGGACGACGTGCTGCTCGCGGTGCTCGACGCGGGCGCCGAGGAGGTCAACGACCTCGGCGACACCTTCGAGGTGGTCAGCGAGCCGACCGACCTGATCCCGGTGCGCAAGGCGCTGCAGACCGCGGGCATCGACTACGACTCGGCCGAGTCCGGCTTCCAGCCCTCGGTGAGCGTCCCGGTCGACGTGGACGGCGCGCGCAAGGTCTTCAAGCTGGTCGACGCGCTCGAGGACAGCGACGACGTGCAGAACGTCTACACCAATGTCGACCTGTCCGACGAGGTGCTCGCGCAGCTCGAAGAGGACTGATTCCGAGGTGATCCGGGGGTGGTGCGCCCCCGGATCCGATGGTCACTCGGGGCGCAGGTTCTCGTAGTACGCGCGCATGGCGGGGAAGTAGTCGTCGAAATCGGGTTGTGCGGCGCCCTCGTGCGCGGCGACGAACGCGTCGAGGTAGTACTCCCAGCCCGGTCCGGTGTGCGACACCGATCCCAGGTCGGACTTGTCGAAGTGCTGGGTGAATCGCATGTCGGTGCCGCTGTCGGTTTCGGTGAGTTCGACCTCGAGCCACCACGACCCGTGCTCGTCCACCGCCGAGATCCCAAGTCGCCGTGGCGGTTCGCACGCGTCGACGCGCATGTTCATCCAGGGCTGTTCCTCCTCGTAGGTCATCTGGACTTCGATGGTTCGGCCCGGCCCCGCCTCGCCCTTCCACGGGCCGAACCAGCGCGCGGTGCGCTCGGATTCGGTGAGGCTCGCCCACACGTCGGTGATCGGTGCGCGGAAGCGGCGGGTGATGACGAGGTCGGCGCCCGCCTCGGTGCCGAACAGCCTGCCTGCGGGTGTGCTCATGCGGTGTGCTCCTGTGTCGTGTCCGGTGTGGTGCTGTTCGGCGTGACGGCGCGGCGCTCGCGGCGGGTGCGGTAGACCTCGGTCTCGAACGCGTCGAGGCGCGCGGACCACGGCTCGCGCCCGCGTACCCGGCCGATCCACGCGAGGAGTTCGGCGAGCGGTTCGGCGTCGAGCACGTAGTAGCGCTCCCTGCCGCGCACCTCGTCGCGGACGAGCCCGCATTCGCGCAGCACGCGCAGATGCCTGCTGATCGCGGGCCTGCTGATGTCGAACCGGCTCGCGATCTCGCCCGCGGTGAGCCGCCGCCCGTGCAGCAATTCCATGATCTGCCGCCGCACAGGGTCCGAGATCGCGCCCGCCACGTCGTCCACGTCAGAAGCGTAACTACATGGTTACGTATTTGTCCAGGCGGGCACGCCCACCGGAGAATGGGGTCATGGTCAGCCTGACGTTGGTGCGCGGTGACATCACCGAGGAAGCGGTCGACGCGGTGGTCAACGCCGCGAACTCGTCGTTGCTCGGCGGCGGGGGCGTCGACGGCGCCATCCATCGCGGGGGCGGTCCCGAGATTCTCGAGCAGTGCCGCGCGCTGCGCGCCGAACGCTATGTCGACGGGCTGCCGACCGGGCACGCGGTGGCGACCACCGCGGGTCGCCTGCCCGCCCGCTGGGTCGTCCACACCGTCGGCCCGGTCTGGTCGCGCACCGAGGACCGCTCGGCGGACCTGATCGCCTGCTATCGCGAATCCCTGCGCGTCGCCGACGAATTGGGTGCGCGCACGGTCGCTTTCCCGGCCATCTCGACCGGGATATACGGCTGGCCCATCGACGACGGCGCACGCATCGCGGTCGGCACCGTGTCGGCCGCCGTCACCGCCGTCGAAGAGGTGCGGTTCGTGCTCTTCGACGAGATCGCCTACGCGGCCTTCGAGACATCGCTGCGCGACGCGCGCGACCGGTAGCCGAAACCGCGTCCGTTTCCACTAGACTCTCGAACAATTGTTCGTCTCTGCGAGAGGGGTTTGCGTGCGGGTGATGGGCGTCGACCCCGGACTCACCCGGTGCGGCATCGGCATGGTGGACGGCGGGATCGGGCGCAAGGTGACCGCGGTCGATGTCGGGGTGGTGCGCACCCCGCAGGATATGGATCTGGCCAATCGCCTGCTCAGAGTCGCCGATGCCGCCGAGCGGTGGATGGACGCGCACCGACCCGACGCGGTCGCGATCGAGCGGGTCTTCTCCCAGCACAACGTCCGCACCGCGATGGGCACGGCGCAGGCGGGCGGGGTCGTCGCGCTGGCGGCGGCTCGGCGCGGGATCCCGGTGGCCTTCCACACCCCGAGCGAGGTGAAGGCGGCCGTGACCGGGAACGGCTCTGCCGACAAGGCACAGGTCACGGCCATGGTCACGCGGATACTCGGACTCCGGGTCGCGCCGAAAC
Source organism: Nocardia bovistercoris (assembly GCF_015674855.1). Taxonomy (GTDB): domain Bacteria; phylum Actinomycetota; class Actinomycetes; order Mycobacteriales; family Mycobacteriaceae; genus Nocardia; species Nocardia bovistercoris. Next base: position 354,658 of record NZ_JADMLG010000001.1, on the reverse strand, counting down.
CGGCGGATGCCGCCGATGCGCTGGCCTTGGCGATCTGCCATTGTTGGCGGGCGCCGCTGCTCGACCGGATGGCGAAGGCCGAGGCGCAGGCGGCCGCCGCCCGGGCGCGCTACACCGAGCGGCTGGCCGAACAGCGACGAGCGGGCGGCACGCGAAACAGCGGTGGCGGACAACGGAAGGCGGTGGGCGAGTGATCGCGTCGGTGCGTGGCGAGGTGCTCGAGATCGCGCTCGATCACGTCGTGATCGAGGCGGCGGGCGTCGGCTATCGGCTCAACGCGACCCCGTCCACCTTGGCGACGCTCGCCCGCGGCGAGGAGGCCAGGCTCTACACCGCCATGATCGTGCGCGAGGATTCGATGACCCTCTACGGGTTCGCCGACACCGAGGCGCGCGAGTTGTTCGGACTGCTGCAGACGGTGTCCGGGGTCGGCCCCCGCCTCGCCATGGCCGTCCTCGCGGTTCTGGAACCCGAGGCGCTGCGCAAGGCGTTGGCGGAGAGCAATGTCGCCGCGCTCACCCGGGTGCCAGGCATCGGCAAGCGCGGCGCCGAACGCATGGTGGTCGAACTGCGCGACAAGGTGAATCTGGTGCCGGTGCACTCCGGTCCGCCCGGATCGGCGGCGCCCGCGGTCGCGCCGGTGCGCGATCAGGTGGTCGAGGCGCTCACCGGCCTGAGTTTCCCGCTCAAACAGGCCGAACAGGCCGTCGACAGCGTGCTCGCCGAGAATCCCGCCGCGGGTACTTCCGCCGCGCTGCGCGCCGCGCTCAGCCTGCTCGGTCGCAACCGGTAGGCCGCCGTGGATTTCGACGACGCCGACGAATCACCGGTCACCGCCGGATATCAGCGCTCCGACGGCGAGGTCGAGGCCGGACTGCGCCCGAAATCCCTGGACGACTTCATCGGCCAGCCTCGCGTGCGCGAACAGCTCGCGCTCGTGCTGCGCGGCGCCAAACAGCGCGGCGCAACCCCCGACCACGTCCTGCTGTCCGGCCCGCCCGGACTCGGCAAGACGAGTATGGCCATGATCATCGCGGGCGAACTCGGCACCGCGTTGCGCATCACCTCGGGACCCGCCCTGGAACGCGCGGGCGATCTGGCCGCGATGCTCAGCAATCTGGTCGAGGGCGATGTGCTGTTCATCGACGAGATCCACCGGGTCGCCAGGCCCGCGGAGGAGATGCTGTATCTGGCGATGGAGGACTTCCGGGTCGACGTCGTGGTCGGCAAGGGACCGGGCGCCACCTCGATTCCGCTGGATATCGCGCCGTTCACCCTGGTCGGCGCCACCACGCGCTCGGGCGCGCTGACGGGTCCGCTGCGCGACCGGTTCGGTTTCACCGGTCACATGGACTTCTACGAACCCGACGAGCTACTGCTCATCCTGCAGCGTTCGGCGGGCATTCTCGGCGTCGGCATCGATGTCGAGGCCGCCGCCGAGATCGCGGGCCGTTCCCGCGGCACTCCGCGCATCGCCAACCGCCTGCTGCGCCGGGTCCGCGACTACGCCGAGGTCAAGGCCGACGGGCACATCACCCGCGAGATCGCCTGTGCCGCACTCGTGGTCTACGACGTGGACGCCCTCGGACTCGACCGCCTCGACCGCGCGGTACTCGGCGCGCTGGTGCGCGGCTTCGGCGGGGGACCGGTCGGCGTGTCCACGCTCGCGGTCGCGGTCGGGGAGGAGGCCGCCACCGTGGAGGAGGTGTGCGAACCGTTCCTGGTGCGCGCGGGCATGGTCGCGCGCACCCCGCGCGGACGGGTCGCGACGGCGGCCGCCTGGGAGCATCTCGGACTGGTGCCGCCGCCGGATCTGGTGTTCGGATCCATCGAGGTGCGCGGTCGCGAGCCGCATCCGACACTCGACCTGTTCGACTGATTCGCGTTCGGTCGGCACCGGTTGTGCGGGGCGAAAGTCCGGCCGCGCGGCCGAGTCGGCCGAGGCGGGATAGAGTCGATCGGGTGGCATTGGTCCAGACAGTTCTCGAGCGAGTGCCCGAGCCGTACCGTTCCCAGATGATCCTGCACCGGGAGAAGCTGAAGTTCGCGGCGGTCGGGGCGATCACCTGGTTTATCGATACCGGTGTGGTGTACGCGACGAAGTTGACGGTACTGGGCGAGAAGCCCCTCACCGCAAGACTTCTCGGCGTACTCATCGCCACCGTCGCGTCCTACGTGCTGAACCGGGAGTGGTCCTTCCGCACCCGAGGCGGCAGACAGCGCAGCCACGAGGCCGCCCTGTTCTTCGCCATCAGCGCGCTCGGCATCGGCGTGACGATGCTGCCGCAGGCGATCTCGCTCTACTTGTTCGACATCCGGGTGCCACATGTCGGACCGGTGACTCAGGCCGTCGCGAATTTCATCACCGGCCAGATCCTCGGCGTCCTGCTGGCGATGGTGTTCCGTTTCTGGGCGTTCCGCCGCTACGTGTTCCCCGACGATCTGCAAGAGGCCGAACTGCACAGCATCCAGGGCTGACGGGCGCTCAACGGCGGCGCCCGGCGAATTCGAGTGCGGTGACGACCAGCTCGAGGAACGCCTCGACCTCGTCGCGCTGGTAGCCGCGGGTGCCGACGCGCGCGTCGGTGAAATGCACGGCTCTGACATCGGCCACGGTCAAAGTGCCGGGACCGTCGGCGGCGAGACTGGCGGCGACCAGGTCGAGGAAGGCTTCGACCTCCTCCTCGTGATAGCCGCGCCGTCCGACCGTGGCACTCGAGAACCGCACGCGGTGCACGTCCCGAGGCGTCAGGATCGCCCCGCCGGTGGCGCGGGATTCGCGCACGGGAGCCGGTCGGACGCCGCGCGCGCGGTGCTCCAGTTCGGCGCGGACCCGGTCGAGGAATTCGTCGACCTCGTCGGCCTGATAGCCGCGCGCCCCGAACCGGGGCGACTCGAAGTCGACGCGTCGGATGTCGTCGGCGGTGAGCCCGCTTCCGCCTTCCAGGGTCGAGGCGACGCGTTCGAGGAATTCGTCGACCCGGTCGGCGTCGTATCCGTGATGGCCGACCGACGGCATCGCGAAGTGGATACGGCGGGCGTCCTCGGGCGTCACACGCCACATTGTGTCAGCCGGATCGACTGTGGCCGTGGGGTTCTCCCGGTTTCGTACTGCTCGGTTCCTAGAGAACACTCGGCCCCCACGCGATGAATCGGTTGCTGTGCCCACACAGTAACCGCGACGGCGGTGCGATATCAGCGGTCGCGGATATCCGGCTCGGCGCGCACGCCGTCGATGAGCAGTCGCCGGATGGCCTCGTTGAGCGCTTCGACTCGCGCGGTCTCGGAATTGCGCAGCCCGTGCACGACACCGATCACCAACATGCCGGTGACGGCGCGGGCGGTGTTCCGCGTGTCGAGATCCGCGCGCAGGTAGCCGAGTTCGACCCCGTGTTCCAGGTAGGCGGCGGTGAGGGAGTCGGCGGTGTCGAGCAGCCCATACAGGCGGGCGGTGAGTTCGTCGTCGATGCCGGTGGCGTGGAACAGCAGCAGCTGGGGGACGCGCGGGTCGTCGAGCAGGATGCTGGTCAGCGCGGCGCCGATGCGGTCGGTCTGGGCGCGGTACTGCGCGAGGGTGGTCGCGGCGTCGGGGGCGTTGTCGGTGCCGAGCGCGGTGATGATCCGTTCGGCGAGTTCGTCGATGACGTGGTCGATGATGTCGCGCTTGTTGCTGAAGTACCGGTAGAAGGTGCCGTGGCCGATGCCGAGCCGACCGGCGATGTCGGCGATGCCGGTGGCGTGGTAGCCGCGCTCGGCGAAGCAGGTGAAGGCGGTGTCGATGATGTCCCTGCGCATCTCGGCCTTGCGCCTGTCGGCTCGCGCACCGCCGGTGGTGCGGGACGCCCGCGTCGATGGCTCGGTCACCCCGCCGATGATACAGTCGTCACAAACGGAATGATGTGTCATTCTGTGACAAGCGGTTCATCTTCTGGAGGTTCGGCGTGGCGCCTCGGTACGACGCGGTAATAGTCGGCGCGGGTTTCGGTGGAATCGGCGCGGGCATCGAGCTCGACCGGCTCGGCCTGAGCAATTTCGTGATCCTGGAGCGGGAGGCCGATCTCGGCGGCACCTGGCACGTCAACCGCTATCCCGGCCTTGCCGTCGACATCGCCTCGGTCACCTACTCGTACTCCTTCGAACCGAATCCGTACTGGTCGAGGCTGTTCGCTCCCGGCGCCGAGCTGAAGAAGTACGCCGACCACGTCGCCGACAAATACGGCCTGCGCCGCCGGATGCGCTTCGGCGTCCGCGTCGACGGCGCCCGCTGGGACGAGGCGCTACAGCAGTGGGAGATCGCGCTGGCCGGCAACGAGACCGTGACCGCCCGCTATCTGGTCACCGCCACCGGATTCCTCTCCCAGCCCTACACCCCGCCCTTCCCCGGCATCGACACCTTCGCGGGCCGGATCGTGCACACCACCGCGTGGCCCGACGATCTGGATCTCACCGGTCGCAGGGCGGCCGTCATCGGCACCGGCGCGACCGCGGTGCAGTTGGTGCCCGAACTCGCGCGCGAGGTCGCGGAGCTGACGGTCTTCCAGCGCACCCCGATCTGGGTGGTGCCCAAGGTCGACCTCGCCATCCCGGCCGCCGTGCAGAAGCTGTTCGCGGCGGTGCCCGCCACCCAGAAGGCCGCGCGCGCGGTCAACTCCGGCCTGCTCGAGGCGCTCATGGTGGTCGGGGTGCTGCACTTCCGCCAGGCCAAGCCGCTGAACCGGGCGGTGGGCGTACTCGCCAAAGCGCATCTGCGGGCACAGGTGCGCGACAAGCGGGTTCGCGAACAGCTCACCCCGGACTACGACTTCGGTTGCAAGCGCCCGACCTTCTCCAACCACTACTTCACGGTGTTCAACCGCCCGAACGTGCGCCTGGAGACCGAGTCCATCGACCGCATCGAACCCGACGCCGTGGTCACCACCGACGGGCGGAGGACCGAGATCGACACCCTCGTCCTCGCGACCGGCTTCAACCTGTGGGACGTGAACTTCCCTGCCTTCGAGGTCATCGGCCGCGACGGCGTCGACCTCGGGAAATGGTGGCGCGACAACCGATTCCAGGCGTACGAGGGCATCACGATGCCGAAGTTCCCCAACCTCGTCAGCCTCAACAGCCCCTACGCCTACAGCGGGCTGTCCTACTTCACCACCATCGAGGCCCAGATGAAGCACATGGGCAGGCTGTTCGGCGAGATGCTGCGCCGCGGCGCGCGGACCTTCGAGGTCACCGGCGCGGCCAACGACCGATTCCTCGCCGAGGTCACCGAACGCCTCGACGATTCGGTCTTCTACGGCGGCGACTGCGCGACCGCCCGCAGCTACTATTTCAACCCGCACGGTGAGGCGGCGCTGCTGCGGCCCAACAGCACGATCGGCACGCACCGGCAGGCCGCGCGGTTCCCGCTCGACGACTACACCTTCGACGCCGCTACCGCCGCGCGAACCAGATCCGCCTGACGGGGCGCCCGCGCGCCCCGGTCCCCGGCCCGTTCGAGGGGTGGTCGGGCCGCTCCGGGGCGCGCGGAACCCGACCGCGCCGGGTGCGGGCGTCCCGACCTGCGGGTCGCCGGGGGTGTGCGGGTGTGGCGCCCACGATGTGAACTGGCAGACTGTGTGGGTACCTGTCCATCCCACCCACCGACACTAGGGACTGACTTCGACGATGGAACTCCTGTTTCCGCTGCTGCTGGTAGCCCTGCTCGTGCCGATGTTCCTCGGCGTCCGCCGTCAGAAGCGGGAGGCCGAGAAGGTCTCCTCGATGCAGGAGAGCTTGAAGATCGGCGACGCGGTGACCACCACGTCGGGGCTGTACGGCACCGTGGTCGACCTGGACGACGAGACCGTCGACCTGGAGATCGCCGAGGACGTCGTCACCACCTGGCTGCGGCAGTCCATTCGCGACCTGCGCACCGTCGACGAGTCCGCCGCGGCGCTCGAGCCCGACGCGGAATCCGCGGCGGACGAGTCCGCGACCGATTCGGCCGAGGAGACCCCCGCGCCGAGCGAAACCCGGCTGACCAAGGACTGACCGTCCGATTCGGCACCGCCCGCGCCGCGACCCACCGGCGCCGTCGGCACGCGCGGTCGGGACCGCCGTACTCGCCGTCCGATAGCGGGCGTATCGTCACGCCACCGGGGACGCCGCGGCGACGCGCGCCCGTCAGTTCCATCCTCGACTTCCGCCTCTAGGAGATACGTACTGTGCCACCTTCGCAGGGATCGGCGCATCCGTTCCGGTTGCTCGGCGTCTACGCCGCGCTGCTGGCCGTGATCTACGCACTGGTGTTCTTCACCGGTGACAAGGCCCCGACACCCAAACTCGGCATCGACCTACAGGGTGGCACCCGCGTCACGTTGACCGCGCGCACCCCCGACGGCAGCAAGCCGTCCCAGGACAGCCTGCGCAAGGCGCAGGACATCATCGAGAGCCGCGTCAACGGCCTCGGCGTCTCCGGTTCGGAGGTCCTGATCGACGGCGACAACCTGGTGATCACGGTGCCCGGCGACGACGGTCAGCAGGCGCGGTCGCTGGCGACCACCGCCAAGCTGTACATCCGGCCGGTGCTGAAGTACCAGAACCCGACCGGCGGCGGCGCGAACAACGGAACCGGCGCGTCGCAGGTCCCCACCACCGCGCCACCGACATCTCCTGCCGCACCGCCCGCGGGCGAAGCGCCCGCACCGCCCGCCGACGCGCCGCCGGTGGACGCGCCGCCCGCCGCGGAGGCGCCCGTGCCACCGGTCGGGGAGGCTCCGGCGCCCGTCGCGCCCGTGGCCGAGCCCGCGCCGCAGCCCCGGGTCTTCCCCGCGCAGGCGCCGACCTCGCCGCCCGCCGCTCCCGGCGACAAGGGGCCGTTGACCCCGCAGGAGCAGGCGCAGAAGGAGATCACCGACGCCAAGGCCACCAGGCAGAGCAGCGACCCGACGGTGCAGCAACTCGCGATGGCGACCATCGACTGCGCGAAACCCGATCCGCTGGCGGGCAACGACGACCCGACCCTGCCGCTGGTCACCTGTTCCCTGCCCGGTTCGCAGAACCCCGAGGTGTACCTGCTCGGTCCGAGCCGCATCGACGGCCAGGAGATCAAGGACGCCACCGCGGGCCTGAACTCCCAGCAGGCCAGGCACGAGGTGAACCTGGAGTTCAAGGGCGGCGGCAGCGACGAGTGGGCCAAGCTGACCGGTGAGATGGTCAACCAGCGCGTCGCCTTCGTGCTCGACTCCCGCGTGGTGTCGGCGCCGGTCGTGCAGCAGGGCCCGCAGCAGGGCGGCCGCACCACCATCTCCGGCAGTTTCACCGCCTCCAGCGCCAAGGAGTTGGCGAACACCCTCAAGTACGGTTCGCTGCCGCTGTCGTTCCAGACCTCGGAGGCCGAGACCGTCTCGGCGACCCTCGGGCTCTCCTCGCTGCGCGCGGGCCTGCTCGCGGGCGCGATCGGCCTGATCGTGGTGCTGCTGTACTGCCTGGCCTACTACCGCATGCTCGGCTTCCTCGCGGGCTTCTCGCTGATCGCCTCCGGTGTCGCGGTGTACGGCATCATCGTGTTGCTCGGCCGCTGGATCGGATTCACGCTCGACCTCGCGGGCATCGCCGGTCTGATCATCGGCATCGGCCTGACCGCCGACTCCTTCGTCGTGTTCTTCGAACGCATCAAGGACGAGATGCGCGAGGGCCGCAGTTTCCGTTCCGCGGTGCCGCGCGGATGGGCGCGCGCGCAGCGCACCAACCTCTCGGGCAAGACGGTCAGCCTGATCGCCTCGGTGGTGCTCTACATCCTCGCCGCCGGACAGGTGAAGGGCTTCGCGTTCACCCTCGGCATCACCACCGTGCTCGACGTGATCGTGCTCTACCTCGTCACCGCCCCGCTCATGATGCTGGCCTCGCGGTCGCCGTGGTGGTCCAAGCCCTCGGTGAACGGACTCGGCGCGATGCAACAGATAGCTAGAGAACGCGGTGCAGGCGGCGTTCTGGTGAAGGAGACCTCCCGATGAGCACTCCAACCCTGGAACGCTTCGAGGACGAGCCGGAGCGGGCGAGCGCGCCTCGGCACAGCATCTTCGAACGCCTCTACACCGGCACCGGCGGCTTCGAGATCGTCGGCAAGCGGCGGATGTACTACGCGCTGACCGCGGCCTTCCTGTTGATCTCGCTGCTGAGCATCGCGGTGCGCGGCTTCACCCTCGGCATCGATTTCGCGGGCGGATCGCGCATCAAGCTGCCCGCGGGCGACCATGTCAGCACCCAGAGCGTGGAGGACGTCTACTCCGATACCTTCGGCCACGCGCCGGTCTCGGTGCAGAAGGTCGGGGCAGGTTCGTCGGCGACCATCCAGGTCCGCTCCGACACCCTCGACGCCCAGCAGACCGCGCAATTGCAGAACGCGCTGTTCGACAAGTTCCAGCCGAAGGATTCCAGCGGCACGGTGAGCCGCAACGCCATCAGCATCGCCGAGATCAGCGAGACCTGGGGCAGCCAGATCACCCGACAGGCGCTGATCGCGCTGGTGGTCTTCGTGGTGTTGACGATGATCTACATCGCGATCCGCTTCGAACGCGACATGTCGATCGCGGCGGTCGCCTCGCTGTTCTTCAACCTCATCGTGACGGCCGGGGTGTATTCGCTGGTCGGCTTCGAGGTGACGCCCGCGGCGGTGATCGGCCTGCTCACCATCCTCGGATACGTGCTCTACGACAACGTGGTCGTCTTCGACAAGGTCGAGGAGAACACCAGAGGCGTGCTGCACCTGACCAAGCGCACCTACGCCGAACAGGCGAATCTGGCGGCGAACCAGACTCTCATGCGTTCGATCAACACCACCGTGATCGGCATCCTGCCCATCATCGGCATGCTGGTGATCGCGGTGTGGCTGCTCGGCGTCGGCACGCTGAAGGACCTCGCGCTGGTGCAGCTGGTCGGCATGGTGGTCGGCGCCTATTCCTCGATCTTCTTCGCGGTGCCGGTCCTGGTGTCGATCAAGGAGCGGTTCGGTCCGGTGGCCGCGCACACGAAGAAGGTGCTCGCGCGCCGTTCGGGTGCGGCGTCGGCGCGGGCGCGCGCCGAGGCCGAGCGCCGCGTGACCGCCGCGACCGGCAGGCGTGACGCCGAGGAATCGGGACGGGACCGGTACGAGAGCGCCGCGCCGCGTCCCGGCGCGCGCCCGAGCGGCAAGCGGCACAAGCGCAGACCCTGACGCGGCGACCGCGTGCGCGGTCGGGCACTGAATTCGCGGTGAGCACTCAAACCCAAACGTAGGGAGTCTTCGTTCATGCGACCACGTCCCGGCGCGACGGCGCGTCTGATCGCAGCGGCCGCCGCGGGCATCCTCGCCATCGGCACGGCTGCGGGGTGCTCGTCGGAGAATCAGGTCCCCTCCATCGGCTACGCCGTCGATGTGGCTGTCACCAGCTACAACGGCGGCGCCACCGCGGGCGCCGTCGGCGGTTCCGCGATGGTGTTCAGCCGGGTGCTCACCGGTTTCTTCTACACCGGACCGGACGGTCAGCAGGTCGCCGACACCGACGCGGGCACCGCGAAGGAGGTGCCGGGGGAGGCCCAGACCATCCAGTACCGGCTGAATCCGGACGGCGTCTACTCCGACGGCGTCCCCACCTCCTGCGACGACCTGGTGCTGGCCTGGGCCGCGCGCAGCGGCCGGTTCACCAAACCCGGTGACCGCGGCCAGGTTCCGGCCTTCGACGCGGCGACGACGGCGGGCTACGCCGATATCGAGCGGGTGGATTGCCAGCCGGGTTCCAAGGACGCCACGGTGGTTTTCCGTCCCGACCGGAGGTATACGCCGTGGCGCAACCTGTTCACCGCCGGTGAGCTGATGCCCGCGCACGTCGCGGCGCGCGCGGCGAACGTCCCGAATGTGGTGTCCGCCTTGCAGACCGGCGATCCGGGCGCGGTGCAGCGGCTGGCCGATTTCTGGAACACCGGGTGGAATCTGGGCGAGGGCGATCTCGATGCCTCGCGCTTCCCGTCCTCGGGGCCGTACCGGCTCGAATCCTTCGACGCGAAGGACGGTCTGGTGCTCGTCGCGAACGAACGCTGGTGGGGCAACAAGGCCGAGACCGGGCGGATCGTGGTGTTCGGACGCGCCGCGGATCTGAAGTCGAAGGTCGCCGACAAAGCCGTGAGCGTGCTCGACATCGGTGCGGGATCGGTGCGTGATCTCGATCTCGGCGCCTTCTCCGTCGATACCGTGCCGGGGCGCGGCGCGGAGCAGCTGGTGCTGTCCACGGGCGGCGTGTTCGGCTCGGTGCAGGCCCGTCGCGCGTTCGCGCTGTGCGTGCCGCGCCAGGAACTGTTCGACCGCCTCGGCAAGACACCGGACGCGCCGAGTTCGGGACTGGGGTCCGCGCCCTTGAATTCGCGGTCCGTGCAGCAGGATTCGCTGTTCTACGGTGCGGTCACGGGCGCGGCCGACAAGTACCGAAGCCCCGACGCCTCGGGTGTCACCGCGCAGTTCGCCAGCGCGGGCGTGCCGAATCCGACCGTGCGGATCGGATACCTCGGCCCCGACGAGCGCAGGGCGGCCACCGTGGCCGCCGTGGCCGCGGCCTGCAAACCCGCCGGTGTCACCGTGATCGACGCGGGCGCAGCCGATTTCAGTCCGGCCCAGCTCGCCGAGGGCAAGGTCGACGCCGTACTCGGCAGCACCGCCGCCGCGCCGGGTCCGGCCGGATCGCTCAGCGCGGTCGCCGCCACCGGCGCGTTGCGCACCGGTAGCGGACTCAATTTCGGGAGGTTCGGCAACGGCCGTTACGATGCGATCACCGATCAGCTTGCGGCCGACGACAACTCGGCCGCCCAGCTGGGTCTGCTGACCGAGGCCGAGAACCTGCTGTGGTCGGAGATGCCGAGCATTCCGCTGTTCGCCACCCCGAGGACCATCGGTTTCGCGAACGGCCTGCGCAACGGCATCGCCGGTGCGACGCAGGGTGGCAGCGGCTGGAACATGGATCGCTGGGTGCTGAAGAGGTGACAGGTGTGTGTGGGTGAGTGACCATGGAGAGGTGTCGATGAGTAAGCACGCGGCGATCGAATCCGACGACGCAGTCGCCGAACGGACCGCGAAGGCCGCCGGACAGGTCGAACGTCTGACCAGGTGGCGCGATGATTTCCCGACTCCCGGCGTCCGCTTCGCCGACCTCACCCCGGTCTTCGCCGATCCCCACGCCTTCCGTGCGGTGATCGACAGCCTCGCCGCCTGCGCCCCCGATGCCGATCTCGTCGCGGGCGTCGACGCACGCGGCTTCCTGCTCGGCGCGGGCGTCGCGGCCACGCTCGGCACCGGCGTGCTCGCGGTCCGCAAGGCGGGCAAGTTGCCGCCGCCGGTGCTCTCGCGCGAGTACACGCTCGAATACGGCACCGCGCGCCTCGAGATCCCCGGCGACGGCATCGATCTCGCCGGTCGGCGCATCCTGCTGCTCGACGACGTGCTCGCCACCGGCGGCACGCTGGCTGCGGCGGCGGAGTTGTTCGACCAGGCCGGAGCCGAAGTCGTCGCGGCCGCGGTGGTTCTCGAACTCACCTTCCTCGGCGGCCGGGATCGCCAGGGCGATTACCCGCTGACCGCCGTCGTTCGGGTGTAGGTCGTTCGGCGCAGGTGTGATCGGAATATCACTGGCGCCGAGGCCTCGGCTCTGGCTAACCTGGACGAGTCTTGTTCCCGTTGATCGGAGTCATGCCGTTGCTCTCATGAGGTAGCGCTCTCGGGCGGCCCGCGAATCGCGCGCCGCGTATCCGTCGCACACCTCAGGGGTTCACATGGCCTTTCTTTCGCTGTCCGATCTCACCTTCGCCTGGCCCGACGGCACCCCCGTCTTCGACGGGCTCGACGCCGTATTCGGCGCGGGACACATCGGGCTGGTCGGCGCCAACGGTTCTGGCAAATCCACCTTGCTGCGGTTGGCGGCCGGTGAACTCACGCCTGCGCGCGGTTCGATCACCGTTTCCGGTCGCCTCGGCTACCTGCGCCAGGACCTCGGGTGGGCGCCCGGCCAACGGGTCGATGCCGTGCTCGGTATCGCCGAGATACGGAAGTCGTTGCACCGCATCGAATCCGGCGGCGCCGACGAGCGGGATTTCGAGACGGTCGGCAGTTCGTGGGATGTCGAGGAGCGCGCGATCGCGCTGCTCGGCCGACTCGGACTGAACTACCTCGCCGACTCGGTCGAACAGCTCGACCGCGCCCTGGAGACCCTGTCCGGCGGCGAGACGGTGCTGCTCGGGCTGGTGGCCCAACTGCTGTCCGAACCGGATGTGCTGCTGCTGGACGAGCCGACCAATAATCTGGACCGGTTCGCGCGAGCGCGCCTGTACGAGGTGGTCGACCAGTTCTCCGGAGCCGTGCTCACCGTCAGTCACGACCGCGAACTTCTCGATCGCATGTCCGGAATCGCGGAACTGCGCCAAGGCGAACTGCGGATGTTCGGCGGCGGCTACAGCGACTACGAACAGATCGTCGAAGCCGAGCAGGAGGCCGCGCGCGCCGCCGTGCGCGAGGCGCGCGGAGATGTCCGCAGGCAAGCCAGGGAGCTGGTCGAGACACGGGTCAAACTCGACAGGCGGCTGCGCTACGGCCGCAAGATGGAGGAGAACAAGCGGGAACCCAAAATCGTGATGGGTGCGCGCAAGCGGGCCGCACAGGTGTCGGCGGGCAAGTTGCGCAATACCCATATCGACAAGCTGGACACCGCGAGGCAACAGCTGACCCGCGCCGAGGAATTGGTGCGTGACGACCGCGAGATCCGTGTCGACCTGCCGGAGACGCGCCTGTATCCGGGGCAGGACGTCGTCGACCTCGTCGACGTGGCGCTGGCCTGTGGGCCACGGGTGACGCTGCGGGTCAGCGGGCCGGAACGGATCGCGCTGACCGGGCGCAACGGCATCGGCAAGACCACCCTGCTGCGCCGCGTCGCCGAAACACCGCCCGCCGTGCCGTGGCGGATGCTCGCCCAGCGGCTCGACGTCTTCGACGAGAACCGCTCACTGTTCGAGAACGTCGCGGCCGCCGCGCCGCATGCCACCGCCGAACGGATCAGAGGTCAGCTGGCCCGCTTCCTGTTTCGCGGCGCGGCGGCCGACGTCGCGGCGGGCGCGCTCTCCGGCGGCGAACGGTTGCGCGCGGCGTTGGCCATGCTGTTGCTGGCCGAACCCGCCCCGCGGCTGCTGCTGCTCGACGAGCCGACCAACAATCTCGACCTGCCGAGCCTGGAACACCTCACCCAGGCGCTGGCCGGATTCGAGGGCGCGCTCATCGTGGTCAGCCACGATCCGCGCTTCCTCGAAGAGATCGGCGTGACCAGGTGGCTCGACCTCACCGCCGACGGGCTGCTCGAGGGTGTGCCCGCCGAGGAGGACGGTGCGGACGATCTTCCCGATGGGTAGTGCCGCGTACGCACCCCGCGCTCGGTACGGGTCAGAACTCCCGGACGGGCAGGGCGAGGGTGTCGAAGGCGGCCTCGAGGAAGTCGTCGGGTAGGCCGGTGCCCGACCAGGTCCAGTCCGGCGGGCTCATCGCCTCGGCGACTTCCTCGACCGCCCAGCCCGCGCGGTCCGGTTCGTCCATCGGGATGCGCAGGGCGATGACAGCCCACGTGGTCAGTTCGTCGATGCCGAGGTACTGCCACCATTCGGCGTCACTCCAGCCGAGTCGTTCGGTGGCGTGTTCGGTCCAGGCCGCGCGGTACAGCAGGGTCAGCGTGGTGCGGGGGTCGGCGTCGGCGGCGGCGACGGCCGCGCGGACGGTGCGCACCAGCCGCAGTTCCTGGGAGCGTGGGTGCCGGGCGAAGAAGCCGAGGTTGTCGCGCAGGGTGGCGCGGAAAGCGCGGCCGCGCCCCAGGTGCCAGCGTTCGGGCGGCGCCCAGAGCCTGCCGGGGCCGTCGCCGAGTCCGGCCGCGCGCGCCCTGGTGGCGATGTCGCCGAGTACCGCGTCGCGCCAGCCGAGTCCGTAGACGGCTTGCGCCGCGACGATCGCGTGCACCTGTTCGTCGGTCGCCGCCGCGTCGAGCACGTCCGCGTCGCAGCTGCCCCAGAGTGCGGCCAGCGCCGCCATCACGGCCTGCCTGCACTGCGCATCGAGCTCACGTCGGGGAATGTCGGTCCATGGCAGCAATGCCAGGTAGGTCCGGTCCCACAGTTCTCGCACGGCTGAATTGTTCACCACGACTTCGCCACCGCGCCAATCAACCCGGCCGTGTCGTGCCGCCGGGGCGTCGAGCAACCCTTGACGCCGCAGTTTTGGTTGAATACACTAAAAGTGGCGAGAGAGAGGAAAGACGCCATGGGATACGGACATTGGGACGACACCGCCTACCGCGCGGCCAAGACCTACCGCGCGAGCCGGGGAGTCGAGGACTTCGGCTACACCGCGAGCATGCGTGACAAGCCCTACACCGACTGGGCCGCGCATCCCGACCTCGACCCGCTCGGCGTGCGGGCGCGCGAATGCCGCGACTCGGCCGAACACGGCGCCGCCCTTCCGGTCGCGGTGCTCTTCGACGTGACCGGCTCGATGGGCCGCGTGCCGAGAATCATGCAAGCCAAACTCGGCACCCTGCACGGATTGTTGCGCGCCAAGGGGTACGCGGAAGATCCGCAGATCCTGTTCGGCGCGATCGGCGACGCCGACACCGACCGGGTCCCGTTGCAGATCGGGCAATTCGAATCCGACAACCGCATGGACGAACAATTGCGCAATATTCTGCTCGAAGGCGGCGGTGGCGGCCAGAAGTCCGAAAGCTACGAATTGGCCGCCTATTTCATGGCCACCCATATTGTCACCGACGCCTGGGAGAAACGCCGCAAACGCGGCTATCTGTTCCTCATCGGCGACGAATTGAACAAACCCCGCCTGGCCTCGCGACACATCCGGTCCGTCATCGGCGACCACGTCCGCACCGACGTCGAGGTGGCCTCGATCTACCGGGAACTCGCCCGGCGCTGGCACGTCCACTACATCCTGCCCGACCAGTCGAGCTACTACGACGACCCGGAAATCGCCGAACACTGGCGCGGCCTGCTCGGCCAGAACTTCCTGAAACTCGACGATCCCGGCGCGGTGTGCGAACTCATCGCCCTCACCATCGGACTGGGCGAGGACAAGGTCGACCTGTCCTCGGGCTTGGCCGACCTGCGCGACCTGGGATCGGTGGTTGAGGCCGAATCGGTCGGGAAGGCGCTGGGCGGAGGTCCGCGCGCGCTGCCGGGAGGCGCGGCGTGAGTGCGCCTCCCGGCGCCGATGTGGACAGCCGTGTCGGCGCGGGCGATCGGTGCGGGAACGAGGGCAGGGTGCGCCGCAGCGATACCGGCGCGGCCGGTTTCCGGGCGGACCGGCGGGACGATCGTCGCGAGGAGGTGGTCGATGGCGACGCTGGGATACGCACCGGGAATGTGATCGTGGTCGACCTCGGATTCGGTGATGCAGGCAAAGGTGCGACCGTGGACTGGTTGTGCGCGGTGGAGTCCGCGCGTCCGGTCGCCGCGGTGGTGCGGTTCAACGGTGGCGCGCAGGCGGCGCACACGGTGCTGGCGGATGGAAAGCGGCATACGTTCGCGCAATTCGGGTCTGGCACCTTTTCGGGGGTGCCCACCCTGCTCTCGCGGCACATGCTGGTGGAACCGATAGCGCTGGCCGCCGAGGCCGCGCGACTGGCCGAACTCGGCGTCCCCGACCCGTTGCGACTACTGCGGATCGACGGCGGGGCACTGCTCACCACACCGATCCACATCGCCGCCAACCGTGCCCGCGAGGATGCGAGGGGTTCCTCGCGGCACGGGTCCTGCGGGCGCGGCATCGGCGAAACCGCGTCCTACGCACTGCGCTACGACGCTCCTCGGGTCGCGGACTGTCTGCGGCCCGAGGCGCTCGACCGGAAGCTGCGCGCGCTCGCCGACCACTACGCTCCGCTCATCGCGCCGAGTCCGCACCGGTACGAGCCGATCCAGGATCTGGTGGCGATGTACCGCGAATTCGCCGCCGCCGTAACGATCGTCGGGCCGGACTGCCTCGCGGAGTTCGCCGCCCGAGGGCGCCTGATCTTCGAGGGCGCCCAGGGCGTGCTGCTCGACGAGTGGCGCGGTTTCCACCCGCACACCACGTGGTCGACGGTGGAGCCGCGCCGGGCGAGGGCGATGCTGCGTGAGATCGGCGCGCGCGCCTACACTCTCGGCGTCACCCGCACCTATGCCACCCGGCACGGCGCCGGACCGTTTCCCACCGAGGATCCCGCGCTCGATATCCCGGAGCCGCACAACCCCTTCGGTCGGTATCAGGGCGAATTCCGGCGCGGGCACGCGGATCCGATCCTGCTCCGCTACGCGATCGCGGTCTGCGGCGGCGTCGACGGCCTCGCGCTGACCCACCTCGACGCGCCCGCCGCGGTGCGCGCCGCCACTCACTACCGCACGCCGACGGGTCGCGTCACGGACCTGCCGGTGGGGCGGTGGCGGGATCTGGCCCATCAACGGCGGCTGACCGAACTCCTACGCACCGCCAAACCAGTAACGGTCGAATTGCCCGACGACCGAGTCGGGTGGTGGGAATCGGAATGCGGAATTCCGGTGGCACTCACTTCCGACGGCCCGAATCGCGGCGCCCGCACGATGCGCACCCGCGCACTCGCCGCGATCAGCGGGTGAAATATTTCCTTTTCGTTCCATAGCGGCCGGAGTAATATCCGAGATGCTGATTTCCTGTGCAGACCGGCTCGGCTGCCCGTCGGAATATGCCCGACCCGCTGCTCGGCCCGGACAATCATTCGGTCGACGAAAGAGCAGTGCGGTGTTATCGCGACATATTCACAAAGACGATCTCGCGGCGCGATTGCGCGGCCCGGCGGAATCCGAACTCCGCATGCGAAGAGATATCGCATGGCTGAAAGAGGCGATGGCGACGCTGCTCGACGAACGCGGCCTGCCATTGCCCGAAGAACACCACAACTGACCTCGCGCGGGGGACGCCGCGCCGTGTGCGTGTCCGGCGGTGCGGTGCCGACCGCGCCGCCGATCGTCGCCGCGACATGATCCACTGCCCGCGCGTGCCCAGCGGTACCCCGAACAGCCACGCGGGCCGACCACCCTCGCTCCTGCTCGTCGGCCACTGCCCGTTCGGGAGGGAATCCACTGCCCGTTCGGGAGGAACTCTGCCCCTCTGCCTTGCCTCCGGTCGCCATGGCCCGGGGAGGGAGCGCTGTGCGATTGCGTAGCGGTGGCAGGATGGTGCGCCGTGGAGCAATCGGTGGTGTCGGTCGATGTGGTGGCCCTGCGGTTCTGGAGCGACGATCCCGGTCTGACTCTCGGCGTGGCCGCTCGCGCGCATCCGCCGTTCGAGGGGGAGCTCGCCCTGCCGGGTGTGTTGCTCGCTCGCGGGGAACGGCTGGCGTTGGCGGCGCGGCGCGCGGTGCACACCAAACTCGGGGTGCCGGAGGCGGCGATCGGTGCGGTGGGGCAGCTGGTGACCTTCGACGAACCCGCCCGCGATCCGCGCGGACCCACCCTGTCCATCGCGATGTGGGCGGTGGTCGGGCCGCATGAACCGAATGCGACGCGATGGGTGTCCTTCGACGAGGTCCCGCCCCTCGCCTTCGACCACACCCGCATCGTCGGCGCGGCGCGCGGACACCTGTCCCGCCTGCTCTGGAAGGACCTCCCGTTCACCCGCGCGCTGACCGGCGAAGAATTCCCCGCGACCCGCGCCGTCGAACTGAGCACGGCACTGCACGGCGCCCGCCCCGATCCCGCGAACCTGAACCGCACCCTCGCCACGATTCCCGGTCTGGAGCGCACCGCCGAGCGCCGTCGCACCAAGGCGACCGGACGCCCCGCCGCCGTGTGGGCGTTCGCGGAGGTATAGCGGTCCGGGGGGCTTTCATCCGGTGTCGGAACCCGCGAACCCGGCTTCGGCGTGACAGCTGCCGTTCATCACGGATATACCGCCGGTGACCGGCTCGTATAGCTGAGCGCTATCGAGAGTTCAGGTCCGGTTCAGCCGGACTACGCGCGGTTTCGCGGGCGATGAAACGTCCGTGAACACCGGGCGAGGGTGCTATCGGCGCCCGGTGCGCGCACCGCATGGTTGCGGCATGGACCGCAGGCAGCTGCTGGCGACGACCGTCGCGGTGACGGGGGCCGCGCTGCTGTCACCTGTCGCGGCGGTTCTGCCCTCGGGCGTCGCGCGCGCGGCGGCCCGGCGCCCGAAGGTGGTGCTGATCGGCATCGACGGCCTCCTGCACACCAGGATCGAACCGTCGACCGCCCCGAATCTGACGCGCCTCGGCGCCGATGGCCTTTTCGCGCGCGGTTCGCTCGGTGCGCACATCAGCATTTCCGGCCCGTCGTGGGCGACGGTGCTGACGGGGGTATGGGACAGCGCGCACGGCATCACCGGCAACAGCTTCGACGCGCGCCCCTTCGCCGCGCATCCCACCGTCTTCACCCGCCTGCGGCGCGCGCGGCCCGAACTGAAGACCCACAGCATCGCGACCTGGGACATGATCGCGGTCATGGCGGGCAGCGGCGACCCCCGCGCGGGCGTGGTGGTCACCACCGCGCCGTTCCCCGGCGACGGCGACGAGTCGAGGACCGACGCGCGCACCGCCGCCGACGTGGTCACCGCGGTCACCCGCTACGCGCCCGATTTCCTCTTCACCCATCTCGACCAGGTCGATCACGCGGGCCATTTCGCGGGCGGCGCGCGTTCGCCCGCCTATGTCGCCGCCATCACGCGCGTCGACGAGTTGGTCGGACGGATCGTCGCGGCCGTCGACGCCCGCGCCGCCGCCGAACCCGACGAGGCGTGGACGATTCTGGTGACCACCGATCACGGCCATCGGCCCGAGGGCGGGCACGGCGGCCGCACACCCGACGAGACCGCGACCTTCGTGATCGCCCGCGGTCCCGACTTTCCGGCGGGCGCGCTCGCCGAGGACATCACCCTGGCCGATCTCACTCCCACCGTGCTCGACCTGTTCGCGGTCCAGGCCGAGCCCGCCGTCGACGGCCGCTCCTTCCTGCGTCGATCCGCCGCGCGACCGGCCGAGAGTCGCTAGTATCGCGCTCCGGCGACAGGGGGCCGACACTTGTCGGCGCACCGGACTAAAGTTGTGGTCTGAGCGGTTGCAGCGTTCGGGCACGTGGTCCGGGCGCGGCTGTGGAGAGGCGGTGGCATGACCCAGCATCTGGATGAGGCGAACGTCGAGCAATCGGCGGGGTCGAGTGCTGCCCCGGCGGCCAAGGAGAATCCGCAGACATCGAGGTCAGCGGCCGGTTCGACGCCACGTCCGCCGGGTTCCTCGACGGCTGTGCCCACCTCGGCCTCGCGCCGCGTGCGCGCCAGGCTCGCGCGCCGCATGACGGGTCAGCGCGGCATCGCCGCGGTCAAACCGGTGCTGGAGCCGCTGGCCACCGTGCACCGCGAGCTGTATCCGAAGGCCAACCTCACGCTGTTGCAGCGCGCCTTCGACGTGGCCGACGAGCGGCACTCGCACCAGTTCCGCAAATCCGGTGATCCCTACATCACCCATCCGCTCGCGGTCGCCAACATCCTGGCCGAACTCGGCATGGACACCACAACGCTGGTCGCGGCCCTGCTGCACGACACCGTCGAGGACACCGGCTACTCGCTCGACCAGCTGACCACCGACTTCGGTCAGGAGGTCGCGCACCTGGTCGACGGCGTCACCAAGCTGGACAAGGTCAATCTCGGCGCGGCCGCGGAGGCCGAGACCATCCGCAAGATGATCATCGCCATGGCGCGCGACCCGCGCGTGCTGGTGATCAAGGTCGCCGACCGGTTGCACAACATGCGCACCATGCGTTTCCTGCCGCCGGAGAAGCAGGCCAAGAAGGCCAAGGAGACCCTCGAGGTCATCGCCCCGCTGGCGCACCGCCTCGGCATGGCCACGGTGAAGTGGGAGCTCGAGGACCTCGCGTTCGCGATCCTGCACCCGAAGAAGTACGACGAGATCGTGCGCCTGGTGGCCGATCGCGCGCCCTCGCGTGACACGTATCTGGCGAAGGTGCGCGCGGAGATCGTGAATACCCTTGCGGCGTCGCGGATCAACGCGATCGTCGAGGGTCGCCCGAAGCACTACTGGTCGATCTATCAGAAGATGATCGTCAAGGGTAAGGACTTCGACGACATCCACGATCTGGTCGGTATCCGGATCCTGTGCGACGAGGTGCGCGACTGCTACGCCGCCGTCGGTGTGGTGCATTCGTTGTGGCAGCCGATGGCGGGCCGGTTCAAGGACTACATCGCCCAGCCGCGCTACGGGGTGTATCAGTCGTTGCACACGACGGTGGTTGGTCCGGACGGCAAGCCGTTGGAGGTGCAGATCCGTACCCAGGACATGCATCGGACCGCGGAGTTCGGTATCGCCGCGCATTGGCGGTACAAGGAGACCAAGGGCAAGCATTCCACCGACAGCACCGAAGTCGACGACATGGCGTGGATGCGGCAGTTGTTGGACTGGCAGCGTGAGGCGGCGGATCCGGCGGAGTTCCTGGAGTCGCTGCGGTTCGATCTGAAGTCGCCGGAGATCTTCGTGTTCACGCCGAAGGGTGATGTGATCACGTTGCCGCAGAAGTCGACTCCGGTCGATTTCGCGTACGCGGTGCACACCGAGGTGGGGCACAAGTGCATCGGCGCGCGGGTCAACGGGCGGCTGGTGGCGTTGGAGCGTCAGCTCGAAAACGGTGAAGTGGTCGAGGTTTTCACCTCGAAGGCGCAGAACGCGGGCCCGAGCCGGGATTGGCAGAACTTCGTCGTCTCGCCGCGTGCCAAGGCCAAGATCCGGCAGTGGTTCGCCAAGGAGCGGCGCGAGGAGGCGCTGGAGAACGGCAAGGAGCAGATCTCGAAGGAGGTCCGCCGGGTCGGGTTGCCGTTGCAGCGGTTGATGAGCGTCGACGCGATGACGGCGGTCGCCCACGAACTGCACTACTCCGACATCTCCACCCTCTACACCGCGGTCGGCGAGCACCAGGTTTCCGCGCATCACGTCGTGCAGCGCCTGATGGCCCAGCTCGGCGGCATCGGCGACGTGGAGAACGAACTCGCCGAACGGTCGACCCCGTCCACCACGCCCGCACGGCAGCGCACCACCGGCGACGCGGGCGTGCTGATCCCCGGCGCCGAGGGCACCGTGGCGAAGCTGGCCAAGTGCTGCACCCCGGTGCCCGGTGACGAGATCATGGGATTCGTCACCCGCGGCGGCGCGGTGAGCGTGCACCGCACCGACTGCACCAATGCCGGATCGCTGCAGGCGCAGTCCGAGCGCATCATCGACGTGGAGTGGGCGCCGTCACCGTCGTCGGTGTTCCTGGTCGCCATCCAGATCGAGGCGCTGGACCGCACCAGGTTGCTCTCCGATGTCACGAAGGTGCTGGCCGACGAGAAGGTCAACATCCTGTCGGCCTCGGTCACCACGCACGGCGATCGGGTCGCGATCAGCAAGTTCACCTTCGAGATGGGTGATCCGAAGCATCTGGGGCACCTGCTGAACGTGGTGCGCAATGTGGAGGGCGTCTACGACGTATACCGGGTCACGTCGGCGACCTGATCGAGCGGGTCGCGGGTGATCGACGAAAGCGGCGCCGCCGTAGCGAATCGGTCGGAAACTTGCCGAGCCTACACCCGTGGCGCGCCGATGTGCGAGTGGTTCGCATCGGCGTTTCGCGGAAACTTTTCTTCGCTTATCCAGTCATAGCCGTAATCTGTTACCGTCTATTGGGTTTCATGGTTGGAACAGGCGCGGCAACACGAGATTGATTGCGGATCGCTATGACTGATTATGCGGCACGGATGTCGGGGGTGCTGGTCGCGCTCGCCGTGGTCGTCGCGTTCCCGGCGACGGGCCCGGTCTTCGCGAATCCCGTTGCGCCGTCTACGGATCTGGCGATCCGCAGCTGTCCGGCGCTGTTCGCGCTCGGTGTCCAGGGCACGGGGGAGTCCTCCCCGGACGCCGCGCCGACCACCGACACCGGCATGCTGTCGACGGTCTTCCGTCCACTCATGGCCGCGGCTCCCGACGCGGGTCTGGTCGATCGCGCCTACGTGCCCTACGAGTCGTCCTTCGGCGGCATCGACGCGAAAAGCGTGACACCGTACGCGGACTCGGTCACGGGCGGTCTGGTCCGGTTGCGCACGATGGCCAAACAGGTCGCCGACCGGTGTGCCGAAACACGTTTCGCGATCGTGGGCTACTCGCAGGGCGCGCACGTCGTGTCGCTGTTCGCGCAGGAGGTGGGTCGCGGGTCCGGTGTGATCGCGGCCGACCGGGTCGCGGGGGTCGCGCTGTTCGCCGATCCGACCCGCAATCCGGGCGCGCCGCTGTTCCCCGGCGCCCCCGGCAAACAAGCCCCCGATCCGGCGCCGGGCACTCCGGGCGAGCGGGTGGCGGGTGTGCCCGCGCTCGCGATGGCGCCCGCCGCGGGCGGCGGCATCGGCCCGGAGCGGGACAAGGCCCCGAATTTCGCGGCGCTCACCGGTCGGGTGGCGAGTTTCTGCGCCGCGGGCGATCTGGCTTGCGACGCGCCGACCGGCGCGCCGATCCTGCGCGCCGTCGCGAATGTGGCGGGGCAGAGCACGCTCAGCGGCGGCGACCCGATCGCCGCGCTGACCTCGATCTCGCAGGCGCTGGCCTACACCTCCATCAAGACCGTCACGAAGGTCGCCTCCGAGGACGTGCACGGCACTTCGCTGTCGACGCTGTCGGTGGCTCCGGGCAAGTCGATCTCCCAGCGCGTCGCCGACGCTTCCGATCCGCGCGCGCCTTTCGATCCGGCGCTCGCGGTGCAGGCGCTGCTGCGGATGGGCATGATCGGCCTGAACGCCGTGGCGACGGTGGTGCGCACGGTGCTGAGTCCGGCCGCGATCTCCGAACTGGCCACGGCGGGACTGGCGAATCCGGTGGCGGGCCTGCTGATGTTGGGTACCAGGCTGGCGGGCGCGATCCCCGAACTGATTCCGCCGACGACGATATCGCGCCTGGTCAACCAGGCTTACGAGGCGGTCGTGCAGACGGTGACGGACAATCGGGAGCTGCTCGATCTCACCACGTGGGTACGCTATTGGGACACCGTGCAGCGACACGGTGCGTACGGCACCTCGGCGGTGGCGGCCAATGGGGACACACCCACCCGGTATGTCGCGGACTGGTTCGCCGCGCTGGCACGAGATCTGGCCGGCGCGTTCGGCGCGGGCGCCGCCGTCCAGGGAGCCGCGGGCACCGCTCAGGGTAACAAGCCGGCACCCGGATTCTCAGGTGCTGGTTCCGGCGCGTCGGCTACACCGAATTCCTCCGGTACGGGACAATTTCCGTTCGGGACAGGAGCCGATGGCGCCTCATCCGGCGGCGCGACCTCGATTCCGCCCACCGAGCGACCCGGTACCGCCAACACCTACCCGTTCGCCACGAACTGATCGCCGAGAGGTGCGACGATGCGACACCACGTGCCCTGCGCTGCGGGAATGGGGGAATGTTGAAACCGTACAATGAGCTGTCGCGCTGGTACGGCGCGCTCGAACCCGACGCTTCGACGCCCCCGCCGCGGCAGGCCGGTGCACGGGAGACCGATTCGCGGCAGACCGATGCTCGAGAGGGCGACGTACCCGAGGCCGACGCGCACGAGTCGCGCGCGCACGAATCGGACGCGCGGGAATCCGATCCTCGGGTGACGGACATCAGAACCGGAAGACGTACGAAGGACGACGTATCGCCGGACGCCGGGACCGGAATCCGATCGACGCGGAGCGGAGCGCCGGACGCGCCCGCGGTATCGGGGCCGGCCTCGTATCCGGACCACCTCGGCGAGGAAGACGATCTCGAGCAGGCGCGCGCGCGTGCCGAGGTGCCGACCGACCTGCCCGCGCGGCGCAGCGAATTCGTCGGCGGCTGGTCGGACTGGGTGGCCGCCGATCACGCGCCGGGACCCGACGACGACTACGAACCCCGCCCGATCGGATCCGTGCGGTTCCCGTGGCCCGAGGACGACGTCGTGGCGAGCGACGAGCGTCCGCACAGCGGAACCAAACCCGCGCTGCGCACCGCGGCGCGCGCGCATCCGACGACCCGCCGGGCCAGGGTGCTGCTGATGCTCGCGCTCGCGGCGCTGTTGCTCGTCGCGGCCGTGCTCGGCGCGCTGTGGCTGCTCGGCCCTGGTCAGCGCGGGGCCGCGGCGCCGCGGCCGATGCAGTTCACCGCGGGCAGCGTGCAGTCCGACGCGGCCGCGGACTGCCCGACCGAACGCAGCGTCGGCGTGCTGCGCGGCGCTACCGACGGCGGCACCGAATCCGGGCCCGACGCGGTGCTGGCGTTCCAATACGCCTACTACGTCGAGCGTTCCGGCGAACAGGCGCGCGCGGTGGTCGCGCCCGATGCGCCGATATCGCCCGCCGCGGTGATCCAGCGCGGCATCGATACGATTCCGGTCGGCACCTCGCATTGCGTGCGGGTCATCACGATCACCGAGAACAGGTACTCGGTCGAGGTCACCGAGTATCGGCCGGGTGGTGTGCCGGCCACGTACAACAGGCAGACGGTCACCACCGCGGTGGTCGGCGGTCGCACCCTGATCACGGGTATCGCGGCCGGGTGAAGGAGAGCTGAGAGCGATGGGAGAGGACTGGAGCCGCTGGCTCGACGAGGCGCCCGAGGAACGGGGCGAATCGTCGGGTCGACAAGTGCGGTCCAAGGCTCCGGTGGTACGACTGCGGCGCAGGCGTGACGACGAGGGTGACACGGAGACGACGCGGCGGCCGATTCTGGTGGTCGGCGGTTGCGGCGGTGCGGGAACGACCACAACGGCGCTCGGTCTCGCGGGCGAACTCGGGGTGTCGGGGAATCCGACGATCGCGGTGGACGCCACCGCGGCGGGCAGCGATCTGGCCCTGCGCGGCGCGGACGAGCACCTGCATCCGATCAGCCTGCAGTCGTGGCTGTACGGACGCGGCGACGACGAGCCCGCGCCGTTGAAGGAGTGCCTGTCGCTGGCCACTTCGGGGATCGGCCTGCTGTGGCGCGACGCCGCGCCGCTGCGTCGCCGTGCGACCTATCTCACGGTTGCGCGCGCGGTCCGCGAAGCCGGGTATACGGGCGTCTACGACGGCGGGAGCCCGATTGCCGGGCGGCAACTGCTGCCGTTGCTCGATGACGCGGATGTGGCTTTGGTGCTTGCGATCCCGGCGCGCACCGATGCCGCGAACCGCCTGCGGGTGACCTTGGAATGGCTCGATGACCAGTTCGGTTCGACGGCGGAGGGGCACGGCGACGGGATCGTCGGCGATACCACCATCGTGGTCTCGCATCAGCTTCCCGACGCGGACTCCAGGGTTGCCGATCATTTGCGAGAACATCTTTCCGGATGGGTGCGCGATATCAGGGAGATTCCCTACGACCCGCACCTGGCGCGCGGGGAGCTCGTGCGACACGCGTCGCTGGCGGAGTCGACGCGCCGCGCGTACGCGAAGTTGCTGGCCGGGGTGGCATCATGACCGCCGCAATGAAACTTCGACGCAAGCACGATCCGCAGCCTGCCGGGGTGGTGGCACCGCCGGAGTCCCGTCGCGCCCCGGTGTGGGACCGCCCGGTGCCCGGGGTCGGCCGCGCGCCGCTGGTGTGGTTGCTCGGTGTGCACGGCGGCGCGGGAGCCACTACGCTCGCGCATGTGCTTGCGCCAGCGGCGGATTCGAGCCGCCGCTGGCCCGGCGTCTTCGAGCGCGAATCGCCCTTCGTCGTGCTCGTGGCCAGGGAGACCGTCCCGGGGTTGACACGCGCCCATGATCTGTTGCGCCAGCACCACTTCGGGTTCGGCGGGCCGTCGCAGGTGATCGGGTTGATCACCGTCGCCGCGCGCCCCGGCCGCATCCCGGCCGAGATCCGCCGCTACCGCGACGTCGTCGGTTCGCTGGCCGGTCCGATGTGGCAGGTGCCCTGGTACGAGGAATGGACGCTGGTCGAGGCCGAACAACTGCCGGTGTGGTCACCCGGCGATCCGCTGCCCGAGCGCAAGCGCAAGATCGACCCGCTCGACGAGGTCCCGGTCGAAGTGCGCGAGCTCGGCGCCGATATCGTTGCCGTTGTCCGCGAAAAGCTCGATGCCAGTTCGTCTTTCGATGAGGAGGAGCCGTGATGGCGCGCACCGGATCGACCGTGACCTTCGAGAAAGGCTGCCGATGAGCATGATTCTCCTCGCCGTGCACGACACGTACGGCGCCGTTCTCGCCCAGGTCGGCAATCCGACGCCGGAAGCCCCTCCCGGTTCGGAGAAGATCCTGCAACTGGTGCGCTACCTGACCTGGTTCGTGCTGCTGTCGGGCATCTGCGGAATCGTCTACGCGGGCGGCAAGTTCGCGTGGGAGCGGTGGTCCGGCGGCGGTCTCGAATCGCCGAAGATGGTGGCGGGCGCCATGATCGGCGGCGTCGTGGCCACCAGCGCGGGCACCATCATGAACGCCGTCATCGGAACCTGAGGTCGACATGTCCAGTGTGCGCGTCTCGGCGATCGAGACACTCGCCTACAAGCGGATGCCGTCGGAAGTGCTCGAACCGCTCATGCAGCTGCTGAACTGGCTGCTGTGGTTCGTGCTGCTGATCTGCCTGGCCTGGCTGATCATGGCCGCGGGCCGGATGTGGAACGCCGTGCGCGGCGATATGGCGGTCAACGACGCCACCCACGGCGTGCTGATGAGCCTCATCGGCGCCGTGGTGGCCACCTCGGCCTCCGGCATCGCGTTGGCCATCCTGCCGGCGTGAACGACCGGTACCTGATGCGGACGGCTCCGATATGAACTCCACAGTGATGCGCTCGCGCGCGGTCCGCGTGGTCGGCGCGGCACTGGTCGCGGTGGCGGGCTGCGGTGCGGGCGAGAGCGCGAACGGGCCCGATCTCGCGGCGGCGCCGACGCAGGTGCGCTGGCAGGACTTCCAGGGCGTCGACCTGCCGAGGACCGCGCAGGGGCCCGCCTCGGTCACCGACGGCGCCGCCGTCGACTTCGAGCACTCGCCCCCCGGCGCCGCCGTGGCCGCGATCACCCACACCGTGCGCCTTTCGGTGGCCGCGGACAGCCAGTGGCCGAAGGTGGTGGCCGGGGAAGTGGTGCCGGGGCCCGCGCGCGACGAGTGGTCGGTGAACCGATTACAGCTGTCCATCACCGGACCTGCCGCGGCGGAGTACGCGCCGCGGCTGCTCGGGTACCGGATCACCGACTACAGCGACAGCCGCGGCACCGTCGAGGTCTACACCGAGTATTCCGACGGTTCGAAGGCGGTGAATCACACCACCGTCGAATGGTTCCAACAGGATTGGAGACTGCGACTGCCCGACCCGGAATCGACGGCGCGGCCCGTCGAGGCCATCGATGAACTACCCGACGACATCGTGACATTGGAGGCACCGAAGTGAGTCAGAAGGAGCCCTACGCGCGTGAGCGCGTCTCCTTCGGTGTCATCGCGTCCGCGGCGCTGCTGGCACTGATCATCGTGGTCGGCGTCGTGATGTACATCGGCCGTGACGATTCCGACGGCGAGGCGGCCGCCCCCGTCGCGGTCGCGGCGGGCGGCGAGGGCTTCGCCGCACCTGAGCTCGACATTCTCGGCAGGCGCGTCGACATCCCGAACAATCCGGCCGGGCAACCGCTTTCGCAGGATCCGGCGCGGCAGCGCAAGGCCACCGATATCGACTGGCTGAGTGCGGCGCCGGAGGGCACGCGGTCGCCGTTCGGCTGGCAGCGGGTGTACGGCGCCTCGGTGCCGTTCTCCACCTCCGACGGCCCGACCCGCATCGAAGACGGTCTGGCCGTTGGGTATTCGCATACGCCGCAGGGCGCGGTGCTGGCCGCGGCGCAGATCACCTACCGCATCAACGCCCGCCCCGCCGACCGCGACCTCTACCTGCGGCAGGTGCGGGTCTCGGCGCAGCAGATCACCGCCTACGACAAGGCGCTCGGCGAAGACCGGTTGCCCAAGCAGCAGCCCGAGCGGATCACCCGCTACTTCGTCGCCTCCGACGCGTTCAAGGTGGAGAACTACGCCGACGACCTGGCCATCGTGCGGCTGGCCTCGCGCGGTCCCGTTGTCGACGGCAAACAGCTCTGGGCCGCACTGCGTCTGGTCGTGGTGTGGGACGCGGGCGACTGGCGGCTCAAGCCGTCGGCGTCCAACGGTTCGCAGACCGAGTACATCGAATCGATCGAAGGGTGGACCGCGTGGTGAACAGTTCCCGAGCGGACCGCCCCGGTCCGCGTACCCCGGATACGTTGTCGCGCAGGCGGACATCGTCCGCGCCGCGCGGTGACGCACGCCATACCGGAGCGGGCGCACCGGATTACGCGATCGGTGCGGGCGCGAGACTCCGGCGGGAGACAATGGAACGCCCGTCGACCTCGGCGGGCATCGGCCGGACAATCGTTCGGCGACAAGACGATCGGACCTCGCGGCCGCTCTCGCGCGCCGCGCGGGCACGGACCGGGTCCCTGCGCAGCTTCGAGGGGTGGACACAATGGTGAGGCGGCTACTCACGATCTTCGCGGTCATCTTCACCGTGATGATCGCGACACCGACGGTGGCCTACGGCCAGACCTACGGTTTCGACGACACCTGCAACGAGATCCACGACACGCTCGATGACGTCGGCCTGCCCGGCATCTCCCTCGGCGACGCGGCCTCGGCGGCCTGCAAGGCGGGCAACGCGGCCTCCCATCCGGGCGACGCGGCCACCGCCGTCAAGGACAAGGCGTGGGATTCCACCTTCGGCAAGGTGGTCGACTCGTTGATGAAGGGCCTCGGCGAAGCCATCATCCTGGCGTTGACGTTCTGGATGAAGGTGCCCAACGAGGCGGCCAGCGACAACGGTTCGCTGTTCACCACGATCAACGACTACACGTATCAGATCCAGATATTGCTGCTGATCGCCTCGGTCATCCTGACCGGCGCGCGACTTGCCGAGGCCAGACGCGGGGCGGCGGTCGGCGAGGCGATCGAATCGTTCCGCATGTTCGCCAGGGTGGTGTTCAGTTCCTGGATGCTCGGCGCGGTCGTGGTCGCGGGCACCCAGGCCTCGGACCGCTTCAGCGAGTGGGTGATCACCGACGCCACCAACGGCAATGCCAAGGATCTCGCCGAGTTGATGGTCAAGACCAGCAAGTTGCAGGCGTTCTCGCCCGGTCTCGTGCTGATCATCGCGATCGTCGGGCTGCTCGGAGCGCTCGCGCAGATCGTGCTCGCCATCATCAGGCAGGGGTTGCTGCTCGTCGCCGCCGGCGTGCTCCCGCTGGCCGCCGCCGCTTCCGGGATGAACATCGGTAAGCAGTCCTATTCGAAACTGGTCGGCTGGATCATCGCGTTCATGCTCTACAAACCGGTGGCCGCGATCGTCTACATGATCGCGTTCACCACCGCGGGCCACGTCGACGGGCTCACCTCCACCGGCGGACTGCCCGAAGGTGAGGAAGCCCAGCGCATGCTGGTGGCGATCGTGCTGCTGTGCAGCGTCGCCTTCGTGCTGCCCGCGCTCATGCGCCTGGTCACCCCCGCGGTCGCGATCGTCGGCTCCGGCGGTTCCGGTCTGACCGCGGCGGGCGGCACCCTCGTCGCCGCCGCGGCCCTCGGCGCCGTCGGCACCAAGGCGGTCGCCGTGCGCGCCACCGCGGGCGCCGGATCGCCGGGCTACGTCGGCGGTGGCGGCGCCGGTCCGCGTCCGGGCGGCGCCGGTCCGCGCGGCGGCGGTCCGCGCCCGGTGCCGCCGCCGTCCGGCGGCGGTGGCGGCGGGGGTCAACCTCCGCGCGCCTCCGGCCAAGAGGGCGCGTCCGGAGTACCGTCCGGTGCGTCCAGGGCGGTCGGGCGCGCGAGCGCGGCGCGGGCCGCGACGAGCGGCCTCGGCAAGGCCGAACAGACCATGGGTGACGTCGCCGGTGACCGCTGGACGAACCGGTCGCCCGACCTCGGGAGGAGCACCATTCCGCGATGACTGTGACCGACACCTACGAGCGCCGCTCGTACGGCCTGTGGCAGAAGCCCCGCAGCGCAGGTCTCTTCGGCCTGCGCTGGGAAGAGACCGTGATCGGTTTCGTGGTGGTGATCACGGCGCTGATCACCGCCATGGTCGGCGGTTTCCAATGGGGTTTCATCGTCGGCGGCGTCGGCGTGGTGATCATGGTTCCCCTGGTGTGGCGCACCGGCGGCCGCTCCGGATACGAGACGGGATTGATGATGTTCAACTGGATGCGTTCGCGCGGCAACGGCGAGCACGTGTACCGGGGCGGCCGGTTCTCCCGCGTGCCCGGCGGCGTCACCCGGCTGCCGGGTCTGCTCGCGCCGTCGAAGCTGTACGAAGGCATCGACGCGGGCGGCTACAGCTTCGGCATGATCCACCTCCCGCAGTTCGCCCAGTACACGGTGGTGCTGCGGGCGTGGCCGCAAGGACACGAGGCGGTCGACCAGCCCGTCATCGACCGCTGGGTCTCCGCGTGGGGCACCTTCCTCGCCTCGGTCGGCCAGACCAGCGACATCGTCGCCGTGGTCCCGGTGATCGACACCGTGCCCGAGACCGGCAACCGCCTGCTCACCGAGGTCTCGACGATCACCAGGCCCGAGGCGCCGGATCTGGCCCAGCAGGTCATGTACGAGCTGGCCACCGAACTGCCGCAGGAACGCGTGCAACTGCTGCCTCGGGTCGCCATCACCTTCAAGGCCACCACCGCCGAGCGGCGCAAGAACCCGGCCGAGGAGGCCGTGGAGATCGGGCGCAGGCTGCCCGGCATCTGCGCGGCGCTCGCCGAGGCCGGTGTGCGCGCCCAGCCGATGTCGGCCGACGAGGTGATCTCGTTCATCCGGCGCAGCTACGATCCGGCCTCCCAAGCCGACCTCGAGGTCGCCGCCTCCGAACCCGAAGGGCACGGGCTGGACTGGGCCGACGCCGGTCCGGTCTCGCACGACGAGAAGTGGGACCACTTCATCCACGACGGCGGCCGCTCGGTCACCTGGGAGATGGACGCCGCGCCCGAGGGCGCGGTGGACGAGCGGGTGCTGCAGCGGCTGCTCGCGCCGAATCCCGAAGTGCCGCGCAAGCGCATCGCGATCGTGTACCGCCCGCATTCGGCCGCCGACGCCGCCGAGATCGTGGACGACGACTTCAAGAACGCCCTGGTGGCCCAGCAGAGCGAACGCGGTGTCGTCTCGGCAGCCGCGACGTTGCGCGTCGGCGCCACCCAGCAGGCGCGCGAGGAACAAGCACGGGGTCACGGCGTGACCCGCTTCGGGGCGCTGGTGACCATCACCGAACCCCTGCGCGGCGACCTGCCGCGCATCGAAGCCATTACCCGCGACCTGTCCACGCAGGCGCGGTTGAAGATCCGGCGGTGTTACCGCTATCAGGCGGCGGCCTTCGCGGCCTCGCTCGGCTGCGGGGTGATCCTGCCGGAGCACGCGACAATTCCGAAGGCATTGGCGGGGTGAGCGATTCATGGCACGCGAGTACGAGCCACCGGTTCAGGAGCGCGGCGGCGTCCGGCGCGAGCGGGACGAGGTCCCCTTCGAGCCCGGCATCGACGCCTCTTTCGGCGACCGGGGCGACGGCCCCTTCGGTCCCGCAGTCGAGGAGCGTCCGCCGGGTCGCCCGCGCGGCGGCCAGCGCACCAGCGGTTCCGACGATCTCGTCGACCGGGCGCGCAGGCTGGCCAGGGGCGTGAGCGGCGACTCGCGCGTCGACACCGGATCCGCCTCCGACCGGGAGCACAGGGCCGCGGGCGAGGAGCGGCGACCGCGTCCCGGCGCCGGGCGCGCGGGCGGCGCCCGCTCCGATCGGACCGAGCACGGGCGTCCGCACGTCGAGCCCGGTCGCGGCGCGAATCGCGGTGCGCCGCGCCAGGACCGGACCGGCGGATACCGTCCCGACCGTGCGGGCCTGCCGCGCGCCGAGCGTCCCGCCGCGCCGCCGGAACGGGTGACGCCGCGCCAGGAGCGCGGGGGTCCGCTGCGCGGCGCGCCGAGGCAGGGGCGTCCGCAGCCGCGCCAGGACAAGGTGGACCACACCGCCGACCGCGCCATGGGCACCCCGCCGCTCGACAAGGCGGCGCGGCGCGCGAAAGCCAAGGCGGACAAGCGCAAACAGTCCGGTCCGCCGCTGCTGGACGCGGCGACGAGAGCCAAACTCGAGCAGATCAGCCGCGAGGGTTCGGGGGTGCGCGCGGCGTGGGCCACCTTCCGCGTCCGCACCGACGACATCCGCAGGCGCAACTACGCCGCGCGCGCCGAGCAGACCATCGAGGACGGATTCGACCGCAGCACAGCGCAATTGACCGACCGCGGCTACGCGGGCGCGGGCGGCGGCCGGATGAACGTGGTCGGCAGGCCGGTGGAGTACCGCGCCACCACCGCGCAGGTGGCCGGGCTGTGGCCGTGGTCGGTGGGCGCGGGCGCGCCGCTGATCGGCACGCCGCTCGGTTCGCACCTGCACACCGGCGCACCGGTCTGCTTCGACCCGATGAACTGGTTCCTGCGCGGCAGTTTCATCACCGCGCCGAGCCTGTTCGTGCTCGGCCTCAACGGTTTCGGCAAATCCTCGCTGGTGCGCCGGATCGTGCTCGGCGGCATCGCGCAGGGCATCACCCCGCTCATCCTCGCCGACGTGAAACCGGACTACCGCCGGATGGTGGAGTTGGTCGGCGGTCAGGTCATCGACCTCGGCTACGGGCACGGCAAACTCAATCCGCTGGCCGCGGGCGTCCTCGGTTCGGTGGTGCCGCGCCTCGACGAATTCCCGGTGCTGCAGACACAGGTGCTCCAGGACCTGCGCGCCAGGCAGGTCACGCTCATCGCGGGCCTGGTGGAACTGGTGCGCGGCGCGCGGGTGCGCGACTACGAGGAGACGCTGATCTCCACCGCCCTGCGCATCCTCTACCAGCCCGGCAGCGGTTACACCCCGGACCAGCCGCCGATCATGGAGAACCTGCTCGAGGTGATCGTCGCGGGCGGCGAGGAGTTGATGCTCGACGCGGGCGCCGACGACCCGAACGAATACCAGAACGCCATCAAGGGGCTGCGCCGTTCGCTGCGCGCGCTCACCCAGGGTCCCTTCGGCGCGATCTTCAACGGCCAGACCTCGGTGCCCATCGACACCGGCTCGGTCGCGGTCTGCATCGACGTCTCGCACATCCCCACCGGCGACAAGAAGCTCAAGGCCGCGGTCATGCTGGCCTGCTGGGCCGACGGATTCGCCTCGGTGGAGGCGGCGCACGTGCTCGCCGACGCGAAACTCGGCCCGCAGCGCTACTTCCAGGTCGTGATGGACGAGCTGTGGCAGGTGCTCGGCCTCGGCGACTTCATGGTCGACCGCGTTGACGAGCTGACGCGCCTGCAGCGCAGCATCGCCACCGCGCTCATCATGATCAGCCACACCATCAAGGACCTCCAGTCGCTCGGCACCGAAGCCGCCATCGCCAAGGCGCTCGGCTTCCTGGAACGCGCCCGCGCCAAGATCTTCGGCGCGCTGCCCGCCGAGGAGGTCAAGCGCCTCGATTCGACGGTGCCTTTCACCTCCGCCGAGGAGGAGATGGTCACCGGATGGTCGGCGCCGCAAGCACTCACCGGCGAGGCACTCAAGCCGGGGCAGCAGCGGCCATCGCCGCCCGGCACCGGCAAGTTCCTGCTCAAGATCGGTGAGGACCGCCGTCCCGGCATCCCCTTCCACATGGAATTCACGATGTCGGAGAAGGAAAGCGGCATCCACGACACCAATCAGCGCTTCAGTGAGTTCACCGAATCCACCAGGCGCGACAAGGATTCGCCGAGCGGGAGCGCGGCATGAGCGAGCGGGCCGCGCACCGGAGGGGGACGGGCGGGAGACGTGGTGCGCGATGATGCCGCAGCGCTCCTATCGCAGGGTCTCGCCCGAGGTGCGTAAGGCCGCTGTCGAGCAGGTGATCGCGCTCACCGAGAGTCTCAGCAGCGAGTCGGAGGCGTGCCGGGTGGTGGCCGATCAGATCGGCGTGCACACCAATTCGGTGCGCAACTGGGTCCGCGCCGCGCAGGGGTCGAGTCCGGAACGAATGGACGCGACCGCGCTGCGCCGCGAAGTGGCGCTGCTGCAACAACAATTGGCCGCCGCAGCGGAGATGAACCGCGCGCTGGCCGACACCCTCAACGAATCCCGCCGCCGCACGTGAGCGCCAAAGGCGTCCTGTGGGCCGCGATGGGCGCGGTGATCGGGCTGATGGCCGTGGTGCTCGTCATCGTCATGCCCGCTGTGGACGATCCGTGCGAGGGCGCCTCGGTGCTCGGCTCGCGCTCGGCGCTGCCCTCGCTCGGCGGCAGCGTCCCCGGCGACGCCACCGCGGCCGCGAACGTGACCACCGGCGCGACCGCGCGCGCGACCGCCACCGCGACACCGTCGCTCGCCGCGGGCGCGGGCCCGCTGCGCCGCACGCTGCCGCTGGCGACCGGTACTTTCTCGATTTCGGACACCTTCGGTTCGCGCGGCGGCGAACACAAGGGCGTCGACATGGCGGCCCCCGACGGCACGCCGATGTTCTCGGTCTCCGACGGCCGCGTCGTCGCCGCCGGTCCCGCTTCGGGTTTCGGCAACTGGATCGTGGTGGATTCCGTCGACACCAACGGCCGGTCCTATTCGGCGGTGTACGGGCACATGTGGGACAGCGGTGTGCTGGTGCGCGTCGGCGACACGGTGCGCGCGGGCCAGCAGATCGGGCTGGTCGGTTCCGCGGGCCAATCCAGCGGTCCGCACCTGCATTTCGAGATCGTGCCGGGCGGGCGGTTCACCGGCGGCCGCCAGATCGACCCGATGCCATGGCTCGACGGCGCGCCGACCCCCGACCTCGGTGGCGCGCAGTGGTATTCGACCGATCCGCGGTGCAATCTCGGCTTCGGCAGCGCGGGCGGCGCACTCGCACCGGGCAAGGTGCCCGCCGAACTCGAGGTCTGGTACCGGCGCGCGGGTTCGATCTGCCCGCAGATCACCTCCTCGGTGCTGGCCGCGCAGGGCCGCCAGGAATCCGGATTCCGGCGCGGGGCCACCTCGCCCGCAGGCGCGCAGGGCCTTGCCCAGTTCCTGCCCGGCACCGCCGCGTCCATCAATCCCGACGACGGCAGACCGTATGTGATCGACGCCGACGGCAACGGCGTCGCCAGCGTGTGGGACGACGGCGACGCCATCATCGGCCAGGGCCGCTACATGTGCGCGATCGCGCACAAGATCCAGCGGTGGCAGGCCGAAGGATCGGTGCAGGGCGATCTCACCGCGCTCACCCTGGCCGCATACAACGCGGGCGAGGGCGCGGTGCTCGCCTCGGGCGGCATGCCCAACCAGTACGCGGCGCACTATTCCGAAACCCAGCCCTACGTGCGCAATATCCTCGCGATGGAGCCGCAGTACCGGGCTGCGGGGTCCACCGGCCGGTTCACGCCGGGGGAGGGCGATCAGGGCGAACAGATCGTCGAGGCGGCCCACGAATGGCTCGGCACACCCTACGTGTGGGGCGGCGGCGGACCGCAGGGCCCCACCGGCGGCGGACTCGACGGTCCCGGCCTCACCTCGGCCGCGGTCTTCGCCGCCTCCTCCGGTTCGGTGACCTTGCCGCGCACCGCCGAACAGCAGTGGGAATCGGGCAGCGAGGTGTCGATGAGCCGGGCGCGACCGGGAGATCTGGTGTTCAGTTCGTTCGGTCCGCGCGGGCCCGCGCAGGTCGGCGTCTACGCCGGTCAGGGGCGCATGATCCAGGCCGTGCCCGCCGCGCCGGGACGCGGCGGCGGTGGCGTCGGTGAGGTCGCGGTGCCGGGTGACGCCCGGCTGAGGAGGGTGCTGTGAGCGCTGTCGAGTTCAGCGGCCGCGAATACCCGGTCCCGCGTGGGCGGTTCGGGTGGCATCGCCGGTCACGGCGGTTAGCCTTGAGTAATCAGGGAACGACGCGCGCGCGACTGGTGGTGATGCTGGTGTCGATCGTGTTGGTGCCGCTCGCGGGTTGCGGAAGCGGCGACGAAGAGGGCGTCTCGTCGAACGGCGCGGCGTCGACGACCAGAATTCTGGAGGCCGCGCCCGCACCCGATCCGGTCACCCCCGACGGTGTCGCGGTGGCGGCGCTGACCGAGATCTACAGTTGGCGCCCGGCCGAGGAGTCCCAGGACGCCTCGTTGGCGCGGGCGCGAAAGTGGTTGGGGCCGAGCCTGATCCGAGTGGTCGACACCGCCGCCGCGGACGCGCCGAAACCGACCCTGCAATGGTCGGACTGGGCGGCGGCCAAGGCGACGGTGCGCGCGTTCACCTTCGCCTCGGGCGAGCGACCGCCCTCGGGCGGCGATCCGAACCTGGAGCAGTACAAGATCGGGATCGAACAGACCGTGGTCTACCCGAACGGGCGCTCGGAGCAACTGCCGCCGACCACGGTGATCGCGACCGTGGTGCGCACCGCCGATGGCTGGCGGCTCGACGCCTTCCGCTGATCCACCCAGACATTCACCACCGCACGGCAATTCGAGGAGGCACAGATGGCGAAGAAGAAAAAGGTACAGGATCCGGCCGCCACCGGACCCGATTACAGCCTGTACGCCGTCTACGCGGGCTTCGCGGTGTTCGGAACGCTGTATATCGCACTGCATCTGGGCAGTATCTTCACCACGCCGAGGCAGAAGATACCGCTCAACCCGATCGACATCCTCGCGCGCATGGTGCGCGGCGACCTGCACTGGCCCATCGCCTCGACGGTGCTGGTACTGCTGGTGATCGCGGCCGTGATCGGCTACCTCGTCCTACGCAGGCGCGCCGCGACCAGGGCGACCATCGGCAGGCTGCCGGTGGACGACAAGGCCGACGTGATGGGCAACGGCGGCGCCATCGCGTCGCTGACCGAGTCCGGCGTGCGGGACAAGGCGAGGCAACTCGGCATCCGGCTCGGTTCCGAGGACACCCCTGGCGTGCCGATCGGGATCGGCGTGGCCGACGGCCAGATGCTCTACGGCTCCTACGAAGACCTGCACATCGACATCTGGGGCCCGCGCCAGGGCAAGTCGACCTCGCGGGTGATCCCGGCGATCCTCACCGCCATCGGGCCGGTGCTCGCGACCTCGAACAAGCGCGACGTGGTCGACGCCACCCGCGACGTGCGGGCCGAGAAGGGAAGCCCCACCTTCGTCTTCGACCCGCAGGGCGTGGCCGCAGAGGAACCGACCTGGTACTGGGATCCGTTGAAGTGGGTCGACCCGAGCAGCCCCGGCTACGAGATGCGCGCCGCCAGGCTCGCGGGCCATTTCGCCGACAGCGACGACGGCTCCGACGCCAAAGGTGACGCGTTCTTCGACCCCGAAGGCGAGGATCTGCTCGCGGGCCTGTTCCTGGCCGCCGCCGTGAAGAACCACCCGATCACCAAGGTGTGGGAGTGGGTCACCCATCCGACCGACGAGACGCCGATCGCGGTGCTGCGCGCCGCCGGTCACGAATTCAGCGCCGACGGTCTCGCCGGGCAGTACCACGCCGACGAACGCACGCGCAGCGGTGTTTTCAGCACCGCGAAGAAGATGGTCCGCTGCCTGAAACTGACCAACGTGCACGACTGGGTGACACCGGGCACGACCACCCTCGCCAGCGGACATCAGGTGCGGCGCGGGCTGTTCGACGAATTGCAGTTCATCGAAGCCAACGGCACCCTGTACAGCCTGTCGCTGGAAGGCCGAGGCTCGGCCGCGCCGCTGGTGAGCGCGCTCACCGAGGCCGTGATCGACGTGGCCATGCGCAAGGCGTCGCGCTCGCGCGGCGGGCGCCTCGAGATCCCGCTGCTCGCGGTGCTGGACGAGGCCGCGAACGTGGTGCGCTGGAAGGATCTGCCCAAGCAGTACAGCCACTTCGGCTCGCGCGGCATCGTGGTCATGACCGTGTTGCAGTCCTGGGCGCAGGGCGCGCGCTGCTGGGGTGACGACGGCATGTCGGCGCTGTGGTCGGCGGCCAACATCAAGGTGCTCGGCAGCGGCGTCGACGACACCAACTTCCTGCGCGACCGCTCCGAGGCGCTCGGCGAATACGACGCGATCTCCCAGTCGGTGTCGGAATCGTCGAGCGGCAAGAGCTATTCGCGCTCGCTCGGCTCGTCGAAGACGTTCTCGGTGAACGGTCTGGCGACCTTGCCGCGCGGGCGGGTCATCGTCTTCTCCTCGGGCGCGCCGCCCGTTCTGGTGCGCACGGTGGCCTGGTGGGAAAGCGAATACGCCGCCGATGTCGAGCGGTCCATCGCCAAACACGACCCGTCGGAGAAGGTCAGGATTCCCGCCATCACCGATCTGGCGGCCAAGGCGCAGGCGGGGGCGGCGGATCCGGTCTCATTGCACAAGGACCCGTCGAGCAGTGCGCTGCCGCGCGGATACCGGCAGCCGGAGGAGGTGCAGCCGCAGTGAGCATTCAGCAACCGAAATTCGCCGATGTCACCGGATTCGTGGAGGGCTACCTCGGCCAGATCTATCAGCGCCAGGTCAACGACTCCCACACCAGGGTGTGGTGTGAGCAGTGGTGGCGACATCCCGAGGCCGCCGCACGCCTGGACGCGCTGTGGCGGTCGTGGGAGCAACTGCATCGCGACGAGCGCGGCGGCCTGAGCCACTGGCTGCTGCAACACGCCGACCCGCACATGGATCGCCTGTTCGATCCGCGCGGCACCTTCAAATACTGCAGTGTGCGCCACGGTCACGTTGACCGGATCGAGCCGCTGAAGACCGAGCCGTCACCGCCAGAACTGGTGAAGGGGATGGCCGAGGGAGGTCCCGACTGGTTCTATTCGACCGTGGTGGAATTCGTCGAGGAGTACCTGACGAAGATCTATCGCCGACAGGTGGTCGACGTGAGCGGCATCGTGTGGTGCCCGCAGTGGTGGCGCCACCCCGAGGCATTCGTCCGGCTCGAGGCGCTGTGGCGCGCGTGGGAATACTGGCGCACCAACGCTTCCGTCGGCCTCAGTACGTGGTTCCTCGAACACGCCGACCCGCAGATGGCGAAGCTGTTCGACACCTCGGGCCCGTTCAAGTACTGCGACGTGCG
The DNA here is from genome assembly GCF_015674855.1 of Nocardia bovistercoris. Classification (GTDB taxonomy): domain Bacteria; phylum Actinomycetota; class Actinomycetes; order Mycobacteriales; family Mycobacteriaceae; genus Nocardia; species Nocardia bovistercoris. The sequence goes on along the minus strand of NZ_JADMLG010000001.1, from coordinate 315,628 downwards.
GAGCGGACATCAGAGCAATCCGTCGCCGCTCCCGATCACGTCCGAACTGGAGGGCATGTTCACCGAGCCCCCCGGCCTCGGCGAGGTCATTCGGTGACCTAGCGCGTGCGTTCGAGCCCGCGGGCGAGTTCTTCCTCGCGGGTCAGCCCGGAGCGCGGCGCTTCCTTCTGGCGCGCGTTGGCGGCATCCTCCACGGAGGCGCCCTGACCGACCTCGACCAGCATGCGCACCGCAGCGAGTTCGGGCGCGACGCCGATGCGCGCCAGATGCGCCGCTATCGCGGTGCGGCGTTCGGGCGAGTCGTAGCGGATCTGCGGCATGGCCGCCGCGGCGGAGGAGGTCGCCATCCGGCTCACCTCGTTCTCGGGGCCGCGCTCCTTGGACAGCGAGAGCCCGACACTCGGCGTCGGAATCTTCATCATGCGTTCGAGTTCGGCGTTGCGCGGATCCTTGGCCTTGGCCTCGCGGGCCTCGCGGATCTGGAGCTCCCTGGCTTCCTTCTGCCGCGCTTCGGTGATCTTCACGCGGGCCTCGGCCTCTTTCTGGCCGCGTTCACGGGTGCGCAGGGCGATGAGGGTGGCGAGCGACAACATCGTCTTCATGATGGCCGCTGTCTCGCCGGTGATGTCGTCCAGTTCTTCGGCCATTGCTGCTCCCCGAATGCGCAGTGTCACTACGGATGGTGGTCACTATGGATGGTGTTGTCGTTACGGACGCCGCCGGACGGACGCGTGATCCGCGACGGCGCCCCGCCTGCATGACGTGGGACGTCGGGAGCACCCGTGCCGTGACGTATCCCCCGGATGTAGGGGACAGTCCGTGAGGATGGTCACGCCCACGCGAACTCCTCCTTCGAGATTACCTCGAAAAGTTCGAACACAAGTGTGTACGGACGAGCCTCGAACAGCATATAGCGCGTGTTTCGCGTGCGCACGGAATGTGTCGCGCCTCGCTCGGCGCGGGCGGCGCCTCAGCGGTCCAGGCGAACCGACTGGATCGTCACCTGTGTATTGGGTTTGCCGTCGCCGGGACCGTTGGAATTGTCCTGACCACCCTGCGCGATCTTGTCCAGGGTCTTCAGCGAGTTCTCGTCCACGGTGCCGAAAATCGTGTACTGGGGCGGAAGTTCGGAATCGCCGTACACGATGAAGAACTGGCTCCCGTTGGTGGCCATGCCGTCGAGACCCGTCGATCCGGCGGAGCTGTTGGCGTTGGCCATGGCGAGGACCCCGCGCTTGTAGGCGACCGAGGCCGGGATGGTCGGATCGTTCGGCGCGTACTGATCGGTCGGGTACTCGTTGTCGAATTCGTAACCGGGACCGCCCATTCCGGAGGCGACCGGATCGCCGCACTGGAGCACCTTCAGCCCGTCGGTGGCCGTCATCCGGTGGCATGAGGTGTCGTTGAAATAGCGCTGGTCAACCAGATTCATGAAACTGTTCACCGTGCAAGGTGATTCGGCGTTGTTCAAGGTGAGGCCGAGCGGGCCCGCGCTGGTCTCCACGCTCAGGCTCACCTTCGCGTCGTTGCCCGTGGTCGGCACCTGCGTGCGCTCCGGCTTGTGCACCGGCTTGTCGGCGGGCCTGCGGCCGTCGCGGTAGTCACAGGTGACTTGCGCGGGCTTGGCCTTGGCCGCGGGCGGGGGCGCGGAGGTGAGCGAGGCGTCCTTCGGTTCGGCGGCGGTGTTGTCGGCGTCGTCGCCTTTGGTGAGGAAGTAGACGCCGGTGACGGCGGCCACCACGATCACGACGCCGAGAGCCGAACCGGCGATCGACAGTCGCTTGCGCTTGCGTGCCCGCTCGGCACGCGATGCCAGCTGGCGCTCCAGCTTGCGTTTCGCCGCTGCTCGTCGCTGTTCGTTGCTCGGCACTGACACGTCCTCCCGTGATCCGGTCCTGTCGGTGCAACAGTGTGCCATCCCTACCTTAGAGTTCCCTCGCGTTCCTCCCGCCCGAGGTCGAACGGGCCGGACTCGGGCGCGTCGAGAACCGGTTGGACTCGAGGGGGCGCGGTGGTGGAAACTGGACCATCGTGACCAAGACCAGCAGCTTCACCGCCCCGAAGGGGGTTCCCGACTACGTCCCGCCCGCGTCGGCCGAATTCGTCGCGGTGCGCGACGGGTTGATCCGCGCCGCGACCCTTGCGGGCTACGGGCATGTCGAGCTGCCGATCTTCGAGGAGACCGCGCTGTTCGCGCGCGGCGTCGGCGAGTCGACCGACGTGGTCAGCAAGGAGATGTGGACCTTCGCCGACCGCAACGGCCAGAGCTTCACCCTGCGCCCTGAGGGCACCGCGGGCGTGATGCGCGCGGTCATCCAGCACGGCCTCGACAAATCGGCGCAGCTGCCGGTGAAGCTGGTCTACGCCGGCCCCTTCTTCCGCTACGAACGCCCGCAGGCGGGCCGCTACCGGCAGTTGCAGCAGGTCGGCGTCGAGGCCATCGGTGTCGATGATCCGGCGCTGGACGCCGAGGTCATCGCGGTCGCCGACGCGGGTTACCGCGCCCTCGGCCTGCGGGACTTCCGCCTCGAGATCACCTCGCTCGGCGACGAGACGTGCCGCCCGCAGTACCGCGAACTGCTCCAGGAATTCCTGTTCGACCTGCCGCTGGACGAGGAGACGAGGCGCAGGGCCGCGATCAACCCGCTACGGGTACTCGACGACAAGCGGCCCGAGGTCAAGCAGCTGACCGAGCGGGCGCCGCTGATGATCGACCACCTGTCCGAATCGGCCAAATCGCACTTCGAACAGGTCCTCGGCTACCTGGACGCGCTCGGCGTGCCCTACGTGGTGAATCCGCGCATGGTGCGCGGTCTGGACTACTACACGAAAACCACCTTCGAATTCGTCCACGACGGACTCGGCGCGCAATCCGGCATCGGCGGCGGCGGCCGCTACGACGGACTGATGGCCGAACTCGGCGGCGCGGCGCTCTCGGGCATCGGCTTCGGCCTCGGCGTCGACCGCACGGTGCTCGCGCTGCGCGCCGAGGGGCGACCCGCGGGCGATACCGCCACTTGCGCGGTCTTCGGCGTCCCGCTCGGCGACGCGGCCAAGCAGCGGCTCATGGTGCTGGCGGCGCAACTGCGCGCGGCGGGCATCGGCGTGGATCTGGCGTACGGCGGTCGCGGGATCAAGGGGGCCATGAAGGCCGCCGATCGCTCCGGCGCGAAGTTCGCCCTCGTGCTCGGTGACCGGGATCTGGCCGAGAACACCGTCGGACTGAAGGACATGGCGACCGGTGATCAGCGGCAGGTTCCGCTGGACGAGGTCGCCGCGATCCTGGTGGCGGATCTCGCAGGCTAGCGCCTCGGTGCAGGCCGCTTGAACCGCAGTGGATCGATGGCCCCCGACCGCATGGCGGATCTCGCCGGTTGGCGCAGAGGTGCCGGCCGCGCCGGATGAGGTCGCCGCGATCCTGGTGGCGGATCTCGCCGGCCGGCGCGGTAGGTGGCGGCGTTGGATGAGGTGGTGCGATCCGGGGGCGGAGTTCGCCGGTTGGCGCCACGGTGTCGTCCACGCTGGACGAGGTGGTCGCGATGGTGGTGGCTGAGTTCGCCGGCTAGCGCGGCGGTACCGGCCACTCGCCGCCCCCGCGGTGAGTAATCTGGCCCGCGCGCCCATGGGGCACATCCACCGCCACGGTGCCGCCCGCTTGAACCGCAGTGGATCGATGGTCCCCGACCGCATGGCGGATCTCGCCGGCTAGCGCCACGGTGCTGGCCGCGTTGGATGAGGTGGCGCGATCCTGGTGGCGGTTCTCGCTGGCCGGCGCGGTAAGTGGCGGCGTTGGATGAGGTGGTGCGATTCGGGGGCGGAGTTCGCCGGCTAGCGCGGCGGTACCGGCCACTCGCCGCCTCCGCGGGGAGTAATCTGGCCCGCGCGCCCACGGGTCATATCCACCGCAGGCCGATACCTCGGGCCCGCGGCCGGCGGGTGCGCGAAGTGTGGAGGTAGTGGCGGTGCAGGGGAGTTCGGCGGACCGGGGGAGTGCGGGGGACGCGCGGGCCGTCGCGGCGGTCGGACTGGACCTGGTCGCTCCCGAGGTCTATGCCCCGATGCTGCGCAAACTGGCGTTGGCCTCGACCGGCGCCGGGATCGGCGCGGCGTTGCTTGCGGCCACCGTGGCGCACTGGCCGATCGCGGTGCTCGTCGGCATTGTGATCGGGGCGCCGACCCTCGGGTACGCGCTGGCCGCGCGGCGCAGGCGGATGTGGCTGTCCGGGAGCGTGATCCATTCCCGGCGGCTGTTCGGAGAGCACCGGGTCGACCTCGCCGCGGCCACCGGGGTCGAACTCCTCGTGTATCCGGCGCGGCTGAGTCGGGTCGCGCTGCGCGTCACCGCCGGAGCGGAGACCGGCACCGTGCCGCTGGCCATGTACACCGACGCGGGCAGCGGTCGCGAATTGCACCCGCTGGGCCTGCGCAAGCTGGCCGACGCGCTGGCGACCAGTGAGTCGGCCGCGGCGGTCGCGGTGTCCTCGGTGCTGATCCGCCAGCTGCGGGCCGAGGCGCGCGATGCCGGACTCGAGCAGCGCCCGCTGTACGCGGCGGTGCGGCTGGCCAGGGCCCAGGACGTGGTCTCGCCGCTGGTTCTCACCGATCGCGAGGTCGCCGACCTGGGCTGACCCGAGGGCCGGTCGGACTACTGTCGCGTAGCTCACGCATGGCTTTCGGGGTCGGTGAGACTCGATAGGGTTGATGGCGGAGTTGTCCACCGATACGAGGAGTCCCCGTCGTGAGCACCGTTCGGAACGCGCCCGTCACCGTCGCCGTGACCGGAGGGGCGGGCCAGATCGCCTACGGTCTGCTGTTCCGCATCGCGTCCGGTGCGCTGCTCGGCTCCGATACGTCGGTGCGGCTGCGGTTACTCGAGATCCCGGCCGCGGTCGCCTCCCTGGAGGGCGTGGCGATGGAACTGGAGGACGGCGCGTTCCCGCTGCTGGAATCGGTCGACATCAGTGATGATCCCTGGGTCGGATTCGACGGCGCGAACATCGCCCTGTTGGTCGGCGCGCGCCCGCGCACCGCGGGCATGGAGCGCGGCGATCTGCTGGCCGCCAACGGCCCGATCTTCACCGCGCAGGGCCAAGCGCTCAACGGTGTCGCGGCCGCCGACGTGAAGGTGCTCGTGGTCGGCAATCCGGCCAATACGAACGCCTTCATCGCCATGAGCAACGCCCCCGACATCCCCGCCGAGCGCTTCACCGCGATGACGCGCCTCGACCACAACCGCGCCATCGCCCAGCTGGCGAAGAAAACGGGTGCGCCCGGCGCCAGGATCGCGCGCGTCGCGATCTGGGGCAACCACTCGGCCACCCAGTATCCGGACATCACCCACGCCACCATCGACGGCCGCCCCGCGCTCGAGCTGATCGACGATCCGGCCTGGGTGCGCGAGGATTTCATCCCCACCGTCCAGCAGCGCGGCACCGCCATCATCCAGGCAAGGGGCGCGTCCTCGGCCGCGAGCGCGGCCAGCGCCGCCATCGACCACATCCACGACTGGGCACTCGGCACCCCGGCGGCTGACTGGACGTCCATGGCGGTCCCGAGCGACGGATCCTACGGCGTCCCCGAAGGCATCATCAGCTCGTTCCCCGTCACCTGCGCCGATGGCGGCTATTCGATCGTCGACGGCCTCGACCTCGACGAGTTCTCCCGCGCGCGCGTCGACGCGAGCGTCGCCGAACTCGAACAGGAACGTGACGCCGTCGTCGACCTCGGCTTCGCCAAGCGCGGCTGAGCGCACTTCGCCCGATCCAGGGGCCGGCCACGCGATGCGCGTACTTCCTCGGCCCTTGCGTCCCGGTCGGCTCGCTCGAGCCGACCGGGGACGGTGCCCCGTGGTTATCCGCCTACGGTCCAGGTCTCACGGCCGTTGAGCAGGGCCTGGAGCGAATCCGGACCCACCGGCTTGCGTTCGCGCGCGGTCGCGTTCTGCGCGCGCACACCGTCGTCGTAGGTGGGGCGGCTGACGCTGCGGAAGATGCCGGTCACCACGTGGTCGAGGTTCTGGTCCGAGAGCCGCGACAGCGCGTATGCGTATTCGGGGTCGTCGGCGTAGGCGTCGTGCACCACGATGTCGGCCTCGGCCACGTCGGTGGTGCGCGCCACCGTGAGGCCGAAGCCCTTGCGCACCACCGCGAATTCGCCGTCGGCGCCGAAACGCACCGGTTCGCCGTGGCGCAGCGGGACGAGGTGGTCGGCGGCGTTGTCGCGGCGCAGCGCGTCGAAGGAGCCGTCGTTGAAGATCGGGCAGTCCTGCAGGATCTCCACGAACGAGGTGCCGCGGTGTTCGGCCGCCGCGCGCAGCACCTCGGTCAGGCCCGCGCGGTCGGAGTCCAGTGCGCGCGCCGCGAAGGTGGCCTCGGCCCCGAGGGCGATCGAGAGGGTGTTGAACGGATGGTCCACCGACCCCATCGGCGTCGATTTGGTGATCTTGCCCGGTTCCGAGGTGGGCGAGTACTGGCCCTTGGTCAGCCCGTAGATCCGGTTGTTGAACAGCAGGATCGTCATGTTCACGTTGCGGCGCAGCGCGTGGATGAGATGGTTGCCGCCGATGGAGAGCGCGTCGCCGTCACCGGTGACAACCCACACCGATAGATCGGGTCGGGTGACCGCGAGTCCCGTAGCGATGGCGGGCGCCCGACCGTGGATGGAATGGATGCCGTAGGCCTCCAGGTAGTACGGGAAGCGGCTCGAGCATCCGATGCCGGACACGAACATCAGGTTCTCGCGGCGCAGGCCGAGTTCGGCGAGGAATCCGCGCACGGTGGCGAGGATCACGTAATCGCCGCAGCCGGGGCACCAGCGCACCTCCTGATCGGAGGTGTAGTCCTTGACCTTCTGCTTCTCCGGTGAGGTCGGCACGCCGGACAAGCCGGTGAGGCCGAGATCGGTCCCGATGAGCGAGGTTTCGACGATGGTCATCTCACTGTCCCCCGGTGGTGGGTGCGGCGGCGGCATCGCCGTCCGGTGTCGTGCGGTAGGTGGCGCGCGCCCGCGCGGCGAAACCTTTGTCCTGCTCCAGCTCCGCGAGCGAGCCGTCGAGCGCCGCGTCGATGACGCCGACGAGTTCCTGGGCGGAGAAGGCGGTGCCCGCGATCTTGGTCCACGGCTTGACGTCGACGAGGTACTTCGCGCGCAGCAGCAGGGCGAGCTGGCCGCCGTTCATCTCCGGGGCCACCACGACGCGGTAGCGGCGCAGCACCTCGCCCAGGTTCGCGGGCAGCGGATTGAGGTGCCGCAGATGCGCCTGCGCCACCGGGACGCCGCGGCGGCGGGCTCGGCGGCAAGCCTCGCCGATCGGGCCGAACGAACTGCCCCAGCCGAGCACGAGCAGTTCGGCGCGCCCGTCCGGATCGTCGACCTCCACGTCGGGGACGGCGATCCCGTCGATCTTGGCCTGCCGCAGCCGCACCATGAGTTCGTGGTTGGCGGGATCGTAGGAGATGTTGCCGCTGCCGTCGGCCTTCTCGAGGCCGCCGATGCGGTGGGCCCTGCCCTTGGTGCCGGGCACCGCGAGCGGACGCGCCAAGGTCTCCGGGTCGCGGGCGTATGGCTGGAAATCCGACTCGTCCTCGGCGTCGGGTTCGTAGGCCGGATCGATGGGCTCGAGCGTCGCGACGTCCGGGATCGACCAGGGTTCCGAACCGTTGGCGATCGCGCCGTCGGACAGCAGCAGAACCGGCGTGCGGTAGGTGAGCGCGATGCGCGCGGCCTCGACCGCGGCGGCGAAGCAGTCGGCGGGTGAGCGTGGCGCGAGAACGGCCACCGGCGACTCGCCGTTGCGTCCGTACAGCGCCTGCAACAGGTCGGCCTGTTCGGTCTTGGTCGGCAGGCCGGTGGACGGCCCGCCACGCTGCACGTCGACGATCACCAGCGGCAGTTCCGTCATGACCGCGAGGCCGATGGTCTCGCTCTTGAGCGCGAGCCCCGGCCCTGACGTGCTGGTGACCCCGAGCGCGCCGCCCACCGCCGCGCCGAGCGCCGCGCCGATGCCCGCGATCTCGTCCTCGGCCTGGAAGGTGGTGACGTCGAAATTCTTGTGCTTGCTCAGCTCGTGCAGGATGTCGGAGGCCGGGGTGATCGGGTAGGTGCCGAGGAATACCGGCAGCTCGGCGAGCCTGCCCGCCGTCACCAGGCCGTAGGCGAGCGCGGTGTTGCCGGTGATCTGGCGATAGGTGCCCGGCGGCAGGGTGGCGGGCGCGATCTCGTAGGTGGTGGCGAACGCCTCGGTGGTCTCGCCGTAGTTCCACCCGGCCCGGAACGCCAGCACATTGGCTTCGGCGATATCGGGTTTGGCGGCGAACTTCTCCCGCATGAACTGTTCGGTGCCGCCGATCGGGCGTCCGTACATCCAGGAGAGCAGCCCGAGCGCGAACATGTTCTTCGCGCGCTGCCCGTCCTTCTTGCCGACGCCGGTGGACTCGGTGGCGCCGAGGGTCAGCGAGGTCATCGACACCCGATGCACCGTGAAATCCGCGAGGCTGCCGTCGTCGAGCGGGTCGGCGGCGTAGCCGACCTTGGTCAGGTTGCGCTTGGTGAACTCGTCGGTGTTGACGATGATGGTGGCGCCGCGCGGCAGCTCGTCCACGTTCGCTTTCAGCGCGGCCGGATTCATCGCGACCAGCACGTCGGGTTGGTCACCCGCGGTGAGGATGTCGTAGTCGGCGATCTGGATCTGGAACGACGACACGCCCGGCAGCGTGCCCTGTGGCGCGCGGATCTCGGCCGGGAAATTGGGCTGGGTGGCGAGATCGTTGCCGAATGCCGCCGCCTCGTGGGTGAATCGGTCGCCGGTCAGCTGCATGCCGTCGCCGGAGTCACCCGCGAACCGGATGACGACTTTCTCCAACTTCGCTGTGCCGATATCACTTTGGTGCGAGACCATGTGCCTGCTTCACTTCCTCGTCGCGTGAGAGGGTGCCAGTGGCCAAAGTACTCCGACACCGGCCCGGCGTGCGGGCGAAGCGCGGGTTGGATGTGGAAATCCGATCGCGCGTTCCCGGACGGGCCGCTACCGGGCGAACAACGTCTGCTGAGCGTCCTCGACCTCGTCCGGAGCGACGGGCGGGCTCGGCTCGGTGCGCGCGGGCGGGGTCAGGCCGTGGTGTCGCAGCAGCGGCGTGACCCGGTCGCGCAGCAGGCTCGCGTAGTCCGGGTGCACGTAGGCGCCGTTGCCGTAGAGCCGCCGATACCGGCGCAGCAGGGCCGGATGGTGTTCGGCCAGCCAGGTCAGGAACCAGCCGCGGGTGGCGCCGCGCAGGTGCATCGGCATGGTGATCGCCGAGCGCGCGCCCGCGGCGGCGATCTCGCCGAGCAGTTCGTCCAGGTCGGCCCGGCTGTCGGTGAGGTAGGGGATGACCGGGGCGACCATCACGTTCACCGCGAAACCGGCTTCGGCCAGCGCGGCGACCATGTCCAGTCGCGCGCGGGGGGAAGGCGTGCCGGATTCCAGGCCTCGGTGCAGGTCGGGGTCGAGGATGGCGATCGATACCGCGATGCGCACCGACACCTGGCGCGCGGCTTCGGTGAGCAGCGGCAGATCGCGGCGCAGCAGGGTGCCCTTGGTGAGTACGGAGAACGGCGTGCCGGATTCGGTGAGCGCGCCGATGATGCCCGGCATGAGCCGGTAGCGGCCCTCCGCCCGCTGGTACGGGTCGGTATTGGTGCCGAGCGCCACCGGTTCCCCGCGCCAGGACCGGCGCCGCAGTTCCTTGCGCAGCACGGCGGCGACATTCGTCTTGACCACGATCTGGGCGTCGAAATCGCGGCCCGCGTCCAGGTCCAGGTATTCGTGGGTCGGGCGGGCGAAGCAGTACCTGCACGCGTGCGAACAGCCGCGCATGGGATTGACGGTCCAGGTGAACGGGAGGCCCGCGTTCGCGTGCACCTTGTTCAGCGCGCTCTTGCAGAGCACCTCGTGGAAGGTGATGCCGTCGAATTCGGGGGTGCGGACGGAACGGACGAAGCCCGACCTGGCCAGGCCGGGCAGTGCGCCGTCGTCGGCGTCCACACTCTGGTTCTGCCACCGCACACCCTCAGTCGAACATGTGTTCTATTCGGGTGTCAAGCGATCTCGCCCGCCGCGCTGCGGAGGAACGGCCGGGGATCGGCGAAGAACGAGACCAGGTCGCGCACCGTCTCGTCGGTCGATCGCGGTCGGTAGCCGAGGTCGCGTTCGGCCTTGCCGTGGTCGACGACCGGCGCCGAGATCAGCGCGCCGAGCGCGGCGCGCGAGACGATGTCGGTGCGCAGCATCCGGCCGATCGGGGCGAGCACCGGAATGAGGCCGCCGACCACCTTGGGGGAGATCGTGAACCTCGGTCCCTTCGTGCCGCCGTGCGCCGCGGCGAGGCGGCACAATTCGAGCATCGAGATCATTGCCCCGCCGAGCAGGTAGTTGTGCCCGGTCCGCCCGTGTTCGCCCGCCAGGATCAGGCCCTCGGCGACGTCGCGGACGTCGACCAGGTCGAATCCGCCGCCGATCATCGCCGGGATCCGGCCCGCGGCGGCGTCGCGCATGGTGCGGTTGATCCGCGACAGCGGCGCGCCGAAGTCGGCCGGGCCGAAGACGCCGGTGGGGTTGCACAGCACCGCGTCGAGTCCGCGGTCGATCACGGCGCGCAGCGCCACCTCGCCCGCCCATTTGGACCGGTCGTAGACGGGCAGCTTCGGATCGGTGGAGCGCGCCGAGTTCTCGTCGATGTGGCCGCCGCAGGCGTACTGGTCGAAGGCGTGGATCGAGCTGGCGTGCACCAGGCGGCGGACGCCGACCGCGAGCGCGGCGTCGGCGACCACCCGCACGCCCTCGGTGTTGACCCGCCACGCCAGGTCGTTGCGGTCGGCCAGGGTGATGACCGCGACCAGGTGGTAGACGATTTCGGCGTCGGCCAGCGCGGCGCGCATCGAGTCGGGGTCGAGGACATCGCCCGCCACCCAGGTGACATCCGACCGTGCCGCGCCGTCGGGGACGACCCGGTCGATCGCGACGACCTGATGGCCTCGCTCGACCAGCAGGGGGAGCAGATTCGTGCCTAGGTAGCCGGCTGCGCCGGTCACTGCGACCTTCATGTCACCGACATTAGTAGAACGTGTTCTTGTTTGTAACAGGTTCTAGTTTTTTCGCCGAAAGGTGGTGCGCGGAAAATCGTGGCGAGATCGTCGCTGCGCGCGCGGCCCGGCGTCGGTTATATTGAGGCCCAACCGTAACGATCTGCCGTGCTGGGAGTGCGGGGCTGTGGGAAGCGGTGCAGGGCACTGATGTTCACGACGATTTGGGGGGCAACTCGATGAGTGACGATCTCTCGGTAGACACCGAGGCGGTCCAGGCGTTCGCCGCCGAGAACGCGGGGATCTCGACGCAGCTCGCCGCCGCGGGCAATTTCGACGCGGTAGGGCAGGTCGCGGCACTCACCCCGGTATTCGGTCTCATCGGCGGCGACTATCTGTTGAGTTTCGCGGCCGCACAGGTTCTGCAGGCCAAGGACATCAACGATCTGTCCGCCAAATTCAACAATCTGTCGTCCAAGGCGTTCACGGCGGCATTCCGGTTCGAGGACACCGATCAAGGCAACGCGGGCGAGATCAACGCCAACGGCGCCGAGATCTGAGCAAGGGGGATGGATTCGATGGAAACCGGACTCAGTGGCGTGATCGCCCCCGTCGACGAAGGTGTCGCGGCCGTCGCGCACGCCGCCGACGACGCCAATCAGATCGTCGCTGCGGCCATCCAGAGCGTGCCGCAGGCGATCCAGGATCTGCCGCTGCCGCAGCTGCCCGAGGACATGGCGCCGATCGAAGCGCCGGAATTCGTGCTCGCCAGGAAGATCAGCGAGGACTCCCATAACGGAGCCGCCGTACCCGCAGGCCTGTCGGGCCTCGGCGGCGGCGCGGGCGCACCCGAGGCCCACTCGGTGCTCGGCGGCGCGCCCACCGATGTGTCGAGTCTGCTCGGCGGCGCCGACACCGCCATCAGCCACGCGGTCGCCCAGGCCAACACCGCGGCGCAGGGTGCGCTCGCGCAGGCCAACGGGGTGCTCGGGGGCGCGCTGGGCGGCGGTGCGGCGCAGGCCGCGCAGGCGGGTCAGCAGGCCGCGAGCGCACTGCCCTCGGTCTCGATGCCCGCACTGCCCGCCGACCCGGTCGCCGCGCTGATGAGCGGCCTCGCGCTGCCCGCGCTGCCCGGCGTCGATCAGCTGTTCAAGCCGATCCTCGACCTGCTCAGCAGTTTCGGCACCGGAATCCTCGGCGCGCTCGACCCGACCAAGATCATCAGCGCGTCCTCGGAGATCATCGAAACCGCCATGCAGGTCGGCAAGGGCAGCATGGCCACCGTCGAACAGGTGTGGGAGGGCCAGGCGGCGCGCAGCGCGCAGGCCGCCAGCCAGGAGGCCACCGCGCAGGGGCAGGAGACCAGCAAGCGCGGCTTCGACATCTCCGGTCTCACCGAGGCGGCCGCCTCCACCGTGCAGACCGGTAACGGCCAGCTCGTCGGAGTCGCGAGCTCCTTCGCGACCCAGGCCGTCGCGCTCGCACCGGTGATCTTCACCCCGCCCGCCCAGACGGCGCTGATCGCCACGGCGACACAGCATCTCGGCAATGCCGTCGGCATCGTGAACGCCACCCGAGGCGATCTGGCCGGTAAGACCGCCGAACTGAACGGCATGGTCGCCCAGCTGCTCGGTCAGAGCGGTCTGCCCGCACCGGAAGAGGTGGCCCAGGCCGCCATCCAGAACATCGGCGAACCGCTGCTCAACGAGGCGCAGGACTCCGCGACCAAATCTGCGGGCATCGGCTCGGACTCGTCGTATTCGCCGCAGCTCGGCTCGAATTCGCCGACCACCCCGCAGTCGGCCGGACACGGCAGCGGCACGGGCACCGGCGTGCTCGGCCCGCTCGGCACCGCGCGCACCGGCGGCGGTTCGGGCGCGCGGGTCGGCGGTGGCGGTGGTTCAGGGGCGGGTGCGGGCTCGGGTTCCTCGGCCAAACTCGGCGTCGGAACACCGGGCGCGACGGTCTCCCCGCTGCGCGGCGCCACCGGCATTCCGGGCGCGTCGATGGGTACCGGCGCCATGGGCGGGTCCACCGGCACGGCGGGTTCCGGCAACTCCTTCATGGGCGGGCCCGGCGCGGCCGCCGGGCAGCGCGGCGGTGAGGACGATCAGCACTCGCGCACGGTGGCGCCCTACCAGAGCCGCACGGGCAACGACGATCTGACGGGTCCGCTCGGCGAGTCCACCCCGGATGTCATCGGTGCGCCGCACTCCGACGAACTGCTGTCCGACTACGAGCAGGACCAGTTCTGAACCGCTGGCAGGTGTAGCTAGAACAGCGCTGTAGCAAGAACAGAGAAGTGGGGGGGGGCGGGGGGGGGGGGGGGGGGCGGCGCGCGGGGGGGGGGGGGGGGGGGCGGCGGCCGGGGGGGCGCC
>NZ_JADMLG010000001.1:0-302182 GCF_015674855.1 Nocardia bovistercoris | reverse complement strand
TAGAAACACCCTTTTGGGGCCCCCGCCTGATGGTGGGGGGGGGGCCCACTTCGCGGGTGCGGTCAGTCCTTGACGAAGGCGTCGAGCAGCGCGCGGTACACGGCGGCGAAACGCTGGCGCACCGTGCGCTGGTCGTTGCCGAAACCGTCGACCACCTCGGGCGAGTACACGATCAGGTGCACGTCCTGATCCGGCGGCTGCGGCATCAGGTCGATGATCTGCACGCCGCGATCGTTGGTCGCCGGTGTGCCGAAATCGGCCGAGGCGAGATCCCTGATCTCCTTCAGCGCGGACTGCAAAGCGTCGGGCCTGATGGTGCCGGTGAGTTCCTGCGGCGGGGTCTCCGGTTTGCGCTGCGCGTCGACGGCATCGGGCTTCTGCACGGCGCGGCCGTCGGAGAAGACCTCGAGTACCGGCCGCAGATCGGTGCGCTCCTGCCATCCGTTGGGAATGGCGGTGAGTGTGATCAGCGCGTACGGCGCGGCCACCGGGGCGGCGACCTCGGGATCGGCCGCGGCGACCGCGCTCGGGCCCGCGACCGACAGCGCGAGCGTCAGCAGCGCGACCATGGTTCTACGCATGAATTACCTACCCTCGTCTCGAATAGTGCGATCGACGTGCACTGCGACTCGTGCGCGACGTCCGGTGACGACGTCACCGAAAGGAATCGGCGCGCGGCCGAAAGGCGTTAGCGCGCGCTGCGAATCGGTTCACCGCAACGCATCCGGATTGTCCAGGTCGCGCGCCGAATAGGTGTCGCACGCCTTGACCTGACCGGTGCGGTATCCGCTGAGGAACCATTTCTGCCGCTGTTCGGAGGACCCGTGCGTCCACGCCTCCGGATTGACCCGACCTTGGGCGGCGCGCTGGATCCGGTCGTCGCCGACCGCGGCGGCCGCCGAGAGCGCGTCGCGAACATCCTTGTCGGACAGCGGCTTCAGGAACGGCTGGGTGTTTCCGGGCGCGGGTGTCTTGTCGGCGAAATGCGCCCAGATCCCCGCGTAGCAGTCGGCCTGCAATTCGGTGCGCACCGCGCCGGACTCGGGGCCGCGCGGATCGCGTTGGGCGCGGTCGATATCGCCGAGCAGGGTCTGTAGGTGATGGCCGATCTCGTGCGCCACGACGTATTCCTGGGCCAGCGGCCCGTTGCTCGCGCCGAAGCGGCTGCTCAGCTCGTCGAAGAAGGTGACGTCGAAGTAGGCGGTCTTGTCGGCCGGGCAGTAGAAGGGGCCCACCGCGCTGGTGGCATTGCCGCAGCCGGTGTTCGTCGCGCCGGAGAACAGCACGACCTGTGGGTCGGCGTAGCGGCGGCCGGTCTGCGCGGGCATTTCGCCGCCCCAGATCGCGTTCAGGCTGATCGCGGTGAGCGCGACCCGGCAGTCGACGTACTTGTTCGCGTCGGCGCCGGTCTTGCAGTGTTCGGGGGTGCCCGCGGTCGCCGACTGGCTCCCGCCGTCCTGCGCGCCGGTGAGCTCGCCGAGCAGGGAACCCGGATCGCCGCCGAAGAGCAGGGCGAGCACGAGCACGATGATGCCGCCCGCGCCGCCGCCGAGAGCGATCCTGCCGCCCATGCCCGGACCGCCGCCGCCGGATCTGACGGCATCGGGATCGATCTGCATGCCCTCGTTGAAGGTCATCGTTTCCGCTTCCTGTGTCCGATCGTCCGCGCCGCTGTCCGACCGGCCCGGTCCGCGCGAACGGTCGCCGTGGTTCGGGCGGGCGCCGTTCGACGGTTGCCGAGGTGGTCGGGGATGCGCGGGGTTCGTATCAGCTTGGCACGGATGTCCGACATCCGGATCGGGGTCCGAGCGTGTCGCACGACACGGCGCCCCCGAGTGCGGCGGCGCTGACCGGGGCGCGGGGCGGGCGGGAACAATATCGGCACAGGACCGGGCGGGGAAATCAATTAGGGTCCGTGCCTGCGTCGTCGCTACGATGGCGAACGCACCGAATGCCCGTGTCCGGTGCCGGAATCGTCGAAAGGAATCCGATGCTGCGCACCCACTTGGCTGGTTCGCTGCGAAGCGAACACGCCGGTCAGACCGTCACCCTCACCGGATGGGTGGCCAGGCGTCGTGACCACGGTGGCGTGATCTTCATCGATCTGCGCGACGCGTCCGGTGTGGCACAGGCGGTGTTCCGCTCGGGACCGGCGGCCGAACAGGCCCACCGGTTGCGCGCCGAATTCTGCGTGCTGGTCACCGGAGTCGTCGAGCAGCGCCCGGCGGGCAACGAGAACCCGGAGCTGCCGACCGGGCAGATCGAGGTGAACGTCACCGAACTCGAGGTGCTCAACGAAAGCGCCCCGCTGCCCTTCCAGCTCGACGAGCAGCCGGGCGAGGAGGCCAGGCTGCGCCACCGCTACCTCGACCTGCGCCGCGAGGGGCCCGCGCACGCGATCCGGCTGCGTTCCAAGGCCAACGCCGCGGCCCGCGAGGTGCTGGCCGCGCACGCGTTCGTCGAGGTCGAGACGCCGACGCTGACCAGGTCCACCCCGGAGGGCGCGCGCGACTTCCTGGTGCCCGCGCGCTTGCAGCCGGGCAGCTTCTACGCGCTGCCGCAGAGCCCGCAGCTGTTCAAACAGCTGCTCATGGTCGGCGGCATCGAGCGCTACTACCAGATCGCGCGCTGCTACCGCGACGAGGACTTCCGCGCCGACCGCCAGCCCGAGTTCACCCAGCTCGACATCGAGATGAGCTTCGTGCGCCAGGAGGATGTGATCCTGCTGGCCGAGGACATCCTGGCCGCGCTGTGGAAGTTGGTCGGCCACGAGATCAGCACTCCGATACCGCATATGACCTACGCGGAGGCCATGCGCCGCTTCGGTTCCGACAAGCCGGATCTGCGCTTCGGCGTCGAGATCACCGAGCTCACCGACTATTTCCGCGACACCCCGTTCCGGGTGTTCCAGGCGCCCTATGTCGGCGCGGTGGTGATGCCGGGCGGTGCGAGTCAGCCGCGCCGCAAACTCGACGAATGGCAGGAGTGGGCCAAGCAGCGTGGTTCCCGCGGTCTCGCCTACGTATTGGTCAACGAGGACAAGACACTCGGCGGCCCGGTCGCGAAGAACCTCAGCGACGCCGAACGCGACGGCCTGGCCGACAAGGTCGGCGCCGTGCCGGGCGACTGCGTGTTCTTCGCGGCGGGCGAGGTCAAGTCGAGCCGGGCGCTGCTCGGTGCGGCGCGCGGCGAGATCGCGCGCAAGGTCGGGTTGATCGACGAGAACGCGTGGTCGTTCGTGTGGATCGTGGACGCGCCGATGTTCGAACCGGCGGCCGACGCCACCGCGGGCGGGGATGTGGCCCTTGGCCATTCGGCCTGGACCGCGGTGCACCACGCCTTCACCTCGCCGAAGCCGGAGTCGCTCGACACCTTCGACACCGACCCCGGCGCCGCGCTCGCCTACGCCTACGACATCGTCTGCAACGGCAACGAGATCGGCGGCGGATCGATCCGTATCCATCGCCGTGACATCCAGGAGCGCGTGTTCGGCGTGATGGGCATCGGCACCGAGGAGGCGCAGGAGAAGTTCGGCTTCCTGCTCGACGCCTTCGCCTTCGGCGCCCCGCCGCACGGCGGCATCGCCTTCGGCTGGGACCGTATCGTGGCGCTGCTGTCGGGATCGGATTCCATCCGCGAGGTCATCGCCTTCCCGAAGACCGGCAACGGCGTCGACCCGCTCACCGATGCGCCCGCGCCGATCACCGCGCAGCAGCGCAAGGAAGCCGGACTCGACGTCAAGCCGAAGCCCGAGGAAGGCAAGTAGTCGCGTGCCGTGATGGCGGTCGGCGCGGCGGGACGGTAGCGTTCCGCGCAGTTGGAACGCGGTCAGCGCCGCGCTGACCGCCAGGGGAATCCGTGCTGCATCTGCGCATGATCAGTCCGTCCGCGACGACCGAACGGGTGCTCGCGGTCCTCGCCGCCGATCCCGGCGTCACCCATGTGACCCTCGCGCGCGGCGTCGCCCTGGAGCCCGAGGGCGATCTCGTGCAGGCCGATGTGGCGCGCGAGGCCGCCAATGACGTGATCGAGCATCTGAAAGCGCTCGGCATCGAGCACGACGGCGGTCTCACGCTCACTCCCGTGGAGACCGTGCTGTCGGATGCGGGGGACCGCGCGATCGATGAGGCGCCCGGTGATCCCAGCGACGCGGTCGTCTGGGAAGAACTGCTCGCCCAGACCCATGAGGAATCCTCGTTGAATTCGAGTTTTCTCGCCTTCCTCACCATCGCCTGTCTGTTGGCCGCGGTCGGCGTCGCGACGGATTCGGCCGTGACCATCGTCGGCGCCATGGTCGTCGGGCCGGAATTCGGTCCGCTGGCGGCGTTCTCGGTGGGATTGGTGCGCCGCGACTGGCTGCTGACGCGCAAATCGGCGGTGGCGCTGTTGGTCGCGTTCCCGGTGGCGATGACGGTGACCCTGGCCGCGACGCTGCTGTGGGAACAGTTCGGCTGGATCACGCTGTCCGGGGTGGAGAACGCGCACAATGTGGACTTCATCTACGAGGTCGGGCCGTTCTCGCTGATCGTCGCGCTGCTCGCGGGCGCGGCCGGGATGTTGTCGCTGGTCACGGCCAAGTCGGCGGCGCTGATCGGGGTGTTCATCTCGGTGACCACCGTGCCCGCGGCCGGCTTCGCTGTTGTCGCGGCGACGGTGGGGCAGTGGGATGTGGCCTTGATGTCCACCGGGCAACTCGCGGTGAATTTGGGCGGGATCGTGGCGGCGGGCGTGCTTGTGCTCTACCTGCGGCCTCGCGCGGGCAGCGACGCGGGGCCTGTGGAGCGCTTCAAGCGGTGGCTCGGCATGTCGTCGAAGGTCGAGAAGGTGACCTGGGTGCAGAAGTGAGCCGGTCCGGTCAGGGGGCGACCGGTCCGCCCGCGAGCGTGCGGTAGCCGTAGGTCACCGCGATGACCGCGATCGGACCGGCCACCAGCAGTCCGAGGCCGCACAGCAGCGCGCCGAGGAGGGTGATCACCACCACCGTGAGGGCGAGCAGCAGCGTCTGGCCCGGATTGCGCAGCACCGCCGTGGCGCTGGACCTGATGGCGCTGAACGGCCCCTGATCCTGGTCGATCACGAAATGCAGGGCGAACATGCACAGGTAGCCGACGACGAGTCCGGGCAGGATGCACAGTGCGAGCCCGATCCAGACGCCGAGGTAGACCAGCAGCGCGGTGAGCAGGACGTTGCCCGCGTTCAGATAGCGGAAATACGAGCCGAAACTCGGTCTGTCGCCGTCGGTTTCGTAGAGCGCGCCGCGCACCATGGCCGCTTGGAGCACCCAGAGCGCGGCGAGCACGAACAGGAAGATCACGACGACGGGCAGCAGTGAACTCGGTTCGAGGAACTGCACCAGGAAGATGAAAACCAGGTAGATGACCAGCCCGAGCGCCGTAACACCAAGCCACGGAGCGGGATTCGACCGGAACTTCTCCAGTCCGTAGCCGATCGCGCCGCTGACATTCAGACCGGTCGGTCCGGCTACTTGGTAGCCGTAGACGGGCTGGTCTCCCGAGCCGGATGCGCCAGGGCCGGTGCCCGTCGGTCCGTAGGAGGGCTGCGCCGAACCCGTCATCGCGGGCGGCGGCTCGACCGGCTCGGTGCCGTATTGCGCCGCCCCGGGGCCCTCGAACTGCGGGTACCCCGCGCCACCCGGCATTTCGTGGCGCGGATGACCGGCGCCACGCGCGGGCGGCGGCGCGGCCTGACCGGAACTCTGATGGTGGCCGCCGGAAGGATGCTGCCCCGTGCCGGGGTACTGCCCGCCGGGGCCGGTCGGCTGTGCGCCTTCGCCCCTCGGTGGTGTGTCGCGAGCCGGATCGCGTGGAACGGGCGACGGTGTGTCGGTCAATGTAGTAGACCTTTCGAGGCAACTGGTTTGCGGTGTGGCGCACAGCAGTTGACGTTGAGAAAACCCGACCGGCGCATCGGTGTCAAGCGAGCGGCGCCCGACCCGCAACCGGGAGGGCGGGACACGCCGGACGACGCGGAAAGGTTGTGTAACAGCTCGCTAGAAGTGACCTGATGCGAGTAGCTTGAGAGGCGATGACCGCACTATTGGCCGAACGCGCCGCCGAAGTCGTGTCCGCAGCACAGCAGTTGCTCACAAAGCGAATGGGTGCTCCGGTAAAGCTGAGCGATCCGATCGAACTCAGCGGAAGTGGTAGGACGACTGTCCTACGTGTGCGTGTTTCGGAGAACGCCTTCTCGCTGCCTCGGACCCTGATCATCAAGCAGGTCCGTGGCACCGCTCGCGACCTGGGTACCGGCGCATTCGCGCCGGGGGTCGCGGGCATCGACTCGGCGTTCCTCCGCGAAACCGTCTCCTATCAGTTCACCACCGCGCTCGGCCGCGACCAGCGACCCGGCGCGTACCTGATCGCGCACAGCCTGCCGGACCGGCTGTTGATCCTCAGCGATCTGGGGGAGAACTCCCTGCTCAGCCAAGTTCTCGAGTCCGGCGTCGCGCAGCCGACGCGCAACGCGCTGATGGCCTTCGCGCAGGCCATGGGCCGCATGCACGCGGCCACCGTCGGGCGCGAGGCGGATTTCGTGGCGCTGTTGCGCCGCGTCGACGTCGTGCACCGCATCGACGGCATCGCCCAGCAGGCCGAGACCGCGATCGCGGAAGTGCCCGGCCTGCTGAGCCGGGAACTCGGGATCGAGGTGCCCGGCGAGATCGCCGAGCGGATCGTGCGCGGCAACCGGCTGTTCTCGGCCGGTCGCTTCCGCGCCTTCAGCCCCTCGGATCTGTGCCCGGACAATGTGATCATCAACGAGGAGGGCGCGCGTTTCCTCGACTACGAGTGGGGCGGCTTCCGCGACGCGACCCTCGACATCGCCTACGCGCTGGTCTCCTTCCCCGGCTGCCTGTGCGATTTCGAGCTGTCGCGCGAACGCGGCAGGCAGATGATCGAGGCGTGGCGTTCGGAGGTCGTCGGGGTGTGGCCCGCGCTCGCCGACGACGCCGCGCTGGCCGAGCGCATTCTCGAGGCCAGGCTGATCTGGGTGTGGCTGAGCACCTACTGGTTCCTGCCCGCCGATCACGCGCGCATCGCCGCGGCCCGCGAGCACGGCCTCTCGGTGCCGAGGTCGGAGGCGCTCATCAACCGCTGGGCGGCGCTGGCCGAGGACGCCAGGTGCACCGGGGACGACGCGGTCGGCGATTTCGCCGAGGACGTCTCCGCCATGCTCGAGGAGCGCTGGTCGGAGTAGCGTGGCGCGGCGGTCAGCGCCGCCGCAGCAGGATGCCGCGCACGAACGCCGCCTGGCCGGCGTGCTGGATGTCGTCGTCGATCACGCTGACCAGCCGCACGCCGAGGGTCACCGGTGGATCCCACCGGGTGTCCACCACGCGCGGCAGGTCCGCGTCGGTGAGTCCGCTCACGTAGTCGAAGGTGCGCGCGTGCACGGCGTCGAAGTAGCCGAGCAGTAGATCGGCCGCCGCCGAGACCGCGGTGGTCTCGGCGGCGCCGTGCCCGTACCCGGTGTCGGACGCGGGCAGCGGTAGGTCGAAGCGGCCCGCCCAGTCGTCGGCGCTCCACAGTTGTTCGGCGTCGAGCAGTTCGGCCACGTGGTGGTCCTGCACGCGGGTGAGATGCCAGATCAGCCAGGCGACGGAATTCGCGCCCGGCTCCACCGCGGTGGCCAGTTCGTCGCGGGTGAGGCCGTCGACGGCGCCGTGGACGTTCTCGCGGATCCGGCCGAAGGCATCGACCAGCAAGTCTGCACTCGTCATATCGATGTGCAAGGGCCGGACCCGCGCGCGATATTCCCGGTCCGGCTCAGCCGATCGGCGCCGGGCTCGGCGCCATCCGCCCGCCCGATGCCACGGTGTACGAAGCGCCGAGGCGCACACCGGTATTCGGGTCCTCCACGTCGAGGACGTAGAACCAGTCCATGGTCGCCCGCGCCGCGGTGACCTCGAGGACGCCGTAGCCGTGCGATTCCAGTTCGATGTAGCGCAGGTGGCGGTTGATGCCCTTGATCGACTCCTCGATCGGCACGGCGATCGTGCGCGGCGGCGCCTTCAGCAGTTCGCCGATGCTGGACGAGGTCACCGATGGCACCACGAATTCCGTGCCGACCGTCGGACCGCCGGGATAGTTCGCGGCGTCGATGGGCAGGTCGGCGCCCCACGAGGAGTGGATGTCGCCGGTGAGGAAGACCACATCGCCGATGCCGCGCTCGTGCAGGGTGCGGAACAGGGTGACGCGATCCGCGGTGTAGCCGTCCCACTGGTCGCCGTTGACCGGGATGCCCGCCTGCGGCAGTCCCATGACGCTGGTGAACGCCGCCGTGGTGGCCGGTTCCAGCGGCGGGAAGACCAGCGGCGCGATCATCACCGAATTGCCGACCAGCTTCCAGCGCGCGGGCGATGAGGCCAATCCGGCGGTGAGCCAATCCATCTGGGCCTTGCCGGTGATGGTGCGGGCCGGGTCGTCGATCTCGCGCCAGCCGGTCACGGCCTTGGCCTCGCGGTCGCGGTAGCTGCGCAGGTCGAGCATCGACAGTTCGGCGAGCGTGCCGAAGCGCAGGCGCCGATAGATGCGGACATTGTCACCGGAGCCGTTGGCGCGCACCGGCATCCATTCCAGGTAGGCGCGCGCGGAGGCGGCGCGGCGGTCGCGCCAGTCGCCGCTGACCGCGGGATCGTGTTTGCTCGAACCGCCCGACCAGGAATTGTCGGCGGATTCGTGGTCGTCCCAGGTGCAGATGAACGGTCGCAGGGCGTGCAACGCGGCCAGATCCGGGTCGGTCTTGTACTGCGCGTGCCGAATTCGGTAGTCGGTGAGGGTGACGATCTCGTGGACCGGGTCGTGTCCGCGTACCGCGCCGTGGCGGCCGCCGTACTCGTCGCGGCCGTATTCGTAGATGTAGTCGCCGAGATGGACGATGGCGTCGAGGTCGTCGCGCGCGGCGAGGTGGCGGTAGGCCGAGAACCAGCCCGCCTCCCAGTTCGAGCAGGACACCACGCCGAGGCGTAGGCGTTCGGGGGAGGCGGAGTCGGCGGGTGCGGTGCGGGTGCGCCCGGTCGTCGAGGTCGTGCCGAGTGCGGTGAATCGGTAGTAGTAGTCGGTGGCGGGGGCGAGTCCGGTGACGTCGACCTTGACGGTGTGGTCGGTGTCGGGTCCGGCGGTGGCGGATCCGGTGGCCGCGATGGAGGTGAAGCTCGGGTCGGCGGCGATCTCCCAGCGGACCGAGGCCGGTGCGCCGAGTCCGGAACCCGGCGTCGCTTCCGGCGCCACGGTGACTCGGGTCCAGAGGATGACGCCGCCGGGCAACGGGTCGCCCGAGGCGACGCCGTGCGCGAAGATCGGCGAGTTCGCGCGCGCGGGTGCGGCGGCGAGCAGGGCGGCGGCGCCGCCGGTGAGGGCCGCCGCGCCTTCGAGGAAGGTGCGGCGGCGTACGGATCCAGGAGGGGCGGAGTATGAAACGGGGGCGTTTTCATCCACGAGTAACGATCCCATCTCATCGGGAGGCCCTGGGCAAGTAGGAGTGTCGGAGCCCACCGGTACGGTCGCAGCTATGAGCAATGGTCTGTTCGACGTGCCGGGCGCCGACCCGGAGTCGGAGCGGGCGGCCGTGGATTTCCGCGGCCACGGCGCCGCCGCGCCGCTGGCCGTCCGCATGCGCCCGGCCGCGCTGGACGAGGTGGTCGGGCAACGGCATCTGCTCGGTCCCGGCTCGCCGCTGCGTCGGCTGATCGACGGGTCGGGCGCGGCGTCGGTACTGCTCTACGGCCCGCCCGGCACCGGGAAGACCACGCTGGCCTCGCTGATCTCGCAGGCCACCGGGCGGCGCTTCGAGGCATTGTCGGCGCTCTCGGCGGGGGTGAAGGAGGTGCGCGCGGTCATCGACCTGGCGCGGCGCAGACTGAGCGCGGGGGAACGCACCGTCCTGTTCATCGACGAGGTGCACCGCTTCTCCAAGACCCAGCAGGACGCGCTGCTCGCCGCGGTGGAGAACCGGATCGTGCTGCTGGTGGGGGCCACGACGGAGAATCCGTCGTTCTCGGTGGTCTCGCCGCTGCTGTCGCGGTCGCTGGTGCTGCAATTGCGGTCGCTGGAGGAGCAGGACATCAGGTCGGTGCTGCGGCGCGCGGTCGCCGACCCGCGCGGATTCGGCGGCGCGTACACGGTCACCGACGCCGCGTTCGATCACATCGTGCGGATCGCGGGCGGCGACGCGCGCCGCGCCCTCACCGCGCTCGAGGCCTCCGCGGAATCCTCCCTCGACGGCGTCGTCGACGTGGATCTGGTCGAGGCGAGCGTGGACAAGGCCGCGGTGCGCTACGACCGCGCGGGCGACCAGCACTACGACGTGATCAGCGCGTTCATCAAATCCATCCGCGGTTCGGATGTCGATGCCGCCCTGCACTATCTGGCCCGCATGCTCAGCGCGGGCGAGGACCCGCGATTCGTGGCGCGCCGCCTGGTGATCTCGGCCAGCGAGGACATCGGCATGGCCGATCCCACCGCCTTGCAGACCGCGGTGGCCGCGGCGCAGGTGGTGCAGCTCATCGGCATGCCCGAGGCGCAGCTCACCCTGACCCACGCCACCATCCACCTCGCCACCGCCCCGAAATCCGGTGCGGTGCCCGCCGCGCTCGGCGCCGCCATGGCCGACATCCCCGCGGGCAAGGCCGGGCAGGTGCCCGCGCACCTGCGCGACGGTCACTACGCGGGCGCGGCCGCGCTCGGCAACGCGCAGGGCTATCGCTATCCGCACGACGATCCCGACGGTGTAGTGGCCCAGCAGTATCCGCCCGACGACCTGATCGGCGCGAACTACTACACGCCGACCGACCACGGCTTCGAACGCGAAATCGGTCCTCGGGTACAGAAATTGCGGCGGATCGTCCGGGGGTCCTAGACACCGGTCCGCGCGCGCCGGTTCGGGCGCACGGGCGATGAGAAATCGGGTGCGCGTGACCGGTAGGCTGGATATCCGTGCAGACCCACGAGATCCGACGGCGCTTCCTGGACCATTTCGTCCGTGCCGGCCACACCGAGGTACCGAGCGCCTCGCTGATCCTGGCCGACCCCAACCTGCTGTTCGTCAACGCGGGCATGGTGCAGTTCGTGCCGTATTTCCTCGGTCAGCAGACCCCGCCGTACGCGCGGGCGACCAGCGTGCAGAAGTGCGTGCGCACCCTCGACATCGAGAACGTCGGCATCACCACCCGCCACAACACCTTCTTCCAGATGGCGGGCAACTTCTCCTTCGGCGACTACTTCAAGCGCGAGGCCATCTCGCTGGCCTGGACGCTGCTCACCGCGCCGGTCGCCGACGGCGGCTACGGATTCGACCCCGAACGGCTGTGGGTCACCGTCTACCTCGACGACGACGAGGCCGAGCGGATGTGGCTGGAGATCGGCGTGCCGTCCGAGCGCATCCAGCGCCGAGGCATGGCCGACAACTACTGGTCGATGGGCATTCCGGGCCCGTGCGGTCCGTGTTCGGAGATCTACTTCGACCGCGGCCCCGAATTCGGTGTCGAGGGCGGCCCCGAGGCCGACGAGGACCGCTACATCGAGATCTGGAATCTCGTGTTCATGCAGAACGAGCGCGGCCAGGGGCGCGGCAAGGACGATTTCGAGATCCTCGGCCCGCTGCCCAAGCAGAACATCGACACCGGCATGGGCGTCGAACGGGTCGCGTTCCTGCTGCAGGGCGTGGAGAACGTCTACGAGACCGATCTGCTCCGCCCGATCATCGACAAGGCCGAGGAACTCACCGGCCGCTCCTACGGCGTCGAACACGCTGACGACGTGCGGTTCCGCGTCATCGCCGACCACGCGCGCACCGCGGCCATGCTCATCGCCGACGGCGTCAACCCCGGCAACGACGGCCGCGGCTACGTGCTGCGCCGCCTGCTGCGCCGGATCGTGCGCTCGGCTCGCCTGCTCGGCGCCGAGAAGCCGGTGATGGCCGAGTTCATGCGGATCGTCAGCGATCTGATGGCTCCCTCGTATCCGGAACTCGCCACCGATCTGCGCCGCATCGAGACGGTCGCGGTGGGCGAGGAGACGGCGTTCCTGAAGACGCTGAACACCGGCTCCACCCTGTTCGACAACACCGCGGCCGCGGTGAAGGCCGAAGGTGGGCGGACCATCCCCGGAACCGACGCCTTCACCCTGCACGACACCTACGGCTTCCCGATCGACCTCACCCTCGAGATGGCGGCCGAGGCCGGACTCGCGGTGGACGAGGACGGTTTCCGCACCCTCATGGCCGAGCAGCGCAAGCGTGCCAAGGAGGACGCGCAGGCGCGCAAGCACGCCCACGCCGACCTCACGATCTACAAGGAACTCGTCGATCGCGGCGCCACCGAGTTCACCGGGTTCGACGAACTCACCTCCGAGGCCACGGTGCTCGCGCTCATCATCGACGGGGTGCGGGCGCCGGTCGCGAGCCAGGGCCAGGACGTCGAGGTGATCCTCGACCGCAGCCCGCTCTACGCCGAGTCCGGCGGTCAGATCGCCGATCGCGGCACCATCACCGCGTCGGGGGTGAAGCTGCGCGTCGACGACGTGCAGAAGATCGCCAAGACGCTGTGGGTGCACAAGGCCACCGTCGAACAGGGCCAGATCACCGAGGGCGACGCCGTGCTCGCCCAGGCCGACCAGGCCTGGCGCAACGGCGCCACCCAGGGCCATTCCGGCACCCACATGGTGCACGCGGCGCTGCGCCAGGTGCTCGGCCCCAACGCGGTGCAGGCCGGTTCGCTGAACAAGCCGGGCTACCTGCGTTTCGACTTCAACTGGCAGGGGCAGCTCTCGGACCGGCAGAAGGCCGATATCGAGGCGGTCTCCAACGACGCGGTCGGCGCGAACTTCCCGGTGAACACCTTCGTCACCGATCTGCCCGACGCCAAGCGGATGGGCGCGCTCGCGCTGTTCGGCGAGAACTACGGCGACGAGGTCAGGGTGGTCGAGATCGGCGGGCCGTTCTCCATGGAACTCTGCGGCGGCACACACGTGCGGCACTCCTCGCAGATCGGCCCGATCACCCTGCTCGGCGAATCCTCGGTCGGGTCGGGTATCCGGCGCGTCGAGGCGTTCGTCGGCCTCGACTCCTACCGGTATCTCGCCAAGGAGCGCGCGCTGCTCGCCGGTGTGGCGAGTTCGCTGAAGGTGCCGAGCGACGAGGTGCCCGCCAGGGTCGAGCAGTTGGTGGAGCGGCTCAAGGTCGCCGAGAAGGAACTCGAGCGGACCAAGACGGCCGCGGTGCTCGCCTCGGCGGCCTCCTTCGTGGACAAGGCCGAGCGGATCGGCTCGGTGCTGTTGGTCGCCGTGGCCGCGCCCGAGGGCGTGCCCGCCGGTGACCTGCGCACCCTCGCCACCGATATTCGCGGCCGCTTCGGCGCCGAGCCCGCCGTCGTGGTGCTGCTCGGCGATGTCGACGGCAAGGTGCCCTTCGTGGTCACGGTCAACAAGCCCGCCCAGGAACTCGGTTTCAAGGCCGGAGACCTGGTGTCGAGTTTCGGCTCGAGTATCGCCGGACGCGGCGGCGGCAAACCGGAGATGGCCCAGGGCGCCGGTTCCGATCCCACGGGTATCGCGGCCGGACTGGCCGCGGTCCGCGCGCGGGTGGCCGAATCGGCCGGGTGATGCATCGCCCAGACAACCCGGTGTCCTCGGGCCGTCCGCGCGACGCGGATCGGCCCGATCCCGCCGCCGATCCCGGACGGGGTCGGCGGATCGCCATCGATGTCGGCAGCGTCCGAATCGGTATCGCCGCGAGCGATCCCGACGGTATCCTCGCCACGCCGGTGGAGACGGTGCCGCGCGCCGCGAAGACGCGCGCGGTCGGCCCTTCGCCGGATATCGACAGGATTGCCGAAATTGTGCGGGAATACGAGGCGGTCGAGGTGATCGTCGGCCTTCCGAAGACGTTGCGCGGTGAAAAAGGGGTCGCCGCCGACCTCGCCATCGCATTCGCCGAACGTTTGCGTGCGCACCTCGATCCCGTGCCGATCCGGCTTTCCGACGAACGTTTGACTACCGTGTCAGCTGCACGTGCATTGCGGGACAGTGGAGTTCGCGCGCGTGGCCGGCGGCAGGTGATCGACCAGGCGGCGGCCGTGGCGATCCTGCAAGGATGGTTGGACGAACGGAGTGCGGTGTTGAAGTCGGTCGAAGAGGCGTCGCACGGTGACGCGTCGTTCGGAGACGATGCATGACGGATCGGTGGACACGAGCCGAGGAACGCTACCGACAGCGCGAGGCCGACCGACGCTATCGAAGAGACGATCAAGCCTGGGCCGAAGACGAACGCCGCGCGAGACACGCCCGTGCCGACCCGCACGGCGAATCGGACGAGTGGGACGATTACGAGGACGCGACCACCGTCATCCCGCGCTACACCGATGACGAGCCGCGCTACGACGATCCCGACTACGACGACCCGCCCGGCTACGACGACCCCGCCGACTACGCCGACCCTTCCGGCTACGCCGAGGCGGACGCCTACGACGAATACGACGACGAACCCGACGAGGAGCCGGAACCACCCCGCAGGCGTGCCGGCGGTGCGGTGGCGGCGCGCGGTGGGGCCGGTGGCGCAGGCCCGCGGCGGATCGGGCGCGAGGCCGCCGAACGACGCGGCGGGCGTGCCGGCGGTCGCGGGAAACGGTCGCGTGCGGCGGCTCGCAAGGCGGTCGAACGCAAACGCCGCCGCCGCAACATGTGGCTGATCGGCGGATTGCTCGCGGTGCTGCTCATCGGTGCGGTCGGATTCGCGGCCATGCGGTTCGCCAAATCCATGGCGGGCCCCGAGGACTACGCGGGGCAGGCGGGACCGCTGGTGGTGGTGCAGGTGCACCCCGGCGACACCGCACGCCAGATCGCCTCGACCATGGTCGACAAGGACGTGGTCAAGAGCAGCGGAGCGTTCTACGAAGCGGCCGTGCGCAACACCGGCATGAGTTCGGTGCAGCCGGGCTTCTACGCGATCCCCAGCAAATCGCCCGCGGCCGAGGCCGTCGCCGCACTGCTCGCCAAGAACGCCAGGGTCGGCAATGTCGTCGTCTCGGAGGGGCGGCTGCTGCACGATCAGCACGACGTCAACACCGGCGCCCGCAAGGAAGGCATCTACACCAAGATCGCCGCGGCGAGTTGCATCGGCACCGGAACCGCACAGAAATGCGTCACCGCCGAACAGCTCGCGACCGCCGGATCGGGCAGCGACCTCGCCGCGCTCGGCGTGCCGAGCTGGGCCGAATCGTCGGTGCGCGCCGCACCCGACCGCAGCAGGCAGCTCGAAGGGCTGATCGCCGCCGGTACCTGGGACTTCGATCCCAGCGCACCCCCGCAGCAGATCCTCAAACAGCTCATCGGCGCGAGCGCCGCCGGATACGAGTCCACCGGGCTGCTGCAATCGGGCGCGGCGACGAAACTGTCGCCCTACGAGACGCTGATCGCGGCCTCCCTGGTCGAACGCGAAGCGCTGCCGCAGGACATGCCGAAGGTGGCGCGGGTCATCGTGAACCGTCTCGAGGTCGGCCAGCAACTGCAATTCGACTCCACGGTGAACTACTCGCTCGACCGCACCGAAGTCGCCACCACCGACTCCGACCGCGCCACCAAGACGCCGTGGAACACCTACGCGATGACGGGACTGCCCGCCAATCCGATCGCCGCGCCGTCGCTGAACGCACTGCGCGCCATGGAGAATCCGGAACCGGGGCCGTGGCTGTACTTCGTGACGATCGACATGAAGGGCACCACCCTGTTCACCCAGAGCTACTCCGAACACCTGCGCAATATCCAGAAGGCCGAGCAGAGCGGAATCCTCGACAGTGGGCGCTGAGCCGACCGGAACGAACACCGCGACCGGCGCCGTCAGGAAGGCGGCGGTCCTAGGCAAGCCGATCGCGCATTCCCGGTCGCCGCTGCTGCACCTGGCCGCCTACCGGGCACTCGGGCTGCCGTGGACCTACGAACGGCTCGAATGCGATGCCGAACGGTTGCCGGGTTTGGTCGACGGCCTCGGACCCGAATGGGTCGGGCTGTCGGTCACGATGCCGGACAAGGAAGCGGCGCTGGCGTACGCGAGCGTGCGCACCGAACGCGCGCTGCTGGTCGGCTCGGCCAACACGCTGGTCCGGGAGGTGGACGGGTGGCGCGCCGACTGCACCGACGTGGACGGCGTGCTCGGCGCGTTGCGCGAAGGCGGCGTGACCACGGTGGATTCCGCCGTGGTCCTCGGCGCGGGCGGCACGGCGCGGCCCGCGTTGCTGGCGCTTGCCGAGCTCGGGGCAAAACAGGTCACCGTGCTGGCCAGGGACGCCGGGCGGGCGCGGGGCGCGCGGGAACTGGCCGAACGGCTCGGCCTCGCCGTCACGGTCGCCGGATTCGAGCCGCGCGCGGTGCGCACGGCGTGCGCCGAATCGGATGCGGTGGTCAGCACCATCCCCGCCGAGGCCGCGGCCGTCGTCGCGGAACCGGTGGCGGCGGCCCCGGTGGTGCTCGACGCCATCTACGACCCGTGGCCGACACCGCTCGCGGTCGCCGTGGTCCGCGCCGAGCACGCCGTCGTCGGTGGCTTGCGGATGCTGCTGAATCAGGCATACGGTCAGGTCGAGCAGTTCACCGGTCGGTCCGCGCCGCGCGCGGAGATGGCGGCGGCGCTGGACGCGGCCGACCTCGATCGCTGAAAAGGGTTCCGTTCGGATCGAGTGATCCGAGCATTAAGGTGGTGACCATGATCTCTTGGGTACTGCGAGCCGTCGCGCTCGGCGCGCTGGTCGTCGGCCTGCGCACCGCACTCGGCTTCGGCATGGTGCACTGGCCGACGCACGGTGCGTGGATGCGGCTGCTGTGCCTGGTCGTGCTGCTGGCCGCCGTCCTTGCCTGGGGCGTACTCGACGGCCGCCGCGACCGGATCGCCCACGGTGACCCGGAACGCGGCGCCGACCTGACCATCCTGTGGCTGAAGGCCGCGGTGGCGGGTGGGCTGGGCAGCGGCGCGGTGGCCTGGATCCTCGACTTCCTCCCGAAGATCGACCTCGGCGACAACGGCCTGCTGTTCGAACTGACCGCGGGCGCGTCGTTCATCATCCTGCTGATCTTCATCCCGGCCTTGATCGGCGTCGGCATCGGTCGTCGCCTTGCCGGACGCAAGTCGGGTGGCGACTCGACCTCGCACCTGTCGCACGGACTGCCCGCCGCGGCCTGAACTTTTCGCATCGAGCCCGAGGGGCGCGCTCCATCCGTCGGGGTGCGCCCCTCGTCTCATTGCGCTACAGCAGGACCGCGCCGCCGGTGGGGCTCTCCTCGCGGGCGATGGTCGAATAGGCCGCCGCGAGCAGCGCCGGATCGGGGCCTTCCAGACGGCCCGGCTTGGCGAGTCCGTCGAGGACGACGAAACGCAGCACGCCGGAACGGGTCTTCTTGTCGGTCTGCATGGCGTCGAGCAATGCGGGCAGTGCGTCGCCGTCGTAGCTGGTCGGCAGGCCGATACTGGTCAGGATCGCGTGATGCCTGTCGGCGGTCGCGTCGTCGAGGCGACCGGCGAGACGGCCGAGTTCGGCGGCGAAGACGAGGCCGACCGACACCGCGGCGCCGTGTCGCCAGCGGTAGCGCTCCCGCCGTTCGATGGCGTGGCCGAGGGTGTGCCCGTAGTTCAGGATCTCGCGCAGGCTCGACTCCTTCAGATCGACCGCGACCACATCGGCCTTCACCTGGATCGCCCGGCGGATCAACTCGGGTAGGACGTCGCCGGTCGGGTCGAGAGCGACCTCGGGATCGCGTTCGATCAGATCGAGAATCACCGGGTCGGCGATGAAACCCGCCTTGATGATCTCGGCCATGCCCGCGACGATCTCGTTGCGCGGCACCGTCTCCAGCGTCGCCAGATCGACCAGCACCGCGGCGGGCTCGTGGAAACTGCCCACCAGATTCTTTCCGGCCTCGGTATTGATGCCGGTCTTGCCGCCGACCGCCGCGTCGACCATCGCGAGCAGGGTGGTCGGCACGTGCACGATCCGCACACCGCGCATCCAGGTGGCCGCGACGAATCCGGCCAGATCGGTCGCCGCACCGCCGCCGAGACTCACCACGACATCGTTGCGAGTCAGCCCGATCCGACCGAGCACCTCCCAGCAGAACCCGGCGACAGCGAGATCCTTACCGGCCTCGGCATCCGGGATCTCGACCCGATGCGCGTCGATCCCGGTGTCCGCCAACGCCTTGCGCACCACTTCCGCGGTCTCGGTGAGCGGCGGCTGATGAAAGATCGCGACCGTGCGCACACCGGTGGTGGCTCCGGTCACCGCGTCCACGAGGTCGCCGAGCAACCCTCGCCCGATGATCACCGGGTACGGGTCGGCTGTCTCGACCTGAATACGGCTCGGTTCTGTCACTGATGCTCCGATTCTCTAGAAACGAACGGCGCGCACACCGCAGGCGCCCGCGGCACCGTTCCCGGCAGGTTCGCGACCCGGCCGCGCGTTGCGGTCTCGGTGGCTGAACTGCGCGCTGCTGTGCAGCGAGCCTGGGTGCGCGCTGCCGCGTTCGTGGCCGAGTTGCGTTGTGCGGTGGCGGACGGATGTCGAGCGGTCACGGCCGCTGCTCCGATTCGGTCAGCGCCGACTGCTGTGCCGCGCGGGCACGCGCTCGGCGTGCTCGGGCGCGGCGAGCGCGTCCACCCGAGGACGGTCGCCCGCCCGATTCGCTCGCGCGGGCGGGAGCTGGGGAACGGTTGTCGGTGGTTGCGTCGGATGGGTCCGAAGGAGGGTCCGAATCGGTCATACCGTCGGACTCGGATGCCGGCCGGTCCCGCATCGATGACGCTGCCGTCTCATCGGTGGAGTCGGCGGTGCGACTCGGATCTTTGATCGCCTGCGGGGCCGCTGTGTCGCGTGAGCCGACGAGATGCCTTGGGTCGGGGTCGCGTGGCTGGGGGGCGTCGTGCGAGTCGGTAGGGCGGGGCGAGTCGGTAGGGCGGGGCGAGTCGGTAGGGCGGGGCGAGTCGGCGGTGTGGATCAGGTTGGTGGTGCCAGGTGTGTCGGCGGTATCGCGGGTGCCGATGGGATGCCTTGCGTCGGGGTGGCGTGGCTGGGGGGCATCGTGCGAGCCGGTGGGGCGGCCCGAGTCGGTGGTGTGGATTGGATCGGTGGTGCAGCGCGGGTTGGTGATGTCGCGTGTGCCGATGGGATTCTTCGCGTCGGTGGCGGCCGACTCGAGTTCGCTGGGCCGGCCTGCGGGTTCGTCGCGGTCGGCGCGCCGGTGTGCGGTCGCGTCTCGGTCGGCGACGGCTGCCTGCGCTGGCTCGCCCGGACTGTCGCGAAGGGCCTTGCCCTGCGCGACGAGGGAGTTCGGCGCAGAGGAGTTCGGTGCACCGGGTGCACGGCGAACTCGGCGTGTGCGGCGGACGCGAGCGGACGCGGCGCTCTCGTGTCGCGATGAGCCGCGAACGTCGCCGCGCTGCTCGGTTGGGTCGGAGGGCAGTGCCGCGGGCAGTGATCGATTCGCTGCGGTATCCGCCACGCTCGCATCTACTCGAGCGTCGCCGGGAGTCATTGCCGCGGAGTGGTTTTCCGCCGTTCCGGCGCGTTGGGTGCGGCTGCCGGGATTTCGCGTCCCCGGTTCGACCGCCGCGGATAGGCTTTCGCCGGGCGCGGTGCCGGGTTCGCGTTCGGTGGGTGCGGTGGAAGTGTCGGAGTCGTCATCCGCGCGGCGGCGCGCGGCGGCTCTGGCCCGGGCGCGGCGGCGGGCTCGGGAACGCCTGCTGCCGCGAGGGATCGCGGTCTGCGCAATCTGTGCGGTTTCCGGGTCGGGGTCGGGGGTCAGGGCTACCGACTCCATACCGAGTTTGGCCAGGATCATGCGCACCACGCGGCCGGGGCTGCGTCCGTCGGTGCGCACGCGGACGGTGGCGACCTCCCGGTACAGGGGGCGGCGCTTGCGCATCAGCTCGCGGTACTTCGCACCGGGATCGGGACTGTTGAGCAGGGGGCGCTGCGTGCTCGCCCCGGTGCGTCGCAATCCCTCGGCGATGCTGATCTCGAGGTACACCACGGTGCGATTGCGCAGCAGCGCCCTGGTGTGCTCCGACAGCACGGCGCCGCCGCCCAGCGACACCACGCCGCGTTCGGCAAGGATCGCGCGGCGCACCACACGCTCCTCGATCCGACGGAATTCGGGCTCGCCCTCGGCGGCGAAGATCTCCGCGATCGTGCGCCCGGTCTCGGATTCGATACCGGCGTCGGTGTCGTAGAGTTCGACGCCGAGTTCGCGGGCGAGCTTGCGCCCGATCGTGGATTTCCCGGCCCCCGGCGGTCCGACCAGCACAACGCGGGGGGCGCGCGGGTCGGTCTGCACGATCATTGCGACCGACTGTCCGCGGGTATGTGTGGCCGGTTGCCTACTCGCTTGACGTAGCTGTGGACATTGTCGATGGTCTCGCCCAGCGAGTCGCCGCCGAATTTCTCCAGCGCCGCCTGCGCGACGACCAGCGCGACCATGGCCTCGGCGACCACGCCCGCCGCGGGCACTGCGCACACGTCGGAACGCTGGTGGATCGCGACGGCCTCCTCGCCGGTGGTCATGTCGACCGTGGAAAGCGCGCGCGGCACCGTGGAAATCGGCTTCATGGCCGCGCGTACCCGCAGCGGTTCGCCGTTGGTCATACCGCCCTCGAGTCCACCCGCGCGATTGGTCGAGCGCAGGACGCCGTCGGGACCGGGGCGCATCTCGTCGTGTGCCTGACTGCCGCGCCTGCGCGCCGTCTCGAACCCGTCGCCCACCTCGACGCCCTTGATCGCCTGGATGCCCATGAGGGCGCCCGCGAGTCGGGAATCCAGGCGTTCGGCGCCGCTGACGAACGATCCGAGACCGACCGGGAGCCCGTCGACGATCACCTCGACGATGCCGCCGAGGGTGTCGCCATCCTTCTTGGCCGCCTCGATCTCGGCGATCATCGCCGCTTCGGCGTCGGCGTCGAAAGCCCGCACCGGACTCGCGTCTACCGCGGCCAGATCGCCCGAGGTGGGGAAAACGCCGGTGGTATTGGCCGCGCCGCCGATAGACACGACGTGGGAGACGACCTCCACCCCGAACGCCTGGCGCAGGAAGTTGCGCGCGACGGCGCCCGCCGCGACACGCGCCGCCGTCTCCCGCGCGCTGGCCCGCTCGAGGACGTTGCGGGCGTCGTCGAAGCCGTACTTCAACATGCCGGAGTAGTCGGCGTGGCCGGGACGCGGACGGGTGAGCGGCGCGTTGCGCGCCAGATCGGCGAGTTCGGCCTCGTCGACCGGGTCCGCGGACATGACCGTGGTCCATTTCGGCCATTCGGAATTGGCGATCTCGATCGCCACGGGGCCGCCCATGGTGCGGCCGTGCCGGACGCCGCCGATCATCGTGACCTTGTCGGCCTCGAATTTCATCCTGGCGCCGCGCCCGTAACCGAGCCGCCTGCGGGCCAGGTGCGCGGAGATATCCTCGGATGTCACCTCTACGCCCGCGATCATCCCTTCGAGGATGGCGACGAGGGCGGGACCGTGAGATTCTCCAGCAGTTATCCAGCGCAGCACGCTGTACATCCTTCCATGTCGGCGGCGGTGCGCCCGCATCCGGGCGACCGTGATCGGGGGCACGTCGTGCGGTGGTTCGGTCTCTTGGTCATCGCGCCCGACGGGACCGAGCGCAACCGCCCGGCTCACGGCGGCATGGTGACGAGGGCCACCAGTGTGGCCAGGCACATGGCGGGTCCGTGCGGAACGGTGCGATCGGTGTGTCGCGCGAAGAGCAGCGCGACGCCGACAGCGGCGGTGACGACCGGCGCGAGCAGCGCGGACCAGGTCCACACCCGGGCGCCGTGCATCGCGGCGACCGCGCCGAGTACCGCCGCGAGCTTCACATCGCCCGCGCCGAGCGCCGCGGGTGCGTACAGGTGCACGCTCAGATAGGCCGCGGCGAGGACGACCCCACCTGCCACCGCGACCGTGAATCGCGTTGTGCCCAAGGCGTATCCGAGTACTGCGGCGGCGCCGTAGCCGGTGAGCGCGTTGGGCAGGCGGCGGTGGCGCAAGTCGAACCAGCACAGGGCCGCGCACCATGCCGTCAATATCGTGAAGCTCGGGAGATCCATGCCGTCCAGCCTCACCCCGCATCGCGGCTCCGGGCCCGGTCGCGGCGCGAATGTGGATGGATCGACCAGATGTGGATATCCGCTGTTCCGCACCAAGGGGATTCAGCGTGGGTCCGGAGTGGGCAACACCGCCGTGACCGGCGGCCGAGCGTTCACGCCGGTCATGCGTGCCGGTCGTGATCGTGGCCGAGGATGGATTTCCCGAGCGGTGGCGGAGCGGTAACTTGGATCCATGTCTGCTGATCATGCGAGCCGCGGCCCCGACGAGCATGGCCTCGACAATCGTCGACCCGACCACGCGGCGCGTCGCGGCGCGTTGCGCGGTCTGCTGGTGGAGAACGAGGTCGATGCCCTGCTCGTCACCGATCGGGTGAACATCCGATACCTGACCGGATTCACCGGCTCCAACGCCGCGCTGCTCGTGCACTCCTGGGATATGCGCGAGGTCGAAGAGCGTTCCGTGATCGGCACCGACGGCCGTTACCGCAGCCAGATCGCCGACCAGGTACCCGATCTGTGCGCCGAGATCTCGAAGGCGCCCGCTCGCCGGATCCTGGAGCTGGCGGGTGAGTGGAAGCTCGGCCGCGTCGGCTACGAGAGCCACGTCGTCACCGTCGATCAGCACCGCGGTTTCGTCGATCAGCGCACCGGATTGGACTTCGTGGCCACGCCCGGTCTGGTCGAGCAGTTGCGCACGGTCAAGGACGCCTACGAGATCGAGCGGCTGCGCTTGGCCTGCGCGGCGGGCGACGCCGGACTCGCGGCGCTGCTGGAACGCGGCGCCTTGCGACCGGGCCGCACCGAGCGGCAGGTGGCGCGCGACCTCGAATGGGCGATGTTCGAACACGGCGCGGAGGCGATCTCGTTCGAGACGATCGTGGCGGCGGGCGCGAATTCCGCCGTGCCGCATCACCGCCCTACCGACGCGGTGCTGGTCGCGGGCGATTTCGTGAAGCTCGATTTCGGCGCGGTGGTCGGCGGTTACCACTCCGACATGACCCGTACCCTCGTGCTCGGCCCGCCCGCGCAATGGCAGCGTGAGGTCTACGCGCTGGTCGCCGAATCGCAGCGAGCGGGCTGCAAGGCGCTACGGCCGGGCGCGAAGACCGCCGACGTCGACGCGGCGGCGCGATCGGTGATCGAGGCGGCCGGGCACGGAGCGCTGTTCGTGCACGGACTCGGCCACGGCGTCGGATTGCAGATCCACGAAGCGCCCGGAATCGCCAAATCCGGAACCGGTACACTCCTGACTGGTGTGGCGGTGACCGTCGAACCTGGTGTGTACTTTCCCGGCCGCGGCGGGGTCAGGATCGAGGACACGCTGGTGGTGCGCGAAGGGGGCCCGGAACTTCTCACCCACACCGACAAAGACCTGATCGTCGTCGAATGACGTCGATCGCCGAACCCGGCGCAACGCGAAGACAACGAAGTTTTACGACCAAGGAGATCCGAGGACAGTGGCGGACACCAGCGACTTCAAGAACGGCCTAGTGCTGAAAATCGACGGTCAGCTCCAGCAGATCACCGAATTCCAGCACGTCAAGCCGGGCAAGGGCCCCGCCTTCGTGCGGACCAAGCTGAAGAATGTGGTGTCCGGCAAGGTCGTCGACAAGACCTTCAACGCGGGCGTCAAGGTGGAGACCGCGACCGTCGACCGCCGCGATATGACCTACCTGTACCACGACGGCAGCGACTACATCTTCATGGACGGCGAGACCTTCGACCAGATCGGCATCGGCGAGGGCACCATCGGCGACGGCGCGCGCTTCCTGCTGGAGAACATGCCGGTCCAGGTAGCGGTGCACGAGGGCGCCCCGCTGTTCGTCGAACTGCCGGTCTCCATCGAACTCGTGGTCGAGCACACCGACATCGGCCTGCAGGGTGATCGCTCCACCGGCGGCACCAAACCCGCCACCCTGGAGACCGGCGCCGAGGTCCAGGTGCCGCTGTTCATCAACACCGGTGACAAGCTGCGTATCGACTCGCGCGACGGCAGCTACCTCGGCCGGGTCAACGCTTGATCGCCGTCGCGACGAGCAGGGGATAATGGCGACCGTGGCCGAACAGCCGGTGGACAGGAAATCCACGTTCAAGAAGCTCGGCGCCCGTCACAAGGCCAGGCGCCGAGCTGTCGACCTGCTCTTCGAGGCGGAAGCCAGGGATGTCGACGTAGCCGATCTGCTCGCCGAGCGGGTCGAGCTCGCCGGTCACGACCAGTCGGTCGCGCCGGTGCACGCCTACACCCACACCCTGGTCGAGGGCGTCGCCGACGACCTGGACCGGGTGGACGGCACGATCGAGTCCTATCTGCAGGACTGGGCGCTGTCGCGGCTGCCCGCG
Source organism: Nocardia bovistercoris (assembly GCF_015674855.1). Lineage (GTDB taxonomy): Bacteria > Actinomycetota > Actinomycetes > Mycobacteriales > Mycobacteriaceae > Nocardia > Nocardia bovistercoris. The sequence continues at coordinate 277,744 of NZ_JADMLG010000001.1, read as the reverse complement.
GTCGACCGAGCGATTCTGCGCATCGCGGTGTGGGAGTTGTTCCACGCCACCGATGTTCCGCCGGTCGTCGCGGTGGACGAGGCGGTCGAGCTGGCCAAGGAGTTGTCCACCGACGATTCCCCGTCGTTCGTCAACGGCGTACTCGGTCAGGTCGTCTTGGTCGCCCCGCAGGTGCGCGCGGCCGCCGCGGCGACGAGGGCACCCCGACCCGATCCGCGATCGTGAGCGCCAAGTACCTGGTCATGGCGATGCGCACGCCCGCGTTCGACGCCGCCGTGATCGAACCGCACCGGATCTTCCTCCAGGAATTGCTGGAGGAAGGGCGGCTGTGCGAAAGCGGCAAGTTCAACGACGGCAGCGGTGGGGCGTATGTGATCTTCGCCGAGAGCCTCGAAGCCGCCCGGGCGCTGGTCTCCCGCGATCCGGTGCATCTCACCGGCTCCTCGGAGTTGACCGTGTACGAGTGGGAGATCACCGTCTCGCCCTGAGGCCGTCTCAGCGGCCGGAGGCTCCCGCCGGGGGTGTACGGAATCCGGCGGGAGCGCTTCATATCCTCGAACCTCGAGCCCGCTCGAGGTAAAGGGTGTGTCGCATCACATGTGAGGAGTGCGGGAATGACAACCGACGAAGTCGTCTCGGCGGCGGCGGAACTGGCCGGGTTCCAGAATTCGGGTTGCACGCCGGATCGCGCGTTGGCGCTGTTCGACCGGCTGCCCGCCGCCGACGTTCCCGAGATCGTGACCGGGCGCTGGCGCGGATCCGAGATCGACACCGGACATCCGTTCGACGGCGTCCTCGGCGCGTCGGGCTGGTACGGCAAGCAGTTCGACGACGCCGAGACGGTGCACCCACTGCTGTTCTCCGACACGACGGGCAAGATCTTCGCGGTCGATCCGCGCCGCGTTCCGCTCTCGCTCACCGGCAAGGTGCCGTTGTCCGGCATGCGCGCCGCACGCAAGTCGTTGCGATATCTCGGCGCCGCGCTGCGCACCACGCGCCCGGCGGCGCGGTTGCGGTCCATCGAGTACCGAGGCGTGGTCAGCGCCGCCATGGTTTACGACCACCTGCCGATCATCGACCACTTCCGCCGCGTCGACGCCGACACGCTGTTCGGCGTCATGGACATGCGCGGCCTGCGCGAGCCGTATTTCTTCGTACTGTGCCGCTGACCGTCGGTATTGGTTTTCGTCCGACATCCGTCGAACGACGGTGTCGAGCGGCGGCGCTCCACCTACGCGGCTCGGCATCGCTCAGCTGGTCCGCGGGCGCAGGATGATCTTGCCCAGCGGTGTCCGTGCTTCGACGAGGCGGTGGGCCTCGGCGGCTTGTTCGAGTGGCAGGACCGACTCGACGAGGCAGTCAAGGGAGCCTGCCGCAGCCAGCTCCAGCGCGTCCGCGCGGCGGCCTGCGACCTGGTCGAGCCAGTGCGGTCCCGCGCAGCCGACGAAGGTCAGTCCGCGCGCGATCAGATCCGCCGCGGTCACCGATGCCGGTGCGCCGGAAAGGAATCCGTAGCCGAGTAGGCGTCCGGTCAATGGTGTGAGGACCTCGAGCATGGCTGCGGCGCTTTCGCCGCCGATGGAGTCGAAGACCACGTCCACGCTCGCCGGTCCGAGCTCGTCGCGCAGTCGGTCGACCCAGTGTGGGTCGCGGTGGTCGAAGACATGCTCGGCGCCGAGCGTCCGCGCACGTTCGGCCTTGGCGGCCTCGCCCGCGGTGGCGAGTACCCGCACGCCTCGACCCGCGGCCAACTGCGTCAGCGCCGCGCCGACTCCGGTAGCGGCGGCTTCGACGAGGACGGTTTCGGTCCCGGTGAGCGCGGCGGCGTCGAGTAGTTCGAGTGCGACCGATCCGCTCATGAGCGTCGCGGCGGCGGTGGCGGCGTCGAGTCCGTCCGGTATCGGGGTGGCCGATGCCGCGGGCGCGGCGACGTAGTCGGCGTACGCACCGGATCCGGCGGCCACACCGACCCGGCGTCCGTACAGCGCGTCGTCCACTCGCGATCCCGTAGCGACGACGGTGCCGACCGCCTGATATCCGAAGACGAACGGCGGTGCGACCGGCGTGGGGAATGCGCCCGAGCGCAGCGCCGTCTCGGGATAGAGCACCGGAACGGCCTCGGTGCGGATGACCAGTTCCTCCGCGTCGGGTTCGGGCCGTGGCACGTCGCGGACTACCAGAACTTCGGGGCCGCCCACGCCTGTCATTACGATTGCACGCATCGAGAACTCCATAAGTTGACCGAGGGTCCAGTTATTTCCGTAACTATATGGACCGCCGGTCGACTTTGTCTACGCGGAAGTGGGTGCGATGGCCGGTGACCGTCCGAGGGAGCGGGCCGACGCGGCCCGCAATCGGCGTGCCATCCTCGACGCGACCAGGGCACTGCTGGCCGAACACGGCGCGCAGGCCGTCACCATGGAACAGGTCGCCGTCGCGGCGGGGGTCGGCAAGGGCACCGTCTTCCACCGCTTCGGGAGTCGGGCGGGTCTGCTGCACGAACTGATCGCCGAACCCGCCGTCGCCCTGATGAACGCTGTGACCGCCGGTCCGCCCCCGCTGGGGCCGGGTGCGAGCCCGGCACGGCGCCTGGTGGCCTACTTCGACGCGATGACCGATCTCGTCATCGACAATCTCGAACTGGTGGTCGCCTACGAATCGGTGCCGCCGCATCCCCGACGTGACGAGTTCCACGCGTTCTGGGCCGCCCACATCGCCGGACTGCTCCGCGAGGTGCGCCCGGACCTGGACGCGGACGCGGTCGGCGCGGTCCTGCTCGCGCCGCTGGGTGGCGAGTTGGTGGCGCGGATGGTGCGCGCGGGGGAGGCCGATCGGCTGCGCGCGAGCGTCAGGGCGGTGGTGGAGTCGGTGCTGCGTTCCCCGTGAGCTCGCTCAGTCGGTGGCCAGGATCGCGTCGAACCGTTCGTCGGCGCGGTCCAACTGGTCGAGGATGTGCTGTTTGACATGCTCGGCCAGCGGCGTGTCCGGCCGAGTGACCAGATCACGGTAGACGTCGGTCAGCGGTCGGTACTTGGTGGCCAGCTTGGCCATGACCGGTCCGGTGGCATAGAGGATGCCGACGCCGTTGTCGGTGAAGTCGGAGAGTTTGACGATGCGCGCCAACGGCGACCGGTCCAGATTGGTGGCGACGTGGTCGCGGTACTGCTCGTGTTTGTCGCGGCCGGGATCGGGGGTCGGGTTGGTGACGGCGGCGACGATGTCGGCGACCCGCGTACCGAATCGGTCGGCGAGCGCGGCCAACGCCGCGGTGCGCGCATCGCCGTCGCGGCCGTCGGCGAGTTCCTCTGGATGGTCCTCGACCGCGTCGTGCAGCAGTCCGGCCACCACGAGGTCGGGATCGCGCACCTCGTAGTGGCTGACGATCCTGATCGCCACGCGCAGTAGGTGACTGAGATACGGTTCGCGGCCGTAGCGGTCGTCGCGATGGAGTTCGGCGGCGAGTTCGAGTGCCGCGGTGACCCGTTCGGACTCGGGGAGCTCGGCGCTCTCGAGTAGTAGTCGCTGTCGCAGTCCGTCTTCGCCGTAGACCTCGCTGATGGTGTGCAGCGGCATCACGGCCAAGACCCCCGCCCCTGGATTGCTCATACCCGTCAATCTATCCGTGGCGCCGCCGCGCCGCCCTGGAGCGCCGGGACTCGTCACCCGCCGGACACCCGCCGCTAACGCACGCCGCGCGGCCGGAATTGGATGCTGATGCGCGGGCCGGTGGGTTTGCGCGATTTCGGTACCGCGTGCTCCCACGTGCGCTGACACGATCCGCCCATCACCAGCAGATCGCCGTGCCCGACCCGGAATCGGACGCTCGCACCGCCGCCGCGCGGACGAAGCAGCAGTGCGCGCGGCGCGCCGACGGAGGCTATCGCGACCATGGTGTCGTCGGTCGCGCCGCGCCCGATGGTGTCGCCGTGCCAGGCCACGCTGTCGCGTTCGTCGCGGTAGTAGCACAGTCCGACGGTGCGGAACGGTTCGCCGAGTTCGGCGCGGTAGTGCGCGCTGAGCGCGGCGCGCGCGGTGTCGAGTGCGGGATGGGGCAGGTCCTCGTCCGCGCCGTAGAAGCGCAGCAGGCGCGGAACATCGACGACCCGGTCGTACATGGGTCTGCGTTCGGCCTGCCACGTGACGTTGTTCGCGAGCTGGTCGAACAGCGCGTCGGCGCCGCATATCCAACCCGGCAGCACGTCGACCCAGGCGCCGTGGCCGAGGGCGGTTCGGCGCATTCCCGTCGGTGCGCCGACCTCGATGGCACCGAACCCGTCGAGCAACGAGCCTTGCCACGGTGTCGACATGAAGCCGAACCTACACCGAATCGAACGTATGTGCTAGCGGTTGACGGTCGCGATAGTGACGGGGATCACTTGTTGGCCGAAGGTGCGCGCGATCGCCGTACGGTGCAGTGGTGTTGCTCGCGTCCACGGTCACGCAGGCGTTCTGAGCTGCGAGTCGTGGCGGGGCCGCGCCGATTTTGCGGTGTCACCATGAGGGGAGCGGGAGATGTCCGAAGAGAACCGAAACGCGTCGGCGTCGGGGCAGTCGGTGCCGACAGTGCCGACAGTGCCGACAGTGCCGACGGCGGGAGTGGCGATGACGGCGATCGGCGTCGCGGTCATCAGGATGTGGGAGTCCGAGCGCGCGGATCGTCTCTACGACGACCCGCTGGCGCGCGCCTTCGTCGACGCGGCGCGGCCAAGCTTCGCGAGCGGCGAACCCGAACGCTGGGGCCGGGTGGAGGCGCTGGCCGAAAAGTTCTTCGAGGGCAGGACGATGGCGGTCCGGGTGGTCGACGACGGTGTCGCGGCCGCCGTGGCGGGCGGATGCGCGCAGGTGGTGATCCTCGGCGCCGGACTCGACACCCGCGCCTACCGGATGGCGCTGCCGTCGACGGTGACGGTGTTCGAACTCGATCTTCCGGAGTTGTTCGCGTTCAAGGAACCGGTGCTGGCCGCGGTGGGTGCGATCCCGATCTGCGTGCGTCACGCGGTGGTCGCCGACCTGCGCGATGAGTGGCCGGGGGCGTTGGTCGCCAACGGATTCAGCGCCGAAGTGCCCACCGTGTGGGTCGACGAGGGCGTGCTCGGCTACCTGTCGCGGTCCGCCGCGGTGCGCGTGGTCGAGCGGTTGACCGAATGGTCAGCTCCGGGAAGTGTTTTCGATATCGGTCGATTCGACGCCGACTCGCAGGCCGACCGCTACGACGAACTGCGCACGCTGGTGCGCGGCGAGCGGGCCGAGCCCGCTCGGGGCGGACTCGGCCCGGATGTCGAGGACTTGCTCGCCGGACTCGGCTGGGATACCCGCTTCGAGGACTGGGGTGGCCTGGTCGAGGCCATCGGCAGACCGAGCGCGCCGTCGGAACCCGGTATCGGCATGATCCGCGCGGTCCGTCGCGCCTGATTTCCTCCCCGGCTCGCGTGGCCGGGCTCACATCGCGATATGCCTGGTGAAGGCCGTCCAGCGACCGCTGTTAGGCTGCAACCGTCAAGGCATCCTTTAACGGACCGTCCGGTGAGGCGGGGAAGGAGGTCGGCATGGCTGTGCCCGGAGAGCGGGCCGCCAGATCCGGCGAGGTATCGCAGCGCCACACTCCCGAATGGGTGGCGGCGGGGCGCGAGCTGTTGTCGGCTTCCGATGTCGGTCGGACCATCGCGCGCATCGCGCACCAGATCATCGAGAGGACCGCCCTGGATTCGGGTGGGTCCGCCGCGCCGCGGGTGGTATTGATCGGCATCCCCACCCGCGGCACCACGCTCGCGGCCCGGCTGACGGGAAAGATCGAGGAGTTCTCCGGCGTGCGTCCAGCGCTGGGCTCCCTCGACATCACCCTGTACCGCGACGATCTGCGCAGCAGGCCGCACCGCCCGCTGGAACGCACCTCCGTTCCCGACGGCGGTATCGACGACGCGCTGGTCGTCCTCGTTGACGATGTCCTGTTCTCCGGCCGCACGGTGCGTTCGGCGCTGGACGGCCTGCGCGATCTCGGTCGCCCGCGCGCGGTGCAACTCGCCGTGCTGATCGACCGCGGCCACCGCGAACTGCCGATCCGCGCGGATTTCGTCGGTAAGAATGTGCCCACTTCGCGCTCGGAGGACATCTCGGTGCTGCTCACCGAACACGACGGACGCGACGGCGTCTTCCTGCATCAGGAGCAGGAGCCGCCGCGATGAGACACCTGCTGACGGTCACCGATCTCGACCGCGCCGCGGCGAGCGAATTGCTGGACGAAGCCGAACGTTTCGAGCAGGCGCTGCTCGGCCGCGAGGTGCACAAGCTGCCCACGCTGCGCGGCCGCACCGTGATGACGGTCTTCTACGAGAACTCCACCCGCACGCGCGTGTCCTTCGAGGTCGCGGGCAAGTGGATGAGCGCCGACGTGATCAATGTCAGCGCGAGCAGCTCCTCGGTCTCCAAGGGGGAATCGCTGCGCGACACCGCGCTGACCCTGCACGCCGCGGGCGCCGACGCGCTGATCGTGCGGCATCCGGCCTCCGGCGCCGCCCACCAGATCGCGCGCTGGATGGACGCGTGGGCCGCCGCCGACGGTTCGGCGCCGCCCGCGATCGTCAACGCGGGCGACGGCACCCACGAACATCCCACCCAGGCCCTGCTCGACGCGCTCACCCTGCGACAGCGCCTCGGCGATATCGCGGGCAAGCGGGTGGTCATCGTCGGCGACATCCTGCACAGCCGCGTGGCTCGCTCCAATGTCTTCCTGCTGCACACCCTCGGCGCCGACGTGGTGCTGGTCGCGCCGCGCACGCTGTTGCCGGTCGGCGTCGAGACCTGGCCCGCGCGGGTGTCGCACGCACTCGACGCCGAATTGCCCGGCGCCGACGCGGTGCTCATGCTCCGGGTGCAGGCCGAGCGCATGAACGGTGGATTCTTCCCGTCGGCGCGCGAGTACGCGGTGCGCTACGGATTGTCCGAGCGCAGGCTCGCGCTGCTCGAGGAGCACGCGGTGGTGCTGCATCCCGGGCCGATGCTGCGCGGTATGGAGATCGCGTCCACGGTCGCGGATTCGCCGCGCGCCGCGATTCTGCGCCAGGTCACCAATGGCGTGCACATGCGGATGGCGGTGCTGTTCCGTCTGCTGATCGGGACACAGGAGGTGGTCGTCGCATGACGCGGCGGATGTCGGCGGTGCGTGGATCGAGTGTTCGGGAGGTGCGGCATGGCTGATCTGGTGATCAGGAGCGCGCGGCTCTACGGCGAGGGCGATCCGATGGACGTGCTGGTGCGCGACGGCGTCATCGTCGAGATCGCTTCCGGTCCGATCGCCGCGCCGGAGGCGGAGGTGATCGAGGCGGGTGGGCAGATACTGCTGCCCGGCTTCGTCGACCTGCACACCCACCTGCGCGAACCCGGTCGCGAGGACACCGAGACCATCGAATCCGGTTCCGCGGCGGCGGCTCTGGGCGGATACACCGCGGTCTTCGCGATGGCCAATACGAATCCGGTGGCCGATTCCGTCGTGGTCACCGATCACGTGTGGCGACGTGGACAGGAAGTCGGCCTCGTCGACGTCTATCCGGTCGGCGCGGTCACCGTCGGACTCGCCGGGGAGCAGCTCGCCGAGATGGGCACGATGGCGGCGGGGGTCGGCGCGGTGCGCATGTTCTCCGACGACGGGCAGTGCGTGCACGATCCGCTCATCATGCGCCGCGCCCTCGAATACGCCGAATCCCTGGGCGTACTCGTCGCGCAGCACGCGGAAGAGCCGCGGCTGACGCGCGGCTCGGTCGCCCACGAGGGCCCGACCGCCGCGCGGCTCGGTCTCGCGGGCTGGCCGAGGGCGGCCGAGGAGTCCATCGTCGCGCGCGACGCGCTGCTCGCCCGTGACGCCTGCGCCCGCGTACACATCTGCCACGCCTCCACGGCGGGCACCGTCGAACTGCTCCGATGGGCGAAATCGCAGGGGATCTCGATCTCCGCCGAGGTCACGCCGCACCATCTGCTGCTCGACGATTCGCGCCTCGAGACCTACGACGCGGTCAACAAGGTCAACCCGCCGCTGCGCGAGAGTTCCGATGCGCTCGCGTTGCGGCGCGCGCTGGCCGAAGGCATCGTCGACTGCGTCGCCACCGATCACGCCCCGCACGCCGAACAGGACAAGTGCTGCGAATTCGCCGCCGCGCGTCCCGGCATGCTCGGCCTGGAGACGGCGCTGTCGATCGTGGTGGCGACCATGGTCGAGCCGGGTCTGCTCGACTGGCGCGGGCTGGCGCGGGTGATGAGCGAACGGCCCGCGGAAATCGTCGGACTCGACGAGCACGGCCGCCCGATCGCGGTGGGCGAACCGGCCAACCTGACGCTGGTCGACCCCGTGGCGAGCTGGACGGTGCGCGGCGCCGACCTCGCCAGCATCTCGAACAACACCCCGTTCGAGGACATGACGTTTCCCGCGAAGGTGACGACGACGGTGTTGCGCGGCCGGGTGACCGCGCGCGACGGCATGGCGGTGGGAGGTCCGTAAATGGAGAGAACACTGTGGGTGGTCGGACTGTTCGCGCTGTTCGCGCTGTGCGTGTGGTTGATGTGGCGGAGCTGGCACAAGCGTGCGGCCAGCCAGTCCGAGCGCATCGGTGAGCTGCCGCCGGTGCCCGCCGAACTGGGCGCCCAGGTGCTCGAGCCGACGACCGGCATGTATCTGGGCAGCACGCTGGCGCCGAGTTGGCAGGACCGAATCGCGGTGGGCGACCTCGGTTTCCGCGCCACGGCCGAGCTGACCAGGTTCGAACGCGGAATCCTGCTCGAACGCGACGGCGCGACGGTGATCTGGATTCCGCAGGAGTCCATCACGGCCGTGCGCACCGAGCGCGGGCACGCGGGCAAGGTGATGACCGAGGACGGCGTGCTGGTGATTCGCTGGAAGCTGCCGACCGGAACCGAGATCGATACCGGTTTCCGAGGCGACGACAAGACGGTGTACCCGGCGTGGGCCAGGGCGATGACGGGAGATGACGAGAGATGAGCGAGACGGCCGACGCCGCCGCCCTGGTACTGGAGGACGGGCGGATCTTCCGCGGCGCCGCCTACGGCGCCGTGGGGCAGACCCTCGGCGAGGCGGTGTTCTGCACCGCGATGACCGGATACCAGGAGACGCTGACCGATCCGAGCTACCACCGGCAGATCGTGGTCGCCGCGGCGCCGCAGATCGGCAATACCGGGTGGAACGACGAGGACGACGAGTCCGGCCGGATCTGGGTGGCGGGCTATGTCGTGCGCGATCCGGCGCGCCGTGCGTCCAACTGGCGCGCCACCACCACGCTGCCCGAGGAACTGCGCCGTCAGCAGGTGGTCGGCATCGCGGGCGTCGACACCCGCGCGCTCGTGCGCCATCTGCGCACCCGCGGTTCGATGAAGGCGGGCATCTTCTCCGGTGCGGCGCTGGCCGATACCGACGAGTTGGTGGCCAGGGTCACCGGACAGCCCTCCATGCTCGGCGCCGACCTGGCCGAGGAGGTGAGCACCGACGCGCTGTACACGATCGAGCCCACCGGTTCCCATCGGCACACCGTGGTCGCGGTCGATCTCGGCATCAAGACCAACACCCCGCGCATGTTCGCCGAGCGCGGGATGCGCGTGCACGTCGTCCCGTCGACCACCTCGATCGACCGCATCCTCGAGCTGAAGCCCGACGGCGTATTCCTGTCGAACGGGCCGGGCGACCCGGCAACCCAGGACGGCGCGGTCGAACTGACCCGCGGTGTACTCGACAAGGGCCTGCCGCTGTTCGGCATCTGCTTCGGCAACCAGATCCTCGGTCGCGCGCTCGGCCGAGGCACCTACAAGATGAAGTTCGGCCACCGCGGCATCAACATCCCGGTGGTCGAACACGAGACCGGCCGCATCTCGATCACCGCGCAGAATCACGGATTCGCGCTGGAGGGCGAGCGCGGGGAGCGGTTCGACACCCCGTTCGGCCCAGCCGAGATCAGCCATGTCTGCGCCAACGACGGCACCGTCGAGGGCGTGCGCCTGATCGACGGCCGCGCGTTCTCCGTGCAGTACCACCCGGAGGCCGCCGCCGGACCGCACGACGCCGCCTATCTCTTCGACCGTTTCGCCGGTCTCATGGAAGGAGCCTGATGCCTCGCCGCCAGGATCTGAAGCACATTCTGGTCATCGGTTCCGGACCGATCGTCATCGGCCAGGCGTGCGAATTCGACTATTCGGGCACCCAGGCGTGCCGGGTGCTGCGGTCGGAGGGACTGCGGGTGTCGCTGGTGAACTCCAACCCGGCGACGATCATGACCGACCCGGAATTCGCCGACTCCACCTATGTGGAGCCGATCACCCCCGAGTTCGTCGAGAAGGTGATCGCCAAGGAGCGGCCCGACGCCATCCTCGCGACCCTCGGCGGGCAGACCGCGCTCAACACCGCGGTCGCCCTGCACGAGCGCGGGGTGCTGGAGAAGTACGGCGTCGAATTGATCGGCGCGGATTTCGAGGCCATCCAGCGTGGTGAGGACCGCCAGAAGTTCAAGGACATCGTTGCGAAGGTCGGCGGCGAAAGCGCCCGCTCCGCCGTCTGTTTCACCATGGACGAGGTTCGCGCCACGGTCGCCGAACTCGGCTTCCCCGTGGTGGTGCGTCCCTCGTTCACCATGGGCGGACTCGGGTCGGGCATGGCCTATGACCACGAGGATCTCGACCGCATCGCGGGCGGCGGCCTTGCCGCCTCGCCCACCGCGAACGTCCTGATCGAGGAATCCATCCTCGGCTGGAAGGAATACGAGCTCGAACTCATGCGCGACGGCCGCGACAACGTCGTGGTCGTCTGCTCGATCGAGAACGTCGACCCGATGGGCGTGCATACCGGCGACTCGATGACCGTGGCCCCGGCCATGACCCTCACCGACCGTGAGTACCAGCGGCTGCGCGATCTCGGCATCGCCATCCTGCGCGAGGTCGGCGTCGACACCGGCGGCTGCAATATCCAGTTCGCGGTGGATCCGGCCGACGGGCGCCTGATCGTCATCGAGATGAATCCTCGGGTGTCGCGCTCCTCGGCGCTGGCCTCCAAGGCGACCGGATTCCCGATCGCCAAGATCGCCGCCAAACTCGCGATCGGCTACACCCTCGACGAGATCGTCAACGACATCACCAAGGAGACGCCTGCCTGCTTCGAGCCGACGCTGGACTACGTGGTGGTCAAGGCGCCTCGGTTCGCGTTCGAGAAGTTCCCCGGCGCCGACCCGACGCTGACCACGACCATGAAGTCGGTGGGCGAGGCGATGTCGCTCGGCCGCAACTTCTCCGAGGCGCTCGGCAAGGTGCTGCGGTCCCTCGAGACCAAGGCCGTCGGCTTCTGGACCCAGGACGACGGGCGCTGGGCGCCGGTCAACGAGGATGTCGGCGCGGCGATCGACGCGATCCTCGCGGATCTGCGCACCCCCACCGAAGGGCGCATCTATCAGGTGGAACGGGCGCTGCGATACGGCGCGAGCATCGAAGTGGTCGCGCAGGCCTCCGGTATCGACCCGTGGTTCGTCGCCGAGATCGCCGGACTGGTCGAGTTGCGCACCGAGATCCTCGAGGCGCCGGTGCTGGACGAACCGCTGCTGCGCCGCGCCAAGCACTACGGCCTGTCCGATCGCCAGGTGGCCGCGCTGCGCCCCGAACTCGCGGGCGAGACCGGGGTTCGGGCGCTGCGGCACCGGCTCGGCGTTCGCCCGGTGTTCAAGACCGTCGACACCTGCGCCGCCGAATTCGAGGCCAAGACCCCGTACCACTATTCGGCCTACGAACTCGATCCGGCCGCCGAGTCCGAGGTCGCGCCGCAGCGCGAACGCGGGAAGGTGATCATTCTCGGCTCGGGACCCAACCGCATCGGCCAGGGCATCGAATTCGACTACTCGTGCGTGCACGCGGCGCAGACGTTGTCGCAGGCGGGTTTCGAGACGGTGATGGTCAACTGCAACCCGGAGACCGTTTCCACCGACTACGACACCGCCGACCGTCTCTACTTCGAGCCGCTGACCTTCGAGGACGTGCTCGAGGTCTATCACGCGGAGAGCGAATCGGGCACCGTCGTCGGTGTCATCGTGCAGTTGGGCGGGCAGACCCCGCTCGGTCTGGCGCAGCGCCTCACCGACGCGGGCGTGCCGGTCGTCGGCACCAGCGCCGCCGCCATCGACCTGGCCGAGGACCGCGGCGAATTCGGGGAAGTGCTGGTCGCCGCGGGCCTGCCCGCACCCAAGTACGGCACCGCGACCACCGTCGAACAGGCCAAGAAGATCGCCGCCCGGATCGGCTACCCGGTGTTGGTCCGCCCGTCCTATGTGCTCGGCGGTCGCGGCATGGAGATCGTCTACGACGAGCACTCGCTCGAGGGCTACATCTCCCGCGCCACCGAACTCACCCCGGACCGCCCGGTGCTGGTCGACCGGTTCCTCGAGGACGCCATCGAGATCGATGTGGACGCGCTGTGCGACGGCGAGGAGGTCTACCTCGGCGGCGTGATGGAGCACATCGAGGAGGCGGGCATCCACTCCGGCGACTCCGCGTGCGCGCTGCCGCCGATCACCCTCGGCCGCAGCGATATCGAGGCGGTGCGCCGCTCCACGATCGCGCTGGCGAAGGGGATCGGGGTCAAGGGCCTGCTCAATGTGCAGTACGCGCTCAAGGACGACGTGCTCTACGTGCTCGAGGCGAATCCGCGCGCGAGCCGGACGGTGCCGTTCGTGTCCAAGGCGACGGCGGTGCCGCTGGCCAAGGCCGCGGCCCGGATCACCATGGGCGCCACCATCGCCGAGCTGCGCAAGGAGGGCATGCTGCCCGCCGAGGGCGACGGCGGGCACGTTCCGCTGGACGCGCCGGTCGCGGTGAAGGAGGCGGTGCTTCCGTTCCACCGGTTCCGGCGCGCCGACGGCAGCGGGGTCGACTCGCTGCTGTCGCCGGAGATGAAGTCCACCGGTGAAGTCATGGGCATCGACGCCGATTTCGGCACCGCCTTCGCCAAGAGCCAGGCCGCGGCCTACGGTTCGCTGCCGACCGGGGGCACCGTATTCGTCTCGATCGCCAACCGCGACAAGCGGGCCATGGTCTTCCCGGTGAAACGCCTGCACGACCTCGGATTCCGCGTCCTCGCCACCGAGGGCACCGCGGAGATGTTGCGCCGCAACGGCATTCCGTGTCAGCAGGTGCGCAAGCACTCCGAACCCGCCGACGGCGCTGACGATGGGCCGAGCATCGTCGAGCAGATCCGCGACGGCGAGATCGACATGGTGTTCAACACGCCATACGGCAATTCCGGTCCGCGCGTGGACGGCTACGAGATCCGCACCGCGGCGGTCGGGGTGAACATCCCGTGCATCACCACGGTGCAGGGCGCGGCCGCGGCGGTGCAGGGCATCGAGGCGAGTATCAACGGCGGTATCGGCGTGCGGTCGCTCCAGGAGTTGCACTCGGTGCTGCGTGGCTGATTTCGGAACGGCGATCTCACGAGGAGGGCGGGTTCGATGAAGACCTTCGGCGCGCGACTGCGGGCGGCGAGCGAGAAATTCGGTCCGGTGTGCGTCGGTATCGACCCGCACCCACCGCTGTTGCGCGCGTGGGGGCTGACCGAGGACGCCGACGGCGTCGCGGAGTTCGCCGCGATCTGCGTGGAGGCGTTCGGTGGCGCGGTCGCGCTGGTCAAACCGCAGGTCGCCTTCTTCGAGCCCTACGGTTCGCGCGGAATCGCGGCGCTCGAACGCGCCGTCGCGGACCTGCGCGCCGCGGGCACCCTGGTACTGGCCGACGCCAAACGCGGCGACATCGGCTCGACCATGGATGCCTACGCGCGGGCCTGGCTCGGTGACGGCGCGCTCGGCTCCGATGCCGTCACCGTCTCGCCCTATCTCGGATTCGGTTCCCTCGCACCGGCTCTCGACCTGGCCCGCGCCAACGGGCGCGGAGTCTTCGTACTCGCCGCCACCTCCAATCCCGAGGGCGGGCAGGTGCAGTCGGCCGCGGCCGCCGGGGGGCGCACGGTCGCCCAGACCATGGTCGACGAGGCGGCGCGCTGTAATGCCGACGTCGAATTCGGGTCCGTGGGCGTGGTGGTCGGCGCGACCCTCGCGCAGGCGCCGGACCTGTCAGGACTGAACGGCCCGATCCTGATGCCCGGTGTCGGCGCGCAGGGCGGTGGCCCGGACAGCGTGCGGGCGCTGGTCCCCGAATCGGTATTCGCCTCGGCGGTGCCCGCGGTGTCGCGCGAAGTGCTGCGCGCGGGCCCGTCGGTGGCGGCGCTGCGTGCCGCCCTGTCCGCGATCCAGGACGAGTTCGCGTTCCTCCGCCGCTGAGCGATCGTTTCGCGGTGGTCACCGAGCAGTCGGACGCGCGCTGTCGCCGACAGTCGAATACTCGTTGCGACCGAGCGGTGGGATGCCCGTCCCCGCCGAGCCGCCGCCCGCCGTATGTCGCCGAGCAGTCGGATGCCTGGTGCCGCGCTGAGCGGTCGGGTGTGCCTTGCTGCTGAGCGGTCGGATGCCTGGTGCCGCGCTGAGCGGTCGGGTGTGCCTTGCTGCTGAGCGGTCGGATGCCTGGTGCCGCGCTAAGCGGTTGGGGGTGCGTTGCCGCTGGGTGGTTGGGGGTGCGTCGCGGCTGAGTGGTCGCCCACCCGGCGCCACCGGGCAGGTGGATGCGCGTTGTGGTCGAGCGGTCGCCTCATCGACCTCGATGAGCGGCCGGGTACTCGTCGACGCTCGGCGATCGTCTTCGCGGTGGGTGATCGTCTCCGTCGCGTGGACCATTCGCTCCGTCGCCAACCTCGCGCGTACCGCCGGGGCGGATTTCTGCGGTTTCGCGGCGCCCCCACCTCGACGTTGCGTCAGGGGGGCATGTCGCGGCGCATACGCGCCCGCGTCCGCTCGCGGCCTCGGCGGCTGTGCGCCACGCTGCGTGATCGGGCCGAGAGCGGCATCCTCCGATGGCGAAGGGACCGTTCTCGGGGCTTCAGCGGGCGCGCAGGCCCGTTTTCGGTGCACGTTCGCGGCATGGATGGGACATGTGTTCGATACGACACGCGGCGAGTTCCAATCGACACGCGGAAAATTTCCAGAAAGTTCCTGGTAGGGCGCGTGTGCGACAGTCGCGCCGTGTCGCGACCTCGCCGCTACCGTTCCGCTACCGCGCGAAATTTCTGAAAATCTCCTGGTCGCAGCGTATTTCGTCGGAATGTCTAGATCATCACCGCAGGTGTCGGGGCACCGTGCGCATCCGGACCGGTGCGTCCGTAGTGCATCCGGAATCATGCGCTGACCTGGGGGGTGGGTTCGCAATTGGTGGACGGCGTGGGTACGGTCGCTGGGACCGTCCGGGTTACCGGCGGTAGTTGATGCAATGAACGATGAGACGGAGGAACCGTGGCCCTTCCCCAGCTGACTGACGAGCAGCGCGCCGCTGCTTTGGAGAAGGCGGCGGCCGCTCGCCGCGCTCGGGCGGAGCTCAAGGAGCGTTTGAAGCGTGGCGGCACCGACCTGAAGAGTGTCCTCAAGGACGCCGAGACCGATGAGATCCTCGGCAAGATGAAGGTGTCGGCGTTGCTGGAGGCCCTGCCCAAGGTCGGCAAGGTCAAGGCGGCGGAAATCATGACCGAACTGGAGATCGCTCCCACCCGCCGTCTGCGCGGGCTCGGCGATCGGCAGCGCAAGGCGCTGCTCGCCCGGTTCGACTTCGACGCCTGATCACGAGGGTGGTCGAACACACGCGGAAGGGCCGACTGGTAGTACTGGTCGGCCCCTCGGCCGTCGGCAAATCCACGGTCGTGCGGTGCGTGCGGGAATTCCTGCCCGAACTGGTGTTCAGCGTGTCCGCGACGACACGGGCGCCGAGGCCGGGGGAGATCGACGGGCTGGATTACCGGTTCGTCTCCCGAGCGGAGTTCGACGCCATGATCGAGGCGGGCGAACTGCTCGAATGGGCGGATATCCACGGCGGACTCCAGCGCTCGGGCACACCGGCGGCGCCGGTGCGCGACGCGCTGCGGGCCGGTAAGAACGTTCTGGTCGAGGTCGACCTGGAGGGCGCCCGCTCGGTGCGCCGCGCCATGCCGGAGGCCATCCTGGTGTTCCTGGCGCCGCCGAGTTGGGACGAGCTGGTTTCCCGGCTCACTTCGCGCGGCACCGAGTCGCCCGAGGTGATCGCGCGACGGCTGGAAACCGCCAGGGTCGAGTTGGCGGCCTGTGACGAGTTCGACATCGTGATCGTGAACGACGACGTGACCAGTGCCTGTGAGCAGTTGGTATCGTTGTTCGTTAGCACAATTTCGAGATAGTCGCCGCGTGTTCGCGGCCCCCTCTCGGACACCCGCTGATTTTCCAACGACAACCCGCAGGAGCCTCCCTAGTGAGCGACACCAAGACCGTGCCCGCGTACGACACACCGGTCGGCCTGACCAACCCCCCGATCGACGAACTGCTCGAGCGCACCTCGTCGAAGTACGCGCTGGTCATCTACGCGGCCAAGCGGGCCCGTCAGATCAACGACTACTACAACCAGCTCGGCGACGGCATCCTCGAGTACGTCGGCCCGCTGGTCGAGCCCGGCCTGCAGGAGAAGCCGCTGTCGGTGGCGATGCGCGAGATCCACTCCGATCTGCTCGAGCATTCCGAAGGCGAATAAACGATAGTCGTCCATCCCCGCCCGCGCGGGGATCAGCCACCCGGAGGGGTAGTGACCACACGGATCGTCGTCGGTGTCAGCGGTGGGATCGCCGCGTACAAGGCTTGCGCGCTGGTGCGCCGCTTCACCGAGACCGGACACGACGTCAGGGTTGTCCCCACCGAGTCGGCCTTGCAGTTCATCGGCAAGGCCACCTTCGAGGCGCTGTCGGGCAACCCGGTGCACACCGACGTGTTCACCGACGTGCCCGAGGTGCCGCACGTCCGGCTGGGGCAGGAGGCCGACCTGATGGTCATCGCCCCCGCCACCGCCGATCTGATGGCGCGCGCCGCGCACGGCCGCGCCGACGATCTGCTCACCGCCACCTTGCTGACGGCCCGATGTCCGGTGTTGTTCGCGCCCGCGATGCACACCGAGATGTGGGAGCATCCGGCGACGGTGGCCAATGTCGATACCCTGCGCGCGCACGGCGCGATCGTCATGGAGCCCGCCTCGGGCAGGCTCACCGGCACCGACACCGGTCCGGGGCGGTTGCCCGAGCCCGAGGAGATCTTCGGACTCGCGATGCTGCTCCAAGAACGCGCCGACGCCATTCCGCGTGATCTGGTCGGCCGCCGCGTCGTCATCACCGCGGGCGGCACCAGGGAACCGCTCGACCCGGTCCGTTTCCTCGGCAACCGCAGTTCGGGCAAGCAGGGTTACGCCCTGGCCAGGGTGGCCGCCCAGCGCGGCGCCCACGTCACGCTCATCGCGGGCAACACGATCGAGATGGCCGCGCCCGCCGCCGTCGATCTGGTGCACGTCACCACCGCCGAACAGTTGAAGATCGCCGTCGACAAGCACGCTATCGGCGCGGACGCGGTGATCATGGCCGCGGCCGTCGCGGATTTCCGGCCGACGAACGTAGCGGCGGCCAAGATCAAGAAGGGCGCGGGCGAACCCGATGTCATCGCGCTGACCAAGACCGACGACATTCTCGCGGGCTTGGTGCAGTCGCGGCGCGACGGGCACCTGCCGGGCACCGCGATCGTCGGATTCGCCGCCGAGACCGGTGACGAACACGGCGACGTCCTGACCCACGCGCGCGCGAAGCTGGCGCGCAAGGGCTGCGACCTGCTGGTGGTCAATGCCGTCGGCGAGGGCAAGGCGTTCGAGGTCGACACCAACGACGGGTGGCTGCTCGGCGCCGACGGCGCGGAACAGGCGCTCGACCACGGCTCGAAGGCTTTGCTGGCGAGTCGGGTGCTCGACGCGCTCGGACCGCTGTTGCGCGACTGATCGCGGTCCGACGATCGTGCGGTGACGGGCACACCGACCGCGCGGTCGCGACGCGCCAGGACACGCGGGCCGAGCCCGTCTGGGACGGTATGGTCAGCGGATCGGTGTGTGCGCGATTCGAGCCGCACCACCCTGTCGGTGGTTTGGAATAGTCTGAGGTTAAGGGTTGCGCTGTGGTGCGGTCGCACTACTGTCGTGGTCCGGCAAATACGAGAAACCCGTTGAGGGAGAGGGAACAACTGTGCGTACGTCTGGCAGCCGCCTATTCACCAGTGAGTCCGTGACCGAAGGTCATCCGGACAAGATCTGTGACGCCATCAGCGATTCCATCCTCGACGCGTTACTCGCGCAGGATCCGCGCAGCCGGGTCGCGGTCGAGACGCTCGTGACCACCGGTCAGGTGCACGTCGCGGGCGAGGTCACCACCTCCGCGTACGCGGATATCCCGCGCATCGTCCGCGAGAAGGTCCTCGAGATCGGATACGACTCCTCGGCAAAAGGTTTCGACGGCAACTCCTGCGGCGTCAACATCGCCATCGGCGCCCAGTCGCCCGATATCGCCCAGGGCGTCGACACCTCGCACGAGGCGCGCGTCGGCGGCGAGGACGACGAGATCGCCAAGCAGGGCGCGGGCGACCAGGGACTGATGTTCGGCTTCGCGACCACCGACACCCCCGAGCTGATGCCGTTGCCCATCGCGCTCGCGCACCGGCTCTCGCGGCGGCTCACCGAGGTGCGCAAGTCCGGCGTGCTGCCCTACCTGCGGCCCGACGGCAAGACTCAGGTCACCATCGAATACGAGGGCGACCGCGCGGTCCGGCTCGACACCGTCGTGCTGTCCACCCAACACGCCGCCGATATCGACCTCGACAACCTGCTCGCCCCCGATATCCGCGAGAAGGTCCTGAACTCGGTGCTCGCCGATCTCGACCTGCCGACCCTCGACACCTCCGACGTCCGCCTGCTGGTCAACCCCACCGGCAAGTTCGTACTCGGCGGCCCGATGGGCGACGCGGGCCTCACCGGTCGCAAGATCATCGTCGACACCTACGGCGGTTTCGCCCGCCACGGCGGCGGCGCCTTCTCCGGCAAGGACCCGTCGAAGGTCGACCGCTCGGCGGCTTACGCCATGCGTTGGGTGGCCAAGAACGTCGTCGCGGCAGGCCTCGCCGATCGCGTCGAGGTGCAGGTGGCCTACGCCATCGGCAAGGCGGCTCCGGTCGGTCTGTTCGTGGAGACCTTCGGCACCGAGAAGGCCGATCCGGTCCGTATCTCCTCGGCCATCACCGAGGTCTTCGACCTGCGGCCCGGTGCGATCATCCGGGATCTGGACCTGCTGCGCCCGATCTACGCGCCCACCGCTGCCTACGGCCACTTCGGCCGCACCGATATCGATCTGCCCTGGGAGCGCACCGACCGCGCCGACAAGCTGCGCGCCGCCGTCGGTCTCTGAGGACGCCGTGCGGTTCCGGGTTACGGCGTGACTCGGCGCGCGCCGACCACTACCGCCGCGCCCGCGGACCGCACGTCCGCGGGCGCGGCGTCGTCTCCGACGGCGCCCGCCCTCCCCATCGCCCGGGTGCTGCCTCTGCTGACGCCCGCACATCTCGACCGTGATTTCGACTATGTGGTGCCCCCCGAACTGGACGAGATCGCCCAACCCGGCGTCCGGGTGCGCATCCGCTTCGCGGGACGCCTCGTCGACGGCTATCTGCTGCGTCGGCTGGAACGTACCGAGCACACCGGCAAGATGGTGCGCCTCGAACGGGTGGTCTCCGCCGAGCGGGTGCTGACTCCGGAGGTCCTGTCCCTGGCCGTCGCCGTCGCGCACCGCTACGCCGGGACACGCGCCGACGTGTTGCGCCTGGCGATCCCGCCACGGCACGCCCGCACCGAGAACGGCGGCGCGGCGCGGAAGAAGTCCGCCGAATTCGCCGACGACAATTCCGATGAGTTCGAAACTCCAGCTGTCGCACCGGATTCCGGTCCGGGCGATATGGTCTCGGCGCGAAATGCGGAATCCGCCCGCGAGTCTCCGGCGAATTCCGAAGATCGAGAGCATGAATTTCGCGAGGCGGATGCGAAAACGGCGCATCCGGAATCCATCGGCCGCGCCGAGACGCCGTCGGTCCGGCACGATCCCGCCGCGGCCTCGCAAGCGCGGGCGGCGCGAGCCGTTGATCCGGCTCAGACAGTCGAAGCGACTGCCGGGGCCGATGGGGCGTGCACCGCGGCGTCATCGGATTCGATCGCATCGGCGAGCGATGCCGAGATCTCCTCGCCGCATTCCGGTGCGAAGGGCGAATTCGCAACTCCCGCTAGAGGTCCGGAGTTCGGGTCTCCCGAAGATGTTGCCGGGTACGTGAGTTCCGGTGCGGAGGGCGAGCGCTTCGGTGCGGTCGTCGAGTATGCGGCATCGGGTGAAGATGTCGGGTCCGCGTCCTCGGTTGTCGATCGTGGGGGCGTGTCTTCCGGGGCGGTGGCCGGTTCCGATCCCACCGAGGGGCGGATCGGTTCGGCGGACCAGGTGGAGTCGCGGGGTGCCATCGGCCCGAACGCGGCGGACGGCGACGCCGCGCGTTCCGAGGTATCGAGTGTGGTCGCGTTCGATCACGCGCCCTGGGAGCACTACCTGCACGGTGGCGCGTTCGTCGCGGCGCTCGCGGACGGTAGAGGTGTGCGGGCGGCATGGCAGGCGTTGCCCGGTGAGGATTGGGCACGCAGGTTGGCCGAGCTGGCGGCAACGGTCGCCGCCGCCGGGCGCAGCGCGATCCTGTTGGTGCCCGACCAGCGCGACCTCGATCGTGTCCTGGCGGAATGTGTTCTCCTGGTGGGGGATTCGGCGGTCGGCCTGTCGGCGGGGCTGGGGCCCGCGGCACGCTACCGCCGGTGGCTCGCGGTGCTGCGCGGGCAGGCGAAGGTGGTGGTAGGCACTCGGGCGGCGGCCTTCGCGCCCGCCGTCGACCTGGGTCTGGTCGCCATCTGGGACGACGGCGACGACACCTACGCCGAACCGCGCGCGCCGTATCCGCACGCGCGCGAGGTGGCGATGCTGCGCGCCCACGAGACCGGCGCGGCCTTCGTTGTCGCGGGATTCGCGCGGACCGCGGAGGCGCAGGCCGTCGTCGACAGCGGGTGGGCTCGCGATCTGGTCGCCGATCGCGCGGTCGTGCGCCGCCACGCGCCGCGGATCAGCGCGCCCGGCGATTCCGATATCGCCCTGGAACGCGACCCGATCGCGAGGGCGATCCGCATTCCCGGCGTGGCATTCGCCGCCGCGCGCGCCGCGTTGAAAGAGGGGGCGCCGGTGCTCGTGCAGGTGCCGAGGCGCGGCTACGTCCCGGCCTTGGCCTGCGCGAAATGCCGGACGCCCGCGCGCTGCAGGCACTGCAACGGTGCGCTCGCCCTGCCCGAGCGTCGAGGTCGCGGCGACGATCCGAACGAGGCACGCAGTCCGGCGTGCCGGTGGTGCGGTATCACCGAGGCCGCGTTCCGGTGCACGGTGTGCGCGTCGCGGGCGTTGCGCGCGGTGGTGATCGGCGCGGTGCGCACCGCCGAGGAACTGGGGCGCGCGTTCCCCGATGTCCCGATCCGGGGTTCGAGCGGCGGCGCCTTGCTCGACACCGTCGACCCGGGTCCGCAGGTGGTGGTGGCGACCGTCGGCGCGGAACCGACGGTGCGCGGCGGTTACGGCGTCGCCCTGCTGCTGGACAGTTGGGCCCTGCTCGGCCGCGCCGACCTGCGGGCCGCCGAGGACGCGCTGCGCCGCTGGATGGGCGCCGCCGCCCTGGTCAGGGCGAACGGCCAGGTGGTGGTCGTAGCCGAACCGTCGCTGCCGACCGTGCAAGCGCTGGTGCGCTGGGACCCGGTCGGCCACGCGCGCGCCGAGGTGGACGCCCGCGCCGAAGTGGGCTTCCCGCCCGCCGTGCGCATGGCCGCCATCGACGGCGCGACCGACGCCATCGACGAACTGTTGCGGCTGGCGACCCTGCCCGCCGACGCCGAGGTCCTCGGCCCGGTCCCGCTCCCACCGTTCGCCCGCAAGCCGTTCGCAGGCGATTCCCCCGCCGAAGTCGAACGCATGATCCTGCGTGTACACCGCCGCCACGGCCCGGCTCTCGCGCGCGCTCTGATCGAGGCTCAGGCGGTCCGCAGCACCCACCGCTCGGACGCCCCCCTCCGGGTGCAGATCGACCCGGTCGACATCGGCTGATCCCCGCATTACCGCCGTGCGAGGGCAGGCCCCGCGACTGGAGATCGGCCCACGCCGGCCGGTTCGGGTATCCGCCGTCGTTCATCGCGTAGCGCGACCGCCGTCCCGCGCCCGCGAGATAGTGCGACACGCCGGGGGTGTTCTCGGCGCGGCCCTCGACGCCGTCCCGCGCCCGCGAATAGTGCGTCTGTCGGTTGACATCGTGTCTGCCTGCCGTATCGGCGAATTCTGAATTACCACCGGTGCCAGGGTGCGGCGACTCGAGATCGGCCGATCTTCGCTGTCCGGTTCAGGCAATCTGTCGTCCGTTTCGTCGCGCGACCGCGGTCCGCATCCCGCGTTCGCAGGGGTCGACTCGGTGTCTGTCGGCTGATCCCGCTCAGCGACCCTTGCAATCGATGCATTGTCGATATATCGTCGATAGTATGAACGAAACGCAAGAGCCTCAGGAGGCAGACATGTACAACTTCGAGAAACGAGATTTCGGATGGCGCGGCCGTAGGCGCGCGGGCGAGCGCGGTGAGTTCGGGCCGGAGCGACGTGCGCATCGGCGTGGTGGGCGGCCCGGTTTCGGGCCCGAGTTCGGGCCGGGCGGCTTCGGACCGGGGTTCGGTCCCGGTTTCGGGCCGGGTCCGCACTTCGGGCGCGGTCGTGGGCGCGGCGGTCGCGGCAGGCGCGGTGACGTGCGCGCCGCGGTGCTGCTGCTGCTCACCGAAAGGCCCATGCACGGTTACGAATTGATCCAGCGGATTCGGGAGCGCAGCGACGACGTGTGGCGTCCGAGTCCGGGTTCGATCTACCCCGCGCTCGCACAGCTCGAGGACGAGGGGCTGATCGCCATCGAGAAGGTCTCCGGTCGCAAGACCGCGAAACTGACCGACGCCGGTGTCGAATACGTCGAGGGGAATCGGGAGGAACTGGGCGATCCCTGGGCCGATGTCACGAGTGATGTCGGTGCGCAGGCGCTGGATCTGCGCGGGCTCGTCGGGCAGCTCATGGGTGCGGTGGCGCAGGTCGCGGCCGCGGGGACCCCGGAGCAGGCGGAGAAGGCGGCCGAGGTGCTCACCGATGCCCGGCGTTCGCTGTATCGCATACTCGCCGAGGACGACACGGAGAAGTAACGCTCGTCGGCAAACCGTTACACAAGGGATGTGCCCTGCGCGTACGTCTTTCGGGACGGCGGTGCACCATGGTGATATGGGACAACGGTCGGGGTTGTTGGGTAGGGATACATCACAATGGCGGCGGGGGTTGCTGGCCTGCGTCGCGGCCGGAGCCGTCTTGTTCGGCTCCGGCGCGACGGCGGGGGCCGATGTGGCGGGGGCCGATGTAGAGGCCCACCGGTCGCCCGCGGTGCCGACCGAATTCGCACCACCGCAACCGGATCACTTGGCGGCGGCCTTCTATCAGAAGACGCATCACGAGGTAACCCCTTCGGGCACCAACGATTTCGGCTGCGTTCCGGATTCCGCCCATCCCCGTCCCGTTGTGCTCGCGCACGGCACCGATTCCACCGCCTATTCCGATTGGTCGGCCATCGGCCCGCGCCTGGCCGAAGTGGGGCTGTGCGTGTTCGCGCTGAACTACGGCGGCGCGCCCGGCGCCGACACCTACGGCACCGAGGACCTGCGCACCAGCGCGCGTCAGATCGGCGAATTCGTCGACACGGTGCTCGCGGTCACCGGCGCCGAGCAGGTCGACCTCGTCGGATTTTCCCAGGGCGCCAACGTCACCCGGTACTACGTGAACAAATTGGGCGGCGCGCCCAAGGTGGGGACCTGGGTCGGGCTTGCCTCGCCAACCTACGGCGGCGTCATGTACGGCCTCGTCCCCATCGCGCAGGCGATTCCGGGCGCGCTGGACATCTTCGCGCGCGTCACCTCGCTGGCGGCGGTGCAGCAGGCGCAGGGCTCGCCGACCATGGTCGACTTGAACGCGGGCGGCGACACGGTGCCGGGCCCTCGGTACGTGACCGTCGGCAGCCGAGTGGACGAGATGATCCAGCCGTTCGCCAATATCGCGCTGCGCGGTCCGGGGGCGGAGAACATCACGATCCAGGACCTCTGCCCGGCGAATCTGACCGGGCACTTCCACATGGTCTACGACCCGTTCGTGCGCGAACTGCTGGTCGGCGCGCTCGATCCGGCGGCGAGCGACCCGGTCTGCGAGCCGGTGCCGCTCGGCACCGGCATCCCGGAGGTGGTGATCGCGGGCAACTCCTGATCCGCGCCGCGGACGGCCGGGCGGAGGTGTGGACACCCCGCCCGGACCGTACCCCGGTTCTATCAGGTCGGAGGCTTCGCGTCGGGGATCTTCGGGCGCCGCGCGGCGCTGCCTAGAATGGGACGATCCTGTCCTCGAGACCTGTCGAACCGCTTCTGGGAGCCACCGTGACCGTTCAGCCCGTTCGCCTTTTCGGCGATCCGATCCTGCGCGCCCGTGCGGCGGAGGTCACCGAATTCGATCGTGAGCTGCGTCAACTGGTCCTCGACCTGACCGAGACCATGTACGACGACGGCGGGGTCGGGATGGCGGCGCCGCAGATCGGGGTCGGGCTGCGGGTGTTCGTCTACGACACCGAGGACGCGCGCGGCCACCTGGTGAACCCCACGTATACGGTGGTCGGCGACGAGGAACAGGTGGGTCCCGAGGGCTGTCTGTCCATCCCCGGCCTGCGCTACGACACCCGTCGCGCGCTGCGGGTGCGGGCCTCGGGCTTCGACATGAACGGCGCCCCGGTGGAGTTCGCGGCCGAGGGCCTGCTCGCGCGCTGTGTCCAGCACGAGACCGACCACCTGGACGGTGTGCTGTTCATCGATCGGCTCGATCCGGCGGCACGGAAGGAAGCGATGCGCACCATACGCGAATCCGACTGGTTCACCGCGGGCATCACCGTCCGCGGATCCCGCGCGCTCGGCGCGGCACAACCGGGCCCGTTCGGACGGGGCCGCTGATGCGCGTCCTGTTCGCGGGCACGCCCGAACCCGCGGTGCCCTCGTTGCGGCGTTTGGTCGAATCGGACCGCCACGAGGTGGTCGCGGTGGTCACCAGGCCCGACGCGGTCGCCGGACGCGGCCGCAAGGTCACCAGGTCGCCGGTCGGGCGCCTCGCCGACGAACACGGCATCCCGGTGCTCACTCCGCGTCGCCCCTCCGATCCCGAATTCGTCTCAGCGCTCACCGAATTGGCGCCGGACTGCTGCCCCGTGGTCGCCTACGGCGCACTGCTGCCGCAGCAGGTGCTCGACATCCCGCGCTTCGGGTGGATCAACCTGCATTTCTCGCTGCTGCCGGCGTGGCGCGGCGCGGCGCCGGTGCAGGCGGCCGTCGACGCGGGCGACGAGATCACCGGCGCGTCCACCTTCCAGATCGAAGCGGGTCTCGACACCGGCCCGGTATTCGGCGTGGTCACCGAGAAGATCGCGCTGACCGACACCTCGGGCACTTTGCTCGCCCGCCTCGCCGAGACCGGCGCCCGCCTGCTGGAAACCACCCTCGACGGCGTCGAGGACGGCACCTTGCAGGCGGTGCCGCAGCCCACCGACGGCGTGTCCTACGCGCCGAAGGTCGACCAGGAGGACGGGCACATCCGCTGGGACCAGCCCGCCCTCGCCATCGCCCGACGCATCCGCGCGGTGACCCCCGCGCCGGGAGCATGGACCGAGGTCGGCGATGTGCGGTTGAAGCTTGGCCCGGTCGAGATGGTCGAGGAACAGTTGCCGGTGCGTGCCATCGAAGTGCGCAAATCCGGTGTCTTCGTCGGCACCGCCACCACCGCCGTGCGCCTCGACCAGGTGCAGCCGCAGGGCAAGCGCGTGATGGGCGCGTTGGACTGGGCAAGGGGCGCGCGGCTGGCGTCGGACGCGGTGGTCGAGTGAGCGAGAACCGAGGGGCACGCGGGTCCGGCGGCGATCGCAGCGGTGGCGACCGCGGTGCGGGCGCGGCGAAATCGTCGCGCTCCGTCGACGGCGGTTGGCTCGCCCGCGCGACGAACGACCGCGCACCGAATTCCGAAGGTGCGCGGCGCGATACGGGCCGCGACACGGCCGGTCGCGGGTCAGCGCGCGATGGGGTCCGGCGGCGCGATGACGACAAGCGTGATCCGGCAGCGCGTCCGGCGTCGCGCAGTCGCACCGCGGATACGTACGGCAGGGCGGCGGACCGGCGTGACCGGTCGAGTGACGGTCGGCGCGAACGAACGGCGGACGCCCGTGATCGAGAGACGAAGGCGCAGGGTGACCGGATGGCGGACGCGCGCGGTCGGGTGACGAATCCGCGGGGTGACCGGATGGCGGACGTGCGGGGCGGGAATGCGGACGCTCGCCGTGATCGGACTGCCGGTGGTGATCGAACGGCGGCGGCCACGTCGAATCGAGTGTCGGATACAGGTGATCGGGCGCTGGACGCACGGAGTGGTCGGGCGCCGGGCTCACGGGATCGCACGTCGGATACGCGGCGCGACCGATCGAATGACGGGCGTGATCGGTCGGCGGGCGGGTGGCGCGACGAGGCCGCGAACACGCGGGGGCGAGCCCCGGACGTGCACCCTGACCGGCTGGTCACCGGTGATCGGAGCGCTGATACGCGGCGTGACCGGACGAGCGACGCGCGCGAGCAACCGGCAGACCTGCGCGGGAAACAGGAGCGTTCCGGTCCCGGCGGCGCTGATCGCCGCGCCTCGGAGGGTCGTCGTGGGAATTCCCGGACCGAAGGCGGTCGCAGTCCCTCGGGGGAACGCGGCGATCGGCCATCGGGCCGTGCGGGCACACCGGACAAGCGCGCGGGCAGCTCGAAGTCGAAGGCCCGTCGCGACCGGAATGCCTTCGCGTCGGTGGATCAGGTGCGGCTGGTCGCCATGGACGTGTTGCGTGCGGTCAGGGAGCGCGACGCCTATGCGAATCTCGTTCTGCCAGGACTGCTGGCAGAGCGCGGGATCACCGGACGTGATGCCGCGCTGGCAACCGAATTGTCTTATGGCGCATGTCGTTCGCAAGGCCTGGCGGATGCGGTGATCGAGGCGGGCGCGCGGCGTTCGGTCACCGAGATCGACCCGCCGCTGCTCGACGTGCTGCGGCTCGGCGTCTATCAACTGTTGCGCACGAGGGTCGCCGCGCACGCCGCGGTGGATACCTCGGTGGCGTTGGCGCGCGCCGAATTCGGCCAGGGCAAAGCGGGTTTCGTGAACGCGGTGCTGCGTCGGGCGGGGGAGCGCACGGTCGAGGAGTGGGTGCGGGAGCTGGCGCCGTCGGATCCGGTGGGGCACCTGGCTTTCGAACACGCGCATCCGCTGTGGATCGCGCGGGCGTTCGCCGACGCGCTCGGCGCCCGCGCGGGTGAACTCGCCGATCTGCTCGCCGCCGACGACGCGCGACCCGCGGTGCATCTGGTGGCGCGGCCGGGCGATATCACCGCCGAGGAACTGGCCTTGGTGACCGGTGGCGAGCCGGGACGCTGGTCGCCGTACGCGGTGTATCTCGACGGCGGCGACCCGGGTGACCTGGACCCGGTGCGCGAGGGGCTGGCCGGTGTGCAGGACGAGGGCAGCCAACTCGTCGCCCTCGCGTTGACCAGGGCGCCGCTGGAAGGTGTCGACGGCGGTCGCTGGCTCGACCTGTGCGCGGGTCCCGGCGGCAAGTCGGTGCTACTGGGCGCGTTGGCCGATATCGATGGGTTCGAACTCGACGCCGTCGAACCGTCGGCGCACCGGGCCGAACTGGTCCGCAAGGCCACCGCCGGTCTTCCGGTGCGGGTGCACGCGGTCGACGGCAGGGCGAGCGGGTTGACCCCCGGCTACGACCGCGTCCTCGTCGACGCGCCGTGTTCGGGGTTGGGCGCGTTGCGGCGCAGGCCGGAGGCGCGCTGGCGCAAGACGCCCGCCGACGTCCGCGACCTGGTCGTGCTGCAACGCGAACTGCTGGGCGCCGCATGGGATCTGGTGCGTCCGGGCGGGGTGGTCGTGTATTCCACGTGTTCCCCGCATCTGCCCGAGACGGTGGCCGTCGTCGCCGATCTGGTGCGCCGCACCGACGCCGTCGAACTCGACACGCGGCAGGCGCTGCCCGGCGTCACCGACATCGGCGACGGCCCGTCGGCCCAGTTGTGGCCGCACCGGCACGGCACCGACGCCATGTTCGTGGCGGCGCTGCGCAAACCGCTGTCGCATTGAGCCGCGGCGCGCGGGATTCCATTCGTCCAAGACCGCCGGAATCCCGCGCGGCACACTCGTGCCATGGCAATCGATTGGCGGCGGGTGGTCGAGATGGCCTCCGAACTTCCCGGGGTCGCGGAGTCCACGTCGTATCGGACTCCGGCGCTGAAGGTCGGCAAGAAGAGTTTCGCGCGGCTGCGCACCGAAGCCGAGGGCGGTCTGGCCTTGCTGTGTGAGCCCGAGGAGAAGGCGGCCCTGCTCGCCTCGGGCGACCCCGCTTTTTACACGACCCCGCACTACGACGGTTACCCGTACGTCCTCATAGATCTCGACCGTGTCGAATCGGATCAGTTGGGGGAGTTGCTCGACGCCGCGTGGTGGCTCGCCGCACCCGCGGCACTGCGTCGTGAACGTGAGCGTAATCGCTGAGTCGCAACGCTTTCGGCGGTCAGTCGCGCTGGGAGAGTTCCCGGAGTCTGGCCAGCGTCTTGGCCAGGATGCGGGAGACGTGCATCTGCGAGATGCCCATCTGCTGGGCGATCTGCGTCTGGGTCATGGATTCGAAGAAGCGCATGGTGAGGATGCGGCGTTCACGTTCGGGCAGCCCGGCCAGCAGCGGCCGGATCGCCACGTACTCCTCGACCCGGTCGAACTGGGATTCTTCCTCGCCGAGGGTGTCGAGCAGCGACGCCTCGGTATCGCGTCCGAGTGACGCGGCATCGATCGAGCTCGGCTGGTACGCGTTGCCCGCGATGACGGCCTGGGTCACCTCGTCGGGGTCGACGTCGAGTTCGGCGGCGATCTCCTTGGCCGTTGGCGACCGCCCGAGCGTCTGCGACAGCGTGTCGATGGCGGCGCCGATGCGCAGGTGGGTCTCCTTGATCCGGCGCGGCACCCGCATCGCCCAGGTGTGGTCCCGGAAATACCGCCTGACCTCGCCCATGATGGTCGGGACCGCGAAGGACAGGAAGTTGGAGCCGCGTGCGACGTCGAAACGGTCGACCGCGTGCACCAGGCCGACCCGCGCGACCTGGGTGAGGTCGTCGAAAGGTTCACCGCGACCGCTGAATTTGCGGGCGATGTGGTCGGCGAGCGGAATGCATCGGCTGATCAGCCGCGCCCGCAGCGCCGTGTGTTCCGGACTGCCCTGGGTGGTCTGCGCGAGTTGCGCGAAGAGGGCGCCGAGGTCGTCGTAGCCGCCCGCGGCCGAGCCGACCTCCTCGACGGTTTCGGCTTCCTCCGCCGCGAGCTCGTCGGTATCCGCCTCATCGGTGTCGACAGCGTCGGCGTCGATCGCGTCGGCGTCGTCGGGATCCTCGGTGGTCACGGTGTCGGTCACGCGGGTCCGTCCGATGTCCTGCTCCGCCACTACGCCTTCCCCCGGACCCGACGGAACTCGACCGTCGTCGGGTAGCCGGAAGCGGTCGCGTCGAAGGGGTGTTGGGCGGCCTCGACCGAATCGGTGAGGGTGCGCAGCACATGCCAGCCGAAGCTGCGCTGGTCGGGTAGCCCCTCGGTTGCCGCGGCGCCGCTCACGTGCACGAGCAGTTCGGTCTCGCCGATGGTGAAGCGGCAGAGCAGGCTGGAGTCGGGCACCGCGACGGCGATCAGCGTCGAGCACACCTCGTCCACCGCGAGTCGGATGTCGGCGACCTCGTCGAGCGTGAAATCGCTGAGTAGGACGAGAGTTTCGGCGAGCCCACGCACAATGGGCAGCTGCGTGACCGACGCGGCCACCCGAATCTCCACCGGGGTGCCGTAGATCCCCTGTTCCGCCGAAATGTTGATCACCCTGTGAAGGCTACCCATTCGGGGGCCGGGCAATCAGCGTTTGGGGGGTGTTCGGGCCCGCGCGCGACGAAGGGAGCAGGCGCGACAGGGGGTTCGTACGCGCGGTGCGGCGGCGGTTACACTCCGGCGCTGTGACGTTCACCCGCCCGGCCGTGCCCATGATCGCCCCTTCCATCCTGTCCGCCGATTTCGCCAATCTCGCGCGTGACGCGCGCGCGGTCGCCGGATCGGACTGGCTGCACGTCGATGTGATGGACGCGCATTTCGTGCCGAATCTCACGCTCGGCCTGCCGGTGGTGCAGAGTTTGCTGAAAGCCACCGACATTCCGCTGGACTGTCATCTCATGATCGAGGATCCGGGCCGCTGGGCGCCGCCGTACGCGGAGGCGGGCGCGCACAATGTGACCTTCCACGCCGAGGCGGCCGAGGATCCGATCGCGGTGGCGCGCGATATCCGCGCGGCGGGCGCGAAGGCCGGGCTCTCGGTCAAGCCGAATACGCCGATCGAGCCGTATCTGGAAATCCTGCGCGAATTCGACACGCTGCTGGTGATGAGCGTCGAGCCGGGTTTCGGGGGGCAGTCGTTCATCGCGAGTGTGCTGGAGAAGGCGCGGATCGTGCGCAATCTCGTCGACGCCGGTGCACTGCGCCTGATCGTGGAGATCGACGGCGGCATCAACGCCGACACCATCGAGCAGGCCGCGGAGGCCGGTATCGACTGCTTCGTGGCGGGATCGGCCGTCTACAACACCGCCGATCCCGGCGCGACCGTGCAATCGCTGCGTTCCATCGCCGCCGCCCACCGCGGCTGAATACCGCCCATGTCGCCCACGACCGGCCGTCGTTAGGCTGAGGACGGTACGGCCCGAGGATACGCGGGGAATAGCGGAGCCGGGCCCGGCTGTTCCGTCAACCGTACGTACACCAGCGACAGGAGTGTCAGGGATGTTCACAGGCATCGTCGAGGAACTGGGTGAGGTCGTCACCGTCGAACGGCTGTCCGACGCCGCCCGCCTCACGATCAGGGGCAAGCTCGTGACCTCCGATGCCGGGCACGGTGATTCGATCGCGGTCAACGGCGTGTGCCTGACCGTGGTCGACGTGCTCGACGGCGACAGCTTCACCGTCGATGTGATGCGCGAGACCCTCGACCGGTCGAGCATCGGCGGGCTCGCGGAGGGCGCGCGGGTCAACCTGGAGCGCGCGGCGGCGTTGAGCAGCAGACTCGGCGGGCATCTGGTGCAGGGCCACGTCGACGGCACCGGGACTATCCTGACGCGCACCCCGTCGGCGAACTGGGATGTGGTGCGGATCTCGCTACCCGACGCGCTCGCCCGCTACGTGGTCGAGAAGGGCTCGATCACCGTGGACGGCATTTCGCTCACCGTCTCCGGACTCGGCATCGGCGAGCAGCCCGCCGCCGACGGGAACCGGGACTGGTTCGAGGTCTCGCTCATTCCCACCACCCTGTCGCTGACCAATCTCGGCGGTGCGGCCGTCGGCACGCGCGTCAACCTCGAGGTCGACGTCATCGCGAAGTATGTGGAGCGGCTCCAGCAGCGCGGGTGATGTCCGGGCGGGTGGGCCGACCGATGCGCACCGCCCTGGCATTACTGTAGTGAGGCACCTATTTCGAGATGGAGCGCAGCAGACGTGACCAGGTTCGACACCATCGAGCGCGCAGTCGCCGATATCGCCGCAGGCAAGGCGGTCGTCGTCGTGGACGACGAGGATCGTGAGAACGAGGGTGACCTCATCTTCGCTGCCGAGAAGGCCACCCCCGAACTGGTGGCGTTCATGATCCGCTACACCTCCGGCTACATCTGCGTTCCGCTCATGGGTGAGGACTGCGACCGGCTCGGTCTGCCGCCGATGTTCGCGCAGAACCAGGACAAGCACGGCACCGCATACACCGTCTCGGTGGACGCCCGCGAGGGCATCACCACCGGCATTTCCGGCGCCGACCGAGCCACCACCATGCGCCTGCTCGCCGACGCGGGCGCCAAGGCCGACGATCTCACCCGTCCCGGTCACGTGGTGCCGCTGCGCGCCAAGGACGGCGGCGTGCTGCGCAGGCCGGGACACACCGAGGCCGCGGTCGACCTGGCCAGGATGGCCGGGCTGCGTCCGGCGGGCGTGATCTGCGAGATCGTCAGCCAGAAGGACGAGGGCCATATGGCCCGCACCGAGGAACTGCGGATCTTCGCCGACGACCACGACCTCGCGCTGATCTCCATCGCCGACATGATCGCCTGGCGCCGCAGGCACGAGAAGCAGGTCGTGCGGGTGGCGGAGGCGCGGATTCCCACCGCGCACGGCCAGTTCATGGCGGTCGGCTATCAGAGCATCTACGACGAGGTCGAGCACGTCGCCCTGGTGCGCGGCGACATCACCGACGGCGAGGACGTGCTGGTGCGCGTGCACTCCGAATGCCTCACCGGCGATGTGTTCGGCTCGCTGCGCTGCGATTGCGGGCCGCAGCTCGACGCCGCGCTGGAGATGGTGGCGGCGGAGGGGCGCGGCATCGTGCTCTACATGCGCGGCCACGAGGGGCGCGGTATCGGCCTGATGCACAAGTTGCAGGCATATCAGCTCCAGGACTCCGGGCACGACACCGTCGACGCGAATCTGGAACTCGGCCTGCCCGCCGACGCGCGCGACTACGGCACCGGCGCTCAGATCCTGGTCGATCTCGGCATCAGGTCCATGCGGCTGCTCACCAACAATCCGGCCAAGCGCGTCGGACTCGACGGGTACGGGCTGCGCATCACCGACCGGGTGCCGATGCCGCTGCGCGCGAACGCGGAGAACCTGCGCTACCTGCGCACCAAGCGCGACCGGATGGGCCACGACCTGATCGGGCTGGACGAACTCGACCTGGGCGAGACCGCCCAGTGAGGGCGGCGCGGACGATGACGACCGACGCGGCGGTCCGCGGCGCGGCACCGAAGAGCGAGCGAGAAGGCGGAGATCGATGAGCGGCACCGGCGTACCGAGTTTCGAGCTGGCGGATGCCAGGGATCTCAGGCTCGGCATCGTCGCCTCGCGGTGGCACACCGCGATCTGCGACACCCTGGTCGCCAATGCCAAGCGGGTGGCCGAGGATGCCGGGGTGATCCATATCACCGTGGTGCGCTGCGCGGGTGCGATGGAACTGCCTGTGGTTGCCCAGGAACTGGCCCGCAGTCACGACGCCGTGGTCGCGCTCGGCGTGGTGATCCGCGGCGGCACACCGCATTTCGAATACGTCTGTGACGCGGTGACCGCCGGGCTCACCCGGGTCTCCCTCGACGCGGCGACGCCGGTCGCCAACGGTGTGCTCACCACCGACACCGAGGAGCAGGCGATCGACCGCGCGGGCCTGCCGGGTTCGGCCGAGAACAAGGGCGAGCAGGCGAGCGCCGCGGCGCTCGACGCCGCGCTCACGTTGCGCGCGCTGCGACAGCCCGCCTGAGCGATGCCGGTCGTCCGCATCTGGAGAAGGAATCCGGCGCCCGATACGGGCGCGACCTCGGACTGGGAGTTCGAGGTGCGCCCGAGGCGCGCGGTGGTGACCGCGTGGATCGTGGCCGTCGTGCTGCTGGTCACCTTCGGCGTCGGCGGCATCTGGCTGCGCTCGGGGTCGACCGGGGTGAACTTCCGGGTCGTCGATCAGGTGGCGATGGTCGCGATCGGGGTCCTGCTCGCGGGCGGGGTACTGATGCTCACCCGGCCGAGGGTGCGCGCGGGCGAGCGCGGGGTCTCGGTGCGTAATGTGCTGGGCGACAGCGACTTCGACTGGAAAGACATCCGTGGCGTGAGCTTTCCGGACCGGAAGTCCTGGGCGCGTCTGGAATTGGTGAACGACGACTACGTGCCGATGCTGGCGATCCGGTCCAACGACCGGGAACACGCGGCGCAGGCCATGGACAGGCTGCGGGCGCTCGGCGCGCGGTATGCGGTGGCGGAGCCGAACGGGGACGAGCACCCCGAGGGGCCGCGCGGATAGCGTGGCCGCCCGCGCGCCGGATATTCTCGCGCCATGACGCCGGGTGCCGCGGTTCTCGCCGAAGCCTTCTTCGACGACCCGCTGATGTGTCTGTTCTGGCCCGACCCCGCGCGGCGCGCGAAGGCACTGCCGTACTTCTGGGAGTCCCGCATCGCCTCGCGCGTCGAGCGCGGGCTCGTGCGCACCGACCACGACGAACGCGGTGATCTCGCGTGCGTCGCGCTCTGGGAGCCCGAACATGTCGAATCGCCGATCGCGAAACCGTTCACGCTGGTACGCGCGCTCGGTTCGGCGCTGCCCCGCACGCTGTCGGCGGTGCGGCGCATGGATGCCGCACGGCCGAGCACCCCGCATCTGTACCTGGCCGCCATCGGCACCCGGCCCTCGCTGCGGGGCCGAGGTCACGCCGGGCGTCTGCTCGAACGCGAACTGGAGACGGCGGGCGCGGCGTTCCTGGTCTGTACCGCCGCGGTGAACATCCCGCTCTACGAGCGTTTCGGCTTCCGCCGCGGCGAGGATCTCGTACTCGACGCCGCGACCACGGTGTATCCGATGTCACGGTGACGCGCGGTCGGCGATGTCGGCGGTGGCGCGCGGTCGGCGATGTCGGCGGTGGCGCGCGGTCTCCGGTGTCGGTGTTGCGTGGTCTTCGATGTCGCGGTGGCGTGTGGTCTCTGATATCGGCGGTGGCGCGCGGTTTTCCGGTGTCGCGGTGATGCGCGGTCTCCGGTGTCGCGGTGGCGCGCGGTCTCCGACGCGCGTGGTCTCCGGTGTCGCGGTGATGCGCACCGGAACCGGCGGTGCCGAGGGGTTCACGCCGCCGGTTCCGGTGCGACGCCTCAGCGGGTGTCGCCGAGCACGGCTCCTTCACGGCGTGGATCGGCGCCGCCGATCCAGCCGGAACCGTCCCGGTGCACCGCGCTGAGACCGCTGGATTGGGGCGCGACCGAGACCTGATGGCCCAGTTCGCGCAGCCTGCGCACCAGCGGGTCGTGGTCGCCGTTGTCGGCGGCGTCGATCGCGGGGTGTTCGCCGCCGACTCCGGTCGAGGGCGTGTTCGCGGCGCCGAAGGAGACCGCGGAGACGGCCTGCTGCGGGTCGAGACCCCAGTCCAGCATGCCGACAAGGGTTTTCACGACGAATTGGATGATGACCGCGCCGCCGGGGGAGCCGGTCACATAGCCGAGGTCACCGCGCGAACCGTCGGGTGCGCGGTCGAAGACCAGGGTGGGGCTCATCGAACTGCGCGGCCGCTTGTTCGGTTGCAGCCGGTTGGCGACCGGGACGCCGTCCGCGCCGACGGGGTCGGCGGCGAAGTCGGTGAGCTGGTTGTTGAGGACGAAGCCGTCGACCATGTGGAAGGAGCCGAAGGCCGATTCGACGGTGGTCGTCATGGCGGCGGCGTTGCCGTAGCGGTCGACCACGGAGATGTGGCTCGTCCCGTGTTCGGGCGGTTGCGGGCCGAGTCCGAGCGGGACCGGACCGAGATCGCCCGGTTGCGCGGTGCCCATGCTGCGGCCGGGATCGATGAGTCCGGCCCGCTGTTTCAGATAGGTCCGGTCGACCAAGGCGAGCGGCGAATCACCGGGCAGCGGAACGAAATCGGGGTCGGCCACGTACTTGTTGCGGTCGGCGTAGGCCAGTCGCTCGGCCTCGGCGATCAGGTGTACGGCCTCGGCCCTCGGGACACCGCCGTTCGCGTCGACGCGGTCGGGTTTCAGCGCGCCGAGATCGAAGTTCTCCAGGATGCCGAGCGTCGCGGCCACGGTGGTGCCGCCGGAGGAGGGGGCAGGCATGCCGCAGATCTCGTGTCCCCGGTACTGCGTGCACAGGGCCGTGCGCTGCTCGGCTCGATATCCCGCGAGGTCGGCGGCGTCGAGTCGGCCGGGGGTGCGCCCGCCCGCGGTGGAGCCGACCGCGGCGACGATGTCCTTGGCGATGGCCCCGGTGTAGAACGCCTGTGCGCCCTCGGTGGCGATGGCATTCAGGGTTTTGGACAGCGCGGGATTGTTCAGCACCGTGTCGGCGCGTTTCGGGGTGCCGTCCGGATCAAGGAAGTAGGCGCGGGCGTTCTCGTCGACGGCGAGGTCGCGGGCGGATTCGGCGATCTGGCCCGCCAGTCGCGCGCTGATCGGGAAGCCGCGGTCGGCCAGGCCGATGGCCGGGTCGAACAGTTCACGCCATCCCAGCCTGCCGTGTTCGCTGTGCGCCTGTTCGAGCAGGCGCAGCACGCCGGGGACGCCGATCGACCGGCCGCTGGCGCGGGTGTTGGGCGCGGGTTCGGTGCGGTCGGTGTCGCTGACCCAGCGCAGGTAGTTCTCGGTCGCGGCGGCGGGCGCGGTCTCACGGCCGTCGTAGGCCTCGACCCGGCGATTGCCCGCGTCGTAGTAGAGCAGGAAGGCGCCGCCGCCGATGCCGGAGGCCTGCGGTTCCACCAGTCCGAGCACCAGCTGCGCGGCAACCAGCGCGTCGGCCGCGGTGCCGCCGTCGCGCAGGACCTCGCAGGCCGCCTTGGTGGAGATCGGGTTGGCGGTGGACACGGCGTAGGTGGCGGTGCGCACCGGGGTCATGCCCGCGCGGTAGCCCGAGGCGATCTCCGGGTTCGTGCTGATGTCGGCCGTCGCGCCGCCCGCGCGGCTCGGCTCGGCGGCGACCGGCGTGCCGTTGGGCGTGGCGACGCATCCGTCGGCTTGCTCGTCATCGGCGGTGCAGCCGGTCAGCAGTCCCCCCGCGAGCAACGTTGCCGCCAGCGCCCCGATCCAGGCGTGTCGCGCTCGGTTCATCTTGGGACTGTAACCCCGGATGCGCGGCGAGGCAGCGCTTTCCGTGTCGATCGGGGACGTGTGACCGGGGGTGACATACGAATGTCGGTGCGCACGAGGGTCTTCCGAAGGGGGTCGTGACCTCGGGCGGAACCGGGGAGTTCGGCGATATCACGAAGTGACTGTGAGCTGGGTCACAGTACTGTAGACTCGGCGGTCCGCATCCGGGAAGTGAAATACCGTTCCCTCCCGAGCGCCCCGAAGCGGGCGTTGATGGACCCGAGGATTGCCCATGGTGACCTATTTCGACGCGATCGCATTCGGCCGACCGGAGCCGCGACGAATGCCGGGACCGGTGCGCGAGGCCAGGGAGGCCGCGCTCGGCCTCGCCGGTTTCGGCATCCTCTATCCCGTGGTGCTCGGCATGACCGTCGGCGGTTCCGCCGCGGTGTCGGGCGCGCTGCGATTCGTACCCGGCGTACTGATGGGAATGGCCGCACTCGGCTTCGGCAACGCCGACATCCGCCGTCGCCGGGCCGCACTCGCGCTCGCGCTGCTCCAGATCGTGGTCGCCGTGCGGTTCTCCGGCATCTCCGGTCTCGACGCGGCCTCCGACCTCGGCGTGATCCCGCTGCTCACCGTCGTCTACGCGTGCGGCATCTCGGTGGTGGTCCTCTATCTGCTGACGCGTCCGCAGGCGCGAGAATGGTTCGGCGTGGTCTGAGCCGGTGCCGCGGGTGAATCGGCGGCGCGAGCGGCGATAGTCGGCGCGGCCCGCGCCCGGCGGTCGATTCGATGCTGTCGGCGTCCGGCGATCCGGGTGATGCGCGCCCGGCGTCGACTCGGCGACCGTCGTCGGTCCCGGCGGCGCGGGCGACGGCGGATCTGTCGGACCCCGTCGATAGGCTGGTCCGGTGGCAGATCCAGCGACGTACCGGCCTTCGCCGGGCACGATTCCCGTCGAACCCGGCGTCTACAAGTTCCGGGACGCGCACGGGCGGGTCGTCTATGTCGGCAAGGCGAAGAGCCTGCGCGCCAGGCTGAATTCCTATTTCGCCGATATCGCCTCGCTGCATCCGCGCACCAGGCAGATGGTCACCACCGCCGCGAGCGTCGAATGGACGGTCGTCTCCACCGAGGTGGAGGCGTTGCAGCTGGAATACAACTGGATCAAGGAGTTCGATCCGCGCTTCAACGTCCGCTACCGCGACGACAAGTCCTATCCGGTGCTCGCGGTGACCTTGGACGAGGAGTATCCGCGCCTGTTCGTCTACCGTGGCGCGCGCAAGAAGGGTGTGCGCTACTTCGGGCCGTACGCGCACGCCTGGGCCATCAGGGAGACCTTGGATCTGCTGTTGCGGGTCTTCCCGGCGCGCACCTGTTCCAACGGTGTCTTCAAGCGGCACAGCCAGATCGGGCGGCCGTGCCTGCTCGGCTACATCGACAAATGCTCCGCGCCGTGTATCGATCGGGTGAGCGCGGCCGAACACCGCCGCATCATCGAGGATTTCTGTGACTTCCTGGCCGGGCGTACCGACCGGATGGTTCGCGAACTCGAGCGCCGGATGCACGACGCCGCGGCGGATCTCGATTTCGAGAACGCCGCCCGCCTGCGCGACGACGTGCAGGCCCTGCGCCGGGCGCTGGAGAAGCAGGCGGTGGTGCTCGGCACCGGCACCGACGCCGACGTGATCGCCTTCGCCACCGACGAATTGGAAGCCGCGGTCCAGATCTTCCACGTGCGCGACGGCCGGGTGCGCGGCCAGCGCGGCTGGGTGGTCGACAAGTCCGGTGACGCCGTCGACACCGCGGCGGCGGGCGGCGCCATGGCCGCGCTCGTCGAACAGTTCCTCACCCAGTTCTACGGCGAGCAGGCCGCCTACGCCGATCAGAGCACCGAGGACCAGCCCGCGGCCGTGGTGCCGCGCGAGGTGCTCGTGCCCGAACTGCCCGCCGACGTCGAACAGATCCAGCAGTGGCTCGGCGCGCTGCGTGGTTCGGCGGTCTCGGTCCGGGTTCCGCAGCGCGGCGACAAGAAGGCGCTCGCCGAGACGGTGCAGCGCAACGCGCAGGAGGCGCTCGCTCAGCACAAACTGAAGCGCGCGGGCGATCTGACATCGCGCTCGGCGGCGTTGCAAGACATCCAGGACGCCCTCGAACTCGACAGTGCGCCGCTGCGGATCGAATGCGTCGACATCAGCCACGTGCAGGGCACCGATGTGGTCGCCTCGCTCGTGGTGTTCGAGGACGGTTTGGCGCGCAAGTCCGAATATCGCCACTACACGATCAAGGAGGCGGCGGGGGATGGC
The DNA here is from genome assembly GCF_015674855.1 of Nocardia bovistercoris. Taxonomy (GTDB): domain Bacteria; phylum Actinomycetota; class Actinomycetes; order Mycobacteriales; family Mycobacteriaceae; genus Nocardia; species Nocardia bovistercoris. Next base: position 238,633 of record NZ_JADMLG010000001.1, on the reverse strand, counting down.
CGCTCCGACGATGTGGGCAGTATCGCGGAGGTCACCAGGCGGCGTTTCGCGCGCCTACGCCGCGAACGCGACGAGGTCGAACGCGACCAACTCGACGCCGACGCTCCGAGTTCCGCCGCCTCGACGGCCGACGACCCGGTCGCCGTTTCCAGTGCCGCCGACTCGACCGTCGCGGAATCGAATGTCTCGGTTCGCGCGGAGTCCGGCGCGAGGGACGACTTCGACGGACTTCCTGAACTCACCTCGCGTCCCGGCATCGATCCGCGCACCGGTCGCCCGCGGAAGTTCGCCTACCCGCCGAATCTGTACGTGGTCGACGGGGGCACGCCGCAGGTGGCCGCCGCCGCCGAGGTGCTCGACGAACTCGGCATCACCGACGTCGCGGTGATCGGGCTGGCCAAACGGCTCGAGGAGGTCTGGGTGCCCGGCGAGCCCGATCCGGTCATCATGCCGCGCAACAGCGAGGCGCTGTATCTGCTGCAACGGGTCCGCGACGAGGCGCACCGCTTCGCCATCACCTTCCATCGCAGCAAACGGTCGCGGCGGATGACGGCATCGGCCCTCGACTCGGTGCGCGGCCTCGGTGCGGCGCGCCGGACCGCGCTTGTCACCCATTTCGGGTCCGTCGCCAAACTGAAGGAGGCCAGCGTGGAGGAGATCACCGAGGTGCCCGGCATCGGGGTGGCAACCGCGAGGGCCGTCCTCGCGGCCCTCCGGGACGAATAGCCCCCGTACGGGTGCACTCGACGACGCGGTTTCGCGTACGTTGTGTGTCTGCCCCCGATACCGAAACCCGGTGCGAGATGATCGAAAGGCACCCCACACAGATCCGGTAGGACATGACACGCGTCGAATCGAACAACAGTGCGGGCAGCAGGCAGCCCACTACGGGCGTTGATCGCAGGGAACAGGTCGAAGTCGTCATCGTCACCGGATTGTCCGGGGCGGGGCGCGGCACGGCGGCCCGCGTACTCGAGGACCTCGGCTGGTACGTCACCGACAATCTGCCGCCCGAACTCTTCGGTCGCATGGTCGAGCTCGGGGCGTCGGCGCAGCCGCCCATCACGCGACTCGCCCTGGTGATGGATGTGCGCAGCAGATTCTTCACCGACGACCTGACCGTGGTGATCGAGCAGCTGCGCGCGCTCGGCGTGCGCACGCGGGTGCTGTTCCTGGAGGCCTCCGACGACGTCCTGATCCGGCGTTTCGGATTCGCCCGCCGTCGTCATCCGCTGCAGAGCGAGAGCGCGGACGGTACGTTGTCGGCGGGTATCGCGGCGGAACGAGTCAGGCTCTCCTCGGTCAAGACCGCCGCCGATCTCGTCATCGACACCACCGAGCTGTCGATCCACCAACTGCACCGGAAAATGGAGGAAGCCTACGGGGGCGGTGCGCCCGCCGCGTTGCAACTGACCGTGCAGTCCTTCGGGTTCAAGTACGGGGTTCCGTTGGACGCCGACATGGTGTTGGATGTGCGTTTTCTACCCAATCCGCATTGGATTCCTGAACTCAGGGAGCATTCGGGACAGGAGACCGTGGTCAGCGAGTACGTGCTGTCGCGTCCCGGCGCGGCCGACTATCTGAGTACCTGCCGCCACCTGGTCGACCTGACGACGAACGGCTACCGCCAAGAGGGGAAGCGATACATGACGGTGGCAGTGGGCTGCACCGGAGGCAAACACCGCAGCGTGGCGATCGCCGAGGCGCTGGGCGAATCGATCGGCGCGATATCCGGTGGGTCAGCGGATGTCGTCCGGGTCGTGCACCGGGATCTGGGGCGCGAATGACGGGGCGGGAGTCCGATCCCGCCATCGTCGCGCTCGGTGGCGGACACGGCCTGTACGCGACGCTGTCGGCGGTGCGCCTGCTCACCGCGCGGATCTGCGCCGTGGTCACGGTCGCCGACGACGGCGGCTCATCGGGGCGGCTGCGCGCCGAACTCGGGGTGATCCCGCCGGGGGATCTACGCATGGCGCTCGCGGCGCTGGCCGAGGATCCGGAAGGTGTCTGGGCGCGCACCGTTCAGCACCGTTTCGGCGGAACCGGCGCGCTCGCAGGGCATTCCGTGGGTAACCTGATAGTCGCCGGGCTCACCGAAGTGCTCGGTGATCCGGTCGCCGCGCTGGACGAGGTCGCGAAGATGTTGCGCATCACCGGCCGCGTGCTACCGATGTCGCCGATCGCACTCGACATCGAGGCGGATGTTTCCGGCCTCGAGGCCGACCCCCGTGTCAGCCGCTGCATTCGCGGACAGGTTGCCGTCGCGACGACACCGGGTAAAGTCCGCCGGGTGCGACTGATCCCGTCGGATCCGCCCGCGAGTCCACAGGCGACCTCTGCCATCGAGCACGCCGATGTGGTCGTACTCGGTCCGGGATCCTGGTTCACCAGTGTGATACCGCATGTTCTCGTACCGGAACTCCGTGACGCGCTGGTGTACACGCGGGCGAGAAAAGTGCTGGTCCTGAACCTGGCGGCGGAGCCGGGCGAGACCGCGGGCTTCTCCGCGGAGCGGCATTTGCACGTATTGTCACAGCACGCACCCGAATTCGTGGTCGACGATGTCCTCGTGGACGCGGGCTCGGTACCGGAGGGTAGACAACGCGAACATGTGGCCAGGGCTGCCGAACAGTTGCGGGCACGAGTAATCTTCTCCGAAGTCGCCGAAGCGGGAACGGACCGGCATCACCCCGGAAAGCTTGCCGCCGCACTGGATCAACTGATCCGGCAACCTCGGCCGCAATTGGCAGGGCTTCGAGTCGAAGGACGGCACATGGGCGCGGATGTGCGGTCCGGGTTGGGTGGAAAGGAGCGCGTCTCGTGGCGATGACAGCCGAAGTGAAAGACGAGCTGAGCAGGCTCGCGGTGTCGCAGGTGAGTTCCCGTAAGGCGGAGTTGTCCGCCTTGTTGCGGTTCGCGGGTGGCCTGCACATCGTCGGCGGGCGAGTGATCGTCGAGGCCGAGGTGGATATGGGTTCCATCGCACGACGGCTACGCCGGGAGATCTTCGAGCTGTACGGCTACGGATCCGATGTGCACGTACTCGGTGCGGGCGGGTTGCGCAAGACCTCCCGGTATGTCGTGCGGGTGTCGAAGGAGGGCGAGGCGCTGGCGCGCCAGACCGGCCTGCTCGACGTGCGCGGCCGCCCGGTGCGCGGGCTGCCCGCGCAGGTGGTCGGCGGCAGCATCGCCGACGCCGAAGCCGCTTGGCGCGGTGCGTTTCTCGCGCACGGGTCGCTCACCGAACCCGGTCGCTCCTCGGCGCTCGAGGTGAGCTGCCCCGGTCCCGAGGCGGCCCTGGCGCTCGTCGGCGCGGCCCGGCGGCTCGGGATCACCGCCAAGGCGCGCGAGGTGCGTGGCACCGACCGGGTCGTGGTGCGCGACGGCGAGGCCATCGGCGCGCTGCTCACCAGGATGGGCGCCCAGGACACCAGGCTCACCTGGGAGGAGCGTCGCATGCGACGCGAGGTGCGGGCCACGGCAAATCGGCTGGCGAATTTCGACGACGCGAACCTGCGCCGCTCGGCGCGTGCCGCGGTGGCCGCGGCCGCCAGGGTGGAACGCGCGCTGGAGATCCTCGGCGAGGACGTGCCCGATCACCTGGCCGCCGCGGGCAAGCTACGCGTCCAGCACCGGCAGGCGTCGCTGGAGGAACTCGGCCAGCTCGCCGATCCGCCGATGACCAAGGACGCGGTGGCGGGCCGCATCCGGCGCCTGCTGTCGATGGCGGACCGGCGCGCCAAGGATCTCGGCATCCCCGATACCGAATCCGCGGTCACCGCCGAACTGCTCGACGACGCCTGATTCTTGCGTCCGTCGGTCGGCCGCGTGCCCGGTGCGCGTCGGCAGGCGCAGGCGGCCGCATCGGTTGCCCGACAGCGCGGTCGGGCACTGTTCACCCCCCTCGGTCGGAGTCGCCGATGATTCCGCTCGATGAGTTCCCGAGCATTTCCGCACGCCTCGGTGGGGCCCGATCCGCGCTCGGCAAGCGGCGCGGGCGAGCTCCGCGGTCGGCGGGCGGTATCGCGCGATCGCTCGCGGCGGCGTGTCGGATGGTCGTGTCCGGCGCCGTCGGGTTGCCGGGCGGCCGCGCCGAGTTCGCGGGCATCGTGCGTGCTCACGAATGCCGGGCGCGTGTCGGAGAGGTTCTCGCCTGGCATTACTGTGAGGGGGGCATCGGAATGAATCCGCTTGAAATTGAGGAGCGATAACGTGACTGTCCGGGTTGGCATCAACGGCTTCGGCCGTATCGGACGTAACTTCTTCCGGGCGGTGGAGGCGCAGAAGGCGCTCGGCACCACCGACATCGAGATCGTCGCGGTCAACGACCTCACCGACAACGCGACCCTCGCCACACTGCTGAAGTACGACTCGATCCTGGGCCGCCTGCCGCAAGACGTGTCGCTCGACGGCGACGACACCATCGTGGTCGGCGAGCAGCGGATCAAGGCGCTGGCGATCAAGGAGGGCCCGTCGGCCCTGCCGTGGGGCGATCTCGGCGTCGACGTGGTGGTCGAGTCGACCGGCATCTTCACCGACGCCACCAAGGCGAAGGGACATCTGGCCGCGGGCGCCAAGAAGGTCATCATCTCGGCCCCCGCGAAGGGCGAGGACCTCACCGTGGTCCTCGGTGTCAACGACGACAAGTACGACGGCAGCCAGAACATCATCTCCAACGCCTCGTGCACCACCAACTGCCTCGGCCCGCTGGCCAAGGTGCTCAACGACTCGTTCGGCATCGAGCGCGGTCTGATGACCACGATCCACGCCTACACCCAGGACCAGAACCTGCAGGACGGCCCGCACAGCGACCTGCGTCGCGCCCGCGCCGCAGCCCTGAACATCGTGCCGACCGGCACCGGCGCCGCCAAGGCCATCGGCCTGGTCCTGCCCGAACTCAACGGCAAGCTCGACGGCTACGCCCTGCGCGTGCCGATCCCGACGGGCTCGGTCACCGACCTCACCGTCACCCTCACCAAGTCGGCGACGCTCGACGAGATCAACGCCGCCTACAAGGCCGCCGCCGAGGGTCCGCTGAAGGGCATCTTGAAGTACAACGTCGACCCGATCGTGTCCAGCGACATCGTCACCGATCCGCACTCCTCGATCTACGACGCGCCGCTCACCAAGGTCATCGACGACCAGGTGAAGGTCGTGTCCTGGTACGACAACGAGTGGGGCTACTCCAACCGCCTCGCCGACCTCATCGGTCTCGTCGGCAAGTCGCTCTGACGCATGGCGATCAAGACACTCCAGGATCTGCTCGCCGAGGGTGTCGAGGGTCGGGGCGTACTCGTGCGCTCCGACCTGAACGTCCCCCTCGACGACAGCGGTGCGATCACCGATCCCGGTCGCATCATCGCCTCGGTGCCGACGCTGAAGGCGTTGGTCGAGGCGGGGGCCAAGGTGGTCGTGACGGCGCATCTCGGCCGCCCCAAGGGCGAACCCGATCCGAAGTTCTCGCTCGCCCCGGTCGCGGCGAAGCTGGCCGAGCTGCTTGGCCGCAATGTCCAGCTGGCGGGCGACGTGGTCGGCTACGACGCGCTGTCGCGGTCGGAGGGCCTCACCGACGGTGACGTGCTGCTGCTCGAGAACGTGCGTTTCGACGCTCGCGAGACCAGCAAGGACGACGGCGAGCGCGGCAAGCTCGCCGCGGCGCTGGTGGAACTGGTCGGCGAAGACGGCGCGTTCGTCTCCGACGGATTCGGCGTCGTGCACCGCAAGCAGGCCTCGGTCTACGACGTGGCCGCGCTGCTGCCGCACTACGCGGGCACGCTGGTCGCGGCCGAGGTCGAGGTGCTGGCCAAGCTCACCGAGGAGTCCGCGCGTCCGTACGCGGTCGTGCTCGGCGGGTCGAAGGTCTCGGACAAGCTGGCCGTCATCGAGGCGCTGGCGCCGAAGGTCGACACCCTGGTGATCGGCGGCGGCATGTGCTTCACCTTCCTTGCGGCGCAGGGCTTCTCGGTGGGCGGCTCGCTGCTGCAGGAAGAGATGATCGACACCTGCAAGGGCCTGCTCGACCGCTACGCCGATGTCATCCACCTGCCGCGCGACATCGTGGTGGCCGACGCCTTCGCCGCCGACGCGGAGTCGAAGGTGGTCGACGCCAACCGGATTCCGGACGGCTGGCTCGGCCTCGACATCGGCCCCGATTCCGTCGAGCGTTTCAGCGCGCTGCTGACGCAGGCGAAGACGGTGTTCTGGAACGGCCCCATGGGCGTGTTCGAGTTCGAGAAGTTCGCCGCGGGCACCCGAGGCGTCGCCGAGGCCATCGTGGCCGCCACCGGCAAGGGCGCCTTCACCGTGGTCGGCGGCGGCGATTCGGCTGCGGCCGTGCGCGCGCTCGGCCTGCCCGAGGACGGTTTCTCGCACATCTCGACCGGCGGCGGCGCCTCCCTCGAATATCTCGAGGGCAAGGAACTGCCCGGCATCGCGGTATTGGAGGGTTGACGATGGCGCGTAAACCGCTCATCGCGGGCAACTGGAAGATGAACCTCAATCACCTCGAGGCCATCGCCCTGGTGCAGAAGATCGCTTTCGCGTTGCCGGAGAAGTACTTCGCGAAGGTCGACGTGACGGTGATCCCGCCGTTCACCGACCTGCGCAGTGTGCAGACTTTGGTCGAGGGCGACAAACTGCTGGTCACCTACGGCGCGCAGGATGTCTCGACGCACGACGCGGGCGCTTACACCGGTGAGATCAGCGGCGCGATGCTGGCCAAGCTCGGTTGCGCGTTCGTGGTGGTCGGGCATTCCGAGCGGCGGCAGTACCACAACGAGGACGACGCGACGGTGCTGGCGAAGGCCAAGCAGGCGTTGAAGCACGAGATCACGCCGATCGTGTGCATCGGCGAAGGGCTCGGCGTCCGCGAGGCGGGCACGCATGTCGAGTACAACCTCGAGCAGTTGCGTGGCTCGCTGAAAGGGCTGTCGGCCGAGGAGATCTCGAAGATCGTGATCGCCTACGAACCGGTCTGGGCGATCGGGACCGGCAAGGTCGCCACGCCTGCCGACGCGCAGGAAGTGTGCGGCGCGATCCGTGCGGAGTTGGCGCAGCTGGCCTCCGCGGAGGTCGCCGCGGGCGTTCGGGTGCTCTACGGCGGGTCGGTGAACGCCAAGAATGTCGGCGAGCTGGTCGGACAGACCGACATCGACGGCGCGCTGGTGGGCGGGGCGTCGCTCAAGGGCGACGAATTCGCCACGCTGTCGGCGATCGCCGCCGGTGGTCCGCTGCCCTGATCGGGTGACGCTGCCCTGATCGGGTGACGCCGCGTTGATCGGTGACGCCGCGTTGATCGGGTGACGAAGGCGAAAGGTCCGCGGGTTCTGAGGATCCGCGGACCTTTTCGTGTCGGTGGGGTCAGTTCGCCTTGAAGGTCAGGCCCGCGCCGTTCTGGTTGCGCAACGACATCGTGTCGCCGTCGAGGGTGATCGTGGCGGTGCCGTCGAGGGCTTTCAGGACCGCGTTCTCGACCTCCATCACCTCTGGCGCGCAAGCCATACGCGTGACCGCGATGTGGAAGGTGACCGGTGAGCCCGACGGGTCGACGTCGGCGGATCCGGACATTCGGTTGCAGCCCGCGTTGCCGGTGACGGCGCCGTCCTCGGCGATTCGCAGGGTTGGTTTCGCGTCGCTGATGGCCTGTGAGGTGGTGTAGGCGTCGGGGGTGCTCGTTCCGGTCACCAGCCATTCGGTGCCCTTCATGGGTTTGCTCTGCTTCGCACGCTTGTCGGACAGGGTGACGGTGCGGTCGGCGGTGGTCAGGGTGAGTGTTGCGCCGTCGAGGCGCCAGGTGGGGGTGGGGGCGAGCAGGGTGTTCACCCAGGCGTCCGCGTTCGCCTGTGGCTCCGGGCAGGCCATGAGAGTGGAGGTGAGGGAGCCGACGCGCATGGTCTCGCCTTCGAGAGCGACTGTTCCGGCCAGCGTGTTGCAGCCCGCGTTGGCGCTCAGGCGGTCGGTGGCGAAGACGAGGGTGAGTGGGGTGTCACCGGGGATCGGGGTGCCGGTTACCGCTGTGGAGACGTAGCTGTGGCCCATCGGGGTGGATGGTTGTGCCGTGGTCGGTGGTGAGGTCGCTGCGGGCGGCTCGGTAGAGGGCGACGTCGTGGGCGTCGATGAGGTGTCGGAGTCCGAACAGGCTGCTGCGGTCAGGCAGGCGAGTAACAGTAGCGGTGCGAGACGCGCTCGTGATGCGGTCATGGGTTGGATGGTACGCACGGTGTATGTGGGGGGAGTGGGGGATGTCTGTGGGGTTTCGGGGGTGGGTCTTCGGGGTGGGACACCGGTGATCGGGGGCAGGTAGGGCTGGAACGCGAGGGCTTCGGGTGCGGCTCTTCGGTGTGGGATCTCGGTGATCGGTTGGGAGGGTGTGCTGGGACGCGGAAGGTTTCGGGCGCGGCTCTTCGCAATGGTTTACCTGCGGCTGTGTTTATTGGCGTCGACTTCGTCGCCGCGGGTTCGCGGCCCCTCGGTCTCGCGTCCCAGCGGTCGATACTTGCTCCTGCGTCGCATCGTATCGACCGCTGGGACGCGAGACGGCCGCGAACCGTCGCTCGTCGGGCTCGCTCCCTTGGGGGTGGGTGGGATGGAAGGGGGCGCTTTTCGGGTTTTTCGGTGGGGGTGGGTGGGGGCGAAGGTGGTAGCGACGTTGCTCTTCGGGCTTGTTGACGACGGGCTCGGAGGGGGTGCCGGGGGATAGCTCGGGTTATGCTCTGGTGAGTGACCACTGCCGATGCGACTGCTCCGCTTTCGACCTGGGCGCCGCTGCGGTCACCGATTTATCGTGCGTTGTGGGTCGCTCAGTTGGTTTCCAATCTCGGGACCTGGATGCAGACCGTGGGTGCGCAGTGGATTCTTGTGGACGAACCGAACGCGGCGGTGCTTGTTTCGTTCGTGCAGACGGCCATCACTCTTCCGGTCATGTTGCTTTCGGTGCCGTCGGGGGTGCTCGCCGATCTGGTCGATCGGCGTCGTCTGCTGCTGGGGGCGCAGTCGGCGATGGCGGTGTTGGCCGCGGTGCTCACGTTGTCCACCGCTACCGGGCACACCACCCCGGCGGTTCTGCTGACTCTGCTGTTCTTGCTCGGGTGCGGTCAGGCGTTGACGGCGCCCGCGTGGCAGGCCGTTCAGCCCGAACTGGTGGCGCGGGAGCAGATTCCCGCGGCTGCCGCGCTGGGCAGTATGAACATCAATCTGGGGCGGGCGGTGGGGCCCGCGATCGCGGGGGTGCTGGTTTCGCTGTCGGGTCCGACGCTGGTGTTCGCGTTGAACGCGGTGTCTTTCGGCGGCATTGTCGCGGTCCTGATGTTCTGGCGTCGGCCTGCGACCGATCGCAATCTGCCTACCGAACGGCCGTTGGCCGCGTTGCAGGCGGGTACTCGGTTCATCCGTGCGGCGCCTGCGATCCGGCGGGTGTTGCTGCGCTCGATCCTGTTCATCGCGCCCGCGAGCGCGCTGTGGGCGCTGCTGCCGGTGATCGCGCGCGACGGGATCGGTCTGTCCGCCTCCGGGTACGGGGTGATGCTCGGCGCCCTCGGCCTCGGCGCGGTACTGGGCGCGGTGGCGCTGGCCAGGATCAGGGCCGCGTTGACGCCGACCCAGCGGCTGACCGTCGCCGCGCTGCTGTTCGGGCTCGCGACGGCGGGCTCGGCATTGCTGCACTCGCTGCCGCTGGTGTTGATCCTGCTGGTCGGCGCGGGTCTGGCGTGGTTGCTGGCGATGTCGACGATGAACGCGACCATGCAATTGCTGCTGCCCGCGTGGGTGCGTGCTCGCGGTCTTTCGGTCTACTTGCTGGTGTTCATGGGCGGGCAGGCGATCGGTTCGCTGGTGTGGGGCGTGGTCGCGGGTGCCGTCGGCACCGTGCACGCGCTGCTGACGGCGGCGGTGTTGCTGGCGTGCGGTGCGCTGAGCAGCGTTTGGCTGCCGATCCGCCACAATGCCGAGGAACTGGATCTGACGCCGTCGGCGTTCTGGCCGGAACCGCAGGTGGTGTTCGAACCCGATCCCGAGGACGGGCCGATCATGGTGTTGCGCGACTACGACGTGCCCGCCGAGAACACCGAGGAGTTCCTCGCGGCCATGGCCTTCGTGGGGCGGTCGAGGCAGCGTACCGGGGCCATGGAGTGGCGGATCTACCGCGATCTCGGTGTCGTCGACCGCTTCGTCGAGGCGTTCGTGGTGCGGTCGTGGGCCGAGCACATGCATCAACACCAGGTCCGGCTGACCGCACAGGATCAGGTGCGGGAGCGGGAAGTGGCGCGTTTCACCGTCGGCGCGGACCGGGTGACCCATCTGGTCGCCGTCGCGCCGAATCGCCCGTCCGGTCGTGGGCCGCGGTGATATCGGGGGAGGTGAGCGGGGGCGGGGGCCGTTTGGGTGATCGCGGGCCGTACCCCATAGACTGGGCGGCATGCGGATGTTCCTGGATATCCTCCTGATCATCACCAGCCTGCTGCTGGTGCTGTTGGTGCTGTTGCACCGCGCCAAGGGCGGAGGTCTGTCCAGCCTTTTCGGTGGCGGTGTGCAATCGAGTTTGTCGGGCTCCACCGTCGTGGAGAAGAATCTCGATCGCATCACGGTGTTCACCGGCGTGGTTTGGCTCATCGCCATTCTGGGTATCGGGCTCGAGATCAAATTCTCCTGATTTCCGGCAACCGCTCGGCCACCCAATCGGTCTCGCTCGTTACCGCTTGATTCATTCCCGGTTACGCGGCCGCATTACCGTGGCGAGTACCGGGAAGGAGTCGGTATGGAGCTCCGGCATTTGATTTCGTTCCTCGCGCTCGCGGAGGAACTACATTTCGGTCGCGCCGCACAGCGACTACATCTCACCCAGCCCAGTCTGAGCGCCCAACTCCAGAAACTCGAGCGGTCGCTCGATGTGCAACTGGTGGCGCGCAATTCGCACGAGGTGCGATTGACGGCGGCGGGGCGGGAATTCGAGAATCAGGCCAGAATGATCGTTGCCCAGATGGATCGGGCCGCCGAGGTCGCCAAGGCCGCGGCCGCGGGCCGGTCCGGGTCGCTCGACATCGGATACAACCTGCCCGCCAGCCGACATGTCCTGCCCGACGTGCTGGCCAGGATGGCCGCCGAGCATCCCGACGTCGTGGTCTCGCTGTGGGAGAAACGCACCGGTCCGCAGCTCGCGGCGCTGCGCGATGGCGCCCTCGACATCGGACTCGTGTACGGGCATCCCACCACCGCCGAATTCCGGTATCGCAAACTCCTCGAACGCGTTCCGCTGGTGGCGGTGGTCGGGCGCGGGCACCACTGGGCGGGCCGGTCAGGCGTTCGCTTCGCCGAACTCGCCGATCAGCGCTGTGTGCTGTTCGCCCGTGAGCAGTGTCCGGCCATGTACGACTCCATCTTCCGCGCCGCCGCCGACAACCGGATCAGCCTGGACGTGGCGCAGACCGCCGACGATCCGGGCGCGACCATGCACATGGTCTCCGTGCGCCCGTTCGTCGGCTTCGCCTCGCTGCCGCGCGCCAAGTCCATGCAGTTGGGCGGACCCGACAGCGCGGCGGTCGCGGTGAAACTCCTCGATCCGGTGCCGACGCTGGATCTGTTCGCGGTGTGGCGGACCGAGGAGACCAATCCCGCTGTCGAACTCTTCCTCGATTGCGTCGAGACGATGGACGGCGCACCGGCTACCGGTGCCGCGGTCGAACCGCGCATGGGCACCGCGGTCGAACCGCGCATGGGCACCGCGGTCGAACCGCGCATGGGCACCGCGGTCGAACCGCGCATGGGCACCGCGGTCGAACCGCGCATGAACACCGCGGTCGAACCGCGCATGAACACCGCGGTCTGAACGGTTCGACCGCTCACTTCAGTCCCGAGCGTACGAACGCGTTCACGATGTGCCGTTGCAGCAGCAGGTACATCACCAGCACCGGCAGGCAGGCCAGACCCGCCACCGCCATCATGGGACCCCACTGCTCGCCTTCGGCGCCCATGAAACTGCGCAGCCCGAGTTGCAGTACGCCGTTGGAGCGGCGCATCACCACGGCGGGCCAGAAGTATTCGTTCCACGAGTTGATGAACAGCAGGATGCCGAGGGCGGCCAGCGCGGGCCGCAGATTCGGCACGACCACCGTCCACAGGATCGACCACGAGGACCGGCCGTCGATCTTGGCGGCCGCGACGAGTTCCTTCGGGAAGGCCGACATGTGCTGGCGCAGCAGCAGCACCGCCAGCGCCGAGCACAGGGTCGGCAGTACGACGCCGATGAGCGTGTCGATGAGGCCGAGCTGATTGAGCAGCACGTAGTTCGGCAGCATGGTGACCTGGAACGGCACCAGCCAGATGCCGACGAACGCCAGGTAGAGCAGCCGCTGCAGCGGGAAGGTGTACATCGCGAAGGCGTAGGAGGCCAGCAGCGCGATGAGCAACTGCGCCGAGGCCGACAGGATCGCGACCAGGAAGGTGTTCAGGATCAGCTGGACCACGTCGACCTTGTGCGCGGCGTCGACGTAGTTGTCCACCGAGAGCGGCCACGGAATCGGCGAGAGCGACATCACGTCCGACGGCCTGCGCAGCGAGGTCGCGAAGAGCCAGTAGATCGGGAAGACGCACAGCAGCGCCGTGCCCGCGAGCAGCAGGTGACTGGAGAATCCGCGCAGCCGGTCGGCCGTCGCGCGCCATCGCTCAATCGTCATGGAAGGACAGCCTTTCCGACAGCCACACCAGGGCGCCCGCGATCACGCCGAAGCCGACGAACAGCAGCACGCCCGCGGCGGCGCTGAGTCCGGCGTCGAAGCTGTGGAACGCGTAGTCCCAGAGCAGGTAGTAGATGTTCGTCGTGGCCTGCGCCGGACCGCCCTGGGTCATCGAGTCGATGATGGGGAAGGTCAGGGTCGGGGTGAGCAGGACCGTGGTGAGCACCAGGAACAGCAGGGTGGGGGAGAGCATCGGCAGGGTGATCCAGCGCCGGATCTGCCCCGGCGACGCGCCGTCGACGCGGGCCGCCTCGTCGTAGTCGGGGCTGATGCCCGCCAGGCCCGCCCACACCACGAGCACCGCGAAGCCGAGCAGCTGCCAGCCGGTGATGACGATGATGACGCCCTGGGCGGTGTCCACGTCGTAGACCCAGTTGCGGTCCGAGCCGAGCACCTGCCCGACGACACCGCCGCCGGGATGCAGCAGCCAGCGCCAGACCGCGCCCGCGGCCACCGGCGCGACCAGGAACGGCGCGAAGATGAAGGCCTGGTAGACGGTGCGGGCGCGCGGATGCACCCGGCGTCCGGCGAGCGCGAGCGCCACCGGCAGCGCCACCGTGAACGGCAGCAGGCCGCCGATGAGCACGCCGGTGCGCCCGAGGGAGTCCCAGAACGACGGAAGATCCAGCAGCCGTTCGTAATTGGCCGTGCCGACCGGTTTCATCGGCATACTCGGCAGCAGATTCCACGAGTATGTGGACAGTTCGAAGGCTTGGAACAGCGGGCGATAGGTCCAGATGATCACCATCGCCAGCGCGGGGGACAGATAGAGGTAGGGCGCGAGCCCGCGCAGGACGCGCCGCAGCACGACGCGTCCGCGCGCGGTGGCCGCGGGCAGATCCGGCGCCGCGCCGACGCCGAGGACGGCGTCGGCGGGCGGGTGTTCGACGACGAACATCGCCACTACCGCCGCTCGGCCAGCGCGGCGAGCTGGTCGAGGACGTCCCGCAGGGCTCGGTTGTAGACGGGTGCTGCGGGCGTGAGGTCGACCGCGGCGGCGATCATGCCCTCGTCGAGCACCTCGATCCGGGAGAAACCGAATCCGGCGAAACCGCGGTGGCGGTCCGAGGGCGGGAAGGTGTCGGTGCGGAACGACATCGGCGTGCCGAGCCACACCGGGACACCCGCGAGGGCGGAGGCTCCGGTGAGGTGGTTGTGCCCGCACAGGATCATCCCGACATCCGAACCCGCGAGCACCTCGGCCAATCGCCGCGGCTGCTCGAGCCGCAGCATGTTCGAACTCGGCATGGGGGAGCGGACCGGCGGATGGTGCAGCGCGAGCAGCGTGCCGCGCGGTGCGGGGACACGCAACTGCTCGGCCAGCCACTCCAGTTGATCCGGTGCGAGGCGACCGTGGTGGTGGTGCGGAATCGTGGAGTCGAGCGCGATGATCCGCAGTCCGGCGACCTCGACGACACTGTCGAGCGGGGCCGCCGGATCCACGTCGCGATCGAGCAGTTCGGCCCCGAAGGCGACCCGCTCGTCGTGATTGCCCATGACGTAGACGACTTCGGCACCCAGCGTCGCGGCAACGGGCTCGACCGCCGCCCGCAGTCTTCGATAAGCCTCGGGGGCGCCGTTGTCGGCGAGGTCGCCGGTCAGCACCATGGCGTCGACGCCTCGCCCGGAGTCGGCGATATGGTCGAGCGCCTCGAGTAGATGCGCGTGCGTGTCGACCACGCCGTGCACCAGCTCGCCTTCGGACCTGAGGTGGGTGTCGGTCAGCTGGATGACCGTGAGCCCGTCTGCGGGGTCGTGTTCGGTCATCGCGCCGTTGCCGCGGGCGCTCATGCGGCCGGGAGGAGTTTGCGGCCCTGATCCTGCGCGGCGGTCAGGGTGGACTTGGGGTCCTTGCCCTGGAAGACGACCGCTTCGACGGCGTCCATCATGCCGTCACGGATCTGCAGGTAATTGGTGCCGGGCATGGAGATCCACGGCTCCATGTTGCCCAGCTGCGCGACGTTCGGCTCGAACAGCGGGTTCTTCTTCGCCCAGTCCTGCAGTCCGCTGGGATCGGAGAGCAGACCGGTGCGCAGCGGCAGGTAGCCGATGCCCTGGGAGATCTTCATGTAGGCCTCCTCGCTGGTGAGGTACTTGATCAGTTCCCACGACGCGCGCTGCTTGGCGGGATCGTTGGACAGGATGTAGAGCGAAGCGCCGGAGTTGGTCGGCACGGTCGGCTTGCTGCCGTAGCTCGGCATCGGAGCCGAACGCAGGTCCCATTTGCCTTCGGCGCCCTTGACGAAGTTGCCCTGGATGGCGCTGGTCTCGAGGATCATGCCGATCTCACCGCGGCCGAACGCCTCGTAGCCCTGCTTCTGCTGCAGCACCGGCATGCCGCCGGTACGCACCAGGTCCTGCGCCTGCCTGGCCACCTCGACCGCGGGGTCCTCGGCGTAGGTGAGCTTGGTACGGTCCTCGGAGATCACCCGGCCGCCGTTGGAGCGGACCATCGACTGGAAGCACCAGTCCTTGGCGGTCTTGGTCAGGCAGTCGACGTAGATGCCGCCCTTGCCGGTCTTGCCGTTGATCGCCGCGGCCGCCTCGGCGACCTGCTGCCAGGTCTTGGGCGGGTTGGCCGGGTCGAGTCCGGCCTCGGTGAACAGGGTCGCGTTGAAGTACAGCACCGGGGTCGAGAACACGAACGGCACGCCGTAGGTCTGGCCGTTCCAGTCGGCCAGGGTGCGGGCGCGCGGGGCGAAGGCGTGCTTGGCCCCGTCGAAGTTCTTCTGCACCGCGTCCTTGCCGACCAGCCCGTCCAGCGACTTGGCCTGCAGCGAGTTGATGGTGAAGTCCAGATCGCTGAAGCCGAGCTGGGCGACGTCCGGCGGGGCGCCCGCGACCATCTGGTTCTGGATGCTCGAGATGGTGTCGGTGGCCGGGTTCGGGCTGTTGCCCTGCGGCTTCTGGGCGGTCACCTTGATATTCGGGTGCTTGGTCTGGAAGTCGGTGATGAGCGCGTTGAAGGTGTCTGTCCACGCGCCCGCGAGACCGTAGTTGTAGGACTCGAACACGATCGAGACCTGTTGGTCCTTGCCGAGTTCGGGGATGGTCGCGGTGGGCGCCGCTGATTCGTTCGCGGTACTGCCCAATCCGCCACAGGCGCTGACCGCGAGTGCGGTGCTCAGCGCGAGGCATACGGCGGCCAATGTGCGTTTCACGGGTCTGGCTCCTGAGGTGATGTGATACCTGGGTTGGCTTCAGGCGACCGGGAGTTCGGTGCGCGCTGTCATCGGGTCCGGCACGTCGGCCTGCCACGTCAGGCGTTGCCCGGATTCAGGATGGAACAGGTGCAGGTCGGCGGGGCCGACGCTCAGCGCGAGCTGTCCGCCCGCGACGACGCCCGCGGGTCGCGGGACGCGCGCCGAGACCTGCCGGTCGCCGACGGTGAGGTGGACGACCTCCTCGCTGCCGAGGTTCTCGACCATGGTCACCTGTCCGCGCACCGCGCCGACGCCGGTGGTCGGGCGCAGCCGCTCGGGGCGGAAGCCCACCGTCACCGGGGTGTCGTCGCAGGTGTCGGCGATGCCGAGCGGGGCGTCGAGTCCGTCGGCGAGCACGCGCAGTTCGCCGCCGCGCGCGACCACCGTCGCGGGCAGCAGATTCATCGGCGGTGCGCCGAGGAAGGCCGCGACGAACGTGGTGCGCGGGGTGTCGTACAGCTCGGTCGGCGCGCCGACCTGCTCGATCTGCCCGTCGTTGAGCAGGGCGATGCGGGTCGCCATGGTCATGGCCTCGACTTGGTCGTGGGTGACGTAGAGGAAAGTCGAGCCGAGCCTGCGGTGCAGTGCGATCAGTTCCGCGCGGGTCGCGCTGCGCAGTCTGGCGTCCAGATTCGACAGCGGCTCGTCCATGAGGAAGGCGCCGGGATCGCGAACCATGGCCCGCGCCAACGCGACTCGCTGCCGCTGGCCGCCGGACAGGGCCGAGGGCCGCCGGTCGAGCAGCGGGGTCAGCGCGAGCGTCGCGGCGACCTCGGCGACGCGTTCGGCGATCTTCGCGCGCGGCACCCGCCGCGACTTGAGCGGGAAGCCGATATTGCGCGCCACCGTGAGATGTGGGTACAGCGCGTAACTTTGGAAGACCATCGCCAGATCTCGTTGCTGCGGAGCGACATCGGTGATGTCGCGTCCGTCGAGCAGCAGCCGACCCGAGGTCGGCGCCTCCAGTCCCGCGATCATCCGCAGCAGCGTGGATTTGCCGCAGCCGCTCGGTCCGAGCAACACCATGAATTCGCCGTCGGCGATGTCGAGATTCACCTCGCGCACCGCGTCGGTGGCGCCGAATCGTTTGGAAACCGCCTCGATTTGCAGCCGGGCCACCCCGGATCTCCTTCGCTCGGTCCGCCGTATTGACATCGGTCAGTCTCGGCCTGGCCGGACATCGCGCGTGCGTTCGATAGGCAACACCGATCGCGCGAATCGAGAGGTTCGACAACGACGGCGGACGGTGTCGCGATCGATGACGGTGTTGTCGCGACAAGCACCCGGGTAGCGCCCGGTTTTCAGAGATGAGGACAAACCAGATGAAGGTCAAGCTGACCGCAACCGCCGCGTTACTGATCGCGGCACTCGGCATCGCGACCGGTAGCGCGGCCGCGGCCCCGGAGCCCGAGGCCGTCGGGTTCTCCGCCACGGCAGGCGATCGGTCGACCGTGATCACCACCGACGCGGGCTCGATGGCCGTCGAGGACGGCGTCTTCAAGATCAAGTCCGGCGACACCATCGTCGCGGGCACCGAATTGGCTTTCCGGCTCGATGAATTCGTCTTCCCGATCGCCGCGGACATCGACGGCCGCACCGCGACCCTCACCCCGCAGCTCGCGCTCGACAAGGCCGTTTACAAGCCGGTCGCGCTGCCCTACGAGGACCAGGCCCCGTGGAAGACCGAATACGAGCGTGAGCAGGCTGCCTGGAGCCGTCTGACCAGCACCATCGCCGCGGGCGCCACCATCGGCACCCTGATCGGCGGCATCGCGGGCGCGGGTCTCGGCTGTGTCCTCGGCGGTATCGTCGGCGCGACTGTCGCCTCGGCGACGCTGGTCGGCCTGTTCGGACCGTTCATTCCCGCCGCCGCGCTCGGCTGCGTGGGCGGCATGGCCGCAGTCGGCTTCCTCGGCACGATCATCGGCCAGATCTTCGTGACCGGTCCGGTCGCCATCGCCGCCGCGATTCAGTATTTCTCCACC
Source organism: Nocardia bovistercoris (assembly GCF_015674855.1). Taxonomy (GTDB): domain Bacteria; phylum Actinomycetota; class Actinomycetes; order Mycobacteriales; family Mycobacteriaceae; genus Nocardia; species Nocardia bovistercoris. The sequence continues at coordinate 220,720 of NZ_JADMLG010000001.1, read as the reverse complement.
ATCAACCAGCCGGCTCCGAAGCCCGCGCCCGCGAAGTAATTTCGCACGCACCGCGGGGTAGCGCGTCGGGGGTGGTTCGTCGCGAGACGGACCACCCCCGGTCGGGTTCCGAACATCGCCGACGCGAGTCGGTGCGAGCGGGACCGATGGCAGGCGCAGCGGTCCATCGGAAGGGACGCCGTGAGCTCGTCGAGGTGAGCACCGGACCGCTGCGCCCTGTTCCGTTGTCGTGGACGCGCTGCCCGAGTTCGCCGTGGTGGCCGCGGCTGAACGCACCGGGGGTGAGGTTGTTCAGAGTGCTCGGGAAAGCTCCTCGTCCCGGTGACGTTCCAGCGCGTCGGCGGCGACGTAGATGTGTCGTGTCCGACGGGGGTTCCGATTCGGATGGAACCTGGTCGAGTGTACGAAACCGGTCGGTCGGTGTGGTGTGGTTTGCGGAAAAAGGGGATAGGCGCTCGGGTGCCGGATTTGTCCGATCCTTAGAGTCGACTGAGAACCCTACCGCGTGGACACTCGCGTGCGCCGGGCGACGTTGGTATTCGTAGAACGGCCGGTCGGCCGACATCGAAGGAGTTGGTCATGAGCCTCATCGGGACGGTGCTCGGCTACGCCCTGACGCTGTTCATCGTGATAATGATCGCCCGCATGATCCTGGACTGGGTGGTGCTGCTCGGCAGGACCACGACGCCGTGGGTGCTGCGGGCCCGTGACCTCGCCACACGGGCCACCGAACCGGTGATCGCGCCGGTGCGCAAGGTGCTGCCGCCGGTGCGGGCGGGCGGATTGGCGATCGACCTCGCGTTCACGATCGTTTTCATCGTGGCGCTGGTGCTGCGCGGGATCGCGTTCAGTCTCTGACGCGCCGGGGTGTGCGCGACGATCAGGCGAGCACACCCTTGGCCGCCAGCGGTTCGCCGACGATGAGTTCGGCGCCCGCGATGAGATCGCCGAGCACCGGGGTGGCCGCTGCCATGGCCGCGCTGTCGCGGTGCGCGGTGAACGCGGCGTCGTCGGCGTAGATCTCCGAGATCCAGAACAGTTCGGGATCGTCCTTGGAACGGTTCAGGACGTACAGCAGCGTGCCCGGCTCCCTGGCGACCTGCTCGAATACCGGGCCGAAGGCGGCGACGAGTTCGTCGGCTCGACCTTGTTTCGCTTTGACCCGAGAGACCAAGGCTACCTGCGGCATTCACGCGCTCCTTCGAAAGGTGCGAATGGGATATCGGACGCGCGATGCCGTTCGCTGCGACATCGCGCGGTCAGACTAGCACCGGGGCACGAATACCTCGCTCTGCCCCGTGGATCCGATGAACGCCGTGGATTGTTCCGTGGTGCACGGAGTTTCGGTGCGGCCGCCGGGTCAGTCGTTGCGCGGCACCCGACCGTCGACATCGGTGAACCCGTAAGCGTCGGCGAGATCCGCTACGCGCCAAGAATTTCCGGTGCGCTCCCGGCGCGCGGGATCGGTGGCGAGGGCGACCACGGCCCGGCCCGGGAAGTGCGGACTCTCGGCCGCGTCGAGGTCGAAGCTGCCCTCGCCGGGCAGCGTGACCATCCGGCGGCCGTCCGCGTCTGCCGGAACCATCTGGAGCAGTTCGGTGTTCACGATCCCCGGCCACAGCGAGACCACGGTGACATCGCTGTCGGTGAGGTCGCGCGCCAGATCGGCGGTGAGCCGGTCCAGCGCGCACTTGGCGACCCCGTACACCGCGTTGTGCATATAGCGTTCGGCGCCGGGGGAGGAGATGTTGACGATCAGTCCGCCCGATTCGATCAGCAGCGGCGCCGCGAACACCGCGGCGGCGTAGTGCGAGCGGACGCCGACGTCGAAGGTCTCGTCCCAGGCGGTCGGCGGCACCGCCCAGAACGGTTTGCCCAGCCAGCGCGCGGCGGCGGGCGCGTTGTAGACATTGTTGACCAGGACGTCGAGGCGGCCGTATTCGTCGCGCACCCGCTGGAACAGTCGCGCGACGGCGTCGTCGTCGCGGTGATCGCAGACGAAGGGCACGCCGACGCCGCCGAGTTCATCGATCCGCGCGGCGGTCGCGTGCACGGTTCCCGGCAGCCTGCCGGTGGTGGCCGAGCGGCCCGTCACGAAGACGGTGGCGCCCGCCGCGCCCAATTCCAGTGCGATGCCCTTTCCGATTCCGCGGCTCGCGCCCGTCACGACGGCCACGCTGCCGCCAAGTTCTCGAGGTATTCCGCTCACGACTCGGGGACATTACCGTGAAACAGGAACATGTTCTAAAGAATGGGAGGCCTCGGTGGAAACGCGGCATCGTTTCGTGGCGACCAACGGTATTCGGATGCACATCACCGAACGCGGCGCGGGCTATCCCGTGATCTTCTGCCACGGCTTTCCACACACCGGCTACATCTGGCACCGCCAACTGGCCGCCGTCGCGGCCGCCGGCTACCACGCCATCGCGCCCGACCTGCGCGGATACGGTCGCACCGGACCCAAGGACGGACCCGACGCCTACACCAATCTCGCCGTACTCGCGGACCTGCTCGGCCTGCTCGACGATATCGGCGCCGAACAGGCGGTATTCGTCGGCCTCGATTTCGGGGCCGCGCTGGTCTGGGAAGCGAGCCTGCGCGCACCCGAACGTGTCGCGGGCGTGATCGTGCTCAACAATCCGTACGCGCCTCGGCCGCCGCGCGCGCCGACTCAACTGTGGGCCGAGGCGGCCCGACGGCACTTCCTGCACATGGACTATTTCCAGAAGACCGGACCCGCCGATGCCGAACTCGGCGCGAACCCGCGCGAATTCCTGGCCCGGGTGTACTACGCGCTCAGCGGTGACTATCACTATCTCGACACGTGGCGGTACCCGGCCGAAGGCACCGGATACCTCGATGTGCTGCCCGACGCGCCCGCGCTGCCGTGGAGTTGGCTCAGCGTCGAAGAACTCGATGTGCTGGCGCGGGAATTCGACCGCACCGGGTTCAGTGGCGGGCTCGGCTGGTATCGGGCGTTGGATCGCAACTGGGAGCTCACCGCCGAATACGCGGACGCGAAAGTGGGTGTGCCCGCCTACTTCGTCTACGGCGAACGCGACACCGATATGGAAGGGTTCAGCGGGCGTGATCCGCTGGGTGTGCTGCGGGCCAACTCCACCGACCTGCGTGCGGTGACCGAGATCGCGGGTGCGGGACATCTCTTGCAGTTGGAGCGCACCGAACAGGTCGACGGGCTGATCGTGGAGTATCTGCGTGATCTCGTGCCCGGCGGTGCGGGTCAGCGGTATTCGGCTGCCAGTTCCGGGTAGTCGGACCAGCGGGGCAGATCTCGGTAATCGAGGTAGGCGTCGAGGCGGTCGAGCAGGTATTGCCAGCGAGGGCCGATCGTGGTCGCCTTGGCGGGGGTGAGGTGTCTGCGTACCAGTTCGATGGTGGTGACTACGCCGATCCGGCTCAATCGCATCTCCAGTAGCGAGCCGTCGATGTGGAGGACCAGTTCTTGTGGCGCCGCGCAGTGGTCGACACGGATCGCGATCGGGGCTGTCGTCGGGCCGTCCAGCAGGTCTATCGACAGGTTGCCGTGTGCGCCGGTGATTTTGCCGAGCCAGCGGGTCAGTTGGGTACGGTCGGTGCAGGCCGACCAGACGTCGAGGATCGGTTGGCGGTAGGAGCGTTGGTAGTGCAGGCTCACGTGGGTCGGGGTGGGCTGGTTGTCGTGTTCGGGGCGGACTTCGCCCAGCGTCGAGGTTGTTGTCACGGTTGCCTTTCGCTGTGGTGGGCGGGAGTCGCTTCTGCGGCTGGTGAGCCAGTGGTGCGTGGGGACGGGAGGTGTGGATCGCAGGCATGCTTCTTCGCAATGGATTTGCGTTGATGAGCCCCGGTGGGGTCAGGAGCCGTTCTCTACTGTATTTCCGCGGCGGCGGCGGCCGAATCCGAATCGCCGGGGGCGCTGGGTGGGGGATTCGGAGGTGGCCTCGACGGGGTGGGGGCGTGGGGAGGTTTTCAGGAGGGTGCGGGCCGCGGTTTCGATCATGGGCTCGGTCAGTAGTACGGATTCGGCGGCCGGGCCGAGGGGGACGAAGCTGTCCGTGCTGGTGACGCGGGCTGTCGCGCCGTTGAATCCGGCGTCCGTCAGTGCCGCGAGTATGGAATCGGAGACCGCGCCTCCGTGTCTGGTCTCGTCGGCTATCAGGACGCGGCCGGTGGCTCGGGCGTGGTCGAGCAGGTCTTCGACCGGGAGTGGCGCCAGCCATCGGAGGTCGAGGACGCGCACACCGACACCATCGCGGCCGAGGCGGTCGGCTACGCGCAGGCTCATCGGGACGCTGTTGGCGAAGCAGACCAATGTGAGGTCCTCGCCGTCGCCGTATGCCCGTGCGCGGCCTATCTCGACGTGCGCGGATGGGTCCGGCGGGGCCGCCCATGCGCCGTCGCCGTGGGTCAGGTCGCGGGTGTGGTAGAGGGCGATCGGTTCCAGGAAGATGCACACCCGGCCGTCCACGCGGGCGGCGGATACGCAGGTGCGCAGCATGGCGGCGGCGTCGTCGGCGCGGGAAGGGGCTGCGAGGATCACGCCGGGGATGTCGCGTAGGGCCGCTACGGAGTTGTCGTTGTGGAAGTGGCCGCCGAAACCCTTCTGGTAGGCCAAGCCCGCGACCCGCACCACCATCGGGTTGCGGTAGCGGCCCTGCGAGAAGTACTGGAGGGTTGCCGCTTCGCCACGGATCTGGTCGATCGCGTTGTGTATGTATGCCAGGTACTGGATTTCCGGAATCGGGACGAATCCGGCCAAGCCCGCGCCCAGCGCCGTGCCGAGGATGCTCTGCTCGTCCAGCAGGGTGTCGAACACGCGCCGTGATCCGAAGCGCTTGCGCAATCCCTTGGTGACGCCGTAGACGCCGCCTTTGCGGCCGACGTCCTCGCCGAAGACCAGGATGTCGCGATCACGGGCGAGCAGTTCGCCCAGCGTGTGATTGATCGCCTGCGCCATGGTCATGGCCTCGGGGCGGGCCGGATCCCCGGTCGTGCCCTCCGGGGTGTCGCTTTTCGCAGCGGCGGAATGGTTCGCCGAGGTGGCCTCGATCTCGGCCACGCCTCCGTTCGCTCCCGTTCCCTCCGTGTGTGGCGTGGTGTGCGTCTGCCCGGTACCGATCTCTGCCGCGAGGCTGTCCGCGGGAGTCGAGCTGTCGACCGGCGTCGCGCCGCCTCCCGGCGCGGTCCTGCCCGCGGGGGCGGCTTTGTGCTCGGCGTCGGTGCCGTTCGGGGGAACGGACGTGGAGGCGCTCTTGGCGGTACGGTCCGTGGGAGCGAGGTTGTCGACCGGTGTGGCGCTGCTCGTCGAACCGGTTCCGTTCGCTGGGGTGCCTCGGTGCTCGGCTCCGATGTCGTTCGTCGGAACCGAGTTGCTCGGGGGTACGCCTGCGTCTGCCGGAACCGAGCTCTCCTCCGGCCCGGCATCGTCCCGACGGCTAGCGCCCTGCTTCGGGAGCGTGGTGTCTTCCGGACGGCTCACTGTGTCCCGGCTCGCGCCGTTCGTGGACACCGTCGAGCCGGGTTTCTCGGAAGGCTCTGTCTGGCGATCGGATTCGGCACCCGGGCGCGGGATCCGAGGTGCGGCCGACGGTCCTTCGGTCGAGTCCTCGGCGTCGCGTGCGGTATGCGCGGCGGATGTCGTCGCGGCCGCCGCGTCGGATTCGGAATTCGCGCCGGACTTTTCCGCCTCGGGGAGTGTTTCGGTCGGCGAAAGTGGGCCTGTGCGAAGCGCATCCGCGCGTACGCGGTCGGGGTGGGATGGTGCGAGCGGGGCGGTGACCGCCGCGGCGGAGTCGAGGGTGGGTTCCTCGAGTACCGCCAAGGTTGTTTCGTTGACCGCGCGGGCGATTTCGTCGTAGCGGTCGGTGACCGCTTCCACCGTGCGCACCCCGGAGGTGATCAGGAGGCGGGCCGTCGCCAGCACGGGATCGCGGGTCAGGTCGGCGGCGATCCGGGCGGGTGTGCGGTACGCCGATTCGACGTCGGAGCCCGCGTGTCCGAACAGTCGGACCGTGCGCAGCCGGAGGAAGGCGGGGCGGCGGTGGGTGCGGACCCAGTCGGCGGCGGCGGCCGCGGTGGACATGGCGTCGAGCGCGTCGCAGCCGTCGGCCTCGAAATAGCGCAGGCCGGGGCGGCTGCCGTAGGCGGACTCGATCCAGCCCGCGGGGGTGGGGACGCTGATCCCTATGCCGTTGTCCTCACAGACGAACAACACCGGCATCGCCACACCCTGGTAGGCGGTGTGCACGGCGGCGTTGATCGCCCCCGCGGCCGTCGAATGGTTGGCCGAGGCGTCGCCGAAACTGCACAGCACCACCGAATCCGCGGGCCATGGGTTCGAGATCGACTGTCGCGCAGCGCGTTCCAGACTGAAGGCGAGTCCGACGGCGCGCGGCAGGTGGGAGGCGACCGTCGAGGTCAGCGGGATCACGTTCGCCGGTCCGCTGCCGAAAACCTTGTGTCTGCCACCGGATATCGGATCGCTCGCCGCGGCGACCACGCCGAGCAGGACATCGCGGATCGGATCGAGGTCCGGCACGCGCCGGGCGCGGTGCACGAAGAACGCGCCCGAACGGTAGTGCAGCAGTGCGGGATCGGTGGTGCGCAGTGCGAACGACAGCGCGGCATTGCCCTCGTGGCCGGAGGATCCGATGCTGTAGTAGCCGCGTCGCGTCGCGCCGAGTCGCCGCGCCGACAGATCCAGGTGCCTGCTCGTGACCTGCGCTTCGAACAGGTCGAGCAGCGCGGCTGTCGACACGCCGGGGGCGAGATCGTGGTCGGGTTCGCGGGGAATGCTATCGGTGAGCGCGGCGATCGCGGTGTGCCAACGCCGATTGATATCGGCCGCCCGATCGGTCATCGCGGACCCGTTGGCGTGCGCTGGGCGAACGACCCGTGTGGTGTGGCGCCGGGCGGCTGCCCGCTCCCGGTGATTTCCTGACGGCGATGACGGCGCGAGCCGAACACGCTGGTCGGCAACCGACCCTCCTGATCCGAAGTAGTGCGCTAACGCAGGCCCGCGGCCGCGTCCTGATCGAGCAGCCAAGTGGTCGACTCGGCGCCGACGGCGCCCGCCGCCGGAATATCCACCGCCGCAGCGCCGTTCAGCGCGGCCGCGACAGCTTCCGCCTTGGCTGCGCCGCCCACCACCAATACCACGTGTCGGGAGCGGCGCACGGCGGGCAAGGTCAAGGTGACCCGCACCGGCGGCGGTTTGGGGGAATTCGTGACCGCGACGACCAGTTCGTGTTCCTCGCGCACCGCGTCGGTGTCGGGGAACAGCGAATTCACGTGCCCCTCACCGCCCATGCCGAGCAGATGCAGGTCGAAGCCGCCGGTCGTGGCGAGATGGGCGTGCACCGCCGCCGAATACTCCGCGGCGGCCTCGATCGGATCCGGATATTCCCCATCCGAGGCGGCCACGGCGTGCACCCGCGCCGGATCGACGGGGACGTGGTCGAGCAACGCGGTGCGCGCCTGCAATTCGTTGCGCTCCGGATCACCCGAGGGCACGAAACGTTCGTCGCCCCAGAAGATGTCGAGCTTCGACCAGTCGATGTCGCCGGGGCTCTTGCGCACCAGCTCCAGCAGGCCGATGCCGGTGCCGCCGCCTGTCAGCACCACCGAGGCCGTACCGCGGGTCGCCTGGGCAGCGACCACGACCGCGACGAAGCGCGCCGCGGCGGCCGCGACCAGTGCCTCGGTGTCGGGGTGCACCTCGACGGTGTCGTCGCGCTCGACCGGCGTGTGCTCACTCATAGGTCACCCTCTCGATTCCGGCGAGCGCCTCGGCGTAGATCTCGTCGGCGTCGAGGCGGCGCAGCTCCTCGGCCAGGCAGTCGCGGGTTTCTCTGCGCGCCAGCGCGATCCGCTGATCCGGGTCGCCGGTGCGGGTCAGCGTCGCGGTGCGTCCGGTCTGCGGCCGCTCGATCGCGACCGACACCGACGGGCGGTGCAGGCGCACCACGAGGGCTCCGGAACGCCTGCGGACCGGGCAGTCCAAGCGTGCGGCCAACCAGCCCGCCAGCATGTCGAGCGCCGGTTCGTTGCGCAGTCCGGACACCGTCACCGATTCGATCGGCTCGAACGGCGGCTCGTCCATGGCGGCGGTCAGCAGCGCCCGCCAGTAGGTGATCCGGCTCCACGCCAGATCGGTGTCGCCGGGGGCGTAGAAGTCGCGGCGCTTCTTGATGGTGGCCTGCGGGTCGGCGGCGAAGGTGGCGTCGGTGATGCGTCGGGTCGCCAGGCGGCCCACCGAATCCTTGGACGGGAACTCCGGCGCCCCGCGCGGCCACCACGCCACCACCGGCGTGTCCGGCAGCAGGAACGGGATCACGACGCTGCTCTCGTGATTGATGAGTTCGCCCTGCAGACGCAGCACGATCACCTCGGCCGCGCCCGCGTCGCCGCCGACGCGGATCTGAGCGTCGAGTTTGGTGGCCACCTCGCGGTCGCCGCGCGCCAGGACGACGACGCGACAGGGATGTTCGCGGCTGGCGTCGTTGGCCGCGTCGATGGCGTCCTCGGCCTCGGAGCTGTCCAGCGTGCACACCACCAAGGTCAACACCCGGCCCATGGTGATGACGCCGTTGCTCTCGCGCAGTTGCAGCAGACGTTTGGTGACCGCGCCGGTGGTGGTGTCTGGCATGTCGACGATCACGGGCGCCGCCATTCCCGGCCGGTGCGCTCGAGCATCTCGTCGGCCGAGGCCGGACCCCAGGTCCCGGCCTCGTACGCTTGCGGCCTGCCCTCGCCCGCCCAGTGCGTGAGCACCGGATCCAGGATGCTCCAGGACAATTCGACCTCCGCGTTGACCGGGAACAGGGACGGCTCCCCGAGCAGCATGTCCAGGATCAGACGTTCGTATGCCTCGGGGGAGGATTCGGTGAACGATTCGCCGTAGCTGAAGTCCATATTGACATCGCGCACTTCCATACTCGACCCCGGCACCTTCGACCCGAATCGCATGGTGATGCCCTCGTCCGGCTGCACCCGGATGACCAGCGCGTTCTCGCCGAGCTCCTCGGTCATGGTCTGGTCGAAGGGCAGGTGCGGCGCGCGCTTGAACACCACCGCGATCTCGGTGACCCTGCGGCCCAACCGTTTTCCGGTGCGCAGGTAGAACGGGACGCCCGCCCAGCGCCTGGTGTCGACCTCGAGGGTGATCGCCGCGTAGGTCTCGGTGGTCGACTCCGGGTCGAAACCTTCCTCGTCCAGCAGACCGACGACGTGTTCGCCGCCCTGCCAGCCCTCGGCGTACTGCCCGCGCGCGGAGGTCTCGTCCAGCGGCTCGACCAGTTTGGTGGCTGAGAGGACCTTGATCTTCTCCGCCTGCAGCTGCTTGGGCTGGAAGCTGATCGGCTCTTCCATCGCGGTGAGCGCCAGCAGTTGCAGCAGATGGTTCTGGATGACGTCGCGCGCGGCGCCGATGCCGTCGTAATAGCCTGCGCGTCCGCCCAATCCGATGTCCTCAGCCATGGTGATCTGCACGTGGTCGACGTAGTTGGCGTTCCAGATCGGATCGAACAGCTGGTTGGCGAAGCGCAGCGCGAGCAGGTTCTGCACCGTCTCCTTGCCGAGGTAGTGGTCGATGCGGAAGACGGTTTCCTCCGGGAACACCCTATTGACCAGGGCGTTCAACTCGACCGCGCTCTCCAGGTCGTGGCCGAACGGCTTCTCGATGACCACCCGCCGCCACGGCACCCGACCGAGGGCGTCGGTGGTATCCGGTTGCGCCAGTTTGTGTTCGGAGAGCTGGTCGAGCACCACCGGGAACATGTCCGGCGGAATCGACAGGTAGAAGGCGTGATTGCCGCCGGTGCCGCGTTCCTTGTCCAGGGCCGCGAGGGTTTCGGCCAAGCGGTCGAAGGCCGCGTCGTCGTCGAAACTGCCCTGCACGAAGCGGATGCCCTCGGCCAGGTGATCCCAGACCTCCTGGCGAAAGGGGGTGCGCGCGTGGGCCTTCACGGCATCGAGCACGACCTTCGCGAAATCCTCGTCGGCGTAGTCGCGGCGAGCGAATCCGACCAGGCCGAAACCGGGGGGTAGTAGCCCCCGGTTGGCCAGATCGTAGATGGCGGGCATCAGTTTCTTACGGGATAGATCACCGGTGACGCCGAAGATCACCAAACCGCACGGCCCCGCGATGTGCGGGACGCGTTTGTCCCGCGCATCGCGCAGCGGGTTCCTCGAGACCTCTGCTGTGCCCGCCATCGGTCAGTTGCTTCCGCTCCCGGCCGCGCCCAATTCCTCGGCCGTCGCGGACAACAGCTCTTCCCACGACTTCTCGAACTTGTCGACGCCCTCGCTCTCGAGGACCGCGAACACGTCGTCGAGGTCGATGCCCGCGGCCGCCAGCTGATCGAAGACCGCCTGCGATTCGGCAGCGGTGCCGCTCAGGGTGTCGCCGCGAACCTCGCCGTGGTCGGCCACGGCCTCGAGGGTCTTCTCCGGCAGGGTGTTGACGGTGTTCGTCGCGACCAGCTCGGTGACGTACATGGTGTCGGAGTAGTCGGGGTTCTTCACACCCGTCGACGCCCACAGCGGCCGTTGCCGGTTCGCGCCCGACGAGGCGAGATTGTCGTAGGTCGAGGTGTGCGCGCCGCCGTCGAACACGTCCTGGTATTCGGCGTAGGCGAGCCGGGCGTTGGCGACGCCCGCCTTACCGCGCAGCGCGAGCGCCTCGGGCGTGCCGATGGCCTCGAGCCGCTTGTCGATCTCGGTGTCGACCCTTGACACGAAGAACGAGGCAACCGAATGGATGCGGGCCGGGTCGTGGCCCGCGATCTTGGCCTTGCGGACGCCGTCGAGGTAGGCGCCCATGACCGAGCGGTAGCGGGGCACCGAGAAGATCAGCGTGACATTCACGCTGATGCCCTCGGCCAGGACCGCGGTGATGGCCGGGAGGCCCGCCTCGGTGGCCGGGATCTTGATGAACAGGTTGGGCCGGTCGACGATCTTCCACAGTTCCACCGCCTGCGCGACGGTCTTGTCGGCGTCGAAGGCGAGGCGCGGGTCGACCTCGATGGAGACGCGGCCGTCGACGCCGCCGGTGGCCTCGAAGACCGGCGCGAACACGTCGCAGGCGGCCCGCACGTCGTCGGTGGTGATGGTGCGCACCGCCGCGTCGGCGTCGGCGCCGAGTTCGGCGAGCTCCTTGACCTGCGCGTCGTAGGCGTGGCCCTGGCTCAGCGCGCCCTGGAAGATGGTCGGGTTGGTGGTGACGCCGACGACGCCCCTGGTGGCTATCAGTTCGGCGAGATTGCCGGACCGGATGCGGTCGCGCGACAGATCGTCGAGCCAGACCGAGACGCCCGCCGCGGAGAGCGAGGCGATATTGGGGTTCTGCGACATGGCACTTATCCCTTCACATTGTCGAGCGAGCGCTGCGCGGCCGCGACGACGGCGTCCGCGGTGATCCCGAACTCGCGGAACAGGGTCTTGAAATCGGCGGAGGCGCCGAAATGCTCGATCGACACGATCTCGCCCGCGTCACCGACGAAGCGGTACCACGGCATGCCGATACCCGCCTCGACGGAGACCCGAGCGCGGACCGTGGGGGGAAGCACCTCGTCCCGGTAAGCCTTGTCCTGCGCGTCGAACCACTCCACACACGGCATCGAGACCACGCGTGTTCCGATGCCGTGCTCCTCCAGCGTAATGCGGGCGGCGACGGCGAGCTGAAGCTCGGAACCGGTAGCGATCAGAATCACCCGCGGTGTGCCGGTGGACGCCTCGGCGAGCACGTAGCCGCCGCGCTTGACGCCCTCGTAGCTGGTGCCGTCGAACACCGGCAGGTCCTGGCGGGTGAGCGCGAGCGCCGAGGGGCCGTCCTGGTGCGGCGCGTCCGACGGCACGAAATGCGAGACCCGTTCGCTGGAATCGCGTTCCAGGATGGCGCGCCAGGCGTAGGCGGTCTCGTTGGCGTCGCCGGGGCGGACCACGTTCAAGCCGGGGATGGCGCGCAACGCGGCCAGGTGCTCGATCGGCTGGTGGGTCGGGCCGTCCTCGCCGAGACCGATGGAGTCGTGGGTCCAGACGTAGATGGCGGGCACCCGCATGAGCGCCGCGAGCCGCACCGCGGGCCGCATGTAGTCGGAGAACACCAGGAAGGTGCCGCCGTAGGGGCGGGTCGGGCCGTGCAGCGCGATGCCGTTGAGGATCGAGCCCATGGCGTGTTCGCGCACCCCGAAGTGCAGCGTGCGGCCGTACGGGTCGGCCTTCCACATGCCGGTCGAGATCGACTCGGGGCCGAAGCTCGGGACGTCGGGCATCGTGGTGTTGTTGGATTCGGCGAGGTCGGCCGAGCCGCCCCACAACTCGGGCAGCACCGGCGCGAGCGCGGCAAGCACCTTGCCCGACGCCTTGCGGGTGGAGGTGCCCTTCGGATCCACTTCGAACACCGGCAGTTTCGTCGTCCAGTCCGCGGGAAGGTCGCGCGCGAACAGCCGGTCGAACAGCGCCTTGTTGGCCGGATTGGCCTGCGCCCACGCGTCGAAGCCGTGCTGCCACTCGCGATGTGCCCGCTGTCCTCGGGTGATCACCTCGCGGGTGTGCGCGATGACCGCCGCGTCCACCTCGAAGTTCTGTTCCGGATCGAAGCCGAGCACCTTCTTGGTCGCGGCGACCTCGTCGGCGCCCAGCGCAGCGCCGTGCGCAGCGCCGGTGTTCATCTTGGTGGGGGCCGGGTAGCCGATGATGGTGCGCAGCACCAGAAGTGAGGGCTTGGCTGTCTCGGCCTTGGCCGCCGCGAGGGCCGCCTCGATCGCGACGACGTCCTCGCCGCCTTCCACGACCTGCACGTGCCAGTCGTAGGCGCGGTAGCGCGCCGCCACGTCCTCGGTGAAGGCGATGGTGGTGTCGTCCTCGATGGAGATCTTGTTGTCGTCGTAGATCACCACGAGGTTGCCCAACTGCTGGGTGCCCGCGAGCGAGGACGCCTCGGCGGTGACGCCCTCCTCCATGTCGCCGTCGGAGGCGATCACGTAGACGAAGTGGTCGAACGGGCTCGTGCCCGGCGCGGCGTCGGGATCGAACAGGCCGCGCTCGCGGCGCGCCGCCATCGCCATGCCGACCGCGGAGGCCAGACCCTGGCCGAGCGGGCCGGTGGTGATCTCGACGCCGTCGGTGTGGCGGTACTCGGGGTGGCCCGGCGTCAGCGAACCCCACTTGCGCAGGTTCCGCAGATCGTCGAGTTCCACGCCGAAACCGGCCAGGTAGAGCTGGATGTACTGGGTGATGCTCGAGTGCCCGCAGGACAGCACGAAACGGTCGCGCCCGACCCAGTGCGGATCGCTCGGGTCGTGCCGCATGACGCGCTGGTACAGCGAATAGGCCAGCGGCGCGAGGCTCATCGCGGTGCCGGGGTGACCGTTGCCCGCGTTCTGCACCGAATCGGCGGCGAGGACGCGGACGGTGTCGACGGCCTTGGTGTCCAGATCCGTCCAGTCGTCCGGGTGGTTCGGCTGAGTGAGGGCGCGGATGTCGTCTGTGACTGACACGACCGAGGTTCTCCTGACATTGATTCGTCGACGGCGGTGTGTGTAGCGGGCGGCTGAGTGCCGGATGTCTGCTCCCACCCTAGATGTGCCCGCTGAGCGGCGGCGCGGTAACCCGGCTTACCGTGAACCGTGTCGCGGTACGGCGGGGCCGGGTGTGGCCGAAGTAGGGGTCGCAAGTGTCGGATCGGTCACTATCCGGCGGCCCGATCCGCCGGATTCCGGTGCGGGCGGAAAGGGGCGAGGGGCGGCGGGCAGCGGGCGAGGGTCTACCATCCTCTGTAGTAGTAGCCGCGCTGTATCGGAATCCGCCGTATCGGCACGCCGTTGCCGAGCGCGCTGCTCGTTCCATTGCCGGATGCGGAGCACAGCGTGCGAGGAGAGACAGTGCGGATTGGGCAGAAGCCGGGTGGCGATGGCGCGCACGGCTCCTCCGCGACGGCGCTTGCCGAGCGATTCCAGGGTGATGGACTACCGTCGCGGCTGCTGCGCCGCACGCTGGCCTATATCGCGCTCACCAAGCCGAGGGTCATCGAACTGCTGCTGGTGGCCACCATTCCCACCATGCTGCTCGCCGACCGCGGCCACATCGACATCGGGCTGATCCTGGCCACCCTGTTCGGCGGGTGGATGGGCGCGGCCAGCGCGAACACCCTCAACTGCGTCGCCGACGCCGATATCGACAAGGTGATGAAGCGCACCGCCAAGCGCCCGCTCGCCAGGGATGCGGTGCCGACCTCGCACGCCGCCGTCTTCGGCATCGCGCTCGGCGTCGCCTCCTTCGCGTGGCTGTGGTGGCAGGCGAACCTGCTCAGCGGCGTGCTCGTGGTCGCCACCATCCTGTTCTACGTCTTCGTCTACACCCTCGGCCTCAAGCGCCGCACCTCGCAGAACGTGGTCTGGGGCGGCGCGGCAGGCTGCATGCCCGCCCTCGTCGGCTGGTCGGCGGTGACGGGGACCATCGGCTGGCCCGCCGTCGCCCTGTTCGGCGTCATCTTCTTCTGGACGCCGCCGCACACCTGGGCGCTGGCCATGCGCTACAAGGAGGACTACCGGGCGGCGGGCGTGCCCATGCTGCCGGTGGTTGCCACCGAACAGACCGTCACCAAGCAGATCGTGGTCTACACCTGGTTGACCGTGCTCACCACGCTGGCCCTGGCGCCCGCCACCGGTGTGGTCTACACCGCGGTGGCGCTGGTGGCGGGCGCCTGGTTCCTGCTCATGGCGCATCAGCTCTACGCGGGCGTGCGCCGGGGGGAGTCGGTGAAACCGCTGCGGTTGTTCCTGCAATCGAACAACTATCTGGCCGTGGTGTTCTGCGGTCTCGCGGTGGACTCCGTGCTCGGCTGGGATACGGTCGGCAGTTTCTTCGGATAGCTCGGACACCGAGGGCCGCCCGGTCTTCGTGCTCGGCGGTCGAGCGGGGTTCGGTTTCGGGCGGTGCTCGATTTCCGCGCTGTGTCGCCGTGGGGCTCAGTCGCGTCCGCCGATGTACCCGTCCGGTCGGACCCGCACAACAGTCCCGTCCTCGGCCGCGTACGCGCTGTGCGCATGGCCGTCGACATCGATCACGTGCGGGTCGGCGGTGCCGAGGCCCGGGCGGAGCACTCGGTAGACCCGTGCGTCGGACGCGGCGGGCAGCGCGGTGGTCGCGCCGAAGACCAGCGTTGTGGCGTGCGGTCCGCGGAACAGGTCGAACAACCGCACCGTTCGTCCGTCGGCGTCGCGCAGCGGCGCGTCCGGTGCGCGGTCACCCGCCACCAGCGGGCCGTGGTCGTCCGGTGCGCGGTAGCTGATGTCGAGCTGGCGGGTCTGCGGCCCGCGTTCCATGGCCGTCTCGTCGCCGTCGACCAGTTTGTCCAGCAGTTCGGTGCTGAGGCCGAGGACGCGGGCGGCGACGGTGCGGCGTTCGGATTCGTAGGTGTCGAGCACCGACTCGTCGCCGTGCAGCGCGGCCGCGAGTTTCCAGCCCAGGTTGTAGGCGTCCTGCACGCCGGTGTTCATGCCCTGTCCGCCGGTGGGCGGGTGCACGTGCGCCGCGTCGCCTGCCAGGAACGCTCGGCCTTCTCGGAACCGTTGCGCCAGGCGGATATTGGGACGCCAGCCGGTGACCCAGGACAGGTCGGTGAGCGTGAGTCCCGGCACGCCCGCGTAGCGATCGGCCATCGCCTGGAGGGTCTCCAGGCTGGGGTCGGTGTCCGCGTCGAGCCCGGCGGCGAACTGGAAGTGGCGGCCGCCGGGTAGCGGGGACAGGGCGAAACCTTCCATCGGGCGATCCTCGGACGCGGCGAACCAGTATCCGTATTCGTGGTCGAGCGCGTCGGCCCGCACGTCCCCGAGCAGCATGCGAATTGATTCGTCGGTGACGCCGTCGAAGGGGATGCCGAGCAGTTTGCGCACGGTGCTGCGGCCGCCGTCGGCGCCGACGAGGTAGTCGGCGGTGACGGTCTCGGTAGTGGCGCCGTGCGTGAGGGTCGCGGTGACGCCGTCGGCGTTCTTGCCGAGATCGGTCAGTGCCGTGCCGAGTTCGACGTGGACGCCGAATTCGGCCAGCCGGGTGCGCAGGATCGCCTCGGTGTCGGATTGCCCGAGGACCCACAGGTTCGGGTAGGGGGTGTCGGGGGTCGGCTCGACCGGGTCGGCCATGCGCCGTTCGGTGACGAACTGCCCGCCGAGGTGGACGCGCATGATCGGGGTGGGGATGCCTGCGGCCAGTACCGCGTCGAGTACGCCCAGATCGTCGAAGACCTCGAGGGTGCGCGGCTGGATGCTGTCGCCGCGCGATCCGGCGAAGTGCTCGTCGGTCTTGTCGATGATCCGCACCGCGATGTCGCGGCGGGCCAGTTCGATGGCGAGGGTCAGACCGGTCGGTCCCGCGCCCACTACGAGTACCTGTGTCATTTTCGGCTCCGAAGTCCTGTCGATATCAGGTGAATTCAGATTCAGTGAATCTATATTCAGTATTGGACTTGATAGGTTCTCCCGTCAAGAGGAGGTGGTCGGCGATGTCGATGAGCAGACAGGAACGGTCGGCGCAGACCGAGCGGGCGCTCAAGGACGCGGCCGTGCGGGTGTTCGCCGAACGCGGCTACCTCAACACCAAGATCACCGACATCACCGCGGCGGCGGGCCGCGCCGCCGGATCGTTCTACAACCACTTCGCGAGCAAGGAAGAACTGCTCCAATCGCTGATGGCCGACCTCGCGGCGGCGGGCGACGAGCGCGCGATCCACCCCGACCACAACCCGGATTTCAGCGACCCGACGGCGGTGCGCTACCACATCGCCGGTTACTGGACCTTCGCCCGCGCGCACGCCACGGTGTTGCGCGCGGTCGACCAGGCCGCGTCGGTCAACGAGGAATTCGCCCGGTACATGCAGGATTTCGGCGTCGAACAGCGGGCCGACATCGCCGACCACCTCGACGGTCTCGTGGCGCAGGGGCTACGGCTGCCGAGCACCGTTGACGGCAGTCTTGCCATGATGTTCCTCATGACGCAGGGCCTGCTGACGGCTGTAGAAGACGGGACGGTGCGACTCACCGACGAGGCGGCGATCGAAGGACTGACCCGCTTCGTATACCGCGGCCTCACCGGCCGTGACTACTGATATCGCGGCCACCGCGCGCCTCCTCGGACTGTTGAGCGCGGTGGTCGCGGCGCCTCGTACGCGGTCGACAGCGGGTGCACCAGTTGGATCTCCGACGGACCTGCGCGGTTCTGTCGGGCGAGGTGGACACGGCAGCCACGGCTCCACGCCGTGCTATGGCAGCAGCACCAGGGAGCCCGTGGTGGCGCGCGCCTCGAGATCGGTGTGCGCGCGTGCGGCTTCGGCGAGGGGATAGGTGGCCCCGACGCGCACGTGCAGTGCGCCCTTGGCCACGGCCGTCAGCACATCGCCCGCGCGCCACAGCAATTCGGCGCGATCGCGGGTGTAGTGGGCCAAGGTCGGTCTGGTGACGAACAGCGAGCCGAGACCGTTGAGGCGTTGCAGGTCGAAGGGCGGTACCGGTCCGCTGGCAGCGCCGAACAGGGCGAGGGTGCCGCGCACCCGCAGGGCGGAAAGGCTCGTCTCGAAGGTCGCCGCGCCGACGCCGTCGTAGACCGCGGCCACGCCCGCGCCGCCGGTGAGCGCGCGCACCCGCTCGGCCACCTCGTCGCCGTAGCGCAGCACTTCCGCCGCGCCCGCCGCGCGCGAGAGGTCCGCCTTCTCGTCGGTCGACACCGTGGTGAGCACGCGGATGCCGCGAGCGGCCGCCCACTGGGTCAGCAGTAGGCCGACCCCGCCCGCGCCCGCGTGCACCAGGATCGACTCGCCCGATTCGGGTTTGTAGACCGACTCGAGCAGATAGTGCGCGGTCATGCCCTGCAACAGCGCGGAGGCGGCGACCTCGGCCGCGACCGCGTCGGGCACCGCGACCGCGACCGCCGCGTCGACGGCGACCCGTTCGGCGTAGCCGCCGGTGGCGGCGGCCCAGGCGACCCGGTCGCCGACCGAGAATTCCGTCACATTCGCACCGACCGCGGCGACCACGCCCGTGCCCTCCGAGCCGGGAACATACGGCACCGCGGTGGGGTACCGCCCGGTGCGGACGTAGGTGTCGATGTAGTTGACGCCGATGGCCTCGACGTCCACGAGCAGCTGATCCGGTCCGGGGCAGGGGTCGGGAATCTCCGTGAGGACGAGCACCTCGGGACCGCCGTGTTCGGAAACCTGAATGGCGCGCACGGACTCCGTTCTACACCCACCGATCCCGACCGACGCCTACCCGCCGGTAGACTCGGCGGAATGAGCGTTGAAGCTGCCGCACCGGCCGAAGTCCGGCTCGCCTCCTCCGTGGTCGACTCGGTGCGTAATTTCGTCGCCGAACACGGCGGCTCGGCCACCGCGGTCCCGCAGCCGGTCGGCCGCGCGGGCGTGCGCGTCACCCTGGTCGGCGCCGACGGCATCCTCGGCGACCGGATGGTCGACGACATGCCCGCCGCGCGCAAGCTGATCGAGATGGTCGACGGCCTGAGCGAAGCCGACGAATGGGACCGCGAGCTGACCTCGGTGGTCACCCCGCGCAGCGGCCACTGGGCCAAGATGGCGGGATGGGTCGCGCGTCAGCGCCGATTCCCGAAAGCGCGCAACGAACGCTGATCCCGTGGGAGTTCCGGCGCGCGTGCGGTCAGCGGCTGCGGGCCGGGTCGAGTAGTTCGCCTATGCCCCAGTGCAGTACGCGTCCGGCGACCAGTAGGTATGCGCCGATGGCGAGGATGGTCAGGGCGGTGCCGTAATCGGCTGCCCAGCCGGGGATTCGGTCCGACTGGGTGACGCCCGCGAGGACCATGATGACTCCGAGCAGGATGGCCAGTGAGGCCAGCGGAGTCATGTCGGGCGGGGGTGGGCGGTTCGGCATCGGACGGCCTTCCTGCTTCGACGCGAGAGCGCGACCCGTCCGCCGCGTTCTCATTCATTGATCGCGATACGTCACCGATTCGTTATCGCGGGTTCCCCGATCGGGGTGACGGGAAACACTGTACCCAGATAGTTGATTACCGCAAGCAATCAGAATATAGTTGTGTTCTGCAAGTAAGTAATCTCGTGTGGGGAGTGGCCGTGGCCGTATCGCCCGATACCGCGCAGGAACTCATCGAGGAGCTCTACCTGATGGGGCGGGCGATGCGCGTCGTGCTGTCGCATCCGGAGCCGGAGCAACTGCTGCCCGGCGGCGTCGGAGTGCTCGGCGCCCTGGAGGCCAAGGGGCCGTGTCGACAGGTCGATCTCGCGGTCGACCTGTGCATCAGCCCCTCGGCGCTGAGCAGGCACGTCACCGAACTGGTCGCCGAAGGCTACGTCGACAGGCACGCCGATCCCGGTGACGGGCGCGCCAGTCTCGTCCATGTCACCGAGGACGGTCGCGAACTGCTGCGGCGAGTGCGCGCGGCGCGGGCGCGTGGCCTGCAAACCGCGCTCGCCGACTGGAGCGAAACCGACGCCGACCAGGCCTACGTCGCGCTCCGGCGACTCAGGAACGCCCTCACCGCGCACACACACCACAGCGCACCGGCACATCGATCCGATGCCCGACAGAATCAGGAAGTAGATGTCTAGTTCAGTCGAGGCGGTGACACCGCGTGATCCCTTCGCGATGAGCCACCGCGAAATTCTCGAAGCGATGACCGGGCTGCTGGCGGCGCTGTTCACCGCGCTGCTCAGCACCACGATCGTCGCCACGGCGCTGCCGACCATCATCGGCGATCTCCAGGGCTCCCAGACCGCCTACGCCTGGGTCATCACCACCGCCCTGCTCGCCAACGCGGCGTCGACCCCGATCTGGGGCAAATTCGCCGACCTGTTCAACAAGAAGACGCTGGTCCAGTCGGCCATCGTCATCTTCGTGATCGGCTCGATCATCGCGGGCTTCGCGCACACCGTGCCGCTGCTGCTGGTCGCGCGGGTCGTGCAAGGCATCGGCATGGGCGGGCTGACCGCGCTGGTCGTCGCCATCATCGGCTCGATCGTCGCGCCCCGTGAACGCGGCAGGTATTCCGGCTACATGGGCGCGGTGATGGCGGTGTCCATGTCCGGCGGCCCGATCCTCGGCGGCGTCATCGTCGACAGCCCGCTCGGCTGGCGCTGGTGCTTCTTCGTCTGCGTCCCGCTGGCGGTGATCGCGCTCGTGCTGTTGCAGCGCACCCTGCGCCTGCCCACCGAACGCAAGCCTGGCGTTTCCATCGACTGGCTCGGCGCCGCGCTGCTCACCGCGGGCGTCTCGATCCTGCTGATCTGGGTGTCCTTCGCGGGCAAAGCCGGTTACTACGACTGGATCTCGCGCGAGACCGCGCTCTACGTCGGCGCGGGTGTGCTGTTGCTGCTCGCGACGCTGTGGGTGGAGAGCCGGGCGAAGTCACCGATCATTCCGCTGCCGATCGTCACCGAGCGCACCACGGGACTGGCGATCATCGCCTCGATCGCGGTCGGCGTCGGCATGTTCGGCGCGACCACCTTCCTCGGCCAGTACTTCCAGACCGCGCGCGGCTACTCGCCGACCGTGGCCGGTGTGCTGACCATCCCGCTGGTCGCGGGCATGCTGATCGCCTCGGTCGGCTCGGGACAGCTCATCACCCGATTCGGCAAGTGGAAGCGATTCGTGGTCGCGGGCGGTGCGCTGATGGTCGTCGGATTCGCGCTGCTGTCGACCATCGACCACGCCACGAACCTGTGGTTGGTCGGCGGCTACATCACCGTCGTCGGACTCGGGGTCGGCATGATGATGCAGAATCTGGTGCTCGCCGTGCAGAACACCGTGAGCGTGCACAATATCGGCGCGGCCTCGAGCAGCGTGGCGTTCTTCCGCACCTTCGGCGGTGCGATCGGGGTCTCGGTGCTCGGCTCGGTGCTTGCCACGCGGGTCGGGGAACTGTCGGCGCAAGGGTTCGCGAAACTCGGTGTCCCGTCCGGCACGTCGGGCGGCGGCACTCTGGACCTCGGATCGCTGCCCGCGCCCATCGAGGCGATCGTGCGCGCCGCCTACGGTGACGCGACCGGCCGGATCTTCCTCATCGCGGCGGGCGCCACGGTCGTCGCCCTGATCGCGGCGACGCTGCTGCCGAATCATCCGTTGCGCCGCACCATCGATATCGATCCCGCACTCGATCCGATGCGTGCGGAGGACACCGATGCCGCCGTGCGCGCGGACGACGAGCGGAGCGAGGTCGGGGCAGGCGTTCGGTAAGCGCCGAACCATACAAAGCGATCGTCCGTCCCTTCAGGGGGCGGGCGGTCGTCGTTCCACGGCAGGTCGCATGGACGAACAAGGCGATGAACAAGGCCGTCACGCGAACGAACAGGACGGTCGCGCGCGTGACGGGCGCTCGCCGTGCGGCGGGAGCTGTCGTACCGCGTACAGTCCGAAGAGATCGCTGTCGGAACGGATCGGAGATTCGATGAGCAACCCCGCAGGCGCCGCGGACATCTCGACCATCGAGGTCGACGGCGGCCACCTCGCGATACCGGCGGGCGCAGGCCCGTTTCCGGGAGTCGTCGTCCTGCACGACGCCTTCGGACTCACCGGCGAATTGCGCCGCGTCTGCGACCATCTCGCGGCGAACGGCTACCTCGCCTTCGGCCCGCGACTCTACAAGCGCGGGTTGTGCGTGCAGCAGGTGTTCCGCGGTCTACTGCGTGACGAGGGACCGGTATTCGACCAGATCCAGCGCGCGCGGGAGACGTTGACGGCGCGGGCGGACTGCACGGGCCGCGTCGGTGTCATGGGGTTCTGCATGGGCGGGCGGTTCGCACTGGTGAGCGCCGGTCGCGGCATGTTCGACGTGGCCTCGGTCAACTACGGCATGCTGTTTCCCGGCAAGGAGGTCGACCACCTGCTGACCGACCCGTGCCCCGTGGTCGCCAGCTACGGCGACGCCGACCGCTACATTCCCGCCGCCGACATCGAACGGTATCGGGACGCGTTGCAACGCAAGAACGTTCCGGTCGACTTCCGCATCTACCCGAACACCTCGCACTCGTTCTTCCAGAACTACTCCGGGCCGAAGGGTCTGTTCATGAAGGTCGCGGGCACCCCCTACGATCCCGAGGTTTCCGCCGACGCTTGGCAACGCATCTTCGGCTTCTACGAGGAGCACCTGCGCGCTTGAGCCGTGGGTGCAGGGTCGATGCTGCCGTGGCGGACGGCGCGTGACTCAGGCGGCGGTCGTCGCGGTGGAGCGTGGGCGTGCGCTCACGAGCTCGCGGGTGCGCAACGACGCCCACAGTGCCGCGGTGGCGGCGGTACAGGCCGCGGCGCCCGCGACGTGGCAGACGACGAGGACCGCGGGGACGTCGGTGAAGTATTGGATCACGCCGATGAGAGCCTGCGCGCAGACGACGGCGAGTACCGCGAACAGGCGTCGGCGCACGGCGGGGGTGATGCCGACGGCGAACAGGCCGAAGGCGAGGCCGACGAGCAGGGCCAGGTAGCCGACCAGCAGTTGCGAATGCAGGTGGACGAGGGTGACGATCTCGACCTCCAGCCTGGCGACCGGCTTGTCGATGCTCTTGTCGCCCGCGTGCGGTCCCGCCGCGGTGACGAGTGTGCCCGCGACCAGCACCGCTGCCAGCGCGACGCCGCTGAGCGCGGTCAACCAGCGCAGCGGGGCCGGGGCCTGCACGGTGTCGATGCCCTCGTCGGGTTCGGACACCTTCGCGTAGAGCACGGTGGCCAGCCACACCATGAGCATGGAGGCCACGAGGTGCACGGCGACCGTCCACCACAGCAGTCCGGTGCGGACGGTGATGCCGCCGATCACCGCTTGCAGCACGGTGCCGCCGGGCATGAGCCACGCGTAGACGACGACCTCGCGGCGGCGGCGCGCCCGCACCACGGCGAGTACGACGAGACCGGCGCAGAGGCTGACGACGAAGGTCAGCATGCGGTTGCCGAATTCCACGGCCTGGTGCACGACCGCGACCTCGGAGACGCCGACCGGGGTGAAGCTGCCGGGAAAGCACTGCGGCCAGGTCGGGCAGCCGAGCCCGGAGGCGGTGACGCGCACGATCGACCCGGTGACCGCGATACCGGCCTGGGTGAGGATCACCGCGAGCGCGATCCAGCGCTGCACCCGGAGCGAGGGCAGCGGGAGTCGGTCGACCAGTACCGTGAACGCGCGATTCAGCACCCGACGATGGTAGCTCCCGCTGCCCGACGTCCCGCGGCCGGTCTACTACCAAGTGTCGTTGAACACGTCCCGGCTCAGTGGAACCGGAAGTACCGCACGCCGAGCGCCGCGCACACCGCACCCCACACTGTCAGCACGATCAGCCCGAACCAGTCCGCGCCGGTGTGCATCGCGTCCTCGAGCGTCACCGCAAGCGCGCCCGACGGGATCAGCCGGGCCGCGACATCCACCGCGGCGGGCAGATCGTCGGAGGCGAAGACGATGCTGGCGATGCCGAGCATGACGAACCAGAGGATATTGGCCAGCGCGAGCACGATCTCCGCCTTGAGCGTGCCGCCGAGCAGTAGGCCCATGGTCGCGAAGGTGAAGGTGCCCAGCGCGATCACCACCGCGCCGAGCAGCAGCCCGACCGCGTCGGGACGCCAGCCGAGCGCGACGCCGATCAGACCGAGGACGACCGCCTGCAGCACCACCACGATCAGCACCGCCGCGCTCTTGCCCGCGATCACGCCCCAGCGCGGCAGCGCCGTCGCGCCGAGGCGTTTGAGCGCGCCGTAGCGGCGATCGAAGCCGACGGCGATGGCCTGACCGGTGAAGGCCGTCGACATCACCGCCACCATCATCACCGCGGGCACGATCTTGTCGACCCTGGTGTCGCCCAGTTCCCCGAAGGGCAGCAGGGTGAGACCGACCAGCAGGGTGATCGGGATGAACATGGTCAGCAGCAGTTGTTCGCCGTTGCGCAGCAACAGGATCAGTTCGAGGCGGGTCTGCGCGGCCAGCATCGCGGGGCGCGAGGCCGGACGCGGATCGGGCGCGAAGGTGCCCGCGTCGAAACGATTGGCGCTCAGGTCGGCGTGTGTCATCCGCGCAGATCCCGTCCAGTGAGTTCGAGGAACACGTCCTCGAGGCGTCGTTGATCGATGCGGATGTCGGTGGCGAGCACATTGAGGCGCGCGCACCACGCGGTCACCGTCGCCAGCACCTGCGGATCGATCTCGCCCTCGACCAGATACGCGCCCGGTGTCGTCTCGCGCGGCGAGAACCCTTCGGGCAGCGCCGATTTCAACAGTTCGAGATCCAGTTTGGGTGGCGCGGTGAATCGCAGCTGGCCCGCGGCGCCGTGCGCGGTGACCTCGGCGGGGGTGCCTGCGGCCACGATCTGCCCGTGGTCGACGATGACGAGCTGGTCGGCGAGTTGCTCGGCCTCGTCCATCACGTGGGTGGTGAGCACCACCGTGACGCCGTCGCGGCGCAGCGCGTCGATGAGTTCCCAGACGATCAGCCTGGCCTGGGCGTCGAGTCCGGCGGTCGGCTCGTCGAGGAAGACGATCTCCGGCCGCCCGACCAGCGCGCACGCCAGCGCGAGGCGCTGTTGCTGGCCGCCCGACAGTCTGCGGTACGGGGTGCGCCGGTTGTCCTGGAGGCCGAGGGTCCGCAGCAGCCATTCCGGGTCGAGAGGCGCGGCCGAATAGGCGGCTACCAGCTCCAGCATCTCGCCCGCGCGCGCGCCGGGATAGGCGCCGCCGCCCTGCAACATGACGCCGATGCGGGAACGCAGCCGCTCCGAGTCGGCGATGGGGTCGAGGCCGAGTACCCGCACCGAACCCGCGTCGGGGGTGACGAAACCCTCGCACATCTCGACGGTGGTCGTCTTGCCCGCGCCGTTGGGGCCGAGCAGCGCGAGCACCTGCGCCCGTTCGACGTCGAAGGACAGGCCGTCGACCGCGACGGTCTCGCCGTAACGCTTGACGACGCCGTCGACGCGCACGGCGGGTACGGAGGCTGCGGTCACGATGTCACACCGTAAGCGGTGTGCCGATGTGAGCCGGCAGACACCCCTGCCCGATCATTCGCCGCGCGCGGTCGAGCGTGTCGCGGGCACAGCGGGTTCCGCGTCGGTCGCCGTCGATTCGGTCGCCGCGAGCGCGGTCGCCGCGCCCGCATCCGGCGAACCGAAGCCGGTCGTCGCGCTCGGATCGGTCGACCTGAAGCCGGATGCCGCGCTCGGATCGGCTGCCCCGAAACCGGTTGTCGCGCTTGCTTCGATCGACTCGAGGTCGTTCGTCGTGCGCGCTTCTGTCGCCCCGAAGCCGGACGTCGCGGTCGAATCGGTCACCAGGTGAGCGGACCTGTTCGAACCGGTTTCGGGCCGCTGGGCTGCCGCGTCCGGTCGGCCCGTCGACTCCGGGCGATCCTTCGTCGACGCGAACGGACCGGCGGCTTCGGCAGCGGCGCCGGATTCGTCGAGCCGCCACGGCAGCGATTTGCGGGTGGCCAGGATCATCAGCAGGCAGGTCAGGATGGTGATGGTGGCCGCGTAGATGAGCACGAACGGCGTGATCTCGCTGCCCGACGGCATCAGCAGCACGCTGACCACCGCCGAGGCCACCGTGGCGGGTACCCGGAACAGCGGCCGGTTCGCCCAGGCCGCCAGCGGCACGATGCCCCACAGCAGATACCAGGGCTGCACCACCGGGAACAGCAGCACGACCGCGCCGAACGCGAGGCCGAGCGCCCCGACCGGGTGCAGACGACCGCTCCAGGTCGCGATGAGCAGCCGCACCACGAGCAGTGTCGCGGCCGCGGCCGCGATGGGACGGGTGATGCTCAGCAGCGCGGTGGTGTGATCGCCGAGGCCGAGCAGCACGCCGCCGAATCCCGTGATCACCCCGAGCAGTGTCGGCAGCGACATCCAACTGCGCACCGCGTTGGCGGTGCCGAGAGTGCCGACCCAGCCGAAGCCGAGTCCGCTGCCGACGCAGATCGCCAGCGTGACGGTGGCGGTGACGGCGCCGAGTAGCAGCGCGGACGCGGTGATGCCCCGCCACTTGCCGCCCCATCGGCGGCTCAGCGCCATCCACACGAAGGCCAGCGCGAGCATCGAGGGGATCTTGACCATGGCCGAGAGCGCGAGCAGGGTCGCGCCGGTCAAGAACAGGGCCAGGGTTGGTCCGCGCAACGGGCCGGTGCGCGAGACGGCCGCCAGGCACAGTTCGAGGCCGACCAGCATCAGCCCGATCATCATGGCCTCGTTGTGCACCCCGGAGACCAGGTGGAAGATCACCAGCGGATTGGCCGCGCCGAGCCACAGCGCCGCCACGGGGGAGACCCGGCAGCGCTGGGCCAGCCGCGGCAGCGCCCATACCACGCAGGCCACGCCGATCAGCGCGAGCACCCGGTGCAGCAGCACGCCCGCCAGCATGTTCTCGCCGGTGAGCGCCGCGATGCCCTTGCCGAACCACAGCGAGAGCGGACCGTAGGGGGCGGGGGTGTTCTGCCAGATGTTCGGCACGCTGCGGGTGAGGACGTGGTCCTGTCCGAGTCCTTGTACCGGGCCGACGTCGTACGGGTCGAGTCCGCGCGCGGCGATCTCGCCCTGTGCGAGATAGGAGTACACGTCCTGGCTGAACATGGGCGGAGCCACCGACAGCGGGATGATCCACAGCAGCAGGGTGCGGTCGAGCTGTGAGCGGGTGAGCCTGCGGCCCTGACTGGAGCGCAGCCCGAGCGCGAAGCGTCCGAGCAGCAGCCACGCGAGCATGACCACGACGGTGCCGAGCATGGTGACCGCGAGTCCCGAGCTGTGCACCCGGGCGGGCAGGCCGATGATGGCCTTGCCGTAGGTCGGGTTCTGCAGCGTGGGCTGGGCGCCGAGGCCGAGCGCGCCGATCGCCATCATCACCGAGCCGGTCGCGCCGAGCAGGCGGACCCGGCGCAGTTGGGCGTTCTCCTTGGCGTCGAGTCCGCCCGCCTCGGGTTCGTTGGCGTGCAGCGCGTCGCTGACCGTGTGGTCGGGTGCGACGTCGAGGCCGACGACGCGTCTGCCGAAGGTGACGGCGGCGGCGAAGGACCTGCTCGCGCGCGGTGGGATCAGGGTATCGACGCGGGCGGGCCGGGTCTCGTCGTCACGTTCTCCGCCCGGTTCGCCTGACATCACCGGGCCAGCGTAGCCGATTCGGATACCCGTGCTTCGGCCCGGAATGTGACCGGGTGCACGGGTGTGAGCGGTCCGTGCGATCGACCGGTTGGGCGGTGCCGCCCGCGCCCGGCGTCCGCGCGAGATGTGCGGTGCGTCACTGTCTTCGCGCGCCTGTTTCCATGGCTCGCGCCGTTTCGCGCGGTCACGCGCGTGTGCCGCGGATATCGGCGTGCCGACGGGGCGGTTCCGGTCAGGGCACCCTTATTAGATTTAAGGAACTAATTCCGCCACACTGGTGTTGTGAAAACCGTGGGTTTGCGGAGTGACGACGAGCGGGCCGGTCGCAAGACCGGTGCGGCGTCCTCGCATGCGCCCGCCGCGGCCGAAGGTCAGACCAGGGCCGCCATCGTGCGACTGCTGCTGGAGCAGGGGCCGATCACCGCCACCGCCATCGGCGCGGAACTCGGCCTCGCGCCCGCCGGGGTGCGCCGCCACCTGGACGCGCTCATCGACTCCGGCCAGGCCAGGGCCGCCCGCTCGGCGCCGTGGCAGCAGAAGGGCCGAGGCAGGCCCGCCAAGCAGTATCAGCTCACGGCCAAGGGTCGTGGCAGGCTCGGGCACGCCTACGACGACCTGGCGGGCGCCGCGATCCGGCAGCTCGGCGAGATCGGCGGGGAACAGGCCATCACCGATTTCGCCAGGAAGCGCGCGCGTACCATCGTCGCGGGCATCGAGGCGGTCGAGGAACACAGCCCGGAACGCACCGAGGCCAAGGCCGAGGAGATCGCGGACGCGTTCACCGACGCCGGCTTCGCCGCCACCACCCGCAAGGTGGGCGCGGGCGTGCAGATCTGCCAGCACCACTGCCCGGTCGCGCACGTCGCCGAGGAGTTCCCGCAGTTGTGCGACGCGGAGCTGGAAGCGTTCCGCGAACTGCTCGGCACCCACGTGCAGCGGCTGGCGACCATCGCCAACGGCGACTGCGCGTGCACCACGCACGTGCCGCTGCTCGACCTGCCCGCGGTGCGCCGCGCGGGCCGGGCATCCGCGCCATCAGTACCACCGGCGTCCGCACCAGCGGCGTCCGGCCGAGAACATTCGACACCGACCGCCGCACAGCCCGCGGCGGGACGAACGAACGACTCCGGAAGGAGTGCCGAATGACGACCACCGCCGCCGCCATCGAACAGGGGCAGCCGCTCAGCCAGGAAGAGGCGATCGCTTCCCTGGGCAAATACGGTTACGGCTGGGCCGACTCCGATGTCGCGGGCGCGAGCGCGCAGCGAGGTCTGTCCGAGGCTGTCGTTCGCGACATCTCGGGGAAGAAGAGCGAGCCGGAGTGGATGCTCGAGCAGCGGCTCAAGGCGCTGCGCATCTTCGATCGCAAGCCCATGCCGAACTGGGGCTCCAACCTGGACGGCATCGACTTCGACAACATCAAG
Organism: Nocardia bovistercoris; assembly: GCF_015674855.1. Taxonomy (GTDB): domain Bacteria; phylum Actinomycetota; class Actinomycetes; order Mycobacteriales; family Mycobacteriaceae; genus Nocardia; species Nocardia bovistercoris. The sequence continues at coordinate 192,202 of NZ_JADMLG010000001.1, read as the reverse complement.
TACTTCGTGCGCTCCACCGAGAAGCAGGCCGCGTCCTGGGAGGAACTGCCCGAGGACATCAAGAACACCTACGACAAGCTCGGCATCCCCGAGGCGGAGAAGCAGCGCCTGGTGGCCGGTGTCGCCGCGCAGTACGAGTCCGAGGTCGTCTACCACCAGATCCGCGAGGACCTGGAGGCCCAAGGCGTGATCTTCCTCGACACCGACACCGGTCTGCGCGAGCACCCGGAGATCTTCCAGCGCTACTTCGGCTCGGTGATCCCCGCGGGCGACAACAAGTTCTCCGCGCTGAACACCGCCGTGTGGTCGGGCGGCTCCTTCATCTACGTGCCGCCCGGCGTGCACGTCGACATCCCGCTGCAGGCGTACTTCCGCATCAACACCGAGAACATGGGGCAGTTCGAGCGCACCCTGATCATCGTCGACGAGGACGCCTACGTGCACTACGTCGAGGGCTGCACCGCGCCGATCTACAAGTCCGACTCGCTGCACTCCGCGGTGGTCGAGATCATCGTGAAGAAGGGCGGGCGCTGCCGCTACACCACCATCCAGAACTGGTCGAACAACGTCTACAACCTGGTCACCAAGCGGGCCAAGGCGGAGGCGGGCGCGACCATGGAGTGGATCGACGGCAATATCGGCTCCAAGGTCACCATGAAGTACCCCGCGGTCTGGATGACCGGCGAGTACGCCAAGGGAGAGGTGCTCTCGGTGGCCTTCGCCGGTGAGGGCCAGCACCAGGACACCGGCGCGAAGATGCTGCACCTGGCGCCGCACACCTCGTCGACCATCGTGTCGAAGTCGGTGGCGCGCGGCGGCGGACGCGCCTCCTACCGCGGCCTGGTGCAGGTGAACAAGGGCGCGCACGGGTCGAAGTCGACGGTGAAGTGCGACGCGCTGCTCGTCGACACGGTCAGCCGCTCCGACACCTACCCCTACGTCGACATCCGCGAGGACGACGTGACCATGGGCCACGAGGCGACGGTCTCGAAGGTCTCCGAGGATCAGCTGTTCTACCTGATGAGCCGCGGCCTGACCGAGGACGAGGCGATGGCAATGGTGGTGCGCGGCTTCGTCGAGCCCATCGCCAAGGAACTGCCCATGGAATACGCGCTGGAACTGAACCGGCTCATCGAGCTGCAGATGGAAGGAGCCGTCGGCTGATGGCGACAGGAACGATCGGCGCCGTCGAGGGGGAGAACCCCGCGAAGCCGGTGATGAATCCGGGCGCGACGGCCGCGGTCAACAAGGGTGAGGTGTTCACCTCCTACGACGTCGACGCCTTCGAGGTGCCTTCGGGCCGCGACGAGGAGTGGCGGTTCACTCCGCTGCGCCGGTTGCGCGGCCTGCACGACGGCAGCGCGGTGCGCGACGGGTCGGCGCGGGTCGAGGTCGTCGCGCCGGAGTCCGTGCGCGTGGAGACCGTCGGGCGCGCCGACGAACGCCTCGGCGCGGCCGGTGTGCCCGCCGATCGTGTCGCGGCGCAGGCGTATTCGGGATTCGAGTCGGCGACCATCGTGTCGGTGGGCGCGGAAACCGAAGTGGCCGAACCGATCGCGGTCACCGTCACCGGTCCCGGCGCCGACCGCACCGCCTACGGGCATCTGCAGATCCGGCTCGGCAACTTCGCCGTCGCGACCGTGGTCGTCGACCTGCGCGGCAGCGGAACCTACGCCGAGAACGTGGAATTCGTACTCGGCGACAGCGCGAAGCTGACCGTGGTCGCGGTGCAGGACTGGGCCGACGACGCCGTGCACCTCACCGCCCACCACGCCCGGCTCGGGCGCGACGCCACGCTGCGCCACATCGCGGTCACCCTCGGCGGCGATCTGGTGCGGCTCACCGGCACCGTGAAATACGACGGCCCAGGCGGCGACGCCGAACTGCTCGGCCTGTACTTCGCCGACGCCGGACAGCATTTCGAACAGCGCCTGCTCGTCGACCACTCGCAGCCCAACTGCAAATCGAACGTGCTGTACAAGGGCGCGTTGCAGGGCGACCCGGACTCGCCGAAGGACGACGCCCGCACGGTGTGGGTCGGCGACGTGCTGATCCGGGCGGCCGCGGAGGGCACCGACACCTTCGAGGTCAACCGCAATCTCGTGCTCACCGATGGCGCGCGCGCCGACTCGGTGCCGAATCTCGAGATCGAGACCGGCGAGATCGCGGGCGCCGGACATGCCTCGGCGACCGGTCGTTTCGACGACGAGCAGTTGTTCTACCTGCGTGCGCGCGGTATCCCGGAGGACGCCGCCCGCAGGCTCGTCGTGCGCGGCTTCTTCCACGAGATCATCCAGAAGATCGCGGTGCCCGAGATCAGGCAGCGGCTCGAGGCGGCCATCGAGGCCGAACTCGCCGCCATCGGCGCCTGATCCGCGAACCCACACTCCCGCAAAGGAATTCCAATCCGATGACCACCCTGGAAATCAAGGACCTGCACGTCCAGGTCGCCAACCCGGACGAGTCCGGCGCGCCCATCAAGATTCTCAACGGCGTCGACCTCACGGTGAAATCCGGTGAGACGCACGCCATCATGGGCCCCAACGGCTCCGGCAAGTCGACCCTGTCCTACGCCATCGCCGGTCACCCCAAGTACACGGTGACGCAGGGCTCGATCACCCTCGACGGCGAGGACGTTCTCGCCATGTCGGTGGACGAGCGGGCGCGCGCGGGTCTGTTCCTGGCCATGCAGTACCCCGTCGAGGTGCCGGGGGTCTCGGTGTCGAACTTCCTGCGCACCGCGGCCACCGCGGTCCGCGGCGAGGCGCCGAAGCTGCGCACCTGGGTCAAGGAGGTGAAGGAGTCGATGAGCGAACTCGAGATCGACGCCGCCTTCGCCGAGCGCAGCGTGAACGAGGGTTTCTCCGGCGGTGAGAAGAAGCGCCACGAGATCCTGCAACTGGGTCTGCTGCAGCCGAAGATCGCCATCCTCGACGAGACCGACTCGGGTCTGGACGTGGACGCGCTGCGCATCGTCTCCGAGGGCGTGAACCGCTACCGCGAGCGCGAGAACGGCGGCGTGCTGCTCATCACCCACTACACCCGCATCCTGCGCTACATCCAGCCGCAGTTCGTGCACGTCTTCGTCGGTGGGCGCATCGTCGCCGAGGGCGGCCCCGAACTCGCCGAGGAACTCGACGCGAACGGCTACGTCCGCTTCACACAGACAGCTACCGCGGGAGCCTGACATGACAGCAGCGCCAGTCACAGGCCGCACCGTCGACGTGGCTCGGATCCGGGCCGACTTCCCCATCCTGAGCCGCACGGTCCGGGACGGGAAACCGTTGGTGTACCTGGATTCCGGCGCGACCTCGCAGCGCCCGACCGAGGTGCTCGAGGCCGAGCGGGCATTCCTGGTCACCAGCAATTCCGCGGTGCACCGCGGCGCGCATCAGCTCGCCGAGGAAGCCACCGACGCCTACGAGGACGCGCGCGCGATCATCGGCCGTTTCGTCGGGGTCGAGTCCGACGAGATCGTGTTCACCAAGAACGCGACCGAATCGCTGAACCTGGTCACCTACTCCTTCGCCGACGACCGCTTCCCGCACCACCTCGGTCCGGGCGACGAGATCGTCATCACCGAGTTGGAGCACCACGCGAATCTCGTGCCGTGGCAGGAACTCGCGCGGCGTACCGGCGCGACCCTGAAGTGGTACGGCGTCACCGACGACGGGCGGATCGACCTCGACTCGCTGGAGCTGACCGAGGCCACCAAGGTGGTGGCGTTCACGCACCAGTCGAACGTCACCGGCGCCATCGCCCCGGTGGCCGAACTCGTGCGCCGCGCCAAGGCGGTCGGCGCGCTGGTCGTGCTCGACGCCTGCCAGTCGGTGCCGCACATGCCGGTGAACTTCCGCGAACTCGGCGTCGACTACGCCGCGTTCTCCGGGCACAAGATGCTCGGGCCGTCCGGTGTCGGCGTGCTGTTCGGCCGCGGGGAACTGCTCGAGCGGACCCCGCCGTTCATCACCGGCGGCTCCATGATCGAGACCGTGTTCATGGACCACAGCACCTACGCCCCGCCGCCGCAGCGGTTCGAGGCGGGCGTGCCGATGACCTCCCAGGTCATCGGATTGGGCGCGGCCGTGCGCTATCTCGACGCCATCGGCATGGACGCGGTGGCCGCGCACGAGCACACGCTCACCGCCGCCGCGCTGGCGGGGCTGAGCGAAGTGCCCGGCGTGCGGATCATCGGCCCCGCCGAGAACGTGGATCGCGGCGGCGCGGTGTCGTTCCTGGTCGACGGCATCCACGCCCACGACGTCGGTCAGATCCTCGACGACCAGGGCGTCGCGATCCGGGTCGGCCACCACTGCGCCTGGCCGCTGCATCGCCGCTTCGGCATCGCGGCGACGGCGCGCGCCTCCTTCGCGGTCTACAACACGCTCGACGAGGTCGACGCGCTCGTGGCGGCCGTGCGGAAGGCGCAGGACTTCTTCGGAGTTGCATAAGACATGCGCATGGAGCAGATGTACCAGGAAGTGATCCTGGACCACTACAAGCATCCCCATCATCGCGGGCTGCGGGAACCGTTCGGCGCCGAAGTGCACCACGTGAACCCGACCTGCGGTGACGAGGTCACCTTGCGCGTGCACATCGGCGAGGACGGCGACGTGGCCGATGTGTCCTACGACGGGCAGGGCTGTTCGATCAGCCAGGCCGCGACCTCGATCCTGGCCGACCAGGTGATCGGGCTCTCGGTGCCGCAGGCGCTGAAGGTGGTCGACTCCTACAACGAGATGATCTCCAGCCGCGGCACCGTGGAAGGCGACGAGGACGTGATCGGCGACGGCATCGCGCTGGCGGGGGTGTCGAAATATCCGGCCCGCGTCAAATGCGCGCTGCTCGGCTGGATGGCGTTCAAGGACGCGGTGGTGCGGATCACCGCGAACGGGCAGGATGCTGGGCGGGACGGCAATCCGACTATCGGCACGAATGGGGCGACAGCATGAGCGAGACCGAGGCCACCGTCGCTGTGGCGAATACCGAGGCGGCGACTCTCGAGGCGGCGACTACAGAAGCGGCGGCCGAGCCGGTCGAACTCTCGGCCGAGCAGCTCAAACACGTCGAGGACATCGAGGAGGCCATGCGCGACGTGGTCGACCCCGAACTCGGCATCAACGTGGTCGATCTCGGGCTGGTGTACGGCATCAAGGTCGAGAACGAGATCGCCAAACTGGATATGACGCTGACCTCGGCGGCCTGCCCGTTGACCGACGTCATCGAGGATCAGTCGCGCAACGCGCTGGTGCGCAGCGGCCTGGTCGAGGATCTGGAGATCACCTGGGTCTGGATTCCGCCGTGGGGTCCCGACAAGATCACCGAGGACGGCCGCGAGCAGCTGCGCGCGCTCGGATTCACCGTCTAGTCACGAGCCCGCTTGCCGCTCAGGCGAATTGCTGGACAATTCGCGATGGCCGGCCCAAAATCCTCTCGTGTCTGTGTTGCGCAAGGGGGCCGTCGCGGTCGCCATCACATCGATCGCCGCGGTCGGTGTCGGTTCCGGGGCGGCCCACGCCGCGGGCAAGTACTACGGGACGCTCGCGGTGTCCCGGTCGACGGGCAAGGTGGTCGCCGCGGTCGACCACACCAGCCGGGTCACCGCCGACGCCGCCGCGATTCGTGAATGCGCCGTCTACGACTGCGAATTGGTGCAGCGGTTCGTGGGCGGTTGCGCCGCTGTCGCACGCGGGGCCGACGGGCGCTACGCCTGGGCGGCGGGGGCTACCCGCACCGAGGCCGAACAGACCGCCGTCGCCGCGCTCGGCGATTCCGCGCCGCCGTTCCCCGATCTCGGTAGCGCGCAACCGCGTCCGGCCGATATCGCGGTCTCGGCGTGCACCGCGAACGCTCGGTAACCGGTCGGGGCGTAGCCGTCGTGGTGCGGCGTCGTTCTCGGGAAGCGGGATCGAGCGCGACGCGGTAGTCGGCGGTGGAAATCCGCGCGGACGGATGTCGCGGAACCATTGCTCACGATGTATCTCGGGATCGACGCGCGTGGTCCACGGAGTCGATCCGACGTGTTGCCGTCGTGGTGTGGCGGGGTCCGCCCGCGGGTAACCGTCTCGTATCGGCAGTCGGTACGGTGGCTGGCGGGGACCGCGCGTTCCGAGATCAGCGGATCGCGGGTCGCCCGACGCGTCGCGATGGAGACGACGCGCCATCGGATAGCCTGCGGTGTGCCGAATCGGTGTGGGAGGTGATCGGGAAGTTGTCGAGCTCTCGGTGTATCCGGTTGCCGGATCGTGACTTCATTGCCGATCATGGTCACGTGTTGCTGTCGGACGGGGTGATCTCGCTGCGGCCGATCGCGGTGGCCGACGCGCGGACCTATGCCGAGGCCGACGCCGGGACCGGGGTCGACTGGTTGACCGGAGCCGATACACGGCCCGCCGGTCTCGCGGCGCATTTCGAACGCTGCGCGGTCGACTGGGACACCGGTGGGCCCGCGCGGGTCTTCGCGGTCACGGCCCATGCCGACGGCTCCGTGGTCGGCGCCCTCGGCGTGCACGCCGAACAGCCCTATCTCGCGGCCGGACAGGCCGCACTCGCCTACGGGCTCGCGCCAGAATGGCGGCGACCGCCCTCGGCGATCCGCGCCGTCGTGCTCGCGTGCCGATTCCTGGCCGCCGCCGACCTCGCCGACGAAGCGGTGCTGCGGGTCGACCCCGCCGACGCGGCGGCGGTGGTGGTCGCGCGCCGAGCGGGTTTCCATTTCTTCCGCACCAGTGACGAGCCCGAAGAGGGTCGCCTCGACTGGTACTACCAGGCCGTCTGAACGCCGCGTTCCCGAAGAATCCGTATGGTCGTCCCGGGATTTTCGAGTGGACGGGCGCTCGACGCTGACCGGCGCCGCTCGGGTTCGAGTTCCACGTCGGGTCAGGCGCCTTTGCGTGCCGCGGTCTTCTTGACGGCTTTCTTCGCGGGTTTCGCGCTGCTCGCGGTCTTCGCGGCGGATTTCGTCGCCTTCGCCGCTGTCGCCTTGGTGGCCGCGGATTTCGACGCGGTGGATTTCGAGGCGGTGGATTTCGATGCGGCGGCCTTTTTCGCCTGCGTCTTCTTCGCGGCGGGCGCCGACTCGTCCGCGGCGCCCGCGGAGCGGCGTCCGCTGGCCTCCAGGCTGCGTTGCAGCGCGGCGACCAGGTCGACGACCTCGGCGTCCATCTCTGCGGGTGCGGCCTCCTCGTGGCGCACCACCGCGCCGGTGCCGCTCGCGATCGCCTCGTCCAGGATCTTCTTCAGCTCGGTCTGGTATTCGTCGGTGTAGAGGTCGGGCTCGAAATCGTCGGACATGGACTCGACCAGCGTCTCGGCCATGGTGAGTTCCTGCGGGCGCGGATCGGACACGTCGTCCAGCGACTCGAAATCCACCGCGCGCACCTCGTCGGGCCACAGCAGGGTCTGCAACAGCAGCACGCCGTCGCGTACCCGCAACGCCGCGAGCCGCGTCTTCTGGCGCAGCGTGAAATGGACGAGCGCGGTGCGGTCGATGCGTTCCAGGGTCGCCGCGAGCAGGACGTACGCCTTGGGGGTGGTGGAATCCGGTTCGAGGAAATAGCTCTTGTCGAACAGAATCGGGTCGATCTGGTCGGACGGCACGAATTGCAGCACCGGAATCTCGTGCTTCTCCGCCACCGGGAGTTTCGCGAAATCCTCGTCGGTCAGGACGACCTTGTCGCCCTCCGGGGATTCGTAGGCTTTGTCGATATCGGCGTACTGCACCGATTTCCCGCACACCGTGCACACCCGGTCGTATTTTATGCGACCGCCGTCGGCCGCGTGGACCTGGTGGAACCGGATGTCGTGGTCCTCGGTGGCCGTGTACACCTTGACCGGGACGTTGACCAGCCCGAACGCAATCGAGCCCTTCCAAATAGCTCGCATTCCTCCATCATGGCCGACCGAATGGGAATCCGCGAGCAATACCGTGGCGACGGCGGTGTCGTGCGGTTCGCCGGAAATGCGCGGGCCGCGCGCCGTTCAGTCCAGGACAGCGAGCCCGAGGGACGCGGAGACGACCGCGCGGCGAAGTCGGGGCGGCAATTCGGCGAACAACGCGCGCATGGCGCCCGCGGTGCCGCGCGGGTCGGCGCGTCCGCTGAGATAGGCGCGTTGCCGCCGGGCCGGGAGGGTGAAGAACGCCTCGAAGAAATCGGGGACATCGGCGGGCGGCAGTGCCAGCAAGGCCCGCAGTCCCGCCGCGCGCAACGCGGCGACCGCGCGAATGCCCGCCGTCGCCGCCCGCGCACCCGACGCGACCGGATCGGCCGCGCCGAGCGCGGCGGCCACGCTGTAACCCGTTGCCGGATGGGTGAATCCGCCCGCCGCGCCGAACCGGTCCCGACCGACCCGGCCGCCGTGCACCGGGAATCGCACCCGCTCCACGGTCTCGTCGCCGTCGAGTGCTATTCCGCGCGAACGCAATCGACACAGTAATCGGGTGCGCAAGGTCGCGGTGTCGAGTGCGGGACGACCGACCAGACAGGTCTCCTCGAGCAGGATCCGCCCGCCGCCGACCGGCACCGCGTACAGGAACGACGGCGGGGCAACGGATTCCGCGCCGTTGTCGGCGCGCCAGTCCATGAACGCCGGTTCGAGGCCGCGGGCGCGCGATGAGTCGACGACGAGTCCGTAGGCGGTCTGTTCGGCGCGTGCGGGGGAGCGGGTCAGGCCGCGGGCGTCGATCACCCGCGCCGCGGTCACCGTCGCGCCCGACGCGCAGGTCACCGTGTGCCCGTCCAGTGTCACCGCGCGATCGGCGCGAATCTCGGCGGCATCGACGGACAAGGCGGCGCGCAGCCGTTCGGAGTCGAGTACGGCGTAGGTGCGGTCGACGACATGACGCCCGCGCGCCCACGCGACAGGTCGCTCGACGGTCGCGGCCACCGCGGCGGTATCGAGCCAATCGGGCAGTTCGTCCGCCCACAGGGCATAGGTGGCCGTCCAGCGGCGGTCCGGCGCGGGATCGATCAGGGTCACCGAGAGCCCGCGCTCCAGACAACGATGGGCGAGCGCACGGCCCGCGGGCCCCGCGCCGCAGATCGCGATGTCGGCACTCACCGGCGGTTCCGGCGCGCGGCTGTGCTCGACGTGGCAGGCGCGAACAGCCGCCGAGGGCGGGCAGGTCGCGCCACCGCGGTGGTTCGTCGTTCGCCGGGGCGATCGTCGGTCGGTGTGTGCTTGCCCGGTCGCCGCCCGCGGTGCGCCGGAGGGGCGGTGTATCCGGTGCGGTCGGCGGTGGGCGCTCGGCGCGCGAGGGGACGCACCGCGCTCCGGGTCAGAGGCCGCCGGTGGCCAGAAGGCCGCCGTCGACTCGTACGGTCTCGCCGGTGATCCAGTCCGCTTCCGGTGAAGCGAGGAAGACGATCAGGCGGGCCACGTCCTCGGGGGAGCCGAGGCGCTTCATGGGGTAGATCGAGGCGGCTTTCTCTTCGTCGGCGGAGTACAGGGCGTCGGCGAATTTCGTCTTCACCACGCCGGGGGCGACGGCGTTGACCCGGATGGTCGGCCCGAGCTGCCAGGCCAGTTCCTCGGTGAGCCGGATGAGCGCGGCTTTGGAGGCGCCGTACGCCCCGATGACGCCGGTGGAACGGATACCAGCGACGCTGGCGACGTTGACCACCGCGCCGCCGTGGTCGCGCATCCAGGCGCGGTAGGCGGCCTGCAGGTAGCCGAGGGCGGCGACCACGTTGACGTCGAAGATCTTGCGCACGGCGTCCAGGTCGGCGTCCATGAGCGCGCCGAAGACGGGGTTGATGCCGGTGTTGTTGATCAGGATGTCGAGCGAGCCGAATTCGGCGATCACGCGGTCCACCGCGGCGGCCCGGCTCTCGGCGTCACCGGAATTGCCCGCCAGCGCTACGACCTGCCCCCGGTGTCCAAGCGCCCGCAGTTCCTCGGCTGCTTCCTCGAGCGGCCCGGGCTTGCGCGCGGTGATCAGGACGTTCGCGCCGCGGCTCAGCAGTTCGGCGGCGACCGCCTTGCCGATGCCCCGGCTCGCACCACTGACCAGTGCGCTGCGGCCCAACAGATCCGTAGTCATACATCGGCACGCTACTTCAGCCGATGGAAGGCGCGAAAGCACATCGCCCGGTGATCGGGTGCTACGTGGCGGGTCGCCAGGAAGGTAATGGATGTCACATGCGCCCGCCGGGGTTCGCCGGGTGGGCCTGACGGCGGGTAAAATCAGTGGTTCGTGTGCGCATCGCGCCCATAGCATCGAGAACACCCCGTCCGAGCACTGCCGTATTCGTGAGGAGCCCGTCTGTGATCACCGCGACCGACCTGGAGGTCCGGGCCGGCGTCCGCACTCTCCTGTCGGCCCCCGGACCAGCGCTGCGGGTGCAGTCGGGCGACCGTATCGGACTGGTCGGTCGCAACGGCGCGGGCAAGACCACCACCCTGCGGATACTCGCGGGCGAGGGCGAGCCCTACGCGGGAAAGATCGTGCGCTCCACCGAGATCGGCTACCTCCCGCAGGACCCGCGCGAGGGCGATCTCGATGTGCTCGGCCGCGATCGGGTGCTGTCCGCCCGCGGGCTCGACACGCTCATCCGTGACATGGAGAAGCAGCAGGCCCTGATGGCCGAGGTGGCCGACGACGGCGAGCGCGAGAAGGCGATCCGCCGCTACGGCAGGCTGGAGGAGCGGTTCTCGGCGCTCGGCGGATACGTCGCCGAGAGCGAGGCGTCACGCATCTGCCACAGCCTCGGCCTGCCCGACCGGGTGCTCGGCCAGGCGTTGCGCACCCTGTCCGGCGGCCAGCGCCGCCGAATCGAGCTGGCGCGCATCCTGTTCTCCGCCTCGGACGGCAGCGGCGGCCGCTCGGACCGCATCCTGCTGCTCGACGAGCCGACCAACCACCTCGACGCCGACTCCATCACCTGGCTGCGCGGTTTCCTGCAGAGCCACGACGGCGGCCTGATCGTGATCAGCCACGATGTGGAACTGCTCGAAGCCGTGGTCAACAAGGTGTGGTTCCTCGACGCGGTGCGCGGCGAGGCCGACGTCTACAACATGGGCTGGAAGAAATATCTCGACGCCCGCGCCACCGACGAGCAGCGCCGGGTCCGCGAGCGCGCGAACGCGGAGAAGAAGGCGAGCGCGCTGAAGGCGCAGGCCGCCAAGCTCGGCGCGAAGGCCACCAAAGCCACCGCGGCGCAGAACATGGCCAAGCGCGCCGACCGCCTGCTGGCCGAACTCGACGACGTGCGGGTGGCCGACCGGGTGGCAAGGATCAAGTTCCCGGAGCCCGCACCCTGCGGCAAGACCCCGCTGATGGCCGAGAACCTGACCAAACTCTACGGTTCGCTGGAGATCTTCACCGGCGTGAACCTGGCCATCGACCGCGGTAGTCGCGTGGTGATCCTCGGCCTCAACGGCGCGGGCAAGACGACGCTGCTGCGGTTGCTCGCGGGCGTCGAACAGCCGACGGCGGGCGGGCTGGTGGCCGGGCACGGGCTCCAGGTGGGCTATTTCGCGCAGGAGCACGACACCCTCGACGATCACGCCACGGTGTGGGAGAACATCCGCCACGCCGCCCCCGACGCGGGTGAGCAGGATCTGCGCGGACTGCTCGGCGCGTTCATGTTCTCGGGTCCGCAGCTCGACCAGCCCGCGGGCACCCTGTCCGGTGGTGAGAAGACCCGTCTCGCGCTGGCCGGTCTGGTGTCCTCGGCGGCCAATGTGCTGCTGCTCGACGAGCCGACCAACAATCTCGATCCGATCTCGCGCGAACAGGTGCTCGACGCGCTGCGCACCTACGCGGGCGCGGTGGTGTTGGTGACCCATGATCCGGGCGCGGCGGAGGCATTGTCGCCCGAGCGCGTCATTTTACTTCCGGACGGCACCGAGGATCATTGGTCCGCCGAATATCTGGAACTTATTCAGCTCGCGTGATTCTCATCACACGCACCCGTTGATCACGGCCCCTCGAGAACCTAGCCTGGATAGACGCGCTGCTCGGCGACTCGGAGGAAGCCATGAGCGACAGGCCCACACAAGGCAAGGCCACATTGGGTAAGGGCACCCGCGTCACGGGAAAATCACGTGACCGCCTACAGTCCCAGTTGAAGAAGCAATACGAGGCGGGCGCAAGCATTCGCTCGCTGGCACGATCGACGGGCCGCTCGTACGGTTTCATCCACAATGTGCTGGTGGAATCGCATGTCCAACTACGCAGTCGAGGCGGCGCCAATCGTCGCAAGACCCAATAGGCGCACGGGGCAACCGGCACAGTCGAATTCACGGCGGCCACCCGGAGCCGGTGAGCTGATCACCGGCCACCGTGCCGTCGCCGCGGACGAGTAGGTTGCCCACACTGCGCGAGAGCGGCAGACCGGTCTCCCGCTCCAGGTGTGCGAAGTGTCCACGCGGGTCGACCTCGCGGAAGTAGTACTCCCCGTCCAGGCCGAGCCGCAGACTCAGCACGCCGAAACTCAGTCCGAGCGCGCCCATCAAGGTGGACAGTGACTTGCTCACCGAGGCGGGCAGTTTGTCGGGCCGGTAGGAGTTCGGCGGGTCGAGCCGCACCGTCCATTCGATGCCGTCCACCCAGACCACACGAAGATCGCAGCGCGGTGGGATGTGGTCCTGGAGGGCGATCGGCGCGGACTCGGAGACGGTGAGTCGGTCGGGGTCGGCGAAGCCGCCTGCGATGGTGGAGCCGGCGAAGTCGCTTGCGGTGCCGGAGCCGGCGAAGTCGGCAGGAGTGACAGAGCCGGCGAAGTCGGCGGGAGTGACACGGTCGGCGAAGTCGGCGGGAGTGACACGGTCGGCGAAGTCGGCAGGAGTGACACGGTCGGCGAAGTCGGCAGAAGTGCCGGAGCCGGCGAAGTCGGCAGAAGTGGGGCCGGCGAAGTCGGCAGCGGTGCCGGACCGGTAAACCACGGGGCCGGGCCGGGATTCGACGAAATCCCGCGCGTCGTCCGCGTCGTTGGTGATCAGTGTCTCCGGCACCGCGCACCCGGCTCGCTGCGCCGTCTCGAGCTGCACGATCGCGCGCGCAGCGAAGCTGTCGGCGGCGGGATCGTTGATCCAGACGGCCGGAATCGACCACAGCAGCCCTTCGAGAAAGCTGTCGCATTCGGCGCCACGGCCGCGGTGCCCGCTCGCGGGGACCCGCCACCAGACCGAGCGCACCCCGTCGAGTCCGGCGAGGTGTGAGACGGTGCGCGCGGTGCCGAACCGGTGCAGCCGGAAACTGCCGCGTTCGCGCGGGAAATCGCGCAGGTCGAGGTGGATCGCGGTGACCGCGTGGTCCGCTCGCAGCGTCGCGGTCATCGCGGCGACGTGCGGATCGTCGGATTCGGTGACGATCAGTACCGAGCCGGGTAGTCGCGCCGCCATGGGCCGATCCGTTCGGTCGCGATGGATGCCGCGGTCGAGGCGGCGGGCGTCGCGGGACGGTACGTCGCGTCGACCATGGTGGGCACTCCGATCTGCTCGGGATTTGCCATGATCACGAGCATGTACCGAATCATAGCGTGCGGCATGGTCGGTTCGGTTGGGTTCCGGCATTTCGCCCGATTCGGCGGCCAGTCCGATTATGCTCGTGTGTAAAGAGTTTCGATATATGATCGGGTGGCCGCGCCTCCCGTGCGGTGTCCGCGTCTCGGTCCCGTCTGATGCTTGCCAGATAATCGCGACGGTGGACCGCTCAACGACTTTCGAGACCGGAGAACGCGGCCGTCCGATGGCCGCTCGGCACCGAGAGCACCGGATCGACCGCCACCGTGGTCATCGCCCTGACCTGCCCGGCGCTGGGTGTCGGGATTTCGGCCGCGAGGGTTGCGACGGGCAGTTCGCCTTTAGCCGACGGCGCCGGTGATGAGTCGATCAATGGAATCCTGTTCGCCGGGGAATGGAATCCTGTTCGCCGGGGTCGGGCGGGACTCTCGACCTCCGGCCCGGTGGACGCGGATCGTCGCGCGGTGCCGACGCGTACGCCCCGCTCTCGACGTCGAGGCGATGCGATCATCGGCGACCGAGCAGGCCGACGGCGGTCGGCATGCGGCGAGGGTGCGCGGTGATCCCGTCCGAGGAGTAGCGCGCGGCGAGTTCGACGTCTGCGCGGCACTCCATCGCGCGCCCTTCGAACCGAATCCTTCCGCGACGGGTGACCCGCTCGTGCCCGCGCGCTCGAGGACGAACCGGCGACCCCGATGCGCGCCGCGTCACGCTCGCGCGGTAAGAGATGAGGTGTCGACCGTGCCGGCTCGAATCGCCGCACCGGTACGCCGCGCCTTCGACGCGCCGGCGACCGTCACGCAATTCGGTCGCGCCCACCGCAGTCGGGGCATGCTGGTCGACGCGGCGTGGTCCCCGCGCACAATGCGAATGTCGAACGCGTGCTCGCGATCCGCGGACCCACGGACCGCCGCGAATTCGACCGCATCGTACGAGTACCGCCCGCGAGCGCGAGACCCGATCCGGCTGTCACCGTGCCTGGAAACAGGTAGTCGCTACGCGCGCGCAACCCCTCCAGGGTGCCGCACCCTGACAGTACGGCGTCGCGTCGGGCGGCGTTGGCAGAGGGGAGGATTCGATGATCGACATCATCACACTGCGCGGTACCGGCGAGCCGCGCAACTCCGACGGCAAGCCTGCGGGCATGCTGCGCGATGTCACGAAATTGCTGGATCCGATGCGGTTCACGGCATTCGAGCCGAACTGGCCCGCGTCGGTTGGGCCTACCCCCGACCTGTGGGGGCCGTCGTTGGACACCTCGGTCCGCAAGGGGGTGGCCGCGGGCGTCAAGGCGATCCAGGATTCGCCGAATGTGTGCGCGCTGTTGAGCTATTCGCTCGGCAGCATCTGTGCGAGCAAGATCCTGGAGGGGGTGCGCGCGGGGACCTACACCAATACGGACGGCTCACCGCTGGAGATCGCGTTCGCGGTGTCGATCGCCGACCCGCTGCGCAAGGCGGGCGACTCCGTCGGGAACCTGTGCCCGCCGACGACCTTCGGCCTGCACGGACAGCACGGTCCGTGGCCCGAGGACATCCCGACGCGGGCCTACGCCAATCCCGGCGACGTCATCACCGCCGCGCCCGCGAATTCGCCGCTGCGCATCATCGATGTGGGGATCTCGCCGTTCTCGTTCGTCGAGGGCGCGCGCATCGGCAATGTGGGGCCGTTGATCTTCGCCGAACTGCTGCGCTTCCTCATGAGCGACCCGGCGGCGAACCTGAACCGCTACACCCAGGCGGTGCAGGGCGTCATCGGATATCTCACGCCGTGGCCGGACGGGCAGCACGTGCGGTACTCGGGCCACGACATGCCGGGCACCGACGTGCTGTGGACCACCCACGCGGCGGAGTACATCAACGACACCTTCTGAGCACATCCGCGACGGCGGCGCCGGAATCCGGCGCCGCCGTTTCGAGCGCGCGGCTCACTCCTTGCGCCGCACCGACGCCTCGACGAGATCCAGTACCGCGGAGAGGTTCTCGTTGGTGTGCCCGGACGCGATCCGGGCGATGAGGCCGTCCAGCACCAGATCCAGGTAGCCGAGCAGCACATCGGTCGGCACGTCGTCGCGCAGGGCGCCCGCGGCCTTGCGCCGTTCCAGCCTGGCCAGCGTGGCCGCGGTCAGTTCGGCCGAGCGCTGGGTCCAGCTCGCGCGGAATTCGGGATCGGTGCGTAGTCGCCGCGCGATCTCCAAACGTGTTCCGAGCCAGTTGAACTGCTCAGGATGGGTGAGCATGTCGCGCATCACCTGCACGATGCCCTGATTGGCCGCGACATCGGCCATGCGCTCGGCGTCCTCCTGCGCCAACGCGAGGAACAGCGCGTCCTTGTCGCGGAAGTGATGGAAGATGGCGCCGCGGGACAACCCGATCGCCTCCTCCAGACGGCGGACGGTCGCTCCGTCGTAACCGAATTCGGCGAAGCAGGCCCGCGCCCCTTCGAGAATCTGGCTGCGACGTGCGGCGAGATGATCTTCACTGACCTTGCCAAATCCCAACTCCGCGTGGTTTGGGGGGGTGGCCCGCCCCCCGGGGCGTTCGGGGGCGCGCACCTCGATACACGACTGCTCGGATCATCCCCGCCGCGCGGGGAGCGGCGAAACCATCAGCCGCGAATCATGTTCCGCAGCACGTACTGGAGGATGCCGCCGTTGCGGTAGTAGTCCGCCTCACCGGGGGTGTCGATGCGGACCACGGCGTCGAAGGTGATCTTCTCGCCGCTGTCCTTGGTCGCGGTGACCTTCAGGGTCTTCGGCGTGACACCCTCGTTCAGCTTGGTGACGCCCTCGATGTCGAAGACCTCGGTGCCGTCGAGCTTCAGCGAGGCGGCCGACTCGCCCGCCGGGAACTGCAGCGGGATGACGCCCATGCCGATGAGGTTCGAGCGGTGGATGCGCTCGAAGGATTCGGTGATGACCGCCTTCACGCCGAGCAGGCGGGTGCCCTTGGCCGCCCAGTCGCGCGAGGAGCCCGACCCGTACTCCTTGCCGCCGAGCACGACCAGCGGGATGCCCGCGGCCTGGTAGTTCTGCGAGGCGTCGTAGATGAACGCCTGCGGTGCGCCGTCCTGGGTGAAGTCGCGGGTGTAGCCGCCCGAGACGTCGTCGAGGAGCTGGTTGCGCAGCCGGATGTTGGCGAAGGTGCCGCGGATCATCACCTCGTGGTTGCCGCGCCGCGAGCCGAGGGAGTTGTAGTCCTTGCGCTGCACGCCGTGCGAGTCCAGGTACTGCGCGGCGGGAGTGCCGGGCTTGATGGGGCCCGCCGGGCTGATGTGGTCGGTGGTGACCGAGTCGCCGAGCAGTGCGAGCACGCGCGCGCCCGTGATGTCCTCGACCGGCGCGGGCTCGAGCTCCATGCCGTCGAAGTAGGGGGCCTTGCGCACGTAGGTGGAGTTCGGGTCCCAGGCGAAGGTGTCGCCCTCGGGGGTCTCCAGGTTGCGCCAGCGCTCGTCGCCCTCGAAGACGGTGGCGTAGGACTTGGTGAACATGTCGCGGCTGATCGCCGACTTGATGGTGTCGTCGATCTCCTGCGCCGACGGCCAGATGTCCTTCAGGAAGACCGAATTGCCGTCGGTGTCCTTGCCGAGCGCGTCGACCTCGAAGTCGAAGTCCATGCTGCCCGCGAGCGCGTAGGCGATGACCAGCGGCGGCGAGGCCAGGTAGTTCATCTTGACGTCGGGGGAGATGCGGCCCTCGAAGTTGCGGTTGCCCGAGAGCACCGCGGTGACCGAGAGGTCGTTGTCGTTGACCGCCTTGGAGATCTCCTCCGGCAGCGGACCGGTGTTGCCGATGCAGGTGGTGCAGCCGTAGCCGCCGACGAAGAAGCCGAGCTTCTCCAGGTACGGCCACAGACCGGCCTTCTCGTAGTAGTCGGAGACGACCTGCGAGCCCGGCGCCATGTTGGTCTTCACCCACGGCTTGGAGGACAGACCCTTCTCGACCGCGTTGCGCGCCAGCAGGGCCGCGCCGATCATGACCGAGGGGTTGGAGGTGTTGGTGCACGAGGTGATGCCCGCGACCACGACGGCGCCGTGGTCGAGCACGAAGTCGCCGCGCTCGGGATCGGAGACCTGGATCGGCTTGGACGGGCGCCCGACGCTGCCGTTGGCGGCCGACGGCAGCACCGCGTCGTCCTCGGCGAAGGAGAGCACGGCCGGATCGGAGGCCGGGAAGGACTCCTCGATGGCCTCGTCCAGGTGCGTGTGCGGGGTGTCGGCGGCCGGGCCGGACTCCGCGTCGTTCGTGTAGTTGTGGATGTCCTTGCGGAACGCGGTCTTGCTGTCGGACAGCAGGATCCGGTCCTGGGGGCGCTTGGGCCCCGCGATGGAGGGGACGACGGTGCTCAGGTCGAGCTCGAGGTACTCCGAGTACGCGGGCTCGGATTCGGCGTCGTGCCACAGACCCTGCTCCTTGGCGTACGCCTCGACGAGCGCGAGCTGCTCGTCGCTGCGGCCGGTGAGGCGCAGGTAGTTGATGGTCTCGGCGTCGATCGGGAAGATCGCCGCGGTGGAGCCGAATTCGGGGCTCATATTGCCGAGGGTGGCGCGGTTCGCGAGCGGGACCTCGGCGACGCCGCGGCCGTAGAACTCGACGAACTTGCCGACCACGCCGTGCTTGCGCAGCATGTCGGTGACGGTGAGCACCACGTCGGTGGCGGTGACGCCGGGCTGGATCTCGCCGGTCAGCTTGAAGCCGACCACGCGCGGGATCAGCATGGAGACCGGCTGGCCGAGCATGGCGGCCTCGGCCTCGATGCCGCCGACGCCCCAGCCGAGCACCCCGAGGCCGTTGACCATGGTGGTGTGCGAGTCGGTGCCGACGCAGGTGTCGGGGTAGGCCTGCCCGTTGCGGACCATGACGGTGGGCGCCAGGTATTCGATGTTGACCTGGTGCACGATGCCGACGCCGGGCGGAACGACCTTGAAGTCGTCGAAGGCGCCCTGGCCCCAGCGCAGGAACTGGTAGCGCTCGCCGTTGCGCTCGTATTCGAGGTCGACATTGCGCTCGAGCGCGTCGGCGCGGCCGAATACGTCGAGGATGACCGAGTGGTCGATGACCATGTCGGCGGGGGAGAGCGGGTTGACCTTGTTCGGGTCGCCGCCGAGGGTGGTGACGGCCTCGCGCATGGTGGCGAGGTCGACCACGCAGGGCACGCCGGTGAAGTCCTGCATGATCACGCGGGCGGGCGTGAACTGGATCTCGGTGTCGGGTTCGGCGTTCGGGTCCCAGTTCGCGATGGCGCGGATGTGGTCGGCGGTGATGTTCGCGCCGTCCTCGGTGCGCAGTAGGTTCTCCGCGAGCACCTTGAGCGCGTAGGGGAGTTTCTCGGTGCCCGGCACGGCCGAGAGTCGGAAGATCTCGTAGGAGTTGCTTCCGACCTCGAGGGTGCCCTTGGCGCCGAAAGTATCGATACTTGTCGTCACGTCAGCTCCACTCGTCTGTGAGGGTTGTCCACCGGCGGGGCTGTGCCGGTGGCTGGGTGGTGTCGAGCGACCCGTGCGGGGCCGCGACGGGGGTCCTGGGAGGGGCTCCCGCGCCGTCGAGCGCCGGTTCCTCGCTCCGCAACCCTAACAGTACGCTTGTCCTAAGAAGTGCGCGGGGGCCGGTCGGCGTGGCGTCGTCCGCCGCCCCGGTGGCGTGTCGCGTACTGTGCTCTCGAGCGAACGCGGCGGCCGGACTCGGATCCGGCGCCGCGATCCCGAAGGGGTGGTGGCGAGCCACCCGTGTCGGACCGGGACAATGCTCACCACGCAGTGATGGATGCCCGTCGCCTCGCACGCCGATGCGGCTCGACAGACCGGATGGAAGATGGCCCCCTCGCACACGTCGGTTTTCACCCCCATGGCGGCGGAACTGCCGCCAGGCATCTCGGACAGCGGCCTGCGGACGATCCTGGTCGACGTGGCCGACAACCACGTCGCCGCCCCGAAGGGCAAGGATCAGGCGGGACTCGAGGCCGTCGTCGCCGACGCGCGATCGCACGGGATCCCGCTCAGCATCGTGGTGATTCCCGGCAATCCAGGCCACGACTCCAATCTACGTGACCTCGCCACCGAGGTCGGCAAGCGCGAGCACGGCACCGTCTTGGTGCTCAGCGACGACTGGGTCGGCACCTACAGCGATTCCATCAGCCGGGTCACCCTCGAATGGGCCGAGGACTACGCCAAGGGCAGGCAGGGCGAGTCGGTCGAGTCGGCGCGCGTGTTCGTCGACCATCTCGCGGAGCCGGAGTCGGTGTCGTGGACGGCCATCACCTCGGTGATCGTGGTCGGCACCGTGCTCGCGGTCGGCGGCCTGCACTGGGTGAAGGTGCGGCGCGCGAGAGCCGAGGCGGCCGATGTCGTCGGCGCGAGCGCGGCGCGGGCCGTCGACTGAGTTCCGGTCTTCGCGAACCGCCCTTTTCATAACGACCGGTTCGGTTTTGCCGGTGTCCGCCTCTCACGTATCTGGCTAATTGCTGGCAACGTGCAAATTACGCGCATGTGATTCTGTTGCCAGAGTTTTCTAGGTGTCGGATGTGTCGTACGGTTCTATTGGTTACCAATGGTGAATTTGTACTGACCAGGGCCATTTGTCGACCACTGGGCTCGATGGTTCGGCAGGGGCTCGTGAGGCTCTGCCGAATGAGGGCTGCGAAGTCCTTGGAGGTGCGATGCGCTGGTTCGCCGTGGGCTTTCGACACCCACTATCGATCGCCATAGGATTGCTGACGGCCGTGACACTGCTCGCCGGTGCCGGTGGAGTCGCCGCGGTGCCGCCCCCGCCGCCCAACCCGAGCGACGGCGCGATCGCCGACGCCGGTGCGCGGGTCGAGGCGAACGTCGGCACGGTCGGCGCGCTCATCAACCAGGTCGCCGACGTCGAGCAGCGGCTGCGCGAACTCGACGACGCGGTCGCGCTGCGCCGCGAGGAGGTCAACAAGGCGCTCGTCGACCTCCAGGACGCCCGCGACGCCGCCGACGCCGCCACCGAGGTCGTCGCCGAGACCGGGCGCGAACTCGACGCGGCGGGCGGTCGGGTCGCCGCCGCGCGCAAGGAGTTCGACGAATTCGCCACCGGCGCCTACACCCGGCCGACCTCCGGGTCGATGGTCACCTACCTGGCCACCAACAGCCCCGGCGGCGCCATCGACCGCGCCGAGATCCTGAGCCTGGTCACCAAGAACCAGCAGCGGGCCATGGACGGGCTGCGGCGCGCCCAGATCGAACAGGGCAACCGCAATTCCGACGCGCGCCAGGCGAAATCGGCCGCCGACGCCGCCGCGGCGCGGGCCGAGCAGATGAAGGGCGCGGCCGAGAACGCGATGGCCGCCGCGACCGCCGCGTTGAACGACCAGACCGTGCGGCGCGAGGACCTGCTGCGCGAGCGCGCGGCGGCCCAGCAGCAATTGGACGCCGCGCGTGCGCACGTCGAAGGCTTGCAGAACCAGCGCGACGCGTTCCTGGCCTGGGACGACCGGCGTCGCGCCGAGGAAGCGGCACTGCTGGCCGCCGCCCGCGCCGCGGCCGCCCGTGCCGCCGCCGATCAGGCCGCCCGCGAACGCGCCGCCCAACTCGGCGAAGGCAGACGACCGCACACCGACGTCCAGAACTCCACTCCGTCGCGCCGCGGCACGCCGCGACCGACCCGACCGTCGGTGACCGGGACCGCGGCCGTGGAAACCGTGGTGGACCGGGCGATGTCGCAACTCGGCGTGGTCTACGCCTGGGGCGGCGGCAACGCGGACGGCCCCACACTCGGCATCCGCGACGGCGGCGTCGCCGACAGCCACGGCGATTTCGGCAAGGTCGGCTTCGACTGTTCGGGGCTGATGATCTACGCCTTCGCGGGTATCGGCGTCGCGCTGCCGCACTACAGCGGCTACCAGTACAACGCGGGCACCAGGGTCCCCGTCGACGAGCGCGAACGCGGCGACATGCTGTTCTGGGGTCCCAACGGAAGCCAGCACGTCGCGCTGTATCTCGGCGACGGCACCATGGTCGAGGCGCCACAGTCGGGCGATGTCGTCAAGGTTTCGCCGGTGCGCGAGTCGGGCATCATGCCCTTCGCGGTCCGTCTCGCCGACTGAGCCCCCCGCGCTCCGCCTGCGCGCGTTCGGCGACCGGAACGCCAGGCGCGGTCCACGTCGCCGGCAGAGCGCCTTCTGCTGACGTCACAGACCGTGGTCGTGCTGTCCGCGGACGTGTGGTCTTCCGAAGTGGAGGTGTTCCGGCCGCGCGCGTTGGGCAACCTGCGTCGGGCAACCTGATCGCCATTGGCGGACCACCACAGGCTGAGCACCCGCGTGTCGACCCTGCCGCTTGCTGATGTTGCTACCCACCGAGGCGCGCCCTTCCGAAAGGTGCGCGTTCGGCAACCTGAGAATTCGCAGCGAGTGTCCTGCGGAATCCCGAGGAATCCGGTGCGAATTCGGCTCAGACCGGAGCCGGTTGCGGCACGTCCGGCGATTACCTGGAATAGTTGGGGCGGCACGCACAGGACCGAGGTGAAAGCGGGGATGTTGGTGACTTCGACGGATGGTGTGAGCGGGGCGAGCCTGGCGAAGGATGCGCCGGACCCCGCGGCCGGCCTCGAGCGTGACGTCCAGACCCTGGAGAAGGCGATCTACGAGGTCAAACGCGTGATCGTCGGTCAGGACCGCTTGGTCGAGCGATTGCTCGTCGGCGTGCTCGCGCGCGGCCACGTCCTGCTCGAGGGTGTGCCCGGTATCGCCAAGACGCTCGCGGTGGAGACCTTCGCCAAGGTGGTCGGCGGCAGCTTCTCCCGCGTCCAGTTCACCCCCGACCTGGTGCCGACCGACCTCATCGGTACGCGCATCTACCGCCAGGGCCGCGAGCAGTTCGACACCGAACTCGGTCCCGTCGTCGCGAATTTCGTACTCGCCGACGAGATCAACCGCGCGCCCGCGAAGGTGCAGTCGGCGCTGCTCGAGGTGATGGCCGAGCGGCACGTCTCCATCGGCGGCAAGACCTACCCGATGCCCGATCCGTTCCTGGTCATGGCGACCCAGAACCCGATCGAGAGCGAGGGCGTCTACCCGCTGCCCGAGGCCCAGCGCGACCGCTTCCTGTTCAAGGTCGTCGTCGACTACCCCTCGGTGGAGGAGGAGCGCGAGATCATCTACCGGATGGGCGTCACCCCGCCGGAGGCCAAGCCGATCCTCGATCCTTCCGAACTCATCCGGCTGCAGAAGGTCGCGGCCAACACCTTCGTGCACCACGCGCTGGTCGACTACGTCGTCCGGGTCATCGCGGCCACCCGCAAGCCGCTCGACTTCGGCATGCAGGACGTGGCGAACTGGATCTCCTACGGCGCGTCTCCGCGCGCCAGCCTCGGCATCATCGCCGCCGCCCGCGCGGTCGCGCTGATCCGCGGCCGCGACTACGTGGTCCCGCAGGACGTGGTCGAGGTCATCCCGGATGTGTTGCGCCACCGCCTCGTGCTGTCCTACGACGCGCTGGCCGACGAGATCTCGCCCGAGGACGTGATCAAGCGGGTGCTCCAGACGGTCGGCCTGCCGCAGGTCGCGCCGCAGGCGGTCGCGCCCAACGGCGCCGCCGCGCCCGCGCCCGGTGGTCAGCAGATCCCGCAGCCGCCCGCCCAGCCGCAGGCGCCCGTCGGTCAGATGGCACCGGCCGCCGTCAACAACCAGCCCAAGTGACGGCCGCACCGGATCCCGCTGCCCGAGCGCCGATGACCCAGCACGCACCGCCGTCCTTCCGCTCGGGTGAACTCACCGATCC
The DNA here is from genome assembly GCF_015674855.1 of Nocardia bovistercoris. Classification (GTDB taxonomy): domain Bacteria; phylum Actinomycetota; class Actinomycetes; order Mycobacteriales; family Mycobacteriaceae; genus Nocardia; species Nocardia bovistercoris. The sequence goes on along the minus strand of NZ_JADMLG010000001.1, from coordinate 168,991 downwards.
GCGGCTCACGGCGGCGCTGAAGACCCTCGAACTCACCGTGCGCCGCCGCCTCGACGGCGTGCTGCACGGCGATCATCTCGGCCTGATCCCCGGTCCCGGTTCCGAACCCGGCGAGGCGCGCGCCTACCAGCCGGGCGACGACGTGCGCCAGATGGACTGGTCGGTCACCGCGCGCACCACGCACCCGCACGTGCGGCAGATGATCGCCGACCGCGAACTCGAGACGTGGATGGTCGTCGACCTCTCGGCCAGCCTCGATTTCGGTACCGCGTCCTGCCAGAAGCGCGATCTCGCGATCGCCGCCGCGGCCGCGATCACCCATCTCACCAGCGGCGGCGGCAATCGCATCGGCGCGGTGGTCGCCACAGGCGAACAGCTGGTGCGCATTCCGGCGCGCAGCGGTCGGGTGCACGCGCAGTCGTTGCTGCGTGGCATCGCCACCACACCGCACGCCCGCGACGGCGTGCGCGGCGACCTGCGCGGCGGCATCGAGTCGCTGCGCCGCCCGCAGCGCAAACGCGGTCTCGCCGTGATCATCAGCGACTTCCTCGGCGATATCGACTGGCAGCGTTCGCTGCGCGCCATCTCCGCGCGCCACGATCTGCTCGCGGTCGAGATCCTCGATCCGCGCGATCTGGAACTGCCCGATATGGGCGATGTGGTGCTGCACGATCCGGAGACCGGGCGGACCAGGGAATTCAGCGTGACGCCAACGCTGCGTGCGGATTTCGCGGCTGCCGCCAAGAGACATCGCGCCCAGGTCGAGCAGGCGCTGCGCAGCTGCGGCGCGCCGGTGCTGACCTTGCAGACCGATCGGGACTGGATCGCGGACGTGGTCCGTTTCGTCGCCACCCGGCGCCACGCGTTCGGCGCCCCGAGCGGACAGGCACCGCGCCAGTGAGTATTTCGCATTTCACCGCGCTGATCTGGCTCGCCTTCCTCGTCGTCGTCGCGCTCATCGCACTCGGCTACGTGCTCGTGCAGCGCGGCAGGCACAAGCACATGCTGCGGTTCAGCAATATGGAATTGCTGGAGAAGGTCGCGCCGTCGCGCCCGAGCCCGCTGCGCCACGTGCCGATCGCGCTCATGCTGGTCGGGCTCGTGCTGCTCACCATCGCCGCGGCCGGGCCGACCTCGGTGCAGAAGGTGCCGCGCAACCGGGCCACGGTCATGCTCGTCATGGACGTCTCGCTGTCGATGGAGGCCACCGACGTCGCGCCGAGCCGCATCCAGGTCGCCAAGAAGGCGGGCAAGGAGTTCGTCGACGGCCTGCCGACCGGGCTGAACATCGGCTTCGTCACCTTCGCGGGCACCGCGTCGGTGATGGTGTCGCCGACGACCAACCACGAATCGGTCAAGGCGGCCATCGACAACGTCAAACTCGCCGAGCGCACCGCCACCGGTGAGGGCATCCTCACCGCGTTGCAGGCCATCGAGACCCTGGCCTCGGTGCTCGGTGGCGGGCAGGAGCCGCCGCCCGCGCGCATCGTGCTGATGTCGGACGGCAAGCAGACCGTGCCCTCCTTCGACGACGTGGACAATCCGCGCCACGAATTCGTCGCGGCCCGTCTCGCCAAGACCAAGAACGTGCCGATCTCGACCATCTCCTTCGGCACTTCGTGGGGTTCGGTGGAGATTCCGCGCGAGGACGGCTCGTCGGAGAAGGTTCCGGTCGCGGTCGACGACGACGCCATGCGCGAACTCGCCAGACTCAGCGGCGGCGACTTCTACACCGCCGCCTCGGCCCAGGAGCTGACCAAGGTCTACGACACCCTCGAGGAACAGATCGGATTCGAGCTGACCAGGGGCGATGCGAGCAGGCCGTGGTTGCTGCTCGGCATGCTGCTGGTCGCGGCGGGCATCGTCACCGGATTGCTGTACCGGCAGCGCCTGCCGTGATCGGCGCGCCGCGCGCAGGTCGTATGCGCGCGCTCGGTGGGGCAGCGCTAGGTCTCGATTCGGTGACGGGGTAGGTTGATCGCCATGTCCAACATCACATCTCGGTCGGTACTGGTCACCGGCGGTAATCGCGGCATCGGACTCGCTGTCGCGCGGCGTCTGCTCGCCGACGGTCACAAGGTGGCCGTCACCCATCGCGGATCGGGCGCGCCGGAAGGCATGCTCGGCGTGAAGTGCGATGTGACCGACACCGATTCGGTGGACGCGGCGTTCGCCGAGGTGGAGCAGAAGCAGGGCGCGGTCGAGGTGCTGGTCGCCAACGCGGGCATCGTCGACAACACGTTGCTCATGCGGATGAGCGAGGACCAGTTCAGCCGGGTCATCGACGCCAACCTCACCGGCGCGTGGCGCTGTGCCAAACGCGCCAACCGGGCCATGCTGCGCGCGAAGTTCGGCCGGATCGTCTTCCTCGGCTCGGTCGTCGGCCTCAAGGGCGGGCCGGGCCAGGTCAACTACGCCGCGTCCAAGGCGGGCCTGGTCGGCATGGCGCGTGCGATCACCATGGAGATCGGTTCGCGCAACATCACCGCCAACGTGGTGGCGCCTGGACTGATCGACACCGACATGACCCGCGAGGACATGACCGACGAGATGCGCGATCTCGTCCTCAAGTACGGCATTCCCGCGCAGCGGATGGGGCAGCCCGAGGATGTCGCGGGCGCGATCAGCTTCCTCGTCTCCGACGACGCCGGCTACATCACCGGCGCGGTCATCCCCGTCGACGGCGGCATGGGCATGGGCCACTGACGTCCCCGATTCACCTACACAGGAGAACTACAGACTCATGGGCGGATTGCTCGAGGGCAAGACCATCCTGATCACCGGCATCATCACCGATGCCTCGATCGCGTTCCACGCCGCCGCGGTGGCGCAGGAACAGGGTGCACGCGTCATCATCACCGGTTTCGACCGGCTGCGGCTGATCGACCGGATCGCGCAGCGGCTGCCGAAGGAGGTGCCGCCCGCGATCGAACTCGACGCGACCAACGAGGAGCACCTCGCCACCCTCGCCGACCGGGTGCGCGAGGTCGCGCCCGACGGCGTCGACGGCGTGCTGCACTCCATCGCGTTCGCGCCGCGCACCCTCATGGGCCCGGACGCCAAGCCGTTCCTCGACGGGCCCGGTCCCGATGCCGCGAAGGCGTTCGAGATCTCGGCGTGGAGCTACGCCGCGCTGGCCCGCGCCGTGCTGCCCGTGATGAACGCGGGCGGTTCCATCGTCGGCATGGACTTCGATCCGCGCACGTCGATGCCGTACTACAACTGGATGGGCGTGGCCAAGGCGGCGCTGGAATCGGTGAACCGCTACGTCGCGCGCGAGGTCGGCGCGGCCAAGAAGGTGCGGTCCAACCTCATCGCCGCCGGTCCGATCAAGACGCTGGCCGCCAAGGCGATCGCGGGCACCGCGACCGACGACGCCGCGAAGATGAACCAGCTCAACACCTACTGGGACGGCGCGTCCCCGATCGGCTGGGACGTCGACGACCCGACGGTGGTCGCCCGGTCGATCTGCGCCCTGCTCTCGGATTGGCTGCCGGGCACCACGGGGTCGATCATCTACGTCGACGGCGGCGCCAGCCACAACACGTGGCTGCCGGAGGATCTGCCGACGGCCTGATGGGCGACATGGCGATGAGCGGTGACTTCGACGCGCTGCTGGTCCTGTCCTTCGGCGGGCCGGAGCGGCCCGAGGACGTGATGCCGTTCCTGGAGAACGTCACCAGGGGGCGCGGGGTGCCGCGCGAACGCCTCGAGGAGGTCGCGCGGCACTACCTGCACTTCGGTGGCGTGTCCCCGATCAACGAACTCAACCGCGACATCATCGCCGCGGTCGAGGGCGAGTTGGCCGCCACCGGACTCGAGATGCCGGTGTATTTCGGCAACCGCAACTGGCATCCGATGGTGGCGGACACCGTCGCGCGCATGGCCGCCGACGGTGTGCGGTCCGCGCTGGTGTTCCCGACCTCGGCGTGGGGCGGCTATTCGGGCTGCCTGCAATACCACGAGGACATCGCAAGGGCGCGTGCGGCATTCGGCGACGGAGCGCCGGAACTGGTGAAACTGCGACAGTATTTCGACCATCCGCTGTTCGTCGAGGCGGTCACCGACGCGATTCGGGAAGCGCTGGAACGGATTCCGCCGCACCGGCGGGCCGAGGCGCGGCTGGTGTTCACGGCGCATTCGATTCCCGTCGCGGCCGATATCGCCGCGGGCCCGCCCGACGGCGGCGGCAGGCTCTACAGCCGCCAGGTCGCCGACGCGGCTCGATTGTGCGCCGACGCGGCGGGTTTCGCCGATTTCGACGTGGTGTGGCAGTCGCGGTCCGGCCCGCCGCAGGTGCCGTGGCTCGAGCCCGATATCGTCGACCACCTGGAGAATCTGTCCGGCAAGGGCGTCGAGGCCGTTGTGGTGTGCCCGGTCGGATTCGTCTCCGATCACCTCGAGGTGATCTGGGATCTGGACAACGAGGCGCAGGCCAAGGCAGCCGAGCTCGGCATGTCCTTCGCGCGCACGGCCACCGCGGGCGCCGATCCGCGTTTCGCCCGGCTGGTGGTGGAGTTGATCGGCGAACATCTCGAGGACGGTGCGCCGCGGCGGCTCGGTTCGGTGCCCGGCTACGGGTGCACCCGTGACGGCGCGCCCTGTGTCGTCGGGTGCTGCGCCGTCCGTAGACCCGCCGCATCGTCGTAATCCGCTCGCACGGTAGCCATTCGGTGCCGGAACAGCTCGCGCAGCGCCTTGGTCCGGGCGGTCCGTGAAGGAAGTTCTCTGAGCGGGTCCGCGAAAGGGGTCCGGGCGGTTCGTGTAGGAGTCCCCGAGCGGCTCGTGGGTATACAGGCGGCCCGTGGGTGGAGTTCCAGGGCGGAGTCCGGGGGCTCGCGGAGGTGCGCCCGTGCACGGCTGGTGAGCGGGCACGCTCTGTCAGGTTCGTTCAGGCCGTGAGTCACGGTGTGCGGTTGCGGGTTTCGAGGTGTGGGCGGGTTGTCGGGTCGTGCTCCGTTCCGCGTGGCTCGCGGGCGGACCGGGGTCGCGGATGGTGTCGTGCACTACCGATTCCGCGCCGACAGCCCCGCGCCTCGGTGGGGACAGCGCCGAGGCGCGTGGCTGCTCTCAGGTCAGCGCCGCGGTGGCTGCGGCGGTTCCCATGTGTTGCCGTACCGCTCGTCGCGACCGTGCTGGGGCTGCTGTTCCCACTGGCCTGGCTGCCGTTGCTCGCGGCCGTGTTGGGGCTGTTCCCACTGGCCTGCGTGCGGCTGTTCGTTGGGGTGCTGCGGCGGCGGCGCGGACAGATCCGGTCGCGGCGCCGGGAATTGTTGCGTCGCACCGGGAATGGCGGTCGGTTGGCTCTGGTGCGGCCCGGGAACGGCGGGCGGCCCGCCGGGATGCGGTGCGGGGGTGGGCCCTTCGACCGGGGTGCGCGCGGTGGCCTCGGCCGCGCGCACCGCGCGTTCGATGGTCGGATCGGGCGCGGTGTCGAACCAGTCGGCGACATCGGAATCGTCGTCGACCGCTATGGCGTCGTCAGCGGGCGGCTCGTAGCGGAACACGCCGTCCTCGCCCTTGGTCCCGAACGCCTTCGCGAAACCCTCGAGCGCCTTGCCGAAATCGCTCGGCACCAGCCACATCTTGTTGGCGTCGCCGCGCGCCACCATCGGCAGCGTCTGCATGTACTGGTAGGCGAGCAGTTCCGGGGTCGGCTTGCCCGATTTGATCGCGGCGAAGACCTTCTCGATCGCCTTGGCCTCACCTTGGGCTTGCAGGAACGCGGCGGCGCGCTCACCCTGGGCGCGCAGGATGCGGCTCTGCCGTTCACCTTCGGCCGACAGGATCGAGGACTGCTTGGCGCCCTCGGCGGACAGGATCTGCGCCTGCTTGGCGCCTTCGGCGGTCTTGATCTGGGATTCGCGCTGGCCTTCGGCGGTGAGGATCATGGCCCGCTTCTCGCGGTCGGCCTTCATCTGCTTCTCCATCGACTCCTGGATCGACGGCGGCGGGTCGATGGACTTGAGCTCGACGCGCGCCACCCGCAGCCCCCAGCGTCCGGTGGCCTCGTCGAGCACCCCGCGCAGCTGGCTGTTGATCTGGTCGCGGGAGGTCAGCGTCTCCTCCAGCGTCATGCCGCCGACCACGTTGCGCAGGGTGGTGACGGTGAGCTGTTCGACGGCCGCGATGTAGTCGCTGATCTCGTAGACCGCCGCCTGCGGGCTGGTGACCTGGAAGTAGACCACCGAGTCGATCTGCAGCGTGAGGTTGTCCTGGGTGATCACCGGCTGCGGCGGGAAGGACACGACCCGCTCGCGCAGGTCGACCTTGGCGCGGATGTGATCGGCGAAGGGCACGAGGAGGGTGAGTTGTCCCGAGGCGGTGCGCGAATATCGGCCGAGCCGTTCGATCACGGCGGCTTCGGCCTGCGGTACCAGGGCGATCGACTTGACCACCACTACCGCGACCAGCAAGACGAGCACGATGGCGACGATGAGTACGCCCATTACGGTCCCTTCCATACGACGGCGGTAGCGCCGTCGATCTTCATGACATACACCGTTGCCCCCGGTTCGTAGACTTCGGTCGGGTCGATCGGGCGCGCGGTCCACACCTCGCCGCCCAACTTCACCAGCCCCGCGTGGGCGGCGACCTCTTCCAGGACCAGCGCCGACTTGCCCGGCAGCGCATCGATATTGGTCAGTGTCGGCGGCGGGCTGCCGAAGCGCCTGCGCAGCAGTGGGCGCACACCGAGCAGCAGCACCGCCGAGATGACGGCGAACACCACCGCGTCGGCCGCGATCGACGTGTCGGCGACGGCGCTGACACCGGCGGTGCCCAGCGCCGCGATGCCGAGCATCAGCAGCGTGAGGTCACCGGTGAGGACTTCGGCCGCCGCGAGCAGTATTCCCGCGACGAACCAGACGATGGGGCCCACAGCACTCACTGTAGTTCGCCCCGCGCACTCGTCGGCGCGTCGATCGTGTGACGGTCGGCGGGGCGCGCGACCTCGCCCGGGCGCGCTCGTAGGTCTCGCTCGCATCACGAATCGCGGAGCGAGTCCGCCGTGTCGGCTGTCGCGGTTGCGCCACCCCGGCGCGCCGCGATGAGGGAGTAGGGCGCGCGAGTCGTCGCGCCGCCGCGACTCCATACACACGAGGGATATGCCGAGATGGTTCGACGATCACGCATCACGCTGCTTGCCGCCGGGGTGGCACTGGCGGGGCTGGTGAGCGCCTGCGGTGTGCAGGGCGCCGCCGTTCCCGGCGAACCGGATGTCCGTACCCTCGAGGTCGGGCCGTACCCGGTCGACCGGCACAGCTACGACCAGGACCCGCACGGCAAGGGCGCGCTGCTCGAAGGGATCAGGATGGCCGATGCCGTCGCGCCGGTCGTCAGCATCGATCCGGTGCTGAATGTCGGCGTCGACGCGGGTGTGGTGGCCACCAGCGACCAGGCGGTCGACGGATACCTCGCGACCGTGGCCAAACCGGTGCTCGACAAGCACAATATGGTGGTCGCCTACCGGGCCATGGGCGCCGATCTGCCGTTCGAGCCGTTCCAGACCGAACCGGTGGAACCGAGCCCGGACACCGTCGTGCTGCAGCTGCTCATGCGCTTCCCGGGCGCCGCCGTGGCCGCGCAGGCCGCCCGCGACCTGGAGGAATCCGATTTCCAGGTCGCGCCGGACCAGAACCGCCGGGTGCGCCATCCCGATTATCCCGCCGCGATGATCCACTGGCGGCCCGGCGTGGCGAATATGGGGACCTTCGTCGCCGTCGGCGAATTCGTGCTCTTCGTGTTCGTCGCGCGTCCGAGCGCCGACGAGAAGGATCTGCTGGCCTGGACCGGCAACGCCCTGCGGGTGGCGATTCCGGCGGCCCAGTCGTTCCAGCCGACGCCGATGGACAAGTTGAACACGCTGCGCGTCGACCCGGACGGTCTGCTGGCGCGGGTCGCCGTGCAGGACCGGGACCGCGAACTGGACACCGACCACTTCAGCGTGCATCCGCCCGCCACCCTGGTCCACATGGACTCCAACCAGGCCTCGCTGCGGCGCACCATCGAACAGAACGGCCTTGACCAGGTGGCGGTGATCGACAACAGCTGGGTGCTGCGCGTGCGCGACCCGTCCAAGGCGCCCGCGCTGGCCGCCGATCTCATCGCGGGCGCGGGGGAGGAGTTCGACCCGGTCGCCGCGCCGAACGACGTGCCCGGCGCGACCTGCCAGCATCTGAACAAGCGCGGCAATGTCGATCGGCAGTACCGCTACCAGTGCTTCGTCACCTACAAGCGCTATGTCGCCGTGGTCGCGGGCGACAGCGAAGCCGATATCCGCCAGCGGGTGGCCGCGCAGTACGCGCTGCTGGCCAACAGCATGTGAGCGCCGGGCCGCCGGTCCCGGCGGCCCGATCGCGTGCCGCGATGCTAGTTTCGGGCGGTGAGCGGGCGAGACGACTACGGTGACATCTTCTCCGGACATGCCAGGGCCGCCAAGCGCGCGGCGCCGACGGTCGCCGCCGAACCCGATCTCGTGGTCGAGGACGCCGCGAGCGGATTCTGCGGTGCGGTGGTCGGTTTCGACCGCGGCTACGACGGCGAGTTCGTGAAACTCGAGGACGCACGCGGCGCGGTGCGGCTGTTCGCGATGCGCGAGGCCGCCTTCCTGATCGACGGCGCGCCGGTCACCTTGGTGCGGCCCGCCGCAGCCGCCCCGGAGCGTTCGACGCGTTCGGCGTCGGGTTCGACGCGGGTGCATGGGTTGCGCGCCCGCGTCGCGCGATCGAGCCGGATCTGGGTCGAGGGCGTGCACGACGCCGCCCTTGTCGAACGGGTGTGGGGCCACGACCTGCGGGTCGAAGGCGTGGTGGTGGAACATCTCGAGGGGCTGGACAATCTGGCCGCGCGGCTCACCGAATTCGGTCCAGGCCCCGGCAGTCGGGTCGGTGTGCTGGTCGACCACCTGGTGACCGGATCGAAGGAGACGCATCTCACCACCGGACTCGGACCACACGTGCTGGTCACCGGGCATCCGTTCATCGACGTGTGGCAGGCGGTGCGCCCGGCGGCGGTCGGCATCGCGGCGTGGCCCGAGGTGCCGCGCGGGGAGGACTGGAAGACCGGCGTCTGCCGTCGGCTCGGCTGGGGAACGCCGCAGCAGGGCTGGCGGCGGGTCTACGAGTCCGTCGAAACCTTCCGCGACCTCGAGGCGCCGCTCATCGGCGCGGTGGAGCGGCTCATCGACTTCGTCACCGAACCGGCCGAGCCGTAGCGGCATTCGCGGCGCGGGCCGCGCGCGCGGGGGACGGATTCCGGTGCGGCGGCAACGGCGTCCCGGAACGATCCGCAGCTCACCAGGGTTGTCCCACAGTCGCCCGCCACCGCGACACAGCCATTATGCTCGATGATTATGTGCTCCCCCAGTGCCACGCTGACGGTGTGGGCCGGCTCCTGGCTGGCCGGTAACAGCGCGCCCGACGACGTGTTGGAGGCGCTACAGGCGTGGGCGCCCCGGCACACCATCGCCGCGGGCGATCCGGCCACCGGCGCTCGATCCGACCTGCCGTGGACCTCGCGCGAGACTGCGGCGGGCAGCGGAATGATGGCGCTGCTCAAGGTCATTCGGGAAGCCATGGCCCATTCCGAGGCCACGCTGCGGCTGGTGCTCCCGGTGCCGGGAGACGTGCGCGGCCTTCCGGTCGGCACGGTCTTCGCCGCCGACGCGGTGGAGACGGGCGAGGGATTGCTGATCGGCGTGCCAGGCGCCGACGGCACCGGCCTGATCCCGCTGTGGACCGACGACGACACGGTGCAGTGGACCCTCTACAGCGTCCCCGTGCCGTCCGATCCCGGACCCGACATGGCATTGGGCGAAGCCGAATACACGATGCGCGAGGCGGTGCGCGATGCCGCCGACGCGCTGATGCAACTGCACACCACCGGTGTCGGCGCGGTGGACTCGGATCCGAGGGAACTGATCGAGGCTCAACTCGCCGACTACTCGCGCCACGACTATCCCGATTCGATTCCGTTGCGCGCCAGACGCATACTCGACACCGCCGATCACGTCGCCGCCATTCTGACGGTCGCGCAGCGGGAACCGGCGTCCTCGCCGACCTCGGCCAGCGCGATCGGCGCGCAGGAGACGCTGCTGCGCCCGCTGTGGGATGCGATCCGCGCGGCACGGCTGGTCGCCGTGCACGCGTCCGCGCGCGGAAGCCGCTGAAACACCACTGTTTCGCGGATTGTCGCTGTCTCGAACCGTTTCGCGGCTTCCGTCGGTCCACCGCGGTGATCGCGGCGCACCGCGGTGATCGCGCGAACCCACCGGAATCGGGGGCATGCGGTCGGAGGCGAATCGCAGCGCTCGCGCGCGCGTCGGGGTGATAATCGATCCCACTGTCACAGAACGACATCGGGGGACGATGGGAACGCGCAGGTCGATGCTCCGCGCCGGGGCCCTGCTACCGCTGCTGGCCGCCTGCACACCGGACCTGCTCGCGGGCGCGAACAACGTGCGCATCGGAGTCTCCTGGAGCGGCACCGAATTGGACGCCTTCCGCGCCGTGCTCGCCGAACTGCAGCCGACGCCGGGACTGGAAGTGGTGCCGTTGGGCGACGATATCGACACCGCGTTCACCGCGGCGGGCCGCTCGGCGCCGGATATCGTGATGTTGCCGCAGGCCGGTCGGGTGCGCGAACTCGTCGAGCGCAAGCGGCTGCGACCGCTGGCGGCGAGTCTGTGGCCCACCGGGGACCGGTACGGCGGTGGTGACCGGTCGCCGTACGCGCCGTACTGGGAACGGCTGCTGTTCCAAGGCGGCACGCTCTACGGCATACCGTTCAAGGCGTCCACCAAATCCATGGTCTGGTACGACCGTGACGCGGTGCGCCGCCTCGGATTGGGCGATCCCGCCGCGTGGACGATCGGCGAGTGGATCGAGCACACCCGCGAACTCGCGGGCGGTCCGACGCGGATGCTGGCGCTGGCCGCCGCCGACGGTTGGGTGCTCACCGACCTGTTCGAGAACATGCTGCTCGGCGAAGCACCCGAGGATTACCTCGCGCTGACCGCGACCACCGAGCGACGGAACTGGGAGCTGGACTCGGTGCGCGCGGCGCTCGGCCACCTCGGCGCGCTGTGGAGTGTGCCCTCCGCGCTGCCCGGCGGCATCGGGCACGCGCTGACCAGGCAGTTCCCCGACGCCGTTCGCGAAGTGTTCGACCGTGGCGCCGCCGCCGTCGTCGTCATGCCCGATTTCGCCGAGCCGGTCGTGCGACGCTGTTTGACGCACACCGGCCGTCCGCCCGACAGCGTCGGCGCCACGTGGTTTCCCCGTGTGCGCCCGGACAAGCCGCCGCCGCGCATCGTCGGCGGTGATGTGGCTGTGGTGTCCGCGCAGGCGGGCTCCGCCGCGACGGAGGTGGTGGCCGCGCTGGCCGCGCCGCAAGCGCCCGTGCCGTGGATCGACCGCTACGGTGGTTTCCTCGGCCCGAATCGTCAGACCTCGGCGGACTATTCGACGATCTTGGAGCCGGTGGCCGCGCGGGTGCGGACCCACGAATACTTCGACCTGTCCGACCGGATCGGCGCGGTCGGCGGCCGCGAGGGCCTGTGGCGGGTGCTCGTCGAATTCCTCAAGGAGGTCGGCGACGGCGCCGGACCCGTCGAACCCGCGATCGACCGCGCGGTGCGTGCGCTGAACGAATTCGAGAGCGGGCGGCGATGAATCGGTCGTCGCAGATCGAGACCAATGGGCTGCACCTGGAATTGGCGCTGCGGCCGATGCGCGGCGCGCCGGTGCCGGGTGGCCACTCACAGCGATGGACGAGCAAGCTGTGGCCGGTGCCCGCGGTGGTGCTGATGACGGTGTTGCTCGTCGTCCCTTCGGGGTTCACGGTCAGTTTCGCGGTGGCGACTCAGCCGCAGGTGCCGCTGTGGTGCGCGCTCGGGGTCGCGGGGGTGGTCTGCGCGGTGCCGCTGCTGCGTACCGGGCGCGGGGCGGGCTCCGGCAGGCGCGGGCGCTCCTGGTCGCGGTCGGCTGCCACCGCCGTGCGCGGGGCCTTGTGGTTCTTGTGGGCCGTCGTGGTGATGAACGGCAGGCGCGGGAGCGTGTGGTTCCGGTGGGCCGCGGTCGCGATGGTGCGGCGTCTCGGCGGATACCCGTGGGCGTGGCGGGTCGCCGTCGTGGTGTGGTTGGTCGCCGTCGCGGTGTGGCGGACTGCCGTCGCGGTGCGCGGGAGCGTGTGGTTTCTGTGGGTCGTCGTCACGCTGAACCTGCGGCGAGCGGGTGCGCTGGCGTGTGGGCTGCTCGTGGCGGTCGCCGTGGTGCGGCTCGTCCGGGAACTCACCTTCGCGGGCGCGGCGCCCTACGCATACACGCTGGTCATGGTGCTGCTGTCGGCGCTGTTGTGCGCCGCCGCGTTGACGGTCGCCTGGCATGCGAGACACCGCTGGTGGATGTGGCTGCCGGTGATCGCGCCCTGTGCGGTGGCGGCGCTGGTGTCGGGCGTCGCGTTCCGGCTGATCTTCCAGCGTTCGGCGGATCTCTTCGGTTTCGGCGGTGCGTGGTCGCAATGGCTGTGGTTCCTGCTGCTGCCCTTCGCCGCGTTCCTGTGGACCTGGTTCGGTTTCGTGACGGCATTGCTGCGAGACGGCATCAGGGCCGTCGAGGCGGATGCGGCGCGCGCGCGTTACCTGTCGCAGGCGTCCGGCCTGCGGTTCGTGCGACGTCTGCTGACCCAACTGCGCCCGGTCGTGCTCGTGGTCGGGCTGGTGATCGGGGTCGCGGCCGCGCGGATGTTCGACGTGATCCTCATCGGCGTGCCGTGGTCGCTGCAGGAGTGGAACGAGAGCGCGACCGTGCACTGGTGGCGGCTGGCAGGCGATCCCGCGCTCGGCGCGGGCCCCGCCGCCGCGTACGCGCTGCCGCTGACGGCGATGGTCGGCGTGGTCGCCTGGTGGTTGCAGACCGGCGCGGGCGAACACCGGATGGCGCCGGTGCGCGGGGTCACCTCCGAACCGCGCTCGATTCGGAAGCGGCCCGGCCCGGTGCGGCTGCTCGGCGCGGCGGTGGTCATCGCGATCTTCTGGGCGCCGGTCGCGGTGCTGGTCGTCGCGGCCGTGTACGGACCCTACGGATTCCGCTGGGACGCCGTCACCGGGCTGTGGAACGACGAGGTGCTGTGGCACGCGCTCCTGTCCACCGCGTGGGTGGCTGGTCTGACCACCGTGCTTGTGGTGACGGCGGCAGTCCCCGCCGCGCACCGGCTCGCTGCGGGACGCCCCGACCGCCGCCGCACCCGCGTGGCCGTGGTGTGCTTGGTGGTCCTCGCGGTGCTTCCGGTGCAGACCTACCTCGGGCCGATCGTGCGAGTGGTCGAGAAATGGGGCCTGTCCGGGACGCAGGCCCCGCTGATTCTCGTGCACACCGCCGCCGGATTGCCCATCGCGATCCTGGTGCTGCGCGCGGCACTGCTCGCCCCGCCGGGCAGCCCGGCCGCGACCGAATTGCACGGGCCCGCCGGTCACGCCGCCACCGTGCGCCGAGTCATCAGTGCCGCGTGGCCCGCGTTGGGTGCGGTGGCGGTGCTGGAACTGGTCCAGGTGTGGAACGACTTCTGCGTCGGACTGCTCGTCGGCGGCGCGGGCGGCAGTCCGTGGTCGCTGCTGCTGTGGGGCCAGGCGCGCCAGTTCGAGGAGAACGCGTCGCGGTTGGCCGCGGGGTCGCTGGTGTCGGCGGTGATCCCGGTGGTGCTGGTACTGCTGACCTGGCGGCGCTGGCTGGTGCCCGGACTCACCGGCGGTGCGCTGCGATGACCGCGACATCGGGGACCGAACCCGGCAATCCGCGCGAGGTGGTCACGCCGCGCGCGACGCTGTGGCGCGGCATCGTCGGATCGGCGCCCGTGGTCTCCTCCGCACTGGCCCTCGAACTCGGACGCGAACTGGCGATCAATTCCTTCGGCGACACCGAGGCCGTCAAGACGCTCGCGACGACGCTGCGTTCGCTCGCGGTCGCGATCGTGGTCGGCGCCGTGCTGTTCACCTGTTACCGCTGGTACGCGCGCAGGCGCGACGGCGCGCGCATGGCGGAGCAGATGGAGATGCTGCTCGACCTCGACCAGCCGGGGCGCGAGGTCGATGGGATCACCGAACCCGGTCCGCCGTCCGCCCCGATCGTGGTCGGCGAGCTGGACGACCAACTCCCGCGACGCCGAACGAACGACCGGGGATACGAGGCCGCGATCCTGCGCGCGCTACCGCCGCGTCGGTACGACAGCGCCGCCCTGCTCGCGGTGCTTACCGTCATCGTGGAGACACCGTCGCGGCTGCCGGGCCCCGACGCCGGAGATGCCGCAGTCCCGGACGTCGCGGACCGGTATGCCGCTGCCTGGAGCGAGGATTCGTCGCGATCGGGCAGTGCCACCGAACTGCTCGCGCTGCTGTGCGAACGCGGTGTGCTGACACTGCGCGGTGCGCAGCGCTACGTCCTGACCCGAGTGCCCGCGATGCCGGACGATTCGATGGTTCGCGACAGACCGGTGTGGGACGCGGCGATGTACGCGTTGCTCCGCTATCACGCCGATCGGGCGGCCGCATGGGCGGTCGCGCTGGACTACGTCGAGTACGCGGGGGCGGCCCGCCGATGGTTCGCTGCGGCCGAGCGGGATCTGCGCGCACTGCTGCTCGGATGTTGCCCGCCCCGACCGGGCGACCCGCAGCCGCCAGGAACGAGCACGGTGCCCGCCTCGGCACTGCCGGAGCTGGTGCGCATAGTGGACGCACTCGAGATCTACTACGTGGCGTCCGGCGACGGCGCTTCGGCGCGATTCCCCGAATTGTGTGGCCGCGTCGCCGCCATCGAGGGGATGGATCAGCTTGTGCTGCACCATGATTTGTTGCGGATACGCGCCGATGTCGACAATGCCGAGCGCATGTCGCGGCGCTATCGCCCGCTGCGCTGGTCGACGGGGACGGTGGCGCGCGGGCGGCACGACAGTGCGCTGCACGCGCTGGCCGAGTTGCGGTCGCGCCCCGCGTCGTCGCCGGACCGGGCGGATGTCGCCGAGCAGCTGGCGAATATCGCCGAGAAGTTCGAGAAAGTGTGGTGGCTGCTGCCGCGCGCGGATGTGAGCGGGGAGATCTGCACGCTGATCAACCTGGCCGTGGTCGAACTGCGTCGCGGTCGTCTCGATGCCGCGCGTGACCGTCTCGAGCTGGTCTTCACCCGTACCGAGGGCGGACGCGAACCGGGTGGGCGCGCGCACGCCCACGAGATCACCGGCGCGCTGCACTGGACGCGCGGCGAACCGGCGCGCGCACTGCGCAGTTGGCAGGCGGCGCTGACCGGCTATCGGGCGCTGCACGATCGGCGCGCGATCGGACGCTGTCTGCGCCACCTCGGTTCGGCGCTGGTGGTCGAGCCCGGATACGGCGGACTCGTGGTCGAGCCGCCCGCGCCATCGCGGGAGCACGAATCCGGTCGGCTGCGCCTGCACCACGTCTGGCAGGAGGCGAGCGGATGGCTTGCCACCGCCGCGACGTCGAGCCCGCTCGATCCGACGACCGGCCACGACGCGGTGGACTATCTCCGGCTGGTACGACGGTTCCTGGCCGCGATGTCGATATCGACCGTGACAGCGGTACCACCGCTGCGTGAGCTCAGATCGTGGCCGATTCCGGTGGTCGATCCCGACCTGCGAACCTGATTGGCACCCCCGAACGTCCGAATTCCGCCGACATCCTGAGAGGACAGGGTGGTTTCCGCCGCAAACGCCGTGCCGCGATTGACGCGGGCGCGTGCTGGTTTCTAATGTGGGACCGCGCAATTCGAGCGTGACCACTTCCGCGCGCTCTCCCGAACGACCATCCGAGTCTGGAGTTCACGCCATGGCAAGACTGTGCACGCGGTCGGCCCGACCACGAGGTGGCGGGTAGCGGTGCGCTCCTCGATCGTCGTCCCGCCCGCCGAGCATTTCGATACCGAGGTACTCGGCAAGCATTGGATACCGCTGTCGGTCACCGATTCCGAGACCGCGGCGGAGTTGCGTGCGCGACTCGGCGTCGACTTCGCGGGCGTCGCCGGGCGCGGTGAGATCGACGATTTCGTCTATCTGCCGGTCGTGGTGAACTACCGGCGCGGCGAGGTCTTCGAATGCGAGACCATCGTCTTCGCCCTCGGCGACGAGTTCGTGGTCACGTTGCAACCCGCCGAACCGTTCGAGCCCTTCGACGCGGCGATCGTGAAGATGGGGCGCCAACCCCTGCTCACCGCATCCGCGCGCGGTGTCATGTACGCGCTGCTGTGGTCGCTCAATCAGGAGTCCGACCGGCTCGTGCGTGCCGTGAGCGAGGCGCTCGCGCAACTGCGCGGCGAGATCGACGCCGCGGTGCAGCGCCGCGGCTTCGGCGTCGCCGAAGTGCGGGTGGCGCTGTCCGGGATGACCGCGATCGAGAGCGACCTGTCCCGGATCAGGGAGACCTTGCGACAGGTGGCGCGCGCGGCCCGTCACCTGCGCGGCGACATCGGGTTGCGGGCGCTGGAACTCGCCGCCCCGATGGAGGGCCTGCTCGCCGACGTCGACTGTGTCACCGAGCACGCCCGACTCGAGCACGACAGGGTGCGCTACACCTTGGAGTCGGTGCGGACCCTGCTCGATATCGAGCGCAACCGCGTGGTCAAGGTGTCGACCACCGTCACCACCGTCTTCCTGGGCCCCGTCCTGCTCCTCGCTCTCTACGTCGTGCATTCCGGCGGCATGCCGGAGTGGGAGTACGGCGTGCTCGTCGCCTCGCTGATCGCGGTCGCCGCGGTGGTGTGCGGACTGGTCCATCTGACCCGCGGGGGTGGATCGCGCTGAGTCGGCCCGGCGCGGCCGCCGTGGACATTCGACGCGGCCGTTCACGTCGAATTCATCTGCGCCCCTCGTGAATACGGCGTGTCCCCGCGCGCGCGGCGGCATGCTGGTAGGTGGTGCTCTCGCCGGTGTGGGCGGGCGGAATGGTGGTCAATGTGGACGACGCCGCGATGGATGATTTCTCGCGCACGGTGATCGGTGTCAGCGAAACGGTTTCCCCTCGGGTCGCGCTGGTGCGGACTCGAAGTAGCGGCGGATCGGCGGTGGTCTGCGCCGACGACGGCGACCTGCTGACCAACGCGCACGTGGTCGGCGCGGACGACGGCGGCACGGTCACCTTCGCCGACGGCACGGAATCCCGGTTCGAGGTGGTCGGCGTCGACCCGCTCTCCGATCTCGCGGTGTTGCGGGCGCGGGGCGGCTCGCCCGGCGCGGTCGCGCTCGGCGACGCCGAGACCCTTGTGGTCGGGCAGCTCGTGGTGGCGGTGGGCAGTCCGCTGGGATTGGCGGGTTCGGTCACGGCAGGCGTGGTGAGCGCGCTCGGGCACGCCGTCCCGGTGTCCTCCCGGCGCGCCGGGCGGGTGATCGAGGACGTGATCCAGACCGATGCCGCGTCGGTGCCCGGTCATTCCGGCGGTGCGCTGTGCGATTCGCGGGCGCGGGTGGTCGGCATCAATACCGCGGTGGCCGGATTCGGTCTCGGCCTGGCGATTCCGATCAATTCGACGACCCGTCGCATCATCGACGCGCTGCGCGCGGACGGTGCGATCCGGCGAGCCTATCTCGGGCTGGTATGCGTGCCCGCGCCGCTGTCCGCCGCCGTCGCGGCCCGGGTCGGGCGCACCGGCGGTGTGCGGGTGATCGACGTGGTGCGCGGCAGTCCCGCCGAGACGGCCGGGCTGCGCCGCGGCGATCTCGTGATCGCCTTCGGGGACGCCGATGTCCACGACGCCCGAGCCGTACAGCGCGGGCTGTTCGCCGAGGCCATCGACAGGCCGCTGACGGTGGCCGTGCTGCGCCGGGACGTCGTGGTCGACATCGTCGCGGTACCGATCGAGCTGGTACCGCACTGAGCGGCGGTCGCGCGGGTGCGCGCGACTCCGGTCAGTACGCGATGAACAGGATTTCCTCGCGGGAGTAGTCGTGGCCGGGATGCTTCTCGGCCAGGTGTGCCTTGGTCTTGGCCACCAGGTCGTCCTCGTCGGTGCCGACGATGGATTCTCCGCAGGGGCAGTTCAGGTTCCGCTTCATGGGCCGGGTCCTTCCTCGGGGATTACGCGGCCCGGCCGTGCGTACCCGTCGGCTCCGATCACGGACGGCGGGATGACACGAACGAGCGCTCGGTCATCGTAGCCGGCTCGGGTGAACGCACGAAAGTCCCCCCGCCCGCGACACCGCAGGCGCCCGAATTCGGACACCTGCGGTGACCTGCGGTGATTACGGCGTCGAGAAGCCGATGAGCGCGCCGATACCCGCGCCGATCGGCACGGTGACCAGTGCGCCGACGCCACCGAGGAAGAACCCGATGACGGCGCCGATGCCCCCGCCGATGAGTGCGCCGATGCCCGCGTTGTACTGCTTGCGGGCCAGGGTGTCGGCGGCCTCGTCGATGGCCTGCGCGGTGGGCGCCGACCCGGTCTGCGGCGTGAGCGTGAGGGTGCGGCCGTCGGCGCCGATCCGCGGCGTGAGCGCGACCGCGCCGTTCGCCGCGCGCAGGCCGAGCGGCACGGTGGCCACGACGGCGCCCGAGGCGTCGGTGAGCGCGACCGCGCCCTCGGACTGCGTGAAGCGGCCCGAGTCGACGGTGGTGGTGATGCCCTTGCCATCGGCAGTGGGCGCGACCGCGTAGGCGACACCGTGGTCGACCCCGCGCACGGCGAATCCGTTGTCGGCGCCGGGCTGTGCCGCCGCGACCCCCGCGGTGACGCCCGTGATGCCCGTTGCGCCGACCGCGAGTAGCGCGGTGGCGGCGAATTTCCTGGCTTTCATAGCTTTTCCCCAATTCCGTCGGCTTCGAGTGCGCCGACACTTCCCCTGACGGCCGGATCTCGGCAGACACCATTCTCACCCAGCCGTCGGTTCCGACGGTCGATTTTGGGCGACATCACACCGGCGCCGCTTATACCTCGAACCGCGCTCGCGCAGAACGGCATTGGCGGGACAGGCGGTCCTCGGGCGAGGAATATTCGTCGCGTGCGGGTTCGCTGCTCGGATGCCGGTGATCGCCGCGGGATGGTGGTGTCTCGGCGTATTCGCCTGTGCTGCCGCGTTCTTGCAGCGTGTTCGATCGAGATGGGGTGTCGCGCGGTGATTTCCGCTCGCCCGTCGTGGGGGCGCATCGGTTTGCCGAGTCGCTGTCGTAGCGGCGGGTCCGAGGGTGTCACCGCGAGGATCTCGAGGCGAGGTCGGCGCTCGCCGTGCGCGCGCTTGTGATACCGGGCACAGGTGCGCCACGCCGTCGGAACCGATCCCGATCGGTCCCTCCCGCAACCCGCCGGTGCAGGCGCGCCGTGCTTGGGGCGCAGCGGTATTCGCGGGCTTGTACGGTTCATGGTGAACCGGCGCGGGATCGGTCATCGAGTACGAAGGGAATGCCGGGATGTCGGAAGCGTCCATCGAGGTGCTGCTTGACGACTTCGAAACCAAGGAGAACTGGAACATCACAGGTCCGGATGCGGACCGCACCCACATCACGACCTTCGCCGAGGGTGCGCCGAGCAAGACCCCCGGCGTCTACGCCGACGGCGCGGCGGGCGCCGACCACCGCGCCGTCGCACTGCTCGTCCGCGAGGCCGCCGCGGATCTCGAGATCGAGCTCGCGCCGAGCGCGGGCAAATCCTTCGACATCCCGGGCAGGCTGGAGGCGCTGCGCC
Source organism: Nocardia bovistercoris (assembly GCF_015674855.1). Lineage (GTDB taxonomy): Bacteria > Actinomycetota > Actinomycetes > Mycobacteriales > Mycobacteriaceae > Nocardia > Nocardia bovistercoris. The sequence goes on along the minus strand of NZ_JADMLG010000001.1, from coordinate 149,315 downwards.
TGTGGATCCGCTCGCCGCACGCCTCCGTCGACGTATTCGCCCGCGTCGGTGCGGGCGCCGACGCGCGCGAACTGCCGATGGGGCGGCTTGCCGCGAGCGGCGAATGGCGGCGCGCGGGCCACGAACTCGCCGAGTCGCTGACCGATGCCACCGTGGTCGGCCTGCGCATCCGCCTCACCGAGGTGATCAAGCGGGCGGGTGAGGTCATGATCCTGCTCGACGACCTCACCGCACGTACCGCCCGCTGATCCGGCGCCGCGCGGACGGGTCGGCGCTCAGGCGCCGTCGCCGTCCGCGCCGTCGATCTGCTCCTGCCGGGGCGCGGCGGGCACCCAACCGCGCAGCGGTTGCACCACCGTGCCGTAGAAGGAGTCGACCGCCGCGGTCACGCTGGTGATGAAACTCGCCGCGGTACCGGAACGCCGCGCCCCCATCGCGAAGGCGCGCTCCAGCGAGAACGACACGATCGCGCCCGCGCGCCCGTCGGTCAGCGACTTCGGATTCCCGCGCACGGTGGACAGCAGTTCGCAACTGACATTGCCGCGCTCCGAGAACACCGCCTCCACCTGGACCTCACCGGGCGCATCCGGCAGTTGCCGCAGCAGCCAGGACACCCGACGACTCGGCGTGCCCTCGTCGGGTGCGTCGAGCGCGATGCGGCAGCGGACCCGGTTGGTGCGCAGATCCGCCGCCACGATCAGATCGCCCGCGGTCTCGGGAATGCGCAGCACCGCCTCGAAGACGCCGTCGGCGGCGAGCCGTTCGGCGACGGCGGCGTTGCGCGCCGCGGGGTCGGACTGGTGGCGGCGCGGCAGCACGTGTTTGACCGTGACGCCGAGTTCGGCGGTGAGCCGCAGCGCGAGATGGCGCGACAGCGACACCCAGCGCCCCGCGACCGCGGCGGCCTTCTGATCGCCCGCGCGCAGCGTCCCCGTGGTCACCGCGTCCCTTACCGCGACCCAGTGCCTGCCCATATCGATGAGTTCGGTGGCGCCGGAACGCGGATGCTCGAGGTAGCGCAGGAATTCGCCCGCGATCCAGGCTTGCAGGTCGTCCTCGATGCCGCCGTGCGCGAGCAGCATGCGCACCTCGTGGGTCACCTCGGCCCAGGACAGATGTCGCAGCGCGACCTTGGCGAGTTTGCGGCGGTCGACCTCGACCGGCAGTTCGCCCGCGCCCGCGGGGACGTCGTTGGACAGGCTGATCACCGCGTCGTACTTCTTCCTGCGGGCCACGTCCAGATAGCTCTCTAGCTGATCGCGGCGCAGTTTGCCCGCGCCGGTCTTGACCTCGAGCAGACCGGTCCACACCCGCGCGCCGCGCACCACCTTCAGCACCGCGTCGGGCACCACCGTGCCGTCGCCGCGTTCGTAGCGCACCTCGACATAACCTTCGAACGCGCCCGCGGGCGCACCCATCCGCGCGCACAGGGCGCGGGCCAGCGGCCGCACGACCTGCATGGTGGCGATCAGCGCCGAGGTGGCGCGCTGTTCCTGCTCCTCGCCCGCCCCGACGCCGAAGACCGAGAACAGGCGCGCGGGCTGCCAGCTGTCCACCTCGGCGAGCCGGAATTCGACGGGTTTGGCCTTGCGCGCCACCCGCTTGGCGGTGCGAACCCCCTTGCCGCGCTCGGGTGCGGGCGCGCGTTCCGGCGTTTCGGCCGCGGGTGCGGCTGCCCGCACCGCGGGGGCCTCGATCTCGAGCGCCTCGACCGCTTCGCTCTCGACCGCATCGGCGGAGGCGGAGGCGGCCTCGGCCTCCTCGTCGACCTGGACGCCGAAATCCGTGGCGAGTCCGGCCAGTCCGGAATCCCATCCCTGCCCGACCGCCCTGACCTTCCAGGCGCCGCCGCGACGGTAGATCTCGCCGAAGACGAAGGCCGATTCGGCGCCCGCGTCGGCGGTGACGTACTCGGCCAGCAGATAACCGGCCGCGTCGACCACGCGGAAGGTGAGTTTGCCGAGTCCGCCGAAGGTGCCCGCGCCGAGACTGCCCGCCAGCGCGATCGTGTCGACGTCGGCCGCCACGGCGGGCAGGTCGATGGAGATCCTGGCCTGCGCGCCGTCCTCGGTGGCTCCGGTGCCGAGAAAGCGCACCGCGCCGTCCGGCGATTCGGGCTGGTTGTAGAAGACGAAGTCGGCGTCGGAGCGCACCTTCGCGTCCGCGCCGAGCAGCAGCGCCGACGCGTCGACCTCGATATCGGATTCCGTCCAGCCGAGTACGACGTCGATGCGTGGCGTGTCGTCGGGCAGCGGCGCGTTCTGTCCTTTGGACAGCATCGGAGGGGTCACGGGCGATTCCCATCTACGGTTCGGCGCGGGCGCGTGGCGGATATTCCGGTCGGATGGTTCGAATATCGCGCACCGCGGCGGCGCAATCTCGGCGGCGTTCGGATAGTTCGGTCCGAAGAGTATGCCCGTTACACCGATCGCCACCGATAGCGGGAATATGTCGAGACAGTGCGGGTCCTCCAAAAAACCTTGTGCACCAATGCTTTTAGGAACTCAAGGCAAAGGGGGCATCGAATTCGAAACCCTATTGTTATTTTTTGTGGAAACAGTCCGAGTCGCGGTGTCATTCATTCGATATACATTTTGGATACCGATTGGTCTATTTTCGAAATGGCATCCGCGGAATCGCGCAGGCCGACCGTGCGGGATTTCCGTGCGGTCGGGGATGTGGCGGCGATTCCGTTCAGAGACGGTCGACGGCGCGTGCGGGGGTCACGCTCTCGCTCGCCGACGATTCGTCCGCCGCCGCGGCGGCCTGCTGTGCGTCGGTCCAGCGCGCGTCGACCACGAGACCGACCAGTCCGACCGTGATGCAGCACAGCGAGATCGCGAGCATGGCCGGATGGGTGCCGCCGGTTAGTGCGTCGGCGAGGATCACGGTCGCGACCGTGCCCGGCAGCGAACCGGCCAGGGAAGCGATCAGATAGGGCCAGAAGCGCACCGACGACAGACCGCAGCAGTAGTTGACGATCGAGAACGGTGCGAAGGAGATCAGGCGCAGCGAACCGACCGCGAGCCAGCCGCGTCGCTCCAGTCGCTCGTCGATGGCGCGCACCGCGGGATGCCGCAGATGCGAGGCGACCCGATCGCGGTCGATGGCGCGCACCAGCAACAGTGCCAGTGCGGCCGCGGCGGTGGTCGCGGCGAGGGCGACGACGCTACCGAGAATCGGGCCGAACAGGATGCCGCAACTGATGGTGAGCACGGTGCGCGGAATGGGCGCGGTGGCCGCAAGGGTGTAGACGCCGAAGAAGACGATCGGTAGCCACGGGCCGACCGAATCCGCCCAGTCCTGGATCTGGCGCGGACTCGGCAGGGGTAGCAGCACCGCCGCGACGAAAACGATGCCGACGCCGAGAAGTAGCGCGACGATACGCCAGTTGCGGATGAGCCGGGTCACGCGCGTCAGGTTACCGGTTGGTATTGGCTGCCGACGTCAACCATCATCCGCGCTGCCGCTAGCATCAGAGGAAACGAGACGAATACTCGTTAACTGAAGTGCTCGCTGAGCTGGGCGAACGCTGTGGTTTGCGGGAAGCGTGCGGAACGGCGCGCCCGGCTCGAGTGGAAGAGGGAAAGCAGTGCCGATTGCTTCAGATCCGGCCTCGGCGCCGGTGCCTGAGTACGCCGCTTGGCGTAAAGGAGTGGCCGGCGTGCTGGCGAAGGCCCGTCGGGTCGATATCGCCGAACTGCCGGAGGAACCGGAGCACCTACTCGCGGAGACGACCTACGACGGTCTGACCGTGGCTCCCCTGTACACCCGACGCGACGAGTTGCCCGAGCAACCACTGCCCGGCGCGTTCCCGTTCGTCCGCGGCAGGGACGCCACCCGCGACGTGCACCGCGGCTGGTACGTGACGGCCCCCGTCACCGCCGCCGACGGCGCCGCGGCCAACCGGGAGATCCTGGCGGGGCTCGAGAACGGGCACAGCGCCGTATGGCTCACCGTCGGCGACGGCGCCCTCCCGCCCGCGCAGCTGCCCGCCGCGCTGACCGGTCTCTTCTTCGAACTCGCACCGCTGACCCTGAGCGCTGGGGTCTCGGCCGCCGAAGCCGCCGAAGCGGTATACGGCGTGCTCGACGGATATTCGGCGCCCGATCGGTCCGCGATCGCCGTCGCCCTCGGCGCCGCACCGCTGACCAGCCGCTTCGCCGGACGCGCCGACATCGATCTGCCCGGCGCGCTCGCACTGGCCGACGCCGCCATCGCCCGCCCGGAGACGGTGCGCGCGATCACCGTGGACGGCACCGTCTTCCACGACGCGGGCGCCTCCGACGCGCAGGAACTCGGCGCCGCGGTGGCCGCCGGACTCGAATACCTGCGCGCCCTCGCGGACGGACGTGACATCGCCGACGTGCTCGGCCAGGTCGAATTCCGCTTCGCCGCCACCGACGACCAGTTCGCGACCATCGCCAAATTCCGCGCGGCCCGCCAACTCTGGGCCAGGGTCGCGCAGGTGTGCGGCGCGCCCGACTTCGGCGACGCGCCCCAGCACGCGGTGACCTCGGCGGCGATGATGACCCAGCGCGACCCGTGGGTGAACATGTTGCGCACCACGCTCGCGGCCTTCGGCGCGGGCGTCGGCGGCGCGGACACCGTCACCGTGCTGCCCTTCGACGTCGCGCTGCCCGCGGGCGAACTCGGCGTGTCGAAGTCCTTCGCCGACCGCATGGCCCGCAACACCCAGCTGCTGCTGCTCGAGGAATCGCGTCTGGGCCACGTGCGCGACCCGGGAGCCGGTTCCTGGTACGTGGAGGAACTCACCTCGGCGCTCGCGGGCACCGCGTGGACCTTCATGCGCGAACTCGAGGCCGAGGGCGGCTACACCGCCGCACTCGAATCCGGGCTGCTCGCCGCGCGGATCGAGGAGACAAGGGCGGCGCGCGACGCCGACGTCGCGCATCGCCGTTTCGCGGTCACCGGCGTCAACGAATTCCCGAATCTGGCCGAGAAGCCGCTGTCGGAGGCGGCCCGCGCGGCAGGCCTGACGACCCGCTACGGCGCGGCCTTCGAGGCGCTGCGCGACCGCTCCGACGCCTACCTCGCCGAGCGGGGGAGCAGGCCGAAGGCGCTGCTGGTGCCGCTGGGCACGGTGGCCGAACACAATGTGCGGGTCACCTTCATCGCGAACCTGCTTGCCTCCGGCGGAATCGAAGCGGTGAATCCGGGACCGCTCACCGCCGAAGGGATCGCCGCCGCCGTCACCGAGGCGGGCGCCTCGATCGCGGTGCTGTGCGGTTCGGACAAGCGCTACGGCGCCGAAGCGGGCGCGGCCGTCGCCGCGCTGCGGGCGGCGGGCATCGAGACGGTACTGCTGGCGGGCGCCGCCGCGGCCGTCGCCGAGTCGGCCGGGACACAGCGCCCGGACGGATATCTCGCCGCGAAGATCGACGCGGTCGCGGCGCTGTCGGACCTGCTGGAGAAGGTGGGAGCCTGATGACCACGCGCGAAGTCGACCATGTGATCGGCAGTTTCGCCGAGGTGCCGCTGCACGAGCGGGCACCGGAACCGGCCGCGGTGGACGCCGCGGGCAAGGCGGCCTTCGTCGCCGAGGCTGCCGCCGCCACCAATTACGCTCCCGAGCAACTGATCTGGGTCACACCCGAGGGCATCGACGTGCCGCCGGTGTTCACCGAGGCCGATCGCGACGCCGTGGTCGCGCAGGGCTATCCGCTCGACAGCGTGCCGGGTGTCGCGCCGTTCCTGCGCGGCCCGTACCCGACCATGTACGTGAACCAGCCGTGGACCATCCGCCAGTACGCGGGCTTCTCCACCGCCGCCGACTCCAACGCCTTCTACCGCCGCAATCTGCAGGCGGGCCAGAAGGGTCTTTCGGTCGCCTTCGACCTGGCCACGCACCGCGGTTACGACTCCGACCATCCCCGCGTCCAGGGCGACGTCGGCATGGCAGGCGTGGCGATCGACTCCATCCTCGACATGCGCCAGCTCTTCGATCACATTCCGCTGGACCAGGTCTCGGTGTCGATGACCATGAACGGCGCGGTGCTGCCGATCCTCGCGCTCTACGTGGTGGCCGCCGAGGAGCAGGGCGTCGCGCCCGAACAGCTGGCCGGAACCATTCAGAACGACATTCTGAAAGAGTTCATGGTCCGCAACACCTACATCTACCCGCCCAAGCCCTCCATGCGGATCATCTCCGACATCTTCGCCTACACCAGTGCGAAGATGCCGAAGTTCAACTCGATCTCCATCTCCGGCTACCACATCCAGGAAGCGGGCGCGACCGCCGACCTCGAGCTCGCCTACACCCTCGCCGACGGCGTGGAGTACATCCGCGCGGGCATCGACGCGGGCATGGAGGTCGACAAGTTCGCGCCGCGCCTGTCGTTCTTCTGGGCGATCGGCATGAACTTCTTCATGGAGGTCGCGAAACTGCGGGCGGGACGGCTGCTCTGGAGCGAACTCGTCGCGGGGTTCAACCCCAAGAGCGCGAAATCGCTGTCGCTGCGCACCCATTCGCAGACCTCGGGCTGGTCGCTGACCGCGCAGGACGCCTACAACAATGTGGCGCGGACCTGCATCGAGGCGATGGCCGCCACCCAGGGCCACACCCAGTCGCTGCACACCAACGCACTCGACGAAGCGCTGGCGCTGCCCACCGACTTCTCCGCGCGCATCGCCCGCAACACCCAGCTGCTCATCCAGCAGGAGTCCAACACCACCCGGCCGATCGACCCGTGGGGCGGCTCCTACTACGTCGAATGGCTCACCCACCAGCTCGCCGATCGCGCCCGCGCGCACATCGCCGAGGTGGAAGCGCACGGCGGCATGGCCCAGGCCATCGGCGAGGGCATCCCGAAGCTGCGCATCGAGGAGGCCGCGGCCCGCACCCAGGCGCGCATCGACACCGGGCAGCAGCCGGTGATCGGCGTCAACAAGTACCAGGTCGAAGAGGATCAGCAGGTCGAGGTCCTCAAGGTCGAGAACTCACGGGTGCGCGCCGAGCAGATCGAGAAGCTGCGACGGCTGCGCGAGGACCGCGACCCGGCCGAGGTCGAGCGCGCGCTGCGCGAATTGACCCGCGCCGCGGCCTCTTCCGAGGGCGGCATGGGCAACAACCTGCTCGCCCTCGCCATCGACGCCGCGCGCGCCAAGGCCACCGTCGGTGAGATCTCCGACGCACTCGAGAAGGTCTACGGCAGGCATCAGGCCGAGATCCGTACCCTGTCGGGTGTGTACCGCGACGAGGCAGGCAAGGTCACCAACATCACCGCCGCGAGCGGGCTGGTCGAGGAGTTCGCCGAGGCCGAAGGCCGCCGTCCGCGCATTCTCGTCGCCAAGATGGGCCAGGACGGACACGACCGAGGCCAGAAGGTGATCGCAACGGCCTTCGCCGATCTCGGCTTCGACGTCGACGTGGGCCCGCTGTTCCAGACCCCCGAAGAGGTGGCGCGGCAGGCGGCCGACAACGACGTGCACGTCGTCGGCGTGTCCTCGCTGGCGGCGGGCCACCTCACGCTGGTGCCCGCCTTGCGGCAGGCACTGGCCGATGTCGGGCGTCCCGACATCATGGTCATCGTCGGCGGCGTCATCCCGCCCGGTGACTTCGACGAGCTGTACGCGGCGGGCGCGGCGGCGATCTTCCCGCCCGGCACCGTGATCGCCGACGCGGCGATCGACCTGCTGAACAAGCTCGCCGCCGCACTCGGCCACGGCAGCGAAGCCGCCGCCGCCGAATGAGCGAGGCAGGTTCGGCCGCCCCGCAACGGGCGGCCACGCGGCGCGCCATCGATGTCGACGCGCTCGCCGCGGCGGTCCGGTCCGGTGACCGGGCCGCCTTGGCCCGCGCGATCACCCTGGTCGAGTCGACCAGGGCCGACCATCGCGATCTCGCGCAGCGGCTGTTGCTGGAACTCACACCGCAGCAAGGTGATTCGGCGACGGTCTCGGTGTCGAACCGGGTCGGGATCACCGGCGTCCCCGGTGTCGGCAAGTCCACCTTCATCGACGCGCTCGGCATGCACCTGATCGCCGCCGGGCACCGGGTCGCGGTGCTGGCCGTCGACCCGTCCTCGACCCGCACCGGCGGGTCGATCCTCGGCGACAAGACCCGGATGGCCAGGCTGTCGCTGGAACCGGACGCTTTCATCCGGCCCTCGCCGACGGCGGGCACCCTCGGCGGCGTCGCCAAGGCGACCCGCGAGACCATCGTGCTGCTCGAGGCCGCTGGCTACGACGTGATCCTGGTGGAGACCGTCGGCGTCGGGCAGTCCGAGGTCACCGTCGCCAATATGGTCGACGTGTTCTGCTTCCTGACGCTGGCCCGCACCGGAGACCAGTTGCAGGGCATCAAGAAAGGCGTGCTCGAACTCGCCGACCTGGTCGCGGTCAACAAGGCCGACGGCAGGCACGAGATCGAGGCCAAGGCCGCCGCGCGGGAACTCGCGGGCGCGCTGCGCCTGATCCACCCGCACGACGCGCTGTGGCGTCCGCCGGTGCTCACCATGAGCGGTCTGGAGGGCCTCGGCCTCGACACGTTCTGGGATACCGTGCTCGAACACCGCAGGGTGCTCACCGACGCGGGCGAATTCGACGAGAAGCGCCGTCGCCAGCAGGTCGACTGGACCTGGACCATGGTCAACGACCAACTGCTGCGCAGGCTGGCGGAGAATCCCCGGGTGCGGTCGCTGCGCGCGGGGGTCGAGGCGCAGGTGCGCGATGGCAGCCTCACCGCGGCGCTGGCGGCGGAGCGGATTCTCGAGGCGTTCGACGGTTCCTGACCGGCTTCACGCCCCGTCGACCGGGTGGATCCCGGCGGCGTGGCGTAGCTGCGCGAGGAAGGTGTCCTTGTCGTCGCCGCCGATCAGGTAGTGCGACACCGCGAGTCGCACGATGGTCGCCGACTTGACCTCGATGTCGTCGCCTTCGAGCAGTTTGCCGATGAACCGGCGCATGATCGGCAGCACCCGCGCCACCTCGTCGAGGACGTAGTCGGGTTCGACCTCGACCAAGCGGCTCAGCGAGTAGGTGCCTTGGGCTTGTAGGCGGACGATGTAGTTGAGCACCGCGTCCAGTCGCGCCTGACCTGTCAAGCCCTCTGTCGCCGCGTCGAGCGCGGCCACGATCTTCGCCTGCTCATAGCCGGCGAAAGCGGCAAGCAGGCTCTCCTTGGAGGAGAAGAACCTATACAGCGTGGGCCGGGAGATTTTCGCGGCGGTTGCCACATCGGACAGATTGAGTTTGCTGCGCCCCTTGCGAGCGAGCACTTCGTGGGTCGCGTCCAGAATCCGGGCGCGCGTCGAGGTGTCGGATTGCGCCTCGTGTCCTGTTCTCACTTTACAACCTTTACGAATTCTGTAACTTCTGTAATGCCGACTGACCGGCCGGCGCCGCTGCCAGCAGTGAAGAGATACCGATGACCCACACCATCACCTCCGACGACGCTATCGAGTTCGACCCGTATTCGGAGACCTTCTTCGCCGACCCCTACCCGATCTACCGGCGCCTGCGCGACGAACAGCCCGTCTACCACAACCCGACCTACGGATTCTGGGCGCTGTCGCGCTACCACGACGTGACACCCGGCATGAAGGACTTCCAGACCTACTCCTCGGCCCGAGGGGTGACCCTCGACATGGTCCTCGACCCGAACCCGCCGCGGACGACCATGCCCATGATCATCATGATGGACCCGCCCGCCCACACCCGCATGCGCAAACTGGTCAGCAAGGTGTTCACCCCGCGCGCCATCTCCGAACTCGAGACGATGGTCCACGACATCGTCCACGACTTCCTCGGGCGGGTGGACCCGAACGAATTCGACCTGTTCGCCGACTTCTCCACGCTGTTCCCGATCGAGGTCATCACCACCATGCTCGGCGTCGCGCCCGAATACCGACAGCAACTGCGTCAATGGCACGCCGCACCGATGGAACGATCCGAAGGCGGAGGGCCGACACCGGAGGCGCGACAAGCGGTAGAGGCCACCGTTCGGTTCTATCATCAGCTCATCGCCGAGCGTCGTGCGCGTCCTGGCGAGGACATGATCTCGCGGCTGATCCAGGTCGAGGTCGAACGCGAGGACGGCGCCGTCACCGCGCTCACCGATCACGAGATCCTCGGCTTCGCCTCACTTCTCGCGGGCGCGGGCGCGGAGACCGTGGCCAAGCTCATGGCGAGCGCCGCGGTGGTCTTCGCCGACCACCCCGACCAGTGGCGCGCGCTGCGCGAGGACCGCGCCAAGGTGCCCAACGCCTTCGAGGAACTGCTGCGCTACGAAGGACCGGTGCAGTACGACCTGCGCTACACCATGCGCGAGGTTCACCTGCACGACCGGACCATCCCCGCCGGCAGCGCCGTCCTGATGTTGCTGGCCTCGGCCAATCGCGACGAACGCGCGTTCCGCGACGCCGACCGCTTCGACATCACCCGGCCCTTCGGCGGGCACAACCTCGGTTTCGGATACGGGATCCACAGTTGCCTCGGTGCCGCGCTCGCCCGCCTGGAAGGGCGCGTCGCGCTCAACGCGCTGCTCGATTTCATGCCCGAATTCGAAGTGGATCGCGCTGGTTTGACGCGGTCGCGCGAGACCAGCGTCGCGGGGTGGGCGTCGGTGCCGGTGCGGGTGCGCCGGTAGGCCGTTCGGCGACGGCCCGCCGTCCCTGCGGACTGTGCGATCGGGCGGACTGTGTGCCGAGCTTTCCAACTGTCTCGACCGGCGCGGCGGGAGCTATGTGACTACGACCTCGGCCACTCCGGTGACATCGAAGGCGGTGGCCCGTCGCGCAGTTCAGCTCCCCGAGGGCAGCAGCGGCACAACGGCTTCGGCGATCTCGGTGACGTTGTCACACGGGGACAGTTTGCGCGGGTGCGCTCCGCGCGGGTCGTCGACGAGGATGTAGAGGGAGCCGGAAGCCATCTCGACATTGATCGTGCAGCCGCCGGGGACATCCGGACGGGCCTGATAGCGCAAAGCCCTTCGTCCCTGGACGGTGGTGGCGAGGGCGGCGGGGAACTTCTCGCGGACCTGCGCGAGTGTGCCGTTGGTGGTCTGGACCCGGAAGGTGTACGCGCTCGCGGTGGCGAATACGCAGCCCTTCCAGGTGGACGGCCCTTCGGTGTCCTGCCGAGGTTGCGGCGCACGGCCGTTCCATTGATGCTCGGCCAGGAACTGCGATGTGATCGAGGTGCACGGATCGAATGCCGCGGTCCCGCTCGCGCCGCCGGAGCTCGACGTGGCCGCAGCGCTCGTCGCGGACGTGGCGGGCGCGGAGGTGGCCGTCGGAGTTGCGTTGCCGTCCTCGCCGCAGGCGGCGAGGGACGACACCGCCGCGAGAACCCCCGCCGACATGGCGATTCCGGCCAGACGCGCCCGGTTCATACCCGGATCTCCCGGAGTCGACGCGCGAAGTTCTCGTCGGTGCGCTCGTAGGTCTCGCGGATCGTGGCGAACAGCGACTGCAACTGCTGGGTGGCCGCGATGTACTCGCCGAAGGTGTCGTAGGCGTTGTTGGGGCCGCCGAATGCCTTCTCCCGGAAGAACGTCACCAGTTCCAGTGCGGACCACAGGCGCGGGTTCGTCTCGCCGAGTCCCCACACCGATCGCTCCCCGAGCGCTCTGGCATCGTTCTGCGCCAGGGACAATTCGAGGATCAGATCCTGGCATGCCTTGTCGATGTCGACGAACACCTGCGGTTCCATACGGACCCGCAGCGCCCCCGACTTCGCGTCCTCGACGAACGCCCCGAACAGGGTCTCCTCGGCCATCCGGTCGCCCCCCTTCCACTAGTAGCGCTTGCCCATTGAGACGCACCCGCCCTGACTCCGGTTCCATCGAATCACAGATGTGTCCGGATATGTCGCGGGAGGCGGTGTCTCAGCGCGGGGCCGGGGCGGTCTCGGCGGTCTCGCGTTCGGGGGACGCGATGGCGGTGCGGCGGACCGGTTTCCACCAGTTCGCCGGGCCCATGAGCTGGACCAGGGCGGGTACGAGCAGCATGCGGACCAGGGTGGCGTCGACCACGAGGGCGACGATCATGCCGAGACCGAGGAATCGCATGGGGGTGAGCGGTGACAGGGTGAAGGCGCCGGTGACGAGGACGAGCAGGATCGCGGCGGCGGTGATGACGCGGGCGGTGCGCACGGTGCCGAGCCGGACGGCTTCGGCGGTGTCGGCGCCCGCGTCGTGGGCTTCGACCATGCGCGAGAGCAGGAACACCTCGTAGTCGGTGGACAGTCCGAAGACCACGGCGACGATGAGCACGAGCATGCCCGCCGCGATCGGGCCCGCGCTCACGCCGAGCGCGCCCGCCAGGTGGCCGTCGGAGAAGATCCAGGTGAGCACGCCGAAGGTCGCGGCGAGGCTGAGGAAGGCCATGGCGACGGCCTTGAGCGGCAGGACGATGGAGCGGAACGCCGCGGACAGCAGCAGGACGGTCGCGGTCACCATGGTCAGGATCATGAGCGGCATCCGGTCCACGATGGAGTCCACGCTGTCCAGGGTCGCCGCGGTGTCGCCGCCGACGGCGATGGCGGTTCCCTCGGGCGGGTCGAGCGCCCGGATGTCGCGCACGATCCGCCCCGCGGCTTCGCTGCGGTCGGTGGCGCTGAGGAAGGCGTGCAGGACGACGATGTCGTCGGCGCGCCCCACCTGCACGACCTCGTCCACGCCTGCGACGGCGCCGACGGCGTCGAGGGTCCTGGCGAGGGCGGCGGCCTGCGGCGGCGTGCCGTCCTCGCCGCGCAGCACCGCGGTGACCCCGCTGCTCGCGGCGGGGAAGTCGGTGGTGAGCCGCTCCACGGTCTGCCGCATGGGATTGTCGGCGGGCAGCGCACGGTGGTCGATGTCGCCGAGCCGGATGCCGAGCAGCGGAGTGGCCAGCGCGAGCAGTATCGCGGCGACCGCGACGGTGACGATGCCTGGGCGGCGCAGCACGGCCGTCACCACGCGATCCCAGAAGCGTTCGGTGCCCGTCGATGTCCGCGCGCGTCCGATGCGCGCACCGAACAGCACGAGCAGGGCGGGCAGCACCGTCAGCGACAGCAGCGCCGCCAGCGCCACCGCGACCACCGCGCCGAAGCCGAGGGAACGCAGCACCGCCTGCGGATAGACGTAAGTGCCCGCGAACGCGCAGATCAGCAGCAGCGCGGAGAACGCGACGGTGCGGCCCGCGCTGAACATGGTCCTGGTGACCGCCGCGGGCACGTCGCCGCTCGCCCGGTACTCCTCGCGGAATCGGTTGACCAGGAACAGCCCGTAGTCGATCGCCATGCCGAGTCCGAGCAGGGAGGCGATATTGACCGCGAAGGTGCTGACCGAGGTGAATTCGGTGAGCAGCCGCAACGCGCCGAGCGCGCCGAGCACCGCGAGCGCGCCGACCGCGACGGGCAGCGCGGCCGCGGCGATGCCGCCGAACACCACGACGAGCACGATCAGGGTCAGCGGCAGCGAAATCGATTCGGCCCGAACCAGATCGTGCTGGGACTGGCGGGTGATCTCGGTGGATACCGCGCTGTAGCCGGAGAATTCGGTGTCGACGCCGGGGACGCGCAGCGCGGCTTCGAGCGGAGGGTAGGCGGCGATGCGCTGATCGGCGTCACCCGCGGCGAAGACGGCGGCGACGGCCGTGCGTCCGTCTGGAGAGCGCAGGTAGCGATCACGCAGGGGGCCGCTGTTCCAATAGGTTTCGACGGGTCGTTGCAGCAGCGCCGGATCGACGCGGGCGACGGCTTCGGCGACGCGCGGGCCGATGTCTTCGAGCGTGGCGCCGTCGGGGGCGGTGTAGAGAGCGACGACGTCGGGCGTCTGCGCGCCGAAATACTTTTCGACGAGCCGGTCCACATCGGCCGACTCGCTGTGCGGGTCGGTGAAGCCTGCCGCGCTGACCCGTTCGGTGACATCGGCGCCGAACAGCCCGAGCAGCAGCATGATTCCGGTGACGACGGCGAGGACGATCCCGGGCCGGGTGACGACCGCGCGGGCGAGGACGGCCGTCACGGGCCGTCCGTTCCGCGACCGACCGAGGATGCCGTCGCCTCGTGTCGCGCGGCGTCCTGCTCCAATTCCGCGGCGATCAGGTCGAGCAGCGAGTCGAGTCGCGCTCGCACGCCATCGCCGTTGCGCACCGACACCCCGAGTTCGGTGCGGCCACCGGATTCGAGCACCGTGAACAGCAGCGGCATGGCGACGCTGTGCTGCGGAAGCATGAATATCGAGGTGGGCCGGAATTCGGGGCAGGCGAGTTCGTCGAGGTCGAAACGCCCCATGTGGGAGACGGTGGCCGAGGCCAGATTCCGTCCGAACCGCGCACCGAGTCCGTTGAGCGCGCGCAACAGCACGCGATTGGCCGATTCGGGAATGTCGGTGAGCCTGGTGGCCGCCATCTGGTTCAGTTCGTGCCGCCCGCGCAGCCCCGATTTCATCTGCTCCTTGACCGCCACCCAGTCCAGGCCCGGCGGGATGTCGAGGAACAGCGGCAGCGCGAGATTCGCGGTCGAGCGCAGCGCCGGATCGTGGCGGCGCAGGTCGACCGGGATCATGACGCGCGTGGTACCCGCCGTGCGCGCGGCGAGCAGCGCCGAGATCTTGGCCACCGGATTGCTGACGGTCGCGTCGACGGTCCGGCGCCGCAGCAGATGCCGCGGCGCGCCCGTCCGCTGCCGACCCGCGCCGACCGCGCTGCGGAAGCGGGGGACCATGAGCGCGGGCAGGCCCGGTGCGCCGAGGCGGCGCACCAGTTCCCGATCCGCCACCGGATCGGGATGTCCAACGGGGTCGTGCCCGCGCAGCACCCGGAAGATGTCGCGCATCCACAGCACCATGCCCATGCCGTCCATGACGCCGTGGAAGACCCGCAGCACCACGGTGACCGGATCGCCGGTGAGCAGCATGACCTCGACGGTGGTGTCCGGTTCGAGAGGGGCGGTGATGATCGGATCGGCCTCGAGGTCGATTCGGCTCAGCGTATGGCCTTGCACAACAATCACTCTCGGTGCGCGGCCACTGTCGACCCAGTGCGCGCCCGAGCGCACGAGCCGCGCGCCGGGGGAGGCGGCGGAGGCGACCTCGACCGCGTGCCGCAGCCGCGCCGGATCGAGCGCGCCGTCGCCCGGCAGCGCCAACTGCATGAGGAACGGCGGCGCGACCTGCCGCATCGGGTGGTACATGCGTTCGGTCGGCGATATCGCGCGCCGAAAAACGGTGTCGTTGCCCATATCTGCCTCCGGTCAGCGCAGGTTCTTCGTGAGTTCGACGATCCCGCCCTGATCGGCCAGCCACCTCAGGAACTCGGCGAGTCCGGTGGCCCGGTCGATGATCGGCCGGTAGCCGAAATCCCGTGTGGCAGCCGAGGTGTCGTAGGTGGCGCTGCGAGTCATCAGTGCGACGGCGTAGCGCGACAGCGGCGGCGACCACCGGACGGCGACGGCCGGGATACGCCACACCGCCTCGACCACGGCGACGACGGCGGCCAGCACCCGCGGATCGGGTCGCCGGGTCGGCGGCGGGTAGCCGAGGTCGGCGGCGACCTGCGCGAGGAACCGCCACACGTCGGTGCGTTCGGCGTCGGCGACGAAATACGCCTTGCCGCCAACGGATTCCGACGCCGCCGCCTGCACGCAGGCGTCCACGATATTGTCCACGTGGCACAGCGACGCGTAGATGTCGCGCCCGTAGGACAGGTCGGGCAGGCTGCCCGCCGCGGTCCGGCCGAGCAGCCGCACGATCGGCCCCGACCGGTCGCCCGCACCCCAGATGGCGCGCGGACGCAGAGCGCAGGTGGTGAATTCGGGGGAGTTCGCGGCCAGCACCGCGCGTTCGGCCTCGGCCTTGGTCCGCGAGTACAGGTTCAGGTAGCGGCGCGGATAGGGCAGCGACTCGTCCACGTCGAGCAGGTCGCCGCCGTCTCGGTCCATCAGCGCGCTGGGACTGGAGATGAAGACGAAGCGCCGCGCGCCGTGCTCGCGCGCCGAGGACAGCAGTCGCGCGGTGGCGTCCACGTTCTCCCGCTGGAACTGCGCCTTCGTCCCGCGCTCGTCCACCCGCGCGGCCGAATGGAACACCGCCTCGACCCCGCGGGTCGCCGCGACCAGCGACTCCGGGTCGCCGAGATCGCCGTAGACGGGCCGGACCCGCTCGCGGGCGCCGCCGAGGTCGGACAGGTCGCTGGTCGGCCGCACCAGCACCGATACGTCGTAGGCCCCCTCGGCGACCAGCCGACGCACCAGCGCGCCGCCCAGGAACCCGGAGGCGCCGGTGACCAGGACCTTCATCCTCGGACCTCCTCGGTCGCCCAGTACGTCAGGCCGAATATCTGGGTGAGCACGGCGATTTCGAACGCGGTGCGATCCGATCCGCGCCCGGCCCGCAGCGCGGCCGGAATCTGGGCGGCGTGCACCACGATGCTGAGGAACAGATCCGCCCACCACAGCACGCGCGGCAGTCGGGCCAGCGGTGCGCGGCCCGCCGCGGCGGCGAGCGCACCCGCACCGAGATACAGCCAGCCGAGCACCGGAATCGCGCGCAGCGCGACAACCCGCGCGGTCATCGGGCCCCGCCCCCGAGTCGGCGCTCGGCCCACCGCGCGAGCTGTTCGCGCCCGATCTTGGCGTTGTGCCGGATGTCGACCGGGAATCCGGGGTGCACGAGGAAATCCGTGATCCCCGAGGTCAGCGGGTACTGCGCACCGCGGGTCCGCAGTCGCGGCAGGGTCGCGTGCGCATCGGCGTCGGGGTCGAGTTCCACGCACAGGACCGGCCGCTGCGCATCGCGCGGCCCGACACCGACCAGCGCGGTGCGCGCGACGCCGGGCACCGGATTGAAGATCTGCTCCACCTGCACCGTGAACATCGGCCCGGCCGCGGTGCGCACGCGCTGACTCTTACGCCCGCAGAACCAGATCCGCTCCCGCTCGTCGATCCACGCGAGATCACCGGTGCGGTGCCAGACGACCGTGCCGTCCACGATCTTGCCCGCCGCGTCGGCGCCGGCGGGCCAGAAGTAGTGGGTGCTCACATTGGGACCGGAGACCACGAGTTCACCGATGCCACGGGTACTTTCGAGATCACCGCGGGCGCGTACCGAGTCCCAGGTCGGCAGCGGATCGTCGGTGATCGGCACCAAACGGGCCCGCACCCGGTCGGCGGTGCGCCCGATGCAGGTGCCCTCGCCGTGGTGAGCGCGTTCGGCGAGGCCCGCGAACAGTTCGCGGGACTCGATGGTCGACACCGGAAGCGCCTCGGTGGCGCCGTATCCGGCGAAGATCTCGACATCGTCGGCGAGCTGCTCGCGCAGCCCGGCGACGCACCAGTCGGGCACCGGCGCGCCGCCGGAATAGATGCTGCGCAGCGTCTTCAGCTCGTCGGGCCGCCGTTCCAGTCGGCGCAGCAGCGGGATCAGCAGGGCGGGGGAGGCGAACATGGTCCGCACCCCGAATCGGTTCACCGCGTCGATCACGTGCGCCGGATCGGTCGAGCCGACCTTGCTCGGAATCAGCGGCGGCAGTACGCACCTCGACCCGAGCAGCAGATCCAGGATGCCGACCAGCGGCAGCGTGATCAGCGAGGTGTCGGGCGGCACGTGGCCGCGCGCCGCGTCGACCTGCTCGACCATGGCGGCCAGATTGCCGTGAGTCAGCGCCACGGCCTTGGCCGGACCCGTACTGCCGGTGGTGAATCCGATGACCAAGGTATCCGCGTCGGAGCCCGGCGCGCGATCGGGCGGCGGCGCCGAGGGGGTTCGCCCCCAGTCCACGAGCCGGTCGCCGCCCCAGAACCAGCGCCTGCCCACCGTGACCCGCACGCGCACCCCGTCGAACCCGCGTCGCCACAGCACCCGCAGCGCGTGCGCCTGCGGAATCCCGATGAACGCCTCGGCGCGCACCGCCCGCAGGCAGCGCAGCATCTTGCGCACGCCCATGCCGGGATCGATGACCACCGGGACCGCCCCGATCTTCACCAGCCCGAACAGGATGGCGTAGAGCTCGGGACTCGGTAGCACCAGCACGATGGTGCGGGTCCCCGCGCCGACGCCCGCCGCGGCGAGCCGCTCGGCCACGGTGTCGGACCACGCGTCGAGTTCACGGTAGGTGACGTGGTGGTATTCGGGCATCCCGTCGGAATCGGCGCCGACCGGGTGGATCACCGCCTCCCGATCCGGTTCCGCGCGCGCGATGTCGCGGAACCGGTCGACGGGCCGCCAGTAGCCCGCGGCGACGGGGCGCCCATGGGGTGCGGCGACGGGGCGCCCATGGGGTGCGGCGACGGGGCGCCCATGGGGTGCGGCGACGGGGCGCCCATGGGGTGCGGCGCTCACGCGGAACCTTCGCTCGGCAGGCGATACAGCGCCGCGGCGGCCGACGGCCCGGCGCCCGCCGCGACGAACAATACCCGGTCGAACCCGGTGAGCGTGCCTGCGGTGACCGCGCGGTGGTAGGCCAGCGGCAGCGCGGCGGTGTGCGGATCACCCTCGGGCAGTTCGTGATCGCGCACCGCGTCCTGGTCGAGACCGAGCGCGTCGGCGAGCAGTTTCGGGAACTGCGGTGTCGGCGTCGACGCGATGAGCGCCACCCCGGTCAGGTCCCCGAGTTCGGCCACGGCGGCGCGGGCGGCGTCGAGCGCGACCTCGAGCAGGCGCTGTTCGAAGTCCGGTGCACGCACCACGGTCATGAGCCCGCGCCCGACCGCGCCCATGGTCGCGGTGTCCACATAGGCCTCGACGACCGGCGTACCCGCGCCCGATGCGGTGTGCACGGCGCCGAAGCCCGCATCATCGGCGCGCGCCAGCAGCAGCGCGGCGCCAACGGTGGCGTAGGGGAATTCGGCGGTGGCGGTGGCGGTGGTGAGCGAGGGATGGGTGTCGCCGCTCACCACGAGAACGTGCTCGGCGCTACCGGTGTCCAGGATGGCGGTGGCGACCTGGACAGCGTTGAGCACTCCGACCGCGCCGTTCAGCAGATCGAAGGAGAAGGTGCGCGGATCGTGCTCGGCGTATTCCAGGCCGATGCCCGCCGCCTTCTGGATGAGCGCGGCGACCGCGGGCTCGACGGTGTTGTGGTCGCGGTAGATGCCCGCGTTGATCAGGACGCCGACCCGCTCGGACCCGATTCCGGCCTTCTCCAGACTCTTTCGCGCGGCGCGCGCGCTGTTCTCGACGATGCTCGCGGTGTCGCTCGCGCGACTGATCCCGGTGGCGACGATACGAACGCCCATGGCGGAAACCCCTAAACCTTCAGCGTGGAGATGGTGGTCGAGACGAAGCCGGTGACGATGCCCGACGCGGCGGGAATCATCAGCAGTTTCGAACCCGACGGCAGCTTCTGCTGTTCGAGCTGGTCGTGCAGGACGATGAAATGCGACGTGGTCGAGGTGTTCCCGTACTTCTCGATGACCCGAAGGTCCGGCGGCATCGGCGCCTGGAATTCGCGTTCGCAGATGGCGTTCATCCACGGGATCGCCGCCGCGCCGAACTGGTGGTGGATGACGTAGTCGAAGTTCTCGTCGGAGAAGCTGCGGCCGCGCGCGGCGAGGTAGGAACGCTGCGCGTTGGTGCCGAGCAGGAAGCGGTCCTCGTTGTGCATGCGCCGGTTGTCGGTGTAGAGCGCGATGCCGTTGGACCTGCCGCTCGGCATGCCGAGGCACAGGTTCGAATACTCGGCGGCGGTGAGCATTTCGATGTAGTGGATGCGATCGCCCTCGTCCTCGGATTCGTCGAGGACGACCGCGGCCGCCGAGTCGCCCACCGACAGCGACGCGAATTGCAGGTCGTACTTCTCGGAGATCTCCGACACCGCGGTGTCGGAGATCGGGGTGATGGCCTCACCGCTGACCACGAGTCCGTTGCGGACCGCGCCGGAGCGGATCATGCGGTCGAGAAGATATGTGCCGGTGAGCATTCCGGCGCACGCGTTGGAGACGTCGAAGGTGATGGCCTTGCCCGCGCCGAGTTCGCGGGCGATGCCGGAGGCGAAGGACGGCTCCATGTACATGCGCGTGCCGTGCTTGCTGCGCGTGATGGAGGCCGAGATGATCACGTCGAGGTCGCCTGCGTCATAGCGTGACCTGGACAGACAGTCCCGCGCGGCGTTCACCGCGAGGACGAAGGAATCCTCGTAGCTGTCCGGCCTCGTGTCGTGGACGCGGCGTTCCACGACGCCGGTGATCTTCTCCAGATCGAAGGACGGAGCCTGCGCGAGGCGCGACAGCAACTCCTTGGTTGTGACCACGGTCGAGGGGAGATAGGCACCGATGGATTCGAAACGTGAATGCGACACGTCAGCTCCTGGATTCGCTCTCGGATTTGGTTCCGGATCGCCGCTGATCGTCGGTGGAACGGGACATTACCCGAGAGTAACTATGAATGTGCAAGTGCTATTCGCTGTTCCGGGGCGCGCGAAGCCGCTCTGGGAAGATGTATGTTTCGTGAAGTATCACTAATTAGTTCACGCTAGGCAATAGCTGTCGAGCATGGCCGACGCTCGGGTGTGGCCATGGCGTTTCGGGTCGCGCGCGGGCATTCTCCGGCGTCACTTCGGGGGTGTAGCTAATAGATAGCGAACCATCTGCTCACATGACGCCCTGGGTAAACGGTGAGACCGTGGCGGTGCTGCTTGTGAGTCAGTTCACTGGATGCGCGGTGATCGTGGAAGCCGTGATTCGGGCGAAACGGCCACTGTCAAGGATCAAGGGCGCGAGTAGAATTCGTCGTATCGAATGCCTCGCACCGCGGCTCGCGATCCGAAAACCGCCAGATCGTTCAGGATTCGGTGTCGCCGGGTGTCGAGCGGACCAGCGCGATGCCGATCAGCAGCCGAGCGGCGTGCTCGTCGAATCGCTCGCGCGGCACCGGAATCGAGCCGTCGAGCCACGGCCGGTACAGGTAGGCCAGTGAACCGAAGATGGCGTTGGCGTTGAGCACGCTGTCGAGGTGATCCGGCGTCGGCTGCCGGTAGTCGCCCGCGCCGATCGTCAGAGCGATGGGGGCGGTGAACAATTCGATGAGTTCGTCGGCGCGGGCGGTGAGCGCCGGAGTGGCCTGGGATTCCACGAACATGATCCGGCCGCGGCGGCGGTCCTCGATCAGGTAGTCGGTGAAGGCGGCGACGCAGTGCCGGAACATGGCGTCGCGGTCGACGGGTGCGGTGGTCAGCGCGTCGAGCAGTCGGTCGCGGGCCGCGAGTACCACCGTTTCGAGGACGGTGGCCAGTAGCGCGTCGAGGTTGGGGAAGCTCTCGTAGAAATAGCGCTCGGTGAGCCCGGCCTGGCGGCAGATGCCGCGCATGGAGATCTCGGCCGCGCCGACGGTGCCCATGAGTTCGACGCCCGCGCCGATCAGCTGTTCGCGGCGGGCGGTGATGCGCTGCGCGGGGGCGAGCCCGCGCCAGCGACGCATGCCCGGCGGGGTTGCGTCCGAATCGGCGACCATGCCCCGATCCTCTCATATCGAGAAGTTGACATCAGCTGATGTTGACATCACTTGATTTCATCTTTAGATTCGCGGTATCCGGTTTCAGCGACGAGACGTGAGGACCACGCGATGGTTTCCGCACCGTATGCCGATCAGGCGCACGCCATCCACGCCCGTGATGTCGACTTCGACTTCGACTCGGTGCCCATGCACTACATACCGGGCGAGGTCATGGCCACCCACATCATCAACGTGATGCACCTGGTCCTGCCCGAGGGCGAGCGCGCGATGGCGCGGGCATTGGCCGAGGCATTGCCGCTGATCGCCGACGAACGCCTCGCCGAAGAGGTCCGCGGCTTCATCGGGCAGGAGTCCATGCACGCGAACTCCCACGAACTGGCGCGCAGGCAACTCGAGCGGATCGGGCTCGACGTCGGTCCCATGGTCGAAGCCATGAGCTGGCTCACCGACCGGCTGCTCGGCGACCACGGGCTCACCGGCCGCGCCCGACACGCCTGGCTCTGCGAGCGGCTCGCCCTGTTCGCGGGCATGGAGCACTACACGGCGGTGATCGGCGAGTGGCTGCTCACCAACGACAAGCTCGAGGCCGCGGGCATGCACCCGGCGATGCTGGACCTGATCCGCTGGCACGGCGCCGAAGAGGTGGAACACCGCAGCGTGGTCTACGACGCCTACATGTACGTCGACGGCAGCTACGCCCGCAAGGCCAGGCAGGCGCTGATCGCGAGCGTCGGGCTGCTCGCGCTGTTCGTCGCCTCCGGCGGCTACCTGTTCCACCGCGACCCCGAACCCGACAAGGGCCGGTGGTGGCCGCTGCAACTGGCCGGCGCGTCGGTGCGCGGCGTGGTCCCCAGTTTCACGACCTTCTTCACCGAGATCCCGCGCTACCTGCGCCCCGGATTCCACCCATCCCAGCTGGGACCGATGGACAACGCGCTGCGCTATCTGGCCAAGTCGCCCGCCGCGCGAGGG
The DNA here is from genome assembly GCF_015674855.1 of Nocardia bovistercoris. Classification (GTDB taxonomy): domain Bacteria; phylum Actinomycetota; class Actinomycetes; order Mycobacteriales; family Mycobacteriaceae; genus Nocardia; species Nocardia bovistercoris. The sequence goes on along the minus strand of NZ_JADMLG010000001.1, from coordinate 126,949 downwards.
GAGCAGGCGTGAGCGCGGACTACCGCCCCGGCGCCGGAATCCGCCTGCTCGCCTCCGCCGTCGACGCCTACAAACTGGTCTTCGTCGAGACCGCCGCCGCGCGGGTGCTCTCGCGCCCGCGACCGGTGCGCCGCGCGGGCTACGAACGCACGGTGGTGATCGACCGGATCGAGCCGGAAGCCGAGGGCGTCGTCAGCCTCACCCTGCGTGATCCGGCCTGGGCTCCGCTGCCGAGCTGGCGGCCCGGTGCGCACCTCGATCTCTTCCTGCCCTCGGGGCGGCAGCGTCAGTACTCGCTCGACGGCGATCCCGCCGATCGCGCCCGCTACCGGATCTCGGTGCGGCGCATCGACAACGGCGGCGGCGGATCCCGCGAAGTGCACGACGCGCTGCGCGTGGGGGACCGGCTCCGTATTCGCGGACCGCGCAACGCCTTCCCGTTCATCCGCGCCGAGTCCTACGTATTCGTCGCGGGCGGCATCGGCATCACACCGATCCTGCCGATGGTGGTCGAAGCCGCGCGCTCCGGAGTTCCCTGGCGGCTGGTGTATGTCGGACGCTCCCGGGCGAGCATGCCGTTCCTGACCACCCTCGACGGCCTGCGCGGCGGTGAACTCGTGATCCGCCCCGACGACGAACACGGCCCGGCCGAGCCCGCCGATCTGCTGCAGCGGGCGCCCGCGAACACCGCGGTCTATGTCTGCGGCCCACCGGATCTCATGGACGCGGCCGCCCGCCGCCTGCGCGCCATCGACCCGTCCGCCGCGCTCTACACCGAACGCTTCTCCCCGCCGCCGGTGCGCGACGGCACGGAATTCGACATCCGCCTGCACCGCACCGGACGCACCGTCCGCGTCGGCGCCCGCGAATCGGCGCTGGCCGCCATCCGCCGGGAACTGCCCGGCGTCGCCTACTCGTGTCAGCAGGGATTCTGCGGAACCTGCAGGACCCGGGTCGTCGACGGCGCGGTCGAGCACCGCGACCGGTCGCTGAGCGAGGACGAACGGGCCGATTCGATGCTGACCTGCGTCTCGCGTGCGCGCGGCGACCTCACCCTCGACCTGTAGTCGGTGCCGTCCGCGCCGGAAAGGACTGGCCGACATGGCCGTTGACATTCCCACCCACACCGCCGTTGCCGTGATCGGCGCCGGAATCGCGGGCATCGGGCTCGCCGTGAAACTCCGCGAGGCCGGATTCGAGGATTTCGTGATCCTGGAACGCGCCGAGGATCTCGGCGGCACCTGGCTGGTGAACACCTATCCCGGCGCGGCCTGCGACGTGCCGTCGCACCTGTACTCCTACTCCTTCGCCCCGAATCCGGACTGGTCGCGCACCTATGGCACGCAGCCGGAGATCCTCGCCTATCTGCGCGCGGTGGCCGAAAAGCACGGAGTGCGCGCGCACATGCGTTTCGGCGCCGACCTGGAAGCCGCGCGCTGGGTGGAGTCGGAGCGTCACTGGCGACTGCGCACAAGTCGCGGTGAACTCACCGCGGACGTGCTGATCTCCGCGGTCGGCCCGTTCAGCGAGGCCCAGATCCCGGCGCTGAAGGGGCGCGAGAACTTCGCGGGCGCCCAATTCCATTCGCTGCACTGGGATCACGACCACGACCTGACCGGCGAACGGGTCGCGGTGATCGGCACCGGCGCCTCGGCCGTCCAGTTCATTCCCGAGATCCAGCCGCGGGTCCGCGCGTTGACGGTGTTCCAGCGTTCCGCGCCGTGGATCGTCTCGCGACTGGATCGCACCACCTCCGGCGCCGAGCGCGCCCTCCTGCGCCGTGTACCGGTGCTCGGCAAAGCGATTCGCGGCGCGTTCTATGCGGGCATCGAAGGCTTCGGGCTGGTCGGATTCGTGGACAAGCGCTTCCGGCACCCCTACGAGGCGCTGTCGAAACTGCAACTGCGGCGCCAGGTCCGCGATCCGGAGCTCCGGCGCAAACTGACCCCCGACTACGTGATCGGGTGTAAGCGCGCGATCTTCTCCGACGCCTACTTCCCGGCGCTCACCCAACGCAATGTCGAGGTGGTGACCTCCGGCATCGCCGAGATCCGCCCGCGCTCGATCGTGACCGACGACGGCGTGGAACACCCGGTCGACACCATTATCTGGGGCACCGGATTCGGCGTGCCCGCAGGGGTTTTCGATCGCGTGTACGGGACGGACGGCCGGTCCGTCGCCGAGCACTACCGAAGCCGACCCAGCAGCTACCTGGGCGCCGCCGTCGCCGGTTTCCCCAACTTCTTCTGCACCCTCGGCCCCTTCGGCGCGGCCGGAAACCAGTCCGCGATCTACATGATCGAAGCGCAGCTGCAATACATCGTCGACGCCTTGAAGACCATGCGCGACAAAGAGTTCGGCCGCGTCGAGGTCAAGGTCGAGGTGCAGCGAGCTTTCCTCGACGAGGTCGCCGAACGCAGCCGCGACACCGCGTGGCTCACCGGCGGCTGCCGCAGCTACTACCAGACCCCCGACGGCCACAACGCGGGCCTGTATCCGAACTGGAGTTTCGAATACCGGCGTCGCACCCGGCGTTTCGACGCCGAATCCTACGAACTCGACACCCGTGAAACGAGTGCGCGATGAACCTCGCCGATCTGCCTTCACTGCGCGAACTGCTCCCCGCGCTACCCGCTGCGTTTCGCGGGGCGGACACCCTCGACCCGCGCGGCAAGGTCGTGCTGATCACCGGCGCGGGGGCGGGCATCGGACGCGCGCTCGCCGAGGACATGTCGGCGCGCGGCGCATCGGTGGCCGTCCTCGACATCGACGGGTCCGCAGCCACGGCGACCGCGAACACCTTGGGCGAGAACGCCTTCGCGATACCCGCCGACGTCGCCGACCGCGCCGCCATGCGCGAAGCCGTCGCACGCGTGCATGCCCGATTCGGCCGAATCGACGTCGTCGTCGCCAACGCGGGCGTTGTCCCCGAACCCGCCACCATCGCCACCATGGACCCCGCCGAATTCGATCGCGTCGTCGCCGTCAACCTCGTCGGCGTCTTCAACACCGTCCACCCGGCCCTACCCCACGTCATCGACGCGGGCGGCCACGTGGTCGTGGTCTCCTCGGCCGCCGCCTTCGCCCCCGGCATGGCAGGCTCGCCCTACATGACCACCAAGGCCGCCGTCGAACAGTTCGGCCGCGCACTGCGCGTGGAACTGGCCGCGGTGGGCGCGACCGCGGGCGTCGCCTACTTCGGCATCGTCGACACCGCCATGACCCACGGCACCCTCGACGACGACGAACTGGGCCGTGCGGTAGGCCGATTGCTCCCATGGCCCCTGAACCGCCGCATCACCGCGCGCGAAGCCGCCGCATCGGTGGCCGAAGGCATCGTGCGGCGCGCCCCGCGCACCATCGCCCCCGCCCAGTGGGAGCCCTACGCCCTGCTCCGCGGCGCCATCAACGTCGTCCTCGACGACCGCCTCACCCGCGACCCCGCCGTCCGCGAGGTGATCCACCGCGTCGAAGCCCGCGTCCGCGCCGCGCGAGCGGCGGATCAGCCCCGCGAGCACGGCAGCCAACGCGCCAGAGGGTAGCCCCTCGAAGGCGTGGCTGAGCTGTGCGGTATCGCCCGAGGGCGCTGCGAACGACCGTGCGGTGGTCTCGCACCGCACAGCGGACGGTCCGGAGGCCGCTTCATGGGCGCGGTCGGTCCGAGGTCTCTTCACGCGCGGACGGTCCGGTTCCGGCGCGAACACCGGCGGTGGTTCCGGCGAGGTCTCTTCACGCGCGCGGACGGTCCGTCGCGGGCGATGACGCCCGCCGCGCCGAATGGGAGGTCTCTTCACGCGCGCGGACGGTCCGGACGCGGTCAGGGCGTGCTATCGGTGGGGGTGAGAGTGTGCGCCGCGGCGAGGCCGATCGTGACGGCGTGTTCGGTCGTGCCGGTGTCGCCGACAGCGCAGGCGTTGAGCGCTCCGATGATCCCGAGGCAGGTCGTGCGGAGGTCGGGGCGTGCCCGCGCCGGGTCGATCAGCCGCGCGGTGTCGATCCAGATCTTGACGAGGGCATCTTGGATGGCCGCCATGTCGCGGCGTTCGCGGGGTGGCAGCGAACGGGCTTCGTGGATGTAGACGTGCACGAGGTCGCGGTTGTCGCAGGCGACGGCGGTGTAGGCGCGGATGAGGTGCGCCAGAGTGTCGGCGGGGGTGCGGGCGGGTTCGGTCAGCGCGGCGGACGCCGAGGCGATGAAGCGGTCGCCGGTGCGGCGGAACGCGGTGACGAGCAGGTCGTCCTTGCCGCGGAAGTGACGGTAGATCGCGGCTCCGCTCATGCCGACCTCGGCGCCGATGTCATCGATCCCGACGTTGGGGAAGCCGTGGCGGCGGAACAGCCGCGCCGCCGCGCGCAGCGTCGCTTCGCGTCGGGCGTCGAGGTCGGAGGACGGCGACGCCGCGGAATCGTCCGCGCGAGTTCCGACGTCCGCGAGTTCGACTGCGGTGATCGCCCTGATGAGTTCCAGCGCAAGGTGTTTCACCCGTGCGGGCGGCTTCCGGCCGAGGGTGCCCGCGAGCACGCCCAGCGCCGCCGTCACCAGGTATCGCGCCGCGTCGTCGGCGATTTCGCCGCGCTCGTGACGCAGCGCGTTCGCCCATATTCGCCGGAATCGGTCGAACTGCGGCGAGGTCGCGTCGTCGGGCAGGTAGCGCGCTTCGCGCAGGGTATTGGCCGCCGCGATCGGGTCACGCGCGGTGCGGCTCACCACCGCGCGGGCTATCGAGTCCGGATCGGCGTCCGGCCCGAGATCGGTCACGGCCCGCAGATAGACGTGGGCGCATCGGTCGATCACCGCGACGAACAGGTCGTGTTTGTCGCCGAAGTACCGGTAGATCCCCGACGGCGTCAGTCCCGCACCCTTGGCGACTTCGGCCAGGGTCACGTGTGCGGCGCCCGCCTGCGCGAACATCACCGCGGCGGTGTCGAGGACGGTGTCGTGGCGGGCGCGTCCTTTCGCCGAGGCGATCGTGGGCGGGCTCGGTGGCATCGCCCGATCCTATGTCGGGGCGCGGTCTCGGCTTCGGACTCGCGACCTGTCAGCCCGAAACCCTGGGACAGAGGCATTTCCGGTCATTTCCGGTCTCGGAGGTCGGCCGCCGCGGAGGTGAGGAAAGCTGTGGTGCGGTCGATGGACTCGGCTCCGCCGAGGATGCGCGCACAGAATTCGGTGACACCGGCCGCCGCCAGGTCGGCCATTGCTTCCCGCAGGCGGTCCTCGGTGCCGACGAGTGCGATGTCCGCGGGTTCGTCGACGCCTTCCTCGTCCAGTAACGCCCGGTAGGACGGGACATCCGCATAAGCGGAGAGGAACTCGCGCGCCGAAGCACGCCCCGCCCGTTCGTCGTCGGTGACGCAGATCGGCAGGCAGGCGATGACCCGGGGGGCCGGTCGCCGGGCGGTGTCGGCGGCGGCGCTGACGGCCGGAACTATCCGCCGACCCAGTGTGCGCGCACCCGCCAGCCAGGTGATCGTGCCGTCGGCGAGCTCGCCCGCGGTCGCCACCATGCGCGGTCCCAGTCCGGCCAGCACGATCCGCGGCGGCGCGACATCGGGCAGTTCGAGAGGTTTCGCGGTCCTGGCGGTGAGCATGTCGGTGTCGACATCGACGACCTCCCCGCTGGTCGCGGCCCGCAGCGCCGTCAGATACGCGCGCATGCGCGTGACCGAGCGCCGGTAGTCCAGCCCCCACACGCCTTCGACGATGAAGCGATGCGAGGCCCCGACGCCGAGGGTGAGACGGCCGTCGACCGCCGCCGCGGCGGTCATCGCCGAGATCGCCATCGAGAGCGGATGAACCGGATGGGTCGGCAACACCGCGGTGCCGAGTCGGATCCGCGAGGTCCGCGTGCCCGCGAGGGTCAAGGCGAGCAACGCATCCCACCCGAAGATCTGCGGCGCCCACACACCATCGAAACCCGCGTCCTCGCACCCGGCGATATCGCGGACGAACTCGTCGAGTGTGCCGCGAGGAAAGACGAACCGACTCATCTGCATCCGCCGATGATGTACGAACAATCTAGTTAACGCAACTTCATTTCTGAGTATGAAATACTATAACTAGCTGCATGAATAGAACAGGTGTAATGGGTAGAACTAGTGCGATCAAACTATAGTTGCCGCATCACGTTCGGTCGTTGGTGTGCGCTTCGACACGCTGTCGGTGCGGCGAAGGGAGAGTTACTGTCGGCGGTATGGATGGGAACTCGGTCAGCGTGGAGCGAGTCATCGAGGCTGCTGCCCCCGAGATCTTCGCGCTGCTCGCCGATACCGGCAGGCACGCCGAATTCGACGGCTCGGGAACCGTGGGAGGCGAGCGATCGAGGTCGCGGCTTCTGACACTGGGCTCGTCGTTCACGATGGCGATGCGCGGTCGCAGGGAAACGCTGTTCGTTCCCTACCGCACCACGAGCACCGTCATCGAGTTCGTGCAGGACCGGCTCATCGCGTGGCAGACCTACGGTCCGGCCAGGTTGATCGGTGGTCGGATCTGGAGGTACGAGCTGATGCCGAACGAGAACGGAACCCTGGTGCGCGAAACGTGGGATATCGCCCAGGAGAAGTTCCGGTCTGTCGTCATCGGCAAGTCACTGCCCCGGCAAACCGAAGAGGGCATGCGCGTCACCCTAGACAGAATCGCGACGCGCCTGAGTCCGTGACCCAACGGGTCGAGTGGTGAACGGGGCCGGTTGCGCAGCGGGGTCCGACTGTCGTTGGCGAATGTGGTGAGATCAGCTGTGATCAGTGGACGGACACGGTTGTTGGCGATTCTGGGTGACCCGATCGCGCAAGCTACGACTCCCGCGTTGATCAACGCGGCGTTGGCGCGTGCGGGCATCGATGCGACGCTGGTGCCGATGCGTGTCCCAGCGGGTGAGCTGGCTCCGGTGCTGGATGGTTTGCGGAAGGTCGGGAACTTTCGTGGCGCGGTGATCACCATGCCGCACAAGCGTGCGGTGATGTCGTTGCTGGACGGCGCGGAACCGGCCGCGGCGCGAACAGGCGCGTGCAATGTCGTGCGTTGCCGCCAGGACGGCGGTCTGGTCGGTGACATGCTCGATGGTGAGGCGATGGTCGCGGCGTTGCTCGGAGCGGGGCATCGAGTCGAGGGCAGCTCGGTCGTGGTGTTCGGTGCGGGAGGGGCGGCCGCCGGGATCGCGTCGGCTGTCCTCGACCACGGCGCGCGGAACCTGATTCTGCGCAACCGCACTCGCGAGAACGCGAGTCGATTGCGTGAACTGCTGATGTCGAGCTTTCCTGCCGCCGAGATCTCGGTCGCCGAGTCCGAGCGACTCGACCACGGCCCTGTCGACATCGCGATCAACGCCACCTCGATGGGGATGAACAGAGACGATCGGATGCCTTTCGACCTGGCATCCTTCGACCGCACGACGGTGATCGCCGACGTCGTCAACAAGCCGGACACCACGCTGCTCACGACCGCGGGCGCCCTCGGCTTCCGCCGCGTCGACGGAACGATGATGCTGTCCGCGCAGATCGACCTGATGATCGCGCACATGCTCGCCGACGACTCCGAAACCTGAATCCGGATACCGGCCTTCCGGGCGGACGGCGGAGTCGACGCCGATATCGACTGTCCGCCCGTGGATCTCGGCGGCGAGTCGAACAGCGCGGGGCTGATGGACCCGATGTCGGCGCGCGCCGCCTCGGCTAGTCGTCGCCCGGTGGCGGGAACAGACCGGGCACCTCGAGCGCGTATTCGACGTCGGCGCGGGTGCCGAGGGTGGTGAGCAGTACCCGGATCATGGTGAGTCGGGCCGCGGCCACCGTCTCGGGATCGGGTTGGGCGCCGGGGCCTGCCTCGGCGGAGATGCGATAGACCACGTATTCGCAGACGTGCAGCGCGGCGTCGAGGTCGAGTGGGCTCGGGACGGGGCGGCCCAGTTCGGTGAACGTGCCGCGCACGGCGGCGCGGATGTCGTCGAAGGCGGCTTCGCGGTAGGCCGAGACCGGCGAGGCCGGGTCGTGCAGTTCGGCGAAGAGGGGACGCAGCATCGGCCCGTGGCCGCGCGCCCAGTCCAGGTAGGCGTCGATGAGCGCGATGCCGAGTTCTACCGGTTCGTCGGTGCCGGTCAACGCCGAGGTGATGCCGCCGACCAGTCCGGCGTTGGACGCGGTGAGTACCGCGTGCAGCGGTTCGACCGCGTTCGCGAAATACCGGTAGAAGGTGGGCCGCGCGAGTCCGGCTTCTTCGATGATCTGCGCGACGCTGAGTCCGCGCGAGCCCACGCGGGTGAAGACCCTCGCGGTGGCGCCGACGATCCTGGCCCTGACCTCTTCGGCCTGTTCGGGTGTCTGCGGCGGCCTGCCGCGCCGCGCACCCGTGTCAGTGGACGACATGGTGATTCCTCACATCGGCGTGCGTCGCGATTTCGTGGGGCACACCGGTGAGCTTGACACGGTTCCCGGCGGCGGTATTAATCTAACACTAATGTTCAATTAATAGCCGACGCATTCCGCCGCATCCGAATCCGAGGAGAGGGCCGACCCATGACGACCGCCGCCCGACAGGCCACCGAACCCGCACCGCTGCCATCGGCGCTGGTGGAACGCCTGCTCGACCATGCCGTCGCGGGCGATGCGCCGCCGGTGGCGATCTTCGCCCCGGCCACGGGCGCGAAGATCGCCGACCTCCCGCAGTCCTCGACCGCCGATATCGACCGCGCCTTCGCCACCGCGCGCGAAGCCCAGCGGGAATGGGCCGAGCGATCGGTGGGCGAGCGCACCGCCGTACTGCGCGACCTGCACGACATCGTGCTCACCGAACAGCGCGCGATCCTCGACATCGTGCAGATCGAGACCGGCAAATCCCGCGCCCACGCCTTCGACGAGGTCGGCGACGTCGCGGTCAACGCCAGGTACTACGCCTCGATCGCGCACAGGTTGCTCGCGGACCGCGCCGCTCGCGGGGTGCTGCCGGTGCTCACCAAAGTCGAAGTGCGGCACCGGCCCAAGGGCGTGGTCGCGGTCATCTCCCCGTGGAACTACCCGCTCGCGCTGGCGGTCTCCGACGCGCTGCCCGCGCTGGTGGCGGGCAACGCGGTGATCTCGCGCCCCGACAACCAGACCGCGCTCACCGCCCTGTGGGCGATCGATGCCGCCGTCCGCGCCGGCCTGCCGCGCGGACTCTGGCAAGCCGTGCTCGGCCGCGGCTCGGTGATCGGCGGCGAGGTCATCGGCCGCGCCGACTATGTCGACTACACCGGTTCCAGCGCCACCGGCCGCACCATCGCGCAACAGGCGGGCGCACGGCTGATCGGCTGTTCCCTGGAACTCGGCGGCAAGAATCCGCTGCTCGTGCTGGCCGACGCCGATGTCTCGCGGGCCGCGCGCATCGCGATCAGGGCCTGTTTCGCCTCCGCGGGCCAACTCTGCGAATCCATGGAACGCGTCTACGTCCACGACAGCGTGTACGACCGTTTCGTCGCCGAATTCGTCGACCACGTCCGCGCCATCGAGCTCGGCGCGGATCTCGACTACTCCGCCGACATGGGCTCGCTGACCTTCCCCCGCCAACTCGACACCGTGCGCGCGCACGTGGACGACGCCGTCGCCAAGGGCGCCACCGTGCTGGCCGGTGGCCGCGCGCGCCCCGATCTCGGCCCCTACTTCTACGAGCCGACCGTGCTCGCCGACGTGCGCCCCGACATGACCGTCCACCGCGAGGAGACCTTCGGCCCGGTCGTGTCGATCTACCGCGTCGGTAGCGACGAGGAGGCCATCGCCGCCGCCAACGACACCGCCTACGGCCTCAACGCCAGCGTGTGGACCAAGGACGCGCGCCGCGGCCGCGAGGTCGCCGCCCGGATCAACGCCGGTTCGGTCAACGTGAACGAGGGCTTCATCGCCGCGTGGGGCAGCGCCGACGCGCCGTCGGGCGGCCTCGGCATCTCCGGCACCGGACGCAGGCACGGTCCGGAGGGCCTGCTCAAGTACACCGACACCCAGACCATCGCCGTGCAGCGCGTGCTGCCGATCGCGCCGCTGCCCGGCATGTCCGAGGAACTGTGGGCCAAGACGATGACCGCCTATTTCACCGTGATGAAGACGCTGCGCCTGAAATGACGCGCCGGAACCGAGGAGTGGGACAGCGATGAGGATCGAGACGGTCGCCGGTAAGACGGTCCTGGTCACCGGGGCCGCCATGGGACTGGGCAAACTGTTCGCCGAACGAGCCGTGCGCGAGGGGGCGGCGGCGGTGGTGCTGTGGGATATCGATGCGGCCGCGCTGCGGGAAACCGCCGCGGAACTCGGCGACCGGGTGCACCAGCTGGTGGTCGACGTGTCCGACCGCGCGGCCGTCGCCGAGGCGGCGGCCGCGGTGCGCGCCGAGCTCGGCGATATCGACATCCTGGTCAACAACGCGGGCATCGTGCGCGGCAACACCTACTTCTGGGAAACCGAGAACCGCGCCGACATCGACAAGACCATGGCGATCAACGCCCTCGCGCCCATGTACGTCACGCTGGAGTTCCTGCCCGCGATGGTGCGCGGAACCGGCCAGGCGCGTGTACTCACCATCGCCTCGTCGGCGGGCTTGGTCGCCAACCCGCGCATGAGCGTCTACGCGGCCTCCAAATGGGCCGCCATCGGCTGGTCGGATTCGGTGCGCATCGAACTCGAGCAGGCAGGCCACGAGCACGTGAAAGTGACCACTGTCTGCCCCACCTACATCGATACCGGCATGTTCGACGGCGCCAAAGGTTTTCTGTTCACCCCGATCCTGCGCCGGGACGCGGTGGTCGACACCGCGTGGAAGCAGATGAAGGCGGGCGCCCCGCTCGTGGTCCTGCCGTGGACCTCCCGGCTGAACAAGGCGCTGTCCGGCCTGCTCCCGATCGCGATACGCGACCGATTCCTCGACGCCGTCGGCGTCTACCACTCGATGGACGAGTTCACCGGTCGCACCCGCTGAATCGACCCGGCCGGGTAATACCTTGGTATTATCGACCCACAATGCAATACGAGTGGTGGTATGGAGCCGGCGAACATCTCGACCGGGCCGGTATCGAAGCATGGGAGGTCATGGAGGTCCTGTACTCGCCGCGGCGTCGTCCGCGGCCGGCGCGCACACCCGAAGGACTCCCGGTCCTCACGGTGTGGGGCAGGACCGACGAGGGACGCCCGGTGGTGGTGCTGCTGCGCAGGACCGGCCAGGAGACCCTGGAGATCGTCATGGCCGCCCCCATGCGACCACACCAATTGCGTGAGCACGAGAAATGGGAGGTCGGCGGTGAAAGATCCACGTGCGAGCGAGGACCCGGGCACGATCCTGGACTCGCTGACCTATGACGACACGTCGGCGGCCCCTCCGCTGCCGCCGACGAGCGTCGAGATCGAACACGCCATGACGGTGGTGCGCTCACTGAAGATGTCACCGGAGATGGACCGACGCGTCAAGGAAGCCGCCGCGGCCCACTGCGTCACCCAATCCATGCTGATCCGGCAGTACATCGAAATGGGCTTGGCCGCGGAACAACCCGAACGAATGATCCCCCTCTCCGACGCCATCCGCGTGCTGTCGAACCTGCGCCCCTCGGCGTAGTCGTTCGGTACACGTCGATCGAGCCGGGTTGTGCCTGCGTGCATCCGTGACGACCGTCCTCGGTGACGCGGCCCGTGGCCATGTAACGACCTCCGCCGCACACGACTCGGGTATCGAGGGTGCGGATGTGTGAGCGGTGTCGGGCGGGACGGTTGTGACGGAGGGGAAAGACGGTGACGTCGGATTCGGTGATCGAGTTGGTCGAGCGCGGTGTCGGCGCGGACGGGGTGTTCGAGGTCGGCGTGGTGTTCTCCGACAGCGGCGTCGAATGCGCGGTGACGGTCACCGATCCCGCGTCGCAGGCCGATGAGCGGTTGTTGGCGTGGTACTTCGAACGGCATCCGCGCTCGCCGCTCCTGGATGGTGATCGGCGTCGCGCGGCGGTGCGGACCTTGCGTGAATACGGGCAGACGTTGTTCTCGCAGGTTTTCGGTGGTGCGGCGGGCGCCGGGTACCGGGCGGTGCGGGAACGGGATTTCGTCGGGTGCCGGATCGAGGTGGTGGGGGGTGCGGGATTTCATCGGTTGCACTGGGAGGCGTTGTTCGATCCGGGGTCCGATGTGCCGTTGGCGGTGCGGGTTCCGATCACCCGGCGGGTGGCACAGCATTCCGTTCGGTCGGGGATGCCGCGGCCGTGGCCGACTTTGAACATTCTCGTGGTGATCGCCCGGCCGAACGGCGTGCGGGATGTCGGGTATCGCACGATTTCGCGCCCCTTGGTGGCCGCGTTGCGGGAAGCGTCGCTGCCGGTTCGGGTGGAGATGGTGCGTCCCGGCACCTGGGAGGGTTTGCGGGGGCATCTGAATGCCGTCCGTGCGGAGCGTGGTTCGGGCTGGTATCACCTGGTGCATTTCGACGTTCACGGCGCGTTCACCGACCCGGCCGCGGTGCGGGCCGGTGGGCGGGCGGGCGGACTACCGTCCGCCGCGGGTGATCCGACGACGTCGCGAGGCAAGGAGGGATACCTGTTCTTCGAAACCGACGTCACCGGTAGATCGGACCCGCGTTCGGCCGACGAGGTGGCGAAGTTGCTTGGTGCGCACGGGGTGCCGATGGCGGTGGTGAACGCGTGTCAGTCGGCGATGCAGGACGGCAGTGAAGCGGCGCTGGCCCAGCGGTTGGCGGAGACGGGTGTGCCGTTGGTGGTGGGGATGGCGTATGCGGTGACGGTCGCCGCGGCGGCATTGGCGATGCCCGCGCTGTACGGACAACTCGTGCGCGGTGTCGAGCCGGAGGAAGCGTTGCGGCAGATGCGGCGGCGGCTTTTCGAGTCTCCCGACCGGCAAGGATTCTTCGATCAGATACTGCCCCTGCATGATTGGGTGCTGCCGGTGGTCTTCCGGCAACACCGGGTCGATCTCGGGTTGCGGGAGATGCGGCCGGGGGAAGCCGACTCCTACGAGGCGCGTGCGTCGAAGGTGGGCGCCGAACCCACTCCGGAGTACGGCTTCGTCGGTCGGGATCTGGATGTGCACGGTATCGAGCGGATGCTGCTGACCGATCCCGACCGCAACCAGATTCTGGTGCGTGGCATGGCGGGAGCGGGAAAGTCCACCCTGCTGGCACATCTGGGCTGGTGGTGGCAACGCACCGGACTCGTGGACGAAGTGTTCACCTTCAGTTACGAGGATCGAGCATGGACGGCGGATCAGGTCGTTCGGGCGATCGCCGCCCGGTTGTGGCCGGATCGCACGGCGAACGCGACCTGGGAGTCGTCGTCGGAGGAGGCGAAGCGGGAACTGGTCGCGCGCACGCTGCGTGCGCAGCGTCATCTGCTGGTGATCGACAACATGGAATCGGTCACCGGCGCGCCCGCCTCGATCCCGCACGCCCTTCCGGCGGGTGACCGAGAGGCATTGCGGGAGCTGCTCGCCCGGTTGCGCGGCGGTCGTACGCTGGTGGCATTGGGGTCGCGTGAAGCGGAAACCTGGCTCGCGGCGGAGAGTTTCGGCGCGTGCGTGCACGAATTGGGTGGATTGGACCCGCAGGCCGCGTCGGTGCTGGCCGACCGTATCCTGAACCGTCACAACGCGGTCGGCTACCTCGACGACCCGGATCACCGGGAGGCGTTGACCGCGCTGCTCGAGTCGCTCGGCGGCTATCCGTTGCCGATGGAAGTGGTGTTGCCGACACTGTCGAGCACCACGCCCGCCCGTGTCCTGGAAGAACTCGGCTCCGGTGGTCCCGGCGCCGATCCGACGGGGTCGCTCCGCGCGGCGATCGAATACAGTTACGCCGCACTCGACCACGCTGTGCAACGCGCACTCGCCTTGTTGGCGCCGTTCACCGCCGTCATCCCCGGCGCGGACCTGCTCGCCGAATATCAACGGCTGCTCCAGGAATACGAGCCGGACGACGATCGGTGGGGCGCCCTCGATGTGGTCGCGGGGGTGGAAGCGGCGGTGCGAATCGGTGTTGCCGCCCGGCACGAGAATCTTTCGGGCTGGGTACGAGTGGTGCCGGTGCTGCCGTACTTCCTGCGCCGAACCGTGCGCGCGCACCCGGGGTGGTGGCAGGCCGCTCGCCGAGCGCACTACCGGCTGCATGTCCTGCTGGGTGAGCGCCTGCTTTCGCAGATGATCGGCCTCGATCCCGCGAGTCGAGCGAGCGGCCACGCGACCGTCCAAGCCTGCTACGCCAACTTCACCGATGCCATGGACACCGCCCTCGAACACGGCTTTCCCGTCACTCCGGTCCTGTGGCCGATCGAGGTGCTACTCGATCAGACACGCCAGTACACAGCCCGCGAACACCTACTGCTCGGTGCGGCGACCGCGCTGAGCTCGCACACCGGTGCGGTCGCCCGTAACGAACTGGCCCGCCTGCTGCACCAATTGGGCTGGGTGGCCCACGATCAGCGACGGTTCGACGAAGCCGAGGGCCACTACCGCCGAGCCCTGGAACTGCTGCTCGAACTCGGTGACAGACGCACCGCCGGGCGCACCTATCACCAACTCGGCCTGGTATGTCATGACCTGCGCCGGTTCGATGAAGCCGAGAGACACTACAAGCAGGCCGTCGAAGTGTGGCTGGAATTCGGCAGCAGGCACGCCGCCGCACGCACCTATCACCAATTGGGCGTAGCAGCCCACGCGCGGGAGCGGCTCGAGCAGGCCGAGGATTATTACCGCCAGTCGCTGGAATTGAAATTGGAATTCGGCGACCGGCCCGGCGCCGCGGTTACCTACCACCAATTGGGGAAGCTGGCACGTGACCAGCGGCGGCTCGAGCAGGCCGAGGAACATTTCCTGCAATCCCTTGGGTTGAAGCTCGAATTCGGTGACCGGCGCGGGGCCGCGAGTACATACCACCAACTCGGCATGATCGCTCACGACCGGAGCCATTTCGAGCAGGCCCAGGACTACTACCGCCAGGCCCTCGAATTGAAACTGGAATTCGGTGATCGACACGCCGCCGCGCTCACCTATCATCAGCTGGGCTCTGCGGCCCAGGACCAGAGGCGATTCGAGCAGGCCGAGGACTACTTCCGCCGGGCTCTCGAGTTGAAGTTGGAATTCGGTGATCGACACGGCGCCGCGAGCACTTATTACCACCTGGGGATGGTGGCCGAGCAGCAGCGGCGTCCCGATCAGGCCGAGAATCATTATCGCCGGGCGCTACAGGCGTTCCCTGTCGAGGACGGCGAGCGTGGACCTGTCCATGCGGCGACCGCTCTCGGCCGATTGCTGATCGAGATCGGCCGCCGTAGTGATGCTTTCACCGTGCTCGTCGAGGCCGCGGCCGGATGGTGGCGGATCACGGGCGGTTTCGATTTCCCTGGAATCGACGCGCTGGCCGAGCAATACCGCCATCTCGACCAGCGCACGACCGACGACGTGATCGATGCGCTCGCCCCGACCGTCGCGACCGCACTACGACAACGTCTCGCGCCCCGCGTGTGACCACCGGTTGCCCCATAACCGACGACTGGTGTCCACTGATGCGGTCGAATGTAGATCCACCATATTCCCAGGAGCGGCGATGCCACGATCCGCAGTCGGTTCCGCCTACGGCCGAGCGCTTTTCACGAATCAGGGTGTCCTGGCGACCTGGTTGCCCGATCGCGATCTACGTGTCGGCGATATCGTCGCCCGTGCTTCGGGAACCGGGATCCTCACCGTCGAGACGACATTGGCCGACTTGCTGCACGGCGCCGCACCGGCCACCGTCACACGCGACGGTCCCGACGCCGTGACATTGCAGCGCGGCGCCACCATCGACTACGCCGCGGCCACAGGCGTTCCCGTGCTCACCGCGGCGCTGAGTTTCGCGTCCGAATCATCGTTCATCTTCGTCGCGAGACAGGGGGTGTCCGAGCATTACGAGCGACTGGAACCGATCCGCGCCGCGCTGCTCGACTTGGCCGCCGCCAACGCGTGGCGCGCCACCTGGCAGATCGTCACCGGCGTACGGCGTTTCACCACGTGCACCATCGTCATCGCCCGGCAAGCGGGCACCACCGCGCGAATCACACTCGATCCCGCGATCGCGCTCCCCGGCCTCGACACCCTCACCGCGGCGGCGAAGGTCGCCATCACCGGCGGCGACGCATCCACCTGGGAACTGACGAACGCCGCGCCACTCTACGAGGCCCTCACCGTGCAACGAAACTTCTGGACCGGGCAACCCGGCGTATCCGATGGCACATTCATGGACCTCGATTCCCGACCGCCCGACGAACATATCGTCATCCGCGCCGAGCCCGGCGAACTCGACCTTCCGTGATTCCGGCCAGAACAGTTACTACACGCGTATGCCCAACACCGCGGTGGCGTCGTAATCCTCGGATTCGGTGATGCGCGCGCGTAATCCGTTGGTGCGCAAGATGTCAGCGGCCGCCGCGGCTTGAGAACGACTTTCCTCCACGAGCAGCGCTCCGCCCGGCGCCAGCCAGTTTCCGGCCTCGGCGGCCACGCGGCGCAGGATGTCCAGACCGTCGGGTCCGCCGTCGAGGGCGCGGCGCGGTTCGTGATCGCGGGCCTCGGGCGGCATGTGCGCGATTCGGTCGGTCGGGACGTACGGGGTGTTGCACAGCAGGATGTCGATACGTGCGCGCAGTTTCGCGGGCACCGGCTCGAACAGGTCACCCTCGTGAACGGTCGCGCCGAGTGCGGTGAGATTGCGCCGGGCCAGCACGACCGCGGCCGGTTCGATATCGGAGGCACTCAACTCGATCGAGACACCCGCATCCGCCGCCGCGACGCCGAGCGCAAGTCCGAGCGCACCGCTACCGCAACACAGATCGAGCACTACCGGCCGCGTGACCTGCGATGTTCGAAGGTGATCGAGTGCCAGATCGACCAGGAACCCGGTGCGCCGCCGCGGCACGAACACCCCGGGACCGACCGCGACACGCAAACCATGGAACTCCGCCCACCCGACGATGTGTTCCAGCGGCTCACCATGAATCCGCCGCACGATCAACCCCTCAGGATCGACCCCGTCGCGCTCGGCGGACTCCAACAGCAGCGCCGCCTCCTCTTCGGCGAACACACACCCCGCCGCCCGCAAACGCCTTGTCACTTCGGCATCGTCTGTCGACATCACCGCGCCATCCTGCCCCGTCCCAGGCCGTCGCGCAGCCGAATTTCGGGGCGAGCATGTGCCCGCCGCCCCGCGCTCAGGGGCGGGCGGGGTGGGTCAGCGGCTGGTGGAGAGTTGGAAGGTGCGGGTGGCATCGAGGTAGATACCGCGTTGGTTGGGGCGGGAGGGGGGTGGGAGTTGGGAGACCAATTGGTCCATCGAGGTCATCGCGCCGACCACGGCGGTGCCCGCGACGATGAAGTCGGCGACGGCGCGGCGGATGTGGTTGGGGGAGGTCACGACTACCGCGCTGGTGGCGCCGATGTCGCGCAGGAGTCTTGTGGTGTAGAGGGCGTTGCCCACGGTGGAGCCCGCTCTGGTTTCGAGGTGGATGCGGTTGGGCGGGAGGCCGTGTCCGACCAGCCAGGCGCGCATGGCTTCGGCTTCGGTGATGCCGTTCTGCGGGTTGCCGCCGGTGACGACGACGGGGGAGAAGGGGGCGGCCACCGCTTGGATCCAGGCGGCGGTGAGGCGGTTCACCAGTTCCGGGCGCAGGGCGCCGTCTGGGAGCAGGCCGTAGCCGAGTACCACGATGCCGGTCTGCGGGCCGATGAGTGCGGGCAGCGGGTTGGGCAGGGTGCCCGCCGCCGCGCCGACGGCGTCGATGACGTGGTTCGTGCCCGCCGCCATGCCGGGGTCGACGGCGTTGAGCCTGGCCATCGCGTCGACGAGGGCGGGGATGTCGCCCGCGAAATGCGACCAGATGGCCTGCAACGACAGTGCTTCGGCGTCGGCGGGGTCGGCGCCGATGAGGGCGCGCAGGTCGGCGCGGCCCGCGGCGTCGTCACCGTCGGTGAAGTTGCGTTGCGCTGAGTTGTACAGTGCGTCGGTCTCCGGACCCGCCGACGCGGGCGTCGCGGCGACACCGCTGAGAGCGACGGCCGCGCAGGACGCGGCGATCAGGGATTTCCAATGCCTCGAGATCTTCACTGCAGTCGACACCTTTCCACGTGCGAAACGGGTTTTCGGTATGTCAGCTGGCGGATGGCCGTGGGCAAACTGTGACAACGATACGGCCGGTCACCGCCGTCGCCCGGCAATTGCGGGGCCGAATGCGAGGGCTGTGTCGCCGGTGCGAGGCGCGCTCGGGCGACGCGCGGCGATCCGGCGCACGGCGCGCGGGCGTGTCACCGTAGGGTGGGGCAACGTGGATACCGTTTCGCTGACCGGCAAGGAACTCGCCGCCGCCATCAACGCCGACACCGGGGCCCGCGCCGCCGCGCTCGCCGCGAACGGCCCCGCGCCGCGCCTGGCGCTCGTCGTCGCCACCGACGACCCGGCCAGCGCCTGGTACGTGAACTCGCTGCGCAAGGCCGCCGAAAGACTCGGAATCGCTTGCGACCGTATCGATCTCGGCGCCGAGGCGAGCGCGGAGACGATCCGCGCCGAACTCGCCGCTCGCAGCGCCGACCCGGCCGTCGACGCGATCATGCTCCAGACCCCGCTGCCCGACGGCGTCACCCTCGACGACGTGAGTTCGTCCATCGCCGCCGACAAGGACGTGGACGGGGTGAGCCCGCTGTCACTGGGACTGCTCGCCGCCGGGCGCACCGGATTCGTGCCCGCGACCTCCGAAGCGGTCGTGGAACTGCTGAAGCATCACCGGATTCCGTTGGTGGGCAAGCATGTCGCCGTCGTCGGCCGGTCCAATGTGGTCGGCAAGCCGCTGGCGCAACTGCTGCTGGCCGAGAACGCCACGGTCACGGTCGCGCATTCCCGCACCGCGGATCTGGCGGCGGTCACCTCGGTCGCCGACGTGGTGGTCGCGGCGGCCGGGCGCATCGGCCTGGTCACCGGCGCGCACGTGGGCGAGGGCGCGGTGGTCGTCGATGTCGGCACCAACGAGGATGCCGACGGCAAGATCGTCGGCGATGTCGAGGCGGATTCGGTGCGCGGCAGAGCGTCGGGCCTGAGCCCGGTGCCCGGCGGTGTCGGTCCGGTGACCACGGCCCTGCTGATGCGCCACGTGGTGGTCGCCGCCGAGCGCGCCCGCGCCGTGTGACCCGGTAGGCGGGAGATCGCGACTGTCCGGTCTCGCACCGCGGAGGATCGAGCCGAACGAGGCCGAGGACCAACGACGCTCAGGTGCGCATCGGGTGGGCGCGGAAGAAGTCCCAGATGAGCTCGGTCGCGTCGACGGCGACGGTACTCGCGCCGACCAGCGGCGCGGGGGAGAAGGTGGCCGCGGTTCCCGGCCACACGTGGCCGCCGCCGACGATCGAATACAGCTGGACCTCGCCTTCCTGCGGGCACGGGTAACTGCGCAGGACCACCTCGGGGGCGACCCACTGCTCGGCGGGGTCGCCCGACCCGCAGCCGTTGCGCCGTGCCCATGCGTCGGCGTCGGCGGTGATGCTCTGCGCGCCGGGACCGTTCGCGCTCGGCCGGTCGCCGCGGCTGCCCGCGGATCCCGAGCCGTCGGAGGCGGGGAGCAGGCGGGCGTTGGGGCCGAGACCGCCTTCGTAGGCGACGATCGGGTCGGCGGTGCCGTGGAAGG
Organism: Nocardia bovistercoris; assembly: GCF_015674855.1. Classification (GTDB taxonomy): domain Bacteria; phylum Actinomycetota; class Actinomycetes; order Mycobacteriales; family Mycobacteriaceae; genus Nocardia; species Nocardia bovistercoris. The sequence goes on along the minus strand of NZ_JADMLG010000001.1, from coordinate 107,303 downwards.
AGATGACGGGGACCGGGCGTGTGGTGTCGCACCACGCGAAGTCCTGGAGTCCGGCGACCGGTGCGATGGCCGCGATCCGGTCCGAGAATCGGCAGGCCAGCGCCGAGGAGGTGAATCCGCCCATGGACAACCCGGCGGCGTAGACGCGACGCAGGTCGACGCAGACGGTCGATTCGATGTGGGTCAGCAGTTCGCCGAGATAGGCGATGTCCACGCTGTTCTCGCCCTGCTCCCATCTCGGGAGCGCGAGTTCGTCGATCTGCGGGGTGATCGTGAGGTATCCGTTCGCCATGCCGTGCGGGCCGAATCCGGTGCTCGCGTGTTCGAGCGCGGCGGGTTCGAGGTAGCCGTGCAGGTCGAGGATCAGCGGCAGCGGGCGGTCCGCACCGGGCGGCACGTTTCGGATGTAGCTGCCGGATTTGCCGAGCGCGGCGAACGACAGGGTCGATTCGCCGGGGGCGGGTGCGGGCGCGGCGCAACCCGTCGACGCGCGCGGCGCGATATCGGAGTCCTCGGCCCGCGCGGGCTGTGCGGCGGCGGTGAGCACGGCCGCGACGGCGACGAAGGCCGCGGCGAGCGCGAACAGAGGTCTGCGTCCGATCCGGCGCCCGGCGTCCGATCCGGTGAGTCTGTTGCCGATCATGAAAGGGATGCTCTCACGCGTCGCGCGCGACGATGGCCGGTCGCCGCGGCCTTTGTCGCCGTTCACAAGCCCGCGTCCGCGCGGGTGTCACCTCTCGGCGACGAGTAGGCGAAGGCGCGTCCGTGTGCGCCACGCCGGGCGATGGAAGTGGTGGGGTGCGGTCTCCGACGCGCGCGGTGGTCACCGACTGCGATGTGGGTGAGCGCCCGTGAGTGTCGTGCCGGGTGACGGCGGTGACGAGGGTGCGGTCCACGATCGGCGCGGCGATGACCGACTGCGCCGTGTGGGCGAACGCGCGGGTTATGCGGGGGCGATAGCGGTGATGAGGGTGCGGTCGCCGACGCGTGCGGTGGTGACCGACTGCGCGGTGTAGGTGAACGCCGCTGTGCCCGGTCGGTATTCGGTGACCGCCACCAGGTATTGGCCCCCGGTGGGGCCGGGAGTCATGCTCACGCAGTAGTTGGTGCCCGCCGGGATGGAATCGATGCCGCGCTGGATGGCGGGCGTGGTCGATACCGAGGCGTTCGGTGAGACGAAGGAGCGCGCCTGCGAGGCCGAGCGTGTGACGTAGTAGGCGTGCTGGAAGGCGAAGATGACGGCGGGTCCGGAATCGACCCCGCCCGCGCCGTTGCCTTGGATGCGATCGCCCACCCGTTCGGCCGGGCACTGGGCCACCGCCCGACCCTCGGTGGACCCGGGGACCACGACGACTTCGGCGGAGGTGCTCGATGCCACCGACTGTGGCGCGGGTCCGCCGCGGAACTGGAAGAACGCGAGGCCGACCAGTATCACCGCCGCGAGCGAACCCGCCAGCGGCGCGGCCCAGCGCGGAATTCGCCTGCGCCGCTTGGACCTGTCGATCATGCGGGCGAAGACGTCTTCCTCGGGTGGCGGCGCTTGCGGCCCGGTGTTCGGGCGCGGCGCGTACGTCGGCGCGACGGACGCGTGCGCCATCCATTCCGGCCGGTGGTCGTAAGGCCGTTCGACCGGTCCCGCGTCCGGTGGCAGCGATAGCGGAGCCCGCCCCCGAAGTGCCGGTCGCACACCCATGTTCGGTCGATCCATTACCCCGCCTCCATCAGGTCCACACCGTCGAGTTCGTTCCCACATCGGATGCCGCCCCCGGAACGATACTGCCAGTTTGCTGTCCCCGACATGCTGCGCCGCTCGCGCGGTGCTCGGCGTATCGAAACCGTTCTATCGCAGCCGATTCTAACCGCGCGTCGCGATAAGGGAAGGTGAGTGTCGCGTCTACGTCGCCGGACGCGGTCGGGGTGCGGTCACGGAATCGCCGTTCGCGGTAGCGAAATCCGTTGTGGTGATGGAAGAATCGGGTTCGGGGGCGGTGTTCCCGGCGTCGGATGCGGCGAGGTCGGCGAGGAGTTCGCGCAGCAGTTCGCGCCGAGCGGAGCCGAGCGGCGCGAAGATCTCGGCGGCGGCCTCGTGTCTGGCTCGCGCCATGTGCTCGAGTGCGCCCGCACCCGCGTCGGTGAGCGCGAGGCGGATGGCGCGACGGTTGGCCGGGTCGGGCGTTCTGGTGACCAGTCCCGCGCTTTCCAGCGCGTCGACCACGGTGGTGGCCGAACGCGGCACGATGCCGAGCCGCTCGGCGAGCTCGGTCATCGACGGCGGGTGCTCGGCGTATCCGACGACACGCAGGGCTCGCGCGTTCGCGGGAGTGAGACCGAGCGGGGCGAGCCGCGCCATCTGGTTGCGCCGGATGCGTTTGGCGGTGCGCAGGAAGAGCTCGGGAAGGTCGGCTTCGGGACCGCTGTCCATATTTCCGAGCTTAGCTCATTGTTCGGTGGAACAATTATGAGTCATACTCGGTTTCACGGTGTGATTCCAGGAAGGAGGCGCCTGTGACGCCACCACCCACTCGTCTGCGCCGGATACTCCGGCTCTTCCGCCCCTATCGCGCCCGCCTCGCGTCGGTCGCCGCACTCGTCGGCCTGTCCTCACTGGTCGGGCTGGCCTCGCCGTTCCTGCTGCGCGCCGTCCTCGACGACGCCCTGCCGCACGGCCGCACCGGCCTGCTGACCGCGCTCGCCGCGGGCATGGTCGCCGTCGCCGCGCTGACCAGCGTCTTCGGCGTGCTGCAAACCTATATCTCCACCGCCGTCGGCCAAGATGTCATGCACGACCTGCGCTCGGCGGTCTACGCCAGATTGCAGAGCATGCCGCTGGCGTTCTTCACCTCGACCCGCACCGGCGAGGTCCAGTCCAGGATCGCCAACGACATCGGCGGCATGCAGTCCACGGTCACCTCGACGGCCACCTCGCTGGTCTCCAACGTCACCACCGTCCTGGCCTCGGTGATCGCCATGATCGCCCTTGACTGGCGACTGACCGCGGTCTCGCTCGCCATGCTCCCGCTGTTCGTGTGGATCTCGCGCCGCGTCGGTGACGAACGCCGCAAGATCACCGGTCAGCGGCAGCGCCAACTCGCCTCGATGTCGGCCATCGTGGAGGAGTCGCTGTCGGTGAGCGGCATCCTGCTCGGGCGCACCATGGGCCGTTCGCCCGCCCTCGTCGACGATTTCACGCGCGAGTCGCGCGGCCTGGTCGACCTGGAGATCCGCGCGAGCATGGCCGGTCGCTGGCGGCAGTCCACCATCCAGATCGTGCTCGCCGCGATGCCCGCCGTCATCTACTGGGTGGCCGGGCTCACCGCCGCGGGCGGCAGCCCGCTGGTGTCGATCGGCACCCTTGTCGCCTTCACCACACTTCAGGCCGGACTGCTGCGGCCCATGGTGCAGATGCTCGGCACCGGCGTCGAGGTGCAGAGTTCGCTCGCTCTGTTCGACCGCATCTTCGAATACCTGGACCTGCGCCCGGACATCGCGGAACCCGCGCACCCGACGCCGCTGCCCGCGCCGCGCGGCGACCTGCGATTCGACGGCGTCGGTTTCGCCTACGGCGTCGACGGCCGCCGGGTGCTCGACGGCGTCGACCTCGCCGTGCCCGCTGGTTCGAGCCTGGCCGTGGTCGGTGCGACCGGATCGGGCAAGACCACCCTCGGCTACCTGGTCGCGCGCCTCTACGACGCGAGCGCGGGCCGGGTGACCGTCGACGGCGTCGACGTGCGCGAGCTGTCCTTCGCCGACCTCGCGGCGGCGGTCGGCGTGGTCTCCCAGGAGACCTACCTGTTCCACGCCTCGGTGGCCGACAACCTGCGCTTCGCCAAGCCCGACGCCACCGATGCCGAACTCGAGGCCGCCGCCCGCGCCGCCCGCATCCACGACCACATCGCCGGACTGCCCGATGGCTACGACACGCTGGTCGGCGAGCGCGGCTACCGGTTCTCCGGCGGCGAGAAGCAGCGCCTGGCGGTGGCGCGCGCGATCCTGCGCGATCCGCCGATCCTGGTTCTGGACGAGGCGACCAGCGCGCTGGACACCCGCACCGAACGCGAGGTGCAGGACGCCATCGACGCGCTCTCGCACGGTCGCACCACCGTCACCATCGCGCATCGGCTCTCCACCATCCGCGACGCCGACCAGATCGTGGTCCTCGACCATGGCCGCGTGGTCGAACGCGGCGCCCACGAGGAACTGGTGCGCCTCGGCGGTCGCTACGCCGAACTCGTGGCCCGCGACGCGACGGCGCTCAGTGTGGCCCGATGAAGTGTCGCCCGCCGAATTCGTACCCCGCCGAATTCGTAACCCGTCGCGAGCGCACGGGATTCGCGGACCGAACGCCGAACTCGTGGCGTGACGCGATGGCGGCCGGTACTGCCCGATGAATTCGTAACCCGCCGGAAGTACGCGGGATTCGGCAGACCGAACCGCCGAATCCGGCGCACCACAAAGGGATCGGCCTACCGACCAGCGGTATGGCCGATCCCGCGGTGTCACATCACCAGTGGATGGTCACCGGATCGCCGACGCCGACGTTGTTGTAGTACCAAGCCGCGTCCTCCGGAGCGAGGTTGACGCAACCGTGACTGACGTTGGCGTAGCCTTGGGAATCCGTCGACCAGGGTGCGGAGTGTACGAAAACACCACCCCAGGTGAGCCTTTCGGCGTATTCACCGTTGATGTAGTAGCCCTCGGAGGAATTGCGCGGGATTCCGATGGTGCTGGAGTCGAACACCACCGAACGGAACTTCTCCAACACGGGGAAGGTGCCGACCGGCGTCTCCCAGCCCGGTTTGCCGAACGACGCGGGCATCACCCAGACCACCTGACCGCCCTGGCTGACGGTGAAGGTGTGCGCGGACATGTCGCCCACGGCGACCACGCCCACATTCGTCTGGAATTCGCTGCGCACGGTGCCGAACTGGACCGTGATGGTCGAGCGCGCGGGTAGGAACTCGGCGGGCGTCCAGGTGAGTTCGGAATCGCCGGACCAGGAGTAGGTGCCGGACAGTGGTAGAGCAGAACGGATGTGGAGGTTGCTCTCCGCGCGGGCCTTGTCGGCGACGGGAGCGGCGAAACGAACAGACACAGGATGTGCGATACCCACCGTTGTCCCGGGTTCCGGCGAAATCGCCGTGACCCGGTCGACCGATGGGGTTCCGATCATTGTCGCTGCTGCCGCACCGGACCCGAACACGGCCACCGAAATGGCCACGAACGCGAGTAGCAAATGGCGTAGTGCGCCCCTCATGGCATCCACCCCTTTCGAGATGGTGTGGTACGGGGAACACCAGCTTACGTCCTCATGATCAACACAGTCGAGCCGGGTGGGGCGGATATGTTTCGGATGTGACGCATGGGTTCTGTAAGGCCTGAGAGGTCGCGAATCACCCGCGAACGGCGTGCAACACGTCCGCGTAGATGCCTTCGGCGCGCGCGACGATCTCCTCGACGCGCAGCAGCGTCGGCGCGAACCTGTCGCCGTCGGCGGCCGCAAGCGAGGCCACGTTGATCTCGATGTTGAGCCTCGAACTCGTCGCCGCGGCGCGGGCGGCGTCGGCGGCTGCGCCGATGTCGGTCACCACGTTCGGGTTGCCGATCGGCAGCAGTTCCGCGGCCAGCGACAGCACCTCGTCGGCTTCGTCGACCACGGCCGCGGGCACCCGCGCGGCCTCGATGAGCGCCACGGTGATCGCGGCGGCGCGCGCCGCGGCCTGCTCCTCGGTGTCCTTGGGCAGTTTGTAGGCGGCCCCGACCGCGGTGAACGCGGCGGCGTCGGCGTCGGCCAGTGCGAGCGCGCGGCCTCGGGCGGCGTCGGCGGCGTCGACGACGCGGTCGACGACCGGGCGGTGCTCGGCGTCCTTGGCGCGGGTGGTGTAGCGCGCGACCATGGCGATCAGCGCGGCGCCCTGCGCGGCGTGCAGCGCGGCGACCGCGCCGCCGCCGGGTGCGGGCACCTTGGCGGCCAGCTCCGACAGGTACTCCGACACCTGTACCGCGCCGAAGGACGCGGATTCCGGGGAGGAGATGGATGGCTGCGACACGGAAGCTGTGGCCTTTCGCTCTGTGTTGTCTCGACGTCCCACGCTACCGGGTGCCGCCGCGCGGGCGGCCACGGGCGCGCCCGCGTGTGCCGGTGCCACCTGTCGGCGTAGCCGGGGATATGTTGACCTCATGCGGATCGGATTGAGCATCAACTATTCGGGTGGCTTCAAGGAGGCGGCGGCCGAGGTCGCCGACCTCGAGCGCGCCGGACTCGACGTCGTGTTCGTTCCCGAGGCGTACTCCTTCGACGCGGTCAGCGGCCTCGGCTACCTCGCGGCGAAGACCGAGCGACTGCAACTCGCCTCGGGCATCCTGCAGCTCTACACGCGCACCCCGACGCTGACCGCCATGACCGCGGCCGGTCTGGACTACGTCTCCGACGGCCGCTACATCCTCGGCCTCGGCGCGTCCGGCCCGCAGGTGATCGAGGGCTTCCACGGCGTCGCCTACGACGCGCCGATCGGCCGCACCAGGGAACTCGTCGAGATCTGCCGCAAGGTGTGGCGCCGCGAGAAGCTCGAGTACCAGGGCAAGTACTACCGCATCCCGCTGCCCGAAGCCGAGGGCACCGGCCTCGGCAAACCGCTGAAGTTGATCAATCATCCGGTGCGCGAACGTATTCCGGTGCTGCTCGCGGCGCTCGGGCCGAAGAACGTGGAACTGGCCGCCGAGATCGCCGAGGGCTGGCAGCCGATCTTCTTCCTGCCGGAGAAGGCGAAGCAGGTGTGGGGCGAGGCGGTCGACGCCGGCAAGGCCAAACGCGACCCCGCGCTGGGCGAACTCGAGATCTACGCGGGTCCGGCGCTGGCCATCGGCGAGGACGTGGAACCGCTGCTGGAATTCGTGAAGCCGATGATCGCGCTCTACATCGGCGGCATGGGCGCCAAGTCCAAGAACTTCTACCACGCGCTGGCCACCCGCTACGGCTACGGTCCCGAGGCCGACCGCATCCAGGAGCTGTACCTGGCGGGCAAGAAGGACGAGGCCGTTCGGGTGGTGCCGGACCAGCTGGTGCGCGACGTGTCGCTGATCGGTCCGCTCGGTTACGTGAAGGAGCGGGTCGCCGCCTTCCGCGAGGCCGGGGTCACCACGCTGAACGTGGCGCCGCTGGCCGCGACCGCCGCGGACCGGGTGCGGTTGATCGAACAACTGCGCACGATCGTCTGACCCGGGCGCGCGAACGACGAGGCCGGACCCACCGCCGCGGTGGATCCGGCCTCCTTCGCGCTCGTGCGCTCAGTCCTCGCGCAGACCGGCCAGGGCCGATTCCAGCGTGGAATACAGCGCGAACACCTGGTCCAGGCTGGTCATCTTGAGCTGGCGGCTGGTGGCGGGCCCGTCGGCGACGACCGCGATGGTGGTCGCCTGTCCCGCCCGCTGATGGGCGGCCACCAGGGCCGCCATACCCGCCGATGCGAGGAAGCTGACGCCGGACAGATCGATGATCAGGGCCGCGGGTTTCGCGGCGAGGATGCCTTCGATCGCCGTCTCCAGTGCGGGAGCGGTCGCCAAGTCGACCTCGCCCGCCACCGTCAGCACCGTCGCCCCGTCGTGCACGGCGACGGAGGTGCTCATCGTGTCCGCGAGGGGATACGCGTCTCCGGAAGTGTTGGTCACGACTTTCACAACACACAAACTCACGCGAAAGCGCAACTCCGACAGGTCGCGGCGTCGAAGACGGTCGGTATGTTCGGTGCCATGGCGAGTCGATGCCGCCTGCGGCCCGGGCTGCCCGCGGACGAATAATCGCCCGGTGGTGGTCGCCGATCGGTGCGCCGCCGCGCGCGGCGGCGCGGATCGCCGACCACCGCTCGGGTCATTCCTCGTGCGCCTCGGTGTAGCGCTGCAGGTAGAGTGCCTCGCCGAGCTTCTCGACGAGGTCGAGTTCGGTCTCGAGGTAGTCGACGTGCTTCTCCTCGTCCTCGAGGATGTGCTCGAAGATGCGCGCGGAGGTGACGTCGCCGCGCGAGCGCATCAGGTCGATGCCGCCGCGCAGGCGCTGCACCGCCTCGAGTTCGATCTGGAGGTCGGCGCGCAGCTGCTCGGGCACGGTCTGGCCGATGCGCAGCGCGTTGAGTTTCTGGTAGTTGGGGAGTCCTTCGAGGAACAGAATCCGGTCGGTGAGGATCTCGGCGTGCTTCATCTCATCGATGGATTCGTGACGGGTGTACCTGGCCAGCTTCGGGTAGCCCCAGTTCTCCTGCATCTTGGCGTGCAGGAAGTACTGGTTGATCGCCGTGAGCTCGGCCGTCAGCTGCTCGTTGAGCACCGTGATGATGTCCTGGTCGCCTTCCATGCCTGCATGGTGACACAACTGTGGCCCGATCGTGCACTCACGATCGGGTGTGTCGGATCACGCGGCCGGCGTGTCGCGATTCAGGCGGCAGATGTTTCAGCGGTCGCTACGGCGAGCCTGGCCCGGGTGATCACCTCCGAAAGTCGTGCGGTGCAGCTGCCGCAGCCGGGTTTCCAGCCGCAGGCGGTCTTCACTTGCCGGGTGGTGCATGCGCCTGCCGAAACGCAGTCGTGCACATCTCCTTCGGAGACTGCGTTGCAGATACAGACGTACATGACACCCTTGTCGGCAGGAGCGATATTTCCCTGAGGTTAGCCTCTACTGAGGAGGTAAGCCTCCCCTAATGTATAGCAGTCGCTCATGAAAATGGGAACACCGTCGCCCGTAAAAATTCGCACTGCCGATCAGCCCGACGGCGGGCCGAAAAACGTAGGGCCCCTCCGGTATCTGGCGCAACCGCCCTTGACGGGACGTGTCGAACCGATCGCACCGGGAATGACGGCCGGTGACGGAAAGAGGTAGCCATGAGCATCTTGGGCAGTAGGAACAGATACGCGACCCGATATCGCCGCCCCGTACGCCGCCGCCGGTGGGGTTCGAGGTACGGGGGAGGGTGGAGCAGGCGCGGCCAGGCGCGCGCGCCGCGGACGGCTTCGAGCTCGGGCGGCGTGGCCTCGGTCGCGCGGTTCGGGTTCGCGGCGCGCGGGGTCGCCTTCCTGATCCTCGGCATCCTCGGTTTCCTGCTGGCGATCGGCACGGCCGAACACGAACCGGATCCGGGCGGCGCGCTGGCCGCGGTCGCCGAGAAGCCGCTGGGTTATCTGCTGCTGTGGATCCTGGCCTTCGGATTCCTCGCGCTCGCGGTGTGGCGCGGCGTGCAGGCCGCGAGCGCGGGCCGCACGTACTCGGGCGGACACCGGCTCTACGCCGTCGTCTCCGGAATCACGTACGCGCTCGCGTTCCTGGTCACGCTGCGTTTCGTGGTGCACGGGCGGCTGCCCGCCCCGAGCGACGCGGTCGCCCGCGACCTGAGCGCGCGGGTACTGAGCTGGGACGGCGGCCAGGTGGTCGTACTGCTCGCGGGTATCGCGCTCCTCGCCTTCGGGGTGTGGCAGACGCTGCGCGGACTGCGCCTGGACTTCCTCGACGATCTGCGCATGGGCTGGATGACCCGCGGGGCACGCCAGGCCGTGGTCTGGCTGGGCCGGTTCGGCTACGCCGCACGCGGCCTCATCGTGATCTGCCTCGGCTTCGCCGCGACGCTCGCCGCGCTGAACTACGACCCGGCCGAGGCGAAGGGCATCGACGCGGTGCTGCGCGACTTCGCCGAGAAGCCCTTCGGCCCGTGGCTGCTCATCCTGGTCTCACTCGGCCTGATGGCCTTCGGCCTGCTGTCCTTCCTCGAGGCCAGGCACCGTCGCACCTACGGCGGAGTGCCGGTCTGATCCGCCGGACGGCCCGGTCAGCGCCGCCGCACCCGCACCAGCCAGGCGGCGACGTCGACCGGGCCCTCGGCGGGCAGCCCGTGCCGCACGGCGTCCTCGGCGACCACCGAGGTGACCCGCCCGCGATACGAGGTGGGGACGAGATCCTCCAGCTCCCATTCCCGACCCGCGAAGGACTCGCGGATCAGCGACTCTCCGATACGCGGTCCGAATCCGGCCTCGACATCGGAGAGCGCGAGTATGTGCAGGGTCGCCTCCGGCACGCACAGTCGGTGCAGCGCGCGCACATAGGTGGCGCGCAACTCGGGTTCGGTGCCGAAGACGTGGAACAGGGCGCTGTCGAGGACGGTGTCGAATTCGCCGGGTGCGGCGACCTCGGGATCGGCGAAGGCGAGCATGTCGGCGACCTCGAACCGCGCGCCGGGCACTCCCTTGGCCTCGGCGTTGCGGCGCGCGTAGGCGACCGCGCTCGGCGACAGGTCGAGCCCGAGTACGTCGTAGCCGAGCGCGGTGAGCGCGATGGTGTGCTCACCGGCGCCGGTACCGGGATCGAGGACGCGGCCACGGATGCCGCCCGCGCGCTCCAGGGCGACGATCGCGGGCTGCGGTTCGCCGATCACCCAGGGCGCGGTGTCCTCGTCGTAGACGGTGTTCCAATCTCGCACGATCTGTGTCATGGCTCCAGGATCTAACCCCAACCATGCTTAAGGTCAAGTCGCCGCGCGGACTCCGTCCAGCACCCCGGCGACCACGTCGGCCATCCGGGCGCGGAACATCTCGGGACCGAAGGATTCGGCGTGCGCGCGCACGGCAGCGGGATCGTAGGCGGTGGTGTCGGTGCGCAGGAATTCGGCGAAGGCCGCGACGACTCGGTCGTCGGGGCCGAAAGGCAGATGCGCGCCGGTGACGCCGGGGACGACGGTGTCCAGCGCGCCGCCCTGGCCGACCGCGAGCACCGGCGCGCCGCAGGCCATCGCCTCGACCGGAACGATGCCGAAATCCTCCACGCCGGGCATGAGCAGCGCGGCGCAGCGGCGATACATGTCGACGAGCACGTCGTCGGGTGCCGCGCCGAGAAAGGTGGTCTCCGGGCCCGCCATCGCCTCCAACTGGGCGCGATAGCGTCCGTCGCCGACGATCACGAGGCGGCGACCGGACTCGCGCGCGATGCGAATCGCCAGATCGGGCCGCTTGTAGGGGACCAGACGGCCCGCGAACAGCAGGAAGTCCTCGCGTGCGACGGCCGGGTCGGGCGCGAACCGGTCCAGTCGCACCGGCGGATTCACCACGGTCGCGGGCAGGCCCCACCAGTCGCGCACCCGCTCGGCCACGGCGTGGGAATTGGCGACGACGGCGGTCAGGCGCGGGGCGGCGGCCCGTTCGGCCCGTCGCGCCAGCGCGCCGAGCACCGTGAGCGCCGCCCGCCCCGCGAGCCCGCCCGCCTCGCGCGCGCGAAACGCCGGATCCCAGGCCCAGCGGGCCGGGCTGTGCACGTAGGCGACCACCGGCGCTTCGGTGGCGAAGGCGGCCTGCACCGCGAACGCGTGATGGCTGACGACGACCGCGTCGAAGCCGTCGCGCAGCGGCAGCCCACGCAGCGCGCGCGGCGCCAGCGGCAGCAGCGGCGCGTGCGAGCGACGGCCGGTGGCGGTGTACGCGCGGGTGAGCCAGGTGTCCTCGATGGTGTCCCACGGCGGGTGCGCGATCGCGGGCGCGGCGGCGGCGTCCACGATCGGGGCGAAGACCCGAGCGCCAGGCCAGGTGCGCGCGAATTCGCCGACCACGGCCTCGGATCCGCCGTACTCGGTGAAACGTTCGTGGACCAGGGCGATACGCGGTTCGCTCATCGCGCGGCTCCTTCCAGACTGCCCAGCTGTCGCGGGGCGGCGTAGCGGCGCAGCGCGGGCGCGACCGGCCTGCCCCCGAGGAAGGGGGCGGCGCTGCCGTGGTCGAGTGCGCGGCGGTAGATCACGGCGGCCGCGCGGCACGCGTCGATCGTGTGGTCGATATCGGCGTCGGTGTGCGCGGCGGAGGTGACGAAGGACTGCCCGAGCACGCCGCGCCCGAGCAACTCGCGGAGGAACAGGGTGCGGAACTCCTGCGATGGCATGCCATCGGGATCGAGGGTCTGGAAGATCAGGCACGAGGAGCGACCGGCGACTTTCAGCCGGTCCGCGATGCCGAATTCGGCGGTGACGGCCGCGAATCCGGCGCGCAGCCGGTCGCCCGCGCGCTCCATGCGACCGATCGGGTCGGTGGTGGCGTAGGCGTGCACGACCGCGCGGAAGGCCGCGAGCGCGCCGGTCTCGGGCCCATGGGTGGTGGAGAGCAGGAAGACCCTTGGCAGGTCGGTGCGCAGCCCGCCCAGTTCCATGTACTCGCGGCGGCCCGCCAGCGCGGACAGCGGGAAGCCGTTGCCCATCGCCTTACCCCAGCAGGACAGGTCGGGCGTCACGCCGTACACGCGCTGCGCGCCGCCCGATGACCAGCGGAATCCGGTGATGATCTCGTCGAAGACCAACAGCGCGCCGTAGCGGTCGCACAGCGCGCGTACGCCTTCCAGGTAGCCGGGCAGCGGTTCGTGCAGCGCGGTCGCCGCCTCGAGCAGCACGCAGGCGATGTCGCCGCCCGCGAGTACCGCCTCCAGCGCGGGCAGGTCGTTGTAGGGGAAGCGCACGGTCGGCGGGGTCGGGATGCCGCCGTTCATCTCGGTGGTGCCGATGAACCAGTCGTCGACGGAGAAGAACGGCTGCTCGCAGGCCGCGACCGTGACCCGTCCGGTGACCGCGCGGGCCAGCCGCACCGCCGCCGTCGTCACGTCGGAACCGTTCTTGGCGAATTTCACCATGTCCGCGCCGGGGACCAGATGCAGGAAGTCCTCGGCGGCGAGCAGTTCGAGTTCGGTCGGCCGGGAGAAGTTCACTCCGTTTGCGATGGCGGCGGCCACCGCGTCCACCACGGGGCGGTAACCGTGGCCGAGGGTCACCGACCGCAGCCCCATCCCGTATTCGACGTACTCGTTGCCGTCCCGGTCGACGACCCGGCAGCCGTTGCCGCGCACCAGGATCGGCGCCATGTCCTCGGGGTACTGGTCGTCGCCGCGCGCGTAGGTGTGCGCGCCGCCAGGCACCACCTCGTGCAGCCTGGCCCGCGCGGCATCGCTGCGGGCGGAACTCCTCGGCGTGATCGGGTCCATGCTCGCTCCTGTCCTCAGCAGCCGAATTCGGTGACGGCTTTGAGATATCCGGCGCTCTGGCGCAGATACATCCACGCCCAGAACCACGGGCCGGAATCGCTCGGGCTCGCCACCATGGTCAATTCACCGTCGAAGCATTTGCCGACGATGTAGCGCGCCCGCGACACGTGCGGGGTGAAGGTGACCACGATGATGTGGCGCCACCCCTCGGTCTCGGCGCGGCGGCGGATCTCCTGCGCCTCGCCGCGCGTCGTCCACGGGTCGGGTTCGAAACACGTGACGCGGAACGGGTATCGGCCCGCGCAGTACTTGGCCATCATCGGGTCGTCGAGACCGGTCGAGGCCGAGATGACCAGCTCCGGCGCGTATCCGCGCTCGGCGAGGTCGAGGCCGAGGTCGAAGCGCTCGTAGGCGGTGCCGCCGAGCACCACGATGGCGTCGGCGGGGCGCAGCGGGTCGACCTGCGGGTGCACGAACACCGGAAGACCGCCCACCGCGAGCGCCGCGAGCAGCAGCGCGGCCGCGACCGCGAACACCCACCGCCGCAGGCGGGTTCGGGGAGATCCTGAGGTGCGCGCGGTCACGGGTGCACCTACCGTGGCCGTTCCCGGCCCAGCGGCGCCGAACCGACCGCGCCGGTCGGAGAGACGGTCAGCCGCCAGTAACCGCCCTCGGCGTCGCGCAGCACCACGCCCGCGTCGGACCGGTCGGAGACGTAGGCGCCGTTGGCCAGCACCGAGGCCACCACCGCGCCGTCGGCGGCCTTGGCCCGCACGATCTCGGCGTCGCCGCCGCGCGCCTCGGCGGTGACGGTGCCGCTGAACACCGGCCGATATTGGCGACCGCGCCCCACCACCTGCCACGCCTGCGGGAACACCGCGGGATCGATGTCCTCCCCGAGTCCCGACACCAGGTTCACCGCGGTGCCGTCGGGGCAGCCCGCCGCGTCGATGCGCAATTCCGCAGGCCGCGAACCGGGATCGGGGTCGAAACCGATATTCGCCAGATAGGGCTGGCGGCAATGGTTCAACTCGACCCCGACCGAGCGCGCCGCCACCTTGCAGTTCACCATGCCGAACTGCGCGGGCCCGCCCTTGCCCGCCGCGCCGACGGTCACCGCCACCTCGGCGCCCTCGAACCACACGTTGGTCAGCCACCAGTTGTTGGCCGCGCCGTCGATGAGGATGTGGCGGTCGGTGGTGCCTGGATCGGTGTCGGAGACGAATTCCATATTGGTCAGCGACAATCCGGCATTGTGGTCGTTGCCGGTGCCGAGCACGCCGATGCGGTTGCTGGTGAACTTCGACGAGCTGATGTAGTTCTGGATGCACGAGGTCGAAAGCCCGACCCCGAAGTTGTTGATGTCGCAGTCCATGAACGCCGTGCCGCCGGTGTTGTCGCGCAACACGATTCCGCGCTGCTTGGCGTAGCGGGGGTAGTTGTCGCTGAGGTGGTTGCCGCGCACCAGCACCATGTCGAAGCTGCACCGGAAGCATTCGGCCAGGTCGATGGCGGTGGCGGACGGGCCGGTGAGGTAGAAACCCAGGCGCGAGAAGCGGATTCGCTGCTTGCCGCGCAACGCGACCAGCGTGGTGTCCTTCTCGCAGAACACCGTGGTGACATCCGCGCCGTCGCCGTAGACCACGGCGTAGTTCGGGAGGTCCGGCCACTCGGTGACCTTGTAGTCGCCCGCGGGCAGGTACACCACCGGTGCGGCCCCGTCGAAGCGGCAGGCGGCCGCCAACGCCGAGGTGTCGTCGGCCTTGCCGTCGCCGACCGCGCCGAAATCGCGGACATTGCGCACCGTCGGCGAGACCGGCCCGCCGGTGCCGACCGGGGTCTGCGCCTGCTCGCAGGCGGCCAGCGGCACCGCGGCGGCGCCTACCCCGGCCGCGCCGAGTCCGGCGACGAGCAGGCGACGGCGACGTAGGCCGCTCACCGGTTCGATCCTCGGCGCGTCCATGGCATCGGCGCTCCTCGGCCCGCCCCTGTCGTAGGCGATGCTCGGCGCGCTCGTGTCATCGGCGCTTCTCGGTCCGCCGGTGTCGTGGGCGCTCCTTGGTCCACCCGTGTCGCGGGCGCTCCTCGGTGCGCCCGTGTTATTGGCGTCGCTCGGTTAGCCCGCGTCATCGGCGGTCCCCCGACCGTCGCCGCCACCGGCGCGGCGCCGCCACTGTGACGAAACCGGTGAGTGTCGCGCCCGCCGCGGTGAGCGCGTCGCGGGTAGCGCCGACCCGCTCGGGGTTCGGCGCGGGCAGCGCGACCACGGCCACGGTGGCATCGCATTTCGACGCCAGCGCGAGGGCGTCGGTGCCGTACGCGCCGACCAGCACCCGGTCGTAGCGCGCGGCGGCTTCGACGAGGACGGCGTCGAAGCGCACCGAGGCGAGCAGGTCGGGGGTGCGCAGGTCGGCGTCGCCGAGTGCGAGTCGCGCGTAGGACCGCTCGCCGGGGGCGAGCACCGCGTCCTCGAGTGTGGTCTCACCGCGCAGCACGGCGGCCAGTCCGCCCTGGTCGGGGCCGCTCGCCTTGTCCTCGACCGGCGGCGTGGCCGGGATCTTGCGGGTGTCGAGGACGGTGGTGCGCTGTGCCGCGTTCTCGAAGAGGCTTTCGGCCTCCGCAGATCCGGAAACGGTGCCGTTGCGCACCGGCCAGTCGATATCGACGCCCGACGAACCGACCGACGGCGACGCGGCGGCCTCGCGGGCGATCTCGGCGGAGATCACGAGTACCGTCTCGGTGTCGATGAGCAGCACCTTTCCGCCGGTCGCGGCGATGCTGTCGGCGAGTCCGGCGCTCAGGTCGGGCGCGTAACCCCGATCGGTGGCGGCGACAAGCACGGATTTGGCCTTATCGGGCAGCCTGCTGCGCAGCGCGCGCAGTTCGTCGAGCTGGTCGTCGGTGCCGAGGGTGACCGATCCGAGGACCGCGCCCAGCGGTTCGAGTTCGTCGGTGGTGCGCACCTTGCGGTCCAGCCGTTCCCACACGTAAGCGGCTGCGGCGCCGAGCAGCAGGCCCGCCAGGATGCCCGCGGCGAGGATCTTCGACGTGCCGGGTCCGCTCGGTTCGCGGGGGCGTTCGGCGCGGTCGACCACCGCGACCCGGGCGGCGGGCGCCGCGGAGCGCTCGATGGTTTCCAGGTCGTCGACCAGCGCGCGGAACTGCGAGACCACCTCGTCGGCGAGCACGCGCGCGCGTTCGGCCTGGGTATCGGTGACCGTGACCCGCAGCAGGGTGGTCGCGGGCGGCGCGTCGGCGCTGATCTTCGCGCGCAAATCGTCGCGGCTCATCTTCAGCGAGAGCTGCCCGATCACCCGGTCGACCACGGAGTCGCTGGAGACGAGTTCCATATAGGACCGAACCCGCTGCTGGGCGGCCAGTCCGCCCTGGTAGGAGTCCGCGACCGAGGTGCCCGTCGCCATCGACACGTACATGGTGCTCGACGCGCTGTAGGTCTCGGTCGTCGACTGGATCTGGTAGCCCGCCAGCGCGACGCCGAGCACGAGCCCGGCCACCAGGACCACCCAGCGTCGGCGCGCGATGCGCAGGTAGTCGGCAAGTCCCATCATTGATTTCCTTTACTTCCCACGACCGCCGGCGCCGGTGGCCCGGCCGTGGTCGTCACGTGTTCGTTGTTCCGTCGTTCCCGATATGCGCGCCATTCGATCACCGCGAGATGGGTGAGCCAGGCCAGGACGACGACTTGCAGATATTTTCCGAGCGTTTCCGCGCTGCCGAGCATGCCGCGTTCGAAGACGACGGGCACCTCGATCAGCGCGATTCCGAACATGACCGCGACCAGGCCGCGCGAGTACAGCGAGCGTGACCAGCCGACGAGCAGCACGGCGGTGAACAGCATGCCGATCACGACGCCCGCCGTCCCGCCGAGCACGTAGCCCTCGTTGACATTGCCCTCGGCCAGCGACACCGAGATCTGGCTCATGTCCACCGAGGCGCCACGCACCTCCTGCGCCCACGCGGTGCCCGAATGCAGTTTCTCCCCGGTGAGCAATTGCGAGGGCACCATGCTGCGGGCCAGGTGCCCGACCACCTCGCCGGGCGACAGCCACGACGACGGCCCGACATAGTAGGCGTCGGTGGCGGCCTCGAGCAGGTCGAACCGGCGCAGCAGACCCAGGAACGGGCGCACCTGCTCCGGATACGCCGAGTCCACGATCGCGGACTCCGCGCGCAGGTAGGGCGTGGATTTCAGGGACTGCAACCAGTCGAATCCGGCGATGCCGGCCCCCGAGACCGCGCCGATGCCGAGCAGTTTCGCGCGCGACCAGCCGGTGAGGGCGAAACGCACCGCGATGGCGAGCGCCGCGCCGAGGACCGGCGTCTTGGACTGGATCGCGGTGGTCCACCACAGCTCGCCGAGCAGCACCATCCCGAGTATCACGGCGGTGGTCGACGGGCGCGCGCGCAGGAACACGATCGCGCCGATCGCGCCGAGCGTCGCGGGCATGGTCAGCAGGCTCAGCACCGGCGAGGCGCTCTCGACCTCGCCCGCCGCACCCGCCGCGCCTACCGCCACCGAGGCGAGGCGGGCCAGCGTGCCGAGTACGTAGAGCACGCCCAGGGTGGCGATCAGGTCGGGATCACCGGCCAGCGCGGCCACCCGTGGCGTTCGCCCGCGCGACCACAACACGTAGGCGAGCAGCACCGCGGCGTAGAGAGCGAGTCCGAAGGCGACCGGG
The DNA here is from genome assembly GCF_015674855.1 of Nocardia bovistercoris. Classification (GTDB taxonomy): domain Bacteria; phylum Actinomycetota; class Actinomycetes; order Mycobacteriales; family Mycobacteriaceae; genus Nocardia; species Nocardia bovistercoris. The sequence goes on along the minus strand of NZ_JADMLG010000001.1, from coordinate 89,618 downwards.
CGCAGCGCGGCGCCGATCGCCACGTCGTAGCCGAGGTCGGCCAGGCGCGGGTCGGCGACATTGTCGCCGAAGCGCGGTTCCGGACGCACCGCGAGCAGCACCACCGGGCGCGCCACATACGACATGCCCCAGTACACGGCCTGTGCGACGAGCAGGACGCGCAGCACGCCCGAGGTGATGCATGCCGCGATGACCATCGTCGCCAATGCCGCGATGATGGTGAGGATTTCGGGTCCGAGGACGGGCATTGTCACGGCCGCGCCCCCGCGGTCTCAGCCGAGCGCACGCAGGATCTCCTCGGCACGGTCGGCGTAGCTGTGCCCGCCCTCCACGATTCGGCGGTGCCCGGCGGCGGCGACCTTGGCGACCTCGTCCGGGAACGCCACGCAGCGCTCCAGGATGTCGTCGAGTTCGTCGCGGCTGGAGAACAGGTACGCCTCGGCGCCGTCGGAGAGCAGTTCGGCGTGCTCGTCGGTGCGTTCGCCGACGAACAGTCCGCCCGCCGCGGGCACTTCGAAGGTGCGGCAGGTGTGGGTGTCGCGGTTGTCGGAGTTGAGCAGCACGAGGTTCGCGGTCACCGAGGCCACCGCGATGGAGAAGTCCTCGCCGTACACCGCGCCGCCGATCTCGGCGCGCGTGGTGCGCAGCTGGCGCACCCGCCGCCAACCGGGGCCGCGCACCAGCAGTTGGGCGCCGTAGGTGCGGGCCAGCGACACCATGCCGTCGCGGCGGTCGGGACGGCACGCGCCGATGAAGCCGACCAGGTACTGCCTGCTCGTGCGGCGCGCGCTCGGATGATGCCAGGCCGGGTCGTAGGCGCTGCGCACGAACAGGGCGTTCCTGGCGCCGCGGTCGAGCAGTTCGCGCACGTTGTGCCGCTTGGTCGTGACCACCAGATCCCATTCCGACTCGGTGGCCAGATAGCTCGGGGTGGTGTTGACCGGGTTCGACACATCGTCGGGACTGTAATGCACATGTAGCGCCGCCGGGATGTCGAGCAGGCGGCGCTGGTCGAGATGCACCGATTTGAACGCGAACACCAGGTCGGGCCGTAGTTCGGCGGCCGCGCGCTCGAGTCGCGTGTGCACGTGTTCGACGGTCCACGGCGCGCGCCGCTCATGGGATTTCGCGTAGGCCCACGAGGGCGACAGCCGCGGCGGCAGCGTGGCCGGGGTCGAGTCGATCACCATGATCTCGTGCCCGCGTGCCCGGAAACCTTCGGCGAGCGAGCGGGCATTGCTGCCGAGCCAATCGTCGCCGACGAAGAGGATCTTCATCGCGTCTCACTTTCGCCGCGCCGCGGCGGCCGCGGCGCGTTCTCGGACGATCAACCCGCGCATACGCGCGAGATACCAGACGGCCACCGCGAATTCGGCGGCCACGATGCCACCGACGAGCGTCCACAGCGAGTGCGTGCGCAGCGCCAGCAGCAGTGCGATCGCCGCGACGGCGGTGCCGGTCACCGCGCCGATCAACACGCCGACGGTGTCCTGCCGAACCGGCAGGACGGCCGTGGTGACAAAGGAGGTGACGGTGGTGGCGGGCAGGATCAGGGCTTCCAGCCGCAGCACGTCGACCGCGCCCTGGAATTCCTCGCCGAAGACCAGCACGATCACCGTCGGCGCGGCGACCCACAGCAGTGCGCACGCGATCACCGCCGCGCCGACGCAGGCGGCCAACGCGCGCAGGGCGTCGGGCCAGAACCGCTCGCTGCCGCCGCGCCGGGCCATCCTGGGCAGCAGCGCGAATCCGATGGGGTCGAGCAGGGATTGCACGGCGCGCACCAGGCGGTCGGCGGCCGAGTACAGGCCGAGCGACACCGCGTCGAGCACCGAACCGTAGACCGTGGCCGAACCCTGCCCGTAGCTGGTCACCATCAGCCGCCCGGTGACCACCGGCGCGGCCACCCGCAGCAGGGTGAGCACCTCGCGCGGCCGCGCGGGCGGGCCGAAGCCGCGCCAGGAATCCCACCAGGTCAACGCCACGCTCACGGCGGCCGACGCGAGCAGGCACAGCAGTGCCATGGACGCGGTCGGCCAGCGCGGCAGCAGCAGGAGCAGCAGACCGAGGTAGGCCAGTCGCGCCACGCCCTGATAGATCGTCGACGCGCCGAACCGGCCTTGTCCGATCAGCACCCAGTCCTCGGACATGGACCAGAACCCGCCGACGAACAGTCCGAGCAGGATCATGTGCAGATGTTCGGGCGCCTTCGCCGCGATGCCGACCGCGAGCGCGAGGCCGAGGATGCCGAGGATGCCCGCGCGGATCGCCAGATAGGTGCCGCGCGTGCGGTTGACCAGGTCTTCGCGGGTCCCCGATTCCTGGACGCGCGCGGCGAGGAAGGAGGTGATCCCGAGGTCGACTACGAGCGAGCCGAGGAAGTAGGACGACATGCCGATGGCGAGCAGGCCGAGCCCGGACGCGCCGAGTACGCGGGCGATGATCGGCAGCGTGGCCACTGTCACCAGGTACTGGCCGTACTTGCCGAAGCTCACGTAGGCGATGTCGCGGATCACCCCGAAGATCTCCTTGCCACGTGAGCTCGGCCCCGAAACTCCCGGCAGCGCACCGGCTTCGAGCAGCGAGACGGTGATGACGGGCAGTTTGACGGTCGGCATGTCGGTATTGGTCGGCATGTCGAGCGCGACAGGTAACTTGATCTTCTCGGTAGGCGGGTCGTATTCGGGGCCGCGCAGGCCGTCCAGCGAAACCGGGTAGTGGCGCGGCACGATCCGGATCGGGACCGTGCGCTCGGCGAAACGGGTCATCGCGGCACCGCCGTGGAGTCGGCGTCGCGGCGCAGCACGGTGGCGAGCAGTCCGGTGACGACGCGCGCGGTCTCCTCGATGCCGAAGTCGGCGGCCCGCGCCCGACCGGATTCGGCCAGCCGCGCGCGCAATGCCGGATCGGCGATCAACCGGTCGAGGGCGGCGGCGAGCGCGGCCGGGGCGCCCGGTGTGACCAGGACGCCGTCGCGTCCGTCGCGCACGATCTCGGTCGGCCCGCCCGCGTCGGCGGCGATCACCGCGCATCCGGCGCGCATCGCCTCGACCACGACCTGTCCGAACGGTTCGGGGGTGACCGAGGCGTGTACCGCGATGTCGGCGGCGGCGAAGTGGTCGGTGGGATCGTCCACGTGTCCGGCGAATTCCACCGGCACGTCGAGTTCGGCGGCGAGCGCGCGCAGTCGGTCGCCGAACTCCTCCTCGTCGAAGAAGGCGCCGCCGACCAGCGTGACCGCCGCGGGACGATGCCGCAGCAGCGGGAGGGCGCGCAGCAGTACGTCCTGGCCCTTCCACGGGGTGAGGCGGCCGACCATCACGATCCGCACCGCGTCGGGAGCGCGCTGTGCCTCGCGCTCGACCGCGCGACCCGGTTCGAGCCCCGGATACGCGACGACCGCGCGCCTGCCCGGGGTGAACAGTGTCCGCAGGGTGGAACGGCTGTTGGCCACGACCCCTCGCACGGCCAGCCAGCCGAGTACTCGCAGCCCGAACGCCAGTGGGCCGCCGAAGTAGTCCGCGGCGATGCGATCGTGCACCTGCCACACCAGCGGCACGCCCGCGCGCCGCGCCGCGATGGCCCCCATGAGCAGCGCCTTGGTGCTCTGCGCGACCACCACGTCGGCGCCCGCCGCGCTGACCTCGGCGCCGAGGCCGCGGCCGAGGCGCATCAGATCGCGTGCGCCGCCGAGCAGGCGCAGCGGGCCCGAGCCCGCGATGGTCAGCGAGCGGCTGTCGAAGTCGTTGCGCCACACCGTCACCGGTATGTCGCGCGCTTCCAGCAGCGCGACCAGCGGACCGTCGGCGGTGAGCAGCACGGACGCGCGCACCCTGCCGTCCCGCGCCAACGCGGTGAGCAGGCGCAGCGTCGCCAGTTCCGCCCCCGACGGGGCGGCGGTGTGGGTGAGGAAGACCGCGCTGATCATCCGATGAGCTCCCGGTACAGGGCGATGTGCCGGTCGGCGGCGGCGGACCAGGAGAAGGTCTCGGCGTGCATGCGGCAGCGTTCGGCATCGGGCAGGTCGCCGTCGAGCGCGGTGATCAGGCGTGCGGCGAGCGCTTCGGCGTCACCCGATGGCACGATCAGCGACGGGTCGAGCGCGCGCACCGAATCCGGCAGACCGCCGCAGTCGGTGACGATCGGCGCGCGACCCGAGGCCAGCGATTCGAGCGCGATCAGACCGAAGCCTTCCAAGGTCAGCGAGGGGACGACGGTGCAGTGCGCCCGCGCGTACAACTCGGTGAGGTGTTCGTCGGTGGTGTGGCCCGCGAAGGTCACGGTGTCGGCGCAGGTGCGCGCGAGTTCCCGCAGGTGTGCCTCGGCGGTGCCGGTGCCGACGATCACCAGCTCGGCGTCCGGCCGCGCCGCGACCACCGACGGCCAGCCGCGCAGCAGCACGTCGATGCCCATCCGGTGTTCGAGCCTGCGCACGCACAGCACCACGGGCCCCTCGGCCGCGCGTTCGGGTGCGCGCGGACGGAACCGCTCGAGGTCGACACCGGGCGGCACGACCCGCACCGCCTCGGGCCGCACCCCGTACCGCTCGACCAACAGGTCGCGGAAATGCTCGGACAGCACGACGAAACGACGCGCCCCCGCGGCCCGCATCCGTTCCACCGCGAATTTGGCGCGCACGGCCAACGGGCCTGCGCCCGCGGCCTGACTCTCGGCCGCCCACGGCCCGTGGAAATGCACGACGAGGGCCTGCTCGCCGCGCGGTCGCGGGCCGTACAGCGCGAAATGCCGGTCGAGGATGGCCGGTTCGGACCGGTCGCGGTCCAGATAAGCGGTGCGCGCGCGCCGCAGCGTCGAACCACCGGTCGGCCCCCAGGACGTGGCGCCCTCGGGTGCGGCGCCGAAGGCCGCGGCCGACACCCGCGCGTCGGGATGCGCGGCCAGCGCCGCATACAGGTCGGTGAAATAGCGGTTGAGCCCGCCCGGCGCGGAGCCGAACCACTCCGAACCGGTCATGTGCACGCGCAACGGGGATCGCGACACCGTCATCGCCACCTCCGCGTCGTCGTGGTCGCGTACATCGCCCATCCGTGCGTCATCGCCATCGCAACCTCAGCGTCCGATCCGGGCGCGCAGCAACGCGCTCGCGCGCACCCCGAGCCGTTGCAGGGCCGTGCGGGCAAGTCGCAGGTCGCCGATGGCGATGTCCAGCGGGGAGAGCAGGCGGGGGCAGTCGCGGGCGAGTCGGTGGTGGAAGCGCAGCGTTTCCATGAGCTTGCTGACCGTCGAGGTCTGGCTGCAGAGGTTGAACGTCGAATCGCGCCAGGCGGCGGCGACCTCGGTGAGCCCGAAGAACAGGCCGAACTGTCCGACGCGGGCGAACAGGTCGACGTCCATGGGGAAGACCAGGTCGCCGCGCAGGCCGCCGACGCGGTCGAAGTGTTCGCGGCGGAACATGGCGGCCGCGGTCGGCCCGAAGTCGGCGGGACCGCGCCGCACGATGGTGCGCGCCAGTGAACGCGGACTGTGCACGCCGCGCAGTCCCGGCAGGCCGAGTCCGGTCTCGAGCAGGGTGCCGCTTTCGTCGATGACCTGGAATCGCGAGGAGCTGATGGCGAACCTCGGATCGCTCATGATCTCGAGCTGCGCGTTGAGCGATCCAGGCAGCAGGATGTCGTCGGCGCACACGACCTTCACCAGGTCGCCGGTGGACAGCCGGATGGCGCGGTTCCAGTTGTCGCCGATCGGCAGCGTGGTCTCGTTGCGTTCCAGGCGCAATCGCGGGTCGCCGAAGGAGGCCGCGATCTCGCCGGTGGCGTCGGTGCTCGCGTTGTCGAGGACGAGTAATTCGAAATCGGCGTCCTGGCTCAGGATCGAGCGCAGGGTCGGTTCCAGTGTCCGTCCGGCCTCATAGGCGGGGACACAGATCGAAAGGCTGACCACTTCCCCTCCTTTTAGAGGAATAAAAATGAATTCGGCAACATGGTGGCAATATGACCTGAATTGATCGGGAGCGGCGGGCGGAGCGTGCTCTGCTCGGTCACGCCCGCTCGGCGATACGGATGGACAATCGCGCCGGTAGCGATGGGAATCGCGTAGGAATACCGGAGATGAACAAGTGGGATGCGGCTCGCCGATACATTGTCGGCACCGTTCCGAAAATTTCCATAAAGCCCTCGTCGCAGATCACAGCAATATAAAAGCTATCTCGATTTCCCGGCGGTGGGAACCCCTCCCATCGCACGTGGGCGACCTCACACCAGGTCAGGCCGTTGGCGCGGACTACCGGTTCGGGCGCACCTCCGTCACCGCGGCCGGTTCGTCGACGAGCCAGCGACCGGCCAGTTCCGGATAGCGATCCTCGACCTCGGCGCGCAGATCGGGCACCGTGAGCAGCACCCGGTCCGGTCGCGCCGCCACGAGTTCCTCGGGCGAGATGATCGGCACGTCGGTGCCCGGCATGCGCCTGCCCTGTTTGGCGGGCGAGGCATCGGCGACCGCGGTCAGCACGCCGCGATGCGCGCCCGCCAGCCGCAGCAGCGCCACCGCGCGCGAGGCCGCACCGTAGGCGTACACCCGGCTACCCCGCGCGGCGAGCTCGCCCAGTTCCTCGCGCAACGCGACAGCCTGCCGATCCGCGGCCCGCTGGAGTCCGCGCAGCACCTCGGGATCCCGGGCGCTCGACTCCCGCGCGAGCACGCGTTCGATGGCTGCGTCGGGCGCCTCGCGCGCGTTCGCCGCGTGCACGGCCGCGATCAGCACGGTGCCGCCGTAGAGCTCGAATTCCCACGCGGTGACCGGCGCCATGCCCGCGTCGCGCAGCAAGGCCGTGAGGACCGACAGTGTGTAGTACGCGAAGTGACCGTGCCGCAACGCATTCCACTGTTCTCCTGCCACGATGGTATGCACCGAATGGTACTGCACCAGCAACACACCGTCCGGCGCGGTGGCCGCGGCGCGCGCGGCGAAGGCGGCGCGCTGGTCCGGTTCGTGCATCAACCCGAAGCTGTCGAGCACGATATCGGCGGGCGCCTCGGTGGGGGAGAAGCCGCGCGCGGCAAGCAGATCCAGCCAGCTACCGCCGTGCGGACTACCGAATTCGCGCACGCCGCGCCCGGTCAGCAAACCCGAGGCCGCCACCCGAGCGACCGCGTCGGCGGCCTGCTCCCGCAGCGCGCGCGGCTCAACCCCGCGCGGCTCGGCGGTGTCGGTCTCGTCGGGCCCCAACTGGGTCAGACCGCAGGCGCGGCAATGCCGCATGGTCAACGGATGCACGGCCTCGTCCGCGCGCACCGGCTGCGCGGCGGGCGGGAAGTGATCGGCCGCTGGCATCCGCCCGAGATCGAGCACGGTCACCAGATCGCCGCTACGGCAGCCCCGGCAGATATCGGCGAACGGATCGGTCATCGCGCGCACCCCTCGCCACGTCGCCACCGCGACGGTCCCGGCGACGTTCTCGGCCGTGGCGACAATCGGGGCGGTGGCGACGTTCTCTGTTGCGCCGACATATCAGCCACCGACTCCGATCGGATCGCCGCCCGCCCGCGCCGATTCGATGCCACCGGCTCCCGAGGAGAGCGACGCCGAATCGGCACGCGAGGGCGTCGTCGACGTGGCAGGCGCCTGCGCTTTCGGCTCCGGTGTCACCGAATCGGACAGCTCGGCCGACGTCGTCGCCGCGGTCTCGGTCGATGTCGCCGCGGGTGCTGCCGTCGCGGGCGCGACCCTGCGCAGTTCCGCATCGATCTCGCCCTGCTCACCGAGGGCGCGTAGTCTCGCCAGGCGCACGAAGCGCCCGGTGAAATCCGCGGCGGTGAGTCCGCGCGCGCAGTATTCGGTGGCGAGTTCCGCCGCCCCGTCGGCCACGCTCCACAGCGCTTCGAAACCGAGTTCGCGCCGAGCGGCGCTGAAATCGACCCGATACGAACGTGGATCGGCCCCCGACTCCCCGGTGATCAGCACCTCGGCGCCCGGCACGACCTCCGCCACCGCGTGCGCGATATCGGCGACGGTCAGATTGTTGACCTCGGCGCCGATGTTGTATGCGCGGCAGTGGATCGCCTCGACGGGCGCGTCGAGGCAGCGCGCGAACGCGCGCGCGATGTCCTCGGCGTGCACCAGCGGACGCCACGGGGTGCCGTCGGAGAGCACCTTGACCACACCGTCGAGCACCGCGTGTCCGACGAGATTGTTGAGCACGATGTCGGCGCGCAGCCTCGGGGAGAAGCCGAACGCGGTCGCGTTGCGCAGGAAGACCGGGCTGAAATCGCCGTCGGCGAGCGCCACCAGATCGTCCTCGACCCTGACCTTGCTCTGCGCGTAGGGCGTGAGCGGGCGCAGCGGCGCGGATTCGGCGACCAGTCCGTCGCCCGCCGCGCCGTACACCGAACAGGTGGAGGCGTAGAGGAATCGACGCACGCCCGCGTCCTTGGCCAGGCGCGCGAGCCGCACCGAAGCGTGGTGGTTGATGTCGTGGGTGATCCGCGGCGCGAGCGCGCCGAGCGGATCGTTGGACAGCGCGGCCAGGTGGATCACCGCGTCGAATCCGGCGAGGTGTTCGGCGCGGACCTCGCGCAGGTCGACGGCGAGTCCGGGCGGATCCTGCGGCGCGTCGCCGAGGACGCAGTCGGCGAACCAGCCGATGTCGAGTCCGGTCACCTCGTGGCCCCGCGCCCGCAGCACCGGAACCATGACGGTGCCGAGATAGCCCTGATGGCCGGTGACGAGTACCCGCATCCTTCACGCACCTCCGAAATCGATGACAGCTTTGTCGAGTGAGAAACCTTCGGCGTATTCGGCCCGGCACTGCACCCCGCGGATCCGGGCCAGCCCGAGGAACGCCGCCTCGTCGAACCAGTCGCGGTCGGCCTGCGACGGGTAGCACTTGTGCAGCAGCTCGACCTTGCGTCGCGCGAGTTCCGCCGAAACCGGGTGCAGCACATCGGGTCTCGGTGTGTCGGTCTCCCACTTGAGTATCTCGTAGCCGAGGATCATGTGGTCGCGGAACTCCGTCGGCGCGAGTTCGGCGAGCAGTCGGTGGTCCTGGTGTGCGTCGGCGCGCTGCGGCGCGAACACCAGATCCGGGTCGACGCCCGCGCGGAATTCGGCCAGCGCCCCCTTGATCCGCGCCCAGTGCGCAGGCGCGCGCCCGTCCGGGACGTCCAGCACCGTCAGGTCGAGATCGGCTGTGCCGCAGAAGGATTCGAGCGCATGCCGTTCCTCTTCGGCGCGCGGTGTGCCGCCGCCCGCGAGGACGAGTGCCCGCACCCGCAACTCGGGACGGCGCTCGGTGATGGTCAGCAGCGTCGCGCCCATGCCGATGGCGATGTCGTCGCAGTGCGCGCCGAGTACCGCGATCTCGTCGACCCGATCGGTCCGCAGGGTGATCACGACGCTGGACGCTCCCACACCATCCACGGCCGGTCGCCGCGATGATAGGCGGCGTCGAGTTCGGCGCGCTCCTTGAAGGTGTCGGCGGGCTTCCAGAAACCGAAATGCTGGTAGCCGAGCAGTCGACCGCTCGCCGCCAGCGCCCCGCAGGCGTCCTCAACGAGGTCGCCGCCGGGCGGCAGGTGGTCGAAGATCTCCTGCGTGAGCACGAAATAGCCGCCGTTCTCCCAGATCGGCAACTGGGCGACGGGGGTGATCTCCTTGATCTCCCCGCCCGGCTTCATCTCCACGCAGTGGAACGAGGACTGCGGCGGCACCACCATCATCGACGCGGCCGCACCGCTTTCGTGCCGCCGCGCCACCATCTCGTCGAGCGGCGCGTCGGTGAGCACGTCGGAGTAGTTGGCGAGGAACACCTCGTCGCCGTCGAGATGCGGGCGCGCCCGGCGCAGCCGTTCCCCGATGGCCGATTCCACGCCGGTGTCGACGAAGGTGATGGTCCAGTCGGCGATATCGGAGCCGAGCAGTTCCACCGCGCCGTCGCGGATGACGAAGTCGTTGGACATCGTCTCCTGGTAGGTGAGGAAGTAGTTCTTGATGTGGTGCGCGCCGTAGCCGAGGCACAGGATGAATTCGCGGTGCCCGAAGTGGGCGTAGTAGCGCATCACATGCCAGATCAGCGGGCGCGGGCCGACCATCTGCATGGGTTTGGGCACCACATCGGTATCACTGTGACGCATACGCATGCCGTATCCGCCGCAGAAGAGCACGACCTTCATACCGGGACGACCTCCACGACATCGGAGCCGACCGCGTTCGGGTCGAGCACCCGCACGGTCGGCATCGGATAGACCAACCGCCCGCCCCAGGCGCCGATGTGGCGCAGCTGGGCGGTGAGTTCGGTCTCCAGATTCCAGGGCAGCACCACGACGACATCGGGCCGGTCCGCGTCGATCCGCTCCGGCGGATGGATCGGAATGCGGGCGCCCGGCGTGTAGCGGCCGTGTTTGTAGGGGTTGCGGTCGACGGTGTACTCCAGCAGGTCCGGTCGGATACCGCAGTAGTTGAGCAGGGTGTTGCCCTTGCCCGGCGCGCCGTAGCCGACCACGCGCTTGCCCTCGGCCCGCTGTTCGAGCAGGTAGCGCAGCAGGTCGTGGCGCACGGATTCGGCGCGTTCGCGCAGCGGCGCGTAGCCGTCGACCCGGTGCAGTCCGGCCTCGGCCTCGCGGGCGAGCAGCCGTGCGACGCGTTCGCTCGGTTCGGCGACCGCCTCGGGCCGTGCCCAGACGCGCAGCGATCCGCCGTGGGTGTCGAGTTCGTCGACATCGGCGACCGCGAGTCCGGCGGTGGCGAGGGCGCGCTGCGCGGAGGCGAGCGTGTAGTACTGGAAATGTTCGTGGTAGATGGTGTCGAACTGGCCGTGGCGCACCAGGTTCAGCGCGTGGTGCACTTCGATGGAGATCCAGCCGTCCTCGGCGACCAACGTGCGCAGCGCGCGAGTGAAACCGAGCAGATCCGGAATGTGCGCGTAGACGTTGTTCGCCACCACCAGATCGGCCGGACCGTGTTCGGCGCGCACCGCGGCCGCGACCGACTCGTCGAGGAACGCCGTCAGCGTCGGCACGCCGGATTCGCGCGCGGCCGCGCCCACGTTCACCGACGGTTCGATGCCGAGACAGCCGATGCCCGCCTCGACCACCCCGCGCAGCAGATATCCGTCGTTACTCGCGACCTCGACCACGAACGAATCCGCGTCGAGTCTGAGCCGTTCGACGGCCGCGCCGACGAATGCGCGCGCGTGCCGCACCCAACTGTCGGAGTAGGAGGAGAAATACGCGTATTCGGTGAAGGTCTCCTCGGGCGTGATGAGCGCCGGGATCTGCAGCAGCAGACATTCCTCGCATATCCGCAGGTGTAGCGGATAGGTGGGTTCGGGCAGGTCGAGTTCCCCGGCGGACAGGAATTTCTCACACGGGGGTGTGGCTCCCAGGTCCAGCACACTCGACAGCCGGACCGAGTCACACAGACGACAACGCACGCGGGCTCCGCTCGGAAATACTTCTACTGACGTCGCACTTGATGTCGGCAGCCTGATGTCGGCAGCCTGACATCGGCGGCTTCATATCGGCGGTGCCCCACAGCCCGAGAAGCGAACTTCTCTGCCGACCGTCAGAAATTATCATCCGCGCCCCGGATTCGCGAGTCGCGCGGCGGCCGGAACCGGCCGCGAAAATGTGAACAGCACGTCTTCAGTTACCTCCGGTTCGGCGCACATCGCTCGACGGTCGCATACGCCGCCGTATCCGCCCCGCCACCGACTTCTCGCCCAGGCGTCGTGATTCGTTACAGCGGACCAGCCGGGCTCACTGTGACGTGAGTCCCACGACTTGTGCGGAAGCGTGTGAGGGAGCAATATTTTCGCAACAGATCGGCCCGGCTTCGAATCGTCTCAGCACAAACGTCGCCGGACGCGCTGTCGCGACAGCGTCGCTCCACGATCGTTCGCGGAGCGAAGAAAATGACGATTCAAGCTCGAGCAGGTATTTCTCCATGGTTATCGAACTCGGTGCCGCAGGCGGCGCGGTAGATCTGCGCCTGCGCGACGCCCATCCCGGCGCCCGCGAAGACTGGCGCGCCGGCTACGTCCGTCGCCTCGTCGTCACCGATATCGCGGTCGTTTCGGCGGCCGTGGCATTCGCCCAGCTTTTCTCCTTCGACCTGTCGGCGTCCCGTCCGCTCGCCTGGGACCCGCGCCTCGGCCCCGCCGCCACCGCGTTCTCCTTCGGGATCGTGGCGGCCTGGTCGATTCTGTTGGGCTGGAACGACTCCCGCGCCACCCGCAGCGTCGGCACGGGCAGCGGCGAATACCGCCGACTGCTCTCGGCGACCCTGCACCTGTTCGGCATCGTCGCGATCGTCTCGCTGGTACTCGACATCGAGGCCACCCACGACTTCCTGTCGCTGTCGCTGCCGCTCGGTCTCGGCGGACTCACCCTCACCCGCACCCTGTGGCGCGGCCACGCGGGCCGCCACCGCGCGCTCGGCCGCTACCGCCATTCGGTGCTCGTGGTCGGCGGCCCCGCCGCCGCCCGCGCCATCGCCGCCGCCTTCTCCCGCGACCACCTGCACGGCTACCACGTCGTCGGCGTCTGCACGACGACCGGCCCCGAGCCGGGCCAGACCATCACCGTCGGCGGCCGCGTCATCCCGATCGCGGGCGACGACCGCTCGGTGGTGCGCGCCGCCCGCAGCACCGGCGCCGACACCGTGGTCGTCATGGCCACCGACCGTCTCGGCCCGCGCGACATCCGCAAGCTGGCCTGGGACCTCGAGGTGATCGGCGCGGAACTCATCGTCGCGCCCGGCGTCATGGACATCTCCGGCACCCGCATGTCGGGTCGGCTGCTTGCCGGAATGCCGATGGTGCACATCGAGAAGCCGCGCTACGATCGCGCGCTTTCGCTGGGCAAGGCGGTCTTCGACGTCTGCTTCGCCGCGGTGGCGGTGACGCTCATCGCCCCCGCGCTGCTGATCATCGCGACCGCGGTGAAACTCACCAGCAACGGTCCGGTGTTCTACCTGTCGGAGCGAATCGGCATGGACGGCAAGCCGTTCCGCATGATCAAGTTCCGCAGCATGTACGTGCACGCGGACCGGCACGTCGGTTCGCTGATCGCGAGCAACGGCGGCAACCCGCTGTTCTTCAAGATGAAGAACGACCCGAGGGTCACCCCCGTCGGCCGGATCCTGCGCAAGTACTCCCTCGACGAACTCCCGCAGTTCTTCAACGTGCTGCGCCGGGACATGAGCGTGGTCGGCCCGCGCCCGCAGGTGCGTCGCGAGGTGCACTCCTACGACGGGATCACCCGCAGGCGACTGCTGGTCCGCCCCGGGATCACCGGACTGTGGCAGGTGAGCGGGCGTTCGGATCTGGCGCCGGAGGAATCGGTGGAACTCGACATCTCCTACGTCGAGAACTGGTCCATGCTGCTCGACCTGCGCATCATCGTGAAGACCTTGCGCGCGGTCGCCGAAGGTGAAGGCGCGTACTGAATTCTCGCGGATCGAGCCGGAATATCTCGACGGGTGCGCTCGATGGATAGCGCTGTCGCGAAATGTCCGATTCGCGGCGCAGCGCACCCGAATGAAATCGGCGTAACCATCTCCGACCGACATATGCCCCGGTAGGTGCAACCTTCTGGCGTGTCAGGAATATTGCTGTATTCGATGCCGGATGCCGTCGCGCCCGCGGATCGGCTCGATAGGCATCGACCTGGATACGAAATCACGGCGCCCTTCCCATTTTCCGGCGGGGCGGTGACACTGAATACGCGGTTTTCCTGATCGGTGATGTTCGACGCGGCGGTACCAGTTCCTGTCACCCGTTATGTCCGATTCCCGTTCGAGGAGTGTCCATGAGCGCATATCCGCCGATCGCCGATCACGGAATCGTCGGCGATCTCCAGACCGCGGCCCTGGTCTCCGCCGAGGGCGCCATCGACTGGTGGTGCGTACCGCGCTTCGACTCACCGAGCGTGTTCGGCTCGCTGCTGGACAGCGAACGCGGCGGATACTGCAAGCTGGCCGCCGAACCGACGAGCGACGGCATGACCGTCCGGCAGCTCTACATGCCCGACACCGCCATCCTGGTCACCCGGTTCATGGCCCCCGAAGGCGTCGGCGAGGTCGGCGACTACATGGTCCCGGTCACCGACCTCGAACCCACCGACCGGCACCGGCTGGTGCGCGTGGTCCGGGTCGTGCGCGGAACCATGACCTTCGCCCTGACCTGCCGCCCCCGCTTCGACTACGGCCGCGCCGAACACACCCTCGACCGACCCGACGTCCGCACCGCCGTCTTCCACGGCCGCGGCGCCGACCTGCACCTGCAGGTCACCGACCCGATCGCGCTGCAGGCCGACGGCGCCGACGTCACCGCCCGATTCACCCTCTCCGAAGGCCAGTCCGCGGTGCTCACCCTCACCGGCACCGCCGCCGACGCACCCGCCCCCGAGCATCCCGACCGCGCCGAGATCGGCGCGGAATTCGATCGCTGCCGCGACTTCTGGCAGAACTGGCTGCGGACCTCGACCTATCGCGGCCGCTGGCGGGACATGGTCAACCGCTCGGCGATCACCCTCAAACTGCTCACCTACGCGCCGACCGGCGCGCCCATCGCCGCCGCGACCATGGGACTGCCCGAACAACTCGGCGGGGAACGCAACTGGGACTACCGCTACACCTGGATCCGCGACGCGTCGCTGTCGGTGCGCGCGCTCACCGACCTCGGATTCACCGAAGAGGCGCACGCGTTCCGAAGCTGGCTCGCCGACCGGCTCGACGCGGGCGGCACCGCATCCGGCGAGCCGTTGCAGATCATGTACCGGGTCGACGGCGACCCGACCCTGGTCGAGGAAGTCCTCGAGCACTGGGAGGGCTACCGAGGCTCGGCGCCGGTGCGGGTCGGCAACGGCGCGGCCGACCAGATCCAGCTCGACATCTACGGTGAGGCCGCCGACGCCCTCGCCCAGGCCGCCGAGGTCGGCGGCATCCGCAACTGGCGGAAATTCGCCGACCTGCTCGACTGGCTGGCCCGCAACTGGGACCGCCCCGACGAAGGCATCTGGGAAACCCGGGGCGGCCGCCAGGAATTCACCTACAGCCGCCTGATGACCTGGGTCGCCTTCGAACGCGGCATCCGGGTGGCGACCGCGCATTCGCGGCCCGCCGACATCGCGGGCTGGACGCGGGCCCGCGACGAGGTGTTCGCCCAGATCATCGATCGCGGCTGGAGCCGCAAGCGGCAGGCGTTCGTCCAGCACTACGCGACCGACGTGCTCGACGCGTCGCTGCTGCTCATGCCGCGCATGGGTTTCCTGTCCCCGCGCGACCCGGCCTGGCTGAGCACCCTCGACGCCATGGACGAGGAACTGGTCAGCGACAGCCTGGTCTACCGCTACGACCCCGCCGCCGCACCCGACGGGCTGCTCGGCTCGGAAGGCACCTTCAACCTGTGCAGTTTCCTCTACGTCGAGGCGCTGGCCCGCTCCGGGCGCGTCACGCAGGCCCGCTACGCCTTCGACAAGATGCTGACCTACGCCAACCACGTCGGCCTCTTCGCCGAGGAGATCGGGCCGTCGGGGGAGCAGCTCGGCAACTTCCCGCAGGCGTTCACCCATCTGGCGCTGGTCGCCGCGGCCATCGCGCTCGACGAACAACTCGACCGGGCCGAAGCGCGATCCGAACCGGCCCGATCCGAACCGGCGCGGACCTGAACGGCGGCAGGCGATGGCGGATCGTTCGGAGGCGGTTCGGACGGCGGCGCCGCGCGGCGTGCTGATCCCGCTGGCGCTCGCGCAATTCATCTGCAGCTTCGCGGGCAGCAACATGAACGTGATGATCAACGACATCAGCGTCGACCTGAACACCACCGCGCAGGGCGTGCAGATCGTCATCACGACATTCCTGCTGGTCATGGCGGCGTTGATGATTCCGGGCGGCAAACTCACCGAACGCTACGGGCGCAAGAGCTGCTTCATGGCCGGGCTGATCGTGTACGGGATCGGGGCGCTGCTCAGCGCGGTGGCGCCCGGACTCGGCGTTCTGCTGCTCGGCAACTCCATCCTCGAAGGCATCGGCACCGCGCTGCTGATCCCGCCGGTCTACATCCTCGCGACCCAACTGTTCGCGGGCACCACGGCGCGAGCCCGCGCCTTCGGCGTCATCATGGCCATGGGCGGGATCGGCGCGGCGGCGGGTCCGCTGATCGGCGGACTCATCACCTCGGCGATCAGCTGGCGCGCGGCCTTCGTCTTCCAGGCTCTGATCATCGCGATCATCATCGTGTCCTGCCGCAGGCTGCGCGACCCCGAACCGCCCGATCCGACCGCGCGCCTCGACAAGTTCGGCGCGGCGCTCTCGGCTCTCGGACTCGTGCTGCTCGTGCTCGGCATCCTCGCCGTCGACGACGACCTGCGGCTCGCGGCGGGACTGCTGCTGGCGGGCGCGGCCGTGCTGTTCTGGTTCTTCCACACCATCCGCGCCGAGGAACGCGCGGGCAAACAGCCGCTGATCTCGCCGAGCCTGTTCGACAACCGCGTCTCGAATCTGGGTCTGATCACCCAGAACATCCAGTGGCTCGTCCTCATGGGCACTTCCTTCACCGTGGCCACCTACCTGCAGGTGGTGCGCGGCTACGACGCGATCGAGACCGGTGTGATCTTCACCGCCGCCACCGTCGGGCTGCTGATCTCCTCGCTCGGCGCCGCGCGCCTGGCCCGCCGCCGCGCGCAGCGCACCCTCATCATGGCGGGCTTCGCGGCCACCTCGGTCGGCATCGTCATCCTGATCACCCTCGCGAACCGCACCATCGACCCGTGGGCCTTCGCTCCCGGCCTGCTGCTGATCGGCCTCGGACTCGGCGTGATGCTGACCCCATCGGTCAATGTCGTGCAATCCAGCTTCGACGACGCCCACCAGGCCGAGATCTCCGGACTCTCCCGAAGCGTGTCCAACCTCGGATCTTCCCTCGGCACCGCCGTAGCGGGCACCATCCTCGTCGCCGACCTCACCGGTCACGCCTACGCCGCCGCCATGATCGTCCTCGCGGTCGCCTCTCTCGGCGGATTCGCGGCCGCCACCCTGCTACCGCGTGCGGCCACGGTCGACTCGGCGGTGTGATCGGAGGACTCGGCGCGCTCCGAACCCATCCGGGTCGAATGCAGGCGAAACTCTTTATCGCCGTATCTATTCCGCGAGCGCCGCGAGCACGCTGCGAGCTTGATAATCGACCCCGAGCTGGTTGGGATGGAAGGGAACGGCGGGCCCGGGCGGGTCGCTGGTGTAGGGCACCAACCCTTCGGCCCACCGGACACCGGGCGGTTGGCAGGCGTCGTGACCCGCACTGCCCGCGTAGGTGTCGACCAACTGAACACCGGTCCGCTCCGCCACGCGCGCGAGCATGGCATCGAGTTCGACGAGTTTCGCCGCCAGCCAATCGGCGTCGGTGGGGGAGACCGGAACGGTCGGCCAGCAACCCCCGTTGGCGGCGACCCCTTCGAAGTAGTCGAGCATGAGGATCCGCGCGGCGGGGGAGCGCTGCCGAATGCCTGCGACGGCGGCGGTGACCTTCGGTTCGGCGGCGGCGATCTGCTGCGACATGCGGTCGACTCCGTCCACGATCCAGGTCTGTCGACACGGCGAGATCGCCGGGTCGGGAGTGATGCAGCCGCGCACGGCGGCGGCGAGTCCGGCGTCGTTGCCGCCGATGAGGATGGTGACCAGATCGGTGTCGGGGGTGAGCCGGTCGAACTGGGGCGTGTTGGTGCCCAGGTACAGGTCGCGTTCCACCGGCTGGGGCGCCGTCATGTCCGCGGTGGTCGCGCCAGCGCAGGCCGCGTCCCGGAACGAGGTCACCGACAGCGCCGCCGCGACCTGCCGCGCGAAGTTGCTGATACGTTGCGCACATCCGGGCGGCACGAATTCGGTGGTCAGCAGCGACCGGTTGAAGGTGGCGTCGGCCGCCCACGAGTCTCCGAGTGCCACGTATTCGTCGTAGCTCGGCGCCGCAGTGGCGGGCGCCGCTACGAAGCCGGTCATGGCCACGCACAGGGCGGCCGACGCGACGAGACTTCTCATGAACGCCTCCGTGGTGAGGGCGGCCGCCGGTGGGAAGTGCGGCTGCCGGGGCATGTGTCCAGCGCTCCGTACGAAAGCTAGCAGGCGATCTGGCTAACTCGCAGCAAAATGCGCGGCGCTCATCGCCGGAATCCCCGCTGCGTGCCGCGCAGCGGGTTCGCGACCGGCGACTTGATCGCGGGCAGCGTGATCGACATCCTGACCGTGGTCCCGGTGTCGGTGTGATCGATGTCGAGTTCCTCGGTGAGCGCCCGCATCATGTCGATCCCGCGCCCGCGATGTCCAGGATCGGCCGAACGCGGCTTCCAGGTCCCCGAGTCGGCGACCACGATCGCCACCGTCTGGGTGTCGCAGGTCGCGGTCAGCTCCACGATGTGCTCGTCGTCGCCCGCGTCGCGATAGGCGTGCTCGATGCTGTTGCTGCACGCCTCGTTCGCCGCAGCCACCAGGTCCGAGGCGAGATCGTGCGGCACCGCCGCCGCCGCGAACCACCCCTTGAGGCTGCGCCGCAGCGCCGCGAGCCGATCGGCGTGCGCGGCGACGCTGATCTTCAACGGCGCGGGCGGCTGCCGATACACCACCATGGCGACGTCGTCGTCGTAACCCGCGGCGGGCCGCAGCCGCGACAGCACCGCGTCGGCGACCTCGCGCGGCAGTTTGCCCGAGGTGTCGGCCAGCACCGTCGCGATCTTGGCGAACCCCTCGTCGATGTCGACGCCGCGCTGCTCCACGAGTCCGTCGGTGAACAGCACCACGGTCGCGCCGGGCGACAGCATCGCGGTGGCCTCGGGGCGGCTCGGCATCTCGAAGGTGGCCAGCGGCACCGAGCGCCCGTCCTCGAGCAGCCTGCCGCGCGCGCCGACGTCGGCGACGATCGCCGGCATGTGCCCGGCGCTGCTGTAGCGCAGGATGCCGGTGGTCGGGTCGAGCACCGCGGCGAACACCGTGGTGCACATGGCGCCGGGAATGCGCCCCGCCACCGCGTCGAGTTCGGCGAGCAGCTGCGCGGGACCGGTGTGCCGCAGCAGCAGAGCCCTTGCGGCCGTGCGCAGTTGGCCCATGACCACGGCCGCGGACAGGCCACGCCCGACGCAGTCGCCGACCACGACGCCGATGCTTCCGTCCTTGAGCGGCACCACGTCGTACCAGTCGCCGCCGATCTCGAGCGGCGGCAGCGCCGGCTCGTAGTGCACCGAGAACCGCGGCGGCAGTTCGATCGGTCCGAGCATGGCGCGCTGCAGGGTCAGCGAGGTGGAACGGGCCTGGTCGAAGTTGCGCGCGCGCTGCACGGCCAGGCTGAGGTGACCGATCAGCAGTGAGAACAGCGTCCAGTCCGCGGCGGTGATGGCGCGCGGCGCCGCGAACCGCAACCACAGCGCGGCGTCACCGATCTCGCCGAGCGGCGCGAGGATCCCCTCCGAGGATTCGGCACCGTCCGGAATCGCGGACAGGCTGCGCGGCGGCCTGCGGCGCGCCCGTTCCAACAGCGCGCTCGCCGCCGCGTCCAGCTTCGGCGCCGCGGTATTGCCGACCCCGGGTTCCACCGCACCGGACATGTAGACCTCGGGGGCGGCGTTGCGCGTCGGCCACACCGAAACCACCGCGGATTCCGCGCCGACCGTGCGCCGCAATTCGTCGAGTCCGACGGCCAGCACCTCGACCACGCTGGTGGCCGCGCCGACCGCGGTGGCCAGGCGCGAGGCCGCCTGATCCCTGGCCTGTGCGTCGTGTTCGGCGGTCACGTCGCGAATGGTGCCGACGAAGATCTGCTCGTTGTTCTCCGGTTCGACCAGCGAACTGCTGCTGACCGCGAGCCAGAGTTGGCGTCCGTCGCGATGCCGGATCGGGATGACGAAACGTGAAGCCTCGGTGCCGAGATCGGGATAGCGCGGCCCCGATGGCACCGACCACGGGTGCGGCAGCGCGTAGGGCACCTCGGCCGCGCCGTAGCCGGTGAGCGCGCCGAAGGCCGAATTGACCTCGACGATGGTGCCGTCCGCGTCCGCGACGAAGAATCCGTCCTGCAAGGATTCGACCAGCGCGGTGCGGAAGGCGTCGCGGCCCGCGAGATCGTCCGCGCGGGAACGCTGTTGCTCGTAGCGGCGGGTGCCGTCGAGGTAGCCGCGGGTGGCGATGTCGAGCGCGGCCAGGGTTTGCAGCAGGAATTCCAGCGCGTTCTCGGCCAGTCGCGGATCGGCGGTCCGCGCGGATTCATCGGTCACGAAACGGAAGTGGTGTTCGGTGAGGTCGAGCAGGCTGATGTCCTCGACCAGCGCCCGCCGCCCGAGTTCGTAGCCCTCGGACAGGGTGGCGTGGGTTGGCGAATCCAGGTGCCGCCGCAGCGCGTTCGCGTAGGCGTCGAGGAAGGCGGCCAGCACCGAGGTCACGGCGCCCCGTTCGTGGTGGCGCCGCGGTGGCGTGCGGCGAGCACCAGGGCGTCGTCGGTGTCCTTGGCGTAGCGGGCCAGGATCTCGGCGGTGATCTCGGCCGTCGACTTCGCGAGGTCGATGTTCTCGGCGGATTCGCTGACGATGCCGTCGGTGGACATCAGCAGCAGGTCGCCGGGGCGGATGTGCACGCTCTGCGGTTGCAGGTTCTGCGGCAGCCGGTAGCCGACGATGCCGCCGGTCAGCAGGACCGTGGCGCGCACCGTCAGACCCGCGGGACTCGCGCTGAGCACCCGTGATTCGACATTGCCGACGCCGAGCCAGCTGATCGCGTCGCCGACGCCGAACTGGGCGAGCGAGACCGCCGCGCCCCTGGTGTCGACCATCGCCCGGTGGCACAGCACCATCAGCACGTCCAACGGTTCGGCCCGGTTCTCCGAAAGCACCTGCGCCGCACGGTCGGCCGCGTCGGCGGCGGCGGCGCCGTGGCCGAGCCCGTCGAGCACCGCGAAGAGCGCGCCGCCGCTACCGGAGTCGAGGACGACGCAGCGGTCACCGGAAATGTGTTGTCCCGGAAGTGCGCGACCGGCCACCGCCCACTCGATCCGGCCGATGATGCCGTCCTCATGCACCGTTCGGCACCCACTTCCACATCTCGACCAGGGTGCCGCGGCCGGGCGCGGAATCCACGATGAGGCGATCCATCAGTCGTCGCGCGCCCGGAAGGCCGAGGCCGAGTCCGCGACCGGTGGAGTATCCGTCGTCGAGGGCGCGCGCGATGTCGCGGATGCCAGGCCCCTGATCCTGGGCCTGCACGACGAGCGCGCGGCGTCCTTCCCGGTCGTCGACCAGCAGCCGGATCTCCCCGCTGCCCGCGTAACTGGTGATGTTGCGCGCGATTTCGGAGATCGCGGTGGAGATCATGGTCCGGTCGGTGAGGGAGAAGCCGAGTTCGGCGGCCAACTCCCGGCCGGCCTGACGCGCGGTCACGATGTCCCCCGACATCTTGACCACGATCACCATGCTCTCAGCGGCCACTGTCACGACCGTCTCGCTGGCGACGTCCCGATGCCTTGCGATTGAGCCAGGCGAGTCCCTCTTCGAGGTCGAGGGCGGTGTGCATGTCCTCGAAGGTGAGGCCGAGCTGCACCATGGCGAACGCCACTTCCGGCTGCAGGCCGACGATCACCGTCTCGGCGCCGCGCAGCTGCGTCATGTGCGCGATGGTGCGCAGGGATCTGGCCGCGAAGGAGTCCATCACATCGATCGCCGTGACATCGACGATGATGCCGTGCGCTCGATATTTGCTGACCTGCTTCATGAGATCGTCTTGCAGGCGCTCGGTATCGGCGTCGGTCAGTGCGGACTGGACCGACGCGATGAGATAGGTGCCCTGCTTCAGAATGGGTACTGGCATGAGCAGGCCCGCTCAGCGCCCGTCCCGCTCGAGGAGACGGTCGGACGTTCGGGTGACCTCGTAGCCCAGCAGGAGTTCGGCCTCCTCGATACCACCCTGGAGGTCGCCGACCGCGTTCATCTTCGACAGGTCGAGGCCGATGGTGACCAGGGTGAGCGCGATCTCCGAGGACAGGCCGGTGATGATGACGTTGGCGCCCATCAGACCGGAGGCGTCCACGGTCTGCACGAGGTGGTTGGCGACCGTGGAGTCGATGGTGGGGACGCCGGTGATGTCGATGACGACGACCTTGGCGCGGTTGGCCCGGATGGCGCGCAGCAGCTGTTCGGTGAGCTGGCGGGCGCGCTGGCTGTCGAGCACGCCGATGATCGGGAGGATGAGTAACTGCTCGCGCACCTGGAGCACCGGGGTGGAGAGTTCGCGGATCGCCTCCTGCTGCTGGCGGATGACGCGCTCGCGCTCCTGGACGAAGGAGATGGCGACGGTGCTGGCGATGCGGTTGGCGGCGGGCTCGTAGGCGTCGAGCACGTGGTTGAGCAGTTCGAAGTTGGACTGGTATTTCTCGAACAGCGAACGCGCGAGCACGTCGCGCAGCAGCAGCACGATGCCGAGGACCTCGTCGGTTTCGACGCCTCGGGGGATGATGCGTTCGGACAGGTCGCGCGCGTAGGCCTGCAGCGCTTCGACGCTGCCGGTCTCGAGCACGTCGACGTAGTTGTCGTAGACCGAGGTGACTTCGGAGAAGATCTCCTCCGGGGTCATCGCGGTGAGCAGCTGGGCGTCGGTGATGCGGCGCAGCCACTCCTCACGCAGGGCGGTGCGGTTCTGCCGCAGGTGCTCGACGAGCTGTGGCAACAGATTGTCGACCGGCCCCGCGGGCAACGAGTCCGCCGAAAGGCTCATGGACACCTCGGACATGGAAATTCCAGCCCCTCTCGACGGGTGGTCGTGATCATCGTGCGTCGCGGCTGCTAGCCGATACCGAGCCTAGTCATACCCCACGGGGATTGCGCGCGAAACCTGCGGGCAGCTCCCGGTGTACCGGGCTCACAGGTCGAATCCGCGTTCCAGGGCGGCCAGGGCCAGGTCGAGATACACCGTGAGGTCGGCGTCGGCGGCGGCCAGCCAGGCGTCGAAGGCGGCGCGGGCGGCGGCAAGGGTGGTGCGCCCGACCGCGAGCGGGATGAGCGCGTCCTCGGGTTGCCCGAGCCGACGGGCGGCGAATCCGCTCACCGCCCGTTCCCAGGCGTCGTAGTGCGCGCCCGCGGTGGCGGCGAGCGCGGGGATCGTGCCGACGAGTTGCATCCTGACCCGCAGTTCCGGCACGTCTTCGGCGCGATACCGGTTGGCGTTCACCACGACTCGGCGCACCGCGGTCATCATGGGCTCGTCGTCGCCGACGGTGGCGAAGGCGGTGCGCAAATTCGTCACCTCGTCGTCGAACTGCGACCACAGCACCTCGGCCTTGGTGGGGAAGTAGCGGAAGAAGGTGCGGCCGCTGACGCCCGCCGCCGCGGCGATCTGTTCGACGGTGGTGTTGTCGAATCCGTGCTCGCTGAACAGCCGCATGGCGATCAGTTCCAGTTCCCGCTTGCTGGTGCCGCGTGGGCGTCCTCGGCCCGCCGTGCCGGTTGTCGTCACCGGTCGAGTATCGGTCAACAGGGGAACGCCTTGATTATGTCAGTGACTGACGTTAATCTCGGGGCATGTCAGTGGCGGATCTCACGTGGCCGGAGGCGGGCGAATACTCGACCCCGGATGTGATCCTGGCCGTGCCGCTCGGCGCCACCGAGCAGCACGGTCCGCACCTGCCGCTGTCCACCGACACCGAGATCGCCGTCGCCCTGTGCGAAGGACTCGCCGCGCGCCGCCCCGGCGTGCTCGTCGCCCCGCCGCTGCCCTACGGTTCCAGCGGCGAACACGCGGGCTTCCCGGCGACCCTCTCCATCGGCCAGGCCGCCCTGGAACTGGTGCTGATCGAACTGTGCCGCTCGGCGACCGACACCTTCGACCGCGTACTGCTGGTCAGCGGCCACGGCGGCAACCTGGAACCGCTGCGCCGCGCCGAGACGCTGCTGCGCTCGGAATCGCGCGACGTGCGCGGCTGGTTCCCCCGCTACGACGGCGACCCGCACGCGGGCCGCGCCGAGACCGCCCTCATGCTGGCGCTGCGCCCCGACGCGGTGCGCGCCGACCGCGCCGAACCCGGCGACACCCGCCCGCTGCCCGAGGTGCTGCCCCTGCTGCGCGCGGGCGGCGTGCGCGCGGTCAGCCCCAACGGCGTCCTCGGCGACCCGGCGGGCGCGAACGCCGACGAGGGCCGCGCACTGCTCGACCAACTGATCACCGACCTGCACGACACGACCCGGCTGTGGTGGCCGGTGGCCACACCCGAAAGGATCCACTGATG
Source organism: Nocardia bovistercoris (assembly GCF_015674855.1). GTDB lineage: Bacteria > Actinomycetota > Actinomycetes > Mycobacteriales > Mycobacteriaceae > Nocardia > Nocardia bovistercoris. The sequence goes on along the minus strand of NZ_JADMLG010000001.1, from coordinate 65,419 downwards.
AATCCCTGGTTCGAAACCGTCGCCGAGGCGCAACGGCGCGCGAAGAAACGCCTGCCGAAATCGGTATACGGCGCGCTGATCGCGGGCTCCGAGCGCGGCCAGACCATCGACGAGAATCAGCAGGCGTTCACCGAACTCGGCTTCGCCCCGCACTGCGCCGGTTCGATCGGCGACCGCGACCAGTCCACGACCGTCCTGGGACAACAGCTCTCGATGCCGGTCATGATCTCTCCGACCGGCGTGCAGGCCGTGCACCCCGACGGTGAGGTCGCGGTGGCGCGGGCGGCCGCGGCGCGCGGCATCGCCATGGGACTCAGCTCGTTCGCCAGCAAGCCGATCGAGGAGGTGATCGCGGCCAACCCCGCGACCTTCTTCCAGCTCTACTGGTGCGGAAGCAAAGACGACATCGCGGCGCGCATGGAACGGGCGAAGGCGGCGGGCGCGGTCGGCCTGATCCTCACCCTCGACTGGTCCTTCTCGCACGGCCGCGACTGGGGCAGCCCGGTCATCCCGGAGAAGCTCGACCTGCGCACCATGCTGAAGTTCGCCCCGCAGACCCTGGCGCGCCCGCGCTGGCTGGCCACCTACGCGCGCTCGGGCAGCATCCCGGACCTGACCGCCCCGAACATGGTGGTCGGCGACACCCCCGCCCCCGGATTCTTCGGCGCCTACGGCGAGTGGATGGGCACCCCCGCCCCCGATTGGGACGACGTGCGATGGGTCGTCGACCAGTGGGGCGGCCCGGTCATGCTCAAGGGCGTGATCCGCGTCGACGACGCGCAGCGCGCGGTGGACGCGGGCGTCGCGGCGATCTCGGTCTCCAACCACGGCGGCAACAACCTCGACGGCACCCCCGCCTCGATCCGCGCGCTGCCGGTGATCGCCGACGCGGTCGGCTCACAGATCGAGGTCGTGCTCGACGGCGGCGTGCGGCGCGGCAGCGACGTGGTCAAGGCCGTCGCCCTCGGCGCGCGCGCGGTCATGATCGGCCGCGCCTACCTGTGGGGCCTCGCGGCCAACGGGCAGGCGGGCGTGGAGAACGTGCTCGACATCCTGCGCGGCGGAATCGATTCCGCGCTGCTCGGACTGCGCAAGACCACGGTGGCGGAACTGGAGCGCGGCGACATCGTCGTGCCCGACGGTTTCGAGCGCGCGCTCGGCGTGCCGGAGCGTGCGCGGGTGGCCTCCGCGAGCTGATCCGGCTCAGGTCTCCTCGGCCGGTCTTCGGTGCTCGGCCGGCCTGCGGTGATGGGCGAGCAGCGCGTCGTAGATGTCGGCGAGCGCGGCGAGCTGGTCGCGGTCGAGGGCGTCGATCATATGCCTGCGCACGCTGTGCACGTGCGCGGGCGCGGCGCTGCCGAGCGCCTCGACGCCGCGCGGGGTCAACCGCGCGGCGGTGCGGCGGGCGTCGTCGGGAATCGGTTCGCGCGCCACGAGTCCGCGCTTTTCCATGCGGGTGATCTGGTGCGACAGCCTGCTCTGCGACCATTCCAGCCGCTGCGCCAGATCCGCGAAGGTGCAGCGGTTGTCGGGGGCGTTCGCCAGGCCTGCCAGTACCGAGTATTCGACGTAGGTGAGATTGGAATCGCGCGCGGAATCGCGTCCGACGGCGGCTGCGATGAGATCGCGGGTCCGTACGAAACCGAGCCACGCGCGCATCTCGACCTCGTCGAGCCATGGTTGTTCGTTCACGACACCGCCTCGCTGCGCTCGCTCACGGCGGCCCTCCAAACTCTGACGCGTCATATCAATGGTCGGGCCGAAACGGGCCGCGACGGTTGTCGGACTGAGAGGTAGCACCACTGGGGTTGAACGTGCAACCTATAGGTTCCGTGGTCTAGGTAGGGTTGCCTAACCCATTCGGCTCGCGGGCCCATGGATACGCTCGATGTGCTTGTGCCCCGCCGGGCTCCGCAGCCCAGGCCCGCCCGAAGGAGAGCGATCCGTGACCGCGCCGGAATTCCGCTATTCAGATCTGCTGCCCATCGGCGCCGACGACACCCGGTACCGCCTGCTCACCACCGAGGGCGTCAGCACCGTCGAGGCCGCCGGACGCACCTTCCTCCAGGTGGAACCGGAGGCGCTGCGGCTGCTCACCGCCGAGGCCATGCACGACATCAGCCACTACCTGCGCCCGACGCACCTGTCGCAGCTGCGCACGATCATCGACGACCCGGAATCCTCGGGCAACGACCGATTCGTCGCGCTCGACCTGCTCAAGAACGTCAACATCTCCGCGGGCGGCATCCTGCCCATGTGCCAGGACACCGGCACCGCCATCGTGATGGGCAAGAAATCCGAAGGCGTGCTCACCGGCGTCGACGACGCGGAATGGATCAGCCGCGGCGTCTTCGACGCGTACACCGAGCTGAATCTGCGCTATTCCCAACTCGCGCCGATCACCATGTGGGACGAGAAGAACACCGGCTCCAATCTGCCCGCCCAGATCGAGTTGTATTCCACTCAGGGCGATCCCGCGAATCCGGCCTATAAATTCCTCTTCATGGCCAAGGGCGGCGGTTCGGCCAACAAGTCGTTCCTCTACCAGGAAACCAAAGCCGTCCTGAATCCCACCCGGATGCTGGAATTCCTGGACGAGAAGATCCGCTCCCTCGGCACCGCGGCCTGCCCGCCCTATCACCTCGCCGTCGTTATCGGCGGCACCAGCGCGGAATTCGCCCTCAAGACCGCGAAATACGCCTCGGCGCACTACCTCGACAACCTGCCCACCGAGGGTTCGATGGCCGCGCACGCCTTCCGCGACCTGGAACTCGAGGAAGAGGTCTTCAAACTCACCCAGTCCTTCGGCATCGGCGCGCAATTCGGCGGCAAGTACTTCTGCCACGACGTGCGCGTCGTGCGGCTGCCGCGCCACGGCGCGAGCTGCCCCGTCGCACTCGCGGTGTCCTGCTCCGCCGACCGCCAAGCGCTGGCCAAGATCACCGCCGAAGGCGTCTTTCTCGAACAGCTCGAGCGCGAACCCGCGCAGTACCTGCCCGAGCAGACCGACGCCATCCTCGGCGGCGACGTGGTGCGCGTCGACCTGAACCGCCCGATGGCCGACATCCGCGCCGAACTGTCGAAATACCCCGTGAAGACCCGTCTTTCGCTGACCGGCCCGCTCGTGGTCGCCCGCGACATCGCGCACGCCAAGATCAAGGAACGCCTCGACGCGGGCGAACCCATGCCGCAGTACCTGCGCGACATGGCCGTCTACTACGCGGGCCCCGCGAAAACCCCCGACGGTTACGCCTCCGGCTCCTTCGGCCCAACCACGGCCGGTCGCATGGACTCCTATGTCGACCAGTTCCAGGCCGCGGGCGGATCACACGTCATGCTGGCCAAGGGCAACCGCTCCGCGCAGGTCACCAAGGCGTGCAAGGAACACGGCGGTTTCTACCTCGGCTCCATCGGCGGCCCCGCCGCCCGGCTCGCCCTTGACTGCATCAAATCCGTCGAGGTGCTCGAATATCCGGAACTCGGTATGGAAGCCGTCTGGAAGATCGAGGTCGAGGACTTCCCGGCATTCATAGTCGTGGACGACAAGGGCAACGACTTCTTCGCCGAAACCCAGAAGCCCATAGCTCTGCGCGTACGCACCCGCTCCGCCGAACGGGTCTGATCGCGGGAAGCTCGCTGAGCGGTCCGTCGCGGTGGGCCGCTCGACTTCCGCGAAAGCGATCCACCGCGACGGTGTCGCGGTTCGGCGAGGGGGAGCCGTGGCTGGGGACGTGCGGCTATCTCGCGCTCGCCGAACACCTCAGCGGTGTCAGGATCACGGCCGAACTCCTCGATGATGCTGTCTACAGCACCTGTCTCGTCTCGTTGCCGGTGCGCGACCACCGGCAGCCGCGCGCACATTCCGAGCGCCTCGATCGCGGATTGGCTGCGCTGATTCCGTTGCCCGACAAGTAAGCACGTGCGTGGCAGGTGCGGTGACCGGCTGCGACGGTCACCGCCGGTCGGTAGAGCCCGCGGGTCTCGTCGGAACTATTGCGTTGGTTCCAGCAGCAGCCCGAGCACCTTCTTCGCCGCGATATTGAACCGGCCCGTACTCACCGACGGCGCGCTGGTGACGATGAGTAGCAGCGTGGAACTGACGGGAAAGATTCCGACGCAACCGCGTTCGGCCTCGAACACCGCCGACTGCAGCCGCCCCTGCGACACCAGGCTGGTGAAATGGTCGCCGATTCCGGCCGCAGCCGCCGCCATGGCCGAACCGCGCATGGCGATGCCGTCCTCGCCGGAGTCGCCGCCCGAGTCCTCGTTGGCGGCGACGACCAAGCCGTCCCGGCTGGTCATCACCGCGTGTTCGACCTCGTCGATCTCCCGGCAGGCGCGTTCGAGTACCCGGCCGACGGCATGTCGGTCGCGCAGTGCGACCTCCTGACGTTCGGCAGCGCTCACAGCGTGATCGCCTGCTCGACGCGCCGCAGCTGATGTCGGGCCAGAGCCAGATTGCCGCGCGCCTTGTCCAATACCAGATACAGGAACAGCTGCTCCTCGTTACCGCGGACGACCGGCATGATGATGTGGTACTGGACGCCGAGAGTCACCAGGATGTCCTGCACTTCGTCGTCGAGTTGCAGCGCCTCGATCGCCCGCAGCTTGGCCCGCAGCACCTCGGTGTTGAGCGCACCCGCCATCTCCAGGTCGAACAGCGAATGCCCGCCCTGTTTGGCCAGCAACATCCCACTCCGCATATCGACGAGCGCGATGCCGATGGCACCGTCCACACTCATCCCGTCACGCAGCGCATCATCGAGCTTCATCCGTGCCGACTCCTGAATCCATTTCGGCGAGGGGAATTCTCGATACGAACGAGATCGCCCATCCCAGCGCCGATGAGAACCGCATCACCGCGCTTCTCCCGAACTTGTTCCACACCAAGGGGAAACCGGTCGGTTCCCCTCGACGGCGACAGCTTAGCAACGATCTCCCACCGGGTCGAGAGCCGAAATTGCGGAATCCGTATCACCGCACGGCACGTCGGGATTCGCCCGTTCACCCGTCACGGCGCATACCACATTCGGTTTTCGCCGCCGTCGCGGATCCCGATATATTATGAGCCTAGCTAACTGATCGCACGACCGGAGGAATCGGCGCCGAGATCGAAGGGATTCCCGATCGCGACGAGAATTTCCGTAGGGAAGGTCCAACCGCCGCGCTATTTCGAAGCAGCGCGCAATTCGCCGTTCGCTCGCGCGGCGGAGACGACTCGGTTCCCCGGCGATCCTCCAGACCGAGTTCTCGTATTCGGTGAACATTCGCGGTTCGGTGCGCCAGGTCCGTCGCGGGCGCCGACACGCCGCGCGACGTTCGATCATCGACGAGCGAAAACCCTTCGGCGGCAATAGCATGACACTGCTCGCGACCACCTGACGGTCGCGCGATCATCGTTCGATCCTGTCGGTTCGATCCAGGAGTGGAAGTGTCGATCCTCGCCTCGGTAGGCGTGTCCTTGCTGACCGTGCTGTCCACCCTCGTCGGCGGCTGGCTGGTATCAACCCGCATCGCCGATCACTGGGATCAGATCAAATCGCGCCGTGACGGAAATTTGGCCGCGGCGAGGGACTTTCAAGTCCTCTACGGTGAGTTGATCGCGACCTGGAAGACCTGGAACAACCTTGTCGGCGCGCGCGCGAGCGCGGCCGCGGCGCTCGAGTCCGCCCGGTGGGACTGTCTCCAGCGCGCGACCGCCGCCGAAGGGGCGATCGAAGCGCTGGTGGCCAAACTCGCCGCGGACCGACCGCTGACCGACGCGCAGATCGACCAGCTCGGTGCGCTGCGCCAAGCGTTCAAAATCGTCCGCCGTGCCATCGGCAGCGACAAACCGGTGCCATGGTCGTCATCGAGCAGCGAACCCTATCTCGCCTTGAAGAAGCTCTCCGCCGCGACATCGGTCCTGCTCACCACTCCTTCCGGAACCGGAGAACGCCCCGACTCCGCTCGTGCCGTCCGAGCCTTCCTCCGTATCACCGACAATCGGCACGAACGGAACTGGCTGACCACCGCCGCCGCGCTCGGCTGACCGCATCGCGCGCATAGCCTTGTCGAGTGACCTCAGAGAATGTCCGGTACAACGACTACGACCGGTTCGCGCGGACCTATGGGCGGCAGAACGAGACGGGCCCGTACAACGCCGATTACGAACGGCCCGCGATTCTGGATCTCGCCGGAGACGTCAGGGATCTGCGGGTGCTCGACGCCGGATGTGGCACCGGCGTTCTCGCCGCCGAACTGACCGAACGTGGCGCGCGTGTCACCGGGATGGATCTGAGCGGGTCGATGTTGGAGATCGCCCGTGCGCGTCTCGGGCCGGACGCGTCCTTGCGGCAGGGTGATCTGAGCGCCCCACTCCCGTTCTCGGACAATGTCTTCGAGCTGATTCTGTCCTCGCTGGTGATGCACTACCTGCACCACTGGGAACCCACTCTGCGGGAGTTCCGTCGTGTACTGTCGCCGGGCGGCAGGGTGGTGTTGTCGACCCACCATCCCTTCATGGACATGCGAATCAGCGGCAGCGACGACTATTTCGGAACCTATCAGTACACCGAGAACTGGTTCCGCGACGAGCAGACCATGGCCATGCGTTTCTGGCATCGTCCACTGCGAGCGATGCTTGCGGCGTTCGAAACGTCCGGATTCACCGTCTCCGCGATCCGCGAGCCCGAACCGCGCGAGCGCATGGCCGACAGCGCCCCGGACGTCTACCGCTATCTCACCCACAACCCGCAATTCATCTTCTTCGAACTCACCCCGGCGACACCGTGACCGAAATCGGTGAATCGCGGCCATAATTCTCGTCGAGTCATGTTTCCCGCATGAGAATCAGTGCGTGGGAGACCGACTCAGCGGGTGGTCGACTTTCCTCCTGACGTGACGAGTGATTCGTGTTCCACCACCTCGCTCGCGGCCCGCTCGCCCGAGCGGATCGCGCCGTCGACCCACCCGCACATGACGGCGGAACTTTCGGTTCCGGCCCAATGGATTCGTCCGCATGGGCGGCGTAGGGCGTGGCCGAATTGGGTGAGTACGCCGGTCGGCGCGTGGCTGAGCATGCCGCCGCCGGAATAGCGTTCGATGCTCCAGTTCTGTTCGATGTAGTCGACCGGTGTACGGGCCTTGTCGCCGAAGCGCTCGGCGAGGGCGGTGAGTGTCGCCGCGCGGCGCTCGGGAGCGTCGAGTCGTCCGATTCTCCGTGCGATGGGGCCTTCGGTGATGACGCACAGGATGCCGGGGCGGCCGGTGTCGGTGCAGGCGTCGATGGTGATGGTCGCGGGGGAGCCGGGGGCCGCCGATTGGCCGGACAGGTCGTCGGCGCGCCAGAACGGTTCGTCGTAGACGACGGCGGTCTTGATGATCGAACCGCTCGGCATCCGCTGGTGCAGGAAGGAGCGGTCGACCGGCAGCATCGGGTCGAACAGGATCTGGCTCGCGATCGCGAGCGGGACCGCGACGATCACACGGCGGGCCCGCACGATCAGCTCGTCGGAGCGCACGGTCACCTTGTCGGCGTCCTGGTGGATGTGGCGGACGGGCTGTGCGAGGTGGATCGAATCGCCGAGTTCGACGGCCATCGGACGGTAGATCGCGCCCATGCCGCCGACGGGGCGAGCGTCCTGGGCGCCGTCGTGCACGCCGAGGACGAACCCGGGCCCGCCTCCCGACGCCATCTGATACAGCACGAACAGCAGCGACACCTCAGCGGCGTCGCTGGTGTAGCATCCGGCGATCGCGGTCTCGAGCAGCGCGTACGCGGATTTCGAGAGGGTGTTGTGGTGCAGCCAGTGCGCCAGGCTCACCCGGTCCCACTTGTCGGCGTTCCCGGCCGTCCACGGCGCCTCGAGCGGAATCGATTTGCACATGTGCCCCAGTTCGAGCAGCGCCGCGCCGATGTTCATCGCCGCCCACGGGCTCATCGACCACGGGACCGTGCCCGTGTAGCGGTGCTGTTCGCCGTCGACCACGATCATGGCCTCGCCGTCGGTGTACTGCCGATAGCTCGGCACGCCGAACTCGTGCATCATCGCGCGGACCCGGTCCTGTCCCGGCCCGATCCAGGCGCCGCCGCGGTCGATCCACGACCCGTCCGTGCGCACTTCGGTGAATGTGCGTCCGCCGAGTCGGTCACGGGCCTCGAGCAGCGCCACCGTTCGTCCCGCTTGTTTCAGCCGCAGCGCGGCCGCCAATCCGGCGAATCCCCCGCCAACAACGCAATAGTCGACGTCGGTCATGTGCAGCGCCGTCCTCGGTTCGAAGTTCCGCGCGCGCCCGCTGTGCGGTCGCACGCTCCTTTATCGCGCCCTCGTGGAAACGGGCGCGAATTCGCCTTCGGTGCCGCCAAACCTTCGAACTGCTCAGCAATTGTAGAGCAATTTCAACGTGGTGTTCGGATTACTTCCGGTTAAGCCGCGCCGGTGACGTGTCTGGTGGCTGCGGTCGTGAAGCATGCGAGGCGTGGACCGGTGGCACGCGACCGGCAGTCTGGATCCTCGTCGCAAATCGGCGGCCGATGTGGCGTGGGAGTCCGATACGACCGTTGTGCCCGGTGTCACATTCCGGCGTGTCGCTACCATCGTCGGCATGTTGCGCTCCGGCGAGAGATCCCACCCGCGAGTGGCGGCGGCACTGCTCACCGCGATCGCGCCCGCACTGCTGGCCGTGCTCGCGCCCGGCGCACCGCTCACGACCCCCATGGCCACCGCCGCACCCGAGGACCAGCGCGAAGTCCAGCCGTTCGCACCGGGAACCGACGGCCTCAGCGCACCCCTGGCCCTGGCCTACACCCTCGCCGAAGACACCGCGCACAGCGAAGGCGTGCCACTGCGGATCAACTCCGGCTACCGCACCCACGCCGAACAGCAGGCGCTCTGGGAGGACGGCATCGCCACCTACGGCAGCCCCGAAGCGGCCCGCCGCTGGGTGCTGCCGCCCGAGGAATCGACCCACGTTGCCGGGAAAGCGATCGATGTCGGCCCGCAGGAGGGAGCGTCCTGGCTCGAGGCCCGCGGCAGCCGCTGGGGGCTGTGCCGCACCTACCTCAACGAATGGTGGCACTTCGAAGTGGCGACCGTCCCCGGCACGAAATGCCCGGCCCCCCGCCCCGACGCCAGCGAACGCTGACCCGCCGCTCAGGTCTCCAGCGGCGCCGACCCGAACGCCACGTGGAATCGTCGGCACCAAATGACGGCAGATCGCAGCCCGGACAGGTCGTGGTCGGCGGGAATCGGGTAGTTGTGGTTGCCATCGGTCGCTTTGAGAGCGCCCAGTCGGACACGGCGTCCCCGGCCGTACTTGAACCAATTCCCACCGGCTGCCTTTTCCGACAACCAGACGTGCAAGTCGGGCCCGTCGGACGTGGCGAAGTCCTCCAATCGCAGGATGCGTCGCCCGTCGGGTAGCTCGAGTAGTCGGGCGGTTCCCACCACTTCGTGTTCCTGGCGCACGAAGCGTCCCCTGGTGAGTTCGGTGATCGCGGGCGCCGCGGATTCGACCGCGCCGCCCGTGAGCGCGCCGTCGACGAAGCTCGGCAGGTTCTCGTCGAGGCGAGATCGAGTCCAGAGCGTCCACAGCGCGAACAGGAATATCACGCCGGCGAGCACGATGCCGCCTGCCGGCCAGGCGAGCGGTGTCACGGCAGACCTCCGAACCTTCTGTACCAGTGGGTACATCACTTCTTTTCCGACAAGGCTGATCGGGTCGCCGATGTGGCGGCGGCGTTGGTCGGCTCGGCGGCTGAGGCGTTTCTTCGCCATTCGATGATGGTCCGCGCGACCAGGGCGGGGTTGTCCGATTGGGGGAAGTGCAACCCCCACGGGACGGTGACGTCGGTCATGGCTGGTCGGATGCGTCGCCAGCCGCGGCGGAAGAGGAAGTAGTCGCCGAACCGTCCGAATACCGTCATCGTAGGCCGGTCCGCCAGGGCCGCGATCCCCCGTTCGGCCGCCTGCGATGTGGCACGGTCTTTGGCGGCGCCTGCGAACATGTGGTGTAGAAACCGCCGCTGCGAGTGCGGGCGCAGACAACGCCGCCATGCTCGCTTGGTGGCCCGGTCGAAGTGTCGGCCCACGCCGAAGCGGGTGGCGCTGCCCCAGGCGAGGAACCCTGTCCACACCGTGAGTTCACGTATCACGGTCGAGCCCATGAACAGCAGGGCGAGCCGCAGCACTCCGCGCGGTGACCAGCCGAACGTGTTGACCGCGACCACCCGTGAGACGCGCTCGGCGCGCGACCGCTCTGCCCCGACCGCGGCCATGGTGGCCCAGCCGCCGGTGTCGTGCACCGCCAGAGTGACGTCGCGCAGATCGAGCCGATCGATGAATCGCCCGATCGCATCCGAGGCGGCGGCCGGCGAGGCAGGCGCCGGACCGGACAAGCCGGAACCCGGCACGTCGAGGGTGATGCACCGGAACCGAGGCGCCAACTCCGTGATGAGACCCTTCCAGAGCAGCGAGCACAAACCCACGTGCACCAACAACACCAGCTACCGCATGCTGGGTACGCTGACCGACGCCGAGGACGCGATGCAGGAGACGTTCGTGCGACTGACACGCGTCGGCGCGGACGGGATCGAGGATGTCGAGGGTTGGCTGGTCACCGTAGCCGGACGAGTGTGCCTCGACATGCTTCGTGCGAGTGCGACACGCCGCAGGTATGTCGGTCCCTGGCTGCCCGAGCCGCTGATCGATCAATTCGCATCCGCACCCGACCCCGCCGACCAGGTCACCCTCGACGACACCATCCGGATCGCGTTGCTGGCCGTCCTCCACACTCTGAGCCCCGCCGAACGGGTCGCCTTCGTACTGCACGACGTGTTCGGTCTGACGTTCCAGGCGATCAGCGAGATAGTCGGGAGGTCACCGGCCGCGCCACGAAAGCTCGCCAGCCGCGCCCGCGCCGTCATCCGCGACGACTCCGAGCCGCGCTTCGACGTCACGGGCGCACAGGCCGAGTCCGTGGCCGAACGGTTCGCCGCGGCCTGCGCGGGCGGCGATATCGCCGACCTCGTCGCGGTCCTGGCTCCCGACGTCGTCGGCGAGTTCGACTCCGGCGGTCGCATCGCAGGTGCACCACAAAGCGCCCAGGTCGGCAGCGAACTCGTGTCGATCGTGTTGGCCGATTCGCTGTTCGGGGCGGGCGCGGACTTCCGCGTCGCCGACGTCAACGGCAGGCCGGGTGTCGTCGTGTCACTGCGCGGTCAGGTGATGGCGGTGATCGACCTGGAGACCGAAGGCCACCTCGTCCGCGCCCTCCGCGCGATCGGCAATCCGGAGAAACTCGCTCATCTCACCCGCTGAGCGCGGATTCCGCATCAGCTTCACTGTCTTCGGATGTGAGGGCTGCGGGCAGGTCATCGGCGTGACGGCATCCACCACGGATCAGCAACCCAGCTCGCCCGAAACCGAATCAACATGCCGCAACCCATATACCGGACGTTCTGGGACCGAGTTCTAGTCAGCCGATCATGGTTCCACATGGGGCGCGGAAACTCGAGAGCGAGCGGCCCGGCGGAGCAGATGACATTGGAGGAGCAAGCCGGCGACGAGACCCGCGAACAATGGTGACATCCCGGGTGCGATTGTGTCGGCGCTGGTTCCGAACGCGAGTAGCACGGCTCCGGTCGCCGCGAGAAGGAGCAGCGGGATGAGTACGTTCCGTTGGCGTTCGCTCACCGTCCCTTGCCAACCCACGACGACGCCCACCGTCTGCACGACCATCACACCGACCATGGCCACGATAACCGCGACGTGCGCGAAACCGTCTGTCCGCCAAGTCAGCACGGCGATGATCCCCGTCAGCGCGATGAACGGCACCGCGGTCCACCGATCCTTGTATCCGCTTCTCGCCGTGATCAGTTCAACCGCCATTTCGATTCGCCGCCACCCTCGACCGAGGCATCGGCGAAGGTGCCAGCGAGCGAGTCCGGCCGACCCGGCTTGCCCTGGGCGTCGTCGGGGACCCCCATTATCGCGTGTTCGTGGCGCATTACGATACCTGGTGTCGAGCTACCGGAATGGAAATAGGCCCACAAGTCCCATCGCAGGGTCTCTGCTCGCGTCGAGCATGCATTCGCTCGGACGAAGACCTGGAAGATCCTGCGGGACTGCCGGTCGCGTGGCAAGGGGTGGGTGTCGCGATGGCCGGGGTGGCCACTCCGACCAACCTCGCGCACGCCCGGCAATCCAGACTGACAGGTGGCCGGCGTCACCGGGGACCGGCCATCGCCGCTCAGGAGTGCTGTCGTCGCCGCGCGGTGGATACTGGAGTACTCGTGCTCGTAGTAGAGCGGGCGGCTGCGGCGGGGCGGCGCTTCTGCAACATCCGGTAATGCCGCGAGCCGGTCATCGACGAGCACGGAGATCCTTGGGTGACTGCCGATCTCATGGCACGACCGCCACCTGCCGATCACCGGCCGGGGGAAGCTGGTCGGAGGGTGTGGGTAGGCGCCGGTCGGCACTCGAGGGTCTGTGGTCGGTGCAGCGGGTTACCGCATGCCCTGGGCGTATTCCAGCGGAGGTAGCACGGCCTGTGCGTCTTCGCCGCTGAACCAGAGGCCGATCATGAACGCCGCTGTGGCCTCCAGCAGACCGGCGCGTTCCAAGGTCCCGGCGTTGATCGGATGGCAGCCGAGAGCGGCGACCAGTGAGGACGCGGTGTCGACCGCGTCGAGGTCACCGCACAGCGGCACCGCCAAGGGCCGACCGTTGAATTGCGGCGGGGTCATTCGCCACACATCCACGTGGCAGAGGTTGAACGCTTTCACCACGCGGGCCTCGGGCACTTGGTCGGCGAATCGTTCGGCAGCCGAGTGTCCCGGGGTCGCCAGGGTGAACCGTCCGGGGATGACCGGGTTGGTGCAGTCGAGCACGATTCGTCCCGGTATCGCTCCGGCCTCGGTGAGCGCCGCGGGCGCCGCGTCGTATGGCACCGCGAGCAGCAGCACCTCGCCGAACGCCGCGGCCTCGGCGAGGGTGCCGTGGGTCGCATCGATCCGGGTGGCGAGCGCGGTCGCCCGCTCGCCGCTGCGCCCGCCGATCATGACGTCGTGGCCCCGCCGGACCCACTGGCCGCCGAGTGCGTCGGCCATGTCGCCGGTTCCGAGAACGCCGATCCGCATACTGTCTCCTCAACTGATTCGATGGATACATGAGAGACGTTAGGCACCACGGTGGTTACCGAATGGTTCCCGACAGCGATCCGAGGTTGCTCGCCGACTGTCGGGCCAGGCTGGCGTTGGATCTGCTGGCCAACACGTGGAACGGTGTCGTGTTGTGGGCGCTTCGAGACGGTCCGCGACGGCACGGCGAGTTGCGCGGTCACATCGGCGGGGTCAGCGCGAAAGTACTGACCGAGACGGTCCGCCGCCTCGAGTACAACGGTCTCGTGACACGGACCTCGGGCCGATACACGCTGACACCGCTGGGCCGGAGCCTGCTCGATCCCATCGAACGTCTCGGTCAGTGGGCAGACCAGCACGGTGACGAAGTGCTGGACGCCCAGCAGCGCGCAGATCTCTCCTCTCGAGACATCCGATAGTGCCGCGATCCGTCCGGTGCGGCCGTGACCCGGGAAACTGCTGGGCCACAGTTGATCTCGTCGGGTGACTGGCGGCTGCCGTATCGAATGTTCCGATGCCTTGGAAGGGCTGAACTGGAACCGTCTTTCGGCCGCGCGGCGGTGGGTGCGGCGTCGTGTTGCCCGAGACCGACTCGTGTCCTCGGAGAGTGTCAGCCATCGAGTTCGTACCGATACCAGCGTCCGGGGTTGCCGTTCTCGTGCAACCACAGGGTCGAGTCACGTCCGATGTTTCCGCGAGCCCATCGCTCGGATCGCCGGCCATCCGGCAGAACGAGTTCTTCGGTGTCGGTTTCGGTGATGACTCCGTCCTGGAGTCGGCCCTTTCGGATCGCCCATCTCGGTTTTCCTTTGTGTCGATGCTGGTCGAAGAAGCCGAAGGTCGAGTCCGATACCGTCAAGCCGACGCAGCGGGTGATGGAGTTTCGGGTGATCGACCGCACGCCATCGGCGTCCATCTCCACCAGCGGAAACTTCGTGTAGGGACAGGCGTGGGTGCGGGTGCGGCCGACATTGACCGCATAGCAGTCGAACCAGTCGACATCGGGTACGGTGCCGTGGAAAGCGAACCAAGGCTCACTGTTGAGGTTGTCCCAACGTGCGAGGCCGATCCCGGAACCGTTGGACCAGGATCCGTCGGGTCCAGCGAACGCGAAGGTGGTTTCGTCGAAGGAGCTGATCCAGATCCGCCCGTCAGGATCTGTCAGCATTTGAGCGATCGCGTCTCCCGCGTAGAAGGCGCCCCGTTGATGTCCCTCGGTGTCGAAGGCGACGATGTTGCGGGGCAAGGTCGGATCCGTGGGCTCGATTCGTTCGATTCGTGCGGCGCCCAAAATGATTCCGTCGTCGAGGACGTCGATCTCGTGGAACTGTCGATCGAGGCCGTTCAGGGGTATCTGGTCGATGTCGCCGTTGTCGCAGATGACGACGACCGCATCGTAGACGGGGCTGGGCGTACGCGTGGCGGGGAGTTGTGTGGGCTCCACGAGCAGGGCAACGAGTCGGCCTCGGTGGTCGATCGTGGCGGCGGGAATGTCGAAGTGTCCGTATCGATCCGGCAGAGCTGCGTGTAGTGCGAGGCGGCGTTTACCGGCCATCGGCCTTTTCGGTTGTCATGGTGCGATAATCGCACGGTCGAGTCGCGGACGCTCGGTTCGGTCGCCACAGTGGGAGTGCGCACTCACGCCGATTATGTGACAGTTCGTCCGCGCCGCAGGAGAGCGACGCCGCTGAACAGGCGGTTGGCGTCGGTCGGCGGGGTCGGGACCGCACCTGTCAGGAGCTCCTAAATCGTGTCGGCGTGCGGGTAGTGGTGGCTACCTGCGTTCTACAGGCAGTTCCCGTAGGTCTCTGCGACCTAAGATTTCTCCGGAGAATTGTCCGTTCCGAGCCCTAGCTCTTTCGGCGGCCAATCAGAGGGAAGTATATTTGACGGCTTCTTACTGGCGTCATCATTCCAATCGAAATCTACACCACGCCATATCTTCGGATCATCGAACTTCACTCTTTCGCTCATGAATGTCGCCTCATTGAACATTGCACCGGCGAACACCATTCCGGTAAAGAATGTATCCGTGCTGTAGAATTTTGCCTTGCGGAAGAGGGCGCCGCCGGCGAATGCCGCTCCGTCGAAAGCTGTCAGATCGCCGTAGAATTCGGCATTGTTGAAGTTTGCCGCTTCCTTGAAAAGCGTCCACATGAAGAGCGTCTCCTTCTCGTGAAATTTGGCGCCGTCGAACGATGCGTCTCCTTCGAATATCGAACCCATGAACACTGTCCACTTATCGCTATAGAATTCCGCACCATCGAAATTTGCATTACCTTCAAACAGCACTTCGCTGAAGTTGGCATTCTCGAAGACGGCATCGGAGAAGTCGAAATCACATATGGACCAGGGGTGTTCTTCATCTTTTTTCAGGCGTGAAGCAATTACCTTGACTATAGTTTGACGGACCTCACGATCATTTTGTCGGTATTCGAAATGGTCTTCGACCGCTCCGCGTGCCGAATTCCTGTCCAAGTTGTTCCTCGGCCTGGAGATTACTCTTTTCGTCAGATGAGAGTCGCCGTGCTCGCGCAAGTAGGGTAAACGTAGATACCCACACAACACGTCAATGCATACCTGGACTTCATCCTGCCGGTCTCGACTGTGCCAATCATCCGCAAGAGCCCCCATGGCATAGACCCCGGCGATGCGGACGGCGGGAGACGGGTGCGCCAACTGAGTAGCCGCCTCGCGGAATCGGATTCGAAGTTCACGCTGTTGTTCGATATCGTGGCGCTCTACCGAGAGTTTATAGGCATTGGCGGTGACGAGCAGGGTTTCAGCCGCAGTGCGCTGGTTCTGATCTGCGGTCAATTGCCGCCTGTACGCTAAATATGCTGCGCCGCCTGCTACCGCGAGCGCAACGAGTGCAACAGTCGCACGCGATGCTTCGAACCAGTCGCCCTGGTTCAATTTATGCTCAAATATCTTCCACCAAGACCCCTTTCCGTCGATCATGCGAGCGAAAAAGCTTAATAGTATCAACGAAGCCAGCGACGTCAATGCAATTCCGAAAAGGCTCCAAAGGAGCAGTTTCCTGCCGTCCCGATCACTTTCTCTTATGGTGGCGTCCTGGTCGCCGTCCAATCCATTACGTCCCGCATGGCCTGCTATGTTCACAATTCAATCATGCCTGATCGCGGATTCTCTCGGCGCAATTTCCGCTAGAACTATCCACCGATGATACGAAAATGGTGACCCGCCATGCGCCATCCTCGACGGCGTCGACTGACCAACATCATGGCTGCCGCCGGCCCGACGCGGAATCGACCCCGCGATCTACGATCATGGCTTCGGACCGATCCTGGGCAACTCTCGTGGTCGGCGCATAGACCGTCACTGCGCCACCGTGGTGCCACAGCGCGCGGCTCTGCTCACGGGTCGCCATGCGCGAGAGCGATCCGAATCAGCGCCGTCCACGCAGCCACAGCTTGGACGTCGCATCCGGCAACTAGCACTCTGGACCCGTGCGCCGGTTGTCCAAACCGATCTGGCCGACAGTGCCTCTCAACGTGCGCGCATGCCGCTGAGCACCTAACAACATCGCCGGGTCGGAGCTGCGGCGAACGCTCGCTGATGCCGCAGGGCGCGCTACCCGACGCGAGCTAGGCGGGAGGCGGTCGGTGACCGGTGCGGCCCAGAGCAGGCCTGGTCCGCCACAGTTCGATTCCGATGTCGACCAAGTCGACTCGGTCGAGGTGGACGATGGTGTCGAGTGGATGCCAGGCGGCGAGGTCGGTCGAGCCGTTGGTTTCGTTGCGGAGTTCGCCCGCGGTGATCCGGGCCTCGTAGACGATTCGGAGCCCGTGGAAGTCGGCGAATTTTCCGTGCGGGCGCGGGTATCGGCGGTTCAGCGAGTCGATGCCGATGAGGCTGACGAGTTCGGCGGTGTATCCGGTCTCCTCGGCTACTTCGCGGACCGCCGTGGTGGTCGGGTCCTCGCCGTGATGCATTCCGCCGCCGGGTAGTGTCCACTGTCTTCCGCCGTCGGGCGCTATCCACCTGGCCAGCAGGATCGCGGCTTCCCGCACGCACACGGCGTAGGCCGCTACTCGAAGCTCTTCGTTCACTCTCAGAGGTTACGGGTTTCGTCGTTCACCTGACCGGACTTGTCGCGCCCGGCATATCGTCCAGAGTCATGCCTCCTTCGATGGTGGTCGGGGTGCGGCGGCGGTCGGGGGAGCCGAGGGCGGCGGTGAGGTCGCCGCCGTCGTGTTCGGCGAGGAGTTCGCCGCTGTCCCATACCAACAGGGTTGCGCTGACGCTGTTTTCGGCGGCGGAGTGGGCAAGGTCGTAGTGGGCGCAGCCGGGGACGTGGGCGTAGGTGATCCACAGGTCGTAGCCGGTCATGAAGAGGTCGAGGTCGAATTGGACGCTGAGGCCGAGTAGTTCGCTGCGGCCGTTGTCGTCGACGCCCGCGAAGGCTTCGTCGAGGGCGAGTAGGCGAGGGGCCTGCGGGTCGGCGGAGTCGAGCATCACGTGGGCGGCGGCGAACAGGGGCAGGTGCAGGGAGACGGATTGTTCGCCGCCGGACAGGGCGCTGTGGCGGGCCACGGTGAGTTTGTCCTCGGCGCCGTCGGCGCCGAGGATGGTGAAGGAGAACACCCGCCAGGTGCGGTAATCGAGGGTGGCGGCGAGGATTTCGGGGTAGGAGCGTTCGGGGTGGGCGGCGCGGGCGGTGCGGATCTCGGCGGCGAAGTGGGCGCGCACGGACGCGAGGTCTTCGGCGGTGAGGGCGGTGGCGTCGCGGTCGAGGAGTTTGCATACCGCGCGGGCGGGGTCGGAGAGGGTGTCGGCGAGAACCCAGTGCACGCCGATGGTGTTGCCGGAGGACATGCGGCGCTGCTTCATCTCCGCGCCCATGCGGGTGATGAGATCGCGGGCGTCGCCGGTGCGTTCGTGGATCTGCTGGGCCAAGCCGGTGAGCAGGGCATCTTCGAGTATGCGGCGTTCGGCGTCGGTGAGCAGCAGTTCCTGGTCGTGGCGGGCGCGGTCGACGCGTTCGGCGAAATCGGCGAGCGCGCAGACGCCGTGCTCGTCCTGGACCTGGACCACGGTGAGCCCGTCGGCGGCGTCCCAGTGCAGGCGGTAGTCGCGTCCGCTCGTGGCGAGTGCGGCGTCGAATTCCTGGAGCGCGGAGGTGACGGCACTGCGGGTGGACTTGCGGGCGGCGTCCCCCGCCCGCACCGATGCGGTTGCGGTGCTCAGATCGGCGAACAGCTCGGCGACTTCGGTTGGTAATACCGATGGTTCGGACTCCGGTCCCGCCTGCGAGATCCGGTAGAGCAGTTGCTCCGGTGTCGACCACGCGGCATCGCTGCCGGGCCAGCGGCCGTGATCGGGGGCGCCGAGTAAGCGCAGTAGATCCGGTTGGGCGTAGGGGGCAAGGGTTTTCACCTCGGCGAGCACTTCGCTCAGTGCGGTGCCGAGTGATTCGTGGGCGGTGCGGTAAGCGGCCTCGGCGTCGCCGACGGCTTCGATCGCCTCGTTGGCCGCCTTGCGCGCCGACTTCTGTTCGGCGCGAGCGGCTTCGATGCGCAGGCGGGCGGCTTCGAGTTCGCGGTCGATGTCGGCGGCGCCCGCTCCCAATGCCTCGCGCAGAGTTTCGAGCTTGCGCAGCTGTTCCTCGTAGCCGGTGCGGGCGGATTCGGCTTCCTCCGCGAATGCTTCGGCGAGGTCGCGGGCCTCGTCGTGGCGGTCGGCGGCCTCGCGTTCGCGTTCGCGCTCCCGCTGGTGGTCGCCGCGCAGGCGCAGCAGTCCGGTGCCGCAGTTCTCGAAATGCCGGATGGCGGCCGCCAGGGCGTCGAGGCCGCGTGCGTCGCGGGGGGTGCGGTGTTCGGCGGCGACGGCACGCACCTTCTTCTCGACCGCCGCCGCGTCGGAGACGGCCTTGTCGAGGTCGCGTTCGGCCTGTGTGGCGGCCTCGGAGCGGGATCGCATCATGCCCGCGCATTCGGAGACCGCACGCAGTGCGGTGATTACCGCCGCCGGGCGCGGGAGCTGTTTGGCGGCGGCGGTCACCCCGTCGAGTTCGGCGATAGCAGCCGCCGAATCAGCTTCAGCGCGTTCGTGTTCGGCGGTCGCGGCTTCGATGTCGGTGGTCAGTTCCGCCATGCGGAGCGCGCGGCGGCGGGCGCGGGCGGTCGCGCCGATGAACTCGGCGTCGGATTTGATGTGCCGACCGAGTTGCACGCCTTGGCGGAACCCGCCCGTTACGCCGATGGTAACCGCTGCACCGGTGACCGCGGCGATATCGGCGTCTCCGATCGCGATGGCATCAACGGCGAGAGCGGAATCGCTCAGCGCGATGGAGCTGAGCACACCGGCGACGGTCTTGCGCGGAACCGTCAGATCGTCGGAATCATCCTCCACCACAAGAACATCGGCGAGGGTCGGGCCGATGGGGCGCGCGGCTTCTGGCAGCGGGACCAGGAAGCGATCCGAACGGAAGTCTGCGGGGATCTCCGTGCAGACCCATGCGTCGAGCAGTCCGGCCGCGTGCAGTGCGGCCTCGATTCCGGCCGCATCACGCGCGGGCAGGTCGTATGCGAAACGGACCAGCCGCCACAGCGGCGCCCCCGCCCGCTCGCCGCGCGCATCGGCATCGGCGAAGGCGACCGGCGGTGCGTCGGCACGCTGGGCCTCGACTTTCTCGTATTCGGTACGCAGTTCGCGCACCCGCGCGGCGGCCGCACCGGCGCGGGCGGCGGCATCGTGGCGGCGCGCACGGATCTCGTCGAGCAGCGGCTGCGCCCGTTCGGCCAGTACTTCGGCGACACCGACCGTGTCTTCCGAACCCGCCGCCGATACCGCGGCATCGAGCGCCGGGAACAGTTCGTCGCCGAGCGCGGAATAGGTCTCGCGGTGCCGTTCCCACCACGCGCGCAGCGCCGTAGCGGATTCCGCACGCGCCAACTCGACCGCCGCCTGCGCGGCCGCGACCTCGGCGCCCGCGGTCTCGCGCGCACCGACGGCGCGTTCGGCATCGCGTTCGGCGCGCAACCGCTCCGCCGACGCGGATTCCAGATGCCCCAACGCCTTCCGAACCTCACGCACGTCCGCGTCGCGCTCTTCGGCGCGCGCCCGGACCGCCGCTGTGAGCGCATCCGCGCGTGCCTCACCCGCGATCGGTGTCCAGGCGATATCGGCTTGTTCGGCGGCGGCGCGCAATTCGTCCTCACCGCGGGCGAGCGCGGCTCCCGCCTCCTGCACGGCGACAAGGGCGCGTTCGGCTTCCTGCGCGCGCTGGTCGAGCGTCTGCCCGGCCTTGAGCGCCTTGTCACCGTGCACACTCGCCGAAGTCTCCAGCCTGCGCACCGCGTCGGCGAGGTCGTCGAGTTGCTGTTTACCCTCGTAAGCGCTGGAACGCTGGAGGGTTTCGCGATCGGCCATGGCCTGGTCGCAGGCGCGGTCGGCGTCGTCGGCGCGGGCTTGGGCGGCGACGCGTTCACCGTCGCGGCGTTGGCGCAGTGCGGTCGCCGCGAACAGCGCGGTGCTCGCGTTGGTCACCGCGTCGAGTCGGACACGGACCTGGTCCACATCGGTTTTCGCCTGCACCGCAAGGTATTTGCGGTAGACATCGACGAACGCCCCGGTGGCGGTGTCGGCGTGCACGAGTCCCTCGAGGGTGCGCCCGACCTCCTCCATATCGCTGAAGGAGCGCGCCGCGTCCAGGATCAGTTGATCATCGAGCGGGCGGAGTCCGTCGGTGAGCGCCTGCGAGAGCCCGCGCGGGTCGAGGTTCTTCGCCAACTGCGGGCGGCGCAGCGTCAGAATGAGATTGATGAGCTGGTCGTAGCGCTGGAGTCCGAGACCGAACATGCGGGCATCGATGGCGGCGCGATAGTCGACCGGGCGGTCGACGATGGCGTCGGTGCCGATCTGTTCGGCCAGCTGTTTGCGGGTGAACGGGCGATCGTCGGCGCCGATGAGCGAGAAGTCGACGCCGACACGGCCGTCGGCGACGAAGTACCACCGGGTGACCTTGTCCGAGGATCGGCTCGCTCGCATGCCGATCCCGACCGTCACGGTCTCCGGATCGGCCCACCGACCGCGCGCGAACTCCATCCACACGTACGAGTAGGCCGATTCCTGCTTGCGATACAGCAGATTCGACTTCATCGTGCGTTCCTCACCCGCGAACGGGTTGAGCCTGCGCGGTTCGATCCGGCCGTCGAGCACGAACGGATACAGCACCTCGAGCGCTTTGGTCTTGCCCGAGCCGTTCGGGCCGCGCAGCACCAATCGGCCGTCGGCGAAAC
Source organism: Nocardia bovistercoris (assembly GCF_015674855.1). Taxonomy (GTDB): domain Bacteria; phylum Actinomycetota; class Actinomycetes; order Mycobacteriales; family Mycobacteriaceae; genus Nocardia; species Nocardia bovistercoris. The sequence continues at coordinate 44,035 of NZ_JADMLG010000001.1, read as the reverse complement.
AGAATTCCTGATCGCGGTAGTCCCACAGGTTGACGATGCCCGCGCGCGTGGGGATGAAGCGCACTCCACCGTGGATGACAGACATGCTCAAATCCCTTCGGGGCCGGTGGTGTCGGCGGCGGTGACGAACAATTCCTCGGTGCGCCTGGCACGGACGGTGACGACCGCGCCGCGATAGCGTGCCGCGGCGGGCAGTACGAGTAGTCCGTCCGGTGTGGCGCGGACCAGGCGCAGGCGGTGCAGGAGCGCGGTCACCTCGGCGGTCAATCCCGGTACGTCGGCCTGCCATTGGGCCGCGAAGGTGGCGCCGTAGCGGTCGGCCAGCGCGCGCACGGTGTCGCGCACCCAGTCGTTGTCGAGGAACGGGTATGCCGCCGGTTCGGTTTCATCCGGATCGTCGTCGAGTGAGTCCTCGTCGGGGGCGTCGGCGAGGGCGACGAAGACGGTGGATTCGGGGATTGCGTCATCGAGTTGTCCGATCAGGTCCGTCGCCGGATCGGGCGCGGGCTGTCGTCGCGCGGGGGGATCATCGATATCGAGGACGCGATCGGCGATCTCGCCGACCAGAAGCAGTGCGACCTGCGCCAACGTGCCGGTGCCGGGGAACCGGACATCCGACAGCCGACCCGAGGAATCGATGAGAACCACGCCCTCGGCGCGCCGCTCGGCCCGCAAACCGGTGAAGATCTCCACTTCCGCGACCAGCTGTTCCTGCGTCAGCAGCGCTCGCTCCCGCGTAGGCAGGTCGTCGACGTAGACGACGGGACGTTCGACCAAGGCGCGGCGCACCTTTCGCGCGGCGTCGGCGGCTTGCACGGGGTGCGGTTCCGCGAGAAGACCGCGCACGCTGTGCAGGTGCTGGAGGGCGCGCGGCGGACGGAACAGCGCGAAGACGACCGGACGGTCGATGTCGTAGAGCGCCTCGCCCACTTCGGGATCGGAGGCCCATCCGTGCGCGTCGCCGTCGGCGAGGGTGATCGCACCGCGCGCCGACAGCCAGCCGACGGCATCGACGAAGGCGTCGCGGTCGGCGGCCCGATCGGGCGCGAGTTCCAGCCCCTCGACCCGGCCGCAATAGGCCGACACCTGTTCGGCCAGCTCCGACAGCGTGATCTGATCGCCCGCCCGGCCCAGAGCGGCAAGAGCCAAGGACAGGTAGGCGTAGCGGCGGCGGTCGAAGACGCGGTCGTTGACCGTGCGGGCCGGTCTGTTCGCGTCGAGGCGGTCGAGGACGGGGAACAGCCTGGCCGTGGTCTCGGTGACCTCGAGGCGGTAGCCGAAGAGTTCGGCGAGATCCTCGCGCAGTTCGGTGGCCCAGCGGCGGATCAGTGGCAGCGCGATCCGGTCCGGATAGGTTCTGGTGACCAGGTGATTGGCGAGGATCACCCGTGCGGCGCGCTGGTAGTTGTCGAGCGCGAGGGTGTCGATGCGGCGCGCGTGGATCATGAGTTCGCCCCGATGTCGTTGCGGCGAGACCGTGCTCCGATGGGGTCGGAGGTGTGCGGGGAGGAATCGTCGCCCGGTCCTTCCCGCACAGACTCGGATCGGTCGGGACCGGGTGCGGGAGCGCTCGAATGGTGGAACTCGCTACTCCCGGTGCCGGTGGAAGGCTCCTGGCGCGCATCCGAATACCCGGTGTCGATGGGCCGTGCATCCGAACTTCGTTGGCCTCGCTCACGTGGCGGGCCCGACTTCCGCACGACCGCGACGTCACGCGCCGAGCCGGCGGAACTGCTCGCCCGCACTTCCAGTCGGCGATTGTTCAGATGCAACAAACCTCGGGAGGTGCGGACCACGGTCGACCCGGTGTGCGGCACGACTGTGAGCGTGACCCCGTTGTCGGAGGCCGTCGTACCGGGCGCGCGCCCGCTCACCGGAACCCACGCGGTCGAAGCGGCATCGATCAGTCGGAGCAGCACCTCGGTCTCGCCGTCGTCGAGTTCGCGATGGTGGATATCGGCCGCCGCGAGGGAACGCGCCGCCGCAGCGCGCGCTCGCTGGGCGTCGAGCTGGGATTCACGCAGCCGTCGGACACTCGCCTCGTTGCGCTGGATACGCGCGGGCGCACCCGCCGCGGGCGGGCGGCCGGTCTCGGCCAGCGTGCGCGAGATCTCCAGCGGCGGCGCATCCCACCAGGAACGAATGGCCGGGATGATATCGGCATCCGGATGTTCCATCGCCAGATGCCGCGGGCGACCCAGACCGAACACCGTGTCGAACAACGCGTGCGCGCTGTCGGTGCTTGGCGCCGCGGTGAACCACCCGGCCAGATGCACCAGCGCCGATTCCCGGCTGACCCCGCCGCGCCTGGTCTCGGTGACCCGCCGCAGCAGCGAAAGCACCGCCGCGATCGCGCTCATCGTCGCCTCCCGCAACCGGTCGGCTTCGGTGGACTCGCTCTCACCTGGCCTGCTCGACTCCGCCGCCACGAACCAGGTCCGCAGGCCGTGCCAGCGCGCCCGCCAATCCGCCCGCCGTTGCGCCGCGGTCAACAGCACCCGTTCGTCGCAGCCCGCAGCCCGCTCGACGAGTTCGTCCACGCCCGTCGCCTCGATCTCCCCGATGGCCGCCGCCAGCCGCGGCGCGAACCGCGCCAGGTCCATGCTGAACTCCCGCATGTGCGCGAGCAACGCGTCCTTGTGCGCGAGGAACGATTCCGGGGTGATCTCGGTGGTGCGCACCAGATCGCCCAGCGACAGATAGAAATGCGCGGCCCGAGCCGCCATATCGGTGAGCGCCGCGTCCAGCCTGCGCAGCGTGCGATACACCTGCTCGGCGTCCGCCCGCCGATTCGCCTCCGCCAGGCTTCGCAGATCCGCGAGCAGCTCCGGCAGCACCAGCCGCGACAACGACGCCTCGTCCACCCGCGCGCTCAGCACGCCCGCCACCGCGCGATACGCCCGATAACCCGCCTGCGAGAACTGATAGACGTAGTGCCGATTGCGATATTCGGCCAGCGTGGCCGCACGAGTCCCGTCGTAGCTACGTTCCAGCACACCCCAGCGGTGCAATTGGTCGAGCAGCACCCCGATTTCGAGCGCGGTGATCGACTCCACATCCCCGCGTTCGCGCCGAATCCACTCGGCCACATCGTCGGCGTGCAGCAGCACCACGTACGCGGCGCGCGCACTGTCGAAGGCACGCAACACCCACAGGTACTCGGCGCGCTTCTCCGCCGTCGCGAACGAGAACAGCCGCAGGCGCTCATCCCACACGGCGCTGTCGGCGCTCATCGCGCCCTCGGCGCTCATCGGCCCTTCGACGGATTCGGTCACCGGAACAGAGTAGTAGCGGGTAGATCGCTGCCCGTCGGAGCCGTCCGCCTCGGCGTGCCCGCCCCTGATGCTTCCGGGGACGGGCAACGGACGAGCCCAGTTCTATGTCGGTCTATTCGGGCCGAACGGCAGCTGCGATGGTGCAGCGAGATCAGCTACCGTCCAGTATCTTTTGCTTCCGAGTGGTACGGTTCGCGGCATAACCGGATGTTGGAGGGTAGGTGGGATCACCGCCTCCGCGGACGCGACCTCGTCGGCCGGATTTCGTGCAGCGCAGATCCGGTGAAATCGGGCGAATGGTCCGGAACCCCATATGAGCGTGGACGTATGATCCGAACGTCCGGTGTACGGGGAGGAGACGAGATGGCTACCGATAGCACGCCATTGACGGTGATACCTGACGAAGTGAGGGCGATCGGCACTGTTCGCCCATGAGGTCGCCGAGCAGCTACGGTCGGGCTCGACGACGCTGGATCGAGAAGTGCAGGCATTGTTTGGCACCTGGAAGGGCGCGGCGGCAGACTCGTATCGCACCGGCTGGGACGAGATGCACGACGGGGCGCTGAAAGCCTGGGACGCGCTTACCGACCTGGCGGCGAAACTCGGTGTCACCGCGGCGGAGCTACAGAATCAGGACGATTCGACCGCGACCGGAATCAGCACACTGGATCTGCCCCGACGTCATGTCCGATGAATCAGAATTCGAGTTCGACCTGGAGCACATCGACCAGGTGACCGCGCGGGCCGTGGCTTCAAGGAATTCTTCGCCGACTACCTCGACCAACTGGATGGTCGAGTGCAGGCCCTGGCGCAGAGCGGGCGATGGACCGGCGAAGCTGCGACAGCGTACGCCGCGGAGCAACGGGACTGGTTGATCGCCGCACGGGAACTGCTCGACGGACTCGCCCGAATGCAGACAGCCGCACAGACGGCCCACGATTCCTATGCACACGCGATGGGTGTCAACGACCGGATGACGAGGGGGTGAGATGGTCGGCATCACACCCCAGACGTACTACACCGCGGCTGATGCCTGCTACAAGCTGTCGAAGGAGTTCGAAGGCGCTTACCAACCGTTGCAGACCGCGCTGTTCGACACCGGCGGGATGGCGGGCAGTTACCAGGCCGCCAAAGCATGGTCGAGGGCCTACGACGAGCGCGCGGGCGCATTCACCACTGCGGCAACCAACTTCGTCAACGCGCTCACCCATTTCGGCGACATCCTCATCGCCTCCGGCTACAACTGGGAATGCGCCAACTATGCGGCCAATCGTGATCCGAACAAAGGGGACGGTCCGTCGTGCCCGCGCAGGATTCCGTCCGAAGTGCCGTACGGCGCGGACATCGTCGTGGGAGTCGCATCCTCCCGCGACAACGGCCCAGGGTTGCAGACCGACTTTCCGGAGTTGTACGACAAAGTCGTCGCCAAGGTCGCGGGCGGCGAGATCCCCGACGGCGACACAGACAAACTGGACAAGGCCGCCAAGGCATGGAAACGCTTCGCAGAGGACAACGCGGTCTTCGGTGCGGAGGCCCGGCTGCGGGCCGTCGCCGACGGATTGTCCTCCTTCAACGCTCCCGATATCAGGAACCTGACCGAGCATCTCGGAACACTCTCGACCAACGCGGGCCAGATCAGGCTGGCCGCCGTCGATCTCACCGGTGCCACCGCTGCGCACCAGGCCGCGCTCGCCACAGCCCGATCCGAAATCAATGCCAAGGTGGCGGCGATCTTGGTAGCGGCCTCGGTCGTGATCGCGGTGACGATCGTGCTGATCCGCAACCCGCGGGCAGTGACGGTCGAGGGTCCCGCTCTCGAAACCGCCGCGACCGCGATCGCGAGTGCGTTCGGAGCATTCTTCACAACATTGGCCGGGATTCAATTCAGCGCGGCGGCGCTGGCCGCGACCACGCTGGCTACCATCACCGGGCTGACGATCCTGTCCATCGCCGGTGACGCGACGTTCGAGTCGAACTACAAGTCACCGGCCAACGCCTACGATCCCGATGGACCGAAGGCGCCCGGACGTCCGAGCGAAATCGAAGGATTCAGCCCGCCCAAGGGTGGCGACAAATGGGTGCCGAACCCGAACGGCAAGGGGTCGGGCTGGCTGGACGCCAACGGCAACGTCTGGGTGCCCACCGGTCAAGGCTCGACTGCGCACGGCGGCCCCCACTGGGACGTCCAGGAAAAGAGCGGTGGATATACCAACGTGTACCCGGGAGGTAAGTCGCGATGACCAGCAGTGTCGTTCTCGAAGCGCCACACGTCACCTACTACTCACCACAGGACGAGGCGATCTTCTTCGGGTGGCTCGACAAGATCGACTGCGTCACCTCCTACCGGGGCGAACTCCGCACGCTCTACCTCACCATCGACCCCGCCCGCGCCGACCACGACGCCCTCCGCGAACTCGTCGCCCTCTACCGCCGCTACCACATCGACCTCCGCGAACTCCACCCCCTCACCGCCGACCGCGTCGGCCCATGGTTCAGCGACCAGGCCCGCTGGTGGCACGCTGAAGTCTTCGGATAGCAGCAGATCCAACCAGTCCTAGCTCGTTCGATCGCGATCGACGCTCTCGATCGCTCGCAGCGGCATTACCGCATGTTCTCGAGACCTGACTCGGTGATGCGCTTGCGCAACAGTCGGATGCGACTCGGCCGTGGGTCATTCGTGAGCGGCGATTGCGGCGCCGAGCACCCGGACAGCCTTGTCGTACTGATCGCGGTCGAACAGGAAGGGACCGAATGCGGTGTAGTCACGAGCGGTCCGGTAGGGCTGTTCGAAGTAGTCCCACACGACAAGGTCGCCAGTCAGGCTTATGCGGGTCAGCAGCGGCCAGCAGCCCAGCTCCCCGCAACTGCACGCAAGTACCGGGATCTTCTGTCCCATAGCGAGGGAGGAGAACCCGTGAAAATGGTCCACCGCTGACTCGAACCGGACGAACCGGGGTACGAGGCCGCCGTACGCATCACCCGCAGGCTGCATGTCGGCGCTGATCTCGAAGGTGTCGATGAGATCGTTCAGAGAGATGGTATCTATGCGGGGCATGATCTGGCGGACGTCGGCACGCCCGGGCGGTCCTGGCCGATAGTCGAAGCCGATCTCACTGATGGCCGGCGAACACCGGCGCTGCACACGCTTCCGATCGCCGATGATCGAACCGACACCCGCACGACGGCGCGTGCTAGGCCCCCTACCGGGGATCACCGGCTGAGGCGCACGACGCCCTTCCCAGTCGAAAGAATCACGGTAACACCGTATCCAAAGCGCGCCCATCCCCGCAATGACCGCCGTCCGCCGCGCAGCCCCGACGATCGCCCATTCCACACACGGGCACTTGTGGAGTGTGCAACCGACATTTCACCCGGCGAGCGCGCCGACTTCGCACTCTCAGGTACTCGAGCAGCCGAGCGATCAGCGGCATTTCCGGACGTTCGGATGGTGGCATTCAGTCCGTCGGGGGTGCGGCTTCGAAAGTGGCGAGCAGCAGTTCGACGGCTGCCTGGTCGGGGCCGGTGAAGGGGACTGCGCCGGGAGCCGCAGCGAGCATATCCAGAAACTCGGGCATGCGACCGATCGCGGGTGGCAGGTGGGTGCCGAGGACCAGAGCCGGGTCGAAAGACCGCAGTACGTCGAAGGTTTCAAGGTATTTGGCGTAGTCGACGGTGTGTATCCAAGGACTGTCCACGGTGGCCCACAGCAACTGCCGGTCACGCAGTTCGCATTTGTCGACATATCCGACGTCGGGACAGCCGGCCAGCTCCGCGGAGGGCATGGGAGCGCCGAAACAATCAGAGCTGAAGCAAGCACCGGTGTGCTCGTCGTAGCAGCCGGTAGTCGACGGGTTGTCGAACAGCGGTGGCCGGAAGGCGGTCAACCGCCGGTCGCCGACGTCGAGCGACTGCCCCGGATTGAGGAGATAGACACGGTTCATCGGCAACGGAGCTTCCATCGACATGATGCCCATCCCCAGGAACGTGGTGATCAGGCGGGCGCGGGGAGCGGCATCGAGTAGCTCGCGCAGTGCGCCGGTGTGGTCGCGGTCCGGGTGCGTTATCCAGATCCACTCGACGTCGCGCGGGTCGAGCACCGAGCCGAGCGCGTCCATGAAGCCGCGTTCGGGCAGGCTGAGGCCGGTATCGATCACCACGGGCTCGGCCGCGTGCAGGACGAACGCGTTGACGGGGATGAATCCGATGCCAGGAACTTCCTGGAAGTCGGCCAGGACGCTGATCTCACGTCCGATGTGGTTGATTTCCATGGTATTTCATCCCTCGTTGAAGTCCAGGCGGATCATGGCGCGGGCGATGGTGGACAGCTCGTCGGCGGTCGGCTTGTGGCCACGGCTGGTTTTCAGCCCTAGCTCGAACGGCGTCGCACCGTTGTCCAGCGCTATTCGCATCGCCGTTCCCAACTCCTGCGGTGTGGACCGCAGCAGAACCGCCCGGCCGCGGCGAGTTCGTCCTTGCTGGGTGATGACGACCGGCGCGGCGTCGGCGAAGTTCAGCCGCCACGGCCGTTCGGTGAATACCGTCGGCACACCGTCGATGGTGTGCAGGCACACCGGCACTCGGATCGTCTTGCCACTGCGCCTGCCAGTGAACTCCAGCAGCGCCTGCAGGGTGATACGCCGGCCCAGCCGAGGATTCGACAGGACACGTCGGACGAGTGGATTGATCATTCGCATCAGGGCTGGGGGTGGCGGGGCCAACCGAACATTCGTCGTCGTTGTTGTCATCGCGGACTCCTTCGTTACCGATGACGCTAAAGACGGGCCCGCCGCGCCGGAATACCACAAATTTGGCATTCCGCGGCATTGTTGCTGGTCGTACCGTTGAGGGATGAGCGCGGACACTTTTCAGCGAGCGGCGGAGAAGATCACCCGGCTGTGTGGCGAACCACGCGATCTGGTGACCCTCTGGAATGAGTCGACCGAGGTCCTCGCACGCGCCGTCCCCCACTATTGGACTCCGTGCTTCTACACCCTGGACCCGGCCTCACTGCTGATGACCAGCCACTTCCACCGCGGACTCGATGAGTTCCCCAGTGAGTGGCTGGTCAGCGAGTATTACTCCGACGACGTCAACCAACTCGCGGACGTGGCCCGCTCGCAGTCCGGCATCTCCACCCTCCACGAGATGACCGGCGGTAACCCGTCGAGCAGCCCCCGGTGGCATCGAAACATGACCATGGGGGGCGACCAAGAACTCGTCACTCGCCTGCGAACCCGTTCTGGCGAGGTCTGGGGCGCGCTCGCTCTCTACCGCGAGCCCAAGGCGCCGATGTTCTCCGATGGCGAGAAACACTTCGTGCGAACGGTAGCGCCCTTGCTCGCCGAAGGCGCCCGCGCGGCGCTGCTGCTTGGTCAGGCGCGAGAACCCGACTTCGCCGATTCGCCGGGGCTGCTCGTTCTCGATCACAACTGCGCCGTCGAATCCACCACACCCGGTGTCGCGCAATGGCTTTCGGAACTGCCCGATGGCGATTGGGAGATCGGTCGGCTGCCGTCCGCGGTCCTCACGCTGGCCGGCCGGACGCTGCGCGCAGCCGAGCATTCGCACAGCGGCGACGTCACCGTGGTCCGGGTGCTTTCACGAACCGGTACCTGGGTCGTCCTGCACGGCGCCTGCCTGAACTCGACCGGTGACCGACGCATCGCCATCATCATCGAGCCCGCCGACCCGGGCCGCTTGTACCCGCTGCTCATGTCCGCCTACGGTTTGACCGAACGCGAGAAGGACGTCACCCGGCTGGTCCTGCAGGGCGCGTCGACCTCCCAGATCGCCGCCGACCTGGTGCTCTCCGCTTACACCGTCCAGCAACACCTCAAAAGTATCTTCGACAAGACCGGCGTCCGCAGCCGCCGCGATCTCATCGGCAAGGTCTTCTTCGCACACTACGAGCCCCGGTTCCGCGACAACGAACAGCGAGTCCGCAACGACCAGCCGATCCGTGGGGAACCCTGGCTGCGGTGAGGTCGCTTCGACGGCAACGAGTTGGACGGCGGACTCGCCGGCACTACGCACGCTCATCGGCAGGTGCGGCCATGGCGCGAGATCCTGAGTTGCCCAACGATCTTCACATTTCCAAACCGATCGGTTCGCGGCATTGCAGCGCGTCGCCCGGCCGCAGCTCAGGATCCAGCCTCGGTCAATACCCGCCATATCTCGTCCAGGTAGGAATCCCAGGCGTCGGCGTTTGCGGGCAACGCGCCGCGCGCTGTCCGCCAGAGCTGTCCGGTACCTAGGTACGCCGAGTACGCCAGCACTGCGTGGTGCCGGGCTGCCTCGCCATCGAAGCCGAGCCGGACGAACAGCTCCGTCAGATAGTCGATGCGGCGGTTGGTGACTCGGGTCAGGACGGGTTCGACCAGCGGGTCCATGGCACCGGCCAGCAGGATCGTGAGGTTCTCCTGCGGATGCGACAGCGCAGCGCCCAAGAGGGTCCGAAGGCCGACAGCCGGGTCCGGTTCGGTCGATACCAGGGCGATCACGGCATCGGTCTCGTCGTGCTCCCAGCGCTGCAGGGCTGCCCGCAGCAACTCGTCCCGGTTCGCGAAATGCCAGTAGGCGCTGCCTTTCGTCGCACCCAGTCGCGCGGCAAGCGGTTCGATGGCGACCGCACCCACTCCACCTTCGGCCAGTGCCGTCAGCGCGGCCGCGATCCAATCGTCGCGGCTGAGCCGTCGCCTCTTCTCCGCCATGGCGCCGTACGGTACCGTATGGAGCGAAACCATACGGCACCGTATGGAAGTGGGCGAGTCGATGATCTGGAATATCCACCAGCGAGAACTGCCGGTGTCCGCGCAGCAGGCCGGCGCGCTGCTCGACACCGTGGCCGAGCCCGGCAATCCGCTGTGGCCCGCCGACCAATGGCCGGCCCTGGCATTGGACCGGCCATTGCAGGTCGGTGCTGACGGCGGCCATGGCACCATCCGTTACGCCTGCACGGCCTATGAACCCGGACGCACAGTGGAATTCACCTTCGCGCCGAGCATGCCGTTCGCGGGCGCTCATACCTTCGAGATCATTGATCGTGGCGAGTACGGTTGCGTGATAAGACATCTCGTCGTCGCGCGGGCCCGCGAGCCGCGCGGCTGGCTATTGTGGACCTTCGCCATCCGCTGGTTGCACGACGCGGTGATCGAGGAACTGCTCGATCGTGCGGCGACAGCGGTGGGGCACCCGCCGGCCGAACCTGCCCGGTGGTCACCTTGGGTGCGCATGCTGCGACGGTCGCTTGACCGTGTCCATGCGGCCGTTCCAGTCGACTGATCAGTCAGTCCTCGGTTTTCGGAACTTTTGTTGTTCAGGATGCCCGCTACTTCAGGCTGAAGGAACCGTTCGTGCCGATGGCCCATGTGAACGCGCACTATTCGGCATGCGGGGTTCGGGTGTCATGTGCCCGAGGCCATATAGGCGGCGAGGATGTAGTTCGGATGCCGATCCAGGTTCTTGCGTGCTCGGTGGTAACGCATCGTGGTGCGCGGGTCGGCGTGACGGGCGGCGATCTGGACATCCCGTAAACCGACGCCTGCGTCGAGCATGGTGGTGACGTACGTGTGGCTTGTCTCCGCAGAGACCGTGTGCAGATAGGTCTGTGTGCGTTTGATTGGCCGAGATGGCGATCGTGACGTGCGCAACGGCGGTGGCGGGCGTGTTGCGATAATCTTCCGTGTCAAGTGATGCATGTCACTCGACTGGGTTCTGCTTGGCGTGGGCCGCTCGGTGGCTTCAGCCGACGTCAGGTGCGGATCGGTTGTCATAGATGTTGTGGGCGTCGGCGATCGCCATGTGGCCGAAGGCCAGAATGTCGCGTCTGCGGGCCAGTGGGTTTCGGTAGAGCGTTTGTCGGGAGTCGCCACGGCGAAGCCGTAGTGCCTCATTGATGATGCGATGCCAGCGGTCGGGGAAGGTGTGCAGGGCGTGGCGGCCTGCGCCGTCTTTGGAAGTGATGTCGCCGGTGGCGAGGGTGTAGTGGAGTCGGGCGATGCCGGTGACTGTCCAGACTGTGCCGTAGTCGGTGAGCAGGCCGAGCCCGGGTTTGCTGATCAGCCGGGCGGCGCGGGATAGTCCGCTCGCCCAGTAGTTTTCGAGGTTGGTGTTCTGCCAGGCGGCAAGTGCGGCAGGGTCGGTCCAGATGTCGAGGTCGCCGATGGCCGGTCCCCGTAACGCGACGCCGTGGTGGGCGAGGGTGTGCCAGGTGACCGGGGTTTGTGGGCCTGCACCCGATTTCGCCTGCAGTTGTCCTTCGTGGCTGAATGGTCGGCCGATGGCAGCGGCCGGGCCTGCGGTGAGGTCGTTCCAGGTGAGGTAGGTCCCGTCGAAGAATGGTCGACGTTGCTGCTGGCGCAGTTGTGTGTGGATTCGTTCCAGCGTGGCCAGCGCTGCGGCATCGGGCGGTGCCGCGGTCACCGCGACGAAGTCGATGTCGCCGGCCTCGGGGCGGAAATCCCCCAGTGCCACCGACCCTTCCAGATAGAGACCTTCGATCAAACCGGGGGCCTCGGCGTCGGCCAGGGCCAGATAGAATTCGACGGTGTCTGTGACGATTGAGGGTATCGACATGGGTTCGAGTCTGCCGGAATCGGCCCAGATAGGTATCGGATCCGGTGCCCATCGTCGCGATGTCGGGGCGTTCGTCCGGGTCAGCATGGGCCGATGATCTTCTGCCGTGTCGGTGGCAGGCGGGTGATGTTGGTGTTGGGGTCCGGTGCGGCGCGCAGGCGCAGGATCTCCTCGTGCTGAGCCGCGAGTCGTGCGAGGGCCTGAGTCCGGAAGACGGAAAGTTCCTCGACCGTCGAATTCGCCTGGTTCAGGCGATTTCTGAGCTTATCGAGCTCGGACTTCAGTCGCTCGATCTGCGAGGTCCTCGGGTCGGGAGTTTGCCCGGCGTCCTGGAGTTGCTGGACCCGTTGTTCGAACTCGGTGCGCAGGTGGGCATAGGGGCGGCTGCCGTAGAACGCGGTGCGGTCGAGGCCCGCCTCGCGGGCGAGGGTTTTGATGTCGCAGCCCCCGCCGGGTGGAATCTCTCCGCGCAGCAGGCGATCCATGGCGGCGCGGATGCGGTACTCGTTTTGGATGCGTTGTGCAGCGGTAATTCTCATGCATGGTCCTGTGGGAGATCTGTGGCGGCAGCGGCGTCGATGGCGTCGATGACGCGCAGGGCCCGGTCGTAGTCGGCTTGCAATCGGGCCTTGTCGGTGCGCCGGGTCGTGCCGAGGCTGCCGAGGAAGGTCTTGGTCTGCTGGGCGTGTTCGGCCCAGACGGGCCGATGGTGCTGGTGATGGGTGGCCTGCGGGCAGCGCGCTGAATCACACATTCCTGCCAGCGGCCGGTCGGCGTGTGGGGTGCCGGCGAGCTTGAGGCAGAGCGCGCGGGAGGGGTCAGTGAACCAGCAGTAGTTCGCGGTTCCGAGGTGAAGGGTGTGGGCTCGTTTGGTGAGCAGGTCGAGGATCTCCCGGTCGCTGGCTTGGGTTTTCGGCGCAGCCGGGTCGAAGAGTTCGCCGTCGACGTGGGCGAAGAATTCGGTCAGTTCCCGTGCGCCGGGTCCGGCGGGCATGATGCCTTGCTGGTAGTTGCGGAATTCGGTCCAGACCAGCTCCAGGTTGCGGTCGGCTTCGTGCTTGTTCACCTCGGTCAACAGTTCGGCTTGTGCCCCGCCGGGCTTAGAGACATATCCTTCGGTCGTGGCGACGGCGATGTGCTTGAGGTGCCATTTCGCGGCCAGCATTCCGCCTGGCCGGTAGGCCAGCTCGATAGCCAGTGTGCGGCGCAGGGCGCGCAGGCTGACGGCGGTCTCGGGGATCGAGGCGAGCCCGAGTCGTTGACCGGTCGGTCCGTTGACCCAGTTCCGCAGCCAGGTGCTGCGGACGTCGAAGGCGAACCGGCCCAGCAGCAGTGCGCCGGGTTCGGGATTGTCGTGCAGTCGTTCGATCAATTGAACGGCTCGATAGACCGGTTCGATGACGACCCATTCGTCAGCGACGCCGCCGAGGCGCTGGCCTTTGACCACGCGGCTGGCCAGCCGATAGCGCACCAGATCCGGACCATGGCGTTCCGGCGGGCGGCAGCAGCCAACCTGTAGTTCCATCAATTCGCTCGAACGCATGCCGGACAAGGCCGCCAGCAGTGTGATCGCGGCGGTGCGGACGATCCCGACAACGGCGACGGCTTGTTCGCGGTCCAGCGGGACTGTCCAAGTGACCTGGTCACCGGTGTCGGCTCGTCCGACCAGGGCAGCGTCGCGGGCGAATTGGCGTTGGGCGCCAACCAAGTTCAGTGTGGCCTCGACGCGGGGACGCAGATGGGGCAGCCAGTCGGTCATGAACTGGGTGAATCCGGCCTGTCGGGCCAGAACTCCCAACGAGATCGCAACCAGCGGGTCCTGCGGTGACCAGCCTTGGGTGATGCGTCTACGAACCCAGTGCTCGGGCAGCATCGGCAGCGGTTCGCCTCGGCGCTTGTAGCCGGCGAGCAGTCGGAGGAATTCCGCGAGCGGCAGCCGCCCGGTCGGGGTGTGCGCTCCGTGCCGGATCGACCACTTCCGATTGGCGTCGGCGACTTGGCGGGCCAGCGTGATCGCGTGCGGTGCGATCACCTCGACCAGGTAGGTGGCCGCGCTCAGCAGCGGCCGTAGGACTGTGTCGTCGAGTGGCTGCGTTTTGTTCTGGCCCGTGCCGGAGGGCATTTCGGCGATCGCCGAGGGTGCTGCTCCGCCCCAGGGCCGGAGCGTGGCCGTGACCCGGTCGCTGGTGAACAACTCCCGATGGTTGATCAGGTCGACGACGATCTGGGCCGCGGCCCGCCTGGTCGCGGGCGATCGTTCGCCCACGACATGGCCATTGTCGTCGAGGAGGTAACGGCGGTGGGCAAGATAGTTCTCGCAATCGGTGTCGGTGACGACAGCCAGGCTCGTGATCTGCCGTTCGGTGAGCCAGGCCAGGAATCGAGTGAGCTCGTCGAGGCGGGCCTTGGCGGTGTTGAGATGCAGCGGCGTGCGATAGCCGCGCGGCAGCAGCGCGACCGCGTCGTGGCGGGGCGCGAGCATCGCGACGATCTGTTCCTTGGCAAGCAGCCGCCAGCGGGGTTCGGCGATCGTGGTGAAGACGAATCGCCGGTTCACCATCGACATCTGAACTGGCAAGCCGATGACGTCGGTGAAGTCCCAGCGATCATGCTCGAATAGCGGACGAGGTGCACTGGCGGGCAATGTCAGGCCGGCCTCCGCGCAGATGTCGGCCCCGGCGAACGGTGAACGCCGGTATGGGTCTTCACCGCTGAACGCAACGGTCATCGTGTGAACTCCTCGGGGCGCAAGGGGATCTCGGTGTCGGTGTCGGTGACGCGCTCGGCGGCGCGGGCAACGACCACCGGGTCGAATCGGTCCAGGACGTGGTCGATGCGGTGGGCGTAGGGACCGAATACGGCCATGAACTGGGCGGCGGGCATCTGCTGCCATTGCGACTGAAGAATGCTCTGAGCCGCAACAGATTCACTGCGTGCCGGGGTGCGAACACGGACAGCGGGCAGAGCAGGCAGATCCAGGGGCGTGCCGGGCAGGGCTTGCCTTTGGGTCCGTGCAGTCCGGACAACTGGTCGGCGCAGGCTGCGGTGAACACGTCTCGGTCGCCGCCGACCAGCTCGGCCAGCGCGGTGTTGTCGAGCCCGAGTTCGGCGACGAGCCGCGGATAATCGCGGGCCAGCTCGGCAGCGCGGTCCTCGGTGAGCACGGTAGGTGGCTGGGCGCGGCGCAGCAGGTCATGCTGAGCGTCTTCGACGATCGCCTCGACGGCCTGTTGCTGCGCGGGGGTGGTGGCGGTGAGGTATCGGTCGCCTTCGACCGCCGGGGTGTGGTTCGGGTCGATGGTGGCGCGTCCGCGTCCAGCCCAGGTCGTCTTGTCCCGTGAGGCGTGGAAGGTGGTGCGGATCCGGGATCGGTGGATCTTCAGTGGATGGCCCTCGGAATCGAGCAGGCCGTGACGAACAACCCAGCGCTGTATGCCCATTCGTGCGCCGCCTCCAGCCTTGGCCGACAGCTCCGTGCCGCCGGGTTGGCAGAGCCGCAACCACAACTGCGTGCGCTCGTTCGGACCGGCGTGGCTGCGCAGCAGTGCCGAATGCGACAGCCACTGCTCGAGCAAACGGACCGCGTTGCGTGGCAGATTCAGGCTCTCGGCCGCAGTGCGGCCCTTGATGTAGGACAGCAGGATCGTGGAGTCACCCGCCCAATCGATGTCGTCGGCGACCAGGTCGTCGATGCCGTCGGGGACTATGCCGCAGTAAGCGCCGAACAGCAGCTTGTAGGCGATCACCGTGTTCAGGTCGGGAAACAGGTCGCGGCTGGCGTCGAGGACACCGCCGTGTTGCCAGACCACGTTGTGTGAGCAGCCCAGATGCTCGCCGAAGGCGACCACCCCGACCGGCCCGACACGGGCCAGCAGCCAGCGCAGGTTCTGCGCGGTCCATCCGTGCTCGCGGGGATGACGGCCGCGTTCGGCCGCGGCAAGGGCCGCGCGGTGCCGGGCGAATGTCTCGTCGGTGATCGTCTTGCAGGTGCGGATCAGCTTGTCCCAGTCCGCTTCCGAGTAGGGCGGCAGTTGACGATGGTTGCGCTGGGGGTTGAATGCGCGCCCGGCCGCCAGCTCGGCCAGCCGGTCATCGATCGTCCCGCCTGCGACTTGGACTCCGTGCAGCATCCGCCGCGTGCATGCCTCCTTCGGCCCGGACGTGCCCATCCAATATTCGGCCATCAACGGCTTGCTCAAAGCCGATGCCCCACCGGTGAATCCACGATCGGCCAGATATCGGACCAGGTGGCGGATGGACTGCTCATAGTGGCCTACCGACCCTGCGGCATTGACAGTGCCGTGCGGGTGGATCAGTTCCACCAGCCCGACCAGCAGATCCCGCACCAACGCTCGGCAGGGCAGATCCTCCAGCACGAACCGAGCCGTGGAGCCGTCGCTGAACACACACGAGATCGCCAAGGGGACCTCGCTCACGATGGCCGGCATCAGCAGCCTCCGCGTGCGGTGTCGTCGGTGAACTCGGCGTCCGCCTCGGCGTGCGCATCAACCGCCGAGGTCAATCCCTCGGCCGCGCCCGCAGTTTCGTAGGCTTCCCGGTAGATCCGTGTCAGGTCCAGACGTTTGAGGTATTTCTCGGTCACGAGCACCGAGCTGTGACCGAGAAGATCACGCAGCACCAGCAGTGGGTCGGCCTTGGTCAGATAGAACACCAGAGCGGCATCGGCGTCGGTGTCGCGCACCAGTTTCGCAGCCTGTCGGTAATGCCCGGTCACGAGGTATTCCAAGGTTCGCATCGCGAACGAATGCCGCAGCCGGTGGGGGTGAACGTGCGGGAACCGCGGCTCGAACCGGGCCCGCAATCGATCGGAAGTGCGTTCGAACACCGTCGCCCAGGCTATGAACGGGCCGCCGTCGCCGCGCAACGCGATCAGACAAGATCCGCCTCCGGGTGCCACCAACCGAAGCCGCTCCCGCGGCGTCAACGTCTCCCAGGCCCGGCGGACACCATTAATCCGACCACCGCGCGCGTCCGGCTCGGTGACCATCAGCAGCTCGCCGCGTCGTGGCCGCCAGACCGAGCCCACGGCGGTGACGGCCCGGTCGAGATCCAAGTATCGGTGCACCGCCGCAAGCGCCTGGTAGGAAATCCAGGTGGTGCGAAACTTGCGGCCCTTCGTGATCCCCGACGGCACCGAAAACGGGATCGGAACAACAGTGGGTTTGCTTGGCAGAGACGGGATTTCGTAGGTCAGCAGGTGGGTGAACTCCTGCAGACGCAGCCCAGTCGACAGGGCCAGTTCTCCGACCGCGCCGTTGCGGGCCAGCTCGCGGCCGTGATAGCCGGTGTCGAGGACACCGTCCGGTGCCAGGCCCCGCAGCCCTGCCAGGAACAGCGCGGCGAAGTCCGGCTCCAAATATTTGATTGTGACGTGCGGTTTCGGTGTCCGGCGCACCGCCAGATTCACCTTCACTTCGCGACCGGTGCCGCCGAACAACAATCGCGCGGTCCGGTAGGTGAACGGCTCCGCGGCTGCCAGGCCCTCCTCGATCGCCCACTTGTAGAACAGCGACAGAATGCTCATGTGCTGGCCCCACGTGGTGGCTGCCAGCCGCCGCGGCAGCGGCCCGGTAGCCCGATACTCGGCATACCGGCTCAGCGCCAGCTTCAACCGGTCCCGCGAATCGAACAGTCCCACACCGTGTTCGGCGAGAAATACCATCCAATCCCGCACCGCCCGCGCATACGCCTCCCACGAATTCGGCGACGGCGCACCACTGGCCGGCAACAACCGCAACCACCGATTCACCACCACGGTCGGCCGAGCCGCGACCGGTCCGTCCTCGAACAACAAATCGTCATCGACCAGCACCGGCATCCCCTCCGGAATCACCGGCCGATGCGTGACGTCCCAGGACTCCCAGCCCTGCGACGAGTAGAAGCTCAGGATCATGGACGCCGAGAATAGAAACGCCACACGCCCCGGCGCAACAGCCAAACCCCAGGCCCCCTGCGCCTTCCCGCCTTATCGCAACACGGAAACTAAGCGGGGACAATATGGCGCAGCATGTGCGGATGCATCCGCGGCAACCGCACCACCGCGACCGCGGCCAACCGTCGCAGGCGACGAGTCGCGCAATGCCGATCCATCCGCCGACCCCGCGAATTCACCAGTATCGGGCCGATCTCGCGATCCGTGACGGCGCGATCGACAGCTCGGCCGATGGCGGGCGGTAGCGGCACCAGTACGACCTTCGATCCTTTCCCGACGACGCGTAGCACGCGGTGTCCGTGTTCGTCGCCGATGTCGGAGATGTCGGTGCGGCAGGCTTCGGAGATCCGTAACCCGAGCAGTCCGAGCATCGTGACGAGGGCGAAGTCGTGGGGGTTGGTCGAGTCCCTGGCGGCGGTCAGCAGGGCCTCGAACTGTAGGTGTGACAGGCCCAGGGTGGGTGATTCGTTCGACACCCTCGGGCGGCGGACGTAGTCGGCGGGTGAATGGTCGATCACGCCGTCGATGACGCAGGTGCGGTAGAAACCGGTCACCACCGCCATCCGCCGTGCCACCGTGGCCGGTGCGAAACGCCGGACCTCCTGCATCCACCGCACATATTGCTCGACCTGAGCCCGCTCCGTCGCCAGCGGCGCGAGGTCGCGTTCGGCGCACCAGGCGAAGTAGATCCGAAGGTCGGATCGGCAATGGATTCGGGAACTGCCGGTGTAGCGGGCCAGATACGCTGAGGCGGCCAGTCGCAGGACGAGATCCTCACCGCCGGTGGCGGTGTCGATGTCTGTTGAAGCGTTCATAACCCACGATGCCGCCAACCCCAGACCAGACGCGGCATTACCGTGCACTGGCAAGGTGTGCCCGCCGACAATTAGGATTTATCGGCGGTCAGGATCAATCGGATTGCCTCGACGGAGGTATTGAAGACCCCAGGACCTAACCCCCTCTACGAAGTAGTAAAGCATGGGTGCCCCGAGGACAACTACGAAAACATAAAGAGCACCGCCCACTCCGAATCCTTCAGGGTCGATCCAACTCATGAAGCCGACTATGGCCGTAACCGCACCGAACGATCCTATGACCTCAACGAAGGTCCTGCGGCTAGCGCGGGCGACCTGCTGTTCAGCTTCGCGGACGAGCGGGGGAGGCGCGGGATGCGCTTTGCCGCCCTCCTTCCTGCGAATCTGCTCGAGCGCGAAGGCGATCGAGCGCTCGACAGAAGCGAGGCCGTCGGGGTCACTGTCAGGCCAGTCGGCGCGCGCCTTCGTCAGCAGCTCCAACCGTTCATACGGCGTCTTCCAGAGGTTTTGGCGCAGGAAGAGGCCAGCGATGATGGCAGCGCAGAGCGTCCCTATCGCAACAGCATAGGGGCCGAGATCTTTCCACGCCCAGGACGTCTCGACAGCTGTCTCAGCGGGTGTCGGTGCCTGCGCCAGCCACGTGAGGATCACCACCGACATTCTGCCAGCGCCGCGCGAGGTGGGTCCGGCGATTGGACACGTGCAGCAGGGCTGGCCGCCAACTGGACGCTATCGGCGGTCAAGCGGCCGGATGTACGTGTTCCAGATCGCTATCCCGAAGATGGCTACGATCGGTAACGCCAATACTCCATATATACAGATCAACACCCACGTCGAATTAGACTGAGGCGTATAGATATTTGCGAATCCCAGCAACGTCCCGAGCAGTAACGCTAGAGCAGCTAGAGCAGCGTTTTTTAGGTACTGCTGTCGCCAGCTTTTCGCCACCTGCCGATCCGCCTCACGAGAGATCTCAGTCGGCTCGGGAGGCGCAACTACTCGCTGCACACGGCGAATCTCGGCAAGCACGAACGCGATCGACTGGTCAAGAGAGTCACGACCCTCAAGTTCTTCAGGCCAATCCGCGCGAGCCTTTATCAACTGCGCAAGTTGATCGTATGGGGACTCCTTGTTGTTGCGCGTAAGGAACCAGCCCGCGATCACCGCCGCTATCACGGTACCTATACGCCAGCCGCAATAGGGGCGTAGTCTTTCCATTGGTTCTCGGCGGATTCGACTGCCAGCCTTGTGATCACAGCAGACATAATGCCATTGGCGCGCGAGGCAGTGGTGATCAGGTCGGCCTCGCACTGGGCTCGCGGTAGTCAATGCATGCCGACATCATGCGATAGCGGCACTCGGCCGACTCGAAACCTCCGAGAGAAGACCCACACCATCACTGGACCCGGAACTCCGCAGATACGGACGTACGCAAGATAAACTGCGGGCCAACGCTTATGCCTAGTAGAACGCACAGGTCGCGGCATTACAGGACGTTTGAGCCGTTGCTGTCGTCGAGCTTTTGCCGGGCGTCGCCATCGGTCACCCAGGCAGGCAGTGGCTCTCGCGCCGACAACCACTGCGGGGGTATTCCACGTACGCCGCGTCGCGCACCGATACCAGTACGCGCTGCCACTATCCCGCCGACGATGGCGGCCGTGGTGTCCGCATCACCACCGGCCTCGATACACGCGGTAACAGCGGCGGGATAGTCGTCGAGAAAGGTCGCGGCCGCCCACAGGGTGAACGGCACCGTGTCCTGAGCGCTGACTTGCGCACCGTTGCCGAGTTCGTACGCCGCTTCGGCCACCGAGCGCCCCAACAACCGCCGAGCCCGGCGGACACCACCGGCGGTCCGGCCCTCGACCAGGTACGGCTCCACAACGGCCAACAACTCCTCGGGCGCGCAATCCCTTCCGCGGGTGGCCGCCGCGTGCCCCGCCGCGACGGCGACCGCCATGGCACCCACAATCGCTTCCGGATGCCGATGCGTCACCTCGGCCGACAATGCGGCCTGGGCCGCCGCGCGGTCCGGATTCCCGGCGAAATACGCTCCGAGCGGAGCGACCCGCATCGCGGCACCGTTACCCCAGGAGCCACGCCCGTCGAACAAGGCGCCCGCCGCGTCGGACCACGGCCGTCCGTCGCGAATCTCGTGCAGCACAGCGACTGTGCCGCCACTGTAGCCCCGGTAAGGCTCGCAACGATCGGCGAAAGCCGCCGCCAGCCGATCCCGGTCGACCCGGCCGTCGTCGCGGATCTGCGCATACACCGAACAGGCCATCTCCGTGTCATCGGTCCATTCCCACGGCGCCGCAGGCGCTCGGCCGGCGAGAAGATCAGATCGCGAACGGCCCGGCACGAAGAATTGAGCACCCAGCGCGTCACCGACGGACAAGCCCTCGAGACTGTCACGAGCGACATCGGAAATCAGTGGCATACCGGCGACCATGCTGCCAAACCAGGAGCAACCACCGCAACACCACTGCCCCGAAGCGCTTCGTAGATCCATCGAATGGCAACCCGCGTAGTTCGTCGACCGGTTCGCGGCATTACAGTGCACGGCATACTGTCCCGGTCGCGAAAGGCTTGCCGAAGCGGGCATGGCAGCCGCTCTCGGCTGGTGACGGAGCCAAAGGCCCCCGCATCTACGACTGGGCCTGGATACAGATCGACCCGACGACCGCGACAACTCTGTCCCCGGACATCGTTGGCTGATGATCCGCCGCAACCAGCGCACCGGGGAACTCGCCTACTACCGCTGCTGGAACAGGCAACCGGTGCCACTTGCCCGGCTGGTGAAGGTGGCCGGTCGCCGCTGGTCCACGGAGGAGAACTTCCAATCCGCCAAGACCCTCACCGGCCTGGACCAGCACCAAGTCCGGAGCTGGCGCTCCTGGCACCGCTGGACCCTGCTCGCGATGCTTGCTCACGCCTTCCTCACCGTCTCGGCCGTCACCCAGCCCGACGACCCCGCTCCCACCGAACTGATCGCATTGACCCGCAACGAAATCCGGCGTCTGTTCACGACACTGGTGTCCGCACCGGTCCACACACTTCGCCACCGGATGCACTGGTCACACTGGCGACGCCGACACCAATACCGCGCCCGCCGCAGCCATTACCAGCGACGAACCCAACCCACACCGTGATCCAGAAGTCCGGCTGGAGTACTACTCGCGCTCGACGCGCTGTAATCCGTGGGTGGGGGTCCACCATTCGATGACGAGGACGGTGGCTTTCTCGTCGAGGTGGGTGTGGACGACTTCGGTGATGTCGGCGTGGAAGAGGTTGCCTTCGGGGCCGTCGGGGATGGGGCCTGCGGGGAGGGCTCGGCCGGAGATCTTGGCTTCGCCCGGCCATTCGGATTCGGAGCCTTCGACGGGGTCGACGGTGGCGGTGTGGAGGGCGAAGCGGGGGTCTCGGTGTAGGTCGTCGGCTTTGCGGGCGTCGGGCATGGAGCCGAAGGTGAGGTTGCCGTCGGCGAAGGTGGATTCGATGCCGGAGATGCGTGGGGCGCCGTCGCGGCGGATGGTTGCGATTGTTTTGTGTTTGTGGGCGTCGAACAGGGCGCGGACTCGGCGGGCGAAGTCGGGCGCGGCCTGTTCGACGTCGTGCCAGGTCGTCATGCGGACATGATCGCATCGCGGGGGCGTGCGGCGACGGATTCGCGGCGGCCGGGGTGGGATGTGTGGAACCTGTTCGCCGGAAAGCAAACTGGTCGGTTATGAATCTGTCGACAGGGAGCGGAGTTGTTCCAGGTAGGCGAGGGTGCGGGGGTCGCCGGGGTAGAACTCGACGAGTTCGCGGGCGGTTTCGCCTGCGATCCACGTCAGGGACGGCAGGGAGCGGCGACGGCCTTCGAAGGCCAGGGCGCCCTCGTGTGCGGCGCGTTCGAGATCCTTGTCGCGCACCGCGACCACGGCGAGGGTCAGGTGGGCTTCGGCGACCCGCATGGGGTTTCGGACGGTGCCGTCGGCGTCGGTCGAGGTGCGGATCACCTCGTTGGCGAAGGATTCGGCCATGCGGTCCTCGCCCGCGACGCGCGAGCAGTCCATCGCGTAGAAGTCGAACTTCTGCGGGTCGACGACGAAATGGTTGCCGAGATCGACGGGGTGGTCGAGGCGTTCGAGGATCGCGCGGCCCGCTCGCAGCGCCTCCTCGGCGCGGGCGCCGTCGCCGAGGCGCGCCCATGCCTTGGCGCGTTGCGCCGCGAGTTGCACGCCGACACCGAGATTCGCGCAGGCCGCGGGCGCGAGGTCGGCGGCTTCGATGGCGCCGAGGTAGTTGCCCTGCGTGAGCGCGAACCACGACGCCATTTCGGCTGCCCAGCCGGTGATCTCGGGCTGGTCGGCTTCCCGGCCCAGTGATACGGCGGCGCGGCGGGTGGCCTCGGCGGAGGTGCGGCGGCCGAGGTCGTAGTCGACGCAGCCGACCAGCAGGGCGACCCAGCCCGCGAGGACGAGGATTTCGCGATGCTGCGACAGGGTGAGTCGACCGTCCAGTAGGGAAGTGATGCGGCGCAACCACGCCGTGCCCTCGGTGTGCAGATCGTGCGGATCGGCGTGCGGATATTCGCAGCACAGTCGTTCGGCGGTGATCCGGATGGCGTCCAGCGTGGCGGCCGACACATCCGACATCCGTAGTCTGCCGATGAATTCGAGGGTGTCCATGCCGGTTGCCGAGAGCAGCTCGTCGTCCCGATTCGGCCGCGCCTTGGGGAAGAAAGCGGCGGTCACGGTGTCGAAGGCGGCGGCGATGAGGGGGGCGTAGAAGTCGTCCGGTCGTGACTCGCCGGATTCCCAACGCCGCCAGTTACGTAGCAGCGTACTGTCGGTCGGCAGATTGTGCGAGGACTTGCTACGCATGACTCGCACCGCATCTGCTTGTGACCACCCCCTCGCGTCACGCTCGGATCGCATACGGATGGCCCAGACTGGTCGATCGTCTCCCGAGGACACCCTTGTAGTATCGCACCAGTTAACGTTTGTCGTTCGGTATAGGGCATTTGGATGTCATGAGGTTGACAGCTGGGCGTGTCCGCTCGGGTTGGTAATCCTCGAAGGTGTGCGGAAAGGTTGCCGGTTCCGGAATGTTCGTCCGTTCGCCGGACCGAGGGCGCCTTGCTCGCTATGCTCCTACGGTTTGCCGTCACACCGGGTTTCGGCGACGACACCGGGTTTCGGCGGCCGAGTTCGATCCGACCGTGTGCTCCATCTCCGCGGTACCCCGTGCGCGGGGTGATCCAAACAAGGAACAGCGACCCAGTCCAACGGAGGTTCGGGTGGAAGCGTTGATCTATGGATACGTGCGCGACGATTTGGCCGAAGGTCATTGCGAGGAACTGGAGATCGCGATGAGCGACCTCGCGCGGGAAGAGGGCTTCTGTTTCGCCGCGACCTTCCACGAGTCGACATCGGGTGACGGCGCGGCCTTCGCGGAGCTGACCCAGGAATTGCGGCGCGCCGACGCCCATCACGTGATCGTCCCTTCGCTCGATCACCTTGCGGGGCAGACGATTCCGCGTGACCTGTTGATCGCGAAGCTGGCTCAGGACGCGGCGGCGCGGGTGTGGACGATCGACGAGGTCGCCGAGTCGAGTGCGTTGGCCGACACCGGGACCGATTAGGGGAAGCCCTCGGTCCTATCGATGGGACCGGTCGGTATTGGAAGTGGGGCCGGAAACGTCCGGCCCCGAGGCGTTCACAGACCGAAGCTACCGGGACCCCGCCTGCGCAGGTACTTTTCGAATTCGGCCGCGATGGAGTCGCCGTCGATCTTGGCCATGGTGTCGTTCAGATCGATCGCGGCATCCCCGCGCTCCTCGAGCGAGCGCACGTACTCGCTGATCTCCTCGTCGCCGACGGTCATCTCGTTGACCGCGGTCTCCCAGTCCTCGGACTGCTTGGGCAGCTCGCCGAGCGGCACCTCGATGTCGAGTACGTCCTCGACGCGATGTAGGAGCGCGATCGTGGCCTTCGGGTTGGGTGGCTGGGACACGTAGTGCGGAACCGCGGCCCAGAACGACACCGCGGGCACGCCCGCCTTCACGCACTGGTCCTGGAGGACGCCGGTGATGCCGGTGGGGCCCTCGTAGCGGGTCTGCTCCAGGTTGAAGCGTTCGGCGGCCTCTTTGCTGTAGGCCGAACCGGTGACGGGCACCGGGCGCGTGTGCGGGGTGTCGGCGAGCAGCGCGCCGAGGATGACCACGGTCTGGACGCCGAGCTGTTCGATGAATTCCAGCAGATCCCCGCAGAAGCTCCGCCAGCGCATATTCGGTTCGATGCCGCGCAGCAGCACGACGTCGCGGTCGCTGCCGGGCGGCGAGCACACCGACAGCATCGTGGACGGCCACTGGATCTCCCTGGTGACGCCGTCGACCTGGCGCACCGTTGGACGGTTGACCTGGTAGTCGTAGTAGTCCTCGGAATCGAGTTCGGCTAGCGGCTCGGCGTCCCAGATCAGTTCCAGATGCTCGACGGCGCCGCTGGCGGCATCGCCCGCGTCGTTCCAGCCTTCGAAGGCCGCGACCAGCACGGGGTCCCGCAACGTCGGCAGTTCCGAATCGGGAGTTTCACTGGGGTTCACCCGGTCAGCCTAATGTCTGTGAAGCGCGGGCGTGCACACGACGCGATCGGTTTCCCCGGTACCCGTCGACTGGAAAATTTCCGGTCCGAAGGATTCCGCTCGCGATGAACCGAGCGGCCGCCGGAATGTGGCGCCGCTCACGGGCGAGGTCCGCTCGGCCGGATAGGCTCGGGACCTGTCGGCCCCTCCCACTAGGCTTGTACACATGCCTGTGTCCGACTCCTCCTCGCTGGAAAGCGCCGTGCTCGACAGCACGGCGTTCGATACCACGCTCCTGGACACGCTGTCCCGGCGTGTCGTGATCGGCGACGGGGCGATGGGCACGATGTTGCAGGCCGCCGACCTCACCCTCGACGATTTCCGCGGGCTGGAGGGCTGTAACGAGATCCTCAACGACACCCGCCCCGACGTGCTGCGCCATATCCATCGCGCGTACTTCGAGTCGGGCGCCGACGCGGTCGAGACCAACACCTTCGGCTGCAACCTGCCGAACCTGGCCGACTACGACATCGCCGATCGCATCCGCGACCTGTCCGAACGCGGCACCCGCCTGGCGCGCGAGGTCGCCGACGAGATGGGGCCCGGCCACGACGGCGCGCCGCGCTACGTGCTCGGGTCGATGGGGCCGGGCACCAAACTGCCCACCCTCGGGCACGCCCCCTACACGGCGCTGCGCGACGCCTACGTCGAGGCCGCCCTCGGCATGCTCGACGGCGGCGCCGACGCGATCCTGATCGAGACCTGCCAGGACCTGCTCCAGGTCAAGGCCGCCGTCACCGGCAGCAGGCGGGCGATGGCGCGCGCGGGTCGCCGGATCCCGATCATCACCCACGTCACGGTGGAGACCACCGGCACCATGCTGGTCGGCAGTGAGATCGGCGCGGCGCTCACGGCGCTGGAGCCGCTCGGCATCGACATGATCGGCCTCAACTGCGCCACCGGGCCCGACGAGATGAGCGAGCATCTGCGCCACCTGTCGCGGCACGCGAACATCCCGGTGTCGGTGATGCCGAACGCGGGCCTGCCCGTGCTCGGGGCCAACGGCGCGGAGTACCCGTTGACGCCGGAGGAGCTGGCGGCGGCGCTGCGCGGCTTCGTCTCCGAATTCGGGCTTGCGCTGGTCGGCGGCTGCTGCGGCACCACGCCCGAACACATCCGTCAGGTCGCGGCGGCCGTGCGGGAGGTCGAACCCACCTTGGCGCCGCCCGCCGAGCGCCGCAGGCCCGAACACGAGCCGAGCGTGTCGAGCATGTACACGGCGGTGCCGTTCGAACAGGACGCCTCGGTGCTCATGATCGGCGAACGCACCAATGCCAACGGCTCCAAGGCATTCCGCGAGGCCATGCTGGCCGAGGACTGGCAGAAGTGCCTCGACATCGCCAAGGACCAGACCCGCGACGGCGCGCACGTGCTCGACCTGTGCGTCGACTACGTCGGCCGCGACGGCGCCAAGGACATGACGGCGCTGGCCGCCCGCCTCGCCACCGCATCCACGCTGCCGATCATGCTCGACTCCACCGAGACCGACGTGCTGCGCGCGGGCCTGGAACACCTCGGCGGGCGCTGCGCGGTCAACTCGGTGAACTACGAGGACGGCGACGGTCCCGAATCGCGTTTCCAGCAGACCATGGCGCTGGTCGCCGAACACGGCGCCGCGGTCGTCGCGCTGACCATCGACGAAGAGGGCCAGGCCCGCACCGCGGCGCACAAGGTCGAGATCGCCGAACGCCTCATCGCCGACATCACCGGCAACTGGGGGCTGCTGGAGAGCGACATCATCATCGATACGCTCACCTTCACCCTCGGCACCGGTCAGGAGGAGTCGCGCCGCGACGGCATCGAGACCATCGAGGCCATCCGCGAACTCAAGCGTCGCCATCCGGCGGTGCAGACCACCCTCGGGTTGTCCAATATCTCCTTCGGGCTGAATCCGGCGGCGCGGCAGGTGCTGAACTCGGTCTTCATGCACGAATGCGTGCAGGCCGGTCTGGATTCGGCGATCGTGCACGCGTCGAAGATCCTGCCGATCGCGCGGATTCCCGAAGAGCAGCGGCAGACGGCGCTCGACCTGGTCTACGACCGCCGCGCCGAGGACTACGACCCGCTCCAGAAGCTGATGGCCCTGTTCGAGGGCGTCTCGGCGGCCTCGTCCAAGGCGTCGAGGGCCGAGGAACTGGCCGCGCTGCCGCTGTTCGAGCGGCTGGAACGCCGCATCGTGGACGGGGAGAAGGCCGGTATGGACGCCGACCTCGACGCCGCCATGACCGAGGTCCCGCCGCTGCGCATCATCAACGAGACGCTGCTCGCGGGCATGAAGACCGTCGGCGAACTGTTCGGCTCCGGTCAGATGCAGTTGCCGTTCGTGCTGCAGTCCGCCGAGGTCATGAAGACGGCGGTGGCCTACCTGGAACCGCATATGGAGGCCACCGACGATTCCGGCAAGGGCCGCATCGTGCTGGCCACCGTCAAGGGCGATGTGCACGACATCGGCAAGAACCTGGTCGACATCATCCTGTCCAACAACGGCTACGAGGTGGTGAACCTCGGCATCAAACAGCCGATCGCCACCATTCTCGACGCCGCGGTGGACAAGAAGGCCGATGTCATCGGCATGTCGGGACTGCTGGTCAAGTCCACGGTGGTGATGAAGGAGAACCTGGAGGAGCTCAACGCCAAGGGCGTGGCCGACCAGTTCCCGGTGTTGCTCGGCGGCGCCGCGCTGACCCGCGCCTACGTGGAGAACGATCTCACCGAGGTCTATCTCGGCGATGTGCACTACGCGCGCGACGCGTTCGAGGGCCTGCGCCTGATGGACGAGATCATGACGGTCAAACGCGGCGGCGGGGCCGATCCGGACAGTCCGGAGGCCGTCGCCGAGCGCGAGAAGGCCGCCGAGCGCAAGGCTCGCCACGAGCGGTCCAAGCGCATCGCGGAGAAGCGCAAGGCCGCCGAGGTGCCGGTGGTGGTGCCCGAACGCTCCGACGTGGCCGCCGACCTGCCGGTGCCGACGCCGCCGTTCTGGGGCACGCGGGTGGTCAAAGGTCTCGCGGTGCAGGAGTATTCGGGTCTGCTGGACGAGCGGGCGCTGTTCCTCGGGCAGTGGGGTCTGCGCGGTCAGCGCGGCGGCGAAGGGCCGTCCTACGAGGAACTGGTCGAGACCGAGGGCAGGCCGCGGCTGCGGTACTGGCTGGACCGGTTGGCCACCGAGGGCGTGCTGCAGCACGCGGCGGTGGTCTACGGGTACTTCCCCGCGGTCTCCGAGGGCGACGACGTGATCGTGCTGACCGAGCCCGAACCCGATGCCGCGCAGCGCTACCGGTTCACCTTCCCGCGTCAGCAGCGCGACCGTTTCCTCTGCATCGCCGACTTCGTGCGCTCGCGCGAGCGGGCGCGCGCCGCGGGGCAGGTGGATGTGCTGCCGTTCCAGCTGGTCACGATGGGGCAGCCGATCGCGGATTTCGCCAACGAGCTGTTCGCGGGCGACAACTACCGCGACTACCTCGAGGTGCACGGCATCGGCGTGCAGTTGACCGAGGCGTTGGCCGAGTACTGGCATCGGCGGATTCGCGAGGAACTGGTGCTGGAAGGGCACGCGGTGGCCGATTCGGATCCGGCCGATGTGCAGGACTATTTCAAACTCGGCTATCGGGGTGCGCGTTACTCCTTCGGCTACGGCGCGTGCCCGGAACTCGAGGACCGCGCGAAGCTGGTGGATCTGCTCGAGGCCGATCGGATCGGCGTGGTGCTGTCGGAGGAGTTGCAGTTGCATCCCGAGCAGTCCACCGACGCGTTCGTGTTGCTGCATCCCGAGGCGAAGTACTTCAACGCCTGAGGTTTTGCCGCACGATTGTGTGATGGTGGTCACCATGCGGCTGCTGATCGCCGCGCGGTAACCGGTCGCCGGGCGCCGTGACACCTGTAATGCACTGGGATCGAAGGGATGACGCGCAGCGTCGCGCGCGGATCGATGCCCGCCGTGCGCGGCGCCGCGCACGGACACGAGGGTTCGATCGAGGGACCCGCCGTGTCGTGGCTGGATGTCGGTCGGTCGGGTATGTCATTGTCGAAGACGTTGCTGCGTCCGTGGCCGTCGGCGGATGCGAACGCCGAGCTGTGCGGGCGGCAAAGCGCAACGGCGCGTAGGATTTTCGGGTCGAACGGCCCGACGCGCGCCATGCGCGACGGCTCGGTGTCAAGCAGGAGGGCACAACCAGATGACGGCGGACAGGTTGATCGCTGGAAGGTACCGGCTCTCGGATCCGATCGGTAGCGGCGCCATGGGAGTGGTGTGGCGCGGCACCGATGTGCGATTGCAACGCACGGTGGCCGTCAAACAGTTGCTGCTCGCGCCGCATCTGACCGGATCGCAGGCGCTGGAGGCGAAGTTGCGCGCCATGCGGGAAGGGCGGATCGCGGCCCGCCTACACCACCCCAACGCCATCACCGTCTTCGACGTCGCCGAGGAAGACGGGCAGCCGTGGCTGGTCATGGAATTCATGGACGCGCCGAGTCTGGCGGCGCGACTCGCGGGCAAGCGCACGCTGCCGCCGGTGGAGGTCGCGCGCGTCGGCGCGCAGGCTGCGGCCGCGCTGGCTGCGGCGCACACCGCCGGCATCATGCACCGCGATGTCAAACCGGCGAATCTGCTGGTCGCCGATGACGGGACGGTGAAGATCACCGATTTCGGCATCTCCCGCGCGGTCGGCGACGTGACCGTCACCGCCACCGGATTCCTCGCGGGCACGCCCGCCTACCTGGCGCCCGAGGTGGCGCGCGGGGAGAATCCGGAACCGTCCTCGGATGTGTTCGCCCTCGGATCGACGCTCTACGCGGCGGTGGAGGGCGCGCCGCCGTTCGGCGAGGGCGACAATCCGCTGGCCGTCCTGCACGCGGTGGCGCGGGGGGAGATCCCGCCGCCGCGGCAGGCCGGTGCGCTGGCCCCGGTGCTGATGCGGCTGCTCACCGGAACCGTCGAGGCTCGGCTCACCATGCAGGAGGCCAGGGAAGCGCTGGAAGCGGTGGCCGCCGGGCGGGCGCCCGCACTGGCGGCCGCGCCGGTGGTGACCAAGGTGCTGCCCTCGCCGGGTGCGGTCGCGGGCGCGACCACGGTGCTGCCGTCGTCGGCGACCGGATCGGGGCCGTCGAATGCCGCCGATCCCACCGCGTACCTCGGTGCGGCCACCGGCCCGCCGTTCGCGCCGGTGCATTCGGGCGGCGGTCCGCGCGGCGGCGGCAGCGGTCCGGTGCGGCAGCCCGCCGTGTCGCCGACGCCGATCGCCCCGATCCCGCCCGCGCAGGCGCGGACCTCGCGCGGCGGCCCCGACCGGCGACTGCTCGCCGTCGCGGCGGCCGCGCTGGTCGGACTCGTCGTCGTGGTCGTGTTGGCGGTGGCCGTGCAGACCCGAGGCGGCGACGACAACACCGCCGCGCCGCCCGCGACGACGAATCCGCCCGTCGAGGTCCCCGGCGGCGGTTCGATCATGGAGAGTCCGAAGCAGGCCCCGGTCGCGCCGCCCCCGACCACCTCGGCGCCGACCACGACACCGCCCGCGTCGACCACTCCGCCACCGCCGCCCCCCGAGGGACCGCCGACCCCGGAACGGATCGCGGGTTTCATCCAGAGCTACTACGGCATGCTGCCCGGCAATATCGGCGGCGCGTGGGCCCAGCTCTCGCCGTCGTATCAGGCGCAGACCGGCGGCTACGGCGCGTTCAGCTCGTTCTGGTCCTCGATCCGTTCGGTGCGGGTCAACGGTGTGACGCCCAACGGGGCCGACGCGGCGACGGCTTCGCTCACCTACGTGAAATCCGACGGCTCCACCGCCACCGAGAACCGCTGGCTGCGGGTGTCTTCGGAAGGCGGTCGGCTGGTGATCTCGGCGTCGAGCGCGTGACGGCCGACACCGAAGCGGCTGTTCACCCGTCGTAGTCGATAGGCTTGGCGCGTCGACGGCCACTCGCTCGAGCAGCGGGTGGCCGTGCCCGGCGTCCGCGCCGGATTCGTCATCAGCAGAGGAGTAGTACGGCACGTGAGCGCGCCACTCGCCGCGGTTCTGTGGGATATGGACGGAACGCTGCTGGATTCGGAGAAGCTGTGGGACATCGGCGTCCGCGAACTCGCGGCGGAACTCGGCGGTGTCATGACCGACGAACTCCGCCACGCCCTGATCGGCGCGTCGGGTCCCAACGCGCTTGGCATCCTGTTCGCCGGACTCGGCGTCGAGCCGACGCCCGCCGCCCTGCTCGAGGCGGGTCGCTTCCTCGAGGTGCGGGTCACCGAGTTGATGACCGGTCCGATCCCGTGGCGGCCCGGCGCCGAGGACGCGCTGTCGCTGGTGCGCGCCGCGGGCCTGCCGAGCGGACTGGTGACCAATACGAAGCGATCGCTGACCGAATACGGCCTGAACACCCTCGGCCGCGGCTACTTCGACGTCTCGGTCTGCGGTGACGAGGTCGCCGAGGGCAAACCCGAACCCGACGTCTACCTGCGTGCCGCCGAACTGCTCGGCGTCGACCCGAAATCCTGTGTGGCGATAGAGGATTCGCCGACCGGCGCACATGCCGCCCAGGCGGCGGGCTGCGCGGTGATCGTGGTGCCCTGCGAGATCGCGGTGCCGCACGCGCCGGGCCGGGTGCTGCGCGAGTCCCTGGTCGGCCTCACCGTCGACCACTTGCACGCGGCATTGCGCACCCGCACCTGAGTTGTGTTTATCGGCGTCGACTTCGTCGCCGCGGGTTCGCGGCCCTGGGAGTCTCGCGTCAACAGGCTCTGCGCTTGTCCGTGTGTCGGGGTGAGAGTTACTGTCCCGCAACACATGTGCGCCCTGTTGGTAGGTGTGACAGTAGTCACGGGCTATCTTTCGGAATCTCGGGCGTGTCGCGGGGATCGGCCAGCAGAATGGGCCTCATGGCAGTTGCGGGCGTGCTGGACGAGATCGTCGATACCGCAAGGTATCCGCTGGCCGATGTCGGGAGCGCGGACCGGGAGGGTGTGGTCGCGCTGGCGCGGGCGGAACTCGCCGAAGACGGATGCACCGTGCTGCGGGAGTTCATCCGGCCCGCGCTCGTCGAGACCTTGCGGGCGCAGGGCGAGGCGATGGCGCCGCACGCGTACTACGAGGTCGAGCGGGTCAACGCCTACAACATTCCGCTGGATACCGAACTGCCGCAAGACCATCCGGGCCGCATCGTGCTCGACCGAGGCAACGCGTTCGTCCCGCGCGATCGCATCCCGGCCGACGCGCTCATCCACCGGCTCTACACCAGCGAGCCGTTCCAGCGCTTCGTCGCCGACTGCTTCGGACTCGCCGAACTGCACGAATTCGCCGACCCGCTGGCCGGGCTCTGCCTGAACGTGGTCGCGCCAGGGATGTCGCACCCCTGGCATTTCGACACCAACGAATTCACCGTCAGCATGCTGACCCAGCCCGCCGCGTCCGGCGGAGTCTTCGAGTACTGCCCGAACATTCGCTCGCCGCACGCCGAGAACCTCGACGACGTGCGCGACGTGCTGACCGGCTCGGGCGAGCGGCTGGTGCGCGGGCTCGCGCTTCGGCCGGGCGATCTGCAACTGTTCCGCGGGCGCTTCTCCCTGCATCGGGTCTCACCGGTAACCGGTGGCCACCAACGACATTCGGCGATCTTCGCCTACACCGACCGGCCCGGTGTCATCGGCACCGTGGAACGCACCCGCCAGCTGTTCGGGCGGGTACTACCGGATCATCTAGCCGCGGCCGACGCTGTCCGCGGCGACCGGCTACTCGACTAGCCGATCCCGCGATCGAGAGGAACCACAAGCGTGCCAGTGCCGTTACATACGACCGGGAAAGCCTCCTTCGACCACATCTACGACCGACCCGATCCCCGCGAGTACTACGCTCGGATGTCGGCACTGGACTATCGCATACCGGAACTGGCGAAACCCTTCTTCGAACAGCAGATTCGCGAATACCGCGCCGCCACGCGCACGCACGCGCCGACCGTGCTCGACATCGGCTGCTCCTACGGCGTGAACGCCGCCCTGCTGCGCCTCGGTCTCACCATCGACGAACTCTCCGAACACTATCGCGCGGGCGAGGCCGCGAGCCGCGCCGCCATGGTGTCGCGCGACCGCGCCCGACTAGCCGAGGGCGACGCCTGTCCCGATGTCCGTTTCATCGGTATGGACGCCGCCCGCCCGGCACTGGACTACGCGAACGAAGCCGGTCTGCTGCACGACATCGTGCACGCCGACCTGGAAAGCGCCGACCCCACCGAAGCCCAGCGCGATCTGCTGGCCTCGGCCGATATCGTGATCTCCACCGGATGCGTCGGCTACGTCACCGAGAAGACCCTGGTCCGCATCGCCACCGCCGATCCGGCCCGCAGGCCGTGGATGGCCCATTTCGTGCTCCGCATGTTCGACTTCGCCCCCATCGCGGCGGAATTCGCCGCGCTCGGCTACCGCACCGAACGCGTGCCCGGCCTGTTCGAACAGCGTCGCTTCGCCTCCGACGACGAGCGCGCGCAGGTGCTGAACGCCCTGTCCGACAGGGGAATCGACACCGAGGGACAGGAATCGCGTGGGTGGCTCTACGCCGCCCTGTATCTGTCGCGCCCGCTGCCCGAGCCGGGCGCGGTCGAAGATCGCGGCTGAGCGGCGAACGACACGCGCCACGGCCCTTCCCAAACTCCGCCTCGACACCGAGGATCGTGTGTGGTGAGTCGCCGCGTCATGTCGCGTGATACGCCGTCGCATCGCCGTCCCGATGTCCGTAATTTCGCACCCGTCCACCCCATCACACCGAGGAATCCGACTTGAGCGACCGCACCTTCGCCGCCGAAGACCACCTGCCGCGGGTACCGCTGCCGACCTTGGAGGACAGCGCCGAGCGCTTCCTGCGCTGGTCCGCGCCGCTGCTGACCGACGACGAACTTGCCACTACCGAGGCGGCCGTCGACGATCTGCTGCGCGCGGACGGCCAGGGCCGGGTCCTGCACGAGGCCCTGCGGGAATACGACGCGACACCGGGTGTCGGCAGCTGGCTCGACCTGTTCTGGCCGTCGCGGTATCTCGGCCGCCGCGACCGGATCGCCCTGAACGCCAACTTCTTCTTCCTCTTCCGCGACGACACCGTGCTCGCCGCGTCCACCGGCGCCACCCAGGTCGAGCGCGCGGCCGGGATCATCGCCGCGGCCGTCGACTACAAACTGGCGCTCGACGAGGAAGCGATCCCGCCGGTCACCCAGCGCGGGCAGCAGTTGTCGATGTGGCAGAACAAGTTCCTGTTCTCCGAGACCCGGATTCCCGGCGTCGAACAGGACAGCGTGCGGGCGCCGTATTCCGACGAGCAGCCGGGACCGTCCGCCGCGCGCCACATCGCGGTCTTCCACCGCGGCAACCTGTTCCGCGTCGACGTGATCGGTCCCGAGGGCGCGCCCTACACGCCCGAGGATCTCGCCGATGGCCTGCGGGCGGTGCAGCGCGCGGGGGAGCAGCGGGTGCCCGCCGACGCCGCCGTGGGGCATCTCACCACCAAGGCGCGCGCCGAATGGGCCGCCGACCGGGCGGCGCTGCTGGCCGAACCGGCGAACGTCGCGGCGCTGGAGGAGTTGGAGACGGCGCTGTTCTGCGTCTGCCTCGAGGATTTCGCGCCCCGTGACGTGCAGCACGCCTGTGATCAGCTGCTGCACGGCGACAGCGGCAACCGGTGGTTCGACAAGTCGGTGTCGTTCATCGTCTTCGCCGACGGCCAGGCGGGCATCAACGTCGAGCACTGCGGTCTGGACGGCACGACCATCCTGTCCTTCGTCGACACCCTGCTCGAGACCTCGGCCGCCGAACACGCGGCCCGCTCGGGTGCGCAGCGGCAGGGCGCGCCCGCCGTCGCGCCGATCGAATTCGTCCTCGACGACGCCCTGCGCGCGGCGATCGGCGCGGCGGGCGCGGATTTCGCCGCCTACGCCGCGGCCAACGCCACCCTCACGGTGTCCTTCGACAGCTTCGGCACCGCGCGCGCCAAGGAGCTGAAGATCTCCCCGGACGCCTTCGCCCAGCTCAGCTACCAGCTCGCGCACCGGCGCAGCAAGGGGCTCACCGGCGCCACCTACGAATCCATCGCCACCAGGCAGTACCGCAACGGCCGCACCGAGGCCATGCGGGTGGTGACGCCGGAGCTGATCGCCTTCGTGGACGCGATGGTCGATCCCGAGGTCGACGCGGCGGCCAAGCTCGCGGCCGCGCGCACGGCGGCGGCGACCCACGTCGAGCGGGCCAAGCAGTGCCAGTCCGGCGCGGCGCCCGAACAGCACCTGTGGGAACTGCAGTGGATCCAGCGTCGCCGCGGCGCCGAACTCGGCGCCACCGAGGCGCTGCCGCTCTACGACAGCCCCGGCTGGACGATCATGCGCGACGACTACCTGTCCACCAGTTCCGCGCCGTCGGTCAACATCACTTTCTTCGGATTCGGGTCGACCAGCCCGACCTGCATCGGCGTCGCCTACGTCCTGCTGCCGGACCGCTGGAACCTGTATCTGGCCACCCCGGAGCCGGTCGCCGACCAGATGCACGCCTTCGCCGGACATCTGCGCACCGCGGTCGCCGACCTCGAGGCGCTGCTCGCGCAGGACTGAACGCGTTCACCCGGCTACCACCCCGTCGATCCGTCGGCGGGGTGGTGCTGTGTGCGGGGAGTGTGCGGGAGTCTGAAAGAATGGTCACCCGTGAAGAACTTCGAAACCCTGTTCGCCGAGCTCCAGGACCGCGCCCGCACCCGTCCCCATGGGTCGGGCACCGTGGCCGCACTGGACGCGGGCGTGCATACCCAGGGTAAGAAGGTGCTCGAGGAGGCGGGCGAGGTGTGGCTGGCCGCCGAGCACGAGAGCGACGACGCGCTGGCCGAGGAGATCTCCCAGCTGCTCTACTGGGTCCAGGTGCTGATGGTTGGCCGCGGGCTGGAACTCGAGGACGTGTACCGACATCTGTGACGGCCGCACCGCGCCCCGTCACCGTCACATCCCGAAAGGACCTTCCCCCATGCTGCGCGTCGCAGTCCCCAACAAAGGCGCCCTGTCCGAATCGGCCACCTCCATCCTCAGCGAGGCGGGCTACCGCAAGCGCACCGATTCGCGCGACCTCACTGTTCTCGATCCCGCCAACCAGGTCGAATTCTTCTTCCTGCGGCCCAAGGACATCGCCATCTATGTCGGTTCCGGTGAACTCGACCTCGGCATCACCGGCCGTGATCTCGCTCTCGATTCCGGTGCGCCGGTCCAGGAGCGGATCTCCCTCGGCTTCGGCCGCTCCACCTTCCGCTACGCCGCACCCGCGGGGCAGGACTGGAAGGTCGAGGACCTGCACGGCAAGCGCATCGCCACCTCGTACCCGAATCTGGTGCTCACCGACCTGGAGCGGCGCGGCATCAGGGCCGAGGTGATCCGCCTCGACGGCGCGGTGGAGATCTCCATCCAACTCGGCGTCGCCGACGCCATCGCCGACGTGGTCGGTTCCGGGCGCACCCTGCGCCAGCACAATCTGGTCGCCTTCGGCGACATCCTGTGCGATTCGGAGGGCGTGCTCATCGAACGCGAGGGCGCCGACCGCGCGGACCGCGCCCGCAATCAGCTCGTGGCCCGCGTGCAGGGCGTGGTGTTCGCCCAGCAGTACTTGATGCTGGACTACGACTGCCCGAGGGACCTGCTCGAGCGCGCGGTGCTCATCACACCGGGACTCGAATCGCCGACGGTCTCGCCGCTGGCCGACGAGACATGGGTGGCGGTGCGCGCGCTGGTGCCGCGCGGGCAGGGCAACGCGGTCATGGATCAGCTCGCCGAACTCGGCGCGAAAGCCATCCTCGCCACCGATATCCGCTCCTGCCGAGCGTTCTGACGCACGCGTGCGTGGACGCGACCTGACACCGCTCGCGGGCTGGATTTCGCGTGCGGGACTTGACGTCGTGCGCGCGCCTGCGGTCGGCGCACAACATCGTGCGTGTCTGCGCATCGCGCTCGGCCTGATCGGCGATGCGGTCCCCACGAAACTGGAACTGTGGGAAAGGCTTTCGGCGGGATCCCGATGAGATTTCGGATGCGCGAGGCGGACCGGTGTCCGGTCGTGGGGTTCGGTTCGGTGACGTCGGTGAATTTCGTTGTGGGAATGGAGCTTTCGGTGTCGCTGTGCCGCGATTCCACCGTCCGATCCCGTGATTACCGCGCATTCCGCGACTACTGCGCCACCGATTCCGCCGAGGTCTCCTCCGGCGATTCGGTGGCGCCCCCGGGCCAGCCGGGATACGGGGGCGGGGTGCCGCCGAACTCCGGGCACATGGCCTTGTAATCGCAGAAGCCGCACAGCCAACCGGGATTCGGGCGGAAATCGCCACTGCGGCCCGCCGACACGATCGCCTCCCACAGCGCCGACAGCGTGCGTTCGAACCGCAGCAGTTCCTCCTCGTCGGGCGCGTAGGTGAGGATCTGTTCGTCGGCCAGGTAGATCAGCCGCAGCTGGGCGGGAAGTATTCCGCGCGTGCGCAATACGACCAGGGCGTAGAACTTCAGCTGGAACAGCGCCCTGGTCTCGGCGTTCGGTCCCGGCGCGCGGCCGGTCTTGTAGTCGACCACCCGCAGTTGGCCGGTGGGCGCCAGATCGATGCGGTCGACGAAACCGCGCAGCAGCACGCCGTCGCCGAGTTCGACCTCGACCAGTTGTTCGCGGGACTCGGGATCGAATCGCGTGGGGTCCTCGAGCCGGTAGTAGGCGACCAGCAGCTCGCGCACCTCGGCGAGGAACGGTTCGAGGCCGTCGTCGGCGACCAGTTCGGCGATCTCGGGGCTGTCGGCGAGTGTGCGGTCCCACGCGGGCGCGACCAGCGTGTCGGCCCGCTCGGGGGAGCGTTCGGCGGCGGGCAGACCGTAGAGATCCTCGAGCACCGCGTGCACCACCGTGCCGCGCACCGCGTGCCGCGACGGCTGCTCCGGAATCCGATCGATCGCGCGCAGGCGGTATTTCAGCGGGCACTGTTTGAAATCCATTGCCCGCGAGGGTGAGAGCGCGGGTCTGCGTGGTGCGCCCGAGCCGGCCGCGCCGGGATCGTTCGCGGTGTCGGCGGGGGGCGTGGACGCGGGCACTGACATACCTGGCAGGCTATCCGGCGGTACCGACAGCGCGGCGCGATCGGCAACCGCCGCATGCGGTCGCCGCCATCGCGATACAGACGGAACGGAGATACATGACGGCCGGACGGACCGGGCCATTCACCATCGGTGACCGGGTGCAGCTGACCGACGCCAAGGGACGCCTCTACACGGTCCTGCTGGAGCCGGGCAAGGAATTCCACACCCATCGCGGCGGCATCAAGCACGACAGCTTGATCGGCGCCGACGAGGGCAGTGTGGTGCATTCCACGAACGGCACCCCGTATCTGGCGCTGCGTCCGCTGCTCGTGGACTATGTCCTGTCGATGCCGCGCGGCGCGGCCGTCATCTATCCGAAGGACGCCGCGCAGATCGTGCACGAGGGCGATGTGTTCCCGGGCGCGCGGGTGCTCGAGGCGGGCGCGGGGTCGGGCGCGCTGACCTGTTCGCTGCTGCGCGCCGTCGGCCCCGATGGCCGGGTCGTCTCCTACGAGATCCGCGAGGATCACGCCGCGCACGCGGTGCGCAATGTGGAGACCTTCTTCGGCGAGCGCCCGGCGAACTGGTCGCTGACCGTCGGTGATGTGGCCGACTACGCGGGGGAGCCGGTGGACCGGGCCGTGCTGGACATGCTCGCCCCGTGGGACGCGCTGCCCTCGGTGGCACGCGCGCTGGTGCCGGGCGGGGTGTTGATCATCTATGTGGCAACCGTCACACAGCTGTCGAAGGTGGTCGAGGCGCTGCGGGAGCAGGAATGCTGGACCGAGCCGAGGTCGTGGGAGTCGATGGTGCGCGGCTGGCACGTCGTCGGCCTCGCCGTGCGTCCCGAGCACCGTATGCAGGGCCACACCGCCTTCCTGGTGAGCGCGCGGCGCCTCGCCGAGGGGACGGTGACCCCGAAGCCGCAGCGTCGCCCCTCGAAGGGCTGAGCGGCCTTGCGCGTCCGCCCGTGCGCGGCCTGCTCGCACGGGCGGAACGTCGGCCGACTACGGTGTGCAGGGCGCCTGGGCGAAGCCGAGCAGAACGCACGCGCTCGCGTCGGCGATCTTCCACTTGCCGTCGACCTTCTGCCAGGTCAGCGGCATGGGCGGGGCGTCGCCGTTGGGCGAGCTGATGACGGTCTGCGCGGTGGCGGTGGCGCCGTCGACCTTGACGTCGCTGACGATGAACTTCAGCGCGCCGTAGCCCGCGAGCAGTTTGGTCATCTGGTCGATGTTGGCGGCCCGCTTCTGGCCGTCGACCACGACCGCGACCTTGTCCGCGGTTGGCTTGTCGGCGGCGGCGAAGACGGCGAGTGTGTTCTGCAGCTCCTCCGCGGTCGGGGCGCCGTCACTGTGATTACCACCGTGACCGCCCGAACCCGTGGTCCCGGCGGCTGCGGATGTGGTATTTGCAGAGGAGGTGGCGCTGGTGGCGGTGTCGGACTTGTCGTCCGATCCACATCCGGTGAGCCCGACCGTCGCGGCGACGGCCACCGCGACGGCGGCGACGCATCCGCGCAGGGATCTGGCGGTGAAGAGCATTACTGGCAACCTTTCGGCTCGATGGACGAGAACTCTCGTCCGGTTCGGGTTAGGGCAGGCTAACATGGACTTCCGCCGCCGATAGAAGCGCAGATGTGATCACGAAGAAACCATGTCGGACAGCGAGAACCGTTCACGCCCGGTAGCGTTGATAGACCGGGACTGGGAGGAGCAGCACATGAGCCCCATCGAGAATTCCGATTCGGCGGCCTGGAGAGAGCTCGAGGCAGTACGCGCCGAGGCGGCTGCACTCCGGAGGCAACTCGCCGATTCGCCTGATCACGCGCGGGAATTGGAAGCCCGCGTCGATTCGCTGACGATTCGCAACACGAAGCTGATGGACACCCTCAAGGAGGCGCGTCAGCAGCTGGTCGCGCTGCGCGAGGAGGTCGATCGGCTCGGTCAGCCGCCGAGCGGATACGGCATCCTGATCGGCGTGTACGACGATCAGACGGTCGACGTGTTCACCTCGGGCCGCAAGATGCGGTTGACCTGCTCGCCGAACATCGACACCGATTCGCTCGAATACGGTCAGACCGTCCGCCTCAACGAGGCGCTCACGGTGGTCGAGGCGGGCGTGTTCGACTCCGTCGGCGAGATCGGCACCCTGCGCGAGATCCTCGACGACGGCCGCCGCGCCCTCGTCGTCGGCCATGCCGACGAGGAGCGGGTCGTGTGGCTGTCCGGTCCGCTGGCCAAGATCGCCGAGCTCGATGATCTCGACGATCCCGATTCCCCGATCCGCAAACTCAGGCCGGGTGACTCCCTCCTGGTCGACAGCAAGGCCGGATTCGCCTTCGAACGCGTGCCGAAAGCCGAGGTCGAGGACCTGGTGCTGGAGGAAGTCCCCGACGTCGGCTACGAGGACATCGGCGGTCTGGCCCGCCAGATCGAGCAGATCCGCGACGCGGTCGAGCTGCCGTTCCTGCACAAGGACCTGTTCCGGGAGTACGCGCTGCGCCCGCCCAAGGGCGTGCTGCTCTACGGTCCGCCCGGCTGCGGCAAGACGCTGATCGCCAAGGCGGTGGCCAACTCGCTGGCCAAGAAGATCGCCGAGGCGCGCGGTGAGGACGCCAAGGAGGCCAAGTCCTTCTTCCTCAACATCAAGGGCCCCGAACTGCTGAACAAGTTCGTCGGCGAGACCGAGCGCCACATCAGGATCATCTTCCAGCGGGCGCGCGAGAAGGCGTCCGAGGGCACGCCGGTGATCGTGTTCTTCGACGAGATGGACTCGATCTTCCGCACCCGAGGTTCGGGTGTGTCCTCCGACGTGGAGACCACGGTGGTGCCGCAGCTGCTGTCGGAGATCGACGGCGTCGAGGGCCTGGAGAACGTGATCGTGATCGGCGCCTCCAACCGTGAGGACATGATCGACCCCGCGATCCTGCGTCCGGGCCGCCTCGACGTGAAGATCAAGATCGAGCGCCCCGACGCCGAGTCGGCGCAGGACATCTTCTCCAAGTACCTGACCGAGTTCCTGCCGCTGCACGCCGACGACGTCGCCGAATTCGGCGGCGACAAGGTGGCCTGCATCCAGGCGATGATCGAGCGGGTCGTCGACCGGATGTACGCGGAGAGCGAGGACAACCGCTTCCTCGAGGTCACCTACGCCAACGGTGACAAGGAGGTCCTGTACTTCAAGGACTTCAACTCCGGCGCCATGATCCAGAACATCGTGGACCGCTCCAAGAAGTACGCGATCAAGGCCGTGCTCGACACCGGCAATCCGGGTCTGCGCATCCAGCATCTCTACGATTCGATCGTGGACGAGTTCTCCGAGAACGAGGACCTGCCCAACACCACGAATCCCGATGACTGGGCTCGCATCTCGGGCAAGAAGGGCGAGCGGATCGTCTACATCCGTACGCTGGTCACCGGCAAGAACGCCTCGGCCAGCCGAGCCATCGACACCGAGTCGAACACCGGGCAGTACCTGTAATCCCACATCGACACGAGGAGCCGCGTCCTTCGGGACGCGGCTCCTGTGTTGTCCGTGAGTCCGTTGCCGGTGCGCCGGGCGTCAGCGGCGGTCGATGACGAAGGCGGAGGCGTTGTCGCGGCCGCCGC
This sequence comes from Nocardia bovistercoris, assembly GCF_015674855.1. Lineage (GTDB taxonomy): Bacteria > Actinomycetota > Actinomycetes > Mycobacteriales > Mycobacteriaceae > Nocardia > Nocardia bovistercoris. The sequence goes on along the minus strand of NZ_JADMLG010000001.1, from coordinate 2,130 downwards.
TGTGCAGGGCGAGTTCGACCAGGCCGTCGGCCGTGGCCTGCGCGGATTCGCCGCAGGCCAGGGCCGCTTTGATCGCGGCGATGCCGAGGGGTTTGTGGACGCCGTCGGTGCTGAGCAGCAGCCGACCGTTGCTGGATCCGGTGGCGGCGCGGCCGATCTGATCGGGACGCACGGTGCGCACGGTGGTGGTGATGATGTGGTGGGTGCGCGGTGCGGCGTAGCGGCCGCGCAGGCGCAGGTATTCGGCCAGGGTGTGGTCGGTGGTGATCTGGTGCAGGGTGCGGCCGTTCCAGCGGTAGGCGCGGCAGTCGCCGACCCAGGCGATATCGGCGGGGGCGTCGTCGCGGTCGGTGGTCGGGAGCACGGCGACGACGAGGGCGCTGTCGGCCTTCGGCTCCGGGAACTCGCGCAGCAGATGCCGTTGCGCGGCAAGGATTCCCTCGGCCGCGTCGCCGCCGCGGGCGGCCTCGCGCGCGGCCACCGTGGCCGCGGCGCGGGCGGCGCGCGCTGCGGGCAGGTGATCGCCGACGCCGTCGGCCACCACGAACGCGGCGCGGCCGCTGGTCGGGTCGGTCCACGTGGCGACGGCGTCGGCGTTGATGGCGCGGGACCCGCGCTTGCTGACGGAATCGCCCGCGATTCCGGTGAGCCGAACCAATTCACGACGCGTCGTCGTCATCGCGCTACACACGGCCCTGACCTCCTGGATCGGACGCTGCCGGTACGTCTCTACTGGCATACCACCAGTGGAACAGTTCAAGCCGTGGCGGGCGCCAGAGATGACTGTGGGCTTGCTGAGAACCGGGGGTACCGGAAAGTATCCTCTGCGCGGGCCCGCTCGGGAAGAGGTTCGCACCGATCCCGCCGTTCGACGGGAATACCGTCGGCATCGAGGAGCGTCGAGGCGGGCGTCGAAGATCGCGCATACAAGGCGCGGGAACGCGTCGGGCGCGGGAAGGTGCGAGATCGGTCACGTTCGCGCGTGAGATCCGCGCCGAGCGGTCGGGTCCGGCGGCCACCGCGTCGAGTCGGGATCGAGGCGGTGGCCGCGCGGGCGGTCACGGCAGGGGATCGGCTCCGGTGGGCGGCGGATGTGCTTCCAGCGCCTCGAGTTCGGCGTCGGTGAGCAGGCGGGATCTGGTCAGGAAACGCAGGCCTTCCGGCGCCTCGAGGGAGAATCCGCTGCCGCGTCCGGCGACCACGTCGATGGTGAGGTGGGTGTGCCGCCAGTATTCGAACTGGTCGGCGCTCATCCAGAACGGGATCCGATCGCCGACGTAGCCGAGCAGCACATCGGCGGCGCCGACCCGGAATTCGCCGCGCGGATAGCACATCGGTGAACTGCCGTCGCAGCAGCCGCCGGACTGATGGAACATGACCGCGCCGTGCCGACCGACCAGCGTGCGCACGAGTTCCTGTGCCGCTTCGGTCAATTCGACGCGGTTCGCGTCCTGCGGCATCAGAAGAATCCGAGTTTGTTCGGCGAGTAGCTGACGAGCAGGTTCTTGGTCTGCTGGTAGTGGTCGAGCATCATCTTGTGGTTCTCGCGGCCCATGCCGGATTTCTTGTATCCGCCGAAGGCCGCGTGCGCGGGGTAGGCGTGGTAGCAATTGGTCCACACGCGGCCCGCCTTGATCTCGCGGCCGAGCCGGTAGGCGGTGTTCATGTCGCGCGTCCAGACGCCCGCGCCGAGTCCGTAGAGGGTGTCGTTGGCGAGGGCGAGCGCCTGTTCGACGGAATCGAAAGTGGTCACCGCGACGACCGGGCCGAAGATTTCCTCCTGGAACACCCGCATATCGTTGCGGCCGCGGAAGATCGTCGGCTCGACGTAGTACCCGTCGGGGAATTCCGCGACCTTGCGCGGATTTCCGCCGGTGAGCACCTGTGCGCCCTCCTGTTTGCCGATATCGATGTAGGACAGGATCTTCTCGTACTGGTCGTTGCTCGCCTGCGCGCCGATCATGGTCGCCTCGTCGAGCGGGTTGCCGCTCTTGATCGCCTCGGTGCGTTCGATGCAGCGGGTCATGAATTCGTCGTAGATGGTGGAGTGGATGAGGGCGCGGGAGGGGCAGGTGCAGACTTCGCCTTGGTTGAGGGCGAACATGACGAATCCTTCGATGGCTTTGTCGA